>NZ_KB455576.1 GCF_000341735.1 Methylotuvimicrobium buryatense 5G | reverse complement strand
TTTCTTTATGCCAAATAGCGTCTCTTCTCTTTTTTTGGTCCTTTTCTCAGACTCGCTTCGGATCCGTCCGAAAAGCTCTTTACCAAATTGTTTTACCAGCGGGTTATCTACGTTCAGGTCAAACCAATGAAAAGCCCGAATATCAACAATACCCACAGTAAGCTCTCCCCAGCGCCAAAAGTCTAAAGAATTATTTGCTTGCAATGCCTTGGTCGCCCAAGTTCGAGACCAGATATTTCGTTCATGGGAAAAACGAGCTTGTTTTGCAACCTCGCCCAAAAATCCGGGACCCCAGTCACGCGATAGAAATGGCGATGTTACGGAACCAAAATTTCTAAGACCTTCAACCATCAATCCCCTTGCAATGCGGCCTGGTATTTCTGTTGCTACTTCGTTAGCTATCCAGTGTTCAAGCCAGTCAATATGCCCGGATCTTTCGGCTGCGTAGATCAGAGTTTGAAGCTCGGCATCAGTTTTTGCTTGTACCAGCGCTTTTTTTCTTAATTTAGATAAAACCTCAACGTCTGGCCCAGCAAACAAAGTAACTGCTTCTTGAGGAATTTTGGCGTCACCGATATTGATATTTACTATGCTGTCGACACTGGAAAGATGGTTGAATAAATCAGACGTAGTAGTCGGGTTGGTATCTGCCAATGATTCCGCAAGAGCGAGGGCAAAGCTTCGAACGGCACTCAATCTTTCAGGATTTACTTCTTCGAGAATCCGATTCGCCAAGGCTATTGTTTTATTCGGATTTCGTCTGCTAAGTTGCGTCAACGCGATACGGTCAGGTTCTTGGATTAGGCATAGAGCCCCTTCCATTTCGAGCTGCTCGGTGTAGCTTCTGAATTCCAGATCCCGGAGTCTAAGTCTCTCTGAATGTTTATCCAATGAACAGGAATTTACAAAGGTTTGCAAACTGTCATCTGCATTGCCCGTAAATTCTCGGACACGTTCCTCGACATGAATCATAGGATCTCGTGCAGTTTGGTCAATATCGAGATTTAAAGTCCCCAAACTTGGTACGTTAGCCAGAACAGGTTTTAACAAACGATTAACTGCATGTTCAATTTCATCTTCAATTCTGTCGGCCAATTCGCCGTTGAGCTTCGAGGCTGCACGACCCAAAAAACGTGGCGCAATTAAAGAAATCGCTTCGCAAAGATCGAGTGACACTACAGCGGCGGTAACAGCCCTGTCTCGGTGAAATGTTTCCCTAGTATATTTGCTGGTGCCTCGCTGCTTAGCTGCCGTAATCACCAATTCATCAAGAAATTTATCCTGCGCGATAAAGGCAACATCGGAAGCGCACGTAACGACAAGAGGATCATTATCTGTGAGAGCCAAACCCAAAATTTCACGACTGCGATTTGTTAGCGTCGGACGATGAGCGGATATAAAAAAACAAGTTCGTCTCAATTTCCCCGGATCGAACTGAGCAAAAATTAAAGCCATTTCAATTTCCGTCTCATCAAGTGCCTTGAACACATCGCGAAACGTATACATTTCGCCAACTACAGCGGGCAGTCTCAGAAACAGCGCTAATTGTTCGTGCGCAGAATAGTGCGGCAATAGACTTAGTAGAATAAATCCAGTAACGAATGTTTTATCGTTTTCATCCACAAGATCGGGCTGCACTACTATCCGTTCATAGCCTGTTACAACGGATTTAAGCGTATCTTCGTCAAAAAGGGGGCTGAATCTTGGTAGATTCCAACTAAGTTGGCGCAATGGGAGTTCACTTCGAGTTTCAAGTGTTTTGCATACTTCTCGAACTATATGAACAATCAGATCCGGTTGGAAACGAACCAAAGCAGGAGTTATCAATTCCAGCTGATGGTTTTCCTGAGTCACAGAGAATTGCGTCCAAAGAATCTCAGGATTTAAAGTGTTTGCCAAATTAATTGCGTTTTCTAAGTTTTCCGGTCTATCAGAATCAGGATCGTATGGATCAGTCGCGCAATAATTTTCGATTGCTCGCCATCCTTTTCGATATTCGCGTGGGTTTAATTGTTCAGCTTCCAGTGCACCATTAACGGTACCGATCAGACGTAGCGCAATCGCTGCGGCTTTTTTGCTAACCTCGGAGTGCGACTTGGTAAGTAGTCGGTCAATAGCTTGCCTGAGTTTGAGTTCAAACGCTTCAAAATCGGTGGTATTCAACCGAACGCTCCAGCACAAATCGGCATCGCCGTACCGGTAGCCACTTGTTATGGCCAGAGTGAAAGCCCAAGCTAAAACCGCTTCGGCATATTCCGCTTGAGAGTATCCAGCCATCAACTTGGCAGCGACCGAATCTAGCTGAGCGGCTTCTGGTGAATCTACTTCAAAACATGCGGCTGCTAAGAACTCCTTTTCTATTGGTGTCAGATTTGCCAACTTATCCAAAATAGGCTTAGCCTTCTCACTCTGTTGGGATTGCGTTTGCTCATCTGATACCCCCAAGATTTGTGGTACTCGGGACCATCGACCAAGCCATCGACTAATACGTTTATCTATTGCTGAATGGACATTTTGATTTCCGCCTTTCTGTAATAGCGCATCGACAAGCCAATCTCTCCGACTACCGTTAGAACGTTCATCGAATTCGATTTCGACGGTATCCAAAACGGCTTCTGGACAAGCGGAAACATAGGCAACAAGAGCGTCATACGCTGAATCGTCAATATTTTGCAACTCAAGCCAAGCCGAAATGAGTGCAGCTCGTCCCCCCGCTGGATAATTTTCTTTAAAACAACCAATACCAGCGGCTGCGCGTAATGCTTCTCCGACTAAATCAAAACCGCGAATCTCATCAACGATGCGATCAATTAGTTCCCTGGGTTCTTGGTTCGGTTTTCGAAGTTCGT
The DNA here is from genome assembly GCF_000341735.1 of Methylotuvimicrobium buryatense 5G. Lineage (GTDB taxonomy): Bacteria > Pseudomonadota > Gammaproteobacteria > Methylococcales > Methylomonadaceae > Methylotuvimicrobium > Methylotuvimicrobium buryatense. Next base: position 79,882 of record NZ_KB455576.1, on the reverse strand, counting down.
CTTGTAATTCTTGCGCTATCAGCAATCCCAATGCAAAAGGGACTATATCCGGTTTGAACTCGTAAAATCCGTCCCTGTCAGGGGCGATTCGCAAAAATGCGCCTTCTTCAATGTCCGATAAGTCATTTTCTAGCGAGCGACCGTCCGAACGCCTCGCCGCACCAGAATGCTCACGCCAGTTGTCGCGATCAAATTGAACGCCCTGTGCATTGCGAAATTGTTTAGCATGGGATCTAAGCAATTTCTCAAAATCTGGAAGGCTATGACCGGTCAAGTCGCCTCGTTCCTCAAGTCGCCGCCGCCAGTATTCAAGAAGAAGCCGCTCAACGGTTAATGCATCAACCTGCAGAGAAAGGTTTTCCAGAAAATCGATGGCAATCGAACAAATACGCGGATTAAGGATAAAGTCACGCACTTTACCGGGGATCGTGTCAATTGCTATGCCACGTTGCTTGAGCAAATCACCTAATTCATCCGGCGTATAACCGCCCACTCGGACAATCCTAATCGTGACCCCAGCTAATCGAGGCGCTACTTCCCGACCCCAAAACCCTTCGCGGCAGGTTGTAACTAGGCAACCGCCGAGTTTTTCAACTTCAGCTTTTAGAAGCAAAATGGTGTCTGCCCAATGCATCCCACTTCTTTCGTTGAGGCCATCAAGAACGACCAAGAATCTGAGTTGTTCAGCGTTGGAAACTGGACCATGTTCCCTCCAACGTTTCAAACGCCTTAGCCAATGATCGCTCGAATCGATTATTCCATCTTCGCTTTGAGCAGCCAACAACCTAGCCAATGTTAGTAAAGGATCTCTTGAATCGATCCGATCCGCCATCCAGGAGCCTCCCATCACCAGGATAGGCTTGTCATCACAAGCGGCCCACCAATTGGCGACTAACCAGGATTTTCCTGCCCCCTCCGGGCCGAGAATGGCAACGCAGGATGACTCATTAACCGCCTCGGAAAGAGCCGTATTGAGTTGGCAACGGGAAATTACCGGATACCGCTCGTCCAGTATGGTTAGGTATTGTCCAAACGCGGTTCGGGAATTAATTCGATTAGAAAATACTCGATTAATCCAATCCTGGTTGATCTTCCTGAGCGCCGCCAGTCCGCAATAACTAGCACTTGCATCTCTGATTAGTTGATTGCGAGCGGGGATAAAGTTGTTATCCGCTTTAAGGGTATTAAGTTCCGCATCAATAGCTTCAGCAATTTCCTTTGACGTGTAATTGGTGAACCATCGTATGATCGATGATTGCGTAGCTGCCAAGAGTGCCGCCAAACGAGGTAACGGTGCCTCCGTCCAATCGAGCATCAGCAGAGTAATGCCTTTTTCTTCCAGCATATCTTCAAGCTTCTGAAGAACTCCGTCCCCCATTTCGGAAGTGGCGCAAAGTACCCACATATCAACATCAGAGGCAAGTTCATTGGAAGCAAGCCAAATTTTTCCGGCAACATCTTCGAGGCGGAGCGATTCCTTGTAACGCTTGGCTTCCATTGCTATTGCAAAACGTCCGCTGGGCGTGCTGGCATCTCGCCCAAATTGCGATCCACTCTTTGCGAGGCGAAAGGTTAATCCGGTTAAATCGGATAATGCAGTAGCAACCAAACCCTCAAAGCCGTTTGGTCCCGCTGGTTCTAACTTTAAGAGTTGATTACGGAGATTTTCCAGCGGTTGGTATCTTTTGCTTTGCTTGCTCGCTTTGGGTGACATGAATCTGATAAAAGTTAAAGAATTGATCTTTGAAAGACAAGACCACAGAATACTGTGCGTTGCCTATATTTGCGATAGCTATCCAAGAGAAATGTGGGAATCGAAATGCTGATCTTGCGCACTGATCACACTGACGTTTAAATGACCGCAAACTGTAGCGCAGGCGTCGTTTGATTAAAACAGTTGTGTGTCGTTGATGGGTCGGAACCTGCCAATTTACCTCAACTTCCGCTTAACATCCGCCAATTCCTTCTTCCGCTGCAAGGCCTGATCGAACGTCTCCCCCGGCTTGGCGTCCTTGGCCACCGAATTACCGGTCAAACGCGCGATCACAGCCGCCCTCGTCTCTCCCGGCCTCGCCTCGCGTTCAATATCGGCGTCGGTCAATTGTTGCCTCGGCTTCGGCTGATCCTTCAATCCGAATTTGAATTGAAAATGCGTCACAGTTCGTCCGGATTTTCGTTGACCATATCTAACCCAAATATTTGAATGTTCGTTGATCTCGGCAACGGCCGGGTCAATGACACGTTTTTTTAAATTACCTAAACGATCATACTTATCTTCAACCTGGAACTGTTTTTTCAGCCACTCAATTTCGATTTCACGCTCACCGGCAGAACTCCATTGCACTAACAATTCATATAGACGGATCGAATAAACGCTTTCGAACCGTGCGACATGCATCAATTTGTATTTGGTAAATTCTTTCGAGAGCTGGGATAGATAAGGAATGATGCCGACCGAGAAGCTGAGCACCAGCTTCCCCTCTCCTGGCACGTAATCGATGCTGCTGATCCAGCGAGTTTTCCGCAGCGTGATTTGCGGGTTACCCGGATCCGGGTCGTCGATAATCACGCTGCGTTCGTAGAGTTTTTCAGCCGCTTTCTTGAGATCCCGGTAAGCGTTCGAAAGACTATCCAGACCGGCCAGGTCCGCTACGCCAGAAGCGGTAACCTCGAACCGAAAGTTTTCGGACAATTCCGCCGTCGAATCGACCTGCGCAATGCACGCCAACAAAACCCGCTGTTCAGCCAACGTAAGCATATAGCTGGCTTCGACGACCTTGTTCGATTTAACGACGGTTAAGTAAGTGGGCTTGTCCAAATTAGTATCTGGCTACAATATGATAGTGTGCCTCGACTATACGCCCGTTTAATAGCCAAAACAACTACAAATTAATAACGGTGTAGTTATTAACGATCAATTTGTAGTCCTAAGAGATCAATCTGTAGTTTCTAAACGATCAATTTGTCGCTATATGACAATCAATCTGTAGTCATATAGCGATCAATTTGTAGTCATATTCGTGCTGTATCCCTTATAAATAAAGGCTTCCAACGCTCTTAAAAAAAGAAAAAAGGTAAAAAAAGAAAAAATAAGGGTATCGACGATCAATCTGTAGTCATATCAGGAAAATGAAAATGTCCTTTCCCTAAATACAGTCAATTACTCCCTTAATAGCTTACATATTCCGAACATACTTCACAGATTCATCAATCGTTCCAAAATGCCTCGTATTCGGTCGACCGATCTCAACAGCCATCCAAGCCTTTGACCCAAAAGCCTTGTTCCGCTAGGAAACTACTCGAACCATCGCTTCCCACGTTTCTCGGTCATTGATTTTGATATCTGACCATTCGCTCAATCGATCCATAAGCGTTTCATAGTCTGGATCGCCTATATCTTCAACCGTATCGGTAACAATAAACGGTATTCCCCACCATTTCTCGATTTCTTTGATGCTTCTCTTCTCATTAAGTATCGTGTTGATGGGCGAATTTGGCGAAACATGAATAAATGATTCTACCATTAGGCTCATCAGAGAATAGTAAATCGAATGCAGTTTCATCGAACAATAAATTTGAAGAAATGGTATGACTATGAAAAGTCGTCATATTGACGTACAATATCAACCAATATGAAGAACACGACCGATGAGGTTACCCATGTCCAGCAAGAACTTGCAGTTAGCACAAAACCCAGTACGCAAAGAAAGGCTTGGTTTTCGTTTGGATGAACAAACCAAGGACTTAATCGAACGCGCAGCTCATCTGGAATCACGAAAACTCACTGACTTTTGTATAGCGGCACTTACCGATGCTGCACGACGAACCATTGCGGAGCATGAAACACTTATGCTTTCCGAGCTTGACCGAAAGGTATTTTTCGATACGCTCATGAGCCCACCGCAAGCAAGTGAACGACTTGTTCGCGCACTGGCCGAGCACAAACGGCGGATCATTTCATAAATGACTGAGGCGATATCGCCAGACTTAAAAATCGAACCATTCGGCTCCCATCACAACCGTGCTGGCTTTGCCTGCGGCGTCGAAAGCCTGGATCGCTATTTCAAAACACAAGCCAATCAGGATGTGAAGCGCAAAATCAACGGCGTATTCGTTCTCGTCGATCCGCGCGAACCGACTGAAGTACTTGGCTACTACACTTTGTGTGCGACCGCGCTCGCGCAAGGGGACGTACCAGTAGAGGCCCGCAAACACGTCCCGCGCTATCCTTTGGTCAGCGCAACCCTTATAGGCCGTCTGGCGGTCGCAAGTCATCAACAAAGACAGGGATTGGGCGCACTGTTGCTTGCGGATGCGGTGAAGCGGGCTTATGCGAGCGCAAGTTCTATTGGATCTTCCATGCTCATCGTAGATGCCATCAGCGAACAGGCGGCTGCCTTCTACGAGGCTAATGGCTTTATTTGCTTACCAGACTCTCTTCGACTGATACTGCCAATGCAAGCGATTGCAAAGCTGGTGGAGTCGTAATCGCCAATACTGCCCATTTCTGAGCCCGAGCCATCCTAGGGCGCCGCTGGCATGACCACCGGTCCCATTCTCAGTTAATGTGGTCCCGAAAAACAGATGTAATCAGTTTCTGTGCTTCATGTTATCGGCCCGCGACCCTAAAATACAGTCAATGACTCCCTTAATAGTCTACATCTTCCAAGCATACGCGACGGCTTCATCAAGCATTCCAAACGTCTTATACGCGGTACCAGTCTTTACTATCCGGCGTTCTTTCCTTTCTGTTTCCCTGGTTTTACGGTCTTTGAGCTTGATGTCTCCCCTAATGCTTATTTTTCGCACAAAGCCTTACGGTCACCCTATTTAGGAGAATTTGTATTTATATCCTTCGATAGGGTAGCCATTACTTCCTCCAACGCCTGAATACGTCCACGAAGAGAAGCGATTTCCTCGCGAACTTTAGCAGCATCCTTAACTGCCTCATCCCGCTCAGCGCGAACCTTGGTGTAGCGTTCGGCCTGACGAGAAGCTTCTTGAGCACTTGCTTTGCGCTGCTCCTGCTGAACCTTCTGCTCAGCGACCATCTGAGCCTTAAATACAGCAAGCTGCTCAGCGACTTGGTTCTTCTCGCTCTGAGCGGCTTCCAGGGCGCTATTCAACTTACTCGCCTCTGCCTCACTCTTCTCGGTCGCCATCACAGCACGCTGCTCGCTTGCCGCTAGTCGCTCGCGCAACTGAGCCAGCTCTACAGCATGCGCATCGTTCTCACGCTTCAACTGCACACCTGTCGATTGAGCGGATTCCAAGGCGCTATTCAGTTTACTTATCGCTGCCGCATTTTGCTCGGCAGCCGCCCTAGCGCTTTGCTCGGTAGCCGCCAGTCGCTCGCGAACCTTGGCAAGCTCTACGGCTTGTACCTGATTTTCTCTAGACATATCCGCAATGCGTTCCTGAGCAGCTTCCAGCTCAGCCCGTAGCTCATCAAGCTGTTCTTCCAGGTCATCAACCGTCTGCGATGCGTCAGCAAGTTCGCGCTCGGCCTGTTCGCGCTGCTCGCCAGCGGTCCTAATGACTTCTGCAACGCGGCGCTCTGCGGCCTTAACGGCCTTATCGTTTAACTCTACTGCCAAACTTGCCAATCGATCAGTAAGCGATTTAGTGACGGCCGCCACCTCGTCGGCGACTTCAATTGGCAGTTCTGCCACCGGCTCAGTTTTAACAACGGACTGACTACTAACGTACTCATCCCAGACCTGTTTCAATCTGCTTGGATTGCCGCCACCAACCTTGGTGCGGAGGGCAAATCCGGTGATATTGCGACCGGATTCTTGCAGTTCTTGGCCGGCTGTGATGATGTCTTCTTGGGCAAATTCTACGGGTCTCATGGCGGCATTCTCAACAGTTATTTGACGCTTTTAGTATAGCAATAAATAGAATAATAAACAAATAAATTAACAAACAAACTAATAAACTTACAAACAAACAAATAAATTATCCTAGCAAATAGGCAAAAAAAACCCCGCACAGGGCGGGGTTGGTGGGTTTAAGGGGAGAGTGAGTTATCCTTCTAGCACTGCAATAAGCTGCACACTACCAAGGTCAGTTTCGAACTCATTCCCGTCATCATCATATTTCACCCATGCGTAACCGTCTTGAGTCGGTCGTCGCGATAGAACCAATCGGGCGATACGACCGTCATGCAGTACCCGTACAATCGCTTTCTTGAGCTTGTCCGAATCGTTCTCCTTCTCTTCCCTTTTATGTTTGGGCTCTTCTGTCTCGTGCTCCTCTTCTCTATCGACTGTCTCGGTATAAGTCTTGACGGTTTCGGCATCGGTCTTGTCGGTTAGCGTATCCACTGTATCTGGATAATACTCTTCGTCACTGTCTTGATCCTCTAGTTGTTGACGTTTCTTGTCATCGAGGTATTCACGCAACAACTTAACCGATCCCCGCGTCAAGTCCAGGCTGTCGTCGTCCAGCCATGTTTCCACTTCAGAGGGATTCTTTTTGTAAACAGTCACCAGCTCATTGATGACGGTTACATCCCTGACGCGACCGGTGTTGAATATCAGTGCAATCGGCTCCGGCAAATCCAGCAATGTGACATGCTGCGTCACAAATGCCGCCGATTTACCGATTTCTTTGGCAATTTCGCCCTTCTTCTTACCCATCGCCAGCTCGCGACCGATAAAATCAGCGATCTCGCGCGGAGTCAGCTCATTTCGTTGCAGGTTCTCAATAACCTGGTCTGCGTGATTGTAATCGTTGTCAATGAAAACCGGGATGGTCTTCCTTCCGGCCCACTTGGATCCACGGTAACGACGCGCACCGTGATTGATAATGTAGCGGCCCTCTATCTCGGGGTGTTCCCTTACCGATATGGGGGATTTCACGCCACGATCTTTGATCGTCTGCCCTATCTCTGCAATACTCTCGGATGAGAAACCGGGGTTTTCGGCTGTTCGAGGCTGATCCGGATCTTCATCAATCAGTTCTAGCGCCAGTTCCAGCGGGCCGAAGCTCTTAGTTATTTCCGGCTGGTCCAAAAGTTCTGAAAGATCGCCTATGCTCTCTAGGCCCAAGCTCGATTTCTTCTTGGCGTTCATTGTGTAATCTCCATTTTTTCAAAAATATGTGTCGCAAACGCACGAACTTCCTGTGCGGCCTTGCGCGCGGCGGTTTTCTTAATTTTCCAGACGGGCATGCCTGACGCTAACGCATCGGCAATACTACTTCGGAGGCCAATACCGACAGGTATCATCAATTGGGGATAAGCGCGCTTCAATTCTTCCAGGTGTCGACCGTGGCGTGGGTTTCGGCCATCGACCTTACTCGGCACCATGCCCAAAAATTGCAAACCGGGATTTGATTTGCGGATGTTGACAATTGTCGTGACCATCTTCTTGATGCCCTGGATGCTATACGCTTCAAGTTCAATGGGCGAAAAAACATAATCGGCCGCAAAAAGAGCGGCGGCCATACTGACGCCAAGAGACGGAGCGGTGTCGATTAAACAGACATCAAAACCACATTCAGCCAATACTTTGATATTCCGCTTAAAGCTTGTTGCCGCTTCCGTCATGGTGAGCTTTTCCATGTTCGCCATAGCCGCATCGGAACTTATCAAGCACAGAGCTGGTTCGGCGGTCAGATTGTTGAAACAAGCACGCAATTTGTCATCGTCAGCCGTGAACATCTGACTGGCAAGAGAGCCGCTTTCAAATTCTTGCAGCGTATAAGACGCGTTTGCCTGTGTATCAAGGTCGATCACAGCCACTTTCATACCTCGCTCAAGGAAGTCAAACGCGAGATGTACCAGGGTCGAAGTTTTGCCAACGCCCCCTTTTTGGTTCGCTGTGACCAGTGTTTTCATTTCTTTGTCTCCAATTTTTTGGTTGCGTCCTCTGCCCATTTCTTGACGATAAACGCTTGATGTTTCGGTAGGACCGCCGACACCCGCTCGAAGCCCTCCGGGATCTTCTCTTGTTGGACCGCCGCCTTTACGCGGCTGACTGCTTGCGACACGGCCCCCTTCGATATCCCTAGTGCCGCCACAAACTCGGACTGCGGTCTTCCTTCTACCAGCACCCCCCGCGCGATGTCGATGGTCTGCCGACCGACATTCAATCCCTTTATGGCCTCTTCGAATTGAGCTTCGCTTAGTCTCTCTATCATGAAATCCACGCATATATTCGCCACCCTGATGTTGAACCATGGCGGTTACAGCCGCCAATATTTAAAAGTTTTGCTAAGCCACTATTGCTTATCAATTTTTTTAGCGGCTAAAATTTATTGTTGCTTCATGCCTTGCGGTCTATAAAAATCGACAAACCAGGTCAGCGCTACCAATACAGAGAAATGCAACAGAAAAGTCCAACCGGCATAAACGCCGGGCGTGTTCCAATGGTAGATCATGCGCAGCATCTGGAAGAAAATCTCGATTGACAGCACCCATTTAACAAATGGCCAGACAAGCACTGTCATCACCCAAACAAAACTCACCATTTTGTCGAGGACGATTTTTACTCTCGTGGGTTTAACCGACTTACGCGTAAGATCAGGAGTCGGAACCGTCGCTTGTTTGCCGGCCGGTCTCCCCTTTTGAGGAAACTTGATTATGTTCATGCTTGACTCTCCACGCTTTAACGTGTCCAATACCGACGACTTCTCCCACCCTGGGAAAGTAAGGCTTCGGTGTTACAGCGCCAAGCCAAACGCCCCGGAGTACTCCGGGGCAATCTCCACCCGGCACCAACGATTAATACGCATCTGCTTTGTACTCACAGCAACCCGTCTTCCAATGGGTTACGCCCTCGCTCCCCTGTTCGCGAATTCTGGCCATTCACGAAATTCTGCACGTTCATGATTATCGTGACTCGGCAATTTTACGGTAGTGACCGGAACGGAATTCCCGGCCTTCAAAAACGATACTAAATGAAATATCGTTGCTAGTCAATAAGTTTAGCTATACGAATTTCATTATAACGAATAATATATTTTTATTATGCCCCTTCTCTTTCTTGGCGTTAAAGCTTTTTTGAGCCAAAACAAGATGCTGTCTATGAGTTAAGTGTTGTTCCAATCATTAGTTATGTTGCAGCAGCACTGGAGAAGTCGGGTTTTAAGAGATTTAAGAGTATTAATAAGTTTTAGGCCAAAAAAGCGCCTATTTATTCCACATAATCAATACCTTACTGAACCTATTGGTTCCTAATAGACGGATTTGGGTTCCTAAAAGACGGGTTCCGGTTCTTAATAGACGGATTTCGGTTCCTAATAGACAGGCTATACACAGTTTAAGGCTTGTTACGGTCGAAACAAGTTTATATCGGAGATTATGGCTTAGTTTAGCTTTGCCGACAGGATGCAAAAGCACGCAATAACAACTATTATCAGCCGCTGTGGTTTTTATGCCGTCTATTAGGAACCCTATTAATTTTCGATTAATGACTCTTTATGTTTTATGACCAATAAGGGGCCTTCCTGCCCGCTTTCCTCTGCGAGTCGGTATTCAGGCAGGTCGTTAGTTTCGATCAGCTTGCGTAAGGTAAATGTGAACTTCTTGAACGTACCCGTGCTACCGCTGCGCTGGTAGATGAGTTGAAACGACCACTTAGCCACGCTTTTGCCTGCGGCGCGGCGTGCCAAGCGATAGATGAATCGGCCGATGCCGGGTTCTATCAGGAAATAATCAGGGTGGACAGTCAATACGTCCGGACGCTTCCGATCTGTAACTTCGCGGTGCAGCCATTTCGGGATCTCTATTTCAACAGACGCAATCTTTCCGGTTTCGGTGTAGGAGAGCACCGTGTAATCCCCGATTAAGCCTTCAGCCTTGATTTCGCGTAAGCCGCGCTTCCCTCCGATGGCGGGTCGCTCGCGCACACTCTTGATGGTCGTTCCTCTCAGACGATCCAGCGCTTTTTCGACTTCTTCAATTTGTCGGCCACCGTCGCCTTTTCGGCAGAACTTGAGAATTTCGCTAACGTGTGGACGGAATGTGCGGCCTGGCTTGTCTTCCTTCCCTTCACAATAGCGGTTCATGGCATCGGTCAAATGAGAGATCAACATCAGCACGATGTCGTAATCCCAAATCGACGCCATGCCGTCCGGACCGGCCTTGACCTCGACATATCCGTCCGGCAGATCGTATCGGATAACATCTCCCGCGCGCTTCTCTCGCTTGGACAGCCGGAATACTGCGACGTCCATGATGCTTCGGCTGTCACGCGTGCCAACATCATAGCGTGTCGGCACGAAAATATCAGCCTGTCTGTCGCTTGAAGGTGCTTGATGTGTATGTGACCTATGAGGAATGGTGTTTTCTTCGTTTTGCAGAATTCTAGCCGCAGCTTGCTCATAAGTTTCGCCTGGCCTGGCAACGGCCTCTATCTTGCGTCGCAGTGCGGTGCTCTCAAGCGCTTTCAGCTTGACCACGGTCTCCTCAATCATGGCAATTTCCTATCTTTTGGTGTTTAATGATTCGCATTTTGTTGGTCCTTCGTGTTGATCGATTATTATGACTTACAGAGAGGCGTCTTATTTATCGAATTGAAGTTTAGCTAAACCTTTAATTATCGTCAATATTATTTTAGCGGCTAAAATAGGCCAAACTTAACAAGGTAAACTCAGTGTACAACTACATATTCTTTACCAACATTCTTCGTATTTTGGACGAGCGTGGAATGTCCAAAAAAGAATTACATGACCTATCCGGAGTGTCGAACTCGTTTTTATCCGATCTAACATCGGGTACCGGCAATCCATCGCTTAAGGTAATGGAGGCTATAGCAAAGGCGTTAGAAGTTCCGTTGCCTCTTCTGCTCGAATCAACTGACTTGGACAAGGCAGCGCTCGATGAGCTGGCGGGCGGTACGGCTATGCATAGCCTGCCACCGGGATACGAGCGCGTGTCTGTTATTCTCCCCGAAGTCAAAGCCTTTATCGTCAAAAAATGGGGCGAAGAAACCAGGGCTAAAATAAGACAATCTTAATATAACGCCAATACAATAAACCTTCATCCAAAGCTAATAAGGAAACTTTAGCCGCTAAAATTCGCATTTCACCGGGATGACACCATCCCGGTTCATGACTATATCCAGACATCTCAAAGATACCACAACCTGAAAAAATTTCGCTATACCGTTGCATTTTTTATTGTTTCGGTATATCGTATCTATCAAAAGACATGACCTAAATCCGCAGATCTGCAGGATAACGATGACCTCATTAAACGATAACCATGACAGCACCCGTGATCGAGCCAAACGTAAGTTGGAACGCGACATGGGAGCGTCACTCTTGTCGGCTCTATACGATCCGAAAACTGTTGAAATCATGCTCAATGCGGACGGCAAGCTGTGGCAAGAGCGGCTTGGCGAGCCCATGCAATGTATCGGCACCATGCGCGTTGCGCAGGCGCAAGCCATCATCGAAACCATTGCCGGTTATCACGGCAAAGAAGTGACTCGTCAAAAACCGATACTTGAAGGAGAGCTGCCGTTAGATGGTTCTCGCTTTGCCGGTCAGCTTCCACCGATTGTTCCGGCCCCGACTTTTGCCATCCGGAAGAAGGCGGTTGCCATTTTCACGTTAGAGCAATATGTCGAGGGCGGAATAATGACCCCCGGACAACGCCAAGTGATTATTGAATCAGTTGCCGCACACCGAAACATTCTGGTTATCGGTGGCACGGGCTCAGGCAAGACGACTCTGGTCAATGCGATTATCAATCAGATGGTGGCTAACGATCCGACTGAACGCGTCTTCATCATCGAGGACACCGGCGAAATCCAATGTGCTGCGGAGAATTACGTCCAGTACCACACCAGCATCGACGTCACAATGACGGCGCTATTGAAAACCACGCTGCGTATGCGCCCGGACCGGATTTTAGTCGGTGAAGTGCGCGGCCCGGAAGCGCTCGATTTGTTAATGGCCTGGAATACCGGCCATGAAGGCGGGGCGGCAACACTGCATGCCAATAACGCCAGAGCCGGACTTGATCGGTTGGCCATGCTCATCAGCATGCATCCCGATTCCCCCAAACCCATCGAACCGCTCATCGGCGAGGCGGTTCATGTTGTCGTGCATATCGCCAGAACCCCGGAAGGTCGTCGTATTCAGGAAATTATTGAGGTTTCCGGATACCACGGCGGCCAATACAACACAAGATCACTTTAGGAGAAACATCTATGCAATTCGCAATTCCATCGCTTCAGAACGACCGTAACAGCGTTTTGTACCTGAGCCTATTCGTACTGCTCATGGCCGTTATCTTTTTGCCGCAACCGGCCTTTGCGTCGGAAGGCACCGGCGGCTCGCTGCCCTATGAGAGTTGGCTGACGAATCTGCGCAATTCCGTTACCGGTCCGGTGGCGTTTGCGCTCTCGATTATCGGCATTGTGGTTGCCGGCGGCGTGCTTATTTTCGGCGGCGAACTGAACGGTTTTTTCAGAACGTTGATTTTTATCGTCCTGGTCATGGCGTTACTGGTCGGCGCCCAAAATATGATGGGTACCTTCTTTGGTCGCGGCGCCGAAATAGCCTTACTGTCTGACGGTTTAGTCAATTACGCTCACAACGCGGCATCTATCGCTACCGGAAGGGCTGTGTAACATGGCCGGTCGCACGATTCCCATTCGTCGGGCCGGCAATAGAGACAACCTATTCATGGGCGGGGATCGGGAATTGGTGATGTTCTCGGGACTGCTCGCCGGAGCGCTTATTTTCAGTGCTCAGGACATGAGGGCTACGGTATTCGGCGTCTGTCTTTGGTTCGGCGCACTCTTTGTGTTCCGTCTCATGGCAAAGAGCGATCCTAAGCTGCGCTACGTTTATCTGCGGAGCCGTCGCTACAAGAAGTATTACCCGCCGCGTAGTACGCCGTTTCGTGACAATACCAATACCCAAGGGGAGCAATATCAATGATGATCGAAGTACTCGCGATTATGATTGCTGTACTCGGTGCCGTCCTGCTGCTTATGCTGTTCGCCCGCATCCGGTCGGTCGATGCGGAGCTGAAGCTCAAAAAGCATCGATCCAAGGACGCCGGGCTGGGCGATCTGCTTAATTATGCCGCCGTCGTCGATGACGGTGTCATTGTCGGTAAAAACGGCTCATTTATGGCGGCATGGATATACAAAGGGGATGACAACGCGAGCAGCACCGATGAGCAGCGCGAAATGGTGTCTTTCCGCATCAATCAAGCCCTTGTCGGCCTCGGCAGTGGGTGGATGGTACACGTCGATGCGGTGCGCCGCCCAGCCCCTAATTACGCTGAATTGGGTTTGTCGCATTTCCCCGATCCGGTATCCGCCGCGATCGATGAAGAGCGACGCAGGCTATTCGAGCGCTTGGGAACGATGTACGAGGGTTATTTCGTATTAACGCTGACCTGGTTTCCGCCGGTTCTAGCGCAACGTAAATTTGTCGAGCTCATGTTCGATGACAACACGCCGGCGCCGAATCACAGAGCCCGTACCACGGGGCTCATCACTCAATTCAAACGTGAAATAACGTCGATAGAGGAACGCCTGTCAACGGCTATTACGATGACACGGCTCAGAGGTCAAAAGGTCGTTACGGAGGAGGGAACGTCTGTTACGCATGATGATTTTTTGAGCTGGATACAATTTTGCATTACCGGCAAGCATCATCCCGTACAGCTCCCCAGCAACCCCATGTATCTGGATGCTCTCATTGGCGGGCAAGAACTGCGTACCGGGGTCGTGCCAAAAATAGGCCGCTCTCTTATGCAAGTCGTCGCGATCGAAGGGTTCCCGCTGGAGTCAACTCCCGGAATCTTAAGCGCTCTGGGCGAATTATCCTGCGACTACCGCTGGTCATCCCGGTTTATTTTCATGGATCAGCATGAGGCGGTTGCCCACCTGGACAAATTCCGTAAAAAGTGGCGCCAAAAAGTGCGCGGATTCTTCGACCAAGTTTTTAATACCAATACCGGACCTATCGATCAGGATGCTCTGTCGATGGTAGAGGATGCCGAATCAGCGATAGCCGAGGTGAACAGCGGCTTTGTCGCGATGGGCTATTACACCAGTGTCGTTATTTTGATGCATGAGGATAGAACGCGACTTGAGGCAATCGCACGGCAGGTAGAAAAGGCGATAAACCGTCTCGGTTTTGTCGCGCGTATAGAGACCACCAACACAATGGATGCGTATCTAGGCAGCTTACCGGGTCACGGTGTCGAGAATGTTCGCCGGCCCCTCATCAACACGATGAACCTCGCCGATCTGTTGCCCACGTCAACGATCTGGACGGGTAGTGCAACAGCCCCTTGTCCGCTGTATCCGCCCATGTCTCAGGCACTGATGCACTGCGTGACTCACGGGGCCACACCTTTCCGACTGAATCTGCATGTCCGCGATGTCGGCCATACTTTTATGTTTGGACCCACAGGTGCGGGTAAATCGACGCATCTAGCCATTATCGCCGCACAATTACGACGTTATGCCGGCATGTCGATCTACGCATTCGATAAGGGTATGTCAATTTATCCGCTTACCAAGGCCGTTGGTGGGCTGCATTTTTCAGTGGCGGGGGACGGCGAATCACTCGCATTTTGTCCATTGCAATTCTTAGAAACGCGGGGCGACCGGGCTTGGGCAATGGAATGGATAGATACGATCCTGGCGTTGAACGGTTTGATAACCACGCCCGAGCAACGCAATAAAATAGGCCATGCCATCCTGAGCATGAGCGGCACTCAGTCCCGCACACTATCCGATTTCAGCACGACCGTACAAGACTTACCGATTCGTGAGGCGCTACAGCAATACACTATCGGTTCATCTATGGGCTATCTGTTGGACGCCGAAGAGGATGGACTCTCTCTGTCCTCATTTACGACGTTTGAAATCGAGGAGCTGATGGGATTAGGCGATAAATTCGCGCTCCCCGTGCTGTTGTATCTATTTCGCAGAATAGAGCGATCACTCCACGGCCAACCGGCCGTCATCATCCTGGACGAAGCCTGGTTGATGCTTGGGCATCCGGTCTTTCGCGACAAAATCCGTGAATGGCTCAAAGTCTTGCGCAAAGCCAATTGCCTTGTCTTGATGGCGACGCAAAGCCTGTCTGACGCGGCCAACTCGGGTATCTTGGATGTCATCGTTGAATCGACAGCCACCAAAATCTTCCTGCCCAACGTGTATGCCCGCGACGAAGACACGGCAGCCCTCTACCGTCGTATGGGCCTTAATGCCCGCCAAATCGAAATTTTGGCGACCGCCATTCCGAAACAGCAATATTACTACGTTTCCGAATATGGCCGCCGTCTCTACGACCTCGCTCTCGGACCGCTTGCCCTGTCACTTGCCGGTGCATCGGACAAGGATTCCGTTGCCGCCATCAAGAGCCTGGAAACCAAATTCGGCGATCGGTGGGTTCATGAATGGCTCGCCGGGCGTGGACTGAAACTCAATGACTACCTGGAGCCCGCAATATGAGCCTGATTCTATCCAAGAAAAAACCAGTTGACTCTCGGCCTATCAATAAACCCAAAAACGAGGACACTAACCCGTACCTGACTGCCCGGCGCACATGGAATGAGCATGTCGGTTCGGTCGTGTCGTCACGGCAGACCTGGCAAGTTGTCGGTATTCTCTCGTTGTTGATTGCGCTGGCCGGTGTTGGTGGAATCATCCATATAGGCAGTCAATCTAAGTTCATCCCTTATATTATCGAGGTTGACAAGCATGGCCAGACCATTGCCGTCGGACCGACGACAGCGGGTTCTACCGCCGATCCCCGCGTTATTCATGCGTCTATAGCCGATTTCATCGCTAATGCCCGTATGGTCACGCCGGATGTCGCATTACAGCGGAAAGCGGTATTTCGCGTCTACGCAATGTTATCGCCTAATGATCCCGCAACCCAAAAAATGAACGAATGGCTGAACGGAACGCCCGATTCCAGCCCGTTCAAACGTGCCGTGAAGGAAATGGTCAGCACCGAAATCAAGTCCGTGCTGCCGCAATCGCCGGATACCTGGCAGGTCGAATGGGTAGAAACCCTTCGCGATCGGCAAGGCGTTCTAAAAAGTCAGCCGGTCAATATGCGGGCATTAGTTAATGTCTATATCGCCTCGCCTACATCTCAAACAACAGACGAGCAATTACGCAACAATCCGCTCGGTATCTATGTGCGTGATTATTCCTGGTCGATCATCACTTCCTCGAAATAATGATAATGAGACTATTCACCATGAAAAAACATATGATCACCCTTCTGGCCGCCGCTATGGCGGTGTCGGAACCCATCCTGGCCGTTCCCGGCGACGATCTGGCCGACAAATATTTTTCGAAAAACAACCCAAAGCTAACCGCACAAGAAAAGACGGCTCTCGCGATTGCGAAACGCTGGGAAGCCGGAAAATCCAACGGCATAAAGCCAGTATCCGGTGCCAATGGGGCCATCCATTTCATATACGGCGCACAACAGCCCAGTATCGTTTGCGCGGTTCTTCAGGTCTGTGACGTGGCCCTACAAGCCGGAGAACTGGTCAATTCGATCCATCTGGGCGACACGGCCCGCTGGACTGTGGAACCGGCCATCACCGGCAGCGGACCGGCCGAAACGCAACATCTCATCATCAAACCGATGGATGTGGGATTGGAGACCAGTCTGGTCGTGACGACAAACCGCCGCACGTATCATTTCAAGTTGCGCTCGCACCGCACAGAGTACATGCCGCAGGTTGCGTTCACCTACCCGGAAGATGCTCTCGCCAAATGGGATGCGATCCAAACGCGGGAAACACAAGCGCGCGAACAAAAAATCCTCCCGCAAACAGGCGAGTACCTGGGCGATCTGAATTTCAACTATGAGCTGGACGGTGATGCCGCATGGCGTCCGATTCGCGTCTTTAACGATGGAAGTAAAACCATCTTACAAATGCCGAAGGCGATGGCGCAGACCGAAGCGCCGACGCTGTTGGTCTTGCGCAAAGAAGGCGGCCTGTTCTCGGATGATGAGACCGTCATAGTGAATTACCGTGTTCAAGGCGACCGCTACATCGTGGACACGGTATTTGACCAGGCCATCTTGATTTCCGGCGTTGGCAGAAGCCAAGACCGAGTAACCATCAGACGGGAGCAATAATCGTATGCGCACAATATCTCTAGCGGCTTTGGCCGCTCTATTTCTCGCAGGATGCGTGACATCGCCATACGGCAACCATCTACGTAATGTTTCAGTAGATCAACAAAAACTGGCTGACGATGCCGTCAAGCAGCTCGCCACGCTATGGCCGCCGGCAAAAACACAATTTGAGCTAAAACAAACGACACCGGATGTTTTCGGGAATGCGCTGGTAAAAAACTTGCGCGAAAGCGGCTATGCCGTCATGGAGTTCAGCCCAAACACGACAGAGGACAATACCCTACTGCCATTGCGCTATGTGCTCAGTCAAGTCAAGGGAGAAAACGGCAACTTATACCATTTGACCCTATGGGTCGGTACTGAATCCATTACTCGCCCGTACATCGAGCAAAACGGCATGGCGATGCCGGGCGGCTATTGGACGCATAAGGAGTAAATGATGACAGAAGATATCGACAACATGGAACCGGACGCATCGCCAAGCGCTGGCGTGCGCCGCGTCAACAATTTACCCATGTATCTACTCGGCGGGGTATTGACGGCGTTTTTAATTATGATGGGGATTGTCGCGGCGGATCGTGCAGCCCAGCAGACTGATGCGGAAGATCGGCATCTAAAAACCGGCAACACGTCGATGTTCGCTAAGGAAATTGCCGGCGATCACATGGACGGATTAATCACGCCTTTGATACCGCCCGCTGAAGAAACCATGCTGAAACCCGAACCGGTACTCATTGCGCGTCCGGAAACATTGGACAGGCCACCGGCTCCCCCTATGCAGCCGCCGCATGATGATGAAGCGGAGCGTATCCGCCAAGCAAAACTGCAAATGTTTCAAGAAGCGGTGAAAGCCAAAACCGGCGTGCAAGTCATTGCGCCAAAAAGCTCCGGCTCGTCATCCAGTCATGCCAATTTGGGCGCTAACACGCCCAAAACGCGCGAAGCCATGCTGGCTAGGTTATCCGCCGTGCGCCAAGAAATAGACTCGATACAGCATGAGGACCCATCAACGGCGTATCAAAAGCGATTAAATCATCTTCGCAGTAGGCATAGCCTGAATAGTACCGGCGGGATGCCGGCGAATTCATCCGCTTCACCACAAACCGGAACCTCAAGCGAAGGAACCGGTAATGATTACGCGCAATTTGCGAATAATGCCGGTGATCGTTGGCAACTCGAATCGACTACGCAAGCCCCCCGTTCACAGTATGAACTGCGAGCCGGGTTTGTGGTGCCGGCAACGCTAATATCCGGAATCAACTCCGATCTACCGGGACAGATCATGGCGCAAGTGGCGCAGAACGTGTACGACACACCCGTTGGAAAATACCTCTTGATTCCGCAAGGATCGCGTCTGGTCGGCACGTATTCGAGCGATGTGGCCTATGGCCAAGCCCGTGTCCTTGTCGCTTGGCAACGTATTGTCTTCCCCGATGGGAAAGCGCTGGATATCGGTGCGATGCCGGGAGCGGACAGCGCGGGGTACGCTGGATTTAATGATCTGGAAAATCATCATTACGTCCGACTCTTTAGCTCGGCGCTGCTAATGTCGGCCGTAACGGCGGCGACAACCTACAGCCAGCGACAAAATCAGAGTAGTGCGACATTTGGCCGGCCGGATGCCAGTAGCGCGTTGAGTGAGGCGTTAGGCCAGCAACTTGGCCAAGTCACCGCACAATTGATTGCCAAAAACATGAACATAGCGCCAACTCTGGAGATTCGCCCTGGCTATCGATTCAATGTGATTGTCACGAAAGACATGACGTTTTCAAAACCTTATCAACCGTTTGATTACTAACCCTAACCCTAACCGCCGAGCGTAGCGGGTCGGGTTGAGCGGCCGGCTATGCAAAACACTGGAGAATAAAATGAGAAAGAGTTCTTTGACAACATCGATGCAGCATAAAATTTTAGCGGCTAAAAAAATCCTTCTGGCCGCAGTCGAAATCACTTTGGTGGTTTCGATTACGCAGCAGGCGCACGCGCAAACCGCTGTAATTGACATGACCAATTTAACGCAAAATATTGAAACTGCGATTCAATCAGCTATGTCAGCGGGAGAGGAGGTCGCGCAAACACTGAAACAAATTGACCAATATGCGACTCAATTGCGGCAATATGAGGATCAAATACGGAACACGGTAGCGCCGGCGGCTTATATCTGGGATCAGGCACAATCGACGATCGATGGTCTAATAACCGCTACCGACACACTCAACTATTATAAGAATCAAGTCGGCAGTCTCGATAGCTACCTGAGTAAATTCCAAGACGTTTCTTATTACCGTAACTCGCCGTGTTTCTCGAATGAGGGATGCAGTGACGCCGAGTTCGCGGCAATGAGCGAAAACCGGCGCTTGGCATCCGAATCACAAAAAAAGGCAAACGATGCGCTTATTCGTGGACTGGATAAACAACAAGATGCGCTCAAGTCCGACTCAAGACGATTAGAGCAACTGCAATCAGCGGCTCAAAGCGCCGGCGGACGAATGGAAGCCATTGGCTATGCCAACCAGCTTGCGAGCCAACAGGCAAACCAGCTATTACAGATACGTGGACTGTTGATCGCGCAGCAGAACGCAATTGCAACCAGGATGCAGGCGGAGGCGGACCTTGAGGCTATGCAGCAAGCTGCACACGCCACATCGACAGAAGGGCGAGGGCCTGACACACTACCCACCAATCCGAAAAAATGGTGAAGGAGTACGATCATGAAAACAAAAGCTCTAATTTTGATTTTGGTAACCGTCATGCCAGCTTTCCTGGCGGGCTGTGATCCAGAGCCAGCCGAGCAAGCGATGCCAGAAGTCAACGACGAAAATTGCCAGCTAGAAAAGATAATGCAGATAGCGGACAGAACAACACGCGAACAATTTAGCGGGTTGTGTTCGCGTCGTTCTACCGGGGCGGAAACGTTGCCTGCTAATCCGAAAAAGTGGTGATGCTATTATGCGCACGATGATTAAACCAGCGGTGGTTGTGGCCGCATTTGTATTACTAAAATCGACCGATGCAGCGGCTCAATTGGCCTTTCATGACTCTGGCACCAATCAGGGTATCCTTGATAAAGTAATTACCGAATTTTCTACGAGAGCGTCGGGATGGCGAACCTTTGTCATGAATGCGGCACTGTGGCTGTTCTGGACACTGGGCACGATTTCACTGGTATGGACGGGGGGAATGATGATATTGCGTAAAGCAGACATAGGAGAATTCTTTGCAGAGTTTTTCCGTTTCATCATGTTTTTCGGTTTTTTCCTCTGGTTACTCAGGAACGGGCCAGAATACGCCGATTCCATCATTAAATCGCTGCGACAGATTGGCGAGAACGCGATAGGAAAGACCGGTATTTCTCCGTCAGGGATTGTGAACGTGGGCTTTATGATCTTTAAGCAGGCAATTAAAAATATGTCCGCGTGGCAACCTATCGACAGCTTGGTTGGCCTAACCTTGAGCGCCGGTATCTTATTGCTGCTTGCGGCAGTCGCGGTGAATATGCTGTTGATCTTGGTGTCCGCGTGGATTTTGATGTATGCCGGTATATTCTTCTTGGGCTTCGGCGGGTCTCGGTGGACTTCCGACATGGCGATCAACTACTACAAGACAGTCCTTGGCGTTGCCGTTCAGCTTTTCGCCATGGTGCTCCTGGTCGGCATTGGCAATGATTTGCTTTCTACATTCTATGACAATATGAACAAGGGCACGCTCAACTTTGAGGAGCTAGGCGTAATGCTAGTATTCTGTTTTGCCCTAATGATGCTTGTCAATCGCATTCCACCATTGCTTTCTGGCATCATCACCGGCGCGAGCATAGGTGGTGCCGGCATTGGTCAATTCGGTTCAGGAGCTGCAATCGGTGCGGCTGGAATGGCCACGGCAGCAGCGGCAACAGGAGGCGCTATGGTTGCAGCCGGCGCGGCTAATGCCGCCGGAGGTGCGCAGGCGGTCATGGCCGCGTTCTCCAAGGCCAGCGAAAACGTTTCCAGCGGGTCCGATGTCCTGACCAACATGTGGGGCAGTAGCGCCGCCGGTGGCGTAAGCAGCGATAGCAGTAATACCGGCGGCACTCCATTTGCTAAAGCAGCAGGATTCAGCAACAGCTCGGACAGCATGTGGGGCCGCGGCGAAGATATGGAAGCAAAATGGCAAGCCGAAAGAGGCTCCGACCAAGCGAAGAGTGACGATAAACAGGGTAGCGGCTCGACCGAATCAACCAGCTCGGCAAAAACCGGGCAAGGCGGTAACCGGCAATCAACAGACACGCAAAGCGGTGGTTTCATGGCGGCAGCGGCAACTTCCGGAAAAATTGCCGTCGATGCTGGCGTTAATCTGGCTAAGGGTATTGCCGATGTAACCAAGGCCAAAGCCAACGAGCGCATTGCTGATACGACACCGGGCAAGATTGCCGGCGCCATAAGGGGCGGCAGTTCGCCCGAAACAAACATCGAATTCGCCGGCAACAGCCTCAGTGGGGAAAACGATGCTCATTCCGAAGTTGCGGCCTTCGTGAACCGCAGCAATAGCGGCGCACCGACTTAACCCAAAGGGGCGTTATGCTGCCGTTTATTGCCGACCTTACACCTTTTGAACAAGAGCGCGTCGTGTGCGCAATCTCGGCCGCCGTCAAATATGAAGTACCGGCCAACATTGTGTTGGCTGTGGCAGAAAAAGAAGCCGGCAAGCCGTGGCAGTGGGTGCGCAACACGAACGGCACCCATGACGTAGGCTCCATGCAATTCAATACCGCATACCTGCGCGACCTGGAACGGTACGGAATCACAGCGAACGATGTAGCGGCCGCTGGTTGCTATTCGTTCGATCTGGCCGCTTGGCGATTGCGGATGCACATCCGCAACGACAAGGGCGATCTGTGGACCAAGGCCGCTAACTATCACTCGCGCACGCCGCGATACAATGCCGTGTACCGCGCCGATCTCATTCGCAAGGCGTCGAAGTGGGCTGACTGGTTGGAAGCCCATTTCGTGACGCTAGATGTAACCAAAGCGGATACAGCGCCTTCGATGCCGTTTCAACCGATAGAAGTACAACGTGTAACCCAGCAAACCACGGCTTCGTCTCCTTTGTCTTCGCCGGCGGCGAAGCAGGCTTTGGTCCGCTCCCTGAGCCAGAAAAATTATGTGCCACGCTCAATTTCCTTCAAAACCGATGATTAAGAAAACCTGCAATAACCCTCAAGACTCTCATTCCGGCAACCGACGGTGCTACGTTAACAAATAAATCGTCACGGCCAAAAGCACATTACCGTAAAGCTCAACGCAAGTGCCTTGAACGCTGAACAAGAGCAGAAGCTGAAGGATTTCCTCGAAGACCTGGTCCAAGGCGAAGAGTGAGGATTTTTCCAAAACGCCATGAAAAAGTGTCGCAACTTGCGACACTTTTTACATCACCATGCCTTCTCCAATTTGCCGAAGGCAAGCGCAGACGACATCCGAATGATTGGCTGATTCAACAAGCGATGCCCTCTCAATTCGCCGGCCGGTGAATAAATCACACAATCGGCGTGACTCGATCACCGCCTTTTTCTCCAGAAATCGGGATACTGTACACAAGTTCAACGAAACGCTTGAACGAACCATACCAACAAAAACCAAGGGGAAATCATCATGAAAACAGTATCTTTAGCAGCAGTCGTTTTAATGTCAGTCGTCGCCGGCACAGCCATGGCCGAAGGCTCGAAAATCGAAAAATCCACGATAATCAACGCTTCCAAAAACACGTTGACCAACACACAGGCGATCGGCCGCAACAGCGCCGCTCACACAGGTTCTATCAGCATAGTCGGCTCGAAAGTTGAGAAATCGACTCTGATCAACGCCTCAAAAAACACGCTGACCAACACGCAAGCGATCGGCAGGGATTCGGTGGCGACAACCGGTACGATCGACATCCGCTAAGTAGCGCATGAAAGCACAAGGACGTGCGCTATCGGGACAGCAGGACGCGCAGGGATAGCAAAGCTTGGATACCGGCGATCGACCGTAAGAGCAACAAGACTTCGGGCGGCGATGACAGGGACGTATTGCGCTTGGTCAAACGATTGGCGGATTCAGAACGTCGAACGGCTGGACGCGGTTGTCATGGACGACTACCGCGTTCTCACAGGGACGCTTTCAAAAGCAAGCTTGGCGATAGCCTTGCGCAGCGATTAATGGCAGTTTTTCAGACAAAAAAATGCGGACAGCTAAGCCTCCGCATTAGAGTAAGGATATATGGCTGATCCAGGAAAAAGATCAGTGCTTACAGAATATCCGCTAAACGCACCGGCGCAACTGTGACAGATTGTCGCGTCAGCTGTCGCACTCCCACACGATAAACCCGTCCACCACGCCCTCGGCCGATTCCGCCGTCTCCGCATTGAGCAGCGACAACACGGTTTCGTTGAGAATCGTCAACGCCTCCGGATCGGATGCCTCGACAAAACGTTGTTGACGAATGGAATTACTCGGACATTCCTTCGGTATCCAGCGCTGCGTAAACGATTTCACGCGAAAGCCCTGATTGGCCAGTATTTCGGCAGCATAAGGCTTGCCGGTCGGCACCGTCCAGTCGACCTTTTTGAGCGTATGCAATGCACCCACCAATACGACCACAGGCCTGTCGGTCGGCAATGACGAAAGCCGAGCCGCCATCCATTTGTTACGGTCGACGGTTGCCTCCTTGCTTGCGTCGATCGCAACCACGCCTAAACAGGAACCCCGGGCTTTCCGTTTGGCGAAATAGTGGATCATCAAGCGATAAGGCTCATGATCGATGATGTCGGATATCTCGATCGCGCCGGCCGGTTTTTCGCTCGCCATCACTTGGTCGATCACCGATTGTTGGTCGCTGCCGATTTCGAGCGCGAGGATCGGGCATCGATTGCTTGCTATCAGCTCATTGACCAGTCGCTTGATCAGCAAAGGTGATTCGGCTCGATGATGGCTTTCGCCGATGAATACTATCGTGCCCGGCTCGATGCCGGTCAGAATGGCATCTAACGGCGCCGCCGAAAGAGATGAAGCGCAAAGCATGAAGGCCAGGAGTTTTAGGTTTGGCATATTCCTTTCCAGGGTTATCGTTCAAAAAAGTGTCGCAACTTGCGACACTTTTTTGATAACAATGAATACGGTTTTGGATTGATCGTACACGATTTTATGTTCGAAAAAGGCAATCCAAACTCAATCGAGCGATAATCTGAGCATATATTTGTAATAAATAAGCTGTTTATACCAAAAATACCAGGTTTGCATTACCAGATATAATCTTTATACTGGATACAAAATTAAATAAAACGAACACAAAAATGAAGTCAACCGAGAACAAAAAAACAGCCGTCATCGCCGTCGCCAATCACAAGGGCGGGTGCGGCAAAACCACGACGGTAGTCAACCTTGCAGCGGAATTGGCGAAGATGGACCTTTCCGTCCTGGTCATCGACCTCGATCCGCAGGCCAACGCCAGCCTGCATATAGGCAAGAAGCACCCGAGCGAAGTGCCGGTGACCTGCGCGGAACTGCTGTTGTCCGAGGTCGAGAAACTGCCGCAATCGATCTACGATGACACTAACATCGAGGGCGTATCTCTGATCTACGGCTCGCTCAATCTCGGCAAGGCCGAAGACGAATTGAAGGACGAAGCCCCCCGGCCTTCCGAGGAACTGCGCGAAAAAATAAACCACCTTCGCGGCATCTACGACGTGATCCTAATCGACTGCCCGCCCAGCCTCAAGCTACTGACCAGCAATGCATTGGCGGCAGCTACGCATCTGATCATCCCGATCGAGTCCGGCTCGCAGTACGGCATGTACGGCGTGACCGACCTGATGAAGTTAGTCGAAAAAATCAGGCGCATCAACCCGGAGCTCGAATTGATCGGCGCCTTGCTGATCCGTCATGACGCCCGACAAACCGTTTGCAAACTGATCGAGGCTTCGGCGAAAGAGCAAATCGGCAAACTCATCGATGTCCGCATATCGACCAGCACTAAGGTTAATCAGTCGGCGATAGCGCAAACGAGCGTTCATGACATAGACCGAACCTGCAAAGTCTCGCGCGAGTTTAAACGGCTGGCCGACGTGATCGCCAAACAACTCAATCTTGTATAAGGAACCGGCTCAATGGCTAAAGACATTAAAAAAATGCTGGAGAAAAAGCTGCAGGAGAACACGCAGCGTCATGCCTCGGCGGAACAATCCGTCAATTTTGATCAAGGCCGGGAATTGGTCTCGGTTCTGGTCGGAAAGATCGAGCCGAACCCTTACCAGCCCCGCCGCATTTTCCCGCAAGACGAATTGGACAAATTGGCCCAGTCGATCGCCGAAGTTGGTTTGCTGGAGCCGATCTTGCTCAGGAAAACCGGTGATAGCTACCAAATCGCCGCCGGCGAGCGCCGCTGGCGGGCGCATAAGCAAATCGAACGGCGCCATATCGATGCTGTGGTCATGGAGATATCCGATAGCGACATGGCGGTATTCGCGCTGGCCGAAAACATCGACCGGGAGGATTTGAGCGACTACGAAATCGGCATTGCCCTGAAGCAAGTCGAGAAAGCCTTCCCGACCAAGAAAAAACTGGCCGAATCGATGGGCTTGAGTCGCCAGGATATGTACCGGTATTACGCCTACGACGATTTGCCGGATTTCATCATCGCCGATCTCAATGAAAACCCGCGCTTGCTTTCGAGATCCGCAGCAAGCGACATCAAGCGGCTTTTGAACGAAAACAAGGATCATCCCTCGGTCAACGATTATTTGGCCGAAGCCTGGGCGCAATTATTGAAAAGCGACCTCGACCAAACGAAAATCACGGCTTACGTCGCGCGCAAGCTCAAAGGCCATGAAACAAGAGACAGCCATATCCAGGATGCGCACAATTTGATCAGGGACGGCAAGAAAGTCGGTAATATCGCCAGAACCGAAAAGCACATCACTGTAAAGCTCAACGCAAGCGTCTTGAACGCCGAACAAGAGCAGAAGCTGAAAGATTTTCTCGAAGACCTGATCCAAAGCGAAGAGTAGGGATTTTTCGCAACGCCATTAGAAAGTGTCTCAAGTTGAGACACTTTTTACATCACCATTTCCCCTCCAATCTGCCGAAGTCACGCATCGCTGGGATTGCGAAGCGCCGGGAAAGCAACCTGTCGGACACTATGAACGATCAGAAGATAGACAAAACTTTGGGCGGCGATAACATGGACGTTTTCGCCGCGCGGCCAGGGAAGATAAATACCCGCACACGTTCGGGATAGGAAGGCGTGAGCCATTCTGGAGGGCGTAGTGTAAAACAGGGACGTTTTGCGCTCGCCCGGACGATTGGCGGATTCTGTGCGCTGTATTTCCGATTAGAACAACACATTATTGTCCTGTACGATTACCCGTTTTTTTCGGATAACGGGTAACAACATTGATCAATACAGCCAGAACCATTGGCCTTCTACTTTTCTTTGCCGCTCTCCAAACCTTTGCGGCACCTCAAACCTTCGAGCAAGCCAAAGCCGAAGCCCGGCAATACGTCTACCACGACCGAACCCAAGCGGGTACCTTCTATTGCGGCTGTAACTGGGAATGGGTCGGACGATCCGGCGGCCGCGTCGATCTCGAATCCTGCGGCTACCAAATCCGGTCACAGGCAAACCGGGCAATCCGGACCGAATGGGAGCATGTCGTTCCGGCCTCAAACTTCGACCGGGCCCGGCTATGCTGGCAGAACGGCGGACGGAAGAACTGCAACTCCGTTGACCCGGTGTTCAACGCGATGGAAGCCGATCTTCACAACCTGACGCCGTCGGTTGGCGAAATTAACGCCAATCGCAGCAATTACAATTTCGGCATGCTGCCGTCGACGCCTAAACAGCACGGGGCCTGCGATTTCAAAGTCGATTTCAAGGGCCGAACCGCCGAACCCAGGGATGAGGTCAAAGGCCAAATCGCGCGTATCTATTTCTACATGCACGACCGCTACAACATGCGGATGTCCCAGCAGCAGCAACAGTTATTGCTGGCGTGGGACAAGCAATTTCCGGTCAGCGAATGGGAAAGGGATCGTGATAGACGCATTGCCGCCCGCATGGGGCACAGCAACCCGTTCGTGACCGGCGAACGGAAATGGTCGCTAAACCACAAGAACACCGCCGACGGCATTGTCACGCCGATCACGGCGAGTCATCCGGCGTCATCCGAGCCCAAAACGGTAATGGCTGCAGCGGGCGGCACGATCCGGGGCAACCGCAACAGCAGGGTCTACCATCTGCCGGCCGGATGCCCGAGCTATGACGCGATGAAGCCGAAGAACATCGTCGAATTTTCGAGCGAGGCCGAGGCTCGAGCAGCAGGATTCCGGAAAGCGGGGAATTGCCGGTAATCCTCCATACAAAATTACATCCTGAACAGAGCAATTTTCGCACTGATAATGCTGCTCATAGCCTTGTTTAGCGCATGGGCGTTGTTCCCGTCCGGAAAACCGGAAGTTCGAACAGTGACCGGCACGGTTATCGAGGTCAACCAAGGCGAAAGCCAAAGCTGGAAGACAGGGAGTCGGGTGAGCCTTGTCACAGCTCGGATTCGGGTTGGCGATATCGAACCGCGGGTCATGATCACCGGCCAATTGCCGGTAGTCGGAAGTGAAATTGAACTTGTCGAAGAAACTTACCCAGACGGCCAAGTGCGATACCGGTTAAGACGGTAAACGGTCGGCGCCGGCGAGGGCAGGTATAGCAACGCTTGGTTACCGGCGAGCGATAAACAGAGCGTCAAGACTTCGGGCGGCGATGACAGGGACGTTTTCGCCGCGAGGTCATGGAAGGCAAATACCCGCGCACGTTCGGAAAAGGAAAGACTGAGCCATTCGTTTGGCCATTGGGGCAATACAGGGACGTATTGCGCTTGGCCAAACGAGTGGCGGATTTGACGCGGCCAGGCTCCCGGCGTGCGATGGTCAAGTACCGGGGGCGTCGAACCGTGCCGGCCAAAGGTGGGGCGGCACTTACACGGACGTGTGTGCCGCGAGGCCAGGGATGGCTAAATCCCGGGCGCTTCCGGCTCGAGGGCGTGAGCAATTCGGGTGGGCCGAGTTTAAAAGCGTACAGGGATGTATGCTTTTAAGCCGGACCGGACGATTTGCGGGTTAATGCATAGAGTTTGGAATCAGAGTGTCAAATCTCTAAACAGTCATTGATATGTAGGTTGTCCTAAACATCTGCTGCCTTTTCTGAAAACTTTATTACGATGATAATCTAAATACCTACAGAGATATTGATTCGGACTAATTCTTAGATTAGCTGGTATTCGTAGTCTCTCTCGCTCGGTTTCTGGCAAGTTTTCTGAGACTAACATGGCGCCATTATCTTCGAATGAAATCAACCCTGAGTCGAATAATGCATCAAAATTAGATTCCAAAAGTAAGCCATTATTCGGATCAAGTCGTTCTTTATTTGTTGAGCTGCGCCAAGGCTTAATGTGAGAGGCACGAAGAAGTTCTGGAACAGAGCAACCTGTAACAGCACATGAGTTCCATATATTCATTAAACTTTGGCGAAACCTACCTTGGCCGACCCTTGCTTGAATTAAAGATTCTTTTGTTGTTTTATCTAAGTTATTACTATTTTCGATTTGAGTGATATCAGTAATAGCATCTAATTCATCCGTAGAACAGATATGAATTAAATTTTCCAGGATATCAGTATCATTATTTAAGTTGTCGATACTTTTAAGTATATCTAAAGCATTTTTTCTGCTGATTTCTTGATATCTACCGTACATCGTTACTAAGCGATTTTTCCCAGTGATATCTTGAGGAATAAGAAGATGTGGTTCTTGTAACCATAAGAACAAATGTGCAGGGCACTTCCAATTAGGTATCCAATGAACATCAGTTTGCCAGTGTTTACGAAAGGCATTTTGGTCATGTCTATAACAAGATTGAACATTATTGATAGCCCATGCTTCTTGCCATCTTGCATTAATAGCCAAACGATTGACCAATTGTTCGCGCATTTTCCTATGTTGGTCAGAATGTAAGCTTGTAGCTCCGCCCGCTACGCCAACCAAATATTGATTGCCATTATGAGATGCAATCATTAAAACAAAAATTTCTCCTGCAAAATCATCTAAAGATTGATTTCCTAAACCCTCTGAGTGAAAAACACGATAATTTTGATTGTTCTCTTTAAAAGTAAAGCCCGGAGAGTTGTTCCATTCTTCATGGCCATAACCATTTTCCATTGGATAGCCAGATTTAAAATCCACCCCACTTGGTCTCTGGTAGTTTTCGGTATTCCATACAATAGGCTTTAAATAATAAACAGACATAATGACATTAATAAATTTATATTGTTACACTGCAATGATATTGGAATTTTGAGCTCATTCTATAGCCTTAAGCTAAATATCAGGTCACCGTCTGCAACTGACCGAACTGATATAGCCGATTTCTTATGATATTTGCCTAACCGCTCTGCATTTCGGGAATCCTGAGCAGCCCCAAAACTGCTTGCCCTGCTTGTCGCCGTTTCGTGCAGTTCTTAGCACCATTGGCTTGCCGCATTTGGTGCATGAATTATCATCAATCGGGCGCTGTTTTTCCTCAACGATCTCTTTAACGTGCCTCACATGCTCCCGGTGCGTTTTGAGCGATGGCTTAAGCCGGCCGGATGCAATCTTGTCGCAGATAGCCATAACCTGACTATCGCTTATGATCGGTTGCGTTTTGCTTTTAATAAATCGGATATACCCGACGGCGTAGACTACATTGTCCGGCATCGGCGTTTTAAAAGTGCTGTCGCCGACAAAGACGACCAGCGAAAACATTTTTTCCGGATCAAGTTCCAGCGCTGATTGCAGCGTCTGGGTGTGCTTGTAATTCTGGTGGAGCGGGTTTTGGAATTTGCTGGTGTGCCGGTAAATTTTCTGGGTCCAGGTCTTTTGCTGGGAACTGCCAAAGATCCAGCCCTTCATGTTCTTGGTTTCGATGACGAATACGCCATACCGGGATACGATGACGTGATCGATCTGCGTGGTTCCGTCCTCGGTTGGCAGGGTTACGTTCTTAAATAACCGGTAGATATTTTTGTCGAGAAAAAACTTAGCCGCCAGATTAACCAGGAATTCACCTAAAATACCTTTCATAAATGGCGATTTCAGGAAGGCGAGAAGAAAGAGCAGGGTAATTAGCCACCAATAAACGCTTATTAATGGGGCAAAAGCTTGGATCAGTATTTGATTTATGTCCATATCGGGATATTCCAGTAAAAGGGCGGTTATTTTTCTGCGTCTGCCAAAAGCACATAATCGCTGAAATTCTGCAACTCCTTCGCCCGATCGCCGATCACTCGCATTTTCTTTTCGGCGAACATAAAAGTGTCAACTTCTTCGCCAGCCTGCATCGCATTATAAAGAGCAAATTCTGCATCATGGTATGCCTGCCATGCCTTTTGGGCCTTCTCCAATGTCGAATGGTCTTTCGGTTGTAACCGGCTTTCCAGTTTCCCATAGATCACAGACATTTCTTTTTGCCATTCCGAATTGGCTATTTCAACGCAATTCATCATCGCCGGATAATCGTTTGTATTTTCCATGCAGGCCTCGTATTTGACATCGATCGGGTGAGGCTCGGTTTCGCATTCGCTCGGCGCCGACCAGGCAAAGGCTGAAAATATAAGGCCAGTGGTTAGAATAACTTTCTGCATGATAGGTTTATCGAATGATTTCATTGTGTAGCATTCTTTTCAAAACATGAAGCCTGTTCTTTTGGTCGGCAAAACTATGCATTCAAGCCTCTCGCATAGCTCATTAAGCTCGAAAGCCAACCCATTACTCTTGCAATGATTGCACTCTAGCGACAAATATCCGATCAAATCTTCAATCTCATCGGGTTCGATATCAATGGTTTTGCGCCGCTTATTCAAAAGCTGAGCTTTTATTTTCTCTGGGGCGGTGTACCAATACTTTTGGATAAGTGCTTTATCCCTACTGTCGAGTTCTATTCTCATAAAGCACTCAAGTTGCGCCACAATGATTTAATTATCACGTTCGATGCATCATCCGGGTGAGACGTGCCGCACGAAGACAATAATTTGCTCCCAGGCTCATGCAGTCCAAACGCATTCCGGACCGCCAAGCCAAGGCCGAAACGCAGATCGATGAGTTCGTCTTCCGACATCATCGAAATCATCAGCTTTTCCTCGCCGCTCAGTATTTCCATCAGACGCTCGACTGCCTCGCCGACTGTCATCGGAGGCTCAAAACCATGATCAAAAAGTGCCGACCAATTTTTGTTCAATTCGATTCAACGCCAGCAGGAAAGGGGGCTTCGGAGGAAATATGACCAGTTAATGACAAGGTTATCCACAGATTTTGGGGATAACAGTCTTCAATAATATAGCTTTGCATTAATTTATTCTTTCGCCGGTCCACCGGTCTCGACCTTTCCAAAAGGTACACACTGGGCATGTTTCGCCTTCGGGATAATCGATGCCTTCCTGATGAGGACAGCCAATAATGCGATCGGTCATCACGACGGATTTGATGCCATGTTCCGCCATATAGTCCAGTAGCATTTGGCCTATCTCTTCATCACGCCTGACGTCATGCTCGGAATACCAGCTGGTTAAGCGTTCAGGCGGAGAATCTTTACTAGGAATAATGCTAACCGTGACTTTAGTTGCCTGTTTATCGGTTGGTCCATAAAAGGCAACGGTCGCGGCAGGGTAGTCGGTAAAACCCTTACGCGCTTTCTTGGCAAGTTTTTTCCTATTACGTTCCGCTTTGAGGCTCATAAATCAGCGCACCGGATTGTCGTGGGTATCATCGTTCGATTTTCGTTTCTTTGTCCAGATAGAGCAGCCCATACCGGATCATATCCTTCGTACCGGGCGGGGCCATTTCGATTTCCAAGCGATTCAAAGCCTCGCCGATCACGTCGGCATAGCCGGTTGAAATCGTTTTTGCTTCTCTCGAATTGAAATGGCCATGTTCGGTATTTAGTGTTATCGGTAACTATGGAAAGGTTAGCGATAATCTGCTGTGCGAATAAATTCCAATGTTAGCCGACTGCATCGGTTTTGCCAATTTTGGTTGGGAATAGGGGAAAATCGGGCATAAAATTACTACAACATAATTTCTAGGGATTTTTTATGCCTGGGGACTTCCGGTTTTGTGTTTTTGTGGTCCCTAATAGGCGATTTTTTGCTTGAAACCTAGACTTTTACGTTTTTGCATTTTAAGTCTGATGCTATAAAATACTAATTTTAGTAAATTCGGTTCCCGGCCGAAACGACCGGAACGCCGTCGAAAACCGCCAACAGGTTTCGAACGAGCGGATGGAGGAGAGATGGCAAATTCGATTGAGCTGAAGTTCAAGAAAATCCAAAAAGAGTTTCTTGAGTTTTTAAAGTTTACCAAGGGTCACGCCGAGACGACTTGCTACAGCTACCACAGCGATTTGAACATCTGGATCGCCTGGCTGACCGAAGAGGGCCTTGACTGGCGCAAATGCCAGCCGATCGATACCGAGCACTTTGTTTCCTATCTGGCGAAAAACAAAGTCGGCCCCCATGCGATCGCCCGTAAGATTTCGTGCCTGTCCACATTCTACAAATGGGCGAAACGGAACAATCACGTCGAAGAATATCCGATCTACCAGGTCGAGAAACCGAAACGCCCCCGGCGGATGCCTGTTTGGTTGGTTGGAACAAGAAGAGCAGGATGTGTTTACAAAAGCCGTCCGCAATTACGACGACATTCCGGACAACATTTACGACCGTAGCAAACCCTCGTCAATCAAGATTCGTCAGCGTTATGAATTACTGTTTGAGTTAATACAGAATCCGGATTGAGGATCAGCGAAGCCTTGAGCCTAAAAACCGCCGATGTGCGCGTGGTCGATGGTGCAGCCAAATCGGTACGAGCAATCGGGAAGGGCAACAAGGAGCGGCAGGTGCCGCTTCCGGAGAGTTTCGGTCGGGTGTTGGCGTTGTCGATCGCCGACAAATACCGCGATGAATTCCTGTTCGCAAAAAAAACCGGGCTACCGACCGATTGGCCAACATGCCGCGAGGGCGTATCTTAAGAAGATGATCGACAAAGCCGGCATCCAGAAGAAAGTCACGCCGCATAAATTAAGGCACACTTACGCCACGCGGCTGTTAGAAAAAGATGTGCAATTGATTGATATTAAAGCGCTATTTGGTCATGAAAGTATTGCTACTACGCAAATTTACACGCATGCGGGGCAGGAGCGCTTATATAAGTTGGTAGCCGACATTTGAGCAGAAAAAAGGTTATCAATCTGCTCTAGTGACAACCAATATCCCTAAAAGCAATTAAAATCATTTACGTCACAAAATAAATAGGGCAAGCATACCCATGACTGATAAAGTAAGCCCAGAGGTTCGAAGTCGGATGATGGCCAAAATAAAGGCCCGAGATACAAAGCCTGAAATGATAATCAGAAAAATATTACATGCTCTTGGATTCCGTTACCGTTTACATGTCAAAAAACTACCAGGTTGTCCAGATATAGTTCTCCCTAAATATAAAGCTGTCATTATGGTTAATGGTTGTTTTTGGCATGGACATGGTTGTCACATCTCGAATATTCCCAAGAGAAGAAGCGAATATTGGGTAGGGAAAATTTCAAAAAATAGAGAACAGGATATACAAATCAAAACACAACTATATAACTTGGGTTGGAGAGTGGCAATAATATGGGAATGCGCATTATTATAGGAAAATACAATTACTCGAATGACAGAATTGCTAGTCTTTTATCCAAATGGTTAAAAAGCGACCAACAACAAATTGAATTTGAGCTATTTGGTGTAGCGGCTTGCCAGTTGCCATAATTACTATTTTTGGCTTGCTGTTATTCTATGTATTACCTTGATAGGCTATGGAAATGAAGCCAAAAACAAAAAAACTAAAAGACCTTACCCCAAGATTTGGAATCGGAGAATGGTACGGCCATAACCTTACCCAACTTACCGGTGAAGAACGTCGCCAGATTGCAGAAGAAGTCCTAAAAACGAAAAAGGAACGAATTCCCCAACCTTGCCCGTTTCAAGCACGCAAAAAAGACGCGATATGTTCAAAGGAGGGCGGAGTGTGTTCCCTTAGGCTTTATTCTTATGCTAAGCATCCAGGAACAGATCGGGCAATGGGAGTACCTGTCGATGGCAAACAAGGAGAACTGAGAGCTACATGCCCCTATCGATTTCATGAGGAATTGGACGTATTTAATTGGGTTGGTGAAACCATACTTGATGACCCTGAACCGCTGCTTGTTGGTGAGGTTGGCTTTCTCGAAGCAGGTGCCACAACTGACAATGAAGGTGGAGATGATGTTGGCCGTATAGATATGGTTTTGGTTAGCAGCAAGACCACTCAGGGCGCACCAATGGCGTGGGCTGCTCTTGAAATACAAGCAGTATATTTCTCCGGCAATGCGATGAAGGGAGAATTTGAAGCTTTCAATGATGCGTCGGTGGATTGGGTCATTTTCCCAGCTGGCCGCCGTCGACCTGACTATAGAAGCAGCGGCCCGAAACGGTTGATGCCACAGCTTCAAATTAAGGTGCCAACACTCAGGCGCTGGGGTAAAAAAATGGCTGTTGTGGTAGATCGCGCTTTTTTCGACTCCATAGGTGAGATGGACAATGTGACCGATATTTCAAATGCGGACATTGCATGGTTTATAGTTAGATTTGAAGAGGTCGATGGACAAAAGCGGACACGTATAGTGCGCGATGAAATACGCTACACTACTCTTGAACGCTCGGTAGAAGGCCTAACCGGCGGCAAGCCGGTTCCACTATCGATGTTTGAAACTCGCATTAATGAAAAAATCATTTATCCAGTAGCGAAACAACTAGAAACTGATCTGTTTTCAATAGAAGGCGATAATACCGGCAATACTTAGGATTAAGCTGCTTGTTCAACCCCTGTCTCAACCTCCACGCGCGTAACAATTGGCCGCTGTTGTTCTAAGTGCAGATGCAGTTGCTTGGCAATAGCCTTTGCTAACAATACAGGGACTGCATTGCCAACCTGCTCATACTGAGATACACGGGAACCAAGAAATCTGTAAGTATCCGGGAACGACTGGAAGCGAGCAGCCTCGCGAACAGTAAGGGTTCGATCCTGATCCGGTAAAAACACAGTTCCCCAGTGAGGATCGCATTTTGTTAGAACGGTTCCAGATAAACCGTCATTCCGTAATCGACCATAACGTTTAGTATGGTCTGATTTACGAGCACGCTGCATTCCCTTAGGCAAAAGCTCGTGAGGAATATCGCGCCACGATCCACCAGGTTTTACATGCTTCATCCGCTCCGTATTCTGTTTGGATAACTTTGCAGCATAGTGGTTGAAAGTAACTTCGGCAGAGTTACGCATTTCTTGCGCATAACGGCTGTGCGCATCCATAGTATAGCCAATGACTTCGGCTCCTTCCCCCATCTCAAGGCGAGGTAAATCTCCTATTGCATCGCCCACTGTGGCTGTTGGCGGCAAACGTTCTCGATCCGTGTCACTAAGCTGGAATGTCATCGAGTTACCGCCCCGAAAGTTGGCACGTCCACAGGCATAGTGGGTTGGTACAGGATGTGATACCTCGCAAAATCTGGAACCGAGTAAAATCAATCGCCAACGCTCTTGTGGAACCCCATAATGTGCGGCGAAAAGAATTTTTGCCGTTACTGCGTAACCTAGCTCAGTAAAAACTTTAATAATTTGTTGGAATACTTTTCCATCACCTAAAGAAAGCAAGCCTGGTACGTTTTCAAACAAAAACGTTTTAGGCTGGAACTCTTCCAAAAATCGCTCATAGTGCGTGAATAGCTTGTTTCGTGGATCGTCTAAAAAACGCTCCGGTGCATTGATAGAGAAACCTTGGCATGGAGGGCCACCAACAAGAACATCCAACTCTCCTGGTTTCAAACCAAGGCGCTCCCGTATTTCTGCGGGATTGACTCCCTCAATAGAACGGCAATCCGCGATCGCTTCCGGGTGGTTATATTTAAAGGATTCGATAGCCTCAGGCATTACATCATTACCATATAGACTATGGTATCCGGCTTGCCTGAATCCCTCGGTGATACCACCGGCGCCGCAAAAAAGATCAATAGTCCGCAATGGAAAAGCGGATTTAGCTTTACTATTAATCCGCTTTTCAGAAACTTTTTTTGTCCGGTTAGCCTTCGGAGCGCCTTTTGATCGGCTAATTTTTTCGCTGCGGGCTTCTAGTGTCATATCATGCTCAATAGCCATTGTCTCTACTCCATCACAGTAGAATAGTGGTTAGGCAGATACATCGGTTGCAGCCGGTGTATCTGCTGATTTTTAATCATCTAACTGGGTATGATAACCCTGTTAGCTCAAGCGAGCACAATTGTGCCTACCGTGTTATCGGTTTCCCCCTCTTCCAAAGCCTCTATGCTCGGATACAGAACCACGGACTCGTCCGTAATGCCGAGAACTCTGCCATCCGATAACTCGACAATATCGACTGTTTTGCCTCCACCAGACTCCCATGAAGAAACTGAACGGATGTATTCGGTACCAAGTCCATAAACCCTCCTATTCGGAAATCGCTGCCCATGACGGCTGGTTGACCATTGCCTGATTTTTGTTTATTGTACAATAATCAAGATGCAAGATAAACTTTATCATGCCAGAAACAACCAAAAATAAACATGGCGGCAGGCGGCCCGGCGCAGGACGTAAAACCGGAACCGGGCCTTACGGCGAATCCACTAAAGCTATTCGCGTTCCGGAAAGTCTGCTGCCCAGCATTAAAGCCATGCTTGATGATCGTAAGGATAAGACCCAAAAAATCGCTAATGCCTTGGATTCCGCTTATTTGCCAGCCCAAACTCCCAGCAAGGTATCATTGCCGCTGTTTTCCGGCAAAGTCTCGGCCGGCTTCCCGTCGCCGGCGGACGATTATGTCGAAAAGTCGCTCGACCTGAACGATCTGTTAATACAGAAACCGGCGGCCACGTTCTTTGTCCGCGCGCAAGGCGAATCGATGCTCGGCGCCGGCATCCATCCGAACGACACTCTGGTCGTCGACCGGTCCCTGGAACCGGTGCCGGGCAAGATCGTGATTTGCGCGCTCGATGGCGAGCTCGTCGTCAAGCGCTTGAAGTGCCGGGCCGGCCAGTGGTTGTTAGGCTCGGAAAACACGGCTTATAAAGATATTGTGCTGCGTGAGGAAATGGATACGGTGATTTGGGGCGTGGTGACGAGCGTGATACATCCGGTGTGATGTCCGCGCTCATCATCTGATATAGCATCAATAAGTGGACCGTCAATTCCAGGAAAAAGGGCTTTACGCTACCATGAAGCTGACATAGTGATACAAAGTAATCTGATCCATATTTTGAACACAGATAATCTGCCTGTGTATACAGGCTTTGCTTTATGCCTTCGACAATCTCATGTTCATAAATCAAGGATATTTTGGACAATCACGGCAAACCATTTTTTCACTTAATTTTAAATTGAAAGTTTGTGTACTTAGTAAAAATTTTGGTAACTACTCGCGCCCTATAGCCGTGTTCCCAGCAAGAGCCATTTGAATTGCGATGAGCGGATTATAGCCTCGATTAGCCATGGTTTGCAGATAGCTGGATATTCGGCAATAAGCATGGGCATACTCTTCGGCACGAAAGCAGCCGGAGACCTTTTGTTTGACTTTGGCCATGCGTAAATCCTGCTCGGCACGATTATTGGTAAACGCCACATGCGGTTCTTTGGCAAATAGCAGTATGGCGGCTTCATGAACCTTGAAGCGCTCCCACAAGTTGTGCGCATCGGATTTGGCCAGCTTGCCGCGTTTGCCACTGGGTTTGGGTGGAATAACGGGCAACTCTTTTTCGCCGCGGGTCAGGATGGCCCGGTAGCGCTTTTGCAGGTTGGTCAGTTCTATGACTGTCAGTTTCTTGTCGGCGCTTTTTGAGACGGTAACGCAGGTTTCCTGCAATAAGCGTTTCATGTTTTTTGCCCAGCGATAGCCATGCGCATCCACAATAAAAGTGAGCTCGCGCAGCAAGTGTGAACCACACAAGCCATGCCCGCAGTGTTGATAGGCGAAGTACGATGACCAACAATCATGGATGATGGCACCACCATAGCGCGGAATCAGATTAATCGACTCGATGGCTTCCTTGCCTCGCTTTCGATGCAAAAATTTGAGCGTGATGTCGCCAGCTGAATAGACGTGTATCCAGTGATTTTTCCGGTCCACCCGTAGCGAGGTTTCATCCACATGCATCACGGGCGCTTTCAGAATTTGTTCGACGGTCTGCATTTCCCAGGCTTCCAAAGCCTGATGCAAGCGCAATACGAACTTCAGTAAGGTGGCCTCGCTAATCACTACATCCATTATCGATGCCAGCAGCTTCTGAACCCGATTCAAGGCAACCATTTGGCACACCAGTAGATTGATCACAAAGGCTTTTAAGCCATCGCCATATTGCAAAGGTCCGTGCAGATCGGCTGGAAACCGGCCTTTAACCGTGGCCTCGCAGGTTGGGCATTGCTTAATTTCGGCATCGACGTGTTCAACCACTTTCTCGAACACGATATCGATCTGGGTGCGCCTTTCAACGTGCGAACATGGGACGTCGGTCAAATCTTCGCCGCAGACATCACAGGTCAGGGCCTTGGACAGCGTCACAGTTTCCACGGTACGCCTATTTTGCGCGGCAGCCTTGTTATCGGCTTTGCCTTTACCGTTACTGCCAGCCCGCCCTAAAGCCGATTCATCTTTGCCGGTTTGCGACGAAGGCTTGCTGGAATTGGTCGTATCCTTCTTCGTGGTGCGTTCCAGAAAAATGGCCAGTATCAATTCAACCACCAGGAACAAGCTAGTCATAATAGCCTGGCTTTCACAGGTGATTTTGCCTTCGGCACACAGCTTCTCGAAGTCCGCTTTTAAGCGACTGACTTCAGTTCGAACCGAGGCTTTATCGAGGTTGGCCATCCACGTTGATAGGGTAAGTTTTCGACAAACTCATCATATCATGGGTTTTTTCGGCCTCCGCTGGCCGCGTATGAGCGCTGTAAACCGAATTTTTGAGGCTAAACTCCTTGAACCGCGCGAAATCCACGTTGCGCGCACTGAGCTGCCAATAAGGCTGCAATTAAATCAGGGCTGCACAATTTCGCTTTTTAGACGCCAAGAACCTGTCAAGCTTTTTTTGATTTATTCTATGGGGCGAGTAGTTACAAATTTTGTTTCTTATAAGCAGAGTAGGTTGCTACACCAAAAACAAAACACAATAAAAATAACAACATGGGTAATAAATAAATTACCCATGGTATATTTTTTATTATTTTAGCAATCAGTTCAGTAGGTGGACTGTAATTTATTATTAGAGTATCTACGCTGTATAAACCACCAATAAATAATAAACAAGTTATCATTGCTCCTATTTGCCAAAAAAAACTTGTAAATTCAAAAGATAATTCAAGTAAATCTTCAATAAGACTGGTACGTTTTCTTCTTGCCATTTTTCCCTCACACGGAAAATTCATATTAAATATTAAGGATTGGAAACAAGCGCAAACTGCACTGTTTATATGAAACCAAAAATCGAAATAGGCGGTTACCCAGGTATTGGTAACCCGCACAATCCCAATCGGACGAGGAATAGCCGCCAATTAACATCAAAGGTTTTGGATTCTCTGCCTGTTTGAATTTTGCAATGCTTCGAAGCGTCCGCTGGTCCAGCCGACTCATCCTAGCTGAGCAATCCGGATGGGTGTGCCAATCTCCCAAATACACCCATGTTCCTGAAGATTTCTGAAAGATGCCTTCAAGTTGTTCGCATTGCCAAGTATGATCAGGCATGAACCGATTCTTGAGATGGATCGCATTGGGACCTGGACCAATGGCAGCAAAAACTACAGGTTCACCAAACTCTGCAAAATAGCCCACTAATACCCCACCTGTCTCCATCGGGCATGCGCGATTAGCTTCTTCAACCATATCCCGAAATGCCGTTTCACTAATCCAAAGGTGACTCATCTCAAATTACACGTGGTGCATGCGATGGAAACTTTTAGGGTATACGGCGTCCAGTCAGGCACGATCGATAGGCCGGCCCGTTGCAGATCGACGACTGCGACATCCCATGAAAAATCAGGGTAGCCATTGGATTCTCCGCAGTTGAGGGTAGAAATGGCAAGACGGGCAGCAAGCAGAGCTATTTCATCGCTATCGACTCCGGCACCGATAAAGGTTGGTTGTGAGCAGCCGCCTGGTTGGATTTCTTCTCCTCCCGTATCTGCCGGCCGACGTATTGAACCATCAGCGAGTTTATGCTGAAAACAGTGCCAGCAACCTTCTGTTTTACCTGGAATAATACGTCCAACCACGCCCCCAGATGCTCCGTGGGTCGTTGTCAACCACAAATAAGATTTACCAAGTTCCTGAGCGAGATCTGCCAAAAAGTGGCTAACCCGGTAGTTGGCGGAGGCGTCAATTATCAAATTCACCTGCTCGCACACCAAGCGAACGCGATCATAATCAGAAAGGGTATGCTCATCTACATGATTAGATGCCCCGATCCGTAAGTCATAAGTATGCACTTGCGTATAAGGATAATCATTGAGGATATGAGCTTGTAGTGCCAAGTTTTTGGAGAGACCGGCAGATCCCCAACCCAATGCCCAACGTACAGTATTGCCTACCTGTAATTGGTCGAAATCAATAAGATGCAGTACTCCAATTCCTGCGCGTGCCAACTGCAAAGTTAGCGGCGATCCGAGACTACCCAATCCTACAATCAAAGCCGACTTTGCACGTACAGGTCGGAGAGCCGGCACACGTTGCATCCAAGCTTTTTCTCCTCCCCAATCAGTGCGAATGAGCTGTAAACGTGCTTGTGCGGAATGTGGGCCTTTTGCTGGATGCTGGATTCTGATAGCTACGAAGAGCCAATCATCAGAGGTGGCCCGCCATGTCATCTCATCCTGATAAACAAAGCCTGCGATAAAAACCTGCCCACGCTTACCAGCTTTGAGCGCCTTTCCAACCGCAGGAACGTCAGCTTCCATACGCTTCAGCAAAAAGTTCGCTAGATTTGGAATCTCTTCCAAAGGAGGCCGTTCTGGTAAGCGCAACCAAAAACCTTCTAGTGATTCAGAGTAACCAGAGGGGATTATCGAAGAAGTGAACAACGTCTTCCGGGGCATATCGGTAATCATTGTCACCATGCCACTGACGGATGGAGCCTCCTTTAAATTGTCCTTTTGATAGGGGCGGACCTTCAACGTTAAACGGCCGGCAGGAATATCTGTAGATGGACACACATCGGGAACTACGATAGCACAATCTGGCGGATACCTCAGAAACGAAGAGAGAGGCTCGCTGACATGATCTTCTATCTCGGCTACAAAAGGAGAAGATAGATCGACTGCATTCACGGCCAATATCTTCGGAAACTGTTCTTGCAGTAGTCCTGCCAACGTATCCTGGCCGGGGAGCCAATCTTCGCCCTCCCGAGCCAATAAACATAAATTTCTTCCAACAGGATGTTGATGACGTTGAAGCAGTTGACCCTGGAGAAAAACATGAGGTGGAAAGTAGGGGTAAGTATCTGGATATTCAGCAGTCAGATTAGACGGCACCTCTTGCAGAAGCACAATATGAATAACAAGGCGGCCACGCTCCATGGCTACCTTATCAATTTCCCAGATACACCCAAGGGCATTGAGGGCGGCTTTCTCAGCCTCAAAAGCTTCGGGGTAACGATGCCACCATCCTTTCATATCAGCCCACCGGACGGTGATTGGGCGGTTTGGGGGCTCCGTGTCCAGGATTGGGACGATTACTAGGTGGCCCTGGCGGAACATCCGGATGTTCTGGGTGGCCAGGCTTATTTGGGTGATTCATATAAAGCTCCTTTGGATCAAGGTTGGTTTAATAAAACATTATGGTGTTAACTCAGTGGTATCTCTAACACAGGGTTACTATAAGCCAGACATCTTAAAAATATCTTAAAATTAAGATATTTTTTACGTGGTCGTAATAAATATCATGACATCTTTTATATCTATGTGCGGTATGATTTATTATTTATCAGGAATTGAGTTATGTCTCATTATCGAGATATTCAACGTGAACGATTGTTCTACTTAGAGTTTTTAGCTTTATTTTTAGGTCGGGTTAGCCGAAAAGACTTGGTTTCACGATTCGGAATCAGCGAGCCGGCAGCGACAAAAGACCTTTCTCTCTACACCGAACTTGCGCCGAATGTATTGCACTACGATCTGAAGAAAAAGTGTTATGTCTTCTCGAATGGAAAGCCACACTTTACTCATGACATCGATCAAGCGTTGTACTCGTTGGCCGGTGAGCGTGCCATAGCAATTGATACAGAGCATGCAGGACGACTTCCTATTTGGGTAAATTTCAGCATCAAGCGAAAATTGCCTTTGTCTGTGGTTGCTACTATTACCAGATGCATTTACCAGCATCGCAAAATGTCTGCTGAGTACGGATCTCTTTCTAAAGGTAGAAAGACGCGTACTTTGTCTCCAGTTGCGCTTGTGAATGATGGTTTGCGTTGGCACGTCAGGTGCTATGCTCATGAGCACCAAGAGTTTCGCGACTACAACTTAGCGAGATTTAGTGCCACCATTGAAGGCGACTTATCTGAAATTAGACTGGATCAAGACCCTGAATGGAACAATGAAGTGTGTCTAAAGCTTATACCGCATCCTAAAGCCGAACATCCAGAGACGATTCGCATGGACTATGACATTGTTGAAGATGCGAAATATGTGACCTTGAGAGTTTGTTTGGTGGGATATTTTCTTCGGCACTGGCATATCGATTGCTCGGATGCTGCGTCTGGCAATCCGCGAGCGCACCAGCTATTCCTGAACAATAAACGAGAATTACTAGACCAAGGAGTACCGCAATGGGCATTTGAACTCTAATAGAAAGTTAATGAACTAAATTTAGCTACGTATAAGGGATAGCCGCAGAATTCGGAAAAAATAGTACGCTAAGACTTCGGAGTGAATCTATAGCATAAGTTTTTGGCTTGTTCGCATCAGTTCGGAGTTATCCCTATATGAGCGTGTCTCAATGGCTTGTTTCCAGATATTTAAAATTTGCTAAACAACATTGGCCTGACGGGTTCCTGATTTCACAGGCACATTCCCCAGCTTGGGTGCGTTGCATGACAAAATCCTTTATCGGTTCCGCACGCTGAGCTTTTAACGCCGATAAATATTGCTCGGCGTCAATATCAAAACAGTAACAAAGCGCGTCGTTTTGGATCGCTTGACAGCTTCGTAAAAGCTGTTTGGGTAAAGTGTTGCCTGCGTTGGAGAAGTAAGCAATTGAGCAAGTTTTTACCAGGCAAAAATAATAGCTGTCAGTGATGAGCGCCTGATTCTCTGGAAACCGGACTTGATGGTAAAGCGTAGACATACCGACACTTTTACAAGTGGCGCCACACTCAGGACAAATCTGTTTAGTTTTGGTGGATGTATTGGTGGGGCAGCAGCAATCAGACATAGATGTATCCTTGCTTTATCGAGCAACAGGTGTGGCAAGGGAACCCGGATAACCAGCATCCGTCGTGGCTTTGATCAAGGCTGCACTATCGGTTTTTTGGCTATCGAAGGTGATGGTGGCCGTTTTTGAATCGTAATCGACAGTCACTTCTTGTACCCCTTCGACTTTCTGCAAGGCTTTTTTGATGGTGACTGTACACATGGCACAGGTCATGTTTTCTATGTTCAGCGTTACCGTTTGCTGCCGGTTTGGCTGTGCAACAGTCGTTTCAGCCTGTGCTGCCGGCATCCACAACACACTTGATGACAAGCTTAAAATAAACAAACTGGATTTAATGGTCATATCGGAATCCTCTCAAGCCATGAAAAAAGGCGCTAACCAGGGAAAGGCCAGCAGTATCAAAATGAATGCGGAACTCAACCAAAACATCAGGCGTTGTCGGCGTTGAATGTCGGATGTGGCACAGTTTTCACCTTCTTCACAGTGGTGAGGCATTAGATAGAGTTTTCGATACCCTAACGCCATAAAGACCAGGGTCAGGATGATGAAAAATGGACGGACCGGTTCCAGTCCCGTCAACGTGCTCATCCATGCACCGCCAATACCTAAAGATACAAGTAAAAAGGGTCCGACACAGCATGCCGAAGCCCCTATAGCGGCCAAGAGCGCGCCGATACCTAACCATGATGGGGTGTTAATGGGTGTTTCAGGGTCTGTATTCA
The DNA here is from genome assembly GCF_000341735.1 of Methylotuvimicrobium buryatense 5G. GTDB lineage: Bacteria > Pseudomonadota > Gammaproteobacteria > Methylococcales > Methylomonadaceae > Methylotuvimicrobium > Methylotuvimicrobium buryatense. The sequence goes on along the minus strand of NZ_KB455576.1, from coordinate 35,538 downwards.
TGCGAATCTCCTCAACCAAACAATGTTCAATGCTGGCAAGAAGCTTAAACCCTGTTGTTAAGAACAGAGTCAAGTGGTCGATGGTGACTTATTTACAATCAGGATTTGATTGATGCATCATCGCAAAACGCATCGAGAATGGCGCAACGCGCGGTTGAAGCTGTCTGTTGACAATCATTGACCAGGGTTTCCAATACCTGATGGAGAGCCTTTAAATCCTTGATTTGTTGATCGATCTGCTGGCATTTTTGCTCGGCGTGTCGTCGTACATCGGCACAATGCGCCCCGTCAAGCGATAACAAGGTGGCAATTTCCTTCAAGGTAAATCCTGCCTGTTGAGCGCGTTTGATGAAGCGGAGTTGAGTAATCGAATCAGCTGAATAAACTCGATAACCTCCTTCGGGTTTCGCGGGTTCCGTCAGTAAGCCAATACGTTGATAGTGACGAATGGTTTCGATGGTAACTTCGGTTTGTTTGGCAAGTTTGCCGATGGTCAAAGGTGGCATTTTGGGTTTTCTCCCCTAAGTGTCCGACTGAGCTATACCTTAACCAAGACGTCAGGCATGGGCTGAAAATTACGTCAGAATAGGGTATGTTCCGGTATTTTCTGACAAAACTCGCATAAATTCTTAAAGTTCAATCTGACAGATTCAGTCTTAACGTACAATATTTTCCGAATTCTGCGGCTACCCCTCAATGCAGTGTCCCGCTCAAGTGCAGAAGCGACACCATGCCATTGACTATAGACCTAATCCCTTGTTTCGCAATATCCAGCCCATCTTATGTTGATTTAGCTTGCAAATGGGACCTAATTCAGATGACGCCGCCATGCGCGACGCAGCCCCATCACCCCGCGTCCTTTGGATCAATAAGTTGGGTATGAGTTAGCAATTGAGGCAGCTGCAACATATCGTCAAATAGCTCTACGTCTTCGGCTCGCCGCGGCGAAGTTTCGCCATTTCGCACATACTGGAATGCTCTCATGCCGGCTGCTGCGGCAGCCTCAATCCCCACTTCACTATCTTCTATCACTATGCATTGGCCAGGCAGAAAGCCCATCGCCTTGGCGGCATATTGGAATAACCCAGGCTCTGGCTTCCAGGAACCCACTTCATACGAACTGAAGAGGTTATCGCCAAAATAAGGTGCGAGGCCGCTGACTTGTAGCGCCTGACGGATTTTCAAGGGCGGCCCACTTGAGGCGATGCACTTGGGGAAATTCATGCCTTCGAGCATTTCAGGAACGCCGGGTATCGGTTTCAGCTCGTGAGAAAAGAGTTCTGCAACACGTTGGCGATACTGTTGTTCAAAAGCATCAGGCAATTCCTGACAAAGACGGCGTTCAAGATCGGCAAGAATTTGAGCCAATTTTTTGCCCCGGTACCGTTGGGTCAATGACGCCACTGTCTCGTTCAACTGCGGAAGCAGATCGAGAAACGCTTGATTGCACAGTCCCTCGCTATCGACGAGCGTACCATCCAAATCAAATATGACGCAGATGTTGGCCATTTACCGAAATGTTCAACGCCGGATTGGCCTAGAGTCAGAATTGGTGCTTACCTGCTGGACGGGCTGAAAAGACTGATTTCTCTTCTGCTCCCAAATCAGGTTAATTAAGTTGCCTGCCATTATCAAGCCAGCGCCCAAAACCAAAAACTCATCTACGCGTTCGCTGTAAAGTGCATAGCCGACGAGCGCTATAAGTGGCAACCGGAGAAAATCCAAGGGCACCACCACCGATGCATCTGCCAAGGAAAGAGCTCGCACCATACAGTAGTGCGCGCTGAGCCCCGTAATGCCGACCACAATCAACCAGGGCCACTGCGCTGCTGCGGGAGTGACCCAATTAAAGACTGCAGGGACTAGACCCAGAGGAAGTTGAATCAACATCATGTAAAAGAGGATGCATAGCGGCGTGTCCTGCTCGGCCAGTTTTTTGGTTAGCGTATGAGAAAGACCATACGCAAAGGCGCCGGACAGCATGACAAAGGCGGCTGGATGCACTACTGACCAACCAGGGCGGAGGACAACGATGACGCCGGTTATGCCAAAGGCAATGGCTAGCAACCGACTCGCGCTGATGCTCTCATTCAGAAGAAGCGCCGCAAATATCATTGTCCAAAGCGGCACGGTGAACTCAATAGCAAACACCGCGGCCAGTGGAATAAGGGCAATAGCATAGAACCAACCGAACTGCCCACCGAAGTGAACAAGGTTACGAGCAAAATGCGTTTTTATATTCCGCACTGAGACCTGCGTCCAGCCCACTCTTGTGAGTATGGCCGAGATAACTAGCAAACCGATAAAGCTGCGGATGGCTAGAAGCTGGAACGTGCCAAAATCAGCTGAGAGCTCGCGTACCGCCACGGCCATTGCGGAAAACGAGATCAACGTACCAGCCATCCAAGCGGCGGCAATAACTACTGAGTGGCGCATAAGAGAATTGTTTCTTCACTGATCTAACGTTAAAGGTCGCCAGTCCGTGTTAGCGGTTCCGGTATACCGTCTTGTTGGGCTTTTTTTTCCATTTTAACGGTCATGCCATTTCTTTCCAAAACGACAAATCCCATTCGCTCATATAGCCGCTTGGCTGGATTGTCTTCAAAGGTTGTCAGACGAATGCTGACTCTTGAATGATTGTCGAGTAGACGATTCAAAAGACTGGTGCCGATCCCTTGATTCTGCCAAGCGGGAGATAGCTGGATGTTGTCTATGTAAATGAAGGTGGATTCTCTTATTATATTGAGGTAGCCCGCTCGTTTACCGGCAATGATCACCATGGCTATGTTTTCAACCACGAATCCTTTACAGAACTCGGCTGGAACCCAGCCTCCCCAGTGTTTACAGAACAAATCCTGCATGTTCCTTTTGGTGAGGCGGTAACAGTAGGTGTAATCATCGCATGTCGCGGGTCTAAGTTCGTAATCCATAGTTCGCCGCTCGCACTCCATGCCATGGCCTAATAATTGCTCAATAGTAACAGGAGACTGCCAGTGAAGGAAGTCCCCCTCGATGGTTTTAGCCATGAGATAACAGTTTCACACCATCTGGACGCAGTTCTCCTTTCGGTGAAACATGTCGGTACAACGTCTGCCGGGTAATACCCAATTCCTTGCAGAGAGCCCCGACGGTCGTCTCCGGCTGGCCCATGGCTGCCATGGCCAGCCGCAGCTTGGCGGCTGTCATCTTGAACGGCCGTCCGCCCTTTCTGCCACGTGCGCGGGCCGAAGCCAGTCCAGCCACTGTGCGCTCAGAGATCAGTTCCCGCTCGAATTCGGACAGGGCCGCAAAGATGCCGAATACCAGTTTGCCGGCAGCGGTGGTTGTGTCGATGGCGGCGCCATGCCCGGTCAACACCTTGAGGCCGATACCTCGCCCGGCCAGATCATGAACCGTATTGATCAAATGCCGCAGATCGCGTCCCAGTCGATCCAGTTTCCACACCAGCAATGTATCGCCTTCGCGCAAAGCCTTGAGGCAAGCCGTCAAGCCGGGCCTATCATCGCGTCTGCCGGAAGCCTGATCTTCATAAAGGTGCCGGGGATCGACGCCGGTCGCCAACAGCGCATCGCGCTGCAAGTCACAGGTCTGAGAACCATCCGCTTTCGACACCCGCATATAACCAATTAACATACTGCTCCTGTCACTTATACGTTCGATTAAGTGACAGTGTGCAACAAAACGGCTGAGCCGTCAAAATGTGTCACTTAACCCGTTCTTTAATGTAAGACTCGCAAAGGGTTAAAAATAGATAATATGTGACATAAAAACCGAAGAACACCATAGACAGGCGATCAAAGAGATGACGTCAAAAACTTCGTGGTGGACAATAAAAAATGATTTTAACGATGCGCAGGCGATTCTTCGATGCCGCCACCCGGCCGAACAAGCGCGTGGTGGCGATTAAAACGCTGGAAGGAGTCCATATAGGGGTTGGAGCTTTAACGGAAACCCTGCATGGGCGGGTTAGAGGTTTTCTGACTGCTGTTATTCGGCTGTCTACGTAATTGCCATACGGCGCGGATCACCAGCAGCACTGCGCCCAGAAACCCAACCGTTGTCAGTGAAAAACTCAGCAAGGCCTGTAGCGGAAAATGCGGTTCGACCGGCATTACCTCAACGGCTTTAGGAGTGAGGCCCCTGATCAAGAAGGCTAGCGGATTGAAGAACGCACCGAAGCAGCAGGCCACTACCAGCCATAGCGGCGGCTCGATAGCATATTGCCGGAACAGCAGGAAAAAGATGAACAGAAACTGTGCCATCATCAGATAATCGACATGCGCACGGATGACGTCGTCGCGCTCCGCCAAATGACCGGCCAACATGCCGTCTGGAAAAAACAAAGTCACGCCCAGCACCCAGGCGATAGCCAGGGCGATGGCCAAACACAGCCCGGCGAACCCGAGAAGAATCAGATTAGGCGTGGAAATAGTCGGTTGTTGCTTCATTGGTTTCCTCTGCAAGTGGTGGGCCGTATGCCCGTTGATGTAATGGTTTGCCATAGCCAGCGGCCGAGCGTGGCTTGGCATTGCCAGCCCGAGCGGTTTTCGGCTAGACTGCCTCAAACCTGAACAGCTTGTGAAAAAAGGAGTATAAGCGATGAGGCAACCACCGTGCTTGTACGAACGTGCTGCGGAAAATGGCGAATTGGACGCGCTGTGGGACATCCGCGACAATTGCACCCTTTTTACCGGGCCGTTGTACTACAACGCCAGCCACCAACACGGTGCGCCGGTGTTTTTGGCGGGCTTGTACGGCAAGTTTCAGTTACGTCTGCACGGCGGCGACTGGTCGTTGTGCCGCACTGCGATCATACCGGCTGGCGTTTTGCATGAATTGGATGTCGGCGGCGAGCCGATTGCCGTGTTATATATCGAATCGGTTGTCGGCGGTGCCGATGTATTTAAGCCGCTGATCAACAACAGCCGGACGCTTAACGGCGCATTGGTCGGTAACGGCGGTGAAATAAACTGCATGCGCAATTTGTACGAAGACCGCTACAAGTCAGACTGGACAACGGACGCGTTACAGGATTTGCTGGGCTATTCCAAGCGGCGAGCCCAAGCCGAGGTTATCGATCCACGCCTGACCCATATCGTCGGTTATTTGTTCGAACACGGCGACGACCTGACTTCCGTGGCCGCTCTGGCGGCTCAGGTGGGTTTATCGCCGTCGCGCTTTCAGCACTTGTTTAGCCAGCAAATCGGCGTGCCGTTTCGGCGTTACCGAGGGTGGAACCGCATGCGCCAAGCGATACGCGAGATCATACGCGGGCACAACTTTACGACCGCGGCGCATGCTACCGGCTTTACCGATTCCGCTCACTTCAGCCATGAATACCGCAAGATTTTTGGCACGTCACCGACGATAGGTTTGCGCAGACTGGCAAGGTTGCAGCTATAGCGTGGTAGGCTGGCGCTCAGTCAGAAAAGATCAGAGCAATAAATTCAGCCTGCGTGGACGGCGCAAAGCGCAGAATGGAACAAATGACTATATGGCTCATCTACTCTTTGGATGCGCAAAAGCGGCGCAATGAAATGAGCTCGCCGATTGGCCAGTTCCCAGGCAGCATCAGGCAGCGTCAGTAAACCACGTTCAACAAAGGGAGGGGGTATCGAGATCCATGCCCAAATCTCATTCTTGTGCAGAGGAGTTTTAAGCATAAACAAGAACGGTGCAGATGACTACTGATTTATGTGTGCTCAATAGTCCTGTGCACAAGGCGGCTCTAGGCCAATGAAATGGTGCAGTCGTCTTCTGAAAATGACAAAATGGCTTTGCTGCAGGTGTTCGACAAAATGATCGTTTTGTCGAACTAACTGCAAACTAAAAAATGACGTGACCGGAACAAGCTGAAATTTGTGTGCTTGGACCGATTCAGAATTAATTCGCATTCCTGAACAGTGAATTTTAAGGTCAATCAAACCACCTGATTTGATTGACGAAACTTCTAGCAGGACCGACTTGCAGACTGCTAATCTATCTTTTTAAATCCGATATTGGAGAAAGTAATGATTAGCCCCCCTGAGGAGATTGCTCTCGATCCCGTGCGCGAACGGTTGATCAAAGCAGCTCTCGACAGTTTTCTATCCGACGAATACCATAAAGTCACAACCCGTCAGATCGCAGAAAAGGCCGACGCCAATATCTCGATGATCCGTTACTACTTTGGTAACAAGGAGGGGTTATACGAGGAGATGATCTGCGACACCATGAACCCGCTGCTTAAGGTGCTGGATGGACAGATGTTGGATTCCGTCATTGGGTTTAAGGACTTCCTCCATCTGTACTATGACACGATGTCCAAACGCCCTGAATTTCCGAAACTGATCATAAAAATTCTAGCACTTAACCAAGGGCCTGGGCGGCGTTTTATCCAACAACTATTGGAGCGCGGCCGCACACGTGGTGCCAGGAAGGTCGAAGATTTGAAGTCCGCCGGCCTAGTAAGTTCTTCATTGGACCCTGACATCGTGCGTATGGCATTCGTCAGTTTGGCAATGATGCCCATCCTGCTGAAAGATATTTTTGAGGAACAGATGGGGCGAACCATGGACACAGCATTCCTAGAAAAACTGGCTGCATTCAATGGCCACCTGTTCGCTACTGGCCTGGCGCCAACAAAAACTGAATAGCAGGAGACTTGCGATGTCGTTACAAAAAAATTCCGGCGCGGTTCGTCGCTTTGCAAAACTGATGAAGTTTGCCGCTTGGCTGCAAAACATTCCCAACAAGGTCACGCCGGCACCATTTAGGCTTATCCAGATAGGCTCGGCATTTTGGCAGTCGCAAGTGCTTCATATTGCCGTACGCCTGGATATTGCATCTATTCTGGGGGATGAATCTCTTACGGTCGAAGTCATCGCATCACGCGCCTCTGCACAACCGGACGCCATCTACCGTTTGCTGCGCATGCTGGCGGCTTTGGGGATATTTGAAGAAGTGTTTCCTCAGGTCTTCAAAAACAATGCGCTTTCTGCATATTTGCGAGAAGACAACCCGAAGAACGTCCGAGCAATGATCTTGATGCATAACTCGGTTGAGATGAGCCGGCCTTGGTATGAGCAGTTTGAACAGGGAGTGCGCAGCGGGGAAGTCCCATTCAAACTTTCTCATGGACGGGAGCTTTATTCCTACATGGATGAGCATGCCGAATTCGATGCGCTGTTTGCCTCTGCCATGGACTGTGTTGAGGCATTGACGGGTGACAGTTTTGCCACCGACTTCGATTGGGGACGATTTGATCGCATCATTGATGTGGGCGGCTCGAAGGGAAGTAAATCCTTGGCCATATTAAAGCGTTATTCACATCTCACTGCTTTAGTGTTCGACCGGAATCAGGTGATACAAGCAGCAGCAACAAACTGGACCGGCAAAGAATCGCCAGACCTGCTTTCCCGATTAACCTACCAAGCTGGGAATATGCTTGAATCGGTTCCCGCAGCCAAAGACGACAAAGACATCTACTTATTGAGCGCCATCCTGCATGGTATGCATGACGAGGATTGCATCAAAGTACTGCGTAATTTGGCCATCGCCAGTACGGGCACTGGTGCCCGCATTGTGCTGATGGAATTGGTTATGCCGGAGTTGAAGACCGATTTTTCCATCGCTGCTTTCGACATACAGATGTTCATGGCTACCCGAGGCAGGGAAAGAACGCTTACTGAATGGCAGGCACTTTTCGAGCAATCTGGATTGATGCTTGAGGAAGAGATAGGTCTTCAATCAATCGGGAAGATGCTGCTATTAATGTCGAAGAGTTAAGACGCACTGGTTACTTTAGTCGTTCTCAATTAATTTGGTTCCTGGCGGATGTTATCGGGCTGTTCTCAATTAATCTGGGCTAATTCTCATTTAATGTGGGCCAGAGTGCTCCGATATTCTCAGCTAATGTGGTCCCAAAAAACGGATGTTATCGGTTCCTGTGTTTTATGTTATCGGGCCGCCACACTTAAGAATACCTTTAAAATGGAGGAAATCCAGGACATGTTTGAGGGACGAAAACCTCACTGGCCTCTGGTCAAAACAAAAAATGGTGCCTTTGAATTTGAAGATGCAAATAAGGTACTCCACTTTCCCCAAAAAAGATGAATTTCGCTTCGCCGCACTATGCTTTTTTTTCGCCAAGCAGTTTGGCTGGTAGGTAACTTAATACTCGACCCTAAAACTCGGACTCTCTTCTGGCCGACTATTTCGCTTATCGTAGAGCCGGGTGGTCGACACATTGGCATGACCTAGCCATTCCTGGACCTTGGCGATGTCGGCCTTGTGATCCAATGCATTGGTGGCGGCGGTCGCCCGCAATGAATGCACACAAAAGCCATGGGTGTCGAGCGTGATGCCGACTTTCTTGGCATAAAACATCACCACATCGCGATAGACCGAACGCGGATTGAGCGGTTTGTCAAGGATGCCGTTCGCGTTATTTTTCACAGGGCGGAAGAGGGCGCTATCCAGTTGTTCGCCGTGGCCAGCCAGCTCCAGATATTCGGCAATCAAGCGCTGGGTTTTCGGTTCTACCGGTACAAACCGTTCCTTTTTGCGTTTGCCGTGGACATGAAACATCATCACGCCGCTACGGCGCTGATAATCTTTGACACTCAGATTGCACAGTTCCTGCCGGCGCAGGCCATGATAGAGCAGAGCGGCTAAAATCGCCCGGTCTCGTTGTCCTTTTACCGTATCTTCCGGCGGGGCTTCCAATAGCAGTCGAGCCTGGTCGTTACTTAAGGCCGGGGTTTTGCCTTCATTGTTATTCGCGGCCGGTCGCTTGACGCCTTTGACCGGATTATGGGTCACGGCGTTTTTCTCACATAAATACTCAAATAAGGAAGACAGAGCAGAGAGCTTGCGGCGGATGGTGGCGTCGGAGAATTTTTTCTCTTCAATGGTTTTTCGCCAGGCAATGACATGGGACCGGGTGACGATACGAAACTCAGCCGGTTGGCTGATGCCGACAAATTGTGCGAAATCGTGAATGTCGTTTTGGTAGGCCTTGCGGGTTTTTTCCGAACTGAGGTTGGCGAACCATTCGAGTTCCGGCGGCACGTCGGATAATTGCTGAAACTGTTTCGCGGTCAGTGCGCGTTCGGGATTTTTCAGCAGCAAGTCGGTCATCGCGGTTATTCCTTATAGATAGGGGCGAAATTGAGGCTGTGTTTTAGGGTGTTATTTTACGTCCTATAAAATACATTATAGGACCTAAAGCGGGCAGAGCCAAAGCTAAAGCTTCACTGACATTTCATTGGAAAAATGCTATCTCCTTATGCTAGAGTATTTAAAAGTACTACCTTTTACTAACGAGGCGATCGCTATGGCAACATCTGTTAAACTCGATGCGGACTTGAAGAATCGAGTTCAGCACCTGGCTGATCTGAGGAATCGATCATCGCATTGGATTATGCGCGAAGCCATTCGCGACTATGTTGAACGCGAAGAAGCCCGAGAAAGTTTCAAACAAGAAGCCTTGTCAGCTTGGCAGGCTTACCAAGAAACGGGCAAACATCTAACGGGCCAAGAAGCGCGTCATTGGCTGAGCACCTGGGGTACAGAGCATGAGCAAGAGAGCCCTGAGTGCCACGAATAATTATTACCGAAGGGGCGGCTCAAGGTTTGGAACGCTGTCGCCTCTTTTTAGCCGAAAAAAATCCTTTGGCCGCGGCAAGAGCCGCGCGGGCAATTGCACAGCGATTTGAGCGCCTAGAAACAGAACCCGAAATCGGCAGGCCGTGGGAAGATCTTCCAGAATTACGTGAATTACTCATTCCATTCGGCGATTCCGGTTTTGTTGCACTCTATCGCTATGAACCGGATGATAATACTCTTTATGTACTTGCCTTTCGACACCAGAAAGAAGCGGGCTACTAATGAGGACTAACGAGAGCATGTGAACAGAAGCTACCGGTTTCGACCCAGAGCACATCCTGTCGGCTATGATTTTGCACTTCCCTAAACCTGTCTCTTAATTTAGATGTTTGACTTTCGCTTGAGTTGGTAATTGCGGTTATTCAGAACGAGGCTTTAGAATTATCCCGATCGGTTTATCATGAATGAAATATAGGTTATACTATATAAAATATTTAGCGTTGAAGCAGCATTCTTGACAATAAAGCAGGAAACTCCGTATGTTAGCCAGATCGGGACAATAACCTGTTGGCTGCTGGATGACCGATGGTGCACGAATGAAATATTCGATCCGTCCCGCCTGCGATGCAGACTATCAGTACTGCTACAGGCTCACTAAGCGGAACATGTTTGATCTATTCTGTCGCCATTGGGGCGGATGGGCTTCGGGCGAATTTCGCAAGAGTTTCAATCCTGACCATATCTCCATGGTGGTCATGCACGGGCGACGAGTTGGCTATCTGAGCGTGAAGCGCGATGATTGCGGCGTATACATTGAAAATATCCAATTGTCGCCCTTCCTGCACGGCAGGGGTATCGGCACTGAGATTCTTGAGCAACTGTTGAATCGACATTGCGAAGAGGCCATTCGGCTTACGACATTTTCGGACAACCCCGCAAGGCGCTTGTATGAGCGGCTAGGCTTCATCGTTACAGAACGCGAGGAGGCGACCCTTCGAATGGCAAGATTGCCCAACAAGGCTAATGCAGCCGACGCAAAAAGCCGCGCGGCTGATTAGCAGCGTTGGACAATAGAAGGACAGAGCGGTATGTACCCGTTCAGTGATGAACAGATATTTGATTCATGGTCTAAGAATGCCTGCCAGTGGAGCGAGGCCGTCCGTAAAGGGAAAATTGAGAGCCGTCGGTTGGTAACCAATGACGCGATTGTTGAGGCTATTCTCAAACGGCCCCCCCAATCTGTTCTTGATGTTGGATGCGGCGAGGGATGGCTTGTCCGCGAGTTGGCTGACAAGGTGGCGCATGTGTCCGGAGTAGATGTCGTTCCCGGTCTCATCGAACGTGCGCAGAACGCCGGAGGTGGCAGTTTCTATGTGGCTTCCTACGATGAAATTGCCAGGGGTGCGCTTGATGGTTTATCCGACGTTGTCGTCTGTAATTTCTCTCTTCTTGGTAAGGAATCGGTAGAGACACTGTTTAAGGCGGTGCCGTCTATCTTGGCACCGAACGGAGCCTTTATCGTACAAACACTCCATCCGTTGGTTTCGTGTGGCAATTCCCCGTATCAGGATGGTTGGCGGGAAGGCTCATGGGACGGATTTGGCCCTGATTTCACGGATCCGGCTCCATGGTATTTCAGGACATTAAGCAGTTGGGTGACACTGTTCCAGAGCAGCGGATTTCGGTTACTTGAGGTCAGTGAGCCCGTCCACCCAAAGACCCATAAGCCCGCCTCCGTTATATTCATTGCAGAGGTAACGGCCAACAACTCATTGCAGTTGGGCGCGGACGTGTCGGCTGAATGAAACGTTGGGCGACGAGAACCTGTTCGGGGGGGCAGACACATCGATGAGCATAATTGAAGCAGTAACGCTGTTCCTGGTGATGCTGCCCCTGGCTGCAATGCCTAGTACTAGTGTTGCACTGGTGGTCGCCAGATCCGTAAGCGCTGGCCGGGTAAGTGGCGTGTTTTCTGCGCTTGGCATTGTCGCGGGCGATTTGGTTTTCGTGGCAATCGCATTAATTGGCATGAGCCTTCTAGCCGAATGGCTTGGTGTTTTTTTCTCTGTAGTAAAGTATTGCGGGAGCGCTTACTTGATTTGGCTTGGCTTCAGTCTGCTGAAGTCAAAGTCTCCGCCAACAGTTCAGCGCACTACAAGTCGGGCGTCTTCGTTTGCGGCGGATTTCTTGGCAGGGCTATTTCTAACCCTTGGAGATGTCAAAGCCATTTTGTTCTACGCCAGCCTTTTTCCGACGTTGGTTGATATTGGAGGGATAGATCTATGGGACATATTAGTTATTATGGCAATCACAACCGTGACCGTTGGTGGTGTTAAGCTGGGGTATGTGATATTTGCCTCGAAACTCGTTGATAGTCTTCGTGGGCGAGTTGCCTCCGAGGTGCCATGCAAATTTGGAGGGGCACTGATGATCGGATGCGGTTTGGTTCTGATTGCAAAAGCATGAAGAGCACTTCGTTGCCTGGGTGCAAAGCTATGAGTTGTCGTTCAACAAGGCGCTCAGGGGTATCGTGAAATTAGCATGGATCAAAGCGTAATAAATGGATATGTATCGGATAGTGACTATTTGATTCAGGCCTTTGAGGCTATCGATTCAGCTGTGTTGTTATCTCATATCTCAGCCTTCCTTCCAGAAGTTCCAGCCGATATTGTTGATATAGGGGCTGGAACTGGAAGAGATGCAGAGTGGCTTGCTTCGTTAGGGCATAATGTTCTTGCAGTAGAACCAGTTGATGAATTTAGGTTGGCTGGAAAATCTATTCACGCCGTTTCGGGAATTGAATGGATGAAGGATTATCTACCTGCACTAAAAAAATTACTAAATGTTGGGAAAGTCTTCGATTTTGTTTTGATCGCATCAGTCTGGCAGCATATAAAAGACGATGACAGAAAAATCGCACTTGGAAACTTGCGTACAATCGTTAAGCGTAAAGGTAGAGTTGCTATCTCGTTACGAAATGGACCGGGAGCGCCCAATCGAAAATGCTATCCAGTAGAGGTAGGGGGTATGATTGGTTTAGCTCAAAAATTTGATTTCAATGTTATATCCCATAGTGAAGCTGAATCAGTACAAAAAAGTAACCAAGCTGCCGGGGTTACCTGGACATGGTTGATTTTAGAGGCGGTGTAATTGTGTACGCCAGCAAATCATCGGCTAACAAAGTGCTGCTAGGGACAAACCTACGCTGCGCTTCGGTTTGCCCCAGAGCATGGCGTTGGGCATGACAAAGATCATCCACGCTTCCATGCAAGCCACCCTGCCGACGGTATCGCTTCCGCCGCTTACGATGGTTCCTCCTACGGAGGCTCAAAGCTATCTGATTGCAGCGCGTGGACTATTTGAAGGAGCCGAGGCATTGGCAATATCCACTTCGCCAAAACTCCTCTCCTGCGCCTTTCTTTCTGCGCAAACGCTCGAATGTGCGTTAAAGGCATTTCTTGCCAGTTCAGGGGCGACGGAAAAGAGATTGCGGTCACCCTCTATCCGTCACAACCTCGAAGCATTGTGGGCGGAAGCAGTGGCAGGTGGGCTGGCGATACCAGCGCAACCGCCTCAGTGGTGCACGCTGTTGAATTCGGCGCACGATAAGCCCTATTACTTCCGATACCCGATGAGATTGAACGGCATGAGTCTGCCGGCGCCTAGACAGATGGTCGATGAGTTGAGGTCTCTTCTCGCGCTGATCGGGGGTGCCGTCAGATGACGCTGAATTTTCGATCAAGCAGACATTTGATGCCCAACAACACGGAGTGCCCAATGGGTCAACAATTTAAGGAATTATCCGATAAACATATCCAGTTCATCAAAGGACAAAATATTTTCTTTGTCGGGACAGCAACCGCAGATAGTCACGTGAATATCTCACCAAAAGGTATGGACTCGTTTAGGGTGCTAAGCAATTCGCGTATTGCTTGGCTAAATGTAACCGGTAGCGGTAATGAATCGTCCGCTCATGTGCAGCAGAACCCACGAATGACCATCATGTTCTGTGCCTTTGATGGTCCGCCTCTGATCTTGCGGCTTTATGGAACGGCAAAGGTTGTGCACAGGACTGACCCCGAGTGGGATGATCTTTTTGGTCGATTTGTCGCATTGCCTGGCGCTCGACAAGTTTTCGACGTTAGAATTGACCTCGTGCAAACTTCTTGTGGGATGGCTGTCCCCTATTTTTCGTATGCCGGTGATCGAGAATTGCTCTCTGATTGGGCAACAAAGAAAGGTGATGACGGTTTGAAGCAATACTGGGAGGAGAAGAACCAAATGAGCATTGACGGCATCCCTACCCACATCGTCGCTAAAAATGGCTAACACATTGCTCCAGCCGACGTCAGGCCGCATCGCGGCCTTCCTCGGCTGAGCTTGGCGTTATATGAAACTAAGTGTGGGTGACATATGAGAATAAAAGACATCCTTAAAGGCTATTTCGATGAGCCAGATGAGGGCGCAGACGATGATCAGATAAAGCATATATTTGTTAAGGTTCCAGAATCACTACTTCAGAGTGATTGCCTAGCATTAGAGAGTTACTGGAAACCTTCAAGCTATAAAGACTACATGATGAGAATCGACCCAGAAGACCCTAATATTCCTCAACAAAGACATGTTCATATCGCGAGGAAGAAGCATACGAGCAGTAAATCTAAACAGGTGTCATGGAATGCTGATGGCTCTAGGCATGACAGAGGCTCCTTTGATGAAAAATCTGTGACGAACACAGTACGCGATATAGCCAGGAAGGCATTAAAGCTTGATGCTACGATCACATTAGAGTCGTTCAGCGCAGACGACCATCCCTGCGTATTTGAAGAGAGTGTTGTTTCTATTGTTGACGAATCAGCGCTTGTAAAAGTCTCAATCGTATAACAATCGCAGGCACAGCGACGGCTTTTTAGATAATCACGATGCAAAATATTCAGCCTCCACCTGATGTAATTTTTTCGATTCCTCTAGATTTGCCAGTTCCTTTGGATGATGGCGCATGCGAGCATTTGGAAAACATGCTGGTACCGAATGTTTCCCTGTGGTCAACCGATGATCAAGAAATCAATCTATCCGGCTTGTCTGGTTGGAATGTAATTTTCTGTTATCCAATGACAGGTCGCCCCGGAGTTTCCATCCCAGAAGGCTGGGTTAAAATTCCAGGTGCTGCAGGATGTACGCCTCAAGCCTGCTCATATCGTGACAATCACACTGAACTCAAACGCAATGGCATTGGCGTTTACGGCATAAGCAGTCAATCAACGGAGGAACAAAAAGAAGCCTCTAGTCGCTTGGAGTTGCCTTATCTGCTTTTGAGCGACGCTAATCATTCTTTTTCATCTGCTTTGAAGCTGCCCCTGCTTGAAGTTGGCGGCTCAAAATTGATCAAAAGGCTGACGCTCATTCTTAAAGATGGGGTGATCAAAAAGTGCTTTTATCCTGTATTTCCGCCAGATAAAAATGTCGTTGAGGTGATGGCTTGGCTATCCGAGAATCAAGCCTAACCCGGCATTCGAGCGGGACAGGCCAAAAGCGGCCTGCCCCTAAATTTTACGTTATCACACAAGAAAGTTGCACAAATGAAGCAAACGGGTAGCTGTCTCTGCGGAGGCATTCAATACGAAATCGACGGGCCGCTGACCGACGTTCTAAACTGTCACTGCTCAATGTGCCGAAAGCTCCATGCCTCTGCTTTCAGAACCCGCGCGAAGGTTCAATCCTCGGATTGGCGTACTCTCAAAGGTCAGGAGTTGCTGAAGTTCTACGAATCGTCTCCTGGTGAGCACAAAGGCTTCTGCTCAAACTGCGGCTCCAGCCTTTACACGAAATTCGACGCAGCTCCTGAAGTCTATGGTTTTCCACTCGGCACACTCGACACCGACCCGGAAGTAAAACCAGGGCGTCATGTATTCGTGGCGAGTAAAGCTCCTTGGTTCGAGATTACGGATGATCTGCCTCAGAATGCTGAGTATGACTAAGGCAGTGATAACAAGTCGCGTAAGGCCTCACTCGTTGACCGAGGTAAATTAGGATAAATACAGAATGTTTGAAATAGACCATCTTATGATTGAAGTCGGAGACCCTTTGAAAGTTGCTAATAATGTAGCGGAACGGCTAGGTTTGCCTTTTGCATGGCCTTTAATGAAAAAAGATGAGTACACCAGCATTGGTGTGAATTTTGGTGATATCAATATCGAATTCATAAATTTTAGAGTCAGATTTGGAATTGAAGGTACGGCATTCAGAGGTTTCAGTGGTATTGCATTTAAGGCCGCGGATTCTCTAGAAGAGTCCATAAAGAGACTGAACGCTTCTGAAATAAGTTATCGGATCGGAGAGGAATGCCAAGCCCACACAACTCTTCCTATCGAAGAACACCAGGTGTTTCCCACGGTTTTTCTTGTTAAATATCACTTTGATACTAGCGGCTGGATTGAACGTCTTAAAAATGAATTTGCCGAGTGTTCTGGTGGAAAATTTCATATCGGACGTTTTAAATCCCTCTCCATTAAACAAAGAACTCCAGCCAATTTGACAGATGAGTTTCAGATTAACGTCGGTGATAAGAACCAAATTTTCTTTGAATCGCGCACTGGGGAAAATGCTGTTATTTCTGATTTGATTGACAATTTGGAGATAGTAATTGCCTAACACAACGGTCAAAGGGACGCGCCGTCCGTTGGCGGTTTTGAAGGCTTCCTTTTTATCGGGTTCAATGGCTTCGTATAGCTTCCTTCAGCGGCGCGCCCCTTACCTTTACGTTGAATGGCAGCTAATTGAATCCCTGCCGACATTGAGCGCAAAGCTTCGAATGTCAACTAGGGGTCGGTTTTGATCGTTCAAGGAGGACATCCGGATTTGAACGGGCGTTACCGGATTTCATTTGCAGATAAAGTGAGCCTGAGAAAATCAAACGCGAGCCGGCACTGATAAATGCAAGCTCATTTGCATTTAATCTGAGCTCGGCAGGATTTTTATTTGCAGTTAATTCGAGCTGAAACCGGCGATAAATGCGAGTCCGACCGTTTTCAAATGCGAGCTCTTACATGTACTCGTTTTAGTTCCTTAGTTTGCTCTATATTCTGTTTCCGTTCCTGGCGTTGTTTTTGGGCTTGTAGAGCTTGGCTAAGTGCCGCCCTAACCTGGCGTTCCAATCCGTTTCGCCCTAATTGGCTCCGTGTGGCAAGATCATTAAAATCTGTATGTGCCTTCATTTTATCAAGGGCATCAATTTGTTCAGAACTGAGCAAAGCATTTTGCAGTTTAATCACTTCCTGATCCGAAAGTTTTACCGTTTCCGGCTCCTTCTGAGCGGCTTCGAGACGGCGCATTGCACGATCATGCTCTCTATACTGTTGGGGAGTAAACGCTTCAAGATTAGGTGGATAAACATTTTCACCCGGCGCAAAAATTGGAAATATCGCGGTGCCATTAACAGCCTTGGCCGCCTCTTCGGCTTTACTGCGACCTGGATTAATACCATCCGTGAGGAGCCGGTTCCTATCGTCGTCGCCGGCGATGATAACAGGTTTATCCGGAAACTTTTCGTGCAACGCCTTGGCCACAACCGGAAGGTTGCCGGAATCAAATGCGGCAACAGTGGCGAAACCCAATGCCTCGGCATTAGTGGCGGCCGTCGCGTAACCCTCGGAAATGACCAAGGCCGGTGCTTGATCCAGGGATTCAATCCCGCCAATCACATGGAAGCAACCTTCTTTACGACTATCTTTGGCGAACCGCTTGGTTCCATCTTCTTGAATATACTGCATCGTCCATTGCTTGCCGTCGACGTCAGTGGCCGGAATGTACGTTTTCTGGCCACCGGCGTCGGTGAGTGTGCCGGCATGTGGCTGAATGCCTTTATCACGCAGATAGGGGGTTGGCTCGAATACCGGCACTAAATTAGCCGTTTGACGGCTTACTCGTTGCGCAGTAGCTTCATGGACGCGTTCCTGTTCAGCCGCCCTGGCTGCCAATTTCTCGGCAGCCTCGGCCTGCAATTTTGCTTTTTCCTGTGGATCGAGCAAATATCCCTTTGATTTCCATTTCATATCAATGCCGGTGCGGTTGTTCTTAATGTAGCCGGCAGGATGACCATCCAAGTGACCGACATAGAATCCGGATTTCCCTCCGGTCTTATCGCCCCCCACTTCGATTCGGTGTTTTTTGCCGTCCATAATTGGGTGTCCGTCGGCCACAATAAAGTCTATCGATCGCATGGCGTCTGCGAATTCCTCCATGGGGGATATTGCCGGACTTTGTTGATTAGGGACATTATCAGGCTTCCAGCGTTCCAGCTCATCCCTCTGTGCATTAGGGCCAACGTACCACGACTTAGCAACTTTATCCCATAACGCACCGGCGGATTTGGCGGCGTTACGTTCACCATACGGCACTGCTAAATACTCGCGTTTATCATTTTGGATCGGGCTTACGGGTTCGTAATCAATGGGTCGATCAACCGACTCGTCGCTTTTATGTGTTGTCCAGTTAGCAAACGGTTCGGGATCAACGCCAGGGGGAAGAAACCAAGATCGCTCTTGACGGTCCCACCGAGCACCAAGCTTTTTCGCGTCATCCTTTTCCTGATAGGGAACATTGATATAGGTCCTGGAATCAGACGTTGAATCAGTATCTCCCTGCGTAATGTTTTCTGTATTGCTGCGTTCGGTTTTAGCCGCTAAAACATCTTCCGGACAGGCTTCACCGAAGTGCTTAATCCATCGATCTCTTAAAGCCGGTTTGTTGCTCATCAATGCGGTTGTTACTGTTAGATTGAACGTTTTTGCATTGTGATCGTGCTCATAAAGCATAACCGCACTCTCTTCCAGATAATCGCGCTCACTTTCATCTAAAGAAAGGGCGTCTTTGAATGCTGTAGTAGGATCGTTGTAACGTTTGGCTTCATCGAGTCCACGCCATCCATCACCGTTCCAAAACGTAAATTGATCGCTGGCGAGAATAAATTCTTTGCTATTCGTTTCCGGGGGTTCCATTGACACAATCTCATCCAACAATTCCCGTTTGCTGAATGATTCGGAGCGGGCCTCTGCCGACAACTTTGGTTTCAATGTCGAAAGTTTTAACAATCGTGCAAGCTCATCTTGGTATTCTGTCATCGCTTTATCCTCGTAGGCTTGGGATACATTGCCTCCATCTATTGATTTCCGTGCGTCATTAATTGCGTTGTGCCATGCTTCAGATGCGGCAAGAAACGCTTCTTTGGAGGCTTGAACAATGGGATCCTCATGGCTTAATTGGTAACGGGCCTCATTTGCGCTGGATTCACCGTACACACGGACTAACTCCTGATGATAGTTTTCCTCCGCAGCCTGCATGCGCTGGTATTCCTTAGTGGTAAGATCGGCAAGTGTTGAAGGGTGTGTCTGCGCTTTCTCCTGCTCCTGGATGTGCTGTTGTTCAAGACCAAGAATATAGCCTTGTATCTTTTCGGCATCAGCGGCCGCTCGGAATATCTCTAATGGATCTTCCTTAAGCGCCTTGATCCACGATCCAACATAAGCCGCATGTTGACCTGGATCATGTCCAATCCCAAGCTCATCACCCAAAATCATGCTGGAAATTTCCGCCCGAAGTTCTTCCTTGGCGTACCCCTCGCTGCCGAAAGGATGTGCCAGGTCTCGATCTAGGCGTGATGAGTGACCAGTCCAGTGGCCCAACTCGTGTAATGCCGTCGAGTAATAGCGATCTGCGCTTGAAAACAACCCCTTATCCGGCAAGTGAATGCTATCGGTCAATGATCGGTAAAATGCTCTTTCACCGCCGTTATGCTGAATATTGGCACCGGATGCGTTCAATATAGTCTCCGCCCGCTCGATCGGATCCCATGTTTGTTCTTTTTTCTCAAGCTCCGGTAATCCATCGATTTGCTCACCGTTGAATACGGTCGCGAAAAACACCCGAGGACGTTCAAGCTTAACAGTCACTTTAACGGGCTTTCCTTCGGCGTCTAAAACGGG
Source organism: Methylotuvimicrobium buryatense 5G (assembly GCF_000341735.1). GTDB lineage: Bacteria > Pseudomonadota > Gammaproteobacteria > Methylococcales > Methylomonadaceae > Methylotuvimicrobium > Methylotuvimicrobium buryatense. The sequence goes on along the minus strand of NZ_KB455576.1, from coordinate 15,970 downwards.
TTTACCATACTCATCTTTCTTAGTCTGTTCTTCGGTGAACTTCCAATACTGAATACCCGTGCCCTTCTCGCCTTTGCGAACTTGCGCACCCTCGGCCGCCGCTTGGTTATAGGTCATCCAACGCTGATCGATGCGATCCTGAGCCATTAAGTGCAGCGCATTGATTCCCTTGTAGCGATTGCCGGTAGTTGGGTTATACGGCAAGAAAGATCCTGACGCTCCGGCCTCCCACGGTCGTTGCCACGGCGCTGTCCCGGCTTCGAGTTGCTTGATTAAATTCTCGGCAACGGTTTCGTGATACGGTTTCTTCTGATTCTTCTGATTCATGGAAATGCCCCCACTTTGGCTATGTACATCTGCGGTATTACTGACAGCTTTCGCTATGACGGCCGACTCACTATTCACCGGGTGAATGGCCGATTCGTTGATTACTTTGGGAATGCCATGTTCTTGCTCAACGTCATCGTTTTCCTTGTTCCGGCTTTTCTTGATCAAATCAACCACAGGTTTCGATGCGGTGATCCGTTCAAACACCCGAACTCCGTTGCTACCGGTTGGAATAAAGACCCGATCCACCCAACTGATACGCTCGATAAATGCGCCCTGCTCTTTCAGCACACGTTTTTCGGCATCCGTTAGATAGCCGCGCCCTTTGATCTCGATCCGATCCTCGCGGTTGACCTTGGCGGTTGCGATTTCCCAGCCGTTTGAAAGAATCGCCTTGTTGCCGTTCTTGATTGAATTAAACAAATCGCTGGCCGACATATTGGACAAACCGGAATCCAGTCCCAAATTTTTGAGCGTTTGCTTGGCGGCCTTTGGTCCCAACATGCGGCCCAGCAGCTGCTCGCCGTCATCGGTTTGCAACCGCTTGATGGTTTCCGATCCCTCGACACGATCCCAAATAGGCAAGATCACGCCGACTATCATCCGCTCAGTTTTGGTTTCAGTTTTCGGCGCATTGGAAAGTTGTTCATTCCAAAGGCTTTCGGCTTCCTTCTCATCGATCGCCCTGGTCAGCGTCACTTTCTGATAACTACCCACGCCATGAGTGACAACGGATCTGTAGTCATAGCCACGACTAATCGCATCGGCATTATCGATGTACCGATGATCGTTTTTTCTGATCGTATGCACGACGCCTCGGTGTACCGTCTTGCCTTCTGAATTGAGTCTTTCGCCTATATCGGAAAGAAAAAAGACATCTCCTTTGTTTTTTCCGAACTCAGCGACAAACCATCCGCTGATGTCGTTATCCCTTGGATTTTCGCGCACGAACTTTTTGGCATCTTCCCATGAGTTATATTTAATCTCGTTGGTAACAGCCAACTCGACATAGCGGGTCTGTGCTCCGGTATTTTTATCTTCATAAGCAACATCATCACGCGTCTTGACTATGCTCAGAGCGGTCATGGTCTGCAAACCAACATCATATAACCCCCGCTGCTTGGCATATTCAACGGCCTCTATGAGCCTATCCTCAAACTCGCCAAAAACAGCGTTCTGCATGTCCGTTTTCAGCGACAACAACCGATTCAGAAACTGCGGTATTGCCGGGATCTTGCTTTCACTCAACGATAGATTCTCATCGAGCAGATTTAACCCCATCTGCTTGGTGACCTCATGAAATGACAGGCCGGTTTGACCGCGATAAAGATCACTAAAGAAATTCTTCAGCGCAGTCGAGGCATATTCGCTTTCAAGATTATCGGATGCCGTAAACATGCCTTGACCGGTCGCTTCACGTTGGCCGCGAGTTAATGCGCCTAACTGATCCAGTCTGCGGGCAATGGATGATACGAAACGCTTTTGCGCCTTCAGGTTGGTCGTGGGCAACACATAATGCGGTTCTTGCGCCTGGTTAGTCCTATGGGTTCGGCCGAAGCCCTGTACCGCTGAATCGGCCCGCCAACCCGGCTGCAAAATGTAGTGAACCCGTTTACGCTGATTTTCCGCGGTATTGTCGGCATGGAATGAATACCCGGTGCCACCCGCTCCGGAAAACACCAAAATATCTTTTTTGTTGTTCCGGAATGCTTCGGCATCGGCCCTGGATGCGTTCTTACCGCGCTTTTCTTCAACAACCCTTAGATTGCCTTCATCATCACGAACCTGGACAAACCTGCGGCTACGGCCGGTGACTTCGGCTACCGTGTCAGAACCAAAGGCATTGATGATGGAATCGAGCGGATTCTCAGGCACCCGGATTTGATGCAGCGTTTCCAGTAAAGCGTCGCGCAAGGCAATCGCTTCGCGATCAAAGACCTGATTACCTTCTGCATCACGGACAGGGATATAAATAGTATTACCGTTACTGTCTTGAGACTCTTCATAGGCCGCAACCGGAAAACCGTTGCGCACGTAGTCCATCAACATCTGTCTTGGCGTAAAATCCAAGTCTTCAAGGGCTGCGTCATTGGCCGCCGCATCGGCAATGATCCGTTCTTGGGCCGCTTCGTTTGTGTTGACCAACTGAATGACGGCAACATGGCCTGTATCAAGCTGTTCGCGAATATCGTCAATCACGCGAGGCGTTTGCATCGCCGTGATGATTTGATTGAAAAAACGCTGATGAGCGCCCCAGAATTGGGACATTGCCGCACTCTTCCCTGCGCCGCTCTTACCGGCTTGGGTGATTTCCAATGCCTGATCCACATTGTCTTGAACCACTTGCCAAGCGCCGGCGAGTTCGTTGTAGATGTCTTCCTGCAAGTCTGAAAGCGTATGTTCCAGCCGTTCGTAGCTCACGCCGTCATACGACAACGAACGGGCGAGATACATGCCCATCGCCTTCATATCACGGCTAATCAGTTCCATTGAGGCAATACCGCCTTTAGACACATTATCGATAAACGCAGTCGTGTCGGCGAATGGCGTGCCTTCGCCCCACAGACCTAGCCGATCCGCGTAGCTCAAGTTGCTAATTTCCGTAGCGCCGGTAGCCGACACATAGGTAACACGCGCATTGGGCAGCGCTTTTTGCAGATTGATACCGGCAATCGCTTGTTGCGAAGGCTTTTTAACGCCGCGTTTGCCCTTGACGGCAATAGCGTTACCCATGCTATGCGCTTCATCAAATGCAATCACGCCATCAAAATCTTTGCCCAGCCAGTCAATGATCTGTTGAGCACGGGTCTTGCCGCCCTTTTGCCCTAAGTCATTGGCTAGTTTTTTCTCGCCCCCGCGAAGTGTTGAATAAGTGGTAAACAGAATGCCGTCTTTTTGAGTGATTTCATTACCGGCCTTGGTTTTGCCCTGAAAGAAAATCTTGCTGGGATCGCCGCCTACGCCTGCGAAGTCCCGTCTCGCATCCTCAATCAATCCCTCGTTGAACGAAACCCAGACGGCCTTGCTTCGACCCTGCATCAGGTTATCGAGAATAATGCCGGATATTTCCCGGCCTTTGCCGACACCGGTGCCGTCGCCAATGAAAAAACCCTTCCGTGATCCGTTCGGCAACAATTCGGAATGTGCTTGTCCTGCGTAAACAATAGACTCAAGTTGCGCAATAGACAGCAGGCCATCTTGTATTACATTCACGGGCAGAACCGGCGCATAAGTCGGCGTGAGCGGCTGAACGGCCGACATTGCCGCTGACTGCACCAGCTTTCCGGGGTGTGGTTTTGCCCCTGGAATAGTAAGGCGCTGCGGGCTGTAAGATGCGAATACGGAATCGGTGAACTCGCTGACTTCTCCGCTCTTAACCTCTATTGCAACGGCGCCGACAGGGTTGCTTTCGCTGATGCCACTATTTCCTCCAATATCTGCGCCGCCGATTCCTCCAGCGTTTCCGCCAGTTCCATTTGAAATGCCACTCCCGGCTCCGATTCCGTCATTAACGACATCGCTAACTGCGGATTCGCCTCCAGCTTGGCTATCAGTAGCAGAGGCTCCTGAATCTCCCCCGTGTCCAATAGATTCCGCTCGAGAGCTTCCCGTATCAGAACTAATGCCGCGAGCTCCGTCGCTGGGTTGTAAGCTATCCGGTACTGTTGGAGTATCTTCATCGATTGCTGGTTGATTGAAGCCTCGTTGTAGGTGCTGACGATCATTTCTAATGCCTTCTAATAATGTGGGTAAATCGGCGACCGAATCGACGCTACCCGTTAAGACGGGCTGAGTCGTCGGTCTGGTTTTATCGATAACCAAGAGTTGGTTATCGAACGTCGTACCGTACTTCGCATACTCCTTGCCGGCTATGCCGACATTCGCACGCACGGTGTACTTTTTCTCTATCTCCTTCCACCAGTTGGCGAATGCCGGTCGATCAGCGGCCATTCCATTGCCGACCACAGCCACCAGCCGGCCGCCGTCTTGTAACCGTTTTAAGGCCTGTTCGATATGTCTAGCGCCGTTCGATGTGTCGCGTTGCCCCCGCACTCGGCCAGCGGTCGAAGAAAACGGCGGATTCATGACAATGACGGTAGGTTTGATGTCGGGTGGTAATACGTTGTCCAGCTGCTCCGCGTTTTCCTTGAACAGTCTCGCCTTTGGAAACAGTGAGGAAAGTAACGCCTGCCGGCGTGGCGATAACTCATTTAAAACTATTTCGGCCCCGGCAATCTTTGACCAGATCGCTAAATCGCCAGTCCCTGCGGAGGGTTCGCCCATCACATCATAGGCCTTGACGTTCGCCACCCAATTGGCAACAAACGACAAAGCAGGCGGTGTGCTGAATTGCTGAAACTCTTCCATTTCCTCATCCCGCCGCGTCTGCGTGGGCAGTTTCTGGATTCGACTGGTGAGTTCTTTAGTTTTGCTGGTTGCCCATGCGGCATCCTGTTCAGTCCAATCGGCTTTCTCGGTGTTGCCTAGATGGATGTTGAATGCCGTTTCCATCGCATCATAAGCGTCTTTCGTTGAATAAACCCCTTCGGCCATCGTTCCGCCGAAAGCGCGATTGGCCTCATCAGTTAAGAATTTTGTCGTGATTTCACCGTCCTTATCGAGCTTTTTAGCGAGTCGTAACGCGAGAACATAACGAGACTGATCTTTCGATATCGGTGATGGGTCCGCCTCTTCTTTTGAATGAACAATCGGCGATATCGGCGCATCAACCACAACCAGCCAGTCGTTAAATAAATCCCATTGATCCGGATTCGATTTCTTCGCCATATTTAACTGCCCGAGATTAAGTCCGCGCTACTGTCTAACGCGTCTGATTCACTGATAGCATCCTCTTCAAATGCGCCGGCTTTCTCAGCCTCATCCGGATCAAACTCCACTTCAAAGCCTGGCGCCGTTTCTGCGTCGCTCAGCTTTTCAATCAGTGCGTCAGTCGGCTTGACCGCTATCTCGATTTCGGTGTTTGAACGGCTATTAGTTTCATTATTCATGATGGTATTACCCCTTAATGACTGTCTGATTGTTGTCGCGGCCCTTGCTATAGTCAGGTCGTCCTTTTAGCTCGGGATAGGTTTGCTTGCAGGTAGGGAAGTTGCTGCATCCCCACCAAAAATGCCCTGGCTTTTTGCTGGGTCGACGTGAAAGGCCGCTACCGCACGCCATGCACTTGTGCAGCGAAGATACCGGAGTCCCCTCTTTACCGCCGGCAATGCGCACGGCTCCCGCGTTCGCCTTCGCCACTTGTTCGCGGATAAAATCCTCTTGCCGGGCTATAAATGCGCCCATCTCGGTATTGCCTTGCTCGATACCTTTCAACATTCGTTCATACAAGGCAGTCAAAACCGGACTTTTCACGACTTCCGGCAAAGCATCGATGACGCTGCGACCCAATGTCGTGCTAATAATATGTTTGCCCTTGAGTTCCAGGAACTCTCGGCGTTTTAACTCCGAAAGTATGGATGCTCGGGTGGCCGATGTACCGATGCCATCGCCATCACGCAACACCTTCTTATGATCCGGGTCCGATACAAATTTATGTATGTTCTCCATGGCACGGGTTAACGTGCCTTCGGTAAACCTGGCCGGCGGCTTCGTCTTGGCATCCCGTCTAGCGGCCTGTCCGCAGGTCACATCGTCGCCTTTTTTCATGGCCGGCAAGCGTTGCCTGTTGCCTTCTTCCGAATCGTGTTTGTCGTCCTCGTCAGCTTCTTGAAACACATCTCGCCAGCCGTTGCGCGTGATGACCTTCCCGTTCACGGTGAAGGTTTCACTCTCGACTTCTGCACTCACGGTTGTTTGCCTGTACTCGTGCAACGGATAGAACTGAGCGAGGTAAGCCCGAACAATCAGCTCATAGATAGTGCGCTCTTTGTCACTAAGGCCGGACTTTCCTCCCTTGTGCATCGTCGGGATGATCCCGTGGTGCGCGGTGATCTTCGAGTCGTTCCACGTTTTGGACTTGATGCGTGGATCGGCACCGTCCACGATCCCGCCCAGCTCGGGATTGACGTATTTGATCGCTGCCAAAATACCGGCTGCATCGGCGTGTTGGGATTCCGGCAGATAAGCGCAATCGGTACGCGGGTAGGAAGTCAGTTTGTGCGTTTCATAAAGCGCCTGGCAGGCTTTCAGAACCTCTTCAGCGCTATAGCCGAATTTATGGGAGGCTAATAGCGTTATGTCGGACAGCGCAAAAGCCAGCGGCTGGCTTTGTGTCTTGGCTTCCTCCTTATACTCGGCAATGATGCCGGGCTTGCCGGCTATCTTCTCGACAAGCGCGTTGGCAATAGCGGTATCGACAAGTCGGCCTTCGGAATCAAGGCCGGCTTGATCTTCTTTAGCCTTCCACGCGGCGAAAAAGGAACCTCCCGCATGCTGAATCTCGGCTCGGATAGTATGGTACGGGACCGGCTTGAATCCTTCGATTTCTCTATCCCGCGCAACAACTAGGGCCAAGGTGGGCGTCTGTACTCGGCCAACGGTCAGCAGCGCTCGAGAACCGCCACGTTGCGCCCGCAACGTGAATGCGCGGCTAAGGTTCATACCGATGAGCCAGTCGGCACGCTGCCGTGCCTTGGCGGCATCGGCCCAGCCGGCAAAATGGGTGTTATCCTTCAAGGCAGCCAGTCCACGTTGGACTGAAACAGAGTCTTGCGCAGACACCCAGAAACGACGTACAGGCTTGGTATTGTTGAAGTGTTCAAGGACCTCATCTACCAGCAATTGTCCTTCACGGTCGGGATCGCCGGCGTTCACAATGACGTCTGCCTCTTTGAGTAACTTACCGATCGCGGTCAATTGTTTCTTTGCATCCTCCTTGGGCATGAGTATCCAGGTCGTCGGAATGATAGGCAGTTCATCAACTCGCCAGACTTTCTTGCCATTGTGGCCGCGTGGTACATCACTCGGTGTGTAATCATCCGGTTCGGCCTGTTCGAGCATGTGTCCAAAGCACCAGGTTACTTTGTCGCTCCCACAGTGGATAAAGCCATCGCCTTTGCCTGTCATCCCCAATTCCCCCGCAATGGCTTTTGCCACAGAAGGCTTTTCTGCAATAAATAGATTCATACCCGCTCCTTACAACGTCATTACCGGCAGTATCACGGTCTTAATTTGTGAGCGATCGACAGGCCCGAAGTAGCGGCCATCAAAGGACGTGCCGCTAACATCGGACATCAGCAGTAATTCGTCGTCGCCTAATCTATAGTGCTCTACATGGAAATGCGGCAATGCCCGCCCGGCACTATCAACCCTGCGGGGTACACTGAAAGGAAGAAGCTCGCCATTGACTCGTACGCCCGCTTCATCAATCACGACGATATCGTTTTTAGCCGCTAAAATGCGTTTCATCAGATAACCATACCCCCCCGGACAAAACCCGGCCCCGATATACCCTCTTGCCTTCGCCATTGTGAACATTTCATTATGTGGCGGACAAAACAGCACATAGGCGCCTTTCGCGACTTGAGCATTGCTGGTCAGATACAATCCAACCGGAATGCTTTTCGTCGTGTTAATGCGTACTCCGGCAGCATAGGCGCATCCACTAACGACCAGAGCGGCAATACCTGCTCTCGCAACACTATCCGTAAAGCGTTTCAAGCGCTTCATATCGTAATCTCCACTTCGTTGTGTACCTGAATAAGCTTGTCGCTCAACAGCGGAGCCGGGATCGAAGCCCGCGCTTGAAAAATCGAGTCCTTAAAATAGAGCGGTTGTTTTCCATAGATGGCGGGATATCCGGCTACATAAATGACCATATCCCCCGCTTCTTCAATCTCACCCGCCGCATTCTTACGCGGCCCCGGCATACGTAGGCATTCATCGGCCGTCAATAAGGGCCTCTGCACTTCCTGAATGGTGCGTGAGACTTGCCCCATCATGGCGGCCGTTCGGCGTCCGCTGGTGGTGATCTGCTCTTTAATCACCGTGGTTTGTCCGGTTAAGCGCGAAAGATGCTCGGCCGTCTCAATGCGATTGGGTGGATAAGCGTTCTGAACGTGGCAATTCGAGGTAATCTGTTCATCGTGACCGTAGCCTGTTTCACGGCTCTTGAGCTGGTTAATGTCCTGACAGATCAGATAACACTTGATACCGTAGCCGGCTACGAAAGCGAGAGACTCTTGCAGGATTTCCAGCTTGCCAAGACTTGGAAACTCATCCAGCATCAAGAGCAAACGATGCTTGTAGTGCGCCACCGGGCGACCGTTCTCGAATTCCATCTTGTCGGCCAGCAGACGAACGATCATGTTGACCATCACGCGCACCAAGGGCTTCAGACGGGACTTATCGTTCGGCTGAGTCACGATGTACAAACTCACAGGGTCATCGTGATTCATTAAGTCTTTGATGCGAAACTCTGAATGACTGACATTCTTGGCTACGACGGGATCTCGATACAGGGCCAAGTAGGATTTGGCCGTGGAAAGGACGGACCCGGCTTCTTCTTCGGGGCGGTCCATCATGTCGCGGGCGGCCGATCCAATGGCCGGATGGTTCTCGCCGTTCTGGTAATGGCCGTAGGTCACCATTTCCATCCAGAGCTCGGCAATGTCACGATTAGGATCGGCTAGCATGGCGTCGACCGATGGCAACGTGGCCTGCGTGCCTTCCTGTTTTGCCTTGTAGAGTGCATGCAGGATGACGCCAACCAGCAGCGCAAAAGCGGTCTTCTGCCAATGCGATTCGAGACCCTTGCCGTCCGGATCGACAATGAGGGCGGCAAGGTTCTGTACGTCGCCCACCTCGTATTCCGTTCCGGTGCGGATTTCATCTAATGGATTCCAGCATACGCCGCCGCTGACCGATGCCGGCGCAAAGTTTAGAACCTTGTTTTTGGCGTGCCGCTTTCTCCAGCCCGCTGTCAATGCCCACAGCTCGCCTTTCAAGTCGGTGATAACCGCGCTGGCCGGCCATGAAAGCAGGGTCGGCACCACAAGTCCGACACCCTTGCCTGAACGGGTCGGCGCATAGGTCAGAACGTGTTCCGGCCCGTTATGGCGCAAGTAGTAAAATTTACCCTGATTATCTTCCCAACCGCCGACATACACCCCGGTAGAGGATGGCGATTCTTTACCGGTCACCGCTTCAAGAAAAGTGCGCGGCCGTGGCAATAGACCCGCCGCCTGAATATCCTTCTCCCCGGCCCATCGAGCCGAACCGTGCAGGTGCTCAGTTGCCTTCGATGAATTCGAAGCGATAACTTTTGCAACGGCTACGCTCAGCAGACCCGTCGTTGAAACCAATATACCAACGCTTCCGGCTTGCATGAATTCATTCGGATACTGGCTGTACCATGCCGTCCCCCATTGCAAAATCGACCAGGGCGCATATACATGATTGATGTGAGCGCCCAAACTCTCTTGATAGTTGAATGCAGCTGCGAAATACTGCGTGGCCGCCTGTAGACCGCCGCCCAGCGAAAGCACCCCTAAAGCCGGCAACAGTTTATTGCCTTGCTTTTTTCGCCGTACCTGGGGACCCACTGCATTATGGTGTTTTGTACTCATGTAGTCATCGACTCCTGCCTGATGTTGTTTTAATCGATCCTATCGGGGTAATCGTGATGAAATCGCCTATCCCGACGCGCTTCAATCGCCTGGTCGTCGCTTGATCGATCGGCATAACCATAACGTCATCGCCCTGTTTCAATAATGCCAAAGCCTGACCCTCGACAGTTCTGACTCCTGCATAAGCAAAGGCTCCTTTTTGTCCATTATATAAGTTATGCTTCGGTATATCGTTTATTTTAAGCCTCTTTTGCTCTCTTTCGTCAATATATTTTTTAGCGGCAGTGATTTGTTCAGGGCTCACGCTTGCCCCAGAAACTCCCCGTCGCAATGCGTTATCTGGTTTGGCTCCTTGCTGCTCCAGGTGACCAGAAACATCACGCGGCAATAGCACTTCACTTCCGCCGGCGATGCGAACCACACCGAGTTGGGACAGCCCTCGCAAACGGTGCCGGCTTTGGGGCGGCGGGATTCGTCCAATGCCTCCAATGTCGGGCTTCCGGCTGACGCCGGCGCTAACATTTCCCCCTGTTCCTCGACCGCCGCCTGCTCGGCCATAAGGTTCTGATCGGGTAGCGTGCCGGTCGGCAGCGACTCCTGATTCAGAGCGGCCAATGCCGCGTCCAGCTCGGACTCGATGTTGTGCTGTTCGTTTGTCATGACTGTGCTCCTTGATTAAAAGCGCTTGCCGCCGGCTTTCCAAAATCGGATCGGCAAAGGTGATGGGTAAACGCGAATCGACGGCGGCTCGGATGATCTGCGCCTTGAACTCGGCGGCGCCGTTGACGGTGATACGGCTCCCGTAGCGTTCCATTGCTAACGTCAAGGCTTGTTGCAATCCTTCATGGGAAGCTTCTCGGGATATTTGCAGGCGATCGCCATCATCCCGGACGGCCGACCTGCCGGCTCGGAAAATGATCGTGCCTTTTTTGGTGATGTTGTCCAGGGTAGGCGCTTGGCCGGAACCCGGTCTGGCCTGTCCATCGCCTTTAACAGTGTTACCTTTGAGCCCCTGCGAGGCCTCACGGGCACGCAAGGCGGTCAATGCCTCGGCACTGCCCTGCATCGCCTCCTGCTTGAGCCAGTCGGCCCATGTCCGTCTCCGGAACGCATCATAGAAACCTTGCCGCTCCCGCCAGTACTGCTTATTGATCGACTGTATTTCGTTACGAAGCGCTTGACTGGCTTGCGCATACAGCAACTTCTTAACCAACCGCCCTTCGGTCAATGTTTTGATAGCTGTTCGACGCAGCCGACTCGACTGCTTGGCGGCCTCTATCCGCCTCTCCTTACGTTTTCGCGCCTCGTCCAACTCGGCGGCACGCGCTGCCGTCGACGTTTGCTGCTCAGCCTTATACTTGGCGTACAACTCAACCGTATCAACCCGTAGACGAATCGGGCTTTTTTGATAGTGTCGCTTGGCCTGGGCTTGTCGCTGAGGTGATGCCTCGAATGGTCCCAAACGATCCTCGAGTTTCGATTTTGACAACTCGCGCGATAAGGTGCTGGCCTTAACCCTCGTACCGTCGCCCGCCTCAATGACAAAGCCATTGCCACGCTCTCGCAATTCCAGACCGTTTTCGTGCATCACTCGATGCAAGTCCGTCCACGTCGCGGCGCTTCGGATCTCGTCCAGACATTCCCGCTTGATCCAACCCAACAGGCTTTCAACGCCTGCATGGCGTTCCATGTCGGCGGCTCTATTTTCGGAACCGCTCTTGCGCGGAATATGATTGTCGGGCTCAAGCCGGTAATCTCGCTCAAGAATTGTGCATAATTCGGCCAACGTTTTATGCGGATAATACGGTTCGTGCATTGTGTGGCGTTTCGGATGAATCTTATTGATGGCAATATGAATATGCAGATTATCCGTGTCGTAATGCACTGCGCTGATTCGCTGGTGTTCGCCATAACCAAGCCCCATACAAATGCGCTCTTCAATGGCCCTTAAGGTATCTACGCCGGGCTTCTCGCCTGTTCTAAAGCTGACCAGTAGATGGTAGGTTTTATCGCCCTTGGCCCGCGTGTTGAGATGCTGGGTTGCCAGTGCCTCGGCAATTGCGGCTTGAACCGTACCGGCCTCGCAATTGGTGACCTGAACCGCCCCCAATCTCTCGGTTTTTTCTTGCGCATCGGTGATGTAATCCGCTAAGCCTGCAAAGTCACTTTTACCAGGCGACCGCATGGGGACATGCTTGGCAATCAAGACACGATCCTTAGAATTTTAGCCGCTAAAAAAATCATGACTCAGCTCTGGGTTGAACGATGGACTTCATGACCCGCCCCATTTCATTTTGCGTCGCCTCAATCCGGTTCAGCAGGGCCCGAATAGTGGCATCGCTAAACTGAGCGGTACGCACGTCATCGGTCAACCAGAGTTTGAGTAAGCCGCCCAAACGGCCGAGATCACCGTTGATACGTGCCAATTCGCGCACTTGTTCGTAATCGACAATGCCTGTGATTTTATAACCCTGTCCTACCGTCATCAAAAAAGAAGACAGACTCATCCCTGCCGCTCTAGCATTGCCTTCAATCAACTCCCGCTCTTCCGGAAGGCAATACACCTTGATGGGTGGCGTGCTTTTCCGTGTTTTCTTTTTATGTTCCATGGTTTCCTCTCAATCTAAAGCCGGCGGTAGCCGGCCAGCCTCGCAGAGCAGGATGTCCGTTGAGTGCGTAGCGCGAATAAGGTCAGTGAAGTAGGAACATCCCGCTTGCGGGTGGGCCTACTTCACACATCCTGCCCTGTCCTAACGGACGGTTACGCCAAGAATAGGAGCCCCCTGCAGTTTCGATTTATCATACATAAAGACTGGAAAATATCCTAATTAAATTTCGATATAGAGAATATTGAGTATAATTGACGTATAATCGAACACAACCGGATTGAGCTGACACAAAGTTGACAATTAATAGGAAAACGATGGATGAAAAATCGATATGGCTAACAGCTATCCCGAACAACTTGGCGAATGGGTCAAAAAACGGCAATCAACAAAACGAGACAAGAACTTAGTGGCATTCTTGGCGGTTAAAAACGATGTGCAAGCAGCATTAGATGCGGGTTACGCAGTTAAAACGATATGGGCCAACATGGTCGATACCCAGCGGATCGAATTTGGTTACGACACATTCTTAAACCACGTAAACCGCTTGATACGCCGACCTCAGGCAGCTCGTACAACCGAAACCGAATCAACAGCCACTGCCAATAACGCTACGAAATCAAAAACAAGCAAGACACAAAAAACAACGACACCGCCTTCTTCTCAGGCTGGCTTCGTATTCAATCCAAAACTCAACAAAGAGGATTTATTTTAATGGCTAAAATTCATATGGTTTTGCAAGGCAAAGGGGGGGTCGGTAAGTCGATGATCGCGGCCGCAATTGCTCAATACAAGGCAAGCAAGGGGCAAGCGCCTCTATGCATTGATACCGATCCTGTCAATGCGACGTTTGAGGGATACAAGGCATTAAAAGCGCGTCGTCTGAACATCATGGATGGCGATGAAATCAACACCCGCAACTTCGATGCCCTGGTTGAACTAATAGCGCCGACCCAAAGCGATGTCATTATCGACAATGGGGCCAGCTCGTTCGTCCCGCTCTCGCATTACCTCATCAGCAACCAAGTGCCGGCACTGCTCAAGGACATGGGTCATGAGATGGTTGTTCATACCGTCATCACCGGCGGCCAGGCCCTTCAGGACACGGTAAGCGGATTTGCTCAATTGGCCGGCCAGTTTCCGAATGAATGTGTGTTTGTCGTCTGGCTTAATCCTTATTGGGGACCTATCGAGCACGAAGGCAAGGGCTTTGAACAAATGAAGGCCTACAAAGACAACAAAAATCGTGTATCGGCCATTATCCAGATTCCGACGCTCAAGGAAGAAACCTACGGACGGGATTTCTCGGAAATGCTGCAAGCCCGACTGACCTTCGACGAAGCCCTAGCCATGCAATCGCTAACCATCATGACCCGACAGCGGCTCAAGATCGTGCGCACCCAGATTTTTGGGCATCTTGAGAACGCGGCGGTGCTGTAATGGCGACTGACAAAATCGAGGAAACCATCAAGGAAATTGCTGTTAAACATGGCATCGCTGTGGGCCGCGACGATCCAATCCTGATCCTTCAAACCATCAATGAGCGATTGATGCAGGACAGCGCAGCCGCCCAGCAAGAGATCCTAGACCACTTCAAGGAAGAGCTTGAGGCAATTGCGCACCGATGGAGCGATGATGCAAAAAATAAGGCGGAAAGGACGCTCAACGCGGCCTTGACGGCCAGCCGCGAGACTATGACCCAGACGATGCAGGAAGGCGCTAAGTCGGCGGCGGAATTGATTCGCCGCGAGATTAAAGCGGCATCCGCACAGTTCGCAGCGCCGATCCGCGAAGCAAAGCGCGTGGCCCTCATGAACCTGATCGCCGCCGGCATGACGATCATAGCGGCTGGACTGGTCCTTTGGGCCGCCTCGATGTAAAGACAACAGACATAACTCGGAGGACCGGGCTATCGTTTATAGGGGCTTTGACAGTCCTAAGGATTGAGAGCGGCCTTGCCGCTGCTCATGGGTTTGTTTGCGCTCCCTCTCCTGCTTGCGCATGAGGGCTTGATGACGCCGTGCCGCCTCGCGCATAGCATCCCAATCAGACGCAAGCTCGGGATTCTCCGCTCGCATCTTGCGGGTGGCCAGTTCTTCAATTTTTGGGGCATGAATCCCCATCCCTTCCTTGATTTCGCGCACTGTCTCAAGACGATTATGCAAATTGTGCAGACGTGCTTGCTGTTGTGTTTGCCGGGCCTGCCATGCCCGTTTCGCGCTAGGCATGGACAACAAACCGGGCGTATTGGCCTGCGTGTGTTGTAGACGCGCTTGCTGACGATCGATCAAGTTTTCAATCCGATCCTCGATCTGTTCAACCTGGGCGTGTTTAGCTTGAGCGTACAGCGCCAATGCTTCTTGATACGTTTGCTCAAGGGGAGCGGCTTCTATTAGAGCTTGTTGTTCTTGCTCCAAGCCCTGAGTGCGCTCTAACAACACATCATCGACAATATTGTTCCCGGCAAATCTTATCTCTGTCGCCTTTCTCACAGATCGCGGCGACGCTTGAGTTCCGCTCTCATCCAATCGCTCAACCCGACCCACTGTGTCGTCGGTTAGAATTCCTAAATCACCGTTTCGAATAACCCTGGGGAAATTGCTCCGAGGGCCGCGTTCACCAACTGACTTGTTCAAAGACGCCTCCAAATTTTTAGCGGCTAAAAATTATCGGGAGCGTCCTCGACTTAGTTTGGCAGTCTCGGACGATATGACTGCTTTACCATGATCGTTGTAATTAATGCTTTTTACACTCCCATAAGTAGGCACTATATCGAAATCTTGCCGAGCATGCATAACGAATTTTTTTCCTATTTGCTGATACACACTATTTTTGTCCGCATAAACGATGACGCCATCATACCGCTGCGACTTATCCACCGGCTCCGCCGTGTAAATATTGTATATTCCAGGCTTCAGAGTGCCCGCTTTGTCTACCTTCTGACTCGTCCATGCCCCATCACTTTCGCCTTGCAGTATCCGTTGGCCATTCATTACTAAAAGACGCTGTTTCATGCCTATCCTGTTTCAGATAACTAATTGATTCATCCGGCACAACAAAAAGCCAATATTTAGATACTGGCTTTTTGTTGATGTTCCGAATAGGCATGCAATTGTAGATGAAGAGCAATAACTACACCAATAGCCAACTTAATAAACTATTTGAATGACCGTAAGAATTCGAGAATGGGTATTAGCGGATAAAATCATGTGACGCGTGTTTTATAGAGTCATTTCTTCATGATTCGCCAGGTCAAGCCCTACCTCACTGTCCCATAATTCGTAAATACAGAATCGACTGGGGTGCTGTCGACACGGACTCAACGCCCGCAAAATGTATGGCGTCAATGCCATGCCATCATTCTGCATTTCCAAGTGTTTTACGACAGATCGCAATCGGCCAAATTGAGACAGTCAAGACGGGATTTTGAATGACTTGCTTTAGTAGCATTTCAGCCCTTCATTTTCAAGAACCCACTAAGCTTTTGGGATTCGATTAGCATTCTGTCCG
>NZ_KB455575.1:4930865-4984547 GCF_000341735.1 Methylotuvimicrobium buryatense 5G | reverse complement strand
GTTTCGTGGACAAAATGCTTTTTCCAAGATGATAAGCGCTTTTCTGAAGCGACAAAAATTTCAAATTACCGTTTTTTCAGCCGGTTAGCCCGTAATATTTTCTACCTGGCGAGCCACCTCGCCGGAGGCCAAGTCGAGAGCGCATTTGTAACATTCAAGCGCCGAATTTTTATCGCCTTTTTCGGTCAATAAGTCCGCTAACAATTGATAAGCCGAAACCGAAGGCTCCAAGGCAATACTTTTTTCCAAATATTGCCCGGCTTTATCCGTTTCTTTACATCTTTTACTGATTTTTCCGAGAACCCTCAACAAAACTGCATTATCGGGATAAGCCTTGAGCCAACCTTCGGCGGTTTTTAGCTGCCTTTGAGGGTCGTTGGATTGAACGCTGCCAAATAACACCAACAAAGTTTCGTCCCAATCCTCGGAAATTGAGCGTGCCAGTTCATCCTCTATTTTGGCACCGGCGCCAACATCGATCATACCGGCAAAATAAATGGCCGGAATCCCCGGAATACGCTTGATATAATCGGGCACTTCCTGCCAGACTTCTTGAATCTTGGTATAGTCGCCGTTTTCCGCCGCCTGCCTCAACAAGCCGCTAAAAACCTCAGCCTCCAAAAGTTTGATTTCGGCTTCCATCAACACTTTGCTTTTATTCATCGACGGAATAATTTTGCGTATAGCGTCCCAGTCTCCCAATTGGCGATACGTCTGATGAAGCAGTTTCAAGACGCTGGCATGGCCGGGATTGATTGAGTGCAGTTTTTTCAGCGTGTCGAGTGCTTGGTCGAACTGCTGCTCCGACAAATGCATTTCCGCCTGAGTCAAACCGACCGCAATATCGGCGCCAGGCGATCGCTCCGCGGCAATTCTTAGATATTCATCGCGCTTTTCAATAGCTCCGCGCGACTGAGCGGCGCGTGCCGCAGTCAAATAATGAATCAACGGCGCGCCGCTATGCGAAGCATGTTTGATCAGAATTTTTTCGGCTTTTTCCCAATTTCCTTCCGCCGAATCCACCAAACCTGCGATCAAAGCTTCTTGAGAACGGTTATATTTGACGCTTTGGCCATGGGATTTGACCTTGCCGGGCAGCCGAAGCATCCAGCCCAGTAAGCGAAAAAACATATAGAACAGAAAGAAAGCAATAACCAGCGTAACACCTAACACAAGTAAAGACGTTTCCAGAGACCAATGGCCGATACCAATCAAGACATAGCCCGGATCGTCGTAGCGAGAAAACCAACTGTGTATCCCAAAAGCTACCGCGATGGCGATAAACAGCGAGCCCAGAAAAAAAATAATATTTTTCATAATGTACCCGTTGTTTGTTTTAGGATGGATCAGGGGCCGACAAAGCCTTATCGGTTTCGATTCTAAGTTTGGTGATATCGCGAAGCATTTTTAGAGAATGACTGATATCGGGATATTGACTATGCAAGCTAATTGCTTCGAGCTTTTCCAATTCGGCAACGAAATTTCTGGCGATCGAATTACTTGTAAAATGTTCGGCCACCCATTCCTGGGCATCGGCAATACTGGCCTTGTATAAAACTTCGTTTTGCTGCACCAAACCGATTTTTATCATTTCCAATTTGACACGCAATTGCTGGCGAGTGAACTGCGCTTCCTCCGGCGTAATAATTTCAGTAATAGGTTGATCGGCATGTCGTACCGTTACGACACCTTGTAAACTTTTCAATGCCTTAGACAAAAGGTCGTGCTCTTCATCGGTATGCTGAGCGTGATCGTGTATTTCTTCAGACGGCGTCAGGGGCTTACCTACATAAGGTTTAATCAGCGACAGCTTACCTATTTCAGTCTCTAATGTTCTGATCGACGAATAAATGCCGACAATATCGAGCAATTGCACTTTACCCAATTCGGCAATTTCTTTGGAAATTTGTTCGCGTATTTTATAGGCCGCCGCATCGCCGCTTTCACGCAAGCGCTGATCGGCCGCTTGCAACGCCTCGCGAGCAGTCTCGACATCGCCGGTCAACTGCAAGCGCTGATTTGCGACGCTAAGCAAATACTCGGCATCGGCGACCAACCAATCGCCACGCGTTTTACCCAATTGGCGCTGAACCTGTTGAATTCGAGTATTAAAATCGGTGCGCATCGCTTCCAATTTTTCGGACTGCAGTTGAGAAAACTCGGTTAAGGATTCGTTAATCAACCTATCTTTCGCTTTTAAGTCCGATTCGATCGTCGTTAAATGCGATTGGATCGCGGCAATTTGAGTTTGATAACCGCTGATCTGCTTCGTCAACTCGAATAATTGCATATCGCCTTTAGAGACCTCACCGCCGAGCGTCTCCTGCTGCTGTCTTAATTGAGAAAATAAAAACAAGCCTATGCCAACGATCGACAAAATAACCAAAAAAACGATCACAGCCAGCCAAAATCCGCTTCGGGACCGGTGTACTTTTTCGCTGCTATTCGCCGTTTTCGTATCCGTTCCAGCTTCCGCTTCCCGCTCTTGATTTTCAGTCACTTCGGCCACACTATTCCCCATTGCACACAATAGTTACTTTTTGGACAATCGCTTCGTCATCCGGACCGGAGGCTAAAGCGATCCTTTTAAAGCCGATATCCTCGGCAAGATATTTCATTCTTTCGCTGATAACGACCAACGGGACGGACATCAATTCCGACTTTACGTAAGAACCTAACATTTCCACAAGATTGAGTAATGCTTCACCACTGCTTACCGTGATCAGGCTCAGTTCTCCGCGTTTTAACAAATCGACCACCGGCTGAACATCGTATTGCGGACGCATTCGTTGATAGACTTCCCAATATTCAACGGTCGCACCTCTTTCTCGCAAAGTATCGGCAAGTTTTTCCCTACCGCCTTTGCCCCTAACTATTAAAAGGGAGCTTCCCTCAACCCCATGAAAATAAGGCAGTGCCAATAAAGATTCGCTATCGAAACCAGTCTCTGGCACCCAATCCACGATGAGTCCCGCCGATTCCAAAGCCCTGGCCGTGGCTTTTCCAACCGAAGCGATTTTACACTGTTTAAATGGGGCTATTTTGCCATTATTCGCTTGCAGCGCAAAATTTACCGCATTAGCGCTAACAAAGATTAAACAATCGAAATATTGCAGCTTTTCCAACATTTCGAATTGGTCAGTCGAGCGAGGCAGCGGAGCAATTTCGAGTACTGGGAAGGATACGGCTTGCCACCCACGGCTCTCGATCAAGCGTGTCAAATTATGCGCCTGATGAACCGGTCGCGTCACGAGTACCGAAAACGGCTTTGCATTCGTCATTAATCTAACAAAGCCTGCAAAATTTTATCGCCGCCGCTAGCCAATAACTCTTCGGCAATCGAGACACCGATCTGTTCGGCCTGTTCGGCCGGTCCGCTATGTTCGGCGCGATATATCACACTACCATCCGGATCGCCGACCAAGCCGCGCATATAAAGTGTATCCGATTGCAAGGTCGCAAAACCGGCTATCGGGACTTGGCAGCCGCCCTTTAAGCGAGCATTCATCGCACGCTCGGCCGATACACAAATATGGGTTTCCGGATCGTGTAGCCGACTCAATAATTCGTTGATAACCGTATCGTCGCTTCGGCATTCGATACCGATCGCGCCTTGCCCGATGGCCGGCAGGCTTTCGCTAGGATCGAGCCGCGCGGCGATTCTATGCTGCATACCTAAGCGAATCAGCCCGGCCGAGGCAAGAATGATCGCATCGAATTCGCCCGCATCAAGCTTGGCCAATCGGGTATTGACATTGCCTCTCAATGTCAATATTTCGGCATTGGGAAATTTTTCCTTGATTTGACATTGTCTTCGCAAGCTGCAAGTCCCTATTCTAGGTCGTTCGGGCAGTTCGCTCAGTGAAGTATAGCGATTAGAGACAAAAGCATCGGTAGGATCTTCACGCTGTAAAATCACCGACAAATGCAAGCCATCCGGAAATTCCACCGGCACATCCTTCATTGAATGCACGGCAATATCGGCCCTGCCTTCCAACATACCCTGCTCCAACTCCTTGACGAACAAGCCTTTGCCGCCAACCTTAGCCAATGGCGCATCCAATAATTTGTCGCCTTTCGTGGTCATCGTGACCAATTCGGTTTCGAGTCCCGGAAAAGCCCGCTTCAACCGCTCGGCGACATGTTCAGCCTGCCATAAGGCCAAAGGGCTCTTGCGAGTTGCGATACGAATGATTTGATTTGCCAAAACAACACCCAATATTCAACTAAAAATGCACATTGTAACCTGTCCGACAAGCACAATCCTTAGCGAGTTTCATTTTCGGCAGACAAAGTCTTGCACAACCTAGAAAAACTCATTTTATTTCTAGGGACTTACAAAACGCATAGTCAATTAAAAACTTTTTCTTCAAAAATATAGAAATGGGGCGAATCAACAATTTTCAGAACACCGAAAGCCGGCGCATCGCTTATAATGAATCATTTCTAATTTCAACACCGAATTTCATGACCACCGTTAATTCCGAAAAACTATCCAGCGCCCGATTTGCCGAAGCTACCGATGCCTTTGTAGAAATCTTCACCGCTTCGGTCGACTTCGACAAGCGCATGGCCCAGCAAGACATTCAAGGTTCGATCGCTCACGCAACAATGCTGGGCAAAATCGGCATCCTCACCGAAAGCGAACGCGATGCGATCATCGATGGCCTACAAAAAATCGGCATCGAAATCGAGCAAGGCCGATTTAATTGGTCCGTTAAACAAGAAGACGTTCATATGAACATCGAAGCCCGCCTGACCGATATGATCGGCATTGCCGGCAAAAAGCTACATACCGGACGCTCTCGCAACGATCAGGTCGCGACCGACATTAGGCTTTATTTGCGCGATGAAATCAAGCGTATCCGCAACGAACTGACTCGTTTGCAAAATGCCATTTTGGATCTGGCCGAACGCGAAGCAGACACGATCATGCCCGGTTTTACCCATTTGCAGGTCGCACAACCGATCACCTTCGGACACCACCTGATGGCTTGGTTCGAAATGCTCAAGCGCGATAACGAGCGCTTAGCCGACTGTCTGAAACGTATCAACATTATGCCGCTGGGAGCCGCCGCACTAGCCGGGACCAGTTATCCGATCGACCGGCACATGACCGCCCAACTGTTGCAATTTGCCGAACCGTCCGCCAATTCGCTGGATTCGGTCAGCGACCGCGATTTCGCAATCGAGTTTTGTGCTGCGGGCAGTTTGATCATGATGCATCTCTCGCGCTTTTCCGAGGAACTGGTATTATGGTCGAGCGCCCAATTCGATTTCATCGATATTCCTGACGCTTTCTGCACCGGCTCCTCCATCATGCCGCAAAAGAAAAACCCTGACGTCCCGGAATTGGTACGCGGCAAATCGGGACGCGTTACCGGACATTTGATGTCGCTGTTGATGCTGATGAAAAGCCAACCACTCGCCTATAATAAAGACAATCAAGAAGACAAAGAACCATTGTTCGATACTGCCGACACCCTAATCAATTGCCTGCGCGCATTCGCGGACATGGTGCCCCGATTAAGCGCTAAAAAAGACAACATGTACCGCGCCGCGAAACAAGGCTTCGCGACCGCGACCGATCTGGCCGATTACCTAGTCCGGAAAGGCCTGGCCTTTCGAGATGCACATGAAATTGTCGGCCAAGCCGTGCGGCTCGGCGTCGAAACCGAACGCGACTTGTCCGAGTTAACGCTAACGGAATTACAACAGTTTTCCGACAATATTGACGAAAACGTCTTTAGCGTATTAACGCTGGAAGGCTCGGTCGCCGCCCGCCAACATATCGGAGGTACCGCACCGGCCACCGTTAGAGCGGCCATTAGCAAAGCGAGAGCTGAGCTAGTTGGGAATGCGTGAATGGTGAATGGTGAATGGTGAATGGTGAATGGTGAATGGTGAATGGTGAATGGTGAATGGTGAATGGTGAATGGAAAAGCATAGCTGAAAGATCGAGGCAAGCCACTGCTTTTTTATCCAAAAAAAGAGTAGTTGAGAGCCTAAAACTACCGTACGCACTGAGTCCTTCGGCTGCGCTCAGGAAAGTCCTGTCGAAGGGTGAAGGGTACAGGGCAAACGCATTAAAATAAATGCCATATCAATATGTTATGACTATTCAACCTAAGCTTGCAGAATATTTTATTTGTTAGTTTTTATTTTGTGGCAATAAAGGCTGCCGCTATGAAATTACTGAAAATACTACGCATTATAACCATTTGATTTTATATGTAGTTTTAATGCGTTTACCCTGGTGAAGGGTAGTTTGAGGCTTCACCAAGCTAGTGAAAGCGCTGTAGACCGTTCATGCTTCGACTTTGCTCAGCACGAACGGTCTACAACGCATGCCAACTGCTTTTTCTAGGATAAAAGGTATGGCTTGTCTCTATCGAGGACCGCCGTGAACCCACCCATGGGGAATTGACGGCAACGCTCGAACGCCAAGAATAGCGTTATGCGTAATCGACATTCGCCCCGGAACCAAAATTTGACTAACAAATGGTATAACCTAAAGTTATAACAGTGCGTGACATTTCGCGTAATGGGAGCTTCCGTGCTTCAAAATGCCCACAAATCTTGCTGCACTGCCATACCGAAGACAACAATATGCCTGTTAATCGCTAACCATTCACGACTTCATGGTTGAAAAAAAACATCTCACACCGATTCGCCTAGGTTCGCCCGGAGAAGATATCAGCAAGAAAGATTTGCTAGCGATTCTCCAGCGTTTCAAAAATTTGCATTTGCTTCAGCAAAAACGCATTCAAAGTTTTTTGCAACCGCGTCAACGGGTTTTTTTAGAATTACTCCCCTTGCTGTTTCATCAAAACGTACCGTTACTGCCCGGTTTTATTTCTTCTGAAACCCCAGCCGGCATTCTAGACTATTCACCGACACGCCAAGCCCTACTGCATGCCGCCCAATTTTCGAGAAGCTATCAATACAAAACGCGCGCCTTAGCGAGTTACCCGATTCTAGGCTTGTTTTTGATGGGCAGCGTCGGCAGCATTGCCTTCACCAAAACCAGCGATATGGATATTTGGCTTTGCCACGACCCCGCCTTGCCGCCTTCGGCCATAGAAGAACTTCAGCAGAAAGCCGCCGCGATCGAAGAATGGGCCATGTCTTTGGACCTTGAGGTCCATTTTTTTCTGATCGATCATGAAAAATTCAAAAGCGGCCAAGATATCCCTATCTCCGATGAAAGCAGCGGAAAGACCCAACACTATTTATTACTAGAGGAATTTTATCGTACGGCCGTCTATATCGCGGGCCGGTCGCCGGCTTGGTGGCTCGTGCCGCCGCAAGAAGACCATCGTCATACCGACTATATCAGTCATTTACTCGATAATAAATTCATCTCGGAACTGGAAGTCATCGATTTCGGCAGCTTGGAAAACGCGCCTCCCGAAGAATTCATCACCGTCACGCTCTGGCATATTTATAAAGCGATCGGCTCGCCGCATAAGTCGCTGCTGAAACTGATGCTGATGGAATGTTACGCAAGCGAGTATCCAAATACTCAATGGCTTTGTTCGGAAATGAAAAAAGCCGTTCACGGCGGAGAATTCTCGCTCGAGGATCTAGACCCCTATCTTTTGATTTATCAAAAACTCGAGAATTACCTTAGCTCGCCCGCTAATCGCGCGCGCCTGGAACTGATTAGACATAGCCTATACATTAAAATCATGGGCTTTGCCAATACCGAACAAGACCCGCAAAAACAGCTCTATCGCACCGAATTCATCAAGCATATTGCGCATCGGTGGCAGTGGCCGGAAACCCTGCTGCCTGAAATCAGCCGACAACAATCATGGAACATACTGAAAGCGACACGTGAACATGACATTATTCTGCGTCATCTAGCAGGCTGTTATCGTATGATTTTAAATTTTGCCGGGCAGCATGTTCAAAGCAACCTGAAGGACAATGAAGATCTCAAATTGATAGGTCGCAAGCTGCATTCCTTTCTGGACAAAAAACCAGGTAAAATCGAATTTATTACAACCCGCTCGGCACTACAAACCAAAGAACAGGAATTATCGCTCGTAGAAACTCGCTTCGCCGATAATCAAAGCGGCTGGAGCCTTTATCTTGGTCATGTTACCGCGGACAATCTTGCCGAACAAAGCCCGATAAAAAACACCTGGAGTTTAATCGAACTGCTGGCATGGATCATTGTAAACGGCCTATACCATAAAAAACTGAAACTTAACCTCGACAGTAAAACACTAATTCTCTCAACGAACGAACTGCAAACTACGACCGAACAATTAAATGACTTCATCTGCAGCCGACTCGATAGATTGCACCTCGACTTGCCTAACTATAAACAACCCAACCAGTGTCAAAGCTCGCTATTGTTCATCAATATCGGCATGGAGCCTGAAGGCGATCGCAATGACGGACGCCTAGTCATGAGCGAACGCTCCGACCCTTTTAGTTATGGCAAGAGCCGTCAATCGTTTGTTCAATCGGTAAATCGGATTTCCATTTCGAACTGGGGGGAAGTTACCGCAAGCCGCGCAATCGGACTGGACGGTCTATTCGATACATTCACCGACATCATCAACAATCATCGACTTCCAATCGTTGATAATGACGTCAAAGTTGTTTGTAATACTTCGGCGCGCGCCAATAGCATTAGCCAGCGAGCCCAAAGCGTATTCCAAACCTTAATCAGTTGGTTCGGCCGGCAAAATTCAAATGAATCGCCCCGCTACATCCTGGCAGGAGCAAAAGATTATTATATTTTTCAGAGAAAAAATAAGGTCCTACACTATCGAAGCATCGGAACTCGTCAGGAACTGTTAAATGAATTAAGCCAAGCCCAAGGACTTTTCAACCCAACGCATATCGACCCTTTTTGCCTGGAAGAAAGCGAGATACCCGAATTATTGAAATTGAATAAAGCCAATACGATTCAAGTATTTCATACTGCCACTAAAACCGGCATACAGCTTTATTTACTGGACGAAAAAGGCGCACTGTTTCGCCAGCACTACCCTTCCGCGAAGATCGACGGTCTATTGCGCCGTTATCAACACTTTTTGGATAATATTCTAAACCGATATTTCTTTGACGACAGCATCTTAATCGAGCATTATGAAATCCGACACAATCCCAATGCCATCATAAAATATACCCCGAGTATTCCAAACCGAATAAATTTGACTCAAGAATTGGATATTCGCGTATCCGGAGAATACTCGGGATCCTACACGCTTTATTGCAACGAAAAAGAATTTTCGACACTGACTTACGGTAAACGTGCCCTTGCTGCGGCTGCTGAATATATTCTGGAATTTAGACAATCCCATCAACGATATCCTATTCACATCAGCGATATCGACGTACCGCTCGCAAACTTAGGCATTGAAAACGCATCGGAATTACAAACTATTCACCTGTTGAAATATAAACAAAAAATCGAAAACCGTTTAAACAGCATTTCGGGCACATAACTATTTTTTATTAATGATTTGCAAAAGCTTACGAACTGCGAAACTTTAGACACCAAGCATCGACACTTTTAAATTCATACATCACATGCACAACGAACAACGCAACCACCCAAGAATATCGGTCAAGGAATTAAAAGCCCATGTCAGCATCGACCGAGTCAGGCAGGCTCCGATTGAAATTGACGGCGACGTTATCGACATTAGCTACACCGGCATTAAAATTCGCCTGAACTCTCCATTACCCGAGAAAAGCGAAGGAATTGTCAAAATTGTCATCGTGCTCCCCGAATCGAAAATTCCGATAACGATACACGGCGAGATCAAGCATTACTGCCCACACTTCGAATACGGCCTGCACCATGGCAACTATTCGACTGAAGAAGCTTTAGACGAACTGATGTTCGAATGTGTCAAACAAACCCAAACGAACATCGCAATGCCGACAATATAACTGGGCAACGAATCCACAAAATGCTTTTGACCCTAAATTCGGCAACTTAACCATGAAAAACATGAAGTTCTTTATGTGTTTCAAGATGATATTAAAAACCTTGAGTAATCATTCAGGAGAAAAACTGTTTTGCAAAAGCATGGCAAGCTATTGAATTAACCTCTTATTCTTCATGGTGAAATGCTTTTTGTAGGTCAAAGGAATATGAGTACGTCCCTGTACAATGGATATCGGCAATCCCTGCCGGTATGACGGGTAGTTTGGCCTTTGTCGATTTGGCTGAAAGTTCTACGTAATCAGGAAATGCTTTTTTATAGGTTTATCGATCAAAGCGCTCTCGCCTTCAAAAAGGCCAACTCCGAGATCTCGGTCCAACGCGAAACTTGGCTTCTGAAACCGACGACCGAATCGTAAACTTTTTTGACCGCAGGATCCTTTGCGGCCATTTCAGCAATAAGTTCGTCCGAAATCTGCTTGAGTTTTTTCAGTACATCGTCAGGCAAAGGCAATACCGATACATTATGCTTGTTCATTAAAGTATCCAAGGCTTGATTATTACGCGCCGTGTATTCGCTTATCATGTCCATATTTGCAGCCTTACACGCCGTCATTACAATTTGCTGCAAATCTTTCGGCAATGCGTCGAAGGCTTTTCGGTTGATAACGGCCTCGATCGTCGAACCCGGCTCATGCCAACCTGGGTAATAATAAAACTTCGCCGCCTTATGCAAGCCGAAAGCCAAATCGTTATAAGGCCCGACCCATTCGGTCGCATCGATGTTATGTGACTGCAAAGCCGTGAATATCTCTCCGCCCGGCAAGTTAACCGTAGTACCGCCGGCGCGCCTCAAAACTTCGCCACCCAGACCGGGAATACGCATTTTCAATCCTTTCAAATCGGCTACCGATTTAATTTCCCGATTGAACCATCCGGCCATTTGCACGCCCGAATTTCCGGCCGGCACCGGAATCAGACCGAAGGGCTTGTAAAGTTCTTGCCACAACTCCAAACCGCCACCGTAATACAACCACGCATTCATTTCTTGAGCCGTAAAGCCGAAAGGCACCGCCGAAAAAAACTGCGCCGCCTCCGACTTACCCTTCCAATAATAAGACCCGGAATGGCCCATCTCTGCAGTTCCATTAGCAACCGCATCAAACACTTCAAAAGCAGGCACCAATTCCGAAGCCCCATAGACTTTGACATTGATCCGCCCACCGCTCATCTCGGTGATCATTTGCGCCAATAAGTTAGCGCCATGCCCTAAGCCTGGAAAATTTTTCGGCCAAGCCGTGACCAGCTTCCATTTAAAAACCGTGTCGGCCTTACTGATTTCAGTACCCGTCAATGTTACAGTACTTGCCGCGACCGTACTTACGCCCGCTTTTTTTATAAATTCTCTACGCTTCATATGCTATGCACCTCCGTAATTTGCGAAAAAGTCGATGATTACCCGCAATCAAAAAATTGGCTTTGAATGCGACGTGAGTTTAACGAAGATTCACACAAACTACCGAAACTTTCCACAATAGCAACACGGTGATTTGTGTTACTCTAAAGCAACGAATCCCTTTATACATGGACGGAATATAGCTAATTTTGCTATACTTTCACGCCGTACGCTGATCAGAAACCGATCGGCGCCCACCTAAAAAATCAACCTCACATTACCGGAGAACTTATATGGCAATTAAAGTCGCAATCAACGGCTATGGTCGTATTGGACGAAATATCGTTCGTGCATTGTATGAATCTGGCCGCAACGGTGAAATCCAAGTTGTTGCAATCAACGACTTGGGCGATTCCGCTACCAATGCTCACCTCACTCAATACGATACCGCGCACGGAAAATTCCCCGGTGAAGTCGGTGTCGACGGCGATTACATGATCGTCAATGGCGACAGAATTCGTGTACTTTCCGAACGCGACCCATCCAAACTTCCTTGGGCCGAACTCGGGGTCGACGTCGTGCATGAATGCACCGGTTTTTTTACCAGCAAAGCCAAAGCTTCCGCTCATATCACCGCAGGCGCGAAAAAAGTTATCATTTCGGCCCCCGGCGGTAACGACGTCGACGCCACAATCGTTTACGGCGTCAACCACGACTCGTTAAAAGCCTCCGACACGATCATTTCCAATGCTTCGTGCACCACCAACTGTCTGGCGCCATTAGCAAAAGCTTTGAACGATACCATCGGCATCAAACACGGCTTAATGACCACGATTCATGCTTACACCAACGACCAAGTGTTAACCGACGTTTATCACAGCGATTTACGCCGCGCGCGTTCCGCAACACAATCGATGATCCCAACCAAAACCGGCGCGGCCGCGGCTGTCGGCTTGGTTCTACCTGAATTGGCCGGAAAACTGGACGGCTTCGCCATGCGCGTACCGACCATCAACGTTTCGGTCGTCGACCTGTGCTTTACCGCCGGAAAAGATACCAGCGTGGATGAAATCAACAGCATCCTGAAATCCGCTTCGGAAAAATCGAACGGCATCTTGGCTTACAACGACAAGCCTCTGGTTTCTATCGACTTCAACCATAATCCTGCATCATCGATCTACGAATCGTCATTAACCAAAGTCACTGGCGGCAACTTCGTTAAAGTTTTGGCTTGGTACGACAACGAATGGGGCTTCTCGAACCGCATGCTGGATACCACTGTTGCCTTGTGCAACGCAAAATAAAGGGCACTAATGTTACGTAGAACCAAAATACTGGCCACCTTGGGCCCCGCAACGGATAAACCTGGGGTCCTTGAAAACTTGTTCAAAGCCGGCATCGACGTGGTTCGCATGAATTTCTCGCACGGCTCGGCGCAAGACCATATTGACCGAGCCAACAAAGTTCGCGAATTAAGCCGCAAAACCGGACGCCGCGTCGGCATCTTAGGCGACCTGCAAGGCCCTAAAATACGCATAGCGCGTTTCAAAGAAACGAAAGTATGGCTTGATGAAGGCCAGGATTTCGCCCTGGACATCAACTTGGGCCCGAACGACGGCGATAATACCCAAGTCGGCATCACTTACGAACCGCTGGCTCGCGAGGTGCGCAACGGCAGTCGTTTACTATTGGACGATGGGCGAGTGGTATTAGACGTAGTCGATACCGACGGCAAACGTGTCAATTGCAAAGTAGTCGTCGGCGGCGACCTGTCCAACAACAAAGGCATCAATCTTCTAGGCGGCGGTTTATCCGCCGCCGCTTTGACTGAAAAGGACAAGGAAGACATCAAAACGATTGCGAAAATCGATTGCGATTATGTTGCCGTATCTTTTCCTAGATGCGCAGCGGACTTGAACGAAGCGCGCGAATTGTTACTGGCGGAAGGCTGCCATGCCGGCATCGTCGCGAAGGTCGAACGCGCCGAAGCCATGGAAGTCATGGATGAAATCATCCTGGCTTCCGATGCGGTAATGGTTGCTCGTGGCGACTTGGGTGTTGAAATTGGCGACGCCAATCTTCCGGCCGCGCAGAAACGACTCATTAGCCGCGCACGCGAATTGAATCGCATAGCGATCACTGCGACGCAAATGATGGAATCGATGATAGAAAATCCGATTCCGACTCGCGCCGAAGTCTTCGACGTTGCGAATGCCGTCGTCGACGGTACCGATGCGATCATGCTATCGGCCGAAACCGCTTCCGGTAAATATCCGGTCAAAGCGGTTGAAGCGATGGTACGGGTTTGCGAAGAAACCGAGAAACAACCGAGCGTTCGAGTTTCGAAGCATCGCATGGATACGCAATTCCAGCGCATCGATGAAGCCATCGCGATGTCGGCGATGTATATGGCGAATCATACGACGATTCATGGCATAGCGGCATTGACCGAATCCGGATCGACACCGTTATGGATGTCCAGAATCAGCTCGGCAATTCCTATCTTCGCATTTAGCAGCCAGGAAAAAACCTTGGGCAAGGTCACGCTTTACCGAGGCGTTTTTCCGTTCTATTTCGACAAACATCTGAAAGAACCGGATCATGCCGAAGTCAACCGCGAAATCGTCAATCATCTAAGAAAACGCCATCAAGCGCAAAACGGCGATAAATTCATTATCACCAAAGGCGATCTGACCGGCGTTCAAGGCGGAACCAACGCATTGAAAGTGATTACCGTGGGCGAAGGCTTAACGCCTTAATCACTCACTGTTATTCCTAAACAATGCATCAAGGGCGGATACACTCCGCCCTTTTTTGTTTCCGGTACCCGCTTTTGCAAAACTAGTCGAGATCAATCCTGGCTATAAAGCACCTGGTTATGCCCACCTGACCGCGAACGCCAAATCGATTTATTTTCTTCCTTTCGGAATCAAACCTAATAGTTTGGCTACGTGTCTTTCGGTAATGAATGCCAAGAAAAACAGCTGTATAAAATTATCTGCTTCGATTAAATCGAGACCGATCTTTTTCGGAACCAATTCCTTGCGAGTACCAAACAATTGATCCCATATCGATAACACAATACCGTAATTACTGTCATGCTCACTACGTAGTGCCGAATGATGAGTTCTATGCAAGGCCGGCGTAATAATAACTTTCGACAATAAATCCTCTTTCTCGAAGGACAGATTCGAATGATGAAAGAAAATAAAAGACAGCTCGATCAATTCGATCGCGAGTATCACGTAAGCATCGACGCCGAAAACAATGACGAACAGGCATTTCATGACGATTTCAATAAACAAATCGAATACATGAAAACGAAACCCGGTCGTGACGTTAAAGGTTTTATCACTATGATGAATTTTATGGAAACGCCATAAAAATTCGTTTTTGTGACTTGCATAATGCCAAGCATAAATCGCAAGATCGAACAATAAAAACGATAGCACCCATTTAATCGGCCCGTTGGACAGACCGCTCAACACGCCATAATTCGAAAACTGTTGCGCCACAAAAAAAAGCGAGGACGCTCTTAGGGTGGTTAAAATAACATTATTAAATAAAAAAGCCGTAGTATTAGTAACCACCGAATTTTTCGCGACTTTTCGATCGAACCGCTGGTAAGGTTTCAATCCTTCCATCACTATTAACAACAGAAATGCTGCTATCGCCAATGACAAAAAGATTTCATTCAACGGCAAACCTTGCTCGGCAACCGGTAAAGAGCTATCCGTAACGTTCATGACGCACCTTGACTAAAATAAACATATCAACACCCTATATCGGAAGTCTTATTAGATAAGCCTCTAGACGATTGCCCAAATAAATCTTAATGAATCATATACCCTTTGCTAGTCAAATTTCGGCGTAGGGGTGCCCGTGAAAGGACGCCGTGAATACGTCCATGTAGGCTCTATGACAGTATCCATGCTGCCAAAGCCTTTGCGAGCGCCATGGATGGCATGAATGTCGATTTTGCAGGAGCAAAATCGACCTAACACCCCGACGCCTCCATACGCTAATGCCGAAATTTGAAGTGCGATAGGTATAATATTACAGACTTTCTAGCTGTTTTCTCAAATTATTGATAGTTTCCTCGTCAACGATTTGCCGTGTAACATCGTATTGCACGCCGAGAAAATAAATCAGCTTGCCGCTCCGATCGCATAATGGAATGATCTTAAACCGGTTATAGAATAACTCTCCGTTTTTTTTATAATTGCGCAAAACCACTTCAACCGGTTTTTGTGCATTTATAGCCTCCTTAATCCTCTTAATTTCTTCTTGGTTTCGGTCATCGCCCTGCAAGAATCGACAATTGCGTCCGATCACTTCTTCCTGCGAATAACCGGTAACCGCTACAAACGCTTTATTGGCATAAACAATCGGCATGTCCTCGAGGTCAGGGTCGGCTAGCGTAATGCCGTTAATGCATTCATCCAGAATCAGCGATAGAATTTGCGGAATCAATCCCGGATCTTTTTCAGCGATAAAAGCCATTGTTATACTCCTAGATAAATTTTACGATTGGAACATTCAGTGTTGGCTGCCGGTAGCGTTCAATAACCTTTAAATCAAGACCCTTCCGGCTCACCGTAATGACCACCCAACAGTGTTTGGATATTTTCCAGCGAATTTTGCAAGCCTTCCTCGATGGCAACACGAATCAACTTTTCAAACGGCCTCATGAAGAAATCGACATGCAGCAACTCAAAGCTAATTTCTAATCGAGTCGAATCGATGCCGTTGTCCTCCTCAAAGGTATAAACTTCACGAAACTCTTGGCTTACCGATTCCAGCGCTAATGTTTGTAACGGCACAAATTCGGTGATCTCGAAGGTCGACTCTACTTTTTGCCCTTGCTCTATCCTAACTTGCTTGGCTCTCGAACCGACTCCGATAGGTTGTTCCTGCAGCACCTCAAATTCGATAACTTCCAAGGCCCATTTTGGATAATTATCAAAAAAATGAAAGCCGACATAATCGAACACGTCAGCAACGGTTTTTTCAAGACCTATACCAGCTTTCCCGATCAACGGTTTTGATAAATCAAACGCAAACATGCGGCCTCCTTGTCGATCGTGGTAAGTTGAAGTTTTTTTTCTCCGGCACCGAAATATCCATAGATATTTTCGGATAAATGTCGGCACACGTCATGTCAACCTCATTACTCATTAGCTTCCCCATATCGCCTAGTTGTTTGTTTTTTGAAAGAATCGATCACGTTTGAGTATTCAACGTTTAACAGTTCCTCGCTTAGACTGCTGACTAAGGTAGTCGAAACGCCTTAAGTCGAAAGAATTATTCAATCTTTCTATCTCGTGTTGCGCATGTATCTGTTCGGTAATGTCGTATTGAACGCCTAGAAAATAAATCAACCGACCTTCGTTATCGAATAAGGGGGTTACAGAAAGCCGATTGTAAAAAAGATCGCCGTTTTTTTTATAGTTTTTTAGCGTGACCTCAACTGCTCGTCGATTCTTGATCGCCTCACGCAAGATTTCGATCTCCGGTTGATCATGATCTTTTCCTTGCAAGAACCGGCAGTTTTTTCCAATAATGTCATCACGACTGTAACCGGTGATTTTTTCGAAAACTTCGTTCGCGAAGACGATCGGGTTATCTTCCAAATCGGGATCGGACAAGGTAATACCATTAACACACCCGTCCAAAATTTGAGTAAGAATGTGAGGAATGACTCCCGGATCTTTTTCTATTTGAAACTTCATGTTCAATACCCGCCATCTGACTCAAAAAATATCCGGATTGCTTAGCATTAGTCATCAATTCTGAACTCGTAATTAGCGTTCTCTAAGGAATGAGCACGAAATAACTCAGGCTTCATCGTTCCCACGCTCTGCGGCACTGCCATTAAGTTAAGGGAAACCCGTCATTCCGCCATGGACTGGCGGAATCCAGTGCCATGGATGGTAGGCTTTTGAAAACCATTCGAGCCTGAAGCCAGTATTACTATTCTGTGACGGCTTAACTTAATGGTAGTGACGCTCAGCGCTCATCGTTATACATAAGTTCTACAGCACGCTCGCGAACCTCCATGCCGTTAAACACCGAATCCCTACCCAGATCAAACCATAAGTGCTTGTGTTAGCATTGGTGGGGTTGCCATGGTACGCATAGCATACCCTACGGGGCTCGCCCCTAAGACTCTATTAACGTTTTGAGATTTCGAACCGTTCGGATCGCACCCTCTCTCACAGCAATACGAATCAGCTTTTCAAACGGTAGCATGAAGAGTTCGAGCCTCAATAATTCGAAAGTAAATGTGACTTCAGTCTGCTCCGGCGTCCGCCCGGGCTTAAAATCATAAAAACAACGATAGGGATTCGAAACACCTTCAAAAGTCAATTTACTAAGCGGATCAAAGCAAGTTACCTTAAAAGTCGACTCGCTTCTTTGACCCTGATCGATTCGTACCTGCCTGGCAAGGCTATTCAAACGTAACGGCGGATCGCTCAGTAATTCGCATTCGATGACCTCAGGCGACCACCGATGATAATTTTTAAAAAAATCGACCCCGATAAAATTAAACACATCATCCACCGGTTTATTGATGATTGTGCTAGCCGTACCCGAAGCGGAATGATCCGAAGTAAATCCAAACATTTACAGGCTCACCATTTGGTTAACAATAGAAGCGAAAGTCCTTGTGATTGGCTCATTCATTCCATTCATTTCGATCATAACGAATTGCCAATTAGAATATCAGCACAATTCACATTGGCAATCATCCGCCTTGCAATATTTCGCCGAATTCATTGAAAGTTATACCTTTCACCTTTCACCTTTCACCTTTCATCTTTCCTCTTTCTGCTCTCTACTCACCATAAAATTCACAAATCCGCCAAATTCCCTTTGGTTTCAAGCCAATGCTTACGATCCGGCGAGCGTTTTTTTGCTAATAGTAAATCCAATTGTTCGCTGGTATCGTCATCAGTGGCGACCGTCAATTGCACGAGCCGGCGGGTGTCGGGGTTCATCGTCGTTTCACGAAGCTGGCTCGGGTTCATTTCGCCTAAGCCTTTGAAACGCTGAACATTGATCTGGCCTTTCAACTTTTCTGCCTTAATTCGATCCAAAACGCCTTGGCGCTCGGCTTCGTCGAGCGCATAAAAGACTTTTTTGCCGATATCGACCCGATACAACGGCGGCATTGCGACAAATACATGGCCGGCTTGCACCAAAGCATTAAAGTGTTGATAAAACAATGCGCAAATCAATGTCGCAATATGATTACCGTCCGAGTCTGCGTCTGCCAAAATACATACCTTACCGTAGCGCAGGCTTCGTAAATCATCCGAACCCGGCTCTATACCCAAAGCCACCGCGATGTCATGAACCTCCTGAGACGCCATGACTTGGCTCGAATCGACTTCCCAGGTATTTAGGATTTTTCCCCGTAGCGGCATGATTGCCTGAAACTCTCGGTCTCTCGCCTGTTTGGCCGAACCGCCGGCCGAATCGCCCTCAACCAAAAACAATTCGGATCGGCCGATATCCTGGCCGGAACAATCGGCAAGCTTACCGGGTAGCGCAGGTCCCGAGGTCAATTTCTTACGAACGATTTTCTTAGCCGATTTCAATCGCTTTTGCGCACTGGCAATAATAATTTCGGCAATTTTTTCGCCTTCGGACGGATGCTGATTCAACCAAAGACTGAAACCGTCTTTCGCAACACCCGAAACGAACGCGACACATTCGCGCGAACTCAAACGCTCCTTGGTCTGCCCCGAAAACTGAGGATCTTCCAATTTGACCGACAAAATAAAATGGCAATGCTCCCAGACATCTTCCGGCGAAACCTTGATGCCTCGCGGCAATAGGTTCCTGAAATCGCAAAATTCGCGCATCGCTTCAGTCAAGCCGGCCCGTAAACCGTTGACATGCGTGCCGCCTTGCGCGGTCGGCACCAGATTGACATAACTTTCGTTAATCGCTTCGGGCAGACTATCGCCCGTCCATACGATACCCCATTCGACCGCTTCATGATCGGACGTCATTTTGCCCATAAAAGGCGGTTCGGGATAAAACTCGGCATCCCCTACACGATCGAGCAAATATTCCTTGAGGCCGTCTTGATAACACCATTGCCACTCCTCATCGGTAAATTCGGATTGCAAAGTAATATTGAGACCCGGGCATAATACCGCTTTCGCTCTCAATACATGCCTGAGCTTACTCACCGAAATCTTATTCGAATCGAAATATTTTTCATTCGGCCAAAACTTGACCGCCGTACCGGTATTGTTGCGACCCACCGAACCCGTTTCGGTTAACTCGCTCTGCTTTTCACCGTCGGCAAAAGTCATGCGATACACCTTACCGCCACGCTTGACTTCAATCTCCAAATGGGCCGACAACGCATTGACGACAGAAACGCCGACACCGTGCAAACCACCGGAAAACTGATAATTTTTATTCGAGAACTTCCCGCCGGCATGCAGTTGCGTCAAAATCACTTCGACACCGGGAATACCCTGCTCGGGATGAATATCGACTGGCATTCCTCGACCATTGTCGCTAACTAATACAGAACCGTCTTTATATAATACGACAGTAATATTGTCGGCATGCCCTGCTATCGCTTCGTCGACGCTGTTGTCGACAACCTCTTGCACCAGATGGTTCGGTCGGGTCGTATCGGTATACATACCGGGCCGTTTCCGAACAGGTTCCAAGCCGCTTAATACCTCTATCGCGGCTGCATTGTAATCATTACTCATACTTCCTAATCACTCATTATCCAAATTCATATATAATGGCCGGTTTGATTCCATCGCCCAATTTCTACGTACTATTTTATCTACATGCCGAGAAAAAAAACCACGAATTTATTCGAAGAGTCCCTAGCCGAGCTTGAGCAACTCGTCGAGCAAATGGAACAAGGTGAGCTATCTTTAGAAGATTCGTTAAAATCATTTGAACGCGGCGTCGCTTTAACCCGAACCTGCCAGAAAGCCTTGCAGGAAGCCGAACAGAAAGTTCAGATTTTACTGGAAAAAAACGGCACTCAAACTCTGGAGCCCTTCACCGATGAGTAACGCACTGAAAGACTATCTGACCTTTTGTCAAAACCGAGTCGAAAGAGCCTTGGAAGCCCGACTGCCAAGCGAAACCCAAATACCGGCTAAATTGCACGAAGCGATGCGCTATTGCGTGTTGGACGGCGGTAAACGCATGCGTCCGATGCTAACCTACTGTACAGGAAAAGCCTTGGGCATTGCACCGGAAGATTTAGACGGAGCGGCCTGTGCGGTTGAATTCATTCATGTTTATTCATTGATACATGACGATTTGCCGGCCATGGACGACGACGATCTCAGACGCGGAAAACCGACCTGCCATATCGCTTATGATGAAGCGACCGCCATTCTGACCGGCGACGCACTACAAGCACTGGCATTCAAGGTCTTGGCGGACGACCCGACCATCCAAGCCGATGCCGAAAGCCGTCTAAAAATGATTACGATGCTGGCCAAAGCTAGCGGCTCTCAAGGCATGGTCGGCGGTCAAGCCATCGATTTAGAATCGGTCGGCACAATGCTGACGCTGCCTCAGCTTGAAAATATGCATATCCACAAGACCGGCGCGTTAATCCGAGCCAGCGTCAACATGGCAACATTAACCAAGCCCGATATCGACCCGAAACAAGCCGAAGGCCTCGATCATTACGCAAAATGCATCGGCCTATCCTTCCAAGTCAAGGACGATATTTTGGACGAAGAGAGCGATACTGCAACACTCGGCAAAACCCAAGGCAAGGACAAGGACAACGACAAGCCGACTTACCCTGCCTTACTCGGTTTGGCCGGGGCAAAACAAAAAGCCCAGGAACTTCATGAGCAAGCCATCGAAAGCTTGAGCGGATTTGGGTCCGAGGCCGACTTGCTACGCGACTTGTCGCTTTATATTATTCAGCGGGATCATTAACTCCCGACTTGAACACTAGGATATTAATCTGCATAATCAGTCGGTAACCGCGTCCGTGCCGATCAATAAGGAATCGATTTATTCATGAAAATCACAGGAAACTTCCCCATACTAGACAGTATCAAGCTCCCCTCCGACCTAAGAAAACTGCCGAAGGAACGATTAAAACCGCTTGCCAAAGAACTTCGCGAGTTTCTGACCCACACGGTCAGTATTTCCGGCGGGCATTTTTCGGCAGGCCTCGGTACCGTGGAGTTGACCGTGGCACTGCATTACGTATTCGATACGCCGCGCGATCAATTGGTTTGGGATGTCGGCCATCAGGCTTATCCGCATAAGATCCTGACCGGACGCAAGGAGCGCATGACGACGATTCGCACGCGCGACGGCATTTGCGCGTTTCCGAACCGTTCCGAGAGCGAATACGATGCCTTCGGCGTCGGCCATTCGAGCACGTCGATCAGCGCGGCCTTAGGCATGGCGATCGCATCCGGTTTGCGCGGCGAGGACAAGCATTGCGTCGCGATCATCGGCGATGGCAGCATCACCGGCGGCATGGCCTTCGAAGCGATGAATCATGCCGGTGCGATCGACGCGAATTTGTTGGTGATCTTGAACGATAACGATATGTCGATTTCGCCGAATGTCGGCGCGTTGAATAATTATCTGACTAAGATTCTGTCGAGTAAGATTTATTCTTCGGTACGCGAAGAAAGCAAGAAGGTCCTCAGCAGCATGCCGAGCGTCTGGGAACTGGCGCGCAAGACCGAGGAGCACATGAAAGGCATGATCGTGCCGGGCACCTTGTTCGAGGAAATGGGTTTCAATTATATCGGTCCGATCGACGGCCACGATCTGGACATGCTGGTGTCGACGCTGGAGAATCTGAAACACATTTCCGGCCCGCGTTTCTTGCATATCGTCACCAAGAAAGGCAAGGGCTATGCGCCGGCCGAGAAAGACCCGCTCGCCTATCACGGCGTGCCGGCCTTCGACCCGAGCCGCGATTGTCTGCCGAAATCGGCCCCTTCTCCGCACCCGACGTATACGCAGGTATTCGGAGAATGGCTCTGCGACATGGCCGAGCAGGACGAGCGCTTATTGGGCATTACCCCGGCGATGCGCGAAGGCTCGGGCCTGGTCGCGTTTTCCGAACGCTTTCCGAAGCGCTATTTCGATGTCGCCATCGCCGAGCAGCATGCCGTAACCTTAGCGGCGGGCCTGGCCTGCGAGGGCGGCAAACCGGTCGTCGCGATCTATTCAACCTTCTTACAACGCGGCTACGATCAATTGATACACGATGTGGTCTTGCAGGACCTGGACGTATTGTTTGCGCTCGACCGCGCAGGCTTAGTCGGCCCGGACGGCCCGACCCATGCAGGCAGTTTCGATTACACCTACATGCGCTGCCTGCCGAACATGCTGATCATGGCACCGGCCGACGAGAACGAATGCCGGCAGATGCTCTATACCGGTTATATTCATAAAGGCCCGGCTTCGGTCCGCTATCCACGCGGCAAAGGCCCGGGCGTGCCGGTCGATTGCACCATGACCGCACTGCCGATCGGCAAGGCCGAATTGCGCCATCAAGGCGGTCGCATCGCGATTCTGGCGTTCGGCAGCCTGGTGGCTCCGTCGGTCGAGGCCGGCAAGCAACTCGGCGCGACCGTAGTCAACATGCGTTTCATCAAGCCGATCGATGAAGCATTGATTCTGGAACTGGCCAAGAGTCACGACATTATCGTCACGGTCGAGGAAAACGTCGTCGCCGGCGGCGCCGGCAGCGCGGTCAACGAATTTCTGCAGGCGCAGAGAATCGTGATGCCGGTCTTGAATATCGGCCTGCCCGATGCCTTTATCGAACAAGGCACGCGCGAGGAATTACTGAGTTTTTGCGGATTGGATACACAAGGCATATTGCAGAGCATCGAGCAATTTTGCGCGTGATCTCATTGGCGAAAGCCGGCTTTGCTTGACACATGCCACCATGAAGATCATGTAGAATAAGCCACGCGGGGCGGGTTATTTAACCCGCCCCGATTGTTTCGGCTTGCTTTGGTCACGGTCAAAACGTTTAGGACGGGGCTGCAAACCCCGCCCTACCATGATTTATCGTTCCCATGCTCTGCGCTCGTCGTTATACATAAGTATAAATATGCCTAATTGTGCAAAAAGTAGCGACCGAGCGCTAAATGGTTGCGCTGTCCGGAAAGGCTATTGGTGTTTGAGCGTTACTGGCTTCGATAGTCGCGACGAAGGCGTCGCTCCCACAGAGAGCGGCGGACGCTCTGTGGGAGCGATCCCCTGATCGCGATCTCGAGGCCGAGAGTGTTAAGTAACAATAAATGCTATCGAGGTCTCATTGGTTAAGGTTGCAAAAAGGTAATTTTTGACTTATGTATAACGATAAGCGCTCTGCGTGAGAATGCCGCTTTAGACGCTCCGCGTCGACTGCGACTGAAGGTGGATTGGGAAACTGTAGGGAGTGTATTCGTTAGCTCCTGCTTGTTTTATCCTAAAAAGAGCAGTTGAGAGCCTCAAACTACCGTTCGCCCTGAGCCTGTCGAAGGGTGAACGGTAGTTTGAGGCTTCACCAGGCCGGCGAACGTGTTGTAGACCATTCATGCTTCGACTTTACTCAGCACGAACGGTCTACAACACATGCCAACTGCTCTTTTTAGGTTTATCGATCGATGGGAACGCAGGAGCGTCCCGGGATGCATTCCCACGCAGAGCGCGTCACTACCATTAAGTTAAGCCGTAACAGAATAAGTAAAGCTGGCACTCAGGCTCGAATGTGCTTCAAAAGCCTGCCATCCATGGCACTGGATTCCGCCAGTCCATGGCGGAATGACGGGCTTCCCTTAACTTAACGACAGTG
Organism: Methylotuvimicrobium buryatense 5G; assembly: GCF_000341735.1. Taxonomy (GTDB): domain Bacteria; phylum Pseudomonadota; class Gammaproteobacteria; order Methylococcales; family Methylomonadaceae; genus Methylotuvimicrobium; species Methylotuvimicrobium buryatense. The sequence goes on along the minus strand of NZ_KB455575.1, from coordinate 4,960,406 downwards.
ACGCAGAGCGTAGGAACGATTAAACTCAATCTTCATGAAGCCTCATGCTCTACTTGGTTTTTCACTATTTCGAATCCCTTTTCCGTCTCGCACACAATGCGTACATTTTAACTATGAACAAATTAAAAGAAAAAATTCGCGACATCCCGGACTTCCCGAAGCCCGGCATTATCTTCAAAGATATTACACCGCTGGTTAAAGATCCGGTTGCAGTAAGACTTGCAGTCCATCATTTACTGCATCCGTTCTTGGAGAAAGACATTACCGCCGTAGCCGGTATGGAGGCACGGGGCTTTATATTCGGAGCATTGGTCGCATGGGAACTGGGATTGCCATTTGTACCGCTTAGAAAGCCGGGCAAATTACCCTATGACGTACAAAGCGTCTCTTATGATTTAGAATACGGATCGGCGACACTGGAAGCGCATAGCGATGCGTTCGAAACCGGGGACCGCGTTTTATTGATAGACGACTTGCTGGCAACGGGCGGAACCGCTAAAGCCAGTTGCGAACTGGTCGAGAAACTGGGCGCAACCGTTGAAGCCTGTGCATTTGTCGTTGAATTGGATTTTCTCAAAGGCCGTGAAAAGCTTGAAGCTTACGAAGTTCATTCGCTGCTTCACTTTTAACGCGATTCTCAGTTTCGACTATGCCCAAAGCAATCCAAAACGATCGGGGCAAACAGGTTAGTTTGAGGCTCTCAACGACTCTTTTTACTGTAAAAGTACCCTCATCCCGCCACCCCCATAGGCGCCAACTTAAGGAAAAACGCGTCATTCCGCCAGGGACTGGCGGAATCCAGGGCCAGGGGATGGCAAGGCTTAGCTTCACATCCATGTAACCTGGATATCGGCAATCCATGCCGATATGACATATAACGCCACAAATACACCAGAATAGACACTAAGCTGGCGCTTATGACCCGCCACCCCTCGTACTTTCATTTGCCGGAGCGATTGCCAGGCCTTCATGAACGTTACTGTGAAAGTTCGTAGATTTGGACACTTTATCTAATTTTTCGATATACAAAACTCTGTTCTGGCAATACCGGTTCCAGAGAGGGTGCGGTTGCTCGATCGACAGGCGTCGGCGGCAGGGGAGCCGCCGTCGAGCCTACATGGACGTATTCACGGCGTCCTGTCGGGCGAGTGACCGCACCCTCCGCCACCAGAGAACTTTCATTTGCCGGGGCGATGGCTAGGCCTTCATGAACGATAGGTTTAATAAAGATAAAAATAGTTGAAAATGACAGCCCTAATTTTTATCAGGCGCTTGATCGGTTAATTTTTCAGCATCATTTTCTTCAAAAAACGCTTCTTCCAATTCCAGCAATTCGTCAATATCGTCATTAGCGTCGGCGTTTACATTACCGTCATTTATCAGATTGTTACGCCACTGAAGATAAGATTCTCGGGTGAATACATAAGGGTCCAATGCCGCCTCATCAATGAACTTCAACGCACCGTCAGCATTAGCTCTAGCATTGACAACTTCCAACACTTGTAATACTTGCACCGGCATTCCAACATAGGTCGCAGGATTCGCCGCGGTATCCAATACCGCCCCGGGAATGCCCCTGGTGGTCGAAGGCCCTAAAAATGGCAGCATTAAATAAGAACCCTGAGGAACTCCCCACACCGCGAAGGTCTGATCAAAATCTTCTTCATGATGCTCCAATCCCATATCGGTTGCGATATCGAGCAAACCACCCAGACCCACCGTAGAATTCACCAAAAAACGCCCGGAATCCTCGGCACTTTGCTGAAACTTACCCTGCAAGACATCGTTGATAACTGTATTAATGGTTTTTAGATTGCCGAAAAAGTTGCTGACTCCAGTCCGAACAACATCCGGCGCTACCGTTTTATAAGCATTGGCGACAGGTTCGGCGACATATTCGTCAACCGTCATATTAAAAGCGTACACCTTACGGTTTATGTCTTCGTAAGGATCTACTTCCGATACCGATAAATCTTGATTCGCCGTCGTCGTGCAACCGCTTAACGCATAAGCCTGAGCACAAAGAAAAACGACAACAATTCGCTTAAGCTTGCTACTCATAATTCGCATAAAAGCCTATTGTTTGGAATAAAGATCGATTTTTTCGCTGATTTTTTCGATCAGTACATCATAGCCGTCCCGTTTCAAGATACTGCCGTACTCCGAACGCCTTAAAGCCAAATCGCTGACACCGTTGGCAATGATGTTGATTATTTTCCAGCTATTGCCTTTTTTCTTCAACATATAATCGAATTTAACATCCTTATCATCGGGTATGACCAAATAAGTATGCACGATGACACCGCCTCTTCCGGTCTCTTCCTCCGATTCGAATTTAAACGATTCGCCGGAGTATTCCTTGAAATTGTGCGCGTATGACGCAACACTGAATCGACTAAACACTTCGACAAATTTATCTTGTTGATCCGACGACATATTCTCCCATTCGCGTCCGACAACAACCCTGGCAATCATGTTTAAATCGTGGCTTTCAATTACCGGTTTTTCAAGCTTATCGAAACGGCCTTTATAACCTAGCTCCTTACCGTTTTTCATAACATCTAATAACTCGTCTTGAAAATTTTCAACGACCTCCCGGGCACTGAGAATATCCTCGGCATAGACTTCGGTTAAGCCCAGCAAAAGAAGCAAAAAAAGAACCGATATTTTATTGATTAGACTCTGATACATAAAAACTCCGAAAACATTGATTTCCGGCATGCTTTGCCGGCCGTAAAGAAGACATACCCTTTCGCTAGACTGTCGAAAAAAGCCGCTTTTAGCTAATTGCCGTGTACCCGCTTTTTAAACTCAAAATATTTTTGAAAAGGCGCACGATGCGCACCCTACGGCGCTCAAGCTTTCTTGGAATTTGTGTATTTATACACATCCCGCTATCGTTCCCACGCTCCAGCGTGGGAATGCAGCCCGAGACGCTGGAGCGGTACTCAAGCATTCCCACGCAGAGCGCTCATCGTTATACACAAGTCCCGCCATACCAGCCGGTAAGCGGATAACCAGCACGTAGCCCGTATGTAGCGTAACGAAATACGGGAATGGCGTGGCTCCGAGGTTCCCGGATGAAGCGCAACGTAATCCGGGGTACGCTTGGCAGGACGAGGTTTGCAACCTCGTCCGAAACGTTTTGATCCTGCCGAAGCCCATTGAAACGTTGGGGACGGGTTAAATAACCCGTCCCGCAGATGGCTAAAGCGATTTATTGGCCTTGCCATTCCTGGCACTGAATACCCGCTTCCCGGCGGGTATAACGGCGAAATGCCGGCATGAACACCCTTCGAACCTGCTTTAGGAATCCATCGCCTCGACGGTAATAGGAATGCCCGCGAGACCGGAAGACGGCTTTTCATTTGCATAAACAGGAACCGGCTCGGGAACCATGTCGCCTTCGGTTTTAGGCCCTCTGATCGCTGTCAATAGACCTTTAATCGGGTTTTTCATCATATCTTCTACGGCCGTTGCCTCGTAGCCGCAATGCGCCATGCAACTCGCGCATTTCGGATTTTTCGAAGTACCGTATTTTTCCCAAGGCGTTTCATCGAGCAATTGCTGGAAAGTTTCGGCATAACCTTCATCGGACAACAAATAGCAAGGCTTTTGCCAACCGAATACATTGCGGGTCGGATTGCCCCATGGCGTACAATTATAGCTTTGATTACCGGCCAAAAAGTCCAAATAGAGCGACGAATGATTCAATTTCCATTTACGATTCTTGCCGATCTTGAAAATACCCCGGAATAATTCCTTGACATCGCGTCCTTTGATGAAGATATCTTGTTGCGGCGCGCGTTCGTAACTAAATCCCGGCGCTATCGTAATGCCTTCGACGCCCAATTCCATCGCATAATCCAAAAACTCGGCCACTTCTTTCGCTTGCTCTCCTTGAAACAGCGTGCAATTGATCGTGACCCTAAAACCTTTATCGAGCGCTAACTTGATCGCTTCAACCGCTCTATCGAACACGCCGTCTTGACAAACCGATGCATCGTGTCTTTCTTTATTACCATCTAAATGAATGGAAAAAGTCAAATAAGGCGACGGTTTATAGTCATCGATCTTCTTTTTCAATAAGAGTGCATTCGTGCATAAATAGACGAATTTCTTTCTTGCGACGATGCCTTCGACAATTGCCGGCATATCTTTATGAATTAACGGTTCGCCACCGGGAATCGAAACCATTGGCGCATCACATTCGTCGACCGCTTGCAAACATTCCTCGACCGATAAACGCTTATCTAAAATATCATCCGGATAGTCGATCTTTCCGCATCCCGCGCAAGCCAGATTGCATCGAAACAAGGGCTCGAGCATTAAAACCAAAGGATATTTTTTAGCCCCTTTCAGTTTTTGCTTAATAAGATAACTACCAACTGCTAACTGCTGACGTAATGGCACACCCACGGGCATATCCTCCATAGTGACTGAATACAAGTAAGGCCGATCATAATCGAGCCTCATAAAACAGAAAAACGATCTGTTGCATACTTGCAACAGACCAAAAATACCATGCATCCTTCCGTGAAAACGACTGTCGGCGAATCAAAAAAACCCACCTGAAATATAAGTCCTTATAGATTACAATCATTTATAGATTTGCAAGTAGAATACTATCTTTTCGGTATTGACTCCAGTTTTAGCACAATTTTATCGCATTAAGAGCTAAACAGGGGTACATTGCGACCTATTTGCAAAAATGCAACACAAACTTTTAAATAATTGATTTTTATTCTATATAACAGAGCTGGAGCATAGGATTTTACTCATATTGGCTAGAAAACAACATTGCTTTGCAAAATACCAACAAACAGTCTATCATTGCCGTTAACTCAAGTCTGTTTCCAAAACTATCAAGACGAAATCTTAGAAAATAATCATGAGCGCATTACAACCGACACTGGACAAACCGGAGTCATTAACCGGCCTATCCGACGATGAATTTCAAGCACTGCTGCTTGAAGGCGTCTCCAGGACGTTTGCGCTGACTATTCCGCAGCTACCGGAAAATCTCTATCGCCCGGTAGCCAATGCCTATCTACTGTGCCGAATTGTCGACACCGTTGAAGACGAAGTTTCCCTAAGCCCCGACCAAAAAAAAATCTTCTGCGAACGTTTCATCGAAACTGTCAAGACCGGCCATGGCGCGAGTGATTTTGCCGCCGACCTAGCCCCCTTATTGTCGGAGCAAACCATTCCGGCCGAACATACGCTGATCGGCCTGACGCCACGCGTCATTCAAATCACGCATTCGTTCGATCCGCAACAAATTGAAGCGCTGGCGACTTGCGTCGAAACAATGGCACAAGGCATGCCGATCTTTCAGGCGCAAAACCTAAGCAACGGACTGCCGACCATGGCCGACATGGATAAATACTGCTATTACGTAGCCGGCTGTGTCGGCGAAATGCTCGCCAAACTGTTTTGCCATTACTCGCCCGAAATAGCGACTCATAGAGAGCGCCTACTCGAACTCTCGGTATCGTTCGGACAAGGCTTGCAAATGACCAACATCCTCAAGGATATATGGGACGACGCCGGCCGAGATGTTTGTTGGCTGCCCCAAGACATTTTCGACGAGACCGGTTTCGACTTATCCACGTTGACGCCGGAAACTGACGACGAGAACTTCCGAAAAGGCCTTGAACACCTAATCAGCATCGCGCACGGCCACCTAAGTAACGCACTCGCTTATACGCAGCTGATTCCGTCGCACGAAACCGGAATTAGAAACTTCTGCCTATGGGCGCTTGGCATGGCGGTCCTGACCTTGCGAAAAATCAAGCAAAACTTGGATTTCAAGCAATCCAACCAAGTCAAGATCACTCGAAACAGTGTCAAGGCAACCATCTTAACGACTCGTCTTACCGGGCGCAGCAACCTGCTGCTGTCCTTATTGTTTAATCTGACCAGCCGCGGGCTCGAATCGCCCGATTGGACTTACCACCCACAATCCCTGAAAGCTAAGTCAGCACTATAAAGGAAGCATTATGTTCACCGACGCCACTACAGAGATCAACACGCGCGACTTGCCCAGTTCCGCCACGGCCATCGTCGCCAAACCGAACGATTTAAGCAAAGCCATCGGCAAGGCGCAGGATTACCTGCTAAAGCTGCAGCAACCAGACGGCCATTGGATTTTCGAATTGGAAGCCGATTGCACGATTCCGTCCGAATACATCATGATGATGCACTATTTGGGCGAAATCGACGAAGTACTGCAAGCCAAGATTGCCAATTACCTAAGATCGCGCCAATCCGAGGATGGCAGCTACCCGCTATTTACCGGCGGCCCAGGCGATATCAGCGGCAGCGTCAAAGTTTATTATGCACTGAAAATGGCCGGCGATTCGATCGATGCGCCGCACATGCAAAAACTCAGAAATTACATTCTGAGTCAAGGCGGCGCGGCCAGAGCCAATGTCTTCACGCGCATCGCACTAGCGATATTCGAACAACTGCCTTGGCGCGGAGTGCCTTATATTCCAGTCGAAATCATGCTGCTTCCGAAATGGTTTCCGTTCCATTTGGATAAGGTTTCCTATTGGTCTAGAACTGTCATGGTGCCGTTGTTCGTTCTGTGCTCAGAAAAAGCGACCGCGAAAAACCCGAATAAAGTCGACATTCTAGAACTGTTCGTCGTTCATCCGGATAAGGAAAAACACTATTTTCCGGAACGGACCGCGCTGAACAAGTTTTTCTTGATGCTGGACAAGCTCGGCCGCGTGACGCGTCCGCTGATTCCTCAAAGCATGCACCAAAAAGCGCTCGACAGAGCCCAAGATTGGTTTATCGAACGCCTGAACGGGGAAGACGGCTTGGGCGGAATTTTCCCGGCCATGGTCAATGCTTACGAAGCGATGCTGCTGCTCGGCATGCCGAAAGATCATGAACTGGTCGTTACGGCTCGCAAAGCGATCGACAAATTGCTGGTCATCAACGAACACGACGCCTATTGCCAACCGTGCCTGTCGCCCGTCTGGGATACCGGCCTAACAGCCCTAGCTTTGCAAGAAGTCGACAAAAACGGCAATCGCGACGCGTTGATTCGCGCCTATGATTGGCTAAAATCCAAGCAATTGATAGACGAACCGGGCGACTGGCAAGTAACCAAACCCGAATTGAAAGGCGGAGGCTGGGCGTTTCAATATGCCAATCCACACTATCCCGATGTCGACGACACCGGACTGGTTGCGTTCGCCATGGCCGATTCTAATCTGCCCGAGTTGGACGAATCGATACACCGGGCTACACGCTGGATCGTCGGCATGCAATCGGAAAACGGCGGCTACGGCGCATTCGATGTCGACAACACTTATTATTACTTGAACGAAATTCCGTTCGCGGACCACGGCGCATTACTCGACCCGCCCACGGTCGACGTCAGCGCGCGTTGCGCGATGCTGATGGCACGCGTTGCAAAAGGTCACGACGAATACCGCCCGGCACTGCAACGCACAATCGACTATATTCGTAGCGAACAAGAAGCGGACGGCTCTTGGTTCGGACGCTGGGGAACCAACTATATCTACGGCACCTGGTCGGTATTATTGGGCCTAGAACAAACCGATGTTCCTAAAACCGACCCGATGTATGTCAACGCGGCAAGATGGCTGAAAAGCGTGCAACGCGAAGATGGCGGCTGGGGCGAGGACAACTTCAGTTATCATGACGAACAAAACTTTCGCGGAAAATATCGCTTCAGCACTGCGTTTCAAACCGCCTGGGCCATTATCGGCTTGATTGCGGCCGGCGAAGCGCATAGCCCGGAAGTCAAAGCCGGCGTCGAATTTCTAATGAAAACCCAGTTGACCGACGGTAGCTGGAACGACAAATGCTTTACCGCTCCCGGTTTTCCAAGAGTGTTTTATTTGAAATACCACGGCTACGATAAATTCTTCCCGTTGTGGGCCTTAGCTAAATACCGTAACGCGATCAATAACTCGTGATCACGGGGATTATTGCCGCCCTACCGGAAGAACTAAGCACCCTGACTTCGGCCAAACCGAAGAAAGGGTGCTGTCACGTCATCGCCGAAAATATCCTTATCATTCAATCCGGCGCCGGCCCGAAAAATGCCAAGCAAGCCGCTGAACAACTGCTCGATCAAGGTGCCGAACGCCTGATAAGCTGGGGTTGTGCCGCCGCGCTCGCACCTGGCTTGCGCCCAGGCAACCTAACCCTACCCGAACAACTCATTAGCGATGACCTGGAAAGCATCGACATCCGCTCGCCATGGCTTGCTGAAATGCAAACGCTATTAAACCCGCTTAATCCTGTCGCGCATATCAGCCTAGCGTCCAGCAAAACGCTTGTCGTCACAAGCATGGATAAACAAGAGATCCATCGAAAAACCGGTGCCGCGGCCCTGGACATGGAAAGCGTTGCCATCGCCAAAATCGCCAAGGCTCGCCGAATCGATTTTCTAGCAATTCGATCGATCGCAGACCCCGCCGACATGAGCCTACCTAAAGCCGTCGCGCACGCCTTGGACCAGGACGGCGAGGTCAATATCGCCAAACTGCTTAACCATCTAATCAAACATCCCTTAGAATTACCAAGCCTGATACAATTAGGCCGGCACTTTCATGCATCGCAAAAAACATTGAAACAGGCCGCATCGATTTGGCTGCCATCAATCGTTAACTAAAAATCCGCGCACCGCCGGCATGACTCAGCATCACGACACCCTTATTCACAGATTATTACTATGGTGGGACCGCCAAGTCGTGCGTTTTCCGTGGACTTTGCTAATTCTGACCGCGACTCTGTGCGGTCTTAGCCTGCATTACACGATCAACAACCTCGGATTCAATACCGATACGACGCAAATGTTGTCGCCGGACTTACCCTTTCAGGTCAATCGCTTTCGCCTGAACGACGCCTTTCCCGAAGACGCCGCCGCGATCATGTTGGTGGTCGACGGAGAAACCCCGGAACAAATCTCCCAAGCCGCCGCCGAACTCGCACAGCGTCTAAGCCGCGACAAGGAACACTTCGAGTCGGCAATAATACCGACCGATAATGCATTTTTTAAACAACAAGCCTTATTATTCCTAAGCCTTGACGAGTTAGACGATCTGTCGAAAAAACTCACCGATGCCCAACCGTTCATCGGCTATCTCGCGCAACATTACAATCTGGAAGGCTTATTCGAAATCATTCGCCAAGCGCTCGCGGAAAAAGACAAGTCCTTGCCGATGAATCTTACCCCGCTGCTGTCCGCGATTGACGACACAATCGACCGTCGACTCAATCGGAACCCTCGTTTTTTATCCTGGCAAAACCTACTGGCCGACCACCGACTCAACACCGAGTCTAAACGCTCGATCGTCATTGCCAAACCTAAACTGATTTTTACCGACATCATGCCCGCGGATTTTGCACTTTCGGTTGCCCGAGCCGTGAGTCAATCGATCATGCAGGAAAACCCTGCAGTCCGCATCAGAATTACAGGCGAAACCGCTCTACAACACGAAGAACTCGAAACAGTCAGTGAAGGCGCGATTATTTCGGGCATCTTGTCGCTACTTCTTGTTTGCGCCTCGCTATGGTTGAGCTTCCGCTCAGTCAAACTACTCTTGACGACATTGATCGCACTGATCATGGGCCTGATTCTGACCGCCGGTTTCGCCACACTCGCGGTCGGACACTTGAATATTATATCGGTCGCCTTTGCCGTGTTGTATATCGGACTCGGCGTCGACTATGCCACGCATTTGTGCCTACGCTACCGTGAATGCCGTGCAGCCGGCATGAACAATGAAGGCGCGATTACCGAAAGCATCAACAGCATCGGTTTCTCCTTGTTTTTATGCGCATTGACCACCGCCATCGGCTTTCTCGGATTCATTCCGACCGACTACTCCGGCGTATCTGAATTAGGCATTATTTCCAGTGCCGGCATGTTCATCGGCCTGGGGCTTTCATTATCGATCGTCCCCGCATTATTAAAAGTCATGCCGCTGGGCAAAACCGCCCCGTTTAGATCCTCGCAACTATCATCGGCCATCGCCCATTTTCCGTTTCGTCATGCCAAAGCGATCAGAGTCGCCAGCATACTGCTTGCCATTGCCTCGGCCGCGATACTCACGCAATTGGAGTTCGATTCCAGCACATTCAACTTACGCGACCCCAGCCGCGAATCGGCCTCGACATTCAAGGAACTCTTGTCGTCACGCAACGAATCGCCTTATTCGCTGACCGGTCTTGCAGACAGTCTAGAGGAAGCCGACCGGCGCGCGGAAGCATTACGGGCCCTGCCATCGACTCATGAAGCACTCACCCTTTCAAGCTTTGTCGCCGGCGATCAAGAGGACAAACTCTATCGAATCGAAGAGCTGGACATGATTCTCGGCGCCCAACTCAAACAATTCGGTAAACCGTTGCTTGCCAACGATCAGCGCGATGCCGCGATTCGTTTCGCCGTTACATTACAAAAAGCCATTGACGAAGCAACGACCGCTGTCCCGATTCCGGTACTTGAAACCTTACTCGCACGAATCGACAGCTATATCGAATTTGCCGACCGGCAACCCGAACCGGATGCCGAATACAGCCAATTGGAACAAAACATATTGGGCCTGCTGCCTTATACGATGCAGCGCTTGAGCATCAGTTTGACCGCCCAAGCTTACGACCTGGAAGACCTGCCGCCTTACATAACCGACCATTGGCAAAGTAAAACCGGCCTTTATAAAATCATGGTCACGCCGGAGCAAAACCTGAACATCGTCAGTCACCGGGAAGCCTTCGTCACTGACGTACAAAGCATCGATGCAAGCGTCTCAGGCCTGCCGATTATTGATAAAGCCTCCGGCGACGCGATCATCCTGTCATTTGTCGAAGCCTTCGCTTGCGCATTCGCGGCGATCGTCGTGCTCATGCTGATAATTACGAAAAACATCCGCGATACGCTATTGATGATCGGATCGTTACTGCTTGCGACCTTATTGACCGGAGCGACCAATGTCTTGCTCAACAATCCGTTTAATTTCGCCAACATCATCGCCCTGCCGCTACTGATGGGCATGGGCGTCGACAGCGGCATTCATGTCGTGCACCGACTGAACAGTCACTGGTCGAACGGCGTCGATCTGCTGCAAAGCAGCACCGCGCGAGGCGTCCTATTCAGTTCTTTAACAACCTTATGCAGTTTTTCCAGTCTTGCCTTCACGCCTCATCCAGGCACATCCAGCATGGGCTTGTTACTGGCGATCGGCATATCTTTCACCATCATTTGCACGTTAATCGTGCTGCCTGCATTTAGCCGGCACAAAATATAAATTTAGAGGTCTTTTTATGTCTTTCAGCATAGCCGAGCTATTAGCGCAACACAGTGAAGATAAATTTGAGTTGCATGAAAAACATTTGAATAATCAAATGGTTCGCGTTTTAAAAACAATCGGATACGACCGCAATTACAAACGCGCGGTTGGCCAATATCTCTACGACGAACAAGGCAACGAATATCTCGACCTGTTGAGCGGCTTCGGCGTATTCGCGATCGGCCGCAACCACCCGACCGTAATCAGCGCGTTACAAGAAACTTTGACGCTCGAATTGCCCAACCTGGTACAACTCGACGTCTCAATATTGAGCGGCTTACTGGCCAAAGAAATCTTGACGACGACGCCGGAAAATCTCGAAAAAATGTTTTTTTGCAACTCGGGCACCGAGGCGGTCGAGGCCGCGATCAAATTCGCGCGCTACACCACCAAACGCTCGAAAATCGTCTATTGCGAGCACGGTTATCACGGCTTAACCATGGGCGCGCTCTCGCTGAACGGCGAAAAAATCTTCCGAGAAGGCTTCGGCCCGCTCCTGCCCGAATGCATTGCGATACCGTTCAACGACTTAGCGGCACTCGAACAAGCCCTAAGCAACAAAGACGTTGCCGCCTTCATCGTCGAACCGATACAAGGCAAGGGCGTCAACCTGCCCGACGACAACTACCTTGTCGAAGTCGAACGCCTCTGTAAAAAATATGGAACGCTGTTCGTCGCCGACGAAATCCAAACCGGTATCGGTCGCACCGGTAAATTCTGGGCGATCGATCATTACGGCGCCAAGCCCGATATGATCCTGATGTCCAAAGCCCTATCCGGCGGTTTCGTCCCGGTCGGCGCGGTCGCGATGACGCAGCACATCATGGACACGGTATTCAATCGCATGGACCGCGCAGTCGTGCATGGGTCGACTTTTTCCAAAAACAACATGGCGATGGCCGCAGGGCTGGCCGGTCTTGAAGTCATCAAATCGGAAAATTTGGTTGAACAAAGCGCGACAGTCGGCAACGACATCATCGCCAGCCTGAACGCCTTGTCGACAAAATACGAATTCTTGAAAGAAGCGCGCGGCAAAGGCTCGATGATCGCGATCGAATTCCACGCCCCGAAAAGCCTGACTTTGAAAGCCGCCTGGGCAATGCTGGAAGCCGCCAACAAAGGGCTGTTCTGTCAAATGATCACAATACCGCTATTCAAGGACCACCGGATTCTGACGCAAGTCGCCGGACACGGCATGAACGTCGTCAAACTGCTGCCGCCGCTAACCTTAACGCAAAAAGACCGCGATCACATCATCAACGCCTTCGACCAAACCATCGCCGCTACGCATCAAGTACCGGGCACGATTTGGGACTTGGGTAAAAACTTGGCGAGTCATGCGTTGAAGGGCAAAGCTGGGAAATAATTCGTAGTATATTTTCGGAGCCCGCGCAGGGCTAAAGATATGACCTCCCCCTTTGACAAAGGGGGATTTTCTATTTTCGCTCGTTCCCAAGCTCCCGCTCACTGCCATTAAGTTAAGCCGTTCGTGGTGAGCCTGTCGAACCATGGACGGCTTAACTTATCGACCCAGGATTTTTCCATTCACCCTTCGACAGGCTCAGGGCGAACGGAAAAATCCTTAACTTAATGGCAGTGAAGCTCCCGCTCCCATCGTTATACACATCTTTATGTGAACCACGTCATTCCGGCATGGAGTGCCGGAATCCTGGCTACAGGGATGCACGGTATTGGCCGTGCCATCCCTGGCACTGAATACCCCCTTCCCGGCGGGCATGATGGGACTTGTGCATATCGATGAGAGCGGGAGCTTGGGGAACAGCGATAAATTATGATAATTTACCATTAAAGCTAAAGTCTACCTGACCTGTTTTCCAAATTTAAGCTGAGGAAACAGATTAAAATTCTCATATTTGAACCCCTATCATGAAAATAGGAAATAGTAATCATGCCAACGATCACATTTGACACTCACGAATTCATTAAGCGGCTGAAATCCGTAGGTTTTTCTGAAGAGCAAGCAGAGGTATTTGCTGCGGAACATCGCCGTATTATTGAGGACACCTTAGTTACTAAAGAACACCTGGATATGCGTTTACGCGAAATGGAATACCGACTCATTATCAAATTGGGCGGCATGATGATGGCCGCAGTTGCCGTTGTTGCAACATTGGTGAAGATTTTATAGATTTTACTCTTTCCCAAGCTATTGAGACTGTGAAAGTATTCAATATTATAAAATAACCATGAAGAGCATGAAGAATTAGACTGTTGATTTTATAGGATTTTTCTTCATTGTCTACATTTGCTCGTTCCCAAGCTCCAGCTTGGGAACGCAGGCGCCGGAAGCTCTGCTTCCCGAGACTAGACAAGTCAGTTGAAACTGACGCAGTTGCACCGCGAAGCTAGAGCTTCGCGCATCGGTTTCCCAAGCTGGAGCTTGGGAAACAGCGAATTCGAACCCCCAAGGTTTTAATCGCGACGAAGGCGTCGCCCCCACAAGGAGTCGGATGCCCTGTGGGAGCGATCCCCTGATTGCGATTTCGAAGCCGAGAGTGTTAAGTGACAATCAATGGAATCGAGGCCTCATTGGCTAAGATTGCAAAAGGATAATTTATGACTTATGCATAACAATGAGAGTCGGCGCTTGGGTAACAGCGAACGCTGCTTGTTTCAGGAGGCGGCAGGTCGGATTAGCGTAGCGTAACTCGACATTCTTCGACCGAAACACTAGCTTCACGAGGCTTGCCAAATCAGTTAAAAATGTACACTTCACGCAAAGAGGAGAATAGATATGCTTCTTTCTCGCTTTGCAGCGCGAAACTCTATCTTCCACATGTAGCAGGTGCTTCAATCCGCCCCAAACGTTTCGATTTCCTTTTGTCCACGGCCGAAGCGTTTAGAATTACGTTGAGATTCTGTAGGTGTCTACATTAGGTACACGCAGCGTAACCTACCCGGCTCAAGCACATTGCTTAAAAACATCATTATACTTTGCCGAGTAGCATTTGTAGTGCAATTGAAACCCTTGATTCCATATTGGATTCTGCAATATCTCAGCCATATGAATTCTATAAGGGAAACGCTCACCATTTAATTCACATGAATCGCCGATTTGATCCATTCTAAAATTTTCTTTAGTGATCAAGCGATATAACATCTTTGTCGTCAAAAAATACCAGTTGTGAATTCGATTTTCAGCGCAATACAAAGATGCGGCACGGAACATGCCCCATATAATACTCCGGTTCAAATGACGTTCATTACACAAGTAATCAACGTCATCATGCACGCTATGTTTTTCAGTCAATCCTGTCGGCGGACCGCCATCATTGGAACGCCGCCTTACTTCTTTAATTACGCACAGTCGTGATACCTCCACCGATCTATGTAAATCCGATTTGATAACTCCATTGCTAAGTCTACAATGCTTTTCCAGCGGTAAGTAACCTAGCTCCGGTAGAATCAATCGCATAGCACCGACAAAGTGACCGGTTAATTTATTCTTCACTATAAAATGAACGGCATGCTTATCCCAATCATCCATTTCCAATTGGCCGCCATTTGATGTTTTTTCAAACCCCATCTCTTCACAATAAACTTGATAACGGATATTGTAATGGATCTGCTTCGACTCATCGTTATCGGCAAGATAAACGTCAAAATAATCATCGAACATCATAAAATACACCTTACTGCGATACCGGGCTTAAAAATATAAATCTTTGAAACCATCTTGAAACTGGTGTGAAGAAATAAATCTTACGCCTAAACGCAAGAAAAAAAGTAATGTAACTATTCACATCCCCTATCGTTCCCACGCCCCAGCATGGGAACGATAATTGCCGGGAAACTGAATAGCTGCAAAGTAATTGCTAAAGTAAAACTAAATTGAACTATTAACAACTTTCAAAATCTACAACTTATACCCATCGTGGATCAAAATTCGGCACCGGGGTGATCGTCAAAGGACGCCATGAATACGTCCATATAGGCTCTATGCCAGCATCCATGCTGGCAAAGCCTTTACCGATCACCCCGGCGCCTCCTTAAGCAGGCGCCGAAATTTGAAGTGCGAAAGGTATAGTATATGAAAGCGTAGACTATTTCGAATGAGACACGCTAAAGTTATTAAAATTAAGCATTAACCATGGATAGAGTCAGCCTAATCGCGCAGATCGTAATTATTCACCTCCTCTATCATTCCCACGCCCCAGCGCTCGTCGTTATACACAAATCGTAGATACCATCTTAGCTAATGTGACGTCGATACCGTTTGTTGTCACCTAACGCTCCCGGTTTCGAAATCGCGATCAGGGGATCGCTCCCACAAAAGGTTACAAGCGCTGTGGGAGCGACGCCTACGTCGCGACTATCGAAGCCGCTACACTCAAACACCAATAGCCTTTCCGGACGACACAGCAGTCTAGCGCCGTAAGGTACGCTATGCGCACCATGGCAACCCCACCAATGCTAAAACTAAGCCCTTATTGTTTGATCTGGGCAGGAATTCGGTGCTTAACGGCATGGAGGTACGCGCAGCGTACCCTACAATTTATCTATAACGATGAGCGCTCCATCGTGGGAATGAAGACCGAGACGCTCTAGCGTCTCGTTCCGCTGGAGCGGTACTCAGGCGCTCCCTCGCAGAGCGTCACAGCCATTAAGTTACCTGATTAGCAAGATGCTTCAGCTTGCTAATCAGGTAACTGTCCGAGCAGTGGCCAGTCGTAGCCACTTCTGCGGGACGGGTTATTTAACCCGTCCCCAACGTTTCGGTTTGCCCTAAACATTTCGGCTAACTTCGGCCAAAGTCAAAACGTTTAGGACGGGATTACAAACCCCGTCCTGCTAGGGATATGCTGGTTTTTGGGCTTTAGCTGAAGAAACTTGCTAATCAGGTTAAGTTAAGCCATCACAGAAATAAGTAATGCTTGCATTCAGGCTCTAATGTGCCTCAAAAGCTTGCCATCCATGGCACTGGATCCGCCAATCCATGGCGGAATGACGGGCTTCCCTTAACTTAATGGCAGTGTCGCAGAGCGTGGGAACGATAATTGCCGGGCACTGAGTCACCCTCGTACCGCATTCCCAAGCAAAAAACTTGGCAGTCAGCAAAATCTTCACTTCGCTATCATCGCCCTGTTTCCAAGATTTTCAGAGACCTCTTCAAACGCTAGTCCACACATAGCCTAATTTAGGCGATACGTTAACCGCCTCCGATTAAGCCCCCCTTAAAAAAATAAAATAATTACCAAACCCTTTACACTACGCAAGTAAACGTTAGACTTTAACGATATTTGTATATAATCAAACAAAAAAACCGATCAATCGGCACTACAAGCAAACAGCTAGAAACAACCTTCGCATTGAAAACGAAAGAAAAATACTGTTAACTCCTCCCGCAAACCAACATAAACTTACGCGCTTTTCAAAATAACCATAAATAATAAGATTTCCCTGACTTAAGGAAGCACAATGACTATTCAGGAAATTTTATTTAATAACACCCATATCTAAGCGGAGACTGTAAATGGATAATAACGCAAAACAATCCATAGTAGACAACTTCGAGCGCTACTTTTCAGTCGAGCTGGCGGAGACTCAAGAACAAAAAAACATGGCATACGGAATTCGTTACCGGGTTTACTGCCAAGAATTTCATTACGAAAAACCGAACACAGAAGAACTCGAATATGACGAATTCGACGAACGCTCGAAACACTGCCTAATCATTCATCAAGATAGCGGATTGCCTGCCGGTTGCGTACGCCTGGTCCCGACTTTCGACAGCCGCAAAAAAGACCCATTACCCTTTGAAAAACATTGCCTGAATAGCCTAGACGAAAGCTTTATCGAACAATTAGCTCTCGACCGGCAACATGTCTGTGAAATATCAAGACTCGCTGTCGATGCCATATTCAGACGTCGTCCGGGCGAGCATGCAACCCGATTCGGCGAGCCAAGCTCGCTAGATTTTTCACGACAAGAACAGAGAACTTTTTCCCTGATTGCCGTAGCCTGCTTTTTAGCGGCCACCGTACTCACCGAAACGACCGAACGAACCAGCGTATTCGCGATGATGGAACCGTTCCTACCGCGATTGATGAACAGATCCGGCATCATGTTTCAGCGAGCCGGTCAAGATATTGACTACCATGGAACAAGAGCCCCTTACTTTATCACCACTCAATCGGCTTTAACGCACATGCACCCCGACTTGAAAGAATTGTATCAATGGATCAAAACAAGCATCATTCCTGCTTAACACGCACTGCCATAAAGTCAGCAGAAACTCGTCATTCCGCCATGGACTGGCGGAATCCAGTGCCATGGATGGCAGGCTTTTTGAGGCACAGTAGAGCCTAAAGCCAGCATTACTTATTTTTTACTCAATAACAACGCGCCTAACACTGCCACGCCATAATAAATCCTAAACATTAAAAAGGTTCACACACCGATACTTTTCAAGATACTATCCAGCGATGTCAGTCCGATCAATCCTCTAAATAAGATAAGCCCGTCCTCGACCACACCATAACATTCGTAAGTCTGAATTGACTCTGCATCAGCGGGTTGAGCTGTTTTATCGAAGTCATCAACTCGCCTAACCAAAATATTGAGTACATCATTACTCGAAATAGCCGACAATACCTTACGGTCGATACTGATTTTATGCGTGGTATAAACCATCGGCTCGTTCTCAAAATCCAATGATTCCATTTTTGCCTTCTCCAACAGCGCGCATGAAATCAAACTACATGGAAAAATCTCAGGAAAAATTGCAGTATCCGTTAAGTCATCGAAATAAAGACGCTGATCCGCCAAAGAACCGCACAGAAAATTTTTCGCATTACTGACGTTCATAAACTTACGCTTCAGAAAAAAACCGCTGGGCGTCAAAAAACTACGGTCCCGATAACGATTTAAGTCATCGAATTGGAGAGGCTCCGCGTTATTTAAAAACAACGGTGCTGAAGACTCTTTCTTATAGCCCACCAAAGCCAATTGACCGTCGGCTTTCATGCTGACGCGATGACTGAGAATGACGTCACCATTCGGATTGAATTGAGGCTTCTTGATATCAATATCAACCGCCTGCCCGGGCTTAACCGCATTAACGAAGGAAAATTGATAATTACTAAAACGTAAATTGTATTCGTCAATCAATTCATTTTCGTTAGTACCTTGCCGGTAGCGCACAAACTCGTGCTCGATCATCGACTCCAATTGAAACCCCAAAGCGATCGGCCCTTTAAACGGATTATTCCGAATCCGCCGCCAATATTCCGCATCGTGAAATAAATTAAAATCGTCGGTGGCATTACGGACGACATCGATGTGGATCTGTTGAAAGACCCTGGGGTTAGCGGCAGTATGTAACATTGAGAATAGTTTTCCCTTATCTGTCTATAAATCAGCGTAAGACGAACAACTCGTAATCGCAAGTAACGATCAATTTACTTCCTATCCAGACACATTAAAATGGGCGGGAGGAATAACAAATCCATGTACAAAGCAATTCCTATTGTAATTGCCGTTAATAAACCCATATCCGAATTCACTGTAAAATGTGAAAAACTCAAGACAGCGAACCCACTAATTAAAACCACCGAAGTGACCCACATAGCACTGCCTACCGTTGAAAAAGCATAACGCACCGCATCATCACAGGAGGCCTCTCGCTCAACCCTAGCATGACGATATTTACTGATGAAATGCACAGTATCATCGACGACAATTCCCAACGTCATTCCGGTCACAATCGACAAACCGAGCCCAACATTCCCATCTATCAAAGCCCAAACGCCAAATGCAACACCGGCAGGCGCTAAGTTTGGCACTAAGCTCAACAAACCTAATTTAAACGACCGAAAAGCGCCAACCAAAATGAAGGAAATCAACACCAATGCCAACACCGTCCCGCCCATCATGCTGACAATATTCCGCTTGCCAATATGAGAAAACATTAAAACCGGGCTAGCGACTTCGGCATCTATATCAGGCATATTAGTTTTTAACCAATTATGCAAACGCGATTCTACGACTAACATTTCATTTGAGCTCAGGCTTTTCAATGTTGCAATCATCCGAGTTCCGGATTTATCGATGTTAACCTGATCATTTAAATCTAAACCGTACGGCAAGGACATTTCATACATCAACAAATATTGTGCCGCCAAATCTCGTGCAGCCGGCAACTTATATTCATCCTGACTACCGTCGTGCATATTCTGATTCAAACGCTTAAAGGTATCTGTAATACTATTTACATGCAACACTTCGGGCTGTTGCTGCAACCATTGACTCAATTGTTCAACTTTTTCCAAAACAAGGGGTTCATTCAAGCCGCCTTCTTCACTGACCGATAAAGCAATCTCGATAGTATAAAACCCGCCCATTTCTTGATCAAGAAAATCGGTAGCGCTCCTAAATTCGATCGTTTCATCGAAATACTTGACGAACTCGTCATTCAACTCATTCAGCGTCACCATTGCCGTCAATGTCAGCACCAATCCACCGTTGACTACCAAAAGAAACTTGGGCCGTCTAATTACCCATAGTGCCAATTTATCCATCCAATTTTGTTTTGATGCATCACAGAGCTTTACCCGCACAGGCAAAATCATCATTATTGCGGGCAAGATAGTCATTGTTAACAAAAAGGCAACGAGTACCCCGCATGCCACAATATTACCCAAATCCCTAAAAGGCGGCGCATCGCTAAAATTCATGCTTAAAAACCCGATCGCAGTTGTAACGCTCGTTAACAACATGGGCTTAAAATTGATTTTCAAACTATTTAACAGTGCTTCTTTTTTAGCCTGCCCCTGCCTCATATTCTGAAGCATCGCCACTAAGAGATGAACACAATCAGCCACAGCCATTGTCATGATAATGGTAGGTGCCGTTACCGATACCGGTGTAATCGGCCAACGCAACCATCCGAAAAAACCCATAACCGCCAATAAGGAAAAGATGATAAGCAAAATCGAACCGAAGGTTGCGCTAAAGGAGCGCAAGGAAAGTAGCAATACCAATATAATCATGCCGTACATAATCGGCGTCATCTTTTGACTATCAGCCAATGTCGACTCGACAAACGCATTATTCATCATTACCATGCCGGTCAAATGAATCTCAAGCTCCGGGTACAAAGTCTTAATTTCCTCGGCCATGCCTCGTGCCGCCGCCGCCACCTCAGTAACCTCCATTGGGTCTAATTCGGGTAACTGAACAGTCACATTCACACCCGCGACATGCCCCTGTCGAGACACCAAACGGTTTACTAATAAGGGTTCATTGAGCGCGATCTTTTTAATTTCGCCTAAGTCGCTAGTACTGATAGCACTGGGATCCAGCACTAAATCAGCAACGACCAACTCGCCATCCGAGACACTCGTGTGTTGAAAATTAGTAATCGAATCGACTCGACTCGAAAATGGCAGTTGCCATGCTTTTTCGGTTAATAGCGCAATTGCCGACAACACCTCCGGAGTAAAGACATCCTTACCGGACGGCGCGATTACAAACAAGACATTGTCGCTTTTGTTATAAGTCGACTGAATTTTATCGAACGCCAGCAATTGAGGATTGTCTTCGCCGAATAAAGACCGGTAATCGTTATCGAACGTCAACCGAGGCATCCCTAGCGCCGAAATAAGCACGATAACAAAACAAAGCCCTACCGTTATCCAAGGACGCTCGACTATAAACAACATAGACCGCGATACGCTTGTGTCATTGCGCATGCTCAACTTCTCCTAAACATTTTAAAAAACGAACCGATTAATCAATTGCTTCTACTAAAGGCCTATACCCGCCGGGAAACAGACTTCAGAGCCTTGGACAGCTTAACGCAAATAGTAATCTTCATTTGGGCATGGCGTAATATTTCAACGATACACAATAGATTAGTCGAAACTGAAAACGCCAATACATCATTCCACCCCAAGCAATTGTTTCAGCCGCCAAAACATCAAGCGCTGCAACGGATTACGATTGCCGCCGGGTCGCCAAGTTTTTTTCAACTGATTACGATAGGCATCGAAATGCAAACCCCAAGGCGCACAAATAACATCGCCTCGATTTAGTAGAATCTTCAATACATTCGTACAAGCCACACCAGCAGCCAACTCAATACCCATCGGCGTCGACGGCACTTTTTTCTTCAAAAAATTCACTGAAGTCCGCTCTACTAAGTATTTCCTTTGCATTACAGTCGGCGATACGCCGATTACAAAACGCATGATTTGCTCTTCAAACGAATAACCATCCAGCGCAAAATATTGCTCGAAACTCATTTTCCCGGGCATAAACACCAGCATCGCCGTCCCCATACCCATCGGCGCGGCGGTAATCGTCGGAATCCCCAACTCATAACAACGCGCGAATACGGCACGCCGAATTTCCAACGCAAAGATATCCAAACTATCAACGTAAATATCGATATCCTTTAAAAAGTCGTCCAGATTTTCAAGCGTAATGCCTTGCTTGAAATTGACGATTTCGGCCTCCGGGTTGATATCTCGAATCGTCCGTTCCATGACTTCCGATTTCGGTTGCCCCAAAGTACTCATGGACGCGCCGTATTGGCGGTTAAAATTGGCAAGTTCGAAGGTATCCAAGTCGGAAATATGGAAACGACCTATTCCCATCCTCGCCAATACAATCAAATGACTCCCTCCGACACCACCTAAACCGCCGACAGCAATTTTTTTATTTTTTAGCAGCTTGAATTCTTCTCGCGTCACCCAACCGATATTGCGGGAAAAAGCTTCGTCATAATTGAATTCGACCATAATTATCCCCTATTTCCCCTCATCATTCGCCTCGC
The DNA here is from genome assembly GCF_000341735.1 of Methylotuvimicrobium buryatense 5G. Lineage (GTDB taxonomy): Bacteria > Pseudomonadota > Gammaproteobacteria > Methylococcales > Methylomonadaceae > Methylotuvimicrobium > Methylotuvimicrobium buryatense. Next base: position 4,938,269 of record NZ_KB455575.1, on the reverse strand, counting down.
GACAAGGCTTTGTCAAAAATTTTTACAACTTAATACAGCTTAAAATATAGTTCGTCAGATTTAATCTCGGAAAACGTTACTATTCAGCCCCCCCCCCCCCCCCCCGGCAATTAGCGTTCCCACGCGCTGAGTGGGAACGCTAATGGGATGTAAATAATTACCGGAGAACAACCTGACTTCATTTCACAGCCCCTCAGTAGTTAGCAATATTGCCTTGTATCCAAGAAAGCTTATACCTAGAAAGAGCACTTCACCATTAAGAATATGAAGTTAACTCAATAATTTGTTATACGTTTGTATTTTGTATAGGGCTTTCGTTAACCAAAAAGATTAGCGAGAATACTTAGGTAGTGTCTTGAAATCCCTTATGAACTTCATTTGCTTCATAGTTAAAATACCGAATTTAAGCTAAGGGTTTTAACGCAATTTATCCTTAGTATAGCCTAGAAAACCAATGTCAAAATTTTTTACAATCCTTGCCTTATCCGAAAGAAATTGCAGAAAGCCACCTTGTCTTTAAAAGAAAACTTGCTTTGATTTACGACATTCCGCCTGGAATTCATAAGCAGCAAAGGACATATAGCCCATTGATTATATTAAAATTTAAAATCACACAGCCGACACACTCCTTAAATAAACTTAGTAAAACACACAACCCTTAGAAGATGATGGCATAGAAAATGCTTATTTTATTATGCAATCACAACCTTTATTCATTTACCGGAGATTCTTAATGAACACTTTAATCAAAACCTTAGGAGCGGGCATCTTAGCGGCAACTTCTACAGCGATAACCGCGGCTCCGATGGAGTGGTATGTTGACGTCCTTGTAGATCATGGCGGTTCTTTTCCTGAAACAAAAGTCAACCCCACCAGTACAGGCATTAAAGATCAAGCCGACATTAGCTTTCAATCACAAACCCTAGTGAACACAACTAATCCAGGCTCATTGACTGTGGGCGATACGATCGTGACTTATGCCGGTCTTATTGCCGCATCCACAAACATAACGGCACAATCTTACAGCAACAACTTATTTACAGCTTTACTGCCTACAATACCTGACAGCGCAAACAATCGTTTTGGAGATGCATGGTATCTCACTTTCCGCACCACTAATTTAAGCGGCGTGATATCAGGTCTAAGCGATCCGTTGAGACCGGAGGTCTCCTATTCTTCGGGCACCATTGAACTGCTGTTTTCTACAGATTTGGCTAACTGGTCGAATTTTATGAATTTAAACGTCATTAGCAGCACTTACGACACCGCCAACAATTTAAATATTGTGGGAAATATTGATTTCACCGGTGTCGATACCACTTACTCCAGCCTATTCCATAAGGTCGACGGTATATCTTTTTATGACAATTGGCTTGATGGTGATGCCAATCCAATTAGCTTTTCGTTAGACCAAAACTTGGGTGCACCCACCATCACTCCAATTGACGCTAACACAATTAAACTCAGCGGCACTCACGGCGCTCAACTGTACTTCAATACAGTACCAGAACCAGCAACTTTAGGACTATTAGGCATGGGAATGCTTGGCCTTGGCGTAGCAAAACAGCGCAAAAAATTAAAAGCGTAACAATAAAAATATTGTCTTAACGCCGCCATATTCCAGCGGCGTTTTTTTTGGCATTAGAGCATTAAGTATCGAAACAAGAAGGGTTAGGCTCATTTAATATTTTAACCCTTACCAAGAAACGTTTCGAGCATGACCGAAGAAATCAAAACGTTGGATCCGGGCTAAATAACAGGGTTACCGCATTTAACTTTTTATTTATCGTTAAATCAATGCACTAGAAATTCTCGCTCCATTTCAAGATATTTTTAACGCTTGTAGCTTATTGATTCCAAGGAACTTTTATTTTTAATGTACTTACCCTGGGTTAAACAACCCGTCCTGCAGTGGCCTTGTGATACAGGCAAAGTATAAAAACCCAGAGAAAGATGCTTGACCATGATTGTCCATCGCGCAAAACATCAAAAGACGATAATCGTTTAGAGGCCGGCTAGACTGTAAAATTTTCTGACACCATATAAGGAAAATTCGCCTTCTCACGAACCGGCTATGCCCTGCCTTGCCCAAAATCACGATGACATCATTGTTAATCCTATCGATTGGCCAATAATTTCATGTTTGCCTACCTATCAAGGCAACAATGCTCGCAAACCATCCTTCGATTCACATCCTTTTGACCACAAGACAATTAGGCTAAATAAATTCTGACCGACGGGGCTTCCCACTTAAGGCGCATAAGCATCTACAAATCTTTATCATTTAAAATCATGTTGTTATAAAGTTTCTTCTGGTTTTTTATTAAGATAACGACTAAAAATTGAAGTTTTTAGTCTACTTTTTATCCTAGATCACAGAAAAATTAACTTAACTAATTGTTTTATAAAGCTGAAAACTTGTGTAGATACCTATGCTTAAGGCGGGACAAAAGCACTAAGGATTAACCGTTCACCCTGAGCCTGTCGAAGGGTGGACGGTTAATCCGCCTAAGGTTCGACAGAGCTCTCCTGAGCGCAACCGAAGGGCTCACCACGAACGAATTAACCTTAAACTGTCCCGCGTTCAGCGAGTAGCCACTGGCGGTAAATGCGGAATTGTTTTTTTCATAAAATCACAGCAAGGTGTAACGCGCACCATGAGCTAAATTAACCCAGCAACGTTACACATACTACCGATTCATTCGCTGAAAATCGTGGAAACGGAGCGTTAGCGAAGTGAAGATTTTTAGTCCCCGATAGCCGTAGCGCCGGGTGTTTTGCCGGAGTCTGCGCGAATAGCGCAGGCGGAGGCAAAATACAAGGCATCGCGACACGGCGTAAAGCCATTTGTGGGAGTGCTACGAAGCCGCATCGAGTTTACGATGATGTGGCGTAGTGGCACGGACGCAGGGCGAATCGGGGCCGCCGAAGGCAATAATCGCCAAGTCATTTTTCGCTGCTGAAATCGGACGGACCCCATTTCAGCTTTCGCGAAAAATCTTGGCGCGCTTGTAATGCTCTTAATTACCTTTTAATTGCCCCAGCATTTCAATCGCCCGATTTTTCGAATCGAAGGCTTGATCGACTTGCGTTATCGCCTCTAGTAATTCGACAGCCCGCTTCTTATCGCCTTTTGCGACAAGAGCTTCGGCTAGATGAAATTTGATATTAGGATCATTGGGCTTTAAGTCTACCGCTTTTTCCAATAACTCTAGCGCTTTTTGAAATTCTCCTCGCTTTAACAATATCGCGCCAAGCGTATCGGCGATCTCTGCTGAATTGGGCGCTGCTTTATAAGCGCTTTCCGCCATAGCAAGTGCCTCCGATTTGTTTTGCTGATGATATAACCAAGCCAGGTTATTCAATGCCAAAGGATTTTCCGGCTGTATCGCCAAAATAGCCTGATAATGTTTTTCAGCCTGCCGTAAGTTGCCTTGTTGCTGCAAAATGTTGGCTAAATGAAAGTGCGCTAAGAGATTTTTATCGTCTTTTTTTAACTCGTCATTCAACAACTTTATTGCGTCGGCTTGTTTTCCCTGAGAATTTAATACCGCAACCATCAACTCGAGCAACTTCGGGTTAGGTCGCGCTTGATACGCCTCACGGTATGCCCCATAGGCTTGATCGAATTTCTTTTGGGACAGAAAAATATCCCCTTCAATTGCTTTGTGCAACTTCGTTTCAGGCGATAAATTGGCAATACTTTGAGCAACTTTCATCGCTTCATCATAATGCTTAACCCTTATTAACAAATTCGCTTTTTGAACCATCAACTGCAAATTTTCGGGCGCCGCCGTTGAAGCCTGATTCAACAGGGCTAAGACTTCATCCGCCTTATCCGGTTGTCTCGACAAATAATTCGCCAACATTATCCGGTGCTGAATGTCTCGTTCGTTTTGTGCGATGATTTTACGTAGCGTCTGCTCCGCCTCAACTGCCTGATTATTTACGATATACGCGCCTGCCAACAAGGACAAAGCGGTGGGGTGTTCCGGATAACGAACATTCATCTCCTGCACCAACGTCAATACTTTTTCCGGCTGCTTCTGTATTCCATACAATCGCGCCAAACTCGACAGCAGCCTCGCTTCATCTGCAATTTGACCTTTGACGTTCCCAAGACCTTTGATCAGTGCTTTTTCCGCTTCATCCAGATTTTTTTCTTTATTCGCTATTTCGGCTAGTAATAAATAAGGCGAAACGGTTTTTTTGTTTACCGCAATTGCTTGACGAATCCGTTCTTTGGCTTGCTGCGGCCTTCCTTCGTCAAAGTCTATCGAGGCAATACCCAGCAATGCCGCTTGATTTTTTGGGTCGAGACTCAAAGCCTTGTTAAAGCTTGCCGATGCCGCTTTGCGGTCTTTTTGATAAAGCTCTATTGTTGCCCTGAGAATATAGGCTTGCACGATATCCGGCTGGCGCTTGATGAGCGATTCTACCTGACTGTGAGCGCTATCGAATTGTTTTTGCCTGATTTTTTCTAAAATTTCGGCAAACTCTTTTTTGATGTTTTGTTGCTGTGTTTTTTCAAAGTCCTCCGGGCTCAACATTAAACTGCTTGGCTCGTCAAACATGGATTTTTTATCAAGAACCGTCAGAGGATCTTTATCTAGTTCATTGAGGTCGTAAGTCGCCGCAATACTATTTGAACTTGCTATTAATATAGCAATACTAAAGCAATGCTTTGCTTTAGTTAAAACCAATTGATGTTGACTCATAAATATATACCTTTTCAATTTTAGGGAACCGTAAGTTATTTTATAGCAAGAAACATGGAGCTTGATATCAAGCAAAAACCAAGACTCCTTTTGTTGCTGGCCTTGGCCGGCTTGGGGTGATTTATCGTTCCCACGCTCTTGCGTCACTGCCATTAAGTTAAGCCGTTCGTGGTGAGCCTGTCGAACCATGGACGGCTTAACTTATCGACCCAGGATTTTTCCATTCACCCTTCGACAGGCTCAGGGTGAACGGAAAAATCCTTAATTTAATGGCAGTGACGCTCTGCGTGGGAATGCCTGAGTACCGCTCCAGCGGTACGAGACGCTAGAGCGTCTCGGTCTTCGTTCCCACCCTGGAGCGTGGGAACGATAGGGGGAGGTAAATAATTACCCTTAGTTGCTGGCCTTGGCCGGCTTGGAGTGATTTTTTTGATTTTCTTCCCCTTCTCCATGACTAAACAGATCTGAAGCGCTGTAAAATTTTCTGACACCAAGAGAAAAATGAGCAAAAAAGGGGTCAGGTTTATTTAATAATTTACCCCTTGCCAAGGACCACTGCCATTAAGTTAAGGGAAACCCGTCATTCCGCCATGGACTGGCGGAATCCAGTGCCATGGATGGCAAGCTTTTGAAGCACATTCGATCCTGAATGCCAGTATTACATATTTTGTGACGGCTTAACTTAATGGCAGTGCTTGCCAAGGGACCCGCTCTAAACACTTCGAGTATAGTCAAAGTAAGTATTCAGACCCCGTTGGCAAATTACTGCAACTCAGGCTTATTGTTGGCATCCCCCTTTGAAAAAGGGGGATTGAGGGGGATTTATTTAAAAAATCTCCCCTAGCCCCTCTTTTTCAAAGAGGGGAACTGAATACTTACTAGCCAAAGTATACCGGATCATTTAGAGCATACCGAAACGTTCGGGTCGGGTTAAATAACCCGGAACGCCGAGTAGGGGGTTTTCAGCTCAACTTCGGCTACCCGGTCCTCTTCGGAGACAATGGCATTGATCAACGAGATCAGCAGGTCTTTGTTTTCTTCGCTGCCGAACAGTTTTTTGAAGGCTAAATCGACTCGGGGGTTTATTCTGCACATGGTTTTTCGCTCTAAGTAAAAAACGTTAAATTAATAATTTACTCCTGTTTTCCTTTTTTCTTGAAAGTTTAGGCTGCGCGTCCCTTTGACCGACTATTTAGCTTTGCAACAGAACTGAAAGCCAAATTACAAGCACTTGTTTAAACATACCTGATTAGCAAGTTTCTTCAGCTAAAGCCCAAAGATCAGTATATCCCCTAGCAGGACGGGATTCGCAAGCCATGCGCGTCAAGCTAAAAACGGCCAACCCACATCACGCTATTTCCCAAGCTCCAAAGACTGTGAAAGTATTCAATATTATAAAATAACCATGAAGAGCATGAAGAATTAGATTGTTGATTTTATAGGATTTTTCTTCATTGTCTACAAGGTTAATAAATTTTATTATGATGCATTCATCAATACTTTCACAGCCTCTCCAGCTTGGGAAAGACACCCCGGAAGCTCCAGCATCCTGAGACCGACACAACCTCCGCACATTCTGAATCAAACCCGACTCGCTCGTTCAATCTTTCTTGATTTTCGGGAAGCTAGAGCTTCCTGAACAGGTTACCCAAGCTAGAGCTTGGGTAACAGCATATTTTAGTTTTTGCGACTAAGACTGATCCTTGCTCGGGAAAAAGGGGTCAGGTTCATTTAATCATTTACCCCTTTTGTCAAGGGACCCGCTCTAAACGTTTCGAGTATAGCCATAGCTTACCGAAAAGTTGGGGACGGGTTAAATAAGCCGTACTCAAGGTCTTAAAATAGAGGCCACGCATAAACATCCAGTGAAAATGCCAAGCCAAGTTTCCTCCAGCACGCAAAACATCAAAAGACGATAATCGTTTAGAGGCCGGCTAGAGTGTAAAATTTTCTGACACCATATAAGGAAAATTCGCCTTCTCACGAACCGGCTATGCCCTGCCTTGCCCAAAATCACGATGACATCATTGTTAATCCTATCGATTGGCCAATAATTTCATGTTTGCCTACCTATCAAGGCAACAATGCTCGCAANCCATCCTTCGATTCACATCCTTTTGACCACAAGACAATTAGGCTAAATAAATTCTGACCGACGGGGCTTCCCACTTAAGGCGCATAAGCATCTACAAATCTTTATCATTTAAAATCATGTTGTTATAAAGTTTCTTCTGGTTTTTTATTAAGATAACGACTAAAAATTGAAGTTTTTAGTCTACTTTTTATCCTAGATCACAGAAAAATTAACTTAACTAATTGTTTTATAAAGCTGAAAACTTGTGTAGATACCTATGCTTAAGGCGGGACAAAAGCACTAAGGATTAACCGTTCACCCTGAGCCTGTCGAAGGGTGGACGGTTAATCCGCCTAAGGTTCGACAGAGCTCTCCTGAGCGCAACCGAAGGGCTCACCACGAACGAATTAACCTTAAACTGTCCCGCGTTCAGCGAGTAGCCACTGGCGGTAAATGCGGAATTGTTTTTTTCATAAAATCACAGCAAGGTGTAACGCGCACCATGAGCTAAATTAACCCAGCAACGTTACACATACTACCGATTCATTCGCTGAAAATCGTGGAAACGGAGCGTTAGCGAAGTGAAGATTTTTAGTCCCCGATAGCCGTAGC
>NZ_KB455575.1:4784135-4930765 GCF_000341735.1 Methylotuvimicrobium buryatense 5G | reverse complement strand
GTCCCTTTGACCGACTATTTAGCTTTGCAACAGAACTGAAAGCCAAATTACAAGCACTTGTTTAAACATACCTGATTAGCAAGTTTCTTCAGCTAAAGCCCAAAGATCAGTATATCCCCTAGCAGGACGGGATTCGCAAGCCATGCGCGTCAAGCTAAAAACGGCCAACCCACATCACGCTATTTCCCAAGCTCCAAAGACTGTGAAAGTATTCAATATTATAAAATAACCATGAAGAGCATGAAGAATTAGATTGTTGATTTTATAGGATTTTTCTTCATTGTCTACAAGGTTAATAAATTTTATTATGATGCATTCATCAATACTTTCACAGCCTCTCCAGCTTGGGAAAGACACCCCGGAAGCTCCAGCATCCTGAGACCGACACAACCTCCGCACATTCTGAATCAAACCCGACTCGCTCGTTCAATCTTTCTTGATTTTCGGGAAGCTAGAGCTTCCTGAACAGGTTACCCAAGCTAGAGCTTGGGTAACAGCATATTTTAGTTTTTGCGACTAAGACTGATCCTTGCTCGGGAAAAAGGGGTCAGGTTCATTTAATCATTTACCCCTTTTGTCAAGGGACCCGCTCTAAACGTTTCGAGTATAGCCATAGCTTACCGAAAAGTTGGGGACGGGTTAAATAAGCCGTACTCAAGGTCTTAAAATAGAGGCCACGCATAAACATCCAGTGAAAATGCCAAGCCAAGTTTCCTCCAGCACGCAAAACATCAAAAGACGATAATCGTTTAGAGGCCGGCTAGAGTGTAAAATTTTCTGACACCATATAAGGAAAATTCGCCTTCTCACGAACCGGCTATGCCCTGCCTTGCCCAAAATCACGATGACATCATTGTTAATCCTATCGATTGGCCAATAATTTCATGTTTGCCACCCTATCAAGGCAACAATGCTCGCAAGCCATCCTTCGATTCACATCCTTCGCTCTTTCCCAAGCTCCAGCTTGGGAAAGACACCCCGGAAGCTCCAGCTTCGACATGCTCAGGGCAAGAGCTTCCTGAGACCGACACAACCTCCGCACATTCTGAATCAAACCCGACTCGCTCGTTCAATCTTTCTTGATTTTCGGGAAGCTAGAGCTTCCTGAACAGGTTACCCAAGCTAGAGCTTGGGTAACAGCATATTTTAGTTTTTGCGACTACGACTGATCCTTGCTCGGAAACTTGGCCTCGGCAAGCTGAAGCATCTTGCTAATCAGGTAAACATATAGGGGAAAAAAGGGTCAGGTTGAATTAATAATTTTATCCTGCCCCCCCTTTTTTCTGCCTTTTTCTCTAATCCAGTTTAAATCTTGATAATTGTGTCGTTATAGAGCGCTACCAAAGGATCGTGGGTCATTAAACGCATCGGCTCTACAAGCGCCTGAGCGACAAGTATGCGGTCGAACGGGTCTTGGTGATGTAAAGGCAGTTCTTCGACCGCTATCGTATGTTCCGCCTCGACAGCAAGGAAGCGATATCCGGATTCCTGAAAATAGCGCATCGCGTCTCGGCCAGAAACCGGCATGTCGCCTCGCCCTAGTGAGTGCTTGATTGCAATTTCCCAGACATTCGCCGCGCTGACCCAAACGGTTGCTTTGGGCGATACAATCAATTCACGCGCCTTTTGTGACAGTTTTGAGTTATCCGTGATAGCCCATAGTGCAACGTGAGTATCCAGCAGCAGATTCAATTCTGCACCTCGTCCATGAACAACCGAGCCACTTCGTCGTTATATGTATCAATGCTGTCCGGCACCACGAACAAGCCTTTTGCTACTCCAATCCGCTTCTCGGATGGCGCAGCATCTATCGGAACAAGCTTAGCAGCTGGGCGACCATTCCTGGCAATCACGATTTCTCGCTCTTGCCCTTGCTCAATGGCTTCTACTAAGCGGGACAGAGAAGACTTGGCTTGTAACATATTTACAGTTTGCATTACATTCCCCTTAAAGAACCTAGTCTAGTCTAGCTAATTACTCAAATCAATCAAGAATTCAACTAGGTAATTTTGCCGTTTACTTACTCTTTTCATGGGTTCGAAAAAACGAGTGTTTTATCGAACCCGGTAAATGTCAACGCAGTTGTCGCATAGTAGGCGATCACCGGAGTAGTCTGTATACGTTTTACCGGCCACAAATTCCAGAGTGGCTTCGGCTGCGGAGTGGGCGTCCCACAAAAAGGCGCGGGCATCACGCTGCATAAACCAACTCTCGGCTTTGTTCGATTTTGGCGCGCACGTAAGGGTTGCGGAGAGCAGCGGTTTCGGCCAGATCCACCTCACGGCCAATCAGTTGTTCCAGTTCCCGACGTAAGCCAAAAAAGGTATGCAAGGAGGGCGCTTGTCCTTCGCTGGCAAATTCCACCAAAAAATCGGCATCGCTCAAGGCTGGATCGAAATCGTTACCGCGCGCGGCAGAACCGAACACCTCCAGTTTGCGAACGTGGTAACGCCGGCACAGTTCGGCGATGGCGGGCTGATATTGCTGGATAGCGGAATGCATGCAGTATCTCCTCTGTCTGGTTAGATGCGTCCGATGATTCTACCGCAGCAATGCTTCGGCCAAAAAGCTTTTTCAAAAAAGGCAAAAAAGGTAGAAAAAGGGGTCAGGTTTATTTAATAATTTATCCCTTCCCAAGGACCCGCTCTAAACGCTTCGAGTATAACCAAAGGAGCCTGTCGAAGGGTGAATGGAAAAATCCTGGGTCGATAAGTTAAGCCGTCCATGGTTCGACAGACTCACCACGAACGGCTTAACTTAATGGCAGTGCCGGTGCGCTTGGGATGAAATTGAAGTCCAGGATATTGATGCTGATGGTTTTTTTAAGTTCACGAAACATCATGCCTTCGCTGAGCTGTTCTGTCACCAGCTTCGCCCAGTAGTAAATCGCGCGCTTGTCGAAGTTGTAGTCTTAGCTGATTTGCATTTCCACATTAAACCAACGCCCTTTCTCGCTTTTCGCCTTGATGTCCAGAATCGAGATTTTTCCGGCCTAGTAATACGCTAGGTTGTAGGGGTTTTTCAGCTCGACTTCGGCCACCCTATCCTCTTCGGAGACGATCGCATTGATCAGCGAGATCAGTAAGTCTTTGTTTTCTTCGCTGCCGAATAGTTTTTTGAAGGCGAAATCGACTCCGGGGTTTATTCTGCACATGGTTTTTCGTTCCAAGAACGGTGAAGAAACACGAGACTATCAGTCAAGATAAAAAGGTAAGGGGGCAAATAGAACCTCACTAGAATTATAGGCTACCTGCTGTTTGGCAAACTACCGCTTACGGTAAATACTTAACACAACAGTGTAAAATTTTTTGACACCGTAATATTTGGAGTCAAATAAAAAATCGGTGGCGCATGGACAGCAATATCGGGTGGAGATGACGTAAGCGCGCCCGTCGTATCCACCCGTTTAATTTAACATGGGATTTATAATACAACGGCGCGATACCTTTAGCGTATTACGTCTTAGTGTGCTGCCAAAAGACTTGGTTAGCCTATCGATGTGTATAGCGGAGAGAGAGCTCCAGCTTGCGTAAAGTTTGGGCGCGTTAAATTACAAAAGCCCGAGTTCACTGTGCGAACCGAGTCGGACAAGCCGAACAGTCGCTTCGTCCGGTTTCTGATAGATCAATACCAAATCTGGTTTGATGTGACAATCACGGTAATCTTTCCAATTTCCGGAAAGAGCATGGTCTTGGTGACGCGACTCCAGAAGCCGGTCATTTGCAAGACAATCCACAATCGGAAACAAGACACATCAAGTGTGGTGCGATGCCGACCTTTACTTTCGCGCTTGTAATCACGCTTGAATTGGCTTGTCCATTCAATCGTCCGCATTAAGGGCTGCTTTCAAGCCTGCGATGCTGTTGGCGCTAGGTAGATTACCCGCACGAGCCTCTTTCATGGCGGCGATGGTAGTGTCATTGGGAATGAACGGATCGAACGGCAAAACATGTTCTCGAGCAATCTTGGTCAGTAAAAGCCGCACGGCATCTGACACTGTAAGCCCCATAGCCGCCAGTACAGCAGCTGCCTCTTCCTTAATCTCCCCGTCAATACGGGTTAGTACAAGTCGGTTTGCAGGCATGATTATTCTCCCCTATTTCGAAATGAATGACGTTGTAATGCAAAAATTAATCAGATTCATCCGGTAATCCTAATTATTGCCGATTTGTAACTATTCAGGATAACGCTGGTAGCCGTCACGTGTAGGATGGGCCACGAAGCGTGCCAAAAAAGAGGTCAGGTTTATTTAATAATTTACCCCTTGCCAAGGACCCGTTCTAAACGTTTCGAGTATAGCCAAAGTATACCGGATCATTTAGGGCATACCGAAACTTTGGGGACGGTGTTATACCCATCGCAGATCAAAAATATCCCCCGGACAATACCGCAACCAGGCCGACTAGCTTCGAATGGCATTACGTATCAACTAAATTCCCTAGATTATGAACTATGATTAATGATCTTTGATCCTAAAAAGAGCAGTTGAGAGCCTCAAACTACCGTTCGCCCTAAGCCCTTCGGCTACGCTCAGGAGAGCCCCTTCGGCCACGCTCAGGAGAACCCTGTCGAAAGGTGAAGGGTAGTTTGAGGCTTCACCAGACCGGTGAAAGTGTTGTAGACCCTTCATGTTTCGACTTGGCTCAGTACGAACGGTCTACAACACATGCCAACTGCTCTTTTCAGGTTGATAGCTTTAGGCACCGGGTCTTTGACGAACAAAGTATATAACCTGGATTTATTCAAAAACTAACCTTGGCATTAAACATGAGAAACATACTTTTATTACTTGGTCTTTTCTTCATTACATCGCCGTGCCTAGCGCAAAGCGATCAAGAAAAAGGCTTGCAAATCATCGAAGAAATGGTCAAACGCGATAAAGGCTGGCAAGACAGCCAAGCCGAAATGAAAATGATCCTAAGAACCCGAAGCGGGAGCGAAGCCGTTCGCTTACTTAGAATCAACACGTTAGAAGTCTCCGGCGACGGAGACAAAAGCCTGACTATTTTCGATAGCCCGGGCGATGTGCGAGGAACTGCTTTTTTAAGTTATACCCATGCACTCGAACCGGACGATCAATGGCTATATTTACCGGCATTGAGAAGAGTTAGACGTATTTCGTCGAACAACAAATCGGGCCCCTTTCTCGGCAGCGAATTTGCATTCGAGGATTTGACATCGTTTGAAATTCCGAAATATGAGTACCGCTACCTTCGTGACGAAACAGTAGACGGCATTGATTGCTTCGTTGTCGAACTTGCCCCTCAATATCAACATTCCGGATATACCCGGCAGATATCGTGGATAGACAAAGAACGCTATATTCCAATAAAAGTAGAATATTACGACAGAAGAAACGCCTTATTGAAGACGCTCGAGAACAAAGATTATCGCCAACACCTAAACCAATACTGGCGAGCGCACGATATGTTGATGACCAATCATCAAAACGGCAAAAGCACCAGCCTATCGATCGAGAACATCGAATTTCGCACGGGACTCACCGAGCGCGATTTCGATCAAAATACTTTAAGGCGCGCGCGCTAGATTTCAATTATACTTTGCCGAGTATGCTTGGAAATCGTATAAAATTAGCGAATTAGCGCCATTATTTAAATTGTTGTCGTAATTCCCAGTGCTCCCAAGCTCTGCGTCACTACCATTAAGTTAACGTAAACCGTTACTGACCTCGTTCCCACGGAGGACCGCTCATCGTTATACATAAGTCAAAAATTACCCTTTTGCAAATCTTAACCAATGAGACCTCGATACCATTTTTTGTCGCCCAACGTTCCCGACTTCGAAATCGCGATCTGGGGATCGCTCCCACAGAGCACCCCACCCCCTTGTGGGAGCGACGCCTTCGTCGCGATTTCGAAGCCACTGATGTTCAATATCCGCAGCTTTATCAAACAGCACCGCTTCCAAGTATACGGCGAGCGGAGGACCGTGGGAGCCAGAAACAATAAAGGGTGGGCTAAGCAATTACGATACAAGCGAACACAAGAAGCATATTAGGCAACAACACTTAAAATCTTATGCGCAACACCCGACTTAAATATATCAGCTTGGCAACTTGCTTGGCATTTTCGGAAGCTGATGCACAACAAGTAGTGCTGGATTCGATCGATTACCAATCATCATCCCGTCAAGCCGTGATAGATCTTAGCATCGTTCATACGGAAGACCGTGGAAACCAGAAAACGCCCGAACTCAAGGCCTTTCTAATCGACAATCCGCCTCGTCTCGTACTCGATGTAAAAAACCTGAAACCTTCGGCACCGCTTAGCCAGCCATCTGCCGATCATCCCTATTTTCAACGCTTACGCAGCGCGCCTCGAAATAAAAACGATTTCCGGCTTGTCTTCGACTTAAAAAATCAAGCCAGCATACACGCATACACAATCGATATTAAATCAACCGCTCACGGCTCGAGCCAAATTACCCTAACAGACGAATCGACTTTAACCCGGAAACAAACCCCAAATACCTTCGAGCCATCGAATTATGCGCACTCAAATAGCGAACTCCATAAATACGATTTAACCGCCCCCCAACAATCAATAAACGACTCGTATCCTGGGAATTTCAAAGAAAACCGCATCGGCGCATCGAGCGACGAATCGTTTTTTAACGACTTGATATCCGATTGGGAAATTTCCGGCTATGCCGAAGTGGAAAGCCTAGGCTTTTTTCAAACCCCACTAGACAACCAACAACATAGCCACTATATTTCCGGCGCGATAAACCCCGAACTCTATCGAAGCTGGGATAACGGATCGCAAAGCTTTACCTTCTCGCCCTTTTATCGCTACTCCCAACACGACAGCCGCCGTACCCATTTCGATATCCGCGAACTGACGTGGCTAAAAGCCGCTGCCGACTGGGAACTGCGGGTCGGCTTCCGTCAAGTATTTTGGGGCGTCACCGAAGGCTTTCATCTGATCGACATCATCAATCAAACCGACTTTGTCGAAAACATCGACGGCGAACAAAAACTCGGGCAACCGATGATTAACCTAGCCTTGATTCAAGACTGGGGCACCATCGATTTGTTCTTACTAACCGGCTTCCGCGAAAGAACATTTGCCGGACACGAAGGCCGCTTAAGAACGCACCCGGTAACCTCAGTCGGAGACGCCCAATTTGAAAGAGAAGGCGTCGAAAAACACTTGGCTTACGCCGGCAGATATTCTCATTCTTTCGGGGATTGGGATGTCGGACTCGCACATTTTTACGGCACCGCCCGCCAACCGACGATGCTGCCTCGCTTCAATCAGTTAGGCGAAATTGAACGAATCATCCCGCTTTATGAAAACATCAATCAAACCAGCATCGATGTCCAAACGATCAAAGGCAGCTGGTTATGGAAGCTCGAAGCGTTAATGCGCTCGGGACAAGGAGACCGATTTTATGCTGCGACCGGCGGCGTCGAATATACATTCTTCGACCTCTTCGAATCGGGCGTCGACCTAGGTCTGATAGCGGAGTACATGTACGACAGCCGTGGCTACAATAATTTTCAGGCATTGACACAACAAGCCTTATTTCAAGACGACTTCTTAGCCGCAGTTCGCCTGGGCTTTAACGATATTCAAAACACCCAATTGCTTGCCGGCGTCATTTTCGACCGCACCCAAAACTCTAAAATATACAACATCGAAGCCAGTCGGCGCATCGGCAACGATTGGACCGCAGACATTCAAGTTCGTCTATTTCGCGGCATCCCGGTCACCGACCCGTTAATCATGTTCAGCGCCGACGACCATGTACGCTTTCAGCTTAAATATCATTTTTAGAAGAAGGCGCGCAGCGCGCATCCTACGATCGAAGAACACTCCGCATGACAACTCGCTATAGATGCTCCAGCGTCACGGCGCTTGCCCATGTTACGTTAAAGCGGGTTCGGTAGCGTTGAAGCATTAGAACGCTGAAATTAGCCTGCAAGAACCACATCGAATTCCTTCATATATCCGGCCACATCTTTGCGATAGATCTCTCGCACCGGCAGGCATAAATCGCGAGGCTTCAAGCCGCGCTCCTGCAAAGACTCAACTTCGACCCGTATGTCGTGAATATCGTAAATTTCCAACGCACCAAACACAGCCGCGGTATCCTTCATGCCAAAGCGATCCGGCTGCTGTCCATTCTTCAATTGAAATACGCCATCGTCCAGCAACAATAAGCTAACCGCTTGATCGAATGCCGCGATCGTCAATACGCTATCCAATGTTTCCTGCATCGAAACGCCATTGAAAGGAGGTTTACGCAAGACAAACAGAAATTTCTTATGCATAAACTACCCGAATACGATGCAACGGTCCGCTTGTAGAGTTGCTTCGACCCATTGCCCTAAACCGGAAATCCGAAAACCGTCGGCTAAATCGCCATCCTGTTTGCCGACTCGGCTAGCTTCGTCGGTATGCAGCAATCCGCGCCTTTGCGCAGCGGAAATGCAAACCACCAGATCGATTGCGTATTGTTTTACCAACGCACTCCACAGCTTCGGAAAATTAAGTTCGTCATCGGGAGGCATCGCATAGTTGAAGGCATGATAAATTCCTTCATGATAAAAAAATATGCGAAATACCGAGTGCCCTTCGGCCAATACTGAGCAAACGAATCGGTAAGCATGATAGGCACTGCCTGAACCAGTCGGGCTACTGTTGATTTGAATGGCGAATTTCATATCTTGTCTTAAACCAAACCCTAAGCGATGTTACAGATCATGCGTCGCACTAAACTTGATATCCGGCCAACATTGGCAGGACGGAGCTTGCAACCCCATCCTAAACGTTTCGACAGCGGCCAAAGCAAATCAAAACGTTGGGGACGGGTTAAATAACCCGCCCCGCCAAGAATAACCCGCCCCTTCAAGGCTTTGCCACTAGCGTTTGTCTTTTTGCGAAAGAGAGTAAAACACTGACCCATGTCCATTACCTGTGATGCCAATCGATCGCTCTGAGCGCCTCAATGGTATTTTCAACCTCGGGTAACAAATCATCCTTACATAACTCAAGGGCCTCCCCAATGCCAAACTGTATGATCGGCAACAACATGGCAGAAGGAACGTCTAAACCGTAACCTTCCATCAAGCGCGGAGCAATTTCAGCCAACAACCCCGCTAATTCCGTTTGAGCCTTACGATTGCTGTATTGCATTATCATGCCGTACCTGATTGCCAATCTTCGAAATTTAGCCTCCTCGGCAACGATAATCGAAGCCGCCTCATCATGCGTGAATCCGAATGTATCAGCAAAATTTTCGGCATAAGCCTTGACCAACAAATCCGGAAACCCTCTATTCCGGCTAATAGCGGCTACGATCATCCGAGCCCCGATCGCACGGTCATATTGCCGAATCAATAAATCGGCGGCGAATTCCACAAAAACATGCGAAACCTCAAGCAACATGTCATCGGCAATCCCGCCCCCCAAAAGCGCCAACCTGGACGCCAAGACTTCACTTAACTGAAGCGCCTTAGCGATAACATAGCGTTCCGGATCGTTATAAGGATTGCCATGAGCATAAACATCGGCACCATTTACATTGTTATGAGCCAAAAAACCCAACGCAACGGCTTTTTCGCGTTTCGTTTCGGCGAGGTCAAGTACCGGAAAAACCGTATCTAGCCCTTGTTCGGTCAATCCGTGAGTAACATCATAAAGATGTTGTATTTGCTCTATGGGGGTGTCGTACATTAAATTGAAAACGTCGCCCGCCATTTGACCATATAAAACGTTTGCGCCCAAAATCCCTTTCTCGCCCAATCTTGCGCCTATATAGGCATGTGTAGCTGGCCCCCACGAATAAACGGGCGCGGAAAACCCTATCAAGGCTAAAAAGATTCCAATAATCGATATGAAACGTTTCATAATAGGACTCCGAATTTAAATCATAACTCCCGCGTCGCACTAAACTTGATATCCGGCCAACGCTCCTCGGTCAATTGCAGATTGACGCGACTGCTGGCAACGTAAACCAAGAAACCGCCGCCGTCTTCGGCGAGGTTCTCGAAAGCTTTTTTCTTGAATTCCTCGAGTTTTGCCGGCTTATCGGAACTGACCCAGCGCACCGTCGAAATCGGCGCATTATCGTAGACGCATTCGACATTGTATTCGTTCTTCAGCCGGTGCGCGGTCACATCGAACTGCAGCACACCGACAGCGCCGAGTATCAAGTCGTTGTTCTTAAGCGGTTTGAACAACTGCGTCGCGCCCTCTTCGGTCAATTGCACCAGACCTTTTTGCAGCGCCTTCGCGCGCAACGGATCTTTCAACACGACGCGCCTAAAGAGTTCGGGGGCGAAATACGGTATGCCGCCGTATTTGAGCGTTTCGCCCTGCGTGAACGTGTCGCCGACCTGTATCGTGCCGTGATTGTGAAGGCCGATGATATCGCCCGGATAGGCTTCTTCGACGTTTTTACGGCTGTCGGCCTGGAAAGTCAGCGCATTCGCGACCTGGACATTTTTACCCGTACGGACATGATAGATCTTCATGCCTTTGTCGAATTTTCCGGAGCATACGCGTAAAAACGCGATGCGATCGCGGTGCGCGGGGTCCATATTGGCTTGTACTTTGAAGACGAAGCCGGTGAATTTATCCTCGTCGGGACGGACTTCCCGCTGTTCGGTCTCTCGCGGCAAAGGTGCCGGCGCGTACTCGGCAAACGCATCGAGCAATTCGAGAATACCGAAGTTATTGATCGCCGAACCGAAAAAAACCGGCGTCTGTTCGCCCTTCAGATATTTATCCATGTCGAACTCGTGACTCGCGCCTTTGACCAACTCTATTTCCTCGCGCAATTCGTCGGCCTGATCCTTCAGCAACTCATCCAAGTGATAATTATTGAGTCCTTTGATCACTTCAGCCTGAGCGATCTTCCCGCCGTGCTGCGGACTGAACAAATGAATTTCATCCTTGTACAGATGATAAACGCCTTTGAAGCGTTTACCCATGCCGATCGGCCAGGTCATCGGCGCGCATTCGATTTGCAAGACGCTCTCGACTTCGTCGAGTAATTCGATCGGCTCGCGCCCTTCCCTATCCAATTTATTGATAAAGGTCAAAATCGGCGTCGTGCGCAGACGGCAGACTTCCATCAACTTGATCGTTCTGTCCTCGACGCCTTTCGCGACGTCGATCACCATCAACGCCGAATCGACCGCAGTCAAGGTGCGATAGGTATCCTCGGAAAAATCTTCGTGTCCTGGCGTATCGAGTAAGTTGATGATGCTGTTGTTATGCTCGAACTGCATCACCGAGGTCGTAACCGAGATGCCCCGCTCTTTTTCCATTTCCATCCAGTCCGAAGTCGCATGACGCGCCGCTTTGCGCCCCTTGACGGAACCGGCCAACTGAATCGCGCCCCCGAACAGCAATAACTTTTCGGTGATCGTGGTTTTACCTGCGTCGGGATGGGAAATAATCGCGAAGGTGCGTCTGCGGTTCAGTTCTGAAAGTAACTCTGACATGGATGTTCAATAAATGAAAGATGGAATAAAAACGCCGAATTATACCGTATTATCAATTCCTTTGTATTTTCAATATAATGGCGCAAATTGGCTTGGCCGGTAGAGGTAGCCTGAAATGAAACACCGAATAAAAACTCATCGTAAGTATTCAGGTCATAGGCCACTGCCATTAAGTTAAGGATTTTTCCGTTCGCCCTGAGCCTGTCGAAGGGTGAATGGAAAAATCCTGGGTCGATAAGTTAAGCCGTCCATGGTTCGACAGGCTCACCACGAACGGCTTAACTTAATGGCAATGAGGTCATAGGCGCCAACTTAAGGAAGGAACGCATCATTCCGCCAGGGATTGGCGGAATCCAGGGCCACGGATGGCAATGCCTAGCTTCACACTCATGTAGGCAATCCATGCCGATATGACGAATAAAGCTATAAATACACTATAGTATAGGCACTAAGATGGCGCTTATGAGTATTTAGGCCTCCGCCACTGCTTCCCAAACTCCGGTTTAGGAAACCCTTCACGTAAGCTTCTGCTTACCGGTTTCATGAAGCTGGAGCTTCTCGTACTGCGTTCCCAAGCAAGAGCTTGGGAACGCGCGCAAAAAAACTCATTAATGGAGAAAACTATGACCCTTTTATATCGTTTGATCGCCGCTATGGTATTCATGAGTCTGTCGGCCTGCTCTAGCCTGTATTACAGCGGCCTCGAAAAAATCGGCATTCCGAAGCGGGATGTTATGGTACACCGCGTCGAGAAAGCCCGTGACACGCAAGAGGAAACCAAGGAACAATTTAAATCTGCTCTGGAGCAATTTACCGCATTGACCGACTTTAAAGGCGGCAATCTCGAGTCCACTTATAAAAAGCTTAACGGCGAATACGAAGCCAGTGTAAAAAAAGCCAATGAAGTCAACAAACGTATTCGCGACATCGAGGACGTATCCGGCGCGCTATTCCGCGAGTGGGAACAGGAAATCGGAGAATACAGCAGCGCTGCGCTAAAACGAAACAGCCAGCAAAAACTCGATGCGACAAAGGTGCATTATCAACAACTGATTAGCGCGATGAAACAGGCCGAATCCCGAATCGAGCCGGTCTTGTCGGTGTTCAAGGACCAGGTGATGTACTTAAAGCATAATCTGAACGCGCAGGCAATCGCCTCGCTCAAAGGCGAATTGGGGTCGATACAATCGGACGTCTCGGCACTGATTACCGCAATGGAAAAGTCGATCAACGAAGCAAACGCTTTCATCAAGACAATGGAAAGCAAATAGCCGGCCATACATAGAAGCGCCGATTCACTATTCACTATTCACTATTCACTATTCACTATTCACTATTCACTATTCACTATTCACTGCTAACTGCTAACTGCTAACTGCAAACCAATTAGCATTACAGACAGAAGTTATTCGGACAGTTATAATCGGCCTATTTTCGATACAGTTCAATTGCAGGAGACATTTTAATGACCGACACCAAACATTGCCGCCTTTTGATTTTGGGTTCCGGCCCCGCCGGTTATACCGCAGCCGTCTATGCGGCACGCGCCAATCTCAACCCGGTCATGATCACCGGAATGCAGCAAGGCGGTCAATTGACGACGACAACCGACGTCGATAACTGGCCCGGCGACGTGGAAGGATTGCAAGGCCCCGACCTGATGGAAAGAATGCGTCAGCATGCCGAGCGCTTCAACACCGAAATTGTTTTCGACCATATCCATACTGCCGACTTATCGGCGCGCCCTTATAAACTGACCGGCGATTCCGGCGTTTATACCTGCGACGCATTGATCATCGCCACCGGCGCTTCGGCGAAATATTTAGGCATGGAATCCGAAGAAGCCTTTAAAGGCAAAGGCGTATCTGCCTGCGCGACCTGCGACGGCTTCTTCTATAAAAACAAACCCGTTGCAGTCATCGGCGGCGGCAATACCGCGGTCGAAGAGGCCCTCTACCTGTCCAACATCGCCTCGCAAGTCACGATCGTACATCGCCGCGACAAATTCCGTTCGGAAAAAATTCTGTCCGACAAACTGATCGAAAAATCGAAAAACGGCAATGTCGTGATCGAATGGGATCATACACTCGATGAAGTGCTCGGCGACGACATGGGCGTGACCGGCATCCGAATCAAAAGCACCAAGACCGGCGAAACCAAGAATTTGGACGTACACGGCGTATTCATCGCGATCGGTCATACACCCAATACCGACATTTTCCAAGGCCAACTCGAGATGGACCACGGCTACATCAAGGTCAAAACCGGCCTGCAAGGCAACGCGACCGCGACCAGCGTACCGGGCGTATTCGCGGCCGGCGACGTGATGGATGCCGTTTACAAACAAGCCATTACCTCGGCCGGCGCGGGCTGCATGGCGGCGCTGGATGCCGAGAAATACTTGGATGAAATGGAATAACTGAACGAACTGCAAATATCGCTAAGCACTCCCACGCTGGATCGGTAGGAACGAGTAAAATATCAGGGAGCGGTGCCGTTTGATAAACCTGTAGATATTGAACGTCAGTGCCTTTGAAATCGCGATCAGGGGATCGCTCCCACTGAACGCCTGCCTCCTTGTGGGAGCGACGCCTTCGTCGCGATTTCGAAGCCGGGTACGTTAGGTAACAATAAATGACATCGAAGTCACATTAGCTAAGATGGCAAGACGATGAGCGTAGAGCATGGGAACGGTGGAATTCTTTCACAGCCTCGAACCCTTTAATACATTAACGGCAAGCGGCGCTGTACCGGAACGGTGAAAGCCGGCGGAATATAAGGACAATCATTCGATAAAACCATGAAACCATGCAATTGACCGTACTCGACCCGTTTCGTTCGAATCAGCCGTTTCCTCCGCTATATAAAGCCCTCGAAGAACCTAACGGCTTACTGGCGCTAGGCGGATGTTTATCTACCGAACGCCTGCTCAATGCCTATCGAAACGGAATATTTCCGTGGTACAACCCCGGGGAACCAATCCTTTGGTGGTCGCCCGACCCCAGATTGGTTTTATTTCCGGACCGGGTGAATATCTCCCGAAGCCTTGCCAAAACCTTGCGTAAAGGACTATTCACCGTTACATTCGACCGTGCCTTCGACCAAGTCATGGCTTGCTGCGCCGAGCCGCGCCAAGCGTCTTCAGGGACTTGGATCACCGATGAAATGATGCAAGCCTATCAAGACCTACATCATCAAGGCTTGGCTCATTCGGTAGAAACTTGGTTCGACGGCGAACTGGCCGGGGGCTTGTACGGCGTCGCGATCGGCCAAGTTTTTTTCGGCGAATCGATGTTTCACAAACGAACCGATGCCTCCAAAGTTGCCTTCGTGACCTTGGCCAGACAATTAAAACAATGGGGCTATCGACTCGTCGACTGCCAAGTACAAACTCAGCATTTGCTGAGCCTGGGCGCCGAGGAAATCCCCCGCTCCGAATTTTCCGCGCAGCTCAAACGCTATTGCCCGGCAAAACCTTCGACAGACGCATGGCAAAACTGACGACCACGATACCATTGTTTCTTTCCGAAAAGCATTCGTGCAGTTATCTGGACGACCGGATTGCCTGCTCGGCATTCGTGCATCCTTCCTTCGAGCTCAACAACGCCTTCTATTCACGCTTGATCGAACGAGGCTTTCGCCGTAGCGGCGATTATGTTTACGCCCCTCGCTGTCCGCAGTGTCAAGCCTGCACCCCTGCCCGGCTTCCGGTAACCCAATTTAAACCCAAACGCAATCAACAACGCTGTTTAAAGAAAAATCAAAACACGCAAACCGTCATTAAGCCGGCTCGGTTCGAACAAGCGCATTACGACCTGTATTTGCGCTATCAAGACAGCCGCCATAGCGACGGCAGCATGGCGAATTCAAGCCCGGAGGAATATTTAAATTTTTTGGGCAGCCGCTGGTGCAATACTTTTTTCGTGGAATTCCTGATTGATGAACAATTGATCGCAGTCGCGACTATCGACCGGCTAGATAACGCGCTATCGGCGGTCTATACCTTTTTCGACCCGGACTTCTCACATTTAAGCCCCGGCATGTATGCCGTGCTCTGGCAGATCGAATGGGCCAAGCAATTGAAACTGGACTGGCTGTATCTGGGCTTTTGGATCAAAGATTGCCGAAAAATGGCCTACAAGATCGAATACCAACCGATAGAACTGCTGATCGATAATGTCTGGCAAGCGTTCGATTTTAGCTGCTAAACCCGGAATATTAAAGGACTGGTACCCTGCTGGGTCTTTATCGATAATTTCGATTTGCACATAGATTCCAACCGTAGGCAAAACCCGGAGGCTACGCTGCGCGTACCATGGTAACCCGAACTAATATTTACATTGACTTTCTCAGATAATAAGAGTAATAGACTACTTAAATCGGATGAAAATAAATGCCGTAATGGTATTTACATAAAACAATAAAGGAGATTTGTTATGAAACTCAAAAGCGTAATCGAAGCAGCCCTATTCGCAATCATCTTAGGGCTAAGCAGCACGGCGTCGGCAACGGAGCAACCTTATCCCGAAGGATGTTATAGCTGGGACACAGGTAATTTGTCGATAGTGATCAATATCCCTCGCCTAGTGAGAGTCAATGTGGGCTTACCGGGCGTGGGTTTAATGGGAATGGAGCATAGCTTTACCTGGGGCGGCGATTACTTTATGCCGCTACCGTTCTTAGACTTATTACAAAATTACAGCGGAGATGATCTCGAGGTACCTGCCGGGCTTAATGGCACATGGGAAATGGGTAGAGGCCGGAGTTTCAGTGTTGATGTCCAAGATATTGACGAATTGGCTGAAATGCTTGACGACCTTGGAATGACCTATAATCTAACAAAAAGATTCAACGGCACCGTCTCCAATGACGGCAATGTGATCAAAGGCAATTTTTTACTGGGACTTGTCGTTCCCATGCAGGATCTAGGATTACCAGGCAGAGCACAAGTCAGGATCGCAGGCCGATTCGCAGGGGAAAGACAATCACCAATCCCTTGCCCGATCCCTGTTTCAGCCAGCGCCGCCATACAAGAAGAAGATAGGGTAGACGCAAAAAACACCAAGACCACAACATTCGGTCAAATATTTATTAACATGCTACGCCAAGCACAGGCACAGCCCAAGTAAACACCCCATAAGCGCCAACATAAGGAAGGAACGCGTCATTCCGCCAGGGATTGGCGGAATCCATGGCCACGGATGGCAATGAGTAGCACCACTTCCATGCAACATGGGTATCGACAACCCATACCGATATGACGAATAAAGCCATAAACGCACCATAGAATAAGCACTACTATACTCCAGCAATTCCCAGTTTGAGCAGTTTCGCCGATTTTAGGGTGTGGGATATGCCTGTCGAGGAACGCCGTAAACCCATCCATGGGGACTTGGCGGCAGCTCGAACGCCAAGGATGGCGTGAATGCAGATTTTGCAGGAGCAAAAATCTGCCCTGCTGCCGACATCCTCGCCAAGCATACCCCACACCCTTTTTGATCTCCAAATTGGGAATTGCTGCTATTCTTCTTCCTGATTAGCAAGATGCTTCAGCTTGCCGAAGCCAAGTGTCCGAGCGGAGGCCAGTTGTAGCCGGAGGCACTTCTGCGGGACGGGTTATTTAACCCGTCTCCAATGTTTCGGTTTGCCCTAAACATTTCGGCTGACTTCGGCCAAAGTCAAAACGTTTAGGACGGGGTTGAAAACCCCGTCCTGCTAGGGATATCCTGGTTTTTGGGCTTTAGCTGAAGAAACTTGCTAATCAGGCTATTCTTTATAACGACGCCCGGTTAGCTTTACTCAATTGCCGGGCAACTTTATAGAGCAAATCTACATTAAGGTATGTCAACTGGCCTTGTTGAGCCAGTTTAATCAATTGGGTCAGGCTACTACGACTTCGGGCGTCTAAACCGCTAAGATTCAATGTCGCTTCTTCAGGTTGACGCTTAGCGCAAGTATGATCTGGTGTTTGGTTGGTTTCAAGCGACGGAGTGCGCCACAAACGCTCCGGCGGCAACAACTTAGCTTGCTTAAACAGGCGCTTCTCCAACGGACCTAAGCCGGTCTGTTGAATAAGATCTTCTAGCCTTTCGGCTATCAAAACCTCTTGATGCTCATTAACCAACAGTTGCTCACTCTCCTTACTAACGACTTTGGTCACTTTGGGTTGAATGCGATGCAACAACCAGGCTCCAAGACGTTCGCCATAAAGCGTCAGGCAGGTTTCAGGAATATCGGGATTATTGGCTTGACGTACTTGAGCTAAATAAGTCACATCCACCTGTAGATCTGCTTGGCCGGTTCGTTCCAAAACTCGAGTTTCAACCGATCCAAAATGACCGATGGGACCGGTTGCGATCCAGTCAACCAACCCTTCTCGATACGTAAGCTGTTGACTGCGCAACCAATCGAGGAGGGTTTGATGCAAAGCCTCAGTCAAAGGCAAGGACGCCTCGTTCGAAGGTAATGCGGTTAACTTACCATATACAGGCAACCACCCTTGACCGGCAGAATTCAGAGTGCGTAACCAAGGCACATCTGATGAAAGCACGACATGATCGATCTTGTGAAGCCTATAGGTTACTGCCTCCTGAACGATTGCACCGGCCGCGGCGCTGTCGGGTCTAATAGGCTCTGAAAATACCATCGTAGAACATTCACCCCCTCCCTCATCGAACATACCGTCCGCCCCCTCCATCGGCAGACTTGGCGGCCAGTCTCCTATCGCAGCCCAAGAATTGCTAACAAGAGTTAGATGCATTCCAAGCGGGCTTACCGCATCATCGGGTAAAAAATCAACAGCTATATCCAGCTGCAGAATCCGACTGCACCCCTGACCCAGAAGCCTGAACCGAATTGGGGTTACCTGACCACTCGTAACCCGGCTAGTCAAACTAACGCTAGGCAAGCCATGCGCCAGACAATCATCATCTAGCCTCAGCACCGAACAATGGTTGGACGAGCCGCCCTGATCCTGATTGGTTTCTGCGCTTGAGTCTGTATTCATCGATTTTACGCTCCGATTAAGATTCAACTCAAATTATAACAGATAGGACTTAACCAACTCCTTATTGATCGAAACACCATCTACTTCAGCAATTCCCAGTTTGAGCAGTTACGTCGATTTTAGGGTGCGGGGCATGCCCTCATAAGCGCCAACTTAAGGAAAGAACGCGTCATTCCGCCAGGGATTGGCGGAATCCAGGGCCAAGGATGGCAATGCGTAGCACCACTTTCATGCAACATGGGTATCGACAACCCATACCGATATGACGAATAAAGCCATAAACGCACCATAGAAAAGACACTAAGTTGGCGCTTATGGGGTATGCCCCTACCTTCACTGCCATTAAGTTAAGGATTTTTCCGTTCGCCCTGAGCCTGTCGAAGGGTGAATGGAAAAATCCTGGGTCGATAAGTTAAGCCGTCCATGGTTCGACAGGCTCACCACGAACGGCTTAACTTAATGGCAGTGGCCCCTACCCTACGGAGAAATTTATCAAACTGGAAATACTGCTGGGTTCTCAACAACTAACTTTGTTGCGATAATTAGCCACGATCAGCTCTCGTTTGAGCCATCTAATTGTGCCACTCCCTTTATACTCACAAACCATATAAAAGTATGGGGTGTGGCTAGCGAGGATGCCAACCCTAGGGATCGCTGCTGTCAAGCCCCCATGAATGGGTTTGCGGAGGTCCTCGTTAAACACATCCCATACCTTTTATTCTTAGACGGTTTTTCGATCAAAAGGGATTAGGGCTACCTTTCCTGTTTAAATAACCAAAAAGTTGAAATTCTCATGGATTCAGTATTTGTAATTAAAGATATACTTACCACCGAGCAAGTGGCATCAATATGCAACAATCTTAATCAAGTTGAATTTGATGATGGTAAAGTCACTGCCGCCGGCATGGCTAAAGCAGTTAAAAATAATCAGCAAGTAATGGTGGATAAAGTCCCAGATTTGATGCCTTTGTTGTCCAAAGCCATTATGGCTAATCCGTTATTCAATGCTGTGACCATGCCCCGCGCCATCGTCAATGTCATGCTAAGCCGCTATCAGCCCGGTATGGAATATGGGACTCATACCGACTCCGCCATTATGCCCGGAGGCAATCGAGCCGATATTTCGTTTACTTTATTTTTATCCAGTCCCGATGCCTACGAGGGCGGTGATTTGGTACTAGAAACCGCTTTAGGCGAGCAACGCATAAGGCTAAATGCGGGCTCGCTGATTCTTTATCCGACCGGTGAATTACATCGCGTTAGCCCTGTTACACGAGGCGAGCGTATTGTCATTGTGGGATGGATACAGTCGCGCATACGCGATTCCCGTAAACGCCAGATCCTGCTGGACCTCGACAGCGCTCGTAAACACTATCTCGAAAAAGTCGGCCATGACCGCACGGTTGATATAATGTTAAAAACCAGTATGAATTTACGCAGGATGTGGGACGAATAGGACAACCATAGGCTTTAGTCTCCTGCCTCGTTCCCAAGCTGGAGCTCTCATCGTTATACATAAGTCAAAAATTACCCTTTTGCAACCTTAACCAATGAGACCTCGATACCATTTATTGTGACTTAACACTTTCGGCCTCGAGATCGCGATCAGGGGATCGCTCCCACAGAGCGTCCGCCGCTCTCTGTGGGAGCGACGCCTTCGTCGCGACTATCGAAGCCAGTAACGCTCAAACACCAATAGCCTTTCCGGACAGCACAACAATTTAGCGCTCGGTCGCTACTTTTTGCCTCGTTCCCAAGCTCCAGCTTGGGAACGCCTACCCTCAAGCTCTGCTTGGTGGCCTAATGCAGCAAAACAATCGGCAACAAAGAACCTTCCCCGGCATAAGCCCGCGCACTTGAATAACGCCAATGTTCCGGCAAATCTACATAACCGCGTTTGACCGGATTGTTATGAATATAATCCAAACGCTGCCTTAACATCGTGTCATCATGTATTTCTTCCGGATGTGAGCCTTCTTGCCTCGTTCCCAAGCTCCAGCTTGGGAATGCCTACCCTCAAGCTCTGCTTGGTGGCCTAATGCAGTAAAACAATCGGCAACAAAGAACCTTCCCCGGCATAAGCCCGCGCACTTGAATAACGCCAATGTTCCGGCAAATCTACATAACCGCGTTTGACCGGATTGTTATGAATATAATCCAAACGCTGCCTTAACATCGTGTCATCATGTATTTCTTCCGGATGTGAGCCTTCTTGCCAGAATTGATACTGACTTTCGGTTTTGTGCTTGCGCTTGTAATACGCAAAATACTTCAGCAGCGTGGTTGCCTTGCGTTGTTCCAATAAATCGAGAATCTGTCTGGCAGTAAAGGATTTGAATTGTTGTATCCGTTTGCTGTGCTGGCTGCCGCTCGCGATGAAATGCAAATGATTTTCCAGGACAACATAGGCATGGAGCCTGAAATCGGTGTTATCTTGCAACCAAATGAAACTGTCGAACAAGAGTTGCACACTATCCGGGCGAGTGAAAACCGGCTGCCAACCGGCAACCGTTAAGGTATGAAAGTAAGGATAGGATTCGTTCAGAATTTTATAGCGGCTACGTCCCATAGCTTTAATGTGCCTAGAAAACTGGGATTCGTCAAGCAGAGCTTGAGGGTAGGCGTTCCCAAGCCGGAGCTTGGGAACGAGGAAAGTTCCGGCTGGGGATCGAGGCATCTGGGAAGTTCGAAGTCACGGTTTCGCGCATAAAAAACCGCCGCCGGTTGCCCGGGGCGGTTTTTTGGCCCTCGTTCCCAAGCTCCAGCTTGGGAATGCCTACCTCCAAGCTCTGCTTGGCGGGTTTCCTTGCGGGTGAGTGGGTTTGGGCAGTCTTTGTGTTACGTTGCCCCGGTATCGGTTCCCACGGTGGGCGTGGGTTCCGGCATGGCTTCGTCAAGCAGAGCTTGACGGTAGGCGTTCCCAAGCCAGAGCTTGGGAACGAGGAACGGTAGGCGTTCTCAAGCCGGAGCTTGGGAACGAGGAAAGTTCCGGCTGGGGATCGAGGCATCTGGGAAGTTCGAAGTCACGGTTTCGCGCATAAAAAAACCGCCGCCGGTTGCCCGGGGCGGTTTTTTTTGGCAGGCTGTCCTTTGCCTTACGGTTATCCTTGGGTTTGTAAGCTTCCCGAGTTAATGTCGGGTTACAGCTTTAGCCTAATCCGACCTACCCGACTACTTGCTCAGTTCCCTCAAGCAGAGCTTGAAGGTAGGCGTTCCCAAGCAGGAGCTTGGGAACGAGACTAGACTAACGAGACTACTACGGCTTAGGCAATAGCGAAGTTAGCATTGATCAAATCATCAACGCTGACACCGGTTAGCTGTACCAATTGAGTCAACTCAGTATGCTGCACCAAACCGTCAAAACCTTCAGAACCTTCAGAATCCTGCCAGAGGTAACCGACTGTATTGTCTCCATCTTGAACGAAGAACATCCGTTGACTTTCGAAGCCGAAGTTGGCCTCAACAGCACTGAAGATACCTACATTTAAAGCGCCTGCAAGATCGATTTCGTCACTCACATCACCCAGACCTACAAAGGATAGGATATCACTAGTTCCGGTCTGATTGACTACGTTAAATGGAGCAGTTATACGAGTATAACTTTGTTCGCCGCCGAACAGCGCGGTGAAGTCAAGTTTGTCCAGCGCAAGAGCGCTGTCGGCGACAAAATTTTCAATAGTAACTAACGGTGCAGCATCTAGGTCATCAGCTTCACTGAATGAGAACAAGTAATCGACCCTATCCTCATTCAACACGGCGGCAGTGATTGGACCAGTACTACCTGTACTACCTAGCTCTACCACTTGCAAGGTACCTTCGCCTTCGACGTTGCTACCTACAACTGCGTGCTGAACAACACTCAAAGCCAGTGTGGCATCTTCGCCGATTTCGACGGTGCCTACCGGAAGAAGCTCGAAACCTTCGGAACTCAACGTACCCGTACCGAGTATGGCAAGCGTGGTTGAACCCGTACCACTAACAGTGGCACCAAAGTTCGCGTCGTTGAGGTGCGCTCCGCCGGTCGCATCGAGCTGGAAGACCACGT
The DNA here is from genome assembly GCF_000341735.1 of Methylotuvimicrobium buryatense 5G. Classification (GTDB taxonomy): domain Bacteria; phylum Pseudomonadota; class Gammaproteobacteria; order Methylococcales; family Methylomonadaceae; genus Methylotuvimicrobium; species Methylotuvimicrobium buryatense. The sequence continues at coordinate 4,908,238 of NZ_KB455575.1, read as the reverse complement.
TCACATTATCTTTTACTGAAAGATCTGAGAAATCAGCATTAATGTCGCCTTCATCAGCATCACCTTCGGCACCGACGACTTCCTCGACTCCTAGAACCTCAACGGTCTCAAGAGCTTCGCCTTCTACTGTCAGCGTTACACCGCTAATGACCGAGGCAGACAACTGCAGCGTGGTTGCTCCGGCATCAGCCTGAACTATCAGAGACATCAGAGAATCTACATCGATACCGCTCAGGTCGGTTTCTGCATCGACATTAACCAAGGTTAGCTCGAAACCAACACCAATAACGATAATTCCAGAAACCTGCGTACCCGACAACGTTGCGTCTCCTGACAATTCCAACCTATCGGCATTAGACAGATCCAAGTCTTCATCTAGATCTTCGTTGCCTGCGGTCAGATCGCCTTCGATGCCCGTGACGACAACCAATCCGGCTTCTTCGCCTTCATCTTCATCGTGCGCCAGTTTTTCGAAGGTATTGCCTGCGGCATTCAGGCCGTCGAGTTGCTCGGCGGTCAGTTCCAGTCTTGCATCCGCAGCCAATTGAATCGTGACATTCTCGAAGTTCAAGTCCAGAGCGGTCAAATCGACTTCGTTTGTAATCACGACGGTACCGCCACTTATCGCCAAGGTGCCGGCAGTAAAAGCAACACCGTCGCCGTCGATCGTCATGACACTGTTGTCATTCAGATTGAACGTCCAACCGGCATCGTCTTCTGCAGCCGCATTCAGGGTAAGTGATGCACTTCCATCATCGTCATAACCGAGCGTCAGGGTCGTAGGACCTTGCGCCGCAGTGAAGGTGAATTCCGTTGACGAAACACTTTCAATCACACCAACAGTCAGGCTACCGGTCAGGCCGGAAGCGTCGAAACTGGTCAAGTCTTGACCGTCGACACCATTATTATTGTCTGCGCCTTCATCAGTATCCAACACGACATCGCCGGAACCGCTGATTACGACAGATGTAGTTCCCTCGCCCAACTCCAGCGAATCGGAACCGCCCGTTACGGTCAGAGTACCGGTGTAGCCGGCGCTATCGATGACCAAAGAGGTGATTTGCGGATCGGTTGTATCGAGCGCCTTGACCGTTACGTCGGCCGCGCCCCTCAGAACCAAGGTGGCCGTCACATCTTCGGTGCCTTCGGTATTGAATACGATTGCATCCGTGATTGCCAAATCAACTCCGGCATTGATCTCGATTGATAGCAATTCGCCCGCAGAACCCGCCTTAGCACTGTCACTAAGAACGCCGCCAGCGATGACCACAGGACCTACCGCCGCGCCATCGACATCAACGGTGTTGATCGTCAGCATGGTGTAACCCGCACGGACCGAACCATCGTTGATGAAGATATCGCCATCGATGCGCGCCGCGTTATTTGCATCGGCTTGCAAAGTCAGGTCGATGGAGCGAACGAAATCCGCCAAACTACCCACCGCACTGAACTCGATGCCGTCCGGCGAAGCTTGCGGCTCGACGACAACCACGCGGTCACGCGGATCTAACGCGATTACGGTTTCTTCTTGGTAGATGTTGAGGATGTTGGCGTTGGCCAGGTCTGCCAGTAAGTCTTCGATGGACTGGCTGTTTTCACCTGGATCTGCCGCTCCATTTTCGTTGACGTCGATATAGAAGTTATCGAGCAAGGCATCCAGTATGCGCAGATCCACATCTTGATAAGCACCGACATTGATGGTCGAGCTGAACTCGACATTACCGTTGCCATCGCTGTCAAACAAGAAATTAACCAGCGGTTTAACGACCGCGGCGGCATCACCTGTGACTTGCAGCCCATCGGCCAAGCTGAACGTTTCTACATTCAACGTTTCACCATCGGCCATACTGAAGCTAACGTTGGAACCGTCGATCGTGAACTCGTCATCTTCACCAATGGTCAAGTCGCCGTTCAGGTCGACGATGACAGAAGCTTGGTCGTCACCTGTACCTTCGGTGACTATAGTCGCCTCAGAATCAACCAATTGCTTGAACTGCTCGGCGCTCATGGTCAATGTCGTGCCTTCCGGTACGATCAATTGCGTGATGCCGCTCAGATCGGTCAACGGATCCAATGTCACTTCCGTAAGGGCCGCGACGGTTACCGTGCCGAATATGATGCCGTCCGGCAAGTCGAGACCTTCGATGCTGAAGACTTCGTCGTTCAGATTGCCGATATTGACAAATGCTTGTCCGCCCGGTGCAAAGGCCGCGACCAGGGTGGTATCCAGCAATTGCCCAATGTTCAGCACCAGCGCCGAGCCATCCGCCAACGCAATCGCGTCGACGTCGATCAGGTCAACCGACGAAAAGTCCAGTGTGGTTGCCGTGAAGTCGGTTAGACCGTGGGTGCCGTCGAAACTACCGACACCAATGATGCCCGCGCCTTCTACGCCTGACAGGTCGATGGTTTCGAGATTGCCGTCTTCGAAGCTGTTGCTGTCCAACCACAATTGCACGTCGTTTGCGCTGTTGACGCTGACTGCAGTGGCAATGTCGGCCGACAGGTTGCCGATGATGGCGTTGCCTTCTTCGACGTTGATGGTAACATCGCCGGCGTTGTCGAGCACGATACCATCAACCGCGAATGCACGAGGGGTGACGCCATCAGACTGCAGACCTAATTCTTGACCTTGGTTGTTAATGTTAACCACGGCATGAGCGCCAGCGAAGTAAAACTCACCAATCAGCGTACCGATGTTGGACAAGTTAGGGTTACCCATCGCTTTTGGCAGGTCATTCCAGTTTAGGTAACCGTCGCCCTCAAGAAGCAGCTCTACATCCCACTTCATTTGTGCGAACATGACGGTATCGGTGCCTTGCAGACCCAGTGTGGTGACGCCTTCTGTCAGGTCGCAGACGTAGAAGGTTGCAAAAACGCTAGCAGCTGAGAAGCCTTCTGGTACCGGTGCACCTGCCGTCAAACCGAATTGGCTCAAAACAAAGTTTGATTGTACAGGCGCTGTACCTACTGGAATGGCTGGTAAACCCGCACCTTCTGCACGAAGCGCTTCATAGGCGGCACGCAAAGCCGTTCCCGCTGTTGGACCTGGGTTTTTGAAGTACTCTATGACCGCTTCTTCGAACGTAGCTACAGTTGCCGCGCCAGGTCCCGTTGCGCCAGTAACCACATAAGTGCTAACGCCTACCGATTTCAGACCATTGACATTGCCTTCGGCGCCCACTTGACCGGTGAACTGTACATCGATGCGGCTGTCCGCGGCACCATTGCCGATGACGTTTTTCACATCTTCGAAGTTCAACACTTCCAGATTGATCAATTGACCCGTCAATTCGGAGAAATCGATCGTGAAATCATTTTGCAGGAACTCGACCGGCGCATTGAATGTAACCGGTTGATCACCTTTGATTAGCAGTTTTTGCACGTTAACGCTGAATGCATCTTCGTCATCATTAACACCGGAAAGATCGTTGGCATCGATCACAACGCCTTCGGTACCGGTGGTATCGATAGTTAATGTATCACTGAACGGATCTTTGGCAGGACGCTCGAAGCCATTTACGTTACGAATGATCGTCAGGTTATCTAAATCGCCGCCTATGGTACCGCCTGTCGCGTATGCACTTTGGTTGTCTTGACTAAAACCTAAGCCGGCATCGGTTACGATAACTTTACCTTGGCTGTCATCGTTGCCTAACACGATGCCATCTTGTGCCACAAATTTATGCAACTCTTCGGCGGTAAGTGTCAGTGTTACATTTTTCTTGATATCGAAGTTCAGTTTGATGTCGCTATCGAGGTCGAAGCCGGCCATCAGATCGGACAGGGTCGCGTCTTGACTTACGACGACGGTGATTTCGATGTCATCGCGGTGATTATTGGTGAGAACGCCGCCCCAAGCCGCAAATTGCTGCTGGCTGATAACCAGATCGCTGTCACTGAACAATACGACACTTGTGACTTGGACGTCGTCGATGTTGACAAAGTCCAGCTTGGTGTCGCCTTTGACATGCAAGGTCAAGGTGGTGCCGGCTAATTTGGAACCGGCTCCGGCATCGACGCCATCCAGGATCAGAGTGTCACGACCTGCTCCGGTATCGATATCCAACCAGACGCCATCGGCCGTTCCTGAAATTTCGATCACGTCGCGGGCTTGCGAGCCTTTGATCGTGACTTCTTCAAGATTTCCATAACCTTCAGTATCGCCTGTAATATCGGTGATTGACACGCGCAGACCGCCCGTGTTCGCAGAAGCATCGATGTGCGCCTCATTAAACGCAAAGCTAAGATCATCCAGAATTGCCAGCTCGGCGTTGCCGGTGATGACCAGTTCGCGCAGGAAACTACCGAAATCAACAGATTCCAAGACGTTCAGACGACCCTCGGAAAGCAGATTCACGGTACCGGCATTATGACCCAGCACCAATTCACCACCACTCATCGTAACGTTGGCGAATTCCAGGTTGATCGCATTACCCAAGCCGCGTCCATAGAACAAGTTGACGTCTTCGGTGAAGTTGCCTTCTAGACGGGCGACCGCATCGGCTTTGATGCCGACCAGGTAGAGATCGCCTAGTGGACGCAAACCCGAAAAATCACCTTCATTGATGACCAGTCTTTCCAGGCTGCTGGCACGACTCAAATCAAGAATGCTGTTGGTGCTGCTGCCCCAATAAGAATCAGAATTGCCCCAATACCACCAATCATATACGTCGGGTATCGGGAAGTTTGCACTGTCACCGAAAATAGTTTCACTGAAGCTGTAGACGTTCGGTAGGTTTTGTACGTGGATCTCTTGGATGTTCAACAGTTGGAACGGCTGCGCGAAGAAGCCTTTCATGTCGACTTCCAAGGTATTGTAGCCTCCGCCGCCGTCGATGTAGGCGCCGTGCAGCAGTTCCGGACGGCCAGCGATGATGTGGTTATCGGCATCGGAGGTAATGCCGTTTTCAAAGGATCCGCCGTTGTTTTCGGTCGGCGTCAGCACGATGCCGGTTTGGGTGGTTTCGGTATCTTGATTCAAACCGAATAATATGCTGGCATACAGCGCCACCGGCGAGTTAACGAAAAATTCAAAGCCTTCACCCTCTACATCGACAATGACAGTAGAACCAAGACCACCAGTCACATCGTTTATCGTGATGTTTTCGATGCTGGCAGTCAACTGACCGTCCTGCATCCAGCCTAGCTGGTTCAAGTTTAGGCGCAATACGCTCTGCATGAAGTCGATCGCCATATCGGCATCGACATCGCCCCATTTTAATGTGGTAGTGTACTGAGTCGGAATTTGCGTGAGCGTTAAGGTCGTGATGCTTGGATCAGGCGGAGGAGGCGTAGAACCATTGGTTGGCGCCTCTTCGACCGCAGTTTCAGCTAGGATTGAGACCGCATTCAGCATTTCCGCTCGACTGAGGCGGCCGTTGCCGTCCAGATCGAATTCAGGCAATTCGCCTTGTCTAACCAGTTTCCTCAATTGTTGTTTAATCCCAACTCTGCTCATCAGCCAGTCCGCCACATTTTCAGGCGTTTGACCGCGATTTTCCAACCGGTTGATCATCCGGTTGGTCAGGTTGTTGCTTTGTCTGATATTAAACTCAAGCCCATAGGACCGTAAGGTCTCCATGTAGGATTGAGCGATATCCAATGAATGTGCTGCCATATTAAATCTCCAATTGAGGTTTTCGCTTTTTGTTAGAAACTCTAGACACGTTTATGATTACGTACTGAATTTGTATGCACTATACCTTGATCAGCCTTTCTTAGTAAAGAACTAGACCGAGTTGATAGTTTACGGTTCTTGAGTATAGAAGGTTTTGAATAATTTTTCCAGGGATCGCACTTTGATTGGGTAAAATAATGCTTAAAATTTGGCTAACTATTACTATGATTGAAGTATTTTAGTGTAATTTAAGTTTTATACGATTGAATTATTTAAAATATTTTTTTCATTGTTTGTTTATCGATAGATCGATTCCATAGCCGGACTTTTTGCTGTCCTTATGCCGGAAGGGGGCTGTCGCCCATACGCATAAAGCTAACAAAGATTCTCGCTGATAAATCGCTACCGACCGCTTTCGGCGAGTCTAAACAGCGCAGCCCGGATGGTGCATGGCGCAATCCGGGTAGTTCGGAGCCAAACCATTCCCGTATTCCGCTACGCTGCCGGGCTTCGTGCCGTAGGGGCTTCGAGTACGTTTGTTTTGTCGATTAGCGACACGGCTTCGATTTATCGCCACGTAGGCGTCGCTCCCACAACACTTTCTTTGCCGCCCTTATGTCGGACGGGGTTTGTCGTCCATACATGATGCCAACATAGACCCCCGGGCAAATCGCTAGCGACCGCTTTCGGCGAGTCTAAAAAGCGTAGCCCGGATGGAGCATAGCGCAATCCGGGAAGCTCGGAGCCAGGCCATTCCCGAATTCCGCTCCGCTGCATACGGGCTTTGTCCCATAGGAACTTCGAGTACGTTTGTTTTGTCGATTAGCGACACGACTTCGATTTATCGCGACCTAGGCGTCGCTCCCACAACACTTTTCTTTGCCGGGCGAGTTGTATAAACCATGCCTCGCCGCTCTGCGATTAAACCCGATTCGTGGTAAATTTATACGGCCTTGCGCCCATTTAGAATGTTAAAGCATGTATAATTCGTTTCTTGAACAACGTCAAATGGAGTAACGATGAACCGCTGGCAATTATTAGACACTAAAGCCCACAGCCAAGCCGGCTGGCAAAAATTTACTCATTACGCTTTTGCTAGCCAGGACGTTTATTGTCCGATTTTAATGGCTGAGCTGACTCAAACCTTACCTTATTATTCTTTAGCTTTTCTTCCGGTATCGTCTACCGAACCGGTTAAGTTTCAATTGGTCGCTTTATTGGGCCTACGTCCGAACCGTAATGTCTATCTGGACAAACACGGCAAATGGTTAGCGCCCTATGTTCCGAGTTATTTCCGCGGCTATCCGTTCAGCCTGTTGCCGGATGAACACGGCAAAGCGGCTCTAGCCGTCGATATCACCAGCCCCTTGTTGCATAATCCGGCCCAGCCAGGAGATACCTTACTTTATCAGGAGAATGGCGAATTGACCGAGGCAGCAGGGCAAATTCTTAACTTTTTGACGCAACGCCTGCAAAACCAGCAAGTGACGCAAGTTTTGACCGATGCCCTGCAGCAAGCCGATTTGATTCAGCCTTGGACTATCAGTTGGCAGCCCAATTCTAATGACGCCGATCCGGAAAAAGCCAAGAAACAGCAAAATTTAGGCGGCTTTTATCAGATCGACGAGGAACGTTTGCGCTCATTAAGCCCGGAAACGTATCAAAGTCTTGCCAAAAACAGCGCACTAGGCCTGGCTTATGCTCAGCTTTTCAGTCAGGCCCGACTGCAGGATTTACGTTATCGTGAACACAGGGCGCTTAGCGATGCGCAACCGACCCCTTCTCTGGATTTCGATGCGCTGTTCGGTACTAAGGACGATACTTTGAAGTTTAATTTTTAACCCTGCCCCGCACTCTGTCGCAGGCTTTTTATTGATCTTGAAACCGGACCAATGCCTTTGCCGGGCGGGTTTTATAATCTCGGCCTGAACGTTTCGACTATGACCTAGACAGGCTGATATGTTGGGGAGCGGGTTGAATAATTCACTCCGGGCAGAAAACATAATCATGCGACCATGATTCCACTATCACGCGTTTACAACTTAACTAAGGAGACTTAAATTCATGAGTGAAGCAAACAAACAAATCGTCACTATCAACGGCATTGAATACGATTTGAACGATCTGTCTGAGAATGCCAAAAATCAGATTAATAATCTGCGGGTAACTGACGCTGAAATTCAACGCCTGAATACTTTGCTGGGCATTGCACAAACGGCTAGAGCGGCCTATGCTCGAGTTTTGAATGACGAACTGGCTAAAGACGGTAAAGAAATCTACCCTGCATCCGGCATGGCCAATTAGGTCATTTTTAAGCCAGGTTATGCTGCGTAATTCCGGCGCCGTAGAATGGGTAGCAGCGAAGCGGAAACCCATCGCTTTGTTTGAGGCCGGGTACGGTTATGATAACGCCTCTCATGGTCCTTCCCGCGATTTGTTAAAATGACATTATGCTGTTACCCAAGCTCTAGCTTGGGTAACCTGTTCAGGAAGCTCTAGCTTCCCGAAAATCAAGAAAGATTGAACGAGCGAGTCGGGCTTGATTCAGAATGTGCGGAGGTTGTGTCGGTCTCAGGAAGCTGGAGCTTCCGGGGTGTCTTTCCCAAGCTGGAGCTTGGGAAAGAGCGTGATGTGGGTTGGCCGTTTCTAGCTTGACGCGCATGGCTTGCGAACCCCGTCCTGCTAGGGGATATGCTGATCTTTGGGCTTTAGCTGAAGAAACTTGCTAATCAGGAAATGACTTTCGTGGCGTTCTATGGTGGGTTTCGCTTTGCTCTACCCACCCTACATTCCTTTATTGAAACTCGGTCCGCTGTCTTCCCGCGTTGGAAACGTATAAAAAAATTCCATTTTTTATAGCCATTTAAAGACGGCTAAACTATTCTAAATCTACGCATTGTACTCGCACTCGAATTCTTCGGTTTTTTACCCCTATCCCCAGCCCTCCTAGCATGCTGGGTGAGAACCTATGATTTCTATGTTTGACTAGCGAGGGGTAAAGAAATTTCTTCATCTAAATTAAAGAGGCTAATTGAATGTCAACAACTCCAACCGACGGCAGAGATATTTTTTATGTGACCACCGGTAATCAAACCATCGATGGTAAAGCCGGCCTAGATGTCGTTTTCTTCAATGGCAATTCTACTGACTATACTATTGAAGTTAACGAAAATGAGGTGATTGTCACGCATATCAATGGGAGCGACGGATCGAATCGATTAATCAATATCGAAAAAATTATTTTTCTAGACAAACAAATACTGCTATCGCAAGAAACCCTGGTCAACACCCTAACAGCCGGCGCACAAAATGCATCCACTCTGCTGGCGTATCCCGATGGCGGCTTCATTAACTTTTGGCAAGGGCCTGACGGTTATTACTTTCGAAAGTTCGACACGAATGGCAGAGGAATTGGGATCGAGCAAAGAATCCTTTCGGGCATCGGCGAAGGTGCCAATGTTAGCCCTGCATTATTTTCCGACGGCAGTATCGTCCTGGCCTGGTCGGCACCGGATGCCGACGGCAGCGGGGTTTACGTGCAATTGTTCGATGCCGACGGCAAATCGCCTTCTAACATATTTCGTGCCAACGATACGATAACCGACGACCAAGGCTTGCCGGCCATAGCGGTGTTGCAAAACGACCGTTTCGTCGTAGCCTGGAGCTCTACCAACCAAGGCGACTCTTTGCAAAACAACGGCATCCCCATGGGAAGCACACCCAACCAAACCGGCGTATTCAGTCAACTTTTCGATAAATTCGGCAACCCGTTGGGTTGGGAAACCAAAATCAGCGACTCGGGCGGATCGGATGCCTTTGTGACGGCGCTTACTGGCGGAGGCTACATCATTGGCTACGAAGCGATCAGCAGCGGAACCGAACAAATGCTGATTTTTGCCAAACGATTCGATAACGCCGGGCAATTTAAAGGCTTTTTGACTGCCGACGACAGCGGAATCGTCATCAATGCGACCATTGAAACACCGAAATCTGTGAGTAACCCGGATTATAACGAACACGCAAGCCAGCAAAAATTTCCGACCGCCGCACAGCTGAACAACGGCAACATCGTCGTGGTCTGGCAAGCGCCGCGCGATGCTTATCCCAGAGCACCTAATCCTCTTGACGCACATGACTTCAGTATCGTTGCTCGCATCTATAATGCAAACGGTCAGGTTTTAACCGATGAAATTCATGTCAACACCTTCACGACCTACGACCAAACCCACCCGGCGGTCGCGGCGCTGACCGGCGGCGGATTCGTCGTGGTTTGGCAATCCATGTTGCAAGACGAAAGTTATTGGGGCGTCTACGGCCAACGGTTTAACGCCAACGGCACTAAAGTGGGCGGGGAGTTTCAAGTCAACACTACCGTGCACGATTCGCAGCAACAACCGACCGTCATCGGCTTGAGCGACGGCGGCTTCGTCGTATCTTGGGAAGCCGAATACCAAGACGGCCATCAACAAGGCGTATTTCAAGACGGCGATGCCGCCACCGAAATCGTCATGCAACGCTACAATGCGCTAGGTATTCCTTTAGGCCGCTCACTGTCCGGCGGTAGCGGGGACGATACGATTATTACCAACGGAACAGTCGGCGTCGATATCAGCGGCGGCGCCGGGAATGATGTCTTGGTCGGGGGCGATGGCAACGACGTCATTCGCGGAGGTCGCGGCAATAATACACTGGACGGCGGTGCGGGAGACGACATATTGATCGGCGGACCCGGTAATGACATATTTATTGGTAGCCCCGGCAATAATGTGATTATCGGCGGCGGCGGGTCTAATATTTTGAGATTGGAAGGATCGATCAACGACTATGAGTTAAGCGGCACGCCGGGCAACTACACGCTACTTGGCGAAGGCCAGGCCTATTCGATTCAAGGCGTTGGGCTGCTGGAATTCAGTAGCGGCGATGTTATCCCTCTTATCGGCGATATTGATCAAGGAGGCAGCACCGGTATTGGTATCACAGTAGAAGATAGAGACACGACTACCGCGAACGTTCTCACCGGCACCAACTTCGACGATATTTTGATCGGCGGCAATACTAGAGGCGAACCGGATATCCTACAAGGCGGCCTGGGCAACGATTTATATATCGCGCTAGGAAACCGGCTCGTTATATTCGATACCGGAGGCAATAATACTTTACAGGTCGCGTCCGGCATTGATTTGAGCCAACCGCACAGAGGCCCGATCAAGGGACTGGAGTATATTGACAACGTCACGCTGACCGGAAAAGGTAATTTTAAGCTGGTCGGTAACGACAACAATAATATCCTGAAAGGCAATGACGGCAATAATAAGATTTTCGGTGGAGCCGGCGACGACATCATCTACGGCGGATTAGGCCGAGACAGACTAAGCGGCGGACCGGGAACGGATACTTTTGTTTTCGATACCCCTCCCAGTGCAAAAAATCGAGATTTTATCGTTGATTTTTCGAACGACATCATCAAACTAAGTTCCACGATATATTCGGGGTTAGACCCGAATCAAAACGGAAACATCAATTTCATCAGCGGCCCGGGACTAAGAAAGGCTCACACCGACACGGCTTCGTTTCTCGTTTACAATACTAAAACCGGGATTCTCTATTACGATGCCGAAAACAATTCCAAAGCGGAACCCATCGTCAAGGTGGGGATTGTTGATGCGGGTACTTTTACTGCGGCTAATTTGACTGTTGCCGATTTTGAGTTTTTTTGAGGTATTTGAAGAACGCCTTTCTGATACCTTTTCGCACTTAAAGCTATGTAGGGTGGGTAGAGCAAAGCGAAACCCACCATAGAACGCCACGAAAGTCATTTTAACAAATCGCGGATTGGTCATGGGCGGCGTTATCATAACCGTACCCGCCCTCAAACAAAGCGATGGGTTTCCGCTTCGCTGCTACCCATCCTACGGCATCGTAAGTTTAATATGCCGCTAATGGAGATTGGGTAGCGCAGAGCGAACCCCATCATGAATACACGCTCGAATTTTGTTTTTTATTCGGTGCGATTTTCGCTGTTTTGCAGGTTCTGCGAATTTTTGATTTCGTGTAAGACCCTTTCCATGGTTTCGTTGTCCCATTCCATTTGCGGCTCGTCTTGCGGCCTTTGCGCCATTTCTTTTGCCGGCGTGTCTTGTCGGCTTGCTTCTTTCAGGTTCGGCTTATCATCGTTTGCATGCGGAAGGGCTGCGGTGGTCGACACTGGGGAGGCGTTGACTTCCTGCTCGGCCATGTCCAGCCATTCGTTGATTTCGAATATATTGTTTTCATTGACCGAACCTATGGATCGTAAGAAACGGATTCGGTTTTTGATATAGGTATAGCGCGCTATTGATAAGTCCCGCTTGGACATGTATTCGCTTTGCTGCGCTTGGATCAGGTCGCTTACGGTGACGACACCGTAAAAAAGACCGCGCTCCATGGACTCCCGAGACTTGACCGACGACTCCAGAGCTTTTTGGGCGGCCTTGATATGTCTAACGCTGGCGTTTGAACTGAGAAAGGCATCGCTGGTTTCTTTGATCAAGGCGCGTAAAGTCGCCTCGTTGTCGTTTTTGCTTTGCTCTAATCTGTGCTGCGCCTCGAACAGTTGATGCGTAGTGGTGCCGCCGGAGAATAACGGGACATTTACATTGATCGCGGCCACTTGCGTTTGAATCTGCGGTGTCTGGGTACTTTGGAAACCGGTGTCGGTATCAAAATAGTTCAGTTGCAGATCGACGACCGGCATGTATTTCGATTTTTGTACCGCGACATTGTTTTCGGCCGCTTCAATCGCGATGGTTTTGGCCATCATTGCCGGATTTTGGCTTTGGGCCATGGCTATCCAATCTTTTAAGTCGCCATCTATCTTGTTGAACTCGACATTGTCCTGTAAGCCGTGCGGTTGGCTCGGATGCACGCCGGTCAGTTCGCGGAGGCTTTCTTCGGCTTTAACGAGTTTGGATTCGGCGATGATTTCTTCTGCCTCAAGCTGGTCCAGTCGAGCCTCTAACGCGTAAACATCGGTTATTTTTAGCATTTGCTTGGCGTATTGTTTACGCACTTGTTCCAGCTGTTTTTTTGTAGCTTGTTTTTCACTGCGGGCAAAGTTGAGTTCGTCATCCGCTTGCAACCAATCGAAGTAGCGCTCTACGACTTTATGAAGCAATTCGTTTTGCGCTTCTATGGCTTCCGCGGCATACTGATCTTCTACCTTGGACGCCCGGCGCCAATCCCAAAATTTGGCGAAATCTACCAGCGTTTGGTTAAGCGATAAAAAATAGCGCGTGCCCGGGTAGCTGTTGTTGATAGCCCCGCCTTGGGCAAATATTTTTTGTTCATTTTTCGACCAGTTAGCGGTACCGTTGATCTGCGGCAACATTTGCCCTAAGGCTTGGCCTTTTTGCGCCGAGCCGATTTCAACTTGCAATTGCGCCGAACGGAGTTGAGGGTCTGCTTCCAGCGCTTGGCGGTAGATCGTCAGTAAATCTTCGGCTCCGGCGTTAAATGCGCTTGCGGTTAGCACGCACACTAAGCCATATTTAAGTTTGTTCATCGCTTTAGTCTTCAATGAATGAACGCGCAAAAGCATTGGTAATCGGTTGCGCCAGGTATTCAAATAAGGTGCGTTCGCCGGTGTTGATGAGTACTTCTACCGGCATGCCCGGCAACAATTGCAGCTCGCCCAGGTCTATTTGACTTTCCGGGGTCAGCTCGATATGCGCCTGATAATAGGACTCTCCGGTTCTTTCATCGGTAAAACTGTCGGCGGACAGGTGGATTACACGTCCTTCCATCTTGGGTGTCGTCGCTTGCTTGAATGCGCTAAACCGAACTTCCGACTGCAGCCCCACACTAACCCTGTCAATATCTATCGGCGACACTTTGGCCTCGACAATCAGATCGACGTCTTTCGGAACGATATTCAATATCGGTTCCCCCGCTACGATCACGCCGCCTTCGGTATGTACAGACAATCCCAATACCATACCTGCCGCCGGCGATTTAATGACAATTCGGTCGAGTTTGTCTCGGTTTGCGGTGACTCTTTCTTCCGCGTCATTCAATCCGGCCTGAGCCTCACTCAGCTTGGCAGTCACTTCTTGTTGAAATTGTTTCTGGGTTTGCAATATTTGCAAACGGGTTTCGCCGATCAGTATTTCGTTGCTTGCAGCTTCCGCATGTAATTGGGCGATTTCGCCGGTTTGTTGTGCATGGCTACGCTCAAGATCTCGCAAGCGTTGCCGGTCGGCAAAACCTTCCGCTAACAATTCTTGTAAGTCTTTAATCTCTCCGGCATAGGATTTGACCAAGATCTCTTTGCTGGCAATCTGATTTTTCAAGCCGTTTATTTTGCTTTTGATTTGACCAATCCGCTGTTCCAGCACGGCGATTTCGCCTTGGTATGCATTTTTTCGTGCCCGAAAGACATGATTTTCGGCTTGTTTCGTTTCTATTACTCTGGGGTCGTCCGATACATCGAGAAACTCCGGGTAGACGACTTCGGGCAACTGATCACGTTCTGCCCGCAAACGAGCTACTTGCGCCGCTAAGTTTATTTTTTGGCTGTACGCAATGCCAAGCTGGGCTTTGATCTGCGTATCGTCCAGGATTACCAAGGGCTGCCCTTCCTCTACGAAATCGCCGTCTTGCGCCAGTATTTTGGCAACAATACCGCCGTCGAGATGTTGCACAGTCTTTTTGTACGATTTGACTACGACGATTCCTGGGGCGAGAGCGGAACTGTCCAAGGGAGCTAAAACCGCCCAGCCGCCGAATACGCCGAATGTCGCCAGGACGATAATGACACCAATCAGACGAATGGGCTTATCATCGGTATGCAGCGCCGTGGGTTCGGAGTTTATTAAAGCGGAATTTTCGGTCATCGGATATTATGTTTTGTTTAATTTCGTTACTGTTCCGGCAGATTGCTGTTGCAGATAAGCAACAACATGTTCCTTAGGACCATACGCCACTAATGCGCCCTCTTTTAAGATTAGCAATTTATCGGCTTTCGCTAAAGCAGCGTTACGATGGGTAATGATCAATACAGTGGTCTTTTTTTGTTTAAGCTGGACCAATGCCTCTCCCAAGGCGCTTTCACCTTGTTCGTCGAGATTGGAGTTCGGTTCATCCAGCACGACTAACACAGGGCTGCCATACAAAGCCCTAGCCAAACCGATCCGTTGTCGCTGCCCCCCGGAAAGGCTACCCCCGCTAGCGCCAATTACAGTATCGTAGCCTTCCGGAAGTTGCAATATCAGCTCATGAACATCAGCCATTTTAGCAGCCTCGACCACTTTTTCCGGGTTGATTTCTCCGAAACGGGCAATGTTTTCGCTGATTGTGCCTTCGAATAACTCGATATCTTGAGGCAAATACCCGATAAAACTCCCTAGGTGTTCACGATCCCATTGAAAGACTTCGGCGCCATCCATTCGTATCGCGCCGTTAGCCGTGGGCCAGATACCCAGAACTGCACGGGCCAAGGTTGATTTGCCGGCACCGCTGGGCCCTACTATACCTACGATATCGCCGGCATCAATCGTCACATTGAGACCTTTAAGCGCGGGAACTTTGGCGCCCGGAGGCACGACAACCGCATTTTCCAGTTGTATGCTGCCTTTAGGATCGGGTAATTGCATGCGTTCGTTATCGGCCGGAATTTGTAATAGGATCGTGTTCAAGCGTTCGTATTGCCCCCTAGCACTAATAAACCCTTTCCAGGTACCGATCATCAAGTCAATAGGCGCTAATGCCCGGCCCATCAGAATGGAGCCGGCAATCATCAAGCCCGGGGAAATTTCGCGCTCTATGACGAGGTATGCACCTAATCCCAAAATCAATGACTGGGACGACATACGAATGAATTTCGACAGCGATGTCAATACGCCTGCACGCGAGCTGGCAACGGCCTGCAAGTCTAACACCTTAACCGCTCCGCTCATCCAGCGCCGACGAATGTTCTCCAGCATACCCATCGATTCGATAACTTCGGCGTTGCGCAGATTTTTATTAAGCATGCTGCGCGTGGCAATTGACGTATTATTGGCTTCGCTTAAGGTTTTTGTCGTAACCTTTTCGGTAGCGAAAGCTACCAAGCATAATATGATAGCCGTAACAACCGAAAACCATCCGTATAGCGGGTGAAACATAAATAGCAAAGCAAGATAAATCGGCATCCACGGCGCATCGAAAAATGCGAACAATCCGTTGCCGGTTAAAAACTGACGCAAGCCGGTCAAGTCGTCCAAGGGTTGCGTTGTGGCTCTTTGCCCTCCGGACAAGAGCGCTTGCTTGAATGCCACCTGAAAAAGACGCTGGTTTAACAAGGTTTCCAGGCGCGTGCTGATTCTGACCAATATTTGCGACCTGACCCATTCCAAGGCGGCTAAGGTTATAAAAAGCCCCAAAACAATCAGCGTTAACATGATTAAGGTCGATTTATTTCCCGTTGAAACTACTCTGTCGTAGACTTGCAACATGTAGATCGACGGGGTGATCATTAAAAAATTGATGAGCATGCTGAAACCGGCTGCGGATAGAAAAGCGCTCTTGCATAACTTTAGCGCCTTTTCTAAGTCGGATTTTACTGTTACTTTCATATTGTGGTTATTGACCCAAATATTAATCGGCTATTGTCACATATTTTGCTAGAAATTCATACTTAGCAGCAACTCCCCAGCAATTCCCAGTTTGAGCAGTTTCGCCGATTTTAGGGTGTGGGGTATGCCTGTCGAGGAACGCCGTAAACCCATCCATGGGGGCTTAGCGGCAGCTCGAACGCCAAGGATGGCGTGAATGCAGATTTTGCATGGTGCAAAAATCTGCCCTGCTGCCGACATCTTAGCCACGCACACCCGCACCCTTTTTGTAAGTATTCAGACCCCGTTGGCAAATTACCGCAATTCAGGCGTAATTGTTGGCCTCCCCCTTTGAAAAAGGGGGATTGAGGGGGATTTATTTAAAAAATCTCCCCTAACCCCTCTTTTTTTTCAAAGAGGGGGGCTGATTTTTATTCTCAAATTGGGAGTTGGTGCTATTTTCCTGCCTGGTTGCCGAATAAAATAGCTTGTAATAAAAGACCGCAAGAAGTATAGCTTAAGATTAATATGGTGCCGAAATTGAATGACATGAAAATGCTTTTAAAAGACAGTTTCGTATTTTGTTGTTTGTTTTTTTTGTCATTTAACGGAAATGGCGACATGGCCGATCTTATGATAAAAGAAACGCCGCATGAAATTTATCATGTTATTAAAGACAAGTCTTTGCACGAGGCAGCCGCGCAAATAGCGAACCGATCCGGCATTGTTTTTAAAATCGATTTTTCGGTCAAAAACGATACCATCACACAAAAATTGGCTGCCGATAATTGGAAAATCGCAATCGAGCAATTCCTTCAGGGTTATAACTACTCTATTGAACTCGATCACGATTCCGTGAAAAAAGTCATCATTTCCGGCCGAAACGGAAGCGATTTTATCGACCCCGACAAAGAAATCGCCGAAGTCGAACCGATTGTGATTGCGCCGTTTTATTCCGACAAAGTACCTAACAAATACCGTCACTATAATCCCGGCTCGGTCATGCCGATTGATTTGCCGATGAAGACATTGAACGGCATTGCAATCGGAGAGCAATTGATGCTCGATTTGCCTATCGGGCAATATAGCATTGAACACGACAATAAGATCGAGCACCAAAACGGTACCCGCACCTGGATGGGCTATCTGGCCGAGGAGGGCAAAGGCTACCGGTTTTTTGTTTCGCAAGGCGAGTCGGGGGTTATCGGTAATGTTTATACGCCGGACGGCGAATATCTCATCGACAGCGCCGAAGGCCTCACTGTGCTTGTCGATCTCGAACGATCCGGTTTGCAAAAAGTAAGACGTCATGAACACAATGAAGCATTACCGCCGCCCGAGTCTTTGTTGACCGTCATGAACAATCAGCCGTTACTGCGCGTCGAGGGATTAAAAGAGTCGGCCGAACTGGCCCGGGCAAGAGCCGACCAATTGGCGTCCGAGGCAGAAAGCGCTCTGGCGGAGTATGAGCAACAGAGAGATTATGTTGAACAAACGGCTCGACAAGTCGAAATCTTGCGTGACAGCTTTGATCAAGCGAAGGAAAACCGTCTAACAGCCAGATTGGCGTTGAATCAGTCTCGTGCGGATACCGCATCGAGAGAAGAGATAAGACCGGCAAGGTTGACGCTTAGGGCGGCCAGAGTAGAACTTAGAGCCGCTAGGCGCGAATTGAGAAAAACGCTTGTCGAGCATAGAAAGGCAGCCAGAATCGCGAATCGGCTGCATAGAATTTACTTAAGAAAGCAATCTCTTGCCGATAACGCGGAAGCCGATGCAAAAATCGCCGAAGCCGCCTATGCCGAATATTTGGCGGCATTAGACTCCCCCAACGACACGCCATTAGACAAGCCCATAGATCCGCCGAATGAGACCGCTAATACCGTTGTCGATTTAATGGTCTTGTACACGACCGGCAAACAAACCGCCGAATACGCAAGGCAACGCATTCAATTTCTGGTCGACCTTTCTAACCAGGCCCTCCTGGACTCGGGCATCAAGATGGAATTGAGATTAGTGCATACCCGGGCGACCTCTTATATTGAAAGCAACAGCAATTCCAGGGCCTTAACGGATTTAGCCTTTGATCGAGGCGCATTTAGCGGAACTGCCGCGTTACGCAATCAATACGGCGCCGATGTGGTCTTGCTGTTTAGGCCCTTATATGGTCAAACGTCCGGCAGTTGCGGCGAAGCCTATATCGGTTTTGCAAATGGCGGCGGCGGCATTCCGAACTTTGCCTTCGCGACAGTTAGCGACGGCCAGTCCAAAGACGCGAATACGAGAAGTTATTGCGGTACCGAAACCTTCACACATGAAGTCGGCCACAGTTTCGGCTTGGTTCATGACAGAGAGTTCTCCAACGTGGCAGGCAAATTCCCTTACTCCTATGCTTGGGGGATTGATCGGAGATTCGGTACTGTCATGAGCTACTATGGGCCTTCGTTGCCGCTATTTGCAACGCCTTTATTGCCCCGTGCGTGCGACTCGAGCCCCTGCGGCTTTCCGGAGCATCACCCTAACGCATCGGACCAAACGAGAACCGTTAATCATACCGCGCCGATCGTTGCCGATTACCGACCCACAACCGCCCTCTTGCCCATAATAGATTGAGGCTTGAGAGGTTACTTTTTTTGGCAGGACGGGTTTCCAGCCCCGTCATGCCGAAGCAAAAAAACTTTTGTGGGAGCGACACCTTCGTCGCGATGTCGAGGCCGGCGTCGTTTAAGTTGTCTTTGTCTTTATTCGAAGCCTGCAACGTTTAGCCGCCTTTTTTTCGGAGCTTTGGCATTGCGACTTCGATTCCGTTGTGCTTTTTTCGGCCTTGCCGTCTTCGACGATCGCGATCTGGGGATCGCTCCCACAGCACTAATCACCCTTTAATGCTTAGGGTAAGCCGCAATATTGGGGACGGGTTGAATAACCCGTCCTGCGGAAGAAAGCGATAGGTTTCCGCTTCGCTGCTACCCATCCTACGGCCGCATCCTACTGACCGCTAACCAAAATCAAACCAACACCCGCTCGATCCCGCCCTTGGCCGCTTGCTTGATATAGCTTTTCATCCAATCTTCGCCGAGAACATGCCGGGCGATTTCGACGACGATGTAATCGACTTCGAGCTGATCGACGTCGCCCTTGTAACGCTGCAAGCCTTGCAGACAGGATGGGCACGAGGTCAACATCTTGACCGGCCCGTCATAATCGTCGGCGCGGAGTTTCGCGGTGTCGCGGTGCAGTTCGACCGATTTACGGTAACGCACTTGTGTCGAAATATCGGGGCGCGCGACCGCTAAGGTTCCGGATTCGCCGCAACAACGCTCGGATTTATTGACCGGCGCGCCGAGCAGACCGTTGACGGTCTTCATCGCATCCTGTTGTTGCATCGGACTGTGGCAAGGGTCGTGGTATAAATAACGACGGCCGTTGACGCCCTCCAGTTTCACGCCTTTCTCGAGCAGATATTCGTGAATGTCGATCATGCGGCAACCGGGAAATATCTTGTCGAATTCGTAATCGACCAATTGATCCAGACAGGTGCCGCAACTGACCACGACGGTCTTGATATCGAGATAATTGAGCGTGGTCGCAACCCGGTGAAACAACACGCGGTTGTCGGTCGTGATTTGCTGCGCCTTGTCGAATTGACCGGCCGCGCGCTGCGGAAAACCGCAGCACAAATAACCCGGCGGCAGCACGGTCTGCACGCCGATTTCATAGAGCATCGCCTGCGTCGCAAGACCGACTTGCGAAAACAAGCGCTCGGAACCGCAGCCCGGAAAATAAAACACCGCCTCGGAATCGGTACGGGTTTTGCCCGGGTCGCGGATGATCGGCACGATTTGATCGCTTTCGATGCCGAGCAGGGCTCTGGACGTTTTCGACGGCAACTTGCCGGGCATTTTCCGGTTCGTGAAATGAATCACATACTCTTTCATCGCCGGCTTGCCGGTCGACGACGGCGGCCGCTTGAGCTGCGCCCTACCCCATGGCCTGAGGAAGAAGTTACCCAAGCGCTGCGCTTTATAAGACCATTCGATCAATAGTTTGCGCATCAGCTTGACGCTACTCGGCCGGCCGGTCGACAGAAACGCGATCGCCGCGGTCTTGACCGGGTTGAAGCTTTGCTTACCCATTTTGCGCAATAGATTGCGCATGTTCATCGACACATCGCCGAAATCGATATCGACCGGGCATGGATTGAAACATTTATGGCACACCGTGCAATGATCGGAGACGTCTTCGAATTCCTTCCAGTGCGTGATCGAAATGCCTCGCCGGGTCTGTTCTTCGTACAGAAAAGCCTCGATCAACAGCGACGTCGCCAAAATTTTATTACGCGGCGAATACAACAAATTCGCGCGCGGCACATGCGTCGAACATACCGGCTTGCATTTACCGCAACGCAAACAATCCTTGACCGAATCGGAGATCGCGCCGATGTCGCTTTGTTGCATGATCAGCGACTCGAAGCCCATCAGATTGAACGAGGTCGTATAAGCCGAACTCAGATCGGAACCGGGCATCAATTTACCGCGATTGAAGCGGCCTTCCGGATCGATACGCTGTTTGTAATCGTGGAAACCGGCCAGCTCCTCGTCGGTCAGGAATTCGTATTTGGTGATACCGATGCCGTGCTCGCCGGAAATCACACCGCCCAAAGAACGCGCCAAGGCCATGATGCGCGCCACTGCCGCGTTGGCTTCTTGCAGCATCTCATAATTATCGGAGTTGACCGGCAGATTGGTATGCACGTTGCCGTCGCCGGCATGCATGTGCAACGCCACGAATACCCGTCCTCGCAGCACCTCTTTATGCGCCGCCTCGATGCGCTCGACGACCGGCCGGAAATTGTCGCCGACGAATATCTCTTTCAGGCGCGGCAGCAATTCCTGTTTCCAGGATACCCGCAGCGAATAATCCTGCAGTCGGTGAAACAAGGTCGGCTGCTCGGTCAGGTTGGTCAATTCGCCGGCAACGATGCCGTATTGGGAAAAAAGGGCCTCGGCCTGCGGCAACGGCAAGTCCAAATTATCATAGAGCCATTGCCAACGTTCGCGAACTTCGGCGACCACCATCAAGGCATGACCGCGCCGTTCGCCGATCAAATCGGTTTTATCGACGCCGTCCTCATAGGAACGCAAGGGTAGATCGCCTTCGAACAAATCGATCAAGGCATCGCACAAACGCAGTTTGTTGCGCAACGACAATTCGATGTTGATGCGTTCGATGCCGTCGCAATAATCGCCCATGCGCGGCAGCGGTATCACGACGTCTTCATTGATCTTAAACGCGTTGGTATGTTTTGCGATCGCCGCGGTGCGCGCCCGGTCGAGCCAGAAGGTCCGGCGCGATTCGGGACTGACCGCAACGAAGCCTTCGGCACCGCGCGCATTGCACAATCTGACGACTTCCGAAGCCGCCAAGGCGACTTGATGATCGTCGTCGCCGACGATGTCGCCGATCAACACCATTTTCGGCCGACCGCGATGCTTGGCCTTGCCGGCATAGCCGACGGCCTTGACATAACGTTCGTCCAAATGTTCGAGCCCGGCTAGCATCACCCGGTCGCTGCCGCTTTTCGGCAAGGCCGCCAGGAAATCACGAATCTCGACGATGGCCGGCACCGAGTCGCGGACCTGGCCGAAAAACTCCAGGCAAAACGTGCGCGTATAGGCCGGCATTTTATGCAATATCCAGCGCGCCGACGTGATGATGCCGTCGCAGCCTTCTTTTTGTATGCCCGGCAGGCCGCCGAGAAACTTATCGGTCACATCCTTGCCCAAGCCGTCCCGGCGAAATTTCGCGCCGGGAATCTCGAGCCGCTCTTCGGACAACAATTCCTTGGCTTTGGCATCGAAACGCTTCAAGGCAAAGGTGACGAGTTCCTGGTCGTGAATCTTGCCGAAATTGTGATGGATACGCTCGACTTCGAGCCAATTGCCGTCCGGCGTCACCATGCGCCAGGATACCAAGTTATCCAACGCAGTCCCCCACAGCACGGCCTTTTTGCCGCCGGCGTTCATCGCGACATTGCCGCCGATACACGAAGCATCGGCCGAAGTCGGGTCGCAGGCGAACACCAAGCCGGCGTTTTCGGCCATGTCCATTACGCGCCGCGTGACGACGCCCGCGCCGGTATGTATCGTCGCATAGGATTGTTCGACGCCCGGCAATCGGGATTGCGGTTCGATCGGCCCCATGTCCAACAATTTTTCGGTGTTGATCACGGCCGAGTAAGGGGTCAGCGGCACCGCGCCGCCGGTGTAGCCGGTGCCGCCGCCGCGCGGAATGATGGTCAGGCCGAGTTTGATGCAATCGCGCACCAATTGGCCGACTTCTTTTTCGCTGGTCGGATACAACACGACGAACGGATATTCGACCCGCCAGTCGGTCGCATCTGTCACATGAGACACACGGGCAAAGCCGTCGAAACCGATGTTGTCTTTGTGCGTATGCTTCGAAAACAAGGCAAGCGCCTTGCGGCGCATTTCTCGGGTACGGTCGAAATGCGCCTCGAATTCGTTCACGGCCTGATGCGTCGCTTCGATCAGCAAGGCCACGCGCCGGGCCCGATCCGGATATTCGTTTTCGTATTCGGCATGGCGCTTTTCCATTTGCCGCAGACGGTGGCGCAAGGCGTCGAGCAGAGCCTTGCGACGTTTGCGGTTGTTCAGCAAATCGTCCTCGAGATAGGGATTTCGCTGAACCGCCCAAATATCGCCGAGCACTTCAAACAGCATCCGCGCGGAACGGCCGGTCATGCGTTCGCCGCGTAGCGACTCGATGACCTGCCAATTCTCTTCGCCGAGCAATCGAATGACGATTTCTCGGTCGGAAAAAGAGGTATAGTTATAGGGAATTTCGCGTAGCCTCTCGGGCGGCGCATCGTCAAGAAAGGGGGAGAGTTCGGAATCCACTGACATCCTAGGTAATGGCGTGGTTGGAAAGCTGCATTGTATCACTCGCGGGCAGGGTCTAAAAACTCAAAATCCGCATGGCTTTTATTTATACCCATCGTAGATCAAAATTCGGCACCGGGGTGTCCGCCAAAGGACGCCGTGAATACGTCCATGTAGGCTTTATGCCAGCTCCATGCTGGCAAAGCCTTTGTCGGACACCCCGGCGCCTTCTCGGGCACTGCCGAAATTTGAAGTGCGAAAGGTATATACCCGCATAGCAACCTTTTGTTGAATCTTTTGTGGGAGCGACGCCTTCGTCGCGATGTCGAAGCCGAGGTCGTTTACGTGATCTATATCTTTTTCGAAGCCTGCAACGTTTAGCCGCCTTTTTTTCGGAGCTTGGCGTTGCGGCCTCGATTCCGTTGTTCGTTTTTTAGCATTGTCGTCTTCGACGATCGCGATCTGAGGATCGCTCCCACACTGGGGTTGTAATCTTTTGTTGAAACCTTTTGTGGGAGCGACGCCTTCGTCGCGATGTCGAAGCCGGTGTCGTTTAAGCTGTCTTTGTCTTTTTTCGAAGACTGCAACGTTTAGCCGCCTTTTTTTCGGAGCTTGGCGTTGCGGCTTCGATTCCGTTATTCGTTTTTTAGCATTGTCGGCTTCGACGATCGCGATCTGGGGATCACTCCCACACTGGGGTTGTAATCTTTTATTGAAATCTTTTGTGGGAGCGGCGCCTTCGTCGCGATGTCGAGGCCGGTGTCGTTTAAGCTGTCTTTGTCTTTTTTCGAAGACTGCAACGTTTAGCCGCCTTTTTTTCGGAGCTTGTCGTTGCGGCTTCGATTCCGTTGTTCGTTATTTAGCATTGTCGTCTTCGACGATCGCGATCTGGGGATCGCTCCCACAGCCCTAATCATCCTTGTTATTTGTTTCAACTCAAGCGGGATATCCGGTTTCGCAACGCTGGAGCGTTGCATGCTGCATTCCAACGCAGAGCGTTGTAACGATAAGGTGAAAAGACAATGCGGAGCGCCGGAAGCGTAGTAATACCCGTCATTTGAAACCGCTTCGCGCCCAGCCGAGTTTTTATGGTTAAATGCCGTTTTACTCTTTTAAATAGGTCATTGTTTATGAAACTCCGAATCTTGACTAAGAAAACATTGTTATTTTCGATCATGATTATCGCTATCGTCGCCGGTTGCGCCTTTCAAAAACCTGATTATTTGACCATGATCAGTGCTGATGAACTCAATCGAATCATGCAAAATGAGTCTATTGTTTTAATCGATGTTCACATTCCCGAACAGCAGCATATCAAAGGAACTAATCTTTTCATTCCTTACAACGAGGTTGAGCGATACCAAGATAAATTGCCTGCCGATAAAAACACCGCTCTTTACTTGTATTGCGAAGGCGGACCTATGGGCAATGCGGCCGCGCGGTCTCTCTATGAGCTAGGCTATCGTAATTTGTACAATCTTGAAGGCGGAGCTAAAGCTTGGCGGCAAGCGGGGTTGGCGTTTGAATGAGGTGAAAGGTGAAAGGTGAAAGGTGAAATCGGTGCTTGACAAATGTTAGAAAAGTCACATCATTTCACTATTCACTATTCACTATTCACTATTCACTATTCACTATTCACTAGGGGCTGTTGCCGTTTCACATAGGTAACCATAAAAAAGCGCAAGCTAAGGCCACAGAAGCTTCAAAATTTCGTTTTAGCTTGTCATATCGTGTAGCAATAGCTCTGAAATGTTTCAGTCTTGCAAACACATTTTCAACGAGGTGACGATATTTGTAGAGACACCAATCCATATCATCATTCCCTACGGTTGAATTCTTTTTTCTTGGAATGACAGGAACAGCTCCTTTTTCTTTAATCTGAACACGGAGTGGTTCACTGTCATAGCCTTTGTCAGCAACGATATAGTCTGCCTTAGGCAGTTCAGCGACTAAGATTGGCGCTTCTTTACAATCATGAACTTCGCCACCTGTCAGTGTAAAGTGGATGGGAAGACCACAGGCATCAACAGCCATATGGATTTTGGTTGTATTGCCCGCCACCGACTTACCAATCGCTGATTCTTGCCCATGTGCCGCACCGCTACTATGCTGATGAGCTTTCACAATACTGCCATCAATAAATTGCCATTCCAAGTCAGGCTCAACGATCAGTTCGTTAAAAATACCCATCAGTTTTTCTTTACGAGACCATTCATTGAAGCGTTTATAAGCAGCATTCCAGTTACCAAAGGCACTGGGTAGATCTCGCCAGGGACAACCTACGCGCAAACGATAGAAAATCCCTTCGGTTGTTTGCCGAAGAAAGGGTTTGTCATATATTCCCATTTTCAACATAGTCATCTTCAATTTTTCCCACCGTTCATCCGTTAACATTTGTCGCGGCATAGTTTGCTTATTTTTGGCTAAAAATAAACGAGTTATGAGGCGGAATTATTGAAATTCAAGGGTACATTACAAAACGGCAACAGCCCCTATTCACTATTCACTATTCACTATTCACCTCCAACTCCCCAGCGCTTTTTTGAGCTCGGCTTCGGCGCGTAGCGCGTCGAAACGTGCCGCGATATCGCGTGAATGCGCTTTGTCGCGCGCAACTTCGGCTTCGATATAGCGCGTGACCGTGGCGGCGCCGGCTTGGCGTTGTTGGTTGACCAAGCGCAAGGCTTCCTCGGCCGACGCGATGGCCACTCGCGTCACATTGAGACGCGCCAGCGCTTCCCTGAATTTCAAATGCGCGGTTTTGACTTCGTTTTCGATAGCGAGCTTGGTCTGGGTATGCGCTTTTTGCGCTTCGTTCAATTGGTGCTCGGCTTTTTTAACGGCTTCGCTGGTACCGAAACCGTTAAACAAATCCATTTCGACCATGACGCCGGCCGTGACATTGTCGCGGTTAGTGGAAAAATCGATATTCTTGCTGTCCGAGCCATAGCTGACATACGCATTCGCGCGCGGCAGATGCGCGCCTTTGGCCGCGCTCAATTTGCGTTCGGCGATTTCGACTCGTTTGTAAGCCGCGGCGATTTCCGGACGCTCCTTGATGGCGCGGTTGAGTAAATCGTCGAACGATTCATGATTTTCCAGAATTTGTAGCCCCGCCGAGACTTGCTCGAATTCGAATGATTCGTTGGCATTAAGGCCCAGCAGCGTTTTGAGTCCGGTCCGAGTCAGTTCGATCGCATTCGCGGCTTGAATCTCGGCGTCTTGGGTTTCGGCCAATTGCACTTCCAACGATAAGACATCGGATTTCAATAGCGCGCCGGCATCGTATTGGTTTCTGCTTTGCCGCAGTTCGCTGTCGACCGCCTTGATTGAATTCAATGCGACTTTATGTGCCTCGGAGCTTGCAAGCAGGCCGTAATAGGTCGAGGTCACGGCTTCGATTAATTGATTGCGGACGGCCGACTCTTGCAATTGTGCCGCTTCGACGCCGAGTTCGGCGGCCTTGGCCGCTTGGTAGTCTTGGCCGCCGCGAAACAATGAATAGGTTGCAACGACTTCGGGCCGGTAATTATCGGTTCCGCCCGGTTGATTGAAATTGGTCGAGCCGTCGAGATTCAGTCGCCGCTGAGATATGATCATGCCGAACGCCCGCGAGGGATTGTCGGTATGTTCGTAAGACATACGTATTTGGGCTTGCGGGTAAAACGCGGCGAATGCTTCGCCCAATTGCGCTTGAGCTTGGCCGATACGCTCATGAGCGATTTGTAAATCCGGATTGTTTTGCAATGCAAGCGATATGACGTCTTCCAAGGTGTAAGTCGGCCGGCGTTCGAGTTCCGAAGATTGCGCGTAAACATGCGTTTGCGGCAGTATCAGTAAGCAAGCCAGAACGGCTGTTTTGGTCAATTCAAGCATAATGGCTTTCCGTTGAGGTAATGTGAATCATGCCGGCTAGTATATAAGAAAATACTAATATTAAATAGGCTTTGGAATCGAGTCGATAATACCGCATCGTAAGTCACTGATGTCAAGGATGTCGGTTGGTTTTATTCAAGTATACCCATCGCACTTCAAATTTCGGCATTGACGTATGGAGGCACCGAGGTGTTCGGCAAAGGCTTTGACAGCAGGGATGCTGTCACAGAGCCTACATGGACGTATTCGCGGCGTCCTTTGACGGACCCCCTGGCGTCGAAATTTGACCGGCAAAGGGTATAAGTAGCAATAGGAAATGATCAATTTCAATGGCTATTTTGTCTGGATGAGCCTCCAATTCTCCGCGTAGCCTGCGGGACGGGTTATTTAACCAGTCCCCAATGTTTCGGTTTGCTCCAAGCATCTCGGCTTACTTCGGCCAAAGTCGAAACGTTTCGGACGGGGTTGTAAACCCCGTCCTGCCAAATAATTAGTGCTGTGGGAGCGATCCCCAGATCGCGATCGTCGAAAACGACAATGCTAAAAAACGAACAACGGAATCGAAGCCGCAACACCAAGCTCCGAAAAAAAGGCGGCTGAATGTTGCAGGCTTCGAAAAAGATATAGATAACTTAAACGACACCGGCCTCGACATCGCGACGAAGGCGTCGCTCCCACAAAAGATTCAACAAAAGATTACAAGCCCAGTGTGGGAGCGATCCCCAGATCGCGATCGTCGAAGACGACAATGCTAAAAAACGAACAACGGAATCGAAGCCGCAACGCCAAGTTCCGAACAAAAGGCGGCTAAACGTTGCAGGCTTCGAAAAAGATATAGATCATGTAAACGACCTCGGCTTCGATATCGCGACAAAGGCGTCGCTCCCACAAGGATCTAAGTCTCTATCGTTTTTACTTTTATGGCGAAAACTATTTCCGCTTTGGCTCCGGGCAAGTCCGAGTTAGGATTAAGCCTTGCATAACGTCTCTCTCATCGACAATGAACTTATGAATACAAAACCGAAACGCCAATGGCAAAACTGGCTGGACCGCAATGTTTACGATCTGGCTCGACAAATGCGCCTTAGCTATGTTCCGCCGTTAATGGTCTATCTAGCAGCCGGCGTATCCGGCTTGACAGGCATCGTCGGAACTTTTTTCGTCAAGGAATATCTCGGCTTATCGGCCGAGTTTTTGGCGATGCTGGGCTTCTGGGTGATGCTGCCGTGGGCATTGAAAATGCCGGTCGGCCATTTAGTCGATTTGCTGTGGCGGCATAAAGCCAAGTTGATCTATCTCGGCGCGGCGCTGATCGCGGCTAGCTTGCTGATCATGATCAATCTCTTGGCTGACCGGGAATTCATGACGCATATCCTGCCCGCCGAAACCTGGTTTGTCTTATCGGTATTACTGGCGCCGATCGGTTATGTCGTACAGGATACCGTGGCCGATGCGATGACGGTCGAAGCGGTGCCGCGTTTCGACGAACAAGGCAGCCCGCTACCCGAAGCGCAAATCAAATTAGCGCACACGACGATGCAGACCTTGGGCCGAGTCGCCATTATCGGCGGGTCGATGCTGGTCGCGGCCGCCAATGTCATTCTGTTCGATGACGTACACTTGATGGACGACGCCGAAAAAGCGGCGGTGTATTTGGCGGTTTATCGTTGGGCCTTGGTCATACCCTTGATTTCGATAGCTGGGGTATTGCTGTCCGCCTATCTGCGATCTCAACAGGAATGGCGCTTGGCGGCGCAAGGTTATGAACGCGAAGAAATTGACCGCTTGCTGGCCCGGCCCGAAGATGAATTGCCCGAAATCAACTGCTGGATTCTCGGCGGCGGACTCGGTTTCGTGTTGTTCGCGGTCTTAATGGGTTTGAGCGATATTCCGAATAGCGATGCGATCGTCTTCATCGGTTCGCTGGCTATCGTCATGTTTTTGATTTGGCGCCTGACGCTGGACCTGGAGCCCACTCAACGCAATCAGCTGTACGGCATCGCTTTCGTGATATTCGCCTTTCGGGCCGTGCCGACGACCGGCGCAGGCGAAACGTGGTGGATGATCGATGTGCTCACCTTCGATCAACAGTTTCTTGCACAACTATCGTTAGTCACTAGCGGACTGACACTGTTCGGCATGTTTCTATTCCGGCGCTTCATGGCCGAACGCCCGATTACCCATGTGATTGCGGTCTTGACGATAGTGTTGAGTGCGCTGTATTTACCTAATATCGCGCTGTTTTACGGCTTTCATGAATGGACCCAGGCCCATACCGGCGGCGTGGTCGATGCGCGCTTCATTGCCTTAATCGATACCGCGCTGGAATCTCCCCTCGGACAGATCGCGATGATTCCGATGCTGGCCTGGATCGCCAACTCCGCACCGCCTAGACTCAAGGCGACCTATTTCGCGGTCATGGCCGCATTCGTCAACTTGGCGCTATCGCTGTCTCAATTACTGACTAAGGCGCTCAATCAATTTTTCGTGATCAGCCGCGAAATCAAAGATCCTACAACCGGCTTGACCGTCACCGCCGCCGATTACAGCCAATTAGGCAGCTTATTTTTCATCGTGATGTTCCTGGGATTGGCGATGCCGTTGTCGGCGATTTTTATCGCCCGGCGCACGTTTTTGAAGGATAGCAATTGATTGGGCTGCCGCGGCAGGGGCTGCTTGACTCCATAAGACGCGTTCCAACGCTTGGCTGCAAATTTCCTAACGTAATCTTCGATGCGATTCAAGAGCTCGATCAGCCCGGTCGCTCTATAGCCATCGTAGATCAAAATTCGGCACCGGGGTGCCCGTCAAAGGACGCCGTAAATACATCCATGTAGGCTCTTTGCCTAACACCCCGACGCCTCCATACGCTAATGCCGAACTTTTAAGTGCGATAGATATAACGATCCTTCTGTACTGATTTAATGCCTGTTTCGCCTTCTTTTTTGGCTTTGCAGGATTTAGGTTGAAGATTTGGAAACACTATTCCTCTAACATTAAATATGGCTTTAAACACTAACTTCTCTGTCTAGGCATAAAATTGCATATCCTTCCAACTTGTCACATTTAGTCTTTGTCACAAAATTGTAATAATTTAATATTAAATTTAGATAGAAGAAGCTATCTAATTTCCATGTAAGCCTTCGGTATACCCATCGTAGATCAAAATTCAGCACCGGGGTGTCCTAGGGCACTCCCGAAATTTGAAGTGCGAAAGATATAATGGTTCGACCAAGAATGTTGTCAGGTATTGATTTTTCCTAAATCCTGCAGTCAACCTACGAAATATACGTAATTTATCATACGGTTACATAAACCCCTTGAATCGCCCATTGGACGAGTAACTTGGAAAGTATACCTTTCGCACTTCAAATTTCGGCATTAGCCTATGGAGGTGCCGGGGTGTTCGGCAAAGGCTTTGCCTACATGGATGTATTTACGGCGTCCTTTGACGGGCACCCCGGCGCCGAATTTTGATCTGCGATGAGAATAAAACCGACTGCGACAGAACGGTATTATACAGTTGCAGTCAGAGCATATTAGGACGCATTCACCCAGCACCAAAATTTTCCGAGTTATTAATCCTGGTCGATGGGTTAAGCAATTTTGCTAATAATTTAAGCAGAATACTCATGCTGAATAGTTACAATTAAGGATCGTAAAATTGAGCGAACTGAAACACATCATTTCCCTACGAATAGAAAACAGTCTTCGTAACGCTGTTCAAGTCACAGCATCGAGGTTTTACGTCCGGGAGTCGGATATTTACCGCTTCGCGATCAACTACATGCTAAAACGGCTCCGATGCTTGCATGAAGACGACTTTACCGGCAGCGATTTGCTGCCATTGATGCTTGATATCCGCGAAGATTTAATCGACAGCCTGTCATTAAAGAAACATCAGCTTTTCAACATCATGAACGGCAACAATACCCATCCGGACAAGTTCGTTGCAATGTCCGATATTGAACTGCTGTTGACGCCGCGTCATTTGTTGAAACAACGCCTGCTAAAAATCGACGATACCCTCCGGTCCGATGTTGACAGCGAAACTTGGTTGAGGGACTATTTACTCGAGAAATACCAATCGCATCCAGATAAAAACGCTATACCTTTCGTACTTGAAAATTCGGCAGGCGACTAAGGAGGCACCGGGGTGTTCGACAAAGGCTTTGCCAGCATGGAGCTGGCATAGAGCCTACATGGACGTATTCACGGCGTCCTTTGACGGGCACCCCGGCGCCGAATTTTGATCTGCGATGAGTATACAACGTCCGCGCAGCCGCAGGTGTCGAATTGAATACTCACAGCAATTCCCAGTTTGAGCAGTTTCGCCGATTTTAGGGTGTGGGGTATGTCTGTCGAGGAACGCCGTAAACCCATCCATGGAGCATAAGTATCTACACATCTTTATTTTTTAAAATCATGCTGTTATAAAGTTTCTTCTGGTTTTTTATGAAAATAGGGACTAAAAATTGAAGTTTTTAGTCTACTTTTTTATCCTAGATAACAGAGAAATTAACTTAACTAATTGTTTTATAAAGCTGTATACTTGTGTAGATACCTATGTCCATGGAGGCTTGGCGACAGCTAAGCGCCAAGGATGGTGTGAATGCAGATTTTGCATTACGCCAAGGATGGCGTGTAGTAGGGCAATGCAGGGCAGAAAAATGCTCCTGCATTTTCTGCATTCATTACATCCATGTAACTCAGCAATTGCCGAGGAGCAAAAATCTGCCCCTGCTGCCGACATCCTCGCCAAGCATACCCCACACCCTTTTTGATCTCCAAATTGGGAATTGCTGGAAAACTCAGGAGCTTGCGCTTGATCGAAACGCCTGCGTATCCATTGACCAACAATTTGGGAGAACACAGCTTGCGGCACTGGGTATTGCTGCGCAAAATCAATTTCGGTTCGCGGACGACACAAGAAAGCCGCGTAGTCGCGTTACTGGCGAACGTAATCGATACCGCGCGCTTACTCCCTTTTGATTGAAAAACCGTCTAAGAATAAAAGGTATGGGATGTGTCTATCGAGCGAGGACCGCCGTAAAAACCAATCCTATTCTCGTTTACCTATGCCGGTTTTGGTGTAATGGGAACAGGGGGCTAAACGACTACCAAACAACCGTAATTCTGGAACTCACGCAACAACATCCTTCTCATCTGTGCAGACCAAACGGCCGGGAAAAATGCAACTAAAACAACTTCCCTTCCCGACTTCGCTTTTTATTTCTAATTTAGCCTCATGATTTTGCAGCGCATGCTTGACGATTGCTAGACCCAAACCGGTCCCGCTTTGTTTTTTACTGAGATTGGTATCGACCCGGTAAAAGCGCTCGGTAACTCTTGGGATTTCTAAAGCCGCTATACCTTCGCCATGATCTTGCACATCGAGCCTCGGGCAGCCCTGATGCTCATACCAACGCACATTGACAATGGAGTCTTCGGACGAATACTTTAAAGCATTGACTAACAAATTGGTAAAGGCGCTACGTAAATCCTCTTCCACACCGATTATTTTGGCTTGGCTTTCCAGTTTGAGATCGATACGCCCGAATGAATTTTTCAGACTAGCGCCTTCGCTACATATTTTACTTAGCAAACCTGGAATATCGACGCATTTCGCCTTCTTTTTCTGAGTTTCTAGTCGCGTCAACAATAATAAATCGTCGACTAGATGCTCCATGCGCTCGGTCTGACTCTGCATTTGCGTGATCGAATTGCTTAACAATCCCGATTCGCCGTCATCCATGTCTTTGATCGTCTCTAAATACCCTTTCAGTACCGTCAGCGGCGTTCTCAGCTCATGAGACACATTCGCGACAAAATCCTTGCGCATGATTTCCATTTTTTTCAGCTGGGTAACGTCTTGCGCCAACAGCAATCGTAACCCGGCACCATAAGGTACGACTCGTACTGAAAGCATCACATTCGGGTCGACAGGAGAAGGAAGTACGATCACATCGTCGTATTTGCGATTATCCAAATAGCGGGTGAATTCGGGAAAACGAATCAAGTTAGGTATCCGCTGACCTTTATCGGATTTGTCGAGACCCAGCACTTTCATCGCCGCTTTGTTGGACCATTCGATTTCATCGTTAGGACTCAGTACAACAGCAGCATCCGGCAAGGCCTCGGTCGATTTACGAAATTGATCGACCATTTTTCCGAGTTTTTTCTTGCGCTTTTTTTCGCGCTTTTTCATGCGATAAACGTGGAAGTAAATAGCCTCCCAAATACCGGTCGACTTCGGATATTTCCCGCTACCGCCGTTGTCTATCCATTTTTCGAATCGATAAATCTGATAGAACTGCCGAATCAAAATGCTCACCAATAGCACAAATAGAATCGGTACAAGAATTTTCCCCAAAACACCGACAATGATTGCGGCAAGCAACAGTAGCGATAATGTTGCAATTTCCCTAATCCATGGATTCATTGGGTTTTAGCTAATGAGAGAGAATCGGTAGCCGAATCCGCGCACAGTTTGCACTAGTTCTTCCCGTCCGTATTCGGCTAATATTTTTCTTAATCGTCTGATATGCACGTCGACGGTCCTCTCCTCGATATAAACACTGCGCCCCCAAACTTGATCGAGCAATTGCGTGCGGCTATAGACCTTGTCCGGATGCGTCATGAAAAACTGCATCAATCTGAATTCGGTCGGGCTAACATCCAGTTGCTTATCGCCTATCGTCAACCGGTGCTGCTCGCTGTCGAGAATCATGTCGCCCAGCGTAATCTGCGCTAGGTCTTGGATTTTACCGGTTCTACGCAGCACGGCACGTATTCTTGCAACCAATTCCTTCGGAGAAAACGGTTTCGTCATGTAGTCGTCAGCACCGATTTCGAGTCCGCGCACTTTGTCTTCTTCCTCGCCTCGAGCGGTCAATAAAATGATCGGAATTTCCCGGTAAAATTGGTCTTTCTTAAGACGTCTCGCCCATTCGATACCGCTAATGCCGGGCAACATCCAATCCAACACGATCAAATCCGGAGTGCGTTCCTGAAGAATCAAATTAGCCACTTCGGCATCGGCGCATTGACTCGCTTCGAAACCGGACTGCTCCAATACCATCGCCAGCATTTCTCGGATAGCATCTTCATCTTCGACGACTAAAACGCTCAATCTACTCATATGCTTCTACAGGTCAATAAAATTCCGATTTTAGCAGGAGCTATGTTACGTTTTTATGACAAATATGTGATTATGCCGATATTGTTGGATTTCTGATGCTTTCAATCGACTATGCGTTAACCGCTTTATGAGTCGCAAAAGTATTTTACTTCAGGTCTATACCACCCTCCAATAATCGCCGCAGCGACTTTTCAACTTGCTTGATTTAAATTCGATGAAACTTAACGAGTTGATAATAGTCACAGGAAACCACTGTCTCAAATACAACATTGACTCAGTGTTAATTGGGCTTAAGCCTCGTTAGGTTTTGATAACTTTCGACTAGGGTTCAATCCGCTTGAACTCAACATGCTTTCGCTCGGCAGCCATTCTCATTTTGGCGGAACTCCAAAAAATTGGAACGTCTCACCTCTAAAATGACAATGACTGAAAACCATCCAAGCGATTCCGAAGAGGGGTTGCTTTGTAATCGTAACCGGCTATTTCTAAGGTCATACCCCTGAGTCCAAACGGCCTATCGCCGTGACTTGATGGATTTAGAGGCGATCGGCTTGGCCTTACAAACCGTTACGTTATTTTCAGCTAAATAGGAGAACCTATGACTTTTAAAATCCATTCTATCGCGACTATCTGCACTGTTTTATTAACG
The DNA here is from genome assembly GCF_000341735.1 of Methylotuvimicrobium buryatense 5G. GTDB lineage: Bacteria > Pseudomonadota > Gammaproteobacteria > Methylococcales > Methylomonadaceae > Methylotuvimicrobium > Methylotuvimicrobium buryatense. The sequence goes on along the minus strand of NZ_KB455575.1, from coordinate 4,873,485 downwards.
ACGGCAACCGCCATTCACGCGCAAGAGACAAGCTCTCCCGAAGTTGCAAACCCATCTATCGCAACCGAATCGGTAAAAATCGATCCGCAAACGCTCGAGAAGTTCAATCAGGCCCATTCGGCATTATTATCGATCCGACAAGAATTCTCGCAAGAATTAAGCACCGTCACCAATCAGCAAGAAGCCGAGGCAATACAAATGAAAGCCCAGGAAAAAATGATAGAAGCCGTGGAGGAAACGGGCTTGTCGATAGAACAATACGGCGAAGTCATTGCAATGCTGCAGAATAATCCCGAATTATCCGAGCATATATTCGGTAATTCCCGACCGGTTAAGTAAACCAATCGTAATTGTTCAGTCCCTCTTGAAAAAGACGACCACATGGATGCAGGGGACTGAGCAATTATACCTTTCGCACTTCAAATTTCGGCAGTGCCCGAGGAGGCGCAGGGGTGTCCGACAAAGGCTTTGCCAGCATGGAGCTGGCATAGAACCTCCATAGACGTATTCACGGCGTATTTTGGCGGACACCCCGGTGCCGAATTTTGATCTACGAATGGGTATACATCCAATCGGCGAGTCATTGCATGGGCTTTAAGCTAAGCGTGGACTTCAAGGTGCCGCGACCATTTTCGGAATATTCTGTATTTCCTTGATGGGGTCGTGGCTTGGCTTTGTCTATCTTTCAATTAAATGTTTAAAAGCAACCGGCTTTTGCAAGCCGAAAACAGTTGCATGATATCTTTACTGTTGATTTCCTCATCTCGTATTCGCCCTTCCTTTTCCACACAATCAAGAACTTGCATACTTGCAAACGCTGGAAAAATGACTCAAACATTAATTTCACAAGATCGTGCAGTATAAAAAACCGGAAATATTATCATCCTCAATCGATGATAACGACAAGGAACATTTACCCATGCCATCATTAATAATCTTTCCGTTATTTCTCTACTTCTTTCTGGCACCAACTACCGGGCATGCTCAATCAGAGCGCCATTACTGCTATTCCGACGCCCACATTCACTTTGTCAATTTTTTTCAACGAAGCGAAGGCATTCAGGCTTTGTTGACCGCGATGGATCAAGCCTGTATCGATCATGTCATGTTAACCGGACTACCGGTCACCAAAAAATGGGATGAAAACGAACCGAAGGAACCTCGCTATGTCTTCGGTGACGACGCGCCGACCTATTGGTACAGTGCCTCGGACGTTATTGTCGCAGAGGCCGTCAAAGATCTTCCGCCGGCACATCGCCAACGCATTCATCCATTTATCAGCGCATTCAATCCCAACGACATGAATGCGGTCGATCATATCGAGCGCATGATTCGTCTCTATCCGGGACTCTGGGAAGGAATAGGCGAAGTGATGACTCGCCACGACGATTTAACGGCACTCAATCTAGGTAATCCGGTACGTGCCGATAGCGGCGGATTACCTCGCATTTATGAATTGGCCGCCCGTTTGGATATGCCAGTGATGATACATAGCAACGTGACCTCTCAAAGAGAACACGAACCGCTCTATGTCGAAGAAATGACCCGAGCGCTGAGCGCTTACCCAGATACCAAGTTCATTTGGGCACATGCCGGCGTCAGCATGGCGATCAACCGCAGAATGAAACTGGATTTTATCGTCGGGTTACTCGATCGACTATTGAATAAACATGTCCATTTATATATCGACCTATCCTGGAGCTTGTTGAATCATTATCTACTGGATGAAAACGGCAAGCCGGATAGCGAATGGCTCGAATTAATCGAAAAATATCCGGACCGCTTTATGCTCGGCTCCGATGCAGTAGGCCGTTTCGGGAATATTGGCAAGGCCTTGCACGCATACAACCCATTTCTCGATGCTCTTAACGAAGCCACCGCTCACCGAGTCGCGCGCGACAATTTCTTGGCATTACTCCCGAAACAAGCGGTGACATTGCCTTACACCGGCGATAAAACAAAAACGCTGGTAGACGACGGCGATGACTCGTAATTAGCCTTAGTTCGGGATATACCTTTCGCACTTCAAATTTCGGCAGTGTCTAAGGAGGCACCGGGATGCTCGGCAAAGGCTTTGCCAGCATGGAGCTGGCATAGAGCCTACAGGGACGTATTCACGGCGTCCTTTGACGGGCACCCCGGCGCCGAATTTTGATCTACGAGGGGTATAAAAATTATATATTACTGCTGTTTCCTAAGCCCGACCGGCCTCAAGGAATCAAGCCACTTTCGAAAACGCCAATGTCCCGCCTTCGACATCGACAACAATTTTGTCGCCTGGACCGAATTTTCCGCCAAGAATCTCTTGCGCCAGCGGGTTTTCCAATTGATGTTGTATCGCGCGTTTCAGCGGTCTTGCGCCGTAAACCGGGTCGAATCCGGCTTCGCCGAGTTTATCCAGCGCCGCCTCGCTCAACTCGAGATCGATATCGTGATCGAGCAAACGTTTGCGCAGATAACGGATCTGAATATCGGTAATCGACCGGATTTGGTCGCGGCCGAGCGGATGGAACACGACGACGTCGTCGATGCGGTTGATGAACTCCGGACGGAAATGGTAGCCGACTACCTCCATAACCGCCGATTTCATCGCCGCATAGTTTTCTTCGCCTGCCAACTCCTGTATTCGGTCCGAACCGAGGTTCGACGTCATCACGACGACGGTATTGCGGAAATCGACCGTTCTGCCCTGCCCATCGGTCAAGCGGCCGTCGTCGAGCACTTGCAGCAGCACGTTGAACACGTCCGGATGCGCCTTTTCGACCTCGTCGAGCAAAATTACCGAATAAGGCTTGCGCCGCACCGCTTCGGTCAAATAACCGCCTTCTTCGTAGCCGACATAGCCCGGAGGCGCGCCGATCAAACGCGCGACCGAATGCTTCTCCATGAATTCGGACATGTCGATGCGCACCATCGCTTCTTCGGTATCGAACAAGAATTCGGCCAATGCCTTGCACAGTTCGGTTTTGCCGACGCCGGTCGGCCCCAAGAACAGGAACGAACCGTTCGGCCGGTTCGGGTCGGAGAGACCCGCGCGCGAACGGCGAATCGCGTTGCTAACCGAGATCAGCGCCTCGGTTTGTCCGACCACCCGTTTTTGGATCTGCTCTTCCATGCGCAATAATTTATCGCGCTCGCCTTCCATCATTTTCGAGACCGGAATACCGGTCCATTTCGAGACGACTTCGGCGATTTCTTCATCGGTTACCTTATTGCGAAGCAGTTTCATTTCCTGCATTTCAGCCTGCGACGCCAGATCCAATTCCTTGACCAGCGAAGGGATCACGCCGTATTGCAATTCCGACATGCGGCTCAGATCGTTCGCGCGACTGGCAACTTCCAATTCCAAACGGGCTTGTTCCAGTCTTTCCTTGATCGCGGTCGTGCCTTGCAGCGCGGCTTTTTCGGCTTTCCAAATTTCGTCGAACTCGGAATATTCTTTTTCCAGGTTCTCGATCGCTTCCTCAAGGCTTTCCAAACGTTTTTTAGACGCTTCATCGGTTTCGTTTTTCAATGCCTCGCGTTCGATCTTCAATTGAATCAAACGCCGGTCCAGCCTATCCATCGCCTCCGGTTTCGAGTCGATTTCCATGCGAATGCGGCTTGCCGCTTCATCGACCAAATCGATCGCCTTGTCGGGCAGTTGCCGGTCGGAAATGTAACGATGCGAGAGCGTTGCGGCCGCGACGATCGCGGGATCGGTAATATCGACGCCATGATGCACTTCGTATTTCTCCTTCAAGCCGCGCAAGATCGCGATGGTATCTTCGACGTTCGGCTCGTCGACCAAGACTTTTTGGAAACGGCGCTCCAAGGCCGCGTCTTTTTCGATATATTTGCGGTATTCGTCTAGGGTGGTCGCACCGACGCAATGTAATTCGCCGCGCGCCAAAGCGGGTTTAAGCATATTGCCTGCATCCATCGCGCCTTCCGCCTTGCCCGCACCGACCATCGTATGCAATTCATCGACGAACAGAATGACCTGGCCTTGTTGTTTTGCGATATCGTTCAACACCGCTTTTAACCGTTCCTCGAATTCGCCGCGGAATTTTGCGCCGGCGATCAGCGCCGCCATATCGAGTGACAACAATTGTTTGCCTTTGATGCCCTCCGGCACTTCACCGTTGACGATGCGCTGCGCCAAGCCTTCGACGATCGCGGTCTTGCCGACGCCGGGTTCGCCGATCAATACCGGGTTGTTTTTGGTGCGACGCTGCAAGACTTGTATCGTGCGGCGGATTTCGTCGTCGCGACCGATCACCGGATCGAGCTTACCCTGTTCGGCTTGCTCGGTCAGATTGATCGTGTATTTGCTTAATGCTTGACGTTGCTCCTCGGCGTTGGCATCGTCGATGTTTTGTCCGCCACGGACATTGTCTATGGCTTTTTCCGCAGCCGCTCGGGTCACGCCGGCTTTTTTTAGGATATCTTGCAGAGCGCCCGATGTTTCGCAGGCAGCCAATAAAAACAATTCGCTCGAGATAAATTTGTCGCCGCGTTTTTGCGCGAGCTTGTCGGTCACGTTCAACAAGCGCGACAATTCGTTGGAAATCTGCACGTCGCCGCCGATTCCTGAAACGGTTGGGGTGCGTTCAAGCACCTTGGTCAATTCGGCCTGTACGATATTCGGGTTTGCGCCGATTTGCGACAACAGCGGCCGAATACTGCCGCCGTCCTGATTTAATAAAGCCAGCATCACATGGGCCGGCTCGATGAATTGATGATCCTTGCCCAAAGCCAGGCTTTGCGCATCGGCCAACGCCATCTGAAACTTGCTGGTCAGTTTATCCATTCTCATGTTGTTTACCTCAACGGTGAATTTTTATATTACTCCTAACATGGAGGGTAACCGGCTGTTTTTCAAGCTCGCCGAGAAAAATTACCTTTTTTTGGCCGTGTTCGCGTTAATCCGAGAAAAAGCATTTCAGCTCGTTTCTGTCGTTACTGGACGCAGAAGCGTCCAGGGCTGCATTCCCATAAACGCCAACTTAAGACGCAATACATTGATTCATATTTGAAAAAAAGGGACGACCACAACCTAGAGTATTTTTACCGACGAAAGTGAAAATCCCTATGAAGCAGCTACAGCTAACAGGTACGCTTTTTGATGACTTTTTGCAAGAGCTCCCAGCAGATCTCCAGGAACGGGCCTATGAATTAGAGGCGTTTGCACGGGCACGGAAAATCCCAGCAATTCCCAGTTTGAGCAGTTTCGCCGATTTTAGGGTGTGGGGTATGCCTGTCGAGGAACGCCGTATACCCCATCCATGGGGGCTTGCCGGCAGCTCGAACGCCAAGGATGGCGTGTAGTAGGGCACCAACAGTAGGCGCTTTAGGCGATGCAGGGCAGAAAAATGCTCCTGCATTTTCTGCATTCATTACATCCATGTAACTCAGCAATTGCCGAGGAGCAAAAATCTGCCCTGCTGCCGACATTCTCGCCAAGCATACCCCACACCCTTTTTGATCTCCAAATTGGGAATGCTGGCCAAATCCCCTTCCAACCGTTGTCTAAGAAATATGCACAAAATAACTTCTACAAGTAGTAGGCTTTGCGGCGGTTCGGTAACTCGCTTGACAGGACGCCGTGAATACGTCCATGTAGGCTTGACGGCGGAATCTGATTGCCATGGATGGCATGAATGCAGATTTTGCAGGAGCAAAAATCTGCCCTGCCGCCGACACCTGTCAATCGAGCCACCGAACCCCCTTCCAACAGTTGTCTAAGTTATTTCATGCTCGTTCCTAAGCTGAGCTTGGGCAGGCGCGAAAAGGGCGTCGTTATTTCATTCCCTTTCCAAAAGCCGGAAATCAAAACTCCCATCTGACCCCGATGCGTGCAGTATGCATCGTTTCGTAACGTTGATCCAGCAAGGTTTCATATTGGGCGAACGAGGAGATACCGTTCGCCAAAATCGCGCTCATGCCGGCGCGAAAAATGAAATAATCCCGATCGGGGTTATTGGTCCTGATCACAAAAGGCAATGACGGGTCGTTGGCAAAACGCATGACCATGTCCCGGCTGTTGTTTTTGAACTCGTGTTCCCAATCGAAGCCCAAATGCGGCAGCAGCACGCCGAAGGGCGCGCTATAGGCATAGCTGACTTGCCATCCCAGCACCGTGAGCACCGATTCATTGAATTGTTCGTCGACGAGTAGATTCAAACCGGTCGGTCCTTTTTCCCGATAGGCATCGATGTTCATGCGGCCGTATTCGGTCCTCGCCTTGACGCCCAAGGTCCATTGTTTTATCGGTAAATCATAGCCCAAACCGATGCTGAAGCGTTGTTGGTCGCCGCCGAAGTCGGCCCGGCTATTCTGCCGGGCAATGTTCCCTAGCGCGTCGGGTATCAACAGCATCCGCTGCGAGTCGTAAGCATTGCCCGTATAGGTGAAGATACCGTCCAGATAGAGGTTGTCGGTGATGAAATAAGAACCGTAGACCGAAGCGCTGTAGCCTCGGTTCAATAAGTTACCGGCTCTACGTTGATAATCCGTGTCGGTATCGCTAAATCCAAAGGCGGCGCCCAGTATCAATGCATCGGTAAAACGATAATCGGTGCCGATGGTGATGCTGAAAACATCGGAGTCCGAGCCGACTTCCAAGTCGGTCGTGATTCTATCGTTTCTGTTGTATTGCGCGTTGACGAAAACGTTCAGGCGGTTGTCGAGCAAATCGCCGCTTTCCGGTTCGTCGCCGGCGCCGCCGCCTTGGGCTTGCGACGGAAACAGGCTGGCCAAACTGAAGGTACGACCGTTCGCGCTCAGCTTAATGCCGCCCGTTTCTTGTTCGTGCCGGTGCATTTGCCGAACTTCGTCGAGACGGTACAGCAAATTGCGAATCTGAATGTTCGACTGCATCGCCGCCGAGTTGATTTGCGCAGCAGTTTGCAAAGGCGTTATCGATTGCAGCACTTCGAATTGAGTCGATGGGTCCAGGCGGGTGAAGTTTTCGTAGAATCGCCTCAATTCGGGCGCATTCGATTTGCTGATGACCTTGAGTATTTGACTTTCATTCGAGAACGGCGCCATCGATTCGATGGACCTCACATTCAAGCTGACGGTCCCGGAGCCGGTGATCGGTTCATTGGCAAAGTCGGCGGCGAAGGAAAAGCTGTCGGCGCCGATATAATCGCTATTGGGGGTGTAACTGACCGAACCGTCGCCGTTATTGACTAAGGCGCCATTGGCGGGTCCTCGCGTGATTCGGATCGTTTCCCCTTGATTGGCAAGGACGATTCTGGCTGCTTGACCGGTCAAGAGGTTGACTGATGCGGGCGCTACGATTGCCGCATGACTGAGGCTGAAACTGCCGAGTAAAACGACGAGCAGAAACCAAGCCAGTTGACGAAGCATCGTGCAGGGTTTTCGTTGAAAAAAAAGGCCTTGTTGAGTGAACATAATGTCGCCTACTATCAAATTAATTTGGACCGGGTCATTGGACGTGAGTCGAACTAGGGGATTGGCCATGACCATAAATCAGCGGCAGACAACACCGGCTCCCCTATCAATTGCAGAATTTCGACAGGTAGCCCATCTCCTCCCTCATCGGCATCGTAATACAATCTTCCGCTGTCCAAGTCGTAAATCAAATAGATATCGGTCGGATCAGCCAGCTCGGGAATCTCGGAATCGAAATAGTCCGCAATAAAATACTCGGTCAAATCTCCACCCGGCAAAGCGGCGAAAAAGCTCAAGCCCTGCGTTTGATCGAAAATTATCAGATCTCTGTCGACAGTGAAGTTAGTGATAGAGATGGGGGCCGAATATGTTGCGTTGGTGTAACTGAGCACCACCCCGTAAAAATCTTCGCTTTCGCCTGAAATCGGCAGGGTCAATTCATCGGCCGAACTATAGCGAAACTCTATATAAAGATTATCGCTTTGATTCGAGAGATCGATGACTTGTTTGCTCAAGGAATTGACCCATAAATCTCCCCAAATTTGCAAATGCGCGTCTGATACAGGACTGTAATCTCCGGTCAAATCCAAATTCATTGCACCGTAAAGCGTGATATCGTTGAATGCTGTCGAATCGGCGGCAGTGACGGTAACAAAATAGCCGTCGTCATCGGTGCTTATCGAGACAATGCCGGTCGAATTACGGATGTCGAATATCGCGCCTTCTTCAACTCCCCATAAGATGATTTCTTCTATGTTGATTAACGTCGGCGCAACGGCGCCGGCGAGCAGATCGGCGTATAACGTATCGTCACCTAAGCCCCCGTCGACGATATCGCCGGTATTCAGCGTGGCCAAGCCGTCGTATAAATCACTGAAAAAGAGAGAGCCATCAAACTCGTTGTTGTTATCGGTGCCGGTCAGGTTGTCGTTGTTGACTGTAAGCCTGAACGGATCGGTATCCTGGATGACGAGTGTAGCGGAGAGCGCGACGTTGTTCGGATTATTGAGTTCGCTGGCGCGCAGAACCAATGTTTCCGGGTCTTCGGATATGAAATCTTGAACTGCGCTGATCACGAAGCGAGCCTCGCCGTTAGCATTCAATTGAATAATGAATGTATCCGGTGCTTCGCTATCGTCTATCAATGTGCCTACCGTCACGGCCGACAGCTCAAAATCCTGCCCATCGGCGCTGCTGGCTTCGCCGTATCTCGATATCGAGATATCGGAGCCCGGCAGGCCCGTGACGGTGTAGGTCACCGTATTCGGCGATCCCGGCAACTCATGAATTTCGGTGCGATCCGGTGTAATCGTCAGCTCCATATAATCACGGATCGTGATGCTCACGGAGGCCGTGTTATTGGGATGCTCGACATCCCTGACGAGCACGCGAAAAAGTTCGTTGCCTTCAAACAGGTCGTCTTGCACGGCGGTCACTGAAAATGTCGCAACGCCATTGGCATCGAGCGTCAAACGGTTGTTGTTGGGCAGGTGAGCGCTGGAAATATCATCCGCTTTCGCGACGCTATTGCTTGGAATCTCTAGTTGAACCTCGGTGCCGGGCGTTCCGGTTATCCTATAGGTCACGGTATTGGGCGTGCCCGGTTGCTCGTATATTTGGGTCCTATTGCGCGTGATCGACAGCGGGGTGATATCGCTGATCGTGACTTCCGCGGTCGCGGTGTCGTTCGGGTTGTCGATGTCGGTGACGCTGACGCGCAAGAGTTCGTCGATTTCAGCGATGTAGTCTTGCCGAGCCGTGACCGAGAAGGTGGCTATGCCGTCGTCGTTCAAGGTCAACAGATTGTTGTCCGGCAGATGGGTACTCAGAATGTCGTCGGCGTCGGCGGTGCTGCCCTCGGCGATCGCCAGTCTTACCGTAGCCCCGGGCGTTCCGGCTATCGTATAGATCACGGTATTGGGCGCGCCGGGTTGTTCGTATATCCTCGAGCGATCGGGGGTAAGCGTCAGCGGCGTGAAATCGCTGATGGTGATATCGACCGAAGCGCTGTTTTCTGGATGATCGAGGTCGAAGACAACGACGCGAAGTAATTCGCTGGGTTCCGTTAGATCGTCTTGCCGGGCCGTGACCGAAAAAGTCGCCAGGCCTTGCGCGTTCAGCACCAATTGATTGTTGTCCGGTAGACTCGTGCTCAGAATGTCATCGGCATCGGCGACGCTGTCCTCGGCGATCGCAAATTGCACGGTGGCGCCGGGCGCTCCGCTTATCGTATAGGTCACGGTATCGGGCAGGCCCGGTTGTTCGAAGATCTTGGACCGGTCGGTGCTGATCGACAGCGGAGTGACATCGACAATGGTGACATCGGTCGAAGCGCTGTTGGTCGGATGATCGATATCGAAGACGGATACGCGAAGCAGTTCGCTGAGTTCCGGGATATCATCCTGACGCGCCGTGACCGAAAAAGTCGCCAGGCCTTGCGCATTCAGCACCAATTGATTGTCATTCGTGCTCAGAATGTCATCGCCATCGGCGACGCTGTCTTCGGCGATCGCCCATTGCACGGTGGCGCCGGGCGCTCCGCTTATCGTGTAAGTTACGGTATTGGGCGTGCCCGGTTGCTCGTATATTTCGGTCCTATCGGGCGTTATCGATAGCGGGGTGGTATCGCTGATCGTGACCTCCGCGATCGCGGTGTTGATCGGGTTATCGATATCGGTGACGCTAATGCGCAAAAGCTCGTCGAGTTCGGTGATGTCGTCTTGCCGGGCGGTCACCGAGAAGGTGGCGATACCGTCGTCGCTCAAGGTCAACAAATTGTTGTCCGGCAGATTGGTGGTCAGAATGTCATCGGTGTCGGCGACACTGTCTGGCGCAATCGCCAATTGCACGGCGGCTCCAGGCGACCCGGTTATGGTATAGGTCACGGTATTGGGCGCGCCGGGTTGTTCGTATATCCGCAATTGATCGGGCGTGATCGTCAGTTGAGTCAAGTCTCTGATGGTGACATCGGCGAAGACGACACTAGTCGGATTATCGATTTCGGTGACGCTCACGCGCAAGAGTTCGTCGAATTCAGGCGTGTCGTCTTGCCGGGCCGTGACCGAGAAGGTGGCGGTGCCGCTGTCATTCAAGGTCAACAGGTTGTTGTCCGGCAGATGAGTGCTCAGAATGTCGGCGGCATCGGCGACGCTGTCCGGCGCGATCGCCAACCGGACGGTCAGGCCCGGCGTGCCGGTAATCGTATAGACCACGGTATCGGGTAAGCCGGGTTGTTCGAAGATCGTGGACCGGTCGGTACTGATCGACAGCGGCGTGACATCGAAAATGGTGACATCGGCCGAAGTGTTGTTGGTAGGATTGTCGAGATCGAAAACAGACACGCGAAGCAATTCGGCGAGTTCCGGTAAATCATCCTGACGCGCCGTAACCGAAAAAGTCGCCAGGCCTTGATTGTTCAGTACCAATTGATTGTTGTCCGGTAGATTCGTGCTCAGAATGTCATTGGCATCGGCGATGCTGTCTTCTGTAATCGCCAATTGAACCCGTGTTCCCGGCAATCCTGTAATCGTATAGAGAACCGTATTCGGCGCTTCCGGTTGTTCAAAAATTTCGGTCAGGCTAGGCGTCAAGGTCAGAGGTAGAAAATCTCGAATGGTGACGTCGGCCGTAACGTTATTACTCGGGTCGTCGACATCGCTGACCAAAAACCGGAGTAGCTCGCTGATCTCGGTTTCATTGTCCTGAAGAGCGGTTACCGAGAAGGTTGCCGTGCCATTTACGCCCAAAGTCAACTGATTATCGTCCGATAAACCCGTTATCGAAACATCGTCTTCACTCGCTTCGCTATCCGGGGAGAGCGCCAGTTGTAACGTCGTTCCCGCGCGGCCCGAGATCGTGTATGTGACGGTGTTGAGAGTGCCTGGAAGTTCAAAAATCTCTGAATGGCTCGGCGTGAAGGTAAGAGGAATGGGCTCCAAGACGGTCACTTCCTTGGCTAAAGAATCTTCGCCAAGCTCGCCGTCAGGGAAAACGCCTCGGGCAAAAAAGGTATGGGTGCCGACCTCGAGTTCGGGAATCGTAAAAAACCATATGCCGTTAGTGACCGAGGCAAAGCCCAGCGTTGTTTCAGCGCCTTCGGCAAAAATAGCGACACTGTCTATGCCCGGACCCGCATTACCTTGCAGGGTCACCGTTTTCCCTTTGGCTTGCGCTTGCGTGATGGCGGGGTCGAAAGTAAGGCTTCCCGGACCGAACACTTCATTGAAGGAAGCAATATCGGTAACGGGGCCGTCTTTGTATCGAGGTACCTTTAGGCGAACCCAGCTTTCTATCCGGTTGAAAATGCTTACAACATTGATGAAACCGTCGTTCGGGGCGTTATTCTCGATAGCAACAGCAATGCCCGATGAGTAGATTAACTTGTCACCTGGCCGGAACCTTAGATTATCAATGGAGTAACTGCCGGAGCGGAGCTGGTATGTGATCGAAGCGAATTTTTTAGACATAATAAACTGCCTGGGTAAAAAACATGGAAAACTGGTTTAAACAAATCCCTACCGCTTCGATGGATTCAAAGATCTGCCCTGAAGCCAAGCATGCCCTCGTTCGACCGCGTCAACCGATCGTCGTGACTCAGAATACCGCATAGCGCCGTTTGCCGTAAAAACCAACGAGGCGAAAGTCCGGGGCTTGCTTGGCGTAAGTGCAAAATATTCTCAGCTGGGATTTTCCGACAAATGCGTTCCCGAACTCATGACTTTTATCTAGGGTTCGTTGCTCGCTCGACAGAACGCCGTAAATCAGTCGATGTAGGATCGACGGTAGCTCGAACGCCAAGGATGATGGCGTGTTGTAGGCCGCCAACAGTAGGCGCAGCGATGCAGGTCAGAAAAAAGCTCCTCGGCAATTGCTGAGTTACATGGATGTAATGAATGCAGAAAATGCAGGAGCATTTTTCTGCCCTGCATTGCCCTAATACACGCCATCCATGGCGTAATGTATTTTCTGCATTCGTTGCATCCTTGCAAACTCAGCAGTTGCCGAAGAGCAACAATCTGCCCTGCTGCCGACACCTGTCGATCGAGCAACCGAACGCCGTTTCCAGGCGCTACATGAGAGGTACGGACAACTCCTTTAGCGAAACTTTGGACCGCAAGAAAAACAGCCGTTTACGGCCTACGGTAAAGTTTTGCGACCTAGCATACACTCGATCACATTTTTTCTCTACTTAGATTTACAGACGCAGGAGGTCACGCAAGTTGATAGTCTCTTCTTAGCTTGAAAATAAAGGCGGGAGCGACGCCCTCGTCTCATTTTTCGGGGCGAATGCAGGACCTTCATGAGCGGTGTAGGCTGAGGAACGAATTAGACTGTCGAAACACATGCGTAAAGTCAAATATATTATTCATATTTAATAACTTAAAATCATTCCGGATTCGGGAAATTAAGCAATTTTCCAACATGACTGATCCCCGATTTGAACGTAAGAAACTTCATCAGTTGATGGATATCATTGTACTCACTGTTTGCGCCTCGTTAAGCGGTGCTGAGGGTTGGGAAGCCATTGAAGAGTTTGGCCATAATAAATTAGATTGGTTAAGGCAGTTTGTACCGTTAAAGAATGGCATTCCATCGCATGATTGCTTGGCGTATGTCATTTCTCGATTGTCACCGAAAGAATTTCAACGTTGCTTTATAGATTGGGTGAACGCCATTCGCGAAGTGATACCCGATGAAGTGATTGCGATAGATGGCAAAACCGCACGCCGTTCGCATGACCGCAAACGAGGCCAAAATCCGTTGCACATGGTCAGTGCCTGGGGTTGTGCGAATGGATTAGTGCTCGGCCAAGAAGCGACCGAAGAAAAGTCGAATGAAATTACCGCAATCCCGAAGCTATTGGCTTTGCTGGAACTCAAAGGTTGTATTGTGACCATTGATGCCATGGGCTGCCAGCGCACGATTGCTGAGCAAATCGTCGATCAAGGCGGTGATTACTGTTTGGGCCTGAAAGGCAATCTGTTCCAGCAAGAGGAATCTAAACTCAGCATGAAAAAGAAAAGACTCAAAGCAGCCTGGAATGATCGATACCGCGCTAAGCTGCTGTTTGTACAGTAATTTTAATGAGTTTTCCCTGGATCTCCAGGAAAAATTACCTTTTTTTGGCCATGTTCGCGTTAAAGTATTTCAGCTCGTTTCTGTCGTTACTGGACGCTGGAGCGTCCAGGGCTGCATTCCCACGCTGGAGCGTGGGAACGATAATCTTTCATCTTTCATCTTTCATCTTTCATCTTTCATCTTTCATCTTTCATCTTTCATCTTTCATCTTTCATCTTTCATCTTTCATCTTTCATCTTTCATCTTTCATCTTTCTTCTTTCCTCTTTCTTCTTTCCTCTTTCTTCTTTCCTCTTTCCTCTTTCCTCTCCCCCAAACTAGCCTTACCCGCATCCATTACGATAGAATCTTAGTATCTACAAGGAGCAATCATGTTTTTGCGCAATAATCGTTTTGTCAGACAGATCTTCAGCAGTTTTTTGGATTTAGCCCCTATTTTGGTCGTCATATTGGTTTTTCAAATCGCGGTCATACAGCAACCTATTCCCGATGTACTCGACTTGATCTTCGGCTCCGTGTTCGTCATCCTGGGTTTGACTTTTTTTATGCTCGGCCTTGAACAAAGCCTGTTTCCGATCGGCGAATCAATGGCTTATGCCTTTGCCAAAAAAGGCAGCTTGTTTTGGTTGCTAATCTTTTCATTCTGCCTCGGCTTCGGCACGACCGTGGCCGAACCGGCATTGATTGCCGTAGCAAGCGAAGCGGCCAATATCGCAGGAAAAGGCAATATCATCGAAAATTCCGCCGAGGCCAAAGACAGTTACGCACTCGCACTTCGTTTAACCGTGGCAGTTTCGGTCGGTTTCGCGATTCTACTCGGCGTATTGAGAATCATCCGCGGCTGGCCGCTGCATTATTTGATCATCAGCGGGTATTGCATCGTTATTATCATGACGCCCTTTGCACCCGCGCAAATCATAGGCGTCGCTTACGATTCGGGAGGCGTCGCGACATCGACGATTACGGTTCCTTTAGTGACCGCCTTAGGTGTCGGTCTGGCTAGCTCAATCAAAGGCCGCAATCCGATGACCGACGGTTTCGGTTTGATCTCGTTTGCGTCGTTAAGCCCGATCATATTCGTTCTGGCTTTTGGAATTGTGTCATGATTGATTGGCTCATTCATTTTAGTGAAGATTTACTCAAAACTTGCCGTGATGTGGCTCCGATTACCGCTATCATTATCGGCTTTCAAGTTTTAGTGATTCGTAAACCCATCCTGCATCCGATGAAGACCTTGCTCGGTTTCGTGAATGTATTAATCGGCATTACTTTCTTCATGGACGGTTTAAAAATGGCTTTATTTCCGTTGGGCGAATTAATGGCCACGCAATTAACAGCACCGGAATTTCTCGGCATACCACCCAATACGACAGTAGCTGATTGGCGGAATTATTTTTGGGTTTATTTATTTGCCGGAAGTATCGGGTTTGCAACAACATTAGCCGAACCTTCACTATTGGCAGTCGCGGTTAAAGCCGAGGAAATTTCCGGCGGCGCGATACGCGCTTGGGGCTTACGCATTGCCGTTTCATTGGGTGTGTCCTTCGGTATTGCCTTGGGAGCCTTTCGAATTGTCAATGGAACGGAACTTTATTTTTTTATAATTGGGGCCTATGTGATTGTTATTATTCAAACAATCCTAACTCCTAAGTTAATAGTAGGATTAGCTTACGATTCCGGCGGCGTCACGACATCTACCGTAACCGTACCGCTAGTCACGGCGCTTGGCATTGGCTTGGCAACAACGGTTCCGGGCCGTAACCCGTTGCTTGACGGTTTCGGCTTAATTGCATTCGCCAGTCTGTTCGCGGTCATAGCCGTATTAACTTATGCACAGCTCGCCGAATGGCGGAATAAAAAACGACATTCATCCAATAAAAGCCCATCCAATTAACCGAGGAAAACCATGCGTTTCAAATTAATCATCGCCTTTGTTGAAGACTCGAAAACCGATCTCGTACTCGATACCGCACGTAAAAGCGGCGCTAAAGGCGCAACCGTGATCAACCATGCCCGCGGTGAAGGCATGAAGCAATCCAAGACCTTTTTCGGCCTAACCCTGGAAACTCAACGGGATGTATTGATGTTTTTGGTCGAGGAACATTTGAGCCGCCATATCCTCGAAAAAATAGCAAAAGCCGCCGAATTCGATGCCACATCAGGCACAGGCATTGCTTTTAAAATCGATGTTGAAGATGCGATCGGCGTCATGCATCAAGTCGAACAATTAACCCAAGAACTGGAAGATGAAATATGATCGATAAAACTAAAATCATTCATGTCAGAAACGTCATGAAAACCGACTTTTCAACGATCGAAGGCTCGTCCACAGTCAGCGATGCATTGAAGCTGATGAAGTCGCAGAAAACCTCTGTCCTGGTCGTCAATAAACGCCATGAATTCGACGAATACGGCCTGGTCACGTCGGGAGATATCGCGCGGCACGTCCTGGCCAAGGATAAAGCGCCGGATCGCGTCAATGTCTATGAGATCATGGCCTGCCCGGTGATTCAAGTCTCGCCCGATATGGATATCCGTCTTTGTTCACGGTTGTTTGCAAACTACAATTTAGTTCGCGCGCCGGTTATCGAAAACGGCAAGGTTATCGGCATGGTCAGTCCGAATGCACTAGTGCTGGACGGCATGTACCGAAACCTTTAATGGTATTAGGCTTTAAAAAAAGCTACAATTTTGCCCGATCAGAAAACCGATCTTGAGTGAACGCCTACCTGTTTTACTCCCTTTATATCCAAAAATTAGTTAACTTTATGAAGGTATGGGGTGTGGCTAATGAGGATGTCGGCAGCAGGGCAGATTTTTGCTCCTGCAAAATCTGCATTCACGCCTTCCATGGCGTTTGCAGATTTTTGCTCCATGCAAAACTGCATTCACGCCATCCTTGGCGTTCGAGCTGCCGTCAAGCCCCCATGGATGGGTTCACGGCGATCCTCGATAGACACATCCCATACCTTTTATTCTTAGACGGTTTTTCGACCAAAAGGGAGTAGGTTGATGTCCGGCAATCAATCAGGTCGTTCTGCGTCACACAGTAAGTTAATATCAGTAGGAGTTTTAAAAAATGGCAACAGGCACTGTAAAGTGGTTTAACAACACGAAAGGCTTCGGCTTTATTGAACCGTCGGAAGGTACGGAAGACGTCTTCGTTCACCATTCAGTCATCCAGGGAGAAGGTTTTAAAACATTGAGCCCCGGACAATCGGTACAATTCGAAATCGAATCGGGCCCTAAAGGCCTGACTGCAGCGAACGTTATTCCAGGCTAATAAGTAACCGCTTCGCTCAACGAAAAAGGCCCTTGCCGCAATACGCGGCAAGGGCCTTTTTCGTATACCCTCGCAAAACTAAATTTGTCATTTTAACCATGAAGCCCATGAAGTATTTCTAGAGATTATATACCCGTCGTAGATCACAATTCGGCGCCTGGGTGTCCGCCGAAGGACGCCGTGAATACGTCCATGTAGGCTCTGTGACAGCATCCCTGCTGTCAAAGCCTTTGCCGAACACCCCGGCGCCTCCATGCGTCAATGCCGAAATTTGAAGTGCGATGGGTATAATTTGGCGCTTATGACCCATACGCATCAAGCTAAGGATGTCGCTAAAATTAACTTCCTGATTTGCCCAAGTTTTTTGCAGGAGTCAGTTCTCATTCGCCTAGGGCGATTAAAATCGCCCTTGCATTAAATTTAGGCCGCTTCGAAGACTTCGACATAAGCCGTGGGTGTCGAGCATCAGCGACTTCGAAAGTCGCGACGAAGGCGTCGCTCCCACAGAGGCCAGCAATTCCCAGTTTGAGCAGTTTCGCCGATTTTAGGGTGTGGGAGCGATCCCCAGATCGCGATTTCGAGGCCGAGAATGTCAAATTACAACCTGATTAGCAAGTTTCTTCAGCTAAAGCCCAAAAACCAGCATATCCCTAGCAGGACGGGGTTTGCAACCCCGTCCTAAACGTTTTGACTTTGGCCGAAGTTAGCCGAAATGTTTAGGGCAAACCGAAACGTTGGGGACGGGTTAAATAACCCGTCCCGCAGAAGTGAGGTCACATTGTCTAGGACTGCAAAAGGGTAATACATGACTTATCTATAGCGATGAGTCCGGAAATTGGGAAAGCGTGCGGGTTGACCGTTTTAGCTTGATGCACATAGCTTATGACCCCGATGCCTATGGACAAGCCTTGTTCCTGTATTCCCGCCATTGGAGTCGATATTCCCTAATATTTCTAGCAATAGAAGGACTGCCTTCAGTTAAATCGCAATTCCAGTATGCGGTTCCGGCTCGACAAGCGCGAGCAAACAAATTGACATCTCGATTAGTAAATTGCCCATCGCCATCTAAATCGCAGGTTTGATTTTCTTCCAACCAGGGTTTCCAGACATCATCCAACTCCCATGCGGTTATCTTCGATTCCGCATGCTCTTGACTGCCGTCGATGACGTAAATTTTCCCATCGGCCGTAAACGATACCGGCTCGGATATTTCTTTTGGCAAGTTCGGTCCGACTTGCCAAGTATTGGATACCGGATCATAAATTTCCACTTTATCCGACTTAACCAAGCCGCCGACGCTATTAACGGAGCGTCCGCCGATCAGGTAGATTTTTCCATCCAACACCGGCGCCGGTAGACCGGCAGTGAATGCTCTCGGTGTCGGTATCGGCGTCATGCCTCTCGTTTGCCAGCGATTTGTAATGATATCGTAAACGGCAAACGCTCCCGTCAATCTTTGCCGGTCTAACACACCGCCGCCCATTAGATAAATAAATGGATTGTCTTGAAGGTTGACCTCGGCCAAGGCAGCGCCCTCACGCTGATTAACGCCCGGTATGTTCCTCAGTCTTTGCCACTCCTTTGTTTCCGGATCGAAGTGGTCAAGCCGGTTGCTCATTCTCTGTTTGCCGTTCGGCCTTGTTTCTTTACCGCCGAATACGAAGATACCCCTATCTGTGCTCACTATAGACGCCTCGCTGCGGTATATCGGTATGCTGTCTGCTTCTTCGGACGGTTCGTGGAATTGTCCATTTTGATATTCATAGATCAGAGTTTTTTCATTATTGAATACATAGAGTTTTCCATCGGCAATTACAGGGTTTTTGTTACCGGACAGAAGCTCGCCCGATACCTCAAACACGCCGCTGCCGGAGTGAGGCAGTAAATAAATTCGTTCGCCGATCCGCACCGACTGACCGGGCTCCTCCTCGAGCGCGTCCGATACAGGCAGGTCCAATTCTGTCCATGCAACCGGTTCGGGTTCGGGCGTTGGCTCGGGCCCTTCACCATTACCGGTTCCTAGAACACGCTGAGAAACAGCCAATTGGAATTCCTCGGAGGATAATTGGTTATTAAATAAGATATAAAAAGGATCGGAAGGCGTTTGGCGTTTATCCGAAAACATGCGCATTTCCACTAAATATGCCCCTTGCGGGCCTCCGTTAGCGCTTCCCGCGGAGGTTTCCAAAAACCAATCGAGATGGGAATGAAATGATCCGTTATTGGATGCCTGACCCACAATCAACGATGTTTCACCTTCTATCCCATTGGATGTGTAGATCGAAAAACTCGATTGTGTTGTTATCTTAGGAGGGCAAAACA
This sequence comes from Methylotuvimicrobium buryatense 5G, assembly GCF_000341735.1. Taxonomy (GTDB): domain Bacteria; phylum Pseudomonadota; class Gammaproteobacteria; order Methylococcales; family Methylomonadaceae; genus Methylotuvimicrobium; species Methylotuvimicrobium buryatense. The sequence continues at coordinate 4,854,402 of NZ_KB455575.1, read as the reverse complement.
CTAACCCGCAAGATTGGTCAGCCACTTGATTGATTTTCAAGCCGCCCGCCAAACGAATTTTGACATTTTCCGGAGCAAGACCCCAAGTACCAGACGCAGGATTCCAAAATTCCAATCGGCCTATCGCTTCGTAACTCACGAGCTCTTGACTCAAAAGACCTCCGATCGGCGACTGAAATCCGGGATCGGCGGTTTCATGCCGCCCGGTAAATACAATATGGTTAAAGGCGCTGACATAAATGTCTTTACCGGTTGCAAAATCAGTCGGCAGGGTATTGGGCGGAAGACCCAAATGTTCGACACCGACAATGCTGCAACCGAGAGCCGTATTAGAGCAGAAACCGGCCTGTATCGAATTACCGGTACCGAATACCTCGATATCCTGATGAAATGAAGCGACCGCCAGGCTAGGCGACATAAATAAAATAGCGACCAGAAACCAATTATGCCAAATGCTTGGTTTGTTCAGCGTTATCATTGTTTTCCCCTGGCCTCTAGTTGGCCTTTCACTTAAATGGATAATCATGCAATCGATAAATTGTTACCACCACACGCGCAATAATATAACATCCGATCGTTAACACGAATAACTACTTAACTATCCGAGCTTCCGTTTTCGGTAAGTCGGCTCTAAAAATAAGCGCGAAACCCGATTTCCAAACTCATTCCGGGCTCCGGTGCGATGTTGCGTAAAAATGACGTGGAATTTCGGATCGGCGAATCGCTTAAATTCGAGGCCTTTCCGAACAGAAGGACTCTTTGTCCCGAGTCCGCATGCCAGTCATAAGAAACGTCGATATCGAAACGGTGATAAGAAGGCGTCACGGTTTCATCGTTTCCGGGTCTGTCTTGTGCCAAGGCCTGAGTAAATCGTAGCGCTCCCTGAAAGGCGTTTTTTTGCAATCCGACTTCGAAACCGTAACGTTGCGGTGGCAAGCGAGGTACATCGCCAAGCGCTCTATCTCTGAAACGCCCGCGAACGTAGTCGGAAAACAGCGTTAAATGCGGTGTGCCCCAATCGAACGACGGGTGAAATTTAATTTCCGCTTCGTAACCGTAAAATTCCGCATCGTCGCCGCGAAACCCGTATATTGGAAAACAGCCTCTAAGTCCATCTGAGCAAGACGCTTTTAGGGTGTTCGTATCGAGTTGATAGAAAAGCCCCAGGTTTTCTTGATAAATAAAATCCTTGACATCCTTTTGGTAGGCATTGCCTTGCAATGAAATCAAGGCATCGTCGTAACGAATCCCAATTTCACGATTACTAGCACGTTCAACCGCCAAATCCAATCGACCGATATCGAAACTACGATTGGCCGGATGCGGCCCGAGCGAATACATTTCTTGTATATCGGGAGCGCGCTCCGAGTTTTGCCATGCCAAATAGATCGAACCGCCGTCGAAAGGTTTGTAAGTAATACTCGCAGCCAACGAACTCGGATTATGCGTCAATCTTCGTGTCGGCACCTGAACCGGTTGCCCGAACAAATTCCGATTGAGCATTTTTTCATTAGGCTCGGTAACCTGTCGTTCATACCGTCCACCAAACTCCAATGTCAACTCATCCAAAACATCCAGCTTTTCGGTAAAAAACAATCCCAACGAATCGATTTGCGACTGGGGAACCAGGTTTTCGGCCAAAAATTCTCGATCTTGCCATTGCAAGCCCAAAAAGCCGGACCACTGATCGAGCAATCGATGCTCGAGCTCGAAACGGGTTTCTAAGACTTCATTGGTAAATAAGACCGAAAATCCGGGCTCGCCTTCTTCATGCTCGTAATCGACATAACCGGTCTTGACCGAGACCGACTCGATGTAGGGAATCGGATTGAACAACATGGCCTCGACATCGTAACGCCGCTGTTCCATTTCAAAACGCATCGCCTCGCCTTGATTGCTTGCCCCCGGCACAACCCCGACATGACTATGACCGCCCGGATCGCCCGGCGGTAAACCGTATGCCTTATAAGTATGGTTGTAACTGGTGCCGACATAGCCGAGATCGCCGATCCAGGAAATCCCAGCCGAACCGCCTCGGCTTTCCCCGTCGGTATTTTTGATTTCGCCCTTGCTGTTATTTAACTGCGCATCGGTTTTCAATTGTTTACGAAGCGCCGCTTCGTCCAATGCGAATCCCGGAATCCGTGTATTTTCGTTACCGCGTTGAAAATAATCGAGATGGACGGCAACGTTGCCTTTGCCGGCATCGATGCCGACCATACCGGCATTTTCTTTGGGATTGTGGTCGTAGCGATACTCCGCGGTGCCTTCGATCGGTTTTAACGGCACGCTATCGGGGATGCGCTTATGCTTGACATCGACGACCCCCCCGATTGCGCCGCTACCGTAGCGCAAGGTAGCCGGCCCCCTGTGTATCGTAATACTATCGGCCAGTAACGACTCGGCCGCTACCGCATGATCTTGGCTCATCGCCGACGCGTCGTGCGAGCCGATTCCGTCATGCATTACTCGCACTCGAGGGCCGCCCATGCCACGAATGATCGGCTGGCCGACTCCGGGACCGAACGAAGCATTGTAAACCCCCAGTTCGCGTTCCAAGGTTTTGCCTAAGGTACTCGCCGACTTCAAGCGTAAATCGATATCGGATAATTCGGATGTCGAATCGGCCGTCGGCGCGATGGCTTCGATGACCATTTTTTCAAGTTCCACATCGAATTCGCCGGTTTCGGGCTCGGCGCTTTCGGTTGTTTCCATCGAGTCTTGCTCAGCACTTTCGAAAACAGTCTCGCCGTTTTCAGGGTCATCCGCTTCGGATGCCCAAAGCATGCCGCTCGACGTTAAAATGCTCAGCGTTAACGCTATCCAATTAATGACGGTGGGAAGTTTCATGGTTCAGAGACCCGGCAAACGGTAAAGCACATCTCTTGCGCCTGGAATTTCAGGACGAAGCGTAATCAGTTTTTCCAGCCATTGACGCGCGGTTTCCGGTTCTTTTTGGGCTTTGCCGATCGCCATGCTGACGATTTGGGCGTAAGCCAATGTAAAATCGGCGCTGGTTTCAACCGATTGCAAATAGCCGCTCAATGCTCTGGCTTCGTCGTCGTTGTGATCGATCATCGTCGCAAAATAAAGGTTACGCGCCTTGATGAAGGCACCGAGCCTATCAGTAAATTCGGCATCGGATTTGCGCGTGAAAAACGGCAACTCGCTTAATTCTTTTAACTCTAAGTAGTTTAACAAAGCTTCGAAGGAGGCGTACGTGGCAATGCCGCGTTTTAGAGTAAACTTCGGCGCATCGAATAAAATAACGGGGCGATCGTCGGTATTGATCGGCGCATCGCCGGCATAATCGGCCAGCGCGTGATGCCCGGCTAAATAATGCCCCGCCAATTGCACGGAACTTCGCACCGCCGCCAAATGCAGATGCTGTCGTAAAGCTTGATTGAAGCCGATCGTGCTTTCGATTGCTTCGGGACGGGCCGTATCCCCGGACAATGCAATCAAAGCCAGCGAGGGGTACCCCAAATCGAAACCTGCCAACCAAGCCTCGGTTCTACCGAACACCGATTGAAAAGTTTTGATCACCGTGCGCAGCATCGTTTCATCCATTTGATACAGAGGCAACCACTGGCAGAACAAGCCTCCAGGCGCCAATCGCTGCTCTATCGCTTGAAAATGTTCACGGGTATAAAGCAAACCGCCACCGTCGCGTCCAGGATGAAACAAATCGCCTATCACAACATCATATTGCTGATGTGACGTTCTAACATAACGTCTGGCATCGGACGCATAAAGACGAACACGAGGATTCTTGTGCAATTCGGCATTGTACGGCGAAAAATAAGGCAATAATGCCAAGGAGTCCGGTACTAACTCGACCGCATCGATGCGAGATTCTCGGTGAGTCAGCGCCGCACCCGCCGTTACGCCGGTCGCTACGCCGAGATACAGAACATCGGACGGCTTCGGATGCAACAACATCGGCACATGAGTTTGCATGCGTTGCAGACGCTGGGCGCGAACGCCTGTTCCGCCCATTTGGAAGCGATTGTTGACGCGAAGATTACGTTCGTTTTGCTGCTCGATCACGGCCACCGAGGCCATCGCGCCTTCCCGGTACTCTAATACCGACTCGCCGGGCCTTAGGGTAACGATCTGCAAACGACCGGGTAACAGCAAAACAAGGATTGCCGGTAGCGCATAAGCCCAGCGGGATAACATCGAAAAATTAGGCAATAGCAGCCAATAAGCCAATGCAATGCCGATCAATGTCCATTGGGCACCGAGCAGCGGCACCAAAACGACGCCTGCGACCAAAGGAGCCGCCAAACCGCCGGCCATATTGACGCCTAAGGCCCAACCGACGCCACCTGTAGCGTGTCGGGCCGATTGCGCTAGATGACTAAACAAGGCGCCCATGATCAAAGTCGGCGGCAACAGCACCGGCAAGGCCACGGTCAATTCGGCCAACAGCACCGCACCTAAACTATCGCCGAGGCCGGTTCTAACCCACCAATATAAACCATGCGTTAGATAAAGCGCCGAAAGTCCGGCGAGACAAACTAAACTCAACGAGAATAACAAACTGGTCAACAGACGATCGCCATCGCGATTGCGACCGTAGTGGTGATAAAGCCCGGCGCCGATTGCGGTGCCGGTCAAATAAACGGCCAGCACCGCGGCAAAACTGTATACGGTACCTTCGAGCACCTGAGCCATCACCCTAACCGTGACGACTTCATAGGCGATACCCAAAAACCCTGTGATCAACAAGCGCCAAAACAGCGGCGGCGGTTGCTTATGCGTCTTTTTGACTTTCGTTTTTTCGGGAAGCGATAATTCAGGCTTTCGAAAGTAAAACAATCCGGCGGATAATGCGACCAAAGCATTGATAAATGCCAATGCAAGCAGTGTATGACGGTATCCTAATAGCGGCATCAAGGCATAGCTTGCAACCAGCACGCCCAACACTGCACCGGCCGTGTTAACCGAATACGCCAGCGCTATTTGACGCGGATCGGCTTTGATTTGCGCTAACCAGCGATCGGCTGCCGGCAGCGTTGCCCCCATAGCCAGAGTTGCCGGTAGTAAAGCAAAAAACGGCACCACAAAGGCAACGCCCCAAAAATGCAGTAAGCCCGGCTCGACGCCAAGCCAAGCTCGCGCCCAATCGTTGACTATGGGAATGACAAATGCGCTAAGCAATGCCCAAAGGCCGATGGTCAATTCCAGACCGGCATACCACAAAGCCGGACGCCGGCTGACGCTGACCCGCTTGTCTAATAAAAAAGCGCCTGCGGTCAACCCACCGAAGAATGCCGCCACGACCGCCAACATAGAAGTTAACTCGTGCCCCAGACCGACCGCAAACATGCGCGTCCAGACCAGTTGATAACCCAAACCCGCAATACCGGAGAAAAAAAGCAGAGCAACCGTAAAAAATGAAGTCATTAAAACACGCATACGTTTCGTGGCCTAAAAGCCGATGCGATTAAGTTAAGCCGTTCGCAGCAAGCCTGTCGAACCATGGACAGTTTAACTAAGGATTTCGTGATAAATAACGTCCTGGAACTATACGCTTTGTTGAGGGTACGGTAACTCGCTTGGCAGGACGCCGTGAATACACCCCTGTAGACTCTATGCCAGCTCCATGCTGGCAAAGCCTTTGCCGCACACCCTGGCGCCTCCTCAGGCACTGCCCAAATTTGAAGTGCGAAAGGTATAGGCTTGACGGCGGCGACTAATTGCCATGGATGGCATGAATGCAGATTTTGCATTACGCCATGGATGGCGTGTATTAGGGCAATGCAGGAGCAATTGCCGAGGAGCAAAAATCTGCCCTGCCGCCGACACCTGCCAATCGAGCAACCGAACCCTCCGTAAAATAAGGAAGTTATTTGCGACCAAACCCTTATCGACTCGGACGATCCCATTCACCCTCCGACAAGGCTCTCCTGAGGACAGCCGAAGGGCTCAGGGCGAATGGAAAAGTTCTTAACTTAGTGGTAAGCCGATTTATGACACCACGAAGTATAATCCGAGTTAGTGATCGTGATCGTGGTCGTGGTCGTGATCGTGATCGTGATCGTGATCATTTTCTTCTCTAACTTCATCAGATGCATTAATAGAAACCGCAATTTGTCTATCGCTCAATTCGATTATCGAAAAGCCTTTCGAATCCAACTTGCGATTTTCATAATAACGCGAGCCGCCTTCTCGCCAAGCGGCGACATATTCAACTCGATGAGTCACGAACCCATCTGAATTATATTCATATTCAATAACATAAAAGAAATTTTCCCTCTGCCGGTTTCGCTCCCAGCCGGTTATCTCCTTTTCCAATTCTTCGATTGTGTTGCCACCTTGTAAAACAACTACTTTAGTAGCATGATCATCATGGTCATCATGGTCATGCGAAGACGGTACACAACGATTACCCTCGGCCTTCATAGGCGCGGTGCATAAGAGCGTATGGTTTGTAAAATTATGAATGATTGCACTCACTGCATCACTAACGCTAGCGCCTTCCTCCACTTGAAGCCTACGCGCTCTTCTCAGATTCAATTTATCTTTCGCGATGGCAACCGGTTCTAAGACGGGAGATTCTAGACCGCAACCATCAACACACCGATAAGTGTGGCGTAAAACATCCCCTCTTAGGCTTGTAATTTCTCCGCCTCTTGCGTTACCTATCAGATTGCCTAGCATTACACTTTTCTCAACAAGCGTCCCTTCGTTATGATGAGGGCTCCTCCCGATCGCCTGATCAAACGCCTCATCACCGAAAGTTCCCGCTTCATTCAAATGAAATGCCAGATAAAACTTATCGGAAGCCGAGCTAATAGGTGTTGGGGTTTCATCGTTTGTGGTGTCGAACAACGATAATTCCAGAAGATAAGCACCGTCATCGGGGTTACCGCCGCCGGCTTTGCTGATTTGAAAATCGAGATGCGTATGTAGCCCGCCACTGGAATTAACTGAACCAATTAAGCCTTGTCCGGCGATACCCTCCGCTGCTGAAACGATATTAGTATGATCGTGTTTTGTGATGGATATCTGCTCATCGAAACCGAATGACAACCAGCTCGATGAATTAACATCCCATTTTTTCAAAGTGCCTTCGACTTTATACCAAAACAGACTGTTTGGATGTAAACCGAATACATCTAAGCCCGGATCATCGGTTCCATAAGGATTGCCTAATTCGCCAAACTCGGCTTCGAACAATTTATGAATGCCAAACAATACCGCTTCATTATCGGGATCGACAACGATTCTATTATTTTGTAATGTTATTTCGACATCCGAATGCGCCAATACATTCGAACTTATAAAAAAGGCCAAAAGGCCGATCGAAAAGAGTTTTAAGCTTTTCATTTTAAAAGACTCCAAATAAAAACAAGAATGAAAAAATGCTGCAGTAACATCAAACCGCCTACATAATGTTATAATGTAACATAAAAACTGCAATACACTTCTCATTTTCTCCAGCAATTCCCAATTTGGGGATCAAAAAGGGTGTGGGGTGTGCTTGGCGAGGATGTCGGCAGCAGGGCAGATTTTTGCTCCTGCAAAATCTGCATTCACGCCATCCTTGGCGCTTGCAGATTTTTGCTCCTCGGCAATTGCTGAGTTACATGGATGTAATGAATGCAGAAAATGCAGGAGCATTTTTCTGCCCTGCATTGCCCTACTACACGCCATCCTTGGCGTTCGAGCTGCCGCCAAGCCCCCATGGATGGGTTTACGGCGTTCCTCGACAGGCATACCCCACACCCTAAAATCGGCGAAAATGCTTAAACTGGGAATTGCTGCATTTTCTCCATGCATAGCGTACGCACTTCAAATTTCAGCCGATTCCAGCAAGTTAATTTCTTAATCCAATAGTAGAGTTAGTAATAATTTATAACGCAGACTGAAATTTAAATTGCTTTCCTGATTAGCCGGCTTTATTATAAGAACCGTTTATTTCAACGCCATCCTGGTATGGCACATTACAAGTAAAAGAGAGTGTTATGTCCGAGTTAGTTACAGGTACCGTTAAGTGGTTCAATGATGAGAAAGGTTTTGGATTTATTGAACAAGAAGGCGGCAAAGATGTCTTCGTTCACCACAGCGCAATCAACGGCACCGGCCGGAAAACTTTGCGTGAAGGCCAAAAGGTCACGATGGAAGTGAGCCAAGGTCAAAAAGGCCCTCAAGCAGAGAACGTAACACCTGCTTAAGTCCGATTTAAAAAACGCCCGTTTCTAACGGGCGTTTTTGTATCGAACGATTGTATCAATCGTTGTCATAGTCTTTCAAATCGGCTTCGTGACATATTTTCTTCGCGACAAAAAGTCAGCTAAACGAATTGACTCTTTGAAAATACCTGTATTTCCCGAACACAAGTATTGCCGCCGCATTTATATTCGTTTACTTTATATCTATCCGTTGTTGGTTGCATTTTTGATTCCGCTTGATGATAATCGATTGCCTAGCAATACGCATGATATAACATAACTTCCTAGAGCAAGCCAAGCGAGGCGCGTATCCGCTTCAATCATTTCGTTTATCCCAAAACAGTATTGCCTATGAAAAGCCGATTCTTAATCCCACTCCTGTCGCTTTGCCTATTTTCCGGTCCCAGTTTGGCTGAAAATCGCCATCATGATGCTCATACTCATGGCGCCGCCGAACTGAATATTGTCATCGAGAACGATACCGTGTTAATCGAATTCGAATCCCCGGCGGTCAATTTAATCGGCTTCGAACATAAGCCCCGAACCGATGCGCAGCAACTCGAATTGCAAAAGGCTTTGGCGTTATTGAATGACGTCGAAATCATTGTATCGTTCGAAAAAGGCGAATGCCGCGTAACCGAAACGCATATCCGTGGGCCTTTCGATAATGCCGATCAAGAAGAACCGGAACATGGCAAACGGGAAGAACATTCCGAATTCCACGCCACTTATAGCTTATCTTGCCAAGATGCCTCAGTTATCGGCTCTGTCAGCACACGGTTATTCGACCATTTTCCCGGTTTCGAAGCCATTCGAGTTCGCTGGGTCGGTAGCAAAGGGCAAGGCTCGGCACTCTTGAATAATCAATCGACGATTTTTTCGATCGAATAAAATAGAATCTATTCTTCCTCGTAATCGTCGATCGTTGCGACTTGCATCGAATAGGCCGATACGGCTTTGCCGGTACCAACATCCTTACTGAATAGAGCGGTCTTCAATACGCCTTGAAACCAAAAAGGCATATAGAGATCTTGCAATTTAAAGCCCTTAGGATAGACGACATGGATCAACTGATTGGGCGGCGGCGGCGGAACATGGATACAAGCCCCGAAATACGGCACGACGAAAAACTCGGTAACCTGCTGTTTGTCGTTAAACTCCAAAGGCACCATAAAACCCGGGATCCGAACTTTAGTCTCGTTTAATTCCGACCTCACGTCGGTCGAAACCAAAGCCTTTTGATAGGCACTGTCCGCCGCCTGTTCGATGGCTTGACGCACTTGATTCGAAATCTGCGAATCGATCGGGATTTCCGGCGTATCGTGCATGATCTCCGGTCCGTTCATTAGGGCATCCAAATCGCTTTGCGGCATCAAGTCGGTCCATTCGAGGGTCTTATAACTATCCGCCGACACCGACAAAACCGGCATCGCCAACGCCAAGCACAAGATGAGGTTTAACAAGGTATGAACTATTTTCATCGGAAAGTAACCTATAGTGATTTCGTGTAACATTATAGCTTTTAGCAACACACTCTCGCACCCGCATGACAGATTTCGACTATGCACTCGATCTCCAAAACGTCTCTTTCAGTTGGCATAAACGCCATGCACCGGTATTGAAGATTGCCGAGTGGCGTGTCGAACCGGGCCGGCGTATTTTTTTGCACGGCGCATCGGGCTCCGGCAAATCAACCTTACTGAGCTTAATCAGCGGCATACTCGTTCCGACAAGCGGGCAAATTAAAATCCTCGGCACCGACTTGGCCCGTATCGGCGGCATGGCCCGCGACCGCTTCCGTGCGCGCCATATCGGCGTTATTTTTCAGCAGTTTAATCTGCTGCCCTATCTGTCTGTCGAAGCAAATATCGAACTGGCCGTTAAATTCGGTCACCGGCCGATTTTAAATAAAGACTCGATTGCCGAACTCACCGACCGTTTGGGTCTGGATCGGTCGATTCTTAAGCGAAAAGCCAGCCAACTGAGTGTCGGACAACAACAACGCGTCGCGGTCGCCAGAGCCTTGATAAACCATCCAGAATTGATTATCGCTGACGAACCGACTTCTTCTTTGGACAGCGATACGCGCGATGAATTCATGCGCGTTTTACTCGAATCGGCCGCCCTGAATCGAACCACGGTTATTTTTGTCAGTCATGATAAATCGCTGGGGCACTATTTCGACCAAGAAATCAGCCTACATGATCTGATGCAAGCCGGAGAAACGAAAGCATGATCTTAAAACTGGCCATTGCCAGCCTTTGGAACCGAAAACTCACCGTAACGCTGACCGTGTTATCGATCGCGGTCGGCGTTTTTCTATTGCTGGGCGTCGAACATATTCGCAGCGAAGCCAAGAGCAGCTTCAGTAAAACGGTCTCGGGCGTGGATCTGATCGTCGGCGCCCGCACCGGCCCATTGAACTTGCTGCTTTACTCGGTATTTCATATCGGCAATGCTTCGAACAATATCTCTTGGCAAAGCTACCGGGAGTTCTCGCAAAAACCCGAAGTAGCCTGGAGTATTCCGATTTCGCTCGGCGACTCGCATAAAGGCTACCGCGTGGTAGGTACCAGCCGGGATTTTTTCGAGCATTTTCATTATGGGCAAAAGCAAAACCTGGTGTTTAGATCTGGCCGCGCCTTCGATGGCGTCTACGAGGCGGTAGTCGGCGCACAAGTCGCCAAAACGCTAGACTACCAACCCGGCCAATCGATAACGCTGGCGCACGGCATCGCTAAAGTCGGGTTCAGCAAACACGACGACAAACCGTTTATTGTGACCGGCATTCTCGCCCCGACCGGGACGCCGGTCGACCAAGCGGTTTATGTTAGCTTGGCGGGCATCGAAGCGATACATATCGATTGGCAAGGCGGCGTGCGCATACTGGGCCGTTCGATTGGCGCCGAAGACGCGCTCAAACATGATTTAACACCGAAATCGATAACCGCCTTCATGGTCGGTTTAAACTCGAAAATCTCATTGTTTTCACTGCAACGGGAAATCAATAACTACCGAGACGAGGCCTTAGTCGGCATCATGCCGGGCATCACGCTGATGGAACTATGGCAAATGGTAGGCGCGCTCGAAAACATTCTGCAATTGATTTCGATACTGGTTTTGTTTGCAACGCTTATGGGACTGTCGACGATGCTGTTGGCCTCGATGAAAGAACGCGAGCGTGAAATGGCAGTGCTGCGCGCAATCGGTGCACATGCCGGGTCGTTGTTTTTTCTGATCGAAATCGAAGCGTTGGTTATCACAATAACCGGAATTCTAGTCGGCAGCACAGCCCTTTGCATTGCCCTATTGACTACTCGAGCGGAACTCAGCGAACAATACGGCCTGTTCATCGGCATCAATCCGTTTACGCCGCTTACTTTCCAATATTTACTTGGAATTTTAGCGGTCTCGTTCTCACTGGCATTGCTACCGTCGATTTCAGCGTATCGCAATTCGCTGGGCAGCGGTTTGGTTGTTAGAACTTAGCTAAGCGGTGAATGGTGAATGGTGAATGGTGAATGGTGAATGGTGAATGGTGAATGGTGAATGGTGAATGGTGAATGGTGAATGGTGAATGGTGAATGGTGAATGGTGAATGGTGAATGGTGAATGGTTCGGCATTTAATCCATTTGTCAAGGCCTAATTTCCCCTTTCCCTTTCCCCTTTCCCCTTTCCCCTTTCCCCTTTCCCCTTTCCCCTTTCCTCTTTCCTCTTTCCTCTTTCCTCTTTCCCCTAATTCAAGACTCCCCCAACCCCTCTCCATGTCTATGATGTTTATGATGTTCATGCCGTTTTTTTCCACGCTCTATTCGCTTTAACCAATACGCCGCTTCTTGCTTGACATCGGCCACATTCAGCACCGCTTCCAACGAATGACGAGCCAGCGTTTCATCTTGAGACTTGAGGGCCGCGATACCCAGCCACAAACGCGCATGCGCCTTGCGCTTTAAACCGCCTTTACGCAAGCTTTTTTGAAACTCCTGCTTGGCGATTGTCCAATCGCCGCGTTGCATCGCGATACGCCCGGATAACAGATAATCTTCACCGTTTGGAGAGATCGCCGCCGCCTCGGTTAAAACCTGTCGAGCTCTATTGTGTTCTCGTGCCAATTGCCAGCAACCAAACAAGAGTTTCAAGTTTTCATAATTGCGAGAAACCCGCTTATTCTCGATTTCCGTTTCGAGCAATCGAGCCGCCTTAGACGGATAACCTTGTTGGGCATGGAATTTCACCAAATTCAAAACGTCTTCTTGCCGGACTTCACCGATAAAATACGCCAACATCATTGTGGATATTGCCCGGTCATGGCGATTTTGTTGGGCGTAGAGACCGCTTAAATAACGCCACCATTCACGTTTATTGGGCGAATCGGCGATCAAGCGCTTAACAAGCGGTTCGGCTTTCGAATAGTCTTTGCTTTCGACATAAAGCGACAACAATAATTGAATCCACTCGGCCGGCGGCGACTTTTTTAGCGCCACGGCTCTTTCCAAATGACGGGTTGCCGAACGGGACATGTTCGCACGATAGGCGGCATAGGCCACCATATAATAAATATCCGCATCGGCTCTCGGCTCTCTTTGCAGCCACTGGTCCAAATGCGTCACGCTCTCCCGATAGGCTTCCAAATGAAAAGCCGCTTGACCGGCAATGTTACGAAGTCCATGCTCCGCATCGGCATCGAGCAGTTTACTGTTTAGGGCCGCGTTAGCGGCTTGCCTGGCACCGCGAAAATCGTTCGCTCCGGAATAGGCATAAGCTAGATATTGCTGAACGACCGCATGGTCGTAAGGCTTGCCGGCAACCTGGCTTTGGATTGTTCTCAACTGACGCAAGGCTTGCTCGGATTGCCCTTTACGCAAAGCCTCATCGGCCTCCTTAAGGACCTTGAAAGTTTCTTCGCTAACAGCCTTTTCCTGGGCCTGAACCGCCAGCGCACTAAACAGAGTCAACCCAACTAAAAAACCGGTCCTAAGCAATCGAAAGTAAGTTTGTTTATTCATTAATTTAACGTGAATGCAAAAAGTTGCCGAGCGCGTACCGACACAGAATTACCTTGCTCATCTCGACGCGGCTGAAAACGCCAGCGCCGAACCGCTTGTAATGCAGCCCGGTCGAAAGCACCGGAAGGCTTACTGTGAATTACGACCGGATCGGTCACGGCCCCTTCGGTCGTTACCGTAAATTCAATGAGAACTTCGCCCTCGACTCGGCGAAAACGTAATCGATCAGGATAGTTAGGTTGAACACGAGATATTGCCGTCAACTCATCGGCCATGATGAAAGACGGTGCAACCGGAGCGGAACCGCGCCCGGTTCCCGGGACAGTTCCGAGCTTGCCCGTCTTGCTTTGTCCGCCGCTGATCACGGCCGGCAGGGTCGGGCCCGAAACATTCATCCGAGGACTTGCAGGCACATCGACTCTCAATGCCGGCACCTGCAAGGGTAAAGCCCGCAAATCAGCAGCCGGAGAACTTTGCTGAGGCATTGGCTCGGAGAAGGTTTCCGGTTTTTGCGGCTCGGGTTTCGGCGGCGTTTTTCTTGGCGAACGCGAAAGCGCCTCCGGCTCCGGCCTTTGCCGAATAAAGTCGAAAAATGCCGAATCGGTGGTTCGAATCCATTGCTTGTCTTGTTCGGCGGTAACCAATTGGATCATGATCCAAAACAGCAGCAAGTTGATCGCCGATGCAGCCGTGAATGTCAGCGCCAGTCTCATAACTCTTCGCTTGCGGCCACCGCGACGCGGGCGATTCCGGCTAGCCTTGCCTGATCCAAGACTTGCATGACGATTCCGGTTTCCGAGCGCTTATCGGCCAATATTAACGCCGAGGCTTCGGGAGATTCGGCGTGCAAGCGTTCGACATGACCGCGCACCGCTCGCACGTCGACTTGTTGTTGTTCGATCCAGACTTCGCCGTCTTTGGTTACGGCGATCAAAATGCCTGCCTGATCCTGGCGTTCGGCGGTCTGCGCCGTCGGGCGATCGACCTCGACGCCGGTTTCCTTGACGAACGACGAATTGACCACAAAAAAAATCAATAGAATGAACACCATATCGATCAACGGCGTCACATTGAGCCCGGCTCCGAAACTCGGCTGGCGAGTATGTTGACGTTGCATTAGCGTAATCTCATCATTCGGTTAATTGGGAAGTAAATTTCTCGCGCGCGCGTCTGGCGCGGGATTCGAGATTGGCGGCGAAGAACAAACCCGACAAGGCCGTAATCAAGCCCGCCATCGTCGTGATCAGCGCTTCCGATATGCCGGCGGCCATGCCGCGCGCATTGCCGGCGCCGAACGCATTGATCACTTCGAAAACCTTGATCATCCCCGACACGGTCCCAAGCAGCCCGAGTAACGGCAAGATTTGCGTCAAAATGTCAACCGTCTTGAGTCCGCGCAACACTTGCGAAAAATATTGCGAAGCCAAGCCTTCCTTCAAGCGTTGCTGGCAAAAATGCCGCGAAGCCGAACGATTTCGCCAATAATCCAATAATTCGGCCTGCAAGCGCGGCAATTGAAAATAAAAAAACCAGTACCGTTCCAATATCAACGTCCACATCAACACCGATACCACGAGAATCGCCCAAAGCAATCCGCCGCCTTGATCGAAAAAACTCAGCACCTTTTCCATAGTCTTTAACGCTCGGCTGCCGGTTGCTCGTATTGTTCGAACAATCGGGTACTTTGTTGATCGAGAATTTCGACGATACGATTGGCCTGGGCATGCAAGAAACTTTGCATCAACAATAACGGAATCGCGACCGCGAGACCGAGCTGCGTCGTCACCAAGGCATAAGAAATGCCGCCGGCCATCAATTTCGGATCGCCGGTACCGAACAGCGAAATCGACTGAAACGTTTCGATCATACCGATCACGGTGCCGAGCAAGCCCATCAGCGGCGTCACCGCGGCGAATACCGTCAGAGCCGTCAAACCGAAAAACAAGCGACTGCTTTCCTGGCCGACCGCTTCATCGAGACGCGCAGCTAGAATTTCGCTGCTTCTGGCCTGCACCGAAACGATGCTGTTTCTGAGTCTACCCAATGGATTATTGTCGAGATTCTCGTCCTTGAGCAATTGGCCTTTGATGCGCAGCCACGCCATCGACAAAACCGCACCGCGCCACAACACGATCAACAAGCCGGCGGCGCCGATCGCCAGTATCAAATAACCGATCGCGCCGCTCTGATTGATGCGCTCGATCAAGTCGGGCGATTCCACCAACAAGGCTAAAATCGCGCCTTTCGACGGATCGACCGCCATCATGCGCCAACCCTCCTGGGCTTGTTCCAATTCGAAAGCCATGCGCTGATGTCGCGGCGCGGGCTGCCGGGCGAGCTCGACTAATTTATGCCCGTCCGGTAAGAAACGCAGAAACTTGCCTTCCGACACGGCATTGAACGCGCCGACACGCGTCACCGCTTGCTGTTTTTCCTCGCCGTCCAAAGTAATAACAGGACCGGTAAAACGACTGACCTTGCCGGTTTCATGCATTTCATCGATCAAAACGAGCCAGAGGCTTTGCAAGGTTTCCATCGACACCGCCGATTCGCGTTGAATGATCTTATTCAGAAACTCGCCTCGATCCCGATATTGCGCCGAAATCATCGAACGGTCCAGTAACGAGCCGATTTCGGCGGCGTTTTGCTGCACCATCGCAAATAATTCGTTCAACTCGCCGGCTTGAGAAGCGATCTGCCCGTCCATCTCGGCCAACTTGTTTTCGTTCTCTTGAAACGAGCTACGCAGTTTCTCTGCTTTTTGATCGGCGGCGGCCAATTCGTTACGCAGTTTATTCAGCTTGGCTTGCTGCTGATCGCGCTCCTGAATGAAACGACGTTCGCGTTCTTGATCGAAACGAATGTCTTTGGCAGCCTCCCGGCGGACTTTAGAAACCAACTCATCCAAGGTCGAGACGGCATAAACCGGACTTAGAAATCCAAAAAGCGACAGAACCAAAATCCATTTAACCTGCTTCATGGCTTAACCTCCGGCGCCACGACAGGCAGCATCAGCAAATCGGGTGGCGTTTGCTTTTTCGCGACACGAATCGCCTGCTCAAGCGAATCGCGTTGCGCGGCATCGAGCGCAAGCCACTTTTGTTCGGACGGCATCCAGAAACCGCCTTCGTCGCCCTTGAGCGTCAGATAATACAAACCGACACGGCCCAGCCGTAAAAACTCGACCGAGCGCGGCTCGCCTTCGCCGTTCAAGGCGCCTTGATAGGACTCCAAGGTATGTCCGTACTCGGCCTCGACACGGTAGGCTTCCATGATACGCCGATATTTTTCGGTAACTGAGACATCGGAGCGGTGCATCATTTGCTTTAATTGCTGCAGGCGTTGCAAGCGTTCTTCAGGCAAAAAAGGTGAATCCAGGCTAACGAATTCGTCCAGCACGTCGATCATGCGCTGCAGAAACGGCACGATCTGCTGCTGCATTTCGACGATATCGCGCATTTGGGTTTCTTTTCTGTGCATTTCGGCTTTTTGATCGTCAACCAATCGCTCCATCTGTGCGACGTATGCCGATAAATCCTCCAGCCGGACGGCTCCGTTGCGATATTCGTCAAACATGGCTTGAGTCTGATCGTCCAGTTTGTCGATGCGTTTTTGAACTTGAGCACCTTGTTGCTGCGCGGAAAGTTGTTCCTGCAAGGCTTGATCGACGGCTCGTTGCGCGGGGGTCTGCGCACTAAACACGATAACGCTTAGCGCGAACAAACTTCGTAAAAAATGATTCATGGTTTTTATTGCACGAGAAGAAAATACAAAGGAATGATACAAAATAACATAAAACACCGCGAGGTTATTGATAGCGGTTTTACAACGAATTGTCAGGTCAGTAATGTAGAGTTTTATGCCAACTGACGAAAGCACCTTTAGGCGCTTTTAGCCAGCGCTGATCTTGCGGAACGAAAAGAGATTCGATTGACAGCCGCCGGCCAAGCAGAGTTTCACAAACTTTTCAATTATACCTTTCGCACTTCAAATTTCGGCATTGCTTAAGGAGGCGCCGGGGTGCCCGGTCATAAGCGCCAACTTAAGGAAGGAACGCGTCATTCCGCCAGGGATTGGCGGAATCCAGGGCCACGGTTGGCAATGCGTAGCACCACTTCCATGCAACATGGGTATCGACAACCCATACCGATATGACGAATAAAGCCATAAACGCACCATAGAATAGGCACTAAGTTGGCGCTTTGGAGTGCCCGGTCCCTCACCTAAGCTAGATGAGGGACCTACATAGACGTATTCACTGCGTCCTTTTACTAACACCTCGGTGCCGAATTTCGATCTACGATGGGTATATAATAGGGAGCAGATTCGAGCAAACAGAAGATAACGAGGATATTCGCTCCGCTTCTCCGCTATTTCGAAGTGCTATATCTATAAAAGCCGAACGGTTGGTATACAGATATTATGCTTACCATTCATACGACAACGTTACATAAACATTACGACCAATGCCGGGCAAGCGGTCGCCTATGTTCGTACCGTTTTCGATATTATTCGCTGCGCGGTTCAAGCCGTTCAGATGCACACGATATTCTTTATCGAGCAGGTTTTCGACACCCGCGCCAACCTGTAACCCTTTATAGAGTTCCGCCTGGCCGCGAATATTCCATAATGCATAACCGGATGTTTTAGGCTCTTCATTAAACTTCGAAACGTCCCCTTGACGCCAATAACCGACGACCTCAGTTCCAAGACTCCATCTCTCGTCGTCATAAAACAATGAAACCAAACCATTTAGGGGCGCGATACGGTAAAGATTATCGTCGGCATCGGCCCGGTCGCCCTTGACATAACTGATTATGCCGTCGACCCGCCAATTATCCATTAAGCGAAAACCGGCTTCGACATCGGTCCCATAAAGAATCGCATCGATATTCGCATATTGCAATAAAGGCATTCTTTGAGCCGGCGGAATCCCGGCCGCAGCATCTTGTGCATTAGATATCGCAATGGCCGATGCATTGGTGGCGCGCACGCCTTGAATATAGTCGTCAACGTAACGATAAAATGCCCGCGGCGCAAAATAAAACGAACCTTTTCGCCAAGTAATGCCTAGTTCGCCTTGATAGGATTTTTCAGGACTCACGTTCAAGTCGCCTATATAGCGATAGCCATCTGCCAAGCCACCGGTCGCTTCGAACGGCGCCCATAGGTAGCGTTCCTGATAACTCGGTGAACGAGTCTTACGAGCGAAGCCCAACTCCACTTCCAATTCATCCGTCAAGTTGTGGCGAATAATACCCGTCAAATCATAATTGAAATCGGTTTTTTCACGACTCTGATTATTAAAGTCGTTAACAATGGTTTGCCAATGTCCGCGCATAACTGGATTCGGAATCGATGTCATGCTCGTCGAAATATTGCGACTATTCATTTCGATGTGATTGACGCGAGCACCCAACTCAACAGTCCAATCTTGAACCGGCGAAACATTCCATTCAGCAAAAAAACCGTAACGATCTCGCTCGGCGCCATAAAAATTCTGAATGAAAAAGTCCGGAACATCTGGATTTGTCACCAATGCATCATGATTGGCATTATCTCCGTCGGCCCCGACCGTCATTAGACCCGACAATAGCGGAAAATCGATCGCCAGTCGGTAACCGAAACCGTCCGCTTCATTGGTCGACAAACGTTTTCCGGTAACCGGCGGCCGCCTCAGGCTAAAGTTATTCATCGTATGCCGAATATCCTGGTAGTTATAAGCCGCTTTGATGCCGACAACATCGTTGATTCGTCCCGAATAGCTCGTGGTCAATATGCCGCCTTCGGATAGAATGATATCCATCGGCAACGCAGGTGTACCGGTCGGACGGGTATGGTTATAGTTAAAATCGACATCGACGACATGCTCTTCGTAACGGAAGCCGTAGCCGACTTCGGCCGCTTCGCGGTCATGGCGGGTAGGCACGTTTTTACCGCCCGGATATCTGAAATCGTTACCGAATTCCTTACTACCGTATGCATGTAAACGATGATTCGCGGTCGCCACGCCATTATATAAGGCGCCATACCAGCCGTCGTTGGCACTATTGTAGCCCGCCGAAAATTTACCGGTCCAATCGTACAACTCGCCATCCTCAGTAAACTCCGGACGCTTTGTTTCCTGAACGATCGCGCCGCCGATCGTTTCGATACCGCTGCTAACCGGAGCAATGCCTCGATAAACTTTCAACAGACTGGTCATAGCCGCCGGCACATGACTCAACGGTGCATCCATGGAATTAGTACAAGCCGGCTTGTAGTTCATGCCCTTGAAATCGACATTGACTCTGTCGCCGAACAATCCCCGATATTGGGCAATTCCGGACAAGGGGCCGAGCCCGTTGACATTACCACCTGGCACACGCATCAGCAAATGTGCAGCATCATTAATACCGCCCTGCTCCGGCAACACGCCGGTCATGTTCGGACGAATGATCTCGCCGCGAATCTCCATGCGTTCGAGTTCGACGGTTTCTTTTTTCGGCTGTTTCTCTTCGTCTTTCTCCGCCTCCTGGGCAATTAAAGGTTGAGAAGCCAGAAGCGTTATAGGTATAGCGATTAAATTTGCGGAAATAGATTTTTTAAACTTCATAAGACTCAAAAGATAGGCTCGTTAAATGTACTTCAGCGTAATTAAAAAATGAGGCGCCCAACAAAAAATAGGAACGACACTATTTCAAAATTAAGCATTCATTATGGCGATCAAATTGGAAACAAATGTATTCACCGTGCTTTTATCGCACACCATCGATCAGAACTGGATTGACTTGACTTGACTTGACTTGCGCTTGCCGGGATATACAGGAAACCGAAATACCTGGAGACTCGCTGCAGAACCGATGCTCATATAGCTTCAAAGATCCGATACCTCCTGACACACTAAAACAGCCCCGGAAATTGGAGTTAAGTATAAGTTTTAAAACAATTTTTACCAAAAATCTTAGGATAATAACTGATCGGCACTTTATAAAGGCATTTTCTATGCCCTTTTTTATTACTATCGAACATTCTTTGCCTAGCCCAATTTTTTCAATGCGTTGAGCGAATCGCTAGCTACAAAAAAACTCTAACGTTAAAAATTAACTGCGTTATTTAACACAGTTTAATAGGTCATTTCACATACTTTATAAATCACACGTATTTTTGTACTTCGGCAACGATTGCGGTTTTATTACTCCCTTTGTACTCAAAAAATGGTTAGCTTTATGAAGGTATGGGCTGTGGCTAGCGAGGATGTCGGCAACAGGGAGATCTGCCGTCAAGCCCCCATGGATGTGTTTACGGCGGTCCTCGATAGACATATCCCATGCCTTTTATTCCAGCAATTCCCAATTTGGAGATCAAAAAGGGTGTGGGATATGCTTGGCGAGGATGTCGGCAGCAGGGAGCTGCCGCCAAGCCCCCATGGATGGGTTTACGGCGTTCCTCGACAAGCATACCCCACACCCTAAAATCGGCGAAACTGCTCAAACTAGGAATTGCTGCTTTTATTCTTAGGCGGTTTTTAAGTCAAAAGGGAGTATGTTAGGATCTTATACATATACCTTTAGCACTTCAAATTTCGGCAGTGCCCGAGGAGGCGCCGGGTTGTCCGACAAAGGCTTTGCCAGCATGGAGCCGGCATAGAGCCTACATGGACGTATTCACGGCGTCCTTTGGCGGACACCTAGGCGCCGAATTTTGATCTACGACGGGTATAAAATAATTGTCGCAAATAAAACTCCGGCTTCGAATCCATTGCAGCATAAATCAATGATCAGGCTGATCGTTTTTGAAAAATAGCTTCACCTCGTGCCAGGCTGAAACCATATTGCTTCGAATCGTTTGATAGACGACCGCCGCCCTGCCCTGCTCGGTCTCAGCCGAGACGGCGGCCTGATCCACGACGATAAAAGTTCCGGGTATCATGCCCATCCAACAACTCCACGGCACGACACCGCTTTCCGGTGGCGTAAATTCGACCGTTTGTTCGCCTTGCTGCAACTTGACTTCCAATCCGTATTGGGGCACGACGATCGCGTTATTACACGCCGTCAACTCCTTGCCATCGATGACCCATTTAACCGGTATGCCTTTACGCAAAGTAAATTGATTGGGCGAAAAACCGCTCCTCAGCACGTCCATATGAATAATCTGTTCAGTCGGGAATTCTTGAGTCTCGGCAACAACCGGCGAAAAATGCAGCGAAGCCCGCGCCAACATCGTATTGAAATCCATGCCGGTACCGGTAACCGCCAAGCCTCGATTCAACATAATTGCACCCAACGCCATCACAATCGCGCCGGATGCTTTCAGCAACTTCGGCGTCAAATTCACCGACAACAAGCTGGTCAGAAACCCGAAGCCCATCAATAAAGGCAGCGTGCCGAGGCCGAAAAAAAACAACAATACCGCGCCTTCTGTCCAACTGCCGGTGCCGGCCGCCATGACATACATTGCCTGCAGAGGTCCGCAAATAATCATCAAACCGTTCAGAAGTCCAATGACGAAAGGATTACTATGCTTGCGGTATTCCTTGCCGATGAAACGCATCACAAAACCAGGGGTTTTGATACGGAAGTGGCTCAATGAAGGAAACCAATCCAGCATATGTAAGCCGAACAAAATCAAAAAAATCCCGGCCGCGACACCGACCGCCCCCTGCGTATACGGCGTGAAGGCGACGACAGCACCGAAAGCGCCGAACAGAGCGCCAATGGCGGTATATGACAGAGTCTTGCCGATGCCGTACAGCAAATGCGCCCAATGCGACTTGTGTCCTTGTGCTGCGCTTTTGGCCGAATAACCGACAATCAGCGGCCCGCACATTCCGACGCAATGAAAACTGGTCAAAAAACCGACGACGAACAATAAACCATAGCCCATGTCTCGACTCAATGACGGCATGTCCGAATGATTCATGAACCAGCTATCGAGCCATAAAATCAGTCCGATACCCAATAGCGCCGCCAGGATGGAAAAAATTCGTTTTAAAACCTGTTGAACAGGACGCTTCATAGATGTTTCGTTGAGTTCAGACATGATTGCTTTGCTTTGAATATTGCTTTGAATAAAGTTTAATAAATCGAAGATATGCTATTTCAACCCAGAATCAGGATGCTTTACCCGCTTGCTTGATATCAATGATTTTCGATATTGGACGCCAGTCGAGAAATATACCCTTTGCTAGTCAAATTTCGGCGTCGGGGTGCCCGTCAAAGGACGCCGTGAATACGTCCATGTAGGCTCTATGACAGCATCCATGCTGCCAAAGCCTTTGCCGAACACCCCAGCGCCTCCATGCGTCAATGCCGAAATTTGAAGTGCGATGGGTATAAATAGGAAAGTTATTTACGACCGAATCCTAATACGATTAATACCACCGAGATGGAGAGACTTTGAAAGTATTCAATATAGCGAAATAACCATGAAGAGCATGAAGCAGCGAGCGTTGAAACTTATATATAATCAGGAAATCTTATTCAGTAAACCGTTCGTATAACCGATACGCGACCTCGCCGGCCGTTTTATCTTTCAGAAGTCGCCAGTTTTCGGGCATGCCGGTGAGATCGAGCCCGGTTTCCGTTTCAAGGTAGATTTTAGCCCGCGCGGACAACCAGCCTTTATCTTCGAGCCATTGACAGGTTTGTACCGCGAGACCTTTGCCGAAAGGCGGATCGAGAAAGACCAGGTCGAACGATTCGGCGTCGCCGGCCAAGTAGCGGAAGACATCCTGATTGACGATTTTGATTCGGTCGGTGGATAAAACAACGGTATTTTCTTTTAGATGCCGACAAGCCTGCGGATTACTTTCGACCTGCACGACCGATTTTGCGCCTCGCGACGCCGCCTCGAAACCCAGCGCGCCGCTGCCTGAATAGAGATCCAGGCAACGGCTGCCAAAAATATCGCCTCTCAACCAATTGAACAAGGTTTCCCGAACTCTGGCCGGCGTCGGGCGCAGTCCCGGTGCGTCGGTAAACCGTAGATTGCGACCGCGCCATTCGCCGGCGATGATTCTTAGCTTGTTTTGCACGGATTTATTGCGCTTCGCCGACGGTAATCGTTTGCAACAATTCGGAATCGACTCGCCGCTGAAAAGCGTCCTTGATCGCCTCGACGGTCACTGCATTCACCTTTTCCTGGAAGGTATCCAAGTAGTCGAGCGGCAGACCGTAAAATCCTATCATTTCAACATAACCAATCATTTTGCTATTGGTATCGAAACGCATGACGAAACCGCCCGTGATGTTTTGTTTTGCTGCGGTGAGCTCTTCCTCGGTCGGCCCGTCCTTGATGAATTCGGTCAAGGTTTGATTCAAGACTTCCAACGCTTTGTCGGCTTGATCGGTCCGCGTTTGCAGACCCATCGCAAAAGGCCCTTTGCGGTACATCGGTGCAAAATAGCTGTAAGTGTTATACGCTAGTCCGCGTTTTTCCCGGACTTCCTCGAATAATCTCGAAACCAGCATGCCGCCGCCAAGAATATGATTGCCGACATATAACGCGAAATAGTCGTCGTCATTGCGGTACGTTCCCGGCAGACCGCTCATGACATGGGTTTGCGCGGAAGGAAAAGTGATATGTTCGCGGCGGCCTTGCTTGGGCATCGCCACTTCCGGCAATTCGGCGGGTTTCTGTCCGGCAGGTAATGTCGCCAATAATTGCTCGGCAGTTTGTTCGGCTTGTTTTCGGCTCAAATCGCCGACGATGGCCACCATCGCATTGGCCGCCACATAGTACTGACGATAAAAGTTCTTAAGATCCTCCGCTTTCAAGGGTTCGACGGTCTCAATTTCGCCGGCGCTCGGATGCGCATAGGGATGCTGTCCATAAACCGCTTTATAAAAGGCAATATCGGCCAAGGTTGACGGCGAAGATTCTCGGTGCTTTAAACCGGCCAGCGTGCGCTGTTTTTCGCGCTGAAAATCGGCTTCCTCGAAACGCGGTTGAGTCAGGATGGTTTGCATCGTATCGACCGCTTTGTCGAATAGTTTCGGCTCGGTCAAAGTCCGTAACGACAACCAAGCCATATCGCGGGATACGCCGGTTCCGAAACGGGCGCCGACGCTTTCGAAACGCTGTGCAATCTGGTCGGCATTCCAATCGCCGGCACCGGTATCTAATAATCCTGAAGTCAACGCAGCGATCCCGAATTGCTGACCGTCACGCGCACTGCCGGCATCGAAAGTGACCCGGATATCGGCCATCGGCAGATTCGGAGCGGGTACGAAATACACTCTAGCCCCCAGTTTCGTTGTCCAGTGTTCAATGTTTGTTGCCGCCCAAGCGGACTGTCCTGTCAGTATCAATAACAGACTGATCAAAGCGATACGCATTATTTGCTCTCCTTAAGTTTTTCATTGCCGGTTTGTTCAGCGATCGGTTGCGGCACTAAATAGGCCACGCTCAGGTTGTTATCGGTAAAATATTTTTTAGCGACCTCGCGCACTTGTTCGGCGGTTACCTGATTGACTTTGTCGACATATTCGTCGGCTTTTTGCCAACCTAAACCGACGGTTTCATTGATACCCAGTTGCATGCCTTGATAAAACATCGAATCGCGCTCGTAGGTAGCATTCGCGAGCACCTGCGCTTTAATACGCTGCAATTCTTCCGGTTGCACCAACTCATACTTGAGTTTTTCGATTTCTTCCTTTAAGGCCGCTTCTAATTCTTGGTGACTCTTCCCTTGTGCGGGCGTCGCGTCAAACATGAACAACTCATCGAGTCTGGAACTCAAGTTATAGCCGGCCCCTGCCGCCACCGCGATCTGTTTGCCCCTGACCAACCCGGACTCCAAGCGCGCACTACTGCCACCGTCCAAAATGCCCGCCATCACTTCCAATGCGTAGGCTTCCCACTCGTGTTCGGCCGTGTTCAGCACCGGGACTTTATAACCCATGACCAGATACGGCAATTTATCGGGCAAATTGACGATCATGCGCCGTATGCCAAGTTGCTCGACTTCGGTTTGCGGTTTGACCGGCTTGATATCGCTGGGCTTGAGCGGTCCGAAATATTTTTCGGCCAATGCGAACACCGTTTTCGGTTCGACATCGCCGATGACGACCAATGTGGCGTTATTCGGCGCATACCATTTTTGATACCATGCCTCGAGATCGGCAATCGTGTAGTTCTCTATGTCCGTCGGCCAGCCGATAATCGGATTTTTGTAGGGGCTGTTCGAATAAGCCAGTGCGGCGAAATGCTCCTGGGTTTTGGATCGAGGCTTATCGTCGGTGCGCATCCGACGCTCTTCGTAAACGACTTGCAGTTCTTTTTGTAATTCCTCATCCAGTAGCTTGAGATTACGCATCCGATCGGCTTCCAGTTTGAAGCTGACTTCTAAACGGGATTTTTCCATCGTCTGGAAATAAGCCGTATAATCGCGACCGGTAAAAGCGTTTTCGTTGCCGCCGTTGGCCGCGATGATTCGGGAAAATTCGCCGGGTTTGAGCTCGTCGGTACCCTTGAACATCATGTGTTCGAGCATATGAGAAATGCCGGTAATGCCGCCGGGCTCGTAGCTGGAACCGACTTTGTACCAGACTTGGGAAACCGCGACTGGCGAGCGGTGATCCTCTTTGACCAGGATTTTCAAACCATTGTCTAAAATCCGTTCGTGTACTTTAACCGCCGCTTGTGCCGGCAACAAGAACATGCCGGATAATACCGCACTCGCAATTTGCAACTTCATAACATCCTCTCTGTAGTAAGGTTAACGCGTCCGACTATTTGATAAATCAATAGTTCACTGTATTCTATACTTCGCGCGGTCACATTTTCGGCTTTCTGACGCGCTCTTTTGTCCGGTAGCTGCGTTGCGAAAACAGTTACATAGCTTGCTATGCGCCTGTTTTCGCGCCTTGCTACCAAACAAAATAGCATTGCCATAAAAGCCGAAAATGTGACCGCGCGAAGTATATCTTAATATAAATGTTGGAATATTTTCGATAATGACTAACCCATCCGCCCTGCTCTCCTGGCGTGACTATCTTGAACTGTGCAAACCCAAAGTAGTTGCCTTAATCGTTTTTACTGCCGTGGTCGGCATGTTGCTGGCCGTGCCGGGCATACCGCCCATCGACACTTTGATTTACAGCACCGTTGGTATCGGACTCGCCGCCTCATCCGCCGCGGCCGTTAATCACTATCTCGATCAGAATGCCGACGCTCTAATGGGTAGAACGCAAAACCGCCCATTGCCGAAAGGCTCGTTGGACTCAATGAATGTCATCGTTTTCGCATCGCTGCTCGGCTTATTATCGATGCTTTTATTAGGCTTCTTGGTTAATCCGCTGACCGCATTTTTAACCTTATTGTCGCTAATCGGTTATGCCATTATCTATACCGTGTATTTAAAACGCATGACGCCGCAAAACATCGTGATCGGAGGCGCGGCCGGCGCAGCACCTCCGGTTTTGGGCTGGTGCGCGATGACCGGCGAAGTTCACCCTTATTCGTTGCTTTTGTTTTTGATTATTTTCGTTTGGACACCGCCGCATTTTTGGGCTCTGGCGATTGCCAGGCGCGAAGAATACGCCAAAGTTAAAATTCCGATGTTACCGGTTACACACGGTCCCGAATTCACCAGACTGCAAATATTACTGTATACAGTGCTGCTCTTATTAGTGACATTGCTGCCTTATTTAACCGGCATGAGCGGGCTGATTTATCTCTTCGCCGCAATTCCTCTCGGCCTCGGCTTTATTTATTATGCTATTTTGATGATGCGACACAAAGACGACAGAACGGCAATGAAAACATTCGGTTTTTCGATTATTTATTTAATGCTGATGTTTGCCGCGTTATTGATCGATCACTATATCGTAGTTGGATTGTAATCCGCCATGACAACACAAGAACATCCTTTCGCTGAATATATCCGCATTCTCGGTAAAGGCAAAAAAGGCTCGCGCCCGCTGACTCGAGAAGAGGCCTATCAAGCGATGCGCATGATTTTGGCCGGCGCAGTGCTACCCGTGCAATTAGGCGCATTTTTGATGCTGATGCGGGTTAAAGAAGAAACCCCTGAAGAGCTGGCCGGCTTCATTCAAGCCGCGCGCGAAACTTTTAGCCAAACCGGCAACACTTGTCCCGCCGACCTGGATTGGTCTTCCTACGCCGGCAAACGACGCCACCTCCCCTGGTTTTTGTTGTCGGCATTATTGCTCGCGGAAAATGGCGTCAAAGTCTTCATGCACGGCGCCGGCGGTCATACCGAAGGTCGGATTTATACGCAGGATGCTCTGAAATACCTCGGCATCGAGCACGCCGCCTCTTTACAAGAAGCGCGACAACAACTCGAAGAGCGGAGCTTCAGTTATTTGCCGCTGGAATACTTCTGCCCGAAACTTCATGAAATCATCGAATTGCGTCCGATCATGGGCTTGCGCTCCCCGGTACACACGCTCGCCAGAATGTTGAATCCTTTTAATGTCAAACACAGCATTCAGGCGATTTTTCACCCGGGTTACCGCCCGGTGCATCAAGAAGCCGCTTTGTTATTAAACGACCTTCATGTCGCGGTATTCAAAGGCGAAAGCGGCGAAGTCGAACGCAATCCCGACGCCGATTGCCTAGTACAAAGCGTTAAGCATGGCGAATTATACGATGAGGAATGGCCGAGAATGTTCGAACGCCGCCATGTTAAATCAGAAACGCTCGATCCTAAGCAGCTCGCTGCAGTCTGGCAAGGCGATATCGAGGACGAATACGGCGAAGCGGCCGTTATCGGTACCACGGCGATCGCTTTGAAGCTGCTAGGTAAAGCAGACAGTCAAGAACGCGCCATGAACATGGCCGAGGAGTTTTGGGGGCGACGCAAGCCGTTTGATAATGGCTCTAGCAAGTATTTTTGATTATTGCGCAAAGCTGCTCAAACATGAAAAGTTTGAGCCGACCATCCGTTTGCAGGATATCCTTCAACTATCCTTTAACCACGCCCGGATTGCGGGGGGAGAATCTCGGAATACCTTCAACAAAGGTTTTTTCCAAGTAATTGTATTCCAAACCTAATAGGGTATTCCCGTCCTGATAAGTCACCCATACGACCTTAACTTCGCCGAGCAGGTCGAGTCTTTTGAAGTTGAACGCGGCGATTGCCCCCGGTTCCACGTCAATTCGCTCAGGTAACGTAACCATTAAGCCGTCTACCGATACATTAATCGTGTTGAAATGATAATTATGGCCGTTAAGGATTATGAGCCCTGGCGCCTCTAATTTTTTCCTGTAGGCATGTCTTACATAAAACAAATTTTCTACATCGTGCTCGACATTTCTAAAATCCAACGCCAAATAAATCCGACCATCGATCATATCGGCTCGAACAATTTCGGCTTCGCCGGCAAGTCGCATTTCTTGCAGGTAGATATCGACGATAGGCGATATCTTTACTGTTTTGAACAAGCCTTCAACATCATTAATTCGTTCATGATCTTCCAATTCAGCCAAAAGACCTGTGATCGAGATGTTGCTCAAGGTAATCGGAAGTTCGTCCCCATCCAGGTAAATTAATCCATGGGAGGTCAGTTTTTTCCGATAGTGGCGTTTTTCGTATGGCATTGTTAACCTATATTACATTCATTACATTTTTGTACGACTTTCGCTATTGAAGCTATGGAGCCGAAAGAAACCGATATCTATTCCTTTCGCTCTTCAAATTTCGGCAATGTCTTAAATGTAACTATTCAGTCCCCCGGAAATTATCGTTCCCACGCTCTGCGTGGGAACGCCTGAGTACCGCTCCAGCGGTACGAGACGCTAGAGCGTCTCGATCTTCATTCCCACGCCGGAGCGTGGGAACGATAGGGGTGTGTGAATAATTACCCTTAAATTGCTGACAATAACCGGAAAATAAACAGCGCTATTTTGTATTTCCAAATCGTAAAGGGCAAGCCTTGTGCTCTTATAATTAAATTAAATAATGACTAGTGTAGACTATTATTTTCATTTTTCGCTTCGAATCTCGTCTTTCAGAATTTGATTGTCTATTTTTTTATGCTGCTATCCATTCGATCGTTAAAAATAATTTTAACGGCTATCTCGTTTCTTATTTTACAAGCCTGCACCACTGCTCCGCCAAAAAACACTGAAAACATTTGCGAAACTTTCAGAGAAAAAAGCAACTGGTACAAACACGCAAAAACCTCTTATCAAAAATGGGGGGTCCCTATTCCTGTCCAAATGGCGATCATACATCAAGAATCTCGCTTCGTTGCCGATGCCGCGCCGCCAAGACGGAAGTTATTGGGATTCATCCCTTGGTTTAGAAAAAGTAGTGCCTATGGATATGCTCAAGCATTGGACGCCACTTGGGGCGACTATATAAAATATAACCGTCGCTGGAGAGCCGACCGCGACGACTTTGCCGATGCGGTCGATTTTGTCGGTTGGTACAATCACATGAGCCATAAAAGGCTCGGACTAGCTAAATCGAACGCTCGGCAACTATACCTGGCCTATCACGAAGGTCATACGGGATTCCGGCGTCAAACGTTTTTGCAAAAACCTTGGTTATTAAAAGTTGCAGAAAAAGTCGACCGCAAAGCCCGTATTTACGATTCGCAATTAAATTCATGCCGGAACGAATTTGAAAGCAAGAGCTGGTTTTTTTGGTAAACTATGCCGCTTGTTCGTAGTTGCGAACAAGCGGCATCACCGGAAAAAAAAGGACAAACCGGTATTGGAGATAGAAGGCGCTAACATACTCACATCTGAGCTAGAAGGATTAGCTACTATATATTGGGATTAAGAGTTCAAGCTTATTGACTTTTTCTCGCAACTTCTCCATAAATGGATACACTTCCTTATAACTCACGACAGGAGGAAAAAATCTGTGACTAAACTGCATATCCGTGTTTTTTCAGTTTTTACCGCTATAATTATAGGATTTACGATGTTCTCAATGGCCAATGCGACCACCCCACAGGAAAATAAAGAAGCAGGCGAAGCCTTTCTTGCCGAAAACGCCAAAAAAGCAGGCATAAAAACCACAGCGAGCGGCCTTCAATATGAAGTTTTGAGCGAAGGAAGCGGCGCCACCCCAAAAGCCTCCGATAATGTAACCGTTCATTACAAAGGCACAACAATTAGCGGCGAAGAATTCGACAGTTCCTATGGCAGAGGCGAGCCGGCCACATTTCCGTTAAACCGAGTCATTGCCGGTTGGACCGAGGGACTGCAATTAATGAAGGAAGGCGCTAAGTACCGTTTTTACATACCCTCAGATTTGGCTTATGGCGAACGCGGCGCCGGTCGCGCGATCGGCCCTAATGCCACACTCATATTCGATGTTGAACTGATCAAAGTTCAATAAAGTTAAAACGATCGGTGCGTTTGGCGAGAATGTCGGCAGGAATTGCCGACATTCGGAGTAGACGGTTGTATACCTATCGCACTTCAAATTTCGGCATTAGCGTATGGAGGCGCCGGGGTGTTCGGCAAAGGCTTTGGCAGCATGGATGCTGTCATAGAGCCTACATGGACGTATTCACGGCGTCCTTTGACGGGCACCCCGACGCCGAAATTTGACTAGCAAAGGGTATATCTCAGCCCGTCATCCATGGCCGTACTATCACAGAGCTTAGCAGGACGGGGCTTGCAATCCCGTTCTTAACGGTTCGACCGTATCCTGAGCAAGTCAAAACGTTTGGGGCGGATTGAATAACCCGCCCCGCGTGAAGAATGCACCGCGTACCATTGCGCACGCCTTCCGGAATTCCCCGGAATAAAAAAGGTACGCGATGCGTACCCTACGACTAATTAAATATTTTCGCGCGTTTCGTCGACAAAATGCCTTTTATTTAGCCCCATGCAACCGAATCAATAATACGGCCTCATCACGACTAATTCCGAATTTTTGAATCAATTCAGCCGCATCTGCGCCGCTTCGCACCTTTTGAATGATCGCGTGATAAGGCTTCGCTTCTTCCTCTCTTTGTTCAAAGTCGTTGATTTTTTCGTTCAATTCCTTGAGTAATTCAGCAGTCTCGGCTAATCGGTTATCGACACCGACCGATGCCGAACATAAACCGACAATATCCAAATTATGATTATTCAGGTGTTCGGACAAGGCTCGATAGCTGCGCTTAAGCTTAATATGATCGACTGTTAACCATACCAGCAAAATCGACATAACGCTCAGTACGGCAAGACCGGCATATAAAATCTCATTCATCAAACAACTTCGTCGATATGCTGAGCAGGCCCTGTATCGTCTTGCTGCTCCGATTCAGAACCCTTTTCCTGCTCGTTTTGTTGTTTTTTCTTATCCGGCCGATCTTCATCATTAGTGACTTTAGCCGGTTTAATAACCGGATATGTCGGTACTATCGGTTGTATTTCGATCATGACCGCCTCTCTTAGCCGCGGCTCAAGGAAGTTGCTGTTTCAAGTTACGATTAACTTCAAAACATATCCAATTCCGCTTTCTCTTCATCGCTTAAAAACTTATTTAGGTCGACTAGAATCAATAATTCATTATCTCGGCTAGTCACCCCTTGAATATACCTAGAAGTATCTTCATTGCCGACGTTCGGAGCCGTTTCAATATCGGATGATCTCAACTCGACGACTTCGGCAACGCTATCGACCAAAATACCGATAATATGCGATTCGGTTTCGATTATGACAATGCGCGAATTATCATCGGTCTCCTTCGACATTAAACCGAATCGATTACGCGTATCGATCACGGTAACGACATTGCCTCGCAAGTTAATGATGCCCAGCACATAAGACGGCGCACCCGGAACCGGAGCGATTTCTGCAACCCGCAGCACCTCCTGCACTTGCATGACATTGATGCCGTACTTTTCATCACCGAGACGAAAGGTTACCCATTGCATCACCGGATTGTTTTGTTTCGTATCGAATTCACTCATTCGCGATCACCGCTTCATTATTCAAAGTTATTATTTTTTGCAAACCGTATCCGCCCAACTACTAACCCTTCACTCTATAAAAAGAATTTTGTCCACGAAAATCACGAAATTTAAAGATTATAGTTAAGCACAACGTACCACTCCACAAGCAGCAATTCCCAGTTTGAGCATTCTCACTGGATTTAGAGCGCGGGGTATCCCTGTCGAGGAAGCCGTTCGCCCAGCACCTAAATTATCCCAGATAGTTA
This sequence comes from Methylotuvimicrobium buryatense 5G, assembly GCF_000341735.1. Lineage (GTDB taxonomy): Bacteria > Pseudomonadota > Gammaproteobacteria > Methylococcales > Methylomonadaceae > Methylotuvimicrobium > Methylotuvimicrobium buryatense. The sequence goes on along the minus strand of NZ_KB455575.1, from coordinate 4,822,095 downwards.
TCATAGCCAATGGACTATGGAATTTAGGTGCTGGGTAAACCCATCCATGGGGGCTTGACGGCAGACCCCTGCTGCCGACATCCTCGCTAGCCACACCCCATACCTTCATGAAGTTAGCTAATTTTTGAGCATAAAGGGAGTAAATCCCTTCCTGCCAAGGTACCTTCGTATTGCGGCTTTTTCCTATCTTTCTTGTCGTCACTGGACGCTGGAGCGTCCAGGGCTGCGTTCCCACGCTGGAGCGTGGGAACGATAACCTTTAACCTTTAACCTTTAACCTTTAACCTTTAACCTTTAACCTTTAACCTTTAACCTTTAACCTTTAACCTTTAACCTTTAACCTTTCACCTTTCACCTTTCACCTTTTTACCTTTCTTCGCGGCGTCAGCTGTTTGACATCGATCACGGCGGTCAACTCTTCGATTACCGTTCCGATCAACCATGGCCGCTGCTTACGGTTAGTTCTCCAACGAACTTGCTCGGGGCGCACTTTACCGATCGACAAGAGTTCGTCGCAAGCCAAGCCCCAATTGCCGTCCTGGGTAATTAACATGCTTTTAAAAGGCTGTTCGATTAAATCTCGTTTATTCGCATAACCTTTCCCTAAAATCAATTGTCCGGAATCGAGAATACCGATTTTTCGCTCCTGGTCTTCCAGCAAACCAATAAACCACGAGGGTTGCCCAGGGATTTTAGTGATCCTCTTATCGAATTTAATGGCTCTGGATAATTCGACCAAAGGAGTTGCCAGAATGAGCTGGCCAATTCTAAAAAATAAGGCTTGGAATTCATATTGCGCCCATGTCGGCATCACAGCAAGCGGCATGGTAGGTTTTGGAACCAATTGTAGTTCAACCAAAGCCGGCATTTTGGCAACGGTCTCGCTTTTTTCCTTTATTTTCGATTCGACGCGCATTTTCGGCACGGACGCTTTGATCTCAGGCACCGATGGCATAATCACTTCAGATTCTTCCGTCGGCATTTCCTCCAGCAAGGTTTTCAAATAACTGTCGAGCGCCAACTCCTGATGAATAATCTGTTGCTCGACATCCAAATTGTTATTGTAGAAACCCGTCATTAAACTGTCGCCGCTTCTTTGACTGGCTGGTTATCATGCAATAACAAGCAATCCAGCAGGGCCGAGTAGGCTTCCACGGCTTTCGATTCCGGCCAATAAATCGATAGCGGTATACCTTGCGTGCTGGCATCCCTGATTTTTGTATCGATCGGTATGATCGAATTCCAAAGATAATCCGGATATTGCTGTTTTAATACTCTAAGGCTTTCTTGTGCGGCGCGCGTTCGTTTATCGAACATCGTCGGTACAATCGTGTATCGAGGCGCATGGGTACGTGATTTATAAACCATATCGAGCGTATGCATCATGCGCTCGAGCCCTTTGACGGCTAAAAATTCGGCTAAGACAGGCATGATTAATTGCTGACACGCAGCCAGTGCATTGATCATCAACACACCGAGCATTGGCGGACTATCGATAATAACGTAATCGTACCGGTCGGCTACTTTGACTAAGGCATTGTTGACTACCAATCCCATGCCGCCCATCGATGCGACTTGCCGGTCCAATGTCGCAATCGCGGTCGCGGCCGGCAACACAAACAAACCGTCGAATTTGGTTTTTACGATATAAGGCTCGGGCCCTGCGTTTTTCTTTTTCAAACTGGCATCATGAAAAAGATTGTATACGCTGGCCTTGACTTCATCGGGATTCATTTTGAAATAACTCGTCAATGCACCGTGCGGATCGAGATCGACCAATAACGTACGAAACCCCCAGGAAGACAATAGACCGCCAAGCGTAACGACAGTCGTCGTTTTGCCTACACCGCCTTTCTGATTGGATACCGTCCAGACCTTCATAAAATGCCTTTCAACCTAAATTCATTAGCTACACCGCAAAAAACTCGGTTCACGAAGATTTTCCGGTTCTCACGGTCTTCCGCGGGAACCCATACCTTGGCCGCCGGAGCGGTGGGAACGAGGAAGGTAATTACCCCACCACTATGGAGAACCTTGAGTATTGTTTATTTCAGCTTCGGTAACCGGTGTGATATTCAGTAATTTCGCTCTTTCTTCGTCATTAGCGCCGTAACGGGCAAAAGCATGCGACATCAACACCACCACAACCCTTCTATTTTGAAATCGACCTGCTTCGCTACTGTTATCGGCTATCGGATGAAATTCTCCATAGCCGACCGCCGATAATCGTGACGGCGCTATCCCCTCATTGACGAATTCCCTTACTACGCTAGTCGCGCGCGCCGAAGACAATTCCCAATTAGATGGGAATTTAACGGTACTAATCGGGACCGTATCGGTATGCCCTTCGACATTGATGACATTCGGCATACGTCTGACAATTTCCGAAACTTTTTTCAAAACCGGTAACGCTTTTGGCGATAACTCAGCCTCGCCGCTCGCGAATAACAGCTCGCTATTCATTTCTAGCTCAATCCAAAAGTCATGTTTTTTAACCGCCACCAAATCCTTTTCGATAAATGGCGCCAAGACTTCCGACATTTGTTCGGACGCCTCGATCAAATTGCGCCGCTCACGTAGGATTTCCTCACTAAGCTCATGTTTTTTTTCAACCTCTTCCAAAGTCGGATGAGGTAACTCGACCGGCTGAACGGTCATCGGCTCTTCCCCGATTTGAATCGGCTGCACCACGGTAAAGGGAGTGCCTTCTCTACCGGAAATCGCCGATTGCGATTGCCTTTTCGAAAAAGCCTCGCCCAACGAGTCGGACAGTGTCTTATATTTACCCTCATTGACCGACGAGATCGAATACATCACGACAAAAAACGCAAATAACAAGGTAATAAAATCGGCATAGGAAATCAGCCATCGCTCATGATTTTCAGGTTCGGCCAATTCTTTCTTTTTGCGCCGCATCAGACCCTCCGAGCTAATCCCGACCTTCAATTAAAAAACCGGATAATTTCAATTCGATATTTTTTGGATTTTCTCCCTCGGCGATTGCTACGATACCCTCAACCAATAATTCCCTAGCTTGCGACATTGTCAAAATTTGCATCTTCAATTTGTTTGCAACCGGCAAAAAAATCAGATTGGCAAAGCCAACGCCATAGATCGTCGCAACAAACGCCGTTGCAATGCCGGATCCCAGCAAACCCGGCTCGGCCAGATTTTTCATGACATGAATGAGACCGATCACTGCGCCGAGAATACCGATCGTGGGCGAATAACCGCCCATGGCTTCGAATACTCTAGCCGCCTGTAAATCGCTAAGCTCCCTGGTATTAATCTCTAATTCCATACAATCCCGAATCACTTCCGGTTCGCTACCGTCGACTAAAAGCTGTAGACCCTTGAGTGCGAACGGATCGATTTCAGTATCGAGAACCGATTCCAGACCCAGCAGGCCTTCTTTTCTGGCCAACGCGCTCCATTCGACCATTTTGTTAACTTGTTGCTCAAGCACTTGTTTTCGGGGCTTGAATATCCATAAACTGATATTAAGCCCTCGTAAGAATACCGTCGGCGGAAATTGCAACAATGTAGCCCCTAACGTACCGCCTAAAACGATCAGTAAAGCCGGTCCGTTTAATAGCGCTTCGGCATGCCCGCCGTCCATTATCGTACCGCCGACGATCGCCACGAAACCTAACACGACGCCAATGAGACTTAGATAATCCATTAGGTAATCCGGCTCAATTGCCGACCTATTTCATCGAGACTGTAAACATTATCGGCCAAGCCTGCATCGATAACCGCTTTAGGCATACCGTATATCGTGCAACTTTCTTCGTTTTGCGCCCAAACTATCGAACCGGCTTGCTTGAGTTTGCGCGCACCTTCTTTACCATCCGACCCCATACCGGTTAAGACCACCGCCAACACGGCATCGTGAAAATGCCGAGCGACCGAAGCCAATGTAATATCGGCACATGGGCTGTAAATTTCTCCGGCTATTTTCGGCCTCAGAACAATCGACTTACGCACGCCGGAGCCTTTCAGTTCCAATTGCATTCCTCCCGCCGCAACCAACGCCGTTCCCGGCTCTAAGGTATCGCCATCGCGTGCTTCCCTAACTCTAATGCGGCATAATTGATCCAACCGCTCTGCAAAACTGGCCGTGAAATTTTGCGGCATGTGTTGAACAATGATCACAGGCAACGGGCATGACTGCGGAACTTGGCTTAACACTTTCTGCACCGCAACAGGACCGCCGGTCGAGGCGGCAATTACCATAATGCGTAATGCGCCGAATTGTTTCGCTGTTTGCTGAACCTCGTGCTTAGTCGGTTTTTCGAGCGATGTTTCAGCTAGTTCGATTTTATCCTTAGTCAGCGCTACGCTGCTTTTTGTTTTTATTTTTCCGGTTTGCAAGGCAACCATGCGTACCCTTCGCCGGAGCAAGCGTTTGGCCGTTTCTCGGTCGGCATCGATCTCATCCAGGCGCTTAGGTAAAAAATCCACCGCGCCGGCATGCAAGGCATCCAATGTCGCTTGCGCACCTACCTGAGTCATCGCCGAAAACATCAAAATAGGGGTCGGCGTTTCCGCCATAATGCGCTTAACCGCAGTAATGCCGTCCATCAACGGCATCTCGATATCCATCGTTATGACATCGGGCGACAAGGCAGCCGTCAGCCTAATCGCTTGCAAACCGTTATTGGCAATACCTATTACCTCAAATTCGGCGCGTCCCTCGCTATCTTTAGACTCCTCAAGAATTTCCTTGATTCTTTTACAAATAAATCCGGAATCGTCGACTATCAATACCTTAACGGCCATGAACTTCTATACCTTTCGTGCTTCATATTTCGGCAGAGCCTAAGAAGGCACCGGGGTGCTCGACAAAGGCTTTGCCAGCATGGATGCTGGCATAGAGCCTACATGGATGTATTTACGGCGTCCTTTGACGGGCGCCCCGGTGCCGAATTTTGATCTACGATGGGTATCATTATTAACACGCATATCGCTTCATTAAACCGGGCACGTCGAGAATCAGTGCAATGCGCCCGTCACCGGTAATCGTCGCCCCCGAAAGTCCGTCCAAGCCTTGCAGTTTCGCGCCCAAAGCCTTAATGACAACTTCTTCTTGACCAATTAATTGATCCACGACAAAACCGACTTGACGGCCACCGGCATTGACCACGACGACATGCGCGGAAACTTGTTTATTGAGTACATAATTCGGGTCCTGCACGAGCCATTCTCCGAGATAAAACAGCGGCAGGGCTTTGTTTCGGACCATAACGACCTGCTGTCCGTCCACGACATTGGTCACACGCAGATCCAGATCGAGAATTTCCAACACGCTACCCAACGGTAATGCGAAGGCTTGATCGGCCAGCTTGACCATCAACGTCGGCATGATCGCAAGCGTCAAAGGCACCTTGATGGTAATCGTGGTACCGACGCCTTCCTTTGAATCGACTTCGACGGTACCGTTCATTTGAGAAATGCGGGTCTTTACGACATCCATTCCGACACCCCGCCCCGAAACATCGGAAATCTCCGTTTTAGTCGAAAATCCGGGCATGAAAATTAAATTAAAACATTCACGCTGATCCAGTCGAGCGGCAGTCTCGGCATCCATTAAGCCCTTTTCGACGACCTTGGCCCGCAATGCATTGGCATTCATGCCTTTGCCATCATCCTTTATCGATAGCTCGATATGATCGCCTTGCTGCGAAGCGGTCAACACTACCACTCCTTCGACGGGCTTACCCGCCTCTGCCCGCTCTTCCGGGCTTTCGATACCATGATCGACCGAATTTCTTACTAAATGCACCAACGGATCGGCCAAAGCCTCGACCAAGTTCTTGTCGAGATCGGTTTCTTCTCCAACCAATTCGAGCCTTATCTGTTTATTCAGGCTACGCGCCAAATCCCGGACCACGCGCGGAAAACGACCGAATACTTTTTTAATCGGTTGCATTCGGGTTTTCATGACCGCTAATTGCAAATCGGCTGTCACAACGTCCAGATTGGCAATGGCTTTGGTCATCTGATCGTCGCTATCGGATGCCGATTTAAGCGTCTGCAATCGATTTCTGACCAACACCAATTCACCGACCATATTCATGATATCGTCGAGTACCTGAGTATCGACCCGGACCGTGGTTTCGACTTGCGGAGTTGACGCCGGAGCGGCTTTTGAAACGGCGGGCTTTTGATCTTTAGTCTCATGCCGCTCTATTTCCTTAATAGCGGGCGACGGCTTAGCAGCAGGCGGCGGCTTGTCTTTATTGTCGGAAACGGATTCGACGGCAGGTTTCTTTTCCGTCGCCTTTGGAACTTGAACGCCGATTTCGGCAATTACCGAAGGATTGAACTGCCCTTTACCATGCAATTGATCGAGCAAATTTTCGAATTCGTCTTCGGTAATTTCATCGGAATCCGAAGCCGCCGGCGCCGATTTGTCGGCAGGCATCGATACCTTTTCGGCGTTTTCCGATTCGACTTCTGCATTCGATGCGGTTTCGCTTCGATCGGATTTGGGCGATGTCGGCGAACCGCCTTTGCCATGTAATGCATCGAGTAGTTGCTCGAATTCATCTTCGGTAATTTCATCGGCAGCCGAAGCCGATTGCGATTCGCTCTGCGTTATTTTTGGCGAGGTCGGCGAAGCGCCTTTACCATGCAAAGTGTCGAGTAATTGCTCAAACTCTTCTTCGGTGATTTCATCGGAGCTTGAATTTTCGGCATTCCCTGCGGATTCCTCGCCGGCCATGTTCAGCATCGATTCGAACTCTTTCTCGACAATATCGATTTCATCGGCGTCGGCAATAGGCGATGGCTCTTGTTCTTGTTCTTCCGCGCGCCATTGTTCGAGCGCTTCGGCTTCGACGGCTTTGCCGGGCAACGTAAAAGTCTGAAGCTTGTTCAGCAATGTCTGCGACGCCGGTTGGGGCTCTTGTCCAACACGAATCTGACCGAACATTTCGTTAACAATATCCAACACCTGAAGCACGACGTCCATTAATTTAGGATCGACTTTTCTATCGCCTTGTCGAAGCACATTAAAGACATCCTCGGCTTTATGGCAAATTTCAACCAGAGGGTCTATCGCTAAAAAACCGGCACCGCCTTTGACGGTATGAAAACCTCTAAATATGGCATTGAGCAAATCGTAATCATCGGGCATTTGCTCGAGTTGAACCAACTGCTCGCCCAATAATTCGATTATTTCACCGGATTCGACTAGAAAGTCCTGTAAAATTTCGTCATCCAGATCAATCGCCATAATTCAATCCTCAAAAGCCCAAACTGGATAGCAAATCGTCGACATCGTCTTGGCTAGTCGCCACCTCGCTGTGTTTATCGTCGACACCGGGCACGACCGGCCCGGGCAATTCGACGCTCGACATAGCCGCCTCTCTCGAAGCCGCTTTAGCGCTTGATAAACGGATTAAATCGACCATGCCGTTTTCCAAGTCTTCGACCATCGCAATCACGCGCCTGATGATTTGTCCGGTAATATCCTGGAATCCTTGAGCCATTAAAATATCGTTGAGCCCGTTTTGCATAATTTCCAGAGATTTAACCGACTCATTGAAATACTCGGTGATTTCCTGGCTCATGCCCTTAAACTCTTCGAAGGGCATTTTTCGAATCAGAAAACGTTCCCAGTTTTCGGCAAGTTTTGTGGCTTGCTCATTGAGCATTCGCGCAACCGGGACGATATCCTCGACAACGGTCAAAGTTTGATCCGCAGCTTGCTCGGTCATTGTAATGACATAACGCAGTCTTTCCTTCGCATCCGGAATTTCCTGCGCGGCAATCTCGGTGATTTTCGAATCCACGGAAAAATGCACCATGGCATCGTGCAATTGCCGGGTTAACCGACCCACTTCAATAAATAACTGGCTCTCGCGGACCCCGGCTATTTCATCGAGAATTCTGTCGGCCGTTTGCTCGTCTCCTTCCTCCAATGCCTTAAGCAGGTTTTTAACCTGACTGAGGCGATCTTTATCGGTCATTCAATCCCCTCAGAGCTAATTGTCTATGCGTTCAAAGATTTTTTCGATTTTTTCTTTGAGCGTCGCGGCGGTAAACGGCTTGATGATATATCCATTGACGCCTGCTTGAGCCGCCATAATAATCTGTTCGCGCTTAGCTTCGGCCGTAACCATTAAAACCGGCAACGAGGCAAGATCCGGGTCGGCTCGAACGGCCTTCAGTAAATCCAATCCGGACATGCCCGGCATATTCCAGTCGGTCACTAAAAAATCGATGCCTCCGGATTTTAGTCTCGGCAGAGCGGTTTTACCGTCATCGGCTTCGGCCGTATTAGTAAAACCCAAGTCCCTCAGCAAGTTTTTTATAATACGTCTCATCGTCGAAAAATCATCCACAATGAGAATTTTCATATTTTTATCCAAGGATAGTCTCCAACCCACTCAACTTAATAAATAAAACTTTTTTAACGTTTGATGCTACGCATCGCATATCTTTTTCAATAGCACGGCCAACCCCCATCACGCTCTTTCCCAAGCTCCAGCTCTCATCGTTATACATAAGTCAAGAATTACCGTTTTGCAATCTTAGCCAATGAGGCCTCGATACCATTTTTTGTCGCCCAACGTTCCCGACTTCGAAATCGCGATCTGGGGATCGCTCCCACAGAGCATCCGACCCCTTGTGGGAGCGACGCCTTCGTCGCGATTTCGAAGCCACTGATGTTCAATATCCGCAATTTTATCAAACAGCACAGCCGCGTAGGGTACGCTGTGCGTAACATGGTAACCCCGCAATGCCATGTGCCAACCGAACCTTTGGCAGGACGGGGTTTGCAACCCCGTCCTAAACGTTTCGACCGTGATCGGAGCAAGCCGAAATATTTAGGGCAAAACGAAACACTCGGTACGGGTTACATAACCGGTACCGCAAAAGATCTACGATAGGCATAACGTTCATGCCTGTGAAGCCTCATTCAGGCGCCATTATCATGGCCTTCACGCCAGTCCGCAAGTCTCGCTCGTAATCTCAACATGGCCTGACTGCTGATTTGACTAACGCGGGACTCGCTAATATTTAAAATTTGGCCGATTTCGCGTAAATTTAATTCATCGACATAATACAGCGAAACCACGAGCTGTTCCCGCTCGGGCAAACTTCGTATCGCCTCGACTAAAGCCTGATCGAATTTTTCTCGGCTTAATCGGTTCAGCGGATCGTTTTTTAAAGGCTGATCCTCGTAAAAAGCCGCATCGCCTTCCTCGGACAATTCTTCAACGCTCAAGGTACGGCAAGACTGTGTATCTTGCAATATGCGTGCGTATTCGTCGGCACTGATCCCCAGATACTCGGCGACCTCGCTATCGCTGGCATCGCGACCTGTTTTACTTTCGATGTGTCTTATCGCATCGCTCACCATGCGCGCTTTTTTATGAACGGAACGCGGCGTCCAATCGGATCGTCGAACTTCGTCGAGCATTGCACCCCGAATGCGAATACCGGCATACGTATCGAAACTGGCGCCTTGCGAAGCATCGAAATGCTTGATCGCATCCAACAAACCGATCATTCCGGATTGAATCAAGTCCTCAACCAATACCGTTTCGGGCAATTTAGCCAATAAATGATAGGCAATCCGTTTAACTAAAGGCACATGCCGCAGTACCAGGTCTTCTTTCTCACCCGATTGCACCGACGCATACATGGCCGCTCCCTTCATGCAACATCCTTTTGTGCGCCGTATTGGATCATGCGCTCGATAAAGAACTCAAGATAACCGCCCGCCTGACCTTTAATCGGCCAACTATTGATCTGTCTTGCCACATTTTTTAAGGCCAGCGATGATTTACTGCGCGGATAGGCTGCTACGACCGGGCTTTGTTGCTGAACGGCTTTGCGTAAATATTCGTCATAAGGTACCGCACCTGCAAACTGTAACGTTACATCCAGGTAACGGTCGGTGACTTTCGTCAATTTTAGAAAAAGATTCTGGCCTTGCTGTGCACTTTGAACCATGTTGGTCAAAATATGGAAGCGGCTCAAACCGTAATCACGATTTAAGAGTTTAATGAAAGCATAGGCATCGGTTAAAGAGGTCGGCTCGTCGCACACGACAACAATGACTTCCTGGCAAGCACGGGCAAAATTAATAACGCTGGACGATATACCCGCCGCCGTATCGACAATCAGCACATCCAAATCCTGATCGATATCGCTAAAGGCCCGAATGACTGCAGCTTGCTCGACCGTCGATAAGTCGGACATATGCTGCAAGCCCGAGGAAGCCGGAATCACTTGCAACCCGGAAGGTCCGGTCACGATAATTTCGCTCAATGTCTTTTCGCCTTTTAATACATGCGAAAGATTGAATTTCGGATACATTCCCAGTAATACGTCGACATTGGCAAGCCCCATATCGGCATCGAGCAAGGCAACTCGCTTGCCTTGTTCGGCCAATGCCAGACCTAAGTTGACCGACAAATTGGTTTTTCCAACACCACCCTTGCCGCTTGTGACTGCAATAACCCTAACGGGATTCGTTTTTTTCATTCTTCTGATTCCGGCTGCCTGATCGAATGGATTATGCATAACCTTGCGCCACCCAGTCGTCATAATCAAGTATCGCATTATAATCGCTTTCTTGATCCGACTCTGCTGCGCACTGCTCAATTAATTGCTTGGCCGAGGCCGCATGCAGATCCTCGGGTACTTGTTGCCCGTCGGTAACATAAGATAGCGGCATGCGTTGTTCGATTAATGCCGATATTGCCGCCCCCTTGGTCGCTGCTTCGTCAAGTTTAGTCAATATGCCCGCTTCAGGCTGAAAAATTTGAAAGGCTTGAATAATCTCTTTCATCGCTTTGTATTGCGTCGCGGCAGACATCACCAAATAAGGTCGAATGCGTAAGTCATCGTGTTGCAGCGTTTGGATTTGCTCGGCCAAGCGTTGGTCGCGCTGACTCATTCCGGCAGTATCGATCAAAATAAGACGCTTATCGGCAAAGCCGTCGATCAAATTTCGCAGCTGCTCGGCATCGGCCGCCACGCGAACCGGCACATCGAGAATCCGGCCATAGGTATTGAGTTGATCATGCGCGGCAATACGATAATTATCGGTCGTAATCAACGCGACCTGTCTCGGCCCATGTTTTAGAATGAAGCGTGCAGCCAATTTGGCGATCGTCGTGGTCTTGCCGACACCGGTCGGCCCCACCAACGCCGCGATTCCGCCATAATCCAAAAGCGTATCATTATATACAGGCAGCACGTTAACCAACATTTCCTGAGCTTTCTTAAACGCCGGCTCGATGGTTTGATAATTATTCAAGCGACCGGCGACTTTCATACTCAAATTTTTGGCAATCCCCATATCGACCAAACGATGCAACAATTCGACCCTCACCGGATTGCTTTGACTGTTTTGTCGCCAACCGATTTCCGACAGGCGGCTATTCATCGTCATCTTCAACGATTTCAATTCCTGAAACATGTCTTTGATAAGCTGATCGTTCGCACTGTTTTCTCGAGCGACCGGAACTGGCTCTTCGGCCCGCGCCGACATCACCGTTTTTTCCTGAATCGCAGGTGCCGGCTCGTTGGGAATTTCCTCTATTTTTGCCGATACAGCCGGCGCCGGCTTCTTTACCGGATCGGGCTGCAAACGACGCGGGCGATTTATTTGCATTTTTTCCGCATAACCCAGATATTCGTCAAAATCCCGACGCAACGGACGCGGCGGTACCGAACCGTCCGCCCCTTTTTTTCGAGTGCTACTAATAATCTGTGCCGATTTGTTTTCAGCCGCAAAATCCTGTAACGGGGGCTGTTTGACTTCGGGGTTTTGAGCTTTCCGCTCAGCCGCATCTTTTTGCAATTTATTATGAATGAGTTGCTCGTCAAAATCGCGAGCAGCGACGATTTCCACGCCGCCATCGACCGAGCGATTGGACATGATCACCGCATCGGCACCCAACTCATCTTTAACCATGCGCATCGCTTGGCGAATGTCCGATGCAAAAAAACGTTTGATTTTCATTGTACTACCCCGTCAATTAGGCGCGTTGTCCAACCGTGGAAACCACTCTTATTTGGCGATCCTCAGGTATTTCATTGTAAGCCAATACATGCAAGCCTGAAATCGAATGACGGACGAAGCGAGCCAACCAGGGACGAATATAGGACGAAACCAATAAAACCGGAACCTGTCCTTCCATTTCCATTTTTTGAGCGCTCTCTTCCAGCGACCGATGCATTTGCTCGGCCAGCCCCGGCTCAATGCCGACACCGCCTTCACCCGCCGTCTGCAATGATTTATGCAACAATCGTTCCAACTCTGAATCCAAGGTAATAACCGGTAACTCCTGTTGTATCCCACTGATTTCATGAACGATTGATCGCCCTAGCGCCACACGGACCGCCGAGGTCAAGATATCGGGATCTTGACTCTTGACGCCGAACTCCGCCAAAGTTTCGGCAATCGTTCGAATATCCCTAATCGACACATGCTCTTGCAGTAAATTTTGCAATACCTTGACCACGACACCCAACGGCAGTGTTTTTGGGACCAGATCCTCGACCAGTTTCGGGGCGACTTTCGCAAGATTATCGAGTAACTGTTGCGCTTCTTCGTAGCCGAATAATTCATGCGCGTTACTTTGCAGCAAATGACTCAAATGCGTGGCAATAACAGTACCGGGGTCGACGACGGTATAGCCCAACGTTTGCGCGTGATCCTTCTGACCCGCCTCGATCCAAACCGCCTCCAGACCGAATGCCGGGTCGCGACATTCCCTGCCTTTCAATGAACCGAAAACTTGCCCGGGATTAATCGCCAATTCCAATTCAGGAAAGACCTCCGCTTCGCCCATCGTTACGCCCATCAAAGTGATGCGATACATCGTCGGCGACAAATCCAAATTATCGCGAATATGCACCGTAGGCACTAAAAAGCCCAACTCCTGCGACAGCTTTTTACGCACGCCTTTGATCCGCGCCATCAACTGCCCTCCTTGATTTTTGTCGACCAATGGAATCAAGCGATAGCCGACTTCCAAGCCGATAATATCGACCGGCATCACATCATCCCAACCCAACTCCTTGACCTCCGGTACGGTTTGGCGAACATCGAGCTCCCGCTTAGTTTCGATACTGGCCAAAACCTTCTGACGCCTGTCGATCATATAAGCAGAACCAGCCATCGAGCCGGCCAGCAGAATGAATACTAAATTCGGCATGCCCGGAATAACTCCCAAAGTCCCCATTACACCGGCAGTGATATATAAGGCTTTTGAGTTTTCGAAAAGCTGTGTGCTGACTTGCTGACCGATATCTTCGGTACCGCCTTTGACGCGCGTCACCACGATCGCTGACGCACTCGAAAGCAATAGCGAAGGGATCTGAGCAACCAAGCCGTCACCGATAGTCAATAGCACATAAATTTCGCCGGCTTCCGCAAAACTCATTCCATGTTGGCCCACGCCGATTGCGAGTCCGCCGATAATATTGACGAATAAAATAATGATACCGGCAACCGCATCGCCTCTGACGAACTTACTGGCGCCATCCATCGAACCGTAAAAATCGGCCTCGGCGGCTACCTCGGCACGCCGCTCACGCGCTTGATCTTGCGTAATCAATCCGGAATTAAGATCGGCATCGATCGCCATTTGCTTGCCCGGCATCGCATCCAATGTAAACCGCGCGCCCACCTCAGCAACCCGACCCGCGCCTTTGGTTACCACGACGAAATTGATCACAACCAAGATCAAAAACACCACCAAGCCCACCGCGAAATTACCGCCGATGACAAACGAGCCGAACGCTTCGATCACCTTACCCGCCGCCGCACCGCCTTGATGTCCCTCGAGCAAGACAATTCGTGTCGACGCCACGTTCAATGCCAGCCTCATCAAAGTCGCCACCAAAATTACCGTCGGAAACACCGAAAACTCCAGCGGATTCAGCATATAAATGACGACCAGCAGAATAATCAGAGAAAAGGCAATGTTGAATGTAAAAAATAAATCCAACAAAAACGGCGGCAACGGCAAAACCACCATCGCCAAAATCATGATGATCAGCAGCGGCGCGCCGAGTCCTGAGCCGCTTATCATTTTTAAGGTATTTAAAATTCGGGTAAGGTCCATGATTTAGTCTTGGTAATCGCTCGGCATAAATTAAGATTGATCGAGGCAATAGGAGCCAAAAGCTGGCAACCCCGGTTAAGGCGGATTAGTCGTGGCATTTGCTTTGATGAATAAGTACTTAAGGAGACACTTACCCAATGGTTTCCAGGTCGGAGCGCTCCATCGCCCTCGAACCGCAGAGCGGTTCGGGCTGCATTCCCACGCAGAGCGTGGGAACGATGAAATGGTGCGCGATGCGCACCCTACCAACTATCCGCTACTCACTCTTCACCATTCACTCTTCACCATTCACCATTCACCATTCACCATTCACCATTCACCATTCACTATCCACTCACTGCTAACTGCTCACCCCTACCTAATCCCTTCGAAACTCCTCAGGAATCGGTAAATCTTGGGGCGGCAACGGTGCATCCCAACCATAAGCCTTGGCTGTTTTTAACTGATACACATAGGCCAGCACCTGCGCGACCGCCAAAAACAAGCCTTGCGGAATCTCCTGTTTCAAATCGGTAGAATAATACAAAGCCCGAGCCAGAGGCGGTGCAACCAATAGCGGCACCTTCGCACCGGCCGCCAAATTGCGAATTTGCGCCGCAATCAGATCGGTACCCTTGGCAATGACTTTCGGCGCAGCAGACGAATTTTGATCGTATTGCAATGCCACGGCAAAATGCGTCGGATTGGTGACGATGACATCGGCCTTAGGCACTTCCTCCATCATGCGCCGTTGCGACATTTCCATTTGTATCCTACGCTGACGCCCTTTGATTTCCGGATTACCTTGAGACTCCTTCATTTCGTCGCGCACTTCCTGGCGTGTCATTTTCAACTTTTCATGATGATCCCAGAGTTGGTAAGGTACATCGACCATCACGATCAAAATCAATGACGCACTCAACACCAAAAAACCGAAACCGATATGAGACAAGGCATGCTGAACAGCCTGCCCCAAGGGCTCTGCACTCAACCCAAGAAACTCGTTCAAAAACGACTTATATAAGATCATTGCAACGCCGAACACCAACAAAAATTTGATCAGCGCCTTCAACAACTCGATCAACCCTTTTTTTGAAAACAAACGGGCTAAACCTTTGATCGGATCGAGTTTTTCCAGCTTCGGCGTCAACGCTTCCCAACTGAATACCCATCCGCTCAGAACCAAGGGTCCAATCAACGCCGCGACAACCAATACCGCCAAAAACGGCGAGATGAGCCAGAAAGCATCGAGCAAGGCCTGCTTAAAATACTTAACCGGACTTTCGGGCGCGAAAATAACCTCCCTGCTCAATTGGAACTGGGTTTGCATAATCTCGATCATGCCTTGACCGATATATCCGCCCATGAATAACAGCAATACCGAACTGGTGACCAGCATCACAAAAGTATTGAGCTCCCTAGACCTTGCGACTTGACCTTTTTTTCGAGCATCTTCAAGCCGCTTCGCCGTGGGTTCTTCCGTTTTATCCTGACCGGTATCTTCTGCCATGTCGACCTGCTACAGACGCAGCACCTGCTCTAGAAGCTCATAACCCTCAGCCATGACACCGGTAAATTGTTGAAGCATAGTCGGCAAGGTCAGCCAGATCAGCAGCAAGCCCAGCATCAACGTAACCGGAAAGCCCACTGCGAAAATGTGCAACTGCGGGGCTGCACGGGCCGCGACGCCGAAACTGACATTGACCATCAGCAAACTCGCCATAACCGGTAAGGCTAATAACAAACCCGAGGCAAACAAGCGACTGCTCCATGCAATAATCGACCAAATTTCGGCCTGCCCCAACCCATCGACGGCAATCGGCACGGTATTAAAGCTATCCAGCACCATGCGAATCAACATTAAATGCCCATCTAAAACAAAAAAAATCAGCGTACTGACGATAATATAAAACTGAGCCAACACCGGAATCTGTTGCCCGCTTTGCGGATCGACCATCGATGCAAACCCCAAGCCCATGCTATAAGCGATCGTTTGCCCGGCAAACACCACGATGCCAAAAACCATCTGTATGATGAAACCACTCACCAAACCGATTAAAATCTGCTGCATCGATACAGCCAAACCCTGATAACTCAACATAGGCACATCGGGCAATGGAGGCAGCAAGGGCATAACGATCCAAGTCAAACCCACCGAAATGACTAACCTCACTCGAGGCGGCACGCCTTGCATGCTAAACAACGGCGCGGCGATTAGCATCGCGCCGATGCGCATCAACGGCCAAATAAACGACGCAACCCAATTCAATAATTGAGCTTCGGTAACATTCAATCGCTTACCCAATCATTTCAGGAATATCACGAATCAATTGCTGAAAATAATCCAAGTACATTTGCAACATCCAAGGACCCATCGCCATCATCACGATACCGATCGCGATGAGCTTGGGAATAAAGGTCAATGTCATTTCATTGATCTGCGTGGCAGCTTGAAACATCGCAATAATCAAGCCTACTATCAATGACGGCAACAACACAGGCGCGGTCAACTTAACCGCCACCCACATCGCTTCCTGGCTCACCGTATAAATCGTTTCCGGAGTCATCGCTCCCTCCTAATGATCAAGCCACATAAAAACTGGCCGCGAGCATTTCCATGATCAACGACCATCCGTCTGCCATCACGAACAGCATAATCTTAAAAGGCAGAGATATAATCATCGGCGACAACATCATCATGCCCATCGACATCAATACGCTAGCAACCACTAAATCGATCACCAGAAAAGGCAGAAAAATCAAAAAACCGATCTGAAAAGCCGTCTTCAATTCGCTAGTCACATAAGCCGGTAACAATACCGAAAACGGCACATCGTCGACCGATTCGACTTCTTCGTGACCGGAAATCCTGAGAAACATTTCAAGGTCGGATTCGCGAGTCTGCCTAATCATGAATTGCCGAAAAGGCACCGACGCATTCTCGACAGCGGTCAATACATCGATTTTTTCCTCGAGATAAGGCTGAATCGCATCGCGATTGACCTTGTCGAATACCGGCGCCATGATGAAAAACGTCAAAAATAACGACAAACCCAACAAAATTTGATTACTCGGCGCTTGCGCAGTCCCTAAAGCCTGACGCAACAGTCCCAAAACAATCATGATCCGGGTAAACGAAGTCATCGTCAGTAACAAGGACGGTAAAACCGTCAACATTGTCATTAACGCGAGGATCTGAATCGTTACCGAATAGGTTTCGCCACCCTGTGCGTTAGTCGTAACCGTAAACGCCTCGACTCCAGTCGCATGCAGCGGCATCGGCAAAAGAACGGCGACCGCGAATCCCCACCCTGTTATGATCCGCAAAGATTTAGCCATTGCCGCGCCTCTCCATCGCTTGCATCAACTTTTGTGAAAACACGCTGGGGCCACCTGGTTCGCCACGATCGTTAACCAGGCGATCCTCGCCGTCTAAGACCAATAAAGCGTCTATCCTTCCCGGCGTCACACCCAATACCATCTGTTTATTGCCGACTTCCAGCAAAACGACTTTTTCACGCATGCCGAGGGACAAGCCGCCCAGCACTCGCATTTTCGCTTCGCCGCTAACCGGCAAGCCGCTCAATTTGCGTAACGACCAAACAAAAACCCCAAAGATCGCCAAGACGAAAATAAGCGCCAGGCCCCATTGCAACACGTCTTGAAAACCCACGTTTTTGACCGCAACTCCGGGAGCTTCGGATACGGGCGCGGCAAAAACCGACGGAAGGTATGCGTAAAACAAAACGCTTAAGATAAACCTATTCATCAACTGAGCTTTTTAACCCGCTCGGTTGGGCTGACCACATCAGTCAAGCGTATCCCAAACTTATCGTTTACCACGACCACTTCCCCATGAGCAATCAACGTGCCGTTGACCAGAACATCCATCGGCTCGCCCGCAAGCCGATCCAACTCGACCACCGATCCTTCGTTCAATTGCAATAAATTCCTGATGCTAACCTGGGTCCGGCCGATCTCCATCGACATGGTCACCGGAATATCGAGAATGATATCCATTTGAATCTCATTGCCGGTCTCCCCCATCTCACCCGCTCCATGGGGTTGATTATCGAATCGATCGAATGATGCCATCTCGACATGATTGCTATTTTTGGCGCCTTTTGTTTCTGCTTCGGATTCGGCCTGCTCGTTCATCGCCGCCGCCCAATCGTCACCTATATCCGAATCGTCTTGTTCACTCATTATCGCTATCTCTGTTTAAAACCATTTCCTAAATCCCATCTTCGCTCTTACCCAAGCTCTAGCTCTCATCGTTATACATAAGTCAAAAAATACCCTTTTGCAATCTTAACCAATGAAATCTCGATACCCTTTATTGTCACTTAACACCCTCGGATCTCCCTCACCTAACGCTCACTGCCATTAAGTTAAGGATTTTTCCGTTCGCCCTGAGCCTGTCGAAGGGTGAATGGAAAAATCCTGGGTCGATAAGTTAAGCCGTCCATGGTTCGACAGGCTCACCACGAACGGCTTAACTTAATGGCAGTGTCACCTAACGCTAGGTGATTTGCGTAGGGTACGCTGTGCGTACCATGGTAACCCCGCGATGTTCATGTGCCAACCGAACCATTAGGGCACGGCTTTGGTACGCGCAGCGTACCCTACAATTTATGTATAACGATGAGAGCTCCTGCTTGGGTAAGAGCATATTTTAGCCTTTTGACCTCGATGCCATTTAATGTAATTTGGCATTCTCGACCCCGAAATCGCGATCTGGGGATCGCTCCCACAAGACATTCGCCGCCTTCTGTGGAAAACCACTAAGGATTCGGTCATAAATAACTTCCCTATTTTTAATGCAAGGTAAGGAACGAGCATGAAATAATTTAGACAACTGTCGGAAGGGGGTTTGGTGGCTCGATTGACAGGTGTCGGCGGCAGGGCAGATTTTTGCTCCTCGGCAACTGCTCCTGCGTTGCCCTAATACACGCCATCCCTGGCGTAATGCAAAATCTGCATTCATGCCATCCTTGGCAATCAGTCGCCGCCGTCAAGCCTACATGGACGTATTCACGGCGTCCTGTCAAGCGAGTCACCAAACCGCCACAAAGCCTACTACTTGTATAAGTTATTTTGTGCATATTCCTAAGCGAGTTACCTAACCCGCTACAAAACTCATAGCTCCAGTATGTTATTGGCATGAAATTTTTACCGTCAAACATAATCGGGGTTTACCTTTTTAACAATTTTAATGGCGTAATTACCGTCCGATAAGCCAATCTTACCTTCAAATACCGGAACAGTCTGTGCTCTTAACCGCACAGTATCCGGCATATCAACCGGTATCACATCGCCTTTTTTCAATTGCATGACGTCCTTAACCGTCATTTTCTTTTCGATTAACAAACTATCGAGCGTCACGGCCACATTCATCACACTTTTTCTCAGTAACTCCTGCCAACGCCCGTCCGTCTCGCCCCGATCGCTGATCACCTGATCGAGCAATTCCCGAATCGGTTCAATCATCGTGTAAGGCATGACGATATTGATATCCCCGCCGCCGCCATCGAGCTCGACATGCATCGTCGAAATCACGACAATCTCCGATGGACTGACGACATTCGCAAACTGCGGATTAACCTCGGAAGTCAAATATTCGAACTGCAATGCCAAAACCGGCCTCCAGGCTTCCTGTAAATCCTTGAAAATCATATCGATAAACAAACGGATCACCCGCATTTCGGTCGGCGTAAATTCACGACCTTCGACTTTGTTATAAAACTGCCCGGTACCGCCAAAAAAATTATCCACTGCGGTAAAGACCAAGCGCGGCTCCATTACGATCAAAGCACGGCCTTTCAACGGCATAAATCTAACAATGTTCAGATTGGTCGGCACGAACAGACTCTGAACATATTCGGAAAATTTTTGTACTTGTATGCCTGAAATCGAAATCTCCGCCGAACGTCGCAAAAAATTAAACAAGGTGATTCGAAAATAGCGAGCGAAACGTTCATTGATCATCTCCAACGTCGGCATCCGGCCGCGAACGATACGTTCCTGGCTGGTAAAATCGTAGGTTCGCGCACCGGAGTATTCCTCTACATCATCGGTTTCGGTTTCGATTTCGCCATCATCGACACCATGCAACAAAGCATCGATTTCTTCTTGCGAAAGCAGGTCTGCAGTAGACATAATTATTGCATCACAAATGAAGTAAAAAACACTTCCTTGACAGGGTGTTTACCGGTCATTTTTTCCAAGACCGCACTCACCTCCGCGCGCACTGCCTGCCTAAGCGTCTCCTTACCCTCCCGAGAATTGAGCTCATCGGAGCTTTGTGCGCTAATCAACATTAAGATATTATTTCGAATCATAGGGTCGTGTTTTTTTAAGTCTTCTATGGCTTCTTGATTATCAACCAGCAACGATATCGAGACCTGCATTAACCGCATTCTCGAACCCGCAGGAAAGTTTACTATCAGCGGTTTACTAAAATCGTAATAAAAAACCTCGGTCGAAACCGCTGGCTCTGATTCGGCTTCCTCAACTTCGGAAACATCTCCTGCATCATCGTCGACAAGAAAAAAATACGCTCCCGCCGCCCCCGCCAATATCAAAACGACAGACAAAATGATGATAATGAGTTTCTTAGACGACTTCTTTTCGCCTTCCGCTTTTTGATTTTTTTCTGCCATATATTTAACCTTTTATCTCAATTCATCAACTAGCAACAAACAAACCATAATTAACTTATACTTATAGATCATTGCCTTAACTAATTACCTTAAAGGCGTTACGATAACGGTGACAAATTTTAGCCACTTTTCGAATCGTTGTTTTGTTCTACAGTATAAAGCAGACTTGCGGCATTCGCTCCGGGTTATGTCAGCAATTCCCAATTTGGAGATCAAAAAGGGTGTGGGGTATGCTTGGCGAGGATGTCGGCAGCAGGGCGGATTTTTGCTCCTCGGCAATTGCTGAGTTACATGGATGTAATGAATGCAGAAAATGCAGGAGCATTTTTCTGCCCTGCATCGCCTAAAGCGCCTACTGTTGGTGCCCTACTACACGCCATCCTTGGCGTTCGAGCTGCCGCCAAGCCCCCATGGATGGGTTTACGGCGCTCCTCGACAGGCATACCCCACACCCTAAAATCGGCGAAACTGCTCAAACCGGGAATTGCTGGGGTTATGTCTCGAACTGTCGTTTACCGAACGTTAGCCGAGCGAATGTCCAAACTATGTAGTAGCGAGGATATCGTGAATGCAGGCTTTGCAAGATCAAAATCAATCCTTCCGCCGAAACCTGTCTATCGAACAACCGCCCCTTATAATCAATCGAAGCTTCAAACACCGTTTTCCTGAAATCATTCGAAAGATAAACGGTATTTTGGAGATCCGTCCACCCGGTGAAATTATTGTAGCCGATTCATGCCTCAACTTTGCTCGGCATAAACGGAGTACAATATTTGCTAATTTCCTTTAATGCGTTTTATGGTTAACCTACGACTCTAAAAATGTAATGGTTCAGCCCCTTATTATACCCGTAGTAGATCAAAATTCGGCGCCGGGGTGTCCGCCAAAGGACGCCGTGAATACGTCCATGTAGGCTCTATGCCAGCTCCATGCTGGCAAAGCCTTTGTCGCACACCCCGACGCCTCCTCGGGCACTGCCGAAATTTGAAGTGCGAAAGGTATAATCAAGTTGGATTTTTACCGCACCCTTGTAAAAAAGGGGATTGAGGGGAATTTATTTAAATAGTCGCCTTTACCAAGAGGGAGACGGAATACTTACCCGAAAATTGCTTTTACGCTATGGCTTTACGACGGAATAAACGAACTTGATCGACCCTCATCGACTTTCCACACAATTGATCCGGCATCTCTATCGGCATTCAACAAGAGATCTTGCCGTTCACTGTGCACATACCGGCCTTATTGCAGCATACTTATGGTTCGAACTTCCCTTATCGATATGGGGGGCTTGGCTTGCTATTGCCTTGCTTGCCGGCTTTTGGCATTGGTATAGAAGCACCCAGGCGCTCCGCCATATTCCCGACGATACCATTAAGGGCGACACGATCGTGCCCGACATTGTCGCGGCCGGCATTGCCGGATTAAGCCTTGGCGTCAGCGCGCTCCTATTTCCCTTGCTATCGTTAGACACCCGCTTATTCGTCTTCATGATGCTGAGCGCTGTCGCCGCTGCGGCAATGCCTAGGCTTAGCACCTTGCCGTCGGTCTATGCGGCATTCTTATTCGGAATCTTGCTACCATTAATTGGTATTTTAATCGTAATGGACAACGAGCCCGGCTTAAGCTCGATTCCCGCTGTATTGATACTGGGCGGCAGCCTCTTTTATTCCGCTTATCGACTGCATTCCGATTTAATGGATGGCCTGCTTTCCCGCTTCGGTTTGGAAAACGAAGCCGGACAAGACAAATTGACAGGCCTTGCGAATCGACGTCGCTTCGATTTCGTTCTACAACAAGAATGGGCGCACGCACTTAGATACGGGACCCCGATTTCCTTGATCATTATGGATATCGATTTTTTCAAAAAATTCAACGACCACTACGGCCATCAAGAAGGAGACGACTGTTTGGAGCAAGTCGCGGGGGCGCTCGCCGAGTCGGTTAAGCGCGCCATCGACCTGGTAGCACGTTATGGCGGAGAAGAATTTGTCGTACTGCTCAGTAAAACGGCGCGTGACGATGCCTATGCGGTCGGCGAGCGGATGCGTCAGGCCGTCGAGGATCTCGAAATTGCTCACGAACAATCGACGCTAGGCCATGTCACGATTAGCCTCGGAGGTTTTACAACATTTGCGAGGGAAGACATGAAGGCCGAAGACTTGGTAAAACTAGCCGACAAAGCTCTATACCGCTCTAAAGAAAGTGGACGCAACAGGGTCACCTGGTATGACCCGAAACTAGACGATCCTGAAACGGCGGAGTTGTAATAACGCAGCCATTAACCAAACCCGCGATTTGTTATAATGGCTCTCATGACGTTCCATGATGGGTTTCGCTCCGCTCTACCCATCCTACATTAAACTTCCGACTCTGTAGGATCACTGCCATTAAGTTAAGGATTTTTCCGTTCGCCCTGAGCCTGTCGAAGGGTGAATGGAAAAATCCTGGATCGATAAGTTAAGCCGTCCATGGTTCGACAGGCTCACCACGAACGGCTTAACTTAATGGCAGTGACTCTGTAGGATGGGTAGTAGCGAAGCGGAAACCCATCGCTTTGTTTGAAGCGCAGGTACGGCCAATAGCGATTTAGCTGCGGCGGGGAGTAGCGTTTAGCTTGATGCGTATGGTTATTCAACCCGTCCTGCATAGCACGAAGGCACCCCCAATCTTCCGTAGAAACTGGAAAAAATTCATATCAACAAGTCAGGCCGGCCTGAATCCAGATCAATCAGCTTAACATCCGCATAACCGATCTCAACCCCCAATACACTCAACAGTGCATCCAACACAGGCGCAACGGCCGCCAAAATGATACGAACTAAACCTGCGGCAATGCCTAAAGAGTTCAGATCGACACCGGCAACGTTTACCAAGTTTTCGTCTTCGAGCGCATTGGCCAAGCTTTGTCCCACATTGCTATCGGCCCGCTGAGTCTGCGGCAGGTCGCCGGGGCCGACTTCAAATTGCAAACTTTCCTCTATCGCATCGCTCAAATTTAATGACAGACTCAGCGGCACCTGAATATCTTCATAACTGGGGAACAATAATAACCTAACCACTTTTAGGTTAAGCGTCACAAGAACATCGAGATCGAGGTTGGCAATGCCTTTCTCGACGCCGATAGTCACCAGCGACTTCGGGCTATCCAGCCCGATGCATTGAATGCTTTCCAGACAGGCGCGGCCTTGGGCAATTTCGACCGCTAAATTGATCAGAACATCGACATCGATCAAATCCGACGAGCCCAACAACGCACCCAAAAGACTGAACAACCCGTTCAACAAACTACCCAGCAACCCTTCACCCAGCAATCCGCCCACGACGCTTTTGACTAACGAGCCCTGAGCCGTTAAGCCCAGCCTGACTTGCGCGGTTTTCGCCTCGGTGCGGCAATTGCCGTCTACATCCATTCCAGGCGGGCCGATGGCGAGTTGCGGCGGCTCTATCACATTCAGCACGGTGCTTACCGTAAGCCCTCCCGGTAATCCGAAATTTAGCGGCAGCGTTAGCGCACTATTACCATTGGCGATCAAGGCCGTCGAGGTAATCAGATCGAGCAAATTGACCTCGGCCGAAGCAGCCTCCTCCACATTCGGCGCGGTCACGGCCAAGACGTCTCCCAAAGTCAGTTCGGCATTGGAAATAGCAGTACTTGCCAATGTCTGCATCGCCGCCGCCACCTCCACATCCGCGACATCGGAAGCACTCACCGCATTCGCGTAAATTTGCAGCAAATCGCCCACAGATACCGGCGCTTTCAACAATTCATTGACGGTGCCAACCCCGGCCGCCGCTTGCACCAAACTCAGAAGAGAAATATTAGTACTCGCGATGCTTTCATAAGAAACTGCGCTCAGATCCAGTGAAGATCCCAGAATCCCTCCAAGTAACGCATTGAGAACCGTCGATTTCTCACTATTCACCGACAACAATCCGCTGCCGAGGGAAAACCCCGCCAATGCCCGGCGCTCCGCGACCGCGGTCGCTTGTAAGGTCGCCTCTCGGCCTAGTATTCCGCCGGCGAACAGACTCGCCGGCACGGTATTGCCGGCAGTCACCCGCACCGCCGTCGCCGTGGACGGATTATCCGCCACGAAATTCCTGACGCCGCCCGCGCCCAGCGAAATATTACCCAGTAAAACCACTAACGTTCTGTCGCCAGCCACCGGATGATTATTACGCGCCGCGCTGGCCTGCGCGGCCGCTTCCGCAGTCGATAAACTGCCGTCGCCGCACCAACCGGATTGCGAGGAGGCATCCAAGGCCGCCATGTCGGCTATGGTCTGCAAGCGCCGCTGCTCCATCATCAAGCGCCCGGTATCGACCGCCAGCGCGGTAAACAAGATCGACAGCAGCAATACCATCGCACCCAGAATACCCAAGGCGCCTCGTTGCCGAGCGAGCGATCGTGCGCAGCGGCTGGGGCTTTCCCAAGGTTTGTTTAACGAATGCATGGCGTTACTGCTCAACTCTTGCTCCAACGGCATTCGCGCCGAATATTACTGTGAAAGTTCGTAGATTGGGACTCTTTATCTAAATTTTCGATATGAAAAACAATGTCGGTTCCGAGAAGGG
The DNA here is from genome assembly GCF_000341735.1 of Methylotuvimicrobium buryatense 5G. GTDB lineage: Bacteria > Pseudomonadota > Gammaproteobacteria > Methylococcales > Methylomonadaceae > Methylotuvimicrobium > Methylotuvimicrobium buryatense. Next base: position 4,796,780 of record NZ_KB455575.1, on the reverse strand, counting down.
TGCGGTTGCTCGCGAGACAGGTGTCTGGCGAGTAACCGGACCCGCCACCCTGAGCATTTTCATTATCCGGGGTGATGACAGCATCTTCATGATCGTTAGTTCGAAGTACCGCTGCTTATGCCGTCTTGATTCATTTTGAAATACTCGGGAATTGTATGCGTGAAGCTTTCGACATAGCGCTTATGAATCTCGTGCGCGACCGGCCCCGAAACCGTCTGCCGCGTCGAAGAAGCCACGCTTCCGCTCCGTTGCAGTTCCAGCCAGCGCCGGGTATCCTCTCCGAGCGTACGCTCCTTCGGAGATTCGGCAAGTGCACTGCCGGCGTTAAACAAAAATATCAGCGACAAGCCCGCAGCGATCGAATTAATGGACATCATTCCCCCCTTTTAATAATCTGAGTTTCTCTCGGTCCCACCGCGCCAGCGTAGGAGTCCTAAAAATCGTAATTACCGCCTTGCCAGTAAATATTCAGTCCCCTTTTTTTAAGGCTATGTTCGCGTTAATAGTTGATACTTTTGAACTTAAAGCCAACATGAACCCCAAGGATTCAACTCTGAATAACTTTTTTTTTCAATATCGCGCCAATGGCTGAAAGGAGGGTACGGTTGCTCGATTGACAGGTGTCGGCAGCAGGGATAGCTGCCGTCAAGCCTACATGGACGTATTCACGGCGTCCTGTCAAGCGAGTAATCGTACCCTCTTCCACGCTCAGTGTATTGGAAAGCAATCATTGACTATTTCCTAAGTGGTTTATTTAGTAGGAAAGAGAATCGTTTCAACTGCTAACGCGAACATAGCCTTTTTTAAGGGGGAGGCCATCAAGTACACCTGAATTACCGTTATTTGCCAACGGGATCTGAATACTTACCCTTGCTATCTTAGCTAATGCGACCTCGATACCCTTTATTGCTACCTAACGCACCCGGCTTCGAAATCGCGACGAAGGCGTCGCTCCCACAAGGGGGCTTCACCGACACCGGGGCGGGTTATTCAATCCGCCCCATACGTTCTATTTGCTTTGGCCACGGTCGAAACGTTTAGGACGGGGTTACAAACCCTGTCCTGCCAAGTCTCTTTCCTCTTTCCTCTTTCCTCTTTCGCTGAAAATCTTGGAAACGGAGCGCTAGCGAAGTGAAGATTTTTAGTCCCCGATAGCCGTAGCGCCGGGTGTTTTGCCGGAGTCTGCGCGAATAGCGCAGGCGGAGGCAAAATACAAGGCATCGCGACACGGCGTAAAGCCATTTGTGGGAGTGCTACGGAGCCGCATCGAGTTTACGATGATGTGGCGTAGTGGCACGGACGCAGGGCGAATCGGGGCCGCCGAAGGCAATAATCGCCAAGTCATTTTTCGCTGCTGAAATCGGACGGACCCCATTTCAGCTTTCGCGAAAAATCTTGGCGCGCTTGCCTCTTGCCTCTTTCCTCTTTCCTCTTTCCTCTTTCCTCTTTCCTCTTTCCTCTTTCCTCTTTCCTCTTTCCTCTTTCCTCTTTCCTCTTTCCCCTTTCCCCTTTCCCCTTTCCTCTTTCCTCTTTCCTCTTTCCTCTTTCCTCTTTCCTCTTTCCCCTTTCCTCTTTCCTCTTTCCCCTTTCCTCTTTCCTCTTTCCCCTTTCCTCTTTCCCCTTTCCCCTTTCCCCTTTCCCCTTTCACCTTTCACCTTTCACCTTTCACCTTCCATAGACGCCTTAATTCCCTCGGCTTGCAGCTGCAACTGTGCAACCGTTTCCGCGTCCATGCGCAAATGCTCGGAAAAAACCCGTAACTCCTGCTCCTTGCCCATCATCGACAGCAGCAAGATCATGTTACTGGCGGCTAAACGATCGCCGCCATCGAGCTCCAGAACCGTCAAAAACTCTTCGCGAGCCGAATCGAAGCGGCCGCCCAGCAGCAAGGCATAACCTAAATCGTTGCGTACGCGTAAATCGACCGGCAATTCATCAGCGGCTTTTTGTAAATAATAAATAGCCTCATTAATACGTTGTTTTCTACCGGCGATCAGCCCTAGCCCGTGATAACCCCTGCCCGCCAAGCAACTTTTCAGTAACTTACGGTAAAACGTTTCGGCCTTGTCCGCGTGATCCGTCCTGCGCAAAATTTCCGCACGCAAGTAAGCAGCCTGCAACGAGGACGAGTGCGTTTCGTCCAAGTGCGCCAATGCCGCGTAAAGTTTTCCGCCATCCATGAGCTGGCGGATCAAATCGAGTTTGACGTTTTGCTCCGGTTTGGGATCGTCTCCGCAAGATCTCGCAAGAACCTGAGCCTGATCATTCCGATCCCTGTCGATACCGTCTTTGGGCGGCAACAGTCCGCAGCCGGTCATCACCGCTCCGACAATACTCAGCAAGACGCCAACGCGCACACGTTCACCCGGCAACATTCATCAACCCCCTCGCTAAAGCCAAAAATCCCGGCCCGGCCAGAAAAATCAGCAAGGCCGGAAAAAGAAAAATCATCATCACGATCGACATTTTAGCGGACAAGCGATTGACATATTCGCGCATCGCCGATTGTTGACGCTCTTCGATCAATTGCGCAAAGTTTGCCAACGACTCGCGGATATTACCGCCATACCGTGTCACTTGCTTGATGATCGCAACCGTATCGCTCAACTCGTTCACCTCGAGCGGCGCGGCCATCTCGCTCAGGGCTTCGGCCCTATCGTGTCCGGCGTCGAAGCGCTGCAGCACACCAACTAATTCTTCCGAAAGATTGGGCATCAAAATCCGCCCTTCTTCGTGCATCACGCGTATGGTATGTTCGGTAGAAAGCCCCGCATCGAACAGCATGCGCAATAAATAAATCGCGGTAGGCATTTCCCGGGCCAACGCATTACGGCGCGCGGCGGCGCGGTAGCGCAAGAGATAACGCGGCGCGAGAAAGCCCAACACAAAGGCGACGAACACCAACGCCATTTTTTGCTGCCCTTCCAGGTCACCATCGACGACATCGACAATCACGGCAAGCAGTAACATGACCAACGGTGTTAACCAGGTTGCCGACCAAAACACCAGGCGTTTGCGCGGCGCGTGCCAACCGGCCTGTTTCAAGAGCCGAGTCATTTCTTCCTGGTCCGATCCGACGAATATTTTGCCCAGCGTTTTACCGCCCATGCGTTCCGCCGACGCCATTATCCAGCCTTCTTCGGAGCTTCCCGAACGCACTCCTGCCTTGAGCAATTCATTAAACCGGCGTTGCGTAGCCGGCGATGCGTTGCCGGAACGATTTGCCGCCCACAGCAGCAACACGCCCGACAACGCCAGCAGCAAAGCCATCGATAGATACATCCACAGTGCCATAACGAGGATTCCTATATGCTTTTAATCATACGCCATAAGATAACGGCTCCGGCTATTTGCATGCCCGTCGCCACGATCAGCATGATTTTCCCGGACGGGTCCTGCCACATAGTTTCCAAGTACTTCGGATTCATGATCATGATATAGGCGGCCATGCCCGGCGGCATCAAACCCAGCACCCAGGCGGTTACCCGGGTTTCGCCGGTCAACGACCGCAACTCCCGCCGCACCGCCTCGCGTTCGTTGATCATGTTGGCCACGCTTTGCAGCAAATCCCGCACACTGCTGCCGTAACTGCGATTGATCCTAATCGCCAAGGCCAGTAGATACAGCTCGTCGATCCGGTACAGATTGGCGGTTTCCTGAATCGCCTCGCCCAAATCGACACCCAATTCGTTGGCGCGGAATATACGGCCGATAATGCTCTTGAGCGGATCGGGCGTTTCCTCGGCGGCCAGCCGTAACGAGCCTTCCATGCTTCGGCCGGTGCCGAGCCCTCGAAGCACTTGATCGAGAAACAAAGGCAGTTGCATCAAGATCAACCGGATGCGTTTTTTTGCTTTATATACCAGCCACAGATAGACGACCGCCACAACGGCCAAGGGTACCGCCAAGCCGAACGCTAGACCTTTCGCTAAGCCTGTCAGGATAGCCATCAACAACAAACACAAGATACCCGAAACAAACTGCCGAGGCTTAACTTCCATTCCTGCTCGCCAAAACAGGCGATCGAGCCATGGCAAGCGCCGGCTTTCCTGGGGCAACAGCACTTTCGCCTCCATTCCGGAGGCTTCGGCCATGCGCCGCCCCACTTTCTCGACGAGTGCTTCCTTTTGACTACGCGAATAGATGAGCAATGCACCGGCCAGTAATGCGACGGCCAGCGCGAAAATCATAATTTGCTGGCTAAGCAAAATTTCCTCCTCCCTCGGAGTAAACCGCGCCGGAATCGGCTTCGAACTTCTGCCCGGAGGGGCGGCTGTTGATCACGGTAAAACACTTACGAAGCCGGTCGTAACCGAACAATTCGTTGAGCATGATCTGCCCGTCACGCAAATCCCCAACTTCGGTTATCGATGTGATACGGCGCGTGCCGTCGGAAAAACGGGTAATTTGCACGATGATATCGATTGCGCAGGCAATCATTTGCCGAAGAATTTCTATCCCACCTTGAAAATTCGCCAAGGCCGACAACATTTCCAGCCGGACAAGGGCATCCCTGGCGCTATTGGCATGCACGGTGCTCATCGAACCGTCGTGCCCGGTATTCATTGCTTGCAGCACGTCCAATACCTCTTCGCCGCGAACCTCGCCCAGAATGATGCGATCGGGACGCATCCGCAAGGCATTGCGCACCAAATCGCGCGCTTTGACTTCGCCCTCGCCTTCCACATTGGGCGGACGCGTTTCCAGGCGCACCACATGACTGTGGCCCAACTGCAATTCAGCGGCGTCCTCGATTGTGACTATCCTTTCATTGACATCGATGAACCGGCTCAGAATATTCAACAGGGTCGTCTTACCGGTGCCGGTACCGCCGCTGATCAAAATATTGCAACGGTAAGTCACCGCCTTGCGCAGCAATTCCAGCATCGCTTCATTGATCGAACCGTATACCAATAAATCCGAATCGCGTAATGGGTCTTTCCGAAACTTACGCACCGAAAGACAAGGGCCGTCTATCGCCAATGGCGGAATGATCGCATTAACCCGGCTGCCGTCGGGCAGGCGGGCGTCGACCATAGGGCTCGACTCGTCCAGACGACGCCCGAGCGGCGCGATGATTCGGCGAATGACGCGCAATACATGATCGTCGTCGATAAACCGCAAATCCGCCTTTTCAACTAGGCCATTACGCTCGAGAAAAATATTCTTCGCGCCATTGACCATAATATCGCTGATCTTGTCGTCGACCAGCAACGACTCGAGCGGTCCGAACCCGGTTAGCTCGCTAATCATATCTTCGGTCAGGTCGTCGAGATCGTAACTGGTCACGGCAATTTGCCGTTGTCCGGCGTAACGCGACACATGATCGAAAACATATCCGCGAATTTGCTCGCGCGACCAATCATTAAGCGGCACGCCATCATCTTCGACGCAATCGATCAAATAACGATGCAAACTGTATTTGAGATCCTGATAGGTCTCGGTATGCTTTAAACTGTAGTCATTGAGAGGATATTTGAAAGGCATGCCTGATAGTCCTACCTAGCTAGCGCCAAACCGCGCCAATATGTTCTTGAAAAACCCCCTGTCCTTATAGGGCTTTCGCACCTCATCGACTTTATCGCGACTGACGATTCTTTTCGCCAGTTTTTTTATCGCCAACGTGTAAGGGTCGCGAGGCGCGCATTTAAACAAACTATCCCCGGAATTCATCATCGCCAGGCGCGCCATTCCCGAAGGCGGCAAGGTAGCCTGCAAGGGCAAGCCAAAGCCTCGGGACAGACTCTCGGCATCGGGCGGCAATTGCGGCAAATAGCGGTCGACGACCAACTCGACCGAATCCATCGGAATTTTATGTTCGATCATTTTTTTCACCAACTGCATATTTTGCTTACAACTCGGGACGCTCTGTTCGACCACGACCAGCGTATTATCGGCATTGCTCAGCAACAGATATAGAAAATCCGACCGCGGCACTCCGCCCAGATTGATCACGATACGAGGAAAATATCGGCGTAACATGCCGAGCAATACATAGATATCGGCCGAAGTAATCTCGCTCATCGCGCCTTGTTCCTCCGGTAAGGCCAACAAACTTAGCCCGCTTTCATGCTTGGCGAACGCGCTATCGATCAGCATCGAATCCAGCCGGCGCAGACTGCGCACCGCGTCGATGAAACTGTATGGCGAAGCTAGCCCGAGATAGGTCAAGGTGTCTCCGGCCGGATTACCGAGATCGATCAACAAGGCATTGCGTTCGGTGCGCTCCCCCTGCATCGCCAAGGCCAGATGCAATGCGAGCATCGGCGTGTCGGAACCGGGCCGGGCGCTAACCAACGCCGTGATCGCGCCGACCGATTCGGTCGGGATATTGGGTGCGGGCGCTCGACTTGCCAAGCGCTTGACCAAATTGATCACTTCACCGGGCCGGCTCAGGGTCAAAATGAAATCGCGCGCGCCTGAGCGCATTGCCGAAAGTATCAGTTCGTTATCGGCCTGTTCCGCCATCGCGATAACAGAGAGCATGGGTTTAAAAGCCACCAAGCCTTCTATTAGCGCCGCGTCCTGTCGGTGAGATTGAGCATGCAATAACACGAACACGACCTGAGCTCCGGTCAAGTCGAGAATTTGACGCACACGCTCCAAGGATGGCGAATCGGCGACAACCACCTCTCCTTCGTCCTTGAAAACCGTATTCAGCCAGCGGATATGATCCTGATCGTTGGTAACGGCAATGAAACTTTGTTTGCGAATAGCAGCCATAGGTCAATCCGAAAATCCAGAGCGTGCTGGTGTTTTAGTTTTAAATTCTCCGGTTTCTTTAAAAAATACCTCGAAGAAATTAGGGTCGTATTTCCGGAAGCGTTCGCCCGGCATCGGCGGCAAATCGGCGCCCTTCGCGAGCGGCTGCACCACATGCGGAGTTACCACCATAATTAGCTCCCTATCGTTGCGATCAATATGTGTGGACCGAAAAAATGCGCCGAGAACCGGAATATCACCTAACCATGGGAATTTATCGACGCTGCCGATGGTATTCTGGCTGACCAAGCCGCTGATCACGAAGCTCTCGCCGTCGCCCAACGAAATACTGGTATCGGTTCGGCGGACGCGCAAGGCCGGCACCGCGACGCCGCCGCTTTGAATAGCGGCGGTAAAATCCAGCTCACTGACTTCGGGGGCGACTTTTAAAGCGATACGGTTTCGATCCAGCACAGTCGGCGTCAACGACACACGCACCCCAAACTCCTTGAATTCAATGGTATTACTGCCAGACTGAGCGCCACCTTGGGGAACGGGAATAGGAAATTCACCGCCCGCCAAAAAATTAGCGCTTTGCCCGCTCATCGCCATTAACGAGGGCTCGGCCAATGTATAAGCGAAACCGTTGTTTTCGAGAACGGATACCACACCGAGTATGCCTTCGGTAGCATTCCCGTAGAGAAAATTGAAGGCCTGGGCATGCGGAAAAAAACCGCTGCTCAACAAAGATAAAGCGCCTTCGCCGGCGGATTGAACGCCGGTCATATTGCCCGGCGTGGACAAGGCCAGCGTCGTGTTGGCCGTATTCTTGCCGAGAAACAGGCCGGCGTTCTGCAAGCGTCTGCGGCTGACTTCGACGATCTTGATATCGATTTGCACCTGTGTCTCGAAATCCAGCACACTGGCGTCGATCGCTGCATCGCTTTTCGTATCCAGAGCCTGGCGCACTTGGGCGTGATCTTCCAATGAGCGGCTACCGCCCGATAAGCCAAGTTTATCGCCGGCCTCCCGCACTTGAAAATCGGCATTATCAAGCCGGCTAACCGCGCGTTGCTTCAAATCGGCCGACGCCACGACCAACAATTCGACCTGCAGACTCGGTTGTTCGGCGTCATCACCGTACCACACCATTAAATCCGTTTTGCCGGGCTTTTTTCCCATCACCAACAACAGATTGCCTTCGACTTGTAAATCGGCAATCTCGTCATTACCGATAGCGGCTCGCTTGATCGCTCTATCGGAAGGCGCGCGCCACTGCTTGCCCACCTCGAGATCGATGCTCAGTTTAGCCGCAGCCGAAACGTCTCCTATCGCCAAAAGCAGCACGGCTAATATAACTTTCAATATATTCATTGGTAATCGGTAATTCGCTCTTTAAAATTTAGTTATTATTATTGATCAAGCGTGCTAAGGGTAGCATGTCTCTCCCTCCGTATTTTTTAGTCCCCCGGCAATTATCGTTCCCAAGCTCTGCGCTCATCGTTATATACCTTTCGCACTTCAAATTTCAGCAGTGTCTGAGGAAGCACCGGGGTGTTAGGTCGATTTTTTATCCTGCAAACGATAGTCATGGGGCGCCCTTTGACGGACACTCCGGAGCCGAATTTTGATCTACGATGGGTATACATAAGTCAAAAATCACCCTTTTGCAATCTTAGCCAATGAGACCTCGATACCATTTATTGTGACTTAACTCTCTCGGCCTCGAAATCGCGATCAGGGGATCGCTCCCACAGAGCGTCCGCCGCTCTCTGTGGGAGCGACGCCTTCGTCGCGACTATCGGAGCCGTTAACGCTCAAACACCAATAGCCTTTCCGGACAACACAACCATTTAGCGCTCGGTCGATACTTTTTGCAGAATAGGTATATTTATACTTGTGTATAACGGCGAGCGGTCTGCGTGGGATTGATAGGGGGCGTATACCTTTCGTACTTCAAATTTAGGCAGTGCCCGAGGAGGCGCCGGGGTGTTTGGTCGATTTTTGCTCCTGCAAAATCGACATTCACGGCGTCCTTTGACGAACACCTCGGTGCCGAATTTTGATCTACGATGGGTATAAATAATTACGTCGCCTCCCTCGGTCTACATTTGAATCTAAGGCGGATAGGATAAAGTTTGCGTTGAGTAGCCTCTTTGAGTATTACCCCTATGAATGACTATATCGGCTTTTGCCTCGCTTTCATACGTTTTGCCCATCTCCTCGTATTCACCATGACGCCCGCGTCGAACGAGATCTTTCAATAGCACTTGATACCTTTCATCCAAAGCGGCTTCCGGTTGGGGAATCGACAAACCGGCTTGCAATAAAGCCTCTTCGTCGACCGGCGAAACGCTTTCTTCGGGCCCTCGCAAGGCAAGCCGAATTCTACCGCCGGATTCGGCCAGCATCAGCGTCGAGGTATCGGTTTCACCAATCGCCAGCACGGCCGTTTTACTTTTTTTGCCGGTGGGTTCCACGTCCTTTTTTTGCCGCGTCGATGCAGGTTTACTAGCGCCATCCTTAGCTTTGGCCTGATCCTTTCCGCTCGACCGAGCATCCTCCTCATCCACACTTTGCTCCGGCAAGCTCAACATATTGCCGAAAGCCAGCACGCGCACATCCGACAATACGACTTGCGCCGAGCTATCGTTGCCGACTTCCCGGTCGCTACGCAAATAAAGCAACACATCGACATGATCGCCGGGTTCGATGAATCCTCCGGCACCGATCACCTCATCCACTTTGACGGCAAGCGCGCGCTCTCCGGGCCGCAGAGCCAGCGCCAATTGGCTATACGTTGGAAAATGACTGCCGAGCAGCATTTCGCCGGCGGCAATATCGACTCTGGTTTTACGTCCGGTTAACTCGGCCGCCGATGCAAAAGAGCGCACCGGACGCGTCGGCACGACTGCAGTGGTTAAATCCGCCTCGGCGATAACCTGACCGGCCGGAATATCCCTCGCCGCAAAAACCACTTCCTCGCCTTTCGGCTGAACTTGCTCCACAACTGCCGGTTCGGGTTTCGCTGGAGTCTGGCTGGCTTTATAGCCGAGATAACCGATAGCAACGGCTCCGATTGCCAATAAAATTGCCAATACCCGTAACACCGTACTGTTCATGACGACTCCTGCTTGCTTTTACGGCTCATTGTAAACGGAAAATTTGCCGGGCACCTATTCTACGACATTAACCCGCGTACTTTATACCCAGCGTAGATCAAAATTCGGCACCGGGGTGATCGACAAAAGACGCCGTGAATACGCCCATGTAGGCTCTATGTCAGCATCCATGCGGGTAAAACTTTACCGATCGCTCCCGCGCCTCCTTAAGCATCGCCGAAATTCGAAATACGAAAGGTATCTCTTTACCTGATTAGCAAGTTTCTTCAGCTAAAGGCCAAAAACCAGCATATCCCTAGCAGGACGGGGTTTGCAACCCCGTCCTAAACGTTTTGACTTTGGCCGAAGTTAGCCGAAATGTTTAGGGCAAACCGAAACGTTGGGGACGGGTTAAATAACCCGTCCCGCAGAAGTGGCTACGACTGGCCACTGCTCGGACAATTGGCTTCAGCAAGCTGAAGCATCTTGCTAATCAGGTCTCTTTATTGCCATGAAAATATAAAAGGGTGCTGAGAATAGTCCCATGATGGGTTTCCGCTTCGCTTCTACCCATCCTACGTCTTCGGGTTCTCAGGAAGCGCGTGGCGAATTTTTTGCTTAGAAAACCTGCACGGCGGCCCGGCCGATCAGATCGTCGGGCACTCTCGGCACATCGCCGATGACCGGAAAACGCAAGATCGGCACCAGCGGATTGGCTCGATAACCGGCATATCTAACGGTCACGATCAAGATATCATTGTCCCATGTGAGATTCACATCGGCATTCGCGCGCGCGGACGGCAGCAGGGTATCATCCAGAAACGCTTCGACGACATCGCGCACCCTCGCTTCGACGCCAGTGAGATAGGCGGCTTCGGCATTTTCTTCATCGTCGAAATAACTCCGCTCCACCGCAACACCCGCCCGGGCACCGGCGGACGCCGCGTGATTGAAGACCTGCATCATCATCATCGGAATCGAATAACTGACGATCGCGTAAAACAGCGTGAAAAAAATGACGAACAGCAGCGCCGCCTCGATCGCCGCCGCGCCGCGTTGGCCGCGCAAGCGGCCGGAAGGAGGTTTGATGTTGGTATCTCCGATAGGACTCGCTACCTGTCTCATGACCAGTCCTTTATGTTGAAGCCGCTCAACCGCGCAGCGACAGCGAAAATCCGGAAGCGACGGCAAACAATGCCACAAGGAAACCTGCCGCCAGTGCCGCACCGAACGGCAGGAATCTGCCTTTCGGTTCCGGCACCCCGGCAAGGGAAATACCCAAGCGCACCAACAAAAACGACCAGCGGTAGGCCGTCAGCCACAAGATGACTGTTACGCCTGACAGCAACCCCGCCACGACAAAAGTAATCAGTACCGCATCGACGCCGCCGAGCAAGCCCATCGCGGCAAATAATTTGACATCGCCCGCACCGAGTTTTTTGAACACATAGCCGGGCATGGTCATGGCCAGCGCCAAGGCCCAGCCGGCCAAAGCCGACATAAAAGTCAACCCCAGCCAACCTTCCCCGATTACCGCATAAGCGGCCAGCGCCGCCAAGTGTGCGCCGAGCGTCAGTTTATTGGGTAGGCGGCGTCGAACAAGATCATACAGGCCGCAAACGACAACCCACACACCTAAAATCCAAATCGGCACCGACGCCGCCGCTAATAGGTTCATGCTGTGAATCCACGACCAAACCTGGTTGCGTGCATCAATTCAACACGGCCGAAAACGACGAACTAGCTCACCCACCAGCACCAGCACTAGTAGTCAATACGTCTTGAATTTCTCCAAAAATTGATCTTACGGCACTGCTGATGCCGGGGACGAATGCAACCAACGCAACCGCAACCATCGCGGCAATCAGCGCATATTCGATACCGCTCGCACCTTCTTCGTCTCGAAGAAACTCGCCCCACCATTGTTTAAATTGAATGTTCATTTTTAACCTCTCCTTGGGTTATCGATCGATAGTGCCCAATTCTGTTTTTGTTAAGAGCCAACGATTCCATTCGACATTTTTAAACCACCCTAAGAACGCTTGGATCTTCGGTCGGTTAATTTTTTTTATTATATTTTTCCTTGCTCAGCATGATTACAGATAACCGGATTGAAAAAAACCCGTGTTGTCACAATTCGAGAAACCTTTTCAATATTTTCCGAGACCGGTTCATATCCTCTATAACAGTACACTCATGGATTTCTTCAATACGGTATTAACTCAGCAATTCTCAATTTAAGCAGATAACCATAAGAGCTCTCAGTGTGGAATGGGGATATTCAAGCCATCAAGCATAAATTCCATCAAATGTTGCCAGCTATCAAAACAAAAATAGCGGGTGAGCGCCCTTAAATCGTTAAAAAACGTCTTGCGGCTGGACAATTCTTCACGCAGCAAGCGATAGCATTGATCGAACCATTGCAACAACGTATGAACCAGAAAAGCCAGAATGATCAGGCTGGCTAACAAGGCCGCGAGGTGCTTTTTACCGTGCCCGAAGTTATGCGCGAAGTTATATCCCTTGGTTTTCAATGTGTTGTTATTTTCGTTTTCGATCTTCCAGCGCGTACGACCGGCGCTGACGATATCGGCCACATTGTGCGCGCCTAATGCGTAATCCGTGGCGAACGCATTGCGGTAAACGATATGACCTTGTTCATCGATGACCTCAATTTCGCACCAATTCACCAATAGGGCATCGTCGCTGTCGCGNAACGGCACTTGCTGAGCGATGCGGTAACGCTCGGTCAGTCGTTGCTTGCCTGTCCAGCGGCGTTTTTCGATCACTTCAACCTGCCCGAGCCGCTGAAAATCCTCCACCCACTCGTAGAGGGTTTTAT
>NZ_KB455575.1:4672843-4784035 GCF_000341735.1 Methylotuvimicrobium buryatense 5G | reverse complement strand
AGACTCCAAACAAACTCTGTGCGTTATTCTTGCCGCGCTCTTTTTGCATCGTCCGCTGATGATCCAGAAACGAGGGTGATTGCATAAAAAACACCGAAAAGGCGCTCAGTGCTGCATCGACCATACTGTATTTCTGGTAAACACCAGTCCCACTGCGACCGTCGGGCAAGGTTTCGAAGACTTGCCTGATTCGCTCGATCAAGCGAGCTTGCGTGAATTGTTCTGTTTCTTTAAAAGGGTAAGCCATCGTCCGTGTACGGATATGAAAAAATCAGCCCAGTTTACCAGCATGGGCTAAATTGAGAACTGCTGGTATTAACTTACAGTTTCCTAAACGAAAGCGCCTTGATTTCGTGCCGAACAATCGGTTCGGATTGCCAAAGGTACAGGTCAGTTAGCCGAGTCGATTCTCACAGGGAAAACGATAGAATTCCCTGCCAAGGCTTTGACAATAAAGGACAAAAAGTCTAACAGCCAACCCCATGACCTGTCAATTTATTCCTTAGCGAGTTACTCGGTTTTTCAGCCGATGCCCCGCGTCATTCGAACGCGCGTTAAAATAACGCCGCGTTTCATCCCGCACGACTTTGGACAACAACAACAGCCCTATCAGATTAGGGACGGCCATCAAACCGTTCATCAGATCCGAGAAATTCCACACCAAGTCCAGCTGCAGCATCGCTCCGACCGGAATGACGGCCACGAAGGCGACACGATAAAGAACGACGACTCTCGCACCGAGCAAATATTCGATCGCTTTCTCGCCGTAATAACTCCAACCGATCAAGGTCGAAAACGCGAACAATACTGTCGCCAGCGCGACGATCAACGTGCCGGTACTACCTAACGTTTCGGCAAAACTTAAGCTGGTCAGCACGCCGGCGCTAACGCCATCGGCCCATGGTGTTGCGGTTAGAATAACCAGCGCTGTAATGGTACAAACCAGCAAGGTATCGATGAAGGTCTGCGTCATCGATACCAGCGCTTGCTTGACTGGATCGCAAGTACGAGCCGCCGCGGCGGCGATCGGCGCCGAGCCGAGCCCCGACTCGTTGGAAAACACCCCGCGCGCGACTCCAAAACGGATAGCGGAGGCGATAGTTGCGCCGGCAAATCCGCCGCCCGCCGCGATCGGGTTGAAGGCATGATAAAAAATCAGCCGCAATGCTTCCGGCACTTGATTGATGTTAATAGCGATCACGGTCAACGCGGCGCCGATATAAAGCACGATCATGAACGGCACCAGCATCGAGGTAAATCGGCCGATCGAGCGAATACCGCCGATTAGCACGAAGCCGGTCAACGACATCAAAACAACGCCGGTCACCCAGGCTTCAACGCCGAAGATATTGCCCAACATAACCGCGACCGAATTGGCTTGCGTCATGTTGCCGATGCCGAACGCCGCACAGGCCGTAAACAGCGCAAACAGCCAGCCCAGCCAAGGGAGCCCCGCACCCTTCGCAATGTAATACATCGGCCCACCGCGCATGCCATGCTTGCCTTGCTCGCGATATTTAACCGCCAAGACCGCCTCGGCATACTTTGTCGCCATGCCGACGATGCCGGTCATCCACATCCAAAAGACCGCTCCGGGCCCACCTAGCGTAATCGCGGTTGCCACGCCGACGATGTTGCCGATTCCGACCGTAGCCGCCAATGCCGTGGTCAAGGCCGCAAAATGACTGATATCGCCGACGCCCTGATGATCCTTATCGAAAATTAATTTCAAAGCGTGCCCGAGCGCGCGGAATTGCAAGCCGCGCAACAGAATCGTCAAATACAGTCCGGTACCGACTAGTAAAATAAGCATCGGCGCGCCCCAGACCCAGCCTGACAAAGTCGCAACAACATTTTCAAAGGTTTCCATGGATATTCTCGTTATTGGTATTCGGTTTTCTGGTGCCCACGGAGAGCACTCATCGTTATACATAAATCGTGTATTACCGTCATGCCATCATAGCGCATGCGGCCTCGATACCATTTATTATCACCTAACCTTCCCGGCTTCGAAATCGCGATCAGGGGATCGCTCCCACAGAGTTCGGAACCCTTTTGTGGGAACGATGAAATTAAAAGCCTAAGATAGCGTCTCAGTCCTCAGTTCGCGTCGAAGTAATGCCTATTTTGAAACGCGGCAAAGAGTTTATCGAGCAAAACCTTTTCGCTATCGACGATACGGCCCCGCAAGGCATAGGGGTACTGTGTCGTACAAGCAGCGGCAATGTCCATGCAATATTTCAGAATGCTTCGATTTCGCTCGGAATCGGCCGATGACGCAGAATCGAGGACCAATTCGCTCAGTGCGTCAAGTAGTCTTTGCGGCGGTCGCCGGTGCGCGAAGCGCTCCAAAAAATCATTGGCATCCTCGGTCGTTATCAATGGAATTCCCGCCGCGCGGTCAAGGTGCGCAATGTGTTCTATCGTAAAGTGATACAGCAATGCCAGCTCGGCTGGTTGATTTTCGCCGTCGGCCCATATCATTTCAATTAACGGGATCAGATCTAGGAAATAGTAATCCGAAGGTTTAAGTTCGAACTCTTTTGCTAATAATTCAAAGATATTTTGTTTCTCGTTACTCATAGCTCAACCATAATGTTAATCCTGCTTTAACATTTACCTATTATACCTTTCACACTTCAAATTTCTTGGCAGAAACAAAACGTTGGGCACCTTCTGCGGGACGGGTTAAATAACCCGCCCCGCAAAGGAGTCATCTTTTCTCGTTTTCGAACTTCGCACAACTAACTCGCAAAATACGCAGCCTTTTTTCAGGCATAAAAAAACCCGCGCTCAGTTCATGAGCGCGGGTTTTTTAAATCGGTTTAGATAACCGTGACTTCTTCGGCTTGCGGGCCTTTTGGACCGCGAGTAATTTTAAACTGAACGTGTTGGCCTTCATCCAGTGATTTGTAGCTGCTGGTGCCGCTCAGGATATTCCGGAAATGGACGAAAACGTCCGGACCTTGTTGTTGTTCGATAAAACCGAAACCTTTATCTGAATTAAACCATTTAACGGTGCCGGTAGTCATTGCTGCAGTATTCATAGTAAGTCCTATAAAATTTTAAATTAAAAGCCTTAAGAAAGGCGGGTAAAGCTGATAACGATGGAATTACTATATGAAAAACAGGACGAATAACTACTGAAGAGACATCGAAATGGTAAACAAAGGTAAATCTAGTTTTCTAGCTGGAACTCATTGTAGGCCGATTATTAGCATTGTCAATTTAATTCTGGAAAATCCGTCAATTTATTCTGTTTCCCAAGGTTCTTCGCTCGTTGTTATACCTTTCGCACTTGAAATTTCGGCAGTGCCCGAGGAGGCGCCGGGGTGTCCGGTCGATTTTCGCTCCTGCAAAATCGACATTCACGCCATCCATGGCGCTCATAAAGGCTTTGCCAGCATGGAGCTGGCACAGAGACTACATGGACGTATTCACGGCGTCCTTTAGCGGACACCCAGGTGCCGAATTTTGATCTACGACGGGTATATAACGATGAGCGCAAAGCGGGGGCTTGACCGATTTAACTCAACGATCCGCCAACGTCGTAATTATCGGAAACTGAACGCCTTGACGCTGACGAAACCCAATCAAGGTCGTGATGCCTTTCGATAACAAAGCATTGACTTGAGCCTCGATCAATAATGTTTCGGTGCCGGGCTGCAAAACGGGCTCATCATCCAAGGTATAACTAAATACCGGCACATCGCTCATCAATACTGCATCGTCCGCACTGTCTTCTTGAGTCATTCTTATCAGCGCCCGAGCGCATAACAGGGCCGGATTTCCCCAAAGTAGCTCACTCTGGGCGGGGACCTCCGAACATTCCTCAAAAGCCAATGTTTCAATCGGGTCACGCTTGAATCCGTAGGGTAATCTCAATAAGTAGCGAGGATATGCCAGCACCACGCTATCGGCATTAATCTCGCTAAGGTATCGAGTCCAATCGCCGTCTTTTTTAGACTCCCCTAAGATCGCGCTATCGATCAATGACTGACCCGCAGCACCAAGAAAACAGCCGCCGCAAGCTTTTGCCGTAGCACTCAAAAACTTAAGCAATTCAGCATCTTCAGCACTGCCGGCAAAGCTAAAATCGCCGACCAACAATACATCCCGCCCTTCGTCGTCCAATTGAACATGCGCCAATAAACGCTGTTTAAACTCGCTGCCCCCTTCATTGACAGCGGCCATTAATTCGGCTTGGCTGATATCGACTAAAAAGAAGCACTGCTCGTCCGCGTACTCTTCATTGACTAGCGCTTCGGTGGCTCGCCAAAGGGACTCGAGGCTTTTAAAATCCTGTCGTTGCAGTAGGGTTCGCAAAAATTGGCTGACCGTCTTTTCGATCACATCAATCAAAGCCTGATACTGCGAACTAACATCCTTGGTTATATAAGGCGACACGACCCGTTCGATCAACCTTTCCACCGTGTCGGCTTTATCGGTCTTGGGCTCCGGCGCTTTGCCCAACAAACGTTGCAAGGTATCCGCTTCGGTCTCGACATCGACTTGCTGCGTTTGGGGCGAAATGTTTTGATTAGGGTCGGTTTGATTGAACGATTGAATTTTCGCCGCAGCCTGCGCCGCCGTTTTCGGGTTACTCAACGCTTTTTTTAATTCGAGCAAGTCAGCCAAAATCCGGATTTTGTTAAACCAGGCATCCGGATGAAAGTCTTCGATCGATTCAAAATGCAATGTCACACCCGAGTCAAGATCGAGCGTCGGCCTGATTTGAGTCATTACCTGCTCAAAAGTATCGCTGTCGATTCTTTTAATGTTGCGTTGACTCCACTCTGCATCACGCCGTCCGGAAAAATCACCCAACACATAAATTCGATAACCGTTAGCGTGTGCTTTTTTAGATGCTAAGCCCCGGGTATTAAATCCCATCGTAAAATCGACTCTACTTGACATGCTTTTTCTCCCAACCCGACCGATAAAACCGGACAGTAGCAGACACGGTTTCATCAGACAAGCAATGAAATCGAATCATCACATTACGGTGCAAAGCTTTAGCCTCGCGGTGATCGACAGTCTCGCAGAGTAAGCCTCGCGTGCCTTTTTTAGTTTAGGCTGAGTAACTACGGATGACTTGCGAAATGGTGCGCGGGGCGGGTTATTCAACCCGCCCCGAACGTTTTGATTTGCTTCGGCCACGATCGAAACGCTTAGGACGGGCTTGCACCCCCCGTCCTGCCAAGGAGTGCCGAATTTTGATCCGCGCGGGACACATGCCGGACTTATTGTGTCCGGTAAAGTTTTTTGGCGAGTTCTACGCGTTCCGCAGCCGTTTCAGGAATTTTTTTGAGCTTCTCGACGGCTTCCAATCGGGGTAATAGCCCTTTTTTGTTGGCTAATTGAATGCTTAAACCGGGGCGAGCATTGATTTCCAACATCAGCGGACCAAGTTTCGAATCCAATACGATATCGACGCCGATATAACCGAGCGAAACCAACTCCTTGCAACCCGCCGACAACAGCAGGATGTCCTCCCAATTCGGCAAGCTTAATCCTGTAATCGTATTTCCTGAATCAGGATGCGCATCAATCATATCGTTTTGCCATACGCCAGTCGTGGTGACGCCTTGTTCGATATCGATACCCACACCAATCGCGCCTTGATGCAGATTGGCCTTACCGTCGGAAAGCCGAGTCGGCAAACGCAACATTGACATCACCGGAACTCCCATAAAAATAATCGTCCTGATATCGGGAACGCCTTGATAACTCACTCGATCGAAAACCGGGTCAAAATCCACCCGATATTCGATCAAAGCGACATCCGGCTGGCCGCCCAAACTGTACATACCGCTCAGTATATTGGAGATGTGATGGCCGATTTCCTCTTCGGTCAACAAGGTGCCGTTCAGTTTGCGATAACAATTCTTGCTGCGGCCATTGACAACGATAATCCCTTCGCCTCCGCTGCCATGTGCAGGCTTGATTGCAAACTCGTCGTATGGCTTGAGCTTTTCGGGTAAATCGGCGATTTGATATTCCGCATCGACCACAGCATAGAGTTCGGGAACGGCAATACCTGAAGCTTGCGCGAGCTTTTTGGTTCGCAGCTTGTCGTCGACCAGCGGATAGTATTTTCGCGGATTGTAACGCAGTATATAGTCGCCATTACGCTGATTCATCCCCAACAAGCCAGCTTCTCGCAAACGCTTCGAGGGGCGCAAATAGTTTTTCCAAGACATGCGACTACCCTTTTATGACGGAACGAAACCGCCATAGTTCAGTTAAGCGATAGCCGGTATAGCGACCTAACAGTAAGGTGAACGCCAAAAATGTCAATAATAATTCGGGAAATACAAAAATAAGATGCTCGAGCACGGGATGCGACATTAGCAAATATCCTATTGACGCAATGAATAAGCTGCCGATGCATTGCTGTAGCGCCTCTGAAGGCCCGTGCTCTTCCCAAACCAAGGACATTCGTTCAATCGTCATCGAAATAATAACCATTGGGAACAAGGCCACGGACAAGCCGCGATCGATACCCATTTTATGGCTCATCAAGCTTAGCAACGTCATCAATATCACAACGATGATCAGCACACTCGCGAGTCTTGGTACCAGCAGCAAACGTAAATATTCCAGATAAAAACGCAGCATTAAACCGAATGCGATGAGCAAACCAAATAAAAAAAGCCCCCAAGACAAACCGGTCTCTCGAAACGCCATCCCGATCAAAATCGGCATGAACGTACCGAATGTTTTAAAGCCAACGACATTTCTCAGAACAACGATCAGCAAGGCACCAATCGGCATCATCAATAAAATCCGGTAAACATTTTGTGTTTGAATCGGCAAATGGAATAGCGAGAATTCCATAATCGGCGAATCGATTTTACCGATTCGCTTCTGGGTTACCGCCGCCAAACCGAGCGATTGCTTATAGACCGAAAAGTCGATTTTCTCCGATTTCCCTCCCGTCACTGTCAGTAAAGGCGAGCTTCCGTAATACCAAATGATTGAATTCTCAGGAAAACCCGATATCCCCGAATGAGGGTCAAAAGTTAACCATTGCTCACCGTTGTGCACCTGAAGCCAAGGCACTAACTTACTATGCCTAGCCCCATCCTTGAGCATCAGAATGTTGACTTGACGAGTCGGAATCCTAGCGCCATGCAAAATATCGATAACTCGCTTCATCCACGCTTCAGAGCTGGTCGCGTCTTTTTTAATGATTTTTACATTGTCGTCGGGATTTGGCGCATTCAACCTTCTCAATAACTCTTGCGTGAAGGATTTAATATCCGCCGATTTGCTTCTGACATCGTCCAGCAATGCCGAAACGGCCGTCTGCATGATCTCCGGATACTCGGGTTCTTCAGGATAAGGAACTTTTTTATCGATAAAGGTTTCTTTATCCCCCGGAACAATCTGCATCCGATAATACAGCGTCTGTTCACCAGCAGGGCGCCGAACCGCCCATTGAGCGATTCGATTTTGATTGACGCTTTCAAGAGTTAGGCCATATCGACCGGAAACAAAGTTTTCATCCAAAAACATATATCCGGGAATTTGTTTCGGCAACATCAAATCGACTTTGGAAGGGCCGGAAGAAGGTTTATAGCTAACCTTGGCTTCCACAGCCCAAATAATCTCATCCTCGACCGGTAGCAAGGGTAGATTAAGTTCAGTAACTTTGTAATATGAAACAGCGACGCTCAATCCGACCAGGATAAACGCCAAAACATTGACATGAAGGTTTTTCAAAACGATTGCCGTATTAAATAATTGTTGTTATGGGGGTTTAAGATCCGAAAGGAATAATGCCGAATTATTCTTCCAAAACCGGCTCCGGAAAACCAGGGTAGCAAATGATATTTTTTAATTTTTTCGAATGTTTATGGGTCACGCCTGGATCGACAATGACCTTGTTTTCCAGAAATCGACGACCTAACAGAACCGGATAAATATAGTTGTCTCGGTCGGCCAACGTGAACTCCGTCTCGTAATAATTGGAATTCATGCAAAATCCCAACTCTACAACATAGCGCCTTGCCGAATCCAGTTTGTGTCTTTTGATCAACGTTTCGCGAGCAACCGGCAACTCCACCGTCCTAGCTTGAGATTTTTTTTCGAGGCCTTTCGGTAAGGTAAAACGTACCCAACTTTGCCCGTCCCGCTCAAACTCCTCAACATTTTTTGCATGGATCGAAGAAGTTTTAGCGCCGGTATCCAATTTTGCCCGAAAACGTATTTGTGCCGGAGATAGAATAATGTCTTCCACCCATCCTGCGATAATTTTTTGATCTTCTAAATAAGCGCTGGCTCGACTGAAAGGACTTAACATGACCAACACAATGAAAAGGCTTATGCTAACATCTCGTTTCATCATAATTTTTATTCATAATCATAAAGTTAAATCACCATAAAGAAGCGGAACGCGCTATTAGGTCGTTTTTAGCTTATCAAAAAATGCCTACTCTTTCCTAAAAACATAAATCATTAGGATAAGCCAAGCGACTAAAGAATAGCTTGATATATATACTTCGCGTGCCTAAAAACATCCCAAAGGTAAGTATTCGAATCCCCTACACAACTTCCCAATCTCCGGTTTTAGAAACCCTTCACGCAAGCTCTTGCTCACCAGTTTCGAGAAGCTGGAGCTTCTCGTACCGCATACCCAAGCAAAGAGCTTGGGTATGCGCGAAATTCAACCACAAATTGAAGCAAACGCCACCATTCCCTGCTTACCTCTCACTGCTCACTGCTTACCAATTAAAAACTCACTCCTTGGTTTTTTTATAGAATCCGTGCTTCTTGACACCCTGTTTACCGGGTGCCAATGGTTTTTCCTTAGGCAAGCCAACCGATTCGAGCAACACATCCAATGCTTTCGATTCCAGTTCGTGGAAAGCATGAGATTTTAATCCTTCCGGCATCGTCAGCAAGCCATAGCGCACGCGCATCAAGCGACTGACGGTTACCCCTTGAGATTCCCATAACCGCCGAACCAAACGATTGCGCCCTTCGCTAACGACGACGTGATACCATTTATTGGCACCTTCACCGCCGTGAAATTGAATATCGTCGAATTTTGCCGGCCCATCGTCAAGTTCAACGCCTTGTTTTAATCGTTCGAGTACCTCATCGGAAACCTCGCCTAAAATCCGCACAGCATATTCTCGGTCGACTTGCATCGATGGATGCATCAATCGATTAGCCAATTCGCCGTTATTGGTCAACAACAGCAAACCTGAAGTATTGATATCGAGACGCCCGACCGAAATCCAGCGGCCTACTTGTAACTTAGGCAATTGCGTGAAAACGACCGGCCGGCCTTCCGGGTCTTGCCTTGTCACGACCTCTCCGACCGGTTTGTGATAAATCAATACCCGGGTAGTTTGGTGCGCAAATTTTTCCCAATGGACGACTCGGCCATTAAGCTGTAGATGGTCGCCGTTTTGGATTCTATCACCGAGTTTTGCCTGCACGCCGTTAAGCCTGACACGCCCTTCTTCTATCCAGCGCTCGACTTCGCGCCTCGAACCCATACCGCCGCGCGCCAGTATTTTTTGTATACGTTCGCCGGTTTCATCCTGAGGCTTGGTCAATGTTTTTTTCATTGCGACGGGGCCCCCTGCTTCATTGAACGACCTCTTTCGTATCGTGGACGGAGGACTCGACTTCTGCTTTGAGTTCGGCTTCCTGTCCTTGTTCGGTGACTTCTGATCGGTTGGTTTCTTGCTGCTCACTCTGTTCCTGCATTAGTTGCTGATTACTGGCTACCGATAAATCCAATTCTTTGATTTCCTGCAATGTCGGAAGCTCATGCAAGGAAGATAAATCGAAATAGTCCAAAAATTGTTTGGTCGTACCGTATAGCGCGGGACGTCCCGGCACTTCTTTATGCGCAACGACCCTAATCCATTCGCGTTCGAGAAGCGTACGAATGATATTCGAGCTAACCGCAACGCCGCGAATATCTTCGATATCGCCTCTCGTAACCGGTTGACGGTAAGCAATGATCGCCAGCGTCTCCAACAAGGCTCTGGAATATTTAGGCGGTTTTTCTTCGAATAAGCGGCCGACCCAAAATGACAATTCCGGTCTGACTTGAAAACGGTAACCGCTGGCTACTTTTTTCAATGCAATTGGCCGTTGTGCGTATTCTCCTGCAATCTCGTCAACGGCTTGCTGTATCGTGTCGAGTTCTGGCTGTTCGAGTTCGGGAAAGGTTTGTTGGAGTTGTTTGACCGTCATCGGTTTATCCGATGCGAATAACAGGGCTTCGACGATTCGTTTGATATCCACGAGAGTTGCTAGAAAGTTGCTTTTTTTAAGACAATACGTATTGTTAAATTTTTTCTCGCGCAGATGCGAAAGGGCGTAGAGGTGGTTTTACGAATTCGGTAATTCACCCCCTTCTGCGGGACGAATTATTTACCCCGTCCCCAACGTTTCGGTTTGTCCCCAAATATCTTGGATTGCTTTAGCAGGGTCGAAACATTTAAGACGGGGTTGCAACCCATACGCATCAAGCTAAAAACGGCCACCCCATATCTCGCTCTTTCCTAAGCTCCAGCTTGGGAAAGACACTCCGGAAGCTCCAGCTTCATGAGACCGACACAAGCTCCGCACATTCTTAATCAACCCCGACCTTCTCGTTCAATCTTCTTTGTTTGTCGGGAAGCTAGAGCTTCCTGATCAGGTTACCCAAGCTGGAACTTGGGTAACAGCAAAATTCCTCTGCGCCTTTGCGCGAGAATCTTATTAAAACTTAAGCACTTGCAGCAACCGCTCTGACCACGATTTCGGTCAAAGGTTCGTGTTGAATGATTTCGATCAATCCTTCCTTACTGAGCTCGAGAATCGCCAAAAAAGTCACAACGACACCATGGCGTCCTTCTTGAGTTAGAAACAATCGATTGAAAACGATCCCCTCCCCGCCTTTGAGTCTCTCCAAAACGCTCGACATACGCTCCCGAACCGATAAAGGCTCCTTAACAATCTGATGATGACTTAATTGGTCCGCACGCTTTAATACGTCTTGCAAAGCCAATAACAGTTCTCGCAACTGAATATCCGGCAAGGGGCGTTCGATTTCAATCATCGATACGTCGGCCTTGACAATGAACAAATCACGCTCCAGTCTCGGCATGCCATCGATGTCCTCGGCCGCCTTTTTAATGACCTCATATTCCTGCAATCTGCGAATCAATAAGGCCCTCGGGTCTTCGTCATCCTCTTCTTCGGCGACCTGCCTAGGCAGCAACATGCGCGATTTGATCTCGGCCAGCAATGCCGCCATGACCAGATATTCTGCGGCCAACTCGAGCCTAAGCTCGGTCATCATATCAATGTAACCGATGTACTGCCGAGTAATCTGAGCGATCGGAATATTCAGGATATCGAGATTCTGTCTACGAATCAGATAGAGCAACAAATCCAGCGGCCCTTCAAAGGTATCGAGAAAGACGCGCAAGGCATCGGGCGGTATGTAAAGATCCTCGGGGAACGCCATGAACGGCGCGCCCTGAACAATAGCCAAGACTTCCTCAACCGGGGGCAAAACATCCGCTTGCGCTACTTGCATCGTCAATGGATTACCTTAACCGAAAACTACTCAAAAGCCTTATCCCAAGCCGGCTAATGAAAAAAACATATTTTGCGCCAAAAACATCGGATAACCCAGTAAGACATTCAACGTGCCGGTGAATAGCATCAGCAACAATATCAAAAAACCGTAACGCTCTAATTTGTTGTACTGCCAAGCCCATCGATTCGGCAAAATGCCCGACACGACGCGACTCCCGTCCAGAGGCGGTATCGGTATCAGATTAATCAACGCCAGCACCAGATTAATCGATATACCCGCAATGCCCCAATATATCATCGGCAGCGTCATGAATTCGACATTGATCATGACACCCACTCGAGCGATCAACGCCCACCCCACAGCCATCAGTAAATTCGATACCGGGCCCGCCAATGCGACGATGGCCATATCCTGCCGCGGGTTCTTAAAATTTCGCGCATCGACCGGCACCGGCCTGGCCCAGCCGAAAATGAAACCGGTTCCGGTCAATAACAAAATACCGGGTAGTAGAATCGTGCCGACCGGGTCGATATGTTTCAACGGGTTCAAGGTCAATCGACCGAGCATTTTAGCGGTATTGTCGCCGTATTTTTTGGCAACCCAGCCATGAGCGGCTTCGTGCACGGTAATCGCAAAAACTACCGGAATAACCCAGACGATAATACGCTGAATTAAAGACAATTCGTTCATCATAAGGAATTTCTCGGTTAGTCCAACATCGGTGCTTGGCCTTTTCCCTGCCTGATAATTTCGAGATTTTTTCCCGAACATTCAATAATTGTAGTCGGCTCGTCCAGCACGATACCTGCATCGATCACCAGATCGAGTTCATGCTCGAGCCTATCCCGAATTTCATAAGGATCGGTCAAGGCCGACGATTCACCCGGCAAGACCAACGTCGAGCTAAACAACGGCTCGCCGATAGTCTCCACTAACAACGAAGCGATCGCGTGATCAGGCACCCGAATGCCTATGGTTTTTTTCTTCGGATGTTGCAAGCGTCGCGGCACTTCACGCGTGGCATTCAGGATAAAAGTGAACGGCCCTGGCGTCAATGCCTTGATCAGTCGATAGGCGTCGTTATCGATTTTGGCGAAATTCGACACCTGCGTTAGATCCTGACAGATCAAGGTAAAATTGTGTTTATCGTCCAATTGCCTGATTCTACGAATTTTGTCCAGCGCCTGCTTATCGTCCATTTGACAAGCGATCGCATAGGATGAGTCGTTCGGATAGGCGATCACACCACCATTCTGTAAGATCTCGACTGCTCGATTGATCAATCGTTGCTGCGGATTCTCGGGATGGATTTGAAAAAATTGCGCCATAGTATGCGTGTCTGAAATAAATTCGGCCATTATACCCGATTATCGCTCCGATTCTTTTTTTGCGACTTTATCGCGTAAATATACCGGCATCGCCTGTTCAACCGGCACGGCTTGACCCAAGTTGAAGCTTCGCGCGCCGAGCAGCGCTATCGCCGAGGCTTTCGGCAAAGGCGTATCGTCGACGCCGGCAAGCCAACCATTCATGCGCTCGCCCAATGCATCACGGTAGGTTTTCCAGCCGCTACCGATGCCGTAGCCTTTCAATTCGGGGAAAACGACGTTTTCAGCGGGTCCTACCGACTCGGAGCCGAGCACTTCGGCAAAACCCTGATCGTTTTTACGGTAAACGCCCCAAAACACCTCCCCCATGCGCGCATCCATTCCCGCGAAAACCACCTCTTCGGTTGCGCGTCCAAAATAGTCCTGAGCCAAGGCAGCCAACGTCGAAACCGGCACGATCGGCAAGTCCAAACCTAGTGCGACACCTTGAATCACGCCGGTCGCGATTCTAACACCGGTAAAAGAACCGGGACCCCGTCCGAATGCGAGCCCTTCTAAATCGTGAGGCGCAAGCCCCGCCTCGGCCATCAGCGAATCGATCATCGGCAAGATCAGTTGCGTATGCGTTCGCGGCGCCAATTCGAAGCGCTCCAAGATTTCGCCATCGATATATAAAGCGGCCGAACAGGCTTCGGTCGCGGTATCCACTGCCAATAACTTCATGCATTTTGCTCGTTTTGAAAAAAGGCTCGGACATCCTCGATATCGCGAGTTCGACGCATCGGCGGCACACTATCGAGAAACATTTGCCCGTATGCGCGCTTCAACAAACGCGGATCGCAGACCAGCAAGACGCCGCGATCGCTGACATCTCGAATCAAGCGGCCGACGCCTTGTCTCAACGCAATCACCGCGGCCGGAATCTGGTATTCGAAAAAGGGATTCAAACCTTGCCGCTCCATCGCGCCGAGTCGCGCCTTCAACACCGGATCGCTCGGAGATGCGAACGGCAATTTATCGATGATCACGCACGACAAAGCCTCGCCGCGCACATCGACGCCCTCCCAAAAACTGGCCGTGCCCAGTAAAATCGCATTACCGGCCCGTTTGAATTCATCCAACAAGATCGCTTTCGGACGGCTGCCTTGCACAAGCAACGGATATTTGATTTTTGACCTAAGCAACGACTCCGCTTCCTTCAAGGCACGATGACTCGTAAACAGAAAAAACGCACGTCCCCGACTGGCTTCGAGCACCGGCAACGCAAATTCGACGATCGTGCGCGTAAAATCCGGATCGGAAGGTTTAGGCAGCCCCTTGGGATGATAAAATAGCGACTGCTCGGCATAATCGAACGGACTTTCCCAACTGAGCCCCTCGGCATTCGCAAGCCCCAAACTTTTCGCGAAATGCTCGAATTTATTCGCAACACTCAAAGTCGCCGAGGTAAATATCCAGGTTGCTTTATGCTGCTGCATAAAGGCACGAAATTCGGAGGCAATGTCGATAGGCGTCCGGCTGAGCGTAAAGGTCTTCTTATGGGTTTCGTACCAGCGTATCCATTTGCCGTCGTTCTCTTCGAGAATGGCCCGTAGTTGATGCCCTAGTTCTTCGGCGCGTTTGAAACAAGATTCCAATCCCTTGGTCTTGACCGACGCCAACTCCAATTGCACGGTCAGACGTTGAAGTTGTTCCTGCAATTCGGACAGGCCCGAGGAAATTTTCGGATGAGTCTCGATTTCGCGCCACTCGCCTCTTTTTAGTTCGATGCCGAATGCCAAGCGTAAATCTTTGATCTGATGCTCCAGATCATCGCAGGCGGTGCGTAATTCGGGTAAATCGGTCGCATCCTTGAAATATTCAACCAAGGCATCCTTAGCCAAATCGCTCAATTGCCGGGCGCCGACCGTGATACCCAAAAAGTTCGAGGCGGTATCGGCCAATTGATGCGCCTCATCGATGATCACAATTTCGGCATCGGGCAGCAACTCACCGAAGCCGATTTCGCGAATCGACCAATCCGCGCACAACAAATGGTGATTGATAACCAGTATATCGGCTTCCTGGGCTTTTTTTCGCGCCTTGACCAGAAAACATTTTTCGTAATCGGGACAGTCCTGGCCGAGACAATTATCGGCGGTCGAAGTTGCCTGAAACCACACCGGGTCGCTTTCCGGCACATCCGGCATTTCGGCGACATCGCCCGATTTCGTTCGGTTGGACCACGATTTGATTTTAGTCAGCGACGCCGCATCTTCTTTACTGAAACCCAAGGACGAGTTGAGTGCGTTGCCGAGCCGATAAATACACAGATAATTGCTACGGCCTTTCAGCAAAGCGGCCGCGAACGGCACGCTCATCGCTTTGCGAATGACAGGAATGTCGTTGTTGAACAATTGATCCTGGAGATTTTTGGTACCGGTCGATACGATCGCTTTGCGTCCCGACAGAATCGCGGGCACTAGATAAGCGAAAGTTTTGCCGGTGCCGGTGCCGGCTTCGGCGATCAAATGGCGCTCTTGCTCGATCGCATCACTAACCGCACAAGCCATTTCAACCTGCGCCGCACGCGGCAAATAACCGGGAATAACTTTCGATAACGGCCCGCCGCTGGTAAAAAACGCTTCCAATTCGCTCACAAGATAGCTTTATTGTTCAAGTTTGCCGAGTCTGATTTCGATATCCTTGATTTTTTTCAGCAATTCCGGCAATTTAGTCAATGCAGCCAGCTCTTTCCAAGCGACTTTTCTATCTTTCGCGGGACTGCCGAATACCTGCGTAGCCGGTGCAATATCGTTCGATACGCCGGAGCGCGCCATCACGACAGCGTGATGACCGATTTTGACATGATCGGCGATACCTGCGCTGCCTGCCAGAATCGCATTATCTTCGATAGTGCACGAACCCGAAATACCGGTCTGTCCGCAGATAATTACATTATTGCCGATCGTGTTGTTATGACCGATTTGCACCAGATTATCGATCTTCGACCCCGAACCGATCACGGTAGAACCTAATGTGCCACGGTCGATACAGGTGTTCGCACCGATTTCGACATCGTCCTCGATAATGATATTGCCGACATGCGGCACTTTAATATGCTGCTCATTGCGCTGCTTATAACCGAAACCGTCCGCACCGATCACGGCACCAGCATGTATTACGACATTGTTACCGATACGACTGCGATCATAAATTACGGCATTCGGGTGAATACGACAATTAGTGCCCAGCATGACATCCTTGCCGATATAGGCGCCGTTAAGGATCTCGCAACCCTCGCCGATCAAACAACCTTCGCCGATACTGACAAACGGCGCAATATAAACGTTATGAGCTATCATTGCCGAATCGGCTATACAGGCATGTTTCGAAATTTGTTTCGGAAACTCTGTCGACGGGTAAAGTAGATGAATCGCTTTGATAAAACTAATCTCGGGATCTTTGCAAACCAGCAGAGCCATATGCTCCGGCGGATCATCGTGAAGTGCTTCGCGTTTAATAAAACAAGCGGCCGCCCGGGAATTCGAAAAATATTGTGCATATTTGGGATCGTTCAAGATGGTGATTTGTCCAGCGGCAGCCGATTTGATATCGGCCGCCGAAGTAATGGAACACTGCTTGTCTCCGCCGACAATTTCCGCATCACAATGCTTGGCCAACTCTTCTAGGATTAATGTCATAAATAAATGATTAATTGAATAACAAATTTAAGGCTTATCGCGTTTGATGATCGGATTATAACCGAATAGTGCATAGTGAACAGTAGGAAGTGAGCGGCAAGTGATACGTAATACCTAGCCCGTATGCAGCGTCAACGGAATACACAACATTCGCGGCCTCGCCCATCCCGCATTGCACTGCCTTCCACCTTCCACCTTTAACCTTTAACCTTTCACCTTTCACCTTTCACCTTTCACCTTTCATCTTTTTCCCTTAACTAAATATTTTCATTCTGTGTTTGACATTATTTTAGGTTAGAATAGCCAGTTTTTTGAAACTGGATGAGAATAAAGACTACGCCGGAACTTTCGGAATCTCATCAGTGCCCGGCTTCGGTTTGCTTTGATATCCGAGCTCCAGCCGATCTTTGCCGGGAAAAGCCTACTTTCAGGACAATATCTTGGGAGTCCGTCGAAAAAAATTTTTAATGCCTTAACCTTTAGAGTAACAACATGACAGACCTATCGCATTACAGAAACATCGGCATCTTCGCTCACGTCGATGCTGGCAAAACCACGACTACCGAGCGTATTTTAAAACTCACCGGAAAAATCCATAAACTAGGCGAAGTTCACGAAGGCGAATCGACCATGGACTTTATGGATCAAGAAGCCGAGCGCGGCATCACGATCCAATCCGCTGCAACTACTTGTTTCTGGAAAGACCATCGATTCAATATCATCGACACCCCGGGCCACGTCGACTTCACGATCGAAGTTTACCGCTCATTGAAAGTTCTCGACGGCGGTGTGGGCGTTTTTTGCGGTTCCGGCGGCGTGGAACCTCAATCGGAAACTAATTGGCGTTATGCGAACGACTCTAAGGTTGCCCGTGTCATTTATGTCAACAAACTGGACCGTATCGGCGCCGACTTCTATCGCGTCGTCAAACAGGTTGAAAAAGTTTTAGGTGCAAATCCCATCGTCATGACACTGCCGATCGGAACCGAAGACCAGTTTGTCGGCGTTGTCGACCTGCTGACCGAAAAAGCTTGGGTATGGGATAATTCCGGCGATCCGATGAATTACGAAATTCAAGATATTCCTGCCGACATGCTCGAAGACGTCAAACAATGGCGCGCTGAATTGATCGAGAAAGCAGTCGAGCAAGAAGACGAGGTCATGGAAAAATATCTGGAAGGCGAAGAGCCCGATATCGATACATTGAAACGTTGCATCCGCAAAGGCACGATCAATCTAGACCTGTTCCCGACCTATTGCGGTTCGTCATTCAAAAATAAAGGCGTGCAATTGGTTTTGGACGCAGTCGTCGACTATTTGCCAAGCCCAACCGAAGTCAACCCGCAACCTGAAGTCGATTTGGAAGGCAACGAAACCGGTAATTTCGCGATCGTCGATCCCAACCGTCCGCTACGTGCATTGGCGTTCAAAATCATGGACGACCGTTACGGCGCATTGACGTTCATTCGTCTTTACTCAGGCAAATTGGAAAAAGGCACGACCGTACTCAACACCTTCACCGGTAAAACCGAGCGTATCGGCCGTATCGTAGAAATGCATGCCGATTCGCGCGAAGAGGTCGACTCTGCGCAAGCCGGCGACATCGTTGCGGTCTTGGGCATGAAGAACGTCCAAACCGGACATACTTTGTGCGATCCAAAAGACCCTGCCACATTAGAGCCGATGGTATTCCCCGACCCGGTTATTTCGATGGCGGTCGCACCGAAAGACAAAGCCGCATCCGAAAAATTGGGCGTTGCACTCGGCAAAATGATTCAGGAAGACCCGTCGTTCCGCGTCGAAACCGATATCGACAGCGGCGAGACGATTCTAAAAGGCATGGGTGAGTTGCATCTCGATATCAAGGTCGATATTCTGCGCAGAACCCACGGTGTCGACGTCATTGTCGGCAAACCGCAAGTCGCCTACCGCGAAACGATCACACAACGTATCGAAGATAGCTACACACACAAAAAGCAATCAGGCGGTTCCGGTCAATACGCGAAGATCGATTACGTCATCGAACCCGGCGAACCCGGCACCGGCTACGTGTTCGAATCGAAAGTCGTCGGCGGTAACGTGCCGAAAGAATATTGGCCGGCCGTTCAAAAAGGCTTCGAATTGAGCATGGTCAAAGGCGTCTTGGCAGGTTACCCTTGCTTGGATTTCAAAGTTACACTGATGGACGGCGCGTTCCATGCGGTCGACTCGTCGTCGATTGCATTCGAAATCGCCGCGAAAGCCGCTTATCGTCAATCGATTCCTAAAGCCGGCCCGCAATTGATCGAACCGATCATGAAAATCGACGTGTTCACACCGGAAGACCATGTCGGCGACGTAATCGGCGATTTGAACCGCCGTCGCGGCATGATCAAGTCGCAAGAGGCGGGAGTAACGGGCGTTCGCATCAAGGCCGAAGCACCGTTAAGCGAAATGTTCGGTTATATCGGCGACCTGCGCACGATGACCTCGGGACGCGGACAATTCTCGATGGAATTCTCGCACTACCTACCGTGCCCGAAAAACGTAGCGGACGAAGTCATTAAGGAAACTTTAGAGCGCAACG
Source organism: Methylotuvimicrobium buryatense 5G (assembly GCF_000341735.1). Taxonomy (GTDB): domain Bacteria; phylum Pseudomonadota; class Gammaproteobacteria; order Methylococcales; family Methylomonadaceae; genus Methylotuvimicrobium; species Methylotuvimicrobium buryatense. Next base: position 4,764,901 of record NZ_KB455575.1, on the reverse strand, counting down.
CGAAAAAATAAGCCACCTTGATCTTAAAAAATTGCCGGACGAATCATTCGTCCGGCAATTTATTTTTACCCTCTTTTGCCTATCACATTCATTTCCAGCAGCTTCAGCCGATAATCCTTTGCTCTTCGATCAGAATATTAGTAAGCTCGGGATCATCCCTTTATCAGGAATACAGCCGTGGCTCATTCATCCTACCGGGAACGCCTACTGGCACTTTCCAATCGTCTGATTCAAATTCAAAAACCGATTCAAATCCTCGATTCAATTAAATGGCCGCGTAACTTTCGCGAGCAATTCTTCGCCAGCGGAGCCCAATTTCTCCCGCCTGCCGACATTAAGTTCTATCAACAACAAGCACTAAGCTTCGATGCAGACAACGTATACGCCTCGTTGAAAGACTTAAATCGAGACATTACTAAAAACCTGGGACATAACGACTCGCTCGGCTCGATTCTGCAAGATACGGTTTGTCAATACATGCGCGTAATCGACTTATTGCGTAGCCGAGGTACTCCCGATTTTTTAATCCATAGCCAAGCACTGTACGGTTCGGCGCGCGATCATTTACTCCGCGACAATAAAACTCTTCTAGAACTTGGAGAACGATTATGCGCTATTTTTTCGCTGCCCGGCGCCAAACATCTTAACCGATCTCACCCGAAAGAAATAAACGCCGAAACCGCAGTAGTGTCGCTCAGGCAACGCCTATCAAGCCATTTCGATGACGGCTCATTGAGCGTTGTTTTAAGTGACGGCATCGTTTCCGATGCCTCGGCCGGCGGGGACAAAATCAAAATCAATAATAACGCTTGGTTTTCCGAGCTCGATTTGAAAGTCCTGGAGGTGCATGAAGGCTGGGTGCATGTCGGCACCACATTGAACGGAAGATTGCAACCGTGGGCCACCTGGCTTAGCGTCGGCTCACCTCGCATCACTGCGACACAAGAAGGTTTGGCCGTTTTGATCGAAACCCTAACGTTCAGCTCTTTTCCGGACCGCGCTCGCCGCATCAGCGACAGAGTCATTGCGATCGACCTGGCTGAACAGGGAGCCGATTTCATTGAAGTTTACCGTTACTTCTTGGAACGAGACGTAAGCCCTCATGACAGTTATACGATCGCTCAGCGCGTGTTTCGCGGCGGCATGGTCGAAGGCGGCGCGTGCTTCACGAAAGACCTATCCTATGTCCGAGGCTTTATCGAATTAGTCAACTTCATCCGTAGCGCAACGCTGGAAGGCGTTCCGGAACTTTTGCCTATGCTGTTCGTCGGCAAGGTCACGCTGGATGACATTCCTATTCTTTATGAACACTACTTAGATGGCTTAATTGCAGAGCCAAAGTACATACCACCCATGTTTAGGGATCTCAACGGGCTTTATGTCTGGTTCGGTTTTGCCTCGGGCATCGCGCAAATCAACATCGAAAATGTGCAGGCTCATTTCAGTCAGCTATTTCAAAATCTACCGCGAACGCCGGATCATGCGTCCGAAGATGCCGAAATCGATTAACATCGAACCACCGAGCCATCACTGCCATTAAATGCGAATTAAGATCTAACGTTCATGAAGGCCAGGCAAATGAACGTACGAGACATGACGGAGAATGCGGTCACTCGCTCAACAGGACGCCGTGAATACGTCCATGTAGGCACGTCGACGCAGCAATTCCCAATTTGGAGATCAAAAAGGGTGTGGGGTATGCTTGGCGAGGATGTCGGCAGCAGGGCAGATTTTTGCTCCTCGGCAATTGCTCCTGCATTGCCCTACTACACGCCATCCTTGGCGTAATGCAAAATCTGCATTCACGCCATCCTTGGCGCTCGAGCTGCCGCCAAGCCCCCATGGATGGGTTTACGGTGTTCCTCGACAGGCATATCCCACACCCTAAAATCGGCGAAACTGCTCAAACTGGGAATTGCTGAAAAAATACGGCTAATTTTCCTTGGCTTGCAATTCGTAATACTATAGCGCTTTAAATTTACTTTTTTCCGGAGACTTTTCATGCACAACAGGCGTCCGCTGTCACTACTCTTTTTCTTGTTTTGCTTGGTCACGACTTTGTACCCGCTTAATGCCGCAGCCAACCTAAGCCCGCCTCAACAAATCATTCAAAACAGCTCGGATAGAATCCAACAGACGCTCAGTCAGCCTCTTTATCGCAACGATTTTGCCAGAGCTACCCAATTTGTCGATGGCGTGGTCGGCGACTTCGTGGATATGGAGAGAGTCGCGATTTTGGTTTTAGGCCGGCATATCCGCCAAGCCACCCCAGCTCAAAGACAGCAATTTATAAAAGAATTCCGGACATTACTGGTACGAACTTATACTAAGGCATTTCAAGAATATACCGACTGGCACATTACTTTTTCTCCCCAGGTCAGCGGTGAAGATCCAACCAGAACGATTGTCCGAACCACCGTTCATCAACCAGGTCAGCAACCCATCAATATTAACTATCGAATGATGAAAAACAGAAGCGGTGAGTGGAAAGTTTTCGATATCCTGATAGAGGGCGTCAGCCTAGTCACTAATTACCGATCGACTTTTAACCGGGAAATAGCCCAAACAGGATCTATCGACGGCGTTATCAAAATGTTGGTCGATCGTAACAGACGCTAAGTCCATTTAAGTAATGAGCCGATCGAGAGCCAAGCGGATCCAACACCCTCTCTATTCGGCCTTTACTATCGTGCTGAAAAATAAAAAAATAATGCCATGCAACTTGCAATCACCGTACTTGGAAAACGCCAGTCTCAATATATCGAGCCTATCCTAGCCGCCGTTAGCCGGTGTAAGTGTAGTATCGCTGAAATAAGGTCGACCGATTTGGCCGAATCGACAGCTGCCTATATGTTGATAGAAGGTAATTGGAACCATATTGCCAAACTCGAAAACCTACTCGAAACCCTGCAAAAGCAACTAAAAATTCAAATTCATAAAGCAAGGCAAGAAAAAACGGGGACACCCAAATCCGGTCTACCCTATACTCTGGAGGCGATGAGCCTGGATCAAAACGACATCATTCTATCTATCGTAACCTTTCTGTTAGAACGTAACATCGCGATAGAGGAAATCAAAGGCTACCGCTACCCCGCTCCCTATATTCAAACACCGGTTTTTTCGACGCAATTCATCATTATCATTCCATCGGAACAGCGCTTGCTGCAACTTCGCGAGGATTTTCTCGAATTTTGCGATCAGTTGAATCTCGATGCCATTCTCGAGCCCATTAAACGCTAATTGATTATTATGACAACGCTTAGCATAGGCACTGCCGTGCCCGATTTCGAAGCCGCCGCAACCGGCGGCAAAACCCTAACGCTCTCCGACTTTTTAGGAAAAAATGTCGTCATCTATTTTTATCCAAAAGACAATACGCCCGGATGTACGCAGGAAGGCATCGCTTTCCGCGACCATATTGACGAATTTAACGCATTCAATACGGTCATTCTCGGCGTCTCACGAGATTCGGTTAAAGTTCATGAAGGCTTCAAGTGCAAACAGGCATTCCCGTTCGACTTGCTGTCCGATCAAGATGAAACCCTGTGCAACTTGTTTGGCGTCATTAAGATGAAGAACATGTACGGCAAGCAAGTCCGAGGCATCGAACGAAGTACTTTTTTGATCGATGAGCAAGGCGTCCTAAGACATGAATGGCGAGGCGTAAAAGTCAAAAACCATATCGCAGAAGTCCTTCAAGAACTCAAAATCTTGACTCAATAATTTAGTCATTGCGCTTCAAATTTCGGATTTTTGTAAATCCCTCACCCCAGACACCTTCCAAAGGGCGAGGGAGCGAATGCGCCGAAATTTGAAGAGCGAAAGGTATACTTAATGAATATTCAAAGCTCACCAAAACTCAAATTGTTCGTACTTGACACTAACGTGCTGATGCACGATCCCGCCGCGATTTTCCGTTTTCAGGAACACAATATATTTATTCCGATGGTCGTTCTCGAAGAACTCGATCATAGTAAAAGAGGGCTGTCGGAAGTTGCCCGAAATGTCCGCCAGGTCAGCCGTTTTTTGGACGAACTAATTCAGGGTGCGACGTCGGAATCGATTGAAGACGGATTTCCGCTGTCACGTATCGAACACGCGCCCGATAGCGAGATACAGTTTGGGCGTCTTTATTTCCAGACCCGCCAGCTATCCTCCATGCTTCCCGACTCGATGCCAGGCCATATTGCGGACAATTCGATTTTGGTCATCGTGCTGGCTTTAACGCAAAAATACCCTGATACCAATATCGTCCTGGTGTCGAAAGACATCAACATGCGCATCAAGGCGGCGGCGCTCGGATTACATGCCGAGGATTATCATAACGACCAAACGCTCGACGATATCGATCTGCTGTACCGTGGATCGGCGATTCTCGAAAATGATTTTTGGGATGTGCACGGTAGTAAAATGGAATCTTGGCAGGACAATGGCAGAACTTTTTATAAGCTGCAAGGCCCTCTAGTCAGCGAATGGCATCCGAATCAGTATTTATATATGGATAACGACAGCGACTTCGAAGCCATCGTCAGAAGCTGCGATGGGAAAAACGCCGTACTCGAACTGGCGCACGACTACCGAACGCCTCATAACAATGTATGGGGAATCACTGCCAAAAATCGCGAACAGAATTTCGCGCTCAATGTGCTGCTCGACCCGGAAATCGACTTCGTAACGCTTTTAGGCACGGCAGGCACAGGCAAAACCCTATTGGCATTGGCGGCCGGTCTTGAATTAACTCTTGAACAAAAAATCTACAACGAAATCATTATGACTCGGGAAACTATTCCGGTCGGAGAAGACATCGGCTTTTTGCCCGGTACCGAGGAAGAAAAAATGGCGCCGTGGATGGGGGCTTTAATGGACAATTTGGAGCTATTAGGCAGCCGCTCCGGACACAACGAATGGCAACAAGGCGCAACCAGTAATTTGGTCATGAACCGGATCAAAATCAGGTCGCTCAATTTCATGCGCGGACGCACTTTTCTAAGCCGCTATTTGATCATCGACGAAGCGCAAAATCTGACATCCAAACAAATGAAAACGCTGATCACCCGAGCAGGTCCCGGTACTAAAATCATCTGTATCGGTAACCTTGGGCAAATCGATACACCCTATTTAACGGCCACCACATCGGGACTTACTTATATTGTCGATCGCTTTAAGACTTGGCCGCATGCCGCGCACATCACCTTGAAACAAGGCGAAAGATCGCGCCTGGCCGATTATGCGTCGGAGATTCTTTAAACCTAACGATCATGAATATGCAGAACGGGTTTGCAGCCACGTCCTGAACGTTTCAACCATGCCCAAAGCAAACCAAAACGTTCGCTGAAAATCTTGGAAACGGAGCGATAGCGAAGTGAAGATTTTTAGTCCCCGATAGCCGTAGCGCCGGGTGTTTTGCCGGAGTCTGCGCGAATAGCGTAGGCGGAGGCAAAATACAAGGCATCGCGACACGGCGTAAAGCCATTTGTGGGAGTGCTACGGAGCCGCATCGAGTTTACGATGATGTGGCGTAGTGGCACGGACGCAGGGCGAATCGGGGCCGCCGAAGGCAATAATCGCCAAGTAATTTTTCGCTGCTGAAATCGGATGGACCCCATTTCAGCTTTCGCGAAAAATCTTGGCGCGCTTGAGGAGCGGATTGAAAACCCGCTCCTCGCCTGCAGTCCAAGGGCTTAAGTTAATTGTCCATGGAAGCCTAAGTAGGGACGCTCCAGCGTCCCCGAACCGGTTCGGGCTCCATTCCTTTTCAAAAAGCCGTATTCAATTCGCGATCGCCGACTTTAGGCCAAGCTCTAATCACCGCTTTAACTACTGTAGCCAACGGAATGGCGAAAAATACCCCCCAAAACCCCCACAAGCCGCCGAAAAACAAGATTGCAACGATAATCGCCACCGGATGCAAATTAACCGCCTCGGAAAACAGTAAAGGTACTAACACGACGCCATCTAATGTCTGAATGACAGCATAGGCAATTAAAACATACATAAACTCATCAGTCGTCACCCCCCATTGAAAAAAAGCCACGCCCAATACAGGAAAAGTAACCAAGGTAGCGCCGACATAAGGAATAATCACCGACAGTCCTACCAGAAAGGAGAGCAAGACGGCGTAATTCAGGTTCATTGATGAAAAAGTAATATAACAAGCCGACATCAAAATGATGATTTCAGCGAACTTACCTCTTATATAGTTGCCGATCTGACTGTTCACTTCCATCCACACGTTTTGAGTCAACAATCGGTCCCGCGGCATAAACTGTCCGATCCAGCCGATTATGATCGATTTATCCTTTAAAAAAAAGAACACCATCATCGGCACTAAAAACAAATAAACGATTGCCGTCATGATCCCGACCAACGATGCGGCCGACATTGTGACCACCTCCTGACCGTAACTCAACAATTTGTCTTGAATAATCAACGTGATTTCCTTGACTCTTTCCTTAGATAATAGCTGCGGATACAACTCAAGCATTCTAATGATTTCACGCTGAATTCTTTTAATGATTTCAGGAAGATGATTGACGAAGGCAAAAGCCTGCTCCGACAACATCGGAATCAAGATAAAAATCAAAAATCCGAATACCGCTATAAATCCTATAAAAACCATATGCACGGCAACTAAGCGTGGCATTTTGAGCGATACAGCCTTTTGCACCAGTCCTTCCAATAAATAGGCAATCACTACTGCAGCAAATACCGGCATCAGAAAATCGGATAAGGAAACTACCAAAATCAAACTCAGTAAAATGATTATTAGCAGCGCCATTGCCTGAGAATTAGGCAGAATCCGTTTTAAACTATCCTTGAGGAAATCGTAATAAGAAAATTCGGCTTGTGAAGTCATTATTTTTTTAATAGTTATTGTTTTACTCCGCGCGGCCGCATTTTAATTTTTTCTGACCCGCTCTTCATCCGATAGCCGCAAATACAAGCAGACGAAGCTATCTGTCCGGCATTCTACCGAATATCGAACAAACATGGACAATAAATCCGCTAGCACTAAGGTTAATGCAGAATACATCCTCTTTAAATTTGTTTCCCTCATAAGCGACAACTTAATGCCTATTCTATGGGGCATTTACGACATTATTCGTCATCTCGGCATGGGCGTGAAGTTATGTATGCCATCCCTGCCAATCCCTAGCGGAATGACGCTTTTTTCCTTTATATAGGCGCCTATGAGTAATTCCCTACTCCCCGCTTTCACCTTTCACCTTTCACCTTTCACCTTTCACCTTTCACCTTTCACCTTTCACCTTTCCCTATTCCCCAATTTTACCGCGCGCCTCAAAAACCATAACACTCCGAGCCTCGACGGCACAAGCCAAACCTACCCAAACGGATTGATGAGACTTCTCGACAGCATCCAAAGGCGACGCTTGCGCAGTGTCGATCGCAAGATGCCAAAACCGGTCGGAAACCGGAGGTAATTGTGCGGCGATTTTATGATCCGACATGTTTAATAAAACATATAAGTCTTCTTCGCCTGCAGTTAAACCCGCTAACATAAAAGCTAAAAACCTGGCCTGATCGTCATCCCATGCAGGTTCACCGAGATCCGGATCATACCAAATGATATCTGGAAGATTACGCGTTGGAATGATCTCGCCGGTCAAAAAACTGCTCCGGCTCAAGCTAGCATGACGGCGCCTCAAAGCAATCAACTCTCTGACAAAACGAAGCATATCGCTATTTTTTTCAACGAGATGCCAATCGAACCAGGAAATCTCGTTATCCTGGCACCAGGCATTATTATTACCGTCTTGAGTACGCAATACTTCATCGCCGGCATTTAACATCGGCACCCCTTGACTTAACATCAATAGACTCAACACATTTTTGGCTTGTCTCCGGCGCAACTCAATAATTTTTCGGTTGAACGTTTCACCTTCGACGCCGCAATTCCAGCTCAAATTATCGTCGGTACCGTCCCTGTTGCCCTCGCCATTTGCCTCGTTATGCTTATGCTCATAAGTGACCCAGTCGTGCAATGTAAAACCGTCATGACACGTCACAAAATTGATACTGTTGACCGGCAAACGATCGCCATCAGCATAGAGATCGCTGCTACCTGCGATATTCGTGGCGACAGCACCGATTAAACCCGCATCGCCTCTTACGAAGCGGCGGATCACATCACGGTATCGGCCGTTCCATTCCGACCAAGTCATTCCGGGAAAGGCACCGACTTGATAGAGTCCCTCGGCATCCCATGCTTCGGCAATCAAGGGTAATTCGGATAACAGCCTGGACGACTCGATTCGCCATGGCAATGGCGGGTGATCCATCGGCACGCCATTGTCCCCCCGCGCAAACACACTGGCTAAATCGAAGCGAAATCCGTCGACATGCATCTGCTCGACCCAGTATTCCAGGCAATGGACAATAAATGCCGTTACCATCGGATGGTTGCAATTGAGTGAATTGCCGCAACCGCTGAAATCGAGATATCGCCTCCGGTCTTCAGCATCGAGATGATAAAAAATATCGTTCGCCAATCCTTTGAAATTAATTAACGGCCCCTCTTCATCGCCTTCGGCGGTATGATTGAAGACGACGTCAAGAATAACGCCGATACCCGCCGCATGCAGGGCTTTGACCAATGTTTTAAACTCTTCTTCGTGCGTGCCCAGTTCCGGCGTTTTGCAGAAACCGGGATGCGGACTGTAAAAACTGTGCGTACTGTAACCCCAGTAATTTTTGAGTCCTCTTGCTTGAACACCGGGCGGCACATGCTGTTCGTCGAAGGCCATCACCGGTAACAATTCCACATGCGTGATACCTAACGCCTGTAAATACGGTATTTTTTCAATTAAAGCGGAAAATGTACCCGGATGGCTGGTTTTCGAAGATTTATCTTTAGTGAAGCCCCCTGCATGCAACTCATAGATAATAGCACCCTCGAGCCCGCGTTTAATGGTTTGCTCACCCTCCCAGTCAAATCGGGAGTCGGTAACGACGGCTCGAAACGAACGATGACCAGCTTCATTCGGATCGCAAGCTAGACTTCGATTCCACACCGTGTTGGTAACGGCACGGGCCCAAGGGTCGAGCAGCTCCTTGCGAATATTGAAGCGGCGCCCGCTCTCGGCAGTATCGTTCGCACCATCCGCCCGCCAAGTATAATGCGTACCAAGAGGAAGTTCTTCGACGAACACATGCCAATAAAAATAAGCACGATGGGATTTACGGTCGAGCGAAATAATTTGAAAGGGTTCAGGGCTATCGGCAGCTTTATAAAGCAATAATTCAACTCGACTCGCATAACGACTGAAAACCGAAAAGTTGATACCGCCGGCCATCGGCGTCGCGCCCGGTGGAAAACGAACTCCGGGACGAAAGCGATAGGGTTCTGATTGTGCGACGCTACTGTCCATACCATTCAACCTGTGCCATCAAAAATTTCATTATACTTGGATCCGAAAAGTTTGCGGGGTTTGCACAGCTCTTTCTTGAAAGACTAGTGCCTGTATTATCGAAACAGTTTTTCTGTGCGGCTCTAAAATTTCAGCAATTCCCAATTTGGAGATCAAAAAGGGTGTGGGGTATGCTTGGCGAGGATGTCGGCAGCAGGGCAGATTTTTGCTCCATGCAAAATCCGCATTCACGCCTTCCTTGGCGTTCGAGCTGTCGCCAAGCCCCATGGACGGGTTTACGGCGTTCCTCGACAAGCATACCCCACACCCTAAAATCGGCGAAACTGCTCAAGCTGGGAATTGCTGCTAAAATTTGCTTGGATGTCAAAGAGGCCATTATAATCGCAAATTATTCCCCTCCCCTTCAATTTCAGCGCAGTAATTAAATTCGATGAAATCGCAACATGGAACCAAGTCCGTTAGCTTTTTGTCTCATCGCGCATGACTAAAAGACCCGCCTTATTCTTAATTTTAAGTTTATTTTTACAAGGCAACCGCCCTTTCGCGCCCGATATAACCAAAATCGAATTACCGGATATGGGCGACTCTTCCGGCACGTTGATCTCCCCTGCTCAGGAAAAACAACTTGGCGAAGCATTTTACCGAAGCCTACATTCGCAAATCGTCATCAGTCAAGATGCTGAAATTCAGCAATATATCGAAGGAATCGGCCGGAAACTAGTTGCCAACAGTGACACACCGGGCAACCCTTTTCATTTTTTCGTGGTCATGGATAACGCGATCAACGCTTTCGCCGGACCGGGCGGGTATATCGGCATCAATTCAGGACTCATTTTGACCTCCGAGGCGGAAAGCGAACTTGCCTCGGTTATGGCGCATGAGATCGCTCACGTTACCCAACGCCATCTTTACCGTGCGTTCGAAGCCGCCAGCCGTCTATCCATACCGACCGCTGCGGCGACCTTGGCAGCGATCTTAATAGGCACACAGTCGCCGGAACTCGCTCAAGCGGCAATAATGGCCGTTCAGGCCGGCAGCATACAGTTTCAGATCGATTTTACCCGCGATAACGAACAGGAAGCCGACCGGGTCGGCATGCAAATGCTTGCGGCATCCAATTTCGACCCGCGTAGCATGCCGATTTTTTTCGAGCGACTGCAACAATCAAGCCGTTATTACGGACGGGGTGTTCCCGAATTTTTAAGGACTCACCCGGTCACTTCTTCTCGGATCTCCGACACGCGTGGACGAGCCGAGAAATTTCCTTATCAACAATACCCCGATTCGATGGGTTATTTATTGACACGGGCAAAACTCAGAGTACTCAGCGCAAACGATTATGCACCGGCTTTAAACTATTTCACACCTCGACTTGGTCAAGGCACACAACAGCAACGAGCCGTGGCTCGTTACGGAGTTGGGCTTGTCCACCTGAATACTAGAAACTTCCAAGAAGCCGAACAAATCTTTAAGGCCTTGACCCAGGAATATCCTGAGCAACCTCAGTTTGCGACAGCTTACGCTCGATGCGCATTGGAGGCGCAAAACTTTTCGAATGCATTAGCACGCTATCAAGCTGCAATGCAGCAATTCCCTGGAAATCAGGCGATCAAGCTCGATACCATCTCTGCACTACTGAAAGCCGGCGAATCCGAACAAGCCAGACAAATTTTGCAACTGCTGGATGCGAATACAAAACGGCAACCTGTCTATTTTAAATTGCTGGCGCAAATCTACAGCGATCTGAAACAACCATCCGAATCGCATCGCTATTTAGCCGAGTATTACTATGCAACCGGCCAAACCGAAGCCGCCATCACGCAAATTAAGCTTGCTCAAAAATCTCCTGGAATCAATTATTACTTATCGGCGATTCTCAACGAACGGCTGGTTTTTTTTATACGTGAAGAAGAACAGCGCAAACGCAACCAATAAAACCAAGGCTTTTAGTAGGTTTTAAAACAACCTGAATAGAACCTGAATAACTGATTACATCTGGCAGACAGTGCCGTTCAATTTACCAAATAAGCAAGTACTTATAATTCATAATTAATTGTTTTTTAAATATGTTTTCGACCCGAAACTATTTTTTAAATAAAATCGATTTTTTTGATGGACATCACTAAAATTAATGATATAAAATTCTTTCCAGCTTACGGAGTGAGCCCGATTAAATAATCGGTAATGAGGAGGACAAGGCTGCAACGCCTTGAATTATAACAATAACAAACGAGCAAACTGCTTGGTTGTCTTGGCGACAACAACGTTCAAATAAATAATAACAATAATAATCTGAACACGCCCGCTTTATGCGGGCTTTTTATTGCCTGTAATTTTTTGAAAACTAGGCATGTGCCGAACGGCCCTGATCAAATCGTTATATCGATAATCTCACTCCAATCCAACCCGCTCTCGTCATACCCGGCGAAACGAAACGCCTGTCTTGGTAATCACCCACTAATACTTCATCGGCTTCACCATAGACGCCGAATCTGCTGCAGTTCCTGTTGAAAATATTATCGATTACGCCGAACAACGCAAAATTCTCAGTAATTTTATATTCCGCCTTACAGTTCAGCAATTCCCAATTTGAGGATCAAAAAGGGAGTCTCGTTATCATCATCGACAGGGTCCTAACCATCGAAAAGCCGCCCGCCAGAAAGTCGCAGACTAATGAAATAAGGTACTCAAACGTACTCTCGAATCTTTAACCAAGAACCCTGAACTCCGTTACGCGTCTTACTGCGCTCGGTTCGGTCAATGATCCTAACTCGGTATCCGATTGAAATCGAAATCATATCCATTTATTTGTACGCAAAACTCTTTAAAATAATTCTATTATACCCGTCGTAGATCAAAATTCAGCACCAGGCTGGCCGTCAAAGGACGCCGTGAATACGTCCATGTAGGCTCTATTGCTGGTAAAGCCTTTGCGAACGCCATGGATGGCCTGAATGTCGATTTTGCAGGAGCAAAATCGACCGAACACACCGGCGCCTTCTTAAGCATCGCCGAAATTTGAAGTCCGAAAGGTATATTCTTACAACTGTCTCTACACCACTCAACCGGACCGCACTCATGACACAATCTGCATTCTCTACGACCCTTCAAGATTATTTTTCGCGCCAATGGGAGACCATCACTTCGAGCGACCGCTATCAAAAAATCATGGCATTGCCTCATACCCAACGTTTATGGGCATGGATCGGACTCTTTGCCGCTTCGCAAGTTGTCGTTTTCGGAAGCCTTTACCTGATTTTCGGAAAAATCGTTGTCATCGGATTTCTCGCGAGCATTCTAGCCGGTCTCGCAACAGGCGTCGGCGCCCTACCCGCCCTTTTCTTTACCGAAATATCGAGAAATCTATTTAACAGCCTCTTAGGCGCGGCTGCCGGCGTAATGCTTGCCGCTACCGCCTTTTCGCTGCTGGTGCCGAGCATCGACTACGGAAACCAAATTTGGCCCGGCAACGGGCTTTGGGTGACTTCGTTAGGCATGATAACCGGCGCTTTGTTTTTGCATTTTGCCGACCGCAAACTGCCTCATATTCATTTCGATAGCATTGCCGATCAGCATCTAAACTCCTTGAATAAAATCTGGCTGTTTATCATAGCGATTACGATACATAACTTTCCGGAAGGTATGTCGGTCGGCGTGAGTTTCGGATCCGGCGACATGAAAAACGGCATCATCCTTGCCACAGCGATTGCTCTGCAAAACATTCCGGAAGGTCTTGCCGTTGCATTACCGCTGGTCGGTCTGGGCTACAACAAATGGAAAGCGGTTGGCATCGCAACTTTAACCGGCTTGGTAGAGCCGGTCGGCGGATTATTAGGCATCACGATGGTTACGATTTTCACGCCGGTTTTACCGATTGCGATGGGCTTCGCCGCCGGTGCAATGTTATTCGTCATCAGTGAGGAAATCATTCCCGAAACCCATTCCGAAGGCAGATCCAGGCACGCCACGTTTGCCTTGATGATCGGTTTCATCATCATGATGATTTTGGACAACTTACTCGGCTAATACACTATTCACTGCTACCCACATTAAAAACCATTAATTCCATAAATCCATGGACTTTATTCATCAACTCATGGCCTCTATTCATCTGCAGTGGCAACAAATTTCAAGCCTGCTTTTTTCCGATAATATTGTCGAGTTTTCCACCGCATCATTGACCTCTTTCGTACTGATTGCAGCCGCCGAAATCGGCGATAAAAGCCAGTTAGTCTGCATGACCTTAGCTGCCCGGCATCGCGCTTTGCCAATTATTTTAGGCGCAATTGCCGCGTTTGCGCTGTTAAATACTTTGGCAGTCATTTTCGGCGCTGCCATCGCAAAATGGCTGCCTGAATACCTCGTGGCCGCATCCGTGGCCATTTTATTTGCTCTATTCGGAGCGCATGCGCTGAGAGTTAACGAGGAAGAAGATACCGATGAAGTGATCAAAGAAAAAAGTGGACACGGGATTTTCTTCACGACCTTTTTTTTAATTGCCGTTGCGGAATTCGGCGATAAAACACAATTGGCGGTTGCGGGATTAAGCAGCACCACCCTTCCCGCCGCAGTCTGGCTAGGCTCAACTGTAGCGCTGGCCATGACTTCGATTCTCGGGGTTTTGGCCGGCCGAACACTAATGAAAAAAATTCCGTTATCGACGCTCCATAGACTCAGCGGCATTATTTTTATTACGCTTTCAATCGTCGCCGCGCATAAAGCCTATACCGCATATATACCCTTTGCTGGTCAAATTTCGGCGCCGGGGGTCCGTCAAAGGACGCCGTGAATACGTCCATGTAGGCTCTGTGACAGCCCCCCTGCTGTCAAAGCTTTTGCCGAACACCCCGGCGCCTCCATGCGTCAATGCAGAAATTTGAAGTGCGATGGGTATATACTTCGCGCGGGCACATTTTCGGTAAGCTAACGCGCTCTTTTGTCCGGTAGCTGCGTTACCTAACTTGGATGTAGGTAAGGGCCGTGAGCAGGAGCGGACGCTTTGCAAAAAAAATTACATAGCTTGCTATGCCCCTGTTTTCGCGCCTTACTACCGAACAAAATAGCATTACCCTAAAATGACCGCGCGAAGTATACCGGCACGTTAAATCTCTAGCTTTTGATTCCCTTACTAAAATAAAAGTTTTTAATAATAGTTTTTGACATGTTTCTTCGATCATGTTAAAAATTGTCCCGTCGTGGAAATTCAATTTCGGCGAACAAGCTCTATAACTGACTTTTATAGAGTCCCCCTTTGAGGAGAAGGGGATTAATAACACTACTAAAATAACAAGAGGATAATAAAATGGCAGAAGCACAAGAAAAAGATACTTTTTGGCTGTGGATAGGCGCACTTATTCTTGGCACAGTAATCGGCGTATTCTTGCTGAAAGGCAGAGAAACCGAGCATCTTGAAAGCAAAGCTGTCGGTCAAAGCGAAGCTCAAGTTCAAGCCGCAGAACAAAGAAGAAAAGCGGCTAAAAACGTTTTCGTAGAATAAAACGTAAAAAAAGCCCTCCGCCCACAAGGCGGGGGGTTTTTTTATACCTGAAATAAACATACCGCGACATCACGCCCGCCCGCAATACTCCTGCTTACTCTGATAAACCCCTCTCATTGCAGCAACTCGCCGCACCACTTTTGCCCATCGCCACCGTTGAACGCACCATATCGGCAAAAAAGCATTTCGGTTATGGCGCATCTTTATTCGAAAGCATAAAAAAACCGTCCACATTAATAAAATAGGTATAACTATTGCTTGTTCATATTGGCTTTGCTAAAACCCCTTCCTGCAAACCTCATATATTCGGACATGGACTACAATCGATCTTTATTTCCTTATTTTCAACCCATTCTCGGTGCTGCCAGCGGCAACATAGTCGGCTACGAAGCCTTGGCCAGACGCCGCGACGAAAACCGCCGAATTGTGTCCGCCGGAGGGCTTTTTTCCGATCCTGAAATCGCCAATACGGAACGCATCGAATACGACCGCATCGTCAGACGCCTTGCACTCGAGAAGTTCACTCTTTTACCCGGTAACAGTTATCTTGCCATCAATATTTCAGCGGCATGGCTGGATTTACTCGATAACCTCCATGCCATACCCACACTCCGCATGATTGATGAATTAGGAATCAATCACCAGCGCATTATCATCGAGATTACCGAAACCCAAGGCGACCTGCATAAACTCGCCGAAACTGTGAAAATTTACCGCAAAAACGGCTTAAAAGTGGCTATTGACGATTTCGGTACCGGATTTTCACAACTCGAAAGAGTCATGGCCATTAAACCGGACTTTATCAAATTGGACATGCGCTTATTCAAAATGGCCGTAAAAGGCGGCATCGCCAGCGATGTCGTTCATTTGCTATCCAGGCTCGGCAAACTCAACGGCTGCAAAATTGTTTGCGAAGGCATCGAAACCGACGACGAATTTTTTTTCGGTCTACGTTGCGGAGCTCAATTCATGCAGGGCTTTCTATTTTCAGAGGCTACGCCGGACTTCGCCCCTACGGAAAAATACAGTCGCCATATAGCCTCACTACGAAAAAAATTTCTACAAAAAACAGTTGAGACCGAACGTAAAAAAATCTCTCGAATTAGCCTAATAAAAGATTTAATCTCTCAATTGCAAGACGCACTACAACATGACTTCAATTTAAATGAACTCGCGGAACGACCTTTCGAAAAAAGCGGCATCCTCCGATTCTATCTATGTGACAATGAAGGCACGCAAATTTCATCAAACTTTAATTTCAAACTCGGAAAATGGTTCGAAGACCCTAAGCAAATCGGCTTTAATTGGTCGTGGCGGCCTTATTTTTATCAACTACTGGCATTAGAACAAGCGGAAACGACAACTCGCCCAGTCGCTTCATCCCGATACAAGGACTTTAATACCGACCAACTGTGTAAAACCCTGGCAATCCGGTTAGATAACGACCGCATCTTATTGGTCGACATTACCGCAGATTGGGATTAAAGATTGGGTCGTAAACAGCATGGATGCTGTCATAGAGCCTACATGGACGTATGCACGGCGTCCTTTGACGGACACTCCGGCGCCGAATTTTTCTCGCTCCCATCGCTCCGACGTGGGAATCAGGAAATTCTTCATGACCTTCATGGTGAAATGCTTTTTCTAGGGTGAAAGCAACCATTACAAGAAGCCAATATCTGGCTTTACAATTTTCATCAATAACTCTACGGTTAGAATTATCAATCGACTTTTAACCGATGCCCCATCCTCTCCGACAGGAAATCCATGAAAACCCAGCACCATTATGTATCCTTATCTCATTTTTACAGATCTTGACGGCACCTTATTGGGTCATGACTCCTACTCATTCGCACCGTCTAAGGGCGTTCTTGCAAGAATCGCAGCCCATAAAATCCCGCTTATCCTAAATTCCAGCAAAACGCTGCCCGAAATCCTCGACATCCGAATAGCGCTCCATAATAACGACCCTTTTGTGGTCGAAAATGGGGCTGCTATTTATATTCCGGCTAACTTTTTTAGCGATTACACGTCACCTCTCACACAAGTTCGCCTAGGCCCGGATTACGATGAAATTTTAGCCGTCCTGCAGAGGCTTAAAGCCGAGCATCACTTTCCTTTTACCGGATTTTCCGACCTCAGCCTCGAAGCCGTCAGCAATCTGACCGGCTTAGCCTTGACCAAAGCAGCGATGGCCAAACAAAGAACCGGCTCGGAGCCGCTGCTTTGGCAAGGCGGCAATGCTGAATTAGCACTATTCGAAAAAGCCCTTGCAGAAAACGGGCTAAAACTATTGAAAGGCGGCCGATTTTTTCATGCGCAAGGACAAGATACCGATAAGGCCAAGGCCATGCATCAACTGATCAAGCTCTATCATCGGAAACATGACACCGACTTTACCAGCATCGCCCTTGGCGATAGCCAAAATGACAGAGCCATGCTCGAGCAAGCAGACCTGGCTGCGGTCATTCGCAAAAAGTCAGGCACATCTCTTGCTGTAAATAAACCTGATGCTGAAGTCATCTATACTCAACATCAAGCCCCCGAAGGATGGCGCGAAGCGATGGAGGCTATTTTCAAACGTATCGACGGAGGAACCGACTATGAGTGATTTTTTTCAAAACGGCGCGATTACGACCTTACACCGCCTGCAACATAACCGACTGGCCGAAATGGAGAATGAATTACTGGCCTTTTCCAAAGAGAGACCAATGGCGTTAGTATTGCCTTCGCTCTATTCGGAACTACAAGGTCCGGCACTGAATAACATCATCGAGCAAATACGAGAAATTCCTTATTTAAGCCAGATCGTCATCGGCTTGGACCGTGCCGACCGTAGCGAATTTAACCATGCCCGCGAATTTTTCAGCAAACTGCCGCAGCCACATAAAATTCTATGGAACGACGGACCGAATTTGCAAGCGATCGATCGATTGCTTGCCGAAGAAGGACTGGCGCCGATCGAACCCGGCAAAGGGCGCAACGTATGGTATTGTTACGGCTATGTTCTCGCCTCGCGCCAAGCGGAAGCAGTCGCCTTACACGACTGCGACATATTGACCTATAACCGGGAACTGCCGGCTCGACTGTTTTACCCGGTCGCCAACCCCAGCTTTAATTATGAATTCTGCAAAGGCTATTATTACCGGGTTGCCGATAACAAACTAAACGGCCGGGTCTGCCGCCTATTAGTCACGCCGCTGATCAGAGCACTAAAACAAGTCATCGGCAATATGGATTATCTCAATTATTTGGACAGTTTTCGTTATGCTTTGTCCGGCGAGTTCGCAACGCGCGTCGACAGCCTCAAGGAGATCCGCATACCGAGCGATTGGGGACTGGAAATCGGCGTACTATCCGAAATCTACCGAAATCACTCCAGCAATCATATCTGTCAAGTGGAAATTGCCGATGCTTACGATCACAAACATCAAGAGCTATCGGAGGAAGATGCCAGCCTCGGACTATCCAGAATGAGCACAGACATCGCCAAGGCGATTTACCGCAAACTGGCAACGCAAGGCGTAATTTTTAACAAAGAAACGTTTCGAACCCTAAAAGCGACTTATTACCGAACCGCGCTAGATGCGATCGAAGCGTACTACAACGATGCCTGTATCAACGGATTGAAGCTGGATCGGCACCAGGAGGAAAAAACCGTCGAATTGTTTACTCGTAATATTATGCGCGCCGGCGATTCTTTTCTCGACAACCCAATGGAAACCCCATTCATGCCAAGCTGGAACCGAGTCATTAGCGCAGTCCCCGACATCATGCAGCGCTTGGACGAAGCCGTCGAAAAGGACAATACTCAGTAACCAAGCAGCCAGCCGTTTAAACTTCGATGAAGCGGAACGGAATAGCGGCAGAGCCGACTCGAACTCCAGCTCCCTCTATCCCACTGCGTTTCATCGAAACACCCGGCTTCAGATTTTACTATCCGGCAAACTATCGAGCGGCAAACCGATATGAAATCCTTGTCCGAAATTGATCCCCATGCTTTTCAGTAAATCAAAGATTTCCTCGGACTCGACAAACTCGCCGATCGTCAGGATATCGAGCTCCTGACACAAATTCGACAAATTGCGCACCAGCGCCCGGTCGATCTTGGAATTAACGATATTGCGCACGAAAGCGCCGTCGATCTTGACATATTCGAAGCGTAATTCGCGCAAATAATGAAACGAGTTATAACCGCTCCCGAAATCGTCCAAAGCAAATGCAAATCCCTTTTTGCGTAGATTGGTTAGAAATTTCCCCATATGCGTAATATCGCCTATTGCGTCGCGTTCAAGAATTTCGAACACGATACTGCTCGGCGGCACCTCCAATTGCGCACATAACTCCTCCGCATAGCCTAAAATACCGCGGCCTTGAATTTCCTGAGCCGATAAATTGATGAACAAGCGTTTCGGTCGGCCCTGCGTCTGCATAATCGCTTTATTGGCCTCGACGACCTTACGCACCATTATCCGGTCCAATTCGCGGCCCAAACCGTATTTTTCGATCGTTTCAATGAACTGACCGGCGGCTGTAATTTTTCCATCGGTTTCAATTAAACGAGCAACCGACTCATACGCAAAGACTTCACCGGTTTTGCAATCGACAATCGGCTGAAAATAAGGCTGGATGCGTTCTTCTCGAAGCGCCAACCGTAAATCTTCGACAAACGAACGGCTATCGCGCATGATTTGCGTCAAATGTGCGGCCGCATCGAATTCGCAAACTTCGTTCTTACCCAAGCCCTTGGCTTTATATAACGCCACATCGACGCCCGACATTAAATCTTCGACAGTCTGCATGTCGCGCGGATAACTAATGATGCCGACCGATGTCGTAATATGAAAACCCTTTCCTGTCGGCGTTTTGAACGCAATGCTTTGCAAATTGGCCCGAATCGACTCGGCCGCGACCTTAGCGCCTTCCGGCGAAGTTTCCGGCAGAATGATTGCGAATTCATCACCGCCCATACGCGTTGCAATATCACCCTTGCGCATATGAGAAGTAATCGATTCGGCGATTATTTTCAACACCTCATCGCCTAATGGATGCCCGTACGAGTCGTTGATATCCTTAAAATCGTCAAGATCGAGCAACAACACCGAAAACTGATGCTTATGCCTTTCCGATCGCCCAATCTCGTATTCCAGCATATCGTTGAAATAACGGCGATTATGAATCCCGGTCAAAGGATCATGTATCGAATAATATTCCAATTCGGACAGCGTTCGGCTCAATACCTTGCTAGACCCGACCACCATCACCATTACCGACAACAAAGAACGAACGATTGCTTGTTCTTGGGCCGTTAACGTATTAACCGATGCATAGGCAATGCCTAAAAGCCCATCCAAACCGTAAGCCTGATCCGGAACCGGCACGGTAATCATCTTGATATCGCAGACATCGATTAAATTAAACTCACAGGGAATTTCATACTCTTCGATATCGAGTAACGCATTCTCCGGTAAGCCAAGTTGACTGAGCATGTCTTTGGCAAGACGGCCGCGAACTTCTTGTTTTGCCGCATCGGAGTAATTCCCCATGTAATAAAAATACAAGGACAAGCCATGCTCTTCGGCAAACGCAATAAAGAAAAAGTTAAACGGAAAAATTTCATGAAAACCGATCAGTATCTCCTGAACAAACTCTTTCCATTGCGATACTTTCTCATGCGAAAAGATAATATTTTCCAACACTTGGCTCTGCCGTTCGAGCAACCCCTTTTCAACCAACACCGAAGCCAAATAAGAGGTGGTTTCACCCAATTCGTCGACTACCGATTTCAAATATTTTCCGTTTTTATACCATTGGCGCTGCCTTTCATCGACCAGCTTTTCGAAGGCCATATCAAGGCTTTGACAATCCGTGATCGCTTTACGGAACATCCCAACGGTCACAGGATCGTCGATACGCGCCAGGACTTGTTCAAAATTTTCTAGAATCTCGCCATGGACACGGCGCACCAAAGCGCTGATTGAAGATGCGAAACTTCGAGTTCGCGTTTGACTTTCAAGAAGCGAAAAAAGCTGGTTCATCAAGCGAACACGCAAATCCTCGATATGATCAGGATAAGCAGGCGCGCCTTTACCAGAATCATGACGCATTTCGGCTCTCCATCTCGAAATGCCCGCTTCTGGTCATTAAATCGACACCGCATTGAAGCGTCTTAAACCAATTCAAAAAATCTGCTACGGCCCGTCCTCGATAAACCGGTCCATGCTGAGGAGCCAGCATCTCGATATCCAAAACCGATACGGCATCGACCCAAAGACGCGCGGCTTTGTTGGAAACCATATAGCGACGGTGAAATCCTTCTATGTAAGGTAAGTGCGCGGCAAAATCGTCGACAAATTCATATTCGACATCGACAGGCAGCATCGCCGCACCAATATCGCCGGTGAACAACACTTTGGCTATGGGGTCGTAGACATTGATCTGACCCTCTGAATGCAAGAAATGCGCGGGAACCAATTGCAATACAAAATCTTCAGCAAAGCGGCACTGCTTTCCCGCATCCGGAACCCCAACAAATTGAGCCATGCTGGCAATACCATAGTGCGGCAAAAAGCGGAGCCAGATGCTGGATACATATACTGGAGCATCGGTCAACTCCAACCAAGTAGACAAGCCGCCGACGATATCGGGGTCTTGATGCGACAAAATAATCGCTTTAATTTGTTCGGTCTTGATGTAGCGCAACAATTCGGTGAGCACGCTCGGCATCACTCCGAATCCGCCCGGATCAAGCAAAACACCATTATCACCATGCACGACGAGATATTGATTGGAACGAATTCCCTCCTCCTCGCCAGGCTCGCTTTCATTCAATAATACGAATTTATGTTCACCCGAATCGAACAGTTTAATGTTACGCATAAATTTTTCTCCTATTTTATAGTTTACTAATTTCCATTATCACAATCAGCATGCAGAAATTTTGCATTACATATCAAAGCTATAAAGAATCCATGCAAAAACCCGCACACCAACTTTGCCGGCATCAAAACTCTACCCAATAACCTTATGAATAACAAGGATAAAAACCGCTGCATCAAACGCCTCATTCAAACCGAAACTTTCTTATATCATCATCGTAGATCAAAATTCGGCACCGGGGTGCCCGTCAAAGGACGCCGTGAATACGTCCATGTAGGCTCTATGCCAGCATCCATGCTGGCATAGAGCCTTTGCCGAGCACCCCGGCGCCTCCTTAAGCATCGCCGAAATTTGAAGTGCGAAAGGTATAAAAAAACCAACCCGCAACCTTAATGCACGCTTAACAAAAAATGCAATGCGTTCAGTAACATTCTGCTTACCGGTTCACTAATTTGCACGTCTACTTCGCGCGATCGCATTGACACGCACGGGAATTGAATGCACCAATATGGACAAAAAATAAATTGGCACGCATCACTTTGGACAATTAAGCCCCCACCATATTGATCGTAGTTCAATTTCCGTTACTGATAATGAGACAACTATAGAATTCGGCCAGTGCTTAAAAATGAAAAAATGTCTCTCTGCCAGCGCACGCTATTAAATCGAGACCAAAATTTCATTATAAAGGGTGTATTATTGACTATGTCCTATCTTTGGTTCGTAAGTTTTTTGATCACTATTCAATTCTGAAATATACCAGGAAAGCGCCTCTTCTTTTCATTAACTGGCACTTTTTATGCTTATTATTTCTTAGCCCCCCCTTTTTAAGAAACAGAATTTTTATGCCTAGCATTTGGGAAAACTACAAAACCGAAAACGCATACGACGAACTGATGCATTCGGAGTTTCAACCACGAGCGGTCAGCTACAATCTATGCCAGTACTTGAATACACTCAATAAGGAAGATATCGACAAACGCAAAACCGCCGCCGAACTGGCAATCATGGAAATGGGAATTACGTTTACCGTCTATAGCGACGAAGGCAATATCGATAGGGCTTGGCCTTTCGATATCATTCCTAGGATCATCGATGCAAAAGAATGGCACATCATCGAACGAGGTCTTAAACAGCGCTTATCTGCGCTCAATTACTTTATTAGCGATGTCTATGACAAACAGTCCTTTATCAAGGAAGGCCTGATTCCCGGCGACATCATCAACAGCTCGAAAAACTTTCGTAAGGAATGCATCGGAATGAAGCCTAGACATAACGTTTGGGCCAACATTTGCGGCACCGATTTGGTGCGCGACCGAGACGGCATGATGTATGTTTTGGAAGACAACCTCAGAGTGCCATCGGGTGTTTCCTACATGCTGGAAAACCGTGTCATTACTAAGCGCGTTTTTCCGGAATTATTGCAAGACATTAATATTCTGCCGATCGACGACTATCCGACACAACTGCTTGAAATGTTATCGTCGATTGCACCGAATCAAAACGGACGTCCTCAAATCGCGGTATTAACACCCGGCATCTATAATTCGGCTTATTTCGAACACGCCTATTTGGCCCAACAAATGGGCGCACAATTGGTCGAAGGCTGCGACCTGATGGTCGACGATGACGATTGCGTGTACATGCGCACGATCGAAGGACCGGAAAAAGTCGATGTGATTTACCGACGTATCGACGACGATTTTCTTGATCCGGAAGTGTTCCGCAAAGACTCGGTATTGGGCGTGCCCGGCCTAATGCGCGCATGGCAAGCCGGTAATGTGGCACTTGCCAATGCACCGGGAGCCGGCGTTGCCGACGACAAGGTCGTCTATGCCTATGTACCGGAAATGATACGCTATTACCTGAATGAAGAACCGATTTTGCCTAATGTCGAAACCTATCTCTGCAGTCACAGCGAACATCTCGATTATGTCCTCGCACACCTGGCCGAACTCGTCGTCAAACCTGCTAACGAATCCGGCGGTTACGGCATGCTGGTCGGGCCTCATTCAACCGCAAAGGAAGTCGAGGCCTTTAGAAAGGTCATTCTCAAAAATCCTCGCAATTATATAGCCCAACCCACGCTAGCTATTTCGACTTCGCCGACTTTATGTAAGGATATTTTAGAGCCTCGCCATATCGATCTGCGCCCGTTCATACTGCAAGGCGAAAAAACCTTTGTCACCGCAGGAGGACTCACCCGCGTCGCGCTCAAAAAAGGCTCGCTGGTCGTCAACTCCTCTCAAGGCGGCGGCAGTAAAGATACATGGATTATCAACCGGGAGAACGACTAATGCTGTCACGCTCCGCCGAACGCCTCTATTGGCTCGCCCGTTATCTGGAACGCACCGAAAATCTTGCTCGTCTAGTTAGCGTACACATGAATTTATTAATGGACCTGCCCAAAGGGGTCGAGATGGGCTGGCAACAATTGATCCATATCAACGGTTGTCAAGAGGCCTTTCATGAACATTACAAACTGGCTCAAGAGCGTAATGTTACACGCTTTCTATTAACGGATCCCGGCCATCGAAATTCCCTTTTTTCATGCCTGAGCCTTGCCCGCGAAAATATTCGCACGACACGCGAGCTATTGCCCGACGAAGCTTGGGAACAAGTCAACGAACTTTACTTATATACTAAAAAACATCTGGATTCGGTGTCGAGCCGGCGCATGAGGGTTTTATTTCTGAATGAAATCCTCGAAGGTTGCCAGCGATTTACCGGTCTACTTTCCGGCTATATGAGCCACGACCATCCTTACCATTTCATTTTGCTCGGCAGAAACATCGAACGGGCCGACATGACTAGCCGGATATTGGACTTGAGTTCGTTATTACTGTCAGAATCGCGCAGCGATGAAATGCGCCAATATGAAAGCCTGCTGTGGATGAATGTGTTGCAGTCCTTGAATGCGCTATTGATGTATCGCCGCCATGTACGCAGCCGAATCAAAGGCGACGACGTGTTAAATTACCTGATATTGGATAGCGCGCTGCCGCGCTCGATTAATTGCTGCCTTTACGAAATGGCCGACGCCATCGGTAAATTGCCTAATCACGATAAACTGCCTGAAGATGTCGCCGACCTGAAAAACTTTGTGCAGTCGATCGACACGCGGCAAACCACTCAATTGCAATTGCGCAATATCCTCGATCAATTACAAACGAAACTGGCTTTTTTACACGAACGTATCGCGAACAATTGGTTTTCAGCCCACTCGGTAGACGATGCCGTCATTCAACAAGAACAAAAAGCCCATTGAGCCGGAAACCATCTAATTTACCCAACTACCGTCAAGTTCTTCAGGGCAAATAATCTTATACCTTTCGCAATTCAAATTTCGGCAGTGCCGGAGGAGGCCTCGGGGTGCTCGGTAAATGCTTTACCTACATGGACGTATTTACGGCGTCCTTTGACGAGCATCCCGAGGCCGAATTTTCATCTACGATGGGTATATCTCACATCCTTAAGTCCTTCACGACTCTAACGACTTCACTATCGCCGTGAATGGGCTCGATCGTAAAGCCGAGTTTTTTAACCAACGACAACATCGGCTTGTTAATCGCAAGCACCTCGCCTTCAAAAAATGATATCCCTTTATATTTTGCTGCCTGCATCAGCGTCTTCATGATCCTCGAACCTATCCCCATTCCATGGCACTCATCGGAGACCACGACAGCAAACTCGACCGAATGCCCGTCCGGATTAGCCATGTAACGGCCGACGCCTAACTCATTAGGCTTTCCGTCTTGTTCTTCGGTCACAGCTATAAACGCCATTTCACGGTCATAATCGATTTGCGTAAAACGCACCACCATATCCGGCGTCAACTCCTGCAACGCTTGCATGAACCGGAAATATTTCGAGCGCTCCGATAGCTTATGTACAAAATCCTTCTCCATCTCGGCATCCTCGGGACGAATCGGGCGAATACAAATATTCATGCCGTTCGGCAATTGATAATGCTGAATCATCTCATGCGGATAGGGATGAATCGTCATATGGCTATAGGGGCTCAACTGATGCGAAACACAGGCCTTGATCCGCGCATCGACTGCCATCACCCCTCTATCGTCGACAATCAATGGATTGATATCGAGCTCCACTATTTCCGATAATTCGCTGACCATGCTCGACACGTTCAGCAAGGTGTTGACCAAGGCTTTCATATTGACCGGCGGCAATTGACGAAAAGCCTGAAGATACTTAGCCGCCTTAGTCTTGGCAATCATCTTCTCGACCATATATTCGTTCAAGGGCGGTAAACCCACCGCTTTATCGTGCAGAATCTCAACCATCGTTCCGCCTAAACCGAAACTGATCGCAGGTCCGAAAACCGGATCGCGAATGACGCCGATCATAAGTTCGCGCCCATTGAAAGACTTATGCATCGGCTCGACCGTCATCATTACTTTGTCGATCTCGGGATACTTTTGCTTGATCAGACTCTCCATTTCCTGAAAATGATGCGAAATATCCTTGGCACTCGAGATATTCAAGCGAACGCCGCCGATATCGGACTTATGACTAAACTCGGACATGTTGACTTTCAACACGACCGGAAAACCCATCGTCTCGGCCGCGATCATCGCATCCTTTGGACTATCGACTTTAATCGTCTGCGAAACCGGAATCCTGAAAGCGGCTAGAATCGCCTTGGATTCCTGAGTCGTCAGAATTTCGCGGCTCTCGGCCAATACCCGCTCGATAATCAAGCGAGCGCCGTCGATATCGGGCGTCGCCAGCTCATTTTCCGCACTAGGTATCTGTTTGAGAAGAATTTGGTTTTGTGTGTATTGCGCCAGAAACGAAAATGCATCGACAGCGACTTCAGGCGTACCGAAGTGGGCTACCGTGCTATTATCGAACAAAGCTCGCCCCTCTTCGACGCGCTTTCCGCCGGTCCAGGACGCCAACACCGGTTTCCGTGTCGTTTTGGCCGCTTCAATAACCAGTTCTGCGACTTGCGTCGGATTGGTCATCGCCTGCGGCGTCAGAATACAGAGCACGCCGTCGATGTTCTCGTCTTTCAGACAAATATCGAGCGCCTGTTTATAGCGTTCCGGCGTCGCATCGCCGAGAATATCGATCGGGTTGGCATGAGACCAATGCACCGGCAACACCTTATTTAACGCATCAAGACTGGCCGCACTCAAACCAGCCATCGCCACGCCGGTTTCCTCTGCACGATCGGTACTCATCACCCCGGGGCCTCCGGCGTTGGTAATAATCGCTAGACGGTTCTGTTTGACGACATAATTATTGGCCAGTACCCGCGCCGCCGAAAAAAGCTGTGCAATACTGTAAGCCCTCACCACGCCGGCCCGTTCGATCGCCGCATCGAATACATCATCGCCGCCGACCATCGCGCCGGTATGCGACATTGCCGCCTTGCTGCCGCTTTCATGGCGCCCCGATTTAATCAAAATCACCGGTTTCAAGCGAGCCGCAGCCTTCAAACCGCTCAAAAAACGCCGTGCATCACGGATACCTTCGACATACATTAGAATGCCGGTCGTCTTGCTATCGAGCGCCAGATAATCCAATACCTCGCCAAAATCGACATCGGCAGCCCCCCCCATCGAGACAACCGTTGAAAAGCCGATATCCTGCGACTGCGACCAATCCAAAATGGCGGTGCAAACCGCACCGGATTGAGAAAGCAACGCTAGATTACCGTCCTTGATCACCCCGCTGCCGAAGGTCGCATTCAAATGCCCGCTCGGACGAATAATGCCGAGACAGTTAGGACCGACGATGCGGATACCGTACCGACGGGCAATATCAAGCACTTCTTGTTGTAAACGCTTGCCTTCACTACCCAGTTCGCCGAAACCCGCGGTAATAATCACCACCGAATCCACGCCTTTTTCGCCGCACTGCCGTACGATGTCCGGCACGGTCAATGCCGGTGTAGCGATAACGGCCAGCTCGATCTTGTCTGGTACCGCATCGATATTGGGATAGGCTTTCAAACCGGAAATTTGCTTCCGTTTGTTATTGACAGGATAGAGACCGCCCCTAAAGCCGGCTTCCTGCATATTAGCTAAAATCCGATGACCGACGCTTTCGATGCGTTCCGAAGCGCCGATGACGGCAACGGTTTTAGGCGTAAAAAATCGACTGAGATAATGTGGACCCATAATTACTCCGTAGTCGTATGGGGGATTGGAATAGCCCGCAATAGCTTAAACGCTGTCTTAAAATTCGATGCTTTATGAAAGAGCAAGGCAGAGCCAACTATTCACCGCTAGTGCTTAATTTCACAAATAAGCGATACAAAAACCAATCATAACAACATGATTATAAAGTGCTTTCAGTTTTCGCTGATTAACGCAATTAAGCACTAGCAGTCATTAAATCGCTAAATACTTACCCTTATTGATCCTTAACATTCACCATTACCCGGTAACAATATTCCGTGGAATCCTTAGTGCATTGAATCTGAGATAAAATACCTTTTCCGATCAAACCATCTAAAGATTGCTCGATAACCAATCGTTCGTAGCTACAAAAACATCCATAAATAAAACGTTTAGGACAGTCGGGACAATCCTTATCATTTTCAAATAGCGGCCGAATATGCTCATGCCAAGCATCGATAGCTTTTAATACTGAAAGCTCTGTATTGGATAAGTCTTCTTTCATTTTATTTTTCCACCCACTAATGAAAATCACTCTATCTTATCAAGTAACCGGCTTATTCAGTCGGCACAAAAAACATTGAATTAAAACAAGAGATAGTATGCGACTTTTCAATATGTGCAAAGGCTAATTAATCCTGACCGTTCAATAAAACATCTCAACTTGAAGATACGAAACACCTTTGGCGATGTAAAGACGGCGAACTACCATCAAATTCACCTGCGCCCAACGGCTATCAACAACATGAAATATACCTTTCACACTTCAAATTTCGGCAGTGCATTAGAGAACACAGGGGCTATCGGTCGATTTTTGCCCATCGGCAAGAACACCTCACAGCTTTTGATCCACAAATTGGGCATTGCTGTCCTGAAATAAACCACCAATTTCCGTGAAAGGTTGATGAAAGGAAGTATCGATACAATACTATCCATACAAAAAACAGCTTACGCTTTATTTTCGAATCTTAGTTTTTAAAGCAGTGCGAAAAAATCGATATGTATTTTGATTAATCAACTTTTTTACGGTAAAGCAGACATGACATTATCGACCAATATAAAAATCGCAATTTTTATGTCCGTATTGACGGCTATCCTAATCATGCCCGGAGCCGCTTTTTGGTTACTTGAATCGATTGTAATCGGCATGTTTGAAGTGCTTGAATTAGCACTAGATGAAGTTGTCGAGCATCTTTTTCATACCAGTAGACACACGACTCAGGTTATCGTGTTTTACATTATGTGGGGTCTGTTTATCGGTGCCGGTTATTGGTTGTATCGCTATTCAAAGCGCTTATATTTCAACGCCAAAACCGAATTTCCGGATTGGTGGTTTAAAACCCGCGAACAGGCGACATTAAACTGGCAGGAATTACCGTTTAGTAAAAAAATTAAAATGATTTCCGGTTGCTCGCTCGGCGCGGCATTTGTTGCCATAATCGTCTTATAAGCTCTCCCGATTAACAAATCGCATCAGCCACGAAAGACAATTTGCAAACCACGTTTAGGCACTGCAGCGTCCGTAAACGGCATCGTAAAACTAAAGGCTTGACCCGCTAGATGAGGGAATGCCAAGGAGAGCTGACATGCGGGTTTTGCATGAGCCATATTTCCAGAACACCACGGCGTTTTTATACGCCAATACTAAAATTTGACGTTCGATAAGTAAAAACTGATTGCGGAGACCATCCCATCAGATTAAGTTCTTGCCGATAGGAAGCAATTTCCCCCTAATGCTTCCGTGCTTTGAGAGTTGGAAAAGAGAATTTTCCAACTCTTTTTTTTGCCTTCCCTTTGTGAATGGGCAAACATGCCATTACTCGTGCCGGAACCCATTCAGCGGAGATCGACGATACCTTTACGGTTCTGCAGATCCCATACTTATCGAACTGAAAGAGCCATATTTTAAGGAGGTGTCGTGATTTTTTTGGCTAGTATATCGATCAGGGAGTCATACCCATCGAAGATCAAAATTCGGCACCGGGGTGCCCGCCAAAGGACGCCTTGAACCCATCACCTAAATACCATAGCTCATTGGCCATGATTAATTGTCTTGGATAATTTAGGTGCCGGGCTGTCAAGCGAGTTACCGAACCCGCTACAAAACTCATAATTACAGGACGTTATTTATCACGAAATCCTTACCTCGCTTGCATACGGTAGAGAGATAGACCAATATTGGCCTGTTGAACAAAATGCTTAAACGCCTTGAGATCATCCTCGGTCAATTCGAAATTGCTGTAGGCGCGATCGCAATAAATTAGGCCGATAGGTTTATCTCCTGAACAAACAGCCATCAATAAACAAGGCTGTTTACCGATCGTCTTAACATCGCTTGCGCTATACAAAGATTCGTTTTCTTTCGGGTTTACCCAATAACCCTCGTGATTGGTAATCGCTTGAAAAAACAAATTAGGCGGAGACTGACTAAGCTCAAAGCGAATCTTTTGTAAATAACTATCCTTACGCCAACCCAAAGCCACTTTCTCCAACAATGCATTTTTATCTTTTGTCAAAAGAGCGAAAATGGTTCGATCCATGCCGATTCCGCGTTGAATACCCTCCAATACGGTTTCAAGCAACAGGTTAATATCGATTCTTCCACTCAATATTGTGGTGATATCTTGCAAAATTTGAAATTGCAACATCTTTCGATCCACATTTTGCGCCGACGCATTCGCTTCGGAATTTTGCCGAACATTATGTTGAATTAAATTCGAAGCCTCCGTTGCGCCGAAATGACAAGCGATATTTGCCGCAATGTCGGTATTTTTACGGAGACTCGCCTCAATCGCTTGTTTCGACAGTCCGGTCATGGCCTCGATTTTTTCGACACAGGCGTAATAACTTTGCGTACCGACTCCTTCTCGTAACGCTTCGACGACTTCGCAACCGACGCGAACGAATTTAACCCGCGGATCGACGTCTCTAGTGCTTTTTTTAATAGCCGCTTCGATCAAGCCTTTTAAATTCCAAGTTTTGCACAATGAAATATCCAAATCAGCCAGCTTGAAGCCCAATACTTGCTTTTCGGCCGCTTCGTTGCTTAGGCCGTTTTTCAGCAAAGCCTGAATTCTATCGCCCTGTGCTCCGCAAAAACACCAAAAGGTGATGCTTCCTATATTTTTGAGCAACGCCGCGATAAAAACCTCTTCGGGCGAAGGATCTTTCGCCGCGATCGCCAAAGCCTTGGCTTGAACCGCCGCATGAATAGCCTTGGCGATTTCTTCATTGGCGCGGCGCCTGTTGTTCGGCGACAAAATCGCTTCAAAAAGCGAGCAAGCCAGTGTCAGCTCTCGAATGACCTCGATACCGAGAATCACAATAGCCCGAGATACGGTCACCATCTGTTTTCGCGAAGGGTTGTAATAGATACTGTTGCTTAGCTTTAATAGTTTTGCCGTTAGATTGGGGTCTTGAAGTATCACAGGGGCAAGTTCCATCGCGCCTTTCTTTTCGTCCTCTATGATGTAGTTGATACTCTGCACGGTATCTGAAAATACCGGCATTTCCCGATCGCGCAATACTGCTGTCCAATCCTCAAGCGATCGAGGCTCGCCTTTAATTTCAGCATCCTGTTTTTTCATGCTTTGGTTATATGTTAAACATTCTTATATATGAATAGGCCGACGGGCTTGACGTCCATTATCCCAAATAAAAAGCATTTTCCCCACGAATTACACTAAAATAACGAAAAATCTCATTAGGTAGGATTTCGCGATAAATATACCTTTCGCACTTCATATTTCGGCAGTGCTAGAGGAGGCGCCTGGGTGTCCGACAAAGGCTTTGCCAGCATAGAGCCTACATGGACGTATTCACGGCGTCCTTTGGCGGACACCCAGGCGCCGAATTTTGATCTACGACGGGTATAACTTCCTGAAGTTATGAGTTTTGACCCAATCCTAAATATTTTAACGATTTTAACGCCTGCTACGCCTTTGTTTTACATAAAAAAACAAATACCCTCCCGCAATTGCCGCGATGATAAATACCACGATATTCGCTTGCATGACATACACCACGACGGCTTTACCGTAATGATAATACAGCGAGAAAAAAACAATCGTCGAAATCGTACAAGCCAATAAGTCCGCTAATGCAAATTTGATAAAACTCATCTTGCCTAGCCCCGCGCACAAAAACAGCCCGTTTCTAACCCCAAAAGGAATAAAGCGACCTAGTATCAGCGTTGCAATACCGTGACTTTCGTAATATGCGTGAATCATTTCGACTCTTTTCGGCGGCACCATTTTAGCAAAAAAACGAATATGTAATATTTTAGGCCCGACGAATCGCCCCAAACTATAGCAGATCAAATCCGAACCGTAAGCACCTAGATAGACCGCGGCAAATAAATAAGGCAATTGATCCGGGTATTGCCTTGCCAACACCCCTGAAATAAACAGCATTGCATCCTCGGATACCGGAATATTGAGGCCTGCCAACAGCAGCGATCCGAAAATAATAAAATGAGCGTGTTCAATATGAGTTTGAATAAGAGCAATCAGCGTTTCCATGGATTAATCAAGTTTAAATAATGTTTAAATTTCTTTACATCGTCATGGCAGAGCCATTAAGACTGCTTTACAATCGGTTTGTCGATCACTCACCCCCGAAACAAGCATGGCATCGCCCCAACTCACCAGCATACTGGAATATCACCAACGCACCAAACACCATTTGGACCGTTATGCGAAAGGTCCAAACGGACTCGATTGGGCCGATCAACCGGACCCGTTCAGGCGTTTCGAAGGCTGTGAACGAATAAAATTACCTTTACCCCAAAACACCCCCTCACCCACCTATAACGAACTTCAAAACCCCGAGCTAATTCCATCACAGCCATTCAACATCAATAATCTGGGGCTTATGATGGCATTGAGCTTCGGGCTTTCCGCCTGGAAACAATACGGCGATGACCGCTGGGCCCTGCGCTGCAATCCGTCCAGCGGCAATCTGCATCCGACCGAAGCCTATTTAATCAATACAGCGGCAACCGACCTTCCTGCCGGTGTTTACCATTATTTAAGTCACGACCATGTCTTGGAAATGCGCGGCAATTGGCGTCAGACGCCAGCATTTAGCGGGATATTGATCGGTTTGAGCTCTATCCATTGGCGGGAAGCCTGGAAATACGGCGAACGCGCATTTCGCTATTGCCAACATGACATTGGACATGCACTCGGCGCGTTGCGCTATGCAGCAGCCGTTCTGGGCTGGTCGGTCGAACTGCTGGCCGAATGCGGCGACGAAGCGATTGCTCAACTACTCGGTCTGGACCGACACGATGAATTCATTGCCGAGGAAAACGAAGCCCCCGATTTATTATGTCGAATTCATGCAGGGTCTTGGACGAATCCCAACGATCGCTACTTAGCCGAACTTAGCGTCGACAATTGGTTTGGCAAGGCCAATCGCTTGAGCCGTTACCACCATTTTCATTGGCCTTTAATTGATGCGGCAGCACAAGCAGCTGCCAAATCAGCCACACAAGAAAACCACCAACATCCGGGGATAATCTTATCGCCACCACTAACTAACGGTTCCCAAAGCGCGTTCGAGATCATTCGGCAGCGGCGTAGCGCTCAACATTTCGACGGTCAAACGCCGATCGAGCTGAATCATTTTTATCGCATCTTGCAAGCTACGATGCCTGAAAACCTAATCCCCTTCGACCTTTGGCGTTGGCCTGCAAAGATTCATTTATTTTTATTCGTGCATCGCGTCGAAGGGCTGCAACCGGGTCTCTACGCCCTATCGCGGAATCAAGCCAGTTTTCAGATGCTGAAGTACAACACTCGCCCCGAGTTCTCTTGGCAAAAGGTCGAAGGCGCGCCTGAAACATTAAAACTTTACAACTTACTCAACGCCGATTGCCGTCGCGCAGCCAAAACGCTATCGTGCCATCAAGATATCGCCGCCGATAGCGCCTTCAGTTTAGCGATGGTCGCGGAGTTCGGCGATGAATTGGCAAAAGAACCGTGGCAATATCGCCGTCGATTTTGGGAAAGCGGCTTGGTCGGCCAAGCATTATATCTTGAAGCCGAAGCCATAGGAATGCGCGGAACCGGCATCGGCTGCTTTTTTGATGACGCGGTACACGAGGTTCTTGGAATAAACGACACCGGCCTACAAAGCATTTATCATTTTACGATCGGCAAGCCATTAGAAGACAGCAGGCTTCAAACACTGGCGCCTTACTTTCATCTACACAATGAACCGCGTTAAGGATTTTGAGGAACAAAGCTCAAGCAGAAACCTTTCAACCTAACGTTCATGAAGGCCTAGCCATCGCCCCGGCAAATGAAAGTTCTCTGGTGGCGGAGGGTGCGGTATTGCCAGCACAGAGCTTTGTATATCAAAAAATTAGATAAAGTGTCCAAATCTACGAACTTTCACAGTAAAAAGAGCAGTTGAGAGCCTCAAACTACCGTTCGCCCTGAGCCCGTCGAAGGGTGAACGGTAGTTTGAGGCTTCACCAAGACGGTGAAAGTGTTGTAGACCCTTCATGCTTCGACTTAGCTCAGCACGAACGGTCTACAACACATGTCAACTGCTCTTTTTAGGTTCAAGCATTTGCGGATAAACTGACAATGAAACGTAGCCAATTAAATTTCATCATCGATATCGTAGCCTTCGCGGGTTTTGTTTTTCTAACTACGACCGGCGTGCTGTTACGCTATCTGTTACCGCCCGGTAGCGGGCACTTCGCGACCATTTGGGGGCTTGACCGCCATCAATGGGGAACCGTTCATTACTGGGTGTCGGTGCTTTTTTTCGCGATATTGGCGTTGCACTTATTACTGCATTGGCGTTGGGTTGTCGGCTTCATTTCAGGACGTGTCACGGAAGGGTCGGGGCTGCGCTTAGGGCTGAGCCTAGTCGGCGTACTGACTTTGATCGCTTTCGCCGCTGCGCCGCTGGTCGCACCGATTGAAATATCGGGAGCATCCGGCAAACAACTACACGCATGGAATAACGGATCTCTAACAATACGAGGCAACATGACCTTAGTGGAGATAGCGCAGATTACCGGCGTACCGGTCGATTATTTAATGGAGCGACTGAACTTACCCGAGACAACGAACAAGACGGCAAAACTTGGGCAATTAAGCAGGCAATACCACTTCACGATCGCCGATGTCAGAAAAGCCGTAATCGACTATCGAAAATAAAATAGGGCTTTCATTGACGCCGTCTTTCGCCAGCCGAGAGTTTTAACCGCCATTAACGCCCATTTGCTTTTCATCATCACAATTATACCTTTCGCACTTCAAATTTCGGCAGTGCCTGAGGAGACTCCGAGGTGTTAGGTCGATTTTTGCTCCTGCTCTGCACCTTATTTTTCTATTCATGAGCCGATATCTGGCGCTTAATCGAAATCGCACCGCGTATTTCGCCGACACTATAATTTATTGCGTCGTCATTCGGGTATTCATGCGCCAATATCGCTTTTACCCCATCAGGCATATCTTCCGCTTTACCATGACATTGCAAACACATCGGCTGAGTCGGTATGGCTTTCAGATAACGAAACCAAAGCCCATCCGCTTCATCTACGATTGCAGACATTTCGAGCTCGTCGGTAGGTTCTCCAGACAAGTGATGCCTATCAAAACCTTCCAACTCGCGCCGCTCCCAGGTATCCGGCACTCCCATCGATTTGTTGCGGGATTTAAGCGATACCCGTTTCACAATCCATCCGTCTTTCGAATAATCGGCTGCCATTGCCGGCGCAATTTGTTTGCAAACAATGATCGCGTTTTCCGTGTCTGCCGTTTCCAGTAACGATTTCAGCTTTCTACCCAGCGACTGCATGAATTCATGGGCTGTTGCACGACTTTGTTCCAGATAATGAATTTGCTCTTTTGGGCTGTCGGCAAAGACCCACGTCGAAGCAGCCGAAGCAATTAAAATCAAAAGACTTTTTTTCATGAATTTTGGCATTTTATGCTCCTGACATGGAAAAATTGAATAAGAATGACATAACTTGCCCCCCCTCATTTCACCTTTGACAAGGGGACAATTACGACAATATTAGTAATATCTTAATTACTCGGAGTATCGAGACAAGAAAATTCCGCGATAACCCATCCAATCCGTATCATCTTCATACCGTTATTAAGTCTATATCGAAACAAACAACCGATGTAATAATCATTATGAATCATAAAGTTGACACTCTATCACTTGTTTAATAACCTATGCAGGCTGAATTGATCAGCGCTATCTAACGAGCCGATTATGGAAAGTTCCAGTCGAAATTTCAGTATAGATTTACACAATCCCTCTACAATGTCTAACGCGCATTCCTTGCCCGCCACTTTAGCGACAAATTGATTCAGTTTGTTTCCGCTGCGGGCAAACGAGTCCGCAAACAACCGGAGACAAACCGATGCCGACCGCCATCCTGAACGACTACTTGCGCCGTGCGATTGAGCGCAAAGATTACCAAGCCGTTCTTCAATTTCTAGAA
The DNA here is from genome assembly GCF_000341735.1 of Methylotuvimicrobium buryatense 5G. Taxonomy (GTDB): domain Bacteria; phylum Pseudomonadota; class Gammaproteobacteria; order Methylococcales; family Methylomonadaceae; genus Methylotuvimicrobium; species Methylotuvimicrobium buryatense. The sequence continues at coordinate 4,728,508 of NZ_KB455575.1, read as the reverse complement.
GAGTTTCAAGCCGTCGACCTGGCTGAACTGCTGCAAACCGTTCCGGTCGATGCTGCCCGCGAATTGTTGATGTACTTACCGGTTGTGCAACGTGCGTCGGTTTTCGGGCATTTACCGGTCGACTGGCAGTCACAATTAACCACCGCAATGACCGATAAGGAAGTATCGCAGTTGCTACGCCATCTCGACGCCGACGAAGGCGCCGATTTGCTCCATGTTTTGCCTGAAAACCGTCACGACCGTGTGCTGCGTAAGATCGCTCATGCCGAACGCGAAGCACTCAGACGCCTAGCGAGTTACGAAGAAGGCACAGCCGGCGCGATCATGACCAGCGATTATATGACCGTACCAGCCGAAATCACAGTTGGCAAAGCACTCGACGTCATTCGAAAAAGCGCCCCCAACGCCGAATTGATATACCAAATTTATACCGTCGACGCTCAATATCGTCTAATCGGCACGCTATCGTTACGCGAGCTAATCATGAACAAACCGGAAGCGCGAATCAAGGATGTAATGACTACCGAAATGGTGAAAACTAAACTATCGGCTAAGCAAGAAGATGCCGCCAAATTAATCAGTCGTTACGATTTACTGAGCTTACCGGTCGTCGACGACGACGAACGTTTGGTCGGCATCATTACCTATGACGATGCAATGGACGTTGCCGAGGCAGAGGCGACCGAAGACATGCACAAAGGCGCAACAATCGGCCCGTTGGCCGGCAACTTTCGCGATGCGAGGTTATTTACGCTTTACCGCAAACGTATTGTCTGGTTACTGCTCTTGGTCTTCGGTAATTTAATTTCCGGTGCCGGAATCGCTTATTACGAAAATATAATTGCCGCTTATGTCGTACTGGTGTTCTTTTTACCGCTACTCATCGGCAGCGGCGGCAATGCCGGATCGCAAGCCGCGACACTGGTCGTGCGCGGCATTGCCACCGGCGATGTCACAATCAGCGACTGGCGTAAATTACTGCTAAAGGAAATCGCTGTCGCAAGCGGATTAGGTCTAACCATGGCCGCTGCAGTTTCATTGATCGGCGCTTATCGGGGCGGCTTCGACATTGCCTGGGTGGTCGCACTGAGCATGATCTGTATCGTAATGATCGGAAGCCTGGTGGGGCTCTGTCTGCCTTTTATCTTGAACCGATTGGGCTGGGATCCTGCCACCGCTAGCGCGCCCTTAGTCACAACGCTCGCCGACGCCTCTGGGGTGTTGATTTATTTCTGGATAGCAGCATGGATACTACATTTGCCGGCGCCTTAACCCATACGCTTCAAACTAAAAACGGTCACCTCCCTCCGCTCTATCACAAATTGCTATAAAGCACCCAGCAATTCCCAATTTGGAGATCAAAAAGGGTGTGGGGTATGCTTGGCGAGGATGTCGGCAGCAGGGCAGATTTTTGCTCCTCGGCAATTGCTCCTGCATTGCCCTACTACACGCCATCCTTGGCGTAATGCAAAATCTGCATTCACGCCATCCTTGGTGTTTGAGCTGCCGCCAAGCCCCCATGGATGGGTTTACGGTGTTCCTCGACAGGCATACCCCACACCCTAAAATCGGCGAAACTGCTCAAACTGGGAATTGCTGGCATTATCGATACCGATATGCTGAAACTCTGTTTTGGTGATGGGGCCAAGCATTATCCGTCTGCAGAACGTTGGTCCGAAACGGCTGTATCTTTTTTGCTTGAGTTGAGCGTCCGCGATAATGGCTTAGCTCTATCCGTGCCTGGTTATTAGGCGTTAAATTGGTTTTTATTTCAGATGCATTCTATAAACACTCTCGAACAAGCCCCTTTGGTTAATGTCATTATTGAGACGCCTCGCGGCAGTTTTTTAAAGCGGGGTTCCACTGGAAAACTGGACTTCATCTCTCCGTTTCCCTGTCCATTCAACTATGGCTCAATTCCGGCTTATATCGGTACGGACGGCGATTTTTTGGATGCGGTCGTGCTGGGGCCGCGTCTTCCTTTAGGAGCATCGATTTCAGTTTATGCTTGGGGAACCGTTGGAATGATCGATGGAGGCATTTATGAAGATAAACTGATATGCGCTCAGAAACCCATCTCTGTGAGACAGCAGCGGCTTATTCTTCTGTTTTTCATGATTTATGCCAAGGCCAAATATCTGCTGAATTTAATCAAGGGGCGTAAGGGGCACAACAGCTGTGAAGGCTGGCACGATGCTGCAAGCGCATTAGCCAGGGCAATACCCTGTATTCATCAGGACAAAAATGCAGTTTAAACATTGGAATGGCTGGTTGCTATACCCATACCCAAGGAACTCTGGCCTTCATCGCTAGTCGTAATTACGGAGATAGTAAAACGTCGGTGAGTTTGTAGAGCTATCACGCAGATTCACCGACATTTTTATGCCCCAGGTTTTCGCTACTGTTTCTTTCAATCGCCTTTTCGGCATACCCCTCGGCTCCGACTCATGTTTAGAATTTACAAACGAACCATTCATATTGGCACGACAAACGATCCTCAACGGCGACTTGAATATCACGTCGAAGAGGATTCCAATTCTAGCCTTGCCAAAATCCTGGCTATTCCGGCCATGATCGCAGCAGCTGTCGTCGGCACGCTGGTCTTGTCCGTGGTTTTTGCCGTATTGTTGATCCCGTTGAGTATTTTTGGTTTCAAAGCGTGGAGGCTGATCAAAAGTGCTCAGCAACAATCGGTTCGGCAATCCGAGCCCGATAGCATTACCGCTGAATACACCGTTGTTTCTGATGACGATAAGTTGCAAGTAAAATGAACACTAACCCTACTCCCTTTAATACTCAAAAATTAGCTAACTTTATGAAGGTATGGTGTGTGTGAGTCGCAGGTACCACCGGCTGAATATTCTGGCCCAACCTGAACACCCCTTCTGGAGCAATCTGAACACCCATTCTGATTCAAGTTGAACACTTTTCTGGATTTTCCAGAATCGGTGTTCAAGTTGCCAGAATCCCACCTAACGCATTGTTTATCTAATCAGATTATCCTTCCCACCTTTTGTGGAGAAGATAATGTCAGCGAAGAGAACAGCAATGCGAAAATATCGAGAAGTACTCAGGCTTAGCTATAGCGCCGGATTTAGCATCCGAAAAATCAGTGCCAGCACCAAAATCAGTGTCGGCAGCATTCAAAACATCTTAAAACTGGCCGAACAGCTGAAAATATCCTGGCTGCTACCGGAAGATTGGGATGATCAAACTTTAGCCCTGAAATTTTATCCCCGCTCGGATGCTCAGCCTTCAACCAAATTTCAGGAGCCGGTATGGACTGACGTTCATCTGGAGTTGAAGAAAAAAGGCGTGACCAAACAATTGCTCTGGGAAGAGTATGCCCAGCAATATTCCAATCGTTGCTATAGCTACTCGCAGTTCTGCGCGCGTTATGCCGATTGGCGGAAGAAACAAAAACGTTCCATGCGCCAAACCCATCGTGCCGGTGACAAGTTATTTATCGATTATGCCGGCCCCACCATGTCTGTGGTCTGTGCCTCAACCGGCGAAATACGTACCGCGCAGATCTTTGTGGCGGTGTTGGGGGCCTCCAATTACACCTTTGCCGAGGCGACCTGGAGCCAAAGTCCGCCTGACTGGTTAGGCAGCCAAAGGGCTAAGCCTTTGAATTTTTTGGTGGTACAACCGTGATGCCGGTCCCCGATAATTTAAAAAGCGGAGTGACTAAAGCCTGTCGTTACGACCCTGAACTCAATCCAAGTTTTCAACAGTTAGCGTCCCAACCACCATGAACAGGCTAGTCATGATAGCCTGGCTTTCACAGGTGATTTTGCCTTCGGCACACAGCTTCTCGAAGTCCGTTTTTAAGCAACTGACTTCAATTCGAACCGAGGCTTTATCAAGGTTGGCCATCCACGTAGATACGGTAAGTTTGCGACAAACTCATCCTATCATGGGTTTTTTCGGCCTCCGCTGGCCGCGTATGATCGCTGTAAACCGAATTTTTGAGGCTAAACTCCTTGCAATGCGCAAAATCCACGCTGCGCGCACTGGACTGCCCAAAAAACCACAATTAAATCAGGCCTGCACAATTTCTATTTTTAGACGCTAAAAATCTGTCAAGCTTTTTTTGATTTATTTTATGGGGCGAGTAGTTACCACAAAAGTTACCCAGACAAATTCTGGACATAAAAAAACCAGTTGCCCGCGAAAGCTAACTGGTTGATTTACTAAGTTTTTGTTGGTGGGTCGTGTGCGATTCGAACGCACGACCATCGCATTAAAAGTTCGATCTAAACAACTTCAAAGCAACTGCATACTACTTATAACATCCTATAATCAACAGCTTACCAGTCAATTGAAGATGTGTAAAGTTGTTAAAAGTAGTATAAAGCAATATAAACCACTGTAGTTTTTACTGTAGTTTTCGAGCAGTAAAAAGCCCGTTTTACCGACCGTGATCTTTAATACTCTCCCATTGATCATTATTCACCACACTGTATGCTTCATCAAAATTTAGTCCAAATATCCGCTAAAACTCTCTATCTGGGCATTGAATTAAATAAGTGTGATCCCTAATAGCTCTTATAAAACGCTTCCGCCTCAAATTTAACAAATTCTTCAGTTTTTACCTGCGAACGACTAATTACCTGAAAGGGTTCTAACCGTGCAATCTCGGTCTGTAAATCTTTTGCAGTCTTATTGCTACAGCCTAAAATATCCTGAACAGAGCTTGCGGAAACACCATCACATTGGAAAATATAAGCAAATTCTAGTAGTTCCTGAAAATTAAAGAACTTCTGCTGATAATCATTCGGCGATTGTGACGCAAAGAAAACAACAATGCCTTTAGAGCGTCCCTCACGGATAATACGCTGCAAAAACATATTCTTCTGGCTTAAGTAATTGTGCGCCTCGTCAATGACTAATATCGTGCGTATGGTCCGCTTGCCGTCTTCGACCGGGCTATCCGGCAACAAAGACATTTCCTTATAAAGCCGCTCGATTACCAAGTAAGCGACCAGTTCTTTCAAAACCGGCATGGCATGTACATCAATTAGAACGGTTCGATTAGAAATCTTATCGATAGGTGCGATTTCATCGCCATGCTTCCAGAACAATTCAAAAACGGATAAATCGCGAAGCACTTCAATCAGGGTATCGTCCTTTTTGTCTTCCTCTTCATACATCAGATTAGCAATTTCCAGAATATCCTGAAAATCTGGATAGGGTGCATCGGAACCAGCTCGCTTTGCATAACCTGCCCGGATAGCTTCGGTTAATGCGCCTTTCTGTACTACGCCCAATTTTGAGTTAATAGAAGCAAAACTTTCCGCCTTTTCTCGTGCAGAAATATTGATCGTTTGTTCATCATAAGTGGGTAGTACAAACGGATTGATCGGCAAACGTTGGTTGCCTTGCAGTAGTCTAAAAGGCTGGACTTTGGCAATATCCAGAAAATGTTGGTTATCGACCACATCGCCTTTGTAATCAAAATAAATGAAATGGGTCTGGTAATTCGACTGAATGCGAATATCCGCCAGAATTTTCAGCAAAAACTGGGTCTTACCTACACCTGGTTTACCCATAATCGCCAAATGCGAGTTGGCATGTTTATCGGTATTATTCAGCTCCATGATCAAATCGGCTTTTTGCAATAAAGTTCTGCCGATAAAAATATCCAATCCACGCCCCCGTAATTCCTTACGCCCCTGAAACTCCACCAGATCAACCAGACTCTTTATCAAGCCCTCGGCACTGCGCCCGCTTTCAATATACAGTTGCTCCATAGCCAGACTCCCCTGATCGATATGGTTTTTGATCAGCGAGCGATTGGAAAAAAATGCATCTTCGGTAATATCGCCTTTCCCGTGTACATGCGCCAGTAGGCTACGAATAAATAATTCATCAGGACCAAAAAAAGTAGGGCGCTTTAATTCGCCGCCACTAAAATTAGCACTTTCAGCAACATTTTTGCCGTCTTGCACCAGTGATATAGTGAAAGCAATACGCGCCAGAACGGCTTTTTCCAAGCGAGTTTCAAAGCGCAAAGAACTTAAAATCTCATCCGCTTCACTAGAAGTATATAAACGATCCGCCATGCTCTATTGCTCCCAAAAATAGCCTTGTTTAACGGTCGTTAATTCCTGCCGGGGTTCAAACTCCAGGCTGGCGGCACCGCTCAAATAAGGTTGTAAATTACGGTAATAATCCTTGTCTATTTCAGTATCGGTAGAAAGAATAATCACCTGTTGACCTGCATTGGGGAAATAATGCTTGATGATATTATCCCTATGGGTGCTATCGAGCCTGGACAGCGGTGTATCGATTAATATAGGCAATTGCAACTGACTGGTTTGCGCCAGGCCCCACAACAGCGACAAAGCGAACACCTCTTTTTCGCCCGCAGCAAGGCTCGACTTCCTGATTTCGTGGCCGTTGCGGTCAATCATTTTGATCTCGTAACTCTTGTCATCGATCAAAATATCCTTGATTAAACCGGTTTTACTGGACAGCATCCGGTACATTTCAAAAGTCTTTTCCTGCAATAGATGCACCTTGTTTTTGCGCAGCCGAACCGTATATTGATTCAGCAAATTGGCAATCGCGTCGCATTCCTCAATAAAACCGGCTTTCTCCTTGGAAACATGGTGTTTCTCGTAAAGCTTTTCCACATCCAGTTCAATGTCCCGAATACGTTTTTCCAGCGCCAGGATTTCGTCCTCCAACAAGCGTAATTGTTCGGTTTTACGGCCAATCTGGGTTAAACAACTTTCCATTTCCGCCTGCAATTGATCGAACAATTCCTTCTCGGAATCGGAAGCAATACCCGGTTGTAACGCGGCTTCCAATTGCCGGACCTGGACAGCCAGTTCCTGTTTTTCTTCTAATAACGGTTGAATCAAAAACACATCGCTGTTTTCCAACGTTTCCATTTTTTGCAACACACGGGCAGCATCACGATCGGAAAGATTCAGTATCTTGATGCTGTCATTAACAGAATCGCCCTGTTGCAATAAGCGAAAAATACGCTGTTCCAGTTCCGCCATTTTTTCAGCCGATAACTTTTCCCGATAAATCGGCTCCGGTTCCTCTACTACTCGGACAATTTTTCGGGCCAAAATAGCCGCATTGTCGCGAATGGCTTCGTATTGCACAGTCTCCCGCTCGGCATCGATTTGTTTGCGAATATCGGCAAACAAGCGCCCGGCAATTGCAAACGGTAAAACACCTTCGCACATTGTTTTAAGCTCATTTTCCACTTGCCCCAAACGGTTAGACGCCTGAATACGGGCTTTTTCCGCCTCCCTGATGCTGTCGCGGGTTTCCGGTTCGGCGTTAAAAGTGGCTTGAAAGCGCTCCTTGGCTTCCTGATGTTGGTTTTTGAAGGCATCCAGTTCTGCCTTAACCTCATTTCGTTCCTGAATCGTGCGGCTGACCTTGCTTTTCTCCCTTTTCAGCTCGCTTTCCTTAAATTCCAGGTCCTCGTCGGAAATCTGTACAAAGCCTCTGCGCTCTTCGGTCTTGATATACAAAACATCTTCCGAAAGTTTGGTGATGTATTGAATGCCCAGTGCTGCTTCCAGCGACTTCTTCAAGCGAAGTTCCGAATGATCGTCAGCGGCGATTTCCTGAATCTTTTCGCCATCGAAAAAGAAAAACTGGGTAATGCCGGGCGGAATGGTCGCGCGGATAAAATCCTGCCACATTTGCTTGTTCTGCACTGAAACCCGCTTGCCGTCTTGCACCACGACTAAACGTTCTTCCAAATCCTTTGCTTTGGCGTCGTTGACGACTCCACCGCTCCAGGACCGCTTCACAATCAATTCCGAGCCGTCATCCAGCTCCACCACCAATTCAAAAGAAACTGACGTATTACCGCGCGCCAACTCCTTGCGATTGATGTTTTTATAAATCACTTCCGGCTTGGTGCCATACAAACAAAAACTGACCGCTTCCATAATCGAGGTTTTACCGGCACCGTTCATGCCGCCGATCAGGAAAATACTTTTGCCGTCGGCACCCACCGGAAAAGGGATTTCCGTCGCAAACTGAAAAGATTTGTAATTCTCAATGACCAGCCTAGTAAATTTCATTGATGTTCCTCGCTTAACTCCCAAATCCCCCGAGGCGATCCATTTTTCAAGATGCCATCCTCAATCATCTTGTATCGCTCCCAACAGGCATTGTTTTCCCAAACAGCACTTTTACAAGAATCTCGCCATTCTAAATCGCCGGGTAACAACTTACCTTGCAGTTTTTGCTCCATATACTTGAGCACCTCATTCTTCTGCGAAGAACCACCCAAATGTTGCAAGGCTTCAATCATAAGTTGGCGCAAGGTAGCGTTATCAGTTTTTGTTGATCTTGAACGCTTTTTACGGGGCTTTTTCTCCGTTGTTTGTTCTTCGTTCCCCAATCTCGATTTTAAATTCCTGACAATTTCATCCAGTTCATCTGTCAAAAGGCTTAATGCCTGCATCGCTTCTGCTTGTATTGCAAGGGCAGCGGCTAGGCGGGTTTTTTCCGCCCGAAGCGCATCGGGTATAGCAATGCCCACCTTATCAAGATTATCGATTGCTTTAGCAACCTCGCGTAACTGTGTTTCCATCACAGTGGTTGCCAACTCGTCTTGCCCGTTGCCAAAGAGATCAACAACCTCAAGAATAAGATCAACTAATAAGCGAGGATTTCTCACATAGCTCTCAATCCCTGATCCTTGATTCATTGTGTTTCACCGGTTTTACTGCTTAAAATTTCCCGCAAAGCATCATAAACACCGGTTCGACGCTCTTTAAATTCATACTCGCGGACTGTGTCCAACAATTTGACGACCTTATCGAAACTCACCTTATGCTGTTGGCAAAGTTCTTCCAGCAAGCGTTTGTCTTCCGTGGTTAGATTCATTAGTTTTTTCCTCGTGTCAGGATGGCAAGGATTGAATTTCCTGTTGCCAGTTAGCGACTTCCACCACCGGGTGCTTCAGACGCGCCTGCTCAACGATCTGTTCCAGTTTTTCGGCGACACTGTCCTCCAGCCAATCAGTGCCGCATAAATCGCACACTTGGGCGGGGACATCGCGCACAACCACCACGCCAAAACCAAGATCAACAGTAAAAGTCGTGCGACCGGCTTGCTTACATCCGCCGTGGCAGACCGGGCAAAGATCGTTGTGGGTATTCATGATAGCCTCCGGGTGATTAAATCAGCTTCAAAATGAGTTAAATCGGGACGATAAGCGGTAATAATATGACACTGTTCGCTTGCCGCGTCATAAGCTAAAACCACATGCAATGCTTCCGGCTGATTCAATGCCAGCAACAAACTTGGGATGGGGTGATCATCTGGGTAATCTTCAATAATAACGCCCTGCAAAATGGCATTTTTTACCTGGTTCCGACCGATCCCTCGCTCCAGCATACGTTCCAATGCGTGTTTTTTCCAGAGGACACGGCCTGCATTGACCGCAGCGCGAATATCGGCGAGTATTACTGACGACATAAAGTTTGAAATATCAGCACGTATTGATCTTGCGTCGTTAAATTCATCGTTTTTTCCCCAGATAATTTTGCAACATCGCCTTTGCGGACTTTTGCGCCTTTCCAGGCAGTTAAGCCCATATTCGGCTGACTGGCGTCGGCACGATCGGCAATCAATTCGGCGGCGGTTTTGCCGGAAATGGCGAAAATAACCGGCAGATTATAAAACTTACGCGCTCTGGAAATGTTGCGCTTGCCTTCGGTTTGAACGTGTAAGTATTCCTTACAAGTTGCCGCTACTTGCAGTTCACCGTCACGATAAATTGCCTTAATGTGTAGCGTGATATTTTGCGTGGTGGTTTGGAACAACTCTGCCATCATCGCTTGCGTCATCCACACCGATTCATCCTGTAAACGCACCTCGATGCGGGTTTGGCCGTCTTCGGTTTGATAAAGCAATAAATCGCCGACGAAAGGCAAAGCCGTTTGATCGGGGTTTGATTTTTTTCCACTCATGATTGAACTGCTTCTTCGATCAGTTGTTCGACGCGGTTTTTGGCTTGTTCTAGCAACTCCTTTGACTTATTTCCCGCATCCATTGAAGAGATGACTAATTCTGTTAATCTTTCACAAACATTATCAGGAATATTAGGAAGCAAAATTCGTCCTAAATATTCATCAGGCAAAGAAATAATCCCAGTCGAACCGATAATCCCTCGGTATATAAGCTCTTGGCCAGCTCTGGTACTCAAAAACAATAAATAAGGTAATTCAATATTAATTGGGGCATCAAATTTCCGCCTCAACAATCGCAATGTTCCATCTATAACACATTCTCTTGGCAGATTATGAGTAAAACTGATACGACCGAGGGAACCAACTCCCATTGATGCAAAAATAAGATCACCTTCTTGGACGGCTGTTAGACCAACTGTTGCCCCTGCAAAATCATTGACACGATCATAATCAATCGATGGGGTTCTTATGTTTTTTGTCTTTAAAACGGCAATACCTTCATCTAAATATTTATTTGTGGATTGACCTCTAATAATTGAAAAATAGTTAGTTAGAGGCTTTGCATCTATAAATATTTTGTTAGAAAGAATTTGTTTTATAAGAGGTGAAAAATACTCCGCATTCATTCTCTTTTCGGAAACAACATCGCTAACTTGTGCTGTATAACCTAATGTTCTTTGAAAACTCAACTTGTCCAACCCTAGCTCTGCTTCGAGAAGTTGTTGAGCAGATTGATATAATTCCCGCGATAAAATCAATTCATAATGAGCCTTACGGATTTTTTCAGCTATTTCTAACTCTATGAGATTGCCAATGCGTGGAATAGGAATACTCCGCAGATCTTCAATATTAAGCCCTGTTTGAATTGCTCCCCTTTGCCTGCGAAGAAGACAAAGTTGTCCGTAATGCGAGTTCAAATAAGCGAGTAAATAGTAAGGGTCAACTCTATTAGTACGAAAAATCGTACTTTTACAGCTAAACATGGCAGGAGTTTCGCGCTCAGTACACACGGCAACATTCCCAAGAGTTCCAACCACCGAAATTATTAAATCGTCTTTTTTGACTGCATAACGTTGAAGCCGAATAAAATCAGCTTGTGGAATAAAACGACTATCATCCTCTAAGATAAAAAATGGTTTTACGTCCTGTCCCCTAATGTAACGAAATGGTGATTTAAAATCATAATTACGCACACGGAAAGCTGAACCAAAAGGTCCCGGTACAAATATACCCAAACTTCCAAGATTTTCGGTTTTGCAATTTCGAGTTCTTCGTTCCGCCTCAATATATTTGGGATCAGAAAATTCGGCATCAATTCGCCGAGTAGCGAGTATTTCAGAAGTCGTTGTTTTACTCCAAACCGCCATTACTCAGCACTCCAAAATTCCAATTCATGCCCCTGTGCAAACCTGACAAACGCCTCGGCAATACAAAGCTGTTCATCGGAGATTCCAGCGGCATCGGCCAAATCGTCAGCCGTTAAATCGTAATTAACCAAATCCTGATTAATTTTCGGTTGCCCATCGTGATCTTCCACCAGATTGCCGTTATCGTCGATCACATAGTCATAATCGCCGGAATTGTTCTTGCCGCCGCGTTCGCTGACCGCCATAAAAATAGGGTAATCCAAACGCTTGGCGACTTCGGCGGCTATCCAGCGTTCTTTCAGGGTGCCGATCAAATCGGCATCGGCTAACACCAGCTCCAGTTTGCCGCGCAAGGTCAACAGCTTTAACTCCCGCTCGGCTTGCGGAATCAATTTTTCCAGGCGTTTCTGCTCGGCTTTAAGGGCTTTTTCCGCCTTTTTTTGCCGGTCTTTGCTGATCTTAAGCTTGGCGCTATATTCCGCCTTGATGTCTTGAATCGCTTTTTTATGCTCGGCTTTTTTCGGTTTGTTGTAAGCCGTCAATTCCGCCGCTTTGCCGGTCCATTTGGATTGGATGGCTTCCAGCTCTTCTTGTTGCTGTTGTTGTGCCACGGCGAGCTCAGTTTGTTGTTGCTGTAGCAAGGCTTCGGTATCACTGGCTAAATCGAACAGTTTTTGCTTGGTACGGATCAATTCAGCTTTCAATGCCTCCAGCTTTTCTTCTGCTTGCACAAGACGGTCTTCATCGCTAAACGTGGGTTGATTATCGGCTGTGTCTTCGCTTTCATCGTTTTCGTTAGTTTCGGCAATGTCTTCCGCTTCCGGTTCAGCAAAGGTTTCGGCCAATAAATCCGCTATCGCTTCGGGAATATCCTCTTCTGGTATTTCGGCTGGATGGTTGCTAAGTAATTGCCAAATGTCCGCCTCATAATCGGGGCAGGCGGTAGCAATTTCATCATGGACTTTGGCAATGTCAGTCAATTGTTGCAACGTGTATTTTTGTACAAACAACACCGAGGTTTTAGTGCCGGTATGGGGTTTAAAAGTGTTGGGGTGTAAACCTACCACAGCCAGTAAACGGGCTTTTTTCAAAATCCATACGCGGATAAACGCCAACGAGGAATTGTTGAATTTTCCCTGCGGTAATACTATCGCCGCACGGCCACCGGGCTTGAGCATCTTCAGGATGCGTTCGATAAACAACACATCGCGTTCTTCCTTGGGTTGTTTATCGTCTCCTGCCCGTTTTAATGCCGGTTCTGCCAATTCGTAATGCGCCAGCATTTTGCGGTCTTTCATTTCCCCGGCAAAGGGTGGATTGGCGAGAATCACGTCGAACTTGAGTTCGTCGAAATATTCCCAGGCTTTGTCGTCGTCACCAAAGGCATCAATATCGGGTATGCGCTTAGCGGTAAGGTTTTCCTTCCTTAACCCATGCATTAATTCCCTACCCGATATTGTTTTGAACCATGTTTCAGGGTTCAGGCTACTGACATCAGGGCCAAAAATATTAGTGTGGCCGTCTCCGGCTATAAGCATCAAGGCGCGCGAAGTTTTAGCTGCTCTTGCTTCGAAGTCAATTCCCCACAAGTACTTTGCAGCATAATCATGCTTACGACGATAACGTAGATCATTATCATCAGCTGGGTAGCACCAATCCATTGCATGCAATAAAAAGCCGCCGGAACCGCAGGACGGGTCCATGACATATTCCGTGCGGGTGGGGTTGAGCATTCTTACACACATTTCCACGACATGACGCGGCGTAAAAAACTGACCTTTTTTCTTTTTGGCTTCGGTGGGAAGCAGGTATTCGAAAGCATCATCCATAATGCGTAAATTCGAACCTAATAAGCGAACGCCCTCCATTGGTCCAACACAAATATGAAGATGATCGGGTAACAAGTCGATATTTTCGTCTGGCTTGAATACCCCAGGCCATTCATTACAGGCCATGTGAAATAATTTATTTATTCGGTCATAAGTAATTTTGGGATCGCTAGTAGACTTTCCAAATTCAACGGTTTTATCTTTACGTATTTCCTCCGCTTGTTTTTCGTCCCAGATTTTGGCGAAGATCAACTTAAAAATTTCATTGAATTCATCTGCTCCGCCTATATCTGCAAGTACCAGCTCTTCCAAAGCTTGTACAATCTTTTTGAAGTTAAAATCCTTTTTCAGTTGCAACAAAGTTTTCTTGGCTTCCAGTACGTCTTTCGGTGCCTGTCCGCGTTTGGGTATATCGAACAAAGTATCGTCAAATTGCGCCGGATAAGGCCGGTAAAGAATAATGCTGTCACTACCGTTGGACCACACAGCAACCGGTGCGCCTTTAGCATTCATATAGCTTTTAAGTTGCTCAATACCGTCTTTACGTTTGGGCTTTTTGCATTCGATGATGATTTTCGGAGTGATCTTGCCGGAATCACTGTAAACAATAATGTCCGCCGCCTTGGTGCCGATCTCAGTGCCGAATTGCACGCTTTTTTCCAGGTCTATTTCATCGGCTTTATAACCGTATTGATTGATCAGCTTATATACCCAAAGCTGACGCACGATTTCTTCCGGGCTGGTTTTGCCGTCTTCGACAAAAACCTGGACTTCCTCGTTGGCCGTGGAAAATGGGATGAAACTTTTCAAGTAATACTTGGTTTTGCCCGCTTCGCGCCCGGTAGCCGCTGTTTTTGGATAAATGTTGAGAATGTCGTGAATCGGTTTGCCGAGATTTTCGAATTCAGTGAGTTCGTATTGAGTCGCCGGGTCTTTAAAAATACGACCGAGGATTTCTTTAGTATCCATTAAGGGTTAATTCCTTGGTATTTATCGCTGTGGATTTTCGCTATCGAAAAGGGTTTGTTGCTCAGGAATAATGACATTATGCTGCTTGCAGCTTTCGCGAATCATCACTTCCACCATATTGGTAAGGCTACGGTGCTCTTTTTCAGCCAGTAAACGCAAACCTTCCTTAATTACAGGATCAACACGCAACGTTAAAGTAATAGTTTTTGTGGCTGCCATGTGCTAACACCTCAAATTAGTTACGCAGTAAAAATGTAGTGCAAATATACAGCACTCTACATTCCTTAACCACTATTAGCCGCTTTCAATTATTAAAGAAGCACTGTATTTAATACGAAAAATTAGCGTGTCGGAAGGGGGGTACAAATCACTTTCGACCGCACAAAGTCAACAGTCTGTTATTCATGATTTCCATTTTTGCACGCATTCCTAGCAATGCCTGATTTGCATAATCATTATGTTCTGCTGACAGACGATGATAGGTTTTCAGTGCATCCCTGTGGGTTTATAGCCGTTACGGTTAAGTATGCCGGGTTCCCAATCAAGTTTAGCCCTGATCTTTTCAGCTCTACGAGTTGCCCGATCATCCTTTATTTCCCGCTGATTGCTTTATAAGCGAGTCGGTAACAGTGCCATAGGCGAAGATTTTACCGCCTATCTTCCTACTTATTGGTGCTAATGGAGTAAACCGCAGACGGTTTATACTTTAAAGCTCGTATGTGTGATTAAATCCAAAATGGTTTCGATCTGGCCAGCCGCTTTTAACAATGCGTATAAGTCCATATCCTCCACTTGCAACTTGTCATCTACATAATTCGTTAAGTAGGATTCTGAATTAGGCGAAACATTATTTCGATGGCAAACAATGTAGCAAACAGACTCAGCTTCCAGTTCTTTTGTTTCAGATGATTTATTCGCTCTATCTGCTATTTTTAAAAACTTGTCCGGGCCTAAATGACCAAGGTAAAGATGGGCAAGTTCATGAGTAAGTGTGGCAAACTGAACATTTGGGTCGTGCTTCTTATTTAATCTAATCAAATAATCCGGCTTTTGTTTTGCCTGTATTGATTGCTGGTTAATTTTAAAATCATGTTCCGGCCTTTTGATATGGCCTGCATGACCATCGCCATATTCAATCAACTGGGTATCTATGCCCAATTTTGCCAGCTTGATTATAAAATTCCCAATTTTGGCTTCCGTCATTACACCTGTCGCCCTAAATACTTGCGCAACATCATCTGGTAAGGGGTCACCTTCAGTATCTTCAACCTCATAAACCAACGCGACCGGTGCAAACGGCCATAAAATCAGAAGCGGTCTAGCCCCTTCCTTTATTGATCGATTAAATCTGATCTTCCAATCTCGTTCAGAGGCTGCAAATGTCAATCCAGGCTTTTGAATGTGCAGTAAAAAGACATTGAAGGGTGCAAAGTTAGGTAGCTTATTGACAAAATAGAGTAGATCCAAAAAGTTTTTCCCTTTTTTGTAGAGCTTTGACTCATCAAGCAGTTGCGTGAGCAATGAGCGCTCATCTTTATCTTCAAAAGGTTCCATGCATATCTCTTATCGTGAGCTATTCTCAAATTAAACGATGAACTGTAAGCGGCAAAATACAGGACGTCAATAATCAAATCAAGAATCACCCGCGGTCATGAACAATACTTTAAAGTTCTGAACCATCTCATCATCAACAGGGCCATCCACGATCCCGGTGCAATGAGCTTCGGGTATGGCCGTAAACAGCATGGATTAATCAGGCTTAAACTCCAATTTGTGAACTTTGGTCAGCCATTGCCTTAATAACAGCTCTAGCAATTTCATCAGCATTTTGGTTGACAGGAGAACGCGGGGATTTTAATTGCTGAATAATCTCACCCTGCCGATGTTGTTGCACCTCGCCATAGCTATACAAAGTCGTCAAAACGTCTTCATGACCTAAATTTTGGCTCCATGCTTTGAACTCCTCGGGCGATTGGCAAAGCTGTTGGCCCAGTGTCACCAAGGTTTTACGAAAGCTATGCGGGTTAAAATAAGGCAACCCCGCCGATTCAAAAGCCTCACGGAAGATTGTTCGTATCGGTGAAGCGTTGCTCCAATGCTCCTGTTTGAGTCCTGACGTTGTAAAAATCCTGTCTTCGCCGACTATGACTTTGGTCTTGGGGAATAAAGGATCATCATTACCCCAGAGCAATTCTTCTTTAAGATATGAAACCCAGTTATGGACAATTTGCTGTATCGCGTCGCCGACTGGAAAAAAGTAAGTCGTAAAAGTTTTGCTAAATTTCGTATTCACCTCCCTGGCATCCTGAAAGACGCTGTTTCCAACCACATCGACGTGCTTTAGCTTCATCGAGGCAATGGCGCTATCTCTTGCGCCAGTTAATAAGGTAAAAGCAATCAGTGCGCGATTACGCCATTCAATATCGGTATTACTAGGCATGGAGTCAATGACGTGTTTAATTTGCTCCAACGTGGGTACCGCTGTCTTGCGCCTCGCCGTTGCAATGCGCACCTCTTTTTCAGATAGATTGAAATATTCGGTGTCGGTGTAGCTAATGCGCGATTTATAACCCTGCTGCATGGCTAACCATTGAAAAAAGCTTTTCAATTGACCCAGGGTTGAGTTCATCGTCGCTTTACTTAATGGCTTGCCGGTACGCTGGTTGATTTGTTTGGCAAGATGATTTTTAAATCCAACCGCTTGCTCAAAATGAAAAGCCTTGAAGTCACGGTGTTTTGTATAGACTTCGAAGCGGCTTATGGCCTTGGCTACCGCATCAACCGAGCTTTCATTTTGGCGTTTGGCTTCCTTTAGAAAAATGAAGTATTTACGCTTGATCCGCTCATTATCGGGATTGTGTTTTGTCATGATTTCAACTCACTTTTTAAAGTCACTGTTTACGAGGGGTTTATTACTCTCGTTTATGTGTTTCAGTGCTTTCGGTAGCGCGATGTCCAATTGGCTTTGAATATGCGCTAATTGATCGATTCCAACGTATTTATTGATGATGTTGTTGCAACATGGACACAGACCAATCAGGCGGCCAGTCCTGCCATTGATGATTTCAAAATCAACCATATTTTCAGCAGGCCGTTTTGGTGTGCGACAGCGAAGACAATAAATCTCGTATGGGAGGCATTTGCGCTTGGCGCTTGCTCTTTTTCCCTGAAGATACTCACGCAAATTCGAACCCAAAATTAACAAGGGTCTTTTATTGTCATTAGTTGCCAAGCCGTCTTTAATCCATAAGCGCACGGTATTTTTATGGACAGAAAACAAATCGGCGACTTCTTCAACCGTATAATTTCGATGAATTTTTGCTAAATTGGGATTTTGGAGTTTAGCCATTACTTTTCACCCTGGCTAAATCAGCATGCCATCCATTCATCCATTTACGCTGCTGTAGATCGTCTTTTTCCATATAGTTATGGTTATAGTAGGTGTGTCCCGAAAAGGAGCATGCAAAGGTTTTGCAAGTCATTGATTTTTACCTTTTGCGTACCCCGAAACGGTACACAAACCAGATTAAAAAATATTTGTGTACCGAAAGGGAGCATACAAAACAAATTTCTGTACCCCTTTTCGGTACGGTTGCTTTAATTTCACGGTTGCCATTTTTCCCAATCGTGGGTGGGTTCGCGATATTCGAAAGGCATCCAGGTCAAACGCCATTCACGCGCTTTACTACCGGTTTTACTGTTAAACAGCGATTCCGTTTCACAAACAATGAAACCACGCGCCTGTAGGACCTTAAATGCCTTGCCGGCTGTTTCAGGCTTACAGCCGATTTTATTAGCGGCTTCCCTAACGCCATAAGCAACCGTCTTATCATTGCGCCATTGAAGCTGTAGCAAGATCATCAGCACCTTTGCAATAGGCGGCATCGACTCATAAGCGCAAGATTCGAGCATGGCCCGCGAAACGACCATAACGCCGCCCCTTGCGTCGTACTTTACTTTTGGCCCTTTAGTTTTTTTTGCCATTTCGAGCCTGCAAAATAGGCATAAGCAATAAAATCACTGTAGTTTTCCGCGTGAAACCGCGAAATTTCTAGGCTTGTCCCGCATTTGCCATGCGATACCGGCTATCTGTGCCCGATTATCCGAATCGGTAGCCAGTCGCATGGTCGCGGGTAACCCCAGACTTACGCGCCTCTCCGATTAGCTAAGCAGGAAGTAAACGTTGGAATATGCACCAGAAACTTTCTGGCGTTGACTTTGACGAACGCCTCTTTGAAACCATTGGCGTCGCGGTTTTTGAACAACCAGTTGAACTCAGATTCTTTCAACGGATTGTCGGGATGAGTTGCAAACCTGTCTTTTGGGCAAAAGTCGCCCAGGGTTGTTTGCGATGATGTATCGGTCATAAAAAAGCCTCACGGGTTGTTAAACATCGTGAGGCTATTTTGAAGGGTGTATGCCGTGTTTACGAGGGATGTAATATCATGATTTTAAAGCCGGTATAGTTCGACTAAGCTTTTATACCGGAATGGTTTTATGCGTTTTTCATTCCGTTCGTTTTTTCATAAGCCAACTGAAGTATCAGCGTCTCATATATTTTGTTCTTAATTAAAAGTTCTGCTGTTGGCTTACTTACTTTGCGTATTCTCTCAACGACATCCACATCATACTCATTAGGAAAAATTAACCTTGCCAATTTATGTTGCGTTATTTTTTTTCCTTCAATTTTTGCGATAAGCACCAAATCGAGGTACGGAATCACGCCGTAATTAACCCAGTAATCAAAATCGACCTGAGTAAGCAATTTTTTTTCGTGTTGACTACCAATTTTTTTTCGGAAACTTGTTAGCCACTTATCAAAGTCGTTTTTGATCTGTGCGTCTGTTGCGTTTAAATTGATAGTCACAAGCGCCTCATTCCAATAATCAATGTATTGCTTATCATTCAAAACGTGTGGTCTGAATGCCATGTCAAACAAATTTTTATCTTCACTTTCTGTCAAAGAAAATTCATCGTCATGCTTGCAAGCATCCCATATATGGCTAATGCTAGTATTATTTGCCATCCTCCAAACTTCATACGAGCTAAGATTATTGACCGAAGCAGTAGATAATGGGTCATTTAATATTGCCCTTGCCTTTACCTCGTGCCTGTAATAATAATTAGGATCGTCTGGAATAACCCCAGCCTTTAGTTTTGTCGCTATTGAAGATAAAAATCTATCTTCTTTATCTTGGGATATCCCTCTTTTATGCTCAACAACCTTGTGGTAATGCTCCCTTGCTTCAAGCTGCCATATCCAGGCCTCAACAGACATTGTTTTAAATGGTTCATAATTCCTTAAATCAAACCAGCTTGTATCAAACTCTTTAGCCACTCTAAACGTTCCATCAAAAGAAAAATATTACTAAGATCGTCGATCAATTGAATAATGACTCCACTGTTCGCACAGTCAAACAGATTATAAGCTAATCGATTTACTCATCGTCTCATTCAAAACTTGGGATTTATGTGCAGTTGATAAGTGGGTATAGCGATCAGTGCTGGCTAGGCTTTTATGGCCCAGAATTTCGGCAATTTCTTTTAAAGTCCGACCGTCTCTGGCCAGTGTCGAAGCAGTATCATGACGCATATCGTGCCAGCGGAAATCCTTGATATTGGCAGTCTTCAGACAATTGGCCCATTGCTTTTTATAATCAAAAGGTTTATTAGGGTCTACAGTTGAGGGGAATAATAAACAGTTACCTACTTTCCTATGCTTTTTGAGTTCATCCATAATAACGCCTGGAATCGGTGTATGCCGTGGTGTTCCATTCTTGGTATCGGATAACATCGCCAAACCTTTATCAAAGTCAATGTCATTCCAGCGCAATTGATCAAGTTCACCTTTACGCATGCCCGTCGTAAGCGCCATTAGAACTTTTAGATAAAACTTGCCGCCAATCTCTTTAGCCGCTTTGAGCAAACGAGGCTTCTCTTCGTCTGACAGATAGCGAACGACTTTATTGTTTACGGTCTGTGAACGAACTTTCTTGCATGGATTTTCATCGATATATTGTTCTAAAACCGAATCATCCTCTTGTTGCCGAGTGGCAAAATCCATAATTGAGGATAAAACAGCAAGGTAGCGATTGTAGGTAGCGGGGGCTTGTGCGCGTTTAGGCTTGAGCCTGAGGCGGATTTCGTCGGGGGTGATTTCAGTCAACAGCGTTTTGCCGAATTGATCCGTCCACCATTTCACCAACCTAGCACGGTCGTGGTCTTTTCCAGTCCACCAAGCCATGTATTCGTCAGCAAGCCGATCAAAAGAAATAGTACAAGGGCGAATTCCCTTAGCTTCGTACTCTTGATATTCAATAACGGCACGAGTACCCCAAGTACGGGCATCTTGTTTGCGTCGAAAGGTTTTTGTTTTGATTCCCTTACCTGACTTGGTAAGAATGGTGCGGTAACGGGTTTCGCCGTTTTTGAGATTTACTTTGATGATATGAAAATTTAGCATCTGTGTTTCCTCATGTTTGAGGTTAAAAACACGACTACCTATAAAATCACTGTAGTCGATGGTTTTAGTACACAGTTACTAAGGCTTTTCTATCCGTGAAAATCCTTTTCTATCAAAGATTTAAGATGGTGGGTCGTGTGCGATTCGAACGCACGACCATCGCATTAAAAGTGCTATACCAATATATATACTATTGATTTAATTGAATTAAAACAAATAGCCTTCACGTTGCTTTGTCTATTTGTGCACATCCTTGCATATCCGATTTACCCAGAATTTACCCACCGTTGTGATCGAACTGATCAATTGTCTGGAAGCTTTGCGTCATTCCCATTCTAGCTTGAAGGAAAAATATGTCTCTTCCGGATTTCCCGTGGTTGCCCACAACCAGTAGCAAACATAAACCGCATAAGACTACTACATGTAGTAGCTACCATGGCAATTCCTAGGGAGCCAAAAATATAGCTGATGTCAACTCTCCGGCAACCATCACTCCTTAACCCACATCAAAGCTAATAAGTCAATACACGATTGCAATTAAGCAACCGATCATTGGCCTTTCAGTGCAAATTTGTAATTTTATTGTTGCTTCCATTTCGAAGCAGTTATTTAACAATACTGACAGGTCAAAAAAATGAAGACTCAATTAATCGAAAGTAATCAAATTTCAAAGCCAAGTACTTACGGGCAATCCTCATCGTTCAAGCCAAATAAATCAATAAATATTAAATATTCGCAGAAACCATTCGGTTCGTCACACATCGGTTTAATATCATTTTTTGGGGAATAGTCATGTACGAAAATCAAGTAGACCGTAGTTACGGTGAGAAGATTGAAAATTTTAACGATATATATGATCTACATCTTCTGATAAAAAAAGCGGGGTTTATAGAAGAACTCGATTCAGTAAAATATAATTACATAAATCGAATCCTATATTCTCGTTACTACAGTTCGAATTATGGCATAATTGATGTGCAATTAAACGGCCAAAATGGTTTAATTGATATTGAAATTCCTAAAGGTATTATACTTGAAGGTTCGTTTGACTTTTATGTTCATTACTACCACTCTGGAAGTGCAAAAAATGCACTTAATTGGGAATCTGATCCGCGAATTAACATACATCAATCACAAACGCCGCCGCAGCAACTTATTCAAAATCAACAATACCAAACATGGCCGAACCAAACTCCTTCTCCCCTTCTTCCTCCCATTCAAAGCTATTTCAGTTATCCGAATCCAACCATTGATATTGATTGTTTGTTGGACAATTCAACGCCAAAATATTATTTAAACCTGGAAACTCATATTCACGACAAAGACTCCTTTATTTTATCATTGGCTGTATACATTAGCCACAAAACCGACATCCCTATTGGTACAATTATTGTTCTAACTTTGGGTCTATGGAGTGGAATGACGAGTAAGCGTTACCAAGTTTCTTATACAGATGGACGCACCGTTTCAGTTGGATTATATGTAGCTTTGGAACAAAATTCTGGAGCTGGAAAATCGCCTGCCCTTGAAATGCTTCTTGAGCCGATGTCAAATATGATTAAGCTGAAGATTTCTGAAATAAAATCGTGTATTGAAATACACGAAGGAATATTGGATAAACTTAATGAATCTCTCGCGGGATGTACAGCTAAAAAAGACAAAGCGGACAACAAGGAAAATATAGAAAGGTCGAAGAATTTTATTAAGAAGCTCAATAAAAATCTTAATCGATTGCAATACATGATGCCAATAACTAATACCACACCTGAAGCATTAGACGCTATGTTAACTGCTACGAATGGATTCTTCTTTGCTGCCTCAGCAGAACATGGATTGTTTAATTCAGTTTTAGGGCTACGTCATGGATCAAAACACAATAATAACGATTTGCTTCTTAACTCGCGAGAAGGAGGGTATGTGAATACTAATCGTGTTGGTCGGAAATCCTATAGTGGTCAAACTCGTGGCGCTATCACTAGCTTCGCCCAAGAGGGTGGAATTCGAACTCTATTATCTGCCAGTACTAATACTGGTTTAGCTGAACGTTTCCTTATGGTTAGTGAACCTTCATACATAGGTTTCCGTGACAGAATTACCGAAAAAGAAAATGGCGATCATATTCTTGGAAAGTACGCTAAAAAATGTGCATTTTTTCAAAAATATATCAATGGCGATGACGCATTAAATCATGATTCACTAATTACATTGAAATTCACTAATGACGGCTGGCGACATATTGCAAACTTTGAACAAGAATTAGAATATAAGATGCGTCCAGGCTGTGAGCTATCCCATCCCATATTGCAACGGGTAGTTGGCAAAACGAAGATGCAAGTCATGGGAATTGCAGCGAATTTGTATCTACTTAATGCAGAAAATCCGCCTGCAAATGCATTTGATGATCCATTCATACCATATGAGTTTGTTGTAATGGCAATAAACATTTTTAAGGAACTGATATTTGGCGTAAGAAATTATTGTGAACGCAAAGGTCTTATCAGTGATGTAGCGCAACTGACCGCTGTATTTAACGTATTTGTTGGCAAGGGAGAGAACGCCTCATACACAGATCAAGAGCTTAAAAAACGGTTGCAACAAGTAAAGCCATTCAAGGATATTGAAGAGCCCAGAAAGGCCATTCAGCGGGCGCTTGATTATTTTGAGCAACACCACGTACTTATTAAAGACGGAAATGGCAGGTACTTTAAAAACCCTGTTCGATTAAATCCTAATCGCCGATAAAAAACATTGCACCTACAAAAATGCCAAAAAACCTAGTTTAACTAGGTAAAACGCCGTTTTTTATAGAACGGCGTTAATAAATACATGCTTTTCGCTGGGGCTCATCAGTTTAGCCTTTTCCGGAGTCAGCGGCTTAATAGCTGTGGCTGCCTAGTCAATCTCGGCAGTTGAGCGGCTCATTCCGGCAACCTTAGCGGAATAAGTCACACATAACCACCAATCATTACTTTTCCAAAACATGCTAAACCTAGACGCTAAAGAAATCCTTTCCAATTTTGAATCTCAGATTGCCCTCAAGGGGCACTATTGCCTGATTGATGTGAATCTGATCGATCCGAATCCTGATCAACCACGCACCCATTATCCTGAAGAATCATTGAACAATCTCGTAAAGTCAATTCAGGAAAATGGCTTGCTTCATCCCATTATTGTTAAAAAATCAGGAGACCGTTATCAAATCATTGCAGGTGAACGGCGGTGGCGAGCTCATTTGATTCTGAATAAGAAACAAATCGAAGCCATAGTGAGGACAGTAGACGACCAAAGTCATGCGATTTTGGCCTTAGCAGAAAATATAGCCCGAGAAGATTTAAGTGATTATGAAATAGGTAAAGCAATTCGAAGCATTGAGAATAACTTCCCAAACAAAAAAGACCTCGCTGCTATGATTGGTTTAAATCGTACCGACATGTACCGATATTTGGCTTTCGACAGTCTACCTGATTTCATTTTGAACGACCTGAATATTAACCCAAAATTACTATCCCGCTCTGCCGCAGATAAAATTAAAAAGATATTAGTTCAACATAAAAATTCAGACTCAGTACTTTCATTTTTAGAAATTGCGTGGAGATTACTCAAAAGGGGGAAGCTTAAACAAACTCAAATAACTCGATTTATTGAAAAGAAACTCAAGGAAGTCTATGGGATAAATCAAGCTGCCACTGAAAACGTACTTCTGAATGAAAATGGCAACCAGCTTGGACGAGTAAAGCAGACAGAAAACTACTGGACAGTTCATTTGAATGTTGTCGGGGTTAATGAGCATCAACGGGAACAAATTCTTAATTTCATCCGGAAACTCCTCAATGAACAATCCGGAAGTGTCACAAGTTGAGACACAGTTTGAGACTTTAACCCGAAAAATCTTTTGTATTTCCAACGACATTAGCTGAAGCGCTGCAGACAGAGCAATGTCTAGTTCAATACCTATTATTTTTTAGCAAAAGTCGTAATCAGAAACTTTTGATGGAACCCATATAGATTCACCTGCTAAATCTGCTAATTTAGCAACTTTAGCAGGGTTATTTGATGTCATAAGGCGTTTTATTTTATAAGCATTAAAGATCTCTAATGAATAGGCATTAACGTCAACCATAGGTTGACATAGAGTTAATCGTCATCAATCAATACTCACCTTCAACTATTTTAAGCTCGTGGTTTGGTAGCCTTAAATCCACACATCCTAGTTAATTTAAGTTAAATAAAAAATAATCGCATATAGTATGAGCTTGCACTAAATAGGTATAAACAATAGATTTTGACTTTTCTGTAATCCTAGAGAAAAACATTCGTCTATCATCAACAGTTTCAGGTATTTTTTATCTAAAATGGATTAGGGATTTTATGTTATTAATATATTAACAAATGCATTCAATACCATGCTTTAGCATTCAATACCATTCAATAATAGATTCCAATAAATAACATTAAAGCATTCATAAGAATGCTGTTGTTACAATTCAATTTATATAATTAAGCACCTACAACTCAAGTTATCTCAGTTATGATCTCTATATCATTAAGATCATATAATAACCATCATTCACTCATGTCTGAATGGTTTTGACAACGACTATTAGTACAGTGAGTATTAGTAAATCTAATCTCATAGGGGATTGTTTAAAGCAATCCCCTATATTTAAATTTATAATTTGTTTGTGCAAGTTCATAACAGCTTCTTTTAACTATCGAGGATATATTATGGATTCATTATCTACAACACTATCTGAAATTGAACAACTAATGCACAGTATCATCAATCAACCAAATGAACCGCTGTATACGGTTGTCGATCAACGGAATGGCGTTATGCAAATCATACCGAGTCGATTAGCAGATACGATTACTAAAACTCTTAGAAGCCATTTTAGGCTATTGCAGGGGCAATTTCCTATCCATGAGCTTAATCCTTACGTAGATGTTTTCATACGTCAGGCGCTTTATTGTAATCTTTTGGAGAACATACAGCAGATTGATGCACTGAGAAAAAGTAACGATCTATATCAGGTAGGTGTTGATTACGAAATCATGGTGAAATTAATGACAGGTATTCAGACTTACGTCAATCAAATCAGGCAAGCTGTCAGCACTGATGCATTTAAATCTAAAATCAGAAATGCTGTACGAACATCGAAGAAAAACCAAGAAGGGATGATAAGCCTCATTGATTCATTGATTGCACGTTATGCCCGCTTACTAGTTGTCCGACTAGATATAGGTTATCAGCAAGGCAATGCCATCACTTGCGAAGAAGATATCCCCATTAAATTCCGCGAAGCCAAGTGCGATTTTGAGCGTCTTTTAAACAACGCTAAGAAAAACCAGTTGTTCAATCATGTTGTTGGCAAAATTTGGAAATTGGAATACGGTCCTGACAAGGGCTTTCACTATCACTTGATTTTTTTCTTTGATGGATCCCAAGTCAGAGAAGATGTCACGTTAGCCAAGTTGATTGGTGATTATTGGGTGAATGCAATTACGAATAATCGAGGAACCTATTGGAACTGCAATGCAAATAAAAACCATTACAACCAGTGTGGTATCGGCATGATCCATTACAGTGATCTTGAAAAAATCGAGAACTTAAAACAAACGGCGGAGTATCTCGTCAAAGTTGATCATTACGCTCGGATATTAACGCCTGATGGCAGCCATACCTTCGGTCGCAGTAATATTCCACCATTAACAGATCGTCTTGGCAGACCAAGGTCTTTTGATTCTGAGCAGGACTTCTAGACCATTCGGTTTGGTCTGTTTGGTGGGAAGTCAGCGATATAAAAGACTATGCAGTATTTAAGGAAGCGTATTTATATGATTTTATTAGTTTTCTTTTAGAAAACGAGATTCATTTTATTAAAAATTTGCCATACTTGCTCACTTCCTTCTTCAACAACTGAATCAACACAGAACCCTTGATTTCAGTAGATAGCGCTTCTAGAGTACTTATCCGGCTAGACTGTAAAAATACATTGGCGAGATTGAGGTATAAGGCGCAGTAGAACGAATAGCGAGTTAGCGTCCCTTATGATACGTATTTCAGAAAAAACCAATTAGGCGTAACCACAGAATTCGGAAAGAAATAGTACGCTAAGGCTTTTCAATGGTTCGCAGGAGGCTAAATTTGTTTAACATTCAAACCCAGCGCCCCCGCTGTAAAATTAAACTCTACACATCCCCCCAAGCAAATGCAAGTACAGCGTCGACGGCGCCACCTTCAAACGCACAGCCACTTCCTCAACGGTGATACCGGATCTGCCAAAATCGCCTTGGCCACTTGAATGTCCTTTTTGATCGGCCGTCCGCCTTTTTTGCCTCGGGCTGTCGTGGCCTCCAAGCCGGCCTTGGACCGCTCCCGAATGATAGAACGCTCAAACTAAAGCCTGCATCAATGGCATATCTATTGCTTAAATCGGACACATTTAACCTGGAAAAGACCCAAAATGTGAATTGAATTGCAATTGCGGCCTAAAAAAACTGCCATTAGTTGAAAAGTAGAAAAGGATCACAGAGAAAATCATTCTTAATGATACATTCAATTCACCGATGTGTAAAAACATCATCTAAATGGAGAATAAACTATGCCACTTCCAATAATTTTAGGCGCTGCGTCCCTCGCAACTGCCGCATACGGAGCCATAAAAGGATATGACGGGTATCAAAAGCACTCGGAAGCAGACAACATAATCAAGCGTGCCCAACATGGCTATGACCAAAAGAAAACCGTTTTTGACGATCAGGAGAAAGACACATCCCTTGCTCTTGAAAAACTGGGTGAAAAGGAGCTTGACATTGGAAAAAACCTTGGCGAGTTCAAGATCGTAGCTGACAGGCTACTCCAACAATTAAACACAGGGCTCCAGAATAAGCTGGAGATCAACGTTCCAAAACACGAACTGCAAAAAATCGAAAGCTACAGCTACACGGCAACCGGCGTGCTTGGCACCGTAGCTGGGGCAGGTGTAACAGGTGCTGCCGCTGGGTTTGCCGTCTATGGCGGCGTTATGGCCTTGGGTGCTGCTTCCACAGGCACAGCTATTTCATCTCTCGCAGGCGTAGCCGCTACCAACGCCACCTTGGCGGCCATTGGCGGTGGCTCACTGGCCACAGGAGGCTTGGGCATGGCTGGTGGCACGGCCATTCTAGGTGCTGCGGTGGCTGCACCGGTATTGGCGATTGCGGGATGGGCTTATAATAGCCATGGAGATGAGGCTCTCAGAAATGCACGAAAGGTAGATGGCGAAGTAGACGCGGCTGTTGAGAAATTGGGAAGAGCCATCGACCAGCTTATTAGAACAGGTGAGTATGCAAGCAAAATCAAGCATACCTTGTCATCAATATATGTCCAATTCAATCAATACTTCAAGAGCCTTAAAGAGATCGACGGCATCTTGCAAGACGTCAAGAGCCATAATGGTGACATGGATGCCGAATTGGCCAAGTTCGATGATGCAATCTTTCGAGTCATTGAAAATGGCTATGCCTTAGCATCTATTCTGGTTAATGTAATCACGACACCTATCTTTAAAATCAAAAAGGTCAATGATCAGATTAAGAAGGACAAGGAAGGGATTCCCGTAATGGAGAAGGATCCAGATGGCTCCATGATATTAAATGCTGCTGAATTAGATAAAGCCCTGAATTTGGCTGAATCTAAAGCTGAAGCAATTGAAACCGCCTAATTTTCATAAGGGGGAGATTCATTCCCCCCTTTTAATCTCTCGTTTTTTGTGGATATCCTCATGCAAGCGGAAGCAATAAAATACCCCTGGGCTGAAGAACTTGAAAAAACGGTGGTCAACAGCCTTACCACCAGTTTTGGATTGGATTTTCTTTTGTTCAAAGACAAAGAGGGTGGCGATGTTGATACCGTCCACAACGTTCGTAAAGGCGTTTGGTCCACGGATCAGGAAAAGCAACGTTATGAGCAGCAAGAGGGTTATGACAAAGATGTCGCAGCTGCTTATCACGAGCACAAAAATTATATAGATACTGGTAAGGAAGACAAAAAACTACAAGGACAAGGCAAACTCCACGACTCCTATCGCGGCCGTACCATGGAGAGCAAACATGATGAGCGCAACCTCGACCACGTGATCAGCGCCAAGGAAATCCATGGCGACGCAGGTCGAGTTTTGGCTGAACTGGATGGCGTGGAATTGGCCAATCAAAGCAGTAATCTACAATCGACTCATGCAACCATCAACAAATCTAAAAACTCAACACCTATCGACGATTATCTAAACAAACTGCCCGGCATTCTTAATGCGCGTAAAGAAACACAGGCCAAAGACCAACAACTTCTCACCAGTATGAAGCGCGATACGCCCAAGCAGCAACAAAAGGCTCGTGAACTGGAAGATAAAATCCGAAAGAATAATGAAACTATCAAACAGCTAGAGTCCATTGACCCAGATGAAATGCGAAAAAGAGACGCGGCAGCCAGGTCTCCCTATAACCAGCAGATTAATTTTGAATACTACACCAGCAGCAAATTCCTAAAACAAACAGCGAAAGCATCAAGTTTAGCCGGACTGAAGATGGGTACTCGGCAAATGCTTGGTATGGTGCTGGCCGAAGTTTGGTTTGAGCTGCGTCAACAGATCCCCGCGATCTTTGAAAAGAATAAAAAAAATTTTGATTTCGGAAAATTTATCGAAGGCGTCAAAGAGACACTGCAAGGTATATGGCGGCGAGTTCAGGCTCGCTTTAAGGATTTCTTGATTAGCTTCAAGGACGGAGCTTTTGCGGGGGTTTTGGGCAGTGCCACCACTACGCTGTTCAATATTTTTGCTACCACTCAGAAAGCGGGTATCAAGATCATTCGGGAGATATGGGGACATTTGGTCAAGGCTATTAAGCTGATAATCTTCAACCCAGATCAACTTTCCTTTGTTGATCTCTGCAAGGCCGTAGTTTCTGTGTTATCAGTCGCAGTGTCCACAGTGGTGGGATCGATAGTTTATGTACAAATGCTACCCTTGTGCAGCTTTCCGTTTGGTAGTGAGCTGGCTGCCTTCCTAGGCGCGCTGGTAACAGGTATAGTCACGCTAGGGATGAATTATTTTCTGCTGTACAGCAGTGTGGCCCAAAAGCTATGGACGTTTGTTGAATCCATCATGCCCCATGCCGATACAGTGAAGAAATTCCAAGCGATCAATGCGGAACTAGATCGTTATCTAATCGAATTGAGCCGTCTTGAATTCAACCTTGATGCAGATGAATTAGAGAGGTTTTCTTTTGAATTGGCTGCCTGCAACGATGAAATTCAGCGCGGCATGCTGTTGAAAGAGGAAGTCGCGAAACGGGGCATCGAACTGCCCTATGAAATGGGCAATACTGAAAGCACTCGAAAATGGCTAGCCTCACTAACCAAGTAATCCCAACATTCCCGTGCACTCAATGTGGCCTATGCTGCCAGCATGTTTACTTGGCCGATGAAACGCGGTTCTTAGATCGAGGTGATGGCATATGTCGACATTACAGTGCTGACAGTAGACAGTGTACCATCTATGATAAACGCCCGGACATTTGTCGGGTCGATCGGCAATATGTGCAACACTATGCTTCCCTGTACAGTTGGGAGGAATTCGTTGCCCTGAACCTGCAGGTATGCCGCCAGTTGGAAACTCAATCAAAGAACCTGAAATAATTTTCTATTAATCCAGAAATTAAAAAATACACATATTCTGAACACAGGACCGAGTTATTGACCAGAAGTTCTTCTGAATTACGCAGTAATTGACGCGTTCCGTAGTCGCTATGTTTTGTATATTGCACTTCTTGAGAATGGATGGGTACGTAAAAATCACGGTAATAAAATAGGCTTCAAAAAAACACACAGCGACCGATAGCCAGCAATCAATAAGGCATTCACCAGGCACCGGCCTAAAGCCAGTGCCTGGTGTTGTGTCGCTTAATTGCTAGCTTTTTCTACATACAACTGAAATTGATTGTACTGATTGCCATCTTGGCTTTTGCCTTTACCTATCAATTGAATAAGCACCAAATCGCCAGGTTGCGCATTTGACCTTTCCATGCCATTTGATATGTAGGTATTCATAAAAGCCGACACGACCTCTCCGTTTTCTCGTTCCACGATTACCGTTTTCTGTGGACCGTATCGGTCATGATGAAATTCACCAAAGCCTTTGATTGTGCCGATGAGTGGGTTATTGACTTCATGCTGCCAGGGAATGGGCTGTTCTGTCGACACTTCACCGGCGGCAATCGCTTTAAGGTGGGCAAATTTATCTTGTGCCGAGTTATTATTGTGGTTATCGAACATAGTTTGGAGCTCCAAAAAATTAATACGGACATCAATGTTGTTAATCATTCATTAATGCAATCTATGGAGTGTGCACACTCCATACCATTAGGGATTTTTTCTCGGAAGAAAGTGTTTACGCAATAAAGAACGGCAAGTACCATTGCCGTTCTTTTGGCCGGACTCTGGATTAATCAAAAGAGGACAAGTGCCGTGATGAATTTATCGTCATAAAAAAGCCAAGCAATTGTGACCGATTACACAACATACCCCCTCAGTTCTATCGAAGCAGATAACCTAAAAAACCTGTATTAAAAATAAGTTTTCGCAACATAAGCTCCGGTATACTTATGTAACTCAACTGTTGGATATTCATGCCTTGCTAGTCCATGAAAGTATTGCGACGACGCAGATTTACACGCATGCGGGACAGGAGCGGCTCAGTAAGCTGGTGGCGGATATTTAGGAAATAACGATGGGCAAAGCGAGCCGTAAAAAACACTTAAAACGACAACAAGCAGCCACGCTTCAGCAATACGGTGGGGTTAAATTGTCCGAAGCCTTGATTAATCTTTGCAAGCCTTACGATCACGATTTGCCTTTGCAGGGATACAAAAATCTGATGGCAGCGGCGGCGGTGGCTTGGAATATCGCGCTTCAACCGAAGGAAAAGCGACATGATATGTTATCGGACACACTCAATAACATGCCTTCAACTCAAAATAAATTTGAAGATGATCTAAATGAGTATATGAGCAATCCAAACCCCGAGAATCCTCCAGATTCAGTTGTTTACTTTCATCTGTTGAGCGGGTTGATTCAACGCAAAGATGAGTTATACCCCAACGATAATCGGGTGGTTGTCGATTATGCGATAACCGAGAAGGGCACAAAGCGCAATGTTACGGTGTCATCAGCGCTACCGTAAATGGGGTAGTCTGAACTAAATCAATACGAGTCATGAACTGCATCTACCTGGAACGCCACGATCCCGACCAAAACATGCACCGGTTCTATCAGATGTTTGTATCGCCCGGCTTAGACGGCGATTGGTCGTTGGTCCGGGAATGGGGCCGGGTAGGATCGCCCGGAACCGTGCGGAAGGATTGGTTCGATACCGAACCGGAAGCATTGGAAGCCGCTGGGAAAGTTTTTGATGCTAAGAAGAAAAAGGGTTATCGGGTTCTCATCGAGAGTCTGATGGTACATATATAAGGTATGGACTAAGATTACAACCGAATCGAACTGAACCGAATTACTATTATGGCCTCCACAGAAGCATTCACCGTCAGAACCGAACAAGATATCCTGTGTCAACTCGACAACATCGCCGAATCGCTGGACCGGTCACGCAATTACATCGTCAATCAGGCGTTGAAGGAATATCTCCAGCATCACGCCTGGCAAATTGAGAAGATCAACCAAGGCATTGCCGCCGCAGATCGCGGCGAAGTCGTCGAACACGATGATGTTATGCGCGAAATGGAAGAGCTGATTGAACGGAAAGCCCAAGGCAAAGCGTGAGGATCGTCTGGACCGAACCCGCCCGTCAGGATTTACGGGATATTTTCGAATACATCGCCACCGGAAACCCCAATGCCGCCCGTACTCTTTTGGCAGAGATCAAAGCGCGTGTCGGCGTATTGATCGATCAACCACAGTAAGGTCGTGCCGGCAGGGTTAAAGGAACGCGCGAGTTGGTTTTGACCGGGACCCAATACATTTTGCCGTATCGAGTGCAAGGTCAACAGATTCAGGTTTTGGCGGTGTTTCATGGCCGAAGAGTATGGTCTGATAGGCTTTAAATATTTGGATAAGTTTGTTAGCCACAAGCATTTTCACCAAGTTCGAAGAAAAAACATAGCTAATTTAGCCACTTAACACATTTAGAGAATTGACTAAAACAACAAGGACATCGTCATGAAGACCCTCCGCAATGCCTGTACGCTTCAACCGAAAGCTCTGGATGTCAACGTTGGCGATCAGATAGAGCAGCTCGATCAGATTATTAACGATACTGACGGTCAAGGATACTTTGCGAAAACTTTTATCACCGATGGCATGACAACCTTGCTGAGCAAAGGAATTGCGCGGTTAGCCGGAAAATCCAATGACACCGTGTTTCATCTGAAACAAGCAATGGGCGGCGGTAAAACCCACTTGATGGTGGGTTTTGGTTTATTAGCAAAAGAGGCCGAGCTGAGAAAGAAATTGATTGGGCATGTGCCCTATCAAGCGGACTTCAATCAAGCGCGTATCGCTGCGTTCAATGGTCGAAACAATCCGCACACCTACCTTTGGGGCGAGATTGCCCGGCAACTCGGCCAAGAAAAATTATTTCGTGAATATTGGGAATCCGGCGCTAAAGCGCCTGATGAACAGGCTTGGGTTGAGCTGTTCGAAGGCGATGATCCAATTCTGATTTTATTGGATGAAATGCCGCCGTATTTCCACTATTACAGCACCCAAGTATTAGGCCATGGCACAGTCGCCGATGTCATTACCCGCGCTTTTTCCAACATGCTCACGGCTGCTCAAAAAAAGAAAAATGTCTGTATCGTCGTATCGGATTTAGAGGCCGCTTATGACACGGGAGGCAAGCTCATCCAAAAAGCCCTGGATGATGCCACCCAAGAATTGGGACGCGCTGAAGTCGCCATTACGCCCGTCAACCTCGAATCGAATGAAATCTATGACATTCTCAGAAAACGGTTGTTTGTTTCACTACCCGATAAAAGTGAAATCGCCGACATCTCGGCGGTGTATGCCGCACGCTTGGCCGAAGCGGCTAAGGCAAAAACGGTAGAGCGGAGCGCCGAGGCGATTGCGTCCGAAATTGAGGATACCTATCCCTTCCATCCCAGCTTTAAAAGTATTGTCGCGCTCTTTAAAGAAAACGAAAAATTCAAGCAAACACGCGGCTTAATGGAGTTGGTGTCCCGCTTACTGAAATCCGTTTGGGAAAGTAAAGACGATATCTATCTCATAGGCGTTCAACATTTCGATTTATCCATCCCGGAAGTCAGAGAAAAACTGGCGGATATTTCGGAAATGCGCGATGTGATTGCCAAAGACTTATGGAATTCATCCGATAGCGCCCACGCGCAAATCATCGACATCCATAACGGCAACCACTACGCCAAGCAGGTCGGAACACTACTACTGACCTCTAGTTTATCGACAGCGGTTAATTCGGTTAAGGGCTTATCGGAAAGCGAAATGCTGGAATGCCTGATTGATCCGAATCATCAAGCCAGTGATTTTCGTGCCGCCTTCGAAGAGCTGCATAAATCCGCCTGGTATCTCCACCAAACCCAGGAAGGACGCAGTTATTTCGATCATCAGGAAAATCTAACCAAAAAACTGCAAAGCTACGCCGAAAAAGCGCCGCAAAACAAAGTCGATGAATTAATCAAGCATCACCTCGAAGAAATGTATAAGGCAAAATCGAAAGAGGCCTATGAGAAAGTATTGCCTTTGCCGGAGATGGATGAAGCCGAAGCCGCGCTGAAAAACGGTCGCGTTCTGCTAATCATCAGCCCGGACGGTAAAACGCCACCGGAAGTCATCGGCCGGTTTTTTGAAGGGTTAACCCACAAAAATAATCTCTTGGTTTTGACCGGCGATAAATCGTCGATAGCCAGTATAGAAAAAGCGGCGCGACACGTTTACGCCGTGGAAAAGGCCAAACCGGAATTGCATGACTCTCATCCACAGCGGAAAGAGCTGGAAGATAAAAAAATCCAGTATGAGCAAGACTTTGAAACGACGATTTTGACGGTCTTTGATAAATTGTTATTCCCGGGTAACACTCAAAGCAAAGACATGCTGCGACCCAAGGCCTTGGATAGCACCTATTCAACAAGCCAACCCTATAACGGCGAAGAACAGGTTATCAAAACACTGACCAGTGATCCGATCAAACTCTACACCAACATCACAGATAATTTCGATGCACTCAAGGCGAGAGCGGAACAACTGCTATTCGGCTCGCAAGACGAGGTCCGCAAAGTCGATTTATTAGACCGCCTCAGACAAAAAACCCAAATGCCATGGCTGCCGCCCAAAGGCTTTGATTTATTGATTGTCGAAGCCTGCCAGCGTGGCATTTGGGAAGACTTAGGTAATGGCTACATCACCAAAAAACCGAAACCCAAAGTGACCGAGGTCATTTTCACCGAAGAAGGCAGTCAGAGTGATAAGGGGGAGGTGCGCTTAAAAATCGAAACGGTCAATGCCGGAAACAGTCCGAAAATCTATTACCAAGAAGATGGCGCTGTTTCAGAGAACAGCCCGGTCCTGACGGATAATATTTTAGTCACGCAAGCCTTGCGGGTTCAATTTTTAGCCATTGATCCCACGGGTAAAAATCAAACCGGCAATCCCACGACGTGGGAGAACAAACTGACGATTCGTAACTATCTTAACGATAAGGCGCGGACTGTTGAATTGTTCGTATCGCCCAAGGGAGCTCTAAAATATACCTTAGACGGCTCGGAAGCCAGAAATGGCCTGGATTACACCGGTCCTTTCGAAATTAGCGATACGGAAGCTGCGGTCTACGTGTTCGCCGAATGCGACGGCGTGGAGACCAAAGCTACCTTCCGCTTTCCCCCGGTCGGCTCGGACGAATTGATTATTGATAAAACCAAACCGGCATCACTCGCCAGTACAACGCCGAAAAAATTGAACAATTCCGCCAAAACCTATGACGGTTTAAAAATGGCGAAAGAAAAAAACATCACATTCGAGCAAGTGATGTTGATGATCGGTTCCGGACCGAAGTCAATTAATTTGTCCTTAGGGGAGATAAAAATCGATGCCGACTTTATTGAAAAAACCTTAGCGCATTTGCAAAGCCTGGTGCCACCTGAATCACCTATCGTCATGAGTTTCAAAAAAGTCCATACGGAAACCGGCTACGACCTTGAGCAATTTGCCAAAAATTTAGGGATAGAACTCAACAACGACGAGGTGATTCAATAATGAGTCAAACCGTGGATTTCGGTGCGCCTGCTGAGTTCGGCAAGCATTGTTTCTATGTCACAATCCCCGCGAGCCCGAATGAAGCCGTGAGTGTGTTTGAAGACTATGGTTTCGATGGCGATGCGACACAGCGCGAGACCACGCAATGCCGGGTTCATTTAGCGCGAAAACTGTGGAACAAGATACGCGACGAAGCCCGGCGCGATTTTAATACCCGCCTCAAGGCAAAAAAACTGAATACCGGTACCTGGTCAGTAGGTAAAGTGAAACTGGATCGTTTTTTAGGACGTGAACTGTGTGTGTTGGCTTGGGCGGCGGAACATGCCGGCCTAGATGAGTGTTCGATTATTTGCCAAAAATGGCAAGCGTTACGACCGGAAGAACGCTGGTGGTTCTACACAAAGACTGCGTCCGAAGCCGGTTTAGCAAATCAAACCGATAGGGGTTGGCGCAAAGCGATTTACTGCGCCTTATCGGACGGTGAAGGCATTAAAATACAACGTAAAATGAAACCCGTACTCAAAAAAGCAAAAGATGAGCCGGAAACTTCATCACTACTCGATTTCGTAGAGAAAGGCGAGATTTAAGCGTGTCGATGATTTTGAAAATTTTTCCGATTTGTTAATTGAAAATTGGTTTTGTTAATCATAAGAAAAAACACAAGAAGCAGAGCTTCTAAGGTATGCGTTCCCAACGCAGACGTTGGGAACGAGATATGATTAACAGTGACTTTAAACCCGATTATCGAGGAAATAACCATGCAAGCCTACTATGAAATAGAGACTGAAATTCCAAAAAATCACCAACTTAATTTATCGTTGCCTGATGACATCCCAGCGGGTAAAGCTAAAGTAGCGATTATTTATGAATTTTCAGAGCCAAAGGATAATACAGGGATGGCTTTAACAGAATTTTTAAATAAATATCAAACCGAAGATATTGATGTGGATACACAAACTTTTGAAGAAAACAGAAAAACAAATGCGGATAGAGATTTTCGGCTATGAGTTTGATCTATTTGCTAGATACCAACACTATTTCAGAACCATTAAAAGCGACGCCCAATCAGCAAGTCATTGAAAATATAAAACGTTATCATGCACAAATCGCAATTGCGGCAATGGTATTTTATGAATTGGTGCGCGGCGCTGAGTTATTGCCCGATTCTAAAAAACGATTAAAAACAACCGATTATATTGAATCCGTTTTGATCAAGTTTCCTATTTTGCCCTATACCGAAAAAGCCGCTAAATGGCACGGTCAAACAGCCGCTCATCTTCAGCAACAAGGAAAAACCCCTCCTTTTGTCGATGCGCAAATTGCAGCCGTTGCGAAAACAAATAATTTAATTTTAGTCACACGCAATGTCGATGATTTTGCAAACTTTTCCGATTTGTTAATTGAAAATTGGTTTTGTTAATCATAAGAAAAAACACAAGAAGCAGAGCTTCTAAGGTATGCGTTCCCAACGAAGACGTTGGGAACGCGATATGATCAACAGTTACATCAAACTTAAGGACTAACACATGCAAATTGCTATAAACCTCCCTAATGATTTTGTCGTCTTACAACCGATCAATGAAATAGAACATGATATGCGGCTCAGTTACGCCTTATGGCTATTTAAGAATGCAAAAGTGACACTATCCAAGGCCGCAGAATTAGCCGCACTGGATATTTACGATTTCCTGGCTGAATGCAAAAAAAATGAAGTGCCTGTTATCAACGTGTCAAAAGAAGAGTTACTCGGCGAATTAGCGGGTATGAATGCATTATGATTTTAGTTGCCGATTGTTCCGCTCTAATTGCCCTATCAATCTGTGACCGTTTAGCGCTTTTAGATCAAATTTTTGGCCAGGTTGTTGTGCCGGAAGGCGTTTATAACGAAGCCACTCAACCCAATAAAAAGCAAGCAAGCCAACTCACAACGTATTTAAAAGACAAAATTCGCAAAGTGGATATGCAAAATTACGTCTTTTTAGATGGCTTTGCTGACGCGGGTGAAACGGAAGCCATGATTTTGTATAAACAAATCAGCGCAGACAAATTATTGATTGATGACCGACGTGGACGCAACATCGCAACACTGAATCAAATTGAAACAATCGGCTCTTTAGGCGTGTTACTCGTCGCCAAGCAACGAGGTTTAATCGACCAAATCGCGCCGCTATTACGTCAGCTCGATCAATCGGATATTTATTTAAGCAAACAATTGATTTCGACTGTTTTGGAATTGGCAAACGAAACACACTGGATGGATACAAATGCTTAAACCTTTGGAATGGCAAGACCGCCCCGCGCTGATCGAACACCTGTTCCCGGTACAAAAATTATCGGTTGAAAGTTATAAAGAACGGATGGCAAGTCATGGTCAACATCTCGTTTCGCTGGGTGCATTTTGGAAAGGCCGCAAGCCGCTGATTCTCAACAAAGCCTGTATCTTAGGCGCGTTATTGCCGACCACCGAGGATAGTCTGCAAGACTTGGAAATGTTTGAATTGCTGATGGGCATGGATAGTCAATCTTTGGCGATACGCCAAGGCCGCATTAAACCCAATGCGATTGCCCAGTGCGTTTCGGGTTTAATCGTTGCCGACTGGTTTGAAGTCACGCCGGAACACGCCGATGTGCCCGATATAACCCCGTTTGATGTCAACGACTTTCCGTGTGAAGTGATGCGGAACAATAAAAAGCAAACGGTGGCGCCTAAGTTAAGCTGGCGCACGACTATTTCGGAACAGCAAAAACTGCACTGGGAAGCGCAAGCCTTGCCCTATAACGCCTACCGTAGCAATGTCTCTATTGCCAAACGCCCTGAAGAATTGATCGATGAAGTGCATCGGCACATCTGGCCTCGAATCAATGCGTTTTACGGAACGAATGCCTTTTCCTTTCCCGAATTTATTGAACAAATCGGCATCGCACGCTTTGGGCATCGGCCTAAAGTGGCGGATGTATTCTGCGGCAGTGGCCAAATTCCGTTTGAAGCGGCGCGTTTGGGGTGCGATGTCTATGCCTCTGATCTAAATCCCATCGCCTGTATGCTGACCTGGGGGGCTTTTAATATCGTCGGCGCAAGCCCTGAACAACGCCGTAACATCGACAAAGCGCAAAAAGAACTAGCGGAAAAAGTGCAACAGGAAATCGATAAATTAGGGATTGAAACCGATGGTCAAGGCTGGCGGGCAAAAGTCTTTCTGTATTGCATCGAAGTGATTTGTCCTGAAAGCGGCTGGACAGTGCCGTTATTACCGACTTTTATTATCGGCCAAAGTTATCAAGTTATCGCCAAACTGAAACCCATTCCGGCGGAAAAGCGTTATGACATTGATGTGGTTTATGTTGCAACGGACAAAGAAGTGGAAGCCGCTAAACTGGGAACCATTCAAGACGGCACGGTGATTCATTCCCCGGACGGCGAAACGGTTTATCGCGTCAGTATCAATACGATTCGCGGCGATTACAAAGAAGGCAAAGACAATAAAAACCGGCTAAGACCCTGGGAAAAATCCGATTTTATGCCGCGCCCTGATGATATTTTTCAGGAACGCTTATATTGCGTGCAATGGATGAGACCGAAACCGAACAGCAAGCAATTTGAATATCAATTCCGGGCGGTATCCGAAGATGACCTGAAA
Source organism: Methylotuvimicrobium buryatense 5G (assembly GCF_000341735.1). GTDB lineage: Bacteria > Pseudomonadota > Gammaproteobacteria > Methylococcales > Methylomonadaceae > Methylotuvimicrobium > Methylotuvimicrobium buryatense. The sequence goes on along the minus strand of NZ_KB455575.1, from coordinate 4,689,006 downwards.
CGGGAACGCATCGTCATCGATTATGTCGCCAAACAGTTAGCCGATTGGCAAGAACAGGGTTTTATACCGGATAGTGTGATTGAAGCGGGCGATAAAACGGATGAGCCTATCCGAACAAGAGGCTGGACGCATTGGCATCATTTGTTTAATGCGCGGCAGTTGCTTTTTCACAAATTAGTTAATGAGCTATCTGATGCAACGGGAAAATATAATTTTTTCCAAGCGTTAAATCACATGTCTAAACTTACACGATGGCGCCCACAAGCTGGTGGTGGTGGTGGCTCAGCAGCAACATTTGATAATCAAGCTCTAAATACCTTGTATAACTATCCAGTAAGGTCAACTGGTTCTATCTCGAACTTGCTTTTGACGAAAGCCAATTCCTCGACGTTGCCTACTTATTCAAAAAAGTCTGTAAAATGTCATTCGGCACAACATCTTAATATAGAAAATGATATTTATATAACGGACCCGCCATACGGCGATGCCGTCAAATACGAAGAAATCACCGAGTTCTTCATTGCCTGGCTGCGTAAAAATCCGCCCGCTGAGTTTGCTCATTGGACCTGGGACAGCCGCCGCTCGTTAGCCATCAAAGGCGAAGACGAAGGCTTTCGGCAAGGCATGATTGCCGCGTATCGGAACATGGCGCAGCACATGCCGGATCATGGTCTTCAGGTATTGATGTTCACCCATCAAAGCGGCGCGATTTGGTCGGACATGACCACTATTATCTGGGCGAGTGGTCTACAAGTGACTGCCGCCTGGTATGTGGTCACCGAAACCGACTCGGCTTTACGCCAGGGCGCGAATGTCAAAGGCACGATTATCTTGATTCTGCGCAAGCGTCATCAGCATTTGGAGACCTTTCGGGATGATTTAGGCTGGGAAATTGAAGACGCAGTGAAACAGCAAGTCGAATCCTTGATTGGCCTGGATCAGTCGGTTCGCGCCCATCATCCCGAAGGACTGTATACCGATGCCGATCTGCAAATGGCAGGCTATGCGGCAGCGCTCAAAGTGCTGACCGCGTATTCGGTGATCGACGGCAAGGATATGGTGGTCGAATCCGAGCAGCCGCGCCGGAAAGGAATCAAAACCTTTGTCGATGAATTGATCGATTTTGCCGTGCAAACCGCCGTGCAATTTTTGGTACCGGTCGGTTTTGACAAAGGCGAATGGCAAAAAATGACGGCAGTGGAACGGTTTTACCTGAAAATGGCGGAGATGGAGCATCAGAATTTGAAGACTTTGGATAATTACCAAAATTTTGCCAAGGCCTTCAAAGTGCATCATTTCGACCAACTGATGAGCGATTCATCGAAAGCCAATTCGGCACGGTTAAAGTTAGGCGCGGAAATGAAAGGTCATTTGATGTCGGGTAACGCGGAAATGGCTAACACGCCGATGCGGGCTTTGCTGTATGCCTTGTTTGAAATTCAAAAAGACGTTGAAGTGGAGGATGTGTTGTTACACTTGATGGAAAACTGTCCGAATTATTTAGCGAACAAAAAACTATTAGCCAAAATGGCCGATTACCTGGCAGAAAAACGCGGAACGCTAAAACCCGGCAAGACTTTTAAACCTGACCAAGAAGCCAGCGCGGCACGTATTTTGGCGGAAGCGATTCGTAATCAAAGGGTGTAATTTGATTAACCCATACGATTGCTTGATAACAGAGCAAGGACGTTGACATGACTTTGAGCCGATTTTCATCAAGAACCCACGCGCTGGATAGCGAGTTTCTAGCCAAAGCCCTGACAGGCGCCAGCAAATATTTCCGCATTGCGGGATATTTTCGTAGTTCTATCTTTGAGTTGATTGGCGAAGAAATTGCCGAGATACCTGAAGTCAAAATCATCTGTAATTCCGAATTGAATTGGGTCGATTTTAAGGTGGCAACCCATCGAGACATTGCCATCAAGGAGCGTTGGAACGATGTGGATGTGGCCTCCGAAGCCTTGTTAAACAAAGATCGCTATCAAATCCTGGATGCGTTGCTCAGAAAGGGCAATGTCGAAATTCGGGTCGTGCCCAAAGAGCGCTTATTTCTGCATGGCAAAGCGGGATCGATTCATTACCCGGATGGTACGCGCAAAGCCTTTATCGGTTCGGTCAATGATTCTAAAAGCGCGTTTGCCAAAAATTATGAATTGGTTTGGCAAGATGAAGATAGCGATAGCGCCGATTGGGTAGAAGAAGAATTTTGGGCGTTATGGCAAGAAGGCATTCCACTTCCCGAAGTGGTCATCGCGGAAGTTCATCGGGTCGCGCACCGGCAAGAAGTAACTATCGATGCGCTAAAACCCGCTGATATACCCGCAGCGGCACTGGCGGAAGCGCCCATTTATCGGGCTGGTGAACAATTACAGCCGTGGCAGCGTTCTTTTGTCACCTTGTTTTTACAACATCGGGAAATCTACGGCAAAGCCCGATTGTTGTTGGCCGATGAGGTCGGTGTCGGCAAGACGCTTTCCATGGCCGCCAGCGCATTAGTTAGTGCGTTAATGGATGATGGACCGGTGCTGATTTTGTCACCGTCAACCCTGACGATGCAATGGCAAATAGAAATGCAAGATAAGTTGGGGATTCCAAGCGCCGTTTGGTCATCGCAAAAAAAGGTTTGGCTTGGCAATGAAGGCCAAATGTTGTCTCCGCCCGGAGAAGCCTCATCAATCAAAAAATGCCCTAATAAAATCGGCATACTCTCGACGGGTTTGATCATGCATCAGTGTGACAATGGTGAGTTCGTCAAGGAAGCCGGTTTGCTGTTGAAAAACCGCTATGGCTGCGTGATTTTGGATGAGGCGCATAAAGCTAGAGTCAAAGGTGGTTTGGGCGAGAACGCGAACCAACCGAATAATCTGCTGCGTTTTATGCGCGAAATGGGGCATCGAACCCGGCATCTGATCTTGGGCACCGCAACACCGATACAGACCCATGTGGACGAACTGTGGGAATTACTGAAAATTCTGAATAGTGGTGCTGAATTCGTTTTAGGCGATTCCTTGTCATTGTGGCACAACACCGAAATGGCGACTGCTTTGGTGACTGGAAAAAGTCGGCCAATTGATGAAAGAGAGGCTTGGGCGTTATTGCGCAACCCTTTGCCGCCGTCAGGTGAAAACCCTACCGTTCAGAACATCCGGGATAATTTAGGGATGGCGAATGATGATTTTCATTGTTCACATAACTTTGACAACCTGGATTATTTTGTACAGAGCATGTGGTTGTCGGAATGTCTGGATGCTTCATTTTTCAATGCCTGCAATCCGGTATTAAGGCACACCGTTTTAAGAAAACGAAAACAGCTTGAAGATATGGGGTTGATGGAAAAAGTGAGTGTTAGTGCTCATCCATTACCCGGCAAAAGCAGTTTATATCAATCCCGGTTTATTGAGCTGGGCATCCCGACCAATCATCCGTTCCAAGTCGCCTACGAGAGTGCGGAAAAGTTCAGCAAGCTGTTAAATGCGCGAACCAAAGCAGGTGGGTTCATGAAATCGTTGATGCTGCAACGTATTTGTTCAAGTTTTGAGTCCGGTAAGAAGACGGCACAAAGAATGTTGCAACATACGGTTGCCAACGAAGACGAGGATAACGCTGAAACCGTTGAGACCTTGCTATCCAACATGTCACCCAATGAAGTGGACTGCTTACGGGAAATCGAAAGCCAATTGTCCAGGCCCGAAGCGGTGGATTCCAAGTTGCAAACGGTCAAATGGTTTTTAACCGAGTTTAGAACCGATGGTAAAACGTGGCTTGAGCATGGATGTATCATCTTTAGTCAGTATTACGACACGGCTGAATGGATGGCCAGGGAATTGGCGAAATCGTTAAACAATGAAATTGTGGCAGTCTATGCTGGACAAGGGAAAAGCGGATTAATCTTAAATAACCAATTTAACGCGGTTGAACGGGAAACCATCAAGACAGCCGTGAGAAACCGGGAAATTAGATTAGTCGTCGCAACGGATGCAGCCTGTGAGGGATTAAATCTGCAAGCACTCGGTACGTTAATCAATGTCGATTTACCTTGGAATCCGTCGAAGCTAGAACAACGGCTTGGCCGAATCAAGCGCTTTGGACAAGCCAGAAAAGGCGTTGATATGCTGAATTTGGTTTATAGCGAAACCCAGGATGAAAAGGTCTATAAAGTGCTGTCCGAGCGACTGAAAGATACTTACGATATTTTTGGCAGCTTACCCGATACGATTGAAGATGATTGGATAGCCAGCGAGGAAGAATTAAAAAAGCGTATGGAGCAATACATCCATGAGCGGGATGACGCCAAAAATGCGTTTGAATTAAAGTACAGCGCGACCGTTGATCCCAATGCCAATCTTTGGGAGCGTTGCGAGAAAGTTTTATCACGTAGGGATATTGTTAGTTTGCTGAGCAAGGGTTGGTAACCGTTTTAGACTTCAAAACAGTTAAATGAATTTTAATAAAACCAAATCCCCACAAAGCAACCGGAAGGACCTATGACTATACAGGCGGTTTGACATGGCTATCCCTGATTACCAATCCCTTATGCTCCCAGTTCTTAAAATTTCCGCCAACGGCGAAATCCGGATCGGGCAGGCTGTTGATGAATTGGCCAATAAACTGGATCTAACCCAAGACGAACGAACTGAGCTTTTGCCGTCAGGAAAACAGACGCTTTTCAGCAATCGTGTCCATTGGGCCAAGACCTATTTGAACAAAGCTGGACTTGTTGAAATTACCCGTCGCGGCCATTTCAAGATCACGCCGCGCGGCCGCGAGGCATTACAATCAAACCCGCCACAGATTGATAATCAATTCTTGTCCCAATATGAGGAATTCAATCAATTCAGGGAAAAAACCAATTCAACGGAAACCGGTAATTCAGGCGAGAGTGTCAGTTTTGACGACCAAAAACAAACCCCCGATGAGATTATGCGGGAAGCATACCGCAAGATCGAAGCTTCACTTGCTCAAGACTTATTGGACCGAATTCGTAAAGCCCCGCCGGATTTCTTCGAACGACTGATCGTTACTCTGTTGTTAAGTATGGGCTATGGTGGCACCGAGGCCGAAGCCGGAAAAGCGCTTGGCCAGAGCGGTGATAATGGTGTAGATGGCGTCATCGACCAAGATGCACTCGGTCTCGACCGTGTTTATATTCAAGCCAAGCGCTATGCCGAAGGCAACTCGGTTGGAGCAGGTGCAATTCGAGATTTCTTCGGCAGTCTGGACCGGCATAAGGCTACAAAGGGACTTTTTGTGACGACCTCGACGTTTTCACTGTCCGCCAAGGAAACAGCGGAATTCCTGAGCAAAAGAATTGTGCTAATCGACAACCTTCAACTTGCAAAACTGATGATCCGGTATAACGTCGGTTGCAGGATTGAAGATACGATTCACATCCGGAAAGTGGACGAAGAATTTTTCGACGTTTGATCTATTTTTAAACTTCACTTCACTTGCTGGCAAGATTGATGAAGCTTGAGCGTCTTAAACCGTCCCAAGAGAGACAGTCGTTTGAGCTTTAGAATGACCGCCAAGGGATAATAAGCTAAACCTGCGTTTGTAGAAGTAGGCTGGGTTAAATGATAACGAAACCCAGCTAGAAATCATTAAAGCGGGGTATCGCTGCCACTCCACCCAGCCTACGGCCCTAAAATATGGCAGCAGTGAGTTTAAATAAAGTCAAAGGTCTTTAATATGGCAGCAAAAAAGAGAGATGGATACAGTGACAACGAGCATAGCATTCTTTACGGGGAAACTGGCGGATGCTGTCCTCTCTGCACACTGCCAATTCTTTTTAAAAAACAGGGTTCAACAAAACCAAATAAGGGCTATGAAGTTGCCCACATCTATCCATTGAATCCTACGCCGTCTCAAGCTACTGCTCTTATCGGGTATCCGACTCCTATTGATATAAATGCTCTTGAGAACGTTATTGCATTATGTCCAACATGCCATACCAAATATGACAAAGATTTCAAGCTTGATGAGCTTATAAAACTTAGGAAAATTAAGGATGGATATTTGAGTGAAGCGAGGGCAAAGCAAACGGCATCGCAGCATACAATTCAAGAGGAAGTCTACGAAATATTAGATGCAATTGCCTCGTTTGATTTTGATGAAACGTCACTTAGCTCAACTAATTTCGATGTTTCAACAGTCGACAAAAAACTAAGGACAGGTATGAGCCCACTGCAAAAAAGTGAAATCAAGATGTATGCAATTAGTTTCTATGTGCGAATACGGGATCATATCCGTATCCTAGAACAGCAAGACCAAGCATCAGTAAGAATTCTTCAGAATCAAATCAACTCATACTATCTTGCTATGAATAAGCAAAATCCAGAAAACAAAGATTTTGTATTCAATTATGTTGCTCAATGGATCAGCTCAAAATCCAACAAACCCATTTTGGCCGCAAAGGTATTGACTTCTTTTTTTGTCCAGAATTGTGAGGTTTTTGATGCTGGTACCGAGTAAATTTACAAGGCTTGAAGAATCTACTATTTTCAAGATGAAGTGCATTCTGGCAGATAAAAATGAAGTCGAAACAGTTCTTGATGTATATATTAGAACCAAGGATTCTTTCTACGATGTTTCCGAATTTATTCATGCTCTTGATGTTTTGTATGTTCTGGGTTTACTGAATATAAATAATAAGACTGGCTTAGTTGAGTATGCTTAAAGAAATTCACTGCCCTTTTTTTAATCATTCCAGCATTACCTTTCACCAAGGACTCAACATCATATTAGGTGATGATGATGCAAAGAATTCAATTGGAAAGTCTACGGCTTTGATGGTTATAGACTTCATATACGGAGGAAGTAGCTTCCTTAAAGATGAAGCTGGAGCTATTAATGCACTTGGTCATCACCACTATAATTTTTCCTTCGAGTTTTCAGGAAAATCGTATTACTTCTCGCGCTCGACCGATCCCTCAGATTTGGTTTACGTCTGTAACGAAAGCTATGTCAGGCATGATGAAGTATCTGTTGAGGATTATTGCAGAACACTTAAAGAACTTTATGGATTAGCAAAACTTGAAAGTTCTTTTCGCTCTATTGTTAGCCCTTTCGCTCGAATATGGAAGAAAGGATGTTTGGAACCTGACCAACCATTCATATCCGCCCTTAAAGAGCCTTCTGGAACTGCAATTAGCCGATTGATTGATCTCTTTGAGCGTAGAGGGGAAATTGCAGCTGAGAAGAAGGTAATTGATAAGTATAGAGAGCGTAAGAAGTTAATATCTGGCTCAATGACTGAGAATATTATCCCAAATATAAATAAAACCAAGTACAAAGCCAACAAAAATATTATTGCAGAAAACGCTGTACAAATTGAGCAACTCAAACAGGGTTTTAGTGGAACACTTAATGCTTATGAGGCTCTGTTTGATAAAAACTTACAAAGTTTGAATCAGCGAAAGAACGAGCTTATAAAGTTTAGAAGCGAGCTTCAGAGCAAAGTAAAAAGATTGCAAAGGGAACTTTCCGGTATAACGCCACGAGTTGCAGAAAACATTAAACTTGTAACTGAGTTCTTTCCCTCCGTAAACGTAGATAGACTAGAGCAAGTAGAGGCCTTTCATCAGAATATTGGGCGTATCGTTAAGAAGGAACTCAAGGACGAACTTGCAACAGCTCAATTGAAAGAATCTACTCTTACGAACGAGATTATGTCCTTAGAGCAACAAATCCAAACAGCATTAAAATCAAAAGGAATGCCCGATGACTTGTTTAAGCGAGTATTTGAATTGAAGGAGATCACCGATAAGGCAAGTGAAGAAAATAAATTTTTTGAGAAAAAGGCACAGATTGAGGAAGCTATAAAAATTTCAGGTAGTCGACTGGATGATATTTTTTCTCAAATATTTCTTGATATTGAAGGGAGACTTAATTTGAAGCTAAAGGGATTTAACAAGGTTGTTTACGGCCCGACTAGAAACAGCTCAGAGTTAAGAATTAAAAGCTCAAGTTCTTATAGCTTCACTTCCCCAGGTGATACAGGAACAGGAAAGTCCTATGCTGGATTGATTGGCTTTGATAGGGCTATGCTATCTTTAACCCGCTTACCTTTCGTTATTCATGACTCGGTGGTCTACAAGAACATTGAAATAGCCGCTATACAAAAAATACTCAGAATTATGGCCTCCACAAAGTCAAAGCAAATTTTCTTATCTTTTGATGAGGCAAAGAAATTTGGCCTTCAAACAGAAGGGTTAATCAAGAAATTTACGGTCTTGAAGCTGAGTCACAACGATCTTCTTTACAATAGAGACTGGCGTGATAAGAATTAGCGCGCGTGCTGTTTGGTCGGTGTTTACAAATGAGGCCCAGCCAAGGGTAAGGTTAAGCACTTTGGAGATATTGTTTTGATTCATGTAGTGTTGGATACCAATATATACAGAAGTAATCCGAGCAGGAATAATCTAAATTTCCAAGCTATTGAAAAATTAGCAAACGCTGGGTGGCTCAAACTGCATATACCATATGTGGTTGAGCGCGAGTTCCAAACTCAACAACGCGAAATCTACTCAAAAGACTTAGAAAAAGCGCAATCCGGTCTATCTTGTCTATCAAGAAAACAGTTGTCGCCAGAAGTGCTAGAGATAATAAATTTATTAAAAGCTCAACTTGAAGCTGAATCGGAAAATATTCTATTAGACGCCGAGAAACAGCTTGCGGACTGGGCTGAAAGCATAGATGCAAACCGATATCCTTTATGCTTAGATCAGGCCCATACTGCTCTTGAAGCATATTTTCATGGTTTCCCTCCATTCAAGGCACCCAAAATTCGTGACGACATACCAGACAGCTTTGTCGTACAAGCCATTAACAAATTATGTCTTGAAAATGGTGACATACATTTAGTTGCTGGTGACAAGAAAGTAAGAGACGCCTTCTCTGAAAGAAAATCTGTTACCGTATATAAAGATTTATCGGATTTCATTGAATCAGAAATAATTCAAAATGAACTTAAAGACATTGATTTACTTGGCAATATAGAAGAAATTAAACTCGCTCTCCAAGCCTATGAAGATGAATGCAGTGATATTTCCACAAGAATATCCAGTGATGTGGGCGAAGCAATAGTAGGCAGGAAGATTAGTGACCCTTCTATACCAGATGATAATAATGAAGCAACCATTTATGGGTACGATAGTGCAGATGAGATAGAGTTTGATTTTACTGAGTTGGCATATTATGGAAATGGTCAGTTTGGATTTCCATTTAGTTTGAAAACAATGGTCAGTGCTATTTATTACATATATAAGGCTGATTACTATTGTATGGATGATGGGCCTTCGGTAACGGATCATAATGATCACTACTTTGAAGCGGAGGATGAGTTTGAAGTTATTGTAACCGGAGCGGTATCAATCACTATTGATCGGGACAAAATAAATATGGATGAATTTTCTGAATGTATTGATCAAGAATCAATAGCTATTGATGAAGTTCAGAGCATTGACCTAAGTAAATAGCCTCGATGGAATCGAAGATTCGAAGGCCGATACCCTCGATTTCGCCAACGCTGCATCAAGGCTATGGAAAGCCTACCTTAGTCGTGCAATCATAAACGCTATCAGGCCCCTGATGACTGTCAGGTATTGGGCGAGCAAAATGATATTATTATTGAGTAACTAGACCATATTACTGCCACAGAACACTCATTGGCCACTGACTGAAAACTGGCTCATTGTCGTCAATGATTTGGTTTGCTTCAAAAATCCAGATAATACTGAAGCCGCTTTTGAAAATCACAGCGTTGCCGGAACATTGCGCTGACAAAGCTGTGCCTCGAACTTCTTTTAGGTATCAGTATAGAAAAGGCACAGAAGATTGCTGAAATCGCAATGCATGGCTAACAAATCGCTAGTTCGGACGTAAACTACGCTGCCCTTCGTTTGCGCCGCGCAGCTCTAACGATATTTTTTTATGACATTCATCCCAATACCAGTAGGAAATTTTATGAAACACGAACCAGTTGCTCTTCCTAACCTGGGTAGAATGATGGTGTTCGTTGATGGCGAAAATTTAGTCTTACGTTTTCAAGCTATGGTAGCGGAAGGACGGATGCCTATAGACGATATTGCGTATGAAAAAGATATCTACGTTTGGTCTAATGGTAGTGTTTGGCCGGGCCTAAATCAGGTGTAACGTAACTATTCAGACCCCCAGGCCACTGGAGGCAATTTTGGAATCGGCCGCCCGGTCCGCTGATGATCAATGATTACAGCCAAATAAAGCCAAGGGGATTGTTGTCTTTTACGGCAGGTTTCGATCACGCTGATTAAAATGGCGAATACCCGCGAGCCTTGCTCGGTGCGAGTGCCATACACCCAATGCCGCAATAACCGCTCGGCTGCGTTGTTAATTAACGGCACATGACAGAACGAGGTAACCCGAAAGATGACATCCCAATCGTTGAGCCTTTTAAACGGCCGGCTTACGGTGCAACAGGCCGAACCGTGTACCATTCGTTTCCGGTCGGCGCGTCGTGGTGAAAGTTTTGGATGCGAAGTCGGCCATCTTCCAAAAAAATTTTGAACGTGCATTCGGTGTTTGGTAAGAGCTCGTGCAATAATTCGCGGCCGTTTTCTGCCTTGAAATACTTACCTCCATTTTGCCTTCGCCAGCCGAAGTTTTCGACCTCGGCATGCCAATGACCATCGGGATTGGTCGATGTCATGGTTTCCGTCAGACAATCGGTCAAGGCCTCCCATTCGAATGTGAATAGGTCGCTGTCCGCACAAGCTTCGGTAAAGCCTTCGTCTTGATCGCTTGCTTCACCGCTTTCGACCAGGAACTGGGCTTGCTGTAACGCGATATCGCAGGTATCCCAAACTAAAATAGGAACATTGCTGGTTTGATCATGGTTTTTCATACGGTTTCTCTGATTCAAAACCGGAGAAACAACGATCCCGCCGGGGATCCATTTCCCCGGTCGGGTTGACAATAGGATCTTGATGAGATGTGTTTGCTTGCATCAAGATCGGTTGCATAAAGTATCTTCCGGCCTTCACCGAAGCCGGATTTTGACAACGTTTATAATAAGCCCCCCGTGTTGATTCGCGGCGGAATCATATACATTAAAAGAGGAAAATACTTATTAGAGTATTTTCCCCGATGGGTTGAAAATAAAACGCCAAAGTCAGTGATCGTGATCCATCACAATAAACCATTCTCTGCGAAGGAATAGACGGTTTCGCCGATAATGAAGTGATCAAGGACTCGAATATCGACCAAAGCCAACGCGGCTTTGAGTTTGTCGGTTATTGCCTTATCCGCCTGACTGGGTTCGCCGATGCCGGACGGGTGATTGTGCGCCAAGATCAGCGCCGCCGCGTTATATTTCAGTGCGGCTTTGACGACTTCGCGCGGATACACGCTGGCGCTGTCGATCGTGCCTCTGAATAACTCATCGCAGGCGATGACTTTGTGTTGATTATCCAAAAACACGCACGCAAAAACTTCGTATTCGAACGGCGCCAGTTTCAATTTGATACAGTCCCTCGCTTTTTCCGGACTGGTCAAGGGCTCGCCTTTGCTGAAACATCGGTTGTATATCTGGATGGCCTCGAAGATCACATCTTCTTCATTTGCCACTCGGTAACGATTATTGGTTCCTCGAATGAATAACATGGGCTTTCTCCCGTGATAATGAAAACCGGAGCAATGCCCTCCCCTTACGGGAAAGGATTTCCCCGGAAGGATTGTTAAAAAATAACGGAAACGTCTACAGCGTTTCCCTCCAGTGTCGTCCGCCGTCACAGCAACGGTCCATCGCCTCGAAAAGGTTGATACTGGCTAGGCCAATGCGACTAAGAAGCGGTTTGTTTTAGCGCGTTGCATTTCCCTTTCGTCACTCATGCCGGCTTAGCATCAGCCGGCGCTTGCCACGACAATTGCCGCGCTTTCGCGTCCAGTTTTGTAGCTAGAGAGGTCGGTGGCGTTGGCTGAGCATCGCTGGCTTCTTTCTGCTGTTCCGGAAAAAATTCCTCCACGACCGCCGAGCCATCATCCTCATTGTCTTCAAACGCACCATTACCGAACCCTAATCGCGCGACCTGATCCAGCGCCGTTTGATCGAATCCTGCCGATTGGCGTTGTTCTTCGATCCGCTTAGCGTCGTTAATGGCCTCTTCAATGCTTTGATCGCCGCGTAAGGTGATATCCACATAAAAGATTGCCGAGCCATGGCTTTGTCGGGTGGTTTTGCCACGCAGTTTCAATTCCAATGGCATGCACGACAGCCGATTGCCGGAAATGGCTTTGAAGTATTGCAAGCGTGCGGTCAAGGTACGGATACTGTTGAAACCGGTAGTACGAAAGATGAAGCTGCCTAAGGGATCGTCATCGCCAATCAGCACATTCAGACGACCGTAAGGCTTACAAGCCCCCGCTTGAGCCAAGCCGCAACCTTCCGGGGCCGGGCACGGCAGACTGGCAATACCCGCATCCGTTTTGCGCCGGCAGGTTTCACCGTTACCGACGCACATTGGACGACCGGTTTTTCGATCGAACAAACTGTATTCGGCCCGAAAGTTTAAATCCGGCTCGTTGAACAGCAACCGAATCGGTATACTGCGGATTTTGCCTCCTTGCTCGGTACGCAAAGTGTTGTCGAAGGGATGTAATATCCAACCGTCTCGGCACTGTAATTGACTGGTTATCGTGAATTGATCTTCTTTCATCGGTAAGCGCTTGCCGTCCTTTTCGACGATCTTACCGATGGAAATTCGCCCAAGGACGGGCGGGGTTATCGCTAAACCTTTTAACATAATGATCTCCTGTGGGTTTTTGACTCTACATTGCATGCATAGCGCCTTGAGTGGGGAGGTATCCCCGCTCAAGGCTTTTGTGTTGTATGTTGATTTGGTTATTGGAAATACATAACGGGGGCACAACTTGACCGTTTGTCGCTCTCGTTAATCCGCTGTCCGAACAATGAAACGCCGGCTGCCGGTTTTGGTGGTGGCATACTGTTGTAATAGCGCAGGCTGATCTTGTAGCAACCGTTTGTGATCCAACACTTGACTATCTTTTGCTTTCTTCCAACTGACCGTGCCGGATTCAAAGTGAGCCAAACTGGCGGCACCCATAGCTTGCTGTAGGGCTTGCTTAAAGCGGGCTTCTTGTTTTTCGAGAGTTTCCAGGCTTTGCCGCACCTGCACCAAATCGGCAAAAGTAGCGGATAAGCTGACGTCCTCGCGAAAATCTATGCTCCGGCCGCTATCGTGCGGATACAAACACCGCAAAGCCAGCTCCGCAGAGTCCGAACCGTCCGCCGGCGGCGGCGTGTCGGTTTCTACGTAACGCCAGAATGCTTTTTCTAACTCGATTAACCGACCGATCAAGACGGCATCGCGTTCGATACGATGAATCTCTAATTGTTGACCACCGATCAATACCGCTACGTCCGCTGTGTGTTTGCCGGTCACGGCCAATTGATGCTGTACCTGCAGTTGTACGTATTCCGGCACACCGTCCCGCCATAATTTGGCACCTTGGACTCCGGCGGTTTTACACTCCAGAATCTGTACATCATCCGTACCGACCACTTCCCGGTCGATATTAGCCAACATCCAGCTCAATTCGGGATGAGGATGTTGTAATACCGCATTGACTCGGCGGACTTTATGCCCGGTGCGACGACTGTAATGTGCTGCGACAATCGGCTCCAGTAAATGCCCCCAATAGGTCGGGCTAGTTTCGTCGTTGGGATCGATCTTGGGCAGATTACCGTCCCGACCGGTTTTGTTGAGCCACAATTCCAGAGATGACTGATAAGGATTTAAACCCACCGCAGCAGCGGCATCGGAACTACCGATGCCGCGTTTACGGATATCCAACCAATCAGCGTGAGGTAAATTCCGGGTATTGATTAAACGTAAGGCCGATGGTGCTTTACGCGTGGGTTTAGGTTTAACAAGCGAGAGTGTCATAAGACCTCCTTCTGAAGGGTCATCAGATTGTATTGATATCGCGGGAGCATATATAACCGAACTGCCCTGACTCGTAGCCACACACAAAAACGCCCGACCGGAGAACCGATCAGGCGTTTTGTGAGTGGGTGACAAGTAGGGTGTCGGCTTAATGATGCCGTATTAAGTGACAGAGGATTGCGTGACGCAAACCCAGTAGGGAAACAACCTGGCTAAGCCGCCAATTGCACAGCGGCATCCAGCGCTTTTTTCTTGAGGTTGGCACCTTGACCGAACCAGGCCGAATCCATCCGGTGGTCGGTACTGCGCGCCCGCTTTTCATGATCGACATACTCGGTCACGGCATTGAGCAAGCCCCAAGCCGTGCCTTTCGCCGATTCCAAATCGGCGCCATGACCTTGGCCTTCGTACAAGCTTTGCACCTTTTTTAGCGCTCGCTCGTTATTCAAAACGACTGGTTCGCCATTGGCGGCGGGGACGTCGCACAATACCCGAAGGAAGTAGTTGGTCGCTTCGTGTGATTTCACTTTGCGTTCTGACAAAGTACGCATCTGATACATAAAAGTATCCCATTGCGAAACCGCTATACCCAATTGCTGCTTGACCGCTTGGGCATCGAACTTGGTGCTGTGCGGCACTTTGATCGCTTGGCTGGCACCGTTGACCGCAATACTCAGCGTGTTGTTGCAGACGACTCGGATCGTGGTCGGCGTAGCGGTCGTGGCCAACGTCCCATCACAGGAGGTGGCGAGCAGTAAATAGCCATAGACCAGATCGCTGCCTTTCAACGCCGTCGCCTGTCCGGTTTTAGCCAACGCCCAAAACTTTTTGCCGCCTTTCAAGACTCCTGCGGTTTCCAGCTGATAACCTGCGACTTCGGTTAGATCCCGGTAAAACTCCAATACCTCCTGCGGTTGCACCACTTGGTAACGCTTGGACACCACCGACAAAGCTTTTTTGTTATCTGAGCGGTACAATACTTTTTGCTCTTCAAATCGATGAAGCCCGCCCATATATTCGGGGATATCGGTCATAAATTGCACCGGCGTTTCTTTGATTTGCCAATCCATGCCGGCTTGTTTCGCCCAAACCTCTAAGGGTTGTTTAGGCGCTAACAGATTACCTAAGCCGTGCCAGGGTTGCGCCCCGACATAGGCCATTTGTTCAACTAAATGTGCCATCGTAATACCTCCGAATTTAGTCTAATGGTTGATCGGTGTGAATATCGCCGAACTGCAGTCCGCAGTCCTGACACACGTAGTTGTGTAACACTTTCTGATCGATGACTTGACCTAGCTTTGCACCGGTCAGGCCGGCGGTTGCCCCCCATATCAAAGCGCCCATTAATGCGCCACCGGCGGTACCAATAGCCGAACCGACCGGTCCACCAACCAAGCCGACAGCACTCCCAATCTCTGCGCCCACTATTGTTGCAGATCTTGAGGCCGCCCACCCGCTCATGGCGCCACCGACAGTACCCACTAATCCACCAATGCGCTTGGCACGGTCTAACGTAATCACCTGCTCGGATCGGCAGATAGGACATTGCATACTCATCACGAATACTCCTAAACAAAAATGCCGGAGAGCAATCCAAGTTAACGGCACTCAACAGCGCACCAAGAAAACCAAGACTACAATCCGGCAGAAAAAGACAAACGCTCGACACGATGCGCCGAGCGTTAAAGAATTATTGCAGAGCAAGCTTTCTTATTTGCTGTTTAGACAAGGTGCCTAGTGCAGATAAGTAAACTCATGATAAGTATATGTGATTGAAATTTTTTAAGAACGGGATAATGAAATAGAAAACATTTATTTTATTAACGTTTTACCAATGATGTAACTATTCAGTCCCCCAGCAATTATAGTTCCCACACTCTGCGTGGGAACTATAGGAGGATGTGAATAATTACGACCGAACGGCAGATTCCAAAATTTCCTCCAGTGGTTCTGGAGGTCTGAATAGTTACAATGATAGTTATCGATATATTCTCTATTTTAACTTTTTTCCTGATTAGCAAGTTTCTTCAGCTAAAGCCCAAAAAAAACCAGCATATCCCTAGCAGGACGGGGTTTTCAACCCCGTCCTAAACGTTTTGATTTTGGCCGAAGTCAGCCGAAATGTTTAGGGCAAACCGAAACGTTGGGGACGGGTTAAATAACCCGTCCCGCAGAAGTGGCTACGACTGGCCACTGCTCGGACAATTGGCTTCAGCAAGCTGA
>NZ_KB455575.1:4661551-4672743 GCF_000341735.1 Methylotuvimicrobium buryatense 5G | reverse complement strand
ATGCATTGAGTAATGGTGCTGGTGAAGATTCCCAGCCAATCGCGCAAATAGGCTTGGATTCTGCGGCGCGATGCCCGTAGGGACAATGAGAGATAGACCAGAAAACTGACCAGCCGGGGGCCGCACAGATGCCATTCGCTCAGGGCTACGCTCCAGCCGTCTTCGTCGGCGCCTCGCCCGGGCTCGGCAAGGGTTTGATGACCGCAGGGACAGGTCGCCGAGAAGTAGTCATGTCGGCTATGTTCGATTTGTAATTTCGGCGATTCGGCGTTGCCGATTTCAAGCTCCAGTTCGAACCGGGCGTTCCAGGGTCGGTAGTCGGTGTTGTCGGCAAACGATTGCCTACACGCGGCGCAGCAATCCGGGCGATGCTCAATTGTCCGTGTCACCGGTAAGGTCAGGTTGCGGCTATAGCCTGGGNTACCGACTTGGCGCCCGGCTTTTTTAGGCTTTNCGCTATCACCGGTCGCCGCCGGAGGTGTTGCCGAGTCCTGGCTAGGTAAGTCATCTGACGAAGACTCAGACGAATCCAGTGCCGACAAGTCGTCCGTTGCCGGCGCTTCTTCCGACGGTTCGGCGCTGGATTGATTCGATTGCCAAGGCTCCCGGGATGACGGCGGACGCGAACTCGTATCCGGGGATTGTTTGAGTCGTTCTCGGGCTTCTTTGAGATCCGCCAACAGTTGCTTACTCAATGGACGCAACTCACCCTCCGGCAAATCATCCAGATAGTCCGTGTCCATTTGGCTAAGGTCTCGGTCGCTCAACGTCATGTCCTATAGCTTTTCATGTTTTAACGGGAGATGCTACTTTTTTAGTGATGGGGGGCTAAACGATTACTGCTAATCAGGACTTTTTTTACTGTGTTGCTTAAGTTTTATAACTTCATTTATATTGTTTATTTTTTTTGAAACATAATAGTAATCTTTTTCAATAACAGAGGCATCGCAATCTATGAATTCTGCAATATCATGTGAAAGCTTTTCCGCAACATTAGTAATGGAGGTTTTCTTTATACCATTTTTGTTCTTCTTCACTTCATCGTAGCACATCAACCCAACGAGATTCTTTGTTATGGAATTATAACGGTCTAATATAGGGCAGTATTGGCTAGATAACTTTAATTTTGAGCCTATGGTCGGAACTGGATCGTTGAGCTCAAAACCAGGATAATCCCCTGATTGCAACTTGTCAAAAAACCACATTGCTTGCCTACCACGAAGATGGTCAACAAATTCATCCAATACTTCATCTAAGTTTTGAAAATCCTTATCAACTCTAACACTCAACACAATAGAGTTTGTTACTTCCTCCCCATCAATCTTAATTTCATTGTAATCAGAGTTATAGATACAATAATTTTCATTTCTAAAAAAAATAACATTCGGCGACAAAAAAGGGACCTGTGAAAAACAATGAATAGTTTTATAAGTGCCGTCTTCTTCTAATTTCTTTTCTATTCTGGCAGTTCCAATTTTTCCTATCAATTTATTTGTATCTCTATAATTTCCATCGATATGCTTACACCACCAATTAAATACAGCCTTTATATTTTGCTGACTTGTTAAATCTGAAAAGCGATATGCCAGGTCTTTTTGACTTGGTTTCACATGTTCTTTTAACTCGTTAAATGGTGTAAACAAAAGATTAGTATCTTGCTCTGAAAACTGCAAGCTACCATAACCTAAATAAATGCACAGACTATCTAAGCTAATGTATGAAAACTGGAGTGCATTTAGTGTCCAGTCAACTAAATCATGTAATTCCAAATCTATAGGATATATGCATCCCGGATCGTCAGGAAAATATAAATTAGTTTGAGATAATTTATTAACCGTATCTAATTTAATAAATTTCTTTCTAATAAGTTTTTTTAGGGTTTGAATTCTACGTAAATCTTTGCTGCAATTTTGCCTCAAATATCGAAGATAAAATTCAAAGGTAAAAAATTGCTCAAACGAATCTAAAACCAATTTTTCCTTATCTAAAACCAATTTTTCGTACCTATAAGCGACATCAGGATCGGGGTTTTCTTAATTGTCAATGACTGGTTCTCCAAATGTTAGCGATCCTTCTAAAATTGTTACAGTTCTGGCCAAATAATACCACGCTACACAACCATGCATGACGATGACATACGGATTCCCACCTCGCATTTTAAGACCTACCGAAGCTCAGTATTATTGCGGCATGGGGAGAACCGTGTTCGAAAGAGAGATTAGACCCTATTTGCCTGAAATTCAAATGGGAAATCAAGGTGTCGGATTTGATTTAATTGACCTCGATGCAGTTTTAGATGATTATAAAACCCGCAACGTGAGGGTTAAGGAGAAACCATCATGGCAAGAAAAAAATTTCCAGGACTCTACTGGGACAAGGAAACAGGAAAAGGCGCGGTTGACAAACGGATCAATGGCCTCGGACGAGTTCGGCACCGCTTTACAGCGAGCACGTGGAGTGAAGCGGAAGCGGAATACCACGGAGCAATAGCGACTGCAAAAACTCAAGCGGCGGCACCGAAGCTAAAGACTTTCAGAGAGGCGGCGACTAAGTATTTGAACGAGGAAACCAAATCCAGTTTATCGAGAGATGCCGATTGTTTGGCGAATCTTGATCCGTGGATTGGGCCGCTACCGCTCGATCAAATTCATCAAGGGACTCTACAGCCCTTCATCGAACATCGCCGGGAACAAGGAATTAAAAGCGCAACGGTTGTTAGAGAGCTTGCGGTCGTAAGACGCATTTTGACACTGGCATCCAGGGTTTGGCGCGACCTTGATAATCAAGCCTGGCTTTCTGTTGCGCCTCTGCTAAGGATGCCGGATTGGAAAGATGCGGCCAAGCCTTACCCGCTTTCAATAGATGAGCAAAGGCGTTTGCTTAAAGAACTGCCCGATCATTTAGCTGAAATGGCGTTGTTTGCAATCCATACCGGTGCTCGTGATAATGTCGTCGCTGAATTGCGCTGGGCTTGGGAAATTAAGGTACCGGAAATTGGATCTTCGGTTTTTCTGGTGCCGGGTGAGTTCACAAAAAACGAAACCACCTACCTGATAGTGCTGAACAGTGTGGCGAAAAAGGTCATCGAGAACCTACGCGGTAAACACAATACCCACGTATTTGGTTATCGTGGCAAACCGGTTGACCGGATGAACAATTCGGCATGGAGAAAAGCGTGGACAAGAGCAGGATTGCCAGTCGGTGACAACGTATTATCGGGACCGCATAATCTGAGACATACCTTTGCTAGGCGTCTGCGTTTAGCCGGAGTACCTCTGGAGACAAGGAAGGCGCTGATGCACCATATCGACGGAGATATCACGGTCCACTACTCGCCCGCCGAAGTGGGTGAATTATTAGATGCGGTCGAGAAATTGACCAAGGTAGAAGGGGTAACGATGCTGCGATTAGCATCATGAATTACCCAGTGGGTAATTTCAGACATAAAAAAAGCACTTGGCTATAAACCTAAGCGCTTGAATTTGTTGGTGGGTCGTGTGCGATTCGAACGCACGACCATCGCATTAAAAGTGCGGTGCTCTACCGGCTGAGCTAACGACCCAACAAAGATTGACTATTATAAGGATATTTCGGCTTTGTGCAACTCTTTTTTTATTTTTTTTGGTAGCGAGTCGGATCTTCAATTCCTGCCAACTCGAAACCCGCTTTGCGAAGCCTGCAGGCATCGCAAACGCCGCAAGCATTACCGAATTTATCCGCAGAATAGCACGATACGGTTTGACTGTAATCGACGCCTAATTCCGAACCGGTGCGTATGATATCCGCTTTACTCATTTCGATCAATGGGACATGTATCGAAAAATGCCCTCCTTCAACTCCTGCCTTGGTAGCCAATTCGGCAAGCGATTGAAAAGCCTTGATAAACTCTGGCCGACAATCGGGATAACCGGAATAATCTATCGCATTCACGCCGATAAAAATATCTCTCGAATTCAGAACTTCAGCCCATCCCAATGCAAAAGATAGAAAAATCGTATTTCTGGCCGGCACATAAGTAACCGGTATACCTGGCTGCAACGAATTGGGTACGGCGATGTGCTCATCGGTCAAGGCAGAGCCGCCAATATCATTTAACCCGATATGAATAATTTTATGATCGACGACGCCGTATTCCGCGGCTATGTGTTTGGCCGCTTGCAGTTCGGCATTATGCCTTTGACCGTAATCGAAACTCAGTGCATAACAGGCGTAGCCTTGCCTTTTGGCAAGCGCTAATACAGTAATCGAATCCAATCCGCCGGATAATAAAACGACCGCTTTTTTTTGCATGATTCTTAACGTCCTTGCGCGTCATTCCACAACAGTTTATGCAACTGAATCTGGAATCTGACCGGTAAATTATCGTTCAGTATTTTTTCGGCTAATTCTGTTGGGTCCTGCTGCCCCATCGTTGGCGAAAATAATAAATCACAGCGCTGGTCTAAATTATATTGATCGATGATAGACTTCGACCATTGGTAATCATGGTCATCGCCGATCACAAACTTCACCTGATCGTTGGCTTTCAGATACGCGATGTTATCGAATAGATTTCTGTGAAGCTCGCCTGAACTTGGCGTTTTCAAGTCCATGACTTTAACAACGCGATCGTCGACACCTGACACATCGAGTGCTCCGCTGGTTTCAATCGAAACCTGATAACCCAAATCGGCCAAGCGGCTCATTAACTCGAGACAAGCGGACTGAGCCAAAGGCTCGCCGCCAGTCACAGTAATGTATTTCGTGCGATATTGGCTGACGCGATTGATGATTTCATCAATCGCCATCCTTTCGCCGCCGCTAAAGGCATAGGCGGTATCGCAATAGACACACCTCAACGGACATCCGGTCAAACGAATAAAAACCGTCGGCAAGCCGACAGTATTGGACTCGCCTTGCAACGAGTAAAATATCTCAGTGATTTTTAACGAGGACACGGTTACTGATTGTTATTTAGCTGCTGTAGTTTTTTGGCCGCTAAATGAGCGGCTGTCGTGCCGGGATAGTTTGCGGTAATACGAGTAAAATATTCACGCGCTTTGGCAAGGTTATTTTGCTCTAATTCGATATAGCCAAGCTTCAACAAGCCGTCTCTCACCTTCGGGCTATTCGGATAATTCGTAATGAGTTTATTGAATGCTTCGCGCGACAAACTGACTTCGCGGTTCACCTTATAAGCCTCGCCTAACCAATATTGCGCATTATCGGAATACTCTCCCGCCGGATAATCAGTCAAAAATTGTTTAAACTCGGAAATGGCGTTACTGTAATGACCATTCTTCAACGTTTCATAAGCTTGCTGATAACGCTGTTTTTCGGACTCAATACTTGCCGGTTTTACCGGTTCCGGCTTAGTTTGAATGGCTTGCGGTTGCTGTATAACTGGCGCGACGGAAGGAGCTGGCTGTGGCTCCACTTCCGGCTCAGGCACTGTTTCCGGAATGGATTGAGCGCCAACTCCCGCACTCTCAATGACTTGAAGGCGCTGATCCAAATCGGAATAAATCGTATTTTGACGCTTTTTCAACTCGGTAATCGTATACGCCTGCTCTTCCACTTGCCCACGCAGTTGCTGAACCTCGACTTGCAATTGTTCGACGCGGCCTAGTATTTCATAGAGCGTACTAGCGGCCGAAGGCTTGGGGGCATTGGCAACGGCAGCAGGATAAGCGGCGTTATCGACCACCGGCGGTAACGGCATTCTTTGCGCGTATACGCTACCGCTAATTGATAACAATAACAGCAGGCGTACTTTCATTATTGACCCTGGTAAAGCAATTCGACGCGGCGATTCAGCTGATAAGCCGATTCATCATGTCCGTCAACGGCCGGCTTTTCTTCACCGTAACTAACGATTTGTAATTGGCTTTCCGATACACCTTGAACTTTCATCATTCTAGCGACCGACTTGGCTCTTTGCTCGCCCAATGCAATATTGTATTCGGATGAACCGCGCTCATCGGCATGCCCTTCCAAAGTCAAGCGTCGAGTTGGATGCGACACCAAATATTGTGCGTGTGCGGCGATCACCGGAATAAAATCCTGCTGAACCTGACTACTGTCGAACATGAAATAAATCGTGCTTTTCGACAACGGATTTGAAGGATCGCTGAATTCGGATCCTAAAAACGCATTAGGATACTCGGCACTGCCGCTACCGTACCCACTGCCACTGCCACTGCCATAAGTTTCCGAGCCGGATATTCCCGACCCATCGCCATAACCGGATAGACTCGCATCGGCGGTACCGCCTTGCGTTCCGTCCATGAAATCGGTAGCCGTTTCGTCATCCGAACTACAGCCTGTTAATAATGCAGCCATAATTGCTAACGCTAAGACTGATTGATTCAATTTCATTTAAGTGCTTCTCCAAAAATATAAGCCACTAATATTACAATAATTTATTAATTTCCAACGGATTGTCCGTTGGCGATATTTGCCGGGCTAAGGCGACCAGGCCGGTTCACGCACCTCACCGCTGTTAAGTACTAATTTTTGTTGCATTCTACCATCGATGGATACGACCGATAAAACCGTTCTACCCCCCTGTTTCGTCGCATAGAGTATTTTGGTACCGTTCGGCGAAAAACTCGGCGCATCGTCCAAAGGCCCTCCAGTTAACACGTTAATTGTTCTCGACCCCATATCCATCACCGCTATGCGATAATCGCCTTTGTTGCCATGAACCATTGCCAAACTACTACCGTCGCTTGAGAACGACGCACCGGCATTATATGCGCCATCGAAAGTCAATCGTTTTACCTGACCTCCGCGAGCCGGCATCATATACAGTTGCGGCTTACCTCCGCGGTCGGACGTAAATACGATATGCTTGCCGTCAGGCGACCATACAGGCTCGGTATCGATCGAATAGCCGGTAGACAATTTAGTCAGCGAGCGCGAGGATAAATCCAGTGTAAATATATCGGGACTGCCATCTTTCGATAGCGTCAACGCCAACTTAGAACCGTCCGGCGACCAGGCCGGCGCGCCGTTGATGCCGGGAAAATAGGCCACTCGGGTCCGTTTACCGGTTGCCAGTACCTGCACATAAATCGCTGACGCCTTGCTTTCAAAAGATACGTAAGCAAGCATCCTTCCATCGGGGGACCACGCCGGCGACATAACCGGCTCATAGGAAGCTGCTACCGTCCTAGGCCCATAGCCATCGGCATCAGCCACTTCCAAATTATATTTTTTCCTTCCGTTCGGCTCTTTGTTGACCGTAACATAGGCAATACGTCCGCTAAAGTCGCCTTTCTTACCGATCAGCTTTTCAAAAATCAGATCGCTAATGTGATGCGCCGATTTTCGCAGTTCGTTGCTCGGAACCGTCATCCGATAACCCAGCATTTGTTCGTTTTTATAAACATCGAACAATTGGAAATTGATATTATACCTTCCACCTTCCGGTATGACTTGACCGATCACCAAATAGTCTTGACCCAATACCTGCCAATTACGGAAACGCACTTCTTCCGGTGTTGTCGGCTTCGTCAACATATCCTTGCGCGGCAAGGTGTTGAAATAACCGCTACGATTCAAATCGTTATCAACAACCTCGGCGATATCGACCGGAATGGCTGTCTGCCCCGCTTGCCCGCCAAACGGCACTATCGCGATCGGCATCGCTTTTTCCGAACCTTTAGTGATTTGAATAGTTAATTCAGCTTGGCTAAGCGATGCGTACAACGCGATGAAACTGAAAAGCGTAAAATTTTTTATCAAATAAAACACGTTTACCTCTTAATACCTGTAATCATTTGGATGGTTGCCCCATCGCTGTTTTCAATCGTTTAAATTAGAGTTTTCAACATCCCGGGCAAAACACGAACGTAAAGCTTTTAAACGATGCATAGAGCTCTCTGGGAAATGTTAATGGCGATGCCTTTTTAACCGCATTTTCAGCCGAACGATCGAATGCTGGATCGCCACTACTTGACACAACCGACGCATCCATTACCGAGCCATCCGAAAGTAAATTGACTCGGATCGTACATTTTAATTGTCCTTGCGACGAAACCGGTCGAATCCAACTTCTTTCAACTTTATTTCTAATCTCCGCTATCGCTTTATTTTTAGCGTCGCTTAATTCTTGCTGACGCTTAGCTTCGGCTTGTTTTCTAGCTTCTTCGGCTGCGGCTGCAGCCTGCTTTCTAGCCTCATCTTCTTGTCGCAATTTTTCTGCTTGTTGTCTAGCCAATTCCGATAACCGCTCGGCCTCTCGCTTTTCTGCTTCGGCTTTTTGCCTCGCCAATTCTTCTTGCCGGCGCTTTTCGGCCGCAGCTTCCTCAGCTTTTCGTTTTTCTTCGGCGGCTCTTTTCGCTGCCTCTTCGGCCTTACGCTTTTCAGCGGCTAAACGATCGGCTTCGGCTTTTTGCTTGGCGGCTTCCTCAGCCTTGCGCTTCTCTGCAGCTAATTGTTCGGCTTTTAGTTTTTCCGCTGCCGCCTTTTGTTTCGCCGCTTCCTCGGCTTTACGTTTCTCGGCCGCCACACGTTCGGCTTCGGCCTTTTGTTTGGCGGCTTCTTCCGCCTTGCGCTTCTCTGCGGCCAATTGTTCAGCCTTTACTTTTTCCGATGCTGCCTTTTGCTTGGCCGCTTCATCGGCTTTACGTTTCTCGGCCGCGATACGCTCGGCTTCGGCCTTTTGTTTGGCGGCTTCTTCCGCCTTGCGCTTCTCTGCGGCCAATTGTTCGGCCTTTACTTTTTCCGATGCTGCCTTTTGCTTGGCCGCTTCATCGGCTTTACGTTTCTCGGCAGCCACACGTTCGGCTTCGGCTTTTTGTTTGGCGGCTTCTTCCGCCTTGCGCTTCTCTGCAGCCAATTGTTCGGCCTTGAGTTTATCGGCCGCTGCTTTTTGCTTGGCCGTTTCCTCGGCTTTACGCTTCTCGGCGGCCAATTGTTCAGCCTTGAGTTTATCGGCGGCTGCTTTTTGCTTGGCCGTTTCCTCGGCCTTGCGTTTCTCGGCCGCTACACGTTCGGCTTCGGCTTTTTGTTTGGCTGCTTCTTCCGCCTTACGCTTCTCTGCAGCCAATTGTTCGGCCTTGAGTTTATCGGCCGCTGCTTTTTGCTTGGCCGCTTCATCGGCTTTACGTTTCTCGGCCGCGACACGTTCGGCTTCGGCCTTTTGTTTGGCTACTTCTTCCGCTTTACGCTTCTCTGCAGCCAATTGTTCGGCCTTTAGTTGTTCGGCAGCCATTTTTTTTTGCTGCTCGACCAATTGTTGCTGCTTAAGCTTTTCGTCTTCTTGCCGTTTAGCTTCTTCCATTTGGCGTTGCGACTCGAGTAGCTTATTTTGCTGTGTCTTCAGTCGCTCCGCCTCAGCCTGAATCAACGACTCATCGATCACCATCGCTTCAATAATCTCGGGCGCGGGGCCTGTCTCAAACACTGGAGATTTCGAATCGAAGCTGAGCATAAATACGCTAAGAAGCAGAACGTGCAGAGTCAGGGCCAGGATAAAAGGCCCGGTTAATTTACGTTTACTAATCATACGTATTTAATGCTGATATGGCTGTGTCATTAATCCTACTTTAGGTACTCCCGCATTTTTTAAGGCCGCCATCGCACTGATAACCTTGCCATAATCAACAAACTTATCACCTCGAATAAATACTTGTATTGTCGGTTTATCCCTAAGCACATCGGCAACCGTGGCTGTCATTTCATCAGCCCCCATCTCCTGACTTTCCTGTCCTGCCATATCCACATAAAAACGCCCTTCGCGATCGATAGACACGATTACCGGCGGATCGTTCTGCTGCTCGGCAGTCTCGGTGTCTGCTTGAGGCAAGTCAACTTCGACCCCGGTCTGAAGCATCGGCGCAGTCACCATGAAAATAATCAACAACACCAAAGTTACGTCAATGTAAGGAACGACATTGATCTCGGCTTTAGGCTTTCTGCGGCCTGATTGTCTACTGCTCATTGACTGTGCGCCTGCCTTTGCAATAAAACGACAAATTCATCGATAAAGAGTTCATACCGCCCGATCAAACGATCCAAACGACTAGCAAAACGGTTGTAGGCAATTACAGCAGGAATAGCGGCAAACAGCCCCATTGCTGTGGCTATCAATGCCTCGGCGATGCCCGGAGCGACTTGAGCCAAGGTTGCTTGTTGCACATTACCCAATGAACGAAATGAATTCATGATCCCCCAAACCGTTCCGAACAAACCGACATACGGGCTAATCGATCCGACCGTCGCCAAAAAAGGCAAATGTTCGTCGAGTCGTTCCAGCTCCCGGTTTAACTCGATCTTCATCGCGCGCTGCGCATTTTCGACTTGAACCTCAGGATCGATACCGGCTTTTTGCCGCATCCTTGAATACTCTCGGTAACCCGCCAGAAAAATTTTCTCGATGCCTTCCGGTTCGAAATCGGCATCGGTCAATCTTTTATATAGATCGCTAAGCTCGACACCCGACCAAAATTCCTCTTCAAATTCATCCGCAATATCGGCCGCTTTAGCAAGTTCTCTAGTTTTCGAAAAAATATAAGTCCAAGAAACAACTGACGCGACAACTAAGATCAACATCACCAGTTGAACAATAAAACTGGCTTCTTTAATTAAATGAAACAAGGATAAATCAGCATTCATTATGTAATGGCTCTAATAAAATGTCAGGTATGGCTTTTGGCCTCATGTTTTTGGAATCCAAGCAAGCGATACGCACCGTTCCGGTACATAACACATCGCTTCCCCGGGTAATGGTTTGCTCGAATATTAGACTGGCTTTTTTAGCTAAAGTCACTATGGCGCTGACATTTATTTGCTCGTTGAAGCGCGCGGGCATTAAATAATCGATCTGAACCGAGCGTACAACGAAAATAATTCCTTGCTCGTCGATCAAGCGATCTTGCTCGAACCCCATTGAGCGCAGCATTTCGGTTCGTGCCCGCTCGAAAAACTTCAAATAATTCGCATAGAAAACGACGCCTCCGGCATCGGTATCCTCGTAATAAATCCGAACGGGCCAATTAAATGTTTGCATAGGGATGATTGTTTAGAGACTATTTGAGATGTAAAAACGTGAACGAGAGTTGTGAATAGTGAATAGTGAATAGTGAATAGTGAATAGTGAATAGTGAATAGTGAATAGTGAATAGTGAATAGTGAATAGTGAAATGATGTGACTTTTCTATCATTTGTCAAGCACAAACTTCCCCCTTCCCCCTTCCCCCTTCCCC
>NZ_KB455575.1:4629880-4661451 GCF_000341735.1 Methylotuvimicrobium buryatense 5G | reverse complement strand
CCCCCTTCCCCTTTCCCCTTTCCCCTTTCCCCTTTCCCCTTTCCCCTTTCCTCTTTCCTCTTTCCTCTTTCCTCTTTCCTCTTTCCTCTCAAGTAAACAACTCGTCGGTTGCGCCCATTTGTACCGGGGGCTGCAAGCCGAAATGCAGATAAGCATTCTGCGTTACGACCCGTCCTCTGGGCGTACGCATAATAAAACCTTGTTGCAACAAATACGGCTCCAGCACATCTTCGATCGTGCCGCGCTCTTCGCTAATCGCGGCCGCCAATGTGTCTAGACCTACCGGGCCGCCGGCAAAATTGTCGATCATCGTTCTAAGCAATTTTCTATCCAACGCATCAAAGCCGTTATTATCGACTTTGAGCATCGCCAGCGCTTCGCCGGCGATTTGTTCGGAAACCTTGCCGTCGCCTTTGACTTCGGCGAAATCGCGCACGCGCCGCAATAATCGATTGGCAATACGCGGAGTTCCCCTCGAACGGCGTGCAATTTCATGAGCACCTGCCGATTCGATTGCAATTTTCAGTAAATTTGCCGAACGCGTCACAATGGCCGCCAATTCCTCGACCGTATAAAATTCGAGCCGCTGCACGATGCCGAAACGGTCGCGCAACGGCGATGTCAAAAGACCTGCGCGCGTCGTCGCGCCGACCAGCGTGAACGGCGGCAGATCAAGCTTGATCGAACGGGCCGCGGGACCCTCGCCGATCATAATATCGATTTGATAATCCTCCATCGCCGGATACAGCACTTCTTCGACCATTGGACTCAAACGGTGAATTTCGTCAATGAACAAGACATCATGCGCCTCGAGGTTGGTCAACAATGCAGCAAGATCTCCGGCTTTGTCGAGCACCGGCCCCGAAGTCTGACGAATATGCACATTCATTTCGGCGGCGATGATATTGGCCAAGGTGGTTTTACCAAGGCCCGGCGGCCCGAAAATCAGAACATGATCCAATGCTTCCTTACGTCCGAGCGCGGCCCGGATAAAGATATCCATCTGCGTCCGCAATTCTTGCTGGCCGACATAATCCTGCAAACGCTTAGGCCGAATCGCTCGATCCTGGCGTTCTTCATCATTGCTACCTTCGGCGCTGATCAAGCGGTCGCTTTGAATCATTTCGCTGCCCCTTGCAGAGCTAATCTGATGATGTCCTCACAACTTTTGCCTTCGGCAGGAATCGCGCGAACCATTCGCCCCGCATCTTGCGGTTTGTAACCCAACGCGCATAACGCGCTAATCGCCTCCTGAATCGGCTGGGCGGCAATCGCCGGTAATATCGTCTCGCCACTTTGGGTCGAAACCGACGAACCGTCCAATGCGGGTAAGCGGTCGCGCATTTCGACGATTAAGCGCTCGGCGGTCTTTTTGCCGACACCGGGTAAGCGCACTAAAGACTGAGTATCGTTATTGTGAATACAACGATGAAACTCTTCGGCGCTTTGGCCCGACAAGATCGTCAAAGCTAATTTAGGCCCGACACCATTGACTTTGATCAAGGTTCTGAACATCAAACGATCGGCTTCGGACGCAAAACCGAATAGGATATGCGCGTCTTCCCTTACAACTAGATGCGTGAACAACTTGACCTCTTCACCAAGTTTGGGCAAGTTGTAAAACGTCGTCATCGGCGCTTCGATTTCATAGCCGACGCCATTCACATCGATCACCAATACCGGCGGTGCCTTACTCGCCAGCTTCCCCCGCAAATAACCGATCATCCGGGCACTCCGAGCCGAAGGCGTTGCGCGGTTTGCTGGTAATGCGCATGACACAGGCAAATCCCAAGCGCGTCGCCGGCATCGATTTGCATGTCGCCTTGTAAATTTAACAGAATTTTAACCATATGCTGAACCTGCGCTTTTTCGGCATTACCCTTACCGACCAAGGCCTGCTTGACCTGCCTCGCCGCATATTCGTAAACCGGCAAACCGGCCGCCTGTACCGCGCAAATAGCCGCCCCCCGGGCCTGGCCCAATTTAAGTGCCGAATCTGCATTTTTATGCATGAAGACCTGTTCTATCGCCATTTGGTCGGGCCGGTAGAGCTCGACCACCTGTACCAATCCTTCGAAAATGAGTTTCAACCGGTCCGGGAAATAATCCGAACCGACCCGGATACTGCCGCTGGCAATATATTTCGCGCCACGGGACGTATCCTCGATGATCCCGTAACCGGTGATGCGAGACCCCGGGTCTATGCCTAAAATTTTGGTCACTGAGTAATGATGTCGGTTGCGGGTGAACGGCAAAAAAGCATTTTCATTCGAAAATACAACACGCTATGGAACAGGTATGAAATAACTTCTTCAATAGTCGAAAGGGGATTTAACCTTAGGAATATACACAAAATAACTTGTACAAGTAGTAGGCTTTGGGCGGTTTGGTGACTCGCTTGACAGGACGCCGTGAATACATCCATGTTGGCTTGGCGGCGGAATCTGATTGCCATGGATGCCATGAATGCAGATTTTGCAGGAGCAAAAATCTGCCCTGCCGCCGACACCTATCAATCGAGCCACCACCCCCCTCTTCCAACAGTTGGTTAAGTTATTTCATGCTCGTTCCTTAAGGAACGGAAAGCGGTCAAACAGCTGACATTTGCTCCATGATTTCATCGCTGATATCGGCATTCGAATAGACGTTTTGCACATCGTCCAAATCTTCGAGCCGGTCGATCAGCCGCATCAACTTTTCGGCTTCCTCGGCGTTCAACTCGGCACTGGTCGAAGGTTGCATCGTTATCTCGGAATTTTCCGGCTTGAAATCTTTCGCAATCAACGCTTCCTTGACGTCCATATAACTCTCCGGCGCCGTGATGACGTCGATAGACCCATCTTCATTGGTCACGACATCATCGGCTCCGGCTTCGAGCGCTGCTTCAATCACTGCATCCTCATCGACCGAATCCGGAAAACTGATAATGCCGACTTTGTTGAACAAATAAGCTACCGAACCGTCGGTACCGAGATTACCGCCCGCCTTACTGAAGGCATGGCGCACCTCGCCGACCGTGCGATTTCGATTATCGGTCAAACAATCGATCATGATCGCGACACCGGCAGGTCCGTAGCCTTCATAGCGTACTTCCTCGTAATTTTCAGCTTCCAGCGCTCCGGTTGCTTTTTTGATCGTATTGTCGATCGTATCGCGCTTCATATTGGCGCCCAGCGCCTTATCGATCGCGGTGCGCAAGGTCGGATTCGAAGCCGGATCGCCGCCGCCCGCCTTTGCCGCAACTGAAATTTCACGAATCATTTTGGTAAAAATTTTGCCGCGCTTGGCATCCTGCCCGGCCTTCCTATGCTTGATATTTGCCCATTTACTGTGTCCAGCCATTGCGTCTCTCTAAAACTTTTAAAAAACGGCGGATTTTAACATTTCGCCATCAGTTAAGAAATAAATCTAAGCACACCGAGCAATGACGCATCGTCAACGTAGTAATCAGCGTGCTCCCGAACCTTAGGCCGGTCGACTACACCGCCAAAACCGATAAAACATGCTCCGGCCTGCTTCGCTTCCAAGTCGGTATTGCCGTCGCCTACCATTGCCAGCGACAAGCCATTTTGTTTTAAACGGGTACAGATTTCGGCTTTACCGCCGGCTCTCGCCAAAACCGAATCGCGGTCGTAATCAATATAAGCCCCGTCTTCGTTAAAAAAAACATCGACCGCATGCACATGACTCTCCGGCACATTCAAAAATGCCGCCATCGGTAAAATAGACTGTCGAATGCCGCCGCTAACGATATAGACTTCGCAGCAATCGGCGCGTAATCTGGCAAATAATTCGGTAACGCCGTCGACAATTTCGCTCAGATATCGCTCGGCCAGCCAGTCGATTGCCGCTCGGTCCGGCTTGATCAAATCCAAACGTTGTCCGTACACGGCCTCCAGCGGCACTTCGCCATTCATCGCGGCATCGGTCAATTTAGCAATAGCATCGCCTTGCCCTAAGCGATCGGCCAACTCGTCAATGCCTTCAATCCGACTCAAGGTGCTGTCGAAATCGAAACAAATTCGATCGAATCTCATAAAATAATCTGCGTCGCTTGGCAAACAGCCGGGACATCGCACAACTGGCCCAGTATTTCATCGGTTAAAGGCTCGGAAATGCTGATCACAGCCATGGCTCGCTCTTCTTCGTCAGCCGCGCTGACTTCCATGCGCGTGATATTGATATTGGAATTGCCGAGCACCGCACTAATGGCCGAAATGACGCCCGGCTTGTCATCATGCCGAGTCACAATGAGAGTACCTTCGGGAACGACTTCTATTTCGAAGCGATCGATTTGAACCAAGCGCGGATGCGATTCGCCGAGTAGTGTTCCGGATAAGGAAATCGATTGATCTCCGCAAAATCCGGTGACTTTGACCAACGACAAATAATCGTGTGTTTCCTCGGTTTTCGACTCGACTAAGGCGATACCTTGCCGTTTGGCGATTTTTTCGGCATTGACCCGATTAACCGGCGTCGATAATTTACCGGCCAACAAACCGACCAAGGCCTCGACCGATACCGGACGAGCCTCGACTTCGGATGCTTTGCCGAATAAAGCGACCTCGATCCGTTCGATCGGTTTCGTCGCCAAATTGGCCAAGACCTTGCCGAGGATATTAGCCAATCTCATAAACTGGCTGGCTTTTTTCAACTGCTCGGCAGACATTCTCGGCAAATTGAGCGCATTGACCGCCTCGCCGGTCGTTAAATAGGTCACGGCCTGCCTCGCGATTTCGACACTAACCGCGACTTGAGCTTCACTGGTCGATGCGCCCAGATGCGGCGTAAAAACAATATTGTCCAACGTCAACAACGGCGAATTGACCGGTGGTTCATGTTCGTAAACATCCAACGCCGCTCCGGCGATATCATTATTGACGAGCGCATCGTAAAGAGCGGCCTCGTCGATCAAACCGCCTCGGGCGCAGTTAATCAACATCGCACCCTTTTTCATTCGAGCCAATTGATTGCGCCCGATGATGTTTTTGGTTTTTTCGATCAATGGACAATGCAAGGTCAAATAATCGGCTTTTTCGATCAACTGGTCGAGATCAACCGGTTTAACCCCGTAACTTTCGAAGATTTCCGGAGTTACGAACGGATCGTATGCAATGACCTGCATTCCCAATCCTAAAGCCCGCTGAGAAACGATGCGTCCAATCGTACCGAAACCGAGTATTGACAACGTCTTATGCGCGACTTCGGACCCCATTAATTTAGAGCGTTCCCATTTCCCTGCGCGAATCGACCTGTCGGCAAACGGCAAATGACGACTCAGCGACAACAAATGCGCGATCGCCAACTCGGCGGTAGTCGTCGCATTGGCATCGGGCGTATTCATAACGATGACGCCTTGTTCGGTTGCGGCGGCCAAATCGACATTATCGACGCCGATACCGGCGCGACCGACAACTTTCAAACGTGAAGCCGCTTTGAGTACTTTCTCGGTCACTTTAGTATCGCTGCGAATCAACAAGGCATCGAAATCGCCGATTATCTCGCAAAGACCGTCTTCGTTAAGTCCGGTTTCGATATGAATATGAATATCGTCTCGATCATTCAAATAGTTAATGCCGGCTTCAGCCAGCTTGTCGGAGATGAGTATTTTGTACATGAATGTAAAGTCTTGAAATGGGGCTCAGAAAGTGCATAGCTTAACAGCTTTGCTATAATCGGTTAATCGTAATCAAGCAAAAAAGACAGTTCGAGATCGATTTCGATCGCAAGCACTGTCAAAATTCCAACAAAACATTAAAAACCCCATGAAAACCAAAGAATGGTTCATCGGCTTGGTCGTCGCAGGTTTAGTAGCATCAGTCGCCTGGATCACGATCAACCCGGCATCGATGACGGCTCCCGACATTACGTTCATGAGTATTACCGGAGAAAAAATCAAACTGAAGGATTGGCAGGGCAAACCGGTCATCGTCACCTTCTGGGCTACCGACTGCCCTGGCTGCATCAAAGAAATTCCGCATTTGATCGAATTGTACCGGGAGTATCATGAGCGCGGCTTGGAAATAATAGCGGTAGCAATGTACTATGACCCACCGAACCATGTCGTCGAAATGACCCGCGCCAAGCAATTACCTTACAAAGTCGCGCTGGATCTGCAAGCCGACCACGCCAAGGCCTTCGGCGACGTGCGCTTAACCCCGACAACCTTTTTGATCAAGCCGGACGGCATGATTGCGCTACATAAAATCGGTGAATTCGATCTTGCGGATATGAAAAAGCGCATTGATTCTTACCTCGTTCCCAAGCTCCAGCTTGAGAACGAGAAACTTCATGCTCTTCATGGTTAAATGCTCTCCTCATCGCACACAACTAAAAGGTTAATTTATGCTCTGGTTAAAAGCCTTACATCTGATCTTCATGGTTACCTGGTTCGCGGGTTTATTCTATTTGCCGCGTCTGTTCGTTTATCACGCGATGAGTAGCGACGACATCAGCAACGAACGTTTTAAAATTATGGAACGAAAACTATTTTTCGGCATCATGACGCCGGGTATGATCGTCACGTTTATCTTCGGCATCTGGATGCTGGCCGATTATGCTTGGGCGCTTTACGGACAAAGTGGCTGGCTACATGCCAAATTGGCCTTGCTGTTGTTACTGCTGGTCTATCATGTTTTCTGCGGCATTTGGCTATTCGACTTCAAACACGACCGCAACCGCCGCTCCCATGTTTATTACCGCTGGATGAACGAAGTGCCGGTGCTATTTTTAGTCGGCATCGTGATACTGGCCGTCGTTAAACCGTTTTGATCTACGATAGGCATATTCCGCGCCATTTTTTCATGCCAGCCAAGTAATTATTCCATGACCACTACACATCCTACCGTTCTTTGCTTTTCCGGCCACGATCCCAGCGGCGGAGCCGGCATTCAAGCCGATATCGAAACCTTGATCAGCCACCGCTGCCATCCCGCCAGCGTCATAACGGCATTGACCGAGCAAGACACCAGCAATGTCAAAAAACTCATTCCGCAAAAACCCGGCGACATCGTAGACCAAGCCAATACCCTATTGGCTGACTTATCGATACAAGCCATCAAAATCGGCCTGATCGGTCATCATGAAACCGCCAAGGCCATTCACACGATTCTTGAGCAACATCCCAACATTCCGGTCGTTCTCGATCCGGTTCTGGCGGCCGGCGGCGGCACCGAACTAGCCGGCGAGCAGTTGATAGACGCGATCAACGACCTGTTATTGCCGTGCACAACCGTACTGACGCCCAATAGCATCGAAGCACGCAAACTGAGCGGCCGACAAGATCTCAATGACGCCGCGTTGAGTTTATTAGATAAAGGTTGCCAATATGTATTGGTCACCGGCACGCACGAACACAGCGATACCGTGTGCAACCGACTGTATCATGACGGCGCGCTACTCGAGTCGTTTCATTGGGAACGTCTGCCGCACAGTTATCATGGTTCCGGCTGCACACTGGCATCCGCCATTGCCGCAATGATCGCCCATGGACTCGCGCCATTTTCAGCGGTCAACGAAGCTCAAGACTATACGTGGAACGCTCTGGAGAATGCTTATCGGCCCGGAAAAGGCCAGCACAACCCGAATCGACTTTTTTGGATGGAAAACGACGCATGAACATGCCTAAACGCGGGCTTTACGCGATTACTCAAACCGATGACAAAACAGTTGAAACCATCATTGAAGAAGTTGCCGCCGCGATACGCGGAGGCGCGGTGATGGTGCAATACCGAGACAAAAATCCTTCCGACACCTTGAAACTCGCCAAGGCGCTACTCGAAACTTGTCATTCGGCCAATGTACCCTTGATCGTCAATGACGATATCGAGCTGGCTGCAACGATCGGCGCGGACGGCGTTCATCTCGGTAAGGATGATGAAGATATTGTCATAGCCAGACATCGCCTTGGAGTCAATGCCATCGTCGGCATTTCTTGTTACGACAGTATCGAGCGCGCCCTGGAAGCCGAAAAGTTAGGCGCCAGTTACGCAGCATTCGGACGCTTTTTTGCTTCCGACACCAAACCGCTAGCCTCACCGGCAAAACTGGAAACACTGCAACTTGCCAAGCAAAAATTGACGATCCCTATCGTCGCGATCGGCGGCATCCTACCTGAAAACGGCAATCTACTGATCGATGCCGGTGCCGATTTACTGGCCGTGGTCGGAGGCCTGTATGGCCGAGATACTGAGCAATCGGCAAAAATGTATAAATCATTATTCGAGCGCTCAAACCCATGAACAAATCGCAGCCTTTGCTTGGTTTCGGACAATATGCTGTGCTTGTGCCCTTACTAATAACGGCCTGCGCCGCAAATACCGACCCAATACGACAACAAGGCAAACAATTAGCTTTCGACCGAGACAAAGGCAATTGCCTTGCCTGCCATGCCATCGAAGACGGCGAATCGCCCGGCAATATCGGTCCGCAGCTAAGCGACCTGAGCGCCCGTTTCAAAACCCCGCAACAATTAAAGCAACAAATCCGGGATGCGAGCGTTTTCAACCCGGAAACCAGCATGCCGCCATACGGACGCAATAAAATACTGACCGACGAAGAGCTCGATCATGTAGTCGACTATTTATGGTCGCTCGAATAATTATAATTCGCGCGATAGGCTGAGGATTAAATCCTTACTTGATCTTGTCACAAACTCTTTTGCCCATCGCGAACTGTTTGAACTCGTCCTC
Source organism: Methylotuvimicrobium buryatense 5G (assembly GCF_000341735.1). Classification (GTDB taxonomy): domain Bacteria; phylum Pseudomonadota; class Gammaproteobacteria; order Methylococcales; family Methylomonadaceae; genus Methylotuvimicrobium; species Methylotuvimicrobium buryatense. The sequence goes on along the minus strand of NZ_KB455575.1, from coordinate 4,652,761 downwards.
GGGCAACGGCCTACTGTAATAATAACCTTGCGCGTAAGCACATGGACGGGTCTTGAGAAATTCGGCCTGCCCTTCGTCTTCGACACCTTCGGCGATGACTTCGAGCCGGAAATTATTAGCGATATCGAGAATCGACTCGACCAGCGACGCGTCACTCGAATCAACCAGTATGTCCCTTATAAAAGTCCGGTCGATTTTGATAATATCGACCGGCAGTTTCTTCAAATAACTGAGCGATGAAAAACCGGTACCGAAATCATCCAATGCGATTTTAATGCCCTGAGACCTCAGTTTTTGCAATTGCCGAATATAATGTTCCTTGTGGCTCATCATCAAGCTTTCGGTTATTTCAACAACGAAATTACTCGCACCGACACCGCTCTGGTTGATCATATCCAGCCATTTATCGACACAACTGCCGTTTACAAATTGTAGCGACGAAAAATTGACTGCAATCGATAAGTCAGTTCCCAATTCGCTATTCAAACCGGCAATAAAATGACAAGCCTTGGCTAACACGAACTCGCCAATCTGCCCGATAAGATTCAAACTTTCGGCAACCGGAATAAACTCATCCGGCGAAATAAACCCTCTCACCGGATGTTGCCAGCGGATTAAAGCCTCTGCGCCGCATAAATTCTGGCTTTGCAAATCGACGACCGGTTGATAATAAACGATAAAACGTTCGAATTTAACCGCGTTTTTAATATCGTTGACGATACGATGCTGACGCTGCGCCTTCTCATGCATTTCTTGGGTAAAAAATCGATAGGCGTTGCGCCCCTCCGCCTTGGCCGAATACATCGCATTATCGGCATTTTTAAGCAATGTTTCGGCCTCTCGGCCATCATTCGGATAAATCGTGATGCCGACACTGGCCGTAATATTGAGCTCATGGTCGTCCGCCTGAATCGGCATTTGAATAGCTTCGAGTATTTTTTCGGTCGGGGCGATCATATCGGTTTCCGACTCCAAGTCGGGGACCAGCACCGTAAATTCATCCCCGCCAAACCTGGCAAAGGTATCGGACTCCCTGAAGACATGCGCCATGCGTGCAGCAACTTCCTGCAACACGCGATCGCCAAGCGAATGCCCAAGCGCATCATTGATATCCTTAAAGCCGTCAAGATCGATAAACATAAGACCGAATAGCTTTCGTTCACGTTGCGCTTTAGTAATAGCCTGCTGTAATCGATCATAAAACAAGTTACGATTAGGCAATTGGGTGAGCGCATCGAAATTAGCCTGCTGATGAATCAATTGCTGAGCGCGCAACGAGTCGCCGATATCCGAAAAAATACCGACATATTTCGAAACGCCTCCTTCCGCTTCTTTCAATGCGCTGATCGACAGCCATTCCGGGTAAACCTCGCCACTCTTACGTTTGTTCCAGATCTCACCCTGCCAACTTCCCGATTCCTCAAGAGTATGCCAAAGATTTCGGTAAAACGACTTCGTCTGCTTACCGGAATTGAGTATTTTCGGGTCTTTTCCCAACACTTCGTTCTTACTGTAGCCCGTAATTTCAGTGAATGCCGGATTGACTGAAATAATCCGGTTATTTTCGTCGGTAATCACGATGGCTTCATTAGCGGCATCGAACACACTGGCCGATAGACGAATTTGCTGTTCGGCTAAATATTGCGAAGTAACATCCTCGATGGTCAACACGACTCCTGTCACTTCATTACCGGCTAAGCTCCGGTAGGGATAAAGCGTGAGATCATAATGCAGCCCCTGTTTTTCTTTCTTTATCAAGACGCTCTGTTGTGTCTGTATCGCTTGCTGCACCGGGCCGACTAGATTTTCACAACCGAATATTATTTCCAACGATTCGATTGTGAGCTTACCGTTTGCCACCGAACTAAGCTGAAGAAAACGCTGACCGACTTCGTTATAGCGCGAGATCCGCATCCGACTATCGATCACGATCACGGCCATTTCGATGCTTTCCAGTATATTTCTCAAATCGTCGTTTAACTGCCCTAACTCCTTCGTTTTAACGGTCAATTCATCGTTCACCAAGGTTAATTCCTCGTTGATCGATTGCAACTCCTCGTTAGACGTTTCCAACTCTTCATTGGTCGACTGAAGTTCTTCGTTGGTTGCCTGCGCTTCTTCATGCATGATTTGCCATTCGCCGACCGAGTTATCCAACGCTTCGGTCACGGTTCGCAAAGTCTCGCGAGTCGTTTGCAGCTCATGCTCCAATTCGGTAATACATAGCGCCGCCTCACGATCAGGGGTGCTAATATTGGAGTGTTCGGCAACGGGCTCGAATGAAATCAGCAATAAGCTATCGTTAGCCAGCTGATGGTAAACCGGCGTAACCGAAATCCGATAATGATAATTCTTGCCTTCGGAAACCAAGGTCAATGGCGGACTCTTGACAGGTTTATTATTGGATAACGCCTGATGACAGAATGCTCTCAGTTCGGTTTTGAACACCGGATCGATGATCGAAAATAAATTAAAATCCGCCTTACCTTGCCGAATTTTAATAAAATCGTCGCAGTGATTATAAAACTCGAGAACGCGCCCCTCTCGCGTAGAAAGAATACTGGGCGGCACATATGTTTCAAATAGCTTATCCTGACCCACTATCCTGTGGGCCGGGAAAATCGGATTGCTGCTGCTGCCGCCGTCATTTTCCGTCAATGCGAAATCGATCATTTTTTTGGCATTTAAATCGGGACGAATGACGAGGGTACTGTTTTTTACGAATAACTTATTATTACGGTCGAGCCGAGTGAAAGCATCGTTAAGTTTCCATAGCGATTCGGCCTGCCCGAGAAACAGAATTCCGTTATTCAGCAATGAATAATGAAAATTCTTGAGCACCTGTTCCTGCAGCGTCTGGTTTAGATAAATCAAAAGATTGCGACAGCTGATTAAATCCAGGCGAATAAATGGCGGATTCTTGATTAAATCCTGACGCGAAAAAATAACTAAATCCCGCAGACTCCGATTGATACTAAAACCTTGCTCCAGCGGCAAAAAATACTTTTCGCGAAATTCTCGGCTTAAACCCTGTAAGGCGATTTCGTTATACTCGCCTCTCCGGGCGATTCGTATCGCATTGGCGTTGATATCGGTGCCGTAAATTTGCACCCGATAGCGGGAAATTGCGGCACCGAGCTCTTCCATTAACAACATCGCAATCGAATAAGCCTCCTCGCCGGTCGCGCAGCCGGGAACCCAAATACGGATTTCATCGCCCGGCGACTTAGCGTTGACAATCGTTTTGAGTGCATCTCTCAATGCCTCGAATGACTGTTCGTCTCGAAAAAACGACGTTACGCAAACCAAGAAGCTGTAAGCCAAACGCGACAGCTCTTCTGTGTTCTCCAAACAAAACCGGACATACTCATCGAAGTCTTCGATTTGCAAAATAGCCATTCGACGATGGATTTGCCGGTTGATCGTACTGCTTTTGTAATTCACGAAATCCATTCCGGTCGTACTCAAGATGCGGTCGATCAACAAGTTGACCGCATCCGGCGTACCTTGCACAGGATTGTTTCCTAGGTTCTTTTCGAAATTACGCGCTATCGCGGCTAACTTTCCGGCAGCCTCCGCCGGCTCAACAACCAAATCGACATCGGAGCAATCGATCGCGGCCTTCGGCATACTGCTGAATTTAGCCGACTCCGGGAGCTGAGCCATCGTAATGCCGCCCGCCGCTTTGACGGCTTTCAAGCCATTCGCGCCGTCGCTACCGGCTCCTGAAAAAACAAGGGCTATTGCCTTCTCTTGGCATGACTCAGCAAGACTCTTGAAAAAATAATCGATTGAAGCCTTAGGAACTTGATTAGAAGGGGGGTGGCTTAATTTGAAATGGTTGTTGTCGATTGCAATATCGAAATCGTGAGGCGCGACATAAATGGTATTGGCCTGTAATCGGGCGCCGTTTTTAGCTTCGTTAACCGGCAGAGTCGTTTCTTTGCGTAATAATTCGGCCAACAAGCTAGGCTGATCGGCCGAGCTATGCTGCACCACAATAAAACTCATCCCGGTATCCGGCGATAAATGCGATACGAAAGGAAGCAAAGCCTCCAATCCGCCCGCAGATGCGCCAATGCCAACAACAATCATGCTTGAACCGTCATAGTAATAAAACCACAAAGATTAGCATATTTAACGATTCTTTATGAGTAATCGCATAAAATGCAATCGACTACTCAAAAAAGCGGTACTCACTAAACACGGGACCGTTTAAGGTTAATCCGTTCGTGGTGAGCCCTTCGGCTGCGCTCAGGAGAGCCCCGTCGAACCCATGGGCGAATTAACCATCCACCCTTCGACAAGCTCAAGGCGAACGGTTAATCCTTAGTGCTTTTGTCCCGCCTTAAGTGGGAAGCCAAAAATGCTTATCTGATTCATCACCGCACATTAACGGCATCCGGATAAAACAATTGCTGCCCCGACCGTTTGAAGCCGGCTATCAATGATTGCCCTTGCTTGCCGGTGAGGAATGCAATGTATTGCCTAGCCAGTTCGTATTGAGCGGTGGGATAGCGTTTGGGGTTGACGGCAATGAGGTGATAAGGATTGAATAACGTCGGATCATTATCGAAAACGATGCCGATTTCGACCTTATCTTGATAGGAAATGAATGTGCCTCGGTCGGTCAAGGCGTAGGCCCGTTTTTGATCGGCCATTTGCAATACGGCGCCCATGCCTTGTCCGGTCGATATATACCAAGATCCTTGAGGTTCGATTTCTACCTCACGCCAAATTTGCTTCTCCTTCAAATGCGTGCCGGACTCATCGCCACGAGAAATAAATACCGACCGGCTCCGGGCTATTCTTTCAAAAGCTTCATTGACCGATCCGGAAGCGCTGACTCGAGCCGGATCGGCATCGGGACCGACGATAACATAATCGTTATACATCACAGGACTACGATCGACACCATAGCCGGCATTAACAAAGGCTATTTCCGCTTCGGGCGCATGCACTAGCATCAAATCGACATCGCCGTTTTCACCCAACTTCAGGGCTTTTCCGGTTCCGACCGCAATCACATGCACCTTGACGCCGTACCGTTTTTCGAATACGGGGTTCAAAACCGCCAACAAACCCGAATGTTCTGTGCTGGTAGTCGTAGACATCCGAAGAATCGGTTCGGCATGAAGATGGCCAGCTATCAGTAAAAAACTGAGTATGAATAATAGTTTGATCATTCTCATGGCTTTTACTGAGTCGATCCAAAGAAAAAGGGGCGGGTTGAATATCTTCTGTGGGAGCGACACCTACGTCGCGACGTCGAAGCTATTGATACTTGGCAGCCGATGATTTTTATCGAAGCCTTGGCGTTTTCGGCTTCGATACCATTTGTTGGTTATCCAAGCTTCCGGGCTTCGACAATCGCGATCTGGGGATCGCTCCCACGGCTTATACCGGACCCCTCGAATCGCTCTAAATAAAACCTTGGCAATTCAGTGAGTTAATTTTAGCGATATTCTTAGCTTGATGCGTATGGGATAAACGTCTTAGGCTTCTCCAGTCGCGACGAAGACGCCGCTCCCACAAAGGACTCCAAGAGCCGCCCATTCACCATTCACTACTAACTGCTTACCGCTCACCAGCTTACTCAATGACATCAATGCCGCCGAGATAAGGCCGTAGCACCTCCGGCACATGAATCCTGCCTTGCTCATCCTGATAATTTTCGATCACTGCTATCAAGGTTCTGCCGGCAGCTAACCCGGAACCGTTCAGCGTATGAACCAATTCCGGTTTGCCGGTTTCGGGATTGCGCCAACGTGCCTGCAAGCGCCTTGCCTGAAAATCTTTGAAATTGCTGCATGACGAAATCTCCCGATAGACACCCTGCCCCGGCAACCATACTTCCAAGTCATAGGTTTTCGCCGATGAAAAACCGGTATCGCCGGCACACAACAAAACTTTACGATACGGCAATTTAAGTTTTTTCAGAATCGTTTCGGCATGCCCGGTCAATTCTTCATGAGCAGCCTCGGATTCTTCAGGCTTAACGATCTGCACCAATTCGACCTTCTCGAATTGGTGCTGTCGAATCATGCCTTTGACGTCTTTGCCGTAAGCACCCGCTTCACTTCGAAAACACGGCGTATGACAAACGAATCTCAAGGGCATATTCTTAGCGTCGACGATTTCGTCGCGCACGATATTGGTAACCGGCACTTCAGCGGTCGGGATCAAATAATACGGCGGCTCGCTTCCGACTTTGAATAAATCCTGCTCGAATTTCGGTAACTGTCCGGTACCGCGCAAACTCTGCGCATTGACCAGAAACGGTACATAAGCTTCGGTATAACCATGTTCGCTGACATGCGTATCGAGCATGAATTGAATCAGCGCCCGCTGCAAGCGCGCCAGCGGTCCTTGCAACACTACGAAGCGGGCGCTGGCAATCTTCGCGCCCAGTTCGAAGTCCATGCCGCCGACTTTCGCGCCCAATTCGACATGATCCTTCGCTTCGAAATCGAATCGCGTCGGCTCGCCCCATCGGCTAATTTCGACGTTACTTTCCTCGTCGCGACCGTCCGGCACCGAATCGTCCAAAATATTCGGAATCCCTTCCATCAATTCGGTCATTTTGGACTGGATTTCGCTGAGTTCGGTTTCCGCCGCTTTCAACTGGTCGCCTAAATGCTGGACCTGATCGAGCAAAGGCTGAATATCTTCGCCATTGGCTTTGGCCTTGCCGATCGACTTCGACCGGCTGTTACGTTCGTTTTGCAGGTCCTGCGTTTTGACTTGTATCGCCTTACGCTTGGCCTCCAATTCGGAATAATAAGCCGCATTGAATTCGAACGCACGGCGCTTCAGTTGCTGTTGAACAAAATCGAGATCGGATCTAAATAAACGAGGGTCTAACATTTGGATTTTTTTTACCTTTAATATCTGATGAAATGTTTCCGATAGTAACGGAGTTCTTCGATCGATTCGACAATGTCGTCTAAGGCACGGTGCGCTTCTTTCTTGACGAAACCGTCCTTGACCGTAGGCGCCCACCTGGCTGCAAGTTCTTTCAGGGTCGAAACATCGAGATTACGATAATGGAAATAAGCTTCGAGTTTTTTCATCGAACGATACATAAAGCGCCGATCCTGGCCGATACTGTTACCGCACATAGGCGATACGCCTTCGGGAACCCATAGCTTTAAAAACTCCAAAGTTTGATATTCGGCTTCGGCTTCATCGACGGTCGATGTTTGCACCCGCTCGAGTAGACCTGATTGACCATGATGCGTTTGATTCCATTCGTCCATTTTGGCCAGTACTTGTTCATCTTGATAAATCGCCAACACCGGGCCTTTTGCTAGAATTTCAAGGTCTTTATCGGTAACGATTGTGGCAATCTCGATAATCGCATCGTTATCCGGATCGAGACCGGTCATTTCGAGATCGATCCAAATCAGACGAGATGACACTTGCTCCATTTTAATTCCCTGTATGATTAAAGTTGCGCGAAATTATAGCATTGGCTACTCTGTATGCCTACTTCTCAACCTTGACGCTTTATATAATGAATACTTTTACCGTTATCTTCCTTTTTGCGCTGATTGTTTCCTATTCGATTCAGTTTTGGCTGTCCATGCGGCAATCGGATTATGTTATGAAACACCGCGACGCGGTACCCGATGCTTTCAAGGATAAAGTCTCGCTCGAAGCCCATCAGAAAGCTGCCGACTATACGATAGATAAAGGCAAACTCGGCAGGATTGACAGCTTGATAGGCTTGGTATTCCTACTATTGATTACGCTGGGCGGCGGTATCGAATATGCGTTCAATCTATGGTCCGGATTCGAATTGTCGCCAATACTTACCGGTTTGGGCGCGGTCGCAACCATCATATTATTCATGACTTTAGTGGAAGTTCCGACACATGTTTATCAAACCTTCGTAATCGAAGAGAAATACGGTTTCAATAAAAGTACCCCGCAACAATTCATCAAAGATCAATTGCTACAGCTGGGTTTGATGCTGGCGATCGGCTTACCGATTTTGGCCTTGATCCTTTGGGTCATGGACAGCATCGGCTCGCTATGGTGGCTTTGGGCCTGGGCCATTCTCATCAGTTTTTCATTATTGATGAGTTGGTTGTTTCCGACCGTGATCGCCCCGTTATTCAATAAATTCACACCGATGGAAGAAGGATCGCTGAAGCAGCGCATACAAGGCTTGCTGGCCCGTTGCGGCTTCAACAGCCAAGGCATCTTCATCATGGACGGTTCGAAACGCTCCGGACACGGCAATGCTTATTTCACAGGTCTTGGCAACAACAAGCGCATTGTGTTCTTCGATACACTAGTCAATTCTCTCGAGGAAGAAGAACTTGAAGCGGTGTTGGCACACGAACTGGGGCATTTTAAATGTAAGCATGTCATTAAAATGTTGATCGCCAGTTCGATCATGAGTCTAATCAGCCTGGCCATTCTCGGGTGGTTGATCGACAAGCCTTGGTTTTTCAGTGGGTTGGGCGTTTCAGAAGCGTCGAACGCAGCCGCTTTACTACTGTTTACGTTGGTTTCACCGGTTTTCACGCCGTTTATGCAACCGATCAGCGCTTATTTTCAGCGTAAATTCGAATTCGAAGCCGACGATTTCGCCGCCGCGAACGCTCGCGCCGATAAGATGATCAGCGGCCTGGTCAAGCTCTACGAAGAGAATGCCAGCACGTTGACGCCTGACCCATTATATTCGGCCTTCCATTACAGCCATCCGCCCGCGGCCATTCGCATCGCGAATCTGGAAACCAAGCTTGCGGCAAACGGATGAATCCGCTTCAGGAAGGACTCGTCATTGCGCATTTAGGTCAAGGTATTGCCGTCGAGAGCGGCGGTAAAACCATACTTTGCCAACCGAAACGGAAACTCGAAACCGTGACGGTCGGCGACAACGTTTTATGGCAACTCTCGGCGCCCGATCAAGGCAGTATCGAAGAGATTCTGCCACGGCGCTCGCTATTGACGCGTCCTTCTCGGAACGACAAAGTCCGACCGGTCGCAGCGAATATCGATACCGTTTTCGTGGTCTTTGCTCCCGAACCTTATTGCGATTTTTTACTGATCGATCAATATTTGGCCATTTGCGAAAATCGCAATATCGATGCAGCCTTGGTCTATAACAAAACCGACCTGAATCCTCAGTCCGCCTTAATCGACGAACTGGCTATCTACGAAAATCTGGGGTATTCGATTTTCCGCGTTAGCGCCACACATCGACACGGATTGGATCAGCTTAAACTCGCATTGGCACACCAAACCGGCATTCTGACCGGCCAATCCGGCGTCGGCAAATCGTCATTGACCAATGCGCTGATTCCCGACAAGGATCTGAAAACCAATACCATCAGCGCCACCACGAAACACGGCCGGCACACAACGACCGCTGCGACGCTTTATCATCTTCCGTCCGGAGGCAATTTGATCGACAGTCCCGGCGTCGCCATTTTCGGACTCGACGGACTCTCCGAAGCGCAATTGGCTTACGGTTACCGCGAATTTCAACCGTTAATCGACCACTGCCGTTTCAAGAATTGCCGGCATGTCAACGACAAGGACTGTGCGGTTAGAGCAGCGGCCGAACAAGGAAATATTCCAATGTCACGCTACCAGCGTTTTTTAAAGCTCCGGGACAAAATGCCTCGCGCTTCTTGAAGCTTCAATCAAAACGAAAACCCTCGACGCTGTCCAGAATCAATCCAATATCAGTATAATATCCCGCAGAGAGGATGCCGAAAATAGCGTCAAGTCGGACGTATCCACTCCGCACCTAAATTCCATAGCCCTTTAGTTATGATTAACTGTCTTGGATAATTTAGGTGCGGAGTTCAAGACTTCCCGTTAAGGAACGAGCATGAAATAACTTAGACAACTGTTGGAAGGGGGTTTGGTGGCTCGATTGACAGGTGTCGGCGGCAGGGATAGCCGTCGTCAAGCCTACATGGACGTATTCACGGCGTCCTGTCAAGCGAGTCACCAAACCACCACAGAGCCTACTACTTGTATAAGTTATTTTGTGCATATTCCTAAGCAAGTAACCGTATCCCACAATCCGCATAGTTACGGGAAGTCATTGTTGACTATTTCTAGGGTATAACTTACAGGATACCCACTTCAAATATACAAACGATACCCCCTAACGACCACTATAAAAAAAACGAGGAGACCATCATCATGAGAAACTTACGAACCTTTGCGGACTACGTACTGATTGGCGTCATCGGCTTCGTTCCTATCGCCATTATTCTGCAAATTGTATTTTACGTTCAAAGCCTACTGATCAATTTCATATTGCTTATCCATGGCCGTTATGAAAACCCATTCGTGACCTTTACCTTATTCGCTTCGGCGCTTGCGATACTCGGTTATTTCGGCTACTTACTCAAGCAGGAAAAAGCGCATTTACTGTATTACCTGGAAAAAATGATTTTACGCATTCCTTTTATCGGTACCGTTTACCGGGTCACGCAAAAACTCTTTAAATTATTTCTGACCAAAGAAGACGCACAGGTTCGCGCGGTCGTTTATGTCGAGTATCCCAAGGAAGGCATGTGGGTGCCCGCCTATGTCACAAACCGCATCGGCGACAACTATGTCTTATATGTCCCGACTTCGCCGAATCCGACTTCGGGCTTTACCGTGATCGTCCATAAATCGAAAGTCGTCAATTCGAAAATGGATATCGAGGCGGTATCGAGCTTTATTATCAGTGTCGGCGTCGACTACGCAAAACCCGAGGAAGTCGAGGCACTCACCCACACCAGCGCACCATAAGCCCACTATGCATCGACATCTTTTCGTTTTATTAAGTCTTCTGATCGGAGCTCAGCCGGCATTTGCCTGGCTGACACCGCCTGCCATGCAGGAGCCTGCGGGTATCGAGCCGCCTGCGACAGTACCGTATCGCCTTGATGAAACCAGCGGCATCGAAAAACCCTGTTCGAACGAACATACCGAATGGCGCGAGGCGCAAACAATCGATGGTGTAGAAATCGCCGCATCGCCCTTGTGCGAACCGGACAATCCCTACGATATCGCGGTATCGGTCAAAGGCACCAATAACGTCTCGATGCATACCTTGATGCAAACTCATTTCGCGCAGGATGCCTTGATTAAAACCGACGATCTCGACGGCGACGGCGACCCTGACGTGATCCGCATTAAACTGGAAGTGACCGAACTCAACGGTCCGAGCCCCGACGGCGAATTCTTGATCAACACCTTCCCTATCGCACCGGGCATCGAACCGGGAATTTGGGTTTACTCACCCAAAATGGTCGGCATGGGCGTCAAGCATTTCAATTCGCTCGTGGCCAATCCGATTCTGCGAGCACCTTCCCCGGTGATTCGGGTCGAGCAAGGCGATAAAGTTTACATCACCTTAGAAAATACGCATTATCTGCCGCATACGATCCATCTGCACGGCGTCGATCATCCCTGGCTGAATTCCGAAGGCAAGGATAATGACGGCGTCGAAGAACATCCTGTGATGCCCGGCCAGAGCCACACTTACGAAATCCAAACCCGCCATGCCGGCACGATGATTTATCACTGCCATGTGCAAACCGCGCAACACATGATGATGGGCTTGACCGGCATGATCATCGTCGAGGAAAACCGGCCCAACAATTGGCTGCAAACCTTCAATATCGGCGCAGGTCATGTGCGTTACCCTTCGGTTGCGGTCAAGGAAAAATTCAGCCGAGAATACGACCTGGTCTATCAATCGATCGACAAGCGGCTCGCGAAAATCGTCCAGGACGCGAATGACCCGAGGCTGATCGCGCAACGCATGAACCGCGAATACAACATGACCGAGTCGTTCGAAAATTATTTCTTGCTGAACGGCCGCTCGTTTCCTTACACGCTTCGTGACGGCATCATCGTCGCCGACGAGAACGAACATATCAAGCTCAATCTAGTCAATGCGCAACGCTCGGCCGCGGCGATTCATTTTCACGGACACAAGGCGACGATCCTGGCTTATGACGGCGTCAACGCGCCGGAAGGTGCGCAAATCACCCGGGACGTATTCGACATTGCTCCGGCACAACGACTCGATCTCGATCTATACACCAAAAACGACGGCCTGCACAGCTACGGACCCGGCTTGTGGATGTTTCACGACCATGTTGTGACCGGCACGACCACCGACGGCATGGAACCGGGCGGTAATATGTCCATTCTGGCTTACCGGCATTTGCTCGACGATCAAGGCATGCCGCACATGCATGACGAAATGTTCGACCAGGTTTTCACTAAAAATTATTACGAGAAAAAACTCCCGGTCTGGGGCAGCGGGGAATATGCCGACGCACTCGGCGAAGCCGGCATGCTCGCGCCGGATTATCTACGCATCGCCGGCTTCGGTCTCGCTGTAGGTTTATTGCTCGGCGTTATTATTTTTATTGTCGTTGCGCTCAACAGGAAACTCTCACAATGACCCGACAAAATTTCACCTGCCGGATCCAGAATCTATCAGGCGCGTCGTTATGCTTGCTATTGTTAGCGGCGGCCAACCCCAGCGCGGCAATGATGAAACACGGCAATATGATGATGGATGAAACCGGCATGATCATGAATGCCAATGCCGACAATTTGCCGCGCGACTGTAAGGAAGTTTCCGAGGATGTCGATATCGTGATCCGCGCCGGCCATAAACATGCGCAAAAATTTCCCGGCAAGATGTTTGCGTTCGACCGGCAAGAATGGAACGTTAAACCTTGCAGCCGAATCAACATCACCTTCATCAACGACGACCAAATCCGTCATCAAATGATGATTCACGGCCTACCCGGTTATTTATACCCTGACGGCATGGTGCATTTAGAACTGTACGGCCAAGGCGAATTAAAAGCCTCGCTGATCGTTCCGTCGCGGCCTAAAACCTATTTGGTGCACTGCGAAATACCGCAGCACATGGAAAAAGGCATGAAGGCGCAATTGAAGGTGGACGACGGGGACGGCGACCTGCCGAGCATTCCCGGCATCAGCGAACCGGTTACACCGGATGTATACCCGGTAGCATGGAGCCAAACGACCTGGATTGCCTTGATCGTTTCGCTGACTATGGGATTGGCCGCACCGATTATTGGAGGCTTTTGGTTAAACAAACGCTTACAAGCAAAGAAGCTATCTGCTGAGGATAGCGCTTGAATCTATACCTTAATTTAGCAGGCAATAGAGGTGCTTAGAAACGAGCATGAAATATACCTTTCGTACTTCAAAATTCGGCAGGTGACTAAGGAGGCACCGGGGGGCTCGACAAAGGCTTTGCCAGCATGGAGCTGGCTAGGGCCTACATGCACGTATTCACGGCGTCCTGTCAAGCGAGTCACCAAACCGCCCAGGGCAAACGCATTAAAACACTATAGAAAATCAATTAGTTAAAATATTCCTTTTTTCTTGGTTAACTATAAGATTTAGTTTATTTGAAACCTAAATAAGGCTTTGTGTCGCTATCGCGACGCTTATGTGTAGTCGGTTCGCGGACCGACAACCGCGATACTTTTCTTTGCTTGTCCAAAGAAAAGTATCCAAAAGAAAAGACACCCGGAGGCCGCTGCATCCTGCGCGCTGACGATTTTGCCGAGGGTTTTCGGAAGGGCTATCCTTAGCCCTCCGAAAACGAGCGGCATCCCTGCCGCTCCCCTAACGGGCTATTCTCGGCAAAATCGCCAGTGCTCGGCGCGGCCTAACGGGGCCCAGGGAGGGGCACCATAAGTTAAACCGAATTGACTAAGCGTTCTAAGCAACAGGATAACATATTGATATGTTGATTGTTTTAATGTGGTTGCCCTGCCAAACCGCCACAAAGCCTACTGCTTGTATAAGTTATTTTGTGCATATTCCTTAAACTATTAACGCGAACATAGACTCTATGCAGCCAGCAGTAACTGCTTGAATTCGTCGGCCGTGCCAGGCGGACTAAAATAGTATCCTTGATAATTCGGGCACCCCAACGATTTGAGCAATTCGAGTTGATCCTTAGTTTCAACCCCTTCGGCCACAACATCCAACCCCATATGCCGCGCCATCGCAATGATCGTATCGACAATCGACGCATCATCTTTTTCGGTACACATATCCTGAATGAAAGTGCGGTCGATTTTCAAAACATTCACCGGCAAACGTTTGATATAGCGTAACGACGAATATCCGGTACCGAAATCGTCGATCGAGAAACGAATACCTAAATCATGTAGATCCCGCATAATTTCTATGGCCTTGTCCAAATCGTAAATCACGATATTTTCGGTAATTTCCATTTCCAGGCAATGTGCCGGCACCCCGGTTTTTTTCACGACTCGTTCTATACCGGCGGTAAAATCGGCATCCCTGAATTGGCGCGGACTAATATTGATGCAAAGATGGTAATCGTCTTTCCAAATACCTTCGGCGACCCATTGAGCCAATTGGTAACAGGCAGTTTCGAATACCCATTGGCCGACAATCGAAATCAACGCGCTGCTTTCCAATACCGAAATAAATTCATCGGGAGCGATAATTCCCAGTTCGGGATGATTCCAACGAATCAGCACTTCAGCACCGCTGACCCGTCCATTGTCGATATTGACTTGCGCTTGATAATAAAGCCGAAACTGGCGCTCCTCGATCGCTTTGCGCAATGCCACTTCCAGCTTTAATTGCCGACTCACCGCATCGCTCATTCCCTGCTTGTAAAAAGCGATGCCGTTGCGGCCTTGCGCTTTAGCATGATACATAGCGGTATCGGCATGTTGAATCAATTCGTGCGAACCGCCTTCGAGTAACGGAAATAATGCAATACCGATGCTCGCGGTCACTTGAATCCTGTGGCTTTCGGCATGAATAATCTTAGCGATATCCTGGCGGGATTTTTCGGCGATTTCCCCCGCTTTTTCAGCCGCCTTTGCTTTGTCGATAGGCAAACCGCTCAAAATGATAATGAACTCATCGCCACCCAATCTAGCCACGACATCATCGCGGCGAACATTGGCTTTTAATGCCAATGCAATCTGCATTAATACCGAATCACCGGCAAGATGGCCCAGGGTATCGTTGATTTTTTTAAAATGATCCAGATCGATAAACAAAACCGCGCCTGTTTCATTATGCCGCAGTGCCCTTGCAATTTCTCGCTCGAGTTCATTATGCAATTGCGTTCGATTGATTAAGCCGGTCAATGAATCGTGATAAGCCAAAAACTCGATTTTTTCCTGAACTCTTTTATATTCGCTGATATCGCGAATGATCGTGGAAAAAAAGGCAACACCGCCAAATTCTGCAAAATGCGAGATCAAAACCTGAGATACCGGAATCGTATCCTTACTTCGCGTCAACAATTCGGTTTCACCGCACCATTGCCCTTTGCGAATTGCGTTGGGAATCGCTTCGGAACGAATGATTTTCGCGTATTCAACCGGGTAAAAGTCGGTCAAGCGTAACTCGGACAAATTTTGGTCTTGACTAAACCCCAATAGCTTTCTGCCCGCGACATTCATGTATTGCGCAAAACCGTCGGCATCGAAAATAGCCACCATATCGGGCGTCGCCTCCAATATCGACATTAGACGCTGCTGCATATCGGTCGCTTGTCTTTTCTCAAGATAGTGCAACCAATCGCGCATGACTCGACTGATCACATGGGTTATATCCGCTAACGTACTTTCGGTTTTAACCAAGTAATCCCAAGCACCGGCATTCATCGAATGTATCGCCGGCGTAGCATCGCCCGGCCCGGTCAAAATCACGACCGGACAATCCAAAAAACCGACGTTGCCGGAGAGCAAATCGGTCGCTAATCCATCGGGCAGAAAAAAATCGATCAAAATCAGATCGGGATGTTTTTCATGAAGGCTCTCGCGCGCTTCTTGCAAATTTTCAGCAATCGTTAAATGGTAAGCCGACTCATTTTCCAACGTATTCTTGATAAGCTCGACATAAACATGATTATCCTCGACCAATAGTATATTGAGTTCCTGTTTATCCATAACCTGTTACCTATTTTTGGAATACTTGTCGATGATCAATGACAACACTACCTTTCCAGCAACCCCCAATTTGAGAGTAAAAAAGGGCGTAGAGCATGCTTGGCGAGGATGTCTGCGGCGGGACAGATTTTTGCTCCTGCAAAATCTGCATTCACGCCATTCTTGGCGTTTAGCCGCCTTCAAGCCCCCACAGACGGGCTCACGGCGTTCCTTGACAGGCATGTTCCAATCACTAAACTCCGAGAGCAAGTTCAAACAGGGAATTGCTGCTAACTTTCCGGTATTTGACATTACGATCAGGTACCTGAGCACATCATTGTTTGAACTTCCTTGCTTTGTTCCTGTACCGCCTCGACAGTCTCGAGCAACTTATTTATGCTCAAGCCCGTCAATTCGAGAGCCTGCGGGTCGAAACCCAAGTCTTCGATTTCAGTTTTACTCGAATCAACCGGCAAGGATCCATGGCGGTTCGATAAAACATTCGCGATATGCACCATACCTGCCTCAATCGCAAATGCTTCCGCTTGATTGGGTTGATGATGAAAAGCGACGCTTCGGCATAGAATTTCGGGTAATTTCCAAGCTCTAGCCAAGGCGCCGCCGACTTGGGCATGATCAAACGACAATAAACGCTGCTCCGCCTCTTCGATACGGCAACCGGTCATTTTCGACTCATCTAACACCGCTCGAGCCAATTCGGGCAATTGGTAATACAAAACGATTTTTCCGACATCATGCAATAAACCGGAGGTGAAGAGCGTTTCACAATTAGCATGATGACTCTGTTTGGCAATAGCTCGAGCCATTAAACCGCATTCGACACTATGCCGCCAAAACTCCTGAAAATCGATCAATGGATTGCCTAAACGCTTGAGAACCGTCGTGGCAGAGGTCGCCAGTATCAGATTACTTAAATCGTCCTCGCCGATAATGGATATAGCTTGATCTACTCTGTCGATCTTTCGTGGCAACGCGTAATAGGATGAATTAACGATGCGTAATATCCTCATCGTCAAAGCAGGATCCTGAGAAACCAAATGCTCGATGTCGTGTCGACTATGGTCCGGATCGGCCATTACCAAGTTTATCTTTCGGCATATCTCAGGCAGCGTGACTAAATTGATCACGCCGCTGACTAATTTTTCGGGTGTATATTTTTCAGCCACTCAATTCATCCCGCTATCTCATTACCTTAAAAGCTTTTAATAAAAATAGACCTTTATAGCATTTACTTGCAATAATTTCCGACAGTTTTCTTATAGGTATACTGCTACCATAAACTTTTATATACCCTTTGCTGGTCAAATTTCGGCGCAGGGGGGCGTCAAAGGACGCCGTGAAACGTCCATGTAGGCTCTGTGACAGCATCCCTGCTGTCAAAGCCTTTGCCGAACACCCCGGCGCCTCCATGCGTCAATGCCGAAATTTGAAGTGCGATGGGTATACTAAACTCAGCAATGCGTTTTATTTAGGTTTATGTCCATTTATTTTAAGGAGCAGTCTACAGTAAGGCCATTGATTTCTCAGATAACCTTATTGACGGGCACTTCGGATGCCGAATTTCAATTCGAGCAAAGGACATGACGCGAACGACACCGCTCGTTGAAAACCGGATTTTGTCATACATGCAAGGCGGCGTTAAACTATGGCCTCCTACTCTACCGTCTCTTTACCGACCGTGACCACAATCCATAAAACCGCACTCTACGAGCTACACATCGAATTAGGTGCCAAAATGGTTCCGTTCGCTGATTACCAAATGCCTTTGCAGTATAGCAAAGGGATCATTCACGAACATTTGCATTGCCGGAATCAGGCTTCGCTATTCGATATCTCGCACATGGGTCAATGTTCGCTTAAGGGTTCTAGCGCCGCCATCGGCCTGGAAAAACTGACGCCGGCCATCATCTCCCGCCTCGGTTCCGGCCGGCAGCAATATACCGTGCTGACGAATTCGGACGGCGGCATTATCGACGACATCGTCGTAACTCGACTCGGCCAGGAATTGACGATCGTCGTCAATGCCGCCTGCAAGGAAAAAGATTTTAAACATTTGCGCAAACAACTGTCGAACGACTGTCAATTACAAGAACTGTCCGAGCATGCCCTCTTGGCCCTGCAAGGCCCCTCCTCCTCGCACGTCTTACAACAGGTTGCGCCGGAAGCCTGCCGCTTGCAATTCATGCAAGCCTGCCGTACCGAAATAGACGACATACCCTGCATGATCAGTCGTAGCGGCTATACCGGCGAAGACGGCTTCGAAATTTCGTTGCCGAATCGATTCGCCGAAAAGATGGCTCGAATTCTGTTGAATTTTCCTGAAGTCGAGCCGGCCGGCTTAGGCGCCAGGGACACCCTGAGGCTAGAAGCCGGGCTCAGTCTTTACGGTCATGAGCTCGATGAAAAAACCACACCGATCGAAGCCGGGCTTTCCTGGTTGATCAAAAATACCCATCAGAGCTATCCGGGAGCCGGCACGCTGCTGAATCAAATGCAAAACGGCACCGAAATACAACGCGTCGGCTTGCTCGTCGAAGCCAAAATGCCGGTTCGAGAAAACGCGCCTGTCTTCGACAACGAAGATAAATTAGTCGGCCGCGTGACTAGCGGCAGTTTTTCACCTAGTTTGGGCAGACCGATCGCGCTAGCCTTGATTGATACTGAAGCGGCCGTCATCGGTGCAACGCTGTTTACACGGGTCCGTAATAATCTGATCAAACTCACCGTCTGCGACCTGCCTTTCGTCCCCCACCGTTATCACCGGAGTTAGTCATGTCCTCATCCGCCCCAGCTTTGAGTCAATTGGAAATGCGCGGCAGCTTCATCAACCGCCATATCGGTTCGAATCCCGATGAACTCGAAGAAATGCTCGAAATCTTAGGTCTGGATGAACTCGAAGACTTGATCAAGGCCGCGGTACCAAAGGATATCGTCGACCTCGAACCGTTAAGCTTGACCGAAACGATCAGCGAAAGAGCGGTCATCGAACATCTACGCAAAATCAAAGAACGCAATAAAGTCTTCATCTCATTAATCGGCATGGGCTATTACGACACTTCGATGCCGGCCGCAATCAAACGCAACGTCCTCGAAAATCCGGGCTGGTATACCGCTTACACGCCTTACCAAGCCGAAGTCAGCCAAGGACGTCTCGAAGCTTTGCTGAATTTTCAGCAAATGGTGATCGATTTGACCGGTATGGAATTGGCCAACGCCTCCTTACTCGACGAGGCGACCGCTGCGGCCGAAGCCATGAGTATGTCCAAGCGCCTGTCCGGCAGTTCATCGAACACTTTTTTCGCGGACCGAGACTGCCATCCGCAAACGCTCGCAGTCCTCAAAACTCGCGCTGGATCGATGGGCTTTGAGTTCGTCGTCGGCGATGTCTTCAACGACCTGGATAAACAAACCTGCTTTGGCGTACTTGTGCAATACCCTGGGTCAACCGGAGAAATCCGAGACCTGACGCCTATCGTCGACAGCGCACACAAGCAATCGGCCTTGGTCACAGTTGCTTGCGACCTGCTCAGTCTGGTGCTGCTCAAACCGCCCGGTCACTTCGGAGCCGACATTGCGGTCGGTAATTCGCAACGCTTCGGCGTACCAATGGGCTACGGCGGACCGCATGCCGCATTCTTTGCCACGCGCGACGAATTCAAACGCTCGGTGCCGGGGCGAATCATCGGCGTATCGAAAGACCGGCACGGCCAATTCGCGCTGCGCATGGCGCTGCAAACCCGCGAACAACACATTCGCCGCGACAAGGCAACCAGCAACATTTGCACGGCCCAGGTATTACCAGCCGTGCTGGCTGGGTTCTATGCCGTTTATCACGGCCCCGCCGGCCTGCGCATGATTGCCGGCCGCGTGCACCGTTACACCCGAATTCTCGCCGAAGGATTGATACTGCTCGGCTTTACCATCGAAACCCGCTGCTATTTCGACACGTTGCTGATCAAGACACCGAACCGTGCAAAACGCATCGTCACCAACGCCCAGGAAGCCGGTATCAATCTTAGATTCATCGACGGCAACACGATAGGCCTGTCGCTCGATGAAACGACCTCGCGCCAAACCATTCGCAGCCTATGGCGGGTTTTTGCCGCGCAACCGGCCGACCTGCCGCAAATCAATGCCTTGGACGCACAACTTGACGACTGCATACCGAACGCATTACTCCGTAGCGATGCGATCCTGCAACATCCGGTATTCAGCAACTATCACAGCGAAACCGAAATGATGCGCTACATGCGCCGCCTGGCCCGGCGCGATATCGCGCTGGACCGCTCGATGATTCCGCTCGGCTCGTGCACGATGAAACTGAATGCCGCTACCGAAATGCAAACGATTTCTTATCACGAAATCAATGCCCTTCATCCATTC
This sequence comes from Methylotuvimicrobium buryatense 5G, assembly GCF_000341735.1. Lineage (GTDB taxonomy): Bacteria > Pseudomonadota > Gammaproteobacteria > Methylococcales > Methylomonadaceae > Methylotuvimicrobium > Methylotuvimicrobium buryatense. Next base: position 4,632,410 of record NZ_KB455575.1, on the reverse strand, counting down.
GCGCCGCTATCGCAAACCCACGGTTACCAGCAATTATTCGACGAACTGGAAGCGATGCTCTGCGATCTGACCGGCTTCGATGCGATCTCGCTACAGCCGAATGCCGGCTCGCAAGGCGAATACACGGGGCTTTTAGTCATTCGCAAATACCATCAAGTCAACGGTCAAGAGCAGCGCAACATTTGTTTGATTCCGGCCTCCGCGCACGGCACGAATCCTGCCAGCGCGGTGATGGCCGGGCTAGACGTGGTCGTGCTCGCCTGCGACGACGACGGAAATGTCAGCGTCGACGATCTGCGCAAAAAAACCGAACAGTATCGTGACACGTTGGCCGCGTTGATGATCACCTACCCGTCGACGCACGGCGTGTTCGAGGAAGCCTTTCGCGAAATCTGCGCGATTGTGCATGACGCCGGCGGTCAGGTTTATCTGGACGGCGCCAATTTCAACGCACTCGCAGGCATTTGCCGCCCGGGAAAAATCGGCGCCGATGTCGCGCATTTGAACCTACACAAGACCTTCGCGATTCCGCACGGCGGCGGCGGACCGGGTGTCGGACCGATCGGCGTCGGCGCGCATCTAGCGCCTTATCTGCCGGATCATCCTGTCGTCAAGGGCGTCAACCCGTATAAAAACGAACACGGCACAGTCGGTTCGGTGTCGGCCGCGCCTTGGGGGTCGGCGAGTATCTTGTCGATCTCGTGGGCCTATATCGCAATGATGGGCGCGACCGGTTTAAAAAAAGCGACGCTGACCGCCATTCTGAATGCGAACTACATCGCCCATCGCCTGGCGCCGCATTATCCGATTTTGTACACCGGCAAGAACGGTTTCGTCGCGCATGAATGCATCATCGATTGCCGAGCCTTCAAAAAAACGTGCAACGTCACGGTCGAGGATATCGCCAAGCGCTTGATCGACTATGGCTTCCACGCACCGACCGTGGCCTTCCCGGTCGCCGACACACTGATGATCGAGCCGACCGAAAGCGAATCGAAACGCGAAATCGACCGCTTTTGCGACGCACTGATTGCTATCCGGCAAGAAATCGCCGATATCGAAAGCGGCTCGGCCGATCCTGAAAACAATCTGCTGCATAACGCGCCGCATACGCATCGCTTGCTATTAGACGATTGGCAGTTGCCTTATTCCAAACAACAAGCCTTTTTCCCCGACAATCATCAACACGACGACAAATATTGGCCGCCGGTCGGACGCATCGATAATGTTTACGGCGACAGGCATTTGGTATGCACCTGCCCACCCGTTTCGGAGTATCAATAGCTTCGTGAGTTATAGAGGCGGTGAAACAGGGCAAACGCATCAAAACACTATGGAAAATCAAATAGTTAAAATATTCCTTTTTTCCTGGTTAACTATAAGATTTAGTTTGAAACCTAAATAAGGCTTTGTGTCGCTATCGCGACGCTTATGTGTAGTCGGTTCGCGGACCGACAACCGCGATACTTTTCTTTGCTTGTCCAAAGAAAAGTATCCAAAAGAAAAGACACCCGGAGGCCGCTGCATCCTGCGCGCTGACGATTTTGCCGAGGGTTTTCGGAAGGGCTATCCCTAGCCCTCCGAAAACGAGCGGCATCCCTGCCGCTCCCCTAACGGGCTATTCTCCGCAAAATCGCCAGTGCTCGGCGCGGCCTAACGGGGCCCAGGGAGGGGATGCCATAAGTTAAGCCGAATTGACTAAGCGTTCTAAGAAACAGGATAACATATTGATATGTTGATTATTTTAATGCGTTTGCCCTGGATTCCGAAGAGGGTGCGTTTGCTCGACCGACAGGCGTCGGCGGCAGGGCAGATTTTTGCTCCTGCAAAATCTGCATTCATGCCATCCATGGCAATCTGATAGCCGCCGTCGATCCTACATGGACGTATTCACCCAGCACCTAAATTCCATAATCCATTGGCTATGGTTAGCTCTTGGATAATTTAGGTGCTGGGTTCACGGCGTCCTGTCGGGCGATTGCTGGGCTTTCATGAACGTTAAATTAGGAATTGCTCGATCTTTGCGTCTAAACCGCCCGAGGACTATTCAAAAAAACCGGAACGGCTTCCGCCGGCATCGGCTTGGCAAACAAAAAGCCTTGCATTATATCGGCTTCTCTATGCAGCAGATAATCTCGCTGCGCCTCGGTTTCAACGCCTTCGGCAACCACCTCGATACCGAGCGCATGAGCCAGCGCAATCGTTGCCGAACAAATAGCCGCATCGTTCGGATCGGTTTCGATGTCTTTGACAAAGGTACGATCCAATTTCAAGCGTTGAATCGGCAATAATTTCAAATAAGACAACGATGAATAGCCGGTTCCAAAATCATCGATGGCGAGTTCCACGCCGATGTTTCGCAAAGCATTGAAAATCTCGATCGCAACTTCAGGATTCAGCATCGCCGCAGATTCGGTGATTTCCAATTCCAAATCGCCCCCCGCCAGCTCGTTTGCCCGTAAAACGCTCGCAACCCGCTCGACCAAATGCGCTTGCCGCAATTGCTGTACCGATAGATTCACCGCAATAC
>NZ_KB455575.1:4007923-4629780 GCF_000341735.1 Methylotuvimicrobium buryatense 5G | reverse complement strand
GCACTCGGCGAAGCCGGCATGCTCGCGCCGGATTATCTACGCATCGCCGGCTTCGGTCTCGCTGTAGGTTTATTGCTCGGCGTTATTATTTTTATTGTCGTTGCGCTCAACAGGAAACTCTCACAATGACCCGACAAAATTTCACCTGCCGGATCCAGAATCTATCAGGCGCGTCGTTATGCTTGCTATTGTTAGCGGCGGCCAACCCCAGCGCGGCAATGATGAAACACGGCAATATGATGATGGATGAAACCGGCATGATCATGAATGCCAATGCCGACAATTTGCCGCGCGACTGTAAGGAAGTTTCCGAGGATGTCGATATCGTGATCCGCGCCGGCCATAAACATGCGCAAAAATTTCCCGGCAAGATGTTTGCGTTCGACCGGCAAGAATGGAACGTTAAACCTTGCAGCCGAATCAACATCACCTTCATCAACGACGACCAAATCCGTCATCAAATGATGATTCACGGCCTACCCGGTTATTTATACCCTGACGGCATGGTGCATTTAGAACTGTACGGCCAAGGCGAATTAAAAGCCTCGCTGATCGTTCCGTCGCGGCCTAAAACCTATTTGGTGCACTGCGAAATACCGCAGCACATGGAAAAAGGCATGAAGGCGCAATTGAAGGTGGACGACGGGGACGGCGACCTGCCGAGCATTCCCGGCATCAGCGAACCGGTTACACCGGATGTATACCCGGTAGCATGGAGCCAAACGACCTGGATTGCCTTGATCGTTTCGCTGACTATGGGATTGGCCGCACCGATTATTGGAGGCTTTTGGTTAAACAAACGCTTACAAGCAAAGAAGCTATCTGCTGAGGATAGCGCTTGAATCTATACCTTAATTTAGCAGGCAATAGAGGTGCTTAGAAACGAGCATGAAATATACCTTTCGTACTTCAAAATTCGGCAGGTGACTAAGGAGGCACCGGGGGGCTCGACAAAGGCTTTGCCAGCATGGAGCTGGCTAGGGCCTACATGCACGTATTCACGGCGTCCTGTCAAGCGAGTCACCAAACCGCCCAGGGCAAACGCATTAAAACACTATAGAAAATCAATTAGTTAAAATATTCCTTTTTTCTTGGTTAACTATAAGATTTAGTTTATTTGAAACCTAAATAAGGCTTTGTGTCGCTATCGCGACGCTTATGTGTAGTCGGTTCGCGGACCGACAACCGCGATACTTTTCTTTGCTTGTCCAAAGAAAAGTATCCAAAAGAAAAGACACCCGGAGGCCGCTGCATCCTGCGCGCTGACGATTTTGCCGAGGGTTTTCGGAAGGGCTATCCCTAGCCCTCCGAAAACGAGCGGCATCCCTGCCGCTCCCCTAACGGGCTATTCTCCGCAAAATCGCCAGTGCTCGGCGCGGCCTAACGGGGCCCAGGGAGGGGATGCCATAAGTTAAGCCGAATTGACTAAGCGTTCTAAGAAACAGGATAACATATTGATATGTTGATTATTTTAATGCGTTTGCCCTGGATTCCGAAGAGGGTGCGTTTGCTCGACCGACAGGCGTCGGCGGCAGGGCAGATTTTTGCTCCTGCAAAATCTGCATTCATGCCATCCATGGCAATCTGATAGCCGCCGTCGATCCTACATGGACGTATTCACCCAGCACCTAAATTCCATAATCCATTGGCTATGGTTAGCTCTTGGATAATTTAGGTGCTGGGTTCACGGCGTCCTGTCGGGCGATTGCTGGGCTTTCATGAACGTTAAATTAGGAATTGCTCGATCTTTGCGTCTAAACCGCCCGAGGACTATTCAAAAAAACCGGAACGGCTTCCGCCGGCATCGGCTTGGCAAACAAAAAGCCTTGCATTATATCGGCTTCTCTATGCAGCAGATAATCTCGCTGCGCCTCGGTTTCAACGCCTTCGGCAACCACCTCGATACCGAGCGCATGAGCCAGCGCAATCGTTGCCGAACAAATAGCCGCATCGTTCGGATCGGTTTCGATGTCTTTGACAAAGGTACGATCCAATTTCAAGCGTTGAATCGGCAATAATTTCAAATAAGACAACGATGAATAGCCGGTTCCAAAATCATCGATGGCGAGTTCCACGCCGATGTTTCGCAAAGCATTGAAAATCTCGATCGCAACTTCAGGATTCAGCATCGCCGCAGATTCGGTGATTTCCAATTCCAAATCGCCCCCCGCCAGCTCGTTTGCCCGTAAAACGCTCGCAACCCGCTCGACCAAATGCGCTTGCCGCAATTGCTGTACCGATAGATTCACCGCAATACGCACATCCTTGAAACCTTGACTTCGCCAATCCCGTAATTGCGAACAAGCGGTATTGAGCACCCACTCGCCTAGCCGGCCTATCAAACCGATTTCCTCGGCGACCGGAATGAATTGATCGGGCGGAACATTGCCTAAAACGGGGTGCCCCCAACGAAGCAATACCTCCAAACCGATCACATGGTCGTTTTCGGATTTAACTTGTGGCTGGTAGTGTAAATAAAACTGCCCTTTTTCCAAGGCTTCATGAAGACTATGCTCCAACAACAATCGATCATTGGTGAGATGCTTCATCTCGGCCCGGAAAAACTGGTAATTGTTACGCCCGACCGCTTTAGCATGATACATCGCGGTATCGGCATTTTTCATCAACAACTCGATGGTCTCGCCATCGTGCGGATAAAGACTGATACCAATGCTAGGCGTCGTCCGTAAATTAATCCCATTAACTAAATAAGGTTTCGACAACGCGGTTAATATTTTATCGGCAACATGGGCTGAGGCATGCGCGGCATTTTTATCGGTCAATACAATCACGAACTCATCACCGCCCAAACGCACGACCAAATCGCTATCGCGCACACTTTCCTTAAGCCGATGCGCCACTTCGATCAACAGGCCGTCGCCTACCTGATGTCCCAACGAATCGTTAATCACCTTAAACCGATCCAAATCGATGAACATCACGGCCGCCTCTTCTTCTTTACGGCGAACCAGCAGCATCGTCTGCTTCAGACTGATTTGCAGATATAAACGGTTCGGTAAATCGGTCAAAGGGTCGTGATGCGCGATATGGCGAATCTTTTCCTCGGTGGCTTTTTGCGCACTGATATCGGCAAAACTGGCTATATAATAATCGACCGAACCTGATACGCTGCGCACGACCGATATCGTCAAGAGTTTCGGATAGACGCAGCCGTCCTTATGCCGATCCCAAATCTCGCCTTGCCAAAACCCCGTCTCATTGATCGAGTGCCACATCGCGCGATATTCGTCTGGAGTCGTTTTACCTGAAGCCAGGATGCTGGGGCTTTTTCCGCGGACCTCACTCGCTGCGTATCCGGTTAAGCGTATGAATGCGGGATTAACCTGAAGAATACGATTGTTTCGATCGGTAATCATGATGGCTTCGCCGCTGTGGTCGAACACATGGGCTGCCAGGCGCAATTGAGCCTCAGCGCACTTGCGTTGCAGTATATTGCGTACCCGGGCCATCAATACAGGAACCACGACCGGCTTGGTTAAATAGTCGTCGGCGCCAAGATCCAAGCCCGCAACTTGACTTTGCTCGGAACTGTCGGCACTGACGAATATCACCGGAATATCTTTTGTTGCCGGTCGCGAACGCAATTCCCGCATCACCTCGATACCATTCATGCCGGGCATCATCACATCCAGTAGAATCAGCTCGGGTCTGTCGCTCCGTTGCGCCAAATCCAACGCGGCAGGACCGTTTACGGCGATTTTGATACGGTAATCGGCTTTCAACGCCGCCGCCAAAACATGAATATTTTCGGGTACGTCGTCAACCAATAATATAAGCAGTTTCTTCCCGGGTTCGTCCACCATTTAACTATCCTGTTTTAACAAGGTCAAAAGTCGTTCAATCGTGGTCATTGCGCCGCTGTAATCGAATCTGTCGAGTTGCTTTCGCAAGCGATTCAGCATTTCGCCGGCATGGCCTGAGTCATGAAGCTCCGATAATGCCTCCAAAGAAGTTTCAGGAATCAACTCCCGCTCCTCGACATAGGGTAACAAATCATTTAATACATTCGCGATGGCTTTTTCATCGGCATCCGATGTTTGGACATCATCCGTTTCAAACGCCGTCAAAGCATTGGTAATCGTGTCAACGGCCCGCTGGAGTTGTTCGCTGAAAAATCGGCATAGGTCGGAATTAGATCCGGCATATATCTCCTTTTCCAATGCGGCAGCCGCTCGGCTCAACGAATCCGCACCCAAATGCCCGGCCAAACCTTTAATAGTGTGCAACAAGGCTGCCGCTTCGTCGTATCGTTGCTCCTGCATTAGCCGGTCGAATTGTGCCGGCGAATTGCTGTGCTCATCGGCAAATCCGGCCAGCAGTCGGCGTAATAACACGGCATTACCATCGACCCTCCTTAATGCCCGGTCGATATCGAAGCCGGGCAAATCAGGGAATTCGACGGTATTAGTAACTCCGGGTTCCAAATTTAGCCTGCCTGTTGCCGCTTTGACATTCACGCGATTGAGCCATTTAACCAACAAACGTTCAAGGTCGCTAGGGTCGACCGGCTTTGCAACAAAATCGTCTGCGCCGGCAAGTCGGCATCGAGCACGTTCCTCCGGCATTACCGCCGCACTCATTACGACGACCGGTAACGCATGATAATCCGGTATCGCCTTGATTCGGCGCGTGGCTTCGAAACCGTCCATTTCCGGCATCTGCAGATCCATCAGCACCAAATCGAAGTTTTCTTGCTCAAGTTTGTTTAACGCAACACGGCCGTTTTCGGCAACCGTGACCGATGCGCCTCGATTTTGCAAAATTTCAACAACGACTTCTTGGTTGAGCGCATTATCCTCAACCACCAAAATTTTCACGCCATCGAGACGAATCGCACTAAAGACGTTATCTTCAGGCTTGGGAATCACGGAATGCCCGGCCAGCGTTTCGTATAATACCGATGGCGTTACCGGTTTGGTCAAAATCTTATCAAAATGTATCCTATCGGTTTGAGCCAAAAGCTGCTCTTTATCATAAGCCGTAATCATGATCACTGTCAGCGGATGTTTCAACAAGCCCTTACGGCAATCGTTTTCGAGACGCTCGGCTACTTCGGCTCCGCTCATACCGGGCATGCGCCAATCGAGCAGAACCGTCGAAAACGGACAATGCTTTTGTTCCGCCTGATAAATCTGTCGCAAGGCATTTTCTCCCGAATCCGATGTTTCGCAATACAGTCCCCACTGGGTCAACAAGCACTTGAGTATCAAACGGGAAGTCGATTGATCGTCAACGACAAGTACCCGCTGAGCTCGGATCCGGCTTAAATCGAGATTTTGCGGTGCTTCCGATTCGATACCGACACGAACCGTAAACGTAAAAACAGCCCCCTCGCCTTCGACGCCGGCGGCACCTATCGTGCCCTCCATTAAAGCGACTATCTTGCTGCAAATAGCCAAACCCAAACCGGTTCCGCCGAACTGCCTTGTAATCGAACTATCGGCTTGCGTAAACGGCTGAAATAATAACTCGGCTTTTTCCTGGGACAAACCGATGCCGGTATCGCGAACCGAGAATTGCAATAATAACGAATCGTCGCTCTGCTCAATCGCTTCGACCTTGATATGAACTTCGCCTTCGTTCGTAAACTTAATGGCATTACCGACCAGATTATTGAGCACCTGAGTCAAACGTAACGGATCGCCAATCAAAGTACGATTTGCAGGGGCGTCGATTTCGAAAAAAAGTTCCAAACCTTTTTCCTCAATGCGCGCGGCGAACAAATCGGCGACCGATGTCAGCACCGACTCCACCCGAAACGACACCCGCTCTATTTCCAGTCGCCCGGCCTCGATTTTCGAATAATCGAGCACATCGTTAAGAATGCTCAGCAAGGCTTTCGACGAAGCATGCACTTTTTGCAGAAAATCCTTCTGCCGGGCATTGAGATCGGTTTCCAGAACCAGTTGCGTCAAGCCCAATATGGCATTCATCGGCGTGCGAATTTCATGACTCATATTGGCAAGAAACGCCGACTTGGCCCGATTGGCCGCCTCCGCGCTTTGCTTGGCTTCAATTAATGCAGCTTCGGTTTCCTTTCGAGCACCGATATCGCGCAAAAAGACGACCAATCGGCCTTCGCTGACCGGTAAATAATTGACGCTAACTTCGATATCCAATAATCGGCCATCTTTATGCCGATGCCGGGTTTCAAATCGATCCGCCCCGTTTTTAAAAATATTATCGAGATGCTGTTGAGTTTGTTCGGGGCTTTCGATCGCTTCGATATTCGGTATTGTCATTTGCTGCAATTCATCCCGTTCATAGCCGATTAAACGGCAATAAGCGTCATTGACATCGATAAAACGGCCCTGACTGTCGCACAACGCAAAACCGTCCTGAGTCGTTTCGAGAATGGTGCGATACTCGGCTTCGGACTCCTTACGCGCACTGATATCGATAATCATGCCGATAAAATTGACCGCTTGCCCTTGCAGGTCTCGCAATACTGTTACCGTCAAATCCCCCCAAACGACTCGTCCGGATTTTGTGACGTATCGCTTTTCAAGCCGGTAATCGTCTCTTCGACCCTCTACGATTTCTTCAACCAAACCCACTTCCATCGACAAGTCATCGGCGTGGGTTAGCGTTGCGAAATTGACACTCGATAATTCGGCCGCCGAATATTCTAAAAAGCGAGCCAAACTATCGTTCACCTGCAACAAATTACCCTCGGCATCGGCAAAGACCATGCCGATACTGGCTTTTTCAAAAATCGTACGAAAACGTATTTCGCTATCCAACAGCGCTTGCTCGACTTTTTTTAATTTACCGATATCGACCGCTATCCCGAGATAGCCGCTAATCATCCGGTCGACATTACGCATCATGCTAACGGACAACAAAACCGGAATCGCCGAGCCATCCTTACGCCGATAGAGCCATTCATGCTCATTGGGTTTATTATTACGCGATTTAGCAATAATCGTATCGAAACCGGGCGCTACCGACATACCCAACTGTTCGGAAAACTCTTGCGCCCGCTTTTGAAGCTCGTCAGGATCATGAAATATGTCGGGGCTTTGCTTGCCGATCACTTCGTCCGCCAGATAGCCCAGCATGTCTTCGGCGGCACGGTTGAATACGGTAATGATGCCTTCTGGAGTCGTGGCCATAATCGCATGCGCGGCATTATCGAGTATCGCGGCATGAAGCGTTAACAAATCCTGTAAACGCCGGTTCGCGCTTTCCAAATCTGTAGTGCGCTGCTCGACGCGGAGTTCCAACAGCAATTGATCTTCCGCCAACCGGTCGGTCATACGATTGAAACTGCCCGCCAACTCCTTCAGTTCCTGCCAGCCTTCGACCGGCACTCTTCGATCGATATCGCCGCCGGCAATAAACCCGGCAACTTCAGTCACTCTACGAATCGGCAAAATCAAAGCCCTGCCAAACCACAGCGCGGTAATACTCGACAAAACAAACAATAGCGCCAAGGCTCCCCAAGTCAGTTGCCGTAGTCGCTGAACCGCGGCAAGAGCTTCGTCGACATCCATTTTGACGACCATCCCCCAACTCAAAGATGGTAAATAGCGCCATACCGAAACGATATCGACGCCCACATAATCCTGACTCATGCCCATACCGACTTCACCCGATAAGGCGGAGCGCATCGGACTGGCGGTTTCCGTCAATGGTACTCGATAGCGAAAAGCGGCTTCGCCGATTCGACTTAAAGGACCGACATACAATGCATGATTGCCTTCACGCTGCGCCAAAACAGTCTCGCCGGTCTCGCCCAAGCCGGTGTTGTCTGCGGAAACTTTAATCAATCGATCGAGATTCACTTGAAAGGCCAAGGTTCCAATCGGCCTGCCGTCGCGCAGCAACGGCGTGACGATAAAAACAGCCGGCCTATCCGCGGAAGGTCCGTACGGTGCGGCCGGCGTCAATTGAGTATCGAGCAATGCCAAAGCGCTACGCTGGGCTTCAGCCAATGGCGTATCGCGTAAAAACCCGGAATTTAAATTGCTACCGAGGTCGTCTTCATGCAATATCGAGAAAATGACATTGCCGAGTTTATCGATCAACAACACATCATAATAACCGCTACTGTCTTGAAATCTGACAAAATCGTTTCGATATTTCCGTAGTTCATCTTGGTAACGCACTGAATCAATCGATTCGTCGAATAAAGCCGAAAGCGTGTCCAAAGTTTGATGCGTTAACGGCATATTGGCTAATAGTTGAGCATCGGCCAACCGTTCGTTTAGATAAGCCTCGATTTGATCATGTTTTTTATCGGCAATCGAAGCCAAATGTGTCATGACCGTTCTGGTCAACTCTTGCTCGAACGTTCCGACGAACAAATAAGCCAAACCTGCCAATGGCAAAGGCGACACCATCAAAAAAACCAATAAAGAACGAGGAATGATTTTGCCTAGAATCATTGGCTGTCCTTGTGTGGCAAGGATTGATCCTCGAATGCGACATCGGCCTGTAACCCCTGACTTGCACCGGCTTTACCGCCAGGTTGCAAGCTTTCCAACACATCCAACCACTGCTCCCGAGTCCGATAGTACGGCCAAGGCTTAGGACGCAGCGGCTTTTCGGTGGCAAAAACCTGTTCAAATTGCCCTCCGGGCATCACTTGCCCGATACGCACCATTTTCCAAGTATGCCGGGTCGATAAATCGACCGACGTAATTGCCGAAGGGCCGTTCACAGTTTGTCTTAATATTGTTCGATTTACGCGCGTCGCTTCGGCCGACCCTGCATCACGAACCGCTTGAGCCCAAAGTTTTACACTCACATAAGCTGCCTCCATCGCATCGCCAATCAAACGGTCCTTGCCGAAACGCGCTCCGAATGCGTTAACGAATTGTTTGTTTTCAGGACGATCTATCGATTGAAAATAACTGCTTACCGTAAAATGCCGTTTGAACTTATCGCCTCCCCAGGCCTGCATCTCACCTTCGCTAACGCTAAACGACATCAACGGTATGTCAGCCAAACCCGCGGCAAGTAATCCGGCAAAAAATGCCTTATTGGTATCGCCGTTCAAGGTACTCAGTACGGCATCGGGCCTTTGCTCCAGGATGTCTCGAACGACTAAGGAAACATCTTGTTGGCCTAAAGGTACATAATGTTCGGCTAACACGTGTCCGTCAATCGCGATGCTCAAATCACGAATAATGATATTTGCCGTATGGGGAAAAACATAATCCGAACCGACTAGATAGACGCGGCTTCCGAAATTCTCGAGCGCCCAATGGGTCCCAGGAACAATTTTTTGATTCGGCGCGGAGCCGGTGTAGACGATATTGGGCGACTGCTCGAGCCCCTCATATTGGACCGGATAAAAAAGAAGATGATCAAGGCGCTCAACGACCGGTTTGACTGCCTTACGACAAGCAGATGTCCAACAAGCAAACAATGCACCGACTTTCTCTTGTGTGATCAGTCGCTCTGCCTCACCTGCAAATACATGCCAATCGGACTGTCCGTCGACAACCGTCATTGCGACGGAACGTCCCAACAGCCCGCCTTCGTTATTGATTTCGTCGACCGCCAAGCTAATCGCATCGATCAATGGCGCCTCGCTGACCGACATCGTGCCGGTCAGCGAATAAATCACGCCAATACGAATCGGCTCAGTTCCTGGCAGTGTCGACCGAATAGTTAACAATGCGATCAATACCGCGACAACGCTAATCCGTAGCAAAATAGTCACTATTTTATGCATCGAGTACCGCTCCCAACATCGGATAATCCGAAAATTCCTGTAATCCATGACAACTGGATTCCCCCGATGCATCCATGCGCTAATGCCAAAACCTAAAGTGTAATGGGGGTATCAGCTTACTTCTATACCCTTTGCTGGTCAAATTTCGGCGCCGGGGGGTCCGTCAAAGGACGCCGTGAATACGTCCATGTAGGCTCTGTGAACAGCATCCCTGCTGTCAAAGCCTTTGCCGAACACCAGCACTTCCCAGTTTGAGCAGTTTCGCCGATTTTAGGGTGTGGGGTATGCCTGTCGAGGAACGCCGTAAACCCATCCATGGGGGCTTGGCGGCAGCGCCCTGCTGCCGACATCCTCGCCAAGCATACCCCACACCCTTTTTGATCTCCAAATTGGGAATTGCTGGCCGAACACCCCGGCGCCTCCATGCGTCAATGCCGAAATTTGAAGTGCGATGGGTATATTAAGTTTAGGTAAACCCGTCATTCCGCCATGGACTGGCGGAATCCAGTTCCATAGATAGCGAGCTTTTGAGGCACGCTAGGGCCTGAATGCAAGCAATCCTTGTTCCCACCGCTACTGCATGGGGATACACACCAACCTTATCTCGATAGCCAAGATATGGGGTCCCACAGAAGAGGGTCGTGGGAACCGGAAAAGCCTGCCATCTATAGCAACTGGATTCTCCAGACCTCCTTAAGCATCGCCGAAATTTGAAGTGCAGTGGGTATATCAACTAGAAGGATTATCAATGGTATAGACTTTTTCTCCATCAATACCGAGCACTTGCTCGCCTTTCAATAATCCCATCAACTCGCGGCCGGCCATTGCATAGCGCCAACCTTTCAACAATAAAGACTCGGGATCTTCAAACAATAATAATTCCAATGCCTTACGGTCAGCCAAGATAGCCGGATTCAGTGAATTTTCGTCCGCTCTAATGCGTACCAATGCCGTCAAAATATCCAAAATAGCTTCTTGCTGCTGGGTCTTTTTGGGGGATCGGCCATTTTCGTGCAGTGGTATCGGCGGCTTTTGCTTGGCTTCATTGATCAATTGACAAAGTACTTTGCCGTGCTTGTTAACCATGCGCTCATTGATATTATGGACTTTCAACATTTCGTCGACAGTACCGGGTTGCTGCTTTGCCAACTCAAACATCATATCGTCGCGAAGCAGCCAATTTCGAGGCCTATCTTCTTTTTGCGCGGTTTGCTCGCGCCACTCGGCCAAGGTTTGTACGATTGATAATTGCTTACCGGTCAGTTTATTTTTGCCGCGAATTTTAAGCCAAGCATTTTCCGGTGAAATATCGTAAAGTTCGGGATCGTTCAACATCGCAAAATCGCTTTCCAGCCAATCCCTACGATTGAGCTCGGCCAATTTCTTGAGCATGGTTTGATAAATTTGACATAAATAAATCACGTCGTCGGCTGCATACTGTAATTGCTCCTGACTGAGCGGCCTAACGGTCCAGTCGGTGCGGGTATGGGCTTTGCTCAGATTAATATTCAAAAAACTCGATACCAGCATCGCATAACCGGGATTTTCCTGAAATCCCAACAAGGGTGCGGCAATTTGCGTATCGAAAATCGGCTGCGGAATTTTACCGGTCAATTGATAAAATATTTCCAGATCTTGCCTGCAGGAATGGAACACTTTGGTTATCGCCGGATTATAGATAGCTTCGAACAGCGCGCTTAAATCATCCAAAGCGATCGGGTCGACACAAGCAACCCATTCGGGCGTCGCGATTTGCAGCAAACAAAATTTGGGATAATAGGTTTTTTCCCTAAGAAATTCGGTATCGAGCGCCAGCCAAGATTCCTTGGCGATTTGCCGGCACAATTCGTCAAGCTTTTGCGGAGTATCGATATATTGAATGGCGGTCATGGTTCGTCACGTTAACTAAATGAATGCAACACGGCGGGCTTAATCTCTTAAACGACAAAAATCCAAGCACGGCGCGAAAAATATGCGATTATCACTTAGTTAAGTTAATTTTGCGACTCGAATTTAGTCCAGCCTTTACTCGCGACATTTCGGCGGAAGAGTATTTGGCAAATTTTTCCGATATAAACGCTATGATCCGCTCTCCCTGGCGTTCAACGGCCGGCAAACGCATTCGGCGTCAAAGCCGCCAACGATTGAAATGCCGGCTTAGCGAAATAATAGCCTTGAAATAATTCCAAGCCAAAAGATTGCAGCACACTCAGCTCTTCATAAGTTTCGATGCCTTCGGCAAGAGGTATAATCGATAGCTCGCCGCATAGCTGCAAGATCGCTTTGACTATGGCTTGCCGATTACGGTCTTGATCGATATGACGAATCAAAGCCATATCCAGTTTAATAATATCGGTTTGGATTTCGGCTAATAAATTGAGTCCGGAGTACCCGGCTCCGAAATCGTCTATCGCGGTTTTAAAACCTTGCGCTTTATAATACTGAACGATTTCGAGTAAATGCGCATGATCCTTAACTTGCTCGCCTTCTGTAATTTCGAAAATAATGCGATCGACCGGAAATCCATAGATTTTGGCTGCTTCCAATGTTGTTCTTATGCACAACTCGGGGCGATAAACCGCATTCGGCATAAAATTAATACTCAAAAAAGTATCCATATTCAACTCCGAGGCCAACTTAATCGCCTTTGTGCGGCAACTTTGGTCGAATCGATAGCAATTTGCATCGTTGACCAGCTCGAACACCTTACCTGCCGGCTCGTTATTTAAACCTCTCGCCAAGGCTTCATGAGCATAAATCGACTGCGTCGTCGTATTCACGATGGGCTGAAACGCCATCGTGAAATCGAAACCTAATCCGGCCCCGCCCGCACATTCCGCGCAGCCTAGTTGTTTATAATGGTTATCCGATTTCATGTTTTATCAACCCGCTTCAGTTTATTGTTATTTTTCGATCTTGAGTGCCGCATACTTTATGCATTCCCCCGCTGTAGCGATGGGAACGAGGAAAAACCCACTTACATTCATGCATCATTTACGTTTATTCAAGCTATTCTAGTCGTCTTAACCCATCATTTGTAATTGAAATACTCGGCGCACTCGCTCAAACTATGTTTTTTATTATCCAGTTCTCACTTTTCGCGTGCGAACCCATACGGAACTTACTTCATAATGACCTCATTTTCACTGTTCGCGACATCCCCGAAAGCCTTGGAACAACTGCTTGCCGACGAACTGTCCATGCTGGGCGCAAATCATATCAAACAAACCGTTGCCGGCGTCGCGTTCGAAGGCACGCTTGAAACCGCCTACCGGGTATGCCTATGGTCGCGCGTCGCCAACCGAGTCTTACTGGTGCTGAGCACTTTCGATGTCAACAGCCAGGACGACCTGTATCGCGGCGTCAAGAAAATCAACTGGTTCGAACACCTAAAGCCGGACGATTCGATCGCGGTCACGTTCAGCGCGAAAAACTCGAAAGCGATCAACAATACTCATTTCGGCGCGCTCAAGGTCAAGGACGCGATCGTCGATCAAATGCGAGCGAAATTCAACAAACGTCCTTCGATCGACACCGAACAACCGTCGCTACGCGTCAATGTTTATCTGCACGGCGAAAAGGCGCAATTAAGCATCGACCTGTCCGGCGAAAGCTTGCATAAACGCGGTTATCGCGATATCAACATCAAGGCGCCGATCAAGGAAAATTTGGCTGCGGCGATTCTGATCCGCTCGGGATGGCCCGCGATCGCCAAACAAAACGGCTCTCTGCTCGATCCGATGTGCGGTTCCGGCACGCTTTTGGTCGAAGGCGCGATGATCGCCGCCGATATCGCACCGGGATTATTGCGCAAACATTACGGTTTCAGCGGCTGGAAAAAGCATGACCCCGAACTTTGGCAAAATCTGATCGACGAAGCCGAACGACGTAAATCCGACGGACTGAAAACATTGCCGATGATCGTCGGCTTCGACCAAAGCCGACATAGCCTGAATGCGGCGGCGCTACACATCGAGCGAGCCGGATTCAACGGCAAGATTCATCTGGAACGGCGCGATATCGCCGATGCGCGGCCTGCCGCCGGCTGGCCGAAAGGCCTTTTGGTCTGTAATCCTCCTTACGGAGAACGCCTAGGCGACGCGGAAGAAACCGCCGAGCTTTATCAAAAGTTCGGTGACACGCTGAAAGCCGAATTTTCCGGCTGGCAAGCCGCGCTGATCGTCAGCGATCCCGAACTCGGATTCCGCCTCGGGATTCGTTCGCAAAAACCGATCACGCTTTATAATGGCGCTCTCGAATGCAAATTGCTGCGCATGACGATAGCCGATGCGGCCTTTTTTATTCCGAAGCCTAAAAACCGCGACGAACGCCTCGCGCAAATTGCGGAAAGCGTGACCGGCAGCGGCGATACCGGTGCTGAAATGTTCGCCAACCGCGTCAGGAAGAATCTGAAAAAACTGAGCAAGTGGGCCAAGCAAAACCAAATCGATTGTTACCGGGTTTACGATGCCGACCTGCCAGAATATGCGGTCGCGGTCGATCTGTACCGGGGCGATAAAACCTGGATCATCGTGCAGGAATACGAACCGCCGAAATCGATAGACCCGGACAAAGCCGACCAACGCTTGGCCGGGGTCTTGGCGGAAATTCCGGACTTATTCGGCATTCCGAAAGAACAGGCCTTTCTGAAAATACGGCGCAAGCAAAAAAGCAGCGATCAATACGAAAAACAAGGCCACAACAACGAATTCCATGTCATCGAAGAAGGCGGCTGCAAATTGCGCGTCAATTTTGCCGATTATCTCGATACCGGCGTGTTTCTCGATCATCGCCCGATGCGGCTGCGTATTCAACAGGAAGCCCAGGGCAAGCGTTTTCTGAATCTGTTCGCCTATACCGGCAGCGCGACGGTGCATGCTGCTGTCGGCGGCGCAAAATCGACCACCACGGTCGATATGTCGAAAACTTATCTGGACTGGGCAGAGCAGAATCTGGCCTTGAATGTAGCCGGCGGCGATCACGAATTCATCCGCGCCGATTGTTTGGAATGGCTGGCCGATGAAGCCAAACAGCCTTATGCCCGTCAATACGACCTGATCTTTTTGGACCCGCCGACGTTTTCCAACTCCAAGCGCATGGACGACGTATTCGATATTCAAAACGACCATGTCGAATTGATCGAAAACGCGGCGGCCTTGCTGGCGCCCGGCGGCGTGCTGTATTTCTCGACCAATTTCAGGCGCTTTAAACTCGACACCGAGGCCCTATCGGAGTTAGTGATCGAAGACATCACGGCGGCGACGATTCCGGAAGATTTTGCCCGAAATCCCAAGATTCATTATTGCTGGAGGATTAGCGAATGACCAAACAAGTCAGAATACTCGTATCGGGCCGAGTGCAAGGCGTTTACTTCCGCGCCTTCACGCAAAAGGAAGCACGGAAACATCAACTGTCCGGATTCGCGAAAAACCTGCAGGACGGCCGGGTCGAAGTGGTCGCGGCCGGCCCCAAGGAAGCGGTGGAAAAGTTGATACGATGGTGTCATAAAGGACCGATCACGGCCCGGGTCGATCACATCGAAACCGAAGAACTGACAGGCATCGATATTCCGGCCGGCTTTGAGATTCGGTGAAAAGTATACTTTATAAAAAGCACCAATCGCTGAAGCAGGCGGCCTGGCCTTTATAGTTTCCGTGTCGATCGATCAGATTCCAAACCACGGCATTTTCGATCATGAAACGGGTTCCGGTACTCGAAATACGCACGCCTTGATAATGATCGATATAGCCCTGTTCAGTAACCTTCTTCAACAAACGACTTCGTTCTTGCCGATTGACCGGTTCCGCGGATAGCCTGGACGGCGTCCGAGTAAATTCATCCCAATTCATTTCGAATAAGGTCAATGCCTGAGCATTCGCATAATTAAACACGGGGTCGTCGGCGGTGTCGTGCGAAACCACGGCGAATGGCGCATGAAACAAAGCTTCGGCAAATTCCTGACTCCCGCAAATGCCGTTAATCAGCGGTTTACCGAGCAAGCGATTATAACTGTCGCCCAATAAGGCGGCATGTTCTGCTAAAAAGTGATTATTAAACGAGGGTTTTTCCATTGATCTTAGAAAAAGCATTTCACCATGAAGAATATGAAGCCGCGTAGCCCGGATGGAGCGTAGCGCAATCCGGGAAGCTCGGAGCCACGCCACTCCCGTATTTCGCTACGCTGCATACGGGCTACATGGCTAAACTACCGATTTTACTGTGAAAGATCGTAAATTTGGATTCATTATCTAATTTTTCGATATGCAAAACTCCGTTCTGGCAATGCCGGTTCCGGAGAGGGTGCGGTTGCTCGATCGACAGGCGTCGGCGGCAGGGACAGCCGCCGTCGAGCCTACATGGACGTATTCACGGCGTCCTGTCGAGCGAGTGACCGCACCCTCCCCACGCCGCACAATTTCATTTGCCGGGCCTTCATGAACATTATACCCATCGCACTTTAAATTTCGGCATTGACGCATGGAGGTGCCGGGGTTTTCGGCAAAAGCTTTGACAGCAGGGATGCTGTCACAGAGCCTACATGGACGTATTCACGGCGTCCTTTGACGGACACCCCGGCGCCGAAATTTGACCAGCAAAGGGTATAGAATGATTCTTTTATTCCGGGCTAAGATTATTTATTTCGATAACCCGGATGCAAACTCAAGGCAGCGCCGCCATAACTTTTGTGCCTTTACTCTAAGATGAGGTTCGTTTCGCTCGATATAACGTACCAATAAACCGGCCCAACGCATCCCCTCCAAGCCGATGCGTTGCCCTATTGTTAGCGCATAAGACAGCAAAGGGCGTAAATTCGGCACGTTCACCGGCCTGTCCTTAAGCCAGCCCTTCCTTCGCAACCAAATCATCAACCCGCTGACATAAAGTATCAGCGGAAGCCACCCGACTATAAACCATAAAAACCTGCCCCAAGGACCCAACGCTTCGCCGGTATGAATCGGCCAGATAGCAATAGTCAAAGCTTGACCGGACGTAAAACTATAAGGATCGCGCGCCGCCTTGATATGGCCGCTCCAGCGGTCCACCCAAACGGTCGTAAACGGATGCTTTCGATTGATTTCTTCGTTTTGGCGCAAATCGACACGATAGATGCCGGACGCACCTGCCGGGGTCGTGATGCGTCTGAGTTTAGCTTTCGGAAACGGACCGCGGGCCAATAACACAGCCTCTTCCATCGTAACCGGCCTGTCATTCGGAACGGCGGTACTTCGTATCGGCGGACCTTGATCGCCGTGTCCCAAATTATCCGCACCGGTCAAACTTTCCAACACGGAAGGAAAACTCAAATGGAGTCCGGTGACGATCAATGTTGGCAACAATAACGCACCGACCAAGCCAATCATCCGGTGCAGATCAAATGCCAAACGAACGATACCGGAATGATAACGAATCTTGAAGGCTTGCAAAAATCGCCCTTTGCCCGGCCACCATAAATAGATTCCGGTTAGAATCGAAACGCCGAACAACAAGCCGAGATAACCGACCATTCGCCAACCGCTTCGATCCAGCCGAAGTTGCGTGTGTAGATCAAGCAGCCAAGTCGTTAGCGTACTACCCCAAAACCGACTGGCAACGACCTCCCCGGTATAAGGATTGACCGAAACCATCAACGGCGCGTAGAGTTCGCCGGTCGTCTCATGCGGTTTTTCATACCAAGCGGTTACCATGCCGCTCGGCGTTTGCGGCATTTCCAATGTCCATGGACCATGCCTTGCCGGATGGACCGCCTTGACCGAAGCCATGATGCGATCGAGCGGCAAATAATTGCCGGATTGGTTGTCTACCTTGAGACTTGGATTCAACAAACCATCCAATTCCTCGCGATAAACGCTAAGACTGCCGGTCAGGCCGATCAGTACAAATAAAAAACCTAAGCCCAGCGCCAAGTAAAGGTGCAGAATCAGCCAGGTATTTCGTCCTGGCATACGTTGAATAAATCGCCGCATGAAATCCTTACTATGCTAAATAAACAAGCGGATTATCCCATACGCGCAGATCACTGTCTCTTTTGGAGGCTCAAGATACAGGGCAAACGCATTAAAGCGATATGTATAACCCTAACAAAGAGCAGTTGACATGTGTTGTAGACCGTTCGTGCTGAGCTAAGTCGAAGCATGAAGGGTCTACAACACTTTCACCGTCTTGGTGGAGCCTCAAACTACCATTCACCCTTCGACGGGGCTCTCCTGAGCGCAGCCGAAGGGCTCAGGGCGAACGGTAGTTTGAGGCTCTCAACTGCTCTTTTTAGAATAACTGAGTTTGGACTTCGTCTGTAAGCTATAAGTAATTGAATAAAGAGAGTCGCTGTACTGTGGTAAACGTTTGTTGAGCCGCTTGTAACGATATTGTCTGTAAATTGAACCGGCTGATGGCTTCGGCCCAATCGAGGTCTTCCGTTTCCGACAATACTGTTTTCATGTTCAATAAAATATCTTCATTGTATATTTCTTGACGATCTAGCGCGTTTAACCGAGTACCGACCGAGGAGTGAATCGATGCAACTCTATCCATGGCAACATCCAGCTCACCCAGAGTCGCCGATTGCGGATTATTATTTTTAAACTCATCCGACAACTTCCGAACAACATCGAGCATATTGTCGACTCCGCCGGGTGTAGAGGGGCCGAACACGCTCGCACCGTCATCGCCGTCGCTAATCTGCCTTGCATCGCCGATCTTCACAAAACGCCGGGTATTGTCCCCGACATATTCATAAAAAGGCGGATCAGTCGCGGCATCGATATCCTTAAACGGTGCCTCAAGCGAGGCCAATCCTGCAAATAAATATTCGCCATTGGAATTTTTGGTATTCGCCAAACCCATTAGCTGTTCGTTCAACCCATCCAACGCATCGGCAATCGCCAGCCGTTCAGAGGGGCTATTGATATCGTTCAAGCCTTGCAAGACGAGGTCTCGAATCGAAAAAACCACATCGGTAACGGTTTGCAGCGTCACTTCTTCCAGCGAAAGTCTTTGCCGCGCCGTATCGATATTACGTTGATATTGCTCGGTTTGTTCGATACGTTGTTTAAAATCCAAAATTCTGACCGCCGCAACGGGGTCTTCCGATGGCGTCAGAATCTTCTTGCCCGACGATAACTTCAACTGGGTTTGATTGAGCTGCGCACTCTGTTTAAGCATTGAGTTAAGACTTAACTGATGGGAAAACGCTGTTGAAACTCGCATGACTAATCCTCTGTTACCTGAACGCGTTCAGCATGGTGTCGAATACCGTGCGCGCAACATTAACGGCTTGCGCCGCAGCTTGATAAGAATTTTGATACTTGATGAGATTAGCCGCTTCTTCATCGAGATTGACACCGGCAAGGTTTTCTCTCGCTTGACTGGCTCTGTTGAATAATATTTCCTGAGCCGACCGGCTCACGTTAGCCGAATGAGCCGCAACACCGATTTGCGATACCAGTTGACCGTAAGTCTGAGTCAACGACCGGCCGCCGGTCATGAACGCCCCCGATTCCAAATCCGCCAATTTCAATGCATTGCGATTGTCGCCCGGCAACGCCGTTCCACCTGGAGGCACTTGCTCGGCCGCCGCGATCAAAGCGGGATCTTTTATTTCAGTTTTGATATTTTTAGCCGCATTATACGTCGGCCGGATCAAAAAGCTGGCATCGCCGGTTGGGGCTGTCGTCACATCAATGTCGATACCGCCGACCGTCTCGGGAAAAGTACCCGAAATCGGAATATTCACGTTATCGCTCAAGCGCGTCAAACTATAGCTCCCGCCGATATAGTCGAGACGATAATCGCTGGCTTTCAATTGATTAATCGTTGCGGGATCGAAAACCGCGCTGACGGCACCGCCTCCGGGAAAAGTATCATCTCCTATCACAGCAATTTCCGGGTTGCCCATCGAAAATAGGTCCAGCCCGTCATCGCCATTCAAATCGGAGCCTTCTTTATGCAGATCATTGAATCGTACGCTCAATCCAGCCGCAACTAAGCCTAATTGCTGTTGAGCGGGATTGAGTATTTCATCGCGAAAACGCATCACTCCGGCCAATTGTCCGCCGGTAATGAACTTCGAGACATTTTGATCTCCGATAAGTACTTGTTGGCGTTCAGGCTCGCTATTGGAGGGCTTCAAACTTACGGTCGATGCATTCATTCCCAATACAAGCGATTGCCCCTGCCCGATGAATACGCTAACCGAACCGTCTTGCTGATCGAGCACCGAAACATTGGTTAATGTTGACAATTTTTGTAACATTAGATCTCGGCCATCGAGCAAATCGTTCGGCATTTTACTGCCGGAAGACTGCCCTATATCGGAAGCGATGCGTTTGTTTAAATCGGCAATACCCGAGGCCAACAAGTTAATCTCATTGACCATCGATTGCATATCGACATTGACTTGATTACGCAACGAATCCAATTGCCCCGCCATCATATTGAAGTGGTTCGCTAGAGAATCCGCTTCCCCAAGCATGACTTGCCGGGCCGGAATCGATGTCGGATCGCCTGCAACATCATTCACGGATTTAAAAAACCCGCTTAATGAAAACGCAAGACCTGTTTCATCGTTCGCAACAATAAAATCGACTTGCCTAGCCATCGATTGCAACTTATCCGCTTCACCGAAAGCCGAGGCACTGGAACGTAATTGCCCGCTGATGAACTGATCGTAACTTCGGGTAATATCGGTAACCTGTACGCCTGCGCCCATATAGCCGGAGCCGATAAATTGCGCGGGCTTTGCTGCCAATTCGACACGCTGCCGGCTGTAGCCTTCGGTATTGACATTGGCAATATTGTGACTGGTCGTGTCCAGCGAGCGTTGAAAAGCCATAAGCCCTGAAATTGCCGTGCCTAATATTCCACTCATCTTATTGCCCTGCTAAATTATTCTCTACTATTGCATCGCCACAACGACATTCGGTTGATAACTCGCCACATCGTCGCTGTGATAAATTCTCATCACCTTATCCGCATAATGCGGGTCGGTCGCATAACCGGCTTTTTGCAACTCCTGCATGTAGCGCCCCGGATTGTCTGCATGCTTTAATGCTTGACTGTAACGAGGGCTGTTTTTCACTAACCGGACATAGTCGTCGAAACTTTCCTGATAAGAATCATAAGATCTAAACCCGGCCATTTGTTTTTGAGGAATACCTTTTTCGTATTCCAATGTGGCAACATTCGTCCGCTTGCCCGTCCAAGAAGATCCCGCCTTGATATTAAACAAATTAAAACTGCTGCTGCCGTCCTTGTGTTTGATCACCGACCTGCCCCATCCGGTTTCCAAGGCAGCTTGCGCCAGCAGCACCTTAGGTTCGACACCTAATTCGGCGGCGGCTTTCTCGGCATGACCATGCAAACGTTTTACAAATTGCCTTGTTGTTCGAATTGGCTCCTGTGATTTTATCTCTTCGCTGCCGATGGATTTTGACTCTAATGATTGTATCGGCCGATTGCTGTTTTTTATTAGCCTTGATTTGACTCCGGACGAAATCGGCATCAAATCCGACGCATCCTTCTTAGCCTTATTTGCGGGTGGAAATCGCTGTAACGGATTGTTCAAATAATCGTCAAGCGTCATTCGTTCGGTTTCGCCGGTTTTTTCGCCGCCTAATTGCTTAACGATTAAATCGGCTAGACCGACGCCCGGTTTGCCTGATAAATGTACGGCCAATTGTTGATCGTACATTTCCCGATAAAATTCGCTCTGATCGTTATCGAGCATGCTGTCGGCTAATTTAGCCTCACGCATACTTTTCAATACCATGTTTAAAAATAACGATTCGAATTGTTTGGCGACCTCGTTGATCGCCCCCGGCTTTTCTTGTTTAGCCTGATTTCGTAACCGGGACAAACCTGAAAAATCGGTATAGACATCGGCATTGCCTGGATTCAACACGACCCACCTCCGCTAAATGACAATCAATTCCGCACGTAAGGAACCTGCAGACTTGAGCGCTTCTAATATGGCGACCAAATCGCTCGGCGCCGCACCGATATTATTGACTGCGGCAACGATTTCATCGAGCGAAACACCGGGATTAAACATAAACATTCGATTGTTTTCTTCTTCGACGATAATATCGGTTTGCGGAACCACCGCCGTTTCGCCTGCCCCGAAAGGCGCCGGTTGAACAACTTGCGGGCTTTCACTAACCGTTACGGTCAAGCTACCGTGCGTCACGGCGGCTGGTTGCACCGTCACTTTTCCGTTGATCACAACAGTGCCGGTTCTGGAGTTGATAATCACTCGCGCCGGCGCATCGTCTGCCGCTAGCGTCAAATTTTCGACCATGGAGGTAAACATGACCCGCTGAGACGTCTCGGACGGTGCGCTGACTTTGACGGAAGTCGCATCAATCGCTGTCGCGGTATTCTGCCCGAAAGTTCGATTAATTTCTGCGGCCATGCGGTTGGCATTGGTAAAATCGGCGTTATGCAAATTGAATACCAGAAACTGACCGTCGGCAAATGGCGTTGCCACCTCCCTCTCGACCGTTGCCCCATTGGGAATCCGACCGACAGCCGGGTTGTTGATGGTAATTTTAGATCCGTCTAGACCGCCGGCGCTCAAACCGCCCACGACTAGATTGCCCTGAGCGACAGCATAAACCTGACCGTCCGCGCCTTTCAGCGGGCTCATCAGTAACGAACCGCCACGCAAACTTTTCGCATCGCCGATCGATGATACTGTCACATCAATGGTTTGCCCCGGTTTCGAAAAAGGCGGTAATTCGGCGTGAATCGAAACCGCGGCGACATTACGCGCCCTGGGATCGATATTCGGCGGCAATGTCATACCCAATCGTGCCAACATACTACGCAGTGCCTGACCGGTGAATAAGGTTCTGTCTCCGGACTTATCGAGACCGACAACCAAGCCGTAGCCAACCAACTGGTTGGCTCTAACGCCGGCTACCGAGGCCAAATCTTTAATCCGCTCGGCATGGACCGTCGTCATTAAGCCAAACCAGAGCAACGCAGTGACTATTACAGTCTTTATTTGTTTCATTGCCAGTCCTCACAACCGGTAAACTACTGAATTAAAACGGAAACCACGGACTCATTAAAAAACGCGCCAACCAACCCATTTTGCTGGCGTCGGCAACGGCACCATCTCCGGTATACATGATTGTCGCATCCGCCACTCGACTAGAAAGCACGCTATTCGCGACATCGATATCGACCGGCCGGACAATGCCTGACAAGCGGACATATTCGCTGCCCTGATTGAGCGCGACACGTTTTTCGCCGCGTACTCTCAAATTACCGTTCGGTAATACCTCGACGACGGTTACCGATAAATCGCCGGTGAGACTGTTACTTTGATTGGCTTCGCCTTCGCCGGTAAATTGATGATTTGTCGCCACTTCGGTTTCGACATCATGCCCTAGCAATTGAGCTGCTTCCATGCCGAAGATCATCGGCGCCTTTACCGACAAAGAAGTATTTTTTCTAGCTTCCATATCTGATAATTTCTTTGCCTGCGTTCTTTCCACCAACCGAATTGTCAATATATCGCCAACCCGTTTGGCGGTATGATCCTCGAATAAACGCATATCGTAATTGGCTTGATAAATCGAACCGCTATTTTGGGCCGGCGCCCGCAAATCGGCAGGTTCGACCGGCGCGAACGCCGGGTCGCGAGTCGGTAAAGGCGTACAAGCTACCGCAAACAAGGATATGAATATTATCCATTTAAAATGCGCCATGACGGTCACCTAAAGTTGTTGCGTCACATAGGACAACATTTGATCGGTCGTCGAAATCGCCTTGGAATTCATTTCGTAAGCGCGTTGCGTCTCGATCATGTTGACGAGTTCTTCGACGACATTGACATTCGAGGTTTCCAAAGATCCTTGGAACACGGCGCCGAATTCGTTTTCGCCGGGGATACCTAGCACCGGAGGGCCGCTCGCAACAGTTTCGCGAAACAGATTCTCGCCGACCGGCTCAAGGCCTGCATAATTGATAAAATCGGCCGTTTGAATCTGACCCAATTGAACCGCCGCCGGGCTTCCCGGCTGCACAACAGAAACAGTACCGTCCCGTGTAATCGACAAACTGATCGCATCGTTCGGCACGGTAATCGCCGGCTCCAGCAACAAACCGCCGGCCGTGACGATTTGACCCAAAGAATCCAATTTGAACGAACCGTCTCGAGTATAAGTAATGTCGCCGTTGGGCATCAAAACCTGAAAGAAACCCCGCCCGCTGATTGCAACATCCAAGGAATTTTCGGTTTGTACCATATTCCCCTGAGTATGCAATTTCTCGGTGGCAACTGTTCTAACTCCGGCACCTAGTTGCAAACCGGTGGGAAGCTCGTTGCCTTGATTGGTTTGCGACCCGGCTTGACGAATATTTTGATAGATCAAGTCTTCGAAAATCGCTCTGGACTTCTTGAAACCGGTCGTATTAACGTTGGCCAAGTTATTGGCAATTACCGCCATCCGTGTTTGCTGGGCATCGAGACCCGATTTAGCCACCCATAATGCTCTTTCTGTCATGATAACCTCCTATGATGACGAATTACCGTCTTTACCGGCTCTTTTAACTAATAGATGCACGGCTTATGCCATTTGCATCAACTTGGCGCTAACGCCCGAATTGTCATCGACTTGCTTCATCACCTTGGTTTGCAATTCAAAATTCCTAGCCAATTCGATCATCGCGACCATCGCACCGATCGTACTAACATTACTACCTTCCAAGGCACCTTGCGCTAACCTCACATCGGCACTGGCTTGCGCGACGCCGCCATTCTTTAGGTAAAGCAAACCGTCGTTTTGTTTTTCAAGATCGTCGAGCGGTGGATTAACCATCTTGATGCGTTCAACGATAACCTGATTCGCCGCGTTCGTTTCACCTAGCGGAATGATGTTAATCGTGCCGTCCGGCATGATCGACACCTTGGAAGCGGGAGGCACTGCAATCGGGCCGTCATTACCGAACACCGGCAAACCGGTGCCGGTTTGTAGCAAGCCTTCCGGTGTCAAGCGCAAATCGCCGGCCCGCGTATAGGCTTCCTTGCCGTCCTGACCTTGAACCGCCAACCATCCTTCGCCGTTGATCGCGACATCCAGATCCCGACCGGTAATTTGCATCGGCCCGGCAGTCAAGTCGATGCCCGGCCTCTCAGACATCGCATAAACACGCGTAGGAAAACCAGGACCGAATACCGGCATGCTGCGGAACTGCTCCAAATCGGATTTAAATCCGGTGGTCTGCGAATTCGCCAAATTATTGGCGTTAGCCGACTGCGCCAGCAAGGTTTGCTTGGCGCCGCTCATTGCGATGTAGAGGCTACGATCCATGACGAGCTCCTGCTAATTGATTAACGAATATTCAAAATAGTTTGCGTTATCGTGTTTTGAGTACTTATAGTCTGGGCATTGGCTTGATAAGCCTGCTGCGCGATAATCAGCCGCACCAATTGTTCGGACAAATCCACATTAGAACTTTCCAAAGCTGCGGACTGCATGACTCCAAAGTTATTGGATCCCGCCGAGCCGAATATCGGTTGCCCCGAATCCGCACTCTCGCCCCAACTCGTGTCGCCCAATTTCGCCAATCCTTGATCATTCGGAAATCTAGCCAAAGCAATCTGACCGATTGGCTTCGAAGCGCCGTTACTAAACCGAGCGAACATGACTCCTTCGCTACTAATTTCAATGCCAGTCAAGTTTCCGGAGGGCAAACCGTCTTGTCTTAAATCATTAACGCTGAATGCCGAATTGAATTGAGTACCTCCAGCAAAATCAAGCTCAAAATTCAAATCCTCGACAACAAATTCCGGCGCTAAATTAATACCATTCAAGAAAATATTACTCGGAAAGGAGCCGGTGGATAAAGGGGCCTGGCCATTCACATTCAATAACAATCCGGATGCGCTAAAAGTAACGGGCACTGGAGCCGGAGTCGTTCCTGCAGGCTCAAAGGTCGCATTGCCTGCAGGCGTCACAATGGCATCGTTAGCGTCATAGACTGGATTGGCACCAAGAGTCACCCCTCTATCATTTAGATAAACATAGCTATCCCACTGATTAGCACCAGTTTTTCGATAATAGGTGCTTAGTGTATGAGAGTTACCTTGCGAATCGTAAATTGTCGCCGAAGTAACATTATTGAATGAATCCGGATTGCTTGGATCGAACACCGAAGTAGGCGCTAAATCTCCGGCATTAAGATTAATTTTCATATCGACGGATTCCGTAGCCCTCGGCAAGCCTTGACTGGTATCAACCTGCAGAGCTTGAAACACGCCTTGGCTAAAGCCTTCTTCAATGGTTTCGCCATTGGGCTTGAATGCCATCAAATAACGCCCTCGATCATCGACAACAAAACCCTCTTTATTTAGCTGAAAGGCTCCATTTCTAGTAAAGTTAGTCGGCTGCGGATCGTTTACATTATTTGCCAATGTAAAAAAGCCATTGCCGCTAATCGCAATATCCAAACTGTTTTCGGTAAAATCAATATTACCTTGAGTAAACTGCTGGGCAACCTCGGTCACTTTGACGCCAGCCCCAGGCTGAGTCTTCGCCACGCCACCCAAGCTCGTTGCATACACATCCGCAAACTCGGCTCGCGATTTTTTAAAACCTGTCGTATTGGCATTCGCAATGTTATTACCGGTGGTTTGTAAATCACTCGATGCGGCTCTCAAGCCGCTTAATCCTGTTGCAAAACTCATGATCGCTCTCCTGATGAAATAACGCTAAAAAATCCGCCTGACATCGTTGAATCTCACCGAGTCAAGACCGTTTAAACTTAATTGAATGCCGTTGCTGCCATTACCCAATGTGACGCTGTTGACGCCTGCATTGACAAAGGTTTGTAGAGCAGTGTTTTTATTGTCGATACTCGCACTAGCTTTGATTCGATAGGCACCGGGGTTGGCAAAAGTCCCGTCATCTAATTGACCATCCCATTCGAACTCGACATTACCGGCCGATTGCCGCCCCAAATTCAGCTGCTTAACCGTGACGCCATTACGATTTTGAAATTCGACGATGAGATTATCGGTAGGTCCGGTCAGTGCGACTTCCCCTTTCATATTGTCATTGAGCGAAAGCACGCCTTCCGAACCGGGTACTAGCACCGACCGGCCAACTAAACTGGCTGCCTGTAACGCTTGGTTCGAACTGATCGATCCGGCGAATTCAGCGAACGATTTCTGTAAGTCTTGAATACCGCTGACGGTGCTGAACTGCGCCATTTGCCCCAAAAAATCGCCGTTTTCCATAGGCTTGGTGGGATCCTGATGAGTCAATTGGGTGGTCATCAATTTCAAGAACTGTTCCTGACCTAACGATTGCTTTTTTACAGGGGCATCTTCGACTGTTCTAACACCCAGGTTTCTTAATGCGTCAAAATTGATGGACATTGGCTTTTCCTCCCAATTATTTGCTTACTGACCTATTCTCAAAGTCTGCAAAACCAATTCTTTAGCGGTATTGAGCACTTCGACATTATTCTGATAAGAGCGTGAAGCCGACATCATATTGGCCATTTCTTCGACGATGTTGACATTGGGCTTATAGATATAGCCGGATTGATCGGCCATCGGATGATTCGGCGCATACTCCATGACCGTTGGCGCCTGACTTTCGACCACTCCCAATACATTGACTTTACTCGCGGCATTTTGCTTATCCATGATGTTTTTCAATTCTGCCGCAAATACCGGTTGCCGCGATTTATAGGTTTGATCAATACTGCTGCTAACGCTGTTGGCGTTGGAAATATTACTGGCAACCAGGTTCAACCTCAGCGACTGGGCATTCATGCCGCTACCGGAAATATCGAAAATACGGAATGAGCTCATGATTACTCTCCTTTAATGGCCGACGTTAAACCCGAAAACTTGCCGTTTAGAAAACGCAGGCTGGCTTGGTATTGCACGGCATTCTCGGCGTACTTGGCCTGCTCGACATGACCTTCTACGGTATTACCGTCTAACGAAGCTTGATTCGGATTGCGATACATCATAGAAGCGCCCAATAGCGTGTTGCTTGCTGAGATATGTCCGTTCCGTGTGCGCTCCATCGGCAACGCATCCGGTATCGCGGTTTTTAGAACCGATTGAAAATTAAGGTCTCGTGCCTTATAGCCTGGAGTATCGGCATTAGCCAGATTGGAGGCAAGAACCTCCCCGCGTTTTTCGCGCAATGCCAATGCCTGGGAATGAATGCCTAATGCTTTATCGAAATTAATTGTCATGGTAGCAGCCTCTCACACTTGTTACTTATTAAATAAGCACATCATATGCCATAGACTATTTCTACTCACTTATCATGGGTTTACAAATAATGACGTCAATTTTTTCACGCCGTTGGCAAACCCGACCGGCAATATCTAACCGCAGGCTTATTAGGAGAGGCTATGCTGCGGAAGCGGTGAAAGAGGAAAGAGGAAAGAGGAAAGAGGAAAGAGGAAAGAGGAAAGAGGAAAGCCTGCCAACGCCTTGAACATATTGTCAAGCTATTTTTTAGTTAGCCGAGTCTTACCGTTAACCTTAAAACTGACAAAGTAGAGAACTGAATGCTAGCAATATTTTCGAATGTCGATTTTTCGGCAGCGCATCAGCCGATTTTTCGATAATACCGACCGCGTTCGCCTCGCACTGTTTCAAACCCGGACACCGAGGCCGGCAGTACTTCGCTGCTACTCAAAAAAAGAAATCCGCCCGGTTCGATAGCTTGCGACATACGCGTTAAGATATCTTTCTTCAAGGCATCGGAAAAATAGATTAATACATTCCTGCAAAAAATCACATCGAAGCGTCCTAATACCGAAAAAGGCTTAAGTAGGTTAAATTGCTGAAATTTTACCCGGGCGCTAATTTCCGGTTTAACACGAAACCCCTCCTCAACCGGTATAAAAAAACGCTTTTGCTGCGTAGCATCGATACCCCTAGATAACGCAGCCTCCGAATAAACAGCCTGTCTAGCTTGTCTAAGCACGGTTTCCGAAATATCGGTTCCGACAATACTCACCGAGAATGATTTACCTTGGTTTTTGATCATATCGTCGACACACATACTAATTGAATAAGGCTCCTGCCCCGAAGAACAAGCCGCCGACCAGACTTTAATCGTGCTCCGTTTGACCGCAAGCGACGGCAAAACGGCTCCAGTCAATTCGGCAAAATGACTTTCATCGCGAAACCAAAACGTCTCGTTGGTCGTCATCGCTTCAATAACTGCTACCTTGATTTTTGACGATGCATGAGACTCGCTTTGCAGTACTTTAAGCAGCTCGACAAACGAGCTCAAGCCGAATTGCGGCAACAGTCCGGATAAGCGATTTTTCACTAAATATTGCTTACTATCAGACAAAACAATGCCACATGCTCGAACAAGAAACTGCTGAAAATATTTAAATTCCTGCTGCGTCATTTCCATTAGTTATTTATCCAATTAAGCATTCATTCCCTTTTAGAAAAAGGATTTAAAAAAACAAGACCTATCTAATAAACCTTTTTTATGGTCGCCGGAAGACATTCCAGGCGAGGTTTGAAGGCTCTTTCGTACTTGCCGTGGTAATAGCGGATCGACACCGAACAAGAAAAGAAGATTTTCTTCAAGCGCGCCAAGATTTTTCGCGACAGCTGAAATGGGGTCCGTCCGATTTCAGCAGCGAAAAATGACTTGGCGATTATTGCCTTCGGCGGCCCCGATTCGCCCTGCGTCCGTGCCACTACGCCACATCATCGTATACTCGATGCGGCTCCGTAGCACTCCCACAAATGGCTTTACGCCGTGTCGCGATGCCTTGTATTTTGCCTCCGCCTGCGCTATTCGCGCAGACTCCGGCAAAACACCCGGTGCTACGGCTATCGGGGACTAAAAATCTTCACTTCGCTAACGCTCCGTTTCCAAGATTTTCAGCGATCGACCACCGACTTACTGGTCTTTATAAGGAATGAAAAATCTGCAAACGTTTTTGAATGGTTTTGACCAGTTCGTCCGGCTCGAATTTCGCCAAAAATTCGTCGGCACCAACTTTCTGCACCATCGACGAATTAAATACTCCGCTTAGCGATGTGTGCAATACCAAATAGATATTCTTCAACTTTGGGTCTTTTTTGATCTTGGTGGCCAGCGTATAGCCGTCCATGCGCGGCATTTCCACGTCGGAAATTATCATCGCGTAATAGCTTTCCAAGTCAATACCGTCCTGAACCAAACCGGACAAATGCTCCCACGCTTCCAAACCGTCTTTCAACACATCGTATTGAAGATTGAGTTGATCGCAAACTTTTTTGATTTGATTTCTGGCAACCATCGAATCGTCAACGATCAATACTCGATCGCCGGCACCCGACACATTTTTATCGATCACCTCATCGCTGGCTCGTTCGCGTAAACCGATGACTTCCTTCATAACTTTTTCGACATCAATCACCTCGATCAAATCGCCGTCGACCTCGGTTACCGCCGTTAAATAACCTTCCCGACCCAAGCCCGAAGGCGGTGCTTTTACCGAGCCCCAACCGATATTAATGATTCTATCCACCGAACCCACTAAAAAGCCTTGTATGGTTCTGTTGTATTCAGTGACAATGACATAAGATTTCTCGTCACGGTCTATCGGCCTCATACCGATCGCCATTGACAAGTCCAAAACCGGAATCGTCTTTCCTCGCAAATGCGCGACACCGCAAATCACCGAATGCGATTTCGGAATTTGCGTCAAAGCCGGACATTGAATCACTTCTTGAACTTTAAACACATTGATGCCGAATCGCTGTCGTCCGCCAAGCTTAAACAGCAATAACTCAAAGCGATTATGTCCTGCCAGCTGAGTACGCTGATCGACCCCATCTAAAATTCCAGCCATTGACATCACTCCGATAATTATTGATTTCTAATCGAAAACAGTTTGCATTGAAATATAGGTCAATACCAAATTGCGCCCGCAATTATACCTTTTTTCAGCACCATTTATGGGGCGGAAGCTTGATTTGATTAAAGTGCTCTCAAAACCTTTGACAATGCCAGGCGCAGTGAGAAACAAGCTTATTGGTTAATATTCTCACAACGAATGCCGAAGCTAAGGCGAGACATCCGCGAGGTATATAGCCTCGGTCGGTATTCACCGTTTCCTGCCTACCAGAACGGATTATAATCAATTTCGATCAAACTTCTTATAGATAAATGACTGGCATTATTCCTGCTTGTTTTATAACAACGTCATAAAACCGACAGAACACCATGATCATCAAACTATTCGTTGCTCTACTCGTCTTGCTCGCGCCATACCAAAGCGGTTTCGCCGCGCCGCATTATCAAACGCATGCATCGATCTATCAAACAGTGACTCGCTTTATCACCGGTCAACTAGGGTCATCCGCCGACTACGACATCCACATTTCGCCGCTGGATAGCCGTTTAAAATTACCGAAATGCGCCGACGAATTAACCGCCTTCACCGCGCATAATGAACCGCTTCGCGCCGGACGCTTTTCGGTCGGTGTACGCTGCGGCGAAGGACCGAAACCCTGGTCGATTTTCACGACCGGCTCATTAAAAATAATGCAAGACGTGCTAGTCCTGGCTAGACCGGTCAGCCGCGGTCAGATTTTGACTCGCCAAATGCTCACCATCGAAAAACGCGATCAAGCCACCCTGAGAAGCAGCTATTTCAGTCAAATCGAGTCCGTCGAAAACAAACAGTCGTTACGTAATTTACCGGCGGGTTCCGTGGTTACCGTTAACAATGTTACGGATGCAGTATTGATCAAACGCGGAGAAAAAATAACCATTAGCGCCTCGTCGCCCGGTTATAATGTACGCATGCAAGGTAAAGCAATGATGGACGGGGTAAAAGGTCAATCGATTCGTGTAAAAAACGTCTCGTCCGGCCGCACGATTACCGCTACAGTCATCAAGCCTGGCTTGGTTTCCATTATTCAATAATTTAAGGTCATGTCTCTAAATATATTCGTAACATTGCCGATAACAATACCGAACCCAATTATTTGAGGAATTTGTCATGGCTATCGAACCCATTGCAAGCCGCATACCCAGCACAGCAGCAACTAAAAGCCCGGTAAAGCCCGGCATTGATGCTGGCGCCGCAATGATTAAATCAGAACCTAATAACGACAGTATCGAAATTACTGCCAATTCCAGTCAAATAAAAAGAGCATTGGACTCAGCAGCAAGTCTTCCGGTAGTCGACAACGAACGCGTTGCTTCAATAAAACAAGCACTAGCCGAAGGAACCTATACTATCGATCCGGAACGTATCGCGCAAAAAATCAGTCAATTCGAATTAATGAGTACCGAGGACAGTCCATGACTCTTATTAGCCAAACATTTCCCATCGCTGAAAAACTCATTACCAATGGCTTATTATTAACGGAACAACTTTATCAAGCACTGCAACAGGAGGCGATTACGCTAAAGCAGTCTCCGCTTGCCGAAACGTTCGATGAAATAACCCGACAAAAACAACTACTCGCTCAAGAGCTTAATCTATTTGCCAAGCAACTTGCGCAAATACTCGAAACGGAAAAACTACCCAACACCCGAGCAGGCCTAAGCGATTATTTAGAGCGCGCCATACAGGCAGGATTCGATACGTCCAAAACGGACGAAAACTGGACAATGCTCATTAAAACGACCGAAAAATGCCAATTGCTCAACGAACAAAACGGGGCATCAACTGAAATTTTACTACGCCATACTCGACAATCGTTGAACATCCTCAAAGGAAAGCCGCAAACGATTAATACCTACGGACCTGACGGCAACACCAAATTGGACTTATTTTCCGGCACATTATTTTCGGTATAATCCGGTGTTTTGATTCAACCGAACCAAGCCATGCTGGATACGTTACGTCATTTATTTGTTCAACACGAAACCAAGCGCCCCCAAGAAATCGGAATATCAAACAACGACGATAATCCCAATTTTCTAACCGATCGGGATCAAATCATAAAGTTAATCAATGCAATCGCGGCCTCAGCGCATTTATACCTATCGCACTTCAAATTTCGGCATTAGCGTATGGAGGCGTCGGGGTGTTCGGCAAAGGCTTTGGCAGCATGGATGCTGTCATAGAGCCATGGACGTATTCACGGCGTCCTTTGACGGGCACCCCGACGCCGAAATTTGACAAGCAAAGGGTATAACTTACCTCCGTAAAACCAAAACTAACTCGACTGCTTCATAGCCAAACTCGAACGGGAAATCATTAGAAATCAAAGAAACTTAATATAGAAAGTTATGATAAAATTTGTCATCCGATTCAAGCCCCGGTAGCTCAGCTGGATAGAGCATCCCCCTCCTAAGGGGAAGGTCACACGTTCGAATCGTGTTCGGGGCGCCATAAAATCAAAGATTTACGAGAAAAAAAGAATCGATAAATCAATCTTTTCGCATTTTTGTCTCATTTCTAAAAAAATCCCATTCATCCCTGCGATCTTTCAAAGCCAAGGACTAGAAGAAGCCAAACGAAAACGCCAAGAGCGAAAAAGGACACCAGCAATTCCCAGTTTGAGCAGTTTCGCCGATTTTAGGGTGTGGGGCATGCCTGTCGAGGAACGCCGTAAACCCATCCATGGGGGCTTGGCGGCAGCTCGAACGCCAAGGATGGCGTGAATGCAGATTTTGCATGGAGCAAAAATCTGCCCTGCTGCCGACATCCTCGCCAAGCATACCCCACACCCTTTTTGATCTCCAAATTGGGAATTGCTGAAAGGACACGCTTATGTCCGATTTATACCCGACATATTTTTCACACCTCAAACTATAGTTTTCTCCAGTAAAAATCGTCTAACACAGCCCAACTCCTATATACCTCCCTTTTGATCGAAAACCGTCTAAGACCTTCTCTTCCCGTCTCAAAACAAGAACCAATTGAGAACAAAACCCGTTTTGATGTACTATGCGCTTCCTATCTGCTGCGCTTGGAGTTTGTTCACGATGATTGTCATTCCTTTGTCGCGTTATCAACATCGTAACGCTCAAGCTTGCCCTACTGCGTTCGTGCTGTCCGATAATTTGGCGTTGCCGTTTTTTGGCCCGGCTACACAGCCTTCGACACTGAAGTTGCCGCTCTTCACGTCGAAAGTACCGGCAGGCTTTCCGTCGCCCGCCGACGATCATTTGGAAGCGTCGATCGATTTAAACCGACTCTGCATTCAAAATCCACCCGCGACGTTTTTTGTGCGCGTCGAGGGGCATTCGATGACGGGGGCCGGGATCAACGACGGCGATATGCTGGTCGTGGACCGTTCGCTAACGGCGAAACACAATTCGATCGTGGTCGCCGTCATCGACGGCGAAGTGACGGTCAAGTGCCTGGATTTGTCGTGCGGTGCCGTTTGTTTGCGCGCCAAGAATCCGGACTATCCGGACTTGCCGATCAAAGAAGGCATGGATCTACACATTTGGGGCGAGGTCGCGCATGTCGTCCGTTCGTTACCGACCTGATCCTTCGGACAAAGTCTTCGCGATCGCCGACTGCAATAATTTTTATGCCTCGTGCGAGCGGGTTTTTCGGCCCGAGTTGAACGGCAAACCGGTTGTCGTGCTGTCCAACAACGACGGCTGCGTCATCGCGCGAAGCAACGAAGCAAAAGCCATCGGCATCAAGATGGGTGCGCCTTTCTTTCAAATCGAACGTTTCGCAAGGCAACACGGCGTCGCTGTGCTCTCTTCGAACTATGCCTTGTACGGCGATATGTCCCGGCGCGTCATGCAAGTTTTGGCCGGGTTCGCGCCGCGCATCGAAGTGTATTCCATCGACGAATGCTTTCTTGATTTGACCGGACTGCATACCGACCTGACCGGCTATTGCCTGGAAATTTGCGCTGTCGTCAAACAATGGACCGGTATTCCTATTTCGATCGGCATTGCACCGTCCAAGACCCTGGCCAAGCTGGCCAATCGTTTGGCGAAAGGCGGCCGGTTCCGGCAATGCCCCGTGCTCGATTGGCGCACTGTGGACGATTCCGATACCGTATTGGCGGAAACCGCGTTGACCGATTTGTGGGGCATCGCCGCACGATCGCAATCGCGCTTAAACTTGTTAGGTATTGCCGATGCATTGGCGCTGAAACAATCCGATCCGAAACGGTTGCGAGGGCATTTCGGCGTGGTCATGGAACGTATCGTCTATGAATTGCGCGGGCTTTCTTGCCTTGATCTCGAAGACGTCCCTGCGCCGAGAAAACAAATTCTGACCTCGCGCAGTTTCGGCGAAAAATTGACCGGCTACGACGATCTGCGCGCTGCCGTGACCTATTTCGCTACCCGTTCGGCGGAAAAATGCCGGCAACACAAGCTCGCGGCGCATGCCTTGACGGTCTTCGTTGAAACCAGTCCGTTCGATACACGGCAGCCCTTTTATGCGAACAGCGCCACATTCGAATTTCAATTGCCCACGCACGATTCGGCGCAACTGCAACGAGCCGCGCAACGGGGGCTGGCGCGAATCTTCCGACCGTGTCTTTCCTATCAGCGCGCCGGCGTGTTGTTACCGGAACTGTTGCCGGAGGGCGTGGCGCAATTGTCGCTATTTAACGGTGGCGAACAGTCGAACCGCTCGGACGAATTGATGCAGACGCTCGACGCTATCAACCGCCGCTACGGCAGAAGTAGCATTCGCTATGCCGGCGAAATCCTCAGTCAACGCTGGCGGATGCGGCAGCAATTTAAATCGCCTTCGTATACGACGAATATCCACGAGCTGCTGACGATCCGGATTTAGGCGAAGTGCGCCTTGGAGAAAATGTTAACGCTTATCCCGCTCGATCAATGCATAAGCCGAGTGATTATGAATCGATTCGAAGTTTTCCGATTCGACGATATAGGCGCTGATTCTAGGTTCGGCTTCCAACCGGGCTGCGACATCGCGCACCATGTCCTCGACGAATTTGGGATTGTCGTAAGCGTATTCGGTGACATATTTTTC
The DNA here is from genome assembly GCF_000341735.1 of Methylotuvimicrobium buryatense 5G. Classification (GTDB taxonomy): domain Bacteria; phylum Pseudomonadota; class Gammaproteobacteria; order Methylococcales; family Methylomonadaceae; genus Methylotuvimicrobium; species Methylotuvimicrobium buryatense. Next base: position 4,594,145 of record NZ_KB455575.1, on the reverse strand, counting down.
GTCGGGGCGTTTCAGCAATCCGTAAATTTGGCAGGACGCTTCTTGTTCGGCCAGATCGATCAACTCTTCAATCCAGATGAAATCATTGATCAGTACCGTCAGCGTCACATGAGACCGTTGATTGTGCGCGCCCCTGTCCGAAATGGTCTTGGAACATGGGCAAAGACTGGTGACCGGGACGACGACTTTGATACGCGTTTGCACTTCACTGCCGGCAATTTCGCCGATCAAGCTCACTTGATAATCGAGCAGGCTGCGCACGCCGCTGACCGGCGCGGCTTTGTCGATAAAAAACGGAAACTGCATTTCGATGTAGCCCGACTGTGCATCCAAGCGCTGCACCATTTCTTCGAGCATCAAGCCGAACGATTCGACGCTGATTTCGCGGTCGTGTTGATTCAGAATCTCAACGAAGCGCGACATATGCGTGCCTTTGAAGTCGTGCGGCAAATTGACATACATATCGAATAAACCGATCGTATGCTGTTCGCCGACCGACCGATCTTTAACCCGTATCGGATGGCGAATCGCCTTGATGCCGACCTTGTCGATCGCAATACGCCGCGAGTCGGCAATGCCTTGCACGTCGACAATAGAGTTTTCTAAAGAGGGGATGCTTGATTGATTGTTCATTGATGAATTCCTTTAAATAAATATTGAACGCCGGAGTCGATATCTCATTGCCGCAATGCGTTCATGACGGTTTCGGCCAAGGTCTTGATGTCGCCGCCGGCGATAAAGACCAGGCGCCCTCGGTTATCGACATTCTCCCGCAGCGGCATCGGCGCCGGCGGAAACAAATGGCCGGCAATGCCGTGGACCGCCATCGGCCCATCGTGTTCTTCGGTAAAAATCACGCCCTTCACTCTGACGATATGACTTTGCGGGTCGCTGAGCAGTATTTCAAGCACCGCTTGCAAGCGCGCCCAAGCAACCGGTTGTTCCAGTTGCAACGACACGCTATTGAAACCGTGCTCGGGTAAATCGTCCGACCGAGGTTGAGCGATCGGGCGAAATAGGCCGCCAAAATCGAGCAGAGCCTCCGCCAAACCGGAGGTTTGTGCCGATTCGAGATGCGCAATCGAAGGCGCTAATTCTTGCAGTCGGTTTTGCACGCGTTCGACTTGCGCCGCCTCGGCCAAATCGGCTTGGGTCAGTACGAGCTTATCGGCCCAGGCGATCTGCGCTTGGGCTTCGGGAAAGCGCGTCAGATAGGTTTCGGCGGCCAACGCCGAGACGGTCGTAATCATGCCTTGATAACGATAGCGCGGCGCCAGCCAGCGTTCGTTCAACAGCTTATCGAGAATCGGCTCGGGACTCGCCACGCCGCTGGTTTCGATAAAAATACGGCTAAACGGTTTGACCGGCTTTGCATCGTAGGCCATGCGCAGATTTTTTAACATCGGCGCCAACGAGCCGCGCACTTGGCAGCATAAACAACCGCCGGACAGCGTTGTTAACGGGATCTTATGCTCCGCGAGCAATTCTTGATCAATCGGCGTCGAGCCGAATTCGTTAATGATCACAGCCGAATGCGGTGCGGCGCGGAGCAGATGATTTAATAGCGTCGTTTTGCCGCTGCCGAGAAAACCGCTCAGCACGATCACCGGTATCCGTTGAATCGTTTTCGAAGAAGCCCGATTCACCGGGCATTCTCCGCCAAATAAGGACGGCCGCAGGCATGCGCGCGGAAACGTTCGCTATCGGCCTGCCCCGCATCGACGTCGCCGACCGTAAAATTGGCCAGGCCGAGGTTGTAGAAGCGGTCGTAATAGTTTTGCAAATCGCGTTCGATACGGTGATCGAAAAGCGGCTGAACGACTTGTGCCGTCCCGTTGCACCGTTCGACGACCGCACCGTTTTGCACGGCCAGGCGGCCGTTTTTGAACAGCAGTTCGGCATCGGCGAACATCGCGGCCTTATCGGCTTGTTCGCGGTAAACGGCAATATCGGCTACCGCACCGGGCCGCAAATGCCCCCGGTCCGGCAAGCCCAGCAAACGGGCGGCGGCGGTTCGGGTCATCACGGCGATGTCATAGAGCGAAAATTCTTTGTCGAGATCCTTCAATAGACTCATCGCGACCGCTTCCTGATTCAATTGTTCGAGGCATTGCAATCGATAATCGCGATCCATCAACAGGCGGATCAGGTAAGGATACATCGTAAACGGCGCGCCGTTCGGATGGTCGGTCGTGAAGAACAAGCGCCACGGATCCTCGGCCAACAAGAAGATTTCCAGGCCGATTAGCCATTGCAGACTGTTGACGAAACTCGTTTCTTTGTAGCGGTAAGGCACGACGCCGCCGCTGCCTTCGCATTCGGCATCCCAGGCGATCCATTTATTCGGCGAAGCATCGTTCCTGCGGCTGTATTGCGCGATCACATCGCCGGATATCGTGACGGTTTGTCCGAACAAAACCTGGCCGACGTCCATCGTAATGTTCGGGTGTTTTTTGAATCCGTCGATTAGCTTCGCGGCCGCCGACGAAAAGCCTCGATCGCCTTCGTTGCCGTAGCCGTAGAATTGAATGTGCGCCAAATGCATCGGCAGGCCCTGAGCCGCTTCCATTGTCGCCAATGCGGTATCGACATTGCCGGGTACGCCCAGATTGTTGCAATGCACATGCACCGGATGCGGAATTTCGACCTCACAAGCGGCGCGCTGTAAAGTTTGCAAAATATGACGCGAGCTGACGCCGTATTCGGGAACGACATCGTCCAGATCGAAGCTACGGGCATTGGACTTAAACGCATTCGCTCCGCCGGCATTGATGACTTTCAAACCGAGGCAACGCGTCGAGTGTAAGGTCCAGGCGACGTAATCGTTGATTTGCGATTGAGACGCGCCGCTCCGCATTAAACGCAACAAATAATCGTCGTTACCGAGAATCGCGAGCCCCGCCGTGTCGATGATCGGAATGTCGGCCATCTGCAAATGCGCATCCAAGGCATTGATCGGCAGTATGGCCGGTTCGACGACGGTGGTATAGCCCATGCGGGCATAACGATAACCGGTTTCGGTCGCCGACCAGCGGGAGGTGCTGAATCGATGACCGAGTTTGCGCGCCACGAAATTGCGGTGCTGTTCCGGCAGCAACAAGCGCGCGGTGTTGACGTTACCGCCGGCGATATGGCTGTGAATATCGATCGCGCCGGCCATGACCACGCAGCCGGCGATGTCGTAATCGGCATCGATCATGGCGCCGGCTTCCGGTTTGTCGACGATGACACTGTCCCGGAAATAAATATCCCGAATCTCGCCATCGAGCGCTTGCGCAGGATCGTAAACTTTCCCGCCTTTGAGTCGAATCAGCATGGTGTGAATTCCTTAAATGATTGCTGAAGAAGAAATCAAGGGTTGAGTCATTTGGTCAAGCATCGTTATACTGTGCATTATTTTGTACGTTTTATTCATAAGGGTAACCATGAAACAAGCAAACTTCACCGAAATTCGAAACCACGCAAAAATGTATTTCGATATCGTCGAAGCCGGCGAATCGGTTCGGGTCCTACGTAACGGCAAACCCATCGCCGACATCATCCCGATCACAGCGGATTTACCTTCTTGGCGACGTCGAAAAGCCCAACCCTTAGTACTCGATGGCGTTTCGATCAGCCGGATGATTATTGAAGAGCGCGAAGCCGGGCTGTAGATCGACTTTAATCATGCGCGTATTTTTCGATAGCTCAGCTTTTGTAAAGCGCTACATCAGCGAGCACGGAACCGATAGCGTGTTGCAATGGTGCGACAAAGCAACAGAAATCGGTTTATCCGGCATTGCCTTGCCGGAAATTATCTCGGCATTTTGTCGTTTATACCGTGACAACAAAATCACCGATGTTCAATACCGACAACTAAAATCGCTTTTAATGGCCGACATCGAAGACGCAGCGATTTGCGATTTGTCTCCGCAAGTATTGATGCATGCAGTTTCCAGCTTGGAAAACAACACACCTCGAGGAATGGATGCCATACATATCGGCAGCGCCATAGTCTTGCAAGCCGATGTTTTCATTTCCTCCGACAAACGACAGATTACCGCCGCCATTCAAGCAGGCCTGCGCGTAGAGCAGGTTTAAAGCTTGGCCTACCTTTTTCACGGCATCAATAAATTCCCCTCGAGTACGACGATCGCTTGCATGAAACCGATACCTAAAGCGAACACGAACGATTGTCCGCAAAGATTGCGTAGGCTCGAATGTTCATGCAATACCGGAATGAAGTCGGTCGCGGCAATATAAATAAATCCCCCTGCTGCTATCGGCAGCAGCAAAATCAACGAAGCCTCGGCAAACTGCCCAAGCAGCAGAGTAAACACCGCACCCATAACCACGGTCAAAGAGCAATAAAAGTTATACAGCACGGCATCTTTAGGGCTATATCCGCCGTAAACCAGTGCGCCGACATCGCCTATCTCCTGCGGTATTTCATGAACGACGATGGCAAGCGTCGTAGTCAGCCCGATAACGGGATCCACCAAAAAACTGCCGCCGATTAAAATACCGTCGACAAAATTATGAACCGCATCGCCCATCAAATTCATCTTCGCCATCGGCTTGATCGAGTCGTCGGCAAATACGGTATGGTCGTGACGCCAACGTACGATTTTCTCGAGCACGAAAAACAAAAACACGCCGGCCAAGGTCGTCAAACAAACCGTGGCTATCGACCCTTGGCGTTCCGCCGCATCGGGTATCAAATGAATGAAGGCGTCGCCCAATAAAACGCCGACCGCCAACGCGATCAGATAGGGCAGCAGCCGCTTGAGCAATTGCCTGTCCAGGTAAAAAACGAAAGCACCGCTCAGCGATACGAGACTGACCAGTAACGATGCACTCAGCGTATAGAAAATGACTTCGGCAGATATCGGCATACGGAGTTACGCTACGGCAGGAACCCGGCATTCGTCCATCGCGTCGATAAAGGCCTGCTTCGGCAAATCGCGCCCGATGAATACCATCACGCTTTCACTTTTTTCATCCGCCGACCAAGGTTTACCGAAATCGGTATTCATCATCATGTGCACGCCTTGATAGATGATCCGGTTTTCCTGGCCTTCGATCTGCAGGATGCCTTTGTAGCGCAACAAATCTTCGCCGTAGACTCGCACCATGACATCAAAAAAAGCCATGATCCGGGCCGCATCGAAAGCGCGGTCGCTACGATAAACGAAAGACGAAATGTCATCGTCGTGTTTGTGAGTGACGTCTTCGAGAAAATCCGGCTCGATCTCCAGAATCGCCTGCAAATTAAACCCCCGGATGTCGAGTACTTCGCCTATGTCGCAAGAACCGAAATGGACATGCCGAATAGGCGCCCGCGAATTCATCGCCCGCAAACGGTTTTCGAGATTTTCGACCTCTTCAGCGCTTACTAAATCAGTTTTGGATAATAACAAACGATCGGCGAAACCCACTTGCTCTTGCGCCTCGTGATGATCGTCAAGCTGGTTTGAGGCGTGCTTTGCGTCAACCACGGTCACGATCGCATCAAGCGTGTAAAAGTCGGCAATATTCCGGTCGGCGAAAAAGGTTTGCGCGACCGGTGCCGGATCGGCCAATCCGGTCGTTTCGATGATCACGCGATCGAATTCGGCCCCACCGGCCGTGCGTTTGTCGGCCAATTCGCCGAGTATGCGCACCAAATCCCCGCGCACGGTACAACAAATACAGCCGTTGTTCATTTCGACGATCTGCTCTTCGCCTTGAATCAGCAAGTCGTTATCGACCCCCTCCTCTCCGAACTCGTTCTCGATCACGGCAATCCGGTGACCGTGATCCTCCGATAAGATGCGGTTCAGCAATGTCGTTTTCCCGGCTCCGAGAAAACCGGTTAAAATGGTCACAGGTACGGGATTGAATGCGTTCGCTTCGTTCATGATTCGGCTCCATGGGACTGTTTGTATAATTGATCGGGCGCTATAAGCGGCGCGCTGACGACTTCAACACGATCACCGCTCACCCTATTGTAAAAACAACTGCGCCGCCCAGTGTGACAGGCAGGCCCTTGTTGGTCGACTTTCAGCAGCAAAGTGTCTCCGTCGCAATCCAAATAAAATTCTTTCAGCATTTGGATTTGCCCCGAGCTTTCGCCTTTGCGCCACAATTTCGCACGCGACCGGGACCAATAACAGACGTGCCCGTGCTGCAAGGTTTCGAGTATCGCATCCCGATTCATCCAGGCCATCATCAAGACTTCACCGGTATCGTATTGTTGCGCGATCGCCGGCACCAGGCCTTGTTCATTGAACGGCAGACCGGTTAACACGTCGGCCCACGGAAGCGCCTCACCTACATCACGATTTTCGTTTTGCTCGATCATGAATGCAGCATTTTCTTTGTCGATTCTTGTTGCGCCTGCCTGAACCAACCCAATACGGCTTTTCGGTGCTCTATGCCGTAAAGTTGCTCGAAGCGCCGGGTTTCTTCGCATCCGGCATTGCTCAATATGGCAATCCGCTCGCCGACAAACGGCTCAGTCAGTGCAATATTGCAATCGACGGTGATGCAATGGCGCCATTCTTGGTAGGTAGACGGTATACCGTTAAGAACGAGCATGATATAACTTCGACAACTGGTGGAAGGGGGGGCGGTGGCTCGATTGAAAGGTGTCGGCGGCAGGGATAGCCGCCGTCAAGCCTACATGGAGGTATTCACGGCGTCCTTTCAAGCGAGTCAATGAACCGCCGCAAAGCCTATTACTTGTATAAGTCATTGTGTGCATATTCCTCAGTAAAGTTCATTAGGCAAAATCCAATGTCAATAACAGCCGTCGCGGGCAATCTTCGCTCGGATTCGGCGAACGGTGCACCGCGCCGTGCTGTTCGTTCCCGGCCCAATTGCTGCCTTTCAGCAGACCGACCGAAAATGCGGGCATTCGATGAATCGAGGATTCGTCCAAAATTACGCCGGCTTGCCTATCGTTTAAGCCATGCGTATTGATACCCAATTTGGCGCGGTCGACCGCTCGGTCTTCGAGCCATTCGGTACCGATGCCACCGTAAGTCGAGACCATGCGGCACGGCACATGATCGACATGGAATTTCGGGCACATCGGCCGGTCGAGGGTTCGCAAACGCAAGCCGACGCGCTCGAGCTCGAATAAATCGCAAAACAGCGTCGTCAGCATCGCCGCGTCGCGATAAAATTCAAGATAGCCGTCGATAGTCGATGCATGAGGAATCAAGCCGCTAAAATCGAAATCGGCGATCGAAAGATTATGAATCTCGCTGATTTCTTGAGGGCTTGCGAGCAATGAATCGATGAACGACTCGATACGCGGATCGATGCTTCGCTCGATCACGCATAGGTTGACTTCATCCTGATAGATTCTGCTTAAATCGGCCAAATCGTCGGACTGAACCGCTTCCGAATAAGGCGCGCGAAATAGAGGTTGGGCTAAGGCGGACATGATTTACCTCGTTCAATACATGACTTCTTCGACTTCCGTTGCAGCCGTTTCCAGCCAAGGCGGAAAATCGTCTTGATAGTGTTGCCAAGCTTCGGCTCCCGCCGCGAGCTCTTCATCGGTCAATAAACAGGCATCGAGCTCGCGCCGAGTTTGTTCGGCATCGACATTCTGTCCGATGAACACCAATTCCTGGCGACAATCGCCGAACGGCGGCTGCCACTGCGCTTCGATATCGGCTTTATAGGCTTCGGGCCATTCGCTTTTCGGCACTGAAGCCCACCAGCGGCCTGCGCAACCGTGCTGCATGATGCCGCCGGCTTGCGACCAGGTACCGACCCATTCGGGCCGCGACGCGAGCCAAAAAAAGCCTTTCGAGCGCAATAATGTCCCGTTATTCCAATCGCCGTAGTGCAGATAGTCATAGAAACGCCCCGGATGAAACGGACGGCGGGCATGATAAACAAAACTGGCGATGCCGTATTCTTCGGTTTCGGGCGTATGCGCCCCGCGCATCTCTTGGAGCCAACCGGGTGCCTGCGACGCTTTGTCAAAATCAAATCTCCCGGTATTCAAAATTTTGGCGAGCGGAGCTTGTCCCATGATCATCGGGATAATTTCCGCATCGGGATTCAAATGCGTCAGTATTCCGGTCAAATTGGCCAGTTCGTCGCGGCTGATCAGATCGACCTTGGAAATCAGAATGACATTGCTGAACTCGATTTGATCGACCAAGAGATCGGCGATATTACGTTCGTCGTCCTCGCCCAATTCGGCTTCGACTTCCTTCAAGGATTGGGCTTCCATGTAATCACGCATGAAATTGACCGCATCGACGACGGTCACCAAGGTGTCGAGCCGCGCGACATCGGATAGACTGCGACCTTCTTCGTCACGAAACGTGAAGGTTTCGGCAATCGGCATCGGTTCGGCAATACCGGTCGATTCGATCAACAAATAATCGAAACGGCCTTCGCGAGCCATTTGTCCGACTTCAATGAGCAAATCCTCGCGCAGCGTACAGCAGATACAGCCGTTGCTCATTTCAACCAGTTTTTCCTCGGAACGGTTGAGTTCGATCTCGTTCTTGACCGTCGCGGCATCGATATTGACTTCGCTCATGTCGTTGACGATCACGGCGATCTTGAGATTGTCCCGATTGGTCAAAATGTGATTGAGCAGAGTGGTTTTACCGGCCCCTAAAAACCCGGACAAAACCGTTACTGGCAACTTGGATGGTGCGTCTTCGATAAACATTGGGAAGGTCTTTGTATTGAATTAATTGTTACAATATAACATATCTTTAAGATATCGCAATTTCAGTGTCGCTATAACAAGTCGGAAACCAAATCGATACCTTATCTCAATATTTGGTTTCAGGCTTGAAAGAGCCGCTCTCCCAAAAGCTGAGTCCTTTGAAAGCATGGACCGCGACAAAAGGCGCTTGCGCCGCTTTGAGCAACCAGTCGGCGGGAATCACATAATAATGGAAATCGTTGCCGTCCTTTCCGATAAAGGTCATCAAACCGACCAATTCGCCCGCTTCGTTAAAAATACCGCCGCCGCTGGCTCCTTGCATGAAACCGGCATCGATTTCGAGCACATGACCGGCACGATAGGGATGAAAGGCAACGATCGAGGCCGGCCTGGAGCGCATCCCTAAGGCGAAAGGATAGCCATACATGTAAACCGGCGTTCCAACCGCGAAGTCTGCGGATAAAGCCAGCTTCGCAGCAGGTAAAGGAATGGAATCGGTTTCGAGAATACAAGCATCCAATTCCGTCAGGGCGGCCTGTTTCAACACCGGATAAGCATGGCCCGATTTAAATAAGACGATTTGCTCCGCATTTCGCGTGACATGACAATTGGTCGCAACCTTGCCCGGCGCTATAATGACGCCGGATCCCATATAAGTTTTTCCGGCTGCATCTCGGGCGATCACTTTGACGACGCTGAGCGAAAGTTGCATGTCGGGCTCTATGGCACAAGCCTGGGACGAGCAAAAAAGCCCGATTGAAAACCAAAATAATCCGACACTTCGAATCCGGCTCATTTTTCCACCCGGCTAGCGTAAACGAATAGAACTCGGTCAACTGTTTCGACCTATCCTGGATTTTTTACCGCAAGAATGCTTAATGTCAATTAGATAAGGTTATTTCTGGTTCCCACGGTCCTCCGCTCATCGTTGTACATAAGTCAAAAATTACCGTTTTGCAATCTTAGCCAATAAGGCCAGAAATTCCCAATTTGGAGATCAAAAAGGGTGTGGGGTATGCTTGGCGAGGATGTCGGCAGCAGGGAGCTGCCGCCAAGCCCCCATGGATGGGTTTACGGCGTTCCTCGGCAGGCATACCCCACACCCTAAAATCGGCGAAACTGCTCAAACTGGGAATTGCTGCAATAAGGCCTCGATACCATTTTTTGTCGCCCAACGTTCCCGACTTCGAAATCGCGATCTGGGGATCGCTCCCACAGAGCATCCGGCCCCTTGTGGGAGCAACGCCTTCGTCGCGATTTCGAAGTCACTGATGTTCAATATCCGCAGATTTATCAAACAGCACCGTTTCCAGTTATACGATGACCTCTGTTTAGCAAGTTTACCGATATTTGTGCATAACGATGAGTGGTCCTCCTTGGGAATCCATGCTTTGGCTGCCGAAAAAGAATCGGTATGCATTCCCACGCTGGAACGATGGGAAAGCAGAAAAAGTGCGCAGTTTGTTTAGAACCATAATTCGAAGCAAATACGGCTTTACCGTCTAAAATGCGACGCGAATACCCAACTCCACGGCACGTCCGGCTTCAGGTGCGATATTGCGCAAATAAGACACCGAATTACGGATATCCTGATTCAGAAGGTTACTGGCTTTGACGAATAGCAAAACATCGGTTTCGTCTCCGGCAGCCACTCGGTAATTGGCTGTACTGTTCAACAACCAATAACTGGGCGTCTCCGTTTCGTTGTAACCCGGGTTTTCCTGTCTTTCGGCGCGCGTAATGCGCACATTCGCGGCCCAAGCCGTATGCTCCCACGAAAGCTGCATGCCGTAACGTAAAGGCGGCATTCGGGGAATATCGCTACCGTCGGTAAATTGTCCTCGCACGTAATCGCCGAAAAACTGACTGTCCAAATGTCCGTAACGCGTTTCCAGCAACGGAAAGGTCACTTGCGCTTCGAAACCTTTCAAAATCGCATCGCGCTGTTGCGCCCGGAAAACCGGCAAACACTCGTGATCATGATCGCATTCATCCTCGATTTCGCCATGATCTTCGTCGAAAAACTCGCCGGTTCTGATTTGCGCGATGTAATTGTTGACCCAGTTATGATAAAGATTGAAGTCGGCATGAACCCAGTCGCGCTCGAAATGCAGCCCCAATTCCAGATTATTCGCAGCCTCGACCGTAAGGCCTGCATTCCCGATATCGTAACTGTTGGTCGCCAAATGCGGGCCGTTGGAAAACAATTCCTGTACGTCCGGCGCGCGCTGAGCATGTGTAAACGACAACCGAACCGAGTCTTGATCGGTAAAATGCCAGAGCGCCGACGCCGAACCGCTGACCGGCGTATGCGTACTTTGATTTTGGCCGTCCGGATCGATGAATTGTTGCTCGACGCGTGCGCCGAATTCATAGGTCATCGGCCCTACATGAATGTCCTGAACCGTAAAAAATCCGAACGAATCGATATCGGAACGCGGCACGACCGCTTCATCGCCCTTTGCTTCGAATTCGCTATTTTTGGTTTGCACGCCGACCACGCCGTGATCGAACAGTAACCAAGGTTTTTGAATCAACTCAAGGCGGCTATCGAATCCGGTGTTGGTATAGACCGTGCCTTTTTCGCCGTTTTCCAATTCGGTATGCTGGTAATCGTTATAACCCAGCCGAATCCGCAAACTGTCGGCAAACCACACAGGGTCCTTGATCTCGCTTTTCATATCGTAACGGGTTTGTTTGAGATCGATACGCACGCGTTCGGGCATAGCATCTTCGTCTCCCTCGTCCTCATGATGCGCATGAGCACCCAGCGGCACCCCATAATTATTGTCGAGATGGTTGATGGAAAAGCCGATAAACCCGGGATCGCCGACAAAGGAAAAGCCTACGGTACCGGAACGAGCTCGCGTGTTCGAATTCAACAAACGCCCCCGATTATTAAAAGAATCTTCATCTTCATGGTCTTCATGGCTTTCGGCCTCGGCGGATTCGTCGACTGCCCAACCGGGTATCTGCATATCGATGCTTTCCCGGAACATGCCGTCCAGATGCCACGCAAAGAAATCCTTGCCGCCTTCCAATTTGAAAGCCGTGGTCTTGCCTTCGTTGACGAAGTTATAACGCTGCTCGGCCGCGCCCTCGATCATTTTATCCGGAACACGATCCGGAATGCGGTTGTCGATTACGTTAACCACGCCGCCGATCGCGCCGCCGCCGTAAAGTAGCGTAGCCGGGCCTTTCAATACCTCGATACGTTCGGCCCAAAAGCCCTCGGTGCTGTTCGCGTGATCAGGGCTTATCGAAGCCGCATCGAGACTGCCCAAGCCGTTTTGCAGAACTTGCGCTCGCGATCCGGTTTGACCCCGAATGACCGGCTGACCGACACCGGGACCGAAGGATTGACTATGAATGCCCGGCTCATTCTTCAAGGTATCACCGATCGTGCTGCCCGCTTTCAAACGCAATTCTTCGCCGCTCAAAATAGTCACGGGCAAAGCGGTATCGGAAGCCGATTGCGGCAAGGGTGAGCTGACGACGATTTTATCCAACATAATGGATTTCGAAGCTTTGTTTACATCGGAGGCATGAGCCACCGAAGCGAAGGGAGCTAACAATAATGTGAGTGATTTGCGCATGAGTTCAGACTGATCGGCAATTTATCGCGACAATTTCGTAATTTTCTCTGCAAAGCAGCAAAGAGATCCATAAAAAAAACAATAAGATACGTTATAGTGTAACGATCATCAAGTAGATTTTTATTTTGCCATCTGAGCTCAAACTCAAAATCGCTTTCGAAGGATTTCATCTCCTCCCCATTCGAATAAATCACCCTCCTGAAACCCGCCAATTCCTTAATTACGTTATAATAACGGCTCGTTTTTTCCAATTAATAAGGTCTTGTCATGTCTAAAACCAAATTATCGATCCTATTGCCGGTACTTTCGGTATTCGCTACCCAATTGACCGGTTGCAACACTCCCGCACCGAGCAAAGGCGATCTGATGATTAAACAAGGCGGCCCATTCATCGAAGCCGGCATTAAATGGAATGAAGGCAACCGCCTAGTCAAGGACGGCAATAAAAGAATTGCCGAAGGCCGCGATACAATTAACGAAGGCAAGAAAATAATTGCCCAGGGCGAACTTCAGGTCAAAGATGGCCAAAATATGATCGAACAAGGCAAAAAACTACTCGAAGAAGGCGAAAGGCTTTACCAAACCGGTCGACCGCAAGAAAGCGCTTATCCGTCTTACCCGGCGCCCCAACCTGCCGAGTCGATCGAAGTCTTTCCGTTGTCAGATTAATAAATCCCTGACAGCATGGGCCGAAACTTTTGGCCTTCACTGTTATGATAAGCATCTTCAAGTGCCGAAAAAGTCTCTGTCTCCCGGCATTGTTGCTTGTTTCTTGCAACGGCATCGCCGCTACGACACCTGAAAGCGAAAGCGGTTTTCAAGCCATGCTGCGCCGTCTGCTGCCGTTCGACGTCTTCGAACCCGATACGCCGGACATCGTCATTTCAGGCGTCAGCAGCGGGCAAAAAGCCAATGTGCGCGCCTTCTTGAGCCTATCGAAAGAAGCTTGTGACGCTCCACAATGGCGGATCAATCGCTTGTTCGCGCAGGCCGACACCGAAATCGACAAAGCGATGCGGGCGCTAGGCTACTATCACACCCGCGTCGAAAAAAACCTCGGCTTCAATGAAGACTGCTGGCAGGCCGAATTCAAAATCACCCGAGGCCCGCCGGTGCGCATCGAAGAACTCGCCATAAGCGTCTCGGGGGAAGCGGAATTTGATACGGCTTATAACCAATTGCTCGCAGGGAACCCCATCAAAACTGGTAACATTCTGCACCATGGACGCTACGAATCGTTCAAAAGCAGTTTTCAATCGCTCGCCCAGGAACGCGGCTATTTCGATGCCCGCTTTCTGGAAAGCGCGATCAGAGTCGATACCGAACGCAACAGCGCCAAAATCGTTCTCGACTTCGCTTCCGGACAGCGTTACTTCTTCGGTGAAGTCAAGATCGATCAGGACATCCTGAATCCGGACTTCGTCCAACGCTTTATCCCATTTGAAGAAGACGAGCCTTATTCGAGCCGAAAACTGGCCGACACCTACAACAATCTAACTGCGGGCGGCTATTTCAGAACCATAGAAATCCGACCTCGTATCGACGACGCGATCGATTTAAAAGTGCCGGTCGACATCGCGCTCTATCCTCAAAAGAAACACAGCTACGAAGTCGGCGTCGGTTACGACACGAATTTCGGCCCGCTGTTCAGCTTAGGTTATACCAACCGGCGGCTAAATAGGCGCGGACATACTTTCAACGCGGCCTTGGACCTGTCGCCGGTGCTGTCGACCGCGGAAAGCCGTTACAACATTCCGCTGCAACAACCGACCAGCGACTTTTTCAGTTTCGGCGCGGGATTCAAGCATGAAGAACCGGATACATTCACTTCGAATATGTTCAAACTATCGGCACAGCGTCAACGCATAGCCCCGAGCGGCTGGCAACAAATCGGCTTTCTGGATCTCGTTTACGAATCGTTCCGATCTGCCGATGTCGATGTCGATAGCAGCGCCTTGCTATTGATACCCGGCGTTCGCCTGCAATACACGCGCAGCAACTCGCCGATCCGACCCACCGAAGGTTACCATTTGAATTTTTCCCTGGCCGGCGCGCACGAATCGGTCGTGTCGACGCTGAGTTTCGTACAAGCCGGCGCTGGAGCGCGCTTGATTACTGGCGTGCCGTGGTCCGGGCGCTTCATCATGCGCGGCGACGTCGGCGCGAGCCTGGTCAGCAACTTCGACGATTTACCGACGACTTACCGTTATTACGCCGGTGGCACGCAATCGATACGAGGGTATGAATACAAGGAACTCGGCCCGACCAATGCGGCCGGACATGTGATCGGCGGCAAGATGCTATCCGTGTTGAGCCTCGAATACGAACAATTCATCGGCGATCAATGGGGTGTCGCGGCTTTTGTCGACGGCGGTAACGCGCATAACGATTTCGGCGATATCGACGTAAAAATCGGCGCGGGACTCGGCGTTCGCTGGATATCGCCGGTTGGACCGATACGGATCGATTTCGCGGTGCCGTTTCATGAATCAGGCTCGTCGTTTCAGGTGCATTTCTCGGCAGGGCCACAGTTGTGAACGCAAAGGCTATTTTCAAAGCGCTCGTGCTGACGCTGAGCGGAACGCTCTTGAGCCTGCCGATCGCACTGCTGGCGATACTCGGCAGCGAACCGGGCAGCCGTTGGCTGATACAAACTGTGATCAGCGCCGCCGAACTCGATGCCGAAGTAGAGCGCATCGACGGTACGCTGCTTAGCGAACTGACCCTGAACAAACTCGTCTATCTTAGCGAAACCGAACGAGTTACGCTGGACACCTTCATTTTCGCCTGGAGGCCCTCGGCATTGTTGAGCGGCACGCTGCATATCGACAGGCTTGCAGCGAACGGCTTATCGGTCGAGATAACAGACGAAGCGCCCGAGTCCGACGATGACGAGCCTTTTTCGATGCCGAACATTCCTTTGGCTATCCTAATCGATGATATCGACTTGCAAGCGACGCGTTTCCGAAGCGGCGAGCAAGACATTGCGATCGACCGCTTTCGCCTGCGCGCCGCCTTGATCGATAATACGTTGCGCCTGACCGGCCTCGCGCTGGAAATGCCGGAGGCAACCGTTTACGGGCGCGCGGAAATCGAACTTCAACCGCATTTTCCGTTATCGGCGCAATTGGCCTGGCAATTGAAACTACCGGAAACGCCGGCGATTGACGGTGAAATGACGGTGCTGGGCACGCTAAAGGAACTCATGCTGACGGGCCATGCCGAAGGCCCTTTTCAGTTTTATCATGAAGCCCGGCTCAATTTGGCCGAAAGTGTGCCGGTTTTTTCGGTCTCCGGCCGCTGGCAACGGTTGCAATGGCCGCTGGACGGCGAAGCCGATATTGTGAGCCCGGAGGGTGAGTTCACGATCGACGGCAACTCGGACGATTACCGTATCGATCTGGCCGCACAACTGTCGGCCGAGCAGGAATCGTTTGCGTTGCAATTGGCCGGCTATGCCGATAGCGATTCGTTGACGCTCGAACGGTTGGAACTGGCGCCGAAGCAAGGCCGCCTTACGTTGGCGGGCCGTGTGATATGGGCCGACGAACCGATCAGCGTAAATTTGACCGGCGACTGGAAAAAACTTCAATGGCCGCTGTCCGGCCCTCCCCAGGTCGAAACCGACCAAGGCCGTTTCGATTTGAGCGGAACCTTGGACGATTACCGAATCGATCTGACCGCCAAGCTGGCAATGGAACAATTGCCGCCGTTCGACGTGCTTTTCAATGGACAAGGCAGTACCGAAGCGATCGATATACATCAACTGTCTCTACGTCCGAAACAAGGACGGCTGGATCTGAAAGGCAAAGTTTCGTGGCGCGACGCGATAGATTTCGCGCTGGACCTGAATGCCCAACAGCTCGATCCGGGCGACTTTACGCCCGACATCAGCGGCTCATTGAATCTTCAAGCCGCTGCATCAGGACGCTTTGCCGAAGAACAATTGACCGCCACGCTCACTATCGAAAAACTGCACGGCACGCTTTTCGATAGCCCGATTCAAGGTCATGGCAAACTGGCTTTCGCCGAGCAACGCCTTACCATAGACCAACTGCTGCTGCAATCGTCCGAGAATCGCCTTACGGCCGACGGCATTCTGGCCGAAACCCGCTCCAATCTCGATTTTTCGATCGATGCACCCAATCTCGCGGCCGTTTGGCCGGGACTTTCCGGCTCGATCAAAGGCAGCGGCACCGTACGAGGCAACTACCTGGACCCTGCCGTCAAAGCTCAATTGAATGCCAACAAACTAAGTTACCAAGATTTCAGTATCGGCCTGTTGACGCTGAATCTCGACTATGCCGAAGCCTTGGGCCAACGTTCGCAACTCGACCTGGTTTTGCAAGGCGTAGAGTTGGACGGGCAAGCGATCGATGAATTAACGCTGCAAGGCTCGGGATCGTTAAACGATCACCGGTTCGACGCGAAATTGAGTTCCGAAATCGTCAAGCTCGATACCGTACTCAACGGCAGTTTACGAAATCAACGCTGGCTTGCGACGCTGGAACGTCTTGACATCGACCAAGCGCAAATAAAGCAATGGCGACTCGACCGACCTTGGCCGATTCGGCTGGATTTCGCCGGCGACGATATCGGTGTCAACCTGCCGCAAAATTGCTTCGTTCAGACCGGTGCGGCGATCTGCCTGAGCGCCGACGGCTCAATCGAGCGCCGCCTGAACGCCACTGCCGAATTGCGCAATATCGACTTGGCCATGGTTAAACCGTGGTTGCCCGAAAACTTGAGCCTCGACGGTGCGCTCAATGCCAACGCCAATTTCCTGAAACGAGGCGAACGCCTGACGGCCGATGCCGACGCCACGGTCGTAAATGCATCGCTACAACTTTCCCGAGACGGCGAGAAACCCCTTATTTTTGCTTTGTCCGAAACTCGGCTGAAAGCGCAATACGGTGATGAGCGGCTCGATGCCGAGTTGAGAATCGGATTGACCGGCCGGGACTTTATCAGTGCGCAAGTCAAAACCGCACCGCTCGCCGCAACAAACGCACAGTCTTTGACAGGCAACTTGCAAGCATCGATTGCCGACTTAAGCCTGATAGATCAGTTAGTGCAGGATATCGAAAATCTCAAAGGCCGGATCACGGCCGATCTGACCCTCGCCGGCGACACCGAACGACCGGCACTCAGCGGCCTGCTGCAACTCAGCAATGCCGAACTCGATGTGCCTGAAATCGGCATTCATCCGCACAACATCAACCTCAGATTATCGGGGCAGCCGGGACAGCCCGAACAGTTGACCTTGTCCGGACGCATCGATTCCGGCAAAGGATCGCTGTATCTCGACGGCACCTTCGATCTGAATCCGGAAGCCGGTTTTCCTGCTGAACTGACGATCACCGGCAGCGAATTCGAAATAGCTCGCTTACCCGAAGCGGAAATTAGCGTATCGCCGCGCTTGACGGTTAAACAAAGTGAGGCATCTGTTCAGGTCACCGGCGATGTCACCGTCGACAGCGCCGAATTGAAGCTAGTCGAACTACCGGAAACCGCGATTGCACCCAGCGCCGATGAAATCATCATCGGTCGGGAAATCGTCGAGGAAGTAGAGACTGCCTTGAACGTACAAACCGATATCGGCATCTTGTTGAGCGAACAGGTGCGTTTCTCCGGCTACGGCATGGATACCCGGCTGACCGGCAACCTCCGTTATACTTCCTCGCCCGGCACGCAACGCATGCAAGGCCGAGTTGCGATGCAAGATGCGAGATACAAGGCTTACGGACAGGATTTGACGATAACCAGAGGCGAATTTTTATTCAACGGGCCGGTGGACAACCCTTGGCTAAACATCGAAGCAACGCGTAAAGCCATCGGCGAAGATGTAACCGCAATATTGACCGTGACCGGGCCGGTCAAATCGCCGCAAACCAAAGTATCGAGCCGGCCGCCGATGCCGGAATCCGATGCGCTGGCCTATCTGCTGACCGGCCGTTCCTTGCAACGTACCGGCGAATCGCAAGCCAACATGCTAGCCAAGGCCGCAATCAACTACGGCGCAGGCGAACTTTCATGGCTCAGCAACCAGCTAGGCTTCGATCAGTTCGAGGTCGAGGAAGCCCAGCGTCTCGAAGACACCGCAGTGCGACTCGGCAAATACATTAATCCCGATTTATATCTGGGTTTTTCGTTAGGCCTGTTTTCCAATACCTATGCCGTCATTTTGGAACAAAAATTGAGTCAACATTTTAGTCTACAGACCCGAGCCGGCGAATCGCAAAGGCTTGACTTGAAATACCGCCTGGAAAAGGACTGATCACTACTTGAAGGTACCGTTATGAGAAGGTTAAATGCTTTGTTCATCCCGCTATTCGTCCAACTGCCGGTTCACGATGCCGACCTGAACCGCAAGCCGGTCAGCGTCTGGGAAGACATCCGCGAAAAAGGCAAGCTGATCGTTTTGACCCGCCACGCGCCGACGACGTATTACCATGGCGACGACGCCACGCAACAAGGCTTTGAATACGAATTGACACAGCAATTAGCACAATCGCTGAATATCGACGTCGAATACAAGGTCTACGACAATACCGCCGCGATCATGGCGGCGCTGGCGGCCGGCGAAGGCCATATCGCCGCGGCCGGATTGACCCGAAGCGAACTCAGCCCGAAACACTTCCAGTACGGGCCGAGTTACAAAACGGTCGAACAGCAGGTCGTCTGCAACAAACGCAGCAAACTGCCGAAAACCAACGAAGACTTGCTGAATCATTCGCTACTGGTCATTGCCGACAGCCGTAGCGATGAAAAACTGTCCGAAATCCAACAACACTACCCCGAACTGTCATGGCAAAGCACCTCGACGCTATCGACCGAGCAAGTTCTCGAACAAGTCAGCAACGGCGCGGTCGATTGCACGGTCGTCGAATCGAACATCGTTGCAGTCAACCGCCTGCATTATCCAAATCTAATCAACGCCTACACGCTGTCCGAGGAAAAGCTCGCCTGGGCATTGCCGCACAATTCCTCGAGCCTCAGGGTATACATCGAAGACTGGCTCGCACGCATACAAAGCGACTCGACGCTAAAAGCACTCAACGAACGCTATTACGGCTACGCCGAGCTCTTCGACTACCATGACGCGGCGGTTTTTTTCCAACGCGTCAAAAAACGTCTGCCCAAATACAAATCCTATTTCAAACAAGTCGCGGCCGACTACAACATTCCGTGGACGCTACTGGCAACCCAGGCTTACGGCGAATCGGAATGGAATCCCGACGCGGAAAGTCCGACCGGCGTACGCGGCTTGATGATGTTGACCAACACCACCGCCAAATCGCTGGGCGTCAATGACCGGCTCAATCCCAGGCAAAGTATCCGCGGCGGCGCGAAATACATGCAACAATTGCTGAAAAGAATTCCTCAGGAAGTCGCCGAAGAAGACCGCATCTGGTTCGCGATGGCTGCCTACAACATCGGTATCGCACACTTGCTGGACGCGCGCGAACTGGCTAGAAAAATGGGCAAAAACCCGAATGTCTGGGCCGATATCAAACAAGTGCTACCGCTGCTATCAGAAAGGCGCCATTTCAAAAACCTGAAATACGGTTATGCAGCAGGCAAGGATTCGGTTAAATACATAGACCGCATCCGGCTATATCACGACCTCCTCCGTAAAACGGAAACACCGGAGTCGGTTTAACCTAAAAAGAGCAGTTGGCATGTGATGTAGACCGTTCGTGCTGAGTAAAGTCGAAGCATGAAGGGTCTACAACACGTTCACCGGCCTGGTGAAGCCTCAAACTACCGTTCACCCTTTGACATGGCTCTCCTGAGCGTAACCGAAGGGCTCTCAAGAAACAGCTAATTTAGTTATTCTTAATCAATAGGTTACAGGATAAATAAAATCATTAAATAGGCCTTCAAACAGCTTGAGGCACGAGGTCAAATCCGAGTGTTTTCGCCTTTAGTTGAAGATACTTAAGGGTACGGTCATGGAATTTCGCTTCATATTCAGCTTGTGATTGCTGAACATACTCGGTGCCCTTCGTTAACATGGCATAGATTAATCGGGCTAATTTATGCGCTGTGGCGGTGATAGCTTTTCCTTTACCCAAGCGAGCCGCCGTTTTTCGGTAATAGGCGCCTAATCCGCATTGGCTGCGATGCAATCCTTGCGCCGCTAACTTAAGCGCACGCGCCACCCGGTTAGGTATCCGTTTGCTAGCGCCTGAAAGACGTTTGCCGCCTGAGATTCGGGTCCCTGGGCATAATCCCAGCCAGGAACAAAAATGCTTGGCCGTTTTAAACTTGGATAGGTCCGTACCTAACTCCACCAAAACTTTAAGTGCCGTGCAAACATCAATACCACCAATCTGGGTTAAATCAACGCCTGCCCATTCCCTCAAAGCCTCCTGCACATCAAAGCCGGGCGCATTCTTGCCGCCTCGCTTGGTTTTGCCTTTGGCCGTTTGCACGTCTTGACGACGTAATGGAGCAATGAGGGTCTCCAACTTCGCGTCTGCCTCAGCGATTAAGGCTCGATAGGTGTCATAAAGCGATAAGGCTTGCGACAAGCAAAATAAATGCTCTGCTTTCCATGTTCCTTCCAAGCTCTTGGCTATTTCAACTTCACTTGCCTTGATGCGGTAATTTCGATGTTTGGCCAGTTCGATAGGATTTCGCTCCCCGGCGACAATGGCTCGTATGATGTTCAGTCCAGTTTGTCCAGTGATATCCGTGATGACATTGGTTAATTGCAGGTTCATCTGTGTCAGCGCTTTTTGCATGCGTTGTACGCAACGCGCTTGGTCTTGCAGCAACGTGTCGCGCTGGCGCGAGACGGCACGTAACGCGCAAACATCCGCAGGCGGGCGAAATGCCGAACTGAGCAAACCAAAACTCATCAATTGCTGGAGCCACTGACAATCCAGGACATCGGATTTACGGCCCGAGACATTTTTAACGCTACGCGCATTGACCAACATCACCTGAATGCCATGTGCTTCCAAAACCTCGAACACCGGAATCCAATAGACGCCTGTTGATTCAAGCGCGGCTATCGTAATGCCGCAGTCCAGCAACCACAAGGCTAGCGCATTGAGATCTTCGGTATAACAACCAAATTCCCGCACCGACTCTGTCGCGCGATCCGCCGGAACCGCCACAAAGTGGCTGCGGCTACCAATATCAATACCGGCCGCATTGGGATACTGAATATTCAATACTTTGCTGACGCGCATAGCCATGGGCATAAACTCCTGATGAAAGTTCATAAATAGCCTTGCCAGCTGGGGACATCGTCTTGCTCATTCTCTCAAGCGGGATGCAAAAGCTCACCAAAGTCGCCGACGTCACCAAACCACACTCAGACAACGGGCAATTAGCACCAGTGCTTATTCGGTCTTTGCTGGTAAGGTCCATATATAATACACTTTCAACGGTAGCCTTCCCCTGTTTCTTGCTAACGCCATGCGACCGAAGGGCGCTTACTTTGCTCAGGGCGAACGGTAGTTTGAGGCTCTCAACTGCTCTTTTTAGGTTTAAGATTTCGTGATTATACTTTTCGCACTTCAAATTTTGGCCGTACCCGCGGAGGCGCCGAAGCGTTCGATCCCTCACCTCACCTAACGCTAGGTAAGAGGCCAGCATAGAGTATCTACATGGACGAATTTTCCATAAGCGGGCCGCCTGCATTGCCGTTGACATCGACCCAAAGATAGGGCAACCCCAAAGTCTCTAGCCAGGCAGGGCCTTGCTCTTCTTTAAGCATCGCAATGGTCGAAGCACTACCCGAAACCACGCAAAAGTCGCCGACGACACTAACCGAAGCCAAAAAACGCACCGGCCACCCTGTTTTAGGATTGAGAACATGGCCATAGCGCACGCCGCCGATTTCTAAACAACGCTCGTAATCGCCGCTGCTCGCCAAGGCCCCGCTAACCAAACCCAATGATTGCATGACCTCGCCTTTACGCCGCGGATGCGCGATGCCGATTTGCCAAGGCGAACCGTCCGGCCGGGGTCCGACGATTTTAATATCGCCGCCAAGATTGATCAGACCATGCTCGATGCCGGCTTGCAAGCATAACCCGGCGGCGCGATCTACTGCATACTCTTTGACGATTCCGCCGAAATCAAGCTCCATACCGAACACAGAAAAACTTAATTTCGGCTGTTGCCAGCCGATCTTATGCCAACCGATTTTCTCCAATAGCGCTCGAATTTGCCCTTCATCCGGCAAGATATTCCGGTCGAAACGCCAAGCCTTGCGCAAGATACCGGAACTGATATCAAACAAGCCGTCACTTTGTTCGTAGCAGGTTTGTGCATAATTCAACAAGCCGGCCGTTTCGTCATCGACACTTATCGACCCCGCCCGAGCGGCGGTACGGTTTATTTCGGATAAGAAACTATCCGATCGGTAACGCGAATATAAACGCTCCAAACGCTGCACATCGGCGATAACGATATTCGCTGCTTGTTGGGCGGACTGCCGCGAGCGAGCAAACAACTGTATCTCGCAGGGCGTACCCATGGCTTTAAAGTTGAATCGAAAATAGTTTAGGGATGGCTTTTTCAAATCGAAGTTCAGTGGGCGTGGCAATAGAGACAGGACTTGATTGTCGTATACCCATCGCAGATCAAAATTCGGCCCCATTTTGATCTACGAGGGTAGAATTAAAACATATAACTCCACGATGCAAACAGAGAGCCCTTACGCTCTAATTGGAAGCCGTTGACATCTTCATGGACAGGCTGCAGCCATTCGACGCTTAAATGATTACCGGAAAACTCACCGCCCGGCACTACGACATTCAAACCGAAACCGACATCCCAAAATCGGCCGCCATAGTTTCGCGGGTCATCCAATGTGGACCCTGTCGGATTGACGTTATTGCAAGGCTCGGAAGCATTAGAATAGTTTACCGAGCAATTACCCGCTATCGGATTGAATCGACCGCTGATCGACCCTTCGGTCGTATAAACACCACGCACGGAACCGGACAGCCAATTGAAAATACTATAGCTACCCCAAGCGGTAGCTTGAAACATATTACCCAGCGCATACCCGGATGAGTTTTGATTCTGCATACGGACAGTTCCGCTTGCTTGCGCGCCCCACGATAACTTGTCGTACTGGCCAAGATAAGTCAGACTCGGTAAAAAATCCCAGGTCCCGCTACCGAGTTGCATTTGGTAATGAATAAAACCGCCGTCTTGCGTATGTTGACGATTGAGCTTCATGTCGGTATCGCCCGTCGGAGCGCTAAATCCAATCCCTAAATTCACATGGTGACCGCGATGCTTAAACAGCTTAAACATGCCGAACATCAAGGTATCGCCAATCCCCCCGGTCTCATGTCCGCCATGCAAGTGGTCGGCTCCTACGTTAACCGGCGGATTGATACCGGTCAATGGCCGTTGATTCATACCCATATCCATAAACATCGGCATCACCATGATATTAAACCAATCGGTCGGCGCATACATCAGATCGATCATATGCATATGCATGTCATGAAAGGTCGGCACCGTTCGATAACCGTTGGCGACCATTGACGTATCGCTAGCTTTACCGGTTCGATTCAGCATATTTCCGGTTTCCCGAAAATACTGATACACATACCCCACCATGAAGTCGCCTTCCTGATTAAGCATGTGCCCTCCGGTACACATCAAGCCGGCCGGCATGAGCGGTTCGTGCTCGGTCATATTATGGTGATGATGGCTATGATCATCGGTCAAACTGCGTCCCAAATCGGAAAAATTAACATTGAGTTCGGCATTTGCAACGAGAAAGTTAAAATCGGCATAAGCCGGCTCGCCTCCACCGCCGATTTTCCAATCGCCGCGATGCATGTAATATTCCACGGAAGCATCGAGTCTGACACCCTTAGTGAATTGCTTACTGACCGTCACACCGCCACTCAGCGCGCCAAAGCCTGAAAGCCTGTGATCGCTGGAAAAGGTTTGTGTCGGCAGCTTGCTGTTATCGCTGGAATCCCTTGCGTTGCCAGGGTCATCAGACGGACCGGCTATCAAGAAAGGCGTATAGAAATCGGCTTCGCTTTGGGAATAGTAACGCACCCGAGGCGTGACCGACCAGCCCAAGCCCAACGGCTGCACCCAATCGGCATCGAAGGTATGCGCATTGATACCCCAATCGTCGAAATAAAACCGGTAATCGAAATGCAACGCGGCATCGAGCGGATTGATATATTGCACCCAGCCTGTATCGAAACTCCATTGATTGCGCAATTCCGGCCGCTGCTCCAAAAAGGCCTTCGATTGACCCACATATCGTACATCGGCGGGGCAATCCAAGCCGAAATCGCATTGTCCCGAAACATTAGAGTCGATAAAAATCGCCGTGACGGCTTTATAAGGGTTGCTCAAATAACCGGTACTGCGGGTGTAGCTAGCACCGAATTTAGCCAACGCGCTTTTGGTTACAATTTGCGTCAAGCCTAAATTGACCGTCCAATCCTCGCGTTTACCGCGCAGCACATTTTGACCGAACGGAACGGCTTCGAGCTTTGCGTATCGGGGCTGTAACCCAGGCAACGCGCCATCATACGCGCTGGTATTGATATAATTTTGCGCGTCATGGTTAAGCAGAGCCGACGTCGAGCTGTTCGCATAGCTCAAGCCTCCGCTGACCGTGGTCGTTTTTTGATTGAAATCGAGCGTCATGCCCAAATTGGCAAAGCGCGACTCATAATCGTTTTCGATGGACAATCCTCCGCCTGCGCTGACTGTAGCCTCATCCCATTCATAAGTCAGGTTGAAACTGCCTTCCTTGCGAACTTCCGGAGAGGCAACCGACATCGTATGAACATTTCTTTCATCGACTCCGAGACTTCGCACTTGAAATGAATTCATATCCAGCTTCGTGCGAATCGGTCTTAACTGCGAGTCAAAAAAGACTCTACCCGCAGCCGAGCCACCCGTATTTAAAAACGGCGAAGCCCCCGCCATCGTCGCGCCGGAACCAAATGCGACATTGCCTTGACGAGTTGCCGGTGCGGTACTCACCGGCGTGGCGCCGGACCAGGTGTCTTGCACATACTTGAAAGCGAATTTGATACGGTCGGCCAATCTGACATTCGCGGTCGTTTGCAGACTATCGACAGTTATCGGTTTGAATTGGCTTCTATTGAGAACAACTTCACCATCTAAATTGGTCACTTCACCCAAATCGCGTCGACTCTCTTCATAACGGCCGTACTGAAAAGTAAACTCATTGTCTTGCGCCGCCGCCGGAGCCAGTCCAGGCAAAATCAATGCCGCGGCCGTCAATGCTTGTAAACTGGTTCGCGCCGGCTTGCCATCGTCCTTGACAGATTTGGATTCGTCAATAACAGCCACAACCGCCTCCAGTTGCAGAACTACCCGCTCCTGCCGCTTCGCGGCTACCATAATTGTGTCCACGCAAATCGTTTAGCAACGGATGGCGATCCAATGCCATTTGCGGCTTGGCCAGAGTGCCTCGCTCCCACGGCTCGACCGTCGCACAGCCCTGCAATGCGAAACCCCATATGAAAAAATACCAAGGTATTAATTTAGTCAATACATTCATGATTTAGTGTTCTTATTATTTTTTATACCCATCGCACTCAAGCTCCGGCATTGACCTACAGAGGTACCGGGCCTTTGCTGCACTGCCATTAAGTTAAGGATTTTTCCGTTCGCCCTGAGCCTGTCGAAGGGTGAATGGAAAAATCCTGGGTCGATAAGTTAAGCCGTCCATGGTTCGACAGGCTCACCACGAACGGCTTAACTTAATGGCAGTGGGCCTTTGCTGAGGACCCCGGTGCCAAATCTTGATCTACGGAGGATATATGCTCCAATCCTAAGCGCTTATTCCATCAAAACCTGTTCGACTGCCTTTCTAAAGTCCAAAGCCTCACCGGAGCGAAATCCAAGATGCACTTTTCTAACGATACCGTTCCGGTCGATTAGATAAGAAGACGGCATAGCTTTGACAGCATACTGTTGAGCACACTGCTGATTAACGTCGACGACGACTGAAAATTGCGCAGGATTTCGCGCCAAAAAATCCTCGGCATCTTGCAAATTCTCGTCGAGATTGACAGCAATCACCTCAAGGCCTTGATCCTTGAGTTCGCGTTGCATTTGCGACATAAAAGGAAACGATTGCCGACAAGGAACACACCAAGAAGCCCAAAAATCGAGATATACGACTTTTCCTTCGAGCTCTTGCCAGGAAACTGCCGGATTGTCTGGCATTGCCGCCAATTGACATTGCGGGGCCGGTTGGCCAGTTAAGTCGGCATTAGCGGGATTAAAAAAAACCAGCGAAGCAAAACCGGCTACCAATGCTATCAATTTTGTACGGGACATTTTTTATTCGTTAGTTAAGGGAACAATTTTTCAGTTTTGTGTATTACCTTTCGCACTTCAAATTTTGAAATGTGCGTATGGATTTCGTCCATTTTTGAGTCAATACCAAACAATAAAAGTATGCAATAACAGGACCATTTTACCCCTCCACATTTGTCATATGTTTGTCATATTTAAACCCTACACTGAATTCGGCTTGATTAGCCGCCATTATTATATTGAAGATGTCACCCTTCATCACCGAAAACCGGCAGTCTGATCGCCATGGATGGCGTGTAGCAGGGCAAGCAACTAGAAAAACGCTTCTGCATTTTCTGCATTCATTACATCTACGTAACTCAGCAATTGCCGAGGAGAAAAAAATCGTCAAGCGCCATGGATGGCGTGAGTGCAGATTTTGCAGGAGTAAAAATCTGCACCGCTACCGATATCCTCATCTTCGCAGCACGAGCAATCTTTAAAAAATGCGGGATATCACGCACAACATGAGTTAAATAACACAGTTTAATTGAAATCCCACTCTCCGGGCAGCATCGAAAAAACAATGTAAGCCTGCGAGAACCTCAAGCGCCACGCGACCTTACCGATACGTCAAGACAACAAAACCCAAATCAACCGAACAACTTCCTCCTTAAACCCGCCACCTTCCTCCGACCGATTCAAAAGATATCGGATAAACCTAACAGATAATCGCAAATATTCGTCAATCTAGCCCAACATCAACGCACCATGAAAACTAACAGCATGATTTTCTTGCTTTATCTCTAATTAACAATAATCGTTTATACCTTTCGCACTTCAAATTTCGGCGATGCTTAAAGAGGCGCCGGGGTGATCGGTAAAGACTATGCCAGCATGGATGCTGGCATAGAGCCTACATAGACGTATTCACGGCGTCCTTTGACGATCACCCCGGTGCCGAATTTTGATCCACGATGGGTATAACGATCAACATGGAGGCTTGGCACGAGTCGGCGTCGTTCGGTTACAACCGAATTACCTTGATCCTATAAAAAGCATTTTTTGCACGAACACACACGAAAACCACAATAATATTCAATTAGTTATACTTTTCAAATTACCGGCTAAATGTATGATTCAAAGATTTATATAGCCCCATGATTACTTTCGCGACCTTCATAAACTGACTGCCGAATTTAAGTTGATAGCCTAATACCCGATAAATGCGTTTTATTTTTATGCTATATAACACAGTTTAATTAAAAAGCATGCACCCTCTCAATAAAAACTGAGCCTATCAGTAGGATATTAAATCATTATTTATTTTTGGCATGCTTATTGCCGATACCCCAATTCAAACTCATCTTTCTCGCCGAGAAAGCTGAAATGAAAATAACAACTGCCAATTAATTAACCAGAGGAACGTAATGACAAACATCACCATAAAAAAAACCCTCTTTGCCGGGCTAAGCTTAGCGCTTTGCGGATTGGGCTCAAACGCCTACGCTCACACCGGAATTCAAAACCAGATCAACGGCACGGGAACTACCTATAACAATATTGTCATCGGCCACACCTGCGCACTCAACGGAAGACCTTTACCTGTCACCGCACAAAGCGTGGTATTTCCCACGGTCAATCCTTATTTTACCGTTGGTATAAGTCCAGTAACCGACCTCAAACTGGAAGATTTTACGAACAGATCGACCTTGGCCGGATGGCCGCAGCTGATTCAAGATAACAACATTTTCAGACGTCAAAGCGAAAAAACCGACGCCCAGGGTAACGTCATCGGTTTCGAGGGCATCAATGGCAGACTCGACCCTACCTTACATGGCTTAGTGCCATTTCGCACAGCCGGCATTAGCTTCAAAGAGGACACCACAAACATAGTCGGGGCAGCCTGCATTCAACGACTGCAAATAAAAATCGCGATTGCCGATATTTGCAGAAACAAATTTCCTCCCGTCGAAGGCACAGCAAACACATGGATACCGAATACCACTTCTAAATTCACTACTGAAATGAACCGTGCCACTTCAGTTCCTCGTAGCGGCGCGCCGGCGACATTAACGATCAACAACCCCAATTGCGCGGAAGGCGAAACCGTGGTGATGTGGCCATCCGATCAAGACGTCGACGCCAATTTGCCTATCCAAAGAAGATGGGGCCGATAACCAGTAACATCCGCATAAGCCGGCCCTACCTTTAGTTACTGTTAGCGAAATAGCCGCAAAGCCACAAACACCCTTCGGGTGCTTGTGGCTTACCTTTTTCTCAAAAGCCCCAGACATTTCATCGAGAATCGCACTTTATCATCACGAATAGACAATGAAAGCAGCATCAACCGAACCATTCCCATAAGCCTAAAAAGAGCAGTTGAGAGCCTCAAACTACCGTTCGTCCTGAGCCCTTTGGCTGCGCACAGGAGAGCCCTGTCGAAGGGCGATGGGCATACCTTTCGCACTTCAAATTTCAGCATTAGCCTATGGAGGTGCCGGGGTGTCCGGCAAAGGCTTTGATAGCATGGATGCTATCATAGAGCCTACATGGATGTATTTACGGCGTCCTTTGACGGACACCCCGGCACCGAAATTTGACTAGCAAAGGGTATAGTTTGAGGCCTCACCAAGCCGGTGAAAGTGTTGTAGCCCCTTCATGCTTCGACTCGACTCAGCACGAACGGTCTACAACACATGTCAACCGCTCTTTTTAGGATAAGCACTAAAATGATGGATTTTTCACCCCAACCCTCACTCATTTATTCATCAAACAAACAGAGGTCTTAATTATCATGCATGCAAAATCTGTTTTTTTTGTCAAAACCGCTGTTTTGACCTCCTACTTAGTCGGCAATACGACATGGGCTCATGACCTTACCGGCAACCTTGGAAGCCCAGCCGGAATAGAGAACGTCTATACCGTCACCTGCGCAAACAACTCTACCCGCATGGAGGCGCGGCTTCGCGCGATATCAGGCCCAACCTTAGCCCTGCACATAGAAAAAGACGGACTTTCGAACGAAACAAGCACCCCTGCAAGCGGCTTTAGCCCGATGATTGACATTCCGGGCGGCGGCGGCGGTTATACGGTAAGCATTAGAAAATTCGACGCCGGCACTTCCCTCTTCGCGCTCGAATACCATTGCCAAAATGAAACCGATCATACGGAGACTTCACGTTCGACCGTAAAAACCAACAGTCCTTTAAATGGAGGAGGCATAGTGCCCGATCTGAGTTCATCCTTTGAATTACTGACCGAGTCCATTATTAGCGAAGGCGAAAACTTCTACGGCGGCATTGCGGTACACGACAACTGCCAAGGCGGAACCGGCAACACCCGCGTCATGGGGCATAGCGTCTTATTTCCGACGCAAGCCCCTATCGTGACTCGCATCGATACGGGCGAAATCCGAGCATTAAGCAATGAATTGACCGTTAACAGCCTAGCCAATCTACCGCAACTCATCCAAAGCAACAGCCTATCGGCCAGACAAAGCGAAAAAACGAATGCCAATGGAGATGTCATCGGTTTTAACCATATCAGAACCCGACTCGCTCCAGGCTTAGAGGGCCTTATTCCATTTCGCCTAGGACGCATTCAGTTCAAGCCGGAATCGTGCGCTAGAAACCTAATCATTCAACTGGCCGTGGCCGAGATCTGCCGAGGCAACGCATTCCCGCCTCAACCGGGAACGGCTAATCTTTGGATACCGAGCACGACATCCCGTTTCAACAATGACTCGATTCACGGCATCGGAGAGGCGCCGACACTGACCGTCCAGCGTGATTTAACGGCCAATCCATTACCGGGAACTTGCGACCTAGGTTATGACGTACTGATTGAGCCTTCATCGCAAGACATTGATAATAACCTGCCGATTCCAAGATTTTGGAATTAATGCGTCAAATACCGATACCTCGACGCCGAAGCCCAACACACATCAACCGATTTGAATTGATGTAGCATAGGCGCTTAACAACGATTGTCACGACTCAACGCCATGGACGGCAACCTTAACTGCCATGTTCTTTTTGGATGAGCAACTTGGAAAACTTAACCACCCCTTATATACCCTTTCACAACAATCGAGGGCTAAATTGGTGTGCCGCCCCCCGCCGAATGAGGTTTTTAAACGGCGTCTGCAACATTTTCGGCCATCCCGCATGGCCGTTCTTGCGTAGGATGGGTAGAGGCGGAAGCCGAAACCCATCGTTTTCCACCCCGTCGAATGAACATGGAAACGATAGAGGCGTAAATATACCTTTCGCACTTCAAATTTCGGCGATGCTTAAGGAGGCGCCGGGGTGATCGGTAAAGGCTTTGCCAGCATGGATGCTGACATAGAGCCTACATGGAAGTATTCACGGCGTCCTTTGACGATCACCCCGGTGCCGAATTTTGATCCGCGATGGGTATAATTAATTCACGACGGGTGAAACGCACTATAATAGTGCAAAAACAGCCCGTTGGATCGACTCATATACTCGGCATTCCCAATCAATTTTGCAATTAGGCCGTTACAATAGCCCCCTCAATCCCGGCATAATGCCGAATATAGAGCTTTAGCGCTCGTCTCAACGTTTCCTTTATTAACCTGGCAACGATATTGCTTAATTTAAATTGAATTTGGAATTGTGGGATTACGAGGTAATCTGTATTAGATTCCTTTTCAAAGGGTCATGTTATTTTCGATTTACTCTTATTCAAGGGGATTATCATGAAAAAAGTTGCCGTTCGACAAATGACAAAAAGCGAAGACCGAAGCGGTTTGATCAAAATGGTGGTGTTACAGCTTGTTTCCGTCACCGTATTGGTCGCAATCCAATTGATGTAGCTTTTTTTGTTTGGCCTATGGCGCAACAATCCGGTTTTTTCCGAAAATAATGGCTTTCGGCTAATCAACCGGTTCGAAGCGCTTAACTTTAAACTTTCAAACCCTTCCCACATGCCTGTGAAACCAGGCATCCACAGCCACGGACGGCTTGCCAAGCGGTTCAATTGCCTTGAATATCGGCTTCGTTTTTAGCAGGCTCTTTTTCGTCGTCATTCTCGGCTGATGCAAAGGCTTCCATTGCGCGCCTTAACCAACTATACACCCGCTTGACCATCATGGCTTCATCGTCGTTAATGCTAACTTGACGATAATGCGTATTGTCTTTTGCCGCCAAACGTCTTTTCGCAGCGCTAACAGCCACAATCGGCATCTCGCGACCAACCAATAGGTCAAGTATCGGAAGTTCGGCCTGTCTAATCCATTCCAATGTGCTAGCGGATCTATTACCAGTCACCGGAATATCGATCATCGCCAATGCCTTAATATCGTCTTGCAAAGCGCTTTGAGCCTGCAAAGCTATCAATGCCCCCATACCATGCCCGACGATCGCGATAGTTTCGTATTCCTTTTTTTCCAAGAAATTTATTGCCGCTCGTAAACGTGCCGTCGCCTCGACAAACAAGTCAAAATAATCTTCCGCCTCGGCCCCAGACTCTCTTAACGGCATCTGTAGGGCTAACGTGGACCAACGATGTTTCGGCAACTCGGTTCTAAGCCCATGAATCAATGGCTTTCTGTCCGGATGCGCACCTTTATCGTGCAATATAATTGCCGCTTCTTTGATATCCGGATATTCGGTCTCGGTATAGATACTTAAGAATTTGCGTTCATTCGCTTGCAGCCAAACAATTTCGCCGATATTCAAAGTTGCGGCAATTCGTTCGGCGTAATCGGCCTCACGGGCGGCATCGGTTGCACCGCAAACAACGCTCCAGAATCCACCGATGAATACCAACCAATATTTCAGCCTATTCACCGCTTAACGACTCATTTAAGAACGGGCATAAAATACCTTCTTCAAATACTGGAATGGGGTTCGGCAGCAGGGAGCTGCCGCCAAGCCCCCATGGATGGGTTTACGGCGTTCCTCGACAGGCATACCCCACACCCTAAAATCGGCGAAACTGCTCAAACTGGGAATTGCTGCCGAAACTCTACAAAGCTTACTGTTTCGAGAATTTATTTTGCACATATTCCTTAGCCAATCATCGGGAAACCATTTGCGTTTTCCGGTAACGCGATTTGATCGCCATCGCCAAATCGTGAACCGCCATCGCATAATAAGAACTTTGGTTATAGCGAGTTATGACATAGAAGTTGGGATGACCAATCCAGTAATCATCGCCAATAGATTTTCTCAGTAATATTAAATGCAACTTTCCGTCGCATTGGCAATAGCTCGCCGGAATAACTCCTACTTGCTTGAATTGAGACAGCGTATATTGATGATTGACACCGGTTTCAAGCGTATGAGCTTGCGCACCGTTCAGTTTAGCAGGCGTCACAACCGGTTGCCCCGGTTGCCAACCGTGTTGCGCGAAATAATTGGCCACACTGCCGATAGCATCTTCAGGGCTCCATAAATCTTTGCGCCCATTCCCGTTAAAATCAACAGCCCATTTTAGAAAACTGGTCGGCATAAACTGTCCCAAACCCATCGCGCCGGCAAACGAACCGACCGGCTTGGACGGATCAAAACCTTCCGAGCCGGCCATGATCAGAAAGTTTTCGAGTTCGCCGCGAAAATAGTCGCCGCGGCGCTTATAGTCGAAAGCTAATGTCGTCAACGCATCAATGATACGGTGACTGCCGATATAACCTCCATAGGAGGTTTCAACACCGAGAATGCCTAAAATATATTCTGCCGGAACGCCGTATTTATCTTCCGCTCGTCGCAATGTCTCGCCATGTTTCATCCAAAACGAAACGCCGCTGTTGATATGGCGCTCGTCCAAAAATTGCGCGCGATAACGCGTCCAGCCGCCCGGCGCCGGCTTCGCCCCCGGTTTTGCGGCTTGATCCGATTTATGCAAGTAATCCAAGGTCCATTGTTTTCGTTTCGCCTGTGAAAACAAGCCATTTAAATAATCCCGGCTGAAACCATGCTTTTGAACCATGCCATCGATGAAACGCTGCAAATCGCTATACCCCGCATAGTCTCCGGAAACTGACGCGGCACGATAGGGACCGATTTGTTTAGGCTGTAAGGAGGGTTTAGTAACCGGTTTGGCAACAACCGGAACAGACGCTTTATCGGCAGATTTTTGAAACGGCGGGTGCTGCTGAGCGGTTGAGGAACATCCGGTTAGCATTAAAATAACGACGGCTATTTTTTTATACATCTTTAGGTTACCTGGCGGAAAAACTCGATTCGAAGACCTATTATAGAGTCCTTAAATCCAAATTAAGAGTTAAAAATTTTTCCAATCCACAATAGCGTGCTTAGCCTGCACTACATTAAAACAACCGTTGCCTTTCTGCGATTTGCCGAAGAAAAACATAACACCCTAACGCCGCGAGTAAATGCTTAAGAGTATGCCCGCTAATACCATATAACCAATGGTAGACAGGACTATCCGCGACCTCAAAAGTCTTCGCCACACCATATAAACCCAAAAAAAACCAATAGGCACGCCCATGGGTAAAACGGGGTTTATACATCACTAATATCAACGGCATCAGCAGTAACGGCAAGAATTGAACTAGACCGTATAAACGTAAATCGCCACGGCCTTGCAACTCGCTATAGTACCAGTAAAAAACGGAAACCAACCCAGTTAACAGTAGCGGATACAATAACTTAGACGCAACCTCTTCAGATATATACTCGCCGACAATCACCGAAAAAAATGACATAAAAGCCAAGGTTATCGGGAGCCTATCCCAAATCAATGTGCGGTTATTCGGGTCGAGGTGATAATAAATCGAACCGAATCCCACCAAGGCTACGCTGCTAAAAAACAGTATGTAAGACGGTAAAACGACAACGACGATTTTAGAACGATCTACGGAAAAAAGAGTCTTGATACCGACTAACCCTACCAAGATAAATGGCAAGTTGGATACAACATTGAAAAAGTGCTTGATGCCAAGTAATTCTCTTTGATCGGCAAACTCATGATAAAACCTATCTTGGGGAATTGCCGGAAAAAAAAACATCAAGATAACAGAAATCAAAGAGATGGTTATTAATATCGAAGCCCGATAGTCGAGATTATTTGTCATCATCCAGCATCCTTCGAGAATTGCAAAAAGAATCATAGTCGCTCATTTTTGAAGGCCATATCAAGTAGCTATAGAGACTCTTGATAAACAACCACCCGATTTCGTCCACTATGCTTGGCTCGATACATCGCCTTATCGGCCGCTTCGATCATCGCAGGATAACTTTTATACTCCGGAGTATACATGGCCAAACCGACACTGACCGTTAGTTCATGATTGTGGAAACGCTCGCTCATGACTTTACCACGCTGCTCGATTTCACCCCGTATTCTTTCTGCGTAACCTAATGCGCCGGCTTGATCGGTATTGCGCAACACAAATAAAAATTCTTCGCCGCCATAGCGACCGATCAAATCACCTGGGCGCGTCATGCTCCGTAAAATATCCGCAACAATCTTCAAAACATCGTCACCCGCCTGATGACCGCACACATCATTAAAATGCTTAAATCGGTCGACATCGATAAAACCTACCGCGATTTTTGTCAATACCTGAGGCTCGCTTTCGAAAAGACGCGCCAAAAACTCGTTTATTACACGCTTGTTAAATAACTGCGTCAACGGGTCGATCTGAGACTCCTTTCTGGCTAGGGTATACTGCTTGGCATTCATCAACGCGATACCTAGCTCGTTAACGATCGGCAACATTTCACCGAGAATTTTTTCATCCATTCCCCGACCGCTTAACGAATTATCGGCATAGAGCACACCAACCAACTTGTTATGCCGCAAGACAGGCATTGCGATAAACTCATCGACATTGATCCTATGAAGCATTTTCCGGTCGAGATTATCATCCTTTCTTATCAAGACCGGCTTTTTATTACGCAAACAATCCAACAGCTTACCGGTGACTTCACCGATTGGAATTTCAAACGGTTGCAATTCGTCTTCAAGAATCGACTCCGGCCACCAATGCGCGGCAATCAAGCCCCGGCGTTTCGGGTCGATATTTAACATTATGATTCGATCGAAACCGAAATCACTTTGAATCGCCTCTAAAGTCCACGGTAAAAACTCTTCCGGATCGAGACTCCGGTGAGGGATCGTTAAAATTGAACCGTTCGAGGCCACACCAGCATTGTCTCCATTCGATCTTTCATGCCGGGTTTTGTTGCCGATGACGCTTAGTTTGATTGTCGCCTGTACCAGTGTCGCTCTAAGTTTATGAATATTGGGAAATGAAATACCGTAAAACTCTCGGGTATTGGCCATTTCCCGATCGACATGCTCAAGTAACTGCTCCAAATTCAACTTATCGATATCGATAATTTTTAAGACTTCTGCTTTTAGATCCGGACTACAAATTTTTTCGCTGGACCCCACCCCCTGAACCCATGCAATATAATTGGCAAATGAAATAATCGCGGTCTCGGTTTTAAATTGAGCATACGGGGAATCGGCGGGCGGCATTTCGTGATGAAAACCGATCATTGCGGTAATCGCAGGAGGTAAGTTCCAAGTCGCGCAGAAAACTAAACCGATTTCGGTATGCGTTAAGCCGAAAAAAGTTTTCTCGCTTTCCATCAGCGATCGATCGCTTTTATCGTATGCCGTTAAATAATCGCTATACGACACACGCCCATAACTTTCCAATACGACTTTGCCGACATCGTGCAACAAACCGCCTGTGTAGATCATATCCGGATCGGGATGTTTCAAGGTTACGGCAATCGCCTTACTCATCGATGCGACGAACAAACAATGCTGCCAAAAAAACATCTGATTGAACGATTGCTTCGATTTATGCCTTATTAGCCGATTATAAAATAACTGATCCAAGGCGGCCTGCCTAACGGCTGAAAACCCGAGCATATTGACTGCATGCTTGATCGAAGTGATTTTTTTAGGCAGACAAAATGCCGCCGAATTAACTATCCTTAGCACTTTAGCCGCCAACGCCGGCTCCGTCTCAATCACTTTCGATAGATCTTTTACTCGGGTGTTTTCATCGTTGGTAAGTTTA
Organism: Methylotuvimicrobium buryatense 5G; assembly: GCF_000341735.1. Taxonomy (GTDB): domain Bacteria; phylum Pseudomonadota; class Gammaproteobacteria; order Methylococcales; family Methylomonadaceae; genus Methylotuvimicrobium; species Methylotuvimicrobium buryatense. The sequence goes on along the minus strand of NZ_KB455575.1, from coordinate 4,557,568 downwards.
AGTAATTTAATCGCTGCAGCCGGGATCAACTGCAAATGTCTGACTTCCTTTTTTAGAACCGCGCGAGCCGCCTTGGCAATCCCTGCGGGATAGCCAAGCAAATCTTCGTTTGCTGAAGCGGTATTGTTATCCATAATAGTGGCTGCTTATATCGATTATCGTTAAAAATTGCAGAATGCAGGTAGATTATGTGAAAAACGTCAAGCCGGCAATGTACAATTACCCATAACCTCTACCCTAGAACATAAAATTTCAATAGTTTTAACACCTTCTGTTCGTACTAAGAATTTCGTGACAAATAACTTTCTGAAGCTATGAGCTTAAGAACGGATTCGGTAACTCGCTTGACAACCACCGACACCTGATCATCGAATTACCGAACCTACCTACTCTAAAATAAAGAAGTTATTTATGACCCAATCCTAAGCTTGTCGAAATACGTTTTGATCCGGCATTAACACCCATACATTTCTCAAACTCATTGTACTTTGATTTAAAGCACACCACGAACCGTGCGATCTCTTGAACGACTCGGAAGCGCCACCCCGGGTCCAACCGACAGAAACCAGGATAAAGATTATATGATTTTCAAGCAGATATTTGAGAACTATGAAACGTATCAAGCAAAAGACATCCAAATATAAAGCGATTGTCCAGTGATATACCCGTCGTAGATCAAAATTCGGCACCTGGGTGTCCGCTAAAGGACGCCGTGAATACGTCCATGTAGTCTCTATGCCAGATCCATGCTGGCAAAGCCTTTATGAGCGCCATGGATGGGTTTACGGCGTTCCTCGACAGGCATACCTCACACCCTAAAATCGGCGAAACTGCTCAAACTGGGAATTGCTGATATTTCGCCCTCCGCCCTGATTTTCCCGATGACCTGAATTACATTCACTTACCTAATTTGAGTACTTCTGCTATATTCACTCGCCAACAAGAAATGAAAACACATTCCGAATCATCATTTTCAGACGGAAAATTACAACAACAATCAATGCTATCAGGACGAAAATATGTCAGAGTTTATTTATGTGTTAACCGTTATTTATTTTATTTTTGTGGTTAAAGAGGCCGAGGGGGAGAACATCACTGCATTTTGTCTTCGTGTATTACCAGGCATTTGGTCGCCTTTACAAGAATCGTATTCAAATCTACGCGATCGTTTCTTTAGTTTAATTAACTTTAAACCGGCTAGCTTCGCGTAAAACAGCGCATTGAGGACTTACCGCAAAAAATGGCCGAATCAAAAACTTACCTGAATGTGCCGTATGCGCAAAAAGATGCGGCTAAAGCGCTCGGCGCAAGATGGGATCCTGCCCAAAAGAAATGGTATGTTCCAGGCAATAAGGACATATCACTTTTTTCGCAATGGCAATCACAAGAGGCAGCACCCACCTTGAATGCGGATCTCGGAGCTGGATCAGCTTCATCCATCAAAAAAAGCCACACAACCAATAACCCCGGCTCGGGCGTTATTACCTATGCAACGGATAAAGACTTTGTAGCCTACAGCGGCGATGAGCCGCCATGGGAATAACCTCAGCTTGGGAAATAGCAGATGGAAGAAGTGTGCACAGCATGGACGTCGCACTCAGGCTCCGATACACATTGAAATCGCTTGTATACGACCTCGCTCGCTTCGGCTGACTGCAACAGTTCCATACCAATCACCAGACTGAGAGGAAGCCCCCATAGGCTCCAACTTAAGGAAAGACGCGTCATTCCGCCAGGGATTGGCGGAATCCAGTGCCGGGGATGGCAATGCATAGCTTACATCCATGCAACCAGGATATCGGCAATCCATGCCGATATGACGTATAAAGCCACAAATACACCATAAATAAAATAGACACTAAGTTGGCGCTTATGCCGCCCCCTCCTCCTATAGGAGCTTACTTTGTTTAGCACGAACGTATTCCAAACGCTCCAACTGATTATTTTTAGGATGAACTTATCATAAGAGCCGACTGGACGCTTCATTAAGTCAAACGTGGCGCGAAACAAATGTAATTATGTATAATTCTTAGGCTTACTCTCTTAATCGAAAAATCATTTAAGAATGAAGCGGCTCGGAATACGCTAATCGAGGACTACCGTGATCCGGTTCCAGGAGTTTGGCGTCAGCTCGAACACCATCCTCGCTAAATACGTCCCGCCTTCATAAAAGCAAACAACTTACCAATTAAAAGTCATTATATATCAATATATTACGCTTAATTCGCCATAATGCCGAATATTTAAAATATTTTATAAGGATGGTTTCATGAAACTAATTGATTTTAAAAAAATAACCGAAAGAACCGAACCGATTGGGTTCGCAAAGGAGAGACAGCAACAGAGAGCGTTGCTATCTAAGGGGTACAGCGTTTTCTTGGCAGGCATCATATTTTCGCTGCTCACGCTCGAAGCGCAAGCTGCAATCACCTCGATCGATCCACAGAAAGCAGGTCATGGTGCGGAGATTGTTATTGAGGGTACCGGATTTGGCAGCAACAAGCCGAGAGTAACACTAATTGAGTCCAATCCTGCAGGCAATCGCGCGCAAAAGGTGGCTCTTCGAGTCATTGCTAATAATGATACAACAATTACCGCTCAACTCAAGGGAGGCAAAGCGGACAACTATGTGCTCGAGGTGAAATCCGCCGGCACCCCGGCAATAAAGGCAACGCAAGAATTTACCATTGCCGCGCCGGAGAATCTGATGCTATCCGCTGAGCAGGGCGAGGTCAACGACGAAATCGAAGTTTCCGGTGATTTCTTCGGAAACCGCCGCCCTCAAGTATTCATTGGAGGGAAAAAGGCAAAAATAACTGATTTCGGTGAAGACTTTGCCGTAATTCGGATTCCTAGAATCGCCAACGGACTACACGAAGTAACCGTACGCAACCGAGCGGGAGACAGTGTTTCTTCTACATTGTTCGAAGTCATCAACAGTCCCGTCAAGTTGAAAAAACAACACCGGTTAAACGTAAAATTCGCCGGCAAAAACTATTCGGTCGCTGGCATGACGCTCAATGCCGTTTACAGCCCGGTCACCAAGCAAATCACGATCATGGCACTCAAGGTATCCGGCATGTCCGTAAGTAATTTGACTTTGACCGGCCAAGTGGATCTTGGTAACTTGCCCGCTGCGATTGGACCTGGATTCGGGCCTGGCGACATCATTTATCAGATTCCCAACGTGACTGGAAATAGCCAATATCAGTCGGAAAATAACTCCGATGAATGGCGCATCATTTTCCATCAGTATGAAAATGGCTATCTTTATGGCTCTTTCAGCGGGTTTCTGCGTAACTCTCTCAATAAAAACGAAAAGCTTCAGATGTCGTCGGGTACTTTTACCGTTAAAGTGTTGGAATAGCGATTTAGGACTCCATTAAAAGTGACTTCCGCATTCCCCCTCTCCCTCCATACGTATCTACACATCTTTATCATTTATAATCATGCCGTTATAAAGTTTCTGGTTTTTTATGAAGATAGGGACTAAAAATTGAAGTTTTTAGTCTAGTCTACTTTTTTCCTAGATTACAGAAAAATTAACTTAACTAATTGTTTTATAAAGCTGAAAACTTTTGTAGATACCTATATTCTAGCAGGAGAGGGAGCTTTTTCTTAACTTAGTGGCAGTGCACCAATCATAGGCGCTTTAAGCGACGCAAGAACAGTTGCCGAGGGAGGCGCACAAATCCCCCCTGCCGCCGACATCTTCCCTAGCCGCACCTTATATAACCATCGCACTTCAAATTTCGGCATTGACGCATGGAGGTGCAGGGGTGTTCGGCAAAGGCTTTGACAGCAGGGATGCTGTCACAGAGCCTACATGGACGTATTCACGGCGTCCTTTGACGGACACCCCGGCGCCGAAATTTGACCAGCAAAGGGTATACTTTATATTTAGTTAGCCATTTTTGAATATATAGGGAGTAGGTTGAGGTTTTAAAAAATAACCATGGATCCATTATGAGTAGCATTTCCGTTCAAGCCATCGCCAAACAAAGCCGTCTTGCGGCACGTCAATTATCATCGACATCAGAGTCACTGCGTAATCTTGCGCTTTCAAAAATGGTCGACTCGCTTCAATCAGCTAAACGCCGAGTTTTGGAAGTCAATGCCGAAGAAGTCGAAAAAGCTCGGCAAGCCGGACAGTCGAATGCACTGGTCAAACGTTTGACGATCGACGATAAAGTTTTTCAATACATGATATCCAGGCTAAATGAAGTCGCTCGGAGGCCGGACCCGTTAAATCGCGTACTTGAAGGCCATACCAATCCCGCCGGGCTCCAGGTATTTAAAAAATCGGTACCGCTTGGCGTCATCGGCATCATTTACGAATCGAGGCCTAATGTCACCACCGATGCCGCTGGTGTCTGTATCAAAAGCGGTAATGCCGTCATCTTGCGAGGCGGATCGGAAGCACTGCAAACCAACATGCTCCTGACCGATGCGATGATTGAAGGCGCTGTAGCAGCAGGACTTCCTGATCATGCGATACAGATTATCCGCACGCCGGGGCATGAAGCCGTTGGAGAACTGCTCAAGATGGACGACTATGTGGACGTATTGATTCCGCGCGGCGGCAAGGACTTGATCAAACGTATCGCCGAAGGCACCCGAATTCCCGTCATCAAACACTACGACGGCATCTGTCATCTCTATATCGCGGCAGACGCCGCTCCTACTCAAGCGGTCGATCTAGCAATTAATTCGAAATGCCAAAGCGTTCAAGTCTGTAACGCACTTGAAACCTTATTGATCGACCAAAAATGCGCGGAACAAATGCTACCGCTGCTTCAGGCGGCATTTGACGCAAACCATATCGAGCTACGCGGCTGCGAAAAGACACAAAAGCTCTTACCAAGTATTGCCCCTGCGACAGAAGAAGATTGGCATAGCGAATATCTGGCGCCGATACTTTCAATAAAAATCGTCAACGGCATCGATGAAGCAATCGATCACATCAATCACTATGGATCGGGGCATACCGATGCCATTGTTACGCAAAGCCTTAACATGGCTCAACAATTCGAGCATCAGGTTGACTCGGCCTCGGTATTGATCAATGCTTCCACAAGATTATCGGGCGGCGGCGATTACGGCTTGGGATCGGTAGTCGGCATCAGCACCGACAAATTACACGCCCGCGGCCCGGTCGGGCCGGATGAACTGACAACCTATAAGTGGGTAGCCTATGGAAATGGTCATTTGAGGAATTAACCTATACCAGCGTAGATCAAATTCGGCACCGGGGTGCCCCATAAGCGCCAACTTAGTGCCTATTCTATGGTGCGTTTATGGCTTTATTCGTCATATCGGTATGGGTTGTTGATATCCATGTTGCATGGATGCGGTGCTACGCATTGCCATCCTTGGCCCTGGATTCCGCCAATCCCTGGCGGAATGACGCGTTCCTTCCTTAAGTTGGCGCTTATGCCGGGGTGCCCCCCTCAAAGGACGCCGTCCCTGTAGGCTCTATGCCAGCTCCATGCTGGCAAAGCCTTTGCGAGCGCCATGGATGGCGTGAATGTCGATTTTGCAGGAGCAATAATCGACCTAGCACCCCGGTGCCTCCTTAGGCACTGCCGAAATTTGAAGTGCGAAAGGTATACAATGCAAACTCGATAAGCGGTCCATTAGAGAATAATAACGCCACCTTATCTCTAAGCCGCCTCTTTCGCTATCATATAATCCATAAAGTCTTTGCAATCAACCGGAATAATTTCTAACCCCAGCCGTTTACAGAATCGTTGCTCCTTCACAGTAGGGTTTTTCCGCATCACCCAACCTTTCGGTTCGCTAGCCGCGTAAACGATGTCGCTCATGACCATACGTTCGGAGTCACGGTTCAGCGGCAGACCCAGCAACAAATATTTCTTATCCTTCCGATATTCTTTTAAAAATTGCGGAATCGCGAATCCGCCCATCAATTCGGTAATGTAGTCGACATAATCGGCATCCGAAGCGATGTAGTTCGACACCGGTTTAGGCGTACCCATCGGCTTAAACAAAATCGGAATGTTCGAATTTGCGTCGGCCTGGTCGATTTCGAGATACTCTTTGCCGTCGTAGTGAAAAATCTTGAATCGATTTTGACTGGCCGTTATACGCGCGACGCCGACAATCAGCGTGTGCTCGACATCGGCATAGCTGTCGAGCAATTGCGTATCGCGATTAATATCGACGACATAATGCGGCCGCCATTCGGCAAGCCAATTATGGATACTCGCCCGCGTCCAATCCGAATGACCGTAAACGCCGTCCAAAAACTGGGTCAGAAAATTCCTCCCCCGTTTCAATTCTCGATTCATCGCCGCTCGGGGAAATTCGTACATCAGCTTCGGCGCCATCGGCTGCCCGTCGTTCATCGCCAAAATCAGGCTTTCGCTATCGGCTGGAATCGGCTGACCGGTTTTTTTATGATTTGAATCGAATAAAACACCCGGGCCTAAGTAAGGTACAACCTCGTTATCGTAGAGACCGGAAAGAATTTCGGAAAAGACGTTGTTGTTCATGTTTTGCTCCTGTTTGAATTAACATTCTAAAGTGAAAGCAACTTCCGAACCAAACATATATCCCTTTGTAATATTTGAATTTTTTTATCGCAAATTTGAAAATCAGCGAATTCTATAGGCAACATAACATTAACACTTGTCGGGTTTCTAACAACCCGACTTCTACTCATCAAATACCCTGCACTGCCTTACTATACTCAATCGTAGATCAAAATTTGGCACCGGTGCGCCCGTCAAAGGACGCCGTGAATACGTCCATGTAGGCTCAATGCCAGCTCCATGCTGGCAAAGCCTTTGCCGAGCACCCCGACGACTCCTAAGGCACTGCCGAAATTTGAAGTGCGAAAGGTATAACTATAGCCTTTCGATAATCGCCTACAAAATCACTTTTCAGATGTAGCCAAACCTACCAGACCCAACAATTTGTCGCTAACACAACCCGAACCCCCTCAAAAAAAACACTATTTAACTATTAACATCAATAACTTACTGTATTGGCACACCGATTGCTTTATCTCGATTGCCATTAACCACAAGTTCACAGAGGAGAAGACCATGGCATTACGTCAATGTGCTATTTACGGTAAAGGTGGAATCGGGAAATCGACCACTACCCAAAATCTGGTTGCCGGCCTGGCCGAGCTCGGCAAAAAAGTCATGATCGTCGGCTGCGATCCGAAAGCCGACTCAACCCGCTTGATCCTGCATGCGAAAGCGCAAAACTCGATCATGCAAATGGCGGCTGATGCCGGCAGCGTCGAAGATCTCGAGTTGGAAGACGTGCTGAAAGTCGGTTACGGCGAAATCAAGTGCGTCGAGTCAGGCGGCCCGGAACCCGGGGTCGGTTGCGCCGGCCGCGGCGTTATCACCGCGATCAACTTCCTTGAAGAAGAAGGAGCCTACGATGAAGACCTTGATTTTGTTTTCTATGATGTTCTTGGGGACGTTGTCTGCGGTGGCTTTGCCATGCCGATCCGTGAAAACAAGGCGCAAGAAATTTACATCGTTTGTTCGGGCGAAATGATGGCGATGTACGCCGCCAACAACATCGCCAAAGGTATCGTGAAATACGCGAATTCAGGCGGCGTGCGTCTGGCCGGATTGATCTGTAACAGCCGCAACACCGCGCGTGAGGACGAATTGATCATGGAATTGGCCCGCCGGTTGGGAACCCAGATGATTCATTTCGTGCCGCGCGATAACGTCGTGCAACGCGCTGAAATCCGTCGCATGACGGTCATCGAATATGAACCGGCCGCGAAACAAGCCGACGAATACCGTTCATTAGCCCAAAAAATTATCGACAACAAAAATATGGTCATCCCTACGCCGATCACGATGGACGAATTGGAAGACCTGTTGATGGAATTCGGCATCATGGAAGAAGTCGACGAGTCGATCGTCGGTAAAACTGCGGTCGCCGAAGCGACCGCTTAACGGCTAGCCGGGCAAGTTCGCAAGAGCTATAGCCTACTTCAAGCAAACTATGTTGGGTTACGGCCAGCGCCTAACCCAACCCACGATTTCCACAACTGCCTGTTGGGGGATTACCCACGGCAAGAGAGGATAAGATTATGCCAGCCATGACAAGAGAAGAGACCGAAGCGCTCATTCAGGAAGTGCTCGAGGTCTATCCGGAAAAAGCCAAAAATGATCGGGCCAAACATTTGGCCGTCAACGATCAAAGTTTGGAAAAAGCCAACAAATGCATCACCTCGAACCGCAAATCGTTGCCTGGCGTGATGACGATCCGCGGTTGCGCCTACGCAGGTTCGAAAGGTGTGGTGTGGGGTCCGATCAAGGACATGATCCACATTTCGCACGGCCCGGTCGGCTGCGGCCAGTATTCCCGAGCCGGACGCCGTAACTATTATGTCGGCACGACCGGCGTCAACACCTTCGGCACGATGAACTTCACGTCCGATTTCCAGGAAAAGGACATCGTGTTCGGCGGCGACAAAAAACTCGCGAAATTGATCGACGAGATCGAAGTGTTGTTCCCGCTCAACAAAGGCATCTCGATTCAATCGGAATGTCCGATCGGACTGATCGGCGACGACATCGAAGCGGTTGCCAAGATGAAGAAAAAGGAACACGGCAAAACGGTCGTGCCGGTGCGCTGCGAAGGTTTCCGAGGCGTTTCGCAATCGCTCGGACACCATATCGCGAACGATGCGATCCGCGATTGGGTGCTCGAAGCCCGCGACGGCGACGACAGCTTCCCGACCACGCCTTACGACGTAGCCGTGATCGGCGATTACAACATCGGCGGCGATGCCTGGGCTTCGCGGACTCTGCTCGAGGAAATGGGTCTGCGCGTCGTCGCGCAATGGTCCGGCGACGGCACGATCGCAGAAATCGAGAAAACGCCGAAAGTCAAATTGAATCTGATCCACTGCTACCGTTCGATGAACTACATCGCCAGGCACATGGAGGAGAAATACAGCATTCCGTGGATCGAATACAACTTCTTCGGCCCGACCAAGATCGCCGAGTCCTTGCGCAGAATCGCCGCGCACTTCGACGATACGATCAAGGAAGGCGCCGAACGCGTCATAGAACGTTACAAGGCAGAATACGAAGCGGTCATCGCAAAATACCGCCCGCGCCTGGAAGGCAAGCGCGTGATGCTGTATGTCGGCGGCCTGCGTCCAAGACATGTCATCGGCGCCTATGAAGACTTAGGCATGGAAGTGGTCGGCACCGGCTACGAATTCGCGCACAACGACGACTACGACCGTACGATCAAGGAAATGGGCAATGCCACCCTACTATACGACGATGTGACAGGCTACGAGTTCGAAGAGTTCGTCAAGAAAATCCAGCCCGATCTGATCGGCTCCGGCATCAAGGAAAAATACATCTTCCAGAAGATGGGCATTCCGTTCCGGCAAATGCATTCCTGGGATTATTCCGGCCCCTATCACGGCTTCGACGGTTTTGCGATCTTCGCCCGCGATATGGATATGACATTGAACAATCCCTGCTGGAAAAACATTAAAGCACCCTGGAAAAAAGAGACCGCCAGCGAGCCGGTTAAAGCCGCCGCTTAATAAATCGAGGAGCAAGGCGAAAAATGAAATATGAAAAGCCAAATATCGCCGGCGATCATCTCTTCATGTCCTTTCGTCTTGTACCTTTCATCTTTAGCCTATTACGCCTGTCCACAGATTGGTGGCGCGTTAGGAGATTACCATGAGTCAACACGTCGACAATATTCAACCCAGCTACCCTTTATTCCGCACCGACGAATACAAGGAAAACCTGGCCACCAAACGCGCGGAATACGAAGAGCGTCATCCGCAAGAACAAATTGACGAAGTATTTCAATGGACAACCACGAAGGAATACCAAGAGCTAAACTTCAACCGTGAAGCCTTGACTGTCAATCCGGCCAAAGCCTGCCAACCGTTGGGCGCGGTACTTTGTGCGCTGGGCTTCGAAAAAACCATGCCGTATGTGCACGGTTCGCAGGGTTGCGTCGCGTATTTCCGCACTTACTTTAACCGTCATTTCAAGGAACCGGTCGCTTGCGTATCGGATTCGATGACCGAAGACGCTGCCGTTTTCGGCGGTCAGAAAAACATGTTCGCCGGACTGGAAAACGTCAAAGCCTTGTACCAGCCTGACATGATCGCCGTTTCGACGACCTGCATGGCCGAAGTGATCGGCGACGATTTGAACGCTTTCATCGGCAATGCCAAAAAAGAAGGCCATATCGAACAGGACTTTCCGACACCGTTCGCGCATACGCCGAGTTTCGTCGGCAGCCACACGACCGGCTGGGACAACATGTTCGAAGGCATTGCGCGCTATTTCACGCTGAACTTCATGGAGGGCAAGGAAGCCGGCTCGAACGGCAAGATCAACTTCGTGCCCGGTTTTGAGACCTATCTCGGCAACTTCCGCATGATCCACCGGATGATGAAGGAAATGAGCGTAGATTATTCGCTGCTCAGCGATCCGACCGAAGTGCTCGACACGCCGGCCGACGGCCATTTCCGCATGTACGCGGGCGGCACGACGATGGACGAAGTCAAAGACGCGCCGAACGCGTACGATACGATTCTGCTACAGCCTTGGCAGCTCGAAAAAACCAAGAAATACGTACAGAACACCTGGAAGCACGACGTGCCTAAATTGAATATACCGATGGGCCTGGAATGGACCGACGAGTTGTTGATGAAAGTATCGGAAATCACCGGAAAGCCGATTCCCGAATCCTTGGAAAAGGAGCGCGGTCGCCTGGTCGACATGATGACCGACTCGCACGCCTGGCTGCACGGCAAAAAATTCGCGCTGTACGGCGATGCCGATTTCGTGCTGGGCATGGTCAAATTCCTGCTGGAACTCGGCGCCGAGCCTACCGAGATCCTGGTCAATCACGCCAACAAACGCTGGAAAAAAGCCTGTGAAGCGGTTTTGGAAGCCTCGCCTTACGGTAAAAACTCCACCGTGCATATCGGCAAGGATTTATGGCACTTCCGTTCGCTGGTATTCACGAACAAGCCGGATTTCATGATCGGTAATTCCTACGGCAAGTTCATACAGCGCGACACCTTCTACAAAGGCGAGGAATTCGAGGTGCCGCTGATCCGCATCGGCTTCCCGATCTTCGACCGCCACCATCTGCATAGAATGACCACATTGGGCTACGAAGGCGCGATGTACATTTTGACCACATTGGTCAATGCGGTCCTGGAGCAGTTGGACAAGGAAACCAAAGGCATGGGCACGACCGATTACAACTACGATTTGATTCGTTGATCGTATAAACCAGACCGTCGGGTTACGGCTTTTTGCCTAACCCGACCTACTTGTTTTTGATTGGAGAACCCTATGCCCAGCGTCATGCTCAGAAAACGCGACGACGGCAAACTGCTGTTTTATGTCGCGAAGAAAGATCTGGAAGAAACCATCGAGTCGCTGGAATTCGACGCGCCCGAAAAATGGGGCGGCGAAGTGGTGTTAGGCGACGGTTCGCGTTATTACTTCGAACCGCTGTCGCCCGCGCCTAAGATTCCGACGACTCTACAAGCGAAACGTTTATAAGGAGGCTGTCATGGCTTTATATATTGTTGCCGACGAATGTATATCCTGCGGCGATTGCGAACCGGTCTGTCCGACCAATTCGATCACGGAAGGCAAGATCGTGTTCGAGATCGACAAAAAGACCTGTACCGAATGCGAAGGCGATTTCGACAAACCGCAATGCGTCCGGGTGTGTCCGGTCGATAATTGCATCCTGCCTTTGCCGGCTTGAGCGATGGTCACGCAAGAACTGGCCGACACGATCGCCGCAACGGTCGAAAGCCTCGGCATCGATGAAACCGTGATCGGCCGGCTTAGGGCCGATCATCCCGGTATTCATTTCACCTATTGCATCGACGACGACATCCCGAACCACGAACCGGTGTTGGAATGCCCCGGTTTCAATCTGTATCTGGTCGACGGCCGCGACCATTGTTTGTGTCTGACGCAAAACTACGAACAGGCTTCCGGTTTCGTCGTCGCCGAAATCATCAACGACTGAGGCGATGCGATGTCCGATCAGCCCAACCCCGTTACGACGCCGATCGCCGATTGCAGCCTGTGCCCGTTCCGAGGCAAAACGCTGTTGAGAGGTCGCTGCATGCCGGGCGACACCTGCGTCCTGGTCGAAAGCGGCCGGCAGATCGACCGCTTCTTCCGCATCAATCCGCACTATGCCGAGCAGTTCTTGCACGACCCATTCTGGGAACGGCGCGCGATCGCAGTACGTTACGCACCGATCAAAGCCCTAACCGATCTGATCGACGACGAGGACGAAGTCGTCCGCCGCGCTGTCGCATATCGTCTGCCGTCTCAACAATTGGCGCCGTTGCTCGATGATCCCGACCGCGAGGTGCGTATGACCGTCGCCGACCGCATCGATCTGGAACATCTGGAACGATTGGCCGACGACCCGGATTACATAGTCCGGTTAACGGTCGCGAAACGATTGTCGCCGGGCCGGCTGTTCCGTCTAATCAAGGATGTAGACCCAAAAGTACGTCAACTCGTCGCCGAACGCTTGCCCGAAGTCAGTCTGGGCTTGATGATCAATGACCCGGCTCCCGAAGTCCGGCGCGTATTGGCTGAACGCATGCCACCGCATGACCTGGCATCGCTGCTGAGCGACGACGATTGGCTGGTGCGCTATACCGCCGCGCTACGCGCCGATCCTGCCGACCTGTCGGCGCTCTGCGACGATCCCGAGCCGGACGTGCGCGAACTGGCGCGAAAGCGCCTGCATATTTCTGCTTCCGATGGAGCCGACAATGAATGAATCGCCCTCGTTGATTGCCGGCCGGATACTGGCCGACTGTTGCAAGAAACTGATTCCGGGACAAAACGACGAATCCTTGTTGAAAACATTGCAGTCGTTGCTGCCCGCCTATCCTGTTCGGCTGTCCTGGATCGGCGAAGAATGGTATCGGATCGGCGGCGTCGTCGACCGCGATGGCCAGCGCATCGCTCACGATTTGATCGAATGGAGCGAGCGCACTTATATCGAATGCGGCCGTGATTTGCAAACACTGGTCGATCATGCCCGCGAACGAAATTTGATCGCGACGCGCCAGTCCGGACGATCGCTGTATTTCGTCGTGCAAACAGGAAGCCGCGCCGAGGACTTCACGCTGATCGAAATCGACAAGACCAGGGAAGTGTACGACCGCCTGCTCGTCAACGAAAACGAAGCGCCGGAAGACTTGGACGAGATCATCGACCCGCTGAATCCGACTACGGTCGAAAGCGTCTCGGTCGGGGCGACTCGCTATGCCTACCGTCGCAAGACCGACATGCCCCTGTTCATCGAAGCGATCGATCAACATCATGCCGTCGAACATCCGGTGCGACGTTTCTTGGACGATTGGAACCGCAGCAGCGCCGGACAAAAACACCGCTTCTGCGAAGACTGGCTAATCCGACCGTCGCAACATACCGGCCGCTTCGGCGAGCAGATCGTCAACGCCGAAATCATCAATATCCGGCAAAACCGCCTGCCCTATCTCGAAGACCTGGCCGGCAAAAAAGGCAATACCCTGAATGGACTGCTGACCCGATTCGACCGGCAAGCCGGTTATCCTTTCGCCTGGTTCTTTTACATGGTCAAAGGCAAACTCGTGTCGCCATACTGTGCGCAAGCGGTCTTTCAGGACATCAGCGGCGACTTCGCCTATCTGCCGCAACGCGACGAAGCAGTGCTGCGCGACTGGGTTGCCGATCCCTATCAAGTCTAGTGGGTTGACTCATTCCGGCGCCCTATCTCCCGGCAAAACCGAAAAATCATAGGGCGGATTCGGAGCGGGCGACATAAAGAAAGGGGGGGCAGGCCTGTTTTGCCGGACCCCGTTGTTCTTGACCCCGTTGTTCTGTTCTGGATTTACTAACATACATCAGCAATTCTAATTCTGAATAGCTGGGCCACACCCATTATCCTGCCTCTTTTTTTTGCACGGATCACAACACTGGCGCAGCCAAATAAGCCGCTCGTGAGGCGACCTTAAACCACCAGGGTTGGTTGAGAATATCAGTGGTCGACATTTCTCGTGAGTTAGCGAAATCCTGCTCAAATACCGTTCCCATACGCTGTGCAAAGGTCTCATCGAACACCCAAGCGCTGATTTCAAAATTAAGTCGAAATGAGCGATTGTCCAAATTCACTGTGCCCACCGACGACGCGCCCTCGTCCACTAGCAGCGTTTTAGTGTGCAAAAAACCGGCTTTGTAGCGGTATATTTTCACACCGGCTTCCAGCAGGGGTTGGGTAAATGCGAAGGCGGCCAAGTAGGTCAAGATATTGTCTGGGCGTTCGGGAATTAACACGCGGACATCCACACCGCGTAAAGCTGCCAGTTTAAGAGCGGACTGCACGCCTTCATCCGGCACGAAATAAGGACTGCTGATCCACGCACGTCGGCGGGCCGTGGCCAGCGCGTGCTGTACCATTAAACTTGCGGTTTCAAAACGATCCGCAGGTCCACTAGGCAATATTAATATGGGCACACCATTATTCGCGGCGGATTGCGGCTGCCAATCTAATTCCAGAATATCGCCACTCGACCAGTGCCAGTCTTCTAAGTAAGGCAGTTGTAAACTGAACACTGCAGGCCCTTCAATTTTTAGATGTGTATCGCGCCAAGCAGCTATGCGTGGATCTTGTCCGAGATATTCATCGCCGACATTCAACCCCCCGACCCATCCAAAGCGCCCATCGGCGATAACGATTTTGCGGTGATTACGAAAATTCAATTGGAAGCGATTGCCTGAACCCTGGCTAGAGTGAAACGACCGCACCAAAACGCCTGCGTCGCGTAGATCGTCCAAATAGCGACGCGGCAGCAGGTAACTGCCAATTTCGTCATAAAGGAAATATACCTTAACACCATCGCGGGCCCGTGCCGCAAGGCGGTGTTTCAGCTCTAACCCCAAGACGTCGTCGCGTACTATATAAAACTGCACCAGCAAATAGTGCTCTGCGGCATCAATACCGGCAAAAATACTGGCAAAAGTTGTCTCGCCATCAATAAGTAACTCAACATTATTGCCTCTCAGCAGCGGCATCTTGGCCAAGCGCTCCATTACCTCAAAACTTTGTTGGGCCGATGGAAATGGTGCCGCATATTGCTCGACCAATGACATTTTTTGAGCAAGTTCGCGATGCAAACGACTATCGACCTCTTTGCGCCCGATCACATACCCACTAAAACGATTGTCGCCAAAAACCCAATAGGCGGGAACAGACACATACGGAAAGGTGTTTAGAGACACTATCCAGGCCACTGCGCCCGGCGCTGTGCGCGTCGACATGAGTGCATCGACCGAAGAGACAATGCCCAATGTGTGCGCCACCAAAGATATCCACAACAAACGTCGCTTTAAAACCGCCATGGTCGCTCCCAGTTGTGTCGGCAGCTGAAATTATCGAAAAAAAAGGGGCAAAAAAAAGAAAAAAGGGGTCTAGAATCGTAGGATCTCTCAGTTAATGATGCGGTTGATTAAGGACGAAGATAACTTACCTCAATGCTCAAACTTAGTCGATTATAGATAACGGACACAATTTTGCTCAATTTTTATGTGCTTACGCTTTTGAAGCTCATGAATAATAGTGTCAATATCCGCATCTGAAATGATACTATGGAATTGAAATATTGGATGATTGGTATCAGGTTTTGGAAATTGCATCAGGTGTCGTTTAAGCAAATACGCATTTGCAAAAAACAAGACCTAGCCCTGTGGTTTTCACATGACCTAATAGAGCACTTTTCTATCCGGTTAAATTGATTTTCTCTCCATAATCGCTCTTCTATCAAGCAAATACACCCAGCTTCCCTCTTCCCTGACCTTTAATGCCGTCAACTTTTTGCCTGCACATATTTCACTTAACTATTCACCGCTAACCGGGTCATAGCAAATACTGTGCATGGAACACTGCAAATAGCGTCCAGACTCATCAAAAATGTTACTTTCCTCGCAATCTAATGCCCTCGGCATATGTACGCATTGATTCAAATAGCCGTATACCGCTCCGTTAAAACGAATCAGAACGGCGCTGCACGCTTTCCCTCGATATTTGATATTAAAAGAATACTTTCCTAATTCCGGAATTTGAAATCCCTGACAAATAGGCTCTGGAACTCTTCTTATAGCCACAGTGTTCACCTCCGCTTTCCATTACAGCAAACATCAGGCCAGAGGTTATTAAAAAGAGATACGGCGCAGCAGTCCGAGTTCTCCAGGCCTAGGCCCAAACCGGCCGAATGCCTTCCAGCCATTTGTCTAAACGCTCGTCGGTGAGTTCTTTCTGCGTTTCCTCATCCAAAATGAGCCCGACAAATTTATCGTCGATGACCGCTTTCGAATAAGTGAATTGATAATTCCCGGTATCCCATGCTCCGCCGATGATCTCAGCGCCGCGTGAGGCAAAAGCATCGTACAAATAACGTACGGCGCTGCCAAAATTTTTGCCGTAACTTTTTTGGTTACCCAATCCGTAAAGCGCCACTTTTTTACCGTTGAAATCATGCCCGTTCAATTTCGGCAAAAACTCTTCCCAACTTTCGGTTTGATTACCGGTCGATTTGCCGGGTAGCTCACCTTCTCCATAGGTCGGTGTGCCCAATATCAATACATCGTAATCAAGCAAATCTTCCACGATAGCCGTTCGAATATTGACCGGCTTTGCGGTACAGGGGCCGATTTTTTTCGCGATCGTTTTCGCGATCATTCTCGTCCTGCCGGTATCTGTTCCGAAAAATATACCTACTTTGGCCATTGGTAATTACTCACGCTTGAATTTGCAGTAAACCGGAAGCAGGGGTTTCGGCTTGCTCCCGCCGTTGCTCGGGCGTAAAAGTCTTCATCGATACCGCATGCAAACGGCCCGATGCCAAGACGCCGGCCAAGGCCGCCATGACACCCTGTTGTTGCTTGACCAACGGCAAATCTAAAAACGCCTCGCTGACCACAGTAATCGACAGATTACAGCCTTCGCCATCGATCTCGATGACCGCATCGGGAAAACTATTTTTGATCAGGCTTTCGACTTCAACGTGCGTTATCGCATCACCGGCCGCTGCCGTCGACTCCGTTTTTACCGACGTGTTTTGCAATAAGAGTAACAAACTGCCATCGTTATGCATCGCTTCGACGATATCGCAACCGCCGACCAGCTCGCCGTTAACGAACAATTGCGGATAGGTTGGCCAATGGGAAATTTTCGGCAGTTTTTCGCGGATGAATGGCGCTGCCAGGACATTAACATAGGCGAACGGAATTCCGGTTGCGTTTAAAATTCCGACCGTTTTCGCAGAAAACCCGCATTCCGGAGCGGTTGGAACGCCTTTCATGTAGAGGATGATAGGATTTTCGGCTAGTTGCTTGCGTATTTTGTCTTCGGTGCTCATTTTTACTGTCTCTTAATGATAAATGTGGAAAGGCCATCAGGCCGAATTTTTAAGAGTGGGCTCGAAAAAACGTAGGTTGTTGACGCCCCTTAACCCAGTATTCTCCCAGAAAAAGGGAGAGATCAATTCCCAAGCTCTGTACTCAGAGTTATAGTTAAACTGTAGAAACAGTCTTGCCATCTTAGCCAATGTGACTTCGATATCATTAATTGTCACCTGACGTTTTCGACTTCGATATCGCGATCAGGGGATCGCTCCCACAATAGCGTCGGTCGCGATTTCGAAACAATACTGTTTTGCGGGGTCACCCTGCCCCGGCCTGTTTTTGCAATGGCGATTCTTGGTCATGTTCGATCAACCTGAGCGGCGCGCCGTTCTTAACGACTTCCGCATCGACGATGCAGATCTCAATATCTTCACGAGTCGGTAATTCGAACATCGCCTTGCGCAAAATCGTCTCCATGATGCTCCGCAAGCCTCGAGCCCCGGTATTTCGTACGATCGCTTTTTCGGCGATTTCCACCAATGCATCCGGCGTGAATTCGAGACTGACGCCGTCATAGGCAAACAAGTGCTGATATTGTTTGACCAGCGCATTTTTCGGTTCGGTCAGGATTTGAATCAGCGCATCGACGTCGAGCGGTTCCAAGGGAGCCAATACCGGAAAACGCCCGATGAATTCCGGGATCAAGCCGAAGCGTTTTAGATCGTCTGGTTCGGTCGCATTGAGCAAAACTTCAATATCCGGCTTTTGTTCGGACCGGCCTATTTCGCGATGAAAACCGATTGCGGTATTCGCCGGCACCAGGCGTTTCTCGACGTGCTTTTCGAGTCCCGGAAACGCGCCTCCGGCGATGAACAAGATGTTGCGCGTATCGACGATGACCGAATCGGCAGTGTTGCCGTCCTTACGCCGCCCTTTGTTCGGAACTTTGACATGCGAGCCTTCGACCAGGCGCAATAGCGCTTGTTGCACGCCTTCGCCCGAAACATCCCGAGTGCCGAAGGCCTGTTCAGGGCTACGAGCGATCTTGTCGACTTCGTCCAAATACACGATGCCCCATTCCGCCTTGCCGATATGGCCGTCGGCAACATCGAGCAAACGCACCAGGATGTTTTCGACATCATCGCCGACATAACCGGCTTGAGTCAGCGTCGTCGCGTCGGCAACTACAAACGGCACACCGACGATCTTGGCCAGCGTACTGGCCAGTAGTGTTTTACCGGTTCCGGAAGGCCCGATCAGCAAAATGTTGGACTTGCCGATTTCGACGCCGTCGTCGGAAGCGCCCAATCCGCCGATTTGTGAACTTTCGTGCTTCAAGCGCTTGTAATGGTTGTAGACCGCAACGGCCAGAATCTCTTTCGCGAGATCCTGCCCGATAATGTAGTCGTCGAGCAGTTGCTTGATTTCGGCCGGTTTCGGCAAAGGGCCATGCATTTCGGCCAATTGCTTTTTCTTTCCCCAGCTTGAAACGACCTGATTCGCCAAGATTACGCAAGCTTCGCAAATCTGCCCGTCGTTGCCAGCGATCAACGGTACGTCGACCGATGCCTCGACCCCGCAAAAAGAACATATCTTATTGGTTTTTTGCATAAATGCTCCGCTTGTCTTAAGGTTTCCCGGATTCGTATCGCAAACGATAACCTATACATCAATCGTTGATAGCACACTGTCATCTAACGCACCCGGCTTCGAAATCGCGATCTGGGGATCGCTCCCACAGAGTATTCAAATCCCAAGTGGGAGCGTCGCCCTCGTCGCGACTATCGAAGCCATTGAAGCTCAACAACCATGACTTTGATCGAAGCCCCCTATCCGCAATGCTCATCTTATGCGTATGAGCTCTTGCTTCTCAAAACCGGCAAGCAAGAGCTTGCGTGAAGGGTTTCCCAAACCGGAGTTTGGGAAACAGCGAACTATTCATTATTATCTGCTCTCTGCTCTCTGTTCCCTATTCACCATTCACTATTCACTATTCACTATCGACTATTCCCGAGAAAGCCCGGCCAACCAGGACCTTTGGCAATTGCGCCGGTAACGTTCCTGCATAACCTGCCGGATCTTCGGCGCCGCCTTGTGCAGCGACAGCGTTTCCGCCTTATGAATCTCGACGCACTGGAGCAAATGGAAGCCGAGTTCGGTTTCGACGATGCCGCTGATGTCGTTTTTTTTCATTGCAAACAGCGCTTCGTCGATTTCGGGATACAACGTACCCCGCGCGAACACACCGAGCATTCCGCCTTGCAGCGAGGTCGGACATTCGGAATGTTTCAACGCCAAATCCTCGAATTTATGAGGCTTGCGTTGCAGTTTGAACTGTAGTTCCTGAATGCGTTGCAGCGACTTCTCGCGGCTGTTTTCGGCATATTCCGGATTGACCGTGATCAGGATATGACGCACCGCTCGGCGCTCCGGCAAATTGAATTTGTCGGGATGGGTGTGATAATAAATACCGATCTCGACCTCACTGACCTCGGGCGAACGGGAAGCGACTTTTTCCATAACCGTATTGACCTTGCATTGCCGATATAAGGCCGCGCGCAAGCGCTCGGCATCGAGTCCGTTCCTGGCGAGCGCCGCATCGAATTCGCCGTCATCGTCGAACCGGCCGCGCACCTCCAGGTATGCCGCATCCAGTTCCTCATCGGTGACGATCACGCCCGCGGCCTCGTTCGAACGCAACACGCGCGATTCGATATCGAATTCGCTCCGCGCCTGTCTTTCGACTCGTTGCAACTGTCCGGCATCGAGTTCGGCAGGCGGCTTTTTGAACAGGGCCAGAGACGCTCGCAACAGCGTATAGGGCTCGACTTTAGCGATGGTTTCGGCAATTGCGTTCATATCAATCCTCCGGTTCGACGAAGGCTTCCGGATGGGCCGGTTGCAAGACGGTTTCGGGTACTTGCAGCGTTCTGCCGGGGAAGCGGACATAATATTGAATCGGCTTGAAATCCCTCAGTACTTTGAGAATTTCACCCTCCTGTCCCTGCTCAGCGACAATTTCCCCCTGAATACCCAAGTCGATCGTACTCACGACCTTGTCGCGAAACTCGAAGCGGCTCGGATTCCAGGGTGCGTCGGCCGGAACCAATTCCTCGGCGCGGCAGCCGACCATGCGGCCCTGGTCAAGAAAATGCACCGTGTAAATCACCTGGTCCTGCAGAAACGTGCCCATTTCGATGACATGACCGACGCTGCCGCGCCGTACCAGCAATTCGCCGATCGCCATACCCGGATAGGTGCCGTCGTTACGCACGTTCCGCGTCACCCGCACCGCTTCGCCGAAGTCGAAGCGTTCTTCGTCGAAACGCTCCTCGATCATAATTGGATGTCGCCCAAGGGCACGAACACCGTTTGCGGCTCGCCCATCTTAAAGACCTTGAAGACCTTTTCGGTCTGCGCGTCGGATTCGACAAAATCGTGATAGGCGCGTAGTAATAATTGCTTGTAAACCGCCCGTAAAGCGCCTTCGTCTTCAGGCAACTTGTTCTCGGCCTGAGCCAGATAGTCGTGAAAACGCTGCAGAATATGAAGACGATTGACATGAACGATCGACGGCTCGTATTCCAGTTCGAAATACTGTAAAAAATCTTCGGCCGATTCCAGCTCTTCGATTTCTTCTAAAAAACTCATGGTTTTCTCCGGGTTAATAGGGGCCGGCAAGATGCAAATCGCTGACGATCAAATACACCATTAACAGTGCGAATGCCGCGAAGGATATCGCGGCAAGCAACTGTCCGGATTTCAGTTTGAACATAAAACCTCTCTAGGCCGCTATCAGGCCGCTTCCTTATGCTGGTGGGTAAAGCAACTTTTCGGACAGACTCTCGAACAGGCCTCGCAACCGATGCAATCGTCCGCATTCTTGATGCTCATTACCATGCTGTTATCGTCGTCGTCCTCGAAATCGCCGTAATCGTCGTCGAAATCTTCCGGATCGAGCGCCTCGTCTTTCTCGACCAAATCGAAGACATCGCGCGGACAAACCTTGAAACAACGCCCGCAGCCGATGCAGGTGCGCTGATTCAAATCGTTGACATAGGAAGGCGTCCAAACCGTCCCGCCGAATGTTACCCCGGTTACCAATTCCGCCATGACGCCACCTATGCGGTTTCCGCCTGCGCGGCGAGCAGTTTTTGATTGGCTTCGTCCCAAGCCTTGCACGCTTCATAAGTTGCCTGGGCGACGCCCATCAATTCCTGATAAGCGTCGGGCAAACGGTCCTCGATCAAATCGTGCAGCTCCATGGCTTGTTCGCCGGCCAAACGTTTGGTTTTCTTGACTTGTTTTTCCAGTTGCTTGATGTCTTCGGCTGTCATGTCGATCTCCTCAGCTTTCGGCGACTTCTTTGTATTGCTCGATCAATTCCAGCGCCTTGTCGATCTGTTTTTCGCTTTGCTCGCACAACGCTTCCAAGCTCGGAAACCCCCAGCGGTGCACATCGCGCAAGGTTTTGTCGACCACGATCAACTTGCCGACCATCACCAGCGCCCGGCCGAAACCTTCGTGCGTCAGATTGACGAACGGCACGGCCATCAGCCCGCATTTCTTTTCGATCAACGACGCGATCGCGTTGTAATAAGATTTGATGCGAGCCACGGTGGTCTCGTCAGGGTCGCCGACGATCGGGATTTCGCGCTTGCGCTCCTTGGTTAGGATCAACGGGTCGATAATTTTTTCCTCGGACCAGCCATCATAGGTGTCGTAAGTATCGAGCGCGCGCAATTGTTTGAGCATTTCCGCGACGAAATCCGAGCTCATGAAGGGATCATTCTCTTCGATGGCCATTGCTGCTTGGTTCATGGTGTGTCCTCTATGATTTATAAAAGCCGTAGGGCACGCATCGCGTACCTTTCTTGAAATTTGAAACAATCGAAACCCTTGGGAACTCGCGTATCCTACTCATTCCGACCAGCCCTCCTCTTCCATAGCGTCGAAGCGCGAAGGATCGAAACCTTTAGCCTTATTGATCGCCTTCGCGAGCCAACTGGACGATCCCGATTTCAATTCGTTCTGCAGGTCGGCGATCAAATCAACGATGCGGCTGCCTTCGTGCACCTTGACCGGTTGGATGCCGTGCGCGACCAATTGCTTGATCGCCGACGCCCCAACCGCCTGGCAATACACTGCGGCGCAGCCTTCAAGCATCTGCATCTTGACCGACAATTTGTCTTCGTTACCGTCCTGCGCGAGATCGCCGAACTGCGCGGCTTCCAATAATTCGCTGCGGTCCGGGTCGACCGCATAGACCGCGAACGATTTAGACGAGCCGAAATGTTGATTGACCGTGTTCATATCGGTCGTCGCGAAAGCGATTTTGATCGCGGAATCCATGGGCATCCTCTGTTCCAAAGGTTGTACGATATGCATGCGCCGGGTCACAGACATGATCAAGCGGTCCGGCGGCGTTCGGTTTCGGGTTTCTGCGCATAGATCGAGTAATACGGCTCGATTTCCTCATGCGCGAAATTGATGACCAGATTGGCCAGATCGAACAAGGTTTGGCGTGTACCGCGATAACCGATCCAGGTTTTCTGATATCCGCCGATGATG
Organism: Methylotuvimicrobium buryatense 5G; assembly: GCF_000341735.1. Lineage (GTDB taxonomy): Bacteria > Pseudomonadota > Gammaproteobacteria > Methylococcales > Methylomonadaceae > Methylotuvimicrobium > Methylotuvimicrobium buryatense. The sequence goes on along the minus strand of NZ_KB455575.1, from coordinate 4,534,568 downwards.
TCGTACAGCGGGAAACCTGCGCGCAAGATCGGAATGCCGAGCCGCTCGGCGGCCGAGACCGCATGCGAATTGCCGATCAACAGTTGCGCACGGCGTTCCTTTGCGATCGCTTCGAGATCTTCGAGATCGCCGATTTTGATGGCGTCCGTTTTCGTTCGGCCCAGCACCGGGGCATTGGCCGCGCTGACCGCCGCGACGATTTCGCCGCCCATTTCGGCGATCAGGTCGACGAACGCGTTAAGCTGATCCGGATCGGCAGCGATCGCGACGCGGAGCTGCCCGAGCATGAAATGCGTGTCGAGCATCGCATCCTGAAGCTGCGCGCGCTGCCGTTCGATGCGCTCGGGTACGTCGAGCCCGGCGATTTCGCTCAAGGTTACGATCAATGCGTCGTTCGCCTGAAGTCCGTACAAATGATCGAAATAAAAACTCGCGACGCCGGTTTTCTGCTGCAGCAATTCGCCTGCTTTTTTCAGCGATGCGCCGATCACGAGCGTGGCAGTCGCTTCGCCCAAGGCCGCCATTTCCGACAGCGGCGTACCGCCGATCGTAACCGGAGAGAAATCCAGATCGGTCAGCACGCCGTCCAGAGAATCGGAAATATCCGGCACAAAAACCGGACGTAATTGGAATTGCTCGATCAAATCGCGCAAGGCTTCGAGATCGCCCGGCGTCAGCATCGGACCGGCCAAGACGTTGACTTGCCGTTTGCGGGTGCCCGGCTTTGTACCGGCCTCTGCGGCCTCGGGCACCTGCGTGCGGACGATTTCGGTCAAGGTCGCGGCATAACCCGTTTCGACGCAGCCGGTGAAATCCGGGGTGTTGACCGCGACGACCGCGACATGATCGTATTCGGGATATTTGGCGCGGAATTCGCGAACGTTACGGTGTACGTCGGCGCCCTGCGTTTCGGCGAGACCGGTCGTCAGCACGGTGATCAATGCCGGGTTCGATTTATCGGCGATCGCCTTCAAGCCTTCGACGACGTTTTCGTCGGCGCCCATCACCGAACTACCCTGATCCATCGCAGTCGTCTGCAACGGAATCGGTTCGCGGAAATGACGCACGAAAAACACCTTCGCGAAGGCCGTGCAGCCTTGCGAGCCGTGCAGCATCGGAATCGCGCGGTCGAAGCCGAGCGTCGCCAACGAACCCCCGATCGGCTGACTGGCTTTCAGCGGATTGACCGACAGCGCCTTGTTGCGTTTGAGTATCTCGGCCATCGCGCTTACTCCGCCGAAGGGTACGCAAGGCGTACCTTTTCAATCTTGGAGGCTGATATGGTGCGCGATGCGCACTCTACTTTCCAAGGCGCAGGCGCCCTAACGGCCGGCCAAACCGGACTCTCGATCGTCAGCGCCAATTGCCGGACCAACTCCAGCATCCCTTGATAGCCTTCGTAGCCGAATTCCCGCTCCTGGTTGATATCCAGAAACGGCACGCGCGCCTTCAATGCGGTATACATGTTCCGGCCGCCGGCGATCAGAATATCGGCCTGGTAATCGCGGACGATCTTCAGCAAGGCTTTCGGGCTGCCGTCCTCGATCATCACGGTATCCTCGCCCATCAATTCGCGGATGCGCGCCTTGTCCTCCTCGGTCGACTTTTTCGTGCCCGTCGCGACGACGACCATGCCCAAATCCTGCAATGCCGAAATCACCGACCAGCTCTTAACGCCGCCGGTGAACAGCAGCACTCGCTTGCCGGCCAGTCTTTCGCGCCACGGCTCCAACGCCTTGCGGATACGAGTTTCCTCGCGGGCGATTAACGCTTCGGTGCGTTCGGTCAAATCGGAGTCGCCGATCACGCGCGCGAAATCGCGCAGGGCTAGGCTCGTGTCAGTGATGCCGTAAAAGCTGCCTTCGAACCACGGCGTACCGTATTTCTGTTGCAATTTGCGCGCGACGTTGACCATCGCCTTCGAACACACCATCATATTCACTTCGGCCTTGTGCATCGTCTGCACCTCGCGGAAACGCGCATCGCCGGATAAGGTACACAACACGCGCAAACCGAGCTCGTCGAGCAGCGGCAGCACATGCCAGAATTCGCCGGCGATGTTGTATTCGCCGACCAGATTGACGTCGTGCACCCGGATGCCGGGTCTTGCGCTGCCTTCCGGCAACAAATCCGGGTCGCGCGTGCCGATCACATGATTGACCATCGCATCGCCGGCGATACGGTTGCCGAGATTCTTCGTGCCGTAGAAACCGGCGCAATCGATCGGCACGACCGTCACGCCCCAGCGCTGTTCGGCCTGTTTGCAAATCGCGCCGATATCGTCGCCGACCAGAGCCGGCACGCAGGTGTTATAGATGAAGACCGCCGGCGGATCGTAACTGTCGATCGCCTGTTTGATCGAATGAAACAAACGTTTTTCCGAACGCCCCATGATCACATCCTGCTCGGTCAGGTCAGTCGTCATGCCGTAGCGGTACAAATCCGAACCCGACGAACGCGTGCCCCGGTTGTCCCAAGAACTGCCGGCGCAGGCGATCGGCCCGTGCACGATATGCGCGACATCTGCGATCGGCAGCAACGCGATCTGAGCGCCGTCGAACGCACAACCGCCCGCCGCCGAACCGGGTTTCGGTTTCGCGCAGCCGGACTTCTCCTTCTTGTTGTGTTCGCAAGCCGGCTCGTCCAGCAATTCGGCAATGTCTTTGGTCGATTTCATGGCACGCTTCTAAGTAGGGTTACTGGACATTAAGCAAAATATGTGCCAATTTTTAAATTATTGATTTATCTGATTTGTTGTGAATTTTGCTTTGTCGCATTTACGACAATAGAAGCTTTTTGGAGCGGTTCGGATGATTGGAAGTCAGGAAGGGTTGGGTAACAAGAAAAGCTATCGAGGTCTTATTGGCTAAGATGGCATGTTTTACAAAATTTCCTTTAAAAGCGTTGCGCAGATGGAAGCTTCATGAAATGAAATGCGATGCTTATCCTCCGAATTTTTGTAGCGTTGAAGATGAAAGCGGCTTCTTCACACGTGTTTGCAATAACGAATTGATCCACGATACGCAGGTTGCTAGCCGTTTGGTCATCGCCATGACGCTCAAGTAGCGCTGTAGTTTGTCAATTTCGCCGGCGCAACTGCGCAACGACAAGTCTAGTCCGCAAAACAACAATATTAATTGCAATCACTGCAGCGGTGATCGAATTTTCCTCGCCCGTGCAAACGCCTTTAATTCATAGGCCTGCTACTGTAAATTTGCTGGGAGTTCTTGCAAAAAGTCATCAAAAAGCGTATCAATTAGCTGCGGTTAATTCATAGGAATTTTCGCTTTCGTCGGTCAAAATATCCTGTGTTGTGGCCTCACATTTATTTTTCAACTATAAATAAATTTCTCGTGCCTTAAGGGGCACTGCCATTAAGTTAAGCCGTTCGTGGTGAGCCCTTCGGCTGCGCTCAGGAGAGCCCTGTCGAACCATGGACGGCTTAACTTATCGACCCAGGATTTTTCCATTCACCCTTCGACAGGCTCAGGGCGAACGGAAAAATCCTTAACTTAATGGCAGTGGCCTTAAGGGGGGAGCACAATATACAACGATTACGTTGTTGCCTATGATCTGAATACATTCCTTACCTTACCTTACGTTTTGTCAGTTAATTAGGCTTTTTAGCTTATAGAGGAATCCTTAACAATGAGAAAATATTTAAATGTTTTTGCATCGTTTATAATAATGCTTTGCATAGGTAGTTTATACTCATGGAGCATAATTGCAGCTGAACTAATTGAAAAATATAACTTTTCTTTATTACAGTCTCAGATAATATTTGGAACACTTATCGCGGTATTTCCTATAACTATGATTTTTGTTGGGCAGTTAGCAAGAAAAATTAAGTTTAGATATATAGGCTACATTTCGGGTTTATTATTTTTTTCCGGGTATCTCATTGCAAGCTATTCTCAAGGAAGCTTTATCTTAATTTTGTTAGGGATTGGGTAATCGTTTAGCCCCCCATCACTAAAAAAGTAGCATCTCCCGTTAAAACATGAAAAGCTATAGGACATGACGTTGAGCGACCGAGACCTTAGCCAAATGGACACGGACTATCTGGATGATTTGCCGGAGGGTGAGTTGCGTCCATTGAGTAAGCAACTGTTGGCGGATCTCAAAGAAGCCCGAGAACGACTCAAACAATCCCCGGATACGAGTTCGCGTCCGCCGTCATCCCGGGAGCCTTGGCAATCGAATCAATCCAGCGCCGAACCGTCGGAAGAAGCGCCGGCAACGGACGACTTGTCGGCACTGGATTCGTCTGAGTCTTCGTCAGATGACTTACCTAGCCAGGACTCGGCAACACCTCCGGCGGCGACCGGTGATAGCGGAAAGCCTAAAAAAGCCGGGCGCCAAGTCGGTAGCCCAGGCTATAGCCGCAACCTGACCTTACCGGTGACACGGACAATTGAGCATCGCCCGGATTGCTGCGCCGCGTGTAGGCAATCGTTTGCCGACAACACCGACTACCGACCCTGGAACGCCCGGTTCGAACTGGAGCTTGAAATCGGCAACGCCGAATCGCCGAAATTACAAATCGAACATAGCCGACATGACTACTTCTCGGCGACCTGTCCCTGCGGTCATCAANCCCNNGCCGAGCCCGGGCGAGGCGCCGACGAAGATGGCTGGAGCGTAGCCCTGAGCGAATGGCATCTGTGCGGCCCTCGGTTGGTTAGCTTTTTGGTTTATCTCTCATTGTCCCTACGGGCATCGCGCAGCAGAATCCAAGCCTATTTGCGCGATTGGCTGGGAATCTACCTCAGCACCAGCACCATCAATCAATGCATTCATGAAGCGGGACGTGCCGTTGCGCCGGGGTCGTCGACGAGCAGTTGATCGCGGAACTCAAGGCCGCCGGCCTCTTACATATCGATGAAACACCCTGGAAAGAAGCCGGGCAGTTATTTTGGCTCTGGGTCTTTGTCAGGCCACAGACGGTGATTTATCAAGTGGGCAAACGCCATCGTCTCGTCGTGAACCAGCTCTTAGGGGAAGCGTTTTGCGGCTTACTGATGACCGACGGCTACAGCGTCTATCGCATCTTTCCTAGGCGCTTGCGCTGTTGGGCGCACTTGGTGCGCAAGGCCCGAGCACTGTATCAGTGCCTGGAATAGCGAAGGACAAGCTTTCGGCGAAGCCTTGTTATTGGCCATGATCCTGTTGATGCGCAACATCCACCGACTCCGCGAATCGCCGCCGGATGCCGAATCCTTTATGGGCGCAGAATCAACAGTTGCTGACCTTGCTGCGCTCGCTCTGCGAGACGCACCGAGACATCGCGCATGTTGACAGCCGACAATTAGCCGGCGAATTTCTCAACGATTGGGAGGCCATCGTGCGCGTGGTCGAAACGCCGGCGCATCCATTGACCAACAACGTGGCGGAACGCAGTTTGCGGCACTGGGTATTGCTGCGCAAAATCACCTTCGGTTCGCGGACGGCACAAGGCAGTCGCGTGGTTGCCTTGCTGGCGAGCGTGATTGATACCGCGCGTTTGAGAGACCTGAATCCTTGGGAGTTTATTGCTCAAACACTGGCCGAACGCCGTAAAAACCAACCCGTCCCTCGTTTGCCTATGCCGGTTTTGGCGTGATAGGAACAGGGGGGGGCTAAACGATTACGGGATTGGAGTTATGGTTGGAATAGCGACTGGTTTCGGTTATTGGGTTGCGCTGACTTCGCCAGTTCAATGGTTTCCTGAAAAAAAGGGTCTAATTACAGGCATATCAGCCGCAGGTTTTGGATTAGGTGCGGTATTCATGTCGGATATATCGGAAACAATCTTGACCAATGGAAAAGATGTTTTACAACTGCTTGAAATAATAGGAATATCATACGGTGTAGTTATATTTTTGTTGTCAAATTTAATTTGTCAAAATATTCTTATCGACAATGAAAAAATAATCAGTACAGTTGATTTTTGGAGATCAGCGATTTTCCGAAAGCTATTTATAGGAATTTTCTTTGGGACATTTGCTGGCTTACTCATAATTGGAAGTTTAAAAATTATTGGTGGACAAAGCAATATTAACACTCACTATTTGATTGTAGGAGTTTCATTATTTGCTGTTGCAAACTTTTCAGGAAGGCTTGTTTGGGGATTTTTGAGTGACATTATAGGAGCAAGTTTAAGTATATTTTTAGCGCTATTTTTTCAATCTGTAGCTATTATTCTGTTGAATATCATTACATTGTCTAATACATCTTATTTGGTTATTTCTTTTTTAATAGGATTTAGTTTTGGCGGTAATTTTGTACTTTTTGCCAAAGAAACAGCTCAGGTATTTGGCGTAAGGAATCTTGGCATTATTTACCCTTATGTATTTTTAGGATATGCAATAGCGGGCATTGCAGGTCCTATAAGCGGAGGTTTGCTATTTGATTTTTCAGGTACATTTTCCTACGCAATTTCTCTTGCGAGTGCTATGAGTCTTATTGGCAGCTTAGTGTTTTTAAAGCCAAGTATTCAAGCCCTGTTGGCAAATTACCGCAATTCCGGCGTAATTGATGACCTCCCATCATTAAAAAAGAATGATTGAGGGGAATTTAATAATCTCCCCTACCCCCCTATTTTTCAAAGGCTATGTTCGCGCATAAATGCAGATTTTGCATTACGCCATAGATGGCGTGTATTAGGGCAATGCAGGGCAGAAAAATGCTCCTGCATTTTCTGCATTCATTACATCCATGTAACTCAGCAATTGCCGAGGAGCAAAAATATGCCCTGCCGCCGACACCTGTCAATCGAGCAACAAAATTGGGGCCTTATGTTTGACATTAACACTTCCCTTTCCCCCTGTTTTACTGCGCGGCTCAATTCAGCATAGTTCACACCAATAATATCCACCCACTTGAACAATCCCGATAGGTTCTTTATTGAGCGCCTGCCGCAACCGTTTAGCGTGAAGAATGCATTGAGCATTAGCGATGCCTATCGATCGCGACCGATACCCAAAGGGCACAAGTGCGGTTCGTTCCTCACCACATCCTATATGCTATTTTTGAGCGATAAAGAGGCCGTATCTCTTTTATTTCTTGCAATAAAGCGTCTTACACGCCCTACTTTTGCTCTACTCAGTCTTGCGGCAGCCAAAGATCACCCAAGTTCATGTTGATCGCATCGAACGGTGGAGCACTGACGATATCGTCGTTTTGCCAAGTGCGCTCCAACAGCCAATGTCCGTCGAGTAGGCGATATGCCTCCAATATCCGAAGATCGGGATCGACCAACCACAACCATTGCACCGACGCCTCCGCATATATCGGCATTTTGACAACTCGGTCCGTGCGCGCGGTGCCAGGAGATATTACTTCACAAACCCAATCGGGCGCGAGACTGAAATAAGCCTCATCAGGAAATCGCGGCATTCGCTCTTTACGCCATCCGGCGAGATCGGGTACCAAAATATGGGATCCCAAATGCAGCTCCGGTTCATCTAAAATCCACCATCCGCCCGGCCCTCCTTTGCCTTGATCGAAAGGCCCCATCACTTCACCGCCGATAATCGAGGCGGCTCGGGCGTGTTTAGGTGCCGGACGGGGCTGGGTAATCAATTGACCATGCAGAATTTCGCCGATTATATGATCGGGCAAATCAAACAAGTCTTCATAAACGGCGAAACGATAGGCGGGTTGATTCATAAACAGTTACCGGGAGGAGAATTGACTTCGGGTTTTGTATTCATATATCGACATCTCCAACTATTGTTGACTGTTCAACTGACAATTGCAAGATAGGCTTAAAAAGCAGGCTGGAAACGTTAAAAATCAGGGGCCGCCTAATCATCAAAATCCGGCTCAGTCCTTAGGCTGTCGTGGTCCTATCATGTAACTTTATGATAATTGGGTCAGCCATTAGGCTGCGCATCGCGCACCTTTCAGCTACGCAGCCGATTCCCCATTTACGAAAATTATTCGTCCTCCGGCCCGAAACAGTGACGGTAATCCTCGCATACTTCGCAGGACGGCGCGCGGCACAGAGATAAGCCCTCCGCCTCGCATAATTGCTTGTAGAGAAATTTTTTCCATTTCATGTCTTTGGTGTTACGTGCGGCGAGGTCTGGGAAATTATGTACCAGCAGCGCCGATAGCTCCTTACGCGACCATAATCCCAAATCCTGCCAGAGGTGATCGCTGCCGAGACACGCCGCGACAATGATCGCGGCTATCCATTCGGACTCGGCAACGGCGGGAGAACGAAGTTCGGCTAATAGATTTTCCAGATCTTCCCGCTCTAACATTCGGCTAAAATCTTGGGTTTTTCCGGACGGAGCTTGTCTTTCGACATAACACCCTGGAAAACATCGGCTTAGCAACTCGTCGAATCGTTCCGGTTCAAGCCCCAAAAAATCGGGCAGAACGCCCTCCCCGGCCCGCCAACTGGCTATTATTTGCGCCAGCCAGTGCGCGTTCGGCGAACGGTTCGAACGTTCGGTTAAATCCAGGTAGAACTGTTGGCGGGTCATGTCCGGAACCGTGTAAAAGCCGGCGCGTGGAGCTAAGCTTGCCGTAGGCATCAATACTGGACTCGAATATCCTCGTCCCTGACTATCATCTGGCAAGCCATGCGCCAATCGGTCGGCAGGTCGTCGACATGCATCGTTTCAATTTGGTCCTTCGTGATCTTACCCAGCTCGAGCAGCAAGATTTTTTCCTTGTCCGTCAACGGTCCGCCCATGCGCTGATGTTTGTCGTCAATGCTGCTGACTTTGACCAGACAGGTACCGCATTCGCCATCCTCGCATTCGAAATTAATCGGTATCTTATTTTCGAGTGCCAGCTTCAATACGGTTTGCGTATGGCTACCAGCCACCGCGTAGACGGTTTTGTCGCGGTATTCGGGATTCGTGAAAGTTACTAATGCCATGATGAGCTCCTCTTATTTCTTAAACAGGTTTTACCGAAATCTCGCCGCCCAAGGCCTGAGCCTGGCATGCCAGACGGTTATGTTTGCCGGCCATGTTTTCGCGCAGCACCTTATCTTCCAGTACCGAAGGCTCGGTCAAATGATTCCACCCGTTCGTCACTTTCATGATGCAGGTGCCGCAATCGCCTTCGCGGCAACCGTAGGTGATGCCGGAACCGACTTTTTCCGAAACCTCGATAATACGGGTTCCGGCCGGCACAGTGACAGTTACGTTAATGTCTTCGAATGTAATGGTCGATTTGGCCATTTTGTTGCTCCTAAATGTAGTGAGTATTGTTTGATTGTAGGATGGGCAAAGCACAGTGAGCCCATCAAAAAAATGCCGCATATCCTCTTTCTTTTTTGTCCCGGCTCAATCGTTGAACCGCCTGTCGTTCATACCAAGTCAGCCATGTCGATGACTTTCCTCGCTCTCAACCCCATCAATTCCTGTGCGAGCTGCAGACCGAATTCGCGGCAGGCTTCGAGTTCTTCGTCGGTCGGAATCAATTTGACGCGAAGCCCCGGGATCGGTACACGCATCTTCAAACCGCGTAATCGGTCCTCGACCAATGGCACACCTTCGCCGGTCCAGCCATAAGATCCGAACACGCCGCCGAGCTTGGTCTTGATGTTGATCACGGTCAGCGACGACAATAAATCCCAAACCGGCTTGACCGCATCGCCGTTGATCGTCGGTGTGCCGAAAACCAAACCGTCGGCTTCTTCGATCAAATCGACGAACGGTTCGATTTCGCCGCCTTCCAGATCGTAAAGCGACACTCTGACGTCCTGCACCTGCATCGCTCCACTGTAAACGGCTTCGGCCATTCTCTGGGTGTTACCGTAGGAGCTGATATAAAAAATCAGCAAGGTTTTTTGCTCCGGACTGATTTCGCTTTCGAGCGACGGCCCGGACAGCTGTCTGTAACGGCGGATATAACGTTCCGGCCGGTCGCGCAAAATCGGGCCGTGAGTCGGAGCGATCACAGAAATCGGCAACGGCTCGATCAAATCCAGCGCGCGCACGACATAGTCCTTGAATGGCCGCATGATGTGCGCGTAGTAATATTCGAACGAAAAACGGAAATCGCCGGCCCGATCGTTGAATAGCCTGTTGTCGCAAAAATGACATCCGAATACGTCGCCGGAAAATAACATTCTTTCTTCAGACAAATAGGTGCATTGCGTATCGGGCCAGTGTAAATAAGGCGTATGCAGAAACTCCAAAGTCCGGTCACCCAGCGATACGCGGTCGCCGGTCAAGACCGGCGTGTAGCTCATTTGGTCTTGTTTCAACAGGGCTTTCAGCATCGCCTGGGCCTTTTGCGAAATGAACAAGCGAGCCCCCGGCGCGCGCCGCATCAATTCCGGCAATGCGCCGGTATGATCGGGTTCCAGATGATTGAGCACGATGACTTTGATTTCGTCGTAATCGGCAACGCTCTCAAGTCTTGCGAAAAAATCATCGGCGAATCCTTCCTTGACCGTATCGACAACTGCAACGCCCTCGCTGCCGCGAATCGCATACGCGTTGTAGGTCGTGCCGTTGGCGGTTTTCAAGATGATGTCGAAAGTGCGAAGATTCGGGTCTAACGCCCCTATCCAATGCACGCTCTCAGACAACTCGACCGCTTTGGGACATCCTTGCTTATCGATTAATTCGGCCTCGTTCACGGCTTGCACCTGGTGCTAGTCTCGCTGCGGTTACAGGTTTCCCAGTCGCGTTCGGCGGAACCCGGCGTTAAACCAATCCAAGTATCGATCAGAACCGGATCGAACCCGGCGATACGGATGCCGCCCGATTCCAGCAACGGCCGACGGATCAAAATCGGGTCGTCAACCATCGCACTGATGGCTTCCAGCTCCGTCATCGAGTTCGGGTTCAACAAGCCTTGTTTGATTTTCGGCGCACTGGGATTGAACCAGTCGAAAACCGGTTTATTCCGGAAAAAAGAAAGCAGTTTCTCCGGCTCATCGGCCCAGGATTGACTCAACAGATCATGGACGATCAGCATATGCCCGGCCCGGACCAACAACTGTTTTTGCCGAACATTATTGAGACAGCCCGGTTTCTCGTAGAAATTGATCAAGGCCATTCGCAGTTCCTCGAATAATGATTTAACCAGCGCAATCGCCGCGATGCAGGCATCGCTCCCACACCTCAATGCGCCTGTAATTCGGCCATCGCCTCGGCCATTTTCTCCGGAGGTATGCCGGTCAGCGAACCGGGCGGATTCAATGCTTCGCCGAACATATCGAGAATCGCCCCTTCGATCGGACAAATACTCGCGCATTGCGGTACCGAAAAATCGCCTTCGCATTCGGTGCATTTTTTCGGATCTATCAAAAAATGGGGTTTTGCTTCATAAATCGCTTTGCTCGGACATAGCGGCTCGCAAGCAAAACAATTGACGCAGGATTCGATGATTTTTAGAGCCATGATGCTATTCCGGTGGAAAAAAGTAGGTCGGGTTAGGCGTCAGCCGTAACCCGACATGACACTACGCAACCGCTCGCTCGGCCTGCTCGGCTTCATCCAATTTGCCGCTTTGCGCCATTTCCTTATAAACGGCCATCACAGCATCTTCGATCGGCTCCATTGCATGTTCGCCGTTCGGCATGATGCCGGCCTGCTCGAGCATTTCCCAAGGTTCGTAACCGACCTTGGAACACAAGACAGCCTCGCAGCCTTCCAAAGAATGTATCGTGCGCTGCAGCACCGTTTCGCCGTCGCCGCAGGTGGTGTCGCCGCCGCAGTATTGATCGGCCTTGCGATGACTGATGAAGCGCACGCCGTCCGGCGAAGCCTCGTAGATCAGAAACTCCTTCGCATGACCGAAATGTACGTTGATGACGCCCTGCCCGCTGGTCGCGACCGCCATCAGCACCGGCCTTGTCGTCATTTTGTCTTCCTGTGCGAATTGTTCGGCTTTTTCGGCCTTCACTTCGCGTTTGCTGTTCATTTCGGCTTCGATCGCCTGATGAATCACCTTGCGCTTCTCCATCGCGGCCTGATAATCGATTTCCATCGTTTCGATCTTGTCTAGCGTGAACTCGTCGCCTCTATCCTCGCCCAACAATCCGACCGCATCGGCCCGGCATTGGCGGCAATGGCGCATCATGTTCATGTCGCCGGAACATTCGTCCTGCAAATCCTGCAGTTCAGCGGCGTTCGGCCCGCGCTGTCCCATCACGCCGTAGAACGTACCGTGCTCGGCTTCGGCGATCAACGGCATCACGTTGTGTAAAAACGCGCCCTTGGCCTTAACGATCTTGCTGACCTCGGCCAGGTGCTTGTCATTGACGCCTGGAATCATCACCGAATTGACCTTGACCAAAATGCCTTTCGCGACGAGCATTTCGAGCCCCTTCTGCTGCTGCTCGATCAAAATCTTCGCGCCTTTCTTGCCCTTGATGCGCCGATTTTCCCAGAAGATCCACGGATAGATCTTCGCGCCGATTTCGGGGTCCACGCAGTTGATCGTGATCGTGACATGATCGATGTTGTGTTTGGATAGCTCTTCGACCGAATCAGGCAAGGCCAAGCCGTTGGTCGATACGCAGAGTTTGATGTCGGGCGCATCTTCGCTGAGCCTTCTAAATGTGTCGAAGGTGCGTTCCGGATTCGCGAGCGGATCGCCGGGCCCTGCGATACCGAGCACGGTCATCTGCGGAATATTCGCCGCGACCGCCATGGTTTTCTTAACGGCTTGGTCCGGTGTCAGCAGTTCGGAAACAACGCCGGGACGCGACTCGTTCGCGCAATCGTATTTGCGGTTGCAGTAATGGCACTGAATATTACAGGCAGGAGCAACAGCAACATGCATGCGCGCGAAATAATGATGGGCATCTTCGGAGTAACAAGGATGATTTTGCACCTTGGCCCGAATCTCTTCGGACAAATGGTTCATCTGGTCGTCGGTAGAACCGCAAGAACCGGCGGAGCATCCGCCTTTGCTTGCTGGTGTTTCGTTGAGTACTGGCAATTCCATGAATGGCACCTCGCTTATGATTGTCAATAAGCTTATAGCACAGTTCGTGCCAGTCATAAATTAAACTCTATCCTATTGTTTTTAGTAGACTAAAAAGAATAGAAAGGGATTTTTGTCGTAAATGTCACATCGTTCCTCTTTGTCAATGTGGTTAATCGGACAATCCAAGTCATCGATGTTATAAAAGGTATAAAAGGGGTCAGGTTACTTTTAATCCCAATAAAAGTAACCTGACCCCTTTTAGAAAACCGTTAGCTAATCAGATACTGGCGCCTCTGCTCATATCTTCCGCCGCTTGACCAATTTCGGGTCGGCGATGATCGGCCGGTAGATTTCGACGCGGTCGCCGTCTTTCACGACGGTATCCAATTTAGCTATCTTGCCGAATATACCGACTTTTTGAACCGTTAAATCGATTTCCGGATACTGTTTCAACAATCCCGACAATGCGATCGCTTGCTCGATAGTACTCTCGCCCGGCACCTCGATTCGCATCCAAGTTTGCCGATCGGCGTCCCCGTAACAAATTCCGACATTCATATCGCGCTCCTTAACTTTCCGTCAACGCTTGTCCGGCCGTTTCACGGATTGTTCTTGCGGCAAATCGCCTATCGACCAGACGCTTGCCGGCGATGATAAAGCCGAGGGCGATAAATCCGCCCGGCGGCAAGGCGGTCAACAAAAACCCCTTGTAATCAGGAATCAATGTCGTTTCCAGAAACGCCAAAGATTCGCCTAGCAATAAAGACGCATTCGCGAATAAAGTTCCGGACGAAATGATTTCGCGCACCGCGCCCAGCAGAACCAATACGAGCGTAAAACCGAAACCCATCATCAATCCGTCCCACAACGACAAGACAACCGGATTTTTCGATGCGTACGATTCGGCGCGTCCCAAAATAGCGCAATTCGTGACGATCAGCGGGATGAATAAACCCAGCACTTTATGCATCTCATGGAGCCAGGCATTCATCGTCATATCGACCAGCGTCACCAACGCGGCAATCAGCAATACGAATACCGGAATCCTGACTTCCGCGGGAATCAGATGCCTGTTGAGCGACACCAATCCGTTCGAGCAAACCAGTACAACCAGTGTCGCAAGTCCCATGCCCAAGCCGTTGGTTGCCGTTCCCGTCACCGCCAACAGCGGACAAAGCGCCAGATTTTGGCCGAATACGACATTGTTATGCCAAAGGCCCTCGCCGGCTAATTTTTTGTAGGTTTCGGGTAACAACATATCAAGTCTCCAAATATACCCATCGTAGATCAAAATTCGGCGCCGGGGCGCACTTCAAAGGGCGCCGTGAATACGTCCCTGCTCTATGCCAGCTCCATGCTGGCAAAGCCTTTGCCGAGCACCCCGGCGCCTCCTCAGGCACTGCCGAAATTTGAAGTGCGAAAGGTATAACGCGTATCATTCGACGATTTCGGAACAATGCTTGTCGAAAAACAATAATCCCCGATGGACTGCATTGACGACGGCACGCGGCGTGATCGTTGCGCCGCTGAATTGATCGAATTCGCCTCCGTCCTTCTTGACGGCCCACTGTTCGACGGTCGGGTTCTCGAGCGAACGGCCGTTGAAGCTTAAGATCCAGTCGGACTTAGCGATTTCGATCTTGTCGCCGAGCCCCGGCGTTTCGGCATGGGCAATCACACGCACGCCTAATATTTCGTCGTTTCGGGCAATACCGATAACCATGTCGATATTGCCCGAATAACCGTCCGGTGCGGTCAAGCGAAACGCTGCGGCTGTCATGCGGCCCTTTTTGCGCGCCTGATAAACCACGGTCTCCTGTGCATTCGGCAAGCCGTCCCCCGGCACTATTACGGTACTTTCCAGCAAATCGTTGTCATATAGTTCGTCAGGTATCACTTGTGCAAGTGAGGCCTTTAAATCTTCTTGCCGGCGCATTTCGATCGCCTCGCGCGTGTTCCAATCGCCGATGCCTAGCAAGGCGCTTGCGGCCAAAGCAAAACCGGCCAGTAGCAGCGTTTGGTAAGAAATACGGGTTTTCAATTGCTCGAAATGCATGGAACATTCACCGTTCGATGGTATGTAGTTGGAATTTAGCAGTTAGCAGTTAGCAGTTAGCAGTTAGCAGTTAGCAGTTAGAGTTAGCAGTTAGCAGTTAGCAGTTAGCAGTTAGCAGTTAGCAGTTAGCAGTTAGCAGTTAGCAGTTAGCAGTTAGCAGTTAGCAGTTAGCAGTTAGCAGTTAGCAGTTAGCAGTTAGCAGTTAGCAGTTAGCAGTTAGCAGTTAGCAAAAAAATGTTGCTGCATATAAAACTCTTGTCAAGTCCTAATTTCCCCTTTCCCCTTTCCCCTTTCCCCTTTCCCCTTTCCCCTTTCCCCTTTCACCTTTCACCTTTCACCTTTCACCTTTCACCTTTCACCTTTCACCTTTAATCATCTTCTCCTCAAGCGGCCTACCTCGCCGGTCCCGCCCTTGAATGCGCGGCCTGATGTAATGATCGATCAACGGCGTCAACGAATTCATCAGCAGAATCGCAAAACCGGCACCTTCCGGATATCCGCCCCAGGTCCGTATCATGTAGATCAACAAACCGCAGAGCGAGCCGAAGATTATTTGCCCGAGCGGCGTATTCGGCGAAGTGACGTAATCGGTCGCTATAAAAAAAGCGGCGCACATCAGTGCGCCGGAGCCAAGGTGCATAACGGGACTCAAATAACGCTCGGGATCAAAAAAATGAAACAGACCGGAAATTACAGCAACCGATGCAAGCATCGAAATGGGAATAGGCCAAGTAATGATTTTTTTCAGTAATAACCACATCCCCCCGGCAAACAATAACAAAGCCGAAGTTTCGCCCAAACTGCCGCGCGCCATTCCCAGCCACATATTCAGCGTGCCGAAATCGGACAGACTCTCGGACAGCGGATGTTTTTGCAGCCATTCGGTCTTGACATGACCCAACAATGTCGCCCCGGTCACAGCATCGGGATTGCTCAATCCGGTAAATGTAATCGTCAGGCCTTCATAAAAACCGGGTGCCGATTCCGTTAACCAGGGAGTAACATCGGCCCAGGTCGTCATTTCCAATGGAAATGAAATCAGCAACACGACACGCGCCAGCATCGCCGGGTTGAATAAATTTTGTCCCAGTCCGCCATAAACTTGCTTCCCCAAGACGATCGCAATGCCGGCGCCGAGCACGCCGATCCACCACGGCGCCCACGGCGGCAATGTCATCGCCAGCAACCATCCCGTCAACAGTGCGGAACCGTCTTTCAGCGCCGGTATTGCCGGTTTGCCGGCCAGTTTCAAACATAAGGCCTCAAATGCCAACGACGCAAACAGTGTCACCAATAACAAATTGACGGCCGGCCAACCGAAAAGGTAAAGGCCGAATGCCGTTGCAGGCAGCAATGCGTATATCACCTGTCTCATGATACTGCCGACGCCGATTGCCGATCCGGTATGCGGCCCGCTGGACGGTTTGATAGTCAACATATCGCTTCCCCGGTTGATTAAAAAGTTTTCGTAAACGTGCTGTATATGATTTGGTCTGGATCGCTTATTCTCGGCAAGGGGAATAACAAGATCTACAAGCTAAAGAGAAAAGCATTACGCTTCGGCCACCGGGAAATTTATGATTCGACAGAGCCAATCTGCTGTAACTATTCAGTCCCCCGACAATTATCGTTCCCACGCTCTGCGTGGGAATGCCTGAGAACCGCTCCAGCGGTACGAGACGCTAGAGCTTCTCGGTCTTCATTCCCGCTAGAGCGTGGGAACGATAGGGGGGGGGTGAATAATTACAATCTGCTTCGTTTGCCGGATCGCATAACAGCGCAGCCCGGTCAAATCGTGGTATCCGCTTTTTCGGATTGCTCTTTCGCCGCCCTGGCCTGGGCTAATTCCTCGGCTTTTTGTTTTTCGATTCGTTCCATGCGTTTGTTTCGTTCATCGATCAATTTGCTGGTTTGTTCGGATTTATGTTTGGCCTGTTGCCTGGCTGCCAATTCTCCGGCCGCGAATTTAAAATAATGCACCAACGGAATGTTGGAAGGACATACATAGGAACACGAACCACAACTGATGCAATCTTTCAGGCCGATGTCGACGGCGGCTTCCAGGCGGTTGTTACGAATCCGGTTGGCCATATCGACCGGCAATAATCCGGCCGGACAAACCGAAATACATCGCGCACACCGAATACAAGGCTGCTCTTCGCCTTGCTTGACTTCAGACCCGGTCAACGCCAAAACGCCGCTTGTCGCCTTGACGACCGGCACATCGGCGAACGGAAGTGCTTCGCCCATCATCGGACCGCCCATGACCCATCGCCCTGTTCGCGTTTTATCGGCACCGCAAAAGACCAATACTTCTGAAATCAAAGTACCGATCGGCACTCTAACGTTCTTCGGATTCGCTACGGCGCCGCCGGCGACCGTCACGACACGATCGATCAAAGGCCGGCCGTAACGGATTGCTTGATGGATCGCATAGGCGGTCGCGACATTGTGCATCAACACGCCGACGTCAGTCGCACGTCCTCCGGCGGGAACTTCTCTACCGGTTAAATAGCGGATCAATTGTCTGTCCCACCCCATCGGATAGCGGGTCGGAATTTTGCAAATTTCGATATTCGGGTGGAAATTTGCTGCGGTTCGCATCGCCTTCAACGCTTCCGGTTTATTGTCCTCGATACCGACCATGGCTCGTCCGGTTTCCATACCGTGCAACATAATGCGTATACCGTCGACGATTTCGGCGGCGTTCTCCTGCATCAACCGGTCGTCGCAGGTCAAATACGGCTCGCATTCGCCGCCGTTGATCAAAAGCGTATGTATTTTGTTTTGCCGCCCCAGGTTCAACTTGACCGCCGACGGAAAGGTCGCTCCGCCCAAGCCGACCACACCGGCCGAAGCGACCCGAAGACTGATTTCCTCCGGCTCTAGCGTAAAAGGATCGGTCGCCGATTCTCCGGATTGCACGGTATCTGTACCGTCGGTATCAAGGAACACTGTGCGAATCGGCAGCGCGGACGGATGCGGGGCGGGATATTCGGCGATATCGGCGACAGTACCCGAACTCGGCGCATGCACGGGTGCCGATATCAGCCCTTGACTGTGCGCAAGCAATTGTCCTTTGAATACCGTATCGCCGACCCTGACAACCGGTTCGGCCGGTTTTCCGACGTGCTGCTGCAGCGGTATATACAAGCGTTTCGGCAACGGAAAAGAATCGTCGATCGGCAGTCCTGCAGTGGCCTGTTTATGCTCATTGACGTGAATACCGCCCCGAATGCGCAAACTCTGTAACAGCGCTATCATGCCGCTGCTCCCGCAGGTTGCCCGGAGGGTTTATGCCAGCGCCAGTTGCGTAGAGTTAATTCGGGCCGGTGCATTTGCAAGCATTCCGTCGGACACACATCGACGCATTTGCGGCATCCGATACAGGCATCGGCGACTACAGTATGAATTTGCTTCGGCGCGCCGACGATCGCGTCGGTCGGACACACTTTGAAACAGCGCGTGCAACCGGTACAGGTCGCTTCGCTGACCTTGGCGATAAGTATTTCAGGCTCTTCGAAACCGCTCAAATCGACCGATATACCCAACAATACCGCAAATTGCTCCGCCAATGCACTGCCCCCGGGAGGACACAGAGTCACCAACGCTTCTCCCCGGGCCAATGCCTCGGCGGCCGGTTTACAACCGGGATAACCGCATTGCCCGCATTGCGAACCCGGCATCAGTGCTTCAAGTTCTTGAACGATCGGGTTAGTTTCGACTTTGAGGTATTTCGCGGCGACGGCCAGTATCCAACCCAGGATCAAACCCAATGTCGCCAAACTTGCTATCGCGGATAATACGTACATAAAGCCCCCTGTCTAACTTTTAAAGTCCGGCAAAACCCATAAAGGCGAGAGAGAGAATTCCGGCGGTTATGAATGCGATCGGCGTACCGTCAAATAATACCGGTACCGTCATTAAAGAAAGACGCTCTCTAAGTCCTGCAAAAATAACCATCACCAGCGTAAACCCCAATGCCGACCCGAAACCGAACATGACGCTCTGCAAGAAATTCGAATCGTGTTGAATATTCAGCAAAGCGACGCCAAGCACCGCACAATTCGTGGTAATGAGGGGCAAGAATATTCCCAATACTTGATAAAGCACCGGGCTGGTTTTATGAATGACCATTTCGGTGAACTGTACAACTGCCGCAATCACCAAGATAAAACCCAGTACGCGCATGAAGCCGATATCGAGCGGTATCAATACCCCGTGTTCCAACACCCAACCGGCAGAAGCCGCCAACGTCAATACGAAGGTTGTCGCCAAGCCCATCCCCAACGCCGTATCCAGCTTATTGGAGACTCCCATAAACGGGCACAATCCCAGAAACTTGACCAACACGACGTTGTTGACCAATGCCGTGCCTAGAATCAACATGAAATAATCGCCCATTGCCCCTACCCTACAAATTGCCTCTAATATCGGCGGAGCAGCAAACGTGCCAATAAGTCGACCAAGCTTGCAAATCCCGGAATATCAAGGTTAAGAATAATGGCGGCATCGGACCGACTGTTGGAAATTGAACAGTCGCCTTCAATCCTCGCGCCTCATTGTCGTAAAACTTACAAATCCAAGCATTTTTATCCGGTAATAAAAATGTCCTACGGCAAGCATCCCCCTCCTTCCAATTTTCAAATCTGGCGATTGTTTTCAGCCTAATCGAAATTGGCTTCTAATTTGCATATTCCTTTTTATTATTATGGAAATTACGAGACCGATCGATATGAACAATACGCTTCCCGGTTACGAAACCCATCCCAACGATATCGAGCAAATGATGACACTATTCGCTCCGTCGTTGACGATCGATAAACAGCTATTGGATTTGATCGAATCGTTTAGCCGTCAAGGCAAGATGCTCCCCTTTTTTCTATTGATCAAAGTTGTCGAGCAAGTACCGATCGCCATATCGATCACCGACAAAAAAGCCAACATTCTCTACATTAATCAAGCATTTACCGATACCACCGGCTACCGTCCCGCAGAAATCCTCGGACGTAATGAATCCGAGTTATCGGCCAAATCGACACCCCGCCAGGTCTATTACGATTTGTGGCACACAATCACCCGCAAAAAAATCTGGCGCGGCCGTTTGATCAACAAAAATAAAAACGGAGCCCCATATCTTGCAGAGCTCACGATTGCGCCCATGCAGGACGAACAGGGAAAAATCACGCATTACATCGGCATGCACCGGGATATCACCCAAACACACGCCTCCGAACAAAAGTTAATCAATCAGAAGCAATTGATCGAATCGGTGATCAATGCATCGCCGGTAGCGATGGTGGTCATCGATAAGAACGATCGCGTCGTCCTGGATAACCAAGTATATAAAATGATGATCAGCGATCTGGGCTTGACTGAACCAGTGTTGTTTTTTTTGAAGTTATTACGCCAGGACATGGGCGATCTATGGCAATACGCGGCCCGAAAAGAACGCGGTTTCGTCAACAGAGAACTTCGAATCGAAGGCATCGATAAGCGCGGGACGCGGTGGTACGCATGCTCCGGTAACTGGTTCGCCGAAAAGGAAACCGGCGCCGACGCATTTTTTTCCGGGGAAACCAAAGATTATTTACTGCTCAGTTTCAGCGATATCACGCAACAACGCCGCCAGCAGGAGGAATTGCACCTACAGAATCTTCGCACCATTTTGGCCGAGGAAGAGCAAATCCGTAGCATCCGGGAAACCTTACTCGGCGCGATGCACCAAATTAGGCAACCGTTAAATCAAATTAGTGCAGCAATCAACATCATGAGTCATCGCAACGATATTCAAAACCAACCGTTGAGAGAACTGCTCGAACAAGTCGGTACGAAAGGCGAAGAGACTCTGGAAACCTTACAGCGATGCGTTCCCGAAATCCCGGAAACCGCCGTGATTCCGGTCAATTTGAACCAAATTCTGCATGAGGTCGTGGAGCTAAGTAGTTATAAGCTTCTGGCCAACGGGATCGTCATCGATTGGCGGCCCAGTTCGACGCTGCCTTCGGTATTGGGTTCGGAAAACAAGCTGCGCATGCTATTCAAACAGTTAATCGATAACGCGATAGAAGCAATGAACCGCGCAGGGAGCCGCGAACGTTCCATTGCTATTGCAACGCATGTCGACAACGATCGAGTCAATGTGTCGATTGAAGATACCGGCCCAGGTATCCATCCGGACCAGCGCATCAAGGTATTTCAACCTTTTTACACGACCCGCCCGATGGGCACGATCAAGGCAGGCATGGGTTTAGTCATGGTCCAGGAAATCGTCAATCAACATAAAGCCGGCATCGAAATCGATCCGAATTACGATCAAGGTTGCCGATTTAAAATCGGTTTTCCAATCTATCGAAACGCTAAAACCAAACGATAAGCCATGTCCGAACGTCTGCTATTAGTCGAATCCGAATTGGATACGCTGTTTCTAGTCAGCCAACTATTGAACAGCACCCGAGATTTACGCGATAAATTGCGGGGTATCCTTGAAATATTACATAAACGCAACGGCCTTCATTTCGGCATGATCACATTGCGTGAGGTCGATGACGACAGCATGAGCATCTGCGAAGTCTATGGCGACAACATCGATAAGTCGGTGCGTTATCAGCCCGGGGAAGGACTGGTCGGTGCGATACTGGACGAAGGCAGCACGATCGTGGTCGACAGAATCACCGACGAACCGCGTTTCTTGAGCCGCCTGGGCGTCTATAATCGCGACTTGCCTTTCATCGGCTCTCCGTTGGCCGTGGACCAAGGTGAGGTCGTAGGTATTCTAGCCGCACAACCGGCCGAAGCGAGTTTTCTCGGTGAGAAGGCCCGCTTTCTCGAGATGGTCGCGAACCTGATCGCGCAAAGCGTCAATTCGCTCAGGGCGATCGAGCGAAAACAAGATCAATTGACCAACGAACGCGATTATCTAAAACAGGAACTAGTCAAAAACTACCGTTTCGAAAACATCATCGGCCACTCCGAGCCGATGCTGAAGGTATTCGACATCATCCGGCAAGTCGCGAAATGGAACACGACCGTGCTGATACGCGGCGAGTCGGGCACCGGCAAAGAAGTCGTCGCGAACGCGATCCATTTCAATTCAGCCTGCGCGAATGGCCCGTTTTTGAAATTGAATTGCGCGGCCCTGCCCGACACCTTGCTCGAATCCGAACTGTTCGGCCACGAGAAAGGCGCGTTCAGCGGCGCGATCGGTCAGCGCAAGGGGCGTTTCGAACTCGCCGACAACGGCACCTTGTTTCTCGACGAAATCGGCGAAATTTCGGCCTCGTTCCAAGCCAAATTATTACGGGTGCTGCAAGAGGGCGAGTTCGAACGTGTCGGCGGCGTTAAAACCTTAAAAGTGCATGTACGGGTAATCGCCGCAACGAACCGCAATCTTGAAGAAGAGGTCGCCGAAGGACGGTTTCGCGAGGACTTGTATTACCGGCTCAATGTCATGCCGATTAATATGCCGGCGCTACGCGAGCGTATCGAAGATATTCCCGAATTGGCACAATTTTTACTCAAACGTATTTCCAAACAACAAGCCGGACGGCCGCTCGAAATCAAAGAAAGTGCGATTCGTATCTTGATGAAGCATCATTGGCCCGGCAATGTCCGGGAATTGGAAAACCGGCTCGAACGCGCCGCGATCATGAGTCAGGACGGCATCATCGACCGAGATGTGATCGCCGGCACCGGTTTGGAAAGCGAAATAGGCATTACGCTAGCACCGCAGCCTGTCCGTAGCATGGATTTACTCGATGATAACCTAGACGAACGCGAACGCGTCATCGCCGCACTCGAACAAAGCGGCTGGGTACAAGCCAAAGCAGCGCGCCTGCTCGACATGACGCCGAGACAAATCGCTTACCGAATTCAAACACTCAAAATTCATGTGAAGCAGATTTGAATTCGGTTAACGAAACAAGCAAAATCCCTTTTACGCAACCGATGCCGACCATTGCCGAGCATTGCCACAGTACCAATTTAACCGGCCTGTCGACCGAATGTATCGCTAGCGTCGTATTTAACGAACACCCCAAACCGCTGCATATCGCCGGAACCCGAGAAGCCGCTTCGGGCCTTTTCGAACTCTTGGCGAAACAATCGGCGCCCGAGACATGCGGCCGTTTGTTTCAGGACTATATGTGCGTCGTATTCGGCTTCGAATCCGAGCAGCGCTTAGCGGACGACGTAACGGGAGGGCGGCGTTACCGCAATAGCTATTTGCGCTTGATACAGGATTGGGGAATGGACTCGAACAATGCACAAGCGGCGGTTTTCAAAGGTTGGGTCGAAAGCCGTTTCGGTTTGTTTCCGTCCTATCACAAGCAACCCATTACCGGCTTCGGCACGAAGGCCTGGATCGGCTATATCGAAGAAAAGATGAACAGCCGATATCACAATAACTGCATCTATATGCAATTGGACCTGCTCTACGAATATTGTCAATGGATCATCGAACGATTCCGCTTTCCGGCTGCAGGACATAAGACGCTGTATCGAGGGGTCGATACGCTGGACGACTGCATCATCCGGCATGAAACCAAACACGATAAAATCGTGCGTTTTAACAATCTGGTATCGTTTACCGATAAGCCGGGCACCGCCAGCGAATTCGGAGCTTATATTCTGAAGACCGAAGTACCGATGGTAAAATTGATTTTTTTCAACGACCTACTGCCCCGCCACGCCTTGCGTGGAGAAGCGGAATATTTGGCAATCGGCGGCGCTTACCGGGTCCGGGTAAGTCATTGAGGCGAACTAAGGATACGGTAAAAAAAATAACTCCCCTAAATGTTTCTTACGCCTTGTGCATATCCCGCACAAGTTTATCGTTCCCATGCTCTGCGTCACTGCCATTAAGTTACCTGATTAGCAAGTTTCTTCAGCTAAAGCCCAAAAACCAGCATATCCCTAGCAGGACGGGGTTTGCAACCCCGTTCTAAACGTTTTGACTTTGGCCGAAGTCAGCCGAAATGTTTAGGGCAAACCGAAACGTTGGGGACGGGTTAAATAACCCGTCCCGCAGAAGTGGCTACGATTGGTCACTGCTCGGACAGTTGGCTTCGGCAAGCTGAAGCATCTTGCTAATCAGGTTAAGTTAAGGGAAGCCCGTCATTCCGCCATGGACTGGCGGAATCCAGTGCCATGGATGGCAAGCTTTTGAGGCACATTAGAGCCTGAATGCAAGCATTACTTAATTCTGTGATGGCTTAACTGGCTTCCCACTTAAGGCGGGACAAAAGCACTAAGGATTAACCGTTCGCCCTGAGCCTGTCGAAGGGTGGACGGTTAATCCGCCCATGGTTCGACAGGCTCACCACGAACGGATTAACTTAATGGCAGTGATGCTGAGCGTAGGAACGATGATATATCAGGAAGTTATTTGTTACAAAACCCTAAAATGATTAACGAGTCTTTACTGGACCGCGCATTGGGCGCATATCTCGGTTTCGCCTGCGGGGATGCGCTTGGTGCGACGGTCGAGTTCATGTCTCCGAAACAGATCCAACGGCGTTACGGTGTGCACCGCGACATCATCGGCGGCGGCTGGCTTGCGCTCGAACCCGGCCAAGTCACCGACGACACGCAAATGTCGCTTGCGCTGGGGCAAGCGATTATCGATCATCGAGGCTGGAACCTAAAAGCGGTCGCTGACAATTTCGTTGCTTGGCTCGAATCCGACCCGCCCGATATCGGCAATACCTGCAGACGCGGACTCGAGCGTTACCAAAAAACCGGCGAATTGTCAGGCCCGCCGCGCGAAGACGATGCCGGCAACGGCGGATGCATGCGCAATCTCCCGGTCGTACTGGCAACGCTGAACCAGCCCGATCGCTTCGATAACTGGACACTCGAGCAATGTCATCTCACGCACAACCATCCGTTGTCCGATGCAGCGACCTTAGCCCTCGGGCGCATGACCGGACAATTACTTAACGGTGAAAGCGTCGATACCTGTTTACGCACGGCAGAAAAGCTGATTTCCGAAAATCCGGAATTCGCTTATCGTCCTTACCCCGGCAAGTCATCGGCCTATATTGTCGATACCGTACAAACAGTTTTGCATTGTTTTTTCAATAGCGAAGATTTTGAATCCTGCTTGATCGCAACAGTTAATCAAGGCGGAGACTCAGATACCACCGGCGCGCTGGTTGGAATGCTTGCAGGCGCGCGATACGGAGTGCAAAACATTCCTAAGCGTTGGCTGAACCGTTTGGATGCCAAAGTCGCCGAGGCCGTACATACCCAAACAAATGAACTGATCGATATTGCGCAATTCCTTTAACCAGCACCTTTGAAGCGGCGAATTAACCCAAGCTATCCGGCTTTATGCATCGGCCTTAAAGCGCTTACGTTCTTCGGCACTGCGGCCCAGCGCTTTTGCCAGCCAGGGAGGCGGTGAATCGAACACCCTTTGAAACTCGGCAAGTTTTTCCGGGGCTTCGATGACCTCCGGTACTTTAATCGGATAGACATCGGCACGGATCACTTTCGCGGCGGCAGGTCCGCCGATCGACTGCACGAACAGCACATGGCAATCCTTGATTAAATTCGCGCGAAACAGGTTTTTATCGTCGGAACTTTCGGCCTCGACGGTCGACCGAATATCGATCAAACGGTATTCATCGCGCGACAATTGGTAAATCAAAAAACGGATACAGGAACCGAAATGACCGTTGAGGGTCACTCCGAAATTCGATGCGACCGCGATTCGGATTGATTCGGGAAGATCGCCGTCGCGGTAGGATTGGATTTCCGGCAGATTTTCATCCTCGCCCTCCTCGCCCCATAAATAACGTACCGCAAGTTTGATATTAGCCAGACCGATGCCGATATCTTCGCCGTCCTCCTCTCCGTCGAGACTGCCTATACCGGTTTTAAGATTGGTCACGGTAATCGCCTTGAGTTTATCGTCATCAAGAGGAGAGCCGACTTTATCGTGCAGGATACCAATTAGGGTCGGCACATCGACGCCGGGCAATGCTCTCGACGCCAATGCGATGCGTAATGCGTGTTCACGGGATAATTGAGTCATAATGACAAACCTTCAAGACGGAAGTTGTTGACAATATTCTTTCCAACCGGCGAATCCGCCAGCCAGACTGTAAACATCGGAGAAGCCGAAATCGCAAAACATCTCGGCGACATGCTCGCTGGCGTGGCCGTAATAGCAATAAATCAACACCGGCCGCCGCTTATCGCCTTTCAAGATTAAAGTTTCGCGCAGCCGCTCATGCAGATGCATCGAATGATCGATATGCCCTGCGCGATAATCCTTCAGCTCGCGGCAATCGAGAATCAACGGCGCACCCGTTCCGATTAGCCTTTCGGCTTCCCTGGCTGCGAGGGTATTGAACTTTTTCATATTACACCGGGCCGACCGCGTCTTCTTTGACGACTTCGATCGTTTGCGTCAGCGCGTCTTCATAAGTAAGGCTCGGTGCCTTGCCGACAAAACCTTTCGCCGCCTCGAAAACCGTGATGACCTTATCTTCGGCGGACTGCCCCTTCAAGTCGGATTTTTCGATGTAAAGCAGATCCAGCAAATCGTTCCAGACCAGACCGCCCTGGTAGGGATAACAGTGAAATACGAGGCCGTCGCGTTCGATTCGCATCTCGGTTTCGATGTTTTCAACCAGAAACAGCAACAACGATTCGACTGTCAAGGCCGGCCTGTATTTGTCGATGAAGACCGGCAAATGCTCGAGCCTGTACAGCAACCCGCTTGCGAACAAGATCGTCTCGGCATCGGCCAACAGATTGGCATGCCTGATCACGAGCTCCTGCGGCTTGCGGTCGGTCGCCGAACCTTCGCGCAGCGCCCCTTCGATCAGTACCAAATCGCCGCGAAACGCGCTGACGCCGGCAGTCCCGGTCTTGCCAAGTACCGAAATCACCGTCAACAACCCTTGTTTATTGTAATGATCTAACAACATCGACTAGTCTCCGTTAAGGAATGATTGAAAATGCGGAAAGCTTTTATACCCTTTGGCTGGTCAAATTTCGGCGCCGGGGGTCCGTCAAAAGACGCCGTGAATACGTCCATGTAGGCTCTGTGACAGCATCCCTGCTGTCACAGCCTTTGCCGAACACCCCGGCGCCTCCATGCGTAATGCCGAAATTTGAAGTGCGATGGGCATAACCATCTTAAGCAGAGACCATGCCTATTTAAATTTTTTATTGATTGTCAATTGATTGACGCTATTTTACCGACCCAGACGGGTTAAATTTGTTTTAAAGATAACATTCAAGCGAATCGATTTTTTCCGGTTTGTCGTATTGACGACAATGCATAGTGAGCACAGCCATTAAGTTACCTGATTAGCAAGTTTCTTCAGCTAAAACCCAAAAACCAGCATGTCCCTGGCAGGACGGGGTTTGCAACCCCGTACTAAACGTTTTGACTTTGGCCGAAGTCAGCCGAATTGTTTAGGGCAAACCGAAACGTTGGGGACGGGTTAAATAACCCGTCCCGCAGAAGTGGCTACGACTGGCCACTGCTCGGACAGTTGACTTCGGCAAGCTGAAGCATCTTGCTAATCAGGTTAAGTTAAGCCATCACAGAAATAAGTAATGCTTGCATTCAGGCTCTAATGTGCTTCAAAAGCTTGCCATCCATGGCACTGGATTCCGCCAATCCATGGCGGAATGACGGGCTTCCCTTAACTTAATGGCAATGATGCATAGTGAGGCGGCAACTTGCCTGAGGCCGGTTTCGTGCGCTCTTCGAGATATTAAGAGCTACAAACAATCGGCCAACAGCTTTAAAGGATGGATAACTTTTACGGTAGGACTCGATTCAGCCGAATTCAGATACAAGGCGCAGCCGAAATTCGCGCTCACGACGACATCCGGCGCAGCCGATGCGATGGCTTGAAGTTTCATATCCCGTAAACGTGCGGCATTCTCGGGATGCGTCAGCATATAGGCACCGCCGGCACCGCAACAGACATCAGAACCGGATAACGGTTGAACATCGATGCCGGGAATTTTTTGCAACAATGCATAAACCGATTTCTGATTTTTGAGGACGTTGCGCTGACTGCAAGGTTCATGTACTGCAACTTTAAGGTAACATGACTTCAAACGAAGCCGGTCCGGCCAATGTTGCAGTAAAAAATCGTCGACATCGAAAAGGCGCTCGTGAAATTCAACTCCTGGCTCATCATCTTGCGGGTATTCGTCGAGCATCGCGCCGCAGCCGGTTGCGATGAAAACAACCGCATCGATATCGAGCGCAGCAAAAGCCTCTCGGTTACGCCGAATGAAATCAGGTACGGATTGCTGTTTGCCGTTGTGTTGGTGTATTGCACCGCAGCAGGTTTGTCCTTTCGGTATTAAGACATCGTAACCGATGGCGTTCAGCAAATCGGTCGCAGCATTTAACGTTTCACGGTCGAACGGTTCCGTTAAGCAGCCTGTAAACAATGCGACTTTACCTAGAGTCTTCTTTTTTGCCGGGTACCGATCAGCCATTCCCGATAAAGAAGGCAGGCGCGATATGCCGTCTGCTTCAACGAGATTCAGCATTTTTAATAACCCGCTACGCCGGACAAGACTTTGCAGTCCGGAGCGGATATACAAGGTGATCAGCGTTATCAGCGCACGACGCAATAGTTTCGATTCGATGAGCTTGAAGGCCGAAGCCGCTAAAATTGTCCTCCGGCGGCCTTCGCTCAAAACCGCTTGCGCATTATCGAATAAACTGCCGTAGGCCATCCGGCTCGGACACGCCGTTTCGCAAGCCCGGCATAGCAGGCAGCTATTCAAATGCACCAATTCCGAAGCGCTAACGGTCTCGCCGCCCGCAAGAATCTTTTCGATCGTTCTTATACGTGCGCGCGGCGTTTCTTCGTTGAGCTGAAAAAGTTTGTAGGTCGGACATTGGCCGACGCACATTCCGCATCGCATGCATTCGGCCGAATCCGGAATATAAGGGCCTTTGCCGCTTAACAACTCCGAACAAGCATTATCGGATTCGAAAAACTCGAACAAAATTACGACTCCATCACCTGCTCATAGGCACGCCGGAGCAATTCCAATTCCGCAGGCGGTCTACCGCGTAACGATCCTAGCGGTTTAAGCGCACAGCCTTTGGCTTGCATCAACGAGTGCGGAGGGTCGAGACGGTCGAAACGCGCCATGAAAACGGTGATGACGCCGCCCGGCGTATCGATATATTCCTTGAATCCGGATTCGGTCAACAGCAAACCTGTCGGCAGTTCCAAACGCTCTCCGACGGCATTGACCAATGCCGTCGGATGTCTGGCAATTTTATTCGGCACCGTTCGTTTTTCTTCCAGCATGCTCGAAAGCACAGGCAAAGCTTCCGGGAAACAAACTGTACCGTCTGCTTGCTGTGCGAACAATGTCAGCGCACTGATATCTCCTTTGTAATAAAGCAACAGACGGCAATCGTTGAATTCGTTAATGATATCGTTCATCCGTTCACACCATTCATGTTCGACCGGTCCCATAATCGTTTGAAACCGGAGTCGAGACGAGATAACCGGGTATTTACGCGTTCCAAAGTTTCCCACGCTTCAAAGCGCGCCGTATTGCCTCTTTCATACCACTGCTCCATGGCTTCAGTCAGTCGGGATTTTTCGGCATAACATTCGGCGATTTGCGTCTTCAGCCACGCCAGGTTGTTTCGATCTGACAATTCGGCGACGCGGTAGTGCACGCCGTTACCGAAAATCCTAACGCCTCCGCCTTGCGCCGCCGTCTCGAATAGCCTGTCCGCGTCGGTCACCTCGATACCGGCCAAATAGTCGATGCCGAATTCATGCCATTGCGGCAGCCAAGGCACGGTCGGCCCCATTAGCACGGTGACGGCACCCGCCGACAATTCGGCGAGCCTCGGAAAAGTCTTGTTCGGAATCGAACTGCCGGTCAAAAATACCCAATCGGCCATCGGCAAGACATATTCCGAGGCCGCCGCCGGGAAGTCGCCCGGCCCGGGATTCAACTCCAATACCGTTAAATCCAATTGTTCGTGGTACAGTTCGAGCCCCGGATAACGTCCCACGACCGCGACTTTTTTATCGCATAGGTGCGGTAGGAAATAATCGAAAACCGCGAGATTTTCCCGCCCTGGAGCCGCATCGAGCGGTTCCGACTCCGGCAAGGTACGCGCGTTGATGCAACAATTAACCGCCGCCATCGCCAGGCAGGCTTGATAGGGATCCCACGACATGAGACCGGCGGCCAGTTCGCTCAAGGGTTTGCCGGTCAAAGCGCCTGCCCACGGCAAGGTTCGCGTCGGCACGCCTGGACTCATGCATAATCCGGCGTTATCGTTTTGACTCTCGCGGCAGACAGTCCACACCAAGCCGATCGTCAAGCTACCTACCGTAGATCCGCCGGAGCAATAATCCAACAGCATTTCATAAATTCGCCGGGGATCGTCCATGCCGATCAACGCGCCATCGCCAGAATCTGAGCTTCGGTTTTGATCTGCCCTTTCCGGCCCCAAGCGTTCATCGTATCGATAAAATAATCGAGCTTGACAGGGTGAGGTTTCAGCACATCGTATTCGGCATAAAAGCCGCCGTCGCCGTGAAATTGAATTTGCCCGACACGCTGTTTTTGGGTATCGAACCAATAACCGACCAAGTCATCATGCCGGCTATAGGGGTCGGTGACCAGTCGGAATTCGGCTTGGTCGAAAACCGGAAATCCTACCGGACCGTCATTCTCGGCGAAGCCTAATTCCCGTATCGACTCGCTTATCGCGCGTCATATAGCCTCGCCGAATTCGCGCTGCTCTTCGATTCTTTGCGTCAGCGTTACCATGACTATTCTTGTTCCAATGCCGAAGCCAAATCGCTGATAACCGAAACGCCCGACCGATCTTCCGGATCCAAGTCGCTGATCACCGATAGGATCACCCGGGCTTCCGCATCCTGACCGCTTCGTAATTTGATAAAAGCCAGCGCCTTCAGCGAGTACAAATAAAAATGCGTGATGCCGTTCGCATACAGATTCCATTTTTCTTTTTCGCGCGCCAAGCGTTTGTAATCGGCTGGGAAACGTCCTTGCCGAGCGGCTTCTTCCAAACCGGCTAGCGCCGCCTGTTCGGCATCGGCCAAGCGCGCCCGGTAAAAATAGAATTTGTACAATGCGAAATAGGTATCGAGACAGTGACAATCCAGCCGGCGGGCTTCGATAAACAGCCTCTCGGCTTCCGTTTCATCACATCGACTGGCCGCAACAGCTGCCTGTAACAGCGCATTGACCGGCGCAGGAACATCCGGGCTGAACAAGACCCGCTCCTCGATCGAGTTAAATCTGCCCATCGCTACCAAACCTCGGCGGGAACTTGCAATGCGGCGACCGGCGTGCCGCCGAGCAGATGTTCGTCGATGATGGTCTTCACGTCTTCCTTATTGACCTTGCCGTACATCACGCCTTCGGGATAGACCAACACGCTAGGCCCCATCATGCAGGGCCCCATGCAGCCGGTATTGGTCAGTGCGATTTTTTCGAATAGATTGCGGTTTTGTATTTCGTTCATGAATTCGTTGATGACGTCGCTGCAACCGCTCGCTGCGCAGGAACCGCGCGGATGGCCTTGCGGCCGGTTTTGCGTGCAGACGAAGACGTGTTTTTCGGGTTTTGGCATGGCTATCGTTCCTTTCAAATAATTTTACAAATGTCGTCGGGTACGCATCGCGACCCATTTATCACTGGCAGACACAAAAGGCATGAAAGAAGGTGCGCGATGCGCGCCTACACATGAATTTGCCGTTCAACGACCAATTCCAGCAAAGCGTGTGCGCCGATGCGGTCCTTGACATCTAGCTCGACCAGTTTCTCGAATATGCTGCGGCTCAATTCCAGATTGTCGAGACGCATGTGCAGAAAGCCGATCGATTTCAATGTGAATAAATAAAGTCTTACCCGGGTCAAACTTGCCGACGGAACCGAACCGAGCAAACCGATGTTCAATTGCCGCCAATCTTCGGGGAACGCAAGGCCGGCACGAATGATCGCCAGGGCTTTTTCCGAAATCAGTAGCGCTTCGCTCAAACGGTGTCGGTAGTAATAAAAGCGGTTCAATGCGACCAATACGTTCAGAGATTCCGGCGCGCGCAGATAGGCCTGAAGCAACGGCAATTCGCCGTCTCCGCTGCCGTAAGATTCGGCGGCCTCTTTTATCAAAGTCCGGACCTCAAACGAGTCCTCACGCTCGAAATAGAGATCCTGGGCATCAAAATCGAGCAGATCCATCAGGCAGCCTCCGTTTCGGGATGGCAAACCGAATCCGCATCGCAGGTTTCGCAGTGCTTGTCACTGAGCTTTTCTTGTCGGGCCTCGAGCTGATCGATACGTTCGAGTAAACAATTAATAGCCTTCCCGACCGGATCGGGCACCAGATGATGATCGAGATCGATACCGTTCGGATTCTGTATCTTCACGCCCTTGCTCTGAATCACGCGCCCCGGAATCCCAACCACGGTGCAGCAATGCGGCACGTCCTTGACGACGACCGAGTTCGCTCCGACCCTAACGTTATTGCCCAGCGTGATCGCGCCGAGCACCTTCGCACCGGCACCGATCAGCACATTGTTGCCCAAGGTCGGATGGCGCTTGACTTTGTTCCATGACGTTCCGCCCAATGTCACGCCGTGGTACAGCGTGACATCGTCGCCGATGATCGTGGTTTCTCCAATCACGACGCCTGCGCCGTGGTCGATGAAGAAACGCCGGCCTATCGTCGCGCCGGGATGTATATCGACATGCGTGAGCCAGCGCGTGAACGCCGACAGCAGACGGGCCGACAAATACCAACCCGATCGCCACAGACGGTGACTGACCCGGTGCAGCAGCACTGCATGCACACCGGGATAGGCGAGCAATACTTCTATCCGGCTGCGCGCCGCAGGGTCGCGGGCAAAAACACAGGCAACGTCTTCACGCCATTGCCGCCATAGACCAAGATCAACCGTCACGGATCGTTCCGGTATCACGGCAACCATTACAACAAACTCCACTCGGTTTGACCGGGCACCGGCGTGCCAGGAATCCTGAAAAAGCTGCCCGGGTAATTATCGTCCTGCTCATGAATTTCCTCGCTTGCAATAAGTTCGATTTCAGGTTCGGTACGTTCTACTTCGTGGTTTTCGTTCATGACACACCTCACACAGTTTGTAAAAAATAATCCAATTCGAATGCTTGCGGTGTCCGTTTGTATTGGCTGACGAACTGCCTAACCTGCGGCAGCACGGCGGCGGCTTGAGTCTGGCTGAGCTGAATACCCAACTGCCGGTAGGCATGAATGACTCCCTGCGTTCCGGAATGCTTGCCCAATACCAACTGATGATTGCGCCCGACTACGGCCGGATCGATGCCTTGATAATTGTTCGGGTCTTTCAAAAATCCGTCGACATGAATGCCGGCCTCGTGACTGAATACCGCGCTGCCTATCAGGCTTTTGCGCGAGCCGATCGTATCGCCCGACGCTTCGGCGACCAGCCTGGACAATTCAGTGAACTCGCGTAAGTCGACACCGCTTTCGATCCCGTACAATTGCCGTAAACCGACGACGACTTCCTCAAGCGCGGCATTGCCGGCCCGCTCGCCCAATCCGTTGACCGTCGTATTCAGATGCGTTGCGCCGGCCAGTGCCGCGGCCAAGGTATTGGCCGTCGCCAAGCCCAGATCGTCGTGCGCGTGCATTTCGATGTCGAGATCGGTCTCGGCGCGCAGTCTTCGAACGGCTTCCAGCACGCCGAACGGCTCCATGATGCCGACCGTGTCCGCGAAACGGATCCGTTCAGCGCCGGCCCGTTGCGCGGTTTCGGCGAATCGCGCCAGAAAATCCGGATCGGCGCGCGAGGCGTCTTCGGCGCCGACGCAGACGCTCAGGCCCGCATCGCACGCCCTTTCGACTAAGCGTTCGATGGTTTTCAGCACCCACGCCCGGCTTTGTTTCAATTTATGGCGAATGTGTTGATCGGACGCCGAGATCGACAAGTCGACCAGTTCGACATGCAAGTCTTTGCACAACCGTAAATCGTCTTCGCGCATCCTTGACCAGACCACGAGCCGGCACGGCAAGCCGAGCGCGGCGATCGCGCGGATTTCGTCGCGCTCCTGCTCACCCATCGACGGAATGCCGATCTCGAGCTCCGGCACCCCCATCTTCGCCAACTGCCGCGCGATTTCGAGCTTCTCGTCGAGCGAAAACGCGACGCCGGCCGACTGTTCGCCGTCTCTGAGAGTCGTGTCGTCGATGACGATAGTGCGCGGACGGTTTTCCATGCATCACCTCAAAATCGCTTCGGTCAACAAGCCATTCCGAAAGGAACAGCGCCTTTACCGTTGATCAGAGCAAATCGCTTGCCAAGTTTTCAATCAATGAAAAACAATGACTTGCAGGTGTATTTGGCTGGATGCCGACAAGACAAGCCGGCATTGGAATGATGAATTGTCGCAAACGCGACAATCATAGAAGGAGGAGTTGCAAATGCCTTAATGTCAAAAGTAAGGCCTCTGGTCTTTTATAAATGATTGATTTCAAGACTTAACCCTAATCGTGCATGCTCTGCGCTCATCGTTATACACATCTTCCGCTGTTTCCCAAACTCTGTTTGGGAAACCCGTCTCGCAAGCTCTGCTTGCCGGCTTCGGGAAGCTGGAGCTTCCAAGACTTCATGCCCAAGCAGAGCTTGGGCAAGAGCCGAACCGCCCCGAACGTTTCGATGTGCATTGGCCACAGTCAAAACATTCAGGGCCATAGGTCCGATTAGCGAAACGTAATCGGACGAATGAAGGCGTTTGTTCCTCCGAATAGGCTTCGCTATTTGGAGCTACGCGTGCTAGTCTTTTACTGGTCTTTTATAAATGATTGATTGCAAGACTTGACCATTCCGCTCGTTAACTTAACTAATTCCCTTTGGTATTAAAGGAGTTCTGCTTTGAAAGAAGACGTAAACTCGCTCGCAGTGCGACTTGCCGAAGAACTGAGCAAATACATATACTTTTTGCTTGCATCTTCTGGAGCGGCAATAGCTTATGCACTAAAACAAATGGAAGGCAAGGTTCTTTCCACAGACTTAATTTTGGTTATTGTTGCCTTGCACGCATGGTGTGGCAGTTTTTATTTTGGCGTTCGTCATCTCCACCTACATCGACAACACATGATCGAAAACGCAAAGGCTCTCTTGGCCGATGAGACGTTCCAGCAGATGCAAAAGCGACTTGAGCCATTCGTTGAGAAAATGGAGCGAGCAAGTAATCTGCAATACTTACTATTCATTATTGGTGTGTTTTTCTATATTTTGTGGCGAGTTCTTGCGCTATTCAATACCTAACCGGCATATACTCAAGGAAACCTATGAACAAGTCAGAGCTTTGTATAAATTTGTGGTTTTGCTTCGACAAAGAAGCAGGATTTGTTGATGCGATTGCTGGACGAGGATATTTTTTAAATGGCAGCGATGAACAAAAAACTGCGGCTTTAAAAATATTGGCGTCATCAGATTTTCAAAACGCAGTATGGCAACCAATACCTGACCGCTATCAAACCAAAATTGTTAGCTCGGTTAAAAGTGAATCGGAATCGTTTTCCGGTGTTGTTCATTCCTCAGACATCGATATACTTGGTTTGGATTTGTTTGAAGAAGTCTTCAAACAAATTGAATCTGTTAATCAAATTTATTGCCCAATAAAAAACACAGGAGCCGTTAAAGTGCCTGATGAACCGTTGTATGTTATAACCCCAATTGAATATTCAAATGGAATGATTAAAGCCATAACAGGTTAATTTAAGAAATCTAGGCTTTACTATTAATAACCGGTATCAAACATGCCTTCCATTGCAACCTTAAATAAGCGCCTTGCTGTCGCCTTACAAAAACGAGACAAGATTTTAGCTAAAAGTCTGTGCGAACAAGGTGCTGATCCAAATTGTGATATTGGCCTGAGGGGTGTTGATTTTGAATAATGTGAATTATACGCACACATGGGAACCATATTGATCAATCTTATCCCAAAACTGTTGCCATCTTCCTTTAGACTGAACCAATGCACGTAAAGATAAAATCACTTTAGCCCCTTGGTTTTTCCAGCGCATACCTGAACCACAAAGCCGTTGCTTCACCAGCGTCTTGCAAGCAGCTTCGGTGACGCCTGAGCCAATAGGTAAGTTTTTTTCTGTATGCATTGCATAATCCATCATCTGGTTATGGTTTTTAAAATAGGTTAGCGCGGCCTCCAAATTCTCTTTGACTGTTTTTGTCAGGCTGGTTTTTTGGGCCAATTTTTCCATTTCACTGATCAGTGT
This sequence comes from Methylotuvimicrobium buryatense 5G, assembly GCF_000341735.1. Taxonomy (GTDB): domain Bacteria; phylum Pseudomonadota; class Gammaproteobacteria; order Methylococcales; family Methylomonadaceae; genus Methylotuvimicrobium; species Methylotuvimicrobium buryatense. The sequence goes on along the minus strand of NZ_KB455575.1, from coordinate 4,498,326 downwards.
TTCGACTGCACCGGGTTCACGTTTTAGCTGTTTACAGCGTTCATCTAGCCAAATTATGCGCTTGGGTTTGTCCGTTTTTCCTGGATAGGCAGCATAAGCGACGTTTGCCAGATACTCAGTGACGTGGAAAAAGTCCAGTAATTGACGACTGGTATGTTGCTCTAAAAACGACCAATTATTTTTTGCACCATCGGCAATACCTAAATAGAGGGCATCGGGATAGTGTTTTTTGACGGTAACAATTTCTTTTTCCAAACGCTGAAAAAATGTGCCTTTCCCATATTCGGGGGCTTCACCGATATAGATGGTATGCTGACGTTTGCCGGTCACATCATAAAGCGAAATATTGCCCACCATCGCTTCCCGGTAACCGTCCTCACGTATCAATACATAAGCGCCATCAAGACTGACGACAATGGTCGTTATCGCTTCATCCAAGGGCGGAATGTCATATTCCCAAAGCTCTTCTTTGGCCCCCGCAATGCCACCCACCCAATCGCTCACATCCTGCAAATAAGAATGCGCTATTTTTCGATGATGATTGTCTTCTAAATCCAAACAGACCGCCGGTGCATTCATGTTGGCATATTTATGCGACAGTTGTTGGGCAAATTTTGGCGTTGCACCCCGGATAATCCGTGCTTTGTGCTCCAGAGGGCAATAAATTCTGCCGCCTTTTGAGGTTTGATAAACATAGCGCCCCAGCTGCACACTGCCGTATGGCGTTTGATAGGTTTTGTTGTCCTTGTCTCGAGCTGTCATTTTAGTATCACCCAATTTTATTGGCCCCCCATCCGTATCAAATATTTTCAACGCTTCTGTGGTTGCCAAACAGCCTATTTCATTACAGCCATCCAATATCGTATTTTCCATCTCCATTAAACTGCCGGTCAGTTTTATAGTGACTTGAACCGTCAGATCGTTACCGTTACGCGCTATAATTTCAGCCATTGGTTTTCCTTGCTCTATTTAAAAATCACAACCTTACCTTAGAATGTAACATTATTCAAAATCAACACCCGGCCTGAGCGAAGGTCAATTTCTAAGATATGCTGTAGATAGTACAGATATTGAACTTGTAGAACTTCTCCTTGAGATAGGCGCAAACCCTAACAAAGTAGAAGATGTAGTATCTATTTTTACCCGGCTTGTAAGTGCTAGATTGAATCAATGCCGATGTTATTTAGATGAGCTTTTAATAGTCGGGAACCAGTTTCGACATGGTGAAATTTCACAGCGTCAATGTACTTTACGACAAAATAAGCTAAAAAAACGCTATGAAGAAAATGATTTTGGTATTCTTAAATTAAGAATTGCCAAAATGCTTGTAGATGCTGGGGGTGATATTAATTACCTTATGTGCCATCCTCTTGATGCCGCTATACAGAATGGAATACAAGAGTTTAGGATTATCGCGTTCTTTCTGCTTTACTGTGATATTAACTGGAGTCTTGTTTACACAGATTATGATGGAACGACGAACAAGGCAATAGTGAGACTGTGGAAAGACATAGTCGATACCCTTTCGCTTTCAACAAACATTAAAGAATTAATTTTTAATAATGGTATTGATGAACTTATATTATTAAAAAGGGATGATATTTTTATTATCCTTAAAAAATTATATGGTAAGCATTTTTGCTATATTGAGGATCATGACGATGCTTTCAACTGCATCGTAGTAAAAAATGTTTATGGGGATGAGTTTGAGTTAGTTGGAAACGGCTATGCTTTAAATAAAGGTAAAATAAATGATATAGATGAATTTTTATTTCTTATAGAACCAGAACATATTGAACAAAAATTAGATAACTTTATTTTAAGTAAAGAGCATTTATTTTACTTAATAGTCGGTCCTGCCATAATAACTTTTGAGATTACTGCCGTAGAAGTAGCTGAAGATATTTCACCTTACGCAAATCGCTATGTCTGCAAGCGGCGGGACGACCTACACATTTCGGTTTAGCAAATAGCCTCGATGGAATCGCGGCAATAGGATCACATTTAAGGGGTCAGAGCCCTTAATTCCTGACCTACATTGAATCTAAAAACTCTCCATTTAAATCAAAGTTCAAATTCCAGCGCGGGAGGATACGGTGAGGTACAAACCGCATCCTACTGCGCTCACAAAGTTCAGTCCAACCCTAGACCACATACAGCCAGTTTCAAGGGGTGGGGATAATTCATTTGGTAATCTTATTACCGCCTGCCTTCATTGTAATGCCGAAAGGGGCAACAAGCCTGTGATGGACTATGTTACACAAAAAGGCGGAAATGAACCCTAACAAAATGATTGCAGTAGGCACACGTTGTGCTAAATTTTAAGCATAAATCACTTCGCTTGGAACTCAGAGAAGAATGAGCAGCTAATTCGGGAACGAGGTATATCGTTCGAGAGAGTTATCTATCACATTGATAATGAAGGGCTTTTGGATGTGGTGAAGCACCCGAATCCTGCAAAATATCCTAAGCAGCGTATGTTCATAGTCAACATCGAAAACTATGCCTACCTTGTGCCATTCGTTGAAAACGAAACAGAGTTCTTCCTGAAAACCATCATTCCAAGCAGGAAGGCCACAAAGAAATATATCGAGGTGAATGATGAATAAGTTATCCCGGGAAGAGAAGGAACTACTTCAGTCTTATGAATCTGATGAGTGGGTTTCAGTTGCAAGCCCTGACGAAATTAATAAATATAAGGCTGCAGCAAAAAACACCTTCAGGAAAGACAAGCGTGTAAATATTCGAATGTCAGAATTGGATTTAGAGTTGTTGCAGGAAAAAGCTCTGATTGAAGGTTTACCATATCAAACATTAATGTCTAGCATCCTACATAAATATGTAACGGGTCGGCTAGTAGATAAAAATGCATAGCAAGGCCGTAAACACGGACGCATTTTTCGTTCGTTACGCTCACTACAAAAGCGCCGGTTACACGAATAACCGCAGCCTCACACCACTCTGAATACTTTCATTATCCTGGGTGATGAGTATCGTCATGATCGTTAGGTTATTTTCTGAGATAAACACCGGAACCTTCGACTTTTTTCAGCTTGGATTCCAATCCTTTCACCGAGTCGGCGGAGATGAACATATAGTCTTGCGACAAACCGGAGTTATCGATGAACGATGAAACTTGTTCGTCGACTTTTGCCTGCGTCTGCCAAAATTTGGGTTTGGTTCGGTAAGCGATCACATAGCAGGGATATTCCGGCATGTATTTGACCGATTTTTGCACCAGATACACCTTCGCAATGACCGGATGCCGATCGAAATAGCCGACAAAATCGGCGACGATGTCGGGGTCTAGACCGTGAGGAATGAATTCGTCGGCTTCCAGAATCAACGACCTCTCCTCCTGCGCGGAATTACGCAGATATTCCCAATTTTCCAAACGCTCGTAAAAAGGCTCGGCTTCTTGCTCACGCCCTGCATCGTTATAAAACTCGATCGCGTAGCGGCACAGATTGGGCAAATATTCGGGGAACTTTTCCATCCATTTCTCAATATCCGCCAGTTGGCTTTCATCTTTTTCAATGATCAACCGGTACCAGAAACAATTGATTGCGGCGCTTGAGTTTTCAGGATAGCGGCGCAACAGTTCCCGGTTCGCGCTATTAAAAAGTGCATAGTCGTTCAAACGGTTAGCCGCTGTAATGAGCTCGTCCAATTCGGTATCGTTCAAATCTTGTATCGCCTTTTCCCGAAGCTCTTGGTATTTTTCCGACCATGAACGAAATTCGTTATGGCTGACTTGCCAATTTCCCTGCGCCTCGACTTGCTACTCGTCGTTGAATCGACAGATCAGCTTGGCCTCCATCGCGCCGAGCAATCGAGTGGCCGCGGATTCTGCCGGCGTTTGCGGAGCCTTGAATGACGCCGACAATGCCGCCAAGCGGTCGGATATCGCCGGATGGATCGCCGAGTAATTGGTTTTTTCCTTCAATGCAAATTCAGCCGCTTCGGAAACGTTTTCAACCGAGGCAAAAAACTGCGGAACATCGGCATAAGGTCTAACGGATTGAATATCGTCTTCGTGATGGCTTTTATCCCAAATCTTTCTCCAGAATACGGAGTCGAATTAATTCATGCTCTTTCCCGAGCTCCAGCTTGGGAAAGAAACCCCGGAAGCTCCAGCTTCCAGTGACCGACACAACCTCCGCACACTCTCAATCAAACCCGACTCGCTCGTTCAATCTTTTTTGATTGTCGGGAAGCTAGAGCTTCCTGATCAGGTTACCCAAGCTGGAGCTTGGGTAACAGCAATATCTTCCCGTTGTCCTAAATATACCCATCGTAGATGGGTATAAAATCACGCTTCAATCAATCTCTCAATGTTGGCTAGATTAAGTTCGATTTGCTAATATTTCATTAACTACTGATTAAATTAAGAGTTTACCGATATGGACCTTGCCGAACAGGTTTTTCAAACCATCAAACCCATGCCGGAACCCCTCGTGCAGGAAATTTTGGACTTCGCGTTATTCTTACGCCAACGCGAAGCGCAAGTCGAGTGGCAAAACTTGATGAATGCGCAGACGCGATCTCTCGACGATTGGAACAACGATGAAGACGAGGTGTGGAACGATGTCCCAGCCGTCTGAAATTGTTTTGCTGTAGCCGAATCACATAATTTTTGAAAAACTTCAGAATTATGAAAACCTCGGAATTGTTAAATCGGTCCGCCAAACGTTACCACGCCTTGCAATCAAGCATCTTTGGCTACACAAAAAGACAGATCTGCTTTTGACACTTGTCAGACAATGCCGTAACAACCGAAAGTTATATAAAACAACTCCCCATATATTCCGAGAACCGACAGAGAGCACAGAGAATAAAACTCAAAACCTCTGAGGAACTCTGTGGTAAAAAATTTTCACTTTATTTAAGCAAATAGTAATGCCAACCTGCTGGATCATTGCCGGACACAACGGCGCCGGAAAAACCACCTTCGCGCTGGAATACCTGCCCCAAATTGTCCATTGTTATCACTTTATCAATGCCGACTTGATTGCCGCCGGTTTATCCCCGCTTGCTCCTGAGCGTGAATTAATCACCGCCAGCCGAATTTTTTTAAATGAAGTAGAGTCGTGCATTAACAAAACACAGGATTTCGCGTTCGAAACCACCTTGGCGGGACGCAGTTATCTCAAGCTGATCGATCGCTTGCGCTCAAGCGGTTGGCATGTTGAATTGATTTATTTGGCTTTGCCTTCGATCGAAATGTCCAAAGCCCGAGTTGCGGAACGCGTGGCGCATGGCGGCCACAATATTCCAGCACAAGACATTGAACGCCGCTTTGCCCGCAGCCCGCAGCTTGCGTAACCTACTAATGGAGTTCAGTTATGCGGTCAATCGCTGCTCCTGTTTTATGAATACCAATGACCACACCACGCTGATCTTCGAACAGCAAGACGAGCAACGGAATGTCATCCACGATTTTTTTTATCAACATCTTTTAAATGAGGCCGGCTTATGAAACTCGTCAAAAATCACCCTTCACAAGAAAGCCAAGTGATTCAAATGGCATTGAATAAAGCCATTGCCAATGCATTAGAGAAAAAGCGCAAGCTCGGCCAATATGCGGTGATGTGGGAAAACAACCGGGTGGTTTATAAAGGCGCCGATGCGCCGGATAGGCATGACGACAAACAAACGACTTGAAAACGAAAATTCGGCGCACGAAAATTTAAAAGACAACGTAAGTATTCAGTCCCCCTCTTTGAAAAAGAGGGGCTAGGGGAGATTTTTTAAATAAATCCCCCTCAATCCCCCTTTTTCAAAGGGGGAGGCCAACAATTACGCCTGAATTGGGGTAATTTGCCAACGGGGTCTGAATACTTACAAGACACCAGTTCTTGCTATCAAACATTTCCGACTAATGGTTTTCACTGATAAAAAACGGCCATCCCGGCCGTTTTGCGGTGACATTAAAATCGCTTTCGAGAATCAAGCATAGGTCGGCTGAAACGCCTGCTCGGGATTCGCGACCGGACCGTTGCCGTCCCAGTACGGCGACAGTTTCCGCAACGTCGCGACGATGCCCGGCATGACTTTCAAGACCTCGTCGACCTCATGCATCGTGTTGTAACGCGAGAACGAAAAGCGGATCGTGCCGTGCGCGGCGGTGTACGGAATATCCATCGCGCGCATCACATGCGAGGGCTCCAGCGAACCCGAGGTGCAGGCCGAACCGCTCGAAGCGGCGATGCCGGCTTTGTTCAGCAACATCAAGATTGCCTCGCCCTCGATGTATTCGAAGGCGATGTCGGTCGTATTCGGCAGGCGATTGTTCAAATCGCCGGTGATGAAGCTATGCGGAATCTGTTCGACGATGCCGCGCTCCAAACGGTCGCGCATCGCCTTGACCTGGATATTTTCATATTCCATGTATTCGAGCGCCAATTCGCAGGCCTTGCCCAAACCGACGATAGAGGCTGAGTTTTCGGTGCCCGCCCGGCGGCCGCGTTCCTGGTGGCCTCCTCGCAGTAGCGGCCGGAAGCGAGTTCCTCTCCGCAGGTACAACACGCCGATGCCTTTCGGCGCATGCAGTTTGTGTCCCGAAATCGACAGCATGTCGATCTTGGTATCCTGCAGCATCATCGGAATCTTGCCGACCGCCTGCACCGCGTCGGTATGAAACATCACGCCGGCCGCATGGGCCATTTCGGCCATTTCGACGACTGGAAAAATCGTGCCGGTCTCGTTGTTCGCCCACATCACCGACACGATCGCGACCTGGTCGGACAACATTTTTTTGTAGGCGTCCAGGCTCAAGCGGCCGCATTTATCGACCGGCAGGCGGTGTATCGTATAGCCTTCCTTTTCGAGATATTCGCACAGACTCAGTATTGCCGGATGCTCGACCGTCGTCGTAATGATTTCCTTCTTGTTCGGCTGCGCTTTGATTGCCGACAGAATCGCGGTCGAATCCGATTCGGTGCCGCACGACGTGAAGATGATCTCCGAATCGTGCTCGGCGCCGATCAATTCCTGCACCTGTTGCCGCGCTTTTTTGAGCGCCTTCGCGACACCGTCGGCGAATTTGTGAATCGACGACGGATTGCCGAACTGTTCGGTAAAAAACGGCAGCATCGCGTCGACGACGAGCGGGTCGACCTTGGTCGTGGCATTGTTATCGAGATAAATGTCGCTCATGATCAGCCTCCCGCCGCGACAGCGACCTTAGGCATTTGCGAGGCCGGAATCACGCGAATGAATTCGCCCAAGACTTCCATCAAACGCTGTTGTATGCCGGCGATCGTCATCGCGGCCATCTGACAGCCGTTGCAGGCGCCGGTCATATTAACATAGGCGGTGTTGTCGACGACTTCGACTAACTCGACGTCGCCGCCGTCGGCCATCAATTGCGGACGCAGCGATTCGAGCACTTCCTCGATTTTCTTGATGCGCTGCAGGTTGGTCAGCGGCTTTTTCTCCATCACGACGGCTTCGATCGGCGCGGCATTCGGATCGAAGGTTTCGCCGCGTTCCTTCAAGACCCGCTCGAGTATGCCTTCGATATCCTCGTGGCAGGCCGCGCAGCCGCCGCCCGCCTTCGTGAAGTTGGTGACGTCCTCGACCGTGCGAAGTTTGTTGGCCCAGATCATTTCTTCGATCATCACCGCATCGATCGCGAAACATTTGCAAATCAGCGCGCCTTCTTCGTGATCGTCCTTCCACTCCTCGCCCCGGTAATTCGCAACGGCGGCCTGCAAGGCTTCGCGCCCCATCACCGAACAATGCATCTTTTCCGGCGGCAGCCCGTCCAACTCGTTCGCGATGTCCTGATTGCTGACTTTCAACGCATCATCGAGCGTCATGCCTTTGATAATTTCGGTCAGCACCGACGAAGACGCGATCGCCGATCCGCAGCCGAAGGTTTGGAAACCGGCGTCTTCGATCACCTCTGATTCTTCGTTGACTTTCAAGGTCAGCCGCAGCGCATCGCCGCAACTGATCGAGCCGACTTCGCCGATCGCATTCGCGCCGGCCACGGCGCCGGCATTTTTCGGATTGAAAAAATGGTCTTTAACTTTTTGTGAATAATCCCACATGACGTTATCCTCCGCGTTTCAAGAGCAGGTTTTAGGGGTGCCGCCGGCGTCGCCGGTAGTAAACGACGAACCGCATGCGCAGCTTTTCACTGCATTCGGATTGGTGAACTTGAAGCCGGAGCCGTCCAGACTATCGACGAAATCGATCGACATGCCGTCCAATTTCGGCAAACTGAGCGGATCGACGAATACCTTGACTTCGCCGCAATCGATCACGGTATCGTCTTGGCCTTCTTTTTCCTCTAATCGCAATCCATAGGACAAGCCGGAACAACCGCCGTCGGTTACTTCGATGCGCAGTCCGCCGGTCGGCTTGTCGGAACTGCTGATGAATCGGCCCACCGCTTTGACGGCGCTTTCGGTTAACGTAATCATGATTGAGTCTCCTGAACGATTTGGCATTGATTTTGTTAATGTATAAAGCAACGCTCATGCCATACCCAATACAAAGCTTCAATCAATTGAAATCATAAGCAATTTCGATTTATCAGATATGGCTTTCGGGCGCGATCAACGACAATTCAAATCGCTTTGTCGCATTTGCAACAAAATATTCTCAGGAGACGACAGTGAACATAACAGAACTTGAAATCGGCGATGTCGTTTATGCCGCAAAAGACATTACCGACGACGGATCGATGCCCGATTGCAGCGAAGGCCAAGTCTTGGCATCATCCGGCTCGCGAGGCGTCATCGTGATGAAAGGCCATATAGAAGAGACACCGCAACAGGCCGTATTTCTAGTCCGTTTCGAAGACGAATCGCTGACCTTGGGTAGACCTATCGGCTGCTGGGCGGAGGATTTGTCGATCGACCGGCAATAAACTTAAAAATAGTAAAATTACCGTTCGTCCTGAGCCCTTCGGCTACGACCCAGGAGAGCCCTGTCGAAGAAGGCACGAAAATATTCAAATAGTTATACTTTCCAAGATGCTCACTCAAAGGGTAATTCAAGAGATTTATGTAACCACATGATTGCTTTTGTGTATTTCCTGATTTCCGTGGACTGCCTGCCGAATTTAGGTCCATGCTTCAAATTTAGGATCTTGTGACAAATAACGTCCTGGAACTATGAGCTTTGTTGAGGGTTCGGTAACTCGCTTGACAGGACACCCCGGCGCCGAATTTTGATATACGATGAGTATACTAGGCCATACTAAACTTGAAAGCACAGTCAGGTATCTCGGCAGCAATTCCCAATTTGGAGATCAAAAAGGGTGTGGGGTATGCTTGACGAGGATGTCGGCAGCAGGGGCAGATTTTTGCTCCTCGGCAATTGCTCCTGCATTGCCCTACTACACGCCATCCTTGGCGCTTAGCTGCCGCCAAGCCCCCATGGATGGGTTTACGGCGTTCCTCGACAGGCATACCCCGCACCCTAAAATCGGCGAAACTGCTCAAACTGGGAATTGCTGGTATCTCGGCATCGAAGTTGACGAAGCCCTGGAGATTTCAGAGCAGACAGAGATTTAGAATCCAGCGCCGCTTTAAGCTTTACCTTATTAAGAAATGATCTGGGTTAATGGTCGGATTTTATAAATCCGCCGTTTCAATTCATCACAAACTCGCAATAGATTTTTACTGCACCGGCATCCTGTCTTAGTAGCCCTCTCATTCCAAGTTTCGCTAAACAGTCATGCAGTTGGGATTTTCTGTAACTATCCCGAACTGAATCGGTAAGGCTGTCATTCCGATTGCCCTTGTTTAGATTATCCAAAGACTTAACGACATTTATCGGAACCTTGGTTTCTTTCTTATCCTTACCCACAGTTCCTAAACGGGTGCCGAATTCCCTGCGCATCGCCGTCACCCGCACCTTGCTTTTACGGCTTTGCATATCTTTCTGATCGACAGAACAGCGAAAATAAGAGTCGTCGAAAAACACGCAATCCGGTGAAATCGACAGCCTGAACCAACGGTCCTTTTGGTTTTCAATCACGATGTCCTTCGAATCCTTAAACGCCTCGGCCAGTTCGACAAGTTCGGTCTGTAACTCGCAATCGTCTTCCACTTCTAACCAACCATAAGGATGCAATGCGATAGAGGTATCTTTTTCAACAAAAGAAAATTCGCGCAAATGCGCGGCTAAACCCAATAACAGCGATAAGCTTGATTGATCCAGCGACAAGTCAATCGCCGATTCCTTGCCCGGTGCGCCGGCGCAAATCGGTTGGCTTTCATTTTCCGGTAATACGATTCGGTATTTTGCCGGATCTTGGCAATTGAGATAATTCGTTTTGAAACTGTCGTCCAAATCGTCCAGAGCCGCTTTCAAGCGCTCCCTGTTGTCGTCAAAATCCTTGTACAGCGCTTCGATAAAGGCGGTTTTTCCGTCCCGTGTTCGTCCTTGCGCCATTTCATCGAGCGAAAACCATACGAGTTGTTTGTCTTCGGTAATCTTTTGCTGCAAATAGCAAAAGCCTTCCAAAGTCAGTTCAATAGCAAAAATCTCCAGAAAATAGTCGGTCAAGGCGTGGTTTGATTTGGCACCTTGCACTTGTCGATAAGGCTTTAAAGCTCGCCAGGGACGAAATAAATAATGTTGTTCGTATTCCAAACCGACTTCTTCCAATAATTCCCTTTTCAGCGTTTCCGCCAACGCCGGCTGTATCGATGTACGATCCGCCGATTGCAAGAGTCGTAATTTGGCTTGACTATCGCCATTGAAACCAATGAAATCATTTTGATTGACGCGACCTCCGATTAGGCCGTAATTTCCCGAATTCTTTTCATGGCGGGTTTTATCCTCGCGATGAAAAAACAGCACCTTGCCTTCATGCTTGATCAAGCTCCAGGCGACATGAATATAACGAACCGGCTCTGCTTGTTGCTTCAGATGACGATCGTTGCGGCGATTCTCGATGAACTGTAAGACTTCTCGCTGGCGTTCTAGCTTGCTGGAATCCACGTCCCGGGTATTCCAGAAATTCGGCTCGAAATAGCGCGAATCCGAATCGCTTAGGGCCGTCAACACGGACAGAGCCATCAACTGGGCCGGGAAAGAAACGAAACACCATTCACCGCGTTGCAAGGCATCGATATTCAAAACCGCCAAGGTATCGAGCAGCGCTTCGCACCAATTGACCGTATTTTCGGCAAGCGTCCGATCCAGATGTTGTTTTTGGCACAGCGCATTGATCAAGTCGCAGCGGTTGACGCTGTAATGATCGCCTTCTTCTTCGGCGAAGCAGGGTAAGTGCGGAAGCAAGGATTTTATGACTTCCGCGATTGAGTGTTTTTCTGAAATGCGCATAGCCGGTTTTTAAACAGGCAACATATTGAAAAAAGGGTAATGGTTTTTCCAGCGGTAGGTATGAAAATCCCGTTTGTCGGTGCTCAAAATTCGACCGTGTCCCAAAGATTCGGCCAATAGCACCAAAGACGCATCCGCAAAATCCATCGGCAAATCGGCATACTGCTGCATCAGCGTAACGATCGGGTCTTTGTGTTTAGCATCATTGATCTGAAAAACCGAGAATGCTTCTTGGCGGTAACTTTCGACAAAAGCCAACATCGATTGAATGCCTCGTCGTTTGAGCAGCAAATGACACACTTCAGTAATCACCGGATAGGTGGTAATCAACGGCTCATTGATCGCCGATAAGGCATCGAGGGCAGTAGCGTGATGATGATCGTCGGGATTGACCAATGCTACCCAAAAACCGCTATCGGTCATCATCATGTCTTATCGCCCCAATCGAGATAATCCTTATAATTTTCCGATAAATCCGGGGCATCCGGCATGCTAGCGAGAAAACCGGTATCCTTCATAATAGACAAAATTCTTTGCCCCTCCACTTGTTCGATACAAGGATGATCGGGCGCGGTGTTGGCCGGTTTAGCCGACTTTTTCAGCGATAACACATAATTCAATGTCGCTTCGACTTTATCCAGCGGCAACGTGTGGATTTCGTTCAACACCGCTTGTTCAATTTCAGTTCTGTTCATGATGAATTTTCTCCCCCCTCGTTACCGTTAAGCCACATCAAGCATTTTATTCGCATCGTCCTTGCCTGATGTCAGTGGCGGCAATGCCTTCTTTGCCGCCTCGATTAACAACCCCGGCTTTTTCCAACTCGCTGATGAGTTCTCTAATTTTCTTATGTCTTTAGTCCCCATTCGACATCCTCTCGTAAGAACTGTTCGCTTATAGCGTCATGATGCGATTCCAGATAACGCCGCATCGCTTCGGCGATCAATTCGTCGATATTGGCGTTCCAACCTTGTTGCACCAAATATTGGGCTTGCTGCAACAGTTGATCGGGGATTTGGGTTTGCAGGGTGGTCATGGGTTAGGCCTCGGGGAAACTGCGGTGGTAGATATGACTAGAAAAGTTAAATATAAACTCCGACTTACAGTAATCGAACAAATAAAATGTATAGTGTCTTGAGATGTAAACTTGATTTGGATTACGATTATTTTCTACAGCCTTATCTTTTTTATCATCATGTTCTGAAGTTAAAAACCAAAAAGAGCGATATAGTCCAGTTATAAAGAAATCATCACCTTTGGCTTTTAATTTCGATTTGTTGTTTTGCAAATCATGCAATATATTGTGAACTTGGGTACGCTTAGTTTTTTCATTGAAATAAGAAACGTAATATTTAACCAATGGAATGCGTTTTTCTTTAATTATTATCTCTGATTCTTCAAGTGCTTCGTGTTCGTCCCCTTTGCTGAACAAGGACAACAGAATTTTCTCATACCCCATTGTTTTTTCACTTAACTCGAAAATTGCTCGCATATTGCAAATGAATAAATAAGCAAGGTCTTTTTCTGTCAAGTTATTAAAAATAGCCGTAGAATTATGAGCCATCCAATTGCGGGTCATTTTCATAATCCATGAAAATGCAAACGTTGCTTGATCGTCATCGAGCTTTCTGGGTTCAACCGATTCTTCCCATTCGTGCGCTAAAGTCCTGATAAAGAGCTTATAAAAAATGGTTTTATTAGCTGGCTCACGAAGCGGTAAAAAGTTTTCTAAAACATCCAAATAATCATCCACGTCTAAAAAGGCCAATTTCCCTTCGACACTGAATTTTGAAAAACGCAAATTATTTCTTAATTTCTTTAATTGTTTACAACCTTCAATAATGCCACGTCGAAGCCGTGAATAAGGACTATCAAAACAATTGGAAACCCATTGCCTAACTCGATCTTCGTTTTTATAACAGATGTCTGGAGGAGCAATTTTTGCCGCCTTGAACGCATCTTTAATGCTCTTAGCCTCGTTTCCATGATTGGAGAAAAACTGAATATGCTGTTTAGGAAAGCCAAGTTCAAAAACTAACTTTGCATAAAGATAAAACCCGGCATTTTTCTTTAACTCGCCACAGACTGACTTTAGCTGATCTTCATCCTCTGGATCATCGCTCGGCGTATAACCCTCAAAATCTTTGAGTATGCTAGAAACTGTCTCATTGATTTCATCGTGTTCTGCATAAGCAGGTAAATCAATATCCAGAATTACATAGTCAACTTCATGCAATTGGGTGTTGATAAATTCAAGAGCGTCCTGAAAGTTTAACTCAAGAAAAGTGCCGTAGTTTTTTAACGATTCCTTTAGATCGCGCTCATCGTCGTGAAACGTATCTGGCGGATAAATACCACCAAACAATTTATCAGCCGTTCCTTTTATATCTCTTGTTTTTTCGCCGAATGCAAAATCTTCTACCCACAAAAAGTAACTCATTTTTTATCGTCCAAGTTTGAAATCAACAGTTCATCCCCCAAAGAAAATTCCACCACAAAATCGTCGGCAGGCTTCGGTTTAATAAATTCGCTGCCGATTTTACGCGCCAGAGCAGACAAAAAGATATGGCCCTTACCGCTGCCTTTAATGCGTGTACGCTCGTGGCGTGTGCTTGGATTCCTGCACGTTAGCACCTGATGACCATCGCGACTTGTCCATTCAAGCACTACAGGCATATTTTCGACAGAAGCATAGTACTTGAACGTATTGACTAGGAATTCGTTCAACACAATGGTCAATAGCGACTCCGTAATCCCATATTCGTCGAATTGGATGTCAACACGCCCAAAGCCTAGCAGTTCCAGCTTGAAAAAGCGTCGCTCCAACCAAGTCAACCGCTGCTCCAGCGTTGCGGATTGGCCTAAAAGTTGAGCATAACCCTGCTCCCACTCTTGTTGCAGTTGCTGCTCCATATCTCGACAATCCTCGTACCACTGTTTGCTGCTTACCCCAACATCACAAAGGCCATACGCTTTGGCATAGCGCAAATAGTGTTGACGGATAATGCCCTTTGCAGAAGGCGATAGTAGATGCAGCAAAACCATATTCAGCACTTTGCCGAATGCGGTTATCAGGTTGCCATTACCTAGGCAGTCCTGTTGGAGTCTGTCCTGGAGTTTATCGGCGTCGGTGGCAATCAAGCTGAAAATATCCAGCAAGCCGCGCATGGTTTGTGCCGCCTGTTTATACAGTTTTTCCTGATGCTCGTGTTCGGTGTTGTAAATAATTGCATCCAGCGGACTGCGGAATTTATGCGCGAACATAGCCATCGTGTCTTCCAGCTCTTTTTCGGATTCCTCAAGTTTTTTATTTTTGGCTTCGAGTTCCCGATTCTTTTCTTCGAGTTCGACGGCTTGTTGTAGGCTCGTCAAGCAAATGTTTCTCAAGCCGATATTGGTTTCCTTATTTCCACTAAAAAAATCATCAAAAAAAGTCTCCGCTTGAACGATGTCGTTTTGTGTCAATAAGTTAAGTCTCAACAAACCGAGTGTTCTATTATGCTCGGTAAATCCATAATCTACATTAAGGGAAAGTTTTTCCATCAAAAACTCACCGACTTCACCTGGATCAAATTCCCTAGATAGACGATCAGCTTTAACTAAATCTTTTTCTACTCCCTTGCCCAATGCATAACACATCATCAAAAATAATTGGATGAAATCATAGGTATGGTCATCAGAAGAATCGAAGCCGTCATGGGCCTTATTAAAGTATTCAAAAGCTAAGCTATCGTTTTGATCTACGCCTTTTCCCGATACGCGTAATAAACCCAAAATTAAATTGGGCAAAGCGCTGGAGTGTCCAATTGAAACTTCGGAACACCATCTGTAAATAAAAACATAAGAGTTTTGATTTTCCAAAGATTCCGGAATTACTTTAGATAGATACTGCTTGATAAGCCAATCGCCGGCTTTGACGTAGCCGCCTTTAACACAATTAAGCATGTAACCCATGCCTTCTTCGTAGTTTTTGTGGGATAGTAGAAACTGAGCGGAACGAAATTGACTTTCAAGAAACTCGTTTGTTGGGCTTTTATCTTGCCAATGTTCAGCAGCTTTTATAAACCATTGGTAAGCCAGTTCGCTGTTTTGCTCGACGCCGTTACCCAATGTGTAGAGTTTGCTCAACAACAAATAGGCATCAATAATACCCAAGCTATAATCCGGTTTTTGCTCTGGATCGGTGTCAAAAAAGGACTCTGTTTGCTCAACAGCCTTGTTTGCCCAAAAAAAGGCATTTTGATCGTTTTTTTCGAGACCTTCCCCGTGGTAATAACAACAGGCCAGTTGGTATTGCGCAGCGGCAAAGTGGTTAGCCGCGGCATTGCTGAACCAGTCGACAGCCAATGTTTTATTCTGCTGAATACCGAGGCCGTAAAAGTACAAATAACCTAACCAATATTGCGCTTCCGCGCATTCTTGCTCGGCTGCCTTGGTCAACCAATGGAAAGGCTGCTCCGGACTTGGGAACAGATGCTTTTGAAGGAAGAATTTATCGCCCCCAAAGCGGACGCGGACTATGCTCCAAAAAGCGATAGATTGCGTGAATTCCGTTACTTTAAGTGGATCATGTTTTTTTATGGAAAGCTCTGAAATTACGCGTCTGTGAACTAAATCATTTAGGATACTTGAGAGAGAATCTTCGCTCTGAATCTCAGGCCTTGAAGCAATAAGAGATAAAATACCTAATGTCAGTTGTGCCTCGGCAAGTCCGTCCTCCTCCGCCGCATTCTGCAACCAATTGAGCACCATAGCGTGGTATTCATCCGCTCCTTCATCATCATCCGCTTTTGGGTTCGCATAACGCTCCAAAGCCAAACGCAGTTGCGCTTTCTCGTCGTTTTTGTTGCTCTGCGTTTGCAACTTGGAAATCGTGTTTTGTTCGCTCATGATTCTGGTCTCTGGTTTTTCGTTTGTATCGGTCGATTCGGTTTCGCACGCGGTTTTTCTTGTTCGCCGCCGGCGAGGCTGCGGTGAAATATTTACATCCTGAACGTTTATCGTTCTATAAATTCCACTTTTACCGGGATATTCAGGTCTTTGCCGATTTCTTCTATTAACGCTGTCGCGTTATGCTTGTTGACATGTGTCGTAATGTACCAACCGTCGCAACGCTTCTGCGTTTGGTAGCCGTTCGCCGGCGTTTTGGCGATGAGCGGGACGGCGCTCAGCGTTTTATTCAATTTCGCCACCCGCTCCAGATTGAACGCGCGCAATGTTTTGACGAAGGTTTCGGCAATCGTGGTTTCCTCGATGAGTTTGTCGGCAATGGTAACCCTAAATCGACCGCGCGACTTGCGAGGGCGGCGCCGGGCTTTTTTATGAACGCAACTCTCAACTGATTTTTGCTGATATTGAGATTCGAAATGACTCAAGCAGTTTTTGATTTCCATTTCCAAAGATTGTAGGCGTAGGCAATGATCGCTGGCGACGGAAACTTGATCGAAGTTCCCGGCCATAGCGGCTTCCGCAGTCGCCAATTTCAAATCGTCGCCGGCTTTGCCGATAACGGCGAACAGTTCGTTGAATTTTTGGGTGACGCTTTCAGGCAGTCTGTTCATGTTGTCGTTCTCCTGCGGTTCGTTCGGTTAAACGGAATTGCATGGTCGGCAATGCCGTCGCTTATATTCTCAATCGATACATTAAATTACTGGTTTGAACGGGTTTGTATCGGTAAATAAAGGCTTGCGCCCGCCGTGCCGTTCGTTTCAACTTGGCGTGTAGTATCTTCGAAAGATTCGTCGCTGTAATGGGAAAACTGTGGGAATTTTTTGCTGATTAGCAAATAGTCGTTCGAGCTGATTTAAATGAACAGATTTGCTCATGCCTTCCAATTAAATGGTTCAGCCGCTTTTTGACTGTATTTTACGCATGTCTTCGTACACACAAATCAAACAGCTTGCCTATCGATTACCGGAATGTCTGAATCAAGATCAGCATCGCCTCAAATGCCAACTCGAACGATTGCGCCATGACGCCAAAAAAACAACAAGGATTCGGCCGATAAACTCGCTGAGTTGACCGTCTTCATCGAACAATCGGCGCGCGTCGATTCCGGCGATTTCCTCTTGCAGTTTTTGGAATACCTGATCGAGATCTATCTTGGCATAGCACGCTCGCCGAAGCTGGCTGCCTAGCATATCCACCGATGCAACCACTTCGGTGCGAATGCCGTGTTCCCGAAGTTCCCACACCAGCGACGCGTGATCGTCGCCGCTGACCAGGGTCAGGAAGTCTGGTTTCAAGCGCATGCAGATCGACAGCGTTTTGATTTGCAGTAACTGATCGTCAGATTGTTTGAAACCGCCGCCTTGCATGCGTTTGGCCGGGCATACGATAGTTTTTGCGCCCAGTATTTCCAGCGCATAGCGCTTGCGGTCGATTTGTTCCGCGACCGTCGCCGCGGCTTCCGGGACGCGCTTCCGTATTGTGTATAGGATTTCGATGGCATCAACGTCGCCTTCGGACATCATGAGACGCAACAAGCCTTCCAGCGGGAAATGGCGTCACGAGCCGCGTGTTCTGCGTTCTTGCCATCGATGGCGAGGATTTTCTGACCACGTTCATTTTCTCTTTTTTTCCGTGCGTTTTTTACCCTAAAGGACATCTTCAAGTTACGAAAAATTATCCAAAAAGGAGCTTTCGATGTAACTGGAAACTTGAGGCAATTACGCTATGTATACCCATCGTAGATCAAAATTCGGCACAGGGGTGTCCGCCAAAGGACGCCAGCAATTCCCAATTTGGAGATCAAAAAGGGTGTGGGGTATGCTTGGCGAGGATGTCGGCAGCAGGGGCAGATTTTTGCTCCTGCAAAATCTGCATTCACGCCATCCTTGGCGTTCGAGCTGCCGCCAAGCCCCCATGGATGGGTTTACGGCATAAGCGCCAACTTAGTGCCTATTCTATGGTGCGTTTATGGCTTTATTCGTCATATCGGTATGGGTTGTCGATAGGATGTGGTGCTACGCATTGCCATCCGTGGCCCTGGATTCCGCCAATCCCTGGCGGAATGACGAGTTCCTTCCTTAAGTTGGCGCTTATGTGGATTTACGGCGTTCCTCGACAGGCATACCCCACACCCTAAGATCGGCGAAACTGCTCAAACTGGGAATTGCTGTAAGGAAGCCGTGAATACGTCCATGTAGGCTCTAGCCAGCTCCATGCTGGCAAAGCCTTTGTCGGACACCCCGGCGCCTCCTCGGGCACTGCCGAAATTTGAAGTGCGAAAGGTATATCTAAACCCTTTTACAGCGACAATGAACGAATCAGATTTTGAACAACTAACAGGCGATATCATTTTAAATCTATGCCTTGTAGACACATGTAAGAAGATCTTGATGGAAATCTGTAGGAACGCTTGGATTGGATCAATAAATGGATGGCTGGTTTAGAATTGATAGCAGCTGTTGGGTTATGTGAGAAATAATACCCCTGGTTGGCAGCTTTGGCCGTGAGCGGTCCGTTTTGAAAGGGGCGTTTTGCTGTTTTTCGTGCCTTTTTACCAGGATGGCGCCAACATCCAGAACAAATTGACCGCTCTCAGCGACTTGTCTTTCAACTCAGCGCTACAAAGAATTTTCCGTGCCGGCGTGATGTTGTCGCCTGGCTGATGTTCCAATGCTTTATTGCGTATATCTCTTTGCTTACCTGCCAACTCATTTTGATCGACATTTGCCAACAAGTCTTTATAGAACCGAATCTTTTTAGCTGCGGAAAAATAGCCATAAACCGCATATCCAAAAAACAAACCCGCAATAATCAAAAGTAACAGCACAAAAAAAGCACTTAAACCTTCACCTTCAGTCATACCACCGTTAAAAAGTAGTTTTATTCATTTCTAAGGTATCCTTTATTCTGAATCGTTTCCAATCAATACAAGTGTTTCGACATCCTGATCTATCTCCAACGTCTCCACGTTGCGTAGTTTTCTTTCCATCGCGTTGGCCCGCGTGGTTTGCAAGGTTTCCAATGAATTGGAGGCGGTGTGCAGATGCTTCTTCACCTTTTCCAATTGATCGGCATATTTCAAAAATTCGGTCTTCACCTCCGCCAACACCTTCCACACTTCACTGCTGCGTTTTTGTACGGCCAGGGTTCTAAAGCCCATGTGCAGACTGTTCAATAAGGCCGATAGCGTGGTCGGGCCGGTAATCGTGATTCGGTAGGTCCGTTGCAGTTTTTCAAATAGTTCAGGGTGCCGTAGAATTTCGGCATAAAGACTTTCCACCGGCAGGAACATAATCGCGAAATCGGTGGTATTCGGCGGGTCGATATATTTACTGCTGATATCCTTGGCGAAGCTCTCGACCGCGTTCAGTAGTTGCTTTTGCGCCAAGTTAATCTTGACCGTATCGCCTTCCTCGAAAGCGAGTAACAAAGATTGATAGCTTTCCAACGGAAACTTGGAGTCGATCGGCAACCAGACCGTCTTGTCGTCGGCCTTGCCGGGCAATTTGACGGCATATTCGACGTTGGCTTGACTGCCTTTTTTGGTCGCGACATTGATGTCGTATTGATCCGGCGACAAAATTTGTTCGAGTATGTTGCCCAATTGATATTCGCCCAAAATGCCGCGCGTTTTGACGTTCGACAGCACTTTTTTCAGGTCGCCGACGCCGACGGCCAGATTCTGCATTTCGCCCAGCCCCTTATGAACTTGCTCCAAACGGTCGCTGACATGCTTGAAGGATTCGCCCAGGCGTTTTTCCAGTGTTTCATGCAGTTTCTCATCGACGGTTCTGCGCATCTCATTCAACTGCGTCGTGTTGTCTTCGCGGATCGATTTCAGTTGTTTTTCGATCGTTTCTCTGATTTCCGCGATGCTGGTTTTGGCCTGTTGCGCGGATTCTTGTTGTTGTTTATTCAGGTCGGCAAAGCGTAAGCGAAGCTGTTCGTTGAAATCCTTGAGGCCTTCGCCGAATTTGTCTTCGAACGATTTCAAGGCCTCTTTGAGCTCTTTGCGATTGTCTTTTGCGTCGTTTTGAATGCCTTCTTGAAATCCGTTCAATCGGCCGATGGTTTTCTCTCCGAAGGACTCCTGCTGTTTATTGAACTCGGAAAACCGCGCCTGCAGTTGTTCGCTTAACTGTTGGATCGATTGCGCGGACTTTTCCTCGAACGACTTTAAGCCGGCATTGAGTTCTTGACGGTTCTCTTTCGCATCGGTCTTGATGCTTTCTTCAAAAGCGTCCAATTTTTCCAGCGTTTTTTCCCTAAATTCATCTTGTTTTTTGTTCAACGACTCGCTGGAAGCCAGAAATGACGCGCTGACGCTTTGCTTGAAGTCATTGGAGTTGGTGATCAGCTTTTCCGATAAGGCATTTAATGCATCTTTGAAACTACCTAACTGCCGATTTTGTTCACTGCCGTTTTCAACGACCCTTTTCAATAAGGTATCCTGAAAATCCTTGAACAATTCGCTCATTTCGCGCCGGTTTTCAGTGCTCACCTCGCGCAGTTCCTTGCGTGATTCGCTCAAGCCGTCTTTCAACGCTTCCTCGTTTCTTTCCAGAAGCTGTATCAATTCAAGCCGGATTTGTTCGGAGTTCGAACGCGATAAGACACTGACCTTGCGTAGCACCAAGATCAACAGCAACGTGATTAACGACAAAAATACGGCAGCCGCGCCGCTCAGTAGAAGGGGATCAAGCATGTTTTTTCCTTATTGTTATTGTTTTTTAACCACAGAGAGCACAGAGTACACAGAGATTTATGTTCTTCCACACTCTGTGCTCACTGTGTCCTTTGTGGTCTTATAATGCCTTTCATGCATCGCTAAAGTTCACCGGCGAAGGCTTTTTGGCTCAGTGATTCAAATAAAGGGTAACTTAATGCCTTCGTATTTGTATTTTGAAATTTCCATGTTGCTAAGACTTTGGCTCTTCCGGATTTCCAGTGGTAACCTCTATATCTAGTGTTTCGCAAACAAGATTCGGCATCCCTGTACATCCAGCCAAATATGCTGGAATAATCGACCCAGGTTATAAATGCCATAGCAGCGGCGCTTGATCACTTTGATTTTAATGTTCAGCCCTTCGACAAAGCCGCTGGTTTCGCGTCCAATAAAATAGTTGGTGATCTTATCCCGCCAGTTATCCAACGTGGTGATAAAAGGCGCAAAACATTCAAAGCCCAATGCCTTGAATCGCCCCAGCCATTGCGTTAAGGCTTGTTCGTATTTCTCGACACGAACATTGGGTAAATCCAGCGGTATTCAAGGAAAAGTAATGGTGCTTCGGTATTATATATCAGGCTTCGGCTTCGGACCTCTGGCAGATTATACTCATCGCAGATCAAAATTCGGCGCCGGGATGCCCGTCAAAGGACGCCGTGAATACGCCCATGTAGGCTCTATGCCAGCTCCATGCTGGCAAAGCCTTTGCCGAACACCCCGACGCCTCCATACGCTAATGCCGAAATTTGAAGTGCGATAGGTATATATCGAAAAAAACCTTGTAAATCTGGCTGTTGCGGCGCTAACCGTGTTGCGCGCATACGATATCGTGGGACGTCCCCGACAAAATTTAATGCCATTTGGATCGTTTGAATCGTGGTCGGATTGGATTCGCAGTGCAATTGTTTGGGCCGGTTTAGATGATTCATTCGCCGGTCTATGCCGGTGGGATACCATCGACCTCATCCGGTCCGAATTGGCGGGGGTCCTCGAATGTTGGCACGACGCAATTGGCAAGGAGTGCGTAACGGTCAATCAACTGGTCAAATATGCAACCACATCATGCGAACCACTTTTTCAGGCGCTATTTGATGTGCCCGAGAGCTCTAGTGGCATTAACCGGCCGCGACTGGGCCAATTTCTAATGAAATACATCGACAGAATTGAATCCGGATATCAATTGACGATCGCCGACACTTCCGGGACGAGGAAAAAATATCGGGTTGAAAAAATAATTTAATCACCGCTCTGCAGGGTGTGCAGTATTTTTTTACGATAATTCATTTTTTTTATTTTTTGTGGATGTATAAAAATAAACTGCTAATCCTGCGCGGCAGTACCATCGATAAATCGATTTTCCGTTATCGACCCATTATTGGCACTCGCGCTTCTCCAAACCGGCCAGTCAGTCAAATCCAGATTCTGTGAACTAGAGGTCTACAAGCAGTCATTGGCGACATGACTCATTCGGCCATCTGCGGACAGTCAGTGAGTATCAATAAAAGTACAGTATTTGTCAGTAACCTACCCTTGGAAAATTGGGGGCTATCTCGATCATGTGCATGATGATGGCTTTGCGGAAACTGAAGCCGGTTTTCACTTCATTGCTTTTTACGGAGTCGCATTATGAGAAATTCTTCGACTTGAGCAGAGAGAAACTCTTGTTGGATTAGGTTCGATACCGTACAGACCGGCAGCTTTTTGGTGCATATCATTATAAAGTAACGATCATGAAGACCTCGCCATCGCCCCGGCAAATGAAAGTTCGGGGCGTAGGGAGGGTGCGGTCACTCGCCCGACAGGACGCCGTAAATACGCCCATCTATGCTCGACGGCGGCGACTGATTGCCATGGATGGCATGAATGCAGATTTTGCAGGAGCAAAAATCTGCCCTGCCGCCGACGCCTGTCGATCGGGCAACCGCACCCTCTTCGGAATCGGCATTTTCGTTGCTGAGCTTTTGTATATCGAAAAATTAGATAAAGAGTCTACATCTACGAACTTTCACAGTAAATGACTGGTATCACAATTCGTGGTGCTGTTTATGACCATCGGCGCATAGACAAATAAAAAATTGTCATCAATATTTCAAAACATCAATTTTTGGAGAAAGCCATGAAAAAATTAATTCAATTAAAAGATAAGGCTATGACTTTTAGTCACCAGGTAGAAGGAAGGGTATTGCCACCATTGCTATTATGGATGCTCGGTGTTCCAGCAGGGGTTTGTGTGATTTTATGGTTTTTATTCTTTAGATAGCAAGCTTGAATCGTTTAAAAACCGAATTAAAAACTGGCATCTCGCGGCAAATCGGCAGACCCCAAACCGCCTGCCAAGGCTGAAATGCTTGTGAACATTGGTGTTTGTTCACCCACTTCGGTCAAGACTTTAGCTGTTATATATTTTTTCAGCGATTCGGTTCCTAAAATAGAATATTTGTTAGATACGGTATCTTAACTTTTCTAGTAAGAAGGATAATTCATATGAATACGTTTCTTCAACTCTCTTTTACAGCAAAATCGACGCTTATTTTGTTGGCCTTGACCTTAACAGGTTGTCCACTCAATGTGAATTTGATAACTGATAAACCTATTACGCTTGTAATCGATAAACCTATTCAAGTCGGCATCGACAACCCTATTAAAGTCGACGGAAACATTGCCGTCACCAAATTACCGCCGATAACCTTGGGAAACCCTTTGAGAGAAAATAAAAAGTAATATGGAACAACAGCTTATATTTCGAACAAAACAGTTAAAGTTGATATGACTTTCTTTTTGCCGAAAATGCGCCTCGCCTATTCCGCGAGGTTCTCTCTGAATCCAAACCCAGGCACAAACAAAAAAGGCCTGCATTTCTGCAAGCCTTTAAATTTGTTGGAGCTGGTGATGGGACTCGAACCCGCGACCGGCTGATTACAAATCAGCTGCTCTACCAACTGAGCTACACCAGCGAAGAAGCCGAAATTATACAGAACATATTTTTCGCTGCAAGTATTTTTTTATTTTCTTTATTAGTTATGGCTCATTTGAACAAGTATCCGGCACCCAAGCACTTGTTTTACCGGTGATATGATAGGCGGCCAATCCCAGCCATTCTCGGACGGCATAAGTCAATTGCTCTAAATTTTCTCCGAACGCAAAACCGAGACTTGTCGACTCGCCCGGCACCGTCCAGTGGTCGACCGGATACGGAATGACCGGCCAACCGACCCGACAAAATACGCCTACTGCTCTTGGCATATGCGAAGCACTGGTGATTAATAACCATTTTTCGCCTTTTTCGGGCCTAACCAATTCTTTGCCCAGCAAGGCATTTTCGTAGGTGTTTCTTGAGCGCCGTTCGAATTGAATTGTCCCGATATCGAAACCTTGTTGTTCGAAGAGCAGGGCGGCCACATCGGCTTCCTGAAATTGCTTATCCAGCTTACTACCCAATCCGCCGGTAAAGACTAATCTTGCGTCAGGATATTTTCTAGCCATCTGCATGAAGCTCAGTGCACGTTCCGAATAGGCTTTTAGCTCAACCTGCTGCCAAGCATAGCTGGCGTCGATTTTTTCTGCGCCGGCTAACATGATAATGCCGTCCAATTGCTCAGGCAGCGGCGGGTTCGCCGGAAATTTCGTTTCCAAAGGAAGCAGCAACCAACTACCGACCGGCAATAAAGCGATCACCCAGCATAATAAAACCAAGGCACTGAATCCATAAAGCGCTATTTGTTGGTAGCCTGACCAAAACAACCCGCAAACCAGAGTCAGTAAAATCAACAACAAATGATCCGGAGCAAATAAGCCCCAAACCAGTTTCGACACCCAATAAAAGACTGAATCCACTGTCTTAAGCACCGGTTAGCCTATTAAATAATCGACAACGATCCCTGTAAACACAGCCAGACCGAACCAATTATTATTGAGAAACGCTTTGAAGCAATCGGCTTTTTCGCGATGATAAATCAGCTTCTGCTGATAAGCCGAAAACCCGGCGGCGGCGGTTAGCCCTGCATAGTAAATCCACCCCATTTGTTCCATTCGCCCGACAATGATTAGTAACGTTAAAATTACGACCTGCAAGCCGGCAATAATTTCTCTATCCCTATCGCCGAATAATATCGCGGTCGACTTGACGCCGATTTTTAAATCGTCGTCCTTATCGACCATCGCATACATTGTGTCGTAAACCAAAGCCCATAAAATTACCGCCAAATACAGCAACCATGAAACCAAGGGCAAGCTTTGTGTTTCGGCGGCATAAGCCATCGGTACGGCCCAACCGAAAGCCATGCCCAAAAAGGCTTGCGGCAAATGGGTATAACGTTTCATAAACGGGTAGCCGGCAGCTAAAATGGCACCGCCAATAGACAGTACAATCGTCATCGTATTCAGCAATAAAACCAAACCGAACGCGATTAGGCTCAAGACGGCGAAGAGCACCAATGCCTCCTTCGGCCGCACCTCTCCGGTAGCGATCGGGCGCTGTTTGGTGCGCTCGACATGCGGGTCGAATTCGCGATCGGCATAGTCATTGATAACGCAACCGGCCGCTCGCATCAAAATGACACCTAACACGAAAACGGTCAAAATTTTCAAACTCGGCGAACCGCCGGAGGCCAACCAAAGCGCCCACAGCGTGGGCCATAAGAGTATCAATATACCGATTGGGCGGTCGAATCGGGCTAGGCGCCAATAAAGTTTTGCCCTGTCGACGATAGTTTGAGTATTCAATGACTTACCTTTTTGTCCTAAGTACGTTAAAAAATGCCGAAACGGCTACTCCCTTTTGATCGAAAAACCGTCTAAGGATAAACGGTATGGGATGTATCTATCGAGGACCGCCGTGAACCCATCCATGGGGGCTTGACGGCAGCAATCGAAAGCTAGGGATGGCGTGAATGCAGATTTTGCAGGAGCAAAAATCTGCCCTGCTGCCTACATCCTCGCTAGCCACACCCCATACCTTCATAAGGTTAACTATTTTTTGAGTATAAAGGGAGTAATAGATTACAGGAAACCCAAACCATAAAGCCGCGAGCCCTAGTCTTTAAAAAATTAAGGGACCTCTTTAAGTAGGCGCTTCGTTTGCCATCTGCCGCCCGCATAAATGATGTTATTATAACGTTTTACAATTTGACCATAGCCAAAACACGATGAACGTAAAAATTTATCACAATCCCCGTTGCAGCAAATCGCGTCAAACCTTGCAACTCCTGCAAGGCAAAGATCTCGATATCGAAATCATCGAATACTTGAAAACCCCGCCTACCGCCGATGAGTTGAACGAAATCCTCAATCTGCTTGGCATCGAGCCGCGCGATTTGATGCGTAAGAACGAAAGCGAGTATAAAGAAACCGGCATGGACGATCCTTCTCTGGACCGACAAGCCTTGATAGCCGGCATGGTTGCAACGCCTAAATTGATCGAACGACCGATCGTGCTAGCCAACGGCAAAGCGGCTATCGGACGTCCTCCCGAACACGTTCTGGAAATTTTATAACTTGTTCCGGCTCGACACGGCTCACACTAATAACTTAAGACCGGCCCATGACTGCAAAACATTATCACCGCATCGCCTTAGCCGGTTTTTTCGGGCTGTTTAGTTTGTTGATGGCCTGGCCTACCGTGTTGACGCCGCCGGATCAACTGCCTACCGCATTGGTATTGCTGCTGAGCGTTTCGCCGTTATTATTGCCGATGCGCGGTTTGCTCGCGGGTAAAGCGAGAAGCTGTGCCTGGGCAGCCTATATTAGCCTACTTTATTTTATCCATGGATCGGTCGAAGCTTATGCCAATCCATTACAAAGGCCTTATGCGTTACTGGAAGTTACCTTCAGTTTAATGCTGTTTGTCGGCGCAAGCCTTTATGTCCGTTATCATAAAAAAAAGCCTTGATGCATGGCCGAGCAATTACCGTTACTTTTCGAACACAAGTTTAACCTGACCTTTGCCAATTTCTATCCGGGCAAAAACCGGGAAATTATCGGCCACTTGAAAGATTGCGTTTCCGGCACCGGAGAGCAGCAGATTTATCTTTGGGGCAATCTTGGCCTTGGCAAGAGCCATTTATTGCAAGCCTGCTGTCAATTGGCCCAGGAACTGAAAAAAACCACGTTTTACTATTCTTTCGTAGCGGACGCTCTGCCCAGCACCGAAATTCTGAGCGGCCTCGAAGAATACGAAGTCGTCTGCTTCGACAACATCGATGCGATTGCCGAAACCTCAGACTGGGAGCTCGCATTTTTCAATTTCTATAATCGCCACCGGGATCGTGGTTTTAAGTTAATACTGTCTTCGAATTGTCCGCCCAATTGGCTGACCATCCGACTGCCCGATCTAAAAACCCGGTTGAACTGGGGACTGACACTAAAACTGCAGGAACTGTCGGATCAGGAAAGCATTGAGGCTCTGGCCTTTAAAGCCAAACAAATGGGCTTTGAAATCAATCCCACGGTCGGCCGTTTTTTGCTGAGTCATTATGCCCGAGACTTAGCCTCGTTGTGGCGCTTGCTCGATCGACTGGATCATGCGACGCTAGCCGCCAAACGTAAATTGACTCTGCCTTTTTTGAAACAATTTCTCAGTCAAGATGAAAGCGATTAACATACTAATCGTCGGTGCCGGAGCGATCGGCGGTTTTTACGGCGCATTATTGGCGAAAGCCGGCGCCATGGTATCGGTCGTATGCCGGTCCGAATACAACCTGATCGAACAATCCGGCTATTCGATCGAAAGCCGAGACTTGGGCGGCTGGCGCTTCAAGCCGCAACATGTCTTGCGACATTCAGAAGACTATCCGGAACAAGCCGATTATGTTGTGCTCTGCACCAAGGCGATCGATGTTTCGAAAAACCTCGAGCTCATCCGTCCCGCAGTTTCGAATAACACCGCGATCGTTTTTATACAAAACGGCGTAGAAACCGAACAAGCTTTCATCGATGCCTTTCCAGGCAACGAAATCATCAGCGGCTTGGCTTTCATCTGTTGCAACAGAATCGGACCCGGACAAATTGCTCATTTGGCTTACGGCCGCTTGGCCTTGGGCAGCTTAACCAACACCATTAGCCCCAAAGCCGAACAGCTTGGCGCCTTATTCAATGCGGCCGGCATCGAATGCCGAATTACCGACGACATCATCGGCGCACGCTGGCAAAAATGCGTTTGGAATGCGCCGTTCAATCCACTGTCGGTGTTATCCGGAGGATTGGCGACTCAGGACATATTGAACACGCAGGAGCCCTTGGTGCGCGGCATCATGCAAGAAATCGCCGCGATCGCATCGGCCTGCGGACACCCATTGCCCGAAGACATCATCGAACGCAATATCGCCAACACGCACACAATGCCGCCCTACAAAACCAGCATGCTGCTCGATTACGAACAAGGCCGCCCGATGGAAACCGAAGCGATACTCGGCAATACGGTGCGCGCCGCACAGCGAGAAGGCATACCCTGCCCGCATCTGGAGACACTCTATGCCTTGATGAATTTGCGAGAACTGAAAATCGCTCAGAGTCCGAACACCTATTAACGCAAACTCGAACTCTAACCCGCCGAAGCATCCCGCGACAAACGAATCACCAAGGCATCGCCGACCCTTCGTATTTAATGAAACTGCCGCTTTGCCGAAGCGAAAAAGCATCGATCATCTTACGCATACCGGTGACGCTCTCGTCGGCATCGATCAAACCGTTCGGTCCGCCCATATCGGTCCTGACCCAACCCGGATGAAAAATCAACACGCCTACTCCGCGGTCCATTAAATCGATCGACACACTTTTCATCGCGGCATTCAACGCGGCTTTGCTGGAACGATACAAAATACTGCCGCCGCTGGAATTATCGGCAATGCTGCCCATTTGACTGCTCAACGCCACGATCAATTTTTTATCGCTACGCTGAAGCTGCGGCAAAAAAGCCTCGCTCATTTTGACCGGCGCTTGCGAATTGACCAGCAGGGTATGCGACCAAGCCTGATAATCCAAATTGCCGAAACCGCCCCCCGACTTATCGCCGTAAACGCCGGCATTATTGATCAAGACGTCTATGGTTTCATCGGCCAATCGCGCCGACATGGCATCGATTTGCGAAAAATCAGCGACATCCAAGGTTTCGATTTGAATCGAGGCATGACGCGCCGCCAGATCCTGAAGTTTTTCGGCATTAGAGGGATTCCGACAGACTGCGATGACCCGATCGCCCGCTTCAGCATATTGACGACAAAACTCCAACCCCAAGCCGCGATTGGCTCCGGTAACTAAAATGGTTTGCATGGTACTGACTCCTTATTGATGACACATTTTTTATGATTCACAACCCAATAGATAAGCACTGAATAACTTAGGCTTTTGAAGCCCTCAACCTTCTCCCGGAAAGAACTATTGCTCAAGTTATTTCATGATTACTCCTTAGCCAGGGCGACCTCGATAGCATCTATTGCCGCCTGACGTTTGCGGCTTCGATATCGCGATCTGGGGATCGCTCCCACAGAGCTTCCGGCCTCCTTGTGGGAGCGACGCCTTCGTCGCGATTGTCAAAGCCACTGATGCTCAATATCGGCAGATTTTTCAAACAGCACTATTCTCCGATATTTAATATCTTCCGTTCGGCAAGTTTTGCCTTCCGCTAACCGCCGCCTCGATGATATAGCCGTGAAAGACGGCACATAAAAACGTCGACTTCCTGTTCGGAATACGCGTCAAACTCGAATTCAACGCGCAACTGCGGCAAGCGAAGCTTGCCCAACACACGATCGGCGTTGCTGTTCATGCGGATCGTCAACATCCGCCCTGATTCATTTAATAGCCATGTTTCGGCATCGACCGAATAGCCGTCGGGCAATAAAACCGGCAAATGCCTAACGAAATCACCTTGCGTCATTGCCAATACCTTGACGACTATGCTTTTAGCCACCGGCCACCGGCGGCCAAACCGCCAAGACATCGCCTTCCTTTAAAATCGGACGATCACGATCCACTGGCTCGATAAATATACCGTTGATCAAAAGCAAATGAACTTGATTACGGGGTAAATTAAACCGCTCCAGCACTTGATGCGGCGATTCCGCTTCGGATAACGTCATAATCAGGCCTTCGCTCGTGGTTCCGGTCGGTAAATAACGCCGCAAACCGGCAAATAATTTAACAGTGATCTTCATGAACGGTAAACTAACACAAATCAAGGTATTTTAGTCATTCACTGTCAAGATTCCCGATATCGTCACTACCGCAACAGCCGCTAAGCATCGACAAACGCTTTTTGGTCTTCAAGATATCAAGCCAGGCACACATATCAATGCAATCGGCGGCGACTCCCCGGCAAAACCGAATTACCGGCGGAACTGCTAACTTCAAGTTAAACTAGTCGTCGAATACACACCGCAAAGCTTAATAGAATGCGGAACTCAGCAAGGCGATGGCGAACTGATCCATGCCGAATTAGCGGAACTGATCTGCGGAACGAAAATCGGCCGTAACAACGATCGAGAGATTACACTATTAGATTCGGTAGGTTTCGCGCTGAAAGACTTTTCGATACTTCGCATCATCTACGAGCTCGCGACCGAATTAAAGTTCGGCACCGAAATAACACTATTGCCCGAAGTGGACGATCCTAAAGATTTATTCGGTTTTTTGGCCTCCTGACAAGACTTCGCGTACTATTCGCCGATACTTGGCTTCAGCCTCAACTCAAATAATCCCGGCTCATCCGCCATCAATACGGTTAATTTATTTTTTATCCCACCCAAGACATGACTACGATCAATTCCGAAAAACCCACTTCTTCCGACAAAGCACCGCCTAAAATGCCCGGCGCGTTGCCGCTGATCGGGCACATGCTCGAATTCGGCAAAAATCCCTTCAACTACATGATGAAGCTCCGAAATACGCTCGGAGAGATCGGCGAGTTCCGTATGTTTCATCAACGCATGGTGCTGATGACCGGCCCCGAGGCGAACGAGGCGTTTTTTCGCGCGCCCGACACGCAACTCGACCAAAGCCAGGCCTATAAAATCATGACGCCCATTTTCGGCAAGGGCGTGGTTTTCGATGCACCGCCGGATAAAAAAGATCAACAACTGAAAATGCTGATGCCGGTGTTGCGCGATAAACCGATGCGCGGCTATGCGCAAATCATCGTCGCCGAAGTCGAGCAAATGGTCGCCGACTGGGGCGACAGCGGCGAGATCGATTTATTGGAATTCATGAAGGAATTGACGATTTACACGTCCAGCCACTGCCTGCTCGGCAACGAGTTCCGCTATGAATTGAATGAAGAATTCGCCAAAATCTATCACGACCTCGAAAAAGGCGTGAATCCCCTCGCCTTCGTGTTTCCCTATTTGCCGCTGCCGGTCTTCCGCCGCCGCGATAAGGCGCGCGCCAGACTTCAGGAAATGGTCACCGGCATCATTGCCAAGCGCGCGCAAAAACCCGAGAAGAGCGAAGACGCCTTTCAACTCTTGATCGACGCCCGATATGACGACGGCAGCCGCCTGTCGCCTCATGAAATTACCGGCATGCTGATCGGTACGATCTTCGCCGGACACCATACCACAGCCGGCACCGCCGCATGGACGCTACTAGAACTGGCACGCCGGCCCGAGCACATGCAAGCCGTATTGAGCGAGCTGGATCGATTATTCGGTGCGGACGGCGAAGTCACTTTTCAATCCCTGCGCGAAATGCCGCTGCTGGAAAACGTCATCAAAGAAGTCTTGCGCCTGCACCCGCCGCTAATATTCTTGATTCGCAAGGTCATGCAGGATTTTCATTTCAAGGATTACACGGTCAAGGCCGGGAAATATGTCTGCACGTCGCCGCGAGTATCGCATCGCATTGAGGAAATTTTTCCGGAACCTGAAAAATTCGATCCCGAGCGCTATACCGAAGCGCGCCAAGAAGACGCCAAGCCGTTCAGCTGGATCGCGTTTGGCGGCGGCAAACATAAATGCACCGGCAATGCATTCGCGATGCTGCAATTGAAAGCGATCATCGCCGTGCTGCTGCGCCGCTATACCTTCGAACTGACCGACGCCAAAGACCATTATCAAGACGACTTCACGCAAATGGTGGTGCAACCGGTATCGCCATGCAGGGTACGTTACCGCAAACGCCAAACCATGAGCGACACCGCCACCCAAGCATCGGAAGCCGGCACGGCCGAAAAAACCCCGACCGGAGAATCCTTTCGGATCGTCATCGACCGCGAACTTTGCCAAGGCCATGCTACCTGCATGAGCGAGGCGCCCGAACTGTTCCAGGTCGACGACGACGGCAACTTGACCGTGTTACAAGAAAACCCGGCACTGGATTTGTTGAACAAAGCCAAGCAAGCCGAAAAATATTGCCCGACCCAAGCCATTAAAATTCAATTAAAATAGAGAGCAACGATGCCTGTATATCCGAGAGAAGAACTGGAAGAAATGGTCGAACGCTGGCTTCAAGCCAACCGGGACGCCGAAAAAGAAGGCAATTGGCCCAAACACCTCGGCCCGATGTATACCGACGACGCCGAGTACCGCTGGAATATCGGCCCGAATGAAGAATTCGTCGCGCGCAGCCGTAAAGAAATCGAAGAATGGGCATTAGGCGTACAAATGGAAGGCTTCGAAGAATGGCGTTATCCTTATCACCGCATCCTGATCGACGAAAAAATCGGTGAAGTGATAGGCTTATGGACCCAAGTCTCACCTGCTTTGCGTGATGACGGCACGCATTATCAAGTCGAAGGTATCGGCGGCTCATGGTTTCGTTACGGCGGCAATTATCAATGGGAATGGCAACGCGACTTTTTCGACTTGGGCAATGTGAAAGCCTTGTTCTTCGAACTGGCCGCCGACGGCAAACTCGATCCCGCCGTCAAACGAAAAATCGGCAAACTGGCCAAAGGCCAGTTGTTACCGGGTCATGAGCGCCTGCGTAAACCGCCAAGCTTCGGAAAAAAACTGAAAGGCTTTTTGGCGATGGTGCGTATCGCGCTGTTCAATCGTTGAAATATAATTACTCACGCACATGCGCCGTGGCACGGAGATTTTCGCTCATTCCTTTGGCAGGAGGAGGCTTATGACTCATAAGCGCCAACTTAGTGCCTATTCTATGGTGCGTTTATGGCTTTATTCGTCATTTTGGTATGGGTTGTCGATATCCATGTTGCATGGATACGGTGCTACGCATTGCCATCAATGGCCGTGAGCTCTAAGCTTGGGAAACAACGGACAGCGGAATATTTAGTTTTTAAATCACAAACCGGATTAACCAACGAGAATTCGATAATTTGCCTCAAGCCTCGATTGTGCACTTCAGGTAATATTCACACTTGAAACCTATAATTGCGCGAGCTTATGAACTAATGATACCGAAAATAGCTACCCACGAAACCCTATATTGTTTCGCGATTTTACGGATATCGTAGACAAACCGCTTTTTTCGGTCCATCGCTCATTTTCAAATTTGTAATAACAATAAAAAACCATGTTGACTGTAAAACCCGCTTGGAAAAAATGGCGTCTATTGAATGACCATGGACGGCATATCTGGGCATTCAAGCCCGTCTCCGATCAAATCGATCAACATCTGCACAATGCCGAAACGGTCTCGGACGAGGAAATCGCGCAATTTGCCGAAGATTTCCGCTTCGATTCGTCGATCAATCCGAATTCCGCCGACCAGGTCTACCGGCATAGCGCAATCAGCAATCAATTTCAGCCTTTCGACGGTCTCGTTCCACAAGCAAAAAGCGCCGAAGACCAAGCCGTTATCGATTCGCTCGTCAAGGGCATAAACTATTTTTCATACTTACAATGCGAGGACGGGCATTGGCCGGGCGATTACGGCGGCCCGCTATTTCTTCTGCCCGGCTTATTGATTGCTTCCTATATCAGCGGCACACCATTCCCTAAGGCACACCGCGAAATGATGAAACTTTATATTTTCAATCATCAGAACCCTGATGCGGGCTGGGGCATGCATATCGAAGGCGAATCGACGATGTTCGGCACGGTCATGCAATATGTTTCGCTGCGCATTCTCGGCGTCGATAAAGAGCATCCGGCCATCGTCAAGGCCCGAAACTGGATCAAAAACAACGGCGGGGCAGCCGGCGCTCCTTCCTGGGGCAAGTTTTATCTGGCGGTGATGAATCTTTACGATTGGCGCGGCTTTAACAGCCTGTTTCCGGAAATGTGGCTGCTACCGAAATGGCTGCCGATGCATCCGTCGCGCTACTGGTGCCACTGCCGAATGGTGTATCTGCCGATGGCCTATTGCCAGGCGCACCGTTTTCAAGCCCCCGAAGACGAGCTGGTACTATCCTTGAGAGAAGAACTCTATGAAAACTTCGACTCGATAGACTGGCCGAAACAACGCGATGCCGTATGCGACAAAGACCGCTACTATACGCCGTCGGGCGTGCTCAAATGGATGAATTTGTTCACGAACACTTACGAAAAATTCGCTAGCTCTCGGCTCAGAAAAAAAACGACCGATTACATTCTCAAATACCTCGACGCCGAAGATCAACAAACTCAGTACATTGATATCGGCCCGGTCAGCAAGGCGATCAATTCGATCTGTATTTGGCATGCTTACGGCAAGGATTCCGACCGATTTAAACGCCATGTAGAACGCTGGTACGATTATTTATGGGTTGCCGAGGACGGCATGAAAATGAATGGTTACAATGGTTCGCAGCTTTGGGATACGGCATTGGCGACCCGGGCTATTTTGGAAAGCGACTTGGGCAAACGATTTCCGAAAACCATCGAAAAAAGCTATCGCTTCATCGAACGCTCGCAAATCAAGTCCGAACACTCGACGCATGCCGAATTTTTCCGCCACCCGATGATCGGCAGTTGGCCGTTTTCGACAGCAGACAACGGCTGGCCGGTGTCGGATTGCACCGCGGAAGGCTTAAGCGCGGCTTTGTCCATACACCGTTCCGGTCTGGTTGAAGCGGTTATCGACGAGCAGCGGATGAAACAAGCTATCGACATCATTCTGTCTTATCAAAATACGAATGGCGGCTGGTCGACTTATGAATTGACGCGCGCGCCTCGCTGGTTGGAAAAACTCAACCCTTCTGAAGTATTTGCCGATATAATGATTGACTATTCCTGGACGGAATGCAGCGCCGCTTGCCTAATTTCGCTAATGGAGAGTCAAGAAGATTATCCGACCTATAAAAACGATGAGATAAGCAAAGCCATAAGCGCAGGACTCGGTTTTATAATTAAGCAACAAAAGGCCGATGGTTCCTGGTATGGCGGATGGGCCGTTTGCTTTACTTATGCGACTTGGTTTGCCGTAGAGACGTTGAGCAAGGCTCTCAATAAAGGTTATTACGATGATACGGTTTTAGCCGACAGCATCAACAAAGCTTGCGCTTTTTTAGTTGGCAAACAAAAAGCCGATGGCGGTTGGGGGGAAAGTTTCAAATCGTGTTCCGACTTGGTTTATACCGAAGCCGCGACTTCACAATCGGTCAATACCGCCTGGGCACTATTGACTTTGCTGTCAGGCAATTTTCAAGATAAATCGGTTATCGACAAAGGTATCCGCGTTTTATTGAACAAACAAACCGAGCTAGGCGACTGGCATCAAGAAAATATTTCCGGCGTATTTAACTATAATTGCATGATCACTTATGCGAATTATCGGAATATTTTCCCTATTTGGGCGCTGAACCGATATTGTAGGATCTATAATTTAAGGATGTTAGAAAAATGATGATGCGTATCAAGTAACTAAAGATGGAATCGAATTTCGACATTTGCATTATCGGCGCGGGCATGGCGGGCGCGACTATCGCCGCTTATCTAGCGCCCAAGGGTATCAACATCGCGTTGATCGATCACTGCTACAAAGAGAAAAAACGAATTGTCGGCGAGCTGTTACAGCCCGGAGCCGTATTATCGCTGGAACAATTAGGTCTCGGGCATTTATTAGACGGCATCGACGCACAACCGGTCGAAGGCTATGCGCTGCTGCAAGGCAATGAACAAACGACCATACCTTATCCATCGCCCAATCATGGCATGGGCTTGCATAACGGCCGCTTTCTGCAACAAATCAGAGCCTCGGCCTTACAAAACTCATCGGTTACACAAATTCAAGGTAAAGCCTTGAGCTTATTGGAAAACGAGCAAAACGAAATCATCGGCGTGAATTACCGCGATTCGGTTTCGAACGAGATCAAATCTATTTATGCTCCGTTAACCATTACCAGCGACGGTTTTTTTTCTAATTTTAGAGAGCTTCTCAGCAACAACGAAAAAACCGTTACCTCCTACTTTATCGGTTTGATTTTAAAAGACTGCGAAATTCCTGTGCCCAAGCATGGCCATGTGTTTTTATCGGGGCCGACACCGTTCATTTGTTATCCGATTTCCAGCAATGAAGTCAGACTTTTAATCGACTTTCCGGGCGGCCAATTTCCCAGAAAAGCATTTTTGCAGGCGCATTTAGAAACGAATGTAACGCCTTACATTCCCGAAGGCATGCAGACAAGCTACCGACACGCCCTGCAAGAAGACCGGCTTAAGGTCATGCCCAATCACTACATGGCGGCCAAGCCGAAAATACGTAAAGGCGCGGTCATGCTCGGCGATGCGTTGAACATGCGTCACCCTTTAACCGGCGGCGGCTTGACAGCGGTATTCTCGGACATAGAAATATTGAGCGGGCATTTATTGGCCATGCCCGATTTCAATAACAACGATTTAATTTATCAAAAAATTGAAGCCTATTACCGCGATCGGCAATACGCCAACGCCAACCTTAACATTCTTGCTAACGCGCTTTATGGGGTCATGTCGAACGAATTACTTAAAAATTCGGTATTCAAATATCTGCAACGTGGCGGAGTAAACGCGAAGGAATCGATTGCGATATTGGCCGGCCTAAACAAAAATCATTATTCATTGATGAAGCAGTTCTTTTTTGTCGCGCTTTTCGGCGCTTATACCTTAGTGCGCGAAAACATTACCAACCTGCCCAAGGCCACTAAAATATTATCGGATGCGTTGACCATTATTAAGCCTCTAGCTAAAAACGAGCTGTCACTAGTGGGGATTTTTAGCGATTATTTCAAGCGTTAAGGATTTTCCGATAAATAACTTCTTGAAGTTTTGAGCTTTGTCGAAGTAATTATTCAGCCCCCCTGCATTTAAAAAAGCTGGAGCTTCTCGTACCGCATTCCCAAGCAAAGAGCTTGGGAACGAGCAAATATCCCCTTGAGATACTTGAAGAACTTAATGCGCTTAATGATTAAATTGCCAAGCTTAGTTTCACACTATTTAACGTTTACGCCAGCATTGAGACCGATCGCTTGAGTGCTCGCCAGATAGGCTTCCATAATGCGGGTCGGGTCGTCGATTAGACGTTGTTTCCAATCGCCGAGTTTGATTCGGCTTTGAATTAATCCTCTTAAAACGCCGACATGCTGCGTTAAACCAACCGCAGTGGCGCCGATCAGACGATCCTCTTGAAATTGCAAATTGAGATAGCGGTATCGATCCGGATTGTAGCGCTCGACCGAACTCCCCTGCTCTACCCCCATCCAAAGACCGAACGAGCAGGCAATCAAACCCATCGTATCGAGTACGTTCATGTTAATGCTGCCCTGATGCAAAACTTCGCGGCCGCCGGCCATGTTTTTTGCAACCAATAAACCATGATCGACTGCGGTTGGCTGAATCGCTTGTACGGTATATTCGCCGGTCGAAAAATCCAGGCCTTGCGCCGCATCACCTGCAGCATAGATGCCGGTTATGTTAGTCTCTAAATGCCGATCGACCAGGATACCGTGCTCGGTTGCAACTCCGCTTCCTTCCAAAAAATCGATATTGGCTTTAACGCCGGCCGCCGAAACGACAAAATCGGCAGACAGCGTTTCGCCGGTGTCGAGCTTCACCCGTAAGCCGTTTCGTTCCGGTTCGAAAGCGGTGATCTTCGTACCGGTATGAATCGCAACGCCTTTTTCGAGACACCATTGCTTGATCAAACCTCCGGCTTTTTCGTTCATCATGCGCGGCACCATACGCTCGCCCATTTCGACAACGATCAACTGTGCTCCGCTTTTAACCAGCGCTTCCAAAATGATGCAACCGATAAAACCCGCCCCCATTAGCACGATTCTGGCTCCCGGTTTCAATTGTTCGGCGATTTTGCGGCCGTCGGCTAGCGTCCAGCAGTTATAAATGCCGGGCAAATCGATGCCTGGAATCGGGGGTTTAATCGGACTTGAACCGCTTGCGATCAAAAGCTTATCGAACGCTATCGTTTCGCCATTGGCCAGTTGTAAGCACTTGCCCGGACCGTCTATTTTTTCGACTCGTTGACGGCGTATTTCGATAGACAAGCGTTCGAAATGATCCGGCGATTTTCTTAAATACGTGCCGTTTTCGCCGACCTGACCGATCAAATAATACGGCAAGGCCATGCGCGAATAGGGCGTTTCCGGCTCGTCGCCGAATACGGTAATTCGCGCGTCGGCATCCAGTTTTCTCAATTGCTCGGCGGCGTTGATACCGGCCGGCCCCGCGCCGATGATGACATAATGCATAGTGCCTCCTACACCGACAGCCGCGACAAGGTTTCGGCTTTCGGTATGCCGTCTGCCGTCCAGCCGCGCAATTGGTAATATTCGGGGAGCATTTTGGCCAAGTCGTTGACCTTGCCTTTAGCCGGCCCCGTTTTGGCGGCTTCTTTCAACAAACGTTCGGGCAAATTGTCGTCGGCGCCGGTGAGGCCCGCATCCAAATTAAATTTTCGCTCCAGATTCCAGATGCGCTCGCCGGTTTCGAGCAAGCTATCGACGGTCCAGTCG
This sequence comes from Methylotuvimicrobium buryatense 5G, assembly GCF_000341735.1. Lineage (GTDB taxonomy): Bacteria > Pseudomonadota > Gammaproteobacteria > Methylococcales > Methylomonadaceae > Methylotuvimicrobium > Methylotuvimicrobium buryatense. The sequence continues at coordinate 4,459,522 of NZ_KB455575.1, read as the reverse complement.
CCGTCGCAGGCTGCGGCGATCTGTGGCGCGATATCGGCCATCGTCCATGAGAAGGTCGAAAACACGCACAATCCGGCTGAGTCCACCGCTGCGGTCGCATCCTGAAAGGCTTTCACCAAGGCGGCTTTGCCGTCGGTAATCAAGGGGTCGGTCTTTTCCGGCAAACCCATGATTTCCGATGAAACCGTGTAACCTCGCAAATGACAGGCGCCGCGATTCGAAGTCGCATAGGCCAGCCCCATGCCTTGAATGCCGCGCGGGTCGTATGCCGGAAACTCCTGGCCCTTGACCGTCATCGACAATTCGGGACGCCCGTATTTTTCGCATAAGCGTTTCGAGCCGAGACCGATTTCGCGTCCGAAGCCTTCGCCTTTAGCGGTCAACTCGGTCAATTTGACCAGCGCTTCGGCCGAACCGAATTTCAATTCGATGCCGCCGGTCTGTTCAATCGTAATCGCTCCGGATTCGTATAATTCCATCGCCGCTGCGATCGTCGAGCCGAGCGATATTGGGTCCATGCCGTCTTCGTTGCACAGAAAATTGACGTAGGTCAGCGCATCGAGATCGTCGACGCCGGTATCCGACCCCAATGCCCAGGCCGCTTCATATTCCAAACCGCCCGATGCGCCTCGGTATTGCGGTTTGTTTGTGATCGTAAAATGGCCGCCGGCAATCGTCGATATACGTCCGCACGCGATCGTGCAGCCGAAGCAGGCGGCATTCGTGACCAGATTCGGTTTGCCGTCCGAAGGGCGCGGCTCGTGCATCGCCTCGGCGGAAATCTTCGCGGCGCCTTCGAATTGCACGTCCTTGAAATTGCGAGTCGGCATCGCACCGACTTCGTTGATCACGTTCATCAAGACTTGCGTACCGTAAGTCGGCAAGCCTTCGGCAGTCACAGGTCCCTCAGCCAGTACTTTTTTACCGGCATTGACTGCTTGCATAAAGGCAACCGGATCTTTGATATTGCCGACGCCTCGCGTACCGCGAACAGCGACGGCCTTGAGATTTTTCGACGCCATCACGGTGCCGACGCCGGAACGCCCGGCGGTTCGGTGTAAATCATTGATGATCCCTGAAAACAAACAACCTTGTTCGGCGGAACGACCAACCGCCGCGATCCGCAATAAGGGATCTTGATGACGATTATGCAGCCATTCGTCGGCCTGCCAAACCGACTGACCCCAGATTTCGTCAGCCGGCAGCAATTGAGCCTTTTCGTTTTCCAAATACAAATAAACCGGAGAAGAAGCCTTGCCTTCGAAGATAATCATATCCCAGCCGGCGTTTTTGAATTCCATGCCGATAAAACCGCCGGAATTCGAGCAGGCGACCGTACCGGTCAACGGGCTTTTGGTGATGACCGAATAGCGCCCGGCGGTCGATGCCGGCGTGCCGGTCAGAGGCCCTGTCGCCATGATCAATTTATTGTCCGGCGATAGAGCATCGATTTTGGGGTCGATTTCTTCGGTTAGATATTTAGTCGCTAAACCGCGCTGGCCCAAATAGCTCAGCGCCCAATCTTTATTAAGCGGTTCTTTGCTGCAGGTGCGTTCGGTCAAATTGACGCGTAGTACGTTTCCGGTCCAGGCCATGACAATCTCCTATAGCGATTTAATCGATTGTGCGGCATGAGCGCGCATTCTTTGATAGCCGGTTTGTTCGGCATCGACATAAGTGATTGCCGAGGTCGGACAGGCTTTGGCGCATTCCGGATCGCCGCCGCACAAGTCGCATTTGGCGACTTTTCCGGTTTCGACTTGATAGTTGATGGTACCGAACGGACAGGCGATCGTACAAACTTTGCAACCGACGCATTGCTCGACGGCAACCTCTTTTGCACCGGTCGTTAAGTTGACCGTAATGGCCTCGACCGGGCAAGTATGCAGACACCAGGCTTCGGCGCATTGCGTGCAGGTATAGGGTGCGAAACGGCCTTCATGATGAAATGTGAAGACTTTGATGCGGGACTTGGAAGGATTAAAAACCCCTTCATGATGATACGAACAGGCCAGTTCGCATTGCAGGCAACCGGTACATTTTTCCGGCTCTATCTGAAGTGACTTTAGCATTCGAATACTCCTACCGCCTAAAAAAGGTTTATCCTAAAAAGGGCAGTTGACATGTGTTGTAAACCGTTCGTGCTGAGCCAAGTCGAAGCCTGAAGGGTCTACAACACTATCACCGGTTTGGTGAAGCCTCAAACTACCGTTCACCCTTCGACAGGGCTCTCCTGAGCGTAGCCGAAGGGCTCAGGGCGAACGGTAGTTTGAGACTCTCAACTGCTCTTTTTAGGTTTATAGTCGAACTCAAGTGTAAAATAAAAACCGTAAAAAGTACCCTACTGATTCATTTTTGGTTCATCGGTTTGCGTTAGCTTTAATTTCAATCCTCTGTTTCGATGAGTATTTATGAAAAAATTTGTTTTGCTGCTGGGGTTCTTTTTGTTCGCCTTAGCCCCCGAAGCCTTTGCTTTCCGCTGCGGACAACGGATCGTCCAAACCGGCGACCATATCAGCGACGTTCGCATGAAATGCGGCGAACCCGACTATGCCGATAAGCGTTTGGGCGTTTCGGGCAGTCGTTTTCGTTTTCCGCAAGGCACGCTCGACATATCCGAATATCAGCAAATTACGATCGACGAATGGATCTACAACTTCGGCCCGAGAAGGCTCAAGCAACAGCTGATTTTCGAGAACGGTATATTAATGGAAATTCGTAGCATTGGTTACGGCAATTGACTCGCAGGAACCTTTCCGACCGACGTAAAGCGTGTCAATTTAATCCTCGGGCGACATTTCAGCTCAATCCGACAGATCGACGAAGCCGTGCAAACCGCGTTTCGATTTGACCGCCAACCATTCTTTCAATTCTTTGAGCTCTTCGGTTTCTTCCAAATCGTCGAGGCTCTTTTTACTGCGAAGACGGCGAAACGCCGTTTCGAGTACCTTGTAACGTTCTCCGGTAATCCCGGCGCGCCTGAGACCGATCGTATTCAAACGGTAATGCCTGGCCGGACGTCCGCCGATCAACATGAACGGAATCACATCCATGTTGAGCCCGGTCGTACCTTGTACGATGGCATAAGAGCCCACTCGGCAAAATTGATGCACAACTACGGCACCGCCCATGAATACTTTGCGCCCGATTTCAACATGGCCGCCGATCGCGACATTGTTGGCGAATATCGTGTTATCCCCGATCGAGCAATCGTGCGCGACATGGCTGTTGTTCATGAAATAACAGCCCGAACCGATGCGCGTCGCGCCGTTTTCCTTGGTCGCCCGATGCGCGGTAAAGCCCTCCCTAAATTGATTGCCATTACCGATTTCGAGCCACGTTACGGTTTCGGGATTGAACCCTAAGTCTTGCGGCAGGCCGCCGAGCACGGCATGCGGATGCACTATATTGCCTTCGCCCATCTTGACATAACGTTGCACGACTGCATGCGGGCCGATTTGGCAGTGCGCACCGATGTCGACATCGCTTTCAATGACCGCGAAGGGCCCTATCGTGACGTCTTCGCCTAATTTTACGTTTTCTGCAATGCAGGCTGTCGGATGAATGTTTTGCGCCATCTTGGCTTATCCTCTCGGGTGAAATTTTGCGTGGAGATCTTTCAGTCGTTCGCGCGCGATATGCGTGTAAATTTGCGTCGTCGATAAATCGGAATGGCCCAACAACAATTGCACGACGCGCAAATCTGCGCCATGATTCAGCAAATGCGTCGCAAAGGCATGCCGTAGCGTATGGGGCGACAGCTCCTTGACGATGCCGGCTTCTTTCGCGCGGCGTTTGATAATATGCCAAAACGCCTGCCTTGTCATGCCGTCGCCTCGATTCGTCACGAATAAAAAAGCGCTTTGCCGCTCGCCGAGAATCGCCGGCCGTATCGTTTGCAAATAGCCTTCAAGCCATTCCATCGCCTCTTCGCCGAACGGCACCAAGCGCTCTTTATTGCCTTTTCCGGTAATCTTGACGACGCCTTGCCGAAGGCTTACCTGCTCCAAACGCAAACCGACCAACTCGGAAACCCTAAGTCCCGTCGCATAGAGCATTTCGAACATCGTTCTGTCGCGGTAGCCTAAAGGGTTCGACGTTTCGGGCGCCTTAAGCAAGGCTTCGACATCGTTTTCCGATAATGAAGACGGCAATTTTCTGCCGATATAAGGCATGTCGATCAATGCGGTCGGATCGACGCTGATCCGGTTTTCCCGAAGCTGATAAGCATAAAAACGCCGCAATGTCGACAGTAACCGAGCACTTGAACGGCTACCGATGCCTTGATTATATCTGAAGGCTAGAAATCGAGAAATATCGCCTCCTCCCACTTCCAACAGCGAGATGTTCTTGAGCCACTGCGCGAAAATAGTTAAATCGCTACCATAGGCAGACAAGGTATTGTTGCTAACGCCTTGCTCGGCCCACAACGCATCAAGGAACTGGTCGATCAAATCGCTGGGGTTCATTGATTAAACGAAGCCTCGAAAGCCAATAATTGGAGTTTAACAGCCATCGACTCGCCTTGTGTTTGTCCCGAGTAGCCGCCGGGGCCGGTTACTGAAACAACCCGATGGCACGGCACAATCAACGGATAATCGTTTCTCCGACATGCGCCGCCGACCGCTCTCGGCGCGGAATCTAAGACTTTAGCCAAATCCTTATAAGTCAACGTCGTCCCGAACGGAATCCTGAGTAATGCGTCTTGAACGGTTTGCACGAATGGGCTGCCGCGCCGTAACAGTTTGAGTTCCACGATAGCATTAGGCTCTCGCCAATAATTTTCAACCGGATCGAAGCTTTGTTTATCGTCGTTATCGAGGCTGGAGACCATGACTGGCCCACCGGGTAACCAATCGATGCCGCAAATTACCTCGCCGCACCGCTGTACCGACAGTTTTCCGGCAGGCGTTTGGAGTATTCGAATATTTTTGGCACCCTGGCACTCGCTGACCCAGTGAACGATGAAAGGCATATCGCGCTCCCATTCTTAAAAAGAATTGTCGTATCGATTAACTGTCTGTAAAAAGTGATTGAACCACGAAATACTCGAAAGTCACGAAAATTTTCAACAGTTTATAGTTACCATGGTACGCACAGCGTACCCTACAATTTATGAATAACGATGAGCGGTCCTCCGTGGGAACCCATACCTTAGCTCACTGCCATTAAGTTAAGGATTTTTCCGTTCGCCCTGAGCCTGTCGAAGGGTGAATGGAAAAATCCTGGGTCGATAAGTTAAGCCGTCCATGGTTCGACAGGCTCACCACGAACGGCTTAACTTAATGGCAGTGATACCTTAGCTGCCTAGGCAAGATCGGTATGCTGGCGCGTGGAAACAAGGAAATCCAGGTTTTTCCGGCAATAAAAAAGGCAGCCTTGGCTGCCTTTTTTATTGCCGGAACGAAGCAAAATCTCGACTTAAATTTTTTCTTTAATACGAGCGGCTTTACCGGTCAAGTTCCGCAGATAATAAAGCTTGGCTCGACGTACATCACCGCGGCGTTTAACTTTGATATCGCTGATAATAGGGCTGTGCGTTTGAAAAACCCGCTCGACGCCTTCGCCGTGAGAAATTTTTCTAACAGTAAACGCAGAGTTCAGTCCACGATTGCGTTTTGCAATCACGATGCCCTCAAAAGCCTGAATTCTTTCGCGATCGCCTTCCTTTACCTTAACATTGACGACTACAGTATCGCCCGCGCCAAATTCAGGAATATCATTTCTTAATTGTTCTTTTTCCAATACATCAATAATATTGCTCATCACCACACCTTAATTAAACCAATTCCACAATAAACTCTTGCAGCAGTTCGTATTCCACATCACTCAACTGCTTGTTTTTTAATAATTCAGGACGTCTCTGCCAAGTTCGCCCCAACGCTTGCTTCAGCCGCCAGCGCTCGATATCCGCATGATTACCGCTAAGCAGAACTTCCGGGACGACTCGGCCTTCGATATTTTCCGGCCGTGTAAAATGCGGATAATCCAGTAAGCCATCCATATGCGAATCTTGAAGGGCCGAGTTTTCATCACCAAGCACGCCAGGCAATAAACGTGAGACTCCATCGACAACGATCAATGCAGCTAACTCGCCGCCGCTGATAACATAATCGCCCAGGGACCATTCTTCATCGCAAACCGTTTCGATAAAACGCTCGTCGATACCTTCGTAACGCCCGGCAACTAATATTAATTGCTCACAATGGACCGATTCATTCAACAAGCTTTGCGTAATGGGTCTGCCTTGCGGGCTTAAATAAACGACTTTTGCACGGTCGCCAAAGCCATTCTCTTTCGCTTCGCTAACCGCGTCAAAAAGCGGTTGATACTTCATGACCATGCCGGGGCCGCCGCCATAAGGTCGATCATCGACTGTCCGATGCTTGTCGTGAGTATAATCCCGAGGATTCCAAGTCTCCAAACGGACCACACCGTTGTCTATCGCCTTACCGGTAACGCCGTATCTCGACGCGGCCTTAACCATCTCGGGAAACAGCGTAATTACATCGAAACGCATCGACCGTCGACTAAAAGTCAGGATCCCAATCGACCGTCAAGCATTTGCCGTCCAAATCGACCTCCAGGACTGTCTGCCCCATTAAAAACGGAATCAAACGTTCCCGATCTCCTCTCACCACCAAAACATCATTGGCGCCGGTTTCAAACAAGTGATCGATCACCCCCAATTCTACACCCGATTTCGTGATGACATTGAGACCGACAAGGTCAGCCCAATAGTATTCATCTTGTGCAAGTGTAGGCAACTGATCGCGTTCGATATAAATTTCCCAACCAATCAAACTTTCCGCAACATCTCGATCGTCGACAGCTTCAAGATGGGCGACTACATTTTTACCTTGTCGCTGCCCCTCTTTAACTTTAAGAGACTTGATCTCCCCGTTTTTTCTTAGCTGCCACGCCGAATAGGACAAAACATTTTCCCGCGGTTCGGTGTAAGAAAAAATTTTGACCCAGCCTTTTAAGCCAAAAACGCCGGAAATTTCTCCGACAAGGATATACTGTCGATCGGTCAAATTTTAAGCTACTGCTTTTTTAGCGGTTTTAATCAAACTGGCAACACGATCCGATGGCTGCGCGCCTTGACCTTGCCAATAAGCTACACGCTCAATATCTAGTTGTAGCTTTTGCTCATTACCACGCGCTAATGGGTTAAAAAAACCGACGCGTTCGATATAGCGCCCGTCACGACCACATCTGCTATCAGCGACAACGACTTGATAAAAAGGGCGATTTTTCGCGCCGCCTCTGGAAAGACGAATGGTTACCATCTAAAATCCTCAAAAAACATTAATCAAAAATTTAATCGACCTATTTTACGCATTTTTTTGCATAAGTGAAGGATAATTTACATTCTCATGCCGCGCATGTTGCTTTGCATACCGCGCATCATATTCGCCATGTTGCCTTTTTTGAATCGCTTCATCATTTTTTCCATCATTTTGTGTTGCTTCAAAATACGGTTGACGTCTTGCAATTCTTGGCCGCAACCGGCTGCGATACGTTTTTTACGATTGCCTTTAATCAAGTCCGGATACCGACGCTCCTGCATCGTCATTGAATTAATGACGGCAATTTGACGCGCCAACTCTTTATCGTTGACTTTATCCTTCATTTCCTTCGGCACTTGATTCATACCGGGCAGTTTTTCCATCAACGAACCGACACCGCCCATGCTTTGCATTTGCAGCAATTGCTCGCGTAAATCCTCTAAATCGAAAGTTTTGCCTTTCTGGATTTTTTTCGCCAGCTTCTCGGCTTTTTGCTTGTCGATTTTTTGTTCAATCTCCTCGATCAAACCAAGCACATCGCCCATACCCAGAATACGTGACGCGACACGATCGGGATAAAACGGCTCCAGTGCATCGGTTTTTTCGCCGACACCGATGAATTTGATCGGCTTACCGGTAATATGGCGAATCGACAACGCCGCACCGCCGCGCGCATCGCCGTCGGCCTTGGTCAAAATAACCCCGGTCAGGGGCAAGGCGTCATGGAACGCTTTTGCCGTATTGGCTGCATCCTGGCCGGTCATACTGTCGACGACGAACAAGGTTTCGATTGGATTGATCGCGGCGTGCAACGCTTTGATTTCACCCATCATTTCATCATCGATATGCAGTCGACCCGCGGTATCGACGATCAATACATCGAGAAATTTCTTTTTCGCCGCATCCAAAGCATTATTGACGATATCGATCGGCTTTTGCGAAGCGTCGCTGGCAAAAAAGTCCAACGACAAATCGTCCGCCAGCGTTTGCAACTGCTTAATCGCAGCCGGGCGATAAATATCGGCACTAACCACGCCGACTTTTTTCTTATGCTTTTCCTTCAGAAAACGGCCTAATTTTGCCGCCGTGGTCGTCTTACCGGCGCCTTGCAGGCCAGCCATTAAAATAACAGCGGGAGGATTGGCTTTAAGATTAAGCCCTTCATTCTCCTCGCCCATAACCTTGATCAGCTCCGACTGAACCAGCTTGATCATCGCTTGTCCCGGCGTCAAACTGGTTTGCACTTGCTGTCCGAGTGCCCCCTCCCTAACGCGCTCAATGAACTCGGTTACCACAGGTAACGCGACATCGGCTTCAAGCAACGCCATGCGGACTTCGCGCAACGTGTCTTTGATATTGGTTTCAGTCAGACGACCCTGACCTTTAATCGTTTTAAGCGTACTGCTTAGGCGGTCGGTTAAATTATCAAACATATCGGCATCTTTTATTTATGATTCAAACGGATGTTCGCTAACGCAAATCGGTTAGAACTATTCAGTTGGATAGTTTAACATAACCCTTTAAGATCACCTTTCGATTATTCCTTATCTCTCGCCAACGCGACCATGAACATAACAGCCATAGGTATCTTTTCCATTTTGGGTTATTTAGCCGCAACCGGCTTTTTGATTCGAGAAACCGTTACCGAGAATACACAAAAACCTTCGATTTACTTAGGTTGGCTCGGCGCATCCGCCCATGGAGTCTACACCTTAGTCATCATCGAACGACAAAGCGGACTGAATTTCGGCTTTTTTGATACGGCGTCGCTGGTATCCATGCTGGTCGCCTTGTTAATTCTTTTCGCCACCTTCGATAAACCGGTGGAAAAACTAGGCATTGCGGTATTTCCGACGGCCGCGATACTGCTCGGCTTGGATATGCTCTTCCCCTTTCAAGCCCAGACAAGCTTGCGCTACGACTGGCCGATGAGCATACACATCCTAACCTCGATTTCGGCCTTTAGCCTATTGAATGTCGCGGCTTTACAAGCCATGCTTTTGGCCATTCAAGACCGGCAACTTCGTAGCCACCAGCCTAAACGCGTCATTCGATCCCTGCCGCCTCTACAGGCAATGGAATCGTTATTGTTTCAAATGATCGGAGCCGGCCTTTTTTTCCTAACCATTTCGCTGGTCAGCGGAGCCTTGTTTATCGACGATTTATTTGCTCAACATTTAGTACATAAAACCGTACTATCGATCGTCGCCTGGATCATATTTTCCGGCTTATTGTTGGGCAGAATCCGATACGGATGGCGCGGACAAATTGCTATCCGCTGGACATTAACCGGCTTTGTACTGCTGCTGCTGGCTTATTTCGGCAGTAAGTTGGTGTTGGAGATTATTTTGCAGAGGCGTTGAGATAACACCGATCCACCGTATTGCGGCATTAGCTACTCCATATTCTGCAGATAGGCCTTGTTGACCGACTCAACTTTTCTAAAACGGCACAACTGCTCTGCCACCGCCGCCTTCTCGGTCTCCGCCAGATCAATGACTTGATTCATCAGCGCTTGAAGCTTGTTGAGCAGCTCCATATTCTCATTAAGAACGCCACCAGGCTCTGCAATAAGCGCTCTGACTTGCCGCCCTTGAACGAGCTGCAACTCATTGACCGCATCCCACTCTCCCCGCAAAGCATGCGCAACAATATTCTCGGTCAGCGTGACGACCTGGGCCAGCTCGTGTTTATTTGTGCGGTTGGCGCTCATTTCCTAGGCACCTACAGCATCCCAGGCGACCTTGATCTCTTTCAGCAATCCGCTGACTTCATCCAAAATAGCCACGTCGTTTTTCAGGTTTGCCTCAAGCAGGCGCCTTTCCATATACTCGTATAGATTATCCAAATTCTGAGCGATCTCACCTTGCTTCAAATCCAGACTCGAGCGCAACCCCCCAATGATCGCAATCGCCCGACTAATGTTTTCGCCTTTTTCGGCAATCTGGTTGCGCATCAACGCCCCTTTTGCAATTGCAATGCGCTGCAAGCCTCCCTCGTAAAGCATTTGAATCAGCCTATGCGGACTCGCCTCCTCGATTTCGGCAACCATTCCTGACTTGTAACTGTTTACTGCGTACTGCCTGACACCTGAATTCATTTCCGCACCTTTTATATTTCGCTTGAAGTTGCTTTATGTATCGGCATGATTTTATTTTTTTTAAATCCAAAAAACAAAAAAGCCGGAGATTTTCGGCTTTTTTGTCATGCTTTTTGTCTCCCAGGAACACCCCGCCACCGCTAGACATAAATCAAGGATAAGCGGCGTGCATTTTTATTTAAACCCTCAAACTGAAAAAGGAATGCGTCGCCTGCCGATACTTGCCATCCCGGCCAATGTGACTTCGATGCCGTTTATTGTTACCTACCACTTACGCCTCCGAAATCGCGATCAAGGGATCGATCCCACAAAAGAATCCAAGCCCCGTGTGAACGCCGCGTACTTTGGGGGCCAGTGTAGCCAATTCAGCCTTGACCACGACCGGAACGTTTAGGACGGGGTTACAAACCCATACGCATCAAGCTAAGCGTAGCTCCCCGCAGCTAAACCGTTATCGAGTTCCTCCGACGAGTCTGAGAAGCTGTCCAAGTATCCTACTTGTTGTGTAATCAATTGCCGAGTCGTGCGCCGCTTTCGCTTGGCTTTAAGCAGCCTTCGCAGGTTACCTAACAGCTTACGCATCAGCGTGTCGAACTGCCGCGCGACAAAGGCTTTCAAAAACCGATCCTGTCGCAACAACCATTGGATAGCTTTGTCAAAAGACAGTTCGCGACCTTCGTTTTCCGCCTGCCGTGCAGCCAGCGCGAGCAACCGTTGCACGGTCAGAATGACGATCAGACACCCATAGAGAAGACATCGGATACGTTCCAGACGCGTGCCTTTCAAGAGGTCGATGCAGAACAACGATTTCCAGTGTTTAAACGTCAATTCGACTTGCCAACGCAAGCGGTACAGGGTACCTAACGCTTCTTTCGGCCAAACATCGGCGGGGACGTTGGTCATGAAGAAGCTATACTTGAGAAATTTCAAGTAGGACAAGCGCGCCCGGCGCCCTTTGCGTTTGGCCGTTTTAATCGCCGCTTTTTGTCGCTTCCGGTAGACCTCTTGCGGCAGCCGATAAACCACTAAGCGGATGGGCAGACGGTGTTTCTCACCGACAAACAGCGAAAACTCCATCGTTTGCTGACCACCGCCGAAACGATTGATGTACTGGATCAGATTAATCGGTGACGCGGCTTCATCGGCGCTCTTATAGAGATTGACGGTATAGCTGAGTCGGCTTAAGAAATACGCACCGATCAGCATGATTTGAGCAAAGGCGCCAAACTGAAATAGCCCAAATCTCGAATGATCAAATCTCCCTTACGCACTCGCGCGAGCACGTCTGTGGCAAAACCCTGATCGCTGTCGGTGCCCTGACGTATCGCGATATGTTCGGCCCGTTCGTTTTTGACGTCATAGCTGAAGTCGATTTTAACGCTGGCCGTGCTGGCGTTACCGCCACTCCCTTTGAACGCTTCGGTCAAGGCTTCGTTCACTTCGATTTGGCTACTGTCTTGCAGTAAAACCCGAGGAAACGGAGCTAGCCATGCGGCTTCTTGTGCCGTCAAAGGCGGACCGACCGTCTCGCGCAAAGTCTTGGTCAGCGCCGCTTCCATAAACTGTACCGCACCATCGCTGTTCATTCGCCCGCACAAGGCTTGCGGTGTCAGATCCACGCCGCTTCGTTCCTCCAGGCTATCGCACAAACCTTCATAACTAATCGTCGGCTCGCTAAGGAATGAGCACGAAATAACTTGAGCAAGTAGTCGTTGCAATGCGGTAAAGTTAACGAACCTAAAACATTACCCCAAAACTTATAGTGAAGCCTGCTTACCCAATAGAAATTGAAAAAACAAATGCAAGAAGTGTTCGACCGTCTATCCGAAAAGAGTAAAGCGTTTGTATGCGGGGGGGTTGAAGCATTAAAATTTCCTTATGGCGGGCATCAGCTATATTGCTCAGCTGTTTTCCTGTTCTCGCAATACCATCCGACGAGGGATAAATGAACTGAAAGAGAAGGCAATTATCCCCAAAAAACGAGATAGAAAAGCGGGCGGAGGTCGAAAACAAACTATTAAAAAACACACGGATATTAATGACGCGTTTCTGTCTATTTTAAAAGAGCATACGGCAGGCGACCCGATGGATGAAACGAAAAAATGGACTAATTTGACGTGTGCCAAAATGGGCTGTCTATTGGCTGAAAAGGGTTTCAAAGTCAGTCGCAATATTGTCAGAAAATTATTAAAAAAGAATGATTATGTGAAGCGTAAGGCCTTGAAAAAGAAAGCGGCTGGCGGGCATGTAAATCGTAATGCGCAATTTGAGAATATCAGTCAATTGAGAGCTTTATATACGGCGGCGGGAAATCCTGTCATCAGCGTGGATACCAAGAAAAAGGAGCTGATTGGTAATCTGTTTCGCGATGGCAAGATCTATACCACTCAAACAGTTGAAGTTTATGATCATGACTTTCCGTCATTAGCCGAAGGCGTTGCCGTACCTCATACGCTTTATGATACTGAGCGCAACGAAGCCTACGTCAACATTGGGACAAGCCGTGACACCAGCGAGTTTTCCTGTGATTCGATTCGTCACTGGTGGTACACCTATGGCAACCTCTACTATCCGCTGGCAACATCCATTTTATTGCTGATGGATGGCGGTGGCAGTAACTCATCCAGACACTATATTTTCAAACAGGATTTGCAGGCATTAGTGGCAGAAATAGGCATTGAAATACGGATAGCGCATTATCCTCCGTACACCTCTAAATGGAATCCCATTGAACACCGGGTATTTCCTCATATTACTCGTGAATTATCCGGCATGATTTTAATCAGCCATGTCTTTATGAAAGAGTTAATTGAAAAGACAACAACAAAAGCGGGATTAAAAGTCTTTGCCTGTATTTTTAACAAGGTTTATGAAACGGGCAGAAAAGTTGTGGAGGGCTTTAAAGAATCCATGCGAATTGTATTTGATAAGCATCTGAGGCAATGGAATTATGTCGCCATACCTGAAGCGGTAAATTTATAAGTTGCTCAAGTTATTTCGTGCTCGTTCCTAAGCGTATCGACCGTCAGCAGATTTAAAAAAATCGCTGCCGGTCAAGCGACTCGTGCTGCGTTGAATAAATCCGCTAGACTTGGCCAAGGTTTCACAGGTTTCTTCGTCGAACCAAGTGGCTAAATACTGGTCAATTTGATGTGTGAGCGTTTCAATCGGGGCGGCTTCCATTTCTGGTTATCCATTGAGTAATGTGGACCGCAAACTATACATCCCAAAGCGGATTTGTGAAACCGCGTAGTACGCAGGGTAAACGCATTAAAACTACATATAAAATCAAATGGTTATAATGCGTAGTATTTTCAGTAATTTCATAGCGGCAGCCTTTATTGCCACAAAATAAAAAACTAACAAATAAAATATTCTGCAAGCTTAGGTTGAATAGTCATAACATATTGATATGACATTTATTTTAATGCGTTTGCCCTGGCGTAGTACGCTCTCGACCACCAAATCGAGGATGGCGATTTTTAGCTTGATGCGTATGGGTTACAAACCCCGTCCTGCCAAGGGTTACCAACCAGAGATGATCAGGCATTTCCCGCCAAATTATCATCCTTGTAACAGGGACAGCACATTTTGCGCTTGCGCGTTTGCTTGGCTCAATATCGCCGTACCGGCTTGTTGCAAGATTTGATTGCGTGTCATCGCGGTGGTCTCGGCCGCGAAGTCGGCATCGCGAATTCGAGAATTGGCGGCGGACAGGTTCTCTGCAACATTATCCAAATTGCGGATCGTCATCTCGAAGCGGTTCTGCACTGCGCCAAGTACTGCCCTGAGCCCATCGACTTGCTCTAAGGCACTGTCGACTGATCTCATTAGCGTATTGGCTCCTTGCACCGTCGTTACATCGGCACTTTGTATCGTGCCGGTAGCTTGGACATTGTCTTGCATGCCCTCCCCAATGGCAAAATCATCGCCCGCCACTAAATTCTTATCAAACCCCTTATCGGCCGTCATCGTGATCGTTTGCTGCGCGGAGATTGTCACATTACCCGCAATTCTCAATGAAACGGCACCACCGGCTCCAGCTGCAAAATTAGCTTCCGCATTATCATGAACCGCAGCACCTCCGCCGGCAAACAGCAGATTCGACGCTTCGCCACTCTTGGTTTCTATCACGATATCGCGGCCATCTTCGGCGTAGAACTCCAACGCGCCGTCTTTATTGATGCTTGCGGTCACGCCGGTCAAATTGCTTTTCGAGTTGATTTGGTTGACCAACGAACCGTCCGCGTCATTTTTTTGGAAGACCGCCGGCCCCATGTCGACACCGTTGACTACCAGACCATCATAGGTAATCGAGCCCGCCCCGACATTACTAAACGGCGCGGTGATTTGCCCATCGGAATTAATATCGCCGGATGCCGCGCTCAAAACGCTGAAGCGTGTTTCGGCGGCCGCATAAACGCCTTCCAGCACGACCTTGCCGTCTGTCCCTGTATAGTTTCCTTCCCTGATGCTGTTGATTCGATCCGCGATATCTTTAGCGATACCGGCGCCATAATTCAAACCGGTCGTATCGGTAATGTCGCCCGATGACCTCAAGGCAATATGACCGCCATAACGCGCATCGGCGATATCGACTTCGTTGTACCCGGCCACCTCGATTTTGAAATCGCCAAAAGCGATAAAACTAGTATCTTCGGCGACCGCATCTGCCGTTTTGGCAATTCCGACATAGCCGCCAGCTCCTAAATCGATTCGATGACCGACCGTTTGCACGGCGCCCGGTTGTTGACCCAGCGCGCTGGCGCGCATATCGCCCATTTTGACCGCCAACATCTGTCCGGGACCCGCGCCGATTTGAAAACTGAACTCGCTATCTTCACCGCTCAACAATTTCTTGCTGTTGAATTCGGTCGTATTGCCGATACGATTGATTTCGTCGACCAATTGACGGACTTCCAATTGCAGAGCCTGCCGATCGGACACAGAGTTGGTATCATTGGCGGCCTGTACCGCCAGAGTGCGCATCCGTTGCAGCGCATTGGTTACTTCCTCGAGCGCACCCTCGCCGGTTTGCGCCAGCGATATACCGTCATTGGCGTTACGCGAGGCCTGATTGAGTCCATTGATCTGCGATTGGAAGCGGTTGGAAATCGCAAGCCCCGCCGCGTCGTCTTTCGCACTGTTGATGCGCAAACCCGAAGATAAGCGTTGCATGTTGGTCTGCAATGCGGATTGCGATTTGTTCAAATTACGTTGCGCGGTAAGCGCCGATATATTGGTATTGATAATTTGTGCCATTTCTTGACCCCTGTATTTACGCGGCGCCAAAAAGAGCCGCCTTGTTAATTAGCGCTGATCGCCGCAACCGGCTATCGCTTTCATAAGTCACAAGGCACGTTCCATACCAAATATTTTTTTGTAGCAATATCAGTCTTTTGCACATCCATCACCGCGCGATTATCAAAATCATGACGCGAAGCCAGAAAAAAATGCCAACTCCGTCAAAATTTCGTCGACACAAAAAAGCCGCATCGAGATTCTCTCGATGCGGCTTGCATTAATCTTCGTTCGTAATTACTTATTTACTGTTGGCGCTCGGTAAATTTTGCAGCTGTGCGCTCAAGAAATCGCTGGTCGCGCGCATTTGCCCAACCATCAAATCCATCGCCATGAACTGAGCCCTGAGTCGTGTTTCCAGGCTCTCCATTCGTTCGTTCAATCGTGTTCTTCTACCTTCTATTTCCTTAATTTCCCGATTGAAATCGTTAGTACGCTGCGTCAGCACGCCATCGCTCGACAAAAAACTGCCGACCAAGGTATTCAGCTCTTGTGCAAAACCCTTAGTAAAACTCACCGTGCCTCGCTCCCCCAAAACTCCACCGATCACGTCAATCTGCAAACCTGCAGCATCACCGGCTCCGGTCAAGCGCGTTCCATTGCCCGTTGCACTAACACCGCCAATTGTGCCGGCGACATCCTGTCCCGCCAAACCGGTCGCATTGAACAAGCCTAAAGATGAGCTACCAGCGTTGATGTTGCCGATGGCTATCGTCGAATCGCTGCCGTAGCGCGCGGATTTAATCGATAATTTTCCATCCTCGAAAGAGACTTGCACCGAACGATTAGCGTTCAACAACGCCGAATCCTTGTTGATCTGACTCTGCAGTTCGCGCGCCAACTCATTACCGGTCAAACCCGTTTTTTCACCCAGCGTGATCGTCCCCGATTGGGCACCATCGACAGTGATCCGGAAGGCGCTGCCCTCGGCGATATCGAATGGCTCGCTGCCGATATCGCCGCCGGTATAAGCCCCTTGACTGGCTAATTGCGTAATATTGACAGCATAACTACCCACCTTGGTTTCACTGGATGACGCGAAGTAACTGATGTTATTGCCCGATGCGCGACCGACCGTCGTAAACAACGCCGCAAAATCATCGATATTGGCATCCAAAGCCCGATTCATGCGCGTATTATCCAAACTCAACGTGCCGTCCCGTGCGGTCGTAATACCGATATCGGCCAGTGCTCGCAAAGGCCCGGATAAGCCGGTCACGACATTGCCCATGATTCGCTGCATTTGATTATTGATGCTGCGGATCGCGGAATCGCCGGTCAATAAAGACGCCTTTTTTTCTTCCGCGTCATAGACGCTGGACTTGTTCAGCACACCCCGAAGCTCGTTATAACTGGTAACGAAATTTTCCACCGCCTCCTTGATGCTGTCCTTATTCGCTTGGATCGACAATGTGGTCGGCGCACCCTCGGCCATTTCCTTCAAATCCAGCGTTACGCCGCTAATGACGCCACTGATCGAGTTAGTCGAACGCGAAACCTCGATACCGTCCACCATCAGCTGTGCATCCCTTGCTTCAAGCGTTTGCTGCATGTTTTTGCCGGAACCCGCCTCGGCGGTCGGATCGAACGCCAGCTGACCAAGACCGCTGTCATCGAGCAACGGATTGCCCTCGGCGTCGGCCACATCGATTTTCATGCTACTCGCCGCCCCGCTATCGGAACCCAACACCAAACGGAAACCGTTACCGTCGTTCAAAATCGACGCGGTAACGCCAATACCGGCCCCATTAATCGAATCGCGAATGTCGGCCAAACTGCTACCCGCCGCGATGTCTATCGCCCGCGCCGGTTTTTTGTCGTTTTCTGTAAATACGTTGGTGTCGCCGTCATAAGTGCCGAAACTGATGGTCAATTTACCGCCGCCAATCACAGACGAAGTATCGGCAAGACTCTTTGTCGCCAGTTTCTGCCCTTGCGCCAACTGCTTGACCTCGACAGAATAGCTGCCGGCCACCGCAGCGCTGCTGACCGTCGTTGAAAACAAGCGATCATTGCCGACGCTCGCGGTCTTGCTCTGAAACGCCGTCAACGAGTTGAGTCCGCGCAGCGCGCTTTGAAAGTCCGAAACCGAACTCTTGACGATCCCCAAAGTCGACAGCCTGGCCTGGACCAGCGCCTCCTGACTCGCAAAGCGCGTCTCCGCGGGCTTGCGCTCGGCTGAGAGCAACTGTGTCACGATGTTGTTGATGTCTAAATTGGACCCGACACCGGGGGCTTGAATGCCTGCCATGACAGCTCTCCATTAAACCTCGTTAGACCCTTCCCTGAACCAACATACCGGTAATATCGTCCTGATCGAGTTGCTCAGCCATCTGCCGTGAAATTCTCAGAAGCTCCTCAGCCGGGATTTGTTTGATCTGGTCGCCGGATTTCGCATCGATGATCTTGATGACCGTCCGACCGCTATCTTCGTCCACATTGAACTGAATACTGCGCCTTTCGTTTTGCAGAGCGGTGTTGATTTGCGTGACCATGTCGTCCAAATCCCGCTGATCGAGTTGGCTTTTTTCATCCTTTTCGGTATGCACATTGCTCAACACACCGGATGCCGGCGCGTTTTTTGAAACCGTATCGACAGAACTGGCGATGACCGGATTACCGGTCGCCTTGTCTATCAAAGGGTTTTTTTTCATATCCGGCACTGGTTGCAACGAACCTATTGAGGGATATACGTTTTTGATTCCCGTGTCCATAATGTTTACCCCTTAGCTAAAAACCGGAACAGCCTTCGGAAGACAGTTCCGGTTATTTTAACTGCTTACCGTAACAATGACATCACGTTTTGCGATTGGGCATTGGCTTGCGCCAACATCGAAATACCGGCTTGTTGCAAGATTTGATTGCGTGTCATCGCCGTGGTTTCGGCGGCGAAGTCAGCATCGCGAATCCGAGAATTCGCCGCGGACAGATTCTCCGAGACGTTATCTAGGTTACGGATGGTCATTTCAAAGCGGTTTTGTACCGCACCTAAATTCGCCCGCAAACCATCTACTTGTGACAAGGCGCTGTCCACAGATTTCATCAGGATATTGGCACCCCGGACAGTGGTGACATCGGCGAGCTGGATAGAACCTACCGCCTGCTTATTCTCCTTCATCTCATCGCCAATGGCCGTAGCGGCTCCGGATGCAAATCCTGCATTAGCGGCCGCCGTCCCACTCGTCGTAATCGTGTCTTGGGCAGAGAGCGTAACACGGCCAGCAACCCGTAGTTCCAGCGCAGCCTGAAAGTCTATCCGGTTAGTGTCGGCCGTATCAACTGCCGTCCCACCTGCCGCAAACAGCTTGTTCGCGTCTTCCGCCGCTTTGGTTTGGATGATGATATCGCGCCCGTCTTCCGCATAAAGCTGCAATACGCCATCTTTGTCGACACTGGCCGTGACACCGGTGACATTGCTTTTTGAATTGATTTGATTGACCAACGAACCGTCCGCGTCTTTTTCTTGGAAGCTCACAGGCCCCATATTGACGCCATTGATGGTCAGGCCGTCATGGGCAATGGTGCCTGCACCCACATGCCTGTAGCCGTCAATCGGGGCACCAGAAGCCATGGCAGCAGTAGCATCGCCACTGGCCACGCTAGTGATAGAGAAACTGGTTTCCGCCTTTGCATAAACGTCTTGCAAGATAGCTTGTCCACTGGCATCAGTCAGCCCTTTAGCTGCGATGTCATTAATCCTGGCCGCAATGTCTTTGGCAATACCGCCGCCATAATCAAGAGAATTGACATTGGTCAAATCGCCACTGGATTTCCATTCAATGTTTCCGCCATAACGGGTTTCGGCAATATCCACTGTGGATTGGCCAGCAACTTCAATCGTAAATTGACCAGACGAAACAGCGGCTCCGGACAATGCGCCAGCCGCAGTTAAATCTTGGATACCGACATTGCCTGATTCATTGGCACCCAACGCCACCCGGGTACCTGTAGTTTGCACGGCACCTGGTTGTTGACCCAAGGCACTGGCGCGCATATCGGCCATTTTGACGTTGAGTTGTTGGCCGGCATTAGCGCCAATTTGGAAACTAAATTCGCTATCTTCGCCGTTCAATAACTTCTTGCCGTTAAACTCCGTCGTGCCACCGATCCGGTTGATCTCATCGACCAATTGCCGGACTTCAGCCTGCAGCGCTTGCCGGTCGGAAGCGGAGTTGGTGTCGTTGGCCGCTTGTACGGCCAGGGTACGCATGCGTTGCAGCGCGTTGGTGACCTCGTCCAGCGCGCCTTCGGCAGTTTGCGCCAAGGAGATGCCGTCATTGGCGTTACGGGAGGCTTGGTTAAGGCCGTTGATTTGGGATTGGAAGCGGTTGGAAATCGCCAAGCCGGCCGCGTCGTCTTTGGCACTGTTGATACGTAAGCCGGAAGACAGGCGTTGCAGGTTGGTTTGCATCGCGCTTTGTGATTTGTTCAGTTGCCGCTGCGCATTGAGCGAGGCAACATTGGTGTTAATGACTTGTGCCATGATGACTCTCCTTATTAACTACGTTTATGTTCTGATCGAAACTGGTTAAGACTTTCTTTTTATCTCGCTGAAGTTATCGACCAAAGCTTTCCAAGCTTTAATATTTTTTGGGCGCGATATATCAAAAGCCCGTCATCATGGCGTCAATGCGCTAAACCATTCATCCAGGTGGTCCTCCAACATGAAATTCACCAACACCCATTGCTGTAAAGCCAGCCCTTCTGCACGCAAAGCATCCGGCTCGGCCAACTTTTCTCTGACCGTCTTGATCCAATAACTCGCATTATGACCAACCCGCGTTACCGGAGCATTTTGATAGGGATACACATCGGAACAGACGACCGGCCATCCCAAAATACCGTACTCCAGTAAACGCAAATTGGTTTTCGCCATGTTGAAATTATTGTATTCCAACGGTGCGATCGCCAAATCCAAATCCAGACTGGCAAGTTTAGCCGGGTACTGATCGAATAAAACACCACTGTGAAATTCTTTACTAAAAGGCCTGAGCATATCTGGACACATCCCCATAAACACCCAATCGATTTCATTTGCAGTCGCCTCAACCACCGGCAAAATCAATTCCAAATCCCCCTGATGCTGCCCTCCTCCGGCCCAACCGACACGCGGCTTGCCATCTCGCTGTTCGGTGAATTTGATATCCAAACCCAGCCAACGTGCTTTTTCAAGATAATTCGGCACCAGGCGCACATCTTGGCTATATTTGCCGTATTCTTCTTTCAATGGTTCGGTAGCCACAATCAAACGGTCGGACTGCTCCAACAATTTTCTTAAACGCTTACGCAAATCCTTCGGCCACTTGCCTTGCAACGGATGTTTTTTCGGCAACATATGAATCAAATCATCTTGCGAAAAAATCTGGAAAACATTGTTAAAACGCTTATATTGCGTCCAAGCATTGATCAAATAATCGGCAAAACCGTTTTGCAGCATCATTACATCAGGCTTAACCCGCTCGATTTCGACAATATCGGGAATCAGCGTTTCGCTATGGTTCGGCAAGAGACTGCTTTGTATCATCGCCGCATTGGTCAATACCCGTAAAGGCGCTCTGACTCGATATTCGCCAATGCCGGTATCGTTGCCAGGGAAGGCATAAACCCGCAAACGATCATGAAAATCAGGATTCCAGGTCACATCAGTTTCGGTTTCGATTTGAAAATGACGGTGCTTGAGACTGAGATTGCGGTTATAGGCAGGATCGTTGGCCAGTTGCGGGAGCCATTTTTTCACCATGCCGTCGGCTTCTTGCCGGGCACGCTTGACATTATCGGGATTTCTGTCCGCTTTGATGGAACTGGAACCATGATGTACTTCGGTCACATAAGGTGTCCAAACGATTTTATAACCCCGTTCGCGTACTTTCAGGCACAAATCGACATCATTGAACAGCACCTTGAAGTTTTCCGCATCCAAGCCGCCGACATCAAAATAAATCGATTTCCGGATCAATAAACAAGCGGCGGTCACGGCCGAAAAATTTTGTACGACTTGCGCCCGGTTCATATAACCGGGATCGGTTAAGGGCAGACTGATATGTGGATGATCGGCGACGCCGAACGGCCCCATGCCCAAAATCACGCCGGCGTGTTGCAGGGTTTGGTTCGGAAAAACCAAGCGCGCGCCAACAATACCGACTTCATCGCGCAAACCGTGATTGAGCAAACGCTCCAGCCATTGCTCCTGAATAATAACGGTATCGTTATTCAATAAAACTAAGTAGTCGCCATTGGCTTGCTCGGCCGCAGCGTTGTTAATCGCGGAATAATTATAAGGCTTGGCATATTTAATAACCCGAACGTGATTATATTCCTGCTCTAATTTTTGGAAATATTCCAAAGTCTCCGACTTTTCACTTTGGTTATCGACGACCAAGACTTCATAGTTTGGATATTGAGTTTTATCGAGCAAACTTTCGACGCAGGGCTTTAATAAATCCAGCCGGTCACGCGTAGGGATTATAATGGAAACCAGCGGCGTTTGCGGCCAGCGATAAACAATATTGAAGGTATTCGGCAAATACCCTTCTTGAATATCCACCTCGATATTTCGCCTTTTGAAATGTTCCATCAACGCCTGTCGGTGTAACGATTCCGTTAGACTTTGTATTTTATTTGGCGGCAGATGAATTAATACTTCGGGGATATGAGCCAATGCAGCCTCGCCACACTGATCCAGCACATGCAAGGCAAAATCGTAACTTTGCGCTTCGCCATCCGTATGCCAACCGCCTAAAACTTTAAGCGCCTGTGCCGATATTGCACACGCACCTAGATAGTTATAGGAATAAAGATAATCGATGTTGACATCGGGTTTAAAGCGGGGGTTTTGATAACCGCCGGTTGAGCCGCGTTCATCATCGTCACAATAAAACAAGCGCGCCTGCGGATACAAATTGATATAGTCGCCTAAACAGAGCAAGGCTTGCACTTCCCATTGCGTGCCAGCGGGCAATCGCCAAAACCAAACACGCTCATCGTCACTGAGTAACGCATTCAATGTATTTTGACGACTGGCGCTATCATTCACAACATGCCAACTGACGATATCGATTTCATCAAAAGAGCTGTCCGGCGCCGGGAAAGGCGCCAGAATCACCAATCGCCATTCGCCGTATAACTGCTGAGACAGGCTATCGATCGTATCCGCCAAACCCTGTTCTTCCCCAGGCGCAACCTCGACTAAAATATGAATAATCGGTTGTAATCGCCAATCACGCAACATGCGTTCGGCGAATAATTGGGCGTCGGCTTCGGTGATTTGCCTTTCCTGTAACCATTGCTTATAAAGGTCGGCTGGTTTGGGTTGATCGGCCTTATTTTGTTTATAATTTATTGTAATGGGGCCAGAAGCTTGATTACCCGATCGACTCTGTTCTTTTTGAAAATATTCTAGTAATGAATTTCGTTGCGCTTGAATCGCGGGATCGTCTACCGGGTATTTTTTATAAATTCGACTAAAGAGATCGAAAAAGTTTTTCCGTTCATTTCTAGAAACATTGTCTTTAACATTATTTCTTGAACGAGCTTGGACTGTTATATCATCTAACCTTCGAATTTTAAAATGCATTGAAAGTGACAATATTAAATCCCAGTCTACTAAAGCAGTTAATGATTCATCAAATCCTCGAATTTTAATAAGACATGACTTTCTATGTGCCAGAAAAATTAGCCCAATGTAGTTTTTAACAAGTAGCTTATCTAGTGAATGTTCAGAATTAATATATGGATATTCTTTCTTTATATCTATTCTCTCACCATTTTCAATAGTTTCAGAAACCCACTCGCCCTGTGTAAATACTACTGGATCACTAGAATTAATCAGCGCATTAACAACAATCTCAAGGTGATTTGGAAAATACATATCATCATCGTCTAAGTAAGTAATAATCTCACCTTGAGCTAGTTCAAGACCAACATTTCTAGCTGCTGCATGTCCCTTAGATGACGGCAAATGTATATAATGAATTTTATTGCGACCTTGATCAATTGCCTCTACTAAGGGGCCGACATCACAGCCGCCATCGTTGATGACAATAGCCTGCCAGTTATCATAAACTTGCTCAATAATCGACTTGAGCGCATATTGCAGTAATTCCGGCCTGTTCTTAGTCGGCATCACGACAGTAACCAGAGGTTTAGCAGATAAAGGACGTAATCGATTAGAACTTTTTATTATTTTTGACTTAACAGCATCGATACGACAGCCAAGTTCAGACAAAATCTTTTCTGGATTACTAGCATTCTTTTTTAAAAGCGCTATATTAAACTCAATGAAATTTAGAATTTTCTCTTCAAAACCTGAAAGCCTATGTAAATTTTTATTTGTTATGTATTTTTCCCACAAAAATAAGTTATCAATTAAATGCTGTCCTTTATGATATTGAAACTGACCAGATGATTGATTTTCGTGCTTACGATGTACAGCATGTATAGTATTCGTATATGAAAAACAAGCCCCATTTTGAGATAAAAACAAAAGGATATCAGTGTCATAACCAACAAAACCATCAGGAAACGAAGACACTGAGAAGTCTTTAATATAATCCTTAAGAAAACCTGTCTTTATCGCACAAGCCCCAATCTTAATATGTACCCCAGAGCTGATAATGGTAGCAAATTCGTTTCTTAATCCTGTATAACTAAAATCAACCAGTCCTGGATGCTTATTTATCGATGTTAATTTACCTTTCTCGTTAACATAATTAACATTAGAATAAAATACATCGATATTCTTATTTTTCAAAAACCCAAGATAAATCAACTCGATAAAACCAGGATACAAATAGTCGTCTGATGCCAACAATAAACTAAAGACACCTTTAGCCAAGGATATACACTTAAACCCATTAGCTCCCATCCCTATATTTTCTTCATTTCTAAAATAAACCACTCTATTATCACTAAGATAGGGCTCAATAACAGCATCTGTATTGTCTTCCGAACAATTATTTCCAATAATTAGCTCTATTTCAACAGAATCACATGACAAAACGCTTTCAATAGCTTTTTTTATATAAGCTCCATGATTGTAAGTTGGCATTAAAATAGAAATAAAAGGCTTATTATCAGTAGTTGACATCATTATAGTTTACTTAGTAAAAATATGACTTAGGGAGTTTCGCTCGCCGTGTAGAGCCGATGCGAACAAACCAGTTGGCTTCAGCTTCGTTCAGTTATTATCCGACAATTCATCGAGAATCTCTAATTTTACCTAACTGGTAATCGTTTAGCCCCCCCCCTGTTCCTATCACGCCAAAACCGGCATAGGCAAACGAGGGACAGGTTGGTTTTTACGGCGTTCGGCCAGTGTTTGAGCAATAAACTCCCAAGGATTCAGGTCTCTCAAACGCGCGGTATCAATCACGCTCGCCAGCAAGGCAACCACGCGACTGCCTTGGGCCGTCCGCGAACCGAAGGTGATTTTGCGCAGCAATACCCAGTGCCGCAAACTGCGTTCCGCGACGTTGTTGGTCAATGGATGCGCCGGCGTTTCGACCACGCGCACGATGGCCTCCCAATCGTTGAGAAATTCGCCGGCTAATTGTCGGCTGTCAACATGCGCGATGTCTCGGTGCGTCTCGCAGAGCGAGCGCAGCAAGGTCAGCAACTGTTGATTCTGCGCCCATAAGGATTCGGCATCCGGCGGCGATTCGCGGAGTCGGTGGATGTTGCGCATCAACAGGATCATGGCCAATAACAAGGCTTCGCCGAAAGCTTGTCCTTCGCTATCCAGGAACTGATACAGTGCTCGGGCCTTGCGCACCAAGTGCGCCCAACAGCGCAAGCGCCTAGGAAAGATGCGATAGACGCTGTAGCCGTCGGTCATCAGTAAGCCGCAAAACGCTTCCCCTAAGAGCTGGTTCACGACGAGACGATGGCGTTTGCCCACTTGATAAATCACCGTCTGTGCGCTGACAAAGACCCAGAGCCAAAATAACTGCCCGGCTTCTTTCCAGGGTGTTTCATCGATATGTAAGAGGCCGGCGGCCTTGAGTTCCGCGATCAACTGCTCGTCAACGACCGGCGCAACGGCACGTCCCGCTTCATGAATGCATTGATTGATGGTGCTGGTGCTGAGGTAGATTCCCAGCCAATCGCGCAAATAGGCTTGGATTCTGCTGCGCGATGCCCGTAGGGACAATGAGAGATAAACCAAAAAGCTAACCAACCGAGGGCCGCACAGATGCCATTCGCTCAGGGCTACGCTCCAGCCATCTTCGTCGGCGCCTCGCCCGGGCTCGGCNNGGGNTTGATGACCGCAGGGACAGGTCGCCGAGAAGTAGTCATGTCGGCTATGTTCGATTTGTAATTTCGGCGATTCGGCGTTGCCGATTTCAAGCTCCAGTTCGAACCGGGCGTTCCAGGGTCGGTAGTCGGTGTTGTCGGCAAACGATTGCCTACACGCGGCGCAGCAATCCGGGCGATGCTCAATTGTCCGTGTCACCGGTAAGGTCAGGTTGCGGCTATAGCCTGGGCTACCGACTTGGCGCCCGGCTTTTTTAGGCTTTNCGCTATCACCGGTCGCCGCCGGAGGTGTTGCCGAGTCCTGGCTAGGTAAGTCATCTGACGAAGACTCAGACGAATCCAGTGCCGACAAGTCGTCCGTTGCCGGCGCTTCTTCCGACGGTTCGGCGCTGGATTGATTCGATTGCCAAGGCTCCCGGGATGACGGCGGACGCGAACTCGTATCCGGGGATTGTTTGAGTCGTTCTCGGGCTTCTTTGAGATCCGCCAACAGTTGCTTACTCAATGGACGCAACTCACCCTCCGGCAAATCATCCAGATAGTCCGTGTCCATTTGGCTAAGGTCTCGGTCGCTCAACGTCATGTCCTATAGCTTTTCATGTTTTAACGTGAGTTGCTACTTTTTTAGTGATGGGGGCTAAACGATTACCCTAACTGCCATGTACGGACGGAAACCGGTTACAAATAGACATTATCGAAAACTCAGTCTTCGACTCATTGAGATTAAGTGGTCGAGCAGGATTTCAGATGAAGCCAAATCTATTAAATTACAACAACTCATCTTAAACTTGACGTTCCTTTGGAATAGCATAAATCACGGCACCCGTGCCGCACCAGGCATGCATACGAAACAGAAAAAGATATTCCGACAAATGTTCCATGAGCCAAGTCGCTGTGCGCCAAAGGCCATCACAATTATGATAGACCGTAATTGCCAGTATTGGTCGATATCGCTTTAAGGTCTTCAACCCACCTTGCAAAGCAGCTAGTTCGCCGCCTTCAAGATGGATTTTTGCAACGCTGCAAGGAATATTAAGATAATCCAAGGTAAAAGTTTCTACGTTTCCCATAGCTTTTGGCATCAAACGGGATGTTAGGTCGTAACCATGGGCAAAGGGAAAACATCCTTGTTCTTCAGATAGAGCGCACTCCCTAATTTGAATACGGTTCTTTTGATCTGGCTGCAGACTCTTTACCCAATCCCGCAAAGCGCAAGCATTGTCTTTATCCGCCTCAATGGCTACGATTTGTTCAAACTTTCCCTTGGATTCAATCAAAAAACGCTGGCACACCGTGCCGCGCCAAGCTCCTGCGTCAAGAAAACATTCTTCTGAGTTTAGAGCCGATAAAACCTCTGGAATAAAGTAACGATTATCAATAGTTACCGGCGCGGCTGAGAACAACCATTCCTCGCGATGCACCCTCCAGGCCAAAAATTGCAAATGAGCAGCCCGGGAAATATCATCGTACCATGCATCGAGGAGCCGACTTATTTGCTCACGATCATTGGTATTCAAAGCACCGGCAAACCAACCGTTGTTTAGGGGCACTCGTCCAGCATAAGCCTCAGCCACATCATAGAAGGGCCGCACATGAAGCCAGCCCATTGTGTGCAAATAAGATTGAATAGGTGTATAGGGCGCCACCACCACGCATACCGCCACTAAGTGGCTGGCATGATTTTTCTTTGGTGCTTCTTCAGGCAGGTAAACCGGAATACGATCCAACAGCAGATTATTAGCAGGAGGGGATCGATCGATCGCATAGGCAATAGGAATACCCAAGAAATCCATTAATTGAGCAGCCAATTGTCCCAATTTGCCAGCGCCGTACAGAACCAGAGGCCGGTCTACAAGCTGAGGAGCAACCGTAGGAATGCGTACCACAAGATCGTCCAGCAACATTTTGCTTTGGCTTCGATCGGGTAATTCCAATCTCCTCATCTCCATGCACCCAATATTTTCGCCCAACTGGCCAAGCGGAGATCACCTGGAAATTGGCGATGGTAATGAAAAACAGAACCTTTGCAGCGTTCAAATAGAACATGGGGTAGTTCGCCTTCCAAGTTCACTGAGCCATCATCACGGAAGCGATAAGCTTCCTCCCCCATACAGGAACGAAACCAATCCGCCGGACTGTCGCCAAAGACAGGCCGAAAGTCCAATTCACGTTTCGACTCGGTCATAACTGCCTGGTAATGACGTAGGAGACAATCGGCAGTATGCTCTAGTGCAAAACGCTTTCTTACATCTTGGCTGGCTTGGCGTGACAAACGCCAACGCAAATCGGGTTGGGCATTCAGTCTGGCCAGCACTCTAGCAAATTCAGCAGGACTGTCCACTACCAAGCCCGTTTTACCATGTTCAACCAAATACCGTTCTGCAGGATTGTTTAACACTATGGGTATCACTCCCATCGACATGGCTTCGAGTAGGGCATTCTCAGTCGTACCGTAATGTAACGGGTTGAGCAGATAGGCTAACACGTCGAAGCCCGCCAACTCTGCCGCCACATTGGTACGGTAGCCTCGAATCGCTAAGCGGCTGTCGAGTCCCCGCCGCTGAGCTTCGTTCAATAATTCCACTCCAGTAGTCGGATCCCCCACCAAAATCAAGCGAAAATTCGGCAGCTTCACGGCGGCGACAAAATCCAGCAGCCGGGGGTGCAGCTTGGCGAAGTTTAGGGTCCCCAGATAGCCTACTCGTAGTGGACCATTCAGGGGACGTTGCTGCGGTTCTGGCAGGTCATCGAAACCGCCGGTGCTAAACACCGCGTCTACCCGCAGCCAAACATCTCCATCCAAGTCGGCCAGGGCGACTTGCGACCAACTGCAGGGCGAAGTGAACAGGAATCGAGCCGGCATGGTCACGAAGGCGGTTGGCAATCTGGGTACATGCAAACCGGAGATATGACTCCATACCACCAGCCGCATGGCTGGTAGCTCCCCCCCTAGCCAGGCAGCCACCGCCGGGTGGTGCCACCATTCCAACTGCACGATATCTGCCGCCGCGACTTGCTCGGCTAGTTCTACTTGGCTTGGGCAAACCAATAACTGGCCGTCGTGGGCTCGCACCTGGTCGACGAACTGGGATTTCTCCGGCGCTTCTAGACAGGCGATAGTGTGATAGATGCCGTCACCGCGCCTAGTCGAGGCCTCTACCAGGCGGGAGAGCACCTTGCCAACACCGCCGCCTAGGTGGGCGGTTATATGAAGCACTTCCACCAATACTCACTCATAATATAAAGTTAGTTTTTTTAATCCAACGCTCTTTCCAAATCGCATTTTCGACACCATGGTGCCAGGCATCCCTTTTTTCTCTTAGTTGTTGCTGCATATACCCCGCCTTTTGTTCTTCAACGAATGACCGCATGGCTTTTGCTCCTCGCCTGAATGGTATTGATGCTCTGCGGACACCACTGATAGCATTAGCATTAATATAACGCAGATCGACACTCCAACGGCACGATTGAGAGGTATTTAATAGTGACCTATGCGGAGTAAATTGACTGAAAACAATGCATGAGCCTCGCTTAATAATGCAATTTTCGGTGTTAAAATGCTCAGCAATCTCATACGGAATTTCCAGATACCAAGACTTATAGCCAAATTCAAGCTGTTCATGAGGAATGTGCAGCAATTCATGGTCGTTTCGGTGTTCTGCGCATGCAAACTCCATACCTCCGCTGTTAGCGGTGACATTGCGTATCGGAATCCAGAACGTGAGGATTTGACTTTCAATTGCCTCTTTATATAGGTAAGCACTGTCCTGATGCCAAGGCACTGCAAACAACTCAATGTTTGGGGGTTTTGGCCTAACGGTCCAGAAAGGGTGACCATCTATGTCAGGCCCGATCAGCGATTGGGCAATATCCACCAAATGGCTTTCGCTCCAGAGATTAAACAATCCCGGCGTCATAATGAAGGAGTGTGTAAAAATCAACGACGCACCTGGACACCTACTTTCAAGAGCCAACATCCTTGCATCAATATCTGAAGCCACTCCCGAAATGTCAATCCTGAGATAAGCTGCCATTTCATCTATACGTTCCAAGATATCTTCCTCAAGACGAGCTAGCATAGCCTCAGGTATAACATCACCAATAATGAGAAATCCATTATTATGAAAAGAATGCTTCTGATCGTCTGAGAGCATTTTGGTCCTCACGTAAACTTTTATAGAGATGCAAACAATATAGTATCGGTGCAACTAGGAGACTGATGACGGATGTAAAACTTGTATTCTGGCACCATTTCCATCAACAAGACAGGAATTCTGAGAAAATCTTCCACCTTATGATAAAGACATATTGCGAGCTTGGGCTTAAAAGTTTTGATAGTCTGCATGGCGCCTTTTAGTGCCTCGAATTCCGAACCTTCGATGTCCATTTTTATTATATCTACCGGCGCACCGTTCATAATGGAATCGATTGTTGTGACTGGAATGGCTTGCTTATCTTCGCCGTCAATATCGATGTAAGAATACATCCCATTAGAGCGCAATGAAACGCTCCCAGTAAAATTCGAAAGCCCTTGTTTGATGATTTCAATTTTCCCGGGTGACGCCGAATTCGCAACCTCAAACAGTTTATCTTGCATACTATCATCGGGTTCGAACGCATATATCTTGCTATATTGATTATTTGATGCCTCAATGAACAGCCGCACTGTATCACCATCGTAAGCGCCGCAATCCAGGAAAACAGAATTCGATAAAGGCCGCATAAAGGAACGAAACAAATACCAATCGTCGTTGCCAGTAAAGGCAATCTCGAAATCTTCCCGCTCGCCGGTCAGGTGAGCCTTTAATACCTTGAGAAAGGTTTGTTTTGAATAGTCATCTGCTAATGAATCCAATACCTGGTAAAAGCCATGAAGATTTTCACAGAAGAATTGTTTGAACTCATGGGGTTCGAAATAATGCACACACTCCAAATCGATATCACAGACCTGCGCAGGTGTGACTCTCTTAATCAATGAATTGTAAATCTCTTTGAAATAGATTGGTGATGATATAACAAAGGTAGAATTAGGATAGTGATCGATGGCCTCCTCAAAGGAAACTATCCGGTACTTACCCTCGTGATAAGAACCTAGCTTGTCTGGATTAGAGTCGCAGATACCAAAAATATTAAAATTATATTTCTCTAACTTTTTTATTATGGCAGGCATAGCAAATCCAGCACCATACAAAAAAACGGGATTGCCTTCGTTTGCTCTCTTAAGAAATGTATCAACGCGGCTCTCTATCAAACACAAATCATTTAGCATGACTAGTCCTTCAACATGTAAAAATGCAATCTACATCAAAAAATATAAAATATCTGTTTTTCAGTCCAACCCAACCCTATCGCCGCTGCTCTAATATCATCCACAGATAAATAAGAAGTAATCACCAATAAGCCAGTGGGATCAACATACTCTGGTGCCTCAATCCTGATTCCTGTAAGTCGCTTTTTTTGCTTTATAAGATTGCTATCAATAATATGTATAACCTTATTTATCTCCAGCAGTCCCTGCGCCGAAAGGTCAAGCAGCTCAAGACCAGCTCCCCACAGCGTGACTTTATCGTAAAAGCCAAAACAGTGGTGAAGATTTGTAAGCAGTATTTCCTGTTGACGACGCTCGTCTTCAAAGAAAGAGACAATGTTCTTTGTCAGAGTCTGGTCAGCTTTCACCCGCTCAAAGTCATTAGCTTCCTTGGAAAACAAAACCATCAATGACGGATAGTCTTTAATACTTCCCTTCATTGGTAGCAGTACCCGCTCAACTGCCGTCACATGTAACCCCTTTCGCTCCCCCAACATACTTAAGGCCTTTAGGGTAAAATGATTAACGTGTTCCTTCATACCAGGCCAAAAATTGGTTCCTACTCTGGCCAGTGAATATAGAGCGGCATCAGGTACTTCAACCATCAACCGCCCCGTGCTTTCCAAAACGCGAGCAGCCTCTTCCATAACTAATTCAACGTTGAGAATATGCTCAAAAACGTGGAAATAACAAATTATATCCTGACTAGAATCTTCATATGGAAGAGCAAAGACACTGCCTTGTTTGATTGGTAGATCACGACTCCCAAAATCATTCACACTAGTAGAATCAATGTCAACCCCGGACAATAGAAATAAACCAGGTGCACGTTCATCAACATATCTGATAAATCCTCCTCTGGAGCAACCAACATCCAAAAGTCGGCCACCACCCGGAGCAATGGTTTGGAGCAAATTTAAGTAATGTCTGTATCTTATTTGATCTTCCTGACTTCTACCCCCTACACCAATACCACCGGCTGAGGCATACATACAGTCATTGGAATAGTAGTTTTCGATCGCTTGGTCATCGAACTCACCCTGCAACCTGACAAATCCACACCTAACGCATTCGAGTAAATCCGCCTTATAAGAGAAAAGCCCCCCATCAAAATCACCGTACTGACAATATCCACGTTCTTTTAATCTACCTTCACATGCGGGACATCGTTTAATTACTGCCATTGGAATTTCCTTTATCAAAGCTTGGATTCAAGTTTTTATAACTTGGTAGAAAGCGGTAAATATCAACGTGGATTCAACTCATAAACGCGCTAGAAGTTCATTAGCATACTCATCTACATTGTCCGGCAGGCAATGACTGAGTTGGCCACAGGCAGCGCAGGTATGGTTGTCCTTGCGCCGCCCCTGTAAGTGAGCAACCCGGTGCCGATGCATGGCCTCGCTGTTCCAAATCGCCTTCAGGGATTGGATGCGAACGTCACCAATATTCAGCTTGCGTGCCCAGTCTAAGAAGCACAGACTTACCGTACCGTCGGTGTTTACCGCCATGGAATAGAAAATATATGGACATACCGACACTTCCTGGATGGCGTTACCATAGATACCTTCGGTGATTTGGATCCCAGTACGTTCCTCTACGTCGAAGGTGGGCCAACAGGGGGCAAAGTTTTCGATGAAGACTCGATCAGCGATGTCGCCAAAAATCTCGAAGAAGCGCTGTCGCTCCGTGTCGCTGAGTATGTCGCCGGGGATTTTGACGCAGATTTCACAGTCGCCCTTACGCTCGTAAAGCCGACGGATGTTGTCCACGAATTGGTCGAAGTCCATCCGCGTTTGGGTAAACTCCCAGTACTGGGCGCTGGACATGCCATCCACGGAGATGTTGATGCGGTCGATACCTGCGTCCAAGATGGGACCCACCTTATCCGGAGTAAGTAGATAGCCGTTGGTAGTAGTGTCGATGTACTGCACATAACCGCTGGCCTTGGCGTAACCTACCATGTCGGCGAAGCGATTGTGCAGCAAGGGTTCACCTTCCTTGTACAAACGCAGCACCTTCAGAGGCTGATCGAATTCGCTCAAGTCGTCGATCACCTTCTTGTACACATCAAAATTCAGTCGTCCCTGCCAACGGCCCGTGGACTTGATCAGATTCCGATCGCCGGTGGGACAAAACTTGCATTGGAAGTTGCAGGTATTCACCGGGTCCACGAACAGCACGAAGGGGGTGGACAAAGGGATCACTTCCTGCAGAGGAGTGCGCTCATCCAGGTTAATGCGGGGTTTGATGCTCGCTTTCATGTATATTTCCTTCTTTCGTTCAGACGACCGTCTTCTGGGATTCTGTATGGATGGCACCATGCTGGGCATCCTTGATCGCTTTTGGTTGATTTTTGGAAACGATCTTAACCTGCTGTCCCGCCTCGATCACGTGTATGGATGCGCCGTTGCAGTGGTTACAGACCCGAGCCCATTTCATTTCCAGGAAAGCCGACACCTGACGACGCACCTCCGCGACCGGCAGATTGCGGATATCCACGTAGTCGCCTGGGTAGTCCGGAATCTTGCCGATCAGGGTGCCATAGGCACTGCGGCTGCACTTGAACAAGCGGCCGTCGAAGATATCGTTGGAGACGAAACAGCAAGTGCCATAGACCTGCTCCAGTTCGGACTCAGAATAGCCCCTAGCATCGAAGCCGCCGAAATCAAACCACTGTAGGGTCTGGGTATAGCGATGGTGGACACCCCGAGCCTGTAGGCGACCGATGAACTTGTCCACGTTACGCTGAAACTTGACCGGGATGTGCTCTCCATACCCGCTGATCTCCACGATGACACGGGGACTGGCCAGCAGTTCGAACACACGCTCGCTTTGGGGAATCACTGTGCCATTGGTGATCACGTGCACCACCCCCACTCGAGGCAGGGTCATGATTCCTTCAAGGATGGCCTCGATCTCGGGATGCAGCATGGATTCGCCTCCCACCAGCACTATCTTGTTAACCAAGTCCACGGCGTTGACGAATTTCTTCAGGTCGGCCAAGATCTGGGCGGCGGGGATATCTACGTGGTCCGATGCCACGTAGTGATCACGCAGATG
Organism: Methylotuvimicrobium buryatense 5G; assembly: GCF_000341735.1. Taxonomy (GTDB): domain Bacteria; phylum Pseudomonadota; class Gammaproteobacteria; order Methylococcales; family Methylomonadaceae; genus Methylotuvimicrobium; species Methylotuvimicrobium buryatense. Next base: position 4,425,207 of record NZ_KB455575.1, on the reverse strand, counting down.
ATTGCAGCCGACACAGGTCAGGGTGCACTTGTTGGAGACCAGTACTCCCACCGAAGGAATCACCAGCTCAATAGGCCGTTCCGGCGCTAAGTCCTGAACGAAGTGTTGACGCACGTGGTCATCGAAGATATCGCAGCGGTTGCGGGTATCGCTCACTACTGGACATATGTGACAGGTTTCCAGGTCGAACTGAAACTGCCCTTCCGCCCGCCGAGACGCGCACTCCCCATGCAACAATCGGGTGATAAAGTCCCGTTCGGTGATCACTCGAGTGTAACCCGCTTTTTCAAGCCTTGCACGGACCTGTGCAGCCACATTCTCCGCGAAGATGGTAACGATGACTCCACTTTCGCCACGCTCCGATTCAGGCAGGGCGTGAAAATCCGGCTTGCATACCGGGGCACCACCCAGCTCGGCACCGATAGTGTCGGCGCGCAGGTCCCAGAAGAAGTCCACCGACACGCCGAACCAGTTCAGGGCTTCTTGGATCCGACGTCCAATCTTGCCGGCGCCGTAGATGATAACCCGACGGCCCATTAAGGCCGTCAGGTCGGGAGCATAGGATTGGGTTCTGTTCATGCTGGCCTCCCGTCGTCGATTGCCGCCAGGGTACGAAAACCCTCAGGCGGGTCGTAGCTAAAGGTGCGGGCTCCTGGGGACAGGGTCGGCAACAGAGCGCGATAAAGTGCCCCCGGGTCATGTTCGGTAGACTCAGCGCAGTAGTTCATGGTTCGCCATGTATGAGTTATGCGGATGTCAGGATCGAAAACTGTAGCCAAGGCCAGGAAGCGCCGGGCCAGAGCATAGTTCTCCTCACGGAACACGTGGTGGCAATAGCGCAGGGTGAGCTGCCCCACCCGCTTCACTGCCGCATCGAAGAACTGTTCCAGATAGGGCCGACCACGACCTTGGCGGAACATTTCGGTCAAGGTAGAGTGATATTCCATCATGTGGCCAATACCCCGGTTGCACTGGGCCGTGGTGCTCTCGCCATGTACCCGATAAATGCCTACCGGCGCCCGCAGGTAGGCCACGTCGCCAGCCAAGGCGCACTTGAACCATAGCAGGCCATCTAGATTGACAATGTGGCGTAGGTCGACGCCACCAATCTGCTCTAGCACCGACCGCCGTACCAAAACCTGGCAGGGTAGGAAGGACATGAACAGAAATACCTTAGCCTGGCGCTCGCCGGGGATCACACAGTCCACATTGTAAAACGGCGTGATCGACCAGGGCTCGCCGCTCTCGTCCGTCTCCAAGCGCTCGCCCACTGCCATGCCCGCCTCCGGGTAGGCTTGAAGGATAGGGACCAGGCATGCAGCGAAATCCGGCAGCAACTGATCGTCACTGTGCAAGATCACCACGAACTCCCCCCGGGCCTCGGCAATTGCCCGGTTAGTAGCCGTCGGCTGCCCCTGGTTAGTGTCGAGGCACAGCAGACGGATATGATCGCCGAACTCGGCAGCAACGGCCAGGGAGTCGTCGGTGGAAGCATCATCCACCAGAATGACCTCAATACGGGGCCAGGTCTGAGCTAGAGCGCTGATCAAGCAGGCGCGCAGATAGCGACTTTTGTTGTAGTTAGGGATACAGATGCTTACCTGGGGCAAGATCATGGCTACCGGCCCTTCCCTAGTCGAAGTCGGCGCAGGCCCGCGTCCAAAGGTACCTGAGGCCGCCAACCAGGCAATACCTGAGCCCCTTCCCAGGGTTGGAATACTTCACGTTGCCGATAAGGCCGCCCCCCCCACTCCGCTCGGACCGGATGTTGAGGATCGGCGGCATTGAAGCATTCTACCAATTCCCGCAGCGATAAAGCCGCAGTAGATGGCAATCGGTAGACCCGCCGCTGCCCTGCTTGCATATCCAGCACCTGCTCGCAGGCCAGGGTAAAGCCGTCAGCCAGATCATCCACATGCACTAAATGCATATATTGCTCCCCCTCTGACATGTCTAAGACGTCTCCGGATTGTGCATATAAGCTTAAAATATGAATCAATTTTTCTCTTGGGTCATCTTCACCATAACTATCATATAAATGCAACTCTAACATTCTCATGCCATTTGCACTTAGATAATACTCGGCCAATGTGGAAAATGCCTGCTTGGTCGCCGCATATAAATTGACCGGACAATACGCTTTATTTTCATAATGTTGCCAAGCAGTACCTGCATAAACCAAAGCATTACAACCAACTTTACACATGGCATCCAGTAAATATGCGCCAAATTCAATATTAGCTTTAACTAAAACGCCCACATCTCGGTAACCATGTTCCGAGACATAATATGCAGCCAAATGAACCACAATATCCGGCGAAAATTCGGTCAAAGCACGCTCAAAGCCGCCTCCGGCGTCATCCACAGTCCAGATTAGACACTGATCAGGCAAGTAAGACTGATTAGCACTACCTAATCGTAACAAGCAACCAACCCGATGGCCTTGCATTAATAAATGCGGAATCAAATGGGAGCCTAAAAAACCGGATGCTCCAGTCACTAATATTTTCATGACAACTCGTATACAAACGGACTGCTAAAGTCTGCTAAAACCGGATGTCGTTTATCTCGATCAGATACCAACGGCGTTGATTCTTCCCAAGGAATACCAATCGAATCCCAGCGTATACCTCGATCATATTCCGGCGAATACGGTTCGGAAACCTGATATACCACTAAGGCTTGGTCAGTCAAAGCACAAAAACCATGCGCTAAACCTTTAGGTATATAAAGCATATTGCTCTTTGCAGCCGATAATTCAAATGAATCAAAATGACCATAAGTCGGGGAGCCAATACGAATATCAAGCACAACATCCTTTACCGCACCGTGAGCACAATAAACCACTTTCACATGATCTCGCGGCGGACTTTGAAAATGCATGCCACGAACCACGCCTTTCTTTGAAACCGAATAAAACGATTCCGAAAAGTCTGTCTCGAGGCCCATGTCTTTAAAACTAGGTTGATGAAAGGTTTTAACAAAATAGCCACGGCAATCTTCAAATCTTTTAGGCTGCAACAGCAAACACCCGGGAATAATAGACTCACAGATCTTAAAGGACGAACTAGCCGACTGACTTGCCATTTAATATCCCTTTATAAATGCCGTCAGTCGATCATAGACAAAATCCAACATCTCTACAGTCAAGCCAGGATACAGACCCAACCAAAATGTTTGACTCATTACTAAATCAGTAGTATCTAAACTACCATTGACCCGATACTTTCGAGTAGCCATATAAGGTTGTCTAACTAAATTTCCTGCAAACAATAAGCGCGAATGTATTTTATGTTTAGCCAAGAATTTCAATAATTCCACCCTCTCTATGCCTGTTGATGACCGAATCGTCAAAGGAAAACCAAACCACGATGCTTCGCTATTTGTAGTTGTTTTCGGTAATACAAAAATGTTTTCTAACGACTTTAATTGCTGGACAAGGTAATCGAAATTCCGTTTTCTAGCGATAATGAATTCGGGTAACTTATCCATCTGCACTAACCCACATGCCGCTTGCATATCGGTCATTTTTAAGTTAAATCCTAAATGTGAATAAATATATTTATGATCATAACCTTTAGGTAAATCACCTAACTGCCAGCCATAACGCATGCCACAAGTGTCATCAAACCCGGGCGCACAATAACAATCACGCCCCCAATCTCTAAAACTTTCTATGATTTTTTTTAATTTGCGATCTGCGGTAAACACCATACCGCCTTCGCCAGTCGTAATATGATGGGCCGGATAGAAACTACACGTTGCGATATGTCCGAAAGTACCGACATGTTGTCCTTTGTAAGTGGATCCTAATGCATCGCAACAATCTTCAATAACCCATAGATTGTACTTGTCGGCTAATGACATTACCGTTTCAAGATCGAATGGATTACCTAAGGTATGCGCCAGTACGATTGCCCTAGTTTTAGACGAGATAGCTGCTTCTATTTTGGTTGTATCAATGTTGTATGTAGGAATATTAACATCGACAAATACGGGCACCATTCCCATTTGTAATATAGGGTTCACCGTTGTCGGAAAGCCTGCGGCAACAGTAATGACCTCATCTCCGGCCTTTAAAGCCTTGCTTCCCAGTTTAGGACTGGTCAATGCTGCAACAGCCAGCAGATTGGCAGACGATCCCGAGTTTGTAGTCAAGGCGTAAGGCACGCCGACAAAATCGGCAAAACGCTTTTCAAATGCGTCATTAAAGCGACCGGTAGTGAGCCAGCCATCCAAAGCAGATTCCGTAATAGCGGCTATTTCTGGCTCGCCAATCACTTTTCCGGATACCGGAACCGCAGTTACTCCCGGTTGAAAACGAGTATCTTGGTACTTATTATCGCAATAAGGCGTAATTTCTTTAATAATATTGCTTCTTAAAATTTCTTCCAGCTTTTCAGGACTAACCGACGTTTTTTTACTTAAAACTAGACTTTTATTCAAGAGATATTGCTTTTCTAAGCGTATATAACTGTCTCTTGGCAACGGCTGACAACCTACTAAATAATCGGGCGCTTCTATTTTTATAGAGATATCTTTATGCCCGGATTTCGTCGTTATAAAAACAAAGCGAATATCACCATACTCATCCGGAGCGGACAAAGCTAAGGCGGGTCGTTTTTTATGCGTTGTTAAATCGGTAAACGGAAAAGGCAGAACACAAATATCTCCAGCCTGTATATTAAAGGTCATTCCAGACATCCTCTTCAGGATCAGCCAATACCGCCATTGCAAATCCATTTTCTTGTTGCATTGTAGCCAACTCTATACTTTCCAGTGGCTTGATCTCTTCAACGGGCCAGACAATCACTTCAACACGTCTATCCGCATATTCCGGTAGATTCAGCTCAACTAAGCCTGTGTGAGATACTTCGGCAATGATCCGTTCCTCGCTCATTATCCCGCTCCTCTTTGATTTGTGAATAACTGTATTTGCTTGCGGCAAAATAGCCCCATATCTAAGCCTTGAGATTCTGCCTGATACCACTCGGCAGTCAATTGCAATGCGTCGGATAGCCGCCAGCGAGGATGCCAGTCCAAGCGTTCGTGTGCCTTAGTGCTGTCCAATTTTAATGAACGCGCTTCATGAAACTGTGTTTGTTCTTCTATTGTCCAGTTCGCTTGAGGCCAATAGGTGGCTAAATGCTGCACAATCGATTGTACCGGTTGCATATCGTTCATATCCGGGCCAAAGTTCCAAGGCTCTGCATAGTGCTGTCCTTCAGTAAATAGCTTTTCAGCGAGTAGTAAATAACCCGATAGCGAATCCAGTACATGTTGCCAAGGTCTGATGGCGTTTGGATTACGAATGGATAGCGTTTGATTAGCTTGAAAAGCTTGAATAATATCCGGTACCAATCGATCAGGCGACCAGTCGCCACCACCGATAACATTTCCGGCGCGTGCGCTGGCAATGGCGGGGCTATGCGCATCCGAAAAAAAACTGTTACGGTAAGAAGCAATCAATAATTCGGCGCAGGCTTTACTGCTGCTATAAGGATCATAGCCTCCCAAGGGCTCGTTTTCCCGATACGCCCAAATCCATTCTTTGTTATCGTAACACTTATCGGTCGTTACGATAACCGCGGCACGTACACTCGGACAAGCACGGATCGCTTCCAACACATGCAGCGTTCCGATGACATTGGTTTGGTAGGTCTCAACCGGATTTTGATAAGCATAGCGCACTAAGGGCTGTGCGGCCAAATGGATGACAATATCCGGCTCGGTTTTTAAGAATACGGATTTAAGCGCGGATAAATCGCGGATATCACCAATGTGTGAAGCTATGCATTGGCCGACATTGGCTTTTTCGAACAAATTAGGTTGTGTCGGCGGAGCCAACGCAAAGCCGTAGACATGCGCCTTCATCTGCTGCAACCATAAAGCCAGCCAACTCCCTTTAAATCCGGTATGCCCTGTTATCAAGACTTTTTTATCTCGCCAAAAGCTTTCGTTTATTCCCATGTTTTCCAAGGTGCCCTACCCGAATTCCATAAATGTTCCAAATAGTTTTTGTCTCTCAATGTGTCCATTGGCTGCCAAAAATCCTTATGTTTATAAACGGCAAGCTGTCCTTCTTTGGCTAAGCGTTCGAGAGGTTTCTGCTCCCACCCTGTGTCGTCGTTATCGATGTAATCAATCACTTTAGGTGACAATACAAAAAAACCGCCATTTACCATGGCATTATCGCCTTTCGGTTTTTCCTGAAAGGAAACGACCCGGTCTCCTAATGTGTTAAGCGCGCCAAATTTAGCTTGCGGATAGGTTGCTGTGATGGTCGCCAGTGTATTTTGTTGGCGATGAAACCGGATGCTTTCGGTGATGTTGATATTTCCCACGCCGTCACCATAGGTAAAACAGAAAAATTCTTCATCTTTTACGTAATTTTTAATTCGCCGCATCCGACCACCGGTACCGCTGTGTTCGCCGGTATCGACTAACGTTACTTTCCAGGGTTCGGCTTTGTTTTCATGCACATGCATTTTATTGTTGGCCATATCGAACGTGACATCGGACATATGTAAGAAATAATTAGCGAAATATTCTTTGATGAGATAGCCTTTGTAGCCGCAACAAATGATAAATTCATTGATTCCGTGACTGGAATATATTTTCAAAATATGCCAAAGCATCGGCTTTCCACCAATTTCAACCATTGGCTTGGGCTTGATGTTTGTTTCCTCGCACAATCGGGTGCCTAGCCCACCGGCTAAAATAACAGCTTTCATAAAAATGTCTCGTGTCTTGGGTTTATCTCGTAAGGCCGAATAAAATAGCCAGTAGCCCTGATGGAGCAAAGCGGAATTCGAGGCATTTAGCGTTAAGACTTCCTTATGAGCTGTCGGCTTGTTTCTTGACTATTGCAGGAGCGTTTCGACACTCTCGGCGGTGAATATTTGTTCCGCCCAGTGTTCAAGCTGTCTGGTATCGGCTGCCTGTATTTTTTGCTCAGCCCAATCGGGTAAGGCACCGTATTTCAACCGGATTTGTTTGCCCAACACGCGGGCCGCTTCTTGTCGGGCTCCTTTTTTTATACCTGTTTTCTCACCTCTTTGTTTACCTATTTCTATGCCTTTCTCTATGCCTTTTTCTATGCCTCTTTCTTCCCATTGCTGGGCCCAATTGGTCATCCGTTCGGCTAACATGGCGTTTACCTCGTTGAGTTCTTGATATTCGGGGATGCTGTCTTGTTTAAATCTTACACGCAATAAGCGGCTGAGCCAAATGGCAAAGCTTCGCCGGATTGCTTGATAGCGCGATGTGTCGAGTTGTTGATGCAATCGCTGGATCCGTTCGCGCATTTCATCGGGCGTTTGGCAAAATTCCAGTGCAATCAAATGTCCGACCAGATTGTCCGGATGCTGTTGGCTATAATCCGTCGGAGTGGCTTTTTCTTGCAATAAAAAGTAGCTCAAACGCGGCGTGTAGCGCCTCAGTGCCGGATGCACCGGTTAGACTAGCTGTTCCATATCCACAGGCCCCGTCCAGTCGGGCGAGCCATTGTAGATAACGATCGGCATGACCGGCGGCAGAAGATCGCCTTTTTTCAGGGACTGGGAACGGATGATGTCTTGGTATAAGAGCGCCATGTAGGCCATCACGCGGTTGGCCATGAAATAGTCGTCGCTGGACTGAAATTCCAGCAACAAGTACAGATACAGCCAGGTGTCTTTGAATTTCAGCCGCCAGATGCTGTCATCGTGGCGTTCGCGCAAGTCATCGCTAACAAAGCTGGCCTTGTAGGGTTCCAGCGTCGTGAAGTCGGTGCTGTCCAGCCATTCGGGATGCACGAATCCGGTCAGCAGGTCTTCGACCAGCCGGGGATGGCTGAACAGCAGTTTGTAGCCGGTGTCGTGTTTCATCGCAGGTTTCTTTGTCATGGCTTATAGCGCCCTTATTCCGGCCAAAACTCAGAATTCATAACCAGCTCAATGCCCCACGGACAAGACTCAGGGACGCAATCGAGTCCAGTTTCCTTGACCGCAAGGCTAACGGCATCAGACCACACCCATTCCCACCAATCGGATTGGGCCAGATCGGTTTTAAGGCTGGGGGTTTCCTTCAAGCAACCTGCAATCCCTCGCCGTTGCTCCTTGATTGTCCGCTGCCAGCTTTTGCTTCGAAAGCCTTCCTGATGATATTGCCATTTCAGAAGATGGGCCAGCAAAATCGCCATTCTGCTTCTCAGTTCTCTCCGTTCGCTTTTGCCCACGTCCTCAATCTCATCCGCAATATGTTCAAGGTCGAGCATGTTGAATTGGCCCACACGGAGAAGCGCGGCCTGCTCGTTCGCCCATGCAATAATATCAGATTCGTAGCTATGCATCGAAAAGCCCTCAAAATGTCCCAATAGTGTTTTAAACTGTGGAAAGGCAACATCGAGTCTCATCAGAAAAACGACTCCCTTTTGCAATCAAAGGAGCCATAGCCCTAATCCCCGCGAACCGCATGGACGTAGCCTTTCCAACCAGAGTAATTCTAACCGTCACGAGTTGCCGCTAAGGAACGGGCATGAAATAACTTAGGCTTTTTTATTCCCTCTCCCCAACCCTCTCCCAGAGCATAAGTATCTACACAAGTTTTCCAGAAAAATGGCATGATGTCGCATGATTTTAAAAAACACTGACGGGTATAGACCCACGCCTCGCCAAGCGCCATCAGCAATTGGTACTTGAACACATCAACTCAAGCGAAAGCCTGAGCGCAGGCTTGAAGGCGTTGCCGAATAAGATCAGCAGTTTCGCCAGCACGCAAGCAGCTAGGCGATTTTATCAGAATGAATTGGTCAGCTTGTCGAAATTACAGGAACCACTGACTGCAGCAGCTCATGAAGGCATCGCCGAGCATTGCAGCCAGTATGCCTTATGTATGCATGATTGGTCACACCTGAGCTTCAAGCATGCTAACAAAACCGATACGTATGCTATTACGCATGAGACGGATGTTGGCTATGACTTGCAAACCAGTCTGATCGTCAGCGATCAGAACGGGCAACCGCTGGCGCCGGTGGCGCAGCGATTAGTGAGTGCTGACGGGAGTTATGCCACCGGCGATCCCGAGCCCGGCTTGCCCGTCAAGCATCATCTGGATGAAGTTAGCGACTGCATCCAGTTTTTGGACGGACAAGGTTTTGCCAAGCCATTAGTACACCTAATTGACCGGGAAGGGGATTCCGTTGGCCATATCCGCCGCTGGGAAGCGGCGGATAGCCACTGGCTAGTACGCGTCAAGGATAATCCTAATGTGGACTACCAGGGCAAGCCCATGGCTTGTAAAGCCGTGGCGCAAGAACTGGCGTTCAGCAAGACTCGGCAAGTCAGTTATCATGGTCAGACTTATTGGCAGTGGGTGGCAGAAACAGACGTGACGCTAACCCGTCCCGCCAAACCGAGTCAGAAGAAAGGCAAAAAGCCGGCTGTGCCTGGCATTCCTGTAGCGGCTAGGCTGGTGGTCAGTCGCGTCTTGTCCGACGAGGGTGATGTGTTGGCGGAATGGTTGCTATTGACCAATGTGAAAGACGTTGATGCTTCGACCCTTGCGCTATGGTACTACTGGCGCTGGCAAATCGAGTGTTTCTTCAAACTGGTCAAGTCGGCAGGCCACCACCTCGAATCGTGGCAACAGGAATCAGCCCTGGCCATTGCCAAACGCCTCTTGGTGGCTAGCATGGCCTGCGTTACGGTTTGGGCCATAGCCGCCGACAAAAGCAAGGAAGCGGCTGATTAAGACTATTTCCGATCAAACTCAGCGGCAGGCAAATGCGCCACAACAAGGAGTTTACGAATCCAGCACTGTTGTCGGGGCTGTGGGTCTTCCTCTCCATGCTTGAAATCATGGATGCCTACTCTCAAGAAGAACTGGATAGCTTGAAAGCAACCGCTCAGCAATTTTTAGGAAAAGATGTGTAGATACTTATGGTAGCAAGGCGCGAAAACAGGCGCACGGCTTTGTAATACGCCCTCAGCAAAATCAAACTTGATGACGGGATAGCTTTGACCCCAATCCCATTTGCCTTCAATAAACAAGCCTTTAAATAAGGCTTGGTTGCCTTCGAACAGTTCTTTTAAAGTATCGACCAACAGGCTTTTGCCAAAGCGCCTTGGGCGCGATAAGAAGAAACGCGCCGGTTGTTGCACCATGTTCCAAGTCAACGGGGTTTTGTCGATATAAGTCATATCGTTGTCACGAATAGCCCCGAAGGTGTTGATGCCAATAGGGAGTTTGGATAAAGTCATAAGGATACCCGTTGCCAATCAAGTTGCGCTAAGTTTCGTTGGGCTTGATTAAAGATTAAACCGACTTCAAACACCGTTTGGTCGCCATTTATATATTTTTGTACATAAGCTTTATCTTGAATTTGTTGCAAAGCAGGATTGGGGGTCTGTTTTTGGTAGTCGGCACTTTTGTCCAGCTTGATTTCCATGACGTAGATGAAATCGCCCAGCTCTACGGTCAAGTCGACTTGGCCTCGGTTCGTGGTATCCTCCGGAATGATCGTAGCATTCAAACTGGCAAAAAACGCATAGAGCACGCTGGCGTAGTAACCTTCGGAATCGGGCAAGTCATTGTTGGTAAAGTTGCGCCACGGTATGGCAGCGAATAAACGTTGTAAGACGGTTTGCAATTGCGGCAGATCGCCTTGATTCAAGCAGTCGAATACCTGATGCTGAATTTTGAGTTTTTCGCTAGCCAACGTTTGGGTATAGCCATTGATTAGATGCGAATTTAGCGCTTGCCGCACTTCCCGGTTGGGCACTTTGAGTTGAAACAGAAATTGGCCGTCAAAACCCGTATACGCTTTTTCGATCGTCAGATAGCCGGCTTGAAACAGTAAAGTAACCGGGTCTATCGCTTCGACGTCGAACGAATCCAGGATTTCTTCGGAAGCTTCCAGCTGTTCCAAGTCCGGCAGAAAATAGGCTTTTTGTTGGAACAATTTGATTAAAAAGCTGGGGTTGCCGGTTTCGAACCAGTAGTTACGGTAGCGTTGGTTGCCGCTGATGAATAATAGAATATCGTAAGGATTGTAAACCGGCTCGCCTAAAAATTGGTAGCCGTTGTACCAATCTTTTAGTTGCGCCCAATCAACATCGGCTAAATGCCCGGCAAAGACGGTCTCTAAATCCTGTTGGGTATAACCGCAAATAGTGGCGTAATTCTCGTCCAGGGTAATATCTTTAAGTTGGTTCAAACCGCTAAACAAGCTGACTTTGGAAAATTTGCTCACGCCGGTCATAAATATGAATTGCAGATGCGCGTCCTGGCCTTTCAGTACCGAGTAGATGTTTTTCAATCCCTCGCGGACTTCGGCAGCGCGTTCCGGATAGTCGATGTTGTCCAAGATCGGCTTGTCGTATTCATCGACTAAGACGACGACTTTTTGGCCGTATTTTTCGCGGGCTTTCAAGATTAAATCCGTAAACTTACCCGGAATATCGGCACGCTGATTGTCGGATTCGACGCCTAGCCTTTGTTGATTTTCGGTCAAGATGATTTCAATTCGCTCGTCGAGCTGCTTTCGGCTCTGTAAGATGCCGGAAGCAAAATCGATTTTAATAACGGGATAGGACTTGCTCCAATCCCATTTATCATGAATATATAAACCTTCGAATAAGGCTCGATTGCCTTCGAACAATTCTTTTAAGGTATCGACCAATAAGCTTTTGCCGAAGCGGCGGGGGCGCGATAAAAAATAGGCTTTGCCTGCGTCAATTAGTTGCGCTATCAAGGGCGTTTTATCAACATAGCAATACGGATTTTCCCGTATTTCGGCGAAGGTTTGTATGGCTAATGGCAATTTTTTTAACGTCTTCATAATTTTCGCCAGTCGAGTTGCGCCAGGTTCCGTTGAACTTGATTAAAGATTAAACCGACTTCAAACACCGTTTGTTCGCCGACTATATATTTTTGTGCATAGGCTTTATCTTGAATTTGTTGCAAGGCTGGATTGGGCGTTTGTTTTTGGTAATCGGAGCTTTTATCGAGCTTGATTTCCATGACGTAAATAAAGTCGCCCAGCATGACTGTCATATCAACCTGCCCCCGATTCGTAATGTCTTCCGGAATAATCGTCGCGTTCAGGCTCGCAAAAAACGCATAGAGCACACTGGCGTAGTAACCTTCGGAATCGGGCAAGTCATTGTTGGTAAAGTTGCGCCACGGTATGGCAGCGAATAAACGTTGTAAGACGGTTTGCAATTGCGGCAGATCGCCTTGATTCAAGCAGTCGAATACCTGATGCTGAATTTTGAGTTTTTCGCTCGCCAGCGTTTGGGTGTAGCCGTTGATGAAGTGCGAATTAAGCGCCTGCCGCACTTCCCGGTTGGGCACTTTGAGTTGAAACAGAAATTGACCGTCAAAACCCGTATACGCTTTTTCGATCGTCAGATAGCCGGCTTGAAATAGTAAAGTAACCGGGTCTATCGCTTCGACGTCGAACGAATCCAGGATTTCTTCCGAGACTTCGAGCTGTTCCAGGTCGGGCAGAAAATAGGCTTTTTGTTGGAACAATTTGATTAAAAAGCTGGGGTTTCCGGTTTCGAACCAGTAGTTACGGTAGCGTTGGTTGCCGCTGATGAATAATAAAATATCGTAAGGATTGTAAACCGGCTCGCCTAAAAATTGGTAGCCGTTGTACCAATCTTTTAGTTGCGCCCAATCAACATCGGCTAAATGCCCGGCAAAGGCGGTCTCTAAATCCTGTTGGGTATAACCGCAAATAGTGGCGTAATTCTCGTCCAGGGTAATATCTTTAAGTTGGTTCAAACCGCTAAACAAGCTGACTTTGGAAAATTTGCTCACGCCGGTCATAAATATGAATTGCAGATGCGCGTCCTGGCCTTTCAGTACCGAGTAGATGTTTTTCAATCCCTCGCGGACTTCGGCAGCGCGTTCCGGATAGTCGATGTTGTCCAAGATCGGCTTGTCATATTCATCGACTAAGACGACGACTTTTTGGCCGTATTTTTCGCGGGCTTTCAAGATTAAATCCGTAAACTTACCCGGAATATCGGCACGCTGATTGCCGGATTCGACGCCTAGCCTTTGTTGATTTTCGGTCAAGATGATTTCAATTCGCTCGTCGAGCTGCTTTCGGCTCTGTAAGATGCCGGAAGCAAAATCGATTTTAATAACGGGGTAGGACTTGCTCCAATCCCATTTATCATGAATATATAAACCTTCGAATAAGGCTCGATTGCCTTCGAATAGTTCTTTTAAGGTATCGACCAACAAACTTTTGCCGAAGCGGCGCGGGCGGGATAAAAAGAATCGCGCCGGTTGCTTCGTCATTTGCCAGACCAACGGGGTTTTGTCGATATAGACCATGTCTTGTTCGCGTATCACCGACAGTGTATTGATACCGATTGGAAGTGCTTGCAATGACATGATTCGACCTTTTCCGCGTTAATCTTGGGGTTTCTGAAATTTGCGATTTGTTGATTTAGGGGTTCGTGATAACTAACGTCCTGGAACTATGAGCTTTGTTGAGGGTACAGTAACTCGCTTGACAGGACGCCGTGAATACGTCCTTGTAGGCTTGACGGCGGCTTTCCCTGCCGCCGACACCTGCCAAGCGAGTTACTGAACCCTCCATAAAATAGGGAAGTTATTTACGACCAAATCCTTAGGGAATCAGCACGTTCGCATCGGGCACAACTTTCAGCAGCGCTTGTTGCAATGCCGACTTGGCCTTTACGTCACCGTGAATCAACCGAATTTCCGATGGTTTGACCCGCATGCCCTTGACGAAACGAATCAGCGAATCCTTGTCGGCGTGAGCGGAGTAGCCGTTCAATTGATACACGCCCGCATTGATCGTATAACGCCGCCCGTCTAGTTCGACATAGCCTTTTCTCGGACCGTAAGTTTGAATGGTCCGCCCCGGCGTGCCTTCTGCTTGATAACCGGCCAGAAGAATATCGGTGCGCTCGTCTTCGATTAAAGCTTTTAAATAATTGACGATTCGACCGCCCGCGCACATACCGCTGGCCGCAATGACGATACAAGGCCGCGCGGTCTTTTTCAGATAGTCGACCGTGTTCAGATGATCTTGATGCGAGTCAATCGTCGTGATCTGCTCAAAGGCTAACGGATGCCGCCCGGCGCGAAGCTTCCGCTTGGCTTCGGCGTCCCAATAAGGTTTGAGCTTTCGGTAAACTTCGGTGAAGCGATTCGCGAGCGGCGAGTCGACGATGATTTCGAGGTCTTCCCAGGCCAGGCCTTTCGCTACGGATTCTTCCCGGTAACGATTAATCAGTTCTTCGAGTTCGTACAGGAGCTCCTGCGTTCGTCCAATACTGAACGCCGGGATCAGGATCGCGCCGCGATTTTGCAAGCAATGGCTGATCAATTGCTTCAGCATATCTTTACGTTGCCTCCGGTTTTCATGCAAACGATCGCCGTAGGTGCTTTCGAGCACTAGTACGTCAGCCCGATAAGGCGATTTCGGCGACGGCAGCAGCGGCGTATAGGGTCCCCCCAAATCGCCGGAAAACACAATGCGTTTATGTTGTTCGCCGCTCCCGACATCGCATTCGATGTAGGCGGAACCGAGTATGTGCCCGGCCGGTTTGAATTTGATTTTTAATTTGCTACCGGTTTTCCCGCTCAACGGCACCGATTGCCACTGTCCATAAGGCACGGCGACTATCTTCGACCGGATCAAGCCGATAAAACGCTCGACCAACGCCTTGTCGCGCGTGAATCCGACCTGCACTGCATCTTCGAGCACCAGCGGCAACAATTCTGCCGACGGCTCGGAACAATAAATCGGCCCGTCGAAACCGGCAGCCAGCAAATAAGGTATGCGACCGACATGGTCGATATGACAATGCGTGACGATCAACGCACGGACCGGCTGAACCGGAAATTCGACCTGCAATTTGTCGAAGGCCGCGCCGTCGTTCGAGACTTCCGCGCCTTGGAATAAGCCGCAACCGATCAACACCGAATCGTCGGCATCGATTTTCAACTCATGACAGGAGCCGGTGACGCCGTTGACCGCGCCGTGATGTTCGATTGTTGGATACATTGATTTTATAGTTAACTATTTCAAGATTGCCGCTGTTCCTGAATGAATGCCGAGACATCCTCGTTATCGACCTGGTAATAGATATCCTCGACCGAAATACTCGTATCGATCGACTCGAAATAAATCGTATCGCCGAGATAATAATAAGCCGCCTGCCAGCCGCTTTGCCGCGTAAACACTTCGATTTCGGCCTTATCTTGTTCGATTAGCACATATTCCTGCAGCAACTCCAAGGATTGGTAGGCTTCGCGTTTCAAGGTTTTGTCGATTCTCCGTGTCGTCGGCGAAAGCACTTCAATGATGATGACGGGGCTGGTTTTATAGTAATCGTTTTCATGATTCTGCCGGTCGTAGACCACCATCACATCGGGATAATAAAAGTCGTTTTGGACTTTGACTTTCATGTCGTTGATATAGGCTGTGCATGGCGACTGTCTTTGTTTCAACACATTTCTAAGCTCGGCAAAAACATTGCCGTTAATCTTATTGTGCTTGTCGCTTGCGCCGGTCATCGCACAGACAATCCCGTCAATCAATTCATGCCGGATTTGACCGTCTTGTTCGCCTTCCAGATAATCCGCTTCGCTCAAGCGGTGTTCGACATAGTCGACGCGCATGATACTCACCCTCCGATGTTCTCTATCAAGCCAACACCGATAATAGCCAGCGTACGTCGGTCAAGCATTGTTCGATCAATGCATCCGGAACTAACGGCGCTTGGCTCAACGAAAACACTCGAGCAAATACGGCGGCCTGTTCCTGCGTGACACACTGCTGCGGCAATAATTCGCCGTACAACCAAACGGTCGCCTGATCGGCCGGCGGCGGTTGGGTTTTACCGCCAATTGCCGCGGCTTTGGCCAACAAGGCAGAGGTCAACAAGTCCATCACACCGGCATTCGCGTGCTGAGCCCACAGTAATTCGGCCGACTTCAATTTGTCTTCGGCCGTCTGATGCAACGGATTGACCGGTTCGACCCCGGCTTCGCTTTCGCCCGGCTCGAACAGTACTTCGGTTTGCGCGACCGGCGAAGCGGCTCCAAGACGCTGTAAACCGGCCAAGGTTCGCCGGTCGATCAGCGCCACCGGAACATCGGGCTCGGACAGGTTGCGCGCGTTACCTTCGTCGGCATCGTCGACCGCATTCAAAACGACCAGCAACCCGCCGCCTGCGCCTAGTATGCGCTCGATACGGGTGCCGAAACAGTTCTGTATATTCACGATCAATTGCCGAATCGCGCTATCGGATTCGTCCTCGCTGGCGGCAGGCCCCGTATGTTTAAGCGGTTTTTCGGGCTGATCGGCAGATGCCGTTTCGAGGCTTTCTTCCAACTCCAGCAACGGCGGCTTATTTTCCGTGTCTGCCGGGGGCTCTGTTGCGGTCAGCTCATCGATCAATGTCTGCAGCATTTTTTTCGACACGCCGACGACATCCTCGGAAGCCTCGGGATCGATGACATTGTCGAACAGGTCGCGTTTGTTTTGTACCAGCTTCGCGACTTGCTGCTCGTAGGAATCCTCGGCCAGCAATAGGAAAATCAGCACGTTCTGTTTCTGACCTAGACGATGAATCCGCGCGATGCGTTGATCCAGTATGGCCGGATTCCACGGCATGTCCAGATTGATCAACACGGTCGCCGATTGCAAATTCAGGCCCGTTCCGCCGGCATCGGTCGAAATGAACACTTGCACCGAATCGTCTTTTTCGAAGCGCTCCATTAATTCGCCGCGCTTTTCGCTCGGTACGCCGCCATGCAATCGCACGCAGCCGAGTCCCATTGCGCGGACCTTCGCTTCGACCATTTCGGTCATCAGTGCCCATTGCGAGAAGATAACCGCCTTACGGCTGCTTTCGAGGCAGATCTCTTCGAGGATGCCCACCATTTCGTCGAGTTTCGGCGAACCTTCTGTTTCCTTATCGACAAGGCCGGCGGCATTGCAGGCCATGCGTGCTTGTTGCAACGCGGCCATGAAGCGGTTTTGTTCGCTCGGCGTCAACGGTCGGCGTTTTGCGATTTGTGCGATATAACCTGCCGCGGACAGCGCCGATCCGTGTAGTTCGACTTGCTGGGGCGTCATCGGGATATCCAGGCGCACTTCGGTCCGATCCGGCAATTGATCGCTGACCAAGCTGCGATTGCGCCGCAACATAATCGGCGCGATACGCCGCCGTAACTCGGATAAGTTTCGGTAACCGATCACCTTGCCGCGTTCGTCGGTCACATGGAAATCGAGCAAACAGCGCCACAGCGGTCCGAGCACGCGCGCGTCGATCACCTGCAACAAGCTGTAAAGGTCTTCCAGGCGGTTTTCCAGCGGCGTGCCGCTTAGCACGAACACATAACGCGACGGAATCAATTTCACCGAAGAAGCGATTTTAGTGCGCCAGTTTTTGATGCGCTGCGCTTCGTCGAGAATCACCAGATCAGGCTTCAGCGTTTCGGTGATGACGCTAAGATCGCGCAAGATCAATTCGTAATTGACGATGAAAAACAAGGCATCGGCGCGGTAATGCACCGAACGGTTTTCGGCGGGACCTTGCACGATGCGCGCGCCATGCGACGTGAATTTTTCGATTTCGCGTGCCCATTGCGATTTCAACGACGCCGGGCATACGATCAGGACGCGCCGAATGCCGAGATTATCGGCCATCCAGGATGCTGCCGTTATAGCCTGTAAGGTTTTACCCAGCCCCATGTCGTCGGCAAGCAGCGCCCGGCCGCGCGAGGCTAAAAATGCCACGCCTTCGCTTTGATACGGAAATAAACGCGCCTTGATACCGGGCAATACACCGTTCGCGCGCAGAATTTCCTGAGCAATCTGCCGGCCCCGTTCGGCTTGCACGGCATCCTCGGCACATTGCCGGGCATAGCGCACGGCATCGTCGCCCAATTGTAAATCTTCTCGCCCGAATACTTGCTCCGACAATCTGAAAAAATCTTCCGGCATGCGCCCGTTGAAACTGCCGTCGGCATTGAAATAATTCGCGAGCAACTCGGCGAGATCCGTTTCGATATGCAGGCTGCGATGTAAGCGCAGCACCGGATGCGTGGCCGACTCCCAAGATAGGTAGACGAAAGACACCGGGCAACCGGCCTGTTTCAGTTTCTTATAGTCGGGCTGTTTGCTCGCATAATGCAAGACCGCTTCGATATGTTTACAAGTGCCGAGGCGGTTACTTGCCAAATCGGGACAGGTGCAATAATTCATACGTTGATCGAGCGAGCGAATCTGCACCTGATAGGTTTGCTGCCAATGCGTCGCCGATTGGATCGACGACGCCTGCCAAATGCCGAAACCGAGATTGCCGCTGATCAATTTAACACGGACTTCGTTGCGGCCTTTTTTGACGCGTTCGGCGATCGCTTCCTCGACCGCGCTACCGAGCAGAGTCTGTTCATCGCCTCCGAACTGATCGGCGTAAGCGTACAAGACCGCGACAGCATGCTTGCAAACCAGCTGATGATCGCCGCAGTGGCAATCGACATGAAGTTGCATATCCCCGCCTTCGGACAACTCCACATAATACGGCAACTCGGCATCCTCATCTTCGACCTGAGCCGACAAGATGCCGTCCTGTAGGTCGAGATCGAACACACGGTTCTCGGAAAAATAAGCCAGGCCTTGCTTAACACGGTCATCGGCCGCGACGGCATGCAGTCGTTCGGTATCGAAAAGAAAAAAATCGTTGTCCATAGCGTTTGCCGTTAAGAAATCGGAAGTTAGGTTATTCTAACGTAATTTAACGGCTTGTCGCTTCGGGTATTTTCGGCATATACCCATCTTCGGCCTCAGGGGTGCTCGTCAAAGGACGCCGTAAATACGTCCCTCTATACCTGCTCCATGCAGGCAAAGCCTTTGCCGCACACCCCGGTGCCTCCCCAGGCGCTGCCGAAATTTGAAGTGCGAAAGGTACAATAGCCGGATCAATAATCGTCCATGCCGCCGACCGGCATCATCGGTTTGTCTTCTTTCGGCAATTCGGCGACCATCGCTTCGGTCGTCAGCATGAGTCCCGCGATCGAGGCCGCGTTTTGCAAGGCCGACCGAGCCACTTTGGTCGGGTCGAGAATGCCCATTTCGAGCATGTCGCCGTATTCGCCGCTGGCCGCGTTGTAACCATAACTGCCGCTGCCTTCTTGAACCTTGGCCACAATGACCGAAGCCTCGACGCCGGCATTGGTTGCGATTTGGCGCAACGGCTCTTCGATCGCGCGGCGCAATATCTTGATTCCGACGTTACGGTCGGTATTGTCGGTTTTCAGATCTTGCAAGGCAGCTTGCGCGCGGATCAGCGCGACGCCGCCGCCTGGCACGATGCCTTCTTCGACCGCTGCGCGAGTCGCATGTAAGGCGTCTTCGACGCGCGCTTTCTTTTCCTTCATTTCGATCTCGGTCGCCGCGCCGACTTTGATCACCGCGACACCGCCAGACAATTTAGCAATACGCTCTTGTAGTTTTTCCTTGTCGTAATTCGAGCTGGTATCTTCGACTTGTTTGCGCAACTGCTCAACGCGCGCCGTGATGTCTTCGTGTTTACCGCTACCGTCGACGATGATGGTATTGTCTTTGTTGACTTGAACTTTCTTCGCGGTGCCGAGATCCTCGAGTTCGGTTTTTTCGAGGCTCAAGCCGACTTCTTCGGTGATGACCTTGCCGCCGGTCAGAATCGCCATGTCTTCGAGCATCGCTTTACGCCGGTCGCCGAAGCCCGGTGCTTTAACCGCACAAACTTTCAAAATGCCTCTCAATGTATTGACGACCAGCGTCGCGAGAGCTTCGCCTTCGACATCCTCGGCGACGATCAATAAAGGCTTGCCGGATTTGGACACTTTTTCGAGCAACGGCAGCATGTCGCGGATATTCGAAATTTTTTTGTCGTGCAGCAGAATGTACGGGGCATCCAATTCGGCCGTCATCGTTTCTTTTTGATTCGCGAAATACGGCGAAATGTAGCCGCGGTCGAATTGCATGCCCTCGACGACTTCGAGCTCGTTGTCCATTCCTGAACCGTCCTCGACGGTAATGACGCCTTCCTTGCCGACCTTGTCCATTGCATCGGCAATGATCTTGCCAATCGACTCATCCGCATTGGCCGAAACCGTGCCGACTTGTGCGATAGACTTACTGTCCTCGCAAGGTTTGGAGATTTTTTTCAATTCTTCGACCGCGGAGCTAACCGCTTGATCGATGCCGCGCTTAATATCCATCGGATTGGCGCCGGCCGCGACCGATTTCAAGCCCTCGCGCACAATCGCTTGAGCCAAAACGGTTGCAGTCGTTGTACCGTCGCCGGCGATGTCAGAAGTCTTCGAAGCGACTTCCTTGACCATTTGAGCGCCCATGTTTTCGAATTTACCTTGCAATTCGATTTCTTTCGCGACCGATACGCCGTCTTTGGTCACAGTCGGCGCGCCGAAACTCTTTGCCAACACGACGTTGCGGCCTTTCGGTCCGAGCGTTTGCTTGACCGCATCGGCCAAAATGTTGACGCCTGTTAACATACGGTGACGCGCATCATCTGAAAATAGAACTTCTTTAGCTGCCATATTCGGTTTTCCTCCAACTATTCTTCAAATCGGTTACATCAAGATTCTAAAACACCCAAAATATCGTCTTCGCGCAACACGACGAGCTCGGCGCCGTCTATTTTGACATCGGTGCCGGAATATTTGCCGATCAAGACCTTGTCGCCGACCTTGACTGTCAATGCGTGTTTATCGCCGTTAGAGAGCAATTTACCGTTGCCGACGGCAATGACTTCGGCAGTGATCGGTTTTTCCTTCGCATTATCGGGAATTACGATGCCTCCCGGCGTGGTTTTCTCGCTTTCCAAGCGCTTAACGACGACACGGTCATGTAAAGGACGAATACTCATAAGAATGTGTACCTCATGAATCAATAAATAAATGAAATGAATGTTGAATAAAGTTTCATATCGCTATTGACTTGTGCAACGACCATTTTGTTATGTCGAACTAGAGGATAGAAAAGCTTCTGACTCATCAGATAAATTTCCTATTTTAAGTTGTCATTATAAAAATGGTGCTGTACTAGCTTCGACGCAAATTTAGGGGTGGTTTTTTGAATTTCAAGGCCGCTTTTTTAAATTTTTAGGTTCTGTTTCTTGAAAATTTATAGAAGGCGGCCTTTAACCACAAAACCTGTGGATAACTTTGTGCATATCTTGAAGACTGAGACGATAAAGCCGCATGTTTATTACAACTTTGTTAAATCGGCTAATTTTTATACAGTATGCGGTCAAATTATGATATCAATGACTTACATGCATAATTGAAGACGTATTTGTATTTAAAACCCGCCTAACCGGCTAAGTTAAAGCTAAGATAGAACAATGTGCATAAACCTAAAAAGAGCAGTTGAGAGCCTCAAACTACCGTTCGCCCTGAGCCCTTCGGCTGCGCTCAGGAGAGCCCCGTCGAAGGGTGAACGGTAGTTTGAGGCTTCACCAAGACGGTGAAAGTGTTGTAGACCCTTCATGCTTCGACTTAGCACAACACGAACGGTCTACAACACATGTCAACTGCTCTTTTTAGGATAAAAGCCCATGCCTAAGCCTTCCGCCTAGGCCCATTGAAGACTAGAACACCTCAAAGAATAACGAATGCCAGCCTAGCTCGAGGTACCAAAGAACGAGCATGAAATAACTTCGACAACTTCTGGGAGGGGGTTCGGTGGCTCGATTGACAGGTGTCGGCGGCAGGGCAGATTTTTGCTCCTGCAAAATCTGCATTCATGCCATCCATGGCAATCAGATTCCGCCGTCAAGCCTACATGGAAGTATTCACGGCGTCCTGTCAAGCGAGTCACCGAATCGCCGCAAAGCCTACTACTTGTAGCAGTTATTTTGTGCATATTCCTAAGCAAAAGCGAAGCCGAGGCACTATATGGCTTTCCATGGCTTGCATCGATTGCAATCGGCTCCAGTTCGAATCGCGCGGCGGGTCTCGGAAAGCAAGAGCCACGAAAAAAGCCCCCCCCCACTTTCACCTTTCCCCTTTCCCCTTTCCCCTTTCACCTTTCACCTTTCACCTTTCACCTTTCACCTTTCACCTTTCACCTTTCACCTTTCCCCTTTCCCCTTTCCCCTTTCCCCTTTCCCCTTTCCCCTTTCACCTTTCACCTTTCCCCTTTCACCTTTCACCTTTCACCTTTCATCTTTCACCTTTCATCTTTCATCTTTCACCTGACTTCCCCAAATACTCGACAACAACCTCCCAAACCGTTTTTCCCGAAGACGGCTCGCCGACACCGGCCCAACCGGCGACTTTATAAGTTTTATCGGCATCAAGCGTCTTTCCGTCCGGCATTCTAAGTCCGGAGATACGACGGCCGACTTCCGCGTTCGGATCGCAATTGAAACGAAAGCCGCCGACGCGCACCATGTCGCCGCCTTGACGATAATACGGATCTTTGTTGAATAGATTATCCGCAATATCTTCGAGAATCGCTTTGATTTCTCGTCCTAATAGGGAGCGCATATAAGTTTCTGGATAAGTGATCGCAGTATGATTCATCACGTCCTCCAGCGTAATTGTTTGCCCCGGCAGTAATGTGTTGCCCCAGCGGAATCCCGGTGACATGGCGATCTCGGCACCACTAACTTCAAGCAAGGCATCGAGAATTAATTGATCGAAGGTACCGTGAAAACGGTCGCGCCGATACAAGAGTCGGTCGGCAGTCGCTAACGGATAAGCCAATTGATCGATATATGGATTTCTAACGGTTTCAATCAATTTCTGCATCTTAGGATCGGGCGGCAACAGATTCGAGAATATCGGCAATAAACGGTAATTCAAACCTTTCAGTCGACCTTTACCAACATCCAAATCCAACACCGCCAAAAACTTGCCATGGCTGCCGGCATTGCTCACCCAAGTCTTGCCGCCCGAATTATCGATCAAGATTGGTTTGGGCAAGGCATCGTGCGTATGACCGCCTAAAATAATATCCAGCCTACTGACTCTCGACGCCAATTTTAAATCGACATCGAGGCCGTTATGAGACAGCAGCACGATGACATCGGCGGCTTTATCGGTTTTGATCTGGTCTATGACGGCTTGCAGATTGTGTTCTTGAATGCCGAATTGCCAATCCGGGACGAAGCGCTTGGGATTGGCTATCGGCGTGTATGGAAACGCCTGCCCGATGACGGCAACTCGCGCGTGTTGCAAGGTTTTAATGACATAGGGTTTGAACACAGCAGGGTTATCGTCATCACTGTCGAATCGGGCCGCATCGGTCAACGCAATATTTTGCGCGGCGAACTCGCCGTTAAACTGTTTGAGATTTTCCAAAACACGCTTGCTGCCGTAAGTAAATTCCCAGTGTCCGGTCATTACGTCGACGCCCAAGAGATTGCAGGCCGCCACCATATCCCGCCCTTGCGTCCACAATGCCGTAGCCGAACCTTGCCAACTGTCGCCGCCGTCGAGCAATAAGGTGTTGCCTGGACCGCTTTCTCCCCGAAGCAGCTCGATCAATGTCGCCAAGTGCGCGAAACCGCCCATTTTTCCGTAAATTTCGGCCAATTCGATAAAGTGTAAATGCGTGAAGGCATAAGCTTCAGGGCTGCCGGATTTTATCCTGTAATAATCGACTAATGCCTGCCCGCTTAAAGGAACCGCGTGCCCATGCCTTTCGCCGGCGGTGAGAATATTCGAAGGCTCCCGATAATAAACAGGAAGCAATTGCGCATGGCAATCGGTAAAATGCAGCAATCTGACATTGCCGAAGGACTGTGCCGAATATAGGCCTTCGATATCGAAATCGCCGAAACGCCTTTGTGTCGAACAATTCGAGGATAACAGCGTTATCGTAAGCGCTTGTAAAAACTCACGGCGACTTAAATTCATCGTCTGGATTTTCTCCGATGGATGGACATACGACAAATGCGTTTTATATTCAATAGTTAGGATTTCGTAACAAATAACGTCCTGGAACTCTGAGCTTTGTTGAGAGTTCGGTAACTCGCTTGGCAGGACGCCGTGAATACGTCCGAGTAGACTTGACGGCGGCGACTGATTGCCAAGGATGGCATGAATGCAGATTTTGCAGGAGCAAAAATCTGCCCTGCCGCCGACACCTGCCAATCGAGTTACCGAACCCTCCATAAAATAGAAAAGTTATTTACGACCAAATCCTTATTGTAAAGAATGAACATGCCGGAAACCGTTTTCAATCACAATTTAAGCGCTTTTTTCAAAGGGTTTTACGGCGACTTACTCGCGCCGGCCGCCGGTATTGCAATGGCGCTGGCTTTCGCGCCTTTCGATCATGCCTATCTGGCCTTCGTCGCCTTGGCTTTTATATTTGCGTCTTGGGAGGAATTAACTCCCGCCCGTGCCGCCTTCCGGGGATTCTTGTTTGGCTTGGGCTTATTCGGCTTCGGCGTTTCATGGGTATTCGTCAGCGTTCGAGTCTATGGCGGAGCCGATTTGTTGAGTTCCGTATTGATCACGCTGTTATTTGTATCGGTCTGGTCCCTCTTCCCGGCACTGACCGGATACTTGACGAGCGCGATCGTTCGTCGTTCAGACCACGCTATCAATAGCTTGATTCCGCCCGGCATCTGGATTTTAGTGGAATATATCCGAGGCAATTGGTTTCTTAACGGCTTTCCGTGGCTGCAAATTGCCTACTCGCAACTCGCGACCCCTTTTTCCGGCTATATTCCTATCATCGGTGTGTACGGCACCGGTTTTTTGATGGCTCTGAGCGCTGGCCTCGCGCTGCAATGCCGTCACGGCAAACGGCGCATCGTGACGAATCTAACCCTAATTACCGTGCTTTTCGCGAGCGGCGCCCTATGCAAAAACATCGCATGGACTCATTCAATCGGAGAGAGCATTCGCGTCAGCTTATTGCAGGGCAATATTCCGCAGGAACAAAAATGGGCGCCGGAAAACCGCAATGCAACGTTACGGAAATACCGCGACTTAACAGAAAAACACTGGGACTCCGACATTATCGTCTGGCCGGAAACATCGATTCCGGCTTATTATTCCGAAGTCAAAGAAAGTTTTATCGAACCGCTAGAGCGCGAAGCCGTCGAACACGACAGTGACATCATCGTCAGCCTCCCTATGAAAGGCGATCAACCGCACGTAAAATACAACTCGGTATTAGTGCTCGGTAAACAACGAAGTATTTATCATAAAAACCATTTACTGCCTTTCGGCGAATATTTGCCCTTGCAACCCTTGTCCGGAAAAATTCTCGCTTTCTTAAACATGCGTCTCGGACACTTTACTCCCGGGGGAGACAATCAAACGTTGCCAATCGCGGCAGGATATCCGTTTGCGGCTTCGATCTGCTATGAGGATGCCATTAGCAGCGAAGCACGAAAGAAATTGCCGAATGCCGCTTTTTTAGTGAACGTTACCAACGATGCCTGGTTCGGACAATCGATAGAGCCTTTTCAACACTTGCAAATCGCCAGAATGCGCGCGCTCGAAACGGGCCGTTATCTATTGAGGGCTACCAATACCGGCGTAACAGCCATTGTTTCGCCTATGGGCGGCATCGTTAAACAAGCAATACCTTTCGAAACGGCGGCGATCAGCGGCATAATAGAGCCAATGGGCGGGCTGACGCCCTATGCCAAAACCGGAGATACTCCGGCGATCTCGATACTCATTGCTCTGTTATATCTATCGGAGATCAAAATTCGACACCGGGGGGCCCGTCAAAGGACGCCGTGAATACGTCCATGTAGGCTCTATGCCAGCTCCATGCTGGCAAAGCCTTTGCGAGCGCCATGGATGGCGTGAATGTCGATTTTGCAGGAGCAAAAATCGACCTAGCACCCCGGTGCCTCCTTAGGCACTGCCGAAATTTAAAGTGCGAAAGGTATAATAGTAAACATGTCGATTCAAATAAATTACAACCGCCGCACTCAAAATCGCCAGCGGGATCAATACGAAAGAGGAAGCTATGATGACTGACTGGAGCCGCAACGAATTCGCCTCGTCAATCGACTTATTTAAGATAGATGTCAAGGACTTGCGCGTCGGCATGTATGTCTCGAAACTCGATCGCCCTTGGCTGGAAACGAATTTTTTGTTTCAAGGCTTCGAGCTGAAAAACGAAAACGACATCGAAGCCGTCCAGCAACAATGCGAATATGTCTATATCGATGTCACGAAGCAATCGAAAGCCCCGCAAATCTATGCCAAAAGCACCGCCTACTCTAAAGACTTTCTGGAAAAACACACGCCGCCCGAAAAACACTCGACATTCGCGAAGGAAATCAAGAATGCCGAATATGTTCATCATAAAACGAGCAATTTAGTCAAAAGCTTCATGGAGGAAGTTCGCCTCGGCAAGACCATCAATGTCGAGCTCGCTAAAAAAGCCGTTGCCGAATGCGTCGAAAGCATTATCAATGCTCCCGATGCATTAATGTGGATGACGCAACTGAAAGAACGCGACGAATATACCGCTCAGCACAGCATGAATGTTTGTATTTACTCAATCGCGTTAGGCAGACATATCAATCTACCGATAGCCGAATTGCACCATGTCGGCTTATGCGGAATGATGCACGACATGGGCAAAATGAAAATACCGCTGGAAATTTTAAATAAACCCGGAAAATTTACGCCCGAGGAACTGAAAATCATGCAAAGTCATACGACGCTGGGCTGGAAATTACTGATGGCCTCGCCCGGCATGTATGGCGGCGCCATCGACGTTGCTCACACGCATCATGAAAAGCTGGACGGTACCGGCTATCCGCGTCAATTAAAAGCAGAACACATCACGCCTTATGCACGCATCGTTGCTATTGCCGATATGTACGATGCAATCACCAGCGATAGAATTTATCAAAACGGGCGTGCGCATCTCGAAGCCATCAGTATATTAACCAAAAATTCCGGTTCGCATCTCGACTCCTCGCTGACGATTAAATTCATCGAATGCCTGGGTATTTACCCGCCTGGAAGTATTGTCGAATTGAACACCGGAGAAGTCGGGATAGTCGTCGAGGTAAACCCGAAAGCCAAGATCCGCCCGAAAATCATCTTGTTATTAGATGAAAATAAACAAGCACGTCAAGAACGCTTGATCGATCTCTCGAAGTTGGACTTGGATGCTAGCGGTCATGCTTATAGCATACGAAAGATTGAACGCCCCGACACCTATAATATCGATGTGATCCAATATTACCAAAAGGGAATACTGAATGCGGCAATCGCCGCTTGATCTTGATTACGCCTCTCCAATAGAAAGTGTCTCTACATGGGTTTCACGCAGAACGCTCGCCGTTATACACAAGTATCGATGAACTTTCTGAACAGAGCTTATAGAAAATTCGGGAACGCTAATGTCTGATAAATCTTAAAGATATTAAACGCCCGGAACGGTAGGAGGCAAAAATAATATCAAGGCTGCATTAGCTAAACTTCGTAGGGTACGCGGTGCTTACCATGGCGCCACATATCAATGTTAACTCACAACCTATATGGCTAAACCTGGGTAAGGAGTCGGTACTTAAAGGCATAGAGGAAGGCGCAGCGTACCCTACTACAATTCATATTTAACAATTACAGAGGGTATAAAAGCTGAATATCGGGGCATCCACGAAGAACGATAAGATCAAACTTTACCGGTAATTTCGATATGTAGCGCTCGAAACTCATCGGTCAGTTTATGATACGGCGCATAATAGACCAGCGGTTTCGATTCGCTGTGCGATTCCCTAATTTTTACCGACGGAGAAATTTTAGCATCAAGCACCGGGTGACCTTCCGTAATCAGATCCTCGACCAATTGCCTTGGCAGATTGGCTTGTTTTTGGTATTGATTAACGACGATGCCTTCGATTTCCAATTCTTGGTTATGATCGGCCTTGACTTCGGTCAAAGCATGCATCAGCGTATATAAGGCCTCACGCGAAAATGCATCGCAATCGAACGGTATCAGGCACTTATGCGCGGCAATCAATGCCGATTGGCTATAAAAATTCAAGATCGGCGGGGTATCCATGTAAACCGCATCAAATCCTTCCAACTTTTCCAAAGCTTCTTTCAATTTAAAAATCTTGTATCGGGATTCCAGCCTGGCTTGTAAAGGCTCAAGCTCAGGATGAGAAGGGATCACAAAAAGATTCGGAAAAGGCGTTTCATGAATCACGTCCTCAAGCCCCGGATTATTACTGCCGAACAGACCGAGGCCTAAACAATCCTTGAAAAACTTCGCGATGGTCTTATCGGAATTAGCGACTTTTCCACCCAGTAGATACTGAGTCGCATTGCCTTGCATATCCAAGTCAACGACCAGCGTTTTTTTGCCTTCGACCGCACTGATCGCAGCCAAATTGCAAGAAATTGTGGACTTGCCGACTCCGCCCTTCTGGTTGAAAATGACCCTGCGCATGCTATGCTCCATAAAATCAGATAGTTAAAGTCGGCATTATAAGGTTTGACAGGATAATATCAACACCGAACGAAGGTATCGGCTCCGCAGGCCGGGCATTTTGGAATCTCGCTGATCGTTTTAAACGAAATTTCCTTATTGCATTGATCGCAAACAAAGGTGCCGGGACTGGCGACTTCACCACTATGATACGTATTAACTTCGGCAATCGCCCTGAGTTTGGCTAATTCGACGCTAGTTTTATCGGCCAAACTCATAAATTCCTCCAGCGCGAAATTTTCGAGCAAATCGATATCGAATTTCAGCCATTCGGACAAATCTTCAGCTTCGCTTTCATTGCGCGAATGCGCAGCATGCACGACATCGCGCTTGACGTAGTCGGATACTTTATTAATTTCTTCCTGTGTCAAACCGCCGAATTCGCTGGTTTTTTCCTTGGCTTGGTCGAGTGCATGAGCCAAAGAATGTATACCGTCGTCCATCACCTCATAAAGGTGTTCCATCAAATTGTTATAGGCTTTAATTAATTTATTGTCACTCATACGATGAACTCCTTAAAATGAGGCTTTAGATTTAAACAAGTGTACTGTATTCTAATATTTTTTGACCGGAAAAGATGAGAAGGATGGAAGAAAGTTACAAGCCGTTAGAAATCGAGCAAGCGATTCAACAATCCTGGGAAGACAACAACGCCTTCGCGGCCCATGAAGATTCGAATCGCGAAAAATATTACTGCCTATCGATGTTCCCCTACCCCAGCGGCAAGCTGCATATGGGCCATGTTCGGAATTATACGATAGGCGATGTGATCAGTCGATTTCAGCGTATGCAAGGCAAGAACGTGCTGCAACCAATGGGTTGGGACGCGTTCGGTTTGCCGGCCGAAAATGCCGCGATGCAGCACGGCGTTCATCCGGCCGATTGGACCTACGAAAACATCGGTTACATGCGCGATCAACTTAAACGTCTCGGTTTCGGTTACGACTGGAACCGCGAACTGGCAACTTGCGACCCCGATTATTACCGCTGGGAGCAATGGTTCTTCCTGAAACTCTTCGAAAAAGGCCTGGTTTATAAAAAAACCGCACCGGTCAATTGGTGTCCGAACGACTTGACGGTCCTCGCCAACGAACAAGTTATCGACGGCGGCTGCTGGCGCTGCGACACACCGGTCGAACGCAAAGAAATTTCGCAGTGGTTCCTAAAAATCACCGCCTATGCCGATGAATTGTTAGAGGCCCTAGAAAGTCTGGACGGCTGGCCGGAACAGGTCAGAACGATGCAAGCCAACTGGATCGGCCGCTCCGAAGGCGTCGAGATGGACTTTCCGGTACCCGGCGCCAGCGAACCGCTCAGAATCTATACGACCCGCCCCGACACTTTAATGGGCGTGACATACTTGGCCGTTGCCGCCGAACATCCCTTGGCACTGAAAGCCGCCGAAAACAATGCCGAAATCGCCCGCTTCGTCGAAGAGTGCAAGATCATGGAAACTTCGGAAGCTGCAATGGAAACGATGGAGAAAAAAGGCATCGATTCCGGAATCAAGGCCGTGCATCCGATTAGCGGTGAGCAAGTTCCGGTTTGGATCGCGAATTTCGTCTTGATGGGTTACGGAACCGGCGCAGTCATGGCGGTGCCCGCGCACGACCAGCGCGATTTCGAATTCGCGCATAAATACGGCATTGCGATCAAGCAGGTCATTCATTCGCTCGACGATTCCGACGACAGCTGCACCGAGAAAGCTTTTACCAACAAAGGCATCTTGCGCAACTCCGGCGAATTCGACGGACTGACCTCCGAACAAGCCTTCACCGCAATCGCCGAAAAGCTCGAAAAAGAAAATCGCGGTACTCGCAAAACCAACTTCCGACTGCGCGACTGGGGCGTTTCGAGGCAACGCTATTGGGGCGCGCCGGTTCCGATTATCTATTGCGACGACTGCGGCACGGTACCGGTGCCGGAAGATCAATTACCGGTCACATTACCGCGCGACGTCGTGCTCGACGGTTCTCAATCGCCGTTGGTCGCGCACCCGACCTTTTCGCATGTCGACTGCCCGAAATGCGGCAAACCGGCACGGCGCGAAACCGACACCTTCGACACATTCATGGAATCGTCATGGTATTTCGCGCGTTTTGCGAGCCCCAAGGCGAACTCGATGGTCGACGAAGCCGCGAAATACTGGTTACCGGTCGATCAATACATCGGCGGCATCGAACACGCGATCCTGCATCTTCTGTACGCCCGTTTTTTCACTAAATTGATGCGCGACGAAGGCTTGCCGGTACCCGACGAACCGTTCAAAAACTTGCTAACGCAAGGCATGGTACTCAAAGACGGCAGCAAAATGTCGAAATCGAAAGGCAACACGGTCGACCCGCAGGCCTTGATCGATCAATACGGCGCCGACACGGTGCGCTTGTTCATCATGTTCGCATCGCCGCCCGAACAATCGCTCGAATGGTCCGACAGCGGCGTCGAAGGCGCGTTCCGCTTTCTACGCCGGCTTTGGAAGCAGATCCATCAGCACATTCAAAACGATCTACCGGCTCCCGAAATCGACAGCAATGCATTGACCGACGATGAAAAAAATCTTCGCCGGCAACTGCATCAAACCATCGAAAAAGTCACCGACGACATGGCCAGACGCCATACTTTCAACACTGCGATCGCGGCGAACATGGAGCTTTTGAATTCCGTATCGAAATTCGATAGCGATTCCGGTAACGCCAAAGCCATTCGCCGGGAAGCATTGACGGCGATCGTCTTAATGTTGTCGCCGATGGTTCCGCATATCTGCCAACGGCTTTGGGAACATTTGGATCAAAGCGACAGTCTTTTGGATAGCGCATGGCCCAAAGCCGATTCGAGAGCGATGCGGCTCGACACGCTCGAAATCGTCGTGCAAGTCAACGGCAAGCTTCGCGGCAAGATTTCAGTGGCTGCCGGCGCTTCAAAAGAACAAATCGAAGCCTTTGCTCTCGACGACGAAAACGTCAAGCGCTTTATCGAAGACAAACCGGTCAAAAAAGTCATCGTCGTACCTAATAAATTGATCAATATAGTTGTATGAAACGAGGTCGCGCATGAGATTTAAAGTAGCCCCGCTGATTTTAATGACATTGGCGTTAAGCGCCTGCGGATACCGACTACAAGGAACCGTAGACCTCCCCGACAATATCAACAAGGTTTATCTGCAGGGAGTTTCGGGTAATCTGCGCGATCATTTTACCCGAACATTGAGATCGTCTCCCGTGCGCATCGTCGATTCGGTCGGACAAGCCGAGTTGGTAATTAATACGTTGAATGAACGACTGGATAGGCGAGTTTTGTCGCTAAGCTCCATCGGCAAAGCAAACGAGTTCGAATTAAATTACAAATTGGAATACGAACTTTTGGATAATCAAGGAGCCGTTTTGGCTCGCAATCAGTCGGTCGAAATTATCCGGGAATATTACAACGACCAGGAAGCGGTCATTGCTCAAGCCAACGAGGAACAAATAATTATTAACGAAATGTATAAACAAGCTGTACGGTCAATTCTCGACCTCGCACGAACCCAACTTCACAAATATTAAGCCTTGCGTTTAAAAGCGGAACAACTCGAAGCGGCGCTGAATAAAAATTTGGCGCCGGTCTATTTGATTGCAGGCGACGAACCGTTGCAACTGGGCGAAGCCGCCGATGCGGTTAGGCGCGCCGCGAAAAAAGCCGGATTCGAAAACAGAGAGGTGCTGACCGTCGACGCTCATTTTGAATGGGCTTCGCTGGGAGAATCCGCCGATTCATTCAGTATTTTTGCCGATAAAAAAATTATCGATTTACGGCTACCCTCCGGCAAACCCGGTGCGGAAGGCGCAAAAGCATTTACCGAATATTGCGCACGCCTGCCCGAAGACACATTACTGCTCATCACATCCGGCAAGCTCGACAGCGCTTCGTTAAAATCCAAATGGGCTCAAGCATTGGATAAGGTCGGCGTCATCATCCAAATATGGCCTCCTTCAGGGCAAGACCTCATCAACTGGCTGCAAAATAGAATGGCGAATAAAGGATTATCCGGCGACCAAGAGGGGTTGCGCTTATTAGCCGGCCGGGTTGAAGGCAATTTACTGGCTGCCGCACAAGAAATCGAAAAGCTTTTTGTGCTGCACGGTCCAAAACAACTTAGCCGACACGATATCGAATCGGCCGTCGCGGATAGTTCGCGTTACGATGTTTTTAATCTTTGCGATGCGATGCTGGCAGGAAAAACCGGACGCATACTAAAAATGTTGCAAGGTTTGAAGTCGGAAGGCACTGCGGAACCCCTTGTGTTGTGGGCATTGACCCGGGATATCCGTTTACTGATTTCGATCAAAGCCGCCCGATATCAAGGCTTTTCCAAAGATCAGGCACTCAGAAACGCTCACGTATGGGAAAATCGAAAAGGACTGGTTCTCGGCGCCGAACAACGCCTTAAACTAACGCAATTGAATAAAGCCCTGCTGATGAGCACAGAAGCGGACCGGCGAATCAAAGGGGCTTCTAAAGGCAGCGCATGGGATACTCTGACACAAATATGCCTACTGATCGGAGGCGCCGAAGTTATGGCAGAAACAATCTGAACCGAGCCCCCTCATAACAACTATTGTTATCGATTCGCACGATACCGCTTTTCGTTCCCTTGCGATGCAACTCGGCAATCGTTTCCGCAAAGAACAATCCAAGACCGGTATTACCTGGCCCGTTAGCAACCGGATACGACAAATCCGCAATTAATTCAGCAGGATATCCCTCGCCGTCGTCCTCGACCTGGAAACAAACCGAATCGCCGGATTGATAAGCCGATAACACAATGGTTTTGCGGCAATAACGCTGGGCGTTATTAATGATCGAAATCAGTACGGTATTAATTAATCCGCTATCGCAATAACAATACAGGTCGTCGGCACATTCGACGATCAAGCCTATCCCGCCCAAAGCCAGCACGCCCCTCTGTTGAGCCACCACATCGTCGAGAATATCTTTGACTTGGTACTCATCGATCACCGGACAAAACAGCGACGAATCGATTTTGTACAATACCAACAATTGCATCAGACTGCTATTCATGCGGCTTGCTTCAAACTCCAACTGTCGAAATTCGGGAGTCTCTGCAACACCGTCAAGCTTAGCTAATTGTGCAATTAATTCGCGGGCAGTCGACAAGGAATTTTTGATGTCATGAATCGATGCTGCCAAAATCGTCGAAAAATTATTGATAGGGGATATAGACATTAGACCTTGGATTCGTTCACGGCAGACATTTTTTCCAATTGCATCAACATATTCCCGATTTTATCCGGATTAACGCCATATTTAGCGGCTTTTTTGATCAAGTCCTGAGCCCTTGCAAATTTGTGTTGATTAAATCCCGACTTTTTCAAATCATAAATCAAAATCTTGATCATATTGATCATGATCGTTTTGTTTTCGGGCATAATCTCGGCCGCTTCTTCAAAAACCCGCATCGCTTCCAATAGCTTCCCTCGCTTGAACAAATCCACTCCTTTGTTATTGATTTCGATCAGGGCCTGCTTGATCGGTGCAATCAATGCATCCGCATGATGCTCGCTAACGATACTACCCAACATAGTCTTGACGTTGCCGATAAAATGTTCGTCATCGATATTATTCTTGATCAATTGATCCAGTATCGCGTTCGCCGATTCATTATTTCCTTTTAAATAATGCGCCTTAACGACATCCATGCGCAAATCATTCGGAATTTTATCGCCCAACTTTTCGCACAACGCCTGTGCTGTCCGATAAGCCTGCTCCGACATTTCTTCATCGCCGATTTGCTGGTAGACTTCGGTCTCCAATGCCGCCGCTCGAAGTTCTGCCTCCGGATCATTGATATACTGTTTGCGCATGTCTTTCAGCGTATTCAGCGCTGCAGCGCTATTATTGGTCTTCGAATAAACTTTGGCCAACCCGGAAAAATCCCCGGATGACTTGTGAACGGAGTTTTTGCCTAAATTGACCGCCGATAAATAAGCCTTTTCGGCGATTTCCAAATGCCCCGTTTTATCGGCTAAAGCCGCTAATTTCTTATGCCGCAAAATAGCCTGCGGTGAAATCTTGGTAGCCTTATCTAACGCGGCTTGCGCGGTTAGATAATCGCCGCTCGCTTCATGAGCTTTGGCTAACCAGTCATAAGCCTCCAACATCATCGGCTGACTGTCGATTAAGTTTTGAAAAACTTCAACGGCCGATTCGTAGTCGCCTTGCAAATAAGCGATAATTCCCAACCCCAGACGCGCCCAATTAAGCTCTCGCGCGGCCAACACTTCGCGGTAAATACTTTCCGCTTTTTTAAAATCGCCGGTATTAACAGCCAATTCGGCACGAATTTTCTGCAAATGCAAATGCATTTTCCGGTTGCCTTCTTGGAGCTTGCTATCGCAATACTGGATCGCCAGACTATAATTATCGGCCTCGATTGCCTGTTCTATATCGGCGAAAAACTCTTTTTTAGTTTGATTTCTTTCCAGCCGCATCAGTAATTGTTGACCGTTAAAAGGCTTAGTCAAATACTCGTCAGGCTTACTTTCCATAGCCCCCAAGACCATACTTTGATTTTGTTCCGCCGTTACCATAATAAAGGTGGAGCTGTAAGGTAACAATTTACGAAACCTGGCTTCTTCTAATACTTGCTGTCCGTTCTTCCCCTCGCCTAAATTGTAATCGCACAACACGACATCGAAACGCTCCCTTTTCATCGCAGCAATCGCATTTAGACCATTGGCAGCTTCGACGATATGCTGCACATCGAGCGTATACAGCAATTCGCGTATCGCTTTACGCATATTGGCCAGATCTTCGACGATCAGAAATTTTTTGGACTTTAGATTTAGATTCATGAAAGCAATTTTAACCATAGTTTCTAAAGTGTCTAGCTCATGACTTGAAAATAATCAAAGCGCCCCCACATCGAATGCAAATTTCTTTTGAATCGATAAGAGGACACTCAAGCATGACCGTTGAAGCAAAAAAAGAAACCTTAGGCTTTGAAACCGAAGTCAAACACTTGCTACACCTGATGATTCATTCCTTGTACAGCAACAAGGAAATATTTTTACGCGAACTCATCTCCAACGCCTCCGACGCCGCCGACAAAC
Source organism: Methylotuvimicrobium buryatense 5G (assembly GCF_000341735.1). Lineage (GTDB taxonomy): Bacteria > Pseudomonadota > Gammaproteobacteria > Methylococcales > Methylomonadaceae > Methylotuvimicrobium > Methylotuvimicrobium buryatense. Next base: position 4,389,621 of record NZ_KB455575.1, on the reverse strand, counting down.
TGCGTTTTGAAGCCTTATCCAACGACGGACTCTACGAAGGCGACAGCGAATTGAAAATTCGGCTCGAATTCGACAAGGATAAACGCACAATCACCGTCATTGACAACGGCATCGGCATGAGCCGTCAAGAAGTTCAAGAACATATAGGTACAATCGCCAAATCCGGTACCAAACAATTCTTCGAAGCGCTGACCGGCGACCAGGCAAAAGACAGCGAGCTGATCGGCCAATTCGGCGTCGGCTTCTATTCCTCGTTCATCGTCGCCGACAAAGTCACGTTGAAAACCCGCAAGGCCGGTGCGTCTCATGAAGAGGGCGTACTTTGGGAATCCTCCGGAGAAGGCGAATACACGCTGGAATCGATCGACAAACCGCAACGCGGCACAGAAATCGTTCTGCATCTGAAAGAAAGCGAGGACGAGTTTCTCGACGACTGGCGCCTGCGTTCTATCGTCCGCAAATATTCCGACCACATCTCATTACCGATCGTAATGAACAAGGAAATTCCGGCCGAAACCGACGATGAAGGCAACGAAACCGCGCCGGCCAGAATCGAGGAAGAAACGGTCAACAGCGCGTCGGCCTTATGGACCAAAGCCCGCCAGGATATTTCCGACGAAGACTACAACGAATTTTACAAGCATGTCGGACACGACTTTCAAGATCCTCTGACTCATATCCACAGCAAAGTCGAAGGTACGAACGAATATACGCTCTTGCTCTATATTCCATCGCGTGCGCCTTTCGATTTATGGGACCGCGACGCCAAACATGGCGTGAAACTGTATATCAAAAAAGTCTTCATCACCGATGACGCCGAACAATTGATGCCGCGTTACCTACGCTTCATCCGTGGCGTGATCGACGCGAATTCGCTGCCGCTGAACGTTTCGCGAGAAATCTTGCAGCAAAGCAAGCAAATCAGCACAATCAAATCCGGCGCGGTCAAAAAAGTGTTGGGACTGATCGAAGGCCTGGCTAAAAACGAAGCCGAAAAATACGAAACCTTCTGGTCCAATTTCGGCAATGTCATTAAAGAAGGCATTATCGAAGACTTTAGTAACAAAGACCGCATCGCAAAGTTGCTGCGTTTTTCTTCAACCCACACCGACAGCGAAAAACAGGACGTCTCGCTCGAAGACTATGTCGGCCGCATGAAAGAAGGCCAAGAAAAAATCTATTTCATCACGGCAGACAGCTTCGCGGCCGCGAAAAACAGCCCGCACCTGGAAATCTTCCGCAAGAAAGGCATCGAAGTCCTGCTGCTGTCCGACCGTATCGACGAATGGTTGGTCTCGAGCCTAACCGAATTCGACGGCAAGCATATGCAATCGGTCGCGAAAGGCGATCTGGACCTGGGCAAACTGGAAGACGAAGAAGAGAAAAAACAGCAGGAAGAAGTCAACAAAGACTTCGAATCGGTCGTCAATCAAATCAAGGAAGTGCTGAAAGAAAAAGTCAGCGAAGTACGTCTGTCGCACCGCCTGACCGACTCCCCTTCATGCCTGGTCAGCGATGTTTACGGCATGAGCCTGAACATGGAGCGGATCATGAAAGAAGCCGGCCAAAAAATGCCGGGCAGCAAACCGATCTTCGAGCTGAATCCGACTCACGCGCTGGTCACTCGCCTGAAAGAGGAACAAGACGACCAACGTTTTGCAGACCTGACAAACATCTTGTTCGACCAGGCGATCCTAAGCGAAGGCGGACAACTGGACGACCCGTCGGCGTTCGTACATAAATTGAACGAACTGCTGCAGGGATTGTTGAAATAAATGAGAAAAAGGCCGGGCAACCGGCCTTTTTTTTGAGCATCTTCACGTTAAGAAGGCTGTAGGGTACGCTGTGCGTACCACGACAGTATCAGCCGTAGTTTAACTTGCCCTCATGTGTTGCCTTGTGCCGACATTAGGTACGCGTAGCGTATCCTACTATTCTCTTTGGATTTATAAGTGCTTCCGACAGTGACGGGTGTTTTCGACTATTACCGCATACATCCTAAAAAGAGCAGTTGACATGTGTTGTAGACCGTTCGTGCTGAGCAAAGTAAGCGCCCTTCGGTCGCATGGCGTTAGCAAGAAACAGGGGAAGGCTACCGTTGAAAGTGTATTATATATGGACCTTACCAGCAAAGACCGAATAAGCACTGGTGCTAATTGCCCGTTGTCTGAGTGTGGTTTGGTGACGTCGGCGACTTTGGTGAGCTTTTGCATCCCGCTTGAGAGAATGAGCAAGACGATGTCCCCAGCTGGCAAGGCTATTTATGAACTTTCATCAGGAGTTTATGCCCATGGCTATGCGCGTCAGCAAAGTATTGAATATTCAGTATCCCAATGCGGCCGGTATTGATATTGGTAGCCGCAGCCACTTTGTGGCGGTTCCGGCGGATCGCGCGACAGAGTCGGTGCGGGAATTTGGTTGTTATACCGAAGATCTCAATGCGCTAGCCTTGTGGTTGCTGGACTGCGGCATTACGATAGCCGCGCTTGAATCAACAGGCGTCTATTGGATTCCGGTGTTCGAGGTTTTGGAAGCACATGGCATTCAGGTGATGTTGGTCAATGCGCGTAGCGTTAAAAATGTCTCGGGCCGTAAATCCGATGTCCTGGATTGTCAGTGGCTCCAGCAATTGATGAGTTTTGGTTTGCTCAGTTCGGCATTTCGCCCGCCTGCGGATGTTTGCGCGTTACGTGCCGTCTCGCGCCAGCGCGACACGTTGCTGCAAGACCAAGCGCGTTGCGTACAACGCATGCAAAAAGCGCTGACACAGATGAACCTGCAATTAACCAATGTCATCACGGATATCACTGGACAAACTGGACTGAACATCATACGAGCCATTGTCGCCGGGGAGCGAAATCCTATCGAACTGGCCAAACATCGAAATTACCGCATCAAGGCAAGTGAAGTTGAAATAGCCAAGAGCTTGGAAGGAACATGGAAAGCAGAGCATTTATTTTGCTTGTCGCAAGCCTTATCGCTTTATGACACCTATCGAGCCTTAATCGCTGAGGCAGACGCGAAGTTGGAGACCCTCATTGCTCCATTACGTCGTCAAGACGTGCAAACGGCCAAAGGCAAAACCAAGCGAGGCGGCAAGAATGCGCCCGGCTTTGATGTGCAGGAGGCTTTGAGGGAATGGGCAGGCGTTGATTTAACCCAGATTGGTGGTATTGATGTTTGCACGGCACTTAAAGTTTTGGTGGAGTTAGGTACGGACCTATCCAAGTTTAAAACGGCCAAGCATTTTTGTTCCTGGCTGGGATTATGCCCAGGGACCCGAATCTCAGGCGGCAAACGTCTTTCAGTCGCTAGCAAACGGATACCTAACCGGGTGGCGCGTGCGCTTAAGTTAGCGGCGCAAGGATTGCATCGCAGCCAATGCGGATTAGGCGCCTATTACCGAAAAACGGCGGCTCGCTTGGGTAAAGGAAAAGCTATCACCGCCACAGCGCATAAATTAGCCCGATTAATCTATGCCATGTTAACGAAGGGCACCGAGTATGTTCAGCAATCACAAGCTGAATATGAAGCGAAATTCCATGACCGTACCCTTAAGTATCTTCAACTAAAGGCGAAAACACTCGGATTTGACCTCGTGCCTCAAGCTGTTTGAAGGCCTATTTAATGATTTTATTTATCCTGTAACCTATTGATTAAGAATAACTAAATTAGCTGTTTCTTGAGAGCTAAGTCGAAGCATGAAGGGTATACAACACTTTCACCGTCGTGGTGAAGCCTCAAACTACCGTTGACCCTTCGACGGGCTCAGGGCGAACGGTAGTTTGAGACTCTCAACTGCTCTTTTTAAGATACATAGCTTTTTTGAACCACCGATCAAATCAAATCCGGCGCGCATTGTTCCAGCAAAGTATTTAGTGCCGGCTACCGCCTGGGCTTTTATGCCGTTAAATGCCGGAAATGATGAAGTCCAATGCGGCAATAATTTCAGAGCGATACTGCGAAAGGTCGCAAATTTCTTTACCAAGATATTTTCGATCTATGCCGGCAATTTGCTGGGTGAGCACAATAAAAGATCTGTCATCAATTTTTAAGATTGGACATAGCTTTGTAATTGCAGCTTTACCTGCAAGGTTAGTAGGGCAAAGCGGAATGACGACTGTGGTCCGTAACTCGTCAAGTAAGTTGGATTGGATATCCAAAAGGTAAGGGTAGGCTTTCATAGTTGCTTTGTTTGAATTCTCGTAAGCCCTGAACTGAGCCACTAAAAACTCCTCAAATCGTCGCTAAAGTTTCCATGATCCTCTACCAATTGATTGTATGCTTCGATGGCAATCTTGTTTTCACACAGCCAAAGTTCTCGTTGCCGAGCGTTTACTAATTCGGTTAAAGCTGTTTCCAAGGTTGCCGACAAATTGATCTTTAGTTCTTTCGCTTTAACAAGTAAATCACTGTTGATACTGACGTTTGTTGGTTTTTTTGGGGCGTGAGTGTCAAAGACCTGGGGCATGCGCATATCTCATCGATAACTAATGCGCATATAATATGCACATTAGTTATGAGACGCAAGACACATAACGAAAGGGAATAAGTTAGGCAACCGGCACCGCGATTTTTGTTCGTATTCATTGTTAATATTGAAGACGGACAACTGCATTGCCCGCCTTGCCATGCATCAACCGCCGAACGCCCGTTTAACGAACTCCGGCTGCGCCAATGCCGCGCGGTGGATATCGACATTGTAATATTCGGTCGCAAACGGTTTATTCGCCGAATCCTCCTGCCTGAAACCGTCCAATGTTTTCTTGCCGGCGATTGTCGCGCTCCACCAGCCGGACGGGTAAATGCATTGCGGGAAAAACAGCGTTTGCAAATGCTCGAAACCGGCTGCGCTCATGGCACCTCGCATCGCTTGCATCAGATTTAAATGATAAAGGGCAGACTCGGATTGTTGTATGACCATGCCGTTTTCGGACAGGCAATTCAAACAATCGCGGTAAAACGCTTCGCCGAACAAGCCTTCGGCCGGTCCTACCGGATCGGTGCTGTCGACGATGATGATGTCGACCGAACCGGGCGCGGCATCTTTGACCCATTTTATGCCGTCGATAAATTTCAGCTCGGCGCGGGGATCGCCGTTCGACTCGCACAATTCAGGAAAATAAATTTCGGCTAAACGCGTCACGCGTTCGTCGATATCGATCTGCACGACCTGTTCGACGCCCGGATGCTTCAAGACTTCTTTCAACGTACCGCAGTCGCCGCCGCCGATGATCCAAACCCGTTTCGGATTCGGGTGCGTAAACAACACCGGGTGGCTCATCATTTCGTGATAGAAAAAGTTATCGCGGGTCGAGACCATCGTACAGCCGTCGATCACCATCAGATTACCGAAATCCTCGGTTTCATAGATCTCGAGGAATTGAAAATCGGACTGCTCTTCATGCAATTTACGTTTGATTTTCAGCGAGAAAGCCGAGCCAGCGCCGGGAGCTTGTTCGGTAAACCATTCAGTTGGGTTCATTGTTGGGTAATCCTGTTGGAAAGGTTTAAAATGGGGCCATTATATTAGAAATCTCTGCCGTATTGAAAAATTACTAATTGTTCCAGCAATTCCCAATTTGGAGATCAAAAAGGGTGTGGGGTATGCTTGGCGAGGATGTCGGCAGCAGGGCAGATTTTTGCTCCTGCAAAACCTGCATTCACGCCATCCTTGGCGCTTGCAGATTTTTGCTCCTGCAAAACCTGCATTCACGCCATCCTTGGCGTTCGAGCTGCCGCCAAGCCCCCATGGATGGGTTTACGGCGTTCCTCGACAGGCATACCCCACACCCTAAAATCGGCGAAACTGCTCAAACTGGGAATTGCTATAATTGTTCAATCGCCTGTATTTAGGATTTCGCCAAAATTTACTTCCCGATTTGCGAAAGTCTCTTGTAGGGGCGAATTTATTCGCACCTAAACTACACCGGAAATTCATCCGCGTACTTGAGGAAGTCATTACCGGCCATATCCTTAGAACGAGTCGGAGCTTGTCCTCCCCCTTTGAAAAAGGGGGATTGAGGGGGATTTATTTATATAATCTTCCCGAACCCCTCGACAACTGCTGAGTGACAAGGATGTCATGAATGCAGAAAATGCAGGAGCATTTTTCTGCCCTGCATCCATGTCGTCTTTTTCAAAGAGGGGAACTGAATATTTACAAAATTAAGCCCATCCTACATTTCAAACCAAGGAAAACCCGAGTGCAATTCAAGCCTGAACCATCCTGGACCATCGAACAATCGGCGCAAACTTACGGCATCGCCAACTGGGGCGACGGTTTTTTTTCGATCAACGCGGCCGGCCGGGTCTCGGTCAAGCCGGATCCCGACAAGAACGCCGAACTGGACTTGTACGAAATCGCGCAGACCTTGAAAGATAAAAACCTGTCGCTGCCGGTGCTGGTGCGTTTTACCGACATCCTGAAAAATCGCGTCAAACAATTGCATGACGCGTTCGGCAAAGCCTGCGCTACGAACGATTACCGAGGCACTTACACGCCGGTCTACCCGATCAAGGTCAACCAGCAGCGTAAAGTGATCGAAGGCATCGTGGCCGGCAAACAGGTCGGTCTCGAAGCCGGCAGCAAACCGGAACTGCTGGCGATCCTGGCCTTATCGCCCGGCCTGATCGTCTGCAACGGCTATAAGGACAGAGCTTACATCCGTCTCGCGCTGATCGGTTTGCGCATGGGCCTTACGGTCTACATCGTGATCGAAAAGCCTTCCGAGCTGGAATTGATACTCGATGAATCGCAAAAACTTGGCATCAAGCCCCTGCTCGGCGTGCGCGTACGGCTATCGAGCATTAGTACCGGCAAATGGCAAAACAGCGGCGGTGAGAAGTCCAAGTTCGGTTTCCATGCCGGCGAAGTGCTGCAATTGGTCGAACGGCTCGGCAACAAAGGTCTGCTGGACACCTTGAAATTAATGCATTTTCACATGGGTTCGCAGATCGCAAACATTCACGACATTAAGACCGCGCTAAAAGAAGCCGGACAGTTCTATGCCGAATTGCACAAGCTCGGCGCCAAAATCGATACCGTCGATGCCGGCGGCGGTCTCGGCGTCGATTACGACGGCAGCCGTTCGCGCCGCGACTGCTCGATCAATTACAGCGTCGACGAATACGCGCAAAACATCGTGCGCAGCTTCGCCGAAAGCTGCGCCGAGCACGGCCTGCTACACCCGCACATCATCACCGAATCGGGACGCGCACTGACCGCGCATCATGCGGTCTTGATCAGCAACGTCACCGATATCGAATCGCTCGATACCGAACTCGACAAATGCGACTCGCCATTCTCATCGCACAACATCGCCGAACAATATCACGACGCCCAATTTAATCTGAACGAAGCGAGAAATGCCTTCGTGCAAGGCAAACACGGACTTGTCGAACTCGCCGAAGCCGAAAGCGAATACGTACAACTGTTTCGGCAAATCAAGGCGCATCTGAATCCCAACAACCACAGCGAAGCGGCGATCTTGCAGGAACTAAACGAAAAGTTGGCCGACAAGGTATTTTGCAATTTTTCGCTGTTTCAATCGTTGCCGGACATCTGGGGCATCGATCAGATTTTTCCTATCATGCCGATTCACCGGCTCGACGAGTGCCCTTCCCGGCGCGCGGTGCTGCAAGATTTGACCTGCGATTCGGACGGACGCATCGATCATTATGTCGACGGACCGAATATCGAAAACACGATGCCGCTGCATAAAATCGACTTGAACGAACCTTATCTGATCGGATTTTTCATGGTCGGGGCCTATCAGGAAATTCTCGGCGACATGCACAATCTCTTCGGCGACACGCATTCGATCAATATCGAACTCGACGCCGACGGCTACCATTTTTCCGACTTACAGGAAGGCGAGCATGTCTCCGATTTATTGGATTATGTCCATATCAATCCTGAAGAATTAAAAGAAGCCTATCGTAACAAGCTAACGCAAAGCGGTATCGGCGAATTGGAGCGCTACGAATATGAAAAAGAACTCGAAGCGGGACTTCGGGCTTATACTTATTTAGAAAAATAATTCTAATTTCATAAATACCAGGATCCTGTCATGTCTAATGTTAAAGAGAAAATCGTCGAAGTGATCGAATCGCAACCGGACGATGCCAGCTATGATGAAATTATGCGGGAACTAGCCTTTGAACGCATGATTGAGCGTGGCATGGAAGACTCTCGTCTAGGACGCATTATCAAAGACGAAGAGCTAAAAGCACGCATTCATTCATGGTGGAAATAGTATGGACCGAAGAGGCCTTGCGTTGGCTTCAAGAAATCTTCACTTACATTTCAGAAGATAGCCCTACCGCTGCCCGCAAAGTTGTTTCTGGTATTTACAACAAGGTTCAATTGCTCAAGGACTTTCCTGAAATCGGCTATCAATATCGATCCGAAAACGAAGGCGATATCAGAGTATTGCTTTACGGACATTATCGAATCGCTTACTTACTGAAATCAACGACACGAATCGAAATTTTGGGCGTGTTTCATGGCGCTCTCGATATCGACAACTATTTCACAAAATTCGATCGGGATAATTAAGATGAAAACAGGACTCATCGGACTCGGCGCCATGGGCGCTGGCATGGCGAGAAATCTCGCGAAGGCAGGCTTTTTGACCGGCGTCTATAACCGCACTGCCGATAAAACGCAAGCGTTGGCCAACGAACTCGATGTCGCTGTATTCGACACACCGTCCGAACTCGCCGCCGCGTGCGAGGTCATTTTGATTTGCGTCTCACGCGACGAAGACGTGCTAGAAATGGTTGATGCCGTCGCGCAGACGATTAAACCGGGCGCGATCGTCGTCGACATGTCGACGATCAGCAGCTCGACAGCAAAAAAAGCCGCCGAAATACTCTCCGAAAAGCAAGTGCAATTCCTAGATGCTCCGGTCTCGGGCGGCGTCGAAGGCGCGAAAAAAGGCACCTTGGCGATGATGGTAGGCGGGAGTAGCGAAACTTTAGAAAAAATCCGGCCGATACTTGCCTCGATGGCAACGCGCATTCTGCACATGGGACCGGTCGGTAGCGGTCAGGCCACGAAGGCGGTCAATCAAATTATGGCCGCCGGCATCAACCAAGCCGTGACCGAAGCGCTCGCATTCGGCGAAGCGCAAGGCCTGCCGATGGACAAAGTCATCGAAGTCGTCTCGGGGGGCGCAGCCGGCAATTGGTTTCTCGAACATAGAGGACCGACAATGATGCAGGGTACGTTCGCACCGGGCTTCAAATTGGCATTACATCACAAGGATTTGGAAATCTGCCGCGCAATGGCCGAAAACGCCGACACGCCTATTCCACTGGCCGAAATGACATTGCTCAATTACGCACAGTTAATGGATCAAGGCTTCGGTAACGAGGACATTTCGGCATTGTACCGCTTGAAAAAGCCTCGTAAATTAAGCTGAGACCTGATCAGCCCAGCGGGTAAAACCAAAGCTCTGTAATTCATCCACAAACTACCGTTGCCAACCGACCAAATAAAGCCGTCTTCAGCAAACCTCCACACCAAAAAATACATCGCTACTACTCACAAAACCATGAATTTATTAATTCGCCACGACCGTTAAAAAACTTCTTTTCTTTACTGGTAATTTCAGCTAGTTTGGATGGTAGGAGCGAGCAATATATTTCACAATCGGTCGGCTTGCGAACGCTTGCCGGTTAAACAACCAGCCGATAACATTCTGTCAATCAGGTTATGATGATTTATACGGAATACTCTAACTTATATGAGGATCTTAACATGACTACAATAGCAGACCCCGTCATCGACAGATGGTACAAAGATGTCGAGAATAATTTAACGTTCAAAGTCATTACGATCGATGAAAGCGACGATTCAATCGAAGTACAATATTTGAACGGAGAGATTGGCGAATACGACAACGACAGTTGGTATAATTCAACCTTCGATTATATTGAGGAACCCGAGGATTGGAGCGCACCGTTCGAACTGGACGACGAAGATCTCGGTTATAGCGATCCGGACGAACATCGGCGCAACATGGACGATTTAAACTTTGACGATTACATCGATTAACGGAAACACTTCGCATGAAAATGAGTGCACCGGAATTCCTGGATTGGGAATCCAAAAGCATTACACTAATGGCCATGTCGGGCGCGGGTAAAACCACGCTGGCCAATAAGCTACCTAAACAAAAATGGTTTCATTACTCCGGCGATTACCGGATCGGCACCAAGTATCTGGATGAACCGATCCTGGACAACATCAAGCGCCGAGCGATGGACGTGCCATTTTTGCGAGAGTTACTGCTATCCGACTCTATCTATATATGCAACAACGTTACCGTCGATAACCTGACTCCGGTATCGAGTTTTCTCGGTAAAATCGGTAACCCCGAACTGGGCGGATTGTCATTAAAAGAATTCAAACGACGCCAAAAATTGCATCATGAAGCCGAAATCGCTGCAATGCTCGATGTTCCCGATTTCATAAAAAAATCCGAGGACATCTACGGATACAAACACTTCATTAACGATGCAGGCGGCAGCGTATGCGAACTGGACGACCAGGCGGTACTGGAAACGCTCGCTAGGCACACGCTAATTCTCTATATCAAGATTCCGCCGGATCTCGAAAAAACTATTATCGAGCGTGCCAAAACCGACCCGAAACCGCTTTATTACCGTGAAGCCTTTTTGGATGAAAAATTGGCCGAATTTATGACCAAACAAAACTATTCGGCCCCGGAAATGATTCCGCCCGACGAATTCGTCACCTGGGTCTTCCCGGAATTATTCAAGTCGCGCTTACCTCGTTATGAAGCGATAGCCCGGCAGTACGGCTACACTATCGACGCCAACGATGCCGCACAAGTCAATAACGAAGACGATTTCATTCGCCTGATCGCGGATGCGATCGCCGAACAACAGGCTTAAATAAGGTTAGGATTAATGCCCTTAGTCGCACACACCGATTTACCGACATTCCAGCGTCTGCGTGAAGAAGGCGAAGAAATTTTAAACCCGGAGCGCGCCCGTCACCAAGATATTCGAGAAATGCATATCGGTTTGCTGAATATGATGCCGGATGCCGCGCTTGAAGCCACCGAACGCCAATTTTTCCGACTGGTCGGCGCATGTAACCAAATCACGCAGTTTCATGTCCACCCGTTTACCGTCGACGGATTACCCCGAGGCCCGGAAGCAAAAGCACACATAGAGCGTTATTACGAATCGTTCGAAACCATCAAGCGCGACGGACTGGACGCCTTGATCATCAGCGGCGCCAATGTCACGCAACCGAAACTAGACCAGGAAGATTTTTGGCAACCGTTGACCGAAGTGTTCTTATGGGCAAAACAGAACGTTCCGTCCATTTTATGTTCGTGCCTGGCAACGCACGCCGTCATACAGTTTTGCTACGGTATTGAAAGAACCCGTTTGCCCGCCAAACGCTGGGGCGTGTTTCCGCATAAAGTCTTGGATCGCAAGCATCCCTTAGTCTCGGAAATCAATACCCGCTTCGATGTCCCGCATTCGCGCTTTAACGAAATCTTTCGCGAAGACATCGAACAAAAAGGCTTGAAAGTATTGGTCGCGAGCAAGGAAGCAGGCGTACATCTGGCGGTTAGCCCGGACGGTTTCCGAATCGTATTCTTCCAAGGCCACCCGGAGTACGACGACATCAGCCTGTTGAAAGAATACAAGCGCGAAGTGACGCGTTATTATTACGGTCAAATAGACGACTATCCGCCTTTTCCGGAGCATTATTTCAGCCCCAAAGTCCAGCATATTTTCATGGACTACCGAGACCACGTCATAGCGGCGCGGCGCGGCAATAAACCGATCGAACCTTTTCCGGAAGCCGCCGTACTGGATTACATCGACAATACTTGGCGGGATACGGCTCGAGCGGTCTTTAACAACTGGCTCGGAAAAATTTATCAGATCACCGATCAGGACCGGCGTATTCCGTTTATGCCGGGCATCGATCCCAACAACCCTTTAGGTTTATGAACACGCACTCGGACTATTTACAACAAGCGATCGATCTCGCTGCCGAAAACGTCGAATCCGGACAAGGCGGCCCTTACGGCGCATTGATCGTCAAAGAAGGTAAAATTATTGCCGCCAGCGGCAACCAAGTCACCGGCCGACTCGACCCGACGGCTCATGCCGAAGTCATGGCCATTCGCATGGCCTGCCAAACCTTGAACGACTATCAGTTGACAGGCTGTACCTTGTACACCAGCTGCGAACCGTGTCCAATGTGCCTGGGAGCGATCTATTGGGCCCGACTCGACAAGGTTTATTACGCCTGTAGCCGAGAAGACGCGGCAGCGGCCGGATTCGACGACAGCTTCATTTATGATGAAATTCCGCTACCGCCGGACGAAAGAAGCATCGCCATGCTAAACCTCAAACAAGGCAACGATCTCAAGCCTTTTGAACTATGGAACGCTAAACCCGATAAGATCCTTTATTAGCCAACGCAACGACCTGAGGGTTACTCGCCCGCTTTCTCGATTACCACCTCGGCTTTCTCTTCTTCAACTTTGTCGACGGCTTGCCCGGTAGCCTTACCAACATTTTCGTCGGCTTCTTCGGGCTCGGAGGCCAAAATTTGAGGACTATCGGCAATCTTAATCAACCATCCTTCCGCGCCTTTGCAGCCAAGAACGGCATCGGCTCTTGCGTTGATTCGGGCGAATTTTCCGTTCAATGAAGCCGGTAATTTTGCACTGACTCTAAAAAAACTGTTTTTATTTTCGACATCCAACTCCAGTGGAATATCTTTTGCCGTTACTCGAATAGTGTCAGGCGCTATCCAATTGGAAATCGTAAACACCAACTCGGATTCGGGCGCGACCTCGGTTTTATTTTCCGCACTATAAACCGGCAGATTAAAGTCCCTAAATTTTGGTGTTTTGCAAATTGGCTTGTCATTATCGTCAGTGTAAGCAAAAGCCCCATTAGTCAGTGATGCGGCGATCGTAAAAATAGTAACTTTCAATAATTTCTTTGTCGTCATAACCTTCTCACATTTATAGTTATTGTAATTGGCGAATCCAAAAGCTTTATCCTTGCTTAACCTTAAATAGTTTTTAAATTGAATTCAACTCTCAAGAATATATCACGGCTTTAACGCATGGGAAGCAGTCTAAAACTCAATTCGTCGGAACTTAATTCACCAGACCCCACCCCAACTGACCCCATCGGTTCTAAGACGCCACCGGAACCGAGCGCATGCCGAAACACGCTGAAATCACCTTCATAATTGATTCTATAGCGATTAAAGCCATCTCTAACACTGAGCCAAGCCACCGATTTAACCATCGGCAGGGATTCTATATGACGTGTAACTCGAGTAATATCGTTCATACCGGCAATCCCGGCAATATTGAGCATCATCATGCCTCGCTCAAGTATATCCGGCTTAACGCCATAATAATGAGACAAGCGCGTATAAACGCCCCGCATACCGCTCAACAACGCTTCATGCAATGTGCCGCAAGAATTTGACCACTGTTGCACGCCTCCGTCGAAATAAAAAGCCCAATCCGCCTGCCAACAATCGGCTTGCCGGGCCACCCTGCCCGCCAGTATCGACACCACATCGTAGCGCCCGGAAATATCCAATAGCTGCTCAGGATAAGCGCTCAGAACATCATGCACGGCAATTTGGGCGCGCTCTTCAAGATCAAGCAAAGGAAAAATCAGCGGCAATCCCTGCTGTTTCGCGGCACGGCTGATAGCATGCTCCAAAGACGGCATCAATTCGGGTTTAAAAAAACGCCGCTTGCCTTGTTCGTCGACGACCAACCAAAGCAATGTTTCCGGCCTAATCTCGCTCCAAATCCCCAATCGCCCGGTACTGAGCAAATTCAATAGCCGCGTCTCGTCAAACAAAACCCTCATGACTCGTGCCTGCCCGGATGCATCGCTCGTTTTCTCAACCAAAGAATATTGGTGCTGCTTGACGTAAAAACGCGCCTGGGCCAAAGCCGTCTTGGCAACGGGGTCATCGAGAACATCGCTGCCGGATAATACCCGTTGCAAGACAATGGTCATCGCCTCCTTGATCGCGACCTCAATATCTTCCGGCCGCTGGCTTTTCGCAATGACCTCCGTTTCGAACAAGCCTTTGACTTCGGCGGCCCAGCCACTCGAACCGCACAAATAAACGATAACCGCAAGAACCCTAAATAGTGACTTCATATCCCTCACACAAATCCGAAGATGTCTTGTACAATATCGGTCATTAACATTTTTACTTTATAGAGAACATCACATTGAGCGCACAAAATCAAGACGGCTTGAATTATAAGAGTGCCGGCGTGGATATCGAAGCCGGCAATGCATTGGTCGAACGGATCAAACCGATCGCAGCCAAAACCCGCACACCTGGAGTGTTAGCAGGACTCGGCGGTTTCGGATCGATGTTCGAACTCCCTCTCGACCGCTACCGACAACCGATACTGGTTTCCGGGACCGATGGAGTGGGCACTAAGCTCAAACTGGCGATCGATCTCGGCATTCATAACACGGTCGGCATCGACTTAGTCGCGATGTGCGTCAACGATATCATTGTTCAAGGCGCGGAACCTTTATTCTTTCTCGATTATTTCGCCACCGGGAAACTCGATGTCGACACGGCAGCCGCAGTCGTCGAAGGTATAGGTAAAGGCTGCGAATTGGCCGGAGCCGCGTTGGTCGGCGGCGAAACGGCCGAAATGCCCGGCATGTACGCAGACGGCGAATACGATTTAGCCGGATTTTGCGTCGGCATCGTCGAAAAAAGCAACATCATCGACGGCAGCAAGGTCAAAGCCGGAGACAAGCTGATCGGCATCGCATCAAGCGGCCCCCATTCGAACGGCTATTCGCTGATACGCAAAATTTTAGCGCACGGCAACACGCCGCTATCGGAACCTTTCCACGGCAAAACGCTCGGTGAAGCGCTGTTGGAACCGACCCGCATCTACGTCAAACCGCTGTTGAAACTGCTCGAATCGGTGCCGGTTCATGCGCTGGCACACATCACCGGCGGCGGCATCACCGAAAATCTGCCGCGCGTGCTACCGGAAGACACAGCCGCACACATCCAATTAGGATCGTGGAAACGCCCGGAAGTTTTCGACTGGCTGCAACAACAAGGTAACGTTTCCGGTGCCGACATGCTGACCACTTTCAATTGCGGCATCGGCATGATCGTTTGCGTCGCCGAAGAAGACGAAGCGGCAACGCTGCGAATTTTGACGGAAGCCGGCGAAACAGCGTTTTCGATAGGAACATGCGAATCATCGGAAGGCAAGCCGAAGGTTGAATACTCTTAAACGAAAGCGGCAATGGACTCCCGAGCCGAGATTAGCGCTCGGTATCCAAAGAGATATCGATTTAAAAAGTGAAACAATAGCACGGACGGCGTTGCAAAACCCGTCCGGCGTTAGAGGTTTTGACCTGAAGGAAACAGGCGGTTTTTTGGATTACATTTCTCTAACGCGAAAGAAATCGGCAAAAGCCATAAATCAAAGACTTAACCCCGTTTTTTTGGAAGCCGCCACTTTGCCGTTGACCGCCAAATGCGTCAAAAACTGCTCCACCTCGCTAGCGCCCAAGCCACGCGGATGGCGCTTGCCAAAATGCAAAATATAGCGTTTAATCCACTCCGTATAAGCCTGCTCAGTACGAATGCTGTAATGCTTCAAGCGAATCTTAGCCCGTACTTGATCCAATAATTTTAGGATGCCTAATTACAGTTAACCAATGGAGATAAGTAGCATGCGGCAATATATGAGCGAAACACTACTTGCTCAGTTTTCCAAATCAGCAAGAAAAACTCGCGCCGCGCTCGGAACGGAGGATATCACCGGAATGTCGCCTTTGTACGGAGTATCTGGTAATACCTTTAGGGCATATCGGAGCTGGAGTGAGCCGCCCGGAGAGATATACAAGGCATGGGCGAAGAAAAAAACGGATTCCATCATAACAGCCACGCCATTAAAAGAAATCGCTACTGAGCCTGGATTCCAATGCTGGCATAGAGGCTTGTGCAAATCACTAAATGCGAAATGGAAAAAAGATCAAGGCGGAAAATTATCCATCGCGCACTGCTATAAACTTGTTGATCTATATATTAAATGGTTAAGTCGCTATCGAATTCAGAATGGAGAATTCGCTTCGCTATTGAATAAGTATGCGTCATGTGCACTTGACTCTCAAACTATATCAAAGATCAACGCATGCTACGGATATTGTCTTCCAATCAGCAAACCGCGTATGGGCGACATTCATAACGAGAACACTTACCATTATTGCCAATATATGATCGCAGCATTTTGTGAGGCCGCTGGCGGCACAAAATTGGAGTTTGATTATTGGGCCTGGAAAAAAGGTGGCTAACACGGAGCTTCAAATAAGGGAACAGAAATTAAATGCCATACGATGTAGCTGTTGCATGCGAAAAGCTTAGTTATAGGGATAAACTATGCCTTGCTCAATTGTTAATACAGGCGACAAGAAAGGAAGAAGAGAATGCAAACCCGCAAAATCGATCAAAATCATAAGTTACTGCTAAGAGTTCCAAAATCTTAAAACACAGGCGTTCGACGAAATTGACACCATCGGATACGTTGTTGAAAGGCTTTTTGAATTGCGACCGAGCAAGAAAAAGGCGTTAGCCAATTCAATTAAGTCAATGTTTCAATTTCAGGGTGGCATTTCAGAGGCGGACATCGACGCAATTATCCATGAATTTGAAAAGCGTAAGTATATAAAAATTGAGCAAAATAGCGTCAGTTATTTATAATCGAATTCACCTTGGCCATTGAGGTAAGTTTTTCTTGCCTTTAAGCTCTTTAATCCCCCCGCATCATTAACGGAGAAAATCTATGGAACTCTCAGCAGTTTTAACGCCAACCCCCGAAGGGGGGTATATCGCCTTCAATCCGGAAACCGGCACAACTACACAAGGGGAAACCGTTGAGGAAGCATTGACCAATTTGCGTGAGGCAACCGAGCTTTATCTTGAAGAATTTCCTCTTATCGTCGAGGGACGCCCTTTGCTGACCTCATTTCAAGTACCGGAACATGCCTAAATTGCCGGTCGTGTCGGGAACGGAGGTTGTAAGGGCTTTGCAACGGTTGGGATTCGTGGTTGCACGGCAGCGTGGTAGCCATATCGTGATGCGGCGCGGTTCCTCGGGTTGCGTCGTGCCAAATCACGCCGAACTAAAAACTGGCACATTGAGCGGAGTTCTAAAACAGGCTGATATTTCCGTAGATGAATTCGTTGAGTCACTACATGCTTAACCATGCGGTCCAGCCGAGGCTGCAGAACGGGGTCAGGTCTATAAAAGAAGCGTCTAATTTACACCTCTGATAATTCGCCCTACTGTAGTAAAGTGTAACCCGAAGTGTTCGGCGATTTGCTGGTTTTTAGCAGGGGTTATGCTATGAATCTAGACCCTAATAATACCTTTAAAAATACCTTTTGTCTTTTCTGTGTTAATGGCCAATTAAACTGAGCCAGAAATGGCCAACAATTTTGAGCCACTTTTTCAGACTTTATTTGTACCAATAAATCTGACAGAGTCCCTGAATTTTTTCCAGGGAGTGAGAACGATGGGGGTCAAGCCTTACAATTGACATTTACCCCACCCTTTTCCGATTATTTCACTATACATTTATACATTTGCTACTCTCTATAGTGAAAAGGACGCTTGGTTACTTTTCTTATCGGCTACCATTAACCGTAAAAAGTAATCCGCCCTCTTTTCCATAGCGGTTTTAACCTGAAGAAAATAAGCGCTTTATAGGATCGTAATTTTCTAACGCGAGTGAAATCGATAAAATCCATAAATCAAAAACTTGATCCCCGTTTTCCAAACAATACTGGTGGGGGGCTTGAGGACTTTTTGAATATCAAAGAAATACAGGTGACCAATGCGGCTTGTCTGTAGCGTAGCGAAAGGCGCGCCGGTCGAGTTTACGCTTTTGTTATGCACCTTTTTCAACCAAACGACCGGTTACATATTTGTGTAGAATACTTGACACAAGAACTTGATAAGGCAATCCCTCAATTAATGCCCTTTCTTGTAAAAGCTCAAGATCCATTTCCGTCATTCGTATATTTACACGCTTGTCTTTTCTGAATGTGTTTTTTGCTGCTGCTGTATATTCTGCAATATCTGATGGATTCATAACTGAAACCCATTCATCATTTTCATATGATTCAAGCAGATCTTTCTCTTCTTGATCGAGTTTGCTAGCCATTATTCACCTCAAGATACTGTTTTGTAGCTTTACGACTTGGGATTATGGTTTTCAAAAATATCTGTTTTTCATCTTCAACGAATGGAATCAAATATGCGTAATTTTCAATATTTATGATGAACATGCGCTGGTTAGGGTATTTTGAAGGGTTCGGATGTTTGATCACATCCAAAACACCCTTGATGAACGACTCGTTCGGATGACATTCCCCGCTCTGCAATCAGCTGAGCGTTCTTTTCGAAATTCCAAACAAAGTGCTTCATACTGAAAATTTAGCCCATTGTCGCCTTTTGCAATCTTTCCAGGTCGCCCGATTAGCTTTACATTATGCGGCTTTAAGCCGTGATTCAAACATAACCAACTACTCCTAATCTGATCGAAAAAGCGTCTAATTTCCTGGAGGAGAGGAACGTGCTTGGCGAGGATGTCGACTTACGCTAATCCGACCTTCGATTCATGAGCTCGATCAAACCTTTTTTACAAATTCCGATTTCAATTTCATCGCGCCGATGCCGTCGATTTTACAATCGATATCGTGATCGCCTTCGACCAACCGGATATTTTTGACCTTTGTGCCGACTTTAACGACAAGGGACGAGCCTTTTACCTTGAGATCCTTGATCACCGTAATCGTATCGCCATCCTGCAATACATTGCCGTTGGCGTCTTTAATCATCCTGCCTTCATTTCCGATGCCGCCCTCCGAGTCTTGCGACCATTCATGCCCGCACTCCGGACAAATGTACATGCCTCCATCGATATAAGTGTATTCAGAGTTGCACTGCGGACAATTAGGTAATTCGCTCATCTTGGTATTGTATTTGTTCGTTTAATTTGGCTAGCAGTCTGTTGAAAAAGAACTCGATACTTTTTGCCTTAATCTTCGGGCTGCTTTCTTTTTGATAATAATCAAAAGGTCAGGGGTATGTTTACCGACATCTTCGCCAAACATACCACATACCTAATGATCATGAAGATACTCTCATCACTTAGGACTATGAAAGTACCCGGACTGATTAGGGATGAGAAAATACGATCACGAATTATACCTTTCACACTTCAAATTTCGGCATTAGCCTATGGAAGCGCCGGGGTAATCGGCAAAGGCTTTGCCAGCATGGATGCTGGCATAGAGCCTACATGGACGTTTTCACGGCGTCCTTTGACGGTCACCTCGGCGCCGAATTTTGATCTACGATGGGTATAACACAAATCCGTAATCGAGAAATGCTTTGCGGCACTATCCCTTAGGCCCTAAAACATCATCGGGATCGCCTTCATATGGCGTAGCATAGCTACATTCCTTTTGCGGGCACACTTTTTCGGCACCCCGGCGCTTGGTGGATTTTAGGGTCAAAATAGGCCAATTGCATTCCGGGCAACTTTCCTGAACCGGGGCATTCCATATTGCATAGCTGCATTTCGGATACTCTGAACAGGAATAAAAAATCTTGCCGTTTCTGGATTTACGCTTGAGCAGATTGCCTTTTTTGCATTGCGGGCACTCGACACCGGTATCGACCGGCTTTTCGAGCGGCTCGATGTGTTTGCATTTAGGATAGCCGCTACACCCGATGAACTTGCCGTAACGTCCGGTTTTAATCACCAACGGCGATTCGCACTTCGGACAAACTCTGCCTTCGACGACTTCCGGTTCGGACGATTTACTGGCGTCTTCGTTCAAATTGCGCGTATAGGAACATTCCGGGTAATTGGTACAACCAATAAAGCGCCCATTCCGCCCCAGCCTTATCGACAAAGGGCTGCCGCATTCCGGACATTTTTCATCAATCGCCTCTTGCGTGACATCCTTGCGCTGCACGCTTTCTTCTTTTTCATGAATCAGCGTATTGAAAGGCACCCAAAAAGAGCGCATCAATGGAATCCAGTCTTTTTCACCGCGTGACACCGCATCGAGCTCATCTTCGAGGTTCGCGGTGAAATCATAATCGACGTATTTATTAAAATGCTCAGTCAAAAACTTATTGACGATGCGACCAACATCAGTCGGATAAAACCGCTTGCTTTCCAAAGTGACATAATCACGGTTTTGTAATGTCGAGATAATCGATGCATAAGTTGAAGGTCGGCCAATGCCGTATTCTTCGAGCGCCTTGACCAAACTGGCCTCGCTGTAGCGCGGCGGCGGTTCGGTAAAATGCTGGCCGGCGATAATATCATTGAGCGGGACCGGGCGCCCTTCTTCGAGAGACGGTAAAAAATTCTCCTTGTCGTCGCCTTCGGCAGTGTCGTCCTTGCCTTCCAGGTACACGGCCATGAAGCCCGGATCGGCGATCGTAGAACCGGTTGCCCGAAACACATTCCGTTCATTGCCACAATGCAGATCGACTGCAACGGTGTTAATCGTCGCATGAATCATTTGGCTCGAGATCGTGCGTTTCCAAATCAAATCGTAAAGCTTGAATTGTTCGGGGCTTAAAAATTTTTGCAGCTCGGCCGGAATCCGTCTTGCCGAAGTCGGACGTATCGCTTCGTGCGCTTCTTGAGCGTTTTTCGATTTAGTCTTGAACTCGCGCGGGCTCTTCGGCACATTTTTAGCACCGTATTTTTCGGCGATCAGTTCGCGCATTTCGGCGATCGCCTCAGCTGCGAGATTAACCGAATCGGTACGCATGTAAGTAATCAAACCGACCGTCTCGCCGCCGATATCGATGCCTTCGTATAACTGCTGCGCGACCATCATCGTGCGCTTGGTCGTAAATCCGAGTTTACGCGCGGCTTCTTGTTGTAACGTCGAAGTAATGAACGGCGGCGCAGGATTACGTTTACGCTGCTTTTTTTCGACCTTCGCGACCAACAATTTGCCGTCGGCAGCATCGAGTAAAGTTTGCTTGACCTGTAGCGCACGCTCCTCGTTGTCGATCGTGAACTGCTCGACTTTTTCACCGTCGAATTGCGTCAACTTGGCCTTAAAGGCTTGTTCATCCGCGCTCAAATCGGCGTCGATCGACCAGTATT
Organism: Methylotuvimicrobium buryatense 5G; assembly: GCF_000341735.1. GTDB lineage: Bacteria > Pseudomonadota > Gammaproteobacteria > Methylococcales > Methylomonadaceae > Methylotuvimicrobium > Methylotuvimicrobium buryatense. The sequence continues at coordinate 4,368,378 of NZ_KB455575.1, read as the reverse complement.
CCCGGCTCTTGAACGCTTCGATTTCCAGTTCGCGCTCGACGATCAAGCGCAACGCGGGGCTTTGCACGCGTCCCGCCGAAAGCCCTCGTCGGATTTTTTTCCACAAAAGCGGCGATAGATTAAATCCTACCAAGTAATCCAGGGCGCGACGAGCCTGCTGCGCATTAATTAAATCGATCGACAGTTCGGCCGGATGCGCAATCGCCTCGGTGACCGCTTTTTTTGTGATCTCATGAAAGACGACGCGATGAACCGGTTTATCCTTGAGCAGTTTTTTTTCCTTGAGCAATTCGTATAAATGCCAGGAGATCGCCTCACCTTCCCTGTCCGGGTCGGTTGCTAGATAAAGCGCTTGAGCTTGCTTTATGGCTTTTGTTATCGCTTGAACATGGCGCTGATTCCGATCGATGATTTCATATTTCATCGCGAAGTCATGTTCGGGATCGACCGCGCCTTCTTTCGGGATCAGGTCTCGAACATGGCCGTAAGAAGCTAGTACGTGAAAGTCCTTGCCGAGATATTTTTCAATGGTTTTAGCTTTTGCAGGCGATTCTACAATAACGAGGTTATTACTCATTCAGATAGGAAAATACGATTAGTGTAAGTAAGCCGGGATGAGATCATAGACAATGTCCTCCATTCTTGAGAATGCGATTTCTTCGTCGGGCTGACTGAGCAACACCATCAGTACGATCCATTTCAATTTTTCCAATGAAATTTCTTCATTTTCCAACGCCATCGCACGATCGATTACGATTTCCCGGTTGGCATGCGATAGGATGCCGCTGTGTTCAATGAACATCAGAAAATTACGGCATTCCAAATCCAGTTTATCTTGTTCCTGACTGGAAAAAATACGAAACGCGGTCGGCACCGTCGGGGTAATCTGCCCTTGCAGGCTCAGCGATTCGAGCCAATCAAAAGCCTTGACCACTTCGATTTGATCGAATCCCGCTTCTTCCAGCTCTGTTTTTATCAACTCGTTATCCGGCAGGATATCAATCTCATCTTCCATATAGTTTTCAAACAGATACATAATTACATCAAAAATATTTTCTTTCATAGCGGGTCTTCTTTAAAAAAGTTTCTATACGGAACCCTTCTCTCCGTGAGAGATTCCTTTTTGGAATCGATCCGATTCCTCCGTTTTCGCAGCCGGTATCGGCTAAAAACGGCAGCACTCCCTGTACTGCGCCTTCATACAGCGTTTATTTAATTCGGGTATAACAGCCTCCCGAAACGGATTCTACGTAACCCTGCAGCTCCAAAACCAACAACATCGACGAAATGACTTCAACCGGTAATCCGGTATTTTCCACTAAACTATCAATGGAAGTGGGGCTGAACATAATTAGATTCAATAATGTTTGTTGCTCAAGGTCAAGCGTTGTTTGTCTCAATTCCGTAAAAATATCATCATCCTGTTGATTATACTGACTTAATTCTTCAAGAATATCGCGCGCGGTTTCAACGAGTTTAGCGCCCTCACGAATCAAAGCATTACATCCTCTTGCCAAGGGGTTATGAATCGACCCCGGAATCGCGAACACTTCGCGGTTCTGCTCCAAAGCCATGCGCGCAGTAATCAAAGAACCGCTTTGTTTGGCTGCCTCAACCACCAGTAGTCCGATACACAAACCGCTGATAATTCGGTTACGTCTAGGAAAATGATCGGCTTTCGCCCCAGTTCCGGGAGGAAATTCTGAAATCATTGCACCATGATTGACAATTTCGGTCGCCAATGTTCTATGGCGCGCAGGATACACCCGATCCAACCCGGTTCCCGCTACGGCAATCGTGTACCCTTGAACTTGTAAGGCGCCTTTGTGCCCGGCGGCATCAATACCTAAAGCCAATCCGCTGGTGATCACAAAGCCTTCTCTTGCCAAGGCTTTAGCAAATTCAGTAGCGGTCTCGACACCTAAATGGGAAGGATTTCGGCTACCAACGATAGCGATTTGCGGAAGCGCCAAAATATCCGGATTTCCTCTAATAAACAATAATGGCGGCGGATCGGCGATTTCCTTTAGCTGCATCGGATAACAAGGATCGGCTAAAGTCACGGCCAAATGCCCAGGCTGCTCCAACCAATGCAAATCTTGTTCTACCGCTGTCCAATCGGGATTGCGAATCGCTTGAACGACCGAATCCTTTAGCCCGAGAGCGGCCAATCCACTGCTTGACTCGGAAAACAATTGCTGAGGAGTATGACTGTCGAGCGTTTTAAGAAACGACCGACAGCCGAAACCCGGCGTGCGCAATAAGGCAAGCCAGTATTTGATATCGGAGGAAATTTGAAAATTTTTCAGGGGGTTTGAACTTTATCAAGTACGTGAATCGCTTGGTGTGCGTCCATTACCAGCGCATAACTAATCCGATCGAAGGTTCGGAAAACCATCAAGGTTCCGGCCAACTCATTGGGTAATTGAATCGTATCGTTCCTTATTTTACTAAAAGGATCTCGAACGGACTTCCCTTTTTTGTAAATATCGAGCACATGCCCGACTTTCAGACCATCCGACGCACCCTTATCGATGGCGACGACATTATAGCGCCCAATTTGAGTAACGCCATCCAGCACACTAATAATACTACCTTGTATTTCAGTTTCCGGCGGCTTAGGAAAGTAATGCAGGGTAAAATCGCCTTCTTGGTGCGGCATAAGTCTGTCGCCCATGCGAATCTCGCTGGTCGAACGCGTAACGAGCAGCGTTGCAGGATCGCCGGGCGCTTGTAGCGTCGTATTTGCAACAAACTTCGCTTCATAACCCAGAATTTCTTTGGTCTCGGCACTGACGAAAGTATCGCCCTTCCGATAAATCGTATAGGTCAAGCTTTCCGGCTTTTCGATCGCACGAACATAAACACGATTGCCGGGACCGGCAATTAGGTGCTCGCCTGCAAAGTCGATGACATAAGGCGAGTTTTCCAAATCATCCTGCCCAACCACGCGTGGCGAGGCCAAATATTTGGCGATTTTTTCGGAAGGAATTAACTCGATCGCATCAATGAGGTCCATTTCACGAATACGAGGATAGAGCTTGACTTCTCTTGACGAACCTAAATCGCCGGTAAATCCTGACGGCGACAAACTTAAGCGAGGCTTACCACCGACTTCGGAAAAATAAATGGTATCGCCCGGATAAATTAAATGCGGATTATCGATTTGCGGATTACCTTCCCAAATTAAAGGCCATTGATGAGGTTTACGCAAAAATCTTCCCGAAATATCCCATAACGTATCGCCCTTAACTACGGTATATTGATCCGGGTGAGAAGGATTGACCTCTATTTCCTGCGCCCAACCGAGTACGCTGACTGCTAACGAAACGATCAATCCAAAAATTTGTCGAAAAGCCATAGAGAGTTCCTGAGACGATAGATCCGGTAATATTATGCTGTCTGAATTCAAAGTTTAGATGAATTCATATAAAATTCCAGAATTGTAATATGATAGTGGAGAAATTGTTGAGCATTCTAACTATACTCGAGTTCCCTGATGAGCGCTTGCGTAAAAAGGCGGCCCCGGTCGAAACGGTCGATGCCGATATCAGGAAACTCGTCGACGATATGTTCGAAACCATGTACGAAGCTCGCGGCGTCGGCTTGGCCGCAACTCAAGTCAACGTTCACAAGCGAGTCATTGTCATTGACGTCAGTGAAGAGAAGAAATCTCCGCTGTGTCTAATCAATCCTGAAATCCTTGCCAAAGACGGCATCGAAGAAACCGAAGAAGGCTGTTTGTCAGTCCCAGGTTTTTTCGAAACAGTCAAACGCGCCGAACACATCAAAGTACGCGCTCTCAATCGCGACGGCGAATCATTTGAATTCGAGGCTGAGGATCTGTTGGCTGTCTGTGTGCAACACGAAATGGATCACTTAGAAGGCAAGTTGTTCGTCGATTATATTTCGCCGCTGAAACGCCAAATGATTAAAAAGAAACTGAATAAAATTCATCGATTGGAACAAAAAGCCTCATGAAAATCGTTTTCGCCGGCACCCCTGAATTTGCCGTGCCTACGCTACGCATGTTGATTGCCTCGAGCCATCAAATTTGCGCGGTTTATACTCAACCCGACCGCCCCGCAGGGCGCGGACGGCAATTGAAACCCAGCCCTGTCAAGGAACTGGCCATGCAATCCGGAATTCCGGTTTTACAACCGGAATCTCTTAAACCCGATCATCACTTTCAACAACTGGCGGCGTTCGAACCGGATTTGCTGATCGTGGTCGCCTACGGCATGCTTCTGCCGCAGCGAGTTCTTGACTTGCCGACATTCGGCTGCATCAACGTACATGCTTCATTACTACCGCGCTGGCGCGGCGCGGCACCGATTCAAAGAGCCTTGATCGCCGGCGACGAAAAAACCGGCGTCACGATTATGCGCATGGCCCTCAAATTGGATGCCGGCGACATGCTACATAAAGAAGAATACAGTATTACCCCCAAAGACACGGCGGGAGATCTGCATAACAACCTGGCCAAACTAGGCGCGCTTGGCATGAGCAAGGTATTACCGAATATTGAAGATAATACGCTACATCCGGAAATACAGAATGAAAGCCAAGTCACTTATGCCGCAAAGCTCGAAAAAAGCGAAGCGAATCTAAACTGGAACGAATCTGCCGAACAATTGGATTTAAAAATCAGAGGCTTCAATCCGTGGCCGGTAGCGCAAACGCGTTATAAAGATCAAATTTTACGCATTTGGTTAGCCGAACCGCTCAGCGGTCAAACCGATGAGGAACCCGGTACGCTGCTCAAAAACGGCAAACACCTTGAAGTCGCCACCGGCGACGGTTTACTGCGCCTGCTTGAAGTCCAACTGCCCGGCGGCAAACGTATATCCGCCTCCGCCTTTATGAATGCGCATGATGTGACTGCGCAAAGCCTGGGTTAATCCTCTGTGAACCTAAGAAATCTCTCGGCCCGGATTGTGAGCCGGGTATTGAAGGAAGGCCAATCGCTAACCGCAGCCCTCGAACAATCGCTCGGCACGATCGAGTCAGCTACTGACAAGGCTTTCGTTCAAGCGCTATGCTATGGTGTCATTCGTGAATTTTACCGGCTCGACTTTCTGCTCGGGCAATTATTGAGTAAACCGATCAAAGACGATGAGATCAAGACCTTAGCCTTGATCGGTCTTTATCAGCTCGAATACATGCGCGTTAAAGCCCATGCCGCGGTTTCCGAAACGGTTTCGGCAGCCCCTCGAAAAAAGGCTTGGGCAAAACCGCTGCTCAATGCCATCATGAGAAACTATCAAAGACGCAGAGATGAATTACAATCGCTGGCCGACAACGACCCGGTAGCGGCAAGCAATCATCCGAAGTGGCTAATCGATACGATCGGCTCAAATTGGCCGGAACAAGCCGGGCACTTATTGGTCGAAAACAATCTTCAGGCACCAATGACTCTGCGCGTCAATTCAGCACGCATCGACCGAACCGATTATAAAGCACAACTAGCCGCCGCCGAACTCGGTGCAATCGAGACTTCCGAGTGCCCTTCCGCGCTCATCCTTGAGCGGCCGGTTCCGGTCGAACAATTGCCTGGATTTTCCGAAGGCTTGGTTTCGGTACAAGACCTTGCCGCGCAATTTTCAGCCGGATTACTGGACCTAAAGCCGAACCAACGGGTACTGGATGTCTGTGCGGCCCCCGGCGGCAAATCGGCACATATTCTGGAAACGCAAGGAGATATATCGTGCCTCACGGCAATCGATATCGATGCCAATCGCATGCAAAAAGTCCGCGATACCTTACGACGGCTAAGGCTCGATGCCGAATGCATTGTCGCGGACGCTTCCCAACCTAACGACTGGTGGGACGGCGTTCCGTACGACCGAATCCTACTCGATGCGCCGTGCTCGGCACTTGGGGTAATCCGCCGACATCCGGACATTAAATTGTTGCGCAAACCCGGCGATATAGCCCCATTACAACAGCTCCAACAAAAGATCCTCGAAGCCATATGGCCTTTGTTAGCCCCGGGCGGCTTACTGGTTTATGCGACGTGTTCGATTTTGAAGGAAGAGAATGAGCTACAAATCCAACGGTTTTTAGACCACCATCAAGATGCTTCGGAATGGCCCATCGATTGCAACTGGGGCATGGCAAGACCCCATGGCCGGCAAATATTGACCGGCAGCCAGGCAATGGACGGATTTTATTATGCGCGTATTCGTAAACACTAACCGCCTACTATCGATAGGCATATGGATAGCGGTACTCGCCGGACTACTGGCTCGACCGGCTTTTCTTCATGCGGACGAATCGAAGATTGAAGTCCGAAGTATCGACTTTGCATTGAGAGACGGCCAATATTACTTATCTGCAGATATCCATTATCAATTAACTCAAACCGCTCGCGAAGCACTGCAAAAAGGCATTCCTTTATACTGGGATGTGCTGATCAAAGTCGTTCACGAACGTGCTTGGCTTTGGAACAAAACCCTAGTTGATTTCAAAATTCGTTACCGCATCCAATATCACGCCTTATTGAACAACTACCGAGTCACTAACATCACCTCCTCGGACAGTACGAGTTACGCGTCGCTTTCCGAGGCATTAGCCGGCATGTCGGCGATCCGTAACATTGCCGTACTCAATGAAGACGATCTCGTTGAGGATGAGAGCTACCAGGTCGGCGTCAAGACTCGTTTCGACCGCGAAGCCCTGCCCTTGCCGCTCCGCCCCGCCACTTATATCAACCCGCAATGGTATTTATCGAGCGATTGGTTGCAATGGCCCGTGCAAAAATGAGTTTTCCCCTTGCCCCGTTAATTGCGGTTCTATTCGGACTGGTTTTGCTGTCTTTGCAATTAATGAGTTCGGCAACCCAAGAATCCTCGCAACTCAACGAGATGTACTCATCATTATTGATCATCAATGCGCTAGGCTCGATCGTCTTGTTGGGATTGATTGGCGTCAACATTGTCTCGCTTACCCAACAACTCAAAAAACGCGAAGCAGGCTCTAAGCTAACGATTCGCATGGTCTCGCTGTTCGTGCTATTGGCGCTAGCCCCCGCCGGCATCGTTTTTTTCTTTTCGATGCAATTTTTACATCAGGGTATCGATAGTTGGTTCAATGTCGAAATCGACCGAGCGATGGAAGACTCGCTCGAACTCAGCCAAGCCTCCCTTGACCAACGGATGCGTTGGCATTTACGGCAGACTCAACAACTCGTCGACCAACTCTACGAAACCAAATCCGAAACGCAACGCATGGACGATCTGGAAAAGCTACGCGCACAAGCCGGCGCGGCGGAAATGACCTTATTTTCCAGACAAGGCCGCATCATCGCTTCCAGCAGCATCAATCCCGGCGATATTCTCCCTCATCTTCCCGACGAACATGCCTGGCTGGACGTGCGCCGCAACGACCATTACGTCGCGCTTGACTCGACCAAGGAAGAGCAGTTGCGGGTACAAGTCATCGTTACTGTCAGCACTCAAGACATTCAATATCTTCAAGCCCTATACCCGGTCCCCCTTAGAATCATGGACCTGGCCGATTCAGTTGAATTCGCCTTCGTGCGCTACCAAGAAATGAATTTTCTACGAAATTCGTTGAAACTGAGCTTTTCGCTTGCCTTATCATTGGTATTGTTAATGAGTCTACTTGCGGCAATCTGGGTCGCATTTATCAGCATCAGAAACATTGTCGCGCCGGTCAAGGAACTGGTCAAAGGCACGCAAGCTATCGCAGCGGGCCATTACAACCAACAGCTTCCAGTACTGGCCCAGGACGACCTGGGGTTTCTGGTTATCTCGTTCAACGACATGGCCCAACGCATCGCCAAGGCCCGCGACGAAACCCGACTGGCCGGTATCGAAGTCGAGAATCAACGTGCTTATCTGGAAACAATTCTAGCCAACCTAACAGCCGGCGTGATAAGTTTTGACAAGGATTTTAGAATCCGCACGGCCAACCAGGCCGCCTACCGTATCTTTCATCTACAAGTCAGCGGATTTTACGGACAAACTTTGTCGGACTTGTCAAAAGAGCACTCGGATTTAGCCGATCCTTTGCGAAAAATTCAACATTTGCTTGAAAATGCCGAGGATATTTGGGAGCAACGCATCGCCTTCCTGGGCCCCAACGGCCTGCAAGAACTGTTATGCAGAGGAACCCCGCTCTACTCGCCCGAAGGCCGTAGCATAGGCGCTGTCGTCGTGTTCGACGATGTCACTGACCTAATACAAGCGCAAAAAAATGCCGCTTGGGGTGAAGTCGCCCGGCGTCTAGCTCATGAAATCAAAAATCCTCTAACACCAATACAACTATCGGCCGAACGCCTGCAACACAAACTCGCCAATGAATTGCAACCAAAATCGCTTGCGATATTACAGCGCTCCACCGAAACCATCGTTCAGCAAGTCGAAGCGATGAAAGAAATGGTGGACGATTTCTCCGAATATGCCAGAGTCTCTAAAAAGCAAACCGAGCACATCAACCTACCCTCGCTAATACAGGAAGTTTTAACCCTTTACGCCTCACAGGGCGATGCAAAATTTACCACTTCAGTCGAAGAAGAGATTATGATGATCAACGGTGACCGAATCAGTATTCGACAGGTTCTACACAACCTGATAAAAAACGCCTTAGAAGCCACCGAAAAAAACGGCAACGTAAAAATTACAATCACTAACCGGTTTAAAAATAATGCCAGGTTCGTCGAAGTGGCTTTTCATGATGACGGTCCGGGCATTAAAGAAGAGCATTTGGATAAAATATTCGAACCTTATGTTACAACCAAGGCAAAAGGTACCGGTTTAGGACTGGCCATCGTCAAAAAGATTATCGAGGAACACGGCGGAGCCATTTGGATCGACACAGGCTATAAAGCCGGTGCAGGCTTCGTGATCCAACTCCCTGCCGTCTAACGCTATTACTTATTTATATTATGAATGCAAAAGCAGCACACATCTTAGTGGTCGACGACGAACCGGATATTCGTCGACTGGTTCATGAAATCCTGGAAGATGAAGGCTACGAAGTCAGTACCGCTGAAAACGCAGGCCAAGCAAGACAATTAAAGAACGAAAAAAAACCGGACTTGATCCTGCTGGATATCTGGATGCCCGACACAGATGGGATAACGCTCCTTAAGGAATGGATCGCGGAAGGCGGTTTTGCCTCGCCGGTCGTTATGATGTCCGGTCACGGCTCTGTCGAATCGGCCGTCGAAGCTACGCGACTAGGCGCTTATGACTACCTGGAAAAACCGTTGTCTCTGGCCAAGTTATTGTTGATCGTCGAACGCGCGCTCGAATCGCGTCAATTGCAAATCGAACTACCCGTTCCGAAGGCATATCAAACATTGGATTTCGAACCGGTCGGAAAAAGCGCAACGATTGCCCGCATCAAAGAACAACTGAAGCGTCTCGCGCAACACGATACCCGCGTGCTGTTCGTTGGCGATGCCGGCGTCGGTAAAGAACTCTATGCCCGTTACCTACATAACCATAGCGTACGTAGAGAACGGCCGTTTATCGACGTCGCGGTCGGAAGCCTTTCGCCGGAAAACTCGGTGATCGAATTTTTCGGCAAGGAGGAAAACGGCAAAGCGATGCCCGGCTTGCTGGAACAGGCTCATGGCGGAACGCTGTTCCTATCGGAAATCGCCGGCATGGACAAAGAATCTCAATTGAGACTACTCAGCGCATTGGAGTCTCGATCCTTTTTGCGTAGCGGAGGCATCCAATCGGTCAGCGTCGACGTCAGAATCGTCACCTCGACCCGAGTCTCGCTCGAAGAAGAAGTTAAGGCAGGCCGGTTTCGACGGGATTTGTATTATTTACTCAACGAAGTCACGATGGAAATTCCGCCGCTACGCGAGCATAGCGAGGACGTACCGGCCTTGCTCGGATTCTATGTCGATCAATTCATGAATCAGGAAAAGCTGCCGTTCCGAAAATTTTCGATGGCGGCGCAGAATTATTTAAGAAATTACAGTTGGCCAGGCAACGTAAGAGAACTGAGGAACCTAGTTCAACGCCTGATGATTCTCGGCGTCGGCGACGACATGGAGCTCGACGAAGTCAAAGGCGCGTTAGGCTCAGCGGTCGAACAAACGGGCGGCAGATCGTCGGTCCCGGAGTTTTATAATCTGCCATTAAAAGAAGCACGAGAACACTTCGAAAAGGCCTATCTCGAATACCATTTCGAAAAATCCGGCGGCAGCGTTGCCAAACTTGCCTCGATCATCGGCATGGAACGAACTCATTTATACCGTAAATTGCACGCATTGAATATCAAGCTATAGAAAAATAAAAGCCTCAAGCATGACCTCGCGCAGGTTAACCTTCAGAAACAATAAATAAACTTGAAAAACCCTAGCGACTCTAGTAACATTCCCAGTCTTTTATTGGGTCCTAAACAGAATAAACAGTAACGATGAAAACTTTTAGTGCAAAGCCAGCAGAAGTTAAGCGCGATTGGTACGTAGTTGATGCAGAAGGGAAGACGCTTGGTCGGCTTGCCACTGAAATTGCGCGCCGTCTTCGCGGGAAACATAAACCCGAATACACACCGCACGTCGATACCGGCGACTATATCATTGTCGTTAACGCTGAAAAAATCGCAGTGACCGGCAATAAAGAAAAAGACAAGATGTATTACCGCCACACAGGTTATATCGGTAATATGAAAGCCGTTAACTTAGGCAAACTCAGACAAACCTTCCCGGACCGTATTATCAATACAGCCGTGCAAGGCATGTTACCAAAAAATCCATTGGGCCGCGCAATGTTCAAGAAATTGAAAGTATATGCGGGTCCTGAACACGATCATCAGGCTCAACAGCCGAAAGTTTTAGAAATTTAAGCGGGTAGATCATGGCAGCAGCTCAGTATTATGGAACAGGCCGTCGTAAAAGCGCTATCGCGCGCGTTTACGCAACCACCGGAACCGGTAAAATAACGATCAATAGTCAAAGCATCGAGCAATATTTCGGACGGAAAACCGACCAAATGATTTCTCGCCAACCGCTAGAATGCGTTGATATGATCGATAAATTCGATGTCAACGTCATCGTCAAAGGCGGAGGCCCTTCCGGCCAAGCTGGCGCGATACGTCACGGACTGGCCCGAGCGTTGATGGAATACGACGAAACGCTGCGCCCTTCCCTCAGAAAAGCAGGATACGTCACTCGCGACGCACGCGTAGTAGAACGTAAAAAAGTCGGCTTGCACAAAGCCAGAAAGCGTCCTCAATACTCCAAACGTTAATCGCTCACCCGATTACCGAACCAAAAAAGGCCGCATTTTCCGAATGCGGCCTTTTTTATGTCCAAAACCCAGACCGCCGTGGGCATGCGCGGTGAATAGTAAATAGTGAATAGTGAATAGTGAATAGTGAATAGTGAATAGTGAATAGTGAATAGTGAATAGTGAATAGTGAATAGTGAATAGTGAATAGTGAATAGTGAATAGTGAAATGATGCGACATTTTAACCTCTTGTCAAGCCCCAATTTCCTCTTTCCTCTTTCACCCTTTCTCCTCCCCACCACCGGCAAACAAATCGTAAGCAGGATTTGCGGTTTGCTCCGAATATTCGAATCCTAAGCTCTCCAGGCACACCTCAAACGTATCGCGCTCGGAATTCGGCATTTGTAACCCGATCAACACTCGCCCGAAAGCCGCGCCATGATTGCGGTAATGAAACAAACTAATATTCCAGCGCCCTCCCAAGGCTGTCAAAAACTTCAGCAAAGCGCCGGGACGCTCGGGAAATTGCAGACTGTATATCACTTCATTCAAAGCACGCGGCGCATGACCGCCGACCATGTAACGGATATGCTCCTTGGCGAGTTCGTTCGCGGTCATATCGACCACGGTAAAGCGCTCGGCCTCGAGGCGCCGAATCACTTCCGGCTTGTCCGACTCGGCGCCGCTGGTCGAAAGACCGACGAAGACCTGAGCCTTGCGCGCGTCGAAATAACGGTAATTGAACTCGGTGATGTTGCGATTACCGAGCATGTTGCAAAAATGCAAAAAACTACCCGACTCTTCGGGAATTTCGACAGCCAACAAAATCTCCCGATGCTCGCCGACCTGAGCCCGCTCGGCGACATAGCGCAACCGGTCGAAATTAATGTTCGCGCCGCTTTCAATCGCAATCAGCGTTTGATCGACGATTTTTCGGGTTTCGACATATTTTTTCAAGCCGGCCAAGGCCAATGCGCCGGCAGGCTCGGCAACCGAGCGGGTATCGTCGAAAATGTCCTTGATCGCCGCGCAGATTTCATCAGTATTGACCGTGACGACCGCATCGACCGTATGCCGCAGTATCCGAAACGGCTCCTCGCCGATTTGCTTGACCGCGACCCCGTCGGCAAACAATCCGACCTGTTTGAGCACGACCCGGTCGTTCGCCTTCAAGGCCTGATTCAAGCAATCGGCATCGTCCGGCTCAACGCCGATCAGCTTGACCTCGGGGCGCACGAATTTGATATAGGCCGCAATACCGGCAAACAAACCGCCACCGCCGACCGGCACGAACACCGCATCGAGTGCGCCGGTTTTTTGCCGTAAAATCTCCATGCCGATCGTACCCTGCCCGGCGATGACCTCGGGATCGTCATACGGATGAATGAAGGTCATGTTTTTCTCGGCGGCGATTTCCCGAGCCCGACCGTAGGCTTCGTCGTAGGAATCGCCGAACAAAACGGCCTGGCCGCCGCGCGCGCGCACCGAATTGACCTTGATTTCGGGCGTCGTTTGCGGCATTACGATCAACGCATCGATGCCGAGCATCTGCGCCGACAATGCCACGCCTTGCGCATGATTACCGGCCGAGGCCGCAATAACGCCATTTGCCTTGGCTTGCTCATCCAGCGCCGCGATCTTGTTATAGGCGCCGCGCAATTTAAACGAAAAGACCGGCTGCAAATCCTCACGCTTCAAATAAACCGCGTTGCCTAGACGCTTGGACAAGCCCGGCGCATAATCCAGCGGCGTCTCTTCCGCAACATCGTATACGCGGGCCTTTAGTATTTTTTCGATATACTTAGTTAACATGCTTAAAAAACGGATGAGCTCTCGATTTAGATGCGTTATTATCACATATTAACTACAACCACTAACTCAATAATAAAAAAGCTATGACACAAGACGAACTCAAACAAAAAGTAGCCTATGCAGCCCTCGATTATGTCAAAGGCGTTTCGATTGTCGGCGTCGGAACCGGCTCGACCGTGTTCCACTTCATCAATGGCCTGGCCGAGATGAAATCGGGCATCGAAGGCGCGGTATCCAGCTCCGAAGCCACCACGGCTCATCTGAAAAAGATGGGCATTCCTGTACTGGATTTGAATGATGTCGGCACCCTCGAGGTCTACGTGGACGGCGCGGATGAAATCAACCCGAACAAACAATTGATCAAAGGAGGCGGCGCCGCATTAACCCGCGAAAAAATCATCGCCGGCGCCAGTAAGAAATTCGTCTGTATCGCGGACGGCTCCAAGCGCGTCGACGTGCTCGGCAAATTCCCGCTACCGGTGGAAGTCATTCCAATGGCAAGAAGTTTCGTAGCTAGAGAAATAGTCAAACTGGGTGGCCAACCGGTCTGGCGGGAAAACTGCGTGACTGACAACAGCGGCCATATTCTCGATGTGCATAACCTGAACATCGTCGACCCAAGCGAACTGGAAAAAACCATTAACAACATTCCAGGCGTCATCACGGTCGGCATTTTCTCACTGCGTCCGGCCGACATCGTACTGGTCAGCGAAGGCGAAGAAATTATCACTTTTTAATCGATTTTTCGGTCGGCGAATCACGTTTTATATCGATCGCCGCCCGAACTCTCTAGTAGCGTGGTTGCTTTGAATCGACGACAGCAATCAACTATCCCCATAAAAATCTAATTCACGCATTGCGCCATTGATTACGTTAGAATCAAAATTCACTCGCATTCAAACGGAACTGTTTGCTATTGCCCTCTAACAAACGATAGGAGCGCATTATGAAAACCAAGACCTTACTTATCCTAACAACCCTTATCGCTATGGCCGGTTGCGGTAATTCCGACGATACGGCAAAAGTCGAAAAACCCGCCACCTCAACTAAACTGATAAACGAATCCGTTACTAAAGCAGTCGAGCCCGTCAAGGAAATCACTAAAGAAGAAGCTGCGGAAGATACGTCCAAGGAAGCGTTAGAACAAGCCGATGAAAAGCGACCTCAAGTCGTTGAGGAAGTAAAAGAATCGGCCGATACCGCCGTAGAAAACGCTGCCAAGGCGGCTGATGCCACCAAAGAAACTGCTGACAAAGCCAAGGATGCTTCTCCGTCAGCCATCGATAGCGTAAAAGAATCGACACCCAAGGTCATCGAAGTTATCAAACCTGATACGGAGGATGCAGCTCAGTAAATCGTAATGTTGACACATCATTATGCACAAGGATGTGCCGGCATCGGCCATCCATCCAAACGCCGTCCCTCTCGCTTTTTAATTTTTTGCCCATCCACTGTCTTCAAACAAACACAAGCACTAATATAACCAGGGCGGCAAGCGCCGCTTGCCAGCGAACATCGGTCTCGACTTGCTTTTGCTCGGCTAAATCGCCATTCTGCAACGCCTTAATCAGCGACTCGCTATCGATCAAACGATGATAATGCAAACCGGTTTCGGCGCTTAGCTGTTGCAAGTAGGTCTCATGCAGATGACTCATGTGTTCGTTACCGGCCACGGCTTCGCTGCCGAAGGGCGCATTGCGGGCGTTATAGCCTTCAATCTCTTCGGGATTCAAATTGGACAGACCGAAAGTCGAACGATGCGGCACATCATCGGCCATATAAAAACCTTCCGGCTCGCCCCGGCTGTTGTATTTTGGAATCGGCGCCGACTCCATTCCGCCGACTCCGACCAGCAAACCTTTTATAGCGCCCCTAACGCTTGAAAAATCGTTGCGATAACGCGGATTGACCGGCGGCGCCTCCTGTCCATCAGTCATAAACACCAGACTACTACCGCTGTCTTGACGCATTTCCAGCGTATTCATCAGGCCATTAGCGATGCGGCTGTCGGCGGCCCAGGCCATGCGCCAATCCAACGCCGCGATCGCGGCATCGATTTCGGCGAAACCCGAACACACTTCGACCGGCTCGAACAACACCGTCGAGCGCCGTTCGGTAAAAATGCCGAGTCCGACTTTCGATTCGCACGGCAGCTTCAGCAATAAGCCGCGCAAGCTTTGCTTAACGAACTCCAAACGGCTCACCGCTTGGCCGCCCGTCTGGTAATCCTCGACATTCATGCTGCGCGTGATGTCGATGACGAAAGTCAAATTATAAACCGGGCTTTTGCGCTGTTCGCTAGGATGAATGAACAACAAGGCAAGCACAATGACGGCCGCGGCCAGACACCAAAAACGGTAATCCTTGAAGATTTGTCGTGAATACATAAGCTCTTTATTGATACTTTTTGGTTGTAAGTATTCAGACACCCTTCGCTGTTTCCCATACTCCGATTTGGGAAAGCCTTCACGTAAGCTCTTGGCTTAGGTTTCGAGAAGCTGGAGCTTCTCGTACCGCATTCCCAAACAAAGAGCTTGGGAACGAGCGAACTCCTTTTTTCTCGAGAGGGGAGACAGAATCCTTACTTTTAGTTTTAAAACACGATGGCTCACGCTCTTGAACTATTGTGTATTTTTCGTTGCCGCATATAATTTTTGAGTCATATTGTTTAGGATTTTGTCATAAATAACTCCCCTATTTTTGAAGGGTTCGGTTGCTCGATTGGCAGGTGTCGGCGGCAGGGAAAGCCGCCGTCAAGCCTACAAGGACGTATTAACGGCGTCCTGCCAGGCGAGTTACCGAATCCTCGACAAAGCCCATAACTCCAGGAAGTTATTTTTCGCGAAATTCTTAAGGTAAAGGTGCGCGATGCGCACCTTACGGCGATTCAGTTACGTAGCCCTTGTGAAGCGACAGTGTAATACGGGAATTTCCTGACTCCGAATGCCCCGGATTGCGCTTTGCTTTATCCTGGCTACGCCGCATTCGCCATTCACCGCTTACTGCTCACAACCAACCCAGTCATGGCAAACCGCGAGGAAACCCCGGCACCGTCGTCCATAGTTTCGACTTTTTGCTTTCAGGGTCGTCGTCGCCGATGTTGATACGGTTCATTTCAGGCAGCAGCCGCATGGCGACTTCGAGATTGTATTTCGCATCCCAAAAGCCGCTGTCCAAGACCAGGGCCTGCCGGTAGGCTTGCTTGGCGAGGCCTGCCAGCGGCAGGGCTTCATTGAAATTCATCGACTCGGTCTGCTCGACCGCTTGGGCCAGATACAAGTTACCGAGGTTGTAACGGGTTTTCATTTGCAGTTCCGTCCCGCCCTGGTCGATAATCAAATTCAAGGTCGCCAACGCCTCGTCGTAACGGTGCATTTGTCTCAGATAAATTGCTCGGGCCAGGCGCACCTCGGGCTGCGCGCCAATCACTTTTTCGATGGCGATATCATGACCCGACAACAATTTTGCTATCCATGCATTTTCGCGTTCGATTCGATTAAAAGTCCAGAGCTGGACAATGACCGACAGACAGCCGGCGGCAAACAACGACCAACCCACACCTTGCCGTAACGACACCTTCATCTTCGTACCTCGCAACTTTTCAAAGCCAATAGCAACAACACTAAAATGACGGCCCAGCGATAACATAATCCGGATAAATCCTGTTTCGGAATCCGCTCGAAATAATGCAGCGGCCGATTTTCCAGGGTATCGATATCGGCTATCGCCTTTTGCACCGCATCGGGATTTTCGGCTTCAAAAGCCTGATAAGGCACATTGAGACTTTTAAAAAACAAATGCAGATAACGTTCCGGCATCGCATCGCTGTTATCGTTTCGAGGATCTTCGGGTATATCGAATATGCCCGGGCTGTTTTCGGTGCGTAAAAACACCCAATACAAGCGGATTTGCTGTTGCTTGATCAACTGTCTCAAAGCCTGCTCGCTATCGGGGTCGATCGCCGCCGCACCGTCCGAGATCAACAATAAAATCCGGGAACCGGTCAACGGCTGTTGTTCGAAAAACGACGCGGCCAGACTCAAACCTTTGCTGATGTTGGTGTAAGCCAAAGCCGGCGCGGACGTCGCGGCAATCGCCGCCTGCACGGCCTGTTTGTTTTCGGTCAGCGGCATCACGAACAACGGTGAGGTACTGAAAGCCGCGACACCGATCCGGTCATGCTTGCGTTTTTCGACGAACTCGGTCAACAAGCGCCGGGCCGTTGCCGATTTCGATTCGTTCGAACCGTCCGGCGCCCTACCGGCGAAGGTATCGTCCATGCTGCGGCTGCGATCGAGCAACAACACGATATGCGCGCCGTGCCCGATGCGCTCGACTTTTTGTTCCTTCAAATATGCGCCGGACAGCCCAAGCGATAAGGCCGCGACGACCGACATCCCGATGACGCGTAAGAGCAACGCCAACAAACCGGACAGCCAGTCGGCAGGTACGATCGCGAGCCATGAATAGGCCGAAGGCGCCGCTCCGGTCTTAAGCAACGGAAACACCATCAACAACAACCCTGCCAAAGCCCAGGGCGTTTCGAAAGCGATATCGCTCACCGGCCGCCTCGCTCGACTTCACGGCATAAGCGGCATAGACGCTCTATCTTGCCGAAATCGTCCCGCCCGATATCGCCGTAACCGGCAAAAAAATAGCGATTGGACACCTCGAAAAAAGCATTCAACTCATCGGCCAATTTACGATAATCGGGCTGGTTTCGATAAAACTCATCTAGCTTGTGTTGAAACAAAGGATTGCGGTTCAATGTGTTAAGTGCATGATGAACCACGCTCAAGGCCGATGCGATATCCCGTTCGGGCAAGCGCGCCAATTGCCGCTGGGCCCGCTTGAAAATGCCGCGTCTCGTAAGTCCCGGCAGATAGCCGTAAAGATAGGCCAAATAAAGCGCGCTCAGCACCACGATCAATAGACTCGCATACAAACGGCTCACGGTTTCGCGATTCGACAAGCGGGCCGGAGGCGCATCGGGGCGCATATATTCGCCCGCATCGTCTTTCCGGACCGCCAATTCGCGTAACGGCGAAATCGTGAAATGCCAAGACGGAACGGCTTGCTCGATCGCTTGCCCTCGTTGATTAAAGGTGACCGAAAACCCCGGAATCGCCAGCATCTTGACTTCGAGCGGTGCGTAAAAAACCTGATACCGTATATCGACAACATGGCGCATGCCTTGGCCGGTCTTGCTTTGCGAATGTTCGACCCGGTTGACCGTCAACCATCTATTCAACTCGCCCTGCTTCGGCAAGGTATTGCCATTCAATTCGATGCCGGAGCGCGTATCGATGACGATACGATGCGCGATTTCATCGCCGATGACATAACCGAACGGCTTCGGCGTCAAAAACTCGAAGCGGCTGACCGACTGTTCCAACGATCCGGAACAACCGCTGATCAAGACACCCAGCAACAACGTCAACCTCAGTATGCATTCCCACGCGGAGCGCTCATCGTTATTCATTAGTTATAGATACCCTCTTGTAAACTTAGCCAATGTGACCTCAATACCATTAATTGTCACCTAACGTTCATGAAGGCCCGGCCATCGCCCCAACAAATGAAAGTTCGGGCGTAGGGAGGGTACGGTTACTCGCCCGACAGGACGCCGTGAATACGTCCTTGTAGGCTCGACGGCGGCTGTCCCTGCCGCCGACGCCTGTCAGTCAAGCAACCGCACCCTCTTCGGAACCGGCATTTTCGTTGCTGAGCTTTTGCATATCGAACAATTAGATAAAGAGTCCAAATCTACGAACTTTCACAGTAACGTTCTCGGCAATGACATCGCGATCAGGGGATCGCTCCCACAGAGCATCAGGCCCTTGTGGGGGGCGACACCTTTATGCCCCTTGCCCACCTCTCACCTCTCACCTCTCACCTCTCACCTTTCATCTTTCATCTTTCACCTTTCACCTCTCACCTTTCACCTTTCATCTTTCACACCACTCTCTGCAGAAAATAACTCGTCAATGCCGAAGCCTCGTAACGACCCTCGATGAACAACGGCTCCGCACCCTTGGATCTGAACCAATGCCGTAAACTGCTTCTGCGCTGCTCAAAGGCCTTGATGATTTTCCGCTTCAATCCGGGACGCATCAGCAAGGTCCGGGTGCGCCTATTTTCACTATCCTGAAATTTGACGATGCCCCACTCCGGCAAATCGTCATATTCGGCCGGATCCCACAAGACGAGCGGCACGACGGCATGCCTGCCGAATAGCCCGGCAAGACGCGAAAATCGATTCAGATCGAAATGAAAATCCGATAGCAGAAAAACCAAGGACCGCCGCAGCGGCAAATAAGGCTCCACCTGAAACAATCCGTTGCCGCTCAGACCGTTTCGAACGCGAGACAAATCGCGAGCCAATTCATGCACGCGGCCCATGCGTAAGCCTTTCGGAAACAGCCATGCTTTTTCGATACCTTGTCCGCAACCGATGAAACCGAAATTATCGCCGGACTCAAAAGCCGATTGTGCGGAAGACAGTAAAAAGTCAGCCGCGACCTGTAATTTCGACGACTCGCCTGGAATGGACATCGACGCAGACAGGTCGACGATAATGAACACGTCGATTTTGCTGTGCTGTTGAAAGACCTTGACCCGGTAATGATTGAAAGGATCGAGTACACTGGCCCGTAAATCCAGGCGCCTGGGATCGGGACTTGCCAACAACGACTCGTGCCGCTTGAATAACTGTCCGCTACCAACCATTTGCCCGGGATGTGCGCCGGGAATCGCGCAATACCCCGGATGCGCCAAACGGTAATGGAAAGTCTCTATCGGTAACGCCATCTCATTGACTCACGATTAAATAAACCGCGATACCGGTGAAACAACAGTAACCCGGGGCAGTGTATTTGACCGGCGCAGTCATCAGCATTTGTACGATGCCCGAAAAAGTTTTATCGTCGCGGTTGAAAATGGACTCGCCCAACATCCAGAGCGCCGAATTCAGAACGATCAACACCAGAATCGTAAAAATACCGACATCGCTGAATAAAAACGATTTACTCACCAGCAAGACGGTTTTATCGGAGGCATGCAGCAAATTCGCGAACAAAATGCCGATCATCAATGCGCCTTCGTCGAAGGCCACGACGAAAAACGTGTAGGTCAGACGCTGCAAGGGACCGGCGACTTTTTCGACAGCCCCGAAATAGCGCGTCATGAAGAGAAACGGCAGACTGAAACAAAAAAACAACAAGCCAATATCGGCCAAAAGTACCCAAAAACGGTAACCGACCGCATCGTTCACGGCGCCGGTGAAATATGCGGCATAAGGCACCGCCGAATAATGATCGAGCGCGCTGGCGATCAGCGCTCCGGCAAAGCCCACGCCGGACCAAGTCAAATACATTTCCACTAAATGACTGACGCCGGCCTTCGGCACAGCCGATTCGATCCATTTTTTATAGTTCATCAGATTACTTAGTTAACTTGTTTATTGTTTTTTCCGGTTCCCAGGGTCATCAGTGCAAACCCATACATTAGCTGCCGAGGCAAGACCGGTCTGCATTCCCACGCTGGAGAGACTGTGAAAGTATTCAATATTATGAAATAACCATGAAGAGCATGAAGTTACATGAAGAATTAGGCTATTAACTTTGGGGGATTTTTCTTCACTGCCTTCATGTTCTTCATGGTGAATAAATTTTTTATGATGTATACCCATCGTAGATCAAAATTCGGCACCGGGGTGTCCGCCAAAGGACGCCGTGAATACGTCCATGTAGGCTCTATGCCAGCTCCATGCTGGCAAAGCCTTTGTCGGACACCCCGGCGCCTCCTCGGGCACTGCCGAAATTTGAAGTGCGAAAGGTATATTTTCCAATACTTTCACAGCCTCTGGAGCGTTGGGAACGAGGAAGCTTGGCCAATGCGACTTCGATATCGTTTATTGTCGCCCAAGCTTACCGGCTTCGAAATCGCGATCTGGGGATCGCTCCCACAAAGGACTCCATTCATCTTTCATCTTTCATCTTTCATCTTTCATCTTTCATCTTTCATCTTTCATCTTTCTTCTTTCACCGCTTATCGCTTCCCGCGTCCCCAACCCTCAAGGCGCGGCGATCGCCTCCAAAATCCCGTCGATCAACGCTGGCATCAGCTCGTCTTTGCGATAGGCCATGATCGGATTCAGAAAGATGCGGTGCGCCATCGTCACCCGATAGACCGCTTGAACGTCCTCGGGCAGCAATACCGTGCGACTCTCGAGCCAAGCGCGGATTTTCGCGGCGCGTATCAGATAACTCATGCCCCGAGGACTGGCGCCCGCCTGTATCAATTGAGACATATCGACATCACTCAGACTAATCCCGTAGCGACCGGGTTCGGCAGCGGCCTTCCACAGATCGAGCGCGTATCGGCGCAAGGCAGGACTCGGCTCGATCGCTTGTTGGATCCGAACGAACCATTCGTTGAGTTGATAATAAGGAATCAAACCGCTATCGATTTCCGCAACCAAGGCATCGACATCGTGAAAGCGCTGGTTGAACATCAAATCATCCAAAACGGTATCGTCATTCGGCATCTCAATGCCGATTTCCATCAAAAAGCGGTCGCGTGCGGCGGCCGGCAATTCGAAGGTTTCTTCTTTCTCGACCCGGTTGCGGTCGGCGAATACTTGAATATGCGGAAAAAGATAATCCCGATTGAATGCGCCGACGCTTCGTTCGGCCATTACGCGCAGCAGTAGCGAGTGTACCTGCGGCCGGGCGCGGTTAATTTCGTTAAAAAAGAAGGTCGAGAGTTGCTCGCCTTGTTTCAACAACGGCCCCGGATCGACGCAGGGCTTGCCGTCGCTGTTTAAATAAGTGTAATAAATCAGATCGGCCGGCATCAAATCGATCGTGCCTTCGATACGCTGATATTGTCCGCCGAGCCCTTGCGCGACCGCGCGCAGCAAAGTGGTCTTGCCGACGCCGACATTGCCTTCGAGCAAAACGTGTCCGCGAGCGAATACCGCGATCACGATATTTCGAACGGCTTCTTGCTGGCCGATCACGACTCGGTTGATTTGTTGCTCGAATTGCAGCGCCTTTTCGCGCCAATCGTTCAGTAATTTGTCTGTCATGGCAGAGATAAAAAAGGCCCCATCCAGCCTGCAGCTTTCAGGGGCGAAGTCATATTAGTCTTCAAAGATCACTAATGAAACCGGCGGTAAAATCAGCCTCCGGTTTCCGAGGGGGAAAGATCATACCGGCAATTCAGCACGATATGCGTTTCCACACGCCATGCGTACATTGGCAGGGGGAAACGGTATACGGTCTTAATTGATTTCTTCTACCTCATAAACAAACTTGCCGGTTTTAGACAGATGCTCCGTTCGTTTCTGATTGCGGGCTTCCATTTCTTTGATCGATTGCGCTTGTTTATTCAGTTCATTAGGGTCGTGTTTCGGGTCGTATTTGCTACCCGCTACCTTATCCGGAAAACCCGGTTTCGGTTCCCAACAAACGCCGGGTTCCTTGCAGTTAGTCCCGTCGTAGGCCATTGCGGAAGACGACAAAGCAACCGCGAAACTCGCGGCGCCGAGCAATAATGTTTTTTTCATCGTGTTAACCTCGCTGTTTATTTAAGCCATTTGGCTTTACTAGTATCGCCGGTGTAAATGCTGCGAATGAACGCCATAATTTTCAGCATTTCATCGGTATTGAAGTTGACATATTGCGGCCCCATCATGCCTTGCGCGCCGCCGAATAAAATTTCGAATAAGCCCTGATCGGTCTCGCCGCTAGGATAAGTCCAGTAATCGTCGGCTAGAGCAGGGCCAAGCTTGCCTTCCGCTTCATGGCCGTGACAACCTGAACAGCCGGTCATATAAAGACTTTTCCCTTCAGCAACCACTTCTTCGTTGCCGTTATAAGGATTCTTTCCGTCTTGCATGAATTGCTTGAACGCTTCAGTATCGCCGCCCTTTTTAGCGAAGCTCATATCCAGCTGTTCGCCAGTAATCGCATTACGCAAAGTAATTTCGGCATGGACCGCAGTGCTCATCAAAGCCGTTCCGGCCAAAATAGCGGCCATAAGTTGTGTTAATTTCATTTTTTTCGTTTCCTGTTTATTGTGATGCCAACGCCTGTGCGGGTTCCGAAACGACCGGTATGCCCTCGGCGCTCAAAATTCGATCGATGTCTTGACGGCGCTCGGCCAGCACCTGATTCAACTGTTCGAGCAATTTAGTATCTTCCTTGCGCACGCCCATCGAGGTGCTGTAGTGAAAGCCGACTTTCTCGCCGTCGGCGCGGACGTTGTTGTCCGGAATGACCGCCATCGTCAGAGGCGTCGCGGATTCCTTGACATAGCGTGCTGCAGACGGTCCCCACAGCACCGCAACTTCAGCCTTGCCTGAGGCGACCTCGCCGACCAGCTTCGACGAATCGTATTTGACATATTGATTTCGGCGCGACTTAAAGCCGACCAGTTCATGCATGTAGTTGAATTGGTCGTTGTAACGTCCGATCTTGCGCATCATCACTTCGGCCGGGGTGCCCGGAATGAAGGCGATGCGCTCGGCATTCATCAATGCATTGCTGTCCCAACCGTGAAGATCCAGTCCGTCCTTAACGCGACTGATAAATACATAACCCGACCGATAATACGGTTCAGTCGTCAGCACACGCGGATCGCCGGCATCCATACCTATCACGACATCGCACAAACCTTTATCCAAATAATCGCGCACGAAATAGCGCGCATCGGTCCAATTAACATATTCGATCGGCCGTCCGAGTGCCTCGCCTACGACTTGTGCGATCTTGTTTTCGAAGCCTTCGCCTTTTTTGTTCGCATAAGGCATTTCGTTTTCGGCATTGCACACTTTCAGAGGCTCTTCGCTTGCATGAGCCGAAGCCGACACAGCCAAGCCAATAGCCAACGCAGTCAAAATGTCATTCAGTTGTTTCATTTAGCCCTCATTAGGTGGGTCGGGTTAGACAAAAAGCCGTAACCCGACATTCATGCCTTAATTTCTTACAACGAGAACACCATCACGCCGCCGCCCATTTGGGTGTGATGCGCCAATTCCTTAAACGCACCGACCGCGCCCAAACCGGCCGACGGGTCTTTCAAATCGAAGACCAGACCAACGCCAGGCCAACCGCCGACACCGTAATAGATCGCGACATATTGCTTGCCTTCGTGTTTATAGGTAATCGGATGACCGATCACGCCGGAAGGCAGTTTGAACTTCCACAGTTCTTCGCCGGTTTTCGAGTTCAAGGCCTTGATGTAGCCGTCCAACGTGCCGTAGAAGACCAAGTCGCCGGCTGTTGCGGTCGTGCCGCCCCAAACCGCGAATTTTTCCTGAACTTCCCATTCGAACTCGCCCGTTACCGCGTTCATTGCCTTGACTTGTCCCAGCGTGCCTTTCGGTCCCGGATACATGTTCAACGTCGCGCCAACGAAGAATTGGCCGGCCCGGTAAGGCAGCATGAACGGTTCCCAATCCATACAGATATGGTTAATGCCCATGAAGAACAATTGCTTGTTCGGGTCGTAGGATTCGATGCCTTGGTTGTGGTAGCCCATCGCCGAAGGACAAATACCTTTCGCTTCGTGGTCCATGCGTGTCGAATATTCAGGATCGCGCACCGGCAGACCGGTTTTCAGATCGACGTGCTTGACCCAATTGACGGTATTGTCGATCTTGAACGCGCTGACCAGATCGCCGTTTTCGCGGTTCAGCGTATAGACGATGCCGTTACGGTCGGGATGCGTCAGCAACTTGGTCATTTTGCCGTTGACCTTTTGCTCGGACAGTCCCATATAGTTGACGCCGGCGTAATCCCATTCGTCGTGAGGCGTTTTTTGATAACCAAACTTCGCCTCGCCGGAATCGATGTCGCGGCCCCAGATCGTCATTGTCCATTTGTTGTCGCCGGGACGCATCGTTTCGTTCCATGGCGCCGGGTTACCCGATCCGTAGTACAGCATTCTCAAGTCAGGATCGTAAGCGTACCAACCCCAGTTGGTTCCGCCGCCGATCTTCCACGCGTCGCCTTCCCAGGTTTTCAGCCCCAGACCGAACTGCCCGTAATGCGGATTGGCCTTATTGAAGTCTTTCGACAACTTGATATCTTCGTCGGGACCGGTTGCATAGACGCGCCAGGCTTGCTTGCCGTCTTTGATATTGTAAGCAGTCGCGTAACCTCTGACGCCCAATTCGGCGCCCGATGTGCCGACGATGACTTTATCCTCGGCGACGAACGGCGCCACGGTCAGCGTCGAGCCCATGGCGATGTCGGAGTTTTCCATTTTCCATAGCAGTTCGCCGGTCTTCGCGTTCAATGCGACGACATGGCCGTCCAATTGATTTAAAAAGATCGTCGCCGGATAATCCTTGCCTTGCGGCGCGTAAGCTAAGCCGCGGTTGACGACGTCGCAGCAGGCCACAGCGCGCGCGGCCGGATTTTGCTTCGGTTTGAATTGCCACAGAATTTTATCCGGGTTGTTCAGATCGATCGCAAAAACATTGTTCGGGTAGGGCGAGTGCACATACATAATGCCGTCGACGACCAGAGGCCCGCCTTCATGACCGTTCAGAACGCCGGTTGAAAATGACCAGGCCGGCTTCAGATTTTGTACATTCGTGATGTTGATGTCGTACAACTCGCTATAGTGAGTCGAGCTGTAATCCTTGGTCTGCATGACCCAATTGGTATTTTGTTTGGACAACTTATCTAACGCTTGATTGGCCTGCGCCGGCTGCGACGCGGCCAACAAGACGCCCGACACTAATGCCGCCGCGCCCCAGAGTTCGCGTTTTTTATGGTGTTGCATAATTCCTCCAGATTGATTTTTCGCATAATGTCGGCGCGGCCCCCTATTGATTGCGGTGTTTGTTGTTACAACCGGCTTAGCTTGATCAAGGCGCATAACGAATCATTCATAGAGGGCAGCGCACGGACGGTAATCATACGGAAGGAGCGGGATGCGACGTTACGGAATACAGCACCCAGATGACGGGAAAAGCGCTAAGAAAAAACAGGGAAAATATCCCGAGAGTATGTCGGCATTCAAATTCGGGAAAAGCTCCCATGGCTTTGCCGTTAAATATCCGACATCATTCCCGGTTTAATTGTATGGAGAAGTAACAACGTGTCCGATAAGATCGATGTCTTGCTGGTGGACGAC
Organism: Methylotuvimicrobium buryatense 5G; assembly: GCF_000341735.1. Classification (GTDB taxonomy): domain Bacteria; phylum Pseudomonadota; class Gammaproteobacteria; order Methylococcales; family Methylomonadaceae; genus Methylotuvimicrobium; species Methylotuvimicrobium buryatense. The sequence goes on along the minus strand of NZ_KB455575.1, from coordinate 4,342,197 downwards.
CATGCCGTGGTTAGGGCCGGTTACAAAACCTACCTTTCACTGTCGAATAAAATCGGCGATATTTACGAGGCCGACAAGGGCGAAACCGCTTGCCAACTCTACACTCAGTATCAACCGAATATCGTCGTGATGGACTTGTCTATGCCCGGCATCGGCGGCTTTGAAAGCATTCGGCGGCTGATTGCGCGCGATCCGAATTGTAAAATCTTAGTGTTTAGCATCCATAATGAATTGGTCTATGTGACCCGCGCTATTAAGGCCGGAGCAAAAGGCTACATCACCAAAAACAGCGTTCCCGAAACGCTAGTCGCGGCAGTCTGTCAAATCGCCGCCGGCGGCAGTTATGTCGAACCCGAATTAGCGCAACAACTGGCCTTCAACATCGCATCCGAAAAGGACGAATCGGAACAAATCAAACAATTGTCGCCGCGCGAATTCGACGTATTTTGTTTATTGGCTAGAGGCTATACGACGCGCAAAGCAGCTGAAAAGCTCTGCTTGAGTTACAAGACTGTGTGCAATCACGGCACCTCAATTAAAGAAAAACTCGGTGTCAAATCGGTCGCCGAGATGACTCTACTCGCTAGCCGGCACGGCATCATAGACAATCTGGCGCACTAATCCAAAATGCCCTGGAATCAACCGAGCGGAGGCTGGGGAGAAAACATTGCAGCAGGATACGGAGTAACCTTTTCCGAGGGCCAATTAACCATGCTACCGGCACAAGAGTCGGCGCGACTGGTTATGTACGACTCCTCCGATTTGAATGAATTGAGCCTTTTCTCTACCAATAACGGTTTATACAAGCTTTCAATTCATAGGATGACGTAGGTAACGGTTGGAATGATTTGACCTGGGACGCTTGGCACGCCTCCAAAGGAATCTTCGGCGACGGCTGGATGGGCCGTTTCGGACATCGCGAGAACATTTTATTGGATTGGTTTACCGACCTTGGGGTAGGACTGGTTTTCGACCCGAGTGCCGACCCTTATTACAGCTATTGGACACACAATTTTGCCGCGGGAGACACCGTTCCTCTGCCTTCGGCACTGTGGTTATTATTAAGCGGTATTACTGTGTTACGTTTGTCTAAAAAAACAGAAAATCGTTCCACTTGCTGAAAGAATGCGCCCGGGCAAGTAATCCGGGCGCATTGATTATTCTTCCAATTTTTTCTTCAAACCGGTCAAGCCGTTTTTAAAATACTGAGTCATCGCTTTGACCGCCGCTTCATCATTCAAGTGATCGGGTGGTGTGTTGCCGGTATCGCCGCGATAAAATCGGCTTTTCAAGGTCACGATGCTACTGCTATCGCTCTCGCCCGGTGCAACTTGCAGCTCGATCGAATAGGAGCTGACCGGTAGCGCCTTGACATTCTCCTTGTTCAGGCGGTAACTGTATTCGCGGTTTTCGTCGCTGTAATAATCGAGCTCATCGACGAGTTGTTCTCCGTTGGTAAACGTCAGCGTGCGCTTGCCGCCCGACTCGTGCTTACCGTCGCCCTCGCTTTTTTGTACATCGTCATGCCAATCGGCGATCGAACCGAATTGCTTGACCGCATCCCAAACTTTGTCCGCCGGCGCCTCAATGGCAATACTCTCTTTGGCTTTTTGCGGTGTCGGTCCGTGCGCCAAGGCGACCACTGGAAAAATCAGGAAATTGAATAGAATGATCAGTAACTGTTTCATAGTCGGTATAAGCAAAAATTAAATCGCTTATTATGGGCCAACGCCCAATATCGGCATTGAGTAAACTTCCCGTTATTCATCAGGATTTTTTCCGATTTCACCCTATGCGCATCCTGCTGTAAACACATATAACCCGAATGCGGCATAGCGGAGTGCGGAAATGGCGTGACTTCTAAGCCATAAGAGCCAGCTTAGCGCCTACTCTACGGTCCTTTTATGGCTTTATTCGTCATATCGGTAAGGGTTGTCGATATTAAGGTTAGATGGATGCTAAGCTAGGCATTGCCATCCGGGCTACGCAGCTTTCCTCTTTCCTCTTTCCTCTTTCCTCTTTCTTTTTTCTTCTTTCAAAATTCCTTCCCAAGCCGTCAAAGAATTGAATTATACTCAACCATGCTCAGATCCATCCCGAGCAACTCATTTTAGCCATAAAAACAAGACAACACTGCACAAACGAGGAGAACACCATGGACCTTTTGAAAGACTTGGAACGCCTGTCCGACAAAATCAGACAACAACGCGATGAAATCGCTGTCCAATTAAATCTTGCCGGTAAGGAAGCGAAAGACGAATGGGAACATGCCGAAACAAAATGGACCGAATTAAAACACAAAGCAGAGGAAATCAAAGACGATACCAAAGAAACGACCGAGGAATTGGTCTCTGCAGCCAAAGTTGTCGCCGAGGAACTGACCGGCGCCTACCAGCGCATCATCGATCGTATTAAAAAATAATCCCAGCCATACGGTGGACCGCCAAACTGTCCACCGAGGCAGGCAAGACCATCCCAAATAAAACCGTCACAAACAGAAAGGGCTATGAATACACTCACTTTCCTCGGCGCCACCGGCCAGGTGACTGGTTCCTGCTATCTCTTGGAATCGAACGCTAAGCGCATTTTGATCGATTGCGGCATATTTCAGGGTGGCAAAGCAGCCGACAAACAAAACCGATCCCGATTCCCGTTCAACCCGTCGAGCATCGACGCGGTCGTGTTGTCGCATGCCCATCTGGATCACTCGGGACGTCTGCCGCAACTTTATAAAGACGGTTTCAGAGGCGATCTTTTCCTGACCGAAGGCAGCTCTCATCTGCTCGACCTGTTACTCAAAGACGCCGCATTACTGCAACTGCGCGATACTGAGTGGGAAAACAAACGGCGCCAACGTTCCGGAAAAAAATTGCTCGAACCGCTTTATACGCTCGAAGATGTCGAAAACCTGCTGCAACTTCGTAAGCCTATCGCCTATCGCGAACCGACTGAAATCGTCCCTGGCTTGTCGGTCACTTTTCATGATGCAGGACACATTCTCGGATCGGCGATTGTCGAATTGAAATCAAACAACGGCCCGCAACAAAAAACCTTGGTGTTTTCCGGCGATCTCGGCAATCCGCATTCGCCTTTGCTGTACGATCCGGAACAACTCACCGAAGCGGATATTCTGTTATTGGAATCGACTTATGGCGATCGCGATCACAAGCCATTAGACACGACGCTCGACGAATTACGCGAAATACTCATCGCAGCTCACGAGAACGGCGGCAATGTGATTATTCCATCATTCGCGGTCGGACGTACCCAAGACTTGATTTATTGGCTAGGTAAACTTTATCGAGAAGACGCGCTGCCTCAGCAGCAGGTATTTCTCGATAGCCCGATGGCGATCGAAGCCAGCAAGATTTACGACGATCATAGCCACTTGTTCAACGATGACGACCCCGAGTTCAAAAACATCGCCAAACGCAAAGACGGTTGGCAAACCTGGCTACCGAATCTGGTCTATTCCGAATCGACTGAAGACTCGATAGCGATCAACCGCATCGTCGGCGGCAGCATCATCATCGCCGGCAGCGGCATGTGTACCGGCGGACGCATCCGCCATCATCTGAAATACAATCTCTGGCGGCGCAATGCGCATATCGTGTTCGTCGGTTTTCAGGCCCAGGGCACTCTCGGCCGGACCTTGGTCGAAGGTCAGAAAGACTTGAAAATTCTCGGCAGTCAAATCCATGTGCAAGCCACTATTCATACGCTCGGCGGCTTGAGCGCACATGCCGACCAAAGCCAATTGCTCCGTTGGGCCTCGGCGTTCAAAGACCCGAAACCCCGGCTGTATTTGATCCACGGCGAACTCAACGCCTCTCATTCGTTACGCACGTGTTTTCACCGTACCGACTGGGACGCTACGCTTCCCGAAGTGGGACAAACCATTGAGTTTTAATTTTGGACAACACATGATGAACCTTCTCGAACGACGATGACTCAACTCCAATCGTTAAGCAGTTCTTCCGAAAAATTCGGCCTTGCGCCGGGCAGCGTTATTCATGTCGGAGAAAGACTGGAAACGACCGGTAAAATCAAACTGATCGAATTCAATAAAGACATCTTGATCGAACGTGAGATCAAGACCGTTTCGGAGTTGATTCCGCCGAAAGACAAGCCCACCGTATCGTGGTTCAGCATCACCGGTCTGCACGACGTCGAGTTGATCGAACAACTCGGGAAAGAGTTCACTATTCATCAACTGGTACTGGAAGACATTGCCAATACCCATCAACGGCCCAAAGTAGAGGAGTTCGACGATATTATTTTCATCGTGCTCAGGGTCATACGATTCGACGCGGAATCTCTGACTTTCGATAACGAACAGTTCAGCTTAATACTCGGCAGTAATTTCATCTTGACCTTTGAAGAATCGGAATCGGATCTACTACATCCGATAATCCGCAGAATCCAAAACAGCCGGGGGAAATTTCGTAGTCAGGGTGCGGATTATTTGAGTTACAGTATTATCGACTTGGTCGTGGATCACTATTTTTTGATCGAAGACAGTCTGGATGAAATTGTCGAAAACCTCGAAGATCAATTGCTCCTTTCGCCCTCGCCCGACATGCTGAATACGATTCAAAAGTTGAAACGAGGCATGATTTTCGTTCGACGAGCGGTTTCGCCGCTTAGAGAGGTCTTGAACGGTCTGCTTCGTTCGGAATCCGACCTAATACGCGATACGACCAAAGTATATCTGCGCGACGTTTACGACCATACGATTCGCGTCGCCGAGGGACTGGATACTTACCGGGATTTGATCGCCGGCCTACTGGAAATTTATTTGTCCAGTCTCAGTAATAAAATGAATGAAGTCATGAAAGTATTGACCGTTTTTGCGACGATTTTTATACCGCTAACCTTTCTGGCCGGCGTTTACGGCATGAATTTCGATTACATGCCGGAACTGAAATGGGCATGGTCCTATCCGGTGTTCTGGTCGGTCAGTCTCGCTACGGCAATGAGCCTGCTGATTTTCTTCCGGCATAAGAAATGGTTATGAAAACATCAACGCATGGGCGTTAAACAAAGCCGTTGATTTTTATTCGTCTTTTTCCAGAAAAGCATTGCCTCTTGTTTGCTTGACGAGACGATAGCCCTTTTCAAGCATGAGCTCGACGACATCCGTTTCCCATTTATCTTTGTGACAATCCTCGATGACAATGCGTATCGGCCAAAGCGACTCGGGCGCATGCAAAAAAAACGGCGCTAAGGCTCGATCTTCGTAACCCTCGATATCGATTTTTAATGAGCTAATCTTATCGATACCTTGCATTAACAAAATTTTCTCAAGCGGAAGAGACGGTAGTGTTATTTCTCGGGTTGATGCCGATGGCGCAAGCCGACTGGCCCCGCCTAATACGCCCGTTGAATAAAAAGGCACATCGCCTTCTTCGCCGACACAAACCGGCATGACTTCGATCACAGACTCTAACCCATTAAGCTCAACATTATTTTTTAACAAGCTCAAAGTCGGCGGGTTCGGTTCGATTGCCAGAATTTTTTTAAACCCTTTTTGTGCAAGACTCAGCGAGTAATAACCGGTATTCGCCCCCACGTCGACAAAACACGAATTTAGCCCCGACCCTCGTTCAGCCAGAAATTCGATCTCTTCTTTATCATAAATTTTTGAAGATGTGAGAATTTTTTCATCGGTCGTATTATTGAGAATATCCAATCGATACCGGATACCTTGCTTCTCATAATCGACAAAATGCCAACCCGACTTTTTCCATTGTCTAGCCACCCATTTCCTTAATTGACCTCGGCTTATACCTAATGCGGCAATCAACCTCAAAACCCTTGTTGCCGCAGTTGGCGCATAACATCCCCAAGGCTTATTCTGGGCTTTCAGATCGGTTTGTTGAGTTTCCTTCATAAAGAATTTCCAATAATTTATCAAAATAAGGCATCAGTTCCACCTGGGATGCCCGCTTGTTGATCAACCTAAATCGGCAGTCAGTCCACGAAAATCAAGACACACACGAAAGTAATCATACAGTCACATAAATATCTTGAATCACCCCTTGGGTAAGCAACTTGGAAGTAAGTATTCTGCCCCTCTCCGCTGTTTTCCAAACTACGGTTTGGGAAGCCCTTCACGTAAGCTCTTGCTTACCGGTTTCGAGAAGCTGGAGCTTCTCGTATTGCATTCCCAAACAAAGAGCTTGGGAATGAGCGAACTCTTATTTTCCTGGAGAGGGCTGAATACTTACACTTGGAAAGTATAACAATTTGACTATTTTCGTGATTTTCGTGTGTTTCGTGGACAAAATGCTTTTTATAGGATCAATTTAACTTACCAATCTAAACCCTAAAATCGGTCTTCTTGATTATGGCATTTTCCAAGTTCAAACAATTGGGGTTTCAGACCACTCATAAGCTTCATTCATCGGATTGAATTCGTGCTGATATTGCTCTACGACGTCGGCGGCATTGTCGGCTTTACCGAATCGGGCTATATGAAACAACGCCTCGCCTTCGGTGACGATCGGCAGATTAGTCTTACCGATGATAATGCCGGAATTCGGCGCTGTGATATTATCGTCTTCAAGATAAAACGGATCGCTAACCGCACCGAGCGTTTCGCCTTTATCAACTTTAGCTCCCAACGAAACCATCGCTCTTAATAAGCCGCTTTTGGAAGACCTGGCCCAATAGCTCGAACGAGCGACAACCGGTTCCGGCAGTTTGCTTTTTCGTTTAGCTGTTTCCTGACGAATCATGCCTAATTGCCTCATCACACGTATAATGCCGCGCAGCCCGATCCTGATCGACAGTTCGTCATAGCGTAACGCCTCGCCGGCTTCGTATACCAACAATGGAATTTTATGTTCCGCGGCGATCGCCCGCAATGAACCGTCCCGCACATCCGAGTTTAAAATAACCGGAGCGGCAAAAACCCTCGCTAAAGTCTCGGTTTCTTCGCCTTCATTCAAATCGGCGCGAATTTGCGGCAGATTATCGCGATGAATCGCTCCGGTATGCAAATCGATACCGTGCGTGCATTGCTCGACGATTTCATGAAAAAAAAGCGATGCCAGCCTACCGGCCAACGAGCCTTTATCGGATCCGGGAAAAACCCGGTTCAAGTCGCGGCGGTCGGGTAAGTAACGCGAATGCCTAACAAAGCCATAAATATTGACGATCGGTACCGCAATCAAAGTCCCTTTGATATTACGCAACGCCGGCGACTGCAGCAAACGACGGATGATTTCGATACCATTGATCTCATCACCGTGTATCGCCGCACAGACGAAAAGTTTTGGTCCGCTTTGCCGGCCGTTAATCACATGTACCGTCATCGGAACAACGGTATGGGTATAAAGATTCGGCAACGGAATATCCAGAGTTCTGCGTTCGCCGGCTTTAATTTTCTGACCGCCGATGAACAATTCCGTCATGTCAGCCCTTGCCTTTGGTCCGCGTGGATTTGCCGAGACAATCCTTTTCGATAAAACTGATAATCATGCCTGCGATGTCTTTGCCTGTTGCCGTTTCGATGCCTTCCAATCCCGGAGAGGAGTTGACTTCCATCACGACTGGTCCATGATTCGAACGCAACATATCGACGCCCGCGACATTTAAACCCATCGTTTTAGCTGCGCGAACCGCGATCGAGCGCTCTTCCGGCGTAATCCGGATTAACGACGAAGTCCCGCCCCGATGAAGATTCGAACGAAACTCGCCTTCGCCGCCTTGCCGCTTCATCGTCGCTACGACTTTATCCCCGACTACGAAACAACGAATATCCGCGCCATCGGCTTCCTTAATGAACTCCTGAACCAATATATCGGCCTTCAAGCCCATAAAAGCTTCGATAACGCTTTCCGCCGCTTTTTTCGTTTCAGCCAATACGACGCCGATACCCTGGGTGCCTTCGAGAAGCTTGATGACCACCGGAGCCCCTCCGACCATTTTGATCAAATCTTCAATATCGTCCGGCTTATGTGCGAAACCGGTCACCGGCAAACCGATACCTTTGCGGGATAATAACTGCAATGAACGCAGCTTGTCCCTCGACCTTGAAATCGCAACCGATTCATTGAGCGGATAAGTCCCCATCATTTCAAACTGACGAAGCACCGCCGTACCATAAAACGTTACCGACGCGCCGATTCTAGGAATGACCGCATCGAATCCCTCCAATACCGTACCTTTATAATGAATACCCGGCTTTGTCGACGTAATTTCCATATAACAACGCAACACGTCGATGACTTCAATTTGGTGGCCTCTTGCTTCCGCCGCCTCTATCAATCGCCGCGTGGAGTACAACTTAGGATTTCTGGAAAGCAATGCAAGTTTCATGAAACGGTAATTTTCCTCATGCTCATCGTTAACTTTAATTAATTATATTCAGGCCGGCATATTACACAGTTTTTCGCTGGATAGGATAGTCTGTGAACAACAAATAAGAAAACTATTCTGCGTTTTTGAACTCCGCCAGTATAGATTATTGATTTCTTTTGAACGTGGCAAATCCGGCTAACAGCCCGAGCCCTCAAAAGTGGGCGCCGAAACTTGATTTATGAAAGGAAAAAAGCAATTTGTATGATTGCCTTAGATGAAAGCACAGGCGTTCAACAGAACGCCTGTGAAAGGGAAAATCAATTTTTCGATTTTGCGGCAATAAAACCGATCAATGCCAAAATCACGCTAAAACCATACCACCCCGCCAACGACCACTGTCCGTTAGCTTGAGTAATAATTACCGCTTCACTCGCCGACGAAACTCCCAACCCTGCAAAAGAAAGCAGGATTACCCCCATTGCAGCTAACAATATTTTACATCTGCTGGTTTTATATTGCATAACACCTCCGTTCATTATTGTTAATTAAACTACAGTCCATTGTATGCATTTTGAGAACAAAAACCATTGTACATCAGTACTAAAAAGCCAATAATTTGATACAGTTAAAAAAACCAATGTGACCTTATTCAATCTTTGGATAAAAACACCGTAGAAATATTTATACCTTTCGTACTTCAAATTTCGGCAGTGCCTGAGGAGGCACCGGGATGTGCGGCAAAGGCTTTGCCAGCATGGAGCTGGCATAGAGCCTACAGGGATGTATTCACGGCGTCCTTTGACGGACACCCCGGTGCCGAATTTTGATCTACGATGAGTATAAAATCAACCGCCTCGATCAAATTAAGCGCGCCCAAAAATCGTGCTCGTCCGATTCCTCCAGTTCCACTGTCGCAAAATCACCGACTTTTAAATGCACCGCACCGTCGATAAAAACTTGCCCGTCGATTTCCGGAGCATCCGCTTTGCTTCGCGCGACCGCACCTTCTTCGACAACTTCATCAATAATAACGGTCTCGACGCGTCCGATTCGCCTACGCAATTTCGCAGCACTGATTTGCGCCTGATGCTCCATAAACCGGACTAATCTTTCTTGTTTGACTGCCTCAGGAAGCTGACCCGACAAATCGTTGGCCGCAGCACCTTTAACCGGCGAATATGCGAAACAACCTACCCGATCTAACTGCGCGTCAGTTAAAAACTGTAATAATTGCTCGAATTCTTGCTCGGTTTCACCGGGAAAACCGACTATGAAGGTGCTGCGAATCGTAATATCCGGGCAGATTTTCCGCCAGGCATTAATGCGTTCTAAATTGTTTTCGGCAGCCGCCGGTCGCTTCATTAACTTCAGTATGCGACTATCGGCGTGCTGAAACGGAATATCCAGATAAGGTAGGATTTTACCGTCAGCCATCAACGGGATAACTTCGTCGACATGCGGATAGGGATACACATAATGCATTCTGACCCAGATACCTAAGTCTCCCAACGCTTCCGACAATTCATAAAAACGAGTCCGAATCTCCCTACCTCGCCATTGTCCTGCCTGGTATTTCAGATCGAGCCCGTAAGCACTGGTATCCTGTGAGACGATCAGCAATTCTTTAACCCCGGCATTAGCCAGGCGTTCGGCCTCGAGCATGACTTCGCTGATAGGACGGCTGACCAAATCGCCGCGCATCGACGGAATGATGCAAAAGGTGCAACGGTGATTACAGCCTTCGGAAATTTTCAAATAAGCGTAATGCTTGGGCGTCAATTTAATCCCTTGCGGGGGCACAAGACTGGTAAACGGATCGTGTATCGGCGGCAAATGCTCATGGACGGCCGCAACGACTTCTTCCAGCGCATGCGCGCCGGTAATTTTCAATACCTGCGGGTGCCTGGCTCTGATCTCGTCCTCTCTGGCCCCAAGACAGCCGGTCACTATGACTCGTCCATTTTCGGCCAATGCTTCGCCAATGCTATCCAACGATTCTTCGACGGCTGCGTCGATAAAGCCGCAGGTATTGACGACTACCAAATCGGCTTCCTTGTAGCTCGGGGACACTTCGTAGCCTTCGGATCGAAGCTTGGTTAATATCCGTTCGCTGTCGACCAAGGCTTTAGGGCAACCCAAACTAATAAATCCTATATGCGGAGCACTCATTAACAATCTCAATAAAATTATATTCGGAAACGCGTTGCTGCAATCTGATTTCCTGACTCGACGAACCGGGAAAATGATCGAGATATACCTTTCGCACTTCAAATTTCGGCAGTGCCTAAGGAGGCACCCGGGTGCCTGGCAAAGGCTTTGCCAGCATGGATGCTGGCATAGAGCCTACATGGACGTATTCACGGCGTCGTTTTACGGGCCCCCGCCGGTGCCGAATTTTGATCTACGATGAGTATGGTTTGCCAACGGTATCTCAAAGCCCGCAAGATAAAAACGGTTATTTACCCGGCTCTTCAATATAAGCACCGAAATTCATGATTCGTTGGTAGCGATGTGCCAGTAATTGTTCGACCGGCTCGTTCCTTAACTGCTCCAAATGGCGTAACAACGCCTCACGCAAATGCATTGCCGTCGTTTGAAAGTCTCGATGCGCGCCGCCCACCGGCTCGCGAACCATTTCATCAAGAAAGCCTTGTTCACGAATACGGTCGGAAGTGATGCCCATCGCTTCGGCCGCCAATTGCGACTTTTCCGCACTTTTCCACAGAATCGATGCACAACCTTCCGGCGAGATCACAGAGTAAGTGCTGTATTCCAACATCAACAAACGGTCTCCGACACCGATCGCCAACGCGCCGCCGGACCCGCCTTCGCCGATAACTGTGCAAATAATCGGGGTCTTTAATCGCGCCATTTCAAACAAATTTCGAGCAATCGCCTCGCTTTGTCCACGTTCCTCTGCCCCAATTCCCGGATAAGCGCCCGGCGTATCGATCAAACAAATGATCGGCAAACCAAAACGCTCAGCCATCTTCATGACTCTCAACGCCTTACGGTAACCTTCCGGCCTTGGCATGCCGAAATTACGATAAATTTTTTCTTTCGTGTCGCGGCCTTTTTGATGACCGATGATCATGACCGGCTGCCCTTCCAGACGAGCCAAACCGCACACGATTGCAGGATCGTCGGCGTAAGCCCGATCACCGTGCAATTCATGAAAATCGGTAAACATCAAATCGATATAATCGAGCGTATAAGGACGCCCGGGATGCCTCGAGAGTTGCGAAATCTGCCAATCGCTCAATTCGGCAAAAATAGATTCGGTCAATAATTTACTTTTGTTTTCGAGCTGCTCAAGCGCGTCGGAAATATTAATATCGTTATCAAACTCGACACGACGAAGTTCTCTAATCTTCGCTTCTAATTCGGCGATGGGTTGTTCGAAGTCAAGAAATTTTAGATCCATGATGGTATATATGAATTATTGTTACTGCTCAACAAAAGCAAGCTTAATGAATGGAACACGGATGAAGCCGACTAGACGGATTGACCTGGGACTTTCCCGTTTATGCGTTTCCATATCGCAATCTTCATAGCGAATAAAGCCCCAAAAAGTATTTCGTACGCACCACGAACCGTTTTTCCGTGTTTTCTTTTTCACATTATAAAAACGTCATCCGCGACTAGCCGATTGATTCCTTCCTGAGACGGCCATTTTATCTAAATTCCGTAAATGTTTTAATTTTTCTGCGATTTTAATTTCAAGCCCACGATTAACCGGCTCGTAATAACGCGTTCCGAGCATTTCGTCCGGAAAATAATTTTCGCCGGCAGCATAAGCATCGGGCTCATCATGCGCATAGCGGTACTCCTTTCCATAATCTAACGACTTCATCAATACCGTCGGCGCATTGCGTAAATGCACCGGCACGCCGAGACTTCCGCTATTTCGAGCATCGCGCATCGCTGCATTGTATGCCATATAAACGGCATTGCTTTTCGGCGCGCAGGCCAAATAAACCACTGCATGTGCCAACGCCAATTCGCCTTCGGGACTGCCGAGCCTTTCTTGCGCCTCCCAAGCACTAATCGCGACCGGCAAGGCTCTCGGGTCGGCATTGCCGATATCTTCGGATGCAATCCTCACGATGCGCCGAGCCAAATAAGCCAAGTCGCAACCACCGTCGATCATGCGGCACAACCAATACAACGAAGCATCAGGGGAGCTTCCTCGCACCGACTTATGCAAGGCCGAAATCTGATTGTAAAATTCTTCACCTTGCTTATCGAAACGACGTACGCCGCCGCTCAGCACTTCGCCGGCAACAATCTCGTCGATTTTTCCGCTTCCGTGCGCCGACGCTAACTCGGCGGCGATTTCCAATAAATTCAATAATCTACGCGCATCTCCGTCGGCAGCATCGACAAACTGTCGCTTGATATCGTCGGTCATTTCGATGGCTTGCTCTCCTAAACCGCGCTCCCGATCGGTCAATGCTTTTTCCAAAACCGTCGCCAAGTCAACTGCTTGCAAGGCATTCAAAACATAAACGCGTGCGCGCGATAATAACGCATTATTCAATGCGAAAGACGGGTTTTCGGTGGTCGCGCCGATAAAATATACCGTGCCGTCTTCGACATGCGGCAAGAAAGCATCTTGCTGAGATTTGTTGAAACGATGTACTTCGTCGACAAACAAGATCGTGCGGCGATTTTCGCTTTCACGAATTTTTTTTGCTTCGGCAACGGCGTCACGGATATCCTTGACGCCGGCCAACACCGCCGATATCGAGATGAAATGCGCATCGGAATGCACCGATATTATTCGTGCCAGCGTGGTCTTCCCGGTACCGGGCGGTCCCCAGAAAATCATCGAATGCAAGCGGCCCGATGCAACCGCTTCATAGAGCGGTTTACCGGGCTTAATAATATGCTGCTGTCCGATATAGTCGTCCAAGCGCATCGGACGCATTCTTTCAGCTAAGGGCCTTAGGGCTTGTTGCAACACGCTTCTTATTCCTCAAAGACATCGGCTCCGGCGGGCGGAATAAAATCGAATACGCCGTCATCGATCGGAGTATTGATTTTAAGATTCGAAAAATAAATGCGCGTTAATTGCCCGAAATTGTCACTGAGCTCCATACCGCCAAGCTTGCCCTTATCCAGTCCGATCAGAATATATTTGAAACCGCTGTCCTCGTTTTTAGGCAGTAATTTTATCCAGGTCATGTCCTCGTCGGAACCTTGCCCTTCTAAAATAAAGTTATCCTCTAAATCGATATCACCGCTCAACAATAAAGCGGGCGTAGAACCCAGCGATTGATCCATCTTTTTGATCGTCACTTGTTCCAAGTCTTCATCGTAAAACCAAACCTTACCGGCATTGGAAATGATCTCTTGCGTGAAAGGTTTTAGATAATTCCAACGAAACTTACCGGGCCTACGCAAATAAAACACGCCTTCACTTGCTTTCCGCGCGCGTCCGCTCTCATCGATCGCGACCTGTCTGAAATCCGCGGTCAAAGAATGCGCTGTTTTTAAAAAATCTCGTAATTGTTCAATTGGCTTATCGTCGGCATGAGCACCTTGCATCACGGCAACAGCCATCAGCAACGACATGATTCCATACTTGATTCTTTCCATTTCATTTATCTCATTGATTTGTTGAAAAATTCGCTTCGGGCCCGTGGCTACCGGAACAATCGATTTTCCCAAAGGCTGGTAAACATTGTGAGGAGGAAAAATAAACTTGAGCTGAATTAATGCATTAAGGATTTCGTGATATACCCGTCGTAGATCAAAATTCGGCGCCTGGGTGTCCGCTAAAGGACGCCGTGAATACGTCCGTGTAGGCTTGTCGGCGGCTTCCTGCCGCCGACACCTGTCAATCGAGTTACCGAACCATCCATAAAATAGGGAAGTTATTTGCGACCAAATCCTAAGGCCAGATTAAACGAAGGGGTCATCTTTCATCTTTCATCTTTCATCTTTCATCTTTCATCTTTCATCTTTCATCTTACACCTTTCACCTTTCACCTTTCACCTTTCACCTTTCACCTTTCACCTTTCACCTTTCACCTTTCATCTTTCCGAATTCAATAACTCAATAACCGGCGCAGTATCCGGCCTGATGCCTCGCCAAATGAAAAACGCTTCGGCCGCCTGTTCGACCAACATGCCCAGACCGTCTAAACTGCTAGCGGCGCCGTGACTGATGCCCCATCGAACAAAAGCAGTCAGCTCGTTACCGTAAGCGAGATCGTAACAAACGCCATTCGGCGCCAAAAGACCTTCCGGCAACGGCGGAAGGTCGTTGGACAAACTGGCAGAGGTCGCGTTCAGGATCACATCGAATGACAAACCTGCCAATTCGTCAAAACCGCAACCCTTAATATCGCCCCGATCGGCAAATTCATCAGCCAAATTAACGGCCTTAGAAGCCGTCCGATTGGCAATCACAATGCATGCCGGCTGTTGCTCGAATAGCGGCGAAAGAATCCCGCGCGATGCACCGCCGGCACCAAGAATCAATAGCTTCTTTCCGTTTAGCGTAACCTCATGATTAACGATTAAATCGGTCACCAAACCTATACCGTCCGTGTTATCGCCTAATATCGAACCATCCGTCTGAAGCGCCAGCGTATTGACCGCTTTTGCAGAATCCGCGCGTTCGGTTTTTCGATCGGCGAATCGCCATGCCAGTTCCTTTAGCGGCACGGTACAATTAAGCCCCTGACCGCCCAAGCGGAAGAACTCCGTAACGGCCGATTCGAAACGATCGGCCGTTACTTCTTGGGCGGTATAAACCAATTCTTGACCGGTTTGCTCTGCGAAAATTCGATGAATAGTTGGTGATTTACTGTGCTTTATGGGACTACCGAAAACGGCATATTGATCGATTTGTGTCATTATAATTGTCTTTTATATTGCCAAACTTCCCAGAGTATAGTCATAGCCACGATGCCGATTGCCATCAACAGCTCTATCCAAATTGCTTGCTGCATAAACGATGTCACGACTGCGGACACGCCGAGAAAAATCCCGACCAAACTGAAACGCCAACCGATTCTGATACCGTCCAATATTGTCGACAACGATAAAATCAATAGAATGACGATGCCGGCGCTTTTTTCATCGAACACTTCGGTTTGCTGAATGGAAAACGCTGCAGCGACAATCAGCATCGACACGCCCCAATGCAGCGTTTGCTCTCGTAAGATATGTTTGATGTCACTGGCTTTATGCTTCGATTGCAGCCAAGCGATAATCATTGCCGAAATCGCAAAAATGATGATCATGATCAACCAATAGACATAGCCGTCGGCCGGCGAGTAATCGGTAATACCAATACCGGTCATCGAAAGCGCCAGCAACAAAACCAGAATACCTTCTTCGATCTGAAATTTTCGTTTTTCTGTAAACAGCGTATCTTCGGACATGGGCTCGCTCCGGTTGACTTAACTAAGAATAGAGACACTCTTGCTTAAGGCTATTTCCGGCGAAAAGCAAAAGTTATTACCCTGAAAATCACGAAAATACTTTCGCGTTCTTCATTGTGGACAATCACGAGTAAGAAACTTTTTAGGCCTTACTGAATTCTTCTTGTAACCATGAAGCGACTTGCTTGGCAAAATAAGTCAACACGGCATCGCAACCGGCACGCTTGAAGCTCAATAACGATTCGAGCACGACTTGACGCTCATCTAACCAGCCATTTAATGACGCCGCCTTCAACATCGCATATTCGCCGCTGACCTGATAGGCGAAAGTCGGCACGCCAAAGCGGTCTTTCGCGCGGCGTACAATATCCAGATAAGGCATGCCGGGCTTGACCATAATCATGTCAGCGCCTTCCTGCAAATCCAACTCAATCTCGCGTAACGCCTCATCGGTATTGGCCGGGTCCATTTGATAACTGTATTTATTGCCTTTGCCGAGGTTGGCGCCCGAGCCCACGGCATCTCTGAAGGGGCCATAGAATGCCGAGGCATATTTAGCCGAATACGCCAAAATACGCGTATTACGGTAAGCATGATTTTCCAAGGCCAGCCTGATCGCACCAATCCGGCCGTCCATCATATCCGAAGGCGCAACGATATCGGCTCCCGCTTCGGCATGCGACAAAGCTTGCTTGATCAAAACCTCGACCGTTTCATCGTTGATCACATAGCCATTGTTATCGATCAACCCGTCCTGACCGTGAGAGGTAAACGGATCCAGTGCGATATCGGTAATCACGCCAAGGTCCGGATAGGCCGCCTTGAGCGCTTTGACAGTTCGCTGAACCAATCCGTTCGGGTTAAAGGCCTCGGCCGCATCGTCGGATTTTTTATCGGGAGATATAACCGGAAATAAAGCGATTGCAGGAATGCCGAGACTCGATATTTCTCCGGCTTCACTCAATAATAAATCCAACGAAAGACGCTCTATTCCGGGCATCGAAAGCACCGCTTCGCGGTTATTCTTGCCTTCCGTGACAAACATCGGATAGATCAAATCGTCGACGGATAAACGGTTTTCGCTCATCAAGCGACGTGAAAAAGATTGATAACGCATTCTTCTCATGCGTATTAAGGGGAAATTGGTGGTATTATGCGTCATCTTGTCCGTAGGTTTAAGTTAATCACGTTTGCCGTGCGCCAAGGCGCCTGTACCTTGCAAAATAGTTTTACTGCAAGATATAAATCATCCGATAATATTAGCACGCTTCCGACACCCTAAACCAAGTCTTCCTGATCCGTAAAAGACTCGGACATGTGTTTGCACATAAGTCTAAGAACTTGAGGTCATTATGAAAACAACACAATACAAACGCATTTTTCTGTTGGCAATATTAAGCTTTTTTATAAGCATTAGCGCATTGAACAAAGCCATTGCCGCCGAATTATTATTGCCCCAACAAGCGATTTCCGAAGCTTCCGACAAACTGAAGGAGAAAATGCAAAATCCCGAATTTATAAAGGATTTTGCACAAATAACGGATTTTGTTGAATCGGCGATTTATCCCCATGTCGATTTTAATCGAATTTCGGCATTGGTACTCGGAAAATACTGGCGGGACGCCACTCCTGAAGAAAGAGCGCAATTCAATAATGAATTCAGAAACCTGTTAGTCAGAACTTATTCTCGCGCGTTTGTCGAATTCAAAGACTGGTCGGTGCGCTTCCTGCCGTTAAAAATGGAATCGGATGCGACTAAGGTCGTCGTTAAAACGGAGATATTGCAACCGGGCATTCAGCCCATCGCTGTAGACTACAGGATGGTATTAATCAAAGATAAATGGAAAGCTTACGACATATTAATCGAAGGCGTCAGCCTAGTCACCAACTACCGCACGACATTCAATAATGAAATCAAAAACCGCGGCTCATTAGCAGCGGTTATCGAAACATTGAAAACAAGAAATGCCGAAGCTTTGTCCAAAAACTCGCTGCACAATTCATAAATTATCGCGCCGTCGCCATGCACGCTCTGTTTCAACAGAGCGCTACACCCCACTGAAATAACT
This sequence comes from Methylotuvimicrobium buryatense 5G, assembly GCF_000341735.1. Lineage (GTDB taxonomy): Bacteria > Pseudomonadota > Gammaproteobacteria > Methylococcales > Methylomonadaceae > Methylotuvimicrobium > Methylotuvimicrobium buryatense. The sequence goes on along the minus strand of NZ_KB455575.1, from coordinate 4,324,424 downwards.
CATATTTTTGCCTGCACCAACCCAATACTTGGATGAATTTTAAAAAAGATTCACTATACGCTCACCCTGTCGAGTCCCTAGAAGGCTTCCAATTCGACGCGGCGGTAACGGCAGTATTTCCCGACATGATTCAACGCTCCGTGCCCGGTTACCGTTCCATTATTTCGGCTATCGGTTTGTTGGCGGGGCGCTTCGCGCAAGCAAATAGCCTCTGCTATGACCTAGGTTGCTCGCTCGGTGCGGCAACACTGGCAATGCGTCATCAAATCGAATCACCTGACTGTCGCATTGTTGCTGTTGATAATTCGGAAGCGATGATCGAACGCTTTAAAAAAATATTGGCGAATGACACCTCTCCAATCGAAGTCGAACCCCGTTGCGAAGATATCCGTGAAACACGACTGGAAAACGCATCGGTTGTGGTCTTGAACTTCACGTTACAATTCATACCTATTGAAGACCGAAGCGAATTTCTCCGCAACATCTATCAGGCCCTATTACCGGGCGGCATTTTGATTTTGTCCGAGAAATTAAAATTCGACGACCCTCGCCAACAGCAATTGCAAACCGAAATGCATCACGCGTTTAAAAAAGCGCAAGGATACAGCGACTTGGAAATCAGCCAAAAGCGGACCGCATTAGAAAACGTATTGATTCCCGAAACTTTTTCTTGCCACCGGCAACGCTTACTAAAAGCAGGCTTCAATAGTGCCGAGGTCTGGTTTCAATATTTCAATTTCGCCTCGATAATCGCACTCAAATGATTGATTATCAAATACTTTACCAAACATTAAGGGACCATGGCGCGGACGCCTGGGCCGACATCCTGCCGGAACAATTACAGTCGGCATTCAACCCGACTCGGCACGGCCAGTTGACTCGCTGGCTCCAAGCCATAGACGACTTGCCTGAGTTATCTCTCTCGCAGCGCGTTTTTAATGAAGATACCGTCAAAATCGGCACTGCTAGCGATTTAGGCGATATTTCCCGCGAGCAATTAACAACCGTATTAAAAACATTCAGCCCTTGGCGAAAAGGACCTTACGACTTATTCGGCATTGATATCAATACGGAATGGCGCTCCGACTGGAAATGGAATCGATTGAAAGCCCATATCAGTCCACTAAAAAAGCGTTTGGTGCTCGATGTAGGTTGCGGGAACGGCTATCATGGCTGGCGAATGCTCGGCGCCGGCGCGGATCTTGTGGTCGGTATCGATCCGTTAATGTTAAATGTGATGCAGTTTCACCTCATCAAAAAACTGGCCGGTGATGCGAGGCACTACGTGTTGCCGATGGGCATCGAACAAATACCGAACGGTTTAAATGCTTTCGACACGGTATTTTCCATGGGCGTGCTCTATCATCGCCGCTCGCCTATCGATCATTTGCTGGAATTAAAAGATTGCCTTAGACCCGGCGGCGAATTAATTCTCGAATCGCTGGTCGTCGACGGCGGACCGAATGAGGTATTGCTGCCGGAGCACCGCTATGCTCATATGCGCAATGTTTGGTTTATACCCAGCTGTGAAGCGCTGCAAGGATGGCTAAAACGCTGCGGTTTCAGCAACATCAGATTAATCGATGTCACGGTAACAAGCACGGAAGAACAACGCAGCACCGACTGGATGGATTTTAAATCTCTCAAGGATTTTCTCGACCCGAACGACCCGAGCTTAACGCTAGAAGGCCACCCAGCCCCCAAACGAGCCATTTTCATCGCGGAAAAATAACCAACAACCGATTTCCCCCCTTATTAGCATAAGTATCTACACATCTTTATTATTCAAAATCAATCTGTTATAAAGTTTCTTCTGGTTTTTTATGAAGATAGGGACTAAAAATTGATGTTTTTAGTCTACTTTTTTATCCTAGATTACAGAAAAATTAACTTAACTAATTGTTTTGTAAAGCTGAAAACTTGTGTAGATACCTATGCCTTATTAGTGAGAATCACTCAACCTAACGCTCAAAAAACCTGGCAATCGCTTTAATAATACTCATCGTAGATGAAAATCCGGCCTCGGCGCGCCCGTTAAAGGACGCCGTAAATACGCCCATGTAGGCTCTATGCCAGCGCCATGCTGGCAAAGCCTTTACCGAGCACCCCTCCGGCACTGCCGAAATTTGAAGTGCGAAAGGTATAAAAGCGCTGGGCGTTTGGTGAGGGTAGAGAAAGACCGCATGCCGGTCGACTCTTTCCTCTTTCCTCTTTCCTCTTTCCTCTTTCACCGCTTACCGCTTACCGCTTACCGCTTACCGCTTACCAAGGCATTATCTGCCGGCAACGATACCATGCCGGATGTTTGCTGCTATTTCTTACAAATGACACTCCAAGCTGCAAGCCAAACTTGCGATTGATAGGCATCGATGTCCTTCGGAAGACTGCCGGACAAGGCCATGCGGAGCGTTTGATTGATGATCCCGAAAAAAAAGGTATAAGCCAGTATAGGCTCGATATTTTTGATTTCCTCAGCCTTAATCCCGGCCTGAAGGATTTTTATGATCTTGATGAAGGGCGGTGTTTCCATGAAAGGCTTTTGCTCGGGCAAAAATTCGCGAACCTTAATGACTAACAGAAACTGCATCACATCAGGCGCTTCCTGAGTTAATCTAAACAAAAGACCGACGACTTCTCGCAATTGCTCGGAAGGCTTGGCATTTCGGCGTCGAATATCATCGATCGAAATACTCAGACTATCGATAATATTCGCGTATAAGGCTTCGGCTATCGCTTGCTTGTTTTTGAAACATTGATACAGACCACTGGTTGTCTTGATACCGGCCGCTTCGGCAATATCACCGAGAGACGTATTGAAATACCCCTTCTCGGCGAAAAGCTTTAAAGCCGCCAAGAGAATTTCATCCTGAGTGTCCAATTTATTTTTGTTATTTTCTATTTCCTTTTCCATTTTCACTTTTTACAGCAATATCATTATGCTGCCTTTATTAAAGTTAATGATTCGTATCGTTTCGACAATTCATTCGAGAACCTGCGGGGCATGGCATGGCAAGGCTGATTAATCCCGATATTACTCACCGAAAAGTTACATAAAATTCTGTGCACTTCAAACGACCCTGTTTGCGATTATTATGACTATGTACTTCATTCGACGCTTAAAGGAAAATCATCGATAAACTGCGTCGGAAACCGTCACTCGAGAGCAGACGAAAAAGCGGTCGTTAAGTTTATATACCCATCGCAAATCAAAATACGCCAAAAAACTTCGAAGACGGCTGTTCGAATTATCATATCCCATACTAAAATAAGGTTTTAAATTAAACATCAAACAGTTGTTTATTACAACATTCTAGTTTCGATCCGCTACATTAATAGTGAATAGATTGTTTTTTAAGGAACGAGCATGAAATAACTTCGACGACTGTTAGAAGGGGGTTCGGTGGCTCGATTGACAGGTGTCGGCGGCAGGAATAGCCGCCGTCAAGCCTACATGGACGTATTCACGGCGTCCTGTCAAGCGAGTTACCGAACCGCCCCAAAGCCTACTATTTGTATAAGTTATTTTGTGCATATTCCTAACCCTCTCCAAACACACTCCATGCGGCTTTCAAATAATTAATCATCGACCATAACGTCAATATCGCCGCCAGATACAGCAACACATATCCGGATGTCTTAACGGGGATACCGATGACATCCTGTCCGTACAATAAAAACCCGATCGCGGTCATTTGCGCGGTGGTTTTCCATTTACCCAATTGCGAAACTTTGACTTTAGCGCGCTGCCCCAATTCCGCCATCCATTCGCGTAACGATGCAATCGTAATTTCGCGCCCGATAATAATTGCCGCAGGTAAAGCTAAATAAGGCGAACCGTCTTGTTGTACAATCAAAACCAGCACAATCGCCACCATCAATTTATCCGCAACCGGATCCAAAAAAGCACCGAACGGTGTTTCCAAACTCATCTTACGAGCCAAATAACCATCCAACCAATCAGTGATACCGGCCAAAATAAAAATGATTGTCGAAGCCAAGTTGGCATATTCCCAAGGCAGATAAAACACCACTGCAAGCAACGGAATTAAAACAATTCTCAGCAAAGTCAGATAGGTCGGAAGATTAAATTTAATGGCCATTTGGGTTATGAAATTGTTCGTAAATTCGTTGCGCCAAGTCCTTACTAATGCCTGCCACACTCGCCAAAGCATCCGCGCTAGCACCGGCAACGCCTTGCAAACCGCCGAATTGTTTTAATAATAATTGCCGGCGTTTCGGCCCCAACCCTGGAATATCCTCCAAAACGGATTGTTTTTTGGTCTTGCCTCGCCGCTGCCGGTGCCCGGTAATTGCAAATCGGTGTGCTTCGTCGCGAATATGTTGAATCAACAACAACCCCGACGCGCCGGGAGTTACATCCAAAGGCTGCGACTGATCGGTCAAAAGTAGTTTTTCCATACCGGCTTTCCTATCCGGACCTTTGGAAACGCCGACTATCATAACATTGTTTATCTCTAAATCCGCCAATGCCTTTTTCGCTTCGGCAACTTGCCCTTTGCCGCCATCGATAAACAAAATATCGGGTGCCTCATGTTCGCCTTGCTTGAGCCGTTTATAACGCCGGGCAACCGCCTGATGAATTGCCGCATAATCGTCGCCGGGCGTCACACCCTCGATATTGAAACGCCGGTAAGCCGATTTTACCGGCCCTTCCCTGTCGAACACAACACACGAGGCTACAGTTTGATCGCCCTGGGTATGACTAATATCGAAACATTCGAGGCGCTTCGGCAATTCCCGGCAACCCAATTCTTCCTGAAGGCTCAAAAAACGCGCATAAATACCTTGCCGATCAGCCAACTTGCTTTGCAACGAATGCTCGGCATTGACCAATGTCATTTGTAACCATTTTTGGCGTTCGCCGCGTACCTTCGATGTAATCGTAACGGCATGTTTGGCATAAGCTGCCAGAACTTCAGCCAATAAGCCGGCCTCTTCCGGCTCGTGACTGACGATCAATTCGTAGGGCACCGTCTTGTCGAGATAATATTGTGCGATAAACGCCTGCAAAATTTTGCCGGGCTCATCTTGATCGGACAATTTCGGAAAAAACAACTTATTGCCGAGATTCTGGCCCTTGCGAATAAAAAACACCTGAACGCATGCGACACCGGCTCGCGTAGCACAGGCAACGATATCGACATCGCCCCGCTCGCCATGCACAAAATGCTTTTCCAGAATCAAACGTAAACGTGCGATTTGATCCCGAAAATCCGCCGCTTTTTCAAAATCCAAGGCCGCCGACGCATTTTCCATTTTTTCGATCAAACGACCGATCAGTAACTCGCCGTTTCCTTCCAAAAATAAAATACTGTTTTCGACATCGACCGCATAGTTGCTTGTATCGATCAAGTCGACACACGGCGCGGTGCAGCGTTTGATCTGATGCTGTAAACAGGGGCGCGTTCGATTGCGATAGTAAGAATCTTCGCATTGCCGAACCGGAAATATTTTTTGCAATAATTTTAGCGTTTCCTTAACCGCTCCGGCGCTCGGATATGGCCCGAAATATTGCCCCTTTTTCTTTTTCGCGCCTCGATGAAAAGTAATTCGCGGAAAATCCTGTTCGGTAGAAATAAAGATATAAGGATAGGATTTATCGTCCCGCAAACAAATGTTATAGCGAGGCATGAAACGCTTGACCAGTTGGCTTTCCAGCAACAAGGCTTCGCCTTCGGAACTCGTCACCATCACTTCGATCGACGCCAACTGCGCGATCATCGCCTGCTGTTTAGGCGATGCGCTCTGCGTACGAAAGTAACTCGACACGCGGTTCTTCAGGTTCTTGGCCTTTCCTATATAAATGATTTCGCCTTTTTCATTCAGCATTTTATAAATCCCCGGCCGGCCGGTCAGGGTTTTCAGAAAGGCGGCTACATCAAATTCGGCAACAGGCACGGCAACACTCAACGATCGAAAATTCCAGCGATACTACGAAAAACATCGTGAAACATTTCCTCGGTCAAACGCTTGGTTTGCACGTTATAACGGCTGGAATGATAAGAATCAACCAGATATCGCGAATTAGGCAAACGATGCAAGCGATTATGGCCGAAGGGTGCGTCTTTTAATTTTAGACCGCAGGCTTTCAAGACGGCCTGATGCGCGATACTGCCCAACGCCAAAATGACCGTTCCTTCACGCAATTGCGCTATTTCGGCGTTTAAATATCGATTGCAGGTATTGATTTCCAAACCGGTCGGTTTATTTTGCGGCGGCAGGCATTTAACGGCATTGGTGATTCGGCAAGCGGTTAAAACCAATCCATCCTCTTGGCCTTCTGAAATGGGGCGATTACTGTAACCGAATTGGTATAACGCTTGGTACAACAAGATTCCGGCATAATCGCCGGTAAAGGGGCGCCCCGTTGCATTCGCGCCATGCATGCCCGGCGCCAACCCGACCACCAACAATTTCGGTTGTTCGTCGCCGAACGGAGCAACCGGCCGAGCATGATAATCGGGGTACTTGCGTTTCACCTCGCACAAAAAATCGTCCAAGCGTCCGCAATCCCTGCAATCTTGATTGAAAATTTGGCTAGAAGCCATCGATTTGATTGAACAAAACAGGGGATTTTACTTTATTTTGAATTATACCCTTTGCTAGTCAAATTTCGGCGTCGGGGTGCCGAATTTTGATCTACGATGGGTATATCCACTATTTTCAATCATAACAGCTCCACTCATAGAGTGCCTTATTCCCCGGCGATCGACATGCGCTCGATCAATACCGAACCGGTGCGGACGTTGCCTCGATAATCAACGTCATTACCGACCGCGACGAGATTTTTAAACATATCCTTCAAATTTCCGGCAATCGTAATTTCCTCGACCGGGTATTGAATTTCGCCGTTCTCGACCCAGAACCCGGCCGCGCCGCGCGAATAATCGCCAGTCACCATTTTAACGCCCTGCCCCATCAATTCGGTTACGAGCAAGCCGGTGTCGAGTTTTTTCAGCATGCCTTGAAAATCGTCAGGCCCGGTCTCTACGGTAAGATTATGCACGCCGCCGGCATTTCCCGTGCTTTCTAGACCGAGTTTCTTCGCCGAATAAGTACTCAGCACATAGTCCTTTAAAATACCGTCCGCAACGATGTCCCGAGTCCTGGTTTTGACGCCTTCGGCATCGAAAGCAGCGCTGCCGAGAGCACCAACCAAATAAGGCTGCTCGTGAATATGTATGAATTCCGGAAATATCCGTGTATCCAACGCATTGAGTAAAAACGACGATTTACGGTATAAGTTACCGCCGCTAATTGCGCCGATTAGCGATCCGAACAAGCTGGAAGCCACTTCAGCCGAATACAAAACCGGACATTGCCGCGTGCTCAAACTACGCCCTTGCAAACGCCTGATCGTCCTTTCGGCCGCTTTTCTGCCGATGGAGTCGACTGCCTCGAGCAAGTCTGGATTCCTGGCAACGCTATACCAATAATCGCGCTGCATACTGTCGCCGCGCTGTCCTAATACTGCGCAACTAATCGAGTGACGGCTCGATTCGGCCCCCTTCAAGAAACCTAAACTATTGCCCAAAACCCGAATGCCTTGATGACTGGTGACCGTCGCGCCTTCCGAATTCGTAATTTCGGTTGAATAAGAACGCGCGGCATCTTCGCAGGCTATCGCCAACTCGATCGCACGATCCGCCGCGAGAGACCAAGGATGAAATAGATCTAAGTCGGGAAATTCGGTCGCAAGCCAGTCTTGCTCGGGTAATCCTGCGTATGGATCTTCGCTGCCATAGCGTGCGAAACTACATGCGGCGGTCACCGTTTCCTTGATCGAAGCATTGGATAGATCGGTGGTACTCGCCGAACCTTTACGCTGTCCGAAATAAACGGTTACGCCCAAGCCTTGATCGCGATGATGTTCTATCGTTTCGACATCACCCAAACGCGCCGTCACCGACAAGCCGCTATCGACACTCAAACCCGCTTCCGCAGCGGTTGCGCCCTGCAGCTTCGCTTCATCTAAAATGCTTTGGACCAAATTTTCCAATCGACTGATTTCTTCTCGGTTTTGCAAAATAATTCTCTACTTAAAATTAAATCTATAGTAAGCGGTCAACAGTGAGCGGTAAGGAGGTAAGTATTCAGTCCCTCTCTTTGAAAAAGAGGGGCTAGGGGAGATTTTTTAAATAAGTCCCCCTCAATCCCCCTTTTTCAAAGGGGGAGGCCAACAATTGCGACTGAATGGCGGTAATTTGCCAACGGGGTCTGAATACTTACGTAAGGAGAGCAATAGAAATAGCCCTCTTAGGAATTCAAACGCCGCACTGGCAAGGAAGCCGGAGCACAGGCTTGTCTCAAGAACAACGACCCGTTAACTGCTTACCGCTTACTGCTTACTGTTTACCGCTTACTGTTCACCAATCACCAACCATCAAATACTCGTACCGCCGACCGTCAACGCGTCGACTTTCAAGGTCGGCTGGCCGACGCCGACCGGCACGCTTTGCCCATCCTTCCCGCAGGTTCCGACGCCGCTGTCGAGTTCCAAATCGGTACCGACCATCGACACTCGAGTCAGGACATCCGGCCCATTGCCGATTAACGTCGCACCTTTTACGGGGCGCGTCAATTGGCCGTCCTCGATAAGATAGGCCTCGCTGGCTGAAAACACGAATTTTCCCGAGGTGATATCGACCTGTCCGCCACCGAAATTTTTCGCATACAAACCTTTTTTGACCGAGCGGATGATTTCTTCAGGATCGTGCGGCCCCGGCAACATATAGGTGTTGGTCATGCGCGGCATCGGCAAATGCGCGTAAGATTCGCGCCGGCCGTTACCTGTCGGGGATACGCCCATCAGCCTGGCATTTAATCTATCCTGCATGTAGCCTTTCAATATGCCGTTTTCAATCAAAACGGTTTTTTCGGTAGGCGTGCCTTCATCGTCGATACTCAATGAGCCGCGACGTCCCTCGAGCGTACCGTCATCGACCACGGTACACAAATCGGATGCCACTCTTTCGCCGACACGTCCGCTAAAGGCCGATGTGCCTTTGCGGTTAAAATCGCCTTCCAAACCATGCCCAATGGCTTCATGCAATAGGATACCTGGCCAACCCGACCCCAAGACTACAGTCATGCTGCCGGCCGGCGCATCAACGGCATCCAGATTAACCAACGCCTGCCGAACCGCTTCTCGGCCGTACTCCAATGCTTTATCCTGGTTTACGAACATACCGTAATCGCAACGTCCGCCGCCGCCCATGCTACCCTGCTCGCGGCGTCCGTTCTCTTCGACGATGACACTCACGTTCATACGGACCAACGGACGGATGTCGGCAGCCAATGAACCGTCTTGATTAGCGACTAAAACACTATCATGAACACCGACCAGGCTGATAATCACTTCTTCAATGCGACTATCGAGCTTGCGGGTCTCTCGGTCAACCTTATGTAACAAATCGACCTTTTGCTGATCCGCTAGAGATTTGAGCGGGTTAACAGGATGGTAATATCGAGGCCAGCCGGCTTGCTTGGCGATGGCCGTACGCGCATTTTGTCCTTGCCGGACGATCGCTTTGACATTACCGGCCGCTTCGAGCAAGACCGGCAATTCAAGTTTATCGCTATAGGCGAATCCGGTTTTCTCACCGACGACGGCACGCACGCCGGCACCTTGTTCGATATTATGACTGCCCTCTTTGATGATGCCGCTTTCCATAATCCAGGATTCGTAATGACTGGATTGAAAATAGATATCGGCGGCGTCGACCGGAACACTGAGCAAACTGCTCATGACTCGCTCGATATCTTTTTCCTGCAAGCCTGCCGGCGCAAGAATCGTTTGTTTCGCTATATTTAAAATTTCCATACTGTTTATTATTGCCGTTGATGTTTCGGTATGCCGTCTCGCAATTTCTCATAGAGCATCTGCAGCAACCGTTCTGGCCCGTCTTTTTTATTGTCCTCGAGCGGCTCTGGCGCACCTGGTATGGACGGATTTTTTTCATCTTGTTCAGTCACGATATCCGCAGTAATTTCCGTCGTGGACTGTCCTTCGGATAACTGCAACGAATAAATTCGCTCGATATAATCGTCGTCTCTAAATAACCACCCCAAAAAACCTTTCGCCTCGTTGTCGTCGGGATCGAAGCGGACGTAGTAATAACCCGCATCGCGGTCCCTATCGGTAATTTCGATGCGTTGCTGATTTAGGACTAATTCCATTATGAACCAAGCTTTTTCAAAAGGTTCTTTGATGATCAGCTTGGTTCGTAGCGCCGATTGTTCGATCGCAACTTTATCGCCTAAGCCTTGTTGAATCGATAAGGTTGTCAACACAGGATCAACCGATTTTTGTAAGCTTTGCTCGCTTAAAGCGCCCTCGAATTCCGGCGGCCGCTCCAGGTGCAAGGTATCCCGATAACGGACTTCAGTTTCGGAACAGCTCACCAGAACCGCCGGCCACAACAACACGCCGCAAAATTTAACGATGGTTCTATTCGATGGCATCATGACATTTAAAGCAATGTAACCGTAAAAATTGATTTTTCAATAATATTCTCGCTAAGTATTTAGCCGTACATATACCTTTCGCACTTCAAATTTCGGCAGTGTCTAAGAAGGCACCGGGGGCATGCACATCAAGCTAAAAACGGCCAACCTGCATCACCTTCTTTCCCAAGCTAGAGCTCACTGCCATTAAGTTAAGGATTTTTCCGTTCGCCCTGAGCCTGTCGAAGGGTGAATGGAAAAATCCTGGGTCGATAAGTTAAGCCGTCCATGGTTCGACAGGCTCACCACGAACGGCTTAACTTAATGGCAGTGCAAGCTAGAGCTTGGGTAACAGCATAAAATTAAGCGATGATCATAATTCCTATCAGTTCACCGCTAACTGCTTACCGAAAACCAATCGAAATTTAAATTTTCCGGTGCTGTAAAGCGGGGAAAGACAATCGAACTTTTTCCAAGCGTTCGTGGTCGATATCGGCGCAAACGAAGCCGCCGCCATTCTTATGACAACCTAAAACCACACCCCACGGATCGACAATCATCGAATGCCCGAAAGTTTTACGACCGTTAATATGAAAGCCGCCCTGATTCGGCGCAATGACATAGCATAAGTTTTCGATCGCTCGCGCTCTCAATAAGACTTCCCAATGCGCGGCACCGGTTTGTGCAGTAAACGCCGAAGGTACCAACAAAATTTCGGCGCCTTTCGCCACCAAATTACGGTAAAGTTCGGGAAAGCGCAGATCATAGCAAACCGACAGCCCCAACCTACCGAAAGGTGTATCGACAACAACCGGATCATATCCGGGCTCAATCGAATTCGATTCGCGGTATTCTTCCTCGGTATCGGGCACGCTGACATCGAATAGATGCATTTTGTCGTAACGCGCAACGCGCTCGCCACGGTCGTTATAAACTAGGCAGGCAGCTCTGACTTTGTTATCGTTATCGCCAGCCAACGGAATCGTTCCACCGACAACCCAAACTTTGTATTTGAGTGCGGTCGACGCTAAAAAATCTTGTATCGGACCATTCCCGTCGACTTCCTTGACCGTTAACTTATCGGTCTCGTTTTCACCCATCAAGGCAAAGTTTTCCGGCAACACAACCAATTTCGCTCCGGCATTTACCGCTTCGCCGATTAATTTATCGGCTTCTAAAAGATTCGCCCCCACATTGGGACTCGATGCCATTTGTATGGCGGCACATTTACTCATTTAAAGACTCTTGTTTTAATTTTTATTCAGTTTAATTTTTATTCAGAATCGCTCAATGCATAACGATGCGTTGATGTTTTCGTTCAATACTTACCCTTATGAACATTATACCTTTCGCACTTCAAGCCTGGGCGATGCTTAAAAAGGTAATGGGTTCACGACGTCCTTTGACAAGCAACCCGGTGCCGAATTTTGATCTACGATGGGTATAACTACCCTGTTTTTATACTCCGCGTATACCGGGAAGTCCTTAATCGCTATTTTCCGTCCACGGAAAATCGGTAAGCCCTTGCCAGGTTTTGTTAAACAAACCGTCGCCTTCACGCAAAGGAATTATTTGCGGTTCTTCCCAAGAACCTATGATTCGATATTGAGACCCGAAAAAAAAGCCCTCCTGGTAATCTTTCGTCACCGCCTTGGCAATCAAACCGGCTAAACGGCCGACAATTGTACCAGCAATGGGAACCGCATCGGAACTTTTAGGCACGACCCGAACTTGTTGATCCAGCGTTTTATCGTTCAAATTGGCGTTCCCGGAAAGCGTTATTTTGGCCGGCACGGCGTCGACTTCTAAATTTGCGGTACTGGCAATGCCATCGGCTAAATGGATACGTCCCTTGATACTATTGAAGGTTAACCCTTCCTCGTAAACATCGCGAAAATTCAATTGCAATCGTTTAACCCACTGTGAAAACGCTATGATACCCAATACCCGCCCTAATCCAGGTTCTATGCTGAGCAATCTACCGTCCTTTAACTCGATATCCACTTTACCTCGCAAGCGCTCCAATGAAAATTGATAAGGAGCCCCATTCCAATTTAGATCGAGTTTTGCGGCAATACGGGTTTCTTTCATACTTTCATAAAGCCCTAACTCATTAAGCAACCGACCGAACTGCCGGCCGTCGAAAGTACCTTTTAACTCAGTTGTAGAGCCCAATCCTTGATTGATCCAACGCCCGGTCAGATTCATTGTTTCATTTCTATCGGAAACTGTAAGTCGATGAAAATGCAAGCCTTTAGGTATGCGTACGGTTCGCAACACCAATCGCCCGATATCGCTTGAGCGCCAAATCACTTTTTCGCTGTCGATATCGAATAACGGCAACTTTTCCGCGAGGTTATCGGTACCGCCTTCCAATTTAATGCGGCTCATCGCCGTCAGATCGATAAACTCCATGGTCATCCGTATGCTATCCTCACCCGACCGGTCAACAGGTATACGCAAATCCCCCTTGGCCGCCGAACTATCGATCTTACCTACCCATACCTTGCCGCTACGAGTCAACATTAAATCCAGACGACCTAAGTCCATGAATTTATTAATTAACTGCCGGGTTTTTACTTTGATTTCGTGTACAGGTATCGGCTTCTCTTTTGCGACACCGCCCCTATCGATAAAACTAAGCCATTCTTCGAGATTCATTTGATCACGATTCGCTTCGAGCTTAATAATCGGGTCATCCGGATAATCCACTACACCGACCCCGAACAGAAAATGCCCCGAATGTAACGCCTGCTCCGCTATCTCAATCTTGAATGCGGCATTCAATTGATTGTCGTAATTTAATCTAACCGGTAATAATCGCTCGTCGCTCAAATCAAAAACGAGCGATAAGGATCGAGACTGGTCTTTACTTTTTGCGAGTCCGTCGGGCAAGGCCAGCGATAAGCCTCTCAAGTCCGAATTGACCGTCAATTGAGTCGTGCGATTGTCATCGCCCGGCAACACCAATTCCAACCGATAGTCGGTATTGCCTTCAACAAGACCCCACCATGGTAGCTTAAATTGATTTTGCAGATCCTCAACGGCACTTTGCCCCACGACTTTAATCGTAGTTTGTTTCGATTCGTTTTCGATATTCACTCGAATCGGGCTCCCCAACGCAACCGCCTGCATATTGTCGGCGAAAAGCCCCTGTTCGTTGAATTTTAAAGTCCCTTTGATGTTGCCTACCGGTAAATCGAATGAATGCACGACGAGGGAGGCATGATCGAACGTCGCTTCGCCATCGACCTTAATCGGTTTCGGCCCTACTAATGGGATATCGAGATCGAGTTTAACAGATGTGTTTCCGGTAGGCGTTATTGCGGCTCGCAACGCCCCAACCGATGAACCGATCGGAGTTTGCTGCAGAAAATCCAACGCGTTAATAATGCTGCCCTCGGCCACGCCGCTGACCAGAAGATTGGGCTCATCATTCAGCATTGGAATAGTTATTTCGGCTTGCCTAATCGAGCAATTTGCAGTTTCGGCTTTTTTGATATCGACCTTGAGCGACGGCCCGTAAAACAACACCTGCGCATCAACTTTGGTCAAATTCGGCCATTCCGGGTCGTAATTCAACGTCATATCGGAAACATCGAACAAGACTTCGAAAACGCCCTGACTTTCAGCAAAGGGGTAACGCTCCAACTCGCCGGAAAACAACAATCCGCCACGCGGAATACTGCCTGAGATAAAAGCGCGGTCTAACCAAGAGAAAGTATCGGGATCGATACTCCCTACCGGAAGGTAATTTTTAACCTGACCAAGATCGGCAACCGAAAAAGTACTCTGTAATTCCAGTACGGGCGAGGCTTCGCTTTTGGGCAGTGTTAAAAACAAGCGGCTAATCGTTGACCCGGCCGGCACATCTAACCGTATTTGTTTGCTGGAAATAATCCAGGCATCGAGCGTTTGCCGCCAGTCGATCCGCCCTTGCAGACGTTCGAACGATAGCGCTTGCCGAAAAACCCCATCCGGCGCTAACTGCGATTGGCCGGTAGTCAATTGCACCATGCCCTGCTCATCATTGCCGCGGATATATCCAGTTAAACCGGAAAACCCGGGAAAGGAATCGAACCCGGCAAATCCTAAATCGGAAAATAGACCATCGGCGGCAAAGCGCTGACTGTCAATATCGATAAAAAGCGTAAAATCTTCCACATTTCCGGACAACTTGAGTGCCGTCAAACGTTCCGTCTGTTCAACCGGCAATAAACCTGGCCAAGCCACCAACTCGGAAATATTCATCATATCCAGACGATGCGCCGACAACGCCAAACGCTTGAACGCATTCTCTGTATCTCGCTCAACAGCCAAACTAAACTGCGTATCGGTCCAAGGCCGCCGAGTACCTTCGACAGCCAATCGAGCAACATCCAGAACCAAACGTCGGCCATCATCGCGCCACCTAAAGAGCGTTTCGAGTCTATCCAGCACTAAAGCATTCTTTGCCTTGAACTGCAATACCACGCGCGACAGATTAATCTCCGCGACCGCTTCGGATAATTGACTTTTTTGCCAATGCGTCCAAAGCTTAAGATCGCCAACCCCGGATTCAATACTAATATCCGATAGCGATTCGCCCGCCATAATCTCGGCCAAGTCAACTCCGGTTCCCTCAAAATACAATTTGCCGTCTATATTACCGGGTTCGAAAAAGTTGCCATTCAATTCCATCGACACGCGCAATGTATGGCCTAAGTTTTCGGGTAAGCCCGTTAGCAGATGAATTTGATGTCGGTCACCATCGTTTTTGATTACCAAATCGACTCGTTCAAATTGAATGGGTTTGCCGCCACGCATTTCGTCTTGCCAAGCGATACGACTATGCAACAGCTCAAACTTCCCTCCCTGCAGCAACCACAACGGATAATCGGTTTCGCCGCCGGCTTGTAAACCGCCTAGTGTAAAACTACCATCCGGTTTTCGCTGTATCGACACATCGGCACCTACGATCGAGATCCAAGATGCCCCCCAAAGTTCTCGGGTCCAAAGAACACGCCATAAACTAATATTTAAGCGAATCTCTTCAAAATTAACCGGGGTAGAAGAGCGCTGCCCATCCTCAGCCAACACCTTGATATCTTTTAGCATTAACGTCGGCGTAATGCCTCTCATACCGGTCTTTATTCGGCCAATTTCAACCGGGGCATCAATGAGCGCCCCAATTTCTCTCTCTAATTCGAACTTATAACTTTCCAGCCCGCTCATTAATAAACGGACTGCCGTCAAGCCTAATGCCGAAGCAATCAAAGACCCAAAAAGCAGAATTCGCGTGGCCCGCGTAATGTGATGAATCACTTAGCTAAAAACTCGTTAATGCGATATTGAAAAACTACATGAGTCGTTTGAAAAATAAAAAGTATTCAAGGCATTTCCTGATTAGCAAGTTTCTTCAGCTAAAGCCCAAAGATCAACATATCCCTAGCAAGACGGGGTTCGCAAGCCATGCGCGTCAAGCTAAAAACGGCCAACCCACATCACGCTATTTCCCAAGCTCCAGCTTGGGAAAGACACCCCGGAAGCTAGAGCTTCCTGAACAGGTTATCCAAGCTGGAGCTTGGGTAACAGCATATTTTAGTTTTTGCGACTACGACTGGTCACTGCTCGGACACTTGGCTTCGGCAAACTGAAGCATCTTGATAATCAGGAGGCATTTTGTATGAATAACTCAATCAACATCAACCGAAATCATAACAACACGACGTCATATTGTTCCTGATTATATTCGCCCTCGGCCCTGAATTTAATCTGAATATTCAAAAACGCTTCGAGTTCCGCAAGCATATCGGCCTCCTCATCTAGCAACATTTCGACTACCTCGTTCGAGGCCAACACCATCAGCTTCTTTACCTTATATTGCCGAACTTCGCGGATAATTTCGCGAAATATCTCCAGACATACTGTTTCGGCGGTTTTCAGAACACCGCGCCCGCCGCAAGCCGAACAGGGTTCGCACAAAATATGTTCGAGACTTTCCCGAGTCCTTTTACGGGTCATTTCGACCAAGCCGAGCGTGGAAACCTCGGTAATCTTGGTCTTCGCATTATCCTTTTCCAAATGCCGCTCCAAGGCTTGCAAGACTTGTTTGCGATGCTCATGGCTCTGCATATCGATGAAGTCGATAATGATGATGCCGCCTAAATTTCTCAATCGTAGTTGGCGAGATATCGTCTGAGCCGCCTCCAAATTGGTCTTAAAAATCGTCTCCTCAAGATTACGCCCGCCGACATAACTGCCGGTATTGACGTCGACCGTCGTCATCGCCTCGGTTTGGTCAAACACCAAGTGCCCCCCTGATTTCAGCATGACTTTACGATCCAACGCGCGCTGAATTTCCTCTTCAACGCTGTATATATCGAAGACCGGACAATCGCCGGTGTAATGCTCGATCACATCGACGATATCAGGTACGAAAATCTTCGCGAATTCGACCAGCTTGAGATAAGTTTCCTTAGAATCGACACGTACCCGCTCGATACCCTCTTTGTATAGATCCCGAAGCGTTCTGACACTCAGCGGTAAGTCTTTGTGAATGAACTGCTTGGGTTGAGCACTGTTGATGCTATCGGAAATCGTTTTCCAGAGTTTGAGAAGAAACGTCATGTCGGAATACAAAACCGCTTCCTCGACGCATTCGGCTGCCGTACGCGCAATAAAGCCTCCGCATTGGTTTTTTTCGCGAAACGATTCGAGACAGGCACGGAGTCTAGCACGCTCAGCATCGCACTCGATCCGTTGGGACACGCCGCAATTATTCGCATAGGGCATGTAGACCTGATAACGCGACGGGATCGAGATTTCCGTGGTCAAGCGCGCGCCTTTCGAACCGATCGGGTCCTTGGTCACTTGCACGACGATATGCTGGCCCTCGTGCAGATAGCTTTCGATATTCGCCGACCCTTTTTTTTCCAAATCTTTACTACATAAATCGGACAAGTGTAAAAAAGCGGCTCTGGACAAACCGATATCGACAAAGGCCGCTTGCATGCCGGGCAACACCCGGCATACTTCGCCTTTATAGATATTACCGACCAAGCCGCGCTGACGACTGCGCTCGATGATCAGTTCCTGCAAAACGCCGTTTTCGACGACGGCGACACGAGTTTCCGGCGGCGTGACATTGATTAAAATTTCTTCACTCATTTGAAAATCGTTATCCCTTGTTTCGCTAAAAGTTCAGCCGTCTCGAACAGCGGCAAGCCCACCACGCCGCTAAAACTGCCGGTAATCGATTTGACGAACACGCTCCCTAAACCCTGAATCGCATAAGCGCCTGCTTTATCGGCCGGTTCCCCGCTTTGCCAATAGCGGTTCATTTCCTCTTCGTTGATGGAGCGAAAAGTCACATCGGTAATACTAACTGCTTGCCAGTGCTCAGACCCTCTAAGCGATATGGCACTAAAGACCTGATGCGTACGTCCCGACAAAAAGCCGAGCATTGCCAGGCAATCGGCCTTATCCTTTGGCTTGCCCATGATCCGTCCGCCCAAGATCACCGCCGTATCGGCGGCCAGAATCGGGAGCCTTGCATCGCTCCGCTCCAACGCCACGGCCGACTTTTCGGCGGCGATGCGTCGAACATAAGACAATGGCGCCTCACCTGAGTAAGGCGTCTCGTCGATATCGACCGGAAACATCTTAAAACTGACTCCGATTTGCGTTAACAGTTCCTGACGACGCGGAGACGCCGAAGCTAAAAGGATTTGCGCACTCATTCGCGGTGATAGGGATGGTTATTTAAAATACTCCAGGCACGATAGATCTGTTCGGCAACGATCACACGTACCAATGGATGCGGAAAAGTCAACTTGGACAGACTCCAGGATTCGCGCGCCAATTGTTTCGCATCATCGGACAACCCTTCGGGTCCGCCGACCAATAAGGCGACATTCCGCCCGCTTTCGAGCCATCGTTTCAAGGCAACCGACAATTCCGGCGTCGACAAAAGCTTCCCGGGGACGTCTAAGGTAACGACATGCGCGTCTTTTGCGATCGCCGCGATCATTTTATCGCCTTCGTCCTTAACTATCCGGGCCGAATCGCTATTTTTCCCCCGCTTGCCCGGCGGGATCTCCTTGAGCACCAATTCGCACTCTCTCGGCAGCCGTTTAGCGTATTCATCATAACCCGCTTGCACCCAAGTCGGCATTTTATTGCCGATAGTAATCAATTGTATTTGCATGCGCGGAGCATACACAGAAGCCCCATAGCGCGCAATAAACAAACGCTATCGTTTAATGAGACGCATCAAATAAAACCTTGAACAATGGGAAGTCTTACCGTAATACTCATGAAGAAGCCGTCATCGCCCCGGCAAATGAAAGTTCGAGGCGGAACGGAAGGTGCGGTCACTCGCCCGACAGGACGCCGTAAATACGTCCTTGTAGGCTCGACGGCGGCTCGAGCGCCAAGGAAGGCGCGAATGCAGATTTTGCAGGAGCAAAAATCTGCCCTGCCGCCGACGCCTGTCGGTCGAACAACCGCACCCTCTCCGGAAGCGGCATTGGTTCTGTCGAGCGCCGTATATCGAAAAATTAGATACAGAATCTCAATCTACGAACTTTCACAGTAAAATTAGCCTTTCTGCACATCTGATATTTTAACAGTTGAACTATAATTTCAATTTTTACGACCGATCTGCACCATGGCTACCAGTTCCTTTTTCGAGCAGCTATTTAAATGGCTCTTCATTGTCGGCGCATTACTTACGGTCGTGCTTTATTTCAAAAAAGACCGTTTACCGGAGCCGACTTTTTACGATCTCGGTTATCTAGACAAACCGGTTCAAGCCAAAATAAACGCCGAGCCGTTCAAGACTCAGGTCAACGATCAGGAATATACGATCACGCCTTTGTATGACTATGAGTTACACGGCGTCGTCGTCAGTTACAGTGACGCCGATGCCTTCACCAACATCTGGCATCACAAACGCTGGCAAGACTTTTTAAATCTTCGCGACTTATGCGTGATCTGGGGTAAAAATGTCGGTTCCGGCGTTTACCGGCAAATGAAGTTTCATAACGATAGCTGGACATGCTGGGCATCCTGGCAAGACTACGAGACAGGCGCTTTATTCAAGATGAACGCTCTGTCGAACAATCATTTACTAACAGACGACGACCGCATCAAAAAAGCGCTGATGTCTGCCGAACCGGGCGACCATATCCGTTTCAAGGGCGTATTGGCCGAATATGCCAACAAAAGCAATAATTTCTTTCGCGGTACCAGCATTACCCGAGACGACACCGGCAACGGTGCCTGCGAAACGGTTTACCTTAAAGAATTCGAAATCGTCAAAAAAGCCAACCGAGGCATTCGCAAACTTTACGGCCTAACCAAATGGTTGACCATCGTTTCTTTTTTCGGTTTTCTTATCTTCTTTGCGATTGCACCGGTTAGAATCCGGCATTGACCTGAGCAATTCATTGACAAACAGGCTTTGATGGCTTTATATCTTTCGCACTTCACATTTTGGCAATGCTCGAAGAGCCGCCGAATTTTGATCTCCAATGGGTATATTCACGGCGTCTTGCCGGGCGAGTGACCGCGCCCTCCGACACCCAAGGATGGTCATTTGCCGGGGCGATGGCTAGACCTTCATGAACGTTACTGTGAAAGTTCGTGGATTTGAAATCTTAATCTAGTTTTTCGATATTAAGAAACTCGACAGAGAAAATGTAGGTTCCGGAGAGGGAGCGGTTGCTCGACCGACAGGCGTCGGCGGCAAGGACAGCCGCCGTCGAGCCTACATGGATGTATTCACGGCGTCCTGTCGGGCGAGTGACCGCGCCCTCCGCCACCCAAGAACTATTTTGCCGGGGCGATGGCCGGGCCTTCATGAACGAGAGGTTAAAGCTCTACCCAAATAATCCCAACCGGCAGCCCTTTGCCGAATTAATGCTACCGATAACACTTAAACTAAACACCATAATGACCGACCGAAACCTAGCCGATTGGCATAACCGCGCCGCACTGTTCGAACAGGAAATCAACAAAGCCGTGATCGGACTCGAACGTCCGGTACGACTCGTCACGACCGCGATATTCGCGCGCGGCCATGCGATGCTCGAAGGCGATGTCGGGGTTGGTAAAACCACCTTGTTGAGAGCGGTCGCACGCGGCATCGGCGGCGCTTATGAGCGCATCGAAGGCACCATCGATCTGATGCCGAACGACCTGGTCTACCACACCTACATCAACGAAGCCGGCAAACCGCAGGTCGACCCCGGGCCGATCCTGAAACACGGCGAGGAGCTATCGACCTTCTTTTTCAACGAAGTCAACCGCGCCCGACCCCAGGTCCATTCATTACTGTTGCGCGTGATGGCCGAAAAATCGGTCACGGCTTTCAACCGTGAGCATTATTTCCCGCATTTACAGGTCTTCGCCGACCGCAACCGCGTCGAAAAGGACGAAACCTTCGAAATACCTTCCGCGGCCCGCGACCGCTTCATGATGGAGTTGAAAATCGAAACGCCGGAAGACCCGGCACTACAGCGCGAATTGATGTTCAATCCGAGATTTTACGATGTCGACGCATTGATCGAGACGATACAGCCGGGCATCCTCCCCTACCGAGAATTGAACGAAATCAGCCGACAGATTCAGCACCACATCCAAGCCAGTGAAACCTTGCAAAATTATGCCTTACAACTTTGGCAGGCGACCCGTTTCCCGAAAAACTTTTCGATTGCATTAGACAATGTCGACATGGACCGGCTAATCCTGGCGGGGGCCAGCGCCCGCGGTGCCGGAATGCTGATGCGCGCGGCGCGAGTGACGGCATGGCTAAACGGTCGTACGCACGTCTTGCCGGAAGATATCCGCGAAATTTTCCATGAAACGATCGCGCACCGTGTGTTTTTCAACCCGACTTACGAATTGAGACGTACACTGCTCGCCGAACAGCTCAGCCAAAAAATACTGCAGCAGGTAGCGGCGCCCTAAGAAAATTTGCTCCAATCCATTTGTACGCGAAACTTAATCGGATGATGCTCTAAGAATTTTATTATTTATCTTTCCGCTCACTGCTCACTACTAACCGCTTACTACCACAAGCCAACGATGCTCGAAGAATTTCATTATCAACTGCCTTGGCGCACCGCGAGCGCGCACCCTGGTCGTCATGCCGGCAAACACAGCGGCGGCGAACATGAGTTTCACGGGCATGCGCTCTTTATCGCGCGTCCCGAAGCGCACAATATCGATATTCACGCCAGTCTGCTCGACCCGTTCGGCCAATTCATGGTCAGGACTTTTCGCCAGCGCGGCTTGATTTCGGTCAACATCATTGCGGACTTATCGGCCTCGATGGGCTTTCACGGAAAAATGAAAACCCTGGCACGATTTACCGAATTGACGGCTTATTCAGCCTATCGTAGCGGCGATCATTTCGGCTTTTTCGGCTGCGGACTGGATTTATTGCCGGACTTTCATCTACCGCCGCGCTGGTACAAAGGCGGCGCCGCCGAACTCGTAGACCGGCTCGGGCAATTCGACCCCGGCGACAGCCATTGCCGAAGCCTGCTCTCGATCGCCGAGCATTGCCCCCGGCATCGCTCGTTGATTTTTCTAGTCTCCGACTTTCATTTTCCGTTTCATGAAACCGCCGAAATTTTCGATTCGCTGTTGAAACACGACGTGATCCCGGTCGTATTATGGCATCCCCAAGAGTATCGCAATCTGCCGGAATGGGGCCTGGTGCGCCTGGAAGATCCGGAAACCGGTAAAGACCGACAATTACTGATGCGTCCGGCCCTGAAACGCAAAATCATCGCGGCATTCGAGACCCGGCAAGAACAGCTCAAGCATTTGTTTACGCGCTACGGCCGCCAAGCGTTTTTTCTCGACGACACCTTTCAGGCCGATCAGCTCACCCATTATTTCTATGAACAATAAACACTTAGGAATATGCACAAAATAACTTCTACAATTAGCAGGCTTTGCGGAGGTTCGGTGACTCGCTTGACAGGACGCCGTGAATACGTCCGTGTAGGCTTGACGGCGGCTATCCCTGCCGCCGACACCTGCCAATCGAGCCACCGAACCCCCTTCCAACAGTTGTCTAAATTGTTTCATGCTCGTTCCTTAGCTCATTTTTACTTATGGCTATTGCTGTATTTATCGGGCGCCATGACCGCAAACGCGGCCAACATTGAAATCGAACTCGATTCGCCGCGCAATTACGGCTACAGCCTTGGCGACAAAATCACCCTGACGGCCCATATCGGGGTACCGTTATTCTATACACTGGAATCCGGCTTTCTGCCGGCCCCTGGCTCGGTCAACGAATGGCTTAGGCTTGATAGTATCGAATCAATACCAAACAAATCAGGAAAAGACTACTCGCTTGCGATAACCTATCAGGTTTTCAAGAGCGTACGCGCCACCGAGGAATTGACGATCCCGCCATTGCCGATTCGCTTCATGCACCGAGGCAATCCTGAAACTGCAACGCTTCCGCCTTGGACTTTCAGTTATCACCCGCTGATTCCAATAAACAAAGCCGACCGCGACATCGAGCCTGAACCGGAAGTGCCGCCGCGCCTGATCGATGCGACTTCGCACCACCGCGCCTTGACTTATTTGCTCGGGGTATCTTCGATTATATTGCTCTATATCGTGTGGTTTTACGGCAAAATCCCGTTTCTCGAACGTTACAGCGGCTCATTCGGCAAAGCCTGCCGGGAACTCAAAAAACTCAAAAAGTTGCCGCAATCGAAGGCCGTGACCTTACAGGCCCTGCAATGCTTTCATCATGCCTTGAACGAACTGGCCGGCGAAACACTCTTTGCCGGACAATTGCCGGACTTTTTTCAAAGTCATCCGAAGTTTTTAACGCTTCGAGAAAAGACCGAAGCTTTATTCGCCATTTCGCAGCAACTCTTCTTTGCCGAAGCCGCTAGCGAATTACCGGCAATAAGTCCGGCTCAAATCGAGAAACTGTGCTTGCTATACCGGAAGCTCGAAAGGAGCGGTCGATGGATTTAGCGCTAAGTCATCCCTGGGTACTGCTGTTTTCACCACTGGCCTTACTGCCGTTTTTCGGCAAGCATCTAACCGCGCTGCGTTACTCAAGCCTGTCGGTATTGCCGTTCGACCCTTTGTCATTTTTGTTGTTTACGCTATTGAAGTTGATCGGCGCCGGCGTCATTCTGTTGCTGCTGATCGCGCTGGCAGGCCCCTATCTCAAGGAGCAAACCGTACAACGACTCGGCCAGGGCGCCGAAATCGTCATCCTGCTCGACCGAAGCGCAAGCATGAACGAAAATTTCGCCGGCCGTTATTTCGGCGGCGCGGCAAAAGAAAGCAAGATCGCGATTGCCCGAGATTTACTCAGCGATTTCATCAAACGCAGAAAAGACGATTTTTTCGGCATGATTTCGTTCAGCACAGCGCCCATTCATGTCTTGCCGCTGACCCAAGACAAAACCGCGATTCTGGCCGCGATCGACGCAACCCGATCGCGCGGCCGAGGCGTCACCAACATCGCACCGGGTCTCGCGATGGCGTTGAACTATTTTCAGGAACGTCCGTTGACCGGATCGCGCGTCATTCTACTGGTATCTGACGGCGCCGCACGCATCGATCTCGAAACGCAAAGCACGCTGACCCAGTTGTTCCATCAATACAAGGTCATGCTGTATTGGGTTTATCTGCGCGACGACAGAAGCCTCGCTCTCGATAGCAAGCCAACCAATGCAAACGAAACCACCTCGCCGGAATATTTTCTGCATCAGTTTTTCCAAAGCATCGGCATTCCGTACAAGGCCTTCGAAGCCCAAAACCCGGAAGCACTTCAAAACGTCATCGACGAAATCGGTCGCCTCGAAAACAAGCCGATTCAATACACCGAAAAAATAGCGCGGCAGAGCCTTGCAGAGTATTGTTATCTACTGGCAATCAGCGGTATTTTGATCTTGCTGTTTGCCCGCTATTTCGAGCTAAAGTCCGAACAGGATTTATCGGAATCAAAGAAATGGAGCGGACGAGAATGATGAATTCGTAGTCCCGAGAGTATTAATCCCTTTATAACTTTCGCACTCGAATATATTTTACGCCCGCTTTATAACTATAAGTGTCACACTTCAAATTTCGGCAGGACTTAAGGAGGCGCCGAGGTGCCAGGTCGATTTTGCAGGAGCAAAAATCTGCCCTGCTGCCGACATCCTCGCCAAGCATACCCCACACCCTTTTTGATCTCCAAATTGGGAATTGCTGGGAACGATAGGTGGATGTGAATAGTTACCCCGCTTTTGGTATGCCGGTCCTTTCTGTATACCCATAGCAAACACCTCCGGATGCCGATTCATTCTGAACGATCATACTTATTTTTCAACACTACCGGCCAGGGCTTCGATTTTTTCGATCAGCTTTTCCAAGCATGTCTCAAAGTTATATTCATCTTCAATAGTTTTTCTGGAGGCTTTTTTGATCGCATTCGCTTTGCGGGTGGTCAGTGTCAATGCCTGCTCGACACGGTCGACCATGGCCTGGATATCGAAGAAATCGAACAGCAATCCGTTTTTGTTGTCCTTGATGATTTCCCGCACCGGAGCAGTATCGGAAGCAACGATAATCGGGCCGCTCGCCATGGCCTCTAGCATAGACCAAGATAATAAAAACGGATAAGTCAAATAGACATGAACCGAAGATAGTTGCAGCACATTTCGATAGACGTTCTTCGGCAAGCGCCCCAAAATATGCACGCGTTGCGGATCGAGCGAACCTTTTAATTCTTCCAGCATCATTTCCACATAGCTGTCATGATTGCTAGGTTCGGGGCCATACCCGCCTTGATTGTTGCCCATGATCATGACATGCGCGTTAGGCCGGCGTTTCAGCAATTCCGGCAAGGCCCTCATAAAACAGTGAAAACCCCGCACCGGCTCCAGGTACCGGGCCGCATAGGTAATGATCTCATCTTGACTGCTTAGCATAAGATTTTTTTCGGGAATACTCAGCGTTTGTTTCGGGTTCGGGCAAAAATATTCGGTATCGATACCTTCATGCATGACTTTTATCTTATCTCGCGCCCATTCAGGATAGGTATTAAGCTGCCAATTTGTTGGTGTTATTCCTTCATCCATATCGTTCAAAGCATGCAGATTAATGGTGTTTTTCAATCGTAATTTAGCTACCTCGTTACCATCGATTTGCGAAAACTCAGGATCGAAATCGAAGTCCTGTCCGGTCGCCGAATAAAAATATTCAAAATAGCCCAGATATTTGGCATCTGGCCAAATATCCTTCAACAGCAAAGTTTCGCCCCAACCGGGATGAGCCACCACCACATCAGGATTAAATTCTTTTGCCTTTAAGAAGTTAGCCGTTTTGGCGACGGCTTCGGCGCGTAAGATTTTCGGCTCGAAATCTTGCATCAATGGATGAATATCGGGTGATGTTCCTCGCTTCAATTGATAAGCGACCACGCCGATACCGTCCATCTCGATACTGGGCGATTGCTTGATGGCGACCACTTTATTATTGGGATTTTGCGCCAAACGCGTCGCGACATGACTGAACTGAGCCGGAAAATTTTGATGAAGAAATAAAATATTCATAAATGCCATTTAAAAGGTGATGATTGATAGCCCCAAATGCGTGAGTTCAAACTTTATGCCGAGGCGGAAAGGCAAGACCCTTATGGGAATAGTGATCGAGATTCAGATTAGGGTTATAAAAAGGATCTTCGAATAAAAGATGCCCCCAACGCTCTTTCAAATTTCGTTTCTCCTTTTCAAAGCGCGCCTGCTTTTCCGGAATGGCGTCTCTACCGCGGCTAGCCGATTCCTTGTGCCACAATGTCGCCTCCGGCGTCCATACGATATGCTTACCGGATTTACGTAAACGCAAACAAAAATCCACATCGTTAAAGGCCACCGGAAAAGCTTGTTCGTTCAAGCCCCCCAAAAGTTGATAATCGCGTTTGAAGCAGATCAGGCAAGCGGCCGTCACCGCACTCGCTCGCCTGACCAATTGATTATAGCCAAAATAACCGCTATCGTGCTGCTCCCAGTGATTGCCCACATGCCCAATCAAACCGTGCAGCCCCAATAAAACGCCTCCATGCTGCACCATGCCGTTCGGCCACAATAACTTTGCCCCAACTGCACCGATATTCGGCCTGAGCAATTGCCTGACCATCGAACTCAGCCAATCCGGCTCGATCGCTTCGACATCATTGTTGATCAAACCGATAACGTCTCCTTGCGCTTGCTCGACCGCCCAATTGTTGATCGCCGAATAATTGAAGCGATGTGGATAAGGCAAAATGCGAATACCCTGACGGGTAAGTTTTTTAAAATATCGATGGATGGCGGGTTGCTGCGAATCATTATCGACCACGATGATTTCAAGATCGGGATAATCGGTTTTCAGCAGACTATCGATACAGCGTTCGAGCAGGTCTTGTTGATCCCGAGTCGGGATAATCAAGCTCACTTTCGGCCAAGCGTTGGGTGCCGACCATTGAATCGTTCGCACAGAAGGGTAATCCGATGCCGCTGTAACGCCTTCTGCATCAGGCGCAATCAGAGGCAAAAATTCCGCAGCGATCGTCTGATCATACTCCGCTAAACAATGCTGCCGATGCCGATGATACAGCACATCGGCAATATGCCGTATCGCTTCGCCGTTATCGCCAACGGCATTGACCGCGAGCCAAGACCAGGCTTTCGGTTCCAGGCTCCAGGGCGATTCGGCGGGTAACAACTGTGCACGTACGACCAATAAATGCTGCAACGGATCGCTTGCCAAAAAAAGATCCAAATCCCAATCGGGTTTAAACCAGGGCAAACAAGTCTCGTCGCCTTGTCGATAATCGCAATCGCTGTACGCAAGCTGCACATCAGGATCGGCGAACACGCCGCCGACCAAGGATAAAGCTTCGGGCGCCAGAGTATCGCCGGCCTCGACATAGCAGACTAAGCCCTGATGCCGGCGCAATCGCTCGGGAAACAGGCACGGCCAATCCCGGTCGGTTAAAATTTCAACTCTGTCGTCACAATATTCAAAACTGCCTTTTACGATGATCTGCAAGGCGCCGTGGCTTTGCCCCAACAAGCTCTCGACCGTCGATCCAATATCCCCCACGCCGAACACCACGACCAAAAATGCGAATGGACTGGAAGCATCGGAATTCGGCTTGCCGAAACGGGCAAACCACTCTCGATAAAGCTCGAAATCAAGCGAGTCGGGCAACAATTGCTCGCAGCGTTTAGCCAATGTCTCAATAAAGTTTTTTTCAGGCTCCGCCAAATTCAAACGCTTCATTTCGCTGCTAAAACCGGAAGGGAAAGCCGCCACGACCAACGGACCGCCCTGTAAGGGGCGGTTATGCTCATCGACTACGCGTATCCGGTGCACACGGCCGTCTGCAAGTTCGCCAGGCAAATTGAAATTGAAGCCGTGCTTACCCTCTCCCAATTCCGCTTCCGCCGGGTCGATAATCAATTGATTCGCGATAATTTCGCACAACAAACGATCGTCTTCATAAAAACGTAACCCTACCGCATGCTTCGGAAACACAGGATCCCAGGCCCAACCCTGCACCCTCAGCCCGCCGGAATTGACCACATAACCCAGAAGCGGCGGTCGAAGTGTCGTCATTTCGCGGGCTTGATCGACAAGCCCACTTAGCCAATAATCGGTATTCGCGACTCGCGCGCGAATATTTTGTATGTGTACGCGCTTGGCCAGGGAGATACGCAACCAAAACCCATAGCATGCATCGCCGATTCCTTGTTCGGCCAAATCAGGAACCCAGGTTTCCGCGCGCACAATGCCGAGCGGATAATCGTCGGCATAAATTTCCACGACGATGCGTTCAGTCAAATCCCGGGAGTCATAAACCCAGCCATGCAGCAGCCCTTCGTAAAAACCAAACAGTTTGCCTTTAAAACGGTTATTGTCTTTTTTCATGTCAACTTCGTAAGGCCATAAGCATTGCTAAGGGGCGACAGCCACTCTTCAGGGCTTACGTCAGGCGCCAAGCCGATATCGCCCCAATCGGGATCAAGCAAATCGGTATAAACACCCCATTCTGGTGCAGCCAGGGGTAATCCCGACATTCGCGCCAAGCGCCAGGCATGCCCGTCGATTTCCGGCCACACCGCCGCATGCAAAGCCAAGCTGCAGCGCTGCAAGGCGACCATATCGGGTATGTCATGCCAGGTAACCGGCCCCGTCAGCCACGCTTTTCCGCTGGCAAACAAGGCATGATCATCCCACGTCGAACCGAACACGATCAGCTCCATATTCATCCGCTTGGCCGCCAACAGCCTCGCCAGTTCGAGTATTTTGAAAAAGCCCTGGTCCGGCAAAGCCGCGAAAAAAACCGCGATACGCAAACACTCGCCTGAAAACCTCAAGCCGGTTCCGCCCGGAAACGGGGTGCCGGCAGGCTGATCGATCTGAAATCGAATGTTCGGAAAATAATGTAAATAACGTCGCATAGCGTCCGACGAAGCCAATTTAACCACCGTAGCACCGGCCATCAAGCGTTCGGAACAAGTACGTAATGCATTAACGGAGCGATAAAAAGGCGAAGCCTTTAGGCAGGCATCGCTGCATTCGGCGCAGTCCGAACGAAAACAACTATCACCTAATAACTTGGTCTGCAAACAAAAAGCGCCATAATCATGCACTATGAGCTCGTAGGGAATTTCAAGCCCCGCGACGCCTTGAAGCAAGGCTTCCGGCCACCCGGCAATGGCATGAATTTCGATGTCATAAAAAGCAGCCGCTTGCAAATCCTGTAACAAGATTGCCTCATCCTCAGGCCAACGGTATTCCAATTGTATCGACTCATCGGAGTTGGAACTGGTCAAACTGATCAGATGACTCAGCACTTCGCTTGGACTGATAGCCAAAAAATAAACGGCATGTTCGAAATGTTTATATGCGGCACGAATCGCGTCCACGGTCGCCGGATCCTCAAGTACGGGCGGCAAGAGAACTAAGCGGCTTCGTTTTCGGGTATAAAGCGGCAAAACCGCCCGCTGCAGACGGTCATAGATCGAAGCTAATGGAGCCGTCTCCAGAAATGCCGAATAGTCCTGCTCATGCTCAGGGTAGCGGGCATGAATTCGCGGAATGTTTTTCTTGACCAACGCGTTTTTATCGCCCCCGAACGATACGCTCCCCTGATGTCCGACAAAAACATTCGGTGTACAAATATTTTTCCAGCCGTGCGCCGCCGCTCGCAAACAAAAATCGGTATCCTCGCCATAACCTCGCTCGATCAAGGCCTCATCCAATGGCCCTACCTGCTCAAGACATTGCTGCTTGATATACAAACAAAAACCAACGCCAACTGGAATTTCAAGCTCAATATCGTCGCCTAAACCGGCACATGTCTCGTCGAGCCTAGCCAATACCTCGTAGCTTGGCATCGGTGCGCTATACATGGGCCGCGGAAAACTCAACAATTCGGCATTATTGCTCAACGGCGTTACCGTGCCGACGACTTCCGAGCGGTGAGCAGCCGAATGCAAGCGGTCCAACCAATTCCCAAGTACGCGCGTGTCGGCGTTCAATAAAACGACGTCCCGCTTGGTACTCAGCTTCAATCCTCTATTCACCGCGCCGACAAAACCCGTATTCACGGCTTGACGAATCAGCGTAATCCGGCCGTGGGCATGCAAATCTTGCAGAAACGCCGCCAGCTCAGCATCCGGACTGGCATCGTCAATGACGATCAGGCGATACCGAGTTTGATTGACGGCAGTCAAGACCGAATCGAGACATGTCTTGGTTTCCTCCAGGCCTTTGTAAACCGGTACGATAATATCCACCGCACAGGACGACTCCGATGCAAGCTCGCTTGGCGACGTTTCGAAAAGGGCGCTATCCAAGACAGCTACAGGCTTGAACCGGATAGGCGAGCCGACCAAATCGAGCCCGTTAAGATGAATACGCATGGACTGAAATTGCCCTGGCGACATTTTCAACGAAAAACCGTCCTGTCCCGAACCTAAGCCATGCTGCCTTAGGAGTGGAGTCCCTGAAAAGGGTTTCAGAGTATAGTCCGTACCGTCTATCGTAACGGTCAAGGCCGGCAATGAAGGGGCATCCAACAACCAGCCGGTAACGGCTCGACCATTGTAGTGGCAAAGCCCGATGGGTTGAATTTGTAACTGTTTAAGAATGCGCAATGCCATTATAACGGCTTGTCCATCCTGATTCCGGCCAAGTACATCCCACGACAAACGCGCGGCCTGCTCTGCATAGTCGGGTAATAACATAGCATGTAAACGCAGTAAATAATGGAGACTTTCCTGCCTGCCGGGGTCTTTTTGCAAGGCCTTGCCCGCCGCTTCCAGTGCCAATGAGCCATGGCCACAATCCACCAGGGCCTTGGAGCGCAGCAAAGAGAACTCGACCATCACCTGAGGATTCAATCTTTCGATTCTATCCAATAAGCGCCACGCTTCGAAAGGCCGTTCCTGGCCCATAAGCGACAAGGCTTTTTTCATTAACAAGGCATAGTCTTTTTCCGCTCCGTTCAACGAATAATGGAATGATCGGCCAACCGTTAATCTCTTATGCCTTTTCATACCGAAAATAATTCATGCGCTTGCTAACGACGATAATTCGTCAAAGAAAAAATGGGATACTGTACGACTCCCTTTATACTCAAAAAATAGGCGTGGCTAGCGAGGATGTCGGCAGCAGAGCCGATTTTTCTTCATGAAAAATCGGCATTCGCCCCGCACCTAAATTCCAAAATCCACAGACTATGTTTAACTATCTAAGATAATTTAGGTGGCGGGGGTCACGGCAGTCCTCGATAGACACATCACACACCTTTTATTCGTAGACGGTTTTTCGATCAAAAGAGATTAGTTGCCGCAAAAAAAAGGCGCCAATAATCGGCGCCCTTTAGTTGCTTGCGACTAAGACACCTAAGCTTTAACCCAAAGGTCCGGCGTCGAAATCTATATCCAACAAACCAATCAAGGTTAATGTTTCGTCTCTAGAAATTAAACCATCCCCATTAACGTCATAAATAAACCTTTCAACATTAGTAACATCCAGCGTGGTGCCATGCTCCAATTCGATTTGAACACTGGTTGGTCTTCCTCTAGCGTTTGTTCCGGTGACCGAAATGCTTGTGATGACCACATCACTCAGGTCTAGCGTATCTCTACCTCTGCCCCCATCAATTACAATAGTGTTATCGGTATCTTCGCCTTTTTCAACGATAATCAAATCTCTGCCATTGCCGGCATTAATAGTATCGTTACCGGATCCGACGACGATCGTATCGCGGCCATTTCCAGTATCGACGAAATCATCCCCTTCGCCGGTAACAACCAAATCGTTTCCGCGACCGGTGTTGATAGTATCATTTCCAGCGCCCGAGTAAACGATTACGGCATTATTAGCTTCCAAACTATTATTGCCATCGCCCAATACAACAGTACCTCTAAACTGATTAGGCAATGTAAGATCGACATCATCGTCGGTTGAGAAAAATATTGCATTCAACTGTCTAGCGGTTGGTCTATCAATGCCACTTAAATCCAGTTCTCCGCCGCCTTCGACAAAGAGCAAGTTTGTCCCTCTGGTAATTTCAAATGCAGCCGGTATCTCATCAAAAAACTGACTTGATATGTCCCTGACCTTTGTCAACTCTTGAAACAAATCGTCTCTAAAACTCTCTTCAAATTTACCGTCTTCGACAAGCTGATTTATCGCTTGTCCCGGCATGTCATAATTCGACATTTTATTACCCCTCTGTATGCACTAAAAAATAATGGTTAAAGATTAACAAAAAAAGACTCTTTTTGAAATGATTTCCACACCTCCCTTGGAAGAATTATAAAATAAACGGAAATCTTATAAATCTTAGACAAGCAGAAACCACGCCAAGTTAGGAACGAGCATGAAATAACTTAGACAACTGTTGGAGGGGGTTTGGTGGCTCGATTGACAGGTGTCGGCGGCAGGGATAGCCGCCGTCAAGCCTACATGGACGTATTCACGGCGTCCTGTCAAGCGAGTCACCAAACCGCCACAAAGCCTACTACTTGTATAAGTTACTTTGTGCATATTCCTTAGTTAATTATTGTAGTCTTTGTTGCCCGCCCAGTTTGAATTTACACTGAAATGATCGTAGTAAAGAGACCTTTCTCAAGCTGAAACGCTCAGGCATTCGGCCCTTTCTGAATAGTAGTATAAACGCATGTTAATTTAATGTTGACAAAAATACCTTAAATTTATGCTATGTTAACACTAGACCTTGAAAAATGTTGAGAACCTCATCCCAGCAGGGATTGCCGGAACCCAGGCAGCAAGAACGCGAAAGCCCATGGCATCTGGAACACGGCAGTCCCTGCCTGCGCGACGCAAACTCAGCCTTAATCCTTGGTAACAAGTTCTTACGATTTAATAGTAATTCGTAGGCAAACCGCTTACAAAAAAAACATTTGCCCAACTATTTTCCTCGACGCTTTAGATTGCACATAAACGCTAAGAGTGCAAAATCCAAATACCGTAAATTTTACCCTAACTATATAACATCCTATATAACATCAAACCTACGCTTTAACACATGAAAACACTCTGTATTACCGGCGCTATTCCGTCACAAATCGATTTAATCGCTTCTATTTTTGAACAAGCGGGAATGTCGCCCGCTCAAGACACTAATAAGGACCCCATATTCAACATCCATGATTGGCACGATCACGTCCTTACCAACATACCGGTAAATACTGGAACCCAGCAGCATAGTCAAGAGCCCGGCCGTTTGTGGGAACAACTCGCCAGTGAAATTTTCATCGCCAATTTAAACAGCCCATTATGGGGTTGGGCCGATACGAATAGCACATGGCTATTAGATTATTGGACTCACTTTGACCCCAATATTCGTTTTGTTCTGGCCTGCACATCTCCCGAGCAAATGCTTGCTGAAGCAGTACGAAATTCACCCTCGGACATCTCGGCAGATGCCGTTCTACAAAGCTGGAAAACCATACATCAAACATTGTTACGCTTTCACCTCCGCCACCCGGATCGAAGTATTTTGATCATGGCAGACGAAGGACTCAGCATGCCCAGCCATTTAATCGATGCCGGCAATGAACGCTGGCATCTTCAATGTGCGCCGCTGGAAAACGACGCATTCAAAAAACCCGATACCAACGAAGTTGCCTTATTCATCGGCCAACAAATCTATAACGACCAACCACAGATCAATAGTCTCAGCCATGAGATCGCCGCCAGCATAATTCATCTGGGGCCTACAACCAAATCGATGACCGTATCGATCGATATAGCTATCGGTGCGCTACAGAGCCTGCAAGAAAAGGCAGCTTTAGCCCTAAAACAAAGCGATCAATTACACACCCTCAATGAGGCCAATCAAGCGCTGACTCAAGATCGCGATAAACTCGAGATCCAGAATGAAGCACTTGAAAGCGAATTGCAAAGCGCAAAAGATCAATTGCAATCCCAAGCTCAGGAGTTTAAAACCCAACTCGACAACCAAACACAAGAAAACGAACTGCTACTCCTGCAACTGCATCAAGTTCAGGAAGAACTGGAAAGCCTCTTCATAAAATCAAAAGAACAAACCACTGCTTTTGATCAACAAGCCAAAGAATTACAAAAACTCAACCAAGCGCATCAATCGCTGCTCAATGAAAAAAGCCAACTTGAAGCCTTGTCAAAATCCTATGCGTCGGAACGCGACAAACTCGCCGCTCAATCCAAAGCCGCTCAAAGCGAATTGCAAAACCTAAAAGACCAATTGCAATCCCAAGCTCAAGAAAACGAACTGCTACTGCTACAACTACACCAGGTTCAGGAAGAACTCGAGCATTACTTTCTGCAACACCAAGAAGCGCAAAACCAGCTACAAACCCATGATAAACGTTGGCAACGCATACTACAGCGACATCCGGACTATTGCGATTACGAGACGCTTGAATGCTCGATAACCAATCAAGATACCGTCGCCTGGCGCTTTACCCGGCTCAATGTGGCAGGAAGGTATTTCGATCGACTCGAATTCGAAACCCTCATCGAAGCAGGCGTCGCCGGATTCAACTTCAAACGCCAACCCGATAATTCTAGCAATCTAACACGCTGGCCCGCCAGCGCGGAACAAAATGACCAAATCACCGTGATTCCAGTCGGCGACAATAGCAACGCGGCCATTCGGACAGCCATCTTAAGGGAGCTTGCCGCAAGCGATTGGAACGTTATACGCCTTCTACCATCAGTGCTTACCGAACACCTAACAAACCACCTCGATATCACTCCAATCGACAAAGCCCTAGCTAAAACTCTCTGCTCTAGCCTAAAACGTCTACAAGATCTCTTTGACCAAATACGCTCGCGATTGCGTTTCGACAACATCACGATCAAACGAGAACAAGTCAACCCGGATTACGAACATCTTTGGTTCGATATCAACAACCTTTCATTTAACGATCGCCAATACCCCGAATTTCAATTTCGTCTTTCCTGTGCCATTGCCCGTCCGGATCATTTTGGCGAACATCCGAAACTAGAATTCCCGGAAAGCACGGGGCCGAACCCGTTGCAAACCTGGTTCGCCGAATCTTACGACGACTTCGGTCCCAAATTAGAACTTCGCTTTGCCCCGCCCCAGGCCTTAGATATTAATGTTTGGAATCAGCTTGGCCCGTCCGACCAATCCTTCATATTGGCGCTGATCAATCTTTTGCCGACGATCTTGCTCACCCTACGCACCAATCAAGCGCAAATTTCCCGTTCTTGGGACGATTGGCTTGCTATGATCAAGGCCATGCTTCCAATAATAAAACAGCAAGCGACACCTGTAGCCGCACTGTCCATTGAAAGCCCTTTAACCGTTCAACAAACCGGGACGACGGAGCCGACGCCTAAGCGACAATCACAAACAAAAGCTCAAGCAAGATCACCCCGAACTAATAAATAACCTATTTGAAACATGAATACATTTCCAGATAACAACCGATCATTCGCCGACACAGCACTGACCGATACTATTTTTAGCCTTATCAGGACCCTGCTAGAGCCGCAAGCAGTCATTCATATAGGAGCCGGAACCGGCCAAGGCAACATGCATTTCTGGCGACAATGGAACCTACCCGACGCATTGATCATCGAAGCCGACGAGACCCGACTCACTTGGGCACAAAAAGCCTGCGAATCGAATCCGGCTTGGCATGTAGTAAATACGGTTATCGGAAGCCGTGAAGGTGAAGCCCTCTTTTTCCAAGCGACAAACCCGGACGAAGACGGGCTGATTGCCCCCGACCGGTTGACGCCGCTTTGGCCGAATCTGCGCCAAACCGGACAGAACACACGCACTATACAAAGACTCGATGAGCTATTGAAAGCGCCAGCCTATCAATCTCTGACACAAGCACAAAACCGCTGGCTCATCATCGACTGCTTTCCAGCCCTGGAAATCATACAAGGTGCAACCGAATCATTGAATCATACCGATGTTATCTGCGTACGCATCGTCAAAGAAGCGCCTAATAACGCCAAGGCTGACATGGATATTCAGGCTATTACCGATTTTTTAGCCCCGCTGAACTACCGTCAATCAGCTGTTATCGAAAGCAACCACCCTGCCGTAGGGCATGCTGTTTTTACACGAAATATTTCCGTACTACGTAGCGAACTTGCCACACTCTCGAACGACTACACACAGTTAAACAAAAAGTCAGATGAACAAACCCGGCTCATACAGGATCGCCTTGCCACAATCCAACGACTCAAAACCGAACGCGACAACCAAGCCAAAACCGCAGCCGAGCGCCAGCAGCTCATCGAGCAACTAACCCTGCAACGGGACGAGCAAGGTCAACATACCCAAGCACTGGAAAACCAAATCGCACAACTCAAAACCGAACGCGACAACCAAGCCAAAACCGCAGCCGAGCGCCAGCAGCACATCGAGCAACTAACCCTGCAACGGGACGAGCAAGGCCAACATACCCAAGCGCTACAAAAGCAAATTGAACAACTC
This sequence comes from Methylotuvimicrobium buryatense 5G, assembly GCF_000341735.1. Lineage (GTDB taxonomy): Bacteria > Pseudomonadota > Gammaproteobacteria > Methylococcales > Methylomonadaceae > Methylotuvimicrobium > Methylotuvimicrobium buryatense. The sequence continues at coordinate 4,287,955 of NZ_KB455575.1, read as the reverse complement.
AAAACCGAACGCGACAACCAGGCCAAAACTGCTGCCGAGCGCCAGCAGCACATCGAGCAACTAACCCTGCAACGGGACGAGCAAGGCCAACATACCCAAGCGCTGGAAAACCAAATCGCACAACTCAAAACCGAACGCGACAACCAGGCCAAAACCGCTGCCGAGCGCCAGCAGCACATCGAGCAACTAACCCTGCAACGGGACGAGCAAGGCCAACATACCCAAGCGCTGGAAAACCAAATCGCACAACTCAAAACCGAACGCGACAGCCAGGCCAAAACTGCTGCCGAGCGCCAGCAGCACATCGAGAAGCTAACCCTGCAACGGGACGAGCAAGGTCAACATACCCAAACGCTACAAAACCAAATCGCACAACTCAAAACCGAACGCGACAACCAGGCCAAAACCGCCGCCGAGCGCCAGCAGCACATCGAGCAGCTAACCCTGCAACGGGACGAGCAAGGCCAACATACCCAAGCCCTACAAAAGCAACTGCAAGCGCTAACTCAAGAAAAAACCGAACTGACTAAACAAAACGAGCGGTTACAGCAAGAAAAAGCAGCATCAAGCAAAAGGCTAGACGAACTCAACGAAAAAATAACGACCCTAGAAAAAACGCTTTCCGAAAATCAACAGCGCCTAAAACAAAGCGAACAAGTTCAAAAAGAGAAAGAACAGCGTATGGCCAAACTGGAAACGGAAATACAAGAACACCGGCAACGCCAGCAATTAGTAGACAATGAAATGCTAAAGGCCGAAGCTCAAATCGAATTGATCAAAGACGTCTTATTGCGCGACCCGCAAATTTAGGAAATTTAACTAGGGTCAAACTAGAGTCAGATACCGAGGTATCCCCACAAAACAACCATATAAAACAATTTTTTATAGCTAAAAATTGATAAATAAATTGGTTTTTCGGGTCTAATTTCTGAAATTAGTAATCTTTCAGATTCGCCCCGGAGAGGCTCCTATGTCGACCATAAGTTTACTCCATAATCTGATCAAGCGAGCGCTTCCTGAGCTTCATCGAACCCGGCTTAAAACACTCATGGCGACCGTAGAGGCCGGCTTGGGCTTCCCGATTCTGCGTCTTGAAATCGTGGCCTCGCTCAATCACGGCGGTTTATTGGGCGCGGAAGTTGCACCCTACTGCGGCAAAGGAACGGGTGAGACGGCTTTACTCAGACGCCTGATGGCAACGACAGTACAGCCCCATGATATCTGTCTAATGGACCAGTATTACGATAATTTATGCTGTTACCCAAGCTCCAGCTTGGGTAACCTGTTCAGGAAGCTCTAGCTTCCCGAAAACCAAGAAAGATTGATCGAGCGAGTCGGGGTTGATTGAGAATGTGCGGAGGTTGTGTCGGTCTCAGGAAGCTCTTGCCCTGAGCATGTCGAAGGGGGAGCTTCCGGGGTGTCTTTCCCAAGCTGGAGCTTGGGAAAGAGCGTGATGTGGGTTGGCCGTTTTTAGCTTGACGCGCATGGCTTGCGAACCCCGTCCTGCTAGGGATATGCTGATCTTTGGGCTTTAGCTGAAGAAACTTGCTAATCAGGAACCTACATGACCACATTAGTGGATGCCAAGCACTATCGGAAAAACGCACTACGGAAATTGTATCGGCACCGCTGGCAATACGCTGTAAGACACCGGCCATGGCACGAAAAGAGCTCACCGTATGTCTGCTGGCTTACAATCTGATTCGCTTGCTCATGCTGCAAGCCGGCATACGCCATCATGTTTGGCCATGCCGAATTAGTTTTACAGAAGCCTTGGGAAGCTACAAAGAATTCGCTTCGAGTCTCGCGCAAACGACTGGTGAAACCCTATTGAATTGGATTAACAACGTCTTGGAGATCGTGGCATCCAAAACGATCGGCGAACGTGAAGCGAGAATTGAGCCGAGAGCGGTGAAACGACGACCGACAAACCCGTTTCCTTATTTATCCGCGCCGCGCGCTCAGGTTAAAGAACAGCTATTAGCAAAACGCAAGGGAGATCAAATTATGAGATGCGCTAATGTTTAAGCAGTTTTAATGCCTGATTAACTTAGTGGCATTAGGGGGTGTCCTTTGTTACCTAAATAATTTGTTATTTTATGCCCCCAGTTATTTGACTCCAGTTATTTCTGTTAAAGGTGATTATGAAGCCGGACAATAAAGCTAGTCAAAAGTGATCCCTGGTAGGCTCAACGACGATCCGCGTCATTGCCGGTACAGTCAGGAAGTACAGCACTCTTTTTAATTGTTTGAACATCCTGTAACGTTAAGTCCATCAATTTTGCTACCTCCGCTTCCGGCATCCCATGATTTAGCATTTTCAGGATAGTTTCAGCTCGGGCTCTTTGATAACCGATGTGCTCACCTTCTTCTCTCCCTTCTTCTCGCCCCTCTTCTCGTGCGGTATCAATCACATTTTTTAAATCGCGATAATATTTTAGGCTGGACTCATACGCCTGGCGCTCTTCGGGTTGAAAGCGTGCAATGCTGGCTTTTTCAAACAAGCTCAAAAAGACTTTTTCACGCAAACGCGGCGGGATTTCATCCAGTTCATGCAAATGGCGGAACAAAAAGAACCATTTGTCTTGCAGGGTGTCGAGTTGGTCTTCCGTTTTCCTGAAGTTGGGCAAGGTCAAGTAGATAAAGGTCAGCTTGTCGTAAAACACCTGATGATGCTGGTTTTTCAATTGCACCCGATGGATGACTTCATCGCGCTGGGCATTGTCCTCATCATCAAACACAAAGTCCAGGATGCCGATGGTGTAGACNGCCGATAGTCTAAAATCCCAGTCGCCACGNTGGGCTTGCTGTTGAATCGGGAAGGTGGCATAAAAGACGCTGCGGTCTTTGAAGAAGTTCTGTTTGGCTTTTTGCAGCTCGACAATAAAATATTCACCGGTCGCGCTGACGCAATTCAGNTCAAAGATGGCTTTGCGGTCCAGCGCCGTCGCGCCTTGATATTCGTTATTACAGAATTGTAATTCGTGAATTTGGTGGTGTTCCGGCAGTAAGGTATTCAGAAAGCTGATCAAATGCTCTTTACTTGCCTCTTCGCCAAAGGCTTTTTTAAAGCCAAAATCGGTGAATAGATTGATGTACTTTTCTTTCATGAGTTAGGACAAAGACAATACAACATGAGGCCAAGTTTAGCATGATTCAGCTTGTGTCTTTTTATTCGCTCAAAAATTTTATAGGATTCCAGTTTTATCCACGCCGCATTTCTCGGGAAAAATGCTTGATTGCAAGAGCTGCCCTCTTTTATTGATTTCCGCTAAAAACTCAGGCGGCCTTGCCAAACAGGGCGTTAGCTGTATGCATGCCGCGCAGATAGCGGGCTTGGCGTTCGGCCGCCAAGGCGATCAGGCTCTCTGACTTGCCGACGGCACAGCCAAACTCTTTCAGCAGTTGGGTGCCATGGGCAATGAACGTTTCGTGGTCAATGCCCAGTCGTTGCAATAGGGCCGGGGTTGTTTGGGGAATAAATCCGCGCTTGGCAGGATGTATACAGCGTCCTAGCAACTCGACTAGTTCTAAATAGTCTTCAAACGCAAAGGGTCACTGCCATTAAGTTAAGCCGTTCGTGGTGAGCCTGTCGAACCATTGACGGCTTAACTTATCGACCGGTGGCGTCAAAGGGCATCAGCGGTGACGGCTTGAGCGATGCAAAGACGGTTTCAGTATTCAGTTGATGGGGATTAGAAGGTTTATTTTTCTCGCTCTGCAGCGTATTTGTTTCGATAGCGTCAGCCATGCGTTGTTCAGCGCGTTCGGGCGCGATCCGAGCTTCGAGGCTGGTGTAATGGCTATCTTCTGGGGTTTCGGCCATACCGGCGCGTATCGGGTTCAGATCAACATAGGCCATGACGGCCAGCAAGCCTTGTTCATCTAGGATCGCCTGGCTTTTGAAACGCCCCTCCCAAAATCGCCCTTTCACACCGTCTTCTTTATTGGCTTGGCGGGCGATGGATTCATTAACACACGCATAAACCAAGAAATATCCGTTAAACGCTGTCGATACAGCGCCGTGCATTCTGCAACCTTAATCAGCTCGGCTTCGCTCATTTTTGCGCGTGTGGCGGGATCTAAAAAGCGTTGCACCAACACAGGACCGGTGAATAAATGTGTCCAGCGTTGTAATACCTCTTCATCCGACCAAGCGCTTGCTCGGGCCGCATCGATTTTTAAAACAATACCTGATTAGCAAGATGCTTCAGCTTGCCGAAGTCAACTGTTCCGAGCAGTGGCCAGTCGTAGCCACTTCTGCGGGACGGGTTATTTAACCCGTCCCCAACGTTTCGGTTTGCCCTAAACAATTCGGCTGACTTCGGCCGGTGTATCAGCTAAGGAAATAAGTTGGGAGCGGGGTCTGGTCATGGCGGGCAACCTATTTTGCTATTTAGTGTTCATTGAAGCTTAGCTTATGAGTTAGCGTGAATCAAGGTAAGTGGGTGTCCTTTTCTTACAGTTCAAATCAGCCCATAGCGTAGTATGGTCAAAGCTATCAACCCTGACACAAGCCCAGTTAACCGCGTTAATGTTGGTCTATAACGCGGCAATCCGTAAAGGGGGGATTCAAAACCCTACAGGCTATATTTTGAAATTGATCGACCAGGTCAAAGCAAACGCGTTAACCACCCCCAACACCCCGCAAACGCCCATACCTAGCCTTGATGATCGCCTTACTAAGCAGCGAGAGAAGAGCAAGCTAGACGCGGTCAAGTGGACAATGTCACGCACTTCAAAAACCTGTATAGACAATTTGGTGAATCGATTTTAAATGCCATTCCCGAACAATACCGATCGGCAATAGTGGGATAGCTCCAAAACCGGTTCACTCACTTTGTTGGATAACGTACAGAGTGGGTAATCCCCCATAGACGCCAACTTAAGGCATAAAACGTTGATTTGTAGTTGAAAAATAAAAGTGTGGCCACAACATAGAGTATTTTTACCGACGAAAGTGAAAATCCCTATGAAGCAGCCACAGCTAACAGATACGCCTTTTGATGAATTTTTGCAAGAGCTCCCGGCAGATTTCCAGGAGCAGGCCTATGAATTACAGGCGTTTGCACGGGCACGGAAAATCCGATCACCGTTGCAATTATTGCAGTTAGTCCTGTTGTATTGCGGACAGGACTTGTCGTTGCGCAGCTGTGCCGGCGAAGTTGCCAAGCTTCAAGGCTATTTGAGCGACACGGCGGTGACCAAGCGACTGGCGGCCTGCGTGGTGTGGATCAAGTCGTTACTGAAGCGTGTGTTCGGATTGGATAAACAGATCAACAATGGCATGATGTTCGAAGATCTTTAAAAGAGAAATTAAAGAGTGTGTTCGGATTGGATAAACAGATCAACAATGACTCCTTGAATTTCATTGTGATTGACGGTTCGACCGTGCAAGAACCCGGCGCGAAAGAAACAACGTATCGCTTGCATGTGGCGATCGACTTGATGAGCTTNNCACTTCGCGAGGTCAACGTCACGACCGATAAAGTCGGCGAGAGCTTGGATCACTATCAGTTGACTGCAGGTGATGTCGCGTTGGTTGATCGAGGCTACAACCAACCGAAGTCTTTAGTCCCGCTCATTGATCGCGGCGGCCACGTCGTACTGCGCTACAATCCACACAGCATGACNCTTTACGAACGGTGCAACGAACCGAAAGGTGTTAAAATCGATTGGGAACAGCGCATACGCGATTTGAATGGTCAGCCGGGTGCGATACCCGTTTATCTGTGCCATCAAGACAAACGTATTGAAGGCGTGGTGCATGCGATGCCGTTACCGCCGGAACAGGCCGCGCAAGCACGCCGCAAAGCGAAACAACGCGCGCGTGATAAAGGTCGCACGGCGAGCCAAAAGACCTTGATGCTGAGCGGCTGGGTGTTGATTTTTACTTCGCTCCCCGAAGCGCTGCTCGACACGAAATCAATCGCTGAGCTCTACCGGGTTCGCTGGCAAGTGGAGCTGGTCATAAAGCGGCTAAAGAGCTTGCTCGATATCGACCGGCTACGCGCCCGAAAAGACAGCAAGCTGGCGGATTTATATTTGCACGGCAAGTTACTGTTTGCTGCAGTGACTCAAAAAATAGCGCAGCGCCGATTCGGCCGGGCGGCCACCACAATGGACGGTGATCGTTCGATTACCCATTGGCGTTTATGGCGCACGATCGCCAATGAGATCAAGGCAGGACTTACGGCTTGTTTTCCAAAAAATAAGCGCTTTATTGATGACCACGTAAAAAGCCTTTGTGAACGTCCGCGCAAGAGAAAGCTTCAGGGTTTGCCGGATCGTGTTTTGGAACTCATTATTGAAGGTCGGGGAGGTGGCGTTAGTCTTGCTTAATCAAATACTTAGATTCTTAAGTTGGCGCTTATGGGGTAATCCCCCGTTGTCATTCCCATGTTGAATAAACGCTGGAAAGCGGCTGGGACTAGTCGCTATATCCTATTTTTACACGTAGGTCGGCTGTACCCGAAGAATATAGAACCCCTTATTTTTTAATTAGGATCTGAACCCTTTTATTCGGAACTCGCTTGCGTCGATAATGAGACATTATTATTTTTCGTAGGTTCGTAGGGCGGATAAGCGATAGCGTCATCCGCCAATTCACTGGCGTAAAAGGTGCATGACGCTATCGCTTATGCACCCTACGCAATTTTGTATTGTATATACCCATCGTAGATCAAAATGCGGCACCGGGGGCACGTCAAAGGACGCCGTGAATACGTCCCTGTAGGCTCTATGCCAGCTCCATGCTGGCAAAGCCTTTGCCGAGCACCCCGGCGCCTCCTCAGGCACTGCCGAAATTTGAAGTGCGAAAGGTATAGTTTATGCGGGGTACGCGGTGATACCGCCGTAGCCCAGTTTTAAAGCCTCAACACCGGCATACAAGCGTCTATCTTTCTCTGACAGACGGCTGTACAATTCTCAGCAATTCTCAATTTAAGCAGATAACCATAAGAGCTCTCAGTGTGGAATGGGGATATTCAAGCCATCAAGCATAAATTCCATCAAATGTTGCCAGCTATCAAAACAAAAATAGCGGGTGAGCGCCCTTAAATCGTTAAAAAACGTCTTGCGGCTGGACAATTCTTCACGCAGCAAGCGATAGCATTGATCGAACCATTGCAACAACGTATGAACCAGAAAAGCCAGAATGATCAGGCTGGCTAACAAGGCCGCGAGGTGCTTTTTACCGTGCCCGAAGTTATGCGCGAAGTTATATCCCTTGGTTTTCAATGTGTTGTTATTTTCGTTTTCGATCTTCCAGCGCGTACGACCGGCGCTGACGATATCGGCCACATTGTGCGCGCCTAATGCGTAATCCGTGGCGAACGCATTGCGGTAAACGATATGACCTTGTTCATCGATGACCTCAATTTCGCACCAATTCACCAATAGGGCATCGTCGCTGTCGCGCAACGGCACTTGCTGAGCGATGCGGTAACGCTCGGTCAGTCGTTGCTTGCCTGTCCAGCGGCGTTTTTCGATCACTTCAACCTGCCCGAGCCGCTGAAAATCCTCCACCCACTCGTAGAGGGTTTTATGGGATTCCGGTTTGCACACCAGAATGAAATGCCGACCCTGTTGCTTGAGGTATTCGCAAAAAGGCTGTTTGCAATATAAATCGTCGCCTAAAAACGTCACGTTCGCCGGCAGGTGGCCGCCTTCGCGCTCCAACCAGCGCCGCGCGGCCGCCAGTTCATAATCTTGCTTATCGCTTCCGTCTTGCGGTGCGATAAATTCGGGGGCCAACGGAATGACATCCGCTTGATGTGGCGAAACGATTACCGGGGTAACTGCGCTGTGAGCATAGTGGATAGCACCGTTCTTGAGTGTCTTCGTTGAGCAGCAGGCGCAATGAATCTTCTGCGAACTAAAATACTCCACCCCATCCAAGGCCACCAGCACGCTATCACCCAGCACTTGGAACTCTTTGAGTTTGCCTTGCGCTTCCAATGCCTGCAGCACCCATCGGTACAGTGGCCATAGGGCGTCGGGTGACACCGCATCCAGCAGATTCCGAATCTGGTTGTCACTCGGAATTTGGTAGACTCCAAACAAACTCTGTGCGTTATTCTTGCCGCGCTCTTTTTGCATCGTCCGCTGATGATCCAGAAACGAGGGTGATTGCATAAAAAACACCGAAAAGGCGCTCAGTGCTGCATCGACCATACTGTATTTCTGGTAAACACCAGTCCCACTGCGACCGTCGGGCAAGGTTTCGAAGACTTGCCTGATTCGCTCGATCAAGCGAGCTTGCGTGAATTGTTCTGTTTCTTTAAAAGGGTAAGCCATCGTCCGTGTACGGATATGAAAAAATCAGCCCAGTTTACCAGCATGGGCTAAATTGAGAACTGCTGTACAATTCTTGCATCTGTTTTTCAATTTCTGTTGAATAAGGTTCAATCATCATTTGGCAATTTTGAATACATCCGACTTTTATCACAAACCAGTTAATTATAGAGAATGGCTTGCATTAGCGTCTTTTAATCTGAGTTTGCCTAAGTTAATTCATGCACGTTCCTTACCGACCTTAGGAATTAAACAACTTGAACATCGAGTTTATATTTTTTTAGGACGACCAGGTCGAATACACCCAATTTTACGCCCTGCTGCAAGCTCAATTTGTTGCTTAAAACGATCATTCCCCAACGGTGTACTCGATGACAAACTCGCCCGAATAAGATCCAATTCATCCTGCTCCTGCTGCAAAGAAAACAAACTATGATAGGCCTGTAAACGAGAAGATACATCTTGCCCTAATGCCAAATATGTCGCATGCGGCTGAATAATAGCATGATCACGCCCCAAAGCATTCGCCGCATAACTCGACCAGCGATAAGAAGCCGGATGCTCCACCATACCAGCACGGACCGGATTCATTTCAATATAACGCATACAGCTCAATAAATACCCTTCACTATCAATCATACTGCCTTTGTGCCGCCCTTCCCACAAACTGCCTCGGCGCTGGTATGTTCGATTAATATAAGACACAAAATGTAAACCCAACTGCCGAAAAAAACGGCTAATACCCTCTGCGGTATCCGGTGTCAACAACAGATGCACATGGTTTGTCATCAATACATAAGCATGTACGGCACAACCACACGCATCAGCCGCCGCTTTTAAACAACGCAAATACTCATGATAATCTTCATCCTGAAAAAATACAGCCGCCTTATTATGCCCACGCTGAAAAACATGTACGGGAATGCCTGGCTGATAAAATCGTACTTTTCTAGGCATTAAACTAGCAATCGAATAAAGTGGCAGGATGACGCCATTTAAGCCCCTTAAAACGCTTAAAGCCCTTATCTGCAGAAACCCATTCACAGCGCCATTCCATAGCCAAAGCAGCATGATAGCTATCGGCAACGTCATTACCACAAGCGTTCAAACTCTCCAGACATTGGGTAAAAATAGCCCAATGCTTAGCACCTGGTGCAATACAAACCGAATTTTGTGCGTCTCTAATCTGCTGCGTAAACATCAAAGCACTAGATAATGGTGAGGGCTCTTCAAAAATACGCGGATGCGTCACGACCCGCAAAAAACCGCTTAATACCAACTCAGAATAACCAAAATTGCCACTACCATTCAACAACGACTCTAACCAAGCCTGATAAGCTGCATGATGCGCCACATCCTCACGATGCGCAGACACCAATATATTTACATCCAATAAATACATCAACTGCCATCCATAATATCGTTCAAACTACGACTATCAGCCAAATTGACCCCCGGCTTTAACCCTGATCCACCAAACGTTGGTAATTTAATGACCGGGCGTGGCTGTTCCTGATGCGCAACAAAATCACGCAACGCATTTTCTATAATTTGTTTTAACGAACACCCCTGCTGAACGGCTTGATGCTTAGCCGCCAATAATAATTGATCATCAATATCGATAGATGTTTTCACTAGACTATCCCCGTACACAAAAACTACATTCTATACCTGAAATAAATACGAGTAAATATAGCATATTAAAAAGGGGTCTGACCCCTTTATTATTTTTCTTTTTTCAATTGAAAATCAATCCAATCCGACCCCATTGATTCAAAAAAGAAGAATATCTACAAGCTTTGAATGGTTAGTTTAAATCCTAGCGCGTGAATAACTTTATCAATGGTCTCAAACTTAGGCTTACCTTCACTCGCAAGCGTTCGATAAAGGCTTTGTCTGTTAAGTCCGGCCGCCATAGCCGTTTCACTCATACCTTTTGCTTTAGCCAGATGGCCTAATGCCTGAGTAAGTCCTTCAATACCGTTTTCCTCAAGGAATGCAGATAAATATAAGGCCATATCCTCTTTGGACTCAATGCCACTGGCAAAGTTGAACGGTTTTGTTTCAGTTGTCATCGTGGGTCTCTTATAAATCATTAAGTAACTGTTTAGCGAGTTCAATATCACTGCTTTGTGTCGATTTATCACCCGCACAAAGCAAAATCAGAACTTGCCCGTTTCTGATGGTGTAATAAATACGATAACCCGCACCAAAGAAAAAGCGCAGCTCAAATAACTGAGCGCCAATGATTTTTGCGTCGCCAAAATTACCGTCGGCAAGCCGAGATAAACGCGCTTCTAGGCGGAAACGGATAGATTTATCTTTGAGTTTGTTAAACCATTTATCAAAAACTGGCGTGGTATGGAGGTCGTATTTCATGGTGTTATTGTAACAAGCAGGCGACACAATACCAAGCGTAATAAATAACTAAATAACTAAATAACTAGAGTCAGGTACAAGTTAAATGATACTGAATTGACTTGTGTTTAATTTGTACCTGACCCCAGTTATTATATTAATAAATATGCAAAAATAAAAAAGGGTCTGACCCCTTTTTCCTTAGTCGCGTTTTACCGTGCGCCCAAATATCGTAAAGATCTGACGGTTCAACACCGCCCCGCGCAATCCAGGTCAAGCCGGAAACAGGCCGCGCGCGAAAAAGAGCCCTGGTTACTGGTCGTTTCGCCTTCGTTGAAAGATTATACGCCGGTTGACGTCGTGAATTATTATCGTTCCCGCATGCAAATCGAGGAAGGTTTTCGAGATACCAAAAGCACGCATTACGGGGCAGACTTAACTCAAGATAGCCGGATAAGTGCCGAACGCCGTGCCAATTTGTTGTTGATTGCGGCACTCATTATTTTTGCGCTTTGGTTGATCGGACTGGGCTTAAAAGGAACGGCCATCGAACGGCAAATCAAAGTCTGCAGTAATCGTGATCGTTCGCCGTACTCAGTCATTTTTCTTGCCCGAATTGCTTGCCAATATGTGGTATTCGAGTTGCCGGAAAATTTATTGGAACACGCTCAGGCTCTTTTGGTTGATTATTTCAGAACTCTGGAAAAGGCGTAATTTGTGGGGATACCTCAGGGTCTGACCCTTTTATACCAAACGTTGGTAATTTAATGACCGGGCGTGGCTGTTCCTGATGCGCAACAAAATCACGCAACGCATTTTCAATAATTTGTTTTAACGACCCCCCCTACTGAACGGCTCAATAATAATTGATCATCAATATCGATAGATGTTTTCACTAGACTATCCGCGTACACAAAAACTACATTCTATACCTGAAATCAATGCGAGTAAATATAGCATATTAAAAAGGTAAAAAGGGGTCTGACCCTAATGCCACTAAGTTAAGGTGGCATTTAAATTGCATTTATAAAATAACAATAAACTTAATACAATAGCGTTGCTATTTGGTAAGATTGAGTTGGCATCAATATTCCTTAAAAACAGGAGAAGTGTCTGCGCAACTTATCCCACCCCCCCAAGAACAACTCGAACGCTTTAAAAAGCAATTTTTACAACTCGACGCTCAAGGTATTGAGGATTTATTACCGACCGAGCCACTCCAGCGGCTTTTGAAAGACGCTGAAGAGGCTGTTCCGCACACGCTCCGGCAGCGGATTTGGACGCCGCTCGTGACTTTGCTGGCGCTCATTAAGCAGGCTTTGAAGCATGGCAGTTGCAGCGATGCCGTCAAATCAGTGCAAACCGAACAAATTAACTGCGGGCAAACGCGCTGTTCGGGCAATACCTCCGCGTATTGCCAAGCCCGGCAAAAACTCCCGGAAAGTTTACCACGAGAGCTCATCCGCTATACCGGGGAACGACTAGAAGCGGCGAGTCGAACGCACTGGTCCTGGCGAGGCCATCCCGTTAAGCTGGTCGACGGTAGCACGCTGACCCTGGCAGATACCTGCGCCAACCAAGAGACTTACCCGCAAGAATCCAATCAACAGGCCGGCTTGGGCTTCCCGATTCTGCGTCTTGAAATCGTGGCCTCGCTCAATCACGGCGGTTTATTGGGCGCGGAAGTTGCACCCTACTGCGGCAAAGGAACGGGTGAGACGGCTTTACTCAGACGCCTGATGGCAACGACAGTACAGCCCCATGATATCTGTCTAATGGACCAGTATTACGATAATTTATGCTGTTACCCAAGCTCCAGCTTGGGTAACCTGTTCAGGAAGCTCTAGCTTCCCGAAAACCAAGAAAGATTGATCGAGCGAGTCGGGGTTGATTGAGAATGTGCGGAGGTTGTGTCGGTCTCAGGAAGCTCTTGCCCTGAGCATGTCGAAGGGGGAGCTTCCGGGGTGTCTTTCCCAAGCTGGAGCTTGGGAAAGAGCGTGATGTGGGTTGGCCGTTTTTAGCTTGACGCGCATGGCTTGCGAACCCCGTCCTGCTAGGGATATGCTGATCTTTGGGCTTTAGCTGAAGAAACTTGCTAATCAGGAACCTACATGACCACATTAGTGGATGCCAAGCACTATCGGAAAAACGCACTACGGAAATTGTATCGGCACCGCTGGCAATACGCTGTAAGACACCGGCCATGGCACGAAAAGAGCTCACCGTATGTCTGCTGGCTTACAATCTGATTCGCTTGCTCATGCTGCAAGCCGGCATACGCCATCATGTTTGGCCATGCCGAATTAGTTTTACAGAAGCCTTGGGAAGCTACAAAGAATTCGCTTCGAGTCTCGCGCAAACGACTGGTGAAACCCTGTTGAATTGGATTAACAACGTCTTGGAGATCGTGGCATCCAAAACGATCGGCGAACGTGAAGCGAGAATTGAGCCGAGAGCTGTGAAACGACGACCGACAAACCCGTTTCCTTATTTATCCGCGCCGCGCGCTCAGGTTAAAGAACAGCTATTAGCAAAACGCAAGGGAGATCAAATTATGAGATGCGCTAATGTTTAGGCAATTTTAATGCCTAATTAACTTAGTGGCATTAGGGTCTGACCCCTTTATTCCTTTATTTGAGGAAATAAAATCACTGTAAAGTGAACGATTATAAACCATATAGTTGTGCTTCTTTTAGCTAAGTCATTGATTAGTCGCTTTATGAGCAAAATAAAAGCGGCTTAAGCTGTCGTTTTGGTCAAACGATTGCATCCAGAATGATTTTAAGTTATTGAATATTAATAAGGTATGTGATTTGATGCATGCGTTTCGACAGCCTAGGTCTGCCCCCTTTTTGATGGTTCGCTTAAACTTAAACTATTTTCTGCGGTTTAAGGGAAAGCTCAAACCCACAGGCATGGGCATACTTGAGAAGCGTTGACCAGCTAGGATTGGCATTTCCTTTTTCTAAGCGGCTAATGTTACTCTTTTGGGTCTGCATTCTCTCTGCAACCTGCTCTTGAGTCAGACCAGCTTTAGTGCGCATTGAGAGCAACTGATCAATGAGATTGAACTCACTTTCAAGTTTTTCATATTCAGCTTTAACATCAGGGTTCGTTAAAGCGCGTTGTTTCAGTTTTTGAAGACTCATGATTTTTGAACCTCTCTTTGTCGTTCTCTAGCCAGTTCGAGCTCATTTCTTGGCGTCTTTTGAGATTTTTTTACAAAAACATGCAGCACATAGATATGCTTGCTTTTCAAGTAACAAAATAACCCACGCCCAATTCCTTCTTGAGCCTTAGCTCTTATTTCAAATAGGCCGTCACCCATTGACTCCGTGTGTGGTGGTCCCAAGTTAGCACCGTGCTTTTCCATTAACTCTAAAAGCTTAATCATCCGTGCTTGGATTTTAGGTGGCATATCAAGGATTCGCTCCTCTACATCACCATAAAAGTCGATTTTCCAGATCATACATCACCTTAAATCTTGTTATCACATATGATAACTCCGCTTACCTCGTTTGTCCATATTATGTACCATAAACCATCATTAACGCCCTAAGGTTATTGATTTTTTTAGGGTCTGACCCCTTTATTGTTTTTTGCCAATATATCAGATTTAATGGCTATTTAATATTTAATAGGGGTCTGTCCCCTACTATTATTCTAGACCTGACCCCGTGACCTGACCAGACCTGACCCCGTGACCTGACCCCGTGACCTCTCGAGTAAATATAGCATATGAAAAAGGGGTCTGACCCCTTTATATTCTTATTCTAGTTATTTCTCTAGTTATTTCTGTTTTTTGGAATTTAAGGCACATATGATAAAATACGCGCCTTTAATAGATTTCCTTTATCTCATTGGCCGTAATGAAGATCGCGGGAATAATCTAAGCCACCGTTTCCTCTTAGAGGACCCAGGAAATCAAAAAACCAGGCCATTTCGTCCTCAATTTTACAGTCGAAAGAACCTAAGACTTAGAGCATTCTTAAATTCTTAACTCAGCGCCTACGGACAGCATCTAGATAAACGCATGAACAATCAACACGCCATTTTGATCACCGGCGGCACAGGCCAAGTGGGCTTTGAGCTACACAGACGCCTGATGGCGTATGGCAAAATAACCGCACCGACTCGCCACGAACTGGATCTTGCCAACGCTGATGCCGTCGAAAAATGGCTAACAAGCCATCGACCTAGCCTAATCATCAATGCGGCGGCCTATACCGCCGTAGACCGAGCGGAAACAGAACGACAAGCAGCCACGCGCCTCAATGCAGAACTCGCCGACTACTGTAAACGACAAGACGCATTGTTGATACACTACTCCTCAGATTACGTCTACCCCGGCAATGGCCAAACGCCCTGGGAAGAAACCAGCCAAACAGCCCCCCCCTTAAGTCACTACGGACAAACCAAACTGCAAGGCGACCTGGCTATACAACACGCAGACATTTATCATCTTATCTTTCGGACCAGCTGGGTCTATTCGGCCCGCGGCCATAATTTCATGAAAACCATGCTGCGCCTAGGGCAAGACCGTGACAGCCTAAACGTGGTAAACGACCAAATCGGCGCCCCCACCCCCGCCCGCTTAATTGCAGACATCACCGCTCTAGCGCTGTCAGCCCCCACCGAATCAGCGAAACGCGTCTGACCGACGGCTTATACCACTTGGCGCCACGCGGCGAAACCAGTTGGCACGGCTTTGCCCAAGCAATTTTTAAACAAGCGAGCGGCGTAAAACTGGCGATACAACCAGAACGCTTGCACGGCATAACCACCAGCAACTACCCTACCCCGGCTACTCGCCCCTTGAATTCGCGCCTCAATCTCGGCAAATTAGAAAGCGCATTGAGTATTCAACTGCCACATTGGCAAGATTTGCTAGCGCTAACATTACAGGAATATCTACAATGAGCACCATATACAAAGGCATTGTTCTCGCTGGAGGCTCCGGCACACGCCTACATCCCATTACCTTAGGCGTATCCAAACAGCTGTTGCCAATCTACGACAAACCGATGATCTATTACCCGATATCGGTACTGATGCTGGCAGGCATTCAAGACATCTTGATTATTTCCACACCAGAAGATTTACCGCAATATCAAAAACTGTTAAAGACAGGCGAGCAATTCGGCGTGCGATTTGAATACGCCGAACAACCAAGCCCGGACGGTCTGGCCCAAGCCTTTATCATTGGTGAAGACTTCATCGACAGCAGCCCGGTTTGCCTAGTACTAGGAGACAACATATTCCACGGCCAGCACTTTTCAGAACAACTCAAGCGCGCAACCAACCAAACCAGCGGCGCAACGGTATTTGGTTGTTTAGTCAAAGACCCCGAACGCTTTGGCGTGGTAGAATTCGACCAAACAGGAAAAGCCATATCCATTGAAGAAAAGCCACCCCAGCCTAAATCGAATTATGCAGTCACCGGCTTGTATTTTTACGATAACGACGTGATTAATATCGCCAAAGCCGTAAAACCGTCACATCGCGGTGAACTGGAAATTACCAGTGTAAATAATGCCTACCTTGAGCGCGGCAAATTAAGTGTCGAACGACTTGGCCGCGGCTTTGCCTGGCTAGATACCGGCACGCACGACGCCCTGCAAGAAGCCAGCGCCTACATACAGACCATTGAGCACCGACAAGGCTTAAAAGTCGCCTGCTTACAGGAAATCGGCTGGCAGCAAGGCTGGCTAGACGATCGAGCGCTCGAACAACAAGGCCATTTATACGCCAAAACACAATTTGGACAATACTTACTCAATTTATTAGCCTTGAAAAACCAATAAGAGACCGACCAACATGGAGTACCAAGCACTCGCCATTCCCGACGTTGTCCTAATCACGCCCAAAGTATTCGGCGATGAACGGGGTTTTTTCATGGAAACCTTCCGCGAAGATGAATTTATAAAACACTGCGGGCCATACCGTTTTGTTCAAGACAACCACAGTAAATCGAAACAAGGCATCTTGCGCGGTTTGCATTACCAACACCGGCATCCCCAGGGCAAACTGGTCAGAGTAACTCACGGTGAAGTCTATGATGTTGCCGTCGACTTACGCAAAAGCAGCCCCAACTTCGGGCAATGGGTCGGTTTATTGCTTAACGCCGACAACAAACAACTACTTTGGATACCACCAGGCTTCGCACATGGCTTTTACGTTACCAGCCCGGATGCAGAGTTTCAGTACAAATGCACAGAATATTACAGCCCAGGCGACGAATATTCGCTGGCTTGGAACGATGCCGACCTAGCCATCGACTGGCCATTATTACCCGGCAAAACCCCTTTGCTATCCGAAAAAGATACGCAAGGTGATTGCTTTCATTCAGCCGTTAAATTTTAATGACGCCCTTTTTTTCAATAACCGCTTCTCGGCCCAACCGATACATACCTGTCGTACTTAAAATTTCGGCAGCGCCTGAGGAGGCACCGGTTTATGCAGCCCCTCACCTAACGCTAGGCGAGGGGCTGGCATAGAGCCTACAGAGATGTATTCACGGCGTCCTTTGACGGAACACTCCGGCGCCGAATTTTGATCTACGATGAGTATAATTTAGGTGCGGAGCCTATCAAGCGAGCTACCGAGCCCTCAGGTACAATAATGGCACCAGGACGTTTTTCATCGCGAAATCCTAGCGCTAAACGCTCAATTTCTAACAAACCTTCGAAACAAAGTTTTAACCATGTTACAAACACTAAAAAACTGGTTCCGTAAACGCCGCGAATCTACCAAATACCGCAGCTCTGCTCCGACACCGAAAATCGTCGCCAAACAAATGCATCTCCACTGGCACTTTAGCGACGCGACACAAATACCGAGACAGGCAACCTGGAATGCCAACCCAATAACCTCGTACCAACCGGCAGTAAAGCCAATCGAAATCGAAACCGCTTCGACCGTATCGGCGGCATTCGACGAGGCGCTACTGGACCGAGCCAAGACGCAATGGCAGTTCGGTGCCTGGGATAGCCTAGCGGCATTGACGCAAGAAGACATAGAAAGCCATCCGGAACGAGCTAAATTGGCATTGTTAGCGGGAGCTGCGCAGCTGCAATTAGGCAACGACAGCATGGCGCGACAACTGATCTCACAGGCAAGGCAGTGGGGCTGCGAAAAACGGCTCATCAGCCGCATTCTGATTGCCGGCACTTACAACAGCCTAGGCAAAGCAGCCGCAATTACTGGAGACAACGATAAAGCTTTCGATTTTTTTGAACAAGCAATCAGCAGCGCACAACCGAATGGCGAAATAAAGCTGCTTGCGCAAGCAAGAACTCAATCGCAATTCGCACAATTGAATCTACCTGACACCGACGAGATTGCCCTCGGCAAACTAAAAGACCATCACTCATTATTGTGAGTTAAACGTAATTATTCAGGCCCCTGCATATAAAACAAGCTGGAACTTTGCCGCCCTCATTGAAAAAGGGGGGATTGAGGAGGGATTATTTCAATAATCGCCCCTAGCCTATTTTTTCTAAGTGGGAGACAATATTTACTATTTTCCTAGGATGTATATTGTTATTTAAATGAACAACCAGACCAAAACACTTTTGTTAGTCCTAGGAATGCATCGTAGCGGTACGAGTGCAGTAACACGCGGATTAATGGCCTTAGGCGTTGATTTAGGAAATCAACTCATGCCACCGAACTTTGCCAACCCCAAAGGTTATTTTGAGGATGTCGATTTTGTTGATATTAATGACCAATTACTAAAATCAATAAAAGCAAATTATTTCTCGCAATCGTTGATTCATCAGCTTGACCCACTCAGTATTGATGCGGCTATGACAACAGAAGCAGAAAACTTACTGAACAGCAAAATAGCGCCGAATTCTATACTCGCGATTAAAGACCCTCGACTCTGTCGTTTACTCTGGTTCTGGATACCGCTATTCGAAAAAATGGATGTATGCGTTAAAGTAGTAATCACTTCGCGCAACCCGCTCAGTATTGCACAATCGCTATTCGCTCGTGATGGATTAGATACTAAAGAATCATTGTTACTATGGCATCAACACCTCATTGCCGCCGTAAATGCAACGCATCGCTTCCCGCGAGTGTTTGTTGATTATGACTTATTGATGGCTAATCCCAAAATTCAATTACAACGAATAGCCCAGCAATTAGCGTTAACCAGCCCAGCAAATATTGAACAAGGCATCGAAACCTATATCACTGACTTTTTATCGGACAACCTGCGTCACACACAATATAGTGTTACGGAATTTGAACAATCGGACGATGTCACGGCCGATTATAGAGAAACCTATCGTTTACTTAATGCAGCCTGTCGCGATGAGAGCTCAAACAATGACCAAACCTTTACCCGTGCATGGCAAGATTTAAACCAGCGTTTATATAATCTACAGCCTGCGTTGCATGTAATCGATCAATTCAAGCAAAATACGCGTAGCACCTATCCACCTGATACATTAAATGCTCAGATTTTCGTCAAACAAAAAACTACTTCAGGAGAAGAGCTTGATATTAGTGAAGCGACTTCATCACGGACGCATTATTTATTGAATGGTAAGGTGCAGCGCATTCGCGCCTTGATACCTAACACCTATCAACTCTTAACATTACGCCTCGATATCAGCAATGCTCCATGCGTCATCTTATTACACAAGCTAGACATCTATTTAGCCGATGGAAAATTATTGTGGTCATGGCAGCATGATAGTGAAATATTTACAGAAAAAGCCGAAGTCACGGTACTCCCCGATCATGCGAACCAACAAGGCTGTACGGTAATTTGTTGGGGCCATGATCCACGTTTCAAATTAAATCTTGCACAAAACTTACTAGCGCAAGTTATACCGGAAAGCTTTTTAGACATCACCTTAACGCCAATCAATCTGCTGGAATATATGGCGACACAAGGGCCATCACTAGGGTCATTGCTAGAAATCGCCGCATCCAAAATGGATGGGCAACTGAGTAAAGATGTGAGTACTACTGCTTCATTCTATGGGACAAGTTTAGCGCGCATGGCAAACCAGTCTGCCGCACTGGAAGAAATAGCGATATTATTGAACGAGACATTGCAAAACCGAGACAGGAAACTTAAGCAATTGCAACAGCAATTAAGCGAACAAGACAATCGACAGCAGCAACTAGCTCAACAATTGATACGTGCCGAAGCGCAAATAGAATTACTTAAAGACTTGCTGATCTAACGAATAAGGTTAGCAAAAATAATTTGTACCCGACCCCAGTTATTTTTGTGATTCATCACGAATCCAAAAAACAGGGGACGGGCAATATATCCAACAAAACCGCTTGATTTTTTACCAACGCTGGCATCAACACCTTAGGCCAGATGATCAGCGCTATTATCAAAAAGATGGGTTGATCCCAGTTGACATTCAGCGAGATCAAAAAACAACCCAAAAATCAGTACTATTAAAGTACGCGTAACCCAAGAACACAAACTGGAACAAAAAAAGAGCGAAACCACTATGACAGAACCAGGCCTTACAATATTGCAGCAAGCTAATAGAGCGCTTAGAACTAAAGATTATAGTTTAGCAATTGAGCTTTATAAGAAACTCATAAACCAAGAGACTAGCTTGAAATCTATGGTGGAGTTTAACTTGAACATGGCTAAAAGGCTTGCTTCAAATGAGATAATTGTTGCACATGACAAAAGTGAAGAAATAGTTCAAGTTATAACTCCAACTAAATTTCAAAACAAACATACTACCTTTACAGGTGACATCAGTTTTAAACTAAACCCATTTTCAGAAAAAATACATTCAAATTTTAAAGCCATTGAACAAGAATTTATTGATCTTAGCTTATTTGATCCAGATTTTTATTTGCAACAAAATTCGGACGTAAAAAATTCTAAGATGGATCCATTTTGGCATTTTATAAATTTTGGATATGCAGAGCATAGAAATCCAACTCAGAATCTAAAGCTTGAATATTTGGAACGAAAGTACTTCTTGCCTTATTGCTATGGTATAAACGTTATTGAGTACCTTTATAACATAAAGCTAAATGCACATGATATTCGAGGATACCAATTTGACATAGAAAGTCTTGGCTATAAACCAGACAATAGCACATCAGTACTTTTCTTTATCGAAAATGCCGAAAATGAACAAGATAAGATTGAACTTATTGAAACAATACATTCAATATACAGAAATAAAGGATTTCATGTCAGGGTCATTTTTTTATATGCTGGTGAGCTTTTAACATACTTTGAAGAACTATGCGATGTATTAGTTTTAAATGATGAAAATTATTGTATAAACCTATCAAACGCAACACATATTGAATTTATTAAAGCCTTTTGTGGCGGTGATATAAAAACCGTTTTCATTTATAAAAAAAGCCTTGCCTTCCTTAAAGCAATTGAAAGCTTAGGTGACTTTAAAACAGCATTAAAACTTAATAATGCAGCTGATATTAAAGATCTTAAGGAAGATGAGCTGAGTTTCTTTGATTTTATAATCAAACCTCTGTCGCTTAAATTACCTGAAAATAAGATAGCTAACAAGTTAGTTTTAAATCAGATAAAAAGAGTCAGCCCAGCTAACATAAATAAAAACACATTAAGCATATTAGATAATATTTTAGACGCCTATATCCATCAAGATTCTTATGAGACTTATGTTATTAATAACTCATTTAACAATAAAAAGCAGCTTATTGCTGAGAAAATATGCACTATAGATACAGTTATAGATGCAAAAAATAGGCTAGATTTTTTTGAACATAGAATTAAAGATAAGTCTATAATTTCATTTGATATTTTTGATACTTTAATTCAAAGATCATATCTACATCCTTCTGCAATATTTAGTCGAGTTGAGCAAAGATTAAAGACCGAATACAAAAAAGACTTCAATTACAAACAATTCAGGATTGAAGCTGAACTAGCTGCCAGAAAGGACACGGATAAACAAGAGATTACCCTTGAAGATATTTACCAAAAAATATCAGAGCTATTTGATATAGATGCCAATTTGTTAGATGTTTTCAAAAGACTCGAGATAGAAGAAGAATTGGAGGGCGTAAGCCAGAAAATTTTTGGTATACGTTTGCTGGAGCTTGCGAAAAAACAAAACAAAAAAATTGTTTTTCTTAGCGACATGTATCTGTCTAAAAGTAGCGTCAAAAAATTACTAAAAAAGGCCGAAATTGACTTGTCTGGTATAGATATATACATTTCATCAGAAATTCAAAAAACAAAACATCATGGCTCTTTATTTAATCACGTTTTAAAACTATACAATGTGACACCGCAAAAATGGATACACGTTGGCGATAACTTGCATAGTGACGTTACTATGGCAGAGAGAGCCGGTATGGATGCTTATTTAGTACCATCGGCTGTTAGTTTGTTCCACAAAAATAATCACCATCTAATTGACGAGTTTTCAAGTAATGATGCTGAACTAGCTTACGCTAGCGTATTCGGTCAGGTTGCACAAAAACATTACGCTGATTGCGATGCATCGCTGCTTAGGTCGGCTAGGTATTGTGGTGAAACTTATCGCTTAGGCTATGAAGCGCTTGGTCCTGTTTTCCTTGGCTTTTTGCATTCTTTATACAACACAGTTGTCCATCATCAATATGACAAAGTGTTCTTTATATCACGCGATGGCTTTTATCTTAAAGAAGTTTATGATCTTTTAAGGGGTAAATTTCCGAAGCTACCGGAGTCAGCTTATTTTTTTTCTTCGCGTCTTTTATCTTATTCAGCCAGTCTAGTAGATATTGATTCTATTCTGACTGTGGCAAATAAGGATTACTTTCCTACCACGCTGAGACACTTATTAACGTATCGATTTGGCTTTACCCAAGAGAAGCTTGATCAATGTGAAACTATGCTTAGTCAATCAGCTTTCACAACATACGACGATGCCGTTATACAACATAAAAATCATCATCATTATATTGATTTCGTTCGAACCGTATCAGCAAATATAATAGAAATTAATAAGTCCAAGTCTCAATCATTTAAAGCTTATATTGAAAAATCAGGTATGACAAATAAATCTGCAATCGTGGATATAGGTTATGCCGGCTCACTTCAACCTACTCTTAAAAAAATAGCCAATATATCTGTAGAAGGCATTTACTTTATTGTTAATAAAAAAATAAATGAAATTTCAAAATTAGGCTTGAAATATCATACATACATAGCAAGTGATCATCCGATTAATTCAGATTTTTTCAATAACGTACAATTATTTGAGTTGTTTTTTTCAGCAACGCACCCTTCGGTAATTAGTATTCAAAAAGAATTACAGCCGACTTACGATAAAGTATCGTTTGATTCCGAATCAAATTATCATTTGTCTAAGTTACGTCATGGCGCAATAAACTTTATTAACGATTATTTGAGTCAGCACAAAAATCTATTTGTGGCATTAAACCAGTATGATGCGAGTTTAATGATGAAAAATATTTTAGCATTCTTTAATGATCCTGATGAGTTAGACTGTAACAACTTTACAAACATAATATTTGAAGATAATTTTGGTGCAAATAAATACCCGCTAATAACAAACAACAGAAACATTTTAGAGTGGGATGACTTTAAAATTCAACAGCATGGTTATTGGGCTTCTGCATCTCGTAAATTAACCAAACTGAACATAGCGTTAACCCCTAAAGAAGCGAATTCTGATAAGTTTGCAGATCGTATTATTGAAGGGCAAACAATGCCTGCTTATAGACTGTTGGAGTCTAAAAAAACGGACGTGCAGTACACAGCAAAGCATTTTCACTTTGTATTTAAAATTGCACATGAGAGGATAAAGCGAACAATCGACAATTTATTTGAACAAGTCTATCCCTATTGGACTGCTACATTTATTATAAGCAAAGCAATATCCATTCAAGAAATATCAGAAACGCTAGGCTTTGCTTATCAGAGAATTCAGTTTGCGCAAAATATCGAGCCCAAACAATTGGTAAACAGCATAGCAACCGATCATTTTATTTTGGTCGAAGAGGAGCTGACGCTCGAGCCGGACCTGCTCTTCCATGTTGCAAATGAACTCAATAACCAAGCGCATGTATTAATCTATACAGATAATGACTACAAAAGTAAAAAGAAACGCCAGCTTCCTGAATTTAAGCCCGACTTTTCGCCCGAATTACTATTATCGCAGCCTTATTATCTTGGTTCACTAGTGTATGCAAATAGATCACTGATAACAAATGGCAGTTTTGAGTGTGAGTCTTTAATCGATGCATTGGCTTTTACAGCAGCTTACCAGAATAAACCGGTCGGGCACTTGGCCCAAATCTTGTACCATAGTGAGCAGTTACATGCTATACAAATTGATCATAGCGCACTGATAAACGATTACTTGACAAAACTTGAACTACACTTTGATAAAGTTTTTGTCCAGTTAATTCAAAATGAAAGAAAGGTATACTCGATTCAATTTCCTGATGTTGGTCCAGAAATCGCTATCATTATTCCAACTAAAAATAAGTTTGATGTTCTTAAAGTAGCTTTAGATTCAGTTGAACAGACAACATATAAAAATTACAAAGTTTATATCATAAACAACGAAAGCACCGACCTGGATATACTTGAATATTTCAAGACTACAAAACACACCATCTTACCCATTGCATCACCAAATGGTCATTTTAGTTATTCATATATCAATAACGAAGCAGCAAAATTTGTCAAAGAAGACTATGTTTTATTTTTAAATAATGATGTAAAAGTCATTACAGCAGAATGGTTAAGCCAAATGGCAGGCTTGGTTCAAATAAAAGGCATCGGTTCTGTTGGTGCACGTTTATATTACGGCAATGGAAAACTGCAACATGTTGGTATTATTAATCAAGTTTCGGCTTATGGCTTGCCCGCCCCAGCGTTAAAACTGATAGAAGGTGACGATAATGGCTATTTAAATTATGCCAAATCCATTAAAAATTTTTCTGCAATGACCGCAGCTTGCATGCTAACTCCCAAAAAACTATTTTTAGATATGGGTGGGTTTGACGATATTGATTTTTCAGTAGCTTATAATGACTGTGATTACGGTTTTCGTTTAACTCAAGCGGGCTATCGAAACGTCGTCGCACCCAATGCAGAGTTATTTCACTATGAAGGCGTGACAAGAGGCATCGGCGTTGGCAACGATAAACCATCGGAAGAGGCCGCATTTATCCGCAAATATAAAAGCTGGCGCGATCCATTTTATAACCCAAACCTAACTGATGAAGGGATGGATTTTTCGGTTAGTTCACGAGCGCTTCAGGTCTTGCCAAATCAAAAGTTCAGATGTTTATTTGTAACGCATAATCTCAAGTATGAAGGCGCGCCTTTAATTATGTATGAAATAGCAAAAGGATTAAAAAAACAAGGTAACATAGAGCCGATTGTATTATCACCTTCTGATGGCAATTTAAGAGAAGCCTATGAAACCGAAGGTATTGAGGTTGAGGTATTAGATACCAATATTATGACTCTTTTCTCGGCAAAGAATGAACGAAGCTATCAAGAAGCCTTAACGACTGTGAATCGCCATATTGGCCGATTGAATGTGAATGTAGTAATCGCAAATACCATTTTATGTCATTGGGCAATTGAGTCCGCCTATGCACTCGGTTTGCCATCCAATTGGGTGATACACGAAAGCGAACCGCCATTTGAACATTTACGTGAACACAGTAAGTTAGTTGAATCGCATGGAAAAAAAGCCATCAATTATCCTTATCGTGTCATTTTTGTAGCCAATGCTACTAAGGCATTGTTCCAACCTTACAATCGAAGAAATAATTTTATGACTATCTATAATGGCTTTGACTCTGAACGGATGAAAGTGAATATGACAAAAGATGCACGGGAGGCTGCTAGAAGCGAATTAAATATCGAAGATAAATTTGTATTCATTTGTCCTGGTATTGTGTCAAAACGTAAAGCACAGATTGATGCATTAAAAGCTTATGAAAAATTACCTGACGATATAAAAAAGAAAACGGTTATTTTAATTGTCGGAGATCGTGAGTCTCATTACAGTAAACAATTACATAAGTACCATCAAAGTATGCCAAAAGCCTATCTAAATAATATTAAGGTTATTAAAGAGACCAAAGATATCGGAAAATACTATAATGCTTCCGATGCGTTTTTGTTTACAAGCCATTTAGAAAGCTTTCCAAAAGTTATTCAAGAAGCTATGTATTTAGGATTGCCTATCGTATCAACGAATACATATGGTATAGCTGAGCAAGTACATCATAATAGTAGTGCTTTGCTTTTTGATGTAGGGAACTTAACTAGCCTAGCAAACAATATCGTACAAATTGTTAACAACACGGCTCTTAGAGAAAAACTAAAGGAAAACGCTTATGCTGCATTGGATAAGCTGCCTTCATATGAAGAAATGATTCATAGTTACACATGCATATTACAAAACAGTTTTACGTTATCGTGTAGCCCCCATCACTAAAAAAGTAGCAACTCACGTTAAAACATGAAAAGCTATAGGACATGACGTTGAGCGACCGAGACCTTAGCCAAATGGACACGGACTATCTGGATGATTTGCCGGAGGGTGAGTTGCGTCCATTGAGTAAGCAACTGTTGGCGGATCTCAAAGAAGCCCGAGAACGACTCAAACAATCCCCGGATACGAGTTCGCGTCCGCCGTCATCCCGGGAGCCTTGGCAATCGAATCAATCCAGCGCCGAACCGTCTGAAGAAGCGCCGGCAACGGGCGACTTGTCGGCACTGGATTCGTCTGAGTCTCCGTCAGATGACTTACCTAGCCAGGACTCGGCAACACCTCCGGCGGCGACCGGTGATAGCGGAAAGCCTAAAAAAGCCGGGCGCCAAGTCGGTAGCCCAGGCTATAGCCGCAACCTGACCTTACCGGTGACCCGGGCGATCGAGCATCGCCCGGATGGCTGCGCCGCGTGTGGGCAATCGTTTGCCGACAACACCGACTATCGCCCCTGGAACGCTCGGTTCGAACTGGAGCTTGAAGTCGGCAACGCCGAATCGCCGAAATTACAAATCGAACATAGCCGACATGACTACTTCTCGGCGACCTGTCCCTGCGGTCATCAAACCCTTGCCGAGCCCGGGCGAGGCGCCGACGAAGACGGCTGGAGCGTAGCCCTGAGCGAATGGCATCTGTGCGGCCCCCGGCTGGTCAGTTTTCTGGTCTATCTCTCATTGTCCCTACGGGCATCGCGCCGCAGAATCCAAGCCTATTTGCGCGATTGGCTGGGAATCTACCTCAGCACCAGCACCATCAATCAATGCATTCATGAAGCGGGACGTGCCGTTGCGCCGGTCGTCGACGAGCAGTTGATCGCGGAACTCAAGGCCGCCGGCCTCTTACATATCGATGAAACACCCTGGAAAGAAGCCGGGCAGTTATTTTGGCTCTGGGTCTTTGTCAGCGCACAGACGGTGATTTATCAAGTGGGCAAACGCCATCGTCTCGTCGTGAACCAGCTCTTAGGGGAAGCGTTTTGCGGCTTACTGATGACCGACGGCTAAGCGTCTATCGCATCTTTCCTAGGCGCTTGCGCTGTTGGGCGCACTTGGTGCGCAAGGCCCGAGCACTGTATCAGTGCNTGGATAGCGAAGGACAAGCTTTCGGCGAAGCCTTGTTATTGGCCATGATCCTGTTGATGCGCAACATCCACCGACTCCGCGAATCGCCGCCGGATGCCGAATCCTTATGGGCGCAGAATCAACAGTTGCTGACCTTGCTGCGCTCGCTCTGCGAGACGCACCGAGACATCGCGCATGTTGACAGCCGACAATTAGCCGGCGAATTTCTCAACGATTGGGAGGCCATCGTGCGCGTGGTCGAAACGCCGGCGCATCCATTGACCAACAACGTCGCGGAACGCAGTTTGCGGCACTGGGTATTGCTGCGCAAAATCACCTTCGGTTCGCGGACGGCACAAGGCAGCCGCGTGGTCGCCTTGCTGGCGAGCGTGATTGATACCGCGCGTTTGAGAGACCTGAATCCTTGGGAGTTTATTGCTCAAACACTGGCCGAACGCCGTAAAAACCTACCCGTCCCTCGTTTGCCTATTCTGGTTTTGGCGTGATAGGAACAGGGAGGGGGCTAAACGATTACAGTTTTACTGTGTAGATGGGATAATTATGTTTTTTATAGAAAAAATTAAAGATGCAGGTCTTGACTACTGGATCGATCAGCCAAATGAGGTCTTATCACAAATAAATGAAATAAAAGGGTGGATTGCAATAAAGCATAACCAACGAGCATTCTTGATCATGAAATCTAATGACTCAGATTATATATTGCCATTAAATATCGTGAGAAATGATGTAGTAGCATTTCTGAAAAATAAGGAAATTGAAACTCATCAGCTTTGTGGTTTTGAATACAAAATTAACTCAGTAGATGAAATTCAACTTTGTATTGAGAATGAAATTGGTGAAAAAACTGTTCTGGCTAGGCTTTATAAGTCCGCAAAAAGTTTTTCTAAAACACAAAAATCTTTTGAGAAAGATACTTATCCATTTTTTTCAGTGAAAAATCTTTCAGTGTTTACACAAACCAAAAGCCTTTCAGAGCTATTGCTAACGCATGATTATGATAAATCATTAGAAAAAATAAAATCGCTTGTTGAGTCAAATGAAATTTTGAAACTACAACATCCTATTTATT
The DNA here is from genome assembly GCF_000341735.1 of Methylotuvimicrobium buryatense 5G. Lineage (GTDB taxonomy): Bacteria > Pseudomonadota > Gammaproteobacteria > Methylococcales > Methylomonadaceae > Methylotuvimicrobium > Methylotuvimicrobium buryatense. The sequence continues at coordinate 4,259,633 of NZ_KB455575.1, read as the reverse complement.
GTGATATTGAAACCTATGCGGTTGTAAGTGAAAGGTACTCAGTATGTAATTTCATACTCTATAAAAGTACATGTGGAAAATATGATTGGATTTTAGTTCAGGTTGAAAATTTTGTAGATGCAATGCTGTTTCCTGATCTTGCATTTTTTGTTTTCTCAGAAACGGTTATTGATCAAGTTCTGAACTCCTTCCAAAAGGTGTATTGCAATGATTTTTTATCCAAATTTAATTATAAATCTAATAGTTTAACTAGTCGATTTTTTCTTGGCCACCCGAGACCTTTTCATTTTATTTATGATCAATATTTTAACTTCTGGAAGTGTTCAGATAAGACGAAAAAAAATTGTAAGTTTTATGCGGATTCCTTTTTTCTACCAAGTGATAACAAGTCTTCTTCAAAAGACTATGAGGAGAGCCATATTTATTACGCCTTAAATAATGTCGGTCTCAATTTTAAGATTAGACATAATGGTATCATGCCAGAAAAGCACCTTGCAGATTTTGAGAATTATTTATTCGACTCCGCTCGTGATAGTACAATTTCCATGAAATCTACCGAAAAAACACTAAAGATTTGGATTGGAATAACAGGTCAAAAAAGAGCTTGGAAAGAGCAGATTGAAGGCTATGTTAAAATCCTGAATAATCTTTCGCAATACTTTGAAACGGTTGAAGTTCTCATAGATGGCTGGACAGCTGTTAATAAAGCACTTGCCAATGATACAGATGATTTACTTGTAGTACATACTATTAGTAGTCGGTTAAAAAATAACATTTCAACAATCAATTTAGTTGGGTTTGATTACGAAGAAAAAATTCAACATGCACATGGTTGTGACGTTTTTATCGCTAATGCGGGCTCTGGTGCAATAGTACCTTTGCGTATTGCAAAACTCGATGGCGCCCTTCATTCAAATCCAGCGCTTGTAACTTTTCCTTACAGACCATCAGATACAACCTATTCAAAAGTCAAAACTTTTTTGAATAATGGCGAAGATGGTTTGGGCATGAATGCAGACTATAGTGTTGACTGGAAAGAAATTTATAACCATATAGCAGCGGTACTCAGTGAGAAAAAAAATAAGTCTATCCCTATGATTGATCTAGATTTAAATGACATGCTTGAAAATGTAGTTAGCTGCACAAGTAATCCTAATGAAAAAAACATTGAAACTTTAGAAAAAATAAGACAATTATATGATGCAAGCCTATATTTTGACTGTTATCTTGCTTGTTTGTATTTTCTAAAAAATAATCCTGGGAATAAGGAAGCTAGTTGTTATTTATTTAACTCAAGGGTGCGTACTGAGCCGGCTTATTCAAGCTACATAACTAAATGTTTACAAACTGGATTTTTTTCAAAATCGATAAAAGGGCTGCTATTTAATGAATTATAAAGCTTGCAAGGTACTTGACTGCACCCTCCGCGATGGTGGCTACTACAACGACTGGGATTTTGAGCCCGAACTCGTACAAGACTATTTGCTAGCGATGGATGCGCTACAAATCGATTTTGTTGAGATCGGTTTTCGCAGTGTAAACAATAATGGCTTTAAAGGCGCTTGTGCCTATAGCACTGATGCCTTTTTAAAACGTCTCTCTATTCCACCGGGCTTAGCGAATAAAATCGGCGTGATGATTAACGGTTCTGAAATCGCTGACCCGAGTACCCAAACCGCTTGCTTAGAACAATTGTTTAGCCCTCAAGCCGATTCTCCTGTTACGTTGGTGCGCATTGCCTGCCATGTGCATGAGTTTATCGCCTGTTTACCGGCCGCGACTTGGTTAAAGCAACAAGGCTATTTAGTCGGCTTTAACCTGATGCAAGTGGCGGATCGTACCCCAGCGGACATTACCCAACTCGCTCAAGCAGCTAGCGATTACCCAATTGATGCCTTGTATTTCGCCGATTCGATGGGTAGTTTAAATCCGCAACAGGTCAGCGACATTATTTATGCCTTTCAAAAAGGTTGGCAGGGTGCACTCGGCATTCATACCCATGACAATATGGGGCAAGCGATTGCCAATAGCCTGCAAGCGGTGAAAGCCGGTGTCACCTGGGTCGATAGTACTGTCACCGGTATGGGTCGCGGGCCAGGAAATGCGCAAACCGAATACCTGATTCTTGCGCTAGCCGACTATCGTCAACAGCAAGGCAACCCCACCAAACTGTTTGAACTGATCCGCAAACACTTTAAACCCATGCAAAACCGCTATGGCTGGGGCACCAATCCGTTTTACTACCTGGCTGGGCAATACGGCATTCACCCAAGCTATATTCAAGAAATGTTGCAAGACAGTCGTTACAGCGAAGAAGATATTCTCGCTGTAATCGATCACCTAAAAATCGAAGGCGGTAAAAAATTCAGCCTCGACACCCTAGAAGGCGCCCGCCATTTTTATGCCGGCGAACCGCGTGGCACTTGGCAACCCAGCAATTTGCTCAAAGATAAAACTGTCTTAATTCTTGGAACTGGCCCGGGTGTGAAAAAATACCAAGCCGCGATTGAGAGTTTTATAGAACAAACCCAACCCTATGTGATTGCGCTTAATACCCAATCCAATATTCGTCAAGATCTGATTGATGCCCGTGCTGCTTGTCACCCAGTGCGTTTACTTGCGGATTGCCATGAACACTTAAAACTGCCCCAGCCGTTAATCACACCGGCCTCCATGTTGCCAGCGGATGTGAAAAACGAATTGACGAATAAAGAACTCTTGGATTTTGGGATAGCCATTACCAGCAAAGGTTTTAATTTCCATTCAACCTACTGCGAACTTCCCACCTCACTGGTTATCGCTTATGCACTAGCGATTGCGAGCAGTGGGCAAGCTAAGCAAATAACCTTAGCAGGATTTGATGGTTATCCAAATGGTGACCCGCGCAATCAAGAAATGATTGAGTTGTTTAAAAAATATCAACAATCTCTGAATGCAGTAAAACTCTATTCCATAACGCCAACAAATTATCAACTCCCCACCAAATCAATTTTTGGAGCGATCAATTGAGCACAAATTTACTACAAGACTTTAAAAAAAAAATAAGTCACCAGGCCTGCTTGGGTATTTTTAGTAAAACCACGGATAGCAATCTAGTTGAAGCGGCAGGTTATAGCGGCTTAGATTTTATTATCCTTGACCAAGAACACGGTACGGTAACCTTAGAAACCCTTAATAATCATGTTAGAGCAGCCAAAATCTCAAATTTATTTCCGATTATTCGCGTTAAAGGCGTCGATGCACACGCGATTGGCGCGGCATTAGATACTGGAGCGTTGGGCGTTCAAATTCCTAATATTGCGACCGCAGAACAAGCTAAAGCGGCTGTTCAAGCCGCACGCTTTTATCCAAAAGGCATGCGTGGTGTATGTCGTTTTGTAAATGCCGCACAATTTGGTACTCAGCCTAAAGACCAATATTTTGATCAAGCTAATCAATCCGTAGTGATACTCCAAGTTGAAGGCGTAGAAGGCATTCAAAACCTTGATGCCATTCTTGAAGTACCAGGCTTTGATATCCTATTTATCGGGCCTTATGACCTATCGCAATCGATAGGCAAGCCGGGGCAAGTGGATTCACCTGAGGTTTTAAGCCTGATGCAGCAGATAGCGGCTAAAGCCAAGGCTAAGGGGATTTTATTGGGTGCATTTTCTGACACAATCGTGCGCAATCAGTCGCTTAAAAATGAAGGCTTTAACTACATTGCTCATTCAGTTGATCTGAATATTTTTTCTATTGCATTATCTCAAATTATTAAAAAGGATTAAAAAATGTATACAGCAATAATTCCTGTTAGAAAAGGTAGCCGACGTTTGCCTGGAAAAAATACAGCACCTTTCGCTGATTCAAACCTATTAATATATAAAATTCAACAGTTAAAAAAAGTACCTCAAATTACAAAAATAGTGGTGACGTCTGATTGTCATGATATGTTGGTAATGGGTAAGGCCCAAGGTGTTGATATACATAAACGTTCGATTGAATACTGTGACGAAAAAACCAAATCATTTGGTGAAGTAGTTGCACATGTTGCTGAAAGTGTAGAAGGCGAAAATATTATCTGGGCAACTTGTACTTCACCACTTGTCGAACCAAAACATTATGAGGACGCAATTGCAAGGTATGAAATTGAAATAAAGAATGGATATGACTCTTTGATGTCAGTTGAAGAGTTTAGAAGATATATATGGACTAAAACTGGTCCACTAAACTATGAACTAGGTATAAAACATGTACCGTCTCAAGAATTAGAACCTCTATATAGAGTTACAGATGGAATTCTGATATCTCCTCGTTTAAAGATGATTGAGTGGCAATATTTTCATGGTATAAATCCTTATATGTATGTAATGGATAAAAAATCGTCAGTTGATATTGATGATGTTTTTGATCTTGCGTGTGCAAAAGCTTGGTTAGATATTTGAATTTTTTCAATTTGTGTATTTAACTATGACAAAAAAAATTCTTATTGTAAGTGATGGTAAATTAGGACACGTCAATCAAATGCTCGGAATTGCATCGTGTTTGAAAAAGAAATACGGTATTGATTATGAAATTCAAACAATTAAAAATATGTATAGCACTATGCGGTCATTATATAAGAAAAATTCTTATTTTTGTATAATCGGTGCAGGGCATGCTACACATTTTATATTGATCATGTCGCGTTTATTTTTCAATCAAAAGATTGTATGTCTTATGAAACCAACCCTTCCATGTTTTTTATTTAACATGGTTATTGCACCTGCACATGATTCAATTGCTAGTAGTGATAATGTTATATTAACTAAAGGAGTTCCAAATAAAATAGTTTTTAAAGAAAAAAAATCATGTACTGGACTCTTACTTATAGGTGGTCCATCTAAAAGCAATGATTGGCCTGAAGATCTCATATTTAAACAAATTGATAATGTTATGCGTGATAAGACCGTGTCATGGAAGATACTTGATTCACCGAGAACACCTTTATCTACAAAAAAATACTTTCAAGAAAATTATAAATCAAACTACCATTCTGTAGATATTGTTTCATCAGATACCTTGCCAGATTTGCTTTCTGTTGCTGTAAAATGTTGGGTAACAGAAGATAGTGCATCAATGGTATATGAATCGCTTACAGCAGGTTGCAAAACTGGAATTTTATCGGTCAATGCATCAAAAAAAAATAAAGTAATAAGGGGAGTGGATGCTTTACATTCAGCAGGTATTGTAACACGGTACCCTGATTTAGGTTTTTCTAAATTAAAATTTGAACTTTTTGTTTTAAATGAAGCCGATCGCTGTGCTGATATTATTGCGAATAAATTTGTTTTTGGATTTTAAATCATTATTGGATATTTTTCTTGAATAAAATATATTATTACCAATGTTTAATTTTTGATTGCGATGGCGTAGTGCTGAACTCAAACAAAATCAAAACCCAAGCGTTTTACGAAGCCACTAAACATTTTGGTCACGAACCAGCAATGATCTTGGTTGATTACCATGTCGCCAACGGCGGCATTTCACGTTATGCCAAGTTTGAATACTTTATCACCCAAATCTTACAACAGCCGTTTGATGAAGCACTTAATAATGACTTGCTTGACCGCTTTGCGACAGCCGTTAAACAAGGCTTGATGAACTGCGAAATCGCCGAGGGGCTTGATCAACTCAAAGCACAAGTCCCCAACGCCAATTGGCTGATTGTTTCCGGTGGCGATCAACAAGAACTACGCGAAGTGTTTGCTGCACGCGATCTAGCCCAATACTTTGACGGCGGCATCTTCGGTAGTCCCGACACCAAAGACACCATACTCGCCAGAGAAATCGAAAACGGCAACATTATCCGACCTGCTTTATTTTTAGGTGACAGCAAATACGATTATCAAGCCGCTAAAACCGCTAAACTGGACTTCATTTTCCTAACCGAATGGACAGAAGTTAAAGACCATCAGGCTTGGTGTGCGGATCAGGGAATTATAGAAAAACAAAATCTTTCTTTTTTGTATGAGTGATATGGTGGCTTTGTCAATTTGAAAAACTCGTAACATGGACAACCAATGATTGCGTAGAGGGATAACTGGGGTCAGATACAAATTATTTAGGCAACAAAGCCCCCCCCTTAGTTTTTTGGACAAGGGAAAAATCATCTACGAATAAAAGACACAAGTTGAATCATGCTAAACTTGACCTCATGTTGTATTGTCTTTGTCCTAACTCATGAAAGAAAAGTACATCAATCTATTCACCGATTTTGGCTTTAAAAAAGCCTTTGGCGAAGAGGCAAGTAAAGAACATCTGATCAGCTTTCTGAACACCTTGTTGCCGGAACACCACCAAATTCACGAATTACAATTCTGTAATAACGAATATCAAGGCGCGACGGCGCTGGACCGCAAAGCCATCTTTGACCTGAATTGCGTCAGCGCGACCGGTGAATATTTTATTGTCGAGCTGCAAAAAGCCAAACAGAACTTCTTCAAAGACCGCAGCGTCTTTTATGCCACCTTCCCGATTCAACAGCAAGCCCATCGTGGCGACTGGGATTTTAGACTATCGGCTGTCTACACCATCGGCATCCTGGACTTTGTGTTTGATGATGAGGACAATGCCCAGCGCGATGAAGTCATCCATCGGGTGCAATTGAAAAACCAGCATCATCAGGTGTTTTACGACAAGCTGACCTTTATCTACTTGACCTTGCCCAACTTCAGGAAAACGGAAGACCAACTCGACACCCTGCAAGACAAATGGTTCTTTTTGTTCCGCCATTTGCATGAACTGGATGAAATCCCGCCGCGTTTGCGTGAAAAAGTCTTTTTGAGTTTGTTTGAAAAAGCCAGCATTGCACGCTTTCAACCCGAAGAGCGACAGGCGTATGAGTCCAGCCTGAAATATTATCGCGATTTAAAAAATGTGATTGATACCGCACGAGAAGAGGGGAGAGAAGAAGGTGAGCACATCGGCTACCAAAGAGCCCGAGCTGAAACTGTCCTGAAAATGCTAAATCATGGGATACCGGAAGCGGAGGTAGCAAAATTGATGGACTTAACGTTACAGGATGTTCAAACAATTAAAAAGAGCACTGTCCTTTCTAACTGTACCGGCAATGACGCGGATCGTCGTTGAACCTACCAAGGATCACTTTTGATTAGCTTTATTGTCCCGCTTCATAATCACCTTCAACAAACGCAAGAGATGCTTTCCAGCCTGCTGACTTCATTGCCCGTGGGTTTGGATTTTGAAGTAATTTTGGTAGATGATGCTTCCAAAGATGCAACGCCTAAATGGCTCAGTCGTTTGCGCCATCCCCGTATGCGAACGCTGATTAATTCACAAAATCTAGGTTACGCGGCAACGAACAATCGGGCTGTTGATGTAGCTTGCGGTGAAATCTTGTGTTTGTTAAATAATGATTTGATTTTTTCGCCCGGCTGGCTTGAACCGATGTTGCATTTGTTGCTGGATAGTGAAGTGAATATCGGGCTAGTGGGCAATGTTCAACGCCGAGTGGCGGATGGCGAGATTGATCATGCGGGGATAAAAATCAATCTCAAAGCGCAGTTTGAGCATATTCAGAGCACACCGACCGATACTTATTATGCTTTTTTGCCTTGGGTAACAGGGGCGTGCATGCTGTTGCGGCGTGACTTTTTTTTGTCTTTGGGCGGATTTGACACCCGCTATAATAATGGTTGCGAAGACATTGACTTGTGTTTTAAGGTGCGCGAGGCCGGGAAAGCAGTTGTTATAGCTTACGAGAGCGTTATTCGGCATCATGTGAGTTTGAGCAGGGGCGTCAATTCTCTACAGAATGAGCGTAATAGTTGTTTACTGTTTGCACGTTGGCGGGATGAAATCAAAAAGCTTTTAACACAAGCTTGGTTGACACAATTAACGACGGATGCAGCCGAACAGCCATGGCTGGATGGGGTTTTGGCTGAGAATTTTATCCGTACGCCGCATGCAGCAAGCTTGATGCTGGCGGAAAACCGACTGACTATACAGGATCAGCGCTGGGCTTTTTTGTTGAGACAAAAGACGGTTCATGAGGATTTGGAGAAGCGATTCGCTGTTTCGGGAGTGAGTCATGAGACTAACGGTGAATCTCGACTAACGGAACGCAAAGTTTGTTTGAGCTTTCGCAATTGCAAGGCAATGGGGAATTTCAATCTCTGCGGTCGTGTTTTGTCCACATTGCCGATGGAGACTTTAGACGTTGTAATTGATTGCAATGGGCTTCATTCAAAGCACTTTAAGGTAAAACGAGGCGTCTCTTTTAATCTAGGTATGGATCAACCGTTGGTCTTATCGTGTGAGAGCAACGTTTTTCAAGTCACATTTGATTTGCGCAAAGCCGATACCGCTTCATCGGTGTTACTCGATTATGTGGTGATAGACGGCTACAGGTTACAGCTATAGCCTTAACAACAAGGGCCAGATACACATTATTTAGGCAATAAAAGGACACCCACTTAACTAATCGCTCGCTTACTTTTTAATACACTGATTAATAACACTATTATAATTTGTTGCTTTTGGGCAAAATAACCAATTTAGCAACAATCAGCTTATTGCATATTAAAATTTTTGTAACTACTCAGCGTAATTTTTTCAAAAAATAAAAAATAATACTTGATACGTTTTGTCGCGAAAAACCGTAATTTTTCGCGATACATCGAAAGGCTTTAGACTTGCCATTTATAGCCTCTCTCGCATTCAAGAAAAGCCGGATAGCATTACAAGTACCCCCGACTGCTTATCCATGCCTTTTGTGGCACTTAGGTCACCCTCGAAGGCAAAATTCGAGTTTTGAAACTGGCCTTATAATATCGTCATTCCAAACGATTTACGGTATTTATTTTGACAGTCAATGACATTGACGTGGAGGCCACGATCAAAACTGCTCAGCAATTGCTTGCCGAGGAAGCGCAATTGTCAACGGCTTAACGTACGATACTGGGTGTACTAATTATGCTGGTGCAGATCATGGTGGGCCGTTTGAACTTGAACAGCTGTAATAGTAGCAAGCCCCCCTCATCCAATCGGTTTGGCAAGGGCGGAAAAGGTGATATAGGGGTACCGTTAAAAAAACCGGAGGTCAACCGGGGCGCATCGGCACCACGCTGGAAAAGATTGATAATCCCGATGTGATTAAACCCCTGACGGTCGACCGGTGCCTTTTGCCGCCCGGCGACTATACGGTGGTCGGTTCGACTCTCGCCAAGTGTTTGATATTGACATCCGGCGCGTCGTGATCGAATACCAAACCGAAATTTTGGAAAATCAGCAGGGGCAACGCTTTACAGCGCCCTTTCCAGCAGGTGTGACTAAAGCTGTTCAGTACGGCAACGGCGTCAAAGCTCATTCGGTGTATTTGTCGCAGTAGAATAACTGGAATAGCTCGGGTCAGTGAATAACTAGAGTCAGATACAAATTATTTAGGCAACAAAGCCCCCCTTAGTTTTTTGGACAAGGAACAGTCATTCACGAATAAAAAGACACAAACTGAATCATGCTAAACTTGGCCTCATGTTGTATTGTCTTTGTCCTAACTCATGAAAGAAAAGTACATTAATCTATTCACCGATTTTGGCTTTAAAAAAGCCTTTGGCGAAGAGGCAAGTAAAGAGCATTTGATCAGCTTTTTGAATACCTTGCTGCCGGAGCGGCACCAGATTGAAGAACTACAGTTTTGTAATAACGAGTACCAAGGCGCGACGGCGCTGGACCGCAAAGCCATCTTTGACCTGAATTGCGTCAGCGCGACCGGTGAATATTTTATTGTCGAGCTGCAAAAAGCCAAACAGAACTTCTTCAAAGACCGCAGCGTTTTTTATGCCACCTTCCCGATTCAACAGCAAGCCCAACGTGGCGACTGGGATTTTAGGCTGTCGGCGGTCTACACCATCGGCATTTTGGACTTTGTGTTCGATGATGAGGACAGCCTCCAGCGCGATGAAGTCATCCATCGGGTACAATTGAAAAACCAGCATCATCAGGTGTTTTACGACAAGCTGACCTTTATCTACTTGACCTTGCCCAACTTCAGGAAAACGGAAGACCAACTCGACACCCTGCAAGACAAATGGTTCTTTTTGTTTCGCCATTTGCATGAACTGGATGAAATCCCGCCGCGATTGCGCGAAAAAGTCTTTTTGAGCTTGTTTGAAAAAGCCAGCATTGCACGCTTTCAACCCGAAGAGCGACAGGCGTATGAGTCCAGCCTGAAATATTATCGCGATTTAAAAAATGTGATTGATACCGCACGAGAAGAAGGGCGAGAAGAAGGTGAACACATCGGCTACCAAAGAGCCCGAGCTGAAACTGTTCTGAAAATGCTAAATCATGGGATACCGGAAGCGGAGGTAGCAAAATTGATGGACTTAACGTTACAGGATATTCAAACGATTAAAAAGAGTGCTGTACTTTCTGACTGTACCGGCAATGACGCGGATCGTCGTTGAGCCTACCAGGGATCACTTTTGACTAGCTTTATTGTCCGGCTTCATAATCACCTTCAACAGACACAATAAATGCTTTTTCAGCTTGCTGACTCCATTGCCTGTGCGTTTGAATTTTGAAGCTATACTACCCATCGTATATCAAAATTCGGCGCTGGGGACGCCGCGAATAAGCCCCCCCCCGTAGGCTCCTCACCTAGCGTTAGGTGCACTGCCATTAAGTTAAGTCGTCACAGAATAAGTAATGTTGGCATTCAGGCTCGAATGTGCCTCAAAAGCCTGCCATCCATGGCACTGGATTCCGCCAATCCATGGCGGAATGACGGATTTCCCTTAACTTAATGGCAGTGAGCGTTAGGTGAGGAGCCAAAACTAGAAACGCGAAAGGTATACAGTAACTGGCAGACAGCGCTAAGATGCGCACGCCTGACGACTTGAATATGGCACTCGACCTTGAAGCCATCGCCGAATCCGTTTACTCTAACCATGACTGAAAGCGCCGTTACTCGCTTACAAACTGGTTTAAACAACCGGCGGCGCAACCTAGATATAGAAAAAACCTTCGATAACCCATAACAGTATGTGGACCGACCGCAGTAATTGCCTTGCCCCGCTCTGGGCCGATAAAGTTTTTCACCAAGCGATCTCGCTCGGTAATTTTTGCCATGCCGCGCACGCGTTAAAATTAGTAGAGTATCGCGCGTTTTCCGGGCCCTTCGACTGGATTTTTTCAACCCCGGTCGTCACAACCCACATCCTACAAGATGATTTCAGGCTTTTTCTCGACCCGGAGCACTATGAACCGGTTCCGATCGAAAACCGCATAACGCCCGAAGCCAATCTTTGCGAGCACCGTTTTTATCGGGAACGATTCGGTTTACGCTTCATGTTTAATCATCATTCACCCGATGTAGCGAAGGACTTTGCTTACTTCGAACGGGCAGTTCAACGTTTTCGATCAGCCATGACCCAGCCTGCCGCGCCGCTGTTGCTCATGGTGACTCACGAGCCGATCAAAAACGCCTGGCTGGATACCCTTATGGGAACGCTGAATGGCTTGCGCGAAGACTACGGATTATTGATTATCCGCTTTGTGGCTAATCGACAAGCTTCAGTTGAGGCTAGCCTTTCCGCTGTTCAGGTCATGGCTCACGACCTGAAGCTATTGGCCATGGAACTTACCCTCAGCGACCGGTCTTCCGGTCTCGAATTTACCAATTCAGCAGACAACCGGCTGTTATTCGCGCTGTTGAAAAGCTTCAATGTCGCTCACCATCCTTACTTACCGTCGCCTTTCGGGCGACATGACTTCGACGAAGCCTGGTATCTAGCTCAGAACCCCGATGTCGTTAAAGCGATTGCTTCGGGATTATTTTCATCCGGCTGGGATCATTTCGATAAATTCGGCAGGCACGAAGGACGAATAGCAAAACATGGCTGAACTCAATTTAAATACACTGATATTACAATTACGAACCGACCTCCGCGAACATTTGGGCGAAGCAAGCCATGAAAGTTCGGCCGCCTATTTAGCTTGGCTATTGACCAACGGACTCCATGAGTACCCGGCGCTTCGGCAAAACCAACAGTTTTTATCGCGCCTGGCTTCTCAGTTGGCTTCTCTCGATGTTTCTCATTCCTGCTTGACACCATTGCAGTTCGTCATTTGGCAGGCACGCCCCGATATTCAAGCGCTGTTTCCGCTACCCGATCAGCTCATGAGTTTTTATCAGTGGTTTTACACCTATGGCCTCGAGGATTACAATTATTGGTTTTTTTTATCAGAGCGCGAGAAGAATATCGTTAAAAGAATTCCTGCGCCATGGCCGGCCCGCCTGAACAGCATCATCGCACCAAACACGCCACCAGAGGAACCCAAAATCCCTTTCTCGAAGCGTCCGTTCGGCGTCAATTTGATCGGCTATGCCTTTGGCCAGCTCGGTATTGGCGAGGATGTTCGGATGGCCGCCCGCGCCTTTTTGTCGGCCAATGTTCCGATGACAATGCTGAACTTTCCGCCCGGTTCGGATGTTCCGCAAAACGACCGCAGCATGGAACACTATGTTTCGGAACAAGGACCGTTCGGTTTCAACATTTTCTGTATGACTGCGGAAGAGCACGGTCGCTTTTATTTGAACTGCGGGGAATCTCAATTGCAGGACCGCTACACTATCGGCTACTGGCCCTGGGAGCTCGGCAATTGGCCTAAGAATTGGGAAATGATGCTGGAATTCGTCGATGAAGTTTGGGTGTCGACCCGGCATATATATGATGCACTGACTCCCGTTTGCCATAAACCTTTAATGGTGATGCCGATGACGGTTGAGCTGGGAAGCATCACTCGATTCTCTTCTCGCAAGCGCGCCCGGGAGCATTTTGGCCTACCGGAAACAGCCAAGTTATTTTGTTTTTCATTGGATTTGAAATCTTATTTTCAGCGCAAAAATCCACAGGCGTGTATCGATGCCTTTTTAGCCGCCTTCCCGACCGATCAATATACCGAGAAGCAAGTGGGCTTGGTGATCAAGGCACATAAGCCCGCGATGAAGGACCTGAACTGGGAAAGACTGAAAAAACTGGCAGCCCGGGACAAGCGCATCAAAATCATCGAAGGCACCCTCTCCCGCCCGGATTTGCTGGCGCTTTACCAAGCCTGCGACTGCTTTTTGTCGCTGCACCGGGCGGAAGGCTTTGGCCGAGGTATCGCCGAAGCCTTGCAACTGGGCCTGCATGTCATCACTACCGGCTATTCGGGAAATGTCGACTTCTGTAATGCGCCTCACGCAGACTTGGTCCGCTATCGCTTGATCAACGTAGAGAAAGGCCAGTACCCTTACCCGGACGGCCAGGTATGGGCCGACCCCGATATTTCGCATGCCGCCGAATTAATGTGTCGTTTTGTTCAGGGTAGAAAATCGGCCATCAAAAAAACCGATTGGCCGGAGTTCTCGGCCGGCGAAGTCGGTCAACGCTATAAAACACGCCTGGAAGTCATTTATGATGAAAAACTCAGAGTATCGGGCAATACCTTGGCGAGTTTTACTGCTAAGATTGTGACACCCGAGCAAACCGACAAGGCGATGTAAAAAACTATTCTGAACGGAATAAGCCCTTTCTCTCTTGGAACTGCGGCCTCAACAACTCTTTCTTGTCGTTTGCCATGCTCCGACTTCGCATTACCCAGTGCAACAGTGAAGCTGAGCCTATTCCGCTCCTTCGCTCGACGCGATCTCCATCGTATTTCAATCCAGAAAATACCGATATGATTCATGATAAACCGCTAAAACACCCTCGCATCCATGAAGAGAGCCCTACCTCGGCTTGGCGGCAAACCTTGAACCGGATCATTTTTGGCGCTGAAACCAAGGCTGGGAAGGCTTTCGACGTTGTCTTGATCATCATGATCTTACTCAGCATCGTCACAGTTATGCTTGATAGCGTCGAAGCGATCCGTAATCAGTATCGGCAACTGTTCTATTTATCGGAATGGTTTTTTACACTGCTATTCACACTCGAATATATTTTACGCCTACTTTCGGTACGCCGCCCCTTGCTATATGCCCAAAGTTTTTTCGGCTTCGTCGATCTGCTTTCGATCCTGCCGACTTATTTGGGACTGCTGATTCCCGGCGTCGAATATATGCTGACATTGCGAATCCTACGATTGCTGCGCATATTCAGGGTCTTGAAGTTATCCGAATACATGCGCGAAGCCAACGTTCTTCTGATTGCACTGAATAATAGCTTTCGGAAAATTGCAGTATTTTTGTATACGGTCTTGACTCTGGTCGTGGTATTCGGCGCACTAATGTATATCGTCGAAGGCAGCGAAGCCGGTTTCACGAGTATTCCCAAATCTGTCTACTGGACCATCGTCACGATCACCACGGTCGGTTATGGCGACATTTCACCACAAACCGCATTAGGACAATTACTCGCCTCGACAATCATGATCATGGGCTACGGAATTATCGCCGTGCCAACCGGCATTTACAGCGCGGAACTGATGAAAAGCCACAAACAAAGCCGAATAGATAACCGACCTTGCCCCGATTGCGGCGCGACCGGCCACGACTTCGACGCCGTCTATTGCAAATATTGCGGGCATCGGTTGAATCCAAGAGATGAGTAAAGCCCCTGTTTCTCCAAGACGATATACTGCTCTTTACAGATCAAAATTTGGCGCGGGGAAACTGTCAGTAGACGCCAGGCGGGGCTAAATTCTGCACCCTCGACAACCGCTAGATTATAGCTTTCGCACTTTAAATTTCGGAAGTGCTAAAGAAGACGTCTAAACGATGAGCGATAAAATCTAGACACAACGCAGATATAAGGCTAACAGCGAGAAAACAGGCTTTGAAAGGCATTGTACATGGCGCAACGTCGACACAGTTTGTGTCACAGGAGTCAATGTGAAAGCGGAGGGGAGAGAGATAAGGGGTTAGATTTGGATGGGGTGAACGACGGGGCTCGAACCCGCGACAACCGGAATCACAATCCGGGGCTCTACCAACTGAGCTACGATCACCACAGAAAAGTGTTTCAACAGGAGATGGCACGCTTGGCAGGACTCGAACCTGCGACCCTCGGCTTAGAAGGCCGATGCTCTATCCAGCTGAGCTACAAGCGCAGTGTGGTCGGGGTAGAGGGATTCGAACCCCCGACATCCTGCTCCCAAAGCAGGCGCGCTACCAAACTGCGCTATACCCCGATTGACCTTCGTGAATGAGCTCGAATCTTGTCTAACTATCCACCCGTGAAGAGCTGCGTATGATAAAGACTCTCATGACTTTCGTCAATAGATTTTTTTAATCTTTAACAATAATCTCAAAAAGTAATTCAACCTAAATTCGGCAGTTTAACCACGAAGCGCATAAAGTTCATGAAGGGTTTCAAGGAATTACTTAAACATTCTCGCTAACTTTTTTGGTGAGCGAAAGCTCTATACAAACGTATAACAAGTCCTGATTAGCAAGATGCTTCAGCTTGCTGAAGCCAACTGTCCGAGCAGTGGCCAGTCGTAGCCACTTCTGCGGGACGGGTTATTTAACCCGTCCCCAACGTTTCGGTTTGCCCTAAACATTTCGGCTAACTTCGGCCAAAGTCAAAACGTTTAGGACGGGGTTGCAAACCCCGTCCTGCTAGGGATATGCTAGTTTTTGGGCTTTAGCTGAAGAAACTTGCTAATCAGGTAACAAGTTATTGGTAACTATTCAGCCCCCCGGCAATTATCGTTCCCGCGCTCTGCGCTCATCGTTATATACCTTTCGTACTTCAAATTTCGGCAGCGCCTGACTAAGGAGGCACCGGGCTGTGCGGCAAAAGCTTTGCCAGCATGGAGCTGGCATAGAGCCTACAGGGAGGTATTCACGGCGTCCTTTGACAAATACTCCGGTGCCGAATTTTGATCTACGATGAGTATACCTAAATTGTAGGGTACGCTTCGCGTACCTTCATGCCGTTAAGCAGCGAATTTCTAGCCACATCAAACCATGAGAGCTTGGTTAATATTGGAGGGAGCGCCATGGCACGCACAGCGTATCTCAAAGAGATGTGTATAACGGCGAACGCTCGGCGTTCGGTTGCTTCTATAGCCTTTCTTTTACAATGCGATAAACTTCATCGACTGCTTGTTCGGTGCCTTCCAAAATCGATTCGAGTTCCTGAGCCTTACGATCGGCAAATTCCTTGTCTTTCAAGCTGCCGACATTGATATAGACATTCAATGCCGCGCTTTTCAATCCGGCGTAAGCGGACATGACCGCGACGCCTGCGTCGCTAATGACGCCGGTATTGCCTTTTTCGGCGGCAATCCGGCATAGCTCGATCGTTTCGAAACAAGCTCGGGCACATTCAAGCGGCACTTCGGTCGCTTCTTTCAATACGGACTGTATCGCTTCGGAACGAGCCGCCTTTTGTTGTTCAGTCTCTTTCGGCATGCCGTAACAAGCCATCAACCGGCCGAAGACGTCGACGTCGGCCTTGATCATGCCCGTTAGGCGTTCGCGTAACGCTTCGGACCTGTCCAATAGTACGCCCATTTCCGCTTCGACTTCGGCGTATTTCGGCTTGCCTATCGTCAAGTTGCATACCATGCCGACCAGTGCTGCCGCTTGCGCGCCCATCAACGCAGCGGCGCTGCCGCCCCCCGGTGTCGGCGTCTTGCTGGCCAATTCATCGAGATAGGTTTGTAAAGATTTGTCTTTGATATTGGTCATGGATCGATTTGCTTATTTTGTCATTAAAGTCGTGCCGCTTCGGCGACGTTTACTCCCGACGCCAGTTAGTGCCTCCGCCCGGAACGTCTTCGAGTATCACGCCTTGCTGCTTCAGTTGATCGCGAATTTTATCGGCATCCGCCCAATTCTTGTTCTTTTTGGCGTCGATTCGCGCCTGTATCAGCGTTTCGATTTGCTCGGCCGTCAAGCCTTCGGCTTGGTTATCGCCTTCTTTCAAGAAGCGCTCGGCATCGTCTTGCAATATACCCAAAACGCCGCCCAGCCCCCTTATGGTAGCGGCCAATTGACTCGCCCTTTGCTTATCGGAGTCTTTGACTTTATTGAGTTCTCTAGCCATATCGAACAGTACCGACAACGCGACCGGCGTATTGAAGTCGTCGTCCATCGCTTCTCTAAAGCGCGCCTCGTAATCGGCTTCGACTTCGAACTCGCCGGCATCGATACCACGTAACGAGGTATACAGACGGGTCAACGCGACCGCCGCCTCGTCCAGATGTTCGTTGGAATAATTCAGCGGACTGCGGTAATGGCTAGTCAGGATGAAAAAACGCACGACTTCCGGCCGGTAACGTTTCAAGACTTCTCGTACGGTAAAGAAGTTACCCAGCGATTTCGACATTTTTTCTTCATTGATGCGCACGAAACCGTTGTGCATCCAATAGTTGACGAACTTTTCGCCGGTCGCGCCTTCCGATTGCGCGATTTCGTTCTCGTGATGCGGAAACTGCAAATCCATGCCGCCGCCGTGTATGTCGAAATGATTACCCAGGCAACCGGTCGACATCGCCGAGCACTCGATATGCCAGCCGGGGCGCCCCTGACCCCACGGCGACTCCCACGCCGGTTCGCCAGGCTTGGCCGCTTTCCATAGTACGAAATCCAGCGGATCTTGTTTGGCTTGCTCGATCTCAACTCGCTCGCCGGCTTGTAACTCGGCTAGGTTTTTGCCGGACAAGCGTCCGTAGTTGCTAAATTTCGAAACCGAATAAAATACATCGCCGTTAGAGCCAACATAGGCTATGCCGTTCGCAATCAATTTTTCGATCATTGCCAGGATTTCAGGAATCGATTGGGTCGCTTTAGGCTCGATGTCTGGAGGCAATACAGAAAGTGCGCGTTCGTCCTCGTGCATCGCCTCGATGAAGCGTTCGGTAAGACTTTGGAAATCTTCACCGTTGTCGCGCGCGCGTTGAATGATTTTATCGTCGATATCGGTTACATTGCGCACGTAGGTCAGATTATAGCCCGAGTAACGCAAATAACGCGCGACGACATCGAATACGACCATCACTCTTGCATGCCCGACATGACAATAGTCGTAGACTGTCATACCGCAGACGTATAAACCGGCCTTACCTTCGACACGGGGTTTAAAAAGTTCTTTTTGGCGCGTCAGAGTGTTATATATTTTCAACATGATAGATAAGACTGGTTAACAACAGAACAGGGCAATTTACCAAGCCGGTGCTTCTCTTTCAAGACAAAAACACATAGAATTCTTGGTTACTTGTTACTCACGGAAATCGACCATGCGTACTCTTTTTACCGCTACAATACTACTACTAGCGACAACCCATTCTTTTGCAAAGGAAAATACAATGTCAGAACAAGCAAATAAGGTCAAACTCACCACGACACTGGGCGAAATCACAATTCAATTGAATCACGAAAAAGCACCGATCTCATCAGAAAACTTTCTGACCTACGTTAAAGATGGCTTTTATGACGGCACGATCTTCCACCGCATTATTCCGGGATTCATGGCGCAAGGCGGCGGCTTCGACGGCGATTTCAACCAAAAATCCGTTCGCGATCCGATCAAAAATGAAGCCGATAATGGTTTAAAAAACAACCGGGGCACGTTGGCAATGGCTCGCACGCCCGATCCGAATTCGGCGACCGCGCAATTTTTCATCAATTACAAGGACAATTCCTTCTTGAATTACACCAATCCGACTCCGAACGGCTGGGGCTATGCCGTTTTCGGCGAGGTAATTGAAGGCATGGATATAGTCGACGCTATGGCCAAGGAACCTACCGGCAACCGGGGCATGCATCAGGATGTTCCAAAAACCAACATCGTGATCGAAAAAGCCGAAATCGTCGAATAAGACTTTTTTGCCAATGGAACACGGATGCTGCCGGCCGACATTCCTCGCAAGCTTATCGTTCCCATGCCTTTTGCGGGAACGCTGCTTTAGACGCTCCGCGTCGACTGCGACAGTTAGGTTGCTTGATAGACTTTAGGAAGTGCATGGGTTGGCTTTTGCTTGTTTTATCGGTCATCGGGGACGCAGAGCGTCCCGGGATACATTCCCACGCAGAGCATGGGAACGATAATTTAATGGGAAGTTTTTTGTTACTAAGTCCTTAGCCGCATTCGCGCTCCATTCCCTAAGGAACGAGCATGAAATAACGTCGACAACTTTGGAAGGGAATTCGGCGGCTCGATTGACATGTGTCGGCGGCAGGGATAACCGCCGTCAAGCCTACACGGACGTATTCACGGCGTCCTGTCAAGCGAGTCACCGAACCGCCGCAAAGCCTACTACTTATAGAGGTTATTTTGTGCATATTCCTACCCCGCCTTCCCCCAATTCAACGAGCCAGTCTTTTGCCTATGCCCCGCGAAATCCATTTTATTTCGGACCTGCATATCTCGCTTGAAAAAACCGGAATCACCAAGCGCTTCCTGTCCTATTTGGAACAACATGCGCCGCGCGCCGAAGCCGTGTACATTCTCGGCGACCTATTCGATGCCTGGATAGGCGATGACGACCCGACGCCGCCGAACGCCAAAATCAAAAGGCAGCTCAAACACCTGACCTCGTCCGGCACGCAAGTCTATTTGCAACAAGGCAATCGGGATTTCCTGCTCGGACAACGATTTTGCACAGAAACGGGCGTGAATATGCTCGGCGATTATGCCGTGATCGATTTGTTCGGAACGCCGACTTTGTTGACTCACGGCGACCTACTCTGCACCGACGATCTCCCTTATCAAGCATTCCGCGAAAAATCGCATACTCCGGAGTGGCAGCAAAACGTCCTTTCCAAGCCTTTATGGCTAAGGCTAATCGCCGCACGTTGGTACCGCTTGCGCAGCCATTTCCACAAACGCGGCAAAACGCAAGACATCATGGACGTCAACCGACAGACCGTTATCGACACTATGCGCGAACACGGCGTGTTGCAACTAATCCACGGCCACACGCACCGGCCGGCGATCCATGAATTCGAAATCGACGGACAAAAGGCGAAGCGTTTCGTATTACCCGACTGGAAAAAAAACAGTGCACAAGTTCTATGCTGGACCGAGCAAGGCCATCGCCTCGAAGCCATTTGACCCCAACAAATAGCGAATCAACACCCATTCATCTTTCCCTTGATTGATATGCATTCCCACGCTGGAGAGACCGTGAAAGTATTCAATATTATGAAATAACCATGAAGAACATGAAGTAACTTGAAGAATTAGACTGTTGATTTTATAGTCTTTTTCTTCATTGCCTTCATGGTGAATAAATTTTTTATGATGTATTCGCATACTCTCACAGCCTTTGGAGTGCCGGGAACAAGGAATCTAGGCCACTGTGACTTCGATACCATTTGTTGCTACCTAAGCTTACCGACTCCGAAATCGCGATCTAGGGATCGCTCCCACATAACCCCATAAGCGCCAACTTAGTGCTTATCCTGTGGTGCATTATTCGTCATCTCGGCATGGATTGTCGATATCCAGGTTACATGGATGTGAAGCTACGCTTTGCCGTCCCTGGCACTATAGGGGTAGAGAAGAGCCGTTTCAGGCTCTCCCCTCCCTCCGAACCGTGCATGCGGTTCTCCCGCACACGGCTCTCCAGTCGATAGTTTCCTCATCGGGATTGGCTCGCTTGCTCATGGGCTTCAGTCAGTGTGAAAAGTCCCAGGTTTGCGAAGTAGGCATTCGGCCATTGTTGATGGTCTCTGACGTTCCTTCCTGTCCCGCTCCCTTTCTTTTGGTACTTGCGCAAGATACTTCTGAGTCTGCGCCGTACAAATCCGTCCATGGCTTGTAACTCGCTCTTGTGGGCGTGTTTAAAGTAGTTAAACCAGCCGCGTAATATCGGATTGAGTCGGTGAATCACAGTATCGATTGAAACTCCCTGGCTTCGCAGGGTCTGCGCTCTTATCTTATCCCGCATCGCCTTTCGGCTTTTCTTGCGGATTAAGTGCAGTCCCTTTTTGAAGGTGTAGCCCAGAAAGTCGAATCCGTGCGGGTCGTTTTGTTCGTTGACAAGCCTTGTCTTGTCAGGATGCAGTTCGAGCTGGTGGCGCGCCATCCACTGTTTC
The DNA here is from genome assembly GCF_000341735.1 of Methylotuvimicrobium buryatense 5G. GTDB lineage: Bacteria > Pseudomonadota > Gammaproteobacteria > Methylococcales > Methylomonadaceae > Methylotuvimicrobium > Methylotuvimicrobium buryatense. The sequence continues at coordinate 4,238,617 of NZ_KB455575.1, read as the reverse complement.
ACTTCGGTCAGGGCTGCGTCGGCTTCCGCTTCGCTGGCCGCCAAGATGATGAAGTCATCCGCATAGCGCACCAGGCGATACCGGTCGCCGATCAGGTGATCCAGTTCGTTGAGGTAGATGTTCGCCAGTAACGGACTCAGTACCGCATAGACGCCAACTTAAGGCATAAAACGTTGATTTGTAGTTGAAAAATAAAAGTGTGGCCACAACATAGAGTATTTTTACCGACGAAAGTGAAAATCCCTATGAAGCAGCCACAGCTAACAGATACGCCTTTTGATGAATTTTTGCAAGAGCTCCCGGCAGATTTCCAGGAGCAGGCCTATGAATTACAGGCGTTTGCACGGGCACGGAAAATCCGATCACCGTTGCAATTATTGCAGTTAGTCCTGTTGTATTGCGGACAGGACTTGTCGTTGCGCAGCTGTGCCGGCGAAGTTGCCAAGCTTCAAGGCTATTTGAGCGACACGGCGGTGACCAAGCGACTGGCGGCCTGCGTGGTGTGGATCAAGTCGTTACTGAAGCGTGTGTTCGGATTGGATAAACAGATCAACAATGGCATGATGTTCGAAGATCTTTAAAAGAGAAATTAAAGAGTGTGTTCGGATTGGATAAACAGATCAACAATGACTCCTTGAATTTCATTGTGATTGACGGTTCGACCGTGCAAGAACCCGGCGCGAAAGAAACAACGTATCGCTTGCATGTGGCGATCGACTTGATGAGCTTAGCACTTCGCGAGGTCAACGTCACGACCGATAAAGTCGGCGAGAGCTTGGATCACTATCAGTTGACTGCAGGTGATGTCGCGTTGGTTGATCGAGGCTACAACCAACCGAAGTCTTTAGTCCCGCTCATTGATCGCGGCGGCCACGTCGTACTGCGCTACAATCCACACAGCATGACGCTTTACGAACGGTGCAACGAACCGAAAGGTGTTAAAATCGATTGGGAACAGCGCATACGCGATTTGAATGGTCAGCCGGGTGCGATACCGGTTTATCTGTGCCATCAAGACAAACGTATTGATGGCGTGGTGCATGCGATGCCGTTACCGCCGGAACAGGCGGCGCAAGCACGCCGCAAAGCGAAACAACGTGCGCGTGATAAAGGTCGCACGGCGAGCCAAAAAACCTTGATGCTGAGCGGCTGGGTGTTGATTTTTACTTCGCTCCCCGAAGCGCTGCTCGACACGAAATCAATCGCTGAGCTCTACCGGGTTCGCTGGCAAGTGGAGCTGGTCATAAAGCGGCTAAAGAGCTTGCTTGATATCGACCGGCTACGCGCCCGAAAAGACAGCAAGCTGGCGGATTTATATTTGCACGGCAAGTTACTGTTTGCTGCAGTGACTCAAAAAATAGCGCAGCGCCGATTCGGCCGGGCGGCCACCACAATGGACGGTGATCGTTCGATTACCCATTGGCGTTTATGGCGCACGATCGCCAATGAGATCAAGGCAGGACTTACGGCTTNTTTTCCAAAAAATAAGCGCTTTATTGATGACCACGTAAAAAGCCTTTGTGAACGTCCGCGCAAGAGAAAGCTTCAGGGTTTGCCGGATCGAGTTTTGGAACTCATTATTGAAGGTCAGGGAGGTGGCGTTAGTCTTGCTTAATCAAATACTTAGATTCTTAAGTTGGCGCTTATGACTCAGTACCGCCCCCTTGTGGCGTCCCCTGCGTGGGTTTCCAGCTTTCGCAGTCGGTCATGATGTCCTGTTTTAAATAGGCTTCCAGCAAGTTGAGCAAACGTCGGTCAGCGAGTCGCTCGCCAAGTTTGCTCATGAGTAGGTCATGACTGATGTTGTCGAAGTAGCCTTTGATGTCGGCATCGACCACCCAGGTGTAGCCGGCTTTGAGCCCTTCATCGACCGCTCTTAAGGCGTCTTTACAACCTCTGCCCGGTCTGAATCCGTGGCTGCTGTCTCTGAAGGTGTGCTCAAAGATCGGTTCTATCACCAGCTTGATCGCCATCTGCACCACCCGGTCTTTGACCGTGGGTATGCCTAAGGGCCGCTCGCCGCCTCCGGCCTTCGGGATCATTACTCGTTTGACCGCTTGCGGTTGGTACGTACCGCTTTGCAGTTGCTGCTGGAGTTCTTGCAGATACTGCTCCGCTTTATTTTCAAATCGCTCGATACTGATCTTGTCTATGCCGGCCGCGCCCCGGTTACTTTTCACCCGTTGCCAGGCGATCCGTAAGGTTCGCTCCGCATAGATTTTGTCCATCATACTATGCCATTTGCCTCCTTTGACACCGTTAACCAGTGCCGCCAACATGCGCTCCGTCCATAATCCGGCTTTCACCCCCGGACACTGCTGTAGCGCCGCGATGTCTGTTTCCTGTCTAGTCTTTTCTGACACTGTGGATTCTACCTCTTCGGTTGCCTTTTCATGTTCAGTTCGCATCTATCTTCCTACCCCCCTTAGCTAAAAGCGGTTTTGCTTCCCGCTCGTCTCAACGGCTACAGGACGTATGACAGAGCAGGTTTCACGCTACGCCCTGCTGTCGGGATTTCTGGTTCGGCTTTCCCACAAACTCTTCGGGGCTCTGTCTGTATCCGTCTTCACTACTATGAGGGCTCTGACTCCTGCCGGTCGTTCACTGCAACCCGCAGGTCTCCCCGCTTGCTACGTACTACCTTCCTGTCATTCAATCTCCAAACATCCCATGCAGCCGGGTCATCGCTTTAATAGCCAAGTCAGCGTGATCCGTGAGTTCCAGGCTTCGCCATGAATCCGAAGGCTCGCCACCACATGGAACCGAAACGAGTTTGCCTTACTACAGACTGACAGTTCATTTCCAGTTACTCCCCACCCCACCTCGCGGTGACGCAGTTATTTTCCATTTCAGAGCTTTTGGCTTACTCTGGTACGGACTTTCACCGTACTGATAGTACGCCCTCGCGGGCGTACGGATTCCGCCAATCCCTGGCGGAATGACGTGTTTTTTACTTAAGTTAGCGAATACACAGAGCCCCACCTTTCACCTTTCACCTTCCCCTATCAAGCATAATGCCCAAATTCCGCGTCCCGTAATCGACCGGCCAAATCGGGAACTTGCTCCGACAATTCAACAACCTGCTCGACCGATAAGCGTAGCACGGTAATATACGTTTTAGCCCTAACCGTCGCGGTTCTGACCGCCTTGGCCGATAACGCATGCTCGCCGATAAAGCTGCCTTTCCGTAATTCGGCGACATGACAGCTTTGCCCCTGCTCATCCCGCTTGAATACATTGACGCTGCCGCTGACTAATATATAAATACAATCGCCTTTGTCACCTTCATCGAACAAAGTATCTCCAGGCAAGAAACTAATATAGCGCGCCTGTTCCGCTAAGCGTTTGATTACCGCCCTCGGCAACCCGGAAAACAAAGGGACGCTGTCAAACCAATCATCTCGTTTAGCCAGACTCAAACTAGCCGTCATCGCCGGCAATTGTTTTTGCGCATCGAATAAGCACTGCTCTAATCGCCGAAAGACCTTAACCGACAATTTGCCTTGTTCGTATTCCTCAACAACTAACTTATGCGAATAAAGCAGCGCCACTTCTTGAAACAGCCTGTTTTCATATTGACGATAAAAATCCGGAAACAATTCGCCGAAGCGCTTTAATCGCCCTTGCCGTCGATGAAGACGGTTCCGATATATTTTTTTAATGATATTTAACTTGTCGCCGGATAAATTCGGATCGGCAGTTTTAAGTTTTTGCAAAGCTACATGCGCCATTAATACGCCGGCAATATCATGACGAATGAGATTCGAAAACCGGACGCTTTGGTATTTAATGAGCCAACCGAGCGTCCATTCGTATTTGCTTAAAAAATGGATCATCGACATTTCAAACCGCAAAAACGAATTATTTTCAACTTTTGCGGATTCGATAAGCAACAACTCCTCTATCGTTTTTGCCCGGTCTTTTCTCAATAGATCCTGAAAATTAAAATAGGTGTAATAATTCACCAAACCGATATCGTGCAAGCGCGCCAACTCATCCGTTTCAGCTTGCAATGCCAACAAATGCAATTGTTTTAACTGCTGATCCTCGGACATCGGCTTGTCGCTCGACGGCAATTTTTTGCGCAAATCGAAGACAACCGAGTTTTGAATATCACTGTCAAGTAAATGCAAATTGGCAAAGCTATGCAAGACATCGTCGACCGAATACTTAAGCTGAACCATGCCTTGCTGTAACTCGAGCCACTCTTCGTTGCTCAATCGATCTATTTTCAACCAATGCATCAGCGGCCTAAGCGTGGATGCATTAACCAGCATACTCACCATCACAACGCCTAACGTCAACTCTTTCAATAATTGTTTATCAGCCACTGTATCCGGTATCGAGAAAGCAATCGCCACTGCCAAACCGCCCTTCAGACCACCCCACCACATGATATGCCGGCTAGCAAGATAAATTTTAGGCAACCCGAACACATAGGTCGTAAACGGCATCAACGCATAAATACTCACGGCACGCGCGATAGCCACCGCCATTACCGCCCACAAAACCGGGTTCCAATTTCCGAGCAGCGAGAACAGATCGACCGATAAGCCAATCATAATGAACAACAGCGAATTAAAAATTAAAACAATAACTTCCCAAAATTCTTTGACAACATGCTCGACGTCACCCGACAACCTCGGCAAGCCGACTATTTTAAAACATAGCGCAGAAGCCAACACCGACATGACGCCCGACACATGGAAAAAATGCTCGGCAACGATGAATGCCGAATAAGCCATAATCAGCATAAACACCAAAATGATACTCCGGCCGCTTTGAGCCAATCTAACTATCAATTCGCTAAATAGCAGGCCGCCGAAAACACCGACTCCCGCGCCGCCGACAAACACCCGGATAAAAGCCGGAACTGCCGATAGCGAATCGGCCCAGTCGTACTGTCCGGACAATAGAAAACCAAGCACGATATTAAACAATACGATCGCCGTGGCATCGTTGAATAACGATTCGCCCTCTACCAATACCGCAAGCCTTCGACTGACACCAAGCTCTTTAAACAAAGCAATCACGGCGACCGGATCCGTTGCGGAAATCAGTGCACCGAACAATAGCGCGACAAGCCAATCGAGCTGTAGCGACACCACCAGACCAAGGCCAACCAGAAATGCCGAAATCAACATGCCCGGAATCGCCATCACGACCACCGGAACCAAATCTTTTAATAAGGCCCGCGCGTCGAGATTCATCGCGGATTCGAAAATCAACGCAGGTAAAAAGACAAACAACACCAACTCATGAGTCAATCGAAACCCACCCACAAAGGCCACTTGATCGGTCAATGTGCTAGTTAAATTAATCATCAACCCCATCAACACCAACAAAACGGTATAAGGCAACCGCAAATGCCTGGTCAATCCGGCAATAACCATTGCAACGGTCAGAAACACCAAAACAACAGAAAGCAAGTAGGAAATTTGCATAATAGAAGGTTGTTGATACAATGACCCTGATAAGCCGAACCCTGAGCTTATATTCCCGAACGACAGTGTAATTTAAAGGCTTGTCGTCCGCCTTAAAAGTTGACTTTTAGGAAAAAATCCTTAAATTTACACACCTGGCGCGGCACTTGTTAGTTCTCCGGTAGAGGGAATGATCGTCGCCCCATAAATTACTTAAAACTAATATTAGTCTTAAAAATCATAACCCGTATTCTGTCGTGTAACAGGATACCAGGAGGAAATATATGAAGAAGCCTGTCAAAAGCTGGCTGATTGCCTCAACTGTCGCTGCCTTGCTTGCAGTACCTGCAGTATCTCAAGCGAATAGCGAAGTTGAAAAATTGACCAAGAACCCAGCGAACTGGGCGACTTGGGGCGGTAACTATCATGGTACCCGTTACAGCGAACTCAAACAAATCAACACTTCTAACGTCAAAAACCTGCAACCGGCATGGACTTTTTCAACCGGCGTTCTGCGCGGCCATGAAGGCGGCCCTCTGGTTGTCAATGACGTCATGTATATTCACACTCCATTCCCTAACACCGTTTATGCGATCGATCAAAAAACACAAGCGGTTATTTGGGAATACACTCCGCAGCAAGATGCCGACGTCACTATTCCTGTGATGTGTTGCGACACCGTCAACCGCGGTTTAGCTTACGGCGACGGTAAAATCTTCCTGCAACAATCCGATACCGTATTAACTGCGTTGGATGCCAAAACAGGTAAACGGGTATGGAGCGTTCAAAACGGCGATCCTAAATTGGGCATGACCAACACTCAAGCTCCATTAGTCGTTAAAGACAAAGTCATCACCGGTATCTCCGGCGGTGAATTCGGCGTACGCGGCTTCTTGGCGGCTTACAACATTCGCACCGGCGAGTTGGATTGGAAAGGCTACAGCATGGGACCTGATGCCGACACTTTGATCAATCCAACTAAAACCACCACTTGGAAAGACGGTAAAGTCCAACCGGTCGGTAAAGATTCGAGCACCAGCACTTGGGAAGGCGACCAATGGAAAATCGGCGGCGGCACCACTTGGGGCTGGTACAGCTACGATCCTGAATTGAACCTGGTTTATTACGGATCCGGCAACCCTTCGACTTGGAACCCGGCGCAACGCCCTGGCGACAACAAGTGGTCGATGTCATTGTGGGCTCGTAACGCAGACACCGGCGAAGTCAAATGGGTTTACCAAATGACTCCGCATGACGAATGGGATTACGACGGCATCAACGAAGTCGCGCTAGTCGATCAAGAAATCAAAGGCCAAATGCGCAAAACTGCCGTTCACTTTGACCGTAACGGTTTCGGCTACACACTGGACCGCGTCACAGGCGAATTGTTGGTTGCCGAAAAATTCGACAAAGCGGTTAACTGGGCGTCTCATGTCGACATGAAATCCGGCCGTCCGCAAGTCGTTTCTCAATACAGCACGGAATACAACGGCGAAGACGTCAACACTGAAGGCGTTTGCCCTGCGGCATTAGGAAGCAAAAACCAACAGCCTGTTTCTTACTCTCCGCAAACCGGTTATTTCTATATTTCCGGCAACCACGTTTGCATGGACTATGAACCGTTCGAGGTTGAATACACTGCCGGACAACCATATGTTGGCGCGACGTTGTCTATGTTCCCCGCCGGTAAAGATGTCATCACCGGCAAGGAAGACGGCTCCAACAACTTAGGTCAATTTACTGCTTGGGATGCTACAACCGGTAAAATCATTTGGTCTAACAAAGAGCAATTCTCGGTATGGTCAGGCTCGCTGGCTACTGCCGGCGGTGTCGTTTTCTACGGCACTCTGGAAGGCTACCTGAAAGCGGTTGACGCGAAGACCGGTAAAGAGCTTTACAGATTTAAAACACCTTCCGGCATCATTGGTAACGTCAATACTTGGGAATACGAAGGCAAACAATATGTCGGCGTACTGTCAGGCGTCGGCGGCTGGGCTGGTATCGGTATTGCTGCGGGACTCGACTCCGGCGAAGAATCTTCTAACTCTGAAGGTTTAGGAGCGGTCGGCGCATACAGAAGCTTAAGCTCTTACACTAAATTGGGCGGCACATTAACTGTATTCGCATTGCCTAATTAAGAAAATATCTGATTTTTAGATAGAAACAAACCCCGGTCGATTTTTCGTCCGGGGTTTTTTTTTGACCGACACACCCCACAGAACCGGAACCCAATAATGCCTGCGTTGTAACTTAGCCTTTACGACTCAGATACATTAAACTATTCGATCTAGTTCCGAACTCACCAGGAGAAAGAATGACTCTCAGGACTTTATTATTTAGCGGTTTGTTATGTGCCGCCATAACCTCCACAGCCAATGCCGAAGACAAATTCAGAGTATGCGCAGACCCGTTGGATCCTCCGTATTCCACTAAAAACGGCGATGGCTTCGAAAATAAAATTGCCGAATTATTTGCCAAAAAGTTAGGGCAAGAACTTGAGTACACTTGGTTTCCCAATCGCATGGGCTTTATCCGCAACACACTGACCGCGACAGTCGGCGATTCCGAAGACGAGTATAAATGCGATGTCGTCATAGGCGTCCCGGCCGGTTACGATCGAACCTTGACAACCAAGCCCTATTATCATTCGACCTATGTCTTGCTAATCGCCAAAAATCGTGGCTGGGACGATATCGAGTCGGCGGAACAGCTGAACGACCTGCCCCTCCAGCGTCAAGAATCGTTACGCATCGCGATGTTCGACAGGGGGCCTGGTACGGCTTGGCTGCAAAAATTGGGCTTAATCGATCAAGGCGTGCCTTACCAAACCATGACCGGCGATGACGAAAACAATGTCGCTATGCAGATCGATAAGGATCTAAAAGCCGGAATAATTGATATGGCTGTAATCTGGGGGCCGATGGCGGGCCATGTGCTCTCGCAAAGCCCAAAAGGTAGCTTCACTGCCATCCCTATGAGTTCGTCACCCGGCATGAAATTCGATTTTTCAATAGCAATGGGGGTTCGATATGGAGATAAGGCGCGAAAAGAAATGCTCAACCGGCTCATTGACGAACATTTCGATGACATTCAAAAAATTATAGCCGGCTACCAGGTCCCATTATTACCGATCCCAAAACAAAAAAGCCGCAAAGATGACGACTAATACAAACCGTTGTCTTCCCGGCTAATTCACCGAATATTTTATTGCACTTATAACTTGAATCCAAGCTAGGAGCAAGTCAAGCATTCGGCTTTTATAGCTGAGGCGAGAATCAAAATGCTGATATAAAATCCACCAGGCTAAATCATTTGAATTTAGCCTGGTTTTTTTTCAAGATTAATTCTTTTTGGGAGGCGTCAACACCGCTTGCGGACCGGGTGCCGTTTGGTTGTGTTTTAAGACGACTCCTCCTAAAGGCGGCAAGGTTATATAGAGCGAGTGAGGCCGATTCATCCAGGCCTGCTCCTGAGTCCAAATACCATCCGGCGAATTGACCACCCCGCTGCCGCCGAATTCCTGCGCATCGGAGTTAAGGATTTCGTCATAACGCCCAGCCGCCGGCACACCAATGTGATAATACTCACGAGGGACCGGAGTAAAGTTCAGAGCTATAATCAAAAACTCTCCCGTATCGGCAGCCTTGCGGATATAGATCAGCACCGAGTTATGGGCATCGTGACAGTCGATCCACTCAAACCCCGCATCGGTAAAATCATTGGCATGTAAAGCCGTCTCCTTTTGATAGGTGTGATTCAGCGTCTTTACGAGATGTTGCAGTCCTTGGTGAAAAGGATAGGCCAACACATACCAATCAAGCACTTGACTGCTGTCCCATTCGCGCCCTTGACCGAATTCACAACCCATGAAGAGCAACTTTTTGCCGGGGTGGGTAAACATATAAAAATACACCAAACGCAAATTAGCAAAGCGCTGCCACTCATCGCCGGGCATTTTATATAACATCGATTGCTTGCCGTGAACCACTTCATCGTGAGAAAACGGCAACAAAAAATTTTCCGTAAAGGCGTAAATCAGACTAAAGGTTAATTCTCCCTGATGGTATTGGCGATAAATCGACTCTTTTTCCATGTAGCGCAACGTATCGTTCATCCAGCCCATATTCCACTTCAAATCGAAGCCCAACCCACCGACATACGGAGGTTTAGTGACTTGCGGCCAAGCGGTCGACTCTTCGGCCATGATCAACACGCCGGGAACTTGCTGATGGGTAATTTCGTTTAATGATCGTAAAAAGTCGATAGCCTCCAAATTTTCGCGACCGCCGTATTTATTGGGTATCCACTCGCCTTCCTCACGGGAGTAATCGAGATACAACATTGACGCTACCGCATCGACTCGCAAACCGTCTACATGATATTCCTCGAGCCAGAATAGAGCGCTCGAGATCAAAAAGTTCTTAACTTCATAGCGACCGAAATTAAAAATCAATGTCGACCAATCACGATGTTCGCCGAGCCTTGGATCTTCATGCTCGTAAAGCGATGTGCCGTCGAACCATGCAAGCGCATGCGCATCTTTCGGAAAATGCGCCGGCACCCAATCGAGAATGACACCGATCTCGTGCTGATGACAATAATCGACAAACCAGCGAAAATCTTCAGGACTACCGAATCGACTAGTCGGAGCATAGTACCCGGTCGTTTGGTAACCCCACGATTTATCATAGGGATGCTCAGTAACCGGCAATAACTCAAGATGGGTAAAGCCCAGGGTCTTAGCATATTCCACCAAGGCCACCGCCAATTGCCGGTAATTTAATAACTCTCCTTCGGAACCTCGTTGCCAAGACCCCAAATGCACCTCGTAGATGCTAATCGGCTTGTGCTGCCAATCGAACTTCTCACGCTGTTTCAACCATTTTTGGTCATGCCAATTAAAATTATCGTTTGCCGTTACAATACTGGCCGTATTCGGGCGAACCTCATAAAACCGACCGTAAGGATCTGTTTTTAATAAAATATCGCCATTCTTCGCGCGAATTTCATACTTATAAACCAAGCCGGGCTCTAAGCCTGGAATAAAAAGCTCCCAAACGCCATTACCGCGCACCCGCATTTGATGGCAACGGCCATCCCAGCGATTAAAATCGCCGACTACGCTAACTCGCGATGCATTAGGCGCCCACACCGAAAACAGCACGCCGGCGACGTTTTCGACTTCATGGACTCTCGCCCCCAGTAAACGGTAAGCATGCCAATGTTTACCTTCACTGAATAAATGTAAATCGTAATCCGATAATTGCGGCGCATAACAATAAGGATCATAACCAATGTGCTCGTAATGGTCTTGATCGCGCCAAATCAGTCGATAGCATGGAGGGACTTGTGATGCTAAGCCATGCCATTCGAAAAGAGCCGTACCCTCGATTCGAGTCAATGGCAAGTTTCCTTCAGCCAAGGCCACGGTTTCGGCATGCGGCAAAAAAGCGCGGACCACAACCTGTTTGTCATCCATGGGATGGCGACCTAAAACGGCAAAGGGATCACTGCTTTTGGCATCAATAAGACACTGTAATTCTGTGGACAGTTTTGTTTTACTCATCTGCTTTTGCGGGAAGCCCGCGAATTTATACCCCTTGCTTGTCAAATTTCGGTGCCGGGGTGCTCGTCAAAGGACGCCGTAAATACGTCCATGTAGGCTCTATGATAGCATCCATGCTATCAAAGCCTTTGCCGAACACCCCGGCACCTCCATAGGCTAATGCCGAAATTTAAAGTGCGAAAGGTATATCATTCGGGTGGGGATAGCTCAGCTTGCCTCGACAAGCCCGGTTCCCGCTCTCCTGTTCTAATGTGCTATCCTGGTTTAGCATCGATTCGGCGTCGTTAGGCACCTGTAGTTATAAAATTCGAATTTTGTCAAACAGCTTGTGTAGTAACCATTACTCGAACCATGCCCGGCAACAAGTCGAAATGATAAGGACTCGGCACATAAGCTAGCGGATACTCCGGTGAGAGATCGGTAAACGGCGCACGCGACTGAACATATTGATATAGATCGGGCGTCGAAAACTCATGACGCTGCCAAGGGTCCTTATTTAACAAGATCAAAGCTTCTTGTTGTCCGGATAGGCTGGCTTTCCAGAAAAAAAGTATCGGCGACTGCGGATAACCAATTAGGTTAAAAGGCCCCTCTTCCTGAAATACAGGGTAATCGGCTTTCATGGTGTTGACTTGAGTAATAAACTCAGTCAAATCCACCTCGGTAGTTTCCCAGTCCTCAGGCCGAGTATGCACCACATGCAGCGGTTTACTAAAACCGTATTCGTAACCCATCGGCATCATCACGCCGCTGCTGAATACTGCGGAAAATAAGTAACGCTGCTTTAAGGCTTCGGCATTGCCGTTGCTTTCGGCAAATAAACGAGGCGTATCGTGGCTTTCGGGAAAACTGATCGAAGGGGCGGCTTGGCGCAATAATTGATACTGTTCCGGTAACCAAGGGCTTTCGAAGTCCCACCATTTGGAACTATTGAAAATATAATCAAACCCGGCTTGCGCGGTTTGCTTGGTTCGCTCGGCGCTGCAGCCTAGCGTTTCAGCGGTAAACACCACATCGGGATGTTTTTGTTTCGTATCCGTAATCAATTGCCGCCAAAGTTCGGGCGCTAATTGATAGGCGGCATCGCAACGAAAGCCTTTAAAACCCAGATCGATGTATGACTCGATAATTTTACGATAATAGGCATAAAGCCCATTATCGTGACTTCGGCCATGATCGAATTGTGCTAAATCCTCCCATACCACCTTATGGCCGCCGTCTTCGAGACAAAAAGGGCGCTGAACCTGACCATGCTCGTGAACAAACCATTCGGGGTGCTGTTTCAACAAGGGCGAATCGATCGCACAGTGATTCAATACCAAATCGGTCATAAAGCGGATTCGGTATTTTTTCTCAGCCTGTTGAATCAAAGCCTGCAATTGTTGCTCCGCGGTTTTTTTGGATTTCGGATCGACCAACAGCGGGTTTAACTGAAAATAATCGGCAATAGAATACAGGCTGCCGGATGCCCCGGTTTTTTGTAACGGGTTGACGAAAACCCAATCGAACCGCATCGCCGCGGCCCTTTCCAAATGAACTTCCCACTGCCCGAAGTGACCTGCCAACAGGGGGAACAAGTTATACATCCTCATCAATCGGCCTCTTTATTTGTTACGAATATAATCGTAGATATTCAGGTAATGTTGACCGGGATATTTCCAGGAATAATCGTAACGCATTGCATTTTTCATCAACTCCCGAAAATGATCCGGAAATTGATAATAACAATCGATCGCGCGCGACAATGCCGACTCCAGCCCTTCATTGTTGTAATCCCTAAAAACATAGCCGTTGCGCTCGTGCAAGGCTTTATGATGCGCATGATCCTTATCGAATACCGTATCGGCCAACCCTCCGACCTCGCGAACGATCGGAACCGTGCCGTATTTCATCGATATCAACTGCGTCAAACCGCAAGGTTCGAATAAACTAGGCACGACGATCATATCCGCACCGGCATAAATCAGATGCGCCAAGCCTTCGTCGAAGCCGACTTCGATATGGCAATCGGGACTGTCGTTCAAATGCCGCTTCAACTCCCAGAAATAGCTATTGATATCTCGCTCGGGACTGGAGCCGAGCAACACAAACTGGGCCCGGTGATTCAATGAATAAAACAATGCATGACGAACCAAGTCCAACCCTTTCTGAGGATCGAGCCGCCCGACGAAAGCAATAATCGGTTTTTCATTATCCGCTAGCAACAAGCGATCGCGTAAAGCCCGTTTATTGAGATATTTATTGTCTACCCTGTCTACAGCAAAGGGAGCCGCGATATGCGGATCGATTTCGGGATTCCAGACATCATAATCGATCCCGTTGACCACACCGCCGAACTTATAATGATGCGTATGAAGGGTCGGCTCCAAACCGAATCCTTGACCGCCGTCCTTGGTTTCACCGGCATAACGCGGCGATACCGTCGTAACGAAGTTGGAATAGACTATACCGCCTTTCATCAAATTCAACGCATGCGGAATCCGATTATCCAACAAGCGATCATGATGAAAATAATACTCCGGCCGATGCAGGCCCGTCGCATTCAATAAGAAGTCGCCCGTCAACCCTTGATGTTTAAAATTGTGGATCGTAAAACATACCCTCGGATGCCATAAGCCTAAATTCTGATAGATTTCATATAAAAACACCGGAACCAATGCCGTTTGCCAATCATGGCAATGAATCACATCGGGATGCTTGCCGGATTTCCAAAGAAATTCTAATGCGGCGCGGCAAAAGAACGCATAACGCAGCACGTCGTCATTAAAGCCGTAAATCGTGCCGCGATTGAAGAAGTTCTCCGGGGAGTGCGGCTCTATGAAAAAGCATTTACGGCCATGAACGAAACCGAACCAGACCGTGCAATGAATATGGCCGTTATACCAGGGCACCCAAAGGTCGTCATAGGTTTTGCATAAGCCCCAAATATGATCGTAATGCATACAATCGTATTTGGGCAAAATAATTTCGACACTGTGTCCTCGCAATTCCAGTTCGCGGCTCAAACCGGTCACAACATCCGCCAAACCTCCGACCTTTGCCAGAGGAGCCAATTCCGGAGTAATCTGCACGACAAACATATGCGGATAGTCGGGACCGGGTTTGTCGTGGTATGGTGCATGCTCGAGTTGCGACATCATGTCGGCAACGGGCTCCGGCGCCGAAGGTTCCGGTGTGCGCGCTATTGTCTCTGCCTTGCTGTAATCGGTCTGTCGATGAAGCTTTTCCGACGGTATATCAGGGCTGACGGAGGTTGCTTGAGCGACCTCAGGAAAAGGCGTGATAAATGTCGTCTTGGGCTCCAAGTATAAGGGTTCGTCGACATTGGAGGGCGTTTTGACTTGCGTTTCGCCAGCGGAATCGGACTGTTTAGGGACGGTTTTTGCGGAGGGTTGGCTAGGCGTAGCCTTCCCCTTCGAAGCAACAATATTGAGCGCCGTCTCGTTTTGCGGAACAACGGGCAACACCGGTGCCGGCGATAATGACGTCGATTCCGGCGCATTCGTTTCCGCTGCTTTAATCTGCCGATCAGATTCGGCCGGCTTAACTTCCGCTGCAGACTTAGTTTTCGGAGAATCCTTCGCTTCTATTTCGGCTTTAGCCTTCTCTTCATCCTTAGTTTGAGTCGGCGTCTTGACGTTAGGCGCAGTCTTGGCTTTTTCAGCAAACTTGTTTTTTGGAGCGGCTTTAGCTTTTGGAGTCGCAGGAGGCTTTACCGGACTCGCAACTTTTGGTGCTGCTTTTTTCTCCGGCTCCGCTTGCGCCACTTTTGTAATCGTCGTCTTAGGCGAAGAAGTGACTTCCGAAGAAGCCGCTTTTGCTTTCGGGGTTGCTTTAGATTTCGGTGCCGTTTTGGACTCAGACGATAGATTAGGCTTCGGCGCATCATCCGCCAAAATCGACTTTTCCATTGTCGGAGACTCTGCTTTAGGGGCGTCTTTTACCGTAGACACAGCAGCGCTTGAATTCTGTATCTCCGGCACCGCATCCGCCTCCGCCTCAGACGTTAGCGCCGCTTGACTCTCTGTCGTCGGCTTTTCGGAAGCCTTAGTCGTTGTTGCTTTTTTTGTTGAGCTTCTGGTTTTAGTTGTATTTTGCTTTGCCATAAATCAGACCTATCATGCCAATTAAAAGATTTATCATCCCGCTGCCCTTAGGATTTGCTCATAAATAACTTCCCTCTTTTATGGAGGGTTCGGTTGCTCGCTTGAGAGGTGTCGGCCGCCGTCAAGCCTTCACGAAAGTATTCACCCAGCGGCTAAATTACATAGCCTGTTGGCTATGGCTAACTGCCTTCGATAATTTAGGTGCCGGGTTCACAAAGTCCTGCCAACCGAGTTATCGAACCCTTGAAAAAGCTCATAACCCCCGGAAGCTATACCTTTCGCACTTCAAATTTCGGCAGCGCCCGAGGAGGCGCAGGGGTGTCCGACAAAGGCTTTGCCAGCATGGAGCTGGCATAGAGCCTACCTGTGCGTATTCACGGCGTCCTTTAGCGAACACCCCGGCGCCGAATTTTGATCTACGACGGGTATATTTATCGCGAAATTCTTAGCTTAGTATGTTGTCCGCGTTTGTGTTTTATAAGTCCGAAAATCAAGCATCGGAAAAATATCATCCATCACTTCTAACGCTGCCAAATAGTGTTCGTTAATTGTATGAGTGCGAACACTTTCTTGCAGATAATTAAATCGAGCCAAATGGTCGAGAATACGCTTTTTAGCGTACTCGACGGTCGTTCCTGACTTCATGATGAACGGCCAATCCGAGGCCTGTGCCAATAATAACGAACGAGCCGCCTGATTCAATACCCGTTCCTCCAAGGAATAACGGGGAACTTGTTGAAACTCATCGGCCAATTCCTCCATCAACATCGCCGATTTGTGTAAAACAGGATAAATCCAAGCATTGGTTTCATTGAGCCAGTATCCTGAATAGCCTTGTTCGCCCCAACTCGATGCCGAAGGCGTTGCGGTTTGCAAGTTATGAAAACGCGCTAAATAATCGCCGCCACTGACCAATTGCATTCCCGACTTATTACCGCCAACTAGGCGCAATAAAAACTCCAGCCATTGCGGCCCCTCGAACCACCAATGACCGAACAATTCAGCGTCGTAGGGAGCTACAATAATCGGCGATTTCCCCATCCGATAGCTCAGATCGTCAAGCTGCCGTTGCCGCTTCAAATAAAAGTCTTGAGCATGGCGCCTCGCCTTCATCAGTGCCTGACGCGGCCGATAAGCCTCTTTCGGGCCACTCCCTCCCGTCACTCGCTGATATTTGATGCCGACGGGTACACGAATCGTTTCTTCCAATAAATACGGTGCGAGATAACTTTCCGGAATAGTGGAATCATAACCGATATCGCAATGATATTCACGATAGTCGCTGTCTCCCGGATAGCCTTCCTGCGCGCTCCAGACTTGACGCGATGATTCGGGATCACGGGCAAACGCCGCCACACCGTTCGCACAGACTATAGGCACATAGACGCCATTTTCAGATTGCGGGTTTGCTTGAGTCAAACCATGGCTATCCACAAAAAAATAACCCAAACCGGCTTCGTCAAGCAGCGCTTCCAAACCAGGGTAATAACCGCATTCGGGCAACCAAAATCCTTTTGGCATAAAACCGAAGCACTGTTTGAAAGTTTCAACGCCCATGTTGATCTGATTGCGCACCGCACTTTCGGAAACGTTCAGTAACGGCAAAAAACCGTGGGTAGCCGCGCAGGTAATCAATTCCAGACCGCCTAATTCAGCCTGTTTTTTGAAAGCCGCGATTAAATCGCAATCATACGCCTGTTGATAACGCTGCAATGCCGCCTTGAAATTACGTCGATATAATCGAGCCAAATACTGATGCTCAGATTGCTTGCGAGTCCTTGAAATTTCCTGCTCGGCTAATCTGATTAAACCTTGCAAATGGCGCACATAGCGCTGTTGCAATAACTCATTATTCAACATAGTCAACAAGGTTGGCGATAACGACAGCGTCAGTCGATATGGCACGCGATCCCGTGTCAAGCGCTCGCACATGTCAAGAAGCGGCAAATAACACTCGGTTATCGCTTCGAATAACCAGCGCTCTTCAAAAAAATGCTCATACTCGGGATGATGTACATAAGGCAAATGGGCATGTAATACAATGCATAAACCGCCCCTATCCATCTTAAGTGCCTAAGGAACGAGCATGAGATAATTTCAACAACTGTTGGAAGGGAGGCTGGTCGGCAATTCCCAGTTTGGGGATCAAAAAGGGTGCGGGGGATGCTTGGCGCTTAGCCGCCGCCAAGCTCCTTCGGACGGGTTCACGGCATTCCGCGTCAAACATGGTCCACACCCTAAACTGCGAGAAGATGTTCAAACTGGAATTTGCTGCCGAACCGCCGCAAAGTCTGCTACTTGTACAAGTTATTTTGTGCATATTCCTAAGTGAGTTTTATTGCTATATCTGTAGACAGGATATACTGGAACTCGAATAACTATCCATATCACGAAGCTCAACTCGTTCCGCCGATGTCATGTGAATAGGAGACACCGGTGAAAATGGGATATCTTCGGCATGCGGCTTGCCTAATGTTTGCCGAATTTGAGCGTCAATATCGGCTTCGTCAAAGGCTAAAGGCCTTGTTAGCGCGGTCACCGGCGTCATCGCAGAAGAAGGCATAATAACAGGCTGCGAGCGAACATATACAATAAAGTCCCCATTATTGTCGCATTGACCAATCGCCGCAGTATAAATTGCGCCGGCAACCGGCAATTCAATCTTAGCATTGGCCTGCGCGGATACCACGCAGGCATCAAACCATGGACGCAGATGATCTTGAGCATCCTCCCAATCAATTTGCCAAAATAAACGTAATATCAACGGACTATTCGCCATCTGCAGCAAAGGTGTAGCACCGGCGATACGCCAATAGGCATGAAGGTGATAGGGATCTATCGGTAAAATAATGAGCTGTGGAAAATTAAGTGGCTCAGCCTGACTGAATTGCAAAGGATGATAGGTACGGCTAATGGTTTGACTGATGTGTTGGATTTCTTGAGACGATATAGTGAGTTCGGGGTTATGCCTGGAATGCCAATATCTCATTCATTTTTTCCTAATTTCATAAATCTTTTAACCACATTCACTGCATTGAAGGGTAACCGTCATATCGGCATGAACCATAGACGGATTATCCTGACTGAAACCTTAAAGTGTCAATTCAAATTACCCTTTGCCAACCAGATTTTAGCGAAAGACAAACCCAAACAAATCTTCGGCAACCTTCACCCGACTTAATCTCGTCCATATAATTTAATCGCACGCGCTAAACGTTGCATGTGCAGAGGTAATAATTGATCCCAAGTAAAACGCCACAGCCAATTGCCTTCAGTCGTACCGGGAATATTCATGCGATGCTCGGTATCTAACTCAAGAATGTCCTGCATCGGAATGATCGCGAGATTAGCAACCGAAGCTAAAGCAGCTTGTATTAGCGTATAGGGCATCGAGCTGGCAGGCTGCCCTAAGTATTCATAAACATAAGCTTGCTCTTGCTCGCTGATCTGACGGTACCATCCCAAGGTGGTATCGTTATCGTGCGTGCCGGTATAAACAACGCTGTTTTTATCCAGATTACCCGGTAAATAAGGATTACTCGGGCCGCCGCTGAACGCGAACTGCAGAATTTTCATGCCAGGCAAAGAGAAATCGTCCCTGAGTTTTTCGACTTTATCGGTAATAACGCCTAAATCTTCCGCAACCAATGCAATAGGCCCGAACGCATCGAAAATCGTCTTTAACAAGGCTTGTCCAGGCGCCTTGACCCAGCAACCATTCATTGCAGTGGGCTCGGATACCGGAATTTCCCAGGCGGCCTCTAACCCCCTGAAATGATCGATACGGATAATATCGAACATTTCGACCTGTGTTTTGATTCGATCAAGCCACCAATGGAAACCATTTTTTTTAAGGTAAGACCAATTGTAATGCGGATTTCCCCAACGCTGCCCCGTTTCAGAAAAATAATCGGGAGGCACTCCCGCAACCACCGACATTTCAAACTGTTCATCCAACTTGAACACCTCCGGATGAACCCACACATCGGCGCTATCGTAAGAAACGAAAATAGGAATATCGCCAAACAACAATATGCCATGGCGCGAGGCATAATCTTTGAGTTCTAGCCACTGCGTAAAGAATACGAATTGCTCGAATTTAATGGCTTCGATTTCGGTGCTTAAGCGTCTGGAGGCTTCTTTAAGCGCCGAAATATTCCGTGATTTATACTGTTCAGGCCATTGATTCCAGCTAAGGTTATTGAATTCTTTTCTTAGTGCGATAAATAAGGCGTAATCATCCAACCAGAACTTTTTGTCGATACAAAATTTGGTAAATTCAATTTTTTCGTGTTCGGTCGCGTGCAGCTTAAAACCATAATAGGCATGATTAAGCAAGCACTCCCTTGCAAATGACGGACTGCCGCCGCACTCTTGACAGCGCTCGCCAGGACTAAGCCAACCTTTATCAACCAACTTATCCAAATCGATCAAAGCGGTATTACCGGCATGAGCGGAGATGCATTGATAGGGGGACCCGTCATCGTGCGGCATGTTTAAAGGTAAAGTTTGCCATACCGTTACGCCGACACTGTTTAGAAAGTCGACAAAACGATAAGCTTCCGGCCCCAAGTTACCATTCTCATTGTTACCTGGGAGTGAAGTAATGTGCAATAAAACTCCGGCACGGCGTCTATGTAAAATATCAATCACAAACGGCTTCCCTGGCTAAACGCTTTCAATACCCGGCCTCATCGTACCGCCCATGGCGGGAGCTCCGGATCCCTGAGTGAACGATAATGCCAGATAAGCCGGCGGCTCTTCTCCCAACAATAGATAGAGATTACTTAAGTTCAAACGAAACTGCTTTTCAAAGCTACTGACAGCCTCCCCCGGATTGTAATCTCCGAACCACCAAAACCAATCCGATCCCTCGCAAATAGCAAGCTGATGCTCGGCAAGAGCCAATTGTTCCTCGGTCAAGCGCCCGGTAGACACGACTTTGTCAAACGCCCACTTGGCATCGCCCAACATATCCCAACCTCGATTTTTATCGACATCGCCGATCCAGGTAGAAAAAGTTCCGTATACCCAACTCCCAGCCATTAAATTCGGAAGCGACTTAATTTCGACCGGTTGATCGAGGCATTCGGAAAATGTTGTTAGATGAATCACGGGATGATGACTTAAGCGTTTATAGAGAGCACTGAGAAAGTGATAACCGTTTTGCGGAAAATACTCCCAAGCATTTTCTCCATCCATAATAATGGATACCACCTTATTCGCAGAAGTATCATGCTTGTGGATTTGTTCCAAATGATTGATCAAATCGGCAACCGCATCGTCGGCATGCCATTTGGAATATTCAAATCCGATCAAATCCGACAAGCCATCGTCCCTAAAAAAGCAAGGAATACCGGTTCCGCTAGCGCGAAACGGATGATGCGGACTCTCGCCATCGATGCCCGATAATCGCAAGCTGTTATGCAACACATTACCGCCTGTTGCGGCCCAATCGAAACCGAACTCGGAGAGCATCTTTAATGTCTCGGTACTGACTGCCCCCTCGGATGGCCAACAGCCTCTCGGCGTGAATCCGAAAAATCGTTTAAAGGTTTCGACACCATGCTTCAGATGCCATTTCACTCTTTCCTCGCCGCCCGGATAAGTATCCAACTCGGGAAGCGGAGCATCGGGCATTGCTTGTAAGGTACTTTTGATATCGATTAACAATGGCATAATCGGATGCGCATAGGGCGTAACCGAAAGCTCGATACGCCCCTTTCTCGCTAATGCCTTATATCGACATATTGCAGTGGACAATTGCTCACCGATGACCTCGACAATTTCGATCCGTTCATGCAACGTGTAGCCTGAACCTTTTGCGATCAAGCGCTTGACCCTAACATCAGTCAATTTAACACTTTCACCCATCCAGGCAAGGTGATACCAAACCAGAAGATCACTGATGAATTGAGAATTCATATAACACAATGCATCATGATTCTGCTCCATCCATTCTGCCATTTTGACCAATTTCTGGAACGTCGGATATCGTCCGATCTGCCGCTCCCGATTGGCACGCATGCAATCCTTGACCAGTCTTAGCCGTGCATCGGGATCCGAGGGTATCGACGGCGCAACCAGTGCCGCCAATAACGGATCCTTGAATGAGATGCGATCATGCAGATAGCGCCCTACTTGCCTGGCATAGTCCTCGATCTGCTCCAGAAGAATCGGCGCAAAGTTAACCACTGCTTTTGCTTCCGGTGCCGCTTCAAGGTGAGCTATCATATCGACATAGTCTTTCATGACATGCAAGTAAGTCCAAGGCAATTGAAATTCGCCGGTTTGCAAATCGCGATACTCGGGCTGGTGCATGTGCCAACATATCACCAGCTTTAGTTTATTATCTGACATAGTGCCTGCTCTGCCCTAACATATCCGGGGTAACCAATACGACTCCGCCCGGGCTGACATGAAATCTTTTTTTATCGTCCTCGAGATTCTCACCGATTACCGTGCCTTGGGGCACTTCGCAACCTTTCTCGATGATCGCCTTGGTAATTCGGCAATGCCTTGCAATATTGACTTCAGGTAGCACCACAGCATCTTCTAAAGTCGTGTAAGAATTAACCCGAACATTGGAAAACAACAAGGAATGTCTGACCTTGGCGCCGGAAATAACGCAACCGCCGGACACCATCGAATCAACCGCCTGCCCTCTTCTTTTATCGTCGTCGAAGACAAATTTCGCCGGCGGCGTTTGTTCCTGATAAGTCCAAATCGGCCAAGTTTTGTCATACAGGTTTAAATCGGGCTTAACGCCGATTAACTCCATGTTTGCCGCCCAATACGCATCTATCGTACCCACATCGCGCCAATAACTTTGATCGCCCTGCAAGTTCAGAAATGGGTATGCATTGACTCTATATTTATCGATAACCGCGGGAATGATATCTTTACCGAAATCCCGATTCGAGCCTTTGGTGTCGGCATCCTTGATCAACTGCTCGAATAAAAATGCCGCATTGAATACATAGATACCCATCGAAGCCAAGGCTTTGTCCGGCTTACCCGGCATCGAAGGCGGATTGGCGGGTTTTTCGACAAATGCTTTTACCCGTCGATTTTGATCGACGTCCATGACTCCGAATTCGGTCGCCTCTTCCAGACTTACCTCGAGACAGCCAATGGTCAAGTCGGCATTATTGGCCACATGATCGGCGAGCATTTCGCCGTAGTCCATTTTATAGATATGATCGCCGGCTAATATCAAAACATACTCCGGCCGGCGGGTTCGGAGAATATCGATATTCTGATAAACCGCATCGGCAGTTCCTTCATACCAAGACGTTTCGAGACGCTGTTGAGCCGGCATCAAATCGACATATTCACCGAATTCGCCGCGTAAAAACCCCCAGCCTTGTTGAATATGTCGAATCAAAGAATCAGCTTTATATTGCGTTAAAATGCCGATTTTTCTGATTCCGGAATTAATGCAATTGGATAACGGAAAGTCGATAATCCTGAATTTCCCTCCAAAAGGAACCGCCGGCTTGGCACGCCAATCAGTCATATTTTTTAACCTTGAGCCGCGGCCGCCCGCAAGAATCAAGGCAATTGTATTTCTAGTTAAATGACTGACGAACCTATCTTGAGGTTGATTGATTGACTCTGACATTTTAATTCCCCTTCTGGAATTGACTATTACATCTGTTGCTTAGGTGGTAACATTCTCATAAAAATCATTCTACTACATTGAGGCGTTTCGAAGTGAAAAAGCAATCCAATATGCCGTCGTGTGATGATTTATGCAAAATCATTGAAGCCAAACATCATGATCCTTTTTCCGTTCTAGGCCGCCAAAGCGAAAACAACCTGACAAAGATAAGACTCCATTTGCCTTATGCCGATTCGGTTCGTTTTGCTGATAAAGGCCCTGAAATACCTCGACTCGCCGAAACGGACTTTTTTGAATATACCGCTCAACCAGGCGAATTACCAGAACATTATCGATTTTCTTGGATCGACAAAGAAGGCCGACACCACATCGATTACGACCCATACGACTTTCCCGAGCAATTGCCGGAATTCGATCGTCATTTGTTCGGCGAAGGTAAGCATTGGCATATCTACCAGAAACTCGGCGCACATCGATACAACGTAGACGGAATCGATGGCGTTTTATTTACCGTTTGGGCCCCGAACGCGGAACGCGTCAGCGTGGTAGGCGATTTTAACCGCTGGGACGGGCGCTGTCACTTAATGCGGGTACTAGGCAACAGCGGGATCTGGGAGCTTTTTATTCCGGGCCTCGACGCGGGGTGTTTATATAAGTTTGAAATATTGAACCGTCAAAGCCAAGAAATTTTGATTAAAACAGACCCTTATGCCCAGCAATATGAGCATCGCCCTAAAACCGCTTCGATCGTCGTCAAAGAAGACGCTTACCAATGGCAAGATGCGAAATGGATGACTTATCGTAAAAACCGCGATTGGCTACACGAACCGATGTCGATTTACGAAGTGCACTTGGGGTCGTGGCAACGGGACGATGCCGGCAACTTCTTGAATTACCGTGAGCTCGCTAAACAGTTAATCCAATACGTCAAAGACATGGGCTTTACCCATATCGAATTACTGCCTATCACCGAGCATCCTTTCGATGCGTCTTGGGGTTACCAATCGACGGGTTACTTCGCTCCGACCAGCCGACATGGATCGCCCGACGATTTTAGATATTTTATCGACCTTTTTCATCAAAACAATATCGGCGTCATTCTGGACTGGGTTCCCGCGCATTTTCCGAAGGACTTTTTTGCACTGGCGCGATTCGACGGTAGCGCGCTCTATGAGCACGAAGACCCCCGCAAAGGCGAGCATAGAGATTGGGGCACCCTGATCTTCAACTTCGGGCGCAACGAAGTCAAAAATTTCTTACTGGCGAGCGCGATATTTTGGCTCGAAGAATTTCATCTTGACGGTCTTAGGGTCGATGCCGTCGCATCGATGCTTTATTTGGATTATTCCCGCAATGAAAACGACTGGATTCCCAACATGTATGGCGGCAACGAAAATCTCGAAGCCATCGCTTTTTTGCGCGAACTCAATACCGTAACCCATGAACAACACCCCGGAACGGTCATGATGGCAGAAGAATCGACTGCATGGCCTCAGGTAACCCGCCCGACTTGGACAGGAGGCCTGGGTTTTTCGATGAAATGGAACATGGGCTGGATGCATGACATTCTCGATTATATAAGCCGCGACCCGATACACAGGCGTTATCACCACGATCAACTGACCTTCGGCCTTCTTTATGCCTTTACCGAAAATTTCGTCCTTCCTTTTTCTCACGATGAAGTCGTTCACGGCAAAGGTTCGTTACTCAACAGAATGCCGGGAGACGAATGGCGAAAATTTGCGAATTTGCGCCTACTTTATACCTTGATGTTTACCTACCCGGGTAAAAAATTATTATTCATGGGTTGCGAGTTCGGGCAAGGTACAGAGTGGAATTTCAACCAAGCCTTGGATTGGTATGTATTGCAGCACCCTAGACACCAAGGTTTACATACTCTGGTCAAAGATCTTAATCATTTGTATAAAAACCACCCGGCACTTCACCAATACGACTTCAATCACAGCGGCTTTGACTGGATCGATTGCCATGATGTCGAACAATCGATTATCAGCTACCGCCGCAAAGGCACCAACGATGATTTGATCATCATACTTAACTTCACACCGATTGTTAGAGAAAACTATCATATCGGCGTGCCTTTCGAAGGGGTTTATTTTGAAATCTTTAATTCAGACTCTGCCTATTATGAAGGCAGCAATGTCGGCAACCGCGAGATACTATCGGAACCGGAGCCTTGGATGGGGCACCAGCAATCGATACACTTGACTTTACCTCCGTTAGGCGGAATCATCTTGACCCGGCAAACGAAAACCATAAACAGCTCTGCTCACTAATATAGGGACCTGCTTGAGAAAGTGAGCCCAGCGTGCCGTTGCGCACCGCAAATTAACTGACGACGGCCTAGCTTATAAAAAATTCGCTTCGATATTTATACGTAATAGGCGCAACTACGCGAGAAATGCCCGCAAAATAGAACTACCGCCGCCCCGAACGCAAACTTAAACTGATTTTTCAATAATGTCGGACGATCCTACTACAGCAGACAGTGAGCCAATAAACACTCAATCGGCTATTTTGGCGAAATCCACCTCGGTAAACTCAATTCTTTAATATACCTAGAACCGAATTTTGACTGCCTTTAAATTTAATTATGAAACGAATTCTTTTTGTTACCAGTGAAGCACACCCTTTAATAAAAACCGGCGGCTTGGCGGATGTTTCAAGCAGCTTACCTAAGGCTTTGGCGGATCTAGGCCAGGATATCCGTATCATCATACCTAACTATCAGGCTATAAAAAAAACCGAAAACGTCCAACATCGGTGTACGCTGAGAATCAATAATTGCGATGTCAATATTCTCGAAACCCGCTTGCCGGAATCGAAAGTAATTGTATGGCTGATCGATTGTCCCCAGTTTTTTGACTACCCGGGCAATCCTTATCACGATGAATACGGTAATGCCTGGGCAAACAGTGCCGATCGCTTTTCGCTGTTCTGCCGCATAACCGTGGAAGTCGCGATGAACAGAGCCTACTTAGATTGGAAACCGGAAATCGTCCACTGCAACGACTGGCAAAGCGGCCTGGTTCCCGCCTTGTTAACGCTGGAATACAATCGCCCGGCAACCATTTTTACGATTCATAACATGGCCTATCAAGGGATCTTTCCCTATTCGACCTACAATGCGCTTAATCTTCCAAGACAACTTTGGAACCCAAATGTACTTGAGTATTACGGCAACATGTCGTTTTTAAAAGGCGGCATTGCTTGCTCCGATCGAGTAACAACGGTAAGTCCTACCTATGCCAAAGAAATTCAATCATCCGAGTTTGGTTACGGGCTAGAAGGCTTGTTAACCCATCGCAAGGAATTTCTATGCGGTATACTCAATGGAACCGACAATGACTGGAATCCCGAATTCGACAACAACATCGTCCAGCGCTACAGCTATAAAACGCTCCATCACAAACAACCCAATAAGGCCGCATTACAAGAACGGCTCTCACTGCCTCTCGAGCCGTCGATTCCCATTTTCGGATTAATTAGCCGTTTGGTTGAACAAAAAGGTATCGACTTGCTATTAGAATGCTTGCCGGAATTATTAAGTATGCCAGTACAATTTGTATTACTCGGTAGCGGCAACAAAAGCTTCGAACAACGTTTATATAATTTTGCCGAAGCCTACCCTGAAAAAATGTCGATTACTATCGGCTACGATGAACAATTGGCCCATTGGATAGAAGCGGGAAGCGATATTTTCTTGATGCCATCGCGCTTCGAGCCCTGCGGATTAAACCAAATGTATAGTCAACGCTATGGAACTTTGCCGATCGTAAGGAAAACCGGCGGCCTAGCAGATACTGTAGTCGATGCTCTACCCCATACGATTGACAACAAAACGGCAACCGGAATTACTTTTAATGAATCGACCCCCAGTTCGCTACTGGAGGCCATCAAGCGCGCGTTGATTTTATACAGAGTCCCGGAAATTTGGACACAACTGCAAACCAATGCCATGAGGAAAGACTTTTCGTGGAATAGTAGTGCTAAACAATACTTATCGCTCTATGACCATTTGTAACTCGATTAAGGATTTGGTCGTAAATAACTTCCCTGTTTTATGGAGAGTTCGGTAACTCGATTGGCAGGTGTCGGCGGCAGGGCAGATTTTTTGCTCCTGCAAAATCTGCATTCATGCCATCCATGGCAATCAGTCGCCGCGGTCAAGCCTACACGGACGTATTCACGGCGTCCTGCAAAGCGAGTTACCGAACCCTCAACAAAGCTCATAGTTCCAAGACGTTATTTATCACGAAATCCTAAGGCGGGCTATAACTCCAAAAAGAGTTATTTATCTTTTACCATGAAGAGCATGAAGGACTTGAAGATACAGCATTTACAATTAAATGTAAGTGACTGTCCATTAACAGCCTATGCCATCATTATTGCCACTTCAGTCTCGCCATTGTTTTGATATTTTTTAGTCATTATACCTTTCGCACTTCAAATTTCTGCAGCGCCTAAAGAGGCACCGGGTTCCTCTCCTAACGCTAGGTGAGAAGCTGGGCTCACGGCGTCCTTTGACGACCCCCGACGCCGGATTTTGATCTACGATGGTTGGGTACATTAGAAAACCCTTAGGCGATTTCTTTACAATTAAGACTTTTCGGGTCCTTACTCTCTAAACGGGACATACGCTTTTTTCGCCGGCGCGCATTACTTGCTCTTTTTTTATTCGAATTAGCGCTTAATCTTTTGATATCCAGCTTTTGCCGTTGAACCTCAATCGTTTTCAAATGTTGAAAAATATCCTCCGGCATGCCTTCCGGTAATTCCACAATAGTAAATTCGTTACGTATATCGACAAGGCGGATCATTTTCCTTTCGACACCGGATTCATCGACCAACACGTCTTTGATTACCTCTTTCGATGCGCCATGTTTATGCCCGACCGCCAATCGATAACGAACCATTTTTGGCATAACGGAAACTGTTTCCGAAATAGACCGCTCCAACATGCCCCTTTCCGGAATAATTTGCATGCCGCCTTCAAGTTGTTGAATATGCAACAAAGCGGCTGCGCAGTCCAATAACTCGAGCTTTAATTCAGCCGCTATATGACGAACTATTTGCCGCTCTTCATGCAATGTTTGCGTTTCGATAATACGCCTTAAACACTGCATTATCCTGTCTTCCTTAGTCATTGAGGTCTCGATACTGAACGTGCGATTATCTTGCTAAATCATCAAGCGTCATGAATTAAACATTCGACGCTTAGCAAAACTCATCGATTCAAAGCCTATCATGAAATACCTCGACATAAGCTTCATCGCGCAAACGCCGGAGCCATAATTCAGTTTCTTCTTCGATCTTACGTTTGCGAATCGCTTCTCTTACTTGTTCCTTTTTGTAGTCCTCACTATCGTCTTGCTGCTTTCTGCCGAGCACCTGTATCAGATGCCAGCCGAATTGCGTTTGAACCGGTTTACTAATCTCGTCGATCGCCAATGCATTCATTGCTTCCTCGAACTCGGGAACCAACGCCCCGGGCGCCACCCAGTCTAAACTTCCACCATTAAGCGCGGACCCCTTATCATCGGAATGCGCCCTGGCCAGCGCATCGAAACTATCGCCATCGGCAATTCTACGTTTTAGGTTATCCAGCCTTTTTTTCGCTTCATCATCGTCAATCAGTTCATTGGTTTTGATCAATATGTGACGAACATGCGTTTTAGTCACGATATGTTGTTGATCGCCGCCTTTCAGCTCCAGCATTTTTAAGACATGAAAACCGCTGGGACTTCGAATCGGGTCCGAAACATCGCCCTCCTTCATATCACCCACTTCATCGACAAATAAAGTCGGCACTTGATTAATCGAGCGCCATCCTAAATCCCCGCCGGTCAAGGCTTCGCTGCCATCGGATTGACTCATCGCCACCTGCACGAAATCCCGCCCACCCCGTAAATCCTGAATAATTTCTTCGGCTTTTTGTTTGGCTTTTTGTATCACTGCCGACGAAGCGCCTTCCGGAATCGCCACCAGAATATGCCCTAAATGGTATTGAGTGGCTTCGCCGCCGAGTTTGCTTTCGGTTTCAAGAAAATGTTCGACTTCCCGATCGCTGACATTAACGCGGCTGCCGATTTCCCTGCCCCGCAACTGATTGATGATGACTTCGTTACGCAGGTTTTCCAAAAAACTGCGATAAGAAATCGACTGCTTTTCCAGTTCGACACGAAATTGTGCCGGCGTCATATTATTTCTGCGCGCGATGTCTGCTGCGGCACTGGCCAACATTTCATCATTCAATGCGATGCCGGACCTTTCCGCCAACTGTCGCTGCAGCTTTTCGATAATCAATTTTTCGAGCACTTGCTTGCGCAAAATATACGACGGCGGCACTACCGCGTTACTTGCCTTAATGCGTTGCGCGATGACATCGACTTCCGCTTGCAATTCTGCGTCAAGGATCACATCATCTTCGACAATTGCAACGATACGATCCAGTGTCTGCGAGAAAACCGGTACGGAGATACTTATTAATGCGATCAAAACGCCGCTGATAAAATGCTTTTTCATGGTTAACAATCAGTCAGTTTATTGCGGTCTGACATAGCCGTAGATATTTCGTTCGAAAAATTCATCCAACCGGTCGCCGAATGCCGTTAAGCCTTTCAATTCCAGCTGAACAAATACGCCGGTTTGCGCTTCGCCGGTCGGCTCTTGCCCGGCAAACACATTAATACTATTAATATAACGCCGCCCGATGATCCTAAAACGCCAACAACAACTTTCTTTTTCAAAGCCTGCGAAACTTTCCACCGTTCTATCAAACAACATTGAATACTGCCATCGCCCAACCGCATACCAATTATCATAGATCGGCCAGCGAAAAGAGACATCCGTCACTTCCGTTAAATCCTGGCGAAAACGATACCCTAAATTAACCAACTGCTCGGGCTTATTCGTATACCGCAACGCCACTTCGCCTCGGGTTAGGTCGTTTTGCGCATGATCCCACTGCCCCGCTGTCCTTAAGGACAAATGCTCGGTCAATTGCGCACTGAATTCGGCAATTAAATTAGCGAAACTATTGGTCGGAGATTGTTGATTTACTAATCGCGGATTACCGAAAATATCAGTACTTCCTCTTGGGTCATCAAGTTGCACCAAACGGTCTCGGAAATAAAAAATTTCGCCGATGCTAAGCCTCATGTTTTCGCGACCTGTTCGCGGATCGATGATTCGATTGGTCAAAGCCGCCGTCACTTGATTGGCATCCTGAACCCTATCGGAGCCGCTGAAGCGATTTTCCCGGAATAGACTGTAGAAGTTATAGTCGTATTCTCCGGTATCGAACAACGGAATATCGCTCTGGTCTTTATACGGAATATAGAGATAAAACAAACGCGGCTCAATCGTGTGCATATAAGACGATGCGCCTGCGCCGAATTCCCGTTCCAGCGTAAACCCGGTATCGGCCGAAAATATCGGCAAGGTACGAGTAATGCTATCGGGCCTAGGCCTACCTTCCTCCTGATTCTCCAACATATATTGAGTGTGTTTGAGCGACAATTTTGGTGTTAAATAAACACCCGCCGCTTCTAGCGGAACGGCGACAGCCGGCTCGATGTTGAAACGTTGACCGCTTACGCGCTGGTCTTGTTGAAAATAAACATATTCGGACCCCATGGAAACGTCTAGAGGCATAAAGTCGAACGAATGATTTAAATCCAGCTTTGCTTGAGGCAGGCGGCGATAGGGCTGAAACTCTTTAGGAATGGTTCTATCCGTCGTCTGAAAGTTTTCGAGCTGCGAAAAGAACGATACACCCGGCAGATTATACCGAATGTCAGCATGGCTTCTTAAAAAACGAGTATCGTTAATCGTAATACTGTTACCCATATCGTCGAAATAATCGTCGTCTGAGACATAGCTCGCATCGACCGTTGAAATCAAATTCGGCAGAAATGTTGTAGTATTTTGAATGCCGGCGAGATATCGCGTTTTATTTCGTATTTGATCATCCGGCAACACTTCAAATTGCAAGCGGCTGTTGGTCATTTCGGACAAATGCCTAAAGTCGCCGCCCCACTGCATTCCTCTACTTGTCATGTACCTAGGACGAAAGGTCAAGTCGTAATTAGGAGCAATATTCCAATAATAAGGCAATGCGACATCGTAGCCGTTTCTATTGTTGACGGACAAATTCGGCGCTAAAAACCCGGATTTGCGGCGATCATCGAGCGGAAAACTGATATAAGGCGTATAGATCACCGGCACGCCTTTAAACTCGAGCCAAGCATGTTTAGCCGAACCTTCGCCGCTTTCCTTGTTCAGCTTTAAGTCCGATGCATGTAAAACCCAATCGGTATTGCCGGGCTTACAACTTGTGAACGCGACTTCATTATAACGAGATAAAACCTTGCTATCCCGGTAGACGGTTCGTGCGCTGCCTCTCAGCGGCGTCGTCGGCGAAATGAACAGAGTATTACGCAACCGGGCTTCATCGCTTGCCAGTTTCAACATCATCGTATCACTGTATAAAGACAGCGCGTCTTCACTGTAATAAACGTGTCCTTGCGCATCGAGAGTTTGCGATACGGTATCGTAATGCATGGTGTCCGCGGCCATACGTTGATCGGCCCGAACAATATCAACATTACCGAAAAAACCGGTAATTTCATTATCGAAAATTTCCGAATAATCGGCCCGAATATCCATAGGCGTCTCGTCCCGTAGGTCTTTGGTCGATAAAAACCCGGGCGGAGCGCCTAATGATGTCGTGCAATTTTCCCAAGGATCGTAAGGCAATTGCGAATGCATAATATCGAAATTCAGTTCCTGCTCATGATCGAAAGCCGGCGACAATAAACTGAAACTACGCCTCTCATCCGGCATCACACGAGGCTTGCCTTTCGGATCGGTACCGGTCAGACTACAATTCCAAGTTTCATCTCCTTCTCCGGCAGCGCAATCCCATCCTGCGGCTCTTGCGATTTTGCGCGGCGGCTCTAACTGAATAATCTCCTGCGGCGCTTGATTTTGCTCATTCGCTCCCTGGGGATTTTTCGCAACCTTGTCGGGACTAGGAACGCTTTTTTGCGTAACAACAGAACTCCCCGCCGCATCAGCGCTCTCCGAAACCGTAATAGGCTTTGGGCTTTTAGCAATCGGTTCATCGGCTCCGCAAACCCATTCTCCGCTGCCGTTTTGCTCACAATCCCACGCCGGCTCATTCGCCTGAGAACAAGTCGAGCTAACCAATAAGAAAAACAATAAAATGATGCGGCAGTGCATAGGTAAGTATGGGAGTAAGTATGGCTTGATTGGGCTTAAATAGAATAAAATGCCGAATGGACATTCTACCTTAATTTACTCCAGCAATATAACTTAAAGAATCCCATCCAATTATGACCAACGAAGACCCTCGAGCCGCTTTAATGCTCGATTGGCTATCGAACGATCTGTCGCTAGCCATTGACCGATTTGAACCGGCATCGAGTGATGCCAGTTTTCGTCGCTATTTCAGAATATACTCACAAGGGACGACTTACATTGTCATGGACGCGCCACCCGACAAAGAAAATATCGAGGCGTTTATCAAGGTCGCCAAGCTTTTGTCTGTTCCCGGAATCCATGTGCCGACAATTTTTCAATCGAACCTCGCACACGGCTTTTTATTACTGGAAGACTTCGGTAAAACTTGCTATTTGGACTGCCTTAAACCATCGAACGCGGACTACCTGTATCAATACGCCCTAGACAGCTTGTTTCAACAACAAACGCTCATTGCGCTCGACAACCTTGAAATACCTCATTACGATCGACCGCTGCTTATTCGGGAACTAGGTATTTTCGAGGAATGGTTTACTTCGCATTTCCTGAACACCACCATCCCCGAAACGCTCAGAATCGAAGTCAATGAATTACTGATTAATTCAGCCTTAGAACAACCTTTAACCTTCGTGCACCGAGACTATCATTCGCGCAACCTGATGAACCTAGGCAACGGCAAATCTGGAATAATCGATTTCCAGGATGCGGTAATAGGCCCGGTCACCTACGATTTGGTATCGCTGCTGAAAGATTGCTATATCAGTTGGCCGAAAGCGCAAATCGATCATTGGAGAAACGGTTATTTTCAGCGCCTTCTTCAACATGGAATAATCGACTGCAGCCAAGCGCAATTCAAACGTTGGTTCGACCTAATGGGTTTACAGCGTCACTTAAAAGCCATCGGTATTTTCGCGAGATTACACTTACGAGACGGAAAATCCGCTTATCTTAATGATATTCCTCGAACAATAAATTATGTTACCGAAACCAGCACCCACTATCCCGAACTATCCGAATTTGCAGACTTCCTAAACCGGCAAGTTCTGCCGGCTTTCCGGAGTAAGACATGAAAGCAATGATTCTGGCGGCGGGCCGCGGCGAAAGAATGCGCCCTTTAACCGACCGCCAGCCCAAGCCTTTATTGATGGTAGGCGGTAAACCGCTTATTGTGCATTTGCTGGAGAATTTGCGTGATGCGGATTTTAGCGATATTGTAGTCAATGTGGCGCACTTGGGAAGCCAAATCATCGACTACCTGGGCGATGGCCGCCGATTCGGCGTTACCATCGTTTATTCGGACGAGGGCGAAACACCGCAGGAAACAGCAGGAGGCATTATCCATGCCTTGCCATTGCTGGACGATAAACCCTTTCTAGTCGTAAACGGCGATATTGCAACGAATTTTCCATTTAAAACGCTCAAACAACGCGAAATCGATCTTGCGCATTTGGTTTTAGTCAACAACCCCGAACATCACCCCTCAGGCGATTTCGGATTTAACGGCGATCTGTTATGCGATCATGCCGCCGAAAAATATACGTTCAGCGGTATCGGGCTTTATCATCCGGCCTTATTCGCCGAGAACCGAAAAGGTATCCTCAAACTGGCGCCGATTTTACGCGAAGCCATGCGTCTAAACAGGGTGTCGGGTGAAATATTTAACGGTTTCTGGATGGATATCGGAACGCCGCAAAGGCTAAAAGAATTAGACCACCTTTATCAACAGCGAGGAACACACCATGTCTGACCATATTTACAAAAAAATCGAATTGACCGGCTCATCATCGGTCAGCATACAAGACGCCATCGAAAAAGCCGTCGAAAAAGCGGCGAAAACTCTCCATGATTTGCGCTGGCTGGAAGTCGTCGAAACCCGCGGGCATATCGACCAAGGCAAAGTGGCGCACTGGCAAGTCACGATTAAAGTCGGTTTTACGCTGAAAGATTAGTCCCATACCTTGACCAGTCAACCGGCAGCACAAACCTTCATATCCCGTTAAAAATAACTTCCGCATTTTACTCCCTTTCCCTCAGGGAGAGGGGGGGGTTAGCATAGGAAAACTATTATTGATCCTATCCTTACAATAAACCTAGAGAAAGCATTTCATCCTGAAGACCATGAAGAAAACGAATTCGCCGAGTTCATTTTGAAAAAGCAATAAACTTTCGGTAAGGTGAATCGTTCTTCCAGGTAAATGCCTCGGTATAGTAATGCAGTAAAGCTAAATAGCCAATCACACCTAAACTGACCGCCTTACGAATTTCCACGCCGAATAAGAACTCGGTCAGAAACTCGACAGCTGCGTCTCCGTATTGCTGCAGAAGGAGAGCAACCCCAAAAGACAACAGCGGTAAAACCAAAAGCACCGGTATATTGCATGCTTGCGCCCAACGATAGATAAAATTCCGGGCTTGCCGACCATGACGATTATAATCATGAGTCACATAAAAAACATAAGCCGTCGCATCATGCACCAATCGAGGCACCAAAATCGCCAGAAAATAGTATTGCTGAACGAATAAATAGTAAGTGCTTACTACAAGCATGGTATTAGCCCAAAGAAACAGTTTGCCGAACCCTGTCGTTACATAGCGCTGACACAAAGTAGTCGCTAATAACAGCACTAAAGTTAAGGTACCAGCGACATGCCTAATCCACTCATTTTGCTCAGGCTCTAAGCTATTCTTGAGAAAAATACCGAGATAAATCAATAGACCTGCGGCAACACTCAACCCCAACAACAAACGATAAGACCATACCGGAAGCTTACAAACTCCTCGCGCAATACCGTGCTGCTGCTTAAGTACATGGTAGACCGTCCAAGCCGCAACCATAATATAAAATACGCGATAAGGAATAAATAGACTGCCGATACCGAAGAATACCGCAAGCCACAACGTCATCATCATGATTCGATGCCGGTAATACCCGAAGTATTCGCGATTAGTGGTGAGAATCAACGCGCTGGCAATAATATGCGGCGTTCCGAACAACAACTGGAATAACAGGAAATGCTCTGGACGGCTCGGCAAAATCTCTCGCAAACCACCTTGCCAAAGTAAAATATCGAACCATTCCGCTATTAAGCAAATAGGGATAATTGCATACAAGCCTAATAACAACCGAAAAGAAACCTTAAGCCCATAATCACTTACCCGCTCTTGGCTCGAAAATAACTGCGCCGACATAATCTTATCCTTTTCTTATAGTTATAGTTAGAATAGGAGGTTAACATTACATCGTTTTATGCTTTTATTTCAAGTCTAAACTTATGACTTTTCAACTACATCCACAACTACAACGAGATTGCATCCGGCTCGGACGCCTGGAATTATGCCAACTACTGCTAATGAACGACAGTCAATACCCTTGGTTCATTTTAGTACCTGAAATTGGCGATATCCGTGAAATTTATCAATTGTCGCCCACTGATCGCTCATTATTACAAGAGGAGTCGTGCCAAATAGCAAAAAGACTAGCCGGGCTATTCAACGCCGACAAAATGAATGTGGCAGCGATCGGTAATCTGGTGCCGCAACTGCATATTCATCACATTGTTCGCTATCGCTCGGATAAAGCATGGCCGGCCCCGGTCTGGGGGAAATTCGACGCCGTTCCTTACACGGAACACCAACTTGCAGAGCTGTTACCAAAGATTAAAACGGCATTCGACGATATTTTAACAAGGTATACCTTTCGAACTTCAAATTTCGGCAGTGCCTGAGGAGGCGCCAGGGTTGTGCAGCAAAGGCTTTGCCAGCATGGAGCTGGCATAAAGCCTACAGGGATGTATTCACGGCGTCCTTTGACGGACACCCTGGTGCCGAATTTTGATCTGTGATGGGTATAGATCTAAACTAATTAACCAAAAACTCGGAAAAAAACAAATCTCTAAAGCCGTCGCTATTATCATATTTATTGAGTGCATTCCTAACGGCTTCGACACTTTCCAGGCGCAAGGCCTCCCTTTGCTCCTTGGTCCCCAGTTCGTTGGCGTTGCGCCCGCTATATAACATAATTAATTCGTGTCTCAGCGCAGGTAAATGTTTTTTTATTTTTTCCATATTATCCTTACCCTCGACCATCAATTGCACATTGATCAATAAATATTTTCGGGGAACGTCCAAATTCACGGTAAACTTAGGCGACATTTCCAAATATTCTATGGCCGGCTGCGCATTGTCGGCTGCATCCTGGGCCAAAACCCAGCCGGAGAAGATTAACCCGCAAAATAACAATAAAAAACGCACGCTTAACTCCCGATCAATCAATAATCGCTTAAGTATAAGCCAGTTTCACTTTTTTAATTAACAATGTTATCTCGGAAACATGACCACTAATTCCGCAATCGGCCCCATCATGATCGATGTTGAAGGCTTGACTTTAACTGCCCATGAACAAGAAAAGATCCATCACCCCAACACCGGCGCAGTGATTCTTTTTTCCCGCAATTACGAATCACCCGAACAACTTATCGCTTTGATCGACAGTATTCGCAATGCCCGCAAAGGTCCCATACTCATCGCCGTTGATCAGGAAGGCGGGCGTGTACAACGATTAAAACAAGGCTTTACGCGCTTACCGCCGGCCAGTTATTATCGTGAACGACCCGAACTCGCTGAAGCTGCAGGTTGGCTAATGGCGTCAGAGATGCTGTCCGTCGGCATTGATTTTAGCTTCGCTCCCGTACTTGATGTCGATTGCGGCATCAGCGAAGTCATCGGCGACCGATCATTCTCGACCGACCCACAACTGACAGCTCAATTGGCAGCCAGCTTTCGCAAAGGCATGCGATCGGCCGGCATGTCCGCAACCGGCAAGCATTTCCCTGGGCACGGCGCGGTAGCTGCCGATTCGCATATAGCATTACCGGTAGACGAACGGGAATTAAGCGAAATCCGAACTAAGGACTTAGTCCCATTTAAATTATTGATCGAACAAGGCTTGGAAGCCGTCATGCCCGCGCATGTCGTTTACCCCGCCGTCGACGAAATGCCTGCAGGATTCTCCGAAAAATGGCTGCAAAACATCTTACGGCGCGAACTTTATTTCAACGGCGCTATATTTAGCGACGACCTAAACATGGAAGGCGCAGCAATTGCCGGCGATTTTTCCGAACGCGCGAAACTGGCCCAACAAGCCGGTTGCGATATGCTATTAGTTTGCAATAATCCCAAAGCGGCCGAAAAAGTGCTCGACAGCGTACCGATCAAAAGCGATCCGCTAAGAACACAACGGCTTAATGCGATGCGAGGCAAACCCAAAATGACCCGAGCAATGCTCCAAGCATCAACCCAATGGCAACAAATATCACAACAAATCGCCCAACTTTCCAATGAATATGCTTGAAGAAATCGACCACGTCCAATCAACCGCCGACCTACTGCACGACAAACAGGAAGTCGACGCGGCCATCGACAACATGGCTCATAAAATCAACCTGCTTCTGGCGGATAGAAACCCTATTTTTCTATGCGTCATGAACGGGGGTTTGGTCATCGGCGGCGAACTCTTGACTCGTTTGACCATTCCCTTGACCGTCGACGCGATAAATGCCAGTCGCTATCAAAACCAAACATCCGGCAGCACCATCGAATGGGTCTTAAAACCGAGAACGCCGCTGCAAGGCAGAACGGTTCTAATCGTCGACGACATTTTAGACGAAGGCATCACGCTGGAGGCGATCTACCGATATTGTTTATCGGAAGGCGCGACCTCTGTCTACAGTGCGGTATTGGTCGATAAGATTTTAGACCGCGAAAAACCGGTTCAAGCCGATTTTGTCGGCCTATCGGTGGAAGATCGCTACTTGTTCGGCTATGGAATGGACTACAAAGGCTATCTTCGCAACATGCCGGGTATTTACGCTTGTCAGGATAACTTAATCGACTAGGACAATCACTATGACACAGTTAGCGATCATCGGCGGAACCGGCTTGACTCGCCTTGAAGGTTTGAAAATCATCGACCGAAAACCTATCGAAACGCCTTTTGGCATACCATCGGCCGATTACGTCATCGGCGAGCTTGATGAAAAAACCGTCGTCTTTCTAGCCAGACATGGCGACCCGCATACGATCCCGCCTCATAAAATCAATTACCGCGCGAATATCTGGGGACTCAAAGAACTCGGCGCCCAACAAATCATCGCTGTGGCTGCGGTCGGAGGTATTACGTCGAAAATGGCTCCCGCTCATATCGCGGTGCCCGATCAAATCATTGACTATAGCTATGGACGTAAGCACACCTTTTTCGAAGAAGATCTCGAGGAAGTCACGCATATCGACTTCACTAGCCCTTATTCGGCACAATTACGGGAAAAACTGATCTCTGCTGCAGCAAGTGCACAGATTTCAGTCACGCCAACAGGCACATACGGCTGCACACAAGGCCCACGACTTGAAAGCACCGCTGAAATCCAACGCATGGAACGTGACGGTTGCGACTTAGTCGGCATGACCGGCATGCCGGAAGCCGCTCTAGCCAAAGAGCAGAGCATCGACTATGCTGCGCTTGCGGTCGTTGCAAATTGGGCAGCGGGAAAAACAGAAGGCGAAATCACCATGGCTGAAATCGAACAAAATCTACACAAAGGAATGGCCGATACCGCCAAGCTATTAAAAGCGTTTATAGCCCGGTTATAACGCCAACGGTATCTTAAATAATGTTTCGCTGCCGGTATTATACTCATCGTAGATGAAAATTCGGCCTCGGGGTGCCCGTTAAAGGACGCCGTAAATACGTCCATGTAGGCTCTATGCCAGCTCCATGCTGGCAAAGCCTTTATCGAGCACCCCGAGGCCTCCTCCGGCACTGCCGAAATTTGAAGCGCGGGGATGTTAGGCGGATTTTTTCTCAAATAGGTGCAACCTTTTGAAAAGTTATTCACAAAACCTGTGGATAAGTCTGTGAGTAACTTGATGACTCGTTTCTTAACGCCTCATATTTGTTACAACTTTTTTAAATTGACTACTTTTTACACAAAACCCTTTCGCATTAATATATCAATCACTTACATTAATAATCTAACACTGAAAAGAGCCTCGACAGATTAACCACTCATTGAATACACGGCCAAAACAGGCGTGTGTATAAAAGGACATCCCACTTAAGGCTTGATAAAAGCACTAAGGATTAACCCTTCACCCTGAGCCCTTCGGCTGCGCTCAGGAAAGCCCTGTCGAAGGGTGGATAGTTAATCCGCCCATGGTTCGACAGGCTCACTACGAACGGATTATACCTTTCGCACTTCAAATCTCGGCAGTGCCTAAGGAGGCACCGGGGTGTCTAGCAAAGGCTTTGCCAGCATGGATGTTGGTAGAGCCTACATGGACGTTTCACGGCGTCCTTTGACGGGCTCCCCGGCGCCGAATTTTGATCTACGAGGAGGGGTATAACCTTAATCTGTCCCGCGTTAAGTGGGTAACCTAATAATAGGGAATACTCCCTTCCCTGGCATTTCGAATCTTCGTTCCTAAAATGCACATCCCGGCTTCACACCGAATTTTTTCAATATCATCGCCAACGGGCAAAACCCGGTAAATGACGCTTGCAATAAGTTCGCACCGACAAATGCGGTAAACCATAACCAGTTCGGTGAATGAAAATGCGCCAAAAGCAGACTCAGTAATATAAAACTACCGGCAAATGCCATCACTAAACGATCGATACTCATGATTCGTCTCCTCTTTATTTAAGACGTACAATACCCATAAACTTCAGCATCATTCTTTCATAAAACGGCTCGCTAATGCCTTTTCTGACTTTGCGCATGAAATATTTTTCGAAAATGATTTTGGACAGGTGCACCCATTTCCCTTTTTTCGACCAAGTCGTATTTCTCGGCGGTATTTGCGGTACCGCCAAAAATGCAACTCCGGTATCGCCCAAATCGGCCAGACACAATGCACTCAGACTCGGTTTGTCGGAAGGCTCTTTTCCGGCCAATTCATCACGAATATTGTGCGCGGTCGCGGTTACCATAGACTCGATCATGTAACCGGTTTTCGGAGTACCTGTGGTGACCGGTGTTTTTTCGACCGGTGGAATCGCCACACAAACGCCGACCGAATAAATATTCTTAAACGTCGGATTGCGCTGATATTCATCGACGATGACAAACCCCCGCGGATTCATCAAGCCTTCGACACCGCAATTACGCACTGCATCAACTCCGGTAAACGCCGGTAACATCATGGAATGCTTGAATGGCAACTCATGCTTTTTCTTCTCGTTGCCGGCGTCATCGACTTCTGTCACATACATCATGCCTTGTTCGATACGATCAACTTTCGCGTTAGTCACCCACTTGATCGTTCTCTCTCTCAGCACGCTTTCTAACATGCTTTTGGTGTCACCGACACCTCCTAGGCCTAAATGCCCGATGTAAGGCTCCGACGTAACGAAGGTCATTGGCACCTTGTCGCGTATTTTGCGTTTACGCAGCTCGGTCTCTAGGATCATCAAATATTCATAAGCGGGGCCGAAACAAGATGCGCCTTGCACAGCGCCGACAATGATCGGACCTGGATCTTCCATAAATTTATCCCAATCCTGAGCAGCCACGGCAGCATGATCGACATGACAGACCGAAGTTGTATAACCTTCCGGACCTAGCCCCGGCACCTCGTCGAAGGCAAGGCGGGGGCCGGTTGCAATCACTAAATAATCGTAATCGACCGCAGTACCGTCGTTTAAATGAATTTGATTGTTGGGAGGATCGACCTTTACAGCCGCTTTTTGAATGAATTCGATGCCTTTTTTCTGCATAATCGGAGCTAATTCGATTTTCAGATCTTCCGGTTTACGCCATTTCGGCGGCACCCAAGGATTCGAAGGTACGAAATGAAACGTCGGGGAATCGGATATCACGGTGACCGTATGATTATTTTTAACCAATTCTTTCATTTCATAGGCCATCGGAACACCACCGATACCGGCACCTAATACTACAATTCTAGCCATAAATTTCTCCTCGTGTTGGATCAAAATGCACTATTATTCTTGTTATTCATTTCGATCAATTTGGTTTAATTCAGAAAACATAGACGTTTCCGTTTTTGGTCTTGGGAAAACAAATTCCCAATCAATAGCATTTTCAATAACCGCATGTCATTGAAAATGACGACACATCGCTGCGTCGATTCAAAGATACACCGGCTTGAACGGAACTCATATCGTTACCATTTAAACGCACACATTCGATAAAAATACATGGAACCGGCGTTACCCAGAGAATATTAGCATTTACTAAAATACGCAAATTTATTTTTACTTTTGGCCTTTCCGCAGTGAAAAAAACTTTTTTACTAAAAAATATCCTCATCATAGCGCTGTTACCAACAGTTATGAGCAACCTCGCTCAAACCGGCATGTTGTTCGCGGAATATCAAGCAGTACGGAACAACTACGCAAAACAAGCTCTCATTGAACCGCCCCAAAAAATCTCGATGACACAATCGCTTAACCGGATCAAGATCAGCGCGCTAATCGGATTGGTCTCGACATTAGCAGCAGGATTAGTCGCCTTAGCGGCTTATCGGCGCCTTAAGCAAAATGACCGCAGCGGCAACACTAACGAAATCGGAGGCTCAGTCACAGTTCGCCCACCCCCATGGAATAAGACAAATCCCGAAGAGCAATCAAAACACTCTATATCTCCCCATAAATTTTCAATTTTAATCGCCGACGATAATTCCATTAACCGCCTACTGTTGGTCAATCAATTGCAAGATCATTGCGAACAAATTATCGCGACAAAAGATGGTATCGAAGCCTTTAATTATCTGAAGAGCGAACGATTTAACCTGGTTTTTCTAGACTTACAAATGCCGGGCCATAACGGCTTTGAATTAATTGAAACCATTCGGCATACCGAAAACCCGAATAAGGATACTCCAATTGTCGCCGTCACGGCGCACGCTTTGCCTAGCCAATGCCAAGACATCATTGCCCTTGGCTTCGACGAATGCCTTATTAAACCGATTTTAGCTGAGCAATTAGAAGAAATTGTCGCACTTTGGCGCCCCGACTCTCCTCGAGAGGCTTTAAGCGACTCACTAAATTTGAGCGGCTCTCTAAAGCAAACCGGCTATGCGCAACAACTTCTCGCTAAAACCGCTTATGACCGAGAATTGGCATTAACCATCTTAAACAAACTATGCGAGGAGCTCCCTCAACAACTAGCATCGATACAAACCTCATTACGCCATCGACAATGGCAACAAGCTTTATCGGTCACACATAAGCTGCACGGTTCGGTCAGTTTCTGCGGTTTAACAGATATCCGTCAACTGGCATTAACATTAGAGCAAAATTTAATCTCGAAAAACTTCCTCGAAACTGAGCGTCATTTCGATAAGCTAAAAGCTTTGATTGAACAATTCATTAGAAAAAAAACCGAACTTATCGAGGAATTGTCCAATAAATACAGCGTGTAATGAAAGGATGAGCCTTTAAACGCATAAACCAACGCACTTCATCGAATTTCGGCATTACGCCCTTTATATACACTCATCGCAGATCAAAATTCGGCGCAGGGGTGCCCGTCCAGCAATTCCCAGTTTGAGCAGTTTCGCCGATTTTAGGGTGTGGGGCTTGGCAAGCAAGTATGTCGCCAGCAGGCCAGATTTTTGCTCCATGCAAAATCTGCATTCACGCCATCCTTGGCGCTTCCTCTAGGGAGGGTAACCGAGCTCTCCTTCACGCATCGTACTTTCCTTTGCCGGGGATGATTGCCGGGCCTTCATAATCGTTAGGTAAGAGATCAAAAAACCTATATCCTAAAATCGGCAGTTTAACCATGAAGTTCATTAAGTAAGCCAAAAGGTTGCCTGAGTATCCTCGCTAACCTATCGGGTGAGCAAAAGTTTTATACAAACGTGTAACAAGTTATTGAATTAACTTGTTATTCTTCATGATCTTCATGGTGAAATGCTTTTTCTATGTATATGGATCAAATAATGACGCTCAGTTAAAAAGTAACCAAACCGACTGCAAATTTCTTAATTCCAGGAAATTATTTGTAGCAAAAGCCTTACCTTGTAAACGCCGAATAAAATAGCTTTGCTATATCCTCCAACAATAAAGCCAAGCGAAGTATAATCGTTTCAACGACAACCAACCCAAAACGACTATGTCCAAATTTAACCTTGCCATCCACCATATTAGTCTTATCGTCTCCGATACCGAAAAGTCCTTGCATTTTTACCGGGACATATTAGGACTTCAGCAAACAGAACGGCCGAATCTTCCATTCCCGGGCGCTTGGCTTCAACTTGGCGAACAGCAAATTCATTTACTGGAATTGGAAAATCCTGATCCAATCTCTGGCCGACCGACTCATGGAGGAAGGGACCGCCATGTTGCATTAACATGTTC
Source organism: Methylotuvimicrobium buryatense 5G (assembly GCF_000341735.1). GTDB lineage: Bacteria > Pseudomonadota > Gammaproteobacteria > Methylococcales > Methylomonadaceae > Methylotuvimicrobium > Methylotuvimicrobium buryatense. Next base: position 4,195,212 of record NZ_KB455575.1, on the reverse strand, counting down.
GGACCTATCTCCTGTCAAGGAAGCACTCGATGACAGCGGCTTTCGATATACATTGAGCATTTCCGGACGCCAAGCATTGTTTTGCCGAGATTTTGACGGTAATGCAATAGAAATAATCGAACGCCCGAAAACCGAATAAAAAAGGCAAGGCGAACACCTAAGCATTTGGTCATAAACCTAACGTTCATGAAAACCTGGCAATCATCCAATAAATGAAAGTGCTAGGCGTCCTACCGAACCGCCGCAACGCCTACTACTTACAGCAGTTATTTTGCAGCAATTCCCAATTTGGAGATCAAAAAGGGTGTGGGGTATGCTTGGCGAGGATGTCGGCAGCAGGGGCAGATTTTTGCTCCTACAAAATCTGCATTCACGCCATCCTTGGCGCTTAGCTGCCGCCAAGCCCCCATGGATAGGTTTACGGCGTTCCTCGACAGGCATACCCCACACCCTAAAATCGGCGAAACTGCTCAAACTGGGAATTGCTGAGTTATTTTGTGTATATTCCTTAGCAGACAAGATAGTCATAAAAAAGGCCCGATAACGGGCCCTTTCTTTTTATTTCAATTCGTCAAGAATTGATTGAGCGATCTTTTTTTGCTCGGGACTTCCCTTATCCAATACTTCCTGCGCGATATCCTTAGCGGCATCGCTATCTCCCATATCGATATAAGCCCTGGCAAGATCGATTTTGGTTTCGAATTCATCCATATCGGTCAAATCGGAAACCCCTAAGTCCAAATCGTCTGGAAAACTATCGTCACTCCCTTTCTTTGACGTCGAATCCAAAGCGAAGTCAAAATTAAAATCAAAACCGGCGTCATCCTTTTCCTCTTCGGTCAAACCGGATGCGTCTTTGGCCTGAGTTTCTTTTTCGTCGAAAGATACATCAAATTCATCAAATTCATCAAAATCATCCATCCCAGAAAAGGCGGCAGTATCAGGCTTTTGCTCTGTACCGGAATCGAAGGCATCAAAATCGAACGATTCAATTTCTTCAAGGCCTAAGGCATCGGTTTTTTTCTCTGCAGATGGTTCTGTTGTCGGATTCAAATCGAACTCGATCTGATTATCGTATTGCCGATTCTGTTCCGATGTTCGTTGTTCTGAAACCTCAATCGGACGATCTTCCGGCTCGGGAACCGAAAAATCAAAACTCTCCAAATCGAAATCGAGACTGTTATCCGGCTTTTCATCCTCCGCTTCTTCATCTTTTAAAGATGACTGCTCCTCTTCATGCTCCATCTTTTCAAACTCGGGCAGATCGAAGTCGAAACGATTATCCTCACTTATATCACCTGAATTCGCGGCATCGACATCCCGAGAAACATTTTCAGTCACCAACGCGTCTTCGATATCGTCTTCCGTATCAAAATCGGCAGTGAACAAGACTGATCCTGGGCTAATTTCACTGGCCATCTCAGTAACTTTTGCCCAAAATTCAATATTTTCGTTTTTGCCGGCTTGTTTCAGTTCATTGGCATAACTATCGAAAGCGTCCTTGTTTTCGTTGGCATAAAAAATTTCTAATAGCTTTAATTTGTAATCGTCATTCTCAGGATGTTCGACAATTGCTTGCCGGATCAATCCCTCGGCTTGTTGGTAACGACCGTATGCCAAATAAACGTCAGCCTCGGAAATCGGATCGACCTCATGCTGGTCGCTATCGAAAGCATCGAAATCGCTCGGAGTAAATTCACTTAAGAACGAACTTTCACCAACGGTCCCGACATCATAAGCAGACTCGTCTTCCGCGGCCAACAAATTCAGCTCGTCATCTGAACTGGGAAGACTAATCTGCGATGACGCAGCGAACATACTATCCGTATCGGTTTCTTTTTCGGTTTGGCGCTTCCTCAACCACAACCAGCCTAAACCACCTAACAAACCGGCACCGACTAGTGCTATTATCGCGTAATAAAAGGAATCCAGAAGTTCGCTCACAGGCTCTTGCGCCACAGCTTGGGGCGGTTTTACTGCCGGACGTGGCTGCGGCGCAGCTTCCTTCACCGGCTGCGTAACAACTGGGGGGGGTGGCGCTTCAACTTTTTCGGATGGTTCTTTATGCTGCAGCGCGGCTAATTGCTCGTCTTTAATGGCCAGCATTTGCTGCATCACCGCTAATTGTTCCTCCAACTTCTCCAATCGCGCGCGCAACTCCGCATCATCTCTGCTTGATTCATCCTGATCGGTTTTGTCAGGATCGACTGGTTGCAACAATCTTTCATCTCTTTCACCGCTGACAACGCGCTCGGTCTGTGCAACATCTTCTTGGGTAGGGGCTACGAGTCTTAATTGCGAGTCGATAACTTCCTCGTCAACCGGCGCCTCCGTTGCCGCCGCCAACTGGCCGCGCCAAACTTGATTTTGCCGACCATACTCCGCCACTGCTTGCCGGTGGGAAAGTTTCAGTATGACCTCTCTTTCCGGAACCTTGAGCCGTGCTCCCGCTTTTAACGCATTGACATTATCTTTATAAAATGCGCCCGGATTATTCTCAAGCAGCGCAATCATGGTTTGTTCAACCGAAACATCGTTCGACGGCCTTACCTTCGTAGCAACGGCCCAAAGCGTTTCATTTCTGCTAACCGGGCCATACACGCCCGAAGCAGGCATGCGCGCCTCTTCCCGACGCGGAGCGGGTGCAACCGGACGCTCAACAACTCTTGCATATTCTTGCTCGGCAGGTGTCACACCGTAGTCGCTAGGAACCGGTAATACAGGCTGTTGATAAGTTGAGGGCGGGTCGACCAAAACGGTGAACTCACGATAAAGTGTCCCTTTCGGCCAATTCACCTCAATCAAAAAATCTAAAAAAGGCTCCTTGAGCACCTCAGTCGAACTGAGTTTAATAACCGCGCGCTTATCGGACACGGGAACCAGGTTGAATTTAATTTTGGAAAGAAAATAGCTCCACGGTAGCCCCGCTTCATCGAACTTATCGGGAGGCGCCAGCTTCACGGTAATGTCGGACGGATTTTCGTCGGGCGCAAGCATCAATGCAATTTCTGCATCGAGACTTTGATTTAGCGCCGAGTGCAATGTGATATCGCCAATCCCCAACGGAAGCACGCTAGTCGGGGTCATCAACGATACAAGCGCTATGGTTTTAGTCAATTTGCGCACATTGCTCTCCTTTATACACATATACCACAATCTAATACCCGGAACAGTCAAATATGAAATTAAGCTTAGACTAGATGTAATTTTTTACCAATTCTTCTGCGATTTGGACACTGTTTAAAGCGGCGCCTTTTCTGACATTATCACCAACAACCCATAAGTCGATTCCTAGCGGATGCGAAATATCTTCGCGAATACGCCCGACAAACACATTATCGTGCCCGGAGGATTCTGTCACCGCGGTTGGATACCCTCCGTCCCGGCGTTCGTCAAACACTGTCACTCCGGGAGCCTTTTCGAGTAGCGCGCGCACCGATTTAATATCTATTTTGTGACGTGTTTCAATATGCACAGCTTCGGAATGACCAAAAAAAACAGGCACACGCACAGCGGTAGGATTGACTTGAATCGATTCGTCACCCATGATTTTCCGCGTCTCCCAAACCATTTTCATTTCTTCCTTGGTATATCCATTTTCCATAAATACATCGATTTGCGGCAAGACATTGAAAGCGATTTGCTTCGGATAAACGCTCGGTTTAATCGGTTTACCGTTCAATAAATGAGCGGTTTGCAGACTCAGCTCCTCAATCGCTTCTTTACCCGTACCGGAAACTGCCTGATAAGTACAAACATTGATTCGACTGATACCGACTGCATCGTAAATCGGTTTCAATGCAACTAACATCTGGATCGTCGAACAATTCGGATTGGCAATGATGCCTTTATTTTTATAGTCGGCGATCCTCTCGGGATTAACTTCGGGCACGACTAATGGGATATTATCGTCATAACGAAATTGGGAAGTATTATCGATCACGATGCACCCGGCTGCCGCGGCTTTAGGCGCGTATTCGGCAGATATTGAAGCACCGGGCGAAAACAAGCCGATTTGCGCTTTGGAAAAGTCGAACTCGGCTAAATCCTGTACCTTCAGCGAACCACCCTTGAAAGGGATGCGTTTACCAACCGAACGGCTACTGGCCAACGCATAAACTTCACCGACCGGAAAATTACGCTCTTCCAGTATCGACAGCATCGCTTCACCAACAGCGCCGGTGGCACCAACCACAGCAACATTGTATAACTTAGTCATGTTTGATTACCTTTTCATTAAAGTAGAAACCACAGCATCAACTACCTTCGGGATGATAATATTCATCGCATTAGAATGTCCGGCGACGCCAGCCTTTGACACTTATGCGGGAAAGGCAAGCTAATCAAAATGGTGCCGAAGTACCTGCAATTTCCAATTTGGGGATCAAAAATTGAGCGGAGTTTGTTTGGCGAGGATGGCGGCAGCGGGAAAGAATACACAGAAGCACAAACCTCTCAACTGCCGGCACCCGCGCCAAACACCCCGCCCTCTTGAAAATTAAACGTTTTTTCGCTCAGATAGGAGCAATCGATTTACGGCTACCCAAACAACCAGGGCGCCCGCTTCGCACGCTCCGTCTCATATGCGTGAATTTGATCGGCATGCTGCAAGGTCAATGCGATATCGTCAAGCCCGTTCAGCAACCTGAATTTTCGATTGGCATCGACTTCAAAGGCAATTTCCCGGCCGGAAGGCGTGACGATTTTTTGCGTTTCAAGATCAACCGTTAGCCGATAACCTTCGGTCAATTCGTTAAATAAGTCATCGACAATGCCGGCATCGAGTACGATAGGCAAGATACCGTTCTTGAAACAATTGTTATAAAAGATATCGGCGAAACTCGGCGCGATGATCGCTCTGAAGCCGAAATCTTCGAGCGCCCATGGCGCATGTTCGCGCGACGAACCGCAACCGAAATTCTCGCGGGTCAACAATAGCTCGGCGCCCTTGTACTCCGGTTTATTCAGCACGAAATCCGGGTTGATCGGCCGATTCGTGCAATCCATGTCTGGTTCGCCGTGATCGAGATAGCGCCATTCGTCGAACAGAAACGGTCCGAACCCAGCTCGACGTATCGATTTCAGAAATTGTTTCGGAATAATCGCATCGGTATCGACATTGGCCCGGTCCAACGGTGCGACCAGCGCGTCTATTTTGGTAAATGCTCTCATGCTGTTGCTCCTTGGTTCGCTTCGGTGCTGACATCGACGAAATGTCCTGCAATCGCGGCTGCGGCAGCCATCGCAGGACTGACTAGATGCGTGCGCCCGCCGTAGCCTTGCCGCCCTTCGAAATTACGGTTCGAGGTTGACGCACAACGCTCGCCCGGCTCCAAGCGGTCGGCGTTCATCGCCAAACACATCGAGCAGCCCGGATCGCGCCATTCGAATCCGGCTTCGATGAAGATTTTATCCAAGCCTTCGGCCTCGGCTTGTTGTTTGATCAAGCCGGAACCCGGCACGACCAAAGCCAATTTGATGTTATCGGCCAGTTTTTTGCCTTTTGCGACCACGGCGGCGGCTCTCAAATCCTCGATTCTCGAGTTCGTGCAGGAACCGATGAATACTTTATCGAGCTTGATATCGGTAATCGCCAGACCCGGCTTCAGATCCATGTATTGCAGTGCCCGCTTCATGCTTTCGCGCTTGGTCGCATCGGTTTCTTGAGCAGGATCGGGCACACTAGCGTCGACCGACACGACCAATTCAGGCGAAGTGCCCCAAGTCACTTGCGGCTTGACGTCGGCTGCATTCAGCTCGACGACTTTATCGAAGACTGCGTCGGGATCGGAATGCAGTTGCTGCCACATGCGCTCGGCCATGAACCAGTCGTTGCCTTTCGGTGAAAGCGGCCGGCCGCGGTAATACTCGATCGTCACATCGTCAACTCCGATTAGACCGGCACGAGCGCCCGCTTCAATCGCCATGTTGCAGACCGTCATGCGGCCTTCCATCGACAATGCGCGGATCGCGGACCCGGCAAATTCGATCGTATAACCGTTGCCGCCGGCGGTACCGATTTTGCCGATGATCGCCAGCACGATGTCTTTCGCGGTGACGCCTGGGCGCACTTCGCCGTCTACCTTGATCAGCATGTTTTTGGCTTTTTTCTGCACCAAACATTGCGTCGCCAACACATGCTCGACTTCCGACGTGCCGATGCCGAATGCCAGCGCGCCGGAAGCGCCGTGTGTCGACGTATGCGAATCGCCGCACACCACGGTCATGCCGGGCAGCGTCGCGCCTTGCTCGGGACCTACGACATGCACGATGCCTTGGCGAATATCGGACATATCGAACTCGGTAATACCGAATTCGGCACAGTTTTTTTCGAGGGTTTCGACCTGCAGCCTGGAAACCGGATCGGCGATGCCTTTATCGCGATCGGTGGTCGGCACGTTATGGTCGGCAACGGCCAAATTTCTCGCTTGTCGCCAAGGCTTGCGGCCGGCAAGCCGGAGCCCTTCAAACGCTTGTGGAGAAGTGACCTCATGGACTAAATGGCGGTCGATATAGATCAATGAAGAACCGTCATCCTCAGTATGGACAACGTGATCTTCCCATAATTTGTCATATAAAGTTTTACCTGACATAGCTACTCATTGTATTAACCGCGTCAGCGGAAAGTAAAAGTATGCGTTAAGCGTCGATAAAGACGCTTGCGCGTTATCCTAAAACGGCAAAAATCTTTTGCGTAATCTCATCGACCGACCCGACACCGGCAATCGATGCGAAGTGAGTCTTGCCGCCCAATGCCGAATAGTAACCGACCAACGGCTTGGTTTGTTCGTGATATACGCTCAGCCTTTTACGAACGGTGTCTTCTTGGTCGTCATCTCGCTGAATTAAAGGTTCGCCGGTTACATCGTCGACACCAGCCGTTTTAGGCGGATTGAATGCGACATGATAAGTCCTACCTGAGCCCGGGTGCACGCGTCTACCGCTCATTCGCTTAACGATTTCCTCGTCCTCGACCACAATCTCGATAACATGGTCAATCACGATATCCATCGCGGCCAAACCCTCGGCTTGCGCGATTGTGCGAGGAAAACCGTCCAGCAAAAAACCGTTTTGGCAATCCGGCTGCGCAATTCTCTCTTTGATCAATCCTAAAATAATATCGTCCGAAACCAAGCCCCCCGCATCCATGACTTTTTTAGCCTCGACGCCCAACGGCGTACCTTCGCGCACAGCGGCCCGCAACATATCTCCGGTCGAGATTTGCGGAATGTCATATTTTTCGGTAATAAATTGGGCCTGCGTTCCTTTGCCGGAACCGGGACTACCCAAAAGAATAATGCGCATAATGAAACTCCAAGTTTGTCTGGTTATTTGAAATATACCCTTTGCTAGTCAAATTTCGGCATCGGGCTGCCCGTCAAAGGCTTAGCAGCTAGATTTTGACATAACCAATGGCCTATGGAATTTAGGTGCCGGGTGCCTCCATACGCCTATTGCCGAAATTTTAAATTGTGATGGGCCCATACTTCGCGCCTAAGTACAAACACACTTTAGCGGTTAAGTTGCTCTCACAAAACAAGGCATTTTATATCAAAATAGACATTAACTCTTGTAAAAAACAGATATTTTCCCTATTCTTACTCGGTTTATCAATTATCTTTAGGAGTGCAACTACATGCGTGTTGAAGATTTAATGACTTCGCAAGTATTCACAGTCGAACAACATGACATGATCGATCGTGTCTTTTTCTTGCTGCATTATGAAAAAGTTCGTCATTTACCCGTCGTTGAAAAAGGCAAAGTCATCGGCATCGTATCGGATCGAGACCTGTACAAAGCCTTAGGACCGAAAAGCAACTCGAACTCGGTTGAGACCGTCGAAGGGAAAACCGTTTTGCAGGTCGTCCCACAAAAAGTTCAACACATCATGCGTCGAGGCGTATTGACCGTTAATCCCGATACTTACGCGTCAGAAGCCGCCAGCATTATGGCCGAAAACAAAGTCGGAGCACTACCGGTCGTCGATCACAATAGCAAGCTGGTCGGCATCGTATCGGCCACCGATATTTTGCGCGTTTTTGCGAAAATCGAAAAAGCCAGCGAAGAACGGGAAAAAAGAATTGCGGCCGGCGTCAGCCATACCTAACCGAACGAATCACTTCGAAACTATCCTTCAATGCTGAAGTGACTGTCGACCCGGTAGAATACGCAATAAGGGCATGGCTCGAAACCGTTGTCATCGGTCTCGACTTATGCCCTTTCGCCGCTAAACCGTTTCGCCAAAAAGGAATTCGTTTCAGTATTTGCCGAAGCGCCGACACCGCAAGCGGCCTTGAGCGTTTGATCGAAGAATGCCGGCATTTAGATACCGACTTAAGCATAAACACAACACTGCTGATTTACCCCCATTCGCTGCACGAATTCGATGATTATCTCGATTTTCTCTCTCTGGCCGAAACACTATTGTCGGAGCAGGGCTACGACGGTATTTATCAACTGGCCAGCTTTCATCCCGACTACTGCTTCGCCGATAGCGACAGCGACGATCCGGCCAATTATACGAACCGATCGCCCTACCCTATCCTGCATCTGCTTCGCGAAGACAGCATCTCCGAAGCCATCGAGCGCCACCCGGACTCGGAAAATATTCCTAGACGCAATATCGCACTTGCCCGTAATCTCGGCAAACCTCACCTGCACGCACTCATTGCCTCATGCCGTCAGGCAGGTGCTCCGAGAGAATAAACATGCGCAGCAGTATCCGGCACCATGTCGACCAATTGCTGATCGAACAAGGTCGATTTTCGCCGATCGCATGGCTGCTCGCGACCGGCTATCTTAGCTATTCGAACTACATCGATTGGCGAGACGGCCTTATCGAAAACCTGGACAGTTGTTTTACGGCGCCGCGCGAACGTATCATCGAGCAACTTGCCATTGCTACGAATTATGCACGAGCGCTGGGCTTGAGCGAAACGCGCGGCACCTATCTTTCAACCGAGCAAAACGAACTCATCATCAGCCGCGACCCGCAAAACGACATCAATTTCAAAACAGACTTCGTACCGGCGCAGGACCGCATGCAGATGGATTTGTTTTTCGACAGTGCACCGGTTTATGCCGAAAACGAGTTAATCGACGCTATCACTAACCGCAACAAACGCAAAATTCCGGAACTGCTAGACACCTTATACGCCTTTGACCCCACAAAGCACGAAGACTATGCGCTTCTGATCGAGCAGGAAAAAAAATTCCGGGCGCCCGGCTTTTCGTTATCCAATAAACTCGATACCTTAGATAATACACTGATGCCGTTAGCGGTTAAGTTATTACGAACAGAAGCTATACGTTTTCTGACGCCGCTGTGGCAAGACTTGACCACCGAACTAACCGGCCGCCCCTTCGATCCCGAGCAGCCTAAGCTACATGTCAGCTATACAGGCACGAAAGCATTTCTGTGGCATGACGTTACCAAAGCAATCGAACAAGAACCCGACTACTCTAAACAACCTATTTTGCTATTTCGCTATGCCGAGGCCAGCTTCAAAGTGATCCGGGAACTGGCCGGTCTCGAGCATTGGTTTTTGTTATTCCTGCTGCATACCGAAACAGCCGAACAACTGTTAAAACAGACCGGATATCATTTGCTTTCCGACGACTGGGAACGATTTCAGGAACTTGACCCCGAGTTGCCAACGCAGATTTTCCCGGCCTGGATACTATTGATCAAGCCGGCACTCGCTAAACAAGACCTTATTTTAAACGGCGAAACGGAAGGTTTTCTCGCATTCAGCCTAGCCAAGCAATTAAGCGCCGAACCGCTTGAGTCGACCTCGATCGCTTTAAGAGCGGACCTAAAAAAACTTAATCCGGATTTGTTCCGGCATTTTCTTGATTCCCTATAGAGAGTGCACGCTAAAAATTTGCCTTAACCTAACGTTCATGAAAGCCCGGCAAATGAAAGTACGAGACGTGGGGAGGGCGCGGTCACTCGCCCGACAGGACGCCGTGAATACGTCCATGTAGGCTCGATGGCGGCTATCCTGCCGCCAACGCCTGTCGATCGAGCAACCGCACCCTCTCCGGAACCGGCATTGCCAGAACAGAGATTTGTATATCGAAAAATTAGATAATGAATCCAAATTTACGAACTTTCACAGTAACTAAAACGGGTAGATTTTAACACCCGCTTCCTCTTGACACTCTAATTAACAATGAATAACAAAGACATCGAAAACGTCAAAAGCTTTCTGCTGGATTTACAAAATCGGATCTGCGCCGCACTGGAAAGCCAGGAACCGAACGCGAGATTCATCGAAGACGACTGGCAAAGACCTGAAGGGGGAGGCGGCAAGACCCGAGTGTTAAGCAACGGTCACGTCATCGAACAAGGCGGCGTCAATTTTTCTCACGTCTTCGGTAACCAACTACCTGCGTCTGCGACAGCCGCGAGGCCGGAATTGACCAACCGCCGATTTCAAGCGATGGGCGTTTCATTAGTCATTCATCCGCGTAACCCCTATGTTCCGACTTCACATGCCAATGTGCGCTTTTTTGTCGCTGAAAAACCCGGCGAAGAGCCGATTTGGTGGTTCGGCGGAGGATTCGATTTAACGCCTTTTTATCCGTTTTATGAAGATGTGCAGCATTGGCATCGAACCGCGCGCCTCGCCTGCGAGCCTTTCGGCAAAGAGGTTTATCCTCGCTATAAAAAATGGTGTGACGAGTATTTTTATTTGAAGCACCGCGGCGAAACACGCGGTGCGGGCGGATTGTTTTTCGACGATCTGAATGAATGGGGCTTCGAGCGATGCTTTGCATTCATGCAAAGCATCGGTAATCACTATATCGACGCCTATGTGCCGATTATCGAAAAACGCAAAAACACGCCTTACGGCGAGCGAGAACGCGAGTTCCAACTCTATCGTCGCGGCCGTTACGTCGAGTTCAATCTGGTTTACGATCGCGGTACGCTATTCGGCCTACAATCGGGCGGACGTACCGAATCTATTTTGATGTCTATGCCGCCGGTTGCGAACTGGCGCTATAATTGGCAACCGGAACCGGGCTCCCCCGAAGCAGAGTTGTACGAACGTTATTTAAAGCCGCAAGATTGGCTGGGCAAAAATCAATAAACTTACTCCCTTATGATCGAAAAATCGTTTAACCTAAATTCGGCAATTTAACCATGAAGTTCATGAAGGGTTTCAAGAAATTACCTAAGGATTAGGACGTAAATAACCCCCCTACTTTAGGAAGCACTGCCATTAAATTAAGGGAGCCCGTCATTCCGCCATGGACTGGCGGAATCCAGTGCCATGGATGGCAAGCTTTGAGGCAAAGTAGATCCTGGATACAAGCATTACTTAATCTGTGATGGCTTAACTTAATGGCAGTGCCCGAGGAGGCGCCGGGGTGTCCGACAAAGGCTTTGCCAGCATGGAGCTGGCATAGAGCCTACATGGACGTATTCACGGCGTCCTTTGGCGGACACCCCGGCGCCGAATTTTGATCTACGACGGGTATATCACGAAATCCTAAGCATTCTCGCTAACCTTTTGGGTGAGAGAAAGTTTTATACAAACGTATAACAAGTTACTCAATTAACCTCTTATTCTTCATTATTTTCATGGCAAAATGCTTTTTCTAGGTTAATAGGAAAGGGCCGGTAAGGCTCGACAACATAACCCCGTTCGCATAATTGCCGCAAAACACCCTCTTCCCCGGCCAAATGCAAAACGCCTACTAAAATCAACTCTCGCTCGGGCGTACTTAACATCGTCTCAATCTTAGGTACCCAAGCATTGTTGCGATTGACCAGCAGTTCCCGATATAGGCTAGGGTAATCGCTGCGCATCGGCGCGATTCCTAATTCATCCAATGTATCGAGATCGCCTGAACGCCATGCAGACTTGAGCCTACTCAGTAACGCAGGGAGCTCTTGAATATCTCTTAACGTGGACAAAATGAGTTCGTTCTCTTGCCCCCGTCCCATCTGCTCCAGTACTGATATTTGCATCTCTAACGACTCTAGCGCACCGACGGGTTTATTATCGGATTGGGCTTTCGCGCTGAAAAAATGATCGACGCCGGCTTCGGCTAAACCTAAACGATGTAACTCAAACATCATCAAGCTAATCGCGGCCAAAGGCGGCTTCAAGTTCTGTAACGACTCAATCGCTATACCCGCATGCCGACAAAAACGCTCCAATTCGGCATAAGTCTCGGCGTTAAGCTCATCACGCAACGTCGTACCGTCGACATACTGTAAACGCCGCATCATAGTTATTTGCACTTCCTGCCCGGATAGGTCGGTTAAATCGACTTCCAACACTAATTTGTCGGCTTTTCGATAAACCCGCTCAAACGCTTCGGGTAGCGGATAATCCGACGCACTCAGCAAGTGAATAGTACCGCCGATAAACAATTCAGTATCACCTTTACTAACCCGCCATAGCGAGGTCTCAGAGCAAACCGGACCCGCAATTAGAAGCGCGAGCGCAAAAAAAGAGCAAATGACTTTGTAATGCGTAGCCGATTTGAGCGTCTTCATAATGATGAAAGAGGGATCGTTTGTGTTGCTCGGACTCTAGCAACGCATTCGGTCCTCGTAAAAATATTGAATAAGCCCGGATTAGTGATCTACGCCGCCAACACCATGAATATGGCCGTGCGCCAACTCATCCTCGGTCGCCGCTCTAACATCGGTGACTTCAACATCGAAATTCAGCGACTCTCCGGCTAGAGGATGATTGCCGTCTATCGTCACTTCCTCGCCTTCGACTTTAATAACGGTAACAATACCGGGACCTGAACTGACATCGGCATGAAACTGCATACCGACTTCCACGTTATCAACACCTTCGAACATCTTGCGAGGGATAACCTGAACCATTTCTTGAAAATATTCGCCATATCCCTCTTCGGGAGCGATAGAAACTTGGAATTTATCCCCAACCGATTTACCCTGTAGAGCTTTTTCCAAACCGGGAATGATATTGCCGCTGCCATGAAGATAAACCAACGCATCACTGCCTATCGAGCTATCGAGTTGCTCACCCGCCGAGTTGGTTAATGTGTAGTGGATCGAAACCGCCATATTGTCAGCAACTTGCATAAATAAACCTTTTTTAATTAATGAAGGGCTGTTTATGATATAAAATTGACGCCAATTTGTCTGAAAATATTCAAAATTAATTTCATTACCTTACTAATCATGAGCCGCTGGAGACCCCCTCAACCTAAATCATCGCCCTACATCACCCACCACGGCTACCAAGCCTTGGAACAAGAACTCAGGCAGCTATGGGAAAGACGTAAGGATGTGACTGAAGCGCTCGCCGCCGCAGCCGCGGAAGGCGATCGATCGGAAAACGCCGAATACATCTATCGAAAAAAAGAATTACGCGATATCGACAGGCGTATTCATTACTTGCAAAAACGCTTGCCGATTCTGAAAGTGGTCGATCAAACACCGAACGATCAAGATCGCATCTATTTCGGTGCCTGGGTAACGCTGGAAAACGCCGAAGGAAAGGAAGTCAAATACCGAATCGTAGGCGCAGACGAGCTCGATCCGGCTAAACAGCATATCAGCTTGGATTCGCCACTAGCCAAGGTCTTATTGAAGAAGACATTTGACGATGTGGTCGTCATTAACATTGCCAATCAAGCCGTACAGTATACGGTGCTGGATATTGCCTATGAGGCATGATTCGGAAAACCGCATCGCTTTAGTTTTCCGAATCGGGCATCCGCAAACTATTGAATCACGCCGCGCGTATCGATCAAAATTTTCTCCTTGAGATCGGCCGCCTTCAACGCTTTAAACGGCTTATGATCGACCAACAGCAGCACGATATCGGACCGCTTGATGACTTCTTGATAAGGCAACAGCGCAAATTCTTTGTGTTCCGTTAAGTTGGGTTCGGCAACCAATACCTCGCCAATGCCTTGCTTTCGTATTTCCTTAACGATATCCAAAGCCGGCGACTCCCGCAAATCGTCGACATCAGCTTTAAAAGCCAAACCCAAACAGCCGATAACAGGATTTTTAAATTTATCGGCACTGACTTTGACTTTGTCGATGACCCAATGCGGTTTGGCATCGTTTACTTCGCGAGCGGTCCTAATGAGCCTGGCTTGATCCGGTGACCTCGCCACAATAAACCAAGGGTCCACGGCAATACAATGCCCGCCGACGCCAGGCCCCGGTTGCAATATATTTACTCGAGGATGGCGATTCGCTAATTTGATCAATTCCCAAACGTTGATATTTTCCTGATCGCAAATCAGCGACAACTCGTTAGCAAAAGCGATATTGACATCCCTGAATGAATTTTCGCTCAGCTTGCTGAGCTCGGCGGTTTTGGCATCTGTTGCCAAAATCTCTCCGCGCACAAAAGCTTGATAAAATTCGATAACTTTTTCAGTCGATATTTCATTAATACCGCCAACGATGCGGTCATTTTCCACTAATTCAGTCAAGATTCGTCCCGGCAACACGCGCTCCGGACAATGCGCGACATAAACGTCTCTTCCGACGTCATGACCTTCTTCGCTTAATATCTTTGCGACGATATCGTCGGTAGTACCGACCGGGCTGGTCGATTCCAAAATAACAATGTTCCCAGGCTTTACAAAAGGCGCGATAACTCGCGTAGCGGCTTCAACATAGGACAGGTCGGGTATGTGGTCGTCTTTAAAAGGTGTCGGCACCGCCAGAATAAAGACATCGGCTTCTTGCGGATGCAAGCCGGCTTTCAGATTTCCCGATTGTACGGCCGATTTGACCAAAATATCGAGATCGGGCTCGACGATATGAATCTTACCTTGGTTAATGGTATTGACAACATGCTCGGAAGTATCGACGCCAAAGACATCAAAGCCCTTGGTTCCTAATAACGACGCGGTAGGCAATCCGATGTAGCCAAGTCCAATTACGCAAACTTTTGTTGCCGATGGTTGCATAGTTCTTCCTTATAGGTCCTTTAAAAATAGATGCTGATTTTTTGCCTCACTTTTAAAAAAGTGAGAAGTCATTTTTTGGACATTTATCGCCTCAAAGAGCGCTTAATTCTTCTTCATCGTCATTTTCGTTTACAAAGACACCGATGTCCACACCCTTTTCTTTATATACCCTTTACTAGTCAAATTTCGGCGCCGGGGTGCCCGTCAAAGGACGCCGTGAATACGCCCATGTAGGCTCTATGACAGCATCCATGCTGCCAAAGCCTTTGCCGAACCCCCAGGCGCCTCCATACGCTAATACCGAAATTTGAAGTGCGTTAGGTATACTCAAAAAATGGTTAGCTTTATGAAGGTATAGGGTGTGGCTAGCGAGGATGTCGGCAACAGGGAGTGCCGCCGTCGAGCCTACATGAACGTATCCATGGCGTCCTGTCGGGCGAGTGAGCGCACCGTCGACAAAGCGCATGGTTTCAAAACGATATTTATCAAGAACTCCTTCGCAAATCAAATGACATCAAACGGCAATGATTGTGCTTTATTGGCGATGCCATTCTATGACAAACCTTAAGGCAAAAAAAAGCCCGTGTTGAGTGATCAACACGGGCTTTAGGATAAGAGCCTGGCAATTCCCTACTTTCACATGGCAAACTGCCACACTATCATCGGCGCTAAGCGGTTTCACTGCCGAGTTCGGGATGGGATCGGGTGGGACACGCTCGCTATGGTCACCAGGCAAACTGGTTACAGCAGGTTCAACGCTAAGCCGTTAGCTTAAAGGTTATCTTCTTTAATGCTTACTCGGCTTTGTGCTTTGCGCCTACTCAAAACTCTTTACTAACAGGTGTTTTCGGTTTTATCAGGGTTTTCGGTCTCTGCCGCTTAGCCTTTCGCCTTGCGCCTTTTACCTTGAACCTTGCTCTTTTCACCTGTTTTTTTGGAAATCTGTACACGTTTTTCGCTCTCTCGCTTTAGCGATTGTCGGCCGTTGTATAACACTCTGGTTTTCAAACCGATTGGGTGTTATATGGTCAAGCCTCACGGGCAATTAGTATCAGTTAGCTTCATGTGTTACCACACTTCCACACCTGACCTATCAACCTGATCGTCTCTCAGGGCCCTTCAGGGGACTCATGGTCCCAGTGAGATCTCATCTTGGGAGAGGCTTCCCGCTTAGATGCTTTCAGCGGTTATCCCGTCCGAACATAGCTACCCGGCAATGCCATTGGCATGACAACCGGAACACCAGAGGTTCGTCCACTCCGGTCCTCTCGTACTAGGAGCAGCTTCCCTCAAATCTCAAACGCCCACGGCAGATAGGGACCGAACTGTCTCACGACGTTCTGAACCCAGCTCGCGTACCACTTTAAATGGCGAACAGCCATACCCTTAGGACCTGCTTCAGCCCTAGGATGTGATGAGCCGACATCGAGGTGCCAAACACCGCCGTCGATATGAACTCTTGGGCGGTATCAGCCTGTTATCCCCGGAGTACCTTTTATCCGTTGAGCGATGGCCCTTCCATTCAGAACCACCGGATCACTAAGACCTACTTTCGTACCTGCTCGACTTGTCCGTCTCGCAGTCAAGCGTGCTTTTGCCTTTACACTCATCGCATGATTTCCGACCATGCTGAGCACACCTTCGTGCTCCTCCGTTACTCTTTGGGAGGAGACCGCCCCAGTCAAACTACCCACCAGACACTGTCCCCAATCCAGATTATGGACCTAGGTTAGAACTTCAAACATACCAGGGTGGTATTTCAAGGTTGGCTCCACACCAACTGGCGTTGATGCTTCACAGCCTCCCACCTATCCTACACAAATAGGTTCAAAGTCCAGTGTCAAGCTATAGTAAAGGTTCACGGGGTCTTTCCGTCTAGCCGCGGGTACACTGCATCTTCACAGCGATTTCAATTTCACTGAGTCTCGGGTGGAGACAGTGTGGCCATCGTTACGCCATTCGTGCAGGTCGGAACTTACCCGACAAGGAATTTCGCTACCTTAGGACCGTTATAGTTACGGCCGCCGTTTACCGGGGCTTCGATCAAGAGCTTCTCCGAAGATAACCCCATCAATTAACCTTCCGGCACCGGGCAGGCG
This sequence comes from Methylotuvimicrobium buryatense 5G, assembly GCF_000341735.1. Classification (GTDB taxonomy): domain Bacteria; phylum Pseudomonadota; class Gammaproteobacteria; order Methylococcales; family Methylomonadaceae; genus Methylotuvimicrobium; species Methylotuvimicrobium buryatense. Next base: position 4,178,182 of record NZ_KB455575.1, on the reverse strand, counting down.
TCACACCCTATACGTCCACTTTCGTGTTTGCAGAGTGCTATGTTTTTGCTAAACAGTCGCAGCCACCAGTTTAATGCTACCCTCTTGGGCTCCATCCGCAAGGGACTTCACCTACCAAGGGCGTACCTTCTCCCGAAGTTACGGTACCATTTTGCCTAGTTCCTTCACCCGAGTTCTCTCAAGCGCCTTAGAATTCTCATCCCACCCACCTGTGTCGGTTTAGGGTACGGCCGCAGATAACCTGAAGCTTAGAGGTTTTTCTTGGAAGCAGGGCATCAATCACTTCGTCTCCCCAAGGGGACACTCGTCATCACGTCTCAGAATTATGGAACCGGATTTGCCTAATTCCACTCCCTACTCGCTTAAACTGCCTATTCCAACAGACAGCTGACCTAGCCTTCTCCGTCACCCCATCGCAGTTACCTCCGGTACAGGAATATTAACCTGTTTTCCATCGACTACGCCTTTCGGCCTCGCCTTAGGTGCCGACTAACCCTGCGTCGATTAGCGTTGCGCAGGAAACCTTGGGTTTTCGGCGTGGGGGTTTTTCACCCCCATTATCGTTACTCATGTCAGCATTCGCACTTCTGATACCTCCAGCCGACTTCTCAATCGACCTTCGCAGGCGTACAGAACGCTCCTCTACCACCTTACTTACGTAAGATCCGTAGCTTCGGTACTATGCTTAGCCCCGGTGAATCTTCCGCGCAAGCCGACTCGACCAGTGAGCTATTACGCTTTCTTTAAAGGATGGCTGCTTCTAAGCCAACCTCCTGGCTGTCTGGGCCTTCTCACATCGTTTCCCACTGAGCATAGATTTGGGGACCTTAGCTGACGGTCTGGGCTGTTTCCCTTTTCACGACGGACCTTATCACCCGCCGTGTGTCTCCCGTGCTCGCACTTGTTGGTATTCGGAGTTTGCATCGGGTTGGTAAGTCGAGATGACCCCCTAGCCGAAACAGTGCTCTACCCCCAACAGTGATACACGAGGCGCTACCTAAATAGCTTTCGAGGAGAACCAGCTATCTCCGAGCTTGATTAGCCTTTCACTCCGATCCACAACTCATCCGAATCCTTTTCAACGGATCCCGGTTCGGCCCTCCAGTTAGTATTACCCAACCTTCAGCCTGGTCATGGATAGATCGCCCGGTTTCGGGTCTAATCCCAGCGACTATGACGCCCTATTCAGACTCGCTTTCGCTACGCCTCCCCTATTCGGTTAAGCTTGCCACTGAGATTAAGTCGCTGACCCATTATACAAAAGGTACGCAGTCACCCATCCGAAGACAGGCTCCTACTGCTTGTACGCATACGGTTTCAGGTTCTATTTCACTCCCCTCTCCGGGGTTCTTTTCGCCTTTCCCTCACGGTACTGGTTCACTATCGGTCGATAAGGAGTATTTAGCCTTGGAGGATGGTCCCCCCATATTCAGACAAGGTTTCACGTGCCCCGTCCTACTCGTTTTCACACTCAGCAAATTTTCGTATACGCGGCTATCACGCTGTATCGCCAGACTTTCCAGACTGTTCTACTAATTTGCTCAATGCTTAAGGGCTGCTCCCCGTTCGCTCGCCGCTACTAAGGGAATCTCGGTTGATTTCTTTTCCTCCGGGTACTTAGATGTTTCAGTTCCCCGGGTTCGCCTCCTTAAGCTATGTATTCACTTAAGGATAATCAGGTTGTCCTGATTGGGTTGCCCCATTCGGAAATCCGCGGATCAAAGTTAGTTTGCAAACTCCCCGCGGCTTATCGCATGCTACTACGTCCTTCCTCGCCTCTTATCGCCTAGGCATCCACCGTATGCGCTTATTCACTTGACCATATAACCCCAATAAGTCTGACGTTATACGGATCAGCTGACATTTTCGCTTTCTGCTTGAGAACTCATTCAGTTCACGTTCGGTTCCGCCTATTTTAATCGCTCCCCTTGCCTTTCGACACGGGCGCTTCTAAACTCGACTTCTCCGTCTGTGTACATGAACTTGTTATTTGTATCTTCTTAGTTTAAATTGCTTTAAACGCTGAATTTACAGTGTACAGATTTCCAAATTGTTAAAGAGCTATTACTGACGTTGTTGTTTCGTCACCAATGCTATACAGTCTTTTCGGGTGTTCGCCGTTAAAACTGTATAGCATTGGTGGAGCCAGGGAGGATCGAACTCCCGACCTCCTGCGTGCAAGGCAGGCGCTCTCCCAGCTGAGCTATGGCCCCTTGGGGGGTCGTGCAAACCAGGCAGTGCTAGCTTGACGGGTGGTCCTTCCGCTTCCAGGCTTGCGCCGCGTTGGTGGGCCTGGGAGGATTTGAACCTCCGACCTCACCCTTATCAGGGGTGCGCTCTAACCAACTGAGCTACAGGCCCAGGCTCGTGACGTCTTCGATCAAAATAATTTGTTGTGGGTACTTATGACGAACGCTTGCTGTCTTTGTAAGGAGGTGATCCAGCCCCAGGTTCCCCTAGGGCTACCTTGTTACGACTTCACCCCAGTCATGAATCACAAAGTGGTAAGCGCCCTCCCGAAGGTTAAACTACCTACTTCTTTTGCAACCCACTCCCATGGTGTGACGGGCGGTGTGTACAAGGCCCGGGAACGTATTCACCGCGACATTCTGATTCGCGATTACTAGCGATTCCGACTTCATGCAGTCGAGTTGCAGACTGCAATCCGGACTAGGACCGGCTTTCTGGGATTTGCTTACTCTCGCAAGTTCGCTGCCCTCTGTACCGGCCATTGTAGCACGTGTGTAGCCCTACCCATAAGGGCCATGATGACTTGACGTCGTCCCCACCTTCCTCCGGTTTATCACCGGCAGTCTCCCTAGAGTTCCCAGCTTGACCTGTTGGCAACTAAGGATAAGGGTTGCGCTCGTTACGGGACTTAACCCAACATCTCACGACACGAGCTGACGACAGCCATGCAGCACCTGTCTCAGAGTTCCCGAAGGCACTCCACTATCTCTAACAGATTCTCTGGATGTCAAGGGTAGGTAAGGTTCTTCGCGTTGCATCGAATTAAACCACATGCTCCACCGCTTGTGCGGGCCCCCGTCAATTCATTTGAGTTTTAACCTTGCGGCCGTACTCCCCAGGCGGTCAACTTAATGCGTTAGCTGCACCACTAAGTCTCAATAAAGACCCAACGGCTAGTTGACATCGTTTACGGCGTGGACTACCAGGGTATCTAATCCTGTTTGCTACCCACGCTTTCGTACCTCAGCGTCAGTTTTAGGCCAGAGAGCCGCCTTCGCCACTGGTGTTCCTTCCGATCTCTACGCATTTCACCGCTACACCGGAAATTCCACTCTCCTCTCCTAAACTCTAGCTGCCCAGTATCAAATGCCGTTCCCAGGTTAAGCCCGGGGCTTTCACATCTGACTTAAACAGCCGCCTACGCACGCTTTACGCCCAGTAATTCCGATTAACGCTCGCACCCTCCGTATTACCGCGGCTGCTGGCACGGAGTTAGCCGGTGCTTCTTCTATAGGTAATGTCAAGGCATCGGGTATTCGCCAACGCTTTTTCCTCCCTATTGAAAGTGCTTTACAACCCTCAGGCCTTCTTCACACACGCGGTATTGCTGGATCAGGCTTGCGCCCATTGTCCAATATTCCCCACTGCTGCCTCCCGTAGGAGTCTGGGCCGTGTCTCAGTCCCAGTGTGGCTGATCGTCCTCTCAGACCAGCTATGGATCGTCGCCTTGGTAGGCCTTTACCCTACCAACTAGCTAATCCAACGCAGGCTCATCTGATAGCGCGAGGTCCGAAGATCCCCCGCTTTCCCCCTCAGGGCGTATGCGGTATTAGCGTGAGTTTCCCCACGTTGTCCCCCACTACCAGGCAGATTCCTACGCGTTACTCACCCGTCCGCCACTCGTCGGCTCCCGAAGGACCGTTACCGTTCGACTTGCATGTGTTAAGCATACCGCCAGCGTTCAATCTGAGCCATGATCAAACTCTTCAGTTTAATATGGTTTGTGACTAAATAAGATCAGTCACCAATCTTGGCTCGACTAAGAATTAAACGTAATCTACTTGAATTAACGTGTTGTTCTTGCGTCGAATAGCTTTAACCGCTAAGCTACCCGCCACAAGCACCCACACAAATTATTTTGATCTGCTTGTTAAAGAGCTGGAAGACTTTCTCTCCCGTTGAGCCCGCCTATTATACAGAGGCAAAACTCAATGTCAAACTTTATTTTTTTATTTAACTGTTTAGTTAAATAAATCTTTCATTGGTGCCCAGGGGCAGAATCGAACTGCCGACACGAGGATTTTCAGTCCTCTGCTCTACCGACTGAGCTACCTAGGCGCACCGTGAAAGAGCGCGTATTAAACAGGATTCTTAATTTTGAGTCAAGCTTGTTTTGATCTTTTTTCTCCGATGACTAATTTTTCCCTTTAAATCAACCTGATGACCTCTGAAAGTTTTCCGAAGCAAACTCCACCTAACACACTCTGCGTATACGCGCGGGAATTGATTAGCAAAAACCAACAATAGAGACAAACCACAACCACTGCACCCAGCCTGCTTTTTGCTCTTAATAAAAAACGCACCAAATCCTGACAAGAAGCATACAACATCATCCCAAGCGTCGAGCAAAACCAAACAGACACAATCCATTTATACTTTATTATATGAATATCCAAATTTTAGCTCTCAAATCAAACCCGCAGGAATCTAATTAACTTATACTTTCGCTTTACGCCTATTGAAATTTCAAGAGTGCAACCCATATTTTGTATTATATCCATGACAACGATTCAGATTCTTTTCCTTATATGGAATAAGACAGGTAGAATTGCCATACTTTAATAACTATAGACTGGAAATTAGAAGTGAACTTCAGAGGAACAACCATTCTTTCCGTCCGACGCGGCGATAAAGTTGTCATTGGCGGTGACGGCCAGGTCACGCTTGGCAACACTGTGATGAAAGGCAACGCACGCAAAGTTCGACGCTTATATCACGATAAAGTTATTGCGGGTTTCGCCGGAGCCACGGCCGATGCATTTACCTTATTTGAGCATTTTGAAGGCAAGCTGGAAAAACATCGAGGCAATTTAACTCGCGCAGCCGTGGAAATGGCTAAGGATTGGCGTACCGATCGCGCTTTGCGCAGGCTTGAAGCCTTGCTTACTATTGCGGACGCGAAGTCCTCTTTGATCATATCAGGCACCGGAGATGTCATTGAACCGGAACACGACCTCATTGCTATCGGCTCAGGAGGACCTTATGCTCAATCAGCGGCCCGGGCTTTGTTAGAAAACACTCAACTTAGTGCGCGTGAAATTGTTGAACGCTCTCTCAATATAGCTGCAGACATATGCATTTATACGAACCATAACTTGCGTATTGAAGAACTCGACGCCGAACCTAAAGAGCAGACCGAATGAGCCAAATGACACCAAGAGAAATTGTCCACGAACTGGATAAACACATCATAGGACAAGCTAATGCTAAGCGAGCTGTCGCAATCGCGCTACGTAATCGCTGGCGTCGCAGTCTAGTTAGCGGCATTCTACGCGATGAAATCACTCCGAAAAACATCCTGATGATTGGCCCCACCGGCGTCGGCAAAACCGAAATCGCCAGACGCTTAGCCAAACTTGCGAACGCGCCATTCATAAAGATAGAAGCCACTAAATTTACCGAAGTGGGCTATGTGGGTCGCGACGTTGAATCGATCATTCGCGATCTCGTCGATACCGCGGTAAAAATGACTCGCCAAGAAGAGATGGATAAGGTTCAAAACAGGGCAGCCGATGCTGCTGAAGAATCAGTACTCGACATCTTATTACCGAGCGCTAGTGGTGGCATGCTTTCCGAAACTGAGTCGTCCACGCGTCAAAAAATGCGCAAAAAGCTACGTGAAGGAGAGCTGGACGATAAGGAAATTGAAATCGATGTCCGCATAGCCCCGCTCGGCGTTGAAATCATGGCTCCTCCCGGCATGGAAGAAATGACCAGTCAATTACAAGGGATGTTTCAAAATCTCAGTAGCAGCCGAAAAAGCACTCGTAAATTGAAAATCAAGGATGCCTTGAAAGCCCTGCAAGAAGAAGAAGCCGCCAAACTGGTTAATGAAGAAGATATCAAGCTACGCGCGGTTGACGCAGTGGAACAAAACGGTATAGTTTTCTTAGACGAAATCGATAAAATTTGTAAACGTTCCGAAATGAGTAGCGGTGGCGGAGAGGTTTCCCGCGAGGGTGTTCAACGCGATTTGTTGCCACTGGTCGAAGGCAGCACGGTCAGCACAAAATATGGCACAATCAAAACCGATCATATTTTATTCATTGCCTCAGGCGCCTTTCATTTAACCAAACCATCGGACCTCATCCCAGAACTGCAGGGCCGCTTTCCTATCCGAGTTGAGCTCGACGCCCTAACCGCCGATGACTTTGTTCGTATCCTAACAGAACCGGACGCCTCATTGACCGAGCAATATCAAGCCTTATTAGCTACCGAAGGTGTATTGTTAAATTTCTCTCAAGACGGCATTCAACGCATTGCCGAACTTGGCTGGCAAGTCAATGAAACAACGGAAAACATTGGCGCAAGAAGATTGCATACCCTATTGGAGCGCTTACTGGAGGAAATATCGTTTAACGCACCGGATTTAACCGAGCAATCGATCACGATTGACGCCGGCTATGTCGACGCACATCTAGCCGAGTTAGCTCAGGATGAAGACTTAAGCCGATACATACTCTAAACTTATGCGCCTGATCGTACAAGAAATCGACACAACACCAACCGAAATCAAGCTACACCAGAATTCACGAATTTTGGAAATTAGTTTCGACGACGGACAAACCTTTTCGTTGCCTTATGAATACCTTCGCGTCTACACCCCTTCGGCGGAAGCGATAGGCCATGGACCCGGACAAGAAATATTACAAATAGGCAAAGAAAACGTCACCATCAACGAACTTAAACCGGTCGGCAATTACGCGGTAACCCCGTTTTTTAGCGACGGTCATAACAGTGGCATTTACACTTGGCCGCTACTTTATAAATTAGGCTCGGAATACAAGGAGCTATGGGCTGCATACTTGGATAAACTCGAAACGGCGGGACAACCCCATCATCAGTAACCCACTCTATATCGTGCGAGTCATGCTCGATGACAAGGCGGCAATTCGGCTGTAGCTTTTGTCGACTAAACTCCTCGTCTTCGGAACAACAGCCTTGCTTTCGGCTAAATTCGATCACTAATTAGCGCCTAACCGGATACAATCATGACAAACGAAAACACAACTCATTTCGGCTTTAAACAAGTCGCTAAGGAAGAAAAAGTTCAAATGGTCCGGGGTGTATTTGACTCCGTGGCCGGCAAATACGATATCATGAACGATTTAATGTCGTTCGGCATTCATCGCGTTTGGAAACGCATAGCCGTACAACTCAGCAACGTCCGTAGCGGTGAAAGTGTACTTGACCTGGCCGGCGGCACCGGCGACCTGACAATGCTCTTCGAAAAACGCGTCGGCAAAAAAGGGCAGGTAGTCCTCGCAGACATCAACGCAGAAATGCTGCGTAATGGTCGCGATCGCCTGATCGACCACGGCATCATCGGCAACATTCGCTTCGCGCAAGTCAATGCGGAATGCCTACCTTTCGAGGACAACTCCTTCGACTGTGTTTGTATCGGCTTTGGGCTCCGCAACGTTACCGACAAAGACGCTGCATTAAGATCGATGTATCGCGTGTTAAAACCGGGCGGAAGGGTCATCGTGCTGGAATTTTCCCACCCGACCGACAAATTGACCGAAAAGGTTTACGACTTTTATTCATTCAACTTGATGCCTAAAATCGGAAAGTTCGTTGCAAAGGACGAAGAGAGCTACCGGTATTTAGCCGAATCGATCCGCATGCATCCGAAACAAGACGACCTCAAAAAAATGATGGAAAACGCAGGCCTTGAACGCTGCGAATATTTTAATTTAACGCAAGGCATCGTGGCGGTACATAGAGGCTATAAAATCTAATAATGCCTCCCCAATTTACCGACGACTCGCTCATGACCGTAAAACCCCTACTGCTTAGCGTATTCGAAGCCGCCTTGAATCGCTTCGTCGCACTTGACCGCGATGCTAGTTATTTACTGGCTCCGCTAACCGGCAAAGTGATCGGCATTACCCTCCGGCCATTCAATGAAACACTCTATCTTTGCCCTTCGGAAACCGCTATTCAGGTCTTAGACGACTACCCGACCCCGGCCGACACGTTATTGACCGGCACAGCACTAGCATTCGGCGCAAAAGGCTTGGGAAGCACATTATTCAACGACTTGATCGAAATCAGCGGTGATAATGAAGTCGGGAATGCATTCATTAACCTTTTCGAAAAGATAGATATCGACCTCGAAGAAATACTATCGCGTTATACCGGCGATATCATTGCTCATCGCATAGGCCGATTCTTTCGTACCGGCCAAAGTTGGACCGGCGACATACTCGAAAGCTTCCGGCTCAACCTAACGGAATTTCTTCAGGAGGAAGCTCGAGACTTACCCGCAAAACCAGAGACCGATATTTTCTACCGTAAAATCAGCGACCTGCAAACCGATCTTGACCGATTACAAAGCCGTCTAGAAAATCTTGAGATTACCCATACCGAACAGCCTTAACCCTATATACAAACCAACCCCTTTGATCCATCCACGACAATATTACTACAAGGTAACTCAGTGATCCGCCCAAAAATATTGCTGCGCCTGATTCATATCAACTGGGTCCTGGTCTTCCACGGCCTTGATGAAATTGTCCTAAAAACGCATTTATTCCGGCCAATTCGGTATTTAGTCTTTTTATCGCCTACCTTTTGGCTACGGCGCGGAACAGAATCACGCGGCGTCAGAATTCGTCGTGCACTCGAAGATTTAGGCCCCATCTATGTAAAATTCGGACAAGCCTTATCCACCCGTAAGGACCTACTCCCTGAAGATATCGCGGATGAACTGGTCAAGTTGCAAGACAAGGTTCCTCCGTTTTCCAGTAGTATTGCCCGTGCAATTATCGAAAAAGAATTGGGAATACCGATCAGCGAGGCTTTCGCCGAATTCGACGACGAACCGCTAGCGTCGGCCTCGGTCGCACAAGTGCATACTGCCGTGTTAAATAACGGTGAACAGGTCATCGTCAAGGTATTACGACCCGACATCGAACAGCGCATCCGGTCCGATGTCGGCTTGCTATACGAATTAGCTCGCTTTGCCGAACGCTTTTGGAGCGATGCCCGACGATTAAGGCCTCGGGAAGTTGTTATGGAATTCGAGAAATCGACACTAGATGAACTCGACTTAGTCAGAGAAGCCGCCAACGCCGCTAAGCTGCGCCGTAATTTCGAACACTCGGAAATGATTTATGTGCCGGAAGTACATTGGCCGTTGACTCGCCAAAAAGTCATGGTCATGGAACGCATCAAAGGCATACCGGTCGGCAACATCGAACAATTGCGAGCCGGCAATGCCGACTTCAAACTGCTTGCCGAACGCGGCGTCGAAATTTTTTTCACGCAAGTCTTTCGCGATAATTTTTTTCATGCCGACATGCATCCCGGCAATATTTTCGTCGAACTCCCTGCCAAATATCTCGCTGTCGATTTCGGCATCGTCGGCACGCTGTCGGAATCCGATCAGCGCTACTTGGCTGAAAACTTTCTAGCCTTTTTCAATCGGGATTACCGCCGCGTTGCGCAAATGCATGTCGAATCAGGCTGGGTTCCCGGAACGACGCGTGTCGAAGACTTTGAATCGGCAATCCGAAGTGTTTGCGAACCGATTTTCGAAAAACCGCTCAAGGATATCTCTTTCGGACACTTATTGCTGCGTTTGTTTCAAACCGCCCGGCGCTTCGACATGCATGTTCAACCACAACTGGTGCTACTGCAAAAAACCCTGCTTAATATTGAAGGACTCGGCCGCCAACTTTATCCTGAACTAGATTTATGGCAAACCGCGAAACCATTTCTGGAAAAATGGTTTCACGAACGTCTAGGCCCGAAAGCCAAAATACAAAAAGCCTTGCAACAGTTTCCCGAACTCGCAGAGCAATTCCCGGAAATCCCGGCACTGGTTATCAAGGCATTGAACGACGCAGGTCATGCCCGCGCGCAAATGGATCAACAAAACCGCGAATTGCATTTATTACGCAAACAAATCGAACGTAACCAAAATACCACATTGACTACGATTTTGATCGGCGCGGCAATGATAGGCGCTGCTATTTTGCTACAATAATACAACTTTAGATCACGCGACTAATTTGCCATATTCATCTCGGAGCAGTGTGGATTTTTGCTCCGTGCAATATCCGCATTCACCTTGCAACTAAACTCCATAGGTCATTAGCTATGAATCGAAATCATCCATAATTTAGGCGCGAAGGCCTCGGCGTCCTTTGACGAGCTTACAGCGCATAAATTTGATTAGGAATATGCACAAAGTAACTTATACAAGTAGTAGGCTTTGTGGCGGTTTGGTGACTCGCTTGACAGGGCGCCGTGAATACGTCCATGTAGGCTTGACGGCGGCTATCCCTGCCGCCGACACCTGTCAATCGAGCCACCAAACCCCCTCCAACAGTTGTCTAAGTTATTTCATGCTCGTTCCTTAGCTACATTTTAAACCCTATCTCAACTCAGCATCAGGAGCCAAACATATGTCGATAAAAAAAATGGTCGATCTGGACTTATCAAGTAAACGCGTATTGATTCGTGAAGACTTAAATGTCCCCATCAAAAACGGGAAAGTGGCTAGCGACATCCGCATACAAGCCAGCCTGCCCACTATTAAACACGCCTTATCAGCCGGTGCCGCAGTCATTCTGATGTCGCACTTAGGCCGTCCCGAAGAAGGCGTTTACAGCGAAGAAGCCTCGATGAAACCGGTTGCCGAACATTTGCAAGGCTTACTTGGCAGCCCCGTACGCCTAGAAAAAGACTGGATCGACGGTATCGAAATACAGCCGGGTGAAGTGGTTTTATGCGAAAACGTACGCTTCAATAAAGGCGAAGGGAAAAACAGCGAAGAGCTTGGCAAAAAAATGGCTGCCCTATGCGATATTTTTGTAATGGACGCATTCGGCACCGCACATCGAGCCCAAGCGTCCACGCACAGCGTTGCGCAATTTGCACCGATCGCTTGCGCCGGCCCCTTATTAGCTAAAGAATTGGACGCCTTAGGCAAAGCATTGGAAAGCCCAGACCGGCCTCTGGTCGCAATCGTAGGCGGCTCGAAGGTTTCGACCAAGCTCACCGTACTCGAATCCCTATCGCAAAAAGTCGACCGACTCATCGTCGGTGGCGGTATTGCCAATACCTTTATTGCTGCCGCCGGATTTCCGGTAGGAAAATCCCTTTATGAAGCCGATTTAATCGATGAAGCAAACCGATTGATGGATCAAGCCAAACGTAACGGAGCTGAAATCCCGGTGCCGGTCGATGTGGTTTGCGCAAAAGAGTTTTCGGAAAACGCCGCCGCAACAGTCAAAAAAGTCGCCGATGTTCAAGACGACGATTTGATTATGGATATCGGCCCTGAAACTGCCGCGCTTTATGCCGACATTTTAAAATCGGCCGGCACAATCGTGTGGAACGGTCCGGTCGGGGTTTTCGAATTCGATCAATTCGGTGGCGGCACCGAAGCCCTATCCAAAGCCATTGCCGACAGCAGTGGCTTTTCAATTGCCGGCGGTGGTGATACGCTAGCGGCAATCGACAAATATGGCATCGAAGAAAAAGTATCCTATGCTTCGACCGGCGGCGGCGCTTTTCTTGAATTTTTGGAGGGCAAAGAATTACCGGCCGTAGCCGTTTTAAAACAACGCGCCTGAGAAAATCCGTATCATCCGATAACACTACGAGGCAACGAGCCCGGTAAAAAGCTTATCGCATCTTCGGAATTACCGCCCGCTTAAGCTTAACACCATTGCCTCAGGCACTCGCGACTGTTACAAACCGTTCGTAATTTGAACTGCAAAAGAGTTATTAGAGTCTTTTATTGAAACGCTGATTTAATCAGCGTTTCCTTTTATAATGGATGCCCTTTTCATCCGGCCCAAAGGGCCGATATTTATTGTTTCACAGGATCACTATGGCCAGAGTCACTATCGAAGACTGTCTTGAGCACGTCGAAAACCGTTTTAAACTGGTGTTGTTAGCAAGTAAACGCGCCCGCCAATTAAGCAAGAATGCGGAAGAATTTGTCCCGCGCGGCAAGGACAAAGACACAGTACTTGCTTTACGCGAAATTGCTGCAGGTCATGTCAATGCCGACAACATCAATCTGCTGCATCGTACCGGTGACGACACCGAAGCCGATTTAACATTCTAAATAAAGCCATGTTACAACTAGCTGACAGTCTCGAACTCGAACGCCCTCAGGATAAACTGATCCGGCGTTTATGCTCGACTCTGGAAAGCTATATGGATCAAGCCCAAATCAACGATATCTGTAGGGCCTATCAGTATGGCGCGGAGGCGCATGCCGGCCAATTCCGAAAGAGCGGAGAAGCTTACATTTGCCACCCTATCGCCGTGGCCATTAGCCTGGCGGAAATGCGCATGGATGCGAAAGGTATCATGGCAGCGCTACTGCATGATGTCATCGAAGACACGCACGTCAGCAAGGAAGACCTCGGCCGCTTGTTTAGCATGGAAGTGGCCGAACTGGTAGACGGCGTTACAAAGCTGAGCAAAATCGACAGTAAATCGCGCGCTGAAGCTCAAGCGGAAAATGTCCGAAAAATGTTTTTGGCCATGACTAAAGATTTGCGTGTCATCATGGTCAAACTAGCCGACCGTCTGCATAACATGCAAACCTTAGGCTCGATGCCACCCGAAAAAAAACGCCGCATCGCGCGCGAAACACTCGATATTTATGCCCCCATCGCTAACCGGCTGGGCATGAATCATATCCGCCATCAACTGGAATCCCTCGGATTTAAAGCCTTATACCCCGGTCGACATGCGGTCTTAAAAAATGCCGTCAAAAAAGCTCGAGGGAATCGAAGAGAAATCGTCGAAATCATCCAGAATTCGATTAAAAACCGCCTACGCGAAGCCGGCTTGGAATGCGAAGTCGAAGGGCGTGAAAAGAATCTTTATAGCATTTATCAAAAAATGCTGAACAAAAAAATATCCTTTGCCGACGTGTTCGACGTTTATGCCTTTAGAATTCTTTGCGATCAGCCCGACACCTGCTATCGCGCACTGGGCATCGTACATAATCTGTATAATCCGGTCCCCGGACGATTCAAGGATTATATCGCACTATCCAAGGCCAATGGCTACCAGTCTCTGCATACCATATTGATCGGCCCTTACGGCGTCCCTATTGAAATTCAAATCAGAACTCATGAAATGCACCGAATGTCGGAATCGGGCATTGCCGCGCATTGGCTTTATAAATCCGATAGCGATAAAGCGGATAGCGAAAAAACCGAGCATGCCCAAGCCCGAGCTAATGAATGGCTGCGCGAATTACTGGAGATTCACAAGTCGGCCGGTAACTCCATGGAGTTTATCGACAATCTCAAAATCGATCTTTACCCCCAAGAAGTCTTCGTATTCACGCCTCAAGGCGGTATTATCAAATTGCCACGCGGAGCAACGATCGTCGACTTCGCTTATGCGGTACATACCGATATCGGCAATTCCTGCGTCTCGGCTCGGGTCGATAAACAACTGGTGCCGTTGCAAACGCAACTCGAAAACGGCTTAACCGTCGAAGTCATCACCACATCTTGGGCTCGCCCCAATCCGCTCTGGTTAAACTATGTCGTCACCGCGAAGGCTCGCAGCAGCATCCGCGCCTATCTGAAGAACTTTAAACAACAAGAAGCGATCAACCTCGGACGCCGCCTCCTGGAAAAGGAATTACAAGGCATGAACTTACAATTGGACACCATTCCATCGGAACGCGTGAACAAACTTTTGGAGGTGTTGTCGGTCAACTCGATGGACGCCTTACTCGAAGACATTGGACTCGGTAATAAAATGCCGTTTTTGGTCGCCAAACGCTTGAGTCAAGACGACATCTCGTCGGCGGTTAGACTCGACGATAACGAACAAGGCGTCAACAGCCCGCTAATTATCAAAGGCACAGAAGGCATGGTCGTCACACTGGCCAAATGTTGTCGCCCGATACCGGGCGATTCGATCGTCGGTTTTTTCAACCCCGGACGCGGCATCGTCGTTCATCATCATGAATGCAGAAACAGCAGCGATTCAAGAAAAAAACAAACCGGTTGGCTGGATGTCGAATGGAGCAAGGATACCAGTGGAGAATTTCCGGCTGAAATTCGCATCGAGATACTCAATCAACGAGGAACGCTCGCGACTATCGCTGCAACCATTTCAGAAATGGATTCGAATATCGAAAACGTCACGGTAGTCGATCAGGACGACCGAGTCTCGGTCGATTTGATCACACTCACCGTTAAAGATCGAGTTCATTTAGCCAATATTATGAGGCGCCTGAAAAAATTGACGATCGTTCTAAAGATTACGCGAGTCAAGGCCTAGATAAAAACTCAAACTAAAATCCTACTCATGAACAAAAAAATCATCCATACCCAGGACGCGCCACAAGCCATCGGCACTTATTCACAGGCCGTTAAGGTCGACAATACCGTTTACTTATCCGGTCAAATCCCCTTGAACCCTAAAACCATGGACGTTGTCTCGGAAGACATTCGTAACCAAATCACCCAAGTGTTCCATAACTTGAAAGCGGTCGCATTAGCGGCTGGCGGCGATTTAACGGATATCGTCAAATTGAATGTTTATTTAACCGACCTCTCCAATTTCCCAATTGTCAACGAAGTCATGGGCGAATTCATCAGCGAACCCTACCCGGCCCGTGCCGCGATCGGAGTCGCTGCATTACCGAAAGGTGTTGGCGTAGAAATTGACGCGGTCATGCATTTACGTAACGAACTCTATCCGGCATAAAACCGACACTCTACGATGGACCGTACCGATCCGCTTGATCAATCGGTCGCTTCATTGGGCGGCATCGGCAAGCAAACGGCAAGCAAGCTAGAAAAGCTGGGCATCCGAACCTGTCAGGATCTTATCTTCCACCTCCCCCACCGCTATGAGGATAGAACTCGAATCCAAGCAATTGGCGCCCTAAAACCGGGGGTGACCGCCTTGATCAAAGGCAAGATTGAATTAACCGACACGCTGCTGCGCGGCCGTAAAAGTCTGATTTGCCGAATCGGCGACGGTACAGGCTTCATTAATCTGCGTTTTTTTCATTTTAGCGCCGCACAACTGACACAGTTGAGCCCGGGAACCTGCATCAGTTGTTTCGCGGAAGTCCGGCACGGCTATGCGGGCTTGGAAATGATCCATCCCGACTATAAAATCCTTAGCAACCCGAAACAATCCGTCACCGAAGACACCTTGAGGCCGGTTTATCCGCTGACCGAAGGTTTAAGCCAATCCTTACTTAGGAAAGCAATCAAACAAGCGCTAAACCTGCACCTTAAAAACTTGACCGATTGGTTACCGGAATCGCTTTTACAGCGTTTCAATTATCCTACGCTGATCGAGGCAATCAACTTCCTGCATGCCCCAAGCGAACAGACGACCGCCGAGACATTACTCCAAAACGATAATCCGGCGCGAAAACGCTTAGCCTTTGAAGAACTTCTCAGTCATCACCTCAGCTTGAGAGTCGTCCGTGAACAAGCCCGCGAACAACTCGCTCCTCCTTTTTCTATTGACGAGACGACCCGGCGGCATTTTCTGAAATCGCTGCCATTCCAATTGACCGGTGCGCAACAACGCGTCATCACTGAAATCGAAGCCGATTGTAGTCGACAACAACCCATGTTACGCCTGGTACAAGGCGATGTCGGCTCCGGTAAAACCGTCGTTTCGGCATACGCCGCCTTACTCGCGTTGGCAGCGGGATATCAAGTCGCGGTCATGGCACCGACCGAATTGTTGGCCGAACAACATTTTCGAAATTTTAGCGCCTGGTTCGAGCGATTTCAGACTCAAATCATCTTCTTGACCGGGCAAATCAAAGGCAATACCCGAAAGACCACGCTCGAAACGCTCGAAGATGGCTCTGCCGGCATCGTGATAGGCACACACGCACTGTTTCAAGAATCCGTCACCTTTAAAAAGCTGGGACTGATCGTCATCGACGAACAGCACCGCTTCGGCGTGCATCAACGTATGGCGCTCAGAGACAAGGGGCGTAACGCCGGCATTCGTCCGCATCAGCTGGTCATGACCGCCACGCCGATCCCGCGAACCTTGGCTATGCTACAATACTCGGACCTCGATATCTCGATCATCGACGAATTACCGCCCGGCAGAAAGCCCATCGTCACCAGCGTCATCCCCTCCGAACGCCGCGAAGAGGTCATCGCCCGTATCGGCCACTGGGTCGCTCACAAACGGCAAGCCTACTGGGTCTGCACCTTGATCGAAGAATCCGAGGCCTTACAATGCGAAGCCGCCGAAAAAACCGCTGAACTACTCACCCAAGTATTACCGGACATTCGCATTGGACTAGTACACGGACGCATGAAAGCCGCCGACAAGGATGCCGTGATGCAAGACTTTAAGAGCCACCGAATCGATCTTTTAGTCGCGACCACCGTCATCGAAGTTGGCGTGGATGTTCCTAACGCCGGACTCATGATCATCGAAAATCCGGAACGCTTGGGCCTATCTCAACTTCACCAGCTACGAGGACGGGTCGGCCGGGGCAAAGACGATAGTTATTGTTTGCTACTCTATCAATCCCCTCTCTCCGACACGGCGAGACATCGGCTCGGTATTCTAAGAGACACAAACGACGGCTTTATGATTGCCGAAAAAGACCTGGAACTACGCGGACCGGGCGAAGTCATGGGCACCCGGCAAACCGGGCAAATGCAATTTAAAATCGCCGATTTGGATCGAGACACGGATCTACTGGATAATATCCCAACGATTGCCGAATCGCTGCTACACCATTCCCCCGATGCCGTTCAACCGTTAATCAAACGCTGGCTCGGAGAAACCGTCAATTATGCCGAGGTATGATACGCTTGCCGATTAAAAGCCTTTTATTAACACAAGAACCGAACTGGATCGTCAGTCGCCCCGGAGAGCACCATACGATTCCGCTGTCAGCGCAATCCTGGATCTACGAGCCCGGATCGATCACGCAACGATTGCGCAGCTACTACGGCGATGCCGTCAAAGTAAAAATACTACTCAATTGCCGGCGCCTGCCTTTTTTGAGCGAGCGCGAACGGCTCAATCTCAATCCGGGACGTTACACCTTAACCCGCGAGGTGTTATTACATGCCGACGGCAGGCCGCTAGTCTTAGCTCGTACGCTGATTCCAGAAAAAACAATCAAAGCCGCTCGGCGGAACCTAGCCCACCTTGGCACTAAACCATTGGGAGAAGTGATTTTTTCTTATCCTAAGTTAGCCAGACTGGAAATGGATTTCGCGCTTATCGCCCCCCCGCTTTGGACGCCCTTTGCCGTCAACGAAGCCCATATCGAACAACCGCTTTGGGCAAGAAGAACCGTATACGCCATCCGCCAAAAACCGCTACTGGTAAACGAGTTTTTTTTGCCTGAGGTTTTTAACTTGCTTTAAATCAGAATTCAGCGCCGGCGGATGTTGCATGAACCTTCACCGCCAAGCGCCGAATTTTAAACGTAAGCGCTAGAACTAGTTAGCGCTTACCGAATAGATTAGGACTTTTCGGTTGGGCTTTTTTTTGCAGACAATGGTATGCGGCGCTTTCGAATTTAATCCTAAGAGACTGCGTATTTTTATTTTCTTTGACGAATAGCTCGGCTTCCTTAGCCGTCAAATCCTTGAGCAGATAAGTCGCGATACACATGCAAGGTTCGGCAAAACGTTTTCTGTCGAGTTCTTTATTGACTGAATTCTTAACTTCCCTTTCCACACATTGATCGGCAAATTGGTGTTCGAATTGATGCTTGACCAAATCGCTGACTTCGCTCCCATGCGCGTGATCAAACTTGACATGAGCTTTGGTTTTGACGGGCTCCGAAGGCCTCGAAGAAGACTTATCGTCCGAGCATCCGGCGATCAAAAAAAAGCCCGTCAACAAGACGCCCCACACTAGACTAATATTTTTTATATAATGCATTGTTTTGATAATAGTTTTAAAGTTTAGATACTTAAGGCCAAACGAAACAATAATATGATGATTTCATGTCTTTGTATACCCTAGTACAATAGGAGTCGAAACCATCAGTCCTTTACAAGTATATATTTCGCACTTCAAATTTCGGCATTGTCGGAGGAGGCCTTGGGGTGCTAGGTAAAGGCTTTGCCAGCATGGAGCTGGCATAGAGCCTACATGGAAGTATTTACGGCGTCCTTTGACGGGTACCCCAAGGCCGAATTTTCATCTACGATGGTTATACTTTGACCCGCTCTAATTCAAAAAAAATCATGACCCATTCAAACGATCTATTCTCCGCAGCAAAACAAGTCATTCCCGGCGGCGTCAATTCGCCGGTTAGATCATTCGGCGGCGTCGGCGGCACACCGGTTTTCATCGACCATGCTTCCGGCCCTTATATTTTCGATAGCGAAAACAAGCGTTACATCGATTATGTCGGCTCCTGGGGACCACTGATTCTAGGACACGCCCATCCTGAAGTGATCGCTGCCGTCACTGAAACCGCCCAAAAAGGTCTTAGCTTCGGTGCGCCGACCGAAATTGAAACCCGCATTGCTCAAGCCGTTTGCGAACTGATGCCGTCGATCGAGTTGGTTAGAATGGTTAGCTCCGGCACCGAAGCGACAATGAGCGCGATTCGCTTAGCCCGCGGCTTCACCGGACGCGACAAAATCGTTAAATTCGAAGGTTGTTATCACGGCCATTCCGACTCGCTCTTGGTCAAGGCCGGCTCGGGAGCACTAACATTCGGAGTACCGAGTTCGCCGGGCGTTCCTGCGGCCCTGGCGGAAAATACGATCACGTTAACCTACAACGATAACGAATCTGTCGTCGAGTTATTCAAAAAAATCGGCGACAGCATCGCTTGCATCATCGTCGAACCGGTCGCCGGCAATATGAATTGCATCCCGCCGGTTTCCGGTTTTCTCGAAACGCTACGCCAAGTCTGCGACGAATCCGGCGCGCTATTGATTTTCGATGAAGTAATGACCGGATTCCGTGTAGGATTGCATGGCGCACAAGGGGTTTACAACATCACGCCCGACCTGACCACGCTCGGTAAAGTCATCGGCGGTGGCATGCCGGTCGGCGCTTTTGGCGGCAAACGACAAGTCATGGAATATCTCGCACCGATCGGTCCGGTTTACCAAGCCGGTACACTCTCGGGCAACCCGGTCGCCATGGCCGCGGGACTGAAAACACTCGAGCTGATTGCGAAACCGGACTTCTACGAAATTTTAACCGAGAAAACGACCCGTTTCGTCAATGGCATGAAAGACCGCGCCAGCCAAGCAGGAATACCCCTTTCAAGCAATGTCGTCGGAGGCATGTTCGGCTTGTTTTTCAGCGAAGACAAGCAAATCACTTCGTTTGCACAAGTCGCTCAATGCGATCAAGACCGTTTCAAACGCTTTTTCCACTCAATGCTCGACAATGGTGTTTATCTGGCTCCGTCGGCCTTCGAAGCCGGTTTCGTTTCAGCCGCGCATAGTGACGAGATCATCGATGAAACGCTGGATATCGCGGCAAAAGTGTTCAAGACTTTATAAACACGCGGATTAAGCCCATCGTTCATCGTAGATCAAATTTCGGCACGTCAATACCTTCTCCCTTTGGGAGAAGGTTAGGATGAGGGAGATAAAAAGCTGAAACTTGATGCGTGTGTACTATAAACCTAACGTTCATGAAGGCCCGGCAAATGAAAGCGCGTGGCGTTGGTGGAGGGTGCGATCACTCGCCCGACAGTACGCCGTAAATACGTCCATGTAGGCTCGACGGCGGCTGTCAGATTGCCAGGGATGGCATGAATGCAGATTTTGCATTACGCCATGGATGGCGTGTATTAGGGCAATGCAGGAGCAATTGCCGAGGAGCAAAAATCTGCCTTGCCGCCGACGCCTGTCGGTCGAGCAACCGCACCCTCTCAGGAACCGGCATTGCCAGAACGGAGTTTTGTATATCGAAAAATTAGATAAGGAGTCCGAATCTACGAACTTTCACAGTAAAGTCGGTAGTTTAACCATAAAGCACATGCAGTATATTAGTTAAATTCAATAGGTTGCTTTAGCACCCCACTAATTTTTCGGGTGAACGAAAGTTTTACACAAACGGGTAAGAAGCTATTCTTCATCACCTTCATGGTGAAATGCTTTAATTAGGATCAACCAATTCGAGTTCTTTAATGCGCGATGACAAGGAGATGATATGAAACCGGACAGCCTCTCGATCAAAAAACGCTATGACCGACTAGCGCCTTATTTCGACAGCCTTGAAGCCGTCATGGAAGGCTTATTTTTCAAAAAATGGCGCAAACGCTTATGGGCCAAAGCCGAAGGCGAGCATATTCTTGAAATTGGCGTCGGCACCGGTAAAAACTTCGATTATTATCCGCATGGCGCTCGGATAACCGCAATCGACTTCAGCGGCAAAATGCTAGATATCGCAAGACACAAAAAAAACCGAAAACAGATCGATGTCGATCTTCATGTAATGGATGTCGAATCGCTTGAATTTGCCGACAATTGTTTCGATACCGTGATTGCCTCTTTCGTATTTTGCTCGGTACCCTCGCCCAGAAAAGGGCTCAAAGAATTGCATCGAGTCTTAAAACCGGGCGGACAAATCGTGCTGCTCGAACACGTTTTAAGCTCAAGACCTTTGCTTGCTCGCTTGATGAATCTATTGAACCCGTTGACGGTTTCATTGCTCGGCGCAAACATCAATCGGCAAACGATCAAAAACGTACAAGCCTCCGGCTTCAGTTCGATTCATGTCGACTCAAGCAGCGGCGACATTATTAAACTAATACAAGCGCGAAAATAAACTCGATCGACGAACAACTCTCGTTTGCCCGATCAGTTCTTCATGACATGCAACGAATAAACCCCGTTGTCAAAATCGTCAAAATAGTAATCTACCATCGGATTATGAATGCGCTGCTTGTTCTGACTGACCATCAAATTGCATTCCGCGACATAGGTTTGGTGACTGGCATTATCGACCAAGACATGATACCAAGGTTGATTCTTTGCGGGTCGACTGCGCGCGACTTTTTCGTACCATTCTTCGCCGCCGCGAAACTCGAAATCGACATCGTAGATAACCCCACGGTAATTAAACAATTTATGATGAACGATCTGCCCTAAAAAATATTTTGCTTCTTTCATAACCCGTCTCTTCAAGCCAAGCAGCTCTTATAAACCTTTCGCACTTCAAATTTTGGCAGTCCCTAAAGCGCCGCCGGGGTGCTCGGCAAAGGCTTTGCCAGCATGGATGTATTCACGGCGTCCTTTGACGGGCCCCGGTGCCGAATTTTGATCTACGATGAGTATATCTAAACTTGCCGCCACATCCGCGCAAAGTCCGACTTCAATAAAAGAATATCATAATCATCACAAACACCCTAAACCGCCGAAAATGCATAAACCGAGAATTGCTGAAAAATTCTAAAGTTTTTCGCTACGAACTGGACGAATTAGTTAAAATACCCGCAATTCCCAATTTGGAGATCAAAAAGGGTGTGGGGTATGCTTGGCGAGGATGTCGGCAGCAGGGAGCTGCCGCCAAGCCCCCATGGATGGGTTTACGGCGTTCCTCGACAGGCATACCCCACACCCTAAAATCGGCGAAACTGCTCAAACTGGGAATTGCTGTTAAAATACAGCCCATTACATTATTTCGATTAAACGACGTGAAGCCTCAGATAAAAAATCTTGTTCAAACCCGCATTCCAACCCGTTACGGCGAATTTGTTCTACATTACTACAGCAACAACATCGACACTAAGGAGCATGTAGCCTTCGTAAAGGGCTCAATCGCAAACCAAAGCCGAATTCCGGTTCGCATCCATTCCGAATGCTTTACCGGCGACGTTCTCGGTTCGCGACGTTGCGACTGCGGCGAACAGCTCGACAAGGCACTGCAGATTATCAGCAACGCGGGGCAAGGCGTGTTGATTTATTTACGCCAAGAGGGGCGCGGTATCGGGTTATTGAAAAAACTGCAGGCTTATAACTTACAAGACCAAGGCATGGATACGGTCGATGCCAACATTCATTTAGGTCATTTGGACGACGAGCGCGACTATACTTTCGCCGCGTTAATGCTACAAGACTTAGGCGTCGATTCGATCCAATTGATTACCAATAACCCGAGAAAAATCGATGCATTGACTCAACTCGGCATCAAAGTCGAGGATCGCATCCCGATCGAATCGGTTTTCCATAACGACAACCGCGCTTACTTGACCACCAAAGTCGAAAAAATGAGTCACTTGTTAACCCTGCCGAATGAAGACAAAAACTAATCGTCCCGTTAAACTTCCGCCGGCAAAACCGTTTCCACCAAGCTAACCCAATAGGCGGCTCCCATCGGTAAAATTGCATCGTTAAAATCGTAATGCGGATTATGCAATAAACAACTGCCTTCCGAGGGGCCATTACCGATCCATACATAACACCCAGGCACCTGCTGCAGCATAAAAGCAAAGTCCTCCGAGCCCATGCTCGGTACCGGGCACAAATCGACTCCTTCGCTTCCCGCTACCTTTGCTGCCGCCAGCAATGCCAATTCGGTCGCATTCGGCGCGTTGACCAACACCGGATACCCCGGATTCTCGGGATTGAACGCAATCGACCCGCTAACGCCCAATCCCGCACAAATTCCTTCGACCGTCTTTCTAATCTTATCGACAATCAATTCCTGCACCGCTGGTGTAAAGCATCGAAACGTACCGCGCAACACGACCGACTCGGGTAAGGCATTCCAAGTATCACCCCCATGAATCTGCGTAATGCTGACTACCGCCGAATTGAGCGGGTCGACCGTACGGCTAACAATGGTTTGTAAAGCACCGATCACTTGCGCCGCGGCGACAATAGCATCGTTGCCTAAATGCGGCATTGCGGCATGTGTGGCACGCCCTGTGACAACAATCTCGAAACAATCGAACGAAGCCATCATCGGGCCGGATTTGACGGCAAATTGTCCTTCCGGAATATCGTGATAATTATGCATACCGAACACGAAATCGACTGGAAACAACTTAAACAAACCGTCATCGATCATCCGTTTCGCACCGGCCCTGCCTTCTTCGGCCGGTTGAAAAATAAAATATACGGTTCCATCGAATTGAGGATGCCGACTTAAATATCCTGCCGCACCGAGTAGCATCGCACTATGACCATCGTGCCCGCATGCATGCATTTTTCCATCATGCTTCGAACGATGCGCAAACGTATTTTGCTCTTGAATAAACAACGCATCCATGTCCGCTCTTAGCGCAATTTTTCGAGAGCTCGTGCCAGCTTCCAAACTCGCCACAACACCGGTTTCCCCCAATCCTTCATGCACATCAAGCCCGAACTCCCTTAATCTTGCGGCAATAAAACGCGCCGTTTCGTTTTCCTCGAATGCGGTTTCAGGAAATTGATGCAAATGCCGCCGCCACTGCCGCATCGGCTCATGCCATTCCGATAATTTTTTTTCTGTCGTCATAGCCATTCGAAAAACATAATAAAAATAGATATTGTTTTCTATTTGTTCTTTGTATACTATTTTTCAAAACAGATAGAGAACAAACTATGCATCCTTTCAACTTAACCCGTAAACAACAAGAAGTGTTTGATTTTTTACTCGATCAACAAGACTTTACACATCCACCGACACTCGACGAATTATGCGCCGCTATCGGACTAAAATCGAGAGGCTCGCTGCACAAACATATTCAAGGACTCATTAGTGCCGGCCTAGTTGAAGCTCCTAACCGTAAACAACGAGGCATCCGTTTAACAGCCCACGCCTTGGCACTGAAAGAACCTTCGGCTAACGATCAACGCAATACGCTACCGTTAGTCGGCGCAATCGCCGCCGGCAAACCGATCGAAGCCATTGAAAATATCAACTACATGCACGTCCCAGATCAACTAAAATCCGAAAAGCCTTGCTATATCTTACAGGTTAAAGGCGAATCGATGATCGACGAGGGCATTTTCGACGGCGACTGGGTCGTCATCGAACAACGCAGCCACGCCCTTAACGGCGAAATCGTCGTAGCATTGATCGACAAGATGGAAGTCACGCTCAAAATCATCGAACAGTACCCGCATGAAACGGTACTGATTTCGGCGAATCCGGGTTTAAAACCAATGCGCTATAAACCTCATCAAGTTGAAATTCAAGGCGTATTGATCGGGCAAATGCGCAGTTATCGGCACAAAAACCCATCCCGCCACTTAACCGGAGAAAAATCATGACCCCACGTTATCACATGCAGGATCAAGTCCATGACCGTATCAAAGATCTGATGGGCGAAAACCAAACCTTCCCATGGAACGAAGGCCGGCTACCGAATATCGTCGCACCGGCCATTATCGTATTATTTTTACTCCTGGGCTTGAATTGGTAAACATGACTGTACACTTACCTCACTTCAAATTTCGGCATTAGCGTATGGAGGTACCGGGGTGTTCGGTCGATTTTTGCTCCTCGGCAATTGCTCCTGCATTGCCCTACTACACGCCATCCTTGGCGTAATGCAAAATCTGCATTCACACCATCCTTGGCGCTTAGCTGCCGCCAAGCCCCCATGGATGGGTTTACGGCGTTCCTCGACAGGCATACCCCATACCCTAAAATCGGCGAAACTGCTCAAACTAGGAATTGCTGCTGTTTTCTTGAGAGTAGCGCGTTAATGCATAGCATGTTATAAATTAACGCGCGGTTATAAACAGGTAAACCGGCGCCAAAAAACAACGGCTAACCCTAGAATAAGCATTGGGTCCACTAAAATATACCCATCGTAGATCAAAATTCGGCACCGGGGTGCCATCAAAGGACGCCGTGAATACGTCCATGTAGGCTCTATGCCAGCTCCATGCTGGCAAAGCCTTCGTCGGACACCCCGGCGCCTCCTTAGGCAATGCCGAAATTTCAAGTGCGAAAGGTATAGCTAATAAACACAATTATTCGACGAAATAACACATTGGTTGTTGATCAATGAATGAGGAGAAGTCAAACCGCACCTCTAGAGAGTCATTAGTTTTGTGTCTACCATGCTTTCCGTGCACAATGCCCTGATTTCAAGTAATACGCAGAACATTCATCCTATTTGGCCATCACCTTTTCTAGAAAATTAAAATCACTATGATCAAACATATCCACATGCTTTTTGTCGCGCTCTCCATCATCAGCTTTACCGGGCGCATATTCTTGTCGGAAACCCACTCTGCATTACTGTCGCAAAAATGGTTAAAAATTGCCCCGCATGTCATCGATACGGTGCTGCTAATTAGCGGAATTTCATTGGTTTTTATCGGCGGCTGGCTTTCGGCCGATTTCGGCTGGATCCTTGCCAAAATCGTGGCATTGCTTGGTTATATCGGCCTAGGTATCGTGGCGATGCGCAGTCAAGGCAATCAACGCTGGCTGGCATTTGCGGGCGCCTTACTGTGCTTTATTTATATTGCGCTCGTGGCAGTCAACAAACAAGCATTTTTCTTTCTGTAATTCTAAACCCTAACCGGGGCAATATCCTTGCCCCTAACCAAGCACTTTCGCTTTAAAAGATAGCCGCGGCGATCACGGTAAAAACCTGACTACTCATTCGCCAATACCGAAATTGACTCGTTCAAAAAAGCTTCAAATTCATCGATCGCCACTGGCTTTGAAAACAAATAGCCTTGAAAAACCCGACACCCCAGATTTTGTAAAAATGTTAGCTGTTCATGGTTTTCAACACCTTCCGCGATGGTACTTAACCCAAGACCATCGGCCATCGAAATAATGGCTTTAACAATCGCTCGGCTTTTACTATCGGCAATACAGTCCCGGACAAAAGACTGGTCAACCTTCAGCGTATCCAATGGGAAGTTTCTGAGATAGCTCAAATTGGAATAACCGGTACCGAAATCATCGATTGATATTCGAACCCCGATATTCCGCAACTGGGCCAGCGTTTTGATCGATTCGTAAGAATGGTGCATCAAGCATCCCTCGGTTAATTCCAATTCCAACATCGACAAATCCTGAAGCCCACTAGACAAAATAATATGCCGTAAACGTTGCGCGAAGTCTTTTTTAGCAAATTGACGCGGCGAAACATTCACAGCCAAATAGCTGCAGGTTTTATTGAAAGGCGCCTGAGTTTCCTCCCAGTGCCTGAGCCGCTCGCAGGCTGTCGCCAACACCCAATCACCAATATCATGTATCAACCCGGTTTCCTCTGCCAATGGGATAAAATCCATCGGTGAAACCCATCCTAATTGGTCGTTGTTCCAACGAATCAAACACTCGGCGCCGATGACCGATTTCAGACTGATGTCGACTTGCGGTTGATAATGAAGCTCGAACTCGGCGTTTTCGATCGCTTTCTTCAACAGCGTTTCCAATGTAAAGCGTTGCCGCTCTCTTTCCGCCATACTGGGGTGAAATAATTTAAAGCGATTACGGCCTTTTTCCTTCGCGACATACATCGCGGTATCGGCATGCTTGATTAGGTCGTTACCGGTTGCGGCATCGTGCGGATAAAACGCGATACCGATACTTCCCGTCACCGTCAATTCATGATGCGCCAAATGGATTGGGAACGCCAATACCTTACGCACCTGCTCTGCTACCTGGGCCGTATGCAGTTCGGCAACGGACTTATCACCTCCCAAGTTGGTCAACAAAACAATAAATTCATCGCCGCCTTGTCTGGCCACGGTATCGGCTTCTCTGAACATGTCTTTTAGCCTTTCGGCAATCGTCATCAATAACTGATCGCCGACCGAATGCCCCAATGTATCGTTGATATTTTTAAAGCGATCCAAATCGATGAACAATAATGCCACGCTGTCATCCGTTCGTTCGGACTGAGCCAAGGCTATCCGCAGTCGATCGCTCAATAAGGTTCTATTTGCGAGCCCCGTCAAATCGTCAAAATAGGCTAACTTGCGGATTTCTTGTTCCTGTGCCTTTTGGTTGGAAATATCGGCAAATACAGCAATGTATTGGGCGACGTTCCCTTGAGCATCGGCAATAGCGGTGATACTCAACCACTCCGGATAAATCTCACCATTTTTACGCCGATTCCATATCTCGCCTTGCCACTTCCCGGTTTTTTGCAAGCCATTCCATAACGAGCGATAAAACAGCTTATCTTGCTTTCCGGATTTAAGAATGCCGATATTTTTGCCAAGCACATCCTTCGCCGCATATCCGGTAATCGCTTCAAAAGCGCTATTGACTCGCAACAGCACGCCACGAGCATCGGTAATTGCAATACCGTCCAACGTATTCGCGAATACGGAGGCGGTTAGCCGAACTTCCAACTCCGACCGTATGCGTACCAACAAGTGAGTCAATTTTTCCGCAATACTTTTAAAAATACGGGCTCCGGCGCCATTATCAGTCGCCGGCGTATAGAGTAAAACGCCCAATAACCGGTCCGCTTCGATCAATGACAATGCTTGCCACGGCGGAAAGCCGTTACCGGCAACTAATGATTGCGTCGACAACCCCTCGATTCGCTCAGGATAATGCGTTAATCCGGGATCGGTTTGACCAACGAACTTCAATCCTTCATCATTCATTAGATAAAGCGCACAGGAACGGCTGAACGACTGAACTAAAGGCTCCGGCGCAATCAAATTTAGGGTTTGCCTTGCCATTTCTTCGAGCGAATCGAACGTTCCGCACTTCAATGCCATCAACGATGACAACAAGGCCTGCAAGCGAATGTCGTTATATTGATCGCTAAGCGCTTGTGCGGCGCGCAACATATAACGAACATGGTGGATCAGCACCGGCCAATTGATCGGTTTCGTAATAAAATCGCTGGCTCCAGCCTGATATGCCTCTTCAATCGACCGAGTGTCGTCGGAGCCCGTCAAGATCAGAATCGGGACATGCTGCCCTTGGGGTAATGCTCTGATTATCCGGCAAACTTCGATGCCGTCGATTCCGGGCATATTGATATCGAGCAAAATAATATCGGGATGAACTTGCTCATAAACAACCAGGCCGCGCTCTCCGCTTTCCGCCGATTCAACGGTAAACCCATGGGGTGCCAATGCCTCGCTAACCAAGATCCGAATCGCGGGATCGTCATCGATGATTAACAAAAGCGGTTGTTCGGCTGTTCGGTCTGTTGGCGACATAGTAGCGTTCACGATAAAGAATCGAGTTGCGCGCGCAAGGCATCGGCGACGCAATCGAATTCATTTTCAATAGTGGTTATTAAATCCGATAGATCTTGCCACTGTGCATCGATCGCCTGGATCTCTAAACGTTTACAAACTGCGGATAAGGTATCGGCACCGAGATTGGCGCTAGACGATTTTAAGCTGTGCGCGGCTTTTCTCACGACATCCCTATTCTCTTGCGCGTAAGCCTGCTTGATTGTTCGAATTTGTTCCGGCGATGTCTCTAAATAAATCGTTATGATTTTCGCTAAAATAGCGGTCGAACCACCGGGATCTAAGTCTCGAATTCTGGCGAGTGCATCCATATCCAACACCGAATGATCGGAACTTTCAATTGATCTTATTGAAACGCTTTGAACTTTATGCGGCAACCAATGCTTCAGCTTATCGATTAAGTCTTCGACGATAAAAGGCTTACTCAAAAAATCGTCCATACCAACTGTCGCGCAACGCTCCCGATCGCCGGAAATTGTTGCAGCCGTCAACGCAATGATGGGCGTTTTAATTCGCTGCTGTTCGCATTCGAGCGCACGAATTTTTTCGGTGGCCGTATAACCATCCATGACCGGCATCTGGCAATCCATCAAGATCAAATCGAAATCATGCTCGGTAAATTGCTCGACGGCTTCGGCACCATCGGCGCAAAGAGTCGTGCGGCATTCGAGGCCTGCAAGAATGGCCTTCGCGAGCTCTTGATTAACAAGGTTATCTTCAACCACTAAAATAGCCGCTTCCGGAAGTTTAACTAAATCGCATCGAGAAGAATTCTCACCAGCCCCGGGACAATTATCCGTGGCAAGAACGGAAGGCTTGATGCATTTTTGCAAATCGAGTAGATGATAGGGTTGATTCAAATAGGCATCCGCCTGTTCGGACAACTCCGCATTACCCCACAGCACTGTCCGTAACCCGGTTAATCCTGACGTCTTGCCGATTTCCGTCAACAAGGCGCCGAGTCCCGACAAACAATCATCAATCACAATCGTATCGAACGCCTCCGCGTTATCGGCAGCCTCGCGCATCTTCGCTAATGCCTCATACGTTGTTGCCGAAGTTACCGCGCCCCCCGACCATGCCTGTATCTGTCTCGCCATAATATCAACCTGTGCACCCGGCTGAGCCGCAATTAAAACCTTGCAACCTTGCAAAGACATCGCAGGCTCACTGTGCATCGGCGCCGGCTTCTCCAGCGACAACTCCACGGTAAATTGCGATCCCACACCCGGTTCGCTGCTGCAATCGATAGAGCCTCCCATTAATTCGACCAATTGCCGAGTAATACTCAAACCTAGTCCGGAACCGCCGTATAAGCGGCTCGACGACTCATCGGCCTGAGTGAAGGGCTCGAAAATGAATTTGAGCTTGTCCGGCTCGATGCCGATACCGGTATCTTGGATTTCGATGCGATAGCGAACCGACAAAGCATTTTCATCCAGCACCCGCACCCTAATAATCACTTGGCCTCGATGCGTGAATTTAAGTGCGTTACCGACCAAATTCACCAAAACTTGATGCAAATGCGCCTGATCGCCGCAGACCCATGTCGATAATCCCGGCATCACGTCGAAACACAAATCGACATTTTTAGCCGCCGCTTGCGCCGAAAATAAATCGGCGATTTGATTCAAGGTGACATAAAGATCGAAATTATCCGAATGTAAATCAAATTTACCGGCTTCGATCTTTGAAAAATCCAGAATATCGTTGATTAACGATAATAACGACTGCGATGAATTGGCGATCAATTGCACATAATGCCGCTCTTGTTTATTCAAGCTTTCTTTCAGCAATAATTCGCTAAAGCCGATGATCGCATTCATCGGCGTCCTGATTTCATGGCTCATGTTGGCCAAAAATTGCGATTTAGCCCGATTTGCGGCTTGCGCTTCTTCGGCCAGCATGACGGCTTTATCGGTAGCGACTTCCAAATCTTTGGTGCGCTGCCGAACCTTTTCACGCAAATCTTCACGCTGAGCCATGATGCGGGAACGGTAAATGCTCAATCTTCTGAGCATCTTATTGAACGCTTCGGTCAACTCATTAATTTCCCTGCCGCCCTTGATTTTTAACTGCTGATCGAAGTGCCCGTTGGAAATATCGATCGCCGCATCGGCCAAACGCCGGGCGGGCAAAGTAATTTTCCTCGTCATCCTGACCGTCAACAAAATCGCGACTATCGAAATCGCCAAGCTCACCAATAGCGCATTAACGATCGCGATTCCTGCCGTCCGAAAAAAAGGCCCCAATAACAAACCGTATTCAATGCGCCCGATATATTCGGGCGTTTGAGAGCTATCGTTCAATTCCAGCAACATGGAATCGTCGGGCGCCTGACTGTAGCCATAAATCTCTTTGCCGAATGCCAAGCTTGCATAACGGCTTCTATGCATCAATAACGTCAACAACCGGGGTCGCGCTTGCTCAATTGGGGGCATAGGCTCATAATCGCCGGAGATAGTGCTATGCCGATACATCAGCTGGTTATCGGCATCGTAAAAACGGATATAAGCGATCTCGCCTATTTGATCCAGTTTACGTGCAATCTCATGCAATTCGCGGACATTACGGGTATAGAGCGCATATTCGCTGTTGATCGCAATCATTTCAACCAAAACCCGGGCATGGGTCAGCAGACGGCTGTAATTATCGGCAATAGACTGATAGGCATTGACGCCCGTAATAATCAGCGACGTACTGA
The DNA here is from genome assembly GCF_000341735.1 of Methylotuvimicrobium buryatense 5G. Lineage (GTDB taxonomy): Bacteria > Pseudomonadota > Gammaproteobacteria > Methylococcales > Methylomonadaceae > Methylotuvimicrobium > Methylotuvimicrobium buryatense. The sequence continues at coordinate 4,147,114 of NZ_KB455575.1, read as the reverse complement.
GAATCAGCAAAATCACGAACGCATTGAACTCCTGAGTCAGGCTCCTTTGCGACTTTACGTTAAAAAACTTCATGGGCATCTTGAATCAAACTTTCCGGCAATTCCAACTTCATATGCCGTAGCGTTTTCATATTGATCGAGTAAAACACTTTCCGGGGCGGCTCCACCGGAATTTGTTCGGGAGGAATGCCGTTCAAAATTTTCACGATTTTTTCGCCGCACTGAACTCCAATATCGAAATAGTCTCGATCGAGCGAATAAAGCGCCCCTGCCTTGGTCCACTGATTCGACAAACCGACCAAAGGAATTCGGTTTCGAAACGAATAAAGCAACACATGCTTGGCGGTTTGCGCATTTAAAATACCGGATTCGGCGAAACTCCATAACGCTCCGGTATTCTGCGGCAAACGTTTCAATACGGACGGCAAATCCGAGTGATCGTTGACGGCTTGCGCATGAAGCCTGAGCCCGATTTGCTCGGCAAGTTGCTGAGCCCTACCTAATTCGGCACCGCTTTTTTCTTCATGATACAACACGGCAATCGACTTATCGGAACCGATAAACATCTTGAGCCATTGCAGTTCGATTTCCAACGGAAACTTCAGCACTAACCCAGTGACATTCTCGCTATCGCCCAAGGCTTTTTCGTCAACGATCAGCCCCGCGCATATGGGCAATTCGCTAAACTCAGATACGGCAAATGCAGTCGCCTGACTACCCAGCGATAAAACGGCTCGGGACCGACTGGCCGAAACGGCTGCTTTAATCGGGGCATTATTGCTGGCGTCTTTATAAACATGCACATCGAGCTCAATACGGAACCCGCTGACCGAAAAAGCTTGTCGAACACCCTCTAGAACCTCCTGATAAGGTTCCGCATCCCGACTCAAAATCGCGGTAATCGTAATACTCTGCGTATCGGCGAGACACTGGGGCACGCAAATCAGCAGGCTTGACAACCAGCAGCCGATTACGATCAATCGGCTCATCGGTTAAAACTCATAATTGAACTTAACCAAAAACAAACGCCCGTTTTGTTCGATGGTTTCGGCGCGCAAGTCGGTCGTAGAAGGATCGTGATAACGACTATCGAAGAGATTATAAATACTGCCGCTCAGCTCCAGCCCCGGAATCAAATTGCTGGAAAAAACGGTCATATTAGCCAGAAAATAGCCGGGCACGTTTGATGAAAATGTGTTGCGCCGGCTGGTATAACTCAAGTTAAAACCGGCAAAGACAAGATCTTGCCACAAAGGACCGGTAATATTGAGTTTGGTTAGGTGTTCGGGCGAGTTTTCGGGTTTTCTGGGGTCGCCCTGTACCTTCGATTGCTGGTAGGCATAACTGAAAGCCGCGCGCCAACCGTTTTCCCACTGCCCTTGCAGCTCGGTTTCGATGCCGTAAGTTTCGATCGAATTGACGTTTTTATAAATATAAGGATTCTCAACCGTCCCGCCTCCGGTCAAGCGAATCATATCGAATTCCTGGTTGAAATAAGGCGCGAGCGTAAGCAGATAATTGCGTTGAATACGCTGAATGAGATTCACTTCATAAGAGCGCATCGTCTCAGGCTCTAAATCCGAACTCCCGACCCAAATATTGCCGAAACGGTAATTTTCCTCGAAAGCGCTCGGCACGCGAAACGACTGGCCGTATAACAGCTTTAAGGTCGTATCGGTAAACGGTTGGTAAATGAGCGCAGCCCGGGGATTTACTGCATCGGCGATACCTTCATAACGGTCATACCGCACGCCGGCATTCAAGGTGAGATTATCTAAAATACGGTAATCGTCCTGAATATAAACACCCCAAATCGTGCGTTTGATAGCCACATCCGCAAATTGTTCGCCGGATCCCCGCTCGAAACTGCGCATCGCCTGCTGAAAATTATACCGGTATTCGCCGCCGACAATGACGTGATGGTCGCCGAATGATTTCGACAATTTCAGCTCGTTACCCCATAACTGACCGCGAAACACGTCGCGGCTTAAATCGTCCGGCACGAAGGCATAATAACCGTCGAAAGCATTGAAGTCGTAATAGGTACGCGCCATGACTTCGAGACCGTTATCGAAATAATGTTCGTAGAGCAAATCGGCATAAGCGCGATCGTCATCCAGACTATTACGGGAGTCGTTGAAAATCGTGTCGACAATCGGCACCGGCGGCCGCTTGCTGCGGCTGACGTAAGCGCCGCTCAAGGTAAAATCGCCCATCGTGTATTTGGCAAAACCGCGCTCGGAACGGTCCTTATCCACATCGCGAGCGGTCCCGAGACCGGCCACGGACAAATTATCCTCGCCCTCGCTCTGAAAATGCGAACCGGACAAATAGAGCTCCGATCCGTTGTCGAAGCGTTGCCCGTAAGTGAATTTCCCCTTATAGGTCTCCTGACTGCCGAATACACCGGTCACGGACGGACCTTCAAGATCGCGGCCGCGCTTGGTAATGATATTGAGTATGCCGAGAAAAGCATTGCTGCCATAGAGAGAAGATGCCGGCCCGCGAACCAGCTCGACGCGACTGATATCGTCGACATCGACCATGAACTCGGATCCGATCGCGCTAAAATCGACCAGGTTGTCGTTGCTGCGATGACCGTCGATCAATACCAAAACACGGGTATTGTAATCGCCGCTCCGATTGAAACCGCGAATACCGATACGCTGATAAATCCGATCATTGCTGGTATACATGCCGCGCATGCTGCCGACAATATCGCCTAGATTGCGATAACCGAATTTTTTGATATCCTCTGATGTCACGATACTGACAGACGAAGGCGCCTGCGTGACCGGCTGCTCGTATCGCGATGCGCTATAGACCGAAGGAATGTCTTCAAACAATATTTTTTCGTCGAGCGCTGCCGTAAAATCTTCGGCAACAACACGAAATGTCAGCACCAGATTCAGCAAAAAAGACCTGGCAAATACTTTCGGGATTATCAACAGGATTGCTCCACCATTCGACTCGATTGCTCGTGCAACCAAACGGAATACCGGAACGCAACGATGCAGGCCGGTTATTATACTTTAGAAATAAGCGAACAGACATTGTCTTAAACGCGAAACCAAGCCGCAGCTCGATGCTTGATTATATCTTTCGCACTTCAAATTTCGGCAGTGCACGAGGAGGCGCAGGGGTGTCCGGCTTTGCCTGCCCCTAGCAGGCATAAGTATCTACACATCTTTATCTTTTAAAATCATGCTGTTATAAAGTTTCTTCTGGTTTTTTATGAAGATAGGGACTAAAAATTGGATTTTTTAGGCTACTTTTTTATCCTAGATTACAGAAAAATCAACTTAACCAATTGTTTTATAAAGCTGAAAACTTGTGTAGATACCTATGCCCTAGCAGGACGGGGTTTGCAACCCCGTCCTAAACATTTCGACTTTGGCCGAAGTAAGCCGAAATGTTTAGGTCAAACCGAAACGTTGGGGACGGGTTAAATAACCTGTCCCGCAAAAATGTATTCACGGCGTCCTTTGGCGGACACCCCGGCGCCGAATTTTGATCTACGACGGGTATATCGCCCCCGACAGTCCTAACCAGGGGAATTGCCGATACCTTACATCAACGGCAAAATCTGATCCAAAACCTTGCCGTTCGTGACCAAAATCTGTTTCGGAAAAATACCGGGATTACCCTTGAAGTCGGTCACGGTTGCGCCCGCTTCCTTCGCGATCAATGCCCCCGCCGCCACATCATAAAGGTTCAATTCTTGCTCCCAGAACGCATCGACCTGAGCATCCGCAACCAAACACAAATCCAGCGCCGCCGAGCCCAGTCGACGCTGCCCGGCCGTCACTTGCGCTATCCGGCAAAAGCGCGCCAAGTTATTGTCTGTCAAATAACTTCGCAAACACGCAAAACCCGTGCTGACCATCGCATCGGCCAAGTTGGTTTCCGAAGACACATGAATACGCTCGCCATTCTTGTATGCGCCTTGCCCTTTTTGCGCCCAATAATAATCGTCGAACGCCGGCGCATAGACCGCGCCGAATTCCATTTCACCCTCAATTTCGAGCGCCACGCTGAGCGACCAAAAATACTGGCCTTTCGAAAACGAATGCGTTCCGTCGATCGGATCGACAACCCAGCGACTGCTTTGGTTTTCGGTCTTACCGCTTTCCTCGCCCCAAAAACCGAATTGCGGATAGCGCCCGGTCAACTCCTTCTTCAAAAACGCTTCGACCGCGACATCGGCTTCGGTAACGAAATCGCGGGGCGCTTTTTTAGTAATTTCTATATGCTTCAAAGCTTTGAAATAATCCAATGCAATGACGCCGGCTTCGCGGATAACCCGCTCAAGATCGCTTGTAGAAATAGACATTATCGGCCTTAGAAATGAATTAAAGCCGTTTATTGTAAAGCATCGGCGGCAAGGCGGCCTATCTCAGTATGATGCAGAATTTTTTCAAAAGGTTGTAAAACCTGCCTAGGCCCTTGCATAAATACATACACCGGAGTCGAGGTGTGCGTGCCGGTGGCCCAGACCGCGTGCTGATGTTCGGCAACTTCTCGCGCAAGCAGATTTTGACGATTGCCTGCCGGATAAGCAAAAAACGCGCTGTTAAAGCCCATCATAGGCACGCGCTTCAAACTCAATGATTTGTGGTTTGGCCGGTAATAGCGGTTTTTTTCAGTCGCCAAAATACGCTCGGCTTGTCTTTCATCGATTTTGAATTCGGTATAAAGATTAACCATCTCGACCAACCTAGCCGGCGTCTGTTGCGCCTTCGGCAAGGACTCGAAGCGCTTGAACAGCTCATAGTAACTCAACTGCTGCGCATACAGCCTGTCCAACACTTCAGGATTGCCGTAGTTGAAGGACGGTTGAAACTGTCTGTCTTCTTGAAAATACGCGCCAGGAAGCGAGCGGGGCTCGGGTAAATCGGCCGCCGAATAACTAAAGCCGAAGCCGCCGGTTTCATGATCGGCCGTGACGATCAATAAGGTATCGTCTCGCCCCTGCATCCAGTCAAGCACTGCTTCGAGCGTTTCATTCATCCGAAGCATTTCGTGCAATAAGGTGCCGGTATCGTTGCCGTGCGAAGCCCAATCGATCTGCCCGGCCTCGATCATCAGAAAAAAACCTTGTTCGTTTTTCGACAAGATGTCCAGCGCCTGCCGCGACATTTCCTTCAATGTCGGAACGGTGCGTGCCGGGTCTTGTTTGGCTAGGGTCTCGGCAATGCCATTCGGTAATTCGGACGCGGCAAACAACCCTAAGGTTTTGTCTCGGGCTTGCTGCAATTGCGATTTATCGAAAACCAACTCATAGCCCTGTTGCCGTGCTTGTGCCAACAGATTTTTTCGATCGTTCCGTTTCGAAGCGATCGAGTCGGCCCGGCCCAGTAATTGCGCTGCCGATCGGTAATCTTGCGATTGTTTGTCGTTGACGGTTTCGGGCAACCAATAACTCCATCCCGCCGACAACATCACATCCGGACCGATTGCCAGCAAATCTTCGGCAATTTCATTTTCGAGACTTCGATGTGTCTGATGCGCGGCAAATGCCGCCGGCGTCGCATGCGTGATGCGCGTATCGGATACCAGCCCTGTAGCCTTACCGATACGCTTGGCTTTTTCGACAATCGTTTCGCGGCGGTTGCCGTCTTTATCCAATCCGAGCATTTCCGAACCGGCAAAATATCCGGTCGCCAATTGAGACGCCGAAGCTGCGGAATCGGTGACTAACGTGCCGGCCGCGTGCGTCGTCGAAATAGTTATTTTGGAATCGCCTTGTTCAATCATGCGGTCGAAAGCGGTTTTGCGCGATTCGATCACACTGCTTGGCGCTTGCCTAGCATAAGACAATAACAACCCGACCTGCTGCGGCCCCATGCCGTCGCCGATCACTAAAATGACATTGTTAATACGAGCATCTTCCGAATGCGCCAGGTCAACACCGGCACATCCTGATAATGCTAGGTTCAATAACCCCAGCAAACAGATCGCAATGTAAATTTTTTTCATATCAAATGCCGGCATCCGAATAAGCTTTAGTCAATATGTTGTTGTGCATGATTGTTATGCCCTTTGCTCGTCAAATTTCGGCGTCGTGGTGCCCGTCAAAGGACGCCGTGAATACGTCCATGTAGACTCTATGACAGCATCCATGCTGCCAAAGCCTTTGCCGAACACCCTGGCGCCTCCATACGCTAATGCCGAAATTTGAAGTGCGATAGGTATAGATTCAGCACGAGCTCACAAGCTCGAACCGTTCCGATGAATCAACGCTTATGAGTCTAACAAGAAACGGACGCCAAACACCGAATTATCGATTATGATAATGTTATCGATACTATAAATTCGCCGATCGGTAAAGCTCATGGAAACCGCCATGTCAAAAATTCTCTCAGAAATAGACCCGCAGCAATTGCCGGCTATTCCTAAAGTCTTATTGAATCTGATCGAAGCCTTTCAAAATCAAGATACCGGGTTCGAGGATTTGACTCGAATCATCTCGCAAGACGCCGGGCTCAGTTCGAAAATATTGTCCGCGGCAAATTCGCCTTTCTATCAGCAATTCGGAGAATTAAAAAACTTAAATCGTGTGTTGATTATCCTAGGTCTCGAGCCGTTAAAGACCATCACAATGACCAGCGTGGCTCAACAATTTTTTAACCAAATCTCGCCGTCTCAACAGAATTATCTCGAAGTCATTTGGTTCAGGTCCTTAGCATGCGCTCATTTTGCAAGACGTTTGGCGAAACTCATCGGTTTTGAGTCGCCCGACCAGGCTTACTTGACCGGCCTACTGCATCGCATCGGACAACTAGCTCTTTTGCAATGCTTCCCTAAAGAATACGGCACATTGCTAAACGATCATTCCGAAGACCTCCCCGAATCGTTCGAAAAAAAAACACTGGGGATATCCCATCCCGAAATCGGCGCTTATATCATTGACACCTGGAATATTCCCGGTTTCCTCGCCGACGCCGTTTTGTATCAAAACAGTGCTTCATCCGCAATTCTCGATAGCCCCGCCTTGGTCAAACTGATCAACTTGGCAGCGCGATTAAGCCGATTCGACAGACAAAACAGCGCCGTTGTTTATGCCCAAGCCCATGCGCTATTCGGTCTCGGACAAGCGATTCTCGACGAAATAGCGATCGATGTAAAAAAACAGGTCGAACAAACCGCAGGAAGCCTTGGAATTGCCGTTGCGAAGCCTGAAGACGGCACGACGATCATCAGAGCAAAACTCGAAGAACGTAACGCGATTCAGAAGCGTCTCGGCAAGCACGCCAAGGACTTGGCTTTCCTCGGCGCCATTGCACGCAACAACGATTTATCCGAGCAATTCGATAAAATCCTATCGGTGCTACTTCGAAACTTGAATATATTATTCGGGTTACGTTCGACAGCCGTGTTTCTAGTAAATCCCGAAAAGCCCATCCTCGAAGGTTATCCATTACCCGAGCAAAACAACGCCAACCTATTATCGAATTTGTCGATCGAACTCAAACCTAATCGCAGTCTGGTCGCGAATGCGTTATTGAACCAACGCTTGCTAGATTCTTATCAAACCACCCTGCCCGATCCCATTCCGGTTATCGACCGGCAAATTTGCCGGTTGCTCGAAAGCGAAGGCATGATCGCGATTCCTCTTAGCGCGAATAATCGACATTGGGGAGTCATCGTTGCTGGATTGGCGCCGACCGACCTACTCCAAATCAAGGCTAAACGGGGTTTGATCTCGTTATTTGCCGGCGAAGCAACCCGTATCCTCTCTAATCATCGTGTAGCAGGCGAGCGCATCAGAGAAAACATCGACACGATGCAATCGGACTTTCAATTACAGGTAAAAAAAATAATTCATGAAGCCAACAATCCGCTGAGCATCATCAATAACTACCTTTATTTGCTCAACCTTAAACTCGGTAGCGACAGCCCGCAAGAAATCGGGCTCATTCAAGAGGAAATCAACCGGGTCGGCGAGATCATCCTGCGCCTTTCCGACACGTCGACACAAGAGAGTGCCGGCGGCGATTCCGGCCCGATCGATATCAACCAAACCCTAAGCGATTTGATCGCGCTTTTCGAGGGCGGACTCTTCGCCCCTCGTCGAATAGAGGCCTGCTTGAAACTCGATGATCGGCTCCCGAAAATCGCCATCAGCAAATCCAAGCTGAAACAGATCCTAACTAATTTAATCAAAAACGCCGCCGAAGCATTGCCTGACGGCGGTCATGTCACGATATCAACCCGCGACCGCGTTTATTTAGGCAATCACTGTTACGTGGAAATTCAAATCCACGATGACGGTCCAGGTTTACCCGATACGATCAGCGAACAGCTATTCCGACCGGTTACCAGCACGAAAGGCGAAGGCCACTCCGGACTCGGGCTCACTATTGTCAAAAACCTGGTCGACGAACTAGCCGGCACTATCGGCTGCAACTCGACGCCGGACGAAGGAACGACCTTTCAAATTTTTTTACCCAGAACACTATAACCCTGCCTATAATTAAAACTTAGGATCACGGTATTAATCATGGGCGCCATAGCTAGCTTACATTCTAATTCAGACATCGAGATACTGATTATTGATGATGAACCCAAGGCACGCGCAAGTTTACACGATATTCTCAAATTGTCCGGCTATCGCGTCGCTATGGCGGAAAACGTCGAATCGGCCATCGAATTGATCAACGAGCAAAATTTTCCTTTGATTTTGCTCGACCTGAATATGCCTGTTCTGAACGGTCATCATTTTTTGGACTATTTAGCCCATCACGATATCGACACGCAAGTCCTGATCATCAGCGGCGAAGCGACTTTCGCCCAGGCCGCACGCTCATTGCGTTTTAACTTTGTCCATGAATTCATTAAAAAACCCTATGCGGTCGAAGCCTTGCTGCATTCGGTTAAAATTGCCTCCGAAAAAATCCGCCTGAAAGAAATCAATAATAAAGTTCAGGCGCAATTATCGAAATCCGAACAATTACACCGCTTTTTCGTCGACAGTTCGCCCGACATCATTTACATGCTGAACGAGCGAGGCGAATTCGTGTTTCTGAACAATGCCATCGCTACCATCCTAGGCTACGATAAGAGCGAAATTATCGGAAAACATTATTCCTCGTTGGTTTACCAAGCCGATCTCAACAAAGCGAAATACGCTTTTAATGAACGCAGGACCGGCGATCGCTCCACCAAGGCCATCGAACTTCGTTTACGGTGTAAAAACAGCGATCAGCCGAAATATGTCGAAACCAATTCCATTACAATCGTACTGAGTTCCAAAGGCGTTTATAAGAAGAAAAAAGAAAATAAGGAATTTGTCGGCACCTATGGCGTCATCCGCGATATCAACGACCGCAAACTATCCGAAAACACCTTGCGCAAACTCAATTTAGCGGTCGAAAACAGTCCTAATTTGATCTATATCACCGACAGTAAAGGCACGATCGAATATGCCAATCCGAAAATTTTTGAAATCTCCGGTTACACCGCCGAAGAAATCATCGGCAAAACACCGCATATTTTTAGTTCCGGAGAAACACCGCCGCACGAATATCAAGAGCTTTGGAGCACCATCTCCTCCGGCAAAATTTGGCGCGGCATTCTCAAAAACCGAAAAAAAACCGGGCAACTGTATTGGGCCCAACAATCGATCGCACCGATGCTGGATTCGGACAACCGGGTAACGAATTATGTTGCTATTCAAGAGGACGTGACCGAAACGCTCGCTCAGCGCGATATGATTACCTATCAAGCGACTCACGACCCATTGACCGACTTGATTAACCGCACCGAGTTCGACCGCCGTTTGAAACGGATTATCAGCACAGCTAAAACCAATGGCTCCGGACATGTTTTGTGCTATCTGGATCTCGATAACTTCAAAATCGTCAACGACACCTGCAGTCATACGGCTGGCGACGAATTGCTTCGCCAAATCAGCCGACAATTATCGACATTGATCCGCAATCGCGATTCCCTGGCCCGACTCGGCGGCGATGAATTCGCGATACTAATGGAGCACTGTACGCTGGAACAAGCCCAAGCAACAGCCGAACGCATTCGGCAACACATCGAACGCTACCAATTCCGCTGGGAAGACAAAAGCTTCCGAATCGGCGTCAGTATCGGCATGGTCATGATCAATGCCGAAAACGGCGGTTTCGATGAATTATTAAAACGCGCCGACATCGCTTGCTATATAGCCAAGCAAGACGGCCGAAATCGCTCCCATGTCTTCACCGAATCCGACCAGGCTTGCATTGATTACCGCAACGAAGCCGCGTGGCCCGAAAAAATCGAACAAGCCTTGTCGCATAACCGCTTCCGACTTTATCGGCAGCGAATCGTCGCACTGAAAAGCATCGAAGGGGATCATTACGAAGTGCTGTTGCGCCTGCATGAAGACTCCGGCAAAATTATTGCGCCAAACGCATTTTTACCGGCGGCGGAACGCTATCAATTGGCCGCTTCAATCGATCGATGGGTTATTCAAAAAGTGTTCAACTGGATGCTTGAACATCCCGATCGGTTAAGTTCACTAACGATGTGCTCGATTAACCTTTCCACAGCAGGCTTGAATGACAAAGGACTAATCGAATTTATTATCGACCGATTCAAGCAAACTGCGCTTCCTGCCGAAAAATTCTGTTTCGAAATCACCGAAACGGCAACCATCGCCAATTTGACTGCCGCAACACAATTCATTACTTCGCTCAAGGAACTCGGCTGCCGATTTTCGCTGGATAATTTCGGTAGCGGCCTGTCTTCGTTTGCTTATCTTAAAAATCTTCCGGTCGACTTTCTCAAAATCGACGGTGTTTTCGTCCGCGATATCGAAACCGATTCGGTGGCGCTAGCGATGGTCAGGTCGATTAACGATATCGCCCATGTCATGAATAAAAAAACCATCGCCAAATTCGTCGAAAACGATTCGGTAATGAAAATCCTTTTGGATTTGGGCATCGATTATGTTCAAGGTTACGGCAGCGACGAGCCTTCACTTTTGAAATAAATCAGCAATTCCCAGTTTGAGAAATTTCTTCGTGTTCAGGGTGCGGGGTATGCCGTCGAGGAACGCCGTAAACCCATCCATGGGGGCTTGGCGGCGGCTCCCTGCCGCCGACATCCTAGCCAAGCACACTCCGCACCCTTTTTTATTCTCAAATTGGGAATTGCTGGAAATAAGTCGGCCATGCCTTTCTTGTTCTTGTAAAATCCTGAGCTTGTAAATGCCCTAATGGATGTCGTCTTGAAAAGACTGCCACCAGCCTTTTCCGGACCGACACTTGACCAACGAAAGGTATACGATGAATGACACCAAAGTCCGGCTTTCCGGTTATCACCGCCTCAAAAAATTACGCACTGCATTAGCAACAGCCAGAGGCACCGTCCTACTTACCGATTTAAAGCGCGAAGCCGAAGGAACTATCTCGCATGACCAAACCAAACGGGTCACTTACCTGACTAATCTGTTCTCAAGGATTCATCGAGAACTGTTTCAAGACTGGAAAGACCAAGCCACGATTCGGCACCGTCCCGGCACGATGACCGATGCCGATAAGCGCCTGAAATTTCGTAAAACCATCGGGCGTTTGGTACTAGACGAAGAAGCCAATAGAGATACGGCTATTTTCGACAATAACGGCTTTGTCATCAACGCCGACAACATTGATGAAAGATTGGCCGATTTTTACTTAAAAATGCGTATCGTTAGACCTTTTGATTACGGTAATCGCATCACACTCGATTTTTTCATGACCATCCTGGGCAGACTGCCGGCCTTTAAAGCGGTTTATGAACACGGCATCGATTTTCGCCGTATCGATCAAAGTGACGCCATCGCGCTGCACGATACGTCTAGCGATATTGAAGCGCTAACGCGCGCCTTCCGTCATGCTCTCGACCCGTTACGCAACCAGCCATTAATCAACCAAGCCAACGGCTACGGAATTTGGCCCGAGAATAAAACCTTCGTCTCGGGGATCCCTTTCTTATCCTATGTCACCGATAACGGCATCCAATGCCTGGTATCGGTCAACGGCGGATTGGTACCGTTGGACAGCATACAAGAAGAACTCTTTACCGCCGGCAAACACATTGCCGATTATCCCTTATGCTCACCGGATAACATTGTCGGCTACCTGCCCGGCACCGAACCCTTGCGTACAACGGAAAAAACCGAAATCGACGGCATAACCGTCGGCAAACAAGGAGAGGCGCCGCTATTTTGCCTTGACGTCAACATGTTGACCGGCTTGCGCTCGCCCAGCCATGCCGAATTATTGGAATTGGTCAAGCAGTGCGCAGGCAATCAAGCAAGCATTTTTAATCTGGCCGGTAACGAAACGCTAAAACTACAATTACTAGTTGCCGCGAACGGCGACGAACGTTTACAACGAAGCGTTGAAATTGCCTATGTCAGACTAGCCAAAATCGTGCGCATTCTCAAGCACGCCGAAGACGATATTTTCTTCGGAAAAACGCCGGTTGCAGAACCGCGGCTATTTATGTCGATGGGCGGGGCTGGTTCCGGAAAAAGCGTCGTCGAGGAAATTGCGACAAATCATTGCGGGGACAATTTCGTAATTGCCTCGCTCGATGAATTCAGAAAGCAAAGCGATCTTTATAAAGTACTGACCGCTGCCAACCACCATAGCGACGATTATGTATACGTGGAACCATTCGCTAACCGATTGCGCGACGCGGTAGCCCATCGCGCCAAACTCGAGCGGATAAATATACTCTACGACGGCACCGGAATTCCTTATTCGCCTCGCTACTCAGGCATTATCGATGAATTCAAACAAGCGGGATTTTATACACAAATCACCGCTGTCGATGCCTTTATCGTCAAACCCGGCAATCGCGAGCATGAGCTGATCCGTTCCACCGTGATAGATAGCGTCAAACAACGCTTCAACAAAACCGGCAGGGCCTTACCCTGGGTCATTACGGTTTATAAACACATTCGCTCCCCTGAGTCGTTTCTCGATGCTTTAGAAGACCCGGCTCTGGATAAAATTTCTCTATTTGCTAACGACAGCGAACCGGGCATGCATTACTTGATCGCCGAAAGCTTCAATTTACCCGACCGCGAAGTCAAATTACTCAAAACTCATCAACTATCGGGTTCGCTCGCTAAATCTCTCATCTCACTGAGTAAAACCAATGACGATTCGTTACTAAAAAATTTAGCACGCAACGACAAAACAACCCTCAGGCGAATGATCGATCGAAATCCCGAGTACAACGAGCAAAATGTCGCTTACTTAATTCACAATAGACTTCACGATCACCGAGTATTAGTCATTTACAACTGCCGGCGAATGATCGATTTTATCGATAAACGGCAACTCAATCCGAATGCGTCAGGCGAACAAGGCCTATTACACAAACCGGAAGCATTGGCCTTCCATGTCGATCCTCCCTCCCGCACCCCCTGGTTAATCTCGCTTCAAGATTCGACTTGATTGAATCATGTGCCTCTCTACCAAACCGAAAATATCGAAATATCCTTGAGGTCTAAAGCGGAATGGGAGCGTGGGAGTTCCTGATTTGCAAGTTTCTTCAGCTAAAGCCCAAAGATCAGCATATCCCTAGCAGGACGGGTTCGTAAGCCATGCGCGTCAAGCTAAAAACGGCCAACCCACATCACGCTCTTTCCCAAGCTCCAGCTTGGGAAAGACACCCCGGAAGCTCCAGCTTCCTGAGACCGACGCAACCTCCGCACATTCTCAGTCACCCCCGACTCGCTCGTTCACTCTTTCTTGATTGTCGGGAAGCTAGAGCTTCCTGAACAGGTTACCCAAGCTGGAGCTTGGGTAACAGCATATTTTAGTTTTTGCGACTACGACTGCCCCCTGTGCCAATATGACCTGAGACACTTACCCCTCGGAAATTAGAGTATAAAGGTAGGCCAGAATCATGAGCAAATCAAAAGCAGAGACCATGGAATCACCACAATTAACTGCGCCGGAGGTCGCGTTGGAAGACGCCCGTAGGGCGGCTGGAAACGCGACCTCCGGCGCGCGGCCCGATCCGGAGGTGGTTGCCACCGCCCAGCGCCGACAATTTACCAGCAGCGACAAGCGCCGCATCCTGGATGCCGCTGATCGCTGTACTCAGCCGGGTGAGATTGGCGCCCTATTACGCAAAGAAGGGATTTACTCCTCCCAATTAGCCACTTGGCGCAAACAGCGTGCTGCCGATCAGCGTGCCGCGCTGGCGCCGCAAAAGCGCGGGCGCAAGGCCGACTCGGCTCAGGCCGAGGACCGTCGTGTGCGCCAACTTACCCAGGAAAATGAGCGCCTGCGTCGCAGACTCGCTCAGGCCAATGCCATTATTGATGTCCAAAAAAAACTTTGCGTCTTGTTCGGACTGCCGGCGGACGAGACGCCGAGCGAGTCCAACTGATGCAAGCCCTTAACCAGCTGGCCCCGGAGGTCGGCCTGGCTCCGGCTTGTGCAGCCCTGAATTTGAACCGCAGTTCGGTCTATCGCGAGGATGCCCGTCGGCGCCTCCTGACGCCTGTGCCGGTAACGCGGGTGCCTCGTCCATCCGCCCCGCTGGCTTTCTCGACTAATGAGCGGCAGCAAATGCTGGCGGTGCTTAACAGCGAACGCTTCGCCGACTGCTCGCCGTATTTTGTCTATGTCACTCTGCTGGACGAGGGGCGCTACATCGGCTCGGTGCGCACCCTGTACCGTGCTCTGGAAGCGGACGGCCAGTCAGCGGAGCGCAGGCGCCAACGGATGCACCCGGTCTATACCAAGCCTGAACTCCTGGCCACCGCGCCCAATCAAGTCTGGAGCTGGGATATTACGAAACTCAAAGGCCCGGCTAAATGGACCTGTTTCCACCTCTATGTGATCCTGGATATTTTCAGTCGCTATGTCGTTGGCTGGATGGTCGCCCCGCGGGAAACCGCCGAACTGGCCGAGCAGCTGATCGCCGAGACGGTGACCAAGCACAACATCCCGCCGCATACCCTGACGCTGCATGCCGATCGCGGTTCCAGCATGCGCAGCAAGCCCGTGGCTGCCTTACTGGTCGATCTGGATGTCGCCAAGACTCATAGCCGGCCTTATGTCTCGGATGACAATCCCTATTCCGAGGCCCAGTTCAAAACCCTGAAATATCGGCCTGATTTCCCCGTCCGCTTCGGCTGCATTGAGGATGCCCGCAGCCATTGCCAACGCTTCTTCCCGTGGTACAACCAGTCCCATTGCCACTCGGGCATCGGTTACATGACCCCGGCCACCGTCCATTTCGACCAAGCGGCTACGGTATACCAAGCACGCGCAAAAACCCTGGAGATTGCCTTCCTCGCCAATCCAAAGCGATTCAAAGGAAAGTGCCCTTTGCCACCCAGCTTGCCTAACGCCGTTTGGATTAATCCGCCTATTAACACAAAGGAGAACCTCGACTCATAAATACACAACAATTAGACACTAATTAAAACAACTTGGTGTCTCAATGTCATTGACACATTCCGCTGGCCCCTGCTGGGACACTTGCTTCGGCAAGCTGAAACATCTTGTTAATAAGGTGAGAGTTTAACTATCCATTACCAATTTGGATACTCAATATAGACAAGCATCGCTGATTTCGGATGTATAAATATAAAAACACTACCAAGTCCTAATTGCTCACCCAAAGCGACTAGGTTATCCTTAGCAACCGGTAATCATAAGTTTCCGGAGCGAAAGACTATAAATATATTGGTCTTTTGCTATAACAACTAAAATAAAAACAGAGGTTCTCGAGATGGCAATGAATTTTTTGGATCAACTACTTAACCTAGCAGGGCTTAAATTGCCTGAAGCTAAAGAACGTTATGATCCATCCGTGTATATACAAGAAGATATCAAACCTGCTGCGACCAAACCTTCGACCGCTAATGCGGAACCTGCACGAATAAATAAAACATCGCAAAAGGAACAAGCAACTTCAACATTAACCGGGGTTGCTAAATACATGGCGAAGCAGCAACCGCAAACCGCTCAGGAAGCGCAATCAGCCAAAGGCGGACCTAAAACGGCACAATTATCCGGTGTCGCAAGATATGTAGCAAAACTGGAACAAGAAGCGCGAGAAAAAGCCGAGGCTGAAGCTGCTGCTTTGGCCAACATGAGTGGAGTCGAACGCTATCTCGCCAGACTGGAAGGCAAAACAGTAGCACCCCTAAACCAAACACCCGTAAACAACACACCGAAAGAAGTCGCACCGACTCGAGTCGAGCGCTATTTGTCGAGTCGGATAGAAAATACATCTGCTAAAACGGTAGCGGCACCGGCTAAACCTGCTGCAAAAGAAACGAAAGCTGTAGCGAAACCCGTCGAGACCCAAGCAAAACAGCCAGAGACAGTGCCTGTTAGCAAGCAAGCCCAGCCTGACAAACCCGCCGAAAAGAAAGCAAGCAAACCGTCCGCGTCGGTCAAAAAAGAACCTGAAGTTAAAACAGCGCCAAGCGATAAAATTATCGACCTTACCGTTAACGGCGAGCAATGCCATGCTACGACCTCTAGAGGTAAACGCTGCCGACGCTCAACAGGTTTAAAAGTCATAGAAAGAACGATCGACGGCAAAAAATACAGATTTTATGCTTGCCCTCAACACAACAACAAAGACTTTCAGCCATCTCCCGAGATATTGGAAAGATAAACCTGGAAAAAGCATTTCATCATGAAGAATAATAAGTTAGTTCAATGACTTGCCCAGCCCTAACAAGTTAAGCGCCCATCATGACCTAAAGACCACAAAATGTTAAAGCTGGGCTTGTTATTTGTTTATACTCATCGTAGATGAAAATTCGGCCTCGGGGTGCCCGTCAAAGGACACCGTAAATACGTCCGTGTAGGCTCTATGCCAGCTCCATGCTGGCAAAGCCTTTGCGAGCGCCATGGATGGCGTGAATGTCGATTTTGCAGGAGCAAAAATCGACCTAGCACCCCGGCACCTCCATGCGTCAATGCCGAAATTTGAAGTGCGATGGGTATAGGTTAACGCGAACATAAACAGTTACACATCTTAGGAATGAGCAGGAACGTCCCTTTTTTCAATATCGAACAGATTGTTGATAAGGAGGGCTCGGTTAAAACTTATACCGATATCAATTTATTCCGATTCAGAAGAAGATGCCTCCGGCGGCAGTCGACAAGTTTCACACAAACGGGCTAATTCCAGAAGGCTGGTTGCACCCGTTTTTTCCATGACTCGAGCACGGTGCACCTCGACGGTACGGTGGCTGATGCCGAGCTGTCTTGCGATTTCCTTATTGGCATGGCCCGCCACCACCAGCGACATCACTTCCGATTCGCGGGTGGTAAGACCGTTTAAACGCCTACAGAGCGCTTGCTCTGCCAGTAGCGAGTCTTCGTACCTCCGGGCTTCTTGCTCTAGGACTCCCCGAATCCGTTCGATCAATAACTTACTGGAAACGGGCTTCGTCAGAAAATCAACCGCTCCGGCTTTGATCACGCGAACGGTCGTGGGTATGTCTCCATAACCGGTCAGGAAAATGATAGGCAAATGAATATCCCGGCGGGTCAATTCGGTTTGCAACTCGTCGCCGGTCATATCCGGCATGTTGAGATCGAGAACCAAGCATCCTCTCTTACCCGGACAATAAGCTTGCAGAAAATGCTCGGCACTCTCGAAAGCTTGATAATTAAAGCCGGCAACTTCCATAACCTGCCCGAGGCCGTCACGCACCGCATCATCGTCATCGACGATGAAGACGTAGAAGGTTTGAGTGCTTATATCGCGCATGGCAAGGTAAAGTGGATGCTAAGGCCGTTGCCCGCATTTGGCTCGGCCCACATTTTTCCGCCGTGGGCCGCAATCAAAGAACGGCTTATCGCAAGACCCATTCCTAAACCGGCCGGTTTAGTGCTATGAAAAGGTTGAAAGATATTTCTAAGCGCAGCAGGATTCTCGACACCTATTCCGCTATCGCGCACTGTCACCCGAATCATGGTTGGATCGGCCTCATCGCGTTGCGTTGTCACGATGATCGCTTCGGCTTTTTCTCTCTGTTCCAACATAGACTCCAGGCCATTACGTAGCAGATTGATCAATACCTTCTGTATCTGCAGAGCATTGGCCTTAACCGGAGGCAAGTCAACGGCAAGATCCAGCTCAATTTTAAATTCATCAGAGAGCCCATCGGTTTTCATTAAATCGAACACTTCATGGATCGCGGCATTGATATCTACCGGTTCGCTAACGGTTTCCCCTTTTTGCAATAGGCTCACTAATTGCCGTATCACTTCGCCGGCGCGTTGCGCTTGCTGTGAACATTTTTCCATGACTTGACAAAGTTTTTGCGGATTAGGATTATCCGTTTGACACAAATGCAGCGCCACATCGGCATAAGAGGAGATAGCCGACAGCGGCTGGTTCAATTCGTGGGCAAACGCAGCGGCCGTCTGGACCGCAACATATAATCGGGACGACTGTTCCATTTTGTCGCGCCGCTCGTTGAGCTTCTTTTGCTTCATGTAGTCGGTAATGTCTAAATTGATGCCCAGGATACGGTAGGCTCGATTATTTTGATCGCTCAACAAAACACCGCGTGAATGAATCCAACGGTAAGACCCGTCTTTGTGGCGCAAGCGAAACTCCAATTCAAAATTCGGCTTGTGATCGGCAATGAAGTTTTCTATCGTCGCCATGACATATGCTCGATCGTCCGAATGCAAGCGGCTTTCCCAATCCTCGCTCCGGTTAAGTGATTCGCTATCGTCAAGGCCGATTTGCCGTTTTAATTCGGGCGATAAAAATAACTGACGGGTAATCAAATCCCAGTCCCAATATCCGGCATTGACTTCTTCGACGACCAGGGCGAGTCGAGCTTCGGAGTTGCGCAGCTCTTGCTCGGCCTGTTTGAGCGCCGTGATATCTAGAAAAGCCCCCACGGCACCACGCGGCTCGCCTTGTTCGTTAAATAAGGGCGAAGCATTGCCGAGTATTGTTATCTGTTGGCTGTCGGGACGAATAATATCGATGACTTGGTTTTTGACTACTTCTCCGCGAACGGCGCGCCGCATCGGTAAATCCTCATTTGCCAGCTCGAGCCCGTTTTGCATGACACGAATGGCGTTCATAACTTCACTACGGTTGGAAAGACCGACCCTCATCGGTATGCCGAGCATCACCTCAAGCGCCGGATTACCGCGAATATCGTAGACGTCCGAGCCATCGGCAATGCACAGTCCGATCGGTGCAGTATTGAAAATGACTTGCATCTCTTCTACTCTGCGCTCCAAGCTCCGGTTTAGTAAATCAATTTTTTTCTCGGTCAGCTTTCTATCCGTAACATCGACGACATGCACGACGACACCCTTGATCTTTCCGGTCGTATCCGTATTAGGAATATAAGTGGCCTGGACCCAGCGAGGCTCTCCATGCCCGTAGGGTATTTGTTGATCAAAATTTACCTGCTCCCCTGCAAGGGCACGTTCGAAATAGGGTTTAACGGTACGCCAGGCTTCTTGACCGATGATTTCCGGTGCTTTTCGACCAAGGATCCGATCCGCTGTGATACCGAACCATTTTTCATAGGTCGCATTGACTCGCAAATACTTAAACTCGGTATCCAAATAAGAGATCAGCGCGGGCGTCGCGTCCATGATCAAACGTAATTCGTTTTCCCGGTCGCGTAATGTCAATTCGGCCAGCTTACGGTCGGTAATGTCTTGGATATAACCATGCCAGAGAATGCCGCCATCCGTCTCGCTCCGCGGCATCGAATGACCTTCGATCCAAATCTCGCCTTTGGTCGGATGATTGTAGCGGAACGCATCTCGCCAAGCCTGGAGGGTACGAGCCGATTCGGCAATGGTTGCATGGATATGAACGAGATCGTCGGGATGGGTGCGAGCGAAAACAGGGCTAAAATCCTCGACCACAAGCTCGGGGCTGAACCCATATACCGATTCGAACAGCGGACTGGCATAAGGCATGCATGCCGTGCCGTCAGGGCGTAATCGGAACGAACAAATGACCCCAGGCACTGTTGCGGCAACCTTGGTTAATTGGTCCTGTAATCTTATCTGCTCCTTCATGGCCAATTCCGCATTCGTGCGGTCGGTCACGTCGCGCATGATCACGGTAAAGGTTTTCTCGCCGTTTATCTCGCACTTGGAAATGGACGCCTCGATCGGGAACTCTTCGCCATCGGCTCGTATTCCCCTAATGGACGACAGTCCATTTTTTATTCGATGAGCAACTCCTGCATCATCGAATCCACGAATAGATGAGCCATGTGCAGCGCGGAACCGCTCGGGCATAAAACGTTCGATAGTCCCGCCGATGGCTTCATCCGTACTGCAACCGAACATTTTTTCCGCTGCTGAGTTGAATAGCAAAATACGTTGATCGACGTCGATAGTAATAATCGCATCGCTAGCCGACTCGACTATGTCAGCATAGCGCTGCCGACTGTCCCGCAGCTCCAATTCGTTGCGTTTGTGATCGGTAATATCTTGCGTGGTCCCGAACCCGCCTAGCAAGTTGCCCTTTTTATCGTATTCCAGCCAAGCCTTTTCTCGAACCCATTTCACTGCGCCATCTACCAACAAACGGTGCTCGATATCATAGGGCTCGCCGCGCAGACCCGCTCGCCACATCCGGTCGACATAGTCCCGGTCTTCCGGATGCACGATGGCTAGAAAAGTCTGATAGGTCTTCGGCGTGCCTATCGGAATACCGAAAATACGGTGATTCTCGTCGGACCAAATTAATTCGTCACGCTTGATATCCAGCCGCCAGCTACCGATTTGCCCGACCGTTTGCGCACGATCCAAATCCTGTCGACTTTCCCATAACGCATGGGTGATTCGCCTATGAAAGCTGGTTGTCGCGACCATAACCACTGAGACAAAGCAAAAGGCTGCGTTTAATATCAATAGGTCGTCGAATTCGGTCTCGGCCGGAAACAATATCAGTGCATTGACTGCGATCAAGGATAATGCCGCCGCAAGAAAGCCGGGGTTCTTCCCTAACCAGAAAGAGACCAGATTAATCCCGAAAGCAAATAACAAAAATGCAGCGCGATCACCTATCACTGGAAAATAAATGGTCGCGAATGTCGTGGCGACGACGACCAGTACCGCCAGTCCGTATCGCAACACGGCAGGTTGATCGCCTAAATCAAAGAAAATTGTTTGGATTTTACATCGCGCGTCGGTCATCGGCTCTGATATTCAATGTTTATTGACGAGTGTCAATTTTGGGTCGAGCTACATAAATTGTGTTTGCCTAACAAATTGATATTCTTTCTCTCATCTACTGTCAATAAGCTCTCATTCTATAGTGGACCCCATTGTCCAGACAATTTATCACCGAGTTTAAGAGGGTGTTGTCTTTGTTACAGCTGACTGGCGCTGCCCCAATTCTTCTCTATTGTCTAAACCAATGACTCAAAAATTAAGTCATTTCCTTTTTCATTTTATTAAATTGTTATTATTGCGCCGCAGGCATTTTGATATTCCATCATGCTTGCTGCGGCGGAATGTGGTCAAAGGGTGAATTAGTGTGGGTAAGCTCGTGGTAAACTGCCTAAGCAGTTTTCTATCAGCTTATCCACACGTTCCGAAGGAAATTCACGCTTTGTCCACATGGAGTCCGCCGGTAGTCTCTTTATCTGTCCGTTCGTTAAATTTATCCACAATCATTGCCCCACCGCCTTCCGCTGTCTGATAGATTTGATCAGGTGTTTTATAGCCTAATGCCTGGTGATATCGCTCACCGTTGTAGAAGGCAAAATACTCGGTCAACCCCAACAATAGCTCAGGCATATAAACATAGTTTTTCGGATAAATATCCTCGTACTTAACACTCCGCCAGAGACGTTCAACAAAGATATTGTCCAATGCTCGCCCCCGTCCATCCATGCTGATTTTGATGCTGTTTTCTTGTAACACAGCGACCCATTTGTCACTGGTGAATTGCGAACCCTGGTCGGTGTTGAAAATCTCCGGTGCTCCGTATTGCTTGAGAGCAGCCGTTAAACAGTCCACACAAAACCCAACATCCATCGTGTTCGACACCCGCCAAGCCAAGATTTTGTGGCTGTACCAATCCATAATCGCCACCAGGTATACAAAACCATGTGCGAGCCGGATGTAGGTGATGTCCGTACTCCAGACCTGATTCGGGCGAATCACACTGAGCCCTCTGAGCAAATACGGATAAACCGTATGTTCAGGATGTTTTTTGCTAGTATTCGGGCCTGGAACCATCGCAATCAGGCCCAATATCCGCATCAAGCGTTGCACACGCTTTCGGTTCACGGCATGACCTTGCATGCGTAGCCAAACCGTCATTTTCCGGCTGCCATAAAAGGGATGCCGAGTATATTCTTCATCCAGTAAGCGTAGCAACATCAGTTCGACTTCATCTACTTCGTGCTTGTCCGTATACACTGTCGATCGTGCGATGCCAGCCAGTCGGCACTGTGCGGCTACCGACAGTCCAGCACTTGAATTAATCCAGCCCTGACGCAGGCTTAAAGGTTGATCCCGGACTTTTTTTTAAGCCATTCCAGCTCCATGTTGAGCTGGCCAATCTTGGCGTACAAGCGCTCTGGATCGCTTTGCGGATCAATGGCCTTGGGGCCACGCTTTACGTCAAACAATTGACTGGCATTTTCCAATAAAGCCTTCTTCCATAGACCTACTTGGGTCGGATGAACACTATAGTCTTGTGCTATTTCATTAACCGTTTTACTCCCTTTTACAGCCTCCAGTGCCACTTTAGCCTTTTGTGTACTGGTCATCAACGTGCGCTTTTTTTCACTCATTCTCGCCTACCTTTTTTATGATAGACACCATCTTAAACTATTGTCTGGATTTTGGGGTCCACTATATTCTTTACAAGCAAAGAGATCTCAACGATCGCTCGAATTGCGTCAATATCTGGTTTTTTAAAACACTGATTAGCTACTTATCGACCAAGTCTTAACATTTTCTGACAGGACCCCCCCTATTTTCAATACAAACAGAAACTTATGCATTTTTGGGCAGTCCTTTTCGGTTCCGGCTTGTCCGGGTAGGGTAAAAGTAGTGATGATTTCAGAAAAGACTCAAACCTGTTTTTCAGTCGACCGTTCATTCGCGTTTCTGTAGCAACGTATCAAAGGCTTCGGCGGATAGGGGTTTTGAAAGTAGGTAACCTTGAGCAAAATCACAGCCCATTTTTTCGAGTTGCTCTCGCTGTTCATGGGTTTCCACCCCTTCCGCGATCACCTTTATCTTGAGTTTGTGCGCCATAGCAATCATCGCTTCACAAAGCATTATTTTATTCGATTGATTCAGCAACTGGCTGACAAACGACCGATCTATTTTTAGATATGCAATATGAAATTTTTGCAAGCAGGACAATGATGAGCAACCGGTGCCAAAATCGTCGATACTGATCGGCATGCCAATTTCACAGAACGAAGACAAAGTGCTTGAAATAGCATGTGAAGTGTCCAATAGAAGACCTTCGCCTATTTCGACTCCAATACTGTCAACCGTAAGTCCATTTTGTTGCAAATGCTCGAACCAACTATTTTGATGTTCGCTGCCGTAATGGAATAACATTGGAGAGCCGTTGATGCTGATCTGAAAACGTTTATCAAAATATCTTCGCCAGAGCTTCACTTGTCGTGCCGCTTCTTTAAATACCCAATCGCTAATTTCAACGATTAATCCTGTTTTCTCGGCAACCGCAATAAAATCCGTCGGATTAAGCCATCCCTGCTGCGGATGTCGCCAGCGGATCAGCGCCTCCGCCTTATAAATTACTCCGCTTGCCAATTCGATAATGGGCTGATAGTGCAACTGCAACTGATTATCGGCAAGCGCATCTCGCAAATCGTTATCTAAAATGGCTTGGGATCGAACAGTCTCCTGTATGGTATGAGTGAAATAACTGAACCGGTTACGGCCCGCCTCTTTGGCGTCATACATGGCTTGATCGGCATTCTTCATCAATGTTTCAATTTCGGAGGCATCCTCCGGATAAAATGTGATACCGATACTAGCGGAAATATTGACCTTTTTGCCATTCAACAAAAGCGGCTCAGCCAGTTGTTGCAATATACCTTGAGCAATGCGTTCAATGCTGACACGATCCTCCATTTCATTCAGAATAATGGCGAACTCATCGCCGCCCAAGCGCGCCACCGTGTCGGTCTCGCGCACACAATGGTTCAACCGCCGCGCAATCTCCAACAACAGACTGTCACCCATGTCGTGCCCCAAGGTATCATTGATTTCCTTGAAACGGTCGAGGTCAAGCAACATCAAAGCCATCGTCCGACCTTCCCTGTAGGCTTGTTTGATTGCCAATTGCATGCGGTCATAAAACAAATACCGGTTGGGTAAGCAGGTTAGCTGATCGAAGTTTGCTCGTTTCCACATCGTTTCTTCCGCGCGCTTGCGGTCGGTAATGTCGGTGCTAATCGCGACACGCTGCAGTACCTTACCGTTGCTGTCGTAATTGGTATTGATTCTCAACCATTCAAGATAAATTTCACCATTCTTGCGACGCTTCCAAATCTCGCCCTGCCAATGTCCGGTTTTCCGCAAGGCCTTCCAGATATTCAAATAGAAACGACTGTCATGGCACTCGGATTTATAAAAATGTGCGAATTGACCGACGACTTCCTCTTCGGTGTAGCCGGTAAGTTTTGTGAAAGCGGGATTGACGGCAACGATACGGTAACTGGCGTCGGTAATCAAAATAGCTTCGTCTATCGCCTGATAGGCCATTGTGGCAATTTGTAATCGACGCTCGGTTTGCTTGCGTTCGGTAATGTCCGAAACCGCGGCACGACAGATTTGAAGTAAAGGATCGGCAATGGCCTTAATTTCTATCCAAATCATTCGCCCGGCTATTTTTAACGTCACCTCGCAGCTTTGATGATGCCTGATTGAAAATGTTTTCTCCAGAAAAGCATTGAATGTAGATTGAGACTCTTCAGCGACTAGCTTTGCAAAATGTTGTAGGCATAAAGTCGACCGCGGTATGCCAAGCAGCCACTCTGCAGCCTGATTAGCATCGACAATGCTGCTATCGGAGGCCAGCATGAAATAGGCAACGGGTATAAAATCGTCGAGCTTGTTGTAACGTTCTAACGAGGCATCAAGTTGAGTCGGGGCAATGCGCAACTTGTCCAGTTCGCCCCGGCGGGCTTTTAGTTGGCGTTGTAGATTTTGGGAACCTGTCGCTTTTTGGGCGATTGCCGCCGACATTTTACTGAGTTGTAGTTCAGTTTGCTGAGGCAGATGGCTGTCATCGATAGTGCTATGGGGCATCTTTTTCATAAAACAGCTAACCCCCTCGAATTTATTGAAAACAATGAACCTAGACTAGTTGTCGATAGCGCCTTTTTAGTTAGTTCTTTGTCAGTATCTTGCCCTGGTCAAGTATTGATCCAATTTGTTCAAATTGAAGGACATTTCTATCGGTCGATAACACAAAGTCGGCCAGCGCAGTAATTGCGAGCCAATTTGACCTATCATTGATAAAATTGAATGCGTCCATGAAGAGCGTATTGAGTTTTTTCTCTCTAAGTTCCCGAGTCACAACAAAGCAATCAAGATACTCGTTGACTAGCTCCAAATCGGATGATCCGCCATAATATTGCAGCGCCTCGATATTCACTAGCCGAGGGTTTATGGGCTCATTGTCGCGCAATGCGATATATCTGGCTTCGGCCAGCGGTCCAACGAGTAAATTGATGATATCGGCTTCGAAAGCACACTGATAAACAAGCTTTTGTGCATTAGAAAAGTATTTTGTCGTTTCGTGAAACGAGGTTGCTATCGTATGAATCAAGCGACCACCTTCTACTTTAGCCATATAGCGAGCCGATCGATCTCCCAAACGCTCGGACGACTGAAAGTCGGTATTTAACGGTTTGACACATATCTGAAAAAAAACCGGCGGCAGTCCTTTCTGTTGGTTGCCCAAATGTATGGCTGCAGCATGGCCCGCTTCATGGAAAGCGATGTTACGGCTAATTTCTCTATGGGATTGTGAAGATGAGACCTTAAGATTAAAGGTACGATTCATCATGGTGAGCTCTCTCTTAAGATATAGGATTATTCTGTTTTATCGGGGGGTTAGTATCTATGAATCATCATCTGAAAACTATACGTATGAATACTTACGAACTGATGTTTCAGAGTACAGAAAATCGAATAAGAGAGATCTGCTTCTGGCAGCAAATCGACCCGTAGCTTTTGCTAATGAAATTTAGCTAGACCAAGGAATGGAAAGAATCCCGAGCGGCATCGAAGGATGAAACAGCTGATCATCGCGTACATCAGCCATGTGGGGTCTATCAAACAACAGCGGAAGGCTTATTCTTGCTATTCCTGGTAAAGCTCACTGCTGCCATCCATATCGCCGGTCTGACTATAGAGCATCGAAGGACCGCTTCTAAGCATCGCCGCATCGACGACGCTCAACACAGCGATGCGATGATCGCCGGCATCGGTGAAATGGCTGAGCTCGCAATCGAAATAGGCGAGACTTTCAGGTAATACCGGTGCGCCGGTTTTCGCCTGTTGCCAGGCATATCCCGTCATTTTATCGGGTACGGAGCGGCCGAAATGTTCCGCGATAGCCATTTGATCTCGACCTAGGACATTGACTGTACAGCATCGGCCCGATTCGAGCAGCCGATAAGAATTGTGCTCAGGATTGATGCTCAGCGCCAACATGACCGGATCGAAAGACACCTGCATGAGCCACGCTGCGGTAAAGGCATTGGTTTTTTCGCGGTCGCGCACGCCGATCACATAAACGCCGTGATTGATTAGCCGGCATAAATCCGCTATTTTTTCGCTCATGTCAATTCACCAGGTTGATACGCATCGAAAGGTCGATCGCTTTAACATTTTTGGTCAAAGCCCCTACTGAAATAAAATCGACGCCGGTTTCGGCAATTTTTTTAACGCTTTTCAGATCGACATTACCGGACGCTTCCAACTCGACCCGGTCGCCGTTTAGCTTAACCGCGGCCTTCAAATCGTGAAGGCTGAAATTATCGAGCATGATCCGGTCCGGCGCGGCAGCAAGCGCCTGTTCAAACTCTTGAAGATTCTCCACTTCAATTTCGACCGGCAATTCGGATATTTCGCGCGCCATTTGCACTGCGGCGGCAATCGAGCCCGCCGCAATGATATGATTTTCTTTGATCAAGATACCGTCGAACAGCCCAAGCCGATGATTAATACAGCCGCCGCAAGCCACTGCGTATTTTTGAAGTTTTCTCAAACCGGGTAGGGTTTTGCGCGTGTCGAGGATTCGGCAATTCGTTCCGGCTACGGCATCGGCGTATTCTCTCGCTTGCGTCGCGGTTGCGGACATTGTTTGTAGAATATTTAACGCACTTCGTTCGCCGGTCAACAAGGCACGAGCATTACCCTGTAACCGACATAGCACAGTATCCTTGGAGACCTTATCACCTTCGGTGACTAGCCATTCGATATGTACATTTTCGTCTAGGAGCCGGAACACGGCGTCGAAACAGGCGTGTCCGCACAAAACCATGTCTTCACGCGTGATGACTTCAGCCCGAGCGTTTTTGTTTTCGGGAATGATTTGCGCGGTAATATCGCCGGTACCGATATCTTCTTCGAGGAAAAGTTGAATTTGCTCAATAATGGACGATTGGTTCATACTTTAATGCTCCGCATAATTTTAAAAAGCCCATGATACTCTCGAATCACTGTCTCGATGATTGTACGCAAAGGCCTTCACCGAATCATGACGAACGCCCCGACCCTAACGATATTTCGCTAATTGTGATTCATTGCATCAGCTTGCCGCCCGGCGAATTCGGCACGCCGCATATCGACCGCTTGTTTAGCAATACATTATGTCCCGGCGATCACCCTTATTTTCAAGACATTCATCAAATAAGAGTCTCGGCGCATTTGCTGATCCGAAGGACCGGCGAAGTCGTACAATACGTACCATTCGACAAACGCGCCTGGCATGCGGGCCTTTCAAGCTATCGAGGCCGCGAACGCTGTAATGATTTTTCAATCGGCATCGAGCTCGAAGGGACCGAAACATCTCCCTACACCGACGAGCAATATGAACAACTCGCGGCAACGCTCCAGTGTCTATTTAAGCATTATCCGAAATTGTCCAAACAAACGCTGACCGGACACAGCGATATTGCACCTAACCGCAAGACCGACCCGGGCCCGTCGTTCGATTGGGATAGGCTGCTCGATTTATTAAGGAACGAGCATGAAATAACTTCGACAAATGTGGAAAGGGGGTTCGGTGGCTCGATTGACAGGTGACGGCGGCAGGGCAGATTTTTGCTCCTCGGCAATTGCTCCTGCATTGCTCTACTACACGCCATCCATGGCGTAATGCAAAATCTGCATTCATGCCATCCATGGCAATCAGATTCCGCCGTCAAGCCTACATGGGCGTATTCACGGCGTCCTGTCAAGCGAGTCACCGAACCGCCACAATGCTTAATGCTTGTAGAAGTTATTTTGTGCATATTCCTACTCCCTTTTGATTGAAAAACCGTCTAAGAATAAAAGGTATGGGATGTGTCTATCGAGGACCGCCGTGAACCCTTCCATGGGGGCTTGACGGCAGCGATCCCTGCTGCCGACATCCTCGCTAGCCACACCCCACACCTTCATAAAGTTAGCCATTTTTTGAGTATAAAGGGAGTAACGTAGTGTAGGCTTCGAGAACCCTTTCGAGCGAACCGGGTCAGGATACTCATCAAAAGGTACGCATTGCGTACACACCGCTTTTTCACGAGGCTTCGTCTTTTTTGCCAAAACCGAACGACTCGGCAATCATCAACGCGACACCGATCGTAATTGCCGAGTCGGCGATGTTGAACGCCGGCCAATGCCAATCCTGATAATAAACATCGAGAAAGTCGATTACATAACCGTAAGCGAGCCGGTCGATCAAATTGCCGACCGCACCGCCCAGCACCAATGCCAACGAAACCGCCAACAGGGTTTCATGCCGCTTGAGCCTTGCCAACCAAACCGTTATCACAACGCTGATCACGAAGGCCAGCACGGCAAAAAACCAGCGCTGCCAGCCGCCGGCTTCGCTCAAGAAACTGAACGCCGCACCGGTATTATGCACATAGGTCAGATTAAAAAACGGCAATACTTGAATCGATTGATAAAGCTGCATGTTTGCCGCTACCGCAAGCTTGGTAACTTGATCCAGAACCAGCACGACAAACGATAACCAAAGCCATTTATACATACGACTAGTCCTTATTTACGCGTAATGCCTGACTTCGCCGTCGCCGACTATATTCTCGACGCAGCGTCCGCACAATTCCGGATGATTCGGATCGACGCCAATATCGGCGCGCTGGTGCCAGCAGCGCACGCATTTGGCATGCTCGGATACCGAAACCTTGATCTTTAATCCTTCCAACTCGGATTGAACGGCATCATCGGGACTCGATGCCAGCTCTTGAACAGTTGCCGCAGACGTAATAAACACAAAGTGCAATTCGCTCTCGAGTTGTTTCAAGACAGGGAAGTAGCGTTCGTCGGCATACAAAGCGACCTCGGCATTGAGGGATGCGCCGATCGCACCGGTTTTGCGCACCCGCTCCAATTCCTTGCTGACCGCTTCGCGCACGGCCATTACCTTTACCCAAAAGGCTCTGTCCATCGAAGAATCTTTGTCCAACTCGAAAAGCCCTTGGTACCAAGTTTCGAGAAATACGGATTGACTGCGCTGCCCCGGCAAATAGTGCCAGATTTCGTCGGCGGTATAGCTGATGATTGGCGATAGCCAACGCGTCAATGCCTCGGCGACATGATACATCGCGGTTTGCGCGGAACGGCGCGCCAAACCGTCCTCTTTCGCGGTATATTGCCGGTCTTTGATGATGTCCAGATAAAACCCGCCGAGGTCGACTGCGCAGAAGTTATGCACTTTTTGGTAGACCTGGTGGAATTGATAGCTTTCGTATGCGGCAACGACCTCTTGCTGCAAACAATAAGCGCGGTCGACGACCCAGCGGTCCAATGCCAATAGTTCGTTCGCAGGAACCTTATGCAGGGCCGGATCGAAGCCGTCCAAATTGGACAGCAAGAAACGCGCGGTATTACGCAAGCGTCGGTAGACATCGGAGGTTCTTTTCAGAATTTCGTCCGAGACATTCATTTCGGCGCGATAATCGGTCGCCGAAACCCACAAACGCAACACATCGGCACCCAAGGTTTTCATGATCGTTTGCGGCGCGACAACGTTACCGCTCGACTTGGACATTTTTTTGCCGTCCGCATCAACCGTGAAGCCGTGCGTCAATACCGCTTTATAAGGCGCCACACCGCGCATCGCAACCGATGCCAAGAGGGACGATTGAAACCAACCGCGATGTTGATCCGACCCTTCCAAATACAAGTCTGCCGGAAAATCCAGGTTATCCCGGGCATCGAGTACGGCATAATGCGTCACACCGGAATCGAACCAGACATCGAGCGTATCTTGCATTTTTTCGTAATGTTCGGCATCGGCACCGAGTAATTCGGCCGCGTCCAATTCGAACCAGGCGTCGATGCCTTTTTGTTCGATGCGCAGAGCCACTTGTTCGATCAATGCCTCGGTGTTCGGATGCAAGTCGCCGGTTTCCTTATGCACGAATAACGCAATCGGCACGCCCCAGGTACGCTGACGCGATACGCACCAATCCGGACGGCCGCCGACCATGCCTTCGATACGGGCCTGCCCCCAGTCCGGTATCCATTGGACCTTGCCTATCTCCTCAAGCGCCTTGTCGCGCAAACCGTTTTTCTCCATCGAGATAAACCATTGCGGCGTCGCGCGGAAGATGATCGGCGTCTTATGCCGCCAGCAATGCGGATAACTGTGCAGCATCGATTCGTGATGCACCAGTTTTCCTCGCTCAGCCAAAACAGCCAAGACATGATCGTTCGCGGTAAAAACATGCTCGCCGGCAAACAATTCGGTATTCGGCAAGAATACACCGTTGTCGCCGACCGGGTTATCGACCGGCAAATCGTACTTCAAGCCGACGACATAGTCTTCCTGACCATGACCGGGCGCAGTATGTACCGCCCCGGTACCTGCCTCGATCGTGACATGATCGCCGAGTATCACCGGCACTTGGCGCGCATAGAACGGATGTTGCAACAACTGATTTTCCAAAGCGTCGCCCTTGCAATAAGCGATCACATGATAATCTTCAAAGCCATAACGAAGCATTGCATCTTTCAGTAAGGCTTCGGCCAAGACCAGCCTTTCCTTCGCGCCGTCTTTTTCGCATTGCACGACCGCATATTCCAATTCCGGGTTCAATGCTACAGCCTGGTTGGCCGGCAAGGTCCACGGCGTGGTCGTCCAAATCACGACCGAGATTGGGCCTTCGCCTTCGTGCTCGGGCACATGATGACAGCGCGCCAAAAATGCGGCTTCATCGACGACCTGAAAACGCACATCGATGGCCGGCGAATGCTTGTCTTCATATTCGACTTCGGCCTCGGCCAGCGCCGAACCGCAATCGGTACACCAATGTACAGGTTTAGCGCCTTTACTGAGATGACCGTTTTTGCTGATCTTGCCGAGTGCGCGAACGATATCGGCTTCGAACTTGTAATTCATCGTCAAATACGGGTTATCCCATTCGCCCAATACACCCAAGCGAATGAATTCGCCCTTTTGCATCTCGACTTGCTTGGCCGCATAGTCGCGGCAGGCATTGCGGAATTCGGCCTCGGAAACTTTGCCGCCGGCCTTGCCGACTTTCTTTTCGACCATCAGCTCGATCGGTAGACCGTGACAATCCCAACCCGGTACATAAGGCGCATCAAATCCGCTCAATGATTTAGACTTGACGATGATATCTTTCAAAACTTTATTGACCGCGTGACCGATATGAATCGCACCGTTCGCATAAGGAGGTCCGTCATGCAGAATGAAGCGAGGGCGGCCGGCAAACTCTTCCCTGATTTTTCGATACAGATCGATGTCGTTCCAAGCCGCCAGCCGCTCCGGTTCGCGTTGCGCCAGATTGGCTTTCATCGGAAAGTCCGTTTTAGGTAAATTCAGTGTAGTTTTATAATCCATCGTCGTTAACTTAAGTTAAATCAGTAAAATTTTTTTAGCTTCGGCCACATCGTTGACGATTTGCGCCTTGAGTTCGGTCAGCGAAGGAAAACGCATTTCATTTCTTATTTTCTTCTTGAAATGCACTTCGACATAGTGCCCGTAAATATCGCGATTGAAATCGAATAAATGGGTTTCCAAAATCACCTTCGAACCGCCGCCCACGGTCGGCCGGGTTCCGACATTAGCAACACCGGGAATTTCCCGTCCGTCGATGCCTGTCATGACAACCGCGAACACACCCTCGATCGGCGTGTTTTTTCGCGATAGCTGAATGTTCGCGGTTGGAAATCCTATCGTGCGCCCTATCTTATCGCCATAGGCCACTCGACCACAAACCGAATAAGAACGCCCCAGCATACTGGCCGCATAATCCAAGTCGCCCTCGCCCAAGGCATCCCGAATCATCGTGCTGCTAACTCGATGCCCGTCCAATTGGTAAGAAGGCGTATCTTCGACTTGAAAGCCGAATTCAAGGCCCTTTTCCTTCAGCATCGCGAAATTACCGCGCCGCGCCTTGCCGAAATGAAAATCATCACCGACCACGAGATATTTGACATTCAGCCGTTTCAGCAAAATACCTTCGATAAAAGCCTCTGCATCCAAATCGGCAAAGAAGCGATTAAAACGTAGTATCAATACTCGATCAATCGGCGAATCCGAGAACTGAATAATTTTTTCCCGTAATCGGGTCAGACGCGACGGCGCATTTCTGCCTTGAAAATATTCCAATGGCTGGGGTTCGAATATCAAAGCGACCGACGGCAACCCCATTTCCCGGCCTTGCCGTGCCAATTTGTCGATAACCGCCCGGTGACCTAAGTGCAAACCGTCGAAATTGCCTATCGTCAGCACACAACCTTTCGGCATGGGCTCAATGTGAGCCAATCCTCTTATCAATCGCATGAACACATCTTGCTGGAAAAACAGTGAATTCTACCATTATCCGGCGTATGTGACCGACAATTTGCACCCCAGCAGCAATTCCCAATTTGGAAATCAAAAAGGGTGTGGGGTATGCTTGGCGAGGATGTCGGCAGCAGGGGCAGATTTTTGCTCCTCGGCAATTGCTGAGTTACATGGATGTAATGAATGCAGAAAATGCAGGAGCATTTTTCTGTCCTGCATTGCCCTACTACACGCCATCCTTGGCGTAATGCAAAATCTGCATTCACACCATCCTTGGCGCTTAGCTGCCGCCAAGCCCCCATGGATGGGTTTACGGCGTTCCTCGACAGGCATACCCCACACCCTAAAATCGGCGAAACTGCTCAAACTGGGAATTGCTGGAAAAACGCGCCGCCTATACTCAACCTAAGTCACAACAAACCCGCAAGTAAAACGCTCCA
Organism: Methylotuvimicrobium buryatense 5G; assembly: GCF_000341735.1. Taxonomy (GTDB): domain Bacteria; phylum Pseudomonadota; class Gammaproteobacteria; order Methylococcales; family Methylomonadaceae; genus Methylotuvimicrobium; species Methylotuvimicrobium buryatense. The sequence goes on along the minus strand of NZ_KB455575.1, from coordinate 4,113,644 downwards.
GGCCAAAGCCACTATCGGCGCCGCAAAAAATTTGGTATTTTGAAAGCCACGAAAAATGCATCAGGAGCCGCATCGACGCCGAAAAGCCTGGCAATCAACATATTTCTAAGGCATCCACAATACGCGAAAGCATCGTCATAAAACTGGCGATCATTGTTGTTTTAACAATCTCCCTGCCCAAAACGACTATTTCTCACATCATTAAAAATTGACAATAGTAGCACTACGCAAGATAATATGCGGTCTTATTAACTCACCCTTTACGAATCGATATACTATGGCTAATACAGCACAAGCTAAGAAGCGGGCGCGACAAGCGGAAAAAAGCCGCATTCGTAACGCTGGACAACGCAGCAATCTGCGTACTTTCATCAAAAAAGTTCTGGCTGCGGTCAACGCAGGCGACAAAGAAAAAGCGCAAGCCGCTTTTCAAACTGCGGTCCCCATTATCGATTCCGCAGTCAACAAAGGCCTGATCCACAAAAACAAAGCCGCACGCAGCAAAAGCAGATTAAACGCCAAAATTCGCGGCCTTGCTTAATCGATAAAAAAGCCGAATGCAACGCCCTTCGGCTTTTTACCCCCCTTACATCACCACCATATTGTCACGATGAATTAATTCCTCATCGTCTGCATACCCGAGAATACGCTCGAATTCCGAACTCGGCCTTCCGACAACTTTTCTCACATCTTCCGCGCTATAATTAATCAACCCTCGCGCAACCTCCATCCCTTGAGCACTCACGCAAGAAACCAATTCGCCGCGCTGAAACCCGCCGATTACGTTTTTTACCCCCACCGCCAACAAGCTTTTGCCGGCATCCCTTAAAACCCTCACCGCACCGTCATCCAATTCCAGACGTCCCTTGACCTGCAACTGCCCGGCCAACCAACGCTTTCTCGCCAATAACGGCCCAATACTCGGCACCATATAGGTACCAATCAATTTACCCGCAACGACTTCAGCAATCACGTTCTCCGCGACACCGGCCGCAATCACCGTGGCCGCGCCGGAACGCGAAGCCAATCTTGCCGCACGCACCTTGGTATACATCCCTCCTCGACCAAGCCCGCTACGACTATCTCCAGCCATGGTATCGAGACTGGCATCATTCACATTGATCTCCGAAACCAAACGCGCAGCCGGATCGACACCGGGATCAGCGGTAAACAACCCTTGCTGATCAGTTAAGATAATCAACAACTCGGCTTCAATAAGGTTCGCCACCAACGCACCCAATGTATCGTTATCGCCGAAACGAATTTCTTCAGTCGCCACCGCGTCATTTTCATTAATTACCGGCACGACACCGAATTTGAGCAGCGCCAACAGCGTGCTTCTGGCATTTAAATAACGCCGCCGATCCGACAAGTCATCATGCGTCAACAAAACCTGAGCCGCATGCAATCCGTGTTGCTGAAAATTATTTTCAAAAACTCGGACCAACCCCATCTGCCCCACCGAAGCCGCCGCCTGCAATTCATGCAATGTTTTCGGACGAACCCTCAAACCCAAACGAGCCATACCCTCGGCCACCGCCCCCGAAGACACCAAAATCACTTCGATGCCGCGCGCGCGCAAACTTGCCATTTGCTCGACCCAAGCCGCAATCGCCTCCTTGTTGAGACCTCGCCCGCCGGCGGTCAATAAAGAACTACCGATCTTGACCACTACCCTTTTCGTTTTAGCAAAATCACTTCTGCTCACTGTCGCCCCGCCGTCGCTCTTCCAAAAAAATCATGATCGCAAACATCAATTCACGCGTTCCTTCACCCTGCAAGGCCGAAACCTTGAACACGGGCCCCTGCCACTCCAATTCGTCGACAATAGCCTGGCAATACTGTTCAACCGAATCGGGTTCAAGCCTGTCGATTTTATTCAGCACCAACCAGCGAGGCTTATCGGCCAAATCATCACTCCACGACTTCACCTCCCGAATAATCTTACGCGCCGACACCACCGGCGAATCCATCGATTCATAAGGCATTACATCGATCAAATGCAGCAACAATCCGGTACGCGATAAGTGCTTTAAAAACTGCAAGCCCAATCCGGCACCTTCGGCCGCACCCTCGATTACACCGGGAATATCGGCGATAACGAAACTGCGCAAATCATCGACCCTAACCACGCCCAAATTCGGATGCAAAGTCGTAAAGGGATAATCGGCGACTTTCGGACGAGCCGACGACACCGCTCGTATCAGACTGGATTTACCGGCATTGGGCAAACCCAAAAGCCCGACATCGGCAATCAGAGTCAATTCCAGCTTGAGCATACGATGCTCGCCCGGCGTCCCTTTCGTCGCCTGCATCGGCGTACGATTAATGCTACTCTTGAACCGCGTATTTCCCAGACCATGAAAACCGCCTTGAGCGACCAGTAACCGCTCACCCGCCTTGACCAACTCACCCAAAACCTCACCGGTTTCAGCCTCAGTCACCAAGGTTCCGGGCGGCACAGGCACCAAGCAATCCTCACCTTTCTTACCGGTACAGTTGCGGGCCATACCGTTTTGCCCTCGCTGCGCCCTATGCACCGGCTGATAACGAAAATCCACCAAGGTATTAACGTTTTCGGTAGCCACCAAATAGACACTACCGCCATCACCTCCGTCACCACCATCCGGCCCGCCTTTCGGAATAAACTTTTCACGACGAAAACCGACAGCGCCATTGCCGCCATCACCCGCCTCAACCCGAATCACCGCATCATCAACAAATTTCATCGCTTACACGTCGCATCTTCATCCGTTCACAAACAAAAAAGCCCCACCTTGAAGGGCGAGGCTTTTCATTAAACACTGCTTGCCGCGAATGCGGCGCAACGTCTTATGCAGCAACAATACTGACAAACTTGCGTTTATTAGGCCCTTTGACCTGAAAAACGATTTTGCCCTCTGCCGTTGCAAATAAAGTATGATCTCTACCGCAGCTAACATTATCGCCCGCATGAAATTTAGTGCCGCGCTGACGCACGATAATATTTCCCGCTTTTACGACTTGGCCGCCGAACATTTTAACACCCAAGCGTTTTGCATTGGAATCGCGACCGTTCCGAGTACTACCACCCGCTTTCTTATGAGCCATTACCCTACTCCCAAAAAAATTTAAGCAGAAATACCAGTAATCTGGACTTCTGTGAAATACTGACGATGCCCCATTTGCTTCATATGGTGCTTACGTCTTCTGAATTTAATAATTTTGATTTTTTTGTGCCTACCTTGAGACACCACAGTCGCCGTAACCTTGCCGCCTTCGACATAAGGCTGACCGACTTTTACAGCATCACCCGACTGAACCATCAGCACTTTATCGAATTCAACGCTATCGCCTGTTCCCAGCTCAAGTTTTTCTATTTTTAAGGTCGCACCTTCCTCAACCCGGTACTGTTTTCCACCTGTTTGAATTACCGCATACATCCGCGTCAGCTCCATCAAGCAACTATCTGTTAAAAGTAAACAGACAATTATATTTTTAAAAAAAAGTTACGTCAAACTTATATCCAACGAACTATTCGATTGCAATGCATAAAATAACACAACAAAGCTATTGACACCAATATACTTTATTCAATAGCATGGTCAGTTATCTTAGCCTTTACCCGAAAATAACTTTATTAATCGGATTTCACGGGCAGCACACCCGAATCAAACTTTAATTGACATTATTGAGCACTCATCGACTCATGGCATCCCAAACCAACCTTAGCCCGAATACTAAGCAACATCCGGATTTCAACACTATCAAGGAACTCACAACCGAGGAAACTAAAGCGGTCGACCAGCTAATCCTCGACGAGTTAAGCTCCGATGTCATTCTCATTAATCAAGTAGGCCATTATATTGTCGGCAACGGCGGCAAGCGTTTGCGCCCGATGTTACTATTATTGGCAGCCAAAGCGCTCGGCCCAATCCATAATCATCATCTCATTTTAGCCGCAGTCATTGAATTCATCCATACCGCAACTTTACTGCATGACGACGTGGTGGACGAATCGGAATTACGACGCGGCAAGGAATCCGCTAATGCGGTTTGGGGCAATGCTGCCAGCGTTTTAGTAGGCGACTACCTGTATTCGAGCGCCTTTGAAATGATGGTAAGAACCAACAACATGCGCGTAATGGAGATCCTATCCAAAACCACGACCGCGATTGCCGAAGGCGAGGTATTGCAACTACTTAACTGCAACAACCCGGAGACCACCGAAGCCAAATATCTTGAGGTCATCTCGCGCAAAACCGCAATTTTATTCAGCGCCGCCACGCGACTCGGCGCAGTAATTTCGCAAAGCGCCCCGGAAATTGAAGACAACCTCGCACGATACGGACAACATCTTGGCATCGCTTTTCAATTAATCGACGACGCCCTCGACTACAAAGCCACCAAGGAAGAACTCGGTAAGAATCTCGGCGACGACCTGGCCGAAGGCAAGCCCACACTACCGTTGATTCATGCAATTCAAGTCGGCACCCCCGAAGAAACGCAAATCATCATAGACGCAATCAAAACCGGCGACCGCGACGCCTTTCAAGAAGTCTATACCGTCGTACAAAAAACCCAAGCTATCGCCTACACCGAACAAAGAGCCCACGAAGAAGCCCAAAAAGCAATCGACGCACTAACCATATTACCTGACTCAACTTACAAGGCCGCCCTGATTGCTCTCGCCGAATTTTCGGTTCAGCGAAATTATTAACCATCGACATCCAAACCCGGATTAACGCGAAATTGACCGGCATCCATTCCGTACTTTTTTAGCTTTCCGTACACCGCTCTCGGCGTCAGATCCATCGCTGCAGCCACCTTTTTGACATCACCGCGATGCTGGCGTAAAGACGCTTGCAAAAAATTCCGCTCCGCATCCGCGACTACGCCTTCCTTGATGTCTCGCCAATTATCGCCAACCGCCTCAGGAGAGGGCATCTCCAGATCAAGCTGCGTAATTTCGGAGCCGGATACAAACAAAACCGCACGCTCCAATACATTCTCCAACTCTCTGACATTACCGGGCCAATGATAAGCGCGAATCTTTTGCATCACGCCCCGGCTAACCGAAAGCACCGTTTTATTATATTTTTCGCCCAACCTTTTCAAGATAACCTGAACCAAATACGGAAAATCCTCCCCTCTTTGCGCCAATGGCGGAATAGATAACCTCACCACATTCAAACGATAAAACAAGTCTTTCCGAAACAAGCCCTGCTCGACACGCTCCTGCAAATCCTGATTTGTCGCAGAAATCAAACGCACATCGACCTCAATGGTTTTTTTTCCACCAACGCGCTCCAACTCACCCTCTTGCACCACTCTTAACAGACGGGTCTGTGCGGCCGCAGACAACGAATCCACCTCATCTAGAAACAGCGTACCGCCATCGGCGCGCTCAAAAACACCTTGCTGGATCTCCACCGCCCCGGTAAATGCCCCTTTTTCATGCCCGAATAACGCACTCTCTATTAAGGTATCGGGAATCGCACCGCAATTAATTGCCATGAAAGCTTGACCACTACGCCAGCTCATCGCATGAATAGCGCGCGCAACTAACTCTTTACCAACCCCGGTTTCCCCTTGAATCAACACCGTCGCAACAGTCGGCGCAATTTTTTCAATCGCCTGCAATACTTTTTGCATGACCGGAGATTTTGCCACTATAACGGGCGGCTGCTTTTTAGTAGGCCTTGGCGATTTCAATCGCCATATTTTTTGCATGCTCTCTTCAATGCGAGAATGTAAATCCGTCATATCCTTCTCACCTTCTTCACTATTTCGATGACCATATTCAAGCCCCGGACGTCCTTTTGCCTCTTCCTCATTCAGATATACCGACACATCGCAGCCGCCGTCCTTACGAGCGATGCTCTTAGCGATTTCCACCTTGGCATAACCGAAGTTTCTGGCCGCAATCCCGCCGAAAACACTAGAGGTCATCCGGCATAATTCGGGAAAGTGCGTAACCCCTTCCCCAAAGGGACAGCAACTATTTTTAACCCGAACACATTGACTATCCGCCGAGACCAGAGAAAACCCACCGCCGATTTTATTTTTTAACCCAACAATTAACTCGATATAACTTTCCAGTTCCAACGCATCTTTGATATTGCGCTCTTCTCGATAAGTTTCTTCAAAAAACCTTCCCGCAGTTCGAGCGATGTATTCGATAAGCTCCTCGCTATGAGTTTTGCCTTGCTGTTCGGCAGCATGCATCAACTCCAACACAAAAGTCTGTAAAAAAAAGGTTGGCGTTAAATCGGAAAATGAAGTCTCATTCATGCGGCTCTCGTGTGAAATCTAATTTCACTAATTGAACCATAATTTCACAATATTTCCCAGGAAACTTTCTAACCCATTGTATTCACAAACCTTATAATTTTGCGATTCGATGGCATGCAAAATGCCTGACTTTATAAGATAAACCTTTTGAAATGAGTCCCAATTTAAAATATCAGCCTGCGCTTAATCCTTTGGAAACCCAACCCATTTATACTAAATACGCAGACGATAATAACGAAGCACTATTAAAACAACGATAATGAGGAGAAACACATGAGCAATGTATTGAATGAAGTTTTACTTGCCAACCGCGAATACGCCAATAGTTTCGACAAAGGCGACCTGCCGATGCCGCCGGGACGTCGTTTCGCAATCTTGACCTGCATGGATGCTCGTCTCGACCCCGCTAAATACGCCGGCCTTTCCGAAGGCGACGCTCACGTCATCCGCAATGCCGGCGGACGCGCCAGCGACGACGCAATCCGTTCGCTAGTTATTTCCTACAAACTCTTGGGTACCCGAGAATGGTTCGTAATCCATCACACCGATTGCGGTATGGAAACCTTCACGAATGAAATTATGGGCGATTTATTATCTAGCAGTCTAAAAACCGCCTCGGTCGATGCCGATGGCTGGCATGACAGTTGCGAAGGGCCCGGTTGCACCGACGGCAAATACATCAATTGGCTGACCATCAAGGATCAGGCGCAAAGCGTGACGGAGGACGTGATGCGCATCAGAAACAGCCCGCTGGTACCGTCCGATATTCCGATTTACGGCTATATCTATGACGTCAAAGACGGTAAATTGATAGAAGTTCCCGAAGCGACTGCGGCGGGACGCGCATAACGATGCAGCAGCCATGTTCAGCCGTAGTTATTGGGGTAGGTCCGGAACAAGGATTGGGCGCCACACTCGCCAAATGTTTTTCATCAAAAGGCTTGCACGTTTTTATTGCAGGCCGAAGTGAGGATAAGCTGCTACATGTGGTCAAAACCATCCGCCAACAAGGCGGATCGGCCACCTTAGTCGTCGCCGATGCAACGGTTGAACATGACATCGCGCATCTTTTCGAAACGATAGCCTTACAGGGTTATCCACTCGAAATTGCCGCCTACAATGTCGACAGCAATATTCGTAGCCCACTTTTGGAAACCGAAAACGAAACATTCGCTCGTTTGTGGCAGCAAAATTGTTTGGGTGGATTTTTATTCGGCAAGGAAGCCGTCTCTCTCATGCTCGAACGCGGCAAAGGTACGCTGTTTTTTACAGGCGCCACCGCTTCACTGAGAGCAAAACCGCCGTTTACCGCTTTTGCTTCCGCCAAAGCCGGACTTAGAGCCTTGGCGCAAGGTATGGCGCGAGAATTCTCGCCGCGCGGGATTCACGTCGTGCATACGATTCTCGACGGCGTGATCGACGGCGAACGAGCCAGAAAGCAATTCCCCGAATTTGTCGCACAAAAGGGCCCGGAAGGCTTGATGCAACTCGATGCAATCGCCGACACCTATTGGGCGATGCATCAACAACATCGGAGCGCTTGGACGCACGAGCTCGACTTGCGACCTTTTAAAGAATCTTTTTGACAGAACGTTATGAACCAGACCGATAAAACTTGGCATTTACAAGGCGCTATTTCGAAGCTTGTAACTGCGAAACCGCCTGCCCTTGCATCTGGCTAAAACCTCCTAGCGAAGGCGCCTGTAAATTACTGGTCGCTTGGCATATCGAGACAGGCCATTACCAACAGATTACGCTCGACAATCTTAATGTAGTCCTGGCCTGCTACTCGCCAGGGACGATGATCGAAGGCAACTGGCAAGCCGCTCTCTACATCGACGACCGCGCCGACGACAACCAAGCAAACGCGATTACCGAAATATTCGGCGGCCGCGCGGGCGGGCATCCGCAAATTTTGATGAGTTTAGTTAGTGAAGTACTTGGCATCGAAAAAACGCCGATACACTATTCGTCCGAAAAAAACCAACGCCGCCTGAGCATTCCGGGCATCGCCGAAGCCGAAATCGAAAGCATTCAAGGCATATCCGGCGGCGAATCGACAATCAGCAATCCGCCTCTGTGCGTGGTTCCTTCACACGCCTCGATCGTCGCACGCTCCAAACATTACCGTTATAAAGATTACCAATACGACTGGACCTTCTCGGAACGCAACGGCTTTTATTCCGATTTCGAATACCACCCCTAAGCCGTGACCCGAACCCAAAATACGCTGTTTGCGGCCTTACTGGCCGTCAATCTCATGGCATGGGCCGGAGTATTCTGGCAATACCGCTACATGTCCGAAACGCCAATGACGGAAATGTGGATGCGCCCTCCGCGACTTCAGCATGGTCGGCCTTCGATTTCGGTATCGTCTTTTCTATGTGGGCCGTCATGATGATCGCGATGATGCTTCCTTCCGCATTTCCGACCGTGATGGCATTTGCCACCATTTGCCGCAAACGAGGTCAAAACCTTTTTCGTTTATCCCCGCTGTTCGTGCTCGGCTATTTGAGCATCTGGCTTTTATTCAGCATTGTTTTAGCGCTATTGCAGTGGCAAATGCACGGCCTGCTCTGGCTGTCTCCAATGATGGACAACAACAATCGGATTCTCGCGATTGCGATATTAGTAATGGCCGGCGCCTATCAGTTTTCCCCGACTAAAAATGCTTGCCTAAGCTATTGCCAAAGCCCGGTAGGATTTTTAATGAACCGATGGCGCGATGGAGCAATGGGCGCTTATCGAATGGGCATACAACATGGAGTTGTTTGTTTGGGCTGTTGCTGGGCCGAAATGCTCGTGATGTTTTCGGTCGGCCTGATGAACATTACCGGCATGCTGGTATTAACCTTGATCATAACGCCCGAAAAATTAAGCCCATTCAATGCCGCAATCAGCGCCAGAATTGGTGGACTTCTATTTTTCGCTTGGGCAGGCGGAGTCATGCTTAGCGACTAACGCTCGCTAATCGAGAAAAAAGGCACATCCTTGTGTTAGATTTAGGAAAGACCACTCTAAAACCGGCCCGCTCCGGGCCGGTCAAGACAAACTTAAATATCGAAGTCTAGCTCGAAACCGCCGTAGGCGAAAATCGGCATGCCGGGGCGGGGGCCGTAGGGCTGCCTCGAAACGTTGTACTCTTCATTATTGGCATTTTGTACGCCGCCGAGCAATTTTATGCCTTTCGTCACCTGGTAATAGGCCGAAACATCGACGATGACATAGTCGTCTGTTTTACCGAAACGCGAATCGGGATTGCCATTGCCGTCTATTTGCAGGGATGTATTGCTCGCGCTGGTATACGTTTCACCGACATAGTTGCCGGTCACGTCGAAACCCCATTTGTCGAAATGAATACCGCTGCCGAAACTGACCGCATATTCGGGGATATAAGGCACGCGATTGCCTTTTTTGCCGAAGCTGAAAATCGATTCGGCGTCGGTCGAGGCCGCATCGTTTAATTGGACGGTATCGGTGTAGGTAAAGGAAACGAAGTAAGGATTACGGAAACCCCAGCCGAAAGCCTGTCCTGCATCGAAATTAAGCGCCAGTTCGACGCCTCGGGTATCGACTTCCCCGAAGTTTTCACCAAAATCAGCTCCGGCACCACCGATACTGTTCACCACGATCAAGTTTTCGAATTGCGTATAGAATCCGATAACTTCGGCAGAAAACGCTCCTTTTGCAAAACGCATTCCCAATTCGTAAGCATTATTCGTTTCGGCCTCTCTTTTGGCTTCTATGTCGGAAGGTCCGGGCGGAGAAAACCCTCGATGAACGCTACCGAATACCATCCATTCATCATTGAATTTATAATCGAGACTTGCTCCGCCAGCATACAAATCGAAGGATGTGGAGACTGTATCGGCCACGGTTCGTTGTCTATCCAAAGGAACGTGCTTCTTATATTCTTGATAAAGATGCTCGTAACGAATACCAGGCGTAAAGCCCCAATTACCGAATTCGATACGATCCTTTAGGAAAAAGGCATAGGCGCGCGTATCGCTTTTAGCATTATTTTGACCACCGGGTAATGTATCCAGCCGGTCACCGAAATTGTTCCCGGTAATCACGCCATTGGCATCTTGAGAATACGTAATTTGATGCTGATGCCTTTTCTCTCCATCTTCGTGATATCGAAAACCGCCGCTTAGCTCATGATGCGTAGCGCCTAAATCGATTCGATAGTTCGCTACCGATTCGACACCTCCAAGGTAATATTCGCGATTGTTGTCCCGGACCCGAAGCCCACAGTTCACACGACCCTTAAGACAATCCAAGCCCAACCCGCCATTTGCGCCTGCCAATGCACTGGCCAAGCCCATATTCCCCGACGCCCCTCCACGAATATCATGCAATTTACTCCAATTCCTTGCGAATTCGCTATAGTAAGCCGTCGTGACGATATCCAAGTCGTCGGTCGGCGAAATGAAATACCGCGCGAAGCCTCTGAAATGCTCGGTCGTGATATTATCGAATCGTGATGCCGCATAGCGCCGATACGGATCGTTTCTAAAATCGGCTTCACTCAAGCCGAGATAAGTTTCGTCGGCATCCATGTTCGAATAACCGAACTTGACCTCGAGCCTTTGGTACATTTCGGTATTCGGCTCCCAGGATAAGCGAATCATCGGTTCAACTTGTGAAAAACCGGTCCTATCACTCCCTTCAAAACCTGTAGTCGAATCGATCGTCTTGAAGCCGTCGGACCGCCGATAAAAACCCTCGACCAGATAACCGAAGCGGCCGAACTCGGTATCATGAGTGTTGCCGACATAACCGTGCGAGCGGACTTCATCGTAACTGCCGTAAATCGTCTTCAGATAAGCCTTGCCGTCTTCGGGAATCGGCGTTGACAGATAGTTCAACACCCCGCCGGTAATATGCGGACCGTATTTGACCTGACTGCCGCCTTTCATAACCTCGATGCCGCTCATACGACCGCCGGCCGGATTAAAATAAGCGGCAGGCGCTGAATAAGGGGCCGGCGCCGTCAACACGCCGTCTTCCATCACAGTAATTTTTGCACTGCGCGTCGTATCGACCCCGCGGAAACTGATGTTAGGAAACAGACCGAAACCGTCCTCTTCGCGGATATTAACGCCGGGGGCCTTACGTAAAATTCGATTGATATCGCTATAGGTTTGATCGCGAATATCGCTAGTATCGATGTAATGTGCCGACGCAGGCATATCCCGAGCCTTGTCAGGGTCGCCGATAATCTTAACCGTATCGAGCACGGTCGGCGGAGCATCCTTATCGACACCTTGCGCCTGAGGCGCTATCCCAAATGATAAACAGGCCAAAGATAACGACCCAATGACGCGTTTCGAATGAAACATAACTCCCCCACAAATGATATTGATTGTTTTATAACCGGAAGCAAGCCGGAATGATTTTTATAGATCAAAAAAATTAGCGAATACAATACAACAAGTGCTAATAGTAATCAATATCATTTGCATAAACATTTAACCCCCCCCTTCCCACCCTCCTTATTTCCATAACACTCACTTTATACTCAAAATTAAGGAATGCTCACAAAATAACTTCTATAAGTAGTAGGCTGTGTGGATATTCAGTGACTCGTTTGACAGGACGCTGAGCCGCCGACACCTGCCAATTGAGCAACCGCCCCTTAAAATGGGGAAGTTATTTACGACCAAATCTTTAAGGCCTGTTTGCGCTCCTTCAATACGAACAAAAATCGCGGAGTCAGCGGCCTAACTTATCTCATGCCCATTCATTAAGAATTGAACTTGTAGGTTGCCCCCGGGTCTCAGCAGTTCTTATAATTTGTGGGAATCTTCAGTTACAGGAAAATATTGATGACAATGAAAAAAATTCTTTTAATTTTTTGTGTTTCGACCATGTTAACGGCTTGCGCTTCTCAACCTACAACGTCCTCTAACTGGGCGCATGCCGTAAAAACAGCGCAAACGCGCGAAGACCATTTGCGTTTGGCCGAACATTACGATGAAGTTGCAAAAACCCTGGAAGCTAATGCAGAAGAAGAACGGCAAATGCTCAGGGAATACAGAGCCCGACCTTGGAAGCAAGGCAAAAGGATTCATGGACTGAAATCGCAAGCCGCCAAGATGACAAGAGACCTAGAAGTAGCAGCCGAAGATAGTCGCAAAATGGCCGAGTTTCACCGACAGATGGCTGAGGAACTTTCTGAATTTTAAGGGGAGTTATACCTTTCACACTTCAAATTTCGGCGATGCTTAAGGAGGCACCAGGGTGCTCGGCAAAGGCTTTGCCTAAATGGACGTATTTACGGCGCCCTTTGACGGCCCCCTGGTTCCGAATTTTGATCTGCGATGGGTATAACAAAAAAACTCACTGGATAGCTTGGGCACTGAAGTGGTTGGCGGATTTTGTTGGATCAAAATCCGCTTTTATCCCCCTATTTAGACTAAAAATAAAGGACCTTACTACTGCCTTTATACTCAAAAAATAGCTAACTTTATGAAGATATGGTGTGTGGCTAGCGAGGATGTCGGCAACACGGACCTCGATAGACACATCCCATGCCTTTTATTCTTAGATGGTTTTTCGATCATAAGGGAGCCACCTCTCTTAACACTAGAAAAAGAATCGAAAGCTCCTTGAACGTATTTATACCTTTCGCACTTCAAATTTCGGCAGTGCCCGAGGAGGCGCCTGGGTGTCCAATAAAGGCTTTGCCAGCATGGAGCTGGCATAGAGACTACATGGACGTATTCACGGCGTCCTTTAGCGGACAACCAGGCGCCAAATTTTGATCTACGACGGGTATAAGTTACCATTTGAGGCCGTTTTCAAAACCCTAGAAACGAATGATCGCATCCGCAGATATCAGCACTTGATCACTGGCCGCACCGGCATCGAATTCATTGGCGCCGGTCACCCAGTCGTACCTGACTTCAGGTCTAATCATTAACCAGGATAACGGAGAATAATTCACGCCCGCGGTAATCGCGAAGTAGTGATTTTTATTGCCCGCGGCAGAAACTTGAGTCCCGTCTTGATCACGGAACCATTCAAAACGAAGACCAGTAGCCAATTGATCATTGACGTCGTAAGTTAAATACTGATTGACGCCATACCACTTGGAATCGCCGCCCCTTTGGTAAACATTGTCTTGCACACCTAAATCGTGCTGCAAGGTATAGTGCAGCTCGTCGGTAAAATCATGATACAACACCACACTATACATTGAACGATGGCGCTCGACTTTAGATCCATCAACCGAGTCGCCCCTTTCCGCAACGACGGTATCGCCCGTAATATAAGAAACCGCCAATGTTGTTTTTTCATCGTCGGTCGTATAAGTCACGCCGCCCAAGAAATTGGCAGGCTGCTGAAAGAATGAATCCCAACCGGAGACCACCCCGCCCGTCAACTCGATGTTACTTGTCAAAGGATAGGACATTAAAACGCCGGTATGCGTAAACGGTTCGCCATATTGCATCGTATAAGCATGCGAAAAGAAGAAGTTATCCGGCGCGGTAACCACCTCATTGCCGATAATCGTATAAAAGTGACCGACCTTAGTCGTCAAACCGTTGCCGATCGGCGCAAACAATTCGGCATACACTTGCGGAAATGCCAGCTTATAAAATCGCGAGGAAGAATCGACGACAAGATTATCGTCGAAATTAGCCTGTGTCGTATAAGCAGCATCCACGCCGTAAACCACATCTGCGCGAAAACCCAAGTCCCACTTATTGCTCTCGGTATCGACCGCTTTTTCGATATAGCCATATAATTGATGCATATGGAATTCGTTCGAACGGTTATTGAATGTTACCGGACCATTAGTCTTGTCGCGCGGATCATGCGGATTACCCGCTATACCGCCCGAAACCCAGCCGCCGAATTTCAAACCCAAATCTCGCATCGGCGCGGTTTTATTGATATCGGAACCCGTTAAACTCTCAATGAGACCTTTATCTTCAGCATGCGCCGCCGATGACATCAGTATCGCGCTTACAAGAGTCAATCGCCAACCATTTTGCTTTTTATTTATGTACATAAGTGTCGCCTTTTTAAGTAGAGTAACTATCGAAAAACATTCTTGTGAATCAGTTATTCGACTAACTTAGATTAATCTTGCTTATTAACTAAAACCCCTAAACCTATTGATTCGCCATGATTTAAGCGTAGCTTTTGTTGCGTTTTACGCAAATTGTAGCATTAAAGATACAACCCAACTTGTCTAATGCAGATAATGTGCCACCATTGAAATACCCTTAACAAACAACATATAAGAAAATAAAACCTCTACCAACATGAAAGCAACCGCTCTTTTCTAGGGCGTATTAATAAACAAAAGCACAATTTAGGTGCGACGATCATTGCGCCATAAGGACTTGCACCGAAGAGATACCTCTTTCAAGCATAACAATCATCTCTCAACCCTATAATAATGAAATAAACCTATGCTATGAAACCGATGCGAAAACGACATACTCCCTTTATACTCAAAAAATGGCTAGCTTTATGAAGGTATGGGGTGTGGCTAGCGAGGATGTCGGCAACAGGGCAGATTTTTGCTCCATGCAAAATCTGCATTCACGCCATCCTTGGCGTTCGATCGCTGCCGTCAAGCCCCCATGAATGGGTTCACGACGGTCCTCGTTAGACACATCCCATACCTTTTATTCTTAGACGGTTTTTCGATCAAAAGGGAGTAAAACCGCAACGCCTAAGCCTCGAATATTCTCATAAACAAGGCCTGCTCATTTTTCCCGCAAAGCAATTCAAGATGATGTTGCCTTGTTTTTTCAATATAATGCACGCCAAACGACTTTAATTTCAGCCCATTTGCATCTGCCGTAGGACTCCGGATACTAACCATACTCGCAGCCAAGCGCCTTTTTTATTCGCAACCGAAGTTAATTGAACGCCCTGGTTAAAACTTAAAGTCGCATCAACTTTTAATGATTTGACCTCCCATAAGGTCCACGGAGAACCCAAGCTATGACAGCAGCCAACACCAAACCTTTAGGAATCACGGAAGTCGTATTACGCGACGCGCACCAGTCGATTCTGGCGACACGCCTTCGCATCGAAGACATGTTGCCGATCTGTGAAAAACTTGACAAAGTCGGCTACTGGTCTTTGGAAACCTGGGGCGGCGCCACATTCGACGCCTGCATCCGTTATTTGGGCGAAGACCCCTGGGAACGCCTTCGCCAACTGAAGGCCGCGATGCCCAACACGCCGCAACAAATGCTGTTTCGCGGCCAAAATATTCTCGGTTATCGGCATTATGCCGACGATGTCGTCGATAAATTCGTCGAACGCTGCGCGGTAAACGGCATCGACGTCTTTCGAATTTTCGACGCGATGAACGATATGCGCAATATCGAGCGCGCGGTAAAAGCGGTACTGGCCACGGACAAACACGCCCAAGGCACCATTTCTTATACGGTCAGTCCGGTACATACGCTCGACATGTGGGTCGATCAAGGCAAACAAATCGAAGACATGGGCGCGCATTCGGTTTGTATCAAGGATATGGCCGGCTTGTTGACGCCCTATGCCGCTTATGAGTTAGTTGGCCGCCTCAAGCAAAGTTTATCGATTCCGGTGCACTTACATTGCCATGCGACGACAGGGCTAAGCGTCGGAACGCTGATTAAAGCCGCGGAAGCCGGAATCGATAATGTCGACACGGCAATTTCCTCGCTTAGCATGACTTACGGACACAGCCCTACCGAAACCATGGTCGCCGCACTTGAGGGTCAAGCGAGAGATACCGGACTCAACATCAAGAAATTAGAAGACATTGCCGCCTATTTCCGAGAAATTCGCAAAAAATACGCACGTTTCGAAGGCAATTTAAAAGGCGTCGACAGCCGCATCCTGACTAGCCAAGTACCCGGCGGAATGCTGACCAACATGGAAAGCCAATTAAAGGAACAAAATGCCGCAGACCGCTTCGATGAGGTCTTGGAAGAAATACCGCGAGTCCGAGAAGACCTAGGCTTCATTCCACTTGTGACACCAACATCGCAAATCGTCGGCACGCAAGCGGTCATCAATGTATTGACCGGCGAGCGCTATAAAACTATCACCAAGGAATCTGCAGGTGTACTGAAAGGCGAATACGGTGCTACGCCGGCTCCGGTTAATGCCGAGCTTCAAGCCAAGGTGCTGGTCGGCGCCAAACCGATCACCTGCCGTCCAGCCGATTTGCTGGAACCCGAAATGGACAAATTAATCGAAGAAGTCCGCGCCAAAGCGAAAGCCGAAGACGTAACATTAGCCGACAATCTCGAAGAAGACGCTCTGATTTATGGCTTATTCGCCCAAATCGGCTGGAAATTCATTAGCCATCGCGGCCAGGCCGAAGCCTTCGAAGCCCCGCCTTCGAACGAACCTGCAGTCCCCGTTCCGACCGTACCGCAAAAAACCGCATGTCAAGCCGAAACCTATAGCGTCAACGTTGACGGCAAAACCTTTAATGTCTCGGTTGCGCCGGGCGGAACAACATTCGACATCAAGCCGGGAATAACACCTGCAGAACCAGCTCAGCCAATCAACTCCGGAGGCGCGATCGTTCAAGCGCCAATGGCGGGAAATATCTTAAAGATCAATGTCAGTATTGGCGGCACGGTAAAAGCCGGCGATGTAGTCGTGATCATGGAGGCCATGAAAATGGAAACCGAAGTTCGCTCCAAAACCAGCGGCACGGTATCTATCGTCCATATCAAGGAAGGTTCCGCAGTGACGGTCGGCGACGCCCTGATTACCTTATAAAGCCACAAGAGCCAGAGATAAACCACCGTTCGTGCCTAGCACTGCCAAAGCATGAACGGTCCTCCCCTTAACATCGCGCCGGCACCTTCCCGAACCCCAACCCCTTCTTTATTAAATAAGGACTAAGGCGCGCCGATGAGGATAAATAAAAGCGCTCTTCAATTTATAATAAAAAAGCCCTAGGGATTTCGTGATAAATAATGTCCAGGAACTATGAGCGTTGTTGAGGGTTCGGTAACTCGCTTGACAGGACGCCGCAAATACGTCCGTGTAGGCTTGACGGCGGCTTTCCCTGCCGCCGACACCTGCCAATCGAGTTACCGAACCCTCCGAAAATAGGGAAGTTATTTACGACCAAATCCTAGGTTAACGAATTCAGTCCATTAGCATTTCCTAATTCCTGGCCTTGTCTCTGCTAATGCGTGATGCACTCAACAACTATTCAGAATAAAAATCAACTTCAATCGAGATCATTTATGGAAAATTTAAATTCGCTCTGGCAAAGCACCGGGATCTACAACATCCAAACCGGCCAGGCTTTTATGATGATGGTAGGTTTTTTACTTCTGTTCCTGGCCATCAAGAAAGGTTTTGAGCCTCTATTACTACTACCGATCGGTTTCGGCGCAGTGCTGAGCAACATACCGATTGCAGACATGGCCGAAGAAGGCGGTCTTTTATACTATTTATATTTCGGCATTAAAACCGGCATATTTCCATTATTGATCTTCATGGGCGTCGGAGCAATGACGGACTTCGGACCGATGCTGGCCAACCCGAAGACCTTATTACTAGGCGCTGCGGCTCAATTCGGTATTTTTTCAACATTATTAGGCGCATTAGCGCTAAACATGGTGCCCGGCCTCGAGTTTTCGCTTAAGGATGCCGCGGCAATTGCCATTATCGGCGGCGCCGACGGGCCTACGGCCATCTATGTTGCTTCGAAGTTAGCCCCTGACCTGCTCGGAGCGATCGCAGTTGCCGCTTATTCCTATATGGCTCTGGTGCCGCTCATCCAACCGCCGATCATGCGCGCATTGACTACGGAAAAAGAGCGCATGATCGAAATGGAGCAGCTCAGAGCCGTCAGTAAATCCGAAAAAATCTTGTTTCCACTGCTGCTATTACTGTTAACTGCCTTGCTTTTGCCCTCGGCCGCGCCCTTGGTAGGCATGTTTTGTTTAGGTAACCTAATGAATACTTGCGGGGCGGTCGACCGTCTGAGCAAGACCGCGCAAAACGAATTGATCAACATCGTCACGATTTTCTTAGGCCTTTCGGTCGGCTCTAAACTGAGCGCCGAAGCATTTCTGAAATTCGAAACACTCGGTATTTTGGGTTTGGGCGCGATCGCTTTTTGCATCGGCACCGCCGCCGGCGTCATCATGGCAAAAATCATGAATAAATTCAGCAAAACACCGGTCAACCCGCTAATAGGCGCGGCCGGTGTATCGGCGGTCCCGATGGCGGCCAGGGTCGCCAATAAGCTAGGTCTTGAAAGCAACCCTCATAACTTCCTGCTGATGCATGCAATGGGACCGAACGTTGCCGGCGTGATCGGCTCCGCCGTCGCGGCCGGGATTTTGTTGAGCTTGGTTGATTAGAAATACGCAGAAGTATACCTTTCGCACTTCAAATTTCGGCATTGCCTCAGGAGGCGCCGGGGTGCTCCGCAAAGGCTTTGATAGCATGGATGCTATCATAGAGCCTACATGGTCGTATTTACGGCGTCCTTTGACGGGCACCCCGGCACCGAAATTTGACAAGCAAAGGGTATATATTCAAGTTTTCCTCAAGCGCTTGCCTTGCTTGTCCCCTCGTTTTTTATTAACGAAAGCCACTCCTCGGTGCGCTTTTTTTCTAACGGGCGGAGCGCTACGCGTAGTGCGTTTATTATCCTTTTTTTCCGCTCCCGACCGATCCTCCAATGAAACGGCTTCGTAACCGGTATCGGCAACGCGCGGTATCGACCGTTTTAATAATTTCTCAATCGCCAAGAGCATCGGCGCTTCCTCGGGGCAAACTAGCGAAATAGCCTCGCCGACCCATCCTGCGCGACCGGTTCTGCCAATACGATGCACATAATCCTCGGCCACGGATGGTAGATCGAAATTAACCACATGCGGCAATTGATCGATATCGAGGCCTCGCGCGGCAATATCGGTCGCCACCAAAACCGCTATTTTCCCGGATTTGAATCCCGCCAAAGCACGCATCCTCGCGCCTTGAGATTTGTCACCGTGCAATACCCCAGTCCGAATACCATCTTTGATTAATTGCTCGGCCAAACGGTCCGCCCCATGCCGGGTTCTAACGAACACCAAGACTTGTCGCCAATTACCGCTACCGATCAGGTAAGATAATAATTCCCGCTTGTATTCGCGCTTAATCGGATAAATACGTTGTTCGACGGTATCGGCATCGATCGTTTGCCGCGGCGCTTCAATTGCGACCGGATCATGCAGTAAGCGCCCTGCCAGGGTTTTTATCTCATTAGAAAAAGTCGCCGAAAATAACAAATTTTGACGCTGTCTAGGCAGCAATGCCAGTATTGCATCGACTTCACGCTTGAAACCCATATCCAGCATTCGGTCGGCTTCATCAAGAACCAATATTTCGACTCGCCCCAAATCGACATTGCCTTGGCGAGCATGGTCTAGCAATCGTCCCGGAGTCGCGACAACAATATCGCAACCGCGCCGCAACTGTTGAGCTTGACCGTTCATGCTCACACCACCGAAAACCACCTCACTAAACAACGCGACATGCTTGCCGTAATCCTTGAAACTTTGATGCACTTGTACTGCCAGTTCGCGAGTCGGCACCAATACCAATGTACGAACCGGCCGAGGTTTTTTGTTAATCGTCTCGCTCAACCGCTGCAGGATCGGTAACGCAAAACCGGCCGTTTTACCGGTTCCGGTTTGCGCGCCGGCCATGACATCGCGTCCGTCAAGAATAAGCGGAATAGCTTTTTGCTGTATCGGCGTAGGCGTTTCATAACCCTGTTCCGCAACTGCTGTTTGGAGTTGGGCAATAAGCCCTAGAGATTCGAATGTCATAATTTTTAGGTGGGGGAAATAAAGTTGCGGGTTAATAAAAATTGGCCCTTTGCCAATTAAAACAGACGGCTCAGACTAATTCACTGGTGGGGGAACACCCATAAGCGCCAAATTAGCGCCTATTCTGTAGTGCTTTTGCGGCATTATTCGTCATGTCGGAATAGATTGCAGATATCCAGATTACATAAATGTGAAGCTTCGCATTGCCATCCATGGCACTGGATTCCGCCAATCCCTGGCGGAATGACGCATTTTTTCTTTATGTTGGCGTCTATTGGCTCGTCACCTTCGCCTCAATGAACGACAATTTTTGGCGCTGTGGGATACATTTGGCGAGAACATAAGAACCCATCTTTCATCTTTCATCTTTCATCTTTCATCTTTCATCTTTCATCTTTCATCTTTCATCTTTCATCTTTCATCTTTCACCTTCGCTGAAAATCTTGGAAACGGAGCGCCAGCGAAGTGAAGATTTTTAGTCCCCGATAGCCGTAGCGCCGGGTGTTTTGCCGGAGTCTGCGCGAATAGCGCAGGCGGAGGCAAAATACAAGGCATCGCGACACGGCGTAAAGCCATTTGTGGGAGTGCTACGGAGCCGCATCGAGTTTACGATGATGTGGCGTAGTGGCACGGACGCAGGGCGAATCGGGGCCGCCGAAGGCAATAATCGCCAAGTAATTTTTCGCTGCTGAAATCGGACGGACCCCATTTCAGCTTTCGCGAAAAATCTTGGCGCGCTTGTCATCTTTCACCTTTCACCCCCCCGTTACATTCATATGTCTGAAAATAACCGGTTGTTCGTTTAGATTGAATTCATGCTTTTCCGGTTTGATTTTCATCGCCTCGACGATCGCATTTTTAAGCGCATCGAGATTCCCCGGATTTGCTCGAATGACTTTTTTTAGATCGACCGAGTGCTCGTTGCCGAGGCACAACAGCAATCGGCCTTCAACGGTCAATCGGACACGATTGCAGGTGCTACAAAAATTGTGGCTATGCGGCGAGATAAACCCGACCTTGGTCGAAGTTCCTGCAACCTGGAAGTATTTCGAAGGCCCACCGGTTTTTTCGGTACTCGCAATCAAATTGAAATGCCGTTCCAAATCGGCTTTAATTTCATCGCTGGAGTAATACGCTTCGGCGCGATCGTGACTGCCGATGACACCGAGCGGCATTTCTTCGATGAAGCTGATATCCAAATCACGGTCGATTGCAAACTGAACCAAATCGGTCGTTTCTTCATGATTACGATTTTTCAAAACGACCGCATTGATTTTGATGCGTTTGAACCGCGCCTGCCTCGCCGCCTCGATACCTCGCAACACCTGATGCAAGTCGCCGGTTCGGGTAATATCCTTGAATTTTTTTGCATCGAGCGTATCCAAGCTGACATTGAGCCTCTTTACGCCGGCCGATTTAATCGCTTGCGCCATCGTCGCCAATTGAGAACCGTTGGAGGTCAGAACCAGTTCATTCAGTCCCGACAAACGCCCCAGATTTTCGAGCAATTGCAATGCGCCTTTGCGCACCAACGGCTCGCCCCCGGTCACACGGATTTTTTTGACGCCCAATTCAGTAAACGCCCGGGCTATCGTATGGATTTCTTCGAGCGTTAAAATTTGCGCACGCGGCAAAAACACCATGTCTTCGGCCATACAATATTGACATCGAAAATCGCAGCGGTCGGTGATTGAAATTCTTACATAATCGACAATTCTGCCGAAGCGGTCGATCAATTGCGTCGTGTTGGATAATGAACTCATAAGTTATATCGGTTGACTAATGTGGCAATATTATCACAATACGGCTCATAGTCTGTTTTAGTGGTTTGCTCTCGACTGCCGGTTCCAGACGCAGTCTACCGCTTACCTCCCTGTAAGCGTCGACTGCCGGTTCCAGACGCAGTCTACCGCTTACCTCCCTGTAAGCGTCGAACAAAATAGCATTGCCATAAAAGCCGAAAACATGACCGCGCGAAGTATAGCCTCCCCATTTCAGAGCCAAAACAAGTTAGAATGTTTCGGTTATTGACTATCGAACAGAAAGGATGACTCCAATGAAAAAACAATTACACTTTTTCTGGCTTGGCTTGTTGTTCTCGCTCAACAGCTTCGCTGCAGAACCCGTTATTATACGTCTGGGTATTTTGGAGTTCGGCACGGCAGCCTGGGAAGTGCAAACCTTACAAAGTGCTAAACTCGACGAATCCGGCAAATTTGAATTGGCTATTCATCCACTGGCCAACCCTGAAGCCGGTAAAATTGCACTGCAATCAGGTGCGGTCGACATTATCGTCTCCGACTGGATATGGGTATCGAAATTGCGCTCGACGGGTGCCGATTATACGTTTTATCCTTACTCAAATGTCTCGGGCGGGCTCGTCGTTACTGAAAACAGCCCGATCAAAACGCTAAACGACCTTAAAGATAAACGCTTAGGTATCGCCGGCGGAGAACTCGACAAAAACGGGTTGCTGATGCAAGCCGCTTTCCAACAACAAGGCAATAGCGAAATCGCTTCATCTATCGAAAAGGTCTACGGCGCTCCACCCTTACTCAATCAGCAAATGCTCAACAACCGCCTTGATGCCGTCATGACATATTGGCATTTTGCCGCCAAACTTGAAGCTCAAGGATATCGCCAAATTATCGACGGTCAAGCGTTGATCAAAACACTAGGAATAGAAGAGGAGGTGCCGGCGCTTGGCTATGTCTTCAAACAAAGCTGGGCCGAGCAACATAAACAAGTACTGACCGGTTTTTTGCAAGCCGCTCGACAAGCCCGCGCATTGCTATGCGAATCGGATGAAGCCTGGCAAAAAATCCTGCCGTTAACGCAAACCGATGATACGCATACTCAAAGCGTACTGCGCAAGCGTTATTGCGAAGGCGCCGTAAAACAGTGGGGTGACCCAGAAAAAAATGCGGCTAACCGCATCTACCGTATTTTGAAAACGGTCAGCCACAACAAACTGACCGGAAAAGACGACAATCTGCAGCCAGGTACTTTTTGGGCCATCGACCAAGAATAATGCTCGGATGTCACTGAATTAAAGGAAGCGCTTTCGTCAATAGCAGCGTTATCACTGAAATGCTGCTGCACTTAATCCAAACATGACTTCAACTAAGCTAAGCCATTACAGAACACTCAATCTGTTGTCGATCCTGCTCTTTATAGGGCTATGGCAGGGCCTTGCCCTTTATCTCAGCGACAATAGCCTACCAACGCCGGCATCGGTGACCGAGGTATTCTGGCAAGAAACCTTATCCGGCCAACTTCCTTATCATCTGGGCGTGACCTTGCTTAGATTGGTTTCCAGTTTTGCCGTTGCGATGCTACTCGGTTGCGCCATCGGTATCGTCTTAGGCCGGAATCAAAAACTGGATGCCTTTTTCGATAACTGGCTGGTCATTTTTTTGAATATCCCGGCCTTGGTGACGATTATCTTGTGCTATGTCTGGTTTGGACTGATCGAATCAGCCGCTATTCTTGCGGTCGTCATCAACAAACTGCCGAACGTCGTCGTCACGATTCGAGAAGGCACTCGAGCCCTGGACAAGGATTTACTGGAAATGGCCCGCTGTTACCATTTCGGTAAACGCAAAACTCTGGTTCATGTCATCTGGCCACAACTGCATCCTTTTGTCATGGGCGCAACGCGTTCGGGTTTAGCATTGATTTGGAAAATCATTCTCGTCGTCGAACTGCTCGGCCGCAGTAACGGCATGGGCTACCAATTGCATTTATTCTTTCAAATGTTCGACGTCGCCGGCATTCTGGCCTATACGGTCGCGTTTGTGGCGGTGATTCAAGTGATCGAGATACTCATTCTGAAACCGCTCGACCGAAAAGCCGGAAGGTGGCGCCGATGACCGCGATCCGCATCGACATCGTTGACAAAACCTATCCATCGCAACGACAATCCCCGGGTCACCGTGCCATCGCCGATCTGAAACTGGAATTGCCGTCCAATGAATTCATTTGCCTGGTCGGCCCGTCCGGCTGCGGCAAGACCACGCTGCTGAACATCCTGGCCGGATTAGACCGGGATTACCGGGGCGAAATCACGGTCGAACATCGGCACAAAACACCGAAAATCGGCTATGTCTTTCAGAACCCTCGGCTTTTGCCGTGGAAGACCGTCCGAGAAAACATCACGCTGGCCCTGCCGACCGATCATGACCCGAAAACGGTTGACGCCTTGCTCGACACGATGCAATTGACCGATGCCCAACAGGTCTATCCGGAACGCCTGTCCTTGGGCATGAGTCGGCGCGTTTCGATCATCAGGGCCTTTGCGATCGATCCCGACGTGCTATTGATGGACGAGCCTTTCGTGTCGCTCGATGCTCCAACCGCGCGTCAGGTCAGGGAATTGTTGATAAGACTCTGGCAACAGCGTCCGCATACGGTCTTGTTCGTCACGCACGACCTGCGCGAAGCGATCGCGCTAGCGGATCGCCTGGTTTTCCTGTCTTCGCCGCCGATGCAGGCGATCAGCGAAATCCGCGTGAACATTCCGAGAGACAAACGCGACGACGAAACGGCTATCGAGGCGTTCAGACAAAAATTGCTTCAGGATCATCCTGAAATCAGGGCGCTTTTATGAGCTTACCGGCAGTCGTTTAAACGTCCTGCACTGTTGCAGGACCGGGAAAAATACCCGATACTTATAGCCCTTTATGCCCCCGCTATCCTAGATATACTCATCGCAGATCAAAATTCGGCGCCGGGGTGCCCGTCAAAGGACGCCGTGAATACGTCCATGTAGGCTCTATGCCAGCTCCATGCTGGCAAAGCCTTTGTCGAGCACCCCGGTGCCTCCTTAGTCACCTGCCGAATTTTGAAGTACGAAAGGTATAATAGCGGGCTGATATTCAACGACCCGGAGGACCATACAATAATGTTCAAAAGAATCCTATTAGGCTTTGCCGCATTCGGCTTCACTTTAGCGTCAACGACTGCTTCAGCCGGCAGTGACGAGCAATACCCTGCCAGCAACTTTCAACCGAAAGTCGTTTTTATCGATGAAGAATTAGCAGATCAATTGGATACCGCACCGGACGCCCAAAAAGCCGATAAAAAATCAAGCAGCGAACCGGCCTCGATAGCGGAATTCGATCCCAAATATCCGGCCGCCTATTTCCAGCCTAAGGTTATTTATCCTTAGTCTCTTATCACTCAACTCTTTGAATTTTTCATTTAACGCTTAATAAAACCGCAGAGTTCACAAAGGTATAGATATTCATGCCTTGTGTTCTCGGTGGTTGAAAAACGATCTACTCCCTTTTGATTGAAAAACCGCCTAACACGACGGATGCCCGACCTTGGTGCGCGATGTTCACCCTACACCTAGCGCTTTATAGCCTATGACCATCAACAATTTCCAAGTTATTTTGAGATTAAAAAGCGGTAATACAGAAATTAGCTAAAATGGCTTTTTTCAACAGACTTAGGCGCCGGGGTATTCGGCAAAGGCTTTGCCTACATGGACATATGCACCATGCCCTTTAACGGACACCCCGACGCCGAATATTGATCTACGATAGCTATAGCTACTCTGTTAACCGGACCCTTTGTCTTGAACCCTTTACGTCAACTCGTTTCACAGACCGCAATTTACGGCCTTAGCAGCATCATCGGCCGTTTTCTTAATTATCTTTTGGTCCCGCTCTACACCTACACATTCAATACCGGTGAATACGGCGTGGTCTCGGAATTTTATGCATACGCCGGTTTTTTCGCGGTACTGTTGATCGGCGGCCTTGAAACCGGATATTTTCGATTTCACAATAAAAAGGATTTTTCGAAAGAGACAGTCTATGCCGGCGCGCAAAGCTTTTTAGTTTTGGTTAATCTGACTTTTCTCGGGTTCATCGTATTTTTCAACGAAACTTTGGCGGAGCTTCTGCATTACGGCGAACATCCTGAATATATTCTTTGGTTTGCATCGATTCTAGTTCTGGACGCGATAACGGCGCTGCCGTTCGCGCGGTTACGCGCGGAAAACCGGGCATGGCGTTTTGCCGGCATCAAATTGACCGAGATTTTCTTGACCATCGGCCTCAATCTGTTTTTTCTGGTTGCTTGTCCTAAAATCGCTGCGGCCTGGCCGGATTCGGCGATTCGTTTTATTTACGACCCGGCGATCGGTGTCGGATATATTTTCCTAGCCAACCTGCTGGCCAGTTGTTTTAAATTCCTGTTACTGATTCCGCAACTGCGCGGCATACGCCTGCAGCTAAGCCCGACAATACTCAAACCGATGTTGATCTATTCATTGCCTATGGTCATCATCGGATTCGCCGGCATGGTCAACGAAATGCTCGACCGGGCAATATTGAAATATATGCTGCCTTATGATTTGGATACCAATTTGCAAATGCTCGGTATCTATGGCGCCTGTTATAAATTATCGATTCTAATGAGCCTGTTCGTGCAAGCTTTCCGCTATGCCGGCGAACCGTTTTTCTTTAGCATAGCCGGACGTGAGGATGCACAAAAGTCTTATGCATTGATCATGAATTATTTTGTAATCTTCGGCGTGTTTATTTTTCTAGTCGTGACGCTATTCATCGATTTCTTTCAATATTTTATCGGCTCGGATTTCCGTGAAGGCCTCGATATTGTGCCGGTCTTATTGATCGCAAATCTACTGCTCGGCATCTATGTCAATCTGTCGATCTGGTACAAATTGACCGACCGCACCGGCATGGGCGCTTGGGTTTCGTTGGCGGGCGCCGGTTTGACCGCTTGGCTGAATATTTGGTGGATCCCGATTTGGGGTTATCACGGTTCTGCCTGGGCGACGCTGGCGTGCTATCTATTCATGGCCGTCATCTCTTGGCTACTCGGGCGCCGCTATTATCCGGTCCCTTATAGGCTAGGCAAGATCATCGGCTATATCACCTTCGGTTTAATTTTATATGTTGCCCATCATTTCGCGACAGAAGTCTATCTTATCAACACCTGGCTCAGCGCTTCGGCAAGCCTTGCAGCTTATCTAGTTACCGCAACGTGGTTCGATATTCGGCCGCTACTGCGCCACAAACACGATACTTGAGTCGGCCACGTTTCTCCCTTCATCTTTCAGCTTTGGTATGCATTCCCACGCTGGAGCGGCGGTAACGAGGAACCTTGACCAATGTGACTTCGATACCCTTTATTATCATCCAAGCTTACCGGCTTCGAAATCGCGATCTGGGGATCGCTCCCACAAGACTCCATTCCTCTTTCCTCTTTCCTCTTTCCTCTTTCCTCTTTCCTCTTTCCTCTTTCCTCTTTCCTCTTTCCCCTTTCCCCTTTCCCCTTTCACCTTTCCCCTTTCACCTTTCACCTTTCACCTTTCACCTTTCACCTTTCATCTTTCACCTTTCACCTTTCCTCTTTCACCTACCCCAAGCAATAAACTATCGATATTGGCTCGGACCGTTCTGGCCGATTGCTCCAGCGCCTCGATCTCCAGACTGTTTAGGTCGGGCTGCAAATACCGGATAATACCGGAACGGCCTAGTACGACCGGAATGCTGAAACAATTGTCTTTGATCCCCTGCCAGTCATCGAAACAAGTACTGAGCGGCATCGTTCGATGTTCGTCGTGAACTATGGTTCTGATGACTTCGCAAGCGGCTGAAGCAATCGCAAAATTGGTATAACCTTTCAATCGATAGACCTCGAAACCGGCCTTGTTGACCTCTTCAAAAATCTCTCTATGCCTCGGACTATCGGTTATCAGCTCGCCGCCAGCCGAAGCATGGCTGAATACCGGAAACTGATTCGGTCCGTGTTCGCCAAGAATATAGGCTCTTAAATCGTCGGGATGAATCTGCTCGGCCTTGGACAATAAGGTTCTGAATCGAGCCGAGTCGACCAGCGTGCCGATTCCGACGATTTGTGACGACGGCAATCCCGAAAGCCGCGTAGCACAGCAGGTCATCACATCGACCGGATTGGTGATGATAATAAAAACAGCTTCAGGATTATTTTCGGCCAGCATCGGGATAATCGATTTGAATAACTCGACATTCGCTTTGCCTAATTCCATACGAGAAGTCATGCCTTTTGCCATCGGCGTCGAAGCGGTGATCGCGACGATATCGCAACCCACCGCCTCTTCAAGCGGGCCGCCCTCGATTTGCATCGGTCGTTCGCAAAAAGCCAGTGTATGCTGTAAATCTAATGCATTTCCCAACGCTTTGGTCGCATCACGATTGACCAACAACAAATAATTGCCCAACCCCTTCAACACCAGCGCATACGCTAACGACGAACCGACATGGCCGGCTCCGATTATGGCTATTTTCATGATTGACACTCAATCTCAAATATACGGTTAAAACCCTCACGCAATAGCCGGAATAAAGACAACTGCTTGATTTGTTTTCAATAGAAACTATTTAAATTCAATGTGATACTATTAGCAGAATTTTTTTAATCTTGCTAATTTCCGCAATAACGCTAAAAAATCAGTTGAGCATTCTAAATCCCGTTCGCCCTGAGCCTAGTCGAAGGGTGGGCGGGATTTAGAATGCTCACCCAATGGGTGGCGCTTGGATTCGCTCATACTTCGACAAGGCTCTCCTGAGCGCAGTCCGAAGGACTCAGCACGAACGGATTCCAAGCGCTCCAGCTGATTTTTTAGGATTACGCTTACTCGAATAACAACATAAAGTCAGACGATGGACAACCGAATAATAATAAAAATGAAAAGCGGCGGCCTAGGACGTCTCATCAACATCATACAAACCATGTTCGTGAGTCTGATGCGAATATGGACCATTCCCATCGTTCTCGCGCTCAGTTTGGCTTCCGGGTTTACGACATATTACGGCATGTCGCATTTCATCACACCCTGGATCGCGCTGATCATCACGGTCGCGATTCAATCGATCATCGTAATTTGCTCATTCGAAATCGCAGGGATTCATTGGCGTGCCAATCGATTGCGTTATTTCAGCGTGCTTGCCTCGCTGTTGATTGCATTGGGCGCATCGGTGTCGTTTTCTTATTTCAAATTTTATGAAATCTCCGAGCAAGACACGATTCATATCCAACGCCTCAACGAGGTCCGCAATAAAGTCGAGGATTATTTAAGCAACATTATCGCCATCAAAGGGGAATTGCTGGCGAAAGAGCGGCTTGAAGTGGAACAGTTGAACCAACAAGTCACTCAAGCTTATTTCGGCACGCATCCTGAAATCCCTCCATCGTTAAGAAACCAAATCGGCGAAGGCCGAATATGGCGGCACTATAACGAGCTTTATCAAAACAAAAAATCTGAATTGGCAGGACTTGAAGAACAACTTGCACTTCTCGACGCCCAAATCGGCGCACTACAAGCCAATCTAAACCAACTTGACCAGGATTCCGAAGCTATTCGAGAAATATATCAACAGATATCGAGCGGTTTGCAGACCGTTCAATTGCAATTCAATCGACAAGTCGCCAAATTCAACACCCATTTACCCGCGGCACCGGTATTGATGCCTTACTCGCAATATATCCAAGGCATCAAACCGTCATTTGCAATGTGGACGGGCTTTTCGACCTTTGCTTTAGTGTGCGCGGGCATGGTCGATTTTTTTACCGTACTGCTCTCCTACCGCCTGGAATTCACCGCTCCCGGCCCACTAACTGAACAAGAGGAAGAGTTGGTTTTCGAGTGCCTTAGACAATTCACGCAATTTCGCATCAACGAAAACGATGCCCTGGAAATGATTATCGAAAAAACCGAAATCGAAAAAGCCAAACGCTATATTGACTGGCCGAGAATGTTTGCGGTCGGCCTGTTGCTTAGCCGGGGCTTTTTGCGTAAAGTCGATGACCGTACTGTGGAATTCGCGCCGACGCTTTATCCGTTAATTGCCGAAAAGCTTGGCGATAAACTACAAAAAATCAAGGAGCAATCCGGACGCGCAGAACCTGTAACGATGAATACCGAACCCGCTACCCATGAACAGCACTAAATCGCCTCTGGACCTCTGGCTAGCCGATATCGCCAGCGAAGCGAACGACCAAGATGAAACTTGGGACCCGGGCTTCGACGGCAGCCGACGTTTAGTCGTCGCAAAACTAGGTCCTTATCGGAAGGCCTTTCCACGTCCCACAACATTTACTCCGCGTTTTTACCATCGTATTTATCATCTACCGATCGAAGACTGGCTGATGATCTGTCGTGCCGAACTCTACGGCGGTTTTTGCTCACTTGAGATCAATCTGACGATTCATTTTCAAGCCTCGATTCACTATGCGATGGCACATCTTGAGACCTTGCCCGAGATCAACCGACATATCAAAAAAGCTTATGAAAGCCTGGTTCGCGATGTCATCGACCAGGAAATTAAAAAGCTCGACAATGGCGAATGGATAGAATCCGGTTTAGCGCCGATCGAAAAGCAAATTCAATCGCAAATCAACGAAACACTAATCACTCAACATATCCAGTGTCGTGCGTTATGCTCGATACAACCGTCTTTTGCCGATGTTGCGCAATCGCAAAACCTGAACAATGGTTTTGCTCGTGAAGATATTTATTTAAAAATCCAAAAGAAAAACTTCGAATTCAAGGAACGTCAAAATAGGGAAAACCTGCGCCAACAAGAAGAACAAGAACGCCTGCTTATCGAAAAAAGAAACCGGGAAACGGAATTAAAAATCAAAGAACAAGCACTTGAGGCAGAATCCAATTTGCGCTTACTAAAGGAGCAAGAGCGACAAATAACCGAGCAATTCAACCTGGAAGAACGCCTGTACATGGAGCGCGTCCGGCATCAAACCCGTCTGCAAGAACTCGAGCAGGAAACGCAACGAGAATTGCAACGCCAACAACTGGCTAAACAACTTGAAAACGAGCAACGACTGCAAGAAGAAAAGTTGAGGCATCAACAGTTACTGAAAGAAAAAGAGCTCGCAGCCGAACTCAAACTGTTCGAAGAACAACAAGCTCAATGGAATGCCGCGAAAGAACGCATGCAACAAGAAAAGCTCAAACAGGAACAGCGCTTAAAACAAATCGAATCCGAAGCGGAACGGGCTTTAGCTGCGCAAAAACAATCAGAAGCTCAGAAATTGCAGGAAAAGTTGCATGCGGAAAGGCTGCAACACGAAAGCCGCCTGAAGGAAATGGAACTGGCGATGCAGATCGAAGAGCAGAAAAAACGCTATGAAGCCACTCAGGAAACTTCCGAATATTTACGCAGGGATATCGAGCTACTGGTACTCGAGAAACGGCGCAACGAAATGATACAGGCCGCGAGAAAAGCCAAGCAATCCACCGACCAAGCTCCTCGGGAACTGCCGTTGAATTCGGAGCCCGAATAAAGCAACACAAAACTCAAATAGGCATCGATGAACAAACAATAATCCTAAAAAGAGCAGCTAAGAGACTCAAACTACCCGTTCGCTCTGAGCCCTTCGTCTGCGCTCAAGAGAGCCTTGTCGAAGGGTGAGGGTAGTTTGATGCTTCACCAAGCCGGTGAAAGTGTTGTAGACCGTTCATGCTTCGACTTGGCTCAGCACGAACGGTCTACAACACATGCCAACTGCTCTTCTTAGGATAATCATATTCAATAACCGAACAGGAAGGCTGCCATGTACTTATTCCATAAAGCCGCAAAAATAATATTGTTATTACGACATAACCTTGCAACAACCATCATTGTTCTGTTATTCGGTATTGTCATTTTTAAGTTGATCGGTGCTTACATCAGTTCCAATATCGACGACGGCGAATGGGCACAATTTAAAATCGACCACGATTGCCAACCGTTTATCAACGACAGCGGGAGTCAACGCTTGAGTTGGCAATGCGATGACGGGAAAGTGTATTACCGTTGGCGGCAGCAGCGTTAACCTCTGGAAAAACTTCTCGTTAAAGGACTATCAAAAAAACCAACTATCGAAATCCGAACTATTTTTCCCCAGCAATTCCCAATTTGGAGATCAAAAAGGGTGTGGGGTATGCTTGGCGAGGATGTCGGCAGCAGGGCAGATTTTTGCTCCTCGGCAATTGCTCCTGCATTGCCCTACTACACGCCATCCTTGACGTAATGCAAAATCTGCATTCAGGCCATCCTTGGCGTTCGAGCTGCCGCCAAGCCCCCATGGATGGGTTTACGGCGTTCCTCGACAGGCATACCCCACACCCTAAAATCGGCGAAACTGCTCAAAATGGGAATTGCTGATTTTTCCCACGCTAATCAACCAAAGCCCGATAATGCTTTAATTTGTCAAGCGCTGCAGCTGCAGCATGATTGGTCAACTGTCCGTGATAAGTCATGACTGCTTTCTTTAATCCACTGTCAAGATGCTCAAGCCCTTCTTTATCTGCTTCGGCCAGCTTTAGAACAAAAGGCAAAGTCGCTTCATTGAGCGCCAGTGTCGAGGTTCGAGGGTAGGCGCCGGGCATATTGCTAACGCAATAATGAATCACGCCATGCGTCCTGTAAACGGGCTCGGTATGCGATGTCGGCCGCGAAGTTTCGATGCAACCGCCTTGGTCGATACTGACGTCGACAACGACCGAGCCGGGCATCATCGTCGCTATCATTTGTTCGGTGATGACTTTAGGCGCTTTGTCTCCCCTGCACAACACGGCCCCAATAATAAGGTCTGCCTCGGTAACAATGCGGCTTATATTTTCCGGCGTCGATAATACGAAATTGACTTCCGGCAACTCGTTTCTTCTCAACCAATCCATGTGCGATTTGTCGATACCGGCGACATAAACCTCGGCTCCCATTGCCGATGCCACGCGAGCGGCATGCATGCCAACCACCCCATCGCCGACGACCAACACATTACCATGCCTGTTCTTGCCAATGCGGCCTAATTGAACGCCTTTGCCGCCATTGAACTTAGCCAGGTAATACGCGCCCATCAAGACCGCGACATTGCCGGCTATCGCACTCATCGGCACTAGAATCGGCAACCGGCCTTGCTCATCTTCAACCAGTTCGTAGGCAATCGCGGTGGTGCCATTAGTCAGCAAGGCATCGGTCAAAGCCGGATCGACACCGGCCAAATGCAAAAAAGTAAAGATCTTTTGTTGCTTCAAATACTGATACTCGGCAGGCAACGGCTCCTTGACCTTAACCACTAGGTCCGCCTGCCAAGCCTCCGATGCTGAAACCAAATTAACACCAAGCTGCTTGTAATGATTATCGGTAAACCCCGAATCTAATCCGGCACCGATTTCAACTAACACTTCGTGGCCTCGCTCGACCAATATTCCGGCGGCCGCCGGAGTCAGTCCCACCCTTCCTTCTTGATCCTTAATTTCTTTCGGAACACCTATTCTCATTGCGCCCCCTTGATTTAGTGGCAAGCTATCATTCGAATTGGAATATAATTCGGTTTTACCTTTCGCACTTCAAATTTCGGCAGTGCCTAAGGAGGCACCGAGATGCCTGGCAAAGGCTTTGCCAGCATGGATGCTGGCTAGAGCTTACATGGGCGTATTCACGGCATCCTTTGACGGGCCCCGGTGCCGAATTTTTATCTACGATGGGTAAATAAAACCGGTACAACAATGGCTCTTTCAAAGCTCGATTGTAATCGATTTCCTTTTCCCTTCCATATACAGAATCATAAAACTCTGTATTTCTTTTTTGGAGTCTCCATGGCGTTATCTGTTGTTCTAATTATTGTCGGTTTAGCATTATTAGTCTGGAGTGCCGATCGCTTTGTCGAGGGCGCGTCCGCTGTTGCGCATTTTGCCGGAATGTCGCCGCTATTGATCGGCATGGTCATCGTCGGTTTCGGCACCTCCGCCCCGGAAATGGCGGTGTCTTCAATATCGGCATGGCAAGGCAATCCGAATATCGCATTAGGCAACGGCTACGGCTCAAATATCACCAATATCGCATTAATTCTCGGCATCACCGCGATCATAAGTCCGATTGCCGTACACTCTCAAGTGCTTCGAAAAGAACTCCCTATCCTTAGCGCGGTCACGTTGTTCGCCGCCTTGCAAATTTATGACAACGAATTTACTCAATTGGATGCTTGGCTTTTATTAGCGGTGTTTGGCATGATCATGGGCTGGACCATCATCCAAGGCATGAAAAAAGATTCCGATAGTTTCGAAAAGGAAATGGAATCCGAATTACAAGCCCACGAGATGACACTTGGTCGTGCGTTATTTTGGGTTGCCTTAGGCTTGGTGTTATTGATCGTCAGCTCACAGATGCTGGTCTCAGGCGCAGTCACGATTGCACAAAGTCTAGGTATCAGCGATTTAATCATTGGACTAACCGTCGTTGCAATCGGCACATCTTTGCCGGAACTGGCGTCATCAGTCATCGCCGCCAAGAAGGGCGAGCACGATATTGCCTTGGGAAATATTATCGGGTCCAATCTATTCAATACGACTGCGGTCGTAGGGATTGCAGGAGCCATACATCCCATGACGATCCCCGAAGATATTTTGCTCCGAGATTGGCCTGTCATGGCCGCACTAACGGCTTCCCTTTTTGTCCTGGGTTACTCCAACAATGGCGGAGGACGAATCAACCGTATAGAAGGCGGATTATTATTATCGGCCTACATCGGTTACACCTGTTATCTGATCTTTTCGGTCACTACTATTTAACTTATTGCCGTCACGAAAAAACCATGACTCAAAAAAAATTAAGTCTACAGGAACAACTGCTGAAGTCCGGCCTTGCCAGCGACACCAAGGCTAAACAAATTCGGGCCGAAAAACGTAAACAACCCAAAAAGAATGCCCATGCCGCTACGGAGCAAACTCGACTGGAGATACAAAAAGCTAAAACGGAACAACAAGAAAAAGACCGTCTGCTCAACCAACTAAAAAAAGAAGAAACGGAACGAAAACAACTGGCCGCTCAGATCAAACAACTGGTCGAGCAACATAAGCTTGCGCAAAGCAATGAAGGCGTAAAATACAATTTTAACGATAACGGCAAAGTTAAATCGGTATATGTTTCGGAGTTCGTACGAAATCAAATCGTCAATGGCCGCGCGGCAATCGTCATTTGCGAAAAACAATATCAAATCGTACCGCTCGAAATTGCCCAAAAAATCGAACAACGCTTACCCGGCGTGATCGTTTTAATCAATGAGCCTCCCAAACAACCCGCGACTGACGATCCCTATGCCGATTATCAAATACCGGACGACTTGATTTGGTAATTTCTTATTGAAATAGCAAAATTCGATGCAACAAAATCACCAGCTAACGATCAAACAATCTCACAATAAATTTATACGGGAGAAAGCAAGATGAACAATAATTGTTATTTAAAATACGCAGGAATGTTCGGGTTACCGTTAGCCATGCTGACGCTTGGAATTTCAACGGCGACCGCGCAAACTCAAGGCAAATTCGACAGAAAACTATTATTAGAACAACAGATCGAATTACCGTCGAATACCGTCAATGCCAAAACAATCAAAGTCACCATACCTGCAGGATTCAAAACACCGGACCATACCCACGACGGCCCTGGCCCTCGCTATGTCGTCAAAGGCAAGTTAAAAGTCATCGAAGGCGATAAAACGGGAGTCTATTCGGCCGGAGACGTATTCTGGGAGTCCGGCGATGTCATGTCGGTCGAAAATGTCGGCAAAGGCACCGCCGAATTAATTATTTTCGAACTCGCGCAACCGAAACAGCCCGAGAAAAAATAACCAGCTTCCTCGGTTCGACCTGCCAAACCGGGAGCCAATCGACTCACCCGGTTTGGTCATTAGGAAACAGCCATCAGCTGTAAAAAGCATTTTTTATTTACGAAAATCACGAAAATATTCAATTAGTTAAACCTTTCAAGCTGATCAACCAATGGACTCAAAAAACTTATGCAACCTGAGTTCGGTTTAAGACGCAAGCCATTATCAGTCGCCCTTGGCTGGACGGGGTTTGTAATCCATGCGCATCAAGCTTAAAACGGCCAACCCGCATCACGCTCTTTCCCAAACTCCAGCTTGTGAAAGACACCCCGGAAACTAGAGCTTCCTGAACAGGCTACCCGATCTGGCGCTTGGGTAGCCACATATTTTAGCCTTTTTGACCTCGATGCCATTTAATGTAACTTAGCATTCTTGGCCTCGAAATCGCGATCTAGGGATCGCTCCCACAGTGCATCCGCCATCCTCAGCGGGAACAACACTTCCACCGTCCCTCTCCTAAGGCTAGGCGAGGGAAAGTCACTGATGCTCGTCACCCACGGTTTATTTCGAAGCCTTCGAAGCGGCCTAAATTCAATTCAAGGGCGGGTTAAATAACCCGCCCCGCGTATGGGATCAAGCAATACAGGGCTTACCGCTTACCATCATACTTTCCGCTAATCATTGCGACAAGCCTCTCTACATCGAGTCGATCGAACGGCCAACAAAGTTCTGAACCCGACGCCTCGTGCAACAACACCGGGATGCGTATCGCGTAACGCTCCTGCCATTGCGTTTGCTCGGCTATATCGATCGACTCAATCTCGATATCGTTATTATCTGCCAGATAACTATTCAGCATTTCCTCCGCTTGCTCGCACAAATGGCAGCCTTGCGTCCCGAACAGAATCAACTTAATCATGATGCTTGCTGATTTTATCGAGAAAACCCATCAACAGCGCAGAAATTACGAGAGTTAAATGCACGGCGACATACCATAAAATCTTGTCGTTGTCAGTCCCTTGTATATTCATGAATACTTTCAACAAATGAATCGACGAGATCGCGACAATCGACGATGCCAGCTTGATTTTTAGAGAACCGTAATCATGCGTTCCGAGCCAACCCAGCTTTTCGGTCGACAAACCGATATCCATTTGCGAAACGAAATTTTCGTAACCGCTGAACATCACGATGATGACTAGACTACCAACCAGAGTCAGATCGATCAAAGTCAATAACTTCAAAGTCAAATTCGCTTCATCGATCTCAAGAATGTGAGGGACAAAATGAATGATCTCCTGAAAAAATTTTACCGATATTGCCAACAAGGCTACGCTCATTCCTAGATACACCGGCGCCAAAATCCAGCGACTCGCATACATGATGCGCTCGATCGCGCGTTCAATCATAGAAAGCTCCTCAGTGATGCAAATGCGCGGACAACCACCGCTCAGCTACTTCCTTCGCGATGCCTTTTCGGCGCGCATAGTCTTCGAGCTGATCGTGATCGATCTTGCCAACATTGAAATACTGCGCTTCCGGATGCGAAAAATACCAGCCGCTGACCGCCGAAGCCGGATACATCGCGTAACTCTCGGTCAACTCGATGCCGGTCGTCGCCGTAACATTGAGCAACTCGAACAATTTGCTCTTTTCGGTATGATCCGGACAAGCGGGATAACCCGGAGCCGGCCTTATGCCTTGATAAGATTCTGCGATCAACTCATCGTTACGGTATTGTTCGTCTTTTGCATAACCCCAAAAATCCTTCCTAACCGCTTCATGCATATACTCGGCGAAGGCTTCTGCCAATCGGTCTGCCAAGGCCTTGAGCATGATCGAACTGTAATCGTCATGGTCTTTTTCGAATTCTTCGAGCTTAGCTTCGATGCCGATGCCGGTCGTTACCGCAAAGCCGCCCAAATAATCGGTCTTGCCGCTATCGATAGGCGCGATGAAATCGGACAAACAATAATTCGG
The DNA here is from genome assembly GCF_000341735.1 of Methylotuvimicrobium buryatense 5G. GTDB lineage: Bacteria > Pseudomonadota > Gammaproteobacteria > Methylococcales > Methylomonadaceae > Methylotuvimicrobium > Methylotuvimicrobium buryatense. The sequence goes on along the minus strand of NZ_KB455575.1, from coordinate 4,075,944 downwards.
CCGCCCCGGCGCCTTGACACTTTGCTGCCGCAAATGATGCAAAATTTCTCGCTTTTCAAGCCGCGAATCGTCTTTATATAAAATGATGTCGTCGCCGTCGCTGTTGGCCGAAAAAAAACCGATAACGGCTCGAGCCTGAAGCCATTCTTCGTTGATGATTTTTTTCAACATGGTCTGCGCATCTTCAAATAACTTTCGCGCTTCGACGCCGACAACCCGATCTTCGAAAATATCGGGATATTTACCGGCCAATTCCCAGGTATGGAAGAACGGCGTCCAATCGATATACCAAACCAACGTATCGAGAGGAAAGCGATCGATGACTTTGGTGCCTAAAAAAGTGGGCTTGACCGGCTCGAAATCGGTCCAATTGAATTTATTGCGCCTCGCCTGCTCAATACTGTGCTGCTTGGTCTTGGCTTTACGGCCCTGATGCCTTTCCCGAACCTCCTTGTATTCTTCCTTGATTTTTTGGGTAAATGCCTCCTTGGAATCGTCGCTGACCAAATGACTGGCGACACCGACGCTTCTGGAGGCGTCGGCAACATAAACAACCGGGCCATGATAGTTAGGCTCGATCTTGACCGCAGTATGCGCTCGTGAAGTCGTTGCGCCGCCGATCATCAACGGAATGTCGAAGCCTTGTCGTTCCATTTCCTTGGCCATATGCACCATTTCATCGAGAGACGGCGTAATCAATCCGCTGAGACCGATGATATCGACTTTTTCATCTCGCGCGGTCTGCAATATTTTTTCGGCCGGCACCATCACTCCCAAGTCGATAACCTGAAAATTATTGCATTGCAGCACCACTCCGACGATGTTTTTACCGATATCGTGCACGTCGCCTTTGACGGTGGCCATCAGTATTTTGCCGTTGGTCTGCATTTCGCCGTCTTGCTCAGCTTCCATGAACGGCATCAAATAAGCGACCGCCTTTTTCATGACACGCGCCGACTTGACGACTTGCGGCAAAAACATTTTGCCGGCTCCAAACAAATCGCCGACCACATTCATGCCGTCCATCAACGCGCCTTCGATTACATGCAGCGGCTTTTCGGCTTCCTGTCGTGCCTGCTCGGTATCTTCGTCGATGAAATCGGCGATGCCTTTAACCAAGGCATGCTCGAGCCTTTTAGTAACCGGCCAACTACGCCATTCCAGCTCTTCCGGCTTGGCTACCGTACTACCGTCGCCTCGATATTTTTCGGCCAACTCAAGCAAGCGTTCGGTCGCGCGGTCATTACGATTGAGCACAACATCCTCAACCGCATCGCGCAATTCTATCGGAATATCTTCGTAAATCGCCAATTGGCCGGCATTGACGATGCCCATATCCATGCCGGCCTTGATCGCATGATACAAAAATACCGCATGTATCGCCTCGCGAACCGGATTGTTCCCTCGGAACGAAAAAGACACGTTCGACACGCCGCCCGAAATCAAGGCATGAGGTAGCGTTCGCTTGATTTCGCGGGTCGCCTCGATAAAATCCATGCCGTAGTTATTGTGCTCATCGATACCGGTTGCAATCGCAAAGATGTTCGGGTCGAAAATAATGTCCTCGGCCGGAAAATTCAATTGCTCGGTCAAAATACGATAGGCCCGACTGCAGATTTCGACCTTTCTATCACGCGTATCGGCTTGACCTTGTTCGTCGAAAGCCATCACGATTGCAGCCGCACCATAGCGACGTATCAATTTGGCATGTCGTATAAATGCCTCCTCGCCTTCCTTCATCGAGATAGAATTAACGACACCCTTGCCTTGAATGCACTTCAATCCGGCTTCGAGAATATCCCATTTCGACGAATCGAGCATGATCGGCACCTTAGCGATATCGGGTTCTGCCGCGATCAGACTGAGAAAGCGCACCATCGCTTCTTTCGACTCCAACATGCCTTCGTCCATGTTGATATCGATGATTTGCGCGCCGTTTTCGACCTGGTCCTTGGCTATTTCCAATGCCGTTTCAAAATCGCCGTCGACAACTAAGCGCTTGAATTTTGCCGAGCCGGTGACATTGGTCCGTTCGCCGACATTAACGAACAACGAATCCGGCCCAATATTCATCGGTTCCAGGCCGGCCAGGCGGCATTGCTTTTCAATAACGGGAACGACTCTCGGCGGATATTGCTTGACCGCCTCGACAATCGCTTTGATATGCTCGGGCGACGTGCCGCAACAGCCGCCGATGATGTTCAAATAACCGTTCGCGGCCCAATCAGCCAACTCCAAGGCCATATCTTCCGGCGATTCGTCATATTCGCCGAATTCGTTCGGCAAGCCCGCGTTTGGATGAGCCGACACATGCGTATCGGCTATCGAAGATAACTCTTCGATATGTTGTCTGAGTTCTTTCGCACCTAAGGCACAGTTGAAGCCGAATGAAATCGGCTCGATATGACTGAGTGAATTCCAAAACGCCGCGACGGTTTGACCCGACAGGGTTCTGCCGGACGCATCGGTAATCGTGCCGGAAATCATGACTGGCAGTTTATAGCCGAGCGCTTCGAAATATTGATCGACCGCGAAAATTGCCGCCTTGGCATTGAGCGTATCGAATACCGTTTCGATCAAAATAATATCGGAACCGCCGTCAATCAAGCCCCGCGTCGCTTCGGTATAAGCATCAACCAAAGTATCGAAGTCGATATTACGAAAACCGGGGTCGTTGACATCCGGCGACATCGATGCAGTTCGGTTGGTCGGCCCTAAAATACCGGCTACGAAGCGCGGCTTATCAGGTGTTTTGTGGGTATATTCGTCAGCAGCCTGTCTAGCCAGTCGCGCCGATTCCAAATTGATCTCATAGGCCAATGATTCCATTTTGTAATCGGCCATCGCAATTTGCGTCGCATTAAAGGTATTAGTCTCGATAATATCGCAACCGACATCGAGATATGCGCTGTGAATCGCTTTAATAATATCCGGCTGAGTCAAAGACAACAGGTCATTATTACCTTTTAGATCGACAGTCCAGTCCGAAAAACGTTTGCCCCGATAATCTTTTTCTTCCAATTTGTAGCTTTGAATCATCGTGCCCATAGCGCCATCTAAAAACAGGATACTTTGGGACAGTCTTTTTTTAAAATTTTCTAATTTACTCATGTGCTTACATGCTAGAAGTTAAATAAGGGCAGAGCGCCCGGATAAAGCTTGGCTTGACAAGCTGTCGCACCATATTATGCTTAACGGATTTCTAGGGGGATGGTTATGTCGAAACCGACGATACTCAGTGTAATAAAAAGCGTTTTCGCCGCCGCAGTCGGCGTACAAAGTGACAAAAACAGGCAACGGGATTTCGAACACGGCAACTTATCCACGTACATCATTGTCGGCATTATTTTTACCGTTTTATTTGTCGCTCTTTTGGCATTACTTGTTGCAAAAATTACTGGCTGATTAACAAAAAAGCCCAAGCAGGACTTGGGCTTTTTTGCCTTGTAAAACGAGAGACTATTCCGGTTTGAAGCTATTCTTGATCGAGACGAATAACTCTTTCATTCCGCTGAATAAATTAGAAACTGTCAATGCTTCTTTGAGCATAAACTTAGTTCTAATAAATGCAACGGCTAAGACACCCAGAAGCGGCGGCATCAATTCAAACACAATGGACAACAGAGTTCCGGTAAATCCTTGAAATATGCCGCCTTTGGTTTTTCGGTCGCCGACGGAAGCCAAATCCCGCTCATAGCCGCCTTCGAAACCGCCGCCTTTAAAGGTCTCGAGTAAATACACATTGAAATAAACAGCCGTAAATTGAACCGCTAAAAAAACGACCGAGCACAAAACCACCCAAAAAAGGGTTTTTTCTACTTTAGCTCGCGAAGCCGACTGGTAGACCCAAACGGCTACCAGAATCATCACAATACCACCAATCATTGCACACCCTCCTGTTTTAGTTATTATTTTTTAGTTAAAAAGAAAAAAAGATAGGTACACTTCAAAATCATATCCGAATCCGATTTTTCGATCACTTTGCAAGATTCGTATTTTTCGCGACCGGGAGTCGCTTGCTTTCTAATCATGCCATCTTCGACAGAATATTTTAATGCCACTTCAAACGTCTTAGTTCGCCCGAACGTATCGATCGATTTAGTGTTCAACACCCCGTCAGTTTTAAAATCCCACTCGACGCTTAACGCTTTTTTCTCTCCATCCAACTTAGCAGATTCCGCATAGAGATTCCAACTTCCCAAAATTTCAGACTGATCTTTCAATAAGACTTCCGCATTCGCTGCAAAAGCCAATAAAACAGCGGGCCATATTGCATGTATTCTCATTTTTATATTCATTTTCCCACCTTTTTACTTTGAATTTTATAGGTCTTTCGGATTATAACACACACCCACCGCTACTCTAGTTTTTACATTCCCCTAACTTATTGTGCATCGCTTTAAAATTTCAACAATAAATCTTGACATTAGCTGTGTCTAAAGTATCATTGATGGCTCATTTGCTATGTCTATAGCATTTTCTAAAATATAAAAATACAGGTAGGACACTCATGGGTGCGATCTTAGATTTGACTGAAATGTTAAAAGAACCAGCTGGCATGATCGGTGCGATTGTCGTTATCGCAGCCGGTTACTTCTTAGTAAAATGGGTTTTTGCTGAGCCTAACGACGAAGACAAATAAACTAACACTCCGTTAGTTTAAATAAAGATTACAAGGCCGCCCCTGCTAATTCCGTTAAAGTATTAGAGGCGGCCTTTGTTTTTTTATCCACTCGCCGCCTAAATACCTTATAATTTGTACATTTAATCAGCACATTGCTTTATTAAATGTATCATTTTATTTACACCAAGATATACCAACTCCATACTAAACCCGCCCCAGCCACCGGCATCGGCTTATTCCGACTATTCTACGGAATGGTGTTATTTCAAGAAATCTGCTTCTTGTTATATTTCAACCATCTAATTTTCGACCCTACTCCTTACATTGACGTCGAATTCCCACTCATTCCTTTTTTTCTTTGCCTCTGGGCGATTGCTGCCTTATTCATAATCGCTGGCTACCAATGCCAATACGCCCTGATTGTCAGCTACATTTTTTGGATCGTCTTTGTACAATTTACCCCCATGCAGCGCGACTTTGACGGCGGATTCGATGCATTTATGACCGGAGCAGGATTTTTTCTACTCTTCATGCCGACCGACAAAGCCTTTGCAATTGATCAATTAAGGCTAAAACTCAGCACACCTTTTCGTCATTATTCGCAACATCAAAAACCTACTGTTTCAATCCTCAGCTACCACCTCCCTATATTGATCTGCCTGGGCTTTCTATATTTCGACTCGGCGATTCATAAATTATTTGCTGAACACTGGCGAAACGGCCTAGGCGCCTGGCTTCCGTCCACACAGCCTTATTATGTATCCGCGATCAATATGTCCTGGCTGCTCAACCAGGAAGTCTTACAAAAGATGATTGGCTATACCATTATCATTTTTCAATTCAGCTTTCTATTCTTATTTTCAAACCGTCACTTACGCCCCATCTACCTTTTTATTGGCATTGGCTTACACCTTGGCATAACGATTTCTCTAAACATTTATCCGTTTGGCCTTAGCATGCTCATTTTTTACATTCTACTGGTTCCATTTTCATGGTGGCGTTGCTTAGCGAAAACCTTAAGACCCACTCAGCCTTTATTACTTGTCTATTACGACAAAGACTGCCCTTTATGCAACCGGACCGCATTAACCGTCAATCATTTCGATATTTTCAAATGCATTGAATTTAAAGACGCTCAAACCTTTTCAAATAAACAACCCGCTCTATCTTCCATACCACTAAACACCCTACTAACGGATCTTTATGCCGTCGATGAAAACGGAAAAGTTTATAGCGGCATCAATACCTATATACGAATCCTAATAAAAATGCGCTATCCATTCTTATTCGGCTGGTTAATGAGTATTCCTGGCATTTATCATCTGACCAAAACAATCTATCGCAACATAGCCGACAACAGACAACGCACGCCATGCAATCAAGACTGCATCATCCCAAATACAACCCAATGTAAATTACCCACCTTTTATGACCGCTTATTTGAGACCGACAACCCTCGTTTAAGAAAAAACTTAAAAACGCTGTCTAAAGCCCTTTTTATCATTTGTATACTACAAATCAATAGCTCCTTGCACTACGGACTGCTATATCGACTTAATGTCGACACACGCAACAACCCTATGACGCTCACACTAACCCAGGCCAGCAATTCGATTTTGTTACTATCCCATTCATTCATCGGTATAACACCCCACGCTCTTTATTTACACGACCATTTTGAGGGCTATGACTCATTACTCGCAATCACCTATACCAATAATGAAGGAGATGAAGCCTGGTTACCGTTCATCAACCAAGAAGGGCGAATACTTGCCCCTCACTGGGGACGCGTTCATTCAATGTGGGCCAATATTGCCGTCACACCGAATATCGATGTTATCAGGCTCAACAAACTGATCATGAAAATCACTGCATACTGGTCCCATAGACTTGAGCTAAACCTTGATGACACTGTGTTCACCATCAAGATCAAGACAAACTCGGCGCCATCATTCTGGGTTTATGACTTGCTGAATCAAAACCTCAGTGGAGAATGGTCAAACCTTGGCACAGTCCATTGGAAACATCAGCAATTCCATAGCAACCTAAGCCAAATGCTGCTCAATCATGCCTCCCTTAAATCAAGCTATTGGCCTACTGTCACACCTGAATAACGACAAGGTTTTGCAATTTACTCCCCTTATACTCATAAATAGTAATTATTCAGACCCCTACATTTCAAACATGCAGCCCCCCCCCCCCCATAAGCCATAGGTATCTACACAAGTTTTCAGCTTTATAAAACAATTAGTTAAGTTAATTTTTCTGTTATCTAGGATAAAAAAGTAGACTAAAAACTTCAATTTTTAGTCCCTATCTTCATAATAAACCAGAAGAAACTTTAAATACCTATCGTAGATCAAAATTCGGCGCCGGGGCGTTCACCTAAGGACGCCGTGAATAGGCCCATGTAGGCTCTATGCCAGCTCCATGCTGGCAAAGCCTTTGTCGGACACCCCGGAGCCTCCTCGGGCACCGCCGAAACTTGAAGTGCAAAAGGTATAACAGCATGATTTTAAATGATAAAAATGTGTAGATACTTATACCCCATAAGTACTAATTTAAGGAAGGAACGCGTCATTCCGCCAGGGATTGGCGGAATCCAGGACCAAGGATGGCAATGCGTAGCACCACATCAATGCACCATGGATATCGACAACCCATACCGATATGACGAATAAAGCCATAAACGCACCATACTCCCTTTATACTCTAAAAATGGTTAGCTTTATGAAGGTATGAGGTGTGGCTAGCGAGGATGTCGCAGATTTTAGGGAGGAGAATAGGCTCTAATCTGGCGCTTATGACTCTACCCCTTTGAATAAAGTTATTCATTAAAAAAACTTCACCTAACCCCTCGGCAACTGCTCCTGCGTTCTACCTCTAGTTGTCCATGCCGTCGTCTTTTTAAAAGAGGAGGACTAAATATTTACCAAAACCGATTGCCGGACCAGACAATTCCTCCATTCTAAAGCTTGAGTGACTTCACCATACAGCTGCGTGAGTTACGAGCGAACTATTCGAATAACCCAAGTAAGCATCGAGTTAATTCTCATTATTTATGTTTCTTTTTAGAACAATAGCTTACTATAAACAACAACATACTTTTTAGCATAAATCTCCCCCCCTACCATTATGACATCTACGCTCATTTTAATTTAAATGTTGCATAGATATTTTTGCCATGATATAAAAATACCGTGCTAAGCATTTAGTACTGTAATTTTATTAATATAAAAATAAATTCTTTTGGAGGATAGTATGAAAAAAGTTTTATCACTTTTAGCTATGGCATTAATGATCGTTGGTTTAACAGGCTGCCTGGACGATCCTGATAGCTCCAAACAAAAAGTTGAAAATACAACTATTAGATTGTAAGCTTTGACCTAATGAATCCAGCTTGTTTTCAAATAAGCTGGATTCATATTCAATTTTAGCTTTCTCAACTCCATACAATCATCTCGTCACCTTATTCCTCTCCCTGCTCCTTCCGCAATTTTTCTTAGAAATATTCTCCTCAGCTTTCCAACTTTTTAATAGCCTTTACCGCGCTTCGAATTATATTTCTAATTCTTTAAGCAGGTTCCCATGCGATCAGCCCCATCTCCACATTAATTGCCGCAATAGTTTTCAATATATGTAGCGAATTAAGAGCCCATCCATAGAGCCCACCCATCAAAACTTTTAGACGTATACCCATCGTAGATCAAAATTCGGCCCCGTGATGTCCGTCAAAGAACGCCGTTAATACATACTAGCAGCCTCTATGCCACCTCCATGCTGGCCAAGCCTTTTCCGCACCCCCCGGCGCCTCCTCAAGCAGTGCCGAAATTTGACATAGGAAATATATAATTATTCCCTATATCCTAAATTTGATAGCTTAACCATTAAGCGCCTGAAGCTCATTAAGTCACTCACTATATTAACCGTGCAGTCCCGCTAACCTATCGGGCGAGCTAAATCTTTATAAGAACGGGCGTTGATTCAAAAAAATATGATTTTAGTTCTACCATGAAGAGTATGAATAACTTGAAGACACAGCGTATTCTATTTAATCGCGTTACTATACCCTTTGCTGGTCAAATTTCGGCGCAGGGGTGTTCGTCAATGGACGCCGTGAAACGTCCATGTAGGCTCTTGACAGCACCCCTGCTGTCAAGACCTTTGCCGAACACCCCGGCACCTCCACGCGTCAATGACGAAATTTGAAGTGCGATGGGTATAACCATTAACAGTCTATGTCATCATTATTGCCATTGGAGTGTTTGATTTGAAAATGCTGTATTACCGCATTGAGTTTATCTATTGAGTTCATTCGTGATATTGAGACCGCTCACAAAGCACTCAATTCTCTTCCCTTCATTATCCTCATGGCAATAAAAAACAAGCTATAAACATTGCGCTGCCCACCCCCATAAGAAGGCACACCAATTTATTGAATCAACTTCTTATTCTTTATGATCTTCATAGTGAATTTTTTCTAGATTTGCAGTCAAAAATTAGCTAACCTCATGAAGGTATAAGGCTTAGCTAGCAGCAATTCCCCATTTGGGGATCAAAAAGGGCGTGGGATGTGCTTGGCAAAGATGTAATGAATGCTGAGCATTCAAGAGCATTTTTCTGCTTTGAGTTGCCAACACTTACCCTTCAAGCCGCCGTTCACCCCTCCATAAGCGCCAACTTAGTGTCTACTCTATGGTGTATTTCGTGATTTTAGTGGCCTGACTTGCGAATTTAGGTTTTTTTGTTTAATACGGCGCTGTAGCGAAGCCTGAGTACTTCTCGTAATTTTCGAATGGCCGTTCTATTCGCTGACCTTATCTTTTCCACAATAAGGCGGGAAGGATAAACTGATTAGATAAACAATGCGTTAGATGGGATTCTGGTAACTGGAACACCGATTCTGGAAAATCCGGAAAGTGTTCAGTTTGGGCCAGAATATACACATAGATCATTGGCTCACCAAGACGGTTAGCGAGAATGTTTATAATTTCTTGAAATGCTTTATGAACTCCATCAACTTCATGGTTAAACTTCCGAATTTAGGTTTAACGGTTTTTCAACCAAATGGGAGTAATACCCGTCGTAGATCAAAATTCGGCGCCTGGGTGTCCGCTAAAGGGCGCCGTGAAACGTTCATGTAGCCCCTATCCCAGCTCCATGCTGGCAAAGCCTTTATCGGACACCCAGGCTCCTCCTCTGGCACTGCCGAAATTTGAAGTGCAAAAGACATACACACCATACGCATCAAGCTACTCCCTTTATACTCAAAAAATGGTTAGCTTTATGAAGATATTGGGTGCAGCTAGCGAGGATGTCGGCAGGCATACCCCACACTCTAAAATCGGCGAAACTGCTCAAACTGGGAATTGCTGCCTCGATAGACATATCCCATACCTTTTATTCTTAGGCGGTTTTTCAATCAAAAGGGAGTAAAACACCCAATACATATCCACTCTTTCCAAGTTGCTATTAAATCACTTAGGAACGAGCATGAAATAACTTAGACAACTGTTGGAAGGGGGTTTGGTGGCTCGATTGACAGGTGTCGGCGGCAGGGATAGCCACCGTCAAGCCTACAGGGACGTATTCACGGCGTCCTGTCAAGCGAGTCACCAAACCGCCACAAAGCCTACTACTTGTATAAGTTATTTTGTGCATATTCCTTACCCCTTATGCAGCGCAGAGGAATACGAAAACGGTATGCTCCGACTACATCACATGTCAACTGCTCTTTTATGACAACTCTCCACTGGTTTTTCTACTTAACCCCTTAGCCAGTCGCGCATTCAAGCTAAATCAAACACTCTCACTTTTTCGATACAAATAAAAAAGCCCCCGTGCTTTTCAGCACGAGGGCTTTAACCCTACTTAGTCTATATAATTAGACCAAGCTATTCATTAGATGAATGTTGGGATCAATGGTGCATCTACCATTACCATTTGACGGTTGCCGTCTTCATCGATGAAGAACAACAGACCCGCGAAACGGCTGTCTGGATCGTAGATCAAGTCAGCTAAACGGTAAACTTCCCATGCTGCGTCAGAAGCAGTAACTTCAACTGTTCTTGTTTCGCCTGGAGCCAGCGGGCTGTTATCGCTAACAGTCAAACCGTCTTCGGCTAACAAATCATCTGGATAGTTAGTGTCGTCTTCGTACACTTCAGAATCCAAGAAACGAACAGCAGCTGTGTTGAACTCAGCCAAACGAACTGCAGAATCACCGTTGTTAACGAGTTCCAAAGTCATTTGCATTGCACGACCTGGTACACGGTAAGAAGCGTCAACAACTTTTACAGAAACTGTAGGTTGTGGAAGTTCTAAAGATTTAATACCGCGCATCAAACCTGCTTGCAATGGAGTCGTAACAGGATATTTCTCGTTGGCTTGACCCATTGAGATAGCAACGATTGCCATAGTACCAGCAGCGAAAGCCATACCAACTTTTTTGTCAGTTGGTGTGATCAATGAATCGGCTTTACCAGCATCGACAGCTATTCTACGTGGAATGAATACAGGCTTGCGGCACCAGTATACCATCCAAGCAATACCCAAAACGTACCAGAACAAATGCCATCCATAGACACCGTCTAATGCATAGTTTTCCAGATCAATGGTTTCACCGGTCAAAGTAGTGATTGGGTTTCTGAAATCGCTCATTTTACCAGTAATAGTTACCCATTTACCTGGGCCAATGATAGGACCACCGCCTTGAACGTTCATCATAGTATGAACGTGCCAGTCACCTGGACGACGTGCTTTCAATAAAACTTTAAACTCATAAGTTTCGCCAAGTTCCAAAGTTACTGAACGAGGAACTAATTGACCACCGATCCAAGAACCTGCACGAATAAATACAGGACCAGGAATACCGATGTTCAAGAAAGAAACTTCTGGCTTATCGACAGTTTCCGGCCATCCCGCGAATACGTGGAATTTACCTGAAATTGACATAGTTTCATTGACTGCAACTTGGTCTTTAGACCAGTTCAAATCGAACCAGTGAATGGTCCGCATACGCATGAACGCCGCCTGTGATTTCTCACCATGAGCAGATGCTGTCGGAGTGTAAAACATCGCTGCCGTTACAGATACGAGCAGTGCGACAAAGGACAATTTAGCAACTTTGTCTTTTATTATTTTCATATATCCTCCTCTATTACAGAGAATTAATAGTTTTATAAGCATCCAGTAGATTCGAAATGAATATACCGTGGTTTTTTGATTATTAAGTTTGTATCAAGAACCTTGTACAAATTTTTCACTTCCGAACCATCTTCCGAAGAAGTGCCACAAGAAGTAAATCAAGATACTTACGAAACCAGAGAAGAACGCTGATACTGGAGCAACGTCTTTACCAAATGTTCTCAGTGTTCCTTTTTCAACCATACGGATGTACTCAGGAGTACCAGTTCTAACATAGTGGTAACCTTGAAGGTCAGCCAGAGTCATCATCATGCCGTTGTATTCAACAGGAACATGTAATGGAGCAATGATTGGCCAGTTACCTGGATAGAACAGTAAGCCCCAAGCCAAACCACCAACAACCGCAGTCAGAGTCATGCTGTTAGAAAGCATCAGGATAACGTCTAATACGATCGCACCTGGCATCAGGTTTGAAGGGAATACAAAGTTAACTGGGAAGTATGTCCATCCCCAGAAGTTGAAGTATCTGTTGATCCACTCACCGAGTAACAGACCTAAGATACACAGAGTTGCACCCCAAGCGATGCGATAGCGCCACCAAAGTACAGCTTGAACCGCAGCAGGGAAAGTAATTGAAACGATTGGCGCTACAGTTACCCATAGACGTCTATCTTTCCAATCGGTCCAGAAATCCCAGTCACCGCCAGTCAACATATAGTGGATATGATAACCACCGAGAACAACAAAAAACGCCGTAAAGAGAATCATGTAGTCGAACGTACGAGAAACTTTGACAGCTTCTGCGCGTGAACGAACAGCTGATTGAGATGCGCTCATTAGCTTACCTCCTAAAGGATTTAAAAATTATTATTTATTTTTACTATTTTCTGTATCGCTTCTTCAATGAAGAAGAAGCGACCAGGAGATAGTTTTTACAGACCTAACTTATGCTAAGTCTTTTTTCAGCAGCTTGGACAATGCGCCCAACTCGATGTTGATTACACCCAATACACCCAGAGCCGACCATCCGAAGAAGACGAAACCATAGTGCAGAGGAGCAACAAACAATTCTTCCATAAACCAGAAAGTATGACCCCACTCGTTCAAACCAACGTTTGGCAGAATCATGAATGGACCTACAACAACAACCAGGTATTGCAGAGACAAACCTTGTTGGTAAGTTGGAAGTCTTGTTTTAGCGTACAAGAAAGAAGCGCCACCAGTGATGATATAGATTGGGTAGCTCAAGTAGAACTCAATGATATGACTTGGAGTGAAGTCAGTATCACGTACGATGGTTTGATGCCATGTACCGTCTTGCTCTGTGAAGTAGCTAGCACCGAAGTAGATCGCGATGCCGTACATCATTAGCCATGTCCAGTGAGTAAAATGTCTTCTCAACTCTTCACGTGGAGTGATTGACATCACTTTACGATCACGAGTTTTCCAGATATAACCCCACAAGATAGAAGCTGTCAATACTTCCAGAACCATTTCGATGTACAGGAAGTTCATCCAGTAAGTTTCGAATTCCGGAGCGAAAGAGTCAAGACCGGCGGACCAGCCATAAACGCCTTCATACCAACGAACCCAAGCATAAAATACCAGGTACAAAGATGCACCGGCAATTATATTTTTTTTGTTCAAAAGTGGTGCTTCTGCAGCATCAGCTTTAACTGACTCAGTTGTAGCAGCCATTTCTACCTCCTAAAAAATTTTTAAAAACCCCGAAGGGCGGTTGTTTTAAAACATCCCTTTAACGCTTTTATTTAAGCTCTACCAGTCCAATTTGGTGCTGCTCAGTTTATCATTTCGAAAAGGCTTGTCAACTTAATTTATGACCGATCTAGTGCGCTATTAATCATTAGTTCTTTATCCACCCTGATTTTCATTTATCTTCCAGCCCTTAACCTCTTATTTATCGGTTGCTTACAAAAGCCTGTTTTTCGGATCATTTTCATTCCATTTCGATCATAGCAATGCCAAAAAATAACCTGATTAGCAAGTTTCTTCAGCTAAAGCCCAAAGATTCAGCATCTCCCTAGCAGGACGGAGTTCGTAAGCCATGCGCGTCAAGCTAAAAACGGCCAAGCCACATCACGCTCTTTCCCAAGATCCAGCTTAGGAAAGCCCCCCCCCCCGGAAGCTCCAGTTTCCTGAACAGGTTACCCAAGCTAGAGCTCTCATCGTTATACATAAGTGCCGGCACACTTGCTGAACTGAGTTTATCGAATCACTGGGAGCGTTGATGTTTGATAAATCTGTGGATATTGATCGTCATTGGTTTCGATAGTCGCGACGAAGGCGGCGATGAACGCTCTGTGGGAGCGATCCCCTGATCCGCGATTTCGAAGCCGGTTTCGTTGGGTGGCAATAAATGGCATCGAGGTCTCATTGGCTAAGATTGCAAAAGAGAAATTTTTGACTTATGTATAACGATGAGCGTTGGAGCTTGGGTAACAGCATATTTTAGTTTTTGCGACTACGACTGGACCCTGCTCCGACACCTGGCTTTGGCAAGCCGAAGCATCTTGCTAATCAGGAAAAATAAATAAGCTGTTAGGCAACATGCGCAAGAGGCGAAGGCAAACTTTCCATTTCCGACCGGGCATTTACACATACCTAATTAATGCTTCGTTATTCCGCTATGGACTGCCGTAACGACATATTGAGCTGGTAGTTATGACGTTACGGTAGCGATTATCAATTTTTTCAATGCCATAGTCGATTGCTTCGGTGACTATACAATCACCATCTTGGTGTCGACTCCCAAGAGCAAGGATTTCGTGATAACTATACCTTTCGCACTTCGAATTTCGGCATTGCTTAAGGAAGCGCCGAAATGTTCGGCAAAGGCTTTTCCGGCATGGATGCCGGCATAGAGCCTGCATGGGCGTATTCACAACGCCCTTTGACGGGCCCCCTGGTGCCGAAATAAAATCTTCGCGCTTATCGTCTTTTTTCGGACAGCTTGATTAAAAATTCAAGGCTTTATTCCATCTGCAAGTAATTAGCTATTGACTCAAGCATCACGCCTGATAAAAATGCTTAATGACAATTAGCTATCATTATTCTTGAGTCTTCATTGATCGACTTGTTTCAACTGTCCAGACTTGTTAACGACTTGCTACACTGACCGTTTTTTACGCTAACAGTCTAAAATCACAATACTTTTCATATTGTCAAATTGAGTTTCCTACAGCCTGAATTCTGTTAGAATCGCATTTGTTTTCATAACCCCATATACTAAAAACCTCAATGAAAAATTTTAAATTCTTGTTTATTATCATCGGCTTCATCGGGCTTATCTTATTTCAGCGTGAAGCCATCATGCCTTTTGTACATAAAGTAGTCAGCTCCGACCTTTTTCTCGTTGACTCACAGGACATCGGTGATTTAGAAAGCATTTCCAATGAAATGACCGATCTTGCTTTTACCTTCTGTAACAACTATATAAAAGAAGAGCTTGATACTAAGTATTCGGCATTCTTTTCGGCACAGCCGCTTAATGCATGGGGCATCGGCAACTATCAATATGTCATCAATGCGGAAGTTGAAATAGCGAGCCCTGACACGGCAAGCATAACAAGAAGATATGCTTGCCGGATAAAATACAAAAAAGGCGATGATCAATCGGGCATTTTGAATACTGACAATTGGTCGGTTGACGGATTATCGGGCATTGACGAGCTATAAACCGATAAGCGCCTCCTCAACCCAATTCGCCGCAAAAAAAATGCCCTCTTTTAGAGGGCATTTTTTTGCCGATTTTTAAATCATGCCTATCGCACGTCAAATTTCGGCATCGGCCAAGCAGTATCCGGGGCGAATCGCAAAGACTTCAGCCTCGCGCCTAGAATCATAACGTTCTTTGATAGAGGTATTTACTGCCTTCTTGACCTCCCGACGCCGAAACTTGGCTGGCACAGTAAATAATCTTATTCTTCATGCACACTAAAAACCTGCTTACGGCTTTCCTTATCGAAAGCAATGACTTTATAAGCGTCTTTGCGATCGCCCATTTCCATTCCAGGCGTCCCGACAGGCATCCCCGGTACGGCAATACCTGAAACATCGGATTTTAAACTCAAGAGCTTTTCGATATCTTCGGCAGGCACATGACCTTCGATCACATAATCGCCCACTATCGCCGTATGACAGGAAGCCAACTCGCTGGGAACCCCATATTTACGTTTAACCGAGTCCACATCGTGAACAATATTGTCAATCACATTAAAGTTATTATCCTTAAGATGTTTGACCCATTTTCCACAACATCCACACGAAGGACTTCGATAAACCACAACATCCTTAACCTCTCCAATTTCAGACCGAGCTAAGCTTCCGGCAAAAACAAAAGGCAACATAATCATTATCGCCGATATTTTTTTCATTAATTACTCCTATGGAATCGACAAGAAATTATTTTTCATTTGACCTCACCCAACTTTTTCCCGCCTCGGAGAATGCATACCCATTGCGCTTCAAATTTGGGCATTGACGCATGGAGGCACCGGGGTGTTCGGCAAAGGCTTTGCCAGCATGGAGCTGGCATAGAGCCTACATGGACGTATTCACGGCGTCCTTTGACGAACACCTCGGCGCCGAATTTTGATCTCCGATGGGTAAATAGGTAGCCTCACTATTTATTCGTGAAGCAGATCACCCGTCATGGTCGCAATTATGTTTCTAGCACCCGCATCTTCCCGATGCTCGCACAAATAAATGCCTTGCCATGTACCCAACAGCATTCGACCCGAACCAACCGGTATCGTCAACTGGCAACCGATCATAATATTTTTTAAATGCGCCGGCATATCATCACTCCCTTCGAGCGTATGCCTATAATAAGGTTCATTTTCCGGGACCGTTTTGGAAAAATAAGCCTCCATATCCATTCTGACATCGGGATCGGCATTTTCATTAATCGCCAACGATGCCGAAGTATGCTGTATAAATAGATGTAATAACCCGCACTTCATCGCGCCTATCTCAGGAAAGCCTTGACGAATTTCATGCGAGATTAAATGAAAGCCGCGTTTTTTTGAGCTTATTTTAATTTGCTTTTGAATCCACATGACTTGTTTACTCGCTCGGGATTAATTTTTAGGAACGAACATGAAATAGCTTCGACAACTTCTGGGAGGGGTTCGGTCAGCAATTCCCAATTTGGAGATCAAAAAGGGTGTGGGGTATGCTTGGCGAGGATGTCGGCAGCAGGACAGACTTTTGCTCCTGCAAAATCTGCATTCATCCTAAAAAGAGCAGTTGAGATCCTCAAACTACCGTTCGCCCTGAACTTGTCGAAGGGTGAACGGTAGTTTGAGGCTTCACCAGGCCGGTGAACGTGTTGTAGACCCTTCATGCTTCGACTTTACTCAGCACGAACGGTCTACAACACATGCCAACTGCTCTTTTTAGGTTCATGCCATCCATGCCAATCAGATTCCGCCGTCAAGCCTACATGGAAGTATTCACGGCATCCTGTCAAACGAGTCACCGAATCGCCGAAAAGCCTATTAGGAACGAGCATGAAATAACTTAGACAACTGTTGGAGGAGGTTTGGTGGCTCGATTGACAGGTGTCGGCGACAGGGATAGCCGCCGTCAAGCCTACATGGACGTATTCACGGCGTCCTGTCAAGCGAGTCACCAAACCGCCACAAAGCCTACTACTTGTATAAGTTACTTTGTGCATATTCCTTAATAATCCAACTCAGCCCGATTTTTTCGGCATCGCTTGCCAAGTTCCGAGCAATTCAGACATCTTTTCTGCAGGAATCGGGCGACTGAATAAATATCCTTGTAATCGCTCGCAGTCTTGGTTACGCAAAAAATCCATTTGCTCGGAATTTTCCACGCCTTCGGCGACACTACTTAACTGCATATTACGCGCAAGATTAATGACCGCCGAAGCGATGGAGGCATCCACCGAATCGCGGGGCAAATTCAACACGAAATCATGACTGATTTTTAGGGTATCGATCGGAAAATGCTTTAAATACCCCAAAGATGAAACCCCCGTGCCGAAATCGTCGATTGCCACCTTGACGCCCATTCGCTTTAGCTTGTGCAGAATTTCAACTGCCGAATCGACGCTCTCCATAACCATGCTTTCGGTCAATTCCAACTCCAACAACTCAGGTGGTAAATCAAGCTCTTGTAAAATCTGCGCGATTCTTTCTACTAAATCGGCTTGATGAAATTGCCTTGCGGATAAATTAACCGCCATCGTCATGGCCGGATAACCGGCATCAAGCCATTCTTTCATTTGCCGGCAAGCGGTTTCTAAAACCCATTCGCCAACCGGAACGATTAAACCGGTCTCTTCCAGCAAAGGAATGAATCCGCCCGGAGAAACCAAGCCAAGCTCCGGACTTTGCCAACGAATCAACGCCTCGACACCGGTCACAGCCCCACTTTGAACATCAATCTGAGGTTGATAGTACAGCCTGAATTCTTCCCTTTCCAACGCTCTTCGCAAATTTGTTTCGAGCATCAACCGCTCATACGCTGCGGCATTCATATCCGCCGTATAATATTGATAGTTATTGCGGCCTTGCTTTTTCGCATGATACATGGCGACATCGGCCTGCTCTAACAATTTACTTCGATCGTTATTGAGTCCCGGATAAAATGTAATTCCGATACTCGTGGTGACGAAGACCTCATGCCCGCCCACGCAAAACACCGAAGACAAGGCTTGAATAATCTTTTGCGCCACATGCTCAACATCTTCTTCATGCGTCATGCTCGATAAAACAACCGCAAACTCATCACCGCCCAAACGGGCAATCGTATCGGTTTCGCGCGCACATCGACGAAGACGCTCGGCAACCGCAACCAAAAGCTCGTCGCCAATCGGGTGACCGAGCGTATCGTTGATTAATTTAAACCGATCCAAGTCCAAAAACATTACGGCAATCATGCTCTTTCCGCGCTGCGCTTGCAGAATGCCTTGCGCCAATCGGTCTTGAAATAATAAGCGATTGGGAAGCCCGGTTAACGGATCGTGATGCGCCAGATAATTTAACCTTTCTTCGGATAATTTAAGTTCGGTAATTTCTGTAAATACCGCGACATAATGTCCGATTTTATCATCCGCTATGTTGGGTACCGCGCTGATATTAACCCAGGCTGGAAACACCTCACCGCTTTTACGACGATTCCATATCTCTCCTCGCCATTGACCGGTTTTATTGAGAATATCCCATAATTGACGAAAAAAAGCCTTACTATGACGCTCCGACTCGAACATCGTAGGCGTACACCCGACTATTTCCTCGGTACTATAGCCTGTGATTTCGCAAAATGCCTCGTTGACGCTGATGATATTAGTTTTGGCATCTGTAATCATGATGCCTTCGAGCGTACTTTCGAATACCGTGGCCGCTAAACGAAGTTTTAATTCGGTCCGTTTACGTTCTATCGCATAATGCAGCGAACGGTGCAAAAGCCCGCTGCTCAATTCGCTCTTGACTAGATAATCTTGAGCCCCCGCCTGCGCCAAATCCATTGCCAGCTCTTGATCGTCGGTCCCGGTCAAGACAATGATCGGCAGACTCGGCGCAACTCGATTCAAGCGTCGAAAGGTTTCCTGTCCAAAGGCATCCGGCAACGACAAGTCGAGTAAGGCAATATCGAACTCCCTACTTTTCAGAGCCTCAAGCGCATCGCCTAATCGCTCCAAATGAAATAAATGAATCTGATCGGTGCTATTTTCGCTCAACAATTCACGCAGCAATATCGCATCCGGCTTATGATCCTCAATTAGTAAAATTTTCATTTTAACGGATAGCCATATTAGTCTTGCGGACTCAAGAAATCATGCCGAGCCATTAATTCGGTCGCCTCGTCAACCGGGAGAGGCTTACTATAGAGATGTCCCTGCACCTCGTCGCAAGCGATTCGGCGAGCCCAATCGAGTTGGTCCTGAGTTTCAATACCTCCAGCCAAGCCTTTGATATTGAATACGTGAGCAATTTCGATAGCTGCCTTGGCTATCGCCGTTTCAGCCGAGTCAGATGACGCCTGGGCAATCAACGCATGGTCAATTTTAATGGCGTGAATCGGAAAGCGCGTTAACGTTTTAAAAGAAATCGATCCACTACCGAAATGATCCAACGACAATTTCACACCGGCTTTGCTTAATCGGTCAAGCACGATAACGGAACGCGCCTCTTCTTCCCATAGAGTCTCTTCGTTAAAACCCAACTCAACCAAAGCCGGATTCACACTTAACTGATCAATAGCACCCAATACACCATCGGCAAAACCATTATGACGAAATTGTTTTGCCGATATATTGATCGACACCGTCAATGTCGGAAAACCTTGGTCTTGCCAAACTTTGCATTGCTCGCAGGCTTTCCGGATGACCCATTCGCCGATAGGAACGATGAGACCGGTATCTTCTAAATCCTGCATAAACGAGGACGGCGTCAAAACTCCCTGATTGGGATGGCGCCAACGCAACAAAGCTTCCATACCAATGATCTTTCCGCTATGCACGTCGACTTCCGGCTGGTAATACAACTCGAACTCGCCGTTTTCGTGGGCTCGCTTAAGTTGATGAACTTTTTTTACCTCATGCTGGACCTTGGCAGTCATTGCCGCCGAATAAAAACAAAACCGGCTGATTTTTTCGCTGCCCGACTCTTTGGCTTTGTACATTGCCGAATCGGCCGCCCCGATTAGCTTGTCCAATTCATCGCTATCATCGGGATAGGTTGCGATTCCCAAACTGGCGCGAATGACCATCACGGAACCGCCAAGCTGAAACGGCTCGACCAAAGCCTTCAAAATCTTATCGGCAATCAAGGCGGCTTCCTCTGCGTTATTCAAACCATTGAGGATAATCGTAAATTCATCGCCTCCCATTCTGGCCACGCAATCGCTAGCGCGCACACTACCGGATAAACGTTTCGCAACATTTTTGAGCAATTCGTCGCCGGCATGATGCCCCAAAGAATCATTAACTTGTTTAAAGTCGTTCAGATCGAGAAAAATCAATGCCAATGATTTTTTCGAACGCTTTGCTCCGATGACATCATGCTTCAACCTATCGTAAAACAACTTTCGATTGGCCAGTCCTGTCAATACATCGTAATGAGCCAAATATTGCAATTGCTCCATCAAGCGTTTTCGTTCCATCGCATAACAGATCGCCCGCCTGAGTAACATCCCCGAAATACCCTGTTTGACCAGGAAATCCTGTGCACCCAATTGTACCGAGCGTATCGCCAGCATTTCATCTTCCTCGGCGCTGAGTACGACTATCGGAATCATAGGTGCGGCAGCATGTACTCGAATCAAGGTATCGATCCCGTTACCATCCGGCAGCCCTAAATCGAGCAATATCGCCATGATGCCGCCTTTCGACAAAAGAGGAAAAGCATCGCTTAGCTGCCCGACTCTAATCAATTCAAAAGGCTGCTGATGCTCATCACTCGACTCCAGCAATACTTGAACTAATTTAACATCGCCCGGATTATCCTCTATCAGCAATACTTTAGCGGCAACCTGGCTCATCATTATTCCTCTATTTCGGAAGGCAACTTGACGATTGTCAACCAAAACGTTTCGATGGATTGCACCACCTTGACAAATTGTTCTAAATCCACCGGCTTGTTGACATAACAATTGACATGCAGATCATAAGTTCTCAAAACGTCCTGTTCGGCTTCGGAAGAGGTAATAATGACAACCGGAATTCGCTTTAGACTCGGGTCGGCTTTAATTTCTTCCAAGACTTCGCGCCCGTTTTTTTTGGGTAAATTGAGATCGAGCAGAATAACATCGGGCCTTGGCGCTTCGGCATATTTTCCCTGCCGCCTCAAAAAAGCCATTGCTTCCTCGCCATCGCCGACCACGTTCAAATTATTTTTGACTTTACTCTCTGTCAAAGCCTCTTTAGTCAAGCGCACATCGCCCGGATTATCCTCTACCAGCAAAAACTCCGCAGCACGGCCAATCTCTTCCAGACTCATTGGTTCACTTCCTCGCTTTTGATTTTAGGTAATATCACAATAAAAGTAGCGCCCTGATCGGGCTCCGATTCGACGCTAATCGTTCCTCCGTGTCGCTCGACGATCTTTTTGCAGATCGCAAGGCCGATTCCGGTTCCGGGATAATCCTCCTTCGTATGCAGGCGTTGAAAAATTACAAAAATACGCTCAAAAAATTCAGGCGCTATTCCGATTCCGTTATCGTTTAATTCGACTCGCCAAAAATCGTCCGAGCATGATACCGAAATATTTATTTTCGGTGATGCTTCGCCACGGAACTTGATCGCATTAGCGATCAAGTTTTGAAACAATTGAGTCAATTGGACAGTATCGCCCAAGATAGTAGGCAGGGTTGGCCGAACGATTTCCGCGCCGCTTTCCTCGACAGCAAGCCGTAAATTATCCAAGGCCTTTTGCAACACGATTTCAAGACTCACCAGCTCGAACGGTTTCACACGCGTTCCAACTCTGGAATATGCCAACAAATCGTTGATCAGGGTTTGCATTCGTGTCGCGCCATCGACCGCATAATGAATAAACTCGTCGGCATCGGCATCCAGCTTACCCTCATACCGGCGCGCCAATAATTGCGTAAAACTGGCCACCATGCGCAGCGGTTCTTGTAAGTCATGCGATGCAACATAGGCAAATTGCTCCAATTCTTTATTGGATCTTGCCAACTCCTCGGTACGTTGCTGCAATGCTTCTTGCGCTAAGCGATAAGCGCTAATATCGGAAAATTCGATGACAAAATGAGTCACCCGATTATTATCATCCATCACTGCACTGACATTAACCCAGGCTGGAAACGATTTTCCGTCACGTTTTTGCAAATACGTTTCGCCTTGCCAAGGCGATCCGACGTTAATGCCCTGCCAGTAGTCGACAAACACGTTCCGCTCTTGCGGCGCCAATAAAGTTGTCACCGGCAAACGCAATAATTCCTCATGCGAATAGCCCGCAATCGACGAAACTTTACGGTTTGCATGCAGGATGCGCCCTCGAGTATCGCTAATTAGCACTCCCTCGACATTGCTTTCGAACACTTGAGCCATGAGCCTGAGCATATCGTGATCGGCCTGAAAATACGCGTCGATCGCCAATTCAATATCGAACAAAATAACTTTGATAACGGCCAACAAAGCCGCAAAACACTCCTTGTCTTCTGTATGCGGTGTGTGTTGCATTTGCTCGAAAAGCCAAGCCAAGTAAAAATGATAAGCGCCAATATACCATTGCGGCTTCAAACCGATGCGATGATGCGTTGCGCCGATTTGCACCCTATCCTTGACATAATCGTGGTCATATCGACCTTCAATTAAACGTTCGAAATAGGCAGCTTGTTTTGTTTTCAAGCGTTCGACTTGTTCGGGATCCGATAAAAGCCTGCTCGTTTCCTCAAACTGTAACATTTGCACGTAAAATTCATCGAGAAAGTCCATGCGAATGCCTTTCAACCGAACATGCAAGTTTTTTAGTAACTCGATATCGCGAGCCGACAATTGGATAAGCGCTAGACGATCGGAAAGTTCCTGATCGCTTATCGCTCTTACTGAATTTAAATCGTCCATAAATCAATTAAAGCAACATTCTCATGGTTATTTCAAAGGCCACTTTGTACATTTATTACGTCAAAAAAACCAGCAATGATTGATTTTTTTTGGCATGGGTTAACATTACACCCTTTGACAAGGCTCTCCTGAGCGCAGCCGAAGGGCTCAGGATGAACGGAAAAGTTCTTAACTTAATGGCAGTGAAGCAGAGAGTGGGAACGATAATTGCCGGGAGACTGAATAGTTACAAGCAATATTAATTCTCCGAGAGGATGAAAGCATCTTCAGGTCAATAGGATCGCAATCGGTGCATGCCAGCAATTCCCAGTTTGAGCAGTTTCGCCGATTTTAGGGTGTGGGGTATGCCTGTCGAGGAACGCCGTAAACCCATCCATAGGGGCTTGGCGGCAGCTCGAACGCCAAGGCTTTGACAGCAGGGATGCTGTCACAGAGCCTACAGGGACGTATTCACGGCGTCCTTTGACGGACATCCCGGCGCCGAAATTTGACCAGCAAAGGGTATAGCGAGGATGGCGTTCGAGTGCTACCGTCAAGCCTCCATGGATGGGTTAACGGCGTTCCTCGAAAGACACATCCCATACCTTTTATTCTTAGACGGTTTTTCGATCAAAAGGGAGTAAAACATAGGTTGTAAACAGCATTATGATGAGAGAGCTATTTTTTTTTCGCATGCTTGACCAGTCTTTGCTTTTTCTTGACTTGACGATCGGTCAACTTATTTTTGATTCCGGCGAACGGATTGACCGGCGATTTGAATTCGAGACGAATCGGCGTCCCTTTGAGCCCCAAACGATCACGGAAATAATTCATCAAAAACCGTTTATACGATCCCGGTAAAGCATCGGTTTGCGTACCGTGTATCACCACGACCGGAGGGTTTCTGCCTCCTTGATGCGCATATTTCAGCTTAATGCGCCGTCCATTAACCAGCGGCGGTTGGTGTGTGGTCACCGCATCCTTCAATAAGTTGGTCAGCACCGGAGTCGACATATCGATCATCGCCGCATCATATAATTCATGCACGACATCGAACAATTTACCGACTCCACTTCCGTGCAAAGCGGAAATCGGATGCTTTTGCGCAAAATCGACGAAAGACAGCTTAATATCCAGTTGCCGTTTGATCAGATCCTTTTGATCGACGCCCAACCCGTCCCATTTATTCAAGCCGATAATCAATGCCCGCCCTGCTTCCAAGACTAGCCCCAACAAATGCGCATCCTGATCGGTCACGCCTTCGGCGGCATCGATCAAATAAATGACCACATTGGCTTTTTCGATCGCTTGCAATGATTTAATGACACTGAACTTTTCAACGGTCAGTGCAATTTTAGACCGCCGCCGCATCCCGGCCGTATCGATCAGCGTAAATTTTTGACCGTTACGCTCAAACGGAATATAGATGCTATCGCGAGTCGTACCCGGCTCATCGAAAACGACGACCCTCTCTTCCCCCAATAACCTATTAACCAGCGTCGATTTACCGACATTAGGCCGTCCGACGATTGCAATGCCGATTCCGGCATCGACCTCGGTCTCGTCCGCCTCGGTCATAGGCAGCAATTCATCGACATGCGCCAATAACTCGAAAACGCCGCGCCCGTGTGTCGCGGCGACCTTATAAGGCTCGCCGAGCGCCAGCGCATAAAAATCGGCGACAGCCGCATTCGCATCGACGCCGTCGATTTTATTGACGACTAAGACGACCGGCTTATCGAGTCTTCTAAGATTTTCGGCAATGCTTTGATCGGAGGCATTGAGTCCTTCGCGGGCATCGACGATAAAAAAAACCACGTCGGCCTCTTCGAGCGCGACTTGCACTTGCTTTTTGGCAAAGCTGTCGATACCGTCCGCGTCATCGGCAATCCCGCCGGTATCGACGACCAGACAATCGCGCTGACCTCGTTTGACTCGACCGTATTGCCGGTCGCGAGTCAACCCTGGATAATCGGCAACTAAAGCCTCGCGGCTTCGTGTTAAATAATTGAACAATGTCGATTTACCGACATTGGGGCGCCCGACTAGGGCAATCACAGGTAACATATTTATAATAACCGTGCCTTTAATGCGGCAAGAACGCCGTTTTTTGCATAGACATACAGCACGTCGTCAACGACGACCGGCTGCGCGTCGATCGCCGCATCGGTAATCCGAATGCGCCCCACCTGCCTGCCGTCGCTTTTAGACAACCAATGCAGATAACCTTCGAAATCGCCGACCACGACATAATTATCGTAGGCTACCGGCGCCGTTAGCTTTCGTTGATGTAAATCGCTTTGCTTCCATAATGAAGCGCCGTTACGCTGATCGAGTTGCCATACATCGCTGCTGACATCGCTAACATAAAGATAACGCCAATCATGACTCATACCGGTATAAGACGAAACATCGGCATTACGCCAAATAACATCGCCATTTTGCTCCAGCACCGCACTCGTTCCACCACGATAACTGGCAATAAAAATCACGCCATCGGTTGCGACCGGGTCGACAACTAAATCGACCAGTCTTTCAATTTCAGTTCGCCCGCCCGGAATTGCAATACTGGTTTCCCAAATATGCTTACCGTCGGTTAGCCTCAACGACAATAATTTTCCATTCGCAAACCCGCAGATAACATTTTCATTGAGCACGATTGGCGCGCCGGTGCCGCGGATACTTAACGCAGGGACGCTAAGCTCGTATTCCCAAAGCGTGGCGCCATCGGTTTCATTCAACGCCATCACTCTACCGTCGGTCGTTCTGACGACAATAACGCCTTGGGAAATTACCGGAACCGAAATCACTTCGCTCGAAACCGGAACGGTCCAGCGTACCGAACCATTGGCCATGTTCAGCGCCACAACATTGCCGTCGTTGGTACCGAGCACGACGGTCGAATCGGAAACGCCCGGCCCTCCGGCAAATTTAGCCTCGGTATCGGCTTCCCAAATCTCGTCGCCGGTTTTCAAATCCAACGCCAATACAAGTCCTTTAGTATCGGCGGCAATAATTTTTCCCTCATGTACCGCTGGAATCAACTTTAAAAACTTCTCGCCGGATCCCGAACCGACCGACTCTTTCCATAGATACTCTAATTCAATTTCAGGCTCATACTGGGTCAGTTCGCTCGGCGGGTCGGTGTTGTCCTCACCGCCTAAAAAATAATCGGTAATCCCGCTTAACGATTCCAGGGCCGTACACCCCGCCACGCTCAAGCCAAACAGAGCAACAAGTAAAAGTCTCATTTATTGCTTAACAATGATTTCAGCTTCAGTTATGTCATCCAGCTTAAATTGCAACAACGGCGATTTATGCCCGCTACGCAATGCGGCTTGATAAGCCGTCCGCGCCTCTCCCAACCGCTCAAGCGCAACATACAAATCGCCTTTCAGCTCGTCATAAGCACCGGAGAACCCGTCACTGTATTTTGCTTCGGCAATCATTTGTAAACCCTGTTCATACTCGCCCTTTGCCAGCAAAATACGAATCAAGCCGAGCCTTGCAACTTGAGCAATTTCGTCGCTGCCCTTTTTTGCAACTGCTTCGAGACTTTGTTTTGCAGCGGCTAAATCACCCTGCTGCACTTTGTTTTTTGCATTGAATAGCCCAGCGTAATCGCTGTAAGCAGTACCACCGAATTGGTCCTGTATCCGTTCGGCGATTTTTTCGGCAGATTCCAAATTACCTTCAGTTTGCGCGTTCAGTAATTGCGCATACAAAGCCGATGCTTGCAAAGCCTGGCTTTGCTTATAATCCTGCCAAATATTCCAGCCGACGATAATCACAACACCGACAATCACGCCGGTAATCGTAGAGCGTCCATTTTCTTTCCACCAACGTTTAAGGGCTTCGACCTGTTCTTCTTCTGTTTCGTAAATTGCCATAAATACTCTATCGTGCTTTTGCTAAAAATTAGTGATTGCTCAGATTTTTTGAATTGGTTTTGTTCGTTGACTATTTTAATTGAACACGGACATTACTGACTTGAACGATCAGCGCTCTTATGCGGGACGGGGCTTACAACCCCGTCCTGAACGTTTCGACTGTGGCTAAAACAATTCGAAACTTTGGGGACGGGTTAAATAACCCGTCCCGCACGGGGTTCCCATGCAGAGGATCACTGCCATTAAGTTAAGCCGTCACAGAGATAAGTAATGCTTGCATTCAGGCTCTAATGTGCCTCAAAAGCTTGCCATCCATGGCACTGGATTCCGCCAGTCCATGGCGGAATGACGGGCTTACCTTAACTTAATGGCAGTGATACAGAGGTTGGGAACCATTTGAGGTGCTTAATTTATGACCAAATCCTAAGCACAATCAGCGTTCTATTTAATGAGACGCAATCCGTAAACTTTGTCTTATCCGATTCCTGCCTTACCAGCAATTCAAAAACGACTTTTTAAAAATTCCAAAGCTTGCTGCAGCGGCAGATTTTGCTGTTCTTGATTCTGACGCAGCGCTTTAATACCCACTTCTCCACGCACCGCTTCATCGTCACCGATGATCAAAGCATATTCGGCGCCGCTTTTATCGGCTTTCTTGAATTGACTTTTAAAACTGCCGCCGCCGCAATTAATTTGCAGTCTTAATCCGGGCAACTCATTGCGAATAGTCTCGGCCCATTCCATGCTAATTCGCTCTGCTTGTTCGCCGACTCGAATCATATAAACGTCGACTACCGGTTTGATCGGCAAATTCGGCAAAGTTTCCATCAAAGCCAAAATACGCTCCATACCCATCGCAAAGCCGACCGCATGATTGGCTTTTCCGCCCAATTGCTCGATTAAACCGTCATAACGACCGCCCGCACAGATCGTGCCTTGCGCGCCTAATTCGGCCGTCACCCATTCGAAAACAGTCTTACTGTAATAATCGAGGCCTCGCACCAAACGAGTATTCAGGACAAATTCTATACCCAATGTCTTCAAAGTCTCGGTTAACGACTTGAAATGCGCTTGACTATCGCTGCCCAAAAAGTCGGTCAATTCGGGCGCATTAGCGATCAACTCGCGCATCCCTTCATTCTTAGTGTCAAGAATCCGTAGTGGATTCGTGTGCAAACGCCGGCGACTATCTTCGTCGAGTAATTCAAGATGCTCGCTGAAATAATCGACCAACTTCTCGCGGTATACCAACCTTTCTTCGATTGTACCGAGCGTATTAAGCTGCAATTCGACTTTATCGGCAATTCCTAAGCGCTGCCAAAATCGATGGCTCAGCAAAATCAATTCCGCATCGATATCGGGCCCCGGCATACCATAAGCTTCGACGCCCAATTGGTAAAACTGGCGGTAACGGCCTTTCTGCGGACGTTCATGCCGAAACATCGGCCCGTAATACCATAACCGATGCATTTGATTATGCAATAAGCCATGCTCGAGCGAGGCTCTCAAACAACCTGCCGTGCCTTCGGGGCGTAGCGTCAACGAATCGCCGTTACGGTCGTCGAAGGTATACATTTCTTTTTCGACAATATCGGTCACCTCGCCGATCGAGCGCTTGAATAATTCGGTTTTTTCGACGATCGGCAACCTTATTTCGCTGTACCCGTAGGATCCTAGCACTTCCGAAATTATCCGTTCGGCATACTGCCAAAGCGGCGATTGATCCGGCAGAATGTCATGCATTCCACGGATTGCCTGAATATTATTTGCCATGTTTTAATTTTTCTTGCGTTGAATAAATCCGCTGAGTCTCTTCCGCCAACGGAAATGATTCCATCAATTGACTTTTGTATCGCTCGGCGATCTCTTGATTGCCGAGCGCCCGTTCGGTTTGGTAGGCATACCACAGCGCTTCAGCTGATTGCCGGGAAACATTACTATAACGCTCATAAAACCCCTTCGCCGCCCAATAATCGCCATTTTGATAACTGAGCTTTTGCATCGCTTGAAGCGCCGGCGCATAATTGGGTTGCCGCTGTAATGCCTGCCTCAGGTAGGCTTCGGCCATCGTCGACTTCTTTTGCGTCAATGCGCAACGCCCTGCATTCGTTGCCGCAAGCCACTGGCGATTATTCAAAGGACTGCGCACCGCCTTTTCCAGATAAGCCATGCCTTCCTGGTATTCGCCTCGTTCGCAAAGAAAACGCCCGAAATTATTCAATACGCTCAAATCCTCGGCATCCAATTTCAAGGCGTACTCATAGCTTTCCCGGGCCGACTCCTCATCATTAAGCTTTTCATACAAAAATGCCAAGGCATTATGTGCCTCGACATTTTTTGAATTTAAATCGACAGATCGCTCCAAATGCTGCTTAGCAATGGCCAGTTTATCCATGCTCATATAGCGGACCCCCAATTGTAATTGGGTATCGGCGGCTTCCACTTTGTCACCGCGAGAATCGAACAAAGAACATGCAGGCATTGCAAGCAACACACTGACTACCGAAACCAAGCGGCAAAATAGAGCCATCCTATGCGGCACGTTCAGATCCTGCCAACTGTAATTTTAAGTGTCGGCGGCTTTTATCCTGAACTTTGCCGACCAACTGCCCGCAGGCGGCGTCGATATCATCGCCGCGCGTCTTTCTAATCGTCGTGACCATGCCGGCATTATGCAAAACAGCGCGAAAACGATCGATTGCATCGCTGCTCGAACAACGATAGGACGAATTCGGAAAAGGATTGAAAGGAATCAAATTAATTTTCGACGGTACGGTTTTCAATAGCCTGATCATTGCTTTAGCATCCTGCACCGAATCATTAATGCCTTCGAGCATCACATATTCGAAAGTAATCCTACGACGCGGGGAACTTTTAACATTATCGCGGCAAGCCGCCAGCAATTCCTTTAACGGGTATTTCTTATTGATCGGCACCAACTCGTCGCGCAGTTCGTCGGTCACAGCGTGCAATGACACCGCTAGACTAACATCGCAAACTTCGGTCAAACGGTACATCGCCGGCACGATGCCGGACGTACTGATCGTCACGCGCCGCTTCGACAAACCATAGGCGAAATCGTCCATCATCAGATTCATTGCCGCTACGACATTGTCGAAATTAAGCAAGGGCTCGCCCATGCCCATCATCACGACGTTGGTGATTTTTTGTGCCGAACCCAAACGCTTTTGCGCGGCGAACAACTGACCGATAATCTCGGCCGTCGTCAGATTTCGGTTAAACCCTTGCTGAGCGGTCGAACAAAAAGTACACGCCAATGCGCAACCGATTTGCGAAGATACGCACAAGGTACCCCGCCCTTCTTCCGGTATAAATACCGTTTCGATACGGTTTCCGCAAGAAGTCTCCAAGACCCATTTACGCGTGCCGTCCGAAGCGAGTTGTTCGAGCACGATTTCAGGCGTATCGAGCGAGCATTGTTCGGCTAACTGCGTGCGCAAGGCCTTACTCAGATTGCTCATTTGAGAAAAATCCTCGACGCCTTCCTGGTAAATCCATTTGAGCAATTGCGTCGCGCGAAAAGGCTTTTCGCCGATTTCGACGAAAAAGGCTTCGAGCCCTTTTCTGTCGAAATCGAGTAGATTGATCTTGTTCAGTTTAGCGGGTGCGAGGGCAAAGTTCATTTTCTGTAAAAAAGAAAGCGATTTCTTGCTGAGCGGTTTCAGTCGCATCGGAACCGTGTACGGCATTAGCGTCGATGCTGTCGGCGAAATCGGCGCGAATCGTTCCGGGCGCCGCTTCTTTAGGATTGGTCGCGCCCATTAAATCGCGGTTTTTCGCAATCGCATCTTCGCCTTCCAAAACCTGCATCATAACAGGACCCGTAATCATAAAATCGACCAAGTCTTTAAAGAAAGGACGCTCTTTATGAACGGCATAAAAACCTTCGGCCTGCTCGCGGGTCATGTGCAGCATTTTCGCGGCAATGATTTGCAAACCGTTTTTTTCAAAGCGACTGTAAATTTCGCCAATGACGTTTTTCGCAACTGCATCAGGCTTAATGATTGAAAAAGTACGTTCTATTGCCATTCTTAAATAACTCCAAATTATATTAAAAAAATTAAACTACCAAATACCTATCCGATAGTGTGATCGCTTTTCTATCGTTCCCACGCTCCAGCGTGGGAACGTAGGCCGAGACGCTCTTGCGTTTCGTACCGCTGGAGCGGTACTCAGGCATTCCCACGCAGAGCGTTCATCGTTATACATAAAATGCGCATTACCATCTTGCCATCTTAGCTAATGCGACTTCGATAACATTTATTGTCACTTAGCGCGCCCGACTTCGAAATCGAGACGAAGGCGTCGCTCCCACAAGGGGGCGGATGCTTCTGTGGGAGCGATCCCATGATCGCGATTTCGAAGCCACTGCCGTTCAATATCCGCAGATTTGTCAAACCGCACCGTTCCCGGATATTCGATAGCCTCTGTTTCACTCGTTCCCAAGCTCCAGCTTGGGAATGCAGTACGAGAAGCTCCAGCTTCTCGTAACCGGTAAGCAAGAGCTTAACTAAAAGGTTTCCCAAACCAAAGAGCCTGTGAAGGCGTGCAGGATGCGTTAAACAACGTGCGCCGCACAGGTCGCGATCGATGCGGTTCGCGCCTCACCGCATCCTACGAGCTTCGTCAAGCAGAGCTTGAAGGTAGGCGTTCCCAAGCTGGAGCTTGGGAACGAGACATAGCTTTTCTAAGGCCGGACCTATTCACTATTCACTATTCACTATTCACTGCTAACTGCTAACTGCTAACTGCTAACTGCTAACTGCTAACAATGATAAGCTAAATCATTCATTTCCCAACTACCCCGATCGATTACCAAATACTTAATTTAAGGCAAATCATCGACATCGGTACCTTCTTTGACCGGCACCATCAAATCTTTTTGCGTGATACCTAATGCCAGTACGATCGGACTCGCAACAAAGATGGAAGAATAAGTCCCTATCAAAATACCGACCAACAAAGCCACTGAAAAATTATGAATAATTTCGCCGCCGAGCACAGCCAATGCGATCAACACTAAAATCGTCGTGAACGAGGTCATCAGGGTACGGCTCAAGGTTTCATTTAAAGAAGTATTCATGACCTCCTCGGAACCAACCTGTCTTAAAAGTCTAAAATTGTCGCGAATTCGGTCGAATACGACGATCGTATCGTTCAGCGAATAACCGATAACCGCCAGCAACGCAGCCAATACCGTCAAGTCGAACTCAAGCCCGAACAGCGAAAAAAAGCCGAGCGTTATGATGACATCGTGAATCAAGGCAGCAACCGATCCCAACGCAAATTTGTATTCGAAACGCCACGCGATATAAATCAACACCCCGAACATCGAATACAGCATTGCCAAACCGCCGTCTTCGGCCAATTCATCGCCGACTTGCGGCCCGACGAATTCGACACGGCGCAATTCGGCCGGTTCCGCCGTTTTTTTATTGATCGCCGCAACGACCTGCGCGCTGAGCTCGGCACTCGACACAGTCTCATCGGGCTTCAAGCGGATCAAGACGTCCCTGGAGCTACCGAAATGCTGCACCATTGCATCTCCGAACCCCTCATCGGCAAGCGCCGCGCGCATCACCGTCAAGTCGGCCGCATTTTGATAAGCAACTTCAACCAACGTACCGCCGGTAAAGTCGATGCCCATCTTTAAACCCTGAGTCGCTAACGATCCGATCGAAACGAGCAGCAGCAACGAGGAAAAAATATAAGCCCACTGACGCTTTCCCAAAAAATCTATCGTTTTAATATTCATAATCAGTCTTCTTAATCCGAAATGCGCCTAAATGGATAATTTCTCGACACGGCGACTGCCGTATATCCAGTTAATAACCATCCGGGTGCCTAAAATAGCCGTAAACATCGACGACAAAATACCGATCGACAAAGTCACCGCGAAACCTTTGACCGGCCCCGTGCCGAATCCGAACAAGACCAAGGCCACTAAAAGCGTTGTAATGTTGGCGTCGAAAATTGTCCCGAAAGCCTTTTCGTAACCGGCATAAATACTCGATTGCGGCGTGTTACCGTTTTTGATCTCCTCGCGAATGCGTTCGAAAATCAATACGTTAGCATCGACCGCCATACCGATAGTCAGCACGATCCCGGCAATGCCCGGCATGGTCAGCGTCGCCTGCAACATCGACAAGATTGCTACGATAACGACGAGATTGAACCCCAACGCCAGATTTGCGACCAAACCGAACACGCGGTAATAAGCCGCCATGAATAACAGCACCAGAACAAAACCGACCATGACCGACCGCATGCCTTGGTCGATATTATCTTGGCCGAGGCTCGGACCGACGGTGCGCTCTTCGACGATATCGACCGGCGCGGCCAAGGCGCCCGCTCTAAGCAATAAAGCTAAATTACGGGCTTCCGTAGTGCTATCGAGACCGGTCGTTTGGAAACGCTTACTAAAGGCATCGCGAATCGTCGCGACGCTGATCACTTTTTCAACCTTTTCCTTGGTCCGAACTTTTTCGCCGTTAACTTCACGCGTTTTTACTTTATATTCGACGAACACGACCGCCATCGGCCGGCCGATATTCTCGCTGGTCACCTTACCCATTTTCTTCGCGCCGATACCGTTCAAGGTCACAAATACCGAGGGCGAATTATTTTGATCCAATCCGGACGATGCATCGACGATCTGATCGCCGGTCACGATAATTCGCCTATCCAATAGAATCGGATTACCGTTTTTCTCATAATAGATACGGCTACCGACCGGCGGCCGTCCTTGTAAAGCTTTTTGTACGTCATGCTCGACATCGACCAAGCGATACTCTAATGTCGCGGTCGTACCTAGAATATCCTTGGCACGGGTCGTGTCCTGAATGCCGGGCAATTGCACGACGATACGATTATTACCTTGCTGTTGAATGACCGGCTCGGCAACGCCTAATTCGTTAACCCGGTTACGCAAGGTCGTGATATTTTGCGCCAGAGCGAATTTTTTAACTTCTTTTTGCTCGGCTTCGGTAATTTTTAGCCAAAGCTCGTTCTCGACATTCGGCCGTTCGATATTCAGCGTCGAAAAATCCTTGTCCAGCACCGCAACGGCAGCATTGGTATCTTCCTCGTCTCTAAGCTTAACGCGGATATAGCCGGTTTCTTGCGACACCGATTGGTAACGGATTTTGGCATCGCGCAAGGCCGAACGAACGTCATCATTATAACGCTCCTCGGCTTGCTTAACCGCGGCATCCATATCGACTTCAAGCATAAAATGCACGCCGCCTCGCAAATCGAGGCCCAGATACATAGGGCTTGCACCGAACGCGCGCAGCCAACCCGGCGTCGCGGGCGCCAAGTTAAGCGCGACCGTAGCATCGTTTCCCAGTCTATCCCTCAGTAAATCCGCCGCTTTCAATTGGTCGTTGGTATCGTTGAAACGGATCAAGATATTGCCATTACCGGTTTCAACTTCTTTAATGGTCATTCCGGCTTGCTTGACCAATTCTTCTATCTGCTGAACCTGGGCGGTCTCGACCGTACTGACATTCGAGAAGGACACCTGAACCGACGGATCGTCGCCGAAAAGATTGGGTAAGGCATAAATAAACCCAATCAAAAAGACGATCAGGATTAATAGATTTTTCCAGAGTGGGAAACGATTTTGCATTTTATTATTCCGACTTTAAACCCGCGATCAAACTTTCGGTTTTTTGGCGATCGCTTTATAGGTGCCTTTCGGCATTAAACTGCCAATGGCATGGCGTTGAACCTGAATGAAGACATTCTCGCTGATTTCAAGCTTGACAAAATTATCGTCTAAATCCGCGACCTTACCCAGAATGCCGCCATTCGTCACGACTTCGACGCCTTTAGTCAACGAGTCGATCATCTGCTTGTGTTCCTTGCTGCGCTTAGATTGCGGCCGCAGAAACAAAAAATAGAAAAACACCAGAATCCCTAGCGGAAACAGCAATCCTTCAAAACCGGGTTGCTGAGCCGCCGGCGCGGCTTGCGCCATGGCATCGGAAATTAAGAAACTCATTGTTATCCTCTTTTATAGTAGTTGTTATACAAAAAGGCCGCCATTATGCCACATCGGGAACGTTTTTACCTCGTTGTTGATAAAACTGCTTGACATAATCATCCAAGCTCCGAGTTTCGATCGCCTGCCGAAGTTCCTGCATCAATTGCAAATAATAAAAAAGATTGTGAATCGTATTAAGACGCGAACCGAGCATTTCGCCGCACTTATCCAAATGCCTAAGGTAAGAACGCGAATAATGCCGGCAGGTATAACAGCCGCAATTTTCATCGAGCGGCCCGGTATCGAACTGGTAACGACTATTGCGGATTTTAATGACGCCGCTCCGCGTGAACAAATGGCCGTTGCGCGCGTTACGAGTCGGCATCACGCAATCGAACATATCGACGCCGCGCCGGACCGCCTCGACCAGATCTTCGGGCGTGCCGACGCCCATCAAATATCGCGGTTTATCGGACGGCATCATCGGCTGCACGACATCGAGCATCGCCAGCATTTCCTCTTTCGGCTCGCCGACCGATAGCCCTCCGATCGCATAACC
The DNA here is from genome assembly GCF_000341735.1 of Methylotuvimicrobium buryatense 5G. Lineage (GTDB taxonomy): Bacteria > Pseudomonadota > Gammaproteobacteria > Methylococcales > Methylomonadaceae > Methylotuvimicrobium > Methylotuvimicrobium buryatense. The sequence goes on along the minus strand of NZ_KB455575.1, from coordinate 4,040,160 downwards.
GTCGAAACCGATATCGACCAAACCCGCCAACGATTCTCGCCTTAAGTGTTCATACATGCCGCCCTGCACGATACCGAACAAGGCCGAAGGATTCTCGCCATGCGCCTTCTTGCTGCGCTCGGCCCAGCGCAAAGACAGGCGCATCGAATCGGCGGCCTGATCGACCGAGGCCGGATAAGGCGTGCATTCGTCGAAAATCATCACGATATCCGAGCCTAAATGCCGTTGCACAGACATCGATTCTTCCGGCCCCATGAAAATCGAGCTGCCGTTGATCGGCGATTTGAAGGTCACGCCCTGCTCGGTGATCTTGCGCAAGGCGCCGAGACTGAACACCTGAAAGCCGCCGGAATCGGTCAAAATCGGCTTATCCCAATGCATGAAATCGTGCAAATCGCCGTGCGCGTTCATGACCTCGACACCCGGCCTCAACATCAAATGAAAGGTATTGCCAAGAATGATTTGCGCACCGACATCGTTCAATTCTTCCGGCGTCATCGCCTTGACTGAACCATAAGTGCCGACAGGCATAAAAACGGGCGTTTCAACAACGCCGCGCGCGAAAGTCAGGCGGCCGCGCCGCGCAAGGCCGTCCGTATTGAGTAAATCGAATTGCATATCAAAAATGAGAAAGCCGAGCGAAGTTCCGGCAGATTCAGCCTAAAAGCGCGCTATTATATCGGAGTGTCCAATTTTCTGTCAGATATTAGCCGCGGCAAAACGTTCGGCTAACAAGGCTTGCGCCATCAACCGAGCAAAAGCCGCTCGGCCCGGTCCAAAGTGCCGGGCGCTCCGAACAGCACGACGACATCACCTTCGACGATGAACACATCGAGCGGATCCTCCTCTCTGCTCCCTTGCCTGACCAAAGACGAAACCGTCACGCCGTCGAAAGCAAACTCGGAAAGTTTTTTGCCGATTCCCCGACTACCCGGCAACATCAAAACGCTGCGCAGCCCGTCCTCCGTCAGAATATTCGGATTATCCGAAAACACATCCTCGCCGCGATACAATTCGCGCAGCAGCCGGTAACGGCCGGCCCGCTGCTGCTGCATCCTGCGCACGACACGCTTGAACGGCACGTTTAGCAACAACAACGCATGAGACGCAATCATCAGTCCAGCTTCGAGCACCTCGGGCACGACTTCGGTCGCGCCGGCTTGCCGCAATTCATCGACATGGGCCTCGTCGCGCGTTCGCACCATGACCGGCAAATCCGGACGCAATGCGCGAACGTGATGCAAAATCTTTTTCGCCAACAACACATCGTCGTAACTGATCACGAGCAATTTGGCGCTATCGATGCCCAAGGCCTCGAGAATGTCGCGCTCCGACGAGTCGCCGTAATAGACCGGTTCACCAGCGACATGAGCCTCTTTGATACGCGCCGAATCGAGATCGACCGCGACATAAGGAATTTTTTCCTCTTCGAGAAAATGACCGACACTCTGTCCGATACGACCGTAGCCGCAAATGATCGCATGATCGTGTAGATGTTGCGTCGCATCGGCACTAACCGGCAACGTTTCGGGATCATTTTGACGCCTTACCGACCGTCGTACCAACAAGCCGGCCAGAACATGGTTATAGCGAATCAGAAAAGGCGCCACTATCATTGAAAACAATACCGAAGTAAAGACGATCTGTGAATATTGATTGGCAATGGCATTGACGTCGAGCGCGATCGCAAGCAACGCAAAGCCGAACTCTCCGCCGACCGCGAGCAAGAACCCGGTACGCCATGCAGTCAGACCGTCGAGACCCGACCAGCGCACGATCAGCGCGACCAAGACCGTTTTCGACACGAGCATCGCGATGGTGCCGATCGTTGCCCATTGCCAATTCTGAGGAATTGCGGCAGGATCGAACAGCATGCCGATGCTGACGAAGAACAAACCGATCAAGACATCGCGAAACGGCCTGATCGTCGATTCAACCTGATGGCGAAACTCGGTCTCACCGAGCATCATGCCGACCAGAAACGCGCCAAACGCCATCGACAAACCGAGCTGGCTGGTCGTCCACGCAGCCAACAGCGATACGAACAGCACCGTCAGCGTGAACAGCTCGGTGGAACGCCTTGCCGCGACGCTATGAAACAACGGGCGAAGCAACCATCTGCCCAGCATGAAAACCAGCAAAAATGCGACAATAGCCTTGGCCATTGCCCAGCCGAGCGATTCGAACAACACGCCGGCATCGTCATCAAGCACGCCGAGCACCGGAATGACAACAATCAAAGGCACGGCTGTCACGTCCTGAAACACTGACATCGCAACACCCAATCGGCCGTGCCGGCTATTTTCCTCCCCCTGCTCGGTGAGTTGTTTGCTGATGATCGTCGTCGACGATTGTGCGAACACCGCGCCGATCACGAACGAGGTCGCCGGCGGCAAACCGAGCAACCAACAGCCCGTGCCGATCAACGCTGTCGTCAAAACGACTTGCCCGGTGCCGAGACTCAAAACTTGACCGCGCAAGGCATGGATCTGTGGCAACGAAAAACTCAGACCGATCGTGAACAGCAAAAACACGATACCGAATTCGGCAACTTCCCGAATCTGTTGAACGTCGATGACCGGCCCCGGCGTATGCGCGCCGAACAGCACCCCGACCATCAGATAGCCGAGACTTGAAGGAATGTGCAGTTTCTGAAACAGGATGACGGCAGCCACGGACGTGCCGAGCATCAATAATATCTGCACAAAGGCTTGTTCTATCATCGGTTGGTGCGCTTGTTTTCGAATAAAATGTTAAATAACTCAAAGCAACGGCAGTCGCTCATACGAACGGCTTCTTTTTTTCCAGTTCTTTGACATGCTCGCTGAGCCCCAAGGCCTTGTCGACATCGAGCTGAATCGCGATGCCGGTGCCGAGACTTTCATCGAGATTGCCGGCTTCGGTAACCGCCTCCAAAATACGTTCGGCCCGCCTCGCCTCGGCCAGTATCAGCACGACCGCACGCGGGCTCAATATTTCGAAACCCAAAATACCGACGACTTTTTCGAGACCTTGCCCACGAGCCTTGCTGATGATCGTCGCACCAGTCGCACCGGCGTTTCTCGACGCGTCCATAACGTCTTCAACCTTGTCCTCATCGACAAAGACCATAATCAATTTAAATAACATAAAACCTCCTTTCTCCTTACTGTGAAAGTTCGTAGATTTAGACTCTTTATCTAATTTTCGATATACAAAAACTCAGCAACGAAAATGCCGGCTCCGAAGAGAGTGCGGTTGCTCGATCGACAAGCGCGTCGGCGGCAGGGCCGATTTTTGCTCCATGCAAAATCGGCATTCACGCCATCCATGGCAATCAGATTCCGCCGTCGAGCCTTCATTTGCCGGAGTGATAATAGCACCTTCATGTACGTTAGGTGATCACAATTATCCAAGGCTGAATCGCAGGGCAAATCTGCACAGTCGCCGCGCAACCTATCACTCGCTCATCCGAATGTTGAACCGTTCCATCCCCATAATTCCGCCGGGCAATTGCTGAATTCGATATAAACGCGATCGGGCGGTATCGACAATTCCTTTTCCAGCAAGCGGCTTAATGACGCCGACAACGAACGCGCCTGAGCGCCGCTCAAGCCGATACTTTTACATTCGAGATAAGCCAATGGCTTATCGCTGCCGCCGAACAACATCGGCTTGCCGGAAGCCAGCTCGACCATGACATAGCGCTCCGACTTACCGGTCTCTTTGGCCATCAGTTGCGACATTTCGGCCAGTAATGGCGAAGATTTTTCATCGGTGATGGGCGTATTGGTATTGAGTTTTAAATAAGGCATCGCAAATTCCTCTTAAGATACGGTAAAAATAACATCCCTAAATGTGTATGGGGTCCCACGGAGGACCGTGAGAACCAGGAAAAAATGCAGTAGGATGGGTAGAGGCGAAGCGAAAACCCATCTTAGGGTGATAAAACGTTGCGAACGGGTTTATAAAACCCGTCCGGCAAGTGGCATCGGGAGCTTCGATAAAATCCCCGGCTGCCGAGTATCGGTGGCTTCGATAGTCGCGACGAAGGCGTCGCTCCCACAGAGGATTGCAAGCGCTGTGGGAGCGATCCCCTGATCGCGATTTCGAGGCCGACAATGTTAAGTGACATAAAATGGTATCGAGGCCTCATTAGCTAAGATTGCATAAGGATAATTTATGACTTATATATACTTCGCGCGGTCCTCCGTGGGAATCCCTACCTTGGCTACCGAGACAAGATCAGCATTCCCAGACGGGTAGCGGTGCAAGCTGCATCGCCTAGCGCTTGCCGCTCCCCATGATGGGTTTCCGCTTCGCTACTACCCATCCTACTACCCTGCTACCCCCGACGCCGAGCCGCCCCTATCAAATGGCTCTCGCCTAGGATGGGTAGAGGCGGAAGCGGAAACTCATAACCACTGCCGGCATGCGGGAACGAGGATCATTGAACAATGACTCGAATCATCGATTCAAGCCGCAACATTTTCAATCATAGCTATTTCATCTGCATTGAACGCGAAGTCATATACCGACAAGTCTTGTTTCATATGCTCCGGATCGCTCGTGCCGGTCAACGGAATCATACCGAGTTGCAACGCGAAACGAAACACGGCCTGTGCCTTGGTACAGCCGTGACGCTTTGTAACCTGATCCATGATAGGGCGGTTCAATTCGGAAACGTTCGCCGTCAACAACGAAAAGCCTTGGTAAACGATGCCATGATCGCGACATTGCTTTCTAACCTCGGAATCCCATTGCGTCCGCGCAAAACATCGGTTTTGCACGAATGCCGGCTTAATCTCGGCAAATTCAATCAAGAGCCTTAATTGATCCTCACTGATATTCGAAACGCCGATCAATCGAACCGAACCGGATTTGCAGAGACTTTCCATCGCTCGCCATACTTCGCGATCCGCTTCGGCCAGACCTTGGCCTAGCGAAGGCCCATGCAAAATGTAGGAATCCAGATAATCGGTGCCCAAATGCTTTAGCGTGCGGCTGAACGACTGCTCGACCTGCGTGGCGTAATCCGCATCGGGATCGTAAGGAAGCCGATGATCTTGACTCGCCGCATAGGTAAACTTGCTTTGCAGAAACAGCTCGCCGCGTTTAAGTCGGCCCTCCCCCAGCACCTTGCTTAGCGCATGTCCGACGCCCTCTTCGTAATAATGCCGCCGCTGATTCGCGGTATCGACGGCCCGGAAGCCGGCTTCGATCGCGGCCAAAACCAATGCCTCGGTCCGTTCTTCCTTCCAGGCCGTCCCATAAAAGAAACTCGGGACTTCAATACCTTGAATCAAACGTACCGGACCCATTCGAATATCTTCACTCATACCCCGCCCCGTTAAATTTTAAAAAACCCTTTAATAACAACAGACCATACATTACCGAACGATAAAATAAGCTTTTATCCTGAAAAGAGCAGTTGAGAGTCTCAAACTATCGTTCGCCCTGAGCCCTTCGGCTGCGCTCAGGAGAGCCCTGTCGAAGGGTGATCGGTAGTTTGAGGCTTCACCAAGCCGGTGATAGGTAAGTATTCAGACCCCGTTGGCAAATTACCGCCATTCAGTCGCAATTGTTGGCCTCCCCCTTTGAAAAAGGGGGATTGAGGGGGATTTATTTAAAAAATCTCCCCTAGCCCCTCTTTTTCAAAGAGGGGGACTGAATACTTACGGTGATAGTGTTGTAGACCCTTCAGGCTTCGACTTGGCTCAGCACGAACGGTCTACAACACATGTCAACTGCTCTTTTTAGGTTTATTTATTGAATATTGATTGCCTTGATAATCGAGAACTCAACGAAACTCTTCGAATGGTCAGTCATAAATCGTTTCGATCCAACTAAATTGCCGATTCATTTAATTGTCATATTTCGGCTCGATAATAACCTGTCGCCCCTTTTACCCCAATTAATAATGATGCTCAGTTTTAAAAAAGCCGCCTTGCCGATAGCGATGATTATTTTACAAAGTTGCTCTGGTATATTCACCCAAACCGAACCCCTAGAAAACAATCGAGGTTACTTCATAGATGCCTCGAATTGCTTCAAAACTTCGATGCGCAAGGAGCGCATAAAAGTGCCGGCCGGGGGCGGTATGACCGAGGTCGAAATCCCCATATTTTACGATGCCGGCACCTTTACAAACTGCATGCGTTTTGCCGGACACAAAACGCCTAAGATCGATTTAGAAGACTATTTGACTGTTTCGCGCCAGTGTTATTTGGAAGCTCGCGGCTTGTCGAATGCAGACGATATCTACGCCGACTGCGTGCATCGAAGCAGAATCGGCGTCGAATTGCTGGAAGACGATGATTAACCCAAGCATGTTGCCCACAAAACACACGCAAATCACGAAAATATCTAATTAGTTATAATTTTCCTCGCCTTCCCAAGCAGTAGCTCTCACCGTTATACACAAGTATAAATATACCAATTGTGCAAAAAGCAGCGGCCGGCATAGTCGACAGATTGATTAAGAAGACCTACACTTTTATCATTCTCGGCCGTTGAAATCATAGGACATAAAGATGAGTATTTTTTCCAAACTATCGGATATCAATTGCCCCGAATCGCTTGCTTGCGATGCCTCGGGAAAAAATCCATCATTCGAGATCAGCTTTCGCGCCGACGGCATAATCCCGTTTCCCCAAGTGATATTGCATGGCGAAGGCCGGCAAAAAATCATAAAGGATGAGGCGATCGGCAGCCGGGCCGACGACAAAGGCGGCTATATTTATACCGCAAAGATACCGGCCGGTTTATTTGCCGCAAATCACATCCATATACAGATCGAAGGCTGCCGCCAGGCCGACTTGAGCCGGGCCGGAGGAGACGACTGGATCAAAGTCTACCGAGATCTCCGGCTAGAAGCTCCTCCCCGCGCCGCACGAAAAATAGAGATTGCAGACGGCATCAAGGTGTACTTCAGCATTCACAAACACATGCACCAACCTTATTACCGCGCGGCCGACCCCGATTATTGGGATGGCGAAAAAGACGAGATCTTCGGCTCCCGCGTCGGCAATTACACCGGTTTCCTACCGGCCGCGGTGCGCCAATATGACGAAGGAAACTTGCCGCATGCCGGCCTATCCACCAGCTGGAGCGGTTCGCTGATCGAACAACTCGATCGCTGCGAAGCGCAAGGCTTGTGCGGCGGCCGTTTCTCTGGCTGGAAAAACGAGTTGCGCGGCATCGCCGGCGCCAAAACCGCACTCGGCAATCCCCGCATGGCTTTTTCCGCGTTCGGCTACTTTCATCCGCTGATGGCGCTGATCCCGGAGCGCAACATCGTGCGCCACATTCAGTGGCACCAAGACGCCATACGCGCCCACTTCGGAGCCGAAGCCTCCAAAGTCTTGTTTCCCCCGGAGACCGCCTTCCATGTACGCATGATTCCGGCACTGAAGGAGGCAGGCATCGAGGCGGTGATCTACGATTCCATCCACCGCTACCGCGCCTGCCGCGACTATCCTTACGCCGGTATCAACGAAGGCATGCTGCCGCCCAACCCCGCGGAACAAGTCAACCCGCCGATCGACGATTGGCTGCAACTGCACAACATCTGGGCCGGCTCGAAAATTTCTCCAAGCCTGATGCGGCCCGAATATATCGCCTACGAAGACCCTGACGGCAAGATTCATAAAATCATCGGCATTCCGGCCGAGCGCTACATCGGCAACGAAGACGCCCGGGGCGGCTTCGGCGCCTTACAATATGCTGACGTACTCGGTCAGGTTTACGATCGAATCGTCGAAACCGGCAGTTTCGATCCGAAACATCCGCCTTTTTTTCTGCTCCATTCAGACGGCGACAATCACGGAGGCGGTGCCGACAGTTATTATCATCACAACACCGGCGAACTGGTGCGCTGGCTGCATCAAGACCCGCGCTTCGAACTGACCACCAGCGAGGATTATTTGCAGCGTTTCCCGCCCGACCCGGCTCAGGCCGTGCATATCGAACCCGGCTCCTGGAGCGGTGCCGATAACGGCGATCCGCAATTCATGAAATGGTTCAGCCGCTACGACCAACCCTACTCACCGGACCTAAACTCGTGGGCCGTTCTAACGGCACTGCAAAACCTCGTGCATACGATCGAAGACAGCGCGCCGGAACATGCCGCGCTGCAAGAAGCCTCGCGCTTGATGCTCACGGCCGAAACCAGCTGTTACTGGTATTGGACCGGTCAGGACGTCTGGGATAAACAAGTCACCGAAGCGGCCAATAAAGGCTGGCAATTACTCGGCAGCGCCGTTAAACAAGTCGGCGACAGCACCGGACCTACCATTTTCGCCCCCTGGGTTACGCCGGAAAACCCGGGCGGCGATTGTTGGGGACAGGGTTGTCTTAAAGCCGCGCCGAGAGAAGCCACGTTGCATACTTTCATCCACGATCTATCGGGCCTGAAGCGCTCGACACTCGTACTGCGCACAGCTTCCGGCGAGAAACGCCTAGATCTCAACAATCACGGCCCATATCCAAGCCACACCGGCGCCTCGGTATCGGCCGATTATTGCACCGCGTCCTTACCGGTCGGGGCAGGCAATGTGCGCTACTACATCGAAGCCGAAGACTCACGCGGCAATGTCTCGCGCAGTGCATTGGAGAGGATTTATTTGGCATGAAGTCGGTAGGTAACAATCCATCCAACAGGGTCGCTCTTGCGTAGGATGGGTAGAGGCGGAAGCCGAAACCCATCGTTTTTCGCCGCCGCCGGTTTTCCTGCCGGACGGGTGTTATCAATCCGGTCGCAATGCTTTTTTGCCGTTTGCGGGTACCCGTGATGGGTTTCCGCTTCGCTGCTACCCATCCTACAAGGTCGCTCTTGCGTAGGATGGGTAGAGGCGGAAGCCGAAACCCATCGTTTTTCGCCTCGCCGCCGGTTTTCCCGCCGGACGGGTGTTATCAATCCGACCGTAATGTTTTTTGCCGTTTGTGGGAACCCATGATGGGTTTCCGCTTCGCTGCTACCCATCCTACAGGGTCGCTCTTGCGTAGCCCTTCCGAATTCAACATCGCAACCCCGAAACCTTCCTTCTCAAGCGCCTAAAATCGCCGTCCGAATCCGCACGCTGATATTTCAATCTAACGAATATCTCGGTAATCTCATCGATATCGCGCGCCAATTCCGGACAATGCACCTTTGCTCTTTGCGCAAAATCGATCGGTCCTTCGCTGCTTGCTCTCTCCACGCCCAACCGGGTCATTTTCCGGCAAAATTTCCGATACAATTTCACCACCGGATCGTCACGCTTGCCCCAAGGCCTCAACAACATACCCGCCAAAATCAACATCACCGCAAGCCATACGGCCAGCAAGCCGAACAACACCTCTTGCCAATGCTTCAGATGAAGGCGATTCAACAGATCGCTACGCGTTCCGCTGCCATAACTCACGATCCAGCGCTGCCAGTAATATTCCAAACTATTCCAAAACTGCTCGACCGGCTTCAAATCGGACCAGGAATCTCGAATTTCCCGGTCAATGGGCGCCGCGCCCGCCTCTCCGAACTCCGAACGCTCATCCCTAAGCGAATCTTGCGAGGTCTGAACCGGCATAACGGCACTCGTAGGATCGACCCGAACCCAACCCTTGCCGTCCAGCCAAACCTCAGCCCAGGCATGCGCATCCGATTGCCGGACTTCTAAAAATCGGCCGATTTTATTGAACTCGCCGCCCTGATAACCCGTAACCACACGGGCCGGAATATCGGCGACCCTCAATAAATAAACAAACGCCGTCGCATAGTGATTGCAAAAACCCGTTTTGGCCTCGAACAAAAATGTTTCAATCGGACGATCCGGCATCAAAGGCGGTGTCAGACTGTATTGAAAACCCTGCCGCCGAAACCACGCCAACACATTATTCAAATACCGCTCGGGCGCCTCGTCAAAACCGTGTAATTGCCGAACCAAAGACTCGACTTCAACGGAAGGCTCGCCGGGTAATTGCCGGTTTTCCGCATACTCCGAACGCGTAATACGACCGGTGTTGTAGTGCGAATAAGACACCAGCTTAAATTCGGCGGCCTCCTCGCTCCGAACCCGACTAAGCAACTGATAATTGGCATCGCGCCGCAACGAGTCATCAAACTCGACGGGCATCTCCAGCCCATACACCCATGAGTGAGCTTGCGGTTCCAGCAACAAGCGATAGGCATACGATTGACCGGATACCTGCAAGGGTTCTTGATAATACTTGGCATGAGCATTAGTAGACCTGCGCCACCGAACACCGTCGGTAAAACTAAACACCGGGCCGCGCCAATACAATTGATCCTTAGGCGGCATCGCCCCGTCAAACTTGACCCGGAACGCCAGTTTGGGCGACAAAGCCAATTGATCGAAAGCGCCCGGCTCCAAAATATCGCCGAGGCCCGACTGCGCCCGATGCTTATCGTCATTCAAAAATGCCCAGGCAGGCGCCTGCACCCGAGGGAACACCATGAATAAAATTGCCGTCATCGGCAGGGCCTGCAAAAACAAATACGAAATCCTGCGCAATACATCGACGCGAAACAGACGGCCATGCTGATTCACGGCGACCAAACAGGCCAACAACAACAAACTGACCGACAAACCATAAACGGCGGCAACGATGTTTTGCCAATACAAAAACTGAGCGGCAATGACGATAAAGCCCAAATAAGCAATCAAATAAACATCGCGCGGCTTATTCAACTCCAACAACTTCAAGCCCAAGGCCGTCACAAACAAGGCCGTACCGCTACCGATCCCCCATTCGCCTCGATGATGAGCGACCAGCAAACCGATACCGACCAACATCAACACCGAAGCAGCCATGCCCTTAGGCAGACAATTCGGATAACGAATACCGCAAAAACGCCAAAACCACAACACCCCAAAAAATACGGATAAAAGCGGCGGAATATGACCGACGTGAGGCAGCACGATCAAAGCGACCGCAAATAACAAGCCTCGCAAGATACCTGCATTCATGATCGCTCGCCCTCAAAAAGAGCCAAAGCCTTCAAGCAGCGGGCTCGATGCGAAGCACCGTGATCCGGCGGAATACGGCAGCCCGGCAAACGCAAGCCATAACGCAAACCGGCCGTATCGGCATCCAAAATCCAGCGGCATAAACTGCTCAAACGATCTTCGGTTCGCTCCCCGAAAGCCTGCCCATAATCCAACCACAACTCGGTGCCGACCGACTCGCCGGCATATTGTTTAGACAACAAGCCTTGACCCTTGGCATAAGCCTTCCAATGAATCTGGCGCAACAAATCTCCCGCCTGATATTCGCGAGTGCCGATAAAATCGTCTTGCCCGCCGCGGTCGCTAACGCTCTGCCCGGCTGCGTCAGACCCGCTTGCGTCCGGAAAAGGCACGACATCCCGAGCCGGCTTCGGATAAACCAAAATCCGATCGCTAAAGCGCAGCGGCGACCAGGCCCGGAAAAGACCCAACGGATAATGACTGGCCAGCGTTATCGCGCCAATCGAATGCCAACCGCGTTGTTGAGTACGCATATATAAGGTGAGCGTTTTACTTTGCCGAGCCTCCAAATCGAAAACCGACTCGTTTTCCAGATGCGCCGACAAAGCATAGCGTCGAGTGTCCGTCGGATTACTCACCGTCAATGACAAACCCGCCGATTCGCCGGCAAAAACCGGGGCCGCATAACCGGTTTTTACCACCAACCCGGCCAGCGCCCGATAGGTATGCAAAATCGACACAAAAAATAGGCTAGCCAGAAAAAACGCCAAGCCGTACACCAAATTATTGTTATAAATCAGAGCGATCAACAACAATAACACAATGGTATAAACCAAGCTCAGCCCCCGCTGCGTCGGCAAAATAAAAACCCGCCGCCGCGTCAACTCCAACGGACCGCTCGCAGACTCGCCCCGCCTGAAAAAACGCCCGAACCCGAAACCTTGCTTCAATGACGCTAGATCTGCGTTCATCCCACACCTCTAACCGTAATTCGTTTCAAAATATACCTTTCGCAATCTTAACCAATGAGACCTCGATACCATTTATTGTCACTTAACACCCTTGGATATCCCACACCTAACGCTAGTTGATCCGCGTAGGGTACGCTGTGCGTACCATGGTAACCCCTCGATGTTCATGCGCCAGCCGAACCGTCAGGGCACGGCTTTGGTACGCGCAGCGTACCCTACAATTTATGTATAACGATGAGCGCGGGGCGGGTTATTCAACCCGCTCCGAACGTTTCGATTTGCTCCAAACATTTCGGTTGTAATTATTCACAGCCCCTATCGTTCCCACGCTCCGGCGTGGAAATGAAAACCGAGACGCTCTAGCGTCTCGTACCGCTGGAGCGGTACTCAGGCATTCCCACGCAGAGCGTGGGAACGATAATTTCCGGGGGACTGAATAGTTACTTTCGGTTTGCTTTGGCCACGGGCGAAACGTTTAGGACGGGGTTTAAACCCCGTCCTGCTCAGATACCGGTTCCGAAGAGGGTTCGGTTGCTCGACCGACAGGCGTCGGCGGCAGGAAAAGCCGCCGTCGAGCCTACATGGACGTATTCACCCAGCACCTAAATTCCATAGCCCATTGGCTATGGTTAACTATCTTGGATAATTTAGGTGCTGGGTTCACGGCGTCCTGTCGGGCGAGTGACCGCACCCTCCCCCACGTCTCAAACTTTCATTTACCGGAGCGTCGGCGGCAGGTAAAGACAGCACTTAAACCACCGGCACGTTTTGTAAAATCGGCGCCACGATAGCCTCCGAATTCCCCACCCCGGAACGAATCCGGTGCCCCGCAACCGCCGGCAATACCGCTTGCACATCTTCGGGCAACACCGCGTCGCGATTGGCCAACAACGCCCAAGCCTTAGCCGCGTTCAGCAAAGCCAAACCGGCCCGAGGCGATAAACCGCAATGATACTGATCGGATTGCCGAGTAAACGTCACGACCGCCAACACATAATTCAACAAAGCCGGCGAGGCATACACGCGCGCCACTTGATCCTGCAACTGCAACAAACGCTCTGCCGGCATCATCACCGGCAAATCCTCAAGCAAGCGATAGCGCGCCTCGCCGGACAACAACGACAACTCGGCGCGATGATCCGGATAACCCAGCTCGATCCGCATCAAAAACCGGTCTAATTGCGACTCGGGCAAAGAAAACGTACCCACATGATGATTCGGGTTTTGCGTGGCGATCACAAAAAACAACTCGGGCAAAGCATACGTTTCGCCGTCTACCGTTACTTGCCGTTCCTCCATCGCCTCGAGCAAAGCGCTTTGCGCCTTCGGCGAAGCGCGATTGATTTCATCGGCCAAGATCATTTGCCTGAAAATCGGGCCGGGATGAAACTTAAACGCATGCTCATTCGCCATAAACACCGACGAACCGATAATATCCGCCGGCAACAGATCGCTGGTAAATTGCAAACGCTGATAATCCATACCGAATAATTTAGCCAGCGCATGCGACAAAGTCGTCTTCCCCACGCCGGGTAAATCCTCGATCAACAAATGCCCTTTGGCCAGCAAACAACACACCGCCAATCGAATTTGCCGATCCTTACCCAGAATAATTTGATTCGCTTGGTTAATTAACGCTTCTAAGTCATGTTCCATACTGTCAATCCTTCTCGGTCGAAAATAATGTCGCGCAGGTCAGTGCCGCCAGAACCCGCAACAGTGTTAATAGTTATCGCAAGGCTCATTACGACCGGGATCGGGCATGCGTAGATAAAGCACCCGGTCGTCGTTGCGGTCGGAGGCATCTAGATTGCTAATCGTGGTATCAATTGCGGCGTCTTTTGGCCCAAGCCCATGCCCAGGTCCCGCCGAAACCAACCGCGCGTATTTAAAGGGATCTTCTGAGTCGCTGGTATCGATTGGAACTTGTAGAACAATCGGTCTGCCCCAGGCGTCGAATACATGATACAAATCTAGGTCCAGATCATTGTGATCGATATGCACCGTACCGTTTGGATTGCTCGACGAATCAAAAACAGCGCCGAAGCTGGCATGATATTGATCAGTTGATCTGCCACCGGTCGATAAATACGGATCTCGCAAACCGACTGCGGTCTTGGGATTATATTTATCCCGACCTCCAGCCACGAATAAATAATGCAAGCCATATTTATGATCGGGATTGTCTTTTGGTGAAGGATAATGGCCCAAAGTATCCATGTAATAACCCGGCCCCGCAGAACCACCCATGATTGCCTCTTTCACAACCGTCATCGACGCATCGGTCGCCCGGCACATCGCCATTTGCCCGGTGCCGACGACATAAGGCACCATCAACCCGGCCAGCGCAATCAACACCAGCAAGACAACACTCAACTCCAACAACGTCAAACCGCGTTGCAAAAAACAAGAACATCGTTTCATTCGCTCAAATCCTCAAAATACATGCTGCCGAACGGGTTTCCTGCCGTTTGCGGGAACCCATGATGGGTTTCCGCTTCGCTGCTACCCATCCTACAAGGTGGCTCTTGCGTAGGATGGGTAGAGGCGGAAGCCGAAACCCATCGTTTTTCGCCTCGCCGACGGATATCTTGCCGGATAGAGATCATAAACCCGTCCGAAACGTTTTAATGGTTCCCACGCTCCGGCGTGGGAACCCAGGCGGGGACGCTCCAGCGCCCCCGAACCGCGGAGCGGTTCGGGCTGCATTCCCACGCCGGAGCATGGGAACGATGGAATGTTGGGAGCGATCCGACTCCTTGTGGGAGCGACGCCTTCGTCGCGATTTCGAAGCGCTGCAGGATGGGTAGAGGCGGAAGCCGAAACCCATCGTTTTTCTACCAATTTATTACTGGCAATGAAGTTCTGGGATATATTGTTATTGGTTGTGGCTTACTTTCCCAGGGATAAGGTATCGTGGTTTTGCAGCCATCAACACCTCTCTGGTAATAAATTGCAATACGTGCTTCACCTGTTTTGATCAAACTGTTTACTGGAAAATCGAAGACTAAATTATGTATTGCTCCATCTTCATAAATAACTGGCGTAGATGTTGGAATAAGTGTGTCTATTGATCCATTTGAATAATGATATACCCTGAGGCAAACCAACCTTGACTCGCCAGCCACTCCATCCCCAAACCAGTTAGATGCTGGTGTTGTAGCCTCACAACCAGCACGAGTCTCTTCATCTTTATCACTACAACTATTCCATGTATTACTAGCATCTGCATCTTTACAAGCCGTTTTATTAGAATATGCTGCATCGGAACAACCATATCCCTCGCCATACCAAATACCATCATTATCTTCGCAGTCAGTTTGTGTTGTATAGACTGCTAGGCTGCAGGATTTCCATGTTTTACTAGCAGCTTCACAAGTTGTTTTATTGGAATAACTAGGACTAGGAGAGCCCGGAATACCTTCACTACATCCGCCATACCATATTCCTTGAGCTGCTTCGCAATCTACCCGAGTTGTATAAGACGCATTGCTGCAATGACTATCCATTGAAAACACTCTTCCTTGGAGTTTCACAGTAATGCCGGGGAAAATATCTTTTTGATAATCGCTTACTAGAATCTGCGTGAAGAAATCACAATTGAAATCATTTGAACAACTACCACCGTCATAGACTTGATCCTTTCCGTAACTGATAATTTTTAAATCGTTGATACTTGGTGTATTTTCCAACTCCCAACCATAATTGCTTATTGCCTCATCAATTGAAAGAGTTCCGGGTTTATCCACTCCTGTTCGTCCCCAACCATCAGTAAATGTATCCGTGCCATCGGGATTACCAGACACATTTAGATATGGGCCGCGCCATCCATAACCTAAGCCTGACTCCAAATGAATTTGCCAACCAAGCCAGAGACCACCAGCTATCGAACAATCTATTTGCGTTGTGGAAACATCATCAGTACACGGAGTGTCAAACCATGTCCACGATCCACCATCACTTTCACACTCCAATAAAGATTTTTGAGTAGCGACACCGCCAACTATGCAAGCACTGGCCTGAAGTAGATCACGTACGCTCCCCGGCAACCGCCCCATATCCGCCACAAACCCGCTAATCGCTTGCTGGCCGTTAATGATCAACCTCGGATTGCCGAGGATTGCGTTTCGGATCATTTCCAGGCGTTCTTTGGTTTGTTCGTAACGCACTTGAAAGCCTAGGTCGTTGGTCGAGCGTATCGCGATGGTTGCCAGTACGGTTAGTATCAACAGCGTTACGGTCAGTTCGACTAGGGTGAGTCCTCGCTGGCGACGTTTCGGGGCGGGCATTCGGTCGATTCTGTCGGTCGCTATCAACGGCATCGTCTACCTCCCGGTCTGGAGTAGAGCGTTTTCAATATCTGCAAATCGCTTTGTCCGACCAGGCCGTCGCCGTCCAAGTCGTAGGCCGGTTTATGATCGCCCCGTCGATAGGCGCTGAACAGGCGGCGCCAATCGGCTTTGTCCACGCAGCCGTCGCCGTTGATATCGCCGGGCACCGCCAGTAGTTCGATATCCAGCACGGCTTGCGCGCCGCTTAAATCGACCGGCGCGTCGGTCGACACTTCCGCTTCGAGCAGTAAGCGCCGGGTCGGATTGTTTCTCGGCATCACGCCGATGCTAAAAGCCGCCGTGCCGCCGGAAGGCAAGTCGGGGAGTTTGCATTCGACTTTCTTTCTGTTGAAGCTCGGGCAGCCGTCGACGTAGCGATAGCGGAGGAATTTCGGCAGACCCTTGGCGCTTACCTGTAAATTGGTCAAGGTTTGTCCGCTGAAATTGTGCACTTCGAAGCGATAGGCGAATTCGCGGCCGGCAATGACGAGAGGCTCGATTGCCTTTAGGGTTAAATACACGGAGTCGGCCGCATTACCGGCTTCGCTAAAAATCCGGTCCGCCTTTACCAGACCGCAACCGGTCCCCCAGTTGAAGTCGTCCGCGAATTCACAGTCCGGATTGGGTGGAGCCGGTTGTGAAACATTGCCTGCGGGATCGTGTAGCGCCAGGCTGCCTTTACGCATCGCCAGATGAACTTGATCGGGGCTTAAAAACGGAAACGCCTGTTTCAATAAGCCCGCCAAGGCGGCGGCATTCGGCGCTGCTGCCGAGGTGCCGGTAAAATTGGGAAAGCCGCTGCCGTCGTTGTCATTGCCGAAAAATGTCGTGTCGCTATTATCGGGCGCGACGATATCGGGTTTAAGGCGCTGTTCTGCCTGATTGTGCCTGATACCGTCCCGATTGAAATAAATCGGCGTGCCGCCCGCCGATGAAAAATACTGAATTTTGCTGTCTGTAATCGGCGTTCCGAACCACGGCGTTTCCTCGTAGGGAATCGCGCCGACCGCCATCGCGCCGGCCGCGTTGGCATGACCGTAAACGGTGCCGCTGTGGGTGGGGTAGTGGTCGATAGTCAAGGGCACGACATCTTCGATATCGCGGTAAAGAATCAGTTCGCGGCCGATCAACGCGGCCTTGAAACCTTCTGGAATGAACCAAATAGACAAATAGGGTGCACCGATGCGATGAAATTCGTCTTTGTATTCGATTAGAACATTGCTGTCGCTGCCCAGAAATAAAGGTCTCTCTTGCGTATTGATTTCGACAATTTCACGTTCCAATACGACAACGGCCTTGCCTCGCTGCATCACTTGCCCATCGGGCATGACCAAAGCCGGGGCGCCGTTGTTAAATTGCACGCTAAGCTGTACCAATTCGTCTTCTTTTGCATCCGGCCAAGGCGCGGGCGGGCCGAACATTACATATTTAACATGCTTGGGCGCGGGCCCGGCCCGATGGCTGATATATAAATAAAACTCGGTCGTTTCCATCGAGTGTTCGATGCCAAGAATCTCGACCGGATTGTGTCCGATATTGCTGTCCTGGCTGCTGGTCACGATGCGCCGTTTGCTGTGATCCAATAAAAACAAATCCAGATCGGTTTTCGCGCCTGCTCCGCCGGCGATTTCAGCCGGGTCGTCCCATTGCAACACGATGCGCACACCCGTGTTTTGAGGTATTGTGATTTTCTGATAAAAATCGGAAGCCTGCCCCGCCGCCTTGCCGAAATCATGCGCAGTATCGTACGACAAGGGCTCGCGGCCCGACACGAAATCGTTTTCGTAAGACAGCCTGGCCATGTTCCCCGCCGAAGAAAAATAAGCGACGCCGCGCGCCTTGACTTCGTCGACCGATTGCGCGATCGGCCCGTCTTGGAACATCGGCATGGTCAGGTATGCGATGTCGTCGACGATGATATCGGCGCCGGCATCGGCCAAACGCTGAATGCCTTGGGCAAAGCCGGCCGCGCCCATCCATGCGGTATAAAACATCTGCTTCGCCCCCGGAGCGATGTCGTAAACCAATTGCATCATCGCCCGGCCTTCGTCGCTTAAACCCTCATCGCAAAACGGATAGTCCTGCAACACGACGACATCGTCCGGCAGATCGCCGCTTAGCACGTCGTCCGCCGCGCCATCCAAACAGTTGTAGCTGTCGGACAAGACGCCGATCGTCACGCCGCTGCCGTCGACGTTATAGCGTTTGCGCACGACATCGGTGAACATCGCCGCATCGGCCGCGTTGTAGGCCAAGCCGCCTGGCGGTCCCAGCGCATGGCGCGATGCGCTCGATGCTTGCACCCAATTGACGCCGGACAATCCTTCGAGCTCATGCAAGCTTTCAATCGGAAACACGCCGGAAACGAGTTGTTTATAGCGGACCGCGTGCATCATGCCGAGTGATTGCAAGTGTTCGAGCAGCGTTTCGGCCTGTGCCGAATCGGCTGCCGAAATGTCGATCACGACATAGCGATGATCGATCACCGACAGCGTTCGGTCGGCGGAAACGAAACTCTGAACGGGTTTGCCGGCAGCGCTATGCTGACGGAATTCGGCTTGCAAGCGTTGCAGATGACTGCTCAAGCGTATGTCCGCGCCCTGTGCCGACACGCCGCAACAGACCATCAATAAAAACACTAAACGGTATCGATTCATCATAAGCATTCAAATTTAAGTGAAACGATGGGTTTCGGCTTCCGCCTCTACCCATCCTACGCAAGAGCCGCCTTGCAGGATGGGTAGCAGCGAAGCGGAAACCCATCCTGCAGCGCTTCGAAATCGCGACGAAGACGTCGCTCCCACAGGGAGCCGGATGGCTCCCAACATCCCATCGTTCCCACGCTCCGGCGTGGGAATGCAGCCCGAACCGCTCCGCGGTTCGGGGACGCTGGAGCGTCCCCGCCTGGGTTCCCACGCAGAGCGTGGGAACCATTAAAAGGTTTCGGACGGGTTTATGACCTCTATCCGGCAAAATATCCATCGGAGGCATGAAAACGATGGGTTTCGGCTTCCGCCTCTACCCATCCTACGCAAGAGCCGCCTTGTAGGATGGGTAGCAGCGAAGCGGAAACCCATCCTGCAGCGCTTCGAATTCGCGACGAAGGCGTCGCGCCCACAAGGAGCCGGATCGCTCCCAACATACGCATTCAAAATTGTAAATTAATGCCTAAATTCACGCCGACCGACTCGCGCGACAGGTCTTTGAATCGCGACTCCACGACCTCGCCGTTGGCAAAATAAAACCGCTCCTGCCCTGGATCGCCCTGCCATTTTTGATAATCGAAACTCAGACTCAAGCCCCAGCCCTCGGGACGCATATAACGGTATCCCAACGATCCCAGATAACCGGTTGCATCGGCTTCATGCTCGAAACTATCGGGATGACGCACATCGGCCAACTGCCGCCAGTCGCCGGATGCCTCGTAATCAGCCCAATGATACTGCGCGGAAACAAACAACTGGTGATAGTCGAGCCAGGTCAAAGACGTATCCAGGCCGACCCAAGGCCCTTGCCAACTCGCGGCATAGCGGTTTTCTTCCACGCCTTGCATTACATAACGTTGCCGACGCCAGGCATAACCCGCCAAAGGCGTCGCGGCGAAGGCAACCGATTCGGTATCGCCGACCTGTAGGCGGTAGCCTAGTCCGACCGAGACATCCCAACTATAACCGTCACCGGCATTTTGAGAATTCGGAGCGCCGTCGAAGCCGGCTTCCTGTCCGCTGCCGTTCAAAACCCAGGCGTAACCGGCATCGCCGCGTAGCGTAATGCCGCTCGGCGAAACGATATCCATGCGGCCTTTTAACTTCCAGGTGTCGAGGTCTTGCCATTCGACACGCGTAATCGGGTCTATCGCACCATCCGCCGAAGCGACGCTCCACGCCAGGCTTTCCCGTTGATAACCGATATCGCCGGCGACCAAAACGCTAAAATCGTCGACCACCTGCCGCCGTTGCCGATGCCGGGGATATTCGTCCAAGGTTTCGGCTTCGGCCTCCGGGTCGAAAATGACCATTTGAAAGGACGTCATTTCATCTTGATCGAGTCCGGCCGTTATATTCGTTACCGGAATCGGCGCGGGCGGCGTCTCGAAGACATGCATGTTAAGCTCGGGCACTTGTCCCCACGCCGAAACGGAAACCAATCCCACTAGCGCAAGAAACCGACACCGCTTTTCCAAAAGGCTCCGTCGAATGTTGTCCGGTCCTGTTACGATTAAAGAGCGAGCATGAAATAACTTCTTCAAATGCAGGAAGGGGGTTCGGTGGCTCGCTTGACTGGTGTCGGCGGCAGGGACAGACGCCGTCAAGCCTACAAGGATGTAATCACGGCGGCCTGTCAAGCGAGTTACCGAACCTCCACAAAGCTGACTGTTTCGCGAAGTTATTTTGTGCATATTCCTAACCTCCGCCTACCGGTAAATGGGCGATGATATCGTCGAACGGTTCGGCGGAGATCAGATACAAATAGGTCGAATCGCCGAAATCGCCTTGCGCGGCAAGATGATCGCCCTCCAAAGTCGCCGCCAGCCAGCGCCCCTTGAGCTGCCTTTGATCGATCGCGACCGGTTGCGGCGACGCATTGCGTACTTCCAGCGCAGTGACATAAACCCCGCCTTGCCGCCAACTTTCAAACGGCAATATCCGAATCGACTCGTTCGGCAACAATGCCAGCGGTGTTTGTTGTTGCAATGCGGCCGGTTGAATTTTGGCATGGGGTTGGCGCTGTTCCGGCAATACCCGAATCGATTCGGCCGCATAGCGCGTCAAGTCCATATAAGTTTGCTGCGCCGAAGTCGATTCCGAGCGCGAAGCGCCGGATCGTCCAGGAAACTCTCTGGAATCCCCGCGCCCCCGATACTTATCGGTCGCATCTTGCTTCATGTATTGCTTATAGGGCTGTTCGAGCACATAACCTTTATGCCGCCGGTCCGGATTGCTGTAGACATCCATGTTGTCCATCATCGGCGCGTTCGGATGCACGCTGTTTTTCTCGGC
Organism: Methylotuvimicrobium buryatense 5G; assembly: GCF_000341735.1. Taxonomy (GTDB): domain Bacteria; phylum Pseudomonadota; class Gammaproteobacteria; order Methylococcales; family Methylomonadaceae; genus Methylotuvimicrobium; species Methylotuvimicrobium buryatense. The sequence goes on along the minus strand of NZ_KB455575.1, from coordinate 4,018,912 downwards.
CATGGCTCGGCTCACGTCTTGCGCTTCGGCCGGCGTGCCGATGATATGCGGCTTGATGACGATGACCAGTTCGCGCCGCTCGCGCGCCTGCGCCTCTTCGCGAAAGAAAAAACCCAATAGGGGCAAATCGCCCAAGATAGGCACCTTGTTTTCCCGGCTGCGCGCGCCTTCCTCGATCAAGCCGCCGACCGCGATCGACGAACCGTCATTGGCGACAACCGTGCCGCTGAAAGTCCGTTCCTGGACCAAATCAATACGCGCCTCGACCAGCGCATTAGCCACCTGTACCGGAATCGTCGCTTGATCGTTGGCGATCGTGGATTGCTCGACCAACAATTGAATGGTCACGGTGCGGTCGGCATTGATATTCGGCGTCAACAACAAAGTCGTGCCGATCGCGCGGGTATCGGTTTCCGGCACCAGAATCGGTTGAACGATTTGCTGGACGGTGCCGGTTCCGCCCGGCGTGCTCGATGCCGAATAACCGCTGACGATCGGCCGTTCCTCGCCGACGAACACGCGGCTGACTTCCTGGTTGGTGGTCATCAACATCGGCGTCGCCAACTCGGTCACGCGGCCTTCCTTTTCCAATAACTGCAAACGCATCTCGAACTTTTCGCTGATCACGGTCGCCAGCAAACTCGGATCGAACACGGCGGCCGCGGTATTGATGGCGCTATTGAGCGCGCTGGTCGCATTCAAGGTCGAAATATTGGCATCGCCCTGACGAATCTTGAAATCGAATAAAGAGTCGTAACCGTCCGACAAATCCAGAGACAGGATCTTGACCTCCATCAACAACATGGAACTCTCGGTATCCAGTGTTTTGTACAACTGACGTATTTCCTGCATCGCATCGAAATCGCGCGTGCGAACCAAAACACGGTTCTGGTGCTTGATAACGCCGACATAGATCGGCGCCTGCAATTGCACGCTTTCTCTCAACAACGTACGTCCGCGTTCGGAATCGCCCGCCAGAAAGGTTTGCGGGTCGTCCGCATATTTACGCATCAACTCGGTCTGGAGACGCATTTGTTCGTCCATTTCGACTTGACGATTGGAGCGCATGTTTTGTTGGCCGCCCATACCTCCCATACTGCCGCCCATGCCTCCCATACCGCCACCCATGCCGCCGCTCATGCCTCCCATACCGCCGCCCATGCCGCCGCCCATGCCGCCGCCCATGCCTCCCATGCCGCCGCTCATTCCGCCCATTCCGCCGCCGCCGCGCGACCCGCCGGAGCCCAGCGTCGTCTGGCTATCCAACATATTGAAGCGTTGAAAACGCTGACTCAAATCCATCATCAGTTCGTTTTGGTTGCGCCCGTAGCTCAAGCGCACCCGCTCCATGAACAAATTCTGTATCGTTTCGGCCAAATCCAGCGCGTTCTTTGCGTTCTTCATCGTGAAGATTTCGGTTTCTTCCCTTTTAAACTCCACCTGCTCCATCCGATATTCCTTGATCGTGTAAATACGAATGATGTTGGCGCTGCCGTCGTGCTGATACCACAAATTGTAGGTTTTGGAGAGTGCATCGATCACCTCCATCGGCGTAATGTCTTGCAAATACATCGTGATGTGAATCTGCGCCGCTTCCTGCGAAGCGATCACATTCAAGCCGGATTGATCCGACAGGACTTTCAGCGCATCGCCGACAGAGATATCGCGAAAATCCAATTGCGCGATTTTCTGCTCCGGGCTCCTTAGCGCATGCGCCGAAGTATGAAAGCAAAGCCCGGCCCACAAACCGGCCAATAACACGCAAAAACGAAAAATCCTGAGCATTTTTAAATCCGAAAAAAACCTAAACACCGAGCATCACTGCAAAATCAAAGACTGATTGAATTCAATCAGATGAACTTTATCGTTCCCACGCTCTGCGTGAGAACGACAGAAATGCCGGTTCCGAGGAGGGTGCGGTTGCTCGACCGGCAGGCGTCGGCGGCAGGGAAAGCCGCCGTCGAGCCTACAGGGACGTATTCACGGCGTCCTGTCGGGCGAGTGACCGCACCCTCCCCCAACGCGCCCGCACTTTTATCGTTCCCCCGTTCTGCGTGAGAACGCTTGAGTACCGCCCCAACGGCACGAGACGCTGGAGCGTCTCGGTATTCATTCCACGGCTGGAGCGTGGGAACGATAAACAAACCGGCCAATAACACGCAAAAACGAAAAATCCTGAGCATTCTTAAATCCGAAAAAAACCTAAACACCGAGCATCACTGCAAAATCAAAGACTGATTGAATTCAACCAGATGAACTTTATCGTTCCCACGCTCTGCGTGAGAACGATAGAAATGCCGGTTCCGAGGAGGGTGCGGTTGCTCGACCGGCAGGCGTCGGCGGCAGGGAAAGCCGCCGTCGAGCCTACAGGGACGTATTCACGGCGTCCTGTCGGGCGAGTGACCGCACCCTCCCCCACGCGCCCGCACTTTTATCGTTCCCCCGTTCTGCGTGAGAACGCTTGAGTACCGCCCCAACGGCACGAGACGCTGGAGCGTCTCGGTATTCATTCCCACGCTGGAGCGTGGGAACGATAAACAAACCGGCCAACAATACGCAAAAACGAAAAATCCTGAGCATTCTTAAATCCGAAAAAACCTAAACACCGAGCATCACTGCAAAATCAACGTTTGATTGAATTCAAGTAGATGAACTTGAACATGCTCGGCCGTTATTTCATCGATGCGCAAGTTCAACAGCGCGCCGTTGTGCATGATCGACACGCTATTATCCAACCGCATATGCAGCAAGCTATTGCCGACGCGTAACACAACCTTGCCCGCCTTTTCGGTGCGCATCGCCTTGGCGACCAACTCTATCGTCGGAAAATTTTGCCGGGCGGCTCCGGCGCTTGATGAGGGGGCTTGAGCCGGCGCCATGTTTTTCACCGCTTGACGAAAATTACCGCTCATTTGCGTCGGGTCGCGCAAAACCTCGGTCGCTTCGGCAATATTGCCTCGCGTCAACGCCTTGCTGCGCACAACATCCGCTTGCGGCGCCCGATCTTCACCGGCAACTTCGCCGGTAGCCGAACCGCATATCGCAGCCAGCATCGACACTCCTAACCAAAACCTCATGACGGACTGCCTCCGGCGGCCGAAAACATCGCCACCAAAAAAGCGGCATACACAAAACCGACCACGCCGCCGACGATAATCGTCATCGCCGGCGCGATCATCCCGGTCAAGGTCGCGATGGCCCGTTGCAACAGCTCATCGTGATAGTCAGCCATCTCCTGCAAGAGCTGATCCAATGTGCCCGAACTTTCGCCGACACGGACCATTTGCAACATCAACGGCATATAACCCGATCGCGGCGATAGCGCATCGCCCAGCGCGACGCCGTGCAAAATACTGTCTCGCGCATGACCAACGCAGCTAGCCATATATTGATTGACATGCAGCTTTTCCATCGTTTCCAACGCTTCGACGATCACCACGCCGCTACGCAGCAATAAGCCCATCGCCCGCGAAAACATCACCGTACCGGACAAACGAAAAACATAGCCGAACACCGGCACCCGCAACGCGTAACGGTCTATCCACCAACGACTCGTCGGCCAACTATAAAACGCGATAAAACAGGCCGCCGCCGATACCAAACCGATTCCGATAAACACACCGTTCGCCAAAAACCAATCGGACACATCGATCAGCGCCTGCGTAATCGGCGGCATCGGCTTACCGGTAATCTGCAGCAATTTTTTGATCTCCGGCACGAGACTGGTCAACATAAAAACGACCAAACCGATCGCAAACAACAACGTAAACAGCGGGTATTTCAATGCCGAAATAATCTGTTTTTTCAACTTGCGGCTCGCTTTTACCTCATGCGCCGCCTGATCCAGCACCGTCCCCAGATGACCGGTTTGCTCGCCGACGCGCACTAACTGAATCGTAAACTGGCTAAAAATCGAATGTTCCGCCAACGCCTCGGTAAACGAACTGCCTTCTTGAATCCGATCGCGCAGCTTGCGCCAAGTCTTGCGGGTGCCGAACCGCGCATGCGCCAACGTCAACTCCAGTGCTTCCAATAAACTGATACCGCTACGCAACATCACCGCGATTTGATGAAAATTATGCTCGATATCGCCGTTATGCATCGACCGGTAATCCAGCGGATTCAGACTAAATTGCCCGCCTTCGCCTTTGGGTTTCTGCTCGTCGATACCCAGCACCAACAAACCTTGCTTGCGCAAAGCGGCAATCGCGCGCTCCCGGTTCGGCGACTCGATACTGTCAGCGACTTGCTGCCCGCCACGATCGCGGGCGGTATAAGTAAATAACGCCATTATGCAATCACCGATGAATGTCGCCAGCAATTCCCAATTTGGGGATCAAAAAGGGTGTGGGGTATGCTTGGCGAGGATGTCGGCAGCGGGACAGATTTTTGCTCCTCGGCAATTGCTCCTGCATTGCCCTAATACACGCCATCCATGGCGTAATGCAAAATCTGCATTCACGCCATCCTTGGCGCTTAGCTGCCGCCAAGCCCCCATGGATGGGTTTACGGCGTTCCTCGACAGGCATACCCCACACCCTAAGATCGGCGAAACTGCTCAAACTGGGAATTGCTGGAACAGCGCCGCGCACTACCATGAAGAAACCACTTGCAGCACCTCATGAAACGACGTCTCCCCGGTTATCATCTTGTCGATCGCATCGTCTATCAAACCGTGCATACCGGCTTCGCGCATATTTTCGACCAATTGCGCCTCGCCGCGACCTTGCGCGACATCGCGGGCCCAATCCGCACGCAGCTCCAACAACTCGTACAAACCGATACGCCCGGCATAACCGCGATTGCCGCAATACACGCAACCGGTCGGATCGTAAATTCGCGCGCCGGTCAAATTAGCTCGCCCTAAAATCAACGCCTCTTGTTCCGTCAACGGACGCGAAATGCGGCAATGCTTGCACAAGCGCCGCAACAAGCGCTGGGCCACCGCCAAACGCAACGCCGCCGCGACCAAATAAGGCTCCACGCCCATATCGATCAAGCGCGTCACGGTCGCCGCCGCCGAATTGGTATGCAAGGTTCCAAGCACCATATGCCCGGTCAACGCGGCCTTGATCGCGATATTCGCAGTCTCCTGATCGCGAATCTCGCCGAGCATCACGACATCGGGGTCGTGCCGTAAAATACTGCGCAAGGCCTTCGCGAAATCGACCTTGTTCGACGTCGGATCGACCTCGCACTGCGCGACGCCCTCGATTTCGTATTCGATCGGATCTTCTATCGTAATGACGTTTAAATCGCGGCTTTCGAGCAGCATCCGAATCGCCGCGTACAACGTCGTCGTTTTGCCGCTGCCGGTCGGCCCGGTCAAAATCATCATGCCTTGAGTCCGGCGCAGAAAACTTTCGATAATGCGCTGATGCTCGCCGATAAAGCCCAGCCGGTCCAACGTCAAAGCGCCGGTTTGCAAGGCCAACAGCCGCATCGTGATGCGTTCGCCGTATTTGGTCGGCAGTGTCGCGACGCGAATGTCGACGCGCCGCCCGCCTCTGACGAATTGATGCGAAAAACGTCCGTCTTGCGGCAAACGTTTTTCGGCGATATCCAAATTCGCCATGACTTTCAGACGGCTGGCCAACTCGGTATAGGCCCCGTGTTTAACCACATCGTAATTTTCCAATTGACCGTCGACGCGAAACCGGATGCGCGCCCCGTTGAAACCCGGATCGATATGAATATCCGAAGCTTGGCGAATATAGGCCGCATACAGCAACTTATCGCCCAAGTCGACCGCATCGTTGCTTGCCGCGCCCGCCACCGGCAACGCCTTGACCGTCAAGGCGTTGCCGTAAACCTCGTGAATGACCTTATCCAATGCGGACTTGTCGACATCCCATAAACGAACCGGCGACTTGACCAGCCGCTCCACCGCATTGGTCAAGCCGGCATTGATCAGGCTTCCCGTCGCGACATGCACGACCCCGTCCATCGCCAAAAACGGCAGCAACTTTCGGCGCACCGCGATCGATGCCGGAATGCGCAACGCGCAAGAAGGATCGATGCGCACGCTTTCAATGTCCAACCGATGCGAATCCGGCGACAAACAAACATGATCGATATATTGGATACCTAAGCGCGTTTCCGGGCCCGACACCTTGACCCATCGCACGACCGCCTGACGCGTCATGCGCTGATGCCCAGACTGTATCGTCAAGGTCAAGGTCACGTTTTCCCGGATTGCGCAAACCTCGTCGCGCAGCACCAAACCGGCTCCACCCGAAGAGATATCCTCGACAGCCGTGGTCAGCGACAGAACATCGTCGGTAAATAAAATCGCCTCGCCATCCTGAACCGGCTCCCGCGCCTGAGCACGTAATTCCTCATGGCTTTGTTGCGCCTGATTTTGCCAATTCTTCAACGAAAACCCCGGTAATTGCGTCATATCTTCAACTTATTAGAATTCATTGTGCCGTCTTCGGCTAAAACTATGCTTCCCCACGCTCCAGCAACCCGGCGCTGAGCCGCTTCCATGATGGGTTTCCGCTTCGCTACTACCCATCCTACAGGGCGGCTCTTGCGTAGGATGGGTAGAGGCGGAAGCCGAAACCCATCGTTTTCACCCTCGCCGCCAAATCTCCCGCCGGACGAGTTTTCTTGACTCGGCCGCGTAATGTTTCCCTGCCGTTTGCGGGGTCCCCATGATGGGTTTCCGCTTCGCTGCTACCCATCCTACAGCTCTACCGGGCTGCATTCCCACGCCGAAACGCGGGAACGATAACTACATCCACAAAATCAACTCCCACTCCAACTCGCCCTGCCTGAGCGCGCCGTCTTCCGGCGTCTGCATCGTCAATTGCACCGGCACCCCCTTAAAACCGCTCGCGGCCAACTCAGCCATCGCCCGGTACATATCCAAATAAGCGCCGCGCAACGACAACCGGCCGACCAGAATCGTCCGCGCCGATTTGCCCTGACCTTTACCGGCTCCGGAACTATCCGATCCGCCCTCCGGCTCGACCCATTGCAACACCTCCCGCAACGACACGCTCAATTGCTCCGCCGGAAAACTTTCGCGCTTTTCCTCGATCACCCAAATGTTATGCCGCATCATGATCTCGGAAAGCAGCGCCGTCGCCTCGTTGATCGACGACTCGCCGCTTAAAAAACCGGCAATCTCCAACATTTTCTTGCCCAGCTCGGACTGCTGCCGTTGCAGCGTATCGATTTGCTGCCGCGTTTGATCGACCTGATTCATCACGCCCGGCAGCGCCGCCGGCGAAATCCCTTGCCGATACAGCCCCTGATAAGTCTCTTCGGCCTTTTGCATCTTTTCGGATAGCAACCCGCTAACGAACACAAAATAAATCACAGTAATCGCCATCCCCGGTAAAATCCGTTTCAGCAGACGCTCGCGCTTTTGCTCGGGCGTCATAGCGGCGTCTGCTCCGCATGCTCGATAAAACCGCTCAACCCGTTATCGTCGATCATCACGGAAAACTCCCAGGGACCGCCCCCTTCAAGCAAGACCATATCCTTCTTGGACGGCGCATTGACACGCCAACCGAGCGTCGACAAAACCGGCTCCAAGCGATTGCTCAGCCGGTTCGGTAAATCGGCCTCTAGCGCGACGCCCGACACCCGCAAACCCCCATTGACAACCTCAACGCTCTCGATCAACAAATCATCGGGACTGGCCACGGCCAAATGCTTCAATAGCGCGGCCGGACGCGCCTTAAACGCGCTCAACGCCTTCGGAACCAAATCGACATTACCCTGCAAAGTCTTTATCTTCTTATCGAGCTTGCCGATTTCCTGCTGATTTTTATAAACCGACTCGCGATAAACTTTCAGATCTTGTTCCGCTTGCGTCAACGCTTCGGTCTTGTATTCGTAATCCTGCGTTTGATACAACAGCCAGGCGCTGTGACTTACGCACAGCAACGCCGCCGAAACGCCGCTGCCGATCATATAAAACAACTCCCGATTGATCGGAACCTTAGGATTCAACAGCGGTACGCCGACTGCATCCTGCTTGATCAGATGCTTCGCCCAGTGCGCCAGCCACTGCGTCAAAGCGGCCTCATCGGTCAAATGAAATTTCGCATCGGACTCGGGAGTAAATTCGATCTGATTATTCAACAACACTTCGGTCTTATCGACCGCGCCGATTTCCAGCAGCCATTGATCGAGTTCTTCATGCCACTGCGGATGTTGCTCCTTGATCATGATTTGCAACGTCATCCCCTGGTCCGGCGTTTTTGCAAGCGCGAAAACCGTCGTCGACCAACACTCGATACGCCACCAACTCGACTTGCCGTCTTCGGACAGCAGCACAGGCAAGCCGCCCGGATGAGACAAACCGGCCAACGCGCAACCGGCTTTTTTTAAAACGGCCGCGGTGTCGGCCAAAGTTTCCTCCGCGATCAAATTCAACCAATAATGACTCATGTCTTCATCGCTGCCGAGAAAGCAATACGCCAAACGGTTTTTGCCGATAGACCTGCCGGTCATCGCCTCATATTCGAATTGCAAGGCCTGCTCCAGCATGTCGCCCTCGATGCCTTCAACCTGCGCCGAAGGCAAACTCAACGCGTGCGTATTCAAACGGACATAGAACACCCAGACCTTGCGGCCCAGCGGAGACGATTTGGAAATAATCTGTTCAAGCGCGGCCGGCAGCTTTCCGGCCTTGTCGCAGTCAATGTCGAACACGTTCAAAGCGTCTGTGATAGCGCCCTTGCGGTCGGTATCGATACGGAACGTTTTGACTTCGGTGATATACAGCAGCGTATGGGATGGACGTGAAAAAAATTGAGGCAGTTTCATTTAGAGTAATAATTATCCGACTACCGAAAATAACAAGTAAAAAAGTATCGGCGCTACAGCACTTCTGAAAAAACAGCTTAAGTAGCCCATGATGGGTTTCCGCTACGCCTCTACCCATCCTACAACGAAGCTCTTGCGTAGGATGGGTAGAGGCGGAAGCCGAAACCCATCGTTTTTAACCCGCCGGCGAATCTCCCGCCGGACGGGTTTTATTTCCAGTTCCTACGGTCTCCATGGGAATTCATGTCGCAACGCTCCGCGTTGTTGGACGCAGAGCGTCCGGGTAGGCATTCCCAAACAGAGTTTGGGAACGAGGAATGTGGCACTTGCGTAGGATGGGTAGAGGCGGAAGCCGAAACCCATCGTTTAAAACTTACTTAGACTCCAACCCCAGCGACTGAGTAAAGCGTTTTAAAATGGCATCGGCCGGCAAATCGACCGCGATCGCTTGCCATTGAAACAAACCGATGCGCAGCAAAACCAATTCGGATTGCCAAAGCGTTTCGGGATTGGTAAAGCTGACCCGCGCCTTGATCGGCGACTCCCAACGGACGGAACCGTCCAGCGCCCAACAACCGGCTTGGCCCTGCGCTTCGCCGTTCGGGTCATCGGTCAACTCGCCGCACAGCAAATGCCTGAAACCTTGCGGCCCGGCCAACAGCCGCGCGGTGCTTTCGACCAGCCGCTTGCCGTCCGAATTGTCGCGCAATGCTTCGCGCGTGTCGTTTTTCATATCCGCGTACATGCGCAAATCCAACATGGCTTCGAGCAACTTACCGGCATAGGTTTGCAAATGATCGGTTCTCACCAGCGCATGCCATTGCGCCTCGTCCCGCTCGTCCGCGGCCTGGGCAATCGAACGCATCGTCCACCAAGGGCCCAATGCGAAAGCCGTACATGCCGCGAGTAACAGCAACGATAAAAAACGAAAAGGTAGCGCCATGTAAATCTATTCTCTCTATAAGTTACGTTTCCCTGCCGTTTGCGGGGGCCCATGATGGGTTTCCGCTTCGCTCCTACCCATCCTACAACGGGGGGCTTGCGTAGGATGGGTAGAGGCGGAAGCCGAAACCCATCGTTTTCACCCCCGCCGCCAAATCCCTCTATCCACGCAACCTATTCAGAAGTTAATTCGGCCTTGCAACGGGCAATGACATTGCCGCTAGGCGTGGCGGTGAAGCCGCCGAAGCCGTTGTAAAAGTAAGGCCCTGGATGATCGTATTTAATCCGGCAAGGCACGTCGTCGCGTTCGACGAAAGCCGGTTGCACATCGCCGTCGGTATCCGGAGTGACGGTACAAGAAGCGATCGCGAAGTTTTTGTTGATGGTGACTTTAACGCTGGCAGGGCCGTGATATACGCTATCGCCCGCTTCCGAGGCGATATTGCAGCCGCCATTGCCTTGGTTTCCGAACGGGTTGATGACGATAGGCGCAGGCGGCTGCATGGCGCTGGCCACGCTCGCGGCAAGCAACAAAGGCAGTGCGGTAATAAGTAAAGTGCTCTTTTTCATAAAGTTTCAAATCTCAATGCAAATGTAAATAAAAACCCCATTCCGAAGCCTGCGCTAAGGAATGAGGACAACTTTCCCCCATCTCGTTTCCACGCTCCGGCGTGGTAACGATAAGCTTGCGTAGGATGGGTACAGGCGGAAGCCGAAACCCATCTTTTTTCACCCCGCCGCCGAATCTGCCGCCGGACGGGTTTTACAACACCCTATCAAGTTGGCTCCCACGCTTCAGCGTCCTCGCACCGCGGAGCGGTGTGGGATGCATTCCCACGCTGGAGCGTGGGAACGATAGCTAGAGAGCGGGAACGATGGCCGAACCGCGGGAACGATAACCGGACCGTGCGAACGATAAATTCAAAAAAAGGGGTGTTGCCACCCCAACAGAGATGCATGCAACAACATCAACACCAAACATCAACTAAAGTCTTGGCGAAACTTCACAATGGTCACCACCCGGAGCACGTAGCCCGTATGCAGCGTAGCGGAATACGGGATTGGCGTGGCTCCTGCCGTTTGCGGGCGCCCATGATGGGTTTGCGCTTCGCTGCTACCCATCCTACAGGGTGGCTCTTGCGTAGGATGGGTAGAGGCGGAAGCCGAAACCCATCGTTTTCACCCTCGCCGCTAAATCTCCCGCCGGACGGGTTTTATTGACTCGGCCGCGTAATGTTTCCCTGCCGTTTGCGGGCGCCCATG
>NZ_KB455575.1:4005603-4007823 GCF_000341735.1 Methylotuvimicrobium buryatense 5G | reverse complement strand
TCCGCTTCGCTACTACCCATCCTACAGGGTGGCTCTTGCGTAGGATGGGTAGAGGCGGAAGCCGAAACCCATCGTTTTCACCCTCGCCGCTAAATCTCCCGCCGGACGGGTTTTATTGACTCGGCCGCGTAATGTTTCCCTGCCGTTTGCGGGCGCCCATGATGGGTTTCCGCTTCGCTACTACCCATCCTACAGGGCGGCTCTTGCGTAGGATGGGTAGAGGCGGAAGCCGAAACCCGTCGTTTTCACCCTCGCCGCTAAATCTCCCGCCGAACGGGTTTTATTGACTCGGCCGCGTAATGTTTCCCTGCCGTTTGCGGGCGCCCATGATGGGTTTCCGCTTCGCTGCTACCCATCCTACAGGGCGGCTCTTGCGTAGGATGGGTAGAGGCGGAAGCCGAAACCCATCGTTACCGCTCGGCATCGCATGGATTTTGTAACCGACCGATAGCGATACGCTCTCGCGAAAAAAAACGCATTGCTATCGGGGGGTATCGAATCCGGAGCGCGGGCGACATGACTGTCGTGCGCTCCGGCGGTTTAAGAAAAAGCCGTCCGTGGCGGGCAAGACGGCTAGAGCCATGCTCAAGCCATCCTGCTTGGCTCAAAGATTAGCTATCCTCCACGTCGAAGCGTGGGAACGAGACACACGGCTACCTGATTAGTTGCTTACTTTATTAATATAAGCAGTTTCTAAGGCATTTTTAACACCAACTAAACCATTATTACCATTAGTGATATCCGCTGTATTCAATACCGTACCGACAAATTTCGCAGGTTCGGTAATGGTTGAGCAGGTATGCGTATAGTTACCACCGTCCATCGACACATCACCCGTATTCGCCCTATCTACTTGGAAAATAGCGATATAATGACCGTAACGTTCAGTCGGGCCAGTTGAAGCGTCTTTAGGATAATGGACTGGCGAAGAAGTGATCGTGTTACCCACTAATTCCGCCTGATCACCAATACCCATGGCAATGTAGTCATAACACTCTGGATAATAATCCATGCCCGCGCCGCCTAACACCCTAGACAGCAGCTGTCTCGTTGCAGGCGCACTTGGAAGGCGCGCAAATCTGGTTGTTTGACCAACGACTGGTGGAATATATAGCATCCCTGTGCCTGTGCTAAAGGTTTTAGTAGCGGCATTTGGGTTATTGTTGAGATACATGGTCAAATTCGCTTTTTCAAGCGATGCCAGAGCGATATCATCAGTACCCACCTCGTAAGTGACAGCCTCAAACGCTGCAGGATTCGCTAAGCCGCAAAAAACATCACCAGCAGTAGCACCCACACAAGAACCTGTAGCAGCAGCTGTCGCATCAGCATGGTTAATCAGTGAATCCAAATGATGAGGCACTCTATTTTTTTCGGTAATAAAACGCCCCATTGCCGAATTAAGTTGAGCCAAGTTAGCAGATCCCGTGCTGTCGGCAGTTTTTTCGACAAAACTGCCCACATACGGAAGCATCAATCCCGCCAAGCCGATCAATACCAACAGCACGACGGTCAATTCGATCAAGGTCATACCAGCCTGTCTTGCGATGTGTTTTACTTTATAATGTTTCATTGTTGGGTTTCTCCCCATTTTTTCGTTAGTTAGTGTTTTAAGTTACGCTAACGAAGTCGCTGCCCTTGGCTGTAGCAGAGCGTAATGGCAGCGGGGGGGAAGCCCTTCCCCCATGTTCCGAAACTCCTTCTATTCGCCCATCGTGGGCTATGTGCCTCCTTAACCGGAACCAACTTGGTCAGTCCCTGCATATAAAGCAAACGGTATGCCAACTTTTATCCTGTTGAATAATAGGGTTATTTTTAATGGCTCGAAAAAATGAAGTATGGGACTGCGTGATATCACACACCTAAACTGTGTGAAATAACCTAATTCGAATGGCTCTCACGCTTTAGCGTCCTCGCACCGCGGAGCGGTGTGGGATGCATTCCCACGTTGGAGCGTGGGAACGATAGCTAAATCTCCCGCCGAACGGGTTTTATATCCCTGTCCGCAATGGTTTCCTGCCGTTTGGGAGCTGACGTTTGGGGGCGCCCATGATGGGTTTCCGCTTCGCTGCTACCCATCCTACAGGGTGGCTCTTGCGTAGGATGGGTAGAGGCGGAAGCCGAAACCCATCGTTTTCACCCTCGCCGCTAAATCTCCCGCCGGACGGGTTTTATTGACTCGGCCGCGTAGTGTTTCCCTGCCGTTTGCGGGCGCCCATG
>NZ_KB455575.1:3856474-4005503 GCF_000341735.1 Methylotuvimicrobium buryatense 5G | reverse complement strand
CATGATGGGTTTCCGCTTCGCTGCTACCCATCCTACAGGGTGGCTCTTGCGTAGGATGGGTAGAGGCGGAAGCCGAAACCCATCGTTTTCACCCTCGCCGCTAAATCTCCCGCCGGACGGGTTTTATTGACTCGGCCGCGTAGTGTTTCCCTGCCGTTTGCGGGGTGCCCATGATGGGTTTCCGCTTCGCTGCTACCCATCCTACAGGGTGGCTCTTGCGTAGGATGGGTAGAGGCGGAAGCCGAAACCCATCGTTTTTCTGGGCACTGGAGTGTGGAATCGATAAAAATCGCCTGCTTGACGTATTACGCTTTGCGTAATATTCTCTTCCGAATGATTAAGTCGTTTCACTGCAAAGACACCCAAGCCTTGTTCGAAGGAGAATCGCCTAAACGTTTTCGCGCGTTTCAAGCTATTGCCGAACGTAAGTTGGCGCAACTGCATGCCGCGGCTAGCCTGGCGTTTTTACGCAGCCCTCCGGGCAATCGCCTGGAAGCGCTAAAAGGGAGTCGTGCGGGACAATACAGCATTCGCATCAATGACCAGTGGAGAGTGGGTTTTCGCTGGTTGGATAACGATGCTTTTGAGGTTGAAATTGTTGATTACCATTGAGGAAAAAATTTCATGATAGAAAACCGTATGCGTCCGATACACCCCGGCGAAATCCTGCGTGAAGATTTTTTGAATCCCTTGGCATTAAGCGTAAACGGGTTGGCAACCGCTTTGCACGTTCCGACCACGCGTTTGCATGAAATCGTTAAGGAACGCCGCGCGATTACGCCGGATACCGCTTTGCGCTTGGCGCGTTATTTTGGCGGAGATGCACAATCCTGGCTGAACCTGCAAACAGCTTATGACTTACGCCGGGCACAGCAATCCTCGCTTGACGCCATAGAGCGCGAGGTTTTGCCGCGCGAGGCGGCTTGAGCCATTTTACATGGCTCCCACGCTGAAACGTGTGAACGCTAGCCGGAGAGTGGGAATGATGAAAGTCATCTAAACACCGACCTTAGCGATTTATCACTCGATGTGACAAGCCATGTCCATGCTGTCGTGAAGCACGCGAAGAACATCGACAAAGCATGCTTCGCTTTGCCGAAAGACAAGGATGTGGCGACCGCGCAGCCCGTGCCTCGCAACGGAAAGAACAAAAACCCCTTGCTGAATGTCATCACGGCATTTGGCACCCATAATACCGGGTCCATCGATGAGGGCTGCCAATGCTTGAGTCAGGGTTTCCCTATAGACCTCGGCCTGTTGCGGGCCGAGTCGCTCGGCTGTCCAGGTTAAAATATCCGCAATGTCTTGTTCGGCTTGCCGAGCAAGACGGACCGTCCAACAGGTCATCAGCGCGGTGACGTAGCGTGTTTGACCAACCCAGCCATATGCATGCGAATGGCATCGGCCGATTCCAGCGTCGTATACTGGCCCGCCTCCATATCGTCGATACCCACAGCGACAGCCTCACGCAACGCTTGCAAGCGGACAGTTTGCTCTTGTTCTCGCTGCTGCATCAAGCGCAATCCTTCTCGCAGTACTTCGCTGGCATTCTGATAACGACCCGATTGGACCAATTGCTCCACAAATTGCATTTGTGGATCGGTAAGAACAACATTGCGCGTAGGCATAGTAAGCTCCGATGATTAGTGTTGGCATATTCTGCCAATTTAATAGGCCAATGACAATTGGCTCGATTATTTTCTGTTATTCTTCATCAAGGTTTCAAATGGCTCCCACACTGAAGCGTGGGTGCGATAAGGATTAGATCGTAGCGCTTATCAACAATCTTCCCACGCCTAAAGGGTAGTCTTGCCGGACTGCGGCGATTGCGGCCATTACCAAAGCGGTCACCGCAAAAATTGCCGATCCAAAGGAAATCCTTAAAACCCATTCATTAACGAACCGCAAGAAGCGCGGAACAGGCGCGATCATTACGGTTAACACCGACAGCAACGTTGCCGCGACTGCCGACAAAACTCCCGTCGCCAGCGAAGCGCACCACGGGCATTTATGCTTGGCATGCAAATCGTGATAATTACACCCGGCATCCAAACCCAGCCAAGGCCAATCACAGCCGCATTGAAATAGAAAGCCGCACAACGGCGTGATGGCAATCAAGGCAATGAACCCCATCAGCGATGCGGCAATGAGTTTGTATTTAAGTGATGGCTTTATTGTATTCATTACGACAATCTTGTTTTAGACGCATCTTTTGCAATGGCTGTCATGATGGGTTTCCGCTTTGCTGCTAGCCATCCTACTGCGCTATACGGCTTATTCCGCATCGGTTCGCATTTTTTGGACGAGTATGATTACTGCCGCCGCGAACAAGGCGGCCGAGAATACGATTAAGGTTCCGGTGAGATCGTTCATCATATCCGGGGCGACGATCATGACGATCCCCAGCGCGATCATGATCATGCCGCCGATAAGTTTGAGCGTTTGACCGTGCTTTTCTTCAAATTTTTGCCTTTTCAGCGTTATCAAGGCCGTCAAAAAAATAATGATTTCGATCGAAAGATAGATCAATAGATAAATCAGCAATAAGCCTAAAAATTCCATCGTGCCGACTTGCTGCGATCTGACCAGTTGACTCCATATCACCGGAAAGCCTGCCGTACAAGGCAATTCGACCAATGCGATGCCCGAGGCCATGACGAAGGTAGCGCCCGCGAGCGCAAGACCTTTTGTTTCCGGATTCAACAAGCCTCTTATCGATTGATAAATACCCGGTTTATGTTTGTCCGATATCGTGAACGAAATGCCTTTTTTAAACCAAAAATAATCTTTGACATTGACCAAACCGAATAGCAGTGCGAACAAGGCCACCAGCCACTGCACCCAGATTAGATAGGCGACATAGCCCAGCACTTTAAAGACGCCGGCGACAAAGGCGCCGTAGAGGGTTGCCGTGGTGAACAAGAACACCAGGCCGACCAGCAACATTCGTTTTCTGGAGCCTGAATGTATCACCATGCCTAACAGCAGCGTCAACACCCATAACGAACATGGATTAAAGCCGTCGACAAAGGCAATCAAGAGGGTGCTGAATATCAGCGGTTGCCGGACCAGGTCTATGGTGCCGAGCCAGGGGACGTCGATTGTAGTTGAGACGTTAGTTGGCGATCCTCGGTCAGTTTGAGACTGCTGCGCCAACGTTTCCTTTAGCCTGTCGTCCGGCTGCTGCTTTCGGTTTAGGGAGGCCCTAACCGTATCTTCGATTTGTTTCCGGATAAACGGCGCATCGCCGAAAAAAACCTTGCCGTCGACAAATACGGCGGGCACGCTGCCGGCTTCTACGCCGTGTTCTCGCGCGGTCAATTGAAAGAGTTCCCGGTTGAAGCGGTTGCGCCACACTTCATGCTGCCGGACTTGCAATTGCGGGTAACGGGCTGCCAATTCGCTCAGAAAGGGCTTTTGATCCAGGCAATGAGGACAGTTTTGACCCCAAAACACGTCCATGACGAGTTCAGGGTCGGTCTTTGCCGTAACCGTTTGGCTTAGGAGCGTCAGCAAGAACATTATCAAGAAAAATCGAGGGGGGTCGAATCGCATTGGTTTTGCCTTTTAGGGTCTTAAACTGTTGGGGTGCCGGTTGTGTGCGGGGTTCCCTACAGCACACCCTGCATCGCCGTTCTTGCGTAGGATGGGTAGAGGCGGAAGCCGAAACCCATCGTTTTCACCCCGCCGGCAAATCCTCCGCCATACGGGTTTTTAAACTCCTATTCCCCGTCGGGCGAGTTTTATCGATTCGGCCGCGTAAGGTTTTCCTGCCGTTTGCGGGCGCCCATGATGGGTTTCCGCTTCGCTCCTACCCATCCTACTGCTGAATGCCGGAACATGGGAACGCTTTTATTCTGTTTCGATGAACGCCCGGATACCGGCCACGCCTTGGCCGCCGGCTTCACGGACTCGCGCCAGATCGTCCTTTGCTAAGCCTCCCAAGCCGAAAACCGGAATATTCGCGGTTTCGGCGAGCGCTGTAAAGCCTTGCCAACCGAGTATTCGGGCTCCCGGATGCGTGGCGGTCGGCAATACCGGCGCCAAGACGGCAAAATCGACGCCGACGGTTTCGGCATGGCGCAGTTCCGCTTCATTATGGCAAGAGGCGGCCAGCCAGCCTTGGCTGTCCGGCCGTTCGCGTAACGCCATTAAATCCTTTCCGGTTAAATGTATGCCGTCTATTGCACTCGCCTCGATTCCGGATACGGCCGAGTTGAGCAAGACTGATGCGCCATGACGGCGGCATAAAGGAAGGATGCGCGCGATAAATTCTGCCGCTTCGCCGGCCGTTACTTTTTTCAAGCGCAATTGAATCAGTTTGATGCCGTTGGCGAGAATGGTTTTTAAGTTAGAGAATAACGCCGAGGGGGTGCTGTCGTCCAGGATGGCATAAAACGGCGGCAGGCGGAGCGCGGTCACGATCGGACGATTCGCCGCCGGAAAGGAATAGTTTTGAAGATCGGTCGGAGCGACCCACTCGACCGCTTGTCCTTCTCTGCCATGCGGGTCGCCTTCGAACCGGTCGATCCGCCAAACTTTGAGTCTTACGCTGAGGTCCGGGTAGTCGTGATGAATCGTGATCAGCGGCGTTGCGGTTTTAACGTCGATGGCCAGTTCTTCATGGAGCTCGCGGTCCAATGCTTGACGCTGCGTTTCGCCCGGCTCGATTTTACCGCCCGGAAATTCCCATAGGCCGCCTTGATGTTTATCGTCGGGGCGCTTGGCGATCAGAATTTTACCGTGCCGGTCGACAACCGCGCCAACGGCGACTTCTAAAACCGATTTCATAAGTTGTTGTTCTTGTTGATGCTGTTTCAAATGGTTTTCACGCTATGGGGACTATTCGAATGGCTCCGTATTGTTTCCCTACCGTTTATCGTGCCCCATGATGGGTTTCCGCTTCGCTGCTACCCATCCTACGGCCTTACTGGACGCTGGAGCGTAGGAACGATAAAAACAGCTCAGCACATCCCGCATAGCGGCTCTTGCGTAGGATGGGTAGAGGCGGAAGCCGAAACCCATCGTTTTTCACCGCCGCCTGTTCTTTCTTCGGACGGGTTTTATCAATCCGTCCGCTATGTTTTTTTGGCGTTCGAGGGAGACCATGATGGGTTTCCGCTACGCTCCTACCCATCCTACAGGGCTAGTTCCTAGGGTCTCCGTGGGAATTCATACCGCAACGCTCCGCGTTGTTAGACGCAGAGCGTCCGGGTAGACATTCCCAAACAGAGTTTGGGAACGAGAAAATGAGACCTCGATAACATTTATTGTCACTTAACACTCTCGGGCTTCGAAATCGCGATCTGGGGATCGCTCCCACAGAGCGCCGGGCTTCCTTTCCTCTTTCCTCTTTCCTCTTTCCTCTTTCACCTTTAACCTTTAACCTTTAACCTTTAACCTTTAACCTTTAACCTTTAACCTTTAACCTTTAACCTTTCACCTTTCACCTTTCACCTTTAACCTTTAACCTTTCACCTTTCACCTTTCACCTTTCACCTAAGTCCGATACTCCGCATTGATCCGCACATAGTCGTAGGAAAAATCACAGGTCAAGACTTCTTGCGAGGCGCTGCCGCGTCCGAGCGTTACGGTTACGGTAATTTCCGGTTCGTTCATCACTCGCTGGCCGGCCGCTTCGGTATAGTCTTCGGCGCGGCCGCCGCCGCGCACGATGCACACGTCGCCCAGGTGTATATCGACCCGCTCCAGGTCCATGTTGTCGACGCCGGCCCTGC
Organism: Methylotuvimicrobium buryatense 5G; assembly: GCF_000341735.1. Lineage (GTDB taxonomy): Bacteria > Pseudomonadota > Gammaproteobacteria > Methylococcales > Methylomonadaceae > Methylotuvimicrobium > Methylotuvimicrobium buryatense. The sequence continues at coordinate 3,999,765 of NZ_KB455575.1, read as the reverse complement.
CGACCGCCGCCAGAATGCGACCCCAATTCGGATCGCTGGCAAAAAACGCGGTCTTGACCAGCGGCGAATGGGCTATGGTCTTGGCGACGCGCACGGCCTCTTCATCATCTAAGGCTTGATTTATAACGATTCGCATCAACTTGGTCGCGCCTTCGCCGTCCCGGACGATCGCTTCGCTGAGTTGCTTGCAAATCTTCAACACGGCGTCGGCAAAGACTTGGTAGGCCGGGCTGCCTTCGGTCAATTCGGGTACTTTGGAACAGCCGCTGGCCATCAAGACGCAGGCGTCGTTGGTCGAGGTATCGCCGTCGACGGTTATGCGGTTGAACGATAACTCGGTGGCGCGCGCTAAACAAGCCTGCAGCAATTCCCGCTCGATTTTGGCATCGGTCGCGATGAAAGACAGCATCGTCGCCATGTTCGGCTGAATCATGCCCGCGCCTTTGGATATGCCGGTCAACGTGATCGTCTCGCCGCCGATTTCGAGAGTAAACGATGCACCTTTCGGAAAGGTATCGGTGGTCATGATCGCGCGCGCGGCCTGTTCCCAATGATCCTCGGCCAGATTGGCAAAGGCCTTCGGTAAAGCCGCCTTGATTTTATCGACGGCCAACGGTTCGCCGATCACGCCGGTCGAAAACGGCAGAACTTGCCGGGCATCCGCGCCGGCAAGTTCTGCCAAGTCCGCGCAGGTCGACAAGGCATCGTCAAGCCCCCTTTTTCCGGTGCCGGCATTGGCGTTACCGGAATTAATCAGCAGCCAACGCGGGGCCTGTTGTAAATGCTCCTTCGCGACAACTACCGGAGCCGCGCAAAACGCGTTCTGTGTAAACACCGCCGCGCAAGTCGATCCTTCGCGCATTTGTATGAGCAACAGATCGTCGCGTTGCGTTTGCTTGATGCCCGCGCACGCCGTGCCCAACTCAATCCCGTCCACCTGGTGCATTACCGGAAACGTCACCTGCCCCACCGCCATATAGACTCCTTTAAATCTTGTAATTGTTACTGTGAAAGTTAGTAGATTTTGGCTCTTTATCTAATTTTTCGATATAAGAAGCTCGGCAGAGAAAATGCCGGCTCCGGAGAGGGTGCGGTTGCTCGACCGACAGGCGTCGGCGGCAGGGAAAGCCGCCGTCGAGCCTACATGGACGTATTCACGGCGTCCTGTCGGGCGAGTAACCGTACCCTCCCCACCCCTCGCACTCTTATTTGCCAGTGTGATGACAGCTTTTTCATAATCATTAGGATAAGTAAGAAGATGTCGAGCATTAATTTATAAGGCAGTCTGCAACAGGACGTTGCAGTCAGAGCTTACAGGGATATATTCACGCGTCCTTAGAAATTAATGCCTGACACCAACCACATACACTGATTAGATACTAAATCTTCAATAAAACGCTTATTTTGCTAATGTTGGGAAACGCGCCTTGCATCAGCGCGCATTGTTGCTTAACTTTTTCCATCCGTTCCGGCTGACTTCCCATCAGATGCGGCAAAATCACTTCGATTTCGATTGTCCCTTCCAGATAATGAATCTTGAAATCTTCGATATCTTCGAATAATTCGGCCAGATAGTTACGCAAGTAACCCTGCACATCCGCACGCAACACATCGACCGGCTCGTCGATGAATTCGTCGTCTTCGGGGTCGACATGGACCAATACGTCGACCACGTCGTCGAATTCGGCTTTCAGATTTTGCCGGACCGCATCGCCGATCATATGTCCTTCGGAAACGCTGATTCTGGCATCGACGACGATATGCGCGTCGATATAGGCATCTTCGCCCATTTGGCGGGTTCTGAGCAGATGAATGCCGCGCACGCCGGGAGTCGTTTTGATCACTCTGCGTATCTCGCGGATCAAGGTCTCGGGCAATGAGGTATCGACCAACTCCTTGACGCTTTGAATCACCAGACTTAAACCGATTTTAGCGATCATCAATGCGACGATCCCGGCGGCGACCGCATCGGCATATTCATAACCGACCCAAACGCCGGCCACGCCGATGATCACCACGATCGAAGATATCGCATCGCTACGATGATGCCAGGCATTGGCCAGTAATAATTTGGACCGGGTTTGCTTGGCAATGCGCTTGGTGTATTGATAGAGCCATTCGTTAGTCAATACCGATAAGGCGGCTATCGCCATCGCCTCGAATTCCGGCATCAACAAGCGCTCGGGCTGGCGAACTCTTTCCATTGCATCATAGGCGATGCCGCCGGCCACTATAATCAACCCGACGCCTAGCGCGACCGTCGCGATCGTCTCGTAACGCCGATGCCCGTACGGGTGGTCGAAATCGGCCTCTCGCGCGCCCAGTTTAATCGCGGTAATGACCAGTAAATCGCTGACCAGATCGGATAAGGAGTGGACACCGTCCGCGATCAAGGCCGCCGATTGACCCAGTATACCGAAGCCGATTTTCAGAACCGACAATGCTAGGTTGGTCCATGCAGCAACGATACTGACCTTCGCTTTTAGCCGATCGGATTCGACTGACTGGCGCGCTTCGATCATTATTCGCCTACTTCGAGAACAATAATATATTCGCCGTCCTCGGCTTTGGTTTCAAGGATCGCGTGTCCATTGATGCGGCACCAGGCGGGGATGTCCTGCATCACGCCGGGGTCGGTGCAAATAACTTCCAATTGTTCTCCGGCCGCCATGCGTTTGACCCGGTCTTGCGTTCGTATCACCGGCAACGGGCAAAGCAGACGCCGCGCATTTAGGGTTTCCCGGCTCATACGAACCACTCCTCGACAATTTGCTCCGGCGCGAACGGGGCCACCTGAATCGTTTGTTCCAGACCTTTTTGACTTCTAACCAAAATATCGACCTGATCGGCATCGCGCCCTTGTCCGTAACGTGCAATGATGCGTCCGGCCAAGGCTAAGTCCTCATCGGTCGGTTCGCCGTCGATCAACGCTAACGGTCCGCTGTGACTGCTACTGATCAAGCTGGTGAATTCTTTTTTATAGCCTTCGAGAAAACGGCTCTCGCCCTCCTCGCGCGCGACGATGACTTTGAAATTGGACTTGGGACGGATATGCCTCCCGACTTTCAACAACATTACATCGTCGAGTTCGTAGTCTTTCGTACCCCGGTTTTGCCATAAATCGACTAATTTCGCCGAATAACTCTCGTCGGTCAAAAAACAACAGCCACCGGCCGGCTGCGCATAATCGACGAAGCCGAACTGCTGCGCTAATTCCATTTGCGGTTTTCTGGATCGTCCGCTAAAGCCGAACAATTTGGCGCGGTCGACCCAGCCTTCGCGCTCCGGCAGAGTCTCCGGAAGATTTCTGGCGCATAAGGGTCTGAGCAGCAAATCGTCGGCACCGGATTCGCGCGCGATGATCGGCATCGTTTGTTTACGCTGCGACATCGGCCGTTGACCGATGACCTCGCCGGTGATGATGAAATCGAAGCCGTTCTCTTGTATCCATTGCTTAGCCTTGTTGACCATGAAAATCTTGCAATCCAGACAAGGATTCATGTTACTGCCGTAGCCGTGCTTAGGATTGATCAGCACATCCTTGTATTCCTCGATGACATCGACGATGTGCAATTTGATGCCGAGTTGTTCGGCCACCCACAGCGAATTATTGCGCTTGGGCTTGGCGCGGTCCCGTTCGCGAATCGCATGCGTGTGTCCCTCCACGCAGAAGCCGGTGAAAAAATTGATGCCTTCGACATGCACCCCTTGTTCGATGATTACTTTGGCGGCCAACATCGAATCCAATCCTCCGGATATCAATGCCGCCGCTTTTCTTTGTTCGGACATAACGCTATTATCGTGTTTAAAATGCTTGTTTAAAAAATTGCGTCATTATACGCATTTCTTGGCTAAACAGGGTTCAACTTCGGTGATTATCACCTAGAATAGCTAGCCATCAAATTTTTGGCACCGTGGCTCTAATTTTTCGATATGAAAAACAATGCCGGTTCCAAGGAGGGTGCGGTTGCTCGATCGACAGGCGTCGGCGGCAGGGCAGATTTTTGCTCCTGCAAAATCTGCATTCATGCCATCCATGGCAATCAGATTCCGCCGTCGAGCCTACATGGACGTATTCACGGCGTCCTGTCGGGCGAGTGACCGCGTCCTCCCTCACCCTCTCACTTTCATTTACCGGGGCGATTGCCAGGCCTTCATAAGCGTTACAGTGGCTTTCGTGGCGCTCCCCGATGGGTTTCGCTCCGCTCTACCCATCCTACATGTAAACTAATGGATTCATTATGGATTTTAAAGATTATCTAAGAATTTTGGTCAGCAAAGACGGTTCCGATCTTTACTTAACGGTCGGCGCGCCGGCCGCGGCAAAATTTCAAGGCGCATTGAAACCGCTCGAAAGCGAAAAACTGACCGGCGAACGCATCAAGGCTATCGCTTACAGTTTAATGGATGCCGATCAGCAAAAAGACTTCGAACACGTCCCGGAAATGAATCTGGCGATCACCGAACAGGGCATCGGCCGATTCCGGGTCAATATTTTCAAACAGCGCAACAACCTGGCCTTGGTCATTCGAAACATCAAGGTCGATATTCCGAATGCCGATCAATTAGGCCTGCCCGAAGTGCTGAAAAAAGTCATCATGGAAAAGCGCGGTTTGATTCTATTCGTCGGCGGCACCGGCTCCGGCAAGTCGACCTCCCTGGCCGCACTGATCGATCACCGCAACAGCAATTCGTCGGGGCACATCATCACGATCGAAGACCCGATCGAATATCTTCATCCGCACAAACGCTGCCTGGTCAATCAACGCGAAGTCGGCGTCGATACGCTCAGTTACGAGGACGCGTTGAAAAATACGCTACGCCAGGCACCGGACGTGATTCTGATCGGCGAAATCCGCTCTCAAGAAACGATGGAACATGCACTCGCCTTCGCCGAAACTGGGCATTTATGCTTGTCGACGCTGCATGCCAACAACGCCAATCAGGCCCTGGACCGTATCATCAATTTCTTCCCGGAAGAGCGGCGTAACCAATTATTGCTGGATCTATCGCTGAATTTGAAGGCCTTTGTTTCCCAAAGACTTGTTCCTACCGTGGACGGAAAACGGGTCGCGGCGATCGAAATTTTGCTGGGGACGCAATTGGTCAAAGACTTGATTCATAAAGGCGAAATTCATACGATCAAGGAAGCGATGGAAAAATCCGAAAACATCGGCATGCAAACCTTCGACAGCCATTTGCTCAAACTTTTCAAGGAAGGCAAAATTTCGCTCGAAGAAGCCTTGCAAAACTCCGACTCGCCGAATAACTTGAAATTGAAAATCAACCTCAGCGAAGGCAAGGGATCGGCGACCGAAGCGATCGCTAAATCGACTGGCGGCTTGACTTCAAGATTCTCGCTCGAGGCGATTGAAAAGGATCAGGAGGAAGAGGGGCAAACCTAAACCTTTTTCCCGCGCGGGGCGGGTTATTTAACCCGTCCCCAACGTTTCGGATTGCCCTAAACATTTCGGCTAACTTCGGCCAAAGTCAAAATGTTTAGGACGGGGCTGCAAACCCCGTCCTGCTAGGGATATGTGTGAGTCGCAGGTACCAACGGCTCAGTCTTAAACGGTGCGACCTATGCAGTGGCCAGTCGTAGCCACTTCTGCGGGACGGGTTATTTAACCCGTCCCCAACGTTTCGGATTGCCCTAAACATTTCGGCTGACTTCGGCCAAAGTCAAAACGTTTAGGACGGGGTTGCAAACCCCGTCCTGCTAGGGACTGGAAGATACTAAATACGCTTCGAATGTAGCTTAATTAATCACGGGCTCTATAAGTAACAATAAATGGTATCGAGGTCTCATTGGTTAAGGTTGCAAAAGGGTAATTTTTGACTTACGTATAACGATGAGAGCTCCAGCTTGGGAAAGACACCCCGGAAGCTCCAGCTTCCTGGGACCGACACAACCTCCGTACATTCTCAAACAACCCCGACTCGCTCGTTCAATCTTTCTTGATTGTCGGGAAGCTAGAGCTTCCTGAACAGGTTACCCAAGCTGGAGCTTGGGTAACAGCATATTTTAGTTTTTGCGGCCTCGATACCATTTATTGTTATCCAACCGTCTCGACCTCAAAATCGCGATCAGGGGATCGCTCCCACAGGGCATCCGGGCCACAGGGTATCAGGATAGCTCAAGGAAACAGCCGCAAAATACCGGACTTTCCTTCCATGTCTCCGACGACCCAAATCTGCTCGAACGGATGAGACTCCGGCAGCGTCACTCTGTGCAAATTATCTGCCAGTTCCTCCCGGCTCCAAAGCGGATTGGCGTTACGCAAAACCAGCCAAACCCGGTCGCTGTGATAGGACTTTTCGGCCTTGCTGGCTAAAATCGCATTCAATGCATTCAACAGGCGCCCGCCGACCGGAACGGTAATCAAGCGATGCAACGCCTCTAGCGTCCGGATACTGACTTTGCGACCCAAAATCAGTTGGGCTTCTTCTTCACTACCGTACAAATGCGCAATTTCCAAATCCAAGCGCCGATCACCTAGGTAACACGATACATCCGGCTTTTTCGGCTCGTTATGCCAAATATGCCGCATCGGAATGCCCGTTTTTTGTTCGTAAAGCCGCATGAACAGCTTGGCCGCCTCGTGTTCGAGTTCGATTTTTTCTTGCATGCTCCGGTTCATAAAGAACAGCTACAAATTATAGAAGTTATTTTGTGCATATTTTCCTAAAAACTTTTCCGGCATAGGTGCTGGCAAGAACCTATACGAACGTATTCACCCAGCCCCGCGTTTTGATCTACGACAGGCATATACGTTCAATCTTAGGGAACCGATGCAAAAGTAGAAAGTCTTTACATAAAGCTACCATTCGACATCGATCGGTTCGACCGGTTTTATGCAAGACCTCAAACGGCGGCCTTCAAAAGACGCCAGGGAGTCACCGCACCATGAAGTATGCCGATTACCCCGAAAACTGGCACGACATCGACACCGCGCTCTATATTCGCTCGGTCAAGTTGTTCAGGGCCGTCAAAAACTTATTGAGCGTCAAATTCGAACTGTTCGCCGACAACCAGGTATTACAAGGCGATATTTTCCTGTTCAACCATTTTTCCCGCTTCGAAACCTTCATTCCTCAATTTCTATTTTTCGAACAAACCGGCGCTTACAGCTGCTCGATCGCATCGGGCGAATTCTTCAAGGAAGACAATGTACTGTCGAATTATTTGAAGCATGTCGGCGTATTTCCGCACGATCACCCCCGTTTGTTCGCTATCTTGGCCGGCCAAATCCTGCGCGGACGTAAAGTCATTATTTTTCCCGAAGGCGGCATGGTCAAGGACCGGCGCGTCATCGACAAAAAAGGCGAATATAGTATTTATTCGCGCATGAACGGACTTCGACGTAAGCATCACACCGGTCCTGCCGTGTTAGGACAAGGGGTAGAAGCATTGAAGTCGGCGATTCGCCATGCCTTCAAAACAAAAGACAAAGAGCGCTTACTGCACTGGCAGTCCCTGCTCGAATTCGACAGCTTGGATCAATTAATGGCGGCCGCCTTAAAACCGACCTTGATCGTACCGGCCAACATCACATTTTATCCGATTCGCAACTCCGAAAACCTATTGTTCAAAAGCGTCGAATTGTTTTCGGACACGATGAGCCTTCGGCAAACCGAAGAGCTCTTGATCGAAGGTAATATCTTGCTCAAGGACACCGACATGGACATCCGCATGGGCGAGCCGGTCAATCCTTGTTGCGTCTGGGATTGGCGCACGCATTGGGTCATGGACAAAACGGCGCCGGACATACGCGATCCGGACGATGCGTTCAACTTGACAAGCGCGCCGAGAACTTGGAAAGAACGCCTGCTCGGCTATCTATTCGTCAAAAATGCAAGCTGTTCGCGCAATCAATACATGAAAGCGATCTATGCCAATGTTACGGTGAACCTCAGCCATCTGGCCTCGACGCTGATCATGAGCAAAATCGGCGCCGGACTCAAGCATATCGAAAAGTGCCGATTTTATACCGTACTGTATATCGCGATAAAAAATCTGCAAAAAAATCCCGTCATCCATTTACATCGGAGCCTCTTGAACCCAGACGAGTACAGCGATCTGACCCATTGCGTCAACGACCGCTTCGAGCACTTCATATGCATCGCCAAAGAATCGCAACTCATTGCCGAAGAAGACGAATGCTACCATTTCTTGCCGAAATTGTGCGAAGACCACGACTTCGATCAAATCCGTCTGGAAAATCCGGTCGCGGTCTACAATAACGAAGCGGCGCCGCTTAGCACCGTGCGCGATACGCTTTCGGCCGCCGACCAAGCCTATGCCAAGATCTCTCCCGAACAACTGGCGGCCTGGCATTTCGACGACGAACTGATCGCGCTGGCCTACGAACAGCAGACCTACAGCACGCTGCAAAACGGCGCAATCAAGCAACACGAAAGCGCCATAGCCGACCCGTCTCCATTCTTGATGAAGCCGGCCCGAACCAACGGCATCGGTATTCTGTTGATACACGGTCTGTTGGCCAGCCCCGCGGAACTTCGCGATTACGGCCGCAAGCTGGCGCACCAAGGCTTCACGGTGCTTGGGATTCGGTTGAAGGGCCACGGCACGTCACCCAATGCCTTGAGAGATTTGAGTTATGAGCAATGGTTCGACAGCGTGCGCAAAGGCTTTACTATCCTCAAAGCGCACTGCGGAAAAATCGTCTTGATCGGCTTTTCGACCGGCGGCGCTTTGGCGCTCAAGCTCGCGGCGGAAAACCGTCCCGAAATCGCCGGTGTTGTCGCGGTTTCAGTGCCTGTCAAATTCTTGAATCCGTCTTTTATGCTGGTGTCTTTACTGCACAACACCAATAGCCTGGTACGCTGGCTGTCTTCTTTCGAGGGCGTCAAACCGTTCATCGACAACACGCCGGAACATCCCGACATCAATTACTGCAATACGCCGATCCGGGCGCTATTCGAATTACGCAGACTGATTCAGCATCTTGACGAATTATTGCCCGGTATCGTAACGCCGACTTTATTACTCTATGCCAACCGGGACCCAATCGTCGCGCCGGAAAGCGCCGAAGCCGTATTCGCCAAATTAGGCGCGGCAAGAAAATATTTACATTCGATCGATGCCGACCGGCACGGCATTCTGATGGAAAACATCGGCGAGACTTGGTCGGTGATCGACGATTTTTTAAGCTCGCTGCAACAAACCGAGGACACCAGCCGCCCCATAACGCAAGCCATTCCCGAAGAGGAGACAGCATCATGAATAATGTAGTCATCGCAGGATATGCCAGATCGCCGTTCACGCCGGCGGGCAAAGGCGAGTTAGCCCACGTCAGACCCGACGACTTGGCCGCGCAAGTGGTCAAGGCCCTGATCGACAAGTGCGGCGTCGATCCGAACGCCATCGAAGACTTGATTCTCGGCTGCGCCTTTCCGGAAGGCGAGCAAGGCCTCAATCTCGCGCGCCTCGTCGTGCATCTGGCGGAATTGCCGATTTCAGTCGCGGGCATGACCGTCAACCGTTTCTGCGGCTCGTCGATGCAAGCGATTCATATCGCGGCCGGCGCGATTCAAATGAACGCCGGCGAAGTTTTCATTTGCGCCGGCGTCGAATCGATGAGCCGCGTGCCGATGGGCGGATTCAATACCTTGCCGCACCCGGAGCTTTATAAAAATCACCCGGAGGCCTACATGAGCATGGGCGAGACCGCCGAAAACCTAGCGCGCCGCTATTCCATAGCCCGCCGGGATCAAGAAAATTTCGCGTTGACCAGCCAGCGCAAAACGCAGCACGCCCGACAAAACGGCGACTTTGCCGATGAGATCGTGCCTATTCTAACGCACCGAGGCGATCGCATCGATCAAGACGGCTGTCCGCGCCCCGATTCGACTGCGGAAGGTCTGGCCGAGCTCAAGCCGGCATTTCTGCAAAACGGCAGCGTCACGGCCGCGACGTCGTCGCCGCTGACCGACGGCGCCGCGGCGGTATTGGTATGCAGCGAAGCCTATGCCGACGCGCACGGACTGCCGAAACTGGCCCGTATCAAATCGATCGCGGTATCCGCCTGCCAGCCGGAAATCATGGGTATCGGCCCGGTTGCCGCGACGCACAAGGCCTTGCAGAGAGCCGGTTTGTCGCTGGAAGACATCGATCTGGTCGAATTGAACGAAGCCTTCGCCGCGCAGGCTTTGGCCGTATTACAAGAATTGCCTATCCCTATCGAAAAACTCAACCTGGACGGCGGCGCGATCGCGCTAGGCCATCCTCTCGGCGCGACCGGCGCGCGCATCACCGGCAAGGCGGCCAGCCTACTGCACCGAGAGCGTAAGCGCTATGCGCTGGCCACACAGTGCATCGGCGGCGGCCAAGGCATTGCAACCATTCTGGAGGCAGCATCATGAATATCGAACGAGCAGCGGTCGTCGGCGCCGGCGTAATGGGTGCCGGCATCGCCGCGCATATCGCCAATGCGGGTATTCCGGTGGTCTTATTGGACATCGTCCCGGATAACGCAACGAACCGTAATCAAATAGCCGAGCAAGCGATCGCCAAAATGCTTGCCGCCCAACCCTCGCCGCTGATGCACCCGAACAACGTTCGGCTGATCTCGCCCGGCAATATCGAGGACGATTTAGGCCGACTGGCCGAGGCCGATTGGATCGTCGAAGCCGTGCTCGAAGATCCGGACATCAAACGTATCCTTTATCGACAGCTGGAAGCGGTCTGCCGACCGGATGCGCTGATATCGTCGAACACCTCGACACTGCCGTTGAAGATGCTGACCTTGCAACAATCCGAAAGCTTCAAGCGGCGCTTCATGATCACGCACTTTTTCAATCCGCCGCGCTACATGCGCCTACTGGAACTGATCGCGCCGCCCGACATCGCACCCGATTTGTTCGATGCGGTCGCGATGTTCGCAGACCTGCGCCTCGGTAAAGGCTGCGTCACTTGCAAGGACACGCCGGGCTTCATCGCGAATCGGATCGGTACCTTTTGGATACAAACGGCATTGCTTGAAGCGATCGCGAATAACTTGACCGTCGAAGAATGCGATGCCGCGATGGCGCTGTTCGGCATTCCGAAAACCGGCGTGTTCGGCTTGCTGGACCTGGTCGGCCTGGACTTGATGCCGCATGTTCTGAGCGGCTTCAAGCAAAGCCTGCCGGCCAAGGACCGTTTGCGGGCGATCGGCGCCGTGCCGCCGTTGCTACGCGCCATGATCGAAAAAGGCTACACAGGTCGCAAGGGACTCGGCGGATTTTATCGTCTCAAGCCCGATGCCGACACCAAAATCAAGGAAGCGGTCGACCTTCAAACCGGCGACTATCGTGTCAGTGAAAAATTTCGCATCGACGGCGTCAGTCACAGACCCGAAGATTTGAAAAATTTTTTATCCGGCGGCGAAACGCTCAATCGCTATGCCTGGCGAGTCTGGTCGGACACGCTAAGCTATGCGGCTAGCTTGATTCCGGAAATCGCCGACGATCCGCTTGCGATCGATACTGCGATGCGCCTCGGCTACAACTGGCGTTACGGTCCATTCGAACTACTCGATCGTCTCGGCGTCGACTGGTTCGTCGAGCGGCTTCAAAAAAAACACCAACCGATTCCCTATCTGCTCGCGGACCGGCAAAGCCTGTATCGCACCGAGCAAGGCGTCCTGGAGTGTAAGGACGAAGAGCGACGCTATCGGCCGATTCACCGTCCCGAAGGCATGCTGTCGCTCGGCGACATCAAACGGCGTGCTGCGCCCTTGCTCGAAAATACATCGGCCAGCTTGTGGGACATCGGCGACGGCATCGTTTGCCTAGAATTTCATAGCAAAATGAATACTTTGGACCCGGACAGCCTGAGCCTGACACAACAAAGTATCGGCGTCGTCCGTGACAATTTCGATGGCATGGTCATCCATAACGAAGCCGAGCATTTTTCGGCCGGGGCCAATCTAACTCTGCTGGCCCCGGCATTGCTGCGGCAAGATTGGGACACCGTCGCCCGAATCGTCGAGCTCGGGCAACAAACTTATCAAGCCTTGAAATACGCGCCTTTCCCGGTCGTCGGCGCGCCGTCCGGTTTGGCGCTGGGCGGCGGCTGCGAAATTCTGCTGCATTGCGATGCGGTGCAAGCCCATGCCGAACTGTATACCGGCCTCGTCGAAACCGGAGTCGGTCTGGTGCCGGGCTGGGGCGGCTGTAAGGAATTATTGCGCCGATGGCTTAGCTTGCCTAACCGCCCGAGCGGACCGATGCCGGCGATTTCGCAAGCCTTCGAGACCATCGCGCTCGCCAAAACGTCCAAATCGGCCTTGCTGGCGAAGGAATTACTCTATTTATCCGAACACGACGGCATCACAATGAACAAGGACCGTCTGCTGGCCGACGCAAAAGCGCGCGTCCTGACAATGATCGCCGACTACCGACCGCCGGAACCTTATGTTTATTATTTACCGGGCGCTTCGGCCCGCGCGGCGCTTGACATAGCCGTGCGCAACTTAGCGCTCTCGGGCAAAGCAACCGCCTACGACCGGGAAATCGCCGGCCAACTGGCTTTCGTATTGAGCGGCGGAGACACCGACTCCCTCGATCCGCTTAGCGAACAAGACATATTGAACCTGGAACGACAAGCCTTTTTGCACCTGGTCAAGCAACCCGGCACTGCAGCAAGGCTCGAACACATGCTAAAAACCGGCAAGCCGTTGAGAAACTGACGGGGCAATCGAGCAACGTAACGTTCATGAAGGCCTGGCCATCGCCCCGGCAAATGAAAGTAGTCTGGTGACGGAGGGTGCGGTCACTCGCCCGACAGGACGCCGTGAATACGTCCATGTAGGCTCGACGGCGGCTGTCGATCGAGCAACCGCACCCTCTCCGGAACCGGCATTGCCAGAACGGAGTTTTGCATATCGAAAAATTAGATAAAGAACCCAAACCTACGAACTGACACAGCAACAGGAATTAAGCCATGACCGAATTCATTATCGCCGTATCGAGCGGGCTTATCCTAGCCGGACTCGTTGCCTATGCTCCGATACGCCGCAGTCTACTGACCCGGCCGCTGTTCAAGGTCATGCGCCGCAATCTGCCGCCGATGTCGCAAACCGAACGCGAAGCGCTCGAAGCAGGCAATACCTGGTGGGACGCCGAACTGTTCACGGGCCGGCCGGACTGGGCCAAAATCGCGGCGCTGCCTGCGGCGCGTCTGAGCGACGAGGAACGCGCCTTTATCGACGGAACTGTGGAAACCCTGTGCGCGATGCTCGACGACTGGGACATCACCTTCAAGCGCCGAGACTTACCGAAGGAAGTCTGGGACTATATCAAACAACATAAATTTTGCGGCATCATCATACCGAAACGCTACGGCGGTCTGGAGTTTTCCGATTTCGCGCATTCGCAAATCGTCATGAAACTCGCCAGCCGCAGCACGACCGCCGCAGTCACGGTCATGGTCCCGAATTCATTGGGACCGGCCAAATTATTGCTGGCCTACGGCACCGAACAGCAAAAGAATCATTATCTGCCGCGTTTAGCCGACGGCCTCGAAATACCGGCATTCGCGCTAACCGGCCCGCTGGCCGGCAGCGATGCCGGCGCGATGCCCGATACCGGCATCGTCTGTTACGGCGCGTTCGAAGGCAATGAACAAGTTTTGGGCATACGGCTCAATTGGGAGAAGCGTTATATTACGCTAGGCCCGGTCGCCACGGTTCTGGGATTGGCGTTCAAGCTTTACGATCCCGACCGGCTGTTGGGCGAAACCGAAGACATCGGCATTACCGTCGCGCTAATTCCGACCGATACGCCGGGTATTTCGATCGGCCGCCGCCACTTTCCGCTCGATTCGGCCTTCCAGAACGGCCCTAACTGGGGCAAGGATGTTTTCATTCCGCTCGACTGGATCATCGGCGGCGCGGCACAAGCCGGTCAAGGCTGGAAAATGTTGATGCAATGCCTCGCCACCGGCCGCGCGATTTCGCTGCCGGCGCTGAGCGTCGGCGCGGCCAAATTCATCTGCCGCAACACCGGCGCCTATGCGCGGATCAGGCACCAGTTCAATCTGCCGATCGGAGCCTTCGAAGGCATTGAAGAGGTGCTGGCGCGCATGGCCGGCAGCGCCTATCTGATGGACGCCGCTCGCCAAGTAACCTGCGCGGCGCTCGATGCCGGCGAAAAACCGGCGGTGATCTCGGCGATATTGAAATACCAACTCACCGAAGGCATGCGGCGGATCGTCAACGACGGCATGGATATTCAAGGCGGTTCGGGCATTTGTCTGGGGCCTTCCAACGCAATTGGCCGTTTGTATCAAGTCGTCCCGGTCGGCATCACGGTCGAGGGCGCGAACATTCTAACTCGCACAATGATGATTTTCGGCCAAGGTTCGGTGCGCTGCCATCCCTTCGTGCAGCAAGAAATACAATCATTGAATCGAACCGATACGGCCCAAGCCTTGCGTGAATTCGACTCGGTAGTGTGGCGGCATATCCGTTTTTTTCTAAGGAACATCCTTAGAGGGCTCTGGTTCGGCGTTGGCGGTTCGCGACTGACCGCCGCGCCCGGTAACCGGCATACGAAGCGTTATTACCGGCAATTGACGCGGCTTAGCACAGGCTTTGCGCTGGCCGCCGATGTCGCGCTGCTGACGCTGGGCGGCCGACTCAAACGCAAGGAACGCATTTCCGGGCGGCTGGCCGACGTGCTGAGCCACTTATACTTGTGTTCCTGCGTACTCAAACATTTCGACAATCAAGGCGCGCCCTCGGACGACCTGCCGCTGTTGCATTGGGCCTGCCAAGACAGCCTGTATCATGCCCAACAATCGTTATCGGAAGCACTTCGGCTACTGCCGGCGGCACTTTCGGCCGGCTTGCTGCGTGCCCTGTTGTATCCGCTCGGAAGTCCCTGCGCGCCGCCGCGCGATACCTTGACAGGCCCTCTCGCAAAACTGCTGTTGAGCGACAACCCTGCGCGCGAACGTTTAACCGACGGTATTTATATCAACACCGACCCGGACGATCCTACCGGCCGCATCGAGACGGCCTTCAAGGCAGTACTCGAGGCCGCACCGGCCGAGGCAAAAATCCGCGCCGCGCAAAAACAAGGAGCGTTGCCCAAAGGAATGCCGTCATCCCTACTGCAGCAGGCTTTGGCATCGGAATTGATCGACAAGGACGAATATGCATTACTCGAAAAAGCCGAGCAAGCCAAACTGAAAGCGATCGCGGTCGACGATTTCGCGCCTGATCAATTGAGCGGTGGTACTTAACTTCACCTGATTAGCAAGATGCTTCAGCTTGCCGAAGCCAAGTGTCCAAGCTGGGGTTAGTCGTAGTCGCAAAAACTAAAATATGCTGTTACCCAAGCTCCAGCTTGGGTAACCTGTTCAGGAAGCTCTAGCTTCCCGATAATCAAGAAAGATTGAACGAGCGAGCGAGTCGGGGGTGATTGAGAATGCGCGGAGGTTGTGTCGGTCTCAAGAAGCTGGAGCTTCCGGTGTGTCTTTCCCAAGCTGGAGCTTGGGAAAGAGCGTGAAAATGAAAGCGATCGCGGTCGACGATTTCGCGCCTGAGCACTTGACCGGACGCTCTTGACTTTACGCCAGGATTTTCGTCATGTACCGCACGCCCAAAAGCGCGGGTGGGTCAGTATTCATAGCGTCCTTTGACGGGCATTTGACTAGCCCAGAAGATATTTAGAGTCTTAATCAATACATAATGCTGCCGGGAAAATTACTTTCCCGGCCAATCGTTTTATCAAATCCCTTTTTGTTCCTTGGTCAATTGCTTCAACCAGCCTTCCACTTGCGGACTCAACTCTTTTTTTCCGCTTAATTTCAAGGTTTGCGCCAAATAGCCGTGTTCAACCAACGGCAACGGCAACACGCCCTGCCCGCCCATGCCGTTATGGGCTTTTATGCTGCTATCTTTGTCATCGGCCAATAAAATACTGCCGGCCACCTCAAGCTTATCCATATCCACAACCAACAGATTATTAGCGAACTTGCTGGCCACATAAGCATAGTACCCGCCGCCTTTTTTCATGCCGAAATGAACGCCATGACATCCCGCCTCGCAAGGCAAGCTTTTGACGACTTTATTGGTTGCGGTATCGACAATCGTGATGCTCATGCTCAAGGTATTCGCTGTCACTACATACTTACCGTCAGGACTAACCGGCGTTTGTATCGGCAACAACCCGTATGCCTCGCCGCTGATTTTTCCCGATATCGGATCGTAATCGGCGGCCAGGTCGATGTCGGACAATTTCTTCTTGCCCGGAATATCGATGACCGTCAAACTGCTTAACAGCGGCGGCGTGCCCAACAGATTGGCGACGTAGGCACGTTGACCGTCAGGCGTTCCCCACACCGCTATCGGAATGACGCCTCCGGTCGGAATCATGGTATTTTTTTCGGTGTCGAGATCGACGACCGACACGCTACTTGCCAAGGCATTCGGGGTCACCATATATTTTCCGTCATCGGTAATAAAATGCCCATGAGGTCCGCTATTTTTCCCGGTGCTGATGCTTTTGATTGCCGCGGGGCGGCTACCGCCTTTCATTTTAACGACATGTTCGCTATTGTTGATCGCGACATACAGATTATCATCGCCGGGACGTGTCAAGACATGCGATGGCGATTCACCGACTTCGACGTTACTGGTCACTTTACCGCTTTCGCGCTCGAAGGTCATCAGTCTTTTATCGAACCATTGCGTCTGATAAATATATTGATAGCGCTGATCGGGCCACATATTATGCGGGTGATTCAAGTCTTGCTCTACCCCTTTGACTTTGTTGACTAATTTCCAGTTAGCCGCGTCGATACGCGTCGCCGAACCGGGTTTCGTTTTCCCTTCGATCATTTCGAATTGGGTATTCACCCAAACCTCGCCGACTCCGGGCGTTTTAGGGTTGAACAACTTATTAGGCATGGACAAACTCAACGCGCTGAGACTGATGGTTTGGCCTTTGATATTCAAGGGTATATCCGGAAGACTCACTTTCCATTCCGGCTCCCGGTAATCGCGCCATAAGTCCGGCGTAGTGACCACGAAAAAGGTACGCAGCAAACGCTTGGCAATATCGCTATCGGCCGGGACTGTTACGCCCGTTACCAATGTCAGTTCGGAACCGATATCGAGACCTTCGGTTGCCGGGTCGTCGACCACGACGGCGCCGAACATATACGGATGAACTTTACAGGTAAAGACATAAAGCCCCGGTGTGTCCAAAGCTTTAGTAATACTCACGTTAGACGGTTGGTCTTGATCGATCGGAAAATCCTTCGCTCCCGCCGGCCAAAGCAAACTGGTTATGGTGTGTTCCGTTCGGGTATCGCCCATTTTTATTTGAACCGCTTGCCCCGGCTTTAACACCACTAAGGCATCACCGTCGACCGGATCTTTAAACCACAAACCGGGCTCGTCGGTCATCTCCAAGGTTGCCGATGGCATCAACCCCGGCGTACTTAGGACAGCATCATCCAAATCGGCTTTAGCCGCCTGTACATTCCAACTCAGGATAATACCGGCAACCATCGTTGCTAAATAAGTTTTTTTGTAGCTCTTCATGATATTCACCTTCCAATTTTTGTATTTGTT
Source organism: Methylotuvimicrobium buryatense 5G (assembly GCF_000341735.1). Lineage (GTDB taxonomy): Bacteria > Pseudomonadota > Gammaproteobacteria > Methylococcales > Methylomonadaceae > Methylotuvimicrobium > Methylotuvimicrobium buryatense. The sequence continues at coordinate 3,982,174 of NZ_KB455575.1, read as the reverse complement.
TTACGGATTAATTTGGAGCCGATTCGAATACTTTGAATGCTCCCATCATGCCGCTCTGCATGTGTTGTAATACATGGCAGTGATAATGCCACATGCCCGGACCGACGCCTTCGCCGGCCTTGACTACGAACGATTCGCGTTGAATCGGCCCGATATTGAAGGTATCGACGATATGTGTCGTGCCGGGTTGAATCCAGCGATGGGCATGAAGATGAAAGGTATGAAAACCTGTGCCGATACCGATGACGTGAAAACGAACCAGATCGTTCTCACGAGCGCCAAGAGTGGGGTTAGTCCAAAGCGGTACCTGACGATTCACGATATTATTGACTTCCATGCCCCAGAACGTGGTTTCATTCATCCACAAAATAAATTCCCGCTTAATGTCTTTTATAGCCACGTTTTGGACTTTGCCGTCGATCAGAGCCGGTACCTTGCCGCTTTTCGGATTGATAATCAAAGTTCCGTATAAACCTTTATCCTCGGCACCTAGCATGGGATTGCCGAAAGTATGATCATGATAAGGCCAAGCACCGGCGGTGCCGGCTGCAGCCGTCCATTTATAGGTGTAAGGTTTGCCGGGAAAGGCGGCTTGGTCATTGACGTGATTGAGTATTTTCATGGTTCCGTCACTATCGATTTTGTAATGTACGCCATGAACGTGAATACTAACCGGATCGTTAGAGCCCTTGATGCCGTGTTCCAAGGTAACTTCCGCTTTATCGCCTTCGGTCATGACGATAGCCGGCCCCGGTATCGATGCCTCCTGACTGTAACGTTTCGTGATGTCTTCGACTTTACCGGAAGGGCTTTTAATCTTGTGCTTGACCATTTGATAGGCTAATTGACCGGAGTCCAGAGCCACCGCTTTCAGTGTGATCGAATGAACAGACCCCGTCTCGGCTCCAGCAAGCATGGAAATTGCCATCAATCCGGCAAACATAGAGACTGCTATTGTTTTATACATATCGATTGCCTCATTGAGTTAAAAAGTTACCGAAGACTTGTTGCTTTGCATTAACAAATAAGGAATAAGCCGCTAAGCCTAAGTATTAGCAGTTGTTAATTTTCAGTCTTCGACACATTGGTAGATATCACAATCGGAAAGCAAGAATTCGCCTTCTAAAATCCCCGATATCGAAGCCTGCGACTTCCATTAACCGAAACATCCGACAATCGAATGAAAAAGTGGTTATTAACCGGATATTCGATTTATGAAAGTCGCGAGGCAGGGTCACTATGGCACAACAATGTAACTTATACAATATATATGATGTATAAGTTACCTATCGATTCGATACTTTTATAGCCTTTCGCATACGCAGCAGTAAAGCGAGAAACTTTTTGGCAGTGCTTGTTTCTAAGGATTTCGCGATAAATAAAGCCCTGTAACTATGAGCTTTGTTAAGAGGTCGGTAACTCGTGTTCGGCGACAATGAGACGCTTTTACGATCAGATGGGAGTATGTAACCGCAAGGTTACTTTTGTGTATTTCGTGATTTGCGTGGGGTGATTGCCGAATTTAGGATAAAAGGCGTGGGATTTGCGTATTATGACAAGCGGAGGACCGTGGAAGCTTGAAAAACAGACCTTAACAATTCGTAACTATTCAGCGCATGCGGTAGGTTGGTGTCAGGCATGACTTATGCTGAATAATTACAACAATTCCTGATTAGCAAGATGATTCAGCTTGCTGAAGCCAATTGTCCGAGCAGTGGCCAGTCGTAGCCACTTCTGCGGGACGGGTTATTTAACCCGTCCCCAACGTTTCGGTTTGCCCTAAACATTTCGGCTGACTTCGGCCAAAGTCAAAACGTTTAGGACGGGGTTTCAAACCCCGTCCTGCTAGGGATCAATGCCATTAAGTTAAGCCGTTCGTGGTGAGCCTGTCGAACCATGGACGGCTTAACTTATCGACTCGGACTTTTCCGTTCACCCTTCGACAAGCTCAGGGCGAACGGAAAAGTCCTTAACTTAATGGCAGTGCCTGCTAGGGATATGCTGGTTTTTGGGCTTTAGCTGAAGAAACTTGCTAATCAGGTAACAATTTATAGCAAGAGCGCTCGCCTACTGTTGGAAACCAAAAAAATAAAATCCCCACCCCAACCAGCTCAGAACCAATAATAACCAAGGCAACCAATGTTGCCGATAAACGATACGTTCAACAGTAGTCTGATTTTCAGACCCGGAAGAATCCGATTGTTGATCGGAAACTTTCTTGAGCTTCCGGCTCAACTCTCTCGCCTTTTCCTTTTGCTGCTTTTTATAAAGATCGATACCTTTTTCAATACCCTGGGCGATCAGTTTGGTTTGTTCTTTGGTTTGTGCCGGACGCTGTGTTGCCTTGGCGATTTTCAGCGCCTCCGCTTGAGTTTCCGGCGACGGTTTTTGCTTAATGTTTTTGGCCATTTTCTGTTTTCCTTGTTTATAGGATTAAGCGCCAGGTGTAGGCTGTAAGGGATAAGCGACAGCCTTAACTTGCGATTAAGAAGTATTACGGTGAATCATGACTCGAGCCGACTCAACAAAAAAACTCTTACGTCTTTATCCCGTCCCATCCCAGGAAATAGCCATCAATGGCTTGTATTTAGCGCATAGAGCTCATGAATTAGGCCGTCCGGGATTACCCTTCGTCTATGCTAACTTTCTTTCCAGCTTAGACGGGCGTATCGCTCTTGAAGATATTGATAAAGGCCTTTCTTTTATACCGAAGCATTTAACGACGGATTCCGATTTCAGTTTATTCATGGAGTTGCATGCACAAGCCGACTGTCTGATAACACATGGCGGCTACATGCGCGCATTGGGCGAAAAACGATTAGGCAATATTTTGCAGGTCACGGACAAAGATCTGCTCGAATGGCGACGCATCAACGGTTTACCCGAGCAACCTGCAATCGTTATTGCTAGCGCCAGCTTGAACTTTCCCATCCATAGCAGTCTGCTGGAAACAAAACAAACAGTTTATATCGCCACCGGAAGAAATGCATCGCCCGAACGCATTCGCTTTTGGCAAGCACAAGGATTTCCAGTGTTATCGGCCGGCACCGACAGGATGGTCGAAGGCACGCCTTTACTCAATATATTGGCAAGCCTTGGGCTCAAAAGTATTTATCTGATTGCCGGCCCGAAAATGCTTGATACCGTAGTTCGGGACAAACAATTATCGAGGCTGTATTTGACGCTCACCCATCAATTGATGGGTGGCAATGATTTTCGTACCTTACTGACCGGTTCCGCATTAGGACAAGTAGGAAATCTAAAACTCGAATCGCTATTCCTGGAATTGGGCTCTCCCGCCGGCGCAGGTCAGTTTTTCGCCCAATTCAGTCTGCCCTGTTGCTTTGTAACAGGAAAGTAAATTTGTTGCTAGCCGGAGTACGCGCCAAGCAACGATCCGGCGCCTCAACCCAATAGCCTACTCCGATAATCTATCTTTAATACGCTGGTAAGTAGATTTCAATTCTTCGCCGATCACTTCCGCCTTTTCGATCAATCCTTCCTTACTCCCGCTGGCTTCCTTGCTAATTTTGTTCAGCTCGGCTAAAAAATGATCTCTTTGCTTTTCGGCCCGATCCCATTCCTGCTTGGATTCCAAGCTTGCCAAATGGAGTTGAACCTTAACCTCGTCCCTTAATTGCTCCAAACCCTCGGCAAATTTATTTAATTCTTGTAGTAAGCCCATAATAACCTCTTTAAATTACTTGGTTAATCAATTACATCAGTCGATCAAAATTTGACTATACCCCGACTCTTAAGATCAATCCAATCTAATCGCGCTTTAGGTCATGGCTTTCTTCGGTCGTCATCTATCAACCTTAAAAGAGCTGTTGACATGTGTTGTAGACCGTTCGTGCTGAGCTAAGTCGAAGCATGAAGGGTCTACAACACTTTCACCGGCTTGGTGAGGCCTCAAACTGCTCTTTTTAGGATCAAAGCCCGCCGCGACTCAACACGCCTAATACGTCAATCACGCGCGAACAATAGGCCAATTCATTATCGTGCATCAACGAAAGCCCCAAGTGCCGAGCGCTATTCAGCGACAAATGGTTCATTACCAAAACCGCCGAATACGGTAGCCCTAGATAATCGATACTGGCTTTTTCATGACCCCAGGCTCCGTAGTCACAATGAATTATCCCTGCCATATCGGTCCGGGCATGATGTTCGAACAACTCCATGCACTCTTCGCGCGACGTATCCCTCGATAAATTGGCGGTCAGATCGATAACCGAAACGATTGCGGTGGGAATTCGATACGAAATCGACTCGAGCTTACCCTGGAGTGCCGGTAGCACCAACGCAGCCGAATGGGCGACATTGGTTTTGGTCGGCAAAATCGACACCGCACTGGATCTACCGAGATGAGAAGTCGCATGATAACCGTCGAGCACACGCTGATCGGATAGAGCGGGATGAATCGTAATGATTCTCGCGTAATCGATGCCGATATGTTTTTCCAAAATCGAAAACAACGGTACTAACGCATTGCCGGTACAAGTACTCGCCGAAATGACATGATGCCGAGCCGGGTCGTATTGATTGTCGTTGACGCCATAGACCATACTCAAATCACAACCGGATATATTGGTGGTACAAACGACTTTTTTTGCGACTTTATGCTTGATGATCGAGCGCAAATCTTCGATAGTGGCGGTACCGGTCGCATCGAATAATACATCGAGTTCGTACTTACGCAGATGCCCGAAGCTGTCTTCCTCCGGCGAAGCACGGCGCCTATCGACTCGTTGGTAATGTATCGTCTTACCGGCCACGATTAAGTTATTGCCGTCGCAATCGAGGCTGAAGGGAGGATTGCCGTAAGTACTATCGTGCGACAATAAATAAGCGACCTGATCCACCGACATCACGTCGCACATGACTTGGATATCGAAACGCCCGGAGGCTAGTTCGGCGTAATTTGCCCGCAACATGCCGCGACCGATTCGACCGAGACCGACAATGCCAACCCGTAAACTCATTTTATCCCCCTTTGTTCTTATTATTATGATGTTTACCGGACTTGGATTATAAACACATACTCCAAGGCTCTCAATTGGAAGCCGATGAAAGCGCACCCATTAGCCATATCCATATAACGTAGCGCTTAAACGATCAATTCGATACCGAAGGCTCTGTCGCATCGGCAATGACCACTTGGTTGCGCCCGCTCTGTTTGGCTTGATAGAGCGCGACATCGGCTCTTTTCATTATCGAATCCGGAGACTTATCGTCATCGCGCAATTGAGTCACGCCGCAACTAACCGTAAACGAAAGGGCTTTATTGCCGGATTCGATTGTTGTGCGGGCAATTTGCAGGCATAAGCGGTTCGCGATTTGCGCGGCTTCGGCCAATGGAGTTTCCGGCAACAAGATCGTAAACTCCTCCCCGCCGAATCGGCTGAAAATATCGTTTTTCCGAAGCATTGTCGTACTGACTTTAACCATTTCTATGATCACTTTATCGCCGATATCGTGCCCATGGTTATCATTAATGCTTTTGAAACAATCTATGTCGAATACCATCAAAATGCTGGGATGCCGATATCTTTGCACGCGTTCGAGCTCTTTCTTGAGCGCGTCCAAAAAATAACGCCGATTATATGCGCCGGTTAGCGGGTCGCTCATTGCTAATTGCGTCAAGCGGGTATTGGCTTCTTTCAATGCCGTCGTCAATCGTTGCAATTTTAATTGATGCCTTACCCTTGCCTTGACTACGGCCGAAGCAAAGGGCTTGGTAATGTAATCGACAGCACCGAGATTCAAACCTTTTTCCTCGGTTTCGGCATCGGGTATGCCTGTAATAAAGATAATCGGAATATCCGCTGTGGTCTGGGATTGCTTTAAATGCTCCAATACTTCGAAACCGTTGAGTCCCGGCATCGAAATATCCAGCAAAATCAAATCGGGCAAACGCGTGCCTGCTATTTTCAAGCCTTCTTCTCCGCTTAGGGCAAAAATAATATTGGCTTGCGATTTCAATAGCCTTGAAAGTACGACGATATTTTCCTTGGCATCGTCGATAATCAGTATCGTTTGCATGGTATCGGGCTCGGTCATGGTGTTATACCTTTTTAGGAGACTATGTTCGCGTTAGCAGTTGTAACGTTTCTCTTTGCTACTAAATAAACCATTTAGGAAATAGTCTATGATTGCTTTCCAAAACACTGAGCGTGGAAGAGGGTACGATTACTCGCTTGACAGGACGCCGTAAATACATCCATGTAGGCTTGACGGCGGCTTTCCCTGCCGCCGACACCTGTCAATCGAGCAACCGTACCCTCCTTTCAACCATTAGCGCGAACATAACCTTTTAGGATTCGGCTGCTCAGGATTGTGAATGCGTCATTAGCGTTAAACTTAAATCGACGTACGTAAACGGTCCCTCAATTCTTTAACGCAATCGGCAGCCACGGCAAATTCAAGATCCATCAAATAATTTTTTATTATTGCCAATTCTTGAGCATATCCGCCGCCCATCCGGAGCTCCAGCTCCTCTAAACAATCTTCTGCCTGCCAATTATTCGCTTCCAGAAAATCGATCAAACGCCCGCACAATGTCACGGTTTCATTGACAACCTCGGTTGTCATTTCCGAACAATTCCGTGACTCTTCGACGAGACCTGGAGTAGCGCTTAGCTGTCGCCAACCGTCCATTTCCTCGACAAATCGATTCATTTCGTAAGCAAAATTAGAGAGTGCTTCAGCAACCATCGACGCGTCCGACTGCCGCAACTCAGATTCTAATTGAGCGGCGGTCTCGAAGACTTTCAAAATATGGAGATTGCCGGCAACGCCTTTAATAAGATGCGCTTTATCGGCTGCATTTTCCGGTTTTTCTTCGACTAACATCCCCGCGATCGAATCCGCTGCGCTACCCTGTTCGTCTGCGAATTTAAGCAAGAGTTTGAGTAATAGAGACTCGTCGTCCTGCAATAAACGCAAGGCAGATTGGACATTAACGGTCTCAAGAGAAGCCAGTGCAGGCAAGCATTGACTCGACTCCATTGTCGGCGCCTGGTTTTCAGGCAATACGGGGGACTCATGATCCCCGCTCAATACTGTCCATCGGGCCAATTTTGAAAATAATTGTTCGGGATCGATCGGCTTACCGATGTGATCTTGCATACCGGTCGCCAAACATTGTTGCCGGTCCGATTCAATCGTATGCGCCGTCATCGCTATAATGGGCAACTTATCGAAACGCGAATCCTTACGCAGAATCGTCGTCGCTTCATAACCGTCCATTTCCGGCATCTGCAAATCCATCAGCACGGCATTATATATCGGCTCGTCGGCAGTTTGCCGAAGCAGGTTTACCGCTTCCAATCCATTGTTGACAATATCAACGACAACACCGGCGCTTTCCAAAGTTTTGCGCACAACCTCCTGATTGATTTCGTTGTCTTCGACAATCAATACTCGAATCCCTCGTACCGCTGCTTCGAAAAATAGTGCGTTTGCCGTATCGTGACGGTTTTTAAGGTTTTCAATCAATGCCTCCTTACCGCAAGCATTTAAGATCGCATCCATCAGACAAGACGGCGTACTCGGCTTATTCATCAGCGTAATATTGGCGAATTGTCCCGATACTTTCTTGATACTCTCGGCTTCGAGCGACGAAACATTGATGATGATCGGTGTCTTTTTCCCGAACGCACTCGTTTCCAAAGCTTTAAGAATATCCGCCTTATCGGCGTCACTCATTTTCCAATCCAGCAAAACCAATTCCAGCGTGGACTGCTCGGAATCTTGGTGTTCCCGCAATATGTCCTGTAATTTCATTTTTCCGAGAGAACACAGAGTCACATTAAAGCGCAAATCGCGCAGCATCGTTTCGAATATCCCGCATGCTGTTTCATTTTCGCAGATCAACAATACATGCCAACCTTCCAATTCGGCCGGCATATGATCGACTGACTGACTATCGGGAACGACATTCAACGGCAGTGTAAAATAAAACTCGCTTCCGGCGCCTTCGGCACTGACGACACCGAGTTCTCCGCCCATCATTTCGACCAAGTGTTTACTGATCGTCAAACCTAAGCCTGTCCCGCCGAAATGGCGTGTCGTCGAACTATCGGCTTGCGTAAATGATTCGAAAATCCGGCTTTTTTGCTTTTCGGACAAGCCGATTCCGGTATCCCTGACGCTAAAGCGCAATTGATCGTCTCCTTCGGTTTTGACCGAAATAACGACTTCGCCTTGTTCGGTAAACTTTATGGCATTGCTGCACAAATTGGTCAGCACTTGAATCAAGCGTAACGAATCGCCGATCATGCATAATGGCACCCCCAGCCCGCGGTCGATCAACAAATCCAAATGTTTCTCAGCCGCGACCGGTTCTAACATCGAGCCGATATTTTCCAATACCGCATCCAAATTGAATTCGACATGCTCGACATCGAGCTTACCCGACTCGATTTTAGAAAAGTCCAAAATATTATTAATAATGCCGAGCAGATTTTCCGAAGATAGCTGAACTTTGTGCAAATAATCCCGCTGCACATCATTCAGTTCCGACTTAAGCACCAGACGATTTAGACCGATGATCGCATTCAGCGGCGTCCGGATTTCATGGCTCATATTGGCCAAAAATTCGGCTTTCGCTTTTGCCGAGACTTCCGCAGCCAATTTAGCCTTGGCCAATTCTTCCTCGGATCGCTTGCGGGCAGTCACATCCATGACCAAGCCTTCCCAAATAATATCGCCGTTATCCTGTAAATGCGGCCTGGAAGCGGCATGAAACCATTTCCATTCGCCGTTGGCCGTCATCTGGCGTGCTTCGAAATTCCAAGGAGATAAATGAATCGCGGAATCCAGAACGCTACTTTGAAATCCGGGCAGATCGTCCGGATGTATCGTGTGTACAATGGGCGTAGCGTCATTGGCGACAGCGGCAGGCTCGACGCCGAATATTTCCTTACAGCCTCGGCTTGCATAAGGAAATGAAAAAACACCCTCCGGCGTCATCCTAAATTTATAAATGAATCCAGGTACATTGGACGCCAATCGCTCGTAGCTGGCATTTTGAGCCTCCAACTGACGCGCTATTTTGATTTGCTCGGTTATGTCGACAAAACTGACCAAATATCTAGCTAAACCTTGCCCGTGAGCTTGCAAGGGTGCCGATGTCATACGCACATGCAGCGACTTTCCGGCTAGATTTTCAAATTCGCATTCGGTTTCGGACCTTTTCTTTCTTAACACATCCCAAACCCTGGTTAAATGCGACTTTGCCGGCGATATGATTTCAAGAAGAGGAACATCAACCAGATCCGCCTCTGCACCGCCGACCAACTTACATAACGCCGGATTGGCAAAACGAATCACGCCCAAATCATCCAGCAAGCAAACACTTTCCCCCAAACATTGCAAAACACTTAACACATCGCTTTGTGCTAATGTAGCGTTATTGCTTTGCTCTAAGTATTTGGGCCACAGATGAAATGCCACAAAACTCAATCCGGAAACTTCGACGCATGACACCGACGCGGTATATTCCATACGGATTCCTTTGCTATGCCGCCAAGACAAAGGAAAAATTGGAAGATAGCGATCATTTTCGATAAGCGGCCACCACTCTTCCCGCCATTTATCAACATCGAGCGACGGAATTAAACGATCCAATGACATACCGCTCAATTCGTCATCGGCGTAACCGAAAGTCTGTAAAAAGCGCTCATTGGCATAGCCGATAGCCCCTGAGGCGTCGACCCATAAATTAGCAACGGGTGCTTGCTCAAAGGCGGCTAATTTAGCGGCCAATTTGGGCAACTGGCTCCAAACCGGTTTGTGAACAGGCATTTGCAACAATTACTCCACTGAATAAAAGTAATCGTTTAGCCCCCCCCTGTTCCTATCACGCCAAAACCGGCATAGGCAAACGAGGGACGGGTTGGTTTTTACGGCGTTCGGCCAGTGTTTGAGCAATAAACTCCCAAGGATTCAGGTCTCTCAAACGCGCGGTATCAATCACGCTCGCCAGCAAGGCAACCACGCGACTGCCTTGTGCCGTCCGCGAACCGAAGGTGATTTTGCGCAGCAATACCCAGTGCCGCAAACTGCGTTCCGCCACGTTGTTGGTCAATGGATGCGCCGGCGTTTCGACCACGCGCACGATGGCCTCCCAATCGTTGAGAAATTCGCCGGCTAATTGTCGGCTGTCAACATGCGCGATGTCTCGGTGCGTCTCGCAGAGCGAGCGCAGCAAGGTCAGCAACTGTTGATTCTGCGCCCATAAGGATTCGGCATCCGGCGGCGATTCGCGGAGTCGGTGGATGTTGCGCATCAACAGGATCATGGCCAATAACAAGGCTTCGCCGAAAGCTTGTCCTTCGCTATCCAAGCACTGATACAGTGCTCGGGCCTTGCGCACCAAGTGCGCCCAACAGCGCAAGCGCCTAGGAAAGATGCGATAGACGCTGTAGCCGTCGGTCATCAGTAAGCCGCAAAACGCTTCCCCTAAGAGCTGGTTCACGACGAGACGATGGCGTTTGCCCACTTGATAAATCACCGTCTGTGCGCTGACAAAGACCCAGAGCCAAAATAACTGCCCGGCTTCTTTCCAGGGTGTTTCATCGATATGTAAGAGGCCGGCGGCCTTGAGTTCCGCGATCAACTGCTCGTCGACGACCGGCGCAACGGCACGTCCCGCTTCATGAATGCATTGATTGATGGTGCTGGTGCTGAGGTCGATCCCCAGCCAATCGCGCAAATAGGCTTGGATTCTGCTGCGCGATGCCCGTAGGGACAATGAGAGATAAACCAAAAAGCTAACCAACCGAGGGCCGCACAGATGCCATTCGCTCAGGGCTACGCTCCAGCCATCTTCGTCGGCGCCTCGCCCGGGCTCGGCNNGGGNTTGATGACCGCAGGGACAGGTCGCCGAGAAGTAGTCATGTCGGCTATGTTCGATTTGTAATTTCGGCGATTCGGCGTTGCCGATTTCAAGCTCCAGTTCGAACCGGGCGTTCCAGGGTCGGTAGTCGGTGTTGTCGGCAAACGATTGCCTACACGCGGCGCAGCAATCCGGGCGATGCTCAATTGTCCGTGTCACCGGTAAGGTCAGGTTGCGGCTATAGCCTGGGNTACCGACTTGGCGCCCGGCTTTTTTAGGCTTTNCGCTATNACCGGTCGCCGCCGGAGGTGTTGCCGAGTCCTGGCTAGGTAAGTCATCTGACGAAGACTCAGACGAATCCAGTGCCGACAAGTCGTCCGTTGCCGGCGCTTCTTCCGACGGTTCGGCGCTGGATTGATTCGATTGCCAAGGCTCCCGGGATGACGGCGGACGCGAACTCGTATCCGGGGATTGTTTGAGTCGTTCTCGGGCTTCTTTGAGATCCGCCAACAGTTGCTTACTCAATGGACGCAACTCACCCTCCGGCAAATCATCCAGATAGTCCGTGTCCATTTGGCTAAGGTCTCGGTCGCTCAACGTCATGTCCTATAGCTTTTCATGTTTTAACGGGAGATGCTACTTTTTTAGTGATGGGGGGCTAAACGATTACGAATAAAAAGACAAAGAAACACTGATGACGCTAATTGGTAACATATCGGATTTTTTAACCACTTAGGAATACAGCCAATTGTCCGAGCAGTGGCCAGTCGTAGCCACTTCTGCGGGACGGGTTATTTAACCCGTCCCCAACGTTTCGGTTTGATCTAAACATTTCTGCTAACTTCGGCCAAAGTCAAAACGTTTAGGACGGGGTTGCAAACCCCGTCCTGCTAGAGGTCAATCGAGCCACCAACCCCCCTTCCAAAACAGTTGTCTAAGTTATTTCATGCTCGTTCCTAAGGAACATCTGTCGGATCCGAATTAGCCGTGTTCTATTGTTACCGATAGGCGCTAAAAAAATCCTCGTTATCCGGCCTCATCTTGAATACGACCGGCAGTCTGAACTGCATCCATGCTAGCGAAATACCCCATGACGATACTGCAACGATCAAGGTCGCTTTAAATGCCGCCCATCCCGAAACCAAACCGATCGGCACCGACGCCATCAGTCCAAACATCGCAATGATCAAGAACAATAAACCAATACCGATATTCGCGAATAATTTACGTCGCCATTGCCGCAATAGACTTAAAAAGTCTTCATCGATTCCCGGAGCGCGCACCCATGTCGAAGCATCGGCCGGCACGAAAAACGGCTTTCGACTATAACCGTCCTGCCAACTGTCGATCAATAACTCGCTGGCCTCATGCATACGGTTAACGGTCAAACCGCCAAGATACTTGAATCGTTTGAATACCTTCTCTCGCATGATCAAATAGCCGCGAAAAGATTTTGCAGCGACTTTATATATCGGCCACCGCCAAAACTTACGCGTTTCCTTGATTAGCGTTTCATCTAAAATGAAGGATGCATGCTCCATCCCTAGTTGATTGATGATCATCGCAGCCGAGAGCCGGTGCGCTAATCCCGGTAGATGAGGCATGTAATCGCCAAGAAAGCCCATCAGCGCGTCGGTCAGAACGACTCCCTCATCGGAAGGTCCTGCTTGCCTCTGCTGTATCGTCTCATAAAGAGCTAGCGCCTCATCCCATTTATCGGTCAATAACGTCTGATCGACGCCCATGATGTAGCCGATCAAACGCCATAAATGCAGAAAGGCCTCTTTTTGCTCAAGGCTAAGCGGTAACCCCCAGGTTTCAAGCCCCCTCGGGATGACCAATCCGAAGGTCAGCAAGGTATAGGCTAAATCCTCTTGATTGACCGGGACGCCGTATCGTTCGGTGTCCCATGGCGATTTTCGGTGACTCATGGTTTCGGCCAACGACTGAGGATTCTCTTTATTGCCCCAGGCCCGGCAGGCTCCTGGCTGAGTCAGCATGAAACGCATTGAAGCATGTAAAAAACGGACTTTTTTGGCGGCAATATAGCCTTTGCCCCATAAATAACGCTTAGGTTTACCGCGTAATTTCTCGATTTCCGCCCGGATTAATGCGGGATCGATCGGTGTTTTCGAATTTCCGGCCGTCCGGCAACAGCATCGTCCCTGTCGCTGCCACTGTCCCTCGCTATCCAGTTTTTGTAAAACTTCCAGGAGGAATCGATCGTCCTCGAATTCGGCATCCTCGACAATTTTGATACCGCCCTGATCCATCGTCGCGGCCAGCATCAACCCTGTTTCATAGATTCGTTGAAATATATATTTTTTCTCGCGCAGCTTTTCGGTTTGGTAGAGCGCCGGAATACCGTTTTTCATCAAATAACACGCCGGCAGACTAGCGGCATATAATGTGATGAGGGTGATCAACGTATTCTCCTGCCATAGCTTGGCGCCCATAGACAGCTTAGCCGAGTCGACCCAATCGGGCACCTCCATCGGATCGTAGTAATCTGCCAATGGCTTCGGCATCGATTTCAACTGGCGGCTCAACCGCGAATCCTCGATAACCGCCAATTCCGGCGCTTCCATCAATTTATCGGCAAGTAACAACAGCGCATTATAAGCGAACCGGCCGGACGATTCTCCCTGCTGGTCCGGCAACACTTCGGCGACTAAGCGGTCGACATCCGGATCGCCAATTTGTCGGTAGGCATCCAAATCGATCGATGGCCATTTCTGCATAAGCATCATCTTCCCCCACATATATCGGAATTATTGTTTTTGTTAATAAAAAGATGAATCGGTATCGAATACCGGACCGAAACGATGCCGGCTGAAATACCCTCACTCAACCGACTCAATCATAGTCTATGATTGAAATGTTGACATAAAAGGGATATCCATCCGGCAGCATCATTTCGTCGGCGCATCCGATCCGGAAACGTTGACGATTCTCAACAAAACTTTGTTGTCGTTGTTCAATGCGAAACCGGCGATATCGGCCGAAGGAGTTGTGGACGGGTTTATCGTTTGGGAGTACGACAGTCCGCCGCGTGGCGATTCGTTACATCCCGAAGAGGGGTTGGCTTAGGTAGGATCAGAGCAACTCAATCGCTGATACGATTGCAGCAATTCCCAATTTGGGGATCAAAAGGGTATGGAGTTTGCTTGGCGAGGATGTCGGCAGCAGGGCAGATTTTTGCTCCATGCAAAATCTGCATTCACGCCATCCTTGGCGTTCGAGCTGCCGCCAAGCCCCCATGGATGGGTTTACGGCGTTCCTCGACAGGCATACCCCACACCCTAAGATCGGCGAAAATGCTCAAACTGGGAATTGCTGGATACGATTGTGCTCAAATATCCTTCCTCTTATAATGCGATTTCGTTGTCCCGTGTTTTTTCCGGGTATTGGCCCTCGCCAAACACACTCCACACCCTTGTTGGCTTCTAAATTGGGAATTGCTGGAATCGTAGTATAAGAAAATGAGACTACTATGCACCTTGATAAATTTATCCTTGAAAATCTTGAAATTATTCTGCAGGAATGGGAAGATTTCGCCGCAAAGTACCTTTCTGACGCGGAAGGCATGAATAAGGATCAGTTGCGTGATCACCTCCGTGAAATGCTGCTCACGATTGCCGCTGATCTGGCGCGCTACCAGTCTGAGAAGGATCAAAGCCTAAAGGCAAAGGGTCTAGAAATCCCTAAAGATTCCCCAACACCAGCAACGACGCATGGATCAGAACGTTTAGCGGATGGTTTCAGCCTGAATTCCACAGTGGCCGAATATCGTGCCCTTCGTGCCAGTGTGATCAGGCTCTGGATGAAAAACAATTCCACGAAGTTTAATTCAGAAACAGACCTTGACGATCTGGTCCGCTTCAACGAAGCCATTGATCAGGCTATCACGGAAGCAGTGGTCAGTTACTCTGCAGAAAAAGATTACGACTCCCGCATGTTCGAGACAATACTGGCGTCTGCCCCCGACCTAATCTTTAGCTTCAATCTTGAGGGCAGGTTTATTTATGCGAATAAACAGCTGAAGGATTTATTCGGTCTTTCGATGGAGGAAATGGTAGGAAAAAATTATTACGATCTGGATTTGCCGATTGCGGCAGAACTACACGGACAAATTGAACAGGTCATCCGTTCCAAAGAGTCCGTTAGCAGAGAAGCGCCCTATACACCCTTCTCGGGGAAACTTGTATGGCATGACTATGTGTTTACACCTGTGTTCAACAATGAAGGTGATGTAGAGTCAGTGGTCTGTATAGGGCACGACGTTACCGAACGCAGAGCTTCAGAACACGATAACTGGACTAAGGCCAACTACGATAGCTTAACCGGACTGCCCAATCGAAGCCTTTTTACCAATCGACTGGAAGAATATGTAAAACATTCCCACCGTGCCGGTTCGTCGATTGCATTGCTGTTTATCGATTTGGATTATTTCAAGGAAATCAATGACCGATACGGCCACGAGGTTGGCGACAGTTTGTTAAAGCATGCGGCAGAACGCATTCATTCTTGTGTTCGGGAAAGCGATACCGCTGCACGCCTTGGGGGCGATGAATTTATCGTTATATTGGCAAACTTGCAAGATCCGAGGCACGTCGAAAGCGTCGCAGAAAAAATCCAGCAGCGGCTGGCAGAACCTTTTCAACTCGGCAACCATACCCTACAAATCTCGGCCAGTATTGGCGTTTCGCTTTCCCTGCAGGATACGACCTCTGCCAACGAGTTGGTTAATCATGCGGATGCGGCAATGTATGCCTCGAAAAACAATGGGCGCAATCAGGTCAGTTTTTACTCACCCGTTCTGACACACTGAAAATTAACTTTGATCAGAGTAAAATTATATTCAACCAGCAACTCTCAATTTGGGGATCCCTATTCTCAGTGTTGTAAAGCATCCCCGGTGGATGAATCGCTGTAGAAGGGCTTTTCGTGCAAGGTTGCAAACTATTCCGGTCCGATCGAAAAACGCGCTGATCAAAGGTGTAAAATGCGGTCGGAGAGAAGGACGGCAGCAATGCGCGCTGCCGTCTTATAATCAAGCTGAACGCCCTATAGAGTGACGTCTTTCGTGCTATAAAGCGATCGATTATGTCGGCGTAACCAATGTCTGGGCGGAACGCATGAATGAAATCGGCGCATCGTTTTCGTCATCAAAGGTCACCATTTCCCAAGCATCACGATCTTTCAGCAAAGCGCGTAACAGCTTGTTATTCAATCCGTGTCCGGATTTATAACCAACGAACTCGCCGATTAGACTGTGTCCTAGCAAATACAGATCTCCGATCGCATCGAGAATTTTGTGTTTAACGAATTCATCGGCATAGCGCAGGCCGTCTTCATTAAGAATTTTGTCGTCGTCGACCACGATGGCATTGTCGAGACTGCCGCCCAAAGCCAAGTTATTTTGCCTGAGCATATCGATATCTTTCATAAATCCGAAAGTTCTGGCTCGACTGACTTCCTTGACGAAAGTGGTCGATGAAAAGTCCATCACTGCCGTTTTCAAATGATCTTTGAAAGCGGGATGTTCGAAATCGATCGTAAACGTTACTTTAAAACCGTTGAAAGGCTCGAAAGCCGCCCATTTATCGTCTTCTTCGACCCGAATCGGCCGCTTGATACGAATATATTGTTTCGGGCTGTCTTGTTCTTCGACGCCGGCGGATTGCAATAAGAAGACGAAGGGGCCTGCGCTGCCGTCCATGATGGGTACCTCAGCTGCGCTGAGGTCTATGATGGCGTTGTCGATGCCGAGCCCTGCGAATGCCGATAGTAGGTGTTCTATCGTGGATATTTTGATTTTATCTTGTACGAGAGTAGTCGACAGAGTCGTTTCGCCGACGTTTTCAGGCGTGGCATTGATCGTGATCGGCTCTTCCAAATCCACTCTACGAAACCGAATGCCCGTGTTCGGTTCTGCCGGGCGTAAAGTCAAATAAACCTTATCCCCGGTGTGCAGACCGACACCCGTCGCCCGAATAGTATTTTTTAACGTACGCTGTTTTATCATAATCAGTAATGCCAAATAAATGGGGCAAAGCGCCGAATTTTAACACAAATTGATACCCTTCTAAGCAATAAAGCTAGGCATACTCAGGGTAACCGCATTAAAAAACAATATATCAATATGTTACCCTGTTACCTAAACCGTTTAGTCAATTTGGTTTGACTTATGGTGCCCTCCCTGGACCCCGTTAGGCCGCACCGAGCACTGACGATTTTGCCGAGAATAGCCCTCCTAGAGGAACGGCCTCCGGGTGTCTGCTGACTCACGCCATCCGGGCGCTCGCAGTTCTGCGGGACGGGTTATTTAACCCGTCCCCAACGATTCCGGTTTAGCTCTAAACATTTCGGCTTACTTCGGCAAAAGTCTAAACGTTTAGGACGGGGTTGCAAACCTCGTCCTGCTAGGGGTGCAACTATAGGATAAAAAAGTGCATCAAATAAACCTCAAATGTGCCCGCGCGAAGTATATAGATACCCGTTGTCTACCCGCAGACTTCCGGCTAATCGGCCTGACGTCTTAAAAACGCAGGAATGTCCAAATAATCCATGTCGACGTCTTTCTTCGGCTGCGCCCCGAAGCGTGTAGTACGAGGCTCTTGCCGGTTTTGACGAATCACGGTCGGCTTTTCAAAGGTGGTATAGTCATTATCCGCAGTCGCTTGCTTGACCGCCAGTTTGATCGGCGCCGCGACTGCTGCCGGTTGCGAGCCCATGCCAGTTGCAACGACGGTCACCTTGATTTCATCGCCTAGGGTTGGGTCGATCGCGGTACCGATTTTGATAATGGCATCCTCTGCACCGAACTCATGAACGATATTACCAACTTCATCGAATTCGGAAATCATCATATCGGCGGCACTGATGTTGACTAAAATGCCGCGAGCGCCTTGCAAATTGATGTCTTCCAACAATGGGCAGGCAATGGCTTTTTCCGCCGCTTCTCTCGCTCTGTTTTCGCCCGATGCGGAACCGGTTCCCATGATTGCGGCACCCATACCCGACATCACGGTTCTAACATCGGCAAAATCGACATTGATCATTCCCGGATGGGTAATCAATTCGGTAATGCCTTGAACCGCATCTAATAGCACATTGTTAGCGGCGCTGAAGGCGCTCATCAACGAAATATTGTTACCCAAGACGGGCAGCAATTTTTGATTCGGGATCGTTATCAAGGAATCGACATATTTTTCCAATGCGACAATGCCTTGCTCGGCGACTGCCATTTTCTTTTTGCCTTCGAAGTGAAAAGGTTTGGTCACGACCGCCACGGTTAAAATTCCCAGGTCTTTGGCGATCTCGGCAATAATCGGAATCGCGCCAGTCCCTGTGCCGCCGCCCATGCCGGCAGTCAAGAACACCATGTCGGCACCTTGTATGACTTCACGAATCCTGTCTCGATTTTCTTCGGCGGCTTGCTGCCCCACATTGGGGTCGGTTCCCGCACCCAAACCTTTTGTTAACTCCGCGCCTAATTGGATGATCGTATCGACATTGAGTTTCTTCAATGCTTGAGCGTCCGTATTGGCACAAATAAATTGCACACCGTCGATCTGTTTTTCAACCATATGGTTGACTGCGTTACCGCCGCCACCGCCGACCCCAATGACTTTTATTACGGCATTTTCAGCGCCGACATCCAACAACTCGTATTTCATTTCGATTCCCCTTACAAATTCACAATTTTTTGTTCTTAAAAGTTACCCTGAAACCATTTCTTTATCTTGCCAATGAACCCGGTATTTTCGACATCGAGTCCTTCATAGCTACCCCTATGTTCTTTCCCATAGAGCAATAATCCAACTCCGGTGGAATGGATAGGGCTCTTCACCGCATCGGTCAAGCCCGACACATGCTGAGGAACTCCCATCCGAACCGGCATATGAAAAATCTCTTCGGCCAGTTCTATCAATCCAGCTACTTTCGAACTTCCTCCCGTCACCACGATTCCCGCGGCTATCATTTCTTCGTATCCGCTACGTCTTAATTCCGCTTGTACCAATAGCATCAATTCTTCATAACGCGGCTCGATAATTTCCGCGAGATTTTGCACCGATATTTTACGCGGCGCACGGTCTCCAATACTCGGCACTTCGATCAATTGTTCGGTATTCGCCAATTGCGTCAATGCGCAAGCATATTTCTGCTTGATTTGTTCGGCATTTTGCGTCGGCGTTCTCAATGCCACTGCAATATCGTTAGTCACCTGGTCGCCGGCAATCGGAATTACTGCCGTATGTTTGATAGCGCCGTTCGCGAATACTGCGATATCGGTCGTACCTCCGCCGATATCGATCAAACAGACCCCTAAATCCTTTTCGTCTTCGGTTAACACCGAATTACAAGACGCCAACTGTTCCAATACGATATCGTCGACTTCGAGCCCGCAGCGGCGTATGCATTTGATGATGTTTTGCGCGGCACTGGCACTTCCGGTCACCATATGGACTTTCGCTTCGAGGCGAATACCCGACATGCCGATCGGCTCTTTGATACCGTCTTGCAGATCGATCACAAATTCTTGCGGCAAAATATGCAAAATTTTCTGATCGGCCGGGATCGCAACCGCTCGCGCCGAATCGATTACTCGATCGATATCGTATTGCGTAACTTCTTTTTCCTTGATCGCAACGATGCCGTGCGAATTGAGGCTTCGGATGTGGCCGCCGGCGATTCCGGCAAATACCGAGGTAATTTGACAACCGGCCATCAGCTCTGCTTCCTCGACAGCTCGTCTAATCGACTGCACGGTCGATTCCAGATTGACCACGACGCCTTTTTTCAGTCCTCTTGATACCGTACATCCGATACCGATGACTTCCATTTCGCCGCCGTCCGTATATTCGCCGACAATAGCCGCGACTTTGGAAGTTCCTATATCGAGCCCGACTACTACATTTCGATCTGATTTTTTTGCCATTATATAAACTCTTACAACACTCTTATCTTCGCCTGTTAGGACTGTCGCCGCTCGGCGGCCATTTTTTTCCAGTCTATTGCTTTAGCTTCCGGCTTCCACAACACGGTATATCCGTTCGGATATCTTAAATCGACTTTAGCCATCGCATCGATCTGCTCCGGCTCAAACAATTGCAGCGTTTTCAAAAATCGCTGAAAACTTTTAAGTTGCTCCTTCCTACCCAACAAAACCTCTGTTCCATTACTCAACACAATCCGCCATGATCGCCTTTCATCGATAACGAATTCGCTCAACCCTAAGGCCCGGTCGGCTAACGTTATGCTGATGCCTTTCATAATCTCCAGTACTTTTTGCTGCTGCCCGGAAGGCCCCACCAACATCGGTAAATGATCGAAGCGGTCGACATTTGCCGGAGTAAACACCTCTCCGCGAACGTTGAGCAAACCGATCTTCCCCCAACGCGCCACAGCTGCCTGCTCATATACTTTTATATCAATCGCATCGGGCCAAACTCTTTTGACGCTGACTTTATCGACCCAAGGCATTTGTTCGACCGCCTCCTTGATCGCCTCGATATCGGCGGAAAAAAAACCCGTCTTTACCAGAGGCAACAATATTTCCTTAACTTCGCTTTTGCTAATATATTGAAAAACCCCTTCCGTCCTAACGTATTTGATGGTGGTGGCATGCGCGTCGTAATTCTTTAGACTGCCCCAAACGACCCACATAATGCCTATCAGTATCACGGCACTCGCTATAATTCCGGAACCTCGCATGACTCCTTATCCGTAACTCGTTTCGAGAATTCGCCATACCAATTCTTCAAAGCTAATTCCCGCCTGTTTGGCGGCCATCGGCACTAGGCTATGATCGGTCATGCCGGGCACGGTATTGACTTCAATCAATTGTGTCTGACCGGAATTATCGATAAACGCATCAACCCGCGCCCAACCCTTGACCGCGAGCGCCTCGCAAGCCGACACCGCCAATGCTTGAAGACGCTGTTCCGTCTCTGCATCCAGTCCGCATGGACAATGATAGCGTGTGGTGTCTGCTCTATATTTCGCTTCGAAATCGTAAAACACATTCGGCGTTTCGAGGCGAATAACAGGCAGCGCTTCACCGTCCAATACCGCGATCGTGTATTCGTTGCCGCTAACCCAGGCCTCGGCATAGACATCGCACCGGTATTGCACGGCCAGCCGGTAAGCTTCGATCAACTCCGTTAAGCTGTTCGCCTTGCTCATACCTATACTGGATCCTTCCAAAGCCGGCTTAACGATGAGCGGCAAGCCAAGCTTTTCTATGCAAGCCTGCGCGTCGTTCTCGCTTTTCAATAAAAACCATTTCGGTGTCGGCAAACCTAAACCATGCCAGCATAATTTTGTGCGCAGTTTATCCATGCTCAAGGCTGAAGCTAAAACGCCGCTACCGGTATAAGGTAAACGCATCGTTTCCAAAACGCCTTGTAACACACCGTCCTCGCCACCGCGGCCGTGAATAATGTTGAAGACGCGGTCCGCTTTGACCCCGGTCAGTGCATCGATCGCGCTACCGGTGACGTCAATGGCCTCAACGTCTAAACCTTGTTTTTTCAATGCCTGAAACACCGCCGCGCCACTAATCAATGAAATTTCGCGTTCGGCTGCCGTACCGCCCATGAGCACGGCCACGCGTCCGAATTGTCCGGGCTGTTCTATTTGAACCGGCTTCATAAGGCCTCACCTACCACACAAACTTCTGTTAGCAATCTTATCCCCTGCATTGTTTCTACGGTTTTCTGCACATGACCGATCAGCGCTTCGATATCCGCGGCGTTTGCACCGCCTGTATTGACGATGAAATTAGCGTGCTTAGCCGATACTTCGGCGCCTCCAATACGGTAGCCTTTCAATCCGCACGCTTCTATCAGCCGAGCGGCAAAATCGCCCGGCGGATTTTTGAATACCGAGCCGCAACTCGGCTGGTTGGTCGGTTGTGTCTGATTACGTCGTTCTAACAATATCTTTATTTTTTGCTGGCTCTCGGCGACATCCCCAGATTCCAGTCTCAACTCGGCGGACAAAAACCATTCTTGCGCCGGACCCGATACCGAACGATAGGCTACGTCGTAATCCGCACGGTTTCGTTGTCTGACTTGTCCGAGCGCATCAATCGTTTCAACGCTGTCGACGATAGCCCAGGTCTCACCGCCAAAAGCCCCGGCGTTCATTTTCAACGCACCGCCGAGAGTCCCGGGAATACCCGCTAAGAATTCGGCGCCAACCATGCCTTGTTCACCGCAATATCTGGCGATTAATGCACAGGGAACGCCGGCTTCGGCATATACGCGACACCCATCTTTTTTACACATACCCTTCAGCCGGTTACGCGTATTGATGACCGTCCCGCGAATGCCGCCATCTCTAACCAACAAATTACTGCCTAGACCCAACCAAAAAAGCGGTTCTCTGCCCTGCTGCGATTTTATAAAATTGATCAGGTCTTGTTTATCCTGCGGTATAAACATCCAATCGGCCTCGCCGCCTACCCGCCAACTGGTATATTTGGCTAATTTTTCATGAGCAAGCAATTGCCCCTTTATTTGATCGCGCACTGATTTCATCACTCAATGATTGCATTTTGCATTAGATCTTAGTCACCGGTTTTAATCCCGGCGCCCGAAATCAACGCAGCTCTAGCGCTGCCGCCAATTGCTCCGGCAAGTCGGCAGCAATTTGTCCGACATTGCCTGCCCCCATTGTCAGCAATACATCGCCGGCTTGTAAAATGCCGGCCAATATTTCCGGCAGTTCGTCCAAGTCTTCGACGAAAACCGGGTCTACCTGACCCCTAACCCTGATAGCGCGGCTCAAAGCCCGTCCGTCGGCGCCGGTAATCGGAGCTTCTCCTGCCGGATAAACATCGAGCAAGATCAAGACATCGACGCTCGACAGCACTTGTACGAAATCCTCGAACAAATCCCGAGTGCGGGTATAGCGATGCGGTTGAAAGACAATGACTTCCCGCCGATTCGGCCATGCCTGCCGCACAGCTTCCAACGTCGCTGCAATTTCGCGTGGATGATGCCCGTAATCGTCGACCATCGTTAATCTGCCCTTATCGATCGGCAAATCACCCTGTATCTGAAACCGTCTTCCAACACCTTTAAATGCTTGCAGGCTTTTAACAATGGCAGCGTCGTCGACATCCAAAGCCGTCGCGATCGCAATCGCCGCCAATGCATTGAGCATGTTATGCCAGCCTGGCATGTTCAAGGTTACCTTGAGCGGTTCGTAGCCTCCGGCACGCAATACCGTAAACGTGGTAAACATACCGTCCTGAATAATCTCTACGGCCCGGACATCGGCCTGTTTATCGACGCCATAAGTCTTAAACGGTTTGGACATCTGCGGTAAAACTGCCCGAACGCCTTCATCATCGATACACATCACAGCCAATCCGTAAAACGGCAATTGATGAATGAACTTGATGAAGGTATCTTTTAGATTGTTATAGCTGCCTTGATAGGTCGCCATATGGTCCTGATCGATATTGGTCACGACCGCCATCATCGGCTGTAAAAATAAAAACGAAGCATCGCTTTCATCGGCTTCGGCAACCAAATAATGTCCTTGTCCGAGCTTGGCATTCGCGCCTGCACTGTTCAACCGTCCGCCAATCACGAAAGTCGGATCCAGGCCGGCTTCGGCTAGGATGCTCGCGATCAAACTGGTCGTCGTCGTCTTTCCATGCGTTCCGGCGACGGCAATACCGAAACGGAAACGCATTAATTCGGCAAGCATTTCGGCGCGCGGAATAACCGGGATTCGCTTGATAACGGCTTCATCGACTTCCGCATTGCTGCGGTCGACTGCCGTCGATACGACAACCACATCGGCATCGCTAATATTCTCTCGGCGATGCCCGATAGTGACGTTAACGCCCAATTCAACCAATCTTTTGGTAACGGCGCTTTCCTTAAGATCCGACCCAGAAACTTGATAGCCTAAATTCGATAAGACTTCGGCTATCCCACTCATACCGGTACCGCCGATACCGACAAAATGAATACGATCAATATTACCTAAAGCCTTGGTCGGTATTTTAACTCTCGGAAGGTTCATCGTCCGACCTCCGCTTGACAGCACAATGCCACAGCCTCTGTCGCATCCAGCTTGGCGCAGGCTCTCGTTTTCTTGCTCATTTCAGCTACATGTTCGATCACGACCTTGATTCGCTCAGCCAAAGTTTCGGGCGATAAATCTTTTTGCGGTAGAATCATGGCGCCTCCGACATCGGCCAAATAACGCGCATTCGCGTTTTGATGATCGTCGATCGCATGCGGTAATGGGATCAACACAGCCGGAATACCGGCTGCAGCCAATTCGCTGACCGTCATTGCCCCGGACCGGCACACCGCGATATCGGCCCATCGGTAAGCCTCTGCCATATCTTCGATAAATGCGGATACTTCCGCATCGACGCCTAATTCTTGATAACGCTGTTCGACTTGAGCACGCATGATTTCGCCTGTTTGATGCCTGACTTTCAATCCGCTCACGACCGCAACCGCATCCGGAACAACTTGATTCAGCACCTGCGCCCCCTGACTACCGCCGATGACCAGCAACCTGACCGCCTCTCCGGGCCGATGCTCTTTTTTTTCAGGAATCCCTATCAATTCTTTGCGTAGCGGATTGCCGCTCCATAGTGCATTTATTTTTTTATCGAAGCTTCCTGGAAACGCTTCCAGCACTCGATTAGCCCATTTGGCTAACAAGCGATTAGTCGTACCCGGCACTCGGTTTTGTTCATGAATCACCAGAGGAATCCCCATTAATTTAGCCATTAATCCCCCCGGCCCCGAGACAAAGCCGCCCATACCCAAAACGACATCCGGCTTGCGGCGGCGCAAAATCCGCCACGCTTGCCCGCAGGCTTTTATCAACAACAATAAGGCCTTGATTTTCGAAAATAGTCCTTTGCCGCGAACACCTGCCACCGAAAGCCAATCGATGTCAATTTTGTGCGCCGGAACGACACGGCTTTCCAAGCCGCCTTTTGTACCGAGCCAACTCATTTGCCAGCCTTGTTCGGCAAGATAATTGGCTACCGCCAGTGCCGGAAACACATGCCCGCCGGTTCCACCGGCCATGATTAAGATGCGCGAGCCCAAACCGGCCTCCTTTTAGGCTGGCTTGCAGTCATTTCCTGAACTTCGCTATTGACTCTACACAATATTGCCACTGCACAACACATCACGATCATACTGCCGCCCCCGTAACTCATCAGAGGCAAAGTTAACCCCTTGGTCGGCAACATCCCCATGTTGACGCCCATATTGATGAACGACTGGAAGCCGAACCAAATCCCGATTCCGTAGGCAATGAATGCCGCGAATTTGTTACCGACCACTTCGGCTTTAGCGCCGATATCAATGGCGCGCCAAACCAATAGTGCGAATAGTACAATGACCGTGACGACACCCAATAAACCCAATTCCTCGGCAATCACCGAAAACAAAAAATCGGTGTGCGCCTCGGGCAAATAAAACAATTTTTGAATCCCGCTACCGAGCCCTACACCAAACCACTCGCCCCGCCCAAACGATATCAACGCCTGAACCAATTGAAAACCGGTGTCCTGCGGATCAGCCCACGGATCCAAAAAACTGATCACCCTCCGTAAACGATAGGGCGAAACAATCACCAGCATCGCGGCCATCGCTAAAACCGCGGCCAATAAGATGCCGAATTGCCATAATCGGGCACCGGCCAAAAACATCACGCCCAAGGCAATAATCAGAATCACGACTGCCGAACCGAAATCGGGCTCCATCAGCAACAATACGCATGCAATCGTGAACAAGAACAATGGCTTAAGCAGACCGAACGAAGAATTTCTAACCGAGTCCTCGTAACGCGTGACATAACTGGCCATATAAATGACCGAAATCAATTTTACGACTTCCGAAACTTGGATACGGAAACCGCCTATCGACAGCCATCGAACCGCACCATTGACCCTGACGCCAAGTCCCGGGATCAATACCAACACCAACAAGCCCAGACCGAACACAAACAAATTCGGCCCCCATTGCTCCCATTTTCTGAGCGGCACGGTAAAAACACCCGCCGCCAACGCCAAACCTAGCCCGATATGGATCATCTGCTTGATCGGATAAAGTAAGCTGTTGTTGTCCAGCTTCGCGCCCAAGTGCAACGAAGAAGACGACACCATCACATAACCGATGAGCAATAATCCCGTAATTACGGCAAGCAATAACGGGTCGAGATAAAATCGGCCGGCTTTAATCGGCGTGATATTAAGGCTCATGCGTTTAGCTCCATAACCGCGGTCGCGAATTTTTCGCCTCGCTCTTTATAGCTTTTATATTGATCAAGACTCGCGCAAGCCGGAGAAAGCAATACGGTATCGCCCTCATCGGCAATTTCGGCAGCAATTTTCACCGCCCGGGCGACATTTTCAGCTTTATAAATGGGCACGCTGTTATTCAATGCTTGCTCGATCAAAGGCCCATCCTTACCCATTAGGATCACGCTTTTTGCCTGGCGTTGGATCGCCGGGACCAATTCGTTCATGTCCGCGCCCTTTGCATCGCCGCCTGCTATCAAAATCACTTTCCGGGTATAACCTTGCAATGCCGCAACGCAGGCACCGATATTCGTTGCCTTCGAATCGTTGACCCAGGTGATGCCGTTTTTAACGGCAACCCGCTGCATGCGATGCTCTAAGCCTTTGAATTTTGTTAATGCTTTGCACATCGATTGTTCGTCCAAACCAATCGCCATACCTAACGCTATTGCCGCCAATGCGTTCGCGGCATTATGCAGTCCTTCGAGCGGCAACTCGTCCAGCGCCATCAAACGCTTGTCATTCCGCATCAAATATCCCTTGTGGCCATCCCAAGCCAAATGGAACTCCGCCTCGTTATTGATCGCAAAAGTCGATATCTTCCGACCCGGCACGGCCATATCGATGACCAAAGGATCATCGGCATTCAAAACCATAGCGCCGGTGCCCCGAAATATTTTTTGTTTTTCCCGGGCATATTCAGCAACATTGTCATATCGGTCCAAATGATCCGGCGATATATTCAATACTGTCGCGGCAGAAGCATTCAGTATCTCGGTACGTTCCAATTGAAAACTGGATAATTCCAAAATATAAAGTTCGATATCCGGTGCCAATAAGTCCAACGCCGGCGTCCCCAGGTTGCCGCCGACTGCCGCTTTTTTCCCGGCTTCCACAGCCATTGCGCCGAGCATGGTCGTAACGGTACTTTTACCGTTCGATCCGGTAATCGCAACGATCGGCGCCGCTGCACAGGCCGCCAACAAATCGATATCGCCGATGATTTTGGCGCCTTGCGCATGCGCCTTGACAATCGAATCCTCCCGAAGAGAAACGCCGGGACTGACAATCAAATGAGTCGCCACTTTAAAAGCATCGGCATCGAAACCGCCGGTAAACACTGCCGCATCGGGCAGGTTTTCCAATAGCTTGTCGAGCAACGGCGGCTTTGCCCGGCTGTCGACGATGGCAAAGCGTATCCCTTGTGCATCTAAGAAGCGAGCGACCGAGAACCCCGTTTCGCCGGCTCCTACTACCAGCACTCTGGAATTGGCCGCTTCCAGACCAAACTTTTCGGCTAAAGCCGTGGCTGTATTGACTACATTCATCGTCATCTCAACTTCAAAGTCGACAAACCGATTAATACTAAAATAAAGGTAATGATCCAAAACCTGACGATAACGCGCGGCTCCGGCCAACCTTTCAATTCAAAGTGATGATGAATCGGCGCCATGCGAAACACCCGTTTACCGGTCATTTTGAATGATGCGACTTGTATAATCACCGACAGGGTTTCCATCACGAATACGCCGCCCATGATCACCAAAACAATTTCCTGTCTAACCAGCACCGCCAAAACACCCAGCGCCGCACCCAGCGACAGTGCGCCGACATCGCCCATGAACACCATGGCCGGATAGGTGTTGAACCACAAAAAGCCTAGCCCGGCACCGATTAACGCAGCGCAAAACACAATCAATTCGCCCGAATTCGGCAAAAACGGAATCGCCAAGTATTTCGCAAACTCGACATGGCCCGACAAATAAGCGAATATCCCTAGTCCCGCCGCCACCATGATAGTCGGCATGATCGCCAAGCCGTCCAAGCCATCGGTCAAATTCACCGCATTGCTGCTTCCGACGATGACAAAATAAGTCATGACAATATACAACCACCCCATTTCGATACCGACATCTTTGAAAAACGGCACGATGAATTGAGTTTCGGCCGGTGCGCTTGCTGTGACAAATAAATAGACGGCTGCACTCATTCCGATCACCGATTGCCAAAAATATTTAGCCCTGGCCGACAACCCATCGCTATTACCCAACATGACTTTTTTATAATCGTCGACAAAACCGATGATGCCGAAGCCCATCGTAACGATAAAAATCACCCAGATATAACGGTTTTCGAGGTTGCTCCACAGCAAGGTGCTAATGCCGACCGCGACCAATATCAACGCACCGCCCATCGTCGGCGTTCCGGCTTTGTCGAAATGCGTTTTAGGCCCATCCGTGCGCACACATTGACCGATTTTTCTTCTGGTCAATTTTTTAATCATGAACGGCCCGATCACCAGCGAGATAATCAACGCGGTGAGCGCCCCCAAAATGGCCCGCATCGTCAAATATTGAAAAACCCGAAACGCGCTATCGAGCGTCATCAAATATTCGGTTAAATAAAGTAACATGCTATTTCCTGTAATTCTCTACGATGGCTCCGACCACACGTTCCATGCGCTGAGCTCTCGACCCTTTCACGAGTAGGGTTTCATGACCGTTCATTTCGCGCTTCAAAGCTTCTGTTAATTCATCTTGCGTTTCGTAAAAAATGCCTCCTTCGCCAAAAGACTGCACGGTATTCCGAGCGTCGACTCCGGTCGCGAACAGCCTTTTTACGCCAATCGTTTTCATGGCTTCGCCCATTTCGCGGTGTATTTTCGCGCTTTCGGGTCCCAGTTCGCCAAAGGCGCCTAAAGCCACCCAGGGCTCACCGCCGCATTCGATCAACACATCGAGACCCGCCTTCAACGATGCAGAGTTAGCGTTGTAGGTATCATCGATCACGATATTGCCCTGACGCCCGACCAGCGGCTGTAAACGCCCGGTAACCGGCTGGACCTTTTCGAGTCCTTGCTTGATCGTCATCGGCTCAAAACCCAATGCGGTAGCGGCGGCACCTGCGGCCAAGGCATTCAGTACATTATGCCGGCCGGCCAATTTGAGCCGCATCGGATAACGCACCGCACCTTGAATCCATTCGAAAGCTGTCGCAAATTCGCCGTTTTCGATACGCGTTACGATGTTTTCGGCACGAATATCGGCGCCTGGTTTTAGCCCGAACGACAATACCTTGCGTGTTCCTGCCTGCTCTTTCCAATAATCGAAATAGGTATCGTCATGATTCAACACGGCCGTCCCATCCGAACCGAGAGAGCCGATAATTTCGCCTTTCGCTCGAGCGATGCCATCGACACTGCCGAAACCTTCTAAATGCGCGGGGCCGACATTGCTAATAATCGTCACCTGCGGCTTGGCATACCGACTGGTATAGGCAATTTCACCGGCATGGTTCGCGCCCATCTCGATCACCGCATAGCGATGCTCGGCGCCCATCCTCATTAAGGTCAACGGCACACCGATGTCGTTGTTCAGATTGCCTTGGGTATAAAGAACCGGGCCTTGAATCCCCAATATCGCAGCGGTCATTTCTTTGACCGTGGTTTTGCCGTTGCTGCCGGTAATGCCAACCACTTGTGCAGCTTGCCTGTTCCGCCAAAAACCGGCCAATTCAGCCAGAGCCAGGCGAGTATCGGACACTACAACAATCGGCATCGTCACCTCGACCTTACGACTTAAGATCGCCGCGACTGCTCCTGCCTGCTCGGCATCACCGACAAAATCATTGCCATCGAATCGCTCGCCTTTGATCGCGCAATAGAGATTGCCCGTTTCGATGGTACGCGTGTCAATACTGACTCCCGTGACGACCTTATCCTCGCCGAACAGAACTCCGCCGACATAATCCGCGATTTCGCTCAACATTAACTTCATTGCCCGACTAACCTCAGTGCTTTTATTACGGTCTCTCTATCGCTAAAAGGTATCTTTCGGCCTTTTACTTCTTGATATTCTTCATGGCCTTTACCCGCGATCAACACACAATCACCGGAGCCGGCCTCGCTAATCGCTGTCTGTATCGCCAGCGCCCTGTCATGAATGACGGAAACACCGCCCGACCGACAGCCTTCCATAATGGCTTCGACAATCATTTCCGGCGCTTCTCCGCGCGGGTTGTCATCGGTCAAAATAACCCGGTCCGCCCACTGTTGCGCAATACGGCCCATTTGCGACCGCTTGCCCTCATCCCGATCGCCGCCGCAGCCGAATACGATCGTCAATTTTTTTTCGCATTGCTTACGAAGCCCCGTCAATACTTTGTCGAGTGCGTCCGGCGTATGAGCATAATCGACAAAAACCCATGGCTCATTGCCGCCGCCATAACGCTCCATGCGCCCTGGGATCGCTTGTAAGCGTTCGATTTCTATAGCCGCTTTATCAAAATCCATGCCGGAAGCCAATAAAGTGGTAAAAACCGTCAACGCATTTTCCGCGTTGAATTCACCAAATAAAGGGATACAAACTTTTTTTTGTCGATCCCGCCAGGTTAAGTTAAGCTCGATTCCTGATAGTGTCTGACGAAGCGAATCGCCGCGAACCGATTCGCCGCAGGGTAAGGTTTTACCGCGGAGACTACTGGCCCACACGAGCACCCCATCGGGAACCGCTGCCAGCACTTGCTGACTGTAGGCATCATCCAAATTGATCACGGCAAACTTCACACCAGGCATTGCCAACAACTTTAATTTGGCTTGAACATACCGCTCCATCGAGCCGTGATAGTCCAAATGGTCGCGACTGATATTCGTATAAACGACCCCTTGAAAACGGATACCGTTCACTCGTCCCTGTTCTAAGCCATGCGAGGAAACTTCCATCGCAACCGCTGTCAGTCGGTCGTCGAACAATTTCGCCAACATGCATTGAATCGCCAATGCATCCGGGGTCGTATTGATCGTTTGGTGTAAATGGCCCGAAACTCCCCAGCCTAAGGTACCGATAATCCCGCATCGATCCAGGGCTTGAGCTAAAAACTGGCTGCACGACGTTTTTCCGTTAGTGCCGGTTATGCCAATCACATGCAATCGACCGGACGGCTCGCCATAGAATCGGCTTGCGATCGCTCCCAACTTCATATTCAGATCTTCGACCGCGATAAATGGCACATCACGATGATCGCCACCTAACCATTCGCTCGCCCCACGAGGTTCAAAGAGTACCGCACTAGCCCCGAGTTCGAGAGCTTGGCGAACATGCGCCAAACCATGCTGCCTTACGCCCTGCACGGCGATGAACACGTCGCCCGGTTTAATATCCCGGCTATTCAGAGATAACCCTCGAACGGGGATATCCGCTCCGGTTCGGGCATGGCCTGACAGCAGTTCTGCTAATTTCATTGCGCTACGAGATCCGGGGTTTTACTGATCAAAACCGGCATGGTTTCTTCTTGGTCCGGCGCGACATCGAGTATTCTCAGCGCACCGGCCATAACTTTGGAAAATACGGGACCTGCCACCGCACCTCCGTAATAAGCACCAGCCGAGGGTTCATCCACCATCACCGCGATCACGACGCGCGGATCGCTAGCCGGCGCCATACCGACAAAAATCGATAAATATTTTTTTTCCTTATAGCCGCCTTCGCCGGCTTTTTTAGCCGTTCCGGTTTTGCCGGCGACTCGATAGCCATCGACCCTAGCCTGATAGGCGGTACCGTCTTTCAAGACGACTTGTTCCAGCATGGTTCTAATCAACTGGGCCGTTTTCGCGGAAAACACGCGTTTGGCTTCGGGGTCACGATCGCGTTTCAACAAACTAACCGAATGCAGCAAGCCGTTATCGGCCAATGCCGTATAAGCCCTTGCCAGTTGAAGCACCGAAGCATTCATACCGTAGCCGAACGATAAGGTCGCCTGCGCGAATTGATTCCAGCGTTGGTAATCCAGCACGCTACCACTTGCTTCCCCTGGAAAACCGATACCCGCCGCGTTGCCGAATCCTAATTGATTGTAAATGCCCCAAAAATAGTCCGGAGGCATCTCCAGTGCGACAATGCTGGTTGCGACATTACTTGATTTTTTCAAGACATGCGTTAAATCAAGCGTACCGTAGTTGTGCACGTCTCTGACGACATTTCGCCCGATTCGGTACGTGCCATTCGTTTCGATTTTCAAGTCAGGCTTGATATAGCCGCCGTCGAGTGCCGCCGCGATAACGAAGGGCTTGACCGTCGAACCCGGTTCGAAAACATCGGTAATCGCTCGATTTCTGAATGCACTGCCTTTGAGGTGCGTTCGGGTGTTTGGATTGAACGCAGGATGGTTGGCATCGGCCAGTACCTCGCCGGTTTTTGCGTCTAGAACAACCAATGCCGCCGCTTTCGCGCGGTGCTCAAGCACTGCCGCCTGTAATTCGCGATAAGCCAAATATTGAATGCGCTCGTCGATGCTCAGCTGCACATTCCGCCCATCGATCGGAGCCGATATCGCCTCGACATCACCAATAATTTGCCTTTTGCCGTCGCGAATAACCCGCTTGCTCCCGGCCGTCCCTCTTAGTACTGCGTCATAGGCAAGCTCAATGCCTTCTTGGCCGACATCGTCGACATTCGTAAAACCGACCAAATGAGCCGATACCGGGCCCGCCGGATAATAGCGTTTAAATTCTCGTTCGAAATAAACACCAGGGACATCTAATGCTTTTACTTGCGCAGCCAAATGCGGATTGATGCGCCGTTTGACATAAGCAAAACGCCGCTTAGTACCAGGCACGATCAAGTTTTTAATTTTTCTATCGGGCAAATCGAGAAGCTTTTCCATTTGCCCGATAGCAGCCGGTTCGGCATC
This sequence comes from Methylotuvimicrobium buryatense 5G, assembly GCF_000341735.1. GTDB lineage: Bacteria > Pseudomonadota > Gammaproteobacteria > Methylococcales > Methylomonadaceae > Methylotuvimicrobium > Methylotuvimicrobium buryatense. Next base: position 3,949,346 of record NZ_KB455575.1, on the reverse strand, counting down.
CGCGAGTTCTTGCGGATTTACCCAGATCGATTGAACCGGCGAGCTGATCGCTAATGGCTCTCCGTTTCGGTCCAGTATCATGCCTCGATAAGCAGACACCGATACCGCACTGACATGGCGCATATCGCCCTGCTGTTTGAGAAATTGCTTTCTCAATACCTGCAGGTCGAAGGCGCGAACGGCCAGCAAACCCATCGCTCCAAGCATAAAAACCAATAACACTTTACGCCTGACGGTAAAGTCCGTTTCCGGTTCATCCTTTTTTTTACGCGTTGAAAAACCGTGCATCTAAGGTTTTAAATAAATAAATTTGTCTCGTTCCGGCATGACCAGTTTTAATTTATCCCGGGCAATTTGTTCGACCCGATTTTCTTCCGCTAATGTCGTCAACTCCAACTGTAATTGACCCCACTCTACTTCGTATCGGTCCAGCTCGCGTTCTTGTTGCTGTATTTCGACAAACAACAATCGTGACTGATACTTGCTGTAAATGACTCCCATTGCGGATCCCAGTATTAACAGCAACAAGCCTGCCAAGGATAAAATAGCGCTCCTGGTTTCCGTCACAACCTTTCCGCCACACGCATGATCGCGCTTCTTGCCCGTGGATTTTTCGCCACCTCGCCTCCACCGGCCTTGATCGCTTTACCGACTTTGCGCAAAATGCCTTTCTTTATTTCAGATTCCATAATCGGTAATCTGCCTGGATCGTACTTGGCTCCCGACTCCGCGCGGATAAAACGCTTGGCAATTCGATCTTCCAATGAATGAAACGAAATCACAACCAGACGTCCGCCGGGTTTTAATACATCGACCGCCTGCTCCAAACCACTTTTCAATTCCTCGAGTTCTCGATTGACAGCAATCCGAATTGCCTGAAAAGTTCGGGTTGCAGGGTGTTTGTGCTTTTCTCTAACAGGCACACTGTTTACAATTAGTTCGGCAAGTTGCCGCGTCGTCGATAGCGGTTGCTCCTGGCGCTGTTCGACAATGGCGCGAGCAATTCGCCGCGCAAAGCGCTCTTCGCCGAATTCGAATAACACTTGAACCAAATCGCGCTCATCGACTTCGGTCAACCATTGCGCTGCGGACAAACCCGAGCGATGATCCATTCGCATATCCAAAGGGCCGTCGTATAAAAAACTAAACCCCCGTTCGGGGGTATCCAATTGCGGCGACGAGACGCCTAAATCCATTAATAAGCCATCCACCCGACCTCGCACATTCTCCTGTTCGGCGATTGCTTGCAATGACGAAAAGCATGCATGATGCAAACTAAAACGCTTATCGCTCGCTATTTCACGCGCCCATTCCGACTGAATCGCATCGATGTCCCGGTCTAAGGCTAGTAAGCGACCGGAAGGACCTAACCTATCCAGAATCCCACGACTGTGTCCGCCACGCCCAAATGTACAATCGATATAAATGCCATCGGCTTTAATGGCAAGCGCTTGCAACGCTTCCGAAAACAATACGGGCAAATGCTCCACTTAAGATCTCCCCGTATTAAAAAGACAAAGAACCTAGCTCTTCGAGACCTTCGGTATCGTCGCTGTTCATCCATTCGGCTTCTTTGGCATTCCATGCCTCTTCATTCCATATTTCGAATTTGTTCAATTGCCCGACCAACATAATTTTCTTGTCCATGCCGGCAAAGCTTCTCAATTTCTCCGGCAATAATATACGGCCTTGCATATCCATTTCGCATTCTGTCGCGTTACCGATCAAAAAACGCCTAAGTTTGGTCAGCATTTTATTTAAAGTCGGCTTCTTAAGAATGGCCTGTTCGACTTTTTCCCATTCCGGCAAGGGATAGAGCCACAAACAACCGTTTTCGCCGACGCAATGCTCATCGACCGCAACCGTGACGATCAATTGCCGATCGCAACTCTCCAACAACTCCTCCCGATATTTAGTCGGAATTGCAAAACGCCCTTTCGCGTCAAGATTGATTGGATTGATGCCTCTTAACAAAATAAGCCCCGGCTCGCCAAAAAAATCCCTTTTTTTCCACTTTACACCACTTTTGTTCACTATAGATTTCAATCCGACCTTAGTCAAGATCGATTTGAATTTAATTATTTATGGCAAGACAATGACTTATAAAAGCCGAACAAAACACTTTGAAAATATCACAGCAGAAAAAACAATTTGCCCGCTTTATCAAAAAGTTAATTAATAATGTTAAGAAAAGCTATTAATTGACTAGAAGGTATCGAATCGGAACCGTCTCAAAATAAAACAAACCTCTCCGCCAAATGCTGCAAACAACTTTCTACAACCGTAAAATCAAATCGACAACCAGTAGCGCTAAACCCGGTTTTCAATATTAAAGGCATGAAAATGGATTTTTTATCGCACAAAAAGAAGAGAAGAGAAGCATTAGGGGCTTTGAAAATGGTATAGCCGCTGCGGACTTAGACAACCTAAATCGCCGATCGTTAGAGACTTAACGGCAATCGGATTTACTCCCTTTTGAATCAAAACCGTCTAAGAATAAAGGGTATGGGATGTACCTAACGAGGACCGCCGTGAACCCATCCAAGAGGGCTTGACGGCAGCTCGAACGCCAAGGATGGCGTTAATGCAGATTTTGCATGGAGCAAAAATCTGCCCTGCTGCCGACATCCTCGCTAGCCACACCCCATACTTTCATAAAACAGGCCGATTTTTGGGTTTATACCTTTCGCACCTCAAATTTCGGCAGTGCCCGAGGAGGCGCAGGGGTGTCTGACAAAGGCTTTGCCGGCATGGAGCTGGCATAGAGCCCTACTTGGACGTATTCACGGCGTCCTTTGGCGGACACCCCGGCGTCGAATTTTGATCTATGATGGGTATAAAGGGAGTAGGAGGAGGGAATGCGCGGATATTTTCTGCAAAGACGCAAAAAATCGGCAATCGGTAGTGAAAAAAGAGTCGGCCTGTAAGCCGGGTTCTGTCGCGAACAGTCATTCATCTAGGCCGCAAGTCACCTTACGGCTCGAGCGATCTACCCGGGAACCGCGCGGGCCACGCGTCTGTCCCCCTATTTGATCTTGCTCCGAGTGGGGTTTGCCCTGCCACGCCTGTTACCAGCCGCGCGGTGCGCTCTTACCGCACCATTTCACCCTTACCCCCCACCTAGAATCCAGATTCTAGGTGGGGGGCGGTATATTTTCTGTGGCACTTTCCGTAGGCTCGCGCCTCCCAGGCATTACCTGGCACTCTGCCCAATGGAGCCCGGACTTTCCTCTCTTCTACCCTAAGGCAAAACAGCGACTGTCCGGCCGACTCTCGGCGAAATTATACGCGAATTAAAAACATGTCGGAAAATTAATTTGCGGTGAGCGGTGAGCGGTGAGCGGTGAGCGGTGAGCGGTGAGCGGTGAGCGGTGAGCGGTGAAATATTGCGACATTTAATCCATTTGTCAAGCCAAAATTTCCCCTTTCCCCTTTCCCCTTTCCCCTTTCCCCTTTCACCTTTTCACCTTTCACCTTTCACCTATCACCTTGCCCATCATCTCCAAAGCCGCCTCATACAAAACCTTCTTCTTAGCTCCGGTAATTTCAGCGGCTAAAGCCGCGGCTGTCTTGACAGAACACTCCTTTAGAAGAGTCTTTAATACCGATAAATGTTCGGCACTCAATGCTTGGTTATTTTTGTCGATGACAGCGCCCTCGACAATCACGACGAATTCGCCTTTGCGCATGTTTTCGTCGCTTTCAACCAATTCCAGCATCTCGTCCAAACGGCGCTTAACGATCGTTTCGTGTAATTTGGTGATTTCCCTCGCAATTACCAACTGCCTGTCGGCCGGCAATATTTCCGACATATCCTTCAATGCATCTAAAATTCGATGGCTGGACTCATAAAAAACCCAGGTCGATTCGCAATTCAAACGCTCCTTAAAAAATGTTTTACGTGCTGACGATGTCCGCGGCAAGAAACCTTCGAAAATAAAACGGCTCACCGGCAAACCTGCAGCCGACAATGCCGCAATCAAAGCGCAGGCCCCCGGAATCGGCGATACCTCGATGCCTGCATCTTTGGCCATGCGCACCAAAGGCATACCGGGATCGCTCAATAGCGGCGTACCTGCATCCGAAACCAACGCAATATCGAGACCTCCGCGAATTTTTTCGAGCAATCCGGCCGAAGCCGTTTCTTCGTTGTGCTGATGCAACGAGACTAAGCGGTTGGCAATACCGTAATGCTGTAATAGCATTCTGACATGTCGAGTATCTTCCGCGGCAATCAAATCGACTTCCTTTAACACGTCGACGGCCCGGAAACTAAAATCCGCTAAATTACCTATCGGCGTGGCAACCACGTATAATTTGCCGCATTGACTAGACATTGGATTCTCTCATCTGATTAAACCGATCTATTTTAAAGGTATACCCTTCTATGAGTCGCCATTTTCATTCGCCATTTTTGCTGCTTTGCACTTTTCTCGCAGGGTGCATGCCCCCCCAAGACCATGAACCGTCTTTTCCGGCGGACGCTCACACGGCTAAAGCCTTCATGGATCAAGGCCAACCCGCCAAAGCCGCGCAAGTTTATCGACGCATTGCCGACGAGCAATCCGAGTTTCAAGACCAATTACGCTTATTTACGATCGAATCGTTAATCCAATCCGGCGATAGCGATACCGCTAAACACTATGCCGACGCAATCAACCCGGATAACCTTACTTTGTTGCAACGCAACCAGCTTAATCTTTATTACGCGCAAATCGATCTCAGCTTCGGCGATGCGGAACAAGCAAGCGCTAGACTAAATCTAGTCAAACCGCTGCAACTACCGCGGTCCGATCAAATCAAATTCCATCAATCCCGTGCCTTTGCCTATTCGTTGACCGGCGAACTGAAAAAAAGCGCTGCTTCGAGAGTCGAATTGAGTAATTTGCTGCCGCCCGCGCAACAACCGGCCAATCATGCCGCAATTCTTGAGACCTTAAGCTTGCTACCCGTAGCGGCGCTGGAACAAACAAGCCCCGAAAGCACCAATGTCTTATCCGGATGGATGGCGTTAGCGCAATTACTCAAAACCAACCAACATAATCGCGCTCTGTTGGATACCGCATTGGATCAATGGCGGCAAAACTATCCTCATCACCCCGCTGACTCGGCATTTCTGCAAGGCTACTTGGCTCAATCGGCGCATGCTTTCAAACAACCGGGCAAAATCGCCGTGTTTTTACCCGAAACAGGCCCTATCGGACGCGCAGGAAAAGCCATTCGCGAGGGCATCATGGCCGCCTATTATCAGGATCGCAATGAAACCAAGCCCGATCTTCGTTTTTACGACAGCGGTCAAAGCGCACTACCGGTACTTTATCATCAGGCTATCGCCGAGGGCGCGGAAATGGTCATCGGCCCGCTCAGCAAACCCGACATTGAAAACCTAGCGGCATCATCTGATTTAAGTATTCCGGTTCTTGCACTCAATCATGTTCCGGAAATAAACAAAGCCAATCTTTACCAATTCGGACTCAGCCCAATCGACGACGCCGAACAAATCGCTAGCCTTGCCTGGTTCGACGGTCGACAAAACGCATTGTTATTGATACCCGATACCGAGCAAGGTTTAAGAATCGGCGAATACATCCGGGATTTCTGGAACAAAGCCGACGCAAACCTGCTGGAAATTCAAACTTATCAAGCCAATCAGACCGATTTTTCCGAACCGATTAAAAAACTATTGAATTTGGATGAAAGCAATCAGCGTTATCAAAAAATCCGACAATTCTTACCAACAGCCGTTTTCGTCCCGAGAATCCGACGCGATGCCGACGTCATTTTTCTGAATGCCTATGAAACGGCGGCGCGCTCGATTAATCCGCAATTGCGTTTTTTTCATGCCCAGCACTTGCCGGTTTATGCCACACCCCATATTTATAGCGGTTTGCCTAATCCTCAGCTGGACACGGACTTGAACACGATAACGTTTTGCGACATTCCTTGGCTATTCGACAATGTTTACCAAGGCGAATTAAGTATTAATGCCTTACGTAGCACTTGGCAACAATTCCCCAGCGTTTATTTACGTTTAATGGCAATGGGGATCGACGCCTACAATCTGGTTCCGCATCTTGGTAAACTAAGCAGCGTTCAATATCATGGCGCGACCGGTAACTTGTTGCTGACGAAGGCCGGCCGAATCAAAAGAAATTTGGTCTGCGCCAAATTCAATCAAGGAGTACCTAAGGTCATCGGCTTTGTTCAAAGCACGTCCGAGAGCTACCAAAGCATCGCGACACCGAACGACGACTCGTATTGAGGACAGCATTTGTTAAATCCATTGAAAGCCAAACACCTGGTCAGCGGCGAATCTGCCGAGGAGAAAGCTCACCGCTTTCTTATCGACCAAGGCCTGAAACCGGTGGCTCGTAACTTTCGCTGCCGTTTAGGTGAACTGGATTTGATCATGAAAGACGGCGAGGCGCTGGTAATTATCGAAGTGCGCTACCGTAAATCCGACCGTTTCGGCAGTGCTTTGGAAAGCGTCACCCCGCGAAAACAATCGCGCATCATTGCCGCCACACGGTTCTATTTATCACGACACCCGTCGCCTTGTCCGATACGCTTCGACGTCGTTGCCGTTTCCGGCGACGCCAATATCGATTGGATAAAAAACGCCTTTTTAACTTGACAACTTCCATCATGTTACAAGAACGAATTACCCTGCATTTCAACGAAAGCCTACAAACTCTACAAGATACCTTGGCCGGTCTCGGCGAATCGATCGAATTCGCCTCACAAAAACTAGTTACGGCGATATTAAACGACAACAAAATCCTAGTCTGCGGTAACGGCGCTTGTGCCGCAAATGCCGGACAGTTTTCGGCGGCAATGCTGAACCGCTTGGAACGAGAACGCCCGGCCTTACCGGCAATTGCGTTGACTGCCGACACCGCTGTTATTACCTCGATTGCCGCTGACTACCATTTCGACGACATTTTCGCCAAACAAGTCAAGGCCCTTGGTCAAAGCGAAGATATCTTGCTGGTCTTCTCCAGTAACGGCAACCCGGCCAATATTCTCAAAGCCGTTACGGCCGCACACGACAAAAATATATCGGTGATCGCATTGACCGGACATGATGGCGGCATGCTGGCACCGATTTTAAATACCTCGGATATTGAGATCCGGGTTCCCTCCAGTAACGACAGCCGGATCCGAGAAACGCACTTATTGATTAGTCACTGCTTATGCGATCTGATCGATCACCAAATATTCGGAAGCCTTTAACTTAGAAAAAGCGTTTCACCATGAATAATAAGTTAATTCAATAAGTTGCTGTAGATTTGCATAGAACTTTCGCACACCGAATAGGTTGGCGAGAATGGAGAATGTTTAGGTATTTTCTTGAAAGCCTTCATGCGCTTCATGGTTAAACTGCCGAATTTAGATGTAACGTTAAAGCCTCACTCTTTTCAACCTAAAGATTTGAAAACCACGGCCGCTACAATAAATGGATAACACTTGAACAAATCTTAACTTCGAGGCTAATAATGGAGATCAAAACAGAACCGTTCGGCCAGACGGTAAGTTCCATGGCCAAAGACCCCTCCCATAAAAGCGAAGGACCATTCGGGCAAAAAATATCCGAATTAGCTCAAACTAAAAAATCCGAAACCTCGGCTGCTGAAGCCAAAACCGAATTAAACCGTTCGATCTTGCAAGCTTCGCTCGATGTCAGTTTGAGCGCCGGTAACGAGCCGATGGCTCTATTATTCAAGACCGCGCTCGAAGGCATTAATGACGCGCTCAAAGCCGATTTCGGCGACAATGCCATTCAAAAAGCTTACGAAGATGGCGTGGATGTTTCTCCGGAAGCCACCGCCGGGCGCATCGTGCAAATGAGCACCGCTTTTTTCGAGCGTTATCACGCTAATCACAGCGACCTCAGTATCGAAGAAGCATTGGAATCGTTCGTCGAACTGATCGGCAAAGGCATCGACAAAGGCTTCGGTGAAGCACGCGATATTTTGAAAGGACTCAACGTATTGGAAGGAAGCATCGCTGACAATATCGATAAAACCTACGACTTGGTCCAGGAAGGACTGAAAGCATTCGTTGAAAATTATCAGTCTGCCAGAGAGTAACGCTACGTTAGCCTGCTTAGGATTTCGCGATAAATAACTTCCTGGAGTCAAGGGCTCGGTTACTCGCTTAACAGGACGAAGTGAATACATCCGCTTAACTGCGGCGACTGATTGCCAAGGATGGCATGAATGCTGATTTTGCATTACGCCATGAATGGCGTGTATTAGGGCACCACCAGTAGGCGCTTTAGGCGATGCAGGGCAGAAAAATGCTCCTGCATTTTCTGCATTCGTTACATGCTTGTAACTCAGCAATTGCCGGGGAGCAAAAATCTGCATTCATACCATCCATGGCAATCAGATTCCGCCGTCAAGCCTACATGGACGTATTCACGGCGTCCTGTCAAGCGAGTAATCGTACCCTCTTCCACGCTCAGCGTATTGGAAAGCAATCATTGACTATTTCCTAAGTGGTTTATTTAGTAGGAAAGAGAATCGTTTCAACTGCTAACGCGAACATAGCCTTTTAAAAGCAGGGGGGTGAATCGTCATAGGCGCCAACTTAAGGAAAAACGCGTCATTCCGCCAGGGATTGGCGGAATCCAGGACCAGGGATGGCAATACGAAGCTTCACACCCATGTAACCTGGATATCGGCAATCCATGCCGATATGTGACGAATAAAAGCTACAAATACACCATAGAATAGACACTAAGTTGGCGCTTACGGGGTGAATCGTTACGATAAAGAGCCTTTTGGCGCCCAAAATTATCCGGCGCATCAACGCCATCCTAGTTTCATTAGTCGGCTGTGCACGTCAGTTTTTGCGCCAAGCCCCCGAAGCGATCGATTTTACTCAGCACGGTTTCGTTGAAAACCTTTTGATCGGCCAGTATTATGACCGATTTCCGGGCGCGGGTAATCGCGGTATAGAGCAACTCTTTGGTCAACACCGGATTATGTTGATCCGGAAGAGCAATAAGAATTTCGTCGAATTCCGAACCCTGGCTTTTATGGATCGTCATTGCGTATACGGTTTCGCAATGCGGCAATCGAGCCGGCAGGCATTTTTTGATGCTACCGTCGGGGCGCTGAAAAAACACCATCAATTTACCGCTTTGCTCTGCGTCTTTCAGACACAGGCCGATATCGCCGTTATAAAGTTGCAGCGCGGCATCGTTCTGCGTGATCATGACCGGACGCCCATGATACCAAGTCCCGATAGGGTCGATATGACCGATTGAGGCTAGTAGGCGTTCAACTTGGCTATTAATATCGGCGACGCTATTTTTTCCGGCCCGATTCGCACAGAGCACTTGAAATCGCTTGAAGGCATTAAAAATATGCTCGATATCATTCGAACTCTCGATCGCGCGTAAATAATCGCGTCTCTGTCCGACAATATAGGCGATTGCTTCTTGATTCAATAAGCCGATGTTCTCATAACCTGCCTGCAACGACGACCAAGCGGCTTCAGGATGCTGCAAATTGACCGCTTCGGCCAGGTTTTTGATCGTCATATCGAATCTGTGTGCTTTTTTTAGTTCGACGGTATGATTCGGCAACGCTGCGGTCAAATCTGCCAATACCGCGCCCGATTCGACCGATGCCAATTGATCTTTGTCTCCGAGTAAGATCAAACGGGCACTGGGTTTGAGTGCATCGACCAATTTACTCATTAACGCTAAATCGACCATCGAGGCTTCATCGACCACGACCAAATCGAAAGGCAGGGGTTTTTCGGCGTTATGCCGGAAATAAGGCGAAGGCGGACGAGAGCCTAGCAGGCGATGCAGGGTTGTGACCGATTCGGGAAGGAATTGTTTAATAGCTTCCGCACAAGGCAGGGTGCTCTTGCTGTTACCTATCGACTCCTGCAGACGCATTGCGGCTTTTCCGGTCGGCGCGGCCAGGGCGATATATAACGAGCGTTCAGCCAATTCCTGCAGCAAAGCCAGAATCTTAACGATAGTTGTGGTTTTACCAGTCCCGGGACCGCCGGTAATGATGCAGAACGTTCGATTAAGCGCGGTTTTGGCTGCTTCACGCTGCCAGTCGGTTTCTCCTGTAGTGGTCGGGAAGTAGCGGTCCAATAAGGCCTCGGCGTCAGCATGGGAGACATTGACACGGGTCATTGCATAGATCCGGTTGACCAAATTTTTTTCATAGGCCCAATAACGCTGCAGATAAAGCCGGTCGTCTTCAACTATTAACGGCGCGGTATCGGTCGTCGAAGCCAGACCTGACGCCAAGACTGCCTCACGGGCTTTGGCATCGATGCGGATACAACTATGCCCTTGATTTTGCTCGAAGGAAAGACGTGCGATCAGTTTTTCGAAATTGTCTTGCGCGGCACCGGTCAAGGCGCTACGCCGGCTCAAAAAACGAGAAAAAGCCATATCGAGGCGGGTAAAAGTAGGTTCTTCTGTCATTTTGTCAGATAAATTTCGGCGCTTGTTGCCGGAAAATTGATGCCCATAAGATACTTTAAAGCGCCACGAGCGAAATAGAGGGAGCCCTTATAAGGTAGTGTCTGAATCGGTTTTAGCATGGCGATAAATACCCCCAATATTGATTTCGACTTCCACGGTTTAAGTTTAGCTTAATATTACCAAGGGTAGAATCATATTATTGTTAAATAATAAGGATTTACATTATGAATAAAATCATATTGGCAAGTTCTGTGTTTGTGATGGGCAGCCTATTGACTCATCCTGTAAAGACAGTTGAAGCATCCGATCAGCATAAAACCAAGCTGATTTCGGGTAAAACCGCAGGAAAACCTACAAAAGGGCGATTAGGCCGGGCCTCTTGGTATGGTCCTAAGTTTCACGGCAAAAAAACCGCTAGCGGACGTAAGTTCGATATGTATGCGATGACTGCGGCTCATAAGACGCTACCTCTGTTATCCTACGTGAAAGTCACCAATCCCAAAAGCCATAAATCGGTTGTCGTTCAAATCACAGACCGCGGTCCTTATCATGGTAAAAGGGAACTAGACCTGTCCTATGCGGCCGCCAAGGAAGTTGGAATTCAAAAGCAGGGTAGCGGTTTTGTTGAGATACAACCGTTGAGTCGCTCTCAAGCGATAGCCGAAATTCGTAACAATGATTCCTAATTGACTCCGCAATCTCTCTGAATTGGCAAACCCCTAAAAGCCGAAATCGCATTGCCTTTGTCTCGTTCCCAAGTTCCAGCTTGGGAATGCCTACCGTCAAGCGCTGCTTGTATACCTTTCTCGCTTCAAATTTCGGCAAAGCCGGCGCCGCCGCCGGGGTGTTAGGTCGATTTTGCTCCTGCAAAATCGACATTCACGGCGTCCTTTGACGGGCACTCCGGCGCCGAATATCGATCTACGATGATGGGTATACACACGCCAAGCGGAGCTTGGGCTATTAAACTACCAAGCTAGAGCTTCACAGCCATTAAGTTAAGCCATCACAGAAATAAGTAATGCTTGCATTCAGGCTCTAATGTACTTCAAAAGCTTGCCATCCATGGCACTGGATTCCGCCAATCCATGGCGGAATGACGGGCTTCCCTTAACTTAATGGCAGTGAGCTAGAGCTTGGGAGCGAGAGCCTCCGATCCGCCAAAAATCTCCGATAAGGCCTCGATACGTCGTAAATCCGGCCTATCCCTATAAACACCGCTCATCGGTTGTTCGGGCTGCATGCCTCGCACGAATAAATATAGTGCCCCGCCGAAATGCTTTTCATACTCGTAATCGGCCAAGCGTTGGTTCAAATAGCGGTGCAGCACCAGCGTATACAGCCAATATTGCAATCCGTAATTATGCTCTCGCATCGCGTCCGTCAACGTTTCCGGCCGGTAGTCAGGCAGGCTGTTGGTTTTATAATCGATGACGTAATAACGGCCGCCGTATTCGCAAATCAAATCGATGAAACCGGTCAAATAACCGCACATTTGCTTGCTGTTCAGCGCTTGATAAACCGGAGAGTCCGATAAGATCGCATTGATCTGTGCGGCGTTCATCGGCTGCATTGCGAGATAAAACGGCATTTCCTTCAAACATTGCTCATCGGCAATATTCATCAACTGAAAAGCCGGATCGTCTTCGGCCAAGGAAGTTGTCACAACGGCTTGCAATAAGCGGTCGATGGCTTCAGGGTGCTCCGTTTGCAAACCGTAGCGTCGACAGGTGTTATCGCGCAACTCGGCGATATCCGGCATATCGGCCAAATACGCAAAATCGAGTTGCTCCAGCAAGTCGTGCACGACGTTGCCGGTATGCGCGCCTTTCGGCAACGCCTCCTGCATGCCGACCGCCGACAAGGCCGGTTCCGCATCGAGCGAAGCCGATTCGCGGGCCTTGTCTTCCGGCAATTCCGGCGCATCCTGTAGACTCAAGGCCGAGAGTGCCGTGTAACTGCTCATTTGCCAATCGGTGCGCAAAGAACGTTGCCTCGATCTTGCCGATAGCCGAGTTTCGTCGAGCGGTTTTTCGTAACGGCCCTTTGGCATCGCCGGTAATTCCAATAAACGATATTCGAAAGCCTTCGGGTCGCGGCTGCAATAATCGATCAGGATCGTTTGTTGCGCGGCAAAATCGCAATCTTCGAAATCGAGTAGCCAAGCCAATGCAGACTGATTCGGAACATCCTTGCTTCGAACATCGGCCCAGGCCAGATAACTGCGATATTTAGCCCGGGTCAGAGCGACATAACATACGCGCAAATCCTCGGCCAATTCTTCGTCGATCGCTTGCGCGCGGCGGCGTTCGAAATCCTCCGAGCCTAAATCGGCAACGATACGCCCTTGCTCGTGACATTGAATCAAAGGCCTACCGGTCGAGAGCCGGCTGCTGCGTTGCCAAAGCGACGGACAAAAAACGATATTATACTCGAGCCCCTTCGACCGGTGCATCGTGACGATCTTGACCGCTTCGTCATCGCTTTCCAAGCGCATGCATTGCTCTTCGAGACTGACTTTGCCGTCCGCCGTATCGGCGATGCGCGCGCGCAGCCAGTCCAGCGTTTTTCCGATGCCTAAATGCTCGTCGACGGCGGCTTGCTGCACTAACTCGATTAGATGATGCAAGTTGGTCAAACGTCGCTCGGCAAGCCGGGTAGCCGATAGTTGCAGACGTATTTGTTCCTGGTCGAGCAAGCGCTGCATCATCGCCATCAGCCCTTGACTCTGCCAATGTTGATAGTAATTCAAAAAATGCGACAGCCAGGCATCCAAAGCCGCTTCTTGATTCAAGGTACGATATAAAGTCTGCCCGTCTAACCCGAACCAATCGAGCGTCAAGGCTTGCTTCAATAGCACCGTGTCGCCGGGGTGGGCAATGGCTTGCAGCAAGCAAAACAAATCGGCCGCTTCGGCGGTCGCGAATACCGATTCGGTGCTGTTCAAAACCGAAGGGACGCCGGCTTCGCGCAATGCCGCTTGATATTCCGAGGCTTGCCGATTGGTTCTGACCAATACCGCGATATCGCCCGGCTCAACTCGCCTGCCGCTATCGCTCAAAAAATAAGGCTCGTTGAGCAATCCGACGATTTCGTTGACGACCTCGGCCTGAAGGCATTCGCCGGCTTTGCCGGAACTCCAGTGGCCCTTGTCGCTTTGCGGCAGTTGCCAGAGCATCATCGGCGCCAGCGTCTCTTTATCGAGATTTAGGGTTTTGTCCGCATTGGCGGGAGCGCCGACGACCGGATGGAATTGCAACTGTTCGAGAAAAAAAGCCCGCTCGCGGCTGAACAAGGCATTGACCGCCTCGACCAGGGCCGGCTGCGAACGCCAGTTCGTGCCAAGGGTAAACCGATGATGCGCCTGTTGCTGCGCGGCCAGATACGAAAAAATATCGGCACCGCGAAATTTATAGATCGCTTGTTTGGGATCGCCGATCAAATACAAATAATGTGCGTCTGAACCGAACAAGGTTGAAAAGATCAGCCACTGATTCTGATCGGTATCCTGAAATTCGTCGATCAATGCGGCCTTGAAGCGTTGCCTCAATTCGGCGGTCAACAATGTCCCTTGATTGCCTTGCAAGGCATTGGCAAGCCGGCTAATCAAATCATCGAACGACAATATATTGAGTAGCTGCATTTGCTTGTCCAGTTCTATGCGGACATGTTCTAACAGCGCCCGACGAAAAACCAGACCGATTCGATCGATCGAGTCGGCCAATGCGTCGAAAGGCGTGGTGTCGACCTTCAGTGTTGCCAGATACTCCTGCTTGCGCTGTTCTCCGCTTTGCGTTTTGGTTTTTCTAAACTTGTTACCGTTCAAGCCATCGATCAGGCCGTTTAAGGTCAAGCATGCAAAGGCCGCAGTATTTGGAAGCTGCAGTGTTTCGTAATTTAACCAGGCGCGCAATTCTTGCAGGCGATGTTCAAAAATTTCGGTATAAGACGATTTAAAGAATCCGTCATCAAAGTGGTTTAGCAGCGTTTGAACGGCCTGATCCAGATGGATACGCGCTTGCTCTGCCTGTTCCCGGCAGGCGGCTAATGCTTCGTTCGGATCGCGATACTCCGGAAAAATCTCGATGTCGAGCGGAATGCGATCGATACCGGCTAATAATGCATCCGGAGTTGAGTACGTTGCGGTCAACAAAGCGGCTTCCCAGGAGGCTCTTTGATAAATTTGGCCGCGCCAGAAATCGTCGGCACAAGCTTGCTTGACGGCAGCCGCATCGGCGGTCAGTTCGGAATCGAATAGCTGGCCGCTTTCCAGCGCATGCTCTTTTAAGACCCGTTGGCAAAAACCGTGAATTGTGAACACGGCGGCCTGGTCGATATCGAGTAGCGCCAATTTCAGCCTTTTTTTGATCAGATCGCGGTCGATCTCGAGCCGGTTTAGCCACGTGATGATCGCGCCGTCAATGTGTTCGGTTTTCCCGCTTGCAGCCTGTTTAGCCTCATTGAGTCTGAGCCTAATTCGCTCCTTCAACTCCTCGGTAGCGGCCTTCGTAAAAGTCACCACCAACAACTCGTCGATTTTCATGTCGAATTCGACGACAAAGCGCAGCGCCAGCATTGCGATAGCATAGGTCTTGCCGGTACCTGCGCTAGCTTCGATTAAGTTGATACCTTGGCGGCAATCGGTTGTTATCGGGTCGAAATGTTGGGAAGGCATGGAGCTTTGAGCGTGGGTTTTAGCTTGCTTGAATTTATGTAGCAATTCGCGGATTTTCCGAGTAAGTCACCAAGAATAATCGGCTATGTTTCATCAGCCTCGACCCCAGGTTTGATCGACGCCGATCCAAACCGATTTGATACCGAATTGTTTCTTTAAAGTTTCGGAAAAACGTTGGGCTTCCTGCATGCTGGCAAAGCCGGGTATGGTCAATCGATACCAGGTTTTACCGTCGACGACTACTTCATTAATGTCAACGGTAACACCTTCATTTCTCAAACGTTCGGCTTTCTTTTCGGCCGTGGCCGCTTTTTGAAATGCGCCAATATTAATCGAGTAATCCTGAGCTTTTTGCGCATGACTGCGTGGCTGAGCCGCGCGTTTAGGCTGGGCAGCCGGTTTAATTGATAATTGCTGCGCATTTCTTTCCAAACGCTCCAGTCTATCAAGCAAGTTTTTTTGTTGTTCGAGTAAATCGTTTAGTTTATCGGCGGAAATCGGTTGTTGTTCAGTCGTGTCGAGTAACGTCGTTTTTCCAGAGGCCAGCTCCGAAACATGTTGGCTCAAACTTTCGACTTTAGCCGCCAATTCGTCATACCGGTGCTGGCTATCGAGATGCCCAACCTGAGCTTGTTGCGCGCTTAGCCGTGAAACTTCCGCGCGAAGATCGGTATTCCGGTTGGTACTAATGAAAGCAAAGCCCGCTGCAATTAATAATGCAATGACGGCAAGGCTTAGTGCTGTAAAATTCAAAGTCGATGTTTTGGCTAGGTTCGTTTTTAAATCTTGTTGCTTGCTAGTTAGCTCGTCTAATTCTGTCACTGGCTTTCTCCGCTGATTTGGCTTGATTAAGCGGCGGCAATCAACTCCGCAATTGTTTTAATTACCGCAAAATGCATTGGCTTTCATTATAGACTCAAAAATGAGACGCTACACTAAACTGGTCCAAGCTTCGGCAAATCACCTTTTTTTAAAGGAGAGGGAAATCGAATATGTTTTCAGCAATTCCCAATTTGGAGATCAAAAAGGGTGTGGGGTATGCTTGGCGAGGATGTCGGCAGCAGGGCAGATTTTTGCTCCATGCAAAATCTGCATTCACGCCATCCTTGGCGTTCGAGCTGCCGCCAAGCCCCATGGATGGGTTTACGGCGTTCCTCGACAGGCATACCCCACACCCTAAAATCGGCGAAACTGCTCAAACTGGGAATTGCTGATATGTTTTGGCGGACAAAATGTTAGTCGCCTTGAGGTTTACGAAAAAACCTCGGTAACCAACACAATTAATATAGAGATACAATATGAAAATATGGGTGGATGCCGATGCGTGTCCGGTGGTGATCAAGGAGATTTTGTTCAAGGCGGCCGAGCGCACCAAGACGCAATTGACGCTGGTCGCCAATCATTCAGTGAATGTGCCGCCGTCGCGTTTTATCGCTTTCCTTCGGGTGTCGAAGGGTTTCGATGTGGCCGACAATGAAATCGTCAAAAAACTTGTTCCGGGCGACCTTGTCATCACCGGCGATATCCCCTTGGCAGCGGAAGCCATCGAAAAAGGCGCCAAGGCATTGAATCCGCGTGGCGAATTATATACCAGCGAAAATATTCGTTCGTTGCTGAATATGAGGGATTTCATGGATACATTGCGATCCAGCGGCATTCAAACCGAAGGTCCCGCTGCGCTCAATCAAAACGACCGAAAAAACTTTGCTAATCATCTGGATAAATTATTGACGCAATACGCTAAGCATCGTTAAAGATCGCTTCTACTCCCCTTATACTCAAAAATTAGCTAATTTTATGAGGGTATGGGGTGTGGCTAACGAGGATGTCGGCAGTAGGGATTTGCCGTCAAGCCCCATGGACGGGTTCACGGCGGTCCTCGATTGACACATCCCATACCTTTTATTCTTAGACGGTTTTTCAATCAAAAGGGGAGTAGGTTTTTCGATGTCCCGATCCAACTTTTGGCGATACTTTATTGGTGCGAGCGGCTTGGTTTTGCTTGCCTTGCTGGTTGAAGCCTGGCAAGTAGGCGGCGCGTTAGTCGCACCGGCTCATCGTCACATAGAAGCGGAAAACTTAGATTTTCCGGTAGTAGAGGCCATGCTCGATAGCGAATCCGGTGCCTCTATCGCGACTTGGTATGCATCGAGCGATGATGCAAAAGCGACAATTATTCTGCTGCATCCGGTTCGCGCTAACCGCAAAGCCATGCTCGGGCGCGCCAAGTTTTTTCTCGATGCGGGATACGCCGTGGTTTTGATCGATTTTCAAGCCCACGGTGAAAGCTTAGGCCGATATATCACATTCGGCCATCTCGAACGCCATGATGTACGGGCGGCTGTGGTTTATGCCCGAAAACTGAATCCCGGGCATCGAATCGGAATCGTCGCAATTTCATTAGGCGGCGCTGCCGCATTATTGGCATCGCCGTTAGATGTCGATGCTCTGGTTTTAGAGTCGGTCTATACCACGATAGCGGATGCGGTCGACAACCGGATTGCAATGCGCATCGGGCCATTGAGCCATGTATTGACGCCATTATTGCTTTGGCAGCTTAAACCGCGCCTGGGCGTTTCGCCGTCGGACCTTCGCCCTATCGATCATATCGCCAAGTCCCAAGCGCCTGTTCTAATCGCAAATGGCGACCTTGACCGACATACGCGGATCACTCAAGCACGGCAGTTATTCGATGCGGCGAACAAGCCTAAACGGTGGGTCGTTTTCAAAGGCGCGGCCCATAACGACTTATTCGAATACAACGCCAAGCAATACAAAGACGAAGTATTAGCGTTTCTCGACCGATATTTAAAAACCCGGCAATAGACAGAATGCAACGCCCGGCAGCTCATGTTTCGGTTCCGGCTACTCGGTCCGCAAGGCTTCCAGCGGATTCAAGCGTGCGGCCTTGATCGCCGGCATCACGCCGGCGGCCATGCCGATCGCCAGCGACAATACAAAGGCGGCAGCCAAGTAATCCCATGCCAATTGCACCGGTAAGGCCGGAATAAACTCGACGATCAATTGCACGGTAAGCATGCCGACGGCAATACCGGCCAATCCTCCGGCGAGGCTAAGCGCCAAGGCTTCGGCTAAAAACAACTGAAAAACCACGCGGCGCTCGGCGCCGAGCGCACGCAGCAGGCCGATTTCGGAGATACGTTCGGAAACGGCGATCGTCATGATCGTCAAAATGCCGACCGAACCGACCAATAACGAAATACCGCCTAACGCGCCGATTCCCAGCGTCAGAATCGATAATACCGAATCCATGGTTTCGAGCATTTTATTCTGCGTTATGATCGTAAAATCCTCGAAACCGTGGCGCCGGATCAATAAATCCTTGATGGCTTGCTCGACGATGTCGACCGAAATGTCGGGATTGTAAATGACATCGATCTCCATCAGGCTTTGCCGGTTGAACAACTCCAATGCTTTATCCGCCGGGATATGTACCGTGTCGTCCAAATCGAATCCGAGCATTTGACCTTTCGATTCCATCACGCCGATAATGCGGTAGCGATCTCCACCGATGCGAATGCGCTCGCCCAACGGATTCGTTCGGCCGAATAGTTCGCTAGCCAATTTACTACCCAAAACGGCGAATGCTCGAGAGGCGCTCTGGTCGTCTTCGGGTAGAAACCGCCCGCTGGCAACATTGATTTTCCAAATTTCCGGCAATGCCGAACTCACGCCGAAAACATTGGCGCGCCGGTGGCGGCCAATCGTTTCCACGCGGGCATTGCCTTGCACCATCGGCATTGCGGCGATGACATTCGGGAGCCTGCCGACACTCTCGGCATCGCCGATCGTCAAGGGCCTCACCGTGCTGATGGTGGCTCCGGATATGCCGAAGGTCGTGGTTTTGCCTGGGGTGATCGCGAGCAGATTCGTGCCGAATTGCGTGAATTCGTCCAACACGAAACGATGAATGCCTTGCCCGATCGAAGTCAGAATCACGACAGCGGCAATGCCGATAATCAAACCCAGTGCGGTCAATGAAGAACGTAGCTTTTGATTGAGTACGGTGCGGAGCGATAAACCGGCCAAATCGAAAATAGTCATCGTCTGCTTACCTTTTCGCCAACGCGGAAACCGGGTCCATCTTTGCCGCCTTGCGTGCCGGCAACACCCCGAAAATCAAGCCTGTAGCCAGCGATACTGCTAGCGCGGCGGCAAGCGCCCAATTCGGAAAAATGAACGGAAACGCCGGATACAGCATTTGCAACACGAACAAAATCAATTGACCGACAACGACTCCTAAAACTGCTCCGGCCAACGATAACAACGCCGCCTCGGTCAAAAACAAACGCTGCAATTGGCTCTTGGTTGCGCCTAATGCCCGCAGCAGGCCGATTTCAGATGTACGTTGTGTCACGCTGACCAACATTACATTCATAACAAGCACACCCGCCACCGCAAGGCTGATGCCGGCAATCCCGGCGACAGTCAAGGTCAGTGCGGTCAATATTTTGTCGAAGGTTTGTACCACGCTGTCTTGCGTGATGATCGTCACGTCGTCTTCGCCTTCGTGGCGAGCCTTGATGATTTCGCGAATGTCGTCGACCGCTTTATACATCGCCGGTTTGGACTTGGCTTCGACCAAGACCCGGAACAGGCCTTGCGTATCGAATAAGGCTTGCGCCGAGGCAACCGGAACGATCACGATCTCATCGAAACCGACGCCGATCGATTGGCCTTCGGTCGACAGCACGCCGATGACTCGAAAGCGGCGATCATGGATACGCAGCCATTGTCCGATGGCCGGACCTCTCGGAAATAATTCCTCGCGAATCGTTTGGCCGATGACACAGACTTGTTGCGCTCGCTTAACATCCATATCCGGTAAAAAATGCCCCTGAGCCATAGTCAATCGGCGCACGCGCTGCAGCGCATGCGTCGAACCCAAAATATTCGCCTCGCGCTCGAGCGCTTGGCCGCGCACCGAAACCGGCGCGGAACCGACCGAAACCGGCGCAACTGCGGCGATATAATGGCTTCTGAACAAGGCTTCGGCATCGTCTAGCGTCAAATCGCGCGGCGTTTCGCCCATAATCGGTGGGTGTCCGCCAACAGTTTCCGTTCTGCCCGGTAAAACGATCACCAAATGCGTACCGAGCGCTTCGAATTCTTGGACTATGTAATTGCGAGCGCTTTCGCCCAATGCAACCAATACTGTAACCGACGCCACACCGATGCTCATCGCGAGAATAATCAACGAAACCCTTAACGGCTGGGTTTTAATCGAGCCAAACGCTTGAGTTAAAGTGTCATGAATCAGCATGAACTTAGGGATTTAGGCAAAGAGCATTAAGCGACCTCGATTGCTTGGCGCCGCGCTCCCCAATTCCCAGGCTTTTCATTGAAAACGCCGGCGCAACGCGTTCCGCAAAATTTACAACACCCTTTTTCGTCGAGATTCCAGTCGGATAATTGATACCAATCGCGACCGATCAGGAGTTTTCCGCAATGATGACAATAGGTGCTGTCCGCTTCTTTTCGATGCACATTACCGACATAGGCGTAACGGACGCCATTTTTGATGGCAATGTCACGAGCGAGTAGTAGCGACGAAACCGGCGTATGCGGCTTATCCATCATTTTCCAATCGGGATGAAACGCGGTGAAATGCATCGGCACATCGGGGCCTAAGTTTTCGACGACCCATTGCGTCATCGCTTCGAATTCGTTTTCCGAGTCGTTTTCGCCGGGAATGACCAGGGTCGTTAATTCAAACCAAACTGAAGTCTCATGCTTAAGGTAAAGCAGCGTATCGAGCACGGCATCCAAATGACTGCCGGTAATTTTATGATAAAAGTTTTCGGTAAAGGCCTTGAGATCGACATTGGCGGCATCCATATATCGATAAAACTCGGCCCTAGGCTCAGGACACACATAACCGGCCGTCACCGCGACCGATTTGATTCCGAGTTCTCGGCAAGCGATTGCGGTATCGATGGCATATTCATGAAAGATAACCGGATCATTGTAAGTATAAGCGACGCTATCGCAGCCATTTTCCCGCGCCGCTCTAGCAATCGCCTCAGCCGATGCCAAACTCATCAGCGCATCCATCTCGCGCGATTTACTGATATCCCAGTTTTGACAGAATTTACATGCTAGATTGCAACCGGCCGTGCCGAAGGATAGAATTGGCGTGCCCGGTAAAAAATGGTTCAACGGTTTCTTTTCGATCGGATCGATTGCAAAGCCGCTAGACCGGCCGTAGCTGGTCATGACAACTTGACCGTTTTGGTTTTGCCTGACGAAACACAATCCTCGCTGACCCTCATGCAATTTGCAAAATCTAGGACATAGATCGCATTGTACGCGCCCATCCTCTAAGGCATGCCAATAGCGTGTCGTAACGGTGTCTGGGGTAATCAAGTTAGGCATTAGCGCTCTCCCGGAACCAATGAATGTTTTAGCGGGTCAGTGGATTGTAAGCTTTCCGCTATAAAATCCTCTTCATTCCTCTTTTTATACAGGATATTGTCTATGAACAGAAGACCCGCAGTCGCAGGCTTGTTTTATCCTGACGATCCGACTGAGTTGCGAACAATGGTGGATCATTACTTAAATGATGCCGAAACCGAGGCGAAAGTTCCAAAGGCGATTATCGCCCCCCACGCCGGTTACATTTATTCAGGGCCGATTGCCGCCAGCGCCTATGCGAGACTAAAACAGGCCCGCGACAGCATCACGCGAGTCGTGCTGATCGGGCCTTCGCACCGTGTGGCTTTTCGCGGCTTGGCCGTTACCCGCACCGACTACTACACAACGCCATTGGGCAATATAGTTATCGACCGGACTGCGGTCGAAGCATTGATAAAGTTGCCATTCGTCGAATACATCGAACAAGCGCATACCCATGAGCACAGCCTGGAAGTGCATTTGCCTTTCTTGCAGGAAACGTTGGCCGATTTTAAATTAATCCCGATTGTCGCCGGCGATGCTTCGGCCGATCAAGTCAGCCAAGCGCTCGATTTGGTTTGGGGCGGCCCTGAAACCTTGATCGTCATCAGCTCCGACTTAAGCCATTATCACGATTATTTAACTGCGAAAAAACTCGACCAACAAACCAGTACCTTGATCGAGCAAATGCAATACGAAAAGTTGTCGCCCGAGGACGCATGCGGCAAAGTGGCGGTATCCGGATTATTGAAATTGTTGCGACAAAAATCGATGAGTATTAAAGCCGTCGATCTCAGGAATTCCGGCGATACCGCAGGCGATAAAGACCGAGTCGTGGGGTATGGAGCGTATGTCGTTGACTGAACAAGACCGCAGGCGCCTTCTGGATTTAGCCAAGTCATCCATTGCTCATGGCTTAAAGTACGGCAAAGCGCTCAAGATCGATCTAAGCGATTATCCACCCGAATTGACTGTGCCGCGCTCAACATTCGTGACCTTGCAAAAACAAGGACAACTGCGCGGCTGCATCGGCATGCTCGAAGCGATTAGACCCATGGCCGAGGATGTCGCCGAGAATGCTTTCTCCGCAGCATTCAAGGATTACCGATTCCCACCGCTCGAAGCCGACGAACTCGATGCATTGGACATTCATATTTCGATACTGAATCCCGCCGAACCGATTGCATTCACTTCGGAGCAAGATCTAATCGACCAATTGCGCCCTGGTATCGACGGCTTGATTTTAGAAGAAGGCCTCAAACGAGGCACCTTTTTACCTTCGGTATGGGAGTCCTTGCCCGATCCTCGGCAGTTCTTGCAACATCTCAAACAAAAAGCCGGGCTTCCCCCGTATTATTGGTCGGATAGCATTAAGATTTCGCGGTATACTGCCGAAATTATCGATTGATTCAAAGTGGCGAGGAACGATCATGATCGAAGAAAATGCAATCGTGGCAAAAATCGAACATAACCAAGTTTGGGTCGAAAGCAAGCCAAAGCAGGGCTGCGGCGGTTGCCTGCAAAAAAGCTCCTGCTCCACCTCGGTGCTCGATAAGTTTATCAAGAAACGCTCGATCGCCGTCGATTGCGACATCGAGTTAAAAACCGGCGACGAAGTCGTTATCGGAATTAGCGAGGGGATTTTAATCAAGGCCTCGCTATTGCTATATATGCTGCCCTTGGTTGTGATGGTTCTAAGCGGCGCGGTCGCTGAAGCATTTCTGCCTTCCGGATACGAATATGCCGATCTGGTGATTGCCGGCACCGCGATTTCGGCATTATTACTGTCCCTCTGGGCAATCTCCAAGCTGCAGCAATCTTTTTTCTATACCTTTTTTTCGAGACCTGTCGTCATTAGAAGATCAACGGACTGACCTTTGCACCGTTTTAGTACTCGTTGCGAACCTGGTTAGAATCCCATTTGCTATGAAATTGCACGATCTAAAAAGAGCGCGGTTGCTCGAAAGAGTCGCCGGAACCGCGTCTCGTAGCTTTTTCAGGCTTGGTGACGCCGAAAGTCTTATAAAATTGCACGAGATGCGCATTTCGCATGCGTTCAAGCCCCGACATGGACCGCAATTTGCGTCTATTATGTCTACACCTTCCTTTTTACGAATTCGATTTTTATTTTCCATGGAAACACGCTATGCATCCTTTTAAATCCCATCTCAAAGAACTCGACCTTCCGATCAAAGTCTTGTTTACCGGCTATTTAGGCACCGTTGCTGTCGGTTACTTTTTTGCGTTGATACAAATTCTTTTTACGCACGGTATGGCCGACGGCAAGTTCGGGCTATCGATCGACGATATCGTCTACAGTTATTACGGCAACCGCTCGGGTACCTTACTCGAAACCAAGTTAAACGGCTCGATGAAACCCTATGCGACCGAGCAAGAGCGCTTCGCACTGATTCAATGGACACGGGACGGGGCGGAACAATCGGAATATGAATCCAGCGGCTCAAAAAAAATCATCGAAACCAAATGTGTGATGTGTCACAACGCCGATGCGTCGGGAATCCCTAATTACAACGACTTTTCTCAACTGAAAGCCGTGACCGAACAAGACGAAGGCGCTACCTTCGCCTCGTTGATTCGCATATCGCATATCCACTTATTCGGTATTGCTTTTATTTTCATGTTCGTCGGTCTGATTTTTAGTTTTTCCGAAACCGCGTCGGTCGTAATCAAAAGCACCGCAATCGGCATGCCTTACGTATTCTTGATAGCGGACATCATGTCGTGGTGGCTCACTAAGCTGCATCCGATGTTTGCCTGGCTCGTGATTATCGCTGGTATGGGTATGGCCGTGTCGTTCGCATTCATGTGGTTTACATCGATCGCAGAGATGTGGGCATATCGCTACGTCTTCGTCGATGGCTTGGCTGTTTACTATCACAACATCAGGAAGGCATCTGCCAAGAAGTTGTCGCTCGATGAACAGACTTCGATGAGCGCCGTGATTTATCATGCAGCAAAGCAAACCGTCTGCTTTTTCATCGAAAATGGCGTTAAGCCGCTCATCTCGTTCATCAAAAGCAAGATCAATAAATAACCTAACCACCTTATCCGGACGAAAAACGTCTGATTTTTAGGAGTTACGGAATGTCGGCAGCATTGAGTTGCCGACATTCCGTGCTGTTACAGACAGCTCGAAAAAAGAAAGGAAATGCAAATCCTCAAAATCGTTCTGAATCCAAAGCTGATGGGGCAGTAATTCCCGGTTTGAGCATGTTCTCGCAGTTTAGGGCGTGGAGTATACCTGTCAAGGAACGCCATAAATGCTGAATAATGACCGTTTAGCGGTTAAAACACAGCCCCAACCGAGGCTATTCATTATAGATGCTGTCAATTAATTCCTTAAACCAACGGGGACGAAAAACCATAATATACAGCATCAACACTTCTAATATCGGCAACGGTATTATGTGTAAAACAATCAATACCACTAAAAAGGCAATGCAGATAAACAGCCTTGTAAATGAAGCTGATTTATTCATTATTTAGAATCCGGTTATTTTTTATTCCAAAAGTGTAGCCTAATAAAGCCGTCATGCTCTTTCCAGCCCGTTGAACCTGCGTGTCGCTGCCGGGCTTATAATTCGGCCCTGCGCAACAATTGGGCATTCAGCGCCACGATCACCGTGCTGGCCGACATCAGCACCGCGCCGACCGCCGGCGCGAGAAGGATTCCGGCCCATGCCAACGCGCCCGCCGCGAGCGGAATCGCGACGATGTTGTAGCCCGCGGCCCACCACAAATTCTGTACCATCTTACGATAGGTCGCCTTGCTCAGATTGACGATCCTCGACACGTCGCGCGGATCCGAACGGACCAAGACCACATCGCCGGCCTCGACAGCGACATCGGTGCCGGCGCCGATCGCAATACCGACATCGGCGGTCAACAAAGCCGGCGCATCGTTGACGCCGTCTCCGACCATCGCGACGCGCTTGCCTTGAGCCTGAAGCTCTTCGATGCGCTTTACCTTGTCCTCGGGCAACACTTGAGCGAACACCGTGTCGATGTTCAATTCCTTAGCCACGGCATCGGCAACCGCTTGCGAATCGCCGGTCAGCATCGCGACTTCGATGCCGGCATCATGCAACAGGCGCACCGCCTCACCGGAAACGGGACGAATTGCATCGGCGATCGCAAAGACCGCCAAAACCCTATCCCCTTCGACGAGATAAATCGCCGCCCGGCCGGATTCGCCGAAGCGGTCGGCGGCGTCCGCCAGGACTTGGGGCATTTCTCTCTCGAACGTTTTTAGCAAGGCCGGCCCACCCACCTGAAGTTTGCGCCCTTCCACAACAGCCTCCACGCCCCGGCCGGGGATTGCTTGAAAATCCTGGGCCGAGGGCCATTCAATTTCGACTTCTTCGGCGCTCTTGAGCAGGGCTCTCGCAATCGGATGCTCCGAATCGCGTTCGACCGCCGCGGCAAGCCGGAGTGCTTCGTCCGGCTCGACGCCTTCGGCCGTGATCGTTTCGACGACGCGGTGCTCGCCCAAGGTCAGCGTGCCGGTCTTGTCGAACACCACGATATCCAGATTACGCGCCTCCTCCAATCCCCTACGATCGCGCACCAACAATCCACCGCGCGCACCCAATGTCGTCGAAATCGCAATCACGAGCGGCACGGCAAGCCCCAAGGCATGAGGACAGGCGATGACCAATACCGTCACGACCCGCGTCACGGTGAAATCCATCGTCGCGCCGGCCAGCGACCAGGCAATGAATGTCAAGGCGCCCGAGACGATCGCGACCAGCGTCAGATAAAACGCCGCCCGGTCCGCCAAGGCCTGAGCCCGGGAGCGTGAAGTTTGAGCCTGATCGACCAAGCGCATGATGCCGGCCAAAGCGGTCTTATCTCCGGTGCCGGTAACTTCGATGCGCAAGGAGCCTTCACCATTGACCGTGCCTGCAATCACTTCATCGCCCTCGCCTTTCGTCACCGGCTCGGATTCGCCGGTAATCAATGCCTCATTGACCGAACTCTTACCGCTCTTGACGACGCCGTCGGCCGGAACCGCCGCGCCTGGGCGGATCAACAACAAATCGCCGTCTTGCAAGCGGTCAACGGCGACCTCTTCGGTTTTATCTCCGTCGACCAGCCTTAGCGCCGTATCCGGCAGCAACTTCGCCAATTCCTGCAAAGCGCCCTGGGCCTGGAAGATCGAACGCATCTCTATCCAATGTCCCAGCAGCATGATCGCCACCAAAGATGCCAGCTCCCACCACAGCGCATGCCCCTTGAAACCGAACGTGACGGCCAGGCTGTACAAAAAAGCGACGCTGATCGCCAGCGAGATCAAGATCATCATGCCCGGCAGGCGGCTTTGCAATTCGCGCCAGCCGCCTTGCAAAAACACCCAACCGCCGTAAAAATAAACCAGCGTGCCGAAAACGGCCGAAACATACCCCGAACCCGGAAAAGCCGGCGCCGTATACGACAACCAGCGCTGCAGTTCCTCGCTCCAAATCAGCGTTGGGACGGCCAGCACCAACGTCAGCCAAAATTTATCCCGAAACATCTCCACGCTATGGCCTGCGTGCTTGTCGTGTCCGGCATGGTTTTTGTGGGCCGAATGCGAATGGCCGTCGTTTTCATCGGATTTCGAAGCCCCGGCATGAGGCGCCTGATGTTTATGATGCTCGTGCGGATGTTTCATGAATGCAGCCCCTCTTTTGTCTTTGCTTAATGGATGGATTTCCTCAACCCGCCCTCAGCTTCTTCAAAACCGTGCGCAAAATACCGCCGTCCCGGTAATATTGAATTTCGATCGGCGTATCGATGCGGCTGACGGCCTTGAAGGACTTAACGCTCCCGTCCGGAGCGCTGGCGGTCACGTCGACGACTTGTTGGGGAACAGTGTCGTCGGCGATGTCCACCGTAAAAGTTTCGTCGCCCTTCAGCCCGAGACTTTGCGCCGATTCGCCGGACATAAACTGCAACGGCAAAATCCCCATGCCGATCAAATTGCTGCGATGAATTCTTTCGTAACTTTCCGCAATGACGGCCTTGACACCCTGCATGAACGGCCCTTTCGCCGCCCAATCGCGTGACGATCCTGAACCGTATTCCTTGCCCGCCAGAATACAGAGCGGCATACCGGATTCTTTGTACTTCATCGCGGCATCGAAAAAGGTCATTCGTTCGCCGCTGGGATGATGAATCGTAACATTGCCTTCGGCCCCCGGAACCAACAGGTTATGAATACGCACATTCGCAAATGTGCCTCTGCACATCACCTGATCGTTACCCCGGCGCGAACCATAACTATTCCAGTCCTTGCGCTCGACGCCTTTTTCGAGCAGATATAATGCCGCCGGCGAATCAGGCGCTATTTGACCGGCCGGCGAAATATGATCGGTCGTGACCGAATCGCCGAACAGCGCCAACACCCGCATGTCGGCGAGACGGCCGATGGTTTCGGAGCCGCCGCCCAGCCCTTCGAAGAACGGCGGTTTTCTGATATAAGTCGACCGTTCGTTCCATTGATAGCGCTCTGAGCCGGCGACTGCAATCGCCTGCCAGGCCTGGGTACCGGTAAAGACATCGGCATAACGCTCCCGGAACATTTCCGGCGTGACAAATTTTCGGACGACTTCATCGATTTCCTCGGTCGTTGGCCAAATATCTTTCAGGAACACCGGTTTGCCGTCGTTACCTTGACCGATGGAGTCGTTTCTCATATCGACAGCGGTCGATCCCGCCAACGCATAGGCCACCACCAGCGGCGGCGAGGCGAGATAATTGGTTTTGGTGAGCGGATGCACGCGGCCTTCGAAATTCCGGTTGCCGGACAACACCGCAGACACGACCAAGTCATTGTCTACGATGGCCTCTTCCACCGCCGCATCGAGCGGGCCGGAATTGCCGATGCAGGTCGTGCAGCCGTAGCCGACCAGATAAAAACCCAGCGCTTCCAGATAGGGCAGCAGCCCGGATTGCTTCAAATATTCGGTCACCACCTGCGAGCCGGGCGCCAGCGAGGTTTTGACATAATTTTTGACCTTGAGCCCTTTCTCGACGGCTTTCTTCGCGACCAGGCCGGCGCCGAGCATCACGGAGGGATTGCTGGTGTTCGTGCAGGACGTAATCGCGGCGATTACGACGGCGCCGTGCGTGATCGTTTCGCAGGCGCCTTTGTTCGATACCACGCCGCAGCGATCGAGATCGCTTTCGGCAAGGCCCATGCCGCGAATGCCGACCGGCGCGATCAGCGTCTGCCGATAAGTCGGTCCGACTTGACTCAGCGGAATTCGGTCCTGCGGACGTTTTGGGCCGGCCAGCGCCGGCTCGATTTCGCCGAGATCGACTTCCAGCGTGCGGGTAAATTCGGGCTCCGGCGCATCGTCGGTGCGGAATAATCCTTGTAGCTTGGCATAGCGCTCGGTGAGCTCGATTTGTTCGGGACTGCGCCCGGTGAGGCGCATATAGTTCAAAGCCGCCTTATCGACCGGGAAAAAACTCACGGTCGAACCTTGCTCCGGGGCCATGTTGCTGATGGTCGCACGATCCGGAATACTGAGTTGGGACAAACCGGAGCCGTAAAACTCGACGAATTGACCGACAACGCCGAACTGCCTGCACAACTCGGTGATACGCAGCACCAGATCGGTCGCGGTCACGCCAGGCGGCAGCTTTCCGGTCAATTTAATGCCGACCACATCCGGTTCCAGCATGTAAATGGGCTGATCCAGAATGACCGCCTCGGCTTCGATGCCGCCGACGCCCCAGGCCAACACGCCCAAGCCGTTGACCATCGGCGTATGCGAATCGGTGCCGACGCAACTGTCGGGATAGCACAGGTCGCTGTTCTTGTTGTGAAAGACGACTTGAGCCAAATATTCGAGATTGACTTGATGAACGATTCCGGTAGACGGCGGCACCACTCGCAGATTCTGAAAGGCCGATTGACCCCATTTCAGGAATTCATAGCGTTCTTGATTGCGTTGAAACTCGACCGCTTCGTTCATCGGCAAGGCATTGGCTTTGCCGAAATAATCGACCTGCACCGAATGGTCTATCACCAGATCGCAAGGGATAAACGGATTGATTTTTTTCGGATCGCCGCCCAATTCGTTCATCGCATCACGCATCGCGGCCAGATCGACCAAGGCCGGCACGCCGGTAAAGTCCTGCAGGATGACCCGCGCCGGTTTGTAGGGAATTTCCCGCCTGGAACCTTGCGCCTGCCAAGCGGCGAGGCCGAGCACATGGTCTTCGGTGATCGAATAGCCGTCGCAGTTGCGCAACAGACTCTCAAGCAAGATTTTTATCGTTTGCGGCAAGCGGGAAAGATCAGCAGCGCCGGCGGACTCTAAACACGCAAGACGGTAGTAGAACAACGGGCTTGCACGGTCTGGATTCAATAACTGCCGTGCGCCGAAAGGATCGGTTGAATTCATGGTGGATACCCTCCATCGAAGTCGGGAGTTTAATTTTGGTATACCACACTTCTATCGGATATGACACCGCTTTTCGTTATTGATGTCTTCGAAACCCGAATCAACCTGTCACGCATCCGAGCGAAGATATTTTTTGACGATCCGGCTATCCGGCCCTGCAATCCGGGCCACCGCCTCGAAACTTTCCAGCCGATCGTAAGAATCGAATCCGGCATGCCGTTCCAGCGCTTTGAAGTGCTCATCCAGTATCACTTGCATCGCTTCGCGCCGCTCGACAACCGATAAACTGCCGATGTCGATATCTAGTGCTTGGCAGTCCCTGCTCCCCAAGCTGATGAGCGGCGAAATACGGGGAATAATTACCTGACTACACAAAAAACGCATCCTTCGATGACATTTTATGGAGGCCATTATGCTCACGACGGTTGTTTTAGATGATGCATACTCGAAAAAGCTCAAGCTTTAACCAAAATCCAGCCTCATCAAAGAAGCCTTGAAGGCCCTGATTGAACGCGAGAGAGCCTGGCCTGCTTAGGCGGTATTGCCCCTGATTTACAGCCCATCCCGCGCCGGCAAACCGAATTGTAACAATGCCGGTATAGTGGATTCCTCAGTATGGATCGGTCACTTTAAGAAAAAAGTACCGGCGTTAGTCCAGCAATTCCCAATTTGGAGATCAAAAAGGGTGAGGGGTATGCTTGGCGAGGATGTCGGCAGCAGGGGCAGATTTTTGCTCCTCGGCAATTGCTCCTGCATTGCCCTACTACACGCCATCCTTGGCGCTTAGCTGCCGCCAAGCCCCCATGGATGGGTTTACGGCGTTCCTCGACAGGCATACCCCACACCCTAAAATCGGCGAAACTGCTCAAACTGGGAATTGCTGCGCAAATCGGCTTAACTGAGCACCTTTCTGAAGAAGCCTGTTTGTGTCCCACTCGACTACAGCATAAAACTCACCAAACCACCCCAACCAACATAATCGCCGACACCACCAGAACCTTCATACCCCAAGCAATTACGCAATCCGACCGGCGATCCTCCATAATCTCGGCCACCCTGTTCCTGACCTGATCCTGCATGTGAATTTTGCGTTGCATAGCGGCTCTCCACGTTTAAAGGCTTGTTGCTAATGTGCCCGGTAACTGCGCATTTGTCCGACCAAAATACCTTGAATTTGAACTTGTTCGGGCGCATAAATTTGGGTTGTCATCGCTGAATTAGCCGGTATCAACAGCACTTTGCCCGGCGATTGTTCGATATATTTCAACGTCGCTTCGTGATTGTCGATCAACGCCACGACAATTTCCCCGTTGCGTGCGTAATCGCGCTGCTCGATCACCACCCAATCCCCGTCGAAAATGCCGGCTTCTTTCATCGAATCCCCTTTGACTTGCAAGACATAACACGGCTTGTCGCTTTTCAGCAGCGCCGGGACCGGCAGGTAATGCACATCGGCCAATGCTTCGATCGGTTTGCCGGCGGCGATTTTACCGACATAGGGCAAGGCATGTTCGCACGCGGCATAATCCCGCTGCGCCTGGGCCGTCAAACGAATGCCGGTTTGTTTGCTGCCCGAGAACGGTTCGATCAGTCCGGCATCGATCAAGGCGCTGATGTGCTTGTGCAACGATCCGCGCGAAGCCATGCCCAACGATTCGCAGAGCTCATCGAGCGTCGGCGGATAGGCAAAGCGTTCGTAGTTATCGCGCAAAAACTCGAAGATTTGTCGTTGTCGGCGGGTTAATTCAGTCATTGTGTCAACATCATTTGCTTTTGGGATGTCTGGCAGTTTAGCAAAATGCGCCTAAAATGAGAACATAAAGAGAACATAAAAACGCCTTTCGGCTGCTCCGCCTACTCAACCCGCCGTGCTCATTATGCCAACGAATTTCTTTTACGCTGCGCCAAACCCCAAAACTGTGAACCTGCCGTTGTTTTCCGGCAAAGTCTCGGCCGGCTTCCCCTCGCCGGCCGATGATTACATCGAGAAAACGCTGGACCTGAACGAACTGCTGGTGCAAAAGCCCGCCTCGACGTTCTTTGTCCGCGCGCAAGGCGAATCGATGCTCGGCGCCGGCATTCATCCGAACGACATTCTGGTCGTCGATCGTTCGCTGGAACCGGTGCCGGGCAGGATCGTGATTTGCGCACTGAACGGCGAGTTAGTCGTGAAGCACTTGAAGCGCCGGGGCGGTCAGTGGGTTTTAGGCTCGGAAAACCCGGCCTATCGGGATATCGTGTTATGTGAGGAAATGGAACGGTGATTTGGGGCGTGGTGACGAGCGTGATCCATCCGTTGTGATGTCTATGCTGGCGCTATGCGATAGATTGGGGGCTGGTTAATGTTGCGGTATAGGCTCGACTAAATAGTCTAAAATTTGTCCTTTTGTGGTTGGTCACTCAAAACTAGAGTTTTCTGGCTACCAATATGAAAATAAGAGGAATTGATGGCTATCTACCTTAACCCCACATCAGATTCATTACTTTATGATGCCTATGTATCAGCTTTCGAGAACGCGGATGAGATTTTCGTGCTATCCGCATATTTGCGAGATTGGAAAAATTTTGAATTATCAGATGAATGCAAGAATGCAACCTTAATCGTTGGGAAAGACTTTGGAATCACTAGAAAGAAAGCTCTTAGCGATGCATTGATTTGGAAAAATGCGCATGACGATATCTGTCATTTCTTTGTGACTGACAAGATTGATGGGTTTCATCCAAAGATAGTCATGTGGAAACAAGGTGGTGAACGATTCCTCATCATTGGATCGTCGAATTTGACCGTTGCAGCCTTTGAGAGCAATTA
The DNA here is from genome assembly GCF_000341735.1 of Methylotuvimicrobium buryatense 5G. Taxonomy (GTDB): domain Bacteria; phylum Pseudomonadota; class Gammaproteobacteria; order Methylococcales; family Methylomonadaceae; genus Methylotuvimicrobium; species Methylotuvimicrobium buryatense. The sequence continues at coordinate 3,916,569 of NZ_KB455575.1, read as the reverse complement.
TGAGGCAAACTTAAAAATAAAAATTGACAAAAAGCGTTATCAGGAAATAAGTAACTGGATCGCGGATATCTTGGGAAGGTCAAGGCCAGTAGATCAAAAATGGATCAATGCATATCCAGAGGCTGCACTTCCTAATCCCCGTCCAAAACCCTCATCAATCAATAATACAATCGGCAGTCTCCACTTGCCGAAGTTTCCTGGGTTAGCCAAAGCTATTGCTGAACGAAAAGAGCGCACCTACGCTTCCGAAGAAATTCGAACTGAGCTTGAACAAGCTGTTAGGGATTGCGCCACGGGGAAAATGGTCCAAGATGATTTTTATTTCTGGCTCATTCAGAACTGGAATGGGGCGAAATGGAAATTCCAAGGAAACGGAATTTTTCGTCATAGCAAAGAAGCAACAAACTGGCAGATGCTATGCGAAACACTCATAAAATGCATCACAGCTAATGGCCACCGTGATGCTGTTGTACAAACAGAATATGACCAACTTGAAAAATCGGGCCAAGCAGAAGTTCGTAAAGCTTTTCTTACAGAAATGCTTTGTCATTTTTTCCCAGAAGATTACCCGCTTTGGAATAAACCAGTCATAACTTGGCTAACTAAAGTTGGTGTCACAAAAAATAGACCGAGAGGCTTAAGTGAAGGTGGAAAATACATTTGGCTTGCCGAACAGCTTCGTACATCAATTAAGAAAAACCCCGATTATCCAGCGACGAACCTAGCTGAATTAGATCATGTCATCTGGGCATACTGTGAATATAAAGGATGGAACAAATAAAATCCCCAGACCACGACGCTTTGAAACGGTCCGATCGTAATCATATTCCTGAGTTTAACTAACCAATAAACCCCTTAACTAGAGATTGAAACGATGAAATTCGACGACATGACGAAAAATGAAAAGAGACTGTTACTGTATCTTGAGACGTGCTCAGTTGACCACGGAGGACTTGTTCACACGCAGCACATGAACAGCGACGACATGCAGATTGCCAAGCAAGCGGTGGAATGAAGCTGGATTCGTGCGTTTTGGTCGGCTTGCAAGCGACTGTCTGCCGATGAGCAGCGGGGCCACGCATTGGTGCGAGTTGTCGGGCGAAGCATGGGTACTGGCTCACACCGAGAGGCGGGAAAGGTACGCACGCATCAACAGCAGACGGAAGTGGCGCACGACCGACGAGAAGCGCACACCAAACAAGCAGCTAAAAACCTTAAGTCAGGCGTTCGAGTAGGAGCTTAACATACGCAATATTCAGAACCAGAAACGCTCCGATTTCAAAGTGACTTCCTTATTAATTAGACTTTTGAGTTAATGAAAGAAATTAGCTGTAATACGCCCGTTCCAAGCCTTTCGGCATAGCCGTCTTCCCGCCCCACCATCAAACCGCATCTTCACCATCGCATCCCCCGGCCTCAACCAAAACTGAACCACCACCTCGCCCCGGATCGCGGTCAGATTCAAATAATCCCGCAAATCCCCGGCCTTCGCATAATGCAGCTTGACCTTAGCCCCGTTCCAGCTCACCGGATGGTAAACCTCCAATTGCGTGACATCGACCACTTTGTCGGTGTCGATGTGCAATTCGCCCAATAGGTAATAATCGTGGTTGGCCTTCAGATTCTCGACCAGCCAACGGAGCGACCGGCCTTTCATGTCGACGCGCAGGGAGATCACGCGCAGCGGCGGCTCGCCCTCGATCAGCACTGCGTCAACCGGGTACAGGTTGTGGTACAGCTGGCTCTTGCCGACCGAGCGGGCTTGGCCCTGGTATTCGACGATCAAGCCCTTTTGCCAGGCGCCGAGCACCGGGCAGGCGCATTCGATGTGCTCCAGCGTCAGGTTGTCGATCGCCTTCAGTTCCAGCGTGTGCCAGGTTAGGCCTTGGACTTTGACGAACTCGCCGTAGGCGATATCGAAATCTTTCAGGATTTGATGCAGTCCGCCGCGCAGGCCCAGATTGCTCATCGAATACAGACCCACGCAGAATACCAGCATCGCGCACAGCACGATCATTTCGGCCTTGCTCCGGAAGGCGAATACCCGAGCCTTCAAACTGCCCTGCTAGGCCATGGCATCGATGCGGATCTGTTGGCGGAACCGGAATTCAACCTCTGTCCGTCGGTTCAGGTGCGGTGTTATGGCGAAGGGAACCTTCGGGCCGGGCCGTTTGTGGTGGTTTTGCCGGATGCGGCGAATGATGATCATTAGACGAGTAACGGCCAGAATCAGACCACCAAATTCAAATCTTGCTTTGAGTCAGTAAATAGTAAGGTACTTTTGTTAAATTCCTTGAGCTGGAACGAGAATAAGAACCAATCTTTACCATTGAACTCCAAGAAATCATGACAAAAAAGCCCTATTTCATGAACCAAGAGACTGACATTCCTTGTATATCAAGCAGACATTGGAAGACTTGCAGCTCGACAGAGATGGTTTATCCACTCAACAAGCCCAGGAACGTCTTAATACCAGTGGTCCGAACCGTTTGCCATCTTCACAACGAGGGGGCCTTTACTTCGTTTTCTGCTAGGAGAAAAGCATGAGCCAAAGAAATCGCTTGCAGTGGACAGTTGCGCTCTTAAGTGGCATTTTGGTTGTCGCTCTAGTCGTGTGGCTCTTTGGCGAGGTTTGGCGCTATGCCGGCGAATACGATAAGAATCCGTCTCACCGCAATTTGAAGAACCAGTTGATGCGTCGAAAGTCAGACTCGATGCAAGATGTCCTCGATGCGATCGTTCGAGGCAGACTCAACCGTGTCAATGCCGCAGCCGTGGAGATGGAAAGGTACGCCGCCGCGATTGATGGCTATCTGTCTACAGACGTCTACGAGAAGCATGGCAAGTCCTTCAATGAAGCCATACACGACCTGAAACGAGCAACTGCACAAAACGATGCAGAACTGACCAAGGAGGCAGCGCTTAGGCTCGAGCGATCCTGCTTGGAATGCCACATGCTGATCAACGCGCACAAGGGCCAACAGGCGCAGGGCAACGAATGAGTGAACGCCAAAAATATGCGAGTAGCTGCTTTTGAATTGAGTAACATATTTGAGTTTGTAGGCAGTGAATTTATCGGATAGCAGGGAAAGATAAAGAATGATCTCGGACGACAAGCACAGCATTATCTTGCCTTCGTTTTTGACGTATTCCTTGCGGTAGATCCAGCGTATTGCGCCATCGATCTTGATGGTGCGGCTATATAGCCTTTCAACGGCCATCTTCATATCGCTCGGTAGCCATTGCTAGAATCCAGCCCTGTGAGGTCAACGATTTCGTTCTAGGCCTTCGGGCACGATATGCGGATCCAGACTTTGTCCCAAGGAAATGATAGCCTGACAAATGGCACATCCTCCCAATTGTTGTCACATTTATTTACGAATACCCGATCGATTTTTCAAAGTATCGACCGTAAATTTGACCGACAATTGTTTCAACTGATGCACAGCACTCAGACACTCTTCGGTATTCTTGGTCAATACGGTTTCGGTGATTTCCAGCTCGATCAATTCTCCTTCAATAAATAAAGGTTTTGGCCATAAACAGCCTCCCTTGTAATATGGGATTCGATACGACAAACCCCATCAATAAGCATGCTTTTTGCTTATTATACCCATCGTAGATCAAAATTCGGCACCGGGGTGCACGTCAAAGGACGCCGTGAATACGTCCCCGTAGGCTCTATGCCAGCTCCATGCTGGCAAAGCCTTTGCCGAGCACCCCGGCGGCGCCTCAGGCACTGCCGAAATTTGAAGTGCGAAAGGTATACTTTCAGCAGCATTCCAAAATAGTGCGGCAAATGTGATATTGTTGTGCTACGCGGACGTATTCACCCAGCACCTAAATTTCATAGCCTGTTGGCTATGCAATGGTTAACTGCCTTGGTTAATTTAGGCGCTTGACCTGTCAAGCGAGTAACCGAACCCTAGGCTAAGCTCCATAGTACCGGAAATTATTTGTCGCAAACCCCTAATGAATAAAAGCCGATTCGATACGACCATCATAAACACCATCAATTAGGTATGTTTTTTGCGTGCCAGTTTCAGCAGCAGCATTCCAAAATAGTCCGGCAAATCTGCTATTGTTGTGCTGAATGAAGCCTAATTAATCGACCAAAAAAACATTGCCAATTAGATTCAATTGGAATACTGTTTTAACGAAGGATAAATCGGAAAGTCACTCTGAAATTCCTATCCATAATCCCACCAAGCGATACCGTCATGGAAAATAGAAACAAGCAATTCAAATATCCAGGAACAAGGGTAGCCATGGATGGCAATACAGTAGCCATCATGTGCGAACGCGAATCCTCGGATGCCGCAGGCGCCTATCCCATCACACCGTCCACCCAAATGGGCGAATACTGGGCTGAAGAGGCGGCCAAAGGACATTTGAACATTTCCGACCGTCCTCTCATCTTTATTGAGCCGGAAGGAGAGCATGCCGCGGCTGCCGTGACGGCCGGATTGTCCATGACAGGCTTGAGGTCCACCAATTTTTCCTCCGGTCAGGGTATTGCCTACATGCACGAATCGCTCTATGCCGCTGTAGGAAAAAGGCTGACCTATGTCTTGAACATAGGCGCAAGAGCCATGACCAAAGCCACTCTCAATGTGCATGCGGGACATGACGATTATCATGCGATTGACGATACCGGTTTTTTTCAGCTTTTTGCCAAAAAAGCCCAGCATGTGGCCGACCTGAATATCATTTCCCACAGGATTGCCGAATTAGCCTTGAATCCGGGCGTGATCGCCCAAGACGGCTTTTTGACGACCCATCTGATCGAGTCTCTTTTATTGCCGGAGCGGGAGTTGATCAAGGAGTATCTGGGTAGACCGGACGACATCATCGATACCCCCACTCCGGCTCAAAGAATTATTTATGGGGAAAAAAGAAGACGTATTCCTGAAGTGTGGGATGTGGACAATCCTATGATGGCCGGACTCGTGCAGAACCAGGACGCTTACATGCAAAGTGTCGCCGCTCAGCGCCCTTTCTTTTTCGACCATATCAAAGAACTGACCGACCAGGCTTTCGAGGAATATTATCAATTAACGGGGCGTCGTTACGCACGCGTCATGACCTATAAAGTCGACGACGCCGATTACCTGATTCTAGGTCAGGGCAGCGTAGTCTCTAGCGCCGAAGCGGTGGCGGATTACTTAAGAAAAACTCGCGGTTTGAAAGTCGGCGTGGTGGATTTGGTAATGTTCAGACCCTTCCCGGCGGATCTTTTGGGAAAAGTTTTAAAAGGCCGAAAAGGCGTCGCCATTTTGGAAAGGCTGGATCAGCCGTTAGCGGAAGATCCTCCTATCATGCGTGAAACCCGTGCGGTAATTACTAAATGTATCGAAAACGGCACGCACAAGAAAAATATTCCGTACCCGGACTTGTCTTCCTATTCATTCAGCGAAATGCCGCCTTTATATTCGGGCTCTTTCGGCATGGGCAGCCGCGATCTTCAACCGGAAGGCATTATTGGCGCGATAGAAAACATGCTACCTAACGGCAAGCATAAAAAACGCTTTTATTTGTCGATCGACTTTATCCGGGAACATGCCTTCACGCCCAAACAAAGAGCCCATCAAGAAGCCATTCAAGAAGCTTATCCGAATGTGAAGGAATTGGCCGTGCGCGGTTCTGAAAACCCAAACCTAATGCCGCCGGGCGCCATTACGGTAAGGTTTCACTCGGTCGGCGGTTGGGGTGCCATCACGACGGGTAAAAACCTGGCGATGACGCTGTTCGATCTTTTGGGCTACGACATTAAAGCCAATCCCAAATACGGCTCGGAGAAAAAAGGACAACCGACCACTTACTATCTTGCCGCCGCGCCCGAACCGATCAATATCAATTGCGAATATTATTTCGTCGATGTGGTGCTATCGCCTGACCCGAATGTTTTCAAGCATACCAATGCCTTGGCGGGTCTCAAAAAAGGCGGAACTTTCATCATTCAAAGCGAGCGGAAAACCGCCGATGAAGTTTGGGCCGACATACCGGTACATTACCAAAAGATGATCATCGACAATGACATCCGGGTCTTTTATGTCGATGGATTCAAAATCGCAAGAGAAGAAGCGACCGATCCGGAATTACAGCTCAGAATGCAAGGCATTGCTTTTCAGGGGGCTTTCTTCTCCGCATCGCCTTTGATGGAAAAATCCGGACTCAGCGATGTCGCGCTGTTGAAAGCGATAGAAGAACAATTGCAACACAAGTTCGGCAGCAAAGGTCAGCGGGTCGTCGATGACAACATGCGCGTCGTGAAGCGCGGATTCGATGAAGTCCATGAAATCAAAAACAAAGTCTTAGGCGCTCAAGCCGAGAAAACCAGCGGACAATTGATCGCGCCGATTCCAAGTCTACTGAAAACCACCCCGCAGAGTGAATCCAAACTCAGCGATATTCACCGTTTTTGGGAGCAGACCGGTAATTTCTATCTCACCGGCCAAGGCAACGATAATCTAACAGACCCCTTTATCGGTTTGAGCGTGATGCCGGCAACGACATCGCTGTTCAGGGATATGACCGGCATTCGCTTTGAGCATCCGGAATGGGTGGCCGATAATTGCACGGCTTGCGGCAACTGTTACACGGTTTGCCCAGACACGGCCATTCCCGGCTTGGTCAGCGAATTATCGGATGTGCTCGATACGGTTTTGAAACGGGTGAAACGGAAACACGACAAACTCGAATTTCTTCCTAAAACCGTCAAACAACTGGAACCCAAAATTCGTGCGCTTTTCAATGAGCCGCACGAGGGGGTCACCGTGAACAACATGGTCAATGAAGCCATCGATGCGGCTATCGAACAAGAATCGAAGGACTCATTGCTCGCTACCGAACTGCAATGGTTCAGGGACGAACTCGGCGATTTCCAGTTTTCGCTGACTCGGCCCTACTATGACCTGCACGAAAAGAAAGCAGCCAATAGCGGGGGCTTATTCAGCATCACTGTCAATCCTACGACCTGTAAAGGCTGTATGGAATGCGTCAAGGTATGCGATGACGACGCATTGAGGGTAGTCAAACAAACCGATGAATCGATTGCAAAATTGAGAGAGGAATGGGGCTTTTGGAGCGACCTTCCGAATACTCCGAAAAAATTTCATCGCGTTGACGACCTGGAAGAAAAAATAGGTCCTCTGGAAACCATCTTGTTGGATAAAGGGGCCTATCAAAGCTTTGCCAGTGGCGACGGGGCCTGTTTGGGTTGCTCCGAGAAGTCGGTCGTTCATCTATTCATGGCCACGGTGGAATCCCTGATGATTCCACGGGTCGAAAAACATGTGGCTTATCTTCAGGATCTGATTGAAAAGCTGGAGAAACATGTTCAACTCAAGTTGATGAACACGATGAACGTCACGGACACCGACATGATGTCCAAGATTGTCGCCGAAATGCAGGGCGGGGACCTGACCATGTCCGGGATTGCCCGTAGACTGGAGCATGAAAAAGGTTCTTCCCCGATCGACCAGGAATGGTTGACCGAAACAACGCAAACCATTGCCGGTTTGAAACACTTGCATTGGAAATATACCAACGGAGTCACCGGAAAAGGCCGCTCGACGATGGGCATGACCAATGCGACGGGCTGTACCTCGGTATGGGGCAGTACTTATCCGTACAATCCCTATCCGTTCCCTTGGGCGAATCACCTGTTCCAAGACAGCACTTCCTTGGCCATGGGGATTTTTGAAGGTCATATGGCCAAAATGGCCGACGGATTCAAATTGATACGTAAAGCCGAATTGGAATTGACCGGAAATTACAATCCCCGCGATCATAACGAATTCTTCAGCTATTTCAATTGGGAACAGTTTTCCGACCAAGAGTGGAAGTTGTGTCCGCCTGTCGTTGCGTTGGGCGGCGACGGCGCGATGTACGACATCGGTTTCCAAAATCTTTCGCGCATGATGGCCTCGGGCAAACCCATTAAAGTAGTGGTCGTCGATACCCAAGTCTATTCCAATACCGGCGGCCAAGCTTGTACTTCGGGTTTTGTCGGTCAAGTCTCCGACATGGCGCAATTCGGCAAAGTCGGGAAAGGCAAATCCGAACCGAGAAAAGAAATAGGCTTGATCGGCATGGCGCACAGAAATACCTATGTCATGCAAGCCACGTTGGCCAACACCAGCCACATGATCGAAGGCTTCATCGATGGCTTGATGACGAAAAGACCCGCGCTGTTCAATCTGTACACTACCTGCCAACCCGAGCACGGCGTTGGTGACGACATGGGCTTCAATCAGGCTAAACTGGCCGTCGAATCCAGAGCCTATCCAATCTTCCGCTATGATCCGGACAAAGGCGTGACGCCTCAAGAAGCATTCGACTTGGAAGGGAATCCGGCCATGGATAAACATTGGCCGACCTATACGCTGAAATACCAGGAAGGCGGTAGACAAAAATCGATGGAAGTTGCGATGACCTTTGCTGATTTCGCCTTGACCGAAGCAAGATTCAGAAAACACTTCAGAAAAGCGCCTCGCGATACCTGGAATGAAAATATGGTGGTTTTGTCCGAGTTTCTAAAATTGGACGAATCCGAAAGAGAAGGAAAATTTCCGTTCATTTGGGCGGTGGACAGAAAACAGCTGCTCAGCCGGGTTTTGGTATCCAAAACGATGGTACTGTCCTGTGAGGAAAGAAGGGATTTCTGGATCATGCTGAAAGCCATTGCCGGCATCAAAGATGAAAAAGCAACGCCGGTGGAAGATTTAGAAAGCAAAATCCGAGCAGAAGTCGTCGGCAAGATTGCCAAGGGCTTGATGAAGCTAGCCGGTGATGAGGGTGCCGGCATCATGGATTTTGCGTTAGGCGAAACCGACACAGAAGCCTCGGCAGGCGCAGCGGCCGAAGTCAAAGCGGATAGCATGGCGCCTTGGCTTGAAACGGAGAATTGCACGGCCTGTGACGAGTGCATCAACCTGAACCCCAATATCTTCGCTTACAACAACGATAAAAAGGCCTTTATCAAAGATGCCAATGCCGGACCTTACAGCGATTTGGTCAAGGCGGCTGAAAAATGTACCGCCGGCGTGATCCATCCGGGACTGCCTGCCGATAGAAGTGCCGCCGATATCGAGAAATGGATCAAAAGAGGCGAAAAATTTAATTGATGCCGTGTTGAAATTTTCTTCAAATACTTTCAAGCATGGGGTACATCCCCCGGAACACAAGGAGGACACGAACAAACTGCCCGTCCGGCAGTTTCCGTTTCCTCCGTTGATTGTCCTTCCGATGCAGCAACATATAGGCAAGCCGGCTCAGGTTATCGTACGCGAAGGCCAGGAGGTCGCGAGGGGACAGATGCTGGCCAAGGCCGACGGCTATCTGTCGGTTCCGATGCATGCTCCGGTTTCCGGTATTGTCAGGAAAATCGCCAACGTCCCGGTCATCGGAGGTCAAAAGGCAAGCGGCATTTATCTTGAAACTTTCCCTTTTTCCGGACAAGAAGTCGTGGAAGGCGCACCTGTTCCCTTGTCGGCAAGTCCGGAAGCCATTTTACAAGGCATCCAGGATGCCGGTATTGTGGGCTTAGGCGGGGCCGCATTCCCGACCCACGTCAAGTTGAAAATCCCAGAGGGTAAATTCTGCGAGCACTTGATCATCAACGGGATCGAATGCGAGCCTTATCTGACCACCGATCATCGAGTCATGCTCGAACAGGCCGATGATATTTTCACCGGCATTCGGTATCTTCTCAGAGTCACCGACGCCAAGCAGGTCATCATCGGCATCGAAGCCAACAAAAAAGATGCCGCCGATCATTTAGCCGACCGGATTCCTGACGATTTGCCGGTAAAAGTCAAAGTCGTACCGGTCAAATACCCTCAGGGCGCCGAGAAAATGCTGATTACGGCTTTGCTCGGCAAAGAGGTTCCTTCAGGCGGTTTTCCGATCGATGTTCATGCCGTAGCGGTCAATGTCGCCACGACGGCCGAAATCGGAAGATTATTGCCCCATGGCCGTGGCATTCAGGAAAGAGTGGTCACAATTACCGGCCCCGGAATCAAGAAAAAAGGCAATTATCTAATACCGATCGGGACGCCGCTACGCTTTGTATTGGAACACGTCGGAGCCGCAGAAAACCTCAGCGAAGTCTATATGGGCGGGCCAATGATGGGCGTTTCGGCCTCCGACTTGGATCTATCGATTGTCAAAGGCACATCCGGCATCGTGGTGTTCGGCGATGAAAATGTCAAAAGAAGCGACAAAATCTATCCGTGTATCAAATGCGGGGCCTGTGTCGATGCCTGTCCGATTTCCCTGAATCCTTCGCGATTGGGCATCTTGGCAAAATCCGAAGCTTACGACACGATGGCCGAGGAGTACCACCTAATGGATTGTTTCGAATGCGGCTCTTGTTCCTATGTGTGCCCATCCAATATTCCTTTGGTGCAATATTTCAGAGTCGCCAAAGGAATCGTTAGAAAAAGAAAATCGGCGGTTGCCCATGTTTAGCAAAACCCTACGTATCAGCAGTTCGCCCCATATCAACAAAGGGGTCGGCGTCGATGTGATCATGCGCAACGTGGTCTATGCGCTTCTGCCGGTTGCGGCTTTTGCCGTTTATGCCTTCGGTATCAATGCGCTTTTGGTGATTCTCACCTCCCTGATTGCTTGCGTACTGACCGAGCATCTGTTGAATAAATTTTCCAACCGGCCGAGCACGATTGCCGACGGCTCGGCGGTGATTACCGGTTTGCTGTTGGGATTGACGTTACCGCCGATTTTTCCATTATGGATGACCTTCATCGGCGGAGTATTGGCAATTGCCTTGGGAAAATTCGTTTTTGGCGGCCTGGGCTACAATGCCTTTAACCCGGCTTTGGTCGGAAGAGCCATTCTACAAGCCGCCTTTCCAGTCGCGATCACGACTTGGCATCCGGCTTTTTTGGCGGACAGATTTACCCGTGTGTCCGAGTCGGTGCTAACTTTTCCGTTTGCAAAACCTGTCGTCGACGGCATATCGGGCGCCACGCCGCTTTCTGCTTTTAAGTTCGATCAAGTTACCACGGAAAGCGCGGATTTGGCCTTGGGGCTTGTCAGCGGATCGATCGGAGAAACATCGTCCGTGTTGATCGCATTGGGCGGACTCTATTTAATTGCCCGCAAGATGATGAACTGGCGCATTCCTGTCGCTATTTTAGGCTCTGTTTATGTTTTAAGCGGCATTTTGTATTGGATTAATCCGGAAATCTACCCTTCTCCGGAATTTATGCTTTTCTCCGGCGGCTTGATGCTGGGGGCGGTATTCATGGCCACCGATATGGTAGGTTCCCCGATAACGTCATTGGGCGTCGTGATTTATGGCATCTTCATCGGGCTGCTTGTGGTCGTTATTCGTATTTGGGGCGGTTTGCCCGAGGGCGTGATGTACGCTATTTTATTGGGAAACGCGCTGTCTCCACACATCGACCGACTCATCCGTCCTAGAGTTTACGGGACCTGAAAGGTAAAACCATGAATGCCGATCCCTCTGTATCGAGTCAAAGCAATTCTTCGGAAGAAAGCAAAAAGATGCTGATCGCGATGGTGAGTATAGGCATCTTTTGCGCCTTGCTAATCGTCCTGGTCTATGAAGGCACCAAGGAAAGAATCGATCGTTTACGAACCGAAGCGCTGGAAAAAGCGGTTTTCAAGGTTTTGCCGGGCATCAGCAATACACGGATGTTTTTATTGGGAACGGACGGGAATTTCACGCCTGCCGAAGCACCGGATGGAAAAAATCCGGTGGTCTATGCCGGTTACGACGACGCCGGTGAATTTCTCGGCGTAGCCATCGAGGCCAGCGGCCAAGGCTATGCCGACGTCATTCGGATTTTGTACGGCTACAATCCCCATTCGCAAACCATAATGGGTTTCTATGTACTTGAAAGTAAAGAAACGCCTGGATTGGGAGATAAGATCGAAAAGGATGAAATCTTTCTGGCTAACTTCAAAGCGCTTTCGGTCAAACTCGATCCTGAATCGACTCGCATTCAAAATAAGGTGATACCGGTTAAGCAAGGGGGTAAATCCAATCCGTGGGAGGTCGAAGGTATCACCGGCGCAACCATTTCTTCGAGAGCCATCGGCAATATCATCGGTGAAAATTCGTCAGTCATGGTTCCATTGATATACAATCAAATTGGAAGGTTTAAGGAATATGCACAAAACAACTTCTCTAAACAATAAGCTTTGTGGAGGTTCGGTGACTCGCTTAACAGGACGCCGTGAATACATCCCTGTAGGCTCGACAGCGGAATCTGATTGCCAAGGATGGCATGAATGCAGATTTTGCAGGAGCAAAAATCTGCCCTGCTGCCGACACCTGTCAATCGAGCCACCGAACCCCCTTCCAACATTTGAAGAAGTTATTTGATGCTCGTTCCTAAAGTGAATACGGATTCAAAATGAGTGCGCGGATAACCAATAATATCGACAAAAAGGCTGAGCCAAGCTCCACCGACGAGTTCATCAAGGGGCTTTGGCGTGAAAATCCCGTGTTCGTACAGGTGCTCGGCATGTGTCCGGTTTTGGCGGTATCCAATACCGCCCAAAATGCGCTGGCGATGGGTTTGGCGACGGCTTTCGTGCTGTTGATGTCCAATATACTGGTCGCTTCTTTAAGAAACTTTATTCCCAAGCAAGTCAGGATTGCCTCCTTTATTCTGATTATCGCCACGTTTGTCACGATCGTCGATTATGCCATTCAAGCCATCAGCGTCGATTTGCATAAAAATTTAGGGGCATTTATTTCACTGATTGTGGTCAATTGCCTCATTCTTAGCCGCGCGGAGGCCTTTGCTTCGAAAAATACCATAGGTAAATCGATCATGGACGCCTTGGGTATGGGAGTCGGTTTCGTATTAGCGCTTTTTTGTCTGGGTGCGGTCAGAGAATTGCTCGGGAATGGAAGCTTGTTCGATGTCGCGATATTTCCGGAATCGTTTCAAGAGTGGATCATTATGATCCTGCCGGCCGGTGGCTTTTTTACGTTAGCATTGTGGCTAATTGTGTTTAATTATTTCAAAGTTAAAAAAGCGAAAGGATGAATACCGAATCCTATTGGAGCATATTTATCAATGCCAGCCTGGTCAACAATTTCGTTTTGGCCTATTTCCTCGGCATCTGCCCCTTTCTCGGCGTTTCGGGAAAAATGGAAACCGCCACCAAAATGGGCGGCGCGGTGACCTTCGTCATGCTCATCAGCTCCATTTGCGCCTATGGTATCCATGCCTTGTTGGTGGCTATCGATGCGCCCTTTCTGCAATTGATCAGCTATATCGTCGTGATCGCCTCCACCGTGCAATTGGTGGAAATGTTTATCAAGAAGATGAGTCCTACTTTATTTAGAGCCTTGGGGATTTTTCTTCCGCTGATTACGACCAATTGCGCCATTTTAGGTTTGGCGCTCTTTCAAACAAACAAAGCCTACAGCCTCAGCCAGAGTCTCGTTTATGCCTTGGGCGCCGGGATTGGATTTACCTTGGCGTTGATATTGATGGCAGGGATCAGAGAACAATTGGAATTTGCGGAAGTCCCCGATGTAGTCAAAGGAACCGCGTTGACCTTGTTGGTCGCAGGGATCTTGTCATTGACGTTTATGGGATTTTCGGGCTTAGGCACATAAAACACGGGGGCCGTTAATGACATTTATAATTGGAATCAGTGCCGTAGTATCGATGCTGCTGGTTTGGGTTTGGGTGCAGTCCCGATGGCGGGAAACATTTTCCGAGAACATTTCAGACTCGGACGTTTTAGCCGAAAGGCTAAGCTGCGGCAATTGCGGATGCACCCGGGTTTGCTCAAAAAGCAAACGAATCGATCACGAATCTTCAAAATGAGGCAATAAAGCCATGTCCTATTTATCAGAACTCGATACAACTAAGCAATACAAAGCCAAGGTCAAAAAAACCGAAAGGCTGACCCCCGCCAATGTGGAAGAAATTCGAGAAATATTACTGGAGGTAGACAATCCCGAATTCGATTGTCAGGTAGATCAAAGCTTCGGCGTTCTGCTCGAACACAAGAGCGACTTCGGCAATTCCTATCATCATCGGCTTTACAGCGTTGCCGACATTCCGGAAAGAAGCAACGGCAAGTCCCTGATAACGATGCTGGTCAAAAGATGTTCTTATGTGGACGAGTTCAGCGGAGAACAATATCAGGGAGTGAGCTCCAACTTCCTGTGCGACCGTCGTGAGGGCGATGAAATCACGATTACCGGTCCTTTCGAATTGCCCTTTAAAGTGCCCGATGATAAACAGGCCAACATTATCATGATTGGAATGGGTACCGGAATCGCGCCATTCAAGGCATTTATCAAGCACATTTACAGCCAGGAAAAAGAGTGGTACGGAAAAATCCGCTTATTTTATGGTGCGAAAAGCGGACTCGAACTGCTCTATCTCAACGACAAGGACGGAGACCTGACCCAGTATTACGACAAAGCGACATTCGAAGCCTTTCATGCACTCAGTCCAAGGCCGCATTGGGAAGATCCGATATTACTGGATCACGCGATAGAGCAAAGGGCCGAAGAAATTCTCGAAATGCTCGGTTCGGCCAACACCTATATCTTTATCGCTGGCTATGAAAAGGTGAAAGAAAATCTCGACAAAGCCTTTATCAATATCATGGGTTCCAAAGAAAAATGGGAAAACCGGAAAGCCGAACTGATTGCCGGCAAAAAATGGGCCGAGGTGATTTATTGATTTCCGAACCGGATAGATAGAGATGACCATTCTGATTGCTTTGCTAGCACTGGGTGGATTGACGCTGGTATTGGCGCTGATGCTGATCATTGCCAACAAAAAGCTGTATGTCTACGAAGACCCAAGAATCGATGTGGTGGAGGGCATGCTGCCTCATGCCAACTGCGGTGCTTGCGGATACCCTGGATGCAGGCCATTTGCGGAAGCCTTGGTCAAAGGCGAAATGCCGCCAGCCAAATGCAGCGTAAGCAGCGAAGAAGGACAAAAAGAGATTGCGCAATTTTTGGGCGTGGATGCAGGTTCTGAGGAGAAAAAGGTCGCGCGCTTAGCTTGTGCCGGAGGTAACAATGTCGCGATCAATCGCGCCAGATATGAAGGGATTTCCAGTTGCAGAGCGGAGGCCTTGGTTTCAGGTGGAGGCAAAGGGTGTTCTTGGGGTTGTTTAAGCCATGGAGATTGTGAAAAAGTCTGCGATTTCGATGCCATCACAATGAATGCCTTCGGTTTGCCGGTCGTCGATGAAGCAAAATGTACCGCCTGCGGAGACTGCGTCGAAGTTTGTCCGAAGGATCTTTTTTCGATACACCCCGTCAGTCATAGACTATGGGTAGCCTGTAAAAGCCTGGAAGCAGGCGATGGGGTTTTGGAAGAATGCGAAGTCGGCTGCACGGCCTGCGGCAAATGCGCGATGGACGCCCCCAGCCTGATCACGATGATCAACAATTTACCCGTTGTCGATTATTCCAAAAAGCACCAAACCCAAGCCCCTATCCAAAGGTGTCCCACGGGCGCCATCGTTTGGCTGGAGAAAAATGGAGAAGTCGTCAAAGGAGCTGAAGCCAAAAAAATCATCCGTAAGGGGAAATTGAAAATGGGGGAAAGCTGAATTTTTTTGAGTTTGAAATAGTTCCGAGGCGCCCCCGTTTGATAATGTTTTTTTATCTTGCGTGAAAACGCGAACGAAGCCGGCCGAATCGCTTGCTCAATCCTCCTTGATCGTCGAGAAGCTAGAGCGTCCTGAACTGGTTACCCAAGTAGGAGCTCTCATCGTTATACACAAATATCGATAAACTTGCTAAACAGAGGTCATCGTATACCTGGGAGCGGTGTTGTTTGATAAATCTACGGATATTGAACATCAGTGGCTTCGAAATCGCGATCTGGGGATCGCTCCCACAGAGCATCCGCCCCCCTTGTGGGAGCGACGCCTTCGTCGCGATTTCGAAGCCGGGTACGTTAAGCAACAACAAAGGGTATCGAGGTCTCATTCGCCAAGGTGGCAAGACGGTATCTAAGACTTATGTATAACGGCGAGAGTAGGAGCTTGGGTAACCGCATTAGTTAAGCGATGCGCACCAAACTGCTTTTAAAGCACGTAGCCCGTATGCAGCATAGCGGAATACGGGAATGGCGTGGCTTCGAACTTCCCGGATTGCCCTGCGATCCATCCCGGCTACACTCCTTAGACTCGCCGAAAGCGGTCGATAATGATTTATACCTCTCGCACTTCAAATTTCGGCAGTGCCTGAGGAGGCGCCGGGGTGCTCGGCAAAGGCTTTGCCAGCATGGAGCTGGCATAGAGCCTACAGGGACGTATTCACGGCGTCCTTTGACTTGCACCCCGGTGCCGAATTTTGATCTAAGATGGGTATAGCAACGGGGATCTGCGCTTAGCTTGATGATTATGGTTACCCCTCATAGGCGCCAACTTAAGGAAAAACGCGTCATTCCGCCAGGGATTGGCGGAATCCAGGGCCAGGGATGGCAATACGAAGCTTCACACCCATGTAACCTGGATATCGGCAATCCATTCCGATATGACGAATAAAGCTACAAATACACCATAGAATAGACACTAAGTTGGCGCTTATGTGTTACCCCCTACTGCCAAGGTATTCTGGTGTGCGGAAACGCCTTTCCCCCTCATTATCGCTCCAATTATTTCGAGGTTATGTTATCTGCGGCCTCCCTGCGATGTTTTCTTTATTAATACGTAATGCCTTAACTTACTTATAAGGCGATTCTTATAACAAAGGTAGTAAATTATTAATTATTAATGCTTTTTCTGACTTGACAGCCAGGAAAAACTTAGCGACTATCCAAACGCTGACCCAGGGATACGACTTCGTCATTGTTGTCAATAAAGAATTAACCCTTGGGCTAGACAAAAAATCATTGCGTAAAATAACAATAATCAATTAATGAGGGGAGGTTTTAATGGACATTTTTACAACACAACCCGGTCTGGAAATGCTGTTTCGATGGGGACATTTTTTGGCCGGAATAACCTGGATTGGGTTGCTTTACTATTTCAATTTCGTGCAAGGAGAGTATTTTAAGGAGGCGGAAGCTTCAGCTAAATCAGATGTTGTTCAAAAGTTGGTGCCGCGCGCATTATGGTGGTTTCGCTGGGGAGCCATGCTGACTTTTCTAACAGGACTCGGCATTATGGGAATCCGCGGCAGCGGGTGGTCGGTCGATATCTATATCGGCGCTATGCTCGGTACTTTAATGTTCTTAAACGTTTGGTTAATCATTTGGCCGAATCAAAAAATAGTAATCGCATCCACCGAAAAAACCGCGAAAGGCGAAGCGGCCATACCTGAAGCGGCTGATGCAGCAGCGCAAGCGGGGCTGGCTTCTAGAACGAATGTATTGTTTTCAGTCCCGATGTTATTTTTCATGGGCGCCTCCGCTCATTATCCTCATTATGATTCCGGAACGCTCGGTATCCTTTTGATTTTCGCAGCGATTCTCGGTCTCCAATACAATGCGTCACGCAAGGCGCTTTCCCGATTCGGTTTTGCGCAGAAATTGCCGTCTGCCGGTTTTATGGGGCCATTGGCAAGTGTAAAGGGCGTAATCCATTGCGGTTTAGGTTTGGCTTTGGTTTTTGTACTTATTTTAGAGTTAATCTAAATACTTTGCGCGGGGCGGGTTATTCAACCCGCCCCGAACGTTTTGATTTGCTTTAGCCACAGTCGAAACGTTTAGGACGGGGTTACAAATCCCGATTATACCGGACTTCAGTAGGACGGGTTGGTTAAACCCGTCCTGAACGCCAGGGAAGCGCCTATCCGCTTATAACTACGATGTCATTTCATCTCGTCAACCATGAAAAACTATGGTGGTTTTTCATTAACCTGTGCAGTATGCTGTCATTAAAGCCCATACGAGCTGTACTCTGATGGAAACCATTTATTAAGGTGAAGAAATATGTCTGTTAATTTCAGCGAAGTGATCAAAATGCTTGATACGGCATCGCCGTTTGATCTTTATCGATTGAATGTCGCGATCCGGCGTATGCTCGATGACCCTAAACGTATTTCGGCCATCAAACGTGAATTACGCATTGGCCAGGAGGTTGAATACTTCGATGCGGTCCATAATGCGCCTATCAAAGCGATTTTATTGGAATGTAATAAAACCAAAGTATTGGTGCAAAACCTGACGGACGGCAAAAGGTGGAAGTTGCCCTATTTTTGGTTGAATATTGAACAGGCCGACACGGCGATTAATAACAGCAAGGGCACTGGCTTACAGCGTCATGAGGTCGGTATTGGCGAAATATTGGGCTTTTTGAACACACGGGAGAACGTGGAAATGTACGGCAAAGTGATTCGCTTGAATCCCAAAACCGTTACGTTACAGTGTAAAACCGGGCGATGGAAAGTCTCCTATAGCTTGTTGTTTAAAGTGATTAGTGGCGAATATGAAGCCTATGATCAACGAGAGCCATTGATTTTAGAATCCATACTCCAGGAATAACAGCTTGAATGATTACGGCGCCATCGGCAATTAACGGACAAGGGTCGCCTGGCGGATTTGCCGAACAAATCGAATTGTCCTTAGCTGAAAATCTTGGAAACAGAGCACCAGCGAAGTGAAGATATTTCGCGCGGGGCGGGTTATTCACCCCGCCCCGAACGTTTTGATTTGCTTTAGCCACAGTCGAAACGTTTAGGACGGGGTTACAAATCCCGTGCTGTAGGCTATAAAGCCCATACGCCTCAAACTAAAACGCCCAACCCGCATCCCGATCTTTACCAAGCTCCATCCGGCTTCCAGAGACCGGCACAACATCAACCAACCTCGACTCGCTCATTCAATTTTTCCTTTATCGTCGGAAAGCTAGAGCTTCCTCTACAGATTACCCAATCTGAAGCGTGAGTAACACCATTAGACGCGCGATGCGCACCAAACTACTGTTAAAACACGTAGCTCGAAGCAGCATAGCGGAATACGGGAAGGGGGACGGGAAAGTACACGATATGACCTAATTTCGATCTGACCCTGTTTATTTCTGTTTATGCATTTGGATATTTAACTGTCGCTTATGTTGGTCATTGCGGAAATTCAAAACGTAGCTTTGGTATTATCCCGATCGGTTTATCATGAATTAAATGCAGATTACACAGTTCAGAAATCTAGCGTTGTAGCTGCATTCTTGACAATTAAGCAGGAAAAGCCGTATGTTAGCCCGATCAGGACAATAACCGTTAGGCGCTGTCAGAGCTTTGCACATGAATGAAAATGACGACCGAGAAATGAAATGGCTACTCGAGGAGCTGTGCGATCCATTCGCCGTCCTGCCATTGCAGGATGTCGCAAGATCACTGAACGAAGCTATCAAGGAATCTGAAGAAGCATTTTTCGAGCGTGGATGACCAGACGGCGTTGCGCGCGCATTTTGGGATGTTCCCATGGAGCAACTAGACCATTCTATTGAAGTTGCTTTGGGTTCCATTTTTGTACTAGGTCAAGCAGCCATCACTCAAGCCGTCTCCATTGTGACTCGACTTCGCCAACTCACTAATGGTCACTCCTCTATCCCGAGTAGCAAGCGGTTGATAATTGAAAGCCAGGCCGGGGCGATGACCGATTCAGGAATGAGCAAGATGGTAGTCATTGACACGGGTGCCAATTATTTCAAGCACCACCATGAGTGGCCAAATAATTGGTACATCGCAGGCGATGGTTCGAACAGGCAGTCGCATACGATACTGGATGCGCTACGTATGGGGCTGACCGGAAACGATTTGACGAGCAACTTGTGGCGTATCGTTTACCATCTAGATGCCGACACTAGAGATCTTCATGCGATACCCCGATGCTCGTGCACGAGTGGCGAGAAAGGGTCGCTCGTAATTTAAGCCAAGCCTTGAATGTTGACGTGTTTTGGTTAACAGAGGTCTAACATCGGGCTTGGTTCCGACCTCTTGGAAGCCGCGCGTTATAGACAATAAGAGGAAATCATGAAGTTAGCAGGGATAGATTTAGCTTGGCACGGAGAGAAGAACCCTTCTGCTATTGCAGTTGGGATTCTTAATGATAATAAGCTATCACTAGAGGCTCTAGAACCCGCAATCTTTTGTTTGTCTGGAGTTTTTGAGTTCATTTCAAATCAGAAGGATTTATCTGGAATTGCTATTGATGCTCCTCTGATTATCGAGAATCAAATTAGTCAAAGAGAATGTGAGAAAGCACTTAGTCGCGACTATGGGTCAAGAAAAGCTTGTTGCCACACTTCTAACAAATCCCTATATCCTGACTCCTTGAGTGTTAGCTTGTCCTCACTGCTTGAGTTAAGGGGCTTTCAGCACCTTGCACAAGAGCGGTGGCTAATTGAATGCTATCCTCATCCAGCAATAATCGAATGCTTTGAGCTTCCAGAAAGACTTGCTTATAAAAAAGGTAAAGTCGCTGACAAAAAATCAGGGCAGGTCGCATTATCAAGCTTCATCTTAAAATTAGAGTCCTCAAGTGTTTTAGCTCTTAAAGTTCCCAATGAGCTGAAGCTGTTGTTGTCAGAATCGTATATTCAAGGTTTGAAAGGTCAAGCTCTTAAAAGCAATGAGGATGCCTTAGATGCAATTATGTGTCTGTATATCGCTGGTCTTTATCAGATGAAAGTTTCCAGTGTTACTTATGGTGATTCTAAGCAAGGTTATATATGGGTTCCGCGCGTAAAATGCATATAACGAACGGCACATTCGCATTATATCTGCAAGGCGCATGACTAATCGAGAGCATAAAGCATATGAACAATGAAGATACATTACGGTAACAGTACCCGGAAGAGCTTATCAAATAAATAACTGGGGTCAGGTACAAATTAAACGCAGGTCAATTCAGTATCATTTAACTCGTACCTGACCCCAGTTATTTTGATCAAATCCTTTACTGACGATCGAAGGCACAGGTATTACCCAACCTCGGAAAATTTGCATGAGCGCATATGCACGACCACCTGGTGGCATGAATAATTCCAACGCTCGTGGATGGTCTAAATGCGTTGCTACAGGTAAAATTACGCCCTATAACAAATAAACGGCCAATAAACTATTTTCAGTCGCCCACTTTATTGCCTAGTCGTAGCAAAGGGGCAACTGAACTCTTCGTTGGTATATTTCTAACGTATTGCTAAAAAGGTCTATCGTTATGATTTTGACAGTCGAACAAATTGCCGAAGAGGCTCTCGCTTTGCCTAGTGAAGCACGCGCTTTGCTCGCCGACCGTCTTGTAGAAAGCCTTGACCCGGCAGAAGACGGTTATATTCAACAACTTTGGTCAACCGAGGCGCGGCGACGCCGTGACGATGTCCGAGCGGGACTTGTACAGACTATCCCCGGCGATGAAGTATTGGAACGTGTGCGTCGGGTGTTTACTCGATGAGGTATGAGTTCCACCCCGATGCCTTTACAGAGTACGAAGGAGCATCGAGGTCAGGCCTTACATTTGTCATTAATAATTGGGCACAGAGTGAAAACCCTAAATTGTTGTTTTGGCGGGTAGCTTTTTAGCCTTGGGGTTTGTTTGCCGGCCTAATAAGTCGGTCAAAGGGACGCGGCCCTTACCTTAACGCTAAAAATTGCATGAATACCGTGAATCCGTTAATATCGGTATCATGATTGTTTCATTCGGTGATAAGGCCACTTCAGATTTGTTTCACGGAATTTCCAGCAACAAAGCTAGAAAACTGCCCAACCAGATTCATGAATTGGCGCTGTATAAGCTGGACATAATCAATGCTGCTCAAAACCTTGACGATCTTAAATCTCCGCCTGGAAACAGACTGGAACCACTCAAAGGTGATCTCAAGGGTTTTCACAGTATCCGTATAAACAATCAATGGTGCATTGTTTTCCGTTGGGAGGCCAATGCAGCTCATGATGTCCAAATTATGGACTATCACTAATAGTGAGGTGACGTATGATTCCGACGAACAGAACTGCAACACACCCAGGTACGATATTACTTAAAGAGTTTCTTGAGCCTCTTGAGATTACCCAAAAAGCCCTGGCTATTCATTTAGGTATATCCGTTCAACGCGTTAATGAGATTGTACGTGGTAAACGTGGTATTACGCCAGATACTGCCTGGCTACTTTCTGAAGCTTTCAATACGTCCCCTGAATTTTGGCTTAATCTGCAATCGACTCATGATCTGTCGGCTCATAGACCTGAGTATCATGTCGAGTCTTTGGTTGCTGCGGGTATATAGCAATGGGCTCCAATGGAAGTCGTCGCTCCGCTCCTGTAAAAACCAGCCCAAACCCGCAGTTATTTGTCGAATAGTAAAATCCCCCCACGTTATCCCCCAGCCTCAAATAGCATGCTGAAAAAATCCTGATGGATGTTTTTTCCCGAACTCAATTCATCAATAATCAAGCAAAGCATCACGGTCAGCGGTATAAAGAGCGGTGTCGTTGAGAGAAGGTATGACGCCACAAAGATTTGGCGAGCAACATTGATCACACGAATCCCGATCGTTTTATAAAATTTTTAAACGGTTTGTCGTGTACAAAAGATTTGTTTGTTATTGCTTTTAAAGCTTTATATCACTCGTTATACTCATTCAACAAAACTTTTTAACCTAAACGATAAAAGTACTCATGGATTTTGAATGGGATGAAACCAAAGCATTTTCTAATCAGAAAAAGCATGGCATTTCTTTTTTTGAAGCCAGCGAAGTGTTTAACGATGATTTTTCATCCTGTGTTTTAGACCCGGACCACTCTTACGAGGAAGAACGCTATTTGCTTTTTGGTGTTTCACAAAAGGGTACGCCTCTAGTGGTTTCTTTCACAGAAAGAGGTGATAACATTCGCATTATATCTGCAAGGCGCATGACTAATCGAGAGCATAAAGCATATGAACAATGAAGATACATTACGAGAAGAGTACCCGGAAGAGCTTATCAAATCAGGGGTGCGAGGAAAATATGTTAAACGCTATAGGGAAGGAACTAATATTATGGTTATCTCTCCTGAATTACATAAACTATTCCCAACTTCAGAGTCCGTTAATAAGGCATTACGTGAATATGCAAAAGAACATGGCATGGCAATATAATTCGGGGTAGGAACCGACAGCTAGGTAGGCCGTAGCCTGGATAGAGCAGCGCGAAATCCGGGGTTTCGAGCCATGGCCTTCGCGTAAGTCGTATGCGCTGGTACGGGCTACATAGTTCAATCCCTAACAATTAGCGCCCTAATAGGAAGAGCGAAGTCAGAAAAGTGAGTGATCAGTCCTTACTTTTACATCATGGGGGATGCGCTCTATAAAAGTAGTCAAGTTACTTTTTATAGCATAAGCACAATACTTTCGATCGGATAACTTTTGCTTATCGACTCACAAAGCACTCGGCTGTAAAGAATCGCTACGCCAATATTCAGACAAGTCTTTATCGGCGAATCGCGCTATGGAAAATTCCTCAATGTCTATCGAATCGGCCGGCATGCGCTTTTCAACGATTAATTCAGCGATGATCTCGCCGAAAATCGGCGCATATTTCAAAGCTTGGCCGGCGCCCAAGCAGTGATAGAGATTACTTACTCGCGTGTCAGACCCCAGAATGAATTTTAAATCGGGCGTAATATCGAAAAATGAATGATAGCCTCCGGCATAAACGGGTTTTCCGATTCTTGGAAAACGGCTAATGATTTTGCCGAGATAGTTGTCGAGTTGCTGATGATTAACGTTAAAACTCAACGCGTCGTAAATGACATTGGCACCATCGGGATTCATCGCTGCTCGGCTAAATGAACGGGCAATATCTTTAGCATTGCGCCGTCTCGGTTGGTGCATATGCAAAATACTGCCGCGCCAGCGTCTAAAATAGGCTTGATTGACATAGTCGGCGATAATCGGCATTGATTCCGGAATATCGCTGACACTCACCAAAAAATTAGCCGCGTACACGGGCTCCAATGCCACGGGAATGCGCAAACCGATGCCGGCAAACAATTCCGAACTCCAACCGCCTGCGGCATTGACCACATGCTTCGTCAGGATTTTGCCCTGGCTGGTGTGTAAGGCGGTAATATCATTCCGAGTATCTTGCTCAAAATCAAAGACCTCGCAATGCTCTAAAATGTCGATGTTATTTTTTTGAGCGGCCGTCTGCATTGCATTCAAGATTTGCGGGGAATCCAACTGAAGAACGTCAGGCTCATAATAATAGATTTCTTCCGGGACGATTTTAACCGCATTCCGAGTGAGTTCGGTCACATCTTGATGAGAAATCATCGTAAAATCGATGCCTTCTTTTTGCATTGCTTGCTCTAAGTCCATCCAATTTTTTGAGGACTTTCCGAAATGACTCTCGGCGATCCAAATAGCCCCTGACTGTTCAAAAGGGATATCGACACCCCAAATCGGTTGCAGATTTTTCCAATACTGTGTGGCTATTTTGGCCATCCTTGCCGCCATTGGCGACGCATTGGCCGAGCGGACAATCGCGCTATGGCGAGAACTCAAACCCGCACCCAATACTTTTTTCTCTACAATAGCCACCTTTTCTGCTTTGTTGCCGAGCTTGCGCCTTATCGAAAAAGCACAGGCAGCGCCCAAACAACCGCCGCCGATTACAACCGTATGGTACTTTTTACTCATGACCGCCATCTCCTTTTCCAAAAAGTGAACCAATGAACCAGCAAATGCAAGGCTGAGGCGAATTCCAAACGACTAAGTCCTGACTGCCGATATTCCACCGTCGACACGCATGATTTGACCGGTAATCCAACTGGCTTTGTCGGACAATAAAAACAAGGCCATCTGAGCGATGTCCTCGGCTTCACCGATGCGATTCAGCGCATGGCGCGCGGCGGCAGCCTGTTTTTTAGCGTCTTCGCGTATCAAACGTTCGGCTAACGGGGTGTTGGTTAATGACGGAGCAATCGCATTGACGCGTATCTTCGGAGCCCATTCCGCAGCCAAGGAGCGGGTCAAACCTTCCACCGCGCCTTTAGCGGCCGCCACTGTGGCATGGTATGGAAAACCGGTATTCACCGCTACGGTGCTGAAAAGCACGACCGAGGCCGTATCCGCAGCCTGAAGATTACGCTGATAATGCTGCAAGCAGCGCACCGCGCCCAGCAGATTGAGTTCCAAATCCTGCCGAAACTGATCGAGTTTGATCGTTGCGAAGGGTTTTAAGTTGATACTGCCGGGACAATAAACCAAGCCGGCCAATGGCTCGTCCAACGCCGGTAAGGCGTCGGTTAAGACATCGCAGTTAAAATGTTCCGACAAACCCGGTTCTGCGTCTGAACGACTGACGGAATAAGTTTGGAATTGCCCCTGAGCCAAGCGGGTAAGAGCCGCGCCGATACCACTGCTAGCACCTATGATCAAAATTTTACGCATGGTCCGTCCTCAATGGTCAATCAATGCAGGGTATCGAGTGAACAGCAGCAATTCCCAATTTAAAGATCAAAAAGGGTGTGGGGTATGCTTGGCGAGGATCTCGGCAGCCACACTATACCTATATCGTTCGATTACGCTGCTTTCTATTAGCTCAAGTCGAAATATAAATAACCTGCTCAAATCGGCCTGTAGACAGATATTGAGGACCGATACCTAATTCGCGCAATTGCCCTTCCCAAGGGTCGAGGTATACGATGTGACCGCGTGATGTTCTGCGCGATGCGACAATGAAATGACCGCCATTTCGGCGTGCTCCATTGTACCAACCGAGCAAAATAATCGCGGGAGTAGTATCTGAAAGCCGCCAAGCATCGACCGTTATTCCGGGTGAAAACCTAGTTTTGAAGGTCACCCTCAGGCCATCATTTCTAAGTGCTTGGGCGACCTGATCCATGAATGTCCCCATTCTTGAAAACATGTTTCCAAAGGTATTCTGGTCATTGCTATGCGCGCTTGGATCTAAAGACATAGGTGCAGGCGCTTCCGGGATAAAACCCGCATCCTGAACCACTCGGTGATACATACTCCATGCCAACGCCCATTCCGATTCATCAATTGTCATCTGTTTGGCTTGATTTCGCGCCATCCAAATACTGGCAACGGCGCATGAACTCGCTTGCTGTTGCGCCATGACCTGATGAACAATGTTGTCGCTATCATCTCTCAAATATATGCTCATAAATTTATACCTTCGACAATCAAATAGGCACGCACCTACGATGTTATGTGAGTCCTTTAATGTCCCATGACTTCCGATGACGCCCAGAAAAGAAAAGATCAATCTACTGTTATCAAATAAAAATTAGCTTATAACGTGGAACTGTCAACTCTGATGCGAATTGTTTCTCTTGACCATCTACCTATCACGACCCATCTTTCAGCAATAAATAAAGGCTGCGAAGTATTTGGCGGATTTTTCCTCAAAAACCCGCACACCTCCATGTATACCCATCTTCGTAGATCAAAATTCGGCGTATGGGGCCCATCAAAGAGCGCCGTGAACCCAGCACCTAAAATTATCCAAGATAGTTAAACATAGCCAATCAACTATGGAATTTAGTTGCTGGGTGAATACGTCCCTCTAGATAATCATTACCCGCCCGGAATCGTTGCAGCAATTCCCAGTTTGAGCAGTTTCGCCGATTTTAGGGTGTGGGGTATGCCTGTCGAGGAACGCCGTAAACCCATCCATGGGGGCTTGGCGGCAGCTCGAGCGCCAAGGATGGCGTGAATGCAGATTTTGCAGGAGCAAAAATCTGCCCTGCTGCCGACATCCTCGCCAAGCATACCCCACACCCTTTTTGATCTCCAAATTGGGAATTGCTGGAACCGTTGGCGATCACTTGACATCGACCGGCGGCGTGTTAACCGGCAGTAAGCTGAGCATCATCGAGTGGATTGAGGCCGGCGTCACCGGCAGTTATGGGACCGTAATCGAGCCTTGCAATTTTCCGGAAAAATTTCCGCACCCCGGTGTACTGATGTTTTATTATCTGAGAGGCAGCACGCTAATTGAAGCCTATCGGAAAAGCGTTGCGCGGCCCGGCCAAGGTATCTTTATCGGCAAACCGCTTGCTAAACCGTTTGCCTAGCCTGCAAAAAAGTTTTAGTGTGAGAGGCATTAAAGCCTACCGAGATTAAAAATGATACCGATACGAGACGATAACCCCACCGTTCGCCCTCCCGTGATCACGATCGTAATCATTGCGGCGAATATCGCGGTATGGCTATTGCTTCAAGGTGCCGGCGGAGAGGCTGCATTGGTTAAGTCGCTGTGTCATTACGGTTTGATTCCGGGTGAATTATTGAATACGGTGCCCAAAGGCATGACAATTCAGGTCACTGCGAACTACGGCTGTATTCTGAGCGGCGAAACAGGCAATAGCACCCTGTTGACTCATGCCTTTTTGCACGGGAGTTGGTTTCATTTAATCGCCAACATGTGGTTTTTATGGATTTTCGGCGATAACGTCGAGGATGTGATGGGTAGCTTTCGATTCGTAGTATTTTATTTGCTTTGCGCAATCGCCGCGGCGGGGGCCCAGATTTATAGCAATCCGGGAGCCGCGATACCTATGGTAGGCGCCTCAGGCGCGATCGGCGGCATCATGGGCGCTTATGCCCGGCTATATCCAAGAGCACGGGTACATACGATAATACCGATTGGTTTTTATATCACTTCGTTTTCCGTTCCCGCCGGTTTTATGCTGGGTTATTGGTTTTTGATTCAATTGTTGAGCGGCATTCCGGCAATCGGCGATGAAGCCGGCGGTGTCGCCTTTTGGGCGCATGCAGGCGGTTTTGTCGCAGGACTGATTTTAATCAAACCGATGCACCGCCCCGACTATCTGGCCGAACATAACGCGCTAATGGCCGGCCGTCGACCCGATGACCGGTTTTGATTCGTTACCATTTTGTCATTTAGGAACGAGCATGAAACAACGTCGACAACTTTGGAAGGGGGTTCGGTGGCTCGATTGACAGGTGTCGGCGGCAGGGCAGATTTTTGCTCCTGCAAAATCTGCATTCATGCCATCCTTGGCAATCAGATTCCGCCGTCAAGCCTACAGGGACGTATTCACGGCGTCCTGCCAAGCGAGTCACCGAACCTCCGCAAAGCCTACTACTTGTAGAAGTTATTTTGTGCATATTCTTTAAGATTCTCAGGATAAATAGATTTATGCAACAAGCAGAATCATTAACATTTACCGTCGACGGTTTTTTGGCCTGGGAGGAATCCCAAACCGAGAAACACGAATACATTGCCGGCGAGACCTTCGCGATGGTCGGCGCGCGGCGCGAGCATGTTCTCGTTACCGGTAACTTATTGGCCGCGCTTAAGCTACGATTACGCGGTACGCCTTGTCAATCCTACATGGCCGACATGAAACTGCGGGTCGAGTCGGCCGACGCGTTCTTCTATCCCGATGTCATGGTGACTTGCCATCCGGAAGACCGCAAGGCCGGGCAATTTTTAGCCCATCCGACGCTCATCGCCGAAGTATTGTCCGATTCCACCGAGGCATTTGACAGGGGCCCTAAATTCGCCGCATACCGCAGTTTGGAGTCGCTCAAGGAATATGTCATCGTCGATATCGACGCGCTACGGGTGGAGTGTTATCGGCGGACTTCGGACAACGAATGGATGCTGCATGATTACACCGGCCAACAAGATTGCCGATTTTCCAGTCTCGAATTAACGGTTCCGCTCGCTGAAATTTTTGAGGATGTTCTTGCGGATTAAGCGTTCACCAGCCTTGATCGACAATCAAACGGTAATTCATCCAACCGACCGTTTAAATAAACCATTACTGTTTAGCACGGCTTTGGCACTTGCGGTTTGGCTGATTTGGTACGCCTACAGCTCGCCGGATAGCCTATCGATCATCGAAGAAAATTGGGCCGTCACTTTGACGATGGTCTTCGGCTCGTTCATCGCCGGCGCGACCAGCGAAGGCGGCGGGGCGGTCGCTTTCCCTGTGTTCACGAAAGTGCTGCATATCGCGCCGCTCGATGCCAAGATCTTCTCATTGGCCATTCAAAGCGTCGGCATGACCGCCGCGTCGTTGACGATTATCGCGCTACGCGTTTCGGTTGCCTGGCCGGTCATTGCCTGGGCCAGTTTGGGCGGTTTGGTCGGGGTTTCGATTAGCTCTACGGCATTGGCGCCCTTGCTACCGCCCGCTCTGTTAAAAATGCTATTCACCGCGATGATCGCTGCTTTTGCATTGCCGTTGACGATCTTGACTTGGCAAAAGCGACTGTATAATGACACGCTGCCGTTTTTCGGCGCGCGCGAAAAAGCCATTTGGCTATTGATCGGAACCGTCGGTGGCGGCATGACCGGCTTGGTCGGTAGCGGCATCGATATCATTTGTTTTTCGGTGATGGTGTTGTGGTTCCGTTTATCGGAAAAGGTGTCGACGCCGACGTCGGTGATCTTGATGGCGGTCAATGCGCTGGCCGGATTTGCGCTGCATGGGTTCTTGCTGGATAGCTTCAACGCGACGGTTGAGCGTTACTGGCTGGCGGCGGTGCCTGTCGTCGTGATCGGCGCGCCATTGGGCGCTTATTGCTGTACAAAACTGAATAGTCGGGCCATTGCCGTGATTTTGATCCTATTGATCCTGGTCGAGTTGCTCAGCTCGCTGATATTGATTCCATTAACTGCTAATATTATCGGCATCAGCATGACGGTTTTCGTCATTTTTTTGTGGTTCTATTATCGAATGGCCCGATCGGCACGTTACCGGCCGGCCTGTAAAGGAGAATGATGATGCGTATGACTAATCGCGGTTTATTTTTATTAATACTGTTTTCGCTGGCCTCCTGCACCAGGGCCATCAAGCCCGAAGCCCTGCCGTCACATATCTCATTGGGGGCCACCTACTACACGCAATTCGTGATGCGTTACGAAAAAGGCGTGCATCCGACGACCAATTACCGGCGCGGCGCGTCGATTCCGGTCAATACCCCGGTTAGGCTATTGAAAATGACCAATAAAACGATCGAAGTCGAGGTCGATAATTCCAGCCAGCATTTGACGATAAAAAATGTTCAAAAACATACCGGAGATGACGTCTACCGGGCCTTCGATAAATTATTCGCGTCGAACAAAGTCGATCTATCGCGATTCAACGCCTTGGAAAAGCAGCATATTCAAAACGGCACGGTAGCTAAAGGCATGAGCAAGGACGCAGTACTAGTCGCGATCGGCTATCCGCCGATCACCGAAACGCCGAACTTGGACGGCAACCGCTGGGTTTACTGGAGCCACCGTTTTAATCGTTTCAATGTGCATTTCAAAGACAGCAAGGTGAGCTGGGTCGAGGAATGATTATGAATACATTTGAAATCAACAAAATGACTACGACAGAACGTCTTGAAACCATGGAGGCAATTTGGGACTCCTTGGTTCGTGACGAAACTGAAATTGGCATGCCTGATTGGCACCGAGATGTTCTCGACGAAAGACGCTTACGTATTGAACGAGGCGAAGCGAAGTGTTTTTCCCTTAACAAATGAGTGGTCGGCGCTAAGCCCATTCTTGCTTTTTTCCTTATTATGTATCCTTGTTCGATATGACCGCCCTCATAAAAAGCATTATCGCCACCGGCTTGTTTTTGTCCTATCCGTATCTGGTTTACCGGGGGATTGAAAGCGGGATGGTCTGGTTGGCGCCGGCTATTTTTTCCGGCATCTATCTCATGCGGGCGTTGGCCGCGCCCAGCCTGAGAGTCAAAATCTACAAAGGACTGTTCGCGCTTGCCTTGCTGTTGGGCGCGTATTATCTGCAAACCGTAACCGCGAAAATATTGCCGGTATTGATTCAACTCATGTTGATGGGCGTTTTCGGGCGGACTTTGCTCAAAGACAAGGGACCGCCGTTTATCGAAAGCTTCGTAAGGTTGGAGTTTCCGGAAATTCCTCCCGAAATTCTTGTCTATTGCCGTCAATTGACCCTGCTCTGGACCGGATTTTTCGCATTCAATGCCGCGATGTGTACAGTCTTGGCAATCTGGGGCAACGACTTTTGGTGGACACTCTATAACGGCGCATTGATCTATGCGATGATCGGCGCTCTGATGATCGGAGAATACATTTATCGCCATTTCCGCTTTCCCGGCCTGGGCATTCCCGACCCGCGCTCGACGATTAAAACGATGATCGTCAACGGACGTAGAATCTGGATGGATGTGCAGGCGCGTTAATGAAAAAACCTAACATCACATCATTTTGCTCAACATTTCTTTTGTTGCCGATATTGTTATCGGCAAATGCTGCCCATGCCGTCGATACCGAGTGGAAAGTCATGCAAAGGATGCAATCGGATACGGCGGTACGAATCGCCTATCGAGAAACCCGCATACTGGAACTCATCGACCAACCTTGGCAAGGCAGCGGATATCTGTACTCGCTTGCGCCGGATTTGATGATCAAAGAGCAATTGCAACCGGAGCGGGTCTTGATGGGCATCAAGGGCGACCGGATGTTCTATTTCGATCCGGCGGCTAATGTACGCCATCGCGGCGAGTTGGACGCGGCCAATCCGCTAAGCTTGCATATCGCCTTCTTCAATGCCTTGGTCAATGCCGATGTGGCCTTACTGCATCGGGTGTATCGCGTCAATTTCGACGCCCGGGAGCAAGACTGGCTTATGACGCTGAAACCCAGGCGCGGAGATCGATCCGGACTGACTGTCGTTATTTCCGGCCAGCCCGGACAACAAGCCGAGCGTATCGAAATCAGGCAGGCCGACGGCGATTTCAGCGAATTTTTGTTGCGCAAGGATGCTGAAGGCGAGGCGATCGAAACCGAAGTGAATCGCTTGTATAAAGAATTGCAGGGGAACTGATTTGCCGAACCGACGCAAGAGCCTGTTTTATCTGTTGCCGCCATTGCTGTCATTACTGGTGGCACTGACGGTCGAATTCAAGACCGACCTGTCCGCCTTCATCGTCGCCGGCGACAATGCCGAGGAACTGCTGCTCGCGAGCGAAATGCAGTCCGGCGCATTGTCGCGGCGCTATTTGATTTCGGTCGGCTCGGATGACGGCAAGCCGGTGACCGGCGCTTTCATTGAGACGCTGCAAGAACGCTTGAATGCCATCGACGGCGTGCTCGAAGTCTGGTCGCCCGAACGACAAAACCAAAACATCGAAGCGGTGCAAGTGCTATACCGCGATTACGCCGGCGCGCTGTACAGCCTTAAGCCGGAGCAGGATTTGGCAGAGCTGTTCACGCCGCAAGGCTTGGCGCAACGAGCCGAGTTTTTGAAACGAGCGCTATTGTCTCCGCAGGGCGCGATGGTCAAAAGCATCGCCTTGCAAGATCCCTTGTTATTGACGCTGAACGGCTTTCGCACCGTCGGTGCGCAAATGCAACAAGCCGGCATCGCCAATACGCAATACCGGAATCTGATCCTGGAAACCGAAATGGCCGGATTGGACGCGCCGCAACAAAGCCGAATTCAGGCGGCGATCGAACAAGCCTTCAAAGAACTGATGCATGACCGGCCGGAGTCATGGCGACTGGAAATGACCGGCGTTCCGGTGTTCGCGGCAGCAACGCAACAATTGATTCAGGGCGATATCGTCCAAATCAGTATCCTTTCTTCGCTCGCGCTAATGACGTTGTTTCTGCTGTTGTTTCGTTCGTTTGGGGCGCTACTGCAAGTGTTCACCTTATTGATCATCGTGATCTTGAGCGCGATATTGAGCACCGCTTGGGTGTTCGGCTATGTGCACGGCATGACTATCGCGATCGGCTCCACGCTGATCGGTATCTGCATCGACTACCCGATACATGCGATTGCGCACGCGCAAACGGTTCGCGCCGAGGACAAGACCGCGGCAATTATTAGAATCTGGCCCAGCCTGTTACTGGGCGGCATAACGACCTTAGTCGGTTATGCCGCCTTAGGCGCGTCCGGTTATCCGGGATTTCAACAAATAGCGATCTATGCCGGCACCGGTATCATTGCCGCTTTATTGTTGACTCGCTTCATCTTGCCGGGATTGGTCGCGGGCGACGACCGCAGAACGTTAAAGGTTCCGCTAGTCGCGCGTTGGGCAAGCTTCTGCGCGCGTTTCCGGCCTTGGCTATTGACGGTATTGTTGGCGCTGCTGGGCTCGTCGTTATTCGCCTTACCGTCGTTACGCTGGCTCGAAGACATGCAGGATCTAACGCCGGAACTGGATTATCTGAAAGAAAACGATAAACGAATCAGGGCGCGTATGGTCAGTATCGAGCCGGGGCGTTTCGTGCTGATTACCGGGCAAGACATCGAAACCGCACTGCAAAAAGCCGAGCAAGTTTATCCGGTGCTGGATCGATTAAAACAACAAGGCGATCTAAACGAGTATTTCGGCCTGTATCCGTGGTTACTATCGACACGTCAGCAAGAACTTAATCAAGCCCTATTGCAAGACCATCTGACCGACGCCAATCGGCAGCTTTGGCAACAGGCGCTGCGAGAACAGGGCTTGTCGGTCGAACGGCTAGGTCGGTTCGACTATCCGAAGCAGGACGCGCTGACATTAGAGCAGGTATTCGAAACACCGGTCAAAAGATTGATCGACAGCCGCATCATCAGCACGGAGCGTCAAAGCGTCGTGATGATCTGGCTGGCCGAACATGAACCCGAAGCGCTACGGGCGGCGCTAGCTACGATAGAGGATGCACGCTATTTCAGCCAGCGAGATATGCTCAACGACATGACCCGCGACTATACCGAGCGGGCGCAAACTTTGCTGGCGGCCGGTTTATTCATTATCGTGCTGCTATTGGCCGTGCGCTACCGAAGCCTGGTAAAAACGCTACAAACCCTATTGCCGGCGGTACTGGCGGCGCTGTTCATTTTAAGTCTCTGGTCGCTCGGCGGCGCGGCGATCAGTTTTCTGCATTTGGTCGGTTTTCTGTTGGTCGTCGCAATCTGTGTCGATTACGGTATTTTTTACCAGGAAAATCGCGGCGGCGATATCAAACTAACCTATCAAGCGATGGCCGCCTCGATGTCGACCAGCGCGCTGGCTTTCGGTTGTCTAGGTACAGCCGAGAGCACGTCGCTAAGAATTCTGGCCGGTGTCGTCGTGCTCGGCGTGTTGCTGGGCTTTTTGTTTTGTCCGCTGATTATCAAGCACAGGGAAGATTCCTGAGACACACTAAAACGCCGGCATAACGGTAAAAATCGGCATTGACCGACCCTAAATTCAGCAGTTTAACCATGAAGATCATGAAATACTTCAAGAGATTATCTAAACTTTCTTGCCAACCTCTTGAGTAAACGAAGGCTCTATGCAACTGCATAATAATGTTCTTGAAGGACCAGCAATCACCCCGGCAAACGAAAATTCGGGGCGTGGGGAGGGTGCGGTCACTCGCCCGACAGGACGCCGTGAATACGTCCATGTAGGCTCGACGGCGGCTCGAATGCCAAGGATGGCGTGAATGCAGATTTTGCAGGAGCAAAAATCTGCCCTGCCGCCGACGCCTGTCGATCGAGCAACCGCACCCTCTTCGGAACCGGCATTTGCTCTGTCAAGCGCTGTATATCGAAAAATTAGATAAAGAGTCCAAATCTACGAGCTTTCACAGTAAATTATTGAATTGAATTCTTATTCTTCATGATTTCCAGGGTGAAATGCTTTTCTAAGATGAAAGGATTGAAGGCTTCAAAAACACGCCGTTCAATTAAATGCCGGCATGCTATGCTTATACGCTTGTTTATTAATACTAAGAGGAGGAAATGATGAAGTTAACTTATTTGATGTTATCGGTTTTTCTGTTGAGCTTGAGCGGCTGTGCTTCGCAAGCCAACAAATCGAGCGCCCAGCCGATACAAACCAGCGGTACCGGCACCTTGATCATTAAACCGATCGCGTTTAAAGACGAGTCTTATATTCGAGGCGCAGTTAAAGAAGAATGCAACCTAGACGGCAAGCTATCTCAGTTCATCAAGGAAAATGCCGCGCGGCAATATGCCGATATCCTTACCGATACCGAAACAGGCCCTGCGGACGCGAAAGTTCTAACCGTCACGATCGATGAAGTGCAAGGCGCTGCCGGCGGAGCATGGTCGGGTCCTAAAACCGTCACGATTACCGGAACGCTCACTGAAAACGGCAAAGAGTTGGGCGATTTCAAGGCCCGGCGTTATTCCGGAGGCGGCATGTTCGGCGCCTATAAAGGCACTTGCGCCATTCTGGGCCGCTGCGTTAAAACCTTAGGCCGCGATGTCGCCGAATGGATGACGCATCCGACGGCAAAGGCCGTTTTGGGCGATTTGTAAGGTCACTTTATGACTGCTATCCCCAGCTCTTGCGACGTTCTGGTGATCGGCGGCGGCCCGGCCGGAAGCAGCGCGGCCACGCATCTGGCGCAAGCCGGCATCGATGTCGTGTTGCTCGACCGGGCGACTTTCCCTCGCAATCAAGTCGGTGAAAGCCTGATTCCGCATATTTGGAAATTTACCGATATGACCGGCGTATCGGAAAAAATCGAACATGAAGGCTTTCTCGCTAAAGCCGGCAGCATCACGGTCTGGAACGGCAAGATCAAACAAATCCGCTTTTCGGACTTCGGTTATACCCGCCCCGGCCTGCATGTCGAACGCGATATTTTCGACGACATCCTGCTAAAGCATGCCCAAAGCTGCGACGCCCGGGTGTTTCACGAAGTCGCGGTCAAAAAAATCGACCTTTCCGACAGCCTTTGGCCGAAAGTACACTATACCGACAAGCGCGGCCGCAGTAACGATGACGGCAGCATTCGTTGCCGCTTTGTCGTCGACGCGAGCGGCCCGAGCTCTTTGTTGGCCAACCAGTTTAAAACCCGCCGCACCATCAGTTCGCAGACGAATTTTTTATCGTTGTGGGGTTATTTTGAAAACTCACGATTTGTCGGCGTCGATCGTCAAAGTCATAGCGAAGAAGAACTAAATCGAATCAAGCCGGTTACCTTTGTCATGTCCTTTGAAGACGGCTGGATCTGGCATATCGTATTGCGCGGCAAAACCAGCGTCGGCCTCATCGCGCCGACCGAACGCACCAAAGGCATGGACCGGCAGCAACGGGAAGCCTTTTTTCTGAACGCCTGCAAGACATTGCCGCATTTGAGCCGCCTGCTGGAGCCTGCGCAATTCATCGAAGGCTCGCTGCAATTCAGGCCGAATTATTCTTATTATTCCGACACTATCTGCGGCGAAAACTATTACTGCATCGGCGATGCCGCGGCTTTTGTCGACCCGGTATTTTCCCACGGCGTGCAAAACGCCTTATACAATGCGGCGGCGGCGACGCTGGCGATCAAAGAATCGCTCAAGCACGAAAAGCATCGCTTGCGTTACAGTCAATTATGCGAAAGCCGTATGCAGCAATTTTACGGATTCTCAAGAGCCCTGTCGCTCGGCGACTTCGGTTGTAACGGCGTCAATCCGCAGCTCGTTAAAAACCTAATGAAAGCGATGCCGCCGTTGGAATTGGAGCTCATCCTGTTCGCCTCGGAAACCACCAACCGCTCCGAAAACTTCCGACGCCTAGCCCGGGAAGCCGGCGTGTTAGGGTGCTTTGAGGAAAGCTTTTCCGGTAAAGCTCATGAACGAATCGAAGCTTTGGATTTTTAAGCGGAGCAACCCGGATTTAGTGAAATGGAATCCGAAAATTTCGAAGCCTGAAATCTCCCGTATTCCGCCCTGTCTGCGGACGATTACGCAAAAGGTGTTGCTTTATTAACAAGACAATTGCCTTTGGGGCTTCGGCTTGTCCAGGTTAAGCAATGTCAACAGAAATAAATATGTGATAGCCGTCTCATTTCTCAAGAAGATAAGGTGCATTATCTTCATATAAGAAAGAGAATCGACGTTAGAAATCGTTATTACCGGAGTGCTATGCGTACCATGGCAAGCCCACCAATGCTTAACATCAGCCTTTATGGTTTGATCCGGGTAGGGAATTCGGTGCTTAACGACATGAAGGTACGCGCAGCGTACCCTACAATTTATGTATGACGACGAGCGGTTCTCCGTGGGAACGAGGAAAATCTTTATCCAAAAAGCAGAGGATGATGTGTGTTGTAGGTAGGTATTTTTACGCGGGAGCGAGCCTAACATTCATTTCAGCTTAACTAATCGATTAAGCAAGGCGGATTCATGAAAAAAACATTGATGCAGCTCTTGACTACAGATTTACTTAAAAATCTATCGATTAGTCTTAGAGGCCGCCTGCTGTTGCTGGTTTTTGTGTCGTCGATTCCGGCTTTCGGTTTAATCATCTATTCGGCGATCGAAGATCATAAGGCCGCCGAGCGAGAAGCTCGAGAACAAACCCGAGCTTTAGCCGCGAGGATCGCCGACAAGCAAAATCGGCTATTCGAAGAAACGCGGCAATCGCTGGTCTTATTGTCGAATATACCTTATGTCACCGTTCCCGAGCTATTGCCTCGCTGCCAAGAATCCTTGCCTCGCATTCATAGCCAAAATTCTTTGTTCGCCGACATCGGCATGACGGATAGCGAAGGTAATTTATTATGCAATGCACTGAATTTCGAGAACCCTGCCAATTTTTCCGAACGATTATGGTTTCGCCGCGCCATCGCTAGCCGACAGTTCGCCATCGGCGATATCATCTTCGGCCTACCTTTAAAATCGCCCGAATTGATCATGGGTCACCCCGTCTTTACAGAGGACGGAAAGCTATTGAAAGTACTCTATGCCTCGATCGACCTGTCTTGGCTGCGGGCGGCACTAACACCGTTATTACAGTCGGACGAGACCGTGGTATCGCTCATCGATACCGATAATACCGTGTTGCTGCGCGTTCCGGATACCGATTACGAATGGACAGGACGATCCGCGCCGGCGAGGGAAATACCTAACGGCAACTGCCGGGCATTTGAGGAGTTCCAGGATGTGGACGGTATTTCACGAATATATGCCTCCGAACCCGTGCTATGGATCGACGAAAAATGCATCCATGTGCGGGTCGGCGTACCGAAACAGGTTTTTTTCGAGCCGGTCGAATCGCGCCTGTATCGGAACATCACCGTACTATCGGCCGCAAGCTTGGCGGCATTGTTAATTGCCTGGTTCGGTAGCCGATGGCTGGTCTTGCATCGAATGAATATTTTAACCGATGCGGCTCAACGACTGGGCGAAGGCGATTGGTCCGCGCGCGCCAACCTCGATAAATCCGGTGATGAAATCGGCCGTCTCGCGCGCATATTCGATCAAACGGCCGCTCGATTACAGAGCCGCGAGGCCCGCTTGCTGCAATCCGACCGGGCGCTGTCGCACGCCAACCGCGCCTTGAATGTCTTGAGCGCCGGCAACAGAGCCATGCTGCATACCGAGAACGAACAAAGCTTGCTGAATGAAATCACCCGTATGATCGTGGAAAAAGGCGGTTACCGAATGGCTTGGGTGGGATTTGCCAAGCACGATACCGACAAAAACATCGAGCCGGTGGCGCACGCCGGCAGCGATCGGGACTATGTCGACCGCCTAAACCTAAGCTGGGGAAATGATAGTACGCGCCATGGCGCTTGCGGACGAGCCATAGCCGAAGGCCGTCCGATAGTCGTGCCCGACATCGCCATGGCGCCGGAATACCGTTCCTGGCGCGAGGCGGCTTTGCAATGCGGCTTCGCTTCTTGCATCGCACTACCGTTGATCGATAGTCATCAAACTTTGGGCATGCTCAGCATCTATGCCACGGAAACCGATGCTTTCGACAGCGTCGAAATCGAATTATTGAAGGAGGCTGCTGCCGATTTGACTTACGGTATTTGCAGACTGCGCGATCAAGCCCGGAGCCGGCAGGCCGACGAAATCGAAGACCTCTACAACAAAGCGCCATGCGGTTATCATTCGCTGGACGAACAGGGACGCTTCATTCGCATCAACGACACCGAACTGGCTTGGCTGGGCTACGCACGGGAAGAAGTGATCGGTAATATGCGTTTTTTAGATCTCTTGACACCATCGAGCCAAAAGGCATTCGAGGAAAATTTTTCTATTTTCAAAAAACGAGGCTGGGTACGCGAGCTCGAATTCGAGATGCTGCGCAAGGACGGCACGATTTTACCGGTATTACTGAATGCTTCCGCGATTCGCGACGAAAACGGTAGCTATTTATCAAGCCGATCGACCGTTTACGATATCACCGATCGAAAACGCGCCGAAGAAGCGATGCTTCAGACCAAAGAAGCAGCAGAAACCTTATCCCGCATCAAAAGCGAATTTTTGGCCAATATGTCCCACGAATTACGCACGCCGCTTAACGCAATCATCGGCTTTTCCGAAGTACTCAAAGACGAGCTGATCGGAGAAATGACGCCGGAGCAACGTGAATATGTCACCGACATCTTTCATAGCGGCCAGCATTTACTCTCGTTGATCAACGACATCCTCGATCTGTCGAAAATCGAAGCCGGCAAGATGGCCTTGGATCTCGACACGCTCGATATCGACGATTTACTGCGCAATAGTCTTGCTATTGTCAAGGAAAAGGCTGCGGCACACCGCGTCCGGCTGCAGCTTGAAACGGCAGAACCGATAGGGCCGGCCATGCTCGACGGACGTAAGACCAAGCAGATCATTTATAACTTACTGTCCAACGCGGTCAAATTTACGCATGAAGATGGCCGGGTGACACTACGGTACCGCAAGGTAAGCCGCCTCGATGTCGAAGCTTGGACTTCCGATGCGGAAACTTGTCTGCGAATGCCTTTACCGGTAAACCACTTCGAGCAATTTATGGAATTCGAAATCGAGGATAGCGGCATCGGAATTTCGGTCGAGGATGCGCCTCGCCTATTCCACGCCTTTTCGCAATTGGATTCCTCACTGTCCCGTAAAAGCGAAGGCACCGGGCTAGGCTTGGTGTTAGTGTTAAAACTAGCCCAACTCCACGGCGGCACCATGGCCGTGGCCAGCACGCCGGGACAGGGCAGCCGTTTCTTCGTTTGGCTGCCCTGGCGCGATATCGGTGCCGATCATATCGAGCGGCTCCCCTCTAACCGGCAAAACGAGTTGGACTCCGGGTATTCATTGGCGCTGGTGATCGAAGATAACCCGGTCGCCGCCGAGTTGATCCGCTTGCAATTGGAGCCGGAAGGATTCGAAATAGCGCTTGCCGAAAATGCTGCAGCGGGACTTGAACTGCTGGCACGTCTACAGCCCTCGCTGATCATTCTGGATATCCTTTTGCCGGATATGGACGGCTGGGAACTGTTGGCCCGTATCAAACAATCCGATAGCCCCGCAACGAACATTCCGGTGGTCATCGTATCGATAGTCGCAGACGCGCAAAAAGGCTTCGCTCTGGGCGCCAGCGCGGTATTGCAAAAGCCGGTAGGCCGAAACGAATTGGTTAACGTGCTGACAAAATTAAGACCGGTAACGCCGATGGAAGGCGTTAAAGTTTTGGTCGTCGACGACGATCCGAAATCCGTGGACCTGTTATCAGCTTATCTGCTCGAACCCGGGTATATTGTATTGAAGGCCTATGGCGGCAAGGACGGCATCGCTCTGGCTCAACGCGAACGGCCCGATCTGCTGGTGTTGGATTTGATGATGCCAGATATCAACGGATTCGATGTCGTGGAAGCACTGAAGCAGAGCCCCGACACCGCCGATATTCCGATTGTAGTGGTAACAGCGAAGACTTTGACGACCGAAGACCGCGCCGTCTTGAACGGAAACGTTGCGGCCATCATGGAAAAATCCAGTTTCAATCACAAGAGTTTCGCCAACGAAGTCCGAAGATCTTTGCGACTGAACAAGAGAACAATATGACTGCGCAAATACTGGTAGTGGAAGATACGTTTATCAATATGAAACTCGTCTGCATGCTGCTTGAAAAGGCCGGCTACCGGGTGTTGCGGGCCGACAACGCCGAAGACGGCATCGCGCTGGCGCAAAGATATTTGCCCGACCTAATTCTGATGGACATTCAATTGCCCGGTATCGACGGGCTTGAAGCGACTCGTCTTTTGAAAAAAGCGGATGCTACAAAGCATATTAAAGTCGTCGCATTGACCGCTTTCGCAATGAAAGGCGATGAGGAAAAAATGATCGCGGCCGGTTGCGACGGCTATATCGCCAAACCGATTCAGTACAAAAATTTTCTTGGAGAAGTTGAAAAAACGCTTTCGATGAACCTCCCAAAGGAAGAACGCCATGACAATACCTAAAAAAATCTTGATTACCGACGACGACCCGATTAACCGTAAACTGGTGGAAAGCCTTTTAAAACCGAATGGTTACGATATTCGTAGCGTGGAGTCCGGACAAGCCGCGCTGGATGCGGTCGATTTCGACCCGCCCGACTTGATTTTGCTCGATCTGATGATGCCGGGCATGGATGGCTTCGAAGTGGTCAGGCGGCTCAAAGCCGATGCCGCTACCGGCCGAATCCCTATTGTGATGTTGACGGCGCTCGATGACGACGGTTCGCGCGCCCGCCTGACTTCGGCCGGGATCTCCGTGATCCTGACCAAGCCTTTAGACCGCTGGGCCTTACAAGGCTGTATCAATCAATTGCTGGGAGGCTGTCATGGCATCGAGTGATACGCCTATCGGCGAAACTCACACGAAAACGGAGCTAGAGAGGAGGAACCGGCTCTATACGATGTTGAGCCATATCAACCGATGCATTATCCGCACCAAAGACCCTCAGGAACTTTACGTTGCGGCTTGCCGCATCGCCATCGAAAGCGGCGGTTTCGCGATTGCCTGGATAGGCTTGATCGACTCGGAAACTGGAAGCCTGATACCGGTCGCCTCTGCCGGTAACGTCACGGTAACTCAGCTCAAGAGTTTAAATGAAGGCAAATTCGACGTCTTATCGAACGACAAGGAGACCGCCGGCGGGTCGCGCTTTTCATCCTGGATCGAAATGTCCGAGCAATTAGGCTTGCTTGAAGGCGCCTCCTTTCCGATACGGCTTGAAGGCAAGACCGTCGGCTCTTTCAATATCGCGGCGAAAGAGCCGGGCTTTTTCCGCGACGCCGAAATCAATCTATTGCTCGAAGTGGTGGATGATATTTCGTTCGCGCTCGACATTATCCGCCGTGAGGAGAAGCGGACCGCCGCCGAGAGTAAGATGCGCTATTTCGTCTATTACGACTCCCAAACCGGCCTCCCTAGCCGCGCGCTATTCGAAGAACGCTTGAACGAATCTTGTTATAACGGAAACGCGCATCAAGTCGTCGTGATGGTCGTCAACCTTCGCAGGCTACAAATCGTCTTGCATTTACTGGAACCCAATACCGGCCTGGCGATTATCCGGACTCTGGTCGACAGACTCGAATCGGTATTGCCGGCCGTTCCTCGCGCTCGCATCGACGAGGCGAAATTCGCCCTGCTATTGCAAGATCCGGAAGGTTTGCATGTCGCGGAAGAGCTGGCCTGGGAAATTCATAAGGTCTTGGCCGAGGCCGTCGAGATCGACGGGCAAGAGTACTATCTCGACCCGTTTATCGGCATCGCAAGATTTCCATTGGACGGCGAACCGGCGGAGGTTCTCAAGCACGCCATACTGGCCGCCTCTTCCCCCGACACCGACACTATTTGCCGTTTTTTCTTCGCCGATATGGATGAAGGATCGCGGCGGCAACTGAATCTCGACACCGCATTGCGCCGCGCTCTGGAGCGCAATGAATTCATTTTGCATTATCAACCGCAATTGGATTTATCGACAGGCCGGATCATCGGCGCCGAAGCCTTACTGCGTTGGCAAAGCCGCGATTACGGCTTGGTTTCGCCGCTGAACTTCATCCCGCTGCTCGAAGAAAACGGCATGATAAACACGATCGGCGAATGGGTGCTGCAAGAGGCTTGCCGGCTCAATCGAAAATGGCAAGACGAAGGACTCCCGCCGTTGCGCATGGCGGTCAATCTTTCGGCTAGACAATTTCATGGCGGCGATATTCCGAACATAGTCAAGCGAACTCTCGAGAAAACCGGTCTTGAACCGCAATGGCTGGAATTGGAACTGACCGAGAGCATCGTACTGATGGATGCCGATAAAGTCATCCGTACGATGCACGAGATATCAGCGGAAGGCATCGGTTTCGCATTGGACGATTTCGGTACTGGCTATTCATCGCTCAGTTATTTGCAGCGGCTTCCGGTTGCCCGAATCAAAATAGATAAATCCTTCGTAGCCAATCTCACTTCTAATCCAAGCGATGCGGCGATCGTTCGCGCGGTCGTCGGAATGGCGCACAGTTTAGGCTTGAAAGTCATCGCCGAAGGCGTCGAAACCGAAGGACAACTGGGTTTTTTACGCGGCATCAACTGCGAAGAAATCCAGGGCTACTTATTCAGCCGTCCATTGCCGGCCGATGATTTTACCTTGTTATTACGAGAGGGCCGAAGTATTCCGCCCAAGCAAATCGAGAAGCCGGAACGGGTCTTATTACTAATCGACGACGAGTCGAATATCATTTCGGCATTGACGCGCGTATTACGACGCAAGGGATTTCGCATCGTCGGCACTACGAGTATCAAGGAAGGATTCGAATTGATGGCGATTCATCAACCGGGCGTTGTCATTTGCGACCAGCGCATGCCGGAAATGACCGGAACCGAATTTCTAAGGCGGATCAAGGACATTTACCCCGACACGATACGCATCGTGCTGTCGGGTTATACCGAATTAAATTCCGTGATCGATGCGGTCAATCATGGCGAAGTCTACAAGTTTCTGACCAAGCCGTGGGAAGACGAAGCGCTTTGCCAAGTAATCGGCGATGCGTTTAATATTTACGAATTGCGCCAGGAAAATCGCTATCTTTCTCGAAAGCTAAATACAAATCGAGCTAGATCCGAATAGACTTAAAGAGACCTTTTCCCCGCGTGCATCAAGCTACTCCCTTTTGATTGAAAAACCGTCTAAGAATAATAAGGATTTGGTCGAAAATAACTTCCTTATTTTTGGAGGGTTCGGTAGCTCGATTGGCAGGTGTCGGCGGCAGGCAAAGCCGCCGAGAAATCCTCGCCACGCACACCCCGCACCCTTTTTATCCTCAAATTGGGAATTGCTGCCGAACCCTCAACAAAGCTCATAGTTCCAGGATGTTATTTATACCTTTCGCACTTCAAATTTC
The DNA here is from genome assembly GCF_000341735.1 of Methylotuvimicrobium buryatense 5G. Classification (GTDB taxonomy): domain Bacteria; phylum Pseudomonadota; class Gammaproteobacteria; order Methylococcales; family Methylomonadaceae; genus Methylotuvimicrobium; species Methylotuvimicrobium buryatense. Next base: position 3,872,540 of record NZ_KB455575.1, on the reverse strand, counting down.
GGCAGTGCCTGAGGAGTCGCCAGGGTGTGCGGCAAAGGCTTTGCCAGCATGGAGCTGGCATAGAGCTTACAGGGATGTATTCACGGCGTCCTTTGACGGACACCCTGGTGCCGAATTTTGATCTGCGATGGGTATATCACAGCAATTCCCAGTTTGAGCAGTTTCGCCGATTTTAGGGTATGGGATATGTCTATCGAGGATCTTGGACGATTTTGATACTGCTAGGTTTCCACGCTTTGTGTCGTAATCACCGGGACCTAAATGAAAAGACGGTTATAATTACTTAAATTAATTAACTATTCAGTCCCCAGGCAATTATCGTTCCCACACTCTGCGTGGGAACGATAGGGGTGTGAATAATTACTAAATTAATCGTCGTTTAATAATAATTTTGGAGCGTTTATATCATGATCGATAAAGCTATTAAGTTGCCGGTTTTTGTCATTTTGCTTTGTGTGTCGACGTTTTCTCATGCCGAGCCCGAACAGGATAGCTATGCCACTCAATTTTTTGCAAAATCAGGCAATGCTTTGGCAAATATCACTACCGGTTGGCTAGAAGTCCCTAAAAACATTTATATTACCACCCGAGAAACTAATATTATTTACGGTTTCATTGGCGGCACCGGCATGGGGATTTTTCATTTGGCTGGACGCATAGCCACAGGCGTGTTCAACCTTATCACCGCGCCGATTCCTTCCGACCCGATCGTCAACCCTCACTACGTCTGGAACGATTTCGGCACGAAAACCACATACGCCGTTCAGTTTTACCTAGAAGAACCCAGTACCGAAACAGCTCCTCAATAACCTAAGTCGTCTGTTGACGAAAGCAATTCTATCAAAATGTCTTTCATCCCCCGATTATTGCCGTTATTGTTGGCCCTACTCGTATTATTATTTTACGGCACGTTTAGCTTCGCTCAACAAGATGAAGAACTCGAGACGATACTCGAATTAGAGATGCCCGCAACACGTCAATTGATGGAACGCGCTTTTAGGTTGACGCGTCATGGGCGTAATCGTAACGACTATTGGCAAGCGGCTGTCAATTTTTGCAAAGCAGCGCGCCTAGGCAGCATCGAGGCCCAATATCAATTAGGCATGTTGTACGCATCCGGAACCGGCGTTCGCTCTCATCGTGATTACGCCGCCGCTTTATTTGCCACGGCCGGACAGCAAGGTCATCAATTAGCTCAAGCCATGCTCGATTCCATGCCGTTGAAAAAACTACAACTACCCGGCTGCATGCTTTCCGACAAACAATTGCCGGCTAAATCGGGCTATCGATCGCATTCGTTCTCTTTTTCCAAGGATATCGACATTGATAAGCTGATAAAAAAACTGCCGCCTCAAAAAACATGGATCATCGATTTAGTCTATACGATGGCGCCTTGGTATCAAATCGATCCACGCTTGGCGCTATCGATTATCAGCATTGAATCGAACTTCAATCCCAATGCCGTCTCGCCCAAAAATGCGATGGGCTTGATGCAATTGATTCCGGCCACGGCCGAGCGCTTCAATGTCCAAGACGCGTTCGATGCCGCACAAAACATCAAAGCGGGTTTACGTTATTTGAGGTGGTTGCTAAAACGTTACGATGGCGATGTGGCGCTCGCCGCGGCCGGCTATAATGCGGGGGAAGGCGCTGTCGACCGACATAAGGGCATTCCACCCTATCCCGAAACGCAGGCTTATGTAGCGCGCGTACTCAATTTATATAAAAACAAACGATGCTGCGATGGGTTTTGAGTTTGGTTTCGTTGCATCATGATCAGGCGCCCGGCCTCATCATCAATCAATTAAGGCGTTAATATGTCATTGTCTAAACAATTGCTTTTGCTAATTTCGTTGATTTTTCTGGTTATTTTCAGCATCAATTTTGCGTTGAGTTTAAACAAGATCAAAAGTTATCTGGAAATCGAAGCCCAGGTTCATGCTCAAGATACCGCAACGTCTTTAGGCTTGTCCCTCAGTCCTTATATGACTAACGAAAGCGATCCCATTTTAGAGACGATGATCAACGCGATTTTCGATATGGGTTATTATCGCGAGATAAAGTTGGTCAACGTCGACAATAAAACCTTGATCAAAGTAACCAACGATAGAGTGTTTACCGAGGTTCCTCAATGGTTTGTCGAATGGCTGCCTATGCAAACTGCAACCGCATCGAGCGAAATCAGCTCCGGCTGGATGTTAAGCGGGACGATTTTTGTTTCGACCAACCCGGGATTCGGTTACCTAAAACTCTATCAATTGGCCCAAAGCGCCATGACGTTTACGTTGATTACTTTCGTCGGCGCGGTTTTATTGTTATTTTTGATATTACGTTTCGTTTTATCGCCGCTGAAAAATATTAATGCATTGGCCTTATCGATTGCGAAAGGACAGTTTAAAACCATCGAAAATATCCCGTGGACAACCGAGGTTAAAAATGTCGCCTTATCGATGAACTTAATGTCGAAAAAAATCGAAGGCGTCATTAACAACCTGAATCATAAACTGGACGGTTTAGGGAAAAAATTACACAACGACGAATTGACCGGCTTGCTCAAAAAAAGTTGTTTCGAGTCGGACATGAAACAATTGTTCCTGAACAACACAGAAGCCTATGTTTTCATTATTAAAATAGATAGCCTAACTAAACTGACGAAAGAATACAGCGACGATCGGGTCGATGCGTTTTTGAAAACGTTCGCTCAGTCTCTACAAGACATTGCCGCTCATTATCAATCTCATCAGGTGACACCCTACCGCCTGTTAGGTTCGGAGTTCGCTTTGTTGGGCCGAACTTTGAATCGAAATCAAGCCGAGCATTTAGCGCAGTCGTTGATCGATTCGCTCACCGAGCTCGCTGAAGAATACGAGCACACCGATATTGCTCATATCGGAATTTCCTCGATAAATCCGCTCGGAACGCCGGCAATTAGCTTAGCCTCTGCAAACGAAGCTTTCGAACAAGCACAACTGATTGGCGCTAACAGCTACTACATCAAAGAAGACAGCATTTACGCCAAGGACATCGGCGAGTGGAAAAACCTGGTATTCGACGTCATCGATAACCGCAGCTATGAGATTTCTTACTGCGAGCCGATTAAAGACCTGAGAAACGAGCAAGTTCTGATCGAAGAAGCTTCATTTCATGTGCTAGATTCCGAAGGAAATCCCGTCCCGATAGCCCCGTTTGTCGCGATAGCAGAAAAATTTACAAAAATCATTGAGTTGGACCGCGACATCATTCGTCATGCACTTGACTGTATCGACGCACAACATCTCCAGCACGCGATTGCCGTCAATGTTTCGACCCGAACGATCAAGAATGCCGAATTCAGAACCTGGTTGGTCGAACAACTCAAATATCGCCCCGCCGCCAAGCAATTGATTTTCAACATTGCGACTTATGCCGTTTCGAAAGACTTCGACGCTTATCGAGAATTTTTCCGGTTTACTAGAACTCTCGGCGCCGAAATCATGATCAAGCGATTCGAACCTCAGACGATGAAATTGGAGCACATCAAAGACTTGCGCCCCGACTATATCCGTTTGACACGCGAATTAAGTAATAATTTGACCGATCATGAGGCAAAAACAGACTTTATCGAAACCATCGTGCAGGCGGCAAAATTACTCGACATCAAGGTCATTGCCGAAAACGTCAAATCCGATAAAGACTATGCAACGCTTCGTGATCTCGGCATTGATGGTGCCAGTCGATAATTCTCATGACGATAAGCGTTTTACGACAATGGCGCCTGATCAAGTCGATCTGCTTGTTGGTCGGCTTGTGTCTGAGTCTGTTTGCAACGGCTCAAATCGACATCAGTTCGGAGCTATTGTCACGAGTCGAAAACAAATATGGTGTAGCGGGGCGTCAGCGTGTCGAAGCTTGGAAACAATTGCTGGAAAACCCCGACATTAAAATATTGTCGGCGCGAGAAAAACTCAAAAAAGTCAATGATTTTTTTAATCAAAAAATTGACTTTGTCGATGATATTCTTTTGTGGGGCGTGGAAGACTATTGGGCGACACCGGTCGAGTTTTTGGCTCAAGGTGCTGGAGACTGTGAGGATTACGCCATCGCCAAATACTTTACGCTAAAAATACTGGGAGTCCCCGATGACAAATTACGCATCACCTATGTCAAAGCCGTGGAGTTGGGACAAGCACATATGGTTCTGACATATTTCGAGACGCCACGCTCAGTGCCGCTAGTTTTAGATAATCTCATCCCTCAAATCAAGCCGGCAACCGAACGCGGCGATCTGATACCGGTTTATAGTTTCAACGGTTCGGGGTTGTGGTTGGCCAAAGCGCGAGGCAGCGGCCAACGTGTCGGCGGATCCGATCGATTGAGTCTTTGGACCGATCTCACGAACAGGCTGCTACAGGGCAGCCTGTAAGGCGTCTTTTCAGTACGCTCCTCTCAATTGAAAAAACGGGCATCCGCCTGTTGTTCTTCGGTGATTGGTTTGATCTCTTCCGGCAAGTCCGTTCCCAAAAACCGGTTCAATTTCCCCATGCCGGCCAAAATGCGATAACGCGCCGCAAGTTCGTTATACATGGCATCGGTATAGGCTATGCTGGCCATATAGACCTCGTTCGTCGTATCCAGCAAATCTAAAAGCGTGCGCTGACCGATATTGAATTGACGCTTGTAAGCCTCCAGCGTCTTGATGCTGGAAGTTCGATGCGATTCAAAAAAAGCCATTTGGTTGTTGAGCGTTTGATAAGCGACCCAGGCCAGCCTAACACTTTCCATAACCTGTCTATAGGTATTGTCTCTTATGTTTTTGGCTTGAGCGATTTCGTGAGCGGTTTGGCGGCGTCTGGCGATGTCTCGCCCGCCATTGAATAAGTTGTATCGCACGCGAACCATGGCCGTTAAGTCTTCATTGACGCCGCGAATACCACCTGTGTCGTCATTGTTATCATAACTCACTTCAAAATCGACCCGAGGATAAAACGGCGCCGACGCGGTCTCATGCTGCGCTTTCGATTCTTTGATATCCGACTCAGCTTCTTTTAGCGTAGGATGATTCGCCAAAGCCAATTCGATCGCGTCATCGAGGTTCGACGGTATGTCGCCGTTTTCCTTCGATGGGCTGGGTGCTTCTTCCAATGTTTTAGGTAATACGCCTATGACGCGATAATAGCCAGTCTCGGCATCTTGCAAATTACCTTGTTGAGCGAGAAAATTCGATTCTGCGTTGGCAAGACGGCCGGTTGCTTGATCTAGGTCCGATCTACGGCCGACCCCGCGCTCGGTCCGCAGCCTGATTTGACTAAAAATACTGCGATGAGTATCGAGGTTTTCCTGCGCCAAATCCAATAAGGCTCGATTTCGTAGCATTTCGATATAGGTTTGAGCAGCTTGAAGACCAATGATTTCGGATCTTCCGAAAACTCTATACGCCTGCGCATCGGTTTTGAACGTAAACCGGTCGACTTCATGCGGCGTTTCAAACCCATCGAAGATCATTTGTCGAAATTGTACCGATGATTCGGTTCTGCCAAATTGATTGACGCCTCCCCTTTGATTAGTACCGCCAAACCCTCGCGTGAACGGCGTATTCGCTCTTTCCAAACCGTAACCGGCGGACACATCGATCTTGGGTAAATAATTCGCCTTGGCTTGATCGATTTCTTGTTCATAAGCCAAACGTACCGATCTGGCTTCCTGAATCTCGGGATTCTCGTCGAGAGTACGTTGTACGGCTTGACGCATCGACTCGGCATGACTTGGCAAAACAGTCAAACTCAATGCCAAACAAAAACCTAACAATGGCTTCTTCATATCTATTTTTTCCGTTAATGTTATATCCCGCACCCGTTTCGTTTACCGAGTAAATATACCTATCGTAGATCTAAGGCACCGGGGTGCCTCCTTGGGCACTACCGAAATTTGAAGTGCGAAAGGTATAGATTACGGACAGTTATTCGGTCTCATTCTGATTTTCATGCAAAACGACCGAAGCAATAAAGGCATCGAAACCGGTTGCCGGGTAAATGGTCCTAGATGTAGTATAAAAACCGCAACCGCCTATATCCGCAAGTTTATTTAACATCGATTGCCCCGGTATATCACTCGAATTTCCTGTCCATACCGTGTAAATGCAAATCGAATCGCCGTAACGGGCTTTCAGAACCTTGGCGAGCGTCACCGGAGAAGTGATGTAACCGTTGCCATCGCTAATGATCAATAACGCCGTTTGCCCTGAAATCGAAGACAAATCCGCTACGACTTCTTCAAGCGCATTAGTCAGCGTCGCGCCACCGCTTACGCACTCTTGTTGGCCTAGGCTAGACAGCCATCGATCATGATCATGGGGCTCGAGCGGGTAATCCAAACGGCTAAGCCGCCAGTCCAAACAAGGCCCAAAGCCAAATCGTCGAAGCGCGACATTAATGTCGAGCCCTTCGATACTGTTGTTTATCCGAAACAATAGCTCTCTGGCTACCGAAAATTTTGTTGGCTTGGCATCGCCGGGAAAATCGTTATCTTGATCGGCATTGCCATGATAGGCTTCTTTCATCGAAGACGAGCTATCCAAGAGCACATAAACGTGATCGGCTTTTTGTTGATAGCCGTGGTTTTGAATCAAATGATCGAGCTCGATCGTTTTTATCGGCCGGAAGGTTCTGATTGGCTGTTCTGCACAAGCGCTTAACGCAATCGCTATCGGAAAAATTGTCGTCAGTAAGATTTTTTTTATTTTTATCATAGAAGAATTATGGGTGTTACGAGATCGATGATCTCTTAACGTTCAAGCGAGCTATTTTAACGAATGTTCGTACGCTCAATATACCTTTCGCACTTCAAATTTCGGCAGTGCCAGAGGAGGGACCTGGGTGTCCGGTCGATTTTCGCTCCTGCAAAATCGACATTCACGCCATCCATGGCGCTCACAAAGGCTTTGCCAGCATGGAGCTGGCATAGAGCCTATATGGACGTATTCACGGCGTCCTTTGGCGGACACCCAGGCGCCGAATTTTGATCTACGACGGGTATACATCCTTATCAATCGCGGTTCTCAAACGAGAGTATTGCTAAAATATACCTTCGTCCGTATCGATCAATGGTGAAAGAGAAATCATATCCGAACGCAGTCGCTGACGTTTGGAGAGTTTTTCCTGAGCAAACGGCGGTAATTCGGTAATAGCAAACACCTGTTTTTTTATCAATAGATCCACCACGTCTTCCAAAACCCGAATAAGCTCTAAGTCGGACTCTTCTAGTTCCTGCAAGACTTTGTTCGACAAGGACTGAGAGTGTCGATACTCCAAAACCTCGGGTTCGTCATCGGTCAACCATTGTGCATCAATGGCCGTTTCGGTGTCATATAACGCTATAATCTTTCCCGCGCTATCGCGTATTGCATAGGGCATAAGTTATCGTAAAAGTAACCAAAAGCGTTTTCATTCTAGTACAATCAAACGCTTTGTAAATAATTATTGGCAGCGACAATAACAACAATGAGCCTATCGAATTCGGAACAAGCGGGGAATATAGAAATAGCCGGCGGCAACGACAACGACAGTTCGTCGGTTAACGATCCTTTACTGAATGCATTGTTGGTCTTATGTAAATTGTTGCAAAACCCGCACTCCGCCGATGCGTTGACGGCCGGCTTGCCCTTGGAAAGCAATCGCCTGACTCCGGATTTATTTCCGAGAGCCGCCAAAAGAGCGGGCCTGGCGGCAGGTCTTGTCGTCAGACCGCTCGATCGAATTTCCAATTTGGTCTTGCCCGCCATTTTGCTGTTAAAGCAAGGTCAAGCCATAATCCTGCTGTCGAGAGATGGCAACCAATGTAAAGTTCTGTTTCCCGAAACGGAAGACGGAATAAAAACTGTCGCGCTGAACGAACTTAACCAAGATTACACCGGAGCCGCCTTTTTCGTTCAACAAGAGCATTCTTTCGACAGCCGCATCGACCAAACGCAAGCACCCAAGTCAGTACACTGGTTCTGGGATGTCATTTTCAAGTCCTGGCCGATTTACAGCGAAGTCTTGATGGCTTCGTTTCTGATCAACCTCTTCGCGATATCCACGCCGTTTTACGTCATGAACGTGTATGACCGAGTGGTGCCTAATCATGCGCTGGAAACCTTATGGGTCTTATCCACCGGCATGCTGATTATCTATACTTTTGAATTCGTCATGAAGAGCTTACGCAGTTACTTCATCGACACCGCCAGCAAACGTGCCGAAATCATCTTGTCAGCTACTTTATTCGAGCGCATCATGGGCATCAAAATGGAATCCAGGCCAACGTCACTAGGCGTGTTTGCCAATAATTTCAATGAGTTCGAGTCATTTAGAGACTTTTTGACCTCGGCAACACTAACCGCATTGATCGATTTGCCTTTCACGATTCTTTTTTTGATCGTCATTTGGTATCTTGCGGGAGACATGGTAATCATTCCGTTGACCGTCATTCCGGTCGCATTAGTCAGCGGGTATTTCATTCAAAAGCCGTTGAGAAAATTGTCGCAACAATTATCCCAATTTTCGTCGCAAAAAGGAGCAACGCTCTACGAATCGTTATCGAATTTGGAAACCATCAAAGGCGCCAGCGCCGAAGGACAGTCGCAAAAAAAATGGGAAGAAACCGTCGCTTATATGAGTAAGCTGAGCGTGAAATCCCGTTTTTACTCGTCTTTTGCGACTAATCTCATCACTTTTTTACAGCGCATGACCTATCTGATGGTCGTTATTTATGCAGTCTATTTAATCATCGAGGGCGAATTGACGGTAGGCGGCCTCATCGCCTGTACGATTTTGACACGCCATGCTTTGAATCCAATAGGAAAATTCGCCGCGTTGTTGACGCGTTACGATGCCGCCCGAACTGCGTTAGAGTCATTGAAACAATTGATGAATCAACCCGTTGAGCGCGACGAATACAAAAAATATTTACATCGCCCCAAATTCAAAGGCTCCATAGAATTTAAAGATGTGACTTTCAGCTATCCAAATCAACCGATCAAGGCACTTGAAAATGTCTCATTCAAGATCGATGCCGGCGAACATGTCGCGATACTCGGACGAATCGGGTCCGGCAAATCGACGGTCGAAAAATTGTTACTAGGGTTTTACGAGGTTCAATCCGGCGCAATTCTGATAGACGGCACCGATATTCGTCAAATCGATCCATCCGACTTACGCCGTCAAATCGGTTACGTGTCTCAAGACATCTCGTTGATGCACGGCAGCGTCAAAGACAACATTACGCTCGGCGCCCGATACGCAGACGACACGATGATTTTACAAGCCGCACAATTAGCCGGAGTGACTCATTTTGTTGACAAACACCCGCAAGGCTTCGAAATGCCGGTCGGCGAACGCGGGCGCTCGTTGTCTGGGGGGCAACGGCAAAGTATTGCCGTAGCTCGCGCACTGCTGTTGTCCCCACCCATTTACGTGATGGACGAGCCGACCAATGCAATGGACAACAGTACCGAAGATGGTTTCAAAAAACGCTTGGCCCCTCATATCAGGGATAAGACACTATTATTGGTGACGCATAAAACGTCTTTGTTAAGTTTGGTGGATCGTTTGATCATTATGGATAACGGACGAATCATAGCGGACGGCCCGAAAGACCAGGTTCTCAACGCTTTAAAACAAGGTCAGATCAAAGTTTCCAGTTAATCGGAGAGGATTCAACAGTGTTTTTAAATTCAAGCGCGCGCGAAAAAGACGAAGACGCTCGATACATAAGCGACATCTATGCCGGTGTGCTGTATCGCTCCTCGTTTCACAGCCATCTCATTTTGTGGCTAACCGCTTTGTTTACCTTAGTCGCATTGGCTTGGGCAAACTTCGCGATGCTTGACGAAATCACGCGCGGTTCCGGAAAAATAATTCCTTCCACCAGACTACAAGTCATTCAAAATCTCGAAGGTGGAATTCTGGCTGAAATTCTTATCCGCGAGGGCGATATCGTCGAAAAAGGCCAACCGTTAATGCGCCTCGATGATGTTCGCTTTGCCGCAACCTTCGGCGAGGAACGCATCAAACAATTCGAGTTACAAGCACAAATCGCAAGGCTGAATGCATTGGTCAATAAAACGCCACTGCTAATCCCCGAAACCATCGAAACCAACTACCCCGAATTAGCGCGGCAAGCTCAACGCTTGTATGAATCCAAAAAAGAAGAATATCAATCGACCTTGGAAACCATTCAACAACAAGTTTCTCAACGCGAACAAGAACTCGTTGAGGCGGAATCGAAAATATCACGTTTGACGGATAGCTATGCGATGCTGGCCAAGGAACTGGAATTATCGGAGCCGCTGGTCGACTTTGGCGCGTTGTCCGAAGTGGAATTATTACGCTTGAAAAGAACGGCCAACGACTTACAAGGAGAACTAAGAGCCACGCAACTGTCGGTACCGCGTTTACGCGCTGCGCTGAAAGAAGCCAAAAGCCGTATCAATGAACATCAAACACAATTTCGCACGGCTCTTATCCAGGAGCTTAATGACGCTAAAGTTGGATTCGATCGCATTGCCGAATCGATGCGCGCTACCGAAGATAAAGTCAGCCGCACGTTGATCAGAGCCCCCGTTAAGGGCACAGTCAAGCAAATCAAAATCAACACGATCGGAGGCGTTGTTCAGCCCGGCATGGATTTGATCGAAATCGTACCGTTTGAAGATCAACTGCTCATACAAGCCGAGATCAGGCCGTCCGACATTGCCTTCTTGCATCCGGGTCAAAAAGCCATTATCAAATTGACCGCCTACGATTTTGCGATTTACGGCGGCTTGGAAGCAACCTTGGATCATATCAGCGCCGATACGATTACCAACCCGGAAGACGGTAAAAATTATTATCTTATTCGTTTGACCGCCAAACAAACTTATTTCGAAAGACATGGGGATCTGTTGGACATCATTCCGGGCATGACCGCCGATGTCGAAATTTTAACCGGCAAAAAAAGTGTTTTGGACTACTTACTGAAGCCTATTTTACGTGCCAAAGCAACCGCGATGCGAGAACGATAAGAACGTAACGATGACAGCTTCGATTCTAATCATATCCAGCTCGAATACTACGTTGAATAAATGGCGCTCAGCGCTATCCAACAATTATGTCGTCGAGTTCGCCGATCGAATGGAATCTATAGATAATCGCTATCAACTGGTCATCATAGAAACAAGTTTTATAGATCGAGAACGCCCCCCTTATCAATTCATAAAAAATTATTCGGGCCGGGTTTTGTTGATCGGACATAATTGGCCCGATAGTCGGCAAATAGAGCTCATGACAGCCGGTGCAGCCGGGTATTGCGAAGAAGACGTCGGCACAAAAATTATAGGAATAGCCGTATCGAGAATTTTAAAAGGCGATCTCTGGATGAAACGTCACCTGGTTTCGAAAGTAGTCGCCGAACTGGTCAAAATTGCCCATTCAAGCACACCACCCCCACCCCATTCCACATCGGTCGATCTCGACTGCCTGACGCCACGCGAACATGAAGTGATCGAACGGGTTCAAAAAGGTCTGAGCAACAAATTGATCGCGTCCGAGCTCGATATTTCGGAAAGAACTGTCAAAGCTCACATGACATCTATTTTCCATAAATTAAATATCCCCGATCGATTTCATTTAGCCGTTTTGCTTAACGATAGAAAACAAGAATCGAATTAGAACTTTTTAAAACGGTAATTATACTCATCGCAGATCAAAATTCTGCACCGGGGGTCCGTCAAAGGACAACCAGGCGCCGAATTTTGATCTACGACGGGTATATTAAATAACCTCCCTAAACCCTCACTGCCATTAAGTTAAGGGAAGCCCGTCATTCCGCCATGGACTGGCGGAATCCAGTGCCATGGATGGCAAGCTTTTGAGGCAAAGTAGATCCTGGATACAAGCATTACTTAATTCTGTAATGGCTTAACTTAATGGCAGTGCCCTAAACCCTCGGCAACTACTCCTGCGTTTTCGCTCTGTTCATTATGTCACAGTACCACACTGTACTTTTCGTACAATAGTCAAAAAACTAAAACCGTGGAACAATGAAAGCGTCAGTAAATTAATCAATAGCCTTTGACCGCAAGGTTACTATAATTATCAAAAGCTTGGAGAGCAATAATGGCCGTTCAAGGTGTCGTGTCAGTCATAGAAGGAACCGTTAAAGCCATCAGTGCCGATGGAACGGAACGCATTTTGAAAAGCGGCGATCTCGTATTGCCGGAAGAAAGGATACAAACCGACGCGAATAGTTCTATCGGCATCTCTTTTGATGACGGATCTTTCATTACACTAGGCCATAACGCAAATGAACTGATCAGCGAATTATTAGAATCCGGCAATGACTTACTCGAAACCTCCCAAGCTTTAGCAGACTCGGAAGAAGATCTTCTAAGCGAACTTGAAGATAGAAGAGACGCTATCCAACAAGAAGTTGACGAAATCCAACAAGCATTATTGGAAGGCGCAGATCCAAGCGTTGACTTAGAAGCTCCTGCAGCTGGCGCGCCTGGCACCGGAGACGTTACGGTATCGGAAGGAAGCAACGAAGGCAGTAGCACCGTCATCATTGAATACGAAGGCGATCAAGTCGACCCTGATGCTGGATACAGCACTATTGGCCCAAGTCAAGAATTTACCGAAGATAATGAAAGCTTCGATCCTCTTTTAGCGGAAGAAGGTGATACGGACACAGACACGGATACTGATACCGACACAGATACTGATACCGACACCGATACGGATACGGATACGGATACGGACACGGACACGGACACGGACACGGATTCCGACACCGATACTGACACTGATACGGATACCGACACGGATACCGATACCGATACCGACTCAGATACGGATACGGACACTGATACGGATACGGATACGGATACGGATACCGACACCGACACGGATACCGATACCGACACCGACACGGATACCGATACCGATACCGATACCGATACAGACACGGACACGGACACGGACACCGATACCGATACGGATTCCGATACAGATACCGATACAGATACCGATACCGATACCGATACCGATACCGATACCGACACAGACACAGACACGGATACCGATACGGATACGGATACGGATACAGACACGGATACCGACACCGATACGGATACCGATACCGATACGGACTTGGATACCGACACGGATACCGACACGGATACCGACACGGATACCGACACCGATACGGATACAGACACGGACACCGATACAGACACGGATACGGATACGGACTTGGATACCGATACAGACACGGATTCCGACACGGACACCGATACCGACACCGATACGGATACCGACACCGACACCGATACCGATACCGATACCGATACAGATACCGATACAGATACGGACACCGATACCGACACGGATACGGATACTGACACGGACACGGACACCGATACGGATACCGATACCGATACCGACACGGATACTGACACCGATACGGATACCGACACTGATACGGATACCGACACTGATACGGATACCGATACCGATACCGATACCGACTCAGATACGGATACCGATACCGATACCGATACGGATACCGATACAGACACGGATACCGATACCGACACAGATACGGACACCGATACCGACACGGATACCGATACCGATACGGATACGGATACCGATACCGACACAGATACGGATACCGATACCGACACAGATACGGACACAGATACGGACACCGATACAGACACGGATACGGATACCGACACGGACACCGATACAGACACCGATACAGACACCGATACAGACACCGATACAGACACGGATACGGATACGGACTTGGATACCGATACCGATACGGACACAGATACCGATACGGATACGGATACGGATACCGATACCGACTCAGATACCGACACCGATACAGACACGGACACGGACACGGACACGGACACCGATACCGACTCAGATACCGATACAGACACGGATTCCGACACCGATACTGACACCGATACTGACACCGATACTGACACCGATACTGACACTGATACGGATACCGACACGGACACTGATACGGATACCGACACGGATACGGATACGGATACCGACACAGATACGGATACTGATACCGACACCGATACGGACACGGATACGGATACCGATACAGACACGGACACGGACACGGACACCGATACCGATACCGATACCGATACGGATTCCGATACAGATACAGATACCGATACCGATACCGATACCGACACAGACACAGACACGGATACCGATACGGACACAGATACTGACACCGATACGGACTTGGATACCGACACGGATACCGACACCGATACGGATACTGACACGGACACGGACACCGATACGGATACCGATACCGACACGGATACCGACACTGATACGGATACGGATACGGATACGGATACGGATACCGACACCGACACGGATACCGATACCGATACCGACTTAGATACCGATACGGACACCGATACGGATTCCGATACGGATTCCGATACCGATACCGATACTGACACGGATACCGATACCGATACGGACACCGATACCGATACCGACTCAGATACCGATACCGACACGGACACCGATACGGATACCGACACCGACACCGACACCGACACCGATACCGATACCGATACAGACACGGATTCCGATACCGACACAGATACCGACACGGACACGGATACGGATACGGACACCGATACCGACACGGATACGGATACGGATACGGATACGGATACGGATACTGACACGGACACGGATACGGATACGGATACGGATACGGATACGGATACGGATACTGACACGGACACGGACACCGATACGGATACCGATACCGATACCGACTCAGATACGGATACGGATACGGATACCGACACGGATACGGATACGGATACGGATACGGATACGGATACGGATACGGATACGGATACCGACACGGATACTGATACCGATACCGATACCGATACCGATACTGACACGGATACCGATACCGATACGGACACCGATACCGATACCGACTCAGATACCGATACCGACACGGACACCGATACGGATACCGACACCGACACCGATACCGATACCGACACAGATACCGACACGGACACGGACACGGACACGGACACGGACACGGATACGGATACGGATACGGATACGGACACCGATACCGACACGGATACGGATACGGATACGGATACTGACACGGACACGGACACCGATACGGATACCGATACCGATACCGACTCAGATACGGATACGGATACCGATACCGATACCGATACGGATACCGATACAGACACGGATACCGATACCGACACAGATACGGACACCGATACCGACACGGATACCGACACGGATACCGATACCGATACCGATACCGATACCGATACCGATACCGATACGGATACTGATACCGACACAGATACGGACACCGATACCGACACGGATACCGATACCGATACAGACACGGATACGGATACGGATACAGACACCGATACGGACACGGATACGGATACGGATACCGACACGGATACCGACACGGATACCGATACGGATACAGACACGGACACCGATACGGACACGGATACGGATACGGATACCGATACGGACACCGATACCGATACCGATACGGATACCGACACCGACACAGATACGGACACCGATACGGACTTGGATACCGACACGGACACCGATACCGATACCGATACGGATACGGATACCGATACCGACACGGATACCGATACCGATACCGACACAGATACGGATACCGATACCGATACCGATACCGATACCGACACGGATACCGATACCGATACCGACACAGATACGGATACCGATACGGATACGGATACGGATACCGATACGGATACCGATACGGACACCGACACCGACACCGATACCGACACGGATACCGATACCGACTCAGATACGGATACCGATACCGATACCGATACCGATACCGATACCGACACAGATACGGATACCGATACGGATACGGATACCGATACCGATACCGATACCGACACAGATACGGATACTGACACCGATACGGACACTGATACGGATACCGATACCGATACCGA
>NZ_KB455575.1:3837208-3856374 GCF_000341735.1 Methylotuvimicrobium buryatense 5G | reverse complement strand
ACGGATACCGATACCGATACCGATACCGATACCGATACAGACACGGATTCCGACACCGACACGGATACTGACACCGATACGGACTTGGATACCGATACAGACACGGACACGGACACGGATACCGATACCGATACCGATACCGATACCGATACCGATACCGATACCGATACAGACACGGATTCCGACACCGACACGGATACTGACACCGATACGGACTTGGATACCGATACCGACACGGATACGGATACGGATACGGATACGGATACGGATACCGACACGGACACGGACACGGACACCGATACAGACACGGATACCGATACTGACACGGATACTGACACGGATACGGATACGGATACGGACACAGATACCGACACGGATACGGATACCGATACGGACACCGATACCGATACGGATACCGACACCGACACCGACACCGACACAGATACGGACACCGATACGGACTTGGATACCGACACGGACACCGATACCGATACCGATACCGATACGGATACGGATACGGATACCGATACGGATACGGATACGGACACGGATACCGATACCGATACAGACACGGATACCGATACCGATACTGACACGGATACGGATACGGATACGGATACCGATACGGACACCGATACCGATACGGATACCGACACGGATACCGATACGGACACCGATACCGACACGGACACCGATACCGACACGGATACCGATACCGACTCAGATACCGATACCGACACGGATACGGATACCGACTCAGATACGGATACGGATACGGATACGGATACCGATACCGACACGGATACCGATACCGATACGGATTCCGATACAGACACGGACGATGACTGCGAATTGCCTCACGCAATTTCGTATATTGCCTACAAACTAGATACTGGAAAAACTAGTGGGATAAGAAAAGTCGAGTTTCCAAGTAGCCCTGAATTTAGCAATGTTGCTATCGCCGTATCATTGGCCGAATTTATTGAAAATAATACGGAATGGGGCGAAGTAACTGATATCATCATCAAAGCCGGACCGGGGCATTACGACCAAACAGGACAATCGACTACTACCGATGGTTGGACGACTAATCCTGGAGGCCAAGTTATTGGGCGTACTTTCTCGCTTCAACACTTTATCGATCTAGGTTTCGATGCCGATCCGGATAACAGTTGCATTACAGATGGAGAGACTCAAGAGTATGCGGCTGTAAGTATGATGAATGAAACGATTACTACTTATGAAGTTAGCGATAACGAAGTAATACAGGTTGAGGAAACCACTTTTGATGAAGAGTTTTCGGGCGAAGAAATTGATCCCACTGCAGAAGACGAGGATTCGACCGAAGAAAAAGAGGAGTCCACCGATGATGAAGATGTGACTGAGGATGAACAATCTGATGAGGTCGATCAAGATTTGTCTGACGGTGAAGACACCACTGACAATGAAGAACCGGATAATTCCGATCATACCCCGGATGACCACGAGCCAGATCAGGATGAAGAAAGCAAAATGCCTGAAGAAGGCTCTACTGCTGATGAAACCGACGAGTCCGCCAAAACTCAAAATGTCATTAACAACGAAGAACCTGATAATGGTGATGAAGAGGATTCCGATCAGGATAACAATGGCAACAGGCAAGGCAACAATGGTCACGGCAACGGCGATCAAGATGCTCCTGGCAATTCCGGAGACAACAATAATGCTGAAAACAGCGACAACTCCGGCCAAGGCAACAGCGGCGGCAATAGGCAAGGCAACAACGGTCATGGTAACGGCGACCAAGATGCCCCGGGCAATTCCGAAGACAACAATAATGCAGAAAACAGCGATAACTTCGATCAAGGCAACAACAGCGGCAAGACTTTAAGTCTCGAAGACCTGTTGGATGATGGAGACGATTTGTTCATGAGCGATAACGACCCTAGAACTTCTAGCGCCGATATGGACGACCCGCTTAATCCTTTTGAAAACGGCTTCGATTTACCCGATAGCCTAGAACCGGATCCGGAATAATTAATGACCTTGTAAGCTCATATTCCGTAGTCGATCATTCTGAAAAGTTAATGGTCGCCTGCGGAGTCCATGCGATTATTGACTAGCACCATTCAATTGGAATATTGCGAATTATCTCGCAGATAATCCGGCCACGCCTTGATAGGTTCTCTAGTTGTAAACCAATTCGTTACTTCATACATGGGAGATTAAATGATAATCCAGCATCGGTTCTACAAATGTACGGCATTGATCGCGTTGTTAATCTTCATGGCATTCATTCCTGCCAAAGCTGCGTTGATATCCGATTTTACCGGTCCGTATAGCCCGGCTAATTGGACGACAACCACTGGCAGTAATGGCTACATTGCTTTCAACGACTTCAGTTCTGTGACATTAACATCATCCGATCAAGGAATTTCAGGAAATCAAGATCAGATCAATGTCGACCTCACTATCATGGCGGCCGCTTCCGGTTTTGTCTCATTCTATTGGTCCTATAAAACACTCGATATCGATAAAGACCCCATATGGGATCCATTCGGCTATTTGCACAACGATGTCTTTTTCCTGCTCACTGACGACCAAGGCGATCTTATACAAACGGGCCAAACCCGCTTCTTCGTCAATGCAGGCGATATTTTCGGATTTCGACAAAAAACCAAAGACGATCAATTCGGCGCTGGAGTTACAACAATCAGTCAATTCAGCGTGCAGGTGCCTGAACCTCATATTTCGGTTCTATTGAGCCTGGGGTTAGCCTGCTTTCTTTTAACTTATTCGCGTCGGCTAAAAAGAAGTTGACAGGCTACATCATCGACTTTCATCGCTTCGATAAACTCCAGAGAAAAGCCCAATAAAATACACGCGATAAACCATCCCAAACTAATGAGCCGCTCCGAGCGGCTCATTCCTGCTTTGTGGACCGACAGACTCTAAGTCTGTCCAAAAAAACAATCAAACCACCCTTCGATGCACAAAACTCACTCATGGCAGATCAAAACCGAGCATTTCATAGCAAAACGGACTTTTCGGCGGAACATCGGTTATTGAAGGACATCCGTCAGGCATTAATTTCCGGAGAGAGCGCTTTTTCAACGACTGACCTTGACTTGCCATTCGATCCGGTTATTTCGCAGATTTACATTTCGCTGTTTCAACGAGGTTTGAAACCGATACGCTGGGGGGCTAGAAGAGCAACGATCGAAGCTACATTGCAACGTATCGTTGAAAAACTCAAAACCAACCCTGCTCTTTCCGACTTTGCCGTTCAAGACGCCAATCAATGCCGGATTTTGTTTGAGATGGTGACCGAAGAGCGCCCGTGCCCACTGAAATCGTTAACCGGGTCGACGTTTTGCGACAGCCGTTTCGAGCCGGGCATTACCGGCATCAAATACGAATATAAAGGCGTATTACGCTACTTTATGCCGACCGACGCCGTCGTGCATAGCATCATGTCCGTTTCGCAACTGCTGCGCTTCCTCGCGAAAAAAACCGGCATCGCGAAACAATCCAACCGGTTTTCAGTTCGCGAAAAACTGATGCGAAGCGAACCGATATCTTCTAGCCTGATCAAAAGTATTGCGTTCATCAGCTATACCGATCGAGAAATCTTACCGCTCTATCGCGGTTATCCGATTAGCAAAGTTCGATTCGACAAAGAAACCTTGCTTGAAAGTACATTGAAAAGCATCGATTGGCTCGTCGCCAACATGTACGATGACGGCAGTTTTTTGTATTTTTACGACGCTTATCAAGATACGAAAGTAGACTTCGACCACCCCAAAATGGCCGATCCTTTGTATAACAACATATTGCGTCATTGCGGCGGAACTATCTCGCTGTTGCGCGGTTATGAATTGACCGGACGCAACGATTATCTCGAAGCCGCTGGCCATTCGATGCAATATCTGTTTTCGACACTCAGAGAACACGAGTGGCAAGGACGCTACGCCTGCTATCCGTTCGACAATAAAAAATCGAAACTCGGCGGCGCGGGCGTTGCACTAGTCGCGCTGATGCATTATTACCGGCATACCGGCGATGAAGCCTATCGACTCACTATCGACGGTCTCGTTCGACATATTCTGTCTCGAATCGCCGACGACGGCGAAATGATCGGTTATTACATTCACCCGTTATTCAATCAAGGCCAGCCAATCATCGACCCGCCCGATGATATCAAAAGACAATTATTCTCTTTTTATTATCCGGGCGAAGCCTTATTGGGACTGGCTCTATACTACCAGTGGATCGATCGGATCGATGACGATTTAAAAAAAGAAGTCGCCGAAAAAAGCGAAAAAGCGCTGGATTTTTTAGTGGACATCCGGCCCGTAAAATACAAGGAATTGTTTTTGGAGTTACCCGCCGATGCTTGGCTAATGCAAGCGATCGAGGAATGGGTTAAGGTCGAAGGATTTCGCAAAAATAGCTATATCGACTTTGTGTTTAATGATGCGGATGCCATGATCGAACATAGTTATACAGATGAGAACTCGCCCTATTTAGATTATGCTGGAGGCTTCTATTATTACTATGGCGACCATGTTTATCACGACGGTTCGCGTTGCGAGGGCTTAATTGCCGCATATTATCTGTCGACCTATCTGGGGGAACAGAAGCGTGCAGACAAAATAATGGCGGCAATGATCGCGTCCGCCAAGGGCCTTATGTATACCCGACATACAGCGGAATCGACATATGCGCATTTATATCCGGAAAAAAGCATAAACAGCTTTCGTTTTAAACTAACTCGTCAATGGGTTAGGGTCGACTCGGTACAGCATACAGCTTGTTTTTATTCAAGGTTATACTTCGTGATGTAAGGTCGAATTTCCGACTTAGAGAGCAAATACGACCAAAGTGCTTTTCTGTTGGGTCACATTATTGGCGCAAATATCCTGTAGCCCTCTAACAGGCACTTCGGAGCAGAATTTGATTTGCAAAGAAAATAATGAAGTATTTTCAGTAGTTCTGGAGGCGTGTGTTAATGGCAAGCAAACTACATATCGGCGGCACGAAAAGAAAAGCGGGATGGGAGATATTCAATATTGTAAAAACCGACCATGTCGACCATGTGGGTAATGCCAATGATTTATCTCGTTTTGCGGATAACACATTTTCTGCAATCTATGCTTCCCATATTTTGGAACATTTCAGCTATATTAGCGATCTACAGGAAGTTTTAAAAGAGTGGTTTAGAGTTTTACTTCCCGGTGGAAAAATTTATCTTAGTGTCCCGGATCTAGATACATTGGCCACCCTGCTGGTCGATAAAAGCCTAAGTTTTAAAGATCGGTTTTATGTGATGAGAATGCTCTACGGAGGGCAAACGAATGCATACGATTTTCATATGGTAGGCCTTAACGAAGATTTTTTAAGGTTTTATTTAACAAAGGCCGGGTTTAAAAGTATTACGAGAGTCGAAAGATTCGGCATTTTCAACGATACGAGCAATAAGCAGTTTTTAAACCGGCCGATTAGCTTGAATATGACAGCCCTTAAATAACAGCAATTCCCAGTTTGAGCGTAAGTATTCAGTCCCCCTCTTTGAAAAAGAGGGGCTAGGGGAGATTTTTTAAATAAATCCCCCTTTTTCAAAGGGAGATGCCAACAATACGCCTGGATTGCGGTAATTTGCCAACGGGGTCTGAATACTTACGTTTAAGCAGTTTCGCCGATTTTAGGGTGTAGGGTATGCCTGTCGAGGAACGCCGTAAACCCATCCATGGGGGCTTGGCGGCAGCTCCCTGCTGCCGACATCCTCGCCAAGCATACCCCACACCCTTTTTGATCTCCAAATTGGGAATTGCTGCCTTAAATAAACTGTAATCGTTTAGCCAATTTATAATGCCGATTTGTCTTGAATATCGGCTAGTCACCTGCGCCCCTACTAAATGGCACCATAAAAAAATTAGGGGACTAAACAAGGCAATCAGGTAGGAAACAATAATGTCGGATTCATTTAAAAATGTGTTTGCGCAGGGAGTTGCTGCATTTGAGCAAGGTAACTATGACGAAGCCGCTGCTTTTTTAAAACAAGCAAAGAGCATGAACACGGATGACTCGCGTGTTTTTCGCGTGCTAGGCAATTGCTTGCGTCTGCTTGGCAAGGTCGATGAAGCTATTTCAGTATATCGAGAAGGATTGCAAATCAAATACGATTTAAATACGCATCAACGTTTAATCAATACCTTAAATTACAGTGACGAGCCTCCTTCGTTAGTTGCCCTAGAGCATAAAAAATGGGCCGAAGCATATACAAATCACTACGTTTTAAAATATAAACTTTCGCTTAAGCCACGCAGTAAACATTTAAAAATTAGAATCGGCTATGTGTCTCCGGATTTTAATGCTCATCCGGTGGCTTATTTTTTGTTGCCTATTATTCAAAATCACAATAAGGACATTTTTGAAATATTCTGTTATGCCAATATTAATCAAGAAGATGGTGTGACTCATCAATTTAAACTGGCCGCCGATCGATGGATCGATATTCGACACATGTCTACAGTACAGTTGTTCGATCAAATTCAACAGGACGCTATCGATATTTTAATCGACGTGGCAGGCCTGACCAGCGGTAATCGGTTAGATGTATTTGCTTTACGGGCAGCCCCCGTCCAAGTGACTTATTTAGGGTATCCCGGCACAACAGGTTTAAAAACAATGGATTATCGCCTTGTTGACTCGATCAGCGACCCTCAAAACGTCTCAGACGAGTGGCATTCAGAAAAACTGTATCGCTTGCCAGATTGTTTTTTATGCTTTCGTCTGCCCCCTGAAAATTTGAAAATAAATGATGCGCCGTGTCAATCAAATAGTTTTGTGACCTTCGGTACGTTCAATAAAATTTCAAAAATCACAGATAGAACGATTGCTTTATGGGTACAAATCTTACAGGCCGTTCCTGATTCCAAATTTGTGCTGAAGGGGAGAGGTTTTGAAAAGAAAGTTGAACAGAATCGTATCAAGAAACGTTTTGCCTCTGCCGGTTTAGAACAGATAGACAGACTAGTATTGTACGGATTCTCGCCAAAAAGATCAGAGCACTTATTGCTGTATAACGAACTGGATATTGCACTTGATACTTTTCCTTACAACGGCACCACAACAACGATGCAGGCTATTTTTATGGGTGTGCCGGTCATTGCTTTAGACGGTAAATCACATGTCGCAAGAGTCTCGCAATCCATATTAAGCGCAATAGGCGCAAATGAATTAGTCGCAATGGATGAAGAAGACTATTTCTTAAAGGCGGTACATTTGGCGAACGATAAAGAACGCATCGCGCATTATAAAAAAGAGCTACGTTCGATGCTTGAAGATTCACCGATTAGGAATGAAATGAATTTTATTGCAAACCTGGAAGAAGCTTACAGAAGAATGCTTCGAGAAAAACAACTAAGGATTTGGTAAAAAATTACTTCCCTGTTTTTAAAATGTAGGGACAATAATAGGCAATCGAACACGGGCCGACGAGAGCCTGTTGTCACATTTCCCGTTTATCCCTCATCGTCTAGCATTTGCAATCAGCCTCAGAACCGAAATGTACATCCACACTAAGGTCACTAGCATGCCCAGTCCCAAGTACCAGCGCATCCACGAAGGTTGAGCGCGTTGTATAGCATTGTCTATACGACGAAAATCGACTAGTAAATTTAACGATGCGGTCACGACGATAAAGCCAAACCAAAGCATCCCGCCCACACCGGCACCATGCAAAAAAGGCAAGGGCACACCGGCAAGCAATGCGGTAAATCCCACCAAATAAACCAGCGCGATAGTAGCCGTCGCGGCGTAAATCAGCACAAAAAGTTTTCGCGTTACTTTAATCACACCGGTCGCATACAACGCATACATTACCAAAGCGATGCTGAATGTCACAACCAAAGACTGTACGGCAATGCCAGGAAAGCGTTGTTCAAGTGAAAGCGCCAATCCGCTCATGAACACCCCGCCCGCTAAGGCATATAACGGCGCGGTTACAGACGCCCAGTGCCGATAAAAAGCGGTCAGTAATACCAAACTAAAGCCGAAAACGCCGCCGCCGAAGCCGATATTACGAACGATGTTCGCGACTACTTTGTCATTGCTCGCAATGCTCGGATAAAAATAAGCCGCCATCGCCAGTGCAGCCAATAAACTGAGCGTAAATAAAAGCCCCAGAGAAAACATCTGTTGCCGAAGAGAAAGCCTGAAAACCGGTTGCTCAGTTGGGGAAGAAATGGGTTTAAAGCTTCGAGGTAAATTCAATAATGGGCTACCCAGTCCCAAAGTTCTCGGTAATGCCATAAGTCGCGTACCTTGTCATAATCAAATCAGCATTTTAGCCATAGATTTGATAAAGTCTCAATAACACATGCGACAACTATGTTGACATTTACCGGTACATAACAGGCAAGTAATATATCCCCACAGGTGTGGGGATCGCTTGGTCTTTGTTTCTGTCTTGATGCTGAAATTGCGGTTCATCCCCACGGGCGTGGGGAACTCCAGACGTGCAGCTATAGAAGCAGAGGCGCGGAACGGTTCATCCCCACGGGCGTGGGGAACGCATAACATTACCTGATTAGCAAGATGCTTCAGCTTGCCGAAGCCAATAATCCGAGCGGGGTCCAGTCGTAGCCGCAGCCACGATAAGGCGCGTAGTAATGGTATCGAGTCGGAAGCGCCGGTTAAAGCGGTACGCGAACGCACCTAAGTAACGGGTGCCGTATTTTGCGAAATCGAAAGCATGGTAGGCGCCACCTAGACTGGTTTTGAGATTGCCCAGTACCGTATTGATCCAACAGAACTCAGGCAGGTCTTTGGGTTTCCGACCACCGGCGACGGTTACCTGGTGTTGACAATCGGCATCGGTCACGCCGGCAAAACAGGCCAAGCCGTCGGACCGCACGACACAACCGGGGCTGAGATCGCCTTGTGCCCAATTGGCAATGGCTTTACGGGTAAAACCCGGAATCGGCGCCATTTTGATAAACCTCGGCTGTCCCTCGGGGCTGAGCGAGAGCGCCGCGACAAAGGGCACCTTATTCTCAGAGCCGCGCCCGGCCTTACCGCCAGCCAATTCGCCACCGAGATAGGCATCGTCCACCTGAACTTCGCCGTCCAAGGTGTACCGGGCATCCCGTTCGACCATCGCTTGCATCAGTTTCTGTTGGATCAGCCAAGCGGTAGGGTAACTGACGCCCAACTGCCGTTTCAAAGCCAGGGCGGACAAACCGGTCTTGGCCTGGCTGATCAAGTAGATCGCCAGAAACCAGGTCGTCAGTTTAAGGTGGGTACTCTGGAATAAAGTGCCCGCAATCAGCGATGTCTGTAATCGGCAGGACCGGCATTGGAAGGTTTTGCGTCCGCCTGATTTAAGCACATAGTGTTCGGCATGACCGCAGTCGGGGCAGCGAAAGCCTTGGGACCAGCGGGACTGTTCTAAACTGTCTTCACATTGCGCTTCGGTGCCGAATTGCGCTAAAAAAGCAGGCAGTGACAGGCCTGCTTGAAACTGGATTTTATTCATGGCCATGAGCTGGACTCCTTGCTAATTAAGTGGCCAGTATGCGCCTTCTAGCCAAGAATATTCTGGTTTTTGGGCTTTAGCTGAAGCATCTTGCTAATCAGGTAATGCGTTATACTCAGAAAACGGCTAACTTTCTGAAGGTATGGGGTGTGGCTAGCGAGGATGTTGGCAGCAGGGCAGATTTTTGCTCCTCGGCAATTGCACCTGCATTGCCCTACCTCCTGCATCCTTGCAGTCGTCGGCAACTGCTCCTGCGTTGCCCTGCATCCTTGTAGTCGTCGGCAATTGCTGAGTTACATGGATGTAATGAATGCAGAAAATGCAGGAGCATTTTTCTGCCCTGCATCGCCTAAAGCACCTACTGTTGGTGCCCTAATACACACCATCCGTGGCGATCGCAAAGGCTTTGCCAGCATGGAGCTGGCATAGAGTCTCTACATGGACGTATTCTCGGCGTCCTTTGACGGGCACTCCGGATCCGAATTTTGATCTTTGAATAGTTATATGCGAAACTCTGTGCAACGCCATTACGATTATCATGGTTTTGTCGAGCGTGACAAGAATAGTATTCGTCAACCATAAGTGGTCAATCGATTCAAAAGCAGAGACCATAGACACCGACAGGCACAAAGTAAGCACGATCATCAACCAAAATCCATCTCTTGGCAGACTGAATCGCCTATTAAAAATAAACAGTAATTAACACACAAGGCACGCACCGTTATGAACGATATGAACACACCTGAAGCAAACGCAAATCTACCCCGTGTCATTTATTTCATCGATAACAGTCTTTATGATATCGATATACTTGTAGCGGGCCTTCCCGAAAATGCGATTTATCAAGTAATTGATTCGGGGGCGGACGGGCTTGACCAGATAATGACGACTTTGGAGCATCACGGCGAATTCGATGCGATCCACATCATCAGCCACGGCCAACCGGGCGCCATTCAGCTCGGCAACAGCCTGATTGACCGGTCGACACTGACTGAAAGATCCGCTGATTTTGAACATCTCGGCAGTTTTATCAGTGAAAATGGCGATATTTTATTGTATGGCTGTAATGTGGGCGAAGGCGATGAAGGTCATGCTTTTGTTCACGAACTGGCACAACTGACCAACGCCGATGTTGCTGCTTCCCTAGACGCCACCGGCCCGAGTGTATTGGGGGGTAACTGGGTGTTAGAACTCAGTACCGGCGAAATCGCTGTGGATGGTTTTTTATCTAACGAGGCGATGGAAGCCTATAGCGGCTTGCTCGCCACGGCACCCGGAATCTTCAACAACCAATATGTCAAGTTTGGCTATAGCGCCAATGGTACCTTTGGTTTTGGTGGAAACACCAAGCCCGGGATTCAGTATGACCCTGAAGGTAGTTTTGGTTTTCTTGATACGGCAGATTACCTCACTCCCGGCTCACCTTGGGAAATGTTTTCGGTTCGAGTGGGCTCCTCGACTTTTGTCAACAACAACACCAGTCCTACAGGTGGTCAAATCACCACCACAATTAACAGCGCAGCGTCATCGATTCAAACCAGCGGCTCGGGCAGCACCGCTAAAACCTTCGGTGAATTGGTGTTTGAAAGCACGTTCAGTAGCGTGCCCGGTCTCAAGATGACCCAAGTCTATTCTTTGGGTGAGAATGAACGCGTTATCAGTATCCGTGTGACGTTCGAGAATACCGGTAGCTCTTCGATATTCGATGTGCGCTATGCGCGTGCTATTGACCCGGACGTGGACTCCAATGGCCTGCCGGGATCAACGACCAACACACTGAATGTTCGCGGAGCAGATGGTATTCCGGAAACGGATATTGTTCTAGGTACCGGTCCGGTCAGCGGACGGGTTATCGGTCTGTACAGCAATACGTCCTTGGAGAGTAACGCCGGTGTTACCGGCTGGACGACCGATCCGAATACCTATTTAAATGGCGGAGACGAGTTTCGCGACGGCGCTACCCGTGACGATACGATTGGTCTTGGCATCAATGTCGGCAACTTAGCGGCCGGTCAATCCGTGAGTTTCTCGCTGGCCTATGTATTTGCCGCAAGCGCTGCCGACCTTCAGGAAACCATTGAGGAGGTTCCTGCCTCCAACCAGGCGCCGATACTCGATGCGTACGATGCAGTCGTGACCCAGGGTGACGAAGATACCGAAATTACGGTTACCTTCGCTCATCTAAGCGGTAAAGCCTCGGATCCGGACGGGAAGGTTGATGCCTTCAAGGTGACCGAAGTTAACAGCGGTACGCTGCGTATCGGAACCAGCCCGGAAGATGCGGAACTGTGGGCTGTTGGCTCCAACGATCAGATTACCTCCGCGCACAATGCGTATTGGACGCCGAATCAGGATGTCAATGGCACCTCCATTCCCGCCTTCAAGGTTCGCGCAGTAGATGATGAAGGGGCGCTGTCAGCGGCGACGCGCGACGTCCCAGTGCAAGTCCTTCCGGTCAATGACCGTCCGGATCTCGCCGGCACTGTCGTTGAAATGCCGAAACTGTTGGAAGATCCAACCGTTAATAACGGCCAAACGGTTGAAAGCCTGTTTGCACCGCGATTCACCGATGTCGATGCCGGTGACACCCCGAATTTGACCGGCAATTTTGCCGGCATCGTCATTACGGCTAATTCCGAAACTATCATTGGCCAATGGCAGTACACCACGGATGGCACTAACTGGTTCAATGTCGGCACCGTTTCCACAGAGTTTGGCCTGGTGTTGGCACCGACCGCCATCCTGCGCTTTGCCCCGAACCCAGACGCCTACGGCATTCCCGAGCCGCTAATCGTCTGGGCGCTCGACAATTCGTACGGCGCCGGTTTTAGCAGCGGTGAAACCCGCGTCACATTCGATACCGTCAGTCCTGCCGAAGACGGACCGCTCAGTAACAACAGCCTAACCGTCGCAATTGAAGTGATCCCGGTCAACGACTCGCCGGTATTCACCAGCGGTGCGCCGACCGCGACGATTACCGAAACCGCCGCTAACGATACTTCGGTCGGTGAGGGCGTCACCTTAACGGCCGGCGCAAATTCGGATGTTATCGACAATCAATTGACCGGCACACTGACCGCAACCGATGTTGATAATGATGATAACACGCTTGTGTTCAGTATCCGTGGCGGCGGAAAAGCGGAGTCGACCTGGAGTAAAGTCGGTCTTTTCGGTACGTTAACCCTCAATGAGCATACCGGACAGTGGAGTTATGAAGCCACCAACTTCAATGCGATCAATGCGCTGCCGGAAGGTGCGGTTGTTAACGAAGTCTTCGATTTTCGCGTCACTGATCCAGAAGGCGCTTCGTCGATCCAACAACTAACCATCACCTTGACCGGTACCAACGACACGCCGATTTTGGCATCCGCAATTGGGGATCAAGCACTCAGTGGAACCGGCGACTGGTTTTATCAAATTCCTGCGGCGACGTTCACCGATGCTGAGGGCATGGGCTTGACTTATACGGTTAGAGTCACGCATGTCAACGGCGCCGAAGTCGATTATTCCATTACCGACACAGTAACCCCCAATGCTGACGATACCGCCGGTCTCGCCTCTAATTGGCTGACCTTCGACGAAGCCAGCCGCAGTTTCAGTGGCAACCCGCCTTTAAGCTGGGGCAATCAATCACTGACTTTCGAAGTCACCGCCAGCGACGGCAGCCTTAGTGCCACCGACACTTTTACGCTGAACATCAGTGCGAATGAGAACCAACCGCCGGTCGTAGATAACCCATTGACCTGGGCTGCGGTGAACGCGCCGAAGGAAATCACTTCCGTGACTTTTGACGGCATGCTGGGCGGGCAGGCGATCCGATTTGACGGCAGCGGACCGATTGTACTCGGCAGCACAGCCGGCGCGAATGAGGTTGCAGCGGCGGTCGCAGCCGAGATCACGGCCTCTTCCGGCCTATACGATGTCACGTCATCAGACGGCGCCAACGTTCGCCTCACCGCTAAAGAAGCCGGCGAGCGGGCTGAATTTACCAACGGCACCGTCATCATTGACGACGTCGGTCGCTACACCGTCACGATAGTTCAAGAAGGCGCTGAGGCTGTAGCCGAGCAGGTATCAGTCCAGTTTCACGAGGTAGCAGGCGCCCAGACATTGGCCTTTGACGGGCAAACGATCACTATCAACGATTTAAATACTGCGGATATTGCAAGCGCTGTCGCGGCACAGGTCAACGGCAATGGCGAATGGAATGCCGCAGTTCACGAGACTTTCGCCGACACGATCATCTTCACCGCACGCACCCCGGGCGCGCGCGACTCCCTGACGGCAGCAGACTTCAATGTTATCGTCGATAACTCCCTCGCCTCGCCCAGCGTCATCACCCAAGGCGGCAGTACGCTGATTTTTGAGATAACCGATGCACAAGCCGCAAATGCAAGCCTGTTCTCGTTAACCGCCGGTGACAGAACGGTTACTGACCTCGATATCTCCTCTGCTACTTCCGGCGCTGATTTGGCCGGTTTGATTAACACTGAGTTTGCTGGCACGCCCGTTTCTGCGGTTTGGGAAGGTAATCAACTGATAATTACCGATGCGGCGGGCGGTGCTTTTGGGGCGCCTGAGCTCAAGCTAGAAGATG
This sequence comes from Methylotuvimicrobium buryatense 5G, assembly GCF_000341735.1. Lineage (GTDB taxonomy): Bacteria > Pseudomonadota > Gammaproteobacteria > Methylococcales > Methylomonadaceae > Methylotuvimicrobium > Methylotuvimicrobium buryatense. The sequence goes on along the minus strand of NZ_KB455575.1, from coordinate 3,842,257 downwards.
ATGTTGCGGCTATGTTTACCGATGATGGCACCGCCACCGAAGCGGTCGAAGTTACTTTTGCCAATGCTGAAGGCGCGACCCGTATCGTATTCGATGGCGTCGAAGTAAGCCTGACCGGTACCGAAACGGCGGCACAAGTCGCACAACAATTCCACGACGCATACAGTGCCGCGGCAGAAGGTACGCAATGGACGAGCGCCTATATTGAAAGCGGGACGACAGTCCAGTTAACAGCCAAAACCCCGGGCGCGGTTGCCGATTTGACCGTTGATGATTTTATCGTGACCGGCGACACCATAGCGGCTCCTGCCAATGCTTTCGTGCCTTCGCTTGAAGGACAAGATGCCAGGTTCGAAATCGTCGATTTGACCTTTATTGACGGTCCCTACGGCGGGGCAGAATTTTCGGTCGGCGATACTACTGTGGTTGCCGGCACAGCGGTTACAGGCGAACAAATCGCTGAAGCCATTAACGACGCGAGCCTGGCGAATTACACCGTGACCGAGCGTGACGGCGCGACGGTGACGCTGGAAGCAAACCAAGGCGGAGAGAAGACGGATTTAGGCACCGAAGAACTTGTTATCTACTCGACTCCTATATCGGTTGTTTCAGGTAATACCTATAAGCCTGATTATGCTCCTCGCCAAGGCACTTTCACGTTTAGCAACAGAACGGGCGAACCGGATTACTTGTTGGAATTTTTTGGGCGACACATTGACATCGCTGGAAATCAAACGCCTGCTCAGGTGCTTGCCCAGTTTGTATCCCAGCTACCTCTTATATATGACGGAGAAACATTCAAAAGTTACCACGTTAATAGCAATTGGAGCATTTATGTCGGCACGGGCTACAGCAACGCAAGCATAGGCCAATTCCTTCTCATAGAAAACATCAATGGCTCTACGTCAACTAATATCACGGCTACCGATTTTATTGCACGCAATGAAGTCGGCGCAGCCGGTACAGACATTAATGTCATTATCCAAGGCGACAGCTGGAGCTATACCATTCCTTCCGAAACCTTTAGCGACCCGGAAAACGACGCTCTGGTTTACAGCGCCTTTACGATCAATCCTGCTAATGGTGCGGCTACCCTGATCACTGATTCTCCGGCATTGAGTTTTTCCCCGGACACGCTGACGCTTTCGGGTAATGGCGCGGTACCCGCCAACCTGTTGATCGAAATCCGCGCCTTTGATGCCGTTTCGAATGGAACGGCGGCCAGTCAATTTCAGCTTATTGTCTATAACAACACACAAGATTCAGACCTTACCGTTGGTGTCATGCCGGCCAGCGTGCCTTTTGTTGATGGACCAGGCTCGGGTATCTACACGGTTCCGGCTAGAGCCTTCAATTTCCTCGGCGAGGAAGACAATGGACTAACCTATAGCGCGACCCTGGCCGATGACAGCGCGTTGCCTGCATGGCTGAGTTTCGATCCCGATACCGCGACTTTTAGCGGCAATCCACCGGCAGGTGAAGAAAATTTAAGCGTCAAGGTTACTGCGACCACAACAACCGGAACATCTGTATTCACAACCTTTACGCTGGCAATAATCAACCCGAACGATCCGTTGGCGCTGGTTACGCCTTTGCAAGATCAGCCGGGCGTGCCTGGGGGCGCGGTCAGTATCTTGTTCGACAAGCCTTTCATCGACCCGGATGGCTCGCCGACCGGCACGGCAACGACCGAAGGCATTAGCTATTCAGCAACTGCCAACGGACAAGCGCTCGACTCATTCGGTTTGAGCCTAATCGAAGTGACCGAGGGTGAAAATGCCGGAAAACTGCTGCTCAGCGGCACGGTGCCGGGCAATGCCGCTTACCTCAATATCGAGTTAACCGGCACCGAATCGACGGGAGGCAGTACCGCAACGACTTCGTTCACCCTGAATCTGGGCGGCACAGCCGAGGGCGCGTTACCCGGCGCGCTGTTGCCGAACAACGCCGGAGCCGTGGCGATTACCATTAACGAAGGGGCCGATCTTGGCGCGCCTAAATTAGGCGACACTTTGACCGCCACGGTGTCCGATGGCGATGGTTTCAATCCCGCCAATGTGATCTATCAGTGGCAAATTCAGGCGGATGACGTTTGGACTGACGTTGCCGGCGCACGCGGCAACGAACAATCGCTGACGCTCGCAACCACCGAAGTCGGCTTCCCGGTACGCGTTCAAGCGTTCTATACCGATAACGGCAATGTGGCGGAATCACCGATTTCCGATGCGCTTCCCGCTATCGATAATATCAATACTCCGGGAGAAATCACGATTGCAGGCACAGGCGCCAACGCCGGCACGAACTGGTCGGCAATTATCACCGATCCCGATGGTTTGTTTACGGCTACGCCTACATACCAGTGGCAGATTGCGGATACCGAGGGCGGTGACTTTACTAACATTCCGGGCGCAATTTTCAGTAGCTATACCTTAACCAGTGCCGATGGCGGCAAATGGATTCGGGTCATCACCCATTATACCGACGACTTTGGCGCGGAAGAGTCGAACATTACTTCGGTTCCTCGTAACGTCAATCTTTCAGCAATTGCTCCGGTTGCCAACAATCAGGAAGGCGAGGCGCAAGAAGAAGGGCACGAAGTTCCGGGCGAAAACGCAATTGGTAATTTGTTAGCTGACGAAGCGGCTACAGACGCTAATCCAGGACAGACCGAAACCCTGGTGATTTCTGCCGTTCGTGCCGGCAATATCGAAGGTATCGGTCGCCCCGCCAATGACGACGGCGATAGTTTTATTATTAGCGGCAACTATGGCGACCTAATCGTCAACAAAACCACCGGCGAATATACTTACATCGTTGCGCAAACCAATGAGTCTGTGGATGGTCTGAATGTCGGGCAAACACTCACCGAAGTCTTCAATTACACGGTACGCGATGTTGATGGCCTGACCGATACCGCCCTGCTGACCATCACGATCAACGGCGCCAACGATAAGCCGACCATTAGCGGTCAAGTAGACAGCGTTACCGTCGAAGAGGATGTTCCCACACAAATTCCGCTCGACGTGCTCTCCATTGTCGACCCGGACGATAACGCGCTCACGTTAACGCTTTCGGTCACGTCGGGTACTTTGCGCGTGGACACATTAGACACCGCAGTCGAGGTCGCAGGAAACGACACCGACACATTGGTTCTTAATGTCACTTCTAGCCCGGAAACTTTAATGGGCTGGTTGATTGATAATCCGATCTACTACGTTACGCCGATCAACGCCCCGAGCGGCGAAATCGCCGCATTGAGCTATACCATTGATGATGGTACAGGGGCGATTCCGGCAAGCGGCACAACAACTATTATCGCTACGCCCACTAACGATGCGCCAATACTTGATGCTGGCGGATCGGAGGCGGCGGGTATCCATGCGGTCGGCACGTTTAAACCGCGTGGTGATGCCGTAATCATTGCGCCGGCTCTTGAGTTGACGGATATTGACAGCCCAACCATGGGATCGGCAACTATCAGTTTAGTATCCGGCGCCCAAGACAATCAATTCGGTGTTTTTTATGAGTCTCTATCGCTAACCGCAGACGGCGTAAACGCTGCGTCAACGGCAGGATTGACAGTTTCATCAAGCCAAACGGCCGATGGCGCGGCGTTAACGATCAGCGGAATCGCTTCAGTAGAGGATTACCAAGCTATACTGCGCCAAGTGCAGTATAACAATGCCAATCCAAATGCTTTTGTCGGTGATCGAGAAATCACTTTTTCGGTTATCGATGCCGAAGGCGATGAGAGTAACACGGCGTTTATCACCACAACCGATGAAAATACCGATATCGCTGTAGGACAACGCATCTTCATTAACGATGTGGATTCCGGCGCTGTTATTGCGTTAAAAGTAGACAACCAAAATTTTGTGGCGAGCAGACCGTTGTCGCTTGAATCGGGTGACTCATTAAAATTTTATGATGCGGCAACGCAGCCCAAATTCGCTTTTGATTTAGAGGTAAATGTGGTTCTGGCAGAAACCGACGCGCCCATTACCGAGGCGGTTGTGGCGGGGCCAAGAGTCGCGACTGTGACCGTTTCGGTACCTTGGACGCCGGTCATCGATATGAACGGCCCATTACCCGGCCGCGATCATGACGTCACTTACATCGAAAAAGCCCCGGCTGTGGCTGTTGCGACTTCGAATTCGAGCATTGTCGATCAAGACGGTTTGATTCGAAACTTGACATTAACGCTAACCAATCCTTTGGATAACACCGAAGACTTAACCCAAGAATACCTGTCAGTAACACAAGCGACGCTCGACTGGCTGGCTCCTCGTGGGATTAGTATTGATACGGAAGCCAGTGATGGCGAAGCGGTTAGCGGCAGTGGTTGGACAAAAGCAACGACAATCACCTTTGTGGCTTCCGGTGACGGAGGAACCTCAACCAATTTCCAAGTCGCATTGCGCGGCGTGCGCTATCAAAACGACTCCACCGCGCCTAGTGTTGAGACACGCTATGTCGAAGCCAATGCCATCGATGTCGATGATAATGTCGGCGTCGGCGCCCAAACGATCATCAATTTGATTGCGGTGAATGATGCACCCGTCGGCATTGATAGCCAGGTCGCAGGAACTGAGGATGTGGTTTATCCGTTTGGCGTCACTGATTTTGGTTTCAGCGACCCGTGGGATAACGACGTGCATGAATTGGCTGCCGTTAAGATTAGCACGTTGCCCGAGTATGGCGTCTTACTGCTCGATAACGTACCTGTGAACGCCGGGGATTTTGTCAGCAGAGAACAACTGGAAGCGGGCTTGCTGACCTATAGCCCAGCGGCTAATATCAACGGTGATGCCGCTGCGAGCTTTACTTTTCAGGTCCAAGACAATGGCGGTACCGAAAACGGCGGCGTGGATCTGGATCCGACCCCCAGAACGTTGACGATCGACCTGGCGCCGGTCAACGATGCACCGGTGCTGACGGATGCGTTAAAAGCCGCGGCAACGATTACCGAAGACGAGGTGACTAACGCGGGTAATTTAGTATCCGCGCTGCTAGGCACCATCACCGATGTGGACACCGGCGAGCATGGCG
>NZ_KB455575.1:3830312-3837200 GCF_000341735.1 Methylotuvimicrobium buryatense 5G | reverse complement strand
TAATCCGGTCAACGATGCACCGGTGCTGACGGATGCGTTAAAAGCCGCGGCAACGATTACCGAAGACGAGGTGACTAACGCGGGTAATTTAGTATCCGCGCTGCTAGGCACCATCACCGATGTGGACACCGGCGAGCATGGCGAGCACAACGGCGTCAAACAAGGCATGGCCATATTTGAGGCGAGCAACGGCGGCGACATTGGCGGGCATTGGGAGTTTAGTCTTTACAATGCAGAAACGGAAGAATTTGGTGAGTGGCAAGCCATCAATTTAACTGCTGTTGGCCAAGTGCTGTTGCTCGATCAGACTGACAAAGTGCGTTTCGTGCCGGATCAAATTGGCGGCACCACGGCAAATGACCTGGCGGAGCCGAGCTTGCGCTATTACGCCTGGGACCAGGCGACCGGTGTCCCGGGTGACATCGTTTCTGGCATCGCCGGCGAAGCCAACGTCGCAAACCGTGGCGACAGTTCGGCGTATTCACTAGCAGAAGGATTGGTGACGCTTACGGTCACCGATGTCAATGACGCTCCGACCATAGTTGCGCCAGTACCTCAGACCGTCGATGAAGACGGCGTTCTGACTATTACCGGTTTGTCGTTCGACGACGTGGATATCTCCGGTCGCGCCGATGGCGATACTAGCAATGATAGTGTGACGATTACATTAGAGGTGGCGCACGGTACGCTGACTTTAACGAACACCGACGGCATTACTTTCGTCGGAGACAGCGCCAATGAAGGCGCCAGTTTAACTTTCTACGGTACGTTGACTGACGTCAATGCGGCAGTTGCTGGGTTAGAGTATCGGCCGGACGAAAATTTCAACGGCACAGACACCCTGAGCGTCAAGATCGACGACCAAGGCAATGTCGGCGGTGACCCGTTGTATACGGAAACGGATATCGCCATCACGGTTAATCCGGTCAACGATGCGCCGGTGCTGACGGATGCGTTAAAAGCCGCGGCAACGATTACCGAAGACGAGGTGACTAACGCGGGTAATTTAGTATCCGCGCTGCTAGGCACCATCACCGATGTGGACACCGGCGAGCATGGCGAGCACAACGGCGTCAAACAAGGCATGGCCATATTTGAGGCGAGCAACGGCGGCGACATTGGCGGGCATTGGGAGTTTAGTCTTTACAATGCAGAAACGGAAGAATTTGGTGAGTGGCAAGCCATCAATTTAACTGCTGTTGGCCAAGTGCTGTTGCTCGATCAGACTGACAAAGTGCGTTTCGTGCCGGATCAAATTGGCGGCACCACGGCAAATGACCTGGCGGAGCCGAGCTTGCGCTATTACGCCTGGGACCAGGCGACCGGTGTCCCGGGTGACATCGTTTCTGGCATCGCCGGCGAAGCCAACGTCGCAAACCGTGGCGACAGTTCGGCGTATTCACTAGCAGAAGGATTGGTGACGCTTACGGTCACCGATGTCAATGACGCTCCGACCATAGTTGCGCCAGTACCTCAGACCGTCGATGAAGACGGCGTTCTGACTATTACCGGTTTGTCGTTCGACGACGTGGATATCTCCGGTCGCGCCGATGGCGATACTAGCAATGATAGTGTGACGATTACATTAGAGGTGGCGCACGGTACGCTGACTTTAACGAACACCGACGGCATTACTTTCGTCGGAGACAGCGCCAATGAAGGCGCCAGTTTAACTTTCTACGGTACGTTGACTGACGTCAATGCGGCAGTTGCTGGGTTAGAGTATCGGCCGGACGAAAATTTCAACGGCACAGACACCCTGAGCGTCAAGATCGACGACCAAGGCAATGTCGGCGGTGACCCGTTGTATACGGAAACGGATATCGCCATCACGGTAAATCCGGTCAACGATGCGCCGGTGCTGGCGGATGCGTTAAAAGCCGCGGCAACGATTACCGAAGACGAGGTGACTAACGCGGGTAATTTAGTATCCGCGTTGCTAGGCACCATCACCGATGTGGACACCGGCGAGCATGGCGAGCACAACGGCGTCAAACAAGGCATGGCCATATTTGAGGCGAGCAACGGCGGCGACATTGGCGGGCATTGGGAGTTCAGTCTTTACAATGCAGAAACGGAAGCGTTTGGTGAGTGGCAAGCCATCAATTTTACTGCTGTTGGCCAAGTGCTGTTGCTCGATCAGGATGACAAAGTGCGTTTCGTGCCGGATGCTAAGAACGGCACCACCGCGAATGACCTGACTGAACCGAGCTTGCGCTATTACGCCTGGGACCAGGCGACCGGTGTCCCGGGTGGCATCGTTTCTGATATCGCCGGCGAAGACAATGCCGGCAGCCGGGGCGGCAGTTCGGCGTATTCACTCGCAGAGGGATTGGTGACGCTTACGGTCACCGATGTCAATGACGCTCCCGAGGTCTCAGTCGATAATGACACCAAATTTTATGCGCGAAGCGAGGGTATTCCTTTGTTCGCTTCTGACGAAGAAGTCACGTTATCCGATGTCGATTTTGGTGATTATCTAACCGAAGCACGTTTAATATTAGATAGCGCATGGACTACCGACAATGCTTTTGGTGATACTTGGGAAACTTTGTTTTCAACGTCTGGCAGTTCGTTTACGACCAGCCTGGATAACGTATTGACGATAACCGGCAACGGTACCGAGGCTTCACCGTTGGTCATAACTGGAGACGGTTCACATGAAGAGTACACCGAAGCCTTGTTGTCGTTACGTTATCAAAATGCCAATGAAAATGCATTTGTCGGGACGCGGAATGTGAGTTTGACCGTAAAAGATAGTGAAGGCGAACCGTCCGCTCCGGCTGTTTTCACTGTTGACGTGATTTGGTCGACTGTCGTCGACTTGAGCGGACCGACTGAAGAGACGCGCGATCATCAAATAAGCTACACGGAAGGCGCGGCTCCAGTTGCAATCGCAGCCTCCGATGCCGAATTGATCGACCAGGACGGAAACACCAAGTCGGTCACGGTGACCTTGCGTGATACGGTCAATGGCTCTAATGAAAAGCTTTTTATTACTGAAAGCCAGCTCCCGACGTTTTACGCGATTGGTGTAACTGTCACCGGCAACAATAGTCACGAAATCACATTGTCGAATGAAAGCGGACTCGACCCGACTTTCTTCCAACTCGCCTTGCGCGCTATCCAATATAGCAATACGTCGACTCGGCCGACCGATGCGCCTCGTTTTGTGGATGTCACGACTGTCGATATGGACGATAATCCGGGTGTTTCGGCAACGACCACCATCAATGTGACGATAGTCAACGATCCGCCCTTTGGTTCAGTGACGATTAGCAACACAGCGGATGAACGAGACATCAATGACGTGCGAGTGGGTGATGTTCTAACCGTAACCCATGACGTGGATGATCCCGATGGCGGCCCTTACGAGCCGGTAACGTTTGAATGGTTGATTGATAATGAGGTTGTGCATACCGGCAACAGCTATGCTCTAACGCGGGACGATGTGGGCAAGTCATTGTCAGTTCGTATCCAATATACTGATGGCGAAGGCTTTTTCGAGACGGTCGTGAGCGCACCGACAGCCGAGGTAGCCAATGTCAATGAAGCGCCGCAAGCGATTGAGCCTGCGCCGAGTGATACGGCTTCTGAAAATGATCCGGGCTTTAGCTTCGACCTATTGGACGGTGTAACCGATATTGATGTGGATTTCGGGCTGGATAGTTTAACGATTGATAGTGTTGTCTATGTTGTGGATGGTGAAGCGACAGGCAATGACGGTCAGGACTTACCGGCGGGTGTCTCCCGTTCGGATTCAATGATCACGGTCGATCCTTCTCAGTATAAATTCCTTAACGATGAGGAAATCAGCACCATTGTGGTGACTTATACGGTTAAGGATGAGGAAGGTGAAACCGCTACCCAGACCTATACGATAACGGTGACCGGAGTTAACGACCCGGCGGTGATCGGCGGCGATTTAACTCAAGCCGCCGATGAAACCGATGCACCGTTGACGTTGACCGGAACCTTAACCGCCGTCGACGTCGATAACGAAGACAATAAATTCCAGGTACAGGAGAACGTTGAAGGCACCCACGGCGCCTTCAGTCTCACCGAAGACGGCGTCTGGACCTTTGTGGCCAACAGTGCCTTCGACGAACTGAATGTCGGCGACACCGTTGAAGAAAGCTTCGCCGTGCGAAGTATTGACGGCACGGAAGCGAGCGTCACCGTGACGATCAACGGCACCAACGACCCGGCGGTAATCGGAGGCGATTTAACTCAAGCAGCCGATGAAACCGATGCACCGTTGACGTTGACCGGAACCTTGACCGCCAGCGACGTCGATAACGAAGACAACAAATTCCAAGTACAGGAAGACGTTGCCGGCACCTACGGCACCTTCAGTCTCACCGAAGACGGTGCCTGGACCTTTGTGGCCAACAGTGCGTTCGACTATTTGAATGTCGGCGACACCGTTGAAGAAAGCTTCACCGTGCGAAGTATTGACGGCACGGAAGCGAGCGTCACCGTGACGATCAACGGCACCAACGACCCGGCGGTAATCGGAGGCGATTTAACTCAAGCAGCCGATGAAACCAATGAACCGTTGACCTTGACCGGAACCTTGACCGCCAGCGACGTCGATAACGAAGACAACAAATTCCAAGTACAAGAAGACGTTGCCGGCACCTACGGCACCTTCAGTCTCAGCGAAGACGGTGCCTGGACCTTTGTGGCCAACAGTGCGTTCGACTATTTGAATGTCGGCGACACCGTTGAAGAAAGCTTCACCGTGCGAAGTATTGACGGCACGGAAGCGAGCGTCACCGTGACGATCAACGGCACCAACGACCCGGCGGTAATCGGAGGCGATTTAACTCAAGCAGCCGATGAAACCGATGCACCGTTGACGTTGACCGGAACCTTGACGAACGAGGATCCGGATAACGAAGACAATAAATTCCAGACACAGGAGAGCGTTGAAGGCGACCACGGCACCTTCAGTCTCACCGAAGACGGCGCCTGGACCTTTGTGGCCAACAGTGCGTTCGACTATTTGAATGTCGGCGACACCGTTGAAGAAAGCTTCACCGTGCGAAGTATTGACGGCACGGAAGCGAGCGTCACCGTAACGATCAACGGCACCAATGACGCGCCAACCGCGATTTTGTTATCGAATGACACGATAAAAGAAAATACGCCTCCCGGAGAAGGTCGTATCATTGGTGGTTTAACTACAATCGATGTTGACGACGATGTTCATGCCTACAGTATTTTAGATGCGGAAGACGGCTTTAATTTTGAACTGACCGAGGGTAATAAACTCCGCTTCCGAGATGGTGTGACGCTGGATGCAGAAACGAAACATCAATATGCGGTAACTGTGCGCACAACCGATTCCGGGGGCGCCTCATTTGATCAAAGGTTTATCATTAATCTGGAAGATGTGAATGAGTACGCTATTTCCACGCCGGTATTTGCTATCGACCCTATTATACCTGGCATTCGGCCCAATTGGGTGCCCATCGATACGGCTATAGGTACCTTCATCGGTATTAAAGCCATAGCCGATGATTTAGATCTCACCGATCAAGTGGAAAGCTACGAGCTGGTCGGAAATTCGGCGGGGACGGCGCCTTATACAGCCGGTGAATTTTCAATCATGTCAACAGGATCTGACGCGGGTAAAATCTTTGTTGCCAATAATAGTACCTGGGCCGTCAATACGCCTCGCGTTCTATTTGTAAAAGCCACTTCGACCGATGGCTCTTCTGCCATCGGTTTTATTCGACTCGATATTGCGCCAAGCATTTTTAAAGTTCTGGATGATGATAAGTTTATTGATGAGACTGAAAAAACAGCTCTCGATTTTAGTGTCGTGGGCTTAGACGTCGATGCAACGGCAACCGTGACGTTTACGGATGTTAATGGCGATCAAGTCGTTATTGATGATCTTAACTTCGATGGCACTTACACGGCGGATTTATCCAGCTTGGCTGATGGTATTATTACCTCGAAAATCGATATCATTGATGCGTCCGGGCAATCCGGCATGGTGGTCGGGGATACATTGCGGATGGGTAATGTGCCGTTAGCGCCATCACTGGCTTTAGTGAGCGATGTGGATACTGCTGTCAATGCCGCATTCCCATCGGATAACGAATTTCCATTGGTCGGCGTCGAACCCGGCGCAACGTGGGAATACAGTACCGATAATGGTGTAACATGGTTGCCCGGAGGAACGGCTGAAGACAAGCTGCTGCATGACGGCAGCGTGATGAGTGTTCGTCTGCGCCAAACGGATGCCTCTGGTTTGAGGAGTGTTGCAAGCGCTATTGTTATTTTGGGTACAACAGCCGATAACGTTATTGACGGCAGTGCAGATGCCGAACAAATATTTGGTTTTGAAGGCAACGATACGATTTACGGCGGCGCGGGCAATGACACGCTCTATGGCGGCGAAGGCAATGACCGGTTGTATGGTAATCAGGGCGATGATGTCATCTACGCCGTGGCGGGCGATAACTGGCTGCACGGCGGACAAGGCAACGATACGTTGTACGGTGGAACCGGCAACGACACCCTAGCGGGCGGCGCCGGTGACGACTACCTCGATGGCGGTGAAGGCAACAACACCGTGGATTACAGCACATCGCAAGACGGCGTGACCGTGGATTTAAGGATCACGGAAGCGCAATTCATCAGCGCACATCAAGGATGGGATACGCTGCGTAACCTGCATAACATCATCGGCAGCGGCTTTGACGACGTGTTGACAGGCGACGACGGCGATAATGTGATCTACGGGGGCGGCGGCAACGATACGATTTACGGCGGCGCGGGCAATGACACGCTCTATGGCGGCGAAGGCAATGACCGGTTGTATGGTAATCAGGGCGATGATGTCATCTACGCCGTGGCGGGCGATAACTGGCT
>NZ_KB455575.1:3825113-3830212 GCF_000341735.1 Methylotuvimicrobium buryatense 5G | reverse complement strand
GCAAGACGGCGTGACCGTGGATTTAAGGATCACGGAAGCGCAATTCATCAGCGCACATCAAGGATGGGATACGCTGCGTAACCTGCATAACATCATCGGCAGCGGCTTTGACGACGTGTTGATAGGCGACGACGGCGATAATGTCATTTACGGCGGTGACGGTGATGACATAATTTATGGTGGTTTGGGCCATAATACACTTATAGGTGGAAGCGGCTCAGATCAGTTTGTATTCAACACGGCTCCCGGTATCGGAAACGTCGACACCATCCTTGATTTTGAAGTCAATGTCGATAAGATTGTGCTTTATCGTTCGATTTTCTCGGCGTTTGTTGAAGATACCGTTGATGAACTGGAGCGCTATTTGGTTTATGACAATGAAACCGGATTGTTGTCTTACGACGCTGATGGAAGTGGTATAAACGAGGCGGCGCCGATTGCAATTTTAGGCATTGATAACCATCCAGGATTAACTGCAAATGATTTTATAATCGTTTAATTTTCCCTCTTTTTATCCGCCAAGGATGGCGGAAATCTAAACTTGTACTATGACTCGCATTAGAGCTTATTTTTTAAGACTTGTTTCTGGTGAGGTTCATCATGTTCGCTATAATTTGATCATCTGAATTTTTATAAAGTAACCTTCAGTATATATTATGGAAATAGTCTCTCCTGTAGCCATTGGGGCGATCGGCGGTAGCGGTACAAGAGTTGTGGCTCGTTTGCTAATGGAACTAGGGTACTACATTGGGAGTGATTTAAATCATGCTAACGATAACCTTTTATTTACAAGTAAGTTTAAACGTTTAGAAATTTTGAATATGAGTCATCAAACCTTTTCGGTACTGCTTGATGAATTTGTATCTGAAATGAAAACGGGCTGTGATTTAGCAGGTCAGTCTAAATGGGCGTGGAAAGAGCCTAATACACATATTGTGATTGACCGTTTACTTAGACTTTTACCTAAGTTGCATTACATTCATGTTATTCGCCATGGTTTGGATATGGCTCATAGCAATAATCAGAATCAACCCCGTTTATGGGGTAGTTTTTTTTTAGGAGGTGAACCTCAAGAACATATTGAGCCAAGGTACTCTCTTAAATACTGGTGTGCTGTGCATAGAAGAATAATGAACATTGCTTCACATCCCGATTTTAGTCATCGAATTTTATTTATAGACTATGATGAATTATGTCATAACCCGCTTGTCGTTATTCGGCGCTTATGTTCATTTTTAAAACATGATGAAAAAAATATCGACACCCATGAATTAGCCGACTTAATCCAAAATCCGGGCTCTATCGGGCGCTGGAAAAAGTTCGGACTAGATATCTTCGATGCTGGGGATTTAGCCTATTTAAGTGAATACTATGGCTGCATGAGCTAATCTCTGCCTTTATATCAAGTTTTGCCAGTCTACCGTCAACCCAAGAGCTTGAATAGGCGCTTGCGTAAAGTCATTTGATAAAATGAATTTTCTTTTTATTCACCAGAATTTTCCGGCTCAATTTCGGCATTTAGCGAATGCTCTTCTTGAAGATCCTAAAAATAAAGTTTATGCGATTGGTGAAACGAATAACGTTCGCACGCGGGGAATCATTCACAAGCGAATTATCTTATTAGGTTATCAATTGGAGCTTTCCAAGCTTTTTCATCAATCGGTATTAGGCGATTTTGAAATAGCCGCTCAGCGTGGACAGCTTGTTGCAGGTATCGCTTTACGCTTGAAAAACAAAGGATTTTATCCTGATATAATTATTGCTCATCCTGGTTGGGGAGAAACTTTATTTTTAAAAGATATTTTTCCTAAATCGAAGCATATTTATTATTTTGAATTTTATTATCATGCTTATGGTCATGATGTCGGGTTTGATCCTGAGTTTCCAATATCGACAAACGAGCGTTTATTGGTTCGCTTGAAAAATACTACGCAATTGTTATCTTTAGAAAGTGCCGATGAAGGTATTGCTCCGACACATTGGCAAAAACAACAGTATCCTGTTGAGTTTCATAGTAAGATCAAGGTATTTCATGAAGGAATTAACACGCGTTTAGCGGCTCCCAATCCTGAAGCTTGTTTTAGTTATCAAAACAAGACATTGACCCGAGATAATGAAATTATCACTTATGTTGCGCGTAATTTAGAACCGTATCGAGGCTTTCATTGCTTAATGCGAGCTTTACCGGCCATTTTAGAGGCGCGCCCTCAAGCTCAAATTTTAATTGTTGGGGGAGATGCCGTGAGTTATGGTCGCCGTTTACCGAATGGTCAAAATTATCGCGAGTTGTATTTAAAAGAGTTGGGGCATCAATTGGATCTGTCGCGGATCCATTTTGTGGGAAAGGTTTCGTATCGTGATTTTTTGACTATTTTACAAGTGTCCTCTGTCCATGTGTATTTAACCTATCCTTTTGTTTTGTCATGGTCGATGCTAGAAGCGATGTCTGTTGGTTGTGCTTTAGTCGCGTCGGAAACAGCGCCTGTAAAAGAAGTGGTATTGGATGGAATAAATGGTCAATTAGTGGATTTTTTTAATATGCGGCAGTTGGCTGATACGGTTATTGCTGTTTTGCAAAATCCTGATGATTACCGAGAGATGCGCTTTAAGGCTAGGCAGACGATTATTGACCACTATGATCTTGAGCAAGTCTGTTTACCCGATTGGGTTCGTTTTGTATTGCACTCCCGAAAAGAATGAGAGGATGTTGGCCATCCTGTGGTAGGCGCCCCCCGTCTTTGCATCCACTCTATTGTGCCGAAAAATTTGATTTTTAACACCGTTGTTTGATCGCCCACACGACCTCTAGTGCTTGCCGATTTTCGTCGATATCATACACACAAAACAGCTTAACGCCTCTCAATGAGGTCGTAACGGCTGTTACGATTACCGATTCGGAGGTTTACGGAACAAGTAACGACTGGATCTAGCTCGGATTATTCGCATCGACAAGCTGAAGCCCTTCCTAATCAGGACAATTTTTGAGCAACCAAGTGAAAGCTATCGGCAACAGGCTTGTTTGATCATTACCCCCGAGTCTCGACCAATCACAGCCAACTACTTTCCAGACGCACAATATTTTTTGATTCATGCCTCAAAACACCCCACCGCTGGTTTCCATCGTCATGCCCTCTTTCAATCAGGCAAATTTCATTGCCGAGTCGGTCGAAAGCGTGTTGTCGCAAAGTTACCGCCATCTGGAATTGATCGTCGTCGCCGACGGCGGCTCCACCGACGGCACGCCGGACTGGTTGAGTCAAAAAAGCCGCCAAGATCCCCGTTTGAAGTGGTTCTCCGGCCCGGACACGGGACCAGCCGATGCCTTGAACAAAGCCTTGAAAATCGTCCGGGGAACGCTGATCGGCTGGTTGAATTCGGACGACTTATATACGCCGAATGCAATCCAACGCGCGGTCGATGCGTTAATTACCGAACCGGCGTGGCTGATGGTCTACGGCCACGGCGAACACATCGATGAACACGGCCGCTTCATCGAGGCTTATCCGACCCGCTTGCCCTCCACGCCGGCCGAAGAATTCGCCGATCGGTGTTTTATTTGTCAGCCTACCGTTTTTTTCAAACGCAGCCTGACCGTCTTACTCGGCCCGTTGGACGAGACCTTAAAAACGGCTTTCGATTTCGATTATTGGTTGCGCGCGTTTATTCAAATACCGGAAAGAATCGGTTTTATCGATACCGCGCAGGCCAAGTCGCGCCTTCATGCCCAGTGGCTCTGTCGTATGGGCGCATCAATACAACCTACACAACGGGTTCTGAGTTGAGACGTGTCGAAGCAAAGGTGGAAACCTAGAGAATTAGCACAATTCTTTCAAGTGCAGTGCAGTGCAGTGCTGAAGACAAGTGTTGATGGAATCTAAATTGCTTAGGAACGAGCACGAAATAACTTGAGCAACTTATAAATTTACCGCTTCAGGTATGGCGACATAATTCCATTGCCTCAGATGCTTATCAAATACAATTCGCATGGATTCTTTAAAGCCCTCCACAACTTTTCTGCCCGTTTCATAAACCTTGTTAAAAATACAGGCAAAGACTTTTAATCCCGCTTTTGTTGTTGTCTTTTCAATTAACTCTTTCATAAAGACATGGCTGATTAAAATCATGCCGGATAATTCACGCGTAATATGAGGAAATACCCGGTGNTCNATGGGATTCCATTTAGAGGTGTACGGAGGATAATGCGCTATCCGTATTTCAATGCCTATTTCTGCCACTAATGCCTGCAAATCCTGTTTGAAAATATAGTGTCTGGATGAGTTACTGCCACCGCCATCCATCAGCAATAAAATGGATGTTGCCAGCGGATAGTAGAGGTTGCCATAGGTGTACCACCAGTGACGAATCGAATCACAGGAAAACTCGCTGGTGTCACGGCTTGTCCCAATGTTGACGTAGGCTTCGTTGCGCTCAGTATCATAAAGCGTATGAGGTACGGCAACGCCTTCGGCTAATGACGGAAAGTCATGATCATAAACTTCAACTGTTTTAGTGGTATAGACCTTGCCATCGCGAAACAGATTACCTATCAGCTCCTTTTTCTTGGTATCCACGCTGATGACAGGATTTCCCGCAGTCGTATATAAAGCTCTCAATTGACTGATATTCTCAAATTGCGCATTACGATTTACATGCCCGCCAGCCGCTTTCTTTTTCAAGGCCTTACGCTTCACATAATCATTCTTTTTTAATAATTTTCTGACAATATTGCGACTGACTTTGAAACCCTCTTCAGCCAATAGAAAGCCAATTTTGGCACACGTCAAATTAGTCCATTTTTTCGTTTCATCCATCGGGTCGCCTGCCGTATGCTCTTTTAAAATAGACAGAAACACGTCATTAATATTCGTTTGTTTTTCAATAGCTTGTTTTCGACCACCACCCGCTTTTCTATCCCGTTTTTTGGGGATAGTTGCCTTCTCTTTCAGTTCAGTTATCCCTCGCCGAATGGTATGGCGGGAACAGGAAAACAGCTGAGCAATATAGCTGATGCCGCCATAAGGAAATTTTAATGCTTCAACCCCCGCATACAAACGCTTATCTTTTTCGGATAGACGGTCGAACACTTCTTGCATTTGTTT
>NZ_KB455575.1:3181588-3825013 GCF_000341735.1 Methylotuvimicrobium buryatense 5G | reverse complement strand
CATTTTTTCGTTTCATCCATCGGGTCGCCTGCCGTATGCTCTTTTAAAATAGACAGAAACGCGTCATTAATATCCGTGTGTTTTTTAATAGTTTGTTTTCGACCTCCGCCCGCTTTTCTATCCCGTTTTTTGGGGATAATTGCCTTCTCTTTCAGTTCATTTATCCCTCGTCGGATGGTATTGCGAGAACAGGAAAACAGCTGAGCAATATAGCTGATGCCGCCATAAGGAAATTTTAATGCTTCAACCCCCGCATACAAACGCTTATCTTTTTCGGATAGACGGTCGAACACTTCTTGCATTTGTTTTTCAATTTCTATTGGGTAAGCAGGCTTCACTATAAGTTTTGGGGTAATGTTTTAGGTTCGTTAACTTTACCGCATTGCAACGACTACTTGCTCAAGTTATTTCGTGCTCATTCCTAAGCTCAAAGAATGGTTCCGAAAATACAGTGGATTACCGAAGAAAATCCTATTTGCCAAGCTAAATAGGAAACTACGGGGTTACTATAATTTCTACGGTATTCGAGGGAACAGCAAAAGCTTAAGCAGTTTTGCATATCGAGTAGGGCAACTCTTCTATAAATGGCTGAACAGGCGTAGCCAACGCAAAAGCTATAATGTAGTTGGGTTCAAAGCATTACTCAAAGACTTTGAATTAATCAAACCGAGGATATGCCATGATTTCTAAGAATACTTGTGCGGCGAATATGTGCGAAGTGAGCAGTTCAGAAGAGCCCGGTGCGGTAATTCCGCACGCCGGGATCTGTGAGGGGGCAGTTGGGTAACTGGCTGTTCTACCTTGATCACTACAAAAATCATCCAATCAGTCATTAAAAAACTGTATTTTTTTAGCCACCAAGACGTATTCTGTGCGCCATGCAACTGAGCGATCATGACCTAAACCAACTGGATGAAGACAAGCTTCTTGACTTGCCGGAAGAGGCTTTGCGTCGCCTTTCGATTCGCTTGCTCAACGATCTCAAGGAAGCACGCGAGCGCTTGAAGCAAAACTCGCGCAATAGCTCCCGGCCACCCAGTAGTGAAGCACCGTGGGATAAGGCGAACGATACAGCCAGTGATACCGATGCTATAGACGCTGGCGAAGACACGCCGGACCAGGAAACAGATAACACCTCACCCGAGCCACCTGCTAAAGAATCCAAACAAGATTCTCAAACCGACTCGTCTCAAGCTTCGGATGATGTGCGTAAACCCGGTAAGCAGCCTGGTGCGCAAGGCTTCGGCAGACAGCAAGTCCTGCCAGTGACCGACTATCAAGACCATCGTCCCGAGCTTTGCGCGTGTTGCGGTACTGTGTTCACAACAAGTCAGCAAAAAGCGTATACCGCTTTTGATACCGTTGACCTCACCTGGGCTGACGCGAACGATCCGGGCTTGAGATTAATCACGACGCGGCATAGCTATTATGAAGCGACGTGTCACTGCGGCCATGTGACGCGAGACGAACCGTATCGTCACGTGACCCACGGCAGTTTGCCGAACGTCGTGTGCAGCGAATGGCGCCTGGTCGGGCCGGGTTTGGCCGCCTTGATTGTGTGTCTGGCCTATCGCATGCGGCTATCCCGTGAGCGCATCCGCGAATTCTTGCAGGATTGGTTAGGGTTAAGTCTCAGTGTCGGCACGATCAACAACACCCTGCATGAAAGCGGCGCGGCGGCGATGCCGATCGAAGACGAACTCATTGAGGCGGTAGTCAATAGTCAATTACTGCATGTCGATGAAACGTCCTGGATGGAACTGACGACCTTCTTATGGCTCTGGGTGTTCAGCACGGATAGCGTGACCGCTTACTGGATTGCCTACCGCAGTGCCGAATTGCTCGAAAACCTCTTGGGCGAAGACTATTTGGGCTGGCTCATGAGCGATGGCTACCAAGCCTATCGCAGATACCCGAATCGTGTGCGCTGCTGGGCGCATCTGCTGCGCAAAGCCCAAGGGCTGGAAGAGAGTTTCGACCCTGTGGCCCGCCAGTTCGGTAAACAAACACTGGCGTTGCTGAATACGCTGATGAACGCGATTCGTGAGGCCCGCGTCGACCCACCCGACAAACCGTTGACGGAAACCTTTCAAGAATCACTAGCGCTCTATCGAGCGCTATGCGAAAGCCTGCGCGAAGCAACGCATAAAAAGACGCGTGAGCTAGCCGGTGAAATGCTCAATGATTGGGATGCGATCTTTCAGGTCGTTGCGTCCTATCATTTGCCGTTGACCAACAACGAAGCCGAGCGGGCCTTGCGGCATTGGGTGATTTTGAGACGCATCAGCTATGGCACGCGCACCGAGCAAGGCTCGCGGGTATTCGCCATTTTAATCAGCGTGATCGAAACCTGCCGTAAAAGACAGCAATCCCCTTGGCTTTATTTGGCTGCCGTCATTGATCATCAGCGGACCGGGCGGCCGATTCCAAAATTGCCTCCAGTGGCCTGATCAAGGTAGAACAGCCAGTTACCCAACTGCCCCCTCACAGATCCCGGCGTGCGGAATTACCGCACCGGGCTCTTCTGAACTGCTCACTTCGCACATATTCGCCGCACAAGTATTCTTAGAAATCATGGCATATCCTCGGTTTGATTAATTCAAAGTCTTTAAGTAATGCTTTGAACCCAACTACATTATAGCTTTTGCGTTGGCTACGCCTGTTCAGCCATTTATAGAAGAGTTGCCCTACTCGATATGCAAAACTGCTTAAGCTTTTGCTGTTCCCTCGAATACCGTAGAAATTATAGTAACCCCGTAGTTTTGTTAATGGCCAATTAAACTGAGCCAGAAATGGCCAACAATTTTGAGCTACTTTTTCAGACTTTATTTATACCAATAAATCTGACAGAGTCCCTGAATTTTTTCCAGGGAGCGTCATGAAGGAGTGGATTGTGATCCATCAGATTAAAGCGTTATACAACGATGGCAACGGCTTATCCGAGCGTCAGATTGCCAGTCAATTGGGTATTTCCCGTAACACCGTGAGCAAATACCTGAAGCTGTCGGCTGCGGACATTAGTGCCCTGCAGGAAGAGATAGCCCGAGGTAAGAAGCTGGACGATTACCGCGACTACATTATTCAGTTGCTGCAAACCTATCCGGGCTTGTCAGCGGTCAAAGTGCTGCGCAAACTGAAGGCCAAAGTGGACGATTTGGCCGTTTCCGACCGTTCGGTACGGCGTTATATACAGGCTCTCAAGCAAGAGATTAGCTTTAAGCAGGCGCGTTATTATGAGCCGGTATTGGACATGGTGCCGGGCGAACAATGCCAGGTCGATGGCGGCGAACTGCGCGATGTGATGATTGGCGGCGTGGCGACGACGGTATATTTCATGGTGTTTGTGCTGTCGTATTCGCGTCTGATGCATGTTTCGATCTGTGCCAAGCCTATTGATACCGAAACGCTGATTCGCCAGCACGATGCGGCATTTCGCTATTTCGGCGGCATACCGCAAGAGTGCGTGTACGATCAGACCAAGCTGGTGGTCATTAGCGAAGTGTTTCGCGAGTTGCGCTTGAACCAGCGCTTCCATCAGTACGCCACGGCAGCGGGCTTCACGATTCGGGCTTGTGAAGGTTATGATCCGGAAAGCAAAGGCAAGGTCGAGGCCGGGGTCAAATACGTCAAACAAAATGCCTTGTATGGCGAGACTTTTACCGACTGGGATGCTTTGAAGGCCCATATGACCGACTGGCTCGACGGGATAGCCAATCAACGGCGACACGGCACCACCGGCCAACAACCGGCGATACATTACGCGGCCAACGAGCAAGGCCATATGCGGGCTTACCTGACGCCGTCTTGTGTTGACGCTACCGCCAGCCAGGCCCGCATCACCCGCAAGGCGGATAAAACCGGCTTGATCGCCTGGCAATCCAATAAATACCCGGTACCGATGGCGTATCAATGCGCCCGTGTCGCCGTGCATGAAGCTAACGGCGTCATCCAGATCAGCAATCTCAGTACTCACAAAGTGATCGCCGAACATGCTGTGTGTCTAGAAAAGGGGCAAATTATTAAGAACCGGCATCATTACCGGGATATGTCGCTACGCATCGAAACGCTTGAAAAGGACTTGCATGAACTGCTGCCGTCTCCGGCGGTCGTGACTCAGCTATGTGCCCTGTTGAAAGCCAGCTCGCCGAAAATCTACAAAGACCAGCTGGCCGGTGCCAAGCAGGTGCTAACCGAGCAGATCAACCGGCAGGGTGCGATTCCCGAAGCGGTGCTGACACGGCTGATCGACACGCCTCGGTTAACGGCCAGCGGCCTGAAAGAACGGCTGGACGCATGGCGGCAGTCTGCGGGACGCTCGGGCGACAGCGACGTCCAGTCGGTGGAGCAGGACTCCCTATCGATTCAGCCATCAGAGCCGCCCACTGCAGCCATCAAGCAAGAACGCCCGCTGGCCCGTTATCGTGCCCTGAATGGCCACTCGGCTGGCCAAGGAGAGCGCCATGCCGTCCATTGATCAGGTCGCCCGGCAATACCGCGGCTTGTGCCTGACGGCAATTGCAGAGCACTTGCCGACCTTGCTTAGCCAGGCCGAGACCCATGAAAGCTCCTACCTGCAGTTTGCCGAAAGCTTGGTTGAACACGAACAGCGCCAGCGCAACGCCAAGCGCATCGAGCAAAACCGCAAACGCGCTGGCTTTCCTTTGCTCAAAAGCCTGGAAGAGTTCGATTATCGCTTTCAGACCACCATCAGTAAACGGGAAGTCAACAGTTTGCTCGACTTCGGCTTTATCGACAATCGGGACAATGTGGTCTTCATCGGACCGCCCGGGGTCGGCAAGACCCACCTGGCCATCGGCATCGGCCTGAAAGCCATCGATGCCGGTTATAAGGTCAGCTTCAACACCGCGCTAGGCTTGATGGAGGCCTTGGAACTGGCCGAACTCAAAGGCGAGTTGAAAAAGAAAATCAACCAACTGCTCAAATTCGATGTACTGATCATCGACGAACTGGGTTACCTGCCGATGAACAAACAAGGCATGCACAACCTGTTTCAACTCATCAACGCGCTGTACGAATACCGCTCGGTGATCCTGACCACCAACAAGGAATTCACCAACTGGGGCGAGTTTTTTATCGATGACAACGTTGCCGTACCCATCGTCGACCGCATCATCCATCATTCACACATTTTTATGCTAGGAGGGGAAAGTTATCGACTCAAATCAAAGCTAAATCAAGCATCGTAACCCTGGAAAAGTGGCTCAATTTAAATGGCCAAAACTGGCTCAATTCTGTTGGCCATTGACAACGGGTGTGGGGAACGCTTCGGCTAATTGTTTTTGACGTGCAGCAATAGCGGTTCATCCCCACGGGTGTGGGGAACGCAATTCCTGATTTTACTGAAACGCATAAAGAAACGGTTCATCCCCACGGGTGTGGGGAACGCACGTCAGCACCGATTACATAGCGTTCACCCGGCGGTTCATCCCCACGGGTGTGGGGAACGCGCTCCACTCGATCCCCTCAACCGTGATGATGTCGGTTCATCCCCACGGGTGTGGGGAACGCCTCGCGCGGTTTAAGTTCGCCGCGCTTTTTTTCGGTTCATCCCCACGGGTGTGGGGAACGCAGTAAGGATAGTAATGTTACATTTATTGTTATCGGTTCATCCCCACGGGTGTGGGGAACGCGGTCCCGATCATCACTTGAACGCCGGGATAGACGGTTCATCCCCACGGGTGTGGGGAACGCTGCATTTCCCCGAAAAGATCGAATCGTTTCGTCGGTTCATCCCCACGGGTGTGGGGAACGCGATCTGGTGAACCGTCGGTAATGATTCGTAAACGGTTCATCCCCACGGGTGTGGGGAACGCTAAAGCAGAAATACAAAGAATACGGGGTCACGCGGTTCATCCCCACGGGTGTGGGGAACGCCACGCCCAAATTTTTAAACGCCTGCTCGATCACGGTTCATCCCCACGGGTGTGGGGAACGCTTGAGAAGCCCCATTGCCTGAGTGGTCGAAAACGGTTCATCCCCACGGGTGTGGGGAACGCGCATGTCGTTTAAAGCGGGGCAAGAATCGTATTACGGTTCATCCCCACGGGTGTGGGGAACGCAATGAACATTCAAATAGATTTGTCCTGGATCGCGGTTCATCCCCACGGGTGTGGGGAACGCTTGCTCGATGAAATCATGAGCAGCAAATTTAACGGTTCATCCCCACGGGTGTGGGGAACGCAAAACCAACCCCAAAAACAAAAAAACTGGCGGCGGTTCATCCCCACGGGTGTGGGGAACGCGCCAACCTGCCCGGCCACCGCGTCCAGAATGACGGTTCATCCCCACGGGTGTGGGGAACGCCTCCTCGGTCGCCGGGTATTTTTTATTCAGGTCGGTTCATCCCCACGGGTGTGGGGAACGCTTTTTTGCCGGTCGTGATGGCACCGATAGCCACGGTTCATCCCCACGGGTGTGGGGAACGCCCGGATAGGCTCCGGCGGGCTGTTTGCGCTGACGGTTCATCCCCACGGGTGTGGGGAACGCGTCGGGTAAGCTGTAGTCGGCAGGGCCGAGAGCGGTTCATCCCCACGGGTGTGGGGAACGCAACAGAGGATGAGGCGATAGCACAAAAGCTAGAGGTTCATCCCCACGGGTGTGGGGAACGCGTTGAGGATCAGCGCGATCGCATCGAGAATTCCGGTTCATCCCCACGGGTGTGGGGAACGCTTTAACAATCTATTGTTGGTGTCAATTGAAGACGGTTCATCCCCACGGGTGTGGGGAACGCTTGAAAATCTACTGCTAAATGTACAGCCACACCGGTTCATCCCCACGGGTGTGGGGAACGCCTCCAATGCCGCCCAATACATCGCAATCAGGTCGGTTCATCCCCACGGGTGTGGGGAACGCGGAGTAGGAATCCCAGAGACTTTGAAAATAGTCGGTTCATCCCCACGGGTGTGGGGAACGCGCGGCATGGCGCCGTGGCGTGAGTTACGCCGAACGGTTCATCCCCACGGGTGTGGGGAACGCCGGGCTTTGGGCGGGGTGTTGTCGAGATAGCTGGGTTCATCCCCACGGGTGTGGGGAACGCAAGCACCGCTTTAAAATAAAATCAAACTAACGCGGTTCATCCCCACGGGTGTGGGGAACGCCTGATAATCGGCGTTTATCCGATTTAATTAATCGGTTCATCCCCACGGGTGTGGGGAACGCCTCTACTGACTTCCGCTTCCTCTCCAGGAATGCGGTTCATCCCCACGGGTGTGGGGAACGCGATTAAGCCGATTTCACCTAGATCAACCTCGCCGGTTCATCCCCACGGGTGTGGGGAACGCGACAAACCGGTTTTAATCCCCATCGTGTCAGTGCGGTTCATCCCCACGGGTGTGGGGAACGCTTGGCATCATCTCGAAGGCGATCACGATGAGACGGTTCATCCCCACGGGTGTGGGGAACGCAGCATTGTGCATCTGCAATTTTTCCACCTTGGCGGTTCATCCCCACGGGTGTGGGGAACGCTTCAGGACGATTAGCCCGTATCCAGACAATCACGGTTCATCCCCACGGGTGTGGGGAACGCGATTCAACGATTGAATAAATTGATCGGCAACCAGGTTCATCCCCACGGGTGTGGGGAACGCTACAAAGCAATCATCTTCTATGCAATAGTAGTCGGTTCATCCCCACGGGTGTGGGGAACGCTCTTCCGGTTTTACCCCTATTAACTCAGCAAGCGGTTCATCCCCACGGGTGTGGGGAACGCTGGTGTTAATACGCGCTTTTCTATCTCGACGACGGTTCATCCCCACGGGTGTGGGGAACGCTTCTGAGATTGTAGTTGTACCATCCGGATTAACGGTTCATCCCCACGGGTGTGGGGAACGCTGAATACCAGATTACGAAACTCGCGAACATTTCGGTTCATCCCCACGGGTGTGGGGAACGCGGTCGAGGGTGGGATAGGTGGGTTTAAATTTCCGGTTCATCCCCACGGGTGTGGGGAACGCCTTTGTACTCCGTAGGTGTTCCGACCCTATGACGGTTCATCCCCACGGGTGTGGGGAACGCACTTATCTTAACCGATTGTTAGATAAACAGAAAATCAACCTGCAAATTTCTACCGATTATTTTCGGTATTTCCGGATTGTTAAAGAGCGGTTCATCCCCACCGGTGCGGGGAACGCTAAAGAGCTTTGGCTTCATCGTCTTCAAGAGGATAAAAAGACACGAGTTTCAGACCGTCTAGCTCGACCGGCAGACGCCGGTTTTTGCCTAACGTCATGAAATCGAAACCGGACTCGGTGTTGGTCGACCAAACCATCACGGCGTTGCCGTCTTCGATGCCGGCCTCGATTTGCTGCCAAATCATTTCGCGGACTTTGACCGATAAGTCGCCGACATAAACGCCTGCTCGGATTTCGATGAGCCAAACGGCTAAACGACCTCGCAGTCTCGGCGGTACATTTTCAACGACTATGACTAACATGATGATTCGATGAGTGGTGAGTAAATATTGTTATCGCGCTTCTAATTTCGTTTTTTGATCCCTTATCCCGGCACTTTCCGGGAGGGATTTGACACGAATGCTCCGAAATTCGAATTGCGAATGGTTTAGCGCTAACTTCGGTGCCCTACGTCGCCGATGTTTTCCGGGTTCGGTATCGCCGGCTCGATGTTTTCTTCGGCCGGCTTCGGAATTTCCAGCTCGCCGGCGGCAAGGACATCTTCGATCGTCGGGATGATTTTTTTCAGGATTTTGGTTTGCCGAAAGATATCCCGGCACATCAGGCGCACCTCGCGCTCCGGATCGGGATAATTTTTCGCGGCGATTTTGAAAGCGTGCGGAATGATATCGTCGAATTTGAACAGGTCGGCGATATCGTAAACGAACGACAGCGGCTTGCCGGTATGAATGAAGCCGATCGCAGGCGCGTAGCCGGCGGCCAATACCGCCGCTTCGCAGATGCCGTATAGGCAGGCCGTTGCCGAGCTGATGCAGCGGTTCGGCATGTCGCTTTTGTCCCATTGCGACGGATCGTATTTGCGGCCCTTCCATTCGACGCCGACCTGTTTGGCCAACAGTTGATATGTTTTTTTGACTCGGGCGCCCTCGATCCCGCGTAATTGCTCGACGCTACGGCGCTCGGGCGGTTTTTCGCCGAAACGGATTTCATACATTTTGCGGACGACTTTCAAGCGAGCGGCGTCGTCCAATGCCAGCTTGGCCTGATACAACAATCGGTCGGACCTTGCGCCGCCCGGCTGCCCGGAAGCATAAAGCCGAACGCCCGCATCGCCGACCCAGACCAGCAAGGTCCCGGCTCTAGCGGCCAATGCTGCGGCATGATGCGAAATCCGAGTGCCCGGTTCCAGCATGATACAGGCAATGCTGCCGACCGGGATATGGGTACGGATACCGGTTTCGTCGATGACGACGAAGGCGCCGTCCTTGACATCGATTTGGCCTTTCTGGATGAAGACCATAGATACGCGTTCTTTCATGGCGATGGGTTTTAAAGGTGGAAGCATAGGCTAGGATTGGTTTAGATCAGGAAGTTGCAACAATCGTTCGCTCCGCCAAACCCTAACGACATGGATTTGCGGATTGTCCAACCAATAAACAACTCGAAAAGGCGGGTGGATAAGTTCGCGAATTTTGGGCTCGGCAAATTCCGGCACGATCCTGCCAATCTCGGGATGTTTGATCAGGATTTCAAGATGGGCAATGATCCCAGAAACAAACTTATCGCCGATGTGCTCGATCCCCTGCTCCCGATAGTAGGTTTTGATGTCCATAAGATCGTTAATGGCTGAATCGGCAAACAGTAGTTTCATTTAGTCAATAGCTAACTTGGTTTTGACTTCCGCCAACTCCATGACTCGGCCATTTTTCACATCCATCAAGCCCTGGGCGACGGCTTTCATAAAGGCACGCTCTTCTTGATCTTTTTCGTAATCATCCAAATTTTGCACCACTGCGACTCCACGGCCCCGGCTGGTTAACAATATAGGCCGATGGGTGTCTTTTACTTGATTAATCACCTTAGCCGGATTTATCTTTAAATCGCTTAGCGAAATAACATCTTCGGAAAATTTAGTTTGCATCTGCTCATCCTTACTGATTTTAAGACCGGATTTTAGCACCTGTTTACTGGTGCTGTTTAATTCTACGAAGATCGACAGTAAATCGGACAAGGTCGGCTCGGATAGCCGGACTGAAGAGTTCATATCAATCCGCGGCGCTGGCGTAGCCTTGCGAATGTATTTCATTCTCGCAACAGTTGGTTGATACAAGGCAGCGTCGTGCCTCACACTACAGCGACTTTTCAGCTTGCGCCCAATCATTGTCGTGAATACGGGCAACAATGTGTTACATCAATTTCACGCGGGCTTGCGAAAACATCAGGAATCGGGCAACAGTAGGTTTTGAAAAGGTTTGTGAGTTTTCCAACGGTAGGCTTGAAAGTCTCGCATATCGGTGGAAAGAATGCGTCCGTGACCCAACTCCTCAGCCAAAATCACCAACGAGGCGTCGGCTAAATCCATCGGCAAGTCGGCGTATTTTTGCATTAACTCTGTTATCCGTTTTAAGTGTGAGGGATGCAGATCGTAAATGTCGAACAAGCCTTCATCGTATGTCGAGAGAAATGCACAAGCTTGATTTTACCCCAATCTCGATTGCAAAAAATAGCAAGTTTCCGTTATGACAGGCCATGTCGAAATCAATCCTGCATCAATCCAGCTAAGCATATCAACGGCTTTATGATGATATACATCATCCTTGTTGAGCAACGCATACCAAAAACCGGTATCAGCGATGACCCAGTTTTTCATCGATGTACTCTGCGACATATTCTTTATACCTGACCGAACCATCGCTTGGCCCATGGCCTATGCCTGCCAACTTATCGATTAGCATCCGGTTTTTTTCTTTGGCCGATAATTCCGTTTTTTCATAAAGTAAATCCAACGCAATTTTGATGATTTCCGTCGTATTCAGATTCGTTTTCCGTTTTATGGTTTTAAGTTTCTGTTCGTAATCTTCGTCAATTCGAGCGGTAATACGCATTTCAAATCTCCTGTCCGACTCATTGCCGAACGACTATAACACTAAGCCCGGCAACAGAAAACAAGCCGCAACCGATGGATATGTGCGGGCGAAGCATCAGAAATCGGGCAACAGCCGGTATGGAATTTGTCTTTAGGGTTGCCTAATGCACGCCAATAACCGGTATCAATCAATACCATGCTTTTCCTTCAAACCGTTATAAAGATAGTCTTTATAGACTTCCGACAAGTCTTCCGGCCCTTCGGCGCACCTGACAAAATTGCTTTCCAACAAAGCCTTCATCTTGGCGCCGGAGTGAGTTTTTTGCCTTAACGACTCGGCTTTTTCCGCCAGCAGTTCCTTGATAATCCGGGGTATGGTTTCGCCGGTTTGCTCCTGGATAAAAAGTAAGTCTTGTTCACTTTGCCCGTCTAATTCGGCATTGATTTTCATATTCGCCTCCTACATTCGGCATGCCGTGCTGGCTATATCATCAAACTCTAAACTTGAATGATTGGTTTGAACTACATGTTGACGTTAGCGCTAAATTTCTGCTTCGTGAATTACCACTCGACGTTGACTTTTAACACGCCTATCGATTGCGAAATCGAGCGGAGCATCCATTAAAGAGTCTGTACCATCAGAAAAAGACAAAACTTCTTTCTGATAGGTGAAAGATTTAAGTTCTTTGCCGCCGAGTAATTTGTCATTTGCCGCTTCGATCATTTCATACTTCCCGGCAAAAATCGGGGCACTGGGAATACAGGACTTGCGTCCTAGCCACATCCCCCATTCGGGATCAAGAAGTTTGTCTTCCAATTGATCCGCGATGGAGCTTTCAATTTCTGATAGCAACACAACAAAGTCAGCATCACACAGATATTGTCGATAAGTCATAACGGCGTTTTTGCTAATAGTTCCGGACGCTGTTTTCGTGTGCTCTACGGTATGAAAATCCTCAATCCGACGAACATTGATCATCCACGATTTTTCACCGGAAAAACGTTTGCGAGGCAATGCAATCGCCGTCATCAAGCAGCCGGATAAGTTGCCCAAAAATTGTTTTTCCTGCTCAGAACCTCTCGAAAATCCCATGGCGGCACAACAGATTCCTAAGACAGCGCTTTTAGTGGGAAACAACCCCGAGTTTCGATAAGTATATTCGCTGTTATAGCCCCATGCTTGCATGGGGCCGCTAAGGCGTAATGCGATGACTTTTTTACTCGACATGCTGCACCAGTTCGGCAATGAATTCATCAATGTTCGATTCCGGTATCACCGCTCTAGCGACTTGGTGTCGATCCAGCTTCCACGTTTTGTTCAAATGTTCTTCTTCCTCTTTTAGCTTAGATACAGACGCTGGCATAATACCCTTTCCCGAAGCATTCCAAACCGGTTGCTCAAAGGCATTGACCAATTGCACCGGATGGCCTTTATCTCGGACAAGGCCTAACACATAGGCCGGCCGGGTATACCCATTCATCGAATTTTTGCGACCGGAATTTGATTCCGTCATCCCTGGCACCGCTTCCAATGTTGCTTGAATGAATGCCGTTACGACATTTTTCCTTTCGTCAACGGTCATAGCAGCAAGATGTTCTTTATCGGCTAACATACCCAGATTTACCGCAGCAAAACGATAGTAAACCGAAGAATTGAACTCCAATGTGCCTGTCATCCCAGCACCTGATTCACCTTTTTTTTGCCAATCGTCCACCGCAGCAAAAAAGTCTAATTCATTATCGACCTTATGCGTAGATATGGGATGATTAAACATCGCCGCGCCCTCAATGGTTAATGAATGATCGTTGGCAACCATACGGCCAAATAGCGAAATATCAGCAGCATCTTTTAAAACACCGATGCCTACTTTTTTAACGGCTTTTGAGGCGTCGCCCAGTTCTACATATTGTTTCGCCAATGCTTTCAGTTCGGCATCACTGGTATAATGGAGCGTTTTTACTCGATGAACGCCAGACTTTTTTTCGGCATCGGCGTCTAATTTACCTATCTCGGCAGCTATAGATTTAGCGCCCTCTAATGCCTCACTTTCTGATTTACCCAATTGTTCCAAATGCTTCACTAATGGCTCGATAATCAAGCGAGTCCTTTTTCCTTCAAAATAAGGACTGATTTCATGTGCATATTCCCGAATAGCGCGCTTCCAACTCTGACTGGACACCCTGGCTCGCTGGACGCCACCAAAAAAAGCGGTCTTGGGTGATCCTAAGTCATCACGGTTCAAACAAGTCACTGGGACAGACTGTAAAATATGTAGTTCTAAATGTTTCATGGAATTTCCTTGTATTTTTAAATTTTAAATTCGCAACGGTTTAATCAACAGTAAGCCAAAACCGAATCCTTTAGCCGAACCTATGCCTTCGCGAAAAGCTCGCTTAAATTTTTCATGATCGGTAACTTCCAATATTCCTTGGAAACGCACACCGATATGCAAACCCTTTTCGCCGTTTTTGTTAAATCGGTGATCAACCGGTTTATCAAGCTTTAATGGAAAATCGTCTCTCACAATAAAGCCATGACTAGCCGATTTGCGTATTAACCACTTAGTTTGAGAAAACTCATCCAGCCAAGTTAATCTCTGCCGGTTTTTGGTAAATCCTCCTTGACCATTCGGTTTTTTGATGGCTTTTGTCGGATTCGCATATAAATCAAATTGATAAGTTGGCTGTGATAAAAACTCGTTACTGATAGTTACAACTCGCCAAGTTTGTTCCGTACACCAATTTGGCATTTGTGGCTCAAAATCGGAGACCACCAATAATTCGACATGCTGACTCTTGGCCGTGTATCGGCTTAGAAATGGTGTGGGGCCTTTTTCGCTTTCCGGCCTGTTCCTACGTAGTTTTAACTCAGGATGATGTTGAAATAGCTCCCATGCCTTTTTATGCCACGCGTAGTTATCGGTAATTTTTTCTTTCGCTATTTGTTCGTATGTCAAAGACAACTTGATCAAATTAGTCATTACTGACAACCTCCTCAGCCTCATCCGAATCTTTATCGGCGTGAACCTTCCAGAATTCTTTTCCCCAAGCTAACTTTATTTTTTCTTTTTTGAAGCTGTTGTTCCACGCTAACAAGTCTGTTGTCAGTTGAACGTAGTTGACACAAATTACTTTCTCATTTGCTTTTGCTCGAAAAATTAGCCTTCTTACTCTGGGTAAAATCTCATCGTTATTTGCCGCTAACGCGTATTGGAAATTTCTAGAAATCGTGCCGGATTCCCCAGATGCTAGTTTTTGCTTTTCGTCACTATCCAATAATTGAAAACATAAACTGCCAATGTTCCCGTAATCTACTGCTTTCGGATGATGAGCAAATAACCCTGCAACGGTTTGAATAGTCTTTATTTGATATGGTTTATCAAAATCAACAAACCGACTGAGTAATGGCCATGTCGCCTGCGCCTGACTATCTATTAATCCTTTACGCAGCGTTGCCATTTTCCCTCGATCAGTTTGTAAATTTTGCAAATACTGAATAAAACGTTCCTCAAATATTTGACTCATGCCGCCTCCTGACTTTCTGATTTAATCGGGTGCAATAAATGCCAACCCGCCACATAAGCACGTAGTTGGCGAGGGCTATCGTGATTACATAAGGTTTCGTATGTTTCTGTAGCAGCTTGGTTAATAGCTTTCAACCAAGCTTTCTTAGAATCTTCACGCGCCTGATCCGTACCCATCCCTAATAGGGAAATGTATTGCATTAGTAGATGACGCTGTTTTTCAATCAGCGTCCAATAATGTGCAAGGTATTTTTCTTTGACACGGCTTTTTATGGCACGATATTTTTCACTTTCATGTTTAGAAAGGGGTTGTTTATTAATTTTTTTAGAGACAATTTCAATCATTTGAGGCATTAACATCGAAAGATATATCTGGATCGCTTCATCTAATCTAAATGCCATAATTTCCGCTTTCTTGACACCATCATTGTATGCTGCTCTGTTTTCATCCGAATTAGTAAAGTAACTCGGTACATGAAGGACGGATTCGAATCCATCAAGAACCGAAGCTTGCTCTCTTTTTAAAGCTAGAATTTGTAAATCATAACCTTCGGATTTCGACTGGTTTTCTATAGCTGCGGGCCCTCCAAATGTTTTTCCTTTACGTTTCGCGGTTAATGCACAAAGTTCTCGCCAAGGCGTAGCAGTTTTACAACCCAATATGTCATTCGCATCTTTCTGCTTATTGACGACTAATACTGCAGTAGTTTCAACAAATTCAGGATGCACCGGATAAATAAAACCTTCTCCCATTAGCATTGTTTTTTTATCCGGAAGTAATTTCAACCATCTGCTAATGGGAACTAGTCTTCCCAAATAGGTATGTGTCGCATTTAAAACAGCATCTTTATCATCAGGGGAAACAGGAAAAAACTCCCATACCGGAACACCAATATCGTCGCCATATCGGTCCTTAATCTGTTGAATTGTCAACGTATTGGCATGTAACGTTTTAACTATCGTATGCTTTCTAACAAAACAATGAAGCATTGACTGTGAGGCACACGGCGCATCTTTGACACCTGATTTCGATGTTACTTTATTTTTCCATTTTGCTTGAGGATATAACCCCCCTAAAGAAAAATTGTTAAACGTTATAAGGGATACGACTAATGCGGAAGCTTCCATCTGTCTAGGAGATGTTTCTTTAAAAGGATTAATACACCCATGATCGAATAATGTTGAATTACTACCCGTTGCCAATGAAAAATTAAGTTTTGTTGTGTACGTTGGTTCTTTATTGAATGGTTCTAACTCAGCAATTTGTAAAAAAGGTTTTTTGGAATCAAATAAATTAAAGCTACCCTGCCAATTTTGTAAGTAATATAAACACTTACCAGGAATTATATCTAACGCATCGTCCCACTCATCTTCTTCAAGCAAGCCTAATCCAGCTTGAGCTAAACAGATCAAAAATCGCATAACACTTATCCGTTCATGCGGCCTTAATGCTAAGTCAAGCCATTCATCCGATTGTTCGAATAATTGATTCAAGCTGATATAGCACAATTGATTTTTGCTATTAGTCACCGGCAACCAGGGATCAGTCACAAGATTCATCAAGCCCTCCTTTGTTGTAAATTTGTATAACACCTTTTATTTCGCACCATGAAAGTTTTATTTCAGGCTTCAATCCATCCATATTAAGCCGACCGTCGTTATCCAGGTGCGCCAAACAATGTTTACCCTTCAGATAAAAAGACAGTTCCGACTCTTTTTTAATTTGCTCGAATGGCCAAGCATGAACTCTGACAATGTTTTGATGAATTGCCCTTGCATCCTGTATTTTGAATTCAGTAATAGGCAAGGAAATCTTATAGTCATCCAACAAAGTTATTTGATTTACACTACTTTCTAAAACAATCAAAAGCGGAATTGTTTCAATATCAATTAACCGTGTTTGTTTACCTTCTTCATCAGCTAAAGCCATTTTGGAAAATAACCGTGTATTTCCTTCGGCCAATCTTGTTTCAGCAAACTCTGTACCTTTGACTTCCGAGTACAAGGCTTGCCACGAATCAGGGTCTTGATCTGTGTTTTCGTAGGTATTTTCCAGTAATTGTCTTATCTGTGAATTCCCGGTTTTATTCGATAATTCTATAAATTCATAATCATGTAATGTCTGATAGGTCTTGAGTAACGGATATACCTGATAGACTTTTGCTTTAATACCGAAAGCTTTCTTAATGCGTTCGCTACCTTCTCGTTCCAATTCAGCGAGTGTTTTTTCTTCCTCGACAATCCATACTTGTGGCTCAGAAACAGGCCTAATTCGTGCAGATCTAACATCCATATGCCTCCATAAGCGTCCAATCCTTTGCAACAGCATATCCATTGGCGCCAATTCCGAGATAAGAATATCGGCGTCAATATCGACGCTTTGTTCGACAATTTGTGTAGAAACCAAAATACAACCGCCTTGTTGCGCACCAGTCTTACCCAACCTTTTCATCCAATACGCTTCCCTCTCTTGCCGGATAAAATGCGGGTAGCGCGAATGCAATAGCCCGGATTCAAAACCACTATCGCTTGGTAATTGCCCAAAAATTTGCTGTGCGAGATTAACCGTATTACAAACCCACAAGACTCTGGCCCCCATTTGAGCCGCCTTGACGGCATCTTCGATTAAGTGATTCGAGTTTTTAAAGATTTTACGAACCGCTGGCCTTTCGGGTGCTACTGCAAACTGCGGCTTTATAACGTCGCCATTTATCGTTTTTCCGGTAATTAAAGGATAGGTATCTACATTTACTAAATTACCGTCAATACCGATTAATTTATTTCTAACTTTTGGCAGTAACGTTGCGGACAAAATTATGATCGTACAGCCGAGTTTTAATAACTCATCGCATAAGCACTTAACCAAAGTTCCTGTGAAATAATCGTAACTGTGGACTTCGTCAATGATGATGACTTTGCCGGACAATGCAAAACGCCTGACGAAAAAATGTTTCACTGCAACAATTGACATTAACGCCTGATCGATTGTACCCACGCCAAAATTAGCCAATAATGCCCTTTTAGCGGAGGCAAACCAGTCACGGCTGACAGTTGCATCACCATCGAATTTTTTAAATATGGTTTGTACTGCCCTTGGCTGGTAATAATCCGTCTCCAGCCAAGCATTAGCATGAGCCAGTCTTGCATTTTCGGGTGTTTCAGAAATTGCGTTAATGAAATCATTTACCCGCAAATGAATCCGGTTGGATGTTAATTGCGTAGGCAATGCAAAATACAATCCCGACGCTTTTCCGGTTTTTAAAAGCTCGTAAGTGCAAGCCAATGCCGCTTCAGTTTTCCCCAAACCCATCGGCGCTTCTATGACGTAAATACCGGGTTCCTTAATGGCAAGTAACGCTTTTTCTTGTAATTCGTTTGGAATGAAGCCAAAAATATCTTTAAACTTCAGCCCCTTTCGTATGCGTGGATTGGCTAAACCTATACTTTCGACAGCAAGCTTTGCCGCTATTTTGCCGTTGCCAGTATCCAGGCCTTTATTTACCGGAAAATATGTTTCATCTGATCCAATCCAATCGGCAATAGTGGTTAATCCCATTAACCACGGAACAATCGCATCACGCTTATTTACTTCATAAGTGGGTATCTCGCTACCAAGCTCAGCTTCTAATTCGAAAATAATTTGTTGTCGTTGGAAATGCCACTCATCTATGAAAGGAGTAACATCACAATTGCCGTATTTTTCAGGAACATGCATTTTTCCGTGATGCGCGCCAGCAATCATTGCCCACGCTTGTGCTACCGATTGCTTCACTCCACGCTTTTGAAGCAACAGCTGAATTGAATCCTGACTGTGTGCCTCATGCCGCTTCTCTTGTTGCGCTTCCCAAGCATGGTCAGCAGCAAATAAAACTAAATTTTCTCGAATTAACCACAGAGGACATTTAACGAGAAACCCTGGCGACCATTTTCCAATATCATGAATGGCGGCAATGATCGCTATCGCAATTGGTGTTAAGTCGGCATCGGGAATTTTTCGGCTTTGCTTTACCAACTCCAACGCAACCCAGCCTACATGGCAACAATGCTCAAAAATCGGCAAGCCAGGCGAGCCGTCTTGGTTAGTTTTGGCCCAACCGCTTTCCTTTGGATTGAATTGAATCATAAGTAAGCCACATCCAAACAATGATAAGGCAGCAAATGATAGGCAGGGCCCGACTCGCCTTCGGGTTTGGCTTTGCCCCAGTATCTGTAATATCCGGCTGTTTCGGTCATGGCTACCTCAGTTTTCATTGGGTTCGTTTTTCGGTTGTATCAATGTGTATAAAAACTCCGGAGCCAGGTCGGCGCCATTGGGCCAGCTAACGGTACCTAATTCCGGATTTAATCTGATTTGGCTGAAATTATTCGGGTCCAATAATGGTTCAAACATTTCTCCCCAAAGCGCATTGCGTAAATCGGCAACACCGGACAATCCGTCGTTAAATACCAGTTTTATACGATAATCATCGAGATACACGACGTCGGTTATATGTAAAATCATGATTGGATTCCGATTGTTTTCATATATATTCGGCCTGCATCAAGCCATTCGAAAAAGGCGGCAATTCGTTTTCGAACTGCTTGGCAATACGCTGCTCCGACTTAGCCAATTGTCGCAAAATTTCTCCTGCCGGCCGGATGAAATCGATTCGACGCATCAAATACTATCCAACAGATTTCGGCTGGCCTCGGTACCGATGAAGCCTTCTTTCTCGACCAAAACAGCCAAGTTGTGCAGGTACTTGTCTTCGTATGCAAGCAATTCCGAGTAACGGGCAGACGACAATAAAACCGCAAAATATTTTCGGTGCTTTTGGATAATAACCGGCTCTTGCTGGGCAATATCGAGAGTCTGCTTCAATAGATGTTTGGCTTGAGTTGTATTGAAAAATTTCATAGCACTTTCATTTGGAATGAACATTTTGGTTTTAATCCAGCATCGAATTTATGGTTCATTTCGTCCTCGTCTACCGATCTAGTTGGTCATTATGCATAGCCACCGTATCAAAGCGTGATACGGTACTTATTCTTTTTGATAAATTTTCGCCATTTTTTGAATTTGCTCGATCACGGCTTCGCGTAAAAAGGCAGGTTCCAAAATTTCGACTTCGGCGCCATTGCGGAGGATGTCCATCAACAGCTCGCGGTGATCGCCGAAGGGTATGCTCAATTCGTAACTGCCGTCTTCGTGCCAGCGGCCGGTTTGTTTCGGATGCCATTGTTCGTCGGCGACCCAGCGGGCGCGTTCGGGCGTGAATTTCAGTTTTGCGGTGTGTTCGGCTTTGCCGGAGAAGATGCCGTAGGAGGAACTGAAATAATCTTCGAGTTGCTGTCGATCGACGTTTTGGGAGGGTATTTCT
This sequence comes from Methylotuvimicrobium buryatense 5G, assembly GCF_000341735.1. Taxonomy (GTDB): domain Bacteria; phylum Pseudomonadota; class Gammaproteobacteria; order Methylococcales; family Methylomonadaceae; genus Methylotuvimicrobium; species Methylotuvimicrobium buryatense. The sequence goes on along the minus strand of NZ_KB455575.1, from coordinate 3,805,113 downwards.
TGGCGGGCGGCGGTTTTAATGCGTTCCAGTGCGAAGGTGCGCAGTTCTCTTCTAAAGTGACACCACGCGTCAAGGTACCAGTTGTCCCGGTAGTAAACTAGATTTTGCGGGGATACGCTGCGTGTGGTTATTTGTCCGTCGCTACGCGCGTCGTAGACCAAATCGAGGCGTTTATTATCGAATAGCGAGCCGGCGATTTTGGCGAACCATGGATTTCGAACTTTTTGTCGCGAGGCGATCGGGACGATTTTAATGCATTCCAGTTTGCGTTCGGCGCTGCTTCGATCTAACGCGAGAAGTTTTTCGATCCGGTTTTGCAGTTGGGCGATTTGCTCGCCGAACAGGCCCGGCGATATTTTGCGCAGCATGGTATGGCAGGTCAGCAAGCCCCATAATTCCTCGGCATTGAACCATAAGCCGGGCAGTTCGTAAGGGTGTTCGCCGGCTTCGGTGTCGTAATAATAACCGTTGCGTTTACGGTCGTAGGCGATCGGCGCGTCGAAGTGGTCGCGCATGAGTGTTAGCAACCGCTTTACGGTCGCTTCGCTGCATTCGAGTTTTTCCTGTAATTGGGCATTGGAAACCGGCGTTCGGCGACCGGATAGGATGGTGTGTAATTGGTAGATTCGTTCAAAGCGGTCCATCGCCGCATCTCCTGGTTTAGTGTCAGGTTTTTTAAGGATAGCGTATTTTCGGAAAACTCATGCTCACTTCCATTGAGCTAAAGGTCAGGATTTACATTTGATATCAACAAAGCGGGGCTTGCAGTCAAGCATTTACACATGAAGGGAGCAGGTTTAATTAATAATTTAACCTGCTCCCTTTGGGACCGTTATCGGCCACCAGCGTTATGGAAAATATATCGAATCAAGGTTCTGCACTCTTTTCTGACAATCTTTTCGAAAATCGACATTGTATCGGCTTTCGGTTCTGTTGATTGTTTCAAGTGCGACTGATCTTCAGATCCGGCTTTCAAAACTGCACGTTGATGAAATATTTTATGCAACTTGTTCGCATGAATCATAATGACCTCCTAGAGGATGAAAGAACATTATTTTGCAAAAAATGGCAAGGCTAAACTTCCATATTTTTCATTGCCATTCGGGTTAATCCGGACATAATTTCCGCATTTCATATTTCGGCATTCCGCTACTTATTTCAGCCCGCCTAATCTTGATTTACGAAAAATTACTCCATAAAAATACCCTGCATGATTTTCCAAAGACTTCATTAATTGGCGTCTTCGAATATAAATTTATCCATTTTTCCTTTCATTTTTCTTTCATCTAGAAGCAAATAGACACCTATCTCCCAAAGTATGTATCCATATCGCGATGACTATACCCATCGGAGTTCAAAATTCGGCACCGGGGTCCCCGTCAAAGGACGCCGTGAATACGTCCATGTAGGCTCTATGCCAGCTCCATGCTGGCCCCTCACCTAGCGTACCCGGCTTCAATCAAAAAGATCTGCATCGAACTTTTGCTTGGCCAATAGCTTCCGGAAGCTTTCGGCGTCCAGCGGGCGGCTGTAATAATAGCCCTGCACTTCGTCGCATTTTAATTCGTTAAGAAAAGCCGCTTGTTCTGCGGTTTCGACACCCTCGGCCAAAACGGTTAGTTTCAAACTGTGTCCGAGTGCGAGAATCGCTCGGGTAATGGCCATATCATTGCTATCTTGCGGAATATCCATCACGAATGAACGGTCGATTTTCAACTTGTCGACCGGCAGGCGTTTCAAATAACTGAGCGACGACTGCCCGGTTCCGAAATCATCGATCGCCAGGCTCACGCCCAATGCGCGAAGCTCTTCCATGATACGAACGTTCTGTTTCGCTTGACGCATGATATAGGTTTCGGTGATTTCGAGCTCTAGGTGCCGGGGAGGCAGTCCCGTTGTTGCAAGGACGTTGCCGACCGTTGCCAAAATATCGCTGCGTTCGATCTGCGCGCCGGACAGATTGACCGCGACCTGTTTGAATGCGTAACCGGCGTCGAGCCATGCCTTGGCCTGACTGCATGCGGCCGATAGCACCCATTCGCCGATCGCGACGATCAGCCCCGATTCCTCGGCGATCGGAATGAACTTGTCGGGCGCGATCAGGCCGTGCTCGTGATGATTCCAGCGCAATAAAGCCTCGGCTCCGATCAATTCGCCGCCGGATAAGGCGAATTGCGGTTGGTAATGAAGATGGAATTCCTGGCGTTCCAGTGCGTCGCGCAGCTCACTTTCGAGAAAAAGACGTTCTTTCGCGCGCGTAGTTAGATACGTTTCGTAAAACTGAAAATTACCGCGTCCTTTTTCCTTGGCTCGATACATCGCAAGATCGGCGTGTTTGATTAAGGACATGGTGTCTTTGCCATCCTCAGGATAACAACTGATGCCTATCGACGTGCCGATCTCCAGCTTATGGCCTTGAACGATGAAAGGTCTAGAGAGGTGCGCAATGATTTTGAGGGCGACCTGTTCGACATCGGAGCGGCTCCCGGTATTTTCGAGCAAAATGATGAATTCGTCGCCACCCAAGCGCGCGACCGTATCGTCTTGGCGCAAAGAACTCTTGATTGCGTGTGCGACCATGCGCAAAAGCTCGTCTCCGGCCGGATGCCCGAGACTGTCGTTGACGTGCTTGAACCGGTCCAGATCAAGAAACAAAACTGCCAGCGGATGGTAGTCGCGATTCGCCCTCTCCAGTGCATGCTCGCAGCGCTCGTTGAATAACTGCCGGTTCGGTAGTTCGGTCAAGGCATCGTAATAGGCCAGATGGTAGATATGTTTCGCGCTTTGCTTTTGTTGGGTTAAATCGTAAAAGACGCTGATATAGTGCGTCACGCGTCCGATGGCGTCGCGCACCGACGATATATTTTGCCACAGTGGTATCAGTTCGCCGTTCTTACGCCGGTCCCAAATCTCACCCTGCCATTTGCCGTCCCGTTCGAGTGCGGCCCACAGACTGCGATAAAATTGCTTATCGTGGTGCTCGGATTTCAGCAAGCTCGGTTTTTGTCCCAACACCTCGTCGGACGAATAGCCCATGACTTCGCTGAACATGCGGTTGACCTTGACGATGCGCGTATTCGCATCGGTGATTAGAATGCCATTCAGGCTATTGTCGAAGACGCTCGCCGCAAGACGCAACTGCTCTTCGGCCAAGCGTTGCTCGGTGATATCCTGAATCGTTCCGACCAACCGTAAAGCCCGCCCGGCATCGTCATAGTAGATGACGCACCGTTCGTGTATCCACTTAATTTGTCCGCCGGCCGCTAACAGACGATGTTCGATGTCGTAAGAACCATGCGTGCTTAGGGCGGATGTGAAAGCCCGGTCGACTGCGGCCCGGTCGGCTGGATAGACGAGTTCGAGAAAGTCCGCATAGTTACGGGGTATCGAAGCCGAATCGAGCTCGAAAATAATACACACTTCCTCCGACCAAGTGAGTTTGTCGCACGTCAAATCCATTTCCCAATGCCCCAGGCGGGCGATTTTTTGCGCCTCTTTCAGGCGTTTTTCGCTTCGGCTCAATCGCTCTTGTTGTTGTTTGAGCCGCGTGATATCGCTCGCGCAAATGACGGCGCCTTCTTCTTTGCCTTGAGGGTTGTGTTGCAGACTCGCCTCAAACCAATAATGGCGATAGCTTCCGTCGCGGCTTCCCAGACGGTGCTCAGCGGCATAGGAACCCGAACGCCGCACGACTTCGAACAGCGGAGAAAAAACGGGCCACGGCAAACCGATCGCTTGTGCGACAAGCGCTTGTCGTTCGTCGGGATGCAACCAGTCGTCCAGCACGCGATTGTCCGGAATCGAATCGGTTCCGGACAACTCCTGCGCGCAACGCCGATTGACTTGGCGTATATGCCCATCAGGTCCCAGCACGATCATCATCGCGCCGGTCGAATCCATGACGCGACGGATGAAATTACTTTGATTCAGCTGATGTAGGTTGGCTTCCTTTAGCTCGTTACTACGTATTTCGAGCACCCGCAGCATCGAATCGGCCTGCTTGGCGTCGATCGACAATTGTTGCTCGAGCGCCGCGTTGGCGATTCGAAGCGCTTCGACTTCGACCCGCAAACGCGTCAGTTCCTCATTTAGGTGCGATTCATTGACGGGAAACTTGCTCGGCATATTTTTCCAGTAGAACGAAGGCATCGTCGACAGCTTGGCGCACCGGTTTTGACAAGCCCGGACGGAACGGTGCCGCTCCAAGGATTTCCGCTGCGATGATCTCGATGCGTGGGCAGTCCGGCAACGCGGCAACGGCCTTTAACAAATAGCCTACGCCGATGCCGTGGCCCGGTAACGTGATTTCGGCCGTAACAACATTCGGCGATAATCGGCTTAATTTCCCTGGTATGCCGCCCGATGCGACGGCGTCGACGATCATCACCTCATGGCATCCTTGAAATAGCGCTAATGCCGCCAGACCGGGCGTTCCGGCGTCGAACACGCGCACGTTATCCGGCAGCGGCAGCGCCGCTAGCCGTTGGTAAACCGCCGGACCGAAACCGTCATCACCGTGGAGCGGATTACCGAAGCAAACGATATGACATAATTGCCGATTACTCATGGCCCGAAACGTAGCCTCGTGCCGGTGTTCAGCACATGTACCGTGCACACTAGGCACGGATCGTGGGAGCGAATGACATGCCCGATTTCTACGGGATCGTCCGGATCCTGAACGCTCAGTCCGACTAGGCTTTGCTCCCAATGCCCCGGCAATCCTCCGCTGTCTCTAGGAGAGGCGTTCCACGCGGTTGGCGTGATGATTTGATATTTTTCGATGACACCGTCTTTGATTTTGAGCCAGTGCCCGAGCGCCCCGCGCGCGGCCATGATCAGACCGTATCCTTCTCCGTCGGTTTCCTGTGTTTTGGCCGGATTCAAAATATGCGGCTCGTGTAGATTCGCTGTTAACTCGTCGAGTATCAGTCGCGCTTGCTTCAATTCGACGGCGATTCGCCTGACCCGCGCGAATTGCCGAAGCCAAGCGCTGCCGCCTTCGGCTTGGTGCAGCGACGCAATCAGTGCATCGCCGCCGATTAGCAGCTCGGCCAACGGTCCGGTCTGCACCACCTTATCGCCGTAGCGCGGCGCCTTCGCCCAAGTGTAGCGGTCGCTGTTCGGCTGAAAATCGGGGACGGTTTCGCCGTTCCACGGATGCCGCCCGCCGTCATAAGGCCGGAACCAGGAATGACGAACGTGCTCATTGATCAGTTGTTGATCGTATGGCCCGACCGTGCCGCTTCCGCCGTCGTAGAAACCGCCCGGCAGCACACGCGCGTCGTGCGGCGCGGACCAACGGTCGGGATCGCACCAGGCGCCATAGCTGAGCATGTGCGGCGTACCCGAGGCGCACAGGTGTAGGCCGAGCGAGCGGGCCGCGCGGCTCATCAAACCCAGCGCGCTGCCGGCATGCGCCGGCGTATCGAGCCAAGCGAAATAGCGCTCGGCATCTTCCAAGGCCAGCCAATCGTCGAGCGAAGCGCCGATGACGCGCCGTTCGTACCAGCGCTGAATCTCATCCAATACCGAGCGGCAGGCCAACAGCCGGCGCAGATCGGCCGGCGTCGTCACGCCGCCGGGTATCATATAGGATGAATGCGGCCATTGCCCGCCGAAATGCGCGACGATTTCGACCGCTTTCCGCGTTTGAGCCAACGTTTCGAGATAAATCGAACCGCGAAACGGTTCGAAAGCGTCGACCGCATCGTCGAACCAGCTGTGCTGACTATAACGCCGATGGCAAAAATCGGGCGCGAAAAACAGAAAGGTTTGACGTAAATCGTTCTGTATACCTTCGGCAATCAGGCAAAGATTGCGGATGCGCGTCGCATTCGGCGGCACCGGCGTCCGCCAGGCATGTTCGAGCGCGAGCACTGCCGAGTAAAGATGAGCCGTACCGCAAATGCCGCAGACCCGCGGCGTGATCACCAACGCATCGCGGGGCGCCCTGCCCATCATGATCTGCTCGAAACCGCGATACAGTGTGCCGATGGTCCGAGCTTCCGTGACGACGCCGTCGTCGAGCACCAAAGCGATTTCGAGGTCTCCCTCGACGCGGTTCAAATTGATGTTGACTTCAATCGTAGCCATCTCAAACGTCCATTTTCTTGTCTTTGACGCGTTCCGGCGCAGCGGCGCGGGCAAGATTCTTGTATGCCATGTACCGGGGACGTTCGACGCCCAGCGGCAAGCGCAACGGAATGTCGCCGATTTTCTCAGTCAGGAACAAATCGGTGTCGCGAGGGAAGCTCGGCGACGTGCAACCGAAACAAGGCACACCGGCGCGAGTCTTGCTGCTGGTGCCGTTCCACAGATCGCTGTTGCATACCGCCTGCGTCATCGGCCCTTGGCAGCCGAGATTGAAAAACAGACAGGCGCGCCCGCCCGGTTCGTTTTCTTCGATGTCGTATTCGTGATACTCGTTACGCGTACACCCCTGATGAACGACGGTATTGAAGAACGCCTTAGGACGATTCAGTTCGTCCAGCGGCAACGGCAGTCCGGCGGCGAGCCAGGCCAGCGTCTGGGTCATGGCGTGGGGATGTGCCGGGCAACCGGAGACGTTGACGACAGGAAGGCCCTCGCGCGAACGCCACTCCGGCGGCAACAGACCGCCCGGAGTCGAACGGTTGTATTGCAGGCCGATACAATCGCCCGGATTCGGCGCCGCGGCATGAACGCCACCGTAGGCAGCACAGGTGCCCATCGCGACGACCGTACCGGCCCGCTCTGCCAATTCACGCGCGATGTCCATGCGCGCCCGGCCGCGGTAGCTGTCGTACAGACCGGTACCGCGCGGGGCCGTGACGATGCTGCCTTCGACGCAAAGTATGTCCAACGCTTGTTCGCCGTTGACGATGCGTTCGAGCAGCGCGTCGTGCTCGCGCATCGACGCGTTGGACAACGAGGGGTGCCATAGCAATTCAACGCCGTGAGCCGAAAAAATTTGTTCGAGGCTCGGTGATTCAGCACTCAATAGCGCCAGCGAATCGCCGCCACAGGCGCCTGTCTGTAGCCAGAATAAGGTAGCCATCGTTTTCGTCTCATTTGAAGTAAATCATTGCATTATAGGGAAATTGCTTAACTTCACAACACATCGCTAGATATCCCAGGGCAAACGCATTAAAATAAATGCCATATCAATATGTTATGACTATTCAACCTAAGCTTGCAGAATATTTTATTTGTTAGTTTTTTATTTTGTGGCAATAAAGGCTGCCGCTATGAAATTACTGAAAATACTACGCATTATAACCATTTGATTTTATATGTAGTTTTAATGCGTTTACCCTGCTAGATATCCCCATATCTTTTCATTTTTAGACGTTTTTTCAATAGAAAGGGAATACCTCGACGTGGCGAGCGTGCAAGATACCGCACAGAATTTTGGGCTCGGCGGTGGCGGTTACGCCGATGACCTGGATGCGATACTTTGCTCATTCGGCGCGATCGGTTTGGTGGTGAATGAGATCAATAGGGACATGGGGTTGCTCGACTTGACGCACGAGCTCATCACACCCGCAATTCAGGGCAAACTCGCCTACATTCACGCACTAGCGTGCACTGCCATTAAGTTAAGGATTTTTCCGTTCGCCCTGAGCCTGTCGAAGGGTGAATGGAAAAATCCTGGGTCGATAAGTTAAGCCGTCCATGGTTCGACAGGCTCACCACGAACGGCTTAACTTAATGGCAGTGCGCACTAGCGTGGGGAAGATAAGTCGATTGGCATGGCGACCAATGCGACAAGAATGACGATGAGGTTTGTTTTTGTTTCAGTATTATCTAAGGTGGCTTCGGGGCGTGCGGCCGACATCTGTCAATCGAATCCTCCTTCCTTGCGATATTAGAATGAAGTTATTTCATGCTCGTTCCTTAGCAAAATAAACCGGCCGCGTGGATTCCGGCGATCGCGCAGCGCTCGTCTTGGTCGGAGACGTCGCCGGAGATTCCGACCGCACCGAGAATTTTGTGGTCGGCATTACGAATCAATACGCCGCCCGGAACGGGCATGACTTTTCCGTCGGCCAAGCCGATCAGCGCGTTCATGAAGTCGGGGCGTTGCTCGGCGACGGCAGCAAGATTTCGCGACGACATGCCCATGTTGACCGCGCCCCACGCTTTGGCGATCGCGACTTGCTCTCGAATCATCGTGGCGCCGTCTTCGCGTTGCATCGCTTTGAGATGGCCGGCTTCGTCCAATACGACCACGGTCAGCGGTTCTAGGTTGAGTTGGCGGGCATTGGTTAATGCGACATGAATGATTTGATTGGCTTTTTCCAGAGTTAAGGCATTCATCAATGATCTCGTTATTATATTTATTGGAGTGAATCGGCCGGGTGGAAACCCGAAATAAGGCTTGTCATTTTAACAGCGGACCTAAATATTCCCATACTTTTTCGGCGATAATCGGTTGTGCGTCGGCATTCGGATGAATTCGGTCGCGCTGCATCAGTTCCGCTTTCAGGGCCACGTCTTCGAGTATAAAAGGCACGAAAGGCAGGTCGTGTTCTTTGGCCAGTTCCGGATAAACCTGGTAAAAAATTTCAATATAGCGTTTACCGAGATTCGGCGGCATGCGCATGCCTAGTAGCAAAACTTGCGCGCCGGCTTGTTTCGAACGCTTGACGATTTCGTTCAAGTTGTCGTGCATTTGCTTGGGGGTCAATCCTCTTAAACCGTCGTTGCCGCCAAGCTCCAGCAGCACCCATTCCGGGCTATGCCGCGCCAACGCGCTGTCGATGCGAGCCAATCCGCCGGCGCTGGTATCGCCGCTGATGCTTTCGTTAACCACCTGATGCGGGAACTTTTCGGCCTCCAGCTTTTTCTGAAGTAAATCGACCCAGCCTTTCCCCGCTTCTATTCCGTATCCGGCGCTGATACTATCGCCTAATACGACAATCGTTTCAGCCGACACGACCGCTGAACTTAACGCTATTATTACTGCAAGCAAAAATTTAAACATGACACAGACTCAACCTGAAAGAACGTTAAAAGATATTATCGTCACCGAAAATCTCGGTAAAACCGTGCAAACTTCGGATGGCACCTTACATATCTTGGCATCGGTCGATTTACAAATCAAACCGGGAGAGAGTCTCGCGGTGGTCGGCGAGTCCGGTTCCGGCAAATCGACTTTATTGAGTTTGTTGGCCGGGCTCGATACGCCGACAAGCGGTTCCGTGACGATTGACGGTCGCGATTTGACGGCGATGGATGAAGACGGGCGGGCGGCGGTACGTAACGAGTTGATCGGCTTTGTGTTTCAGTCGTTTCAATTGTTGCCGGGTTTGACCGCTGTCGAAAATGTGATGTTGCCGTTGGAGTTGGGCGGCAACAAAAATGCGCGTGTTTTGGCCGCCGATTTGCTCGGCAGGGTGGGATTAAGCCACCGGCTCAATCATACGTCAAGGCAGCTTTCCGGCGGCGAACAACAGCGCGTCGCGTTGGCCCGCGCTTTCGTGACGCGGCCGGCTATTTTATTCGCCGACGAACCGACCGGCAATCTGGACAGTAAAACCGGCGAACAAATCATCGATTTATTGTTCGAATTGAACCGCGAAAACAGCACCACGCTGATATTGGTCACGCATGACAGCCATTTGGCCGAACGCTGCCGGCGCAGCATTAAACTCGATGCCGGGAGACTGGTATGACGCGTTTTAATCTGGCGCTACGCTTGTTGTTTCGCGATAGCCGTTCCGGCGAACTCACGATTCTGATTGCCGCGTTGATCATCGCCGTGACCAGTTCGACTGCAATTACGCTATTCGCCGATCGCCTGCATCGTACGATGACCTTACAAGCCGCCGATTTTCTCGCGGCCGATTTGGTAATAACGAGTCCCGAACGCATTTCCGGCACATGGCTGGAAAAGGCCGGCGAATTGGCCTTGACCCGTTCGGAAACCGCCGAGTTTTCAAGCGTCTTGATGGAAAACGACGAACTGTTGCTGGCCGGCGTGAAGGCGGTCAGTCCCCGTTATCCGTTACGCGGTTTTTTAAAGGTCACCGGCGCCGATTTCAGCGACGAGCAAATAGTGGCGTCCGGACCTGAGCCGGGGTCGGTATGGGTTGAAAAACGCGTGCTGTCGGCACTGCATTTGCAAATCGGCGATGCCTTGACGGTCGGCGAAAAAGCGTTGACGATCAGCCGTGTCTTGACTTACGAGCCGGACAAGCGGGGCGATTTTTACAGCCTATCGCCGCGGGTCATGATGCATGCCGACGACTTACCCGCTACGGGAGTGATACAACCGGGCAGTCATGTGCATTATTTCTTTCAGTTTGCCGGCGAGGCGCAGAGCATCATGGCATTCAATCGTTGGATCAAGCCGCAGCTGAATCCGTCCCAGCGCATCATGGATATTCATCAGGACCGCCCTGAAGTCGGCAATGCGCTAAATCGGGCCGAGCGCTACTTGGGCTTGTCCAGCATTGTCGTGATTTTGATCGCCGGCGTTGCGATTGCCGCTGCAACGCGCCGGTATAGCGAACGTCATTTCGATGCCACGGCGGTATTGAGATGCTTAGGCTTGAAGCAAAAAGAAATTTTATGGCTTTACGGTAGTCAGTTTTTTATTCTCGGAATGTTGGCCAGCGCCATCGGTTGTCTTCTAGGCTGGTTTGCGCAGGCCGGGCTGTTTCATCTTTTGCATGATTTGTTACCGGATGCCATCGCCTCGCCGAGCTGGTTTGCGGTATTTTTCGGTTTCGCGACGGGCATGGCGGTATTGCTGGGTTTTGCTCTGCCGCCGCTGCTTCGTCTCAAACGGGTGTCGCCGCTACGCGTGTTGCGCCGCGACCTGGAGCCGTTACCGTCCGCGGCTTGGCTGATTTACGGTTTGGCGATCGCTATTATCGCGGTTTTGATATGGCGTTATACCGAAGATTTTAAAATGACCGGCATCATCATCGGCGTCGGCCTGATCGCGTTACTCGTATTGGGCAGCGCGGTTTACGGAATCCTTTGGGCCTGTCAAAAATTGTTACCCAGTTTGCCTCTAACTTGGCGTTTCGGTGTGCAAGGTTTGATTCGTAACCGGCAGGCATCGGTGAGTCAGATTTTGGCATTTAGCATCACGCTGGTGGCGATGACCTTGAGCTTCACGGTCAGAAACGATTTATTGACCGATTGGCAACGTCAGTTACCGGAACAGGCGCCGAACCATTTCGTGTTGAATATTTTTCCCGAACAACAAGCCGGTTTCCAGCAGGATTTGGATGACCAAGGCCTGACCGGCAGCCGCTTTTATCCGATCGTTCGCGGACGACTCGTCCGAATCAACGGCATTCCGGTGCAAAAAATCGTCAGTAAGGATTCCCAAGGCGAACAAGCCACGCATCGCGACTTGAGCCTAACCTGGTCGGAGCAGGTGCCCGATGAAAACAAGATTCTATCCGGCAAGTGGTGGACGAATGATAGCCCGGGTTTGGTGTCGATCGAGCAAAAATTGGCTTCGAGTCTTGGCGTGGAGCTGGGCGACAAGCTGACTTTTACTATCGGCAGCGAACAATTGCAAGCGGAAGTCGTCAGTATTCGCAGCGTTAAGTGGGATACGATGAAGCCTAATTTTTATATGATTTTTTCGCCGGGAACCTTGGACGGATTTGCCAGCACCTCGATGACCAGTTTTTATTTGCCGGAAAATCAAAAACATTTCTTGAATGAACTGGTCAAACGCTACTCGAGTGTAACCGTTCTGGAAGTGGATTTGATTCTCAAACAATTCCAAACGATCTTGGCGCAACTAACCCAAGCGATCAACTATTTGTTATATTTCGCACTACTAGCCGGATTTACCGTGCTGTTCGCGGCGGTTCAAGCCGGGTTGGACCAACGCATTCATGAAGGTGCGCTGATGCGAACGCTAGGAGCGCATCGGCAATTTTTACGGAAGACGCATATAATCGAATTTGCGCTATTGGGTTTTAGTGCGGGAATTTTGGCGATCGGCCTGTCCGAAATCGTGCTTTTCGCGTTATATACCGAAGTGCTGCACTTGAATTACCGGCCCAATTTTCTGCTATGGTTGGTCATGCCTACGCTTAGCGGCTTTTTTATCGGTCTCGCAGGTTTCTGGGGCGTTAGGCAAGTAGTCGACAAACCGCCGGTATCCGTTTTAAGGGAACTTTAATAGTTAAAATTCATTCTTTATTCATATACAACGTTATATTTTTGCACCCACTATAAACTCAACAAAGAGGTATCTTTATGAAAAAATCGACACTTGGAATCACCATGATCGGCGGACTGTTACTTTCGGCTTGTGCATCTCAAACCGGTTGGACACCCACGGTCGATACCTACGATAGCCCCAATGCTTATCGCTTGAATCAAGACCTTTACGAATGCGAACAATTGGCTCGTGAGGCAGCAGGCGGTACCGCTAAGGAAACCGCTATCGGCGCGGGTGTCGGCGGCTTGATTGGCGCGGCCGGCGGTGCAGCTGTCGGTGCCTTTACCGGCAATCCCGGCAAAGGGGCTGCGATCGGCGCGGCAGCGGGCGGTTTCGGCGGCGGCGCTAAACAAGGCTTCGAGGCCGAGGAAGCCTTCAAACGATCTTACCGCACTTGTTTACGTAACCGCGGACATAGAGTCGTCAATTAAATAAAGTCGTTAATTAATCGGCTTATTGCTACCTAAATCCTTAGAGGCGATATATTTATCGCCTCTAAGGTCATTTGATGAAACAACTCGCCTCATCCTCTCTTCAACTCCCGTTTATCTATCGTCGAAAAAACTCGAACGATTTCCGTTTTTCCATCATACTTTCCTACAAAACCGGACAATAGCAAGGGTATCTAAGGTAGGCTGTCGATAAAAGCCATTTTTTGCTAATTGCTGTGTTCCTGCTTTTTATACCTTTCGCACTTCAAATTTCGGCAGTGCCCGAGTAGGCGCCGGGATGTCGATCCCTCACCTAACGCTAGGTGACACTGCCATTAAGTTAAGCCGTTCGTGGTGAGCCTGTCGAACCATGGACGGCTTAACTTATCGACCCAGGATTTTTCCATTCACCCTTCGACAGGCTCAGGGCGAACGGAAAAATCCTTAACTTAATGGCAGTGAACGCTAGGTGAGGGACTGACGGAATCCAGTGCCATAGATGGCAGGCTTTTGAAGTACATTCGATCCTGAATGCCAGAATTACTTATTCTGTGACGGCTTACCTTAATGGCAGTGAGGTGTAGGGTACGCTGTGCGTACCATGGCAACCCCACCAATGCTACCACAAGCCCTTATGGTTTGATCTGGGCAGGGATTCGGAGCTTAACAGCCTGGAGGTACCCTACAATTTATGTATAACGATGAGCGCCCTCTGTGGGACCTCATAACTTCGCTGCCAGGCAAGATAGGTACGCACTCCCACGCTGGAGCAGTGCGAATGAGGAAAATTATTTAGCTGGTGGCGATATTTTTTACAACAGCTAGACTTTATGGAATCGACTCTGCTAAAAATGTATCGAACCTTATAAGGCGCATCACAACGATGAAAAAAAATATTATCCCGAATAATGACGAAAAGAAACTGGGCGATAACGACTTTATCGTTTCGAAAACCGATATTAGCGGCAAAATCACTTACGCTAACCGTATTTTCATGGAAATTGCCGGATACTCCGAGTCCGAATTGCTTGGCGTGCAACACAATATTATTCGGCATCCCGAAATGCCGCGCGGCGTATTTCGGTTTATGTGGGATACCTTAAAGTCCGGAAACGAATTTTTCGGTTTTGCCAAAAACCTGTGTTCAGATGGTGGGTTTTATTGGGTCTTCGCGAATATTACGCCGGACTACGACAAAGACGGCAAATTGCAGGGTTATTATTCGGTTAGGCGCAAACCGCCGACGTCGGCGTTGGATGTTTTGGTGCCGGTTTATCGGGAAATGCTGGCGATAGAAAAAGGCTGTTCCGCGAAAGAAGCTCCGGACAAATCGCTGGCCTATTTATTCGATGTCGTCGCGCAGACCGGCGCCAAAAATTATGACAGTCTCGTTCTGGGGCTTTATAAACCGAATGGAGTTTAATGATGAGCCGCCACACCAGTGCCGACATTCCTTTTCTCAAAGCTAAGGTTAATTATGCCGTGGCCGGTATTAGTTTCCTCGCTGCGATCAATTTTATTTACACGACTTTTACCAGCGGCTTTTCATGGCTAGTTCTACTCTTTAACCTTGGACTCACCGTCATTGCATTTTACGCGCTCACAGAAACAAAAAAATATTTGCGTATTATTGCCATCATCCAAGATGTATTAATTAAAACCAATGACGGCGAACTTTACCACCGAATCACAGGAACCAAGGGAATGGGCGAGCTCGGCAAAATCGCTTGGGAATTGAACGAAATGCTCGACATCATGGAGTCTTATTTCAAGGAAATCACGACTTGTTTCGATCAAGCGGCCAAAGGCAATCATAACCGTTACGCTCTTGCGGACGGCTTTCCCGGCTTACTTAAATCGTCAGCGAAATCGGTCAATAAAGCACTGCGAGTCATGAGCGATAATGAAACGATGATCACGAAAAATCGCCTTTCTGCCGGACTGCACCTGCTGAATACCTCGAATTTACTCGATAATCTCAAATCCAATCAGGAAGACCTACTGAGCATTACCGAACAAATGCATAAGGTTGAAAGCATCGCGATTAATACCGGCAATAACGCCGAAAATAGCTTGTCGTCGGTCAATACAATTAGCCATTCGTTAACCAATATCAATGACAATATTCATTCGGTTACCGATGTCATTACCGCACTGATCGACGATAGTAAAAAAGTAACCGAATCCTTATCGATGATCACCGGTATCGCCGACCAAACCAATCTGTTGGCGCTCAATGCTTCGATCGAAGCCGCACGCGCAGGCGAATACGGACGTGGTTTCGCGGTCGTCGCGGAAGAAGTCAAAAACTTGTCCGATCACACTAAGAATGCGGCGCTGGAGGTTACTAAAACACTCAATTCATTCAATAAGCGCGTCAATCAAATGCATTCCGAAGCCGAGGCATCCGCCGAGCTTTCCCAAGAAATCATGGAAAAAGTCGACGAATTTCGGAGTCAGTTTGCCGATCTTTCAATTTCGGCAAAAGCGTCGGTCGGCTATATCAGTTATGCCAAGGATAAAACCTTTGCACTATTAACCAAAGTCGATCATATTGTTTATAAACAGAACGGCTATATCGCGATCGAAAACCTAAAGCGTTGTCCGCAAGCCGATGCGATCGATGTCGATCATCAGCATTGCAGGCTTGGCAAATGGTATTTCGATGGGCTTGGGCATGAGCAATTTAGATCCACGCAAGCCTATGCCAGGCTGAATAAACCTCACGAAGATGTGCATAAATTCACGCGACGCGCCTATGAATATTCACGAAACAACTGGCAAAGTAACAAAGCGATCATCGACAACATAATAAACGACATGCAACAATCGGAAGATGCCAGCGCCGAAGTGATGGCCTTGATCAGCGAGATGGTTGAAGAAAAGCATGCAAATTTGTCCTAGTCAGGCGCCATTTTTATTTTGACGGCTCGGAATATAGAAAATGCCCAAGCAGGACGGGGTTTGCAACCCCGTCCGAAACGTTTTGACTTTGCCCGAAGTAAGCCGAAATGTTTAGGGTAAACCGAAACGTTGGGGACGGGTTAAATAACCCGTCCCGCAGAAGAGACTGGTGTGCTACAACTTCAACTATTAACGCGAACATAGCCTCTATTAAATAAGACTATCGGTCCCAAAGGCACGACAGAGACAACACTGCATTTAATAGTTCGACTCAGGCGGCAAATATGAATGATGAAACAAGCCTTAAGCAAGTCGGATCAGTCGTTTCGATCACCGGAAGCGTGGTCGATATCCGGTTCGATTGCTGTTTGCCGCCCATTCATACGATTCTGTATGCCGGCGACGATCGCCGAGTCATCATCGAGGTATTGACGCAGCTCGACGATTCGCGGGTTCGCGGCATCGCAATGACACCGACGCAAGGACTGGCCCGAGGCATGTCGGTCGAAAACTCGGGCGGCCCTTTAAAAGCGCCGGTAGGCAAGAACGTTCTATCTCGCATGTTCAATGTATTCGGACGTCCCATCGATCGATTGCCGATGCCGTCCGATATCGAATGGCGCTCGGTTCATCAAACGCCTCCGCCGCTGGCGCGTCTTTCGACTAAGTCGGAACTGTTCGAAACCGGTATCAAGATCATCGATGTATTGGCGCCTTTGGAACGAGGCGGCAAGGCGGGATTATTCGGCGGCGCCGGAGTCGGCAAGACGGTTCTGCTTACCGAGATGATTCATAATATGGTCGGGCAACACGAGGGCGTGAGTCTGTTTTGCGGTATCGGCGAACGCTGCCGTGAAGGTGAAGAGTTGTACCGGGAAATGACAGATGCCGGGGTATTGCCGAACATGGTCATGGTATTCGGACAAATGAACGAATTGCCGGGAAGCCGGTTTCGGGTCGGTCATGTCGCGTTGACGATGGCTGAATATTTCCGCGATGACGAACGCCGGGATGTCCTACTGCTGATCGACAATATTTTCCGTTTCATTCAGGCCGGCTCCGAAGTTTCCGGGCTCATGGGGCAAATGCCTTCGCGCCTGGGTTATCAATCGACGATGAGCACCGAACTATCGCAATTGCAGGAACGCATTGCCAATACCGATACCGGCGCGATCACATCGATACAAGCCGTTTATGTGCCGGCCGACGACTTTACCGACCCTGCCGCGGTTCATACCTTTTCTCATTTGTCGGCCTCTATCGTGTTGTCTCGAAAGCGAGCAAGCGAGGGGCTGTTTCCTGCGATCGATCCACTGCAATCCAACTCCAAGATGGCGACACCGCGTATCGTGGGCGAACGGCATTATCGAATCGCACAGGAAGTCAGAAGCACGTTGGCTCAATACGAAGATTTGAAAGACATCATCGCGATGCTGGGACTCGAACAGCTCTCGCGGGAAGATCGTAATATCGTGTATCGCGCCCGCCGTTTGGAACGTTTTTTGACGCAGCCGTTTTTCACAACCGAGCAATTCACCGGCCTGAGCGGCAAGCTCGTTAGCCGCAACGATGCGCTGAACGGTTGCGAGCGCATTCTCAACGATGAGTTCAAGGATTATCCCGAAAGCGGACTTTATATGATAGGTTCGATTGACGAAGCCAAAAAGTGAGTCCACTATGAAGCCGTCATCGATGCATCTTAAAATCTTGTTGCCTTTCCGGGTATTCGCCGAGCACGAGGACGTCAGTCGGATCATTGCCGAGACTTCCCAAGGCTCGTTCGGCATATTGCCGAACCGCCTGGATTGTGCTGCGGCTTTGGCTCCGGGCATTCTAACCTATGAAACGGCGTCGGCTGACGAGGTTTATTTGGCCATTGATCAAGGCGTGCTGGTCAAGATTGGAAGCGAGGTCCTGGTATCGGTGCGCAACGCCATCGGCGGTATCGAATTGGATCGATTGCGCGAGGCTGTGGAGCACGAATTTCTTGAATTGGACGAACACGAAAAAAACGTTCGCTCGGTCATGGCTAAACTGGAAAGCGGTTTTGTCCGGCGCTTTATGGAGTATCATCGTGGCTGAACCAAACGATAAAAAAAAGCGGTCTACCGACTCGCCGTTGAGCCGTCAAGTCGGTGCAAAGGCCGAACGCAAGCTCGAAGCCCAACGGCAAGTGAATAAGACAATCTGGTTCGGCTTGGGTTGGTTCGGCTTGATCGGCTGGTCTGTCGCCATTCCAATGTTACTGGGAACCATCGTCGGTTTATGGCTAGACAGTCGATATCCCGGCTCCCATTCCTGGACCTTGATGTTATTGATCGGGGGATTGATGCTTGGGTGCTGGAACGCCTGGCGTTGGGTGTCCGAAGAAGAAACCCGAATCCATAAAAAACAGGATAAAAATGATGACTGAAAATCTGATGTTGGCACTGGCTTTCGGGGCCGGCAGCTTGCTGGGGATGTTTTTTTTCGGAGGACTTTGGTGGACCGTGCAAAAAGGCCTTCAGTCAAAACGTCCCGGACTCTGGTTTTTTAGCAGTATGCTGCTTCGAACCGGCATCACGCTGGCCGGTTTTTATTGGTTGGCTGCCGATCATTGGCCAAGGCTTTTGGCTTGTCTATTAGGCTTTGTCGTTGCTCGTTTCATCGTCGTTCGGTTGACCCGTTTCGAATCGATAAAATTGCCCGAAACTGTCGAGGAATAAGCACATGCGTTTGAGTTCAGATCAAATCATTTTTTGGCAATACGGTTTTCTTAAGCTTAACGGCACGATCGTGACGACTTGGGCTATTATGCTAGTGTTGGTTGTCGGTGCGATTCTGATCACTCGAAACCTAACCAGAAGCCTAGAAAATAAACGCTGGCAGAGTGTTCTGGAAGTCATCGTCATTACCCTGAATCAACAAATCGAGGAGGTCGGCCTGAAGCGACCGGAAAAATACCTCGGGTTTCTGGGTACCTTATTTCTGTTTATCGTCACCGCCAATCTGTTTGCGATTTTACCCGGCTATGAACCGCCGACCGGTTCGTTATCGACCACGGCAGCATTGGCCATCGCCGTTTTCATAGCCGTGCCGTTTTACGGTATTGCCGAGCAAGGCTTTGGCGGTTATTTAAAGTCCTACTTAAAGCCGACGCTGATTATGTTGCCGTTCAATATCATCGGTGAATTATCCCGCACCTTGGCATTGGCCGTGCGTCTGTTCGGCAATATGATGAGCGGTACGATGATTGTCGCGATATTGTTAGTTGTGACACCCTTGTTTTTTCCGATTATCATGAATGCATTAGGTCTACTAACCGGCATCGTGCAAGCCTATATCTTTACGATACTGGCGACAGTGTATATTGCTGCGGCCACCCGCCGTCATGATTGACGACATGCGCAGGTAAAGTATGCATCGCGTACCCATTACGGGACAAATTATACCCATCGTAGATCAAAATTCGGCACCGGGGGCCCGCCAAAGGACGCCGTAAATACGTCCATGTAGGCTCTATGCCAGCATCCATGCTGGCAAAGCCTTTGTCAGGCACCCCGGTGCCTCCTTAGGCACTGCCTAAATTTGAAGTGCGAAAGGTATCGCCGGGATACCTTTGCAAAGGCTGCGCAGCATACCTTACAAAACTAACATCAAAAATTAGAGGAGTCATTATGGATATTATCGCTTACATTGCCGTCGCATCGATCATGACCGCTGGCTTTACCATCTGTATTGGGAGTATTGGGCCAGCTTTGGGTGAAGGAAAAGCGGTTGCAGCCGCATTAACGGCATTGGCGCAACAACCTGATGCTGCGGCAACAATTACCCGAACGCTGTTTGTTGGTCTGGCCATGGTCGAATCGACCGCCATTTATTGTTTTGTCGTGTCGATGATTCTGGTCTTCGCCAATCCTTTTTGGAATTATGTGATAGCCCAGACAGCGGGGCAGTAAAGCCATGCTAATCGACTGGTTCACCGTTTTCGCTCAACTTGTCAACTTCTTGATTTTGATGGCTTTGTTGAAGCGCTTTCTTTATAAGCCCATCATGCAGGCGCTGACCGATCGCGAAAACAAAATTGCCGGACAGCTGGAAGAAGCCCGAAAAATAAAGGCCTCTGCCGAACGAGAACGCATCGAATATGTCGACAAAATTGAACGTTTCGAGCAGCAGCGCGAGAGCCTTTTGAAACAAGTACATGATGATGCGGCTCACGAACGCGAAAAACTGATTAAGGCGGCAAGAATTGAAGCCGATGAGCTTCGTTCCGCCTGGCAGCAAGCGCTAAAAAACGAGCAAAATCGCTTACACCGGGAACTCATGCGAAATACCCGGGAGGAAGTTTTTGCCATCAGCCGTAAAACGTTAGCCGATTTGGCTTCGGTGAGCCTGGAGCAGCGTATTTGCGAAGCCTTTCTCCAACGTCTGCACACGCTCGACGACTCCGAAAAAAATCGGCTTAGCGATGCGATCCAAGAGTCATCGAGTCCAATCCAGGTCCGTAGCGTTTTCGCTCTAATGCCGGAACAGCAAAGCGCCATCAAACAAGCCGTCAACGACGTATTTACGGTCAATGCCCCGATTGAATTCGATATCGATGCCGATCAAATCAGCGGCATCGAACTGAGTTCGAATGGCCGGAAACTATCTTGGAATATCGCAGAATACCTGCAAGACTTTGAGAGCAGTATAGATCGGACACTAACGGCCAAAAGCGTATCTCAGAGCCATTCCGGACCCGATGCTCATGCCGTCTGATCAGTTAGCAAGCGTTCTGGAGCGCGCCTTCGAGAACATCAAACAGGCTCGTGAAACCTATAGCCCGCAAATGACCTTGCAAGAGGTGGGCACGATCACAACCGTGTCTACCGGCATCGCCAAAGTGTCCGGATTGCCGGGCGTGGGTTTTGAAGAGTTGGTCAGGTTTCCGAACGATTTATACGGCATTGCCTTCAATGTCGAAGAGGATGAAACCGGCGTCGTTCTACTCGGCGATTATTGGCATTTACAGGCCGGCGATGAAGTCGAACGCACCGGCCGGGTGATGGATGTGCCGGTGGGCACAGGGCTCATTGGACGCGTGATCGACCCGCTAGGTCATGCCATGGACGGAAAAGGACCGCTCGATTTTAGCGAGCGCCGTCCCATCGAGCGCGAAGCGCCTGCGATCATGGACCGGTCTCCGGTGACCGTACCGCTGCAAACCGGCATTAAAGTCATCGACGCATTGATCCCGATCGGTCGAGGTCAGCGCGAACTGATCCTGGGCGATCGGCAAATCGGCAAAACCTCCATTGCGATCAACACGATACTTAATCAGCGCGATCAAAATGTCCTATGTGTTTATTGCGCGATCGGCCAACGGGCTTCGGCCGTGTCCCAAGTGATCGCCACCTTGCAGGAAAAAGGCGCGATGGATTATACGGTGGTCGTGGTCACAGGCGGCCACCGCCCATCCGGTCTAGCCTATATCGCGCCTTATGCGGCGACCAGCATAGCCGAATATTTCATGGAACAAGGCCGTGACGTACTGATCGTTTATGACGACTTAACCAATCATGCCCGCGCTTACCGCGAGCTTTCATTATTGTTGCGGCGACCGCCGGGACGCGAAGCTTTTCCCGGGGATATTTTTTATATTCATTCCCGATTATTGGAGCGCGCGACACATTTGCATGACGATCTCGGCGGCGGCTCATTGACCGCGCTGCCGATCATCGAAACCGAAGCGCAGAATCTGTCCGCCTATATTCCGACCAATCTGATTTCGATTACCGACGGCCAGATTTATTTGTCGCCGGCCTTGTTCGAATTAGGCGTATTGCCGGCCATCGATGTGGGCAAGTCGGTATCGCGGGTGGGCGGCAAGGCACAGCGCCCCGCCTACCGTTCCGTTGCGGGCGACCTGAAGCTGGCTTACGCGCAATTCGAAGAATTGGAAACCTTTGCCCGTTTCGGCACCCGTCTCGATGAACATACCCGCAAGACGATCGAACACGGACGTCGTATCCGCACCTGCCTTAAACAACCGGAATTCGAAACGTTTTCGGTAGCCGAACAAATAGCGGTTTTACTGGCATTGACAGAAGGCTTGTTCGATACCGTACCGCTGGACCGAATGCCCGAGGCTGAGCTCGCGGTTCGCGATGCATCACGGGAGCTGCCCGAAGCGCTACGGCAAAGTCTATTGTCGGACGAACCTTTGAGCGACTCGAACCGCGGCGCTATCGTTGAACTCGCCGGCAAGGCACTGGCGCCGATGCAAAAATGACCGATACGCCGAACGAATTGCGCCGTAAAATTGAAGGCGCGGGCGATCTGAAAAGTGTCGTGCGGACGATGAAGGCGCTGGCCGCTTCCAGCATCGTTCAATACGAAGAAGCCGTACGTTCATTGGAGGATTACGCCCGCACCGTCGAACTGGCGTTGACGGCGAGTCTCAAGCCGATGGGCGTAGGCGCCTATGGCGAAACCACGCGGCGCAAAGCCGAGGATCGGATCGGCGTGATCGTTTTAGGCACCGATCAAGGCTTGGTCGGACAGTTCAATGATGTGTTGGTCGAATTCGCGATCAAGCGACTTCAAGAATTAGCGGGCGAGCAAATCATCTGGACCGTTGGCGAACGCATTCACGGGCATCTGCTCGACTCGGGATTGGAGGTAAGCAGAGTATTTGCGACGCCCAATTCGGTGGCTGCCATTACACCGTTGATCGGCCAACTGTTGCTCGAAACCGAAACCCGGCAACTAAGCCATGAAAGTTCGCTTTATCTTTTCCATAACCGGCCTAAATCGGAGATCGGCGCCGTCTATGAGCCGGTCTGTCTGCGTCTGTTGCCCCTGGATTCCGCGTGGCGGCTCAAGTTTGTCAAGGCGGCTTGGCCGACCGATAATCTTCCGGAAACGGTCGGCGATTACGATGGGACGCTGAGAGCCCTGATCCGGGAGTATCTCTTCGTTTCGATGTACAGAGCCTGCGCCGAGTCGCTCGCCGGCGAAAACGCCAGTCGCCTGGCGGCGATGCAACGGGCCGAAAAGAATATCGACGAACTGTTGGATGACCTCGGCCGAACCTTCAATCAGACACGCCAGCGAAGTATCGACGAGGAATTGTTCGATGTCATTTCCGGTTATGAATCGATGTCTAAAAAAGCCGATTCGGGCAAAAGGTAAGGTACGACAACATACCCTGTCAAAAACTTGCCTATAAACCTAAAAAGGGTAGTTTGAGGCTTCAAAGTGTTGTAGCCCCTCCATGCTTCGACTGGGCTCAGCACGAACGGTCTACAACACATGCCAATTGCTCTTATTAGGCTTATAGTTTCTTGTCGGGTTTAAAACGGCAACAACAAAAACCGCCGTGATTCATCATGCCGGTTCCCGCTTCATGACGGATAGATTAAGGATTTGGTCATAAATAACTTCCTTATTGTTAATGCAAGGTAAGCAGGTTCGGTAACTCGATTGGCAGGTGTCGGCGGCAAGGAAAGCCGCCGTCAAGCCTACACGGACGTATTCACGGCGTCCTGTCAAGCGAGTTACCGAACCCGCTACAAAACTCATAGCTCCAGGAAGTTATTTTTCACGAAATCCTAACCGGCTTTTACCATTCTGCGATCGACCATCGCCTTAATTCCGAGGAGGAAACAAAATGAAATTAGCGAAACCGCTTTCACTCTTAATGATATTGGCCGCATTGAGTTCGGCCGCAGGCGCAAAGGAACAAGCAACCGATCCCAGTGAGCAGCGCAAGGCTCATCATGTGGTGATTATCTGGCTGAAACAACACGGCGATGAAAACGCGCGTCGTCAATACATCGAGGGCACCAAACGCCTGGCCAAGCTACCCGGAGTGCTCGCCTACAACATCGGCACGCCTACCGCCGTCAAACGTAAACATGGCAGTCACTCGCTCGACGGTTCCTACGATATCGCGATCTCCAGCACCTTCGAGAACCAGCAAGCGCTGGAAAATTATTTGAATCACCCGGTCCATGATCAAGTCCTTAAAGAAGTCTTGAAACCCTTGGTCGAAAAATACAAGGCTTACGATTTCATCGAATGATCTTGAGCCGCGATGAGTCGGCGTGGTTCGAATTTAATATCCGGCAAAACATGAGGGACGGTATTACAAGCGCCGTCCCACTCACTACTTACTGCTTACCGTTCTCCTCCCGATGTCCTAAATCCAACGGCGATTCCAGCTTAACGATGTCCTTTTTCCACAGCCCATTCGACGAGAAACAAGTCCAGCCCCATTTCAGCCAGTTTAATAATGCAACTGCAAGCCAGAGCGACCAGGCCAACATCAGCAGGCGGTAGACCATCAGCGGAACCGATACGACGGTTGCGGTCGGCAGTAACTCGGCGCTTCTGTCCTGGTACCAATTCAGACGGTAGGCGCTCGATTGGTTACCGGTAATCTGCATGTCCGGCGTGCCTAGGAGCCCTTGTTCGACGGCCCAGAATAGCAACATCAACGACAACAACGTCAAAAGCCCGAGACCGACTTGCGCGGCATTGAAGGTCTTGGTCGATTGCGCCGGCCGTTCTTTGCGAAGCCCCAATGCGATCAGCCAGAGCACAACGATCAGTGCCGACAACACCGGTATTTGACTCAAGCCGATCAACAGCAACAGCCAGTGCCGGGTTTTCAGTGGCGTCAATGTGACTTTGCCCAGGCCGAACGAGACGATCACGATCACCACCAGCACGCCCCAGATTAACACCGCCGGTCCGAAACGCGGCCCCATCGTCATCAGAACCCAGCGATCCTCGCCCAACGTGACGTGTATGTTGCTGTTGACGCTCGGCAAGGCCAAGTCGACTCGGGACGACTCTAGCAGGCTCGACATCGGTACCGACTCCTGCCAGTTCAAGACGACTTGCTGTTTGCCCGGATCGATCGGCAATACCACTTCACGGTCTTTTTGCCGGATCGGGCGGGATTGGCCGTTGATCGTGACCGCCTCCAATACGGCCTGCTCGGGGATTTGAATCGTATGTTGCACGGCGAGCGAGCTATCCACAGCAAGCTCCAATTGCGCATTACGGCTGCGGCTTCCCGGAGTCAAATTCAAGCGACTGCTCTCAATCGTCAGCGTTTGGCCTGGTGCAGGTTCGGGTCGGCTTACCGTCAACACGATTTGCTCACCGGGCCAAGGCCGCCATTCGGGCAGCCAATAACCGCGTTTATCTTGATGCATCATTGCGATGCCTGCCGTTTCGATATGCCAAACCGGACTCACATCGGCACGCCAGACTTCGATCCATTGGTCGGTTTGTTCGGCACTCAATTCAATGTGTTCCGTTTTTTTCAGCACCGATTCCCAGTGCATGACGCTTTGCGTAGCGGTCATATTGACCAAAGCCTTGCCCTTTTCGACACGTACGCCGCCGGTAATCACCGATTCCCCGTCAAGCAGCGGTACGGCCAAGACGATTGAAGAACCGGATGGCGAGACTCTGACGACGCGGGTCTCGACGCGCCAATCCAAGCCTAATTGTAAAGTCCGTTCAATTCTAACGAACGACGGCAAGATGCCCGGATCGAATGCGGCTTTTTCCGTTACTGCTTCGGTTTGTGCTATTCGGGAAAACTGGAGTTGATCGTCGGTCAAGCCGTTTTCATGAACGCCGAAAACCTGCCAATCGCTGACTGCCAATTCGGCGCGCTTCGGTTTCAATGGCAACGGCACGGTAAATTTTGCCATTGCCGGCGCTGTGCCTTTCATCACGACCCGATGCAAACCTGCGTCGAGAGCAAGCCATAAGCCGTTATTGAAGCTGTACAGCGCTTTTGCCGGTTCGCCGTCTATGCTGACCGTATTCGGAAACCATTGCTCGTAGTGTCCCGGCAACGGCACCGCGACTTTGTCCCGTGCGTGTACTTCCAAATCGATCGTCAATTCCTTGCCGGAAATCGTAAATCTCATCAGCGAAATGCCGGCACAATTCGGCACGCAATCAGGTGCTTTCTGCAGCCGGTTTTTCAATTCGTCGAGCAATACAGGGTCGGGAAACGCTGCTTGTACCGGTGTACTTGGCGTCATCATCAATAGCGGCAGACCCAGTATGACCAATAGACTTGCTGCCGAACGATTGAATTTGAAGTGTTTCGGCAAGCGTTCGATCATCGCGATCGCCAAAAACGCAATCAAGCCGACTCTCAGAAAATTCAGGAGCATTGTCACGAACGGCGACAGATACCATAAGCTGATTTGCTGGTCGGGAGCTACCGATCCGTTCCAGCTCAAATTGATTGTTTGCCATTGCCATTGCGGCAAACCGGGGCCGGTTTGGATTTTTGCATTCGGATCGGTACGTTCGGAAAGCCGTTTTTGCGGTACGGCAGAAGGCACGGCTTTCGCGACGATGCCGGCGGCGCTTCGCGCCTTTTTACGAACCGTATCCAGCGACGGCGCTTCCATCATCATCAATTCATCCGCCGCTTCAGGCATCGCGCCGGCAACGGGACGCTCGTAACGAGGGCCTTGAATCTGTTGCCACGGTTTTTCCAATTGCGGATAGAGTCCGATGCGCACCTGATCGACCATAAACGGTATCGCAATCAACACCAATACAGCTAAGGCGACATTACGGAAAGCGCCGGCCACGTTGCGGAACCGCCCTTCCGGTAACACTTTCAATAAAGCCACCGCCGCCAGTATATTGAGCCAAACCCATTGAGGCGCCCCCGGTTCATGCCAGATCAATACCAAGGTCAGTAAAGTCAATGCGCCGCGATAAACATCCCATAGCCGCAACGCCGCGAGTGCCGCTACCAGTACTAAAAACAAATCGAGCAAGGTCCAACGCGACAACCAGGAATCCGGCACATTATCGACACCGCCGGCGGCAAGTAAGCGCCAGCCGGGCGGCAGGTTCAGTTCGGCGTGAACTTGATGAAAAGATTGCGCCCAGCCGACTGCGTTCAATGCTCCGGGCGATCCATCGATTCGGCTATCGGCATCCAGCCGAATGACGCCCTTTCTGATCTCGACGCCTCGGCTTTGCCCGTCAGGCGCGCGCGTAATCAATTGGTTTGTACCATCCAGGCTAACGCGCCCGAGCTCGACGCCAGGCAATGCATCGAGTCGCCATCCTTGCGATAAGGTCCCGGTGATTTTGTCGTTGACGGTATATCCTTTACCGTTGAAATCGAGCCATAGAATTCGGGTCAAATTCAGGTTGTTAGGTTCTCCGTCCGGGTCGCCACGACGAATCGTTTTCAGGACTAAGCTCTCGCCTTGTTTAATCGCGTATGCTGGGAAGCGCTTCCAATGTTCGGGCAAATTGGTTTGGCTCGGATCGATTGCAGCCGGACGCTCGATTTCGACGACACGCAAAGACGGTCGGGCATCGAAAACCCAAATTTCGGATTTCGGCCAATCGTCCGGCTGATCGGATAAAGGTTCGGATATAGGAATTGAGTTGAGCGCCTCGGTACTACGCGCCAGGATGTCAAGCTGCCAACGTCCGGGTCGGACTTGTACCAATAACTGACCGTCCGGTTCCAATCGGGCAGGCAGAGGACTATCGATGCGTAGCGGCAGAAAGCCTTCCAGCATCGGATAAGCTAACTTGACTTCGCGCTGTTCGCCCGACACATTCAAATCCAATCGCGTGAGGACTTGCATCGGTATCTCGTCGATCAGTTGCCGGAATACCTGAAGTTCCAAGCTATTGCGTTCATCGGGTTTTACGGGGCGGTCGTCGGTTCCGGTAAGCCACAATTGGCCTTGTTTCAGGTTGGGTCGGTCGATGATTCGGCCGTTTATGCGGAGAGTGATGAGGCCTGTGTCCTGCGGGATCGTTAAGTTTTCGGGCAATTTATCCCAAGCAAAAGCACCCTCAATCGTGTAAGTGCCGGGTTCGAGAAAAACGCTTGGACGTCCCTTTTTTTCCGTAACCAATAGCGGCTTACCGTTAGCCGTTACATTGAGCGGCCATTGTTTGTCATGGCCGGGCAAATTGACCCAGCTTTCCCGGTACGCATTCCAATCGATCGTAAAGCGGCCTTCGGTGCCGCTAAGCACTAAGTCCAATCGCGACGGCCAGGCGCAGCGCTTCTGTTCGAAACTGTTATAGAGAAACGGACAACCTCGCTCCGTATCGTCGTGCAGGACCCAATCGATCCAGGGCTTGAGCGGTTCGGGAACATTTTCCGGTTTGAGCGGCTCGGCCCAACAGGGAAAGGCAAGCCATAATAAGGGCAATAGTAAACACCGAACTCTGAGCATAATCTGAACTCCTGTCGATAAAGGGCGAGGAAAACAATTGCTAAAGCATGCGTTTTGTCTCTTAAGGTACGCGCGTTGCGCTTCCTATCTCAACTCTTGCTGTAAGCGCGTATAAATGCCGCCGAAACTGCCGTTGCTCATCAATACGAAGTGACCGCCGTAACGGGCTTCCAATTTGAGCTTGGCGATGATGTCGTCGAGAGTTTTACAGATTTCGATATTGCCGGCGTAATTTTTTAGACCGCTTAAGTCCCAGCCCAGGTTTTCCGGTTGGAATAGAATGGCTTGATCGGCTTCAACCAGCGATTTAGCCAGCGATTTGGTATGAATGCCCATGCGCATCGTATTCGAGCGAGGCTCGACGATCGCGATGATGCGTTCGGAACCGACTTGCTTGCGTAAACCTTCTAAGGTTGTTTTGATCGCGGTCGGATGATGCGCAAAGTCATCGTAAATCGTTATACCGTCGATTTTGGCCAAGACTTCCATGCGCCGTTTGACATTCTTGAACTCGCCTAATGCCGCAATCGCATCCTTAGGCGTAATGCCGATATGGCGTGCCGCTGCAATCGCGGACAGCGCATTGCCGACATTGTGATTGCCGGTCAAATTCCAAAGCACCTCGCCCTGCTCCGCTCCATGATAATTAATCTTGAATCGAGTGCCGTCCGAATTGAGCAATTCGGCATTCCAGGCCGACCGGCCTTCGATCGAAGTCTTTTCGACCGGCGTCCAACAGCCCATGTCTAACACATCGCTTATATTCTCGTCGGCTTCGGGTGCGATCACGAGACCTTCGCCAGGCACGGTTCTGAGCAAATGGTGAAATTGTTTTTTGATCGCATCGAGGTCTGGAAAGATGTCGGCATGATCGTATTCGAGATTGTTCAGGATCGCGGTTCTCGGCCGATAATGCACGAATTTCGAGCGCTTGTCGAAAAATGCGCAGTCGTATTCGTCGGCTTCGATCACGAAGAACGACGATTCGCCTAGCCGGGCCGATATGCCGAAGTTGAGCGGAATGCCGCCGATCAGAAAGCCTGGTTTGAAGCCTTGATATTCCAATATCCAGCTCAGCATGCTGGTCGTCGTGGTTTTGCCGTGCGTGCCTGCGACACCGAGCACCCAGCGCTCGGCGAGCACATGTTCGGCGAGCCATTGCGGGCCGGAAACGTATTTCAAGCCGCGATTCAAGACTGCTTCGACTTCCGGATTACCGCGAGACAGCGCATTGCCGATCACCACCAAATCGGGCTTGCAATCGAGATTTTCGGGCCGGTAACCGCTCATCAATTCGATACCTTGCTGTTCGAGCTGAGTGCTCATCGGCGGATAGACATTCTGATCGGAGCCGGTGACTCTATAACCCATTTCGCGCGCGATAAGCGCCAGGCCGCCCATGAACGTTCCGCAGATGCCCAGTATGTGTATGTGCAAAGTCTTATCCTTTTACGAAAACAATGTGATGTCCGGTACAATCATAGCCGTAGCGATTCTTTTTGCAAAACCCAATTTTCCGATTCAATGGGATCACTGGAAAGTTGAGTTCACCCCAATTTCCCGTAACACCTCAAGAGCAGAAAAAATGACTTCCGAAGATATTTTATTTACCCCCGTAAAAATAGGCAGATATACACTGAAAAACCGCATCATTATGGCGCCACTGACCCGAAGCCGCGCGCAGCAACCCGGAGATATTCCCTGGGAGTTGAATGCCGACTATTACCGGCAGCGAGCCGGTGCCGGATTGATTATCTCGGAAGCCACGCATATTTCGCCGCAAGGTAAGGGCTATGCCTTCACTCCGGGTATTTATAGCGCCGCGCAAATTGACGGCTGGCGCAAAATAACCGATGCGGTACATGAAGAGGGAGGATTAATTTTTTTGCAACTCTGGCATGTCGGTCGCGTTTCGCATCCCGACCTGCAACCGGGCCATGCTTTGCCGGTCGCGCCTTCGGCTATCGGTATCGAAGGCATGGCATTTACCGAGGCAGGTTTGAAACCCTTTGTTACGCCTAGAGCGTTGGAGTTGTTGGAAATACCGAGCATTATCGACCAATACCGCATCGCAGCCGAAAATGCGTTGACTGCCGGGTTCGACGGCGTTGAGATCCATGCCGCGAACGGTTATTTGCTGGATCAATTTCTGAGGGACGGTTCCAATCATCGAACCGATGCTTACGGCGGCAACATCGATAACAGAATGCGCCTATTGCTTGAAGTCACCGAAGCAGTCGTAGGTACGGTCGGCGCCGACCGTACCGGTTTGCGTTTGTCCCCGACCAATGCCTTCAACAGCATGAGCGACAGCGATCCGCAATGTCACTTTAATTATGCGGCCGAACAATTGAACCGTTTCGATTTGGCCTATTTGCATATTGTCGAACGCATGGTTCCGATCGAGGAAGATACCGCCGAATTCGATTTTGCCGCGTTGCGGCGGCATTTCAACGGGCCTTATATCGCCAACGGCGGCTATGACGCGGATAGTTCACGAAACAGTATTGCCCGAAATTTATGCGACACGGTTGCTTTCGGCAAGCTTTACATCGCCAATCCTGACTTGACCGAACGCTTTCGCCTAAATGCGTCTCTCAACAAGCCCGACCCCGATACCTTTTACGGCGGCGATGAAAAAGGTTATACCGATTATCCGGCCTTGACTTCAGTCGACTAAAGCGATTTCATGCTCGTCCAGTTCCGAGCGGTATGACCAATATGCCTTTTCGCTCTTATCCGCCTCGGAACCGTTTTTCTCATCGCCCAAGGTACTTAAATAATCCGAACTCAAACCCGGATAAAAACTGATGCAGACTTCGTCCAATTCGTTAAATATCATGCTTTTTGCTCTCATCTCAATTCAGCTTGCATGATAAGCGCGGAATTTTACATTTATGTGACAACGCTGAAACAAATAATCGGGTTTTGATGTATTTATGAAATAATACTGGGATTTTTGTTATCAAGACGGACAGGGCGCCAAGTTTATTCGAATCATCCTAAATTCGGCAGTTTATCCATGAAGCGCATGAAGTCTTTCAACCTAAAAAGAGCAGTAATACCATTCGTCCTAAGCCCTTCGGCTACGCTCAGGAGAGTCCTATCGAAGGGCGAACGGTAGTTTGAGGCTTCACACCAAGCCGGTGAAAGTGTTGTAGACCCTTCATGCTTCGACTCGGCTCAGCACGAACGGTCTACAACACATGTCAACTGCTCTTTTTAGGTTCAACGGTCTCGTTATGACTGAACATGGCAA
The DNA here is from genome assembly GCF_000341735.1 of Methylotuvimicrobium buryatense 5G. GTDB lineage: Bacteria > Pseudomonadota > Gammaproteobacteria > Methylococcales > Methylomonadaceae > Methylotuvimicrobium > Methylotuvimicrobium buryatense. The sequence continues at coordinate 3,774,114 of NZ_KB455575.1, read as the reverse complement.
ATAAACCGATTAAATTCGCTTGTCCTCAGCGAATCTTGTGCTCCCCCAATTAGGTCAAACCATGAGAAAAAACTTTCCCATTACCCAAAACGAAGTCAACTATCCCAGTACCGCCACAATCACTTCGGCAACCGATCCTAAAGGAAAGATCACATATATCAATCAGGACTTCTTAAAAATAAGCGGTTTCAATGAGCAAGAGCTGCTTGGGCAACCTCATAACATCGTTCGCCATCCGGAAATGCCGGAAGCAGCGTTTGCCGACTTATGGAATAGTATTCAGAAAGGCAAGCCGTGGATGGGCATCGTCAAGAATCGCTGTAAAAATGGCGATTATTACTGGGTCGACGCCTTTGTAACGCCACGCTTCGACAAGGGGAAAGTCATCGGTTTCGAATCGGTTCGGGTAAAGCCCGAGCCGGAAACGATCGAGCAGGCAAAGAAAATCTACCCGAAACTAGCGTCGGAAAAAAGTATCAACACCTTGCTTGACCGTATGAAACTGGGACCCAAATTATTGATCGGGCTCTCGTTGCTACAAACGCTAATTTTTGCAGGACTCTATATTCTCGGAAATATCGAACTGACCCCTGCCGCGATTTCCTGGACGATATCGCTGATATTTTCGTTCGGCCTGATATCGGCGCTGGTACGTCCGCTAAACGATGCCGCGTCCGAAGCGCGCTCGGTTATCGACAATCCGGTCATGCAACAAATTTACACTAACGATGGGGCCGAACCCGGACAGCTGTTACTCGCCGTCAAACTTCTTAAAGCAAAATCCAGGACAATCGTACGCCGTTTAATACAAGCGACCGAGACGCTTACACAACAAGCCGAGGCCACTGAGCGGGAAATCAAACAAGTCAGCCATGCCATGGCGCGGCAATTGCTGGAAACCGAACAAGTCGCCACGGCAATGCATCAAATGACCGCGACGATCAATGAAGTTGCACAAAGCGCCAGTAATGCCGCAAAGGCTGCAGCAGACGCCGATAAAATCTCTCAACAAACGATGCAGCGGGTCGGCGATACAGTAACTTTAATCGGCGCTTTGTCTTCCGAGGTCGACAGCGCCGAATCGGCGATCTTAAATCTTGCTCAATACAGCAAGGATATCGGCGGCGTTTTGGAGGTCATTCAAAGCATTGCCGAACAAACTAATTTGTTGGCGCTGAATGCCGCAATCGAAGCAGCCCGAGCCGGCGAGCAAGGCCGCGGTTTCGCAGTCGTTGCCGATGAAGTTAGAACCCTAGCCGGACGCACGCAAAAATCGACTGAAGAAATCAATAAAATGATCGAGGTCTTGCAACTAGGCGCCAAAAATGCCGTCGATGAAATGAGCAAGGTACGAATCAAAGCAGCCGATGGCGTCAAACACGGAGAAAATTCGGCCAGATTATTGACCGAAACCACGCAATCGGTCAGCACGATTAGCGATATGATTTTACAAATCGCCAGTGCCGCCGAGGAGCAACACATCGTTTCAGAAGAAATCGCTCGAAACATCGAAGCCATCGATCGCTTGTCGAAAGAAACTTCCGGACACGCAACCATAGCCAGTCAAGCCGGCCATAATCTTTCGAAACTCAGTAAAGATCTCGATCTAATGGTCGAGCAGTTCGATGACAATCAAAGTTAAATGGCGCGCGCGCAACTGTGTAGGGACTGCCGAATTTTGATCTACGGGTATAATAGCGCCCCCTGCTTTCGAACGATTAGCTACTCACCATTACATTAGCGTCATCTATTATTTATCATGCCTGACTACCAGCCGCTTCCGCCGGAAGCCTTGAAATTAACCGTCAATCCGAAAAACCTTGATATCCTCCTGGCAACAGCCATCGAACAAACGTCCATATTAGGTCAAGCCCGTGCCCGATCGGCATTGGAATTCGGCGTCGCGATGCAAAATCCCGGCTACAACATTTATGTCATGGGCGAACCGGGCACAGGGCGCCTGTCAATGATTACCCAACAGCTTGAACAATCGGCTCCAAATCAACCGACGCCGCCAAGTTATGCTTATGTCGATAATTTCGATAATCCGCGCGAACCGGTCTCGATCGAATTGCCGGCAGGATACGGGCAGAAGTTCTGCGCCGATATCGATGAATTGATCGACAATTTGCTGGCTACTTTTCCGGCCGTTTTTGAAAGTCCGACCTATCAGCAAAAAAAAGCCGCGATCGAACGCGGCTTTAATCAACGCTACAACATGGCGATTCATCAAGTCGAGGAAAAAGCGGAATCCTTGAATGTCGCGCTCTATCGCGAGAGTGAAACGATCACTTTCGTGCCCGTTAAGGACGACAAGTTATTGGAAGACGAGCAATTCATACAATTACCGCAAGTCGAGCGCGAAGCGTTTCACCGTCATACCGAGGAGCTCGAAAACTATCTAGGCGATGTCTTGCTGGAACTGCCGCAATGGCGGCGTTCGCTTGTCGAACAACTTAAGCAATTGGACGATGCGACGATTAATCAAGCCATCGAACCGCTTTTCGAGGCGTTGATCGAAGACTATCAAAACATCGACGATGCCATCACCTATTTAGACGAAATCAAAAAAAACCTGAGTCAAACCATCGTCGACGTATTGGCTGCGAATCCTGGACTCGATAGCCGCGATCAGATCAGTAAGCGCCTTTTGCTGAAAGAGCAGTACGCTCCTAACGTCTTGGTCGATTATAAAACCGAATGCGGTGCGCCGGTCGTTTACGACCCGCATCCGATTTATCCGAATTTATTCGGGCGCATCGAATATATCAGCGATCAAGGCACCCTGGTCACCAACTACCGACGAATCTGCCCGGGCTCGCTACATCACGCAAATGGCGGTTATTTGATACTCGACGCCGAAAAACTGCTCACTTATCCTTTCGTCTGGGAAGGTTTAAAGCGCGCGCTGAAGTCCGGTCGTATCGAAATCGAGTCGCCTTATTCGGAGCTCGGCATCAATACAATGACGTTAAAGCCGGAAGTTATCCCACTCAACATCAAAGTAGTTTTAGTCGGCTCGCGGGATATTTATTACCTATTGCATGAACTGGACGACGAATTTAACGAAATGTTCAGAGTGCTGGCCGATTTCGATCACCGCATTTTGCTGAATCCGGATTCGATGCAAAATTTTGCGCAACTGATGATAAGACATGCGCGCGACACCGGCTCCAAAACATTGACTTCGGCCGCTATTGCCCGCCTCATCGAGCATAGCTGCAGGCTTTCCGAAAACCAGCACCGTTTATCGGCGCATATTAACGATTCCCTCGAAATCATCGGCGAAGCAAACCTCTTGTGCGCGCGTAACGCCGCAGAATTCATCGACCAAGCCCATATCGAGCAGGCCCTTTCCGCGCGCGAACAACGAAACGGTAGGCTATCCGAGGAAATTCTCGACGAAATGCTCGACGGTACGATTTTGATCGATACCGACGGCACCGCAATCGGTAAGGCAAACGGCTTGACTGTTCTGGAAATCGGCGGCAGCAGTTTTGGCGCGCCGGCGCGTATCACCGCGACGGTTTACCCCGGTTCCCGTGGCATCGTCGATATCGAACGCGAAGCCGAACTCGGTCAAGCCCTTCATTCGAAAGGCGTGATGATATTGACCGGCTATCTCGGGCATTGTTACGCACAACAATTTCCGTTTGCCATTTCTGCCAGCATCGCAGTCGAACAATCCTACGGTTATATCGACGGCGACAGCGCATCCTTGGCCGAATTATGTTGTTTGATATCGGCGCTGACACGAACGCCGATCAAGCAAGGTTTTGCCGTGACCGGATCGATCAATCAATACGGCGAAGTGCAAGCCATCGGCGGCGTCAATGAAAAAATCGAAGGCTTTTTTAGACTATGCAAAGCGCGTGGCTTAACCGGTCAACAAGGCGTGATCATTCCTGCGGCGAATAAACGTAATCTCATGCTGATGAAGGATGTTATCGATGCGGTTGAAGCGGGACAATTTGCCGTCTATGCGGTCTCGACCGTCGATGAAGCACTAGAATTATTAACCGGCCAAGAAGCCGGCTCCATGGATTCGGAAGGCAACTATCCGGAAAATAGTATTAACTTCAAGGCCATTTCGAGACTTAAGGAAATCTCCGATATGGCGCATGAGGAAGATAAAGAAGAGGGGCCGGAATAAAGCTAAGGATTTGGTTATACTCATCGTATATCAAAATTCGGTTGCTCAATTGAATTGCGCCTTCGGCAGTGCAGGCTTTTGGCCCTACAAAATCTATGGCACTGCCGACATTCTATCGCTGAATATCCCCGGCGACTCTCGCGTATCACATGCCGAATAGGTGTTTCCGTTTTATCTGCGATCTAGCTCCTAAACCCAACAATCCGATACTGAAAAGCAGCGTTAAACTAGGCTCCGGCACCGTCGATGCTAGTGTACTGATGCCGCGGTCTTCGGCAAGCCGGATAAAGCCGGATACATGAGAGTAATCATTGACGATCTTTTCGCGAGGGTTTGTCCAGCGGCTATTGAATCCACCATCAATACCAAGTGTGATACCGCTGAACAAATAAGCAATGACACTATTGTTTGCCTGCTTAACAAGCAAAGTCCAATCGACAAATTTTCCCAGCCAATCTTCCGGTGCAAGCAGCGCATAAGAAAAAAAGTAATCTCCTGTATTGGGATCTGATAATTTCGATACGCTTAATGTGAAGCCGCCAATATCAGAGTCGCTTGACTCAAAACCCTCGCCATCATTGAATTTACCGATAAAGGAAAATGCATCTCCGTCATCTTGAAAGTTATCGATTACAAAAGCTTGTTCATCTTTGGGTTTAATATTGTCATCGCCGACACAAGCATTGGCATAGAAGCCGTTAGCCATTGCGTCATTCGCATTGCAAGCAATTATCGCTGCCGTCGAATTTAACGGCACCCCCAGTAAAAATATACATATCCACAGTAAAACAGGCTCACAAAGTCTCATGTTGCATTCCTAAAGAAATTAAAAAAGAGGGCAATAATGAACAACAAAATTTGATAATGCTGGTCTGAATCTAGAAAAAGAATTTCACCATGAAGATCATGAAGAATAAGAAGTTAATTACCTTGTCATTTGTTTGTGTGCAACTTTCGCTCGCCCGAAAGGTTAGCTGCAATGCTTAGGTAATCTTTTGAAATACTTCATTAACTTCATGAGCTTCATGATTAAACTGCCGAATTTAGGCTGAACGTTTATGCCTGATCAAAAGTGCAATTAATCATTCAGTGCCGTTGCGCTTCTAGTCTTCGCTATGACCGGCTTTTTCTCATGAAGCCGAATGTAATCAATGCAAAACTCAACAGAATAAATAAAGAAGGTCCGGGAGCCGTTGACGTCAACGCTTTAAACAGGAGGGCCAAGATGGAATATAGCAATATTGATTTTGCGTTCATTGTTGATCCTATAATTCAATTAAGTTTCAAAAAAGTAACTGCTATTTAATCAACAGCATTTTTCAAGCCAACTCTCTTAAGTCCCTATTCCTGCTTACTGCATCAATGAACATAACCAAGCCAATGCCTTCTAAGAACCGAACCGCCTCATACGGCAAGCAACGGTTCTTTTTTTGATTAAAACCGAAATTCTATTAATAATGAATTAATCAGTTAGAATGCTTTCCGGGCCTGACAACAATGTCATGTTGACTGTCAGGGCTGACACGTCACTAAATCGAAATACTGACAAGTGGCGCTGAACTTGTAAGTATTCAGACCCCGTTGGCAAATTACCGCAATTCAGGCGTAATTGTTGGCCTCCCCCTTTGAAAAAGGGGGATTGAGGGGGATTTATTTAAAAAATCTCCCCTAACCCCTCTTTTTCAAAGAGGGGGACTGAATACTTACCTGAAATTTGGTTTTCGGATATAACTTGCTGATTGGAACTATGCAAATAAACTCGTTCACGCTGAATTCGCTGCTCGAAACCCACGACCTGCCTTTTATTATTGTCAATGCAGCTCAACAAATCGTCGGCGTTAATCGCGCTTGGGAAAATCATTTCGGGCAGACCAGAGAAAGTATTTTGGGTAATGCGTGCTGCAATAATCCGGGCGATTGCCGGCATCGACGTTTTTTTCAAACGCTTGAGCCTTATGCGGGTTTATTCAGCGATACCTTGGACGAGCGCGAGTATTTATTGAAAGTTCGGGGCTATCCTTTACTCGATACCGACGGCACGCTTTATCTGGGGGAGTCGGTACTTACCGCCGGTGCGTCGGAACCTCAGGATAAAAGCCCGAAGATGGTTGGCACGTCTTCTGCTTTCATAAATCTGAAATCTAACTTGCAAAAGGCCGCTCAATCGAATGTACCGGTCATGTTAAACGGCGAAACCGGAACCGGCAAAGAGCTCGCCGCCGAATTTATTCATCGGCAATCGCAAAATGCCTATGGAGAATTTGTCATCGTCGATTGCACGGTACTCGGAGAAGACTTGTTCGAAAGCGAACTGTTCGGCCATGAAAAGGGCTCCTTTACCGGGGCAGCATCCGCCAAAAAAGGATTGTTCGAACTAGCGGACGGAGGCACTTTGTTTCTTGATGAGGTCGGCGAATTGCCGGTCTCTTTACAACCTAAGTTATTAAGAGCATTAGAAAGCGGCCAATTTAGGCGGGTAGGCGGTACCACATCGTTGACATCGACGGTTCGAGTCGTGACGGCCACACACAGAAACCTTGGAGAAATGGTGAGAAACGGACTGTTCCGGGAAGATTTGTTTTACCGATTGTCGGTTTTTCCGTTGGAAATACCGGCTTTGAGAGACCGGATAGAGGATATGCCGGCACTGGTAGGACATTTTCTTAAGTCTTTCGGGCAACGCGACTGCTGTGTATATAGTACGACCAAAGCCGCCATGCAAAAATTAATGCAGCACAAATGGCCCGGCAATATACGCGAACTGAAAAATTGCCTGCAGCTGGCAACATGCCTTTGCAAAAACCACACTATCGATGAACTGGATATTTCCATCATGCGGCGTCAAGGCGCTACATTAAAACCCGGTATGATAGAAAGACGCGGACAAGGAGCGGTAATTGAGGACACTGGGGCATCAAACATAAACCCTTTGGATACTATCGAAGCCGAGTTCATTCGGTCCTTGATCAAAAAATATCAAGGCAACCGTAAGCTGATTGCTTCTGAAATGAATATCAGCGAAAGAACTTTATACCGCAAATTAAATCGCCTCAATATCAATTAATAGAGTTGACAATGGAATCATCACTGAGTAGTTGGACTATCAACACTATCGATCCAGGCTTGGATAATTTTTCGCATCCGGTAGACTTGCGTGAAGAAATCAATCGCATCAAGGCGCTACCACCCTTGCCGGGTATCGCTCGGCAAATTATTGAATTGGCGTCGGATCCGTTAGCGGATGTTAAAAAATTGGCGGCAATCATCGAAATGGATCCCATTCTGAGCTCGCAAGTGATTCGCTGGGCCGGTTCGGCCCTTTACGGCTACCGGGGCAAGCTCGTATCGATACAAGAGTCGATAGCCCGTGTATTAGGCTATGATTTTGTGATGAATTTGGCTCTGGGCCTTAGCGCGTTATCGCCGCTTAAAGCGCCGAAAATCGGGAAGGTCGGCACTCGAATGTTATGGATTCAAGCCATTGCCGGTTCCCGCCTGACATTGACACTCGGCGAAATGATGCCGGCCGAAGAAAGACCGGACCGTCAAACGTTGTTTTTAGCCTCGTTGCTGCACAACATCGGCTTTCCATTGCTCGGGCACGAGTTTCCGGAAGAGTTTGCTTATTTATCGAGAATCATCGATGCCAATGCCACACTAAGCGTTTACAACATCGAGCGGTTTGCCTTCGGCGTCGACCATACTTTGCTAGGCGCTTGGCTCATGCGCAGCTGGTCGATGCCGAAACCGATTGTCGATGTCGTTTATCATCACCATAACCCTCATTACCGCGGCGACAATTACCCTCTTAATTTATTGGTGTATTTAAGCGATTGCTTATTGGGAACCTTAGGTATCGGCGACGGGCAAAATCAAATTTACAGCGAAGAGGAATTCGCAGTATTGAATTTGAATTCGGATGCGGTTCATCAAAAACTCGCCGAACTCAGTGCTTCGCTTGACGACATTGCCGCAATGGCCGACCAATTGACTAGCTAACGAGGATTTAAAAGTGCTGGCAAATACATCATTAAAAAATTTATTCACCATGAAGGACATGAAGAAAAAGACTATAACTGCAATAAACTAATTGTTCATGTCACTTCATGCGTTTCATGGTTATACCCTTTGCTGGTCAAATTTCGGCGCCGGAGTATCCGTCAAAGGACGCCGTGAATACGTCCATGTAGGCTCTGTGACAGCATCCCAGCTGTCAAAGCCTTTGCCGAACACCCCGGCACCTCCACGCATCAATGCCGAAATTTGAAGTGCGATGGGTATATTTCGTAAGATTGAATACTTCACAGTCTTTAACTCATGGGACTGGTTTATACAACTCGCCCCGAACGTATTGCTCACTTGCACTCCGGCGGCTCCGGTGCTTTCGGGGTTTCCCCGAACAAGCTCCAACTCGTATTTTCTTGAACGTCGAAAAGGTACGGCGCTTCGCGGGCCTTAAGATAAGCGGGCGTATATAACCCCTCTTGTATACTGAATTCGTCATACACGGCTTCGCAAAGCATTGTCAGCATTAACTCGCCGGCTTGCAATTCGGTGAGTTTCAACTGCGTTTCTATTTTCGCGCAAACCGTCCCGTCCTCGATTGTTTCGTTTTGTCCGGCAATCCGGTCTCGTCCCGGCTCGCCTCGGTAAATAATTCGCGCCTCGGTTTCATCGAAGCTCAACCTGCGTGTGCTGCATTCGGTCATCAAGATGACCGGACCGGCTTTCGAGGTGCCGATCAACCGGTCGGTTTTCGACCAATACAGCAGGGCTTTTCGCGGCTCGCCGTCGGAATTCAACGCATCCAGTTCAGCTGTATACATCGAAAGCGTACAACCGTTGAGCAGGACTAATAAATAAATCGAAGTAAAAAGTTTTTTCATGTTTTCTGTTCCGCTTAGGGTTTGGTCGCAAATAACTTCCTTATTTTACGGAGGGTTCGGTTGCTCGATTGGCAGGTGTCGGCGGCAGGGCAGATTTTTGCTCCTGCAAAATCTGCATTCACGCCATCCATGGCGTTTGCAGATTTTTGCTCCTCGGCAATTGCTGAGTTACATGGATGTAATGAATGCAGAAAATGCAGGAGCATTTTTCTGCCCTGCATTGCTCTAATACACGCCATCCATGGCGTAATACAAAATCTGCATTCATGCCATCCATGGCAATTAGTCGCCGCCGTCAAGCCTACAAGGACGTATTCACGGCGTCCTGCCAAGCGAGTTACCGTACCCTCAACAAAGCGTATAGTTCCAGGACGTTATTTATCACGAAATCCTTAGTTAGTGACTAAATCGAACAAGCCATCGCCGACCATCGGGTTTTCCCAATATGCCACATGTGCCATGAGCCAGGCTTTTCCGGTATCGACCGGCCGGTCGCGGATGACCCAACCTAAGTCCGGCGATTCGGTGCGGTATTTTTCGGCGATCTCGAAGCCGTTTAGCGTTTGGCCGAACAGTTTTCCGGATACGACCGGATCGGTCCGGTCCCAATAATTGAGCCAGCGGAACATCTTGGTTCCCTCGCCAAGAGATTGGACTTTCTGACGCCTTTTCTTGAACATCGACAACCCTATCGGCGAACCGAGCGTGATTAATCCCTGTACCGGCCAGGTTCGGCGCGAATTTCTGTCGAAGTAATGGTTATCCTTGATCAACTCGTTGATCACATCAAAGGCATAGATCGAACCTAAACTGTGAGCGACAACATAGCAAGGACTGCCTCCGGTAAAAATCTCGAGAATCTTATTCTTGAAGCCTTGCCTAATTTGTGCTGCGGTGCTGGTGTCGAGGCGCGCGGTGACGACATCGCCGATGAGATCGAGGGCATTGCCGGCCAAAACTTCGCCTATCGGATTGGCGGCAATGAGTTTGATTAATTTCCCATATTTGCTTTGCGCTTGATTGTTTAAATTTTCATAACGATAAAGATCGGTCTTGAATTGAAGCGGCATATTGCCCAGACGACTTTTTAGTAACTGTTCGATGAGTCGATCTTGATTCAAATCGCTATCGTCGCCGGTCTGAACGCCATGAATGATCAAAACGGTACGCGGTTTTTTCGGGTCTACAGCCATGGAAGCTCTCCTTTAAAGTTTTGCAATACAGCGTTTTTCCACGGTATCGGTAAAAAATAAAAACCGATTCATTTGCTTTAATTTGATTTCAAGTTGACCGAAATGCTGAGTTGCCTGCAACAGGTATTCGGAACCGGTGACGAAACTATCGCTAAATTTTTGTTCCACGATCAGCTTGCCGTTAAGCAACTCGACTCGGGTAAAAGTTTCGGGTGCGGCATCGAAATAAATGCCGTCCCCCAATGTGCCGACTGCGGTATATTCTCCGCTAATCGTTAAATATTCCCGGCCCGGAATTGTAAAATCAATGCTTATGCGACATGTTCGACCAAATTCGGCCGGCGTATCGACATAAGTCCCATCAAAACTTAGCGACTTCCCGTTTAATTGAAAAAAGTCACTTAAAGCAGTATGAGCCTTTTGTTTCAAATTCTCGTTAGAATAAGCCGTCATCGTCAACACCGCTAAGACAACAATAAAAATTCGTTTGACCATTTCAACAACCTGGAAAATGAGCGATATGACATCAAGATATTAAAAAAATAGTTCGCTAAAGCAATTTTCGCAAGCGTGGGATAACGACCGCTAAGTTTTGAAATAGCGTGTTCAGTGGTCAATAATGGTTTCAGATTGTACAATACCAATCCTTAGTATTTTAGTTGGTTATTAATTCAACACTTCCTTACCCCGGAGCACTCATGGCACAAATTACCCAAGCAGACATCCAAAATCGATTGAAGACGTTTATCGACCCCAATGTTGAAACCGATTTGGTTTCGGCTAAATCGATTAAATCGATCAACGTTGACGGTGCAGATGTCTCGATAAAACTGGAATTAGGCTATCCAGCCAAAAAACATCTCGATGAGTATAAGTTAGCTGTATTGGAGCATTTAAAGACGCTGGATGGCATCGGTACCGTGACGATCGATATTACTATCAATATTTTGTCGCATGCGGTACAGCAAGGCTTGAATCCGCTGCCGGGCATCAAAAACATCATCGCAGTCGCATCCGGCAAAGGGGGCGTCGGCAAATCGACAACGGCGGTTAATTTAGCCCTGGCCTTGGCGGCGGAAGGCGCTAAGGTCGGTATTCTGGATGCCGACATCTATGGGCCGAGCATTCCGACGATGCTCGGACAATCCGGTTTTCCGGAAAGCGAAGACGGCAAAACCATGCTGCCGAAGATGTCGTTCGGTTTACAAACCAATTCGATCGGCTATTTGGTCGACACTAGTCAGCCGATGATTTGGCGCGGCCCTATGGTAACCGGCGCGTTACAGCAATTGCTCAAGGAAACGCGTTGGACCGATCTCGATTATTTGATAGTGGATCTACCGCCCGGCACAGGGGACATTCAATTAACGCTGTCGCAACAAATACCGGTTAGCGGTGCGGTTATCGTCACGACGCCGCAAGATATCGCGCTTCTCGATGCGCAACGCGGTTTAGCGATGTTCGAAAAGGTCAACGTACCGGTGTTGGGCATCGTCGAAAATATGAGCGTGCATATTTGTAGCCAGTGCGGTCATGAAGAAGCGATTTTCGGTAGCGGCGGCGGCGCGGCGATGGCTGAAAAAAACCAGGTACCGCTATTGGGTGCGTTACCGTTAGATAAAGACATCAGGCTAAATGCCGATTCGGGCCGTCCGACGGTCGTCTCCGATCCCGACGGTCGCTCGGCTGAAATTTACCGTGAAATTGCGCGAAAAATGGCCGCAAAACTGGCCTTGAAAGCCAAAGATTTCAGCACTAAATTTCCGAATATCGTGATTCAGAATACCTAAATTCGCGCGGACGGACTTTGCAAACGAGATATTGAAACAGCAGCAATTCCCAATTTGGAGATCAAAAAGGGTGTGGGGTATGCTTGGCGAGGATGTCGGCAGCAGGCCAGATTTTTGCTCCTCGGCAATTGCTGAGTTACATGGATGTAATGAATGCAGAAAATGCAGGAGCATTTTTCTGCCCTGCATTGCCCTACTACAGGCCATCCTTGGCGTTCGAGCTGCCGCCAAGCCCCCATGGATGGGTTTACGGCGTTCCTCGACAGGCACACCCCAGACCCTAAAATCGGCGAAACTCCTCAAACTGGGAATTGCTGTTGAAACAGGAAATCCTTATTGTTTTATAATGGCTTGCTTCTATGGTAAAAAAAACCGGATTTCAATTAATTAGGACAAGAATTCAATGAGCATCAAATCGGATAAGTGGATACGCCGGATGGCGGAACAACACGGCATGATCGAGCCGTTCGCCGCAACGCAGGTTAGGGAGACGGAAAAAGGCCGAGTGATTTCGTACGGCACCTCGAGTTACGGATACGACGTTCGCTGCTCGGACGAATTTAAAATTTTCACGAACATTAATTCGGCAATCGTCGATCCGAAGGATTTTAGCGAAGCGAGTTTCGTCGACGTTAAATCCGATGTCTGTATTATTCCACCGAATTCGTTCGCATTGGCACGCACTGTCGAATTCTTCCGCATTCCGCGAGATGTACTGACGATCTGTCTTGGCAAATCGACTTATGCGCGCTGCGGCATTATCGTCAACGTCACGCCGCTCGAGCCCGAATGGGAAGGCCATGTAACCTTGGAGTTTTCAAATACCACACCGTTGCCGGCCAAAATCTACGCGAATGAAGGTGTCGCGCAAATGCTATTTTTAGGCGGCGACGAGGTCTGTGAAACGTCTTACGCGGACCGAGGCGGTAAATATCAAGGCCAAACCGGCGTGACATTACCGAAAGCCTAGCTGCGTTGGTCATTCGGCTAAAGCATGGGTTGTCCTGATTAGCAAGATGCTTCAGCTTGCCGAAGCCAAGTGTCCGAGCAGGGGGCAATCGTAGTCGCAAAAACTAAAATATGCTGTTACCCAAGCTCCATCTCTCATCGTTATACATAAATTGTAGGATCACCTAGCGTTAGGTGTCACTGCCATTAAGTTAAGGGAAGCCCGTCATTCCGCCATGGACTGGCGGAATCCAGTGCCATGGATGGCAAGCTTTTGAGGCAAAGTAGATCCTGGATACAAGCATTACTTAATTCTGTGATGGCTTAACTTAATGGCAGTGAGCGTTAAGTGCGGGATATCCGAGGGTTTTAAGTGACAATAAAGGGTATCGAGGTCTCATTGGTTAAGATTGCAAAAGGGTAATTTTTGACTTATGTATACCTTTCGCACTTCAAATTTCGGCATTAGCGTATGGAGGCGCCGGGGTGCTCGGCAAAGGCTTTGCCAGCATGGATGCTGGCATAGAGCCTACATGGACGTATTCACGGCGTCCTTTGACGGGCACCCCGACGCCGAAATTTGACTAGCAAAGGGGATAGTTTTTGTGTTCACACTTTTTAATCTCAAAATATTCTAGAAACTGTTGGTGACCATAGGCTAGAAAACGCCAGGTGCAGGGTGAGCATCGCGCACCTGGGTGGTGGGGACCTGTCTTCGGGTTCGGTAATGTGCGGTATAAAAGGAATAGACAAAGCACATTCTGAAGGTATGCTCTTAAAATTCATATTCAACCGAGGAGGAACTTATGGGACCTTACTATCGCGGCTCATCGCAAGGCGTAGGCGCTTTTTTTGATTTGTTTTATCAACATCCCATTTTGATGCTGATTTTAACCGCTGGCATTGTAGTCACAGGGATTTTTATTTACCGGAAAAGGAATCGGGATAAGATGACTCGCTTGTAATTTGTCGTTCTGTATTCGCAATTCGACTGTTAGGCAGGTGTCTGTATTCATTCGGCATTTTGCAACAAATGCGGAATCACCAGCGGACAATTCGTTTTAGTAGGGTGAACGGCTATCGTTACCGGATAGCCGAAAATTTCCATGATCAAATCGGCATCTAAAACCCGGTCCGGACTGTCGAATGCCATCAAGCGACCCGAATGCAGAACCGCAATACGGTCGGCATAGAGTGCAGCCAAATTCAAATCGTGCAGAATCGCCAGAACGCCGGCCTGAAAACGGTCGGCGAATCGTCTGGCGATCGCCAACACGCTATGCTGATGCGCAAGATCGAGCGCCGATGTCGGCTCGTCGAGCAATAAATAGCGAGGCAGATCACCGACCGGTTCCCATATCTGCGTCAAAACTCTCGCCAATTGTACGCGCTGACGCTCGCCGCCCGATAGCGTAGTATAAATTCTATCGACGAACATTTCGGTATCGGTCAATGCCATTGCTTGCCGAATGATAGCATTGTCGTGCGCCGGATCGCCGTTACGCCGATGCGGGCAGCGCCCCATCGCTACGACCTCGAGTACCGTGAACGGAAACGATAGCGTCGAGTTTTGCGGCAGCACGCCGCGCACACGGGCCAGTTCGGCTATCGGCCAATCGTCGAGCTCGGTGCCGTTCATGGTAATAAAACCGTGCCGCGGTTTCAAATCGCCGCACATTGTTTTCAGCAATGTCGACTTGCCTGCGCCGTTCGGCCCAACGACCGCGAGTACTTCGCCGGGCTTAACGCACAGCGTGATATCGTTCAACAAACGCTTGCCGCCGATGCCGACAACTATCTTACGCGCCTCCAGCATTCAGCCTCCTAGCATCCGTTGCCGATACAGTAACCACAAAAAGAACGGACTGCCCAAAACGCCGGTGACGATCCCGATCGGTATTTCGGCAGGTACGGCCAAGCTACGTGCCAGACCGTCCGATGCCAACAATAGACTGGCGCCGAGCAAAGCCGAACCCGGCAGTATAATGCGATGGTCCGGACCGAGCCTGAGCCGCAGCAAATGCGGTACGACCAGCCCTATGAAACCGATGATGCCGCCCAATGCGACGCAACAGCCCACACCGAGTGCAACCAAAACGATCACTGCGGTTTTGACGGTTTCGACCGAAAATCCGAGATGGCCGGCTTCCGCCTCGCCGAGTAATAGCGCATTCAAAGCGCTTGAAAAATACGGGAGCAGCAACAAGTTCAGCAAAAAAAACGGCAAGCCGGCGGCGACTTGACTCCAGTTAGCGCCGCCGAGACTGCCCATGCTCCAAAATGTTAAGGTACGCAATTGCTGATCGTCTGCGATCGAAGTCAACAACCCCGTTAAGGAACCTGCCAATGCGTTGACGGCGATTCCGGCCAGCAGCAGCGAAGCGATATCGAGACGGCCGCCGGAACCGGCGAAACGGTAGACCAACCAAGTCACCGCGAATCCGCCTGAAAAAGCCGCTGCAGGCAGATAATAATAACCGAGTATTTGCGCCACGTTCCGCAGCAGGCTGGTTTCGAGCACGATCGCAGCGACCGCTGCCAATGCCGCGCCGCTCGATACGCCGATCAATGCCGGGTCGGCAAGCGGGTTACGGAACAAGCCCTGCATTGCCGCTCCCGAGACGGCCAGCGTCGCGCCAATCAACACGCCGAGTGCGATACGCGGACCGCGTATCGATTCCAATACGGCGCGATGGCCGTCATCGAACGACCAGGGCAGTTGCAGACCGAAAACCTCGCTCAGAATGGCGAGTACTTGCCCCGGTGAAATCGAATAGGCGCCGATCCCGAGCGATACGACGGCCGTTACAAACAGCAGCAGCGTCAAACCGCTCAGAACTGCATAACGTTTCGTTTCGCCAGACATTGCAAACGCCGCTTTCATCATTCAGACGCCACGGTATCGACGGTGCGCAGGCGCGTCGCTAAATCCAACGCGGCTTGACCGGATCTCGGGCCGAATCCCAACAAATACAGGGCATCCATCGTTACCGCTTTGCCTAGCTTGCCGGCCGGTGTCGCACCGAAACCGGGCATGTCGAACAAGCGCTCGATGCCGCCGATCGCATTCGCTGCCATATCGGTCAACACGATCACATCCGGCGCTGCTTCGATCAAAGCTTCGCTACTTGCCGGCTTAAAGCCTTCGAAACCTTTCAAAGCATTGTCGCCGCCGGCGATACGGATCATCGCATCGGCAGGCGTTCCCTCACCCGAGACGATCGGAGCGCCGCGCGATATAGCCAGCACAAACAATACTTTCGGACGTTTCGCAATCCCGGACGTGAATCGATCGAGTCGATCGAAATCTTCCTGTACCTGTTTCGCCAAGCGCTCGCCCTGTTCGGTCGCATTCAACCATTCGGCGACGGCTCGAATTTTGGACACCACGCCGTCCGCCGAATTGTCTTCGTTAACGGTTTTGATTTCCACACCGGCTTGTCGGATCTGCTCGATAACCGTTTGCGGCCCCGAACTTTGCGTCGTCAACAATAGAGTCGGCATTAGCGACAAAATGCCTTCTGCCGAAAGATTGCGCATATAGCCTACCTGCGGTAATGCTTTCGCAGCTTCAGGCCATTGACTGGTTGTGTCGACGCCGGCCAACAGGTTTTCCGCACCGAGTGCATAGACAATTTCGGTCAATGCGCCGCCGACCGCAACGATACGCGGCTCGCTTGCCGAAGCGCCTGCAGTTACGAACACGACGCAACACATGACGGTACGGACGATCTTGAATAGTTTGTTTTTATGCATGTTGTGTTACTGACCTTGAAAGGTTTGGTCTTAAATAACTTCCCTATTTGATAGAGGGTTCGGTTGCTCGATTGACAGGTGTCGGCGGCAGGGCAGATTTTTGCTCCTGCAAAATCTGCATTCACGCCATCCTTGTCGTTTGCAGATTTTTGCTCCTGCATTGTCCTAATACACGCCACCCATGGCGTAATGCAAAATCCGCATTCATGCCATCCTTGGCAATCAGTCGCCGCCGTCAAGCCTACACGGACGTATTTACGGCGTCCTGTCAAGCGAGTTACCGAACCCTCAACAAAGCTCATAGCTCCAGGAGGTTTTTATCACGATATCCGAAATCAATGCGCCGGCATCGATTCCGGCTTGCTTTGTGCGCTGTTCCGATGCCCGGTATCGTTGACATGGCGGAATTCGTCCAAGGCTTCGCCTTCGATCGTGAAAGCGCGGGCAAAACCTTGTACAAACGATCCTTTCGTCGGATGAATACGAAACAAATGGAAGTCCTGCAATTTTTTCAGCATATCGATGAATTGCCCGAATTTCTGTTGAAACGCATCCATGACAAAATGAAATTGTTCGCTATCCCTCGCGATTTCTTCGGCCTGCCCTTGAAACGTGGCCCGTTGCCGCGCGAATAAATGCGATGCTTTATCTTCATCTTCTATGAACAACAGACTGACCTTGTCGTTCTCCGAAAGATTGCGGGTATGAGCCGCCAATTCGCTGATATAGATGTAATAATCGCCTTGGTATTTCACATAGGCTGCGTAACTGGCTTCCGGCTTACCGTCCAAACCTACGGTCGCCATCAACACCGAATCGAAAGAATCGGTCAGGCGGTTGCAGTCCTCACGGACTTGTTCAAAATCTACTGTGGTATCGTTCATGTCATTGTCTCGTTAGTTATTTCAAAAAGAATTGCCCGTTATGTTGTTGAATTTACGATGGTCGGCATAGCGAAATTTGGGTTGATAAACATTCAACCTAAAAAGAGCAGTTGAGAGCCCCAAACTACCGTTCGCCCTGACCCCTTCGTCTACGCTCAGGAGAGCCCTGTCGAAGGGTGATGGATAGTTTGAGGCTTCACCAGGCCGGTGAAAGTGTTGTAGCCCCTTCATGCTTCGACTTGGCTCAGCACGAACGGTCTACAACACATGCCAACGTAAGTATTCAGACCCCGTTGGCAAATTACCGCAATCCAGGCGTATTGTTGGCATCCCACTTTGAAAAAGGGGGATTGAGGGGGATTTATTTAAAAAATCTCCCCTAGCCCCTCTTTTTCAAAGAGGGGGACTGAATACTTACATGCCAACTGCTCTTTTCAGGTTCAAACATCCGTCGTAAAGCATTCGCCCAAATCCGCATGCTCGAAGAGAATCATCGCGATATGACGCCCGGCGGCATCGTAAAGCTCCAGAGTATTGACCGAAGTATTACCTGCCCGCCGTTCGGCCAGACGAAGCTCCGCCAACGCGTCTTCCTTCAAATGCAGGTTGAAACCGTCGTCGAGCACGTTGAACCAGGGGCCGGTGATCATCAGTTTCTCGATCGGGCCCGAATGAACCTGCAGCGCGCCGGCATTGCCTACTAAAACGGTCAAACCGGCGCCGATTTCTGACGCTTTTTCCATGAAACGCCGAAACGACGAGGGCGGCAGTCGTTCGGTTTGCAGCGGCTCGGTGCTTTGATAAGGCACGGCTCCACAGGCGATCAAACGCTCATGCCATGCCTGTCCTAGCCTATCGTTGCCGGCCACGGCGGCTACCGAATCAATGTTTAGCACCGGAGGTTCGACATATTGCCGTTGGGATTGATCTTCGGAGCGGTAACGTTCGATCAAGGCCCGGTAGGCCGGTATACATCTGCTTTCGGTCATGTAAATCTTATGCACGGCAGTACCGTCGCGATCGAAAAAATGCAGACTGTCGCGAGCTCCCTGACGAGTTTGTTCGGTCACGGCGAAAGCAGAATGCCAATGGCGAAAATCCAAAAACAGGTCGATGTTTTCACCCTGAATCTGTCCGCCGGTATCGGTCAGCCGGATACTTTGGTAAAAACCGGTTTTTTCGTGCACCGCATCATCGTTGCGTGTCAACGCAAGCACCGGGCCAAGGGATTGGATTCCGTTCAACAGACTGAGCCAATCGGCCTCAAGACGAGTCGCGTTTTCTCCGCAGCCGGTCGCCAGGAGTTCGACCTCGCTGACTTCCAAAGCGGAAGCGGCCTCCCTAATCCGCAATTGCGGCCTGTTCTCGCGTAGTTCGTCCCAGCGGCGTTTTAACGCCTCGGGAGAAATCGAGTTCGTTCGACTATCGTTTGCTTGGCACATGATCATTCCTCTTGCGAATTTTCGTAACCGGACGACTGAGTCTGCGTACAGCGGTCTATCCATGCAATGCAGCGCCAAACTCCTGCCAGGCGTATGAAACCGCAGCGCTGTTCAGGCGTTCCGTCGAAGTCGGGATGGCCGATCAGTGCGTCGATCAGTTCGACTACCGCCTGCGATATGAACCATACTCGTTGCGTGAGATATAGGTGCATGTACAGCCGAATTTCCTTCTCGATTTCGGCGGGACCGGGGCTAGCCGGTTGCGTCTGTATTCGATACATTTCATCCTCCGGGCGCTTAGGCGCTTTTAGATTAAAATATGGCCCTAGCCGGGCCGAATTGTCCGGTGCGGGGTTGATAGGGTTTAGCCTAAAATCGCAGACACATTTTGTCTGCGCCGCCAACCGATCAAGCCCAGCACGCTCGAACTCAACAGCCAGGCGAAGGCTGGAACGGGAACCTCGGTAATAATGCGTACCATTTGGCGTATAAGCTCCCGTCGCCGCCTCGAGTCCAACTACCCAAAATGGCTTCATGGGAATTATCGAAACCGTAGGCGAGTACATAGGATTAGAGATCTCTGGAAAAGATCGGCCGCAGCTATACCTTTCGCACTTCAAGTTTCGGCAGTGCCTGAGGAGGCGCCGGGGTGTGTGGCAAAGGCTTTGCCAGCATGGAGCTGGCATAGAGCCTACAGGGATGTATTCACGGCGTCCTTTGACGGACACCCCGGCGCCGAATTTTGATCTGCGATGGGTATAGACCGGCATAGCCGGCCAATACGGCGATACAGCTTTTTTTATTAACTGAGTCATGAATAACACCCTCGCTTTATCACTTAGGGGCATGCTTGGTTCCAATAATCACTCCATTGGCGCCGATATTCCCTTATATTTCTGGCGATAGGCGCACCGTCTTCGGTTAAATCGCAATTCCAGTAAGCCGTTCCGGCTCTACAAGCACGGGCAAACAAATTGACATCGCGATTAGTGAATCGTCCGTCCCCATCTAAATCGCAGGTTTGGTCTTCTTCCAGCCAGGGTTTCCAGGTGCCATCCAGTTCCCATGCCGTTATTGCCGATTGCTCAGTTTGTTGAGCTGCATCGATGACGTAGATTTTTCCATCGGTCGCGAACGATACCGGCTCGGCTATCTCTTTAGGCAAATTCGGGCCGATTTGCCAAGTATTGGACACCGGGTCATAGATTTCGACTTTATCCGACTTGGCCAAGCCGCCGGCGCTATTAACGGAGCGTCCGCCGATTAGATAGATTTTTCCATCCAACACCGGGGCCTGTATACCGCTTTGAAATGCCCTCGGCGTCGGCATCGGAGTCATGGCTCTCGTCTCCCAGCGATTGAGCTCAAAATCGTAGGCCGCAATCGCACCGAATAGTCTATTTCTTTGCAACACGCCGCCGCCTAGAAGATATGCGTGGGCTTTGCCGTCGATAGAGACAGCGGCCAAGGCGGCGCCTTCGCGCCGATTAATACCGGGTATGTTGCGATGCCTTTTCCATTCATTAGTTTCGGGATTAAAGCTTTCGAGACGATTGATCAATCTGCTTGTGCCATTCGGCCGGGTTTGTTTGCCGCCGAAGACAAATATCTCCCCTCGATCCGTAGTTAGCGCAGTTGCCTCGAACCGGGATGTCGGCATGGCATCAAGTTCAGACTGTTCCACAAGATGATCTTCATTTAACTCGTAAACTCTAGTCGTTTCCATACCCAAGATATAAAGCTTACCGTCTGTAATCGTACTTACGTATTCTTTTAGACTGGATAAAATCCCAGTATCGGTCACTGCAAAACTTCTGTTTGCGTTTTCAGGTAGCAAGTAGGCTTTTTCGCCAATCTGGGCCAATAGACTTGGTACATCGTTCAGCATATCCACGACAGCAAGGTCTAATCGGGTCCATGCAGGCGAATCCGGCGTTGTATCGGGATCCGGTGTCGGCCCAGGCTCAAGATCATGATCAAAAAGAGAAGCCGCGGCAATATCGATCGCAACCTGAGTTAGGCTTTGATGTGGTGGACTATTGAATGAAAAATTATATGTGACAGGTTCTGCAGGTAAGTCCCAGATAGCCAGGTAGTGTACTAAATCGGTTGGGCCCATAGAGCTTGGGAAGGCATCATCATAAAACGTTTTCTCGGTAAAGGTAGGCGCCAAATTGTTTAATTTAATCGAGTCATAATTCATCTGTATGCCCGAAGCTTCGAATTGCAGAACAGCTCGAACCTGTCCCATACCGACGTTACCGGTAACCGAGAAATTATAGTTTTGAGGAACCGAAAAACTGTAAAGGTTTCCCGAGCCGGCAACAAAAGTCCCGGCACTCCAAGCGGCAAAAGCATCGGAGACATTGGCTTCGCCGACGTCCGGAGCTGCGGTGCGGTCGGTTGCAGTACCATAGGAAGCATCGATGAAGGTATCCCATTCGGCGTAGAGCGTACCGGCATCGCCGCGCGCCCATCCGCCCCAAGATGCCGCATGCGGGGCATCGAAACCGTATCCCGGATTGTAAGGATTCGGGCCGTTTTGTATATCGGCCGCAGCCAGGCCGGATACGCTTAAAAATGCTGCGCTTAAAGTTAATATCAATAAAGTTTTCATTCTTTATCCTCGTAAATGAAAGTTAAAAACCCTTTTCTTAACCTCAAAGACGCAGGGCGAGTCGGTACAAATTTTTAAAGCCGCTTTGATTCGATCCCGAACAGTCAATCCGCAACTCTATCGAAGACATGGGAGGCGCGGCGGCAAGACGCCATTGAAAAGAATTTGTTAGCGCCTCGATTCGCACCGGATGGATTCGAGTGCATGACTGCCGGTTTCCTTGCCGGCATTTAGCGAGTCATCACCGGGCCGAAAATCGACAACATAACGGTATTGTTTGCCGCAATGCAGAATCACCTCTTTTTGTCCTCGTTTGAGAATGCGCATCTCGATGCGCATATCGGCATAGCCTTCATGCGTGAATAATTCGTCGAATAGCGACGACAATTTTTGTTTAATGTCTTGGTAGCTTGACTGCATCGCCATATCTCAAAATGCTATTTTCAACGTCGCGCCGACGTTGCGCCCCGGTCGCGAATAACGCTTCCAGAAATCGGCGTTCGCGTAGGCTCCGAAGGTTGCATGCGGGTCGCCGGCCCGCGTATTGATGTCTTCCCAGTCGATATAGGTTTTGTCGAACAAATTGAACACGCCGACGTTAACCGAAACATGATCGTTGAAACGATAGTAGCCGTTAAAGTCGACGACGCCGTATCCTCGGGGCAGGAATTGCGCATCGTCCGGCGCGGTCTTCGGACGCTTGGCGTCGACCAAGGTTAATATCAATTCAGAACCCCAGATTCCCGAAGGTTCTTCGTAGCGCAGACCGATCACGCCTTTGGCGGGGCTGATGCCGCGTAAGGACACGTCGTTCAAGGAACCGGTTTCGAGATTGACGCCCTCTGCATACGATCCGCTGGCTATTAAACTCGCTCCTTCCAAAGTTTCATGAAACCAATCCAAGTAAAGTTGGCTTTTGAATTCGACGCCCTGAATCCGAATATCGTCAGGGTTATTGATTTGCTGAAATGTCAATCTTGGCGTATCGCCGTAGGCCAAACAGAATCCGGTCTCGGCCGAAGGCACGCAAACCGTGTCCAAAAATAAAAAATTCTTGTAATCGTTGCGAAAAAAAGTCAGATCGAACGTTCCGGCCGCACCTTTGCCGCGCAAACCGATCTCGAATCCGGTGCTGGTTTCGGGTGTCAGATTGAAGTTCGGGATTGTTTGATAACCGAATTGATCGTTGACGAAACCGGCGTTGCTTTCGCCAAAATTCGGGCCTCGGAACCCTTCCGCATATTGCCCGTGAATCGTTAATTCATCGGTGATATGAAATAACGCGCCCAACTTAGGCAGAATCTTGTACTCGTCGAGTTCAGTCGGCTGCACCTTCGACGTCGCATCGTATAGCGAGTCTTTTTGCGGCTTTAAAGAGTAGAGCTCAATGCGTACGCCGGGAATCAACTCTACGCGCCGATCGAGAAACGTGATGCTGTCTTGAAGATAAGCTCCCGCCTTCGTCACGATACTTTCAGGAAAATCGCGCACCGGAAACGTGTCGGGCGCGACGGTTTTCGAAACGGTACCCGGTTGAATGAACGGCGGTCTACCGCTGATATAGGTTATTGTGCCGTCCCGCTTTTGCGTAATCGTGTTCATGCTGATTTGACCGCCGTATTGCAGTGCATGATCGAAAATACCGGTCGAGAAATGTTTGTCGAAGCGAATTTCTCCGCCGATATCGTCGTTATCGAAGCTGAAAATACGGTGGATTAAATGGCGTTTATTCAGCGGATTGTCGCGATCTTGCCAAGTCTCTTGTGTCGCCGCAGTTTTTTGCCGGTATACGCGCCAGAATGCGCTATCGAATACCGCAAAACCGAGACGGTCGAGCGTATGATCCAATGAGATCCGCCAACGCGTTTGTCTGTCATCGGTGATCAGGCTGAAGATTTTCGTGTTCGGCGGAAAACCGATGCCCAATGGATCTCTGGCATGATAAGCGTCGAGCTCGGACTCGCTGTGCATCCACTCGCCGGTCAAGCGCAGTACGTTGTCCTCGTCGAAGCGGTAGAGCAGCTTGCCGAGTCCGTTGTAGACTTCGTTGTCTTGCGGGCTTGGCGCGGTCCGTCTTGGATTCAGCTCTTTGTTGTCGCCTTTCGTGTCGGTTTCTCGGCTTTCGGAATGCGTTAACAACAGCAAACTCTCGAAACCCATCGATTCGCCGGCTAAGGTTGCGGTTTTCAAGAAGCTGCGGTCGGTCGAGTTGTAGCCGAGCTTGGCGTCGGCATAATAATCGTTGCCGAATGTGTCGAGGTAATCGCGCGGATCTTTGGTGACAAAGCCGACCGTGCCGCCCAGCGCATCGCCGCCGTATTGGGCAGCCCCTGCTCCTCGGATAATTTCGACCGATTTCAGCGCATCCATATCGACCATGTTTCGCGTCGCCGATGCGAACGAGCCGATCGAAAAAGCGTCCGGCAAACGGACGCCGTCGACTTGCATCAACACGCGGTTGCCGCCGAGACCGCGAATCGTAAAGCCGGTCGCGCCGAAACGCTGCGGATCGTTGCCGACGTTGACGCCCGGCTCGTAACGGATCAGATCTTTGATGCTACGGACCATTCGCCGTTCGATCGTTTCGGCGTCGATTACCGAAGCGGTACCCGGCTCTTCATCCAACGGACGAGCGCTTGAAGTGCCTTCGACAATCATCGTATCGAGCTCCACCGTATCTTTCATCGCGGCCTTCTCATCGGCAATCGCCGGCGCATTCGCCAATAGTACGCAAAAGCAAGCGCATGCGGTTTTCGAATATTTGCAGTTTAGCGGCGCAGGACATAGCCGAATAAACGAAAAGGCGTTTAACATGTTGGCGAGTGAATTTTTTAGGTTTCATCCTGAACAAACTCAGTGTAATTGAGTGCGCTTGCGGTTTTGTTGCCGCTTTTCCAGCAATGTCTGCGTCACTTGTTGCCAATGATTGAGTAATTGCCGATACATTTGTTGGCCCGTGGGCAGTTGTTCCAGCTCGGACTCGGTAATGAGTCGGCGTAGTTGATTGACGATCATGTGCGCCAGTTTCGGGCAATGATGTCCGTTACTGAATTGGGTGATTAGCATTAACGTGCTCGCATGAAGATGTGTAATTTCATGCAGAGCCGATGTTTCCGATTGATTTTCCAACATGACATCCTCATTCGAGTAAGCAAAAAAAATTGGCGCACGCAGTGTGCGATATGTTTAAGAGAGACAAGCATCGTGCGCCAAACGATAGTCAGGAGAGGTCAAATATCTATCGTAGCGCTAATAATAATGATTCTCATTTATATGTCAACAAAAATATATCCCTTCGCTCAAACATCGACTCCGGGAAATCCGTGAATACGTCCCTGTAGATATTCTATGCTTCCTCACCTAAAGCTCACTGCCATTAAGTTAAGGGAAGCCCGTCATTCCGCCATGGACTGGCGGAATCCAGCGCCATGGATGGCAAGCTTTTGAGGCAAAGTAGATCCTGGATACAAGCATTACTTAATTCTATGATGGCTTAACTGGCTTCCCACTTAAGGCGCATAGGTATCTACACAAGTTTTCAGCTTTATAAAACAATTAGTTAAGTTAATTCTTCTGTGATCTAGGATAAAAAAGTAGATTAAAAACCTCAATTTTTAGTCCCTATCTTCATAATAAACCAGAAGAAACTTTATAACAGCATGATTTTAAATGATAAAGATGTGTAGATACTTATGCTTAAGGCGGGACAAAAGCACTAAGGATTAACCGTTCGCCCTGAGCCTGTCGAAGGGTGGACGGTTAATCCGCCCATGGTTCGACAGGCTCACCACGAACGGATTAACCTTAAACTGTCCCGCGTTAAGTGAGTAGCCGCTTACCTTAATGGCAGTGCACCTAAAGCTAGGTGAGGAACGAACGCCTTTTATGTCGTGTAGCTGGGCACCAACAGAACAGTAGGCGCTTAGACGATGCAGTAGCGGGTATCTGTTCAACGCCGCTCATATCGACCAGATGAGCTGGTATACGAGCGTTCCCAGCGCGGTCACGACCGTGATAAGCAGCGGCACTCATGAGATCGCCGCGATCGGTAACGCCCCATGGACATCCGGCGTTCCAACCATGTTGAAAATATCAAAACCGAACAACAAGGATTTTTATTATTTGTCTTACCGTCAGGCCATTGGTGATTACGGGCAGCTGTCGACAAACTTCACGCGCGGCATCAACATTCACCGCTATCGAGGCAGCGGCTATGCGGCCACGACACATCTGCAAACCCTGAGCGATGGCGGCGTGTTCAACGACGACGTGAACGGCATAACCGTGCAGCAGATCGCCCGCAACGGCAACACTGCAACGGTGCAGGTCAGCTTCGGCTGCGCAGCGACCGCGCCGCAAGTTTCGGTCGCTCCGGTAGCCCTGGCCTTGCGCTCCGGTCAATCGGTCAACTTTTCGGTTTCGGTGACGAATCAGGACAGCACGAGCTGCGGCTCGGGCAGCTATGCCATCGACTATGAAGGCTACTTGCCGGGCAGCGTGACACCGGCTGAACAAATACTAAATGCCGGACAAACCGGCAATGCGACGCTGCAGGCCGATGCCGGCGGCGCGCTCGAGGGCAGCTATCCGGTCGATGTGATCGTGACCGCATTGAATGCCGACGATCCGAATCTCGCCCACACGACCGGCAGCGCGACTGTGATCGTCGACGGCACGCCGCCGAACGTGCCTGCGGGCTTGACCGCATCGGTCGATAAACAAGGCCGCGTCAATCTGTCCTGGCAGGCTTCGACCGACGCGCTGTCGGGCCTCGCGGGCTATACCGTGTACCGCGACGGCGCGATAATCGCGAACGTGACCAACACCGGATTTACCGACAGCAACACGACTTCGGGCACCGTCTATAGTTATTCAGCCGGCGCCAGCGATGCGGCCGGCAGCACGAAAAGCGGTGGTGGCGGCAACAATGGAAGAGGCAAGAAGTAAACCGGCCACAGAACGATAGGCATGAAAAAACCGGGGTTCGGTCGTCGACCGAGACCCCGGCTGTATTTTTACTTATCCCTGGTAATTATTTTTCGTCAAGTTTGTTTGTCAATCCAATGGGCAGCTATCTTCGACACGTTCGCCACTGAAATTGACATCCGGGTGGGCTCCACTCAGTAAATCACCGACCGCGTTGAAGGCATCGCCGCCATAGTATTGCGGAGCATTCAACACTTGTCCCAAAGTAGGATTAGCTGTGGCCCCGTCCCTGACTCCTAGTTTGCTCAATTTTGGATAGTAACCCAAAGCGACAGAGAAAAGATCAGATGGGGCGTAGCCGGTCACTGCCCAAGAGTCATAGTGGTGTTCTTGCCGCCAGTAGCCGGGCGAGCACCATTGTCCATCGTCTTGAGCATCATCCGGATTCCAGCAGAACGTGACATGGCTGATGTCTTTATTTCCATACCCATAAAGCCTGGTATCGGACATCGCTTGCGGATCGTAGAACCAGACGTTCGCACCCGTTCCCGCTTTGACGATCACCGCGCCGATGCCATTTGGCGACGAACTCCAGTCGAAGATTTGGCCATTGCTGTCTGAAATCGTGATCGTGTTGCTGTGCACGAGATTACCGTCCAAATCGTAAAAATTGGCGGTTTCGCTGCCGTTCGGCGCGCCTTCGCATTCAGTGGTTCCATCCGGCTTAACAAAAGTAAAAGTTGGACAATTACCAGCTTCTTCTTCATTCCATTTATATGAGTAAACATAATCTCCGATTTGCTTGCATTCGGCTCCTGCATTCCCGGATTGCCAGTTGTCGCTGTGATAGACAACCGGATTTTCGACAACCGTAATTTCTTCTGCGAACGCTGCGCCGCCAATGCCGAGCGTCAACGCCGACGCGAACAATGCGATCGCGATTTTGTTGTGTTGTAACGTTTTCATGATAAACCCCCTTAGGTTTAATTCGAATTCCTTTCGTTGATTAGTGCGATCGAGCAATTCCGCTCGATCGCGTTATTTCCAGAAACTTTCAAAAACTGCAGGGGCAGTGTTCCATAAATGTGACGAAGTTCACATTACCCGAATGGGTAGCTTGATGCACGTGTCGCGACTCGGCAACGTCAGCGCGGGAAATTAGACTTGGCGGCCAGTTGGCTACGGCGTTGAATGCCGAGTTTATTGAAGATATGCTTGAGATGCATCTTGACGGTTTCCGGGCTGATCTGAAGTTGCCTGCCGATCTCCTTGTTCGTCAGGCCCTCCGCGACCAGCCGGGCAATGTTTTGTTCGCGCTCGGTCATCGAAGCACAATCATCGTGCCAAGAGTCTTCCGGTTTTTGTTCGCCGTGAATCTTCGTCAATTCCTGCAGCGCTCTTTGCAGCATCTGACGGGGCAGCCAATGCTCGCCCTCGCTGACGGCTAGGATGGCCTTTTTTAATACATCGGTCGAATCGAGCGTCGACAGACGACCGAATACCTCATAACTCAACGTCTCGTTGAAAAAATCCGGCGCGTCGAGATGGGTCAATAGCATGATTTTGAGCTCCCGATCCGCTTGTCTGATCGTTCTCAACCAGTCGTCTAGCGTTCCTTCGATCGACGTAAGGTCGAGCAGCAATAGCTTCGGCTCGATTAGGCTCAATAAGGTCGGCACGAAGGTCAGTTCGTCGATGAATTGCCCGATCACTCGGATCCGATCTTCGCGATCAAATAATTGGGCAATTTGAGTGCCGAAGCCTTTCCGCGCTGAAACGATCAACACGGTGCAAACCGGGGCCGTGGCGTTTTGCGGCGCCTGTGCGATCGCTGTTGTGTCGATACGGCCGATTGAACCGCAACGCCCTTCCGTAACAGGGCAGACCCGATCCTGCGGCGCCATCGCGGAATCGGGTTGCTTCGCGCATTCCGGGGAGCGATTGCCGTCTTCGAGAGCCAATACCTGCTTGATACGGTCTTCGACGACTTCGAATGGCACGGCTTGCTCCAAAAAGCCCGAATCATTAGGAGCATCGAAGGCATGGACTTGTTGATGTACCGCTTTGTTGAGCAGACAGACGACCGGAATGTCGATATTGTCGCGTCGACGCTGCAAGAACTCCCGAATCGGCAGACAGGAGCCCGGACAATCGATCAGGATCAAACGCGGATCGGTGCCGGCGAGGGGTCGAAAGTCGGCATTGGGCGAGACATTGAAGGCGGCATAGCCTTGTTGTCTGAGCCGCCGGGTCAACTCAGCCGCATGATCATCGTTCTGCGAAACAATCATGATCTGTTTGTCCTGATTGCTTCGTTTCGATAGAACGTCGCTACGACTATCTTTTTCGGCCCCTTCGGCTGATCGCTTGGTCATTACTTCCCCAATGTTGGCGTCGAACCCGATACAAGCTCGCGCTCGATCATCGAAGGGTCCATGAAAAGAAGTCTGTCATACAGGCCGTGGCCGATTATAGAGTCAACTCAGCCTGCGATCAATTTCTTAAGCTTGATTACCTGACAAGGGGCCACGCCGGTGAAAGCACGGCGAAACCGTTCTAAACTTCTTGACTTTGGTATCGCAATATAACCTTTCTCGAATTCTCTGTCATGCGTAGGTAATCGAATACCCGTCGTACATTACGCGCCAGCTTTTCGGTAGTGGCTGCCACACTGTCTTTACTCATGGACTTAATCAACCCTGCGGCAAATCTGCGCAGACAGGTTATGTTTTCAGGTCCATGGCCTTTGCTTATCCTGCAACGATCTTCATTCCAATTCCAATCCAGTAGGTAATGATGACTCTCAACGCCCCAATGATCTCTATTGAACTTGAGCACTTGTTCAGCGTTGGCGCTCATCGGCGAATGACTGGTCAGGCCGTAAGCCATCTCAAAGGTTTCTTGGCCGCTTTTTTTGTCGATGGTGTGGCGTTGTATGGCAAATATTTGCCCGACGAAAGGGAAATCAAGGTAGTTGTTCAGGAGCGTAGACGTCCAAATAGAGCGTGACTCAATACGACCATGCGTTAAGGTGTAGGGCTCGCTATAGTCAGGCGCTTGGCGATTTTCAAAGGCCAGGCGAATATCCTGGGCGACTGTGGGTTGGTTGTCTTTGGCGGTAAATACATAATGGGCCTGCCGGTCTTCGACCAGATAGTGCGCCAGTTTACGCTGTGTTAAAAGAGCGTCGCCGGTGATCGTTTTATCGGCAATATTTGCCAGGGCATCCATAACNGGGATGAACATCCCNATTTCGTTGGTCTGTTTNAGTTCATCGCTTCCCTCTACAGGCAAAGCACCGACTTTTTTTGAGTGTGGCAGCGTCCCGTCTGATGCCCGACGACGCCCAGGATGTGTGTTTGACGACCGTCTTCATCAATCGCGTTACGCAGGNTTTTACCGTCGACGGCCAAGCCTTCGTCGGCTTCGGCGAATTGTTCGTTCCAGCCTTGCAGCGCAAGATCGAGTTGTGCGGGATCGACGCTAATTAAGGTTTCTCTAAAGGTGGTGCGACTGGGTACCTGATAACGCCCATTGCGTTTGCGACAGCCAAAACGGGCTCGCGCTTTTTGGCCTAAGTCATCCGCCCAGCTGCCAATCGCTTTATAGCCTTCCATTCCACAGAGCACGGCAGCTGTGGCAAGAGCCAGAATACACGGCAGAGAATGACGCTGTCCCTGCTTACGCCGCGGGTCAGGAATATCAAGAAAGAACTCTGGTAAAGTGCGCATTTGATCGGCGGTTAGCATGATTTTTGGTGCTCCATAGCCATAACAGGGGCTAAGCATAGGTTGCGACAAGTGAGTTTGAGCGCGCTTTTCCAAGGGTCTAACAAAAACCTGCTTGGGCTGTTGAGCGCTAGGGCTATAGCCTTGGCGAATCCGACGGTAACCACGGGTATCGCCGACATGCACCCAGTTAGAAGCACGATAAATCGTGCCATGAAACAACTGAGGATCAACGAAAGTTTCTAGCAATAATAAGGGGTAACCGAAGCGTTGCTGCCAATCCTGAGAAATTCGCCGTTCACATAAGGAAAGAACCCGGGACGCAAGGTTAGGATAATGGTGCTCGGGGAGAATCAGAAAGCGACTATTGTTAGCAATCAGGTGAAGGCGATCATATTGAACCCGATAGCTCCAACCGATCCACTGATCACGCGCTGCACATTTCCAGGCGGCGGCGGAAAAGCTGATGAGTGCCAGCCATTGATTATGATAGCTGGCGACATACCACAAGGTATGTCCGATCTTTGGTAAAGCACCCAGATAGTGGTGTGCCTTCATTAATGACTGAAAACGTTCCTGCTCTTCCGACTGAACTGGTTGTACGATGATCTCTTGAAGGTTCAAAGCGGGTATCCCAAACATAGAATGTCAGGATGCTTTATATCTGAAAAATGTAGGTTTGTCCAGGATTAGTTATATTTCATTGATTTATCATGTAAAGTTATAGAGAACTGTTCCGCCGTGCCGGTGAAAGTGTTGTAGACCCTTCATGCTTCGACTTGGCTCGAACGGTCTACAACACATGCCAACTGCTCTTTTTAGGTTTATCAATGCGCACGTCAATCTCACGCGAGAGCCTTTCAACAGGCGGGCCACTTAATCATTCAGATAAAGCTTGATACCTATCCGTATTGGTGGTTTGATTGACGCTGGTCGATTTTCAGGGGCGGTCTTTCCCGACCGGTGTTTCTTTTTGATTTACGGAGGTTGCTATGAACGAAGATACTTTGAATATGGAAGTCAGGAAATTTTTGAAACAAGTCGGCGTCACGTCACAGCGAGAGCTTGAGCATGCCATTGTCAAGGCCATTGAAACGGGCGAGTTGAAAGGAACCGAAACGCTACAGGTAAAGATGACCTTGGAATTGCCGGGCGTTCGGTTAACGCATACGATCGAAGATCAAATTAAGCTGGAATAAAACTATACCTGATTAGCAAGATGCTTCAGCTTGCCGAAGCCAAGTGTCCGAACAGGGGCCAGTCGTAGTCGCAAAAACTAAAATATGCTGTTACCCAAGCTCCAGCTCTCGTCTTTATACATTAAGTATAAATATACCTAATTGTGCAAAAAGTAGCGACCGAGCGCTAAATTGTTGTGTTGTCCGGAAAGGCTATTGGTGTTTGAGCGTTACTGGCTTCGATAGTCGCGACGAAGGCGTCGCTCCCACAGAGAGCGGCGGACGCTCTGTGGGAGCGATTCCTTGATCGCGATCTCGAGGCCGAGAGTGTTAAGTCACAATAAATGCTATCGAGGTCTCATTGGTTAAGGTTGCAAAAGGGTAATTTCTGACTTATGTATAACGATGAGAGCTCCAGCGTGGGTAACCTGTTCAGGAAGCTGGAGCTTGGGAAATAGCGTGATGTGGGTTAGCCGTTTTTAGCTTGACGCGCATGGCTTGCGAACCCCGTCCTGTTAGGGATATGCCGATCTTTGGGCTTTAGCTGAAGAAACTTAGTAATCAGGAAACTATATCTCGCCTCACTCCCGGCGTAACGCGCTAAACGGTAAGCGCAACAAGTTCGCGAGGCCGAGTTCTTCGGGATTTCTGAATGGCGCTAGGCCGATCGGCATCTCGGTTTGTGCTTGTTTGGGTTCGGCTCGGTAGGTGCCGCATAGGCGATCCCAGCACGAAATCGAAAAGCCATAATTACTGTCGGTTTCGACTTGGATCGTCGAATGATGAATGCGGTGCATGTCCGGCGTGACAATGAGCCAGCGTAGCATTTTGTCGACCCGCTCCGGGATGTCGACATTACCGTGATTGAACGTGGCCGCGCCGTTCAGGATAATTTCGAAGGCGATCACGGCCAGCGGGTCCGCACCGAGCAACAAGATCCATGCGATTTTATAGAGCATCGAAAAAACGATTTCCAACGGATGAAAGCGAACTGCCGTTGTCGCATCGAAGGCTATATCGGTGTGATGAATCTGGTGCAAACGCCATAACAACAGCCATTTATGCGAGAGCACATGCTGTCCGTAAATCGCAAAATCGAGCGCGATCAAGGTAACTGCGACAGCCGGCCAGCCTTGAATATCGAAAATGTTCAACAATCCCCAAGACTGCTCTTGCGCATAAACCGCGCTCAGATAGGCCGCTCCGCCGACCGTCAATCGCATCAGCAGCATGTTGAACAGAGCCAAGCCGATATTGATCGGCCAGCGCTGTTTGCGGTCGGGCGATTGCTTACGTCTTGGCCGCAAAGCTTCCCAGCCGATCATGATCAAAAAAATGCCTAGCGCAATAGATAAGCGGATTACGGTTTCCATAGTTTTCCTGTTCGGTAAAGATAAGCCAATGTCTCCGGATGACTGCCCAAAAAATAACGTAGCCTTAGACTCCACATCAATAGAATCGTTCGGTATATGCCATAGCTTTCCCAGCGTCTGCCGGAACTGACGACACGGGCGCTTAGGCAAGCAGGTTTACTCCAATTTTTCAAAGATTTGCTTAGCGCGATATCTTCCATCAAGGCGATATCGGGAAAGCCCCCTACGGAATCGAAGGCTTTGCGATGCACGAAAATCGCCTGATCTCCGGTCGCGATGCCGGTCCATCGCGAACGTAGATTCATTAGTGCGGCGATCACCTTCAACATGACATGACTACCACACAGACGGATATCGAAACGCCCCCAACATGCGCCTTCATTCAGCGCTTGACTAATCGAGTTCAATGCTTGTTCGGGCAAGACAGTATCGGCATGCAAAAAGATCAAGACTTCGCCATGCGCATGCTTTGCCCCCCGATTCATTTGTTTGGCGCGGCCGACCGAGCCGGTTAATACAAGGTCGGCCAAGTCCTCGGCCAGCGCCACGGTACGATCGCTACTGCCGCCGTCCGATACGATAATTTCCGCATGTTCGCGTAAGTGCTGCAGTTTGCCAAGGCATTCAACGATCGAGGTTTGTTCGTTGAGTGTCGGGATTATGATCGAAAAGTGCACGATTTGTTTTCGTTCATTGCGCCGGCGGAAGCGCTTCCGTTTCCAAAGCCGGATGGATTCGGTTGATTTCGGTCACTGAAAGACCGGGGCGTAACGGCGAGTAGCGCCCGTATTCGACTAAATCGGAGGGCGATATCGTTCCGACGATATTTTCAAGTTCGGATAATTTCAAACCTTGTCTTATGAGATACACGATGTAGGTATGGCGAATGGCATCGGCATTGAAATCTTCGGGATGTGTCATACCGGCATCGATCGCCGCAACGCTTATAATCGCGGAAAGATCGTCGATCGCTAGCGGGCTATCGGTATACCAGACCGGAAATCGATGTTGCTCGTTAAAATAACTCAATAGACCGTCGAGCAAAATGACTCTCGGTACGGGGCCGCTCAACCGGATCTCTCCTGATTCGGCATCCAGATGATCCGGAGTCAATGCCGCGGCTTCCTTCAATGTAACGCCAAGCAATAATAAAACAATCAGCTGCTTGCCCATCGTATTCGAAGCATTAAGCAGTGCGCGTAAATCGGCATCCGACAATTCCCGGGGCATTGGCGCATTCAGTCGCTGATGGTTGCGGATTTGCGCGAGCCTTTCTGGCGAAATTTGCGGCAAGTCCAGCCGTCCGGCGCCAAACCCCAGGTTCGCGTAGGCCGACAGCGCCGATAAAGCATCGTTTGACTGCTTTTCGCGGGGCGGATGTAAAAATTCGGCCAGCCAAACGCCGAACAGTCCGAGCATGACTGACCCGATAACGATAATCAGTGTATCTCGGCTGTAATTCGGGCTGATGGGGTCGCGGGCAAGAAAGGCTCGATCAATCACGGTAACCTGAGGGTATTTTTCGACCGGACGCGTTTCGATTTGCACTAGCCGTTCTTGCGTTTCTCGGTAAATTTTTTCGAGCCCATCGAGATCGGCCCTAAGGCTTTCATGTTGCGCGAAGCGTGAGCTGAATTCCGATGCCATGCGTTTGTGATCCTCGAGCTGTTGACGAATACGATCGAGCGTCATTTTTGCGGCTTGGTATTCTTGCATCGCATCGGTATGCACGATTCTTGTGCCGAATTGCTGCTTGGCTGCGATTTCCTTTTCGAGTTTTTTAATTTCCTCGGGAATGAATCTCATCGACGGTTGCCGAGTCAGGTATTCCCGGGTGTAGCGTTTGTCGAATTCGGCCAGCTTTTCCCTGAGCTGTTGCAACCGCTGTTCCAATTGATCCAGGCTGCGTTGATCCTGGGACGGCACGACGGCTTGGCCCTCTTCAATGGCCTTTTCGACGGCTTCGAGTCGAGCCTTGGCTTTGACTTCGGCCTCATTGGCGTTATTCAATGCCGCCGTTAGCCCGGTTAGCTTGGCCAATACCGTATTTTCTTGGCGCTCGGTCGACGCTATGTCATGTTCATTTCTAAATTCGATCAGCGCGTTCCGAGCTTGCACGATTTTGATTTCCAATTCAGCCAATTCATCCTTGACGATCTGTACCGTCTTGCCTTTGCTTCTTTCGATTTCCGCCGCTCTGGCATCCAAATATACGTCGATCCAGGTATTAATCAAGACCGGTAAAATCTCCGGCATTTCTCCTTCGGCCTGCATCTCGACCAACTGCGTGTCGGGCAACGATTGGACTTGCAAGATTTCCTTGACGTCTTCTAAAGTCAGATTGGCTTGCGGATCCGTTATCTCGAGCCTCTTGAGCGTTTCATCCAACAGTTCGCGGCCCAGCAAAATTTGCCGCTGTATCGCGACATGTTGGATATCGGCGGTTTCCGAGACCTGATCGATCGCGGTCATTGCCGAAGTCAGTAAAGTTGCAGTACTGCGGTATATTGCAGGGCGGCTGTAGTTGAAAGCCAAGCCGATGAGCAATGCGCTCAGGAATACGCCGAGAAAGATTGGCAGCCGGGAGAGAAACCAGCGTTGGGGTGACGAGCCAGGTGGGTAGAGGCCTGTATCATTGATGACTTCAATATGCGGCGGATAATCGTTCATCGTTATACTCCCTTTATACTCAAAAATTAGCTAACTTTGTGAAGGTATGGGGTGTGGCTAGCGAGGATGTCGGCAGCAGGGAGCTGCCGTCAAGCCCCCAGGGATGGGTATACGGCGGTCCTCGATAGACACATCCCATACCTTTTATTCTTAGACGGTTTTTCAATCAAAAGGAAGTAATGCCCGTTGTTTATGATGGATCTCGAAGATCACAGATTACACGAAGTTTGCAATTTTTAAACGGTTTTGGCTGGCGCCGTCGTTCGTTTCGCCGGCTGCAAACCCCAGCCTGCCAAGATATCAAATATTTTCGTGTGTTTCGTAGACAAAATGCTTTTTATTGGATCAATGCCTACGACTGTACCGGATCGAACAATGCAGTCAAATCCTCCGCAGTCAGATTAAAACTTTGCTCGTTGTTCTCTTGATAAACCCCGGACGCCAATACACGCTTTTTTTCCTGCAAGGCAAGGATTTTCTCTTCGACCGTGTTTTCGGTAATCAGTTTATAAACGAATACCGGTTTGTCTTGACCGATTCGATAAGCCCGGTCGGCGGCTTGGCTTTCCACCGCAGGATTCCACCAGGGATCGTAAATGATCACGGTATCGGCTTCGGTAAGATTCAAGCCGACACCACCCGCCTTAAGGCTGATCAGGAATACGTCGACTGTGCCTCCGGTGAATAAATTAATCACCTCGTCGCGGTTTTTAGTTTGCCCGGTCAATTTGCTATAGGCAATTTTGCGGGTTTTCAATTCGGTTTCGATGAGCGCGATCATCTTCGTGAATTGCGAGAATACCAAGATTCTTCGGCCTTCCTCAAGTAACTCGGGCAGCAATTCCATCAATAGATCCAGTTTAGCCGACTGTTTGACTTTTTGAGCCTCTTTCAAGTTTAACGTTCTCGGATCGCAGCAGGTTTGGCGCAGTTTCAGCAAGGCATCCAATATCGTAATGTGACTGCGCGCCAGCCCTTTTTGCGCGATCGCATCGCGAACCTTTTTCTCCATGGTCAAACGGATGCTCTCGTATAAGGCGGCCTGTTTGGTGTCGAGCGGCACCGAACGGATCATTTCGGTCTTCGGCGGCAACTCCTTGGCAACCTCTTGCTTGGTCCGGCGCAGTAAAAAAGGTTCGAGCCGGCGCGACAAGCGCTTGCGTTGCTCAAAGTCGCCGTGGGTTTCGATCGGCGTACGGTATATGCGCTTGAAAAAAGCGCTGTCGCCGAGAAAGCCCGGCATCAAGAAATCGAATTGCGCCCA
This sequence comes from Methylotuvimicrobium buryatense 5G, assembly GCF_000341735.1. Lineage (GTDB taxonomy): Bacteria > Pseudomonadota > Gammaproteobacteria > Methylococcales > Methylomonadaceae > Methylotuvimicrobium > Methylotuvimicrobium buryatense. Next base: position 3,737,306 of record NZ_KB455575.1, on the reverse strand, counting down.
TAATTCGCCCAAGTGATTTTCCAGCGGCGTGCCGGTCAAACATAAACGATGATTCGCATTGATTCTTCTGACAATGGCCGACGCCTTGGCCTTAGGATTTTTGATAATTTGCGCCTCGTCGAGAATCAAATAATGATAATCGGGCTCGGTCAGTGCCTCCTCGTCGCGCGGCAGTAAAGGATAGGTCGTCAGCACGATATCGAAATCGTTGATTTTATGAAAATGCTGTTTTCGGTCGACGCCTTGTAGTATCAAGACTCTCAAATCCGGTGTAAAGCGCTCGGCCTCGCGCCGCCAATTTCCCATCAAGCTGGTCGGGGCGATGATTAGACAGGGAGCGGTCAATCGTCCCTGCTCTTTTTCCAGTTGTATATGCGCTAGCGTTTGAATGGTTTTACCGAGCCCCATATCGTCGGCCAAAATCCCCGCGAATTGATATTCACGTAGAAATTGCAGCCAGTTGAGCCCCAGTTGTTGATAGTCGCGCAACTGCGCCTTCAAGCCATCGGGCGGTGCAACGTTGGCGATACCTTTGAAATCTCGTAACTTCTTAGCAATTTCTCGAAGCGCCTTGCCGCCTTTTAGGCTGAAAAGACCGTAGCTGTGCGTTTCCAGATCGGCTAATGCGACCGCATTGAAACGAGATAGGGTCAATACGCCCTCTTTACTATAAGTACCTGCATCGAATAACTCGAACAAGATATCCAAAAACGGCTTGATGCGTTCGGATGGAATATTCAAATATTGATGCTCTCCCATCGGAATACTCAGCATTTCGGGCAATTGGCCCGCCTTAAAATTTTCCAACACCGGCATGATCAACGGCAAAAGCGGTAACGACTGACCATCCACGTTAATATTAAAACGCATTTCAAACCAATCGTTACCGCTTTCGTCGATTTCAGCATTCCAAGTATCCGCCTCCTGGAATTTCATCAAAAAGCTATCGTTAATTTCAATCCGCCAACCGGCTTGCTCCAGTTCGAGAACGGTATTTTGCAAGAATACGCCCCATCGAATCGCCCCATTGGCATCGGAGGGATCCGTCTGCGCCGTCATGACAAATTCGGTGTTGCCGGGCCAATCCATCGAACGAAAGCCTTGGTCGGTTAAGCGTTGAATCGCCTCGGATTCGGCAGCCTGGTCGCGTGCGATACGCAATAAGCCTTGTTCGGTTTTAATCACTTCCCAAACATGGCGCTCGGATTCGGCCGAAGCATTATCCGTTTTCGAATAAAAACTGTGCGCCTGGTTTTTATCGAGCGGATGCGCCGCAAAAATATGCCCGGCATAATCGAAACCGACCGTCATTGCATGGACATAATTCGAAGTCGTAAATTGCGTGCCGAACAATGTTAGTAAAGGGCGGGGCTTTTGACCCCGCAGTTCAACGATTTCAATCCTGCGCGGCGGCGGTAAGGGTAATTCGGGATGTTGAAGCGTTAAACGCTCACTAAACTCTTCGGCGGCTTCGGCGGGAATACGCGGAATCGTCAGAATTTTTTGCAATTGTTGAAAATCGATTCCATGCACATTCAGCGGCCCGATTAAACCGTTTGCCGGATCCAGATACATCGGCGGTTCGGTCAAAATTAAAATAGCGTCATGTTCGATGCTCAACACCAACTGAAAATCGCCATTATCCTGCATGAGCCATTCGAAATTTAAATCGCGTAATTCGCCGCTCCTTATCGCCGGTTCGTCCAATGATTGATAAAACAAACGTTCGGTTTTAACGGCTTGCGTCAAAACCAAATAACCGGTCGCGCCGTTAATGATCGGTACGCCTTCATAAGTACTTGGTAAGGCGGTGATTAAACGAATGAGTTCTTCGTCGCCTTCTTGAAAATAAGTGTTTGAAGCATACCCATAGCGCAGATTATTGACTGTAGTTTTACGGCCCTTGGATAAGCCGCCGGTTTTCTTTTCGCGGGTAATCGTCAAATCGAGATTGAACTCCCCTTTTTTCGAGGCCGGCAGCAGGGTATAGGCAAGAAAATCTTGATAAGGCGATTTGGCGGATGTTTGTTTGTTAAGGGTTTCTAGCCAGCCCAGCCAACTTGAAGCATGGCTAGCGGTTTTTATCGGCATGTCAGTCATGTCATTGCGGTATTTAAGGCAAACCGCCGCGACATGCTTACAGTTAAAATGCATCGGACAGGAACAATAACCGACGATTTCAACATTATTGAATTTGTCGTTCCAGGTGACTTCTATATTTTGTCGATAATGGTTGTTACCACTCCCTTTGACCGTAGATTTCAATTGGACATGCCGGTCACTCTCTTCGGTAATGTTCATTTTCGATACCATGCCGCTTTGGTAATAGCTGAGCCCGCGCGTATAAGCGGAGTCGCCGCATTCGTAACGGATATCGGAGCTTAAAATCTTCTTTTGATCGGTCATTGCTACGTCTGAATAAAGTCGGCAAACCGGTCATTATATACTTTGCGCGAAACAATGCCGATGCGCGGTTTTATTTTTGACGTTATAACGAAATGAATTTTTTCGTAAGTATTCAGGCCCCGTTGGCAAATTACCGCAACATTGTCCTCCCCCTTTGAAAAAGGGGGGGGGTGAGGGGGATTTATATAAACAATCTCCCCTAGCCCCTCTTTTTCAAAGAAGGGGGACTGAATACTTAGTAACGATCATGAAATAACATCGACAACTTCTAGGAGGGGGTTCGGTGGCTCGATTGACAGGTGTCGGCGGCAGGGCAGATTTTTGCTCCTGCAAAATCTGCATTCATACCATCCTTGGCAATCAGTCGCCGCCGTCAAGCCTACATGGAAGTATTCACGGCGTCCTGTCAAGCGAGTCACCGAATCGCCGCAAAGCCTACTACTTGTAGCAGTTATTTTGTGCATATTCCTTACAATCAATCCCGGGAGAAATAGATGTCCCCGTAATAAGCCTCGGCGCTGCCGCCGGCATTATCGGTATCGGTCATCAATGCCACGGCATCGATGTAGCGAATAGGTTCGCCGAATTGCGCTTCCAAATCGCGGAGTACATTACGTTTTTCTTGATACCAAGTAGCGGTTTGATCGTCAGCCGAACGCAAAGCGATCATCATCGCATTACTACCGGCAAAAGCATTCGGCCAAACCTTGCCTTTCGGCGAATTGCCGGCCCAAACATAATTGATCGCCCGCGTTCGCCAGAATGCCCAGCCGCCGCTAACCACCACATAGACACGGGCCGCATAATCGTCGCCGGACTTACTTTGCTCGTCGATCTTTCCCAAACGGTTATCGATGCGCCATCGCCAATTCAAATAAGGCGTTTTTTGAAGATCGATACGCTGTTCTTTAAATAAACCGGACGCAGCCCGATCGCTCTTCGCTCGTAATACGCGAACATCATCCAACAACTCGATCGTATAAAGCGTAGTGCCTTTAAACGATTTAGGTTTCCAGCCGGCAAGGCTGCCGGAGGAGAATTCACCGACCACTAGCCGACTTGTATCGGCAGAAACCGAGCCAAGCCCCGAGAGTGTAGCGATTAACAAGCAACGGATAAAAAACGAACTCAGAAATGATGAATGCAAAACGTGTTCCTCAAGTAAAAGTATTGATTTCAAACGTATCTCGAAACCAGGCAATGGCAAAACGGAAGAACGTTCCAAGTAGGCGCCAATTTAAGGAAAAACGCGTCATTACGTCAGGAATTGGCGGAATCAAGGACTACGGATGGCTATGCGTATCTTCAGATCCCATCTAATCTGGATATCGGCAATCCTTAGCGAGATAACGAATAAAGCCGCAAATGCACTATAGAATAGGCATTAAGTTGACGCTTATGAAAACATTCTACATTGCGAAATCGAAACATATCGTCGTTTTATCAATTTGCCCGTAAGCGTATCTTAATAAGAAAAATCCGTTTCGCTAGAAACAAAACGCAAGTAAAAAAATACTGGCGAATTCCGTCCGGCATAAGGTACAATGCACAGCTCTACGACATCCTTAAATGCCTGGGTGGCGAAATTGGTAGACGCAAGGGACTTAAAATCCCTCGCTCGAAAGGGCGTGCCGGTTCGATTCCGGCCCCAGGCACCATTTAAGAATTCAACCAAGTCTCATACAGTACGAAAGCCCGCTAATCTACTAGGTTCGCGGGCTTTTTTATGTCCGTTACAGTGCCATATGGTACGTTGCAATCTAGTGGTACTTTGGGGTATCTTTCAGGGGTACAAAAATACCCCAGTCAGGAGATACCCCACCATGCCCCTATCAGACCTTGCCTGTAAAAACGCCAAACCCCGCGAAAAGGCTTTCAAGCTCTACGATGAAAATGGGATGTTCTTATTAGTTAAGCCAAACGGTAGCAAATATTTCAGACTGAAATATCGAATAGACGACAAGGAAAAGCTTTTAGCGTTGGGCGTGTATCCTGATATCAGCCTAAAGGAAGCTAGAGACAAGCGAGACTATGCAAGGAAGCAGATAAAGTCCGGGATTGACCCAAGCGCAAAGCAGAAGGCCGAACACCACGCCATGACGCACACATTCGAGCGCGTGTCGCGTGAGTGGGCAATATCGATAGAACACACCATAAAACCCATTACGCACGGCAAACGAATCAGGCGCTTCGAAATGCACCTTTTTCCACAGATCGGCGCAAAGCCTTTAATTGAGATTAAGGCCCCCGATATCTACACGGCACTAAAGCCATTGATCGAATCAGGGCAGCTTGAGACAGCGCACCGGGCGCGGGCGGATATATCCTCAGTGTTCGCCTATGCGATCGCTCACGGCCTGACCGACTACGACCCCGCGCAGCCGGTAGCAAAACAAATCCCCTCGTTTAAAGTCGAGCATCGAGCCGCAATCACCGAACCGCGAGAATTAGCGGTACTTCTCCGCGACATTTACGGATACCAAGGAACATTTGTTACGCAGTGCGCGTTAAAAATATCCGCACTGCTCTTTCAACGTCCCGGAGAGATCCGCCAAATGCGATGGCAGGATATTGACCTTGAGTCGCGAGAGTGGCGTTATTTAGTCACTAAGACAGAAGTGCAGCACATCGTACCCTTGAGCCGTCAAGCGGTCGAAGTCCTAGAAAGCGTTAAAGCCCTGACCGGCAACCAAGGCTATGTATTCACCACAAGGCCGGGCCGTCCATTATCAGAAAACACCGTAAACCAAGCCCTAAAGACATTGGGCTATGACGGCAAGACCATGACCGCGCACGGCTTTAGAAGTGTCGCTTCAACGATCCTGAACGAATTAGGATTCTCTCCCGATGCGATCGAGCGGCAGCTCTGCCATATGCCACGCGATAACGTGAGGGCCGCCTATAACCGGGCGCAATATCTACCGGAGCGGGTAAAGATGATGCAAGCGTGGGCAGATCATTTGGACGGATTAAGAAATGGAGCGGAGGTTATACCGTTTAAGAAGGTAAGCTAATAGGAAAGGTAGGTTTCTAAGTGCCGTAAGTGCCGTAACCGCCGTAAACCCAGTAACGGCGCGGCTTCACGGTACGGCACTTGTAAATTATAAGTGCCGTAATACGGCGGTTAAGTGCCGTAAGTGCCGGGGTATTTGGTAAGGTTGTCTCCAATTGGAGACAAACATCGACACCACGCGCGCGAGGGGTAACGTGCGCCATGGCGCACAAACTTTTTTGCACTTCCATCGACACCACGCGCGCGATGGGTAACTTGTCCACAATTGTGGACAAACTCTTTTGCACCATCGACACCACGCGCGCGAGGGGTAACAGGTGCATAAATCGCTTGAGTTGCCCATGGGCAACAAAGAAATCCCAGAGCGCGAGGGGAAACGGGGGATTTCTTTGTCTACCATGGTAGACAAACGAGGCACCACGCGCGCGAGGGGTAACGTACAAAAGTCGCTAAATTCCCCCATGGGGGAAAACTGACACCACGCGCGCGAGGGGTAACGGCTTGGGGGCCTATAGGCGCCAAAGAAATCCCAGACTGACACCACGCGCGAGGAGTAACGGTTTGTGCACTATAGTGCACAAAGAAATTCCCGAGACACCGACACCACGCGCGAGGTGCATAAATCCAAATCGCAGTGCGCTTTTGGGAACTTTTGATACAATCGACTTTAACCGGATAGGCCGACGGGCCAACAAGCGGGATTCGTTACCCCGTTTCCGGTTAATCCTTATTTGTTGGATTCAAAAGTGCAGTCGACTGCACTTTTGCGCTTTTCGTAACGGCACACTTGTAACGGAGTGTTATCAATGGATCATCCCTTTCTTTTCGCATTGCGTAACCGTACCATCAATTCGAATTTTCGAGATATTAAGACGGCGCTTTTAGATGATGCTGAGATTTCTAGGAACTTGGTTGAGCTATCAAAATCGTTTGATGAGGCGGTTCTTTTCGATCTTCTACATATTGCATCGATTCCCGCTAATGCTTTTCAAGTCAACCCAGAATCAAAGCCGATAAGATTAAACGAATTAGGTAGCGCGGCGGCTGAATTACAGAGGCAATTGAGCATGACCGACCCTAACTTGTTACAGCGTTATGCCGACAAAGCTACAAACTTTGGCAAAACTGCAAGATTTTACCGCGCGGATATTCTGAAAAACGAACTATTGGGCTTATTGGTAATCATGTCTGAAATATGCGACCAAGACGCCACCGGAGCGGGGGCGTATGCGAACAAAAAAACACTGTCAAACCAAAGCCGGGCGCGGGCATTGGTCAAGGCGCGATTGCTTAAAGAAAAAACACTTTTACTGCTTAAAAAGCCACATCATAGTCTTGTTGCTGCTTTAGCTAATGTATCGGAGCAACCAGACGAGCCGCTAACGACCCGGGATGTTATGAACCTTCAATGACAAGAAGTTTTAGAATTTTTTAAATGTTCTTGCCATTGTTTTTTGTGTGTATCCCTTAGTCTTTACCGCGACATTAACAAACGCGGAAAGACAAAATGACACAATCAAGCACCAATCAAGCAAACGTAATTCCTGAAAACGGCTTTCTCAGAATTTGGCAAATCCTAGGCAACCCCAAGACCGGCACCCCGGCAATTATTCCGGTTTCCCGAACGACCTGGTGGAGGGGCGTTAAGTCGGGCCGGTATCCAGCCGGCGTAAAATTGAGCACCAGGACAACCGCATGGCGGGCGGAGGATATTCGCAAACTCATCGAGGAGGCCGCGTAATGTTTGCCGCAGTCTACCAAGCCGACCCGAACACCAAGCCAAGCCGGTTAAAGCGGCGCAGAAAAAAGCGCTGGAAGTTGACTGATAAGATTCTATGCGGTACAGTTTCAGCGCACTCGAAAAAAACGAGCGCCGGGCGTGAGAACCCGTTTCAAGTGGCGATCAAAACGCCGCAGCCTTTAGCGGCTTTTTTATGCCTACCATTCAGCACGGCCTTAATCCGTGTCTATTCTGTTATGGCGGGCTTATTCAGGCAGCGTTCGGCGCTGGCCGCTCCACTTGGCGGTTTCTCACCCTGCTTAAGCCCGCCACCCGATACCGTGAGAAGTATCCGTGGCGGTTATTCCTTATCAAGTGGAGTTACCGCAATGACCACATCAAAACCAGCGTACCAGCGCAACCAGTCCCAAGCATCCAAAAACGTTACCCTAAAACGTAGGATTGATAGGCTTGTCGAATCGATTACCCGAGTTGATGCCGATTTGTTCACCAATGGCGCAACCGAGGGAGATCTACTCTGCCTAGAGATCGACGCACAGAGAATGGCCGATTATTGCCGGTTCATTCGTCAATCGCGGGCGGAGGGTTAAGCCATGATATGCCATTCAGGAAACGCGCTTACTGTTCTATTCGACCACGCCAAAGAGCAATTACCCGATGACCAGCTTCAATGGCTCACCAATTTAGGCGAAGCCGCAACCATGCACTGTGACAACGTGGCCGAAACGCTAAATTCGTTGGCGTGTGTTCTATCGGCCGATGAGACGATTTCAAAGCCGGGAGATAAAGACCTTGCTTGCATCCTTTGGGGGCTTCACGACTCCCTAAGATCGGTATCGGCTTCTGTGTTCGTATCGGACGAAGCACGGGCGGAGCTGGACAGGCGGCAAATTGAACGCGCGGCCACACAAAAGACGGGCAATAAAAAGCCCGGCTGATTAATCAATCAAGCCGGGCTTTTGCGCGTTCCATCACCCACCAAGGGCAATTATAACCCGATTGGATGGAACGCGCACACCCGGCAAAATGGAGTTTGCTAAATGAGCAAAAAACTTCCCCCATACGCGCGGAATATGAACAGTTACGCGCACACCGACGACTGTATCATTTACACCGGCGTAAACGCTTGGCAGGTCGCAAGGAGCAAGACGAGGCTGCCTAGAACGCCAAAGCTCGTACTTCCCCCCAAAGATGACCCAGCGGCTTATCAGTGGCCGGTTTCGGGCCGGTATTGTCAAATTTGGACGTGTGGCGAACCCGAGCCACACGAAACGCTTTTTAAACTGGCGCGGCTTCTGCTCGAGGCCGGCGCCGTTAAGGTTGTGTTGTTTGACCTTAGTAGGCCGCTCGTTGTTATTGAGCCGAAACGGAGGGCGGCGGCGTGAACGGCGATATTTTTGAGAGTGTTGAAGTCGTCGAGCCGGGCTTGATTCAAATAGAGATCGATGAGCCGCCGAAGTTTAAACTCCATCGAGCATCAAAGCTGACCAGCGAACCGAAACCGCTTGATTGGGCGGTCAAAGGTTACATCGAGCGAGCCAGCATAAACCTTTTATTTGGCCCCCCCGCAAGCGGAAAATCACTGATTGCGCTTGATTGGTCTTTTTGTGTTGCGGCGGGCATTGCCTGGAACGGTCAAAAGGTGAAGCAAGCCCCCGTTGTTATTATTGCTGGCGAAGGTTTTGCAGGGCTGGCGCGAAGGCTCAAGGCGCTTGAATCAAAGTACGGAATGAACACACCGGAACAGCTTTTTATAAGCGAGCAACCGGGCAATTTTGCCGATGCTCAGAATGCGGCGTGGGTTGCGGAGAGTATCAAAGCGATTTGCCCAAACCCCGGCTTAGTCGTCATTGATACGATGCACCGAAACATGGTCGGCGACGAAAACAGCGCCAAGGATATCGGGCAGCTTGTTTCAAATTTGGACAACCACATTAAGCCGCTTGGTTGCGCCGTTCTGATTGTCCACCATAGTGGACACGGAGAAAAAGACCGAGGGCGCGGTAGTTCAGCGATCCGCGCGGCGATGGATGCGGAATATAGCGCGGTCAAATTAGATGAATACGTCGTTCTTTCCTGCAACAAGGCAAAAGACTTTGAGCCGCCAAAGCCAATCAAGTTTTGCTTTAACGTGGTTCCTCTTGATTGGCGTGACGAAGAAGGCGAACCGTTAACGAGCGCGTATCTCAATTTCGACGGCGAAGCCAAGCCGGAATTGAAAAAACGAAAATTGTCTGCTCGAGATGATGCCGTTTTGACAGCTCTAAGCGAAGCGATCGACAAACACGGCGTCGAACCTACCGGCGAAATCAAGGCGAAATTTGCCGGTCCAGGCCGGACAGGTTGGCGCAATCAGAAGGTGGTTAATATCGAACACTGGAGGGCCAAATCTTACAAGGTTATCGTCGTTGACGGAGGCACCGAAAAAGCAAAACGAACAACATTCTGGAGAGTAAGAAATAAGCTTTTAAATCAAGGTCTTACCGTTGAATATGACAATTTCGCATGGCGTATTTTTTAAGGCGTTACAGGCGTTACGTTACGTTACAAAACGTTACATTGTAACGGGTGTAACGGGCGTTGCGTTGCGTTACACACTTCTTTAGAAGTGTAACGCATGTAACGCACACCTGATACGCACACCTTGTTACCACAAACAGACAACAGATTATGAAAGCAATCATCCATTCAAAAATTGAATTAATCGATATGCCCGACAACATCGTTGAGGCATGTAAAGAAAAACTAACCTATCCAAACCCGGCATACATGGAGGCAAGAAACCAAGGCCGATATGCCGGAAATACCCCCCGAAATTTGAGGCTGTACGACGAAACCGACAACGGCCTTATGGTGCCAAGGGGCGTTCGACTTCGTGACAGTATCGAGATTGACGACCGCCGAACAGTTCACCCGGTTGAGATTAGAACCATTATCGAGTTGCGCGATTATCAGAAGCGCGCCCTGGATGAAGTCCTGGAACACCAACAAGGAGTTTTAGTGGCGCCGACCGGCGCAGGAAAGACAACAATGGGAATCGAGCTTGCGTCAAGATTGGGGCAGCGTTGCTTGATCCTGGTCAAATCAAAAGATTTGGCGGCGCAATGGATCGAGGCCATTAAAGAGTTCACCGGATTGGATGCCGGATTGATTGGTGGCGGCAAGAGTTCCGAAGGAGATCAGTTCACCGTGGGATTGATGCAAACGCTTTCCAATCGTGATTTAAGCGGGATGAGTTACGGGCTTGTACTGGCTGACGAATGCCACAATTTACCGGCAAGGCAGGCATTCAATACGATCAATCAGCTTCCAGCCAAGTATCGTTTCGGATTATCCGCCACACCACAGAGGCGGGACGATCTAGAATTTATGATTTTTGCCGCCGTGGGAGAGATTATCGCGGAGATCGATCAAGGCGAAGTTGAAGGCGCTGTATTGCCGGTAGAGGTCCGGGTAATTCATATTGAGTTCGATTGCATGGTCGATTCGTGGCAGGAGTTCTTATCCGTTCTGGCCGAGGATCAGGGGCGTAATCAGTTAATTGTCGATGAGGCTATCGAATTGACCGTTGATACATCGGTTGTTGTCATGACCGGAACAATCGAACACGCAGAACGATTGTTCGAACTGTTCGAGGATGAAGGCGAGGAAGTTTTATTGATTCATGGGCAGCTACCCAAAAAGGACCGCGAACAGCGCATGAAGGATGCGCCCAATCACCGACTTATTGTTGGGACGCTTTCGTTGCTTTCCGAGGGTATCAACTGGCCTCATGTGGGCTGCGTTGTATTCGCGGTTCCGGTTAGCGCGTCAATCGAGAAAGAGACACCGGCAGCAACAAGGCTTATTCAATCCATCGGCAGAGCAAGACGACCTTATCCCGGCAAAACTAAAGCAGTGGTTGTAGATATTGTCGATAGGCACCCGTTCGGGTATTCGACCTTTAAAAAGCGGCTCACGATTTACCAGCTTAAAGAATTCGACGTTATCAAGAGTGAGCCGTTCTGACGATTACGACATTCGACCATACTGCAACAGCACAGGCAGTATGTGCCGGCAATCCAAACAGGGGCAAAATTCTATTGTTTCACTAAACGAAACAGCACCTATACCAATATTCGTGCCTGCCTTAAAGTCTTATATTTACTTGCTTGCGTCGAGTTGGCACGGAATCATGCTAGAGAATCGGTTGTTGCTTTATTGTTTACAATCATTTTTGTTTGAGTTGGTTCCATTTTTGAGCATGCCATCGACACCACGCGCGCGAGGGGTAACAGGTATTTCTTTGTGTCCCATGGGACACAAGCTCATCGACACCACGCGCGCGATGGGTAACGGGAATTTTAGTAGCCAATTGGCTACTCAAAGCATCGACACCACGCGCGCGAGGGGTAACGAAGTCGAAAAAAGTCTTGCGCCCCGGGGCGCAATCGACACCACACCACTTAAAAACACAATATCTTGTGTCATTTAAATATCATAAAAACAACTTGTTGTGTTTTTACTTATTCCAAAGTCTACCTTTTTAGCGTATAAATAACCCCGAAATTCAAACTTTCGAGGTTAATTAGATGAAATTCTCAAAACAGCAAGCCTATGTGCTTAACCTGAACGACGAAACAGACGATATTCAAGATGCATCAATGCCGATGCATGCCCATATCGCCAATACGCTAACCATGCTTGCCCCATGGCCGGGCCGATTCAATCAGCACGAGCGGCCATTGACCGACAACAACACATTCCGCGAACTCACGGCGCAGGGATACAAGCGCAAAATTTCGGAACTCAACGACACGATAGACGAGCTTAACTCCAACCGGACAAAAGCAAGGGCCGCTTTCAGCACGCTGCACGATGCCGCAAAAGCGTTGGGAGATGAGATCGTAAAAATTCAAGCGGATCAGCGTTACTCAAGACAGGGGTCGTTAGAAATGTCGAGCAAGCGCATTGCCGAATTCGTTGATTTACGCATCAAGGCGCATAGTCGCGAGATAGGCGCATTGACTGACGCATCGAAGCGGCTTAAGCGGCTTATCGACCTATTCCCCTTGCCGGAACCGACCGCGCATGAAATAGCGATCGATCAGGAAATTAGGTCAATGTATCGAGCCGATGAAAACGCGATCAAAAAAGCCCTGTTCAAAGGAATCAGCACGATTGAGGCGTTGGCTATCGTTCGCGCGCCGGCTTCATTATCCGGCTTGAATGATGCCCAATACGGCAAAGTGAAAGCCGACTACACTTTTATGTCATTCTTTGCCGAGTGTTACGCAATCGACATTTATAACCAAATGTCCGAGTCCTTGTGGACGGAGGCGGCGCGAGTTTTGTTGTCCTTGCTGGATAAGTCCGGTTTTAATCCGGTCGAGCGCGATAACATTTTTAGGAATACCGGCTATTCGTGGCAGGAGTCAAACCTGTTAAGCGTTCTTGCCGAGGAAAGGGTATTTATCGATATGATCGAAGAAAAAAGCGTTATGGCCTCACCAATACGCGCCCGCGAAGCCGCTTAAGTTCCGCTGAAACCCGAAAAAATGACGGCAAAAAAGACGCGAAAACAACGAATAAGCCCGCTGACCAATGCTAAGGCCATCGGCGCTGAAATGCGCAGTATTTACCGGCTTGCTCGTCGTTTTTTCGGGAATGCTGACGCTATCCCGCCGAACGACGCGCGAACACTGGCGCAGATTCTAAAAATGGTTGCCGACATTCATCAACAAACCGAGATCGAACAGCGGCTTGAAGAACTTGAACGGCTGGCAAAAGAAGGCAAGAAGTAACGATGACAAAGTACACCGGGCCGATAATACCATTCACCGAGGAATCATTAAGGCGGCATGGCTATTGGCCCGCGCCTAAGCCTTTCAGGTCGAGCAGTGGAATTTTTACCTCAACATTGCCGAAGCCTAAGCCTCCTATCGATTTATCAAGATGGGCTCCGCGCAAAGTACAAATGAAAAAGGCGGGCGAATGAGTATCAAGGCAAGGTTAAACAAAATCACGAAACGGATAGAGGTTATAGGCTACCGACAACCCCGCGTTGCTATCGTGGCCGAAACCGAAGGCGGGCCGAGCATTGATGAGCAGGTGAAAGCGTGGACGGATCGGAACGGCGCGGAACCCGAGCAGGTTATAGTCATTTGTGCGTTGGTGGCTGGCTGTGAGGCTTAGAGCGAGGCTAAACAGGCTAGAGCGAGGCTTAAAGCCTAACCCGTTAAAAGCGGCAAGTTGGTTCATCTGTAAAAATCCTTGTGAATGCAGGCCGGGAGAATGCCGGAAAGCCAAAGCGAACACGGACGGCGGCGCGATTTTTTTAAGGATAATGGCGGTGGATGCCGGAACCAAGGCAGCGATCCTTGAGGCGTACAGTCGAAATAAAAGCGTTCTGATTGCGTCATGCTCTAACCCTGGTTGCTATCGTGATTTTTTGGACGACTATTTGCAACCGTGCCCGCACCAAGCAGCGGATTGGGACGAATGGGAGCGCAAAAACCCCGGAGCAATGCCGAGAATGATACTTTCACTTTATGAGGTCGAAGCATGAGTAGACGCAAACCCAGACACAGAATACACGATAAGGCCGAACCTATGCCGAAAGGATACATAGAGAACTTGCGGCGGCTTTATGGCGGTTCCGCCGGTTCCCCCGAAAAAAACAAAGGTGAAAGTGAAACCCCATTTTTCCCCCGTTGAAGCGATCGTAAGCAAGTGTGAAAACTAGGTAAGGGCTTATTAACTGGGGGTACTTTTTAGGGGTATCAAAAAAATACGAGATTGCATCATATTGTTTTATATGGCGAATATAGCGACTTCGAGACAGGCCCCAGCACCAAGCGATGGCCTCGAACCTATTTTTCATAAAGCCCGCAAGCTTTTAGCTTAGCGGGCTTTTTTGTGCCTTATTGCATACCGTCAATTTTGGCGGTACTTTTGACGGTATCAAATTTCATTGTCAGAGAAATACCGTTAAATTAAAAAAGGAAGGAGAACCGCTCATGGCTTTGGTCTCATTACGACAACTGCTGGATTATGCCGCCGAACACGGCTTCGGCATTCCCGCATTCAACGTCAGCAACATGGAGCAGGTCCAGGCCATCATGCAGGCGGCCGATGCCTGCGACAGTCCCGTTATCATGCAAGGCTCGGCAGGCGCCAACCGCTATGCCGGAGAAGTGTTCTTGCGTCATTTGATCATGGCTACCGTCGAACAATACCCGCACATTCCAGTTGTCATGCACCGGGATCATGCACCATCCCCGGACATCTGCGCCCAGGCGATCCAATCTGGCTTCAGCTCGGTGATGATGGACGGCTCCTTGCTGGAAGATATGAAAACGCCGGCCTCTTTCGACTATAACGTCGACGTGACGCGCACCGTCGTCAAGATGGCGCATGCCTGCGGCGTGTCCGTGGAAGGCGAAATCGGCTGCCTGGGGTCTTTGGAAAACAAAACGGGACAGGCGAAGAATCGCTTGTTGACCGACCCCGAAGAAGCGGTCGAATTCGTCGAACAAACCCAAGTCGATGCGTTGGCGGTAGCCATCGGCACCAGCCATGGCGCCTATAAATTCAGCAAACCGCCGACCGGCGAGGTCTTGGTGATCAGCCGTTTGCGCGAACTGCAACAGCGCTTGCCGAATACCCACTTCGTCATGCACGGTTCGAGCTCGGTGCCGCAAGACTGGCTGAAAGTCATCAACGAATACGGCGGCGACATTCCGCAAACCTATGGCGTGCCGGTCGATGAAATCGTCGAAGGCATAAAATACGGCGTCCGCAAGATTAATATCGACACCGACCTGCGTATGGCCTCCACGGGCGCGATTCGCCGCTATATTGCCGATCCGGCAAACGCATCGGAGCTGGATTCTCGCAAGATATATCAGTCGGCCAGGGATGCAATGCAAGCGCTCTGCCAATCGCGCTTCGAAGCGTTCGGCTCGGCAGGAAACGCGGGTAAAATCAAAGCCGTGCCATTGCGCGATATGGCGAAGCGCTACTAAGGGTGAGAACACTTTGAGCGATAGAAGCCAATTTAGCGTTTATTCAGTCATTCAGTCATAGAGAAACCATCGCAATATTATCTGGAGAAACGGATAACCTGTAGAAAAGCAGCAATTCCCAGTCTAAGAAGTTTCGCCGTGTTTAGGGTGCGGGGTATGCCTGTCGAGGAACGCCGTAGACCCATCCATGGGGGCTTGACGGCGGCTCCCTGCCGCCGACATCCTCGCCAAGCACACCCCGCACCCTTTTTTATCCTCAAATTGGGAATTGCTGGTAGAAAAGGGACGATTTGAATTATCAATTTAACCTGACCCCTTTTTTAGAAGTGGCTACGACTGGCCACTACTCGGACAGTTGACTTCGGCAAGCTGAAGCATCTTGCTAATCAGGAAAGTTAATGACGGCTCTCGTAATGAAAACGGCAAGCGATAATGACTAACTCTGTATCGGTTGCCCGATATACCAGGCGGTTTGTATCATCTATGCGTCGTGACCAGTAACCGGATAAATCGCCACGTAGCGGTTCGGGCTTTCCGATTCCGGTAAACGGATCGCGCGCGGAGGCTGTAATCAAGAGGTTTAACCGCTTGAGCGTTTTGTTATCCTGATGTTGCCAGTACAGATAATCCTCCCATGCATCGGGAACAAATAGAATGACACGCATGATTAATCACTAGGGTGTAATTGATGTTCTTGCGCCTGTCCCGCTTTGTCTTGTGCGATGGCTCTGGCTAATGCCGCCGCGTTCGCTGGATTACTAGTCAGGTGCAATGTCTCCATGATGCTGTTGTAGCTATCCAGCGACATCACCACTGCATCACCCTCTGCATCACGACGACTGATAATGGTAACGTCAGCATCTTGTACTACCTCATCCAATATAGACTTGAGAGCATTGCGTGCATGGGTGTAGGTAACGACTTTCATACTTGCCTCACTTGATCATTAAGTTGTACAAGTATAGACAAAAGGAACGGCAATTCAATAGCTCATTATCAAGAGGAACAGAATAAATCCATCTTTAACGATCGTATTCACGCGCCAGCTTTGCTGGCCGCGTGCAATTGATTGTTATGGCTTTACAAGACCTATTACCAGGGCTAATATTTGGCCTCATGATAATTAACCCAAGGTATCTCCATGACGCATCAAATCCTTACTGACGTGGCTGCCAGCATCTCCGAACTAAAAGCCAACCCCATGAAGGTCGTAGCCAGCGGAGAAGGCATGCCCATTGCCGTGCTTAACAGGAATGAGCCTGTGTTTTATTGTATCCCCACCAAAGCCTATGAAGCTATGATGGACCTTATAGAAGATAAAGAGCTACTGGAAATTGCCAGGGGCCGCATGGACGAAGAAAGCATTAAGGTTAACCTGGATGATCTATGAGTTAGCATTTAAGAAAAGTGCCCTGAAAGAATGGAAAAAGCTCGGTCCCAATGTACGGGAACTTTTCGCTAAAAAACTCAAAGAGCGGCTTTCCAGTCCACAGGTTCCTTCTGCAGCAGTTAGCGGAGGAACAAACCTTTACAAAATCAAACTGCGTCAACTTGGATATCGGCTAGTCTATTCAGTATCAGATACTACCGTCACTGTCACTGTCCTTGCCGTCGGAAAAAGAAATCGAAATGAAGTTTATGATTTGGCTCTTTCACGCGAGAAGGTCGATAAGCCATAACACCCGAAATAACCGGCGTGCTTTTTAGCACGTCCGGCGCCGCAGGCGCGTAGTTTATTGACTTGTTAACTGTTTACTAACGCTTAAGCTCATAAGTGACTTTGCCCGAAACATAAGCTGATATCAGCCAACTAGGCAGCTCACCAACTTCAACTTCGTCATTTAAAATAAATACAATTGAACGCTTAAGCGCTCCCTTTAGTTTTGAATAAAAGACTTGGTTAAGTTCAAAGTTACACCAATGAGAATCTAACGAGTCTCTAGTTGCGAAAAATATAAAAGCTTTTGATAGTGCAAGCTTTTCTTCGATCGAATTTTGAAACTCCATGCCACTATCGAAGCTTCTTTCATCGAAGATGCAGTTGAGTCGCCCCTGTTGGTTCGCTACTTCCCTAACAATTTCTTTGTCGATAGATCAATGTGACAGAAATGCTTTCATTGGATTATTCCTTATAATCTCAAAGTTGGTGCTATGTTCGCGTTAATAGTTGAAATTAATACTATGCGAATGCCGAAAAGACTGTAGGTATGTACGCTACGCGTACCATGGCGTCCCCACCAATGTTAATACAAGCCTCAATGGTTTGATCTAGGGAGGGATTCGGTGCTTAAGGAGAAAAAGGTAGAGAAAAAGGGGTCAGGTTGAATTAATTTTTTTCGTCGATGCGCCGTTTTCCGGTCAACGGCAGACGATAATAGGCGAATAGGCGGTAAGCGCATTCCATCAGAGGTAAGAGTCCAGGAAGTGTTTCGACCAAGACAGCCAACCGGCGATAATAGGGCAAACGCTTCCACAGAACCAAGAATGCTCGCGCCCCGGTTTGCAACTGCCTGTTTTCGTCGATGACATGGATACGGTCCATCGCCTGTTTATAACTGATTCCGGCGCTATCGAGAGCTGCCTGGTCGCGGACTATATCAACCCATTCAATCGCGCCGTCTCGATCGAGTCTTTTCATCGCCTTAACTTCGGCTTTGCATAGAGGGCAGTCGCCATCATGGAAACATCTAACTTTCGTTGAGAATTGTGGTGTCGTCATTATTTGTCCCGAAAAATCGCCAAACCTTGCTTCATCTATACCACGACGGCCAATAAATCAAAGCTAATTATACCGAGCGGAAGCTGGATTAATGTTCTCAACGGACGGAAACTAGCTTTAATGATAATTGCTGAGTAAAATACTTGGTTATTAGCGTCCGACTTAAAACTGAATCTGTTTAATCAGGGCCAAACGTTGACCCTGAACAGAGCAGTTGGCATGTGTTGTAGACCGTTCGTGCTGAGCCAAGTCGAAGCATGAAGGGTCTACAACACTTTCACCGGCTTGGTGAAGCCTCAAACCAGCCCTCACCCTTCGACAGGGCTCTCCTGAGCGCAGCCGAAGGGCTCAGGGCGAACGGCAGTTTCTGGCTCTCAACTGCTCTTTTTAGGTTGATAGATTTTTGTCGGTAGACATGGGACTTTTCAATAGTTAAAAACTATTCAGCCCTACTGTATAAGGAAAATATTTATGCGTAATACCTTCCCCGAACAAACTCAAACGCCGTTAGACGAGGAACGTTATCGGTTGTTCCGGCAGTTTTCATCCCTGTTAACGTCGGAACAAAAAGCCTGGGTAGCCGGTTATCTGACCGCGCAATTGTCATCGGCGGTAAGCACCACCGCCCATGAGGCAACAGCCGACGAAATCACCATTCTGGTCGGTTCGCAAACCGGCAACTGCGAAGAGCTGGCCGAACAAGTCCATGACTTAGCCGCCGAACGCGGGCTGCGAACCGTGATCAAGGACATGGGCGATTATAAGGCGCCGCAACTGAAGACTGAAAAGTATTTGCTGGTAATCGTAAGCACCTATGGCGAAGGCGATCCACCCGATAATGCTCGAGATCTCTATGACTTTTTGTTCAGCAAACGGGCGCCGTCATTAAAACACACCCAATTCGCCGTGCTGGCGTTGGGCGATACCAGTTATGAATTTTTCTGCAAAACCGGCGCCGATTTCGATCAACGCCTGGAAGAACTTGGCGCCACCCGGCTGTTCGAGCGGGCCGATTGCGATGTCGATTACGAGACGGCGGCGGAAGACTGGATGACTTCGGTGCTGAACGTATTAAGCCAGCGCACGCTGAGTGTCTCTGAGGAAACGGGCCTGACGCCGGCCACGGCTAATACCGCCGCAATATCTCCGTATTCACGCAAAAATCCATTTCCGGCCGTGCTGTTGGATGACATCGTGTTGAACGGGCGCGGCTCGAACAAGGAAACCCATCACTATGAATTGTCGCTGGAGGGTTCCGGTTTAAGCTATGAACCCGGCGATGCCTTAGGTATCTATCCTAGCAATGCTCCGGAGCTAGTCGAAGAACTGCTCGAAATCCTGCATTTTAACGGGGATGACGCGGTCAGCAGCGACGGAAAAGATCGTTCATTGTATGAAGCCCTACTTTGCGACTATGAAATCACGACCTTGACCCGGCCGATACTGCAGAAATATGCCGCTCTAAACGGCAACCCCAAGTTGGAAGGTCTGTTTGACGAGGCGCATAAGCAAGACCTGGCCGACTATTTATATGGCCGCGAAATCATCGATTTGATCACCGATTTTCCCTGCGACGATTTGAATCCGCAAGATTTCATCGATAGTCTGCGCAAATTGCCGCCGCGTCTCTATTCAATCGCCTCAAGCCTGAAACAACATCCCGATGAAGTGCATTTGACCGTTGCAACGGTCCGCTATCAAAGTCACGGCCGCCGCCGTCATGGCGTCTGCTCGACCTTCCTGGCCGACCGTATCGGTTCGGAAACTACGATACCGGTCTATGTCGATCACAACAAAAATTTCAAACTGCCGAGCGACCCCAGTGCGCCGATCGTCATGATCGGCCCGGGCACCGGTATCGCGCCGTTCCGCGCCTTCGTCGAGGAACGCGAGGCCGTCGGCGCCAACGGCAAGAACTGGCTGTTTTTCGGCGATCAGCATTTCATGACCGACTTTCTCTATCAAAGCGAATGGCTGCGTTATCTAAAAAGCGGCTTGCTAACGCGGATGAACGTCGCCTTTTCCCGCGACCAGGCCGAGAAAGTCTATGTGCAACAGCGCATGCAGGAATACAGCCGCGACTTATATGCCTGGCTGCAGGAAGGTGCTTATCTTTATGTCTGCGGCGACGAAAAACACATGGCTCGCGACGTGCACGAAACCCTGCTGGGTCTGGTCGAACGTGAAGGCGGCATGAACCGCGATGCGGCGGAACACTATGTGAAAACCTTACAGAAAGAAAAACGCTATCAGCGTGATATTTATTAACGAGGATACAAACATGACCAACGTGTCTGAGGAAGAATTGAACAAACGGGTCGAAGTGGAACGCATCAAGGATGCCAGCAATTATCTGCGCGGCAGCCTGGTGGAAAGCCTGAATAACCCGTTGACCGGCGCGCTGACCGATAGCGATACCCAACTATCCAAGTTTCACGGCATTTATCAGCAGGACGACCGCGACCTGCGCGACGAGCGGCGCAAGCAAAAGCTGGAGCCGCATTATCAATTCATGGTTCGGGTCCGAGTCGCCGGAGGCATTTGCACGCCGGCGCAGTGGCTGGAGATGGACCGTATCGCCACCACCTGGTGCAACGACAGCATACGCTTGACCACGCGCCAGGCGCTGCAGTTCCACGGCATCCTTAAACGCGACCTGAAACGCAGTATCGCCGAAATCAACGCCTCGCTGCTCGACACCATCGCCGCCTGCGGCGACGTCAACCGCAATGTCATGTGCAGCCCGGTGCCGGAACAATCCCGGCTGCACGGGGAAGCCTACGAATATGCCCGCCGCATCAACGATCATCTGACTCCGAGAACGACCGCCTACCATGAAATCTGGTTGGACGAAAAGCTGATCGATTCCAGCCGACAAGACGAGGAACCGATCTACGGAAAACATTATTTGCCGCGTAAATTCAAGACCGCAATCGCGGTACCGCCCGCCAACGATGTCGATATCTTCGCCAACGATCTAGGCTTCATTGCAATTGCCGAGAACGACCGCCTGGTCGGTTTCAATGTCACGGTCGGCGGCGGCATGAGCCTGACCCACGGAGAGCCGAACACCTATCCGCGTTTGGCCGACGTGATCGGCTACTGCCCCAAGCATAAGACACTGCAAGTCGCCGAAGAAATCGTCAAGATCCAGCGCGATTTCGGCAATAGAACCAACCGCAAGCATGCGCGTCTGAAATACACCATAGACGACCGCGGCATCGACTGGTTCAAATTCGAATTGAATCGTCGCCTGGGCTGGCAATTGGAAGCGCCGAGAGAATACAGGTTCGAATATTCGGGCGACCGCTACGGTTGGATCAAGGGCATTAACGACACCTGGGATTACACCGTGTTCATCCAGAACGGCCGTATCGCCGACGACGATATGCCCGTCATGACCGGGCTGCGCGAAATCGCCAAGGTCCATGACGGCGACTTTCGGATTTCACCAAACCAAAACCTGATCATCGGCAAGGTCAGCGATCACAATAAGCCGGTAATCGAATCGCTGCTGCGCCAATACGGTTTTATAGAACCGGGACAGCAAAGCGCGTTACGCTTGAATGCGATGGCCTGTGTCGCCTTTCCGACCTGCAGCCTGGCAATGGCCGAAAGCGAACGTTATCTGCCGGCTTTCCTCGACAAACTGGAGCCGCTACTGCAACAGTTTGGCCTGGAGAACGACCCCATTTTACTGCGCATGACCGGCTGCCCAAACGGCTGTGCCCGTCCTTTTCTCGGTGAAATCGGCCTAGTCGGCAAGGCGCCGGGCAAATATAATCTGTATTTAGGCGCCGGGTTCGAAGGTCAACGACTGAATAAGCTGTATCGGGAAAATATCAATGAGGAGCAGATTCTGGCTGAATTAGCACCTTTACTGCAGCATTATGCCGACGACCGCCAAGCCGGCGAACGTTTCGGCGACTTTGTAATCAGAACCGGCTATGTCGAAGCGATGATTGCGGGGCGCGATTTTCAACGTTGAATAAAGCCCCATCAAACTTGGTCACTGTAAAGACCCTTAATACCATTTCGGGAGCCGGAAACACAGCCACCTAGCATGTGTTTTTCAATGAGGCGTGTACATATCGCGCACCAAAACGATTAATGCCTCCTTACTCCGTTGTGGGAGCGATCCCCAGCGCGATTATCGAGGTCGAGAAGTTCGAATAGCCAGTTGAAGGCGTCGAAGTCAAAACGCCAAAGCTTCGATCAACGCCATCGGCTGCCGAGCGTCAATGGCATCGACGATAACAAAAAGGGGTCGGGTTGAATTATTAATTTAACCCGACCCCTTTTTTGCTTCTTTTTGCTTTTTTCAAATTGGCCGATGCGAATTGAGCGACAGAAAGGCGCGGGTCATCAAATATCCGCAAGCCGCTTGATCTGCAATACGTCAACGCTATCCCATACCGCTTCGGTAAATTTCATGTCCATTTGCGGCATGCCGTCTTTGATCCATTGCACAATAATTTTGGCGACATTCGGGTAGGTGATGTGTACTGCATGCGGATTATGCAGCCAATTTTCAATGACGGCGACATCCATGTTGAACATCGTATGGCCATAGCCGAGTTGTTCGAGCGCTGCGGCGTTGGAAATTTGTTCCATTTGCGCGTGCAGTGGTTTGGCGAGAATTTTTTTGCCGAGTTGCAGCGATTCGCTGGCCAGCTCGAAACCGGCATTGCTTATGATGCCGGCGCTGTCGTATAAGTCTTTTTGAAATCCGTCACGCGATAGCGGCTTGCACAGAATATGAGGATATCTTGATTCGACCGGTTGCGGCGCGTAAATATGAAATTCGAAATTTTCGAACGGGCACAAATACTTTATGACTTCGCTTTGATCTTCGAACGGCAAATAGACGATGATTTTATTGTTGACGATCGATTTCGGAAATTCCGGTGTTTCGATGATCGGCGGCAGGATCGGTTGACCGAAATGATGCCAATGCAAGCCGATGCCTTGGTCGGCCGGAGCGAAATATTTCATCACTTGGTCGGCGATCGGATCCGAGCCGGTCTTAGGAATTTTATGGTTGAATGCATACTGATGGCCGATACCGAGTACCGGAACTTTTTGCTTTTTAGCGGCCCAGGCCGTCACAGGCTCGAAGTCGCTGATGACCAAATCGTAACCCTTTAAATCCAGAGTATTGACATCCCGAATGAAACGAATCGGCCGCGCCTGTAGCGCGGTTTTGAGGTAATTGACTTGCCCTTTTTCGGTGTTGAAGGTTAGTCCTTCTTTAAGCTGATAACCGTTGAACACTTCCATGTCGAAATATTTGTCGGCGGAACGGCCGCTGAATTGAAACGTAACCTCAAAACCTTGGGCGTAAAGTTCTTTCGCCATGACTCTGGCCCGAGTAATGTGTCCGTTACCGGTGCCTTGTACTCCATAAAATATCTTCATAGTGATAATAAGTAATCCAAGCTGAAAATTGCCGTGCCGACGCCTATTGCGGCGCCCATCAAGGTATCGGTTGGGAAATGCACTCCCAGTACCACGCGTGAGAAACCGACCGATGCCGCCCATAGATAAAGCGGAATCAATAAGACCGGCATGAAAAAACCAACCAAGGTCGCCATCATGAAGGCTGCGGAAGTGTGTCCGGAGGGAAAACTGAACTGATCCGAAGGGATAATGACGCTACGAAAATTTTCCAATGCCGCTTGCGGACGATTTCGTTTAAAACTATTTTTAAGAATGAAATAAATCGGACGTTCGATAAGAAACGCCAGGGCCATGGCTTTAAACAGCGGCGATTCGGCACCGCTTTCCCAATACAGCCACGCGGCCGCTAACACATAAAGTATGCCGTCGCCGGTTTTCGAAATATAACGGCATAGACGAACCAGATGCGTGTGGATGCTTACGTTATTCAGCCAGGTAAACATGAACACATCGCATTTGTGAATCGAATAAATCAGTTTCATAGTCTTGCCCTCGTTAGGTGCCCGCGCGTCGACCGCGACAACGTAGGGCGGTGAAAATCATCGATTTTCCATTTATGTTCAGCTCCTTAATTCAGGGCAAAGCTTAAGGCTACTCTGTGACAATTAGATGAAGATTTGTTTAAGATTTGATGACGGTGCGCCGAACTGAGATGGCATCAACGAACCTTGCGGCGTAGAGCGCGACCCTTGCGCCAGACGTGTGAGCTATGGCGGTTTTTCTTGAAGAGTCTGATGACGGTGCGCTTGATTTTGTTCGATGCTTTAAGCATGATCGACAAGCCCACGACCATGGTCGGCAGACCAAGCGGAACCGGCAACGGAAAGAGGATAAGTCCGGCGACAAAGACAGTGCCGCCGACCGACATGAGAATGGTTTTTTTGAGCACCGATTATGCCGCTTGCGCAAGCCCGGTGTCTTCGCTGACGGCATCATCGAGCAATACATGGCTATCTTCGAGCCAGCGTACGATACTGAGCGTTCCGTACTCGTCCTCGGTTAGCGCGGTGCAGCTTTCGACCCAATCGCCGCAATTGCAATAAGTTTTACCGAACTCCATCGTAGCAATATCGGCATGATGAATATGGCCGCAAATAATGCCGTCCACTTTGCGTTTTTGCGCCTCGAGGCTCAGAATGTGCTGATAATTAGTCATAAAGCTGACCACGTTTTTAACTTTGTGTTTTAAAAACGCGGATAAAGACCAATATTTGTAGCCCAATCGAGTACGGACGGCATTGAACCAGCGGTTGACCAGTAACAAGACTTCATAGGCTTCGCCGCCGATATAGGCTAGGCTTTTGTTATGACAAACGATGCTGTCGAATTCATCGCCGTGTAAAACCAAAAATTTACGGCCGTCTTCGGTGGTATGGACAGCATTCAGTTGAATATCGATGCCGTTGAAATGCATGCCTGCATGCTTGCGAAATACTTCGTCGTGGTTGCCCGGAATATAGATGACCCGTGTGCCGTTTTGCGCTTTATTGATGATACGCTGTACGATATCGCTGTGCAGCATCGGCCAATAAGCGCCGGTTTTGAATTTCCAAAAATCGATGATGTCGCCGACCAAATACAGATAATCGGATTCGGTATGATCGAGAAAGTCGCGCAAATATTCGGCTTTACAACCCCGGGTGCCTAGATGCGTGTCGGATATCCAAATGGAACGGTAATGTAGTTTCATTGTAATAGATCCCAAAAGCGGTACATGGCGGCTAAACTACCGGGATAATGTTACAACTTGTTAACCGTTCGATGACGTTTCCATGAAAGGCGAAGGTTTTGATAGACCTCCCCGAGCAAAAAACGTCTGCTATTTGGGAGTTTCGAGTTGTGTTTGACGAAAACATGACCATACGAAGTATTTCTGAGATGAAAATACATAATGATAAAAGGGGAAAAACATGGGGCGCTATGATTTGTATCAACGAAGAAAACCGATCGGAATGACCGTTTTCTTGTTAATACTGCTATTAATTATTGCCGGAGGCGTATGGCTATATTGGCGTTCGACGCAGACGATTGAATCTGAGGTAGGTTTAGAAACTTATGAGCTGCCGGTTCCCTCGGTAACAAAACTTGATGAGGCATTGGTGTCCGACGTTTTGTCGGATAACGAATTAAAAACAAATAGCGAACAAGCAGAAACAGAAGAAACGGAGCCTACAGCTGTACCCAGTCTCAAAGAAAGCGACGACTTTATCAACGAAAAATTGACCGCGTTATCGCCTGAACTTGCCTACTGGTTGAGATCGGACGAGCAGATTCGTAAGATTATTCTGATTATCAACGACTTTTCTCAAGGCCAGCGCCTTCATAAGCATATGCGTTGGCTCAGCTTGGATGAACCGTTCATTGCCGAGGAAGACCAACAAGGACTTTATCTTCCGTCCAAAAGTTATCAGCGTTATAACGCGTTCGCCGAAGCAATCGACTCGGTCAACGTCCATGATATTCTGGAGTTTTATCAAAAAGTCAGACCGCTTTGCCAAGAAGTCTTTGCACAATTCGGCTATCCGGACAGTTATCGGTTAGAGGATTTGATCAAAAAAGCAGGCGCCGAAATTTTATCGGCACCGGTCGTAGAAACGCGAATTGCGTTGATTAAACCGTCGGTACTATATCAATTTGCCGATAACGATATGGAAGCGCTCAGTCCCGTTCAAAAACAAATGCTCAGAATGGGGCCGCAAAATACCCGTATCATTCAAAATAAATTACGTTTATTGATCGAGGCCTTGATAAACATGGACGACACGAATTAAAAAATGGTAATTATTCACACCCCCTATCGTTCTCACGCTCCAGCGTGGGAACGAAGACCGAGACGCTCTCGCGTCTCGTACCGCTGGAGCGGTACTCAGGCATTCCCACGCAGAGCGTGGGAACGATAATTGCCGGGGGACTGAATAGCTACAAAAAATGCGGGATTTAACCGATTAGCCTACGATAAACATTTCTTGATAACTAAATCCGATATAAACGATGACCGATTTATTACCTCATTTGCACATAGCCGGATTGGTTGTGCTAATTTTACTGGTTATTTTATGGACATTATTGCCGTTTGCCGTGTTTGGTATCAAGGCTAAGCAAGACCAGCAAACGCGCATTTTGCGATCCGTTTTAAAAGAATTGCGCACGCTTAATGCCGAACAGACGCCAGTTGAAAACGAAATACCCGAACAGGAAATTAGCTACGAAAATAAGCATAACGGTGACTGATTCGGTAAATTCGCGCCGCCTCTGATTTTTGGTATACCTATCGGACTTCAAATTTCGGCATTAGCGTATGGAGCCGCCGGGGTGTTTGGCTTTGACAGTCCCTCACCTTGCCTTAGGTAACCCGTCATTCCGCCATGGACTGGCGGAATCCAGTGCCATGGATGACAGGCTTTTAAGGTACATTAGCTTGAATGCAAGAATTACTTATTTTTATGACGGCTTAACTTAATGGCAATGAGCCTTAGGTGAGGGATCATAGAGCCTACATGGATGTATTCACCCAGCACCTAAATTCCATAGCCTATGGGCTATATTTTAAGAACACCGCAATACATCCAAGGAAAATATGAAACAAGATGTCGTAGACGCAAGAATCTCTCCGGCCGGTCACTTGGCCGTTCTGTCCAAGACCGAAGTCAATAAATTACTCGATACCAGTCAAGGCGGGCTTTACCGCTTACTGCACAATTGCTCGCTAGCGGTGTTGAATTGCGGCAATTATATGGATGACGGCAAGGAACTGCTCGAACGCTACAAATCCTTTGAAATCCGCGTTCTTCAAGAAGAGCGAGGGATCAAACTCGAAGTGAAAGGAGCTCCGGCCACCGCATTCGTCGACGGTCATATGATCAAAGGCATTAAAGAACATTTGTTTGCCGTTTTACGCGATATTATCTATGTCAGCGACGAGATCAACGATAACCCGAAATTCGATCTGCAAAGCTCCGAAGGCGTGACCAATTCGGTTTTTCATATACTGCGCAACGCCAATATCTTGAAAGCCGGCAAGCTACCGCAATTGGTGGTTTGCTGGGGCGGCCATTCGATTTCGCGCGAGGAATACGATTATTCGAAAGTGGTCGGTTATCAAATGGGCTTGCGGGGCCTTGACATTTGCACCGGCTGCGGACCCGGCGCGATGAAAGGGCCGATGAAAGGCGCAACGATCGGTCATGCCAAGCAGCGTATCGGAACCGGGCATTATATCGGTATTACCGAGCCGGGCATCATCGCCGCCGAAGCACCAAATCCGATCGTTAACGATTTGGTGATCATGCCGGATATCGAAAAACGGCTCGAGGCCTTCGTAAGAGCCGGCCACGGTATCGTCGTATTCCCGGGCGGAGTCGGCACGGCCGAGGAAATATTATATTTATTGGGTATTTTGCTGCACCCTGACAACAAGGACATTTCGTTTCCGTTAATCTTTACCGGGCCGGCAGGTTCCGAGGAATATTTCAAGCAAATCAACCGTTTTATAGGCGAGACCTTAGGGCTGGCCGCGCAACAACGTTACAAAATCATCATCGACGATCCGGCCAGGGTCGCGCGAGATATGAAAGAGGGTATGCAGCGGGTACGCGAATTTCGCCAGCAGCGCGAAGACGCCTATTATTTTAACTGGGGCTTAAAAATCAGCCCCGATTTTCAACAACCCTTCAATCCGACCCACGAAAACATGGCCGCCTTAAAATTGCATAAAGATCAGGAAAGCCATCTGTTAGCCGCGAATCTGCGCCGTGTGTTTTCCGGTATTGTCTCAGGCAACGTTAAAGACGACGGAATTAGAGCGATAGAACAGCACGGCCATTTCGAGATTAAAGGCGATGCCGAAATCATGGGGCCGGTAGACGAATTGTTGAGCGCTTTTGTCAAGCAACAACGCATGAAGCTGCCCGGCAAGACTTATAAGCCGTGTTATCGCATCGTTAAATAAACCATCGAAGTTGCCTGATATACCCATCGTAGATCAAAATTCGGTACCGGGGTGTCCGTCAAAGGACGCCGTGAATACGTCCATGTAGGCTCTATGCCAGCTCCATGCTGGCAAAGCCTTTGTGAACGCCATGGATGGCGTGAATGTCGATTTTGCAGGAGCGAAAACCGACCGGACACCCCGGCGCCTCCTCGGGCACTGCCGAAATTTGAAGTATGAAAGGTATACCTTGTCGATGCTTCAGTTTTAGTGACTTGGCTTGGCGCGAACGGTCTACAGCAAATTCTAAGCGCTCTTTTTAGGTTTAGAGAAAAAAACACGAAGTCGAAAAAATAACAATAACAATTGGGAACTCGTTTATGGATACCTTGCCGCCGCTCATTCAGGCACATATGACGGAAATCTATCTGGTTTACGGAATGGCCTTTTTATTCCTGGCCGCGGCGATTTATTTACAACCTAAAGATAATTCGGTTCTGCCTTTTTCGACAATACTGGTTTGGCTGGCTCGCTTCGGAATGTTGCATGGCATTAGGGAGCTTCAATGTGCTTGGGAACTGATTGATGAATCCCTGCAAACAAATTCCTTGGTCGGAAACTTATTAAACCTTGCTTCCTTCTATGCTTTATTTGAATTCTCCCGACGCTTTTGGCTGTTGCTAACATGTAATTCCGAAAACAATCGACGCCGGTTAAAATACATCCGCTTATTTCCTGTTGTTTCCCTGCTAATTGCCGGGATAACGGCGGCGCTATCGCAAAATTACGCCGCTATATTCGACAGCGGCATTCGCTATTTGCTCGGTTTTCCCGGGGCGGCTTCGGCTGGCATTGCGTTTTTGGTTTACGAATACCGCAACCGACCGTATTTGAGTACACTCAAACTTAACTTTGCAATGCTGTTGGCCGGCTATAGTCTGGCTTTTTACAGTCTTTTTACCGGATTGGTCGTTAACGCTCCTTGGTTTGCGACACCAAGCCTTGCCGACGCCCGGATATTTTCAGAAACAACCGGAATTCCTATCGAGGCGTTGCGCACTTTGTGCGCTTTGGCCTTGGCGACGGCAACCGGCATCATGCTGTATCGGGTTAATGTCGAAAAACATCGTAGGGAGTTTCAAGCATCGGCGCAATTGGCCGATTTGAATGCCCGCTTGGAAACTACCATTGCCGCTCGCACTGCACAATTAGAGCGTGCGAATGAAAAATTGCAACAGGAAGTCGAGGAGCGGCGACATATCGAAGAATCGCTTCGGCAAAGCCAAGAAAACTTGAATCGTGCGCAAAGTGTTGCCCATATCGGAAGTTGGTATTTAAATCAGGCCGATAACGGTTTGGAATGGTCGCCCGAGACTTATCGGATATTCGGCGTGCCGCCGGGCATGCCGTTGACTTATGAAGAATTTTTGGAGCGCGTGCACGAGGAAGATCGAGCGTTTGTCGATCGAGCTTGGCAAGCCGCTTTAAAAGGGGCCGAGTACAATATTGAACACCGAGCATTGATCGACGGCAAGGTCAAATGGTTACGCGAACGGGCCGAATTGGAATTCGATCGGCAGCGAAAAATGATTGGCGCAGTCGGTACCGTGCAAGACATTACCGAATTGAAACAAGCCGAATTGGCCCTTCAACAATCCTTCGAAGACTTGAGCCGCGCCGAACAAAAACAAAGGGAGTTACGCATCGTGGCCGAAGCCGAACAAGGCCGGATGGCGGCATTGTTGTCGGCGATGAGCATCGGCATTTTGTTCGAAGACAAGGCCGGCGCCATCGAATACGTTAATCTTGCCTTTCGCCGAATGTGGGCCATAGAAGACGATTTGGATCCGGTCGGCAAATCGACTCAATTCGTATTGGAAAATTCGACGCACCGGTTCGCGCGGCCCGATCATGCCTCCAAATACGTGTTGAAAGTCCTGGATACGCATGAAATCAGCGAACGTTTCGAACTGGATCTCTACGACGGTCGCATTCTGACGCAAGTTTCTTATCCGGTGACCGATACCGAGGGTCGAATTTTAGGCCGTTTGTGGATTTATGAAGACATTACCCACGAGCGGCAAACCGCTCAGCAATTGCTTTATTTAGCCGAACATGATGCGTTAACCGGACTTTACAATCGACACCGTTTTCAAGAACAGCTTGATCACATGATTGCAATGGCGCGCCGCAATCACGATAAATTCGCGTTAATTTATTTCGATTTGGATGAATTTAAATACATTAACGATAACTTCGGCCATAGAGCCGGCGATACCGTGCTGGTTCGGATAGCCGGGGAAATTTCGGTGGTTTTGCGCGAGGTTGAGATATTCGCGCGTTTGGGCGGCGACGAGTTTGCGATATTAAGCTATCTACATCCGCAAAACGACATTACGGTGTTGCCGAATCGGATTAATCAAGCTGTCGCGTCGATCCCGTTCCGGTTTCGGGGCACCAATATTCGTCTGACGACCAGTGTCGGGTTGGCTTTCTTTCCGGAGCACGGAGAAACGGTCGAAGATTTGGTGGCCCATGCCGATACCGCGATGTATCAGGCCAAAGCCAATGGAAAAAACACTTGGGCCGTTTACGATCCCAAGCGCGACAACTCCGGCGCGGCAATGGAAAGAATGTCTTGGCGTCAACGCATCGAACAGGCTTTACGGCAAGATTTGTTGGAATTGCATTTTCAAGGCATCTATCGAGTCGATAACGGTCAACTCTGTCATTTCGAAGTGCTGGTTCGCATGCGCGATCCGCAACATCCCGAGCAATTAGTCATGCCCGGCCAATTTATCCCAATCGCCGAAAATAGCGGGCAAATACTGGAAATCGACCGCTGGGTTTTACGGAGCAGTATTGCCTTATTAAGCGAAAATTCCATTTTACCGTCCTTGGCGGTCAATATTTCCGGACGTTCGTTCGACGACCCCGAATTGCCGCAATTTATCCGCGCTTGCTTGGAAGAAAACCGAGTCGATGCGAACCGCTTGATCATCGAGTTAACCGAAACCGCTGCGGTTTCGGATATCCGCGATGCACAGCGCTTTATCGAGGGCATTCGCCAAGCGGGGTGCACGGTTTGCCTGGACGATTTCGGCAGCGGCTTTTCCACTTTTGCTTACTTAAAATATCTCGAAGTCGATATTTTAAAAATCGACGGCATGTTCATTCGTGATTTGCCGAATAACCGAGAGAATCAAATATTTGTCAAAGCAATGGTCGGTATCGCAAAAGGTATGCACAAAACGGTCTTAGCCGAATTTGTCGAGGACGCGGCAACTCTGCAGATGCTCAAGGAACTCGGCATCGATTTGGCCCAAGGCTATCATTTAGGCCGGCCCAGCGCCGATTACGGAAAATTCATCGAAAATCGTGAGGCTTGACGGTGGTTTGACCGGCTTAGTTTCGAATCTTCTTGCTTTCCAAGTATAAGTATCTACACAAGCCGCCCATGGTACGCGCAGCGTACCCTACCCCTCTAGGCGCCAACTTAAGGAAAAACGCGTCATTCCGCCAGGGATTGGCGGAATCCAGGGCCAGGGATGGCAGGCTTTTGAAGCACATTCGAGCCTGAATGCGGTAAATGCCAGCATTACTTCAGTAATTCCCAGTTTGAGCATTTTCGCCGATCTTAGGATGTGGGGTATGCCTGTCGAGGAACGCCGTAAACCCATCCATGGGGGCTTGGCGGCAGCTCGAACGCCAAGGATGGCGCGAATGCAGATTTTGCATGGAGCAAAAATCTGCCCTGCTGCCGACATCCTCGCCAAGCACACCCCTCACCCTTTTTGATCCCCAAAATGGGAATTGCTCGCATTTCTTATTCTTTGACGGCTTAACTTAATGGTAGTGACCCCTACGGCTAATGAATAGATCGTCAAGCTTTTCGCAGGCTGATTTCGGGTTTTTAAGAATGATCAGTCTGTAATCTTGATCAACCAGCCGCCCGTTCCTTTGCAGCGGTTGCGGCCGTCGGCGCTGATGGCGATGCGGGCATAAGTGCCGGTCAAGCCTTCGGGTAGGTTCCCGGAAACTTGATAAGTACCGCCTTTATCGGTGATGGCGACTTCGGCCGGTTGGTTTTTAACAGTTACTTTAATACTGTTCGGGTCGCTAACGCCGGATGCGCTAAACGAAAAGGCCGATTGCGCGGGAACTTCCGATTTTTCGGCCGGATTGAAGTCGCTGAAGCGCGGCTTATCGCAAGATTTGGTGCTACTGCTGCTGCTACCGTAAGCCCAACAGTTGGTCGCAGCCGTCATTAAGACAAGTGTTCCGAGCAGTGCTAGTGATTTCATGATTCCGCCTCGTGTTGTTATTGTAGTTGTGCTTGGGTCGATTAGGACTTGAACAATTTGCCGAATAGGCCGGTTTCGTTACTTAACTGTTCTATGCGCTGTTTTGCGGCGATTCCGAATGACGAATCCGGTTCTTGTTCGATCAATTGTTCGAGTACCGCCTGACTTTTTTTATCCAACAATTCGATCGCTCGCAATCGAACCGACGGGTAATGGGCTCTTAATGCGGCCAGCTCCCTGAGATAAGCATTGCTTTCGTTTAGTAGTTTGAGTAGGACTTTTTCGGGATCATCGGTGAATAAATCGCGAACTAGATTACCGTAATGTTGTTGTTCGCGGACTAACTCCCGTGGATCGACTTTAGAGATCTCGGTAGGGTCGTCGCAGCAGCTCATAACATGTCCTCCGCTTAATGGTTGGAGTATTCGATTCTACACCCCCCTTACTCAAAAGCAATCGCCATACTCCATGACCAACAAACGGCAATCGAAAAAACTATTCGGATAATAAGCGCTGATGACGAAGCGCAAAAAACAGTCGAATAAAAAATACAGTGTCATGGTTTTCGCCAAGGTGTTGGCGAACCGGTAGCGGGTATATTTCGCGCAGCGCCAGACCGATACGATCCACCAAATCACCGGGATAAAGAGCATGCCATGTACCGTTTTCCAACTCGCAATCGTAAACGTGACGTTCATGATCCGGTAATCGATATAAAGAAAAACGCCGTTCACGAAAATAAAAAACGGCCAAAATGCCTTCCATAACGGCGCCTGTCCCAACCAGATGTTTAATAAAGCTTGGTAAGGCGTGGCCGCCGCCGGCCATGCCCTATCATAAAGCGCCTCTCGCGTGGAAACATGAACGAGTAACAAAAGCGCGACCAAAATGAGGATGGTTTCGATCGGACTAATGAAGTCGGTAAAGGTAAATAGAGTCGGCAAGCTATTGATGAACATGAGTCGCTTCCTATTTAATGATTCTGATACGAATTATTCCGCTTCGAATGGCTGCTCGATAATACCTTGTTCGGCAAGCTTTTGCGCCTCGCGCGCTTGTTCCTTTCGTTGTTCGGAATAGAGAGTTCCTATCACTAAAAAAATCATTAACACGATATAAATGATTGCCGTTAGGCGTCTTACTTTTTTAGCTTGTTCGGTTTCGTTCATTGTTTAATCGTTCCAAAGTTCGTATTTAATAGGCTCAATGTTTTATAGGCCAATGATGCAAATATTTTATACAGAGCCCAAAAAGGCTATAGTAATCCTCAAAAGCATTAGTTTATACAAATTCGGCACCAAGGTGTCCGTCAAAGGACGCCGTGAATACATCCCTGTAGGCTCTATGCCAGCTCCATGCTGGCAAAGCCTTTGCCGCACACCCTGGCGCCTCCTCAGGCACTGCCGAAATTTGAAGTGCGAAAGGTATAACCGATAGCCTTAGTTTACGGTCTCCGCTTGTTATACTCCCGCCGATAAATAATTTTCCCAAGAGCTTGCCGCCAAAACCGAAAAAAATCAAACCAAGTCATGTTCATTCTGCACAGTTCCAATAAAACCGAAAACCTGCTCGAACATTTGGCAGCAGTCATCGAAACCCGGCCGCTAAGTTCGCCGTTTGCCAAAGAAGTGTTTCTGATCCAAAGCCAGGGTATGGAACGTTGGTTGTCACAGCAATTGGCAAGCCTGCTCGGCGTATGGGGGAATTATGAGTTTTTATTTCCGGGACGGTTTTTCAGTACCTTGGCACAACGAATCGACAGTCGATTAAATGACGAAGCCTTCGATCGCCATGTGCTGCATTGGCGCTTCGAAGCACTGCTTCGCGAACTCGACAACGAAATATTTGCGCCGCTGAATAATTATTTGGTCGGCGAAACCGCGGCCTTAAAACGTTATCAGCTAGCGTTACAATTGGCCTTGATTTTCGACCAATATCAAATCATGCGTCCGGATATGCTGGCTGCCTGGCAGCAAGGCGAAACGCTTTACGACACGGAAACCGAACGCTGGCAACGCGCGTTATGGCAACGGATTGCCGAAAATTCAGGCACGAGGCATCGGGGTAGTTTATGGCTGGAAGTAATCGAGCGTTTTAATTCAGCGCCGCCTGGACAATTTTCCGCCGTTTTGCCTGAGCGAATTTCGATCTTCGGCGTCAATACCATGCCGCCCCTGTTTCTCGGTTTTTTACAGGGATTGGCGAATCATGCGCAAGTGCACTTGTATTTGCTCAACCCCGCCCAAGCTTTTTGGGCGGATTTAGCGACTAAGCGTCAGCGTATCGATCAAGAGGATGCCGGCGGGCATCCGCTGTTGGCGGCATTGGGTCAACAAGGCCGCGAATTTCAAGAGATGTTGTTGGAGCAGGTTCAGTTCGAATTGGAGCTGGACAGTTTCGAACAAGACGAGCCGAGCACGGTACTGCGGCAGTTGCAAAACGATATTCTCAATAACGACAGCGAATCGACGCCTTTAACCCGCGACGGGTCGATCGCTATTCATGCGTGCCATTCCCGTATGCGCGAAGTCGAAGTCTTGAAAAACCAATTGTTGGCCGCACTGGAACATGACCCCGAGTTGGAACTACGCGATATCGTCGTGATGGCGCCGGATATCGAATTATACGAACCGTTTATTTCCGCGGTATTCGACGATATTCAGCATGCGGTGGCCGACCGCAGTCTGCGCTTGAGTAATCATGCCTTGGATGCTTTTATTGTTTTTTTGAAGCTGAGCCAAAGTCGGTTCGGTTGGCGCTCGGTCCTGGATTTGCTCGAAAAACCGTCGGTTTATCCGGGCTTCGGCTTGTCCGAAACCGATTTGGAATTGATCAAACATTGGGTTCGGGATACGCAAGTGCGTTGGGGAAAATCGGCCGAACATAAACGCGAATTGGGCCTACCCGAGCTCGATGAGAATACCTGGCAAGCCGCATTGGATCGCTTGTTGATGGGTTATGCGGTCGGCACCGACGACGATTTTGTCGACGGCGTCTTGCCTTATATCGATATCGAAGGTTCTTCGGCGTTGGCGCTTGGCGGCTTGAACGATTTTATGCAATTGTTGTTTAGAGCCGGCAATGATTTAAGCACGGCCAAATCGCTCAAGGCATGGGGCGAAAAGCTTTATTATTATGCCGATCAATTATTGCCCGAAGCCGATGCCGTCGAGCGCCAACAACTCAACGAATTATTGGCGGAATTAACCGAAAGATTGCCCGAAATTCACAACGCGCCGATCGAGTGGCAAGTCGTCTGCGCCTGGCTTGAAGGCCGATTGGAAGAACACAAATCGTCAAACGGCTTTTTACGCGGTCAACTCACGTTTTGTTCGATGCTGCCGATGCGCTCGATTCCGTTTAAAGTGATCGCCTTGCTCGGCATGAACGACGGCGAGTTTCCGAAAGTCGACCGCAATCCGACCTTCGATTTGCTTGCCGCCCATTTCCGCAAGGGCGACCGTTCGCGCCGCGCCGACGACCGTTATCAGTTTCTGGAGATCCTGCTGTCGGCACGGCAACAATTGATTATGACTTATATCGGTCGGTCGATTAGCCATAACGAAACGATACCGCCTTCGGTCGTAATCAGCGAACTGCTCGCCGTGCTTCGCGATCATTACGGCCTGGACAATGGCCTGACCTATCATCCGCTACAGGCTTTCAGCCCGCGTTATTTCGAGCCGGAATCGGCTTTGTTCAGTTATTCCGAGGCCGATTGCCAGGCAGCAGCGGCGTTGGTTAAGCCCAAACCGGAGCCGGCACCTTGGTGGCAAGGCAGTTTAGAGGACGAAACCGGCCAAACAATCATTGAAATAGGCGAATTGTTCGCATTTTACCGACATCCGCAAAAATATTTCATGCAACGCCGACTCGATGTCCGTTTCAACGGCATTGCAGCGGATGCCGAGGAGCGCGAACCCTTCGCGATCGGTCAATTGGACGGTTATGCGATTTATCACGAATGGATCGATGGGGTACTGCACGACAAACCGTTGACTGCACAAAAACTGAAGGCACAGGGGCGATGGCTATCGGGCGTGGCCGGCGATCTCGAGTTTGCCCGGCAGCAACAAAACATCGATGCCTTTGCCGAAGCAATCAAGGCCAAGGCGCTCGGCAAACCGCTCGAGGATTTATCGGTCGACCTAGCGGTCGGAAGTTATCGGTTGGCCGGTAAACTCGGCAATCGTTATGAGCGCGGCAGTCTGTTTTATCGTTACGCCGATTTGAAAGGCAAGGATTTTATGCTTGCCTGGTTGCATCATCTGATGATCAATCAAATCGAACCTCAACAGACTTGCTTGATCGCTCTCGACCAGGATATAACGTTCGAGCCGGACTATTGTGCGTTAGGCGAATTGGAAGCTTGGATTGAAATCTATCGGCAAGGATTGCACAGACCCGATTCGTTTTTCGTCGAGCCGGCTTTCGCTTATGTTAAACAAGCGCATAAATTGTCGCAAAGCAGCCGCGCGGCGAAGCCGGCCTTGGATTCGGCAATCGACCAGCTAACCCGTGCGATCGAACAAGCTTACGAACCTGAGCTTAGAAAATTGTTTCTCGAAGACTACAATCCGGTGGAATTGTTGAACGAGGTATTTGAAGACCATTGCCGAAACCTGTTGTTACCGGTATGGGGACTGATTGATCAGTCGGCAGAAAATTAAAACGTGCGCTGAAAACTACTATACCCGGTGATACGAATATACTCGCTCTCGAACATCTCATCTAAAGCGAATACCGAAAATTCCTTTGTAATCGGTATAATGTCCTTAAAAAACCGCTCTCGCGGCAACTGACCAAATACTACCCATGCAGGAATTAAACACGTTTAAATTGATCGACAGGATCAGCACGCTGGTGCGCTCTGAAGAGCGGAAAAAGTACACCGCGCTTGGTTTGCAACCGATACAGGGTCAAATTCTCGATTATTTGGCGCAATGCAATAGCATGAGCGACACGCCCGCCGCTGTCGCCGAATATTTCGGTCTAACCAAAGGTACGGTTTCGCAATCGTTACAAGTGCTGGAGCGAAAAGGTTATATCGAGAAAAACCCGAATGAGCAGGACCGGCGTATCTTGCATTTGCGGCTGTCGGCAGCCGGGGAGTCTGTTCTAAAGGAAATACAAGCTTGCGACATTTATCCTGCTACCGAGCAAGCGATTCCTAAGGAACAATTTGATGCGCTAAACCAAGCATTGCTGTCGACACTGCTCGCATTGCAAAAAGCCAACAATTTAAAAAGTTTCGGCGTCTGTTACTCGTGCTATTATTTTTTAGAGCTCGACCAACATTATCACTGCGATTTAACGCAACAGCCGCTTAATCAACATGCTGCCGTTAAAATATGCCGTGAACATGTATTGTTTGAGGGGAGTGGTAAATAGTGAATGGTGAATGGTGAATGGTGAATGGACTTATCCGCTATTTGTATTTCACCTAAAGGTGCTGAGGTAAATGTGAATAGTATTGTCGCACCTTTCGAAAAATTTGCTTCCTGCTTAATTTGTGTTCAAATCGCTGATACTGCTCTTGTTGAGTAGTCATCACTTTATTATTTACGAGGTATTACTATGTTCGATCCCAAAGCCATTGACGATATCGCCAACCGTCTGGCGAATGCCATGCCGCCCGGTTTGTCTCATTTGAAAGAAGATATGGAAAGAAACTTCCATGCCATTTTGCAAGGCGCCCTCGGCAAACTGGACCTGGTCACCCGCGAAGAGTTTGAAGTGCAAAAAGCCGTGTTAACCAAAACACGCACGAAACTCGAAGATCTGGAGATTCGCGTTGCCGCGTTGGAAAGACAACTTGATCAAAACCCTTCCGATCAAGCTAATTAATAATTAACCGCTACCCTTTCAAGCCGGTTTTTCGATAAAAATTCGGCTTTTCTCCAAATTACTTATGACTCTAGCCGTAGCCTATAGCCGCGGTCGTTCCGGAATCGATGCGCCGTTAGTGACGGTGGAAGTCCATGTCACGAGCGGCCTACCCGCACTCAATATCGTCGGTTTACCCGAAACGGCGGTCAAGGAAAGCAGGGACCGGGTGCGCGGTGCGATCATCAATTCATATTTCGAATTTCCGATGCAGCGCGTCACGATCAATCTGGCTCCGGCCGATTTACCGAAGGAAGGCGGGCGTTTCGATCTGGCTATCGCCTTAGGTATTCTAGCGGCATCAGGCCAAATTCCAGCCGGCCGCCTAGCGGAAGTCGAATGTGTCGGCGAACTTTCTCTTGGCGGCGAATTGCGTCCGGTCAGCGGAGTTTTACCGATAGCGATACAAACCCGTAACAGCGGAAAACCGCTTATTCTGCCCAAAGAAAATTGCGCCGAAGCGGCCTTGATCAAAGACATCGATCTGTTGCCGGCTAATCATTTGCTTGAAGTGTGCGCGCATCTGAACGGACAGAAATCGATCGTCGTCGACGAGGAAACCCTTGTATTACCAGCGGAAACGGAATCGGTCGACTTTTCCGATGTACATGGGCAATATCACGTCAAGCGTGCCTTCGAAATCGCCGCATCGGGTGCGCATAATTTGATCATGCTCGGACCGCCCGGCACCGGTAAATCGATGCTGGCCGCGCGCTTGCCGACGATTCTGCCGCCGTTGACCGAACAGCAAGCTCAAGAAACCGCCGCGATTGCATCGATTAGCGACAAAGGTCTCGATGTTGCCAATTGGTTGAAACCGCCGTTTCGAGCGCCGCATCATACCGCATCGGCCGCCGCGTTGGTCGGTGGCGGCGGCAATCCGAAACCGGGGGAAATTTCGTTGGCTCATAACGGCACTTTGTTTTTGGACGAGTTGCCAGAATTCGACCGTAGGGTGCTGGAAGTATTACGTGAACCGCTCGAAACCGGTCATATCAGTATTTCGCGGGCGGCCCGGCAAGCCGAATTTCCGGCGCGATTTCAATTGATTGCCGCGATGAATCCATGCCCATGCGGTTATCTCGGAGATCCGTCCGGACGTTGCCATTGTTCGATAGAACAAGTCGCACGATACCGTGCCCGCATTTCAGGGCCGTTACTCGATCGTATCGATATGCATTTGGAGGTGCCGAGAGTGTCTCGCGAGGTGCTGCGAAAAGGTTCGGAGGAAGGCGAAGAAAGCAGCGTGCAAATCAGAGGGCGTGTAGTCACGGCACGAAATATCGCGTTGTCGCGTCAAGGAAAAACCAATGCGGCGCTTAACGCTCGCGAAGTCAAACAGCATTGCCGATTGTCCGATCAAGGCCATGAACTGCTCGAACAAGCCATGGATAAGTTCGGACTGTCGCACCGCGCCTATCATCGTATTCTCAAGGTGGCAAGAACCATAGCCGACCTGGCCGGTTCCGAAACGATAGAAATTGCGCATTTGAGCGAGGCGATCGGCTACCGTAGATTGGATAGGAAAACGGACTGAAGCGGCATTGATCGATAGGGTTACTGATGGGAATGCCTTCTTTCAAAAGCGTGGAGCAAAGGAAGGCTGGAAAAATAATTTTTTGTTAACTTGTTCTCTTGACAAATTTAAATTACGCTTTGCTAGGCTTGTGATTGATTCTATTAGTTTCTACTCCCTTTATACTCAAAAATTAGCTAACTTTATGAATAACCTTTTATTCTTAGACGGTTTTTCAATCACAAGGAAGTAGATTGTTGTAAAAATCAGCCCTCGGTTAGACTCCAAGGATTCTCATTGAGCTAGTTTGTGTTTTTAAAATGAAACCATCGTCTATTCAGCACTTTTTTTCCTTGAGGTTCGCAAAAATGTTTAAATTTCTAATCGCGGCGGCTAGCGTTATTTTCATTTCGATTGCCAATGTTTCTGCAAATAATAAATTGAACGATTGTTATATTGTAACAGGAGGCACTGCTAAATCTAACTCTATTCCATATGACCTAGCCGATTCATACTATATTCCTGGTAGTGAGCAAATCGGCGAATATGAAATCAGCCTTGTTAACGCTAGACTGCCCAAGAATCCAAAGCTTGCCATCAAGATTAGCGGTCCATTTAAAGGAAAAATCATTGCCCCAGATTTTCCATTTATTAAGCTAAATCATGTCTTAAGTTCTTCCGATCAAGCAGGCTTGATTTTTACTAAAGATGATGAGGTCACCTCTGCTTTTTTTGAAACTGAAACTGTGTTGCTAGTTGAAGAAACATTAAAGCCAATTGCTGGAACCGGAAAGTTTGAAAATCTTAAACCATATCCAGAAAGCAAAATAAATGTCAGCGGCAGTCTTGATCTAGCTACAGGCAAGAACAATTTTAATATAGTTAGTGGGACATTATGTTTTTGAATGATAAAGAGTAATGCAATTCTTAGTGTTCAAAAATCGAGGCCAAGGAAGGCAACCCATTCATTCCTCAAAATCCAGCTTTAGCTGGCAACATATTACGTTTTCATAAGTAGAATACCCGATAAGGTTTAGGTTTTATCTCATCAAGGTTGGTTAAGGCCTTGTTGAATCGACCCCGATTAATCTTAATTTTCAAACGATGCGGAGATCGCCGTGGAAATAATGTCGTCATTCAAAAGCAGCGGCGGTTATCGCGCCGCGCAATATCTGATCACAATTTTGATTGTGCTGCTGGTCGGTTATTTAATTAGCCTACTGCCGGTCATGTCACGATTGGTCATCGCCGATCGTTTGGTGGCGGCGGATTTGGTGCTGTTCGTCACGCAAATAACCGCGCTGATTTTGTTTTATCTTTTTGCCGTGAATGCGATCGCAGCGCTCCCGAAAACCGGCGGCGCGCTGTTTTTTGTCAAAGCGATCAGCGTGCCGGCGGCCTTGTTGGTCATCGTCATTATCGGACAAGCCGTCATTTGGCAAGTCTTGGGGCTTTTCGTCGGCGCTTCCGGCAGATCGTTCTATTTCGGCATCGCGATTCTGTTGATCGTACTAATTGGCATTTGGCTGGTATGGGTCGCCTTTCAGAATTCGCCCTATCTGATCGATTCGATCGAGGAAGTCAGGGAAACTCTGCCGGCGCTGCCAAGTCTGCGTACTAGCGTCTGCCCCGAATGCGGGCAATTGTCGTCGCGAAGCGCAAAATTTTGCTGTCACTGCGGTCATCCTAAGCACAAGGAATTCAAATGTTCGGCCTGCGGCGAAGCATTGCAGGAAGATCAAAAATTCTGCCATAGCTGCGGGCACGAAGTTGAAGCCTATCTCGAGAAAGAATCGGAGAGTTAATAATTCGGTTTTGCGAATGACGTATTCCGGTTAGTCCTACGAATGGCCTAGCATCGAGCTACCGGTTTCGGAAATGCGAAGCTCGAGCTTCGTGATCGGGCTTCCCGAGCTGGAGCCTGTGAAACAGCGGGAACATTACGCATCGGGGATTTCGATAAAAGCCGAACATCCTTGGCTTCGATAATCGAGACGAAGGCGTCGCTCCCTCAAGGGTTCCGAAAGCTCTGTGGGAGCGATCCCCTGATCGCGATTTCGAAGCCGGGTGCGCTAGTTAACAATAAAGGGTATCGAGGTCACATTAGCTAAGCTGGCAATACACGAATTAAGTATAACGACGAGAACTGGGATTGGGAAACAGCAGGAAGCCACCATGGTACGCACGGCCGTAGGATGGGTAGCAGCGAAGCGGAAACCCATCGCTTTGTTTGAGTGCAGGTAAGGTTGTGGTAATGCAGCCATTAACCAAACCCGCGATTTAATACAATGGCGCTCATGAGCGCCGCCGAAGGGCTCGGGGTGAACGGTAGATTGAGGCCCTCAGCTGCACTTTTTAGGTTACGGTCTGCTAATCCATGGCAACCGGATTCCGGCAATCCCTACTCCCCACGCATCAAATCAAGCAAATCGTCGGCCGACATCTTGCCGCTGATGTCCGCGCCTTCCAATAGACTGTCTGCCAAGTCGCGCTTGTGGCTGTGCAGTGCAACGATTTTTTCCTCGATCGTGTTCTTCGCGATCATTCGGTAAATCGTTACGGGCCGCTGTTGGCCCATGCGGTGCGCGCGGTCCGAGGCTTGATCCTCGACCGCAGGATTCCACCAGGGATCCATGTGAATCACATAATCGGCCGCGGTCAGATTTAAACCGACGCCGCCGGCTTTTAGACTGATTAAGAACAATTCGCCATCGCCGCGCTGAAATGCATCGACCCGTTTTTTACGCTCCTTGGCCTGCGTGCTGCCGTCCAGATATTGATAGCCGATACCGCGCTGTTCGATATAGTCCTTGATCAATTGCAAATGGTCGACGAATTGACTGAACACCAGAGCTTTGTGTTTGTTGTCGAGCAATTCATCGACGATTTCGCCGAATGCCGCCAATTTGCTACTGGGCAGTGCGATATCCGCATTGGCGAGCCGCGTGTTGCAACAACTGCGGCGCAATTTGGTGATCGCGGCGAGTATCTGCAAATGCTTGGCGCCGGCCTGACTGCCGGTACTGTTCAAAATTTCGAGACTTTCGCGGCGCAAGGCCTCATAAAACGCCATTTCCTCGCCGCTCATTTCGACGTAGACCGGGATTTCGGTCTTTGGCGGAAGCTCTTGCAGAACTTGGGTTTTAGTGCGGCGCAAAATGAACGGCTGAATCAATTTCTTTAATTGCTGACGGGCCTCTTGACTCCGATCGCGCTCAATAGGCCCCGCGAAGCGTTTATTGAATTGTTCCAGCGAACCGAGTAGCCCCGGATTGATAAAGCGAAACAGATTCCATAATTCGCCGAGATGATTTTCCAGCGGTGTGCCGGTCATGATCACCCGGAATTCGGCCTGTAAATTCATCGCGCCTTGCGAGCGCCGCGTTGCGATGTTTTTGATCGCCTGCGCCTCGTCGAGTATCGCGATTTGAAAAGGGATTTTCGAGAGCATCTCGGCGGCTTGTTCTTGTTGCAGCAATCCGTAACTGCAAATCAACAAGTCGAAAGACCCCAGGCTGTCGAGCTTACGCTGACGATCTCCGCTACCGAATAGAATGGGATTGAGCGTGGGCGCGAAACGGCGCGCTTCGCTTTCCCAATTCATACATACCGAAGTCGGCGCGATGATCAAGCTCGGTCCGTTCGGCGCTTTGTCGACCAGGAGCGCCAGCGCTTGTATGGTTTTGCCGAGCCCCATGTCGTCGGCCAAACAGGCGCCGACGCCCCATTGCGCCAAGCGCGCCAGCCAGTTGTAACCGTCCGTTTGATAATCGCGCAATTCCGCTTGAAACGTGGACGGTACGGCCGGCTGATACTCGCGCGCGGCCTTGAGCCGCTGCATGTGGTTTTGCCAATGTTTGTCGACCTTGAAACCGGCTTCGTCCTGCCAGTCCTCTAGCGTCAATGCCGCGAGCGGATTGATGCGGACTTTTTTGCCTGTCAAATCGGCATAAGCCTTCAAGTCGTCGAGACGGCGGCGGAATTCGTCGGTCAATGCAATAAACTGTCCGTCTTGCAATTGTAAAAATCGGCCTTGGCGGTTACCCAATAAGCCCAGCAATTGGCGGATATCGATGACGGTATCTTCGTTAACCTGCAGCTCGCCTTGCAGCGCGAACCAATCATTATCGCGTTTGATCTGCATATTGAAACCGCTGCCGGTACTGTGCCCGAGCAAGCGGAATTTAACGCCTTCGGGCCATTCCAATAACACGCGATCCGGCGGCA
This sequence comes from Methylotuvimicrobium buryatense 5G, assembly GCF_000341735.1. Taxonomy (GTDB): domain Bacteria; phylum Pseudomonadota; class Gammaproteobacteria; order Methylococcales; family Methylomonadaceae; genus Methylotuvimicrobium; species Methylotuvimicrobium buryatense. Next base: position 3,693,101 of record NZ_KB455575.1, on the reverse strand, counting down.
AGGATTGTAGTTGTAACAACAATTCCAGGCAGTGTTCCGGATCTTCGAGCAGATATTCGCCTCCGTCGTCGCGATCGGCTTCGGCTATTGCAGAGCATGCGGACAAGACCTCTTCGCAACGCATTTTTTCCAGCTTGAGATCGCGTTGCGCTTGCAACGGTTTGCCGTCGACTTCGGTAAAAACGCTCGCACCGCCTTGGCCGGGCTGATAATAAGCGCCGCTTGTCGAAAAAGGGCGAATCAGCAGCGCGGCCTTGAGCCCTTCGCCGAGCGGCAATAAATGAAGTCGAGGCGTGGCATCGGCTTCGACCTGTTCGGCCGTGCTGGAACTGCCGCCGATATCCGATTGCACGGTCAACAAACCGGAGATGCCTGTTAGTGTTTGCAGCACGCGATCTTGAGCCGTTACCGGTACTTCCAGGCCTTTCGGGCCCAGAAGTTGATAGATTTTATGATGATCGGCGGTCAATTCGATCATTTTCAATCGGGTCGGCGTTTCCTTACTGATGATTATGTTTTGCTGATGACTAGGCGCAGGTGTAAATGTAATTTTGATTTTGCCGCCTTTGGCCTTGCTGACGCGAAGTTCCGGCTCGCCTTTGACCACTTCGACCCGCACATTCGGCGAGTCGGACCAAAACAGCAGCGGATGCCCGACCAGAGCAAGCGGCATTTTTTCGCTGAATTCATAATAAATGCTGCTGCCATACCAACCGCTAGTTTCGGTATAGGATTTGATCGTAGAACAAATCCTTGAGTCATGCTCGCTCAAATAATCGAAACTGTCGCGCTCGGTATGCAGCCTTTTCAGCGCCACCGCACGGCCTTTACTCCAGCCTCCCTTGGCTTGCTGTTTTTGCTCGCGCGGTTCGATCAATACCGTTTTATATATTTCCTGAAAACTGACCAACCAGGCCATGCGGGTCGGCTTCTCCGTTTGTACAGCGCCGCTTTGGAGCCCGCTATTGCCGAGGCCCAGCAAGGCATCGAGCGCTAAATCCCAGTCGGGTCGGCTCGCGAACAAATCGGCCAGACTAACCGGCCGGCCATCCAGAAAGCCGTCATCCCAGGATTTGGACGACAAGGTTTCGGCGCGCCCTGATAATTTCGCCAGTTCTGCGGCGGGCCAGCGGTAACCGTTATCGACTAAACGCAGGTACAAATTTTGGACGATTTCCAATGAGGCTAGCGGATATCCTGATAATGGCGCATCGGTCATCCAGGAGCGCACCAGTAAGCGAAATAATAGAATTAACTTCGGAAATTCAATTGCGGAATGCGGTTCGCCATTGTCTTCATAACCCTTCGAAATCGGGTCGATTTTGTTATAGAACACCGCATTGTCGCGCTGGCTCAAGTCGCCTTGCAAAAACTTCTGGAAAATTTCCAAATAACGATAGCAATTGGCCCAAAAGCCTTTGAGCTTGATGGCCTGACCCAACAGCATCGTCAATTTTTTATCGTGCGCATCGCGGCATTTCAAGATCGCCAACGGATAAAATATGCCGGCCAATCCGTAAAAATAAATAGTCTTTTTTCCGGTTATTTTTCTAATTAACTTTAACGCTGTTTCATATTGCGCGATGGCTCCGGAAAAATCGCCTTTTAAAAACGCCAATGCGGCGCTTAACGCCTGTAATTCCGGATCTTCACTGTCCGCAACTCCTAACGCCAGAGTGTCCCAATCGCCGCGTAGCAGCAATAATTCGGCATAAATCCGGGGCGCCATTTTCAATAGTAAAGCGCCTGCGTCTCCCGAAGCGTATTCCGCTAAAAAATTGAAGATATCGGGGTCGTGATAGAGATAAACGAGCTGATGCAGGCCGATAAAGCCGGTCATGTCGTTGATCATCTGCGGGTGCCGCCGCTTGAGCCACGCGACATCCAGCGGATTCAGTATCCATGATAAATATACATCGATTTGGTCGGGCAATTGGTATTGGTAATAATAGCGGTTACCGATACTAAGACATTGATTAACCAGAGCATAATCGCCGCGATGAAATGAAATACGCGCATCGCGCAGGCACTGGTGTTGATTGGCATAGGAGGCTTTCTTAGCGATCGGCGTCGGTTGGTCGAATAACGATGCATAGCGCTCGAATTGCTTATCCTCGACTAATTGCCGGGTAATCGGTTCGGCAAGCAAGCGATTACATCGGTAACCGCTTTTACCGGCTTGGACTTCCAGCAATCGATTGTTTTTTAAAGCTACCAAAACCGGTTTTATCGAAACGGCGGTAAACGGCTTTCCTTGGTCGCTGCGAATGCCTAGCTTCGAAAGATTTTGAGCGATAAACGCGGCCGTTTCGTAACTATGGCAAACGGCTAAAAACTGCATGACGGCTTTGTCGCTATCAGTCAGATTTTGATATTTCTCGAGTAACTGGGAGCGTTGTTCGTTGAACATGACAAGGAGCTTTGAAAAAATGGCGATTATACAACACTGATAGACATGATAGGTCTATATCATTGCAATCGTTAAGCCATTGGCCGCGCGATGTCACAAATTTCGAATTTGCCTATCGATTTGCTGAAAAAAAATAAGGTTTTCCCATGTTCGAGTCGCCTAAAATTTTTTTTAAAGCTAACTCATTGAACTTAAAAAACTACCTCTCAATCGCTCCTTTTGGCGCGCAAAAAAACCGCGAAAAACACAACATATTGATTTAAGATATATCCATAAACACTATATGAGGGATTCGCGTTGCTTGCGGATTTTCTCGATCGACCGCACGAAACATCAATGATCCGGACCTTTCCCGGATGTGATAAAGCCAATACGTTCAACCAGACAAGGGAATCAAAGAATGACCGCAAAACTCCAAGTCGTTACGCAACACGCGACCGAAATTCCGCTGCAAAGCGCATCGCTGGACATCTGGGACAGCAAATACCGCCTGAAAACCAAAGACGGCAAAGCCGTCGACGGCACGATAGACGACACCTACAAACGCGTCGCGAAAGCCTTGGCCGAGGTCGAGACCAACAAGTCTTTGCAGGAGCATTGGCACAAAGAATTTCTATGGGCATTGCGTAAAGGCGCGATTCCCGCAGGCCGTATCACATCGAACGCCGGCGCGCTTGAACACAAACCGGCAACCTCGACTATCAACTGCACCGTATCGGGCATCATCGAAGACTCGATGGACGACATTCTGGCGAAAGTGCATGAGGCAGGGCTTACACTCAAGTCGGGATGCGGCATCGGCTATGAATTTTCGACCCTACGCCCGAAAAACGCCTACGTGTCCGGCGCCGGCGCCTACACGTCCGGACCGCTGTCGTTCATGGACATCTACGACAAGATGTGTTTTACGGTTTCTTCGGCCGGCGGCCGCCGCGGCGCGCAAATGGCGACCTTCGATGTCGCGCACCCCGATGTCGTCGATTTTATCCGGGCCAAACGCGAAGACGGCCGTCTGCGCCAGTTCAATCTGTCGCTGCTGATCACCCGCGAGTTCGTCGAAGCGGTCAAAAACGATGCGCAATGGCCGTTGTCGTTTCCTGTCACCGAGCGCGAAGTCAAAGCCGATGCTATCGATTTGACCGATTCCGACAAAATCGTCTGGCGCGATCTGCCGAACAAAAAAGGCTATGTCGTCAACGAAGCCGGCCTAGTCGCGTGCCGTATCACCAAAACCATGCCGGCCCGACGCCTCTGGGACATAATCATGTCGTCGACCTACGACTACGCCGAACCGGGATTCATCCTGATCGACAAAGTCAACGAAATGAACAATAACTGGTTCTGCGAAAACATTCGGGCGACTAACCCGTGCGTGACCGCCGATACTCGGCTCGCGACCCAATACGGGCTGGTCACGATAGGCGAATTGTACCGACGCGGCTTGCCGTTGGAGGTTTCCGTAGATTGCCGGTCTTTGGGACAAGACCATCGGGGTGTTGAAGTGCGACCGGCTAAACCTGCCTTCATGACTGCAAAGCAAGCGGAAGTCTATCGTGTAGTCACCGAAGACGGTTATGAAATCAAAGCCACCGAATGGCACGATTTTTATACTGATCGCGGCAAAATCAAATTGCGCGAACTTCGCCCGGGAGATGAAATACTCGTGCAATCTGGCAAAGGGCAATTCGGTCATGAAGGCGATGAAAAGCTTGGCATGCTACTGGGCCTGATTACCGGGGACGGTCATTTTACGAATCGCGGCAATAATCAGGAAGCCGTAATCGTGAATTTGTGGAATGAAGAAAGAGGTCTGGCTGAAACGATTACTACTTATGTCAATTCATTGATCGCACAGAGCGCTAGAACGGCTCGCCAATACCAGGTTTCTCCGGTGGCCGTGCCCGAACGCAATCATCTTTTTATTCGCTCGGTCGTGCTGGCGCGCGTACTCGAACATTACGGCTTTTCGCGTGATAGCAAACTGCGCGTACCGGAAGTCGTTTGGCGCGGTACCGAAGACTGCGTCCAAAACTATCTTCGCGCATTATTCCAAGCCGACGGCACTGTCAACATCTCAAGCAATAGCCAAAGCTGCTCGATTCGATTAGCTTCGAGTTATCCCGGATTGCTTAAAGACATACAACAATTGCTGGCAAACTTCGGCGTATTTTCGCGGATAAGACAACGGCGTCCTGCGCAAATGCGTCAATTGCCGGACGGTAAGGGCGGACATAGAGACTATCAGTGTAAAGCCGATTATGAATTGATTATCGACGGCGAATCTCGGGAAACCTTCATGCGCGAAATAGGTTTCTTACTCGACTATAAAAACGAGAAATATCGCCAGTGGGCAGCGGACAAAGCCTTGCGCAAATCACAGCGCTTTACGACACGGGTAAAAAGCATTGATTATGCTGGTCGTGAAGCGGTGTTCGATACCACGCAGCCGGATTGCAATGCCGTAATTTTTAACGGACTGGTTACAGGACAATGCGGCGAACAACCATTACCGCCCTACGGCAGTTGTCTGCTCGGCTCGATCAACCTGACCCGATTCGTCGAAAAACCGTTCAGCAAAGAAGCCGGATTCGATTGGGAAGGTTTCCGCAAGACCGTGCGTATTTTCACCCGCATGCTCGACAACGTCGTCGAAATCAACGGACTGCCGCTACAACAACAGCGCGACGAAATCTTCGGCAAGCGCCGCCATGGCATGGGCTATCTCGGCTTAGGGTCAACCTTGACGATGCTCGGCCTGAAATACGGCGAGGAAGAGTCTTTGGCCTTTACCGAAGAAGTCACCAAAGCGCTGGCTATTGAAGGCTGGAAGGTCGGACTGGAACTCGCGAAAGAAAAAGGTCCGGCACCGATAATGGAGCAAGTGTTCACGGTCACCGGCGAAATGCTGTACAAACGCCCGGAAATGCAGCAAGACGGCTATAAAATCGGCGACAAAGTGCCAGGCAAAGTGTTGCACGCGAAATACAGCCGCTACATGCAGCAACTGGCACAAGAAGAGCCGGAACTGGTCGAAGAACTAACCAAAACCGGCAGCCGCTTCACGCATCACAGCTCGATCGCACCGACCGGCACGATTTCTTTGTCGCTCGCGAACAACGCCAGCAACGGCATCGAACCGAGCTTCGCGCACCATTATTCGCGTAACGTGATCCGCGAAGGCAAAAAGTCCAAGGAAAAGGTCGACGTGTTCTCGTTCGAACTCTTGGCTTATCGCCACCTGGTCAATCCCGACGCGATGCCGTACAGCGACGACCCGAACGCGCAATTGCCGGATTATTTCATCGCCGCCGACGATGTCACGCCGACACAACATGTCGATATTCAGGCCGCCGCGCAAAAATGGATCGATTCGTCGATCTCCAAAACCGCCAACGTGCCGACCGACTATCCGTACGAAGACTTCAAGTCGATCTACGAGTACGCCTACGACAAGGGCCTAAAAGGTTGCACGACCTTCCGCTTTAATCCGGAAGTGTTCCAGGGTGTGCTGGTCAAGGAAAAAGACCTCGAAAACACGACCTACCAGTTCACGCTCGAAGACGGCCATGTCATCGAATTGAAAGGCAACGAAGAAGTCGAGTACGACGGCGAAATCCATTCCGCCGCGAATTTGTTCGATGCGCTGAAGGAAGGATATTACGGAAAGTTTTGATTTCCGGGAAAGTAATCTTAGGCTGGGTTAGGCTTCGCTCTTATGTCCTGCAGAGTAAACTCAACCTACGAAATTAATCCGGAGACAGTTCTATGAACCCACGCGTCAAAACAGTTCAGGTTACCGACGATTATTCGTTGATACTGCAATTTACCGACGGCAGCCGAGGCGTATACGACTGCAAGCCGCTATTGGACTTCAGCGTTTTCAAAGAGCTGCGCGATAAGCCCTATTTCAAGCGCGAGGCGGTCGAACACGGCACGGTGGTGTGGCCTCACGAACAAGATATTTGCCCGGATACTTTATATCTGGACTCCGTAAAACTGGAAAACGCAACGTAGTTAATACGATCTGTGGGAGCGACGCCTACGTCGCGACAAGAGCGTCACTCCCACACTGAAGCCGCATTCATCGGCCGGGGCGTAAAAACCAGGACAGTTAAAAACATCGACGATTCGTTAAACCGGCGAATCCCAAACTATTTAAGGTAATCATCATGACCTTGCACAAAATCAACAAAAAAATCGTCAGCTACAAAGTGCTGACCAAAGACAGCGCCGAAACAGCCCAGCCCGAAGCGGAAAAACCGTCCCCGGAATCGATGCACGAAAACATCGAACGGCCCGAAGTTCTGGTCGGCTCGACCTACAAGATCAAAACGCCGCAATCCGAACATGCGCTGTACATCACGATCAACGACATCATCCTAAACCAAGGCTCCGAGCACGAAGAACGCCGACCTTACGAAGTCTTCATCAACTCAAAGAACATGGAGCATTTCCAATGGGTGCTGGCGCTGACGCGCGTCATCTCGGCGGTATTCCGCAAAGGCGGCGACGCCTGCTTCCTGGTCGAAGAGCTGAAAGCGGTATTCGACCCGCGCGGCGGCTACTTCAAAAAAGGCGGCGTATTCATGCCCTCGCTGGTCGCCGAAATCGGCCACGCGATCGAATCGCACTTGAAACACATCGGCATGATTCAGCCCGAAGAAATGAGCGATCACCAGAAACAGTTTCTCGCCGAAAAACGCCGCGAATTCGAAGCCCACCACGGCGCGGCAAACAACGGCGACGCCTTCCCGGAACAAGCCGTACTCTGCACCAAATGCAGCACCAAAGCGATGGTGCTGATGGACGGATGCATGACTTGCTTGAATTGTGGGGAGTCCAAGTGCGGTTAAGTAGGGAGGATGCCGATAGGCGATCCGCCGGATGGTGGACCGCTGGTGTCGGTTAGCATTCGGCTTTCAACGGAACCGCTAGCGCGTTCCGCCTTACGGAATTATTTAACCCATTAGCAATCCAAAGAGGCAAGGTGTTAACACGACAATCTGATGTAGATGAACTCCTCGTTGAAGCTGCTGAACTTTTGCAAGAAATCGAAGGAGTTTATGCGGGCGCAATTAAAAATGAAGACATTATTCAAATAGCTCGCCCAAAGGTGAAAAGCTGCCTTGAGCATCTTAGAAGTTGCCTGGACTATGTTGCAGCAGATCTTTCCGAGATAACAAACTCAGCTAAAGCTCCAAAATATGTATATTTTCCATACGGAAAAGATAGAAAAATATATGAAAAAAGTTTAGAGAAAAATCTTCCTGATCTCCATAATAAGTATAAGATTATTCTGGAAACTATTCAGCCTCATAAGTGTGGTAGCAATTGGTTACTTCACCTCTGTAAAACAACAAATATCAATAAGCACACTGAACTTCAGCGACAAGATAGAATTTATAGTGAAAATTCAGTAACTCAAATTGGTAACCTGCTAAAAATGGAAGGCAGTGGTTCTGTGACTATCGGAAAGCTAGTTATTGACGGGGTACATGCGAACCCTAAAGGACCACTAATACTTACCAAAGAGAAGCCAGTAAAAGAAATTCGGGAAGAGATTTTGCTTGATATCCCGATTGACCGTAATTACGAATGGGTCAAGTTTGTACTAAAAGGAACATCATTGGATATTAGGGAATTGCTAGTTACAGCGCACTCTAAAATAAGCGAATTAGTTTTGGGTATCTATGGGGCTTAGCTCGAATTAAAAAAGGGGTCGCCCATTAGCCTGTCGGCAAAGGGGTCCGGGCAACGGGTAGAGTAGAGAACAGCGAGGGCGACGTGGTCAGGTCTTTAATTTTGCAAAAGCAATTAAGAACAACTGGTTATAGGGTGGTAAGTGCGTTAAAAATAACTGAAGCCTCAGTAGGCTCGGACGTGCGCAGTTTCGTTACGTTGGTTTCAACGGCGCGATGGCGCACCGCTACGCGTCGACCATCCTTATGTTCGTGCGAACACCGTGTCGCGGCTATGCCCCACTTGCTCCAACTTTGCTGTCGCGACGGGGGCGCTCAACTGCAGTCCGTTGGACACCTAAGAACTGGCGCATGGATATTGACAATATGTAGTCATGTGACTACAGTAGTTGCATGATCGAAATTCGCAAAACCGCCGACTTCGCTAAATGGCTCGACAACCTGCATGATCTTCAAGCGAGAGCGCGCGTCCAAACAAGGATCGAGCGGCTTGCCGCTGGAAACCCTGGAGATGTTGAACCCGTTGGCGAAGGTGTCTCGGAATTGCGAATCAATTATGGCCCCGGTTACCGGGTGTATTTCAAGAAGCGGGGGCGAGAACTGATCATTCTGCTGGCTGGCGGTGACAAGAGTACCCAAGCCAAGGATATTAAGACCGCCTTACGCCTCGCACGTAATCTTTCGGAATAGCTTTTATCATGACTAAGACTGTTACTACTCGCTATGACGTTGCCGAACACCTCAGAACACCAGAAGAAATGGCTGCTTATCTTGAGGCATGCCTTGAAGAAGCTAATGGGGATGCAGCATTCATTGCCAAAGCACTTGGTGACATAGCTCGGGCCAAAGGTATGTCACAGGTCGCGCGAGATGCAGGACTATCCCGTGAAAGCCTTTACAAGGCGCTTTCCGGTGAACGCAGCCCAGGCTTCGACACCATCCTTAAAGTTATCGGTGCGCTTGGGCTGAAGTTGCATGCCAAAGCCGAACACAATTGACCAAGTTGCCCAACATGACATTCAATCCGAACAATGGCGTCAGGTCTTGAAATATAGCAAAAATTGTCTGATTATTGGGGTGACAAGACGAGGTGTGGTGTATGTTTGGCGCAACCCATGATTACGTTGCAAACTGAAGTTTTATACGTTGCCTCAAAGCAAAGGCAAAGGGGTCGGGTCTAGATTCATAGCTTTTTTTGGAAATGGGAAATAAAAAGACCGGTTTATTTTATATTTCAACTAGGCCTTTTTTCCAAAACGAGGAGCTTTGAAACGCCCGGTGCGGTAATCCCGCACACCGGGATTTGTGTAGAGCAATCGGGTAACCGGCTATTCTGCCTTAATGAATAGCAAACAATACTACTAATCTAGATCTTTTGCTTTTATCCCGTTGTTGCTCAGTGTTGAGCAGCGCGAATTTTTCCGTTATTTCCCAATAATGGCTTTGACGGTACCCAAAATAGGAACGCCGACCAGCGCACAAGAAACAGCCCAATGTGCGCCCCAATAGGCGGTGACCACCGCGCCGGTAATCGATAATGCGGCGACCAACCAGCCTAAATACTGACCTCGCCTAATTGACCTGACATCATTCGCTGAAAATCTTGGAAACGGAGCGTTAGCGAAGTGAAGATTTTTAGTCCCCGATAGCCGTAGCGCCGGGTGTTTTGCCGGAGTCTGCGCGAATAGCGCAGGCGGAGGCAAAATACAAGGCATCGCGACACGGCGTAAAGCCATTTGTGGGAGTGCTACGGAGCCGCATCGAGTTTACGATGATGTGGCGTAGTGGCACGGACGCAGGGCGAATCGGGGCCGCCGAAGGCAATAATCGCCAAGTCATTTTTCGCTGCTGAAATCGGACGGACCCCATTTCAGCTTTCGCGAAAAATCTTGGCGCGCTTGTTCTATCAATTTTTTCTCAGAATCATGCCGATGCTGTTGCTCTATCTCCGCCATTCTCATGATCCGTTCGGCGCCATTTTGGATAATGTCGTCGAATTCCCTAAGGGTAGACGGCGGCGGCAACGGGCCTTGCCATTGCGCCGACACGATATGATTAGAATCGTTCTGTTGTTTGTTTTGCTTTGTTGATCGAGACACGGAAATCCGCTCCTATTTTTTGCCAATCTCCGCGCAATCTTTCAAGATCAGACATTTTATTCATAGCGTCCCCCCGTTGCTCTAAATTTATATGTCCTTGAGAGGCATAGAGCGATGAGCCGGATAGGACTTCAAAAAATGCTTTCCAGAATACTGACGCATCTTTTTTTGTGACATACTCTTCTTGCTGCTTCATCATTATGTCTCCGCCGGTTATTAAATCGGCTGCTTATACAGCTCTTATTATCATTATAGATACTCGTTTCAAAAAATGAGTGCAACAAAAAACCTCGAAAACACTAGGTTCTAGGTTTTCGAGGTTGCTTTTAATTCGCATTCTATCACTTGAATAGATTCCGAGTAAATACGGCCACAGCCATGCAACAGGTTCTAGATCCATAGCTTTTTTTGGAAAATAGAGGTGCCCACCCCCGTAAATCTTAGGCTCAGTCCTTACATTTGACATTACCGATTTCCATTCTCCATATAAATTCTCCCAACTTCCTTTCAGCCGACGCGCCAAAGGTGTGCGCGGCTGGAAGCTAAATAATCGGGGTCAGATACTGATGTATCCCCACAAAACGCTCGTTCCCATGCTCTGCGTGGGAATGCCGATTTAGACGCTCTGCGTCGACTGCCGCAGGCAATTGGATTAAGAAACTATAGAGAATGCCTGGTTGCTCTTGTCGGGATTATCGACCTCTGGGGACGCAGAGCGTCCCGGGATGCATTCCCACGCAGAGCGTAGGAACGATGAAAAATCAATATAGCTATCAATTTTGGGTGTTGATTTTGAATAATGTTACATTCTAAGGTAAGGTTGTGATTTTTAAATAGAGCAAGGAAAACCAATGGCTGAAATTATAGCGCGTAACGGTAACGATCTGACGGTTCAAGTCACTATAAAACTGACCGGCAGTTTAATGGAGATGGAAAATACGATATTGGATGGCTGTAATGAAATAGGCTGTTTGGCAACCACAGAAGCGTTGAAAATATTTGATACGGATGGGGGGCCAATAAAATTGGGTGATACTAAAATGACAGCTCGAGACAAGGACAACAAAACCTATCAAACGCCATACGGCAGTGTGCAGCTGGGGCGCTATGTTTATCAAACCTCAAAAGGCGGCAGAATTTATTGCCCTCTGGAGCACAAAGCACGGATTATCCGGGGTGCAACGCCAAAATTTGCCCAACAACTGTCGCATAAATATGCCAACATGAATGCACCGGCGGTCTGTTTGGATTTAGAAGACAATCATCATCGAAAAATAGCGCATTCTTATTTGCAGGATGTGAGCGATTGGGTGGGTGGCATTGCGGGGGCCAAAGAAGAGCTTTGGGAATATGACATTCCGCCCTTGGATGAAGCGATAACGACCATTGTCGTCAGTCTTGATGGCGCTTATGTATTGATACGTGAGGACGGTTACCGGGAAGCGATGGTGGGCAATATTTCGCTTTATGATGTGACCGGCAAACGTCAGCATACCATCTATATCGGTGAAGCCCCCGAATATGGGAAAGGCACATTTTTTCAGCGTTTGGAAAAAGAAATTGTTACCGTCAAAAAACACTATCCCGATGCCCTCTATTTAGGTATTGCCGATGGTGCAAAAAATAATTGGTCGTTTTTAGAGCAACATACCAGTCGTCAATTACTGGACTTTTTCCACGTCACTGAGTATCTGGCAAACGTCGCTTATGCTGCCTATCCAGGAAAAACGGACAAACCCAAGCGCATAATTTGGCTAGATGAACGCTGTAAACAGCTAAAACGTGAACCCGGTGCAGTCGAAACACTGATCAGTGAAATGGAAAAATTGGCCCAAAAAACCAGCCTGACAAAAACAGTCAAAGAGAATTTGGAGGCCGCGCTAACCTATTTTAAAAACCATAACCAGATGATGGATTATGCAATGCATACAGAAAAAAACTTACCTATTGGCTCAGGCGTCACCGAAGCTGCTTGCAAGACGCTGGTGAAGCAACGGCTTTGTGGTTCAGGTATGCGCTGGAAAAACCAAGGGGCTAAAGTGATTTTATCTTTACGTGCATTGGTTCAGTCTAAAGGAAGATGGCAACAGTTTTGGGATAAGATTGATCAATATGGTTCCCATGTGTGCGTATAATTCACATTATTCAAAATCAACACCCTCAATTTTCAGCCATAGCAAATTGTTTTATTTGGCTATTTCGTGGGGATACCTCAGGGCCAGATACAAATTATTTAGGTAATAAAAGGCACAAACTGAATCACGGCAACGGGGTCAGGTCTTGAAATATAGCAAAAATCGTCTGATTATTGGGGTGACAAGTCGAGGTCTGGTGTATGTTTGGCGCAACCCATGATTACGTTGCAAACTGAAGTTTTATACGTTGCCTCAAAGTATATCCCTCGCATTTACCGGTGCTCGATTAATTGGCCACGGGTTATTTCCACATAGTCATAGATTTCCAATGCGGCGACGATCACCGAAAGGTTTTTCTCGAACAACTCAACTAACGCCCTATTGCTGATGTTTCCCGTAGATACTAGCAATAGCTTAAATGGCGCTGATGTAATCAAAAGCGAACTCACAAAATCGGCATCTTTGGTGATAACCACTCTTTGTTCCGCTAACGATATATCGTTGATACGCCAGTCAGGAGTGCGGTCACCTGCTGGCAAATCCGACGTATGAACAACATCATGCCCCCACCACTTCAGGCTATCCGAAAGATGCCTGGGGAGTTGGGCGTCAACCAAAAATTTCATGCCGCCAAATTTTCAATCCGTTTAACTTTGGCTAACCGAGCGGCAAATTCCAAAGCGGCCATGATGTCGTCCCTTTCCAGATCTTGATAATCGGCCAGTATTTCTTCGACGGTCATTCCGGCGCTCAACCATTCCAGGATGTTTTCAACCGGATAACGCAAGCCTCGAATACAGGGTTTTCCGTGGCAAATATCGGCATTTATCGTAATACGGTTTGATAGTAGTTCGTCCATAACAGCCCTCGAAAGATTGTTGATTTCTCTATTTGGTAAATATACCAGCTCAATTTCAAACCCGGATCGTTTTTTTACTCGGATGCCCAATTCTGAGCATAACGGGGTTCACAAAAAAAGGGGTCAGGTTTAATTAATAATTTAACCTTCTCCCTTTTTTCTACATAGCGTTCGTCTTGACGTACGTACTAAAAGGCGTACACTTAAGATAATTTGAACACAGCAGAGGTATGTCATGACCGGAATAACTGCAACTGAGGCGCGCAGCAACCTTTATCGGTTGATTGATGAAACCGCCGAATCTCACCAACCAATCGTCATCACGGGTAAACGGAATAAAGCTGTTCTGGTTTCCGAAGAAGATTGGTCTGCAATTCAGGAAACGCTTTACCTGCTATCCGTACCAGGCATGCGTGAGTCTATTCGGAAGGGTATGGATACTCCTGTGGATGAATGCAATGAAGAGCTCGACTGGTGACATTTACCGCATGGAAGTTGGTTTACACCAAGCAAGCTCAGAGGGATGCAAAGAAGTTGGCCTCCAGCGGCCTGAAGCTAAAAGCACAGGAATTGCTGGAGCTGATAGCAAAAGATCCGTATCGTAAGCCGCCTCCGTTTGAGAAGCTCATCGGCGATCTTACGGGAGCCTATTCCCGCCGGATCAATATTCAGCATCGCCTAGTGTACCAAGTACTTGAAGATGAACGAGTAGTTAAAGTTCTTCGGCTCTGGAGCCACTACGAATAATACATAACCCTAAATTTTTTGCTTGGTTCTTGAGGTCAGGTCTTACAATTGATATTACCGACTTCCATTCTCCATATAAATTCTTCCGACTTCTTTTCAGCCGACGCGCCTTTGGCGCGTTCAGCTTGAAGCTTGGCGTTAGCTGCTCAAAAACAATCATTCTCTCAAGTTTTAATTACATTATAGTTACGCTAAATTCGGTAAATAATGGGAGTGCAGTCAAATGACTCAGCTAGTACGAATAGGGAATTCGCAAGGCATAAGAATACCTAAGCCTTTGATTGAACAAGCTCGTTTGGAAGGAAAAGAGCTAAAATTACAATTGGTTAACAGTGGCCTCCTCATAACTCCGGAGAATGGAGTTAGAGAAGGATGGAAAGAAGCTATAGAACAAACAATTTCGGCTCAGGGGCAAGAGTCGCTAGATGATGAATGGTTGGATTTCCCTCTCGACTCGGATGATGAGCTTGACTGGTAATGATAAAGCGATTTGAAGTTTGGCTCGTTGACCTCAATCCCACAAAAGAAAGAGAGATCAATAAAAAACGCCCTTGCGTTGTCATTTCTCCCAATGAAGTGTCGGCTCTGTCTACGGTTCTTATGGCTCCAATGACGACTAAGGGTTTTGAGTTTCCTTGTCGTGTTCCATGTAAGTTCAAAGGAAAAAGCGGTCTGATCCTGCTGGATAAAATTAGGGCAGTTGATAAATCAAGGCTTGTTACAAAACTTGGGGCGGTGAGCGCAAAGACACAAAAAGAACTGTGTCGTGCTTAAAAGAAATGTTCGAGTATTAGATGTAGCTAACAATGCACATTCACTCGGACAAATTTACGCAACGTTTCGTTTGCGCACATGGACGGGGTCAGATCGAGATTCATAGCCTTTTTTGAAAATGTGAAATAAATGACGCCGGGTTTATTTTGTAATTCAACCCAACCCATTTTTCTAGCCTTCTTCTCCCGCTTGACGGCATTTCCTCCCCGGATCATAATCCGGTTGAAATGCGCGATTCAGCCCATTGGACTTCTTATGCTTAATCCCACACAGCAGTGCCGCCCCCCCCTGCAAGCTGTCAGGACGCGCCGTGCAGAGAATAAATCATGAACATTTTAAGAATGGATAAGCCTGACGGGGCCAACCGGCGATGAACGAGGCGCAAGAAAAACCGCTCGTGGACAGTTGCTCGTTGACTCTGATCGGCAGCGGCGGTGCCGGCGTAATGACCGCCGGGCAGATTCTTCTGGATGTTGCTGCCGAGGCAGGTTATTTCGGCTTGATGACGCGTTCCACCGGTCCACAGATCCGGGGAGGCGAAGCCGCAGCGGTGCTTCGGCTCGGCGTGACGTCTATCGGCTGCCAGGATGATCGCATCGATCTCTTAGTCGCGCTGGACTGGGGCAAGGCCGAGCACTTTTCCGACGAGTTGGTGCTGGATGCCGATAGCGTGGTTATTGCTGACTCTGCTGAAGGCGAGCCGCCCGTCTGGGTGACGGATTCGGGTGCTCGCCACTACGCGGTAAGGCTTAGCGAACTTGCGCGCGAACATTCCGGCTTACGCGCCAATATCATTGCCGTGGGCATCGTCGGGGCACTCGTCGGTCTCGATTTCGACAGCATGAAGAATACTATTAAACGCCGGCTAATCGGAAAAGAAAACCTGTTTGCCGATGTCATACAGGCTGGACTACAGGCGGGTATTTCCGCGGCCGAGTCGCTTCAATGTGCCTGCAAGCTCGCGCCGCCTCAAGCGCAACCGCGTTGGCTGTTGACCGGTAACGAAGCCGTCGGCATGGGGGCGCTGCGCGGCGGGGTGCGGTTCTGTGCTGCCTATCCGATCACGCCCTCTACCGAGATTCAGGAGTGGTTGGCAGAACGGCTCCCCGAGGTAGGCGGCTGCCTGGTGCAGGCCGAAGACGAACTCGCCTCGATAAACATGTGCATTGGCGCCTCGTTTGGCGGGGTGCCGGCCATGACTGCCACTTCGGGCCCCGGTTTTTCCCTGATGGTCGAAGCGCTTGGGCTTGCGGTGGCGACCGAGACGCCACTGGTTGTGGTTGATGTTATGCGTGGCGGGCCGGCTACTGGCATTCCCACCAAGTCCGAGCAGGCTGATCTCGCCATTGCCGTTTATGGCGCCCACGGCGATGCACCTCGGTTGGTGTTGGCGCCCAACGGCATTGGCGACTGCATGACGACCACCCAGTGGGCCGTATATCTGGCCGAGGCGTTGCAATGTCCGGCAGTGGTGTTAAGCGACCAGTTTCTGGGCCAGTCACGCGCTGCCATTATGCCGCCGAAAGATCGCGAGTGGCGCGCCAAGCGGCGCAGGGCGCCGGCGAACATCGCGGATTTTCAACGTTTCAGGGATTGCAGCGACGGCATTTCGATGATGGGCATTCCCGGCACGCCGGGCAGCGAATACACAGCCACGGGGTTAAGCCACAAGCCGTCGGCGCGTCCCTCGGCCATGCCCGCCGACCATCGCCTACAGTTGGACAAGCGCCGCCGCAAGCTCGAGCAATTCGATTACGGTGATGACTGGGCCGATATCGAGGGCGATGGATCTCTTGGGTTACTGACCTGGGGTTCCTCCACCCAAGCGGCTCGCGAGGCCGTTGCGCGGGTTCGTGCCGATGGATTGGCGGTACGCCTCGTGTCGCTAAGGCTGATCGCACCGCTTGATCCTGTGCGACTCACTACAGCTTTAGACGGGATCAAGCGACTGTTGGTGGTCGAACAAAGCCACGGAGCTCAGTTCTTTCAGTATCTGCGGGCCAGCTGCGAGCTGCCGCCGCACACTCGCAGCCTTGCCGAGCCCGGCCCCCTGCTGTTCCGGCCGGGTCGGATCGCCGCCGCGCTTCGCGTACTAGAAATGGAGGAGGTCAAATGAGCAGCGAACCTCAAGTCAAGATCCGTACCCACGCGCACAAGAACTACAAGTCGAGCTACAAGCCCGTGTGGTGCGCAGGCTGCGGTGATTACGGCGTGCTCAACGCGCTCACGAAGTCGCTCGCAGCACTGGAAATCCCCACTGAACAGGTTGCCCTGATTGCCGGCATC
Organism: Methylotuvimicrobium buryatense 5G; assembly: GCF_000341735.1. Taxonomy (GTDB): domain Bacteria; phylum Pseudomonadota; class Gammaproteobacteria; order Methylococcales; family Methylomonadaceae; genus Methylotuvimicrobium; species Methylotuvimicrobium buryatense. The sequence continues at coordinate 3,676,092 of NZ_KB455575.1, read as the reverse complement.
GGTTGCTCATCGCGGCTTCCGGCCTACACCCGGGCCTACGGTTTCCACGGCGTACACGGCCGTGCATTGCCGGTGGCCGCAGGGTTAGCCATAAGCCGGCCGGAGCTCACGGTCATCGCCGTAGGCGGCGACGGAGACGGTTTCTCGATCGGCGGCAACCACTTCATCCATGCCTGCCGGCGCAACGCCAATTTCAGTTACCTGGTGATGGACAACGCGGTCTACGGTATGACGAAGGGACAGGCTTCGCCGACCACTGAGAGTGACTGGACCGGTTCGAAACTGGCGCCACAAGGCACGCATCAACCCCCCTTCCAGCCGCTGGAAATGGCGCTGGCTGCGGGAGCGCCGTTCATCGCGAGGGCCTTCTCGAATGCCCCCAACGAACTGGCGCAGATCATTAGCGAGGCCATCAAGTTTCCCGGTTTCGCTTTTGTGCAGATATTGAGTCCGTGCGTTACTTTCCGTCCGGAGCAGCTCAACTGGAAGAAACAGGTACACGAGGCTTTTACGCCGACCGCCGACAAGCGCGAGGCCTACCTTAGGCTACTTGACGACGACGGCATCGGCACCGGGATTCTTTATCGTGCTCCACGACCCTACTTTCAGCCCGATACCGCCGCAACCCGAAGTCTTGAAGCGATCGCGGCTAGCTTCGAGGTAGGGTGGTGAAAATTGCCTATTATTTACCGATTTATACCCCTCGTAGATCAAAATTCGGCGCCGGGGTGCCCGTCAAAGGACGCCGTGAATACGTCCCTGTAGACTCTATGCCAGCTCCATGCTGGCAAAGCCTTTGCCGAGCACCCCGGTGCCTCCTTAGACACTGCCGAAATTTAAAGTGCGAAAGGTATACCATCAATAAAGTGTTAGTCTTTCTATTCCACTTTGAGATGAATAAACCACCTCCTGCGAAACGGGTTATTTAACCCGTCTCCAATGTTTCCGCTTGCTTCGGCCACGGTTGAAACGTTTCGGACGGAGTTGCAACCCCCGTCCTGCCAAACGGAATGAGTTAAACGTTAGCTCTCGGACAGCCTCCTAGGAGTTTCCGAAAAGTTTGCTCATCATTCTTCTGCTTGATAAAAAAGATCGTCGATTAAAATCGTAAAATACCTGCATGTACCGCACAAGCCGTCATCATTGAATTTGACTAGTATCAAAGTTGCAACTAATGCCAAAGAAATAAAACCGGTATATAACCAAAATCTATCAGTTGCAGGGGTCCCGTTTCTCATTGATTACCTCGTATTTGTCGTTATATTCGATTATTAAGAAAAGAAATATGCACAAAATAAATTCCTGGAGCTATGAGCTTTATTGAGAGCTCGGCAACGCGGTTGACAGGACGCGCAGCATACCCAGAACCTAAATTAGCTTAGGCAGCCCTCGAGAGACATATCCCATACCTTTTATTCTTAGGCGGTTTTTCAATCATAAGGGAGTAGAGGGAAATTCATCCTTGTATGCATGCGGGTGGCGTCTGATTACCAAGAATGGTGTGCACTAGAGCAGCGCGGAAAAACCAGCTTTACCGCAGACACTTGTCAATCGAGCAACCAAACACCTTACGACATTTGAAGAAGATATTTCATGCTCGCTCCTAAACATTCACCGCTATGACTCGATCAAGCGATCCGTCTTCTATGAGGAAATGCGTCAACCTCATGCTAGTAGTGAATCGATACTATAAGACAATATCATAAAAAGTCAATTCCTTGTCGAGGTAAAACATTACCGAGTTTTGCAATCAACCTAAATTCGGCCGTTTATCCATGAAGCACATAAAGCTCTCTTAAAAGATTTCACAAAATTACCTAAACATTCTCGCTAACCTTTTTGGTAATCGAAAGCTCTATCCAAACGGGTGTTGATTTTGAATAATGTGAATTATACGCACACATGGGAACCATATTGATCAATCTTATCCCAAAACTGTTGCCATCTTCCTTTAGACTGAACCAATGCACGTAAAGATAAAATCACTTTAGCCCCTTGGTTTTTCCAGCGCATACCTGAACCACAAAGCCGTTGCTTCACCAGCGTCTTGCAAGCAGCTTCGGTGACGCCTGAGCCAATAGGTAAGTTTTTTTCTGTATGCATTGCATAATCCATCATCTGGTTATGGTTTTTAAAATAGGTTAGCGCGGCCTCCAAATTCTCTTTGACTGTTTTTGTCAGGCTGGTTTTTTGGGCCAATTTTTCCATTTCACTGATCAGTGTTTCGACTGCACCGGGTTCACGTTTTAGCTGTTTACAGCGTTCATCTAGCCAAATTATGCGCTTGGGTTTGTCCGTTTTTCCTGGATAGGCAGCATAAGCGACGTTTGCCAGATACTCAGTGACGTGGAAAAAGTCCAGTAATTGACGACTGGTATGTTGCTCTAAAAACGACCAATTATTTTTTGCACCATCGGCAATACCTAAATAGAGGGCATCGGGATAGTGTTTTTTGACGGTAACAATTTCTTTTTCCAAACGCTGAAAAAATGTGCCTTTCCCATATTCGGGGGCTTCACCGATATAGATGGTATGCTGACGTTTGCCGGTCACATCATAAAGCGAAATATTGCCCACCATCGCTTCCCGGTAACCGTCCTCACGTATCAATACATAAGCGCCATCAAGACTGACGACAATGGTCGTTATCGCTTCATCCAAGGGCGGAATGTCATATTCCCAAAGCTCTTCTTTGGCCCCCGCAATGCCACCCACCCAATCGCTCACATCCTGCAAATAAGAATGCGCTATTTTTCGATGATGATTGTCTTCTAAATCCAAACAGACCGCCGGTGCATTCATGTTGGCATATTTATGCGACAGTTGTTGGGCAAATTTTGGCGTTGCACCCCGGATAATCCGTGCTTTGTGCTCCAGAGGGCAATAAATTCTGCCGCCTTTTGAGGTTTGATAAACATAGCGCCCCAGCTGCACACTGCCGTATGGCGTTTGATAGGTTTTGTTGTCCTTGTCTCGAGCTGTCATTTTAGTATCACCCAATTTTATTGGCCCCCCATCCGTATCAAATATTTTCAACGCTTCTGTGGTTGCCAAACAGCCTATTTCATTACAGCCATCCAATATCGTATTTTCCATCTCCATTAAACTGCCGGTCAGTTTTATAGTGACTTGAACCGTCAGATCGTTACCGTTACGCGCTATAATTTCAGCCATTGGTTTTCCTTGCTCTATTTAAAAATCACAACCTTACCTTAGAATGTAACTTTATTCAAAATCAACACCCATCCAAACGAATACCAAATTATTGAACTGTCTTCTTATTCTTCATGATGAAATGCTTTTTCTAGGATCAAACATCCATAGCCAAATTGAAGCAATTCTCAGTTTGAGCAGTTTCGCCGATTTTAGGGTGTGGGGTATGCCTGTCGAGGAACGCCAAGGATGGCGTGTATTAGGGCAATGCAGGGCAGAAAAATGCTCCTGCATTTTCTGCATTCATTACATCCATGTAAATCAGCAATTGCCGAGGAGCAAAAATCTGTCCTGCTGCCCACATCCTCGCCAAGCATGTCCCACACCCTTTTTGATCTCCAAATTGGGAATTGCTGACCAAATTGACAGATTGATATCTTTTCAAATATTCGAGTTAAAAGCGAGCCCGAATATTATAAATAACAACACCTGTTTCGCCCTCCATGCTTGGCTTCATAAAGCGCTCGGTCGGCTCTTATGATCAGTTCATCGAGACTCTGCGTTTCCGGTCTCAAACACGCAACACCCAAACTCGCGGTAATTGATTGCTCGATACCGGGAAGACTCAATTCGGCGATAGTGTCACGAAGTCGCTCTGCAAATTTAAGCGCGCTATGCGAATCCGCCTCTTCCAGCAGCAAGACAAATTCCTCGCCGCCGAAACGCGCGGCAAAATCGCTATCTCGACAACTTTTCCGTAAACAATCGGCGACCATGACTAACACTTGGTCGCCCACCGCGTGTCCATGGGCATCGTTGAAGCGCTTGAAGTGATCGATATCCAACACGATGACCGACAGGTTCCGTTTGTAACGCTGGGCGGCGCGAAATATCGGTTCGCCTTTTTGATAGAATGCGCGCCGATTCATCATATTGGTCAACGAGTCTCTTGTTGCTAATAATTCGAGCTCTTGCGTGCGGTCTTTGACCTTTTGTTCCAGCGTTGCGTTGAGTCGCTTTAACTCGGTTTGCGTTTGTACGAAGTGATGTAACGAAATAGCGATCAATGCCAAAGAAAAACTTAACAAGCCCCAACCCAGAGGTATTCGCCGCCAAGGCAGAATACTATGCGCCACAGCCATGTCGAGCAACAGCAATAGACCGAAAAAAGCAAATGTGACGATGATGACTTTTTGTTCATTGTTGGTATGACGAAATCTCGAGAAAGCCACTGCAAACAATAACGACAGACTGATCGCAAATAAACCGTCAAAAACGAAATACATTCTGGAAATTGCACTATAACCGACTAATGGCAATATATTGGCGCCTACTACATAGACTAAATGAAATCGCCATAGCGCCCCGATCAATCTTTGATACTTGATACCGGCACACCATTCGCCGAACAATAAAGCCATAGCGACCGGCAATAAAAAATAGCCGGTCGCGGCCAAATGATCCCAAAACAATGGCGCGTTGAACAACCACAATCTGACTTGACTCTGCCCGAAGACCATCAAGGCGGAAGCCAAGGCGAACAATGCCAAATAATAAAAACTTCTCCGCTCGGCTTGCAGTAATGCGAAAACAAATGCCAAACCGGCAATCAGCAAGGAAAAGCCGCTGACGACAATCTGTTCCACCGAATGTTCGAGAATCAATTTGATCAAATCGAGTCGTTCCATCAACTTGACCTCGCCCCACAGGCCGATGTCGCTATAGTCGGAAAACACCCGAAAATAAAGAAACTTGCCGGCAAAATCGGCAGGCAGTTGGATCATGTGCCAAGGCCAACCTTCGAAACGTCCTTGGCCGTTATGATCGAAATTGCCGTACTGATAGATTTTTCGCCCATCCAGATAGGCTTGAACAATCAAGTCTACACTGTAGATATAAATGACCGGGTCTTGCCAATTGCCGTTCGGTAAAACGGTACGGAACCAAATATTGGTTTGTCCGTCGCGTCCCGGAGGATTGGAAGGAAAGTCGATTGGGTGCCATGCTCCATTGGCGTTGTCTTGCAGAGCCCATTCCGGCCGCCCTTGGGCATCGAAAGATGAATCGCCCCAGCGGTATTGCCAACCGCTATGCAATTGCAGGGTTGATTCATACGCTTGGAGGCTAACCGTAAAAAATGACAGACAAAGCAACAACCCGCCTTTCAGCCGGTGTTCCGTCACAAAATTTATTACGTAAACGACTAATCGTGTAAGCAACGGTATCAATCGGCCTGATAAATTAGATTGACGGGGAAGCTATCGATTGCGATAGGCTGATAGCAAATATCAGAGACATACCTTATTGCACTGCGCATTTCGACAAAGTCTCAAGGAATTGCTGGCGCGCTTTGCATTGTTGACACGGCCGAAGTATATACATCGCGCGGTCACATGCTCGGTTTTCTAACGCGCTCTTTAGTTCGGTAACTGCGTTGTGAAAACAGTTACATAGCTTGCTATGCGCCTGTTTTCGCGCCTTGCTACCGAACAAAATAGCATTGCCATAAAAGCCGAAAACAGGCGAAGTATAGCATCGTAACGTTAGGGAAAATGGGCATACCTCACAAGCCCAGCAATTCCCAGTTTGAGCAGTTTCGCCGATCTTAGGGTGTGGGGTATGCCTGTCGAGGAACGCCGTAAACCCATCCATGGGGAGCTTGGCGGCAGCTCGAACGCCACGGATGGCGTGTATTAGGGCAATGCAGGGCAGAAAAATGCTCCTGCATTTTCTGCATTCATTACATCCATGTAACTCAGCAATTGCCGAGGAGCAAACATCTGCCCTGCTGCCGACATCCTCGCCAAACACACCCCACACCCTTTTTGATCCCCAAATGGGGAATTGCTGTCACAAGCCGGTACAAACGATTTATACCCATCGCAGATCAAAATTCGGCACCAGGGTGTCCGTCAAAGGACGCCGTGAATACATCCCTGTAGGCTCTATGCCAGCTCCATGCTGGCAAAGCCTTTGCCGCACACCCTGGCGCCTCCTCAGGCACTGCCGAAATTTGAAGTGCGAAAGGTATATTGAATTTTAAATTATGGCTGCATGTTAACCGAATAGCTAGGGTCGGAAAAATTATGACGAATAATTTACTCGACCAGTGCACGAACTTCGAACATTATTTGGCTTACATACCGGAGTTTTTGTAATGATTTAAAGCGCGTTCAAGACTAAGAAAGTATTCAATTTACCCGTCGTAGATCAAAATTCGGCGCCGGGGTGTCCGCCAAAGGACGCCGTGAATACGTCCATGTAGGCTCTATGCCAGCTCCATGCTGGCAAAGCCTTTGCCGCACACCCCGGCGCCTCCTCGGGCACTGCCGAAATTTAACTGGCAAAGGGTGTATTTGACTGGTTGCTTCCTGCTTACCCGTTAGGTCAAGGGCTCACAAGATGCAAAGAACCACGGAAATCGTTGGCGTTTAAGTATCGATGGCTGCCGTTCTTCAACAATATCAAAGCCACCGTGCAGCAGCAGCTCTCGAAGGCAACCGGGCGAATAGAACCAGGTTCCATAACCACCCCGAATACTTGTCATGCCGCCCTGAGTTTTATCTTGGCGCCGCACAATGAATTTAGCCCAATTGCCGGGAATAGGCAGCACCTGAGATGTCTGCATAAGTAGGCGTTCCTTAGTCAGGCCTCCAATTTGACGCAATACAAACGCCGGGTCTGCAATGTGATAAAGCCCACCAAGACAAAGTACGACATCGAACGGCTCATCGAAATAATTTTCGATTTGATAGACATCGCCATGTATGAACTCGATTTTGCAATCAGATTTCAGTGTACTCGCTATAAACTGAGCGCATTTGATCCGTTCTTCCGAGAACTCCACACCCACCACTTCTTTAGCGCCTGCAAGAGCAGCCATAATAGAAAACCCTCCATTGGCTGAAAACAAATCTAAGACTCTTTTGCCTTTAACCGATTCAGTCACCCAATCGCTAACCATGGCCTGCTTCATTTCGTTATTTTCGGCGAGCTTTCGATTTGGGTGGACAGGAGACTCCGCGTTTCGATATATAAATTGCGTAAACCATGATGTAGATGGAATCGCGGCCATAGCGGCTTTCTCACTTTCAGTTAACTCGATATCTAGTCGTACAGCCATAATGCAGTCCCCATTTTTTCTAAAATCGACAATTATACCCATAGCAGTGCAAAATTCAGCATTGAATGCACATCAAGGGCAGGGCAAACGCATTAAAATTACATTCCTAACAGCAATTTAGCGCGGTAGCGATCGTTCCAGGCGGCTTTGAGTCTTTTCTTTTTCATGCTGAGTTTAGATTCCTCTTGCTGGAACAGATTGACACAGATATGCCGGATGGTGGTCATAATCGCAGCGGCATTACCTTTTCGAATTCGGTTGTCATCTTCTCGAAAGACCACGTCTAAGCGCCAGTGCAATTGGTTTTCAATACCCCAGTGATGGCGCACAGCCCGCGCAAATAGCTGCGCATCGGCTTTAATGCTGTTAATGAAACAACGCTGCTCGATTGTTACTTTATCGCCGATGTGGCATTCGCGCTCCACGAAGCCAATGCTGCGTAATTCTTTCCAGAGCTCCGTTTTCGGGAGCGTACAAAGCTCCTCGGTAATCCAATAACGGCGGGTTTCTAAACGCCCATGGTCGTTGTCGATTTCTTCGTGATAAGCGTATTCGACGTGGTTAAAATTCGCTTGCTTGGCCGTGTTGAAAAAATCCTCGACGGCTTCATGCAATTCGCCTTGATTNCCTTTCAGGCCCAAACAGTAATCACCGCCTTGATCGACGATTTGCTCAGCAATCGTGCGCTGGCAGCCCATGGCATCAATGGTCACAATACAACCTTTAAGTTCTAGCAAAGCCAATAGCTTCGGGATTGCGGTAATTTCATTCGACTTTTCTTCGGTCGCTTCTTGGCCGAGCACTAATCCATTCGCACAACCCCAGGCGCTGACCATGTGCAACGGATTTTGGCCGCGTTTGCGGTCATGCGAACGGCGTGCGGTTTTGCCATCTATCGCAATCACTTCATCGGGTATCACTTCGCGAATGGCGTTCACCCAATCTATAAAGCAACGTTGAAATTCTTTCGGTGACAATCGAGAAATGACATACGCCAAGCAATCATGCGATGGAATGCCATTCTTTAACGGTACAAACTGCCTTAACCAATCTAATTTATTATGGCCAAACTCTTCAATGGCTTCCCAACCCTCAGCACCGCTTAACGAGGCGCAAACAGTGAGTACAATGATATCCATCAACTGATGAAGTTTCTTACGTTCAATTCGGGGATCAGTCACGTTGGAAAAGTGCTTAATTAAACTGCAGTCCGTTGGTAACATACGCAAAATTCCGATACGATACCTCTAAACTCTATGTTTTAACAGTATTTTTAATGCGTTTGCCCTGACATCAAGGGTCCAGCAACTCCTCGAGCACTGCCGAAATTAGAAGCGCGAAAGATAAAGCGCTCGGACCGTACTTATTGTCGACCTTGTTTGCCCGATTTATAACTCGAACTTTATCTTATCAAGTCGGCTTTCCAAGGCTGCCAACAACTCTTTTCCGGATTTGACCGTTCCAAAATCGGCCGGCTCTAGGCTTTTGCCGGTTAATACCGAAAATCGTGATAACAAATTTTTCAGGCGATTTTGTTCGCTTATGGTAAAGCGATATTGCCGAATCCAGTACTCGAAGTTAGGCGCTTCGGGGAGGTTAACAAGTTTGGCGCGTTCTTCGAGCTTGTCGAGCAGGAGACCCAGAAGGCCGATGTTGTTTCCTATCAATTGCTCAACGACTTTCGGATCGAGATTGCGTCCCGGCTCCAACCGGTTGTCCGAAACGACTTTTAAGCACTGGATCAATTCGCCAGTCGAAAACCGCGCCGCCGTCTCAAAGAATGCCGAGGCTTCCATGTCGCATAAATGTTCGTGGTTGTAATCGAACTGAGGTTTAGAACCTGTCAACAGCGATGTTGCAGGACATGACAAGCCGTAGACAGGCATCGGATAGTAATTTCTACCGGTATCGGCGTCACTTACTTTATTGATTGTCCAAGCGCTACCGATATCATGCGTCCTGTGGCCTGCAACTCCAACATTGATAAATAGCGCATTTTCAAGACAGGCACTAACGGCTTGCGTGTAGGCCAAACCTGCCGCCATTGCACTTTTTCCCGGTCCCGTAACGGTTAAATAAATAGATTCATTTCGATACATTGCAAAAGCGCGCACCGCTGTGTCTTTTTTCAAACCGAAGTGTGCAACCAGAGGTTTCGCCTCGCATGGCAACGCAACCGCAAAAAAAATATTCGCCGCCAAAAGAATCAATCTCTCTTTAGATTTGTTGCAGAAACACAACGATAAAATTGATAATCTTGAACCATTTCACGAGAAAGTTTCATAATAATTAATAGATTGTTGCATTATATTAAATTTTGGATTAGATTTGCATCACAACAACAAAACGAGGATCGACTGATGAGCGCTGTTATGCAAACCTTTCCTGAAAGACGCCGGGGTACCGCAGCTTTAATCGATGAATTAAGAAAAGAACGGCATGAGGTGTGGGCAATGTATTGCCGTATTGCCGAGCTGAAGCCGTTTTCGGCCGGTAAAAAAGTGCAAACTCGGCTTTCCGAGTTTTCGCAACTACTAGTCGATTATGTGTCGCTGTGGCACTTCGGCATTTATGAGCGATTATTGTCCGGTAACGAAAAACGCCAAGCGTTGCTATCTGTGGCAAACGAACTCTATCCCGAGCTATCGAGAACCACCGATGCGGCTATCGTTTTCAACGATAAGTACGAACACGCTAAAAACTATTTAACGCCCAGCTCTCTCGAGCAAGACCTGTCGGTTCTAGGCGAGCATTTGGCCATCCGCATGACCCTGGAAGACAAGCTTTGCAACATGTTGCTAAATTAAATCATAAAAAATGTATGCCCTATAAAAATTAAGCCGCTGCCGAATCATTCGACAGCGGCTTTTTTTATCCTCTTATCTCGGCCGACCATTCTCCGGATCGAAAGTGGTCCCAGTGTCGTCCTCTTGTATTTTAATAAAGCGCTCTCTCAATCGTGAAAATGCACTCCATAGCGTGGTATCCATGACGACCTCATTGCCGATCGATACGATCACTCTGGCCAACTCAGGTATTCGGGTCCTAGTCGCAATCAAATAAATCGGCTGAACATAGAGAATCGAGTGTTCCATCGGCAAAATAATCATTCGCCCCATTTCCACTCGGGAGCCGCGTTGGTCCCAGAGCGTAAGTTGGGCCGAGATCTCCGGATCTTGCTCAATCAAAGCCTCGACCTGTGCCGGTCCGTTGACTTGAACCTCCTTCGCGAACTGGTAGATCGTTATGCTTTTTTTGAAGGCATCGCCGCACTTTTCTCTATCCATCACACTGGCAACGCCGACCATGCTCAAGTTCTGATTGTTGATCGGCGTCATCGGGTTGATCATGACGAATTCTTCCTTGCCGCCGCAATGCCCTAAGTCTACCGTTTGGTAGTAAGGCTTGACCTCCTTGCCTCTCACTTCCGCAAAATTCCAAGTCTCGGCCTGTTGATAAAACAATGCCGGGTCACGCTGATGATATTTGGCATAGACTTTCATCTGTAAATAGAACAGGTCGCGCGGAAAACGCAATTGTTGCTTTAATTCTCTCGGCATTTCGTCGATATCGCGGAATACGCCGGGGTAAGCCCTGTCGTAAGCCTGAATGATCACATCCGACGGATCGGAAACATAAAAACGAGTGAAACCGCTGTAAGCATCGACGGTGATCTTGACCGAATTGCGGATATAGTTGAATTCCTTGCTGCCGTCTAAAAAATCATCCTCGGCCGATTTCGATACCGGATACCAATTCGACAAGGTATAGGCGTCTTGCACCCAATAGAATCGGTCTTTCGTGACAACCAGATAAGGATCTTTGTCTAAATGCAGAAAAGGCGCTAGGTGACTGATCCGGTCGACGACATTACGACGAATCAACAAGCGGCTCTCTCGAGAGATATTGGTCGAGAAAAATATTTTTTCATCCTTGAAAAAAAACGAAAACAAGGCTTTTCTAAACAACGAAGGAATCGGAATACCACCCTTGCCGACATAGGGCGCATCGACCGCGGGATCGGGACGCGAGCCCGAAAGCGCAACCACGTCAAGATTATTCGGTACGATTGCGTATTTATAATCCTCCATTCCGTAATAAATATCGGGGTGTTTGATATCGAATCCGACTGTGGAACTTAAATCCAAGTCCCGCAAAAACCAACGGATCGGATTACCCGCATCTTGCGCCGCAGGCGTCACCACCGCGCCGTAACCATGCGTAAAACGCAAATGCGTGTTTTCCCAGTTTTGTGCCTCTTCGGGGAGCTTGGAGATATTCATTTCCCGAGCGGCAAGATTGACCTGACGTTTGAAACCGTCGATCAAATAACGGCCTTCGTCGACATCGAGAAAATGATAATACGGCCGGATACTTTGAATCTGGTTGTAAACATCGCTCAAAAATTCACGATCCCAAACCGGAATGTTTTCGAAACGTCTTCGGGTACTCCAGGCTTCGATATCTTTGGTCGGATCTAGCGTCACCGTAAAATCGACGATATCGATATTTTTTAAATCATAAGCATCGCGCGTCGCGACAATATTGTGATCGATAAACGGGCGCTGCGTCCTAACCGGATTAGGCTTGACGATAAATTTATCGATCAATTGCGGTATAAACTTGACTTCTTGTAAGCCCAACGCACTAACAAAGACTCCCAATGAAATCAAAAACGGGACTTTGGTCCGCGTCGTTTCGGAGAAATAATAAAACAACAATGAAATCGCAGCAGCCAGAAACCCCAGAATCGAGAGCCAAATCAACGGTAGTTGATAGCGTATTTCGACGAAGCCGGGCCCTGAAAACACCGGCTCGTGTCGGTCGACATAAAGCAGCGAAAACCGGTACAGCATGAAACCCCAAACGACGAAGAGCACGACAAAACCGAACAACACCGCCAGATGAATTTTAGCGGCCTTCGGAAACTCTTTTGATTGACTTGGGATAAACGTATGCTGTACCCAATATTGAAAAGCGACCATTATAAAAATAATGATCGCTGTAGCTAGTAGCTCTTCTTGGATGAGTAAATAAATCGGGTAAGACAGTAAATAAAAACCGATATCATGTCCGTAAACGGGCTCAACGATTCCGGATGATCCGCCGAAGAAATACAACAGCCCCGTTTCCCATTGATGATAAAAGGGAATTGCAATCGCAATGGCTAAAATCAATGCGACCGGCGTAGAAAATTTGAGCGACAAGCTCATGAATAAGTCGGCTAGGCGCTCGAAACGCTTACGCTTGGCCGAGTCCAGCAATACATCCTGATTGGGATTGAACCCCAGATAACGGGCCGCCAACCAAAAATGCAAAAAGAAAATCGAAAAGAAAACCGCTGTGACCGCGCCCGAAAGAAAAAAGCGGTAAAGCAATCTCAGCCAAAAATAGCCTTCAAACCTTAATGCTTGAAACCACCAATAATCGACGATCAGATCGAGAAATACGAAATAGAATGCGACATAAACGACAAGCAATATGCCGAGGGTTGCCGCAATAATCTTGGTTAAATGTCTCGGAATCCGCATAGTTTCCTCATTAAATCTATGGCTTTACGCATTGTTCTTGTCGAAATGCCCGTATTCTAACATCCATCGACGAATTTGCCTCGTTATCGCGCCAAGGCTATAGGTATCTATACATCATTTGCATACCCATCGCACTACAAATTTCGGCAATTGTGTATAAAGAAGCCGAGAGGGTTAGGCGAGGAATCATAGATCATGGATGATTTCCTAGCATCTGAATTATCCAAGTAATCAATCATAACCAATAGGCTATGGATTTTTTTGTGCTAGCCATTTGAGGGGCGTCACGGCGCCGAAATCGGGTTAGCAATAGGTATAGTGGACATAAATTCAATGAGTGAAAGGTTTTGAATTACGGCATATGACGCACTAGATGCGTGAAAGCACGCATGTTGGGTTATCCCAATGACTGACGCGAGAGTCATTACCTACAAGAAATCATTGTATTATCAAACAAATAGTAATTTGGCATATTAATTGACACCTATTTATTCCGGTTATTTTATTTTTAAGGTAAACAATGAAAAGTCGTAAACTTATTTTTATAGGCCTTTGTTGGCTGTTTATGTTGTTGTATGGTTTTGGAGCCGTGGCGCAGTCCAAAGGTGGCGGTGGAGGCGGTAAGGACAGTACACCGGATGCGTTTGAGTTTGTCGATCAAACCGGTGTTGCGTTAAATACCACGATTACTTCCGACCCGATCACGATTACCGGCATCGATACCGGCTCCTCTATCGGCATCAGCGGTGGCAGCTATTCGCGCAACGGCGGCAGTTTCACCAGCAAGAAAGGAACTGCATACAATGGCGACAATATTCGCGTTCGGCTGACTTCGGCTAATACCTACGATACGACTAAAAGTACTACGCTCACAGTAGGCGGTGTGTCGGGAACATTCACGGTAATAACCTTGAGCGATACCTTGAATACCACGCCGGATGCGTTCAGTTTTACTCAGCAAACGGATGTAGCGCTCAACAGCACGATAACATCGGAACCGATCACGGTAACCGGCATTAACGCCCCTGCGCCGATCAGCGTCAGCGGCGGTGCGTATGCAATCAATAGCGGAGGCTTTACCAGCGCTCAGGGCAGCGTCAAGGCTGGCGATCAAGTCAGAGCACAAGTCCAATCATCAGATACACACAACACCACGACCAGCGCAACGGTAACAATTGGTGGCGTATCGGGTTCTTTCAGCGTGACAACCTCGGCCTTTATCACTGATACCACGCCGGATGCGTTCAGCTTCACCGCACAAAGCGATGTCGAGCCGGGCAGTACCGTCACTTCCAATGCAATTACCGTTACTGGCATCAACGCCCCGACACCGATTAGCATTAGCGGCGGTTTGTATTCAGTCAACAACGGTACCTTCGTAGCAACGGCGGGTGAAGCCCATGTTAACGACAGCGTTCGTGTGCGGTTGTTGGCGTCCACTGAGCACGACGTTACGACCAGCGCGACACTAACGATCGGCGGCGTATCGGCCAGTTTCAATGTCACGACTAAACTCAACAGCAACGGCGCGTTTTTAATGCCGCCTGCTTCGCCAGGTAATCCCTCTTTTGAATCTGAACATTTTTCCGGTTCCAACAACTGCACGATGTGCCATAACAACCTGACTGATGAAAATGGTCAGGATGCTTCGATTGAAACGGATTGGTCTTCGACGATGATGGCGAATTCGGCGCGAGATCCTCTGTGGAAAGCCAAAGTGCGTTCCGAATTGAACCGCAACCCTCACTTGGCTGATGTCATCAACGACAAATGCACGCGCTGCCATGCGCCGATGGCGAATTTCGAAGCGCGAAAAAAAGGCGAACCGCTGGAGATTCTCGATAACGGTTTTCTGAATGCCGACCATCCACGTCACAACGAAGCGTTGAATGGTGTAAGCTGTACGGTCTGTCATCAAATCAAAAATTCACCGGATTTAGGTACCTTATCGAAATTCAGTGGCCAATATGATATTGACGGCAGCAAGACGATCTATGGTCCCTACGATGATCTATTCCCAAATCCGATGATCATGAATACCGGATATACACCGGTGTATAGCGAACACGTCAAATCCTCGAAGCTTTGTGGGACTTGCCACAATTTAAAAACACCTTTTGTCGACGAGTCGGGAACTATTCTCAGCACGACACCGGAAAGTGAATTCCCGGAACAAATGCCGTATAGCGAATGGGAGCACAGCGATTTTGCCAGTGTAACGCCGCGAAGCTGTCAGCAATGTCACATGTCACGCGTCAATGGCGTGCCTATTTCGAATCGTCCGATGTGGTTGCAAAGACGCGACGATTTCGCTTTGCACGAATTCGTTGGCGGTAATAAGTTAATGTTGGATATTTTCAACAATAACAAAGAGCAATTGGGTATTTTGTCGAATAATTTCGAGGAAACCCTCCAAAAAACCCAAGATCAGTTAAATAAATCAGCGACGATTGAAACGGTTACGCAATCTTTAGCGAATAATACGCTGGATTTCACGCTGAAAATCAACGCTCAAACCGGTCATAAACTACCGAGTGCGTATCCCTCGCGTCGTGTCGTACTACATGTGACGGTCAAAGATGCACAGGGCAAAGTAGTGTTCGAATCGGGCAAAATCAATCCTAACGGCAGCATCGAAGGCGTGGATGCCGATATGGATCGCACGACCTTTGAGCCGCATTACGATTTGATTACCAGCCCGGATCAAGTTCAGGTTTACGAGGCGATCATGGGCGACAGCACAGACCAAGTGACCTATACCTTGCTGCGTGGCGCACAGTATCTGAAAGACAACCGCTTACTACCTAAAGGCTTCAACAAAGCGACCGCGCCGAATGACATCAAAGTCGTAGGCGATGCGTTGACTGATGCCAACTTTGTCGGCGGCAGCGATCAAATCCGCTATCAAATCGGCGGCTTAAGCGGCAACAGTTACAGCGTGGAAGCCGAGCTAGTGCATCAACCATTGGCCTATTCCTTCGCGCAAGATCTGTTCGTCGAACCCGATGCGGAAGTGCAGGATTTCAAGACGATGTTCAATGCATCGACTCAGAAAACCAGCCGTATCGTGCTGCATACGTTCAGCGTTTCAAAATAAAAGCCCCCATCACAAGGATGTGAATTTTTTAGGGTTTTGCTAGTTTGGTAAGGGAAACGATGTGACCGGCAGATTCAGGGTTTGTTTTTCCAGGAGCTATCAATGTATCGCGATAAATCAACACGCTAGGCCGACTCAACAGCATACCCTAATTTACACATTTTATTGATCATTCTAAAGAGACTAATATGCAAAAAATAGAGACATCATCGATATTTAAATTAACGGCTATTGCCGGATTGGCATGCCTGGCGCTTGCGGAAGCGCAGGCTGCGGCAGCTATAGCATCGGGACACGATTCTGAAGCCCTGTTGCAAGGCGCCGTGCGTTATCGCAATTTGAGCAGCTCAGGCATGGGCATGGGCATGAATAGTAATCCGAAGGAAATTTATATCGGCAAGGTGCCGCTCACGACGGCGGGCAACCGAACTGAAGGCGATGTAACGGGCGGCTTGAACAAGCCGATTCAGTTTAATTACGACTCCGATACACAAATCCTTTCGACAAAAGTCGGAACCGGCGCGTCCGCCGTCACGGTATCGCGCAACGTAGGTTCGCTCGGGACGCTCAACTATATTCTGATTAATGTTCAGAATAACAGCAGCGGCTGTAGCGGCATGATGTGTGGTGGCATGGGCGGCGGAGGTATGGGTAGCGGCATGGGCGGTGGCGGCTCATCGACCGTGTCGGTCGCGTTGAACGATGTCAAACTCAACGGCTCCGAGTTGACGACGGGTCTGGTCGGCGCCGCGAATGGTGCCAAATGGAACGTGACCGGTGAGGACTTGAGCGAAGGCTTTATCTTGGAAGGTTCGATTGCGCTGACCGGCACGCAGCCGATGAACGATACCAATCATATCGAAATCAGCGTGGGCTACAGTGATCAAACCGGGCCCAAAATCGACGGTCTCGGCGTCAATCCGAATCCTGCGCTACTCCATGGTACGACTACGCTGAGAGCAACGGTTTCCGAAGTGGAAACAGGCAACAACACTGTGGTCAGCGCCGAATACCGTTTGAATGGTGGCGATTGGGAACTTTTGAGCGCACAGGATGGGGCATTTGATAGCGTGACCGAGGATGTTATTGCCGAATTGCCAGCCGAGCAATTAGGTTCAAACGAAGTCTGTGTCCGCGGTACCGACAGCAAAGGCAATACCACCACACCACCGACTTGCACCACTTTTTTGGTCACCTATCGGTTTGAAGGTTTTAGCGCTCCACTGAATAACGAACTGATCAACACCGCTCAAGCCGGACAATCGATCCCCACCAAATGGCGCTTGACCGATGCCAATGGCATGCCAATTGAGGACAGCAGCAGTTTTGCCGGTTTCTATTCATATCCAATCGATTGTGAAACTGCCGCACACAGCCCACACGATGCCGTTGAAGAATATGCACCCGGCAACAGCGGCCTGCAAAACAAGCGCGACGGCAATTGGCAATACAACTGGAAAACGCCGAAAAGCTATTGGGGGATGTGTCGGGCGATGTATATCGAATTTGACAGCGGCGCTACATCGCCGGTGACTCTATTCCAGTTCAAATAAGGATATGAAAGAGAACGGTTAGAACTATACTCCCTTTATACTCAAAAACTGGTTAACTTTATGAAAGTATAGGGTATGGCTAGCGAGGATGTCGGCAGCAGGGCAGATTTTTGCTCCTCGGCAATTGCTAAGTTACATGGATGTAATGAATGCAGAAAATGCAGGAGCATTTTTCTGCCCTGCATTGCCCTAATACACGCCATCCGTGGCGTTCGGATTGCCGTCAAGCCCCCTCGGATGGGTTCACGGCGATCCTCGATAAACACATCCCCCTACCTTTTATTCTTAGACGGTTTTTCAATCAAAAGGGAGTAGTTTATGGGCAATGATTGACTATCTTGGGTAATTATCCTTTGACGGGCACTACCCCGATGCCGAAATTTGACTAGCAAAGAATATCTTTCATGCCAAGCTTTTGCTTGCCACTTCATAAACATCTTTGGAAATCGCCTCGGTCGACATGATACGTTCGAGCTCGGCTTTCATCAAAGCTTGCCGGCCCTCGTCATACCGCCGCCATTGCGTCAATGCGCCAACCATCCTCGATGCGACTTGAGGGTTGAGCGTATTCAATTCAATAATCCTGTCGGCTAAAAATCGATAACCTTTCCCGCTAGCTGCGTGAAAATGCAACGGATTGGCCTGGCTAAATGAGCCGACCAACGCACGAACGCGGTTAGGGTTTTTTAAATCGAAGTCGGGATGCTTCAACAGGCGTTCCACCGCATCGAAAGTGTCCGGCGGAATGGCTGTTGCTTGCAAAGCAAACCACTTGTCCAAGACCAGAGCCTCGTCGCGCCATTGCCGGTAAAAAGCATCCAAACAAGTTGCGCGGGCCGGATGCGGCGTATTGACGATGACGCTCAATGCGGCAATTTGATCGGTCATGTTTTTGGCCGTGTCGAATTGCTTGAGCGACCAGCGCTGTATTTCGGTATCGTCCAACTTACTCAAATAGCCGAGACAGACATTTTTAAGGCGGCGCCGACCGATTGCTTTAGCCTCGAAACAA
This sequence comes from Methylotuvimicrobium buryatense 5G, assembly GCF_000341735.1. Classification (GTDB taxonomy): domain Bacteria; phylum Pseudomonadota; class Gammaproteobacteria; order Methylococcales; family Methylomonadaceae; genus Methylotuvimicrobium; species Methylotuvimicrobium buryatense. The sequence goes on along the minus strand of NZ_KB455575.1, from coordinate 3,657,623 downwards.
CCCGACTCGTCCCGGTGATTATCCAGATACAAGCCTCTTAGATCGTCTTCAAGGTGCTTTGCAATTTGACATACAACAAATTCGCGTGCCGTATGAATCGCTTCGACATCGATGATCGGCATTTGTTCAGCCAGATAAATTTCCGAAGGCAGACTTAACAATAACGCAAAATACGATAAATCCAACCAACCGTGCTGAGCGATTTTTCGGTAGGCTTCTATCAAGACCGGGTTGATCGTAAGCGAACGATCGTTTTGCAAATCTTCTACCAGCTCGGCAATGACACGTCCGGCCAACAGCTGGCCGGCTTCCCAGCGGTTGAACGTGTCCGGATCATGGCTCAGCAAAAATGCCAACTCTTCCAGCGAGCGTTGCATCTTGAGTTTCACCGGCGCCGAAAAGCCGCGCAACAATGAAATCACCGGTTTTTGCGGCAATTGCTCGAATACAAATGTTTGCTCTTTTTCGGTCAATTCAAGCACGATTTTATGACTGACTTGTTCGCTACCTTGCAATCGGCATTGCGCCAGATTGCCGTCCGGCAGGATCAATCCGGTTTTAATCGGTATATGCAGCGGTTCCTTGCGAGGCTGGCCGGGTGTCGGCGGGTTGTCTTGCTTAAGGGTCAGCGATAATGTTTGCGTATCGCTATCGTAATGTTCCGAAACGGTCAATACCGGCGTGCCCGCCTGTGAGTACCAACGCCGAAATTGCGTTAAGTCGACATCATTGGCCGCCTCCATCGCATTAACGAAGTCGTCGCAAGTAACTGCCTGACCGTCGTGTCGCTGAAAATACAGATCGCAGCCCTTGCGAAAACCTTGAGGACCGAGCAGCGTATGCAGCATCCGGACGACTTCGGCGCCTTTTTCATAGACCGTCAAGGTATAAAAGTTATTAATCTCGATATAAGCGTCGGGCCGGATCGGATGTGCCAGCGGCCCTGCGTCCTCGGCAAACTGACGGGTCCGCAATGCGTTTACGTCTTCGATACGCTTGACTGCTTTCGAGGTCCGGTCGCCGGTGAACTCCTGATCGCGGAAGACAGTAAAGCCCTCCTTCAGGCTCAATTGAAACCAATCCCGGCAAGTCACGCGGTTGCCGCTCCAGTTATGGAAATATTCATGACCGATCACGCCTTCGATATGCTCGTAATCGCTGTCGGTCGCGGTGTCCGGGCGAGCCAGGACGAATTTGGTATTGAAAATATTCAGGCCTTTGTTTTCCATCGCGCCCATGTTGAAATGCCCGACCGCGACGATCATGTACAAATCCAGATCGTATTCGAGTCCGTAAGTCTCCTCGTCCCAGCGCATCGCATTTTTAAGCGATTGCATCGCATGATCGCACTTATCGAGATCGTGGGCTTCGACAAAGATTTCAAGCGCTATCCTTCGCCCCGATTGCGTGATAAAGCTATCTCTGACGCATTCCAATTGCCCCGCCACGAGCGCAAACAAATAACATGGCTTATTAAACGGGTCTTCCCAGGTAACCCAGTGTTTATTATCGGGCAGTTCGCCCTGGGCCTTTTTGTTACCGTTTGACAACAATACCGGATATTTTTCCTTGTCGCCGACCAGCGTAGTTGTGAAGCGGCTCATCACATCGGGCCGGTCGAGATAATAAGTAATCTTGCGAAAGCCTTCCGCTTCGCATTGCGTGCACAGCATGTTTTTAGAGAGATACAAGCCTTCTAGTGCCGTGTTGGCTTTGGGATTGATCGTGTTTTCGATCGTAACGACGAATTTTTCGTGCTGCGGCACGTCGTGAATGACTAAAGATTCCTGTGTTTGCAAATAGCGGTCGGGGCTTAATGTATCGCCATTCAACTGAACGCCGAGCAAGGTCAGATTTTCGCCCAACAGAATTAAAGCACTGTCATCGACTTTCGAGGCCGGATTTCTGCTCATCGTCAACGTGGCAACGACACGCGTGCTTTCGTTATCCAACGTAAAATTCAAGTCGGTATCGTGGATCAGATATTCCGGCGGTTTGTAGTCTTTGAGATAGATCGTTTGAGGAGAGGCGTCACGCATAATTTAATTCGATATTTTTTGTGAAAGGAGGTTTACGTTGAAGTTTACCGTAAAAAAGTACTTATTGATGCTTTGTTCGGTTTAGTCGCTTGTTTTTATAGGCTAACGATCATGAACAAGCTGTCATCACCCCGGCAAATAAAAGTCCGAGGGGTGGTTAGGGTGCAGGAAGACGAAAAAAATAGACCGCATCCGTTTAATCGAATCCTTGGTGTTTTATTATGGCTATGTTCGCGTTAATAGTTGATACTTTTGAACTTAAAGCCAACATGAACCCCAAGGATTCAACTCTGAATAACTTTTTTTTCAATATCGCGCCAATGGCTGAAAGGAGGGTACGGTTGCTCGATTGACAGGTGTCGGCAGCAGGGATAGCTGCCGTCAAGCCTACATGGACGTATTCACGGCGTCCTGTCAAGCGAGTAATCGTACCCTCTTCCACGCTCAGCGTATTGGAAAGCAATCATTGACTATTTCCTAAGTGGTTTATTTAGTAGGAAAGAGAATCGTTTCAACTGCTAACGCGAACATAGCCTTTATTATTCGACTTCTACCGCTGCTCTTTGGCTGCGTATAAGGCTAACGTTACCCAAGCGGCGATGAATGCCAGACCGCCGAATGGCGTAATCATGCCCCACCATTTTTGGTCAAGCAAAGTCAAAAGGTACAAACTGCCCGAAAAGAGCACGATGCCTGCGAACATGAGCCATGCCGACCATGTCAATAATGCTTGCCGAGGGCTTTGCCGGTGCAGGAGGCCGATTGTACACAAACCTAACGAATGCCACATTTGGTAAGTCACGCCGGTTTTGAAAACTTCAAGCATATCGGAGCTTAGCACTGCTTTTAAGCCGTGCGCGCCGAATGCCCCCAAGCCGACACCAATGCCGGCACATAACGCGCCGACGACTAAAAAATTCCAACGCATGTTATCTTTCCTTTAGACGCGGCATTAATTGCACCAGATTACATGGCTTGGTCCGAAAATCCAGTTGAGCCCCGATCAATTCGTCCCAAGCCGTCTTGCAAGCATTCGACGAACCCGGCAAACAAAAGATATAGGTTCCGTTGGCGACACCGGCCACTGCGCGCGATTGTATCGTCGAGGTTTTGATCGTTTGATAGGAAATCATTCGGAAGACTTCGCTGAAACCGTCTAAGGTTTTATCGAGCAACGGCTCTACCGCTTCCGGCGTTCCGTCTCGACCGGTTACGCCGGTGCCGCCGGTGGTTAAAACCGCATCGACCGAGTCATCGGCGATCCACTGCGATAGCGCCGCTCTGATTCGATATATATTATCCGGAACGATTTTTTTTTCGGCAATTCGATGACCCGATGCCAGCGCCTTGTCGACCAGGATTTTACCCGAAACGTCATCGGCTTCGTTACGGGTGTCGGATACCGTCAGTACGGCAATATTGAGCGGAATAAAGGTTCGTTCGGTCATTGAGTTTGTCGTCAGTGATTTAAAAAATGGTAATTATTCAGCATAAGTCATGTATGAGAAGGTGTCAGGCATTGATTTATAAGGCTGTCTGCAACAGGACGTTGCAGTCAGAGCTTACAGGGATGTATTCACGCGTCCTTAGAAATCAATGCCTGACACCAACCTACCGCATGCGCTGAATAGTTACAAAAAATGCTATTTCAAAACCAAGAAGAAGGCTTCTTCGCCGCGCTGTATATTGATCAACAATGCGTTATTGGGATTGGCGACTTGAGCAAGTTCCTCTATTGTGCGAATCCGATAGCGATTGGCTGAAACGATAATGTCGCCCGGTCGTAATCCGGCTCGCCAAGGGTAGGAGTTTGTTGCTATCTGTTCGAATAAAACCCCTTCGATTTGATTTTTTTGCGTCGAGCTTAACACGGCACCGTCGAGACGAGGATGAATCGTTTTTCCGGCTAAATGAGGCCGCTGCGGCTTGCCGATTTCAGCTTGCACGAGCATTTTTTTATCGTCGCGCATAAAGCCGATATCGACTTTGGCACCGATTTTCATTAAACCGATCATATTGCGAATATCGTGACTGCCTTTGACTTTTTGGCCATTGACCTCGGTGATAATATCGCCCGGTTCGAGTCCGGCTTTTGCCGCGGGAGAATTGCCGGCCACTTTGCTGATTACGGCGCCGTGTTTGGTTTTTAAACCGAAGGCTTTAACCAGTTCGGGAGTCAAATCCTGAGTCGTTACACCCAGCAAGCCGCGCCGCACTTCGCCATGAGTGACCAGAGACTCCTTGATCGTCATCGCCATATTAGCCGGAATCGCAAAGCCGATACCGACATTACCGCCGCCCGGCGCCAGTATTGCGGTATTCATGCCGACAAATTCGCCGCGTAAATTGACCAATGCGCCGCCGGAATTTCCCGGGTTGATCGACGCATCGGTTTGAATGAAATCTTCATAACCTTCGATGCCTAAACCGGACCGACCCAGTGCACTGACGATACCCGAAGTAACCGTCTGACTTAGGCCGAATGGGCTGCCGATCGCAATCACGAAATCGCCGACTCTCAATTCGTCGGAGTTGGAAATAGGCAAGGCAACCAAGTTATCGGCGGCAATTTGTACGACCGCAACATCGGCTTCAGGATCGGCGCCGATCAATTTGGCATCGAGCTGACGTCCGTCGTGCAATGTCACCATGATTTTATCGGCTTTGTCGATGACATGGTTATTGGTCAAAACATAGCCTTTCGCGCTATCGACAATGACCCCGGACCCCAGGCTGTTGCGTTGTTGCTGGCGAGGCCGGTCCGGTAATTGAAAAAAATGTCGGAAAAATGGATCTTGCAATAACGGATTTTCCCTCACCTGAATATTAGTTGATGTCGATATATTCACGACTGCCGGCATGCTGCGTTCGAGAATGGGCGACAGCGACGGCAAAGGCTGTCCCTCCACCGCAACCGGCAATCCTGCCGATACTTGCGTAACGATTAAAAATCCGAATACTAACGTTAATAATAAACGACCGAATAAGTGATTCTTCATGAAAGTCCTCGACAGGCTTTAAAGTCAACGTAGACAATATAAGACTAAAAATGTTTAAAACAAGTCAGAATACTGAAAATGTGGCCGCATGAAGTATATGTTCAATAGGCACTTATATCCTAAATTCGGCAGTTTAACCATGAAGTTCATGAAGCTGGCCAAAGGCTTACCCTAAAATTTTGGATAACCTTATTAGGGAATCAAAAATGATTTGCATAGGCAAAATAAGGCTTTGAATTAACTTGTTATTCCTCATGATCTTCATGGTGAAATGCTTTATCTAAGATAATGAGCTATATTAATCACTTTAATCCTCATAATGAATTTGAATGGCTGTAGATATCAGCTCCGACGACGCACAAGCAATCCGTAAACTCGTTCCACTATCCATACTGCCCGGACCTCATTTTGAAGCATTGTGCGCCGAAGTCACCATCGAAACGGCAGAACGCGATGCTGTCTTATTTAAAAGAGGGGATACGGAAGCGGACTTATTTTATTTATTGGACGGCCAAGTTTCCTTGCAGGCTCAAGGCCTGGAGGTCGAAATAATTGACGCGGAAAGCGAATCGGCCCGCTTCGCCTTAGCTCACCAATTACCTAGAAAAATCGATGCCGTGGCGTGCAATAGCATTCGTTTTTTAAGGCTGCCCACGGAAACACTTAATTATTTATCGTCGCTGAGTTATGAAGAGGAAAGTAGCTACATGGTCATAGTCGAACCGGAAGACAACTCTGATGACTGGATGACAACTTTATTGAGGTCTCCGATATTTCAAAGATTGCCTCCGGCCAACCTACAAAAAATAATTATGAGCCTCGAAGAAGTCGTTTTTGAAAAAGGCGAAGCCGTTTTCCATCAAGGCGATCCGGGCGATTATTATTATTTGATCAAATCCGGCCAATGCTTGCTGACTCGCAAACCTTCCGAAAATGCCAAGGAGATCAAATTAGCGCTTCTAAGAACGAGCGATACTTTCGGCGAAGACTCTCTGTTATCGGATAAACCCAGGAATGTTACGATTACAGCCATCAGCAAGTTATCTCTGTTACGTCTTTCCAGACAGCATTTTATAACACTGATCAAAGAACCCGCGCTGAAATACATCGACTTCGAGCAAATGCAGCAAGAACAAGCCAATGGGGCGATCTTATTGGACGTCCGCTCGACCGAGGACTATAACCAAAACCATTTAGACGACAGCATTAGCGCGCCGTTCTTTACTCTACGAATGCAATTGAAAACGCTCAATCGTGCCCGCACTGTCGTGGTCGTTTGCGCTAATGGAAAAACCAGCGAGGCGGCTGCATTTTTGTTGCTCCGTAATAAGTTCAAGGCGCTTATTTTGGAAGGGGGAATGCAAAAGGTCTCGCCTGAACTTAAAAAAACGGCGGCTCTCTTCACGATCGACGATGGCTTCGAAACCACGTTTCGCAATAGCGAAAGCTCGGAAACAATCTCGGATAGAGAAGGCACTCCGACCGCGACGCATAAAACGAATCCCGATGACGAAGCGTTGCTCGAGCAAATCGAACGACTAAAAGCTCAAAACGAGGCTTTATCAGATATTAATCAAGAACTTACCGAAAGATGCAAGCAACTGGAAGCTGCCAAGGAAGATGCAATCAAGCAATACCGAATATTATTCAAACAAACGGAAAAGCTGAAAGAAGTGTTAGATAAACTGAAAAAACAATGATTACGGTATTAGACGAAAAAGCCACGGCTCTGTAAGCGTAACCGCGGCTTTCCGGGCAACGAAAGAAGTGTCGTCAAAAAATTATTTGATTTTAGCTTCTTTGTACATCACATGCTTGCGAACAACGGGATCGAATTTTTTGATCTCCATCTTCTCAGGCATTGTGCGTTTGTTTTTTGTCGTGGTATAAAAATGTCCGGTGCCTTCGGATGAAACGAGTTTGATTTTATCGCGCATGGTTGATCCCCTTATGCCTTAATACCTTGTTTACGCAAATCGGCCAAAACGGCATCGATGCCTCTTTTGTCGATAACGCGCATGCCTTTCGTGGAAACACGCAGGCGAACCCAGCGATTCTCGCTTTCCACCCAAAAACGATGATGTTGCAGATTAGGGCAGAAACGTCTTCTGGTTTTATTGTTTGCGTGCGATACATTATTACCGGTTACGGGGCGTTTTCCTGTAACCTGACAGACTCTGGACATGATTAACCTCTTTGTTTGCCATTGTTCAAAAATTAGCCGGCTTTTATACCAAAATTTAGCTGTCAGGTAAACCTTTTACTCCTTTCCGAAAGAAAAAACGTCCGTTCAACGAGAACCGACATTTCTCGTCTTGCGTGCTTTTCGCCCCCCTGTCGCGGCTTTATGGAGCATTCGTAAACCAAAAGAACAGATAGGCTTGTACATGGTATCGATCATTGAAACCTCATTACCATCGCCTGACAAGCTAAAACATCCTTTCCCAAGGCCTCTGAAACCGCTATAGTTGACGCATTATTGCCTCCCCTTTTAATTTCTGATTATTGAGAGTTTTTATGTCTTTAAAATTCGGCATGGTCATGGACCCGATCGATCGCATCAACATCAAGAAAGATACGAGCTTTGCAATGCTTCTTGAAGCTCAAAGCAGAGGGTGGGAGTTGCACTATATGGAACTCAATGATCTTTACATGCGTAACGGCCGCGCCTATGCGCGAACTCGTTTGTTGGAAGTTCAACGAAACTCCGAGCGTTGGCATCGATTTTCCGGCGAACAGGATATCGCCCTGGATCAACTCGATACGATCTTGATGCGCAAAGACCCGCCTTTCGATCAAGAATACATCTATGCGACTTATCTGCTCGAACGAGCCGAAACCTTAGGCGCTTATGTGATCAACAAACCCCAATCTTTGCGTGACGCCAATGAAAAACTGTTTACCGCATGGTTTCCGCAATGCTGCGCGGAAACCTTGGTTGCCCGCGAGCCGAAACGAATCCGCGAATTTTTGGCGGAACAAGGCGAGATTATTTTAAAACCGCTGGACGGCATGGGCGGTACGTCGATTTTTCATTTGCGCAAGGACGATCCGAATTTAAGTGTTATTTTGGAAACCATGACGCAATACAATTGTCGGTATGTGATGGCGCAAAAGTATCTACCCGAAATAAAAAACGGCGATAAGCGTATTCTGATCGTAGACGGCGAGGCGGTACCCTACGCGCTGGCTAGAATTCCGGCTCAAGGAGAAACTCGCGGTAACTTGGCTGCCGGCGGCAATGCGGAAGGCCGCGTACTAACCGCTCGGGATTCTTGGATTGCCAAGCAAATCGGGCCGACCTTACGCGAAAAAGGTTTAATTTTTGTCGGCATCGACGTCATCGGCGATTATCTCACCGAAATCAACGTCACCAGCCCGACTTGCGTGCAAGAACTGGATAAGCAATTCGGACTGAACATCGCCGGACAATTGATGGATCATATTGAATTAAAACTTCGCTGAATTTCCCGAAAATTTATTGAATTCATATTCAAAACCGAAAAAGCGTTCAAAATGCAGCGATCGGCCGTTATTTTTTCTAAACCAAGCCCTTTCTCAGATCCATACCAATGGTATACCTTTCGCACTTCAAATTTCGGCAGTGCCCGAGGTGGTGCCGGGGTATACGGCAAAGGCTTTGCCAGCATAGAGCTGGCATAGAGCCTACATGGACGTATTCACGGCGTCCTTTGACGGACACCCCGGTGCCGAATATTGATCTACGATGAGTATAGAAGCGGCGGAGTAAATGGTTCTGTCGAAAATCATAGAAAACAGCGTAGCCCGGATGGAGCGTAGCGCAATCCGAGAAGTACCGCCGCGGGGCGGATTATTCAGCCCGCCCCGAACATTTTGGTTTGGGCAAAGTCGACACATCAAGGCAGGGTTGCAAACCACGTCCTGTAAGATACTTCCTTTAAGCTAAGGTTTGTAGTTTAATGAAAAAATCACGGATTCCATTTAGTCTTTAGCAATCAAAAGATTATGACAGCTTCGAACACTTTCTTGAATAGAGCTACCAACACATCGGAAAACGATGCGTTATTGATCACGCTATTTATTGCCGCTTTACTTCATATTGGAGTCATCCTAGGCATCAATTTTTCAATGCCCAAACAGGAAGAGACTCATCGTGCAATCGAGATCACTTTAGCCACGACGCCGGCACAAAAAGCGCCTAAACAGGCCAGTTTTCTAGCCCAGGAAAATCAAATCGGCGCCGGTAAACAAAAAACCAAGCCGGAACCCCCCAAGCAAAAACTGCCCAGCCGCGGGACCCTGCCTAACAAGCAGCCGCAAAGCAAACCGGTTCAACGTCAAACCGCAGCCCCCAAAAAAATAATCAGCACGATTCGCCCCGCAGAAACAAAAGCGCCCCCCGCACCGGCTAAAGTCCCGGCTGAACCGCAAAGCAAACCGGTTCCGAAAATAACCGCCGCAGCCTTGCAACAACAAATTGCGCAGCTGGGCACCGAAGTCCGGCAACAGCAACTCAGCGCCGACATCAGTAAGATCAAACATGTCAATGCTGTGAGCACCCATAAATACGTCGCTTCGCAATATGAGATGGACTGGAAAAAAAAGGTGGAAGCGACCGGTAACCTTAACTACCCTGAAGTCGCCCGTAAAAAAAACTTTTTCGGCACGTTGACGATGGAAGTCGGCATCAATCCGGACGGCACGATATATAATATTCGAATCAAACGTCCTTCAGGCAATGCAGCCTTAGACGAAGCCGCCAAAAGAATCGTTCGTTTAAGCGCACCGTTTCCGCCATTGCCGCAAGAATTGCTCAAGGAGTTGGATGTTTTAGTGATTACCCGGGTTTGGAAGTTTTCGGACGAATCGGGAATGTCAGCACGTTAACTCAATTAACTCGCGCAGCCATGAACACACTTACCGATATGACCGATACGACTTATTTAAACAATCAATTTCTGATCGCGATGCCCAATCTGACCGATCCGGGTTTTTTTCATACCGTGACCTACCTATGTCAACATAACGCCGATGGCGCATTAGGCATTGTGATCAATCGGCAGATCGACATGAAGCTGGGCGACATCTTCAAACAAATGCAAATCAACGTGACCTTCCCGGCCGCAGCGGAAGCTCCGGTATTTTTCGGCGGTCCGGTACAACAGGAGCGCGGTTTTGTGATCCACAATCCATGCGGAAGATGGGATTCCTCGATCACGATATCGGATGAAATCGCGCTAACGACATCGCGCGATATTCTCGAAGCCATCGCGATCGGCGAAGGCCCCGAACAATATCTAGTTGCCTTGGGCTATGCCGGCTGGGGAGAAGGCCAGTTGGAGCAAGAAATCGTCAATAATGCTTGGCTGAACACGCCTAGCGGCAATGACATCATCTTCAATACGCCGGTCAATCAACGCTGGCAGGCCGCAGCTCATCAAATCGGCATCGACATCAATCAATTAACCGCGCCGGCAGGACATGGCTAAACAAGATCCGCTTGCGCCTCGCAATCACGATACCTACCTCGGGTTCGATTTCGGTAATAAAAAAATCGGCGTGGCGGTCGGACAAACCACGACCGGAACGGCCAATGCCTTATCGACTTTGCGCTCGGTCAATCAAGCACCGGATTGGACGGCTATCGGCCGGCTTATACAAGAATGGCAACCGGCCGGCTTAGTCGTCGGTATTTCCCGACAAAATGATGGGCAGGATAATCCGATTACCCCGCGTATGCTCAAATTTTGCCGGCAATTGGAAGGACGCTTTCAACTACCGGTTTTTCAGCAGGATGAAACCCTGACGACTTTTGAAGCCAAACAAATGCTGTACGACGATGTGCGCGTCAGCGCCGGCAAGCTCTGGGAAGTGCAAGATCGGCTTGCCGCACAGCTTATATTACAAACATGGCTCAACACTCAATAACCCCGACATATGACCCATCAACACCTCGATATTCCTGAATTATTGACTCGACTGGAATCGGCCATCGGCAAGATTATCACTACCAGAAAGCTTGAAAATCCATTGATGATAGGCATTCGCACCGGCGGCGTCTGGGTTGCCGAACGCCTGCATCAACGCTTGGGTTTGACAGAACCTTTAGGGCTATTGGATATCACGTTTTATCGCGACGATTTTTCGCAAATCGGCGTGCATCCGAATGTAAAACCGAGCGCCTTGCCGAACACGATCGAGGGCCGCGATATTATTCTTGTCGACGATGTCTTTTGCACGGGGCGAACGATTCGGGCCGCGCTCAACGAAATCTTCGACTACGGTAGGCCCAATCAAGTCGTGTTGGCGGTTCTGATCGAGCGCGACGGGCGGCAAATTCCGTTGCGCCCGGATTGTATCGGCACCACGATACAACTCGACGCCAATCAACGCATCAAATTGACTGGCCCGGATCCCTTGGATATCCATATTCAAACTCTTGACGCAGCGGCTTAAGGCATGAGTCACAATTTACAATTAAACCCCGAAGGTAAATTAAAGCACTTTCTAACGATTGACGGACTCGACAAAGCACTGTTAACCGAAATTCTCGATACTGCCGAATCGTTTGCCGAAATGTCGGGGCATCATGTGAAAAAAGTCCCCTTATTAAGGGGTAAAACCATCGTTAATCTGTTTTTCGAAAACAGCACACGTACCCGAACGACCTTCGAACTCGCGGCCAAAAGACTCTCGGCCGATGTCATCAGCATGAATATCGCGACATCGGCCACCTCGAAAGGCGAAAGCCTGCTTGATACGATTCGTAATCTGGAAGCGATGTTCGTCGATATGTTCGTCGTACGTCACGGAACCAGCGGCGCCGCGCATTTTATCGCCGAACATACCGCGCCGCATATCAGCGTGATCAATGCCGGCGACGGCCGGCACAGTCATCCGACGCAGGCAATGCTGGATATGTTCACGATTCGGCAGTTCAAGCCGAATTTCAGCACACTGAGAGTCGCGATCATCGGCGACATCCTGCATTCCAGAGTTGCGCGCTCGCAAATTCTTGCGCTCAATACGTTGGGCGCGGCCGAAGTTCGGGTTATCGCACCGAAAACCTTACTCCCCGCACATGTCGAAACGCTCGGCGTCACTGTCTGCCATAACTTGACCGAGGGACTCAAAGACATCGATGTCATCATCATGCTACGCTTACAAAAAGAGCGTATGACCTCGGCTCTGCTGCCCAGCGAAAGCGAATACTTCAAATGTTTCGGTTTGACGCCTGAAAAACTGGAAATCGCCAAGCCCGATGCAATCGTGATGCACCCGGGACCGATCAATCGCGGCGTCGAAATCGATACGCGCGTGGCCGACGGTCCGCAATCGGTCATATTACGACAAGTCAGTAACGGCATCGCGATACGTATGGCAGTCATGTCGATGGCGATGCAAACTCAAGGAGCGGCCTGATGAAAAGAATCCTGATCGAACAAGGACGCGTGATCGATCCGGCCCACTCGATCGATCGAACCGGTCCGGTTTACGTTGCCGACGGCAAAATCCTTGCCTTGTTCGAGAAACCCAACGGCTTTGAGCCCGATAGCGTCATCGACGCTTCCGGCCAAATCGTCTGCCCCGGCTTTATCGATATCAGCACTCGCTTGCGCCAACCGGGCCAAAGCCATAAGGCCACGTTTCAAACCGAAACCAAGGCGGCCGCGGCCGGCGGCATTACGACTTTGATTTTACAACCCGATACGCGGCCGGTTATCGATACGCCGGCAATTACCGAATTGGTCAAGGAATTGGCTGAAAATTCCAATTACCGGCAAATCCTACCAATCGGCGCGCTGACGCAAAACCTCGAAGGCCAAGAACTCAGTTCGATGCTGGCGCTAAAAGAGGCCGGTTGCATAGCGGTCGGCAACGGCGGCAGACCGATAAGCAATCTACTGGTATTGAGGCGCGCGATGGAATATGCCGCCAGTCATGATTTGTTGTTGATCTACCGGCCCAATGAGCACAGTCTCAGCAATGAAGGCTGCGCGCATGAAGGAGCATTTGCGACCCGCTACGGTTTGCCCGGGATTCCTGAAACCGCCGAAACGATCGCGTTGTCGCAATGTCTCGAACTCGCCGAATTAACCGGCTGCCGCGTGCATTTCGGACAACTCAGTTGCCGACGCTCGGTGATCAAAATCCAGCAAGCCCAAAAATACGGATTATCGGTCAGTGCCGATATCGCGGCGCATCAGTTGCATCTGACCGAAAACGACATGAAGCCTTTCGACAGCGCTTACCATGTTTTGCCCCCGTTACGGAGCGAGCAAGATAAACTCTTTCTAAGAAAGGCATTGACGCAAGGCACCATCGGCACGCTGTGTTCGGATCACCAACCGCACGACCTCGATGCCAAATTGGGCGCATTTCCGGAAACCGAGCCCGGCATATCGGCGCTTGAAACGTTACTGCCGCTGATGCTGAAACTGGTCGATGAAAAATTGATTACCCTCTCCCAAGGCATTGCCGCGTTAACGCAAACCCCCGCCAAGGTACTGCGTTTGGAAAGCGGTACATTGACACCGGGGAAATCCGCCGATATTTGCATATTCGACCCTGGCCGTCGATGGCAAGTCGACCATTCGACTTGGTATAGCAAAGGTATCAATACGCCCTATTGGGGAGAAACATTAACCGGCCGCGTCAGCGCCACACTGCAATCCGGTAAAATTATTTTTCAAGGAGTGTTTCATGATTAAGATCATGCTCGTTTCGGCCTTTTTTATATTAGCGGCTTGTACCCGCGACTATACGCCTGCCTCTTCGGCAACCGGCGAAAGCATCTTCAAGGAAGCTTGTGCAGAATGTCATCAACCCAAAGATCCGGCAGTCCCGCAAGTCGTTTTTTCGTTGAACGAGAAAAATGCAAATGAAAGGTATATCACTCACAAAGTGCAGGGCGGCTCGCTGATGATGCCCAAATTCCCGAAAATCACCGGTAGCAAAATGCGCGCGCTCAGTACTTATGTACTCAATCATAGCGTAACCCAATAAAGCGATGAAAACCCCAAACAAACAACACGACACCGCCAACATCATCGATGATGTCAAAGGCGATCAATCTTGGCGAATTTTCAGGATTATCAGCGAATTTACCGAAGGTTTCGACCGCTTATCCGATCTAAGCGATGCGATTTCAATTTTCGGTTCCGCGCGCATAAAACCGGATCATCATTATTATTTGAAAACGGTCGAAATTGCCGGATTACTCGGCCAGCATAATTTCGCGGTTATCAGCGGCGGTGGCCCCGGAATCATGGAAGCCGCAAACAAGGGTGCGAAAACGCAGAAACCGCCCGCGGTCGGCTTGAATATCGAATTGCCTATGGAGCAACGCCCTAATCCTTATCAGGATATCTCGCTGAATTTTCGCTACTTTTTCGTCAGAAAAGTCATGTTCGTGCGCCATTCGATGGGCTATGTCTGCATGCCGGGCGGATTCGGCACGCTCGATGAGTTTTTCGAATCGCTAACCTTGATGCAGACGCATAAAATTTATCCGTTGCCTTTAGTGTTATTCGGCAGCGATTATTGGCAAGGCTTAATGGATTGGGTAAGAACAACAATGATCGAATACGGTACGATTTCGGAAGAAGACCTCAATTTCATAACGCTCACCGACGATCCGCAGGAAGTCGTCGATATCATGGTCAGGCACCGCGAATGGAAAAATCAACAGAGAAGAGAAAGCTTAGGGTCCAACAATATCGACTATAGGTACAGTTGATCGCGCGAAATGCATAGCCTTTGCTTTTACCAGCAGCGGGGCCGATTATTTATTCAACCCGCATCCGCTCTTTGCTTGGGAAAGAGCGTGATGTGGGTTGGCCGTTTTTAGCTTGATGCGCATGGGTTGTAAACCCCCGTTCTACCATTGGTGAAAACCCTTAACTCGCCTTTTCCAATTTCCTCATTTCGACCGGCGCAACCCTGCCATTCGAGGAAACTTTATCGTAGACTTCATCGAAAGCCTGCCGGCAGTGAGGCAAATGCTCCCGAATCCGATCGTAACTGCTATGATCGAACATGCTTCTAAAATCATCCCGGCTCATGAAGGTTCTCGCATAAAGTGCTTGATAACCGCGATGTTCGATCACGAATTTTTCCAACAACGGGAGAGCTTCGGCATTATCGAAACCGCTTTTCGCCGGCGTACCGTAAGCGCCAATGTCGACATAGAGCTCGTCAATTTCGCCGTCCTCAGCCTTATACGGCTGCACAAATCCGCCTTGCCCGCCGTTATCTTTGATCGCCATCGGCGACAGCCACAAAGGATATAAACGAAAATGCTTATCGAAATAATCGATGGACGTTTCCAGAAAACGCATCGGCACCAGCATATCCTGAACCACATGATATTTTTCCCTTAGCCGCTGAGTGGTTCGCGTTTCGGTATACTTCAATAACTCGATCCGGGGCGGTAGAGCCCAGCCTAACAAGGCTCTAAAAATAGGATGATTGCCGAAAGGAATGATTTCCTCCATCGCCCAAAAATAACTGCGCGTGTGGCGATGGTAATAATCCCGCACCGGCAGATATTCGACGCCTTCCTTATTGCTCTGCAGATAACCTTGAACATGCTTAAAAAACCAAGGCTTATACCACCTTCCAATAGCGTTTAAAGAACCGTCCTGGCCAACCGCATCGGCGAATTTACCGGTCATGATAACCGCCTCGTCGCGTCCATAGACCAAAGCTTCGACGAAATCGTTGTTTTCGGTATCGCGCGAGGCTTGCTCGAATACGCTGACCAGATTATCCAAACTGCGAACAGGCAGGTAATGAACCCTGACAAATTTTTTGACCGGGATGATTTTCAACTCGGCAGCCACCAGAAAACCCAGCGTGCCGTGACTCCATGGAATTTGATAAAACAGCTCGGGGTTTTCCGAAGAACTGCATTTGACCAACTTACCTTCCGCCGTCACGATTTCGAAAGCTTCGCAAATGTGCTGAAACAAGCCGTATTTATGGCTACTGGTTTCAACGCCGAAGCCCATGATCAAACCGCCTACCGTTAGACTGTCCAGTTCCGGCACCACCGGTAAGGTCCAACCTTGCGAGATCAGCGTTCGCGAGAGTTGCCCCATGCTAACGAGGGGCTCTACCCTAACGATGCCGCGCTGCGCGTCGATTTCCAACACGTCGTACAGTCCGATATCGATCTTGCGATGAGACAATTTGTATTTAGGCACCAGCTCGCTCATGGTTTTCCAGCCCGACCTCGCCGTACATAGTTTTTGCCCGACTCCTTGCGCTTTCCAATCTTCTATTTGCCGAATGACGCTGGCAACGCGGGTTTCATGTTTTGCCGGGGCGCTACTGAGGCGAAATGACAACCAATTGCGAAACCCGGAATAGGCGCCGTAAACAGCCGAAATCGGCAGTAAAAAAACGGTAGCGAATTGCCCCCGGTAATGGGTCAGTAGGTGTTCGAATAGCTGTTCAGTTTTGATCATGGGGTTATTTGGAATCCAAGATTTAAAAGCGCCAAAGCGCGGTCATCGCTTGATTCTGCGTCGAAGCGACGACATCGCGCAACGTTGCACAGAGAATCAAAAAAACTTTAATTTTAGCCTTGTTGACCTCGAATAGCGACAGTCATTCGGTGAAACTGCTTGATCCTATCGGAGTCAGTGCGCCTGGTCGGCAGGGGCTCATGCTCGAGACGCATGCCTTTCAAAATACAGCCAAACAAGACCGGCGAAATTGGTACCGAAAAAAATACCGTCGAAAGTCGGGGCAATTTACATGGATACGCAAATTTGTCTGGATTGCAAGTTAATAACAAGCTATCAATGGAATTATGCTCGGTTTGGCTCCTTCCAACAGAAAGCCTGAAAATGTTTTGCTAATCGCTTAATTCACTCAAAAAAGCATCCCATAACATATCCCCGATTATGGCCTGACCTTTTAAATTGGGATGAACACAATCAGCGGCCAAATATTCTTTCCAGTCTTGATTCATTTGAGGCAAATTCTCTGTGAGTGCGATTTTGCCTTGAAAGACTGAGTAGGGTAGTTGCCGACCTCGTATTTGCTCGACTTCATCTGAAAGCAGCTGATTCATTTCAGCGGCGGTTTGCTGTAAACGGAACATTTCCTCCGGATCGGTGTACACCGATTTAAACAAACCATAAGCGCGTTCTTGAATATCTCGGCAAGTCGTTGTCGGAAAGCCTATAAAAGCCGGAATACTGACGGTATCGGTCAATGCCGAGATCGGGGATGGGTCTTGCAGCGGCGTCACGATAATTTGGCTACGCGGATAACGCCGGATCAATAGGTTGAAAAAATCTTTGACATTGCTTTTAAAGCTATCAGGGGTATCGCCTGAAACAACATCGATGATATTGAAGTTCACCAAAATGTAATCTGGCCTTCTACCTGCCAATCTACTTCTCAGTCGACGCAATTGATGTCGGCCGAATTTGTAGGAACCGGCAAGAAAGCCGACATTCAAGACTCTGACCGGTCTATTCGTGTGTTGTCTTAAACGGGAGGCAAACGAATAACTTTGATTACCCGCTGTAGCGGAAAGCTGAGTGTTTGCCGTGAATCTGAATTTTCGTTCCATCAAACGACTATAAGCCATGAGATTGTTTTCTGGTTGTTGAATCAAAGCGAGCTGGGCAGGCCTTAACTTTTCTAGGCGCAGTATGGCCTTATTGGCGCTTAAATAAAAATCCAGCCCCGGGTTGCCCAAGGTTGAATTGGCCCAGACGCCTTGTGTGGCACTGTCGCCCAGCACGGCCACGATGATCCTCTTGCCGGATGCCTCCGAGTTGGCCATTGAAAACAGCAATAGCCATAAGCCGATTAATATTTTGTATGTCTTGGATTTTGTTTTCAGCATGACAATCTGATTGGAAAGATTTAAAAAAGGGATAGGCCTCAATGCCACCAAGGATTTCGTGATAAATGAGGATACTTTTCTTAGCCGGAATAGTCCATAAAACCGGCCTCAGGTCCGAAGTGGCTTTGTGCAAAATAAAAGCCTTTCGCTCAGCTCGGCGCCTCCCTCAGTTATCAAAGCCGCTCTGCTTTGTCCGCATGGCAGGTTATCCAGCAGGTAAGTCCTTCGTTTTGTCGCAATTGGCAAAAAATTACCAGTCTCGCAATTTACCCATCGTATTACGGGGTAGTTGCAAACCGATCGTAAAATGTTTCGGGATATGGGTGGCGGGCAGTTGTTGTGATAACCATACCGATAAGTCGCTTATCAGTTCTTGCGATGATTGAAGGTTTTTCGGAATCACATAGGCTTTTAGACGACTTCCGTCAAATCTGACGATGGCGTCCTCGACGGCATTATGCTGTTTGATCAATGCTGCGATTTCATTGGGACAAATGTTGATGCCACCGATTTGAATTTTGCCGTCTTTGCGTCCTTTTATATCGAATCGGTTGGTATCTAGCCACGCCAAATGATCGGGGACAGTCGCTTCGAGGTAATGCCCTATTAAACATTCTCCTTCAGCTCGCCAATGCGGCATTACAGTAAATGGTTCGTTCGGATGCTGACGATAACCGATGCCGCCGGTTTCAGTCGCTCCATATATTTCGATAACATTCGCCCCTTGCCCTATTAGTTCCAGCAGCACATCGGTTTCACAGGATGCGGCCGCGCTAACGACCGTGATATCTTTTTGAAGACGCAACCCGGTTTTAATCCAGAGCCTCCAAAAATCCGGTACAGCGACGACAATGTCACCGGATCGCAAGCTCTGTTCGATTGAAATCGGTAAACGCTGCCGTGCGTCGATTATGGTCGGGTATTCCCGCATTTGAGTAGGGACTACCATCGTGAAAACGAAGCCGTAGATATGATGGGCCGGAACCAGCGACCAAATCCGTGGCGCGGGACAATGTAGGCTAAACAAGTTATTCGCGATGAATCGGGCTTCCTGTTCTATGTGGGCATAAGGGAGCGTTACAGAATGCGCTTTTCCGGTCGAGCCGGAACTTCGGAAACGAAGTGTATGGCTTGAATTTTCGAGACTGGCCGTTGCAATCTCCTTCCAACCATTGACGCTAGGCTTGGCCAGTAACAGGTCTCCTAAACCGCTATCGTTGATAGCAAGCGATTGTGCAAAGGCGCTCGCGCAATCGACGAGCTCGAGAGAATCCATGCCGAGCGGAGGAGCCCACCAACCTTCTGCAAGCATCACGGATTGAGGCGACGGTAAAGGCGCTCCCAATCGTAACGAGCCTAAATGGTCGAGCACAAAGTCGACGATAAAACGGCGCAAATTTGCGTTGTCTTGCCACCATCTCATACGCGTTTTACGAAAATCCAATAGGTATCGCCGCTCAACGCCTTTTTCATGTGGACTTTTACATTGGTCGGGCGCATGTTGTAGTCGAAGGTGTATTCGAATTTTTTATTCAAGAATCCCATCCGTATGCCTTTGTCAAACTCACCTTTGAATTTCGGCGTATCGGTGCAAGGGGCGACTTCGGAAAAAAAATTGCGACCGATGACTTCTTTCGGGTTGCGACCGGTAATCGCGCCTTCGGCCGCGTTATAATGCAGAATGCGGCCGTTGCGGTCCAACTCGATCGCACCGAAAGCCATATTATCGAGCTCTGCGGCACTCATTTTACGCATCGCGCTTTCGATGTCGTCGCGGCCGAATTCGACCATGCTCGACGAGAACGTATCGGTTTTGAAGTTGCCGACCAATTGTTCCAGTTTGTTAGCACGTTGCGACAATGCGTCGCTGACATCTTTGTTTTGATTCATTGCTTGCGTGTTGGCTTCGGCCAGTTCGTTGATCCGAAGCATGCTTTGGCTGACTTCGCTTGCCACGGTATTTTGATCGCGTGCCGCTGTGGAAATCTGTTTGCCCATGTCGTAAACCGAATCGACGCGTTGATCGATTTCGTGAAGCGATTCTCCGGCTTTATTGGCCTGTTCGACACAATCGTGAGCTTGTGCCGTGCCGTGCTCGATTTCTCCGGTTACGGCTTGCGCGGAATCTTGAAGGTCGACAATGATCGCATGGATTTGTTTCGTGGCCTCTTGAGTATCGAATGCCAGTTTACGGACTTCGTCCGCGACGACCGCGAAACCTCTTCCGTGTTCGCCCGCTCTAGCGGCTTCTATCGCGGCATTTAGTGCCAATAGATTAGTTTGATCTGCAATTTTGGCGATTGTATCGATAACATCTCCGATGTTGTGACTGCCTTGATCAAGCCGAGTGACCGTCGCTTGCATCGATTCCATTTGACTGGCCAACATGCTGATTGCTGAAATCGTTTGATTGACGACTTGCAAACCGGTTTTAGTTTGCTGTTTGGCTGCCGATGCGGCTTGTTGAGTTGCGTCGGCATGTTCAGCCATTTCGTTCGAAGAAACAGCCATTTGCGCGCTAGCGTCGACGACTTGATCGGTTTCTCGCTGTTGAGATCGGGCAAGATCGATACTTTGGTGCGTATTTCCGACAAATTGTTCGACGGCGACATTGAGGTCGTCCGATGTTCTTGCAACTTCTTCGATGATTTGCTGAAGATTTCCCGAATAGGTATTGATGGCTTCAAACAGGCTGCCTAATTCGTCTTGGTGTTTGTGTTCGAGACGGAGATTCAGATCTTTTCGAACGGTTTTAAACTGCTTTAGATTGTCGCGAATAGGCATCGCGATAAAGCGTTCCAGCGCGACAGATACCGTTATGATGGAGCTGATTATCAATCCAGCCATGATGCCGAGCAATGTATAAGATGCTTGTGCGAGTTGGGATTTAGCATCGAAAGCCGTGCTGTCGGCATTCAACTGGTTTTGTATCCAAATTGAGTACCCGACTCCTAATACAAAAAAGAACAAACCGCAAAAAAATATCAAGACGGAGATTCGGGTTTTTACGCTACTGTTTTCTGACATGTTTTTAACGCCATTGTTAGTGTTTATAAGTGTTTTTTCGAAGTAGAATTTTTAATCATGTGACAATTATGAGCAGTATCCTTACTTAGAAACGAGTATGAAATGTACTCAGCGCACTCAACGCAGATCAAAATTCGGCAGTTTATACCCTGTGCTGGTCAAATTTCGACACCGGGGTGTCCATACGTCAATGCCGAAATTTGAAGTGCGATGGGTATAACCGTTAAGACCTCTTCCCGCCGACCCGGCGCGCTTTCGGAAAAACAACCGATATAGCCGTGCCTTCCCCGGGCTTGCTGCGGATTTTGAGCTTCCAGCCAAAACGATTGCAGAGCCGCTTGACGATCGTCAAACCTAAGCCGTGACCGTTTTGGCCTTCTTGAGCGCGATAGAAGGGTTCGAACACCTGTTTGAGTTGTTTTTGTTCCATGCCGATGCCGGTGTCCGCGATCGTGACGCGATTTTCGTCGATCGTAATGCAAACCGTACCTGCCCGGGTGTAACTGAAAGCGTTGCGTAGCAAGTTGCTTAGCAAGATACTCAAGACCTTTTCGGCGGCAGGCACCGACAATAAACAGTTCTGTTCGACTTCGACACTGATTTTTTCATTGGTGACCGCCCGGCCGACTTGCTCGACCAGGTTGCTGAGCAGATCATTGATCAGCACGTCGTCTTCGGGTAACGGGGAAGATTCTTCGCGGGCCAGTAATAACAGCGTATCGATCAGGCCTTCCATGTCGCGTAGCGTGTTTTCAATCGTTTGCAACGATCGTTGTTCGTTCGGCTGGTAATCCGAGCGCTTATGCAACAAGGCCAACGAGCTTTTGATGACGGCCAGCGGCGTTCTGAGTTCGTGGCTGGCGTCGCGGGTAAAATTGCGTTCGCGTTCGATGAACAATTCCAGGCGCTCGGTAAAGTGGTCTAAGGCATCGACCAGCTTGGCGACATCGCTATCGGTGGTTTGTCGTAACTCGCTCAAATCCAGTTCCGCGAGTCCTTGTTTTTTGAAATCGAAACTTTCGACGATATGAGCCAGTAAAATCACCGGCGAGATTGCGTCCCTAGATTGGCGATAGGACATCCAGGCGAACACATAAATCAAAACCAATACCAAGCTCAGCGGGACGACACCGAAATAAAACGACAAGGCTGCGACTTGCTGTTCATCGAAGACTAAATACAGTCGCGCATCGTCTTTGTCCTCGATGTACACAATCGGCTGCCGTCCCTCTATTAAAGCACGGCCGAAGCCGGGCTGCAGCGGTCGTAATGCTCCGGGAACCTTGGAAAAATCGCCGCTAGAAGCCAGATAACCGCTCATATTACGCGTATCGGGCGCAGGAAAATTTCTGTTTTGCCGATAGCGCTCCCAAAAATGACCGGCTTCGCCTTGCAAGGCTTCGCGAACCAGAACATCTTCGACGATTTTAGCGGCGGCAAACACACCCATCAGTGTCGCAACACTGATCAACAGAATCTGCAGTAAAAAAGCCTTAATCAGTTTATATTGAAGACCTTGCTTGCTCATCATTCACTCGGCCTGATAAAGCGATAGTGCCTAACCAACCATTCATTCCCGCCCCGATAACCGAACAGTTCGGCACAAGCCATAAAAAACAGCCTCCAACGCTGCCGCCAAACGGCCGCTTTTTCTCGCCCGTAGGTTTCCGCAAAAATCCGATCGATTTCGGATGGGTATCGGTCCATGTTGCTCAACCAGGCTTCGGACGTTTTTTGATAATGTTGGCCGGAAACGTCCCATTGGCATTCTATCCTGAGCCGGTCTTGAAAATGCAGTAGCGTGTCGCGAGCCGGCATCAATCCGCCGGTGAAAAAATAACGTCCCATCCAATTGTCGTCGCCTTCGGTTTCGAACGGATAGGCCAAATAACGGTGACAAAAGATATGCACGAACAGCTTGCCGCCGGGTTTTAACCAGCTGGCGATATTACTCATCAAATGTTCGTAATTGCGCATATGTTCGAACATCTCTACCGAAACGACGCGATCGTACCGTTCAGTCAATGACAAGCGATTCACGTCGCAGGTGATTACTTCGAGATTGCGTAAGCCCCTTAGCTCCGCCTGTTCGAGGATATATTCGCGTTGACTATTCGAGTTCGATACTGCCGTAATTGTACTGCGGGGATAATGCTCGGCCATCCATAAAGTCAACGAGCCCCAGCCGCAACCCAACTCAAGTATTTGCTGGCCGGCCGCCAATTCCGCCCGCTCGCAAGTCAGCTTTAGCATACGCGCTTCGGCTTCATCGAGTGTTTGAGTCGTTTCGTCCCAGTAGCACGACGAATATTTCAGATGCTTGCCCAGTGCATGTCGATAAAAAGCCGCGGGGACTTCGTAATGTTGGCGATTTGCCGCATCGGTTTCTATCGCGATAGGGCTTTCTCTCAGCGTTTGTAATAACGACAGATAACGCAAGCTTTGCTTTTCGACATCATTCGCGCATTCGTCGTTAAGACGTTGCCTCAACAAATTTCGAATACCGATTCGCATCAATGGATCGGGAATTAAACCTCGCTCAGCCAGATCGATCGCATTCAGCATAGAAAATCGATTTTGCAAAGGAAAAGTCGATTTCGGATACCATGGCAAAAATTTGCTGGTGGTTTGTTGATAGCGGCGGTAATCATCTCCGCGAGAACGCAAGGCTTGTTGTTCGGTATAAGGAATACCGGTCAGAAAATACAAAAAGCAAAACATCACGACCGGTGCGAGCCATAGCCAGTATTGATATTCGCCGCCCCAACCCATCAGCGGGTAAGCGAACCAATGCAGCCATTCGAAAAAATAATTCGGATGCCGGGAATAACGCCACCAACCAGCTCGGCACGTCAGCCCACGATTATCGGGATTTTTCCGAAATTCGGCCAATTGCCGGTCTGCCGTGGTTTCGCCCCATAAGGCCAAACAGGCAACCAGTAATGCGCAAAAAACCATGACCGGATTGGGATCGCGAGTATGCGCGACCGCCCAAAACGGGAGGGACAACACCCAGATAAAACCGGCTTGCATTAAAAAAAACTGCAAAAATCCGCTATCGGCCTTATTCTGCATCGCTGCCCGCATCGCTTGGTAACGACCGTCTTCCGGCTCCCCGAACACCCGTGCAGACAAATGACTTCCCAATCGTAAAAACCAGGCGAACGTCAGTAAGGCCAGACTGAGCTGTAAATACAGAGGGGCGGTTCCCGTCAACGCATACCAAGGCCCCGCCAACATCATTCCGAATGACCAAATCACATCAACGATACCGGCATTTTTGTGGTTTTGCTGCCACACCCAAGCCATTAACATCGCCACGGTACTTAGTACCGCGATTACGATTAAACTAAACATGTTTTGCCTCCAGTGAATGATCTTTTTGTCTGATTACACGCGCCATCCATAACAAAAGCGGTAGCGCCGCTGCCCAGCTCAAAGCCAGGCCGAAGATCCAAACTCCGGAGTTCTCAGTGATAGTGAGCGCACCGAGTCTTGCCGCCGCCCAATAAGAAAACGGACACGTAATGCCGCCGAGCAGTCCGGCCAACCAAAGACGCGATTGCAACCAGGCCAGCGAATGATTCAAGGTGAGCGCCAAGCCGATCCACAACAGCAAAATCCATAAAGGTGCATAATCGGTATCCGGCCAAGGAGAAGCATATTCGAGCCAACCGAACCTAACCCAGCTGCTATCCAAAATCATGCCAAGCACGACCGCAGCCGGCACCAAACGAAAATCGCCGGCGACATGAATCGCAGGGCGGGTATGCCAAAGCCCGAACAACACTAAAATAACCGGTGCCGGCCAATACTGGCTTGACGCCGCCGACAAGACCGCTGCAAACCACAAGCCTTGCATCCAAGCCATATTAATGAGGTTATTGCGATTCATGACGCGGCAGCCATTGTTCGCGGCGATTGCCGGGTTTGGCCAGCAGCAATTGCACGTTGGAAATCGATTTTTCCCAAAAGCCGCCTTCGCAATAACACAGATAAAACTCCCACATCCTGATGAATTGTTCGTCGTAGCCTTGCTCCCGAACCTTATCGAGCGAAGCCATGAAACGTTCCCGCCAAGCTTTTAATGTTAGCGCATAACTTTCGCCTTGATCTTCTAGATTGATCAAGCGCAAATCGGTGCTCCGCGACGCGCTCGCGATAATCGCGTTGACGCACGGAATGAAACTGCCAGGAAAAATATAGCGTTTGATAAAATCGACACTCTTCAGCGCCTGTTTATAGCGCTGATCTTCGATCGTTATCGCCTGAATCAAGGCCAGACCGTTCGGTTTTAATAAGTTCGCACACTGCTTGAGGTAAGTATCGAGATAATGATGCCCAACCGCTTCGATCATTTCTATCGACACCAGTTTGTCGTACACTCCGGTCAAATCCCGGTAATCCTCCATCAGCACTGTCACACGATCGGCGACTCCTTCATCGTCGATGCGTTGCCGTGCGGCCTCGAACTGCTCTTTCGAGATGGTCGTGGTCGTTATGCGGCAGCCGAAATGCTTGGCGGCATAAGTGGCAAAGCCGCCCCAACCTGTGCCGATTTCGAGGACATTATCGTTGGGCTTTAAGTCCAATTTTCGGCAAATACGTTCCAATTTAGCCGTCGAGGCTTCTTCGAGACTGAGTTCGAGATCGTGATAAGTCGCCGACGAATACATCCCGTGCTTGTCTAAAAACAACGAAAACAAATCGTTACCCAGATCGTAATGCGCGGCGATATTCTTGCGCGAGCCATGCTTGGAGTTTCGGCGCGCGAAATGCCAGAATTTAAGTAAGGTGTTCGTCAAGGTTGCCAACCCGCCTTCCATGCTGTCTAGCAAGTCTCGATTGCGCACCAAAATACGGATCACCGAAGTCAAATCGTCGGTTTGCCATAATTTGTCCATATAGGACTCGGCGGCGCCGATCGAGCCGCCTAACGATATCTGCCGGTAAGAACTCATATCGAAGACTTTGATCTCGGCGCTGAGGCCATCCTGACCGGGTCTACCGAGTACGACTTTGCCGAGCGGGTCGGTCACCGTTAATTGTGCATCTTGCAAATGACTGAGTTTATTCAGTAGCGCTTTGCGCAGCAGCAAATCGAATCTAGCCGGATTCTTGCTTAATTCGGCGGTTGCGGCATTCATTCTTATCTCCTTGATGTAATTCGGTTTATTTATCGGGATGCGAATAAAACGGAATGCCTTTCAGCCAAAGCCGGAAAGCATGCCAATAAATCCTTACAACGATGGCGCAAGTGATAATAGGATATTGCAACGGCACCGAGCGCATCGTGTTCGGGGACGGATCGAGCATGTCCAGTTTCAGGGTAGCATCGAAACAGCATTGCGCTAGGCGGTACAATTGCATGTGTATCGTCAACTTATCGCCGGCTAAGGCGAAACGCCACCGGTAATCGATGTCCATCGGCATGAACGGCGATACATGAAAAGCTTTGCCGAATTCGAAGGTCCATTTGTTGTTTTGAGCGGAGCTTTGCCGAGTATCCAAGACATAACAAAACCGCTCGCCCCAGGGTGTATTGGTGATTTCGGCGAGAATGAAGCGGGGCTGATCCTCGCTGTCAGGAAAACAAAAATAAAAACTGACCGGATTGAATGCAAAACCTAAATATCGCAGATGTGTCAGCAAACAAATACGCCCTTCAAATATTTCACCGCTTTGTTGTTTAATTCGGGCTTTTACCGCGTCTCGCAAATCCGAATCCGTAGGCCCGAGATAGTCTTCGCGGTAATAGGAGACCAGATTAAAGCGTTGCTTCGACCAAAAACGACTTTTATCGATGACCTTATCTAATTCGTCGAGATCGAGCCACGTCATGAACAAGGGATAGCGGAAAGCATGCGGTTTCGGCAGGTGGCGCCGGTGGCGCACCCAACCTTTGGCGATGCGACTGTGCAGCGCGTTCATGACGGCGCGTTCAGTTTATCGATCGCCAACTGCGCACTGGCCGCGCCGTCTTCATGAAATCCCCAACCCCAATAGGCGCCTGCATAAAACGTGCGGTTAAGGCCGTTAATTTCGGCATGCCTTTTTTGCGCGGCTAGGCTTTCCGGCGTGTACACCGGATGCCGATAATGCCGCTGCATCAAAATTTTTGACGGATCGATGCGGTCCGTGCAATTCAGCGACACCAGCAACGGCTCGGGCGCGTCCAGGTTTTGCAGCAAATTCATACAATAAGTTACGGTACAATTCGCCTGAGTCCCGGCCGGTTTCAACGCATTCCAACTTGCCCAGGCTTTCGGATGCCTCGGCATCAACGCCGCGTCGGTATGCAGCACCGTATCGTTGTCCTGAAATGAGAACGCACCGAGTATTTCGGTCTCATCCGGACTCGGGTCGGACAAGAGCCGAAGCGTCTGATCGCCGTGACAAGCAATGACGACCTGGTCGAAACGCCGCTCGCCGCTCTCGTCGATAATCGTGACGCCGTCATTGTCTCGTGCGATCGAGCGAACCGGACTATTCAGCCGCAGTTCGCCGCCGAAGCGCTGCTTGAATGCTTCGACATAGGTCGACGAGCCGCCTTTGACCGTGCGCCATAGCGGCCGGTCATCGATCTTCAGCATGCGGTGATTGTTCATGAATGCAACAAAATAGCGTGCCGGAAAGTTTTTCAGGCTTTCCGGCGGACCCGACCATAAGGCGCAAGCCATCGGCAAAATATGGTCGTCGATGAAGGCTTCGCTGTAACGGTTTTGTTGGAGGTACTCGCCCAAGGTCAACGTATCGTCGCCGCTTTTCAATAAGGCCGGCGCTTCGCGGTAAAAGCGGAAAATGTCCGCGATCATCCGATAAAAGCGTGGGCTGAATAGATTTCGGCGTTGACAGAATAACTTGTCGATCGTCGTAGCATTGTATTCGAGGCCGGTTTTCGCATCGGCCACACTAAAGCTCATATCCGAAGGCTGCGAAGCAACCCCTAATTCGTTCAAGAAGCGGCAGAAATGAATGTAGTTGTGTTCGTTGAACACGATGAAGCCTGTATCGACCGCAAATTGGCGGTCGTGCAAGACAATATTATGCGTATCGGTATGACCGCCCAAATAGGTGTTGGCTTCGTAGATCGTAACCTCGTGTTGCTTATCCAAGTAATGGGCCGTATAAATACCGGAGATGCCGCTCCCGACGATCGCTATTTTCATTGGCTGCTTCCTGCGTCCAAACGTTTAGAATTGAGTCGCGCAACCGGAACCGGCTGCAAGTCCCAAATCAAGCCGCACCACGACATTAATTTCAGCAAGTAATAACTAATATCGATCTCCCACCAATAAAAGCCTTGCCGAGCCGACACGGGATAATGATGATGATTGTTATGCCAGCCTTCGCCGAGCGTGATCAGCGCCAGAAAACCGTTGTTGCGGCTATCGTCGCCGGTTTGGTAACGTTGATTGCCCCAGACATGCGACAACGAATTGATGGATAGCGTGCAGTGCAGTAATACAATCGTCGATACGAAATATCCCCAGACCAACATTTGCCAGCCTGTCGTGCCGAGCTCCGGAAAGCTCACCTCGAGCCATTTCCCAAGCCCCCATAACGCTACCGCGTAGAGCACCGGTATTACGACGTCGAAGCGGTCTAGGAAGCGCAGTTCCGGAAATTTGATCAGGTCGCGCACCCATTGTTCGCGGGTCGTAAAATGTTTCGAGCTCAAAAACCAGCCCATGTGGCTCCACCAAAAGCCTTTGCGCGGACTATGCATATCGCGGTCCGTATCGGAGTAGCGGTGATGACGGCGGTGATGCGACGCCCACCAAATCGGGCCTCGTTGCGTTGCCGTTGCGCCGAGTAGGCCGAAAAGGAACTGGCACACGCGGCTGGTTCGAAAAGCCTTGTGCGAAAAATAGCGATGATAGAACGCGGTGATCGCGAACATGCGAATGAAATAGGAAAAAAGTGCCACAACGATCACAATCGGGCTCCAGCCGACTACGAAAACCAATAGACACGCGACATGAACCAAGATAAATGGAAACACGCGCAGCCAGTCGACCTTTTCGCTTTCGGTATCTTTGATTTTGACTCGACTACTGTCGAACCAACTGAAAAATTTGGTTAATGCGGTTTGTATAAACATCGTAGTCATCTCATAAAACTTACTCTTTCATTTAAGAGCATTGGAATTATTAGAATACTAGGCGCGTGAAAAACACGTGAACGCCTGCATGCGATTTGTTCACACAATAGTGCATAGAGAACGGTAAAACTCTGCTGAAAATTAAATAACGGAGTGGGCGATGAAACGAATGACATCATTATTCGGCATACTACTGGCGCTAACCGGCTGTAGTAGCATAGAACCGAATCCGATGCGCGAATATTTGGCGATGGCTCCGGCCGAACAGAACGCCGGAAAACATCCTAAAATCAGGCATTTTGTCGAGTTATACGACAACTTGGAAGTGTTGCCGATAAAGACTAAGGTTGAAAATACCTATGCCGAACAACTGTATTTTAACGATACGCTCGTAACCCTGCATGACCGGCAAGCCCTACAGAGTTATCTCGAACAAACCCAGAAAAATCTCGATTCGATCAGTATTGAGGTCATGTCGGTATTCGAACAAGGCGACGATGTATTTCTGCGCTGGAACATGCGAACTCGGTTCACGCTGTTGGGTCGAAGCAAGGATGTCACGACGATAGGCTTTAGCCATTTGCGTTTCGACGATCATGGCAAAATCGTCCTGCATCAAGACTACTGGGACAGCACGCAAGGCTTTTTTCTACAGGTTCCGATTATCGGAGGAGTATTACAATGGATAAAAAACGGTTTACACGACTAGCGATTTTGTTAGGCTTAATGTCGTTCGGCAAGGTATACGCCGAAGACTTACTGCCCCCTAATCAGCAGGCTGAACTACCGCGTTGCAGCAAGGGGGAATTGAAAGCTTTCCGCTGGATTCATGTCGGTTATGCCGAACTTTATCTAAACAATTGTAAGAACCCGATCGATGTTTTCAACGATTCTCCGAAACAATTACGCTTCATTTACGAGCGCTCGATTCCGGCCAAGGCCTTCCGCGAGGCTTCCGAGGAATATCTAAAAGCGAACTTAGGCGATCGATATCTGGATTGGCGTAGCGCTTTCGATCGATTCAATCGCCAATATAAGGACATTGATAAAGGCGATTTTTACGATTTAATTTATGATGCCGAAAACGGTTTGAGACTTTTTCTAAACAATGAACTGCTCGGAACCCTAGAAGACCCCGAACAAGGGCTGGCTTATTTCAATATCTGGTTCGGCAAAGACCCGTTCTCAAATGCGCTGAAAGAGGCTTTACTGACGCCGGAGATGTAATCTCCGTTGTGAATGCCGAGCTTATACCCATCGCACTTCAAATTTCGGCATTGACACATGGAGGCGCCGGGGTGTTCGGCAAAGGCTTTGACAGCAGGGATGCTGTCACAGAGCCTTGTATGATTAATTTAAATGAATTTTAGCCAGGAAATACTTTAAGCTTTACCGAGTTCATTGGGAGGCCGCTTGAGCCTGAGGACTGGATTAAACCAGAGCCTGTCATGTAGATTGGCCCCCGCCCTATTCACCTATACCGCGGAGTATCTGAGGCTTAGAGCCTGCATTCACAAGGATGGTAGGTGCATACGCAGGGTCGGGAACCAATGACTAGTTTACTTTCCTTATCACAGAATAACAATTAAACATGGCAGATCAACAAATTAACAGCGCTTCACTTGACACACAAACCCGTATCTTCGCTGGCGTCGATGTAGGATCTAAAGAACTGGTTTTGGTGGTGCGCAAAAATGGCAAACCTTTCAATCCGCAGAAGTTCTCCAATACCCCAGCTGATCATGCCCGGATGGCCAAGAAACTGAACAAATTGTCCGGCATTATCGTGTGTATGGAAGCCACCGGCAGTTATCATTTCGATTTAGCCGTTGCGCTCCATGATGCCGGCGTCAAGGTAATGGTCATCAATCCCAAGGTCTCTCATAACTTTGCTAAAGTGTTGATGAACAATAGTAAAACAGATGATGTGGACGCGAATACTCTGGCGGTGTATGCCGAACGGATGGATTTTGTGCCTTGGTCCCGTCCTTCGAATGAAAAGATCGCTTTACGTTGTTTCTCACGCCGTATTAATGCGCTAACCGATCAAAAAACAGCAGCAAAGAATCAATTGCATGCCTTAAGCGCAACAGTTGAAACACCCAAAGCCGTGCTAAAAGATGCACAAGCGGCCATCGATCAATTAGATAAGCGTATCGATCAGTTAACGGCTGGCGCCTTGGCATTGATCGAAAAACATCCGGAACTCAGTCGAGCATTAGTTTTGTTCACGAGCATTAAGGGTATTGCCAATACCAGTGCGATTGCCCTCATGGGAGAACTACTGATTTTGCCTGCGGATATGTCGCACCGTGAGTGGGTCAAGTTTGCGGGGCTCGATCCAAGAGCTTTTGATTCCGGCACGAGTGTCCACAAAAAAACGCGTATATCCAAGGCCGGTAACAGCCAGATTCGCGCCGCCCTGTATATGCCTGTCTGGAGCGCTGTGCAGCATGATCGCCATATTAAGGCGTATTACCAACATCTCCTGGATATGGGTAAATTACCGTTGCAAGCCTGTTGTGCGGTCATGCGTAAATTGTTACATGCGATTCACGGCATGCTCAAGCATGATAAACCATTCGATAACACGCGTTTTTATGCAATTCCGTCAATCGCTGAATAGCAGAAAAATGCCTATTTTTAACTTGATTTTAAACAGAGTATCTACATGGACGTATTCACGGCGTCCTTTGACAGGACTCTTCGGCGCCGAAATTTGACCAGCAAAGGATATAAAAAAGCTCTATATGCGTTAATCCGAATTCGTCAGTTTGTCTCGCTCCCAAGTTCCAGGAGCGCTTGGGAAAGAGGCAACAGAGAAAAACAAAAAATCCCTGTCCATCGCGCACCAGTATGGTTATTTAACCATATTGATGACATCTTCTCTCCATGAGTGAAACTAGCTTTGAGTGGGATGAAATCAAAAATAAGGAAAACCAGCGCAAACATGGTGTTTCATTCTATGAAGCACAGTACGCATTTATGGATAAGAGACGCGTCATTGCTGAAGACCTAAACCACAGCCAAGATGAAAAGCGTTATTATTGTTTTGGCTTAAACGAAGCAGGTACAGGCATCCTCCCTGTCAGGTTCACTTATCGGTCCGGTTTCATTCGTATTATTGGCGAAAAGTTAAGAAGATCTATGGGCAAAGTAATTAAGTACAGTGATGAGCCCATTGGTGATTTAAAGCTGGTAACAGACTTTCTTCCATCACCTGAAGAGCTTTCACTTAAAAAAGAGAATACAAAAGTCACAATTTCCCTCAGTTCCGAAAGCGTAGTCTATTTCAAGGAAGTGGCAAAAAAGCATCATCTGCAATATCAAACAATCATCAGGACATTACTTGATGAATATGTGGCCCATCAAAAGCGCCGCTAACAAAATTGCTCACTCCCAAACTCTTGTTTGGGAGTGTCTACCGTCAAGCTCCGCTTGACGAACGATAAGCAGAGCTTAAAGGTAAGCATTCCCAAGTAGAACTTGGGAACGAAACAAGTTAATGAACCAAATCGCGGGTTAGATTAATGGCTGCGTTACTACATTCATGCCTGAAGTCAAACAAAGCGATGGGTTTCCGCTTCGCTACTACCCATCCTACATCACTCCATTCCTCTGTCTCGCTCCTAAGTTCCAGCTTCGGACCGAGACAACGGGCATGGGTTAAAACGACAAATCCCACTGTAACCAAAACCGCTGATCCGATTGGCTGATTCCCTGCCTCGGGTCTTCCACGATCAAATGACTGACTTGAAAATTCACTTTATTGTTATGACCATTGAAGAAATAGGTCATTACGCCGCTGAATTCTTGTTGCCGGTCGTTATCGACGTCGACATTGGGATCGACAAAGGCATATCGTCCGGCAAACTCCAGATTTTTCGGAATGATCGCCACTAGGTAATGCGGAAAATAGCCGGCTTGGATTAAGCCGCCCATGAGATTCGTTTCTCTCCCTCCGGCGCCTTGGGCTCTTAACGTATCGATAACTTCCTTCCAGTGCATTTCATGTTGAATCGATAAGCCTTGCCATTTAAAACGGACTTCTTCCATCATTTGATTGATGCGGTATTGTCCGTCTTCGCCTACGTTAAAGCCGGGCAGTGCTCGGCAGCTTCGGTTATCGGTTTCGAAGGCGGTGCATCGACTTTGATTGGTCGCCGCCGCGAACGCGAAATTGAGGGCCGGATTTTCATGAAATTCGAGATCGGATTGGGAAAACGGCATCTCTCCACCCAAGGCATTCCACTGCAAGCGGCCGGAATACATCATGTTGTTGTCGTCATTATTGCGCTCGCCGACGCCGAGTCCGGCATAGACGCCGGCATAATAACTGATATCGTGCCAGGTGCCGGGGAATAGATTGCCGAAGATCTGTACCCCTTGTTGCCGGTCTACTGTAAATATGTCGTTGACGATCGACCGGTTGACGAATTGCTGATTGCCGGAAGAGGTCACCCGTTCGTCGTTATACAAAACCTTGCCTCGACCGACCCATAATTTGGCCCATTGAAATTTGTCCACGGTCAGATTTAAGTCGCGTAATACCGGCTGAGACCAGTCGTATTGCAGATAATATTTTAACCAAGGCCAATAGGCATGGCCTTTGAGCTTGGTCCGCGCACGGCGGATCATGAAGGTACTTTGATCACGATCGAGGTCGCCGAGTGAACGAGGGTCGCTGTCGAAAGGATTGGCGTAGCGGGCTTGTATCCGGTTTTGAATGGCCAATGCGAACTTGCCGTCATCGGTCTTGAATTCAAATCCGTTCTTGCCGTAACTGACGCCGGAGGGCAAACCACCCTGGGCTTGAGTCTTCGTGTCATCGGACTTGGCATCCACTTCGGCTTGGGCAAGCGCGCTTTCTTGATCTTTTGCCGGAACAACATGTTCAGGAGCTGTTGCCTTAACGGGTTGCGTAGCTTCTAATTGTTCGAGCCGTTTCAGTTTTTCATCCAAGGCTTGCAGCTTCGCGTCGAGACGTTTTTCAATAGCCAGCAGTTCTTGCATATAGCGTTCCGGGTCTCTGGGTTCAGCGGCGAGAACGACTCCGGACAAAAACAGCCCGAACAGCACGACCGGAATGGCGTGTGACAGGAGCCTACCGATAAATAATTTGTTCATGGAGATACTGGCTTCGCGAGAAAAATGCGAATTATGACAAAATTATGACAACTTTGTGACAATCTTGTGCTGACACATCCCCCATTTTGGCGATTAAAAAAGGTATGGGAGATGTATTTACTCTGCCTTCAAGTTCCCGTCATTCCGCCATAAACGGCAAGCTTTTGAGTCACATTAGCGTCTGAATCAAGCATTACTTATTTCGTTCCGGCCTGCTTAACCAATAGCATACGGCCCAAACGGCGCAATCCGTCGGACGATATGTCTAAGCCGAGCGGCGAGCCGATGGTTTCAAGCTCGTACAGCAAATCCGTTGCGGTGATAAACGTCAGAAAGCGCAAGCCCTCTGTACCGGGTACGTCTTTGGCAATCGTTCGCAGCACCGGCGCCACTCGATCCCATGAATCGTTGAAAAACATCCGGACCGGATCGCCGCCGCTCGTGTCGTTGCTCGTCAAACCCTTGTGGAAGGCCGATTTAGCCGCAAGTAAAGTCTCCAAAAGCGTATCGCGAACATCCTCGGAAACCCTATCTTCCGCGGCTCGATCGATCGCTTGAAATAATGAAGCGTTCCAGCGTTGCCAGGCTACATTCCATTGTTGCATTTCGCTTTCGTTGAATACCGGCGCGGCCTGCTTGTTTGCTCTTGCATTTGCCTGCGGAACCTCAAAAGCGACTTTTACGCCCAAACCGGTTTCGCCGGCCTTGACTTCGCTGAATCGTAACGAGCTCAATAAGGCTTGCACCGCCGCTTTATTTTCCGGAGTCGTGACGGGTGCCAGCGTTTTTTCGATATCGCCGCGCACTTCTTGAAGGTCGAGTTTAACCGATGCCAATTTCGGTTCGGCAAAACGCTTTATCAAATCCTGCAATTGATCGATTCTCAATGCTTGTCCGCTCGGGTCGTAAGCAACCGCCTTGTCGATCGGAAAGCGTAGAACAGTACCGCCGTTCTCCAGTACCGCGCGTTGAAAAGTTTCGAGCTTGCCTGTCCAATCCAACACGGTTAAGCACTCGCCGCCCATGAGGGTGCCGATGCGCGCATGTACGTCATTGACGATTCGAACGAGGCCTTGTTGCCCGTCGATTTTTGGGTTGGACATGTCGAGCAAACTACAGCCGCCTCTATCCTTCCATAAATGGGCGGTCCGATTGGTGCCGGTGTAGAGCTGTTCAACCAGCACATTTCGAATCAAGCGGTAATCGATCGGTAGCGGTATGGTCTTCTGACTTGCGCTAAGGCTTCCCGAATAGACGATTAGGATTCCAAGATAAGCGCTTAGCAAAGTTTTTTTCATAGTATGACTCATATAATCGGTTATGCCTCATGCGGCTCAATTAGGTTACCATTATTGTTGGTAATATCGTTTTAGTTCAATCATGACTTTCGATGTATACCCGTAGATCAAAATTCGGCACCGGGGGAGGGCCGTCAAAGATCGCCGTGAACTCTGCATCGATGCAGGTCAATGGCCAACTTAAGGAAATAACGCGTCATTCCGCCAGGGATTGGCGGAATCCAGTGCCAAGGATGGCAATTCGTAGATTTACTGCATAATAACCTCACGCGTGGCAGGTTATTCAACCCGCTCCGAACATTTTGTTTTACTTTGGTCACGATCGAAAAACTTCCGCTCCTGCTCACGCCCCTTACCTACATCCATATAGGTAACGTTTAGGCCGCGGTTACAAACCCCGCCCCACCAAGTCAAAGCCAATTCTTCAACCCTCAACGCAAACATAGCCTTGATAAAGGGGATATTGGAGGATTTATTTATATAATCCCCCTCGCAGACTTCTTTTTCAAAAAGAGACTGAATTTGTCTTTACTATAACCACAAATGTTTTCTGCATTTAGCAGTTTAATGAATTTCTTTTAGGAGTGATCAGTGTTTAATACGGCTACACAATGGCTGCAAGACTTAAATCTGGAACCTAGCACCAAAGTGGCAATCGCTCTGGCGGCCATCGTCGTCATTGCAATATTAACCCACCTCATTTTGCATTATGTATTTCTGCGTTTGGTCGAAAAACTGGCCTACCGCAGCAAATGGGTTTGGAAGCGGGCCTTATTCGAGCAAAATTTATTCAATCGTATTGCCTTCGTATTCCAGGCCGTTTTGGTCCGCTGGCAAGCGCAGCTATGGTTGGCCCAGGAATCATTGTTTTTATCCGGCATCGAATTAGCCGCTAAATTGTGGATCTTGTTTTATCTACTCTTAAGCTTGTTTTCCTTGCTCGACACCTTGCTGTACTTGGCGCATCAATACCGTGTCGCAAGACATTGGCCTTTGCGCGGCGTCTTCCAAAGCATTAAGCTGTTTGCATCCGGTTTTGCCTGTATCTTATTCGTTTCGATCATCACCGACAAATCGCCGGTGATTTTGCTCAGCAGTTTGGGCGCGATGACGGCGGTCTTGCTCTTGGTGTTCAAGGATTCGTTATTGGGTTTGGCTGCCGGCATTCAACTGTCGGCCAATAAGATGTTGAGTGTCGGCGACTGGTTGGAAATGCCCAAATACGGCGCCGACGGGGATGTGATCGATATCGGCCTAACCACCGTCAAGGTGCAGAATTGGGACCGTACGATTACCACGATCCCGACTTACGCCTTGATATCCGATTCGTTTAAAAACTGGCGCGGCATGCAAGAATCGGGCGGCCGGCGTATTATGCGCAGTATTCGAATCGATGTCGGCAGTGTTGCGTTTTTATCCGAGGAAGATATCGTTCGTTTGCGCAAAACCAAGCTGCTGACCGGCTATATCGAACGAAAACTAGCCGAAATAGCCAAGGCCAATGCCGAGGAATGCGCGGATTTGTCTTGTCCGGTAAATGGCAGACGACTGACTAATTTAGGCACGTTCCGCGCCTATTTAAATGCCTACCTCAAGGCGCATCCCGGTATTCATCAAGCAATGATTTTGATGGTACGCCAATTGGAACCCGATGCGCATGGACTGCCGATTCAGATCTATGCGTTCAGCAACGATACGAACTGGGTTAATTACGAAAGCATTCAAGCCGATATTTTCGACCATATATTAGCGGTCGTGCAGGAATTCGGCCTGCGCGTCCATCAAATGCCGAGCGGCCAGGATTTGCAAGCGTTGTTGAGAAACTAATGATTACATAGGGTTAATGAATAACCCCGTATTCTATTCAATATTTGCGAGCTAGGTAAATATATCTTACAGTAAAGATGTCTTACATCGGGAGATCGATATGTCTCAACTTGCAAAAATCAGCAGCAAAGGTCAAGTGACCATCCCCGCGGATGTCCGAAAAAAACTTCATCTTGAAGCTGGAGATACCGTCGTTTGGGAAACTAGCGAAGATGGCCGCGTCTGGGTGCGACGAATAAATCCTCTAGATGTAGAATATCTGAGCGCAGTGAGCGGCACTTTATCCGAATGGAGTAGCGTCGAGGATGATGAGGCTTATCGTGACTTAAAACCGTTTCGACATAGTCAAAGTTCCCTTCCCGTTTACGGATCGTCAAGCTGTCAAACATAGACCCGCGTTAGTTTTATCCGACGAAGCCCTGTTTAATTCGCGTATTGGTCACATTGTTATGGCCATGATTACCAGTGCCAAACATTCGGATTGGCCGCTCGATACATCAATACAAGACTTGGATTCCGCAGGCTTAAAATCGGCATCCAAAATTCGTCTAAAGCTATTTACTTTGGATGATCGCTTAATTCTATGTCGTCTCGGCAAACTAAGTCAGATCGATCAAGCGAATTTTGAGAAAAATCTACAAAGTTTGCTAGGCGTATAACTATAACAAAGGGATAAAAAAGCCGGCAAATACTCAATGGTATTGCCGATATAAGATGATGAGCGGCAACCTTAAGAGCGCTTCACTCAACCGCTAATGGCGTGATCCCATTTTCCCCGAATGGTTAAATTGCCGGATTTAGGCTTAATTGATTTCTCCTTGCCGGCGCGCCAATAGATGGATATAACGCCCCATGTCGCGGTAGGTCGGCATTCGGCAGTAACGGTATTCCAATTCGAATAATTCGGCCGGATCGCTGCCGTCTAAAGTGTCTTTGCTTACATAATCGTGAAACACGCGAATACCGGTATGCGCCGTAATGCTAAATCCCTGGCTTTGCAATCGCTCGATGACTTCGTTGGGATATTGAGGATTGGGAGGCGTTAGTTTTTTGCCTTTGCCGAGATAGGTATCGTCAAGCAAGTTTCTCCAGCGCCAATGGCCTTTCAAGGCATTGGTATAAACCATCGCATTACGGTTATAGAACAACAGCGACAAATAGCCGCCGGGCTTGACCTTCTCCATAACGATTTGCAAGGCCGGGAGCGGTTCGCCGAGCCATTCGATTACCGCATGAAATAAAACCAAATCGAATAGGGGAAGTTTGGCCGCAAGCGTTTGTAAGGGTTCATGATGAAATTCGGCGATCAGGCCGGCTTCGGAAAAATGCTGCCGCGCCCGCATCAACATCTTTTCCGACACGTCACATATCGTCAGATGATGGCCTTGTCCGGCGAGCCATTGGCTGATTTGCGCAAAACCGCACCCGGCATCCCATATCGACAGAGGTTCGGCAGCCCGGTAAAGCTCGTCAAGGTCTTCCTTCAGCAACTTGAGCCGCCAATCGCCTTTGGACGTACCGTAGACTTTTTGTTCGAATTTTTCGACAAACGGGTCGAAATTGCGGTCTTTCAGTGGTTTCATCGGGCAGGAGCTGCAAAGACGGTTAATTCGGTTCGATCAGCCGATAACCGATCCCCGATTGGGTTTCGAGCAAGGGCACAGCAAACGGCTTGTCGATTTTTTTGCGCAGTTTGTATAAATGGCTTCGGAGCGTGTCGCTGTCCGGGATTAGTTCTCCCCAAAGTTCATGTTCCAATTGCTCTCGGGTAACCAGGTTGGGCGATTCGCGCATCAAGATACGCAGTATCCGCAAACACGTCGGCGACAATTGAATAATCCGGCCCTGGCGCATGACCTGCATCGTGTTGGTATTGAACGTCAAATCGTGAATTTGATAAACGGACTCGTCTAATTCGCCGCGTTCGCGGCGAACCAAAGCATTGATGCGGGCTTCGAGCTCCGGCATTTCGAACGGCTTGACTAGATAGTCGTCAGCGCCGCGTTGAAATCCATCCAATTTGTCTTGTAATTGATCGCGAGCAGTCAGCATTAATATCGGCGTCGACAAACGCGCGTCTTTACGCAGTCTCCGGCATATTTCCAAACCGTCGATGCCGCCGGGCAGCGTGATATCGAGAATAATGGCATCATAGCGTTGCGTTGCGGCAAGATGCAGTGCGCATAATCCGTCGTAGGCGTAATCCATCGTAAAGCCGCTGCTTTCCAGATATGCCCCGACCGCTTGAGCCAGATTTTTATGATCTTCGACCAGCAGCAATGAGGTATTCCGCGGGCTCGGCTGATTATGAGGATTGGCTGGAGAAACGTCCATATTTTGGAAAGTGTGAAGGTTCGGCGGAGGCCCCGCCGAACCTTGTATCGGTAATGTTAAAGTTATTCTTCGACTTGCTGAATACCGTCCAGGTACCATTTCGGCTGCAGGCTATTTCTCGGCTTAACGAAATGCCATACTTCGCGAACGGCTTGCTCCGGTCCGTAAATGTCTTCGCGTATTACGGTATCGAACAATACGGTCGCTTCCAATTCGCTGCCGGATTCGCGGACATCGAGCAACTCGGTTTGAACGCTAATTACCTCGGTTCGGTTGTCATCGGTCGAGGCCTTGAGTTGATCCTGTATTTCGGCGAACACGCGGTCGGTAGTCAGGCCTCTGATTTCGGCTAGATCGCGATCGTCCCACGCGGCTTGTAAAGCTCTAAATGCATTTTCGGCACCGTTCAAAAAAGCGTGCTCATCGAAACCTTCCGGCAAAATCAGCTCGCGATTTTCGATAGCAGGCTCGAATCCGGAATCGGTATTGGCTTGAAAGTCTTTTTTAAACAATAAATCGGTGTTGAAACCCGTATTACCGACCGAGGCACGCGATGGCGCTTGAGTTTGAGGCGCTTCATAATCGCTATAAGCTGAAGTTGATCGCTGTTGCGGTTCATAGCTATCGCGGCTATAGACCGGTACCGGACGCGCAGTATTTTTGGCGCGGGCGGCAAACAATTTATAGAGTAAAAACGCGATACCGCCGAATACTAAAATATCCATGAAATTGAAGTTCTCGAAGGCGCCGCCGAACAACATGGCGCCGAGCAACCCGCCCAAAGCCAGGCCGCCGAGCATGCCCATCAAGCCGCCGCGACCGGCTAGTTTTTGTTTGGCCGCTTGGTTTTGAGATTGGGCTTGTTGCTGTTGACGTGTTGGTGCGGCTTTTGCCGGTGAGGCAGAACGTTGATACGGTTTATTGAACGAGGATTTGCCGCCGAACGAGCCGCCTCCGCCGAGCCGCTTGGCTTCGGCATCCGAGACGCTGCCCAATCCGAGGGACAGTCCGATGATCAAGGTTGTCACTATGCTGGTTAATTTATTCATGGGTAAGTTTTTGAGTTTTGTTGATAAAGGCAAGAAAATAATTGGGCTATTCATTGTATAACGCAGTCTTTCGCCCTATTAACTGCGCATTAGAGATTCTCGTTTACGACATGGTAAGACCTGATTGAGTTCCATCGAAGAGCTCCGGCAATGCAATTAAGCAATAGGGTAAATTAAAATTATGCCGGACGGGGCTTGCAACCGCGTCCTGAACGTTTCGACCATGCACAGCGCAAACATAAGACCTTCAGGGCGGGTTGAGTAACCCGCCCTGCGCCTCAACTTTCAAGGCAACGGCAAATTAAAACTCCTTCACCACAAAGAAAGTAATGTCGCTTCCGCCCCGCTCGTCATCCCTTAGTACGTTGAAATTATGGGTAACATCCACGACCAGCATCGATTCACCGAGAAAACCGGTCGCAAGCCGTCCGCCCACCGCGCTATAAAAAGTTTCTTTCCTTTTAAATTCGCCGCCGATATTACGTACCGGATTCAACCAACCCGCAGTTCCGTGCAAGCTAAAGTAGCTGAAAAAAATCGGCTCCCAGCGGTATTCGGCATTACCGATCAAATAGTGTTCGGGATAATATTCCCATACCGAAGCGCCGGGGAGTACGGGCATGGCAGTCGATGCAAAATCCCAACCCATTGGATTAACCCCGCCTCCGATGCGTTGCGCCGAAAACCGATCAAGATTGGCGCCAGTACCGCCATGGACGGAGCCTAGAAGCCGGTGTCTATCGCTATCGATAAACGGAACGCCGGTGGCACCTAAAGCATAGGCATCGAATCTCAAATGATCCCGAGAATCGTTAGCGCGATATTGATTGCCATCGAGCCCCCAATCGCGCCAATTCACGCGGTGGCCGTAGACCAGATTCCCGCCGGCGGCAAAACCTTCGTGAGCTAGCCACAAAACATTCCGTTTTAGACCGTCGTATTTCACTTCCAGGCGAGAGCCGAGCTCAACGGTATCGCGAGGCGCCAGCAGATTATCGGCCGCTTCGCCACCTTTGCTGAAATATAAAAAACCCGGTTCGAAATACAGATTGGCCATGAAGATATTATCGTTATAACCGGGATCGACTTGAGTCCGATAGCCGAGACCGATATCCCATTGTAAACGCCCCCAGTACATTTCTTCATCGAGTACCCTTCGTCCGTCGACAGCCTCGCTCATCGCGGTCGGCGGTGTAAAATTCCTAAATGCTAATGCATATTGAAAATCGCCCCAATCGGGCAACTGTTCGCCGTAGAACAGGTCGTTGTATGCCCCGGCAATATTTGCATAAAACAATTTGCTTTGTTCGGGTTGCCGCCAAAAATACAGACTGCCTATGGGAAAGATGTCCCGATCGTCGGGCCCCGGCGTGTTGTACTGAAGGCCAAGCATCCAAGCATTCACCGATGTTCTGTCGCGCGGATCGACAATAATTTCTTCGCCGAGAAACTCGGTTCTGAAACCTTCCCCGGCCAATGGGGTTTTATAATTTTTCGAATCCCGGTCCAGGTAGGGGAGCTCTTGTTCAATAGCGGATTGAATAGCGTCATCTGACGCTATTGCTTCAGT
Organism: Methylotuvimicrobium buryatense 5G; assembly: GCF_000341735.1. GTDB lineage: Bacteria > Pseudomonadota > Gammaproteobacteria > Methylococcales > Methylomonadaceae > Methylotuvimicrobium > Methylotuvimicrobium buryatense. Next base: position 3,615,399 of record NZ_KB455575.1, on the reverse strand, counting down.
TTGCTGAGCCATAGCCGATGAATTAAAGCACAACAATCCGAACAAGGTTATGGATAGTGGGTAGAATTGCCGAGTGATTAGATCATAGCTAGCCATTTCATATACTCCAAAAAACACGTACTAGATCGTACAATAATTTAGTATAGAGGGTTTCCCATATCCAACTAAAGCAGGACTCGATATTCCGCCAGGTATGACTGAAAAATAGACCTAGTTAATGCTATCGATAAATCGCTTTATAACTGATATAAAACGCACAGAACGTAACCGGCATGATTACGATCATCGCCAAACCAATCGTGATGATAGACAGTACTGCAAAGAGTATCAAAAACAGATAAATCGTGATCATCGCCGAAATATGGCGTCCGCAATTGTAATAACTACTTTTGATTGCATCGACCGGCTTGCTGTCACTAAACATTACTTGGGGTACTGAATACAACAACGCTGAAATGACCAAGATACCCAATGGCGCAGCTAGTATCAGTGCCGTGAAAGGTCCGAGTGTTACGGTTAATCCCGCTTCAATAATTTCGAAGAATACCATTAACAAACCGAGAATCAACAAAGGTTTAAGCTTGGACGAATCAATGAAGCCTTGGAAAAAATGGCTGATTTTCACCTTTCGCTGCTCGTCAACTTCTCGAATTGCATACAAAAATCCGCCATACATCACCGGAAAGATCAAACCGTCTAATATCTCACCAATTACTGGAAGTAGTGCTAGCAGGACTTCCAGAAGAATCCAGATCACGGTGCCGAGAATTAGCATCAGCGGGTTTTTAGTAAACAGCTTCCAACCATCGACAAACCACTGCCGTCCATCTTTCATTGTATAACCTGTATCTTCCATCATGCTCTCCTACAATTATTATTGTCTATCGAGATCTATTTTAAATCGATTCAATCAAACATACCTTACGTATACCTTTCGCACTTCAAATTTCGGCAGTGCCTAATGAGGCACAGGGTAGGCTGTCTAAAAAAGCTTTTTTAGCTAATTACTGTGTTCCCGCGTTTTAAACTCAATAGTATTTTTGAAGTTGTTGGTGATCATAGGTTTTTAAGTGCCAGGCGTAGGGTGCGCATCGCGCACCTGGTCGGGCTCTTGTCGGTACGGCACCGTGGAAAGGTGCGCGATGCGCACCCTACGGCGCTCAAACTATCATGGAATTTGCTGATGATCATAGGCTATAAAGCGCTAGTTATTTTCTCAAAACCCATAAAGCAGTCATTCTATCTGACATGAAAATCGGTAAATCTCGACACCCTAGGCACCACTGCCATTAAGTTAAGGGAAGCCCGTCATCCGCAATGGATGGCAAGCTTTTGAGGCACAGTAGAGTCTGAATGCAACAAATACTTATTACTGTGATGGCTTACCTTAATAGTAGTGCACCCTAGGCACAGTGTGTTCGGTCGATTTTTTGCTTCTGTAAAATCAACATTCACCCAGCACCTAAACTCATTGAAAAATTTAAGGTTGGGACTTTGACAGACCCCAACGTCGAACTTTGATCTCCGATGGGTATAAATTTTAACCGAAAGTTCATAAAAACAAAGGCCTTACGCTTCAGTATACCGACAACCCGGGATCGGTCCAAATTCGGCAGCTTCCGATAAAGAAAAAGATTCGTCTTGCATCGAATGTAGCCGTGCAAAAAATCGCCCCCGTGCTACTATGAGGCTTAAAAACAAGGCTTTGGGAGCCCTCAATATGAAAGCGAATATCGGTTTAATCGGCCTGGCGGTCATGGGCCAGAATTTAGTTCTCAACATCAATGATCATGGTTTTAAGGTAGCCGTATACAACCGCACGACCGAGAAGACCGACGAATTTCTTCTAGGGCCGGCGAGAGACACGCAAATCATCGGAACTTACTCGATAGAAGATCTCGTGGAACAGCTGGAAACACCGCGCATCGTGATGTTAATGGTTAAAGCCGGAACCGTGGTCGATCATTATATCGAGCAACTAACCCCGCTACTCGATGCCGGCGACATCATCATCGACGGCGGCAATTCGCTATTTACCGACACCGACCGGCGCACAAGTACGCTAAAGGAAAAAGGCTTACTATATATCGGAACCGGCGTCTCAGGCGGCGAGGAAGGCGCGAGACACGGACCTTCGATCATGCCCGGCGGTCACCCGGACGCCTGGAGCCGCGTCAAACCGGTCTTGCAGGCCATCAGCGCGAAAGTCGACGGCCAGCCTTGCTGTGAATGGGTCGGCGATGGCGGCGCGGGCCACTATGTCAAAATGATCCATAACGGCATCGAATACGGCGACATGCAAATCATTTGCGAAGCCTATCAACTAATGTCCGAAGGACTCGGTCTTTCTGCCGATGAAATTTCCACAATTTTCGCCGAATGGAACCACGCGGAACTCAGCTCCTATCTCGTCGAAATCACTGCCAATATTCTTGCCTATAAAGACGAAGACGGCAGCCCGCTCCTCGACAAGATCCTCGACACGGCCGGCCAAAAAGGCACCGGTAAATGGACTGGCATCAATGCGCTGGATTTGGGCATTCCTCTGACACTGATCGGCGAATCCGTCTTCGCGCGCTGCCTGTCGGCGATGAAAGACGAACGCATCAATGCCTCGCTAAAACTGCCTAAACCGGTCAACCGTTTTGAGGTAAACAAAGAAGAAGCTATCGAAACCATACGCAATGCCTTATATGCATCGAAAATCATTTCTTACGCGCAGGGTTTCCGGCTCATGCGCGAGGCGGCGAAAGAATACGGATGGTCGCTGAACTACGGAGAAATCGCGCTGATGTGGCGGGGCGGCTGCATTATACGCAGCGCATTTTTAAACGACATCAAACAGGCTTACGACAACAATCCCGATTTGGAAAATTTGCTGTTGGCCGATTTCTTCGTCGATGCAATGCGGCAGGCCGAACCCGGCTGGCGAAAAGCCGTCATACTCAGCATCGAACTCGGTATTCCGGCCCCGGCGTTTTCCAGTGCGCTAGCCTTTTACGACGGCTACCGGACGGCGCGCTTACCCGCAAATCTGTTACAGGCGCAACGCGATTATTTCGGAGCGCACAGTTACGAACGTACCGACCGGCCGCGCGGCGAGTTTTTTCATACCGATTGGACCGGGCACGGCGGCAAAACCGCATCATCTACTTATAACGTTTAAACTATACGCCTAACACGAGTCGATTCTATGTCTGCTGAACCCTGTACCTATGTCATTTTCGGAGCAACCGGCAATCTATCCCGAATTAAACTGATGCCGGCACTCTATCATTTGGAACTCGAAAACAAACTGCCGGAAGGCAGTCGTATTATCGGCATCGGCCGAAGGCCTTGGGATCAAAAAAAATGGCTAGAAGAGATCCGAGAGATGATCGGCACGAAGGTCAGTGAAGGTATCGATGAGGCCGTATTCGCACGGTTCAGCGAACGGCTTTCCTACCATCGAGGCAATCTCGATGAAGCTGAATGCTATAGAGGTCTGGCAGTTACCTTGAGCAAGAATGAGGATTTTCCCAAAAACATCGCATTTTATCTCGCGATCAGTCCTGAGGATTTCGGTAATGTCATCGAGTCGCTTAGCAAAGTCGAATTGTTGAATCAAGAATACGGCTGGAAACGCGTTATCATCGAAAAGCCTTTCGGTTACGACCTGGACAGCGCGCAATCGTTGCAAAAACGGATCGGACGCTTTTTAAGCGAAGAACAGATCTACCGTATCGATCATTATCTAGGCAAAGGCATGGTGCAGAATGTATTGGTATTCCGCTTCGCGAATGTCATGCTAGAGCCGCTGTGGAACCGCAACTACATAGACCATGTTCAGATTACCCATGCCGAAGATATCGGTATCGACACGCGCGGCGGCTATTACGATGGGGCAGGAGCTTTGCGCGACATGCTGCAAAGCCATTTACTACAACTGATGACACTGGTTGCGATGGAACCGCCCGCGTCGATGGAAGCGGAATCCTTGCGCGACGAGAAGGTCAAGGTCTTAAAATCGATTCGCTCAATTCCCAAATCGGCAGTACACGCGCATGCCTATCGCGGCCAATACGCCAAAGGCACGATCGGCAAGGAAAAGGTAAAGGGTTATTTGGAGGAAGAGAACATTCCGCCCAATAGCATTACAGAAACCTATGCTGCCGTGAAATTATTCATCGATAACTGGCGCTGGCGGGGCGTGCCGTTTTATCTACAGACCGGTAAACGACTGGCCAAAGGGCAATCGGTCGTCTCGATTTGCTTTCGTCATCCGCCGCTGCAGTTTTTTCGCGATACGCATGTGCAATGCATGAATCCGAATTGGGTGCTGTTGAGCATTCAACCCGAAGAACGCATTCGCATGGAAATGACCGTCAAAGAACCGGGCCTGGAAATGCGCACACGGACCAGCAGCCTGGATGCCGGTTTTCGAAACAGCGATGAAAAAGCGATCGACGCCTATGAAGATTTATTGCTCGATGTCATGAAAGGTGACAGCTCGTTGTTCCTGCGCTTCGATGAAGTCGAATATGCTTGGCGCATCGTCGACCCGATTCTGCAAACCTGGGCCGTAGAGCGCGACTTCATCCCGACTTATCCGGCCGGCAGTTGGGGCCCCGCCGAAAGCCGCCGTTTGTTCGAAAAAGAAGATCAATTCTGGCGTACCTCGTTGACGCCGGAGTGGTGCCAATAGCGATCAAATCCTCTTTCGAAATATCAACGCCGAACGAAAACAAAGCCTTTTACACCTCGAACGGCGCCAATCACTGCTCACAAAAGCGTAAACGACTGGCATAATTTACCATCCTGGCGTACAAGTTTTTTAACCGCTTGATCCCAAGGCGTATATTGCTTAATCTGCCCGCTATGACTCTTTTCCGTTCATGGCTTTTTTGGCTGGCGTTGCCGGCAAGTTTGTTGGCGGTTTTCATGCTTGGTATAACGCTATTGCTTGCCAATCTCGATCGTCCAAGTTTTAAAACCTGGCTAAACCGGCAATTGGCCTTGCCGCACGGCATCGCGATCGACTATCGAAATATGGATTTGGCACCGCTAAGCGGCCGCCTACAAATCGACGGTTTAAAAATCAGCGCGCCTGAAATTCATCGTCGCCATACACCTTTATTGCTAGACCTCGGCCGTCTCAGCGCGCACTGGTCTTACCGATCGCTACTCAGCCGTAAATTTACGTTGCGCGAATTCAAGATAGATGAACTTGCTATCCATACGGTCTTACAAGAAGAAGGCTTATCGACTCTGGATTTATTTCGTGACGATGCACCGGACGACGACCCTGAACAACCACTATCCCATACCTTGCAGTTGGCCGATCTGCCCATGGCGGTGTTGGTCGAGCATGCTCGATTCAACAGTTTAAGTCTCTCGCAAACCGAGCTAGACTCTCGCGGCGACTTGATCGGCCGGCAACGGCTCGACGGCATCGATATCAATGCGACCGCCTACTTGATTCCTGGCGATGTTTCGGCGCGCATACAGATAGACTCGGCCGAACGCTCAGAAGGCTTGCAATTAAGCGATTACCAAACCGAGACGCAACAAACCCGCAGCATGGACCTGGGCTTCGCATCGAATCTGACTATCGACGCCAGCCGCAATGTTCGATTAAGCGTGCAAAGCAATTTGCTCCGGCAAACTTTCGATAGCGGCTTGGCGATTGGCGGCAGCATTATCGATATCGATGCCCAAGCCCTTTTCGATAACGAGGCGCACGACACCAAACTGAACTTGACCAAGCTGCAACTGCTGGATACGGCGGCGCAGGCCGAACTGATCGCGAACTGGCCGGATAATGCGCCGCTACCGCTGTTGCAAACCGGCTCAGGCAGTATACACGTCGATCCGTTGCTGGCGGCCTGGCCTGCATTAATTCCGGACACCGATGTCGAATCGATGCGTCTGAATTACCGCATCGAAAGCATTGCCGGCAACGATCAAGCCATAAAACTCAGCGTCGACGGTGAAGCCGAATCGATCAAGTCTGATCAAAATGGACAAAAACTCGACTTAAAGAATCTATCGTTGCAACTGAACGGCGCTATCGACTGGCCCGAACGAGCGGATTTTCAACTTAGCATTCCGATCGGCAAAGTCTCTTACCTGGATGCGGCCGCAAGCGAACTGGAATTGCAGCGCGCGTTACTAACCGTTAATGCCGAGAATTTCCCGATGCGCCTGGACCGACCTTTTTCTGCAGGGGGCGTATTGAATGTCTCGGCGCTTAAGTTCAACTCTGAGCAAACACCAATTGAACAAACGAATTTACAATGGACGCTGGCTATTTTCGAACCGAACGAAGCGCAATCCTTGCCCTCTCATGCCGAATTAACCCTAACTGGCACTGTGGACGAATTAACGCTCGATGCCAACGCCACGCTAGAAGATGCGAACCTGAATACTGCTATCAATGCTCAAACCGACGCACTTGGCGCTTTAGTTCGGAAGCTACCGGTGAATATGGAGCAACTGGCTAACGTAAACCTCGAAAAAACGGCCGCTGAGGCACAGCTTCAAGGCCGCTATCGAAATATCGACCAGCCCCAGGCGATCTCGCTGGACCATGAACTCTCGGCGACGGTAAAAAATATTGCAGTTCACGATTCCGAATTAACGGCCGAGTTTCCCGTCGTGCAACTGCATGCCAAGCATCATGGCGGCGAAAACCGGCATAGCCTCGATTTGAATTTAACTTCGCAGCAGACCCGCCTGAATGACGTCCTGCTCGAACAAGACCCCGTATCCAGTCTAAGTGCTGAATTCGCCCCCACAAAATCGACGGCGCGCATGACAATGGCTATAGGCTCGCAACTGTCCGCCGCAGCGACCGCCGAATTCGAATCAAGCTCCGCCATCCTTAGACACAACGGCAATTTAGAACTGAAACAACCGGCCATGCTGGCAAAATGGCTACCGGAGGCGCATGCGGTCGATTGGCAAACTTTCTCGGCAAAGCTCACGCAGCGAGGAACAATCGCAGGTTTGCTCGAAGCCAATACCGACACCGGAATGCCGGTTTTGACATCCGGCTTTGCAGATAAATTACTAGCCAGCCAGCAAATCGACCTCAATCTCAATAATATTGCCTACCGCGATAACGAATTATCGATTCGAGCGCCGGTGCTCAAATTAGCGTTAAACGGCCGGCAACGCGGCCGTAAGATTCAAGCCGGCGTCAATATAGCCGCACCGTCTCTATCGATCAACGAGCGGAACGAAGTGATCGAGTTAACCGAAATGACTCATCAATTGGACATCACGGGCGATTCGCGATTGGCCGGCGGCGATATCGAAATTCGCATAGACGGCAGCCTAAAGAACGCCGAACAAAGTTATTTTCCGCTATACCCGATCCGCGACTTGAGCCTAAGCGGCCGGGCGCATTCCAGTCGCCTGGAATCTTTCGTGTTGGACGACCTGACCCTGAATAACCGGGGCGGCGGTACCCGGCTTAGTTTAAACAAAACGCTGAACCGAGTCGGCGTCGTCGATAGCGGCGGAATACAGCAATCATCATGGCGGGAACTAAACCTGAACGGAGAAATAACGCAATCTTTGGCGGAACTCGATACCGCCCCTGAATTGTTTCAAGGTCGAGGCGCCTTAAGCGCACCGATTACGATCAACTCCAGCGACGGCACATTGTTCAATATCAAAGCCACCTTGAACTTGAACGATGTCAACGCGGCACTACCCGATCAGGAGCTCCACGTCGACGGACTAAACGGCCGCGTGCAACTGTCCGAAACTATCGAATGGGACGCCGAAAACGGCTTTTCGCTCGTTCACGATTCCGAGCGCAACCACTTCGCTCGTATTCGTTATCAAGATGTCCAACCGTTCCTTAGCAACCAAAGTTTCTTCAAAATCGGCCGGATACGCTGGAAAAATCTGGAAGCGGCGCCGATCATCGGAAGCCTGCACATTCAGAACAACGTATTTTCACTCAATAAGCTCAAACTCAAAAAGGGCGCCGGCACGATTTCGGGGCAACTGATCGTCGATTATTTTCCCGGCGCCGAACGATTCAAGTTTCGCGGCAATGCCACCGGTTTAAGAATCGGTGAGAGCCGGGAAAGAATCGACGGCAACATGGCCTTCGTGTTTTTACCAGCCAAACTTGAAATCGACGGGCGACTGCAAATTTTGCGTCTGAGCCGGCAACACTTGGTCGAATTACTGGACCTGCTAGACCCTTTTCGCGAAGATCCGGCGCTCAATAAGCTGCGTCTACCCTTGGCCTTCGGTTATCCGAATTTTGTCAGAATGGAGATGGCGCAAGGGCTGGCCTCGATGAAAGTCGATCTCGGCGGCATCGGCGGTGCATTGATCGATATCGAAGAAATCCGCGGTATCCCATTAGGCCCCTTCATGAGCCGCCATGTCGCGCCGCTCTTGCAATTAAATGAGTAGATGGGGTTTCGAATCAAGAAAAATAAGGCCTGCGATTGGAGTGATTATTCATAAGAATTCTTGATTATGGACCTTACCCTATAGCATTTCGGTCCACCAACGGAGCAAACAGCATGAACAAAGCTAATCGATTCAACTTAGTCCGCCTGCTGCTTATCCCGATATTTCTGTTTGTTGCAAGCGCCGCGGCCATTGAAAAACCAGACATCATGCAGGCCAAAGTTTTCGATCCGTCGATCGATGTCACGGAATATTGGGTCAGCGAAAAGCTTGATGGGGTCCGGGCGCGCTGGGACGGAAAACAACTGATTTCTAAAAACGGCCACCTACTCCATGCGCCAGACTGGTTCATCGAAGACTTTCCCGATGTAACGCTGGATGGTGAACTATGGTTGGCAAGAGGTCAATATCAGCAGACCGTTTCAATCGTCAGTCGCAAGGCTCCTCATTCCGGCTGGGAGAAAATAAAACTGATGGTCTTTGACCTGCCTGACAATCCGAAACCCTTTTCAGAACGGGTCGCCGCAATGCGTCAAATGGCACAGCGACGGCATACGCCGTATCTGAATTTCATTAAGCAATTCCGAGTCGTATCCCCCGACGAATTAAAACAGAAACTGGATCAAGTCGTGGCCGAAGGCGGCGAAGGCCTCATGCTGCATCATCAAGACAGTCTTTACCAGCATGGCCGCAGCAATCGGTTGCTTAAATTAAAACCTTACGACGATGCGGAAGCGGTCGTGATCGGTTATCGTCCCGGCAAAGGACAATTTGTCGGCAAGATGGGCTCTCTTAAAGTCCGAGCCGAAAACGGTAAGGAATTTTACATCGGCACCGGATTCAGCCAGCGGGAAAGAGAAGACCCGCCGCCTCTGGGCAGCCTTATTAGCTTTCGTCATCAAGGCTACACCGATAAGGGCATTCCTCGTTTTGCCGTATTCATCAGAATACGCGATGAACCTTGAGTTCTGTCAGCCTGCTCACTTTCGCGCCTAGGGCTCGCTCCCATAGGCGCCAACTTAAGGGAAAAGCGGGTCATTCCGCCAGGGATGGCAATGCGTAGCGTCACATCCATGTAATCCAAGAATCAAAAAAATATTGAATTTCAAATTAGAAAAAGGAGGTCTGAATGTCAAATGTAAGGCCAACCTTCCGCTCTGTGGGATATCGGTGACTCTGATCTGCTTATATTGTGGGGAACAGCACCTGCATCTTCGCCATCATTGCCGGACTCAGTTGTTTGAGTAGTTCGGCATTATACGACCCCGTCGGCATCGGCCGAATGCTCGGATCCATAACGACCTTGCCATCCACGCGAGCTTCGTTTTGGGTGGCTGGATCGACAAGGTAGTTAGACCTGTTATCCGCTTGATATATCGACTCAGTGTTGACAATCTGCTGCGCTGCGACAACATACTTGCGGGAGGTCCATGCAGGCGTTCCTTCTTTGGCTGCCGGATCAACGTTGGTCGTGACGATGGAAATCGTATAGTCGCTGTTGAGCTTGATATCAAACATACGCAATTGCTGCGGGAAATCATGCAGTGATGAGGTTTCCACCTGCCAGAAACCTTTTTCAGGAGCGTCGACCGGATCAGGTGATTCAAATGCCTTAACGGCATTCACATGACGATGACCGGCAATCCACATCAGCAGATTGGGATGGCTGTGAAGTTCTTCAAGCAATTCGGGCAGGTCTACCGCATTTTGCGGCTCATCGGGGTTGGCGGAATTATCAAACCATTCCATATAGGTACCTGCTTTTTGAACGCCAATGGGTATGTGAGCCGCAATGATCATGAGTTGATCCTGATCATCACCCTCCGCAAGCTCCGCTTTAAGCCATTGCCAGCGGGCTTCGTCAAGAAAACCATGCCCATGGATGCTGGTGGATTGGTCGTCCTCCCTCTGGGTGTTATCCAGAACAATCACCTTGATGGGTATATTTACTTTTGGCACGAAGCTGTAACAGGCAAAGCCGGCTTCCTGTCCTGTGGGAACCAGACTAAAGCCATGACCAACCGGTTCGGTCGAGGTGTTAAAAAACTCTTTAACCCACTGCATCTTGGTCAGTGAATAGCGGTCTGAGTCGGCGACGACTTTGGGGGGCGCGCTGAAGTTTTCAACTTGACCATACTTTACGATCTCCCCGTTCGGGGTAGCACCATCAATGACGCCCATATAGTACAGTGTCTCTTCAGGGGTTTTATAGCTATATATGTCGTTAGCGCGGCAAAGCGCATTTGACATGGCAATGACTTCGTCGCTGGTGCAAGATTCCCGCAAGCTCGGGTCATCCCCGTATTTACCGTCCGGCGGGATGGAGCCAAGCCAGAAATGATCGTGATTGCCGATGGCTTGATACCAGGGAATCGACGGGTCGAGCCCTGCGGCTTTGAAAGGTTTCTGATAGTCGATGTCATCGGCGCCCTCATGAGCACCGGAACTGGGTTTGATAACCTTGCCGTCAATGACATCAATATACCATCTCAACTCGTTGTACTGCGTGCTGTTGCAGGCATCCCCCAATGAGATGCCGAAGTCGATGGGCTGATTTTGGTGCAGGGCGTTTACCGTCTGGATCGCCGCGTCTAGCACATGGGGTGTGTACATCATGACAGGCGAATAAACTGACGTAACACCTGCCTCAAAACCACATTGATTCAGTTGCTGCATATAGATCAACTGGGAAGGCGATTCTTTATCCGTGATATGGATGTCGCTGATACTGAAAAATCTTAACAGTGTTGTAGGATGATTGCTTTCCGGAGGGTTATAGACTCCCATGATATCGAAGCGTTGTTCGCAAACTAGCGCTTCGCCATAACTCCAGACACCATATCCATTTTGATCGTATTCTGAAATCCGGTTGAGATATTCAGGCAAAATAGCCCCTGATGTTGGCTCGGGCTTGATGGTTCTATCGAGGGTAGTATAAACATCGGAATCAATCGGGTAACTCGCGACCTTGGCAAACCCGCTGTCATGGGTGACGCATCCAAGCATCCATGAACTCAAAGAAAAGCATGTGACGCTGCCAGCGGTAACTTTTATAAAGTCACGGCGCGATATGCCGCTGCCCGGCATTGAGTTTTCCCTACTTTTAAGATCGTCGTTTATCATTGGTTTCTCCTTTTATGTGCACCAGGCTTAAATGCAAAATACCGTCAGTGCCGGCTTCGGAAAATTCACCTACATTATGGAATCAAGTACGAGCCAAGATTCGTTTGAAGCACTATAGCATTCGTACCGAACAGGCCTAAACCAAGTGGATTAAACGCTTTATTTTGCATGTTGGCAAGCGCCATCCATGTGACCTAAGCACTAGCGAGGTGGAACAGTTTTCGACGCATCTGCCGGTCAACGGCAAAGCGGCGCCTTCTCTACCTTGGCAGGACGGGATTTGTAATCCCGTCCTCAACGTTTCGACCGTGGCCCAAGCAAATCGAAACGTTCGGGGCGGGCTGGAAAATCGGCCCAGAGCAAGAACCCTTCATCCGATTATCGCTCGATAAGCCATTTGGAAAATACCGTCACAACCCCGCATTCTTTAACAAATCCGCCATCCCATTCAGCCCGTCGATCCCTTGTATGTCGGTTGCCTGTAGCGGAATCGAATATCTCGGTAGATCGTCGAAGTCTTGGTCTATTTGCTGCAGGTGTATTTTTTCTTGCCGGCGGCGTTGAGCTAAAAAATCGCCGCCGGCCTCTTCCGGCAATATACGGTTGACGACCAAGCCGGCTATAGGCAGCCGTTCTTGCTGCAAGGTTTTTACGGTGCGGGCGGTTTCGAGAATCGGCAATTTTTCGGGCGTCAAGACAAACAGCAAGGCCGTTTGCTCTTTGTCTTGAAATAGTTCGCGGGTTCGCAACAACAAGCGCTGCCGGGTCAACAGCGTTTCAGCGATGGCCTTGGTGCGTGCATCCATGTCTGCCGTGGCATGTTCTTTTGGATCGGACAACGGATTATCGATGCTGCGCCCGGCTTTAGGCGTTAAGTGCTCGAGAACTTCAGCCAATTTTTCCGAACGTCGATTGGCGTTCAGCAAGCCCTGGGTCCAGGCCGCGATGGCCTCGGGCAGACTTAATAAACGCAAGGTATGGCCGGTCGGCGCCGTATCGAAAATCGTCAGATCGTAGTCCTTGAGACCCAGTTTCAGGGTGTTGGCAATCCGCTCTAGCATCGCGGCTTCTTGCGCGCCCGGCGATTGACGGGTCAAGCGCATTTGTTTTTCGATCGCACCGTACATTTCCGGTCGGGCAAACTGCTTCAACTGGACGCTCACTCGCTCTAGGTGCTGTTCCACTTCGCGGTCGGGGTCCAGTTCCAGTCCGTCTATGTTGGCCGTCAGTCGGGTTATGTTGTCGCCGATTCGGCAGCCGAATGCATCGGCCAGGCTATGCGCCGGGTCGGTCGAAACCAGCAGCACTTTTTTTCCGCGCCGGGCGGCGAGTAAGGCCAGCGCCGAGGACACCGTGGTTTTTCCCACACCGCCCTTGCCGCCGACTAACAGAATACGCTTATCGGTTAGGTGACTCATTGCGTCAACAGCATTTGATATGGTCCAGCGGCGAGTGCTCCATGCCCATTCGCCGATGCCAGTCGTGAAAACGTTCCAGCAGGATGGGCTGCAATTCCAGTGTGTAATAACTGACAGGATTGGGCACGCCCATCATTTCGCTAAACACCAGCAACATGAAAAGATCGTCCTGCTCACGGCGGGCGCGGGCGATAGCCGCCCGATAGGGGGCGTTATAGAACTCTTCGGCGTAATAATCGGCCTGCTTGAACAGGGTTTTTAGATCGCTCAATTTCATGGGTTAACGGCCTCGGCTTTATTGGCTTTGATTTGCTTGCCGAGTACCCAGCTCGATTCCAGCGAAATCAGGATGGCGGCAATCAATACCACGATGTCGAGCGACAACAGGAACCAGTCTTGTTGGTCGTAAAAGCTTTTCAGCTGAATTAGCAAGCCCAGCGTGGTCATGATCAGCAGAAACAGCAGCGGCGCCAAGGTATACCACATCGGCCGGCCGCGTTTTACCAACATCACCGTAATCACCAAGAGCGTGAATCCGGCCAGCAATTGATTGGTTGTGCCGAACAATGGCCATATCAAGAGCCCCCCGCTACCGTCGCCGCCGACGCCGAAGGCCAGCAGCAAACACGAACCGACCGCCAATAGTGTCGCTTGAAGCGGTTTTTGCAGCCAGCCGATCCGGTAAATCACGCCCCATTCTTGAAAGATATAGCGCTGCAAACGCAAGCTAGTATCCATCGTGGTGCCGGCAAACAAGACGACCATCACCGTCAAAAGTGTTTCCGCCAAGACGCTATCCAACCCAAGACCTTGCTGGAGAATATTGCCGCCGCCTTGGATGAAAGCGCCGACGCCGCCTTGCCCGAAGCTGTGATAGATCGCCTGCCAGTCGCCCAAGGTAGCGAAGCCCGCGGTCGTCGCTATGATGGCCGACAATGCCAACGAACCTTCGCCGACCGCGCCGAAATAACCGACGAAACGCAAATCAGGCTCTTTATCCAATTGCTTGGACGTCGTGCCGCTCGACACCAAGCCATGAAAGCCGGAAATGGCGCCGCAGGCAATGGTCACGAATAAAATCGGAATGATCGACGGCGTGCCTTCCGGCAAATCGGTGTTGAAAGCTGGAGCGACAATCTCGGGGCCTGCAGCCAATACTGCACCGTAAAACAAAATCAGTCCGATGAACAGTTGAATGCCGTTGATGTAATCTCTCGGTTGCAGCAACACCCATACCGGCAATAACGAAGCGATCGCCGCATAAGCGAACAGGATGATGATCCAGCTTTGGTTGGCGTTTAAACCGGCCACTTGCTCGGGCAATGAAACCGGCAATTCGGCACCGACATAAATCATCGCATACAGTGCAATGACGCCTAACAGTGTTACGCTCATCAAGCCGATGGAGCGGCGATAAATCAGTTGGCCGATGATCAGCGCCACAACGATAGCTCCCCAGACCGGTATCGTCGCGCTGGGAAAGCTAATCAATTGGCTGGCAATGACGACTGCGAACACCGCATTCACCATCAGCAGCAACAAAAAAATCACGATCATGAAACAACTGCGGGCGCGTTTACCGATAATGTCGCCGGTCAATGAGCCGATCGATTTGGCTTGATTGCGGTTACTGGCCCAGATGCCGCCGGCGTCATGCACGCCGGCAAAGAAGATGGTGCCTAAAACAACCCAAACGAAAGCCGGTACCCAGCCCCAAATTACGGCGATAGCGGGACCGATGATCGGCGCGGCGCCAGCCACCGAGGTAAAATGATGCCCCCAAAGTACATATTTGTTGGTCGGCACGTAATCGATACCGTCGTTCAATTCATGGGCCGGGGTCAGAAACATGGGATCGACTTTAAAGATTTTTTCGCAAATAAATTTTGCGTAGACAAAATAACCCAGCGCCATGGCAGCCAAGCCTATTAACATCAAATAAATTGCATTCATTCAGCCGACTCTTGAGAGAAAAGTGTCCTAGATTATCAAAATCCGGCCGATTATACCCCTCGAGGATCAAAATTATGCCCCGGGCATTGCCGAAATTTGACGTGAACAAGGTATATATACCTTTCGCACTTCAAATTTGGGCAGTGCCTGAGGAGGCGTCAGGGTGTGCGGCAAAGGCTTTGCCAGCATGGAGCTGGCATAGAGCCTACAGGGATGTATTCACGGCGTCCTTTGACGGACACCCTGGTGCCGAATTTTGATCTGCGATGGGTATAACAAAATAGCAGCCTGTTTATGTAGACGGTATGATGAACATCAATATACGTCCTGATTAGCAAGATGCTTCAGCTTGCCGAAGCCAAGTGTCCGAGCAGGGGCCAGTCGTAGTCGCAAAAACTAAAATATGCTATTACCCAAGCTCCAGCTTGGGTAATCTGTTCAGGAAGCTCTAGCTTCCCGACAATCAAGAAAGATTGAACGAGCGAGTCGGGGTTGATTGAGAATGTGCGAAGGTTGTGTCGGTCTCAGGAAGCTGGAGCTTGGGAAAGAGCGTGATGTGGGTTGGCCGTTTTAGCTTGACGTGCATGGATTGCGACCCCATCCTGCTAAGGATATGCTGATCTTTGGGCTTTAGCTGAAGAAACTTGCTAATCAGGATATATACTTCGCGCGGCCACATTTGCGGCTTTCTGGCGCGCTCTTTTGTCCGATAGCGGCGTTACCTACATGGATGTAGGTAAGGGGCGTGAGCAGGAGCGGAAGCTTTGCGAAAACAGTTACATAGCTTGCTATGCGCCTGTTTTCGCGTCTTGCTACCGAACAAAATAGCATTGCCATAAAATCCGCAAACATGGCCGCGCGAAGTATACGTTGCCGATTCGGTTGAAAGTTTTGCGAAATCAGGAAACTTTTTGCATGCTAATGTTATCCATTTAATCAATCATGACCGTTCGATTTACAATATTTTCAATATCATTCGCGCTGGCGCTATCCCTTGCCGCTTGTATCAGTGCGCCCGATGTCGTGCTGCTGGACCGCAAAACCATTCTTGAAGAACAAGCGGCCGGCGAATTGCTAACGCTTGCGAATGCTTTGCGCGAATCGGCGATCGTGCCGCAAGCCGTCCCTTATACGCGTGGCCAACTGGAAGCCGCCGGCACTGACTTGTCCCATGACGCACTGGGCCGTTTGGTGCAACTTCAGCAAATACCGTTGAGCGAAATCGACTATTTGGATAATTTACTGGTCGGGCGCTGTATCGGTGAGGCGCGTAGCGGTTTGTTGATTGAAACGCCGGCGACTTGCACAGGCCCGGCCGCCACGGTACGCACCAGCGCAGCCGTGCAGCGAGTCAACCGCAGCCGTAAACAACTTTGGCGCTATCTTCAAGAACACAATCCCGAAAGCAGCTCGGTGCAGATAAGAGACATCTGGCGCCAGCGCCATTTGCAAGCCTTGGTTTGCGGCGGGCAAGTTCAACAAGACAGCGGCGAATGGGATATCAAACAATGCGAATAAGCATTCTTTCCGTCAAGGACTGGGGCGTAAATAACTTCCCTATTTCAGGGCATAGGTATCTACACAAGTTTTCAGCTCTATAAAACAATTAGTTAAGTTAATTCTTCTGTGATCTAGGATAAATAAGTAGATTAAAAACCTCAATTTTTAGTCCCTATCTTCATAATAAACCAGAAGAAACTTTATAACAGCATGATTTTAAATGATAAAGATGTGTAGATACTTATGATTTCAGGGAGGGTTCGGTTACTCGATTGGCTGGTGTCGGCGGCAGGGCAGATTTTTTCTCCTCGGCAATTGCTCCTGCATTGCCCTAATACACGCCACCCATGGCGTAATGCAAAATCTGCATTCATGCCATCCTCGGCAATCAGTCGCCGCCGTCAAGCACGGACGTATTCACGGAGTCCTGTCAAGCGAGTGACCGAACCCTCAACAACGCTCATAGTTCCAGGACGTTATTTATCACGAAATCCTAACAGGCTGCAGACATGTCTATGGAGTCTGCTCGCCTCCGGATTGCTGAGCAATGTTGCAATCGGCGCGAATCCGCCCAAGGATCGACTAGAAACGATGGTCGGCCTAACCGCCGGGCGCTACGACCATTTCCAAGGTCAACTTGCCGACGACGGAGAAACCCTTTCCTTTGTAAGCAACGCCAACACTACCACCGAGATTCATCGGCAAAGCCTATTGCGCAATGCGCCGACCTTGGTATTCGATGATAATGCCGACACGAGCCAACCACGCTTGAGCCCGGACGGGCAAAGCTTATTGTATATTTCTTATCAGGAAGACGCCTCCGGCGATGCCTGCATATATCATTTCAAACAGCGCGATCGCCGTTGCTTAACCGATGAAAACACCGAAGTGCTGCACGTTTTTTGGTTTCCGGACAGCCTGCACATTGGCGCGCTGACCCGAACCGGATTATTGGATACGCATGAACTTCGTAAATATTCCGTCGGTCAAAGGCGCGGCGACACGGGCGAATTATTATTAAGCCGCAATATAGCCGCTCCCACCGTATCGCCGGACGGGCGTTGGTTGGTTTATGTTCCACTCGAACAAGGGACATCCGGGCAATTCAGTTTCATGATGCGCGCCTCGTCCGGATTTGTCCTGCATCCGTTGATTTCCGGTCTATCCCCTCGGCTGTTTCGCCCAGATATGCCGGGATCGACGGGTTTTCCTACCTTTTCGCCGGACGGACAATATTTGTACTTTACCCAATTTCTCAATGACACTAATTTCGACGGCGTAATCGACGGCGGCGATAACGGTATCTTGTTTCGCGCGCGATTCGACGGCGATGCCGTAAGCCCGATACGGCGGGGCTCTTACGAGCAATTGACCAGCGGGCGAAGAAATTGCCAATATCCGTCCCCGGCACGAGATAAGTTGATCGCGACCTGTTTGCGCGCCGGTTATTTACAAATCTATAGCCTGCCCTTGAGCGGCTTAGTCCCGCCCGATTGGACGCGGCAACGTATTGAAGAAGAGCTTTTAGTCACCCGCGATCCTTGGGAACGTTTGCTCTTGCTCAAAAGGCTGTTGCCGGATACTGAAGACCAAGCCAAGCGTATCGCAATTTACCGCCGGATTATTCTGGAGCACTTAAGCCTGCATGAATACGAATCGACCGAATATCATTTGCGCTTGCTGCAAGATTTAGACGATGCCGATGCTTGGCTAGCCGATTGGACTGAGGTCTTGTTGGAATTGACGGCTTACCGCCGTGATGAACAGCGTCTCCCGCATGGCAAGCTTAATGCCGCCTTCATTCAGGCTCAGCAAGAGCGACTGGATAGACTGTCTCGTTGGCAAGGCGCTCGACATAGCACCGTGCATCGTTTGGCGGCGATGGCGCGCCTTGAGATACTCGATGTGCTAGGCGATAAAAAACAAGCCTTAGCGCTTTCTGATGCATTGGACTTGGCCGGCGAAAAGGATACTTTCAGTTTGCATCTGATCGCCATGCAACAACAAAAATTTTTACGTCTCTTGGATGAGCGCGAACGCTTGCTTCGAATGTTCCGGCAACTGGCCGAACATTCCGCCTTTTCCGAACGCGAACGTCTGCGTTATGCCGATGCTTACAAACGCAGCTTGTTACAAGGCCTTGCGCGTCGCGAACAACGGCAATCGCTGGCAAAACGTCTCGAAACGGTCGAACCCGATTCGCCGCTGGGCTTCATGCTTTCCATCGAATCGCATTTGCTGGCAACCGATGCCGCTAGTCAAGCCATCACTCAGGATCACTTGACTTCGCTTTTTCAAGAGACCGGCTCTTTCGAACGGCGGCGCGCTTTGATCATGAGCGCAATCGATCATGCCGCGTACAACGATTATCAACAATTATTGTACACAATGGGCTTACTCTGGCTCGACACGGTACCAGTCGGCCATCCCGAGCGGAAACACGCCGAGGCGATCTTTGCCGATATCGTGCTGGAAAAAGCCTATGCCGAAATGGCCGGCGGACATCCGACTGAGGCCGCCGAGTTATTTCATGAGATCACCGAAACTACGACATCGTTGGAAGCGCATGAAGGCTATATTGAGGCGAGCCTTCGAAGCGGAAAATTCAGCGAGCAATTGCTGGCCGCCTATAAAACCCGTTATTCCGATCGGTCGAAAGCGCCGGAATGGGCTTTCGTGCAGGCTTATCTCAGGGGGCAGCGACTCAACGCGATCACCGACTTGGAGAAACACCGCACGGAGGTCGACCGCGATATGGCTTTACTTCTTCCGGCCTTGCAAGTCTTGCCTCGTAGCCCTGAAATTCATCATTTGTACGCCTATCTGGCGCACCGCGAATTTCATCGCAGCCACGATCATGAGATGGCGATGATCGCACATACTCATTATCATTTGGCCTTGGACTTGGCACCGCGCAATCCGCGCCGAAAAGCCAGCGTGCTGCATGAATTAGGTCTGCTGCAAGCCGCCTTGGGCAATCATCATATTGCGCTACGCCACTTTCAGGAACGCGCTCGCTTGCCGTTTACCCGGCCTCGCCAAGAGTTGTCTTTCCGTTTGGATAAGGCACGCAGTCATTATTTCAGAGGCCGCTACAGAACCTCGAAAAGCGAGATCGAAAGCGCGCAGACGCTAATCGATGACCATCGCGACAAACTCGCCGAATTCAGGGCTTTAGTCATCGATAGAGGCGCTTTTTATCATTATGTCGGAGGCGACTATGAACAGGCCGAAAATCTTTATCGCGCTTTGTTACCCGAAATTGCCGGGGAAAACCTTGCCGAACGCTTAAAAGCACATTTAGGCCTCGGGGCGTCGCTGCTAAAAACGTCGCAATACGAACCCGCCATCGCGGAATTAAGTCATGCCTGGGCGCTACTCGATAGCGATGAGCCGATGCGACGAAATGAAACTCGCGCCGGACGGCTCGATAAAGACGATTACCGCCATATCGTCGCCGGTCTTTTGGCGCATGCCCAGCGCGGCGCCGGCAATTTCGATGCCGCCTTCGATGCGATGCGGGAGCGGCGTCGATGGCTCTTGAAGCGTTTTGAGGAATATGAGCAGGAAACCTATCTTCAAGAAGCGGCAAGCGCCAGTCATCATCTCGCCGTCTTATCGGTAATGCAAGGTAGGCTGGGTGCGGCTATCCGTCATATCGAGGAAGGTTTGTCCGATGCCGATACCTGGCGAGCTCACGCCGGCGCCCCAATGGATTCGGTAACGTTGGCCCTGCTGCAAACGGCCGCGGAACTCTGTATTTTTGCCGGCGTATCGCCCGGCCAATTTTCAATCGATATACCGGCAAGGCTCAATCAAGCCTTTGAGATTATAATCCGGGAATCGAATCCCAAATGGTTGCCGACGCGCCGCCTTTTTGCCGATTATTTAGCGGTTTTCGATCTGGATGGATTCAAGACTCTTAAATAGCTTTACCGGTGTTAGGGAAACAGCGAAGACAATGTGAGCAACACACCCATTGTGGGAGCGATCCCCTGATCGCGATCATCGAAGCCGAGATTAATAACGCACAACGAAATCGAAGCCACAACACCAAAGCTTCGAAAAACAAAGAGGGCTTAGCATCACAGGTATCGACATCGCGACGAAGGCGTCGCTCCCACAATAGGTTTCGACCTGGATAGAGATTCAATGCATAGCCTTACCGGAGTTTTAACAATGATCATGCGTCCTATGATTTTGAGCGCGGCTTTGGCCGCATTTTTTGCTGCAAGCGTTAAGGCGAACGATGCTCGACAGGCATTTTCGTCAGTGGAACTCGATATGACCGAACAACGTTTAAAAGAGCACCTTAAAGCATTGACAGTGACCATCGGCGAGCGTAGCGTGCGTTTTCCGGAGCATCTCGAAAAAACGGCGGCCTATATAGAGTCTTTTTATCGAGGCCTTGGCATGACGACGGAAAGAGAGCCTTACGATTATCGGGATATGACGGTGGCCAATGTAATAGCGCGTCTCGAACCGGAGAAACAATCCGCCCGGCATTATTTGATAGGCGCCCATTACGATTCGGTTACCGGAACGGTAGGCGCAGACGACAACGCCAGCGCAATAGCCGTGCAATTGGAGACGGCGCGCCAATTGCTAGCCTTGTCGAAACAAGGCCGACTCGATACGGCTGTCAGTTTTGTTTCTTTCGCGCTGGAAGAACCGCCGGTATTCGGGACTCGGTACATGGGCAGCCGGGTTCATGCAAGAAGGGCCCGGGAGGCGGGGCAAAATATCGACGGCATGCTTTGCCTTGAGATGGTTGGTTATACTTGCCACGAGCCAAGCTGCCAACGCTATCCGTTTCCCTTGATGTTCCTGGGCTATCCAAAACAAGGCGATTTTATCGGCATCGTGGGCAACTTCAGTTCCTTGCCGTTGACCCGTTCGTTGCACCGGTCTTTTCAACAGAACCCAAACCTTCCGGTCGTCAAGCTCACTGTGCCGCTGAGCGGACGGATCATGCCGGCGGTGCGCTTAAGCGATCATGCTTCTTTTTGGGACGAAGGCTACCGAGCCGTAATGATCACCGATACCGCCTTTTACCGCAATCCTCACTATCACCGAAGCACCGACACGATGGAGACGTTGGATTACCGGTTCATGGCGGAACTGGTTCAGAGTCTGGTAGGTTTTTTTGCCGACCGGCAAGCCGAATAAATTCGTAATCTGTCGGCAGGGAGCGTTCAGTCAAATCGGCGAGGACGTTTGTATTGCCGGCCGGCTTATAGGCATGAAGAGATGGAAAGCCCGGTAAGAACGTGGACTCAAGAAACGAGTACCGAAGAACTGATACAATTGTTCTTCGATTAAAGCAACCCGGAAAAGCCGTAATTGAAGAGAAATCGAGATGAAGGGGTTTCTTCATGTTCATTGGATTAATTTTAGAAAAAGCATTTTGTCCACGAAAATCACGAAAATATCCAAATAGTTATGTTTTTCAAGTTGCTCACCCAAAGGGTAATTTAACAGATTTATGTAACTGCATGATTACTTTCGTTTATTTCGTGGGCTGACTGCCGAATTAAGATTAATGCCTTACTACCCATTACCCACCGAGAGGACTTAAAACCATGCAAAAAATCCATTGGCATTCGTTTGCGACAGCGGACAAGGTCGCCGCGTCCGCTGCACAGCAAATCCTTGCCGCCTCCGAACAAGCCATCGCGGCGAGAGGTGCCTTCAAATTAGTCTTAGCGGGTGGAAGCACGCCCGAAAAGGTTTATCAATTGTTAGCCGAAAGCTCGGCCGATTGGAACAACTGGCATATCTATTATGGAGACGAGCGCTGTTTGCCTGTCGATCATGCCGACCGCAATAGCCGCATGGCTGGCTCGGTATTTTTGGATAAGGTTTCTATTCCTTCCGGGCAAATCCATACGATGCCGGCCGAACTCGGCCCGGAAAAAGCGGCCGAAGCCTACCGCCCGACGATCGAACAGGTCGGCCGATTCGATATGGTCTTGTTAGGTATGGGCGAAGACGGACATACCGCGAGCTTATTTCCAGGCCATGTTCATTCAAGCGATGAGACGGTGCATGCCGTGTTTAATTCGCCGAAGCCGCCGCCGGAAAGAATTTCTTTGAGCTCCAAAGCCCTCAGCAATAGCCTGCAGGTGTTGTTTTTAGTGACCGGGGCCGGCAAACAAGAAGCCGTCAAGCAATGGCGTCAAGGAGAAGTATTGCCGGTCGCATTAATCAGACCGGACGCCGGCGTCGATGTTTATATCGATGAGGCAGCCCTTGGCGATGCTTGTAGATAACGCTCCATAAGCCTCTCACTGAAATCGGCCACTAAGAACACGAAGGGAGGGCGAACTTTAATTTTTACGCCCTCCGTGTTCTTTCTAATTGAATTTAGGGGCTACTCACTTAACGCGGGACAGTTTAAGGTTAATCCGTTCTTGGTGAGCCCTTCGGCTGCGCTCAGGGCGAACGGTTAATCCTTAGTGCTTTTGTCCCACCTTAATTGGGAAGCCAATTTGGGTTTATCGCCAAAGCACAATGCCTGGATTATTGACGACGATGTAGCCTCTCGGGTGCCTACGATAAAACGTATTGCCTACGACAAAATAAGGTGAGCCTCGCCAAATCATTTGATGATGCAGTCTCGGCAATGTGGCGATGATCGCGCCGATCGGCGCATCGACGATGATATAGCCTGATTGAAACGGCTGATAATAAAAGCCATCATAAAAATAGTAGCTCGAACGGTCGATCACTATCCTCGATGCGCCGCGAGGCAAAGGTCTAGTCCGGTGACCGGGTTTATAATAATGCGGATAGGGCGGAGATGGCGTGTAGTGTTGCCGAGGCGTCGCATATATGCGTGTTCGCGGCGCTTGCGGCGGCGCAGTCCGTTGTTTCGAATAACTGTGCCGACTCGAACGAGGCCGGTGATCTTGAGCATAGACGGCGCTATTCATCAACAGCATCGCACTCATGGCCAAGACGACTATTTTTGTTAGACTTTTCATAACGATCTCCCGGTGGTACCGAGCGAAACCGCTATCCGTCCCTGGCTTGCGGTTGTATTTTGTCTACCGATACTTGCCTTCTCAGCCGTACTCTTTGTTTATCGCTTAGAAGATCAAGTCGTTGCGCTTATTGTGCGTCGACAGTTTTGCCGGATTTCCTTTCCTGTCTTTCCTGGCGTCTCTCTTGACGTTTTTCCTGACGTTTTTCCTGCCATGTTTCATTACGCTGCTGTTTTAACGCTTCCATTTTTTGCATTTGTTCTTCATTCAGCACTTCCTGCATGCGGCCGCGGGTTTCTTCGTGTATCGCTCGGTATTTTTCATGCTGTTCCTTGAAAATGGATTCCAGCTGAGTGCGTTGCTCTTCAGTCAAGTCCAAATCCTTGGCTAAGCGCTCTATTCTTTGTCCATGACGGCCTTCCATATCGCCTTTTCCGCCGCCGGGAGGGAATGCGGCTGCAGTCAACGGAAGTGCCAATGCGATTGCGATTGCGATGATTTTTTTGTTCATGATCTTATCCTCTTGGGGTTAGTAATAAAAGAACGGTTTATCTCCGTTCTTGATAATTAATATAAACGCCAAATGCGTAAACAATTTGCAGCAATTGTGGAAAGATTGTGAAAGTGTATGACAACGGTTGAAACTCAAAGCTTTCTATAAAAAAGCATTCCTCCATGAAGGGCATGAAGTTAGCTCAAGTTTTTGCCTGATTAGCAAGATGCTTCAGCTTGCCGAAGCCAACTGTCCGAGCAGTGACCAGTCGTAGCCACTTCTGCGGGACGGGTTATTTAACCCGTCCCCAACGTTTCGGTTTGCCCTAAACATTTCGGCTGACTTCTTTTGCAGGAGCAAAAATCTACCCTGCCGCCGACGCCTGCCGATCGAGCAACCGCACCCTCTTCGAAACCGGCATTGTGTTGCATATCGAAAAATTAGATAAAGAGTCTCAACCTACGAACTTTCACAGTAAAGGATATTCATAGCTTTATAGCAAACCGTTGAAAGAATTAGTGAACTTCATGTGTTTCAGGGGTAAATTGTCGAGTTAGGTCTACTGCTCACCGTTAGCCCTCGTTCGATTGCGGTTCGTAACGGTAACCGGCACCGTAAACCGAGTGGACTAATTCCTGTCCCGGTAACAAGTCCGACAATTTCTTGCGCAATTTCTTGATATGGCTATCGATCGTCCGATCGGAAACGATGCGTTGGTCCTGATAGATCAAATCCATTAATTTAGAACGCGAAAAAATTCGTCCGGGTTGATCGTATAAGGCCTGCAATAATTGAAATTCCACCGCAGTCAATTCGGTTTCCCTATGCCCCGCCCGGACTCGAAAACTTTCCGACATCAGCGATATCGGACCTTCCCTGCCGCTTACCTTTTGCGGCTGCAGCCTGCGCAAGACTGCTTTGACGCGAGCAACCATTTCGCGCGGACTAAACGGTTTACAAATATAATCATCCGCGCCTAATTCTAAGCCCAGCAACCTGTCGACTTCTTCGATACGTGCGGTCACGATAATGATCGGTACTGAACTGAAGCCCCGTATTTCGCGGCAAATATCCAAACCGTCTTTTCCCGGCAGCATCAAATCCAGCAAAATCAAATCGACCGGATTTTGTTTCAACCACGGCACTACTTTAAGACCGTCATCGAGGCAATCGGTTGCATAACCGGCATTATGTAAATAATCCGCCTCCAGACGAGCTAATTTGAGTTCGTCTTCGACAATCAAGATACGGTTCATAAAATATTCCTCGGATCAAAAGTCTCCCATTATTAGCCGCAATGGAGACCGTGGATGAGCCTACTTCCTTTGATCGAAAAACCGTCTAAGAATAAAGTTAGCCATTTTTTGAGTATAAAGGGAGTAGAAAAAACATTTCACCATGAAGATCATGAAGAATAAGAAGAAGCTAACTCGATAACTTGCTACGCGTTCGTATAAAACTTTCGCTCACCCGGTAGGTTAGCGGGGATACTCAGACAACTTCTTGAGTAATTTAATGAACTTCATGTGCTTCATGGTTAAACTGCCGATTTTACTGTGAAAGTTCGTAGATTTTGGCTCTTTATCTAATTTTTCGATAGTTGAAACTCGGCAGAGAAAATACCGGTTCCGGAAAGGGGGCGGTTGCTCGATCGACAGGCGTTGGCGGCAGGATAGCCGCCATCGAGCCTACATGGACGTATTCACGGTGTCCTGTCGGGCGAGCGACCGCGCCCTCCCCACGCCTCGTACTTTCATTTGCCGGGGTGATTGCCGCGCTTTCATGAACGATAGGATGAAACTTTCTTAAGATAATAACGGTAGCGCAATACGGATGTTAAGCCCGCCCAATTTTGATTTCCCGGCTGTAATCGTACCGTTGTGCGCATGGACGATATTCGCGCAAATGGCAAGGCCTAGTCCTGCGCCGCCATGATGTCGGCTGCGGGAACTTTCGACTCGATAAAAGCGATCGAATAAATGCCCTATTTCCTGTTCAGGTACGCCGGGCGCGCTGTCGGCGAATTCGATCAGCAACGAACCGCTTTTTTTCATGACGAAGATCTTCAAGCAACCGTCGGTATCGGTATACTTGGCGCTGTTGCTCAATAGGTTGCGGAATAGTTGCGACAATCGGTCCGGGTCGGCATGAATGCGCACGGCTTTGGTCAGACGATTCAGCAACTCCAAGCGGATTTGCCGGTTATCGAATTCCGGCGATAAGGCGGTGACATCCTCCTGCAACACTGTCATCGGGTCGAGCGTTTGCTTGCGATAGCTTAACGCCCCCTGGTCCGAAAGCGCCAATTGATAAAGATCCTCCGTCAAACGATTCAGTCTCATGACATCGCCAAGCAGCGAATCGACCGCTTCGGCTGTCAGTGGGCGGATTCCGTCTTGCAAGGCCTCCAATTCTCCATGCAGCACCGCCAAAGGCGTACGCAACTCATGGGAAATATCGGCGACCCAGCGCCGTTTCGATTGTTCGGACCGTTCCAACGCCGTTGCCAATTCGTTAAAATCGCGCGCCAAATCGCCGAGTTCGTCAGAGGATTCGACAGGAAGCCTTACATCGTATCGACCGATAGCAAGCGCTTTCGCCGCCGTGGTGATCCGCTTTAGCGGCCTTCCCAGTATGTAAGCCAATAACCAAGCCAGAAAGGCGGACAACAATATCATCAATAAGGCAATCCAGACGAAGGCCTTGGCCTGACCCTCGATAAATCGCAATTCGCCGGGTTGGCTCGGCGTTTTACCCGGCAAAATTCCCAAATATCCGACAATACCGTCTTGGTAATGGATAGGCTCTAGTTCCTCCAGTTTCTCTACTGCATCGGCACGTCCGTATATGATCGTTCGATCTGCGCGCAACAGCATAACGCGCAGTTGCAAAGGCGTATAACGCCGGCTCATCGAATTTTCCGGCATAGCCGGAGGCCAATAGCCCGACGGTTCGCTTTGCGCCTGCTCTATCAAACTAGGCGGCGGACGATGGCGGCGCTGATCGGACTGCCACAATAACTGAATCCATAATTGTTTATTAGCAGCCAACTTTTCCCAATCGTGTTCTTGAGCATAATAATCGCTAAGCGTTTCGATCAGCGCCGATACGCGCTCCTGCTGTCTCGATTTGATGAATTCGTTAAAACCCCGATCCAAAGACCAGCGCATAAACACATACATACCCGAAACCAAAAGCAGCGTGGTGAGCAGGAAAGTCAGGAATAATTTGACACGTATACTTCGTGCGTTCATGTTTGCGGCTTTTATGGCAATGCTATTTTGTTCGAGAGCAAGGCGCGAAAACAGGCGCATAGCAAGCTATGTAACTGTTTTCGTAACGCCGCTATCGAACAAAAGAGCGCGTTAGAAAACAGCAAATGTGGCCGCGCGAAGTATATATACCTTTCGCACTTCAAATTTCGGCAGTGCCTGAGGAGGCGCCAGGGTGTGCGGCAAAGGCTTTGCCAGCATGGAGCTGGCATAGAGCCTACAGGGATGTATTCACGGCGTCCTTTGGCGGACACCCTGGTGCCGAATTTTGATCTGCGATGGGTATAGACTGGCGCACAAGCTTTACCCATTAAGCGATAGCTCATTGTCGCCGGAAATTGTGCAAAAATTAAGAAGTGTTAGCCGTTCAGCACCCGGAATAAGATTTCTTTAACGTTTTGCGGCTCGAAGGGTTTGTCGCAAATCGCCGATACGCCGGCTTGCTGAACTTGATCCAAGCGGGTTTCGTTCGATTCGCTGGTCACCATGAGAATCGGTATGAAGGTATTTTGCCGGTCGTTGCGGATGTGGCTAATCAGCTCTCGTCCGTCCATTTCCGGCATGTTGTAATCGGTCACGATTAAATCGAAGGCTTCGCCGGTCGCTTGAAATAGCTCGGCCGCCGCCTTACCGTCATTGGCCGTGGTAATCTGAGTGATGCCCATGTTATTCAATACCCGAACGATATGCTTACGCGCCATCGAACTGTCGTCGACCACCAAGACGCGCAAGGCTTCGATCGCATAATTATCCAACTCGAGTTCTTCCGGTTCGATGAATTCGATCGTCGAGCGCAGGGCTCTTCGCAAATTGTCATGATCGAAGGGCTTGGGCAAGATCGCCACGACGCCGGCCTGCCGGATCGGGTCTAATGCCGAAAACCGAGTCTCGCTGGATATCAACATAAACGGGACGTCGTTTAGTTCTTGATTGGCTTTGATTTTGACAATCATTTCGGCAGCCGTCATGTCCGGCAAATACATACTACTAATGATTAAATCGGGCTTATAATCGGACAATATCATCAAAGCCGAATTACCCGAATCCGCCCCTTCAATACTGGCAATCCCTTCTTCCTTAAGATGTTTGATAATGACTTTAAGCTGCGTTGAGGATGGTTCGACCAGTAAAATCGATAAGTCTTCTATTTTTAAAGATGTCATAAGCGGTTGATTGATGCGTTCCCGTTGCAGTTAGCGGTATTTAGAAAGCAATTGTATCCATAGTCAAATAAAGTCTACTCCCTGCTAACGGCTAACCGTTCACCACTGACTCAATATTTTTCTAAAGTTTAGACGTATTTCTTGCCTTTTGCAGTCTCGTGCCCGGATTTAATCGAGACTAAATTTTTTACGAATGAAATCAATAAACCGGAAGCTTTGTAATATAATCACGCGCACGGTTTCGGCTTCTAATGAATTACCCGAATTCAGTCGAAACAATAAAATTATAAAATAGTACTAAAAAGGCCCGCTAAAACCGGGATCTCTATAACTATAACAAATGAGGATAGGAATTATGTGTTGGAGTGGAGAAGCATCGACCGTTTTGGCGGCTGCAGGGCTGTCGACGGCGGTTTATGTCGCCAGGAAAGGCGAATCGAACGAATTGTGGATTCCCTTGGTGTATTTTGCACTGATGGAACTCCTGCAAGCGGCAACCTACGTTTACATCAATCTATGCGACAATCCGAATAATCAGATATTGACGCTTTTCGGTTATGTTCACATCGCTTTTCAGCCATTTTTCGTCAATATGGTCGCAATGTATTTCATTCCGGAAAGCGTCAAATTAAAAATTCGTACGACTGTTTATACGATTTGCGCGATGGGATCGTTGGCAATGTTGGTTAAAATGTTTCCTTTCGATTGGGCAGGATCATGCCAAATCGGTGTCGAAGGTTTTTGCGGACCGGCGACCTGTTCGGTATCCGGCGATTGGCATATCGCTTGGCAAATGCCATTGAACGGCCTGATGTCCGAACCGCAAAGCTGGTTATTCGGTTTCGATTGGGGGTTGCATGCTTTTACTTATATTTTGGTGTCTTTCTATCTGCCGCTACTTTACGGATCTTGGCGTTTTGTCGGATTCCATTATTTAATCGGTCCGTTCGTTTCCGATCTGACCACGACCGACCCGAACGAATATGCCGCTGTTTGGTGTCTGTTTTCGATTGCATTATGCGTATCGGTTATCAAAACGCCAATCCGCAAGCATTTGCATGTCAAAACATGGCCTTATTATCACCGCCAAGTGTCGGACGCTTTATAGCGGTCTAAAACAGCACTCTGTCCGGCTCATTGACGTCGCAGTCAACAGGGGACGCGACAGTCCGGTAGGGATCGCCGGAATCCGGCTGCCAGGGATGGCGCCGAATCTATTTTTCTGGTTCCCACGGCCCTCCGTGGGAACCCATACCGTGGCTGCCGAGGCAATATCGGCATGCATTCCCGCCTTATTAAAATTTCTAGTGCGAAGCCAAAATCATGCTCAGCTACCGTCACGGATTTCATGCCGGCAATTTCGCGGATGTACTCAAACACAGCCTGCTTTGTTTGACGATCATCGAACTCAAGAAAAAAGACAAACCCTTCGTTTATATCGACACACATGCCGGCGCCGGGGCCTATTCTTTGCAGTCGCCCTTTGCCGAAAAAACCGGCGAATACCGGCAAGGCATCGGTCGCCTATATCCCAGCCAAACCTTTCACCCTTTGCTCGATAGTTATTTCGCTGGAATTCGCTCGTTAAACACCAATAGTAAACTAAGCCATTATCCCGGGTCGCCGGAATTTGTCCGTGCGTTGATGCGCTCTCAGGACAGAATGCAACTTAGCGAACTGCACGGTAGCGATTTTGCGGTCTTGCAAGAACGCTACCGTAACGGCCGGCAAATCAGCGTTGCCCAAGAGGACGGCTTAAAAAATCTATTAAAAAAACTGCCGCCTCCACAAAAAAGAGGATTGATTTTTATCGACCCGAGTTATGAAGTGAAGGAGGATTACAGCAGTGTGGTTGACACGCTCGCAAAAGCGTACCGACGTTTCGCCATCGGTGTGTATTGTCTTTGGTATCCCGTGATTCGCCGAGAAACAGTCGATAATCTAATGGCCGCACTCGTCGAGACCGGTATCAAAAAACAATTGCGAATCGAACACTGTATTCTTCCGGACAGCGAAGAATTGGGCATGACCGGATCGGGCTTGTTGTTCATCAATCCGCCTTGGCAATTGGAAAGCCAGGCCCGGGAATTAATGCCTTGGCTGAACGATAGGCTTACGGATGGTATGGGGACTTGGTCTGTCGATTGGCTGGTTCCGGAATGATATGACCCGATAAAGTCACGATTCATGTTTCAGCTTCGATTTTGCCGTCCACGATACGAATCTTGCGTTTGGCCCGCTCGCCGATCGACGGGTCGTGCGTGATCACCACCAAGGTCACGCCTTGCTCGTTAAGACGCTCCAATAGATCGATGATTTCGGCGCCCGATTTGCTGTCGAGATTGCCGGTCGGCTCGTCGGCTAGCAGAATACCGGGATTCATGATCATCGCTCGGGCGATCGCGACGCGCTGCAACTGGCCGCCGGATAATTGATCGGGCCTATGGCCGGCTCGATCGGATAAACCGACTTGCTTCAAGGCTGTTTCGATTCGCTGTTGCCGTTCCTTGCGGTCGATTCCGGCCAGCATCATCGGCATTTCGACATTTTCGGCGGCGGTCAGGCGAGGGATCAAATGAAAAAATTGGAACACGAAGCCGATATTTTCGCGGCGCACCTTGGCCAATTCGTCATCACTGTACTGTGTAATATCCCGGTCATTTAAAAAATAGTGCCCGGAACTAGGCTGATCCAGCAGCGCGATCACATTCAATAAAGTCGACTTTCCGGAACCCGACGGCCCCATCACCGATAGATATTCGCCGTGCGCAATGGTCAGATCGATATCGTCGAGGGCATGCACCGACTGTTCCCCGACTTGAAAATACCGGTGAATGTCTTCCAGGCGAATCATTACTTTTCGCGCACCGCAACGCCTGCCTCGATGCCTTCCTGGCCTACCGAGAACACGACCCGATCGCCCTTGTCGAGCCCCGACACGACTTCGGTAAAATTCCAATTCGCCAAGCCCGGTTCGAAGCGGCGCTCTTCAAGAACGCCGTCGGCTCCGATCAACAGAACCCGCTCGGTACCTAGAATCGCTTCGGCAGGCAGTCTCAAGGCGCTGTCCTTGCGCGCCAACAATACTTCGACATCGGCGCTGTAACCGGGCATCAAACCTTCAAGGTCCTTCGGGTCCGTTAATATGACTTCGATTTCGACGGTGCGCGCCTGTTTTTCCTTTTCCAAGACATAAGGTGCGATGCGCGATACTTTGCCGGAACAACGCTCTCCGCTAAACGCATCGAGCGACACGCAAGCCTGCATCCCGGTTCTGATCTGTGCGGCATCGACTTCATCGATCGGCGCCGAGACAAACAAACAACTGAGATCCAGCAAATCGATCGGCGGCAATGTGAGAATGCCGGGCGGCGACGGCGTGACGAATTCGCCCACTTCGGCGTTGACTTCGGCGACGACACCGTCGAACGGCGCGCGTATCATCGTGCGTTCGACGGCGGCCTTGGCGACATTCAAATTCGCAATACCGACCTCGACGTTAGTGCGGGCAGACCGACAACTGGCTTGTTGCGCCTTGGCCTGAGTCACGGCCTTGTCAACCATATCGACCGAAACGAATTGTTTGCTTTTTTGCAATTTAACCAGTCGGTCGGCCTCTCGTCCGGCGCCTGCGGCGAGCTCGCAAATTTGTTCGGCATTGGCTCGATTGACTTTGATTTGTGCCGATTGAAGCTCGACTTGCGCCTTCAAATCGTCGTTCCAGATTTCGAGCAACAATTGATTTCTTTTGACGCCATCGCCTTCCGCGACATGCAATGCCGCCACCTGGCCGCCGGTAGCCGGAGCCAAATAGGATCTACGGCAAGCCTTGACGGTGCCGACACGGGTATTCGACACGGTCGCCTTGACCTCTCCGTCGGTCAAAACATAAACCTCGACTTCGACCGGCTTGGGCCGTTTCGCGTAATAATAAGCGCCGACGATAACGCCCATCACCGCAAGGCTAATGAGTGCCGATCGACTCATGTTGTCAGGCGCTGCTCCAGATTCGTTCGCAACACGTTTAAAAAGTCTTCGGTAGTTAAATAATGCGAGTCGTTCAGGTCGTCTCCGTGAATACACAAGGCCAGGTCTTTGGTCATTTGCCCTGCTTCGACGGTTTCGACGCAAACTTTCTCAAGCGTGTCGCAAAAATCGATCAAGGCCTGATTGCTATCCAACTTGCCGCGAAACGCAAGGCCCCGCGTCCAGGCGAAAATCGATGCGATTGGATTGGTCGAGGTCTTCTTGCCTTGTTGGTGCATGCGGTAATGCCGCGTGACGGTGCCGTGAGCAGCTTCGGCCTCCATGGTTTGACCGTCTGGCGTCACTAGGGTCGAAGTCATTAGTCCCAACGAACCGAAACCTTGCGCGACCGTATCGGATTGCACGTCGCCGTCGTAATTCTTGCAGGCCCAGACAAATGCGCCGTTCCATTTCAATGCCGAAGCGACCATGTCGTCGATCAATTTATGTTCGTAAGTTATGCCTTGCTCGGCGAAACGGTCCTTGTATTCGGCCTGATAGACCGCTTCGAATATATCCTTGAAGCGGCCGTCGTATTTTTTCAGAATCGTGTTCTTGGTCGACAAGTACAGCGGCCAACCGCGATCCAATGCGACATTGAAGCAACTGCGCGCGAATCCCGCGATCGACTCGTCGGTGTTGTACATCGCCAAGGCCACGCCGTCGCCTTCGAAATGATAGACTTCGAAATCCTGAACTTCGCCGCCGTCATCCGGGGTAAAGCTTATACGCAGCGTACCTTTGCCTTTCGTTAAAAAATCGGTCGCTCGGTATTGATCGCCGAAGGCGTGACGGCCGATGCAGATCGGTTGCGTCCAATTCGGGACCAACCGGGGTACGTTTCGGCAAATGATCGGCTCTCGGAACACGGTGCCGTCGAGAATATTCCGTATCGTCCCGTTCGGCGATTTATACATTTTCTTCAGATTGAATTCTTCGACACGCCCTTCGTCCGGCGTAATCGTTGCGCATTTAATACCTACGCCATGCTTTTTAATGGCATGAGCGGCATCGATTGTAATTTGATCGTCGGTCGCATCGCGTTGTTGAATACTCAAATCGTAATAATCGATCGTCAGGTCCAGGTAGGGCAGAATCAATTCTTGCTTGATGAAATGCCAAATGATTCGGGTCATTTCGTCGCCATCCAGTTCGACAACAGGCGATTTAACGGGGATTTTGGTCATGCCGCGCTCCTTTAGATTTTGGAATTAGGATTTCGTGATAAATAACGCCCTGGAATTATGAGCTTTGTTGAGGGTTCGGTAACTCGCTTGGCAGGACGCCGTGAATACGTCCTTGTAGGCTTGACGGCGGCGACTGATTGCCAAGGATGGCATGAATGCAGATTTTGCAGGAGCAAAAATCTGCCCTGCCGCCGACACCTGCCAATCGAGCAACCGAACCCTCCCGGAAGTTATTTACGACCAAATCCTTAGTAGGGAAGTATAGCTTTAATTGCTTACGAAAATCTCGATTCCCCTCTCTATTCTTCAGGCTTTTCTTGTTCTTCCGCAGGGGCTTCGCCTTCTTCCTCCACAGGCTCCGTTTCTTCGACTTCCGGTGCTTCCTGAGCGCCTGCTTGCTCGAGGATTTTGATGATGCGCTCATTACCGACTTTTTTCGCTCGACCCAATACCGTTATATTTTGATTGTCTTTGGCATTGACATCGGCGCCTGCCGTTATCAACAAGTTAACGATATTTTCATGACTGAACATCAATGCATCCATCAACGCCGTCGTCCCGGTATTATCGGCCATATTCACATCGGCGCCGTAAGCCAAGAGAGTTTGCGCAATCCGCGCATTACCGCCGAAACTCGCGCCCATCAATGCGGTGCGCCCGCCGGGAGTTGCGCTATTAACATTGAGGCCTTGAGCCAGAAGCGCTTCGACTCGGGCTTGATTACCGCCGACCGAGGCGGAAAACAAATCAACGGCACTTGCCGCGTAAACGTTCAATGGCAACAAAAGCAATAGAATAGTAAACGCTCTGTCGAATCTCATGTTGAATAGTTGCTTGCGTTTAAAACCGAGTTAAGTTGAAATACTAATCAATTTAGCATTCATAATTTATACCATCGTCGATGAGCACAAAAAATAAAATCATGATCGAGGCTACCCCTCATTTCATCGAAACGCAATCATACCCGGAAGAAGGACGTTACGTCTTCGCCTATACGATTACGATCACCAATGCCGGCATGATTCCGGCGAAATTATTGACTCGGCATTGGTTGATTACCGATGCCAACGGCAAAGTACAAGAGGTTACGGGCGAAGGCGTCATCGGCGAACAACCCTATCTCAAACCCGGCGAATCATTTCGTTATACCAGCGGCGCAATGATCGAAACGCCGGTAGGCGTGATGCAAGGCAAATATTCGATGCGCTCCGATGACGGCGAGGATTTTGAAGCTTATATCCCTAAGTTCACGCTGTCGATTCCTAGAACCTTACACTGACCATGTCCATTTATGCGATTGGCGATATTCAAGGTTGCTACGACGATTTGCTTAGACTATTGGATGCACTCCGATTCAATGAACGCTCCGACCAAATCTGGTTTGCGGGCGACTTGGTCAACCGCGGGCCGAAATCGCTGGAAACCCTACGTTTCGTAAGATCGCTTGGTTCCTCGGCCGTGACCGTACTGGGCAATCATGATTTACACTTGCTCGCTACGGCTTGTTCGATTAGATCCGAGCGCAAAAAAGACTCGCTGAGCGAAATCCTCGAGGCGCCGGACCGAGACGAACTGCTCGATTGGCTCAGACATCGGCCGCTGTTTCACTACAATGACGACTTTTGTCTCGTGCATGCCGGCCTGCCCCCGCAATGGGATTTCGACACGACCCGCGAAATGGCCGCTCTGGCGGAAAATGCACTACAAGATTCCAATTATGCCGATTTTCTCAAAGACATGTACGGCAACAAACCGAACCTATGGTCGCCTCAATTAAAAGGCGTCGAGCGGCTACGTTTTATTATCAATTGTTTTACGCGCATGCGCTATTGCGATGATAACGGCAAACTCGATTTTATTCATAACGGGCCGCCTGGAACCCAGTCTAAGAATTTAAAACCTTGGTTTGAAATTGCCAACCGTAAAAACGCCGACCTGCGCATCGTATTCGGACATTGGTCCTCGCTCGGTTACTATCGAGGCAACAATTGTTATTGCATCGACACCGGCTGTCTCTGGGGCGGCGCACTAACAGCGTTACATTTGGGAGAGAGTGTTTTCCGAGTCAGTATCGATTGCGAAGGCGTATTGAAGCCTAGGCAAAAAAAGAGCTGATTTATTGGTATTTCCCTTTCGGGTATTTGGTATCAGGTATTGACAAGCAAAATACCCATCGCTTCTATGGCATAATTATGCGCATGAACTTTGCGCCAAAAGTGCATCCACCACCACATACTCCAGCAATTCCCAGTTTGAGCAGTTTCGCCGATTTTAGGGTGTGGGGTATGCCTGTCGAGGAACGCCGTAAACCCATCCATGGGGGCTTGGCGGCAGCTCGAACGCCAAGGATGGCGTGTAGTAGGGCAATGCAGGACAGAAAAATGCTCCTGCATTTTCTGCATTCATTACATCCATGTAACTCAGCAATTGCCGAGGAGCAAAAACCTGCCCTGCTGCCGACATCCTCGCCAAGCATACCCCGCACCCTTTTTGATCTCCAAATTGGGAATTGCTGGCCGAATACCGGACAGTCGACTGGGTCGCAGAATGCCTTAACTATTAAATCTAGATTGCTACCCCGACCGGAGGGTGTTGGCCGATCTTTCAAAAATGGTTGATATGAGCCATAGTCCGGCATGGCGAATACGTTTATTATTTATCATAGTTTATTGAAATTGCTAAAAATTCGCTTACATCCCCGGTTATCTTCGCTTAGGTTTTTATCGAATATTTTCCCCCTTGTCGGGAGCTATTAATTTTTCCATGTTGGTGCTATAGTGCCTTCTTATATTATTAAGGAGGTTGCAATGTCGAGAGCAACTACACAACCTAGTGTCAAAGTCATTGGCGCAAATGGGCAAATCTCACTTGGGAAGCATTACGCTGGCCGACAAGTGCTAGTGGAGGAGCAAGAGCCGGGGGTATGGCTAATACGCACGGCAACTATCATCCCTGACAACGAAAGCTGGTTACACCAACCAAAAGCGGCTACAGACTTGCAAAATGCCTTGTCTTGGGCGCAAACCAATAAACCCGCTGAAAGTAATTTGGATAGCATGCTGGAGAAATTAAGTGGCGAAGAATGACCAAGATAAACTGGTCAGGCTTGATCTTAACAACCCTGTTTTTCAAAAAAACTTATTTATGCTGCAAAAGCCGGAAAGACACGCTGCCTTAGACTCTCTCAACAAAATACGGCAAATGACCTGGAATCAAGTTTATCGAGACAGCGGCATAAAGTGGGAAAAGATCATTAGTGTCAACCCCCCGACGGGGATTGATGCAATTTATTCGTTGCGGATCACCCAAGCCAGAAGGGCTACCGCTTATTGTGATGGCGATTTCATTCGTCTTCTAACCATTGCCCCTGACCACGATAACACCTATGGCAAAAAGTGACTCTCCTTAGATACCGGCTTTTCAATTGTCCTTAAAAAACCAAATTGTTTTCACGGCAAATGCCGAACTTCTCAATAGCAGCCAGTCACCAATGTCATTTTGGGTTTGAATCGAAATAGACTAAAACGACCCAAAGCCGTCATAGAATACTAATTTCTTAATGGCAGAAAAGCGAATAAAAGCAGTCACTTTATGATCGAAAAATAAGACAACTTATTCTGTATCAAAATCCAATGGACTTTTTGCTTGCTTGAGTGTTCTGCTTTGTACTATATGGGTATAAATCATCGTGGTTCTGATATCGCTGTGGTCTAGCAATTCCTGAATAGTGCGAATGTCATAATTGGATTCTAATAAATGGCTGGCGAAGGAATGCCGCAAAGTATGGGCGGTTGCCCGTTTGGTCAATTTAGCATCATTTACTGCACGCTTGATCGCTTTCTGTACCACAAACTCATGGATATGATAGCGCTTACGTTCTTGCGTTTCCGTGACCAATGTTAATGACTGTCGAGGGAAAAGCCACTGCCAAATGAATTTTTTGGCGGCATTTTTATATTTTTATTTTTGTAAATAAAGAGTGAAACTCCATCAGATAATCGGGGTCGCAAGATAATCGGGGCAGAGTGAAATCAAAACCCTCATAAGGCGGAACTCTCCAGCGGTCCCGCCGGATGAAAGATGTTAAACAGGGGATTGTCTTGCCAACAATATCGACGTTTTATGGAATTATCATCCGCATGTACTTTGCGCCTGGTGAACATCCGCCACCGCACTTTCATGTCTACTATGCTGAATATACAGCTACGGTAGACATACGCACATGTGAACTGATTGAGGGAAATTTGCCGAGGAGGCAAATAAAGCTTGTCTTAGCATGGGCTGAAATACATCAAGAAGAACTTATGAATGACTGGAATTTGGTTATGAATGGTGAGGAACCGTTCAAAATTCAACCATTACAATAGGAGGGAATAAAATGTATCCATCAGTAACAGATGTTGTCCCCAGAGATGATTTCATGCTTGATATCACCTTTAGTAACGGCGAAAGCGGCGTGTTAGATATGAAGCCATACTTGGGTTTTGGAATTTTTAATCGTCTTAAAGATTGCAAATCATTTGAAAAAGTTAGAGTTGTTTTTGACACCATTGAATGGGAGTCTGGAGCCGACCTCGATCCTGAGTTTGTTTACGATAAATGCAAAAAAAAATCGGTCCAACAAAACGCTTAACCGGGCGAGGCCATTTGCCACTTTATCAATTTTCAAGCTTTGGTGAGCCGCGCCCGGTTAACTCTACGTTAAGCGATTGCTTTCGTAATTACTGCCGTCATACGCTAAAATCTTTAAATGTCGCAAAGTGGCCGGATGTCGCCTGTGGTCTTCTCGAAAAATTGTCGGTTCGAATGTCAGTTATACAGTACTTCAACATTCGACAAGGTTCGGTTAAAAGTTGGTTTTTTATTGGCGTCAACAATCAATGAAATTTTTGACACGGCCAAACGTTAACTTTTCAACACCGGATTCAGAATACCCCAATTTTTTAAGCCGGTATTGCTAAGAATTGACCATACCACAGGCCGTGGTTTCTGAAAAAACGTGAAAGCCTTTTCAGCATCAATCTCCGAGAGTAACAGTTATTGGAAAACGGGATTTTGGGAATCGGGTATACCGGCTATTTATGCCAGCGGACCTTCATATAATCCATTGCTTCCTGCACATTGAGCTCTCGTGTTCCGCCGCCGGTTCTCAAATAAAGCTTCGGGTTGTTACCTTGTTGAATGAAGACCGGGCGTGTTGACGGGAGCACGATCAAGCGGCAAATATCCAGTCCGTCGAGATCATGATAGACGACCCGTACGAATTGACAGATATCGGCGCCCATATTCGACGCGATCATGGTCATGATCAGCTGCTCATATCCGTCACGGCCGGGTTTTTTCAACGTTTGATAATCCTGGTTTAATCCCAGGATTTCGCCCTCGTCGGATACCCCGATCAATAATGTGCCGCCTTGTCCGTTCATAAAGCCGGCTAAGGTCTTGATCACGACGCCCTCGAGCGCGCGATTAACCCGATTTTCAACGATGTCCCAGCGCAATGACGATTTAAATTCCAAATGCGGATTTTCTCCCTGTTTGATCAGCGCCTCTAAATCCTTGTCCAACTCATGCGTAAGCTGTTGAATTTGCAGCCAGCGCCGATGCATGACATTGTAAAGCAACGCGGTAATGCAGCCTAAACTTGCGCCGACGAAAGCATAAAAAGTTGTTTTCATCGGAGTCTTGCCCCTCAGCGAATTCATCACTTCACCGGTCACATATCGAATCACATTCGCTGCATCGGGCCGGTAGCGTTCGTGTTCGAAGTAATAAACGAATTCGTTGATCGGATATAAAAAGAAAAAGCCGATCAGGGCACCGAGCAAGGCGGCCGTAAAATACAAAGCAACCCAATACCGGGTGCGAAATAAAACTAAACTGGTCAGAAACTGCATAGTGGAATTAAATTGGAATTGTATGAATTCGTTAGCCCTTCGAGTTAATACGCCACCTCGACTGCCGGTTCCCGACGCAGTCTACCGCTTACATCCATGTAAGCGTCTTCGACAAGGGGAAAATGAATACCGTAAAAATCATGCCGGATCTTGGTTAATCCGGCAGCCCAGTCTATTCAACCAAGAACTGCCGCATCATGCCCAAGTTTTCATGCTCCAGATTATGACAGTGGTATAAGAACAGGCCTTTAAAATCTTGGAAGGGCTTGGCAATTTCCACTTCTTCGCCAGGCATGACCAAGACGGTATCCTTCCAACCGCTATCGATGAAACCGTCTTTGACGGTCTCATAACCCTTCGAACCCATCGGACCGATTTTTCTCGATAGAATTTGGTATTGTTGACCGTGTAAATGAATCGGATGCGCCATCGATAGATTCATGCCGCCCATCATACCCATACCTTCTCCCTCTTCCATACCACCGCCCATTTGCATGTCGGTATCGCCACCGTGCTGCATCCCACGCATACCGCGACCCATGCCCATTCCGCCTTCATGATCGGCTTGTTGTGCATCGCCGTCATGTTGCATACCGCCCATCATGCCCATACCGCCGCCATGGCGCATGCCTCCCATCTTACCCATGCCGCCGCGGCCATGACCGCCTTGCATCGACTCTCCTTCTTGTTTATCGGTGCCATGCTTCATCTGCATTGCCGAATCTGCTTTCGGTTTAGGATCGTGCTCCATTTTGGCATCGCCGTGCTGACCGCCGCCAGGGCCATGATCATGAAAGATTTTGATTTTTTTGATCGAACCCAGCTTGACTTTCTCAAAATCGAACACATGATCCATCGTAAACGATTTGCCGTTCAGTTGCGGCCGCATCGGTTTTTCGGAAATCCCGATTGGAATCGGTTTAGCGGCATTATCGACGTGTTGTTCGGTCAAACGCTCGAAGGCGACCAATTGGGCCGGTAGCTTGGGCGAGTCTTCGGCTGTTGCGGTGACATTGAAGGTCGCGACGGCAAATTTAGCGCCCTGCGCCAAGCCGCCCGACATCATTCCGCCGCCCATCATGCCCATGCCGCGGGTTTCGTTTGCTGCGTCATTCTCCTCCATGCCGCCATGATCGCTTTGTATGCCGTGCATGCGTTCATACATCGGCGGCATCGCACCGGTATACGGCAAACTATACATAACGAGCTTCGACCCGGCTTCGCGCCCGCTAAAGTCGAGCCAAAGATCGACCCTCTCGCCGGGCGCCAGCATGATGTAAGGGCGCGTTTCCGGCTTTTCCAGTAAATGGGCGTCGGTGCCGATCGCGGTCAACGGCGTACCGTCATCCCAACCCAATTTATAGATTCTGGAATTGGAACCGTTCAAAGCACGGAAGCGGTAAGCCCGCGCCTTGACCGAAAATTCGGCATCCTCCTTGCCATTAACGATAATTTTATCGCCGAGAAAGCCCATCATTTTGTCGTGCATGCCATGTACGTAACGCAATTGGTTTTTGGCGTCGAAGCGCCTGTCTTGCAGCACTAACGGAACATCGTATTCGCCGCTGGGCAGTCCCAAGGCTTTTTCAGTATCGTCGGTGACTTTAATCAACCCAGCTAAGCCGAAATAGACTTGATCGCCGGTGACTTCATGCGCATGCGAATGATAAAAACTGGTTCCGGCAGGGTTCATCACTTCGAATTCATACACATATTGCTCGCCAGGACCTATCGTATACATCGGATGCCCGTCGCTGGCTTGCGGTACATGCAGTCCGTGCCAATGAATGATCGATGGTTCGCTTAGCCGGTTACGATAATAAACCCTGACTTTTTGGCCTTTGACCAGATTCATCACAGGCCCCAAAAAATTATCGCCGAGGTCTTGCAAGGTATCCTTAGGGCCTTTCAATAGCTTGCCATAATATTTTTGTACTTTTGACTTCTCCCCATTGCTTAGAATAGGCACGAAAGCGTTACGCGAGGTAAATTCGATTTCGACATCGGGGTTGAAGTCGGGGGAGGGCTCGCTCTTGATTTGTTTCATCGCCGCAGCGCTAATGCCGGGCAAGGAAGCTGCGGCCACGCCGAAAAACGAATATTGTAAAAACTGACGTCTTTGTTGATTGATTAGTTTTGTCATTGTTCCTTCCTCTTTTTTGTAATTATATTTTGCCGAACGAATGCATGATTACAATTTCTCTAAACAGCATGGTATTGTCGCCGCCGTCGTGTTCGTTGTGATTTAAAATCTGAACATGAGGGAACTGATGATCGGTTGAATCCGCCTATTTTTTTATTCTTTCCAACTTCACAAAACTGTACCCGAAGGAAACGTCCGGGTCATTGTGAATATCCTCACGATGCGTTTCCAACCAATGATTATTGTCGATTTCCGGAAAAAAAGTATCGCCTTCGAACGCACACCTAACCTCGGTTAGGTATAGGTAATCGGCAACCGGCAGCATGGCCTCGTAAAATGTCGCTCCGCCGATCACGAAAATTTCGTTATGATTACGGCAACTTTCCATCGCGCTTTCGATATCGTTATATACCTCGCAGCCCGAAGGACGGTAATCGGGATTACGCGTAATAACGATATTGATCCGTCCCGGCAACGGCCTGCCGATCGACTCGTACGTTTTACGGCCCATCAATATCGGCGATCCCATCGTGATGGACTTGAATTTTTTCAGGTCCGCGGATAAATACCACGGCAAGCGGTTATCGATACCGATCACGCGATTACTAGACATGGCGACGATTAGAGATATTTTCATTTTGTTAAAAAAAGGTCTTTGCTATTCTTGGAAGATTTGTTTTGGAATTCATCATACTATGAAAAACGTTTTGCTTGTATTTACCGGCGGCACGATCGGATCGGAGGCTTCCTGCGGCACGATCGCAACTTCCGTCAACGCGCCATACCGTTTACTGCAGCTATTTGAACGACAGTATCCGGAACATTCACAAATCGACTTCACAACGATACGACCGGTTCAAATTTTAAGCGAAAATATTACACCTACCTTCTGGGAAACACTGATTAAAACCATCGAGGCAGAGCAACCCGAACGCTACGACGGCGTCATCGTCACGCACGGCACCGATACCTTAGCCTATACCGCCGCCGCGTTAAGTCTTTATTTCCATGCGCTAAACAAACCGATGCTGCTGGTATCGAGCGACCGCCCCCTTGATCATCCCGAGGCCAACGGCTTGAACAATTTTATCGCCGCGATCGAATTCATCCGTCAGCGCCGCGAAACGGGCGTTTTCGTCCCTTATCGAAACCCGGGCGAATACACGCAAATCCATTTAGGCAGCCGCCTGGCTTCTTCGCTGCAACTCAGCGGCGATTTTATCAGCGTGCAAAACAAAAGCTATTGCCGTTTCGAAAACGGCGTTTTTTCCGAACCGCTCATCACGCTTAAAAACAAAGCCGGCACGGCTTTCGATTTAAAACCGGATTTCTCGAAACGCATCGCATTAATCAGGCCTTATCCGGGGTTGAATTACACGCTGTTTAATTTGGATGGCATCGATGCGGTATTGCACGATCTCTATCATTCCGGCACAGCGTGCGCTTCGATGCAGTGGGGCGCTGATTGGTCATTGCTGCCGTTCATCGAACGTTGCAGTAAGCAGGGCATTCCGGTTTATCTGGCGCCGTCGATACACACCGATAGCGCCTACGAAAGCACGCGAGAATTACTCGAACAAGGCGCCGAAATGCTTTGGAATCTGTCGCTCGAATGTGCTTATGTGAAACTGCTGCTGGCTTACGGTAATTTTAGCGATAGCAACATAAGTCGATTCATCAAGCTTGAAATTGCCTCGGAACATTTATAACTCCTTCGCACCTCGAACAGGCCTTTTATACGCTTTACATTAGTGCCTGAAGAGGCGCCGGGGCGTTAGGTCGATTTTTACTTCTCGGCAACTGCTGAGTTACAGGGATGAAAAGAATGCAGAAAATGCAGGGGGATTTTTCTACTTGCCACATGTCAGACTAGTTGTCGCCTAAAGCGCCTACTGTGGCGCCCTATTACACGCCATCCTGGGCGTAATGCAACATTGATGTTCACGTCACCAGCCA
Organism: Methylotuvimicrobium buryatense 5G; assembly: GCF_000341735.1. Classification (GTDB taxonomy): domain Bacteria; phylum Pseudomonadota; class Gammaproteobacteria; order Methylococcales; family Methylomonadaceae; genus Methylotuvimicrobium; species Methylotuvimicrobium buryatense. The sequence continues at coordinate 3,571,864 of NZ_KB455575.1, read as the reverse complement.
CGGCGATAGCAAGGCTTTGCCATCATGAATGCTGGCAAAGAGTCTACAAGAACATATTCACCCTACACCTAAATTCCATAGTTCATAGTGAATTTTCTTGGATAATTTATGTGCTGGATTCACGACGTCCTTTGACGAGCGCCGCGGTGTCGTATTTTGATCTACGATAGGTAAAATAAAAGGACTAGGGTTTAATCGATTCGAATCAATACCATCAAATTTCCGTGTTATAGTCAGCCTATAGAATAATCATCGCCTTTTTCACAGCATAATCAGCAACCGCCCAAGATGTGCTTATCCCTTTAAAATAAGTCATGATCAATAGCCTAATTCTCAAAACTTGGATTCTAGTCGGCTTTTTCGCTCTGATTTATTTCATTTTTCTTCTCTTGCCACCGATATCGGAGTTACGCGAAATCGACTCCTATCTTCCATTACATACGATAATGGAAACTTTTTCGGTCATCGTTTCATGCATGATTTTTGGAATTATCTGGAACACATGCGACGCCGACCGTCCACGTAACCTAACTATTCTAGGCACCGCTTTTTTGTCTGTCGGCTTACTGGATTTCGCGCATTTAATGTCGTATCAAGGCATGCCGGACTTCATTAGCCCCAGCAGTCCGCAAAAAGGGATTGTGTTTTGGCTTGCTGCTCGATTCATGCTGGCCGCCGCAATGCTAGCATCATCAACGCTGGCTTGGCGACCATTCAAGTCTCAACAAGGACGTTATCGCCTACTCGCGTTTTTTTTGACGATAACCGCTTTGACATATTGGGTCGAATTATGGCATCCGACTTGGATACCGCTGTTTTGGGACGAACAAAGCGGTTTGACACCCGCCAAAAAAATTGCCGAATACATCGTGATGACGATGTATGCCGTATCGGCCGTATTATTTTACCGAGTATCCACTAAGACTCGAATGCATTTCGATTGTCGCGGTCTTTGTCCTGCAGCCAGCGTCATCGTCATCAGCGAATTATGCTTCACCAGTTATTCCAGCGTGACCGACGCGTTCAATTTGCTCGGGCACATATACAAAATCGTGGCCTATCTCTTTTTGTACCGTGTTTTATTCGAACAATTGGTACGCGACCCTTACGCCAAACTGGAGCTTTCCAGGCAAGCCATGCATCGAGAGAAAGAGCGCGCGGAAGTCACGCTGCATTCGATCATGGACGGCGTTATCACGACTAATTCGAAAGGTATCGTGACCTCGTTGAATACCGTCGCTTCGCAATTGACAGGCTTGTCGAACGAAGCGGCATCCGGTCGTCCGCTTGCCGAGGTATTTAAAGTTTTCGACGAAACCGATCACAGCCCGATCGAAAACCCGGTCGATCGTTGTCTGCGCGAACAACGGGCAATATTGCTGGCCAACCATGCCATGATAGTTTCGGCTTTCGGCACGACGTATTCGATAGAGCAATTAGCATCGCCGATTATCGACAAAGACGGCTCGATCATCGGTGTCGTCATGGTTTTTCGCGATGTCACCGAACACAGACGAATCCGAGACAACCTTGTCCGTCAAGAAAAAATGCTGTCACAAGCCCAAGCGATTGCACATCTCGGCAATTGGGAATGGGACTTGATCAGTGATCAAATGAGCTGGTCCGACGAAATGTTTCGGATCGTAGGCATGACTCCGCAATCGCGCCAACCCGACTACTCATCGTTCGCTTCATTGCTCTATTTTGAAGACAGAGACAAGGTATTGACCGCTCTTGAAGATATCTCCAAAAACCTCGAGCCGATCGAAATGGAATATCGTATTGTACGAATTGACGGTGCGATACGTCATATACAGGCATCGATTCATGTTCAGACGAATGAAGCGGGTAAACCGATCGCAATATTCGGGACCTTGCTGGACATCACCGAGCAAAAACGCACAGAAAAACAATTGCTTCGCTCGAAAGCCGAAATCGAAGACCTCTACGAAAATGCACCCTGCGGATACCATTCTTTGGATAGCGACGGCGTGATTCGTAAAATCAATCGAACCGAACTCGACTGGCTTGGCTACGAAAGCGAGGAATTGGTCGACAAGGTTCTTTTTATCGATTTGATTCCCGACGAATACGTTAAAGTATTTCAAAAAAACTTTCCTCGCTTCAAACACGAAGGTTCGGTTCAAGATCTCGAGTTCGAAATGGTCCGTAAAGACGGCTCGCATTTTTTCGTATCGGTCAACGCCACCGCGATTTATGACGAACAAGGCCATTATATTGCCAGCCGCTCCACTCTCAACGACATCACCGAACGTAAAAAAGCCCAGCAATCCCTGACCGAAAAAGAACAAAACCTATCCAAAGCACAGGCCATCGCGCACATGGGTAGCTGGGAATGGGACATTGAATCCGGCCGGCAGTCGTGGTCAGACGAACGCTTCCGTATTTTAGGCCTAGAGCCCGGAAGCATCGCAACCAGCTATGATGCATTTCTCGAATTCATTGTCGAAGAAGACCGGACACTCTTCATCAACGAAATTCAAAAAGCGCTCGACACGTCATCCACTTACCGTTGCGAATTCCGTATCCGCAGGCCCGATGGAAAAATACGCTACATTCTCGGACAAGGTGAAACCGTTCTAAATGCCGACGGAAAACCAATACAAATGACAGGAACGACGCTCGATATTACAGAACGAAAGCTCGCTGAATATGAATTGAAGAAAAACCAGCTAGAATTGCAGCATCAATCGAATATTCTACGCGCGATACTTGACGCACTCCCCGCCAATTTAGCGTTACTGGACAACGACGGTATAATTATTGCAGTAAATAAGCGCTGGGATGATTTTGCGCGTCAAAACGGTCTATCATTACAACAATTCGGCGTCGGCACCAATTACCCTAAAGCCTGTTACAACGCCACTTGCCTCAATTCCGACATTCAATCGACAATTGATGGATTAAAAAACGTACTGTCCGGACAAAGTCCGCAATTCGTCAATGAATACGACTGCAACTCCCCGGATCAGCAGCGTTGGTACCGTATGATCGCCGTACCGCTATCGACCGAAGAACAGCTTGGCGCAGTCGTCATGCATCTCGACATTACCGAAAGCTGGCAAAACAAGACCGAGATCGAGGCCCTGAACCGACAACTGGAGCAACGCGTTAAAAAACGCACGGCCCAGCTTGAAGCGGCCAACAAAGAACTGGAAGCATTCAGTTATTCGGTTTCCCACGATCTTCGTGCACCGTTGCGCGCGATTGACGGCTTTTCACACATGCTATCAGTCGATTACGGCGATTCGATGGACGAAAAAGCTCGCCGCTATCTCGATCGTATTCAAAATGCAGCCAAGCGCATGGCTGAGTTAATCGACGACTTGCTACAATTGTCCCGCGTTAACCGAGGCGAATTACGATACGTCGAAGTCGATTTATCAAAAATGGCGCAAGAGATTCTTACGGACCTCAAGCAAAGGGAACCGGAGCGCAAGGCTGAATTCCTAATAGCGCCTGACTGTCGCATATTCGGCGACAGTCAATTATTGAAAATCGTTTTGGAAAACTTGTTAGCCAACGCATGGAAATTCACGCGTCATCGAGAACCGACTATAATCGAACTCGGTTTTTATCGTAGTAACGAGCAAACGGTCTATTTTGTGCGCGATAATGGCGCCGGATTCAATCCGAAATACACGCACAAGCTGTTCGGAGCTTTTCAACGGCTGCACAGCGAAGATGAATTCGAGGGTACAGGTGTCGGTTTGGCGACGGTACAGCGTATTATTTCTCGTCACAACGGCAGCGTTTGGGCGGAAAGCGTTCCGGATGAAGGAGCGACCTTTTTTTTCAAACTCTAATTTTACTACCATGAGATTATATAACATGAGCGACAAAGTCATATTGCTGGTGGAAGACAACGAAGACGACGTTACGTTGATGCTCAGGGCCTTACAAGATAATAACATTACGAATAAAATAGAAGTCGTCAGAGACGGCGAAGAGGCACTGGACTATTTGTTTGCTCGCGGCAAGCATAGCGAACGAGATCGCCGATTATTACCTCGCATCATCTTGCTCGATTTAAAATTACCCAAACTGGACGGTTTGGAAGTGCTCAAACAAATCCGCGGCATCGATCAAACTCGTCTAACTCCGGTTGTCGTATTAACTTCGTCCAAAGAATCCTGCGACCTGGAAGCCAGTTATCGTCTCGGAGCCAACAGCTATATCCAAAAACCGCTCGATTTTGCAAAGTTTGTCGAAGCCGTGCGCGAAATTGCCGGCTATTGGCTGAACTGGAATGAAACAGTAATAACATGAATACGACTCAAATCGGCAAAATTTCGATCCTGATGATCGAAGACGATAAGTTGGACGAAGCGCTAGTCATATCAACTCTTGAAAGAGATGGACTGTCGTTCGAGCATACTGCGATACAAAATAAACAAGACCTACATACATTACTCGATAGTCGGCCTTGGGACGTCATCGTCTCCGATTATAATCTGCCGGCATTCAGCGCTTACGAAGTACTCGATATCCTCGAAGCGAACAATCTCGATATCCCCTGTATCGTTATTTCAGGTTGTTTGAACGAAGAAACCGCAGTCACGCTGCTGAAAAAAGGCGCTCACGATTTCATACCGAAACACAACCTTGTCCGACTGGTTCCCGCCATTCGAAGAGAAGTCGCCGAAGCGAAAAACCGCGCGACAAAACGTCAAGTCGAACAGGCGTTGAAACAAAAAGAAAAATTATTAAACAACATCGTCGGCGCGCTGGGCGAAGGACTGGCAGTTACCGATGCCCAGGGACGCATCCTGTTCATAAACCCCGAAGCGGAGAGGCTGTTAGGTTGGCGCAATAACGAAGTCAGCGGACTAAATCTTCATCGACTGATACATTACCTCAAAGCGGACGGTTCGCCCTATCCAGAACAAGATTGCCCGGTCGGCAACTATACCCGTCAAGGTATTCCCTACCGTACCGAGGATGAAATTTTCATTCGTCGCGACGGCTCATTTTTTGAAGTTTCTTATGTTGCTACACCGATCCGCGAAAACGACCAAGTCATAGCGGTCGTAACGGCATTTCATGACATTAGCCGCCGAAAACAAGCCGAGCGCGAATTGAACGAATCGCGCTGCCGTTTGCGCGAATTGTCCTCTTTTTTACAGTCGGTCCGGGAAGAAGAAAGAACTCGCATCGCGCGGGAGCTACACGACGAACTGGGACAAGCACTAACCGCGCTGAAAATGGATTTAACCTGGTTGCTAACACGATTTGCCGACGACCAGGATGAAATGCTCGTCAAAACCGACAATATGATCACACTCGTCGATTCGACGGTCGACTCGATGCGCCGTATCTCTGCGAACCTGCGCCCCGGTTTACTCGATGACCTAGGATTGGCCGCAACTGCCGAATGGTTACTCGCAGAATTTCAAGAGCGGACTGGCGTCGAATATACCTTAAAAATAAGCCATGAGGAATTCGATTTCGATAACGTTCTTAACACAACGATATTTCGTATTTTGCAGGAGGCCGTCACCAACGTGGCACGCCACGCCAAAGCCTCCCGTCTCGATGTCGAACTGGAAGACTGCGACGAACGCATTGTACTATCGATAAAAGACGACGGTATCGGCCTTATTCACCAAGCCGCTAGCGCGAACAAACGAAAGCCGTTCGGCTTACTTGGCATACGCGAACGCGTCACCTCGCTGGGCGGTCATATCGATATCACCGGGCAAGCGGGACAAGGTACCAAAATTCGTGTCATGCTGCCAAAACAAGTCATTACCGAACCATTAAAAGAACATGATAAAAGTATTGCTGGTTGACGATCACGCGATCTTGCGCGAAGGCCTGAAGCTAATCCTCGCCGATTCCGACGACATCGAAGTGGTCGGCGAGGCCTCAGACGGCATGGAAGCGCTCCGGCTCATGCGTAAACTCGACATTCATGTCATGGTAATGGACATGACGATGCCCGGGCGTAGCGGTTTGGAATTGTTGAAACAAATCAAATCCGATCAACCTAAATTACCGGTACTAATCCTCAGCATGCATAGCGAGGAACAATATGCGATTCGCGCATATAAAGCCGGCGCCTCTGGCTATCTGACCAAAGAAAGCGCATCAACATTACTGGTCTCGGCAATCCGCAAAGCGGCAAGCGGCGGCATTTTCATTAGTCCAGCGTCGGCTGAACGCATGGCGATGGAATTTAATAGCAATACATCATCCGGCGACAAACCACCGCACACATTGCTCTCCGACCGCGAATTTCAAATTTTCAAACTATTGGCGGACGGTCAAGGCCTGACCGAAATTGCCAACCGACTCTCTGTCAGCGTAAAAACCATCAGCACGCACAAGACGCATATCCTCCAAAAAATGCAATTGACGACTAACGCCGACTTAATCCGTTATGCAATCAAACATCAGCTTCTAGATATGCCTTGAAAATCGACCGACAACAAAAGCCGGATTTATAGCCGGTATGCATCGAGTTCTTCTCGAAAACGTGAAATCGTTTGCAATCTCATCAACCCGTCCCCCGACACCTTCTTTCCTTAAGAACTACCAATAGCCCGCAAGCAACACGGCTTACAAACCATTTATAGGAATTTTCCTATAGCCACTCGTCTTTTTTCCTAGAAGTCATTTCGGAAATACACCGATATTTTTTATGCGCTTTTTTTCGCATGATGCTTCCCAACGAAAAACATTTATTAAAAAGTCATGAAACTGATGGTTGTTGAAGATTCCCCGTTGGTTCGCCAACGAATCATCGAAATGCTTAGCCTCAGCATTCCGGAACATTCGCTACTCGAAGCCGATTCTGTTGAAACAGCGATCGCATTGGCCACCGTTCACCATCCTGAAATCGTTTTGCTCGATTTATGCCTGGAAGACGGTCATGGATTCGAAGTTCTAAAAGCTATCAAATCCAAATGCGAAGTCGTACACATTTTAGTAATGACACTCGTCCCGACCGAGCAGCACAAAAAGCGTGCATTGCAATATGGCGCCAGCTATTTCTTCGACAAGATCAAGGACTATAACAATATTATCGAGGTCATTACGGGCTTGGTCGGTCGCCCGGATATGAATTCAAAACATTAGTCGACTGGGAGTCAATATGGAAAACATCAGAACAGCTTGCCTGATCGGTACGGCAATTATCGGTGCAATGGGCGCCTGTGCCGTCGCGATCACCGCTATTGCGGACCTTGGTTGGCAAGCTGCGGCAATCGCCGCATCATTGCCTATCGTTGCTATCGGTATTGGCATACGCCTCAGCAATACACTTTCAGGTCAAGTCGCGGCCACATTAAATTCGGATAATACAAAAAACCGGGAATCCGACAAAAATTTGATCGCAACATTACTGGAAAATCAGCAACATTTGGCACACCAATTGATGCCGGTATGGACACGGCAGATCGAAAGCTCCCGCAGCCAGATGGAAAACGCGACGATGCAACTTCTCGACCAATTTAGCGAAATCATTGACCGCATCGAACAATCGATCGACGCTTCGGCGATGGCTTCGGGCGATTCCGGTTTAGTCGTGATGTTCGAGCGCAATAAGCAAGAACTCGAAACCGTCGTCAATTCTCTTCGCGCGGCTAAACAAAACAAAGATGCTCTGCTGATGGAAATACACCGATTGCTGCAATTCATCGACGATCTGAAAACCATGGCCGCCGATGTCGCCGGCATCGCGGGTCAAACCAATCTGCTCGCGCTCAATGCATCGATCGAGGCGGCGCGCGCCGGAGAGGCAGGTCGAGGTTTCGCGGTGGTGGCCGATGAGGTTCGTAAACTGTCGACCATGTCTGGTGAAACCGGCAAACGCATCACCGAAAAAGTCGAAACGATCAATGCCGCGATCTCTTCGGCATTTGAAGAAGCCACGCATACAGCAGAACACGATGCCGAGTCGGTCAATCATGCCGAGCAATCGATCAACAAAGTTTTGAGCGATTTTCACGAAGCCACGAATACGCTTGCCGAATCGACGGCAATTCTACGCAACGAAAGCGCCTGTATTCAACGGGAAGTGCAAAACGCTATCGTCAGCTTGCAATTCCAAGACCGTGTCAGCCAAGTACTCAGTCACGTCTGCGAAAACATCGAAAGCCTGCCTCCTCGTTTCGACAGCATGCTCGAAAAATTCAACACTAACGGCGAAATCGAAACCATCGATCCCGAAGCGTTAATGGCCGAATTGGAACGCTCTTACGCGATGGCGGAAGAGCGCCAGCTTCACCAAGAGGGTCGGAAGCCGGACCAAACGGCCGATGACGCCCCTTCAATCATTACTTTTTTCTAGGAGAAAAACCATGAGCAAAACCATCATGATCGTCGACGATTCCTCATCGATCCGTCAACTCGTCAAAATCTCGTTGAAAGGCGACGGCTACGAGGTCATCGAGGCCTGCGACGGCAAAGACGCACTAAGCAAAATGGACGGCAAGAAAATTCATTTGATCATTTCCGATGTCAATATGCCGAACATGGACGGCATCACATTCGTCAAAGAAGCCAAAAAACTACCTGCCTATAAATTTACGCCGATCATCATGCTGACTACCGAATCACAGCAAAGTAAGATCCAAGAGGGTCAAGCGGCAGGCGCCAAAGCCTGGGTCGTTAAGCCGTTTCAGCCGCAACAGATGCTAGCCGCAGTTTCCAAATTGATTCTCCCGTGAACTTCAATAATCTGCTCGATGGCACTGCAAATGGCTCAGCAATCGTAACCGAACTTAAAGCCTAGGAGAACTCATGCAAACTCTAGCTCTGGAAAGCGAACTCAACATTTTCAACGCAGCAGAACAAAAGCCGCGCTTACTTGAGTTTCTCGAGTGCGACGAAGAATTGGAGGTCGATCTCGCTAATGTTTCGGAAATCGACACCGCCGGCTTGCAGCTTTTGATCCTGATTAAACGCGAAGCCATGAAAGCCGGTAAAAAACTCAAGTTTGTCATGCATAGCCAAGCGGTCCTGAACGTATTGGAGCTGACCAACTTGACCGGCACTTTCGGCGATCAAGTAGTGCTCTCCAGCGACGAGGAGTAAAACGATGAGTTTAGATAAAGAAATGCAGGAATTGCTGGTTAACTACACCATCGAAAGCGCCGAGTTATTGCAGGTCATGGAAGAGGGTTTGATGGAACTGGAAAGCATTGAAGAATCCGAAGAAACCATCAATGCAATCTTTCGCGCGGCTCATACAATCAAAGGTGGCGCGGGCATATTCGGGTTCGAACACATCGTCGGCTTTACTCACGTTGTTGAAAGCGTGCTCGATGCCATGCGAGACGGTCTTTTAAAAGTCGATTCTGAATTGGTCGCCGCGTTGCTGCCTTGTTGCGACCATCTCGGCATTCTAGTTCGAGAAATTGCCAAAGGACATACCGAAGAAAATTCTGATCTAACGAAGCAAAGTGAAAAAATAATTGCGGGATTGCAGCCCTTTCTCGATAACGCCGAGGGAAAACAGACCGATTCGAGCCAAGTGGCATCACAGTCTATCCAAGTGCAAGACGAAACCCATCGTGTCCAAAATATTGAGTGCGACAATTCAAAAAGCGGCAATTGGCATCTCTTTTTGCATTTCAATCCGGATTGTCTGCGCGATGGCATGGACCCGTTGTCGTTCATCCTTTATTTGACGAAGCTCGGTGAAATCATCGAGTTGACGACATCTACGCAAGCGTTACCAAGCGCCGGCGAAATGGATCCTGAAAGCAATTATCTCATCTTCGAAATTGTCTTCAAAAGCGATGCGGAAAAAGCCGATATCGAGAATGTTTTCGATTTCGTAAGGGCCGGCAGCCAAATTCATATCCTACCGCTGGAAAGCAAGATCGAATATTACATCGATTTGATCGACTCACTCGAATCAGATGACATGCAACTCGGCGAGTTGTTGATCAAATGCGGCGTCATTACGCGCCGCGAACTTGAAGAGGGACTTCAGGCTCAACAAGCCAAACGCGAACGACAACAGTCGCAGCATATCGGCGACATTCTTATCGAACAACAAACCGTACAAAAACCGATCGTCAGCGCCGCTCTCGAAAAACAGCAACGCGTCAAGGAGAGCAAGGCAATTGAGAACCAAAGTATTCGCGTTGACGCCGGACGACTCGACATACTAATCGATTTGATAGGCGAGCTAGTTATCGCCGGTGCATCCGCTAGCTTACGCGCCTCGCAAACCGGAGACATGGCTTTACAAGAAGCCAATGCGGCCGTCATTAGCCTTGTCGAGGAAGTACGCGACAGCGCACTGCAACTACGCATGGTGCCGATCGGATCCACATTCAGCCGTTTTCAACGCGTCGTTCGCGATGTCAGCAAAGAATTGGGTAAAGACATTAAGTTACATATCAGCGGCGCCGATACTGAAATCGATAAATCGGTCGTCGAAAAAATCGGCGATCCTTTGATGCATTTGGTGCGTAATGCGATGGATCACGGCATCGAGCCAGCCCAGTTGCGCATTGAACGCGATAAACCCGCGCAAGGAAATTTACAACTCAATGCTTACCATAGCTCGGGCAACATTGTAATCGAAGTTTCAGACGACGGACGCGGACTTGACCGTGACAAGATTTTAGCGAAAGCGGTCGAACGCGGGTTGATACAAGTTGGTGAAACATTGAGCGACCAGGAAGTTTATTCGCTGATTTTCGAACCCGGCTTTTCGACTGCCGATCAAATTTCAAACTTATCCGGCCGTGGCGTTGGCATGGATGTCGTCAAACGCAATATCACCGAATTACGGGGCGACATCGCTATCGACAGTACACCCGGAAAAGGTACGACACTGCGGATTTATTTACCTTTGACGCTTGCGATCATCGACGGATTTTTAGTCGGCGTCGGCGAATCTTCTTATGTGATACCGCTTGACAGGGTCGTCGAATGCGTCGCGCTGCCGCCTAATGAAAATCACGATTATATGGAATTGCGCGGCGAAGTTTTGCCTTTCATTCGCCTGCGCCAACTGTTCAACAAAAAGGCAACCCTATCAAAACGCCAAAATGTCATTGTCGTCGAACATCTTGGCGTCAAGGCTGGTTTGGTCGTCGACAAACTAAAAGGCGAACTGCAAACGGTAATCAAACCACTCGGAAAGTTGTTCGGGCATGTGCAAGGGGTCGGCGGCTCGACGATTCTCGGTAGCGGCGAAGTCGCACTGATTATCGATGTCCCGACATTGCTAAGACAACAAGAATTTGCTTCGAACACACATTGATATCCGCTACGACCACTGGATCGCACGTTTGCCTGGGTCCGGTAATCGACTGAAATGGTTATTCGTTAATTACACATAATCGGAAGATAACTATGAAAAATCTGACATTAAAAACAAAGTTAATCGGCATACAAGCCGTCGCTCTTATAGCGTTACTAATCGTCGGTGCATTCGGCTGGTACGGTTTAGTCGGCACGGCCGCTTCACTTAGCGAAGTCGGCGAAGTTCGTTTGCCGTCGGTACTCGGTCTTGAAATCATTAATGAAGGGCAAACCGCAATCAGCGCGTCCAACCGGCGCATCGCTTTTTTCGAGAACGACTATCAAGCGCAAACCCAATTTTCCGAAGAAGCGAATAGGAAAAAAAACATATGGCGCCGCATCGATAATGGCTGGAAACTTTACGAACCGCTGCCGCAAACCGAGGAAGAAGCCGTATTGTGGAAACAATTCGTCAGTGAATGGGAGGAATGGAAGTTAGCCGATAACAAGATTACCGATACGATTTCCGCATTAAGCGAAAATCGGGACGAGCAGCGTCAGAAGGATCTCTTCGCAGAGTTTTATCAACGCACTCAAAAGAACGAACCTTTATTCGCAAAAGCAGAAGCAACGCTAGCCAAAATCATCGATTTGAACGTCAAATATGGCGATGAAGCGGTTGCTGTAGGCAATCAGCAAGTCAATTCGTCGAAAACCATGATGCTGACCGGTGCTTTTTTGATGTTGATTGCGTTATTTGCTCTAGGGGCCTGGATAACTCGCAGCATCATGGCTCAACTCGGAGGAGAACCCGATTTCGTCGTCATGCTGGCCAATAAAATTGCAGTCGGCGATCTATCTACCCAAATCGAATTGAAATCCGACGATAGATCCAGTGTGATGGCGGCAATGAAAAACATGATGTCGGCTATTCAATCCTTGGTCGACGATGCCAATATGCTAGCTCAAGCCGCCACGGACGGTCGCTTGGCAACACGAGCCGAAGCGAGTAAACATCAAGGCGAATTCCGTAAAATTGTCCAAGGCGTGAACGATACATTAGATGGCGTAATTGTACCCGTCAACGAAGCCATCGATGTATTGACGCGAGTCGAACAAGGCGACCTTACACTCAACATTGCCGGCGACTACAAAGGCCAACTCAACGACTTCAAACAAACGGTCAACAATACCATCGTCAAGCTTTCGCAAACGATAGCCGAAGTCGTCGCAGCTGCCGACCAATTAGGTTCGGCTTCAGAGCAAATAAGCGCAACGTCGCAATCGTTGTCGCAAGCATCTAGCGAGCAAGCCGCCAGCGTCGAACAAACCAGCGCCAGCATTGAACAAATGGCCGCCAGCATTAATCAGAATTCGGAAAACGCCAAAGTTACCGACGGCATGGCCGGCAAAGCATCGAAAGAAGCAACCGAAGGCGGAGAAGCCGTCAAACAAACCGTCTCGGCAATGAAAGACATCGCGGCAAAAATCGGCATCATCGACGATATCGCTTATCAAACCAATATGTTGGCATTAAATGCCGCCATTGAGGCTGCTCGAGCAGGCGACCACGGAAAAGGCTTCGCGGTAGTCGCTGCGGAAGTGCGTAAATTGGCTGAACGTAGCCAAATAGCCGCACAAGAAATCGGCGAACTAGCGGAAAGCAGCGTTATGACCGCCGAAAGCGCTGGAAAATTGCTCGACGAAATCGTACCTAGCATCGCAAAAACGTCAGACTTGGTTCAAGAAATTGCCGCCTCCTCTCAAGAACAAGCCTCGGGTGTCAGCCAAATCAATACTGCGATGAATCAAATGAACCAGATCACTCAACAGAATGCCTCGGCAAGCGAGGAGTTGGCCGCGACTGCAGAAGAAATGACAGGGCAAGCCGAACAATTACAAAGCTTGATGGGGTTCTTCACTATCGCGCGGAACGAAAAAAAATCGCCGGCCTTTGCTGTCAGGGAGCAGAAAAAAACCAAACCTGTCAAACCGATCGAAGAATACGAAACAACCGACGTTGAGAGCGAATTCGATCTCAAGCAATTCGCACGCTTTTAGGAGGAACTCATGACTGAAATCGCAACGACAACCGAACGCAAGCCAGTGGTAAAAAACACGCAAACGCTCGCCAAGGCCGGTCAGTACCTCACTTTTATGCTAAACGGCGAAGTATATGCGCTGGGCATCTTGAATATCAAGGAAATCATAGCCTACGGCGAATTAACCGAAGTCCCGATGATGCCCGATTTTGTACGCGGTGTCATCAACCTGCGAGGTAGTGTCGTCCCGGTCATCGATCTGATGGCGCGCTTCGGCAAAGGAATGACGCCAATCGCCAAACGAAGCGGAATCGTGATCGTCGAAACCGAAAACGGGGGGGAGGGCTCACACGACATTGGCATCATCGTCGATGCCGTTAACGAAGTCATCGATATTGCACAACAAGAAATCGAGCCGCCCCCCAATTTCGGCATTGGCATCCGCCCTGACTTCATCAATGGCATGGCCAAAAGCAACGGCCGCTTCATTATTTTGTTAAACGGCAACCGCGTACTTTCGGTCGATGAAATGGCTGCATTGAGCGAGGCCGGCGAAACTCGTCCGTTAGACATCGAATAACGATGTGTCGATGTGTTATGGCTAAGCCCGAACAGCTCTGCCGATATTTGACGATCGTTTATATGGGAGCATGCTGACTATGGAATCCATACCTATTGCACTTCACATTTCGACATTATCGTATGAAGGCGCCGAGGTGTTCGGCTGATTTTCGATTCTCGGCAACTGCAGCATCACAAGAATGTTATGAATACAGATAAAACGCTATAGGTTAGGGATTATTGAGCGTACATAGATGTATTCACCGCGTCCTTTGTCACTATTCCGGTGCAGAAATTAGACTAGCAAAGAATAGAAATAATAATAAAAAATAATATTGAGCGTCATTCGGGCGAACGCGCATTGCTCAACCCAAGACAGACACAAACGCCACACGCACAGGAAACAACTTCGATGAGAAACAATGAACCGATCACACAGAACGAAGTGCATTTCGGCGAAGAGGACAAACTGGTCTCAACGACCGATTTAAATGGTGTCATTACCAGCGCCAGCCCGGCATTCGTCAAAATAAGCGGCTTCAGCGAACAGGAACTGCTGAAACAAAACCATAACATAGTCCGCCATCCGGACATGCCGCCGCAAGCGTTTCAGTCGCTCTGGAAAACAATCACATCCGGTCGCACCTGGAACGGCCGCATTAAAAACCGTTGCAAAAACGGCGATTATTATTGGGTCGATGCCCATGTTGCGCCGGTCTACGATAACGGCAAGATCGTCGCTTACCGCTCTTTGCGCTTTAAGCCAACCCGAATGCAAATCGAGGAAGCTGACAAGCTTTATCAAGAAATCAATGCAGGCCGGATAGCCAATCCTTTCGAAACCGGTAAACTCAGAACTTTTTTAAGCAATATCAAACTGTCTCATAAGTTTTTCATACTCGTATTTCTGGCAGTAACTATGTTCGCAGTTCCGACCGGAATGCTTATCGTTCGCGCAAACCAAGAGACATACGTCACCGAACAGGAAAAACTAGGCGTTCGATATGTACGGGAAACGATTAAGCTAATGCAATTGCTTCAACAGTATTCAAACATCAATAGCCGAGTGCTGTCTGGTACCGAGGGATTATCGGATCGTATTGAATCTATTAGCATCGCCATCGACAATCAAATAAAAACCATTGATACCATCGACAACGAATTATCCGATTTTGCTTTGACGCACTTTTGGGACGATATCAAATCCGATTGGCAGCGCATTACATATCGCAACACCCCGAAATCACCTTCAGAATTCGGCGCCGAGCAAAATGCCGGATTAATCGACAAACTGTCGGTTTTCAATCGCAAGCTCGCCGATGTATCCGGATTGGCATTAGACCCTGAAGTCGATACCTATTACTTGATGACGGTCGCTATCAATCAACTGCCGGATACGGCAAATTTATTCAACCAGTTAATAAATCGAAGTGCTCATGTATTAAAGCGACAAGTCATTTCCCCTGAAGATCAGGCAGCTCTTATACAGCTCATCGCAGCGCTACATAAGAACCAAACTTTATTAGATGAAAGTATCGCTAAAATTTCGGTGAACGATGACACACTCAACAATATTAGCCACACTCTGGCGAAAGATGCAAAGCAAATTACCCAACTCGTCAAAGATCGAATCATCGATATGAAATCTCCCCTGTTATCGCTTAATGCTTTTATTGATCAAACCGATGCGATGACTGCACGCCGTTACACTGCTTCCGACAGTTTCAATCGTGCATTATCCGATGCACTTAATGCGAGAATATATGAAATCAACAGTCACACATACACGATCTTATTGATAGTTTTGAGTTTGTTCGCACTTTTTTCTGTGCTGAGCTGGTTTATTGTGCGAGGCATACTACACCCGGTCTCGGTAATGGTCGATGCTGTCGGTAAGCTCGGCCGCGGTGAAATGCCCGAGCGCGATGAAACCGATTACGGTTTGGAATTCAATCAGCTCAAAGAAGGTCTCAACGCAGCCGTGTTGAGTGTACAGGCTTTGATCTCCGACTCAATAATCCTGTCCCAAGCCGCCGTCGAAGGGCGTCTCGAAACAAGAGCCGATGCATCGAAGCATCAGGGTGATTATCGAAAAATTGTCGAAGGTATCAATGCTACGATGGATGCCGTCATCGATCCGCTCGATCAGGTTCAGAGAATATTAATGGCGATGGAGCAAGGCGACATGACTCAGCAGATTAACGAACGATATAAAGGTCAACTCGAAGAGCTAAGAGCAGCGACAAACAATACCGTCCGAAAATTGGGACAAACTGTCAGCGAGGTCGTTGATGCCGCCGTGTTGTTAAACCGTGCGTCCAAGCAAATTCTTTCGACCTCCCAAGGGTTATCGGAATCGGCAAGCAAACAAGCAGCCAATGTCGAAGAAACCAGCGCCAGTATCGAACAAATGGCGGGAAGAATCGACCAAAACGCCGAAAACGCAAAAATGACCGATACGACAGCCGGCAAGGCCGCCCATGAAGCCGACGAAGGCGGGCTAGCCGTCAAACAAACCATCGCGGCAATGAAAATGATCGCCGACAAAATCAGCATCATTGATGATATCGCCTATCAAACCAACATGCTGGCTTTGAATGCAGCGATCGAAGCAGCCCGAGCGGGAGATCATGGTAAAGGTTTCGCTGTTGTCGCGGCAGAAGTCCGTAAACTGGCCGAACACAGCCAAATCGCCGCTCAGGAAATCGGCGATTTGGCCGAAAACAGCGTCAAAACCGCCGAAAACGCCGGGAGAATGCTCGACGAAATTGTTCCAGGCATTGCCAAAACCTCCGAATTGGTAAGAGAGATTGCGGATGCATCACGCGAACAATCCTCGGGCGTGCAGCAAGTCAATTTAACTATGTCCCAAATCAATACGATCACTCAGCAAAATGTCTCGGTCAGCGAGGAATTGGCGGCGACAGCAAAGGATATGACGCAACGTATCGAACAGTTGCACCGGTTAATGTCTTTCTTTCAAACCGAGGGGCGCAAAACCTCTCCGAAACATATACATCATTAAAAATGGACAGGTCGATTATGTCAGCCACAAGTCTTCAACGAAATCAATTTTTGTACGGCTCATTGACGCTCGAACGTTATGAATTCGAATGGATTAGAGATTATTTATACGAACGCGCAGGTATCGTATTGAACGATTCGAAAAAAGCACTTGTTTGCGGTCGCCTCGAAAAACGCTTACGCCATTATGGTTTTACGAGTTACAGTGAATATTTTCGACTGCTGGGTCAACCCGGCTTCGAGCACGAAACATTAACCGCAATCGATTTACTGACAACCAATGAGACTTATTTCTTTAGAGAGTACAAACACTTCGATTTTCTGATCGATCAATATTTCCCGACTTGTCAACCTGGGCAACGTCTGCGTTTTTGGAGCGCGGCAAGTTCGAGTGGAGAAGAATCCTATACGTTAGCACTACTAGCATCGGAACACGCCAAAACCAGCCAATGGGAAGTTGTCGGAACCGATATTTCTACGCGTATGCTCGATAAAGCAAGGAGGGGCCTGTATCCAATCGCTGCCGCCGATAAAATACCGAAGTCTTTGTTAAAAAAACACTGCCTCAAAGGTCACGGGGAATATGACGGTTTTTTCTTGATCGATGCAGGTTTACGCAGCCGTGTAAAATTTATACGGGCTAATTTAATAGAAAAACTACCTGACCTCGGAACTTTCGACATTATATTCTTGCGCAATGTGATGATTTATTTCGACGTCACCACCAAGCAACGCTTAATCGAACGAATACAACATTTTCTTCGGCCCGGCGGCTATTTATTTATCAGCCATTCCGAATCGTTGAATGGTTTCCATAGTAATTTGCGCATGGTATCGCCCTCGATTTACCGAAAGCCCTTATAACAACGAAGCGTTCACGGATTCCGATTTATTATCCGATTTATTAAAAGATTAACTCATCGCATATCCCTTAAGTTTATTAAAAACGAATCCTCTCCGATTGAAGCGCTTCCACCGCATAGAAGAATATTCATACTAACTAGGAAGGAGCATCACCATGAATTGCGAAACTAAGCAATTAAATTTATTGTTCGTTGAAGATAATGCCGATGATTGCGAACTACTGAGTTATCAGTTTCACAACGCCGGTTATCAGCTCAATTACGAACGTGTCGATAATCCGGAATCATTTCAACAAGCCTTGACAATAAATCAATGGCATGCGGTATTGTGCGATCATAATATGCCATGCTTCGATTTGATGTCTGCTCTGAATATTCTGAATCAGACGGGGCTAGATATTCCGCTGATTATCGTATCCGGCTCGATAACTGATGAAATAATGATTGAAGCAATGCAGGCCGGTGCACAAGATTTTATTCGTAAAGGCGATTTCGCCAGACTACTACCGGTTATAGAGCGTGAGTTACGGGAATTCTCTATTCGCGATGGACTGCGCAAAGCCAAAGCCAATATTCACCGTCTAGTTAATTACGACAATTATACCGGCTTGCCGAATCGCGAACATTTACTAGAAAATTTGCGCATGATATCGGCTAAAACCAATCAAGAAATGCCCTTTTCTCTGGTTCTATTTCGTTTGAATCGTCTACCGCAAAGCCGTTTTACCATTGGCAATGGCTTATACCAAGACTTAGTCAAAACAGTTTCGGAACGTATATCAAGTTTGTTGAAAGACGATGCTTATATGATCAGTCACAATTGCTTGGCCGTTATTGCCCATAACATACGCATCGATGTATTGCAAAAAACGCTGCTCGATTTACTCGACATTTTTTCGCAGCCTTTCTCTTTGGATGGTCAAATCGTATTTGCCGATATCTCGGTCGGTGTAAACACTTACCCGAATGGCGGTTCGACTGGCGAAGAGCTATTGCTCGGTGCCGAAATTGCACTGGAACATACGGATACTTACGGCGTCAAACCGTTAATCTTCTATTCATCGGAAATGAATTCGGGCTTACACGACCGCTACCTTTTAGAATCCGACATCCATCGAGCATTGGCTAGCAAACAATTTCATATCTTATATCAACCGCAAATCGATATCGCCAGCAGGAAAATTATCGGCGCTGAAGCCTTGTTGCGCTGGCACCACCCCACCCTAGGCATTGTGTCTCCGTTAAAATTCATTCCATTATTGGAAAGAACCGGCTTGATCGTCCCTGTTGGAAACTGGGTCATTCAAGAGTCTTGCCGACAAGCTAAGCAATGGCTAGACCAGATCGGACTACCGATCAAAGTGGCCGTAAATTTGTCTGTCATCCAATTTTATAAGAGCGGCTTACTAGAATCAGTCAAAAGAGCTCTCGATGACAGCGGTTTGCCCCCGCATTGCCTAGATCTCGAAATCACCGAAAATATTGCGATTTGTCATGAAGATGCAACATTGAGAATCATGTCGCATTTAAAGAATATGGGACTTTCATTGTCGATGGACGATTTCGGTACAGGTTATTCTTCATTGGCATATCTTCAGCGTTATCCGATTGACTTGCTAAAAATCGATCAATCCTTCGTACGAACAATCGAATCTCCACAATCGCGTCAGGCCGATATGCTGCGAGCAATCATAGGCCTCGGGCGTAATTTAGATCTCGAAGTACTCGCAGAAGGTATTGAAACTGAACAACAAGCCGAACTGGTTTTACAAAGCGGGTGCAGCTACGGGCAAGGCTATTTGTTTTCAAAACCAATACAAGGCAACTTCGTTTCGAACGAAATATTAAGATCTGTCGCTGCGTCGTGAATATATACTTAGTGTATTGATATCGGAAAAGCGCTCGGTAGTGATTAAAAATAGAGCTATCTCGCTCTCATTCAATCAGAGGCTGTTCGTTTTTTCTTAACACTGATCAGCTTAAGTGTTAGTCTTAGCCGACCGATTAACCCTAACAACAATAATACAATAATGGAAAACGGCACCTCATCCGAACTTACGGCGCCTTATATCGTCGGCATCGGCGCCTCGGCCGGCGGCCTTGAGGCTATCGAGTCATTCTTCAAGAAAATGCCGATCAATTCCGGACTCGCATTTGTCGTCGTTCAACATCTTTCGCCCGATTATAAAAGCCTGATGGCTGAATTACTGTCCAAGCATACCGAAATGCCCGTACATCGGATCGAGGATGGCATGGCAGTCAATCAGAACCACATTTACCTGATACCCCCTCGACAAAACCTAACCATTTTTCACGGCAAACTGTTGCTCAAGGAACAAGTTCGAACCGAAGGACTTAACCTGCCAGTCGATATCTTCTTGCGATCTCTAGCCGAGGATGCAGGAAATCGCGGGATTGCGATTATTTTGTCCGGAACAGGCAGCGATGGCACTCGCGGCATTCGGGCGATCAAGGAACACGGCGGCATGGTGATGGTTCAAGACGAAGAATCCGCCAAATTCACCGGCATGCCGAACAACGCAACCGCGACCGGGCTTGCCGATTTTATTCTTGCGCCGGACGAAATGCCTCCGCAGTTATTATCCTTCATTAAACATCCTTATTCCGGCAGCCTGGAAACGGACATCATCCCACAAGGCGGCACCAGCATTACCCGCATCTTCGCGCTGCTTCGCGAAAAATGCAAAATCGATTTTACCTATTACAAACCTAGTACTGTAATGCGCCGCATCGAGAGACGGGTCAGCATCAATCAACTTGCCGATTTGACCGAATATGTCCGGTTCATGGAAACGAACCAGCAAGAAATCAATACCCTCTATCAAGAGCTTTTGATCGGTGTGACATGTTTTTTCCGGGACGAATTCGTTTTTCAAGAGTTCAATGAAAAATGGCTACCTGAATCGATCGGAAAACTGCAAGGAGATGACCTACGTTTGTGGGTAACCGCATGCTCGACTGGCGAAGAGGCTTATTCGCTGGCGATGTTACTCGCCGAATATCGTGAGCAATCCGGACATTACTTCCGCATCAAAATATTCGCGACCGATATCGATCAAAACGCTATCGAGAAAGCGAGCGCCGGTTTGTACCCTGAAAGTATTGCCGCCGATGTGCCGCCAGAGCTATTGAGCAAATATTTTTCACGCAAGGAAGATAATTTTCAAGTCACGCAAAAAATTAGAGAAATGGTGGTTTTTGCCCAGCATAACCTGATCAAGGACCCACCATTCACCAATATTCATATGATCAGTTGTAGAAACGTGCTGATTTATCTGCAGCCGGTTTTACAGAAAAAAATCTTAGAATTATTCAATTTTTCGCTGACCAAGGACGGTTTGCTACTGCTCGGCACCAGCGAAACTATCGGCGATATGGTCGATTATTTCGACTTTGTCAGTCCTAAAACCAAACTATACCGCTCCAAAGGTAAATACAAAGCAACCGGGCTGACACCTTTGGAACAGCGCCCAATTACCGGTTCTAGCTTTCAACCTTCCTTCACAACGACTGTCAACCGCCCGGCCATCAACCGTTTTTCCGAAGACCGGACGTTAGAGCGTTTCGTCAACGGCATTGCAGGGGATATTTTGCCGTTTACAATGTTGGTTAACGAAAACATGGAAATCTCGCATACCTTCGGTGAAGCCAGAGACTATTTATCCTATCCCAGCGGTAAAATCAGCAGCGACGTCACGAAAATCGTCATAAAGGATCTGGCAATACCCATTGCAACCGGCATTAATAAAGCGTTAAAAGGCACGAATGAAATCGTCTTATCCAATATACGCATTCACGACCATGATCAATTAAGAACGGTCACGCTAACCATCAAAAACCTGCCCGGCAAGAAAAGCCAGGAAAAATTGCTCGCGGTCATGATCAGCGAAACGACCGAGCCCAATAAGCCGAACTCGACCGAACCTTTATCCTACGACGTCGACATGGATGCACGACAACGCATCAATGACCTGGAGCAGGAATTACAATTCACGCGAGAAAACCTGCAAACGACGGTAGAGGAGTTGGAAACATCCAACGAAGAGCTGCAAGCAACCAATGAAGAACTGCTAGCCAGCAACGAAGAACTGCAAAGCACCAACGAAGAGCTGCAATCGGTCAATGAAGAATTGTATACCGTCAACGCCGAGTATCAAGGCAAGATCACCGAATTAACGCTGCTTAATAACGACTTGGATAATTTGTTCAATAGCACCAATATCGCGACACTATTTCTCGACGAAAATCTCGAAGTCAGGCGCTTTACTCATCAACTCGAGTCGATATTCCATATCCGAGACAACGATCTCGGCCGGCCCTTTTTTCATTTGTCGCATTCGATTCTCGATATCAATCTGGATGCAATCGTCAACGAGGTGTCCGAAAATCAAACGCCGTTCGAACAGGAACTGCAAACCGCCAATGGCGATTGGTATCTATTGCGTGTTTTACCCTACGCCATATCCGACAATGCCTATGCCGGCATCATTCTGACTTTCATCGATATCGACCGGCTAAAACGCACCGAAACCGAGCTTAAGATACGCGAAAAAATGGAACGCGAACGCTTAGCCAATTTCGCGCTTTATTCTGACGACGCGATCACGTTGCAAGACTTGGACGGCAACATCGTCACCTGGAACCGCGGCGCCGAAAAACTCTACGGATGGACTGAACGGGAAGCGCTGGGCATGAAATTTCAATCGCTTATGCCGTCTGCCGACATCTCGATCGCTGCTAAGCTGCAGCAAAAAAATCATCTAGGCGAAGCCGTATCGCAATTTGAAACTCGGCGTATCACCAAAAGCGGTAAATTGATCGATGTTTCCGTTACGGCTTCGCTACTTTATTCCGAAAGCCAAGGCAACGAATTGATCGCCTTGACCGAGCGCGATATTAGTGCACGTATGACGGCGGTCAAAAACGATTGCGTCAGTTGCCTTCAGCGCCTTGCTTCGCTCGTGATGGATACCGAAGAATCGTTAATTTTACTGGACCCTAATGGAAAAATAACCGCTTGGAATAAAGGCGCCGAGAATTTATACGGTTGGCTCAAGCAAGAAACCATAGGCCGCAATATCGCGGACCTAACGCCCGAATCCGGCAGAACACAAGTACTGCGCTTTATCGCCGGATTGACGCGGGGATGTTCGGCCCCGCAAACGCTATCGACCCAAAGACTCACCAAGGACAATCAAGAATTAGCCGTCAAAATAAACGCATCGGTTCTCGGAGATCACGTCGGAGAAGCGCTTTTGATTGCATTCAGCGAACAACGACACTAAACCGGCACGCAAGATGAAGAAAAATCCAGCGGATATCGACGATTTAAGACATGAAGCGGAATCCTTAATCAATTTCGAGCCGAACCATCTCGATGCGGATTTGCCGCTTGATTTGCAGACGCTGTTTCACGAGCTGAATGTGCATCAAATCGAACTGCGCATGCAAAACGAACAGCTCGTAGAAGCGCAGCAACAACTCATTGCTTCAAGAAACGACTTCATTACACTTTTCGACCTAGCGCCGGTAGGTTTTTTAAGACTGGATGAAAAAGGACGCATTTTGCAGTCGAATCAGACCGTGCAAGAAATGCTCGGTAAAAGCCATAGCGAATTACGCGATAAGTTTCTTGCCGCTTTTATTCATGCCGACGACTTGAGTATTTTTAACGCACGTTACAACGCTTTTTATAAAAAGCCGGAGGGAAAGCA
Organism: Methylotuvimicrobium buryatense 5G; assembly: GCF_000341735.1. Lineage (GTDB taxonomy): Bacteria > Pseudomonadota > Gammaproteobacteria > Methylococcales > Methylomonadaceae > Methylotuvimicrobium > Methylotuvimicrobium buryatense. Next base: position 3,548,410 of record NZ_KB455575.1, on the reverse strand, counting down.
AATCGAGTTGAGAGTGCTCGATATGCACAAAAAACCCATTTACGTTGAACTCAGCGGACGCCTGATAAAAAAGCAAGCCGGCGCGAGTGTCGATTTCAACCATGATTGTTTACTGGTCAATATCATTACTATCGGCGAACGCAAAAAAATGGAAGAGCAACTAAAACTTGCCGCGAAAGTGTTCGAGCATAGCCAGGAAAGCATCATGATTACCGCGCCCGATACGACCATTCTCAAAATAAACTTCGCTTTTACCGCGGTAACGGGCTATAAACCGGCCGAAGTCATCGGCCGAACGCCGAAAATTCTCTCCTCCGGGCGACAAAGCCCTGAGTTCTACCGCGATATGTGGCAAAAAATCAACAAAGAAGGCTGTTGGCAAGGCGAAATCTGGAACCGTAGAAAAAATGGAGATTTATACGCCGAATGGCTCAGTATTTGCCGCATCAACGATAAATTCGGTCGCGTCAGTCATTATATCGGCATATTTTCCGACATCACGCTACGCAAACTCAATGAGAAACAAATCGAACAATTGGCTTATTTCGATCCCTTGACCGAACTGCCTAATCGCGCTTTATTGAACGACCGGCTCAAGCAAGGCATCGTTCAAGCGGTACGCCATAAACTATGGCTTTCGGTGTTTTTTCTCGATCTGGATCGCTTCAAAATACTCAACGATACCCTCGGTCATTTTGCCGGCGACTTATTGCTGCAAAATGTGGCTAAACGCCTCAAAAGCTGCGTGCGAGAAAGCGATACGGTCGCGCGTTTCGGTGGCGACGAATTCGTTATTTTATTGACCGATTTCGTCGACGAACAGAGTGCGGCACTACATAGCGCCGAGATCGCCAAAAAAATACTCGATGTGTTATCGCAACCTTTCGATTTATCCGGCAACCAGTTCATCACATCGACGAGTATCGGATTCACGCTATTTCCGAAGGATGGCTCTTCGGTCGATGAATTGATCAAAAACGCGGATGCCGCGATGTATCACGCAAAAGCTTCGGGACGCAATAATTACCAATATTTCTCCGATAATATGCGCTCCGAGGCGCTCACCCGCAGCACGCTTGAAAACGATCTGCATCATGCCCTGCCCAATCATGAGTTTATCGTATACTACCAACCCTTGATCGATTTACAAACAACACCGAATCAAATTATCGGTTTCGAAGCGTTGTTACGCTGGAATCACCCGAGAAAAGGACTGATTTCACCCGATGACTTCATTCCGATTGCCGAAGAAACCGGTATGATCGTTGCAATCGGCGAATGGGTTTTAAAGTCCGCTTGTAAGCAATTCAAGATTTGGCGCGATCAAGATCAACCGCAATTAAAAAAAATCTGCGTCAATCTATCGGCACGACAATTTCTGCAAAATGATTTGGTCCATTCGATCAGGCAGTGCCTGGATAGCACCGGACTTGACGCGAGGTTTTTAGAAATCGAAATCACCGAAACCGTCATGATGCAACATATGTCCGCCGTGATACGCATTTTGCAACAATTGATGCAAATGGGCATAACCGTATCGTTGGACGATTTCGGCACGGGTTATTCCTCGTTAACGTATCTTAAAAAATTTCCGATTAATTCGATCAAGATCGACCGCTCCTTTGTCCGTGACATATTGAACGACCCTGACGATAAAGTGATTGTCCACTCCATCATTTCGATTGCCCGTCACATGCGTTTGGATATCATTGCCGAAGGCATTGAAAATAAAGAACAAGCCACCTACTTGATGCAAGCGGGCTGCCGTTTCGGACAAGGCTTTTTATATTCCAAACCGCTTCCCGCCGATGGATTGATCGATTTATTTCCGATGTTCGACTAAACCTATCGTCCATAACATGAATTGCCTTGTGATAAGGCTTTTTAAAAACTACAATGCCAATCAGTTCTTCTGTCCGCTGGAGGCTTGAAATGCGCAACTCACTCGTATTGACGCTCGGCATTGCCGTTTTGTTCGGTTGCGAGCAATCGACCGAGACACCGAAAACCGACCCGCTCGAGCCTTCTACTTCTCCCCCTCCGCAGACTCAGACCGCTCCTACAATCCGCTATTCCGAAGAAGACAAACTACTAGGTTTACCGCCGGTTCCCATCCCCGAAAACAATCCGCAAACACCGGGCAAGATCGCGCTCGGCGACAAACTTTTTCACGACAAACGCTTTTCGATCGACGGCACGGTCAGTTGCGGGAATTGCCATGACGAAAACAAAACCTTTACCGACAATCTACCCGTCTCGGTCGGCCACAGCGGCAAAACCGGCACACGCAATGCGCCGACGGTGCTGAACGCGGCGTTTTATCATTCCCAATTTTGGGACGGGCGCGAACCCGATCTCGAAAATCAAGCGAAACAGCCATTAATCAACCCGGTCGAACACGGCCTGCCCAATCACGACCCGATTCTCGATATCGTCCGTAGCGATCCGGATTATCAACAGTCTTTTCAAGACGTCTTCGAAGTTGCAGGTGATGCGCTGACGATCGATCATGTCGTACAAGCGATCGCCAGTTTCGAGCGTACTCTTGTCACCGGCAACTCGCCGTTCGACCGTTTCTATTTCAAAGGCGAAACCGATGCGATGACCGATGCGCAAATTCGCGGATTCAACTTATTCATCGGACAAGGCCGGTGCGTCTCTTGCCATGTGATCGAGCAAGATAATGCGACCTTCACCGACAGCCGCTTTCACAATATCGGTATCGGCATCGATCTTATCGAGCAAGACATTCCGGCCTTGTCGCAAGCCTTCCTCGAGGCGAAATATCAGGGTAAAGACGTCGATATCATGGTACTGACCGATCCGAAATCGTCGGAACTCGGCCGCTTCGCGGTCACCGACGAATTGAACAAGATCGGCGCATTCAAGACGCCAACGCTACGCAATGTCGAATTAACCGCGCCCTACATGCATGACGGCAGCGTGAAAACCTTGCGCGAAGTCATGGTGCATTACAACAACGGCGGCGTCTCGGATGCCGGCGCGCGCGTCAACGATTTCTTGAGCGGCGGCATACGTCCGCTCAACTTAACCGGTGCGCAAATCGACGATTTGGTCGAGTTCATGAAAGCATTGACTAGCCCTAAAAAACCGGCCGAACCCGAATCGGCTCTAGCGGTTAATTGAAGGAGACTTGAACGATGAATACGATCCATAAAAGCCGCCGGAGTTTTTTGAAAACAGCGGGAGCCGCAGCCCTTGGCAGCACGTTACCGATCAGCCTGATTGAATTGGCTTTTGCCGACACGGCCGAAAACTTCACGTTCGCCTATATTTCCGATGCCCATATTCAGCATATCGAAGGCACGCGTTTCGTCCGCAATTGGGACCGGGGACTGATTCGCGCAGTGGCAGAAACTAATCTACTGGTACCGAAGCCCGATTTCGTGTTTTTCGGCGGGGATCTGGCCCAACTCGGCACGAAAGCCGAATTGGATCACGGCGCCGAAATCATGTCGGCACTGCGCTATAAAGTCCACTATGTGATGGGCGAGCACGACTATTATCTCGACCTCGGCGACTATTGGGAGCAACTGTTCGGCGCGCAATATTACAGCTTCAATCATAAGGGCGTGCATTTCATCGTATTGAATAGCATCCGAACTTACGACGACTGGACTTTCAACCGCTGGCCGAGCAACGAACAGCGTATGCTGGAAATGGCCGGACTCGACAATCCGAACGGATCGCCGTTCATGGTCGGCGAGGAACAAAGAAACTGGCTCAAATCCGATTTATCCAAAGTCGCCAAAACTACACCGATCGTCGTGTTATCGCATTCGCCGCTGCAAAAAATCTTCAAAGGCTGGAATTTCTGGACCGAAGACGCCGAAGAAATCCAAGCCTTACTCAAGCCCTTCGATAAGGTATCGGTTATATATGGCCATGTACATCAAATCCAATACAACCAAATCGGCAACATCAGCTTCAACTCGGTCATGGCCACCGCATGGCCGTGGCCCTATCCGCAGTCTTACGCTCAAGCCGAGCAATATCTACCGAAATTAACCGTCCCGATGAACCGTGCCGATCCTTTTTTCGAGCGCGACGCAACCGGTTGGCAGTTTATCAATACCAGTAACGGCAATGTCGATCTGCATTACACGCTGTATAACAACACCGCGCGTTCGGTGATCTACAATACTAAAACCAAACAACCGGAAGACAGCGCTTATCAAAGCGAAGACGCACGCATTCCGCCGCAAACGCATTTCTAGGATTCCTACAGGGAGAACCGCATGAAACTCAAACCCATTAAAGCTATCCTGTTGCTGCCGTTGGCGCTGACATTCGCAATGCCCATTGCTTCCGCCGATGAATTTACCGATGCCGATCTGGAACGCTGGCAACAACAATTCATGGGCGTCGTCCAACAAGGCCGAGGCCTATGGACCAGTCCTGAATTAGGTACCAACGGCGTCGCCTGCGCACAGTGCCATCCGAATGCCGCGAACACGCATCCTGAAACTTATCCGAAATTTCAAAAACAGCTAGGTAAAGTCGTGCCGATGTGGGAAATGATCAATTGGTGTCTGAAAAATCCGCTGGAAGGCCAACCGCTCGACGCCGACGACCCGAAAATGACCGCCATTCAGGCTTATGTGACGCACGAACGGCGCGGCGTGAAGCTGGAGCCAGGCAAGCATTGATCTTCTTCATGCTCGGGTTTTGCGCAATTTCGTAAAAACCTATAACTTAGCCGCCTTTCTCGCGGAGCGGGTTATTCAACCCGCTCCGAACGTTCATGAAAGCCTGGCAATCGCCCCAGCAAATGAAAGTGCGAGGCGCTGGGCATTATTACAGCATATTTTTACATATCGAAAAATTAGATAAGGACTTCGGATTTGCGAACTTTCACAGTAACGTTCATGAAGGCCTAGCCATCGCCCCGGCAAATGAAAGTTCTCTGGTGGGGAGGGTACGGTCACTCGCCCGACAGGACGCCGTGAATACGTCCCTGTAGGCTCGACGGCGGCTGTCCCTGCCGCCGACGCCTGTCGGTCGAGCAACCGCACCCTCTCCGGAACCGGCATTTGCTCTGTCGAGCGCCGTATATCGAAAAATTAGATAAAGGGTCTATATCTACGAACTTTCACAGTAACATTCCGATTTGCTTTACTATGGCAGGAATATTTAGGATTTCGCGATAAATAACTTCCGGGAGTTATAACATTCGCACTTCAAATTTCGTTATTACTTAAGGAGGCGCCTGGGTGTTCGGCAAAGGCTTTGCCAGCATAGAGCCTACATGGACGTATTCACGGCGTCCTTTGACGAACACCTCGGTGCCGAATTTTGATCTACGATGGGTATATTTGCCATGAAGTCCTTATATTTTTTCGGCCAAAAAATTTGTGGATAAATTTTTGATGAAAGCGACTACCGGCATGCCGGATATAAAAAATATCTCGGGCGATATCAAGCTTGAGCAAATCGATGCGGATACCTGGTCAATTCACTTGGCCGGCAACTGGACTCAAGGCGCTAATATAAAACCTGTCGAACAAGTATTGGCACAACTTGCAACCGCCACACCCTTTGCGCGATTAACGCTGCAAGCCGGCGATCTCGACCTTTGGGACAGCCGCTTGCCGACGTATCTGCTCGAAATCGTGGACTATTGCCAAACCAAGCGCATCCAACCCGATTTATCGGGCCTGCCGGATGGCGTTCAAGGCCTACTCAATCTGGCTCGAGCCGTTCCGGAACGAGCCGGCGATCGCCGTTCGGCACAACAAACACCGGCCTTGGCTAAAATTGGCAAGATGGTTTTAAGCGGACTGGCCGACGCCAAAGGGCTCGTTATATTTATCGGCGAAACGGTGCAGGCCGGGATTTCGCTAATGCGAGGCAAAGCACGGTTTCGTGCCGTCGATTTATTTTTGTGCATACAAGAGGCGGGCCCCGGAGCCTTGGCGATCGTTACGCTGATCAGTTTATTGGTCGGCCTGATTCTGGCTTTCGTCGGCGCGGTGCAACTGGCGATGTTCGGCGCGCAAATTTTCATTGCCGATCTGGTTGGCTTGGGAACGGTACGCGAAATGGGCGCGTTAATGACGGCGGTCATTATGTCCGGCCGCACGGGAGCAGCCTATGCCGCGCAGTTGGGTACGATGAATGTCAACAGCGAAATAGACGCGCTCAAGACCATGGGCATATCGCCGATGGAGTTTCTAGTGTTGCCGAGAATGTTGGCGTTAATCTTAATGTTGCCGCTGTTGTGTATCTATGCCGACTTTATGGGCATACTCGGCGGAGCCATCGTCACTACCAACGCCTTCGATGTATCCTTGACCCAATATTTTAATCAACTCAGCAAGGCCGTCGATCTCACCGACTTTAGCATAGGTTTATTCAAAAGTTTGGTATTTGCTGTACTGATCGGCACGGCCGGCTGCATGCGAGGCATGCAATGCGGACGCAGCGCCTCGGCGGTCGGCGATGCCGCGACGGCCGCGGTCGTCAACAGCATCGTCTATATCGTCGTGGCCGACTCGATCATCACCTTGATCTGCAATCGGCTGGGCATTTGAAAACATCTCGGAAGTCATCATGAACACGCCTCATATCACGGTAAAGGATTTGACGATGGCTTACGGCGATTTCGTAATTCAGCGCGATTTGAATTTCACGATTAACCGCGGCGATGTTTTCGTAATTATGGGCGGCAGCGGTTGCGGCAAAAGCACGCTGCTCAAACACTTAATCGGCCTTCTGCGACCGGCACAGGGCGATATCATTTACGATCGGCAAAATTTTTGGCGCGCAAGCGATGCGGAACGCATTCGAATCTTGCGGCGCATAGGCGTGCTGTATCAAAGCGGCGCCTTATTCAGCTCGCTTACTTTGGCCGAAAATATTGCCTTGCCGCTCGGCGAATTTACCGATTTCAGCCGCACGGAAATCGCCGATATCGTTTCTTACAAACTCGCCTTGGTAGGCCTTGCAGGTTTCGAAGACTATTATCCTTCTGAAATCAGCGGCGGCATGCAAAAACGGGCAGGACTGGCCAGAGCGATGGCACTCGACCCGGAAATACTGTTTTTCGATGAGCCATCGGCCGGGCTCGACCCTGTCAGCGCAAGGCTTTTGGACGATCTGATCATTAATTTAAGCGATGCATTAGGCACGACGATTGTCGTTGTTACGCACGAACTGGCCAGTATCTTTGCCATTGGCACGAACGCGGTGTTTCTCGACCCCGAAACCAAAACCATGCTGGCAACCGGTTCACCCAAACGCTTGCTGGACGAATCCAAAGATTCCAAAATCATTCAATTCTTGACTCGAGGCGAGGGCAATGTCGAGACAACGCGTTAATAAGGAGCTAGCAGTCTTATGAGTAAACCGATAAACCCATTGGCGATAGGTAGTTTTACGGTCGGAGCGGTCGCACTGGTTATCGTAGCCTTGTTTATGTTTGGCGGCGGCCAGTTTTTTAAATCGGACAAAGTTTACTTCGTGGTGTTCTTCGACTCTTCGCTCAATGGCTTAAATATTGGAGCCCCGGTGAAAATGCAGGGCGTGCAGATCGGCGAAGTTACCGATATCGCATTACAATTCGATAAAACCTCGATCAAGATTTATAAACCCGTCGTGGTGGCGATCGATCGCAGTAGGGTGATAGGCTCGAGTGGTAGAGCCATTACAGACGAAGAACGCCTGGCCCTTCGGGACAGATTGGTTAAGGCCGGATTTCGCGCTCGTCTGGAAACACAAAGCTTATTGACCGGCCTTCTTTATGTCGATGTAGATAAGCACACTAATAAGCCTCCCGTGTTTGCTAAGCTGGAATATAAAGGGATTCCGGAGTTTCCGGGCATCCTAACAACCAGCGACGAAATCCTGCATTCGGCGGAAGAATTCCTCAATCAATTACGCGCATTGCCGCTGGAACAAATCGTCACCGACTTTGCCGACAATTTAAGAGAAATGAAAGACCTGCTGGCATCCGATGAACTCAAGCAATCCCAAGTTTCTCTCGCTCATGCTATGGAGGGAATGGAAAAGGCGGTCGGTACGCTCAATCGCAACCTTGAGCCGATGCTCAAATCTACGCATACGGCTATCGATAATACGAATTTATTGGTCCAAGATTCCAGGTCGATGGTTCAGGATATCAAACCTATTTTGGCTTCCGCTAACAACGCCTTGACTGCCGCGACCGCAGCCTTGAATAAGGCACAGGACTCGGTATCCATGGTCGGCGATACCTTTGGCCCGGAATCGGCTTTAATCGAAACGCTCGAGTCGGTTAACGATGCATCGCGATCGATCAAAATACTGGCCGATTATTTGGAACGGCATCCGGAATCGTTAATTTCCGGCAAACATAACTAGAGAATGTTGAATTATGAATGCAATCCGGCCTTTTTGTTTGCCCGTCTTGACCTGTTTATTCTTATCCTTAACGGGATGCATGGGCGGGACAACTCCGCCTTCTCAATTTTATCTACTCGAACCGATCAATGAAAAAGAAAGCAGTGCTATCGAAACGAGAGCAAAGCCTGTTATCGCACTTGGTCGGGTGCGCATTCCTCGTTATATCGATAGGCCGCAAATTGTCGTCGGAACCGGTGGAAATACCTATCGTTTGAACGAATTCAACCGTTGGGCCGAATCGCTCGATACCAATATAAGCCGCGTACTGACGCAAAATCTTTCAATGCTCGTCCCTGCCGAGGTCGTAGATGCTAGATCTTCAAACTTAGCCAGACAGGCTAAGCTACGCGTCTCATTGACTATTTTGGAGTTTCATGTCGATCGGCATGGACAAGCCGGTTTAACGGCGCAATGGTTCATCAGTCGCGGTCAAGATGTCATACAAAACCGTCAAATAACTTATCGTACTCCGGGATCGACCGATGATTATTCGACCATCGTGGCAGCACTCAATGAATGCCTGAATCGAATGAGCCGCGACTTGTCCGCATCGCTTCAACAAGTACTTCAAGATATGGGAAGTTAGCGAAATCAATCGATGCGTTTCAAAGCCCTGCGTTGGCGGCTTAGAATTTCGGATAAATAACGTCCTGGAGCTATTATCCTAAGGCTCATGAAGGCCAGGTACCCCCCCATAAACGCCAACTTAAAGAAAGGAACGCGTCATTCCGCCAGGGATTGGCGGAATCCAGGGCCACGGATGGCAATGTGTAACTTAGTAATATGCACAAAATAACTTTTACAAGTAGTAGACTTTGTGGCGGTTCGGTAACTCGCTTGACAGGACGCCGTGAATACGTGCATGTAGGCCTGACGGCGGAATCTGATTGCCATGGATGGCATGAATGCAGATTTTGCAGGTGCAAAAATCTGCCCTGCCGCCAACACCTGTCAATCGAGCCACCGCCCCCCTTCCAACAGTTGTCTAAGTTATTTCATGCTCGTTCCTTAGCATCCATGCAACATGGATATCGACAACCCATACCGATAACCATAAACGCACCATAGAATAGGCACTAAGTCGGCGCTTATGGGTACCAACCCGAATAAAGAGTTCGGAATGGAGCGGATGCTGTCAGGACACCGTAAACTCAACACCTAAATGCCATAGCCCATGATTGATTACATATAAAATTAGGTGCTGGGTAAATACGCCCCTAGGCTTTAAGTCGGCTCGAACGCAAAGGATGGCGTACCGCCGATATCCTAGCCAAACATGCTCCACAGCCTTTTTACTCTCAAACTTCGAATTGCTGCCTCCTTAAGCATCGCCGAAATTTGAAATGCGAAAGGTATAATATCCCGCAGATTTTTCACTTGGTTTTTTTTCGGCACTACCGTTACCTCTTTGCGAACATGAACACAGTCCTAACCGGCATTCTGGTTTATATATCGGCACAGCTTTTAATCGGCGTTTTCGTTTCGAAAAAAATCAATACGGAAGACGATTATTTATTGGCCGGACGCAGTCTCGGCGTAGGTCTTGCGACACTGAGCGTGTTCGCGACTTGGTTCGGCGCCGAAACCTGTATCGGCGCGGCTGGTGCTGTTTATGAGGAAGGCCTGTCCGGCGCGACGCTCGATCCTTTCGGTTATTCGCTCTGTCTGGTTTTGATGGGCTTAGTGTTTTCGATTCCATTGTGGCGCCGGCAATTGACCACCTTGGCTGATTTGTTTAGGCAACGCTATTCGCCGCGGGTTGAAAAACTTGCGGTATTGATGATGGTGCCCGGTACGATCATGTGGGCCGCCGCTCAAATTCGGGCATTCGGACAGGTGTTATCGGCTACGTCCGGCTTCGAAGTCGAGCTGACGATCGCCTGCGCGGCGCTGGTCGTGATTGTCTATACGATGTACGGCGGTTTGATGGCTGATGTCATCACTGATGCGGTGCAAGGTGTCGCTCTGATCATAGGTCTTTCGATTTTATTGGCGATTGTGTTGACCGCCGGAGGAGGCTGGCAGCCTTCGATTGACTCGATAGAACCGGAGCGTTTGGTTTTATTCAAAACCGCCGAGAATGAAAACTGGCTGGATATTATGGAACACTGGATGATTCCAATCGGCGGATCGGTAATCGCACAAGAACTGGTATCTCGGGTACTGGCTTGCCGTTCGCCGCAAATCGCACGTCAAGCTTGTTTGGCCGGCGGTCTATTGTATCTTTCGGTCGGCTTGATCCCGGTCTTGATCGGCTTACTCGGTTATCGCTTGTTACCCGGCCTGGCACAGCCCGAACAAATCTTGCCGCAATTGGCGCAGAATTATTTACCAACGTTTTTATATGTCATTTTTGCCGGTGCGTTGATTTCGGCGATTTTGTCCACCGTCGATAGCGCACTCATGGCTGCCTCGGCGCTCCTGTCGCATAACCTAATCGTGCCGTTGCTTGGTACGATCGACGAAAGCCGAAAAGTTCGGATTGCAAGACTGACTGTACTAGTCGGCGGCATGGTCGCTTACTGGCTTGCCTTGCAAACCGACCGCGTTCACAGCCTAGTCGAGCAAGCTTCGGCATTCGGCAGCGCTGGGATCGTAACCGTAGTCGTGTTCGGCTTATTCACGCGCTTCGGCGGTGCTTACAGCGCTGCCGGGTCACTTTTAGCCGGAACCGTCATTTGGACTGCCGGACACTATGCATTCGATTTGAAAACACCTTATCTCATCGCACTCGGCGGTGCAATTGCGGTTTATTCGGCGATTGCGCTTTTTGAACTGAAACGTCATAAAATTTCCCGTTTATGATTTCGATATCGTCTCGATTCGGAAATCATAGGCAAAACCCAAATTGATAAACGCGACACAACATTCATGAATCAAGTAAGACCCGACAACAATAATGACGTACTCTGCGCCTGTAGCGGCACAACCGACCGGCAAATTCGCCGGCTCATCGATGAAGGCATTACGGACCCTGAAAGGCTGTCGAGAATTACCGGCGCTTGCTCTGGTTGCGGTTCTTGCGAATCTACACTGATGGCTTTGTTAAACACAGTAAGCTTTAAAGAACCGCTCGTTTGAGAACCGCTTTTCAGAGGCATTGACAGCAGCAATTCCCAATTTGGAGATCAAAAAGGGTGTGGGGTATGCTTGGCGAGGATGTCGGCAGCAGGGCAGATTTTTGCTCCTCGGCAATTGCTGAGTTACATGGATGTAATGAATGCAGAAAATGCAGGAGCATTTTTCTGCCCTGCATTGCCCTACTACACGCCATCCTTGGCGTTCGAGCTGCCGCCAAGCACCCATGGATGGGTTTACGGCGTTCCTCGACAGGCATACCCCACACCCTAAAATCGGCGAAACTGCTCAAACTGGGAATTGCTGCATTGACAGGACGGGGTTGCAATTACGTCCTAAACGTTTTTTGGGTTTATCCGCCTAAGGAATCAAAGCCGAACGTAGCAGATTCGAAGTCGCTTGCCCGCTTGTGGTGCTGACGTAGTCGACAACCACGGGAACAAACTGATTAACCATACCCGGCGATAAATTCAGTTGCCTGAACGACGAATAAAGCGACTGCATGGTACCGATAGTTCCACCGGCACCTCCCAGCATTGCAGCTCCACCGACCTGCGGCGCTGCAGCGAGCATTTCCGACATACCAGGAACGGATTGCGACAAGCCGGCGAATGCTTGTTGCGTCATATTCGTTTTGGCGGCTTGAAATATTGCGCCGGCCCCACCCAGTGCTTGCTGCTGGGTAACGCCCAATTGACCGACTAGCGCTTCGGTTAAAGCGGTTTGTGTAGCGGGCACGCTACTGGCGATCGCTGTTCCGGCCTCGATCGTTTGCCTTCCCGTTTGCGCAGTCTGACCAATCGTCGCCAGACCGCTGTCGACCTTACCAATGACACTCTGCCCGCTATCCGAAGTGCCGGCGCAACCGGCTGTCAGAATTGAAATGAATAAGGGTGCGATATATTTGTAATGTTTTTTTATCATAATGTCCTCTCAACGATAGCGTCGAGACATTCGGGGTAGTCTACCGATGTCTCAACAAATGTTCGGCCTCGTTCTTCATAGCGACCGAATGACAAATCTTACAATAATGATTTCGTGATAAATAACGTCCTGAAACTATGAGCTTTGTCGAGGTTTCAGTAACTCGCTTGACAGGGTGCCGTGAATACATCCGTGTAGACTTGACGGCGGCTGCCTGCCGCCGACACCTGTCAATCGAGTTACCGAAACCTCCATAAAATAGGGACGTTATTTGCGACCAAATCCTAAGCGATGCCTATGCAAGACTCTATTTTTCTAACAGTCATGTTAAACGCACAAGAACCGAAAACCAAATTTAATTCCTAAGTCTATGATGTTTTATTTCGGTTGATATAACTCCAATTAGGAATTCCTATTTAAAAAAAGTTCCTCGATAACAACAGTGCCTTTTTAACGGAAAATGCTAAAATCGCCGCTCGTTATTTCTTATCAAGGATTTTTATGACACAAATCAAGATTGAACATCAACCCAGCGAAGCCCGTTTGGAAGAATTAGGCGTCTCGGATTGGGCTATTTGGGAAAAAGAAGTCTCCAAGTTCTCGATCGACTTCGACGAAACCGAAACGGCCTATATTCTCGAAGGCGAGATCATTGTTACGCCTGAAGGCGGCGAGCCGGTTCGCATTCTTCCCGGCGACTTGGTCGTTTTCCCCGAAGGTTTGAACAGCGATTGGGAAGTCGTTAAACCATTGCGCAAACATTACAGCTACGATTAAACCTGCTTGAAGCGGGCTTGCGATTTTGCAAGCCCCAAAATTAATCAGGGTGATTGGCTCATTTTTTCCGGTTCAGGCGTAGCGAATTAACGATGACCGACACCGAGCTGAGAGCCATCGCTGCCGAGGCGATGGCCGGATTAAGCTTACCGGCCACTGCAAACGGTATTGCAATCGCGTTATAACCGAATGCCCAAATCAGATTTTGTTTGATAATACTTAGCGTATTCTCGCTCAATTCGATGGCATCGGCGATTTTGCCGATATCGCCGTCCAACAGCACCAAGTCGGCTGCTTCTATGGCGATATCGGTGCCTTTATCGATCACCAGGCTGACATTCGCGGCCGCGAGCGCCGGCGCATCGTTAATGCCGTCGCCGATCATCGCGACTTTGTGCCCGCTTTCGCGTAATTGACGAATCAGCGCTAATTTTTTAGCGGGATCCGCTTCGGAATACACGGTAACGATTCCTACCTGCTCGGAAATATGCCGGGCCGCCAGTTCGGTATCGCCGGTCACCATCCAGGTATCGATCCCGGCTTGATGCAACTGCTCGACAACTTGACGGGCGTTCGAACGTATCGTATCGGTAGCGGCAAACAACGCCGCCGCGCGCCGATCGATTGCAAGAAAAACCAAGGTCTTGCCTTGCTGAGCCAGTTTTTTTGAGGTCGCTTTAAGCGGTGTTAGATCGATCTGGTGTTGTTTCATCCAAAGATCGCTGCCAAGCAATAATTGGCGGTCACCGATTTGAGCGCGAATGCCCCGATCCGGCGCATTATGAAATTGCGAGGATTCTTCTATTTCCATGCCACGCTCTTTAGCGTAGCGTACAATCGCTTGACCTAAAAAATGTTCCGAATTGAACTCCGCTGACGCCGCAAGCTGCAACAGACGCTCGTCGTCGAAATCCGATACATTGAACAAGTCGGTTATTTCGGCAATACCTTCAGTGATCGTCCCGGTTTTGTCGAATAAAACGGTATCGATGGACGCCGCCGTTTCTAGGACTTCGCCATTCCTGATATAAATGCCGCGCCTGGCCGCCTGACCGGTTCCCACCATCGTTGCCGCCGGTGTTGCCAAACCGAGCGCGCATGGACATGAAATCAACAATACGGCAATCGCATTGGACAAAGCATGCGCTACCCGCTCACCAGCCAACAACCAGCCTCCGAAGGTGACTCCCGACAATACGATCACCGACGGCACGAAAACCGATGCGACGCTATCGACGGTTTTTTGGATTTTCAATTTCGACGCCTGAGCCTGGTCAACCATATGAATCAAACCCGACAAGAAGGTATCCTTGCCGGTTGCGGTGGCGCGCATTTGCAGTACGCCGCTGCCGTTGATGCTGCCATCGTAGAGTCTATGGCCGGGCTCTTTGATCGCGGGCATCGCCGAGCCGGTTACCATTGCTTCGTTGACGCTGGATAACCCTTTGATCACTTCGCCGTCTGCCGGAATGCGCTCGCCCGGCCTGATCAGAAGAATGTTGCCGATCTCGATTTGTTCGGCCATGATTTTTAATTCTTTGCCGTCTTTGAGCAATGTCGCTTGATGAGGCTGTAGATTCACCAATTTGCGTATGTCTTGAACCGCCCGATTTTTTGCTAGTTCTTCCAGATAACGGCCTACCGTCACAAAATCGATAATCGCGGTCGCTGCACCGAAATAGACATGACGGGAGGGACGAAATAATGCCGGAATGCTGTAGGTATAAGCCGCGCCAACACCTAGCGCAACCAAACTATCCATCTCGGCAGCGCCGCGCTTGGCTTGATTAAACGCTTTTTTGAAAATGTCTCGGCCGCCGCCGATAATAGCTGCACCGGCTAAAACGGCTTGTATCAATAAGAGTGTGCGCGATTTTGAGCCGATCGCACTCAGTAACCATACCGGCACGCTCAATTTGCCCAGCGCCAGTATTTGCCGTTTGGCTTTATGTAAATGCTTGCGCTCAAGATCGAATAATAATTTTCGTTCGGCCAAGGAATCGATCGAAAAGCCCTGATAGCCATTGTCCGCGATAATTTTGAATAATTTATCTTTCGGCAAGTAAGTTTTGATCCGCGCGGTTTCGGAAATGTAATTGACACTGGCGTGAAGCACATCGGGCTGCCGTTGCAGGACCATTTCCAAATATAATGCGCAGGAGGCGCAGCTCATATCGCCGACACCGATGACATAGTCTTGAGCAAGTTTGTCGGAATAATTTTTATCCCGCTTTAGGCTTTTCAGCACTTCGCGCGGTTGCACGCCGATATTGGCGATTACGGCATCTAGCAGACGCAATAGATTTTCGAACGGCAATTTTTCCGGATCGTAAAATATTGTTAACGACCCAATCTGCGGCGTGATATTGACCGATTCAACGCCTTCGCGTTTCAACAATAGAATTTGCAAGATATAAGCACGCTCTCGATCTTTTCGTAAACTCGGAACGATGATGCGGAGCCGTTTGTTTAAGCGGTGTGCAATCGAAAAATGCTTGGTCGGTTGTATCGTATCCATATTGCCCATTTTTATGTTTCCGTCGGCCATTTAACTATCCGCTTCAGCATAACCGCTTATCAATAAATTACAAGCCCCTTCTTTTAGTACGGTTTAAAGCCGGAACCAGATGCCCATTCACCATTCACCATTCACCATTCACCATTGACCTTTCACCATTGACCTTTCACCTTTCATCTTTCATCTTTCATCTTTCATCTTTCATCTTTCACCATTATAAGTCTCATAAGTTTGCATACCACCCGATAAATTTCTAACCCGAAATCCGTTTTGCTGCAGAATCCGGGTGGCATTGTAAGCTCTTTGCCCAACGCCGCAAACGACCCAAATTTCCCGCTCGCGGGATAATTCATTTAACCGATCGCGTAAATTATCCAACGGAATGTTTATCGCATTCGGAATATGTTTCTGCAGAAATTCCGCTTCGGTTCGCACATCGACAAGCTGAGCCTGTGTAAAAGGATCGTCCAATATAAACGCGAGTAATTGCGCCGCTTCGTCCTGATCTTCCGTAACTTGTACATGCGTTTCGAGTAACTCTTCCCATTTTGCAAGCGGATGCATCCCGCGCAATTGATTGGCCGCGATCATGCCGGCTAAATTCACCGGATCTTTGGTCGCTCCGAATTGCGGGGCATAACACAATTCGGCTTCCTCTAAATCGTAAACGCTACCGCCCATTTGTATGAATGCCGAAATGACATCGATACGCCGCGCCACACCCGACTCGCCGAGCGCTTGAGCGCCGAGAATTTTGCCGTTGCTAGTATCGTACAGCAATTTCATGTGAATCGGCTTCGCTCCCGGGTAATAGCCGACATGATTACCCGGGTGCAGATAAACCTTTTCATAATGTTCATAACCAATCTTCTGTAAGGTCTTTTCATTAACGCCGGTACTGGCGATTGTCAAATCGAAGAGCCCGCACACCGATGTCCCTTGAACGCCTCGGTAGATCGACGGAAGCTCTTGCTGATCTTCATTGCTTAATATTGCCGCAGCCGCTAATCGACCTTGCCGGTTCGCAGGACCGGCCAAAGGTAATAATTGCCATTCGCCGGTTATGACATTCCGTACTTCGACTACATCACCGACCGCCCAAATATGTGAGTCGCTGGTTTGCATGGTTTCATCGACTCGGATTCCGCCTAAATCGCCGATGATCAAACCGGCTTGACGGGCTAATTGAGTTCTGGGTTTTACGCCAACGGAGACCATGACCGCATCGCTGACAATCGATTCGCCGTCTTGCCGATGCACGGTTAGCGTCTGATCTATATTCAGCTCAAACCGCTTAACTTGGCAGTTAAGCTGCAAATCAATATCGTTTTTTTGCAAATACTGTGCGACAAATCTAGCCATTTCCTTATCTAACGCCGGCATGACTTGATCGGTCGATTGCAACACGGTTACCTTTAAGCCCCGTTTTTTTAGATTCTCGGCTAACTCTAAGCCTAAAAACCCGGCCCCCAAAACCACTGCGCTTTTCATATTCGCTAAATTACCGCGTATTTTTCGGCTATCCGGAATCGTTCTTAATACGTATATACCGGGTAAATCGATACCGTCGATATCTGGCCATACGGCTTCCGACCCGGTCGAAAGCACTAAGGCATCGTACGATTCATTTCGCATCCTCCCGGTTTTTAAATCACACACTTCTATGCTTTTATTCGTTCTATCGATCGCAAGCACTTCGGTATCGGTACAAACACGAATATTGAATCTCTTTTCGAATAACTCCGGTGTTGCTACGAGCAATTTTTGTTCGTCGACAATCACGTCGCCAATAAAATAAGGTAATCCGCAATTGGCAAAGCTGACATAGGAACCCATTTCGAAAATGACGATTTCACAATGTTCGCACAGTCGACGAAGCCGAGCAGCGCAGCTTGCGCCACCTGCGACGCCGCCGATAATTAATATTCTTTTTTTCATTGTCAATTAAGATTCCCACACCATTGCTTACGCCCATGTTAAGCCGACAATAATCCGGGCTTTGAGACTTTTTCAGGCAAATAAAAAGCCGATAATGTCATTATCGGCTTTTCAAGGACGCTGTTATTACAACGTATTAGTTGCGTTTAAGTCTTGGAAAGCCTGCTGCAGGCGGGTCACCATGCCGACTTGGCCGGCACGTTGCCAAACGCGTGGATCATAATATTTTTTATTCGGCTTGTCGTCGCCGTCAGGGTTACCGATTTGGCCTTGCAAATAACCTTCGTTTTTCTTATAGAATTCCATGACGCCAGCCCAGGTTGCCCATTGAGTATCGGTGTCGATATTCATTTTAACGACGCCGTAGCTGATCGATTCCTTGATTTCTTCAGGAGTGGAACCTGAACCGCCATGAAATACGAAGGTCAAGCTGTTTTCCGGTAAGTCATATTTCTCGGAAACGAATTTTTGCGAATTCAGCAAAATGGTCGGAGTTAGCTTAACATTGCCGGGTTTGTAAACACCGTGCACATTACCGAAAGATGCCGCGATCGTAAAACGGTGGCTAATTTTGCTTAAATGCTCATAAGCATAGGCAACATCTTCCGGCTGCGTATAGAGCATAGAATGATCCATACCGGTATTATCTACGCCGTCTTCTTCGCCGCCCGTGCAACCCAGTTCAATTTCAAGAGTCATATCCATTTTGGACATACGCTCTAGATATTTACCGCAAATTTCAATGTTCTCTTCCAGACTTTCTTCTGAAAGATCCAGCATATGAGAACTGAATAACGGTTTTCCGGTTTTTTCGAAATGCTTTTCCCCGGCATCTAATAAGCCATCGATCCAGGGTAATAATTTTTTCGCGGCATGATCGGTATGTAAAATAACCGGTACACCGTAATGCTCAGCCATAAGATGAACGTGCTGCGCGCCTGAGATCGCTCCCAAAATTGAAGGCATTTGACCTTCTAAACTGACGCCTTTGCCGGCAAAAAAAGCAGCGCCGCCGTTTGAAAACTGAATGATAACGGCTGATTTTGCTTTAGCCGCACCTTCGAGTACTGCATTGATCGTATCGGTACTGATGACGTTTACAGCTGGAAGTGCAAACTTATGTTCTTTACAAAACGCAAAGACTTTTTGTACATCTTCACCGGTTACGACACCTGGTTTAACAATATCTAAAATTTTTTGTGCCATTTTTGGTTCCTATATCAAAAAACAAACCCGTTTTCGCGACAACTGCACAAAAACGGGAAAATGTATTTACGGATAAAATTTTATCATTTCATGCGGCCCATCCCTTGTGCCGCCATGCCGAAACGTATCTTATCCCTCTAAGGACGCCAAACGCTCAGCCAACAGTGTTTCCAAGGTTTCGAGCGCTTTAGTGAAACCATCGATACCTTCGGATAATTTTTCCGTCGCCATTCTGTTATCTGCATGCATGCGATCGAAAGTTGCTTTATCGACAGTGATTTTCTCAATCGCTTGTCCAGCAGCTTTGGCAGGGTCGAGTTTACGTGGCAAATCGCCTTCGGTAGATTGCAATTCTCCTAGCAGCGAAGGCGAGATAGTCAATAAATCACAACCGGCTAATTCGGTAATCTCGCCAATGTTACGGAAACTTGCGCCCATAACTTCAGTTTTATAACCGAATTTTTTGTAGTAGTTGTAAACATCAGTGACCGAAATGACGCCCGGATCTTCTGCCGGTTCGTAAGAATCGCGTCCGGTGTCTTTTTTATACCAGTCCAGAATACGTCCGACGAATGGAGAAATCAGTGTAATGCCCGCTTCGGCGCAAGCAATCGCTTGATGCAATCCGAATAATAAAGTCAGATTACAATGAATGCCTTCTTTTTCGAGAACTTCCGCTGCTTTAATGCCTTCCCATGTCGATGCGATTTTGATCAGAATTCGATCTTTAGAAACGCCTTTCTCTTCGTACTGAGCGATTAATTCTCGGCCTTTAGCAATCGTTGCTTCGGTATCGTATGACAGTCTGGCGTCGACTTCGGTCGAAACTCGTCCGGGAATGATGTCCAGAATTTTCAAACCGAATGAAACCGCCAAGCGGTCAAATGCCAGAGAAACGACTTCCGCTGACGAAGCGCTTTGACCTAATGTGGCTCTTGCACCTTTCAAGGTATCGTCGACGATATCTTGGTACTGAGGCATTTGAGCCGCTGCTGTAATTAACGATGGATTGGTTGTTGCATCTCTGGGCTTGAATGTTTCGATTGCCTGAAGATCGCCGGTATCTGCGACAACGACGGTCATTTCCCGAAGTTGTTCAAGTAAATTTTTTGCCATTTTGTGCACCTTTATTTGCTGTTATATAAATCTTTTGACTTCCCGGAAATAATTGCGGCCACGGCTGGATTGATCCGCGACTCATGCCGAAAAGTGAAATACTAATTCAACGTCGATATATGAAACGCTCGAATTTAATTTTGGATTTGGTCCCGAAGCCAGTCGATGACCGAGCGTGCCTTTTATGTTTTTATTATTCGATAGTATTTAATCAGCAAATTCCTATATCGGATCATCGTGATTAAAAAAGGCAGCCGATTTATCAAATTGGTTCGCCCAATATATACCTTTCGTACTTCAAATTTCGGCAGTGCCTAAGTAGGCACCGGGGTGCCTGGCAAAGGCTTTGCCTACATGGACGTATTCACGGCGTCCTTTGACGGGCCCCGGTGCCGAATTTTGATCTACGATGAGTATATTTCGTTATTGAGCAAACCGGCATTCAATATAACGATTTTTAATGCCCGGTATTTATCTCGTCCTCGTCGATAAAAGAGCCCATCTTGAGCCTACCGCTACTCTTTTCATACTGAAAAATCGAGCGACTTCTTAAGGGAAATGGGGAGTGCCTGTTGAGGACCGTTGTGAAACCATCCATCGGTGCTTGACGACATCCCCCTCCAAGCACGCCCCAAATCTCATAGCAATTAGACGTATATTCGATCAATTAGAAGTCATTTCCGGCTACAAATCTCGATTGTTTGCTCTTTATCCTTTAGTTCTCTTCGATTTTAGCCTTTAGTACGAAGATATTTTGACACGCCGGTTTCCGATTCCAATTCTTTCTTTTCCAAATATTTGTCGACCCCTGTGGTCGCAACTTTTTCTTGCACCGATGCCGCTTGTTTTTCCAAATATTTAGCGACGCCAGTCACTGCAGAGCCTTCAAGCTTGTTGAGATATCTTGCAACGCCGGTCGTTCCGCTGTTGTCTTGATAATAAGCCGAAGCACTCGCACCGGACTTGGCAACACCCGAACTTCTTCTAAATACTAGAAAACCGACAGCAGCCAATACGGCGACTAGTATCACTAGAGTGTTATCCGATTTCGCTTCTTGAGTTGCCGATTCGGCGCTCGCGACTTCAGCACTTGAACTCGTAGAAGACGAGCTTGTGTTCGCACTTGGAGTCGCCACTTTTGGCGTTGTATGCTTATACTCGCTATCTTGATAAACGACTTTTGGCTCGAAATTGGTCGCTGGATAACGGGAGTCGGGCTCTGTCGGTTTGGCAGCGACTTCAGCCTTGGCCGGCTCTTTCGCTGTATTGGCGATATAGTCGGAATCCTGATATTGAACCTTCGGTTTAAAGTCTGCTGCCGGATATTTATCTTCAGCGCCAACTATCGGACTAGATAGTAGCAAGGATGCCAAAGCACCCATGGTAATAGTATTCACTTTCACGTTGTTCCCCTTTCTGCTGTAGGAAGCTGAAAAGCCATCCGGTCACTAACGCATTTCCGAATGACTTTTCGCTCTGTGTAATGTTAATTGTTAAAGTTAATTATCAAAGCAGAGCTTCGACGTGTTTGACGACATTGTCAACGGTGAAGCCGAACTCTTTGAACAGCGCGCCGGCCGGGGCCGATTCGCCAAAACGATCCAGTCCGATTACGCAGCCGTTTGAGCCTGCGTATTTCCACCAACTGTCGGTCACGCCCGCTTCAACGACCACGCGCTTCGTGACGGCTTTCGGCAATACCGACTCACGGTAGGCTTCGTCTTGTGCATCGAATACGTTGGTCGACGGCATCGATACGACTCGAACTTTTTTACCTTTGCCGCTCAGCTCGTCCGCCGCTTTCACCGCTAATTCGACTTCCGATCCCGTTGCGATCAGGATTACGTCCGGCTGACCTTCACTGTCTTTCAGGATGTAGCCGCCTTTACCGATCGCTTCGATTTGTGCCGACGTCCGCGCGATGTGCGCTAGGTTTTGCCGTGAGAAGATCAGGCAGCTCGGACCGTCGTTTCGTTCGATCGCCGCTTTCCACGACACCGCAGATTCCACGGCATCGCACGGACGCCACACTTGCATGTTCGGAATCATCCGCAAGGTCGCGGTTTGTTCAACCGGTTGGTGGGTCGGTCCGTCTTCGCCTAAGCCGATCGAGTCGTGCGTGTATACGAAGATGGTCGGGATTTTCATCAACGCCGCCATCCGCAATGCGTTACGCGCATATTCGGAGAACATCAGGAAGGTCGCGCCGTACGGTTTGAAGCCGCCATGCAGGGTGATGCCGTTCATGATCGCCGACATGCCGAATTCACGGACGCCGTAGTAGACGTAGTTGCCGTCGTGTCCCGGTGCATTGACGTCTTTGCAGCCCGACCACAGGGTCAGGTTCGAGCCCGCCAAGTCCGCCGAGCCGCCCATCAGTTCGGGCAGTAACGGTCCGAATCCGTTCAGGGTGTTTTGCGAGGCTTTGCGGCTGGCGATGGTTTCGCCTTTCGCGTCGACCGCGGCAATGAAGGCGTTCGATTTTTCCGCCCAGTCGCTCGGCAGTTGTCCGCTCATGCGACGTTCGAATTCGGCCGCCAGTTCCGGATGCGCTGCTTGGTATTTCGCGAATTTGTCGTTCCACTCCGCTTCTTGACGCGCGCCTTTGTGTTTCGCGTCCCAGCCCGCATAGATGTCGGCAGGGATTTCGAATGGCGCATGCGGCCAGCCGATGCGTTCGCGGGTCGCCTCGATTTCGGCTTCGCCTAATGCCGCTCCGTGACATTCTTCTTTGCCTTCTTTGTTCGGCGAGCCCCAGCCAATGATGGTTTGGCAACAGATCAAAGTCGGCCGGTCGGTCACGCTGCGCGCTTCTTCCAAGGCTTTTTTGACGGCTTCAGGGTTATGGCCGTCTACTTTCGGGATGACGTGCCAGCCATAGGCTTCGAAGCGTTTCGGCGTGTCGTCCAGGAACCAGCCCGGCGTGTCGCCGTGACCGCGGACTTCGCCGTCGATCGAGATGTTGTTGTCGTCGTAGACGGCAATCAGTTTGCCCAGTTTCATCGAGCCTGCCAATGAGCAAGCTTCATGCGAGATGCCTTCCATTAAGCAGCCGTCGCCCAGGAAGGCGTAGGTGTAGTGGTCGACGATTTCGTGGCCGGGGCGGTTGAATTGGCCCGCCAGCGCGCGTTCGGCTATCGCGAAACCCACGGCATTGGTGATGCCTTGACCTAACGGTCCGGTCGTCGTTTCGACGCCCGGCGCATAGCCGTATTCCGGATGACCCGGGGTTTTCGAATGCAGTTGACGGAATTGTTTCAGTTCGTCGATCGGCAGGCCGTAGCCTGTCAGATGCAGTAACGAGTACAGCAGCATCGAGCCGTGTCCGTTGGACAGTACAAAGCGGTCTCGATTCGCCCAGCTCGGGTTAGTCGGGTTATGCTGCAGGAAGTCGTTCCACAACACCTCGGCGATATCCGCCATCCCCATCGGTGCGCCCGGGTGTCCGGAGTTGGCTTTTTGGACGGCATCCATGCTCAAAGCGCGTATGGCGTTCGCTAAGTCTCGGCGCGAAGGCATATTCTTCTCCTTTGTCAATTCGGTAAGTTACAACGGTGACTCGTTTTGGTAAAGCCTTGCGGCTCGGTCACTTCTTTTGTTGTGTTGGAATTCGGTTGGAACGAGTGACAGGGTCGCCACTCGTTCGGTTCGGCTTTCGGTTTGTTCCAGCGCGGATCGCTCCGCTTCGGCTCATTCCAGGTTCGCGTGCCGCGATCTCATTTCTTCTTCCGGAATGCCTTTCTCATGAATGATATGTGAGATGATCGCTTCCAGGAAAAACAGCGTCGATAGTTCGAACACGGTGCCCATCGGCATGCCTTTCACTTTGCCATACAGCTCCGATGTCCCAACTTGGAACACTGCATCAGCCATATCACCAATGGTCGAATCGCTTTTCGCCGAGATCAACAGGATTTTGGCGCCGATCTCTTTCGCTTTCTTGGTGAACGCGATCAATTGTTCGGTTTCGCCCGAGCCTGAGATGATGATTAACAGGTCGCCTGCCTTGATGCTCGGCGTGACGATTTCGCCAACCACGCTGACATCGTAGCCGCTATGCATTAAGCGCATCGCAAAAAACCGACCGATCAAGCCCGACCGACCCGCTCCCGATACGAACACGCGTTTCGCTTGGTCGAGTAGGTCGGTCAGTTTTTGATCATAGCTGTCGTCGGTCGCCGCTAGAATACCGGATATTTTGTCAATGATCAGTTGCTGATGCATGACTTATGCACTCGCTGCATCAACCAGTTGACGGATTTCACGGGCTGCTTCTGCCGGGGATGGCGCGCCATAAATCGCCGCACCGACCACGATGATGCTCGCGCCGCTGGCAACCACTTGTTGTACGGTCGCTTGTTTGATACCGCCGGCTACCGATACGCGTACGTTCAGGCCTAGGTCGGCAATCGCTTGTAAATCGGCAAATGGCGTTTGGCCCGCTGCTTGTGCGTCCAAGCCCGTGTGTACACCGACGATTTGTGCGCCCAGTTTCGCTGATTCGCGTGCGCATTCAACTTTGTCAGGCACGTTGATCAGGTCAACTTGAACTTCCGCATTGTGCGCGCGTGCCGCTTTGATTACACCACCGATAGTGGCCAGACCCGATACGCCCAACACGGTGCAGATGTCCGCGCCCGCTGCGTAGAACGGCGCCGCTTCGTATTCGCCGGCATCCATCGTTTTCAGATCAACCAACAACAGTTGGTCCGGGAAACGTTGTCTCAGTTCTTTCACTAAGCCAACCCCGTTGTATTTGATGCATGGGGTGCCAATCTCAAAAATATCTACATACGGTGCTACTTGCTCGGCAAGCGCAACGGTTTGTTCGAAATCCAATGAGTCCAACGCCATTTGTATTAATGGTCTTGCCATGTTTCTTCTCCGATAGGTTATTATTTTTTGTTACATATTCGTTATGCGGAGGTAACTGTAAAGTAGAAAGGGCTGAAATGTCAATGCCCAATACCTTTTAGAGACTTTGGTTCGAAAAAGCGAGAAGCAGCGCTTAAATGCTTGGAATGAGCTAATTCCATTTACGCTGTTAGGGTTTGCAAGCTTAGGCTTGCGGCTAGAGATGAAGTTTAGCCGATTATTCGGCCTCGAGGGTCGGGCTAGCCTCTATCGAGCTAACCCGACTACCCGTATATCGCTTGAAATCAATTTATTTTCGGAACTATCAACCGGCATTCCTTAAATATTTTTCGACGCCGGTCAGCTCGATAACAGGCTCTGCGGCGGTTGGCGCTACGATTTGCTTGATCATATATCTTGCAACACCGGTAATGTTACGCACCTTATTATCAGTCAATGTGTGTTTTTTCAAATACTTGGACACACCGGAAACTTTTAATGTTTCTTTACGAGATAACAAAGATTTAGCCAGATATTTATCTACACCGGTCGTCGCCGGCGCTCTCAATGCTAACAATTCTCTTTTTGTTATATATTTTTCAACCTTGGTTACTTTCGGCGCATTCAACGAAGCCAAATATTGTTTTACTAGATATCTGGCAACGCCGGTTTTAACCGGCTCGCCATGTTCTCTGGCTAATTTTTTAGCCGTATATTTTGCCACGCCGGTAACCGGCGGTTGAAGGCTATTTAAAATAGTCCGTCTAGCAACATATTTATCGACTAAAGTTCCGTCCATTTCGTTGATAGCCGCTAATTTACTTTCAATCGACTCCTCTGCCGTTTCGATCGCAGTAGCTACAGCTGCTTTTTTTTCCGCCGCTATTCGGGCTTCTTCTTCAATATATCTAGCGACAATTTTTTCCGCCGCCAATTTTTGTTCGGCTTTTTCCTGTTCATCAATGAACTTCTCAACACCGGTTAACTGAGCGGATTTTTTTGCTAACTCTATTTGTTTGGTGAGGTATTTTGTTACACCAGTCTGTGCCGGTATTTGACGAGCAGCTTGTTCTTGCTGCGTCATATATTTAGAAACTTTGGTCGTTTGCGGCAAATGAGTCGCTTCAATTTGCTGACGCAATAAATATTTGGCTACTCCTGTTGCCGGTACCTCGGCATTTTCCAAAAGATCTTGCTTAGTAACATATTTTTCGACGCCGGTTCTAACCGGCACTTTTTTTTCTTCAAACCCTTGTTTAGTCAGGTATTTGGCTACCCCAGTTACAATTTCCCGGGGTTTATCCAATATCTCGTGCCTCATTTGGTACTTAGCCACGCCGGTAACTGCCGGCTCAACCTTGGCACGCTCATTCATTTTCGTTAAATATCGAGATACTCCCGATTCGATTTCTTCCGGCAATGACTCTGGCTCTAATTTCTCGACAACAATTTCTTGAGGTTTATCAGCTTCCGGTTTTACAGCGTATTTTTCAAGATATCTTGCAACTCCCGTTACGGAAACCGTTTTTTCCGGAGTGATTTTATTCAAATATCGCTCTACTCCTGTCGGGCCTTCGGAATTTCTGACAGACACTACAACATCGCTACTCAGCTCGACCGAGTCGTCGGAAGAAAAGGTCGGCAGTATCCCTAATAAACTATTCAGCCAATTATTATTTTTCATCTGTGGACACCACATCAATACGTTGTTTTTAAGAAGCTGTTCAGCAAAACCCGCCGACGAAGCCTAATCGGTTCGCGGCTACCGAGAGGTTAAATAACCTCATGGCGCCGCAAACCATTTTGTTATCCAGACTCTGCTGGTACTAGCTAAAGATGAATCAAAGCAGAGCTTCGACGTGTTTGACGACATTGTCAACGGTGAAGCCGAACTCTTTGAACAGCGCGCCGGCCGGGGCCGATTCGCCAAAACGATCCAGTCCGATTACGCAGCCGTTTGAGCCTGCGTATTTCCACCAACTGTCGGTCACGCCCGCTTCAACGACCACGCGCTTCGTGACGGCTTTCGGCAATACCGACTCACGGTAGGCTTCGTCTTGTGCATCGAATACGTTGGTCGACGGCATCGATACGACTCGAACTTTTTTACCTTTGCCGCTCAGCTCGTCCGCCGCTTTCACCGCTAATTCGACTTCCGATCCCGTTGCGATCAGGATTACGTCCGGCTGACCTTCACTGTCTTTCAGGATGTAGCCGCCTTTACCGATCGCTTCGATTTGTGCCGACGTCCGCGCGATGTGCGCTAGGTTTTGCCGTGAGAAGATCAGGCAGCTCGGACCGTCGTTTCGTTCGATCGCCGCTTTCCACGACACCGCAGATTCCACGGCATCGCACGGACGCCACACTTGCATGTTCGGAATCATCCGCAAGGTCGCGGTTTGTTCAACCGGTTGGTGGGTCGGTCCGTCTTCGCCTAAGCCGATCGAGTCGTGCGTGTATACGAAGATGGTCGGGATTTTCATCAACGCCGCCATCCGCAATGCGTTACGCGCATATTCGGAGAACATCAGGAAGGTCGCGCCGTACGGTTTGAAGCCGCCATGCAGGGTGATGCCGTTCATGATCGCCGACATGCCGAATTCACGGACGCCGTAGTAGACGTAGTTGCCGTCGTGTCCCGGTGCATTGACGTCTTTGCAGCCCGACCACAGGGTCAGGTTCGAGCCCGCCAAGTCCGCCGAGCCGCCCATCAGTTCGGGCAGTAACGGTCCGAATCCGTTCAGGGTGTTTTGCGAGGCTTTGCGGCTGGCGATGGTTTCGCCTTTCGCGTCGACCGCGGCAATGAAGGCGTTCGATTTTTCCGCCCAGTCGCTCGGCAGTTGTCCGCTCATGCGACGTTCGAATTCGGCCGCCAGTTCCGGATGCGCTGCTTGGTATTTCGCGAATTTGTCGTTCCACTCCGCTTCTTGACGCGCGCCTTTGTGTTTCGCGTCCCAGCCCGCATAGATGTCGGCAGGGATTTCGAATGGCGCATGCGGCCAGCCGATGCGTTCGCGGGTCGCCTCGATTTCGGCTTCGCCTAATGCCGCTCCGTGACATTCTTCTTTGCCTTCTTTGTTCGGCGAGCCCCAGCCAATGATGGTTTGGCAACAGATCAAAGTCGGCCGGTCGGTCACGCTGCGCGCTTCTTCCAAGGCTTTTTTGACGGCTTCAGGGTTATGGCCGTCTACTTTCGGGATGACGTGCCAGCCATAGGCTTCGAAGCGTTTCGGCGTGTCGTCCAGGAACCAGCCCGGCGTGTCGCCGTGACCGCGGACTTCGCCGTCGATCGAGATGTTGTTGTCGTCGTAGACGGCAATCAGTTTGCCCAGTTTCATCGAGCCTGCCAATGAGCAAGCTTCATGCGAGATGCCTTCCATTAAGCAGCCGTCGCCCAGGAAGGCGTAGGTGTAGTGGTCGACGATTTCGTGGCCGGGGCGGTTGAATTGGCCCGCCAGCGCGCGTTCGGCTATCGCGAAACCCACGGCATTGGTGATGCCTTGACCTAACGGTCCGGTCGTCGTTTCGACGCCCGGCGCATAGCCGTATTCCGGATGACCCGGGGTTTTCGAATGCAGTTGACGGAATTGTTTCAGTTCGTCGATCGGCAGGCCGTAGCCTGTCAGATGCAGTAACGAGTACAGCAGCATCGAGCCGTGTCCGTTGGACAGTACAAAGCGGTCTCGATTCGCCCAGCTCGGGTTAGTCGGGTTATGCTGCAGGAAGTCGTTCCACAACACCTCGGCGATATCCGCCATCCCCATCGGTGCGCCCGGGTGTCCGGAGTTGGCTTTTTGGACGGCATCCATGCTCAAAGCGCGTATGGCGTTCGCTAAGTCTCGGCGCGAAGGCATATTCTTCTCCTTTGTCAATTCGGTAAGTTACAACGGTGACTCGTTTTGGTAAAGCCTTGCGGCTCGGTCACTTCTTTTGTTGTGTTGGAATTCGGTTGGAACGAGTGACAGGGTCGCCACTCGTTCGGTTCGGCTTTCGGTTTGTTCCAGCGCGGATCGCTCCGCTTCGGCTCATTCCAGGTTCGCGTGCCGCGATCTCATTTCTTCTTCCGGAATGCCTTTCTCATGAATGATATGTGAGATGATCGCTTCCAGGAAAAACAGCGTCGATAGTTCGAACACGGTGCCCATCGGCATGCCTTTCACTTTGCCATACAGCTCCGATGTCCCAACTTGGAACACTGCATCAGCCATATCACCAATGGTCGAATCGCTTTTCGCCGAGATCAACAGGATTTTGGCGCCGATCTCTTTCGCTTTCTTGGTGAACGCGATCAATTGTTCGGTTTCGCCCGAGCCTGAGATGATGATTAACAGGTCGCCTGCCTTGATGCTCGGCGTGACGATTTCGCCAACCACGCTGACATCGTAGCCGCTATGCATTAAGCGCATCGCAAAAAACCGACCGATCAAGCCCGACCGACCCGCTCCCGATACGAACACGCGTTTCGCTTGGTCGAGTAGGTCGGTCAGTTTTTGATCATAGCTGTCGTCGGTCGCCGCTAGAATACCGGATATTTTGTCAATGATCAGTTGCTGATGCATGACTTATGCACTCGCTGCATCAACCAGTTGACGGATTTCACGGGCTGCTTCTGCCGGGGATGGCGCGCCATAAATCGCCGCACCGACCACGATGATGCTCGCGCCGCTGGCAACCACTTGTTGTACGGTCGCTTGTTTGATACCGCCGGCTACCGATACGCGTACGTTCAGGCCTAGGTCGGCAATCGCTTGTAAATCGGCAAATGGCGTTTGGCCCGCTGCTTGTGCGTCCAAGCCCGTGTGTACACCGACGATTTGTGCGCCCAGTTTCGCTGATTCGCGTGCGCATTCAACTTTGTCAGGCACGTTGATCAGGTCAACTTGAACTTCCGCATTGTGCGCGCGTGCCGCTTTGATTACACCACCGATAGTGGCCAGACCCGATACGCCCAACACGGTGCAGATGTCCGCGCCCGCTGCGTAGAACGGCGCCGCTTCGTATTCGCCGGCATCCATCGTTTTCAGATCAACCAACAACAGTTGGTCCGGGAAACGTTGTCTCAGTTCTTTCACTAAGCCAACCCCGTTGTATTTGATGCATGGGGTGCCAATCTCAAAAATATCTACATACGGTGCTACTTGCTCGGCAAGCGCAACGGTTTGTTCGAAATCCAATGAGTCCAACGCCATTTGTATTAATGGTCTTGCCATGTTTCTTCTCCGATAGGTTATTATTTTTTGTTACATATTCGTTATGCGGAGGTAACTGTAAAGTAGAAAGGGCTGAAATGTCAATGCCCAATACCTTTTAGAGACTTTGGTTCGAAAAAGCGAGAAGCAGCGCTTAAATGCTTGGAATGAGCTAATTCCATTTACGCTGTTAGGGTTTGCAAGCTTAGGCTTGCGGCTAGAGATGAAGTTTAGCCGATTATTCGGCCTCGAGGGTCGGGCTAGCCTCTATCGAGCTAACCCGACTACCCGTATATCGCTTGAAATCAATTTATTTTCGGAACTATCAACCGGCATTCCTTAAATATTTTTCGACGCCGGTCAGCTCGATAACAGGCTCTGCGGCGGTTGGCGCTACGATTTGCTTGATCATATATCTTGCAACACCGGTAATGTTACGCACCTTATTATCAGTCAATGTGTGTTTTTTCAAATACTTGGACACACCGGAAACTTTTAATGTTTCTTTACGAGATAACAAAGATTTAGCCAGATATTTATCTACACCGGTCGTCGCCGGCGCTCTCAATGCTAACAATTCTCTTTTTGTTATATATTTTTCAACCTTGGTTACTTTCGGCGCATTCAACGAAGCCAAATATTGTTTTACTAGATATCTGGCAACGCCGGTTTTAACCGGCTCGCCATGTTCTCTGGCTAATTTTTTAGCCGTATATTTTGCCACGCCGGTAACCGGCGGTTGAAGGCTATTTAAAATAGTCCGTCTAGCAACATATTTATCGACTAAAGTTCCGTCCATTTCGTTGATAGCCGCTAATTTACTTTCAATCGACTCCTCTGCCGTTTCGATCGCAGTAGCTACAGCTGCTTTTTTTTCCGCCGCTATTCGGGCTTCTTCTTCAATATATCTAGCGACAATTTTTTCCGCCGCCAATTTTTGTTCGGCTTTTTCCTGTTCATCAATGAACTTCTCAACACCGGTTAACTGAGCGGATTTTTTTGCTAACTCTATTTGTTTGGTGAGGTATTTTGTTACACCAGTCTGTGCCGGTATTTGACGAGCAGCTTGTTCTTGCTGCGTCATATATTTAGAAACTTTGGTCGTTTGCGGCAAATGAGTCGCTTCAATTTGCTGACGCAATAAATATTTGGCTACTCCTGTTGCCGGTACCTCGGCATTTTCCAAAAGATCTTGCTTAGTAACATATTTTTCGACGCCGGTTCTAACCGGCACTTTTTTTTCTTCAAACCCTTGTTTAGTCAGGTATTTGGCTACCCCAGTTACAATTTCCCGGGGTTTATCCAATATCTCGTGCCTCATTTGGTACTTAGCCACGCCGGTAACTGCCGGCTCAACCTTGGCACGCTCATTCATTTTCGTTAAATATCGAGATACTCCCGATTCGATTTCTTCCGGCAATGACTCTGGCTCTAATTTCTCGACAACAATTTCTTGAGGTTTATCAGCTTCCGGTTTTACAGCGTATTTTTCAAGATATCTTGCAACTCCCGTTACGGAAACCGTTTTTTCCGGAGTGATTTTATTCAAATATCGCTCTACTCCTGTCGGGCCTTCGGAATTTCTGACAGACACTACAACATCGCTACTCAGCTCGACCGAGTCGTCGGAAGAAAAGGTCGGCAGTATCCCTAATAAACTATTCAGCCAATTATTATTTTTCATCTGTGGACACCACATCAATACGTTGTTTTTAAGAAGCTGTTCAGCAAAACCCGCCGACGAAGCCTAATCGGTTCGCGGCTACCGAGAGGTTAAATAACCTCATGGCGCCGCAAACCATTTTGTTATCCAGACTCTGCTGGTACTAGCTAAAGATGAATCAAAGCAGAGCTTCGACGTGTTTGACGACATTGTCAACGGTGAAGCCGAACTCTTTGAACAGCGCGCCGGCCGGGGCCGATTCGCCAAAACGATCCAGTCCGATTACGCAGCCGTTTGAGCCTGCGTATTTCCACCAACTGTCGGTCACGCCCGCTTCAACGACCACGCGCTTCGTGACGGCTTTCGGCAATACCGACTCACGGTAGGCTTCGTCTTGTGCATCGAATACGTTGGTCGACGGCATCGATACGACTCGAACTTTTTTACCTTTGCCGCTCAGCTCGTCCGCCGCTTTCACCGCTAATTCGACTTCCGATCCCGTTGCGATCAGGATTACGTCCGGCTGACCTTCACTGTCTTTCAGGATGTAGCCGCCTTTACCGATCGCTTCGATTTGTGCCGACGTCCGCGCGATGTGCGCTAGGTTTTGCCGTGAGAAGATCAGGCAGCTCGGACCGTCGTTTCGTTCGATCGCCGCTTTCCACGACACCGCAGATTCCACGGCATCGCACGGACGCCACACTTGCATGTTCGGAATCATCCGCAAGGTCGCGGTTTGTTCAACCGGTTGGTGGGTCGGTCCGTCTTCGCCTAAGCCGATCGAGTCGTGCGTGTATACGAAGATGGTCGGGATTTTCATCAACGCCGCCATCCGCAATGCGTTACGCGCATATTCGGAGAACATCAGGAAGGTCGCGCCGTACGGTTTGAAGCCGCCATGCAGGGTGATGCCGTTCATGATCGCCGACATGCCGAATTCACGGACGCCGTAGTAGACGTAGTTGCCGTCGTGTCCCGGTGCATTGACGTCTTTGCAGCCCGACCACAGGGTCAGGTTCGAGCCCGCCAAGTCCGCCGAGCCGCCCATCAGTTCGGGCAGTAACGGTCCGAATCCGTTCAGGGTGTTTTGCGAGGCTTTGCGGCTGGCGATGGTTTCGCCTTTCGCGTCGACCGCGGCAATGAAGGCGTTCGATTTTTCCGCCCAGTCGCTCGGCAGTTGTCCGCTCATGCGACGTTCGAATTCGGCCGCCAGTTCCGGATGCGCTGCTTGGTATTTCGCGAATTTGTCGTTCCACTCCGCTTCTTGACGCGCGCCTTTGTGTTTCGCGTCCCAGCCCGCATAGATGTCGGCAGGGATTTCGAATGGCGCATGCGGCCAGCCGATGCGTTCGCGGGTCGCCTCGATTTCGGCTTCGCCTAATGCCGCTCCGTGACATTCTTCTTTGCCTTCTTTGTTCGGCGAGCCCCAGCCAATGATGGTTTGGCAACAGATCAAAGTCGGCCGGTCGGTCACGCTGCGCGCTTCTTCCAAGGCTTTTTTGACGGCTTCAGGGTTATGGCCGTCTACTTTCGGGATGACGTGCCAGCCATAGGCTTCGAAGCGTTTCGGCGTGTCGTCCAGGAACCAGCCCGGCGTGTCGCCGTGACCGCGGACTTCGCCGTCGATCGAGATGTTGTTGTCGTCGTAGACGGCAATCAGTTTGCCCAGTTTCATCGAGCCTGCCAATGAGCAAGCTTCATGCGAGATGCCTTCCATTAAGCAGCCGTCGCCCAGGAAGGCGTAGGTGTAGTGGTCGACGATTTCGTGGCCGGGGCGGTTGAATTGGCCCGCCAGCGCGCGTTCGGCTATCGCGAAACCCACGGCATTGGTGATGCCTTGACCTAACGGTCCGGTCGTCGTTTCGACGCCCGGCGCATAGCCGTATTCCGGATGACCCGGGGTTTTCGAATGCAGTTGACGGAATTGTTTCAGTTCGTCGATCGGCAGGCCGTAGCCTGTCAGATGCAGTAACGAGTACAGCAGCATCGAGCCGTGTCCGTTGGACAGTACAAAGCGGTCTCGATTCGCCCAGCTCGGGTTAGTCGGGTTATGCTGCAGGAAGTCGTTCCACAACACCTCGGCGATATCCGCCATCCCCATCGGTGCGCCCGGGTGTCCGGAGTTGGCTTTTTGGACGGCATCCATGCTCAAAGCGCGTATGGCGTTCGCTAAGTCTCGGCGCGAAGGCATATTCTTCTCCTTTGTCAATTCGGTAAGTTACAACGGTGACTCGTTTTGGTAAAGCCTTGCGGCTCGGTCACTTCTTTTGTTGTGTTGGAATTCGGTTGGAACGAGTGACAGGGTCGCCACTCGTTCGGTTCGGCTTTCGGTTTGTTCCAGCGCGGATCGCTCCGCTTCGGCTCATTCCAGGTTCGCGTGCCGCGATCTCATTTCTTCTTCCGGAATGCCTTTCTCATGAATGATATGTGAGATGATCGCTTCCAGGAAAAACAGCGTCGATAGTTCGAACACGGTGCCCATCGGCATGCCTTTCACTTTGCCATACAGCTCCGATGTCCCAACTTGGAACACTGCATCAGCCATATCACCAATGGTCGAATCGCTTTTCGCCGAGATCAACAGGATTTTGGCGCCGATCTCTTTCGCTTTCTTGGTGAACGCGATCAATTGTTCGGTTTCGCCCGAGCCTGAGATGATGATTAACAGGTCGCCTGCCTTGATGCTCGGCGTGACGATTTCGCCAACCACGCTGACATCGTAGCCGCTATGCATTAAGCGCATCGCAAAAAACCGACCGATCAAGCCCGACCGACCCGCTCCCGATACGAACACGCGTTTCGCTTGGTCGAGTAGGTCGGTCAGTTTTTGATCATAGCTGTCGTCGGTCGCCGCTAGAATACCGGATATTTTGTCAATGATCAGTTGCTGATGCATGACTTATGCACTCGCTGCATCAACCAGTTGACGGATTTCACGGGCTGCTTCTGCCGGGGATGGCGCGCCATAAATCGCCGCACCGACCACGATGATGCTCGCGCCGCTGGCAACCACTTGTTGTACGGTCGCTTGTTTGATACCGCCGGCTACCGATACGCGTACGTTCAGGCCTAGGTCGGCAATCGCTTGTAAATCGGCAAATGGCGTTTGGCCCGCTGCTTGTGCGTCCAAGCCCGTGTGTACACCGACGATTTGTGCGCCCAGTTTCGCTGATTCGCGTGCGCATTCAACTTTGTCAGGCACGTTGATCAGGTCAACTTGAACTTCCGCATTGTGCGCGCGTGCCGCTTTGATTACACCACCGATAGTGGCCAGACCCGATACGCCCAACACGGTGCAGATGTCCGCGCCCGCTGCGTAGAACGGCGCCGCTTCGTATTCGCCGGCATCCATCGTTTTCAGATCAACCAACAACAGTTGGTCCGGGAAACGTTGTCTCAGTTCTTTCACTAAGCCAACCCCGTTGTATTTGATGCATGGGGTGCCAATCTCAAAAATATCTACATACGGTGCTACTTGCTCGGCAAGCGCAACGGTTTGTTCGAAATCCAATGAGTCCAACGCCATTTGTATTAATGGTCTTGCCATGTTTCTTCTCCGATAGTTACGGTTTATTGTTGTTTAATGAAAAAATCATAATTAACGATCAGGCCCTACACCACCATAATTCCCTTTATAAAGCGGAAAATTGGTACCTAAATCGACTTTAATCGAGTCTATTTTTTACCCTGAACGACGAACTCTAACCAGAATGCGAGCGGTTGTCAATTTCGCGGAATCAAAGAGCACCAGCTCTACACTACAAGCGGATGCTAAAAGTTATGCACGAAACAATTACTTGAATCAAACTTGCTCTTTGCTAACGCCTCAATGTACCTTAGGGTTTCAAGCGTTCGGTCTCCTTCTTTTTCATTCATCAACCTAACCTAAAAAGCTACAAATTATGATACCTTTTTCCGATATTCAAGCGCTGATCGTCGATATGGATGGCGTTTTATGGCATGGCTCCCAACCGCTTCCGGGGCTTATTGATTTTTTTGAGACATTGCGCGCTAAGCATTTACGTTTCATTTTAGCGACTAACAACGCAACACTTACTGCTGAACAATATGTCTCAAAATTAGCCGGAATGGGTGTATTCATAAGCGCCGAACAAATACTGACGTCCGCGATGGCTACCGCCTCTTATTTATCGCGGGAGGTCGACCCGACCACCAGTCGCATTTTCGTAATTGGCGAAGAGGGAGCACGCGCGCCGCTTCTCGATCATGGATTTACTTTAACCGACACTTTCGATCCGGTTAATACTCAAGCAAATGCCAACATCGTGGTCTGCGGACTGGATCGAACGCTCACCTGGCAAAAATTGGCCAATGCGACTTACACACTCCATGCCGGCGCAAAATTCATCGGCACCAATGCCGATACTTCATTACCGACCGAGCAGGGCATGACGATCGGCAATGGCGCCATTTTAGCGGCCTTACAAGCCGCGACCGGTGTTAAGCCGATTACCATCGGCAAACCGGAACCGATCATGTACCAACAAGCCATGGCCTTGCTTGGTACCGATATGAACAAAACGATTGCAATCGGCGACCGGCTCGATACCGATATCCTCGGCGCTGTGCGCGCCGATATCCGCAGTTTAATGGTACTGACCGGCGTGTCTTCCGAAGACGATTTAAAATTATCCGATTTCCAGCCTACCTGGGTCATGCCGGACATCAGGGCGATTACCCAGGCCTTGCAAAAAACTTAATCATCCTATGGGCAGTCAGTCGATTTGCCAGGCATCGTACCAAGGTCTACCCTTTATCAAATTATTACGTAGGAGTACCGAACATGAAAAAATTCATCAATAGCGTCGACACTCTGCTTAACGAAAGCTTGTCCGGCTTTGCCATGGCTCATGCCGATATCGTCCGTTTCAATGAAGAACCCCATTTCATCAGCCGCCAAGCACCGACACAATCCGGTAAAGTCGCGCTCATTTCCGGCGGCGGTTCCGGCCATGAACCTTTGCATTCGGGCTTTGTCGGTCACGGCATGCTCGATGCGGCATGCCCCGGGCAAATATTTACTTCGCCAACACCGAATCAAATGATGGCTGCAGCGCAAGCCGTCGAAAACGGAGGCGGTGTTTTATTTATTGTTAAAAACTATGCGGGCGATGTTATGAATTTCGAAATGGCCGCCGAAATGATCGATTGCTCGAATGCGACTGTTTTCGTTAACGATGACGTTTCCCTGCCGAAAAACCACAGCACAGGACGGAGGGGGGTCGCCGGAACACTGATTGTCGAAAAAGTTGTCGGCGCGGCCGCCGAAAACGGCAAAGACTTAGCTGCCTGTAAAGCCATAGGTGAAAGAGTGAACGAAGCAACCGCGTCGATGGGGGTTGCAATGACGAGCTGCACCGTGCCGGCGCTTGGCAAACCGACTTTTATCCTCAATGATGATGAAATTGAAATGGGCGTCGGTATTCACGGCGAAAGAGGGCGCGAAACGATACCGATCAAATCCGCTACGGAGATCGTCGAACAACTGTCGACAGCGATTGAAGAGGAATTGAAACCCAAAAAAAATCAACCCGCACTGTTACATATCAACGGTTTTGGAGCGACACCGCTCATCGAGTTACATTTGATTTATAATTTAGCGGCCCAGTTTTGGCAAAAACGCGGCGTGGATATCCGGCGCTCACTGGTCGGCAACTACACGACTTCACTCGACATGGCCGGCTGTTCCATCACATTAAGTTTGCTTGATGAGGACCTATTGAAGCTTTGGGATGCGCCTGTCCATACCGCCGCGTTACGCTGGGGCATGTAAAGGTTAGGAATAGACACAAAATAACTTCTACAAAGATTACGCATTGAGGCGGTTGTCTAAGTTATTTCATGCTCGCCCCTTACTTTGGCAACACTGAAACAATCGCGCAAATCATTAGTTGCGCGGTTTTCGCTCCGGCGTCGATATGCCCTCGCGTGCGTTCGCCCAAAAACGATGCTCGGCCCTTTGTCGCCACCATGTCGCGGGTCGATTCCATACCCTGATTAGCGGTAGCACATACCTGCTTTAAAATTTCCGGCAATGCAGTCGAATTTGCTTCCGCTTGTTTCAGGCAATCGGCTACCGGCATATAAACATCGAGCATCGTTTTCTCGCCGGCATCAGCCTTGCCTCTCCGCTTAACCGCTTCGACACCTTGCGCGAAAGCTTCGGCGAAAGTCGAAACGCTCAACTCTTGCCCCTTAGCCGCTTTGCTCATTGCGATGAATAGCGTTCCGTAAAGAGACCCCGATGCACCTCCGATCGCCGACATCGATACCATGCCGATGTTCTGCAAAGCATCGGCCCAATCGAGAGCCGATATTTCCCCTTCTTTTGCTTTTAAGGCCTTAATACCGCGTTGTAAATTCGTGACATGATCGCCGTCGCCAATCGCTTGATCCAATTCGGTAACTGATTCTGAATTTTGCTTGATGATGGCATCCACGGCATCAATCATTGCCGGAAATAATTTAGGAAATAAGGACATGGCGAACTCCTTGACAAAGTGTTGAAGGCTCGAGCATAGCCTTCAACACGCCGATCTGTCCAGTACTGGTTAAATCAACTCAATGTCAACATTACCGCAAATGAACCGCCCAAAGCGATACTGCATACCACTTTCGATTTTTTAATCATTGGCGATGTTTGCCAAGTATTTTGCAATTGAGCTTTTTGCTCGAAGCACCAAGCAGGAACGGTTTCTTTGGCCTGGCGCCACAAATCGACGATATAGTTAAAAATGACCAACGCCATGATTGCGCCAATGCCCAACATCAAATAAAACACGATAATCTCGGTGGTTCTTGGATCGGTATCAAATGTCAATGAGATGATTTCATCCAACATAAATTCCACGAAAACATAGATGTGTTTAACGACCCATACCACCGCATGGATCAATTCCAACGGCATTTTAACGCTCAACAACATAATAGAAAAAAAGATCAACAAGTTGATTGTGCTGAATGTTTTCATATCGATTTTAACTCCTGATTGAACGTAATGGACTTCGGCCAAAACCGCCAAAAGCCTTGCGACCAGACAGAAAAGGATAATTGGTAAACTTGGGAAATTCCTTTTATAAGTGAAGATATCAACAGTAGCTTTCAATAAACTTGCATCGATATCCTTTTCTAGTAAAAAAAGCCCGCTTTAAGGATCATTGTTTCGGGAAGTATCTATTTGATGCCAAACCCTTACTGTGAAAGTTCGTAGATTTGGACACTTTATCTAATTTTTCGATATACAAAGCTCTGTGCTGGCAATACCGGTTCCAGAGAGGGTGCGGTTGCTCGATCGACAGGCGTCGGCGGCAGGGAGCCGCCGTCGAGCCTACATGGACGTATTCACGGCGTCCTGTCGGGCGAGTGACCGCACCCTCCGCCACCAGAGAACTTTCATTTGCCGGGGCGATGGCTAGGCCTTCATGAACGTTACTGTGATAGCTCGTAGATTTGGGCTCTTTAATCTAATTTTTCGATATGAAAAACAATGCCTGTTCCGAAGAGGGTGCGGTTGCTCGACTGACAGGTGTTGGCGGCAGGGAGTCGCCGTCAAGCCTACACGGACGTATTCACGGCGTCCTGTCGGGCGAGTGACCGCACCCTCCGCCACCAGAGAACTTTCATTTGCCGGGGCGATGGCTAGGCCTTCATGAACGCTACTGTGATAGTTCGTAGATTTGGGCTCTTTAATCTAATTTTTCGATATGAAAAACAATGCCTGTTCCGAAGAGGGTGCGGTTGCTCGACTGACAGGTGTTGGCGGCAGGGAGTCGCCGTCAAGCCTACACGGACGTATTCACGGCGTCCTGTCGGGCGAGTGACCGCACCCTAACCACCCCTCGCACTTTCATTTGCCGGGGTGATGACGGCTTCTTCATGATCGTTAAGAGTATTGTTTGGATCTCATGATAAATGAATCAAAAAGCTTGGTTTTTGCTCCACTACAAACCCTTAAGATAATTCAATGTCATAAACAACGCGGCAATCGATCGGGCTTCGGT
Source organism: Methylotuvimicrobium buryatense 5G (assembly GCF_000341735.1). Lineage (GTDB taxonomy): Bacteria > Pseudomonadota > Gammaproteobacteria > Methylococcales > Methylomonadaceae > Methylotuvimicrobium > Methylotuvimicrobium buryatense. The sequence goes on along the minus strand of NZ_KB455575.1, from coordinate 3,508,723 downwards.
GCACTCGCCGGTTGCAATCAGCCCACCAATATCGTCTATTTTCCAGGGCACGACTTCGAGTTCCTCGGGTTCGTCGCCCTGCAACTTTTCCTCATAAAGATCCTTGGCAATAATAATCTCGGTCATGTGCTCGAGATAAGCGGGCGCGATTGAAAAAGAACTCAAATGAAAAAGGGTTCTAGCTCCAAAACCGACTTCCTCCTTGAGTTCACGGTTTGCGGCTTCGATAAAAGTTTCTCCGGCGTCGGTTTTACCTTTAGGCAAACCCAACTCGTAACGATGAACGCCGGCAGCATATTCACGAACCAATAAGACCGTTTCTTTATCCAAAAGCGGCACAATTAACACCGCACCTCCAGGCCTTCCTCGGGCCAGGCGTTCGAAATTACGTTGTTCGCCATTGCTAAACTCGATGTCGAGCGATTCGATACGGAATAACCGGCTTTCGGCGATCACGGTTTTATTGAGAAGTGTCGGTTTTTCGCGCATTATTGGCTATATTTTTAATATGATGACCGACAAATATAACCTACTCTTATGATCGATTGGAAAAAAATTGATACTGTCTTACTGGACATGGACGGCACGTTGTTGGATTTGAATTTCGATAATCATTTCTGGCTGGAATTCGTGCCGTTGAAATTCGCCGAAAAAACCGGCATCTCGGTTGAAACGGCCAAATATCAATTGGAACCCCGCTTCAAAAGCATGGAAGGCAAGTTGGAATGGTATTGCCTGGATTATTGGAGCGAAGTCTTGGAGTTGGATATTGCCGGCCTTAAAGCCGAAATAGCAGGATTGATCGCCGTCCTGCCGCATGTCACCGAATTTCTCGAAAAAGTCAGACAATCATCGAAAAATCTTTTTTTGGTGACCAACGCGCACAGAAGCAGTTTGGACCTGAAAATGGAAAAAACCTGTTTGCAGCCGTTTTTCGACGCTATTATCTGCTCGCATGATTTCGGCTTTCCGAAGGAACAGCCGGGATTTTGGCGTTTACTGGAAAACCATCAATCGTTCGACAAGCAACGCACGCTATTGGTCGATGACAGCCTGGCGGTCTTGAATTCGGCCAGGCAATACGGCATCAATTATTTGATATCGGTCAGTAAACCGGACAGCACTCGTTCGAAAAGACTGATAGACGAGTTTCCTGCTATTGAGGATTTTCGGGAACTGATGCAGGGCTTGTAACGGCTTGAGCAGACTTATCTCGCGGCACCGGCTTTTTTCTCGGCTTTTCCGGGTACTTACTTTGACTATTACGTGCGGGCCTCTCCGGCCGAGGCTTGCGCTCAGGCTTGACCACTTCAGCCAGCAAATCGGCCGTTATCGATTGAATCGGAACTTTTTGACCGATATAAGTTTCGATGTCCGGCATCGAATAGGCGTATTCTTCGCAAATAAAACTGATCGCTTCGCCGCTGGCGCCGAAACGCGCGGTTCTGCCGATTCGGTGTACGTAATCCTCGACTTCCTGAGGTAAATCATAGTTGATCACATGCGACACGTCGGCGATATGCAACCCGCGCGCCGCGACATCGGTCGCGATCATGAGCCTAATTTTGTTTTCCTGGAAATCAGTCAATAACCGCTGACGTTTTTCCTGAGGGACATCGCCGCTCAAAACAGCGGTGACGAAGCCATTGGCATTCAGATAGTCGTTAAGTCGTTCGGCACAACGTTTGGTGTTGACGAAAATAATGCTGCGTTGCGGCGCATATTTTTTCAATACGCCCAATAATAGCGGTATTTTCTGTTCGTTGGACGGACAAAACGCACTTTGCCGAATGGCCTTGGAGGTGACTTCTTCCGTTTCGATTTTGATAAGTACCGGCTGATTCATATGCTCGTAAGCCAGTTCGGTCACTTTGTAGGATAAAGTTGCCGAAAACAGCATATTCAATCGCTTATCGGCCGGCGGCATCCTTCTTAACAAGAATCGAATATCCTTAATGAACCCTAGATCGAACATCCGGTCGGCTTCATCGAGCACCATTACCTGCACGTTATCCAGCGTGAAAGTCCCTTGCCGATAAAAGTCGATAATACGGCCCGGTGTGCCGATGATAATATCGACATTGGACTTGATGGTATCCATTTGTTTTTTATAGTCGGTCCCACCGTATATAAGCGCAAACTTAAGGTTCAAATATTTGCCCAGCTGCAAGGCATCTTTGTGAATCTGAATGGCAAGCTCCCGGGTAGGTGCTAATATAACCGCCCTGGGGTTTTTGATCTTTTCACTTTCGTCGTTGATTAAGCGCTGAAAGGTAGCCAGTAAAAAGGTTGCTGTTTTGCCGGTTCCGGTTTGAGCTTGCCCTGCGATATCCTTGTCTCTTAATGACAAAGGCAACGAACGATCCTGTATTGGAGTACAATGCGTAAAGCCGGCCTCGGTCAGTCCGTGCAATATCGAATCGGATAACTCCAAATTGCTGAATCGGGTTTGAGTAAGATGCGTTGTATTCATAGTCCTATAGCATAACTTAAAAAAGATGAAAGTGATTGACAAAATAACGCCGGCACTCCTATAGTCACAATTTTAGCAATTTTGGAGAATAGCGTGAGTGAGTCAGTCCTTCATGTAACTGATGGTGAATTTAACGAAACCGTACTGAAAGCAGGCGGTCCTGTGCTAGTTGACTATTGGGCTGAATGGTGCGGACCTTGTCGGATGATCGCACCGGTTCTGGATGAAATCGCCAAGGAATATGCCGGTCGACTAGCTGTCGTCAAACTCAATATCGATGAAAACCCACAAACGCCACAGCATTACGGCGTGCGCGGCATACCGACACTAATGCTGTTTAAAGACGGCGAAGTCGAGGCAACTAAAGTTGGCGCCTTGACTAAATCGCAATTGGCCGATTTCATCGATAACAATATTTAATATTCCAGCGAACTCGGGGTTGTCGTAAATTATTTGGACGGCCCCGACTATTTTGATATATAATCGCGCTGCTTTTTTCGGCATCTTCCTTACCCGTCTGTGGGTAAAATCCAAAAATTTTACCATCCCTTTGTTTTTACGGCCGTTCGCCGTGCTTTTCATTCCTTCGAGTTCCCGTTAATCTATGAATCTAACCGAGTTAAAACTAAAACAAGTCAGCGAACTTATTGATATTGCGGAGTCATTGGGACTCGAAAATGTCGCCAGAACACGCAAACAAGACCTTATCTTCGCAATTTTAAAAAAACAAGCCAAAAGCGGCGAGGATATATACGGCGATGGCGTATTGGAAATTTTACAAGACGGTTTCGGTTTTCTTCGCACACCCGGTTGCTCTTATCTAGCAGGCCCCGACGATATTTACGTTTCACCCAGCCAAATAAGACGCTTTAACCTACGCACCGGCGACACGGTCAGCGGCAAAATTCGCCCGCCGAAGGAATCGGAACGTTACTTCGCGATGCTCAAAGTTCAAAACATTAACTTCGAAGCGCCCGAAAATACCAAAAACAAGATTCTCTTTACCAACCTCACCCCCCTGTTTCCGAACGTACGCTTCACCTTAGAAAAAGGTAATGGCACCAGCGAGGACTTGACGGGCCGCATTATCGATCTGATCGCACCGATCGGCAAGGGACAACGCGGCTTGATCGTTTCGCCGCCGAAAGCCGGTAAAACGATGATCATGCAAAGCTTGGCCCATTCCATCGCCGAAAAAAATCCCGAATGTTATCTGATCGTCTTATTGATCGACGAACGCCCTGAAGAGGTGACCGAAATGGAACGTTGCGTACGCGGCGAGGTTATTTCCAGCACCTTCGACGAACCCGCAACACGACATGTGCAAGTAGCCGACATGGTAATCGAAAAAGCGCGAAGACTGGTCGAGCATAAACACGATGTAGTCATTCTGTTAGATTCGATCACTCGATTAGCACGCGCATTCAATACTGTTGTGCCTTCTTCCGGCAAGGTATTAACCGGCGGTGTCGACGCGAATGCCTTGGAAAAGCCCAAACGCTTCTTTGGCGCCGCAAGAAATATCGAGGAAGGAGGGAGTCTCACGATCATTGCAACCGCATTGATCGATACCGGCTCGAGAATGGACGATGTGATTTACGAGGAATTCAAAGGCACCGGCAACATGGAATTGCACCTAGACCGCAAATTGGCCGAAAAACGAATTTATCCGGCGATCAATATCAATCGCTCCGGAACACGCCGCGAAGAATACCTGGTCGACTCCGAAGAGCTGCAAAAGACTTGGATATTGCGGAAAATCCTACAACCGATGGATGAAATGGCGGCTTCCGAGTTCTTATTAGGCAAGCTCAAGGACTTCAAGACTAATTCCGAATTTTTCGATTCGATGAAGCGTTAATTTTTCGAACAATAGCACACAAATAACACGCTTATGACGGATCGCGGTACCGCTTGATGGATTAGCTCCTATTTAACCCCTCATTAGCAAGTCGAACAGGCCCTTTCTTTTATCAAGCGACGAAACTCCATAGTTTAGAAGTGCGGTCGAAATCCGATTAAGTTGAAAATAAGTTATGACGGCAAAACGCATTGCGATCATTCAAGGACATCCCGATCCGGACGAGCAACGATTTTGCCGAGCCCTTGCTAACGCCTATGCCGACGGAGCCCGTTCTAAAGGGCATCAAATCAAAACGATCGACATTGCCCGAATCGAATTTCCGATTCTCCGTACACAACATGAATTCGAACAAGGGGCCATAAGCGATTCGATTCAACAAGCCCAGGACATCATTCAATGGGCAGAGCATCTCGTTATCATCTACCCATTATGGCTCGGCAGCATGCCCGCCTATCTAAAAGCATTTCTCGAACAAGTTTTCAGACCCGGATTCGCTGCTGTCAAGTCTGCAGAAGGCAAGCCATGGAAAAAATGCCTCTCAGGAAGAAGCGCGCGAATAGTCGTGACCATGGGCATGCCGGCTTTCGTATACCGCTTCATTTATTTGGCTCATAGCTTGAAAAGCCTGGAGAGAAATATACTGGGTTTCTGCGGTATCGGTCCAGCCAAAGACACACTGATTGGCATGGTAGAAGCCATCGGTCACGATAAAAGGCGGAAGTGGCTGCGCCGACTCGAAAAGCTGGGACAGGAAGGTCGATAAAGTCGGAATCCGTTTAATCTCGCCGATTTAACGGACTTAGGAACGAGCATGAAATAACTTAGACAACTGTTGGAAGGGGGTTTGGTGGCTCGATTGACAGGTGTCGGCGGCAGGGCAGATTTTTGCTCCTGCAAAATCTGCATTCATGCCATCCATGGCAATCAGATTCCGCCGTCAAGCCTACACGGACGTATTCACGGCTTCTTCTGGAAGAGATGCCTGATATTGGCTGTTTCCTAAACCGAACTCAGGTTTGGCAAAATGTGATGCAGCCCTTTTGGCTTCAGCTTTGCGAGACACCAACGAACTGCAACACATATACGCTGTCGATTTATTTTGTTGGAGGCACGTATCCTTCGGGCATTTCAGCCCCACCGCCGAATAAAAATTTATTCCGTTCTTCCTCAAGAAATTTTTTAGCTTTAGGATCGAAACTGGCCAAACGATGCTCATTGATCAGCATGGTTTGTAAACTAAGCCAATCCTGCCAAGCTTGTTTTGAAATCGTATCGAATATTTGCTGTCCTTTAGGGCCCGGAAACGGAGGCGCATCAAGGCCTTCGGCGTCGATACCTAATTTTGCACAACGAATGATTCTAGTCATAGTCAGTCCTTATAAATTTGTTGCAACAGCCGCTTAATCGGCGCAGCCAAAGCAAGTGAAGAAAATTGCTCAGGTTTATACCAGAGCATACGGTTTGCTTCCATCACAAAATGATTAGGGTTATTGGTATGGAAGTGCAGCGGCGTAAAATCTAAATGATAATGCGAAAAGGTATGACGCACTTTAGGTTGGGTGTATTCATTAATGATGTCTATATGACGAGCCATACACCACGAGCGTGCCGATTCTATCGTATCGAATTCCGGGAGGCTCCATAAGCCTCCCCAGATTCCGGTACCCGGTCTTTGTTCCAGCAAAATACTGTTCTCGTTTGTGGTCAAGCATAAAAAATAAACCTGCTTGACCGGTTGCTTACGCGCCGGTTTCGGAGCTGGTATCGACGCCGTTTTATTTTCAATATGAGCCCTGCAAGCCGAAACGAGCGGACAAACAGCACAATTAGGCTTTCCCCGGGTACAAATCGTGGCGCCTAGATCCATCATCGCCTGAGTATAGTCTTCGACACAATGGACCGGCGTATACAACGCGCTCAGCTTCCAGAGCGTCTTACTGGCTTCTGTCGAGCCGGGCCATTCGCTAATGCCGGCGAAGCGGGTCAGCACTCTTTTGACATTGCCATCCAGTATCGGATGGCTTTTCTTGAAAGCGATGCTCAATATCGCGCCGGCGGTCGAACGGCCTATTCCGGGCAAATCGAGCAGTTCGTCCAAGCTATCAGGAAACGAATCGCGCTCCGCAATGATTTGCGCGCATTTGTGCAAGTTGCGTCCCCGAGCATAATAACCAAGGCCTGCCCAATACTGCAAAACCGTATCGACCGAAGCCTCTGCGAGAGATTGAATATCGGGAAAGCGAGCGATGAATGCATTGAAATAAGGAATTACGGTTGCCACTTGCGTTTGCTGCAACATGACTTCGGAAACCCAAACTTTGTAAGGTGACGCAGGGTTCTGCCAGGGCAAGTCATGGCGTCCGTGCTTGTCGAACCACGCCAACAGCCGGTCTTGAAATTCGCTCGGAGTCATTGGAATCAGGAAATAGTAAAACCGCGAAGTATAACCTAACGTTCATGAAGGCCTGGCAATTACCCCGGATGATGAAAGTTCTTGGGGAGTTGAGGATGCGGTCACTCGCCCGACAGGACGCCGTGAATACATCCATGTAGGCTCGACGGCGGCTGTCCCTGCCGCCGACGCCTGTCGGGCGAGCAACCGCACCCTCTTCGGACCGGCATTTTCGTTGCTGAGCTTTTGCATATCGAAAAAATTAGATAAAGAGTCTATATCTACGAACTTTCACAGTACCGATATACCTTTCGCACTTCAAATTTCGGCATTAGCCTATGGAGGTGCCGGGGTGTTCGGCAAAGGCTTTGATAGCATGGATGCTATCATAGAGCCTACGCGGACGTATTTACGGCGTCCTTTGACGAGCACCCCGGCACCGAAATTTGACAAGCAAAGGAGTATACTAACGATTTTTTATCCCCCGGTAAAAAGCATCCTGCTCGGTCACCGGAAAGATCGCCATTGAACCGAAACCCTCGTATTTAAGGCAGGTTATGCCAACAACTTGAAAAAACTTTTCGGTGCCCCGCAAATAGGGCAAACCCAGTCGTCGGAAATATCTTCCCAGCGCGTACCGGGCGCAATGCCGCTGTCCGGATCGCCTTTTGCTTCGTCGTAAATGTGTTCGCATTCCATACAATGGTATTTTCTATATTCGGACATCGTGGTTGTCTCCTTTAGCAATGGTTGGGGTTCAATAACCCTATTGATTATGATTTAAACGTATTGGAAAGTTTATATTCGGTCACCCTTCCCTTATTCCAAAGAGTAAGACCCGGCTAGCAGATCACTGCCATTAAGTTATTATGCCATCACAGAAATAAGTAATGCTTGCATTAAGGCTCTACTGTGTCTCAAAAGCTTGCCATCCATGGCACTGAATTCCGCTAATCCATGGCGGAATGACGGGTTTGCCTTAGCTTAATGGCAGTGTTCTAGCAGGTAGTTAAACACCCAATTCCATTAAGTTAAGCCGTTCGTGGTGAGCCTGTCGAACCATGGACGGCTTAACTTATCGACCCGGGCTTCTCTATTCACCCTTCGACAAAGCTTTCCTGAGCACAGCCGAAGGGCTCTAGGCGAACGGAAAAGCCATTAACTTAACGGTAGCGAGTAAATACCGGAGAACTTAGCAATGGCTCTCAATAAGCTTGTTTCGAGTATTTGGATCGTCTTGATCCGGTATCAAAAAAACTTTTTCAATATATCAGAAACGCCGGGGCCAACTTTTTTGTCGAGCTTGTCCAGTAACTTGTCTTTTTTGCGCTCGAGCTTTTCCAGTTGCTGGTCTTTGAGCATCGACGCAATATCGAGTTTATATTCCGGCTCTTTGAAATTACCGGTGATGTTGATGACGATTGGCAATTCCTTGATCTTGTCGGCCGTGCTTTCGGCTACTTTACTTCGGACTAGTTTTGCATTGATCCGGTAATCGATCCGTTCGGATTTCAAATCAGCGGTACCTTTTCCGGTGGCTTCGATCTTGGAAGCCGTAGCGATAAGATCGTTATTGCTAATAACCCCATTGACGACTCGGGCGCTACCCTTAATTTCGGAAAAAGCGGTTTGATCTTTCGGATTGTCGCGGAGTACCTGCGTGCCTTTTAGCAGTGATTTTGCATCGTCGATCATTTGTTGCAAATTAAATCCTCTAATGATGCTGTCCTTGAATAAAAAATCGACTTGGCCGTTCAATGTGGATTTAAGCGCTTTGCTATCATTGCCGCTAGCCTGGAGCCTAGTCGATGCGGTCATTGCACCGGCAATCTTTGCACTGCCGGCATAATCGTTCAATAAAGGTTCGATTTGTATACCGATGAATTTTTCGTTGAGCCTCCATTGCGGCAATTCGCCGGTCACATCTAGATTCATCGTGCCTTCATAAGAGCCCCGATACAAAGTTTTTACGGCTTGTTCGGTGTTGACTTTGCCGTCTTTGGCAGTCAATTTGAGATCGACACCGTGCAGTAAAAGATTGCTGATCGTGAGCCTGCCGATCGATAACAAGCCATTGATATTCAAACCTCTTAAGGTTTCAACCTGAATCATCGAAGCGCCCGCGGCGACTGCGGCGGCAGGTCCTGCAATCGGTTGCGCTGTCTTATCCGATTCGTCTTCAGGCGCTAGATAACGATCGACATTCAAGGTATCGACGTTTAAGTTGAATGATATTGCCGGATCGCCGAAATTATCGACGCGGCCATTACCTTTAATCGCGCTATCGTCGAGTTGAATGCTGATACTTTGTAAATCCGCCGATTCGGATGCAACCTGTAATTTGAAATCGGCGCTTAATGACGTCAATGCCTGAGCATCACGCATAACAGGAGGGTCGATGCCGGCCTGCTTTAACCATGCCGATGGATTAAAGCGGGCAATGCTCACAGGCCCCTCGAAAACGGGTGCGTCAATCACCTGCTTTCCGCTGAGCGATGCAAGCACATGCAAATCCCCTGATTCGACATCGAGCTTGGTCAATTCGAGCAATTGCGCGGTCAAATTCAGATCGGCTTGAGCCATCACTTTTGCCGACATCGATCCGCCGGGAATGTCTTTTCCTCGAATCTCGGCGGATAAATCAAATCGGGTCGCATTAAAGCGATCGAAATTTTCGTTGAGCAGTAATTCGGCGGAGAGCTGGTAAAAGCCGGTTAATTCCTGTTCAGGCTGCTCTAAAATAAAGCTAAGCTTTAAATCGATGGGCTTATCGAAAGCCAAATCGTCTGAAATCAGATTCAACTCCTTAATTGAAAAGCGCGTATCGTTTTGCCTGTCGTGCCAATTCAATCGGGCGTTTTCAAGATTTATGCCTGCAATCGCTAGACTGGCAACCGTCTTAAGCGCTTCAACATCGGTATCGGTATCGACAGTATTGGTATCTTCCCACTCGGTTGATGTCGCAGCGGTATGCGCCTCGGGTTGGGCTTGCTTGAAATCGTCCCAATTACTGATTCCGGTCTCGTTTTTTTCTAAATTTAAAATCAAGCCTTTCAGGACGACACGGTCTACTTCGAACTTTTTAGACAATAAAGGCAGTAATTTGGCTCTAATTTGCGCGTTTTCGATTTCAGCGAACGGAATTTTTTGAAAACCTTCGGCATTGCTTAAGGCCAGTTTTTCGGCAGTGACGCCAATCCATGGAAAGATCGATAATTCGATATCGCCCGAGATAGTCAAATCGCGACCGGTTTTGTCTTTAACCGCCGAAGCAATTTGCGGCTTGAAATCATTGGGACTGAACAATAACGGCAAAGCCACTGCTGCAATGACAATGAGCAAAATAATAGCCGCAAAAACCGATAAAAATATTTTCAGGGTTTTTAGCACTGCCAGTCTCCTTTCTGAATAAAGATGTGATTAGCGGTTAAATTTGAATTATCATGTGTGATCATTCATTACGTTAAGCGTTACTGCGGCTTAAATCAATCGAAATATTGCGCAAGGCCACCGGATACCTATGCTCCGAAGAGTTAACGAAATCAAATCGTAGTAGATCGATTGCATAATTAAAAAAATACACCGTGACCTCATGAAGCACTCAAAAGTGCTTTCATTAAGGCACACGACTTAATAAAAAAGAATAGGGAGGGTAACTCAATGTTGTTTGCTCAAATTGCCGGAATCGTTATGCTGGTATGGTTTTATCAAACTGCGAAAAAATTAGGTGAAAACCCAATGAACTGGGCGATAACCGGTTTGGTTGGTTACTGGTTGACTTGGTGGATCGTCAAATTATCGATCAAAAGTCTAAATTTAGATGCGCTTGCAGGAAATTCGGGTATCTTGAAGTTCGTGATCATTTTAACCCCTGCATTACTTGCGATACTTGCCACACTGTTCATCCGAAAGAAATATCTGATCGATGCGGCCGAATCGAAACAAGACAACCAGTAAATTGCTTATTGCCTAATTACCCTGACTCCGTACCGATAACCCTAAAAAAGCATTTGAGTGCCTCAAAAACTACCGTTCGTTCTGAGCCCTTCGGCTTACGCTCAGGAGAGCCGAAGGGCTCAACACGAACGGTCTACAACACATGCCAACTGCTCTTTTTAGGACAACAAATAAAAAAGGCGCATTGCCAAACGGCAATGCGCCTTTTTAAGCCTATCGAATCATTCGATTAGAGCTTGTCGGCATTTTTCTCCAGATACTCGGCAACGCCTTCAGGGCTTGCGTTCATACCCGAATCGCCTTTGTTCCAACCTGCAGGGCAAACCTCGCCATTTTCCTCGAAGAATTGCAGGGCGTCGACCATACGAATCAATTCGTCCATGTTACGGCCCAGAGGCAGATCGTTAACGACTTGATGACGAACCACGCCTTCCTTGTCGATCAAGAAAGTTCCGCGATAAGCGACGGCCGGCGCAGCGGCTTCGACATCGTAATCTTTACAGATACCGTGTGAAATATCGGCCGCCATTGTGTAACGGACCGGGCCAATACCGCCTTTGTTAACCGGCGTATTACGCCATGCATTGTGCGTAAAGTGAGAGTCGATCGAAACGGCAATTACTTCGACGCCACGACTTTTGAACTCGTCAATGCGATGATCGAGAGCGATCAATTCGCTAGGGCAAACAAAGGTAAAGTCCAGCGGGTAAAAGAAGACTACCGCATATTTGCCTTTTGTTGCTTCGGAAAAATTAAAAGCATCGACTATTTCGCCATTGCCCAGTACTGCAGGAACGGTAAAGTCGGGGGCTTGTTTACCTACTAATACGCTCATCGAATGTCTCCAAGTGTTTAAAAATAGAAGGTTATGAGTTGAGGACAACCACCAATCGGTGGCATAGTCGCATTCTACATCAAAATACTAGGGAATTGTCACAATTCCCTAACTTTTAACTTGCTTTTATTTTGGGAATGAGGATAATTTGTAAGCATAGGCTTACACCGGTAAGCTTTCATAATTTTGTAATATTTTTCTGCTTCACGCGGAATAACCTCGATGTATTAGCGGCAAATATTCTCTGTTCAACAAATGGTGAAAACCGTTAGTAGGTTCAAATGCTATGGTAAAACATAAACAAATCACAGAGCCCGATGTATTCGGGTATCAGGTCCGAATCGTTCGGCGAGGTAAAGAAACCAGTCGTTATTTTTCTCATAAGCTTTGGGGAAACAAAAATAAATCCTTAAAAGCCGCTATCGCTTGGCGCGATCAAATGTTGGTGGCTTTGAAAGGGAGTAAGACGCGCTTTCTCAAGCCACCGAAAAATAAAACGACTACGGGACTGACCGGCGTTTCTAGAACGATCAAGTACGACCACCGCAAGGATAAGAGTTACTTATGCTACACGGTGTTTTGGGTCAAGGACGGCAAGTCCAGAAACAAAACCTTTCAGGTCGGCAATGTCGAAAAAGTCACTGCCGACGACGAATTGCACGCGTTTCGTACCGCGCGCTTATTCCGTAGTTGCTATGAATATGCGATAGACAATGACCTGGAATTCGACGATAGTCAATTTGCCGGCTGGAAAAAACGTCGATTGTACGACGACCCCAATCTCAGAGTTGTTTAAAAAACCGCATAGCAGAGCCTAGCCTTATTCGGCTCTGCTTACGAGCAATAGCGTATCTAAGGAACGAGCATGAAATAACTTAGACAACTGTTGGAAGGGGAGTCCGGGGGCTCGATTGACAGGTGTCGGCGGCAGGGATAGCCGCCGTCAAGCCTACAGGGACGTATTCACGGCGTCCTGTCAAGCGAGTCACCGAACCTCCGCAAAGCCTACTACTTGTAGAAGTTATTTTGTGCTCATTCCTAAGAAGTCTCGTTGGTTTTACTTAGATAACTGAGCCATTGCTCTGCGTTTTTTCTATTGTTAGGAAAGCTTTTCGCCTGGGCAAAAGATTGGCGGGCCTGTTCGGTGTTATTGCTTTCGTAATAACTCATCCCGAGAATCATATAAGCTTGGCCGGGTTGTTTCAACCCGCCTTTTGCCAATGCCTTATTCATCGCGGCAATGGCTGCGTTCCAGTTTTCTTGCTCATAATAGATTTGCCCGAGTTGTTGATAAAGACTGCCTTTGTCATCGAGCTTAGAGGCGGCTTCCAAGGCTTGAACGGCTTTATTCAATTCCCGTGCCTGCTTCCAGGCGTTAGCCAGTAATTCCCAATTTTTTACCGTATTCGCAACTTTTTTCGCATCGAGTTCGGACCGCAATACGGAAGCGGCTTTATACGGCAACCCGGCATACAGAAATAAATTAACCAGATCTAAAATTTCCTGTTCCGAATTCACTAGGCCTTTTTTGTATGCCAGATGCTTGACCGTGGCCGCCTGCGTGTATTGATTCAATTGTTGATAAACCGAAACTAACTGGGTCCAATACTCGTTTTTGGTCGGATTGGCAGCCATCAGCTTGCGCAATAACGGTATCGCCGATTGATAGTCTTTCAATTCATAAAACAACGCGAGCTGTAGCTGATACCATGAATCTTCAGGCTTGGCAGTCGACTGAATGGCCTTGGAAATATGCGGCAAGGCATTACGATATTGTTTCAACTGAGTATAGGCATTCGCCAACAACACATGAGTTTGCGCATCCGGCACCGGATTTTTTGCCAACCATGGCTTCAGAGTCTCAATCGCCTTGGCATATTGCTCGGCAGCCAAATATAGCTGCCCCAGGTTTAAAAGCGCATCTTGCTGTTGTTTGTCAGGCAGGGTATTTAATGCAACGGCTTTTGACAGCCATTCGGTAGCCTTAGCATATTGCTCCTTGAGTGCATAAACCGAAGCCAGGCTACGCAACACGACGGCTTGATCCAAGCCTCCGGCTTTGACTTCGCCGACCATCGCCAACAATTGCTGTTCGGCCTTGCCGTAAGCCTTATCGGCAATAAGCCGGTCCGTAGACTGAATTTTTTGATACAGCGCAGGAGAAATCGTCGCTTGCTTGGCATCGGCCGCGGCAGCAACCGGCGCATTCAATAATGAAACAAGCAGTAAGCTGAGTAAGTGCGTTCGCTTCATTTGGACAGTTTAAACTCCAAGGTTTGTTGAGCCCTTTGTTCGTAAGCCTTGCCGTCGACCACTTTCGCTTTGAATTTCCATCGCTTGACGGCGGCAAGCGCTTCGCGGTTAAAAATATCGCTTGGATGAGACTCGACCACAACCGCATCGCTGACTTCGCCGGTTTTCGTAATCGTAAATTCCACCTTGACCCAACCTTCGATGCGCCGGCTCGCCGCACGCATCGGATAACGCGGCGGAATGCGTACCAATGGCGTCACGTCGGTCGTAATCGTGCCGGTACCGACCGCTGCACTCGGCGCGGAAGGCGAGGGCGCTGCCGCACCCACTGTCAAACCTTCCAAAGCCGAACCGCCGAAACGAGCGCTCGGTAACGGCACGCTCAGATTCGGAATCGCCAAATTCGGCTGAGCGGCAGCCATCGGTTGTGTGTGCTGCGTTTGCATCGGCGGTGGCGGCGGACGTTTTTCCGGCGGAGGCGGCGGCTTGACGGTCTTTTTTTCCTGGACCTGAGGTTTGGTTTCTCGTTTCAAGCGCACGAACTCGACCATTTGCAGGTTGTCGGTTTTCTCAAAACCGCTCCCTCTATTCATCACCATCGCTTGCATCAGCCAAAACAAAGCCAGCGTAACGCCCAGCCCGGCCAATAATGAAATCGCGAGGCGCTTCACTTCGATTCCGTTTCCGTCGCGATCGCCGCATTGGTGATACCGGCCAAACGGATTTGATCCATAACTTGCACAAGAACGTGGGTCTTGGTGTCGCGGTCGGCGGCAATGATAACCGAGCCGAGCGGATTTTCGGCCTGCAAGCGCGCGACATTGGCCCTGACCGCGCGGACATCGACCGCGCGTTTATCGATCCATATTTCGCCGTCGGCCTTGATCGACACGATAATATGAGCCTGTTCTTTTTTCTCGGCCGTTTGCGCGGTGGGTCGATTAACATCGATACCGGATTCCTTAACGAAAGACGTCGTCACAATGAAAAAAATCAGCATGATGAACACGATGTCGAGCATCGGCGTCATATCGATATCAGAAATTTGATCGGATGTCGAACGGCTAGTAGTACGTCGCATAAAAACAATCTCGTTATTGGAATTTCAATAAATCGGCTAAATGATGGGTTTCGTCGCTGACGCGTTCTTCTATCGTTTTACTGAAATAAAGACCGGCGATCGCAATCACCATTCCCGACATGGTCGGAATCGTCGCCAGCGAAATACCGGAAGCCATCGCCCGGGCATTGCCGGTACCGGTCACCGCCATCACATCGAAAACATGTATCATGCCGGTCACGGTACCTAAAAGCCCGAGTAGCGGACATAAGCCGATCAGCATTTTGATGATAGTCAACGACTTACCCATTGCGAGTTTGGCTTCGGAAATGATGAAGTTTCGAATATTATGCGCATCGTAAGAACTTTTATCGACACGGCTTTCCCATTGTTCCAGCCATACTTGCCGATCCTTCGGATAATTAAACCGAAAATACAACAAACGTTCGGCGATAAGACACCACAAGCCGACAGAAACGAACAAAATAACCTTCAAAACGATGCCGCCGCTATCGAGAAAATGGCCGATCGAATCGAAAATAGAGAAAAACCCGTTCATTACTTTCCGGCCCGGCGACTGATGATACCGGCACTTTGTTCATCGAGAACTTGAATCAGCGCACGGCTACGGTAAGCCAATAGACTATGCAAAAACAGTAAAGGAACGGCTGCGCACAAGCCCAGCATCGTCGTAACCAAGGCTTGCGAGATCCCGCTCGCCATCAATTTCGGATCGCCGGTACCGAATAGACTGATCGATTGGAAGGTCGCGATCATACCGGTAACGGTACCGAGCAGTCCCAACAGAGGTGCGACTGCGGCCAATAGTTTGATCATCGACAACCCTTTTTCTAAGACTGGTACCTCGCGGGTAATCGCTTCGTCGAGAATCAATTCCAGCGTTTCAGTGTTTTGCGTCTGATTTTGTTCGACCGCGGTAATGATGCGCCCGAGCGGATTGGCTTCGGAAACCTCGGTCGATGCAATTTGCTCGCTAACCCGCTTATGGGTTTGAGTCAACATCAACAGCCTATACAGTCCGTAAATCAGACCGAAGCCGCCCAGCAGCAAAATAATGTAGCCGATCCCACCGCCTTGTTGAATTCGTTCAATAGAATCGGGCGCTTGGATGAGCATGCTTAAAATCACCCCGCGCGTGGGATCGACGCCCAAATCGGCGGTTCCGGACGAAGCCGCGGCAAACTTTTCGGCAAGACTGTTATAAGCGCCGCCCGGTTGCCGCGCCAATTCGGCCAATTTACCGGTTTCGGATAAATAGCGGAGATACTGCCCGTCGGCAATCGCGTTGAAGGTGCCGATGCGCACCACTTCTGCCTGACGAGGTTCGCCCGAAGCCGTCAAAATATCGCTGTCGAATTTGACGACTTTGCCTGATTCGGTCATTTCTTGGAGCAGATAAAACCACAGCGACTCGAGCTCTTCCAAGGTCGGCAACGCCTTGCTTTGCGTCATCGCGGCCAATTTTCCGGCACGTTCCGGAAACTGTGCCGAAACGATCGAGCTTTCCAAATCGGCTTTCAAATCGCCGGCGGCTTGTTTCGCGACGCCGGTCAATTCGCGCAGAATACCGCTACGATTATCGAGTTCAACCTGCAAACGGTCGAGCGCCTGCTCGTTCGCTTCCATTTGATCTTTCAATTGTTTGCTCAAACGTTCTTGAGCCGCGAGTTCGTTTTTGGCCGACTGCAACAATTCCTGCTGCTTGGCATGATCGGCAATAAAACGGGCTTCGCGTTCGCGATTGATTTTGCCTTCGATACCTTGGGATTTTTGAATTTCCTTCAGCAATTGATCGAGCGAAAGTCGGTCGGCGATCGCATTGCCGGACAATAACAATCCGGTCAGTAGTAAAGTTATTACTCTCATTGGCTTGCCTCCGGCGCCGGCAGCGGTAACGTCAGTAAATCGGGCGCGGCTTCCTTACGGGCGATTCTTAGCCCGTCACGTATCGCGTTGCGATAGCTCGAAGATAAGGTTTCCCAAGATTGCGTCTCTTTATTCCAGAAGCCGGTTTCGCTACCGTCGAGACGTTGAAAATACAACGCGACACGGCCCAAGCGCAAAAAATCGACCGAACTGACAGACCCGTCCAATTCGAGATCGGCCCGATAGGCTTCGATGGTATTGCCGTATTCGTTTTCAACTTGAAACGCTTCGATGATACGGCGAAATTTTTCGGCAGGGGTCACGTCGGCGCGATTGACCATGTCTTTCAACTGATTCAAGCGCTCCTGACGCTCTTCGGGCAAAAACGGCACATCCAAGGCAATGAATTGCTCGAGACTGTCGAGCATACGCAGAATCAAAGGCACGATTTCGCGTTGCGTGTCCTCAATCTGATCGAGCTGCCGTTCGAGCGAGGCTTTCTCCTGTTGCTGAGAGGCGAGCAAATCTTTCAGATGTTTGTTGTAAGTCTGCAAGGTATCAGCATGGCGGCTTGCAGTCCTGTATTCCTCGAGCATTTTTTGAGTTTGATCGCTAAGCCGATCGATGTTTTTTTGCGAATCGACGGCTGCTTTATTGGTCGCCAGATCGGTGTCGATCGCTTGATTCAAAGGGTCCGAATAAGCGCCGGCGGACAAAAATAACACGGTAACGCCGGCCAGAGCCTTGGAAAATCGGCACGTTAAAAACATAAATTAAATCCAAGTAATGTTAAAACGAAAGTAACTTTATCACAGTTGTAAATGCAAACAAGAGTCATTTAGCTATTTCATGAAGAAAGTTACGGTTACTCTCTATCTTCCCGAAGAATCATTTAACTTTAGTTAGGCCTAAGCTCAAGCACCATAGTGCAATAGTATAAATAAAGAGAGGAATAAATTATTTGCTAATAACAATGATTCTCATTACTATTAAAACAAAGTTCATTCTAACAACGCTTTCCTTTTTTGGAAACCATCATAAAAAGCCGCATATGAATGTTTTAAAATTAAATCCATTATCGCTACCTATTGAATTGGTAATCAAACAAATACCGACATTGCTGTGTTCGCAAATAGCACAAAGCCGTTGGTTGCTTACAAAAATGTCGGCATTTCGTTTACGACACCAAAACTCCTCTTTAGCGTCGAACAACTTAACGCAAGAAACGCCGCAAGTCTGCGACAAGCCATGCACGATACGCATCGAGATCGATCCGGAAAAAATTCAGTTCCTTTTAGCAACTCGGCAACTATGTGCAGCTGATTTTCACTGCCTCGACCAAGCATCCCATCGTTGTATTCGCGAACTGTGTTTACAAACCTACCTGCGACCACTTGTTAATAGCAAAGTTTCCGGCATAGATACGCCAAAGCCTGATAGAAGCAATTAAAGACCACAACTCGTTTATGCAACTTTCGGCCAACAATGTCATATTCATAGAAGGAAAACAGGAAGTCCATAGACATTACCATGCGAAATTCAATACTGAAAAGTCTTAACATAGACCCCATCTAAATGCTTGTTTGCATTAAGCCTTAATTTTACAGACCCTGCTTTTCCTTCCCATTTATATCTCCCAAACGACTTATTTTTTAGCCTTTCTTTTTGTTCTGATTAGTCAAAAAGGGTATGGTGTGACCTATAGTCCATTCAGGCTACCTATGACCGACCTGTGAAAAAGCCTGCTGTTTTCTTGTTTAGGTAATAGCAATCTTTAGCGTAGTAAGCAATCCGGAAGCCCAAACAGGAGTATTGAAATATGGCCATACACTGGGAACAGCTGATTCAAAATGCCGTGGCATTTCGCCATACCCTGCATCAGAAACCTGAACTTAGCTGGCAGGAGCAAGAAACCGCGCAGCGAATTCGCAATGAACTTTCCCGTTTAGGCATCGCTTGGCAAGTCTGTGCCGACACCGGTACGGTGGCACGATTGGCACATAACAAAAACGGCCGCCATATCGCCTTACGGGCCGATATCGACGCACTTCCTATCCATGAAAGCAGTGGTATGGCTTGGTCCTCGCAAACGGCAGGATGCATGCACGCCTGCGGACATGACGGCCACACGGCCACGCTGATCGCGGCCGCACACTGGCTCAAAACTCACGAAGACAGCTTGCCGGGTCCGGTAAGTCTGTTGTTTCAACCGGCCGAAGAAGGCGGTCATGGCGCCAAACGCATGATCGAAGACGGCGCACTCGAAGGCGTCGACGTCATATACGGATGGCACAATTGGCCGGCGATACCGTTCGGTCAGGCAGTCTGTCCCGACGGGACGGTCATGGCGGGTAACGGCACCTTCGAAATCGTTGTTCAAGGCCAAGGCGGACATGCCAGTCAACCGGAAGCCTGTCGAGACCCTGTACTTGCGGCGGCAGCTATAGTCATTGCCCTGCAACAGACGCTATCGCGCCGGCTGCCGCCTCAGGAAGCCGCCGTGCTGAGTGTCACCTCGATCGAAGCCTCCAGCTCGCCTACCGTGATTCCCGACAAGGCCTTGATCGGCGGCAGCTTCCGCATCGCCCACGAATTGACACGCGACCGATTGACGCAATGCATTCAGGACATTTCAACGGCCACCGCCGCGGCTTATGAGGTCGATTGCCACGTTACGGTCTTTCCAAGATATGGAGCGACGATCAATCACCCCGAACCCGCGGCTTTTTATCGCCGGGCATTGCTGCAGGAATTAGGCAGCGACGGACTCAGCCAAAATACGCCGCTTCCAATCATGGCCTCTGAGGATTTCCATTATTACCTGAATGCGATTACGGGAGCTTTCGCTTTAATCGGCACCGATGACGGCATTGCAGCACATCAACGCTCCTGCCATAGCCCCGAATACGATTTCAATGACAAATTGATCGATCGAGTCGCTCGCATTTATGCCCGTTTGGCCGGTGCGCCCTTGCCGGATGAGATTAACTCGCTTCGCGCTCGAACCTAACTCAAGCAAAAGCGTTATCCGGCAACGATATCGCCGGATAAGCATTAACCGGGCGACTTGCCGCCCCGCCAACTATAAGGAGAGTAATCATGAAAGTCTTTGAACAATGGGAATCCGAAATTCGCGGCTATTGCCGCGTATATCCGACCGTTTTCAAATCGGCTTCCAATGCCCGTCAAGTGGATGAGTCAGGAAGATCCTATATCGACTTCTTCGCAGGCGCCGGTGTACTCAATTTCGGCCACAACAACCCGTTTATGAAAAAAGCCTTGATCGATTTTATCGAGGCGGATGGCGTAGCGCACAGTCTGGATACCTACACCACGGCGAAACGCGATTTTATCGAAGCCTTTGCCAATAGCGTGCTAAAACCGCGAAACATGAATTACAAAATGCAATTCATGGGACCGACCGGCACTAATGCGGTCGAAACCGCGCTGAAATTGGCGCGCAAGGTCACCGGACGCCGTACGATCATTGCATTCAATCACGGCTTTCACGGCATGACGTTGGGCTCGCTGGCCTGCACGGCAAACCAATATTTCCGTAATGCCGCTGGCGTACCCTTGGAATATGTCCGTCATGAACCCTTCGGCTGCGAAAAGCCCTGCATCGGTTGTCAATTAGGCTGCGGCTTGGAATCTCTTGAACAATTGCGCGCGCAATTCTCCGATTCGTCGAGCGGCCTGGAACCGCCGGCGGCGTTTTTAGTCGAACCGATTCAAGCCGAAGGCGGCATCAATGTGGCCAGTCGGGAATGGTTACACGCCGTGCAAAAACTGGCGCACGATCTGGGCGCGCTATTGATTTTTGACGACATCCAGGCCGGTTGCGGGCGCACCGGTCAATATTTCAGTTTTGACGGCATGGATTTGGAGCCGGACATTATCACGTTAGCCAAAGGCATCGGCGGCTTCGGCACGCCGCTGGCGATGAATTTAGTCAAGCCGGAACACGACCAGCATTGGCAACCCGGCGAACATACCGGCACGTTTCGAGGCCAAGGCTTCTCGTTCGTCGCCGGCAAAGTGGCGCTGTCCTATTTCAACGATGATGCATTGATGAACGATGTCAAGCTGAAAGGCGCTAAGATGCAGCAGCATCTCGAAGACTTGACGGAGCGCTTCGGGCAAGGGCGGTTTCAAGTGCGCGGCAAAGGTATGCTGCAAGGGTTGGACATCGCCGATGGCGCCTTGGCGAAAAACATCGTTAATCTTTGCTTCGAACGCGGGCTGCTTCTCAGCGCCTGCGGAACGGGCGGCAAAGTCATCAAAATGATTCCGCCGCTTACGATTCCGGAAGCCGATCTGCTCGAAGGTTTAACGATTTTCTCGGGCGTCTTAGCGGATGCTTTGGAGGCCTTATGATTGTACGCGACGACATGACATTTCCGTTCGCGGAATACCAACGCCGAATCGACGAACTGCGTGGGCGGATGCAAAAACGGCTGCTTGACGCTATCGTAATCAGCGATCCGGAAAACCTGATGTATCTAACCGACTATCAAACGACCGGATATTCGTTTTTTCAGGCCCTGGTCATCCCGCTCGACAACGAGCCGTTCATGATCACTCGAAAACTCGAAGAATCCAATGTTTATGCGCGGACTTGGGTGGAAATCACACGACCTTATCCCGATACCGGCGACGCGATTCAAATGCTCGTGGAATCGCTTCGAGAATTCGGTTTGAATGGCAAACATATCGGTTATGAACGCAATAGCTACTTCTTTCCGGCCTATCATCAAGACTCGATTCACACAACCTTCACCGACGGGCGCTTACTGGATTGCTTCGGCATCGTCGAACAAGGGCGCATCACCAAATCTCCGGTGGAAATCGAAATCATGCGCAAGGCCGCGCATGCGACCGAAGCCGGCATGAAAGCCGGGTTCGAGGCTTGCGTGGCCGGTGCGACCGAAAACGAAATCGGAGCCGCGATCAGTGCAGGCATGTTTCAAGCGGGCGGCGAGACTCCCGCAGTAATGCCTTATGTCACTAGTGGTCCACGTACGATGATCGGCCATGCTACTTGGGAAGGACGCGTCGTGCAGCCTGGCGAACATGTCTTTCTCGAAGTCGGCGGCTGCTACCGGCGCTACCATACCGCGATGATGCGCACCGTCGTTCTGGGCGATATGACGGATACATTCTATAAGGCTCAGGAAAAAATGAAATTGGCGCTGCAACGGCTGAAAGAAATCATGCGCCCCGGCCTGACGGTTTCGGACGCCGATAACCTGGTGCGCGCGATCATCACCGACAATGACATAGGCGGCAGCCTGATCACGCGTTCGGGCTATTCAATCGGCATCGCGTTTCCGCCGAGCTGGGACGAAGGTTACATCATCAGCTTAAAGCAAGGTATTTCGACGGTGCTGGAAGAAGGCATGACATTTCACATCATCCCGTGGATGTGGGGCGTCGAGGGCGATAAAACTATGGGCATATCGGACACGCTTTACGTGACCGAAAATGGCTGCGAATCCTTTTTCACGCTGGATAAGGATTTTGTGGTGAAACCCGAATACGGGGCTTAGGCAAGGAGGGTTACTCAATGGCTACCACGCTCCAGAAACTGTGAAAGTATTCAAGATTATGAATTAACCATGAAGAACATGAAGAATTAGATTGTTGACTTTATAGGCTTTTTCTTCATGTTCTTCATGGTGAATAAATTTTTTATGATGTATTCACTAACTTACGGCCTCAACAGCGTGGGAGCGATGAATAATGATATTCCTAATTTAGCTTATTCAACGGAGAACGAAACTAATGAGCATACAAGTTATTAATCCATCCAACGGCGAATCATTGGGCATAAGCCCGGAACTCGACGCCGCCGCTCGCGATGCTGCGCTCGATCGCGCGCAAACAGCCTATGCCGATTGGAAAAAACAATCCTTTGCGCAACGCGCGCAAGTGTTACGTAACATCGCTCAGCGTTTACGCGACGATGTAGAATCCTTGGCGCCACTGATGACTCTGGAAATGGGCAAACCGATCAAGGAGGCTCGTGCCGAAGTAATGAAGGCAGCGCTCTGCGCCGACCATTACGCCGAACATGGCGAGGCATACCTTGCCTCGGATACATTGGCATCGGACGCCAGTCTTAGCTATGTGCAATATCTGCCTTTGGGCGTTGTACTGGGAATTTTGCCGTGGAACGCACCCATTTGGCTGGCTTTTCGCTTTTGCGCCCCAGCGTTGATGGCCGGCAACACCTGTCTGATGAAGCACGACCCGCATGTTCCGGCCTGCGCCGAAGCAATAGCACGGATTTTTGAGCAAGCCGGCGCACCAACGGGACTATTGCAAAATCTGCCCTTGTCGAACGCCGATGTCGAAGCGGTTATTCGCGACCCGCGCGTGCAAGCCGTCTCGTTGACCGGTTCGGATAGAGCCGGCAGTTTTGTAGCCGCTATCGCCGGTGCTGAAATCAAACCAGTCGTCCTGGAATTAGGCGGTTCCGACCCCTGCATCGTACTGTCCGATGCCGATCTGGACAAAGCCGCCGATGTGATTACGCTGTCGCGCATCATCAATGCCGGCCAATCTTGTATCGCCGCCAAACGCATCATTGTCGAAGCCGGCATTCATGATGAACTCGTGACACGGCTTGAAGAACGTTTAAGTAAGCTGAAACTGGGCGACCCGAATGAGGAAAGCACAGACATCGGCCCCTTGGCGCGAGAAGACTTGCGACTAAACCTGCATCGTCAGGTTCAAGAAACGATTGCCGCCGGCGCACAATGCCGACTCGGCGGAAAAATACCGGACGGGCCGGGCTATTTTTATCCGGTCACCTTACTGACCGGTGTCACGAACGAAATGACCGCCGCGCGAGAAGAAACTTTCGGCCCGGTCGCCGTCGTTATCAAGGCTGAAGATCAAGACGAAGCAGTGCGCATAGCCAACGACAGTCGATATGGTCTAGCCGCCAGCATCTGGACGGAACGGTCGCGAGGCGAAGCGCTGGCTCGGCAATTGGAAACCGGTCAAGTCGCGGTCAACGGCATCGTCAAAACCGACCCCAGATTACCAAGCGGCGGCGTCAAGCGCTCAGGAGTCGGCCGCGAACTGGGGCCGCACGGCATGCACGAATTTGTCAACGCGCAGCAAGTTTGGCTGGGTTAAGATTCTTGGAGTTTGTCGTTCGTGCTTTTACAAATTCTGACCTGATTAGTGAGTTTCTTCAGCTAAAGCCGAAAGATCAGCATATCCCTAGCAGGACGGGGATCGCAAGCCATGCGCGTCAAGCTAAAAACGGCCAACCCACATCTCGCTCTTTCCCAAGCTCCAGCTCTCATCGTTATACATAAGTCAAAAATTACCCTTTTGCAATCTTAACCAATGAGACCTCGATACCATTTATTGTCACTTAACATTAGCGGATCACCTAACGCTAGACGAACCGCGTAGGGTACGCTGTGCGTACCATGGTAACCTCGCGATATTCATGTGCCGACCGAACCGTCAGGGCACGGCTTTGGTACGCGCAGCGTACAATTTATGTATAACGATGAGAGCTCCAGCTTGGGAAAGACACCCTGGAAGCTCCAGCTTCCTGAACAGGTTACCCAAGCTAGAGCTTGGGTAACAGCATATCGCGGATTTGGTAAATGGCAGCGTTCTCGCAACCGTACCAGCACTCAAACAAAGCGATGGGTTTCCGCTTCGCTACTACCCATCCTACGGCGCTAGGGTCCGCGATGAGTACCCTACGCCTGGCGTTACGTTCGTATCAAGGCCTTCCGCTAGCGTATCGGCAATAAGCCCAACTCGATTTTGTGGCTGTACATGTGCTCTTGCCGGCAACTGCTGCGTTCGTTTTGCAGACACGCGATTAAGGCACTCATCGGCTCGGACAGCGCACCGGCTCCGGAAAGGCGTTTCAGATAAGTCATCGACCTCGACTGAAGATAATAGCCATCGCTATTTCCTACTTCTTGTTTTTTCAACCAAGTTTGCCAAGATTCCGGCACCGGCCCGAGCCAGTAATTAGCATGCGGCATCGTCAATGCAATTTCCAAACCTTTCGGATCCATATCGCTGAATACGACGACGGTTTTGTTCGCACCGAAACGGTCGACAAAAGCGCGGCAGACATCGATTTTCGAACCGGTTTTCGGGTCGCCTCGATAAACCCAGAGAGCCCGCCGAACCGATTGCGGCATCTCGAATGCGTGACACAGCGACATGACAGGCAGGTTCTCGACCACCACAAGCACATCGTGCTCGACCGTTACGATGCCGGAACTCGGACAAAACACGCCAGCCGCCATGATCGAAGCAGGCTGCAGCGTGATTCGTCCACCGTTGATGCAGAGCGCGCCATCGGGACTGTTCAGCAGCAAATAATCTTCGCTGACCGGTTTCCCTGCCAGTTTTTCGTTCGCGTGATGTTTAGCGACTGTCAGCCTGTCGTCCGGCAGGCGTTCGCCCAAGGGATCGAAGCCGGTTTCCTCGCGAACCCGCCGGCGTAGTTCGAGCTTGTCCTGCGCGGTGAAGACCAGCCTGCCTTTATTCAAATGACCGCACCGATAACGTTCGATCACTTCGCGGACCAACGCACTGGCGTGACGAGTCGTGTTTCGGTCCGGCCCGCTTGCGACGAGTTCGCTGATCCAGTTGAACAGTTTCCGGTTCATTCATTTACACCCTGCGTAAAGAAATCTCGTGAATCACTTGATTGCCGTTGAAATCGGACAGATTTTCACCCTGCATCTCCAGCGCGACGACGCTTCTCATGCGCTGCGGCAGGCAGCAATATTGCGCGAACACCATGTCCAGCCACAATTCGGCCTTGATTTCGAGCCCTTCGCCTTGCCAATACTGAAGCGCCGACGTGCTGCGGCCTTGCCGCTCGAGCGCCGATGCGAATAGGTTTTCGATATGGCTCTCGTAAAGGTCTCGATGATATTCGATACGCTCCGGCATCTGCGTGTCGAGCGGCGCCGAGGCATTGTCCCGGGACGGCGGCGCGAGCGGTTTGGTTTGCCGTCTCAATTCCTGCACGATCTCGACGAGATCGGCTTGCAGGACCGGATTGGCCGTGTCGATGCCGGGCGACAAATTCAGGCCGGAACCGCGTCTAAGCAGTTCCGGAGCGGCCGCCTCGATGCTCCAATCCAACGGTTCCCATTCCGGATGCTGCCTCAGAAATTGAGCCATCGCGCGGGTTCGGTTCGCGGTCTGTTCCTGCAGCCGCAGCGTGAACAGCAAGGTCTTCATGCGGGCGACGATGCTGGTCAGCCGCTCGACAATGCTCTTGTATTGATCGATGAAACGGATGATCTTGCGGCTCAGCTCGGGCGGAATCGCTGCCCAGCTTAGCCAGTCGTAGCAATCGTTCAAGTCGACTTGGTTGAGTTCCTGCACCAGGCGCTGCGCATAAGCCAACGCGCGCCGGTTTTGCCGGATCTTACTGTTCAGCGACGAGACGAAGCCGAACTGGCTCGTGATCGCCGCGAACATGACGGATAGGCTCGTTTCCAGCGATTCGATCGCCTCGTATAGCGTGTCGTCGATCTGTTCCAGATGATAGCGCGCCTCGTCCTGTTCGTTTCGCTCGAGCGCGCGCCGATAGTCCTCGATGTCTTCTTCGACGGTCAATATCATCTTGCCCAGATCGATCGCCTGCTGGTAGCGCTGATTGCGCAGCAGCAAGCGATCGATCAGGCGTTTGACGTCGCCGGTCAGGCGGTATTCGTCGCTGACGTCGGCGGTACGTAAGATACCGGCCTTTTTCAGACTGTCGATCGCGGTGCGGTTGTCGTCGTCGACGAAGACCGTTCCGTCGATATAGGTCTGCGCCAGTAACCGGTCGGCGCCGGCCAGCTTGCGGATCAAGCCGGCGATCTGTTCTCGGTCGAAACTCATAGAAACAATTCCTGCTGCTCGACATCTTCGGCATTGGCCGCGTGCTTGTCCAACTCCAACGCCTCGGCGTCGTTCAGAAACGCGATGATGCGGTGCAGATAATCGATCTTGCCGGTCGCAAGATAAAGCGAGCCCTGCGGATTCGGCTTGACCAGATAGCCGCTCTGCTCCAGTTTTTGCAAGACCCACGACAACTGTTCGGAGATCGCAGTCTTGCTGGTCTTGAACAGCGTCAATTGGGTCAGCCGGTTCAATTGCTCGGACAGCGACGGCTCGTGCTCAATCGCGTTCAAAAGCTGCGTCATACGAATTTCGTCGCGCGCCCGTATCGGCATGTCCTGCCCGAGCGCGGTCATGACCATGTCCATCCATTCGACGACCGGGCGCAATTGCGAACGGACTTCGGCGAAGGCTTCGCGGATGGGGCCGCGGTTGCTGTCGTCGACGACCGTGTAGGCGGCATAATAGACCTCGCCGTCCAACGACAACAAGGTTCTGTCCAACGGTTTAAGGAACGCGTCGATCTTGTCCGCATTGGCCGGCTGCGACAAATAATCGTAGGCATCGGGATAGGCGGTCGGGCAAATGAAATGACCGCTCAACAGCGCTTCGGCGACCTGCTTAAACATCGGCGTTCTCCCGTTGCATCGCATTCAACAACTGATCGAGCTTGCTGGCCGGTAGTTCGACCTCATGCAGTCTCTGCTTGTTCAGCAGATAGCGCCGGCTGAACAGGGCGAGCACATGCCGGTCGGCAGTCGGCGTCGCCGATAGAATCTGTATGTTCTGTTTCGCGAGCAGATTCATCATCGCCTCGATGTTCTCGGGCGCCAAATCGCCCAGCTCATCGATCGGCCAACAGACGACAGTCGGATTCTGCTTGCGCAGCATCGCCGTCACGCCGGTGAAAAACGTGATCAAGGCCAGATAGGACAGTCCGGTGGAACTGACGTCCTTCAGCTCCTTCGCGTTACGGGCGTGCTTGAGCTGGCCGTTCTCGTAGATGCTGAACTCGATGTCGAACAGCGACAAATGCTTGATCTTGAAACCTGACGATGGCAGCAGCGCGGTCAGCTCGTTCATTGCCTGAATCAGCTCGTCGGGGATGTCCCGATGGCCGATCAATTTGGCGTTGTCGCGGTATTGACTGTAATTGTCGCCGAATTTTTTCAGCGCCTGCCAATATTCCAGATCGCTCATCTTCGAGCGGACGTTGACGGTGATCTCGCCCAGCGCTACGAAATACTGTTCTTCGCTGATGTATTTGGACAGCTCCGAGCCGGTGTGCTTGATCGCGCGGTCGAAGTTGTAGAGATGCTGATAAAAGGCATTGACACCGGTCGCATGCAGTTCGATCTGTTGCGCAGTGGCTTGCCTGACGTGTTCGACCATTTGCAGCACATCGATCAACGGCTGTTCGATCTCCAAGGCCTCGTTCTGAAAAAACGGCCCGCTATTCCCCGGCGCGGCCAGCGCCTGTTGCCAGGCTTCGGCCAACTGGCTGCGGTGATGTTTGCCGAACAATTGCACGAGAATCTGCTTGCCGCTGTGGATCGCATGCTCCTGACGCTTGCGATCCTTGACCGTCTCCTGGGTTAGACGCGGCAGCGTGTCGGCCGCGTATGCATGCAGCTCTTCCGCATAGGTCGGCGGACTGCTTTTCAACAGCTCCATGCATCGCTCCAGTTGATTCAACAAACCGAGACGCTTTTTCAATTGATCCTGTTGTGCAGCGATCTGTTGATTCAGCTGCGCCCGGCGGCGCTTGAACTCCTGCTTGAGCTGCTCGATCGCATCGTTCAGCTGCCGGCTTTTACTCTCGCAATCGCCGCGCCGACGACACAGTTCGGGATGTTCCTGCCAGCGTTGCTGCAACCACGTCTGGTATTCTTCATGCTTGCGCTGGAAGTCTATCGCTTCTTTTTCAAGACGCTTCGCCTCATGGAGCTGTTCCGACAATTTCACGATCGTGTCGTCGGCGCCGCTGTCTTTCAACTCGCTGTTCAGTTGCTGCTGTATGCGGCGTTTCTCCTGTTCGAAGCGTTCGGTATCGGCGGCGATTTGTTCTCTGATCGTCGCAATCAGACGTTGGCCGTCCGACTCGATGACGCCTTTCCGGCCCAGATGTTCGTCATGCAATGCATGCATCGCCTGTTCGTGTTCCGCCTCAATCGCGGCGATGGTTTTATTACTGCCTTCGATGTCGGAAGACAAGCGCTGCATGTTCAATTCGATGTCGCGGCGCGCTTTTTCGGTTTCGACCTTGATCCGGTCCGCCAGCGCATTCGCCTCGTCTTGCAGATGCGCTTCGTTCTTTTCGACGCGCTTGATCCGTTGCTGCACCTTGTCGAGCTCGGCCTTGGCCTGCTCGCGTTGCGTGTTCGCGGCATTCAGACTCGCATCGAGACCTTCGCTTTCGACGCCGAGCGCGTTCAGGTTGTCGAACAGATTTTTTTCTTCCTGCTCCAGACGCAATTTGTCGGCGGTCAAATAGCTTCGTTCGGCCAATGTGTCGAGCGCAATCCGCAGTCCGTAGAAGTCGTCGCCGCCGTTTTCATTCCACTGCGGATCGAGGCCGCTATGATCGAGCAGTTCCGGCGCGATCACGCGGCCGATGGTGTTTTGCCAGCCTTCGACTTCATTGTCGAGATAATGCTGCAGCGTGCCGGGTTCCGGTCTCAGGCGTTTCAGGCACTGCGCATGGCGCTCGCGCAGATTTCTGAGTTCGGTATTTTTGTCCTTGAGCTTTTGTTCGATCTGCCGGAATTGATCGAGCTTGCTCTGGTAGTCATTTTGCGCGTCATGCCGTGCCTGATAGGCGAGCCGGTTTTCCTTGACGGCCGCTTCGAGCGCCTGCCGGTTTTTGACTTGCTGTTCGGCCAAAGCTTCCGGAATCGGCGGATTCCTCAATCGGCTCTTTTCGACTTCGAATTCGGTCAGCCATTGTGATTTTTGCTCCTTGACCGGGTGCAACCGGCTTTCCTTTGCCTGCCGCAATTCTTCCTTGCGTTGCTGAAACGCCTCATCGGTCTCGCGCAGGCTCTTCTCTTGTGCGAACTGCGCTTCTGCGCATTGCCTCTCGAAAGTCTGGGTCTGGCTGTCGTGAGTGTGCCGTAATTCGTCGAGTTGTTTCTCGTAGTAAGCCTTGATTTCCTGAGTCTTGCTTTCCAGCGCTTCGATCTCGCCCTTGATTTTCACCTGTCTTTCGACATGCTGTTCGAGTAGCGAAGCTCTGAACGCAAAGCTTTCGGCATCCTGCCGTTCATATTCGAGTTTCTGCGTTTCGAGCGCGTCGATCTGATAATTCAGTTCTTTCAGCCGCTCGTTACATTCGATCAGCGTGTCGGTTTTCGGATCCAACTGGCTATCGTGTTCCTGCTGCAATCGGTCGCGCTGTTCGTTAAGTTCGCTCAGGCTTTGTTCGAGCGCGTCTTTTTCCTTCAGGCCGGTTTTATGACTGTCGAGCGCGAGCGCGTGAATATGCGATAGGGTCTTGAGCGTTTCCTTGTACTCGCCTATCGTCTGCAACAATTCGTCGAAATCGCCGCGCTTGGCCTCGATTTCCCTCGCTGCAGTCAAGTCGGACAACCACGCGTCAATGTGCTGTTTGTTCAGTTGAAAGGGCTGCTGATCGTCTTCGTTCTGCAGGAAGGTCTGGCTGAGTTTGTTGCGCGAGATATCGATCAGCATTTGTTTGATCACGTCGAAATCGCCGATTTTTTCGATGACCGAACCGATGACCTTCTCGATATGCGTCATCGGCGCGAAACCCATCGCAAAGCGTTGTTGCAGCGGACGCAACCAGCGCTTGCCGCTACTGACCTGATGGCACTGGATGATGCTGCAATAATCGTCGACCGCGACGAAACGGGAAGCCTCG
Source organism: Methylotuvimicrobium buryatense 5G (assembly GCF_000341735.1). Lineage (GTDB taxonomy): Bacteria > Pseudomonadota > Gammaproteobacteria > Methylococcales > Methylomonadaceae > Methylotuvimicrobium > Methylotuvimicrobium buryatense. The sequence goes on along the minus strand of NZ_KB455575.1, from coordinate 3,478,231 downwards.
GCGTTCAGCGTCTTGTAGAGGCGTTCGATGCTGTGGCTGTCGCGCGGCAGACCGTTCTCGCCGATATAAAAATCCTGCCGATAAGGGGCGTCGATGAACTTGTATTTGGCACCGCGCCCGTCGCTCTGCACCATGACATGACAGACCTGACCGTGCGGACGTTGATACTCGTAGACCAGACAACTGCTGCCGCGCGGCAGGTAATAATCCAGAAACCCTTTCTTACTGCCACTGCCGCCGACGATATTGCTCGGCCGCTCGCCCCAGAACAACTGCATCAAACGCAGAAATGTAGTCTTGCCGGCGCCGTTCGTGCCGCTCAGATTGGTGTGACCATCCAGCTTCAGCAAAACGGACTTGCCGGGCCAAAAGCTGTCGATCAGAATAATTTTTTGCAGTCGAAAACTATCAGACATCTCTAAAAGGGGTCAGGTTACTTTTTATTGCCATCTCTTGCTTTTTTGGGGCGACCTTGCGGCGCAATTTTGACGCGTCGACCCAAAACAGCCTCGATTTCATGCTGAAACTTGTCCGAACCGAGCGCGCAGTCTTTGTTCAAGTGCGCGCGTATCGCTCTAATGTCATTGTCGGCCAAGGCTTGCTTGCAGAGTTCGCGGTAGGACATTGCTCGGGCCTTGGGTTTCGCAGCCAAAAGGCGATATTCCGGCGGCTCCTCCAACCATTCCATGCCGCTTCCGGTCACATGATGCCGGCAACTGGACCACCGGTAATCCCATGGATAGTCCACCATGCCGGCCCGGACCGGATTCAATTCAATATAACGCATGCAGGTCAACAAGTAACGCTCGCTGTCGATCAAACTCGATTTGAAACGCCCTTCGAAGAGCGTTCCGGTGCGCTGGTAGGTCTTATTGATGTAACGGACATACCGCCGACCGACCGATTGCATCAAACCGGAAATCCCGCCCGGAGCCTCGCTCACTGACAACAAATGAACATGATTCGTCATCTGAACGAAAGCGTAAAGCTTGCAATAGTTCTTCGCCAAGGCTTCACACAGATATTCGAGATAGATCGAATAATCATTTTCATCAAAGAAAATGGGTTGGCGATTATTGCCGCGTTGCACAATGTGCTGCGGGATATTAGGCAAGTCGAGGCGCGGGAGACGAGGCATGGCTTTGGTATGTTTAAAGGACTAACGAAATAATAGCACAATAATGTAACCTGACCCCTTTTCTCTTTCGCGTGCTCTATGTCGCCAAATTTGCCAACGCTGTCTATATGGTGCACTGTTTTCAGAAAAAGGCCCAGAAAACCAATCAGGCAGATATTAATTTAGCCGCCAAACGCTATCGTGATTTACTAAAGGAGTTAACCTAATGAATAACGAGCAATTTTCCAGTGTGTGGGATGCTATCGAAGACACGCCTGAGGAAGCCGAAAACATGAAACTTCGTTCGACTCTAATGAAGATTTTAATAGATCACATTACCCGCGCCGGATTAAATCAAGCGCAGGCCGCAAAATTGTTCGGCGTTACCCAACCGCGTATCTCTGATCTTATGCGCGGCAAGATTAATTTGTTTGGTCTAGATGCCCTAGTCAATATGGCCGCATCAGCCGGTTTACATATCGAGATGCGGGTGCGAGAAGCGGCATGATAATACTGCAGCATGGGCCGCAGCGTGTTTTCCGGCGTTAATGCTGGTCAGGCTGTTTTATAAAGTCAATCGATTATGCAAACCTTTAAACAAATCGACCACGATATTGCCGATCCCCCGAACGTCCAGGCCTCCTATGACCCCAAAAAGTAACCTGACCCCTTTTATGCGTCCCCTTTTATGATGGCGTTGCACAATGTGCTGCGGGACATTCGGCAAGTCGAGGCGCGGGAGACGAGGCATGGCTTTGGTGTGTTTAAAGGACTAACTAAATAATAGCACAAGAATGTAACCTGACCCCTTTTCTGGACCCCTTTTCTGACCCCTTTTCTCCGGCTCCATCTAATGCCCCTTTTTAAAAAAGGAAAAAATGCCTCCTAAATTCCTTGAATAATTCACAAAGGACATGTATACTCTTAATCGTCGGGAATAAATGACTCCCAAACCAACTAAGTGGGCAGTATGATAACACTTTCAAAACTCACAAAAGAAGACGCCAAAAAAGCCGCGATGGAATTTCTTGGAATTATCGCCATGTGGACTGATTGTTTCTTTGATGAAAAAGCCGGCGCCAGATTGTTGAAAATCGATGAAGAAAGCTATGAGGGTGGGGATATTAACTATGACGGCTCGACGGAAGCACTCGAATCTTATATTGAAAAAAGCGATTTAGAAAATTCAGTTTTTGTAATACGAATTCAAGAAATTTTTAATTTTGCACAGACAGGTGTGTGGGATGGAGTTGATAGCATCAATGGTAATAATAATTTAGAAGCTTGGATATCTGATGCATTATTAGAGTTAGGTACATTTCAAAATGTATTTGGTTCACGACCTAGATTATCGTTTAAGGATGATGGGGTTACGATGCTAGGTGGTAAAGATGATCCTATTTTAGAAACATTATTTACGATTACCGAAGCTGCACGCGCAAGATGGAATCTCCTAGAACGCCTTGATTTAACATTAGACGAGATTGCCTTGCTAGCCGGGGTAGGAATTAAAACCGTTAGAAATGCCGTTAGCTCAAAAGGGCCTGATCGCTTGATAGTTGCCGGTCGCCAAGAGGACAAAACGGTTGTAGATGCCGATGAAGCCTACCGATGGCTATTAACCAAAAGGGGATTTACCGGACCATTTCTATATGAAGAAGAACCACCATACAACACATACGAAACGTTAGGCCAGTTTAGGCATCATTGTTATGTCCTGAGGACGTTGGCGAAGCTGGAGATTGCCGACTTAGCAAAACAACTGGGTTGGAATAAGTCACATACCCAGGCATACAACAATTTGGAAAATTTAGACGTCTCCGAGAGGTTAAGCATTTTGACGCCCAATACATTGTTGGAGCTGGGCAAATTTTATAAATCTGAGAATCTTAATACTTTTGTAATCGAAGGCAGCCGGATTTTGGCTTCGGCAGTCGCCGAGTACCAAGCCAAACAATTGTTCAACTGAATCAAAGGTAAGCCATCATGATTTTAACCAAGCACGCAGAAACTAGAATTCAACAACGCTGTATTCCCAAGCTTGTGCTGGACTTATTGATTGAGCATGGTGCGGTCGAACACCAGCATGGCGGAACAGAGTTGATTTATTTCAAGGAGAAAAATTTTCAGAAAGCCCGAAACCAATTGGAAAGGTTGCTGAAAGAGTTCGATAAATTGAAAGACGTTTACATGATCAAAAGCCACCAGGCGGATGAGCAGATAGTTGTGACTACGGGTTATTTAACTGGTAGCCCGCGGACTAAAACGCATAGGCAATAAACACGGGGCAAAATATGCAAGAGAAAGTACAGAACAAACTCATTAACAGAGCAATTGATGTTTTTTCTGCGGAGTTTGGCACTCCATCGCGTACCACCGCCAAAGTATTAGCATGGGATATCAGACACGATCTTGGATCCGTCATGCAGATTGACGGTCCAAACAGTGAGCAAGGTGTCTATATCTGGTTACCTTATCCAACAGAAGGCCAAGCCGTACCAGAAATTGCCCTAGAATATCCAGGGGAAGCTGGTCGACATAGTAATACATACGCATCGCCTGGACTGAGCCGAGGGTTGCCTGTAATCAAATTGTTTGTTCGCACAGAGACACAGTTGAGAGAAACGATAGACTTTATTAAAGCTTTTCGTGATTCACTTCCATTGTCGGACATCAATGAGGAAGAACTATCTGATCAAATCGCTATGCCAGTCGACGGATCAGCACTCCCAACGCCCAAAGAGATAAAAAACAGGAGAGAGGCTATTCCTAGAGCGGTTCAAAGAGAGGTGTGGCAGAGAGACGGAGGCCGTTGTGTTGAATGTGGTACCAAAGAAAAGCTGTGTTTTGACCATATCATTCCATTTTCACGAGGCGGAAGTAATACGATCAGAAATCTTCAGTTACTTTGTGAGCGGTGCAATTTATCAAAGGGTAACCGAATTTAATTATTAATATAAAAAGGATAAAAAGTGTCTTACAAATCAACAACAATAGCCGACACACTCGGTAAGCTTAATAAATCTTATTTTCTACCCGCTATACAAAGGCCATTTGTTTGGGAAACAGAACAGATTGTTCGCTTATTCGACTCGTTGATGCAAGGTTATCCAATCAGCTCTTTTCTATTTTGGGATCTCAAATCGGAGAACCGTCAAAGCTGGGAAACTTATAAATTTGTTAAAAACTTTAAATTCGGGGAAATACACGATGAAAAGACAGACGCATCCGAAGATGATGATATAACCCTAGTTCTTGACGGACAACAACGCCTAACATCATTGATGATTGGTTTAAAAGGGACTTATACAGTTAGAATAAAAAATCAGAGAAAAAATAACCCTAACGCATGGGTTCAACAAGCATTATTTCTAGATTTATTGAAAAACTCCAAGCCGGACGCCGAGGAAGAAGATTATTTTGAGGACATAAGTTATGGGTTTAAGTTTTATGACGAAACTCTCCCACCTCGTAATACGGCAACTAACAAGTATTGGTTTAAGGTCGCTGACATTCTAACCTGCCATGATCGTGACATATATGACGATCTTCATGATAACTTGCTTGAAGAAGCTGGCTCACTTTCTAGAGAGCAAAAAAAAATATTCAGGGCCAATTTAGATAGGCTTTATCACGTAATATGGAATGAACAAGCAATTTCCTACTACACAGAAAAAAGCCAATCTTATGATAAAGTTCTCGATATCTTCATTCGAGCCAATGATGGCGGCACAAAGTTAAGCAAGTCAGATTTACTAATGTCAATGGTTACGTTGAAATGGTCTGAACTCAACGCAAGGGATGAAATCAATCATCTCGTGCTTTACTTGAACAATGAATTGGAAAGTGAAAATAATGTTGATCGTGATTTTGTTTTGCGATCTGGATTATTGCTTTCAGAGCTTGATTTCTTGTTTAAAATCCAAAATTTTACTAAAGACAACCTTGCAATCATTGAGGCAAATTGGCCCAGCATAAAAGAAGCGCTAGAAGTATCATTCAGAACAGTTAATTTGTTTGGAATAGCAAAACATAACTTAACGAGCTTAAATGCTGTTATGGTCATTGTCTATTATTTTCATAAACTTATTGAACTTGGTCGTTTAGATGATATGAAGAATGATTCAAGAAATTTAGAATCAATCAGACACTGGTTAGGAAATGCTCTGCTCAATGGAATTTTTGGTGGACAGGCTGGTGTGACTATTGGAATAGCACGCCGTGTCATTCGTGAGGAAATAAGTTCATCGTATTATTTTCCAGGCAACCAATTAGTTGCTCAAATGACTTTGCGTGGTCGTTCCGCGGAATACGATCCACTTGCCATAGAAAAGTTTCTAGGCCTCAATTACAGTAAAAAATTGGGATTTGTTGCACTGTCTTTACTTTATGATCAGTACGATTGGCTAAATGTTCGTTTTCAAAAAGACCATCTTTTCCCTCTAAGTTTTTTTGAAGAAGAAAAACTTGTGAGCGCTGGTGTATCAGGAAATTTAATAGAAACTTATATAGCTTCTTCTGACCGTATGCCAAATTTGGTATTGCTTTCGCGAGACGAATTTATCGAAAAATCACAAATGGACTTTAATGTATGGATTCAGACAAGAGAGGATAGCTTTTTTACTCGGCACTTACTGCCGACAAATCTTTCGCTATACAGGCTCGAAAACTTTCCCGCATTTATTAAGCATAGAGAAGAATTGATTACTGTTCGTTTAAAAGAATTTTTTAAATAAATAGTTTACTTCTTATACAGCCTATCAGATCAGAGGTATATATCAGACCCCTTTGACAAAAAACAGCAATTCAGGCGTAATTGTTGGCCTCTCCCTTTAAAAAATAGGGGTTGGGGGTAATGCCACTAAGTTAATTAGGCATTAAAATTGCCTAAACATTAGCGCATCTCATAATTTGATCTCCCTTGCGTTTTGCTAATAGCTGTTCTTTAACCTGAGCGCGCGGCGCGGATAAATAAGGAAACGGGTTTGTCGGTCGTCGTTTCACAGCTCTCGGCTCAATTCTCGCTTCACGTTCGCCGATCGTTTTGGATGCCACGATCTCCAAGACGTTGTTAATCCAATTCAACAGGGTTTCACCAGTCGTTTGCGCGAGACTCGAAGCGAATTCTTTGTAGCTTCCCAAGGCTTCTGTAAAACTAATTCGGCACGGCCAAACATGATGGCGTATGCCAGCTTGCAGCATGAGCAAGCGAATCAGATTGTAAGCCAGCAGACATACGGTGAGCTCTTTTCGTGCCATGGCAGGTGTCTTACAGCGTAACGGCTCCATCTGCATGACCTTTTTGATAAAAAGGAGATCGATTTCAATTTGCCAGCGGTGCCGATACAATTTCCGTAGTGCGTTTTTCCGATAGTGCTTGGCATCCACTAATGTGGTCATGTAGGTTTGCCCAAAGATCCGAAAAAACCGCACCGTGATGTGATCCGCCAGGGCCTCATACGTTTCAGGCGTCATCCATTCCGGGCGCTTAGGCTTCTTGAGCTCAAATAGACGGTCAGTAGAGTCACCGCGCAAGCATACGCCTTGCGACCAATCGATTTTGCGATGGCTACGCATCGGGCATAATAGCTCGGCATCGCGTTCACGGAACTGAGCTATCGTCCAGAAATTATCGTAATACTGGTCCATTAGACAGATATCATGGGGCTGTACTGTCGTTGCCATCAGGCGTCTGAGTAAAGCCGTCTCACCCGTTCCTTTGCCGCAGTAGGGTGCAACTTCCGCGCCCAATAAACCGCCGTGATTGAGCGAGGCCACGATTTCAAGACGCAGAATCGGGAAGCCCAAGCCGGCCTGTTGATTGGATTCTTGCGGGTAAGTCTCTTGGTTGGCGCAGGTATCTGCCAGGGTCAGCGTGCTACCGTCGACCAGCTTAACGGGATGGCCTCGCCAGGACCAGTGCGTTCGACTCGCCGCTTCTAGTCGTTCCCCGGTATAGCGGATGAGCTCTCGTGGTAAACTTTCCGGGAGTTTTTGCCGGGCTTGGCAATACGCGGAGGTATTGCCCGAACAGCGCGTTTGCCCGCAGTTAATTTGTTCGGTTTGCACTGATTTGACGGCATCGCTGCAACTGCCATGCTTCAAAGCCTGCTTAATGAGCGCCAGCAAAGTCACGAGCGGCGTCCAAATCCGCTGCCGGAGCGTGTGCGGAACAGCCTCTTCAGCGTCTTTCAAAAGCCGCTGGAGTGGCTCGGTCGGTAATAAATCCTCAATACCTTGAGCGTCGAGTTGTAAAAATTGCTTTTTAAAGCGTTCGAGTTGTTCTTGGGGGGTGGGATAAGTTGCGCAGACACTTCTCCTGTTTTTAAGGAATATTGATGCCAACTCAATCTTACCAAATAGCAACGCTATTGTATTAAGTTTATTGTTATTTTATAAATGCAATTTAAATGCCACCTTAACTTAGTGGCATTAGGGGTTGGGGGGATTTATTATAAAAAATCTCCCCTTACCCTAAGGTCACTGAGTTAAGTTGGCATTTAAATAACTTATTGAAAATGGCAACGTTAAAAGGAGCCCGTTGTTCTCTATTATCACTATCTTTTGCTTTTTTGTGCGCCCTCGTACCTGTGATCCCTAAACTGGGAATTGCCGGGATGCCGGCTGGGATTAAACAAATCGAAACGTCCATGATAGGATAATTCGTATTAAATAGGCCCCGACCGAGGGTCCAGCGGCTCATGCCGCATTCCCGACGCCAAAAAATAACGGAAGCTCGCCGACAACTCGATGAATCAGCAACAAATTAAACAACTCGAAACCGAACTCTGGGCCAGTGCCGATAATCTGCGGGCCAATTCCAAACTGACAGCGGCGGAATACAAAGACCCTGTGCTAGGGCTGATCTTGCTGCGCTATGCGCAAAACCGCTACGAGCAAGCCAAGGTTGCCATTGAAGTCGCCATGCCTGAAACGCCGCGCGGCAAACTAAAACCGACTAAAGAACACTTCTTGGCGGCGGGAGCCATGCTGGTTCCCGAGCAATCGCAATACGACTATCTCGCCAATCTGCCCGAAGGCGTCGGCATTTGCGAAGCCTTGAATACCGCGATGCGGCTGATCGAGGAGGAATACCCCGATCTGGCCGGCATTTTGCCGAAAAATTATCAGGAGCTGGACCCCGATTTACTGCGCGAACTCATTCGGGTATTTAACAAGGATTCGGTCAAAAACCTTAGCGGGGACGTATTCGGCCGTATTTACGAATATTTTTTGATGAAGTTCTCGATGAGCGGGGCCGGCGCGCAGGAAGGCGGCGAATTCTTTACCCCGCCGTCGTTGGTGCAATTGATCGTCAACCTGATTCAACCCGACCACGGCATCATTCACGATCCGGCCTGCGGTTCCGGCGGCATGTTCGTGCAAACCGGCCACTTTATCGAAGAGCACGGCGGCAAAAGCGTCAATGAAACCATCAAATGCTACGGCACCGAGTTAAAGTCCAACAATGCCAAATTGGCGAAAATGAACTTGGCGATCCACGGCATCGAAGGCAAGGTCATCGAAAGCAACAGCTTTTACTCCGACCCGCACGACCTGATCGGCCAATGCGACTTCGTGATGGCCAATCCGCCGTTCAACGTCAACAAGGTCGACAAAGACAAGGACTACGTCAAGACCGACCCTCGCCTGTTTAAAGAGGTCGGCATCCCAAAGGCCGACAACGGCAACTATCTGTGGATACAGTATTTTTACCACTATCTAAACGCCACGGGCCGCGCCGGTTTCGTCATGGCCAGTTCGGCCACCGACGCCGGCAACACCGAAAAAGCCATCCGCCAAAAACTGATAACAACCGGCGCGGTGGATTGCATCGTTTCGGTGGGCAATAATTTCTTTTACACCCGCTCGCTGCCTTGTCATGTCTGGTTTCTGGATCGCGGCAAACGCGAAAAAAACCGCGACAAAATCCTGATGATCGATGCGCGCAACACCTTCCGCAAAGTCACGACTACGATCAACGATTATTCGCCCGGGCAATTGCTGACCTTTGCCGCGATCATGAACGCCTATCGCGGCGATTCAGATGCAATAAGTAACGCAGTCATGCAATTGCAAGCCCAGGCGATTGAACAAGCCGCTGATTTGATAGAGGCCGTCAACGAGTTACGGCAACAGTGTGCCGGCATTATGTTTAACAACACTGCGTTGAACTTTAAGGCCGCACAACTTGAATTGGCGCAATGCGTCATCCTGGCTAAGGATGCCGATTACGCCGCTTGCCATGCCCTATTGCAAACCTTTGAAAATCCTGTGCCACGGCTGGCGGCTTTGCTGGAAAGCTACAAAACCCAACTGGATACGGACAAAAAAGCGCTGGATAAAAAAGACAGCACCGGCAAAAAACGATTGGATGAGCAAGGCAAACTGCTGCGCGAATTGAACGCCGCGATCAACGCCTATCAAAACCGGTATTGCAAAAGCCAGGTCGGCGAACCGTTGCACGATTACAAGCAAGCCTTGAAAGACTGGCATCATTTGACCCAATACTTTCCCGACGACCGTTACGCCGATATCGAAGGCTTATGCAAGATCGTCGATTTGGCCGAAGTGGCGGAAAACGACTACAGCCTGACGCCGGGGCGGTATGTAGGGTATAGCATCGAAGTGGACGAGGATTTTGATTATCAAAAGCGTATGACAGAAATTAATGCTGAGTTATTCGCCCTCAATGAAAACACAAATGCAATGATGGAGCAGATTCTGAGGTTAGGATTGTGAGTAACAATTGGAGTTTTGTTAACTTTGGGGAAGTTTTTGCTGAACCTGTCAGAAATGGGGTTTATAAAGCCGCTGAATTCCAAGGCAGTGGAATGCAGATTGTCAATATGAAAGAGCTCTTTGGATATGAATTCATTGGCAATCAAAAAATGAGAAAAATAGAGCTTTCCAACGATGAAAAAGAAAGGTTTCTTTTAAAAAATGGTGATTTGTTATTTGCTAGAAGATCAATTGTAGAGGAAGGATCTGGAAAAATATCTCTTATTAAAGGACTAACAGGGGAGTTGACCTTCGAATCTTCAATCATTCGAGTCCGACTAAATTTAGAAAAAGCGTACCCTCTTTTTTATTATTACTATTTTTCTTCTCCGGTTGGTAAGCCATCAATTACTGCTTTAAGTTCCGGTGTAACCGTAAAAGGAATCAGAGGTAGTGATTTAAGAAACGTTAAAATTCGCTATCCTCCGCTAACAATACAACAAAAAATCGCTGCCATTCTGTCCGCCTATGACGACCTGATTGAAAACAACTTAAAACGCATCAAGCTACTGGAAGAAATGGCGCAAATCACCTATGAAGAATGGTTTGTACGCATGAAATTCCCCGGCCACGAAACCACGCCGATGGATTCGGAAACTGAATTGCCGGTAGGATGGTCTCGGGGAAAACTTGGTAATTTGGCATCATACATAAATAGAGGAATATCTCCTGATTACGTTGAAAGCGATGGGTCGTATGTAATAAATCAAAAATGTATTAGGGAGCATTTTGTTAATTTTGACGAAGCAAGATTCACTTCAAAAGAAAGAAAAATACCTGATGAAAAATTAATAAAAAAATTTGATATTCTAATTAACTCTACAGGAACAGGAACATTAGGTAGAGTTGCTCAAGTATTCGAATCACCAAGCCCTTCTACTGTAGACACTCATGTCACTATTGTTAGGGCTAGCTTTACTATATCAGCATTGTATTTAGGAAGGGCTTTAGAACATATTGATTCTTTTATCGCAAATCTTGGCAAAGGGGCAACGAATCAACAAGAGTTATCCAGAACTGATTTGGCAGAAATCGTTAAGATAGTAGTCCCAACAAAAGATCTACTAATAAAATATGATGAATTTTCATCACCTCTTTATGAATCCATTTCAATATATCGATCTCAAAACCAACTCCTAAAAGAAGCCCGAGACATCCTGCTGCCGCGTCTGATGACCGGCATGATCGATGTCGAGCAGTTGGATTTGCCTGAGCCATTAGGTGAATTGTCATCAAATCTGACACAAGAGCCGCAAGCCGCATGAGCGTTTTATTTATCACTTAGTTCGGAGATACAGCCATGCTACAAGAACAAATCATGAAGGAATTGCAGGATATTCCTGAAGACAAGTTAGCGGAGATTTATGATTTGATTCATTACTTCAGGTTGGGTTTGAAGAAAGAGCCCCCGCAAAGGCGCCAACCGGGATTATTGCCCGGAAAACTAGGCGATGCCTTTTTTGAGCCGCTGCCTGATGCCGAATTGGACGCATGGGAATGAGCTATTTTATCGATACCCATGTTTTGCTGTGGTGGGTATTTAACGACCCCAAGCTTTGTGCCGTGAGCCGCGATATTATCAGCGACCCCGCGCATAGAATTTTGGTAAGGATTTCGCTAAAAATAACTTTCTGGAGTTATGAGCTTTGTTGAGGGTTCGGTAACTCGCCTGGCAGGACGCCGTGAATACTTCCTTGTAGGCTTGACGGCGGCTTTCCCTGCCGCCGACACCTGCCAATCGAGTTACCGAACCCACTAAAATAGGGAAGTTATTTATGACCAAATTCTAAGCAGCGCATCGGCCTGGGAAATTGCAACGAAATACCGGATAGGCAAACTACCCGAAGCCAAGCCGTTATTGTCTGATTATCAGGGTTTTCTTCGGAAAATGGGCTTTGCGGAATTGGCTATTACGTCGCGTCATGCACTAAAAGCAGGAAGCTTGGCGATTGCGCATCGAGACCCGTTTGATCGAATGTTAATGGCTCAAGACGAGCTAGAGTCTGTTCCGATCATTATTTATGACAAAGCTTTTTTGATAGGCAATGTACAGGTTATTCCAAGCGCTAAATGATGGTATCAATTGATAGTCTTTATTTAGAGCTCGGAGCCACGCCATTCCCGTATTCCGCTACGCTGCATACGGGCTACGCGCTTTAATAGCAAATAAGAAAGGGCTGGAGCATAATTATACTCATCGTAGATGAAAATTCGGCCTCGGGGTGCCCGTCAAAGGACGCCGTAAACCCAGCACCTAAATTCCATAGGTCTTTGGCAATGATTCAAAATCATGGCTTATTTAGGTGCTGGGTAAATACGTCCATGTAGGCTCTATGCCAGCTCCATGCTGGCAAAGCCTTTACCGAACACCCCGAGGCCTCCTCCGGCACTGCCGAAATTTGAAGTGCGAAAGGTATATATCAAGGAGAGTGCGGTAAAGTCGGTTCACTTGGCGCATAAACCATTGAATAAAGCTTTATCCGTTGCGGGGCGTCAGTATGCCGCTGCCTTGAGCTCACGCAAACCAATGCCTTAGGACATGGATTTCTGCAAAAAGCCGCTGACCGTACTTCAACCTGGGCGAAGAGGTATAAAAGACTCTTGCCATCATACACTAGTGATGATCTTTAAGTTTTGAATGTGAAATTGACGATAAGAACATTACAAATGATAATGTGTAACCGTTTTTTAGTTACAAAAAGAACTTTCTAGTCTAAAGTTATGTCGAAGCAGCAGAAAGCGCTAGAAAGATTGACCACACAACCAACTCCTTCCGACATCACATGGGATGAGTTAAAAAAGGTTCTAGAAGGATTTGGCTATAAAGAACTAAAAAACGATGGGTCAAGACGAAAGTTTTTTAACAAAGAATTAGAAGCGGTGATCAATCTTCACAAGCCACATCCAGGCAACATTGTTAAAAAGATCTACATTGGACAAGTCATTGACCACCTAACATCAAAGGGGCTGATAGATAAGAAATGAAAACACTAAAGTACAAAGATTACGAAGGAACTTGCGAAATAGATGCCGAAGAAGAAATTTGTTACGGAAAGTTGTTGTTTATTGATGATCTAATTACCTACGAAGCCGAGGCACCAAAACAGTTGAGGCAAGAGTTTGAAGCGGCGGTGGACGACTATATTGAAACCTGTGCAGAGCTTGGGATCGAAGCTAAAAAGCCTTTGAAGGGCCAATTCAATGTCAGGGTTACGCCGGAATTGCATAAAGAGGCCATTCTAAGATCGTACAATGACGACGTATCTTTGAATGAAATTGTTAAACGCGCATTAGAGGCTTATCTGTATGCAAGCCATGATGTGACCAACCCCTTCAATATATCGATAGCTGGCCAACAAAACCCAGTGATCAACTCGATTCCATCTTCGGAACCCCAGTGGTTTAACATGCCTATCAACCCTGCCGATGCTCCTTATGCAAGACACTAACGAAATTATTCAATCACCAAAGGCTGTAGCTCCCGTATTGTCGCTCCGCGACTTAACCGAATTATTAGTTAAACATTATGGAATTCACGAAGGAAAATACGATTTATTGATGGAATTTCAGATTGGGACCGGTATGTTTGGCCCTACGCCTGAGGCTACGTTACCGAGCGCCTTAGTAGGGATTTCTAAAATTGGTCTGATGCCTACCCGCGTTGAATCAGCTACAACAGTCGATGCAGCTATCGTTAATCCTTGTAAGCCGAAAAAAACGAGGAAGAAAAAGGTCGAAGATTAAGCGTTTTAACCTGAAAGAGCAGTTGGCATGTGCAGAAGACCGTTCGTGCTGAGCCAAGTCGAAGCATGAAGGGTCTACTGCACTTTCACCGGCCTGATGAAGCCTCAAACTACCGTTCACCCTTCGACAGGGCTCTCCTGAGCGTAGCCGAAGGGCTCAGGGCGAAAGGTAGTTTGAAGCTCTCAACTGCTCTTTTTAGGTTTAAAGATGAGTACTAGCACGGGTCGGTTATTCAATCCGACCGGAACGTTTTGAATTGCTTTGGTCCTGGACGAAGCGTTCATGGAGAGATTTTAAGCCCGGCCCCTCCATTCCCTCATGCTGAAATCTAAATTTCGATAGCGCCGTAGGGTGCGCATCGCGCACCTTTCCACGGTTCCGAACCGACGAGGCCCCGACCCAGGTGCGCGATGCGCACCCTACGCCTGGCGCTTTATAAGCTATAATCACCAACAATTTCCAAGATGGTTAACCCAATCAACGCCACTCCGGATCGGCTAAATGGGCCATACTACCGGGCAACCTGTTCTGAATTTTTTCAGCTCATGGCTAATCCTGATACAACCGTAGAGCGTTCGGCCATTGCATTTTTATTTAACTGTAATTCGGAAATTCGGCAATAGTTATTAAAAATCAGACACTTGCTATTTATCTGTTAAATTTGGAAGTCAAGGCGGCGTAATAGCCTTAAAACTCATCGCTTAACACAATTAACCAAGACTCAAAAAACTTAGCTAATCTTATATTTTTTAAAGGCATAACTATTTTCTGCAATGAGCTACGAATATTCGGAAGACGGCCTGATTGAGACCGCGACACAAGAGGTGCTGGAGGATCTAGGCTGGACGGTGGTTACGGCCTGGCAAAAGGAATCCCTGGCAACTCAGGCCGACCGTAGCGACGGTTTGCTGGGGCGGCTGAATAAATCCGAAGTGATTCTGGAGCGCTATCTGTTACAGGCGCTACGGACATCGAATCCCGATGTGCCGGAAGCCGCTTATCAACAAGCAGTGAATGTGCTGAAGGAATCAGCGGCGGACAAGCATCCGGCTGCGATTAATAAGGATAAACATGATCTGCTGGTCAAAGGCGTTCCGATCAGTTATCAGGACGAGAAAGGAGTATTGCAGAAAAAACGCTTGAAGGTCTTTGATTTTGACGTCCCGGCGAACAATCATTTTCTAGCCGTCAGGCAATTTGAGGTAGTGGGTAAATTATATAACCGCCGCCCCGATGTCGTGGGGTTTGTGAACGGCATTCCACTGGTGTTTTTTGAGTTGAAAGCCCATCACACCGATTTACGCCATGCGTTTGACAATAATCTCTCCGACTATAAAGACACCATCCCCGAAATTCTGCATTGCAACGCGTTTATCATTCTGAGCAATGGCGCCGATAGCCGGGTCGGTACGTTGACCAGCCCGTATAAATTTTTTATGGAATGGAAGCGCATCGAGGAGGAGGACGAAGGCGTGGTGAGCCTCGATACATTGCTACGCGGCACTTGTGCGCCGCATCGTTTGCTGGATTTGTTCGAGAATTTTTTATTATTCGATGGCGAAGGGTCCGAAGTCACCAAGATCATGGCCAAAAACCATCAGTTCATCGGCGTCAACAAGGTCATCGATCGATCGGCCCATATTGAAGCGCTAAAAGGCAAGCTGGGCGTGTTTTGGCATACTCAGGGTTCCGGCAAGTCCTATTCGATGGTGTTTCTGTGTCAAAAAATTCTGCGTAAGTTGGGCGGCAGTTACACGTTTTTGTTGGTTGTCGATAGAACCGAGCTGGAAAATCAGCTTTACGACACTTTCAGCAGCGTGGGCGCGGTGACCGAGGATAATGTACGCGCCAAGAGCCGCGACCATTTACGTGAATTATTGACCGAAAATCATCGTTATGTGTTCACGTTGATTCACAAGTTCTCGATCGATCCCAAGAAGGAAACGGACTACCCTCTGATTACCGATCGCCCCAATATCATTGTGATTTCCGACGAGGCGCACCGGACTCAAGGCGGCGCTTTTGCCGGCAATATGCGTTTCAAAGGAATTCCCAACGCCTCTTATCTGGGCTTTACCGGTACGCCGATCATTAAAAACGAACTGGAACTGACCCGGAATATTTTCGGCGAGTATGTTTCGGTGTATGACTTTAAGCGGGCGATCGTCGATGGTGCAACGTTACCGCTGCGTTATTTGAATCGCGGCGAAAAGCTGGGTATCGAAAACCCCGATCTGGACGAACGCATGTCCGATATCATCGATGATGCCGAGTTGAATGACGATCAGCGGCGAAAACTGGAACGGGAGTTTAAACGGGATTATCCGATTTTAACGTCCGAGCGACGATTGGATGCGATCGCCAGGGATTTGGTATGGCATTTCAATGACCGCGGCTATCAAGGCAAAGCGATGTTTGTGGCGTTGGATAAACCGACTGCCGTCCGGATGCACGACTTGGTTATGAAATATTGGCCGGAATATGTCGCCGAACTGAAACAGCGCATTCACGATGCCGACGATCAGCAAGAAGAGCTGAAACTCAAGCATCATTTGAAACGGGTTGAAGCGACCGAAGTGTGCGTGGTGGTTAGCCCCGAACAAAATGAAGTTCGGAAATTCGCCAAATTGGGCCTGGATATTGAGCCGCACCGCAAAAAAATGGTCGAGCGCGATTTGGAAACCGAATTCAAGGATGACGATAATCCTTTTCGTTTAGTGATAGTTTGCGCGATGTGGATTACGGGTTTTGATGTGCCGAGTGTCTCAACGGTGTATCTGGACAAGCCGATCAAAGGGCATACGCTGATGCAAACCATCACGCGCGCCAATCGAGTCTATGACGATGAAAAGGAAAACGGTTTGATTGTCGATTACGGCAATGTATACAAACAACTGGAAAAAGCCTATTCAATCTATGGCGAAGGCGGCGATAGGGGTAAACGCAAAAACGGCGATGAGGAAAATGACTCGGGCCGGCCCTTGGAAATGCTGGTTGCAATGGCCGACGAGTTGGCCGATGCTATTTTAACGGTACGTCAATTCTTGCAGAACGTAGCGTTCGACTTGGATAAATTATTGCTTGCCGGAACCGCCTTGGAGAGGTTGAGCCAATTAAAACAAGCAACCAATGCCGTGTGTTTGAATGCAACCATGCGGACTCGATTCGAAGTTGCGGCGCGCGATGTTTTCAGAAAATACAAGGCGTTGTATCCGGAACCCGAAGTCAAACCTTTTATTCAGGCTTTTAACGCGATTGAAGCGATCTACGAGCAGTTGAATCAGAAAACCAAGCTGGCCGATATTTCCGATGTCATCCGCAGGCTGCAACAAGAAGTCGATATTAGCGTCAACGTTCGAGACAACGAAATCCGCGATAACGATTTTGTCGATTTGAGCTGCTTGGATTTCGATAAGCTTCGGGCGGCGTTTGCCAAATCGAAGCAAAAAAACGCGGTGGTGTTCGATCTGCAAGCAGCGATTCAAAAAAAACTGGAGCAAATGGTTCAGCAGAACCCGCTTCGTCTGGAGTTTTACGAAAAATATAAAGCCATCATTGCCGAATATAACCAAGGCAAGGACATTCAAGCCGTTCAAAAAGCATTCGACGATCTGAATGATTTCATGCAAAACGGGCTGATGCCGGAAACGGAAAGAGCGATGCGCGAGGGTTTGGATGAAGAAACTTTGGCGATTTTCGATTTACTGAAAAAACCGGAGTTGACCAAAGCGGAAGACCAAAAAGTTAAAGAAGTTGCTAAAACGACGTTGGCGACCTTAAAAGCGGAAAAATTGAAAATCGAGCGTTGGCGCGAAAGCACTCAAGTCGCCGCGCAAGTGAAAACCCTGATCGATCACAGTCTACAGTGGTTGCCGCAAGAGACCTACCCGGATGAGGAAGTGGATATGAAAAGTTTGCTGGTTTACCAGCATATCTACGCTAATTATCAAGGCGCAGGCGAGAGTCGCTACGGCCATTTTTGAAAGCTCTCTCGCTCCCAAGCTCTAGCAGCTTGGCGTGTATACAAGTAGAGCTTGACGGTAGGCATTCACAAGCTGGAGCTCTCGCCGTTATACATAAGTCGTAGATACCGTCTTGCCATCTTGGCGAATAAGACCTCGATACCTTTTATTGTTGCTTAACGTACCCGGCTTCGAAATCGCGACGAAGGCGTCGCTCCCACAAGGGGCAGGATGCTCTGTGGGAGCGATCCCCAGATCGCGATTTCGGAGCCACTGATGTTCAATATCCGCAGTTTTTTCAAACAGCACCGTTGCCGGGTATACGATGACCTTTGTTTAGCAATTTTACCGATATTTGTGTATAACGATAAGAGCTGGAGCTTGGGAACGAGACAACGAAATCCGAAGTTGCAGTACAGTTTTGTTTTAAGACGGTTTGCCGTCAATACGCCATTGCGTTTGATCGCGGCTCGGCAAGTGCCGGTCTCGATCGTAAGGAGGTTCGACATGAGGAGGGATGAGATCTTCCGGCCAATCTTTCGCCCAGTTGCGACGTTCTTCTTTATCCGCATAAAAGCGAAGGTAAAGCATCATATCTGTCTCGCTGCCGCTGCCCAATATATCGATATGGAAGGCCGAATCGTTATCTAACGGCATAACCGGGCCTTCCTCGCGCAACACGTCATGCCAAAGTATTTCGTAGAGTTCGCGGTCGTTAAGGTGATCCGTGCTGTAAAGAAACATGCGCAGCATCGCTAGACCATTAATGACCTCCCACAATTTGGCGCTGAGTTGCGTATCGTCCAACTCTTCCGGGCTCGGTAAGGTCATGCCGCATTGCAACAGTAAGTCGAAGGTCGCTACCCATTTCGTATCCTCGTACGCATCGATATAGTCCATAAACTTTTTATTCAATGCTTCGGACAACTCGTCCATTTCACCGGATATGAACCCTTCATTGATAAATTCATCGGCGCGGCGTTGCAAATCCCGCAGCGTTTCTTGGTTTTCATCGTTTTTTTGCTTCTTCGCGGCTTTTTTAGGCATCGCGGTCTCCTTAAATAAATCGGTCAAAAATGGCGGATGTTGTTCGCCATATCTCTGATTTCATTATTCCAGCACAGCTTGCTGAACTTTGTCTAGCAAGTGTTAAATACTCTTAAATTAACCGGATGAGTTAGTCAACCGTAATTTGCGCAAGCGTATCCCGGTATTTTTGATGTTGCTCGGCATGCCGCCGATAACTTGCCTGGTTTTTTGTACAAACCAGACTATAAGGCCTATGACTACGGTCGGTCGCGCAATCGACATCGCTCTTGCTTCGCCGGATGATTTCCTCGACATGCGAACGCCGCGCCTCGGGTGCCTTCAAAGTCCATTGAGACTGTTCAGGATTGTCGAGAAATGCGCTTAACTCCGCGCAGTCCTTGCACTTACAAGTCAAGGCACTATGTCTTCGCCAATCCTTCGGTTGTACCGGTTCGTCGGCTATGCGGGTCTGTAGGTAGCTTGTGATAACAGCGCGAAGCCGTGTCACTACCGGCAATGGGTGGCCCGTCAACAGCAACAAGGCAGGCGTCAGAGTCGTCTCGATATTGTAGCGATTAGGCCATTTAAGCATATACTCCAGCGTTTTTTCGGCCAAAACGGGCTCGATCGCGCTGAAACTTTCCAATACATCCGCCGCCATCTCGGGAGTGATTTTAAGCCTTTCGATCTCCCAAGGCTGTAGTTGTGGAAAGCGCTTGGCGTCGCCGGGCAATGCTTGGTATAAAATTTCGGCGGCCGCGATCAATGCCGGCGCCTGTTCGGGTTTGCTCCAGCAAAAGGCGGCCAGCAGCGCGGTGCCGGCTTCCAGTGCTTTATAGCCGCCGATTTTGATTGCACTTTCCAGTCTGCGGACCACCGAGTTCCACGGCAATAGCTCGGAAGCCCTTACCAGCTCGGAGCAGTCTTCCTTGTTGTAAAATCCTCGTTCGGCAATGATCGACCAAAGCCGGTCAATGTGTTCGCTATCCTGCAAACGCAGCAATAGATTCAAGAAATCGCGCACTACGGTAGTGCTTGCGTAGCCTTGCGGCTGGAAGGAATCCGGTAACCAATCGCGCAGCATGAAACCCGCCAGGGTACGCGCATTTCGGCGAATATCGGAGTCGTGCGGCTTGCCTTCATTTTCCCATTGTCCGCACAATTCGATCAATTGGTTTAGCGCGGCTTTCGCTCCCGCTTGATTGATGATCGCCAAATGACCGGCGCGCGGCCAAATGACCAGTGCGGCGCTTCGATAGGTGCGTTCGAAGGATGCGCCCGCATTACCGGTCGCTTCTTGAAATTCGATATCGCAGGCTTCCATTTGTTCGAAAGCCTCCGGCGGACAAAATTCATCCGCGCTAAACGGCAATACGGGTAATTGCGGTTGACTACCGTCGATACTTCGCCATTCGGAAACGGTTTCGAAACGATCGAAAACCTCACCGATTTCGTATTCGAAATCATCGTCGTCCCAATAACGGCGCCGGCCGCTTCCGGTGTAGATGGGTTCCGCACTGCCGCTTTCCGCCATCGTCACCAACGCCAAATAAATCTCGCAATCGGCTTTCCCGGCGGCCTCGGTCAATACTTCGGCAAGTGCGGCATCGGCATTTTTAAGCGCGTCAAATCCTAATTCGGCCTGCGTATAAGCATGCTCCAGTGGATAAATCAGTTTTTCCGGAAGTTCGCGATCGCTAATATTTGCCAGCGACGCCGCCCAATCGCGCAGTAATGAAGCAGCTTGTGTTTGTTGCCGGCGATAATCGGGCGGTTGAGGCAATGGCGCTTTGGTGTCCGGTCGTACCAGGTTATAGATTAAGGTCAACCGGCAACCTTCGGAAACCGGCAACACTTCATGCCTGCAATCGGCATAAAACGCCGCGAAAGCGATTTCGGACGGATCTTCTCGATACAAATCGAGCGTGACTTCTTCCTGACGATGACTGATACGCAATTCGCCGCCCCGGTACAAAGAGGGTAGGACAATCACCAAAGTCGCGAACATGCCGGCGGTTTTCTCGGTATCGCGATGACCGACAAAGAAACTGCCGGCATCGTAGACCAGCAATTTGTAAAGTTCCGCTCGCACTTCGCCGGCCACGCCCAAACCTGCTGCGGCCTGGCCGACAATGGCATCGAGCTGCGCCCGCCAGTGCTTGCCGCTGAGTTTGATTTGTCCGGCATCGATTTGCCAAGTGCGCCGAACCTCGGTATCGACCAATGTTTCGCGGCCTTTGCCGTATGGCGCGCGCTCGGCGGCCGCAATCAACAGTTCGGCCTGTTCCGGCAGTATGGGCAACGCGATCCGCCCGACGCCGTCGACTTCCAAACTTGGAGGAAAAGCATCGATGGAACCGGTGGCATAAAAATTTCCAGGCGTCTGAATATCGGACAGACATTCGAATAGTTGTTCTGTAATCGCTGGCATCGTGGGAGGTTCTCTTGAAATCGGGTAATAAAAGCATATTGTCCACGAAACGCTCAAAAATCGCGAAAAGATTCGATTAGTTATACTTCCCAAGCCATTTACCTAATGGGCCGTCGAAATATTGCCGCGGATTTTGTAGAAATCGCTTTTTTGGATAAATTGCTCTATTTCACCGGTGCTAATTCAATGACTTGTCATCCCGTTCCTTAGCCTTCGGCTCGTCCACTTGATAAAGCTCCAGCACCAGGTTTTTAAACCAAAGCGGCTTTTTCCAAACGATATAGACCGCAACCAGTGTCGTAATCGGCAACGGAATGATATCGATCGTTTCCAACAAAACGAAGCCCGCGATTAGTTTTAATTTGGCTTTCATGTGTGCAATGTCTTGGTGCCATGGATATTGATATTCCGATTAAGAATGAGCACAAGATAACTCAGACTGTTGATGCTCTCACACCAGCCCTTTTTCAGATGAAGAGGGGTACTTATCGTTCTCACGCTCTGCACTCGTCGTTATACATAAATTGTGTATTGCCATCTTAGCCAATACGACCTCGATAGCATTTATTGCTACCTGACGTTTGCGGCTTCGACATCGCGATCTGGGGATCGCTCCCACAGAGCATTCGGCCCTGGGAGCGATAACCTGTCTAGCAAGTTACCGATACGAACCGCAGAGCGTGGGAACCATTTAAAGAAGTTATTTCAGCTTGTTCCTCAGCGAATCGAAAGCTCGACTAACGCCGCCTATCGAGCCGAAAGCTGATTTCTTGAACCACTCGCTGTTCGACGGCGCGGCCGTCCTTGTGTGTCGGTTTGAATCGCCAGCGCCGGATCGCTTCGAGAGCCGCCTGATCGAAAATTTGCTTCGGATTGGCATCGATGACTCGGGCATCGCCGACCGTCCCATTCGGCTTCACGACGATTTCCAGGCGAACCCAGCCTTCGATAGCGCGTTCGCGCGCCCGACGCGGGTAACGCGGCATCGTGCGCGATAACACCACCAAGGCTCGATCGCCCGCGCCGCTGTTTCCCGCACCGGTGCCGTCACCGCTTGCCGCCGCTTCGGTCTTGTCGGTCGACCAATCCGACGGCGGCGCGGTCACGCGTGAGTCGGTGCCCGGCACGGGTGCCAATTCAGGTCCGTCTCCTTGTTTGGGAATATCGATGCGGGGGGCCGGAACGCTTGGCGATGGCGTTTTTTTGGGGGCCGATTTCCTTGGAGCGGCACGCTTGACCGGTTTCGGCGTGACGGCTTTGGGCTTGGGCCTTACCGGTTCGGGCTCGGCTTTCGGCTCCGGTTCGGGAGGCTCGATCGGTTTGGACTTCGGTTTCGGCTCTTCGACCTTCGGCGGCATGCGAATGAATTCGATCGCTTGCGGTTTCGCTTCCGAAATCAATGCGGCTTCTCGCCGGCTGATCAATGCGCCGATCAAGAGCAGCAAAGCTAGGTTAATGATCAAGGCCGCGACAAACGACGCCGACAACACCCGGCCCGAATGCGCCGGTTTCATGAAGGGTCCGGCTCCGTACTGGCCGCCACCGAGATTGTGGCCAAGCCGGCTAAGCGCAGTTGGTCCATGACCTTGATCAACAGCCCTGTGCTGGTCTTTTGATCGGCCAAAATAACCACGGACCGGCTCGGTCCCGAGAGTCCTTGTTGTTCGATCCGGGCACGCAGCATGCGTATATCCACCGAGTCGTTGTTCAGCCAGATTTGTTCATCCGAGCCGATCGTTACGATCAAATCGGTATTTTGCTGAGGTGTGGCCGTCGCGGCTCTCGGGCGCTGAACCGCAACCGTCGATTCGCGGATGAACGAGCTGGTCACCAGAAAGAAAATCAACAAAATGAAGACCATGTCGATCAACGGTGTCATGTTGATCGTATCGGAATGATCCTCGTTGTTGTCGTTACGGCTTTTGAATATACTTCGTGCGGTCATGTTTGCGGCTTTTATGGCAATGCTATTTTGTTCGAGAGCAAGGCGCGAAAACAGACGCATAGCAAGCTATGTAACTGTTTTCGCAACGCAGCTATCGAACAAAAGAGCGAGTTAGAAAACCGTAAATGTGGCCGCGCGAAGTATAATTTTTTTCGATTCATGGCAATCTATTCATAACGACCGATTTGACTGCGAAACCGGCGCTCGCCTGTGCGCGCCCGCCGAGTGAGATCGTAACCGACCGCCACGCCGAATAAACCCAACACCAAACCGGCCATTGTCGTGATCAATGCCTGAGAGACCCCGCGCGCGACGATGCGCGGCTCGGCACTACCGAACACGCGAATCAAATCGAAGGTTTCGACGATGCCGGTCACGGTGCCCAATAAACCCAGCATCGGCAGAATACCGGACAATGTTTTGATGAGCCGCAGATGGCGGCGCAGTAAAAAAGTGACTTCAGCGGTCTCGATGATCAGCACGACACGCGAGCGCAAAACCGGAAGATTGTTTTCGATATAGGCGGGAAAGACAAGCAGCAAATACCAATAACGCTCCAAAACCAATGTCCACAATACGAGCGAAACGGCCAGCAGCGGCCACATGACAGGCCCGCCCATCGCGATCAAATCCTCGATGTGCTGTTCGGCGCGCTGCAGCGAAATGATCAGGCTTTCGATAATATCGCCGTTCATCGCTGTTTACCGTTAGGTTTTATTCGGCGGCATGCCGTTGCTCGAGACGTAAAGCCAGAGCCGCCGCGACATGGGCTTCCAATAAATTGCCCAAATTTTGGCATCTGCCAAGCAACAAGCTATGGAACAACAAAATCGGAATCGCGGCTACCAGCCCCAGCACGGTTGTAACCAGCGCCTGCGAAATCCCCCCCGACATCAATTTCGGATCGCCCGAGCCATGCAGTGCAATGGCTTGAAAGGTTTCAATCATGCCGGTGACGGTACCGAGCAAACCCAACATCGGAGCAATCGCCGCCACTAATTTCAAAAAGGCCAGGGCGCGCTCCAGTTTGATCCGCTCGCCGGTTAAGGCTTCCTCGACGGTCAAATACAAAGCCTCTTCATCGCATGCGGTCTCCTGTTCCAGCTTGGCGAGAACCCTGCCTAAGGGGTTGTCGAGCCTCAAATCGGTCGTTTGCAGTTGCTGTTTGATGCGTTTACCGACCAGGGTCAGATCAACGAAACGGTATCCGCTGAGCGCGTAAGCGAAACCAGCCAAGATCAGAATCAAACAACCGACGATGCCGCCTTGGGCGATGCGTTCTTGCAAATTCGGAATTTGCACCAATAACTGCAAGGTCTGCCCGCCTGACGGGTCGATCGCGACCGGCGCCAGCGTATCGGCATTCACTTGCTGAAATCGGCGCGCCGAATTGAGCAGGCTCGACGCCGGTTGGCGCGGCAATTCGACCAATCGGTCGATCTCGGGCGAATACGCCAGATAACGCCCATCGGCGATGAAGCTGAAACCGCCGAGCCTTAGTACTTCCTTGTCGACGGCCTGACCGCTAGGTTCATAAACCGGCGCCTGAATAATAGACACACTCCCTAAGGCATCGAGTTGCTGCTGTAAACTGGTAAATAATTCCTTTAGATCTTCTGTCGCCGGTATCTGTTTAGAGTCGGCCAATTGTTCGAGCAAGGCCCTCTGCCGGGCAGCATCGCCGGCTAAAAAAAGCTGCTGGTATAAGGGCTTGAGGTCCGAAGCGCTTTCTCGAATCGCCAGAAACAATGCGGCCTTGGCCGCCAGCTCTTCGTCCAAACGGGTTTCCAATTCCGGCGGCGTCAATACGGCTTCGGTTTCGGCTTGGGCGAATGGGGCCAAAGCAAGCGCGAGGCATAAGACAAACCAAAATTTCATATTCATGGCTTCCTAGGTCCCGGCAGCGGCAGTTCGATCAATTGCGGCGGCTCCAATTTCCGCGCGGTGCGCAGCCCTTGAGTAATCGCTTCATTGCCTTCCCCGGACAAACGCTGCCAACGGCGACTATCGTTAAGCCAAATGCCCGATTCGCGGCCATTGAGGGTTTGGTAATACAAAGCCAAGCGCCCGATGCTGAGGAAGTCCACCAAGCGCTCGTTTCCGTCGGTTTTCAGCAGAGCTCGATAGGCATCGATGGTCTTCGCATAATCGAGCTCGACCCGGTACGCTTCGACGACGCGCCGATATTGTTCCGGCAAATCGGCATCGGGATCGTTCAGCAAGATTTCCAGCCGGACTATACGCTTTTGACGCTCTTCGAGTTGGAAGGGCGGACCCTGTTCGATACGCTGTTTCAATTCGGCAAGGGCGTTTTTGAGCTGTTCTCGTAACTCGGACTCGAACCGTGACAATACATCAAGCAAAACGGCCTTATCTTCGGGCTCGCCAGACGGACTTATTTTCGTTTGTGCCGAGGCTTGCGCTTCCTTTTCGACTGGCTCGGCCGCATCAACGAACGGCATCAGTGAAATGAAAACGGTGATTGAAATCAATCGGAGGGGGAAATATGGCACTGCGAAATTTTCGAGAAACAACTGAAGAAAGAGAGATATGCTGGTCGAAGACTCTAGCAGGTGAAGGTCGATCAAGGCAATGGGAAAAACTCCCAAAAAACACCCCTGTTAAATGGCCAATCTACCGTATGGTTGGCAATGTCCTGGTCCGTGCCAAAAAATCGGATGCTATTGTAGCGACAATAGCATCCGTAATTACGACTCGCCTTATCAATCCAAGCCGATTTGATAGACCACTTCTTCCGGGTCGCTGAGCTTGCCGTTGATTGCATCGACTTCAACTTCAAGCAGCTTGCCGTCGGCGGTTTTGATATCGAACTCATAGGCAACGCCGCCGTCCGCTTCGATTTCATATTCGATTTTCATGACGCTGCCCGGATACTTGTCCAATGCCGTTTTTAACGCCGCATCCAATCTGACTTTAGCCTTCGACGTAAATTCCGGATCGTCGGCCGCGACTTCGCGCTCGGTTTCGGATATTTTACCGCTTGCGGCATCGCATTCGACTTCCCAATGCTTACCATCCTTGCCGTGGATATCCAATTCATACTGAGGCTTACCGTCTTCGATTTCGGCCCGCATTGATACTATATCCCCAGGATGAGCATCGAGCGCCGATTTCACGCAACTATCGACAGGTCCTTTGTGATGTTCGAATTGCGCATAAGCAGCCGGAGCAAAAAACAACGGTGCCAACAACGCAATTATCATTTTCTTGTTCATAATCATTCTCCTTGCTATATGGACGAGTTCTACTCACTTTATACTCAAAAATGGTAACTTTATGAAGATATGGGGTGTGGCTAGCGAGGATGTCGGCAGAGCTGCCGTCAAGCCCCCATGGAGGGGTTCACGGCGTTCCTCGATGACACATCCCATACCTTTTATTCTTAGACGGTTTTCAATCTAAAAGGAGTATAAACGAACAGAACTACGACTCGATTATAGTCCTCGTCTATCCGACTCTACAATAGCTCCAGAGTTGTTTTTTGAACTTAAACTTGATATCGCTTGCCTCACTGAATACACTTATAAATCAATGCGGGATCAATTAATAAAAAAAGACTATAATTGCTTGTTTTGTTTTAATCGAGGATAAAAAAATGGCCCAAAACTGGATAGCTCCTTCCATTCTCTCTGCCGATTTTGCCCGCTTAGGCGAAGAAGTCGATAACGTTTTAGCGGCCGGTGCCGATGTTGTCCATTTTGACGTCATGGACAATCATTTCGTACCCAATTTAACGATCGGCCCATTGGTTTGCGAAGCATTAAGAAATCATGGCGTTACCGCTCCAATCGACGTGCATTTGATGATCGATCCGGTCGATCGAATCATCCCGGACTTCGCTAAAGCCGGCGCCAGCTATATTACCTTCCATCCTGAGGCTTCGGTTCATCTGGATAGAACCTTGCAATTGATCAAAGACCAAGGTTGTAAAGCCGGCTTGGTATTCAACCCGTCGACTTCTCTGCATTATCTCGATCATGTGATGGATAAACTCGACATGATTTTGTTGATGTCGGTCAATCCGGGCTTCGGCGGACAGTCGTTTCTGCCATCGGCATTAACCAAACTGCGCGATGCAAGAAAACGAATCGATGAAAGCGGTTTCGATATTCGTTTGGAAATCGACGGCGGCGTCAAAGTCGACAATATTCGTGAAATCAAAGCGGCAGGCGCCGATACCTTCGTTGCCGGTTCGGCGATTTTCGGCAAACCGGACTACAAAGCAGTCATCGACCAAATGCGCGCGGAAATTGCAAAAGCCGAGTAAAAACGACTTTTTTGTAAATCTCTACTGCAAGCGAGGCAAGATTTAATTTACCCTTGTCGCGCTTGCACCCAGTAAATCTGATTGGCTTCCAACGGCAAACTGCAATCCGGATTGCCGGGTCTAATTCTGGGCGTATAATCGCTTATCGGCCTGGTTTTCGGTATCGTCGCACTGTAGATATAACCGTTTATCGCGCCGGCCAACTCTTGTTCTATCGCCATCGAATGAATCTCAAATCGTCCTTCGCCTGAAGATTCCGCGAACAATTCCACACAAACATCTTCCTCGTTAAGCTCCCCAAGATAAACCTGCATGCTGAACGCGTAGTCCTTCTCCCGGATTTCCGTCACCACATTATCGACATGAATTTTAGCCCAAAGGTCTTCGATGCGTTTCAACCATTCGATCAGCTGCTTACCCGGCTGCATATTTCCGTCCAACCTTTTGCAATAGCTTTCGGCTAGAGGTAAATAAAACTTGGACGTATACTCCCTGACCATGCGATTGGCCGAAAAATAAGGCGTCAGCGTCGCCATGCTTTCCCGCATGATAGCTAGCCAGCGGCGCGGCAAGCCCTGTTGATCACGCTCATAAAACATCGGAACGATTTCCTGTTCGAGCAGGCGGTAAAGTATCTCGGCTTGTTCATGATCGGCTTGCTCGACCTCTTGCCCGTTCAATGACCAGCCGACTTCGGGGCGGTACGCTTCCGCCCACCAGCCGTCGAGTTCGGATAGATTCAAACCGCCGTTGACCAGAATTTTCATGCCGCTGGTCCCGCAAGCCTCCCAAGGACGTCTAGGCGTGTTGATCCAAAGGTCGACACCTTGAACCAAATATTCGGCGGTAATCATATCGTAGTCGCTCAAAAAAATTGCACGCTCCCTGATTTCAGGCCGACGGATAAATTCATGCCAAGCTCGGATTAACACTTGACCGGGCAAATCGGCCGGGTGAGCTTTACCCGAGATAACCAATTGCACCGGCCGATTGGGATTGGTTAGTATCGCGGCCAAACGATCGGGGTCGGTTAACAGCAGGTTAGGGCGCTTATAGGTTGCAAACCGGCGGGCAAAACCGATAGTCATGACATTAGGATCGAATAAGCGAAGCACCTGATCTTTACGCTCGGTTTTCGAGATATTACCCTGAACATCGAGTTCCCGACTGTACTCAGCCCGGACGAACTCGACCAAGCATTTTCGGTTTTGCGCACGCAGATTCCATAACTGTTCATTGGTGACCCGCTTGAATTGATCCGGCAAATCGCCGTATTCGCAAACCCAGCGGTTTTTACCGCACAAACCGGTCCATAATTCGTCGGCTTCCTGCGAATCCCATGCCGGAACATAGACGCCATTGGTGATATGGTCGATCGGTATTTCTTCCGCCGGCCAATTCGGAAACAAAGGGCTGAAAATACGCCGACTGACCTCGCCATGCAATCGGCTCACGCCGTTAACCGCGGCGCTTCCGTGAATAGCCAGATAAGCCATGTTGAACGATTTATCGTAGGTTTTTAAATCCGGATTGCGGCCGAGATTCAATAAAGTTTCGATATCGATATCGAGTTTTTGCGCATAATTGCCGAGCCGTTTTCCAATCAATTCCGGACTGAAACGATCGAAGCCGGCTTCGACCGGCGTATGCGTGGTAAACAGATTACCGGCCCGCGTAATGTTCAGCGCGGTTTTAAAGTCCAGCCCGGTTTCTTTCATTAAATCGCGGGCTCGCTCCAGCACTAAAAATGCCGCGTGACCCTCATTCAAATGACAAACTTCAGGCTTGATGCCTAAAGCTCTCAACACTCGCCAGCCACCGATGCCCAATAAAATTTCTTGAGCCAAACGGATTTCGAGTCCGCCGCCGTACAACTCGCTGGTAATGCAACGATCGACCGGATGATTGACCGGATCGTTACTATCCAATAGATAAAGCGTAATTCGACCGATTTGCGCTTGCCACACTCTGATCCACAATTTCGACGGGGTATTGAGTTTTATCCGGAGCCATTCGCCGTTATCCTTTCGTACAGGGCAAATCGGTAAATCGCCGGTATCGGCGTTGGGATAGAGCGCGATCTGATTGCCGTCATCGTCGAAAGCCTGACGAAAATAGCCGTTTTGATACAACAAGCCAACGCCCACGAGGGGGATGCCCAAATCATTGGCGGCTTTTAGATGATCGCCGGCCAATAAACCCAGGCCGCCGGAATAAATCGGCAAAGCTTCGCTAAGGCCGAACTCCATACTGAAATAGGCAATTTGCGCTAGCTTAGTGCTTTGTTCGAGTTCGTTCTGGTACCAACGGGGTTCGGCCAGCGAGGCACGATGCTCGGCCACGATGCTTTGCAGTTTTCGGCAAAATTCTTCATTATCGGCGAGCTCTTGCAACAAGTTTGCCGAACAGGCTTGCAACACTAGCCATGGATTACGGGATTGCTCCCATAAGGAGCTATTCAATCGATGCCAGATTTCGTCGGCCCGGTGACTCCAGGAAAAATTACAATCCAGCGCCAATTCGGATAAGCCATCCAGTTTTTGACTCAATTCGGGCGTAAAAAAACGAGGTGCGGTCATCAGCCTTCTCCTGTAAAAATACGACTATGCCCTTAGCAAACCGAGTTTCGTAATGCGATGAGCATAAAGCAGCGGCACAATATATATAATCTTAAACTCGGCAGGTCAACCATGAAGTTCATGAAGTATTTCAGGAGATTACCTAAGCAGGTTCGCCAATCTTAGGGTGTGGGGTTGCCTGTCGAGGAACGCCGTAAACCCATCCATGGAGACTTGGCAGCACCTAAGCGCCAAGGATGGCGTCTAGTAGGGCAATGCGGGAGCAATTGCCGAGGAGCAAAAACCTGTCCCGCTGCCGACATCCTCGCCAAGCACGCTCCACACCCTTTTTGATCCCCAAATTGGGAATTGCTGTGAATCTTTATGGTGAAATGCTTTTTCTAGGATAATGAGTATTGTCGCTTTGAATTATGACAGCATTGAGACGGCTCTATACCAATCTAAATTCAAATTTCGTCGTTGATTCGAGGGGCTCTACCATTTGATTATACCTTTCGCACTTCAATTTCCGGCAGTGCCTGAGGAGGCGCCTGGGTGTCCGGTCGATTTTCGCTCCTGCAAAATCGACATTCACGCCATCCATGGCGTTCATAAAGGCTTTGCCGGCATGGAGCTAGCTAGACACGGCGTCCTTTAGCGGACACCCAGGCGCCGAATTTTGATCTATGACGGGTATAGCAAAGAGCCTATTGATTATCGCAACAAAAAAACGGTCCCCAATCCCAAAAAAGCAACAAAACCGACAACATCGGTCACAGTAGTTAGGATGACCGAACCGGATAAGGCCGGGTCGATATCGAGCTTATCCAAGACCAATGGAATTACGACGCCTGCGAAAGCTGCAATGATAATATTGACGACAATCGCGGCCGCAATCACCGAACCGATAGACAGACTACCGAACCAAATGCCTGCAATTACACCGATCACTAAAGCCCATAACAAGCCATTGAGTATGCCGACGCTGACCTCTTTAATTAAAAGCGGCTTAAAATTTCCTTTGCTGATTTGACCCAATGCAATGCCTCTAATTATCAAAGTCAAGGTCTGACTACCGGCTATTCCGCCCATCGATGCGACAATCGGCATCAACACCGCTAATGCAACGATTTGCTGTAATGTACCTTCAAATAAGCCGATTGACCAAGAAGCCAAAAAAGCCGTAATCAAATTAATTCCTAACCAGGTGGCCCGGCGTTTGGAACTACGAATCACAGGAGCGAACAAGTCTTCGTCTTCATCCATACCAGCGGTTGCCATCAATTGGCTTTCATATTCTTCGCGGGTAATTTCCAAAGCCAAGCGTAACGTAATTCTGCCTAATAACAGTTGATTGGCATCGATGACCGGTAATGCGGTTAGCCCCGAATGCTCCATCTTTTCCGCTGCATCGGTTAAATAACTATCCGCTGAAACAGTAACGGGATCGTCTATACATAATTCGACCAATGGCGTAAGAGGATCCGCGGCGTACAATTTATGAACGAGAACGGTGCCGACGAAAGCACCATTACGCTGAATCAGATAAATGCAATCGGTATACTCGGGCAGGTTTTTGCGGATCAAGCGCATCGCCTGTCTAACCCTTGCTGTCCTTGGTAAAATCAATAACTCGTGATCGACATAGCGGCCGATTCGTTCATCGTCATATTGCGCCGATAACTGATAATGTTTACGCTGACTAGCATCCATATTGCCAAGCGCGGTATCTATCACCGATTCCGGCAATGTTTCCGCCAGCTCGATCAAATCCTCGGCATGTAAGCCGCTTAACAAACTCTGCAATTCCGATTCTTCGAAGCTTTCGATAATGGTCTGCCTAGGTTCGGCACGCATGGCAACCAAAACATCGACACGATCTTCGACAGGAACCTGCTGCCAACGCTCCAAACGTTGGTGCAAGGGCAGGGATTCCAACAATAATGCCAACTCGGTACTTTCCAGTTCTTCTATGGCTTGTTCAAAAACAGTTTTTTGATCTTCATTTTCAGCATCGTTAAGCCGCTCGACCAAATGACTGATTTCTTCGTTCATTGCTGCCCCCTAATTGGGTCCCTTAAACGGGACTGTGTAAACGTTAAACCAAAAAAAAGGGCCCATCCGGGCCCTTTTCATATTATTATTCGGCAACCCATTTTAAGCATATCGTTGATTATTAAATATATTTAATGCCATGTATTTCATAAAACTAACCCTACACTCCGAAATAACCACGCACAGCCTCAAGCGATAAACCATCCGCTCGGACGATATTCGGCCAAAACAACCATGCATTGGATTTGAGAAAGTAAAAAAGAATCTGAGCATCGAATCAACAATAACAGGCAATAGTCCTGTGTTAAATAAGCCTAGAATTATGAAAGCCATTTGCCGCGAATGCAATAAAAACCTCGTCTTCATGTCATTTGAACGACTGGATTAAAAAAACCTACCGTATTGATAAGAAATTAAGAACTTTTCATGCATTGAAAAGTCAGACCTTAAATCAATCGATCGAGAATCGCTAAAACGGCCGCGAGAGCGGACGACTTTGAATCAAGCGACCGATTCGATGGTAAAAGTCGTCGAGACTAGCGGTAAAAACCGACCGTTCCGGCAGTTGATTCGACTTGAACAAATACTGTGCACCGGTACCGCCGACCCATAACTGGATATCTTTCGGCAACGCCTCGGCCAGATTGTTTAAGTTTTGAACCATGGCTTGTTCAGGCGGTGTATTAGCGAGGCTCAGAACGATAACAGAAGGCTTGAGCCGGTTTCCGGCGTTTAACAAGTCTTCCCATGGCAAATCGGGGCCGATGTAATAGCATTTACAACGTTGACTAGCGGCCAACCAGCAACTCAGCAATATTCCGAATTCGTGATGCTCTCCGGTCATGGTCGCGAACATCACACCGGGATTGGTTCCGGAAAATGGCTGTTCGTGATTTACCATACTTAATACGATACGTTTAACACAGGCGGAAAACAGATGCTCTTGAGCAATGGTCAATCTACCCTCATGCCAAAGATTACCGACCTTTTCGAGGGTCGGCAACAGAACCTCTCGGGCATAACTCAGGGGATCCATTGCAATCAGCGCCCGCCTTAGCAAGTCTTCGCAGGTATCCATGCGAAATTGCAGCAAGGCATCGACGATACGCAGAAAAAACAATTCTTGATTGGCATTTGGCGGATTAGGGTTGGCGCTCAACAACTCCTGCAGTTCGTCGTTACTTAAATCCGCGATTTTGCTGATCGTAAAACCTTGCTGAGTTGCCGCCAACAGCAGCGTCAAACGCTCGACATCTTGCTGCGTGTAAAGACGCCGGCCCTTGCTATCCCTAACGGGGTTAACGGTTCCGTAGCGCCTTTCCCAAGCTCTGAGTGTTTCGGTGTTTATGCCTGTGAGTGAAGTCACGGTTTTTATTGTATACATTTATGCACAGGTTTTGTTTATGATTAATGTTTGACAAACATTGTACTCAGGAGTAATGTTTAATCCAAGCTTTAGTTGATTCAACTAAGTATTTACTCAGGGTATATAACCAGTTACCTGGTAAGGGGCAATCCACTATGACCCAAATGAACCATTCAATGCTAAACAATCAGTACCGTTCCGGCAGTTTTCGAGGTTTATACAAGGAAGCCTCCCTCGATACGGATTTTATGGATTCGTGCCGGCCGCAAATCGACACTCTAAACAACGATTCCGATGAAATCGAATCGGAACCTGTAGATGCCGACTTATTTGCGGAAACCGAAGAGTTATCCTCATCGAATAACGCAATGACATTCATGCAAAGCGGAGGCGACGAGTTGTTGATACATCAGCAAAATGCATCGGTTTTGACTGCAGAGGAATTAACCTCGCTAGCCCAACAGATGGAACAAAGTCGCTTAAACTTATCGCGTTTGATGATTTATTCGAATTCGGGACTGTCTGTTATAGCCGGCGAATTTGTTCGCGCTATCGGCGATGGCACCGACTTGTCCGAGCTTATCAGAAAAAACAATCTCGAACCTGTACAAAAGGACAATGCTGCACAGGATACCGCTAAACAGCTTGCAAGCAAGTTACTAGAGTGTTTTCAGCAAGTGATCAACGCCAAAGACAACCCGCATTCAAGCACCGCATTTACCGAATGCAAACAGTTACTGGAAGATCTTCATCTTTTACCTAATTTCCTGCAACAAATCGTCAAAGTCTTAACTTGCCGGCTCAAGGATCGAGCACTCAACGATGATGACTTAGAGTTGTTGAAATCCGCGTCGATCGAGCAACAACGAATGATTTCCGCAAGACGTGCGATGATCAGCGGCAACCTTAGGCTAGTCACTTTCATTGCACGTCAATATCACCATTCTTCGCTACCATTTACCGATTTAATTCAAGACGGGACTGTGGGTTTGATCAAGGCGGTTGACCGTTACGATTGGCGGCGATCGGTGCGCTTTTCCACTTATGCGATTTATTGGATCAAACAAAGCATCACTCGGGGCATGGTCAGACAGGAAAAAATGGTCCGCTTGCCTTACAACATTGCGGCAAAAGCGGCCGCGGTGTTCGAAACGATGAACGATTATCTGGTCAAACACAACCAATGGCCGACCAATAAAACACTTGCCGAAATCTGCGCCTTGCCTGAAGAGGAAATCAAAGCCATCGTCAATAATTATCAACCGACCATTTCGCTTGATAACAATATTAATGATGATGAGGATTTACCGGCAATCGTCGATTCGATGGAGCAGAACCATTTTCCGCAACCGATCAGTATATTGGCTAATTCGGCATTGAAAAACTGCTTGAGGAAGGCTATCGAAACCCTACCTGAGCGAGAAGCCGACATTATCAATTGCCGTTTCGGGCTCGATAGCGATACCGAAATGACGCTGCAAGACATTGCCGACCGTATGTCGTTAACACGTGAACGGGTCAGGCAAATTCAGAACAGCGCACTATTGAAATTAAAAAATAAATTCAGCAGCGATTTAGTCGATTTTCTCGAACCCGGCTAAAACAAGCGATTAATTCGACATTGCACCGAACAATAAAAAGGTCGGATAAAAAATAAACCGGCCTTAACGCACGAGTATCAGGAGTCCGCTATGACCTGGAACAATAAAAATAATGACCCGAAGGAATTAGGTGAAAATCCCAAATCCGATTGGGAAGCTCAATTCGAAAATATATGGCGCGGCATCAATAAAAAGCCCAAAAATTTTCTTAACCGCCACTCCAAACCGATCTTTGCTTACTCTAGCGCCGCGCTGTTAATTGCCTGGGCTGGCAGTGGCGTTTACATCGTAGACCAAGGCAATCGAGGCGTGGAAACCCGATTCGGCGCCTATCAAGCCACTACGATGCCTGGCCCGCATTGGCATTTGCCCTTTCCAATAGAAGATGTGTCTATCGTCAACGTCGAACAACAACGCTTCATTGAAATCGGCTATAAAACCGGAGGCCGTCAACTCGGAAGCGGATCGGACTTACCCGAATCGCTGATGCTAACCAGGGATGAAAACATTATCAGCGTTAGGTTAGCC
The DNA here is from genome assembly GCF_000341735.1 of Methylotuvimicrobium buryatense 5G. GTDB lineage: Bacteria > Pseudomonadota > Gammaproteobacteria > Methylococcales > Methylomonadaceae > Methylotuvimicrobium > Methylotuvimicrobium buryatense. The sequence continues at coordinate 3,442,826 of NZ_KB455575.1, read as the reverse complement.
ATTCAATATCAAATCAAAGATGCCAGGGATTATTTATTCAACGTCAAAAATGCCGAAGCCACGCTTAAGCAAGTGACCGAAAGTATCGAGCGGGGCGTAATCGGCAAGAATAATATGGACTTCATCCTAACCGAAGGCCGCAGTCAAATTGCCACGGCAATCAAAGATCAGGTGCAGGAAGCGATGGATCAATATCAAACCGGTCTTCGCATCGCCAGCGTCAACTTACAGGATGCCCAGCCTCCCGAGGAAGTTCAAAATGCCTTCGAGGATGCAATCCGGGCACGAGAGGATAAACAAAGGCTAATTAACGAAGCCGAAGCTTATGCCAACGAAGTGATTCCTAAAGCTCGAGGTGCAGCGGCAAGATTGATTCAGGAGGCTGAAGCCTATGAAGCTCAAGTGGTCGCTAGAGCAACCGGCGAGACGCAACGCTTCGATCAATTACTGGTCGAATACGAGAAAGCGCCCAGAATAACCCGCAAACGTTTGTATCTTGAAGCTAAAGAAAAGTTATACAGCAATACCAATAAAGTGATTGTAGCGGTTGAAAACGGGAATAATATGTTCTACATGCCGATCGATTCGATGCACAAAAATGGCGATCAAAATGTCGGTACTCCTAACCTAAATTCGATTGCGCAAATCGAAAAGGCCGCACAAACCGATGCCCGAAAACCCGTGCATGCTTCAACAATCCGTTCCAGCAGGAGCAGACTATGAATTCGTTACCTAAACAATTATTAGTTCCCATCGGTTTATCGGTGCTTATTCTTGGTTATATGTCGGTGTTTTATGTTGGCGAAAGTGAAAAAGCGATCAAATTTCGCTTGGGCGAAATTGTCGAATCCGATTATCGGCCGGGCCTTCATTTCAAAATGCCCTTGATCAATAATACCAGCGCGTTCGATGCGCGAATCCAAACCCTTAATGCCAAATCGGAACGTTTCCTGACTTCGGAAAAGAAAAATGTGATTGTCGATTCTTTTGCCAAATGGAAAATTGGCGATGTCGGCCTGTTTTATACAACAGTCAGCGGCGATTCTTATCAAGCCAACCTTCGACTCGATCAAATTATGAAAGATGCGATGCGCGGCGAATTCGGCTTAAGAACGATCAAAGACTTGGTTTCCGAGGATAGAGGCAATTTACGCAAGGTGTTGATGGAAAAATTAAGCCCGGTCGCTGAACAATACGGCATCGAATTAGTCGATATCCGCATCAAGCGCATCGATCTGCCGGACGAAGTCAGCAGCTCGGTATTCCGGAGAATGGAAGCCGAGCGTGAAAGAGTTGCCCGGGAATTCCGCTCACAAGGCGCGGAACTTGCAGAACAAATTAGCGCGCAGGCCGATAAGGAGCGCGATATTATTTTGGCTAATGCGTATCGAGAAGCCGAACAAATACGAGGACGCGGCGATGCCAAGTCGGCCGAGATCTATGCGGTCAGCCATGGCAAAAATGAAGAGTTTTATGCATTCCACCGAAGCTTGAACGCCTATCAAAAATCGTTCGAAAATACCCAGGATACTCTGTTACTGGAACCGAAATCGGATTTCTTCAGGTATTTTTCGAAAGAAGAATGATATCCTCATACATCTCTAAAGAGGAGAAAATTTAAATGAAATCAAATGCACTTAAAATCGTCATCTGGATAGCGGTGGGGCTTACGCTATTCACGGCATTTAGCCGAATGGGCCCGCAAAACGACAGTAACTATGCCTTGTCATACTCTGACTTTATTGAAGACATACGCGCCGGCGTGGTTGCTGAAGTCACGATCAACGGCGAGGAAATCAATGGTCGTCGTCGTAATGGGGAAAGGTTCATGACCTATAACCCAAATGATGCCAAAATGATCGACGAATTATTGGAATACGGCGTCAAAATCAAAGTTGCTTCGCCGCCGAAACAATCGATGCTGATGCAGATCTTTATCTCATGGGCACCGATGTTACTGCTGATCGCAGTCTGGGTTTATTTCTTCCGCAAACAGCAAGGCGGCGGCATGGGCGGCCAGATGAATTTCGGTAAAAGCAAGGCCAAATTGCTCGAGGAAAACCAAATCAAGGTTAAATTCACCGATGTCGCCGGCGTCGAAGAAGCCAAGGAAGACGTCGTCGAAATGGTCGATTTTCTGAGAGACCCCGCCAAATACGAATTCCTCGGCGGCCAGATACCGCGGGGCGTATTGATGGTCGGTCCTCCGGGAACCGGTAAAACGCTGCTGGCTCGGGCCATTGCAGGCGAAGCGGGTGTACCGTTCTTCTCGATATCCGGTTCGGATTTCGTCGAAATGTTCGTCGGCGTCGGTGCTTCTCGCGTTCGCGATATGTTCGAACAAGCCAAGAAACGCGCGCCGTGCATCATCTTCATCGACGAAATCGATGCGGTCGGCCGTCATCGCGGCAACGGAATGGGCGGCGGTAATGACGAGCGCGAACAAACCCTAAACCAATTGCTTGTCGAAATGGACGGCTTCAACGGCAACGAAGGCATCATCGTCATCGCTGCGACCAACCGTGCTGATGTGCTCGATAAAGCCTTGCTGAGACCGGGCCGATTCGACCGTCAAGTCACTGTCGGCTTACCCGATATCAAAGGTCGCGAACAAATACTCAGCGTCCATATCAAAAAAGTACCGCAAGCCGCCGATGTCAACATCAACGATCTGGCCCGAGGCACGCCCGGCTTTTCCGGTGCGGAACTCGCGAATCTGATCAACGAAGCGGCTTTATTCGCGGCGCGTAAAAACAAACGCGAAGTGAACATGGAAGATCTCGATAAAGCCCGCGACAAAATGCTTATGGGCGCCGAAAGAAGAAGCATGATGATGCGCGAAGAAGATAAGTTGATGACCGCCTATCATGAAGCCGGTCATGCCATCGTCGGTCGCATCGTACCGGAACACGATCCGGTCTACAAAGTCAGTATCATGCCCCGTGGTGGTGCATTAGGCATCACGATGTTCCTACCGGAACGGGATTCCTACAGCGCCAGCCGGGATAAACTGGAAAGCCAAATCGCCAGCTTATTCGGCGGTCGGGTTGCCGAGGAAATCATATACGGCAAAAACAAAGTGACAACCGGCGCTTCCAATGACATCGAGCGCGCCACACAATTGGCCCGCAACATGGTGACTAAATGGGGACTCTCCGATCGCCTCGGCCCTATGGATTACGGCCCGGATCAGAATCAAGGCTATTTCGGACCGCAAAATAAAGCGATGTCCGAGCAAATGGCTCGATTGATCGACGATGAGATTCGCTCGCTGGTCGACAAAAACTATGAGCGCGCCAAACAGATTCTTACCGAGCGCATGGAAATCTTACATAACATGGCGGAAGCATTAATGCAGTGGGAAACCATCGATAAGTTTCAAATCGATGAACTGATGAAAGGCAAAAAAATTGCCCCGCCGGTACCGGAAGATGATGATAAGGACGAACAGCCCCCCGTCGTCGTAACACCTGACACAACGAGCGGCGGTAACATCGGTCAAAGCGGTCTGGCAACCTAGCCGCTGTCAACGTCCTCCTCTATAAAGTCCTCCTGTTTCGGTTCTTTCAGGAGGACTTCTTTTTCAGGATAATTTCATGAATAGTTTTGCAATAAAAGGCTTAACTAGCTTCAAATATGCCTTGGAAGCTAATTATTATGTCTCGCTGGCCGTCAGTGTCGCAGCAGCAACCCTATCCTTTACGAATGACCAAACGTTTTTCGAGCTCAATAGCGATCTTTACGGTCCTTTGAGCAACAACATCAAAATCATGATGATTTATATTGTACTAGCGGAATTATCGATGTTCGCCTATTGTTTCATGAAGCAAAGCTATAAAGAATTGACAGCCGCCGGTCTTTTTTTGATTTTGTTAAGTGGAGCTCTCGAATTTTATGGTCGCGTCAATCAAATTCCGATCGATCATACTTATCGACTGTTTTTTCTCTATGCCGGTCTTTCACACATTGCTTATGGTTTACTATCATTCCTACCCGTAAAACAGGAACACGACGGTCAACATGTCGAGGAATCCTGATAAGCAAACCCGCTAAATCTGTTGTTGCCACTCTCACTACGGAGCCCGAGTCATGAACATATTACTAACAGGCGGCACCGGTTTTATCGGCACCCTTTTGACCAGACAGTTAAGCGGTCAAGGTCACCAGCTGACGGTACTTAGCCGGAATCCCGAACGTGTTCAGTCAATTTGCGGACCCGACACAAAAAGCCTGGGCAGCCTCGACGACATCACACCGGACCAACGATTCGACGCGGTCATTAATCTGGCCGGCGCGCCCATATTCGATAAACGATGGACCGAAGCGCAAAAACGTATTATCTGGGATAGCCGCGTCTTGTTGACGGATCGTTTGTTTGAAACGCTGGAAGGATTGGCCGTAAAACCGGAAGTCTTGATAAGCGGTTCGGCGATTGGCTATTACGGCAATCAAGGCGACACGGTTCTCGATGAAGAGACGCCCGCCAAAGACGATTTTTCACATCGATTATGTTTGGCCTGGGAAAACAGCGCGCTGCAAGCCGAACAACTCGATATCCGAGTTTGTTTAATACGAACCGGTTTGGTTATAGGTCACGAAGGGGGACTGCTACAACGTATGCTCTTACCCTTCAAGCTTGGCCTGGGCGGTCGAATCGGCGCCGGCACCCAATGGATGTCTTGGATACATAGGCAAGATTGGATCAACGTCGCCTGCGCCATGTTGAACGACGACTCAATGCGCGGCCCTTACAATGCTACCGCACCAAACCCCGTCACCAATCGCGAGTTCACCGAAACGTTAGCCGCCTGTTTGAAACGTCCTGCCTTACTGCCGATTCCCGCTTGGGCTTTGAAGCTACTGCTCGGTGAAATGTCGGAACTAGTACTTGGCAGCCAACGCGTTATGCCATTAAGACTCATTAATGAACTTGGCTTCAGTTTTGAATATAACGACTTGCAATCGGCGCTAACCGAGGCCTTGTCATCACACAGTGATTGATGACTCCCTTTTTATCGAGAAGCCGTCTAAGAATTACTAATCGTAGATGAAAATTCGGCTGAAATTTGAAGTGCGAAAGGTATAAGAAGTTATTTAAATGGCTCATTATTCCTACGCAAATCACTACTAAGCAGGACGGGGTTACAACCCATGGGCATCAAGCTAATAACGGCCAACCCGCACCACGCTCTTTCCCAAGCTCCAGCGCTCATCGTTATACATAAGTCAAAAATTACCCTTTTGCAACCTTAACCAATGAGACCTCGATACCATTTATTGCGACTTAACACTTTCGGCCTCGAGATCGCGATCAGGGGATCGCTCCCACAGAGCGTCCGCCGCTCTCTGTGGGAGCGACGCCTTCGTCGCGACTATCGAAGCCAGTAACGCTCAAACACCAATAGCCTTTCCGGACAACACAACAATTTAGCGCTCGGTCGCTACTTTTTGCACAATTATACCCTTTACTAGTCAAATTTCGGCGTCGGGGTCCCCGATAAAGGCTTTGCCAGCATGGAGCTGGCATAGAGACTACATGGACGTATTCACGGCGTCCTTTAGCGGACACCCAGGCGCCGAAATTTGATCTGCGACGGGTATATCCATCCACTGCTGTGTGTCGGGCAATTTTTTTGCCTGACTATACCGGGCTTTCAAGCCAAGTGATTGTTCGCTATCAGAAATGGTGGGCTTGCCCGCATTCTTTGAACTCTGTCACTTGACGCGCATGCCGGGCAGGGCTCCTTGATCCGGACTCAGCAACCAAATGTCTTTACCACCGGGCCCGGCCGCAAGCACCATGCCTTCGGATAGGCCGAAACGCATTTTCCTCGGTTTTAAATTGGCGACGACCAGTGTCAATTTGCCGACCAAATCTTCCGGCGCGTAGGCCGATTTAATACCGGCAAAGATATTGCGTGTTTCATCGCCGATATCGACGGTCAGTTGCAACAACTTGTCCGCGCCTTCGACATGTTCGGCTTTAACGATGCGCGCGATGCGAAGATCCAGTTTTGCGAAATCATCGAACTCGATAGCCTCGGCGATCGGCTCGAAGCGCTTCGGTTTCGGCTCCTCGGTTTTTTGCAGGTTTTCCTTTGAGGCTTCGACCACCGCAGCGATCTTGTCCGGATCGACCCGAGTCATCAACGGCCGAAACACGTCAATCTGATGATCGAGCAACGGCTCGGCTTTATCCGGCCAGGCCTCCGGTTCCAGGTTCAAAAAAATCTCGGCTTGATGCGCCATCGCCGGCACGACCGGTTTTAAATAGACGATCAGTAATCTAAACAAGTTGATGCCCATCGAGCAGACCTCATGCAGCTCCACGTCGCGACCTTCCTCCTTCGCGATCAGCCAGGGTTTTTTCTCGTCGATATACTGATTGGCGCGATCTGCGAGCGCCATGATTTCACGCATTGCCTTACCGAATTCGCGCGTTTCATAACAACGTGCAATGCCTTCATTAGCCTCGATGAAATAATCGAACAGGTCCGGCTCCGAACAATGTTTCGAGAGCATACCGTCGAAACGTTTATGAATAAAACCGGCGCAACGGCTGGCGATATTGACGACTTTACCGACTAGGTCGGAATTGACGCGCTGGGTAAAATCGTCGAAGTTTAAATCGATATCGTCGACGCCGGAACCGAGTTTCGCGGCAAAATAATAACGCAGATATTCCGGGTTCAGGTGGTCGAGATAGGTGCGCGCTTTAATGAAAGTGCCGCGCGATTTGGACATCTTCTCGCCGTTCACGGTCAAAAAGCCATGCGCGAAGATTGCGCTCGGCATCCTAAAGCCTGACCCCTTCAACATTGCCGGCCAGAACAGTGCATGAAAATAGATGATGTCCTTGCCGATGAAATGATAAAGTTCGGCATCGCTTTCCTCGGCCCAGAAATCGTCGAAATTCAAGTCTTCCTCGCGCCCGCACAGATTTTTGAAACTAGCCATGTATCCAATCGGCGCATCGAGCCAGACATAAAAATATTTGCCCGGCGCGTCCGGGATTTCGAAGCCGAAATACGGCGCGTCACGCGAGATATCCCATTCCTGCAGACCGTTTTCGAGCCATTCGTTCATTTTGTTGCTAACTTCAGGCTGCAAATGGCCTTCGGCTATCCATTCCCGCAACATGTTCTCGAAATCCGGTAATTTGAAGAAATAATGCAGCGATTCTTTTTCAATCGGTTTTTCGCCGGAAACGACCGACACGGCATTTTTCAATTCGGTCGGCGAATAGGTCGCGCCGCACGCCTCACAGCTGTCACCGTACTGGTCCTTTGCGCCGCATTTCGGACAATCGCCCTTAATGAATCGGTCTGGTAAAAACATGTTTTTGACCGGATCGAATGCCTGCGTGATGTTACGCGATGAGATATGCCCACCCTCGCGCAAACGTCTATAGATCAACTCGGCGAGCGACTTGTTTTCTTCAGAGTGCGTACTATGAAAATTGTCGAACTCGACGCCGAACTCGGTAAAGTCGGCCAAATGCTCTTCGGCGGAGCGGGCGATTAATTGTTCAGGCGTAATGCCTTCGCTGTCGGCCCTAAGCATGATCGGCGTACCGTGCGTATCGTCGGCACAAACGAAATAGCATTGCTGATGCCGTTGTTTCTGAAACCGTACCCAAATATCGGTTTGAATATATTCGACCATGTGTCCTAAATGAATCGGACCATTGGCATAAGGCAGGGCACTGGTAACAAGAATTTTTCTGTCTGACATGGCTTAACCGGCGAAAATATGATGGAAACAAACGCGCTATTATGGCATAAAACCACATTTTATTGGGACTCGCTAAACAACGATAACCGATTCTTACCCATGTATTGACTTTCAAGATCCTGGATGGATGAAAAACGGAGAAGGGCAGGCTTTTACTGTGAAAGTTCGCAATTCCTCTGGTGAAGCAGAGCGTAGGAATAAGAAATATGAAAAACAATGTCGGTTCCGAAGCATAAGTATCTACACATCTTTATCTTTTAATATCATGCTGTTATAAAGTTTCTTCTGGTTTTTTATGAAGATAGGGACTAAAAATTGAAGTTTTTAGTCTACTTTTTTATCCTAGATAACAGAAAAATTAACTTAACTAATTGTTCTATAAAGCTGAAAACTTGTGTAGATACCTATGGTTCCGAAGAGGGTGCGGTTGCTCGATCGGCAGGCGTCGGCGGCAAGGACAGCCGCCGTCGAGCCTACAGGGACGTATTTACGGCGTCCTGTCGGGCGAGTGACCGTACCCTCCCCACCAGAGAACTTTCATTTGCCGGGGCGATGGCTAGACCTTCATGAACGTTATTTTGAAACACGCTGCCTTAAGAACCAAATGACGCAACGCGCGTGCCTTCGTCTATCGCATCATCGGGATGGTCGATTACCTTCTCGCCGAGTACGAGCCCTTCTAAAATTTCGGTTAATAAGCCATTACTCTGGCCTGTCCGTACCGATCGCAATCGAGCACGCCCATTTTCAACAACAAATACGGCCCTGCCGTCGTTGTGACGGAATAATGCATTACTGGCAACGGTCAGTGCTTCTGGTTGTTCCCAAACGATGAATTTTGCTTCCACTCGGTAACCGTCGCCTAAGCGCCGCCAGATTTCAGCGGCAGAACGAATGTCCGCGACGACCACTACACGCTGCTCTTCGACTCCTAGCGCACTGACTTTAGTAAAGCCCGTCGGCTTAATGATCCGCACGATGCCTTCGAGTATGTCATTGCCTCCCCAACGCTCCAATAATACACGCCCACCGGGTTCGATGCGTATCGCATCATGAGATAACACCTCAACTTCGATTTCCAGATTATGCGTATCGCCGACTTCCAACAACAAGTGTCCGGCAGGCACTACGCCAGCGCTTTTCTGTTCGATGTTTAAAACGCGTCCACCGATAGGCGAGCGCACTTGTACGGTTTCAACCGGCTTTGAAGTATCCGCTACAGCCGAATAACGAAGCGCCGCTTGCGCAGCCTCTAAGTCGAAACGGGCCACCTCGATTGCCGAATTAGCCGCTTGCGCTGCGGCTTTCAAAGCCAACATACGACTGCGTGCTTGGTCGAATTCCGAACGCGATATTAAACTACGCGTCATCAATTCTTCGCGGCGGCGAAATTCTACCGAGGCATGTTCGGCCTCGGCACGGGCTTGTCTGGCTGAAGCCTTGACACGCGCTAAGGCTGAGCGTGCCGCGGCAACTCGTGCTTCCGCTTCCGCTCGGCTGCGGGGGTCCAATACTGTCGGCGGCAAGGGATCAATCAAGGCCAGCGGTTGACCTAGCTCGACAACATCGCCAACTTCCAGATCGATGCGTCTAAGGTAACCCGCCACTGGCGCATAAAGCATGTAACGGTCTTTAACTCGTGTTTTGCCTTCTTCTTCTATAGTAATCCGCAACGGCCTGCGCGCAACGATGCTCGTTTCGACCAATACCGGTCTAGGCCAGAAACCCCATGCAATCGCCAGTATAACAAGCGCCATTAGTGCCGATATCCCTACAAAACGTCCTGACGGCATTAGTTTACTCCCGTGTTTTTAATACTTCGATAAGATCGAGACGACTCAACTGCCGCCAAATCAACGCAGCAGTCACTGCAAAAGAAATCAAAACGATGGAAGCCGCTAAAGCATAAGTCGACGGAACTACGATCATCGGAATGCGGTAAAGATCCGATGAAAATGACTTTGCAATGTAACTCGACAGACCGATTCCAACCAGAAAACCGGGAGGAATGGCCGCTAGGGTCAGCAAGCCTATTTCACCCAGCAAGATGTAACCGACTTCGGCGCGGGTAAAACCCAATACTCGTAACGAGGCTAGCTCCCGACTTCGTTCCGAAAATGCGATACGGGCCGAATTATACACGACGCCAAAAGCGACAAAGGCGCCCAGCAGGGCAGTGATAAAGGAAAACCATAGAATCGTTTTTTCCATCATTTCATTGAACTGTTCGATTGCCGTATCGCGAACGATGGTTCCAGCAACGCGCGGCATGTCTCGGAGTTGGTGATAGAGGTTGATTTGATATTCGGGATCCACAGACAATTGCACACCGGAAATCGCGGGGCCTTCATGCATCAAACGGTTGAGTGTCGAGCGATTCATATATGCGTTGACACCAAGATATTGCCGCGAAGTACCTACGACAGGGACCTTAAATACAGACCTATTGCCCTCGAGAACTTCAATCGTCAGTAATTGACCGGGTGCGATTTGGAGAATCTCCGTTGCCAGGTAGTCGGACAATATAATTCCTTCCTGGGGAATATCGATAGCCTCAAGCGATGGGTTCAATATCCTATGGAGTTTCCCGCCGGGTTCTATGCCGTCGACTTTAAAACGGTAGCTGCGATGACCATGTACCAAACGAGCGGAAACGGAGCGGAAACCTTCAATATTATTTACTCCCTCTAATGCTCCTAACGAATAGAGCGCACGGTACGGTGTCGGATCATTGAACATGACGGTTAAATCTTCACGGCTACTCAAGCCATACTGCACTTCGATAATCCAATTGATTGCATCCCGTTGAAAATTAGTCATCATCAAAATACCGCATGCGGCTGCGATACCCAATATCGTTAATCCTGCCTTGACGGGCTGCCGCGCGATGTGGCGAATTATCATACGCGACGGTTCGTCAAGATGCTTTTGTAAACCGATACGCTCGATAAGCGTAGCTCGATAGTTTAGAGGCGGTTCCGGTCGCATACCTTCTGCGGGTGGAAGTTGAGCGGCTCGCCGAACGGCAAAGGCCGTACCTGCCAGCGCTGCAAATAGAGTGACGAGCACGGCTTGCGACATGACGGCAGGATTCAATATGAAATGAAGATAGGGAAAACTATAAAGCTGTTGATACATGCTGCATAAGGCGTCTGCAAACCAAAGCCCGAGTGCGACTCCTAACACTATCCCAAAAGATGTTATGCTTATAATCAATTTGACATAGTGCATGGCAATTTGCGACGTTGCATAACCGAATGCCTTCAGTGTCGCAATTTGTTCACGCTCTGTGGACACCAATCGACTGATGACGATATTCAATAGAAACGTCGCCACGCTCAAAAAAATCACTGGAAAAATGGTTGCCATGATTTCAAGGGCATGCAATTCATCGGTAATGAATCGATGGCTGAACTGATCTTTACGACTGTAAGCGCCTAACCCGCCATAACGAGCAAGAATAAGATCGATTCCATCAATAACATCGCGCTCGAATGCACCCGACTGAAGCGAAAAAACTACATTGTTGAAAGCGCCATCCATATTGTAGGCTGTAGCAAGCGCCTTACGGTTCATCCATAAAATGCCGTAACGTTGATAATCCGGAAATAGTCCTCCCGGTGGAATCGCATACATATACTCAGGCGTTAAAACAATGCCGACAATATTAAGACGTTTGCGATGTCCTCGGATAATTACCGCGATACGATCACCCGGCTTTAAACGATGCGCATCGGCAAAGGCTTCGCTAATCGCCACTTCGTTTCCGGCACCCGCCACCGGCAATCGTCCGCGCCGCACATATGGCACATTGAGCCGAGGCGCACCAAAATCGGGTAATGAAACGATGCGGCCGGTAATGGGATCGTCGAAACCTTCTACCTGGATATTGATAGCCGCCACGACGCGAGTTTCGACTTGGTTGATGCCCGGCAATTCCGCAAAACGCTCCGCCGCTGCTTCGGGAGCCCGTACCAAACTTACGAATACTTCGGCGAAACGCTGATTAATGTAGTAACTCGTTTGAGTTAATTTTAGCGATTCGTAGGTAACCCGCGACATTATAAAAGTCGAAATACCTCCGATGATGACCAGAGATATCGCCAAGGTCATACCGCGCATTAGCCAGAGATCGCGTAGTAATTTGCGGTTGAGCGCCCGCATTACCAGCTCAGTTCCGACGGCGATTTTCGCGCTTGATTAAAGTCGGATCCTATAATTTGACCATCGGCTAACCGAATCACATGATGCGCCATTTCTGCAATGACTATGTTGTGGGTGATAACCACTGTGGTGGTGCCGAGTTCACGATTTGCGCGCTCGAGCGCTTCCAAAACGACGATTCCGGTCGATGAGTCGAGCGCGCCGGTCGGCTCGTCGCACAATAATACAGACGGATTTTTAGCAATGGCCCGAGCGATTGCAACCCGCTGTTGTTCTCCGCCGGAAAGTTGGGCCGGGAAATGATCCAACCGTTTACCCATGCCGACAAGCTCGAGCGCATCTTCCGGTGTCATCGGTTGCGAAGCAATTTCGGTGACCGCGGCAACGTTTTCACGCGCGGGTAGGCTCGGGATTAAATTGTAAAACTGAAATACAAAGCCGACATGGTCTCGACGAAATGCGGTCAACTCTCTCTCATTGACGACGGTAAGATCTTTATCACTGTATAGCACATGGCCGGAAGTCGCGGTATCCAAACCGCCTAGAATATTCAAGAGCGTAGATTTGCCACTGCCCGAGGCGCCGAGTAATACGGCAAATTGGCCTCTATACAGATCAAGATCGACATTGCGCAATGCGACAACTTCAACTTCTCCCATGCGATAAATTTTGGTGAGTCCGCGAGCCTGAAAAACAATTGACGATTGTTTGACTATACCCATCGTAGATCAAAATTCGGCACCGGGGTGTCCGTCAAAGGACGCCGTGAATACGTCCATGTAGGCTCTATGCCAGTTCCATGCTGGCAAAGCCTTTGTGAACGCCATGGATGGCGTGAATGTCGATTTTGCAGGAGCGAAAACCGACCGGACACCCCGGCGCCTCCTCGGGCACTGCCGAAATTTGAAGTGCGAAAGGTATACATCTTTACCGATCGATCCTTTTTTAACGACTTCGTTCGAAAAGGATCGAAAAGATAGGCTTTTTTTCATCGTCGAAAATAGATTGCATGTTTATTTGTCAAATATTATCGCATTAAAGTGTTTAAATAGAGATTATATAAAAGGAGTAATCTATGCTGAATTTCTCTATTGATCTACGATAAGTATAAACTGCATTACACTTGTACCTCAGTAATAACTAGCATTTATTCCGCTTATGAATCAACCTACTACTTGTATCGATGTCCTTTGCGTAGGACAAGCCACTTATGATCTTATTTTTTCGGTACCGGCCCACCCCGGCACCGATGAGAAAGTGTTTGCCGACCGCTTTGCCGGTTGCGGCGGAGGGCCTGCCGCTAATGCCGCGATAACGGTTGCCCGGCTCGGTTTCAAGGCGGCTTTTGCCGGTTATTTAGGCGATGACTTATTCGGTAGCAAACATTGGCAAGAATTGCTCGATGATGGCGTCGACACCCGTTTTATCGTTAGAGGCAAGGCACCGACACCCCTCTCTGCAATACTGGTCAAACCCGACGGCCGGCGCGCGCTGATCAATTACAAAGGCGCAACCCGCCCCTTGAACGCCGGTGCGGTCGATTATTCGAACCTCGAAGCCAAGGTCATGCTGTTCGACGGTCACGAACCGAATATTTCCTTACAACTGGCACGCTATGCAAGATACAACGGTATTCCGACCGTGCTCGATGCCGGCTCGGTTCACGAGGGCAGCATCGGCTTATTGGACTTATCGGATTATTTGGTTGCTTCGGAAAAATTTGCGCTGCAATACGCCGGAGACATACACACGGCATTGAGGCGACTGGCGGAAACCGCACCTGCTGCCGTGATCACCTTGGGCGAAAACGGCTTGATTTGGCAACGCGGTAATGAACAAGGCGAGCTGCCGGCCTATCCTGTGATCGCTATCGATAGCACTGGTGCCGGCGACGCTTTTCACGGTGCTTTCGCCGCTGCATTGGCCGCCGGCCAAGACTGGTTGGATATTTTGAATTACGCCAGCGCTGCCGGTGCGCTATGTTGTACCAAAACCGGCGCCAGACCCGGATTACCGACCTGTGAAGAAATGCAGGATCTTTTACGTTAGAATTGGCCGATTTATCAATCGAAGAACGAGCCCGAGAAGCACATCCTTTTCTTCAATAGTTTGACAACGCCTTTTTTAAGCCATAGCATGCCGGTTAAGCATTATACTTCGCGCGGTCATGTTTGCGGATTTTATGGCAATGCTATTTTGTTCGGTAGCAAGACGCGAAAACAAGCGCATAGCAAACTATGTAACTGTTTTCGCAAAGCTTCCGTTCCTGCTCACGCCCCTTACCTACATCCTTGTAGGTCTGGCCGCTATCGGACAAAAGAGTGCGTTAGCTTACCAGCAAATGCGACCGCGCGAAGTATATGATGGATTCTGTGTGCCATCGCCTCCGGAACCGACGCAGAAAGCCTAGCGGTATTACTGTGAAAGTCACGCAGCAACCAATCTTGTTACTAACGACAAAACGCCGATGACTTTCATTTGCCGGGGCGATCGCCGAGCCTTCATGAGCGTTATGATGAAAATCGTTCTTCCCATGATCCTTATCTTGGGTCTTGCAGCACTCATTTTTTTTTCGTTCCCCAAAAACGAGGACTCAACCACCAATTTGATCGGCACTGAACATCCTTCGACGAAACAACTTGACAGTACTCGCCGCGGTGCCTTGGTCGATCAAATCGTCTTCACCCAGCAGGGCGATATCGGACAGGTGGTCAGCCTGATCGAAAGTGGTAGCCATCATATTTTCTCGCAAGGCATCACCAGCACCACAGTTTTTCAGCGCCTGCGCGATTCGAAAAGCGCGGACTACGATTTTTCCTACGGTAGTTCGGTGGAACTAACCCTCAATCCAGCCGGCCCTCATTTCGCCAACGGCGAACTCAATCCCTTCCATGTTCCAGCGCTACGCGAAGCTCTCAATCAACTGATCAACCGCCGCTATATTGCCGAAGAGATCTACGGCGGCCTGGCTGTCCCACGGTTTCTACCGCTGAGCACCGCGTTTCCCGATTATGCGCATTTGGCTGACGTTGCCAGAGCATTAGAGCTGCGTTATCAACACGATCCCAATGCAGCCAAAAAAATCATCAATAGGGAAATGCTGGCATTGGGCGCTCGCTTGGAGCAAGGTCGTTGGCGCTATCATGACCGGCCGGTACGTCTGCGTCTGTTGATCCGCACCGAAGATGCGCGCAAGCACATCGGCGAATATATCGGCACGCTACTCGAGAATCTCGGATTCGAAATCAGCTACCTCTATCGCACCGCCGCCGAAGCTTCGCGCATTTGGCTCGCCGGCGATCCAGGCACCGGCGCTTGGCATATGTACACGGGCGGCTGGATTGCCAGTCGAATCGAGCGCGATCTGGCCGATAATTTCAGTTACTATTACACGCCCAAGGGCCGCGCCGACCCTTTATGGCAGGCTTACCGGCCCTCGGCCGAATTCGACGAGATTGCCGACCGTTTGCAGCGCCGTGACTATCGCACTTGGCCGGAACGTCGGGCTTTGATGAGCCGCGCATTGGAGTTGGCGATGGAGGATTCGGTTCGCGTATGGCTAGTGGATCAAATCAATGCCTGGCCCCGCGCGCATAACGCAAGGCTGGCGGTCGATTTGGCCGGCGGCGTTTCCGCCTCGGCGCTGTGGCCCTATACTCTGCGCTTCGACGATCAAATCGGCGGAACCATGGTCATCGGCTCGCCCGGCTTGTTGACGGAACCCTGGAATCCGATCGCCGGCAGTAATTGGATCTTCGACCTAAAAATCATCCGCGCCCTGCAAGATCCGCCGCTGCTTGCGGACCCATTCACCGGCCTGTATTGGCCGCAGCAAATCCAGTCGGCCGACGTCAAAGTCCAATATGGCGTGCCTTTGATTATCAGTCATGATTGGCTGACTATACACCGGGCCGAAACCATAAATGTTCCCGGCAATGCCTGGATTGACTGGAATAGCGATGACAAGCGCTTTATCACGGTCGCCGAAAAACACCCCGAAGGCCTTGAAGCACGCGGCCGCATTCGTATTCGTTACAAGGACGATTATTGGCAACGGCGCTGGCACGACGGAAGCACGTTATCCCTAGCCGACCTGTTGTTGCCGTGGATTCTTAGCTTCGAGCGGGCCGATCCAAACAGTCCGTTGTACGACATCGCGCATGTGCCCAATTTCGAATCCTTTCAGCGCCATTTCCGAGGTTGGCGTATCGTCTCCAAACAACCGCTGATCATCGACATCTATAGCGATCAAATTCATCCCGACGCCGAGGTCACGGTTGCCGACAAGAGCCCGAGCGTCTTGCCCTGGCATAGCTTGGCGTTAGGCATCTTGGCCGAACAAAACGAGCGTCTAACCTTTTCCTCGCACAAGGCCGACCGGTTGCAAGTCGACTGGTTGAGCCTGGTGTCCGGTCCCAGCTTGCCGATCTTGCAACAATTGCTCGAATCGGCCGGTCGCGAAGGCTTTATTCCTTTTGCCTCGCTGCTGAAACACTATTTAAGCTCCGGCGAAGCGGAAGAACGTTATCAAGCATTGACAGACTGGTATGCCGAACGCGGTCATTTTTGGGTTGGCAACGGGCCTTTTTATCTGCATTCGGTGCATCCGCTCGAAGGCAGCATTGTACTGCGCCGCAACGAGGATTTCCCGGACCCTGCCGACAAATGGCTGCGCTTTGTTCAACCGGAAATTCCCGAGTTGGTCATGGACGGTCCGATCCTCGTCAAAGCCGGTCAAACTGCAACATTCGAATTGCAGATCACATTTCAAGGAAAGCCTTATCCGCTGGACGCCATCGACGAGGTCATGTTTTTATTGTTTGACGGCGATGGCAAACTTTCGTTTAAAGGCAAGGCTGAACCATTCGAGAACGGTATTTGGCGAGTGATTTTGGCCGCGCGGCAAATTAATCGGCTCGGCTCCGGAGCCAATAGTCTGGAACTGGCGGTCAAATCCAACCGCGTCGCGCTGCCTTCGTTCGCCTCTCACGGCTTCGCAACCTTACCCGCCGACGAATCGATTCCCGAAGGTATCGAACCATGAACCCTAGCCAAAACCCAAGTATTCCGAAAAATGCGGAAGGATTGGTCCGCGATCTCAAACTGATGCTGTTATTTACCGGCAAACGCATCATTGCGCTGGCGCTGATGGTTTTGATCGGTGTCTATCTCACCATATTGATTGCCAACATGGGGGGGCGCGTAGACGAATTGCGGCTGGTGCAAATCCGTAGCGAAATTTCCGAAGCCGTGCGCGGCGACTTGTCTTTCCGCGAACTCAACAGCGACGAGCGCAATCGACTGATACAACGCCGCGTCGACTTGGAAGTTCAAAGGCTGAATCTGGACCGGCCTTTCCTGCTGCGTAGTTTTAATTATCTTTACCGTGCAATGCTGCTGGATTTGGGGCGCGCCGAGCAAATGCATAGCGACCAGGGTTCGCGGGAAGTCCATGCAATCATCCTCGAGCGCTTGCCGGCCACCTTGTTGCTATTCGGCACGGCCAATCTGCTGATTTTTTTCTTGTCCGTCTATATCGCCTTATGGCTGTCTAGACACTACGGCAGTCTCATAGATCGTATCGTCATCGTTTTGGCACCGACTTCAGCGGCACCGGCTTGGTTCTATGGTATTTTTTTGATTCTATTCTTCGCTTTCCTTTTGCCGATACTGCCTGCCGGCGGCATGGTGGAGGCGCCGCCACCGCTCGGCCGCCGAGATTACGCACTCAGCGTCCTGAAGCACATGGCCTTGCCGGTGCTAGCCATGCTGCTGTCGCAAATTTTCATTTCGATCTATTCCTGGAGAACCTTCTTTTTGATTCACTCCAGCGAGGATTACGTAGAAATGGCCAGAGCCAAGGGTTTGCCTTCCCGCATGATCGAACGGCGCTATATTTTACGGCCGACACTAGCGCCGGTCATTACCAGTTTCATGCTGATGCTGATCAGTATGTGGAGCGGCGCAATCATTTTAGAACGAACCTTCAGCTGGCCCGGCCTCGGTACGCTGATTTTTCAAGCCATCGGCCATCATGATACGCCGGTCATCATCGGTTCGGTGGTGATTTTCGCTTATTTGCTGGCCTTCTCTATCCTGGTGCTGGACATCGTGTACGGCATCGTCGATCCGCGCGTACGCATCGGAGCAAAACGATGAAATATTGGAGCGAACGACTGTGGGAATTGCGCCGTTATCCTTCCGCGTTACTCGGCATGGCTATCATTTTCTGTTTAGTCGGTTTATCGATTGTTACGGTTAGCGCAATACCCTATGACGAGGCCATCGATCGTTGGCGCGGAGGCGACTATTGGCGCATGCATCCCCGAAATGCCGAACCGGCATGGCTTGATCGCTTGCAAGGCGGCAACAAGCCTAAAACATTGATAATTTCAAGCCTTGCTGCCGAAACGGAATCGGTAGCTTTCACAGGTGGTAAGCGCCTAAAGATACCCTTGCACTTCGATTATAATTTTTCGGAGTTTCCGAGTGAAATCAACTTGTTTCTGAAGTCGGGAAAGCACACCCGGGAACCCTTTGCCCGACTGACTTGGCATACCCCCGACGGACGCGAGATACCCTTAGGAGGACGCCGTATCACGTCCAGCGACCGTTTTTCGATATCCCAGGATTGGGCATTGGAACGCCGCCTTGGCCTACTCCCCCATGTGGGTTTGCTGGCGCGGCCCGGCACCGATTCGCCTGAAGTTTTACCCGGACGCTACACGCTGGTCTTGGATGCGGTGTTATTCGATGAAACGGCCGAAATCACCGCCGAATTGGTTGTTTATGGACGTGTTCACGGCCTCGCCGGTACCGATCATCAGCGCCGCGATTTGCTGCTCGCGCTGCTGTGGGGTACGCCGATCGCGCTGGCTTTCGGCCTGTTGGCGGCAGTCGGCACGACGCTAACGACCTTAGTAATCGCAGCAACCGGGGTTTGGTTCGGCGGGCGGCTCGATGCCGCCATTCAACGGCTCACCGAAATCAACATGATTTTACCGCTGCTGCCGATACTGGTCATGGTCGGAACACTCTATTCGACCAGCATTTGGCTGATGCTGGGCGTCGTGGTGCTACTCGGCATATTCAGCGCCAGCGCCAAAATGTACCGGGGGATGCTGCTGCCGATACGCGAGTCACCCTACATTCAGGCCGCGCAAGCCTACGGCGCCAGCGATAGCCGCATCATCTTGCATTACTTGGTCCCGCGCATCCTGCCGGTGCTGATTCCGACCTTCGTGACGCTGATCCCGGCATTCGTTTTTCTGGAGGCCTCGTTGGCGGTGCTGGGGCTCGGCGATCCGGTGCTGCCGACTTGGGGCAAGGTGCTCAATGACGCGCAAAACGAAAGTGCTCTGTACAATCACTATTATTATTGGGTGCTGGCTCCGGCTTTGCTGCTGATGCTGACAGGTCTCGGTTTTGCCTTGCTCGGTTTTGCGCTGGATCGCGTGTTCAACCCCAGGCTACGGCGGATCTAATGATGACAGAACCCCTGCTCAAAGTCGAAGATCTGCGGCTTGCTTATCAAACCGAACGCGGCATCGTCACAGCCGTAGACGGCCTGAACTTCGAAATCCAGCGCAACGAAGCACTGGTGGTGCTGGGCGAGTCGGGTTGCGGCAAAAGCTCGTTGGCCAAGGCCCTGTTGCGGGTACTGCCGCGCAATGTCAAACACCATTCGGGCCGGGTACTGCTCGACGGCGTCGACATCATGCCCCTGAGTCCCGAGCGCTTTCGCCGTGAAATCCAATGGCTGCGTATTTCGCTGGTGATGCAGGCTTCGATGAACGCTTTGAATCCGGTCATGCGAGTCGGCGAGCAAGTGGCCGAACCCTTGTGTGTGCATCGCGGCTGGTCCCCGCACAAAGCCATGGCCCGCGCCGGGGAAGTGTTCGAACTGGTTGGTGTGTCCGGCGATTTTTTAAGGCGTTATCCTTTCGAACTTTCCGGCGGCATGCGCCAACGGGTAGTGCTGGCGATGGCCTTGGTCGCGGAACCGGAACTGGTGATCATGGACGAGCCGACTTCGGCGCTGGACGTGCTGACGCAGGCCGGCATCATGAATCGATTGAAACGCATCAAGCGGGAACTGGGCACCAGCTTCATGCTGATTACCCACGACGTCGCCACATCCAGCGAAATCGCCGATCGTGTCGCGCTGATGTATGCGGGGCAATTCGTGGAACTTAGCAGTGCCGCGCAGTTTTTTGCAAAACCGGCCCATCCTTACGGAAAGCTGTTGATGGACAGCGTACCGCGCCTGCACCAGACCCGGCAACCCGATCACATTCCAGGTCAACCGCCGAATCTGATGCTGCTGCCTTCGGGCTGCCGTTTCGCCGATCGTTGCCCCGCCCGATTCGACCGCTGCGATGAAGACCCTATGCCGATAGCCTTGTCGAAACGAAACGAAGTCCGTTGCTGGCTTTATACGGACCGCATCGAAACCGGCAAACCGCAAGGATTGCATAACACTCCGATTCCCGTTTTGGAAACACGGCCGTTAAGTAAAGAGGTTTTGGTTACTGCACAAGACCTGCATACCTGGTTCGAATTAAAGCAATGGGGATTTATCCGGGCGGGCTATGTGCGTGCGGTAAATGGCGTCAATTTCCACCTCTATCGTGGCGAGGCGGTTGCCTTCGTCGGCGAAAGCGGTTGCGGAAAAAGCTCCTTGGCGCGCACATTACTCGGTCTGCATGCGCCGACTCGAGGCGAAGTCGTCTTCGAAGGCCGACACATGCATGCCTTGAATAAGCATGAACTCAAGCAATACCGGGCGCGTGTCGGCTATGTGCAGCAAGACCCTTTCGGCGCGCTGCCGCCCTTCATGACGATCCGCCGCGCCTTGAGCGAGCCGCTGATCATTCACGGCGTCAAAGACCGCAAGGAACGTGAAACGCGGATACGGGCTGCACTGGAAGAGGTGCGCCTGTCGCCAGCCGACGATTATTTGCCTAAGTTTCCGCATATGCTCAGCGGCGGTCAGCAACAGCGGGTCGTCATTGCCCGGTCGTTGATTTTACAACCGGCGATGATCATCGCGGACGAACCGGTCTCGATGCTGGACGCCTCGGTACGAGTCGAGATCCTGCGCCTGCTCCGTACGATACAAAGCAAGCGCGAGCTGACGCTGGCCTTCATCACGCACGATTTATCGACCGTGCGGCATTTTGCCGACCGCATTTTCGTGATGTACGGAGGCCGCATCGTCGAAGCAGCCACTGTTGACGACCTGCTCGACTTTCCTCAGCATCCCTATACGCAAGCCTTGCTAGCGGCCACCGCCGACCCCGATGCCAAGAATGCCGCTCAAGAACGCGAACTACCGGACGGCGAACCGCCCAGTCTGTTGCACCCGCCGCCTGGTTGCCACTTTCATCCGCGCTGTCCGTATGCCATCAAAGGGCTGTGCGATGTAGAAGAACCACCGGAGTTCGAACCGCGCGCCGTTCACTATTCGGCGTGTTGGTTGCATAAGGATACATAATGGTGAAATGCTGTTTGAGTTTAATTGCTCAAACGGTCACCAATAGCCTCGATTGCAACAGTCAGCGCTCGAACGACCGTTTCTTCGGTCATGCTTGGCAGCAGTCCGGCTCGTTTTGTATTGGCGACTTGTTCCGGCAAATAAGGGACATGAATAAAACCAACTCGTATCGGCAGGTTTTGGCATTCGACATAATGGAGTGTCGAATAAAAAAGCTCGTTACAGACAAAAGCTCCCGCTGAATTGGAAAGATACGCTGAAATACCCTCTGTTTTGATCTGCTCGACCATGTTTTCAACAGGAATCGAAGCCGGGTAGGAGGCAGAACCTTCAATGGCAATCAATGTATTCTTAGGTTGATTACCTTCATTATCCTGTTTTCTGGCGTTAATCCGATTTTTGGCCAAACATTCCATACGAATGGCATTGCTACCGCCCGCTTGACCAACACCGATCACGACAGCGGGTTGATGGTGCTCAATTTGACTTTGCACGATCGCCGACGCTTTACCGAACACGGTCGGAATTTCGTGGGCAATCACTTCAAAGCCACCGATGATCGTATTATTTAAATGGCGAACGGCTTTCCATGAAGGATTAACGATCTCTCCTGCAAAAGGATCGAAGCCTGTTATTAATAACTTAGCCATCACAGATCAAAATTCAGCGCCGGGGGCCCGCGTCAAAGGACGCCGTAAATACGTCCCTGTAGGCTCTATGACAGCATCCATGCTGTCATAGCCTAAGCCGATCATCCCGGCCAATGGAGACAAATGGTGCGCGATGCGCACCCTACAAGATTGAGCTTACTCTTCCCAAGCCCGTCCGTCACGCGCCAACAATGCCACCGACGCGACCGGCCCCCAGCTTCCTGCGGAATAGGGTTTTGGCGCAATTTTTCTACGCGCCCAAGCATCTTGTATCGAATCGACCCATGCCCAAGCCTGTTCGATTTCCTGCCGACTCAGGAACAAGGTCGGATCGCCCCGCATTGCTTCCAAAATCAGCCGCTCGTAACCGCCGAAAAACGGGCTGTTTTTGAACGTTTCAGAAAAGCTCAAATCCAGTTTATTCTGCTGTAACGTGATACTACCGCCGATTCCGGGTACCTTATTGAGCATTTCAATTTCGACGCCTTCCTTCGGCTGTAAATGAATGATCAACTTATTCGGCGGCAATTCGCGGTAACTGTCCTTAAAGATATTGTGCGGCAAGCGCTTGAAATAAACGACGATTTCGGTGCGCTTATTTTGCATGCGCTTTCCGGTACGCAAATATATCGGTACGCCGGCCCAGCGCCAATTATCGATATCGACGCGCACCGCGACGAAGCTTTCGGTGGTACTCTCCTTATTGGCGCCTTCCTCCTCGGTATAGCCCGGCACGGCTTGTCCTTTCATGTAACCGGCGGTGTATTGCCCTCGCACGGTCACTTCTTCGACATTGTCGGCGGTAATCGGACGCAAGGCTTTCAACACCT
This sequence comes from Methylotuvimicrobium buryatense 5G, assembly GCF_000341735.1. Taxonomy (GTDB): domain Bacteria; phylum Pseudomonadota; class Gammaproteobacteria; order Methylococcales; family Methylomonadaceae; genus Methylotuvimicrobium; species Methylotuvimicrobium buryatense. The sequence goes on along the minus strand of NZ_KB455575.1, from coordinate 3,419,952 downwards.
TGATTTTTTCGCTATGAATGCTTTCGGCTTCCAGCGACGCGGGAGGCTCCATTGTGATAAAGGTCAGGATCTGCAATAAATGATTTTGCAGCATATCCCGTAGTTGCCCGGTTTTATCGAAATACTCCCAACGGCCCTCGATTCCGACTTCCTCGCCAACGGTAATTTGAATGTGATCGATGGTATTGTGATTCCAATTGGTCGTAAAAATCGAATTGGCAAATCGTAAGGCCAACAGATTCAGAACCGTTTCCTTGCCTAAATAATGATCGATACGGAATACCTGATCCTCGTTAAACACTTCAGCAACGGCATCGTTGATTTCCCGATTGGATTTCAGATCGTTGCCGATCGGTTTTTCCATCACCACACGCGATTCTCGAGTCAAAATTTTTGCTTTATCGAGACCCTGGCAAATATTTTTGAACAAAAACGGCGCGACGGCTAAATAATTGACCAACACTCTGGATTTGGAATCGATGACCGAATTCAATTGTTTATATTGATCGAGTTGAGTTAGGTCGATCATGAGATATTGCATTCGAGCCGAGTAACGCTGCCAGACTTCATCGTCGATCGTCTCATTAAGATAAGACTGTAGACTTTTCCTAGCGACTTTAACGAAGCCGCCCTCTTCGAGAGCATGCCGGTCAATACCGATGATACGAGTCTCGGGCTCGATCAATTCTGATTTTTCGAGCCGATATAACGAAATTAATAATTTGCGCGTCGATAAATCGCCTAACGCGCCATATATGACCAGGTCGCAAGGTTTAAATTTTTGATTTGATTTCATTGAATTTGAAGAACAATAAACCGATTTTCGGCTACTTAAGTTAGATTTGAAAAAATGAAAGAAAAACGGGGTGCTTCCGTATCGTTAAATTAATCTTTCCATTTTATATTGCAACCGATGCTTGGAATTTGCCGCGGATCGATGGACTTTCCGGCCAGTAAGTTATCCAAAGCCGTGCGTAAATCGCTACCGGTCGGCGGAACATCGTTTTTTGGGGTCGATCCGTCCAAGCGTCCGCGGTAAACACAAGATAGGGCTGCATCGAATACGTATATATCCGGCGTACAAGCGGCTTGATAAGCTTTTGCAACAGACTGGCTTTCATCGTAAAGATAAGCGGCGAAAGGATTGCCCCATTCTCGCATCATCGCTTGCATTTTATCCGGCGCGTCCTGCGGATAATTGATAATGTCATTAGCACTGATTGCAATCGTACTAATACCTTGTTGAGCATATTGCTCGGCAATCGATATCAATTGCCCTTTGACATGCAGCACATAGGGGCAGTGATTACACATAAAGAGAATCACCGTACCTTTTTCTCCTTTTAACTCTTGAAGCGTTTTGGTCGTTCCGGTCACGGTATCGGGTAATTCGAAATCCGGCGCACGGGTTCCTAAAGGCATCATATTAGACTCGGTCGCTGCCATCTATACTCTCCTATGTCTTGCTTGGATAATCTTAAACCATATCGAAAGCCGAATTATAAAGCCTTAGTTCAAGCATGGATAGTTAGGCCTCTTTGCAAATGAAGGGTTTTATACCCTTTGCTGGTCAAATTTCGGCGCCGGGGGTCCGTCAAAGAACGCCGTGAAACGTCCATGTAGGCTCTGTGACAGCATCCCGGCTGTCAAAGCCTTTGCCGAACACCCCAGCGCCTCCATGCGTCAATGCCGAAATTTGAAGTGCGATGGGTATACTTTAAATACCTGTTAGTCGGTATAGTTGAATTGTCTATAAAATATCCGGTCCAATTGATTTTTTAACACCTTCTCAGGATTTCGTGATAAATAATGTCCTGGAACTATGAGCTCTGTTGAGGGTTCGGTCACTCGCTAGGCAGGTCGCCGTAAATACGTCCGTGTAGGCTTGACGGCGGCGACTGATTGCCATGGATGGCATGAATGCAGATTTCGCACTACGCCATGGATGGCGTGTATTAGGGCATCACCAGTAGGCGCTTTAGGCGATGCAGGGCAGAAAAATGCTCCTGCATTTTCTGCATTCATTACATCCATGTAACTCAGCAATTGCCGAGGAGCAAAAATCTGCCCTGCTGCCGACATCCTCGCCAAGCATACCCCACACCCTTTTTGATCTCCAAATTGGGAATTGCTGTAATGAAGGATCGTTTAACTTTGCTAGCTGCGAAGTATGCTTGTCAATGGATAACTGTTTTTTTGAGTTATCTTGGCAGACGACAATTTTATCCCTATCAGAAAAAATGACATCGACTATAGACTATGACCCATACGAAACATTATGCCATGACTGCAGGCTAGTCGAGTCATGTCTTCCTTACGGATTAGCGAAAAATGAGTTGAAACAGTTCGCGACGATGGTAAAAAGTAAACCGCCAATATTATCCGATCAATATCTCTATCGACAGGACGACGAAGGCCGTAGCTTATACGTTGTTAAAACGGGGTCTTTCAGAGGTTTTATATCCAGCACGGATGGCGCCGAACAAACAATTGGATTTTATTTACCCGGGGAATTAATGGGGTTTGACGCTTTTCAACATGGGCGCTTCACAAGCTCAAGCATAGCGCTTGAAACGAGCAAAGTATGCGAACTGCCATTATCTCAACTTAATGAATTATGCCGGTTGATTCCTAGTTTGCAAACTCAAATGCTACGCGTTTTAGGCAAGGAAATCGAATCCGATCATAATCAGATTTTGTTATTAGGTCATCGTTCCGCCAAGGAAAAAATGGCGATCTTTTTATTAAAGCTATCGCATCGATACAATGCCTTAGGATTTTCGAAAACCGAATTTAATTTGACAATGAAACGGCAGGATATCGCCAATTTTTTAGGAATCACTAACGAAACCGTTAGCCGCTTACTTACTGAACTACATCAACAAGGAATAATTGCAATCAATCGACGCAACATCAAAATTAACAACATGAACGCTTTAAAAGTTCTCGTCGAAGATTGTTATTGAACCGAAGCTACCTCGTAACACGCTAAAGCGCAACAGCAACCCCGGCTCAACTCGCAACGGAGAGTGCTTATTTCAACATCATTTGCGCTGAATTTGCTGAGTCGGCTGGCCTGCTAGGACCTTGACCGGATTCGCTGCAAGCGGCTAAGGCTGAAACTGCAATAATGGCTAAAAACAAATGGCTAATAATTTTCATAATAAACTTTTCTCAATTGTGAGTTAAAACGTATTGTTCCATTGCTCAATCGAATTGATCGAACAATAAAATTTAACAACCCTTATGGGTAAACTCATTATTGCATTATTACATAATCGCTTATTGATATGGATCAATTATTAACCATTTTGTCGGTCGACATTTGCTCCTCAGCAATATCCCTTTCTACTCCCATTTGATTGAAAAACCGTCTAAGAATAAAAGCAGCAATTGCCGAGGAGCAAATCGACCTAACACCCCGTAGCCTCCTTAAGCATCGCCGAAATTTCAAGTGCAAAAGGTATAAACTCGTAAAGAGGATAAACAAGAATATTTTGAACATTTAACTAAAATGCTTATCTTAAAGATTAATAGATGAACATATGAGTAGATATTGATATGATTATTTCACCTGAACTAGCCGCCAAGGACTGCTGCGATGAGCAAGAAACGCATCCCGATTTATTGGCCAAGGCCATACCGGACTTACCTGACGAGTACGAAGCCGGTCGCTTGGCCGACTTGTTTAAAGCTTTAGCCGACCCTACGCGGGTAAGGATCATTGCCGCACTACTGCACACCGAGTTATGTGTGGACGATTTGGCCAATTTATTGGATATGAGCCAATCGGCTATTTCACACCAGCTGCGATTGCTGCGTAATCTGCATCTGGTACAGTTCCGTCGATCCGGAAAACATGCTTTCTATCGACTGGTTGACGACCATGTTCGAGACTTGTTTCAACGCAGTCGAGAACATTTGGATTGTTAAAATCAAGGCGTTATCGCCCTTTAAATTTAGGAGATTCCTCCATGAAACATCACATTCACACCGAACACAAGCACGTTCACAACGAACATTGCGGCCATTTGCGTATTGAGCATGACGGTCATGTGGATTATTTACATGACGGCCATTTGCATCATGCACATAAAGACCATTACGACGAACACGTCATTGCTGTAACAGAAACCAATCCGGCAGTTTGTGCGCCGTTAGACTGCGCTTGCGGTCATGAAGGATGCGGACATGCGGCCGTTCCGCATGGCGACCACATCGATTACATCGTCAATGGACGCTTACATCACCCTCACGGGGATCACTGCGACGATCACGGACCCGTGACGATAATTAATTGACGATACGGAAATTTTGTCGAGTTTTTAAGTTCACGCCAATCAAACCCGGCACTTAGATATACCCATCGTGTATCTAAATTCGGCACCGGGGTGATCGTAAAAAAACGCCGTGAATACGTACATGTAGGCTCTATGCCAGCATCCATGCTGGCATAGAGCCTTTGCGAGCGCCATGGATGGCGTGAATGTCGATTTTGCATTACGCCACGGATGGCGTGTATTAGGTCAATGCAGGGCAGAAAAATGCTCCTGCATTTTCTGCATTCATTACATCCATGTAACTCAGCAATTGCCGAGGAGCAAAAATCGACCTAGCACCCCGGCGCCTCCTTAAGCATCGCCTAAATTTGAAGTGCGAAAGGTATAATTGAATAACTTCAAGTTTAGGTGCCGAGTAGTTAAGGTTCGATTTTTACAAGCGATACAAAGGTTCCAATTCGTTGTCTACCGACTTATCGCCGAATTGCTCCCTAGCTTTATGCTCGGAAAATGCCTGAAATAACTTTTTACCTTGCCAGTCTTCCCGATCGGCACTGTAAAGGCACGCATTCAGATACATGATCTCGTCTCTCAGTCTGGCCTCGCAATGATCGGCCAACGCGCCTAGACTGGCGACCTTGTATTTTTCCCGCCCCCAAGCGACCAAGGCATTTTTGGCTGCTTGCGGATCGTTTTCGGCACAGGCTTTTTTCAAGGATTTGACATAGCCGGACAGGGACTCTTTGATCGGGTCTTGCGTTTTTTCTTCCGGCTTTGCCGAACGACGTAGACCGAAATAAAGCCCGGTGGTCAACCAACCTACCGCAAAAAAAAGCGCCGCCCACCTCCAATAATCCTCTTGCGGTGCTACGACTTCCTCTCGCTTAGTTGCAGTTTGAACTTGGTTTTTTACCTCGTCGCCGGTTGCCGCATGCGGCATTTCTATTTCTGTTGGTGTGGCTGCTCCTTCGGTAATCAGGTTTACTTCCGGAATTTTGGCGATCTCGACTTGTCCTGAGCGTGTGTTGAACCACGGTATCTCGATTGCCGGAAGAGTGTAACGACCGGCTTTAGAGGGTATGAAAGCGATTTTTTCCTCGCGTAACGCCTTGACACCTTCGGCTCCCTTATTTTCGTTCAAAACCGGCTGATCCGGATAAGTTTTCACTTCATCAACCGGTAGGGTGCGATGTATCTCGGGTAGTTGGCCGACTGTCGTGCCTATGGCAGCAATACGCAAAGTTCGGGTTAACGGCTCGCCAACTCTCATTCGAGCGATATCGCCCGACCATTCCTGGCTGAGGCTCAAGCCTTCAGCCGCCAACCAATGACCGCCGGCAAACGTTTCCGGAATCGGTTTCACGTTGAGCGTAACGGCTTTCGAAGTAATCCGCTTCAACTGGCTATTTTGCCGATTAAAAAAGCCGTTGAACCGGGGTTGACCTACCGTAATCACTTCGGCATCGAGCTGCAACGGCGCTATTGTTAGCGTTCCGCTTTGCTGCGGAAAAATCGCGTATTTACGCTCAGTGACTTGATAACCGATACCGCCGATTTGAGTTGTATAATTGCTGTCCTCACCAAGCTTTTCGATGACGGCATTGTCTAGTTCCGGTTCGGATAACCGGGCTTGCGTGATCGACACTCGGCGATAGAAACGCAAGGTATAGAGAACTTGGGATTGGACATAAGGATTTTCCGGCGTGGCTTCGACTTCCAAAAACAACTCGTCATCGACGGCCTGAATCTCACGGCTACCGGCTTCGGTCACCATCAAGGAAACCTCATTGCTACGATCTTTGCCGAAAGCAATAGCCGGTATCGTCAATTCGCCCGCGTGTTTGGCCATAACCGACAATTTCCATTGCTGCGTCTTACTGTATTGACCGTTTATGATCGATGTACTACTGCTTTGACTCCGGCCGAGTATCTCGAAATCTTTTTCGAGCGGTGCGAAGTCGGGCTGATCGTCCGGCGTTTCATCGGCAATAAAAGTAATCTGGAACGATTCGTTCAAGCCGACCGGGCTACGATCGACCGTTACATCGATGTTTGCGGCCTGTGCCTTGAAAGCCGCGAATAGACTAAACACTATCAGCATCAAGAAGCTCTCTATCGAGAGTCTTTTTTTTGTCGTTATCCTCATCGTCGTCGTCACCAAGCTTCGTCTTGTTGTTGCTGCCGGCCGCGGCGGCCGTATTGATATTGGAATTTACGTTTCAACAAACCGGCAGGATCGTCCGGGATGCGTTTCAGCCATTGTTCGCTGGCTTGTTTGGCTTCATCGGCCGGTTCGGTTTCTTGGGTTGCCGCTTCTTCTTTTTCTTGATCATCAGGCGTTTCGTCGTTTTGCTCTTGAACTTGACCTTCATCTTGTTCCGGATCGTCTTGTCCTTCTTCAATGTCTTGAGGTTCGGGCGATGAGCGTTGCCGATCTTGATCGTCCGTTTGTTCGTTTTGATCTTGCGCTTCGTCGTCGCCGGACTCTTCCGAAGGCTCGCCTTGATCGTTTTGTTCGGAATCTTGCTGATGATTCTTATCGTTTTGGTCTTGGCCTTGTTGCTGTTCTTGCTGTTGTTTTTCCAATTCTTTTTCGACAACGGATTTGTTGAATGCCGCGTCTTCGTGATCAGGATCGATCTTCAACGCTTCCTCGTAAGCCATGACGGCCTCGGCCAAACGTCCCGATTGCGCCATTGCATTGCCACGGTTGTAATGAGCGCGCGCGCTATGGCTATCTTTGAGTGATTCAAGAACTTGTTCGTACAACCCGGCCTTGTATTCGGCGGCGGCCTTCCATTCCGGATCATTAAACAAACCGGCCGCTCGTTCGTAGTCTCCGGCCTCGAAAGCCTGTTGCGCTTGTTGATTCGGCGTTTTCCACAAACTTTGCCAGTCCTGCGCCTCGGCCCGGTTCGGAAAAGGCAAAATCAACAGCATCGCAATCGATAATACGCCTTTTCGGAAACTCAATGCCGCCAACGGCAAAATCAGTAACAGGAGCCAAGGACCGCGTTCCGCCCATAATTCCAGTAATAAGTCATCATTCCCGGCATCGCTTTGAACTTGCCGGTTTTCGAAGACGCTCAACAAAGGTTCTATATCGCTGTCGTTCGGGCTGATCGTCCGGTAAATACCATTACCGAGCGCAGCTAATTTTTTCAATTCGCCGGCATTCAATTTCGGAACGACAATGTTGCCTTGTCCGTCCTTGACGAAACCGCCGCCCGGCGCACCGATTGGAGCGCCTTCGGCCGTGCCGACTCCGAGTATCGATAAGGAATAAGCGCCCAGATTTTTTACCGTGGCCTCAGTTTTATCGATATCGGCGCCATCGGTTACCAAGAGAATATGGCCTTTTTGCATGCCGGCTTGTTTCAGCAAATCGATCGCATGATTTAGCGCTGCAACAGAATTGCTGCCTTGTACCGGCATGATGTCGGTCGTCAATGCCGACAATTGACTGGCAATCGTTTGCGTATCGGCTGTCAACGGAGTCACGGTAAAGGCATCGCCGGCATAGACCAATAACGCGGTCTGGCCGTCCTTGCGTTGTTTCAGGATGTCGGCGATTTTGAAACGGGCGCGCTGCAGCCGGCTCGGTTTTAGGTCGGTCGCATCCATCGAAAGCGATAAATCCAAGCCGATCACCAACGCCGAATCGTCGCGGAAAACAGGGGAGGGTAAGCGTTCCCAGGCGGGTCCGGCCAAGGCGAAAATCGTAAGCAAAGCCGCCAATGCTCCGGCGGTCAAGGTCATTCTGCTGCGATTTTGTACTTTGTCCTGCAGGATATGGGGCAACAACGGCTCGTCGCAAACCGTCGACCAATTACCCCGTTGTAGTTTATGTCTTAGCGTCAACAATAAAGCCGCAAACCAAGGTATTAGCGCCAACAGCCACCACGGCCGGATAAAATGAAAGTATTGCCAGTCGATCATGATGCTCTCAATCTCGCCGTCGCGATGATGCCGGCCAAAACCAGAGAAATTGACAGAGGCCAATGGAATAATTCGCTACGAGGCCGAAAATACTGTTTGTCTTTCTCGACCGGTTCGAGTCGATCGAGAATATCGTAGATTTGCTCGAGCTCTTCGGTGTTTCTGGCGCGAAAATAACGTCCGCCGGTTATTTCCGCAATCTCGGTCAAGGTCTTTTCGTCTAAGTCCATCGATGGATTGACTTTACGGGAGCCAAAAAAACTGCGCACGATCATTTCGTCTGCGCCGATGCCGATAGCATAAATTTTAAGATCGTGTTGGGCCGCTAATTCCGCCGCTTTCAACGGCGTAACTTCACCTGCGGTATTCGCGCCGTCGGTCAGCAAGATCAATACGCGGCTCGTATCTTCCTGGTTTCTTAGCCTTTTAACCGCCAAACCGATCGCATCGCCGATCGCGGTCATTTCACCGGCCAAACTAATCACCGATTCGTTTAATAAAGTCACGACCGTTTTACGGTCGAAGGTCAACGGCACTTGTAGATAAGCCTGGGTTCCGAACAGAATCAACCCGATTCGATCGCCGGTCCGGCGTGCGATGAAATCGCCGGCGACCCATTTTGTCGCGGTTAATCGATCGACCTGTTGCTTATTAATGATAAAATCCTGCTCTTCCATGCTCCCCGATAAATCGACAGCAAGCATCAAGTCGCGTCCGCTAACCGTTTGTTCGACCGGTTCGCCGAGCCATTGCGGACGCATGCCGGCAAATACCAACAAGATCCAAGCCATTACCGCGATCACCAACGGCCAGTTTGCCGATTTCATTGATGTCTGCGCTGCACACACTGAAAAATCTTCCAAAAAAGGAACTTTCAATGCCGCTTGCTGTTGCGGCGAATCTTGCGGCAGCAACCAGCGGACCAATAAAGGCAAGGGCAGTGCCGCAATCAACCAGGGCCATTCAAAATGTATCATGGTTTGTTTCGTTTTTGAGCTTTCAGCCAACGCTCACACAGTTCAAATAATGCCAAGACATCGGTGTCCGGTGGTAATTCATTACGGTACGGAATTTCGATCAATTGCCGGCCAATGCCGTTACTAAAGGGTTTGTCCGGCAGCGAGGCGTCCAGATGGTCCAACCAAGCCTGTCCTGTTAAACCCGCGATTTGCTCTCGCGATGCCAAGCTGATCGTTACTCGGCGAAGCAAGACCGACAGACGACTGACCTTTTCGGCAGGATCCAGGCTCGGGTCTTGTTTTAATTCCGCCAATAATCGGCGCGCCGATTTCAGTGCCGTTTTACGGGTCAAACGACGAATCAACCAAACCATCGATACCAGTAATATTACAATACCCAGAGCCGTTAGCCACCAGCCGAGCGCGGGAGGCCACAAACCGATCGGTTCCGGCAGATGAATATCGCGTAATGGAAGCGTCTGCGGATTCATTAACGTAAACTCTGCACCGGATCTTGTACGGTGCTGCATTGGATAAAGGTCATCCGGAATTTTTTCGCGAGATTTTCCAAATAACGGCATCGCGCGTTGAAGCGTTGATGATAATCGCTCAAACGATCCCGGTCCCGAGTATCGATGACCACATCGCGCCGGCTATCGGTCAAACGAAAACGTCCGCCCGAAGGCAGGCTGCTTTCCAATGGATCGTAGACTTGAATCAACACGACATCGTTATGTTGGGCGAGTCGCCTTAAATGATGTTCGGCATTGCTTTCAAGGCCGCGAAAATCGCTGATGATATAAATCAGACTGCCGGGCCGCGCATGTTGCGACAATCTTGCCAAACCGAGTTCGAAATTGAATTCGACCGGATGGCCTTCACCGGTTTGCACCAGGCTGTGAAAAAACCGCAAAACCGCATGCCGGCCATGTTGCGGTTTCATCTCCATACAGGTGCTATCGGAAAAGATTTGCCCGCCGATGCGGTCGCCGTGTTGCTGCGCGGTCCAAGCCAAGAGCCCTGCCAACTTAGCGGCCTGTACCGATTTGAACACGCCTCGTGTCGCAAATTGCATTGCCATGCGTTTATCGACCGCAATAAATACCGGGCGTTCCCGCTCTTCGCGAAACAACTTGGTATGGGTTTTTCCGGTACGGGCCGTCACTCGCCAATCGATGCTGCGAATATCGTCTCCGGGTTGATAAAGCCGCGCTTCATCGAATTCCATACCGCGTCCCTTCGAGCGCGATACATAGCCGCCGGTTTGCCGACTGCGGATCGACCAACGATGCAATTTAAGCGACCCAGCCGTTTGTGCAAGATCAACCAAGCTTTTCAAACTTACCGCGACTCGTTCGTCGGCAGCTGAAGAGGGAGTGTCGGTTTTGTTCGATAGCATCAAGGAACAGCAATCCGGTTGATCAATTCGCGAATGAAATAATCGGGTGTGATGCCTTCGGCTTCAGCCTCATAGGATAGAATCAGGCGATGCCGTAAGACATCGAAAGCAATATCCTGAATATCCTCGGGGCCGACGAAATCGCGTTGCCCCAGCCATGCCTTGGCTCTCGCGCAACGGTCCAATGCAATGCTGGCTCTTGGACTTGCGCCGTATTGCAGCCACGAGGCCAAATCTTTGCCGTAGGCACCGGGATTACGGGTCGCCAAAACGATTTGCAGCAAATAATCTTCAAGATTATCGGCCATATAAATATCCAAGACTTCCTGACGGGCTGCAAATAAATTGTGTTGCGTCAACGGTATAAAAGACTCTGTTGTACCGTTCTTAGCGTTTTTAGCTTCGTTTCTTGCGAGATGCAAAATACTTTTTTCGTGTTCGGCTTCAGGATAATCGATTTTGATATGCAATAAGAACCGGTCCAATTGCGCTTCCGGCAGGGGATAGGTGCCTTCTTGTTCAATCGGGTTTTGCGTGGCCATGACCATGAACAAGGCGGGTAGGGGATAAGTCGCGCCGCCGACGGTTATCTGCCTTTCGGCCATCGCTTCGAGCAATGCCGCCTGCACTTTGGCCGGCGAACGATTAATCTCATCGGCCAAAATCAAATTATGAAACAAAGGCCCTTTTTGAAATTCGAATGTGCCTTGTTGAGGCCGGTAAATTTCGGTCCCGGTCAAATCGGCAGGCAATAAATCCGGCGTAAATTGCACGCGATGAAAATCGCCTTCGATACCCTTGCTGAGTACATTGATTGCCCGTGTCTTAGCTAAGCCCGGCGCGCCTTCAACAAGAATATGACCGTCGCTCAACAACGCAATCAGCATTCTTTCTATCAATACATCCTGTCCGATAATTTGCTTGCTGATAAAGCTTTTTAGCTTTTGCATCGCACTTTGATTGGTAATGTCTACGCTCATGATCCTGAATGAATAAAAATTAAAATCCTAAGGGTTTCGTGAAAAATAGCTTCCTGGCGCTATGAGTTCTGTAGCGGGTTCGGTAACTCGCTTACCTTGCATTAAAAATAGGGAGGTTATTTATGACCAAATCCTAAATTCGACCAGCCACGCAGTTAATACTTTGCCGAATTGCTTTAACAACTTTTATGCCGAAAGGTTCCCATTGTATCTGTATGAGGACCGGTATAGAAGTGCGTAACTTTGCGAATAAACGGTGAGTTTCTTGTGTATTACTGTGTATAAATTGACCGGGTCGATTTTATCCACAAGCCCTCCACATGTTGAACCGAAGTTTACAAGCAGTTTAGTCATGGAACTAAAGTATTGATAAAAAATATTAAAAAAGGCTTATCCACAGATTTCAGCTTGACTAATAGTAACAGTAATTTTAAATCTTTTAATTTGTTATGATTATAGAGAACCGATTCTTTTAAAATCATGTCCCAGTACCGCAAAAATCCGCTCAAAACAACCGAGCTGCCCTCGGGCATTCCCTTCATCATCGCCAATGAAGCCGCCGAACGGTTTAGCTACTACGGTATGCGCGCCATTTTGGTCGTCTTCATGACTCAATATTTAGTCGATGCATCGGGACAACCCGATCTTATGTCCGAGCATGAAGCCCAAGGCTATTTTCATTTGTTCGTTTCTGCGGTTTATTTGATGCCTTTGTTCGGCGCATTACTGGCCGATAGCGTGCTCGGTAAATACCGGACCATTCTTTTTTTATCGTTTTTTTATTGTTTCGGTCATTTGACCTTGTCGATCGACGATACCCGTTTGGGACTTTTGATCGGACAAGCGTTGATAGCGTTTGGAGCCGGCGGTATCAAACCCTGCGTGTCATCACACTTAGGCGATCAATTCGGTCACACGAACAGCTACTTAATGACCAAAGTCTTCGGTTGGTTTTATTTTTCGATCAATCTTGGCGCTTTTGCCTCGATGCTGTTGATTCCCTGGCTACTGCATAACTATGGTTCGTCGCTTGCTTTCGGCGTACCCGGAATATTGATGTTGTTGGCCACAATAATTTTTTGGGCGGGACGTTATCGTTTTGTACATATTGATCCGGCCGGCATGGGCTTTATCAAGGAAATGCTTGGCTATGACGGATTGAAGATCCTTGGCAAATTGACCTCAATCTATATATTTATCGCGATTTTCTGGGCTCTATTCGAACAGATTGGCTCATCATGGGTTTTACAGGCACAAAAAATGGATAGAGTCATATTCGGTATCGAGATACTACCTTCACAGATTCAGGCGGCTAACCCTTTGCTGATCATGATCTTGGTGCCTTGTTTTTCCTATGGCTTGTACCCATTCTTGAATCGTTATTTCGACTTGACTCCCTTGAGAAAAATCGCGATCGGCTTGTTTTTAACCGTCTTCGCATTTGCGATACCGTCGGTAATTCAAGTGCAATTGGATGAGGGGCTAACGCCGCATATAGGTTGGCAGTTATTGGCGTATTTGTTATTGACCGCGGCCGAAGTCATGGTTTCGATCACTTGTCTGGAATTTTCCTATACGCAGGCGCCGAAATCGATGAAATCCTTTATCATGGCTTATTATTTCGTGTTTATCGCCGCCGGTAATTTATTGACCAGTGCAGTCAATTTTTTAATGATGAGTTCAGATGATTCCAACCAATTATCAGGCAGTGCTTATTTTTGGTTTTTCACCGGACTGATGTTGATTACTGCATTACTATTTTTAGTCGTAAGCCGGAACTATCGAGAACAAACTTTTTTACAGGATGAGCAAAGCATTTAAGAGTGACTTATAATTAACACATATTTTCACTGATGAATTGCTTTCATTCGATTTGCTGCGGCTATGTGATTGTCAGGTAATAACAATACGACGAGAATACCATGATGCGACTTACAATTTTTATACTGGCTATTTCGGTCTCAACTATCGCTCACGCCGATGCTTTTAAATGTGTCGATTCCTTGGGGAAAACCATTTATCAAGCCAAGCCTTGCGATGAAAATCACCAAAGTGTCCAGATCAATTTTAAAACCGGCGGAGCGATTGATAAAAGCGAACAACTAAAGAGGCAAGCTCAGCAACGTGAATTGCAAAAACAACAGGAACTAACCGAACAGCAATTACAGCAAAAACAAGAGCAATTCTTAGCGAATGCCAAAGAAGAAACCGAAATTAATCAAACCTTAATTAAAAATAATCCGGTTCAATTTACGGCTTATGCCATTCCGCCTTACGAATACGACAAATTAAAGCCCTTGGTACAAAGCTTTCAATCGCGTCTCCCGGAAATTGAGCGTATGAGAAGATTGGCCGCACAAAAACAACTGGCATCGGGACGCTGCGATCGTGTCGAATCCTCGGAGCTGAATGTTAGAAGTACTCTGGAAAACTTGGTTTTTTTGGTGGATTGTAGTAACGGCGAATCGGCTTATTTTAATGAAACCGAACTCCAATAATCTTAATGTCTAACAGTAAAATAATTTTAATCACCGGTTGTTCGTCCGGAATCGGTTATACGACGGCACTTGCACTCAAACAACGAGGCCACCGTGTTATTGCTTCGGCTAGGCAACAACACGATGTCGACCGACTCAGACAGGAAGGCTTTGAAACAATAAGGCTCGATCTTGCCGATAGCGCGTCGATTCGACAAGCCGTTTCCGAAATGCTGATCATGACCGAACGTAGAATCGATGCATTGTTCAATAATGGTGCCTTCGGCCAACCGGGCGCGGTCGAAGATTTAAGCCGTGATGTATTACGGTTTCAATTTGAAACTAATTTTTTCGGCACGCACGAACTGACCAATTTGCTCATTCCGATCATGCGTCGGCAAGGGCAGGGCAGAATCATTTACAACAGCTCGGTATTGGGATTTGTCGCCATGACTTACCGGGGCGCTTATAACGCCAGCAAGTTTGCTTTGGAAGGTTTAGCCGATACGTTACGACTGGAGCTTAAAGGTACCGGAATTGATTTATCGATCATTGAACCCGGACCGATCTTGAGCGATTTTCGTAAAAACGCCTTCGCGCTTTTTAAAAAAAACATCGACCCAAGCAACAGTTTTCATAAGGATCGTTATGCCGCAATGGAAACCCGCTTGCAAAAAGATGGGCCTGCCGTACCTTTTACGTTGCCGCCTGAAGCCGTAGCCGACAAGGTGATTCATGCTTTGGAATCGAAACGACCTAAAATCCGTTATTACGTGACTTTTCCCACTTATCTGTTTGGCTATTTGAAACGTATATTGCCGGCGGCTTGGCTCGATAACTTACTGGTTAAAGTTTGATGTTTACCGATTTAGAAGAAATATCGATTCAATGTCCTTACTGCGGTGAAACGATTTCTTTATTGCTGGATATCCCTTCCGGTTCACAGTGTTATTACGAAGACTGCTCGGTTTGCTGTTCTCCTATTTACGTACAAATCGAAGTTTATGATAACGGTCAAGCACATGTTACTTGCAAACGCGACGAGGATTGAATTTACAATGTAATCTTTCTAAGCCAAGCATTAACAGTACCCTACAAATATACTTGGTTGAATTTATAAGCATTGTTTTTAACTTTGAGTTTGATATTGCGGCAATCTACGTTAGAATGGACAACGCTAAGTAGCTTTAATTTGATGGAATTTCTGCTGCATTGCTGAATAATAGTTACTATGACAACATGAGGACAAGTTAGACATGAAATTTTTAAGAAAGGTATTGTTATCTCTGGCTATTGCTAGCTCTATGGGTGCTATTGCTACCCCTGTAATGGCTGAAAGCGATCCAGGCAGAATTTCATATGCGCCTGTAGAAGCAATCAAATTGACTTCCGAAAAAATTCAAGCTGCGATCGATGCAGTTGCAGCCGGTTCTTCCGCTGATGAAGTTGCTGTTTTAGTCAAAGATGCTCTGGATATGAGCAAAGAAATCAATGCCAATGACAAAGTTGACGTTGCTCGCGCACGCGCGAATGGTGAGCTGAAAAAAGCTCGCAATGCCGCTAAAAAAGGATCTTTAGATGGTGTAGATGCAGCTCTGCAAAGCGCTTTGAAACAGTACGGCGAATTACCAGGCTTGATTTAATTATTTAAATTATAAGCTGATAAAAAGGGCGTTTTTTAGCGCCCTTTTTTTATGGCTTTAATCCAAGATATTTAAGATACTTCCTTTTGAATGAAAAACCGTCTAAGAATAAAAGGTATGGGATGTGACTAGCAAGGACCGCCGTTAACCCATCTCTGGGGGCTTGACCGCAGCTTCCTGCTTCCGACATCCTCGCTAGCCACACCCCATAACTTCATAAAATTAGCCGATATTTGGGTATAAAGGGAGTAAACAAGCGCGCCAAGATTTTTCGCGAAAGCTGAAATGGGGTCCGTCCGATTTCAGCAGCGAAAAATGACTTGGCGATTATTGCCTTCGGCGGCCCCGATTCGCCCTGCGTCCGTGCCACTACGCCACATCATCGCATACTCGATGCGGCTCCGTAGCACTCCCACAAATGGCTTTACGCCGTGTCGCGATGCCTTGTATTTTGCCTCCGCCTGCGCTATTCGCGCAGACTCCGGCAAAACACCCGGCGCTACGGCTATCGGGGACTAAAAATCTTCACTTCGCTAACGCTCCGTTTCCACGATTTTCAGCGAGCGAATGTTAATCTGGCGGAGGGGTGGAACACAAAAATATTATATATAGGGTTTATTTTTTTGTTTTTGGCGAGAGGGGCCTATTTTGCCGAAAAATTGAAGCCGGAATTGCCTTCACTGTATGTGGATCTATTCAAGACGACGATGTTGAGAACGATGATGTTCGTTTTATGGTCCGGCATTTCCGGACCATAAACCTAAAAAGAGCAGTTGAGAGCCTCAAACTACCGTTCGCCCTGAGCCCTGTCGAAGGGTGTACGGTAGTTTGAGGCTTCACCAATCCGGTGTAAGTGTTGTAGACCCTTCATGCTTCGACTTGGCTCAGCACGAACGGTCTACAACACTTACCAACTGCTCTTTTTAGGATAAAAGGTATCGGGTGTCGAGCAACCAATTTTGTGATCAGTGCCGGCTGTTCGGGGGTATTTAATTAACCTGAAGATGCGGTAAAACTCTTTTTTGGTCATGCCGGCTTGGGCGGCCATGCTTTTGATGAGCGTTTGTGTAAAAGGGGACTTTGTTGGGCAATCGACGGTAACTTTGTACAGGGTGGCATCGTGTTCTTTTACCCATTGCTCGTGTGATTTGCCTTTTTGCGGTCTGGCAACGAATCCCAGGTATGCCAGGATCTTTTTAACCTCTTTGCAGGTTAGCGGAGGGTATTGACTGCTCATGCAGGGCGTAGCGGTAGCAGGGCAAACGCATTAAAATAAATGCCATATCAATATGTTATGACTATTCAACCTAAGCTTGCAGAATATTTTATTTGTTAGTTTTTTATTTTGTGGCAATAAAGGCTGCCGCTATGAAATTACTGAAAATACTACGCATTATAACCATTTGATTTTATATGTAGTTTTAATGCGTTTACCCTGGTAGCGGTAGGGTCTCATCGAATATTTTTTGGTGGGTATGGTAAAGCGCTATTTTTAGCCGAATGATTTGATATCTAAGCCAGAGCGATAGCGGTGCGCTTCTCGAGAGTAATTGCGCGGCATAAGGTTTGTCGTCGCCGATCAGGGCGTCATGAACGTATTCACGGATCATCGATTCGAGTTTGGTTTTAGCTTCCTCGTATGTATCACCTTGAGCGGCCAGGTTGAAATTTAAGCATACGGCCACCCAGCAATCACCTTCTTGCTCGGCATAGCATTTCATAATCAGTTCTCCTGGATAAGGCAGGATAGATGCCACTTTTTACTTGTTGCTTTGCTTCGTGCAGTGCGTCTCTAGCCTACCTCAATGAGGTTTCAGGAAAGGTGCCCAGTGCAAGCGTCTTTCGTTTTCCGCCAAAGCGGTAATCGTAGCGGAAATATTTTCCACCATTGGGATGCACAAGCACATAGAGGCCTTCGCGGTCGGTCAGCTTATATTGCTTGTCGCGCGGCTCCGCATCGCGTAGATCTTTAACACTGAGAGTCATTTGACGGTATATCTTTTTTTCGTTGACGGTATACCGTCAAAGATACCGTCTTATTGTGCAAACTTAAAAGGATTTAATGAACGGAATGTTTAATAAAATGCCTTTAGTATCAATCTTTAAAAACACTAAAAGTTGCCATGAAATGTTGATATGGCGGAGGGAGAGGGATTTGAACCCTCGTGGGACTTGCGCCCCCCACTGATTTCGAGTCAGGGCCGTTCAGCCTCTCCGGCATCCCTCCTGCGTTTTTATATTAACGTGTCGTGCTATTTCTTTAAAATTGTTTCGCTGTCGTACCAGTACACAAGCCGCAAGTTTAGCTTATCGCCTTTAGCGTTCGTTCTTTTTTCGAGTGAAACTTTCAATTTTTACCCCTCCTTTACCCCTTTTTTGCTTGGGGTAGTATAGGTGTAAAATCACAAAAGAAAAGACATAAACGGCTAAAAAAATATAGCGGTACTTTAGCCGCTAATCATTGAATTTAAATTATTTGTTCTTTGTTGTTTGGGTCTCGGTTTGGTGTTAATTCGCGGGTTATTTTCCTATACAAAAGCTGGAAAAGATCAGACCTAAAAGATCATCGGACGAAACAGCACCGGTAATTTCACCGAGACAATGTTGCGCTTGTCTTAGATCCTCGGCCACTAATTCACCGGCTTGATGGTTTTGTAATTGTTCTTGAGAACTCTGAACGAATATCAAACCCTTTTGTAATGCTTCGATATGCCGTCTACGAGCAATAAAAACATTATCGGTTTCGGATTGATAACCGACGCTGTTTTTCAAATACTGTTTGAGAAGATCAAGGCCTTGTTCTTTTTTGACGGACAAATAGATCTGTGTGCCTTGTTCGGATTCGCGAATCTCAGGTTTAATGCCGATTAGATCGATTTTATTGTAGATTTTGGTGATAGGTACATGTTCGGGGAGGTTCTCGAGTATTGATTGATGCTCGGGATCTGTGGCATCGATCATCAATAAGACTTTATCAGCCCGCTTCATTTCCTCTCGAGCCCTACGTATGCCTTCTTTTTCAACGGCATTGTCGCTGTCTCGTAAACCTGCCGTATCAATGATATGCAGCGGCATGCCGTCGATTTGTATGCGTTCTTTCAACACGTCGCGTGTGGTGCCGGCGATGTCGGTAACAATCGCTGCGTCATGTCCGGCCAAGGCGTTCAATAAACTGGATTTACCGGCATTGGGTTTACCGGCCAGTACGATCGTCATTCCGTCGCGAAGCAAGCAGCCTTGTTGTGCAGTTGCCAATATAGTTCGAAGTTTTTCCGCTAATCGGTCGATACGATTTTGTACCACTCCGTCACCGAGAAAATCGATTTCTTCATCGACGAAGTCTATGGCTGCTTCAACATAGATTCTGAGTTCGGTCAGTTCTTCAACCAATTCATTGATTTGTTTCGAGAAAGCACCCTGCATCGATTGTTGTGCGGAACGCGCCGATTGTTCGGTGCTGCTTTCTATCAAGTCGGCAACGGCTTCGGCTTGTGCTAAGTCAATCTTACCGTTAAGAAATGCGCGCTCGGTGAATTCGCCGGGTCGTGCAAGGCGGGCGCCAAGCGATAAGACGCGCTTGAGAAGTATATCGAGAATGATCGAACCGCCGTGTCCTTGCAGTTCAAGGATATCTTCCCCGGTATAGGAAGCCGGAGAAGGGAAGTAGATGGCAATGCCGGTATCGATGACTGAACCGTCGCTATCGATAAACGGTGTCAATACGGCATATCTTGGCGGTAACGGACGATCGGTTAATTTAGCGGCAATAATAGAAACCGCCGGTCCCGATATCCGTACAATGCCGACGCCGCCGTTTCCGGGCGGCGTGGCAATCGCGGCAATGGTATCGTTGGTACCGATGTCCACTCAGGTTTTACTTAGCATCTTCCAAGTTTTTAGTGATGTACCATTGTTGGATGATCGACAGCGTATTGTTGACCACCCAGTACAAGACCAAACCGGCCGGGAAGAATAGAAAGAATACCGTAAACACGATCGGAAACATTTTCATGATTTTCGCTTGCAACGGATCGATCGGGGCAGGATTTAAACTTTGTTGAATTTTCATCGTAATGCCCATCAGGATCGGCAAGATAAAAAACGGGTCTTGCGCCGATAGATCCTGCATCCACAAGGCAAACGGAGCTTGACGCAATTCAACGGTTTCGACCAATACCCAATACAAAGAAATAAAGACCGGAATCTGCACCAATATCGGCAAGCAGCCGCCTAAGGGATTCACTTTCTCCCGTTTATACATATCCATCATTTCTTTGTTGAAACGCTGTCTGTCATCGGCAAAACGTTCTTGCAGTTCTTTCAGACGCGGCTGAATCTTGCGCATTTTCGCCATCGAACGAAAACTGGTTTGCGAAAGTTTAAAGAACAGCAGTTTAATAAATAAGGTCACACCGATAATAGACAAACCCCAGTTGCCGACAAAGCCATGAATTTGATTCAGTAACCAGTAAATCGGCTTGGCAATGATCGTTAACCAAGCGTAATCGACGGTTAGTTCCAAACCTTTGGCGATTTCTTCCATCATCGGCTGTATTTTAGGGCCGGCAAACAATTGTGCGCTAAACTCCATGTCGGAATTCGGCTCGACCGTAAACGCTGGAGAATAGGAACCGATTACATAACGCCAATCTTTAAGGTCTTTGGTATAAAACGTATTTTCCTGGTCTTTGGGCGGAATCCATGCCGCTGCAAAGTAATGCTGGATCATCGCACTCCAGCCGCCTGTCGTTTTGACATTCAGCTTGTCGCTCGCCATGTCGTCGAAACTGACTTTTTGATATTTATTCTCTTCTGTATAAACGACGCCGCCGGCATAGGTTCTGATAAAAGTATGCCCCGCCTCTTCTTTATACGGAACTCTTAACAATTGCTTATATTGCCGACCGGTCCAAGGTTGCGTCGAATCGTTAGAGACGGTTTGATTGACTCCAATGGTATAACTGCCGCGTTTAAAGGTGAGTGTTTTAGTGACAGTCAACCCTTGATTATCGGTCCATGTCAACGGTACAGTGATGGTGTCTTGATCGTCACCTAAAAGGTATTGATCTTTTTCAAAGTTAAATACGGTATGGTGAGTAGGAGCATTTGCCGAACCCTCTGCGGCAATCAAACCGCTTTGTGCTAGAAATAATCTTTCCGGGTTGCTATCGAATAAGCGGATCGGACTAAGGTCTTTTTCCGGTTTCGAAAAGCCGAACAGATTCCAAACCCATTCAACGGCGGTGTTTTCTTTTTCACGAGGGTATTTCAGCAAATCCAGGTTACGAATCGTGCCGCCTTTGGGGTCGATTTCCAAGGCCAGAACATCGGTTGTTACGCTAATAATAGCGCCCGATTCAGTCACCTCAGTAACTATGGGTTTTGCTTCAGCGCGTGATTCGGGTTGCGGTTCGCCGCCGGTTGCCGTGGGCAAGTCTTCCTTAAGGTCTTGCGGCATTTGTTGTGCGACGGAAATTTCGCGTTTCGGACCGTAATCGATTTGCCATGCGTCATAGAGCATATAAAGCAGCATTGCAAATGTAACGACTAATATAAATCTAATGTTATCCATTCTTTTTACCAAATTTTTTCTGGAACAGGATCAAGCCCGCCTTCGTGAAAAGGGTGACACTTTAATACTCTTCGGACTGTAAGATAGGTGCCCTGGGCGGCTCCATGTTTATGGAGCGCCTCTAAGGCATAGCAGGAGCAGCTGGGATAAAAACGACAGTTTTTACCTAACAATGGACTTATAAAGTATTGGTATAACTTTATAATTGCTATGAGTAAGACTCGCATCGGTTTACCAACCTAAGCCAATGCCTTGCCAATGACTTTTGTAATTGTTCCGGTGATGCATTGAGTGCATCTTTTCGGGCCATAACAACAACATCAATATTGATCAATTCGTGTTGTTGTAGTCTAAAGCTTTCCCTGGCAGTCCTTTTGAGCATATTTCTGTCCACAGCCTTTTTAATGATTTTTTTCGCAATTGCCAGACCTAGTCGAGGATGATCTAACTCATTCCTAACTGCCAGTAATGTGAAATACGCATCACTCGATTTTACCGGTCCGGTAAAGACTTTTTTATATTCAGAAGGCTTCCTTAACCTTAACTGCGGCGGGAAACTAAATACCTTGTTCGTCAATCAATTAGACTGTTAGCTTGGCACGGCCCTTGGCTCTGCGGGCGTTAAGGACTTTACGGCCGCCTTTGGTCGCCATTCTGGCACGAAAGCCGTGAGTTCTTACGCGTTTAATTTTACTGGGTTGATAGGTTCTTTTCATGGCCTTAAATCCTGGTTCAGATGATTGTTAACAAAAACGGATAAAAAAGATCCGGGATGATAGAATAAACGCCGGTTTATGTCAATTATGCCGGCACTGATTTGATTGCTGTATAGTGGCATAATTTTTTTATAATATCATCTATTTACTCTTCGCTACCTTCTTAAATAATGAGTGCACTCTGGAACAACTGTCTCGCTAAACTTGAAAATGAAATTTCTTCCTCGGAATTCAGCACCTGGATTAGACCTTTGCAGGCAATCGAAACCGATGGACAAATCAAGTTATTAGCGCCGAACCGGTTTGTGCTGGATTGGGTAAAAGAACATCATTTCGCCAAACTGGAAGAAGCGATACAGCAATTATCCAACGGTTCCTTAAGTTTACAATTGGACATCGGCTCTAAGAAAGCCATACCGGCTCCTGCACCGCAGCATACCAAAGCCCCCGATTCCAAAAAATCACGCCCTAACTTTCTTAATAGAGCATTCATTTTCGATAACTTTGTCGAAGGTAAATCCAACCAACTAGCAAAAGCGGCCTCTATTCAAGTCTCCGAAAATATTGGCAAGGCATACAATCCGTTATTAATTTACGGCGCCTCCGGTTTAGGTAAAACGCATCTGATGCATGCGATCGGTAATGCGATCCTGCAACATAATCCGTCCGCGAAAATCGTTTATCTGCATTCCGAAAAATTCGTGCAGGATATGGTCAAGGCTTTACAACAAAATGCGATCGATACTTTCAAGGAATATTATCGAGGCGTCGATACATTGCTGATTGACGATATTCAATTCTTTGCCGGCAAGGAACGCTCTCAAGAAGAGTTTTTCCATACCTTCAACACGTTGTTGGAAAAAAAACACCAGGTCGTTTTAACCTGCGATAAATACCCGAAAGAAATCGTCGGTTTGGAAGACCGTTTGAAATCGCGCTTCGGTTGGGGATTACCGGTTGCAATCGAACCCCCGGACCTTGAAACCCGTGCCGCTATTTTAATGAAAAAAGCAATGATGGCGGGTGTCGATCTACCTCAGGAAGTCGCATTTTTTATCGGTAAAAGGATCCCTTCGAATGTACGAGATCTCGAAGGCGCATTACGACGAGTTATTGCCAATGCGCAATTTACCGGACGTGAAATTACCACCGAATTTACCAAAGAAGCATTGCACGATCTGATTTCATTGCAAGATAAGCTCGTCAATATCGATAACATCCAAAAAACCGTTGCCGAATATTTTAAAATCCGGGTTGCAGATTTATCGTCGAAAAATCGCAGGCAATCCATTACCCGACCACGGCAAATTGCTATGTGTCTAGCTCGTGAATTAACTTCGCACAGTTTTCCGGAAATCGGCGAAGCATTCGGTGGACGCGATCACACCACGGTTATTAATGCTTGTAAACGCATTGCTTCTTTACGTGATTCGGATGTAAAGCTTGAGGAAGATTATTTAAACCTGTTGAGAACATTGTCGCATTAACGGTGTTTAACTTGTGGATAACTATAGTCTTTAGCAGAGAAGGAGAGTTATCCTCTTTTTATCAAGCGCTTATCCACAGCTTTAAACGCCGGTTTTACAGTTCATAAGCTATTGATAAATAAAATAAAAAATGACTTATCACGCTTTTTTTATAGGCTAATAGTAAATATAAATAAATATCTTATATGAAATATATTATTAATAGAGAACAGCTATTGGTTCCATTGCAGCAAATTGTCAGTGTGATTGAAAAAAGACAAACCATGCCGATTTTGTCGAATGTGCTGATGGTTTTTCGTGAAAACACCTTGGTAATGACCGGTACTGATCTTGAAGTTCAAATCGTTACCGAAATTGCGATAGAAAATACGACTTTTGCCGAAATTACTTTACCCGCCCGAAAGTTTCTCGATATTTGCCGCTTGCTGCCGACCGGTGCCGATATCAAATTAGAAGTCGCCGACGACAAAGTTAAGGTGCTCTCGGGACGTAGCCGCTTTATTTTAAGTACACTGCCTGCCGAAAATTATCCGGAATTTTCAGAAACCGAGTTAGATCATAGGTTTACCATCAATGCAGGGCTTTTTAAAAAAGCGCTTGAGAAAACCGTTTTTTGTATGGCGTCTCAGGATGTCCGTTATTATCTGAACGGTTTATTACTCAACATTTCCAATTCGCGTATCAAACTCGTGGCATCCGATGGACATCGTTTATCGGTTTTCGAAGACAACTTAGCAAATCCAGCCGGATATGAAGCGCGTATCATTTTGCCCAGAAAAGGGGTCATGGAATTGGTGCGTTTATTGGATGATCCTCAAATTCAACTTGCTATTGAATTTTCCAGTAATAACATAAGGGTTACGATCAACAATACGATCTTTTCAGCTAAATTGGTCGATGCCAAATACCCCGATTTTAACCGTGTCTTTCATCAAGATTTTCTAACGCCGATTCATATTCAACGTCAGTTATTAAAAGATGCATTGACTCGAGTGGCGATTTTATCGAATGAAAAATACAAAGGTGTGACTTTCGACCTTTCTTCGGATTCGCTGAAAATCAGTGCGCACAATCCTGAACACGAAGAAGCCGAAGAAGAAATTGTTACCGATTATGTCGGCGAACCGCTTTCGATTGCGTTTAATGTGCAATATGTGCTTGATGCCATTTCTAATATCGATTCGGAAATTTCAGAGTTGACGATTGCAAGTAATTCCAGTTGCTGCATCATTGACGAACCGGAAACTAGGTCTTATCGATTCATCGTGATGCCGATGCGTCTATGATCTTTGCTTTATGCAATTTTGGGGAGCTTTATCAATGGAAAAATGAAGCCTTTGAAGTCAAATGAATCAGTTATTGCCTCGACATGCTTTTTTTACTGTGAAAGTTCGTAGATTGAGACTCTTTATCTAATTTTTCGATATGAAAAACAATGCCGGTTGCGAAGAGGGGCGGTTTCTCGTCCGACAGGCGTCGGCGGCAAGGATAGCCGCCGTCAAGCCTACACGGACGTATTCACGGTGTCCTGTCGGTCGAGTGACCGCACCCTCAGCTACCCAGAGCTTTCATTTTCCGGGGCGATGACCTGGCTTTCATGAACGTTAAGGTCAACTTTTCACTAACTTCCTGAAATTTCTAAATCGCAGTCATTATTAAATGTGGAAGCAACAAAAAAACGAGCTTGTTGTTCATCTAACCGGTGTTAACCGCGTGCTTTTTTTGACTAGCAACTAATAAACGATGAGTTTACAAAAGCTCGACATTTTTAATGTTAGAAATATTCGGCAAGCCAGTCTGCAACCATCGCCCGGACTCAATTTAATTTACGGGGCTAATGCAAGCGGTAAGAGTTCTGTCCTTGAAGCGATATTCATTCTTGGCCGGGCACGTTCTTTTAGAACCACACATATCAAACAAGTCGTAAACTTTGATCGAAACGATTTAATCGTATCGGGCAAAGTGTTGCAACAGGGCGGGCGCAGCAGTTGCCAACTAGGCGTACAATTCGATGGGAAGGTTTCTGAAATCCGAATTCAGCAATTACCTAACCAACCCCGGCATTTGCTTGCTTATGCCTTACCTATTCAATTGATTGAGCCTAAATCTTATCGTCTATTGGATACCGGGCCCCAAATTAGAAGAGAATTTATCGATTGGGGGACTTTCAATGAAAACGAACAATTTCTCTTGGCTTGGCGGCAGTACAAAACCGCATTGAATCAACGTAATGCCTTAATCAAACTAAAGCAAACGCATTCCATCCAAGTCTGGAATAATGAAATGGTTAATTACGGTACAATAGTCGATCAATATAGGCGAGCCTATTTACAAAGGCTTGAGCCGGTTTTTCAAGAATTTGTCAGTCGATTTTTAGGATGTGAAACTGTTCAATTCGATTATTTATCGGGTTGGGATAGCGGTAAAGGCTTTCGCCAATCCTTGGATGATGACCTCGATCGTGATCTACGCTATAAAATGACGCATAGTGGTCCGCATCGTGCCGACTTCATTGTTTCGGTTAACAATCGACTCGCCAAGGACTTTGTATCACGCGGACAATTGAAATTGTTAGTTCTATGTTTAAAGCTTGCGCAAGTACAATTATTGTCGACACATCAGAGTAACAATGTCTGTGTTTTAATCGATGATTTTACTGCTGAATTGGATACAACCAAAAGAGCGCTGTTAATAGAATATTTACAAGCAATGGATGTTCAGGTTTTTATCACGGCCACTGAGCTGTCTGAGTATGGTGATTTGAGTAAACTTAATAACTATAAAATGTTCCACGTGGAACATGGTGAAATTAAACAAGCGTAATGTTTCACGTGAAACATTGGTACATTGAGAAGGTAGTGAACACACATGAGCGAAAATATTAAGCAGTACGATAGTACGAATATTCAGGTGCTGAAAGGATTGGATGCGGTCAGAAAAAGGCCTGGGATGTATATCGGCGATACCGATGACGGAACCGGTCTACATCATATGGTTTTCGAAGTGGTTGATAACTCGATCGATGAAGCCTTAGCCGGGTACTGCAAAGAAGTCAGGGTTATCATTCATAATGATGGTTCGGTTACGGTATCCGACGATGGAAGAGGGATTCCCGTTGATATTCATAAAGAAGAAGGACGTTCCGCTGCGGAAGTTATCATGACGGTGCTGCATGCTGGCGGTAAGTTTGACGATAATGCGTATAAGGTTTCTGGCGGATTGCACGGTGTCGGTGTTTCCGTTGTCAATGCACTGTCTGAAGAACTTAACCTGGAAATTAGGAAAAACGGCAAGCTCTATAAACAAAAATACTTAATGGGCGAACCGCAAGCACCATTGGCGGAAATCGGACCTACCGAGGGCAGCGGAACCAAAATTAATTTTAAACCGAGCGATCAGACCTTTGGCGATGTCGAGTTTCACTACGATATCTTGGCGAAAAGACTCAGAGAACTATCTTTTTTAAATTCCGGAGTCAGAATTTGCCTGGAAGACGAACGCAGCAATAAACAAGATGTCTACGAATTCGAGGGCGGCATCAGCGCTTTCGTGGAACATTTAAATAAAAATAAAACGCCGTTATTTCCCGAAGTGTTTCACTTTAGCGCCGAAAAAGAGGGTGTGACCGTCGAAGTGGCGATGCAGTGGAACGATTCGTACCAGGAAAACATTTTTTGTTACACCAATAATATTCCGCAACGCGACGGCGGCACGCATTTAGCCGGATTTAGAGGAGCGTTGACTCGTACCATCAACCAATACATCGAAAGCAACGGTTTAGCAAAAAAAGAAAAGGTCTCGACGATCGGCGACGATGCAAGGGAAGGGTTAACGGCAGTGCTTTCAGTCAAAGTCCCCGACCCGAAGTTTTCCTCACAGACGAAAGATAAACTAGTTTCATCGGAAGTAAAACCCCTGGTCGAATCGACGATGAACGAGAAATTGCAGGAGTTTTTATTGGAAAAACCGCAAATCGCAAAAGCGATCGTCAATAAAATCATCGATGCGGCCCGAGCCAGAGAAGCGGCCCGTAAAGCACGAGAAATGACACGCCGTAAAACCACGCTGGATATCGCCGGGTTACCCGGTAAATTGGCCGATTGTCAGGAAAAAGATCCGGCTCTGTCCGAATTGTTTATTGTCGAGGGTGACTCGGCGGGCGGTTCGGCGAAACAAGGCCGCGATCGTCGCACGCAAGCCATTCTGCCGCTTAAGGGTAAAATCTTGAATGTCGAGAAAGCCCGCTTCGACAAAATGATCTCGTCAGAAGAAGTCGGCACCTTGATCACCGCGCTTGGTTGCGGTATAGGCAAGGACGAATATAACCTTGCCAAACTTCGTTATCACCGGATCATCATCATGACCGACGCCGACGTCGACGGATCGCACATCCGCACCTTGCTATTGACATTCTTTTACCGGCAATTACCGGAAATCATCGAAAAGGGTTATATCTATATTGCCCAACCGCCGTTGTATAAAGTCAAGAAGGGCAAGCAGGAGCATTACGTAAAAGACGATGCGCAATTGAACGATTATTTGATCCAATTGGCGCTCGACAAAGCGGTGCTGCACACCGATGAAACCGCCCCACCGATACAAGGCCAAGGCTTAGAGAAACTGGCGAAGGAATACACCGAAGTATTGGCCGTCATCACCCGCTTGACCAGTCGCTACGACGATACGTTTTTGGAACAACTGGTTTACATGGAACGCGTGACCGACGAAGTCAAACAAGACAAGGAACGCTTAGGGGTATGGGTGAGCCAATTGGCCGAACGCTTGTACAAACCGCAAAGCAAAATGGAATTCACACTTGAGCTCGATTATATGTCGGCCGGCGATTACACTCTAACGGTCAACAAGCGCCATCACGGCAATACCAAAACCTTTATGCTGCAAGCGTCGTTTTTCGACAGCAAGGATTATCAGAAAATCGCACAATACGCCGAGGACACGGTCGGTATGTTCGGCGAACAGTCCACTATCCGGATGGGCGAACGCCAGCAGCCTATCGAAAATTTCAAACAAGCATTCGAGTGGATGATGAAAGAAGTCAAAAAAGGCCAACACATCCAGCGTTACAAAGGACTAGGCGAAATGAACCCGGAACAGCTCTGGGAAACCACGCTCGACGCCAACAGCCGCCGCATGCTGCAAGTCCGCATCGAAGACGCAATCGCCGCCGACGAAATCTTCACGACCCTGATGGGCGACATCGTCGAACCGCGCCGGGATTTCATCGTCAAGAATGCGCTGGATGTGACGAATTTGGATGTGTAGGTTTTTGGTCTAAAAAGGGGATTGTATACCCTTTGTTAGTCAAATTTCGGCGTCGGGGTGCCCGTCAAAGGACGCCGTGAATACGTCCATGTAGGCTCTGTGACAGCATCCCTGCTGTCAAAGCCTTTGCCGAACACCCCGCACCTCCACGCGTCAACAACGAAATTTGAGGTGCGTGGGTATAGCTCAGCATAATCAAACATACAGAGCTGAAAAAGAAGAGCAGTGAAGACAACAAAATACTTCCTGACAACCCGTATGAGACCGGATCGAGAGATTATCAAGGACGAATGGATTCAATACGTTGTCCGGTTTCCTGAAAATGAGCACATACAGTTCGATGGCAGAATAAGGCGATGGGCAAGAATTGAAGAAATGGGAGGCCGGTATCCGCGGGTAATCCTGTTGCCGGATGGGGAAACCGTACATAACGCATTTATCGATAGAGGGTATAAACCATGAAAGTCAGCCTATTTCGAAGATACCGACACCCTATACATCGAGTTCCGCAGCAGCGGGATAGTGGAATCCAAGGATTTGGATGAAAACACCATCATTGACGTTGATGCACAAGGCAACGTCTGTGCAATGACATTTGAGCATGCAAGCCAGCGCACTGACGTTAATCATCTGATTGTTGAGGGTATTGCAGCATAGTCACGGTAGGACGCGGTTAGGAACGAACCGCATTGATTGATACACGCCTGTTTTTTATTGCCACCAATCACTATTTGGCATAGCATAAGCCCCATGTCGACGCCCTTCAAAACAGCCTTAGTCATTTTTCTCGTGATCCTGCAATCGATCGCGCCGTTGGTGCATGCGCATCCGATGGTCGACGAGTTGTCGGACGGCGTGCACATGCCCGGCTTTGAGCAATTCAACGCCGCGAACGACGACGATGCATTGGCATTGTTCGACGCGTCCGTGATCGATTTGGATCAAGGCATTGAAACCGAAACGACGCTGCTGTCCGATTGGCTCCCTTTTGCCGTAGTGTTCGTTGCTTTCGTGTTTCCCGAACCGGATGAATGTCTCGGTTTCGAAGTTGCGTTTTCTCCACCGCCGAATGTGCTTTCCGGCCGAACCTCTTCCTCACCTCAAGCGCCCCGTGCACCACCCGTGCAACTGTAAACAGTTTATAGACCGTCGGATTCGCTGAATATCCGACTCGTTGTTTCAGTTGCGGCCCTGCTGCCGCATATTGCGGAGCTCAATATGATTCCCCTCAAGCCTTTAAAAGGCGCTTTGCTGTGTTGCTGCCTGCTGTCGACATTCGTTGTATGGGCAGACAGCGAAATGATCGTCGATCATTTCGATCCAATAGAGGTCGAGCCGACCATGACTTTGGCCGGTTTGATCGATACCACTGCCGAACATTATCCCGATGCCGCATGGCTCAAAGCGTTGGAAGACGAAGCGAAAGCACTTGCTGAGCGCGGGCAAAGTTGGATAGCAGGACCTGCTACTGCAGATTTGTTTTTTTTGGAAGCGACCAGCGGTACCTTGCATATTCTCGATGCAGTAGTAAGCGTGCCCTTGTGGAACTTCGGGCAACGCGATGCCGAACAAAATATTGCTCAACGTGCCGATGACAGCAGGCAATCGCAAAGCCGGGCGTTCAAATTGCGTGTCGCTGGATTAGTTAGGTCGGCCTTATGGGATATCGCATTGACCGAAGTGCGTCAAGACCAGGCAAAAACCGATTATGAATTAACCGAAAAATTGGTCGGCAAGGTCAAGCGGCTTTATGAATTGGGTGACTTGGCCCGGGCCGATTTATTGCTCGCGCAAAGCGAATTGTTGCAGAAACGGTCGGTGTTGACCCTGGCGGAATCGGAAGTCATGCATGCCCGAAAGCGCTATACGAATTTGACGCGGACCGAAAAGATTCCGGCCGAATTCCATGAACCCTTGGTTGCGCTGAAAACAATCGAACAGCAGCATCCCGCCTTGGCCGCGCTCAACAGTCAAATAGCCCGTAAACAAGCCGAACTCGAAGCGATACGTTTGACCGGCTCGGGTCAAACTCAGGTTTCTGTCGGCATCAACAGCGATCGGGGCAACAACGACCCGCGCAGTAACTATACCGAAAGTTTCGGTGTCGGTATTTCGGTACCGTTCGGCGGCAGCGCGCATCAGGCGCCGAAAATTGCCGCAGTCAATGTCGAGTTAAATCGTCTGATCGCCGAACGTGAGCAACTGTTTAGAGATTTGAAACTCGCCTATCACGAAGCCGAGCATGCTTTGGAAGTCAACCGCGCCGAACAGGCAACCGCCGATGAAATGAAGCAACTGGCGGAAGAACATTTGGATATGACCGAATTAAGTTTCTCGGTCGGTGAAATCAATCTGATCGAATTATTAAGAATCCGTGCCAGAACCCAACAAGCCATCCTCAACGCCAAAGAACGTTCGGTGATCTTGCAAAGGGATATCGCACTATACAATCAGGCCGTTGGAGTGTTGCCATGAAACGAATCTTGTTATCAGTATGGGCCGGTCTGTTTGTTTTACAGGCCTCAAATAATAGTTGGGCGGCAAACGCGTGCGAGGTTGTCGGAGCGGATACGGCGCAGGAGAATCATTGTTCGCCGGTATCGGCACAGTCCGTTCTCGATCTGAGCAACGAGCAGATCGACAACTTGGATATTAAACTCGCCGCCTTGGAAAAGGCCGACGAAATACCGCTTCTGACTGCATCGGCTCGTGTGATCGTTCCGCCGGAAAATGAACAAATCGTCAGTACGACCGTAGCGGGGATGGTGAGCCGCATTCATGTCGCAGATGGCGATGCCGTTCAGCAAGGTCAAGTATTGGCTCAATTGAACAGTCCTGAACTCTTGGCGTTACAGCGCGACTATCTGAAACGGGCCAGCGAAGCGCAATTAGCCGAGGCGGTCTATCGGCGCGACCGGAAATTACAGAAGGAAGGCATTATTCCGCAGAGCCGATGGGAGGAAACGCTTAGCCGCTTCAACGTCGCCAAAGCTAAGGCGCAAGAGGCCAAACAAATGTTATTGATTACCGGTATGACCGAAACGGAGGCCGGGCAATTGCTTGCATCAAGACGGTTGAACAGTCTACTGGAAATTAGCGCTCCGATCGGCGGCACGATACTGCAGCGTAGCGCTTCGGTTGGTGAACGTCTAACCGCGAACACACCGTTGTTCCGCATCGCGAATCTCGAACAACTTTGGCTGGAGCTGTCGGTCGCTCAGGATCGTATCGATGTCTTGACGGTCGGAGACAAGGTTAAAGTCGCCGGTACAGAAGCTATCGCCGAGATTGTTTTGCTGGGCCGGCATGTCGATAAACAGACTCAATCGGTGCTCGCGCGCGCCGTATTAGCGGGACCTCAAGCCGAGCTGCGGCCGGGACAGACAGTCAATGCTTTAGCGATCAAGCGTATTGAGACTGCTGCGTTTAAGTTGCCGCAATCGGCGTTGGTGCAAAGCGAAGGGCGGGATTATGTATTCGTGCGGACAGGACAGGGCTTTGAGGTTAAGCCGGCCGAAGTTATCGGCCGGCACGAAGATGCAGTCTTTATCGTAGGTGAGTTGGACGGTAGCGAAACGGTCGCGGTGCGCGGCGCCGCGGCATTGAAAGCGCTTTGGCTGGAGTCCGGGAGCGCTGAGTGATGGGTCACTTGATTCGATTCGCACTGGCTCAGCGGATATTGATTGTTTTGTTTGTGCTGTTGCTGGCAGGCGGCGGCTGGTATGCATGGCAACGGATACCGATCGATGCGTTTCCGGAAGTCTCGCCGACTCAAGTCAAGGTGATCGTCAAAGCGCCGGGTATGACGCCGGAAGAAGTCGAGACACGGATTACCGCACCGATCGAAGTCGAGCTGCTGGGTATTCCCAATCAAACGATGCTGCGCTCGATCGCTAAGTATGCGCTAACCGATATCACGATCGATTTCGAGGAAGGTACCGATATTTATTGGGCGCGCCAGCAAATCGCCGAACGCTTGAATACCTTGTGGGCAGACTTGCCGGAGGGCATTGAAGGGGGGATTGCGCCGATGACAACGCCTTTGGGCGAGATGTTCATGTTTACCGTATCGGGTGGAGGCTTGGATCAGATGGAGCTACGTACCCTATTGGATTGGGTGATTCGCCCGGCACTACGAACCGTGCCGGGCGTCGCCGATGTCAATTCGCTGGGCGGTACGGTGCGGAGTTTCGAAGTCGTGCCCGATTCGCTCAAAATGGCTGCCCGAAATATTACGACCGACCGTTTGATCGATGTTTTGAAGACCAACAATCGCAACGACGGAGCGGGACGTCTGCAAGAAGGCGAGGAAACCTTGATCGTTCGCGCGGAAGGGCGCATTCAGAAATTATCGGATGTGCGGGCGATAGTGGTCGATACCGTTTCCGGCATGCCGATTACGATTGGGGATGTTGCAGAGGTTCGTATCGGCGCACTGACCCGGTACGGTGCAGTTAGCCGTAACGGAGAAGGCGAGGTGGTTACCGGTTTGGTATTAAGTCTGCGCGGAGCGAATGCCCGGCAAACGATCGATCTGGTCGAACAAAAACTGAACGGCATCAAAAAAACCTTGCCGGACGGCGTGAAAATCGGCGTTTTTTATAACCGAGGGGTATTAGTCGG
Organism: Methylotuvimicrobium buryatense 5G; assembly: GCF_000341735.1. Classification (GTDB taxonomy): domain Bacteria; phylum Pseudomonadota; class Gammaproteobacteria; order Methylococcales; family Methylomonadaceae; genus Methylotuvimicrobium; species Methylotuvimicrobium buryatense. The sequence goes on along the minus strand of NZ_KB455575.1, from coordinate 3,386,594 downwards.
ACAAGCCGTCGATACAGTGATTACTGCCTTGACTCAGGCAATCGTATTGGTGTTGTTGATGCTGGTGTTGTTTCTCGGTAACTGGCGCGCCGCGTTGACCGTAGCATTGGTGTTGCCATTGGCGGCATTGTTTACGTTCATCATGATGAAAACGATGGATATGTCCGCTAATTTGATGAGTCTCGGCGGACTGGTCATTGCGATCGGCATGTTGGTCGATGCGGCGGTGGTCGTCGTCGAAAATATTATCACGCAATTGGCGCACAAAGAAAAAGCCGAGCGTCTCCCGCGATTGCATATGATCTACCGGGCGACCCGTGAAGTGGCTGTGTCGGTTACCTCGGGCGCATTGATTATCATCATCGTCTTTGTGCCGCTGTTAACCTTACAAGGATTGGAGGGAAAATTATTCGCGCCGGTTGCACTCACGATCGTGTTTGCCTTGGCCGCTTCCTTGATATTATCGCTGACCGTGATTCCGGTGCTGGCTTCTTATTTGTTGAAACAGGTATCGCAAAATGAGCCCTGGCTGCCTCGGCAAATGCTTAAAGCCTATCGGCCGGCATTGCTATGGTGCTTGGATAACGGTAAATCGGTGTTTCTTGGCGCGGGCGGATTATTGCTGCTGGCTTTATTGTTGTTTAACCGAATCGGCAGTACTTTCATGCCGAGTATGGATGAAGGCGATATTATCGTGCAGTTGGAAAAGCTGCCGTCAATCACGTTGGAACAATCGGTAACGCTCGACGGGCGCGTGCAAAAAGCGTTGCTGGAAAAAGTACCGGAAATTGCCGAAGCGATATCGAGGGTCGGATCCGACGAACTCGGTCTCGATCCGATGGGCTTGAACGAGACCGATACGTTTCTGATTTTAAAACCCAAGGATCAATGGCGGATGGCAAGTAAGGAACTGTTGATCGACGAGATTCGCAAGGTGCTCGATCAACTTCCGGGCATTTCTTACGGATTTACGCAGCCGATCGAGATGCGCGTGTCGGAAATGCTGACCGGGACCCGAGGCGATGTTGCGGTCAAATTATTTGGCCCGGATTCGACCGTTTTGAATCGAAAAGCCGAGGAAATCGCAGCGGTGTTGAGGGGGTTAAAAGGTTCTAGCGACGTCTTTCTGAAACAAAACGAAGGCATGCAGTTTTTACAATTAAAGCTAGATCGTGCGGCGATCGGACGCTTTGGGTTGGATATCGATGCGGTCGAGAATCTGTTGAGAGCGCAGATCGAAGGTTTGAAGCTGGGTATCGTTCAGGAAGGTCAAGTAAGGACGCCGCTACTGTTGCGCGGCGCTGGCAGTTCGGCGAATTTCGCTAGTTTACCGATTGCGTTGCCGGGAGGCGGCTATGTCGCGCTGTCGGCATTGGCAAAACTCGATCGCAGCGAAGGTCTGGTGTCGATTGAGCGTGAGAAAACTCAGCGCTTCGCAGTCATTCGCAGCAATGTCGAAAACAGAGATTTAGTCGGTTTCGTCGACGAAGCGCGAATACAGGTTGCGCAACAGGTCGAACTGCCGCCCAGTTATTCGGTCGAGTTCGGCGGACAATTTGAAAATCAGCAACGGGCCGCTGCAAGGTTGGCGATTGTCGTACCGATTGCGTTGATCCTGATTTTTTTGCTGTTATTCGCGACCTTCGGCTCGGTCCGTCAAGCGACTTTGGTATTGTCGAATATTCCGCTAGCGATGATCGGCGGCGTCATTGCGTTGTGGTTGTCCGGCGAATATTTATCGGTACCGGCTTCTGTGGGTTTTATTACATTGTTGGGTATCGCGGTCTTGAACGGCGTGGTGATGGTGACCCATTTCAATCAATTATGCATAGCCGGCATGCCGGTCGGGAAGGCTGTCGTAGTCGGGTCGATGCGACGTTTGCGGCCGGTCTTGATGACTGCAGCAACGACGGCATTCGGTTTGTTGCCGATGTTGTACGCAACTGGACCGGGTTCGGAAATTCAGCGGCCGTTGTCGATCGTCGTGATCGGCGGCTTGTTGTCATCGACCTTTTTGACGCTGTTTTTATTGCCGATATTGTTTCAACGTTTTGGTATGGCAAAGGAGCTTAGCGATGAGTAGCCCTGAGTTTTTAGTTACATTGAATGTTGCGCCGGATCTTGAAGAGGCAGTCGTCGATTGTTTGTTGACGCTGGAATCCGAACACGGTTTCAGCAGTCTGCCGGTCTATTCTCACGACCACCGAAACGTCGGTTTGTCTTTGGCCGAGCAGGTGACCGGCCGTCAACGCAAAATCCGTTTTCAAATGTATCTGCCTGAGCAGGGCTTGGCCGAGCTGCTCGATAAATTGCGCGGCGAATTTTCGGGTTCGGGCATCAGCTACCGGGTATCGCCGGTACTCGATAGCGGTGTGATTTGATTTCTCCCGGCGCCTCCATACGCTAATACAGAAATTTGAAGTGCGAGGGTATCGCATAAGTCGGGCTTAAACCCATATAGGGACATTTAATAACTATTTATTGCCGACAACTATTGTCTTATCTTTCCGGTATTCTTCGCTTAGAATGGCGTATTAATAAACCTTAATAACCGTAATAAAATAAATTGCCGATCATGTTGTTTCTAAGATTCGGTAAATCAATAAACGGATAGCCATTATGCAAGAACTGATGAAATTTTTATTCGGCAGCGCAGATTTAATGCCGCACGGTAATTGCTTCCTGTGGCAACCCGGCTTGCTATGGTTAACTGTAACGGCGAACATCGTGATCGCCTTGGCTTATTTTTCAATTCCGGTTGCGCTGCTTTATTTCGTTTATAAGCGTAAGCAAGTCGAATTCAAAGGCATATTATTGCTATTCAGCTTGTTTATTTTTTCCTGTGGCACGACGCATGTCATGCATGTCGTAACGATCTGGAGACCCGTTTACGGATTGTCAGGCATTATCGATGCACTGACTGCAGGTGTCTCGGTGGTAGCGGCCGTAATGCTTTGGCCCTTAATACCGAAAGCGCTATTGATTCCGAGCCCATCGGAATTATTGAAAGCTAATTCTCTGTTACAGGACGAAATTCGATATAACTTAAAAATACAAAATGAACTCAAGCGGCTCAATCAAGATTTAGATAAAACGGTTGAGTTGCTGCAACAGAGTAACCAAGCTTTTCAGGAAAGCGAACAACGTTTCAAGCATGTCGTCAACGTCACGCCGGCAGCGATATACACTCTGCTTTTTACCGGCCATGACCGATATCCCTATAGAACGACATTTATAAGCGACGCCTTCTTAAGCATTACCGGCTTTGCACCTGCCGATTGGTACAGCAATGATAGTTTATGGATCGATCGCCTGCATCCGGACGACCGTGAGCAGACTATCGAATTAATGGAACAACTAAAAGAAACCGGACAGTTAAATCATCAATACCGGTTTCGGCATAAAGACGGCACCTATCGTTGGATACATGACAAATCGATTATGACCCGAACATCGACGGGGCAAATCGATGAAGTGTTCGGCGCATGGATGGATGTGACCGAACATAAAGAAGCCGAAGAAGAACTGCACCTGGCTGCGATTACTTTCGAAAGCTTGCAAGGGATCATGATTACCGACCCTGACGCGACAATTTTACGTGTCAATCAAGCATTCACGACAGTGACCGGCTATGCTGCCGAAGAAGTGATCGGCAAAAATCCGAATATTCTGCACTCCGATCAACACGATCAATTATTTTATGAGGACTTATGGCGGCAATTGCAAATCGACGGTCGATTCGAAGGCGAGATTTGGGATCGCCGTAAGGACGGTTCGATTTTTCCGATTTGGCAATGCATTACTGCGGTTAAAAACAACCGGGGCGAAACCACGCATTATGTTGCGGTGTTTACCGATCTGAGTGAGAAGAAAAAATTCGAGGAATATATTTCGCAATTGGCTTTTTACGATCCGTTGACTGATTTACCGAATCGCAGACTGTTACTCGAAAGAATCGAACAGGTATTGATACAAGCCAAACGAAAAAATACTTATGCGGCGATTTTGTATATGGATTTAGATCGATTCAAGGTATTGAATGACTCGATGGGGCATCAAACCGGCGATGAGTTGTTGGTCCAAGTAGCCAAACGTTTGAAGCAATCGATACGACAAGAGGATACGCCGACTCGACTCGGCGGCGACGAGTTCGTTATCTTGGTACATACCGATACCGATCGTCAAGATGAGGCGACTCAAAAAATTTTAAATCTTGCCGAAAAAATTATGAGCAAGTTGAACGAGCCCTATTTAATCAAAGGCAACGAGCATTATTTCAGTTCCAGCATGGGCGTTACCTTATTTTCCGGTCGGTGCCAATTGGCGGCGACCGATTTACTGCAACAGGCCGATACCGCGATGTACCGGTCGAAAGAAAAAGGTCGCAATACCATCAGTTTTTTCGATCGAAGCATGCAAGAAGCTGCCGATAAACGCTTACAGATCGAAAATGCGCTACGAATGGCGATAGAGCAACAACAATTTACGCTTTATTTTCAACCTCAGGTCGATAGAAACGGCCGGATAATCAGCGCCGAAGCGTTGATTCGTTGGAATCATCCGGATAAGGGACTGATTGCCCCGAACGAATTTATTCCCATCGCCGAGGAAACGGGCATGATACAGCAAATAGGCGCTTGGGTTATCGAGGCTGCGTGTAGCCAGATTAAACTATGGCAACAAGCCGGTATGGACTATGCCTATGTTTCGATTAATGTGAGTTCGCAACAATTTCGGCAAAAAGATTTCGTGACTAATGTTAGGCGAGCCATTGTGCAAGCCGATATCGAATCAAGTCGGTTAATGATTGAAATAACCGAAAGTGTGTTGATGCAGGATATCAACGACACTATAGAAAAAATGCAGGCATTGATGGAATTGGGTATCGCGATTTCGATCGACGATTTCGGTACCGGCTATTCGTCGCTGGCCTACTTGACGCAATTTCCGCTCAGCCAATTGAAGATCGATCAGCGTTTTGTCAAAAATATTGATGTCGATAAAAACAGCGCAGTCATTGTCGAAACCATCCTTGCGATGGCAGGCAACCTGGGTCTGAAAGTTGTTGCCGAAGGAGTTGAAACCGAACGGCAGTTGACGTTTTTGGTTGAAAAAGGATGCATCGTGTTTCAGGGGTATTTTTTCGGTAAACCGGTTCCGGTCGATCAATTTGGGATGAACATTGAGTGAATGGAAATCAAAAGTGATAGCCAATGAAAATGTATAAGCCTAATAAGAAAAGTTAGTACAAAACAAAGTTAACCCAATTAGCCACTCACTGCCATTAAGTTAAGGAAATCCGTCACTCCGCCATGGACTGGCGGAATCCAGTGCCATGGATGGCAAGCTTTTGAGGCACATTAGAGCTTGAATGCAAGCATTACTTATTTTTGTGACGCCTTAACTTAATGGCAGTGAATTAGCCAGTGGGTTGATTCACTGATGCTTGTCAATTATCGATTAAGTCTTGCACGGTAACGCTTTCGTCATTTAAGAGTCACTAAATCTTCATCATTTTTTCACATGTCCTCATTATAGTGACCGCTCACCTTAACCTTGATTAAGCGAAGAGAGAGGCATTACATGAGCGATAATAAACAGCCGATGATTGAGATGGATAATGGCGACGAGCCAATGAGTAATCATTCGGACAACCCGCATTTCGCGACGATTTTGGAAAAAAGACTGTCGCGCCGCCAAGTGCTGAGCGGCAGTTTGACAGCTGCAGTAGCCGGCGTTTTCGGCGCTTCCGGTATGGGTAATATAGCCGAAGCGGCTAACCCAAAAAAACTGCCGCCAGCCGCATTGTCAAATGGCAAACAGCCTTTTGCATTGAAGCCTACTTTAGGGTTCGATGCGATTCCGGTCACGCGTTCCGATACCGCAACCCTCCCGCACGGTTATAAAGCGCAAGCCCTGATTCCTTGGGGTACTCCGATCACTGGCAGCTATCCGGAATTCAAATCGGTTGAAGGCAACACCGGCGAAGAGCAAGAACAACAAGTCGGCTCGCATCACGACGGCATGCATTATTTCCCGATGCAAGACGATCCGAACGGTCACGGTCTTTTGTGCGTGAACCATGAGTATGTCGATCAACGCGTATTTCATGCAGCCGGCCCAACTTTCGTTGCCGGTCAACGTCCGACCGACGAAGTCAGAAAAGAGATCGCCGCGCACGGCGTCAGTGTGGTCGAGATCCAAAAAAATTCGATCAGCGGCGAGTGGGGCGTGGTCAACGGTTCGTACAACCGCCGTGTCACGGCCGGCACGCCTGCCGAAATTCGCGGCCCGGTACGCGGCAGCGATTTGGTTAAAACCAAATACAGCCCGGACGGCACGATGGCGCGCGGCACGATCAATAACTGCGCGCACGGTTACACGCCTTGGGGTACTTATTTGACCTGCGAAGAAAACTGGGCGGGCTATTTTGTCAGCCGCGTGCAATTGGCCCGCGCGGAAGCCTTGTTGAACTGGTTCGAAGACTCGCAATCCGCTCTTTACCCGGGCCGTAAAACGTCCTTTGTACAAGGCCGTTACTTTGCGCGTTTCTATCCGGAAACCAACCGTATCATAGGTATTTTCGACGAGTTCTTCGATCAAAAAGTCACCAACTTGGTTTATTCGCAAACCGGTAATACATTTAACGACACAGATCGCGTGTTGGAAGGCGAATTCGGCGCCTTGTTGGCACAAGCCGGTATTGCAGAAGACCTGTCGTTGAGCCGGCCGAGAGAACAAAGCCGCTTTGGCGTGCCTACCGCCAACAGCCGTTACCGTTGGGAAACCGCGCAAAGCGGCGAAGATCAATACATCCGCTTCGATGCCACGCCTAAAGGTGCGGATGCGACTGAAGATTACCGTAACGAGCCGAACACGCAAGGCTGGGTGCTGGAAATCGATCCGTTCGATCCGAACAGTACGCCGATTAAACGTACTACGATGGGCCGTTTCGCGCACGAAGGCGCGTGGTTGTCTCCGCCGCAGTTGGGTCAGCCGGTTACTTTCTATATGGGCGACGATGCACGTAACGAATATATCTATAAATTCGTCACCAAAGCGCGTTACAGCAAAAAATCCAACGGCGACATGCTGGACGAAGGCATCTTGTACGCCGCCCGCTTCAACGACGACGGAACCGGCGAATGGCTGGCCTTGGACATCAACGATCCGAAGTTTCAAGCCGCAGCTGCCGCTGCCGGCGTCGAATTCGCGGATCAAGCCGATGTCTTAGTCAACACGCGTCTGGCGGCCGATGTCGTCGGTGCGACGAAAATGGATAGACCTGAGTGGGGTACAGTACATCCGCAAACCCGCGAAGTCTATATGACGCTGACCAACAACAGTTCACGTACGGATGAGAATGGTAATAATCCAATCGATGCAGCCAATCCGCGCGGACCGAATCCCTACGGCCATATCATCCGCTGGCGCGAACAAGGTAACCGTTCTTGGGCGACCAAATTCGAATGGGATATCTTTGTCTTGTCGGGTACGGAAGGCGACAGCCAAGTATTGCCGGAACAAGGCGGTCCAGCATTGACGCCGGATAACATCCACGCCAGCGCGGACGGTGTGTGGATCGACCAATTCGGTACGCTGTGGATTCAAACCGACATGAGCGGCTCGCAACAAGCGTCCGGCCCATTCGGCGCCAACCAAATGCTGGCGGCCAACCCGGAAACCGGCGAAATCAAGCGTTTCCTAGCAGGACCGAACGATCAGGAAACCACCGGCGTTGTCTCGACACCGGACGGCAAAACCTTGTTCGTCAACTTCCAACATCCGGGCGACCGTTCGCAACCGGGTGCATTCACCAGCAACTGGCCGGATAGCGGCGCGGTTTACAGACATCCTGGCGATGCGATAGTAACCCACAGTCCTAGCGGTCCGCGTCCGCGCTCAGCGACATTGGTCGTTACGCGTGAAGACGGCGGCGTGGTCGGTTTATAAAGAGATCGTTAGTTAGTCATTTTCTAAAGGAAAGACTAGTGGGCAAGGACGCCCATTTTTTTAAAATGCTTTTAGCCGGGAGATGCAATGGGCATCAGCGTTACGCAATTAGTCATCATCATGGTCATCGTGATTCTTTTATTCGGCACCAAACGCGTTAGAAATTTAGGTTCCGATTTGGGTGTCGCGATCAAGAGTTTTCGCAATTCGGTCAAGGAAGGCGAAGACGATAAACAATTAAGCAAAGACGAGTCCGAAAAAGTGGAAGATTCGGTCGAATTGCAACATCAAAGCAAAGTCTAAATCCCATTATGTTCGATATCGGTTTTACCGAACTGTGCATGATCGGTTTGGTCGCATTGTTGGTCATAGGGCCTGAGAAACTGCCGAAAGTGGCCCGCGTTGCGGGCTTTTGGGTAGGCAAGGCGAAAAATACTGTGGCCAAAGTCAAGGCCGAAATCAAGGAAGAATTGGACGCAGAAGAACTGCGTCAAGCGGTTCGGGAGCAAAACGGCTTTGAGGAGATAGATCAATTCAAAGCAGAGGCCGATGAACTCAGGCAAAAGATTAACAAGCCGATGCCGTCGATCGTCCCATCGCCAAAGCGCGCCAAGAAACTTTGATCCTAAAAAAATAAGTTGGGCATTCTAAATCCCGTTCGCCCTAAGCCGAGTCGAAGGGTGGACGGGATTTAGAATGCCCAACTAGTGACCGGCATGTGGAATCCGCTCATGCTTCGCTTTGGATCAGCACGAACGGGTCTTCAACACATGTCAACTGCTTTTTAGTGTGAAAGTTCGTAGATTTGGACTCGTTATCTAGTTTTTCGATATGAAAAACAATGCCGATTCCGAAGAGGGTGCGGTTGCTCGACCGACAGGTGTCGGCGGCAGGACAGATTTTTCTGCCCTGCATCGCCTAAAGCGCCTTCTGTTGGTGCCCTACTACACGCCATCCCATCCTTGGCGTTCGAGCCGCCGTCAAGCCTACAAGGACTTATTCACGGCGTACTGTCAAGCGAGTCACCGCACACTAACCCACTCCTCGCACTTTGATTTGCCGGGTTGATGACGGCTTCCTCATGATCGTTAGGTTAAACGATCAATCATGAAAGAAGTTTTGGAATTTGACAGATGCATGATTACCGTTACAATTTTCTAACCGCTAACCGCTAACCGCTAACCGCTAACCGCTAACCGCTAACCGCTAACCGCTAACCGCTAACATCATCCCCCCACATAAACGTCAGCAACACATACCGTTTTCCGGCAGTGACATCGGAAGCGGCGTGCAGTAAGGTGCCGGAAAACACTAACCCGCCTCCTGCCGGTGGACGGTAACGTTTAGCTCCGAATTCCGGAAAAACGATTTCGCCTCCCGTGTAATCGTCGTTTAAATTCAGCGATAATGCGAAACGCCGATGTTTGGCATCCGGCGTCACATTGTCCCTGTGCAGGCGAAAATAACCGCCGGTGATTGCATCGTAAGCCACGACTTTATAACCTTCCAGTCGGGTCACCTGATAATGAAAGGCGCGGGCAATAACCGGCAATAATCGCTCGACTAATGCGTCGTTTACAGCTTGAACCAAATCCGGATCGTTTAAGCGATGATCGCGTCTAATTTTAGTTCTGGCATCGGGGATGAGTGTCGGTTCCCCGGCGACCATGCGCACCATGCCGCTATCAAAGTTATCCGCTTCATGAGCAGCAATCAATTGTGTACATAACGAAGAGGGCAGCACTTCGGGAACTATTAAGACCGGGGCGCTTTCATTACAAACTGTGGAGTATTGTGCCGGGATCGCATCGAGTATGTGTTCTATTTCGTTGAGGGTGGGATTTTCAAGGCAGGCAAAAACGGTCAAGGTAGGGCGCAATATCAATACCAGCGGTTCGCTTACCTGTGAGGCGTTTAAAAAAGCCTGTGTCAAGCGCCCGTCATCCTGAAGTATTGGAAATGGGGAATCGATCTGATGATTTTGCTTTCCGGAAAATACTCCGATTAGCTTGGTATGATCTGCTAGCGGCGCATATTGCAAGAGTTCTACTTGAATGGCGGAAAATACGATTACGACCGGGCTTTGACCACAATATTGTTCATAAAAAGTTACCGGCATTCCTTCTACTTCCGGTAATAAAAAATCCGGAGCGATTTTACCGGGCCGGATTTTTTGACATAGTTCGTTTAGGGTTGGCAATTTAATCTCCATTTAATGTCTTGAATTACCGTTGAAAGTCCATATTTCGGCTCACCCCAAACTTAAAAATGAGGTCGCGCGAATTTTCAGTATCAAAGGAGTTGTTTGAGCACAATTTGGCAAGATAACAGCGGAATATGACAAATCGGTGAAAGTTTATTGAATATTTAATGACAATAGAGAGTTACTTGTGCTTATCGGGATGCGGCGGAAGACATGTATAATGGAAGGCCGTTAATCATTACCTATCGAGAAAAATGCTGACTTATCCTAATATCGATCCTGTTGCGTTCAGTCTGGGTCCCGTAAAAGTCCATTGGTATGGCTTGATGTACTTGATCGGATTTGCCGCTGTTTGGGTGTTGGGCAAAAAAAGAGCCGAACAACCCTGGTCGCCGATTAAACCGGAAGCGATCGAAGACCTCGTTACTTATGGCGCACTAGGGGTCATACTCGGTGGACGATTGGGTTATATTTTGTTTTATAACTTCAGCGAGTTTTTGAACGATCCGAGCATCATTTACAAAATTTGGCAGGGCGGCATGTCCTTTCATGGCGGTATGCTCGGCGTGTTTGTCGCGATGTGGATTTTCGGGCGTAAACATAATTGCACCATGTTGCAATTAACCGACATCATCGCACCACTGGCGCCGATCGGATTGGGTGCGGGTCGTATCGGCAATTTTATTAATGCCGAATTGTGGGGACGAACGACCGATGTGCCTTGGGGAATGGTGTTTCCGAATGCCGGACCTTTGCCCCGTCATCCCTCGCAGCTTTACGAAGCGTTTCTTGAAGGGGTGGTGTTGTTCGTCGTGCTTTGGATATATAGCAGCAAACCGAGGCCGACAATGGCGGCGACCGGTTTGGCTGTGATGCTTTACGGCTGCTTTAGGTTTTTTGTCGAGTTTTTCCGCATGCCCGATGCACATCTGGGTTATTTGATGTTGGATTGGGTCACGATGGGGCAGATCCTATCGACGCCGATGATAATAATCGGCGGATTTATGTTCTACTGGGCTCACAGAAAAACCGCATGAAGCCATATCTGGATTTATTGGAAAAAATATTAACCGAAGGGACGTTGAAAGGCGATAGAACCGGTAGCGGTACTTTATCGATTTTCGGTCATCAAATGCGTTTTTCGTTGGCGGACGGATTTCCGTTGGTGACGACCAAAAAAGTTCATTTGAAATCGATCATTCATGAATTGCTTTGGTTTTTGCAGGGCGATACCCGTTTGGATTATTTGCATCGGCACGGAGTGACGATTTGGGACGAGTGGGCCGATGGCGGCGGTGGCTTGGGGCCGGTGTACGGTTATCAATGGCGATCATGGCCGTCTCCGGATAAAACGTATATCGATCAGATCGCTACAGTAATCGAGCAATTAAGAAGCAATCCCAATAGCCGGCGCATGATCGTTTCGGCCTGGAATGTTGCCGATTTGCCCGATGAAAAACTCAGTCCGCAGCAAAACGTCGCCAACGGAAAAATGGCATTGGCGCCTTGTCATGCCTTGTTTCAGTTTTATGTTGCCGACGGAAAACTATCTTGTCAGTTGTATCAGCGCAGCTGCGATACTTTTTTGGGGTTGCCGTTCAATATCGCCAGTTATGCGTTGTTGACGCATATGGCCGCGCAGCAGAGCGGTTTAGAGGTTGGCGATTTTATTTGGACCGGCGGCGATGTCCATCTGTATTTGAATCATCTGGAGCAGGCCAAATTACAATTGACACGCGAGCCTTATCCCTTGCCGCGCTTAGCGATCAAACGCAAGCCCGAATCGATATTCGATTATCGCTACGAAGACTTTGAGATGCTCGATTACCAGGCTCACGCGCATATCAAGGCGGCAATTTCGGTTTAGCTTCGTTATTCGTACATAAATTCGCTCAAATCCGGCGCTTTCGGTAATTGTAATTGAGTTAGCCTATCGGCGTTTTTTATTGCATTCAGTCTGGCCATGTTATTGGCGTGAACGCACTGGAAGGCGCCGTTAAAGTCGGCATTCAAAAAGGCTTTGGTTAAGTGAGCACATAAGCAATAGAGTGCCGAATAGTTTTTCGGATCGCCGTCTTTACATCGATCGATTTCCTTAGACAGCAAGGTCATGACCGATAGCACGAAGCCGTCGTGCCGCCAATCCACCGGTTCATCGCTGACATCATTCCCCGAAAGCGCGATCGCGCCGACTGCGTAATAAGCGAGATCGGTCAAGCCGGCCAAGATAGCAGCCATTTCGCCGGATTTGATCGCCTTAAAGGTTTCGCTGCCGCCGTCCATCAGTAAAGCCTGACGTAGAATAATATCCATATCGGAAATATCAACGGGCGCTCCGTGCTCGGCTTGCGGAATCGCTAATGCGTCGTGGTAAGCTCTGATTGCTGCTAAATGCTGATTCATTGCGGTCCCCTGTTATGATGGATGTCGAAATGAGACTGAATTAGGCGAAAAAAGTTGCGTTAATTTTGTCCGCAGCAGCGTTTGAATTTTTTTCCGCTGCCGCAGGGGCAGGGGGCATTTTTGCCTTGGCCGCTTTCCGTTTTCGGTTGGCCGATTGATTTAACCAGTCCGTCCAAATAATACCAGCGACCGCCGGATTTTTTGAAACGGCTAAGTTCATGCATGACTTGATCTTCGTCATCCAGTTTAAAATGGGCTTTAAATTCCACTAAGCCTTTAGTGTCGTTTTTACCGCCCTTTTTGACGTTGACGATTTCGAGTTTGGTCCAAACCGTTTTATCTTTGGAAAAATCGATAGACTGAGGTTTTTTAGTATTGTCCCAAGTTGCTAAAAGATACGAATCATCTTGGTAGGCATAGGCGGTAAATCGCGAACGCATTAAGATTTCGGCGGTTTCGGCAAAGCGGCTACCGTTATGGTAAGTTCGGCAGCATTGTTCGTACAGTAGTCCCGAACCGCAAAGACACATATCAACCATCAATGAAATAACGAGTACTTCAACGGGTGCCGAAAACGACGATGGTTTTGCCGTGGGCGGTAATCAAACCTTTATCTTCAAGTTCTTTGAGCACTCTTCCGGCCATTTCCCGAGAACAACCGACAATCCGGCCGATTTCTTGGCGGGTGATGCGCAGCTGCATGCCGTCCGGGTGAGTAACGGCATCCGGTTCTTTTGCTAGGTCGAGAAGGGTGCGAGCGATACGGCCTTCCACATCCATGAAGGCTAGATCGCGAAATTTACGGCTGGTGATCAAAAGGCGAGACGCTAATTGTTCGCCGAGCATGGACAGGATTTCGGGGGCATATTCCAGCAATTCTTTTTTTAAGGCTTGTTTTAGCCTTTCATAACCGATTTCCGCCAATTTGCAGGGCGTTCGTGTATTAACACTGACTTCTCGAGTGTCGGTCGGCTTAAATACACCGATTTCGCCGATAAAGTCGTGTTTGTTTAAATAAGCAAGGATCAATTCACGACCATCTTCGTCTTCGACACCGATACTGACAGAGCCTTCGATAATAAAATAGAGACGGTCACCGGTATCGCCGGGACGTATGATGGTGGTTTTAGCCGGGTAGGACTTGGTATGGCACAAGTGTAAAAAAGGCTCCAATGCATCTCTATATGCCGGGTTTAGCTTACTAGGGGTCATAACAACTAATCATCCTCTAACTATGTTGTAAAAAAAATTCCGCTAACAGTGCCGCATTTTTGTAAAAAAATCAACAATGATAATCTTTTAAATTTAGCCTGGTGTGGTAATCTATGCCACTTTTATTGAGTCGGTATAGACAGATGGAAGCGAAAGTTAAATGGGTTGACGGTGTGATGTTTGTTGGCGAAACCGGTAGCGGACATGCTGTAGTCATGGACGGTTCACCAGACCATGGCGGACGTAACATGGGGGCGCGGCCGATGGAAATGATTTTGCTCGGATTAGGCGGTTGCTCGTCTTTCGATGTCGTGGACATTTTGAGGAAAGGCAGAAACGACATCGTCGATTGTCGTGTCGAATTAGCGGCGGAACGTGCGGAATCGATACCCAGCGTATTCACAAAAATTCATTTACATTTTGTCGTAACCGGACGTGAACTTAAAGCGAATGCTGTAGAACGCGCGATAAAATTATCGGCGGAAAAATATTGTTCCGCATCCATCATGCTGGGTAAGACGGCAGAAATTACCCACGATTTTGAAGTGATCGAGGTTTAATAAATTTTGAAAAAAATAAAATTACACGGCTTTAACAATCTAACGAAGTCGCTTAGCTTTAATATTTACGATGTTTGTTATACGCCTGCGGAACAGAAGCAAGCTTATATCGATTATATCGATGAAGCCTATAATGCCGATCGCCTCACACAAATATTAAAAGATGTTGCCGAAATTATCGGCGCAAACATCCTTAATATCGCGCACCAAGATTACGATCCGCAAGGTGCAAGTGTCACGATGTTGATTTCCGAAGGCATGGACAATGAAGTCGATGCCGAGCAGCTCAACAGCGAATCGCCAGGGCCGCTGCCCGAAACCGTGCTAGCGCATTTGGACAAGAGCCATATCACTGTACATACCTATCCGGAATGTCATCCCGATACCGAGATCAGTACATTCCGTGCCGATATCGATGTATCGACTTGCGGTCAAATTTCGCCGTTGAAAGCATTAAATTATCTGATTCATAGTTTTGAATCCGATATTGTGATCATGGACTATAAAGTCCGTGGCTTTACACGAGATGTATCGGGGCAAAAGCATTATATCGATCATAATATTACGTCGATTCAAAAATATATCTCGGAAGATACGCGCGAAAAATATCAGATGATCGACGTTAATGTCTATCAAGAGCATCTTTTCCATACCAAGATGATGTTGAAAGAAACCGAGTTGGAAAATTATTTGTTCGAAAAAGAAAGCGCGTTCAGCGAAGAAGAAAAGGAAGCAATACAAGAGCAATTGCAGCAGGAAATGGCTGAAATATTTTATGGTAGAAACTATGCTTAATTTTATACCTTTCGCGCTTCAAATTTCGGCAGTACCTGAGGAGGCGCCGGGGTGTGCGGCAAAGGCTTTGCCAGCATGGAGCTGGCATAGAGCCTACAGGGATGTATTCACGGCGTCCTTTGACGGACACCCCGGCGCCGAATTTTGATCTGCGATGGGTATAGTTAGCAGTTAATAGTGAATAAATTTTTGCTCGGATAGGTTGTATTTGAGCTATCCATTCTCTTATTGCTTTTGACATTGTGACCAAGGATGGTCTGAACTCCCTGTTTTCCCATTTCGACAACTTTAGGAAAAAACGCGTTATTCCCCGCCCGGGATTGGCGTAATTCAGTGCTAGGGATGGCCGTAGCTTCATCCATGGATTAGTTCAGCCGAGATGACGAATTAAGCCGCATATACACACCATAAATAAGCGCTAATTTGGCGCTTATGTCTTTTCCCCTTCTCTCTCCAATAAGCTTTCCGCATCGATTGCCGAATTTTCCCTAAAAAATTTTCCCAAATTTTGAAACTTATCGCTTTGCCGTTTTAAGTCGAGCGTACTAATACCGTTGAGTGGACTGATTTTATATGAGGTTTGTCTGAACTGATCGGCTATTTTGTTTCTAGCATGATTTAAAAATTAGTACTAATATTATTTTTTGTGAAAATGCGCGCAAAATCCCAATATTTATAATGAATATTTGTCGGTAATGTGTTTTGTCTTAACATCGCTTTGTGGTTGGAGCCCGGTTTTCATAGTTCTCTGTAGGAACCCAAACTGAACTTAATAGCCATGACTATTAGGTATGGCTAAAGATAATCTAAAGAACCCTGAGAAGATCTGAATTTTATGTTCACGTTATATTGATAATTTTGATTCGGCTTAAACTATGAAACCGTTTCCCTTATTAGCTTCAATGACAATCGTAGTGTTGGCCGCTTGTACGGCAGATTCCGCCGGGGTCAAGGAGCGCGCGGCGGATTTTGCGAAAGTGGAACAGATGCGCGATGCCGATAAACTTTATATCGTCGATTGTCTCCTGCCCGGGCAAATTAGAAGAATGGGCCGGATGATGACCTTTTTAACGGCCAAGATTCCGATCAAGACCACCGCGCTGGACTGCGAAATTCGGGGCGGCGATTATGTCGCATTCGATCGTTCGAATTATGCGACCGCTTTGAACTTATGGCTCCCTGCCGCTCAAGAGGGAGATGCCGAAGCTCAGGCCTATGTCGGGGAAATTTTTCAAAAAGGGCTTGGAACGCAGCCGGATTATCAAAGCGCGGCGTTATGGTTTAAAAGGGCGGCCGAGCAGAGCAACAAGCGAGCGCAATTAAGTCTCGGTTATCTCTATGAAAAGGGGCTTGGTGTCGAGCAGGACTCCGCCGCTGCTATGGAATGGTACCAGAAAGCCTCGGGACTCGACGATAAAGATCTTCCCTATGCGGCAACTCTACAGACCTCGCCGGATGAAGGCTTGTTGGAGGAAATCAAATGGCTCAAAGCCGAGCTCAACAACAGCCGCAATGAGGCAAGACGCTTATCGGGCGAACTCGCGAAAACGCAGCGCCAATTACAGGAAAGCCAACAAAAACTGCAACGCTACTTAGACGAGCGCAACAATACCCAGTCGAAATTAGATGCGGCTATCGGCCGAGGCGACAATGCGGCCATCGCCGATTTAAAAAGGAAATTGCAAGATGCGGAACGGGAATTATCGTCTTACGCGGCTCAGGTCGGCAATCTTGAAAAGCAGTATCGTCAAGAAGTCGACCAACTCAACAGTAAATTGCAGGAAACCGAAAACCGGGCCAATCAAATCTATAGCCAACTCAAAAGACAGACGACCGAAGCCGGCGAAATCCAGCTTAAATTAGTTAACGCCGAGGCGCAATTAGCAAAAACCGAGCAAGAATTGTTGTCGGCCAAGAGTCCCGTGTCTGCCACTCCGACGGCCGGCGATACGCAGCAATTGGACACAATCGAACGAAAACACCAGGATGCCCTGCAGAAAATTCAAAAGGACTTACAAGAAAAAGAAAACCGTGAACGGCTCATGGCCGATCAGATTGCAAGCCTCGAAGCCGACAAGAAAAGATACGAACAAGAAATCCAGCAATTACAAAAGTCTTCGGTGACCGTGGCAGCGGCGCAAAAACCTGTGATCGAAATTATCGATCCGCCTTTCGTCCGGATGCGCGGAGTGCCGACCGTAACGTTGCGCTCTGCAGTCAAAGAACGGGAAATCATCGGTAAGGCTAGTTCGCCGGCGGGTATGTTGTCGGTATTGATCAACGATGTAAAAAGCCGTCTCGACGAACGGGGCCTTTTTAACAGCAGCATCGCCATTACTGCTCAGGAAACGCCGGTCAGAATTGTCGCGGTCGATAACAACGGCGCACGCGAAAGCCTCGAATTCAAAATGACCTTGGAAGGCCCGATAAGCGATAGTCAACGCGGTAAAGAAGACATTACCCGCTTGCAGACTGTCAGCCCATGGAAAGATTTGGATTTCGGCCATTATCATGCACTAATCATCGGAAACAATCGTTATCAGAAAATTCCGTCTCTCGATACGCCGGTCAACGATGCGCGAGCGGTCGACCGGGTTCTTCGCGAAAAATACGGTTTCAAGACCAAGGTATTGATCGACGCAAACCGTTATCAAATTTTGTCGGCGATGAATGAAATGCGGGCCAAGCTGACCGAAAAAGATAATTTACTGATCTACTATGCCGGCCATGGCGAGTTGGATCAAGTCAACATGCGCGGGCATTGGTTGCCGGTCGATGCCGAAGCCGACAATAACGCAAATTGGATTTCGACCATTTCGATCACCGATATTTTAAATGCAATGTCCGCAAAACACGTTATGGTCGTTGCCGATTCTTGTTACTCAGGTGCGATGACCCGTTCTTCACTGGCGCGTTTAGATGCCGGCATGAGTCCCGAAAAGAAATCCGAATGGCTGAAAGCGATGCTCAAAGCCCGGTCCCGGACCGTAATGACTTCGGGCGGATTGAAACCGGTGATGGATGGCGGCGGAGGCGAGCATTCGGTATTCGCAGCCTCCTTCATCAAGGCATTGGATCGCAACGATTCTTTGCTCGAAGGCCAGGAATTGTACCGGAATGTATCGGCCAATATCGTAGCGATAGCAGCCCGTTACGGTATCGAGCAAGTTCCGCAATACGCGCCGGTTAATCATGCGGGGCATGAGTCAGGGGAGTTTTTCTTTGTGCCGAAATAGTTTTTGATTTTTTAGTAATCAAGGATTAAAAGTAGGTGTATTGCTTAATCGAAACGAGCCTTGATGCATGGCATAAGCATTAAATTTCCACTAAATAATAAAAAAAATAACCTTAAATATAATAGATAAGCCTCTGTTAAATAACATTAAAAATATAATAATTCAGGCTTTTTTAGCAATTAAATCGTAGGGGGAGTAATGAAAAAAAGTAAAAATCTAATACGAGACTCTAAAGGGTTGGCGTTATGTACGGCGCCTTTATTAGTTGGAATAATGAGTCACGATACATATGCGACCGAAGATAACCGGGATTTTGTCAGGAACACTATTATTGCAATTTGCCCTCCGAATGATGGTCGTCTCGGAAGCGAATTGCAGGCTCGGTGTAATAACGTCGCACAAGTGGGTTTTCCCAGCGGAATCATGACACGAGTAACGTCCGAGCAAACTGCAGCACAAAAGTCGATGTCGCTGGAAATGAACAGCACTCAGTTCGGTTTTCTCAGTAACCGCATCAGTGCGATACGAAGCGGTAGGCAAGGCGGAGGCTTGAACATTAGCGGCCTGATGCTCGACAGTAACGGCAATCCGGCGTCGTCCAACCAATTGGCCAATTGGGGAGATTATCAGAACAAAGGAGCAGCCGGCGGCGATAGCTATGAGCGGCTCGGAGTGTTCGTTAACGGCAATATCGGTTTTGGCGACCGTCGCACTACGGCGAACGAAGCCGGCTATAATCTCGATACGCATGGAGGAACCGTCGGTATGGACTACCGGTTTACCGATAACTTCCTGATGGGTATGGCGTTTGGTTATAACAATGCGACGTCGAGATATAGGAATAATCTTGGCGAAATGGAGGCCGATAACTATACCGGCGCGGTATACGCCTCGTTTTATACCGAAGACGGTTTTTTCATCGACGGCATATTCAGCGGTAGCCACATCGATTACGCGACCAGAAGGCGCATTCAATATTCGGTTCCCGCTGAGACTATCAATACCAATGCTCTAGGCGATAACTCCGGCCGCGAGTTTAACGTGTCGATGAATACCGGTTATAATTTCAACGTCAGCGGTCTAACGATTACTCCACAAGTTCGTGTCGACTACACGAGCAGCCAAGTGGATGCGCTGAATGAACGGGGCGGTGCTGGTTGGGCGTTGCATGTCGACGAACAGGATTTCGATTCAATGCAGACTGCAGCCGGTTTACAGCTCAATTATGTGATAAGCCTGCCTTGGGCCATAATCGTGCCGATGGCCAGAGCCGAATATATTCACGAATTCAAAAACGATCAACGAAATATTCAAGCATTTTTTATCCAAGACTCGACGCAAACACGGTTCAATATCCGCACCGATAGACCGGACCGAGACTACATTGTGATGAGTGCGGGAGTTTCCGCTCAGTTCATGCACGGTATTTCGGCATTCGTCAATTACGATACGGTACAAGCACATTCCTTCGTCAACAACCATAACTTTTCGGGGGGAGTGAGAGTACAAGTTCCGTTTTAATCAGACAGAGAAGATCGAAGCCACGTCTTTCCCGCATTCCAATTCCACTCTGCTGCATACGGGTTACGCGCTAGGCGACAATAAACGGTATCAAGGTCGCACGCTGAAAATCGTGGAAACGGAGCGTTAGCGAAGTGAAGATTTTTAGTCCCCGATAGCCGTAGCGCCGGGTGTTTTGCCGGAGTCTGCGCGAATAGGGCAGGCGGAGGCAAAATACAAGGCATCGCGACACGGCGTAAAGCCATTTGTGGGAGTGCTACGGAGCCGCATCGAGTATACGATGATGTGGCGTAGTGGCACGGACGCAGGGCGAATCGGGGCCGCCGAAGGCAATAATCGCCAAGTAATTTTTCGCTGCTGAAATCGGACGGACCCCATTTCAGCTTTCGCGAAAAATCTTGGCGCGCTTGTTAGCTATATGCCCCCGTAGGGTACGCTATGCGTACCATGGTAACCATAAGCGCCAACTTAGTGCCTATTCTATGGTGCGTTTATGGCTTTATTCGTCATATCGGTATGGCTTGTCGATACCCATGTTGCATGGAAGTGGTGCTACGCATTGCCATCCGTGGCCCTGGATTCCGCCAATCCCTGGCGGAATGACGCGTTCCTTCCTTAAGTTGGCGCTTATGCCATGGTAACCCCGCCAATGCTAAGACAAGCCCTTATGGTTTGATCTGGGTAAGGATTATTCGGTGCTTAACGGTATCAAGATTCCAGTTTGAGAAAGTTCGCCTTTTATTCAGGGGCGGAGTATGCCTGTCGAGGAACGCCTAAACCCATCTATGGGGGCTTGACGGCGGTTCGAATGCCAAGGATGGCGTGAATGCAGATTTTGCATGGAGCAAAAATCTACCCTGCCGCCGATATCATCGCCAAATATACCCTCGCACCTTTTTTATCTTCAAATTGGGAGTTGCTGTTAACGGCATGAAGGTACGCGTAGCGAAGGAAAGTTGAATAATCGGGAAGTTTTTGTTACGAAATTCTTAGAGAGGTCGTAGGAAAAATTAAAGAATATCAATGCAAAATAAATGATTATACCCTTTGCTGGTCAAATTTCGGCGCCGGGGTGTCCGTCAAAGGACGCCGTGAATACGTCCATGTAGGCTCTGTGACAGCATCCTTGCTGTCAAAGCCTTTGCCGAACACCCCGGCGCCTCCATGCGTCAATGCCGAAATTTGAAGTGCGATGGGTATAAATCTAAGGATACAGAATAATATTCAACAGCTTGTTGGATTGATCGTACACCTGTAAATTTCGGTTGAACCATTCGCCGTAAATGTATTTTTTGTTGCCTTTGCCGTCGAATAAATAGCCGGTGACGTCTCTAGCTCCGGTTTTTTTCACTATCAAAAAAACATACCGGTTATTCAAACTACCGTGCAACTCATGCCATTGATCTTTTTTAGTCTTGAGTTCCGGCTTAGTCATCGCTTTTGGTTTGATTGTCGGCGATTCCGATTCGTTGAATGTGATCCCCGCCAATTGATTGGTTTGTGCAGAACCGTTCGCGAGTATCAGGAGGGAACCGGCAAGAATGATCCAAGCGCCGCGCCATGTGAGTTTCATTTAATCTCCCGGTTGCAGATCGCCGCTGCCGATTATGCGTTTTTCGATGAGTGCCGGACGTCCGTAGTAAGTAATGTCGCCGCTACCGATCAGATAGGCTTTTAATGTTTCCTGTGCAGTAACTGTAATATTGCCGGAACCCGATAATTTGATATCGGCCTGTTGACTGAAAAGTTTTTGTGCATCGATATCGCCGGCGCCATTGACGGTCACGCTGAAACGGTCGATCTGTCCGTCGGCGATCACATTGCCGCTTCCGTTGAGAGTCAGAGCCAACGACTCTTGCCTGAGAGCGGTTAGACGAATATCGCCGGCGCCATGCAGAGCAAGGGTGTCCAGACGGGGGCTCGTAATTTCGACAGTCAGCGGTAAATGTTGTTGATAACTTTTACGTCCGGCGATCGTTAATAGGCCGCCGCTAACCGATGTTTCGATAATAGGAATCAAGTTTCGGTCGCCGATGATCTCGATACTTTGCGCCGGGCCGTTACGATAGTTAATATCGATCCCGGCGGCAACATGGATAGCCCGGAACGGACCGACGTCGCGGCGTTCCTTGCCTAAAACTCCGGAGCCTTGTTCTATACGCGCATCGCTGCCGTCGTAAACGACACCGTCGATGATGATTTTGCCGGTCGTCGCTTGGCCTGCAATAGCATCGGACGGTAAGGGTAATAAAACGGATAGGCTTAAGCTCAGACCGATAGTGAGAGATCGGCGGCCGGCCCGTTTTCCGGGCCGGAAATCGGGTGTTTGTATTCCTTGCGTTGTCATAGCGTGTTTCCTGATGACGAATCGTATAAAAAAGCCGCGTTGTTAATTCGCGCTATAAAACTGAACTCTGCGGTTGACCGCATCGAACGGGTCGCGGCCCGGCAAGGGTTTGGATTTTCCGAGCCCTTTGGTGGTAAGCCGGTTCGAGGAAACGCCGTAGTTACGCGCTAGATAATTTCTTACGGCTTGAGCTCTGCGTCTGGATAAATCCAGATTATAAGAGGCCGACCCGACCGCATCGGTGTGGCCTTCGATGATCAAGCGCTTGTCGGCAAAATCGGACATCGTCATCATTTTTCCGACTTCTTCCAAGAATGGAAGCGATTCGGGCAAAATTTCATCCGAGTTATAGGCGAATTTAATCGGCAAACCGATACTGGTTTTTTCCGCTTCGACACGTTCGGCGGTGGCGAAATCGTCGGCTCGCTCATTCCTTTTGGGTTGGAAATTGATAGAACGCATTTTCATGGTTCCCGGAGTGTCGTTCGTTTGTCCTCCGAACAGAACTTTGCCCATTTCCTCGGCGCTTGGCGGAGCATCGTACATGCGTACTTGTTCGGCTTGAGTATTAAGGGTGTATAAAGCCAGCAAAAGGGCACCGCTGGCGGCGGTGATAGAGTGATGTAGTTTCATGTTAGTAACCTCATAAATTTCAATAGTCTTAGTTTCATCTCATTGAAACGGTTGGTTTATTTTTGTTCCCAACGGGTAACTTTGCCGTTTTTGTCGAAAAATACCACTTGCGTGGAATATTCCCAGGCTTCGCCCCAATCTCCGGAAGTGGTGCCTGTACAGCTCCAGCAAGGCCTTCCCCAAGCCGCTTTGACTTGGTCTTGATCCATGCCTTTAACCAAATAGCCGGCTTTGATGACTTCGACCATTTCCTTGTCCCACTCCGGATGTTCGGAAATCATTTCCTCGCGTCTGACCGGAGCATTTTCGCAGGCTTGTAAAATCAGGCCGGTAAGTAAGATTAATGTTAATTTTTTCATAATACTCACCTTATCGAATGACATAGTCGAGTGCGGCTTTAACCGAATTGGCCGCTATTCTGGATTCGTCGAATTGACCGTCGTTGGTGAAATACAATGCTTCGGCCGGAATCGGATTTTTAGAGGCTATAGCCCTGAGTTTATCGGTGCCGGTCGGGCCCGAGACATCGATAGTGAAATCAGCGCCGGGTGAGGGGATGCTGTAGGTTTTTCCAGGTAAGCAATAATTATCGGGTTGATAGATATTCGGGAAAACCGTGTCGATTTTGCCTTCCGAATTGATCAGAACGATGCGGACGTACATCGGTTCGCTGACCGTGAAATCGATTTGCATCGGTTCGCCGATACGGTATTCGGATTTGTTGGTTCTAAGCGATAACGAGCCGGGAGTAGGCGAAGCGTCGATAAAAGTTTGCGGAGCCGGGGCGGGCGCCGGCGGGCTATAAGTCATCGGCTCATGAGCGGCATAATGGAAGCTTCCCTGTCCTTTCAGATTTTTTCGCAGTTGTCGGGTGGCATGATTCAAAGGAACGTTTTCATACAAGGCAAGATAAAGCTCTTGATTCAAATCGGTTCCCGGTAGGCCGTGTTTTTGAACAAAATTTTGTAATGCACTTTGAGTCGCGCCGTCCATCTGACCGGTAGGTTGCACGCTGAAGCCATGCAGATAGAGTAATTCCTGAACCTTGGCTATTTGTTCCGAACGGGTAAACGAATAATAATCGGCTAGGACTTGATCTATCACGACATCGTCGGGTTCGACGCCGGGTATCAAACGCCAATAGGGTAATTTTTGATAGCGTCCGATCAATTGAATCATATTCAATTGAACCAGCAAACGGACGGCCGCGTGCCTGCCTTGTACTTTTTTGATTTCGCCTTTTGCGCCGAACGTGACGCTTTTGATCGTAAAACCGATGCTGTCCTCTTTGGTCGCCTTATGTAGTTTGATGCCGTTGATCGCCTGTATTCTGGGAATGCCGGTAAACGTTTTGAAATCGATCATATTGAAATCCAACGTGACGCTGGCCAGTGAGGACTTATTTTGATCGGTAAAATTGAGCCCGTATTCCTTCACCTCGATATCGACATCGAAGGAGTCGCCTTGTGTGACCAAGCCTCGATCGAACTCGGTGATACCGCCCGATAAAATGACCTGCGGCAGGATCTTGTCTTCATAGCCGCTATAACCGGTTTGCGCGGTGTTGAGCATGAATTCGGGTTCGTAAGGAATATAGAGCACATTGCCGCCTATCCCGTTCAGGGTGCTTTTTACCATCTCGGTAATGTCGCGCGGAATTTCACCGCTTGTTGCCACGGACGTTCCGGTATTGTCGAAAACTTCCTTGGCCATGATTTTGACGGGTTCGTTACTATAGATTTCGGTCATCAAACCTAAACGGTTAACCGCGCTTTGATAGATTGTGGTCTTGGCTTCGGGTAGTGTCTCGTTGAGTCCGATATCGGCACTCTGCGGATTCAAACCGCAGCCTACGAGCAAGAGCGGCAAGCCAATGATGCGAAAACCGCTAGTGAGTTTATAGTTGTTCATAACACGACCTCGTTTCTAAAAATTTGGCATCCGGATGCTTATCGTCTTCGCTCGATGCAGACCGAATTGGCGCGTCTGTTATCCGATAGGTTGATAATGGTGGCATTTTGCAAATTGGCGCCCGGACCGAAGGTTTGATTGCCGGTTCCGCCGCAACCGGAATTTTGATCGGTTTTGCGTCGCGCTTTTGCCAGGGCATTGCGTTTAATAAAATCGATATTGGGACGGAGCTGTATGTTGTCGTTGATGTCTTCATCGATGCCGATGCCGTCGTCTAAATCGTTGGCTAGAAGCGGCGTAACGGGCAATCCTATTAAGAGTAAAAAAGTACACAATCGAATGAGTGACATAGCCGTCTTCCTCGTTATGAGAGAAACCGGACGGATAGAATAATCGGACCGGTTTCCCTTAAGGGTTAAGGTTTACTTGATATCGATCGAACCGGTGTTGGCCGAGCTATCTCTGCCGATCGCCTGAGTATTGGTCAGAGTATTTTTCGATGCGTTGATCACAGTCGATTTTTCGACCTTAGAACTTTCGACGCTGATCGAGCCGGTATTGGCCGAAGAATTGCGGCCGATGGCTTGGGTATTGGTCAAGGTATTTTTGGACGCATTGATCAATGTTGACTTTTCGATTTTCGAACCTTCGGCGAATGCGGAAGATGAAACGGCGGCAGTCAAAGCCAATGCAAGCAGTGAAGTCGATAATGTTTTCATGTGGTTTCTCCTGGGTGGTTTTAAAGTTCGAGGTCAGTGTAACCGGGCCTCGGGTTTATCGGCGTGAAGCAATCACGGAATAAATGTGATCTATTCACATCCGAAGCTTGAATTCGTTACTTGATATCGACCGAACCGGTGTTGGCCGAGCTGTCTCTGCCGATCGCCTGAGTATTAGCCAGTGTATTTTTCGACGCATTGATCACAGTCGATTTTTCGACCTTAGAACCTTCGATACTGATTGAACCGGTATTGGCCAAAGAATTGCGGCCGATGGCTTGGGTATTGGTCAAGGTATTTTTAGACGCATTGATCAACGTGGATTTTTCGATTTTCGAACCTTCGGCGAATGCGGAAGACGAAGCGGCGGCAGTCAAAGCCAATGCAAGCAGTGAAATAGATAATGTTTTCATGGGGTTTCTCCGAGTGGTTTTAAAGTTCGAGGTCAGTGTAACCATCCCTGAGAAATTACGATGTGAAGCATACACATTCGCTGAAAATCTTGGAAACGGAGCGCCAGCGAAGTGAAGATTTTTAGTCCCCGATAGCCGTAGCGCCGGGTGTTTTGCCGGAGTCTGCGCGAATAGCGCAGGCGGAGGCAAAATACAAGGCATCGCGACACGGCGTAAAGCCATTTGTGGGAGTGCTACGGAGCCGCATCGAGTTTACGATGATGTGGCGTAGTGGCACGGACGCAGGGCGAATCGGGGCCGCCGAAGGCAATAATCGCCAAGTAATTTTTCGCTGCTGAAATCGGACGGACCCCATTTCAGCTTTCGCGAAAAATCTTGGCGCGCTTGCGATTTGTGATTTAGTGACCAGCGGGAAATTGCCGGCAATCTTTCTTCTTTTTCCGTCTGGATACGGTACTGCCATTAAGTTAACGGAAACCCGTCATTCCGCCATGGACTGGCGGAATCCAGTGCCATGGATGGCAAGCTTTTGAGGCGCATAGAGCCTTAATGCAAGCGCTGAAAATCTTGGAAACGGAGCACTAGCGAAGTGAAGATTTTTAGTCCCCGATAGCCGTAGCGCCGGGTGCTTTGCCGGAGTCTGCGCGAATAGCGCAGGCGGAGGCAAAATACAAGGCATCGCGACACGGCGTAAAGCCATTTGTGGGAGTGCTACGGAGCCGCATCGAGTATACGAGGATGTGGCGTAGTGGCACGGACGCAGGGCGAATCGGGGCCGCCGAAGGCATTAGCAGTCGCGTAATTTTTGCTGATTTTTCAAGCAGGATGCCCGGAAAAATCTTTCGCAAAAATAGCGACTCCCTGCCGTTACTTATTTTTGTGACGTCTCATTACTGGTACAAAGACAGTATGACGTGTCGAGTTAAAAAATAAGGATGGCCACGATGATTTTCTCCCCCTTTGAAAAAGGGGGATTTATTTAAATAATCTCCCCTAACCCCTCGGCAACTGCTGAGTGACAAGGATGTCAAGAATGCAGAAAATGCAGGAGCTTTTTTCTGCCCAGCGTCGCCTAAAGCGCCTCCCTGTTGGAGCCCTACCTCCTGCATCCATTCAGTCGTCTTTTTCAAAGAGGGGGACTAAATATTTACGTATGGCCTTAAGAATAAAAAGAGAAGTATTAAAACCATCAAATTGCATGCAACAATAATTGAGCGGGTTTGTCAAGAATAGGCGTCATTTTTGTTGTTGTCACGATTTATTACTGTGAAAGTTCGTAGATTTGGACACTTTATCTAATTTTTCGATATACAAAGCTCTGTGCTGGCAATACCGGTTCCAGAGAGGGTGCGGTTGCTCGATCGACAGGCGTCGGCGGCAGGGAGCCGCCGTCGAGCCTACATGGACGTATTCACGGCGTCCTGTCGGGCGAGTGACCGCACCCTCCGCCACCAGAGAACTTTCATTTGCCGGGGCGATGGCTAGGCCTTCATGAACGTTACGGTATAAACAAAAAGTTGCCGGTAAACGACGATTCCATCCAGGGGATTTGTTGGCCGCCGGTTTCTTGATTGACGCCTTGCAAGACGCGTTTGAAAACTTCTTCTATCGTGAGGCCGGGAACTTGCATATGGTTGAGCAAATGCTTGGTATAGATTCCGTTGTCGTCTTCGCCGTCGGCGGCAACCGAACCGGGGCTGGTTGCAAAGCCGATAATGGTGCCTTTCGGACCGTCGATTTTGGCTAGGCCTCGGCCGGCATTCCTGAAACTGCGCGGCAACGGATTGTCTCGGCAGGCATCCAAAATCACGATTTGTAAATTATCTTCGCCTTCCATGGCCCCCAAAACTTGTCCGATATTGACCGCTTTATAGCGGACATCGGACTGCCTTTTGATGACCGCATCGGTAGGAATCAAGTAATTCGATCCGTCGACCTGAACGCCGTGGCCGGCGAAATAGAATAAACCGACTAATTTACCCGCACTCATTTGCCGGCCGAATTTATCGATCGCCGCTTCCATTTGCTCCTGATTTCCATCAAGCAGTAACGTGACCTCAAACCCTAAACGGCTCAAAGAGTCGGCCATGGCTTTGGCATCGTTGACCGGGTTCTTTAACGGGCTGAAGGCATAGGCGCTATTGCCGATGAGCAAAGCGGTACGGCGCAGCGGTATCGTGCCGATAGCATCAATGGCGGCGTTCGACATGGGTTGCACTGTGGGCAATGACGCCGACAATTGTTGGGTCCCGGGCGGCAGGGTGATCATTGCGGGATTTGGTGATGCGATTGCAGGATTAGAATCGGCAAAGGCAATTTCGACATCGACATAACCTTCGTTGTCGTGGTTGCCGTTGATTACGTCGTTAGTTCTGAACATTAAGGGGCCGTTTTCGGATGCCGTAAACGTGACGTCCGAACCGACTACGAAAGGCTTTCCCTGTTCGCCGATTTTGGCGATTAGAGTCGAATGACTGTAACCATCGATAATCGGAGGGAATAGCGGCGAATTATCGCACCACGCCTTGTATAAACCGATGCCGTCGGGGCCGGTAAAATTGCAGGTCGGATAAGTCCGCCATTGTCCTTTAGCGGAAACCCGATAATTCTGCCCAGCCGAAACCTTGACGCCGCTATTTCGCCATTCCTCAACCGCTGCCGATACGCGGGTTTGGGTACTTGTTCCTGAAGCGAGGGGGCGGGTCGTTATGTTGTTGTCGGTATAGTAACGTTTCGGCGCGCATGCCGACAACGATAAGCAAACCGCAATGATGATTGAGTTATAAGTTATATTTTTCATAGTGTTACGGTATAAAGACGACTAGAAAAAGCACATGTTCTTACAGGATTATAGCGGCGATTTTTATTTATGGTTCATGGGGTCATTTGAAATTTGTCCGGGAGCAACAATGACCGGTGTCACCAGCGTGTGATGGTATAAGATCTGACCGTTTTTCAGCGTTTGTTGGGTACAGCATGGACAGGAAATTTTTTCCGAACTGAAGGAATCGGTGCCGTCCAGCGCTACCAATAGGGTACCGCCAACACTCACGAACGGCTTCAGGCAACCTTGTGTGTACAATCTGTCACCTACTTCGGCCAACACCGGATAGAGTGTTTCCGATGCAATGGGATCCAGCAAGTTGCCGATTTGCTGGTCGAAGGAATTTGATGAACACCAAAAATCGATTGTGCGTTATTTCGATTGTGGAGTTTTTCCATCCGTCGCTGATAATCCAGAAAAGACGGGCTTTGCGTGAAGAACACCGAGAAGGCGCTCAGAACGGCATCTTCTATCCTGTATTTCCGATTGTTGCCGGGTTTACGGGAGTCCGGTAAGGAATGAGCACGAAATAACTTGAGCAAGTAGTCGTTGCAATGCGGTAAAGTTAACGAACCTAAAACATTACCCCAAAACTTATAGTGAAGCCTGCTTACCCAATAGAAATTGAAAAACAAATGCAAGAAGTGTTCGACCGTCTATCCGAAAAAGATAAGCGTTTGTATGCGGGGGTTGAAGCATTAAAATTTCCTTATGGCGGCATCAGCTATATTGCTCAGCTGTTTTCCTGTTCTCGCAATACCATCCGACGAGGGATAAATGAACTGAAAGAGAAGGCAACTATCCCCAAAAAACGGGATAGAAAAGCGGGTGGTGGTCGAAAACAAGCTATTGAAAAACAAACGAATATTAATGACGTGTTTCTGTCTATTTTAA
This sequence comes from Methylotuvimicrobium buryatense 5G, assembly GCF_000341735.1. Lineage (GTDB taxonomy): Bacteria > Pseudomonadota > Gammaproteobacteria > Methylococcales > Methylomonadaceae > Methylotuvimicrobium > Methylotuvimicrobium buryatense. The sequence continues at coordinate 3,356,970 of NZ_KB455575.1, read as the reverse complement.
AAGAGCATACGGCAGGCGACCCGATGGATGAAACGAAAAAATGGACTAATTTGACGTGTGCCAAAATNGNCTNTCTATTGGCTGAANAGGGTTTCAAAGTCAGTCGCAATATTGTCAGAAAATTATTAAAAAAGAATGATTATGTGAAGCGTAAGGCCTTGAAAAAGAAAGCGGCTGGCGGGCATGTAAATCGTAATGCGCAATTTGAGAATATCAGTCAATTGAGAGCTTTATATACGNCNGCGGGAAATCCTGTCATCAGCGTGGATACCAAGAAAAAGGAGCTGATNGGTAATCTGTTTCGCGATGGCAAGNTCTATACCACTNAAACAGTTGAAGTTTATGATCATGACTTTCCGTCATTAGCCGAAGGCGTTGCCGTACCTCATNCGCTTTATGANACTGAGCGCAACGAAGCCTACGTCAACATTGGGACAAGCCGTGACACCAGCGAGTTTTCCTGTGATTCGATTCGTCACTGGTGGTACACCTATGGCAACCTCTACTATCCGCTGGCAACATCCATTTTATTGCTGATGGATGGCGGTGGCAGTAACTCATCCAGACACTATATTTTCAAACAGGATTTGCAGGCATTAGTGGCAGAAATAGGCATTGAAATACGGATAGCGCATTATCCTCCGTACACCTCTAAATGGAATCCCATCGAGCACCGGGTATTTCCTCATATTACTCGTGAATTATCCGGCATGATTTTAATCAGCCATGTCTTTATGAAAGAGTTAATTGAAAAGACAACAACAAAAGCGGGATTAAATGTCTTTGCCTGTATTTTTAACAAGGTTTATGAAACGGGCAGAAAAGTTGTGGAGGGCTTTAAAGAATCCATGCGAATTGTATTTGATAAGCATCTGAGGCAATGGAATTATGTCGCCATGCCTGAAGCGGTAATTTTATAAGTTGCTCAAGTTATTTCGTGCTCGTTCCTAAGTCTTCGAAGGTGCGACGTATCAAGTCAATTATTTCCAAGTCCATTTGTATCTACCGATGGCTTTATTAATGTTGCGATTGATTAGTTTTAAGTGCCCCTTATTTTATCAGGGTTTTAAATTGGGAATTGCTGGGAAATTCCTCGATTCGTTTCAAAAAGAGATTTTTCCGCATCATGGCCCATAGAGTCATTAAGAAGCTAACAATTCGGGTTTGAATTGAGTTATCGAAAGGCTAGTGGAGGTTTTCAAAAGGAATTTTGCAGATTTATCAAATATTCGAAATTTCAGCCTCATTGTTTACGTCAAGGTCAAGTGGAACTATCCCACGGCCACGGCGAAACCGTTCTAAACATCTTGACTTTGGTGTCGCAATATAACCTTTCTCGAATTCTCTGTCATGCGTAGGTAATCGAATACCCGTCGTACATTACGCGCCAGCTTTTCGATAGTGGCTGCCACACTGTCTTTACTCATGGACTTAATCAACCCTGCGGCAAATCTGCGCAGACAGGTTATGTTTTCAGGTCCATGGCCTTTGCTTATCCTGCAACGATCTTCATTCCAATTCCAATCCAGTAGGTAATGATGACTCTCAACGCCCCAATGATCTCTATTGAACTTGAGCACTTGTTCGGCATTGGCGCTCATCGGCGAATGACTGGTTAGGCCGTAAGCCATCTCAAAGGTTTCTTGGCCGCTTTTTTTGTCGATGGTGTGGCGTTGTATGGCAAATATTTGCCCGACGAAAGGGAAATCAAGGTAGTCGTTCAGGAGCGTAGACGTCCAAATAGAGCGTGACTCAATACGACCATGCGTTAAGGTGTAGGGCTCGCTATAGTCAGGCGCTTGGCGATTTTCAAAGGCCAGGCGAAATATCCTGGGCGACTGTGGGTTGGTTGTCTTTGGCGGTAAATACATAATGGGCCTGCCGGTCTTCGACCAGATAGTGCGCCAGTTTACGCTGTGTTAAAAGGGCGTCGCCAGTGATCGTTTTATCGGCAATATCCGCCAAGGTATCAATAACAGGGATGAACATCCCAATTTCGTTGGTCTGTTTGAGTTCATCGCTTCCCTCTACAGGCAAAGCACCGACTTTTTTTGAGTGTGGCAGCGTCCCGTCTGATGCCCGACGACGCCCAGGATGTGTGTTTGACGACCGTCTTCATCAATCGCGTTACGCAGGTTTTTACCGTCGACGGCCAAGCCTTCGTCGGCTTCGGCGAATTGTTCGTTCCAGCCTTGCAGCGCAAGATCGAGTTGTGCGGGATCGACGCTAATTAAGGTTTCTCTAAAGGTGGTGCGACTGGGTACCTGATAACGCCCATTGCGTTTGCGACAGCCAAAACGGGCTCGCGCTTTTTGGCCTAAGTCATCCGCCCAGCTGCCAATCGCTTTATAGCCTTCCATTCCACAGAGCACGGCAGCTGTGGCAAGAGCCAGAATACACGGCAGAGAATGACGCTGTCCCTGCTTACGCCGCGGGTCAGGAATATCAAGAAAGAACTCTGGTAAAGTGCGCATTTGATCGGCGGTTAGCATGATTTTTGGTGCTCCATAGCCATAACAGGGGCTAAGCATAGGTTGCGACAAGTGAGTTTGAGCGCGCTTTTCCAAGGGTCTAACAAAAACCTGCTTGGGCTGTTGAGCGCTAGGGCTATAGCCTTGGCGAATCCGACGGTAACCACGGGTATCGCCGACATGCACCCAGTTAGAAGCACGATAAATCGTGCCATGAAACAACTGAGGATCAACGAAAGTTTCTAGCAATAATAAGGGGTAACCGAAGCGTTGCTGCCAATCCTGAGAAATTCGCCGTTCACATAAGGAAAGAACCCGGGACGCAAGGTTAGGATAATGGTGCTCGGGGAGAATCAAAAAGCGACTATTGTTAGCAATCAGGTGAAGGCGATCATATTGAACCCGATAGCTCCAACCAATCCACTGATCACGCGCAGCACATTTCCAGGCTGCGGCGGAAAAGCTGATGAGTGCCAGCCATTGATTATGATAGCTGGCGACATACCACAAGGTATGTCCGATCTTTGGTAAAGCGCCCAGATAGTGGTGTGCCTTCATTAATGACTGAAAACGTTCCCGCTCTTCCGACTGAGCTGGCTGTACGATGATCTCTTGAAGGTTCAAAGCCTGTATCCCAAACATAGAATGTCAGGATGCTTTATATCTGAAAAATGTAAGTTTGTCCAGGATTAGTTATATTTCATTGATTCGTAATGTAAAATTATAGAGAACTGTTCCGCCGTGGGAACTATCCAGACACAGAGGGTAAATAGAGAAATGCAAAAGACGATTGTTTTTCTGCATTTGTACGATGCCGAATAACGATTCAGTGATTGCCAATTGACCGTAACGAGAGACCGGTGGCCCCTCGGTAGTATATTGGCTCGAGAGAAGCGTCGTTGTTTCTATACTGGCCGCAAGATAACCACCCAAAATTGCTATCTAGATCACGTCATTCCGCAAGTAGGTTTTGGAAACAACTCTTACAAAAACATTGTCGCGCCATGCTATGACGCAAATTCCATGAAAAATGATAAGCCAGCAGATGAATTTATTCGGTTGTTGTAAAAAGATAAAACTATTTTTTTGTCAGAATTTTAGGAATTAAAAGAAAAATCGCTAAGCTTCAATCTGGTGAGTTAAAACCAGGCATCTCTTCCCCATGATATATCCAATGACGTAATCGTTTAGCCCCCCCCCTGTTCCTATCACGCCAAAACCGGCATAGGCAAACGAGGGACGGGTTGGTTTTTACGGCGTTCGGCCAGTGTTTGAGCAATAAACTCCCAAGGATTCAGGTCTCTCAAACGCGCGGTATCAATCACGCTCGCCAGCAAGGCAACCACGCGACTGCCTTGTGCCGTCCGCGAACCGAAGGTGATTTTGCGCAGCAATACCCAGTGCCGCAAACTGCGTTCCGCCACGTTGTTGGTCAATGGATGCGCCGGCGTTTCGACCACGCGCACGATGGCCTCCCAATCGTTGAGAAATTCGCCGGCTAATTGTCGGCTGTCAACATGCGCGATGTCTCGGTGCGTCTCGCAGAGCGAGCGCAGCAAGGTCAGCAACTGTTGATTCTGCGCCCATAAGGATTCGGCATCCGGCGGCGATTCGCGGAGTCGGTGGATGTTGCGCATCAACAGGATCATGGCCAATAACAAGGCTTCGCCGAAAGCTTGTCCTTCGCTATCCAGGCACTGATACAGTGCTCGGGCCTTGCGCACCAAGTGCGCCCAACAGTGCAAGCGCCTAGGAAAGATGCGATAGACGCTGTAGCCGTCGGTCATCAGTAAGCCGCAAAACGCTTCCCCTAAGAGCTGGTTCACGACGAGACGATGGCGTTTGCCCACTTGATAAATCACCGTCTGTGCGCTGACAAAGACCCAGAGCCAAAATAACTGCCCGGCTTCTTTCCAGGGTGTTTCATCGATATGTAAGAGGCCGGCGGCCTTGAGTTCCGCGATCAACTGCTCGTCGACGACCGGCGCAACGGCACGTCCCGCTTCATGAATGCATTGATTAATGGTGCTGGTGCTGAGGTAGATTCCCAGCCAATCGCGCAAATAGGCTTGGATTCTGCGGCGCGATGCCCGTAGGGACAATGAGAGATAGACCAGAAAACTGACCAGCCGGGGGCCGCACAGATGCCATTCGCTCAGGGCTACGCTCCAGCCGTCTTCGTCGGCGCCTCGCCCGGGCTCGGCAAGGGTTTGATGACCGCAGGGACAGGTCGCCGAGAAGTAGTCATGTCGGCTATGTTCGATTTGTAATTTCGGCGATTCGGCGTTGCCGACTTCAAGCTCCAGTTCGAACCGGGCGTTCCAGGGTCGATAGTCGGTGTTGTCGGCAAACGATTGCCCACACGCGGCGCAGCAATCCGGGCGATGCTCAATTGTCCGTGTCACCGGTAAGGTCAGGTTGCGGCTATAGCCTGGGCTACCGACTTGGCGCCCGGCTTTTTTAGGCTTTCCGCTATCACCGGTCGCCGCCGGAGGTGTTGCCGAGTCCTGGCTAGGTAAGTCATCTGACGAAGACTCAGACGAATCCAGTGCCGACAAGTCGTCCGTTGCCGGCGCTTCTTCCGACGGTTCGGCGCTGGATTGATTCGATTGCCAAGGCTCCCGGGATGACGGCGGACGCGAACTCGTATCCGGGGATTGTTTGAGTCGTTCTCGGGCTTCTTTGAGATCCGCCAACAGTTGCTTACTCAATGGACGCAACTCACCCTCCGGCAAATCATCCAGATAGTCCGTGTCCATTTGGCTAAGGTCTCGGTCGCTCAACGTCATGTCCTATAGCTTTTCATGTTTTAACGGGAGATGCTACTTTTTTAGTGATGGGGGGCTAAACGATTACCCAATGACAACACCAATAATTTTCTTCGATGAGTCACATAATACCGGTTCTCATTTATTAGATGCTAATCAACCGATATTTACGCTTGCCTCGGTAGATTACAATCCAGATGAATGTTCAGAGCTTTTACACTTAGTTTCATCCCATCAAGCATCCGAAGCGAAATTCAGTAGTCTTCAAAGCAGTGAAGCAGGACGTAGAAAAATATTGGATTTTGTTAATTCGCAAATGCACTCTGAAAAATGTGTAAAAACGATGATTGTACATAAGCGTTTCAATGTAATTACTCAACTTGTTGATAGCATAGAAGAAACGCTTATGCGTAGGGATGGAATCGATATTTATAAAAATAGCGGCAATATTGTATTAGCCAATTTACATTGGTATTTGACACCACATTTTTGTGGCGAACAACAATTTGATGACTTTCTGGCCAGTTTTGTTGAGATGGTCAGAAATCAATCCAGCGAATTTAAAAGTAAGTTTTTTAATAGCGCTAAAGTGCTATACGATAACTGCACAGATGAGAAGCATAAATCCATGCTTGCTCATTACATTTATGCGGAGCGTGTTATAGATGATATTCTCAACGGCATTGACAAAAAATACGCTATAGACCCCGCCATTAGTCTGTTCTTTTGTCATTTAACTGAATGGGAAAAACAGCTAGATGAAGCGCCTATCATTATCTATGACGAATCAAAACCCATTACAGCGTCGCAACCCATTTTTATGAAAATGATGGATAGTTCGATTCCTCCTGAAGAAGTGGGCTATGGTCAAAGGAAATTTACGGTTCCTTTAAAAGTTAAAGAATTTCGCTCTGGAAACTCAAGACAATATCCTGCTCTTCAAGTCGCCGACCTTATGGCAGGGGCCACACGATATTATTATTCGGCATTCTTTCGTAATAAAAATTCAATTTGCGAATAAGCTTAAAGACGCCGGAATTGAGCGCTTCGTATTTGGAGCTATTGGGCCGCTAGATCTGGAACACTTAATGTTTGATGATTTGAAAACTAGCGATAATGATATAAATCCGACTGATTACATGACGAAATTCTGTTCATAAAATCCAAGTGAGGGAAATTCGGCTTGGATTCCAATTGATATTCAAAGAGGTTAGATCAATATGAAAAATTACACGGCTATTATTGAAAAATGTCGCGATACCGGATTATACGTGGGCTTCATTCCTGGATTTACAGGTGCACATAGCCAAGCGGAATCATTGGATGAGCTTAATCAAAATCTTCGGGAAGTCATTGAAATGTTACTTGAGGATGGCGAGCCAATACTGGAAGCCGAGTTTGTTGGAACTCAAAATGTAGTTGTTGCTTAAGCATGGGAAACATACCAGTTCTTAAACCTCGCGAAGTTGTGGCTTTGCTTGAAATATTAGGATTTACAGAAATCCGGCAACGCGGCTCACATAAACAATTCCGTCATCCTGACGGTAGATGCACAACAGTGCCATTTCATGCAGGACGTGATATCTCGCCAGTTTTACTTCGGCAAATCGCTAAGGATATTGGCATGACAGTTGGAGAGTTACTTAAATTTCTAGTCTAAACCAACGCACCAGAAGACTCCGCTAGAGCTACACCGCTGAGCTTTACGTTACGCCAAAAAATTAGGAGGTTAGGTGGCTGTAGAAGAAAAAAAAGCTATCGCAAAGAATCTGTAAAGAAGAATAAGGGTATTGGCAAAATCCTTAAGGAAAACTGAGGAAAACTGAGGAAAACTGGGGTCAGGTAAAAATTAAACGCAGGCCAATTCAGCATTCAGTATCATTTAACCCGAACCTGACCCCAGTTATTTAAGGCACATTAAGCAGCGGGTGGGTTTCCTGCGATACGCACAGCGTACCCTACAGTCTTAAAGTTTCGACATTGGCGTAGTATTAATTTCAACTATTAATGCTAACATAGCTTTTTTTATTCGCTCTTTGCAGTATGGCCCGGCGCAAGGAAGTCCAAAAATCGAGAGGGAAGGGAAGCGCGCAGCTTAGCCAAGCTTGCGTCCGAATTGAATGTTAAGAACCGGCGATCTCAATGGGCAATCGAGCCGGCAACTCAGCGACCGACGGAATGATCAAATCCGGCATCACGCGGCTGGCGTTCGCATAGGCTTTGCGGTATTTGCCGGTCTTCACCAGAATACCGATTAGGCCGGTATTTTGACCGCCGCCGATGTCGGAATCGATGTCGTCGCCGACGATCGCGACGCGTTCGGGCGGCAATTCCAATTCGGTCAGCGCCGCACGGAAAAAATTGGGCGACGGTTTGCCGATGATCGTCGCACGCTGACCGCTGGCGTATTCGAGCTGCCGCCAAGCCCCCATGGATGGGTTTACGGCGTTCCTCGACAGGCATACCCCACACCCTAAAATCGGCGAAACGGCTCAAACTGGGAATTGCTGTGGTAACGTTTAACAAATCAAAACAGCCTACTGCTAACGCGTCGGTTGATTGAAGCGTTGAGTTTGGTAAGCAAGGTGGTGGTATCATTATGCAAACAACTTAATTGAGCAATTCGGAGTATCATTCATATTATGCAAGTTGCTACCGGAACCGTTGTCAACGGAAAAATCGTGCTGGAAGGGGTCTCTCTTACCGAGGGTGCCGTGGTAACCGTCGTTACGCGCGGTTCTGACGAAAGCTTTTTACTTACTGAGGCCCAAGAAAACGAACTACTTGCGGCCATGGCTGAAATTGAACGTGGTGAATATGTAAGCTTGGAAGAACTATTGCAGTCTCTTCCCGCGCATAATTGAGCATGGCGCTTCGGATAAGAATCGCCGCACGAGCAGCAAACCAGATTCGCAAGGCATCTGAGTGGTGGTCGGTAAACCGCCCCAGCGTTCCAAACGCTATCGCCACAGACTTTGGCGAGGCAGTGGCTTTGTTGGCCGAACAACCAGGCATCGGCGCTAAATATAAAGGTTCTCGCACCGTTGGCGTTCGCCGCCTTTTTCTCAGTCGCGTAGGGTACTTCAGTTACTACAAAGCTGAGGGCAGTTTCCTTCATGTACTTGCGTTTTGGCACGCAAGCCGAGAGCACCAGCCATCTCTATAATTTGGCCTAACACAACGGTCTAAGGGACACGCCGCCCGTTGGCGGCTTCTCTTGGCTTTCTTCAGCGGCACGCCCCTTAGTCAGCAAGTAGGGGCAAAATGACACCAGAATATTGGATTGATGCTGAGCAGAGGATTGCATCTTACTTGGCGGGTAATGATGTCGAGGACATCAAATACATGCAGGTCGAGCAGACCTTTGATGATCTAAGAGGTGAAGCTCATGTATGGTATTTACTACACTCCTTGCCTAATGCTGCCACGAAGCCGCATCTTCTATCGGTTCCAGGTGTGTTTCTATATCGATATGGTCGAATTTAGCTTTGATTCGATGTTCTATGGTTTCCAGCAAATCATGGCCTTGCTGTACAGACCATTGCCCCGGCACTAACACATGCACCGACATGAAACGGCGCGCGCCGGCATATCGAGTGCGCAAAGCATGGTAGGCAATTTGATCCGAAGCGATAAATTGCTCCAATACCCCTACAATTTCCGCTAGTTCTTCCTCCGGTAGCGTAGCGTCCATCAATCCGGAAATAGTGCGGCGCAATAGATGCAATCCTGCCCATAGAATGTTGATTGCCACTAAAATCGCAATCACCGGATCGAGAATCTCCCAACCCGGCATCCCTATTTGCTCGGCAAAATCCAGCGTCAACTGAAACCGATTACCCAACGCGATCAAGCCAATACCTAGGACAATTCCGACTGTGGTCCACACGTCGGTCATCAAATGCTTACCGTCCGCTTCTAAAGTAATTGAATGCCGGCTACGACCGACCGTAATCAGAATTTTAGCCACAACCAGATTGATTAACGACGCAAACACGGAAATGGCGATACCGACATCCAGTTGCTGCAAAGGCTCCGGATGCAGCAGGCGTTCCCAAGCGGTGTATGCGATACTGACGGCCGCCAGCAAAATCATCATGCCCTCGGCGCCACTGGAAAAATACTCGATCTTATCGTGGCCGTATGAGTGGGATTCATCCGGTGGTCGAGCAGCAATGTTCAATGAAATCAACACAATCACCGCAGCGACCAGATTAATCAACGACTCTAGCGCATCGGACAACAAGCCCACCGAACCGGTTAGCCAATAAGCATAACTCTTCAGTCCGATGGTCAATATAGCCGCAATGAATGACAACCACCCGTAGCGGGCCAATGATTTCTTTTCGGCAGCCATTCTCTCAATCCTGAAAAAATGCGCAGTTTAGCAACTCCAAATTACGACTTGCACTCAAAAAAACATTGGTTCAATTAAATCACAACCTGGGTCGAGTAACGGCGCACCTGAATTTGAAAGATCTGTGATCAGAATAAATTTACTTTTTCTATGATTCGTCAATCCGATCGATTAAACACAACGACCAATGATTCATTGGAATCCGGTTCGTGAATAAATCACAGAACCGGCGTTACTCGATCACCGCGTTTTCTTCTCCAAATCGGGATACTGTACCCAAGTTCAACAGCACGGTTGAACCCAACATCATCCATTAATAATCAGAGGAAAACGTCATGAAAAAATATACATTAGCAGCAGTCGCATTGGTCGCAGTCTTCAGCGGATCGGCAATGGCCGAAGGTTCCAAAATCGAAAAATCGACCTTGATCAATGCATCGAAAAACACGTTGACTAATACGCAAGCGATCGGCCGTAACAGCGCCGCGAGCACAGGCTCTATCAACGTGGTCGGCTCGAAAGTCGAAAAATCGACCGTGATCAACGCGTCCAAAAACACGTTGACCAACACCCAAGCGATCGGCAGGGACAGCGTCGCGAACACCGGTTCGATCGACATTCGCTAAAGCAGAAGCGGTGAATAGTTCACAATTTTAGCGTGAACGGTTCACCGCAAAACTAACAGTCAAACGGTACATTAAAACCGTGGCAAACAAACCCAATACTTAAAACTCAAGAGGAAAACGTCATGAAAAAATATACAGTAGCAGCAGTCGCATTGGTCGCAGTCTTCAGCGGATCGGCAATGGCCGAAGGCTCCAAAATCGAAAAATCGACCTTGATCAACGCCTCGAAAAACACGCTGACCAATACGCAAGCGATCGGCCGCAACAGCGCCGCGAGCACAGGTTCCATCAACGTGGTCGGCTCCAAAGTCGAAAAATCCACCGTGATCAATGCGTCCAAAAACACGTTGACCAACACCCAAGCGATCGGCAGGGACAGCGTCGCGAACACCGGTTCGATCGACATTCGCTAAAGCAGAAGCGGTGAATAGTTCACAATTTTAGTGTGAGCGGTTCACCGCAAAACAAACAACCAAACGATACAGTAAAACCGTAACAGAAAACCCAATACTTAAAACTCAAGAGGAAAACGTCATGAAAAAATTCACAGTAGCAGCAGTCGCATTGGTCGCAGTCTTCAGCGGATCGGCAATGGCCGAAGGTTCCAAAATCGAAAAATCGACCTTGATCAACGCATCGAAAAACACGTTGACCAACACGCAAGCCATCGGCCGCAATAGCGCCGCGAGCACCGGTTCTATCAACGTGGTCGGGTCGAAAGTCGAAAAATCCACCGTAATCAATGCGTCTAAAAATACGTTGACCAACACCCAAGCGATCGGCAGGGACAGTGTCGCGAATACCGGTTCGATCGATATTCGCTAACGGTTCGATTCTTAAGTGATCAGGCTTCTTTCAATTCCACATTTTCTCCTGGATTATCCGGCAGGAAAGAAGCTTTTAAGGAAGAACCCTAAACACCGGCTTTTGAATGAACGTCGCCAAAGACAAATTTACTGTAAGGAAAAAGACCTAATGGACTACCGTATGACACAGGGACGTGCTTTTTTTGGTTATAGTGGTATTCATAAGTCAATTACGCCAATGCCGAAATTTGGAGATTGTGGGATACAACGCTCACCAAAACTAAAAGAGGTACGCGAAGCGTACCCTACGACTCACTACCATTAAGTTAAGCCGACACGTAATAAGTAATGCTGGCATTCATGTTCGAATGCGCATCAAAAGCCTGCCATTCATGGCACTGGATTCCGCCAATCCATGGCGGAATGACGGGTTTCCTTCAACTTAATGGCAGTGTACCCTACGATGCTATGTTCTTGTTAATAGATTAAATTAATACTACACCAACATCAAAACATAAGGGTACGCTGTGCGTAACCTACAATTCACATCGGTTCGTAAATGAATTCATAGCTTTACTCTTCGCGTCTCCATTCGTCGATCATCGCAGCCACTAAATTTGTCCAAGTTTGATGAGATGCACCCAGACCCTTGCCGGTTTCGGCATGAAAATATTCGTGAAACAGCAATAGATTCCGCCAATGCGGGTCGTCATGAAATCGGCTGTCTTCCCCGAAAGCGGGAATACGTCCATCGGAGCCCGGCTGAAAAAGTTTGATCATGCGGTCCGCCAATTCTTTGGCCAGTACACCTAGAGTTAGCGAAGCAGGTTTATCGTCCAACATGACATCGATCTTAAATTCGGGGCCCAAGGCTTTATCCAGTTTGCGTAGCGATTCGACCATTAAGAAACCGACCGGAAACCAGATCGGACCGCGCCAGTTCGAATTGCCGCCTTTCAATTTGGACTCGGCTTCTCCCGGCTCATACCGGACGCTGTTCGCCCCGAACTCGAAGGGGGTTTCGTCATGGAATTTCGATAGGCTGCGCATACCGAACGGCGATAAGAATTCGTTACAGTCGAAGACGCGTTCCAGCATGCGTTTAATTTGCGCTTGATTCGGAATGCTCAATAAATAATTGGTTTGGCCGTTCCGTTCGACGGGATGACAACTGAACTGCGCGAATTGATTGCGGTTCGTCAGGAACCATTGCAGATTGGCCCGGAACGACGGAAATGGGGCGATCCAATCGGCTTCGAGGCGTTCGACGGCAAATAACGGGATCAGCCCGACCAAGGAGCGGACCAGGAACTTATCGAAATGCCCGTCGTGATGCCGGAGCACGTCATAAAAAAAGCCGTCGTCTTCGTCCCAAAGTTGGTAGTGGCGTCCGCCCATGTTTTTCATTGCGGCGCCGATGTAAATGTAATGTTCCAAAAACTTGGTCGCAAGGCTTTCGTAGGTGCGGTTGGTCAACGCGAGTTCCAAGGCGATACGCATCATGTTCAAACAGAACATCGCCATCCACCCGGTTGCATCGGATTGTTCGAGGGTTTGGCCGCCGTTCAACGGTTGGCTGCGGTCGACGACCGAAATGTTGTCCAGACCCAGGAATCCGCCTTCGAAGATATTATTGCCTTGGCTGTCGACTTTGTTGACCCACCAAGTGAAATTGAGCATTAATTTATGAAAGCAACGCTCCAGAAAGTCGCGGTCGGCATGGCCGTGCAAGCGCTTTTCCATGTTGTAAACGCGCCAGACCGCCAATGCGTGTACCGGCGGATTCAAATCGGAAAAGTCCCATTCGTAGGCCGGGATCTGACCGTTCGGATGCTGAAATTGTTCGAATAACATCAGCCATAGCTGTTCTTTGGCAAACTGAGGATCGATCAATGCCATCGGTATGCTGGCAAGCGCTAAATCCCAAGCGGCAAACCAGGGGTATTCCCATTTGTCAGGCATTAGCAGCACGCGCATCGAATTGAGATGCCGCCAGTGCCGGTTACGAATGGTTTGCCGCGATTCCGGCGGCGGTGCGCTCGGCAAATCGCCGTCGAGCCATTTGCGCACGTCGAATAAATAGGTCTGCTTGCTCCACAGCAAGCCGGCCAATGCTTGCCGCTGCACCAAGCGTTCTTGTTCGGTCGCAAGCTCGGGATGAAGCGTTCGATAAAATGCATCGGCTTCCGATTTGCGTTGTTTGATTAAGCTTTCCGCGTCCCGGAACGGCTCGTCGACGAGTTGCTCGCTTAGACGCAGATGAATTACGGCCGTTTTGCCCGCCTCGATATCGAACGCATAGTGCAAACAGGCTTTGGAACCGGAATTGTCGGGTTTAAGGCACGGTTCCCGATCGATAAGGTAGCGGTGAAACGCGTCTTTGGTGTAAAGCTGCGTATTGTCGGTACCGTAGACTCTAAGGGTATTGGTTTCGTTATCGGTAAACAGCGGCGTGCAGTCGCCTTCGGCATATAGATGGTAATTAGGTAAGCGGTAAGGGAAAAGCAGGCCGGGTAGTGCACCTAGCCGGGTGGTATCGGCCAATATGCAACGATAGGGTGAATTCGGAGAATCGATTAATTTAATTTCCGGCGCCTGTTTGCGCGGTTCGCTCCAGGCCCAAGTATTTCTAAACCACAGATGGGGGAGTATGTGTAGCGGTGCGTTGTCGGGTCCCCGGTTGGTTGCGGATATTTTGATGCAAATATCGCTGGGCGATGCCTTGGCGTATTCGATTTCGATATCGAAGTAGCGGTTTTCGTCGAATAGTCCGGTATCGAGCAGCTCGTATTCGGGGCCTTGTCCGCCCCGGGCTTGATTTTCCCGAACCAACGCTTCGTAGGGATAGGCGCGCTGCGGATATTTGTATAGATAACGCATGTAACTGTGTGTCGGCGTGTTGTCGAGATAGAAATAATATTCCTTGACGTCCTCGCCGTGATTGCCTTCCCACATGTTGAGGCCGAACGCGCGCTCTTTTAAAATCGGGTCTTGTCCGTTCCATAAGGCGACGGCGAAAACCAATAGTTGATAGCGGTCGCAGATGCCGGCCAAGCCGTCTTCGCCCCAGCGATAAGCTTTGCTACGCGCCAAATCGTGGGGCAAATAACGCCAGGCATCGCCATCCGGACTGTAATCTTCGCGGACGGTTCCCCAGGATCTTTCGCCGACATAGGGACCCCATAACCACCAGGGAGGCAGATCGCCTCGGTTTTCTTCGATTCGGTTGCGCTCGTTAGAATCAGCCATGATCGGCTCCTTGGAAGTGACCGGTAAGTGGTCTCGTTTGTGCGTTGATGTATAGCCATCTCAGATCAAAATTTTGGCAGGACAAGGTTTGCAAACCCCGTTCGAAACGTTTAAACCGTGGCCTAAGCAAGCTCAAACACTTAGGCCAAACCGAAACGTTGGGGACGGGTTAAATAACCCGTCCCGCAAGAGTATCGGAGCCATTCTTGGCACTGGATTCCGCCAATTCCTGGCGGAATGACGCGTTTTTTAAATTATTCGTTGTCTTATACCGTAGGTGCTACATTTGTTAAGGCTGGGTTTCGCTAAGTCGTCACCAAGCCGACGGTAATTTTTTGTTGATTTTGATGTGTTTGTTTTCGCATGAGACGTATCCGCCTTTTTCCAATTCGCTCAGTATTCGGCTGATCATCTCTCGCGACGAGCCGACCCGCATCGCGATATCTTTGTGGGTCAACGGTATTGAGACGACTAATTGGCCCTCTTGATTCGGTTCGGCCAGGCTTTGTATCAGTTTAACGAGCCGTCCGTAGACGTCCAATAATGCCAAGCCATGGGCTAGGCTCGTCAAAAACCTTACCCGTTCGCATAGATAACGTATGATCGCCAATGCGATTGCAGAGTTTTGAGTCAGTAGTTGTACGAATTCGGCTTTGTGCAAAACGATCAATTCGCATTTTTCGAGGGCGACGGCATTTGCCGACCGTGGGGCTTCGTCAAGTAGGGACAATTCTCCGAAATTATCTCCCGCTTGCAACGTGGAAAGAATCATTTCTTTTCCGTCTTCATTGGTTACGGTAATGTTGACTTTGCCTTTTTGTATGATGTACATGGCATTCGAAGTATCGCCTTCGCATAAGATCAACGAGTTTTTCAGAAATGTCCGGGTTTGGGTCAGTTTTGCCAGAGCGGTAAGCTCTTCGTCGTTCAATTCGCTGAATAAACCGTTGTTTCTTAAAATGTCAATATCGGTGGCCATGGCGACTCTGCATTGATTGGTTATCAAGAAATGATTTCGGCGATTTACATTGGCAAAAATCGCTTTTTCTTATATTGATTTACAAAGCTAGCATATTAAAGAATTAATTGCTTACTTACCATAACGTTCATGAAGGCCTGGTCATCGCCCCGGCAAATGAAAGTTCTCTGGTGGGGAGGGTACGGTCACTCGCCCGACAGGACGCCGTGAATACGTCCCTGTAGGCTCGACGGCGGCTATCCCTGCCGCCGACGCCTGTCGGTCGAGCAACCGCACCCTCTCCGGAACCGGCATTTGCTCTGTCGAGCGCCGTATATCGAAAAATTAGATAAAGGGTCTATATCTACGAACTTTCACAGTAACGTTCATGAAGGCCTAGCCATCGCCCCGGCAAATGAAAGTTCTCTGGTTGGGGAGGGTACGGTCACTCGCCCGACAGGACGCCGTGAATACGTCCCTGTAGGCTCGACGGCGGCTCGAACGCCAAGGATGGCGTGAATGCAGATTTTCCAGGAGCAAAAATCTGCCCTGCCGCCGACGCCTGTCGGTCGAGCAACCGCACCCTCCTCGGAACCGGCATTATTTTTCATATCGAAAAATTAGATAAGGAGTCCGAATCCACGAACTTTCACAGTAATAAATGAAAGGGCGTTTTAGCCCGAATCGTTTAATGCAAGTTGACGAATATTGTTCTTTTATCAATAAAGTAGTCAAAATAAGTGCTGATTAGCAAGATGCTTCAGCTTATCGAAGCCAAGTGTCCGAGCAGGGGCTAGTCGTAGTCGCAAAAACTACAATATGCTGTTACCCAAGCTCCAGCTTGGGTAACCTGTTCAGGAAGCTCTAGCTTCCGGTGTGTCTTTCCCAAACTGGAGCTTGGGAAA
The DNA here is from genome assembly GCF_000341735.1 of Methylotuvimicrobium buryatense 5G. Lineage (GTDB taxonomy): Bacteria > Pseudomonadota > Gammaproteobacteria > Methylococcales > Methylomonadaceae > Methylotuvimicrobium > Methylotuvimicrobium buryatense. Next base: position 3,340,830 of record NZ_KB455575.1, on the reverse strand, counting down.
GAGCATGATGTGGGTTGGCCGTTTTTAGCTTGACGCGCATGGCTTGCGAACCCCGTCCTGCTAAGGATATGCTGATCTTTGGGCTTTAGCTGAAGAAACTTGCTAATCAGGAAATAAGTTGTAACTCAACAGAGTTTTGCCGGGGGGCATTTGTTATGAAAACCATAGTCGTTGCGTTTTTAGTACTGACGGGGCTCGAAGTGCCTGCCTCGGAGTGTAGTAACATCCAATATCTGGATGCCAAGAGTCAAGGCGTCGAAGTCGTAAACGATCGTTGCGCCAAGGGAAACGAAGTCGGCCTGGGGACCGTCTTTAAATTAAGCCCGGACGCAAGATTATGGATCAAATCGTTACCTAAGCCCGAAACCGATGCGGATTTTCAACTCGTTTGTCAAAACGGTTCGTCCGCACCGCTCGAAGTCACTGTATCGAGCTTGTTTTTGCCGTGGATTACGCCGACCGATTTGAAAAACTGCACCGGATGGGTGGACCATAAACTCAAATGCGACGGCGTTCATGGCGGCAGTAATGCATTCTTTTGCGCTATCGCGGCGATCAAGCGTTCCGAGACCGCAGGCAGCGGGCAACTTGCGATGTCGACTTCGGTCAAGATGCGTAACTATTCGGATCATGAGCGGCAGGCCGGCATCGACGAAATCTTCGAGGCCATCGAGCCTGAAATCGGACTGTGCCGGAATCTTTTTCAAGTCGACGGCAAAATTACGGTTCATTGGACCGTCGATTCGATGGGGCGCGCCGAGTCTGTAATGCTATCGTCCATAGAATCTGAAGACGGCCGGTTTTCGAATTGTGTCGAGGCAGTCATCAAGGACTACCGTTATCCGGCGACAAGAACCGGCCAAAAGTTTACCCGCACTTTTTGATGCTTGATTTACCGATCAACCGATGGATTGTGTTGATACCGCTAATCGCAGCGGCATTTTTGGCCGGCTTGATTTTGGATCGCTTGGCCGGTACCGCTATCGACGACTGGATACACGATTCCGCGTTGGTCTTTCAAGCCCGAGAAGAATGGCGATACACTGCGGTTGTGGTTTTGGATCACGGCGTCCCGATTGATGTGGGCCGTAAACAGGCTTTACCCCTTTTTGCCAAAGCTACGGAACGAATTATTGCCGCTGGCGGTAAGGGCGTTTTTCTCGACGCGGTTGTTTCGAAAGAAATGGAAGGCAGAATGCCTTATGCCGCTTGTATCGAATCGCCCGGCGCCGTGCAATGGTCGCAGCCTCGATGTGCTGCTTCCCCTACCGGCGAATGCCGAATGAGTAATAGCGAATTAGGCAACGCGCCTTTGCAAATGCCGGCCTTTGCTATAGAACATTTCAAAATTGCTCCCTATTTTAGCGGTCAAGAAGCGCTTCCCGATTTCTTACTGTACGGCTTGGAGGCCGCTTTCGCAGTACCCGAAAACGGTTTGGTAGCAAGCGACCGTTTGGTCTCTAAAAATAACAGCCCCATCTCACGATGGTTGGATTTGAGCCCGGATCATGCCGTCGTTGCACTGACTCGATTTATCCTTCCGCAAAATACCGGCGACGATTATTTACACGGACCCGATGATGAACTATGCGACGGCCGCCGTCCATGCCGCCGAATACGGTTGAGCAAGCCGCAGTTCGTCATATCCGAAGAAGGCAATAGGCCGATGATACCGGTCAGTCGCTTGGCGTCTTGCGATAGCGAAATTGCAGAGCGGACTGCCGCGTTATTGAGGGATAAAGTAGCCGTGTTTCAGTTGACTGCACCCGACGAAGCTACCGACGTGTTGGTAACGCCGATGACGACGGGTTTGTTCGGCCCTCATTTGCCGACTCACGGAGCGCAGTTTTTGGTCGATGCGGTCGAGACGCTACTGAATCGAGATCATCCGAGAGCGCCCGCGTTACCGGTAAAAGCGGCATTGTTTTTGATAGCGGCCTTGATCGGCGTCCTATCGGGCGCTTATTTGAAGCAGAGCTTTGTTTGGTTTATCGGCGGCTTGTTTATTACTGCTGTCGGATCCTTGTGCTATTTGAACGATTTGGTTCAACTTTGGCCGGTAACGACAAGTATGATCGTTTTTATCGCCGGTGTCGGCCAAACGATAGGGATGCATTTGATCATCGGTTCGCGGGAAGGCAAGCTGATTATCAATTATATGCCGAGGCAAATTCATAATTTATTGATAAGCTTGAAACCTAACGAAACCTTTCAAAACCGGCGTCGATTCGCGCTGGTATTGATGAGCGATTTGGCCGGGTATACGACCGTGACCGGCTTCATTAAGGATCCGGCCGAAGTGCTGAATCTAATGAACGATTATTTGAGCGAAACCTCATTGATTCTTCAAGATAAATACAATGGCTGGCTGGAAGATTATGTCGGCGATATGGTTTGTTATTATTGGCCCTATCAATACAATGAAGGGGAAAATATAGCAGCATGCGCCAATGCATTGCAGGCCGCGTTGGAATTGGTCACATTGCAAAAACGTTTTTTTGCGACGCTCGAAGAGCGCTATGATCGAAAAATTGAAGCCGATGTGCTCAAACGGATTCATGCGATTATCGACGCCGGTGTCGGCTTGACTGCGGGCTCGGTGGTGATGGGCGATCTGGGGCCGAAAAAAGGCGTCAGAAAATTCGGCATTTTGGGCGATCCAATGAATCTGGCCGCGCGAGTGGAAAGCCTGACCCGCTTGTTCAATACCGAGATCATCGTCACCGAAGACTTTATCGGCGCGGCGCGGCAATTGAATTATCCGGTTCGGCGCTTAGGGCGCCTGCAAGTCAAGGGCAGGAACGAACCGGCAACCTTATATGCCGTGGGCCATGCCGGCGACTCGCGTTTTTCGCCGGATGCGATTGCTGCTTGGGAAAACTGGTTGGCAGGCATCGAAACGCACAGTTCGGCGACATCGGAATGCCCCGAAGTTTACCGAAAGGACCGAAGCACAATAACGAAATGGCTGGAAAGACGCTTATTGGGCGCCGACGGCGTCTGGCATTTGGACGAAAAATGATTCCGGCGCATTCCCCGACTCATTGACATCAAACACATACCGAACCATGGATCGAGATCCTAAAGAATCAGCCGTCAACCGAACTAAAGAGTCGGATGAAACCATCATTCAACAAAAGCCGCGTCGAGAAACGGGCAATTCGGATTTATATTCGGCTCGAACGCAGCACGAACTCTTCGGAACGACCGGCGGAATCGGTAAAACAGCGACCGGTTTTGACGATAGCAGTCCTTATGCCGACGGCTCAGTCACTCCGGGTTCGGGCTCGGTATTGAAAAATCGCTATGACCTTTTGGAGAAAATCGGAACGGGGGGCATGGGTAGTGTTTATAAAGCCTTGGACCGGCGCGATATCGAAGCCGGCAATTCAGCCTTTATTGCGGTCAAGGTGCTGAATGACGAGTTCAGGGCCAATCCCGAATTATTGAAGGCCATGCATAGCGAAGCCAGAAAAACCCAATCGCTGGCGCATCCGAATATTTTGACCGTTTACGATTTCGACAGAGACGGTCCGATCGTATTCATGACGATGGAATATCTGGAAGGCGTTACGCTGGACAAAATCGTCAAAAACCATCCGGCGGGACTCGAACAGTCCGAAGCATTGGCGATTATTAGGCAAATTTGCGCTGCATTGAGCCATGCGCATGCAAAAGGGATTATCCATTCGGATTTTAAGCCCTCCAACATATTCATCGATATCCATAATCGAGTCAAAATATTGGATTTCGGTATCGCACGGCTACAGAATTTTTCCCGGGTGGGAAGTTTCGATGCCGGCGTGCTTGGCGGCATGACGCCGGCTTATGCAACGCTGGAAATGTTGCATGGGGAAAAGCCGGACCCTCGGGACGATATTTATGCGTTGGCTTGCGTGGCTTATGAATTGTTCGCCGGCTTTCATCCGTTCAACCGGCAGCGTGCCGACGATTGTTTGCAAAAAAAGGTCCGCCCCAAAGCGATACGATCGCTCAATGCCCGGCAATGGAATGCATTGAAGAAGGGGCTACAGTTCAAGCGCGAAGATCGAATCGATAGTGTTGAAGCGTTTTTAAAAGGTTTGGAATCGCGGAACAAGCCTTACCAGGCTTTGTATTATGTCTTGCTGGCGGCGATATTTCTGGGGGCGGCGGCGATGATTCGGCCCTATTGGCAGCGGTATTCGATCGAAAAACCGGAAAACGAAGCTCTAACCGAAGTGCCGATCGATAAAACCGCTGCGCAGCTTGACGCAGAGGAGACGGTCGCCGATGGGCAAACTTCCGAAGTGTCAACACCGCCAAGCGGTCAAATAGAACAAAATTCATTACCCGAACATATCTTCTCTATCTCGATCAACAAAACCGACTTTAAAATCGGAGAAAGTTTAATAGTCGATTTTCAGGTCGAGCAAGCCTTGTATGTCTACATCGCCGTAATCGATGCGGCGGGTGCCGTGGGTTGGGTATATCCCAATCCCTATCAGGAAGACAATTACAGTCTTCCCGGCAAGCGCTACCGCATCCCGCCGGAAGAGGGCGATTTTACAATCGATATCGGAGAGCCGAAAGGTATCGATCAAGTGATCGCGATAGCAAGCCCCGATGCTTTGCCGATCGACCTCATTGACGTATTTAACCCGGAAAAACTCAAAGAAACCTACCAAGTCGTCATCAAAACACTGGAATTTACCATTCGCTGAGCGTATTAATCGTCATCGTCTTCCCTGCTTGCCAGCGCGACCATTATTTCCCGATATTCATCGGCTTTCGGGCGGTACAGGAACACGGCCAAAACCGACAACGCGGTAAAAATATAAAGGGTGTTGTAATCGTCTCCCAGCAGGAATATCGCCAAACCCATCAAAGCGACAGTTTCGGCCAGTCCCATCGATACGATCACGGTAAGCAAATAGCGCTGTTTGGCCGGCTTTGGCCCGGGCATGGTTTGGTTTAGACGCAATTGAATATGGCGGAGCAGATTGGTCACCGGAAAACCGATAATGGCCAACACATAAAAGAGGGTACGAATCAGGACGCGTTGATCTTCCGGAAGATTAATCCGCCATTGTTCGCCGGCTACATGGCAAAAAATCAAATAGGCCGCTACGGTGGTAAGAGTCAGCCCGGCGATGGTCCAATGAAGTTTAAGATCGTTATTGCTGTGTTGTAAAGAATGGTGACTCGACATGAGGCTTCCTGTAAGTTTGTGATAACCATGTAGATTACGAAAAATTCCGGTTGAGCGGGTAGCTATCTGTTTTAGGCTTGAGAGCTCTATGATACCAAAGTCGCAGCAATTCCCAGTTTGAGCGGTTTCGCCGATTTTAGGGTGTGGGGTATACCTGTCGAGGAACGCCGTAAACCCATCCATGGGGGCTTGGCGGCAGCTCGAACGCCAAGGATGGCGTGTAGTAGGGCACCAACAGTAGGCGCTTTAGGCGATGCAGGGCAGAAAAATGCTCCTGCATTTTCTGCATTCATTACATCCATGTAACTCAGCAATTGCCGAGGAGCAAAAATCTGCCCTGCTGCCGACATCCTCGCCAAGCATACCCCACACCCTTTTTGATCTCCAAATTGGGAATTGCTGCCAAAGTCGATAAAACCCTGACATTGTTCAGGAAAATGCTATAGTCGTTATGCCCTAGGTATTTTTTCTAACCCGCAATGATTCCCCTAATGGCATGACCCAAATTTTAAATCACAGTATCCTCGAAAAGCTCGGCGAAAGTATGCACGCAAATGTTTTTAAAGCGCAGCATGTAAGCACTTCGCAGTTAGTCGTTTTAAAGGATATCAAGCTACGTTTTTGCGTGAAGGGTATTGGCGATTATGTTCGGCAACAAATCGACTTGCTCAGTCAGTTGGCCTTGCCGCATAGCATAATTCCGGAAATCCTCAGCAGGGAAAACGGCAGGCTTGTTTTGCGTCAGCTTTATCTCGATGCTAAACCGTTATCCGAATGTTTGTCGGTAGGTTCGGAACCGGATATCGAACGTGTGCTGACGATCGCCGTAGCGCTGGCCGAACGGCTCGAAGAAATCCATAAAGCCGGGCATATTCACAAAAGTATCAAGCCGACTAATATTTTGATACGGTCGGATAATTTATCCGTCCAAATAATCGACGACATTCGTATCCTCGATATCAATCAGGTCAGTCATTTTATCTACGATCCGCATTTTCGGACACAGACCCTGCCTTATCTTTCGCCGGAACAGACCGGGCGCATCAAATACACGGTGAATTATGCAACCGATTTGTATTCTTTGGGCATGGTGCTTTATGCCTGTCTAACCGGTAAGGCACCGTTTTCATTTAACGATCCGATCGCAATCGTTCATTCGCATCTTGCCGAAACGCCGGAGCCCTTACATCAAATCGACCCGCTAATTCCGACAGCCTTAAGCAATATTATTGCATTGCTTTTGGAAAAAGCACCCGAAAAACGCTATCAAACCGCATCCGGCCTCGCCAACGATCTGCGCATTTGTTTGACGCAATGGCAGATGGAACGGCGTATCGACGATTTCGTATTAAAGCAGCGCGATTTCAGCAACCGGATTACGATCCCTTCGGTAATGGTTGGTCGAGACAAGGAAAAGAAGCAATTATTGGGCGAATTCAACAAAGTCTGCTCGGGCGTCTTTCGCGCTGCATTAATTTCCGGTTGGTCGGGTATCGGGAAGACCCGGCTGATTCAAGAACTGCAACTACCGATCGTCGCGCATTCCGGCTATTTCACATCGGGTAAGTTCGACCAGTTTAAAAAACACATACCTTACAGCACCTTGATACAAGCCTTCACGAGCTTGATCAAAACCTTTTTGTCCGAAGATAAGGATAGGATCGACTACTGGCGAAAACGTATTGGCGAGCAATTGGGCGATAACGGCCGCTTGATGATCGACTTGGTGCCGGAATTGGAATTGATCATTGGCCCGCAGCCGAACGTCGCCGATTTGCCGCCGGTCGAAGCGCGCAATCGTTTCAACGATACCATCGGACGTTTTATCGCTGCCTTGGCCAGCGCTGAAAATCCGTTGACCTTATTCATCGACGATTTGCAATGGTGCGACGGTGCAACCTTCGATGTCCTGGAAAGTCTATTCGACAATTCGGCGGAATATCCTTGGCTGTTTTGGGTGGGCGCATACCGGCATAACGAAGTCGATACCGGCCATCGATTGAATCGCTTGATCGAACGCATCAAGCGTGATGACCGGCCGTTGTTGGAGATTCGTCTAAATGCCTTGGGCTTGCATGAGGTCAATTTGATGACGGCCTACATTCTCAATACCTATCCGGTTCGGACCGAAGCATTGGCCGAGATCATATTTCAGACCTCTGCGGGTAATCCGTTGTTCGTCAATGAAAGTTTACGCTGGCTGCATAGTTACCGGCATTTGCATTTGGGCGATGACGGCATTTGGACCTGGGATGACGAACATTTACGGCATACCGAAATTCCCGATACGGCTTTGGATTTGTTTAAGGACAAAATTACGAAGCTGACTCGTCAAACGCTCGACTTGTTGATGATTGGTGCCTGTTTGGGCGCGCGCTTTCAAGCCGAAGATTTGGCGCGCGCCGCCGGTATCGAAATGTCGGTTTTATATCAATCATTGTCGGAAGCCTTTGTCGATAACATTTTGTTGCGTGAAAAAAATCAACTCTATTTCTTTCACGACCAAGTTCAAGCGGCGGTCGAGAGTTTCATGGATGAAACGAAAAAACGCGACGTTCATGAGCGCATTGCGCAGGCCTATATTGAAGCGATTCCCGAAAACGCCGATCTTGAGACGCAGCCGAACTTATTCGCGGTCGTCGAACACTTGGAGGGCGGTCGTCCGCAAAACCCCAGCGCGAAGCGGATTAAACAAGAGGCCGTGTTTAATTACCATGCCGGAATTGCCGCGATGAAAGCACTGGCGATGGATAACGCCAATTTTTTCTTTGCGCAAGCTAAAGCCTTGTATCCCAATCCGGACTGGGACAGCGATTATGAATTTTTATTCGATTTGCATAAATATCTGGCACGAACCGAAATGGCGCTCGGCAATCAACCGGCTTCGGAGGCGATACTCAATACCTTGATTGAAAAAGCGAAAAGCGATCTGGACCGGGTCGACTGTTTGTACGAGCAGACCACGAGTCTGTCGTCTATGGGCAAGTTCAAAGAGGCGATTGAATTGGGTAATCGCGGCTTGAGCTATTTTGGGCGCGCGATTCCGGACGATGATAATGAGGCCTTGCGGCGTGCAGGAAGCATTCTGGAACAAATTCATCAAGGGCATGACGATGTTTGGCAGCAAATTCTCGATATTACGCTCAGCGGCGATCGCGCGACGCGGATCGAAACCGGCATCTATAGCGAATTGATTCCGGATTATTACTTGGCCGGCATGGTGCCGCAATTGTATCTTTCCGCGATTCAGTCGACGCAAAACTGTTTGGCCGGCGGTGTCGATGAAACGGTGATTTACGGTTTTTCGATGGTCGGATTGTATTTGCAGCGTCAGGATAAATACGACATGTCGTTTCGATACGAAGATCTCGGCCTCGCGTTATCGGAGCGCTATCCCGATACCTTCGGTGCGACCAAGGGAATCAACGGCATATTATGGACCAATATGCATAATCGAAGGTCATCCGAGCATATCATTCAGCAATGTCAGCAAAATATTCACCGCGGCAAAAATTGCGGCGATTTATACAACGCCGGTTTGTCCTACGGGCCTTATCTTTGGCATTTGATCCATCGCGGCAACGATTTGTATCAGGTGATTAGTGTGGCCGAAGAATGCCGGCGTTTTTCGAAAAAATTTAATCTGTCGTTATCGCTCGGGCTTGCCGAAAGCGTATTGGCCGGTTGGGTCGACGAAATGAATGTCGGCCGAAACAAGCTAACCGAGGCGAAAATCGATGCCAAGTTAAAACGTTGGGAGCAAGACAAGCATGTCGTGTCGATCGGCGGATATTACACTTTAAAAGGAATAAGCAGTCATTATCTCGGCGATTATCGGCAGGCGGCCGGTTATCTGGCAAAGGCCGAGCCGTATTTACGCGGCCTAAGCGACAATATTCTCAATCGACTCTGGTATGTTTTCCGCTACGTCAACGGTTTAAGACTGTATAGAACAGTGGACGGAGACGAACATGATCTGCTGTCGAAATGCTTCGAACGGGTCGAGGTTTGGTCTTCGTTAGGACCGATTCTCACCCCCTATTTACTGTTCATGATGATGGAACGGGCTTGTCACGCCGATGACTTTAGTCAGGCGCGGCGATATGGCTTGGATGCGATCGATTCGGCCAAGTCGCGGCAATTTCTATTTTTGGAGGCATTTTTACACGAGCGGCTGGGGCGGATGTTGCTCGATAGGCAACACGATCATACTTCGTATCATTTGAATCGGGCCGTTAAAATTTATCGGCAATGCGGCGCCGAAATCAAAACGGCGCAATTGGCGAAGCAATATTCGTTCACGGTTATCGAAAGACGTAAACAGACCGAGCAATCGTTGGCGCAATTGCTCGATGTCGACTATTTGGTTCGAGCGACTCGAACGATCACGCAACAACTCGATTTCAAACCCTTACTGGTGACGATCATGGAATCGGTAATGGCGCGCTTGGGGGCTAAAACCGGTTATTTGCTGATTGCCGAAAATCAGCAATTAAAAAAATTGGCGAAAGGCGTCAAGCATGACCGGGTCGAAGTCGAGATCCGCGACGGTAGCGAATTGCCGGCCGAGACCCTTAGCCTTGCGATCGTCAATTATGTTTACCGAACCGCCGAACTGGTGGTTTTGAACAATGCCGCGGCCGAAGGCGATTTTAAAACCGATGATACGGTACAGGGTAGGCAACTTAAATCGGTATTGTGTTTGCCGTTGCAAATGCAACAACAAGTACTGGGCGTTTTGTATCTGGAAAACAGTTTGATCAAATCGGTTTTCTCGCTCGAAGATATCGAAATGACCCGGCTATTGACCGCGCAAGCGGCGATTGCGCTGCAAAATACTTTGTTGATCGAAGAAATGAAACAAAGCCAGCTGCAAATCAATTTGCTCAATAAGGAGCTTGAACAACGGGTTGCCGCGCGGACCTCGGCATTAAATAAAGCCAATGAAGAACTGAAAAGTTTTGCTTATGTCGTCTCGCATGATTTAAAAGCGCCTTTACGCGCGATCAATCAATTGTCCGGCTGGATTGCCGAAGATTACCGTGATGCGTTCGACGATGACGGCAAGGAGCAAATGGCCTTATTGCAAAGCCGGGCAAAACGCATGCATGAGATGATCGACGGTATTTTGCAGTATTCGCGGGTTGGGCGCATCAAAGAACCCGACGAACAAGTCGACATCAATGTGTTATTAATGGAAATGGTTAAGCATATCGCACCGCCGCCGCATATCGAAATCAAGATGCAAGCCGGCTTACCGACGATCGTAGGAGAAAAGCTTAAAATATTTCAGGTTTTTCAAAATTTACTGGATAATGCGATTAAATATAACGATAAAAGCCATGGGGTTATTGAAATAAGTTGCCGCGAACACGAGTCCTGCTGGGAATTCAGCGTCAAAGACAACGGTCCGGGCATCCCAAGACACTATCAGGAGAAAATCTTCCAACTGTTTCAAACACTCGCGCCAAAGGATCAATCCGATAGCACCGGTATCGGATTAAGCCTAATCGAGAAAATAGTCGACAACTGGGGCGGCCGCATCCGGATCGAGTCCGAACCGGGCTGCGGTTGCGATTTTTTGTTTACGATACCGAAAACCGCACAACATGAATAACATACAACCCATTCTCTTGGTCGAGGATGATCAGGTCGATGTGATGACCGTTCAGCGGAGTTTCAAAAAACTTGGCGTACTCAATGAATTGTTGGTCGTGCACGACGGCGAACAAGCGCTCGAGTATTTACGCAATCCTAAACATGGCTTGCCGGCCATCATTTTGCTCGATATCAACATGCCTAAGATGAATGGTCACGAATGCCTGAAACATCTCAAAGAGCATCCGGTATTCAGAAATATTCCGGTCATGATGCTGACGTCATCAAAAGAAAGGCATGATGTCGACCGTTGTTTCGACTTAGGAATTTCCGGGTATATTCTCAAGCCGGTCGATTACGAACAGTTTTTAGACGCAATTCAGGTACTTAAGCCTTATTGGACGCAACGTTCATGAATCGGAAAAAGCCGGTAAACTTGCTGTTAGTCGAAGACGATTTGGCCGATCAGATGAGTTTCAAGCGCTTTGTCAAGCAAGAGCAATTACCTTACGACTATACGATTGCAGGATCGGTGGCTGAAGCGGTTGATCTGTTGAAAAAACAGACTTTCGAGATCGTGTTGGCCGACCATGCGCTCGGCGACGGTACCGCATTCGATATCGTCGATTATATTCCGATGGCAACGCCGATTATTTTCGTGACCGGCAGCGGTAACGAAGCCGTCGCCGTGAAGGCTCTGAAGCTGGGTGCCGCCGATTATTTGACCAAGGATCTCAACGGCGAATATCTGCATCTTATTCCGATTACAATCGACAATGTTTTAAAAGCGAAAGCGGTCGAGGCGGAACTGGAATCTTATCGCCGGCATCTCGAAAAATTGGTTGAAGAACGTACCGCCGAATTGCGTTTGGAAATCGATTACCGCAAGCGGGCCGAGGAAAGGCTGATGCAGGAAAAAGAGCGCGCACAAGTAACCCTCAAATCGATCGGCGATGCGGTGATCGTCACCGGCGATACGGGCCTGATCGAGTTCATCAATCCCGCCGCCGAAAAACTGACCGAATGGCGGCATGCCGAAGCACTCGGCCGCCCTATCGATGAAGTTTTCCATATTATCGACGAAAAAACCCGAAAGCCATTGCCGAATCCGGTCGCTCAATGTTTATCCGAGGGTGAGTCGAAAATTCTGGTGACCGGAACAGTTTTAATCGATCGATTGGGCCGCGAATATGCGATACAGGATTCAGCGGCTCCGATTCGCGGGGAAGGTAACGAAATTCAAGGCGTAGTTTTGGTATTCAGCGATGTCAGTCATGCCCGACGTTTATCGAGAGAGCTGGCCTATCAAGCGTCGCACGATCCATTGACGGGCTTGGTCAATCGCCGCGAATTCGAGACGCGGCTGAACCGCGTATTGCAGACTCGTAAAGTATGCGAAGATCAATTTGCGTTTTGCTATCTCGATCTCGATCAATTCAAAGTGATTAACGATACTTGCGGACATACCGCCGGCGATGAATTACTCAAGCAGGTTACTTCATTGCTGCAGCGTAAGGTACGCAAACGGGATACGTTGGCGCGCTTGGGCGGCGACGAATTCGGGGTGCTGATGGAGCATTGCGGAATCGAGCAGGCTGAACGATTGGCCGATGAGCTGCGCGAAATCATTGCCGATTATCGATTCAACTGGAACAACCAAAGCTTTCATATCGGAGTCAGCATTGGCTTGATGGCGATCACCGAGGAGTTTAACTGCTTGAACGATTTGTTAATGGTTGCCGATGCCTCTTGTTATGCCGCGAAAGATGCCGGACGTAATCGAGTTTTTGTCTATCAAAAAAACGACGAGGAAATTCGCCGGCTATCCGGGCAAATGCAATGGGTCGCCAAACTTAACGACGCGCTCGACCATAAACGCTTTCAATTATACCGTCAACCTATCTGCACGACCGGAACGCAAAATGGCGAGCATTATGAAATTTTGGTCAGGATTTTGAGTGCCGACCGGGAGGTCATTTTGCCCGGCGCATTTATTCCGGCCGCCGAGCGATACGGCCTAATGAGCCGAATCGACGAGTATATCATCGAAAATACGCTGCTTTGGTTTGCCGAACATTCGGGCGCATTGGCTGATTTGTCGATGTGTTCGATCAATTTATCGGGGCAAACGCTCGGTTCCGATTCGGCTCAACTCTGTATTCAAGCGGCGCTAAAAAAATTCAAGTTACCGGCGGATCGCTTTTGTTTTGAAGTGACCGAAACCGCCGCGATTGCCAATTTGAACCAAGCGACTCGATTCATGGGGGCCTTGAAAACGCTAGGATGCCGTTTTGCGTTGGACGATTTCGGCAGCGGCTTGTCGTCGTTCGCCTATCTAAAAAATCTGCCGGTGGATTTTCTAAAAATCGACGGAATGTTTGTCAAGGATATTTGTTGCGATCCGGTCGATTTGGCAATGGTCAAATCGATCAATGAAATCGGGCACTTGCTTGGCAAACAAACGATTGCCGAATTCGTCGAAACCGAAGAGATCTATTTACATTTATTGGAATTAGGCGTCGACTATGCGCAAGGCTTTTGGTTGGGTCGCCCCGAGCCGTTGGGCGAATAAGAAAAATAAAGAAAAAGACACCACTATTCGCTACCGCGACGGAACGATTTCATAATCATCAAAAACGCCAGAAAATCGTAGAGTCCGTGAATGATCATCGGCGTCATCAGGTTTCTTTCGCCGCCGAAGTCCATTGCCAAGCCGAGATAAATACCGATTAAGGTTGCCAGTAGCGCATAAAGCGGTGTCACGGCATGGACCAATCCAAAAATGATATTACTGCCGATAAGTCCCGCCGCTATACCCCAAGACGCTTCGATCCACGGTTGAATCAATCCTCTAAACAATAACTCCTCTGAAAATCCTGCGATCGCGGCGAGAAAAAAAATATCGGTCCAATGGCACGTTTTCAGCCCGGAACCCAAAGTGTCGACCAGTAAGCTGCGAATTTTACGAATCGACGGGATATTGATTTGCTCTAGCGCGAAAAAAAATATAAATAACGGCACCGTGCCGACAATACCGTAAAAAAGCGCTTGTTCGGAAAAATAAAGATCGGCAAAAGGGTTAATACCGGCGAACCAGCCCAACAAAGCGGCGACTAGAATCAGCGAGCCTTCGAAATTGCAGGCGGTGGTAAAAAAGCGGGAAGAGTCGAATGAGGATTTGGCCATGAGGGAATCGTAAATTAATCGGCATAGGGATTCTAAACAAAAACAGCTAAAATGCTCAATCCGTTGTCGTTTAAAAGAATCCGATTATGCAGTGTTTTATTTATAAAAGTCTAAAAAAAGAAGAGCTTTATTTGTACATCGATAAAAAAGACGACTTTACCGAAGTGCCGGATACTTTGTTCAAGTCAATGAGTCCGATGCAATTCGTGATGGAACTCGAGTTGACGTCGGATAGAAAATTGGCCCGCGAAGATTCAGGGAAAGTGATCGAGAGCCTTAAAGCCAAGGGCTTTTTCGTGCAAATGCCGCCAATATTGCTTTCGGGAGGTGGTAAAATTCAATGAGGGAAAGGCTATTCGCATTGGGTATTTTCTGTAGTCGTACCTTTCTCGAGGCAAAAATCCAACGAACATTTCGGTAAATATTCAGCCCATCTCTTTGATATAGCGATCGTAGATCAAAATTCGGCACCGGAGTGTCCGTCAAAGGGTGCTGTGTGATACCAGCAATTCCCAGTTTGAGTAGTTTCGCCGATTTTAGGGTGTGGGGTATGCCTGTCGAGGAACGCCGTAAACCCATCCATGGGGGCTTGGCGGCAGCTAAGCGCCAAGGATGGTGTGAATGCAGATTTTGCATTACGCCAAGGATGGCGTGTAGTAGGGCAATGCAGGAGCAATTGCCGAGGAGCAAAAATCTGCCCCTGCTGCCGACATCCTCGCCAAGCATACCCCACACCCTTTTTGATCTCCAAATTGGGAATTGCTGCCGGGATGCACATCAAAGGACGCCGTGAATACGTCCCTGTAGGCTCTATGCTGGCAAAGCCTTTGCCGAGCACCTCGGCGCCTCCTCAGGCACTGCCGAAATTTGAAGTGCGAAAGGTATATTCACTTTCCCTATCGTTTCCACGCAAAGCGTGGGAACGATAATTGCCAGGGAACTGAATATTCACAAGTAAATTATTGAGATGGGCAATTCTGGAATAGCATGATTTTAAAAAATAGGTATTATTGAATGTTGAATAATATCCCTAATAGGATTAGATCGATTATCAAAAAGCGAGGGTTTATACGTTATTTGAATAATATCCTATGGCTAATGAGCGAGAAGGTCTTACGCATAGTCGCCGGGTTGCTTGTTGGAATATGGGTGGCTCGATTTCTGGGGCCGGAACAATTTGGTGTGTTGAGTTATGTGCTTTCGTTTACCGCTATTTTTGGGTGTGTGGCAAAATTAGGTTTTGACGGGATATTGATAAGGGACTTAGTAAACGAGCCGAATGAACGTGACAAGTATTTGGGAACGGCATTTTGGTTAAAAATTATAGGTGCAATTCTAGCCTTGACATTTATCGCGGTTATTCTTCCTTTCACATCAAACGATGCGACGACTAATCTATATATTTTTATTATAGGGGCGGGAATAATTTTCCAAGGTTTTGAGGTTATTGATTTTTATTTTCAATCTAAAGTACAAGGAAAAGTCGTTTCCATTTGCAAGACTATTCAGCTAGCATTGTCGTCACTTATCAAAATATATTTGGTTTTGGTTAAAGCGGAGCTTTTATGGTTTGTACTCGTTGTGCTTGTCGATAGTCTTAGTCTTGCCATCAGTTATATTGTCGCCTATCGATTACAAAAAAAACCAACATTTTACCGAATATTCGATTTAGCCATCGCCAGAAAGCTACTTAAAGAATCCTGGCCGATGATAATATCCGGTGTTGCTATATCGGTTTATATGAAAATCGATCAAGTAATGATTAAGGAGATTATGGGGCCTGTATCGGTGGGTTATTATGCCGTTGCAGTAAGGTTAACAGAAGTATGGTTATTTATTACTGCTGCGGTGACTACCTCATTATTTCCAGCCGTATTGAATGCAAAAAAAGTCGACGAAAAGTTGTATTATCAAAGGCTCTTAAACTTATATAGGCTTCTGATACTTATTTCGGTTGTAATATCGATAGCAATTACTTTGTTTTCGGAAGAAATTGTCGAAACTGCTTTTGGTTCCGAATACTTGCCGTCAGTCGGTATTTTAATTATTTATATATGGTCTAATATATTTATTTTTATGAATAATGGTTCCAGGATGTGGTATACGGCTGAGAATAAGCAAAAGCTGATATCGTTTAATCTAGTTGTCGGAGCGGTGATTAATGTTGTGCTTAACTTAATACTCATTAACCATTATGGTCTTATTGGCGCTGCTTTTGCGACTTTAATTTCTTATTTTTTGGCTATATATTTAGGCAATGCCATTTTTAAAGGAACTAGAATAAACTTCAAACTTCAAACTAAGGCGTTGTTGACATTTTATTGGATCAGTTGGGATAAAAATGGAAAATAAAAAAACAATATTTATTCATATTGGTTACCCAAAAACAGGGACGACTACCTTGCAAAACCATTTTTTTCCAAATATTGAAGATATACAATATTTAGGTAAATTTTATGATAAGGAAAATAAATTTGTATTCGAAGATGAACTGATAGCTAAAATAATTTTCAATGATGAAGTCAGATCGCAAATAAGCAGCACTCTTGATGATAGCGTAATAAAAAATAAAGCTATTCTTTCAGAAGAGGCATTTTTATTCGATTGCTTGCGGATATCAAGGATAAAAGGGAAAGATTATTTACCTAGTTGTAATAATATTGCCATGGCTTTAAGAAGAGCATTTGATGAGAATCGATATGACGTAAAAATTCTAATTTCAATAAGAAAGCATGATGACATGATAGCATCTCTTTATGCGCAATCATATACGCATTATTATTCTAAATATAATGAGACGGATACTTTTTTAAAATTTTTAAGTTTATTTTTAGAAGATAAAAGTGAGCATGCATTTAAAAAATCTCTGGATTATAATGATGTTGTTTCTCAATATAAAAAAATATTCGGCGACAGAAATATCCATGTAATCGTATTCGAACAACTCCAACATGATCCTAAAGAATTTTATAATAATTTATGTGATTTTTTGGGTGTCGATGGCAATTGCATACAAAAAGAATTCATAGATAAGCAAGAGAATATTCGAAGCACTAGTCACGGTTATAAGAGAATAAGAAAAACGACGCTTTTGGATAAGTTATATTTTTTCAAAGAAAAATATTTGCCTATTGCTAAAATCAAGCTTTCAAAAAGACAAAAAGAATGGTTGCGTTCGATTGTGCTTTCAAAAAATGATCATATTAGCAAGTCCATATCTATGAGTTCTGAGCAAAGGAAGGCGATTTTGGAGATCTATGAAGACGCTAACAAAAAATTATCCCAGAGTTTTAAGCTAAGTCTGGGGAAGTATGGCTATTACAAGGACTGATAATATGATTGCTTTTGCAAAAGAAAAACTGATTGAATATAAATATTATAAATATTTGCCGCAAAAAACAAAGAATAGCGATATTTATATAGTCGAGTTTCCTAAAAGTGGAGTGACTTGGTTTTCCAGTATCATCGCCAATATTAATTTGATCGAGTCTGGGTCTATTCATAGAGCAACATATTATAATATTTCTCAGATTATTCCGGACGTTCAAGTTTCCCGATCAATCATTGACGAGCCAATGTGGGATATGCCAAAGTTTAGATTTATAAAAAGCCATTACGGATATTGCCCATTTTACAATCATGTTATTTACTTGGTTAGAAATCCTGTAAGCGTCATGAATAGCTACTATGGGTTTATGGCACAAAGGCAACAATTCTCAGGTTCGCTCATAGATTTTGTTACAAATAAAAAATATGGTATTCAGGCTTGGAAAAGTCATGTCGAAGGATGGTTAAACAAGCCCAAGTCACAACGAATGCATGTGCTCAAGTTCGAAGATTTAAGAAAAAATACACTCGATGCAATCATTGAGTTATACACTAATTTGGGAGTCGGTATTTCTTCCGATACTGCAAATGAGGCGATTGAGCTTGTGAGTCTTGAAAGCATGAAACAGAATGAATCTCTCTATAATAAACACGATCCATTAAGAAAGTTACAATTTGTCGGTACGGGTAAAGCTGCTGCCGATATGGATGCAAGTGTTCGGCAATACATAATATCGGAAACAAAAGAACTTCTCGACATTCTTGGGTACTCGGTCGATGAAATATGAGTAGGCCAAACTTTTTGATTGCCGGTGCCGCAAAGTCCGGAACTACATCGCTGGATGGCTATTTAAAGCAACATCCTGACGTTTTTTTGCCAGAGATAAAAGAATGTAGATACTTTTCAAATATCTCGGACAAGAATATAAATCCATTCTCAAAAAAACAATGGACTAAGATAATATCGAATAAGAAAGAATATTATAATTTATTCGTCGATAAGCATAATAAGGCGATTGGCGATATTTCTCCTGATTATCTATATTATTATGAAGAATCAATAAAAAATATCAAATCGGAGTTAGGGGAATCGGTCAAAATTATTTTAATTCTTAGAAACCCGATAGATAGAGCTTATTCAAATTACTTACATATTGTAAGAGATGGATTCGACCAGCTCAGTATTGAGGAGGTTTTGAGAAAAGAAGATGACTGGGTTAAGGAAAATATATGGTATGGTTTTTTTATCACAAAACCCGGCTTTTACTATCAGTCAGTCAAGTCTTATCTGGAAAACTTTGACGATGTAAAAATTATAATATTCGATGATTTTTTAAAAGATAAAGAAAAATGTTTAAAAGAATTATGCATTTTTCTTGGTATCGATGAAACTTTTCAATTTCGTGATCCGTCATTTAAAAATAAAACAGGGGTTCCAAAGTACAAGTGTCTCGATTCAATTATAAAAAGCAAATATCCATTTAAGCCAACCTTAAAAAAGCTTCTCACTTGGTTTTTTGGAACTGAAAAATTGAATCAAAAATTAGATAAAATACAAGAGTCGAATTTAGTTAAGCCAACACTAGATAAAGCGACTAAAGAAAGGCTTTTCTATTTATATAAAAACGATATCGAAAGACTTGAAAAATTAATAGACAGAGACTTATCTCATTGGAAAATTATATGATTGTTTTTCGAGCTCGGCTTGTCTAGATAGTTATCTTGGGCCGAGTCTTCACTTTATATGGTAAATATTATGAGTATGCTTGTTAATATCGGATGCGGAGATGTTTATGTCGAAGGCTGGAAGAATTATGATTATATGCCGCACTCTTCTCATGTCAGTCAAGCCGATTTATTAGGTCGGCTTCCATTATCGGACGCGCAAGCGGATGTTGTGTATTCCTCGCACTTTATTGAGCATATACCGCGTGAATTAGTTAGCGGCTTCATATCGGAATGTTTTCGTATCACCAAAAGCGGCGGCGTTTTACGTTTGGTCTTGCCGGATTGGGAGGAATTGTGCGATACCTATCTGTCTCTGCGGCGTTCAGGAGGAGAGCAACACGAAAAGGCCGATTTTTTGATGTTGGAAATGCTAGACCAATGTGTGCGTCGGGTTTCTGGCGGTGAATTGGCTGCCTATTATGCGAGGCTAAACTTCGAGCCTAGTGAACAACGAGAGATGATTGAGTTCGTCCGGCAGCGCACTGGGTATGATCTGCATGCGCAGGTTCGGACTTTGCCGGGGAATCGTTGGTCAAGACTCATCAAAAACCCCAAAAAGATTATTAATAAGCTGGAGCAATTTTATATAAAAGGAATTGTGTCGCTATTACCTTCAACCTTTCGGCAACAAAATGTCAGTTTAACCGGAGTTGGGGAAAAACATGCATGGATGTATGATTTTCATACGATTGAATGTTTACTTTTGCAAGCCGGCTTTAAGGATGTGCGGCGAATGTCCGCAACAACATCGGCTATTTCCGATTTTCCATTCGAGCCCTTGGATGTCAATGCGAATGGTCTTCCGCGAAAGGGCGCGGAATCGATGTACCTAGAGGCGATAAAACCTTGAAAGTTACCCATCTTAATTGTTCCGATATCAGCGGTGGTGCTGCCCGAGCGGCTTATCGCATCCATCATGCCTTACGACAGCAAGGTATTGATTCGCGTATGTGTGTTGCCAATGCGCAGGCGGGTGATTGGACGGTAATGGGACCCCAATCAAAATGGTCTAAAGCCATTAGTAAATTGCGTCCATTATTGGGCGCTTTGTGCTCAAAGTCTTTGAGTTCGGGGAATTCGACATTCAATTCCCTCGCGATATTGCCTTCAAATCGCTCAAAAAATTTGAATGCATCGGATAGTGGTGTCATTCATCTGCATTGGGTCAATGATGAAATGATGTCGATCTCCGACATTGCTCGCCTCAACAAGCCTATCGTTTGGACATTGCACGACATGTGGGCATTTAGCGGCGCAGAACATTATCCTGAGCATCAACGATGGCAAGAGGGCTATACAAAAGAAAATAGGCCGGATTCCGAACGAGGACTGGATGTCAACCGCTGGGTTTGGAAGCACAAGCGAAAACATTGGCAGCGGCCGTTCCATATTGTGACTCCAAGTCACTGGTTGGCCGACTGCGTTCGAAAAAGCGTATTGATGGGCGATTGGCCGTTAACGGTGATACCGAATGCAATCGATACCGAAAAATGGTCCCCGGTCGACAAAGCTTTGGCACGGCAATTATTGCATTTACCCGAAGATGTGCCTTTGTTGTTATTCGGTGCAATAGGGGGCGTAAGCGATTTTCGTAAAGGCTTCGATTTATTGCAAGCGTCTTTGTTGCATTTACAGGGTTTGATGCCGGATTTAGAGCTATTGGTACTTGGACAATTGGCTCCGAAACACCCCCAGGGATTCGGGTTTCCAATGCATTACACAGGTCATTTGCACGACGATGTGAGTTTGCGTCTTTTTTATAGTGCGGCGGACGCAATTGTCGTGCCGTCGCGCCAGGACAACTTACCTAATGCCGGTGTTGAGTCGCTCGCTTGCGGGACTCCGGTGATTGCCTTCGATACTTGCGGCTTGCCCGATATTGTTCGACATAAACACTCCGGTTATTTAGCCCGTGCCTTTGATATTGAAGATTTGGCATGGGGTATTCAATGGGTAATGCAAGACGAAAAGCGTAACGATGAGTTGAGTCAAAATGCACGGACGGATGCGGTCGCGCGTTTTTCCTATTCGATCGTGGCTAATCAATATAGCCGGCTTTATCAATCATTAGTCTCGTCAGTTTAATAATGATTCTATCTTTCGTACTTCCAATTTTGCCCATTAATTTAGGTAGGCTGCCCGGTTTCGAAATTTAGCCGGCAAAAGTTATATTTATCAAATAATCAAAAATTCCAGTGACAAGTGACATTAATCGAAATAAGCCAACGCTGAGTATTATAACGGCGACTTATAATGCCGCATCTGTATTGCCAAGATTAATAGAAAGTCTCAGGCTTCAGACCGATCAAGATTTTGAATGGGTCGTTGCCGATGGGGCTTCCTCTGATAATACATTAGAGCTATTGGCTCAAGTTAAAGACCTAAATTTAGCAGTGGATTCAAGACCGGATTTTGGGATTTATGATGCGTTGAATCGTGCTGTTACGATGGCAAGCGGAAAATACTATCTGGTTTTAGGTGCCGACGACAGACTGTTTCCGGAAGCAGTGGCGGCGTTTCGCTCGGCTGTAGACGATTCCGATGTCGATATAATCACCGCAAAGGTTTTCGCCGATGGTATTGTTCATAGTGTAAGGCGGCCTTGGCCCTGGTTGTACGGGCAGTTTGCCTATGTCAGTAGCCATGCCGTCGGAACCGCTATTCGTAAAGGCTTGCATGAAAAATTCGGTTTATATTCTCACCGATTTCCGATGGCGGCGGATCAATTCTTTTTAAAGAAAGTGGGTGATAGCGGCGCTAATATTGTCAAAGCCGATTTTGTTGCCGGGGAGTTTTCTACCGAGGGAACCAGCGGCAACGACATCCTGGGTGCGTTAACCGAATGTTTTCGTGTGCAACTGGCGACAGGGGAGTACCGGTTCTTTCAACTAGTAATTTTTTTGGCAAGACTATTTAAGAATTATCGGAGACTTTAACGTGCTGCCAACGATATCCACAGTCATTCCGCTTTATAACAAAGCCCCGCATATCGCTCATACGTTAGCTAGTGTCCTTTCGCAAAAAGTGTTGCCGTTAGAAATTATCGTGGTCGATGATGGTTCGACAGACAACGGTGCGGATATCGTAGAAAGCCTTCAAAATCCTTTGATCAAATTAATACGACAAACGAACCAGGGGGAAAGTAGTGCGCGAAATGCTGGGCTTAGGGAGGCAAAAGGTTGTTATGTCGCCTTTCTAGATGCTGACGATTATTGGTATGACAATCATATTGAGAGATTGCAGCATTTGATCAAATCTTATCCTAACGCGGCTTTGTTTAGTACGATGCACGAAATCTTTCATGATGGAACAACGATAGTTCCGGGAATGCCATATCCGCAGAATTTTAATGGTTATGTCGATGATTTTTTTTGCCGCTTTGCGAATGGCCTGTCCTTAATTAATTCAACGACGGCATGTGTTAGAAAAGATGCGATGTTGTCTGTTGGTGGTTTTCCGGTCGGTGTAAAAAAGGGGCCCGATTTAATTGCTTGGACAAGATTAGCGCTAGATTATGAGGTAGCTCATGCTGCCGTCATCACCGCGGTGTACAATCGAGATGCGGTCAATCGAAGCGTGCGGATGCGCGAGAGCGAGGCCCCCGGATCTTTGCTTTATCTCAGTCAATTACTGTCGGAAGTAGAGGGCACGCATCGGCGGGAGTCAATTTCGTTACTTTTTTCACGGATTGCTTTTTATACATGCGCGGGAATGTGCGAGACAGGGGATTACGGTAGTGCCATAAGCATTCTAAAATTGGTAAAAGATTTAGGGTTGTGGGGTTTGTACATCAAAATCGCATTGTTGTTGTCAATACCGCCTAAGCTTCTGACCTTTGCGCGGCGCTGGAGGCATCGTTTTTAAGCGTATAATAGCGAAAATAACCTATTTAGGAATATGCACAAAATAACTTATACAAGTGGTAGGCTTTGCGGAGGTTCGGTGACTCGCTTGACAGGACGCCGTGAATACGTCCCTGTAGGCTTGACGGCGGAATCTGATTGCCATGGATGGCGTGAATGCAGATTGTGCAGGAGCAAAAATCTGCAAACGCCATGGATGGCGTGAATGCAGATTTTGCAGGAGCAAAAATCTGCCCTGCCGCCGACACCTGTCAATCGAGCCACCGAACCCCCTTCCAACAGTTGTCTAAGTTATCTCATGCTCGTTCCTTAGGATTGCCGGGGCGGTTTTCATTCTCGAGGCTTTGAGGAATTATTTTGAAAATTGTTTATGTCATTACTCGTTCCGATGTCATGGGGGGAGCGAGTGTGCACTTGCTTGATCTGGTTCGAGGGGTTCAAGAGGCGGGGCATGAGGTCTATATTTTGGTTGGCGGACATGGTGTTTTTCAAGCGCGCGCGAAAGCCAATCACTTGTCTTGTATTTCATTGCGTCACATGGTCCGCCAAATTAGCCCCGCTAATGATTGGCGTGGATTCTTTGAACTTAAAGAGATCATTTCAAAAATTAAGCCGGATATACTGCATCTTCATTCGTCGAAAGCCGGTATTTTGGGGCGTTTGGTCGCAAAACGGTTGAATATTCCAGTTGTGTTCACGGTTCATGGTTGGTCTTTTACCGAGGGCGTTTCCAATAAGAGGCGTTTGGTTTATAAGCATATCGAACGGTTCATGGCGAATTTTGCGGATAAAATCATTACGGTCTCGAATTATGATAGAAAATTGGCGCTTGATTTGGGTGTTGGCAATGAAAAACTTTTAACGACCATTCATAATGGCATACCCGATTCCCATCGAAAAATAAAAAGAGACCTGCCGTTCGGTCATGTTATCAAGCTGATTATGGTCGCGCGTTTCGAGGCGCCCAAAAACCATAACGCCCTATTAACGGCACTGGCTCGGCTTAAACATCTTCCATGGATCATTGAGTTCGTGGGCGATGGGCCGACCATGTGCAATATGACTGACTTAGCAAGGGATTATGGACTGGCGGAACGCGTTAAATTCTTAGGAGCCCGTAATGATGTGGATACTCTGTTGGAGAAGGCGGATATCTTTTGTCTAATTTCTAATTGGGAAGGTCTGCCGTTGACGATTTTAGAAGCCATGCGTGCCGGGCTACCGGTTATTGCGTCAAGGGTAGGCGGTGTGCCCGAGGCGGTTCAAGACGGTAAGACAGGAATATTGGTCGACCGTGATGATGAAGATGCATTGGCTCAAGCCATTACAAGCCTTGTCGAGTCGGAATCCTTGCGGATACAGATGGGGCAAAATGGGAGGCAACGGTTTGAGAAAGAATTTACTTTCCAAACAATGCTCCAAAAAACCATGCAGATTTATGATGCAGTCGTTCAGGGTAATCGATGAAACTTCTTGTAACGGGGGTAAACGGGTTCATTGGGCAAGGTCTTGTCAAGCGACTAACGGATGCGGGAAAGTACGAGGTTACGGGTATCGTTAGAAATAAGAGCGCTTCTATTCATTCGAATATAGAGACGGTAACGGTTAGCGAAATTACCGCCGCTACGGATTGGCAAGTGGTTCTGAAGAATGTTGACGGTATCGTCCATTTGGCGGCAAGAGCACACGTTTTGAATGATTCTTCCGCCGATCCCTTGGCCGAATTTCGGAAAGTCAATGTTGAAGGGACCTTGAATTTAGCCAGGCAGGCGGCGAGAGCAGGCGTCAAACGCTTTGTCTTTATCAGTTCCATTGGCGTCAACGGCAACAGTAATGAACAACCTTTTACCGAAATGGATAGACCTAGCCCCGTTGAAGCTTATGCCGTGTCGAAGTATGAGGCGGAGTGCGGTCTACAAGCAATAGCGAGTGAAACGGGAATGGAAGTCGTAATTATTCGTCCGCCGCTGGTCTATGGGCCCAATGCTCCCGGTAATTTCAGAAGGCTTATGGATTTTGCGGCGAAAAGCATACCGCTTCCGTTCGGTGCGGTCGATAACAAACGCTCGCTGATAGCTCTGGACAATTTAGTGGAGTTTATCGTGATATGTATCGATCATCCCAATGCAGCCAATGAAATTTTTTTGATTGCCGATGGCGAAGATGTGTCGACGATAGACTTATTGAAAATGACCGCTAGGGCGTTCGGAAGAAAACTATTGTTGATTCCGGTGCCGGTAAGTTGGTTGTATTTTGCGGCTAAGCTTATCGGGGAACCAGGGGTTGCGAAAAGCTTATTGGGTTCATTACGGGTTGACAGTACAAAGGCTAAAAGGCTATTGGGATGGAGCCCAGTCATTACGATGGAAGCACAATTGCAAAAAGCTGCCGAGGCGTATTTTAAGTAGCAAAAAGGGGTGTTATTCCCTTCTTAGGATTTGGTCGAAAATGACGTCCCTATTTTATGGAGGTTTCGGTAGCTCGATTGGCAGGTGTCGGCGGCAGGGCAGGTTTTTGCTCCTGCAAAATCTGCATTCACGCCATCCATGGCGTTTGTAGATTTTTGCTCCTCGGCAATTGCTGAGTTACATGGATGTAATGAATGCAGAAAATGCAGGAGCATTTTTCTGCCCTGCATCGCCTAAAGCGCCTACTGTTGGTGCCCTAATACACGCCATCCATGGCAATCAGTCGCCGCCGTCAAGCCTACATGGACGTATTCGCCCAGCACCTAAATTCTATCCATTGGCTATGGTTAACTATCTTGAATAATTTAGGTGCTGGGTTCACTGCGTCCTGTCAAACGAGTTACCGAAACCTCAACAAAGCTCATAGTTTCAGGGCGTTATTTATCACGAAATTCTAAATGCAATGAGGCTGCGCTAGGGGAAACCCGTCGTTGTAGATTTAACTCATTGATGAGACTTATCAATCAAAATAAGTCGAATGCAGATTGTTGTTGCCGGTTTTTGGCAAACAGCTATTCATTAAGAGCTTGCCTCAATGATAGGCAGTCATAGGTTGATTATGGTTTTAACGATAGCATTATGTTTATATGTTTTTACGGCAAGTTATCTGTTAACTGGGCTAATTAGGCGATACGCACTAAAAAAAAGATTGATAGATATTCCAAATTTACGAAGTTCGCATGATGTTCCGACGCCTAGAGGAGGTGGTTTCGCTGTTGTTATTGTCTTTTTATCCACCATTATAGGGTTAACGGTTATTTATGAACTGGAGGCAGACCCTCATACCATAGCTGTGTTGATTCTGTCAAGTGCTTTGATTGCCGGAATTGGTTTTTGGGATGATCATCAACCGTTGGCGGCTAAATGGCGTTTTTTGGTGCATTTTATCGCGGCAACCGGCGCATTGTTCTTGCTACCGGAATTGCCGGGGATACAATTGTTTTCCTGGGTCTTGGATAGTTCGATAATTTTGTTTTTTTTCTATAGCTTGATGCTCGTTTGGTTATTGAACCTTTATAACTTCATGGATGGTATCGATGGGCTCGCGGGTGTTGAGGCAATGACGACGGCAGGTGCGGCCGTTTTGCTGCTGGGGCTGCAAGGTCAAATGTATTGGGCATTGATTACATTATTATTGGCCGCTTGCGTAGGCGGTTTTTTAGTATGGAATTGGCCGCCGGCGAAGATTTTCATGGGTGATGCTTGTAGCGGATTTTTGGGATTTATCTTAGGTTTGATGGCCCTAATGACCTCAATAAGTGGGGGGCTGAATATGTGGTGTTGGTGGATTTTAATGTCGGTATTCATTGTCGATGCCACGACAACATTATGTCGACGAATAATGAGAGGGGAAATTTGGTATCAGGCTCACCGGAGTCATGCCTATCAGATATTATCGAGGCGCTTAAATTCGCATAAAAAGGTAACGCAAAGCGTGCTGGCGATAAATGTGTTTTGGTTACTGCCTTGGGCTTATGTGTCGGTGGTGTACGAAGCTTGGGCACCGTTGATCTGTATCGTTGCGATGGCGCCTTTGTGTGTTGCAGTTCTGAAGCTTGGCGCCGGCACGACTAATGATTGAATCATGATGTTTGCGTATGACGCTTTGCTAATCCGGCCTACCGTTTTATTAAATAGTGCTTAACAAAATGACGCGAAAAAAGCTTCCGATCGGTATACAAACCTTCTGCGAAATACGCGAAGACGATTGTTACTATGTCGACAAGACAGCTTATGCGTTGAAGCTTGCGGTCGAAGGTAAATATTATTTTCTGTCGCGACCGAGGCGCTTTGGTAAATCTTTGTTTCTCGACACGCTGGCCGAATTATTTGCCGGCAAAGAAGTATTGTTTCAAGGGCTTTATTGTCATGATAAATGGGATTGGGCTAAGCAGTATCCGGTGATTCGGATT
The DNA here is from genome assembly GCF_000341735.1 of Methylotuvimicrobium buryatense 5G. Taxonomy (GTDB): domain Bacteria; phylum Pseudomonadota; class Gammaproteobacteria; order Methylococcales; family Methylomonadaceae; genus Methylotuvimicrobium; species Methylotuvimicrobium buryatense. Next base: position 3,313,556 of record NZ_KB455575.1, on the reverse strand, counting down.
AGTTTTGCCGAAGGTGTGCTGCAGAGCCGAGCCGATTTGGATGAGAAAATCGGAGAAATTCTGGATTTCAATAGAAAACAATTGGATATCGATCCTCAACAGCCGAGTATTTCCGGTAATTTTTCAGAAATGATCAGGTTGGCGCATCAAAAATACGGTCAACGCGCGGTTGTATTAATCGACGAATACGACAAACCGATACTCGACAACATTACTAACCCGGACATCGCCCGGCAGATGTGCGATGGCTTGCGCAATCTATACTCGGTGATCAAGGGGCAAGATGCGCATATCCGCTTTGCGTTTTTGACCGGCGTATCCAAATTCAGCAAGGTTAGCTTGTTTTCGGGCTTGAATAATCTACAGGATATCACCGTCGACAAACGCTATTCGGCGGTATGCGGTTATACCGAAGCCGATCTCGACACGGTATTCGCGCCGGAATTGCAAGGCCTTGAACGGGGCAAAATCAGGGATTGGTACAATGGTTACAATTGGCTGGGCGAGGCGGTTTATAATCCTTTTGATCTATTGCTTCTGTTCGATACGCGTGAATTCAAACCTTACTGGTTCGAGACCGGCACGCCGACCTTTTTGGTGGATCTGCTGATGCAACGGGGTTTTTTCACGCCGGATTTCGAAAAACTGTTGGCGACCGAAACCTTACTGTCGACTTTCGATGTCGATCATATCGCCAGCGAAGCTTTATTGTTCCAAACCGGTTATTTGACAATCGTATCGTCGCGGAATTTACCCGGGATGACGCAAGTGACATTGGGGTATCCGAATCTGGAAGTGAAGGCGAGTCTGAACGGCGTTCTGCTGCAAGCCTTGACCGTCGATCCGGCACGTTACGGCAGGCAGGCCGGTCAATTATACGATTTATTGCTGGTTAACGATTTCGAAGGTCTTCAAAACTTATTCACGGCCTTTTACACCGGCATTCCGCACGATTGGTACCGCAACAACCCGATCGCGCAATACGAAGGATACTATGCGACCGTGTTCTATAGCTACTTCGCGGCGTTGGGCTTGACCGTCACGCTCGAAGACGCGACCAATCATGGCCGTATCGACATGACAGTGCATTTCAACGGGCAAATCTATCTATTCGAATTCAAGGTTGTGGAACTGGTGCCGGAAGGCAAAGCCTTACGGCAATTGAAGAATAAGAACTACACCGAGAAATATAAAGCCGAAAGGATACCGATACATTTGATCGGCGTTGAATTCAGCAAGGAAAGTCGTTCGGTAGTCGGGTTCGACATCGAAACGCTCGGAGCCGGTGTATGACAAAACTGCCGATCAGCATGCAAGTTTTTCGATCGGAAATACTTGATGTTAGCAGCTTCGATTCGGATCAGGTATAACCGGCACGTTGAGCAATTCGGTGAGTTTCATTTTGGAAGGGTTAAAGAGCATGGAAAATTTAGCGGACTGGTTTTTAAGATTATCGCGCCCTAAAAAAGCGGCGATAACGATGACTGCGGACGTTTTTTTTGCGGTCTTCGCGCTGTGGCTGGCGTTTTCTTTGCGTTTTGGTGAGTTTTATGTTCCTGAAGACCGTGTTTGGGTTTTGTTCGTATTGGCTCCCTGTATTGTCATTCCGATTTTTATCAGAATGGGTCTGTACCGGGCGATTATTCGTTATATCGGCGTCAGAGCGTTAGCGACGATCGTTCAAGCGGTCACTTTGTATGCGTTGATATTTGCCGCCTTAGTATTTCAATTGAGAGTCGGGTTGGTGCCGAGAACGGTGCCACCGCTGAATTGGTTGATCATATTGTTCTTTGCCGGCGGGAGCCGGTTTATGGCGCGATGGTGGTTTGGCGAGCAATATGCGCGTATGGCAAGGAGTGCCGATCCGGAATTGTGTCGCCGCAATAATGTCATTATTTATGGGGCAGGAAGTGCAGGTGTGCAATTGTCTTCGGCATTAGCACATGGCCATGATTTTCGGCCGATTGCATTTATTGACGACAATGGCATGTTGCATGGGCAAAAAGTTAACGGCGTTAAGATTCATCCGTTTACCGCGTTAAGTTATTTAATCGATAAATTTGCCGTTACCGATATTCTGTTGGCGATGCCGTCGGTTGCCAGAAGCCGGAGGAGCGAGATTATTCGCCTATTGGAGCCTTTTCCGGTCCATGTTCGGTCAATGCCGGGAATGTCCGATATTGCGCAAGGGAAGGTGACGTTCGATGAATTGCAAGAGGTGGATATAGCCGATTTGCTGGGTCGGGATGCCGTGGTTCCGGATCAGACTTTATTGACCGCCAATACGGCCGGGAAAAAGGTTATGGTCACCGGTGCCGGCGGTTCGATCGGCTCGGAGTTGTGCAGACAAATTATTCAATTGCAACCAAAGACATTGATTTTATTCGAGCGATGCGAGTTTGCGCTCTATGAGATCGAGAGGGAGTTAAATCTTTATTTGGCAAAATCGGATGTTGTCGATACGCAAATCATTGCCGTTCTCGGGTCGGTGGTTAACGGGAGTCGAGTAGAAAAAATTTGCCGGGCATTCGGTGTGCAAACGATCTATCATGCCGCCGCTTATAAGCATGTGCCGATGGTTGAGAAAAACCCGGGCGAAGCGGTACGGAATAATATATTCGGCACTTTACATACCGCCCGCGCCGCTATCGAAGCGAATGTAGAGACTTTCGTATTAATTTCGACCGATAAGGCGGTACGTCCAACCAATACGATGGGGGCGACCAAGCGCTTTGCCGAGCTGATTCTGCAGGCCTTAAGCATTGAAAACCAAAAGCTGCGGACAACGCGTTTTACGATGGTGCGTTTCGGCAATGTGTTGGGCTCGTCGGGCTCTGTGGTGCCGTTATTCCGTGAACAAATTGCCAAGGGCGGGCCGGTGACTGTGACCGATCCGAAAATCATTCGCTATTTCATGACGATACCGGAAGCTGCCCAATTGGTGATACAGGCAGGAGCAATGGGTCAGGGCGGCGATGTTTTTGTCTTGGACATGGGCGAACCGGTCAAGATTTTGGACTTGGCGAAACGTATGATCAAGCTTAGCGGTTTAACGGTCAAGGGTGATGCGCGACCTGACGGCGATATCGAGATTGTATATACTGGTTTGCGATCGGGAGAAAAGCTCTATGAAGAGCTATTGATAGGCGACAATGTTTCCGTAACCGACCATCCGCGTATCATGCGGGCCGAAGAAGAGGTTATTGCTTGGAATGAGCTTGAAAAATTGTTGTCGGCAATGGAGCAGGCTGCATTAGTTGACGACTATAGGCAAGTCCGGATGATTTTGAAACAAGCGGTATCGGGTTTTTCGCCCCAATGCGATATCGACGATTGGTTATTCAACTGCTCGACGAATAGTTCTGCCGCGAATAATACATTGTCGAATTATTTAGAAAAAATAGCCGAGCATGATTAAAGAGGCAAAAAAAACCTCCCAATGCTTGGAGGCAGAGGGAGGTGAAAAATCAAGCAGAGTTTTGAGGAGGAACTGCTTGTTGGTACTACACCAGGAGGGTTAGAACATGGTAAACGAATCTGCATAGGAATTTTCTATCAATTCGATGGCATTCCAGCAAGTTGCAGTTAAATTCAACTAATCAGGGGTCTCCGATGCATGGATATCGTTGACTATTAGTGAGGCAATGAAGTTTTGCAGCGGACTTGGGAAATACTATACAGAGATTATTTCAGCAGACAATAGGGTGATTTGTTGATAAATTGTTTCTTGATTAGAAACAAAAGGCATGCAAAATAGTCTCTTTTTCTTGAGACTAATCTATCGAGACGTTTATTTGGAAGATGGAGTCTTGAAATTTCGCTTAAGGCGCTATTATAGCGCCGCGAATATTAAGTAAAAATGAAATAAATGGCAAGCGGTAGTTGTGTATTGTGGTCGCGGAGCGATTCTAAAACGGAATTATCGTGAGCAACGGGTTAAGCTGTTGACTCGAGCATTTGAAACTCAAAGAGAGATAAATGGACAAATTAACCAGTATGAATGTTTTCGTTCGGGTGGCAAAGGCCGGTAGTTTTGCCGGCGGCGCGCGCGATTTGGATATTTCGAGAGCTATGGCAACCAAACATATCATGCAATTGGAAGAACATTTAGGCACCCGTCTGTTTAATAGAACCACGCGAAGTCTGAGTCTGACAGAAATGGGCGCATCGTATCTGGAACGTTGCCAACAGGTATTGGATGATATCGAAGAAATGGAAGCTACGGTAACGCAACTGCAGACCGAGCCGCGCGGAACGCTGAAAATCAGTGCGCCGCAAGTCATCGGCGCCACCCAGATTGCGCCGGCGATATCGGAGTTTCTCAAGTTGTATCCCGATCTGGAGGTGACTATCATTTTGCAAGGCAATATGGGTGACCTGATTGATGAGGGCATTGATCTCGCGATAAATTTGGGCGGCGTTGAAGATTCCAGTATGATTGCGCGCAAACTCGCCAGTTCTCCGTTAGTGGTATGCGGTGCTCCGGGTTATTTTCAACAATATGGCATTCCTAAAACGCCCGAGGACTTGACCGATCATAGTTGTTTGGTCAATTGGTCGATTCCGCCGAGGGATCAATGGCGGTTCAAGGGGCCTTACGGTGATTTGATGATCAAGGTGAAAGGACGCATAGTCGCCAACGTGGCCGATCCGATTCGAGTCGGCGCGATAGAGGGATTGGGAATGGTGATGTTACCCAGGTATATCGTCGGTAAGGATATCGAAAAAGGTAAGTTAATGCCGGTATTGGAAGATTATGGATTGGCGCCCCTGGAGATACATGCCGTTTATCCGCATCGAAAATATTTGTCTACCAAGGTCAGAAAGTTTTTGGATTTTTTACAGGAATGGTTGCCCAGGCGGATTGGTATTGACGGAATCTAAGGCAGCAATTTCGGCAAAATGGGATGCCGTTTACCGGCTGGGCGAGATTTCGGATTACCGGCCGGCTGAGGTTTTATCGGGTAATGCATTTTTGTTGCCGCAAAATGGTGCGGCTTTGGATTTGGCTTGCGGATTAGGCGCTAATGCTCGATTGCTTGCGACGGCAGGCTTGGCTGTTTTTGCCTGGGATATATCGACCGTAGCGGTAGAAAAATTACAAGATGATGCCGACAAGAAAGGCTTGGCTATTCAGGCAAAGCAATGCGCTATCGATAAAAAATCTTTCTTCGGCTATCGTTTCGATGTCATTGTTATCAGTCGATTTCTTGACCGGAGTCTGTGTGATGCGATAATAGGCGCGTTGAATCCCGGCGGTTTGTTATTTTATCAGACGTATACCCGCGAGAAAGTCGTTGAAAGAGGGCCGAATAATCCCGACTTTTTATTAGCTGAGGGCGAATTATTGGAATTATTTGCCGAATTAAAGCTGATTTATTATCGGGAAAACGGATCGGTAGGCAGCATAGGTTTAGGGCTCAGGAATGAAGCTCAATTCATTGGTAGGAAAAGATAATTTTATTCAAATTCTAACGGGCCTAAGATCGAAAAATTGAATCCGTTGCGATCTGTTTGAACAACACCCCTTTAACGTCATTTGCTAAACTTAGCCGATCGATTCCATTATGGTAGAAAATTTAGAACCGAAACAAGCTTGGCAATTATTGCAAACCGACCAGAGCGCCGTACTGGTCGATGTCAGGACCAAAATGGAATATAGCCACGTCGGTCACCCGATCGGTGCGGTTCATATTCCATGGAAAGAATATCCGGATTGGCAAGTCAATACCGCGTTTGTCGAGCAGGCAGCTGAAGCGGTTCCCGATAAAAATGCGCCTGTGTTGTTGCTGTGCCGAAGCGGGCAGCGATCGTTGGATGCGGCGGCTGCCTTGGAGGCGGCAGGGTATTCTCGTCCTATCAATATATTGGAAGGCTTCGAAGGACCTCTCGACGACGACAAACATCGCGGTAACCTGGGAGGTTGGCGCTTTCATAATCTACCGTGGGAACAAAGCTAACTAACCATTCACAACTTGCCTTTCTCAATATTCGGCGACTGACTTCTCAATTCACGAGTACAGGTTGCCGCATAATTCATTAATCATCAGAGTTTATTTAAGTGATCGAAAATTTAAGAAATATCGCAATCATTGCGCACGTAGACCACGGCAAAACCACCTTGGTCGATAAATTGTTGCAACAATCCGGCACGTTCAAGAGCCATGAAAAGGTTTCCGAGCGGATCATGGATTCGAACGACATTGAAAAAGAACGGGGTATTACGATTCTGGCCAAAAATACCGCGTTGGATTGGAACGGCTATCATATTAATATCGTCGATACCCCAGGCCATGCCGATTTCGGCGGAGAAGTAGAGCGCGTATTATCGATGGTCGATTCGGTTTTGCTGCTAGTCGACGCCGTCGATGGGCCGATGCCGCAAACTCGTTTCGTGACGCAAAAAGCGTTTGCATTGGGTTTAAAACCGATTGTCGTGATCAATAAAATCGACCGCCCCGGCGCTCGTCCGGATTGGGTGGTCGATCAAACCTTCGACTTGTTCGACCGTCTTGGCGCGACCGATGAGCAATTGGATTTTCCGATCGTCTATGCGTCGGCGCTCAATGGTTATGCCAGTTTGGATTCCGATGCGACCGACGGCGATATGACGCCGTTGTTCGAAACGATCGTAGAAAAAGTCAGTCCGCCTGCTGTCGACTTGGACGGACCATTTCAAATGCAGGTCAGTAGCCTGGACTACAACTCCTATGTCGGCGTGATCGGGATTGGACGTATTCAGCGAGGTAAGGTGAAAACCAATATGCCGTTGACGTTGATCAATCGTGAAGGGGCGATCCGAAAAGGTCGTATTTTACAAATCTTCGGTTTCCATGGGCTGGAACGCGTCGAAGTGTCGGAAGCGCAAGCCGGGGACATCATTGCGTTTACCGGCATCGATAAGCTGGAAATTTCTGAGACCTTATGTCATCCCGATGCGGTAGAAGCGCTGCCGGCCTTGTCGGTCGACGAGCCGACCGTGACGATGACTTTTCAAGTCAACACCTCGCCGTTTGCCGGACGCGAAGGTAAGTTTCTGACCTCGAGACAAATTCGCGATCGTTTGCAAAAAGAATTACAGCATAATGTCGCATTAAGAGTCGAGGATACCGACGACCCGGATAAGTTTAAAGTGTCCGGACGCGGCGAACTGCATCTATCGGTATTGATCGAAAATATGCGCCGCGAAGGCTTCGAATTGGGTGTGTCCCGGCCGGAAGTCATTATTAAAGAAATCGATGGCGAGAAATGCGAGCCTTTCGAATTCGTGACGATCGAGGTAGAGGAAATTCATCAGGGTACGATTATGGAGAAACTCGGCGAACGCAAAGGCGATTTGTTGAATATGGTGCCGGACGGCAAAGGCCGTATTCGATTGGAGTATATGATTCCGTCGCGCGGTTTAATCGGATTCCAAACCGAGTTCATGACATCGACCTCAGGTTCAGGTTTGCTGTATCATGTATTCGATCATTACGGACCTATCAAAAAAGGCGAATTGGGTGCGCGTAAACGTGGCGTGTTGGTCTCGATGGCTCAAGGCAAAGCATTGGCCTATGCCTTGTTTGCGTTACAGGAGCGTGGCGAGTTGTTTTTGGTGCATGCCGATGAAGTGTACGAAGGCATGTTGGTCGGCATTCATTCCCGCAGCAACGATTTAGTTGTGAATCCGACTAAAGCGAAGCAGTTGACTAACATCAGAGCGGCGGGAACCGACGAGAATCTGATTTTAACGCCGATTCAGAAAATGTCGCTGGAGCAAGCCTTGGAGTTTATCGATGAAGACGAACTGGTTGAGGTGACGCCGGTATCGATTCGCTTGCGTAAGAAATTGCTGCAGGAACATGAGCGCAAAAAGGCATCGAGAGCCGCGGCTGCTTAAAAAGCATAAAAAAAGCCTCGAATCGACTTGCGATTCGAGGCGTTTATCGCCGAGTGGTTGGCTTATGCGATCGTCCCTACGACACCCTGTCGAAATCTATCCCTAACTCCTATGTTTTGGCGACGGCTTATTGTGCCGCAAAATGACTAAAAAAGAAGTCAGTCAAAGCTGAAATTTATGTACGTCTAGGCTTACAAAATAAGATTAGTCTTTAATTAGCAGCGAATCGCTGCATAATTGATTTTTTTCATAGTAGAATAAGCCCGCTAATTATTAACAACGCAGTCTTTATGACCTCACGAAGCGCGCGAATCGAGCGCAACACACTCGAAACACAAATAGCAGTCGCAATTAATCTGGATGGTACCGGACGCGCGGTTTTTTCAACCGGCGTGCCTTTTCTCGAGCACATGATGGATCAAATTGCGCGGCATGGTTTGATCGATCTCGATGTTACCGCTAAAGGCGATCTGCATATTGACGACCATCATACCGTCGAAGATATCGGTATTACACTCGGTCAAGCCTTTGCTCAAGCGGTCGGCGATAAAAAAGGCCTATATCGCTACGGCCATGCTTATGTGCCGCTCGATGAAGCCTTATCTCGCGTCGTGATCGATTTTTCAGGTCGTCCGGGATTGGTGTACGATGTCAAATTTCCTAGAGGCGCAATCGGCCGCTTCGATGTCGATTTATTCCGAGAGTTTTTCCAAGGCTTTGTTAACCATGCCGGCGTGACCTTGCACATCGATAACCTTAAAGGTTCCAATGCGCATCATATTGCCGAAACCATATTCAAAGCGATGGGCCGCGCGTTACGCATGGCGGTCGCGCAAGATCCGCGAATGGCCGGAATGATGCCGTCAACCAAAGGAACACTGTAACCCTATCTTCACTATGTCATCAGTCGCAGTTATCGATTATGGAATGGGCAATCTGCATTCCATTGCTAAAGCTTTGCAACATGCGGACCCTCGTACCGAAGTCAGGGTCGTATCCGATATCGAATCCGTTTTGCGGGCCGATCGCATCGTTTTCCCCGGCGTTGGAGCGATCGGCGATTGCATGCAAGCGCTCAATACCTCAGGTCTTGCCTCGGCGATCAAGACCGCCGCGCAAGAAAAACCGATGCTCGGTATTTGTCTGGGCATGCAGGCTTTATTGACCGATAGCGAGGAAAGCGATGCGACAATGTGTTTGAATATCATTCCGGGCCATGTGCGGCGCTTTTCTGATAACCTTCAGGATAAAAACGGCGAACGGCTGAAAATTCCTCACATGGGTTGGAATCGAGTTAAGCAACAGCCTCACCCGCTTTGGGAAAATATCGAACCGGGCAGCCGATTTTATTTTGTGCATAGCTATTATGCCGTTCCCGAGGATGAATCAGTCGTATCCGGTACTTCGGATTATCCGAAACCATTTGCCTGTGCATTGGCAAAGGCAAATATTTTTGCCGTGCAATTTCACCCTGAAAAAAGTCAATCAGCCGGCTTACAGCTATTGAAAAACTTTTTGCAGTGGGATGGACAATTTAACGTTAATTGATAGGGCGTCCGGTTAATCCGGCATTAAAATCTTGAGGATGTTGATCTTATGTTGTTGATACCTGCAATCGATTTGAAAGAAGGAAAATGTGTCCGTTTGCGGCAGGGCAAGATGGACGACGATACGGTGTTTTCTGACGATCCGGTGAGTATGGCTGGAAAATGGGTCGAAGCCGGTGCCAAACGCATTCACTTGGTGGATTTGGACGGTGCGTTTGCCGGTAAACCGAAAAATGCCGCGATTATTCGGAGCATTGTCGAAGCCTATCCAGATATACCGGTACAAATCGGGGGCGGTATTCGCGACGAGGATACGATTCAGGCGTATCTCGAAGCCGGCGTTCAATATGTCATTATCGGCACTAAAGCGGTCAGTGAGCCGCACTTTATCAAAGATGTCGCAATCGAATTTCCAGGGCATATCATTGTCGGACTCGATGCCAAAGATGGGAAAGTGGCCATCGACGGTTGGTCTAAACTTTCCCATCATGATGTGATCGACATGGCGCAGAAATTTGAGGCAGACGGTGTCGAGGCAATCATTTATACCGATATTTCACGCGATGGCATGATGAGCGGCGTCAATGTCGAGGCGACCGCCGAATTGGCCCGTTCGATCCGAATTCCAGTGATCGCCTCGGGCGGCATAACCAATTTGGATGATATCAAAGCGCTTGGCAAGCATGTCGGCGATGGTATTGTCGGTGCGATAACAGGGCGTGCAATCTATGAAGGAACGTTGGATTTTGCCGAAGCTGCGAAATTGGCCGAGTCTTTCGGCGATTGATCGATGACTCTGGCTAAACGCATCATTCCTTGCTTGGATGTCGATAACGGGCGCGTCGTTAAGGGTGTAAAATTCGTCGATATCCGCGATGCCGGCGATCCGGTCGAAATCGCCAGGCGTTATGACCGAGAAGGCGCGGACGAACTGACTTTTCTTGATATTACCGCGACGCATCATGATCGCGATACGATCGTGCATGTGGTCGAACAAGTGGCCGGCGAGGTTTTTATTCCGTTGACGGTCGGCGGCGGTATCAGAACCCTCGACGATATCCGACGCATGCTGAATGCCGGTGCCGATAAAGTCGGTATCAATAGTGCGGCGGTTAGCAATCCCGAATTTGTGCGCGAAGCGGCTTCACGATTCGGTTCGCAGTGTATCGTCGTTGCGATCGACGCCAAAAAAGTCAGCGAAGCGGGACAACCCGATCGTTGGGAAATATTTACTCATGGCGGCCGCAAGCCGACTGGTATCGATGCGGTCGAATGGGCAAAAAAAATGACCGATTACGGTGCCGGCGAAATCTTGTTGACCAGCATGGATCGGGACGGAACTCGCGAAGGTTTCGATTTGGCCCTGACTCGCGCGGTCAGCGAGGCCGTGGCCGTGCCGGTGATTGCTTCGGGTGGGGTCGGCAATTTGGACCACTTGGCTGACGGCATTCTCGAAGGCAAGGCCGATGCAGTCTTGGCAGCGAGTATTTTTCATTTTGCCGAGTATACCGTGCAACAAGCCAAGGAGCACATGGCGGCAAAAGGAATCGAGGTGCGTTTGTCATGAGTGAAATATGGCTGGATGAAATTCGCTGGACCAGTGACGGCTTAGTTCCGGTCATTGCACAGCAAGCCGATAGTGGCAAGGTGATGATGTTTGCCTGGATGAACCGCGAATCGCTGGCGTTGACGGTTAGCGAAGGTTATGCGGTGTATTGGTCGCGTTCCCGTAACCGATTATGGCGCAAAGGCGAGGAATCGGGTCATCGGCAAAAAGTGCTTGGGGTTTATCTGGATTGCGATGAAGATGTTATTTTGCTGAAAATTGAACAGCAGGGCGGAATCGCTTGTCATACCGGCCGTGAAAGCTGTTTTTATCGAACCTTGAAAGACGAACAATGGCAGGCGGCAGAACCGGTTTTGAAAGACCCTCAAACGATCTATAAAAAATGAATCAAGTATTGCAAGAGCTGGCTACAATTCTGGAGCAACGTAAAGAGGAGTCGGCCGACAAGTCTTACGTCGCAAGCCTGTATGCGAAAGGTTTGGATAGTATTTTAAAGAAGATAGGCGAAGAAGCGACCGAGACAGTCATGGCCGCGAAGGATGGAGATAAAGAAAAAATCGTTTACGAAACGGCCGATCTTTGGTTTCACAGCATGGTGATGTTGGCGCATCAAGGACTGGGGCCAAATGATGTGTTGCGCGAGCTGCAACGTCGTTTCGGACTGTCCGGACTCGAGGAAAAAGCGAGCCGGGAGAAATAGAGAAGGGTCAATAGTGAATAGTCAATGAATGGCGGAAAGCCATGTTTATTAGCGGATTCATTGTGTCCTTCGTTTAAGCTTATGCTGCTGAATAGCCCGATGTATAAACAAAAAAGCTAAAGTACGAACTCAATTTACGATTTTCCATTTACTATTCACCATCTATCATTCGCTATTCACTAATACAACCGGAGTTAAAAAATGGGCATGAGTGTCACGCAATTGTTGATTATTTTGGTGATCGTGATTGTTTTGTTCGGTACCAAGCGGTTGCGCAATATCGGTTCGGATTTGGGCGGGGCGATAAAAAGTTTTCGTTCGGCGGTAAAAGACGGCGAGGAAGATAAGCAACTTGCCGAGGACGACACCGAAAAGTCAAAAGAAAAAGCGCCGTCGGAACAGGACAAAGTTTAAATTATGTTCGATGTCGGTTTTTGGGAATTAATTCTGATCGGCTTGGTCAGCTTATTGGTCATCGGGCCGGAGAGGTTGCCGAAAGCCGCTCGGATTGCCGGGTTTTGGGTGGGTAAATTACGGAATACCGTTGCCTCGGTGAAAGCGGAAATCAAGCAGGAATTACAAGCCGAGGAAATTCGTCAAGTGCTGAAAGAGCAATCGGCGTTCGATGAGATACAAAAAACCTTGGATGAAACCAAGGAAGCGGCACACTCGATTCAATCCAGCATTGAATCGGCTTCGGAAGACCAAAGCAAATCCAAGTAAATCCTATGAGCCGCGATAACTTCGACGAAACGCAAGAACAGCCGTTTATTTCCCATCTAATTGAACTGAGAAATCGTCTGTTAAAGGTCGTTTTGTCGGTTTTACTCGTGTTTCTCGCTTTAGCTTCTTATGCTAACGAAATTTATAGTTTTCTGGCGGGGCCGTTACTTGCCCACTTGCCGGAAAACAGTACGATGATCGCGATCGATGTCGCATCGCCCTTTTTTACACCCTTCAAGTTAGCCTTGGTACTGTCGATTTTTATTGCGGTACCGATCATTCTGTATCAATTTTGGGCTTTTGTCGCTCCGGGGCTCTATAGAAACGAGCGTCGCATGATTTTGCCGCTCTTGATTGCAAGTACCTTTCTGTTCTATCTGGGCGTTGTGTTTGCTTATTTCGTTGTGTTTCCTTTGATCTTCGGTTTCCTGACCGCAGCCGCGCCCGCCGGGGTCGCGGTAATGACCGATATCGCCAAATATCTCGATTTTGTGCTGACCTTGTTTTTTGCCTTTGGCTTGGCGTTCGAGGTGCCGATTTTTACGATCGTATTGGTCTGGACCGGTCTGGTTACCCCGAAAGCCTTGGCTGAAAAACGCCCTTATGTGATTGTCGGCGCTTTTATCATCGGAATGTTTTTGACGCCTCCGGATGCAATATCTCAGACTTTGTTGGCTATTCCGATGTGGCTTTTGTTCGAACTCGGTTTGTTGTTTTCCCGATTATTTGTGCGTAAACCCGCCGAGACGTTATCGGGTCAATTGCAGAGTTTTAACGATAGCGACAAAGATTGATAATTTTCTATTGTTTCGTTCAGCTTTAGGCTGGCGCCAGCGCGCCTGTTTTGATCAATAAATCTCGAATTTTTTCAGCGAGCTTTCTGTAGCCGGCAGGATTCAGATGAACCGGATCCGATTTGAATTCGGTACTACCGAGTAATTCAGGCAGTGTATTCAGGTCTGCCGGAATGCCATGTTGTTCGGCTATGGTGCGATAAAATTCCGCACTATCCAACAAAAATAACGCGGGCTTAGGGACGCCCATCATAATCACGCCGATATTGCGTTGCTGTGCTTCTGCGATCATCGAGTTGAGATGGTCAATGGTTTCCTGGGTAGGAATTTTCCTTAGCATGTCGTTGCCGCCGTGAATCAATATCAACAAATCCGGGCGATATTCGTCGAGTAAGGCCGGCAAGCGATGTGCCCCCGATTGGCTGGTTTCTCCAGGGAGGCCTTCGTTGATGACTTCGCGGGCTATCAATTTGGATAATACGCGAGGATAGTCGGCACCGTCAGACGCGCCGGTGCCATAAGTCAAGCTATCGCCGAATGCGAGAATGACTGCATTTTTGGGCAGCTCGGGAAGAGTGGGTGGCGATTCGCTACAAGCGTTAATTAATAAGTAAAATCCGATGAGTAGTATGGTTTTATTCATAAGCGAGAAGGGGTGTTCGTGCGCAAAAATGTATTGATTACCGGTGGCGCCAAGCGTATTGGCGCGGCCTGCGCGAAGTTGTTGCATGAAAGCGGGTTTAATATCTTGTTGCATTATAGATCATCGGAGAGTAGTGCTCGGCAGTTGTGCGATTTGTTGAACGACATTCGACTCGACTCGGCACAGACAATTAAGGCGGATTTGGCGGTAAAGGCTGAATTGTTATTGTTGGCCGATTATGCGAAAACGGCCTGGGGCGGTATCGATGCCTTGGTCAATAATGCGTCTTCGTTTTATCCGACCGGAATCGGCCAAGTTTCCGAGCATGACTGGGATGAGTTGATCGGCAGTAATCTCAAAGCGCCGTTTTTTTTAACGCAAGCCTTAATCAAGGAGCTTTCGGCAAGGCGGGGTTGTGTCGTGAATATTACCGATATTCATGCGGAACGGGGACTCAAAGGTTATCCGGTATATAGTATAGCCAAGGCCGGCTTAGTGGCGATGACCCGCGTTATGGCCAAGGAGCTAGGCCCGGACATCAGGGTCAACGCAGTGTCGCCCGGTGCAATTTTATGGCCGGAGCAGGATATGTCGGAAGCGGTTAAACAAGAAATTGTCGAACGGATTGCGCTGAAACGCAGCGGCGCGCCCGAGGATATTGCTCGCGCAGTACGGTTTTTAATCAAGGACGCAGATTACATTACTGGCCAAGTCATTGCGGTCGATGGAGGGAGAACATTGTTTTGCTAACCCTTCAGCGAACGCATTTGGGGAATCGTCTTTAGTTGCCGTAGTTTCTTAGGGTTTTGAGGGTTTGGTAAGCGTATTTTGCATCCTTTCCTAAATAACGGTGCAGCAAAGCAAGCAGTCCGTAAATCAGCCAAACTTGTCTTGCGAAGGAAAGGGTATTGCGCCAAGTCGAATTAGGCGCCAGCTGTCGGTAGGATTCGATTGCTTCTAGGATCATGGTTCGATCATCGGCTAGGTATCGATGTAAGCTATGGAAATAAAGCAAGGCATCGCGCATCATGCATTGATCCGGAGTCAGTATGCTGCTCGGATCTTCTTCGAAATCTAAAAAACCGAAGGATTGACCATCGTAAGCCATGTCTCTGAAAGCGGGGCGGCCGTGCCAGAGCCCTTGACTGTGAAGCAAGGCCAATTGTTCGGAGGCCTTTTTGACGATTGTGCATTTTTGTTCCCTAGAAACTTTGGAGTCTCTAATCCAGCCCGTCAATGGGCGGCCGATATCATTAAGCATGAACCAGCCCTTGCCTTCGGCAACGATTTGAGGAACGCTAATGCCTAAAGCAGCAAGCTTTCTCAAGCGGCTAGCCTCGGCTTTCAATGCCTCGGGCCCTCCTGTTGCGACGGTGGACTTTAGCAAGGGGTTGCGGCTCAATATCGCGACAACGGTTCCTAGCCAATGCCAAATGCTACGGTGAGCAATCTGGCTCTGTTTAATCCAAAAAGCTTGTTGTTGATAAACAAGCTTGAAGGTTCTCGCGCCTACGTGTTCTTGCAGTTGTTGCTTCGCCAATCGATGTAAATCCGCGCTAAACGACTCGAAAGATTTATCGAGTCCGCGGTTTGTGGGGGAAGGGGACGAGGTCATCGTAAATTCATAGCGATTGATAGTTGAATCCGCGGGATATTAGGTAGGTATGAAAAAACTAATCGATTCGATTTTTTATCGAGTAAATTTGAATAGCAGATAGTAAAAAAGCATAGCCTAAATTTTAATAAAGAATAACGAAGTTATAAATAGATCCTTGATTAAGGGGGTGCTTTTATAGATTTGGCAACCCATAGGCCTTCTGAGCTACACAAACAGTTACATAGTCAGCTATACACCTGTTTGCGCTCCTTGGCTACTCACTTGACGCGGGACAGTTTAAGGTTAATTCGTTCTTGGTGAGTTTAAGGTTAATCCGTTCGTGGTGAGCCTGTCGAACCATGGGCGGATTAACCGTCCACCCTTCGACAGGGCTCTCCTGAGCTCAGCCGAAGGGCTCAGGGCGAACGGTTAATCCTTTTTGATTAGCAAGAGGCTTCAGCTTACCGAAGCCAAGTGTCCGAGCAGAGGCTAGTCGTAGTCGCAAAAACTAAAATATGCTGTTACCCAAGCTCCAGCTTGGGTAACCTGTTCGGGAAGCTCTAGCTTCCCGACAATCAAGAAAGATTGAACGAGCGAGCGAGTCGGGATTGATTGAGAATGTGCGGAGGTTGTGTCGGTCACAGGAAGCTGGAGCTTCCGGGGTGTCTTTCCCAAGCTGGAGCTCTCATCGTTATACATAAATTGTAGGGTACGCTGCGCGTACCAAAGCCGTGCCCTAGCGGTTCGGTTGGCACATGAAATTAACATCGCGGGGTTACCATGGTACGCATAGCGTACCCTACGCGGATCACCTAGCGTTAGGTGACACTGCCATTAAGTTAAGCCATCACAGAATTAAGTAATGCTTGTATCCAGGATCTACTTTGCCTCAAAAGCTTGCCATCCATGGCACTGGATTCCGCCAGTCCATGGCGGAATGACGGGCTTCCCTTAACTTAATGGCAGTGAGCGTTAGGTGAGGGAGATCCAAGGGTGTTAAATGGCAATAAAAAGTATCGAGGTCTCATTGGTTAAGATTGCAAAAGGGTAATTTTTGACATATGTATAACGATGAGAGCTGGAGCTTTGGAAAGAGCGTGATGCGGGTTGGCCGTTTTTAGCTTGACGCGCATGGCTTGCGAACCCCGTCCTGCTAAGGATATGCTGATCTTTGGGCTTTAGCTGAAGAAACTTGCTAATCAGGTAATCCTTAGTGCTTTTGTCCCGCCTTAAGTGGGAAGCCCGCTCCTTGAACTAAAACCAAAATCGTGCGTGTGCCGTTTAGGATTTGGTCGTAAATAACTTCCCTATTTTATGGAAGGTTCGGTTGCTCGATTGGCAGCAAGCACACGGGACGTATTTACCTAGCACCTAAATTTCATAGTCTATTAGCCTATGGTTAATTGTCTTGGATAATTTAGGTGCAGCGTCCTGCCAAGCGAGTTACCGAACCCTCAACAAAGCCCATAGTTCCAGGACGTTATTTATCACGAAATCCTTAATTTATTCCGTCTCCGTTTCTAAGAGGCCAATCAGGCAGAATGCGCGCTTGTTTGAGATTACTTTTATCTAGATTTTGCCATAATTCTTTATAAGATAATCGGCTAATCGGATGTTTGCTGGCCGGAGCAATTTCAGCGAGCGGTTCAAGGACGAAGGCGTATTGTTCGATTTCCTTTCGAGGTATTTGTAATCGGCCATCTTCGATAATTAGATCATCGTATAACAGTAAATCAAGATCTAGTGTTCGCGCGGAAAATTTTTTACTCTCGCGAATTCGGCCATGTTCCAATTCGATTTGTTTGAGTATCTTGGCTACGTTTTTGACATCGAGATCGGTATCGAACCCCACAACGAGGTTATAAAAATTATCGCCGCTGAAGCCGACCGCTTCCGATTCGTAAGTGCTGGAAATGATCAGTTCGCCGAAATGATTTTTGAGCGCACGTAGGCTTGAAGGAATATTGGTTTCCCGGTCGATGTTGCTGCCTATGCTGATATAGCATCGCGCCATGATTTATTTTTCACCTCGTTCGATGATAATGCCGACATCGCTGGCTCCGCGAATGGCGCCTTTTTTGTTTAATACGATTTTTACCCATGGTACATGAAATTCGCTTTGTATCAATCTAGCAATTTCTTCGATTAATTTTTCGACTAGAAAAAATTCGCTCGCTTCGACAAACGAAATAATGCGTTTGGAAACGGTCTTGTAGTCGAGGGCATGCTTGATATCGTCGGTCTCGGCTGCTTTGCTAATATCGAAGGCCATTTGTATATCAAGTACAATGGTCTGTTTTTGGGTTCTTTCCCAGTCATAGATACCAATGATCGTTTCGATTTCCAGACCACCTAAAAAAATGATGTCCATTGAATTTTCCGTTTATTATGTCGTTGAGTTATTATCGATATAAGAATGATATAAGGCAAATTTATAGCAATTGGCCTTAAATATCATCAAATTTATTGAATGTTGGGGGAAATATAGTTCTATGTTGATAGGTGAGATAATGCTTGAAAGCTTGTTTGTGGTGTTTGCGTATTTGGCTGGTTCGGTTTCTAGTGCGATTATTGTTTGTCGAATGATGGGGTTGCCTGATCCTCGTGAGCAGGGGTCCGGAAATCCCGGAGCGACGAATGTGATGAGAATCGGCGGCAAAAAAGCGGCCGGCATTACGTTGTTAGGCGATATGTTGAAGGGCTTATTGCCTGTGTATTTAGCAAAAATACTGGGCATGCCTGTCGATGCGTTGGCCTTGATCGGTTTGGCGGCGTTTCTTGGGCATTTGTATCCGGTTTTTTTTGGATTCAAAGGCGGTAAAGGGGTTGCGACATCGGTCGGTGTATTGTTGGGTTTTTCCTGGGCATTAGGCTTCGCGGTTATTGCAACTTGGCTGTTAATTTATAAAATTTCCAAGATTTCGTCTTTATCGGCATTGATTGCATCAAGCTTATCATCCGCGTATGCATGGTACATTGTCGAGAGTCCAGGTCTTGTCGGGTCTTGTGTGCTGATGACCGTATTATTATTGTGGCGTCATAAAAGTAACATACAGAGGCTATTGGCCGGCGAGGAGAGCTAAATTAAGCGGGGATAGTTCGATGGCTTATAATTTTAGTTAGCAGTTAGCAGTTAGCAGTTAGCAGTTAGCAGTTCGGGGGAGTTTTACGAGGATGTCGGCAGCGGCGGTCCTCGACAGATACGCCCCGCACCTTCAATAAAGTCGAACTATATTTAAGTAGTCAGTTAAACCGGCGGCAGTTCTTCAATCGGCCAGCGTGCGCGTGCAAATATAACGCTTCCCTGGTGTTGGTCGGCCATCAATCTCTGGCAACCGGCATAGGCAATCATTGCGCCATTATCTGTACAAAATTCAGGTCGTGGAAAATAAATTAGGGCTCGTTCTTTGTCGGCCATTTCCGTCAAAGATTGGCGTATGGTCGAATTAGCGCTGACGCCGCCGGCCACGACCAATGTGGTCAGCCGGGTTTGTTGTAGTGCGCGCTTGCATTTGATACTCAATGTTTCGGCAACGGCGGTCTGAAATGCGAAGGCGATGTCGGCTTTGTCTTGATCGGATTGCGCTGTGTCGTGCAATGCATTCATTGTGTAAGTTTTTAGGCCGCTGAAACTGAAGTCGAGCCCTGGTCGGTCGGTCATCGGCCTTGGGAATTTAAAGCGTGGCGAACCGCGTTTAGCCAGTTCGGATAGTTTGGGTCCTCCAGGATAACCCAGACCGAGCATTTTGGCGGTTTTGTCGAAGGCTTCGCCGGCAGCGTCGTCGAGCGATTCTCCTAATAAGCGATATCGGCCGATACCTTTAACTTCGACCAGCATCGTATGACCTCCCGAAATCAACAAGGCTAGAAACGGAAATGACGGCGGATCGTTTTCCAGCATTGGCGCGAGTAAGTGTCCCTCCATGTGGTGAACCGCGATCGCCGGTTTACGCCAAGCCCAAGCTAAGCTGTTTGCCGTAGCCGCGCCGACTAGCAAGGCGCCCATTAGTCCAGGCCCCGCTGTATAGGCAATACCGCCGATATCTCGGCTCGTTAGTCCGGCTTCGTTTATGCATTGTTTGATCAGCGGGACGAGTTTGCGAATATGGTCGCGCGAGGCCAGTTCGGGAACGACGCCGCCGTATTCGCTGTGCATGTCGATTTGACTGTAGAGCAAATGGTTGATGAGACCTTTTTCGGAATGATAAATGGCGACTCCGGTTTCATCGCAGGAAGTTTCTAAGCCTAAAACGTACATGGATTTTTGAAAAAATGCTAAGAGGGCGTATAATAACGAGTTCTTTTTTATATAGGGACTATCGTCCTTCAATTTTTAAATATTAACACAGTTGGATTATTAATAATGCCGTCAGTAAAAGTTAAAGAAAACGAACCATTCGATATTGCTATTCGCCGTTTTAAACGTGCTTGCGAGAAAGCCGGTGTCCTGTCCGAAGTCAGACGTCGTGAATTCTATGAAAAACCCACTGCCGAACGCAAAAGAAAAGGTGCTGCGGCGATCAAGCGTCATTTAAAAAAATTGGCTCGCGAACGTTATGCATTGAAAAATCTGCGCCGCGGTCGTCCGCAATTATAATTCGTCCGGAATCGAGATCGGTATGGAATTACTAAAAGACCGTATCAGGGAAGATATGAAGGCCGCCATGAAAGGCGGCGATAAAGCGAGGCTTGCCGTGATACGTTTAATCATGGCGGCCATCAAGCAGCGCGAGGTCGATGAGCGTATTGAACTCGATAACGATCAGATCATTGTTGTGCTTGATAAAATGGTCAAGCAGCGGCGAGAGTCGATCAGGCAGTACACCGGAGCAAACCGGATGGATTTGGCCGAGGTCGAAGAAGCCGAGATTTTGGTGATTCAGGATTATTTGCCGCAGGCATTAACCGAGCAGGAAATCGATCAAATGATTGCCGAAGCGGTTCAGCAATCCGGTGCCGAGTCGGTTAAGGATATGGGTAAGGTGATGGGGTTGTTGAGAGATAAAATGCAAGGTCGCGCCGATATGTCGATCGTTAGTGCAAAAATTAAAGCCGTTTTAGCAGGGTGATAGTCCAATTCGTGTTTTAAAGTTTGAGTTCCGGGTAATCTATGTCCGGTAGAATTCCTCGAGACTTTATTAATGATCTCCTACTGCGAGTTGACATCGTTGATTTAATCGACTCGCACGTTCCTTTAAAAAAAACGGGTAGCAACTTTGTAGCGCGCTGTCCGTTTCACTCAGAAAAAACGCCTAGTTTTTCGGTTAATCGTAAAAAACAGTTCTTTTATTGTTTTGGATGCGGAGCCAGCGGCAATGCCATCAGCTTCTTGATGGATTTTAGTCATTTGGATTTTGTCGAGGCGGTCGAAGATCTGGCTGCATTTGTCGGTGTTTCGGTGCCGCGCGAGTCATTTGTAGCGCCGGCAGGAAGCTCCCGGAGCGATGTCGGGCCTCTCTTCGACTTGATGGATCAAGTAGCCGGATTTTATGCCGAACAATTAGCGAGCGAAGACGGCAAGAAGGCGATCGATTATTTAAAGCGCCGTGGTGTCAGCGGTGCCATCGCTAAGACGTATCAATTGGGTTATGCGCCTGAAGGCTGGAATACGTTGGCTTCCCGTTTCAATTTTGTGGCGCTTACTAAAGCCGGTTTGCTTGTTAGCAAGGAGGGTGGGGGCGGATATGATCGCTTCCGCGGTAGAGTCATGTTTCCTATCCGCGATAAGCGTGGGCGCGTCGTAGGTTTCGGTGCGAGGGTATTGGATGATTCTTTGCCGAAATACTTGAATTCACCGGAAACGCCCATATTTTCTAAAGGTAATGAAGTTTACGGGCTTTATGAATTACTGCAAAGCCATTCAAGGCCGGAACGGATTCTGGTGGTCGAGGGCTATATGGATGTGGTGGCTTTGGCTCAGTTCGGTATCGGCTATGCCGTTGCGACCCTAGGTACGTCGACGTCCAAGGCGCATATGGAATTATTATTCCGGTTCAGTTCGGAATTAGTGTTTTGTTTCGATGGCGACAAAGCCGGAAAAGAGGCGGCTTGGCGTGCGATGGAGGCAACTTTTCCTTGTTTGAAAGATGGCCGGCATGTAAAAATCATGCTGCTGCCCGAAGGTCAGGATCCCGATTCGTTAATTAGGGCGGAAGGTGTTGCTGCATTCGAGCGTGGTATTGCTTCGGCAGCAACCCTATCCGAATATTTTTTCGGACGAGTTCAAGACGAATTGTCGCTTGAGTCGATGGAGGGTCGCGCTCAGTTGATTAACCGTTCGAAAAAGTATTTAGAGCAATTGCCGGTCGGCGTATTCAGGGAGATGATGTATCAAAGACTCCAGAATTTATCGGGTTTCAATAAACTGGACGTTTTAGAAAATACGGCTACACTCTCAAAGGTGCCCAAGGCTGCCGTCCATAGGGATAAAAAGCGCTTGTCTCCTGCAAGGGTGGCAATCTCATTGCTGTTGCAAAATCCCGAATTAATCGAGGTTGTCGAGCAAAAAGAGCTTGATTGGGAGAGTTTGAACTTTCCCGGCAAAGAATTGTTTAAGGAGGTTGTCGATCTGATTTCGAGCGAATATCCAAAAAATCTTTCCATGCTTTTAGAATTATTTCGCGGACGACACAGCGAGAAAGTTGTGAAGCAACTGGTTTTTTTGGATGTGATGGTTCCCGAGGAAGGGGTTCGTGCCGAATTTTCAGACGCTTTGGAACGATTGAATGCGCAAGCGAGAGAAGGTCGTATTGAGCAGTTATTAGAAAAAGAGTCGGCGGAAGGCTTAAGTCGAGAGGAGCGGGAAATATTAGGGAGGTTACTGGTAAGCCGATAAAAGGGAATTCGTATTAACATAAAAAAGAATATGTTGTATAATTTCCTGTTCAGCGTAATTGTGCTGATCGTATTCTGTGAGTGAGTGATGAATCAAGAACAACAGCAGTCCCAACTTAAACAATTGATAGCCAAAGGTAAGGTGCAAGGTTACTTGACGTATGCCGAGGTTAACGATCATTTGCCCAGCGATATTGCCGATCCGGAACAGATAGAAGATATCATCGGCATGATCAACGACATGGGTATTCAAGTTTATGAGGATGCCCCCGATGAAGACTCGCTGATTACCGACGGCGCTGCGGTTACCGGTGATGAGGATGATGATGACGAAGTGGCTGCTTTAGCTTCGGTTGATAGCGAGTTCGGTAGAACTACCGATCCGGTTCGCATGTACATGCGGGAAATGGGATCGGTTGAATTACTGAATCGGGAAGACGAACTAAAAATCGCCAAACGTATAGAAGAAGGACAACAACAGGTTGTCAGAGCGATTTCTCGATCCTGCAAAGTCGTTGATGAATTCATTAGCGCCTTCGATTCTATATCGGACGAAGAGGGTGGTGTTCGTTTGACAGACCTAGTTTCGGGATTCGTCGATCTCAGTGAGCCGGAGACAGTATTTAGTAGTCAAGCGGCTAATGACGACTCGGTCGACGAGCAAGCCGACGAAGATGAGGTCAAAGGACTTGACTATAATGAAGTTAAGGAAAAAGTCGAAGTGCTGCGTAAACTGCATAAATCGGCGGCGGCGGCAATTAAGAAACATGGTTATGGTGATCCTAAGGTCAATGAAAAGCTGGATGAACTTGCGGAAAGTTTTCTCGAGTTTAAATGGGCTCCGCAATATTTTAAAAGGTTGACAGCTACCGTTTCCGAGGCGGTCGCCCTTATCCGTGAAAAGGAAAAGTTAATAGCGGATCTGTGTGTCAATGAAGCCAAAATGAGTCGCAAAGAATTTATTATTGCAATGACCGGGCATGAGACCGATTACGAATGGTTGGTGCAATACCTGCGATCGACGGGTATTGGTAATCAGGTCATTTCTGAGAATGAGCAGGAAATCAAGAAGGCGCAATCGGTATTGGCCGATATTGCCAGCACTTATGGCTTATCCGTTAGCGACATCAAGGATATTAATCGTCGCATGTCGATTGGCGAAGCAAAAGTCAGGCGCGCTAAGAAAGAGATGATCGAGGCGAACTTAAGGCTGGTTATCTCGATCGCGAAAAAATATACCAATCGCGGCTTGCAATTCCTGGATTTGATTCAGGAAGGCAATATCGGTTTAATGAAGGCGGTCGATAAATTCGAGTACCGCCGCGGTTATAAGTTTTCGACTTATGCGACCTGGTGGATCAGACAGGCGATCACTCGTTCAATAGCCGATCAGGCCAGAACGATTAGAATTCCGGTGCATATGATCGAAACGATAAATAAATTAAATCGGATTTCAAGACAGATTCTGCAAGAATTGGGCCGCGAAGCGACTCCTGAAGAACTGGCCGAGCGCATGGAAATGCCTGAAGATAAAGTTCGTAAGGTATTGAAAATTGCGAAAGAACCGATTTCGATGGAAACACCGATTGGCGATGATGAAGATTCTCATTTGGGGGATTTCATAGAAGATGCTAAAGTATTATCCCCGATTGAATCGGCGACGATTGCAGGGCTTAGAGAATCAACTCAAAATGTGTTGGCCGGATTGACCGCTAGGGAAGCGAAAGTTTTAAGAATGCGTTTCGGAATTAATATGAATACCGATCATACTTTGGAAGAGGTCGGTAAGCAGTTTGATGTGACTCGTGAAAGGATACGGCAAATAGAAGCAAAAGCATTAAGAAAACTGAGGCATCCGTCGAGATCCGAACAATTGCGATGCTTTCTGGACGGCGAATAAAAAATTAAGGGCCCTTAGCTCAGTTGGTTAGAGCGTCCGACTCATAATCGGCAGGTCGTAGGTTCAAGTCCTACAGGGCCCACCATAGTTAAAAAGGCTGCTCATGCAGCCTTTTGTGTATTAGGCAATAGATATAAAAGGCGGTGTCGTGAGCAATAATTTTATTTTTACATCAGAATCGGTTTCGGAAGGTCATCCGGATAAAGTCGCGGATCAAATCTCAGATGCGGTATTGGATGCATTACTGGAACAAGATCCGCGCTCGCGGGTGGCCTGCGAGACAATGGTTAAAACGGGCATGGTTATTTTAGCCGGCGAAATTACGACTGATGCTTGGGTCGATACCGAAGCACTGGTCAGAAAGGTCGTCTGTGATATCGGCTACGATCATGGTGATATCGGTTTCGACGGCCAAAGTTGCGCGGTCTTAAACGCAATCGGTAAGCAGTCGTCCGATATCGCGATGGGCGTCGATGAGTCCGATAATCATGAGCAAGGCGCCGGCGATCAAGGCTTGATGTTCGGTTATGCAACCAATGAAACCGACGTGTTGATGCCGGCTCCGATCACTTATTCTCATTTGTTGGTCAAACGCCAAGCCGAAGTTCGTAAAAATAAAACCCTGCCATGGCTTAGACCGGATGCGAAAAGCCAAATTACTTTCCGTTATGAGAACAATAAGCCGGTCGCGATCGACGCAGTCGTATTATCGACTCAGCATTCACCCGAAATCGGCGCGAAGCAGATTCATGAAGCGGTCATGGATGAGATTATTCTGCATGTCCTGCCGAAAGAGTGGCTGCACAAAGACACCAAATATTTTATCAACCCGACCGGTAATTTCGTGATCGGCGGGCCTGTCGGCGATTGCGGTTTAACCGGCCGTAAAATCATCGTCGATACCTACGGTGGGATGGCGAGACACGGTGGCGGCGCGTTTTCCGGCAAGGATCCTTCGAAAGTGGATAGATCCGCTGCTTACATGGCACGTTACGTCGCAAAAAACATCGTTGCGGCAGGACTTGCCGAACGCTGTGAAATTCAAGTTTCTTATGCGATCGGTGTTGCCGAACCGACTTCGATCAGCGTCGATACTTTCGGGACCGGAAAAGTCGGCGAAGAAAGATTGGTACAGATAATTCGGGACCATTTCGACTTAAGGCCGAAAGGTTTAATCGCAGCTTTGGACTTATTGAAGCCGATTTATCAGGCGACTGCTGCATACGGTCATTTCGGTAGAACCGAAGCGTCCTTCAGTTGGGAAAAAACCGATAAAGCCGATGCATTGAGAGATGCAGCCGGACTTTAAGTAAATTTAGGAGATAACAATGACTCAACCGGACTACAAAGTCGCAGATATTAACCTGGCCGAGTGGGGCCGTAAGGAAATCAATATCGCCGAAACCGAAATGCCTGGCTTGATGGCTTTGCGCGAGGAATTCGGCAGTGAGCAGCCGCTGAAAGGCGCACGCATTGCCGGCTGTTTGCATATGACGATTCAAACGGCAGTGTTGATCGAAACCTTGATCGCACTGGGTGCTGAAGTTCGCTGGTCATCTTGCAACATTTTTTCGACACAGGATCATGCGGCTGCGGCGATTGCCGCTAAAGGCATTCCTGTTTTTGCTTGGAAAGGCGAAACCGAGGAAGAAGCCGAATGGTGTATTGTGCAAACCATCGAAGGCCCGAACGGCTGGCGTCCGAATATGATTTTGGATGACGGTGGCGATTTGACTTTGATGATGCATCAGCAATATCCTGAGTTGATGGCCGATGTCAAAGGGCTTTCCGAGGAAACGACCACGGGCGTGCTGAGGTTGACTGAAATGGTTGCTAAAGGCAAATTGTTGGTGCCGGCCTTCAATGTCAATGATTCGGTCACCAAGTCGAAATTCGATAATCTTTACGGCTGCCGCGAATCTTTGGTTGACGGTATCAAGCGCGCGACCGATGTCATGATTGCCGGTAAAATTGCAGTCGTCTGCGGTTATGGCGACGTCGGCAAGGGTTGTGCTCAATCGTTACGTGGCTTGGGGGCGACCGTATGGATTACCGAAATCGATCCGATTTGCGCATTACAAGCGGCGATGGAAGGCTATCGTGTCGTTACGTTGGAAGAAGCTGCGCCGATTGCCAATATTTTTGTCACGGCAACCGGTAATTTCAATGTGATCACGCATGACCATATGGCGGCGATGCGGGATCAAGCTATTGTCTGCAATATCGGGCATTTCGATTCCGAGATCGAAATTTCTTCGTTGCGTCAATACCAATGGGAAAACATCAAGCCGCAAGTCGATCATGTCATCTTCCCGGACGGCAAGCGTTTAATCGTATTAGCCGAAGGGCGTTTAGTCAATTTAGGTTGTGCGACAGGTCATCCAAGCTTTGTCATGTCTAACTCGTTCTGCAATCAGGTTTTGGCGCAAATCGAACTATGGAACCATGCGGATAAGTACGAAAACAAAGTTTATGTATTGCCTAAAAAATTGGATGAAAAAGTCGCAGCATTGCATCTAAATCAATTGGGTGTGAAATTGACCCGATTGACTGAGAAGCAAGCCGAATACATCAATGTGCCTGTGGACGGACCGTTCAAGCCCGAACATTACCGTTATTGATCGATGTAGACACAGACAAGCCATTAATTGGCTTGTCTGTTGTTTCAATACTCTGAAATCATGCAAACACAACAAAAATATCCCAAACTGTTCAGTTTCGAATTTTATCCGCCCAAGACCGAAGCCGGCGAGGAAAGTTTGCAGGCGGTACATGAAAAATTGAGCCGATTAAATCCCGATTTCTTTTCGGTGACTTTCGGGGCCGGCGGGTCGACGCGGGATAAGACCTTCGATACGGTTGTCAAAATACAAGAGCGCGGCGTTGCTGCTGCGCCTCATCTGTCTTGCGTTGCATCGACGCATGAAAATATCAGAGAGATTTTGCACGGTTATCGTTCGAACGGGATAAAAAAAATCGTCGCGTTGAGAGGCGATTTGCCGTCCGGGATGATGTCGGCCGGGCAATTTCGATATGCCAATGAATTGGTCGACTTTATTCGTAGCGAAACCGGCGATTATTTTCAGATTCATGTCGCTGCCTACCCCGAGACCCATCCTCAGGCGCGAAGTGCTGCTGAGGATTTAAAGAATTTCAAACGCAAAGTCGATGCCGGTGCGAATGCCGCGATTACGCAGTATTTTTATAACGCAGAGTCTTATTTTTATTTTGTCGATGCCTGCGAAAAAATGGGTATCGATATTCCGATTGTTCCCGGTATCATGCCGATTACGAATTATTCGCAATTATTCCGTTTTTCCGATATGTGCGGCGCGGACATTCCACGCTGGCTAAGGAAAAAGCTGGAAGGCTTTGGTGACGATAAGGAGCAAATCATCGCGTTTGGTTGCGATGTCGTAACGCGTTTATGTCAGCAATTGTTGGATAATGGCGCCCCGGGATTGCATTTTTATACGATGAATCAATCCGCGCCAACGTTGGCGATTTGGAATAATTTGAATTTATCGGATTAATCAAAAAGAATCGATGGTTTATCGAGAAAAGGGCGAAAGCCCTTTTTTTGTGACCGCGCGAAGTATAACTCACAGGTCATGGGTATTTGAGATGAGAGTTTCCCGTTTATATGTGCAAGAAGGTCTTGGCAAAAATCGAACCGTAGAGCTTGACGACGATGCTGCACATTATGTCAGAACGGTTTTACGACTGAAGAAAGATTCGAGCTTGATCGTTTTCGATGGCACGGGCGGCGAATATACAGCGGTTGTTGCAGAAGCGAGCAAAAAAAGAGTTGCTCTGGATCTGGGGCAATGGCATGACCGAAAAGTTGAGTCTAATTTGACGATCAATTTGGGACTTGCGATATCGCGAGGGGACAAGATGGATTGGGCTGTGCAGAAAGCCGTGGAATTAGGTGTTAACCGCATCACTCCGTTGGTGACCGAGCGCTGCGTCGTCCAATTGAAAGGTGAAAAGCAACAGCAACGCTTGACGCATTGGCAAAAAATCGTGCAGCATGCGGTCGAACAATGCGGCAGAACCGTTTTACCGGTATTGAATCCGATTGTCGATTTGACCGATTGGGTCGATAAACAAGCAGGCCTGAGAATTTTCTTGGATCCCTATGCCGAAACGCGTTTGTCTGAGCTTAAGCCGCTAAATAATCAAGTTACCTTGTTATCCGGTCCGGAGGGCGGATTTGCCGATCATGAGCGGAATATAGCCAAAGCTGAGGGGTTTATACCGGTTCGTCTGGGTTCCAGAGTCTTGCGTACCGAAACGGCAGCGTTGGCTTCGATTGCTTCTCTACAGATGCTGTGGGGCGATTTCGGAGGTAGCACACAATCATGAAATATCTTGTTTATATTCTAATGCCACTGGCGGTCTTGTTGGTGGCGGCGTCGCTGGGTTGCGTGCTGGGCTATTTGATATGGCTGGGTTTCGGCGATCAGTTTCCGCTGCATAAAATCATCAGTAAGGTCGGTAAGTTATTCTTGGTATTGAGTATTTTTCCGGTCATGGCGGTGCTTCATCTCAAGGGCCGGGATCTGGGGTTTGCCGATAAGGCTACGATGCTGCGGCAGTTCGGTTACGGGTTAGGCTTAGGGGTTTTGACGTTGCTACCGGTTTTTATCGTGCTCTACCTCACGGGCGTTCATGTCATCGATGAGGCGCGATCCTGGTCTTTTGCTTGGGTTTTGCAAAAATTCGTCACTGGGTTTTTATTGGCTTTATTGATATCGCTGGCCGAAGAGCCGATTTTTAGAGGCATTTTGTTCGCCGGCCTGAAACAAAGAATGCCGGTGATCGGAGCGGTACTGATCAGTTCTTTTTATTACGGCATACTGCATTTTCTCGATAGTCATAGCCGTTTTGCGAATGAAGAGGTTACCTTTTTTAGCGGATTCATTTTGTTGAAAGAGGCGCTGCTAAATGTCTTGAACCCCGATATTTTGTCCGCCTTTTTGGCGTTGTTCATGGTCGGAGCTTTTCTGGGAGTCGTTAGGTCGAGGGTGCCGAACAGCTTGGCTTTATGTATTGGCTGTCACACCGCTTGGGTTTGGCAGATAAAGTTTAACAAGTCCTTATTCAACGTCGATCCCCAATCGCCAAATCTTTATTTGGTGAGCAGTTATGACGGTGTGGTCGGTCCGTTGGTGACAGTTTGGATGTTCCTAGTGCTATTCTGCTATATCGGTTATCGATATTTAAAATTACGTTGATTCGGTGTCATTCTTATTGCCAGTAATTGCCAGTAAAATTTCGGCGCTGGGGTGCTCGGCATAGAGCCTACATGTCACTGCCATTAAGTTAAGCCATCATAAAATAAGTAATTTTTGTATTCAGGCTCTTATGTACCTTAAAAGCTTGCCATTCATGGCACTGGATTTCGCCAGTCCATGGCGGAATGACGGGCTCCCGGTACCGAATTTTGATCTACGATGGGTGGTATGGTTATGATTCGGTTTAATCGCGAAAATTATTGAATTGTAGCGGCATTTCAAAATTTTCCGCCTTGAGCATTTGAATGACTTGTTGTAAGTCGTCTCTTTTATTACCGGTGACCCTCACTTTTTCGCCTTGTATAGCCGCTTGTACTTTAAGTTTCTTATCTTTGACCAACTTGACGATTTTTTTGGCAAGTAGCGATTCAATGCCTTGTTTGAGTTCTACGATCTGTTGAGCCGTTCGGCCGGTGGTTTTGGGTTCGTTGATTTCCATGCAGCTAATGTTGATGCCGCGTTTGGTCAGTTTCATTTGCAAGATGTCCAGCATCTGCTGCAATTGAAATTCCGAGCCCGCGCTCATTGTGATTGTGTCGTCCTTGAGTTCGTATGTCGCGCCGGAGCCTTTAAAATCGAAACGCGTGGTGACTTCCCTATTAGCCTGGTCGACGGCGTTATGCGCTTCGTGCGAGTCGTATTCGGAAACTATGTCAAAAGATGGCATGGTGCAATGTATGGTTTAAAAGGGCAATATAAGACGAATGTCTTTTTAATTCAAGACTGGGTTGCATTGGCATTTTTTTGTTGTTTTAGATTTTCGGTAATCGCATGTATCCTTAACCTGCGAATTGCCGCACCGATTTGCGCACCTTCCAGGCCGGATTTGAGTACGCCGGAAATATCGATGGCTGCCGCCGCTTCAGCGGCTTTTAAAATGTAATCGGCTTGCGGATAGGCGTTGTTTTCTGTCCCGCCCCTGCCTCTCGCATCCGCTTCGCAAGCCAATAAGAAATCTTTTAGAGTTGAGGTATTTTTAAATGCTCCTAGATCTAACAGCAGGTCGGTTAAGGTAGCCGGGCGCAGTTCGAAAGCTCTGTGCGCAAGTGTGTGGTAGCGCATGACCCGTTTAGCGAGCGATCTATAATGATTCGGTACTCGTATTCGGTCGGCTAATTGCTCAAGCAAAGGCAGACCGGTTTTTTCATGGCCGTAGTGATGCGGAAGTCGTTCTTTCGGAGATATCGCCTTGCCGAGATCATGCACTAAGACCGCAAAACGTATTTCGGGTTTCTCGGATAGGCGAGCCGCTTGTTCGAGACTCAGCATCGTATGAATGCCGGTGTCGATTTCAGGGTGATGTTGCCGCGGTTGTGGAATCCCGAAGAGGGCGTCTATTTCCGGGAAAATTTTAGCTAACGCTCCGCATTCTCTGAGGGCATAAAAAAATGCCGATGGCGTTCTTTCGATGAGCGCTTTATATAGCTCGGCCCAGACGCGTTCGGGAACGAGATAGTCGATTTCACCGCCGCGTACCATTTGTTGCATGAGTCTCAAGGTTTCATCGGCAATCTGAAAGCCTAAATGCGCATAACGGGCGGCAAAGCGTGCAACGCGCAACACTCTTACCGGGTCTTCGCTGAAAGCTGGGGAGACATGGCGTAAGATCCGATTTTCTAGATCGGCAATACCGTTGTACGGATCGATGACTTCGCCTTCCGAGCTCATTGCGATGGCATTAATAGTCAAGTCGCGGCGTAGAAGGTCTTGTTCCAGGCTGACGTCTGGTGTGCTGTGAATGCTGAATCCTTTGTAGCCTGGGCCGGTCTTGCGTTCGGTGCGTGCCAGCGCATATTCCTCCCTGCTCTCGGGGTGTAAAAATACCGGAAAATCTTTGCCTACAGGGTTAAATCCTTTTTTCAGCATCGATTCCGGCGTTTCCTCTAGCACGACCCAGTCTCTTTCCGTCACGGGGAGATTGAGCAACTGGTCGCGTACTGCGCCGCCGACTAAATAGGTTTTCATGATTATGATTTGTCTTCGTCTTTCTATGATAGGGTTAGTATAACGCTTGATTAGAGTCTTAAAAAAATACGCTGTTAACAAAAGGGGGGGGAGTGGTCGAAATTTTTATTTTAAGCATGATTGCCGGCACGGTTAGCGGATTATTTGCGGGATTATTCGGTATCGGCGGCGGACTAATATTGGTGCCGATACTTGTTTTTTTGTTTAAGGCGCAGGGTTTTGCAGCCGATTTTATCATGCATATGGCTGTCGCTACGTCATTGGCGACTATCGTGTTGACTTCAATTTCGGCGACTCTTGCACATCACAGGTTGAAGTCTGTGATATGGGGCAAGGTCTACAGCTTGGTTCCGGGCATCGTAATAGGGTCGGTTTTAGGTGCCGTAATTGCCGATACAATATCGGCGGACTCACTGCGCATTATCTTTGCTATTTTTCTGTTGTACATAGGGTTTCAGATGGCATTCCAAATCAAGCCGGAAGCCGGTGCGATGCAGCAATCGCCGTTCCTGGATGCAGCGGCCTCCATTGTCATCGGAATTCTTTCGTCAATGTTAGGTATCGGGGGAGGGACGATGACGGTGCCTTACTTGGTGCGCGGACAATTTCCGGTACGCAACGCGGTGGGTATTGCCAGTGCGTGCGGATTGCCGATTGCGTTTGGCGGGACGCTTAGTTATATGTTGTTAGGCTTTGAAAAAACCGGTTTGCCTGCAGGCAGTTGGGGATATGTTTATTTGCCAGCGTTTGCAGGCATTGTGTTATTGAGTATGGTCACTGCTCCGTTGGGAGCAAAATTGGCTCATAAGCTTCCCGCGCAAACCATCAAGTGTTATTTTTCACTCTTAATTTTTATCATGGCGGCAAAGTTGCTTTCGGAATAATCAGGTTGTTAGCACGATTGTCTAGCGGTTCGGAAACTATATTGAACAAGCTGATTCTAATGTCAAATATTTCATAGTATAATTTTCGGTTATTTTTCTGACTGTAAGGAGTGAGTATGCGAGTTATTCAGGAAGCTCTCACGTTTGATGATGTATTACTGGTTCCGGCCCATTCGACGGTGTTGCCTCGCGATGTGGATTTGAAAACCCGTTTGACGCGCGATATTACGCTTAATATTCCTTTGATTTCCGCGGCGATGGATACGGTAACAGAATCGAGGCTCGCTATCGCAATTGCACAGGAGGGCGGGATTGGTATTATTCATAAAAACATGACTGCGGAGCAACAAGCGCGGGAAGTGTTGCGAGTCAAAAAATACGAAAGCGGGGTGATCAAGGATCCTATTACCGTGTCGCCCAATATTAGTATTCGTGAAGTATTGGCGCTGACACGGGCAAAAAACATTTCCGGCGTTCCGGTGGTTGATGGCGATAATTTAGTCGGTATAGTAACGAGTCGCGATTTACGCTTTGAAACACGCTTCGATGAGCCGGTTTCGAAAGTGATGACGCCAAAAGAACGCTTGATTACGGTTAATGAAAACGCCGATCACAAGGAAGCTATCGAACTGCTGCACAAATATCGCATCGAGAAAGTATTAGTGGTCAATGATTCATTTCATTTGAAAGGGATGATCACGGTCAAAGATATACAAAAAGCGAAAGACTATCCGCAAGCATGTAAGGATGAGCAAGAGCGTCTTCGCGTTGGTGCTGCGGTCGGTACCGGTCAGGGTACTGAAGAGCGCGTTGAGGCGTTGGTGAAAGCCGGCGTGGATGTGATCATTGTCGATACGGCTCATGGGCATTCTCAAGGCGTATTGGATCGGGTCAGTTGGGTTAAGCGATATTATCCGGAAGTACAGGTGATCGGTGGAAATATCGCCACGGCGGCAGCTGCGAAAGCGTTGGTTGAGGCAGGAGCCGATGCAGTTAAAGTGGGGATCGGGCCGGGCTCGATCTGTACGACTCGTATAGTTGCCGGTGTGGGTGTACCTCAAATAACTGCAGTCAGTAATGTTGCCGATGCGCTTAAAGGTACCGGCGTTCCTCTGATCGCGGATGGCGGCGTTCGGTATTCGGGCGATGTTGCCAAGGCATTGGCTGCGGGGGCTTATGCGGTGATGTTAGGTGGTTTGTTCGCCGGCACTGAAGAAGCGCCTGGCGAAGTCGAGCTTTATCAAGGCCGATCTTATAAATCGTATCGAGGAATGGGATCGCTGGGCGCGATGGCCCAGTCGCAAGGTTCCAGCGATCGATATTTTCAAGAGGAAACCGATAAAGTCGAAAAACTGGTGCCCGAGGGTATTGAAGGCAGAGTGCCTTACAAAGGCAGCCTGTATGCGATCATCCATCAATTGTTGGGCGGTATTAGGGCGAGCATGGGCTATACCGGTAGCCGTACGATCGATGATATGCATCAGCGATCCGAATTTGTTCGGGTTACCAATGCCGGCATGCGTGAAAGCCATGTTCATGATGTTACGATTACCAAGGAAGCACCTAATTATCATATGGAATAACGGTTAATCCATCCGAAAAACTCATCAAGGGCTCGTAGGAGCCCTTTTAATTTTTGTCGTTACAATATTCGAGGTTCAACGTGAGCCAGCAAGCATCGACCAACATTCATCTGTATAAAATCCTGATACTGGATTTCGGGTCCCAATACACCCAATTAATCGCCCGGAGGATACGAGAAATCGGTGTGTATTGCGAAATACTTTCTTGTGATTGCGAGATCGATGACATCATCGGATTTGCACCGAATGGCATTATATTGTCGGGTGGTCCGGAAACAGTCACTAGCGATGATACGCCGCGTGCGCCGCAACGGGTTTTTGCATTGGGTGTTCCTGTATTGGGTATTTGCTACGGTATGCAGACCATGACCGAGCAATTAGGCGGTAGAGTCGAGTCGTCCAGTCATCGGGAATTCGGTTATGCGCAAATTCGCGCGCATGCGCATTCTAAGTTATTGAAAGGTATTGAGGATCATACATCGCCGGAAGGCTTCGGTTTACTGGATGTGTGGATGAGTCATGGCGATAGGGTTGTCGAATTGCCGGAAGGTTTTATTCGTATTGCCAGTTCCGACGGAGCGCCTATTGCCGGTATCGCGCATGAAGAAAAGTTGTTTTATGGTTTGCAATTTCATCCGGAAGTGACTCATACCCGGCAGGGTTCAAGAATACTGTCGCGTTTTGTGCTCGACATTTGCGGTTGCGAGGCGCTGTGGACGGCCGATAATATCATCGAAGACAGTGTACATGCGGTTCGTCGTAAAGTCGGCTCCGATCGAGTGATTTTAGGGCTTTCAGGCGGAGTGGATTCGTCGGTTGTGGCGGCTTTATTGCATGAGGCAATCGGCGATCAATTGACATGTGTGTTTGTCGATACCGGCTTGTTGCGCTTGCACGAAGGCGATCAGGTCATGGCTACATTTGCCGAGCACATGGGCGTTCGGGTAATTAGGGTCGATGCCGAGCAACGTTACCTAGAGGCATTGCAAGGAGTGGCGGATCCGGAGCAGAAACGAAAAATTATCGGTAACTTGTTCGTTGAGATCTTCGATGAGGAAGCCGCTAAACTGGCCGATGCGAAATGGTTGGCGCAAGGCACGATTTATCCGGATGTGATCGAGTCGGCGGGTGCGAAAAGCGGTAAGGCTCATTTAATCAAGTCTCACCATAACGTCGGTGGCTTGCCGGAAAATATGACGCTTAAGTTGCTGGAGCCCTTGCGTGAATTGTTCAAGGATGAGGTTAGAAAGCTTGGTTTGGAGCTTGGCTTGCCTTACGAAATGGTATTTCGTCATCCTTTTCCTGGGCCGGGCTTGGGTGTGCGGATTTTAGGTGAAGTCAAAAAAGACTATGCCGATTTGCTGCGACAAGCCGATGCGATATTTATCGAAGAATTGTATCGGCGCCAACTGTATGAAAAGGTCAGTCAGGCATTTGCGGTGTTTTTGCCGGTCAAGTCGGTCGGCGTAATGGGCGACGGGCGGCGTTACGATTATGTGATTGCCTTGCGCGCGGTTGAAACCATCGATTTCATGACGGCGCGTTGGGCGCATTTACCTTACGATTTTTTGGATTTGGTTTCGCGTCGGATCATTAACGAAGTCTCGGGTATTTCTCGGGTGACTTACGATATTTCCGGCAAACCGCCGGCTACGATTGAGTGGGAATAGCCGATAATCATAACGACGAAGCGTGGATGCGGCATGCCTTTAGATTGGCGCAACGTGCCGAGTCTATGGGTGAGGTGCCGGTCGGGGCGGTTATCGTCAAAGATGATGTCTGCATTGCCGAAGGATGGAATCGGCCGATTGCGAGTCACGATCCGTCGGCACATGCGGAAATGCTTGCGATTCGTGAGGCCGGCAAGGTATTGAAAAACTATCGGCTGACCGGTACGACGATCTTCGTTACGCTTGAGCCTTGTGTGATGTGTATGGGGGCGATCGTTCATGCAAGAATCGAGCGCCTGGTATTTGCCGCCGAAGATCCTAAGCGTGGCGCAGTATGCAGTGCAATGAATCTATCCGAATCGTCATTTTTAAATCATCGAGTCGCATGGCGATGCGGTGTTTTAAAAGACGAGTGTTCCGAAATGCTTAAAGACTTCTTTCGGGCCCGTCGTTAGTTTAGTACTGATTAATCGTCTGCTTTACGTAATTTTTTATAGGCATTAATCAGACCGTTCGTGGAACAGTCATGACTGCCGATGGTTTCGTCATTTAGCAGTTCGGGCAAAATGACTTTGGCCAGTACTTTGCCCAGTTCAACGCCCATTTGGTCGAAAGAATTGATATTCCAAATAGCGCCTTGCACGAAGATTTTATGCTCGTAAAATGCGATCAACGAGCCTAATGTTTTAGGCGTAAGCTTATCGAAAAGAAAAGAGTTAGACGGTTTATTACCCTCAAAGACTTTAGATGCGACTAATATGGCGTTATTTCTGTCTTGTTCGGGTAGTTCGGCAATGACTTCTTCGGCACTTCTGCCATGCATCAAAGCTTCCGGTTGGGCAAGAAAGTTTGAAATTAAAATATCATGATGTTTCGGTAGGTGATAATGTGAGTTAGCCGGTGCCAGGAAGTCACAAGGTATTAGTTTAGTGCCTTGATGGATCAATTGGTAAAATGCATGCTGTCCATTCGTTCCCGGTTGGCCCCAAATGATCGGTCCGGTACTATAATCGACCGGTTGCCCCTCTCTGTCGATGCTTTTACCGTTACTTTCCATGTCGCTTTGTTGTAGGAACTCGCAAAAATAACGCAGTGATTGGTCGTAGGGCAATATTGCATGAGATTCTGCGCCATAAAAATTGTTATACCAAATGCCTAGTAAACCCATGATGACCGGAATATTGCGGTCGAATGGCGTATCTCTAAAATGTAAATCGGCCTCATGGGCGCCTTGCAACAATTGTTCGAAATTATCCATCCCTACTTGTAGCGCAATGGACAGGCCAATTGATGACCATAATGAATAGCGTCCGCCAACCCAGTCCCAAAATTCGAAAATGTTTTCCGGATCGATGCCAAATTCAATGACATTTTCAGGGTGTGTGGAAATCGCGACAAAATGCTTACCGATGGCTTTTTCGTCATTAATTTGCTCGAGAAACCAATTTCTTGCGGAGTGCGCATTAGTCATGGTTTCCTGAGTGTTGAACATTTTTGATGCAACGATAAACAGAGTCGTTTCGGCGTTGAGCGGTTTGAGTGTTTCGACGAGATCGGTTTGATCGACGTTTGAAACAAAATGAACATTTAATTTATCGGAAGCATAAGGGGTTAGCGCAGTAGCAACCATCTTCGGGCCAAGGTTCGAGCCGCCTATGCCGATATTGACGATGTCCTTAACGGGTTTTCCAGTCTGTCCTAGCCATTGTTCGTTTCTTACCTTATCCGTAAAGACGCGCATTTTGGCCAGAACCTGATTGATGTTTGACATTACATCGACTCCGTCAACCATGACCGGGTGGTTGCTTCTGTTGCGTAATGCGGTATGCAAAACAGCTCTTTGTTCGGTGTGGTTGATCTTTTCGCCGGTAAACATGGCTTCGATTTTTGAACTAAGTGCCGAATGAGTTGCCAAATCGACCAACAATGAACGCGTGTCTTCCGTGATTAAGTTTTTCGAGTAGTCGAATAGAATGTCGTTGAATTGAAGTGAGAATTGTTCAAAACGACGAGGATTTAGATTAAAAGCTTCTCTCAGGTCGAAGTTTTGAATGGCGGCGCAATGACTAACTAAGGATTTCCAGGTGGGGGTCTGGGTCAAAGATGGCATGTGATTAATTTCCTGTATGGGCGGTCAGGTTTGCAAAAGTCTACGAAAACACGGCTAATTGCGGATACATATTAAATAAGCATTATATTACTATGTGCCTTTTTGGGGCAATTTACCCCGCACCTAAATTCAAAGGGCGTTGTTTGTTAAGATGGATTTTGATTGTGTAGTTGCATGGAGATATGTCATATCATTACGTTTATCATGAGCGAAAAAACGTCTAATAAACAAAAAAGGTGGGCGGAATGTTAGGCGAAAGTCGACATCAAGGTCATACCGTCAAGCCCCTATGGATGGGTTTACGGTGCGCCTCGACGAACATGTTCCCACCTGACAAGGTTATTGACTAAGACGGGAGTGGCTTTATTTGTATTGGGCGATATGCTAGAGTTCATAAGTGCATCAGTGATAATAAAAAATTAATGCAGATTTTTGCTTATTCGAAGCTTTGGTTTATCGCTGGTTTTAGTCTATAAAAGAGCAACAAGCAATTATAAAAATTATAATTAACCGACAAAACTGGAAGGTATTAT
This sequence comes from Methylotuvimicrobium buryatense 5G, assembly GCF_000341735.1. Classification (GTDB taxonomy): domain Bacteria; phylum Pseudomonadota; class Gammaproteobacteria; order Methylococcales; family Methylomonadaceae; genus Methylotuvimicrobium; species Methylotuvimicrobium buryatense. The sequence continues at coordinate 3,275,324 of NZ_KB455575.1, read as the reverse complement.
GAACAGAAAGAACATCGTAAGAAATAGTCTCCTAGCGCTTATGGGCTTGGTTTTTTCCGCTTCCGTTTGGGCTCATGGTGGTGCGGCGGGTACCGATACCGATCAATGTAAGTTTGAATTGGAGCCTGGGCACTGGGTTCATTACACGGCTTATCAACCCAATGCTTTTCCAGCCGAGGAATTTTGTGCAAATATTCCTAGCATTAACACTTTGACTCAATTAGTTTTCGATTATCAAGATCCACGATACAGAAAGATGTCGGTTGAGTTCGAGGTGACAAAAGAGCCTGAGGGTACTCGCGTATTTCATTTGCCTGCGTCAAAACATAAATCCGGGACAGTAACGTTAACTTTGGATAAAGGCGTTCCAGAGGTCGGAAATTACCTAATTCACATCACGCTGGTACCTGATGAAGGCGAAAGGCTGGATGTTCACATGGGCTTTGTCGCAGGTAAAGGTCAACAGACCAGTACGGGTTTAATGGCGTTATATGCCTTTTTTGTGTTTGCCGGTCTTTATATCCTCTATCTGTCTCATGCCGGATTTAAGAAAAAAGTTGACGAATTGTTAGGAAAAATCAAAGAAGCCTAAGTTTTTATTGGGTGGCGGTGAATACTCGAAAGTCGCCAATCAATTTTTGTCATTACATACAGGCATAGCCCATTTCAATGCATGTGCTATGCCTGGTTATGACAGGAATGAAATATTTGCTAAGTTCTGTTTTCAAATCTATTTCAAATGCTTATCGTCGGTTTTGGTTGCAAATATTAAAGGCGAGTCATTTAATTAATAGCGTAGACAAGGAAGTAAGCAATCATTGAGAACCGGTAATCGGAAGGCAAGGCTTGTTAAACTGGTGTTCGACGATACGGGTCTTTTCCAGGCCTAGAAACCGCTTTGAACTGTGTTAGGCGGAGCAGGTGATCTGAAAAGGCCGGACGAAAATCCGAAATTGTGGCCGAGTGGAATAGGTCAAGCGAACGATCCTAAACGGTCAGATGGTTAAGAATGTCGACAAAAAGTTATTAATGAAGACGAATTTTAAAGTTAAGGTGAAAATAATGAGGTTTGGATTTTTCTCAATGGTTGCTGCAAGTTTTATGTTGGCATCGACGGTGCTCCAAGCAAAGGAGTATGAAGAGCACAACAATATGATGGATCACGGTGGCGGCCATCTGATGGACATGGGCGGCGGAATGGTAATGGGGCAAAATTCGGATACCTTGCCCGGTGGTTGCGATAAGATTGCTGCAACTAAGGAAATTACGGTTCGCGCGGGACACCAATATGCCGAAAAATTTCCGGGGCGAATGTTTGCATTCGATACCCAGGAGTTTCAGTTCGAACCCTGCACCAAATTGACGGTTAATTTCATTAACGATGACAATATTCGACATCAATGGATGATGCATGGCTTGCCCAAATATTTGTATCCGAAAGGTATGTTCCATTTGGAAGTAACCGGTCCCGGAAAAATATCGGGTACATTAATTTTACCGCCTGGAGATAAAACCTATTTAGTGCATTGCGATATCGCCCAACACATGGAGAAAGGGATGAAGGCGCAGTTGAAAGTAGGTAAGGGAGCCGGCGATTTGCCGAGTATCCCGGGTGTGACTCCCTATGTGATTCAGGATAGTTACGAAGTTTCCCCAATTCTCGATAATCCTATTCAGTCCCAAGCCGCTTCAGCGGCAATAACAAGTAACACAGTTTCGCAAGAGAATAGCTCATGGTTTTCCGGGGTTATGGTGATAGGTTTGGCGATTGGTTTGTTGATCTCGCCTTTATTAGCAAAAAAATTCAAAGGGATGAGTTTTTCCGAAGGTGTTTCTTATGTATTTGAGTTAATCGGAAATGTGTTAGGTTTTATATACAGATTTTTTTCCAAAGTGCTACAGTCCGTTTTTTCAGGAAAAAATAAAGTATTGCCTGAGAAATAAATGTAAAAAATGGGTCAAGCCCCTGTAACCTATGGGTTTCAGGGGCTTTTTTGTGGGTTAAGTAAATGCCGGAAGATTATCTAGGGTTTGCGGGTTTATTTTTTAGTGCCTTTATATCGTCGACGATTGCTCCAGGCGGCTCTGAAGCCGTGCTGGCTCTGATGGTGTCGGACCATCAAGACCAAGTGATACTATTAGTCGGTATTGCGACGATCGGCAATACTTTAGGTGCTTTAACAACTTGGTTTTTAGGATATTTGGCGGCAAAGAAATATCCTATCGAATCATTGTTAGAGACTAATAAACAAAAAGCGATAATGTGGGTTAGAAAATGGGGACAATGGGCGCTTTTATTTTCATGGTTGCCTGTTATCGGAGATGGTTTTTGTTTTGCCGGAGGGTGGTTAAAATTATCTTTGTATTCATCTATAGTATTCATTTTTATTGGAAAATTAGTTCGATATGCGGTGATTTCCTGGGTATTCGCGGGAAATTAACGAGGATTGCTGCTTTTGTTTAAATATGTGATCAACGAGGAAGTTTGATGTTAAGACATTTTCCGGAGCCGGGTATTGCTTACGAGCATAGACCGCGCGACTATTTTATTGCAGGATTTACATTTTTTTGTGTAGCTGTGTGTTTGGTCGTAGATGCCAACGCTACCATGGAAAAACAAAATGCATTGGGCGTTTGCGGATGGGTTTTTCTCATAGGTTTGTTGTTGGGTGAATCCAGTGAAGTAAGGATGCAAGTTATTATTGCCGTAGCTTTTGCGACAGTCGGCGAGCATTTTGCGTCTCCTTATATGGGGGGGTATACCTATCGCTTTGAAAATGTACCGGCGTATGTTCCCCCGGGGCATGGAATGGTTTACTTGACCGCCGTTGCGTTGGCGCGTTCCGGATTCTTTATGCGGTATGCACGAATGATTGCGCTATTCGTCGTCGTAGTTTGTGGACTTTGGTCGATTTGGGGCATCAGTGGCCTGGCTGTGCAGGGAGACTCGGTAGGGGCGCTGTTGTTTTGCGTATTTTTAGGTTATTTATTTAAAGGACGTTCTCCGCTGGTTTATCTGGCTGCATTTTTTATCACAACCTGGTTGGAGTTAATTGGGACGGCTGCCGGAACTTGGACGTGGGCTTCCATTGATCCTGTGTTGGGTCTTCCACAAGGAAATCCGCCGAGCGGAGTTGCTGCTTGGTATTGTTTGGTCGATGCGGTTGCGATGGGCGGGGCGGCGCCGGTCATGAGAGGCTTAACAAATATATCTGCTTGGGTACCTATCGGGAGAAGTAGAGCCGCCGCTTATCAAACGATGGATGAATAGGTAGTTGGAGTTTCTATGAGTGAAAATTTTTCATCGTGAATGTTGCTGTACCTTTGATCAAGTTTCGGCACGAAAATTTGGTTGGCAATGGGTAAACAATAAGTTGCTTCATGTCACTTGAGTTATTTACGCGCGGTTCAGTCGCGTGATTTTTCGATTGTTTGGATTTTAAACCGAGGTTGAAAATGAAAAAGTTAGCATTAATTGGGTTGGTATTATTTGCGCCAACGGCGTTTGCCGATTGGGCCTTAAATCAAAAATTATCGTCATTAAGTTTTCTCACTACCAAAAATGCAAGCGTTACCGAGAAACATACGTTCAATAAAATGTCTGGATCGTTAAGTGATGAAGGTGTGGCCAAACTAGTTATTCAGTTAGATAGCGTTGAAACCGGCGTACCGATCAGAAATGAGCGAATGAAGGAGTTGTTATTTCAAATTGAACGTTTTCCGGAAGCGTTAGTTGAGCTGAAATTTGAAAAGACTCGCTTAGATTCGTTAAAGGCCGGGCAAATGATGGACCTGCCCGTAACCGCGAATCTTAGATTGCAGGGCGTTGAGCGTTCAATGGATGCTAACTTAAGAATTATTAAGTTAACCAATGCCCAAGTCTCGGTGACAACTATCGAGCCGATTATAATGAATACCGAATGGTTCGGTTTGCAGGCGGGAGTTGAAAAGTTACGAGAAATCGTTAATTTGCAAAGTATTACTGGAGTGGTACCCGTCACTTTGAATCTTGTTTACAATTTACAATAAAGACATTTTTAATAGGGCTGTTCGCAAGACTTTTACTTTGGTTATCCAAAAGTAAGTGTCTGAATGTTTATCGGGATTGTTTATATTTGCTCCTATCGAATTGAAAAATAGGCTAATTTTCAGAAGGTGTAGGGTGTGTTTGACGAGGTAATCGTCAGTGGGGCGGATTTAGCTTCATGCAAAATCTGCATTCACTGATCCATGTTGTTCAGGTTTCTGCAGGTTGCCATGAATGGATTCGCCCAGCACCTAAATTATCTGAGTAGTCGATTTTATGAAGTAAGGATTTCGTAATAAATAAGGTCCAGGAGATATGAGTTTTGTTGAGGGTTCGGCAACTCGCTTGACAGTACGTCGTGAATAAGTTCGTGTAGGCCTGTCGGCGGCTATCCCGGTTGCCGACACCAGTCAATCGAGCAACCGAACCCTTCATACTCCCTTTTGATTGAAAAACCGCCAAAGAATAAAAGGTATTGGATATGTCTATCGAGGACTGCCGTAAATCCATCCATGGGAGCTTGACGGTAGCTCTCCCTGCTGCCGACGTCCTCGCTAGCCACACCCCATACCTTCATAAAGCTAACCATTTTTTGAGTATAAAGGGAGTAATATAGTGAAGTCATTTACGACCAAATCCTAAGAAGATTTTTCATTATAGACCAATCGTAGATCAAAATTCGGCACCGGGCGGTCGTCAAAGGACGCCGGTAATACGTCAATGTAGGCAAAGCTTTTGCAAGCGGTATGAATGGCGTGTATTAGGGTTTCAACAGTTAGCGCTTAGGCGATGCAGGGCAGAAAAATGCTACTGCATTTCTGCATTCATTACATCCTTGTATCTCAGCGATTGCCGAGGAGCAAAGATCGGCCTAGCATCCCGGTGCCTCCTTAAGCATCGCCAAAATTTGAAGTGCAGAAAACAAAACCTTGAGCCAACTTTCAGGCAAATGAAAGATAACAGGGCTAAATATACATTAATCAGTTAAGCAGTCGGTTAGTTTCGTTACGAATTAGACTGTGGGATCATGAAAATTTTTAAATTAAAAAAACAGAAAAAAGCAAAGGTCGGTTATCAAGTTTATAAAAGATTACTGAGCTATGTCAGGCCGTATAAAAGTTGGTTTTTTTTAAGCATAATCGGTTTCTTTATTTATGCTGCGACACAGCCATTGTTTGCGGCAATCTTAAAACACATCATCGACTCTTTACAGAGTGGTTCGAGAGAAGATGTAGGTTTGATGCCCTTGCTCTTTATTGGGTTGATACTGTTAAGAGGAACCGGATCTTATCTGGGTAATTATTTCATCGCAAAAGTGTCAACAAGTATTGTCCATGCATTAAGGTGTGAAATATTCAATCATTATACAGGCTTACCTACGAATTATTTCGATTCAAACAATAGCGGTTATATGATGTCGAGGATCACGCATAACGTTGGTGAAGTGACTCAAGCAACGACCGATTCGGTGCAAATCGTGATTAAGGAAGGACTGACCGCGCTTGGTTTAGTGCTGTATTTATTTTATATGAACTGGTTGTTGACATTAGCGTTTTTGTCGGTAACGCCATTTATTGTGTGGCTGGTCAAATATGTGAGTAAAAGATTGCGAGCATTGAGTAAAGATATTCAAAATTCGATAGGTAATTTAACGCATATAACCTCTGAGCTGGTCAATGGGCATCGCATCGTCAGGAGTTATGGTGGCGAAGAATATGAAAAAAATAGATTCAAGGAAGGTAGTCAATTTCATCGTCGGCAATCATTAAAGCTTGCAGCAACATCAGCGTTACATGGTCCATTGCTGCAATTAATTATTTCTATTGCTTTGGCCGGCTTAATGTATATGTCTTTGACTTTAATGCAGGAGGCGACTGCGGGTGAATTTGTTGCGTTTTTAACAGCCGCTTTTCTATTGCCGCGACCCATTAGGCAATTGAGTGATGCTAATTCAAAAATACAAAAAGGTGTGGTGGCGGCCGAGTCCTTGTTTACCATATTGGATGAGCCACTCGAGAATGATTCTGGCGGATATGAGTCAAAGCATTGTAGCGGTAAAATTGAATTTAAAAATGTACGATTTAAATACCAGGGAGCGGAGAGCGAGGCATTAAAAGGAATAAGTTTTACTGTTGAGCCAGGGCAGACTGTAGCTTTAGTTGGTGCCTCTGGAGGAGGTAAGAGTACGCTAATTAATTTATTGCCGAGATTTTACGAATATTCGTCGGGTCAAATCCTTCTGGATGGCGTAGACATAACCGCTTATAAGTTGGAAAACTTAAGGCGACAAATTGCAGTAGTAACCCAGCAAGTCACATTGTTTAACGATACGGTAGCGAACAATATTGCCTATGGCGCGTTGCAAGGAGTTTCATTGGAAAGCGTGAAGCAAGCGGCGAAAGATGCCTATGCAATGAATTTTATCCAAAAAATGCCGAAGGGTTTGCAAACTGAAATCGGGGAAAATGGCGTTAAGTTGTCAGGAGGACAAAAGCAGCGATTAGCTTTAGCGAGAGCATTATTAAAGAATGCGCCGGTTTTAATCCTAGATGAGGCAACTTCTGCCCTCGATACCGAATCGGAGCGGTATATTCAAAAGGCCTTGCAGAACGTTCTTACTAATAGGACCACAATAGTGGTGGCCCATCGTTTGTCCACCATAGAGAGTGCGGATGTGATTCTTGTAATGGAAAACGGCCAAATAGTAGAGCGGGGAAGTCACAAGGAATTGATTGAAAAGAAAGGGCTTTATGCCAGGTTATACGAGATGCAGTTTAATGGTGAGACCAAGTATGCCGGATAAAGTAAATCGACAAAATGAAAAAGCAAAATAAACTCTTGACGGGTTGGTGTGTTGCTGTATAATGCTCGTCTTTCCCGCCGCGAAACAGCGGAACGACGGGGAAAGAGATTGAAAATAAAGTTTGACATTGAGTTTTGCCTCTGTATAATAGGCGGGCTCAACGGGAGAGAAAGTCTTCCAGCTCTTTAACAAGCAGATCAAAATAATTTGTGTGGGTGCTTGTGGCGGGTAGCTTAGCGGTTAAAGCTATTCGACGCAAGAACAACACGTTAATTCAAGTAGATTACGTTTAATTCTTAGTCGAGCCAAGATTGGTGACTGATCTTATTTAGTCACAAACCATATTAAACTGAAGAGTTTGATCATGGCTCAGATTGAACGCTGGCGGTATGCTTAACACATGCAAGTCGAACGGTAACGGTCCTTCGGGAGCCGACGAGTGGCGGACGGGTGAGTAACGCGTAGGAATCTGCCTGGTAGTGGGGGACAACGTGGGGAAACTCACGCTAATACCGCATACGCCCTGAGGGGGAAAGCGGGGGATCTTCGGACCTCGCGCTATCAGATGAGCCTGCGTTGGATTAGCTAGTTGGTAGGGTAAAGGCCTACCAAGGCGACGATCCATAGCTGGTCTGAGAGGACGATCAGCCACACTGGGACTGAGACACGGCCCAGACTCCTACGGGAGGCAGCAGTGGGGAATATTGGACAATGGGCGCAAGCCTGATCCAGCAATACCGCGTGTGTGAAGAAGGCCTGAGGGTTGTAAAGCACTTTCAATAGGGAGGAAAAAGCGTTGGCGAATACCCGATGCCTTGACATTACCTATAGAAGAAGCACCGGCTAACTCCGTGCCAGCAGCCGCGGTAATACGGAGGGTGCGAGCGTTAATCGGAATTACTGGGCGTAAAGCGTGCGTAGGCGGCTGTTTAAGTCAGATGTGAAAGCCCCGGGCTTAACCTGGGAACGGCATTTGATACTGGGCAGCTAGAGTTTAGGAGAGGAGAGTGGAATTTCCGGTGTAGCGGTGAAATGCGTAGAGATCGGAAGGAACACCAGTGGCGAAGGCGGCTCTCTGGCCTAAAACTGACGCTGAGGTACGAAAGCGTGGGTAGCAAACAGGATTAGATACCCTGGTAGTCCACGCCGTAAACGATGTCAACTAGCCGTTGGGTCTTTATTGAGACTTAGTGGTGCAGCTAACGCATTAAGTTGACCGCCTGGGGAGTACGGCCGCAAGGTTAAAACTCAAATGAATTGACGGGGGCCCGCACAAGCGGTGGAGCATGTGGTTTAATTCGATGCAACGCGAAGAACCTTACCTACCCTTGACATCCAGAGAATCTGTTAGAGATAGTGGAGTGCCTTCGGGAACTCTGAGACAGGTGCTGCATGGCTGTCGTCAGCTCGTGTCGTGAGATGTTGGGTTAAGTCCCGTAACGAGCGCAACCCTTATCCTTAGTTGCCAACAGGTCAAGCTGGGAACTCTAGGGAGACTGCCGGTGATAAACCGGAGGAAGGTGGGGACGACGTCAAGTCATCATGGCCCTTATGGGTAGGGCTACACACGTGCTACAATGGCCGGTACAGAGGGCAGCGAACTTGCGAGAGTAAGCAAATCCCAGAAAGCCGGTCCTAGTCCGGATTGCAGTCTGCAACTCGACTGCATGAAGTCGGAATCGCTAGTAATCGCGAATCAGAATGTCGCGGTGAATACGTTCCCGGGCCTTGTACACACCGCCCGTCACACCATGGGAGTGGGTTGCAAAAGAAGTAGGTAGTTTAACCTTCGGGAGGGCGCTTACCACTTTGTGATTCATGACTGGGGTGAAGTCGTAACAAGGTAGCCCTAGGGGAACCTGGGGCTGGATCACCTCCTTACAAAGACAGCAAGCGTTCGTCATAAGTACCCACAACAAATTATTTTGATCGAAGACGTCACGAGCCTGGGCCTGTAGCTCAGTTGGTTAGAGCGCACCCCTGATAAGGGTGAGGTCGGAGGTTCAAATCCTCCCAGGCCCACCAACGCGGCGCAAGCCTGGAAGCGGAAGGACCACCCGTCAAGCTAGCACTGCCTGGTTTGCACGACCCCCCAAGGGGCCATAGCTCAGCTGGGAGAGCGCCTGCCTTGCACGCAGGAGGTCGGGAGTTCGATCCTCCCTGGCTCCACCAATGCTATACAGTTTTAACGGCGAACACCCGAAAAGACTGTATAGCATTGGTGACGAAACAACAACGTCAGTAATAGCTCTTTAACAATTTGGAAATCTGTACACTGTAAATTCAGCGTTTAAAGCAATTTAAACTAAGAAGATACAAATAACAAGTTCATGTACACAGACGGAGAAGTCGAGTTTAGAAGCGCCCGTGTCGAAAGGCAAGGGGAGCGATTAAAATAGGCGGAACCGAACGTGAACTGAATGAGTTCTCAAGCAGAAAGCGAAAATGTCAGCTGATCCGTATAACGTCAGACTTATTGGGGTTATATGGTCAAGTGAATAAGCGCATACGGTGGATGCCTAGGCGATAAGAGGCGAGGAAGGACGTAGTAGCATGCGATAAGCCGCGGGGAGTTTGCAAACTAACTTTGATCCGCGGATTTCCGAATGGGGCAACCCAATCAGGACAACCTGATTATCCTTAAGTGAATACATAGCTTAAGGAGGCGAACCCGGGGAACTGAAACATCTAAGTACCCGGAGGAAAAGAAATCAACCGAGATTCCCTTAGTAGCGGCGAGCGAACGGGGAGCAGCCCTTAAGCATTGAGCAAATTAGTAGAACAGTCTGGAAAGTCTGGCGATACAGCGTGATAGCCGCGTATACGAAAATTTGCTGAGTGTGAAAACGAGTAGGACGGGGCACGTGAAACCTTGTCTGAATATGGGGGGACCATCCTCCAAGGCTAAATACTCCTTATCGACCGATAGTGAACCAGTACCGTGAGGGAAAGGCGAAAAGAACCCCGGAGAGGGGAGTGAAATAGAACCTGAAACCGTATGCGTACAAGCAGTAGGAGCCTGTCTTCGGATGGGTGACTGCGTACCTTTTGTATAATGGGTCAGCGACTTAATCTCAGTGGCAAGCTTAACCGAATAGGGGAGGCGTAGCGAAAGCGAGTCTGAATAGGGCGTCATAGTCGCTGGGATTAGACCCGAAACCGGGCGATCTATCCATGACCAGGCTGAAGGTTGGGTAATACTAACTGGAGGGCCGAACCGGGATCCGTTGAAAAGGATTCGGATGAGTTGTGGATCGGAGTGAAAGGCTAATCAAGCTCGGAGATAGCTGGTTCTCCTCGAAAGCTATTTAGGTAGCGCCTCGTGTATCACTGTTGGGGGTAGAGCACTGTTTCGGCTAGGGGGTCATCTCGACTTACCAACCCGATGCAAACTCCGAATACCAACAAGTGCGAGCACGGGAGACACACGGCGGGTGATAAGGTCCGTCGTGAAAAGGGAAACAGCCCAGACCGTCAGCTAAGGTCCCCAAATCTATGCTCAGTGGGAAACGATGTGAGAAGGCCCAGACAGCCAGGAGGTTGGCTTAGAAGCAGCCATCCTTTAAAGAAAGCGTAATAGCTCACTGGTCGAGTCGGCTTGCGCGGAAGATTCACCGGGGCTAAGCATAGTACCGAAGCTACGGATCTTACGTAAGTAAGGTGGTAGAGGAGCGTTCTGTACGCCTGCGAAGGTCGATTGAGAAGTCGGCTGGAGGTATCAGAAGTGCGAATGCTGACATGAGTAACGATAATGGGGGTGAAAANCCCCCACGCCGAAAACCCAAGGTTTCCTGCGCAACGCTAATCGACGCAGGGTTAGTCGGCACCTAAGGCGAGGCCGAAAGGCGTAGTCGATGGAAAACAGGTTAATATTCCTGTACCGGAGGTAACTGCGATGGGGTGACGGAGAAGGCTAGGTCAGCTGTCTGTTGGAATAGGCAGTTTAAGCGAGTAGGGAGTGGAATTAGGCAAATCCGGTTCCATAATTCTGAGACGTGATGACGAGTGTCCCCTTGGGGAGACGAAGTGATTGATGCCCTGCTTCCAAGAAAAACCTCTAAGCTTCAGGTTATCTGCGGCCGTACCCTAAACCGACACAGGTGGGTGGGATGAGAATTCTAAGGCGCTTGAGAGAACTCGGGTGAAGGAACTAGGCAAAATGGTACCGTAACTTCGGGAGAAGGTACGCCCTTGGTAGGTGAAGTCCCTTGCGGATGGAGCCCAAGAGGGTAGCATTAAACTGGTGGCTGCGACTGTTTAGCAAAAACATAGCACTCTGCAAACACGAAAGTGGACGTATAGGGTGTGACGCCTGCCCGGTGCCGGAAGGTTAATTGATGGGGTTATCTTCGGAGAAGCTCTTGATCGAAGCCCCGGTAAACGGCGGCCGTAACTATAACGGTCCTAAGGTAGCGAAATTCCTTGTCGGGTAAGTTCCGACCTGCACGAATGGCGTAACGATGGCCACACTGTCTCCACCCGAGACTCAGTGAAATTGAAATCGCTGTGAAGATGCAGTGTACCCGCGGCTAGACGGAAAGACCCCGTGAACCTTTACTATAGCTTGACACTGGACTTTGAACCTATTTGTGTAGGATAGGTGGGAGGCTGTGAAGCATCAACGCCAGTTGGTGTGGAGCCAACCTTGAAATACCACCCTGGTATGTTTGAAGTTCTAACCTAGGTCCATAATCTGGATTGGGGACAGTGTCTGGTGGGTAGTTTGACTGGGGCGGTCTCCTCCCAAAGAGTAACGGAGGAGCACGAAGGTGTGCTCAGCATGGTCGGAAATCATGCGATGAGTGTAAAGGCAAAAGCACGCTTGACTGCGAGACGGACAAGTCGAGCAGGTACGAAAGTAGGTCTTAGTGATCCGGTGGTTCTGAATGGAAGGGCCATCGCTCAACGGATAAAAGGTACTCCGGGGATAACAGGCTGATACCGCCCAAGAGTTCATATCGACGGCGGTGTTTGGCACCTCGATGTCGGCTCATCACATCCTAGGGCTGAAGCAGGTCCTAAGGGTATGGCTGTTCGCCATTTAAAGTGGTACGCGAGCTGGGTTCAGAACGTCGTGAGACAGTTCGGTCCCTATCTGCCGTGGGCGTTTGAGATTTGAGGGAAGCTGCTCCTAGTACGAGAGGACCGGAGTGGACGAACCTCTGGTGTTCCGGTTGTCATGCCAATGGCATTGCCGGGTAGCTATGTTCGGACGGGATAACCGCTGAAAGCATCTAAGCGGGAAGCCTCTCCCAAGATGAGATCTCACTGGGACCATGAGTCCCCTGAAGGGCCCTGAGAGACGATCAGGTTGATAGGTCAGGTGTGGAAGTGTGGTAACACATGAAGCTAACTGATACTAATTGCCCGTGAGGCTTGACCATATAACACCCAATCGGTTTGAAAACCAGAGTGTTATACAACGGCCGACAATCGCTAAAGCGAGAGAGCGAAAAACGTGTACAGATTTCCAAAAAAACAGGTGAAAAGAGCAAGGTAAAAGGCGCAAGGCGAAAGGCTAAGCGGCAGAGACCGAAAACCCTGATAAAACCGAAAACACCTGAAGTAAAGAGTTTTGAGTAGGCTCAAAGCAAGAAGCCGAGAGCGTATCGAGTGAGTTAAAGAATACCAACTTATTCCTTACGGCTTAGCGTTGAACCTGCTGTAACCAGTTTGCCTGGTGACCATAGCGAGCGTGTCCCACCCGATCCCATCCCGAACTCGGCAGTGAAACCGCTTAGCGCCGATGATAGTGTGGCAGTTTGCCATGTGAAAGTAGGGAATTGCCAGGCTCTTATCCTAAAGCCCGTGTTGATCACTCAACACGGGCTTTTTTTTGCCTTAAGGTTTGTCATAGAATGGCATCGCCAATAAAGCACAATCGTTGCCGTTTGATGTCATTTCATTTGCGAAGGAGTTCTTGATAAATATCGTTTTGAAACCATGCGCCTTGTCGACGGTGCGCTCACTCGCCCGACAGGACGCCATGAATACGTCCATGTAGGCTCGACGGCGGCACTCCCTGTTGCCGACATCCTCGCTAGCCACACCCTATACCTTCATAAAGCTAACCATTTTTTGAGTATACCTATCGCACTTCAAATTTAGGCATTAGCGTATGGAGGCGTTGGGGTGTTCGGCAAAGGCTTTGGCAGCATGGATGCTGTCATAGAGCCTACATGGACGTATTCACGGCGTCCTTTGACGGGCACCCCGACGCCGAAATTTGACTAGCAAAGGGTATATAAAGGGAGTAGTCAATAAAGCCAGCAATTCCCAGTTTGAGCAGTTTCGCCGATTTTAGGGTGTGGGGTATGCCTGTCGAGGAACGCCGTAAACCCATCCATGGGGGCTTGGCGGCAGCTAAGCGCCAAGGATGGTGTGAATGCAGATTTTGCAGGAGCAAAAATCTGCTCCTGCTGCCGACATCCTCGCCAAGCATACCCCACACCCTTTTTGATCTCCAAATTGGGAATTGCTGCAATAAAGCTAATTGATTCATGGGAGAAAACCAAATTACTATAGAATGGTCGAATGATTGTATTTACTTGTAACAATGGAAAAATACGTTGATGGCCTCGTTAAATAATAAGCTTATTGCTAAACCGGTGTTGCAAATAGAACAGGAAAATAACTTATCTTCTATTAATCTCAAAGGTTCATGGAACTTATTAGCAATCAACGAAAGCCCCTCTATTACTCGAGATCTTAAAGGACTGCAATATAATTCGGATTGCATATGGCGCCTTGATGAGGTTGAGGCGCTCGATACTGCGGGGGCTTGGCTGATATGGCAAGCATGGGGAGAGGAGTTTCCAAATCAAGTAGAAATGAGACCGGAGCATAAGCGCTTATTCGATCGCTGGAAAACCTTTAGCTATGCACGGCCGGAAGAAGCACAGAAAAGTTTGGTACAAATTTTCAAAGACTCAAATAAAGTCATTTTGGCTTTTTATAGGCATGTCTTTAATGGCATTATTTTGCTTGGGCAATTATTGCTCGACACAGTATATCTATTCAGATCACCGAGCAAAATACCTTGGCCGGAAATATCAATGACGATATATAGTTCCGGTGTAAAGGCACTTGGCATCACCGCGTTAGTTGGCTTTTTGATTGGTATTGTTCTTAGTTATTTGTCGGCACTTCAGTTGCAAGCCTTCGGTGCGGAAATCTACATTATCAATATTTTGGGGATGAGTATTATTCGAGAGTTGGGGCCTTTGTTAGCGGCTATTTTAGTGGCAGGCCGATCAGGGTCTGCATTAACCGCCCAAATAGGAATCATGCGCGTTGCAGAAGAATTAGATGCATTGTCCTCGATGGGAATTTCGCATTCGCTACGAATCATTTTTCCGATAGTAGTGGCGTTAACAGTAACTTTACCGTTATTGACGGTATGGACAAATGCGGCCGCTCTTTTAGGTGGTATGGTGTCGGCTTGGCACACGCTCGATATAAGTATGCAACAGTTTGTGCAGAGACTGCCTGATTCCGTACCTTTGGTTAATGTATTTATTGGAGTAGGCAAGGCTGCGGTATTCGGCATGTTAATAGGAATGATAGCCTGTCACTATGGATTTCATATTAAACCGAATTCGGAAAGTTTAGGGAATGAAACAACCAATTCCGTTGTCGCTTCAATTACTGTAGTGATCATGGTGGACGCGATATTTGCAATTTTATTTATGGGAACGGGAATGCCATGAATGATGTGAACGCAATTCAGATGGAAAATATTTGGACCCAATTTGGTGACAACGTAATTCACGAGAATATCAGTTTCAGTTTACCAAAAGCGGAAATTCTCGGCTTGGTTGGGGCATCTGGAAGTGGAAAAACCACATTAATGCGTGAAATGATCGGACTGCAGGCTCCGACCAAAGGACGTGTTATGGTAATGGGGCAGGCCTTAGATTATGAGTCCGGAAATATTTCAGGTCAGATGTTAAGTCAGTGTGGTGTATTGTTTCAAAAAGGCGCTTTATTTAGTTCGTTAAATGTTTTCGATAATATTGCGTTTCCGTTGCGGGAAATTGGTGTCAAGGATTTCGAATGGATATCTCATTTGGTTGCTTTAAAATTAGCTATGGTTGGCTTATCTGCAAAGGATGAACTACTCATGCCAGCAGAGCTTTCTGGGGGTATGATTAAAAGAGTGGCTCTTGCCAGAGCCTTAATTTTAGAGCCCGCGTTATTATTTCTTGATGAGCCGACATCCGGTCTTGATCCCATTGCGAGTCAAGGATTTGTAGATCTATTGTGTGAGCTTCATCATGACTTGGGCTTTACGGTTGTGATGGTCACCCATGATTTAAACGTTTTGAATGATTTGTGTTCAAAAGTGGCTGTGCTGGCGGAAAAAAAATTAATTGCATACGGTCCGTTGGAAGTCGCGCTAAAGTGTAACCATACTTTTGCGAGACAATTTTTTCATAATAAGCACGCTGAGAAAGTTTTTATGAATAGAGAGCATTGTTTTGGGTAGAGATACGCACGCTTTAGCTACCGGTCTTTTTTTACTAACACTGATAATAGGACTAGTCGGCATAGTGTATTGGATCGGTAGCTTTGAAAAAGCACGTGATCTTTATGTGATCTCGACTAGAGACTCAGTAACCGGTTTAAATCCAGAATCTACCGTGTATTACCGGGGGATTGCGGTCGGTAAGGTTTTGACGGTAAATTTCGATCCGAGCGATCCACTGACGATTTTGGTCGAAATTGAGGTGGATAACAATATACGATTTACACGGGGGGGGTTTGCGACATTACGTTTAAAAGGGGTGACAGGGTTAACGCAAATCGATTTACAAGATACGGGAGACAGCGATGAATGGTTGTTACCTGGTGATAGGCCGGAGCAAAGAATTCCGTTGTTGCCATCGTTGACGGATCGTTTATTGAGTTCAGGTGAAGAAATATTAATGAAAGCCGAACAATTGATGATACGTCTAGACCGTGTGTTGAGCGATGAAAATGAAGAGCATGGACGTGAAATTTTGCGTAATCTAAATGTCGTCACTGCGAAAATGCCAAAACTTGAGGATCAGCTGGGTAAGGTATTGGAAAAAATGCCGAATTTAATAGATAGTACGGAGACTACGCTCGGTCAAATCGGTGATTTGACGATTGATTTAAAAGCGGCGGCAAATAGCGTAAAAATGCTTGGAGACCGAGGAGATGCATTGATAACATCGGGAGCGAATGTTGGCGATGTGCTGACGCGGACAACATTACCAAAAGTGCATCAAACAATGAATGAATTACAGTCCACAATGGATCAATTAAAACGAGTTGCTAATATGCTAGAAGCTAATCCTCAAGCATTAATATTAGGGCCGATTAAAACCGAGCCTGCTCCGGGCGAACCGGGATATGAGGAGCCAAAGTGAATGTATCACTGACGAGTTTGTGTTTAATCATGCTGATGCTGATAAGTGGCTGTAGCTATAAAACTAGGCCTGAGGGAGCGGCTTTGCACGACCTTGGGCTTATTGTTCAGCGTAATGCCGAGCAGGCCCCATTAAATGCTGAAGTAACAGCTCCGGAGTGGTTAAGGGATACGAGAATTCACTACAGGCAGCTTTATTTAACCCCTACCATTGTAAAATTTTATAACCTAGACCGATGGATTGCGCAACCGGCCGCTTTATTGGCCAAGCACTTCGCAGCAATTCCAGTAAGCGAGCCGTTAACTGTAAAAGTGCGTTTATTGGATTTTGAACAACGTTTCGACACTCCAGAGCAAGCGCGTTCGGTCGTTGCTTTTGAAGTTGAAGTGTATAAGACGAATGAAAATGCACCAATAGCTCGAAAAGCGTTTCAATTTGAACAAGTCAATATATCGGCCAATGCATTGGGTGCGGTCAATAGTTTTTCTGACTTAATTAGGAAAGCGGTTATTGAAATGACTGTTTGGCTTAATTTTTTGCTAGCCTGATTTCGGGGCGAGACAGAGGGCGTCCTAAATACAGTCTTAGTAACAAACCTTCCGGCACCTTAACGGGGCAAGTCGAAATAGTAAACGCGTTAGTCGATGTCAAAGCGTGTGTGTGGATAATCGGTCATTTCACCTAATTTAGTTAAATAACACAGTTATTACAGCAATTCCGATGGGTATGTAACCAAATCTTTAGTAGCTGAACGCGACTGATCATGCGGTTTTGTTTGTATAGAAAGGGCTTGTCTGAAGCCCAAACTAATAATACACGGCAAATTAAATGCCAAAGTTAGCGGCCAATTGTCGCGCGGCAAAATGCCACATTTTCCTGGTCATCTTTAGTGGATACACTTTACTTCGACTCTTGTATGCACTCTTCACGAGACTAGAGTTGAATCCTTCCTCTTTAATGCGGCCTCCCGGCCGCATCTTTTTTTCGACATCCCGGTTTTAAAAAAAGGTAAGTTATGTCAATTTTCAAAGATCCAGATTTTTTCGATCTCAAACCGCTAGACCTCGAAAACAAAGTGTTTTTGCCAACACGGGAGCTTTACAGTAGTCTGAGCTTGCAATTGAACGAGTTGTATCGACAAATTAAAACGGTTTTGCTCGATTGGCACGCTGAAGTAGCGGTTTCCGCGAAACAATTTTATGCGCATCCGGTCGAGACTGGCTCGCAATGGTATGCTCAAGCCGTTGATTACGGAGCACAGATGTATGCTCAGGTTAACGAGGTTTATTTTCCGAAAGTCGAGTCCATGTATGAACAGACAATAGCCGAAGCGACGCAATTAGGTCGGCAAGCCGGCGAATTATGGCAAGCGTTTTATGATCATCCTCAAGCAACGGTCGCAGCATTGGTCGAACCGGTGACGAATTATACAAATCAAGCGCTTGACGTTGCGGAAGTCTATTTTGTGAGCGTTTATTCAGCGATTCTGGAGTTGTTCGATTTAATGCTTGAACAACCGACTGAAACCTTGGAAGCCGTATATCAAAATGCGTTAGCCGGATTGTTGGACGTTTATTTTCAAATGATTTCATCGTTATTGGCGATGCTGTAAAAAGGATTGCACTCGTAATCAGTTTTCTTGATGATCGCCCACCGGCGCCGCAAACGCATCGGCAACCAATTCGTCGACATTGTCGCCAGTCAAGGATTTAAGAAAGTTTACGAGGTCGTCGATTTCTTTCGAAGTCAAATTCAACGGCTTGATCAACGGATCGAGAGTTTCGTTGGCGATGCCGCCTTGGTTATAAAACTCGACGACTTCCTTTAATGTGGTTAACGATCCGTTGTGCATGTACGGCGCTGTCAGGCTAATATTGCGCAGCGACGGCGTCTTGTAGTGCCAACGGTCGTCAGGATTCTGGGTAACTTCATAGCGGCCGAGATCATTGCTCTTGGTTTCCGAAACCGAATCGATTAATTGCGAATCGATATCGACAAAGACGCCGGGAGCGACCTGGACTCGTTGTGTCTTAGCAGTACTGCGCATTGCTTCGCGATAACCGATGCCGGTGTTATGAAACGCATTGTCGGTGAACAGCGCATGCTTCTTACTGATGCTGTGACAAGACGAGCATTGCGCCTTTCCGGAAAATAGCTTGAAACCGCGTTGCGCGGAAGTGTTCAAGGCTTGTTTGTCGTTGCTGTAATACCAACGGTCGAATGCCGAATTGCCCGAGTTAAGGGTGCGCTCGTAACTCGCGATCGCCATGCCGATTGTTTCGATTGTCGGCCCTTTGCCGAAAGCCTTTTTGAAAAGAGCATTGTATTCGCTATCGTTATGCAATTTTTCGATGACGCTACCGATCGACGGGTTGGCCATTTCATTGTGCGCCAATAGAGGACCCCAAACCTGGTGTTCGAGACTATTTTCGCGTCCATCGTGAAACAATTTGGTGTAATAAGCGACATTGTAAAGTGTCGGACTGTTGCGCTTGACGGTCCGGCCTTCGACGCCGACCGCAGTTTTCATCTCGTTACTGGTAAAGCCTTGTTCGGGAATATGACACATGGCGCATGAAAAGGTATTATTCAGCGACAAGCGGCGGTCGTAAAACAGTTTCCGGCCCAATTGCACTTTCTCCGTCGTCACAGGATTGTTCGCCGGAACCGGCACGGGAGGCAGTCCTTTCGGTGGGTGGTAGACTGTTTTCATCAAGTCAGTCGTTTGACCGGTTCGGTCGTCCAAAGCAATGCTACGAGTCGCATAGTCGCTGCTTTCGTAATTCGATTTATCATCGCCGGGTCGAAAACGTTTGGCGACTTGTTCCGACGTTTTGCCATTGGCGACGACTACCGGTTGCAGTAAGGTCTTCACATCATTGATCAAAGTGTCCGTATGCAAGAACGAAACGCTGTAGATGTTGCGGATTTTTTTGTTTCGGTCGATCAAGTAGACGCGCAAAATATGTGAAAAAGTGCCGGTGAAGCGTCCGTTTTCGTCGTAGACTTTCTGGATGCTTTGCCGATAATTATCGAGAATGGGTCGCAGCTCGGTTTCCGAAGCCGTCGTTAGAAAGCGCCACTCGATATTTTCATCCTGCAGGTGCTCGCCATACTGTTTCATTTTGTCTGGCGTGTCTTGTTCCGGGTTGAAGCTTAACGTCAACAAACGCAGTTGTCGGCTCAATTCGGGGTCCTTTTTAAGCCGGTTTTTGATTTTATGAAATACCCCGGTTGCTAAAGGGCAGCCGTTGACGTCGCTGCACGTCGAATAAATAAAACTGAGTAGCACGATCTTATCGCCCATCAGTTGATGCAAGTTAATAGTTTGGCCTTGTTCGTCGAGAATTTTACCGTCTGCGGCTTTTCCGAGCGCCGGTAACAGATAGCTGCCGACGGCCGGGAGTTCGTATTGCAGCGCGCCATAACCTGGCGCAAGCGTTTCGTTGTCGGCCTTGACCGAAAAGACCGCTACGCTCGACAGCAAAATGACGATGGTAAACAAATGTTTCATGACGTCGCTCCGGCGAATCGATGGGAACAGAGAGCGGCGGAAGCCGCTGTCAATAGAAAAAGCGGCCGAAGCCGCTCATTGGGGCTATTGATATTTTGTGAGCAGGTCGGGCTGCTGGCTGTTGCTGCTATAAAGAGAATATGCACCGAACCGCATTTGATGCGCACGGCCTAACTTTTCCTTGATGAAATCGATCGCGAACTGTTCTTTTAGTTGCTTTCCATCCCAGTG
This sequence comes from Methylotuvimicrobium buryatense 5G, assembly GCF_000341735.1. Lineage (GTDB taxonomy): Bacteria > Pseudomonadota > Gammaproteobacteria > Methylococcales > Methylomonadaceae > Methylotuvimicrobium > Methylotuvimicrobium buryatense. The sequence goes on along the minus strand of NZ_KB455575.1, from coordinate 3,255,354 downwards.
ATAAAGCTTGAAGAATTGCTCGTTATCGTCGCCTTTTTTATCCCAGTTGGCCAATAGAGAAGACGTATAATAGAGACGTTTGCCGTCCCAGCTTGACGACACCATATTGACTTGGGCGCCGATTTTTTGTTCGTAAACTTGTTTCGGGTTGAACGGATCGCTAATGTCGAAACCTCGAGTCTTCCCGTCCATAAAGGTATTGACCCATAATGTTTTGTCGTCGCTCGAAATAGAGATGTCGACCGGCAACGGGATTTTTGAAGGATCGCCGATATCGGCAACGGCTTTCGCTTGCCATTCGCCTGCTTGGTCTTCGTAAATCAACCAGATTTTCGATGTTAGTGCTGTGCTGGTAAAACAGTAATTATTATTGGCCCCCCATGCGCAACGAAGTTCCAGAGGCGCACCGGTAACGTCGAAGACTTTTTTCGGTTTGCGCGCATGCAGGTCCCATTGCACGACGGTATTGCCGAAGCGTTTCATCGCCTCGGGGTCGTTCAGCATCTTGCCGAAATCCATCATGTAATTGGACCAGCCGGTGAACGACGAGGTGAACATCGCATTGCGTCTAGGCAACACGCGCACGTCGTAGCCATAACCGTCGGCATAGTTTCCAGTCTTGACCGCGCCGCGCAGGTCGCTGTCGGTCGGATGCCAATGAGTCGCGAGATATTCTCCTTCGTTGGTGTATTCGACTAAGGCGGTTCTGCCGCCGTGATCCTTGTTATTCGACAGACCGGTGATCAGCATGCGACCGGGCAAGGCATAGGTCGTATGCGGGCCGACTACGCCACCGCTTTTCGCGACGAAATCGCTGATGACCTTCGTTAATTTGGGTTTAGCCGGGTCGCTGTGAACATCGAAAATAAAAACCTTATTGGTATCGAGGCCGCCAGCCCACAAGTACTGTCGATCATCGGTAAAACCGGAATGATGTGCCTCATTGCGACCGCCGACCGACAGCGAGTTGACGACTTTGCCGTAGTTCTTGGACTTAGGATTTACATCGACCGTGACCAGTTTGTCCTGTTCGTCACCGACACCTTCCATGCCGAGCGTCCAGATATAGACAAAGTCCTCCTGTCCGACGATTTTGGCCATATAAGGCGACATGCAGGTTTCATCGGCTTGAGCAGACTGAATGCCAAGGCTGCTGATCATGATTGTTGAAGCGGCAAACAGGGCTGATTGAGTTAGTTTGCCAAGAAGATTTCGGTTTTTGCTTTGTGATTTCATAGTATGCACTCTCTTATAATTATCTGAGTAATAGTGAGTTTTCGCTAGGTGGACTGGCTACCTCCTTTGGCTTATAGTGTTTCAGGGGTGATAAAGTGCTTATGCTTCGGCAGTGGTTGGATCGATAATCGTCTTGATTTGGCTGATACGATTAGCAGGGAATGATCCTTGTTGAGCGTGTTCCCGAATAGCCGTTTCGTCCGGAGCGATATAAACACAATAGACTTTATTATCGGTTACATAACTCTCAATCCATTGAATTTTCGGCCCCATATCCTGAAGAATGGAACATGATTTTTGAGCAATACCTTGAAGGTCTTCGCTTGTCAACGATCCGGCGTTGGGGATTTCTCGTTCGATAATGAATTTAGGCATGTGTTTCTCCAATTAAAAAATGACTGGTCGTCTCTGTAGAGATTGAAAAAAAATTAGGCTTTGAAATAGCCCTCCAACAAATTCCGGCAGCATTGCTTTAAGGGTTCCGAGGACTGCTCGATTTTCATTCGAAGTAGTGCGCCTTGCCAGGTATTGAGTAATAAATCGGCCATTTCCTCGGCCGTCAAATCCGATCGAACGGTTCCTTCTTGCTGCGCTTGGGCAAGTGCCGAACGCATGATGTTGCGATAACGAGTCACCGCGGATTGCAATGCCTTTTGGCATATTTCGCTGGTGTCGCCGATTTCTCCCATGAGGTTGCCAAGCAGGCAACCGCCTTTGAAGTTTTGTTTTTCGGTTTCGGCAATTAACTCGTGGTAATAACGTTTTAACGCAGATAGGGCGTCGCCATTCGAATGTTCCAAATAGGTGTCAAGCTGTTTAATAAATGGTTCAATGTAATGCTGAATGACCTCCGCGCCGAAATTTTCTTTACTGCCGAAATAGTTGTAAAAAGAACCTTTTGGTATTTTAACGGCATCCAAAATTTCTTTAAGTCCGGTACCATGATAACCCTGCTCCATCAATAGCTTTACGCCTTGATTGAGTAGATTATCTCGGTTGATTTGTTTTTGCGATATTTCGATCATGGGAAAATAATACGACCGGTTGTCTTAACTGTCAATAATAAAAATCAATCATTAATTTTGGGATTTATCAGAGGTCTTGCTAATATTTTGTCGAGTACAGGCGAAGGACGGAAAATATACCTTTCGAGCAGCCCTGTTTTCGTTTTTTAAAACCCTCTCCCATGTCGGTAGAGAGTGCATATTGGCGAAAATTGAAGTGCGAAAGGTATGCTTCGTCGTGAAGGTTTCAATTCAAAATAATAGGAAAAATCTAAATGAGCGAACAGGAGTCAAATGGAGGGTCTGGCAACATAGAGCAGGACGGAAAGAGTATGCATCCATTAATCAAGTTAGGCATACTCTCGGTCGGCTCTAAGGTTGGTGCGGAAATCATTCTCAAACTCGCGAAGCACCCTGTGCTGTTAATGGCGATGGGTATCGGTAGCGGGCTATATATTAACAAGCACCGCAAAGATATTCTCGAAGCCGCGCAGCAGCTAAAAGATCAGGGGTTGGCGATAGTTAAGAAAAAAGATTGATCCTAAAAAGAGCAGTTGACATGGGTTGTAGACCGTTCGTGCTGAGCCGAGTCGAAGCATGAAGGGTCTACAACACTTTCACCGGCTTGGTGAAGTCTCAAACTGCTCTTTTTAGGTTGATGCATCTGTGGTACCGGATTAAATGTATTGCCGGGTTCCGAACAAGGACGTGCCGATTCTGACCATTGTGGATCCTTCTGCAATCGCCGCGTTTAAGTCGTTACTCATCCCGAATGAAAACGTATCGAGTTCAGGATGCTTGAGTTCGGAAACCGCTTCATAGAGCAATCGGTAGGGTTCTCGTTGCAAAGAAAAGTCGCTTTGCGGTGCAGGTACCGCCATAACCCCTCTTAGACGGAGACTCGGAAGGGCTTTAACTGCGTCGACCAATTCCGAAAGATCATTCAGAGCAATGCCTGATTTGCTGCTTTCATGGCTGATGTTGACTTGCAAACAAATATTCAATGCCGGTAAATTGGCCGGGCGTTGTTCACTAAGCCGCTGGGCAATTTTGAACCGGTCTACGCTATGAACCCAGGCAAAATGGCGGGCGATGAGCTTGGTCTTATTGGATTGAATCGGGCCGATGAAATGCCAGGTGATATTGTAAGCCCCGAGCTCTTGTTGCTTGGATCGCGCTTCTTGAGCATAGCTTTCCGCGAAATGGCGTTGGCCGGAAAGATAGGCGAGGATAATGTCCGAAGTAGGTTTAGTCTTGCTGACGGCAAGTAAGCGAACACTTCCCGGTAAGCGTTCGAAGTCGATCTCGGCTTGTCTGATTTGGGTTCGAACGGATGCGATTTGTTGAGCAATTGCGAACATAAGCACAATTTAGATGATAAAAAACCGCTATTAAACAGCAGCCCTTTCAAAAAGCAAAGACTTAGGCTAAGGTTATCTAGTGTTTCTATTTTTATTAGCCGCTTGAGAATCGTATGGATATTGCTGAATTATTGACTTTTTCCGTTAAAAACAATGCATCGGATTTACATTTATCGGCTGGTTTGCCGCCGATGATTCGAGTGGACGGCGATATCCGGCGTATCAATATTCCTGCCTTGGAGCATAAAGAAGTTCATGCTTTGATTTACGACATCATGAACGACAAACAGCGCCGCGATTATGAAGAATTTCTTGAAACCGACTTTTCTTTTGCATTGCCGGGCGTTGCAAGGTTTCGTGTCAATGCATTCAATCAGGATCGAGGTGCGGGGGCTGTTTTTAGAACAATTCCTTCGAAGGTGTTGAGTTTAGAGGATCTAAATGCGCCAAAGTTTTTTGAAGAAGTTACGCGCAAACCGAGAGGTTTAATACTGGTAACCGGACCTACCGGGTCGGGTAAATCGACGACGCTCGCGGCGATGATCAACCATATCAACACCAATGATTATGCACATATCTTAACCGTTGAGGACCCGATCGAGTTCGTACATGAAAGCCAAAAATGCTTGATCAACCAACGCGAAGTCCATCGCGATACTTTAGGGTTCACCGAAGCGTTGCGTTCCGCATTGCGGGAAGACCCCGATGTTATTCTAGTGGGCGAAATGCGCGATTTGGAAACGATACGATTGGCACTAACTGCGGCGGAAACCGGTCATTTGGTTTTCGGCACGTTGCATACCACGTCGGCCGCGAAAACGATAGACCGCATTATCGACGTGTTTCCGGCGGCTGAAAAAGACATGATCCGCTCAATGTTGTCGGAATCGTTGCAAGCGGTTATTTCGCAAACCTTGCTGAAAAAAGTCGGAGGAGGACGTATCGCGGCGCATGAAATCATGGTCGGGACTGCTGCCATTAGAAATTTGATTCGCGAAGCGAAAGTTGCGCAAATGTATTCGGCGATACAAACCGGGCGCAAGGAAGGCATGCAGACCTTGGATCAAAATTTGAAAGAGATGGTTGAAAAAGGGTTAGTGGCTTCAAAAGTCGCCATGATGAAAGCGGTCAACAAAGACATGTTCAGATAAAGGTGGCGATATGGATGAATTTAAGCGACTACTTGAGTTAATGGTCCAGCAAAAGGCCTCCGATTTATTCATCACAGCGGGACGCCCGCCCACGATAAAAGTCGACGGTAAGTTGATCGAGGTATCCAAAACGATGCTTAACAACGATCAATCTCGAGCCATTGTCATGAGTGTGATGACGCAACGGCAAAAAGACGAATTCGATAATACCAAAGAATGTCAGTTTGCGATTGCCTTTCCTAAGCTCGGCCGATTTCGGGTGAGTGCGTTTACTCAGCGAGATGCGGCGGGAATGGTGTTGAGACGTATTGAGACCCATATTCCTGATGCCGAAGATCTGCATTTGCCGCCGGTTTTAAAAGATATGGTCATGAACAAGCGCGGACTGGTGTTGTTTGTCGGCGGGACGGGAACCGGTAAGTCGACTTCACTGGCGTCGTTGATCAAATACCGAAACCAAAACAGCAGCGGTCATATCATTACCATTGAAGATCCGCTCGAGTTTTTGCATCCGCACTTGGGGTGTATCGTTACGCAGCGTGAAGTCGGCATGGACACCGAGTCCTATGAAGTCGCACTTAAGAATACCTTGCGCCAAGCGCCCGATGTCATCCTGATCGGTGAGGTTAGAACCCGTGAAACGATGCAAAATGCGATTACGTTCGCCGAAACCGGACATTTATGTATAACGACCTTGCATGCGAACAATGCCAATCAGGCATTGGATCGGATTTTGCATTTTTTCCCGGACGAAATGCATAATCAATTATTTATGGACTTGTCGTTGAATTTGCGAGGCATTGTCGCGCAGCAGTTGATTGCCCGTGCCGATGGCAAAGGGCGCTATCCCGCGGTTGAAATTTTGTTGAACACACCCTTGGTTTCCGACTTGATTCGTAAAGGCGAGGTTCACAAACTTAAGGAATTAATGAAGAACTCGCGGGAACATGGGATGCAGACCTTCGATCAAGCGCTTTACGATCTCTATACCGCCGGAAAAATTAGCTATGAGGATGCCTTGAACTCTGCTGATTCAAGAAACGAAGTACGCTTGATGATTAAGCTGGGTGCCGAAGACTTAGGGACTTTAGTCAATGAAAATATGCATTTAAAAGAAGACGAAGACGAACATTCTCGTTTTTAATTCAATCATTTTTTACGCGCTTCACTTATCGTTTCATAAGCCTTTGTAATTTTTTGCGTTTTTTCCTTGGCTAAGGTCATCATTTCTTCGGGGAGACCTTTCGCAACTAGTTTATCCGGATGATGTCGGCTGATTAGGCGGCGATAAGCTTTTTTAATATCGCTATCGCTGGCATTGGGGCGAACGCCGAGGACCTCATAGGCAGTGGCTAAGTTATCCTCTTTTTTAATCGATTGATATTGCTGTCGATGTTGACTGCCATAGAGCCGATATTGCGCTAGAATTTGCAATTTGATGCGCTCGTAATCAAACCGCGATAAACCGAGTATTCCGCAGATCTTGATCAACAGCTTATCCTTGGCCTCGTCCAAATGGCCGTCGGCCATCGCGGCTTGAAGTTGAATCTCTAAAAACATGCGGATTAAGTCGGTTCGTCTCTGGCACTCGTGACGAAATTGACGAAGCGCATCGTCAAGGGGAAAGTCTTTGCTTTTGCCTTGTTGAAACAGTTTGATGGCGGTCGAGCGCAAGTTGGCCGATAAACCCATTTCGTCCATTACGCGTTTAGCCAGATCGATTTCCGCTTGAGAAACGCGCCCGTCCGCTTTGGCGATGTGGCCCATTACCGAAAAAGTCGCGGTAAAAAAAGCGGTTTGTATGCGATGTTTATCGCCGGGGCTCAAGCTCTCGTCGAAATCGAATGCCTCCAAGCCGGAATCGAAATGATGGCCGACCGATGCCCCTAGTATAGCCCCAAGCGGACCGCCCAATAGAAATCCGAAGGCGCCGCCCAAGAATTTTCCCAACCAACTCATTGCCAGACATCCCGTAATTCGAAAATAAATGCTATTGTATGCGATTTGATATTAACTTCTTAGAACGAGGTATTATGAACGCTCCGGCTGTTCTTTACGAATCATCTTTGTCGCAATTGACGCTGCGTGCTCGCGGAAAAGTCCGTGATATTTACGACATAGACGATAAACACATGTTGATCGTCACGACCGATCGCCTATCGGCTTTCGATGTGATATTGCCGGACCCGATTCCGGAAAAAGGGCGGGTTTTGACATCGGTTTCGAATTTTTGGTTTAGCAAATTGAAACACATCTTGCCGAATCATTTAGCCGGCGTTTCTTTGGCCGAAGTGCTTACCGATCCGCAAGAGCTCGCCCAGCTGGAAGGAAGGGCGGTTGTAGTCAGAAAATTGAAACCGCTACCGGTCGAAGCGATTGTACGCGGATATATCATTGGCTCGGGTTGGAAAGATTATCAACAAACCGGTCATATTTGCGGCATTCGTCTTCCCGAAGGTTTACAGCAGGCACAGCAATTGCCCGAACCGATCTATACCCCGTCCAGCAAAGCCGCTGTCGGCGATCATGATGAAAATATAACGTTTGCGAAAACGGTTGAATTGATGGGGCCAGAACTCGCCGAAAAAGTGCGTGAGGCCAGTTTGGCCCTCTACCAAGAAGCGGCGAATTATGCCAAGGAAAGAGGCATAATTATTGCCGATACCAAATTCGAATTCGGCACCGACGACGCCGGCGTCTTATATTTGATCGATGAAGCGCTAACGCCCGACTCATCGCGCTTTTGGCCCGCCGATCAATACCAAGTCGGTATTAGCCCGGCCAGTTTCGATAAGCAGTATGTACGCGACTATTTAGAAACCTTGGACTGGAATAAAAAGCCGCCGGCACCATCATTGCCCGAGGAAGTTATTCGGAAGACGACCGAAAAATACCTGGAAGCGGAGACAAAGTTAATCGGTTCAAAGAGTTAATGCGCAGCCTTAGATGTTTAGCGTTTATGACCGGGGAGACTCTTTCTGGACGATTGATACATCCGTGTATTATAACTCTCTTTGCGGGTCGCCTTTTTTAGTCTACTTTTTAAAAAGTATATAGATAAAAATTATTTGTCATATCAACCCATGCTCGGCAAACGAGTAGGGTAAGCCGTCGCCGATGATAAAATGATCGAGAACCCGAATGTCGAATAAAGCCAAGGCTTGCTTGAGTTTGTCGGTTATGTGGCGGTCGGCTTGGCTGGGTTCGCTGATTCCGGAGGGGTGATTGTGTGCGAATATAACGGCGGCGGCGTTGTGCTGTAAAGCGGCTTTGGCTACTTCTCTAGGATACACAGAGGCGCTGTCTATAGTGCCTCGGAACAATTCTTCGAGCTTTAAAACACGATGTTGGTTATCGAGAAACAAGCAAGCGAATACCTCATAACTGTATCCTCTTAATTGCGCGCTGAGATAAGCTCGGGTAATGTCGGGGCTGGTCAAGGCGTCACCGCGTTGTAGAATTTCACAAAAATGCCTTCTAGCCATTTCTAAAACGGCTTGCAGTTGCGCGTATTTGGCGGGTCCTAAGCCGACACTTTGACAAAAACGTTCCAGGTCGGCATCGAGCAGCGCCTTTAAAGAACCGAAGTCGTTCAGTAAGTCTCTGGCTAAATCGACAGCCGATTTTCCAGGCGTTCCGGTGCGCAGAAATATTGCGAGCAATTCCGCGTCGGTAAGCGCGTTTGAGCCTTTTTGTAATAATTTTTCCCGAGGTCGTTCATCCGCCGGCCAATCTTTGATTGCCATTGATTACCCAAGTTAGGTCAAAGATATCAAGCATAGAAGAAATTTACTATACTTGCCATAATATCCAATTTAATTTTCTATCGGTACAACTATTAATAAGAAGCGAATATTACTAGCAGTTTGCGGCGGAATCGCGGCCTACAAGTCTGCAGAGCTCATCCGGCTCTTGAGAAAACACGGGTGTGAAGTTAGAGTGGTGATGACTCGGTCGGCGATGGCCTTTATCACTCCGTTGACTTTGCAAGCCTTATCCGGAAACCCTGTGCATATTGATTTGTTGGACTGTGATCAAGAACACGCAATGGGACACATCAGCTTGGCGCGCTGGGCGGATTGCATCGTGATTGCTCCGGCGACCGCAAATATGATCGCAAAATTGAGCCATGGCTTGGCCGACGATTTAGTCTCCACGTTGGTGTTGGCCGCCGGGTGTCCTCTTTATTTGGCGCCGGCAATGAATCGTGTCATGTGGCATAAAGCCGTTACTCAGGAAAATATAGAGCGCTTAGTCGGCCAAGGAGCGCAATTCATCGGGCCGGAAGTCGGCAGTCAAGCTTGCGGCGAAACAGGTTTAGGGCGTATGTCCGAGCCGGAAGCGATCATGCAGTGTTTAATGGCAAATACTGCGCAAGCGGTTTTACAGAGTAAAAAGATTTTGATTACAGCCGGCCCTACACGGGAACCTCTCGACCCAGTTCGCTATATTACGAATCGCAGTTCCGGAAAAATGGCTTATGCGCTTGCCCATGCGGCCTTGGCAATGGGAGCTGAAGTCACTTTGGTTAGTGGGCCAGTCGCATTGTCAGCACCCGATGGCGCGCGTCTGATACAGGTTGAAACTGCCGCGCAAATGCATGAAGCGGTCATGACGAGTGTTCAATCGGCCGATATTTTTATCGCGGCGGCGGCAGTCGCCGATTACAGTCCGGTTAGTGTTAATGATAAGAAAATAAAAAAACAAAATGACGAGGTCGTCATTTTGTTACATAAAACCCGTGATATTTTAGCCGATGTTTCGAAGTTGACGCATAACAGACCTTATACGGTAGGTTTTGCCGCCGAAACGCACGATTTGGAGCGATATGCTCAAGACAAGTTAATTCGAAAGAATTTGGATATGGTTGCGGCCAATTGGGTTGGTAAAGATAAGGGCGGGTTCGAAAGCGATCTAAATGCCCTGTCTGTCTTCTGGCATGGTGGCGGCGTAGATTTGGCCATGACCGATAAAAAACAACTCGCACGGCAGCTAATGAGCTTAATCGCTGAGAAAATCAATGAAAAAAATACAATTAAAAATTCTGGATGAACGATTGGGTAAGGATATTCCTCTGCCTGAATACGCCACTACCGGTTCGGCCGGTTTGGATTTGAGGGCCTGTTTGAGAGAATCGGTCGAATTGAAGCCTGGCGACAGTATCTTGATCCCCACCGGCATTGCGATTCATATTGCCGATAATACTATGGCGGCAATCATCCTGCCTCGCTCGGGATTAGGGCATAAACACGGAATCGTTTTGGGTAATCTCGTGGGATTGATCGATTCGGATTATCAGGGACAGATTTTCGTATCTTGTTGGAATCGTGGACAGACCGCATTTATCGTTAATGTCGGGGAAAGAATCGCACAAATGATTTTCGTGCCTGTCGAACAGGCGCAATTCGAGTTGGTCGACGCGTTTGATGAAAGTGCTCGAGGTGAAGGTGGTTTCGGACATACCGGGCGACATTAAATTGATAGGGGACATTTGATGGAGCGTATATTCTTACCGCTGTCGATCATTGCGGCATTTGTGGTGCTATTGACAGGAGGAGCGATTTATTGGGCTAATGACTCCAGCATCAAGGAAGCTAAGCATGATTCAGCAATGGCTCTGGCTGCCGGTACCGCATTAGGTATTTCAAAACAAATCGAACAATTGGCTAGCGCAATCGACAAAATGGCTCGAGATCCGACTGTAATAGAGGCAATGGAAAACAGAGACAGGGGCCGGATTCGAGCGTTAGAAGCACAATTGGAAAAATATTTGCCGGGCGCATTAAAGATCAGATTATTGCTGCCAGGCATAAACGATTTGGATACCGAACATGTTCCGCACATGGGCTTTGCCGATTTGGACATGGTTAAGGAAACCTTTAGCGGGAATCCTCAACCCTTGATTCAAGGGGAGGGTGCTAACCGGCATCTTGCGATAACGGCTAGAATTGAAGAAAGCGGCCGCGTGGCGGGTGTCATATTGGCCAGTTTGAGTTATGACTTTATTAATAACAGCATTAAGCCTAGCTCTATCGGCAATCAGTTGATTCAATTGAGGCAGGGTGACTTCGAGTTGGCAGCGGTTGGAAACCGAGCGCTTATCGGCGATGCTGCTAGTGTGCAGATGCCTGTTGCTCACACGGCATGGCAAGTTCAGGTTTGGTATCAGATAGGGGGGAGCTCTTCGGATGTAGGGTTGATTGCGGCAATTATGTTAATAGCGGTGCTGTTGGTTTGTCTTGCGTTTTTTGTAGGCTATCGGAAAAGTGCCAATATTTTAAGCCACGACCAAAGTATTGTTTTAAAAGCCGTCAAGGATCTAATGACCGGAAATGCGTATGGTAATTATCCGGTAAATTTGAGTGAGATGAGTGTCATTATTTCCACACTGGTACAATTCAAGCGAGTATTGGATCATCAAGGAGACGACGTCGTTGCGATTGCTAATGAAAGCGAAGCCGATTTTGACGGATTTTTTGAAGAATCCGATTTTGCGATTGAAGAAATTGTTGAAAACGCTAAAGCAGGCGATGCCGAAACCAGTCCAGTCTCAATGCCGGATGTCGATTGGGATATGCCGTTACCAGAAGCGAAACCAACTCCGGTTCCCGAGCAGCCAAAACCCTCCCCTATTTCAAAAGCGACGGCACCGTTGCACGAGGGGAGCGGAGAAGTATTTAGAGCCTATGATATACGGGGCGTGGTCGGCAAAACGCTGACAACCGAACTGGCTTATGATATTGGCCGCGCGTTTGGTACGGAAGTGAGAAAAGCGGATTGTAACATTGTCGTGGTCGGACGTGATGGGCGCCATTCCAGTCCCGAATTGGCGGATGCCGTGATCAATGGCATTGTTTCGACAGGGCGGGATGTCCTCGATTTGGGCATGGTGCCGACACCTATTCTGTATTTCGTTACGCAACATACCGAAGGACGGACCGGGTTAATGATTACCGGGAGTCATAATCCGGCAGAATACAACGGCATGAAAATGGTGATTAAGGGTGAAACCTTGGCAGGGCAGCGTGTCGCGAAGCTTAAAAACATCATCGATAAACAAGATTATGCCGTTGAGGTAGGCGGTACGGTCGACCAGAACAGCATGTTTGTTAATGAATACATCGGTATTGTCGCCGAAGATGTACATTTGGTCAGGCCGATGAAAATCGTATTGGATTGTGGGAACGGCGTGGCCGGAGATATTGCACCGATACTGTTTAAGACGCTGGGTTGCGAAGTCGTCGAATTGTTTTGCGATGTCGATGGCAGTTTTCCCAATCACCATCCGGATCCAAGCGTTCCGGAAAATTTGGAAGACTTAATTGCTGCGGTACAACATTATGAAGCGGACATCGGCATCGCTTTCGACGGTGATGGAGACCGTCTTGGGGTGGTCGATTCAAACGGCAAAATTATATGGCCGGATCGGCTGATGATGCTGTTTGCCAAGGATGTCTTGGCAAGAAAGCCCGGTGCGCAGATTGTTTACGATGTTAAATGCTCTAGGCATTTGGCCGAGCAGATCGCCAAATACGGCGGTCGAGCCTTAATGTGGAAAACCGGCCACTCTTATATGAAGGCAAAAGTCAAAGAAACCGGTGCTAAATTAGCTGGAGAGATGAGCGGGCATATCTTTTTTAATGACCGATGGTACGGGTTTGATGACGCTTTATATTCAGCGGCGCGTCTAATTGAGATTTTGTCCTCGGATGCCAGAACCAGTGCCGAAATTTTTGCCGAGTTTCCGGAAAGCCTTAATACACCGGAATTGCTCGTTTCAATGAAAGAGGGCGAAAATTTTGACTTTATTGAACGGTTATTTGCCAAGGCCGATTTCAAAGATGGGAAAATCACCAACATCGATGGATTACGGGTCGATTTTTCCGATGGTTGGGGGCTAGTTAGAGCATCGAATACCACGCCTTCATTAGTGGTCCGTTTCGAAGCCGATAGCGAGCAAGCGATGCGCCGAATTCAAAAGGAGTTCAAGACATTGATCGCGAGTATCGAGCCACAGCTAGTTTTACCTTTTTAATCAATGGATAAAGAATACATGAAAAACAAAGCCGCGCATCAGATTGCGCACGTTCTGATCGAAGCCTTACCTTATATTCGCCGTTTTAAAGATAAAACGGTCGTCGTCAAATACGGCGGCAATGCGATGATCGATGAATCGCTAAAAAACAGTTTTGCGCAAGATATTGTCATGATGAAACTGGTCGGTTTAAACCCCATCGTCGTACATGGCGGCGGCCCTCAAATAGGGGACTTACTGAAACGGCTCGGAAAAACCTCAGAGTTTATTGACGGCATGCGTGTAACCGACAGCGAAACGATGGATGTTGTTGAAATGGTATTGGGCGGCTTGGTGAACAAAGAGATCGTTAATCTGATAAACCGGCATGGCGGCAAAGCGGTTGGCTTGACCGGTAAGGACGGCGACTTTATTCGCGCCAACAAGATCAAAATGAAAAAAAATGCGATCGAAGCGCAAGAGCCTGAAATCATCGATTTAGGTCATGTGGGAGAGGTCAGTAGTATCGATCCGGCGGTACTGTCGATGTTGAATCACAGTGATTTTATTCCAGTGATTGCTCCGATCGGCGTGGGCGACGATGGGCATTCCTATAATATCAATGCCGATTTGGTCGCCGGCAAGGTTGCAGAAGTCTTGAAAGCCGAAAAATTGATTTTGTTGACCAATACCGCAGGCATTCTCGATAAGCAACAAAATTTGCTGACCGGTCTCTCGTTAAAGGATGTAGACGACTTGATTGAAGACGGTACGATTTCCGGCGGTATGATACCGAAAACCCGCTGCGCAACCGATGCGCTGAAAGGAGGGGTCTCTAGCGTCCATATCATCGACGGGCGCGTCGAGCATGCAGTATTGTTGGAGCTGTTTACCGACCAGGGAGTGGGGACCTTATTATTCAGTCGACCGAGATAAGGCGTCGTTAATATAAGGTCTAAACGCGGACCGGATATCGCTGACTCGCTGACTCGCGCATAACTCGCGGCCTAATGAAGAGTCTCGGCAACGAATATCGAGAAAAAGTTGATAGTCGACATCGCTAATCGCGATTTTTGATAATGATAAGCTTAAGTCGGAATCTTTAGACGGCGAGCGGGTCATGATCAACTTGTCGGTGTCGATATCCGGGCCGGTCGTTGAATGAAAAGTGACGAAAGTTCGAGCAATTTCCCACGCCTGGTTACATTGATGATCGTTCTCGCAATAAAACAATCCTAATTCGTTGGCTTCCTTAATGCTAGGAATTTTATGTTGTTTCGGTTGCGTATCGGTCCTGGATTGAGTCAAAAATAAATAGCGCTCGACGTCGGCATCGTCCTCTTTTTTTACTTGGTTCAACGTTTCCATTTGTCGACTGATCGCTATTTCGGTTTGTTGAATTTGCTCTTGGGTCGACCGGATATCCTTCAATAGCGACTCGGGGACGCGTTGAGCATTTCTTTCGAATGCTGCGGCTTTTCTTTGTTGTCCGGATAGCTGACTCTTGAGCCGGTTTAAGTTGCCTTCCGTCGCCCTGATTTGGGCTTCCATAGTGCGAGTCTTATTTTTGATCGACAACAATAAATCGTCTATGTTGCGGAAAGTGCTTAGTAAAACCCTATCATAGGTTTGTTGTTTTTGAATGATTTTTTCCTGCGCCTCACGAAGCTCGTTAAGTCTTTGATCCAATTCTAGCTCTTCTTTTGTTTTGGCTTTTTCAATGACATCGATTACCCTGCCTCGCTGGTTTAACGCTTCGCGGCGATGCTTTGCGTGTTCCGGCGGGACTTGGTCTGAAAAATAAGTATTGCCTTGGTCGTCAACCCAGCGGTACATTTTTTTTGCATGGATCGAGGGCGCATGACATAGAAGTAGTGTGACTGCGGCAATGTTAAGGTATTTTCGTAGTAAGGCAATCGGCATAGGCGGCTACAGCAACAGCTGATCAAAAGAAGAATAAGACGATTATTATTATAAATATGCCAGGATGGCGTATTTTCCCCTATGCAAGGCGCAAAAAAGAGCGTTAAGCGAAGCTATGTAACCATTTTGAGCGCGGTAGATAGGCAAAAAATCAGGCATACGGTATATTTTTCGCCGGAAATCAGCTAAGTATATAACGTAAGTGAATCGTATGCAGCGATGAGTCGTTGTTAACAGCAATTCCCAGTTTGAGCATTTTCGCCGATTTTAGGGTGTGGGGTATGCCTGTCGAGGAACGCCGTAAACCCATCCATGGGGGCTTGGCGGCAGCTAAGCACCAAGGATGGTGTGAATGCAGATTTTGCAGGAGCAAAAATCTGCCCCTGCTGCCGACATCCTCGCCAAGCACACTCCACACCTTTTTTGATCTCCAAATTTGGAATGGCTGAACAAAACCAGTTCAGCCAATCAGACCGGCTAATTGATGCAAAGGCGGCAAAATAACCATTTTAGCTAGTTGCAATAACACCAGCGCGGCTAGCGGCGATAAATCGACGCCGCCGATATCGGGGATGAATTTACGGCAAGTATCGAGCAGGGGCTCGGTCAAGCTATGTAATATCGACGAGGCGGCATCGAAAGAGCCGGGATTGACCCAGCTTAGAATCGCCCGGGCAAAAATCGCAAAAATAAAAATGTTGAACAGCAACGAAACCAGTTGCGTAAACGATAAAACAATCAATGCGCCAACGCTGATCATGATGCCTTTCAAAAGCAAGATCGAAAAATCGGCAAGCATCTGCAAAGCCATGACCAAAACCAACGAGGAGGTATCGATTTGACCTACCGGTGGAATGAAGCGGCGCATGAGTCGAAGCGGTGGGTGAGTAATTTTGACCAAAAATTGCGATATCGGATTGTAATATTCGGCTTTACACCACTGCAGAAGGAAGCGCAGCATGACGGCCAGAATGTATAACGAAAAAACCGTATCGATTAAAAAAATGACCGGATTAGACATATAATTCGAATCCATCATTGTTCTCCCAATTGTTTGGACATTTCGATCGAGCGGCTATGTGCGGCGAGTACGGCTTTGGCGACCAACTCTCTGAAGCCGCCTTGTTCGAAAGCTTCGATTGCTTGTTCGGTGGTGCCGCCCGGTGAGGTAACGCGTTTGCGTAATTGTTCGGGTGACTCGTTCGATTCGAGTGCGATTTTAGCGGCGCCGAGCGCGGTTTGCTGAATTAGTAAACGGGCCGTGTGTTCCTGCATGCCCAAAGACAATGCGGCTTGTTCCATCGCTTCCATCAGTAAAAAATAATAGGCCGGGCCGCTGCCCGATACCGCAGTAACCGCATCGAGTTCCGATTCTTGATCGACCCACAGCGCAACGCCGACCGAGCGTAGAATATTTTCAGCCAAGTCGCGTTGTTCTTCGTCGACATTCGTATTGGCATGCAAGCCCGTCGCGCCGGTCAACACCAAGGACGGTGTATTGGGCATGCAGCGAACTACGGCGACTTCGGTACCTAGCCAGCGACTCAGGCTCTCTTGAGCGATGCCTGCGGCGATCGATACGACCAGCGGACGCTTATTCTTGATGACGGCCACGCAGTTTTCCGCCACTTCGCGTAGTACCTGGGGCTTGACTGCAAGCACGACGACGTCGACTTCTTCGATGACGGCTTCATTGGCAACGGAAATATTAATATTTAAATTGTTGGCCAGCGTTTTAAGGGCATCTTGATTGACATCCGAAACCCATATTTGGGAAGGTGAGTGGCCGCTGGCAATCAAGCCCGTGATAAGGCTGGAGGCCATATTGCCGCCCCCGATAAATCCGATTTTTTTCGTTTTCATGATGTTGAGATATGGTTTCAAAGGTTACGGTATTTTAACCCGATATGGGGATTGTGTCAGAAATCGCAAGGTCTGTGTAGTTTGTTCATTGACGGTTTTTGTCTTTACGGTACGGCAATGCTATTTATGATCAAGGCGTCTTTATATCCAGTAATTCTCAGTTTGAACATGTTTACGCAGTTTAGGGCGGGGGCATGCCTGTCGAGGAACGCCGTGAGCTCGTCCCTGCCGCCGACATCCTCGCCAAGCATGCTCCACACCAGGGCAAACGCATTAAAACACTATAGAAAATCAGATAGTTAAAATATTCTTTTTTTCCTGGTTAACTATAAGATTTGGTTTGTTTGAAACCTAAATAAGGCTTTGTGTCGCTATCGCGACGCTTATGTGTAGTCGGTTCGCGGACCGACAACCGCGATACTTTTCTTTGCTTGTCCAAAGAAAAGTATCCAAAAGAAAAGACACCCGGAGGCCGCTGCATCCTGCGCGCTGACGATTTTGCCGAGGGTTTTCGGAAGGGCAATCCTTAGCCCTCCGAAAACGAGCGGCATCCCTGCCGCTCCCCTAACGGGCTATTCTCGGCAAAATCGCCAGTGCTCGGCGCGGCCTAACGGGGCCCAGGGAGGGGCACCATAAGTTAAACCGAATTGACTAAGCGTTCTAAGCAACAGGATAACATATTGATATGTTAATTATTTTAATGCGTTTACCCTGTGCTCCACACCCTTTTTTAACCTCTAATTGTGAATTGCTGTCGTGTATCAAAGCGCTGACATGATTTTATGGTTTGCGTTAAACTCTGGTAATGATACAAACTCTCTACATCGAAGAATCGATTCGCCAGCACCCGCGTGTCGAAGCAATACGCGCACGATTTCCTAAGGCGCAAACGATCAGCTGCGCACGTTTCGGTGAGGTATTCAATCCGAAGGCGCAAAACTTCCGCTTGCAAAAACAGCAGCCGGCACTGATTTTGGCTGAAAAGTATCGGCGGTTTGTATTGGAAGCCCCGGCCGGTTACGGCATAGGCGCCGGAAAAAATTATTATTTTTCGCACATGCTCAATTGCCTGTATGATTGCCGCTATTGTTTTTTACAGGGAATGTATCAGTCGGCTCATTATGTCTTGTTTGTCAATTACGAGGATTTCCAGAGTGAGATCAAGCAAATTTGCACAGAAAATCCGGATGAGCGGTTTTATTTTTTTTCGGGTTACGATTGCGACAGCTTGGCGCTGGAACCGGTTACCGGTTTTGTCGAAGAATTTCTACCGGTTTTTGCCGGTCTGGACAATGCCTGGCTGGAGTTGAGAACAAAAAGTACACAGGTTAGGGGCCTATTAGACCGAGAGCCTTTAGCGCGCTGCATCGTCGCCTTCAGTTTATCGCCGGAAGCGATTGCGGATAAGGTTGAGGCAGGCGCACCGTCCGTGGCAAAACGGATCGAGGCGATGGGCAAACTACAAGCACAAGGTTGGCCGTTGGGCTTACGTTTCGATCCTTTGATCTATACCGACGATTTCCGGCGGCATTACCGGCAATTGTTCGAACAGGTTTTCAAGCGCATTGATCCTGAGAACTTGCATTCGGTTAGCTTAGGCGTTTTTCGATTGCCGGAGAACAATTACAAAAAAATGCATAAACTGTATCCGGAAGAAAAACTTTTCGCGGGACCCTTGGTCAATCAGCAGGGCATGGTGTCTTATCGCCAGGATTTAGAACAGGAGATGATGGACTTTTGTAGCGAGCAGTTATCGGCCTACATACCCGAGGATAAATTTTTTCCATGTCGTTTGTGAAAAGAACGATTCTGGTAACTGGTGCCAGTTCCGGAATCGGACGAGCGGTGGCTAGAAAATTATTGGGCGAAGGTCATCATGTGCTTGGCGTATCGCGTGATGCCGATCGTTTTCAATCGTCGATGTCGAATTTTACGGCGGTGCAAATGGATTTGAGTCATTTGACGGGTTTGGCAGACCAAGCGGCCCAGTTGAGCAAGCATCATCCTGAAATCGATGCAGCGGTTTTTTGTGCCGGTGCGGGCCGCTTCGGTTCGTTGGAGGAGTTTTCGTTTGCCGCGATCGAATCATTGATGACGGTCAATTTTACCGGGCAAGCGTTTTTGACGCGCGCATTATTGCCGGGTTTAAAAAAACAAGCGAGGGGCGATCTGATTTTTATCGGCTCGGAAGCGGCGCTCAAGGGAAGCCGCAAAGGCGCGGTATACTGCGCGAGTAAATTCGCCGTGCGCGGATTTACTCAGGCGTTACGCGAGGAATGTTCGAAAAGCCGTGTTAGGATTGCGCTGATCAATCCGGGCATGGTCAATACGCCGTTTTTCGAGAACTTGTCCTTTGGGCCCGGCGGCGAGGCCGGACAAGCTATCGAGCCCGAAGATGTTGCCGATGCGGTGCTGTATATTCTGCATTCGAATGCTAACATCGTCGTCGATGAAATTAACTTAAGCCCGCTGAATAAAGTGGTTAAATTCAAAAAATCGTGAATGATTCATTATTTTGATAAAAAGCATTTTATACCCTTTGTTGGTCAAATTTCGGCGCCGGGGTGTCCGTCAAAGGACGCCGTGAATACGTCCAGTAGGCTTCTATGCCAGCTCCATGCTGGCAAAGCCTTTGCCGAGCACTCCGGCGCCTCCTAAGGCACTGCCGAAATTTGAAGTGCGAAAGGTATATTCTTACCATGAAGAGCACTCCAGTCCCGCTATTGTTTTGATATTTTTTAATCATTAACTGGATTAGAAAACCAGCAATTCCCAATTTGGAGATCAAAAAGGGTGTGGGGTATGCTTGGCGAGGATGTCGGCAGCAGGGGCAGATTTTTGCTCCATGCAAAATCCGCATTCACGCCATCCGTGGCTTTCGAGCTGCCGCCAAGCCCCCATGGATGGGTTTACGGCGTTCCTCGACAGGCATACCCCACACCCTAAAATCGGCGAAACTGCTCAAACTGGGAATTGCTGATTAGAAAACGCTGTATTACTGTATTGAGTTCATCTGTGATATTGAGACAGTTCATAAAGCACTCAATTCTCTCCCCTTCATCATCTTCATGGTAATAATAAACAAGCTATAAACATTATGCAGCATCAGTACACGCAAAGGATTTCTGTAACCATATGATTGCTTTTGTGTATTTCGTGGACTGATTGTTGAATCTAGGTTTATCCATACGTCGATGCCTGATCGGAAAAAAATCTCCGCGCTTCAGCGCGAGATTAAAAGCCATTCCCACTCCACGATCGTCAGTTCCACCGGTATAATCCGATTTCCTCAATAAAATTTAGTAACAATGAACAAGGCATCAAGATATGATTCATGACTTATTCTTGCAAGCCGCATCGCGGCCGCGCATTTGGTTTTTTCTCGGCGCCGCCGGCTGTGCTTTTTTATTGGCGATGGGTGCGTATTTTCAGTTCGTCGATGGTCTCGAGCCTTGCCCGTTGTGTATCTCTCAACGCATCGCGATTGCGGCGACCGGCGTTGTGTTCTTGATTGCTGCGATACATAACCCGAACGGAGTCGGCAGAAGAGTTTATGCAGTCATCGGTGCTATTGTGGCATTGGCAGGCGCGTCGATTTCGATGCGTCATGTCTGGATACAAAATTTGCCGCCCGACCAAGTACCTGAATGCGGGCCTGGCTTGGAGTATGTCTTCGAAAATTTTCCATTGACTGATACGATCAAAATGATGCTTAGCGGCACAGGTGAATGTGCCGAAATCGATTGGAGTCTGTTCGGCATTAGCATGCCAGGCTGGACGTTGGTTGCCTTTTTGATGTTGGCTGCCTGGAGTCTCGTGCAGTTTTGGGAATGGCGGATAATTTCAGTGAGCCGTGAGCGGTAAACGAATGGGCTTGGATTATAGTGATTTTGCGGGCCGACAAGCCTGTGGTGTTGATTTAGATGGGGATAGTGTAATGAAAAAAGTGATTGTATTACTCAGTTTGGTTTTGTGCGCGGCTACGGCGACCGCCGAAACGTCGGCGTTGAGGCAAGCGATCGACGGGGCGCATCGTTCGGCCGAAAACAAAGCCCGTGATGCTTACCGTCATCCCGAACAGACCTTGTCGTTTTTTGATGTCGGCGAGTCGATGACTGTTGTCGAAATCTGGCCGGGCGCAGGTTGGTATACCGAAATTTTGGCGCCTTATCTGAAAAATAATGGCAAGCTCTATGCCGCACATTTCTCAAAAGATGCAAAAGTTCCCTATTTTCAAATGACATTACAGGCTTTTGTCGAGAAAATGAAGCAACAGCCCGAGGTCTACGGTAAGGTTGAATTGACTGTTTTGCAACCGCCCGAATCTGTCGAGATAGCGCCTGAAGGTTTTGCCGATCGCGTGCTGACCTTCCGGAACGTGCATAACTGGATCAAGGCCGGTCAAGCCGATGCGGTATTCGCTGCGATGTTCAAAGCGCTGAAACCGGGTGGAATCCTTGGTGTCGTGGAGCATAGAAGCCTGCCTGGTGCCGCTATCGAAATACAAGTGCAATCGGGCTATGTCGACGAGAGCCATGTTATCGAATTGGCCGAAAAAGCCGGATTCACACTGTTGGATCGTTCCGAAATCAATGCCAATCTAAAAGACTCTAGGGATCATCCGGCCGGCGTCTGGACTTTGCCGCCTACACTACGTTTGAACGAGAAGGACAGAGCCAAGTATTTGGCGATCGGCGAAAGCGACCGTATGACGTTGAAGTTTGTCAAGCCGTGAAATTAACGGTTTTCGAGTTTTATACACAATTCAGAAATTTAATCAACCCAGCTCTCGGCGGTATTGCTAATGATATGCTTAATTAGCAAGTCATTGATATTTTAATAATTGACGAGCCGATTAATGATTGGTCAAACCTAAAAAATCGAATAAAAACCGCTATTCAGGACAAGTATTAACGGGATATGCACAGAGTTATCCACAGATTATGTGGATATCTTTAATCCTAGAAAAAGCATTTCACCATGAAGGTCATGAATAATAAGAAGTTAATTTAATAACTTGTCATTCGTTTGCGTGCAATTTTCGCTCACCCGAAAGCTTAGCTGCAACGTTTAGGTAATCTCTTGAAATACTTAATGAACTTCATGGTTAAACTGCTAAATTTAGGTTAATAAACTCTTAAATCACATGGCAATAAAAAACGAAATGGCTCGGTGAGTGCGAAACAATTTGTACATCCTCAAAGTCGCGATTCCGGTACCGGTTTATCGTTTATTCGATTATTTACCGCCGTTGGATCTTGATCCGAAAACCCTAAAGCCGGGTATTAGGCTAACAGTACCGTTCGGCAAGGGCCAAAAAACCGCTTTTTTGATTGGAATTGATTCAAACAGCGAAATCCTTAGCGCTAAGCTCAAGCGGATTGAGGCCGTCTTGGATGAACGGCCTTTGTTGTCGGATCGTGACTTGAGTCTGTTGCATTGGGCCGCGCGTTATTACCATCATCCGCTGGGCGAAGTATTTAGTGCCGCTTTTCCTGTTGCGCTCAGGCAAGGTAAGCCGGCTACGATTAAAGCAGAAAAATTTTATGTATTGACCGAAAAAGGCCGTTTATTAAATCCTGAGCAACTGAGGCGCGCACCGAAACAACAACAATTGTTATATCAATTGCAAACGCAGCGAGACGCGGTGCCGGCATCGCATTTGAATGCGATTATCGAAAATTGGCGACCGGCAGCCAAAGCGCTGCAAGACAAGCAGCTACTCAGGTTAGAAGGGGTCGCCGTCAACGCCACGACTCATTTGATATTGAATCCGCAGCTGCACCCGAATTCATTGCAGCAGGAAGCCATTGAACAAGTCGTTAGCGCTTTGAGCCGCTTCGAAGTCTTTTTATTGGAAGGCGTGACCGGCAGCGGCAAGACCGAAGTCTATATGCAGGTGATCCGCTCGGTACTCGAACGAGGGCTGCAAGTGTTGGTTTTGTTGCCCGAAATTACGTTGACCCCGCAGTTAGAGCAGCGCTTCCGTCTGCGTTTTGC
The DNA here is from genome assembly GCF_000341735.1 of Methylotuvimicrobium buryatense 5G. Taxonomy (GTDB): domain Bacteria; phylum Pseudomonadota; class Gammaproteobacteria; order Methylococcales; family Methylomonadaceae; genus Methylotuvimicrobium; species Methylotuvimicrobium buryatense. Next base: position 3,232,802 of record NZ_KB455575.1, on the reverse strand, counting down.
CGTGCCAATTACGATTTCGCATTCCAAGTTGACCGATATACAGCGTCAACAAGCTTGGCTCGGCATGCAACGCGGCGATTATGCGATCATGCTTGGTACGCGCTCGGCATTATTCACGCCGCTGGCAAGACCGGGATTGATCATTCTCGATGAGGAACATGACGCATCATTCAAACAACAGGAGGGATTCCGGTTTTCGGCGCGCGATGTCGCAGTAGTGCGCGGCAAACTGCTTAATGTTCCCGTCTTGTTAGGTACGGCGACGCCGTCTTTGGAAAGCGTTTATAATGTCGAGCAAGGCCGCTATCGGTTATTACATTTGACCGAAAGAGCCGGTAACGCCGCCCCGCCTAAAATGTTGCTTTTGGATATTCGCAATAAACGCATGCAGGAAGGTTTGTCGGAGCCGTTGATCGCCGAAATGCACAAGACGCTGGCTAAAAATGAGCAGGTATTATTGTTCCTTAACCGGCGAGGGTTTGCCCCAACGTTGATCTGCCACGGTTGCGGTTGGGTGGCGCGGTGCCGGCGCTGCGAAGCCAATATGGTCGTACATTACGACGAAGCGCTGTTGCGCTGCCACCATTGCGGTAGCGAACAGCGCTTGTTGCCGCAATGTCCCGAGTGTGAGACCGGTCAATTGACACCGCTTGGCCTCGGTACCGAGCGGGTCGAAAAAGCGTTAGCGCAACTGTTTCCCGGGCGAAGCGTCATTCGCTTGGATCGTGATACCACTCAACGTAAAGGAGTGTTGGAAGACGCCCTCGAACGTATTAATCGGGGTGACGTCGATATTATTCTCGGCACACAGATGCTGGCGAAAGGCCATCATTTTCCGAATGTAACTTTGGTCGTGATGCTCGATGTCGACAGCGGTCTGTTCAGCATCGATTTTCATGCCTCGGAAAAACTGGCGCAAATGATCGTACAGGTATCGGGCCGCGCCGGGCGCGCGGAAAAACCCGGGCGGGTGATATTACAGACCCGAAAGCCCGAGCATCCGTTGTTGACTATATTGATCAAGGACGGCTATGGCCGCTTCGCCCGTTCCGCACTAGCCGAACGACGATTGGCCGAGTTACCGCCCTATAGTTTTCAAGCGTTGTTACGCGTCGAAGCCACCGATTCCGCCGTGCCGCTGCAATTTTTCGAGCAACTGATGCAAGCTGTCGAACCGAATCGAACGGTACGGATGTTGGGTCCGGTGCCGGCGCCAATGTCCCGGCGCGCCGGAAGGTATCGCTATCAGTTGCTGCTACAAAGCGCGACTAGGCCCGAATTGCATCGCTTCCTGGATAAACTAATGCCGCTTATAGCGGGACTTAAATTAACCCGAAAAGTGCGTTGGTCGCTCGATGTCGATCCGGTGGATTTGTATTAACGTCGCGGGCATGTCCAAATACAGCGAAAACGCCCAAACCGGGGATTGCTGCAACACAAATCCGCATTGTATAAGCGGTTAACTTTCATGGATAATATCCAGTTGTTTTTCACCTAAATTCGCGGAAGTCATGAAACAAAAATTAGAGGCCCTTATCCTGCAAGCCATTGATGTCTTAAAAAAAGACGGAATCCTGGATGGGGGCGTAAGCCCTAAATTTACGATAGAACATGCCCGTGATGCACAGCATGGCGATTTTGCGACCAACATTGCCATGATGCTGGCAAAGCCCGCCAAGTCTAATCCCCGAGCGTTGGCCGAAAAAATCGTCGCGGCATTGCCGGTAGATAGCGCGGTCGCGCGCGTTGCGATCGCCGGTCCCGGTTTCATCAATTTTTTCATTGACCCGAATGCGCAATATCAAATCATCCAAAAAATTCATGACGATGGCTCGCAATTCGGCTTGAGCCGAGCCGGTGCCGGACAAAAGGTTCAAGTCGAATTCGTTTCGGCCAATCCGACCGGGCCCTTACATGTCGGTCACGGACGCGGGGCGGCCTATGGTTCGGTGGTTGCCGACCTACTGGAAGCGGCCGGTTTTGAAGTACACCGCGAATATTATGTCAATGATGCCGGCCGGCAAATGGATATTTTAGCGACCAGTATCTGGCTGCGTTATCTCGAAGAATGCGGCGAAATTATCCCGTTCCCGGTCAATGGTTACCGCGGCGAATATATTCGCGAAATCGCGGCCGAGATTCATAAAGCCTCAGGCAACGAATATCGAAGACCCGCCGAATTACTGATCGAGAATATTCCGGTAGATGAGCCGCAGGGCGGCGACAAGGAAGTGCATATCGATGCGTTGATCGAAAGAGCCAAGACCCTGTTGGGTTCAGGGCTTTATCAGGACATCTTTCAAGTCGGTCTGAAAACGATCTTGCAGGATATTAAAGAAGACCTCGCCGAGTTCGGCGTGAATTATCAAGAATGGTTTTCCGAGCGCATGCTGATGGAAAGCGGTGCGGTCGACGAGGCTTTGAGCCGTTTACAACAAGCCAGTTACCTTTACGAAAAAGACGGGGCGACCTGGTTTGCATCGAGTCGTTTGGGCGATGAAAAAGACCGCGTCGTCGTGCGCGAAAACGGTCAAGGCACCTATTTTGCCTCCGATATCGCCTATCATATGAACAAATTGCATCGGGGTTACGACCGCATCATCAACATTTGGGGGGCCGACCATCACGGTTACATCCCAAGGGTCAAGGCCGCAATGCAGGCGCTCGGAGCCGACGAATCGAAATTGACGGTATTGTTGGTGCAATTCGCGGTGTTGTACCGTGGCGAAGAAAAAGTGCAAATGTCGACACGTTCCGGCGAATTCGTGACCTTAAGACAGTTGCGTAACGAAGTCGGTAAAGATGCCGCGCGTTTTTTCTATGTCATGCGCCGTTCAGAGCAGCACATGGATTTCGATTTGAAGCTTGCGACATCGCGAACCAACGAAAACCCGGTCTATTATGTGCAATACGCCTATGCGCGGATTTGCAGTGTATTTCGCCAGCTTGACGAAAAAAACTGGGCGCGCGACTTGCTCGACGGCATGAAGCATCTGGCGCTGCTGAAAGAAGAGCACGAGCTAAATTTAATCGGCACCTTGGCGCGTTATCCCGAAGTGCTGGAGCGTTCCGCCCTAAACTACGAGCCGCACCAGTTGATTCATTATCTGCGCGACTTGGCGACCGATTTTCATACTTATTACAATGCCCATCAGTTTCTAGTCGAGGACTCGGCATTGAGGAACGCGCGGCTAAACTTGATTTCCGCAGCAAAACAAGTCATGGCCAATGGCTTGGAGTTGTTGAAGATCAATGCGCCTGAAGTGATGTGATATGGCAAGAGACTATAAACACAGGGGGCAACACAGGACCCAGCCGAAACCGAAAGCCGGTGTACCAGCGACCTGGTGGAGTTGGTTGGTGCTCGTTCTCGTGATCGTGGTATTTCCGGTGTTATTGCTAAAATGGTGCGGGCCTACTCCGGAAAACAAGAGCTCGACTAAACAAACGCTTCCTAAACAAGTCGCCGATCAAGTCAAAACATCAACAAAGGCGAAATCGCCAAAGCCTGAAGCGATCGACGAGCCGCGTTTCGATTTTTATACGATATTACCGGAAAAAGAAGTCGTCGTGCCCGATTACGAGATCAAAACCCGGGTGCGCGAAGAACGGGTCGGCAAGGCTAAGGCGACTCAATACCTGCTGCAGGCCGGTTCGTTCAGAGAGTTTGCCGATGCCGACCGCCTGCGTGCTAAGTTGGCGCTAATGGGCATTGAATCCCGCGTCGAGAAAGCCCAAGTCGGCGATGTGATTTGGAACCGCGTCAAAATGGGGCCTTACGAGCAGATGTCGAGCGTCACGACCATTAAGAACCGCCTTAAGGAAAATGGTATTGATGTGATGGTGACCGAAGTCAGTCATTGATTGGCGTGGGAGTAAATCGGGGATTGGCGTGGTGATTGTCAGCTCAGTTGGTTTGTTCCCAAAAAATCCGGCATATCTAACAAGTATGCCCTGGGTCATTAGTTTATACCCATCGCAGATCAAAATTCGGCACCAGGGTGTCCGTCAAAGGACGCCGTGAATACATCCCTGTAGGCTCTATGCCAGCTCCATGCTGGCAAAGCCTTTGCCGCACACCCTGGCGCCTCCTCAGGCACTGCCCAAATTTGAAGTGCGAAAGGTATATTATAAAACCGACTGGGTTGAAGAAGTGGATTTAGGCCGAACATCTTATTTGATTTAATTTATGGTACCACTCGGCAAAGTGCGTACACTGTTCGCACAAATTATCAATGCCGATATTTTTAATCGCTAAGGAGCCATGCCGTATTTTACGGTATGAAGGTTTTTGCAAAATTCCATTAATCCGAGCCGAAGGTTTAGTTTCATAACCGTCATTGATATGCTCAGGGGAACTAAACGAGTCACGGATGGCATTTAATTCTTTGAAGGCTTTTTCCCAAGACGTTTCTAATTCAATTAGCTTTGCTATGTCGGTAAACAGCAACCCTTCAAATTCATAAGGCTGTATACAGTGGGAAAACGCTCTGCATAGAGTTCGTTTTCCTTAATGACATCGGCTTTAAAAGCATCCTCAAGCCGGGCGACTCTTTGATGCACATCGCTAATTTTCCGGCCTTCCTCGTAAGATGGAAAGCCGTTATCCAGCGCATATAAATCGAAAAAAGTGGTAATAATGGTATCGGCTTCTTCTTTCAGGCAATTCAAGATAAATTTCTTGATGCGTTGATAATTTAACCCGCCGCCTTTATGACCTTTTGATGTTGAAATCAAGCGCGCAGTTATATAGATTTGCCTGTGAGCAAAAATCGGGGCGATCACATCGCGAACGAAGGTTTCTTCGGTTTGGCCTTCACAAACTACATACATTCGTTTCATCGCGACGGTCTCCCGCCGATAATGTTTTGTTTCCATAATTCGCCAAGACTATAATCTTCCAGCCAGTCTTTTAGATTCTCTTCGTTTAGGCGTTTGAATGTAGATGCGTCGTTTACTCGGTCTACAACGATGATGTCGTTAGCCGAAAAGTGCTCAATCAGCTCGACGGATTGTGTCGAAATGATGAGTTGCTTTTGCTCGGACGCCCTTTTGATTAAATCGGCGAGAATTGCAAGGGCATAGGGGTGTAAACCTAGCTCCGGCTCGTCGATCAATACGGTATCGCTCATCAACCGAAATGGCTGTAGTAACAGCGTGGCTAAACAGATGAACCTCAACGTGCCGTCCGATAAAACATGCGCTTTAAACGGCGTATCGGGATTGCCTTGCTCGAACCATTCAAGTTGAACATTATCGGCATCTTCTCGGTGTACGAAATCGGCGAAAAATGGCGCAACCAACCGAATCGTACTGACAATTTTCTGATAATTTTCAGGATAGACGCGTTTTAATCGCATTAAAAAAGCGGCCAAGTTTGCTGCATCGGTTTTGAGTTTCAGATTGTCCGTCGCAGAATGAATCTGTTTAACCGTTGCTGTATCGCTGGTATCATGAAAATGATAAACCCGCCAGCTTGCGATGGCAGGTTTGATATATTGCGCAAACTTATGTGAGGAATTTTTGAGCGACGCTTCGTTGCCTCCGGATTGGATGGTTGTCGATGAAGGATAACGGGGATGGCCGTCGTGACCTGTATAGTAATCAGTGAACCAAAGCATTTCGGAAGCAAAAATCAACCGATTATCTAAAGTAGGCTTTAAACTGAATTCATAGCCGTTTTGTGCAAAATAAAATTCCATATGAATGACTTTGGTGTTTTTTCGCCCGTAATGTAATAACACATCCGGGCCGCCGTTGGTTTGCACATAATCCTGCAAATTCCGCTCATACATATTTGCTAGAAACTTGAATACGGAAATAAAGTTACTTTTCCCCGCGCCATTCGCACCCAATAAAATGTTGAGGTTAGTCAGTTTAAAATTATCTAAATTTTTGATCGACTTGTAACCATTAATGGAAATGCTGTCTAACCTAGGCATTTTTATGGTCTGATATTTCCAGAATTCGTATGGCCTCGAGCTTGAAAAACAAATCTACGGCAATTCAAACAATTCGCGCATTTTTTGGCCCGGGCTTGGCGCGCGCATGAAGGCTTCGCCGACCAGGAAGGCATAGATAGCGTTGTCGGTCATCAGCTTGACGTCTTCAGGCGTGTGAATGCCGCTTTCGGTAATGATGATGCGGTTCTCAGGGATTTGATCTTTCAAGGCTAGCGTCGTTTGCAGCGAGGTTTCGAAGGTTCTTAAGTTACGGTTGTTGATGCCGATCAGCGGCGTGTCGAGTGTTAGCGCGCGTTGCAATTCATCTGCGTCATGTACTTCGACCAGGACGTCCATGCCCAATTCCTTCGCGGTGTTCGCTAATTCGTGCATTTGCGCATCGTCGAGCGCGGCGACAATTAGCAAAATGCAATCGGCGCCTAAGGCGCGCGCTTCGAAGACCTGGTAAGGGTCGATCATGAAATCCTTGCGCAGCACGGGCAGCGGACAGCGTTCCCTGACCATTTGCAGATACACTTCGCTGCCTTGGAAATATTCCTTATCGGTCAGCACCGACAGGCAGGTTGCGCCGTTCATCGCATAATCTTGGCCGATCGCGACCGGATCGAAGTTTTCGCGGATCACGCCTTTGCTCGGCGAGGCTTTTTTGACTTCGGCGATGATCGCAGTTTTTTTTCCGGCAACCTTGCTCTGTAGCGCGGCGGCGAATCCGCGCGGGCTTTCGACGCCGGCGGCGATTTCACGCAGCATGTCGACCGTCGTGTTCAGCTTGCGGCGTGCGATTTCGTCGGCTTTGGTATCAAGGATTTTTTTTAGAATATCGGGAGTATCGGTCATGATGATTCGCTTGAAGTTAGCGCGTTGGAAAATTCGATGAATGTATTCAATTTCGCTTTTGCCATGCCACTTTCAATGGCTATTTGAGCTTTATGCACGCCGGAATGTAAGTTGTCGGTCAGGCCTGCCGCATAAATTGCCGCGCCGGCATTGAGCGCGACGATGTCTCTGGCAGGTCCCGGTTGATTGTCGAGTGCCGAATAAATCATAGCTAGGCTCTCTGCGGCACTATCGACCGCAAGCTCTTCCAGGTTGCCTCGTTTGAGACCGAATTGGACCGGTGTGATCGTGTAGCAATTGATGTTGCCGTTTTTCAACTCCGCCACCGAAGTCGATGAGGCAATGCTGATTTCATCGAGTCCGTCTTCTGCGCTGACCACGATGACATGGTGGCTGCCGAGTTTTTTTAGTACTTCGGTCATCGGCCGAACCCATTCCTTTGCATAGACGCCGATCAATTGATTCGGTGCCTTAGCCGGATTGGATAATGGGCCCAATAGGTTGAATAGTGTCCGTACGCCCATTTCTTGGCGAGGACCGACCGAATATTTCATTGCGCCGTGATGTTTCGGTGCGAACAAAAAACCGACGCCGACTTCATTGACGCAGCGGATGACTTGTTCGTGGCTTAAGTCCAGGTTGACACCGGCCGCTTCCAGCACGTCGGCACTACCGGTGCGGCTGGAAACTGAACGATTGCCGTGTTTGGCGACTTTGCCTCCGGCTGCCGCAACGACGAAAGCGCTGGCCGTCGAAATATTGAATGTGTTTGCGCCATCACCGCCTGTGCCGCAGGTGTCCACGACATGCTCGCCGCAGATTTCGATGGTGTCGGCTAATTCTCGCATCACTTCGACAGCAGCGGCGATTTCCTCGATGGTTTCTCCTTTGCAGCGTAAGGCAATCAAGAATGCGGCAATTTGTGCATCGGTCGCACCGCCGGTCATAATAATGCGCATCACGTCGCGCATTTGCTCGTGATTGAGATTATGCTTGGTCAGGAGAGTTTGCAGAGCTTGTTTGAGATCCATAGTGTTTGGCTAATATTCTCGTCGGTAGTTGGAAGTCGGATCAATGAATCGCGTATTTTGCGAATTTTACCGTGGGATGGGCTTTGTTTTATCTGTCCAAAAAGTTTCGCAGCAGATCGTGGCCGTGTTCAGTCAAGATCGATTCCGGATGAAACTGCACGCCTTCGATATCAAATATTTTATGGCGGACGCCCATGATTTCTTCGATATTGCCGGTTTCGTCCTGAGTCCACGCCGTGATTTCAAGACACTCCGGCAACGTGGCTTGATCGATGACCAGAGAATGATAGCGCGTTGCGGTAAACGGGTTGTTCAGTCCTTTGAATACTCCAACATCGTTGTGATAAACCGGCGAGGTTTTACCATGCATAATGCTTTTGGCATGGATGATGTTGCCTCCGAAAGCATGTCCAATACTTTGATGGCCGAGACACACGCCTAGAATCGGAAAACGGCCTGCGAACCTTAAGATCGCTTCGACCGAAACTCCGGCCTCGTTAGGTGTGCAAGGCCCCGGTGAAATGACGATTTTATCGGGCGCCAGGCGTTCGATATCGGTCACGGTGACTTCGTCGTTGCGTACGACCGTTACATCGGCGCCGAGTTCGCCGAAATATTGCACTAGGTTATAAGTGAACGAGTCGTAATTATCGATCATAACCAGTTTGACGGCGCTCATGATTGTTCTCCTTCCAAGCCTGCCTCGGCCATGCTGACGGCTCGGAATACGGCCCGGCCTTTGTTCATCGTCTCTTCCCATTCGTTAATCGGCACCGAATCGTAAACGATGCCGGCACCCGCTTGAATGTGCAAGGTTTTATCCTTGATCACGGCGGTGCGGATCGCAATCGCGGTATCGAGATTGCCCGACCACGCGATATAACCGACCGCGCCCGAATAGACGCCGCGCTTGACCGGTTCCAGTTCATCGATGATTTCCATCGCGCGGATTTTCGGCGCGCCGCTGACCGTGCCGGCCGGAAATGTCGCAGCCAAGACATCGAAGGCGTTTTTGCCTTCTTGCAATTCTCCGGTGACGTTAGAGACGATATGCATGACATGCGAATAACGTTCGACGATCATTTTGTCGGTAAGTTGCACGGTGCCGGTACGCGAGACGCGACCGGCGTCGTTGCGGCCGAGATCAATCAACATCAAATGTTCTGCCAGTTCTTTCGGGTCGGCAAGCAGTTCCCTTTCCAGGTCAAGGTCTTGCTCGTGCGTCGCGCCGCGCGGGCGGGTTCCAGCGATCGGGCGAACCGTGACCGTGCCGTCTTCCAGGCGTACCAGGATCTCGGGCGACGAACCGACGATATGAAAATTCTCGAGATTTAGAAAATACATGTACGGCGAAGGATTTAGACAACGCAACGCGCGGTATAAATTAAGCGGCGAGGCGCTATACGGGATCGACAAGCGTTGCGACAGCACGACTTGCATGATATCGCCGTCGACGATGTATTCTTTCGCTTTCAACACGGCCTGTTCGAAACCTTGTTGCGTGAAGCCGGAAACGAAATGCGATTCCTCGACTTGTTTCGGCGCCTTGTGAGTTTCGGAACGCGCTTTTTGTTCGCGTAGCCGGACTGCCAAATCGTCCAGGCGATTTACGGCGTCTTGGTAGGCATTGTCTTGCTCAGGGTCAGCATGAGTCAAGAGCAGCAGTTTTCCGGATAAATTATCGAAGACCAGTATTTCTTCGGAAACCATTAGTAAGATGTCGGGCGTGCCGATTGGGTCCGGTTTGTTTGTCGACTTGAGTCGAGGTTCGATATAGCCGATGGTTTCATAGCCGAAATAACCGACTAGTCCGCCGTTAAAGCGTGGCGACCCTTCGATATCGGGGACTTTGTAACGATCTTTAAATGCTTCGATCCAGACCAGTGGGTTTTCATGAGACAGTATTTCAATGGCTTCGCCGTCTCGCTCAACTCGGATGTCATTGCCGATAACTTTGACGACAGTTCGACAAGGCAGGCCGATAATCGAATAGCGGCCCCACTGCTCGCCGCCGTGTACGGATTCGAATAGATACGAATAGGGACCGTCGGCCAGTTTTAGGTAAGCGCTGAGCGGTGTGTCCAAATCTGCGAGAATTTCCCGGCTGATCGGAATTCGGTTAAAGCCTTGCAGGGCATGCTGTTTAAATTGTTCGGGTGTCATTGTGGTTGTCAGCATAAGTTGATGACGCACGGACGGGTCTTAAAACGAAACCGTCCTTTCGTCGGTCGGCACATTATATATAAGAATAGGCGGCGCTTCTAAGGTAAAAGTAACGGTTTAGAGAATGCCTGGTTGAATAATGGCATCCGGGGCATTCGTGGTTCATTGAAGAGCCAAAACCAATGAGGCGTATTTTCCTTATACCGGATCATTTAAAATTAATGTCTCATTCCAATGGTAGGACGAAGCAAACGATGAAATTAATTACTTTTACGCATAATCGGCAAACACGAATTGGCGCTGTCGTCGGCGATGAAATTGTCGACGGTTTCGGGGATAGTGCGCTTTCGGTCTCGATGATCGATTTTCTAAACGCTGGCGCTCCGGCATTAGAGGCGTTGCAACAACTCGTCGATACAGGCACGCATCGCCTGCCGGTTGCAGAGGTGAAAGTGCATGCACCGGTGCCGAGACCAGGGAAATATTTAGCGATCAGCCTTAATTATGCCGAACACATTGAGGAAACCGGCAAGGAAAAACCCGAATACCCGACATTTTTCAATAAGCAAACAACTTGTGTAATCGGTAGCGGTGAACCGATTCATCGGCCTAAGGTATCGGAAAAACTGGATTATGAGGGCGAGTTGGCATTTGTAATCGGCAAGCGTTGCCGTCATGTGCCTCTGGAACAAGCGCATCAAGTCATCGCTGGCTTCACGATTGCCAACGATGTGTCGGTTAGGGATTGGCAGGCCCGTTCGCCGACGATGACGCTGGGTAAATCGTTCGATACACATGGCCCGCTCGGGCCATGGCTAGTCACGCCGGATGAAATCATCGATCCGCATAATTTGACGATCAAGACCTGGGTTAATGATGAATTACGGCAAAATTCCAATACTCGGCACATGATTTTTAATTGCTATCAAATGATTGCTTATTTGAGTCAAGTTATGACGCTCGAGCCTGGCGATGTCATTGCAACCGGCACGCCGTCGGGCGTCGGCGTTAAAATGAAACCGCGCGGTTATCTGAAGCCCGGGCAAACGGTTCGTATTGAAATCGAAGGTATTGGCGAGTTATGCAATTCAGTCGTCGAAGAGCCTAATGCTATCGAATGTCGATAAGCGATGTATACACTTTGCTAGTCAAATTTCGGCGTCGGGGTGCCCGTCAAAGGACGCCGTGAATACGTCCCTGTAGGCTCTATGACAGCATCCATGCTGCCAAAGCCTTTGCCGAGCACCCCGGCGCCTCCTCAGGTACTGCCGAAATTTGAAGTGCGAAAGGTATAGGTATATTATTTTTTTAATTGGTGCCAAGCATAAGGCGGTTTTTTGAAAAAATCCGAATTGATGTTTGGGGCCACCGGGTAATCGGTTTGTTGGGCTTGAAAGAGTAACGCGATGCGCAAGCCGCCAAAGCGGGATTGAGCCATCTGTAATTCGGCATGATGCAAGGCCGCGATTCTTTTCACCATCGATAAGCCGAGACCGCTGCCCTGAGCATGGTTGGCGGTTTCGACGCAACGGTAAAAACGTTGATATGCATTTTCGAATTGTTCGGTCGGAATGCCCGGCCCCGAATCTTCGACACATAAACAAGGGCGGTTTCCTTGTGCGGTCAGGCTAATCAATATTTTGCCGCCTCTTGGCGTGTATTTGATTGCGTTATCGACGATATTTCTTATTAAGATATTGATGAGTAAGGAATTGACCATGACTAAACTGTCGGTGTCGTTATCAAAACCCATGGTAATTTGTTTTTTATGGGCTTCCGGTTCCATTTCGGCAATGATTTGAATAATTTCATTGCTCAATTTGATCGGTTGTTTAGTCAAGTAACTGGGGTCCGATTCGATGCGCGAAAAAGTCAATAACTGTTGTACTAGGCCGGTCATCCGTTTCACTGCCTGTTCAATACGGCTTAATGCTTGTTGTCTGACGCCAGCGTCGGTTGTTTTTATCGCGACTTGGGCTTGAGTTAACAAGCCCGCGAGCGGGGTTTTAAGTTCATGCGAAGCGTCGGCCGTAAAGCGCCGTTCGTTTTCGAAGGCTTTCTCAAGCTGGATGAATAAAGTGTTCAAGGACTCGACTACCGGTATGATTTCAGTCGGAAGCCAGCGCGTCGATAGGGGTTTTAAGTAATTAGCCTCGCGCTTCGCCAGTTGCCGCGCCAGGCGATTGACCGGTTTGAGCGAGCGGCCGACAATGATCCAAATGACCAGTCCGAATAAAGGCAAGCTGATCAATAGCGGTTTGATTAAATGGTTGGCGATTTCGTCTTTCAATTCCTGACGGATATCGTCACGTTGACCGACATGAACGATATATTCGTCTTCATCATTGGAAACGCTGAAAACATGCCAAGTATGTCCTGCTACCTCGGTTTTGGTGTAGCCGTTTGTCGAATGCGACATCGGTTGTTTGGGTGCGGTTTTCGACCTTAAAATCAAACCCTCGGTTTTATCGATTAATTGAAACGATATTTTTTTACGTAATTGCGTGAGTTGCTGGTCGGGTGGCGGCATTTTTTCAGGGCTGTCCAAATCCCATAATTCATTCAGCGAGCCTTTATAAAGCAATTGTCCGACAAACGAATATAGCGCTTGAGCGGATTGTTCGAGTTCGGCATTGAATAGTTTGACGACTTCATCGCGTGTGACCCTATAGCTGATATATGCCGTAACAGCCCAGATGACTATGGTTGCTGAAAGCAATGCAAACAGCAGCACTCCTTTAAGTGAGTAACGCATTAATTCTCATCGAGTATGTAGCCGACGCCTCTGACTGTGCGGATGTAATCCGAGCCTAGTTTTTTGCGTAGATGATGAATATGCACTTCGACAGTATTGCTTTCTATTTCAGAACCCCAGGAATATAAGGCTTCCTCGATACGCGCCTTGGAAACGACCTTGCCGATATTATTCATTAAAAAATTTAAAATGCCGAATTCCTTTTGCGATAAATTAACCGGGGTGTTATGGATCGTGACGGTATGCGCCGCGGGATCTAGCACGATGCCTTTATGTTCGATTTGAGAGACGCTTCGCCCCGCTTGTCTTCTGGCTAGTGCTCGAAGGCGGGCGCAGACTTCCGATAAATCGAATGGTTTAACGACAAAGTCGTCGGCGCCGCTATCGAGTAAAGTAACTCGATCGTCGATGCCGTCCCGCGCCGTTAAGATCAAGACCGGGGTTTCATCTTTTCGTTTTCTGATTTCGGAAAGTAGGTTTAAGCCGTCCATACCCGGCAGATTAAGATCCATTACAATCAGTTCATAACTGTTGGATTTCAGTGCTTCATCTGCCTGCGCGCCGTTCCTAAGCCAATCGACCGCATAGCCTTCCATCGTTAGGCCGGCTTGTATGCCGTCGCCCAGAATTTCATCGTCTTCGACCAATAATAGCCGCATAGTGTTACCAATTAGAATGCGTTGATGTTCAATAAGTAGTTTTAAATACCTGAAAAAATCAATTCTTTGCCAGGCACCCCGGTGCCTCCTTAAACGCTGCCGAAATTTGAAGTGCGAAAGGTATATTCTCAGACGATTTTGCGATTAAAAGAGAGTAAGACGTCAACTTTCCAAGCGTTTACCGTATTGCATAACATACTCTTTAAATTTAGCCGCATCAATTCGGAACGCAGTGTCTGTGAACGGTCTTGTTTTTCGCTTAATTATTGCTGCAGAACGTCGGAGTGTTAAACAAGACATGCTTCTCGTCAGGAAAAGGGAAAGCGAGCGTTTACAATGATTTCGGTGTTAAAATACCTCATCTTCAATCATGTGCAAAAAAATCTTGCCGCCGATAAGTTTATACATTCACATACCTTGGTGCATCAAAAAGTGCCCTTATTGCGATTTCAATTCTCATGCGGTCAAGGGTGAGTTACCCGAAATTCGCTATATCGATGCTTTGTTGCAAGATTTGAGCCTAGATTTGGAGCGCTTTGCCGTTCGGCAGCCCGCCATTGGGACGATATTCATTGGCGGCGGAACGCCCAGTTTGTTCTCACCCGAAGCGATCGATCGATTGCTTTGCGGTATTAGGTGTCAAACGAAGCTAGCCGATAACGCCGAAATCACGCTCGAAGCCAATCCAGGTACCTTTGAAAGCGGTAAATTCGCTGAATTTCGAGCTATCGGGATTAATCGATTATCGATCGGCGTGCAAAGTTTTAATGATGCGCAATTGAAAAAATTGGGAAGGGTTCATTCGTCGGCCGAGGCGATTCACGCGGCGGAAATTGCGCAACGTGTCGGCTTTTCCAATTTCAATCTAGACTTAATGTTCGGTTTGCCGGAAGTTTGCGAATATGACGGCTTGTCCGATATTCGTACCGCCGTCGATTTGAATCCCGCTCATATCTCTTTTTACCAGTTGACGTTGGAGCCGAATACTTATTTTCATAAGTTTCCGCCGCAACTACCGGAAGAGGAAAGTATCTTTGCAAAGCAAATGCAATGCCAAGTATTATTGGAAAGCGCGGGCTATTGGCAGTACGAAATTTCCGCCTACAGCAAGCCGGGTGCTCAGTGCCGACATAACCGCAATTATTGGCAATTCGGCGATTATCTGGGGATCGGCGCAGGTGCGCACGGTAAAATCAGTTTGGAGCTGCCCTTCGAGATTTATCGTAGCGTTAAACCTAAAAGCCCCGAGTTATATATGCAAACGCTTGGCGAGGAAAACCCCGTCTTGTGCGAAGCCGATAATCTTCCTATTGAATTCGCGATGAATCATTTCCGGCTTAAAGAGGGTTTTACCGAAGCGCACTATCGCGCCGTTACGGGGTTGAGTCTCGACAGTCTGCAGCCGGGCCTTGAGCAATGTATCGCGCAAGGCTTGGTCGATTTTACGGATGATCATTACCGCTGCTCGGAGCACGGTTGGAATTTTCTCGATACCATCCTTGAAAAATTCATTCGTTGAATGAGGGTTTGGTCATATACCCATCGTAGATCAAAATTCGGCACCGGGGTGTCCTCAGACACTACCGAAATTTGAAGTGTGAAAAAGTATAAATAATTGCCCTATTTCTCGTTTCCACTGCCCCAGCCTGGGAATGCATAGCGATTTAGTTTCGGCAGCCAAGGTGTAGAATCCCTCGGAGGAACGTGAGAGATCGTCATAACAGGTATCGAGGGCAAATTAGCCTACTTCCTTTTGATTGAAAAACCGCCTAAGAATAAAAGGTATGGGATATGTCTATCGAGGGCCCCGTGACCCCCATACTTAAAGCAATTTACACCTTATCTTTCAAACTATTACATAAAGAAACGCAATGCTTGATTACCAAAAAGATTTTATTCAGTATGCCCTGGACTGCGGCGTGCTCAAATTCGGTGAATTTCAATTAAAGTCGGGACGCATGAGCCCTTATTTTTTCAATACCGGATTGTTCGATACCGGTGCGAAATTGGGCAAATTAGGCGAGTTTTACGCGCGGGCCTTGCTGGAGTCGAAGCTAGATATCGATATGTTGTTCGGCCCGGCATATAAAGGCATTCCGTTGGTTAGCGCGACTTCGATTGCTTATGCTCGACTAACCGGAAGAGATATGCCGTTTGCATTCAATCGCAAGGAAGCCAAGGATCACGGCGAGGGCGGAGTGATCGTCGGTACGTCTTTGTCCGGGAACGTTCTGATTTTGGATGATGTGATTACGGCTGGGACGTCTGTGCGCGAGTCCGTCTCCATTATTAACGGAGAGGGTGCTTATCCTGCGGGCGTGCTTATCGCGCTGGATCGGCAGGAAAAAGGCCCGGATGGGCAATCCGCTACAGAGGAAGTCAGGCAAACGTATGATATGCCTGTCCAAAGTATCGTTTCACTCGAACAGATTATTGAATATTTGGAAACTGTTCAGGATTTAGGCTATCCAGTTGATGCAATTATCGAATACCGCAAACAATACGGTATTTAAAAATAGTTGTGCGTGACTAACAGATTCAACGATATGGTCTACACTTACCCGCATTACATCGTTATACTTCGTTCGCTTCGGTTGCGTGAAAGACTCAAGCGACCTTATCATCTTGCAGACTAATGACCGAAAAAAAGGCCAGCCATGAGGAACCCGGAATTTAAAGAACAGCTGCATGAATATTCGCAGTGGCGCAGTCAGTTGGTACAAGCGATTGAAATGTATCAAGAATGGCGTATCCGTTACGGGATGAACGATGTTCATAGCACCGGGACAATTTTGAATATCCTTAATGGCTTAGAATCGGACCGCGTTACGCTGGCTTTTGTTGCGGAGTTTTCGCGCGGCAAAACGGAGCTGATCAATGCTTTGTTTTTTGCCGAAACCGGTGTTCGATTGTTGCCTTCAGCTCCTGGTCGGACAACGATGTCGCCTACCGAAGTATTTTATGACGAGGAGGGGGGCAGTTATATTCGTCTGCTGAATATAGAAAGTCGCTTAGAAGATATTTCGCTGGCCGAGTATAAAAACAATCCCGCTCGCTGGACACAAATCGATCTAAATTTCGATTCTCCGACGCAAATGCAAGAAGCATTTAAAGAGTTGATCGCCACAAAGAGCGTGCCAAGGGATGTAGCGGATAAATTGGGATTATGGAACGAACGTGAAGCGGCCGAGCAAGGGGTCGTTAATCCTGAAACCGTTGAAATTCCATGTTGGCGCCATGCATTAATCAGTTTTCCGCATCCGTTATTGAAGGAAGGACTTTGTATTCTCGACACGCCGGGCTTAAATGCATTAGGTACCGAGCCTGAGCTGACGTTGAACATGCTTCCAAGCGCTCAGGCAATCATATTCGTTCTAGCTGCCGATACCGGAGTGACGAAGAGTGACTTGGAAATGTGGCGTAATCATGTTTGTAGCGCTAGGGGCGGGAGAAAGCATGGATTAGCGGTCGTCATGAACAAAATCGATTCGATGTGGGACGATCTAGCCGGTGAGACGGGTTATGACGCAGCTATAGAATCGCAAATTAGCACGTCGGCCGGAATTTTAAATATCGACGAATCATCCATCTTTCCGGTATCGGCAAAGCAGGCGCTGCTGGCGAAGGTCAAATCCGATGACGTGTTGCTCGAAAAAAGTCGGTTATATTCCTTGGAAAAATATTTGTCCGACGACATCCTGAAGCAACGGCGGCAAATATTACTCAATACGATTAAAAAAGATATCGGTTTTTTGGTGGGCGAATCGTCTAATCTTACCGACGGTAAGTTGACCAATGCTACCAAGCAATTGGAGGAGTTCAAGAAGCTGGATTTTGAAAATCATGAAATGACCGAAAAGCTGATGGCCGAAACCCGCGACAGGCAACAGCATTACATGATCAATGTCGAAAATTTTCAAGCCAGTCGCAAGGTTTTTAGCGTGCAGGCAAAAATCCTTATTGACTCGTTTGCCAAGGAAAAAGTCGATGAGATCATCCGGCAGACTCGGGAAGATATGACCAAGAGTTTAACGACATACGGCATGAAGCAGCAAATTCGTAAGTTGTTCGACGATTTACGGGATTTATTGCAAGACGCAGTCGATACGACTAATGAAACACGCCGTTTGGTTAAAGCGATTCATAAAAAGTTTCAGGACGAATACGGTTTCAAGGAAATCGAACCGCAACTTTTCTCGATTAAGCAATATCAGTTCGAATTAGAGCAGATCTTCGAAGAAGGGGAAGTATTCCGGACCAGTGCAAAAACCACATTGACTGAACAAAGCATTGTAATTAATAAGCTTTATAGTACGTTAATTAGTAAAGCGCGAAATATTATGAAACATGCCCAAAAAGACGCCGCCGCCTGGAGTAACAGCGTGCTGACACCGTTGATGCATCAAATCAAGGATCATAAAAAACAGATTGAAGGGCGTTTGCAAATGCTGAGAAAGATTAATGAATCCAAAGGTAGCGTTGCTGAAAATATAGCGATTCTGGAGCAAGAGCTAGAGCCGTTAAAAAGACAGCGAAGCGAATTGGCCACGATCATTAAGGCGATGCAATTGGATATGTCGGCTGATAGTGAACAGTAAACAGTGAGAAGTAAATAGTGAACAGGGAACAGTGAACAGAGCACTTCGGTTGTGAGCTCTGTTGTATGATTTTCTCGGATACGCCTACACAATGCTTAATGTGTTCTCTTCTTGGTGTTGTCGAATGACGCAATTGCCTTTCGCGCCTTTTTTATTTACACAGATATTTAGTACTCAGTCATTTTTACAATGTCGGGTAAAAATAGTTTAGCTCAGCGTAAATCCGCTCATCCTTCGGCAGGTTCTCAAGAAATGGATTTTTATGCGTTTAAAATCAATATCTTGACAAGATGTAAAAATACAAAAAAATACGTCAAACAGCGATTGTTTCATAGTAACGCCATGCGACCGAAGGGCGCTTACTTTGCTCAGGACGAACGGATTTACTTTTCCCCGGCAAAACAAGATTGACTGAGTACTAGTTTTTTTTAAAAATCAAATCCCAAACGCCGTGGCCGAGGCGTAGTCCACGGCTTTCGAATTTAGTTAAGGGCCGATAAGAGGGACGCTCGCTAAATCCTCCGCCGGCTTCGGCATTATTAAGATCCGGTGCATTTAATAATACCGCCAGCATATGCTTAGCATAGTTTTCCCAATCCGTCGCGCAATGAAAATAACCGCCCCGTGTCAATTTTGCCGTGACCAAATTGACGAAGGCCGGTTTGACGATACGCCGTTTATGGTGACGTTTTTTCGGCCAAGGGTCGGGAAAAAATAGATGGACACCCGCTAGGCTTTGATCGGGGATGCTTCGGGCCAGAATCTCGACTGCATCATGGCAAAAAATTCGGACATTGCTCAGTTCGCGCGCTTCCAGTTGCATAATCAAATGGCCGACGCCCGGTCTATGCACTTCAATACCGATGTAATCGCAACCGGGGTTCGCCTCGGCCATGTCCGCGAGGCTATCGCCGTTTCCGAAACCGATTTCGACGATAACCGGCGCTTCGCGTCCGAAAATTTCGCTGAAACAGCATTCGATACCGGGCTCCAGGCCGTACTTATCCCAGGAATCGGTGAGTGCTTGCTGCTGGCCGGCGGTGATACGGCCTTGACGCCGCGAAAAGCTTCGGATTTTGCCGGCGTTGGATAAATCGGGGGAATTCATGCTGACGGAGTTCGGCGTTTATATTGCAATATTAATGAATACGGCTGAATCGGTTGGGTTAGCGAAGCGTAACCCAACAGTTCAGTGCGAATGCATGTGCTTAGAGTTGAAAAAACAGCCAAGCGAATCCTATTTGGCAGTTTAATCATGAAGCACATGAAGTATTTCAAGAGATTACCTAAAGTTCATGAAAGTCTGGTAATCGCCCCAGTAAATGAAAGTGCTAGGCGTTGGGGAGGGTGCGGTCACTCGCCCGACAGGACGCCGTGAATACGTCCATGTAGGCTCGACGGCGGCTTTCCCTGCCGCCGACGCCTGAACCGCACCCTCTCCGGAACCGGCATTTTCTCTGCCGAGCTTCTTATATCGAAAAATTAGATAAAGAGCCAAAATCTACGAACTTCCACAGTAATATTTCCGCTAATCTTTTGGGTGAACGAAAGTTCTATGCAAACGCATAGCAAGCCCAGCTTTAACATTTTTCGGTATTTGGGTCATGGGTGCTTGATTTGTTTAGGCTGGGCAAGTTATTGAATTAACTTACACTTGACCTTCAAAGTCTTTTTCTAGGTTTAAAGAAACAAACCGTCGATCGGCGACGAAGCCGAAGCGAATCGTTTTCTTGGCATGCGTCCGGCTAAAAATGCCAGGCGACCGGCTTCGATTGCTTTTCTCATCGCTTCAGCCATCATGACCGGATGTTGGGCGGCGGCGATCGCGGTATTCATTAGCACGCCATCGCAGCCGAGCTCCATCGCGATAGCGGCATCGGAAGCCGTTCCGACGCCGGCGTCGACCAGAATCGGTACGTTGGCGTTCTCGACGATGGTCAAAATGTTGTATGGATTACGAATGCCCAATCCCGAACCGATCGGTGCAGCCAATGGCATCACCGCAACACAGCCGATATCCTCCAGTCTTTTTGCGGCAATTGGGTCGTCATTGGTATAAACCATCACATCGAAGCCGTCCTTGACCAATAATTCCGCCGCAACATACGTTTCGGCGACATCGGGGAATAAGGTTTTTTGGTCGGCCAAGACTTCCAGTTTGACCAGTTTATGGCCGCCCAATAACTCTCTGGCCAAACGGCAGGTCCGCACAGCATCGTCGGCAGTGAAGCAACCGGCGGTATTCGGCAAGATCGTGTACTTATCAGGCGAAATTACATCGAGTAGATTGGGTTCGCCCGGGTTTTGGCCGATATTGGTCCGTCGGATCGCGACCGTAACGATTTCAGCACCGCTAGCTTCGATAGCCAGGCGGGTTTCCTCCAGGTCTTTATACTTACCTGTGCCGACCAATAAGCGCGAATGAAAGCGGGTGCCGGCTACGGTGAAAGTATCGTCTTGGCCGCCGCCGATGGCATGAACGATTTCGAGACGATCGTTGTCTTGCAGCGTTTGCTGCTCGTAGCGGTCGAATGGCAGGATTTCTTTATTCAATTCAACCGCGATGCGTTTGCCGCTTAGCCCAATATCGGTTATAACCCGCGCGACCGTTGTCGCTTCCGGATACTCGCGGGATTCGCCATTTAACAATATGTTCACGTTTACGCTCCGTTTTAATTTTCAGTCTTTCTGCGTGCAACGACTGCCGCAGCAAGATCTTTCAACAACTGTATCGAATCTTCCCAGCCTAGGCAGGCATCGGTAATACTTTGTCCGAAAGTCAACGGTTTGCCGGGAATTACATCCTGGCGTCCGGCCTTTAAGTGGCTTTCGATCATGACGCCGATGATGCGTTTGTCGCCGCAGGCTATTTGCCCGCCGACATCCTCGCCGACGATCAGCTGACGTTGATATTGTTTCAAACTATTCGCATGGCTGAAATCGATCATAATGCGCGGTCTTAATCCTGAGTTTTCCAGCCCCTCCGCGACTTTTTCAACGTTGACCGCATCGTAGTTGGGCTGGCCGTTGCCGCCGCGTAAAATAATGTGAGCATCTTCATTGCCGCGCGTCGAAAATATCGCCGAACGGCCTTCTTTCGTTAACGAGAGGAAGTGATGGGGGCTCATTGCGGCGCCGATTGCGTCGATCGCGATTTTGATCGAGCCGTCGGTCGCGTTCTTGAAACCGACCGCACAGGACAGACCGGAAGCCAATTCGCGATGCACCTGACTCTCGGTAGTTCTTGCGCCGATGGCCCCCCACGAAATCAAGTCGGAAACATACTGCGGTGTGATTAAATCGAGATATTCGGTTGCGGCCGGCATGCCCAGTGTGTTTAGATCCAGCAATAGGCGCCGGGCAATACGCAGGCCTTTGTTGATATCGAAGCTGGAATCCAGATCGGGATCGTTGATCAGACCTTTCCAGCCGACCGTCGTTCTGGGCTTTTCGAAATAAACCCGCATTACGATCAGAAGATCTTTGTTCAATTCGTCTTTGATCGTTTTGAGTCTTTTTCCATACTCGATCGCCGCTTCCGGATTATGAATCGAACACGGGCCGATCACGACTAACAAGCGGTCGTCATCTCCGGTTAATATGTCATGAATTTCGGCGCGCGTTTGCAGCACCGTAGTCGCCGCGAGTTCATTCATCGGCAGTTCTTCGTGTACTGCAACAGGCGCGATGACTTCTTTCGTTTCACTGATTCTTAAGTCATCGGTGTTATATTTGCTTAACATAATAGTTATCCAGCTTGAAAGTGCGCGGAGAGTTAAAAGCCGCTCATTTTAACTTTTTTCACGACCGTTTTGTTAGTTTTTGCTAGGCTAGTCTGTAAAGTGATCTATCGCACACCTATATAGATCGAACCGTCGCTTAGTAAAGCAATGATTGTCAGAACAATTTTCTCCGCTTGTTCAACGACAAAGGCGGTTTAAACTATTCCGCTAACCGCTAACCGCTAACCGCTAACCGCTAACCGCTAACCGCTAACCGCTAACCGCTAACCGCCTCTTCCGGCAAAAAGCCTCCTGCCTGCATTGACCAAAGCCGATGATAAAATCCTTTTCGATCCAGTAATTCATTATGGCTGCCGTCCTCGACGATTCGGCCGTTGTCGAAGACCAAAATGCGGTCGAGATGGGCGATCGTCGATAAACGATGCGCAACGGCGATGACGGTCTTACGGCCCATGGCTCGGTCGAGATTTTCCTGAATGGTTTTTTCAGTGACCGAATCCAAACTGGATGTGGCTTCGTCAAGAATAAGAATCGGCGCATCCTTCAGCATGACGCGAGCGATGGCGATGCGCTGACGCTGTCCGCCGGACAGCTTAACGCCGCGTTCTCCTACCAGGGCATCGTAACCTTCTTTCATGTCTTTGATAAACTCGTCGGCGTGAGCGAGATCAGCTGCGCCAATGATTTCCGCATCCTCCGCATCCAGTTTGCCGTAACCGATATTTTCTTTGAGGCTGCGGTGGAACAAGCTCGGATCCTGAGGAATCAGGCTGACCTGTTCATGCAAGGAATCTTGAAATACGCCAGCAATATCGACATCATCGATTAGAATCGCTCCGTCTTGAGGCTCGTAATTGCGCAGCATTAGCGCGACAAAGGTCGATTTTCCGGACCCGGAAAAACCAACTAAACCAACCCGTTGCCCCGGTTCGATGATGACGTTCAAGTCTTCGAAAACCGGTTGCGAGGGATCGTAACCGAAACGAACATGACGGAACTCGATCCTGCCATGTGTCACGATTAGAGGTGTAGCTTCAGGTTTGTCGACAATTTCGTGAGGACGAACGATGGTATCGATACCGTTGGCAACATTGCCGACATATTCGAAAAACTCTAAAAAACGTCGTGTTAGATTACGGGCATCGCTGATAATCAATAACGCCAAGGCAATACTCATTGTAAAATCGCCGACACTGATTATGCCGCCTTCCCAAAGTGTGAGCGCATAGTAGACCGTGCCGATCTTGAGTGCGGCGGCGGCAATGAATTGAAACCAACGGACCCGTTCCATATACCAAAATGTGCGGCGTCCGGCCCGAACTTCGGTTTCCAAATATTCATTCAAATAACGGCGTTCGTAATCGAGCCGGGCAAACAACTTTGCGTTAAGCATGTTGCTGACCGCGTCGACGATTTTGCCGTTGACCTGACTGCGAGTCGCGGCGTAACTTTTTGCGTAATGCTGACAGCGGGTGGCAAGCCAATAAGAAATGGCAATATAGGCCAGTACCCAGCTTGCAACGTATTGCCCCAAACCCTGATGAACCCCTAGCAATAAAAAAATCGACACGCTAAAGGTTATTGTAATTGGCCAAAATTCGCACAAAACCGACCACGTTGTATGATTGACACTGATCGCGGTTTCGCTAATGCGATGCGCCAGCGCTCCGGCAAAGTGGTGGCCGAAGTAGCTAACCGAGTGATACTGCAAATAAGCAAAAAGTTTTTGTGTTGTTCTTTGCCGCAAACGAGGTCCGATAATAATCAGCAATGCACCGCTGGTTCGACTGAAGATGATCTCGGCCAAAGCCAAGCCTGCCAGCAATAGCAATGGTTGTTGCAATGTTTTCAGTACCGGGCCGGTGTCCCCGGTCAATGAAGCGACGCCATCCATAATGGCCTTGACTGCATAAGGCACCAGAATATTGCATGCCGCCTGTCCGGTCTCGAGAATTAACATTAACGTCAATAGACCCGGGAAACTGCTAATACAGTACAGGATAAATTTGACCGTACCGGTAGGAAGGTTCGGAGCTTCTCTAGCGCGTTGGAAGGGAGAGGAGTTAGACATGATAACTGATAATTTAAAAAATTACGGGTGATTATATGCCGAACTAATAATTTTCAATGTGACTTCAATCTTAACCGGTTGATCAAGGAGTTTTTCGATATCGATTCGAAGCACTTCAACGTCTTGTGAGCTAATGTTTTCGGAGCTGCCCAATACAGCTGAAAGGCAAAGGGTGTCGCCGGCCGAAATGACCCTGACGTCATCAAGCTGAATAGTTTTGCCATTGACCATATAAGTCTGGCTTCCGACGGCTGAGGTAATTCGGCCATGGTTAATATCGGTCATTAACGAATCGTAGAGTGGAATGCTCACCAACGCGATTAATAGCAGCGAGAACCCAAGGCCCCAATTAATGCGAATTACGGTGGAAAAGCCCAAAAACAGAAACGTTAGCGCGCCGGTCATGGCGATTCCGGCAAAGTTAGTCAGAAATAATAAGCCGGCGCCGCTGACAATTACCCAATCGTGCCAAGCTAAGCCGATACCGATTACGCAAAGTGGTGGAACTAGCGCAACGGCAATCGCCACGCCGGGAAGGCTTTTCAGTATGTTTTCTTTGGCGTGAGCATAGGCGGCGGCCATACCCGATACGATTGCGACACCGAGGTCCAATAAACTCGGTTGCAATCGGGCGTGGATTTCTTCAGTGATCTTTTCGTAAGGCAATATTAGCGTTGTTAAAGCCGATACCGCAATGGCGGCTATAAGGCCAATTAAAAACACCCAAATCGCATTATTAAACAGTTTGCGGTCATTACGCAAAATAGCCATCGATAGCGACACGATCGGCGCCATTAGTGGTGCTAGGATCATTGCACCAATCACGACCGGTGCACTGTTTAAAAATAAACCGAATGTCGCCAGCATGCTGCTCAGCACCATCAATACCAAAAACGGCCCGGAGAGTTGGGCATTTTCCTTGAGCATTAGGAACAGGTCCTTAAAGTCGTCTTCCTGCGCAACCGAAAAAAATGGGACTTTTTTCCGCAAACGCTGCAAACGCACTTCGTTTTGAGGTAGGTTATTGATTTTTAGAGTTTCCTTTTCTGCCTCATGGGTATCATGGACGAATTTGAATTGTTCGCCGACAATGATCTTAATGCTGTCCGGTATGCATTTGAAAAACAATGTTTCTGCTTTACAGGGGCGCCCGTCTATCCAATAATCCAATTTCTTCGAAGTGCTCAGTGTGAGTTCGCGGGTTTTGATATAGCTAACCGCTTTAGGAAGTCTTGCGGCTGTTCGGTTTTTATAATAAAAACAATCCAGCAAAAAAAACAGATAATCGACAGTTGAACAAGGCGCGACCAGCATGGCCGATAGCTTATTGTCTTGAGATGATATCGTTTCGTTGACCAAGTTAGCCGCAAACGCTTCGATATCGTTTTCAATGATTAATACACCGGTGACCGCAGTTTTGATTTGATCGCGTTTTTCGGTGGCAATGCTCAAATCGAATGGTTTCAGGCGGGTAAGGCTAGCGGCATTTTTGATGAGATGAATTAATCTTCTTAACAAGGATTGCCGTTCGTAATATTGTTGGCGAAAATTAAAAAAAGGTACATAGCCGACCATCACCGATAACAAAACGGCCTCGTCATTACACAGTAACAAGTCGAGATCGATAGCCTTATTTGGCGAGATGGCAAGCGGTAACGCTTTCTCGATTTGGGTCGGAATGTTGAAAAGGCGGCAGACGATTGACGATTTATGTGCGGGCAGCAGTCCTATACTGAAGTGGTATCGATGCGCCTGGTTGAGTAACAAAGAAAGATCTGCGCTTTCCAGCAGGCTCACTAGATGGTGTCTTCCATTAAGTTGTTTTTTGGGATTAAGCAAAAAATCGTTCAATAAAAGAGGTTCGAGTTCGATGCCGTATTGTTGCGCCGATTCTTGTGCGCCATGCAGTTGTTTCGGCTTTATATGATGATGGATCAATAAAATTTTTTGCAATGAGTTCATAATAATGCCTCTCTAGAAGTAAAAACGTTTCGGCTAAAACTCCACTGCTTTCATTAGCTAATACCGTAGTTTCATGGGCGAAAGATAAACGTCTCGTTTGCTAAGCCAATAAAATTCGGATAGATTGCACCGATTGTTAGGTCGTATTAGAGGAATCACTCGATCTTTACACTAATACGCAATTTTAGGGGCGACCGATGCAAGTTGAAGTGCTTCTGATTTTTTTATTGATTGTAGTTCTTTTCTGTTGGTCGGATGCTTTGTCGATTAGAGAATATGCTTATCTGGCCGCAAGAAAACACTGTGCGGATATGGATGTGCAAATGTTGGACGATTGTGTCGCATTAAGTCGGATGACGTTTAAAAGAGATGAATTCGGTAAGTTAAGGTTGATGCGTTCTTTCGAATTTGAATTCTCGGCGTCGGGCGATGATCGTTATATCGGGTTGATAACGATGACCGGTCGGTGCATCGAGTCGATTCAGATGCCGCCTTACCGGATGGTATAAAATCAACGGCGGCATGCTGATCTAGTTTTATGCCCGTTTGTAAGCGGCGGGCCTAGGCTTTTATTTAAAAAGGAAAATTAACAATGATTTTTACAACAACACCGGATGTGCCGGGACGAGAGATTACTGAAAACTTGGGCGTGGTAGTGGGTAATATTGTGCAATCAAAGCATGTAGGGCGCGATTTCATGGCGGCTTTAAAAGGATTGGTTGGCGGTGAAATTAAAGGCTACACTGAAATGTTAGCCGATGCTAGGGACCTTGCCATTGAACGAATGGTGACAGAAGCACAGCGTCGCGGCGCCGATGCTGTGATTAATATTCGGTTTACGACCAGTGCGATCATGGCCAATGCGTCCGAAATCATGGCTTATGGAACTGCGGTAAAACTCAAATGATTCAGCATAAACGCGTAGACTCCCCTTGTGTCGGTAATTGCTGTCTCGACGACGCCGATGTTTGCTTAGGTTGCTATCGCACGCTCGAAGAAATCAAATCTTGGGGGGTGGTAGATGATGAAGCGCGTATCAATATTCTTAACAATGTTTCGCAAAGGGCCAAGCAAAAAGTGTATTCCGATCGTGTAAGTTGTTGACCTAGGAACGGAGCTAGGCGTCGAGTTAAAAGTAGTCGTTTTTGCAAAGCTTATTCGCGGCTTTTGGGATTGATGATTGAATGGCGACTAATGCCAATGCCATGGAATACGTTTAATGTAAGGATGCCGGGCAGAATTACACCGAAGAAATTATATTTCAGCCTTATTAAAGCTGTGTTATTTAACACAGTTTTAATAAGGCGTTTTGCCATAGCGCCAAACTTTAAGGAAAAACGCTGCATTCCGGTAGGAATCGGCGAAATCCAGTGCAGGGATGGCAAGGCTTTTATATTCATGTTTCGAGGCGAATGCCCAAATGACCGCTCAAGGCACTGTAAAGCCGAATTCGAAAATCAGCTTTACAGATGCATAAAGTACCAATGCGATAGCGGCAAGATAAACCAACAAGCGGATAGAATTATGCTTAAGGTTGCCTAAAAGTGTTGGTGCTTTGCCTTCTTTTTTAAGTTGTTCGTACAATGCTCGCTGACTCAGCGCCCGCTGCTTTTGATATTGATGCAGTAGGATTTGTGCTTGTTGGAGTTGGGTTTGATCATTAAGCCACAAAGCCGGCATCGAAATTCCCCAGTTACCTGCCGACGTTTCATAAAAGTCGATCGAATGTTCGCTTAGAAGTTCGCGAACTTCCTCGGCTTCGTCTTCTGGTACCCCTCTGAGTGAAAATAGTAAATGCGGCATAGTTTATGGAAAAAAATAATGGGTTTATTAATCAGCAATTCCCAATTTGGAGATCAAAAAGGGTGTGGGGTATGCTTGGCGAGGATGTCGGCAGCAGGGCAGATTTTTGCTCCTCGGCAATTGCTCCTGCATTGCCCTACTACACGCCATCCTTGGCGTTCGAGCTGCCGCCAAGCCCCCATGGATGGGTTTACGGCGTTCCTCGACAGGCATACCCCACACCCTAAAATCGGCGAAACTGCTCAAACTGGGAATTGCTGTTTATTAATATTGTATGCGATAACGGTGTGTTCTTTCATTACTATGAATCTAGCTTATATAATTCAATGACTTAGTTCATAGGCGCTACATTTATTAGGTTCTGTATGCGGTAAAAGTTGAAAACTCCTGTCACTACCGGAAACGCTTAAGGAACGAGCATGAAATAAATTAGACAACTGTTGAAGGAGGGGGGTTGGTGGCTCGATTGACAGGTGTCGGCGGCAGGGCAGATTTTTGCTCCTGCAAAATCTGCATTCATGCCATCCATGGCAATCAGATTCCGCCGTCAAGCCTAAATGGACGTATTCACGACGTCCTGTCAAGCGAGTCACCAAGCCGCCACAAAGCCTACTACTTGTATAAGTTATACCCATCGTAGATCAAAATTCGGCACCGGGGTGCCCGTCAAAGGACGCCGTGAATACGTCCATGTAGGCTCTATGCCAGCATCCATGCTGGCAAAGCCTTTGCCGAGCACCCCGGCGCCTCCTTAAGCATCGCCGAAATTTGAAGTGCGAAAGGTATACTTTGTACATATTCCTAACTATTCAAAGTGAATTTTAGGGTACGCTACGCGTACCTGATGTCGGCGCAGAGTATTCCTGTATCCGCAATACAAAAACTGGCTTGCCTCGAACGACACGCTCCGCAATGAGAAAAAGAAGACCTGTCGACATTTTGATCGGAAATGAAACAGTCTGTTTCTAAAAATAGGTCAAATGACACAATAAAACTGTGTTATTTAACCTATTTTTTTATTGACCGCCTCTTCCGTATTTATTATTTATAATAAAAACAAATAGTTATAAGTTGGCATTCATTCTGCTTATGTTTATAGCATTGAGTTAATTGCTTAATTGTCTGCAGAGGTAAAAAAAATGAGTCAAGATTTAGCGCGTGTGGAAAATGAAGTCAATTTTGATAACAATGGCGCCCTGTTAGTGGGTGCCGGTTTGGCTGTAGCATCCATGATAGTGTTGCCGGCGTTGGCAATGCGGTTAGGCTTGGGTGCAAGCTTGACTGGTGCATTAAGAATCGCGTTAATGAAAGCATCAAATCGTGCCGCGAGCGGCGCTTATCGATCATCGACAAAAACGGCCGCTTCGTAATTATTCCCTTTGCTAGTCAAATTTCGGTGCCGGAGCGTTTTTTAACGGACACTCCGGCGCCGAATTTTGTTCTACGATGGGTATTTTATGATTGGTTCTCAGCCCGTTCTATACTTTTCCTATCAAACAACTTTCTTTGTTAAATTAAATTGTCATTAATTCTCATGAGCTTGCTTTAGCTCTTAGAGTAAGCGCTTGTTGTGTAAAATTTATTTTGCTAATATCCGCCGTTAGGAAATGAAATCAAATCAAGAATTCAGAATGAACGATACCAAAAAAGCTTGTGATTTATGTGGTTTAACGGTGGAGACGCCGGGGTTCAAGTTGAAAACCAAAGAAGGTGATAAAGATTTTTGTTGTGAAGGATGTAAAGGAATTTATCAGATGCTGCACGAGGATCAAATTCTACCTGAATCCGAAAAATCCGAGTAAGCCTAACTTCTATCATTAAATTGAATAATTAAGGAAAAGACTATATGAAACATGTGCACGGCAAAACCGCACAACAGGGGATGAATTCCATGTCTAAAGAAATTGTTAAAGGTTCGATGGCTTCTGCAACGGTTCAAGGCGGAAGCAAATTGCTCGGTAAAGCGGCCAAGCATCCGTTATTGGTTTTCGGCTTAGGTGTAGCCGCCGGTTACGTGATCTATAAATATCGTAAGGAAATTATTTCGGGAACCACGAAAGTGGTCGATGCCGGAAAAGATTTTGTTTTGCAACAAAAAGAGAATTTAGAAGATATCGTTGCAGAAACAAAAGAATAATAGCTTATAGGTCGAAGCTGAAGTCGATTCATCCTGGATAGATGAATTATTGTTATACTTCGGTCATATTTTGTTATGGCATGATTATTTTATTCGACGCCGATAAGGATATAAGAGATAGTGACTGCACTAATCAATAAAAGGGTCGAATAGAAATCCGCGAATTTGTTTATGCGGAGTATTTAACGGGTGTTCTGTACTGATTTGTCGGAACGCCCGTTTTTGTTTCTACTAAGGCAATGTTTGAATTATGGCTATCCAAAGAAGTTTTGTGTTGCGTTATCGGGAGAACGGACATGTCAGGTTTCAAATTCCCTCGGAAGCCTGCGATTCCGCTGCGGCTAAAGCGTTGACCGAAAAATTGCTTGAACTCGACGGAGTTTATCGGGTCGTGCTATATCGGCGACAACAAAAATTATCGATACGTTTTCAAGAAACGATTTGCGAGTTCGAATCGCTGGTCAAGCAGTTGTATCAAATCCTAGCCGAGATTGAGAAAACTGGGCTTTTTAATCCGAAGCCTATAGCCAAATCGAGGCTATGGAAAGTACGAGCCATTAGTAATAAAGCTAAACCGGGTCCTCTCAATTGGTTTAAACGAAAATACACCGATGCCAAAGATACGGTACATGCCGCTAAAGTCGTCGGAAAAATCGGTTTAAAAAAACCCAAAGCTTTTTTAAACGATCCTGAAAAAGCCGTTATCGACTTTTTAAACGATATTTTAGTGCTGTTTCTGATCAAGTTGCATTGGCAGCACATTACCCAGCAATGGATCGTGAAGCCATTCAAATATCGTTATGAATGGATGGCGATCTTCTATATGTTTTATTTATTGATACGGTCACGTAAAAAATAAATTCTTTATTTCTATGCCGCCTTGTGCGGCATAATTTTCAAATCGCAGTATTTGTTGTTATTCACTGGCCTGATATTACCGTCTAAATCGATATGGATTCCCAAAGCGTGACTTTTAAAAACTTCCGGCTAGTTCATCAATTATCCCGGCGCATTCGGATCGAATCTCCAATACTAAAAAAAGACCAAGAACGAGGTTATATTTTTGAAATCCTGCTAAAAAAGCGCTCGGAAATCAAAGCGGTTCGCTCGGTTTTCTCGCTGGGTTCGGTCGTGATCGAATTTGACCCGGCTAGCCTTCCGAAAAAGAATTTACTGATTTTGATCGATGCGGTACTCGGTAATATCGCTCATAAACAAAGCATCGATCGCCAAGCAAGAAAGAAAGACTTTGACGGTCCGCTGCAAGAAGTCGATCTTGCCGTCGAAGGCATGACGTGCGCGTCCTGCGCTTTGCTAATCGAAATGGTGCTGAAGCGCGATCCGGCGATCAAACATGCCAGCGTCAATTTCGGCACCGAAACTTTAACCGTCCATGGGCAGCTCGATAAGGACGAAGTCGGTGCAAGAGTGGCGTCGCTCGGTTACAAAACCTATGCGATGGATACCTTATCGCAACGCAAAATTCTGATTGAAAAAGAACACCAACGTATCGTGGAGGCGCGTCGTCGTTTCGTCTGGTCGGGTATTTTGAGCCTGCCCGTCGTCGCAGTCGGCATGAGCATGCCGTCGTCGCGCTGGCTGCATTGGCTGCAATTCGGTTTGACGACGCCCGTCGTATTTTGGTCCGGCCGGCAGTTTTTCAGCAAGGCTTTTCGTTTGGCGAAACACCGAGCCGCCAACATGGATTCATTGATCGCGTTGGGCGTCGGTTCCGCATACGGTTATAGTTTGCCGGCATTATTTCGAAACAGAGGTCATATTTATTTCGAAGCGGCCGCCGCGATCATTACCTTTGTCTTGTTGGGGCGCTATCTCGAAGAAAATGCAAAGGGCAAGGCCGGAGAGGCGATCCGAAAATTAGTCGATTTGCAGCCGCAAACCGCAACGTTGTTGCGCGATGGCGAAGAAATCTCGATCGATGTCGACGATATCGCAATCGACGATATTTTGTTGGTGCGTCCGGGGGAAAAAATACCGACCGACGGCCAAGTGATTCATGGCGTTTCGACCGTCGACGAAGCGATGGTGACAGGGGAAAGTTTACCGGTCGTCAAGGAAGTCGGTCAAAAAGTGATAGGCGGCTGCGTCAACGGCAGCGGCGTATTGAAGATACGTGCGACTGCGGTCGGTATGGACACCGTGCTGGCCGGTATCGTACACATGGTCGATCAGGCTCAGGCCTCCAAATTGCCGATTCAGAAACAGGTCGATAAAATCTCGGCGGTGTTCGTGCCGTCGGTCATAGTTTTTTCAGGCTTGACGATGGGCGGCTGGTTGCTGGTTGGCGCGCCGTTCGCTCATGCATTCGGTAATGCGATTACCGTGCTATTGATTGCTTGCCCTTGTGCATTAGGCTTGGCGACTCCGGCAGCAATCATGGTGGGTACAGGGCGTGCTGCGCGCGAAGGTGTTTATATCCGCAACGGCGAAAGTCTGGAACTGGCGGCCAAGCTCAATGCGATCGTGTTCGATAAGACAGGCACGATTACCGAAGGTAAACCGAAAGTCAGCGAGTGGCTCAATATTTCCGGAGTAGACGATGAGGAAGTTCTGATATTGGCTGCGTCGGCAGAAAACAATTCGGAGCATTTTCTCGGTAAAGCGATTGTCGACTATGCCAAAGAACGTTCGATGGTCCTACAGGAATGCAGTCATTTCAAGAGCGAAACCGGACGAGGCATTCTAGCCGAAGTCGGGGGGCAAAATTTATTATTGGGCAATAGAGGGTGGTTGGTTGATCAAGGTGTTTCGATCGATGCCTTATCGAAAGCGGCCGGCGAATATGCCGGGCAAGGAAAGACGCCCGTGTTTATGGCGATAAACGGCAAGGAGTCGGCGGTTTTCGGTATTGCCGATAAGCCTCGACCACAAGCGGCCAAAGCAATCGCGCGCTTGAATAAAATGGGCGTACATACGCTGATGGTGACCGGCGATACCGAAAAAACGGCTAACTATATAGCTGCAAAAGTCGGTATCGAAACGGTTGTCGCAAACGCCAAGCCCGAAGATAAATTGGCGATTATCCACGAATTCCAACAACAAGGTCGCCATGTCGGTATGATCGGCGACGGCATCAATGATGCGCCGGCACTGGCGGCGGCCGATGTCGGTTTTGCGATAGGCAGCGGTACCGATATCGCGATCGAGTCGGCCGATATGACGCTGGTCAGCGGCGATATTACCAAAGTGACCGATGCAATCGAGCTGAGCACCGATACGATTCGCATTATCAAGGAAAATTTGTTTTGGGCGTTCGGTTATAACACGATCGCGATTCCGGTCGCGGCCTTGGGTAAGCTTAATCCGATGATCGCCTCTGCGGCGATGGCGCTGAGTTCGGTGTCGGTGATCGTCAATTCGTTGCGCTTGGGTAAAAAATAGGATTTAAGATGGATCATTCGACAATGGATCACGGCATGCATCACATTGCTGCGGCCGGCGGTTTCGACTACAGTCTGGCGTTCATGGCCGGATTGTTGGGCAGCGGACATTGTTTGGGAATGTGCGGCGCATTGGTTTCCGGTTACTTCATGAAATCAGGACCGTCCAGAAGCTATCTCCCATATTTCGCCTATCAACTCGCGCGCATTTTCGTTTATACGATGGTCGGCTTTGCCGCAGCCTCGCTCGGCGTCGTGTTGGTTTCGAGCGGTCTGTTCGGCAAATTGCAAAGCTTGTTGCAAATGGTGATCGGCGCCGTGGTGATTATTTTGGCTTTGGGTATTCTCGGTTGGATACCGTTTCAAGGCTCGATTCGATTGATTCCGATGAATGTGTTGCGCAAGGGCTATGCATCCGCCAGCACCAAGGGACCGGTCGTCGGCGCGCTGATTGCCGGGCTGTTGAACGGTTTGATGCCGTGCCCATTGACGTTTGCAATGGCCGTTAAGGCTACATCCGCGACAAGCATTGCCGAGGGCGGATTGTTGATGCTGACTTTCGGTGCCGGAACGCTACCGATGATGTTGTTCATCAGTGTCGCATTCGGTAAGATGAGTGCGCATTTCAGAGGCTTGATGTTGAAAACGGCGGCCTTGATCATGATCGTAATGGGTTCGAATACGATCTATATGGGGCTGTCGTTCTACGTCGAGGAACATCATCATCACCGCGATTTCTTGCATGATTTGAAAGATAGAATCGATGAATTGATTGTGTTTTTAACCGAATTCGTCGACTATCTCGGCACCATGGTTAATAATGTGCCGGGGACATAAGGCCGACTCGCATAAAAAATACCCCACGTATCGTTCTCTCAAGAGGGCCGGATGCCTTGTGGGAGCGATCCCCTGATCGCGATGTCGAAGCGGGGAGCGCCTGGTGACAATTAATTAATGGTATCGGGGCACATTGGCTAAGATGGCAAGATGCTATACCCATCGCAGATCAAAATTCGGCGCCAGGGTGTCCGTCAAAGGACGCCGTGAATACATCCCTGTAGGCTCTATGCCAGCTCCATGCTGGCAAAGCCTTTGCCGCACACCCTGGCGCCTCCTCAGGCACTGCCGAAATTTGAAGTGCGAAAGGTATATCTACGGTTTATGTATAACGATGAGCGCACCGGCGCGGAAGACAATAGCGCGTATAAACGGAGAGCGCAATGCATACCTTGCCGGAAACAATTTCTTGCGGGTTTATACCTAAATCGCCAAATATCATCTCGGACGATGGCTTGTTTCGAAACACGGCATAACCGGGCCGGATCTTGGCAGTTGCCTAAACTGCTGGCACTTCGGGCCCGAATTTTCGTACACAATAAACCCGTTTGATAATGATTCAAAGCGTCGGCCGGACATTAAACCGAATAACGAAAAACCATCAACCTCAGATAAAGCGGCTGAATTATTATTGGCGCTTGTTTGGTACCGGGTTCAGTTTTTTTACCTTCGGCGCCGGCGGATTCTTGTTATGGGTATTAGTTTTTCCGGTGTTGTCGATCATTCCAGGAACTCACCAGAGTAAGATCCGCCGGGGCCAAAAAGTCGTTCATTACAGTTTTTACGCATTTATCGGCCTGATGCATCGAATCGGCGTGATGACCTACGAGATCGAAGGGCTGGAAAAACTCAATAGGCCCGGACAATTGATCGTCGCCAATCATCCGACATTGGTCGATATTGTCTTTCTGATCAGCAGAATCAGCCAAGCCAGTTGCATCGTCAAGGCCAGTCTGTGGCGCAACCCGTTCATGCGGGGGCCGATCCTCAATGCCGGCTATATTAGTAACGGCGACCCCGAAACCATGATAGACGAATGCGTACAACGCCTGCAGTCGGGCGGCACGATGATCATATTTCCGGAAGGCACCCGCTCGGTGCCCGGCAAACCCTACCGGTTTCAACGCGGCGCGGCCAGCATCGCATTAAAAGCACAAACAATCGTGACGCCGGTGACGATGTCTTGCTACCCCAGTACGCTGACCAAGGCCGAAAAATGGTATCAAATTCCCCACCGGCGCTTTCATCTTGCAATGCACGTTGGCGAGGATATCCCGATGCAAGAATTCACTTCGCTGCAGCCACGGTCGATTGCAGTGCGTCGTTTCAATGGTTATTTACAGGAATACTTCATACGTCAACGAGCGCTCTATACGAGCAGCATGGAAAATGATGATTGATGTTGCGGGCATGAAATGATTCCTTTCGCAGTATTCGCCAGTCGCTCATCCAAATCGGTAACCATGAAAAAGCTATTGATCATCATTTCATTATTGACAAGTGCGACAATTGCCGCAGCCAATCCCGCCCTACAAAAATGGGCCAAGGTCAGCGAACCTGCGCCGGTCCGCGATATTGCGCAAAGCATTGGCGACTATACGGCCGGGTGTATTCGTGGGGCGATATCGTTGCCGTTCAGGGGGGAAGGGTATCAAGTGATGCGTTTGTCGCGCAAACGTTATTACGGCCA
Source organism: Methylotuvimicrobium buryatense 5G (assembly GCF_000341735.1). GTDB lineage: Bacteria > Pseudomonadota > Gammaproteobacteria > Methylococcales > Methylomonadaceae > Methylotuvimicrobium > Methylotuvimicrobium buryatense. Next base: position 3,197,152 of record NZ_KB455575.1, on the reverse strand, counting down.
TCCCGATTTGATTCAATTCATCGAAAACATGGGGCGCGAAGCGATGGCGCAAGGCTGGGGAACTCTATTGATAGGCGATTTGGGGCAGCCTCGCGGCGGCCCGACTTTGACTGGACACCGTAGTCATCAAACCGGTCTCGATGTCGATATCTGGTATTTAATATCGCACAAGGCTACCTTGCGTTCATTGACGATGGAAGAGCGGGAAAAATGGAGCGCTCCGTCAGTGGTAAGGACTGCCATCGACCGCATCGATGATACTCAGTGGACGCAACGCCATGACCGTATACTCGAAACGGCGGCGCGCATGCCGGAAGTCGAACGGATTTTCGTCAATGCCGCGATCAAACGGCATCTGTGCGAAAATTCGGCAGAACGTGATTGGCTCGGAAAGATTCGCCCGTGGTGGGGGCATCACGATCATTTCCATGTGCGCTTGAAATGCCCGGAAAGCAACCCCGATTGCCGAAGCCAAGAGCCAATATCTAAAGGCGACGGCTGCGATGCAACGCTCGACTGGTGGTTTACCGCCGAAGCGAAAACGCCCGCAGCACCGGCGGCTCCGGCCAAAGCGCCGGAGTTGCCCGCTTTATGCGAAGCTGTGTTGAATGATTGAAACCAATGAACGGTTACTCCCATTGTACTCAAAAAATAGCTAACTTTATGAAGGTATGGGGTGTGGTTCACGGCGGCCCTCGATAGACACATCCCATACCTTATATTTCTTCGACGGTTTTTCGATCAAAAGGGAATAAATAGCGTGAGAAACTATGCATCAAGAATTCTGGCTTGAACGCTGGCAACAAAATCAGATCGGTTTTCATAGTGAAAGCATCAATCCGCATTTAGAACAATATTGGCCGGCATTGCATATCGAAGCGGGAAGCCGGGTCTTCGTGCCGTTGTGCGGAAAGAGTAACGATATGCTGTGGCTGCTCGCGCAAAACTATCGAGTCATCGGCGTCGAATTGAGTCCCTTGGCGGTCAACGCGTTTTTCACCGAGAACAAAGTACCGGCAACCGCAGGGCATAAAGACAAATTCGAAGTGTGGGAAAACGATGATCTGTGCATTTATTGCGGCGATTTTTTTCACCTGAGAGAGGACGATTTAACGGGTGTTGATGCCGTTTATGATCGGGCCTCGCTCGTTGCGTTGCCGCCGGAGATGCGCGCGGATTATGCGGCGCATATGAAACGCTTGCTTAAAACCGGAACGAAAATATTATTAGTAGCATTCGATTATCCGCAGCAAGAAATGGACGGGCCGCCGTTCAGCGTGCAATACCAAGAAGTAGAAATGCTATATCGAGATTGGTGCCGGATCGATTTACTGCACACCGAAGACATATTGTCTAAAGAGCCTCGCTTTCGGGAAAGAGGCCTAAGTCGTTTGCAAGAACAAGTTTATGTCTTGACGGTTTTATAATCCACCGTCAAATGCAAAAGCGCCGATATCGATCGGGTCTCGTTCCCGACGCTTTTCTCGGCTCAGCGGATGGCGATATTGAAATTCCGGACGAAGCGAAACGCCGCTAGAGCTCATGCCCGGAGCGGTGCCTCTTCCTATCGCGGGAGAGCCGGGCAAAAGGCGATAATTGAAAGCGTCACGATCGACAAAACCGCCACCCTCAGTCCTCAGGTTATGGCGTTGCCGCCCGGATCCTTGCAGCGGAATAACGTTACCGACCAGTAAATTATTGATCGATACCACTTCGGCGTTTCCGTGATTGTGAATGAACACGCCTCTGCTGCGATCGTTGACGAAAGTATTGTTCACCGCATAGAGGTTTTGATCCGGATTGCTCCGGTTATATTCGCCGGCATAGGCAATGGCCGTCCAATTATCAGAGCCGGGGCTTTGCCGCAGCACATTGCCGATAATGAAAGCATCGCCGCCGTTCGGTAGATCGATCAAATAACTCGACGCGCCGTGCTCGTCGGTAATGCGGTTGTAAAGCAGATAATTTTCCTGCGCCCGCGATTTAACATTATGTCCGGTTTGGGCGTCGTGAACGTAACAATTGCGCAGTGTAAAGCGGCGAATAGCGCCGATATAAATATTGTGTCCAAGCTTGCCGTGCCGGTGGTAATCGACCGTATTGTCATTGAACTCGGATCCTTCGATCAAGATATCGCTACGCGGATTCGAGCCGGTTAAAATCCCCATTTGATTATCATGAAAATGCGCATTGCGAACCGTCAAATGCGTGCCTTCAAAGCGTATGCCGGCTCCATTTAAACTTGCGACAGCCGCGCCGGAAAATTCGATATTCTCGACAACGACATTATTACCCTTGATGACCCAAATGGCTTTGCCTTCGGCGGACTTTCCGTTGGCCTGAAGACGCGCCCGCTTGTCGGAGCCGCGTAATGTTAGCCGATGTTGCCGCCAAACTGCGACATCGCCCGAATAGTCGCCGGCATCGATGACCACCGTGTCTCCGCTCTTGGCGATTCTTGCCGCATCGCTGGGCCGTTTCAAGACACGCTCTGGGCCGACCGACAACGTGGCGCTGAGGGCGGGGCAGCAGAGCAGCAAGGCAAAAATGGTCGGAATGAATATTTTCATGATGCTTGCTATTTGTTAGTGGCCACACGATATTTTCGTACTCGATGCGTTAATTTTACAAGTCCGCTAACATAAACTTTGCTATATTTCTTCCAACTCGTTCACATAGGAGAAAATCCGCGGCAAGTATCTTGAAGTAGTAGGACTCATAACAATATTAACAATAAGCTTTTAAGCAGTCCGGGGAGATTTAATCATGACACTATCAAAAAAATTAGGCGCCGAATTCATCGGTACGTTCTGGCTGGTTCTCGGCGGTTGCGGGAGCGCAGTGCTTGCCGCAGCTTTTCCCGAAGTAGGCATCGGTCTTACCGGTGTTTCCTTTGCTTTCGGTTTAACAGTATTGACCATGGCCTATGCCATCGGTCATATTTCAGGCTGTCACCTTAATCCCGCCGTTTCGATCGGCCTGTGGTCCGGCGGACGCTTCTCGGCCGGAGAACTCGGGCCGTATATCGCCGCGCAAGTGTTAGGCGGAATTTTCGGGGCGGTCGTGCTCTATATTATCGCGACAGGTAAAGCGGGATTCGATGTAAGCGGTGGGTTCGCTTCGAACGGTTATGGGGAGCATTCGCCCGGCGGCTATAGTTTGGCGTCAGCATTGACTACCGAAATAGTCATGACTTTCATGTTTCTGATCATCATTCTCGGTGCAACCGATAGACGGGCGCCGGCAGGCTTTGCTCCGATTGCAATCGGGTTGGGTCTCACGCTCATCCATCTAATCAGCATCCCGGTTACGAATACCTCGGTCAATCCGGCTCGCAGTACCGCAGTCGCTATTTTTGTAGGCGATTGGGCGGTCGCGCAACTCTGGTTGTTCTGGGTTGCGCCCATCATTGGCGCGGGCCTTGCCGGATTGGTCTACCGCTGGCTTGGTTGTGAAAAAACCGCCGATTCTGAAGACAATTCATGAGTTGAGTTACTGTAAGCAGTGGGCTATCAATGAATAGTATCGAAAACTCCGGTCTTTCTTGATAAAAAACCTAGAATGCCAAGGACGGCAATATTTCTATAAAGATAAATCAAGTCCATAAAAAGGAAAAAGGGGGTCGGTAAAGGGGGAGGGCAGATCATAAGCGCTAACTTAGCGGTGCGTTTATGGCTTTATTCATCATATCGGTATGGGGTGTTGATATCCATGTTACATGGATGTGGTGCTACGCATTGCCATCCTTGGCCCTGGATTCCGCCAATTCCTGGCGGAATGACGCGTTCCTTCCTTAAGTTGGCGCTTATGGGGGGTCAGATAAATCTAAAAATCAACCTGACCCCTTTTTTCTGCAAATAAACAACAACGATTTTTAGGGTTCAAGCAATGAATAATCAGTTTTTTGGCGCGGCCTTGGTCGCGTTTTCGTTATCAGTGACTGCGTCTGATGATCCAATCGATTGTGATCAGGCGATGACCACTATCGAAGTTAGTCATTGCGCGATGATCGATCTTGAACGTGCTGAAATCGAATTGGCTAAGTATCTAAACGCAAGCAGCCAGCATTATGCCGATGACTTCAAACTCATTGATGCGATAGCTTCGTCTCAAGAGCAATGGAAAGCCTACCGGGAGGCGCATTGCAACGCGGTTTTTACGAAATGGCGTGATGGCAGCATTCGGAGTAATATGGCGATTTTGTGTAAAGCCAGGCTTACGCAACAAAGAACCCACGAGCTTTGGGAAAGCTTCTTAACCTACATTGATATTACGCCGCCTGTATTGCCGGAACCTCCAAAATGACGAAACAACATTTATAATGCACTGACGACGGCTCTGTTTCCTGCGAGCCTCTAGGCTTGAGTGGTTAAGGTTTAATGAATAACGCCGAATGCAGAACATACTTATCAAGAGCCCCTTTAACCGAATTGCGGCTTACTGCGTTGACAGCGTCTATCTTCCTTCGACAAGTCGGTTAACCCCCTTTCGGTCCGGCAAACCACCAAAGTATCAGACCGACAACGGGCAGCAGTAAAATCAAAATCACCCATAAAACTTGCGATCCAGTTGAAGCACCACTTTTTACAATGCTAATTATGGCCCAGATGTTCAGTACAAGCACAATAAGACCCAGAAAACCGCCTACTTCAATATCCATAAGTCCCCTAACAGGTTTGTGTTTAATGAATAAACTATTTTGCCTCATCAGCTTTAGACTTTACGCTTAAAAAATAGATAAGTTCTGTACGGTAACGTACATTGCTCAGTTTGCATCAAATTGGATCATGGAAATGTCGGTCACACACGAGATCGGGGTCAGGCCTTACCCCGGTTTTCAGGATGAGTGAAGCTCTAGCTTCGCTGTACAAGCGAAAAAGAAGCTAATGTTCCTTCGCTTGCAGCGGTTACAGCTACCAAGTTCAATCGGTCGGGCTAGCTGGCAGGGCTCGGGAGGCCGGAGTTTGGGAAGGAGCGAAAAGTTATTTGCCGCGAAATCCTTGTTCGTAATCGAGATCACCCGCCTGTCTGACGAAGGTGTATTTTGCCGGCTTAACGATTAAGAACTTCGCCATTTTCGAAAATGCATCATGCGGTTTCGGTATTGTGGCAATGGCCGTAAAAGGACTGGTTGCTATAAACGATACGGTTCCCGCGATTAAGCCGACAAAGCCGATTGGGCGCAACAAGATAACGTCGAGCAAAACATCATGACCGTCGGGTTCGTCGATACGCTTTTGTGCGAAGCTCGGTGACGCCAAAGACAACATCATAATGATGGCTAATGTTTTAAATGTTCTCATAAAGCAGTCTTTTTGTTGAGCCTATTGATTTTAAAAATAATCCCGGGTTTATAGTTCGCATATTTACAGGGACGGCTTAGTCAGGTAGCAGGGTCTGCAATTAAGCCCCCATGGATGGTTTCACGGCGCCCCTCGACAGGTATACTTCAAATCCTACATACCCATTCTCATTTTATAACCATACCTGAAACCAGGAATTGCGCCGTTGAGCTCTTTAAGCATAAACCGCAGCAAATGATCCCAGTCGTCGAAAGGAAAATAATGCATTAGAGCGCGAAGATTCTCAAAAAAGTCCGGCGGCGCGAGGGCAGAAAGCCGAGCACGGTCTGGTAATTGATATCCTACAACCTAGAAAAAGCATTTCACCATAAAGATCATGAAGAATAAAAAGTTAATCCATTGGCTTTTTTGCCTATGTAAATCATTTTTGTTCCCTAAAAGGATATCCAAAATTTTAGGACAAGCCTTTAAAAAACTTCATGCGCTTCATGGTTAAACTGCCGAATTTAGGTTACAACAACTCCTTATCTTGCGGACCCTTGATGGCTTGTGTTTCCGATCCGGGATAATAATTGGGCGCGATACTGAATAACAAGGTCAGAAATGTCGCTATATAGGGCACCGTTTGCACCGAGAGTACGGCAACCCAGAGGCGGCCGCTCAAATTATCGAAGTGATCGATTGATGACATCGAATAAATCGCCAAACCGAGTAAGGTCAGCAACAAGAGCTCTTGCCAGATCGTCGCGAGGCCCGCGATGAAAGGGCCTTGCTTTTCGAGTTTCGGCGTACGCATGAACGGTTTGCCGGAGGTAAACAAGCCCTGAAGCGTGCCTTTAGCGACGGTATGCGTTAAGGATAAGCCGGACAGCGCGGCTCCGAGCGATTGCAGAGTCGAACAGTTAACGCGGGCCTTGTATAACCATAGCGTACGGAAAATTTTGAAGCAGAACAAACCGATGGTCGGCAGCAACAAGGCGTTGACCGGTAATTCGCTGCGTAGCGGATCGGCGACCAGCAATGTCGTCATGATCAAGCTGGCAATCGTCAAAAGTAACGCCAACGCATCGGAAAACCAAGGCAGCCAACCGGCGATGAAATAATAGCGTTGCGCGGTGGTCAGTGTGGATTGTTTGCCGGGCAAAAATTGCCGCCAATGATGTTTGATGATTTGCATCGCTCCGTACACCCAGCGGAATCGCTGTGTCATGTAACCCGAAAACGTATCCGGCATGAGCCCCTGTCCGAACGAGTCCTTGCAATAGACCGAATCGTACCCGGCTTCGTAAAGGCGTAAGCCTAATTCGCTGTCCTCGCAAATACACCACTCTCCCCAACGGCCCACTTCGAGCAACGCAGATTTGCGAATCATTGTCATGGTGCCGTGCTGTATGATTGCGTTGTATTCGTTGCGTTGTACCATGCCGATATTGAAAAATCCGGCATATTCCCAGTAACACATCGACTTGAATGTGCTGAGGCCTCGATCGCGATAATCTTGGGGTGACTGGACGAAACCGACTTTTTCGTCCTCGAAATAAGGCACCATCGATTTCAGCCAATCGGGCGAGATGATGTAATCGCTATCGATCACGGCGATAATATCGGCATCGGAGGCGGTTTGTTCCAGTCCGAAGTTGATCGCGCCCGCCTTGAAGCCCGGCCAGTTTTCCAGGTGGAAAAATTTGAATACGCCGCCAAGCCGTTCGCAATCTTTTTGTACCGGCTCCCAAACGGCCGGGTCTTTGGTATTGTTGTCGAGTACCAACACCTCAAGATTCGGATAATCGACACGCGCCAATGCCTCGAGCGTTTCGCGTACCATTTCCGGCGGTTCGTTGTGAATCGGCAGATGTACCGACACTTTGGGAAATGTGAAGCCGGCCGGTGGTTGTAGCGGTTTAAACGTGCGCTTGCCTTTGCGGTGCCACAGCACTTCGGCGATTTCCATGCTTTCGGTCAACAGAATAACGACAGCCATTGCCTGCATTAGCAACAGCAGAGTCCAGAATACCAATGAGACCCCAGTTTGATATTGCTGGGCCGCTACCGCCGCGGACCATAGAATGACCGATGCGGCCAAATTTGCGACGATGCCGAAGAAAATCTTGCCGGGCAACTTCAATCTTCGGTGGCGGCTGAATAGAAACAAAGCCATCAAAAAGATGCTTAAAACAGCGGCGCCGGTCGCCCAGGCTTGCCAATCCGGCATCGGCGTGACATCGCCTTTCATCGGAAATTTTAATTCTCGATCGGCGTTGAATATTCCCCAATAGGCCCCGGCCGAGCCTTCAAGTTCCACTTTCCAGGGTTGGTCGAAGGCTTCAATGATGTAGTAGGTGATTTTTTGCTCGGTCGCGCGGTTGAGAAATTGTCTTAAAAACTGGGCTTGATTCGCCAGCGATGCGGTGGCGTTTTTAAAAGGTTGTCCGTCGGAAGGCCAGCCGACTTCGGTTATGATAATAGGTTTATTCGGAAATGCTTCGCGCATCGCATTGAAGCGGTAGAACACGTAATCGACAGCTGCATCGATCGACAAGCCTTCCCAGTACGGCAATATATGCAGAGCGATGAAATCGACTTCTTCGGCCAGTTCGGGATGCGCCAACCACATGTCCCACGTTTCCGATGTGCTGACCGGACGCCAAGTGCGTGCTTTCACTTCACGGATATAAGCGATCAATTGATCGGGTGCGATATCTTTACGCAACAACACCTCATTACCGACCAATAAGCGTACGATTGTCGGCGAATTTTGGTTGCTGAGCTCGATCAAGCTGTCAATTTCGCGCCGGTTTTTGTCGAGATCGGCGTCGATCCATGCGCCCATCGTTACGTTCAGGTCGTATTTTTCCGCCAGTTCGGGAACGAATTCCAACCCTTCCAGAGCGCTATAGGTTCTTACCGCATGAACTTTGCCGGCAAGCAGCTTTAGGTCGTCCTCGATTTGAACTTGGGTAGGAGGGCTGCTGTTCCCGGGGTCGAAATCCCTCCGCATCGGGCTGTAAGTTATCCCTTTCATGACTTTATCCCAAGATTGCATCTTGAGTGGATAATTCAGATAGTTCCAGATGCTTAAATTGACCCAAACCAATAAAGGTAAAATCAATAAAGTGAGGATTTTAGTTTTCATTCAGTGATAAGCTCCGGGACAAGCAAGAATAGGAAAGTATTGGATGGATACATCGGAATAAAAAAGGGCCCGGTCAAAGACGACCAAACCCTTTTTTTAATTGGAGCCAATGGCGGGATTCGAACCCGCGACCTACTGATTACGAATTAGTAAGTCCTATATTCTCCCGGGTTCTCCATAAGTCGTTTATTTTATATAAAACAATAATATATGAAATTACGCAAAACCATTCTTTTCTATTATTTTCCCTCAAAGTCGACTAAAACCCTAACCCATACCTAACCCAGAATCCTAACCCCAAAAACGGAACGGAGCCGGAGCTATGGCAAAAACACAATGAATTTTTCTAAAGGCAGGATCGAGGCGATACCCCTGCCATCTGAAGGACAGCGATTCGAATTTCATGATAAGCAAGCCAAGGGGCTGCTATTGAGGGTATCTTCTGCAGGCACCAAAACATTCTGTTTTTATCGTTGGATCAAAGGTGCCTCAAAACCGGAACGCATTACTTTAGGCCGATTTCCGGCAATGACGGTGGAGCAGGCTCGCAGTAAAGCTGCCCAATTAAACGCAGCGGTCGAAAATGGTGAAAATCCGAATGAACCGTTAAAGCTTCAAAAAGCAGAACCTACGCTGTTGGAGTTATTCTACGATTTTATCGAGCATAAGCGCAATAAAAAAGGCCAGCACTTGTCGCCCAAAACCGTTCAAGAATACCGTAAATCGTTTACTTGCTATTTGGAACCTTGGTCCAAACGCAAATTATCCAAAATCGCTTCTGCAGAAATGTCTGCCCTGCACAAAAAGCTGGGCAAAGACCGGCCCACTACCGCTAATCGAACGATGGCTTTAGTATCAAGCCTTTACAATTTTGGAATTCTGGAACGCTCATACAAGGTCACAAATCCCGCTGAAAAAATTAAAAAATATCCTGAAAACGAGCGGGATCGATTTTTATACCCCGACGAGCTTCCGCGATTTTTCGATGCCTTGGCTAAAGAAGAAAATCCTGACATGAGGGATTATTTTCTATTGGCTTTGTTGACTGGTGTTAGGAAATCAAACGTTCTAGCGATGCGCTGGGATGAAATTCATTTAGAACGAGGCGAATGGCGAATCATTACCAAGAGCAATTCCGCTCAAACAGTAACCCTATCACCCGAGGTCATTGATATTTTAGCAAACAGAAAACTCAGCGCTCAGAGCGAGTGGGTTTTTCCCGGTACAGGTAAGACAGGTCATTTGGTAGAACCCAAAAAAGCTTGGCAACGATTGCTTGAACGCGCAGGCCTCTCCGATTTACGCATTCATGATTTACGCCGCACGTTAGGCAGTTGGCAAGCGAAAACCGGAGCCAGTCTGTTGACGATTGGCAAAAGCCTCAATCATAAGAGCACCCAATCCACCGCGATTTATGCGCGGCTCGATCTCGACCCCGTCAGAGAGTCGGTCAATCGTGCAACAGCAGCCATGTTGAATGCGGCAAAAAACAGCGCTTAAAACTATTGACCGAAACCTTCCAAGAAATCCGGATGATTTATTGAGTGCCATACGAAAGCCTGGATGAAAAAAGTACCCAAATGCCGCATGGGGATCTGAATAATTACTCCTATTTATAATGCGCGGCTCGTTGACCGCATTTTTTTGTCCGAAATATGGGTTTTTAGCGATAATTAAATCGTATGGTCGGTATTGACCCAAAGCCGTCTTTGACAGAAATTGTTTGGTTGACTGGCCATTGGCAAGCAGCAGACGTTCGCTAGATAACAAGAAACCGTGCAATCAGTCTATATCGGGCTCTTGCCCTTTAAGAAAAATCGATTTATCCTTTAAGAAAACTGTTTTCTTAAAGGATAAAGTATGAGCAACAAAGAGCGCGGTGAGCAAATTCGACGCCAAATTATTAGGGACGTCAGGCATCATCCCATTGATATTGCAAAACATATTGCAACTATCTTCTCGATAAGCGCACAAGCAGTCAACAACCACATAAAACGCTTAGAAACCGAAGGCTGGTTAAACTCGAGCGGCACCGGTAAAGGAAAAAGATATTTTCTTGGCGACTTAAGACAATATAAGTCTCTATTTCCTCTGACCGAAGGCTTCACAGAGGATAGCGTCTGGCGAGATTATTACGCTTTCGTATTTGACGGTTTGCCTGAAAACATCGTCGACATATGCCATTACGGTTTTACCGAAATGGTCAATAACGTCATCGACCACTCGGGCGGAGAACAAGTTTATATATCCGTTGTACGGGACAAAGAAAAAATAGTCATCGCTGTCGTTGACGACGGTGAAGGTATTTTTAGGAAAATTAAACGGCTGTGCGATTTAAGTGACGAACGACAAGCCCTATTCGAATTGTCCAAAGGCAAGCTGACCACCGATCCCGACAATCATACCGGCGAAGGCATTTTCTTTACATCGAGAGTCTTCGACGAGTTTGAAATCGAATCGTGTGGAATCAGGTTTAGTCACGACGACACATTCGATTTCGATTTTATTCTCGAGTCGTCTATTTCTAGAGATAAAGACGGTACAGTGGTCTATATGCTTATTAATCGGGATTCGACGCGCCAGATTCAAGCGGTGTTCGACGACTATGCCGGACCCGACGAATTTCAATTCAACAAAACCATCATTCCTGTGCGCTTAGCCCAATACGGTAATGAAAAACTTGTATCCAGGTCGCAAGCGAAACGATTACTGGCACGGTTAGAACGCTTTCATTACGTTATTTTTGACTTTGAGGGTGTGTTGGCTATCGGCCAAGCTTTTGCCGATGAAATTTTCCGTGTCTACGCACAATCTCATCCAGAAATAACATTACTGCCCGATAACATGGAACCCAACGTTGATAAGATGGTTTCTAGGGCTATTGCGTCGAGGCAAGCAAATCATCCAGTCAGTCAGGCAGATACTATTGACCAAGTTAAGAGGAAATGACGTTGAGTCAGGGCATTTCAGAATCGCATCAACAATTGCTACCGTGTTTTTTCAGGTTGGGTTGTTTGTTTCGTGCGCTTACTTGGGTTTGGGTATGTTTTCTTGACCTAACGCCGACCGCAGTCGGTTTGTAGATTGGTTTTGTGTCTTTCGCCTAGTTAGTTCTGCCTAAAAATAAGCGCGTTATGACATAAAGCTGCCATTCCAAAATCAAACTCGTCCGGCAGGTTGTGGCCGTTATGCAAAGCTTTGCATAACGGCCATTATGTGAAGTTTCCTTTTATGTGCAGCGGCTTTGGCGCAACCATGATGTAAGCTGGCTTTAATGCCTCTACCTCGCTCGCAATCTTTGCATAATTTCCATGAATTGAAACAAGGATTCAAATACACCAAAAGGGAGCAATATCAGCGCTTATTCCAGTCGATGTCATCAGACCCTTTCGAATTATCACTTTTTATCGACATGACGGATAAATTCCGCATGATTGTTTTCCTGTTGGGAACTAATTTAAGTAGAAAAAAGCTATCTGTTGTGTTGAAGGCCTTTTTCTGAATTGAACAACGAAAATCTATGGCTCTATGTGATTCGTAGTGGGTAATGCAATAATATAGCCATGAACAGTGAAACTTTATTCAGCATGGCTTTAGGCCTGCAACCTCCTTGGCAGGTCAAAGCTGTGACCTTTTCTACAGATGAATTGGCCCGTAGCGAACTTCATCTGCATATCGATTTCGTGACTGGCTCGCGCTTCTTAGACGACGCGAATAACCTCTGTCCAGTGCATGATACCGTAGAGCGGCAATGGCAACATTTGAGCTTTTTTGAACACACCTGTTACCTCCATTGTGCGGTGCCGCGCATTACCACGACCGATGGCAAAGTCCGTACTGTTGACGTTCCTTGGGCACGGCCAGGCAGTGGTTTTACCCTGTTATTCGAAGCCTTAGCGCTAGCCTTGATTGAGCGGGAAATGCCGGTCAACCGAGTCGCCGAGATACTGAAGGTCAATCCACAGCGCATCTGGACTATCTTTAATCACTGGATTAGCAAGGCAAAAGCAGCCGATGATCCGAGCATGATAACCAAGCTGGGCGTCGATGAAACCTCGACCAAAAAAGGCCATCATTACGTTACGCTGGGCGTTGATTTGGATGAAGCCCGCGTAATTCATGTCACCGAAGGTAAGGGTAAGGCAACGCTGCAAAGTATTCAGCAACACCTTGAAGATAAAGGTGTTGATAAAGAACAGGTGGAGCAAATCAGCATGGATTTGTCACCGTCATTTATTGCCGGTGCTGCCGAATCATTCCCGTCTGCACAAATTACCTTTGACCGATTCCATGTTGTGAAATTATTGAACGAGGCCATGAATCAGGTGCGCATTGCCGAACGCAAAGAGCATGATGCTCTGAAAGGCCACAAATACACTTTTCTAAAGAACCGGGAAAACCTATCCGACAAAAAAGAAAAAGAGCTGGATGAACTGATACAACTGTACCCCACGCTGGGCGAAGCTTACCGCTTAAAAGTGCTATTCAATGATCTCTGGGAAATGCCCGACAAACCGACAGCGGAGGCTTTTTTGAGGCAATGGTGCGATGAGGTGGACGCAGCCAAAATTCCAGCGTTTATCAAGTTCGCCAACACAGTTCGAGGACATTGGTCGGGAATTGTGCATTTCGTGGAATCACTCATTAGTAACGGCATTCTTGAAGGCATCAATAGTAAGATTCAGCTGGCTAAACGGCGAGCCAGAGGCTATCGCAACATCAACAATTTCATTAATATGATTTACTTCCTATGTGGAAAGTTGAAATTTTATTACCCACTGTATTTCACATAGAGCCAAATCTATTCCTGAAGTTTGCAAAAATTATGACCAGTTTTTTATCTGGCTGCTTTGCTCAATCCGCTTAATTCCTGATGTCAGCTATTCGAAACTAAGAAACTGTGCATAAAAGGAAACTTGACATAATGGCCGTTACCCGCCTAATGATCATCATTCGCCGCATCCGGCAAAACCACCACAAACGGCCCCGCCCGAAGATTCCCTTCGCCATAGCCCCGCACCGGCACCGATGGCCAGCGGTTGAATTCCGGTTCCGCGAGGATTCTTTCGGCCGCTTTTAAACATTCCGCGAGCAAATCGGCATCAATGCCGTGATCGAGTAGGGCGGTTTGAAGGCTCGGATATTCGCCTGCCAAGTCGTAATCGGCCATAGCCGCTCCGAAACCTTTAACCCATTCGATCAACTCCGGATCGTCTTCGTTCGGGACGAAGCCCTTGCCGCCGGATTTAAAAAACGCCCAGTCTTGCGCCCAGTGATTTGGAATATCGCTCATTGTTTACCTACCTTCGCTGAAAATCTTGGAAACGGAGCGTTAGCGAAGTGAAGATTTTTAGTCCCCGATAGCCGTAGCGCCGGGTGTTTTGCCGGATTCTGCGCGAATAGCGCAGGCGGAGGCAAAATACAAGGCATCGCGACACGGCGTAAAGCCATTTGTGGGAGTGCTACGGAGCCGCATCGAGTATACGATGATGTGGCGTAGTGGCACGGACGCAGGGCGAATCGGGGCCGCCGAAGGCAATAATCGCCAAGTCATTTTTCGCTGCTGAAATCGGACGGGCCCCATTTCAGCTTTCGCGAAAAATCTTGGCGCGCTTGGTTTTACAAATTACGCATCTTTCAAAAGGCTCACGCCTCGAAACGATAGGACGAGGTGGGCGGAGACGGTATGTCGTCGTCCGTTCGGGCGTTTCGCCGCCGCAACCACAGTATTAGCCGTAGGCGTAAACTCGGCTTAAGAAACGAGCGGGCGTAGGCCGTCATGGGCGACTGCGGGGTAATTTTCAGGAGGCTGTCATAGAGCTCCTGGGCGATGTCCTGTCGGCCAACGCAACAGAAATAGGCACATAGGACGCTGATAAAACCGGTATGTTCGGAGACATGAAATAATCGCCTCTCAGGATAAAGCAGCATCAGGTCGAATTTATGATCGAATATATCGGGAACGGCATCGAATTCCCCCCGGCTCAACAGCATTTGCGCATAGTTAATCTTGGCGAATAGATAATTCGGAAATTTTCGGTAGGCTGTTTCCGCTAATTCATTGACCTTATCGCGGTAACCCAGCATGCTGTGCGCGGCAACCAGTAAATTGTCTATCTTGGGCACGTCGGGGTGCTTGACCTGCAGCGCTTCCAGTTCGGCAATGGCGGGTTTCGGCCTGTGGTTGGCGATTTCTTCATAGATTTTATTTAAGGCGAGCGTAATTTCGGGAGTCAAGTTGTCACTTTTGTCGATCACCGGTTCATTGGTGACAAAATAGATATTGCGCCGGTCTGCTTTAGGGCGTTGGCGGGGGATGCGCGAGGATTTTTTTGATTTCTTATGTGTCATGGTGGATTACCAAGGGCAGAATGAAAGGTTAAGCAACAGGATTCATCGCATCACATGGATTTCACCAAGCCCGATATCAAACAACACCCCCACCGCCGCGTCCAGGCGCTTGAACACGCGAACCTGGCCGCGCGCGGTCTCCAGCATCGGATTCAGTTTATGCTTTCCTTCCAGCGTGACGGTCCAGCCGTCTCCGGAGGCGTGTTTTTGGGTGACGGGCGCCTCTAAAGCGCCCGCCTGAAATAAAATTTCGGCTTCTTTACTATTCATATTCACTTTTGCGGCTACAAAAGCTAGACTAAGTTAAAACAAAATTACACTTTTGTATGATAAAAGTGAATCCATGATCGTGCGAATCGTCTTTATTGTAGCCTTATTCTTGCCTTTCCGGGTAGCGGCCTGGGATGACGACGCCGTGTTGTCGTTCATCGGCCGGGTCAGTGTCGGCGGCACCGAGTTCCGGGACGATCCTTACACCGTGTTCGGCGGCCTGCAGATCAACATTCCGTTGTCGTCGGTCAAGGAAGAACGGGAGGCGGCCTTGAAGCAAGTCGCCGAAGCCAAGCCGGTGATCGCGGTCGACGACCTGACCAATTTGACGCCGACGCAGGTGGCCTTCTGGCTGGCCATTTTCGACCATGCCCAGGTGATCGGCTGAAAAGGCCCGCGTCCGGAAACTGTGGTGGAAAATGCGCGAGATTGGGGTCAAGCCGTTGCCTCCGGACACGATCCGGACGATCGTCAAACGCTACATCGAAACCAAAGGCATCCTGATCG
>NZ_KB455575.1:3169748-3181488 GCF_000341735.1 Methylotuvimicrobium buryatense 5G | reverse complement strand
CGCACCGAGACATCGCGCATGTTGACAGCCGACAATTAGCCGGCGAATTTCTCAACGATTGGGAGGCCATCGTGCGCGTGGTCGAAACGCCGGCGCATCCATTGACCAACAACGTGGCGGAACGCAGTTTGCGGCACTGGGTATTGCTGCGCAAAATCACCTTCGGTTCGCGGACGGCACAAGGCAGTCGCGTGGTTGCCTTGCTGGCGAGCGTGATTGATACCGCGCGTTTGAGAGACCTGAATCCTTGGGAGTTTATTGCTCAAACACTGGCCGAACGCCGTAAAAACCAACCCGTCCCTCGTTTGCCTATGCCGGTTTTGGCGTGATAGGAACAGGGGGGCTAAACGATTACAAGATGACAGAGAGATTATTGGTTGTATAAAACTGCCAGTTGAGGGTAAAGAAAATGAGTGCTCTGATGAATTCTCAGAAAGAATAGCCCTGCTACTCAAACATGATTGGGAGAGGGTTAAATTAGAGGCAGGTCCATTTTTCATGAGAATAAAAGGTCTCCGGCAGATATTATCCAAGGTCATTTATCAGCCAGATCGAGAAAAGTACAAGAGAGTGCCGGGATGATTGTCAAAAGGAGTAGCAAGTAATGTGGCATCTCATAGTTTTTGCTGCGCTGTATCTTTTCCTCCCCTATGTGGTATTGCTTATCGTTGGGTTTTGGATCTTGTATGTTGTAATCCGTAGTATTTACCATGCATTTTACCCTGAGTCAGAACGAGCTTATCTAGAGCGGAAGGCAAAAGAGGCTGAGGAGAATCGAAAGCGAAAAGAGCAAGAAGAGGCAGAAGCCAAAGCAAAAAGAGAGAGAGCAAAGGCTGAAAACAGAGCGTGGATGGAGCGTGAAGCTAAGAAAAAAAGAAAAATTGAAGTCGAACGCCAACAGCACCGAGATGGTGATCAACAAACTACACCATATACATACCAAATTGGCAAGCACGGGAATGAATCGCTTGCTATTAGATATGGAATTGCCAACCAAGAACGAAAAGTTAAAGAGTATTGGTACTATGCAAAAGGTGGTGAGCAGAAGAGGAACCCTGATAGGGATCAAGTTTATTATGAGCCTGCGAGCACGATTCGGTTGCGAAAAACAAGAAAGGTGAGCAAAGACCTATACGAGGTGCTTTTAACTGACTTTAGAGAACGCAAAGCCAGGGCTATTATTGAAACGGGAACTGAGTATGTGAAAACTTTCTACCCACTTGATGACAGCTGGTTTGAGAAACACGCTGATCTTGAAGAAACATTAAACGGAAACAATTCGTTTACTTTAAAAGAATTGGCTACATTTCATGTTCAAAAGGCAGTTGGTATTTAATCAGCATATTCCGCTAACAAGGCGCTCCACTGGACGGCAATTCCGCTGCGCTCCATTGCCGCCAGTGAGCTTGGTCGTTCTGCGAAAAGATGATGGACACCCTACCCGATGATCGAATGCCTGAAGCCGAAGTTAGCCTTCGGTTAGCGCTTTACATTGCTCGCAATCAATATGCGACAGGTGATGTGGATGTCGCAATCGACGGTGCGCAGGTGCGAAATCTGAATAAAATTCACTTCCCGATGGACAAATTTCTCCGCGATGAGGGGTTGATTGCCGTTACAAGATCTGGAGATTCATGGCAGGGCGTATACAAGATTGCTGATTCTCAAAGTAAATTGAAGATTCACTCCAGCCCAGGCCTTGGCGATGTTGTAGCAACACTGCGAAACGGCCGGCGACTACGAGTTGAAAGCAAGAAGGGAAAGCTGCAACGATCCAAGAGCTCATCGGAATACCCATTGTTACGTGAGGCAATCGGCCAACTAATGACGGTTTCAGAAGTTTCGGATATTGATCTTTTAGGTGTTGCCGTGCCACACTCTACAAAATTTGCTGAACTTTCTAGCCGCTGGTCTTCAGCGCCATTGATTCAGCGTGTCGGAATCATAATTATATGCGTCCACCGCAGTGGGCTGGTGGACGGTCTACCTGCAATCGCAGAACCAAGCAATGCACCCGAGTCGCGAAGTCGGACGTTTTGAAGTTGGAAAGTCTCTCGTCGCGACCGGGTGATTGCAACCGCTGATGCTGATGCTGATGCTGAGCGTTCAGCGTCGTAGGACGAAACCGAAATGTCAAATCTCAAAATCACTGAAATCAAGGCCTTCGTTCCGTCAAAGGACTTCGAGCTTTCCAAGCAGTTCTACAAGGATCTTGGTTTTACGATGGCCTCTGAAGGTGCCGGTATCGCTTACTTCCACTTTGGGCATGTTAGCTTTCTGCTCCAAGATTTCTGCGCCGAGTCGTTCGCCGAGAATTTCATGATGCACATCCTGGTAGAAGATGTGAATTCATGGTGGCAGCAAGTCCAGAAAAGCGGTGTCATTGAAAAATACGGAGTCAAGGTTACCGAGTTGGAAAATCAGCCTTGGCGCATGCGTGATTTCTGTCTTTACGATCCATCCGGTGTTCTTTGGCGCATTGGCCAAAACATTGATTGAACTCCAAGGGGAGCACATGCGGTTGAAATCTACGCCGAACCCATAATTCTAGCGGACCGCCTCCGACGGCCGGTGAGTTCAAACGTTGAATTTTCCTTCAATGTCGGTTTAGGTGCGTGGCTAGATGTCTCTGAATGACTGCTTTACAAGGACGACCAGCCACCCATACTAATCCGGTGTCTATCTCTTGATGGCCGGGTGGAGCCAAAAAAGGACGTAAGGTTGGTTGCCGAATAGCTGCCATTCACCGAACTTAGGGATGGAAAATTTCGCCGGCATCGCCAACGGCCGGTTTTGGCCGTTACCCGTCTAATAATCATCATTCGCCGCATCCGGCAAAACCACCACAAACGGCCCCGCCCGAAGATTCCCTTCGCCATAACCCCGCACCGGCACCGACGGCCAGCGGTTGAATTCCGGTTCCGCGAGGATTCTTTCGGCCGCTTTTAAACATTCCGCGAGCAAATCCGCATCGATGCCGTGGTCGAGTAGGGCGGTTTGAAGGCTCGGATATTCGCCTTCCAAGTCGTAATCGGCCATCGCCGCCCCGAAGCCTTTGACCCATTCGATCAGTTCCGGATCTTCTTCGTTCGGCACAAAGCCCTTGCCTCCGGATTTATAAAACGCCCAGCCTTGCGCCCAGTGATTTGGTATGTCTGTCATAAGTCCTCTTTGTTTCAAACACATTATGCGGTTCGCATCATTGCTTGTAGCTTAATACCGCATATTGCATAATGCGAATAGCGTTTTATTAGGCGCTATTTTTTGTGCAGCCACATAATAATGGAATGAATAAAAACCCCCTCTCTATGTCTTCCTTATGGAATAGTGCGTGTTCCGGAGGTTTCACTCTTCTTGAAGCGTTAGTTGTGGTTGCGATTATCGCGATTTTAGCAGCTCTTGCCGCTCCTGCCTTTAATTCGACCCTTGATAAACAACGTATTACCGGTGCTGTTGAAGCAATAGCCACCGATTTGCGTTTGGCACGCGCTGAATCGATTAAACGCAATAGAATCGTCAAGGTGACTTTTTCAACAGGAAGCAACTGGAGTTATACCGTTCATGCCGATCCTGACGGAAGTAATGAATTACTCAAGACAGTCAACGGTAGCGATTTTTTCGGGACAACATTAGATTCAGCCGCCTTTGGCGGGGATGACGATGTTTTTACTCTATTTAATCCAACTCGAGGCGATAATCTGATGGATGGCGCTACTACTTTGACATCTGAATATTTTAGTGCGACTGTCACCGTCAGTCTATTGGGGCGCATTAGGATATGCGGGACTATAGACAGGTATCCGCTATGCAGCTAAGTAAACGATATCAAACCGGCTTGACTTTAATCGAGTTGTTGATTGGGATGTTGGTCGGTTTAATCGTTGTTGCGGGTGGTGTCAATGTTTTCGCTACATCGGTTAGAGGTCAAAGCGACAATATTAAATTGACTCGCTTAAATCAGGATATGCGGGCAATGATGGATATCATGGTGCGCGATATTAGACGCGCTGGCTTTGTTACAGATGATCCTGAAAATAATGCCGCTTTGCAAAATAACCCCTTTTTTGACGATCTCACAGCCGGCGCAACAACGGATATTGCGATATATGACAGTGGCTCATGCATTGTTTATGCGTATAACCGTAATAATGACAATCCTCCGGTTGTGAATGATGATGAACGTTTTGGCTTTCGACTGAATAATGACGGCGAATTGGAAATGCGTCGTGATGGCACGACCAATGAGAACTGTACTAATGGCGATTGGCAATCGGTCACCGAGCCGGATGTTGAGATAATTGATTTAGCGTTCGTATTGGCTACAGAAGTTCTTAATGTTACCAGCATGGCGACCGACTCAGATAATGATGGATGCTTTGATGGCGACGATAACTGCAACGGATTGTGCGATGCCGGTGAAGCGTGTCGGACATGCGTTCGAAATGGCACCGCACCTGATCCTGCTTGTTTGTTCGTTCGCAATGTTGCAATCGGATTGACGGGGCGTTTACGGACCGATACTGCAGTTTCGCAAACAATCACGCAACAAGTGCGGATCAGGAACGATAAATATCTACCGCCTCTTAATTGATTGGGACTGCCTTGATATGAATATGATTGGTATTGGCTTTATGAGACGACAGCAAGGAGCGGCTACGTTGATTGTGGTCATAGTTTTGTCGATAGTGATGGGGGGCGTTGCGCTGACTACGGCGCGTACAGGCGTCATGGAACAACAAATTGTCGGTAACGATTTACGAGCCCGCGAAGCACAGGAGGCAGCCGAAGCCGGGCTTGAATATGGCTTGGCTTGGGCCAAAAGCAACACAATTCCCAATAACGTCACTTGTGCAGCGGGTTCGTTGCCAAATGGTTGCCCCTCGGCGCTCCCGCCTGTTGTCGGAACCTCGACAGGTGAAAGCTATAATTATCTACTAACTTTTACTAAAGGAAGCGACGCGATACGAGTGACTTCGGTATCGCAAGGAAGTAACGATGCCAGCATAACAGCACAATCAGAAGCGTGGGTTAAACAAATCCGCAAAAGTCTGTTCGGTTCCGGCATGACGATGCCGCCGCCGTTGGCTGCATCAGGGTGTATTACGGGTACCAAAGGAAGCCCGACTACTTATTTACTCGGGGTAGGCAATCTTGTGGCCGCAAGCGGCACCAGCGCTTCTTCGACTTGTCTTCCTCAAGGGCATATGAACGTAAACCTGTGGGACGATGCGAATAACAATGGCGTGTTAGACACTGGCGAGACGGGGGTATCGGATAATTATAATGTCGGTACGTTTCCCGGGTGTCCAGGCACTGAATGCGCATGGAATAATTATTTTGAAATGAGCTTGTCCGATGCTAAACAAGAAGCCACAGATGCAGGCCATGTGTATACAAGCATTCCTTGCGGGCCGCCGAATTCATCGCCTTCAATCTATGTTGTCAATAACAGTGGGCCGATAAATTCATCCGATATAACCGGTTCTTGTTCTGGCGTAGGCATTGACAATAGGACCATCGGCGGACCGAATAATCCGGTTTTACTGATTATCCCCAGCGGATACGGATGCCCGAAGTTTAATGGCAGCATTCGCGTCTACGGCGTTATTTATTACGAGACGGCGACAGCTTGTGCGACCAATGGTTTTGGTGGAGCAGAAGTTTATGGGGCAATTCTGATCGAAGGGGATGCGTATAAGTTTAATGCCAATACGAAATTCATTGAAGTCGATCACGGCAGCGGTGATGCCTTGAATGATATTTTTCAAATGAGCGTAGATGATGCTACGCGCATTCCCGGTACCTGGAAAGATTTTTAAAGGCGTGATCATTATGAACGTGCAGCATCGCAAAATTCGAGGCTTTTCTTTGATTGAGGCTATGATAGCCTCTTTAGTGGTCGGCATGACAATGCTGGGCGTTGCCCGTTTGCAAGGGATTACGTTGTCCAGTAGCGGGGATAGCCGGATGAGAACGCATGCGCTGAATCTAGCGCAAGAAAAAATCGAAGAATTACGCACCTTTGTACATCAGTCCGACTATAGCGCGTATTCAGGGTCTGATAGCGATACACAATTAGGCGCCAATGCGACATTTACACGAACCTGGACGATTACGGGTTGTGCGAATTCAGTTGAGTGCAAACAAGCCAATGTTGCCGTATCTTGGCAAGATCAAGCGGATACGACGCAAATCGTACAGCTGACTTCATTCATTGCCGAAGTCGATCCGGTGAAAGGCGGCGTAGTGCTCCTGGCGATGAATAATACTGGCGGAGGCGGAGGCGGCAGTCCTGACGATTGTACTTGGGTACATGGCACCGTGCCGAATGGCAGTACCGTAACGGCTTATTTGTCCGGTACAGTCGCGTCGCTCGATGATTGCGTCAGCGAAACCAGGTTATGCACCGAAGGTGTTTTATCCGGTGCTTATACCTATCTTTCGTGCAGTGTCGATGGCGAGAATGGTGACGGAGGCGACGATGGGGGAGATACGACGCCACCAGAAGATGGTAACGACGGAGAAGGAGAAGGAGAAGGAGAAGTTGTAGGCGGCGGTGGAGGCTTTGTTTCCTGTAGCTGTTTTTTTCGAAACCCTGGTCAAGGTTATTCGTTGAGCGGTACGAATCCTTCTGAGTGTACCGTGTCTTGTTGCCAAGAGAATGATACGGGATCTGGAAATAGCAGGTATTTTTCGGCAAGTTGCCCCGTTGAATAAATCGATTATTCGGGATTATCCTTGAGCCATGCCCGGAACTCGTCAAGTATGCCTTTGCTGGTCAGTTCGGGGGTGGTGCAATTGAATACTTCGCAAAGGTGGCTTTTGATTCGGTACATGGCTACTATGCTTTAGTTGTATTTTTAAAATAACGAAAAAGGAACCTGAATGAAATTTTTATTAACATTTTTAGCGGTTATTTTCTTGACTGGTTGTACTACAGCCGGCCCTTACGTCACTAACATTTCAAGTGACGGCAATAATGGATTAAATATCGAAAAATGCAAAGTTGAACTCAATGCGTTTTTAGGTGTTGTAAATACAGGTGATTGTTCGAACAGCAATATAAAACTTTCACGTCAATAATGATTTACTTGTTTGCACAATCGTTATCTCACCAAACCCCACCCCAAACAAAACCCCGACCGCAGCATCAAGGCGTTTAAACACCCTTATTTTGCCGCGCGCGGTCTCCAGCATCGGATTCAGTTTATGCTTTCCGGACAGCGTGACGGTCCAGCCGTCTCCGGAGGCGTGTTTTTGGATGACGGGCGCCTCTAAAGCGCCCGCCTGGAATAAAATTTCGGCTTCTTTACTATTCATATTCACTTTTGCGGCTACAAAAGCTAGACTAAGTTAAAACAAAATTACACTTTTGTATGATAAAAGTGAATCCATGATCGTGCGAATCGTCTTTATTGTAGCCTTATTCTTGCCTTTCCGGGTAGCGGCCTGGGATGACGACGCCGTGTTGTCGTTCATCGGCCGGGTCAGTGTCGGCGGCACCGAGTTCCGGGACGATCCTTACACCGTGTTCGGCGGCCTGCAGATCAACATTCCGTTGTCGTCGGTCAAGGAAGAACGGGAGGCGGCCTTGAAGCAAGTCGCCGAAGCCAAGCCGGTGATCGCGGTCGACGACCTGACCAATTTGACGCCGACGCAGGTGGCCTTCTGGCTGGCCATTTTCGACCATGCCCAGGTGATCGGCTGAAAAGGCCCGCGTCCGGAAACTGTGGTGGAAAATGCGCGAGATTGGGGTCAAGCCGTTGCCTCCGGACACGATCCGGACGATCGTCAAACGCTACATCGAAACCAAAGGCATCCTGATCGAATCGCCGGAGCTGTATATCAGTCACGTCGTCAAGCAATCGGGCGGGGTGCCGCAGGCGATCTACGACATGCTCGACGAATCCGGCAAGGAACGGATCATCGACAAGCGCAAGGTGCGGGAAATGCGCCACGAGGCCGGCGTGCAATATCTCGATTTCACGCCGATGGTGATGGTCCTGGGGGCGCTGATCGTGTCGATGCGTTACGTCGGCATGGGTACCGGGGACAAGACCTTATACATCATGGGCGGAATCGGGGCGGCGCTGTTTCTGACGTTTAGGTTCTTTATATTTAAAGGCGTGGGAAAATGAGGCATTCTTTTCCTGTGCTAACACATGAACGTTGAGACTATTTTTATGACTGCTTCCAGATATCAAATCCGCCCGATGACCTGCCATGAAATGATGATTGCTGTTGACTGGGCCGCTAGCGAGGGTTGGAATCCGGGTCTTTATGACCACGAATGTTTTTTTGCCGCTGACCCAGACGGGTTTTTAATCGGTTTATTGGATGATGAACCGATTGCCTGCATTTCAGCGGTGAAATACGGAGAGACGTTTGGTTTTCTCGGCTTTTACATCGTCAAACCGGCATACCGGGAGCAGGGCTACGGTATTCAGATATGGCAAGCGGGGATAGATCGTTTACAAGGACGCACCATCGGCTTGGACGGTGTGGTCAGCCAACAGGCCAATTATCAAAAGTTTGGCTTCAAGCTGGCGTACCAGAATATTCGCTATAAAGGATTATCGGGCGCTTCGCAATCTATTGACCCGGCGATTGTTGATGTTATGACGTGTGACTGGGAAGCCCTCATGGATTTTGACCAATCGGTTTTCACCGTTGACCGTTCCGCCTTTTTATTCTCCTGGCTCAATCAGCCCAATAGCCATGCGTTGGCCTATCGGGAATACAGCAAAATTGTCGGTTACGGCATGGCAAGAAAATGTCGAATCGGCTTTAAAATCGGCCCTTTATTTGCCCAAACAGAACCGCAAGCCGAAGCCTTATTGCAGGCACTGCAAACCAGATTGCCAGAAAGCAGTCCGTTTTTTCTCGATATTCCTGCAATAAACCCGTGTGCAACGAGCTTGGTCGATCGCTGCGCTATGCAACCGGTTTTTGAAACAGCCCGGATGTATATCGGACTAGAGCCGCCTGTGCCGGTTAACAAGGTCTATGGTGTCACCAGCTTTGAATTAGGTTAAGTTTCGTGCTGGCAGCGACGCACATTGCCTTTTCTAGCGCGTTATATTTAGGCGGGGCGGCGGTTTTTGAATATGAAACCAGCATAATCAACGGGGCGAATAAATTGTCCAAGGCGATTTCACTGGGTAATGATCATGCCTTCTCTCAAGATGAAAAAGAAGACCAGGACATTGCGGAAGGCTGTCGCCGGCTCATCAAAAATACCCTTATATGTTGGAACTATCTTTATCTTGCAAAGGAACTCGGTAAGGATAATAACGAAGAGCGTAAAAAAGAACTCATGGAAGCGATCCGAAACGATTCCGTCATGCGGTGGAGCCATTTTAACTTGCAGGGGATTATGATTTCTCGGATGAAAAAATGATTGATTCCGTTGGGTTGTAAGCTCTCAAAAAACAGCCTCTAAAATTAGCTAAAATTTGAGAGATCGAAAATCGTCCGCAGGCCATTCTGCGCAAGAGGTTAGCTAAAATCTCGTGAAACTTTAGAGCCTTTTGTTGATTAGCACCCAATGTCGCTTGTTTTGCGAGAGGTTGCCGTGACTTTTTAAGAAGTTACGTCTATGCAGGCCGGAGGCCTTTTTACCGGAGCAGGTGCAATCCACGGAAGTTTAGTACGGGAATTGAGAATTATCGGTAATGTGCCGCGCCTCAAGTCAGGCCGCCGCTAGCGGTGGCGATCCACAGCACGGCTGATTTCCTCGCTATCGCCATTAAAAAACAACCTGGCCGAAGCCGGTTTCGAGTTGCTCCGCTGTAACAGGTCGGCTAAACATGTAGCCTTGCAGCGAACGCTGAAAATCTTGGAGTGTGCCACAGGCACACAAACTGACGCTATACGGAAATAGCGATCAGATGTGTATAAGCTCATTGGAAGATGATGGTAGGTCCATCAAAGTCTGTTGTCGGAAACCGGCTTTAAACCACCTCAAGCTGCTTGTATTAAGAGTGCAGGTAGTGAGCGTTGAGGAAAAGCTAATTCATAATTAGCAGGTAGGGTACAGAGAGACGAGTTAAACCGAACCTATGTTGACGCGTCGTTATTCAGAGACTCGACATCAAAACCTGGGGCGTCCAAGACTTCAGGGATGAGTCTGCAAGCGGATCCGAAGTCTGTGCAGATGGTGTCCGGCGTATAGTGGGCGTGACTCTGTACCGGGCTTTCAATGGGAACTGTGGGAACCAGTCATCATGATGTTAAGGGAGAAATGCAAATCACTAAATTGATAAGTATGAGAGTACCGATGCGTGATACTGGGGCGGAGTTGCTCGTAGTAGTGTTGAAGCGTTTGTAATGAACGAGGAGCGAAGGGGCAACATCAGGCAGCCTTTATTGCTATCACAACTGTTGAAAGGCAGGAGGATGATATGAGCGAGGCAAAGCCATTTGTCATTTCGAAATGGCAAGTGATGCGTGCATTTGAATTGGTGAAAGCCAATGCGGGTGCTGCAGGTGTTGATAGGCAATCGTTGGCAGATTTTGAAAGAAATCTGAAAGACAATCTTTACAAGTTATGGAATCGGCTGTCGTCCGGCAGTTACTTCCCGCCGCCTGTCAAAGCGGTAGCCATACCGAAGAAAGCAGGTGGCGAACGGATTTTGGGTATACCCACCGTGAGTGATCGTATTGCTCAGATGGTCGTCAAACTGGAATTTGAACCCCAGGTTGAGCCGCACTTTTTGCCTGACTCGTATGGCTACAGGCCGAATAAGTCAGCACTCGATGCGGTGGGTGTCACGCGAGAACGTTGTTGGCGCTATGACTGGGTACTTGAGTTTGATATTAAGGGATTATTTGACAATATACCGCATGATCTATTGCTTAAAGCGGTCTATAAGCATACCGATACGGCTTGGGTGAGATTGTATATCGAGCGCTGGTTGACGGTGCCGATGCAGATGCCCAATGGGGAATTGAGTAGCCGGGGAAAAGGCACGCCACAAGGTGGAGTTGTCAGTCCGGTGCTCAGTAATCTGTTTCTGCACTATGTCTTCGACAAATGGTTGCAAAAGCACTACTCGGATACACCCTGGTGTCGTTATGCCGATGATGGTCTGGTGCACTGCCGGAGTGAGGCAGAAGCCAANCACATGCTGGAAGCACTGAAACAACGCTTTCAGTCCTGTGGGCTTGAACTTCATCCGGTGAAAACCAAGATTGTTTACTGTAAAGATGGAAGTCGCAAAGGGCGCTATAAGCATACCTCCTTTGATTTTCTGGGGTATACGTTCAGACGGCGACTGTGTAGGAATCGCAAAAGAAACAGTGTGTTTGTAAACTTTACGCCGGCGGTGAGTAAAGCGGCGCTGAAGTCAATGCGAGGAAAGGTCAGAAAGTTACGAGTCAGAACGCGTACCGAGTTGAGCTTAGGGCAAATAGCACAATGGTTGAATCCCATCATTAGGGGATGGATAGGCTATTATGGTTGTTATACCCGATCTGCGTTATATGGTATGTGTCGTCACGTCAACATGACTCTGGTGAGGTGGGTAAGACGAAAGTTCAAGCCGCTACGCCAGCATAAAATAAAGGCAATGCTGTTTCTGGAGAAGATTGCAGATCAACATCCAAACTTGTTTGCCCATTGGCGGGCGGGAATGATAGGTGCGTTTGCCTGATGGGAGCGGTATGAATCGAGAGGTTCACGTACCGTTCTGCGAGAGTCTGTGGGGGAAGTGCCTGCGGTCTACTCAACAACGGAGCG
>NZ_KB455575.1:3168030-3169648 GCF_000341735.1 Methylotuvimicrobium buryatense 5G | reverse complement strand
TACGATGATGTGGCGTAGTGGCACGGACGCAGGGCGAATCGGGGCCGCCGAAGGCAATAATCGCCAAGTAATTTTTCGCTGCTGAAATCGGACGGACCCCATTTCAGCTTTCGCGAAAAATCTTGGCGCGCTTGAATCACATTTAATATCAATTACTTAAAGAACGTCTTCTTTTCTTATTTGGTCTCGATACGCTATTACCACGGCAAGTACGGAAGAGTCAGTTTAATTTGATTGAATAGGGTTATCAGGTGATTGTCTTGTTCCGACCCATTTTTGACACTCGCGCTTCTCCAAAGCCGCCAGTCGGCAAAATACAGATATTTGGAACGGGCGGGCTAAAAAGCAGTCGTTAGCGACCGCATCCAACGGCCAAAACCGGCCAAAAAAATATCTTTGATCACTGACTGCAAACTGGGTCATTGCCGCCAATGATTTGGCTTGGGTCAAAAATCCAGTTAAAACCTAAGCTACTTATGAAAATCACGGCGTTGCTGGTCCGGAATGTTGCGTAAGCTACGCTGCGACTCGAACGCCTAGCTTAAGGATACGGTAAGGGTCAACATGACAACCTCCAATTACATCTATTGGCTCAGTTTGGATGATATACGGAAGGGGAAAATCCTTGCAGTTCACAGATTTATTGTTGCAACCTAAGTTTCGTGGTAGATATACTGTTAACAGCTTTATAACTTGTTAGCGGGAGAAGGAGACGATGGGAGCATTACTTACTTCAACGGTTATTGCGGCGATTGTTGCTGCTGCTGTTGCCTTTTGGACTGCACAGAGAAAAATAAGCATTGAAAACATTACACAGGATCGTAGAGCGTGGCGCGAAAAAATCAGAAATAATGCTCTTTCAGTTCACGATGCACTGATTTCGCGAGATGA
This sequence comes from Methylotuvimicrobium buryatense 5G, assembly GCF_000341735.1. Classification (GTDB taxonomy): domain Bacteria; phylum Pseudomonadota; class Gammaproteobacteria; order Methylococcales; family Methylomonadaceae; genus Methylotuvimicrobium; species Methylotuvimicrobium buryatense. The sequence continues at coordinate 3,168,757 of NZ_KB455575.1, read as the reverse complement.
AAAATCACTTAATAAACATAGAGCGGAGTTTGCGGCACTGCTCAACCCAAACGATAAAGATGACGTAATCGTTTAGCCCCCCATCACTAAAAAAGTAGCATCTCCCGTTAAAACATGAAAAGCTATAGGACATGACGTTGAGCGACCGAGACCTTAGCCAAATGGACACGGACTATCTGGATGATTTGCCGGAGGGTGAGTTGCGTCCATTGAGTAAGCAACTGTTGGTGGATCTCAAAGAAGCCCGAGAACGACTCAAACAATCCCCGGATACGAGTTCGCGTCCGCCGTCATCCCGGGAGCCTTGGCAATCGAATCAATCCAGCGCCGAACCGTCGGAAGAAGCGCCGGCAACGGACGACTTGTCGGCACTGGATTCGTCTGAGTCTTCGTCAGATGACTTACCTAGCCAGGACTCGGCAACACCTCCGGCGGCGACCGGTCATAGCGAAAAGCCTAAAAAAGCCGGGCGCCAAGTCGGTAACCCAGGCTATAGCCGCAACCTGACCTTACCGGTGACACGGACGATTGAGCATCGCCCGGATGGCTGCGCCGCGTGTGGGCAATCGTTTGCCGACAACACCGACTATCGACCCTGGAACGCCCGGTTCGAACTGGAGCTTGAAGTCGGCAACGCCGAATCGCCGAAATTACAAATCGAACATAGCCGACATGACTACTTCTCGGCGACCTGTCCCTGCGGTCATCAAACCCTTGCCGAGCCCGG
>NZ_KB455575.1:2057818-3167930 GCF_000341735.1 Methylotuvimicrobium buryatense 5G | reverse complement strand
AGTCGATCCGGTGAAAGGCGGCGTAGTGCTCCTGGCGATGAATAATACTGGCGGAGGCGGAGGCGGCAGTCCTGACGATTGTACTTGGGTACATGGCACCGTGCCGAATGGCAGTACCGTAACGGCTTATTTGTCCGGTACAGTCGCGTCGCTCGATGATTGCGTCAGCGAAACCAGGTTATGCACCGAAGGTGTTTTATCCGGTGCTTATACCTATCTTTCGTGCAGTGTCGATGGCGAGAATGGTGACGGAGGCGACGATGGGGGAGATACGACGCCACCAGAAGATGGTAACGACGGAGAAGGAGAAGGAGAAGGAGAAGTTGTAGGCGGCGGTGGAGGCTTTGTTTCCTGTAGCTGTTTTTTTCGAAACCCTGGTCAAGGTTATTCGTTGAGCGGTACGAATCCTTCTGAGTGTACCGTGTCTTGTTGCCAAGAGAATGATACGGGATCTGGAAATAGCAGGTATTTTTCGGCAAGTTGCCCCGTTGAATAAATCGATTATTCGGGATTATCCTTGAGCCATGCCCGGAACTCGTCAAGTATGCCTTTGCTGGTCAGTTCGGGGGTGGTGCAATTGAATACTTCGCAAAGGTGGCTTTTGATTCGGTACATGGCTACTATGCTTTAGTTGTATTTTTAAAATAACGAAAAAGGAACCTGAATGAAATTTTTATTAACATTTTTAGCGGTTATTTTCTTGACTGGTTGTACTACAGCCGGCCCTTACGTCACTAACATTTCAAGTGACGGCAATAATGGATTAAATATCGAAAAATGCAAAGTTGAACTCAATGCGTTTTTAGGTGTTGTAAATACAGGTGATTGTTCGAACAGCAATATAAAACTTTCACGTCAATAATGATTTACTTGTTTGCACAATCGTTATCTCACCAAACCCCACCCCAAACAAAACCCCGACCGCAGCATCAAGGCGTTTAAACACCCTTATTTTGCCGCGCGCGGTCTCCAGCATCGGATTCAGTTTATGCTTTCCGGACAGCGTGACGGTCCAGCCGTCTCCGGAGGCGTGTTTTTGGATGACGGGCGCCTCTAAAGCGCCCGCCTGGAATAAAATTTCGGCTTCTTTACTATTCATATTCACTTTTGCGGCTACAAAAGCTAGACTAAGTTAAAACAAAATTACACTTTTGTATGATAAAAGTGCATCCATGATTGTGCGAATCGTCTTTATTGTAGCCTTATTCTTGCCTTTCCGGGTAGTGGCCTGGGATGACGACGCCGTGTTGTCGTTCATCGGCCGGGTTAATCCGACCCTTCTGGCCCAGCAAAACGTCACCAAGGCCTATGCCAAGCCGGATGCTTTAACCTGGGCGTTGCAGAACACCTCGCTGGCCGGCCGGGTCGGTGTCGGCGGTACCGAGTTCCGGGACGACCCTTACACCGTGTTCGGCGGCCTGCAAATCAACATTCCGTTGTCGTCGGTCAAGGAAGAACGAGAGGCGGCCTTGAAGCAAGTCGCCGAAGCCAAGGCGTTTGACGATATGCTGTCGCGCGTGGTGGCCGATATCGTGCAATTGCGGCAATTGGAGGCGGACCTGGAGGCTTCGGAAGTGAAGCGCACGTTTTTGAAGGAGAAGGCCGCCTGGGTCAAGGACCGTATTGATCAAGGCTATGCCTCGGACATGAACGAGCTGTGGCAAATCGGCAGCAAGGTCAACGCCGAAGACGCCCTGGTGGCCAAAGACACGCTGCTGATCAAGACGCAGCGTTACAAGCTGGCCCGTTATGCCGGCCCAGAATGGCGAACGCTGTTGGCCTATTTGGAGGGCAAGACCGAAACCTTGGGAGGCACCGATGGATGAGATTGTCGGCCTGATCGGCCGGGACGAAGTGGTCGGCGATTTGGTCGCCGAGATCAAGAAGGGCAAGCACGTCATTTTGACCGGCCCGGTCGGCATCGGCAAATCGGCGGTGCTGAGGGCGGCGCTGGACCGGCTCGGGGCGAAAGTGCCGCTGTTGATCCGGCTGCATGATCATCAGGCCAAAGGGCAATTCGTCGACATGGCCCGGCAAATGCTGGCGCTGGATCTGGTCACGCCGCAAGAGTTGGAATTGCCGGCGAAGTATCACGATACGCCGGGTTCCGAGATCGACTGGAAAGAGATCAAAAGCCAGGTCAACCGGATGAGCATGCGCGACCTGACGCACGCGGTGATTCCGGCGTTGGCCCGCGCCGAAGACAAGCCGGTGATCGCGGTCGACGACCTGACCAGTTTGACGCCGACGCAAATGGCGTTCTGGCTGGCCATCTTCGACCATGCCCAGGTGATCGGCTGCGCCTCCGAGAAAAAGGCCCGGGTCCGGAAACTGTGGTGGAAGATGCGGGAGATTGGGGTCAAGCCGCTACCGGCGGACACGATCCGCGCGATCGTCAAACGCTACATCGAAACCAAAGGCATCCTGATCGAATCGCCGGAGCTGTATATCAGCCACGTCGTCAAGCAATCGGGCGGGGTGCCGCAGGCGATCTACGACATGCTCGACGAATCCGGCAAGGAACGGATCATCGACAAGCGCAAGGTGCGCGAAATGCGCCACGAGGCCGGCGTGCAATATCTCGATTTCACGCCGATGGTGATGGTCCTCGGGGCGCTGATCGTGTCGATGCGTTACGTCGGCATGGGTACCGGGGACAAGACGCTGTACATCATGGGCGGGATCGGGGCGGCGCTGTTTCTGACCTTCCGGTTCTTTATCTTTAAGGGGGTAGGGCGGTAGTGTAGCTCGACTCATTCAGGGGCGAAGAATGGAAGAATTTACAATTATCGGGTTTCTTGATGCCGGGGTGAAATACATCGAGAAAAGCGGAAAGTTTTGCCTGGTTTGCTTGACAGAGGATTACGAGCGGCTGGTGATTTGGAGCGATGAATATAACACAGCCAATTTAAGTGCTGTTTCCGGAAAGCCGTTACCGTTTGTGATTCTATGCGAAGTCATGGAGCCGGAAGGGCCGTCTGCCGCCGCATATGGCGATGTGTATTGGGTAGATGAAGATAGCGATCTTATTGTTATCGATCGCATGATATGATTTCATATCATACCGTATCATATCATTCGCTATGCTAGCCGCCACCCACGCCGCCTTTTCGACCGCGCTCTATCTCGGCGGGGCGGCGGTGTTCGAATACCCGACCGAACCGATCGCCTGGGGTCTTGCGATTCTGTTTTCGTTCATGCCCGATATCGATATCCCGACCTCGCGCGTCGGCCGGCCGTTGTTCTTCATTTCGGTGCCGATCGAAAAGCGCTTCGGCCACCGGACCGTTACCCATTCCCTAATCGGCGTCGGCGTCCTCGCGGCCTTGGCCTCGCCGTTGTATCTTGTTTGGCCGATGGGCTTTTGGGCGATCCTGGGTGGCTATTGGTCGCATATCCAGATCGACATGGCCAACATCCGGGGCGTCGACCTGTTCTGGCCATCGCCGCTGCGCGTGGTGATGCCCGGCAAGGTCAAATACCGTCTGGAGGTCGGCAGCAAGGCCGAAATGATCGTGTTGTGCGCGATGCTGGTGTTCTGCGTCGGGCTGTACCCGATGAGCAATCTGGGTCTGCGCGGCGGACTGCATCAGATATTGAAAGATTTCGATATCGCCTACAGCGAGTTCGTCAAGGTCCAAGGCCTAACCTGGCACACGCTGGAACTGAAGGCGATCGACAATTTGACCCTGGAACACATCGAATGCGCCTGCCCGGTGCTCGGCGCCTGGCAAAAAGGGCTGATCGTCGACTACCAGGGCCAAGCCCGTTCGGTCGGCAAGAGCCAATTGCACCACAACCTCTATCCGGTCGATGCGGTGCTGATTCAGGGCGAGCCGCTGCGCGTGATCTCCCAGCGCGTCGACATGAAAGGCCGGTCGTTGCGCTGGCTGGTCGAGAACCTACAGGCGAACCACGCTTATTATTTGCTCGGCGAATTGCACATCGACGCCGACAAAGTGGTCGATGTCACGCAATTGGAGGCGTATCATCCGGTCAGCTGGAGCGGGGCGAAGGTCAAGCTGCATTACGCGAAGGCGGGGGATCTGGCCGATTATTTGAATCTGACCGCCATCCGGGGGGAGTTAGTGGTTCAGTTTTGGTTGAGGCCGGGGGATGCGATGGTGGATCTGAAATTCAGCGGTAGCGATGCTGGGAACCGGATTCCAGGCATTCTGCAAAACTTTTAATCCCTGTGAGTATGGATTCTTATTATTTATTTGTTAACTAACATATATATATATTTTAGTTAAATTTGTAATTTAAGGATCAACATTTTTACGTCGCCTCCAATTCGCTCAGTTGCCGCTCGATGTCACGCCGGTACGTTGCAATCGAATTTACAAGATCGACGGTGGCCAGCGTGTCGGCCGTGGCCGAATGCGCGGAACCTGTCCATGATATGCCGGCTATCGATGTCGCTGTTTCCAGTGATATTGAACCGTAGCGGTTCGTGGGTCCGAAGGCTTTGGCCGCCAAGTACATCGCGCATCGGGTTTCGACCGCTTTCCACCAGTCCGTAGATTCGCCGAACGCGCTACACGTCTGATACACCATGCGGGAATCGAACTCGGCATTGAAAATCACCACAATCCGTCCGGCGACCAGCTCTTTGACCCGATGAGCGACTTCCGGCCAGGCCGGCGCCGATGTCAAGGCGGCTTCATCGATGCCGTGAATGGCAGATGCATCCGGCTCGATAGGGATGGTCGGTTTCATCTTGGTTTCGAAATGCACATGGCCGGCCGCATCCGCTAGAGCCAGCTCGATAATCTGCGCGTTATAACCGAGGCCGGTGGTTTCCGTGTCGAGAAACAGCGGGTCTTCAGCAAGCCAAGCGCAGGCGATTTCGCCGGCAAGCGCTTCATTGCTGCGGAGCTTCGCTTTCAAGGCCATGATCGCTCTGGCACGTTTTTGCTTCTCTGTCGGCTCACGCTGTTGGATTGTCCGGATCGGCACGCAGTCGGCTATTCGATAAACCCCGAATTCTCGACCATAGCCGTTTTTGTAATGCTTTATGGGAATGGCGTCCGGCTTTGGTTTCATTCTGAATTCGTCCCGCAACCGACCCTTGGAAAAGCATCTGTCAGCGGCGATGGCTTCATCTCTGGCTTTTTGTAGTGCGTTGTCGTCCATAGCGGCGGTAAATTGATCAATACCAATTATATTTATAGATAACCGATTTTCCATTAGCCTAAAACTTCCGTCAATACTAAAATATATATATGTTAGTTAAAGTTGGTAATAACAATGGCTAAATCTGGGCGATCGATCTATTTTTACACACTGGATCACTACAAGGCCGATATCGAAATTGCTATGGATTTGGAGAATATAGACCAGCGAAGGGCGATGGCTGCGGCGGCGTCGAAACGATATAAGCAAACGGTATTGTTTCATTGGTTGGAAAGGGCGGAAGTAGATGATGGCGTGGATCTGACGCCAACCTTGGCGCTGAATCTGGTGAAGGGCTGGATGGGGCGAGGCATTGACCGTTTGACATTAAACAAATGGTTCGCGGTTACCGGGCGCACGGCTGCGAATAAAAGCAGGGACCATCACAGGAAGGATGAGTTGATAGAGAAATACAAGGAGCAAGTGGATAGAGACATCAAAAAAGCGATCAGCGACATGGGGAAGGTTCGGAAAGCTGTATTTTATAGAATTAACTAAAGTATATATATGTTAGTTAATTTATATTCTAATTGAATGTACTCATTACCTCAGTATAGTTAGAAACACCTCTAAGCCTGACCGCGATCCGGTGGGATGCGATGGTGGAGTTGAGTTTTTCCGGTAGTGGAAAAAGTGAGTATGTTCCTAGTCTATTAAATGGCCTGTAAGCCTCTAGGTGATAAAAATGAAACAACGCGAAGCTTCACAACATGAAATAGCTGCTCAATGGAACGCTAACGTATCAATAGGCGATACCGTTGAATATCGTAGCTATCCTGGAGCTGAACCAGAGTTATTTTCAACTCGTACAGCCGCCAGCATACTCGGCGGTCATACGGCTGTTGTGTGGCTAAATGGTAAAAGCGGTTGTGTTGCCGTTGATGCTTGTCATAAAGTTGATGAGAGATAGTGTGGAGTTTTTTCTGTGAAGGTAAGGCATAGACGCCGGGGCGGTTGGAGGGGTTGTTTTAATCATTACCACCAAAAATCATGCAAATAGAGTTGTAGAAATCTCAAGGCTCTTCCCCATGTATTCATGTAGCCCCATTGAAAATGCCATGAGGCATCGTCTTCCGAGGTGTTTTCAAAACGCCATGAAATTTTCTGTAAATCACTGACGATATCGACCAGATCATCGATAGCATCCCTCAGAAATAGTTTTGTTTCCCCGTTCGGTTCCGAGATATGGGTTGCCATGTTGTACCAGTCCAGAGTTGGAAAGCGCTTTTTAATGGTTTCCCTTATTGCTGGGTAGTCGGTTTCCGGCGGATCGAGATAGTCTGTTTCATCGAATTCATCACCTACAAGCCTGACCGAATATGCCAATTCATCGAGTGAGGACATAAGTATGCCCAAGTCTTCCGGTTTATCTTCTTGATTCAAAACGATCGACAAAAAATGATCGATTGCTGTTTGAATCTTTATGTGAGCGGGTTTGGAGGCCATGGCCTGATTTGGTGTTGTAATTGATCTTGTAGCCGCCATCCTGTTGGTTTTGCTTTAGGATAAAGCCAACGACATCCTTCCGATACCCATTTTTCATAGTAGGGTTCGTTATCATCGAGGCCATATTCGCAACCACAGCAATCGCAAATATCGTAGCTGAACCATAGCTCTTCCATTGACTCATAGGGTTTTTCGAGAGGTCCCCAACCACACAGTGGGCAATATTCGATTTTCATTTATTCGGTGTATAAAAACGAAGTGCCTATTTTATTTGCATGGCTAATAAGCCGTATACCCTTATTTGCTATACTCTAGCCGCTATGGGCGGTTGTTTCCAATGGGAACGGTTGCAGGCGCTACGGTGATTGCATTATCCGGTTCGAATCCGGGCGCCGCTCATAGCTTTACCAAACCCCCGCCAATTCCCGCCAATCCGTCGTATAACGCTGCGAAATCCGCTCCGCCTTCGGCTTCCAGCTTTTATCAAAACCAGTTGCCGCGATCGAAACGGCACTCGGAAAGCGGTGGTTTATCTGATCAATGGCTTTCATCAGGTGACGGTTTTCAGTAGATAGGCCGTCAACCATCAAGTCGAATACATCCATTTGCCCTGGCGTGGTTTCCGGCTGGATATGGCTCAGCTGGACGCCGCATTTCTGATAGTTATAGCCTGGCCTGTATAGCTCTTTGAGCATCTGATTAGCGGTAGCTATGATAGACCTCGTGTCTTGCGTAGCCGCATTCAGCTTACTACTGGCCGCCCGTTGATATTGCGGCTCATCCGGGTTGAAGGGACTGGTCCGGATAAATATCGTAATGCAGCCGGTTACCGAGTCTTGTTGCCGGAGTTTTTCGGCGGCCCGGCTGCAGAATTCGGCCATGGCTTGCGACAGCTCGGCGTATTCGGTTAAGCGGCGGCTAAAACTTCTGGAGCAGACAATCTGCTGTTTATCCGGGGCGATTTCTTCCAGTGCCAGGCAAGGCGTGCCATTCAACTCCATCACGGTTCTAGCCACCACAACATTGAACTGGGTTTGAATGCGCTTGCTGGATTGGGACGCCAAATCCCAAACGGTATGAATGCCAAGTTGATTCAGCTTGACCGCCGTGCGCGGGCCTATGCCCCATACCTCGCCGACCGGCACAATGCGCATCAGTTTTTCCCGGCGCACCGGGTCGGACAGATCCAGAACACCGCCGGTTTGCGGCCATTTCTTGGCGGCGAAGTTCGCCAGTTTAGCGAGCGTTTTGGTCGGTCCTAGCCCCACGCAAACCGGAATGCCGGTGGTTCGAACCACCGTTTTTCTGATCAGCTGGCCATAAGCAATTGGGTCTTTGCCGCAAGGGTAAACGCCGGTTAAATCCAGGAAGCCCTCATCAATGGAATACACCTCAAGATTGGGAGCGAATTCTTCCAAAGTGGACATGACTCTGGCTGATATATCGGCGTACAGCGTGTAGTTTGACGAAAAAAGTTTGATTTGGTGCTGGTTGACCAGTTGCTGAATCTGGAACAGCGGCACACCCATTTTAATGCCCAATTTCTTGACTTCGGCACTTCGGGCGACGACGCAGCCGTCATTGTTGCTGAGTACGGCAACCGGCTTGCCGATCAGGTCAGGCCTGAACACGCGTTCGCAACTCACATAGAAGTTGTTGCAGTCGACCAGGGCGATAAGCCGTTGCGTGGGCATTACAGCGGGTGAATGACATTGGTGACCACGCCCCAAATCACCGTATCAATCTCTTCACGAAGCACGATATTTTTATAAGCCGGGTTTTCCGAACCTAACACCCATTGGCCGCCCCGGCGCTTCAAACGCTTGACGACCAGCTCCCCATTCAGCGCGCAAATCACGATCCTGCCCGGTACCGGTTCCAGCGAACGATCGACGACCAGAATGTCGTTCGGATGAATGCCGGCGCCGAGCATCGATTCGCCTTGCGCGCGGACGAAGAACGTTGCGGCGGGCTTTTGCACCAGCAGCTCGTTCAGATCCAGGGTTTTCTCGATGTAATCGTCGGCCGGCGAGGGGAAACCGGCCGAGACTTTGCCGGCAAACAGCGGCAGGTTCACAGTTTTAGGGTTTGAAGCAGCGTATAAAACAGTCGTTGGCATAATGAGCATAGCGGGTTGAGAGTGAGAAGAAGCCGAAAGGCGTTTATTATGTTCTCTTATTGTTCTCTTTTAAATCGGTTTTTGCTATGCTGTCAAAAAATTCCAAACCAGCGATGAGGGGCGCCGCCATGCAACGCAAAATTCACATGCAGGATCAAGTCAGAAACCGGGTGGACGAGATTATGGAAGATCGCCGATCGGATTACATGATTGCTTGGGGTATGAAGGTTTTGGTGGTTTCGGCGATTATGTTGGTGGGGATGTTTTAGTGGGTATTGAGCGCCGGGTTGGGCGGTTTTCGTTTTTGAGTAATTTTTGATGGCTTTAACGGTTCAGATATGCCTAATAATTGGCTTATTAACGTTGATTTTTTTTAAAAAAAGGTTATTGTATTCATTGAATTTTATGAATTCAAATAAACATACTTTGTTGATAATTTAATTTTTTATGAATTCATTTAGCGAAGACCCTATTCTTGCATATAGCAAAGAGCTGGCGATTGGGCTTAGCGGTCTTAAGATTGATCCTCTCCTTGATAGCTTTAAGATCGTAGGCGGAGCCGGCGTTATTAAAGCGCATGCAAAAAAATCAACAGGTGAAGTGATATCTGTGTGTGTTCGTGCGAACTCTGAAAAAATAGAACAGTTTGATCCTTCACAGATGTCTATCAAAGAACGTCAAGTATTATGTAAAGAGCTATTTAATGATGGTTGGTCGCAGAGCGAAATAGCTGATTTATTTAGTGTTTCACAAGCTCTAATTTCACGTGATCTAAAAAAGATAAGGGAATTGTAGCTTGGTTCCAAATATGCCTAATTTATTATGATGATTCCTGTGATGCTTTTTATACGTTAGATATATGGATGCAAATACAGCAAGAAATTAAAGATTACCTAGAGCGTTAGCTTCGATTGGTGTTTATTAACCTTTTTAGGTCAATCTATCAGCCTAATATGTATCAAAAAATCAATATTTTCTCATCAATTTTTAATTGGCTGACCTCAAACGACGAACGTAGAATTAAAAATAAAAATCCTGATCTTTATGTATTAAAAGATACAGACATAGAAAAGGAATTAAAGATTAGAAGTGAAGCTGAACGTCTTGGTAACTCAGGCCTACCGTCACCAGACGCTGTCCAGTTAACAGGAATTGAAGAACAAATAATTCATAGAATTGACCGTGCCCGACTGGATTACCTGGACTGGGCAAATACACGCCTTCAAGTCTTAAACGAAGATCTATCTCGTCTCGACATACAACCTATCGTAAAGAACACCCTTCAACTCGATCAAGAGTTTTCTCGGGAAGCAAGCTCTCTTTTGGATGATTCTGAGCCTTTTATAAAGTCATTGCTTAATAGATTTGAGAAAACAAAAACCGAATTAGATAATTTTAAGATTAACAATGATCTCACACGAGATGCACACTACCCGACTAAGTGGCATTTATTTTTTAAATTCTCGTTTTTTATATTTTTAATTTTAGTAGAGGGTTTAGCTAATTCTTTTTTCTTTGCTCAAGGTGTTGATAGTGGTCTTATCGGTGGCTTCTTTATGGCCATGATGTTTTCTGGATTTAACGTGATAACCGCTGGTTTACAAGGTCGGTTTGTCATTCCTTTTTTGTTTCATAACAATTGGCCGGTTAAATTTTTAGGTTTCTTTCTTTCTTTGTTAGGGGTGGTTTTAACTGTTTGCATAGCTTTAGGAATATCTCATTATAGAGATGCTTTAGGTATGGATAAGGTTGAACCTGCGTATTCAGCTTTTTTAGCTTTGAAAGCCAATCCTTTGGATTTACACGATATTATGTCCTGGGCTTTATTTGGGATAAGCCTACTGTTTGCTGTTTTTGCTTTGATAGATGGTATTTCGATGTCTGATCATTATCCATTCTACGCTTCTAAAACAAAGCGTTATATTGAAGCTAAGGAAGAGTATGAGACTGAGTTTCATGATTTACGTGAAGAATTAAACGAATTGAAAGCAAGATTTCTGAAGAAGCTCAATGAAAACTCAAATGAAATAAAATCAACATTAGAGAAGCAAAAGTCTGTTATTGAAAGAAAGCATACATCTGAGAAAAGGTTACAGACAGCAATACAAGATGCAGACCAATGTATGCGGTCTTTACTAGGTATTTTCAGGCAAGAAAATATGATCCACCGAAAAGGTCTACCCGTTCCAAAAACCTTTAATAAAGTACCATCACCTAAATCTCTAAACATTCCCAATTTTCATTTGGATAAAGACTGGGTAAATTTTGAAAAACAAAAATTTGCTGCAGATGAAGTTGTACTAAAGCTTGAAGATATTAAAGCCTCCATTCAAGCTTCGTTCAATAGAGAGTTCGATAGGCTGCAACCACTTGGTTTACATATAAATAGTCAATAGACCAGTATTAAAAATGAGTTTAAGAAGAAAAAAGAAAAAAAGTGAGACATCCTACATCATTGGTGGTGTGTTTTTAATTTTTGTTACTCTCATTGTTGCTGGTGCTTTAGCGCTATACCATATAGAAAACAAAAATATTGAGTTAGATAATTTAACATTATGCCCGTCTTCTGGACCTACAGGTCACTTGGTCATTCTCGTTGATAAAACAGACCCTCTCAACTTTACACAGAAAAAATCCTTTCAGGTTTTATTAGAAGAAATCATATCGAATAAGATCGGTCCCGGTGAACTCGTATCTGTTTTTTCCCTCGGAGAAGATTATAAATCAACCGCAGAGCCTTTAATCAGTATATGTAACCCGGGGGATGCTAGAGATAAGAGTGAGCTAACCTCAAACATCAAAAGATTGGTCGATCGTTATGAAAATCAATTTAGGTTGCCCATGTTACAACTCGCTAAAGAGTTGACCAGTCAAGAGCCGGCTAAATTATCCCCCATACTAGAAATGATACAACTGGTATCAATCAATGGGTTCCGCGCATCAGGCGTTGATGGACCAAGACGCTTAATTTTAGTTTCAGATATGTTGCATCACACGCCTAATTATTCAATGTATAAAAATGGGTACGAGTATAAGAAGTTTTTAGATACCGACTACGGGCGAAAAATGAATGTAGATCTAGCCGGTGTTCAAGTTGAGTTGCATTATGTGCTCAATACCCCTAAGTATCAGACACGCAAACATCTCAAATTTTGGGAGGATTATTTTTCAAATGCAGGGGCGCATATTGTGTTAGTTAGACCTCTTGAAGGTTAGGACACTATGGCTGTCAAAATTAGACTTAAGAAACTCTTTGTTATTGCTATTGTTCTGAAGGTAAGTTTTTCAGGCATCGGTTGGTATATCAGTGACCCTTGGATATTTGGATTATTACTCCCCATTACGGTCATGTCTCTTTACATCATCTTAGGTAATTATAGAGCCCATAATGATGTGACTGATGAGAAGTTTGCAGACTCCTGTTATTACATAGGCTTTATTTTTACCATAACATCAATCGTTTTTAGCCTTTTTGATCTACCAGATATTGAGTCAAAGATGTCTGAAATTGCCGTGCGATTTGGTGTTGCAATGGTGAGCACTGTTATGGGTATAGCAGTGCGAGTTTACATGGTCAGCTTCAAGCACGATTTCAGTGATGCAATAAGCTCAGCGGAAGATGGTGTTATTGATGCTACTACTAGGCTTAACGAACAGTTGATTATCTCTTTGGAAAAGTTGCAAGAGTTTGATTCAAGAGTTGAAGATGCAACTAGAACGACCCTGGACAGAGTTGCCATTGGAGTAGAACAACTAACCGAATCCTACAGCAACAAAATCTCTTTATTATTTGAGGAAATATCTAACCATAACAGACAAGCATTTGAGTCTGCATTGAACGAAGTGAAAGGCTCAACAAATCGTCTGACTGACTTAGTCGACTACTATTCTTCATGTCTACGTAGCAATCTTGATAGTATTGAGGGAAAAATAAGCTATTTTTCAGATGCCGTGACTAAAAGGCTAGATGAGACGGCTTTTCCAGATGATTATTTTAGTAAAAAATTGGAAGCCCCCGTTAATCGTCTTTGCATTAGCACAGAAAAAATAGCTTTAAATGTGGCAAAAGCGGCTAAAGATGTCGATTCATCAGTTGATGGTATTCAAAGTTCATTGGGTTTATTACGCTCAAGGTCGGATGACATTGAATATGTATTAGACCGTGTGGTTTCTTTTTCAGACACGCAGGATAAAATTCTTGCCGGCGCACATAATCAAGTTGAAACACTTAGCGATCTATCCAGATCGTTAAAAACTCTACAAATTAACATTGATACTGTAACCGAAGCTTTAGTAACACAAACAACACTCTTTAAGAGTTATCTCGAAGAACAAAAATCACAGACATCAAATTTATCTTTAGCGGCAAAAGAGCTAACCAACACCAATGAAACGCTGACTAAAAGCAATAAGACAGAGCAGAATTTATATGAAGTAATTGCTAATACGCTTTCCGAGATAAATAAAGAAAAAGTTGAACTAGGTCATAGGCTTGTAGAAATAGAGAACAAAATGGTTCAACATCACGAGGTAACAGTTAAGGATATCAATAAAGTATTGGATCAGATTGTTTCGAAACTGGAAGGCATTGTTAGAGAAGTACCTAGTTTCAAAGATATTTTGGAAAATGCGGCTAGTGATAGGGCTTATATCCTTCAACGTCTTGCCGGTTCGGTATCCTTGGGCAATGATTCTCAAAGAATAACCACGCCACCACCTGGGCAAATCGATATTTAGCTTAATGAAAAGTATTCCACCGCGTGGCGATTCAATTTTCCAGCTCTCATTGACAGAAATTGCTTTCTCTTTGATTTTTATATTGTTGATTCTTTTGGGGTGGATGTATGCAAGCACCGACAGGAAATACAAAGAAGTAAATGAGAAATTAGAAAAACTCCAAACTTTAGATACATATAAAGATCAATTAGAAAATTTTGAAAACCAATTAAAAGAAATCGGCGCTAACCCAGATGAAATAATATCGAAGCTTATTGAAAACACGAAAATTATATCTGAATCTGTTGAGTTAAAGTCTAAGATAGATGAGCAGGATGAACAACTTACACAGCTAGTAAATATTCGTGAAATGCTTGAAGAATTAAAAGAAAAATCAGATAACGATATAACAGATAAGGAATTAGCAGCGGCGATTGAATTGGTCAGCAACCTGAGCGAAAAAATACCGGATATCAAAAAAGATGAAAAGAAAAATTTATCTGAGGAAAACATAAAGAGAATACAAGAACAAGCACTTAATGCTTTGGAGTTAATGCAATATCTAGAAAAATCTTATTTCGATAAATTTGATCAATCTATTGATAGAGAAAAGCTTCAGAAGATTGCAAGAACTTTGATTGAGTCTTCGGATATAAATTATGCTAGAGAACTTTCCGATCTTAAAGGTCAAGTAGCTTATCTTCAAAATAGATTGTCCTCTGGTCCAGGAAGGGATCATCCTCCCTGTTGGGCAGATGAGAACACTGGTCGAATTGAATATCTTTTTGATATTGTCATCACACAGGAAGGGCTTGTTGTCGATAAAGCATGGCCTGAACATAGAAACAGTGAAGCTTTGGATCTCCCAAGAATTAAAAATGTATTAGGAAAAGTTGTTTCCAAAGGAAAATTTATCAATGAGACTATTGAAATTTTTAATATTTCAAAAAAGAAAGAATGTCGTCACTTTGTAATATTAAAAAACAGGGTAAACGATTTAACTTATTTTAATGCTCATCGTTTTGCGGTAAATGGCATCTTTTATACCTACGAACCTAGGTGATTAAAAATATGAAAAAATACATCACACCGCTAATCAGTCTAACTTTGGGCATTTTTCTCATCATTATTGGCATCAATATGTCTAAAGCCCAAAATATGTGGGATGAGAAAAAGACTGACCAAATCATAAAGCCTGGCACCAAAGTTAGAAATGCGGCTATCGGTGCAGGTGTCGGCGCAGTCGGAGGCGGGGTCACGGCCACGATTGTTGGTGGAATCGGTATTGTTGTTGCGGGTACCGGTGTTGGCTTGCCAGCAGGTATAGGTTTGATTTCACTTGCGGCAGGCCTTGGTGCAGGTGCCGGTGCGGTTGCAGGTGCCGCTACAGGTGACACGACTTCAGTGGATACGGTCACAACTACCATCACACATGTTGCCCCTGTTTATGAAACATGGCAATGGGGAGTTGTGTTAGCAATCGGTTTCTTCTTGCTAATCTATTCGGTTTATAAGATTAGTCGTTTCAAGGTATCACCATAGCCTTTTCAAGTTACCTTTTTATTATCCGCTAAAATTCGATAAACACTGGCCTCACCGATATTAAGCTGCCGGGCAATCTGCGTTTTTGTTACGCCATTGGCCGCGAGCTCAACGACTTCCTGGCGCAGTTCGGTGGGCAAGGGTTTTCGGCCTTTATACTTGCCCGCGGCTTTTGCCTTGGCGACGCCTTCGCGCTGCCTCTCCAACATGATTTCCCGTTCGAATTGAGCGACACCGCCCAAGACGGTCAGCATCAACTTGCCGGTGGGCGTTTGCGTATCCATGCCCAGGTTAAGAATGCGCAGGCCGGCCTGCTTTTGTTCCAACGTCTGAATAATGGCCATGAGATCCGCAACCGATCGAGCCAAACGGTCCAACTTTGTCACGACCAAGACATCGCCTTCCCGGGTAAACTCCAAGGCCGCTTCTAACTGAGCCCGGACGGCGACCGAGGAAACTTGCTCCTGGAAAATTTTTTTGCACTGAGCCGCTTCGAGCTCTCGAAGTTGTGCTTCAAGCCCTGCGATTTGTTCAGTCGTCGACGTTCTAGCGTAACCGATAATCATGTTTCTCTCAATAGAGTTTTAAGTGCTGTGATAGAGTATCTATCATAATGCAATTAAAGGTCTATTGATAGGATTTTTGGCGGGGTTGTGACTCTATCATTAGATCAAGGCCTATTGATAGTGTAGAGGTATGAATGGGGAGTAGAATTTGGAAAAATCAGCCGCTGATTCTGCCTTCAAAACTATCGGGCATTCCATTCGAAAAATGTCCACTAAGTTCGATCCGAAACCAGCTAGATTTTGAACGCCTTGGATCGGCCATTATGTGAAGCTTCCTTTTATGTATAGCGGTGTTGCCGCAAACGAGGTGCGATCTGGCTTGGAAGCCTTTATCACGCCACAAACTTTACATAATTTCCACGATTTCAAGATAGGCAGCAAAATCTCCGAACCCCATTTCTGACATGTACTCATATCGAAAAATCATCTAATCGCCATTTTTATAGCATCAATTCGGCTTACTTCAAGGAGTAATGGTGTGTGCTCGACCAGCACTTGGTAGCAGAAGAGATGATTTAATGAGTTCATAACGTAATCGTTTAGCCCCCCCCTGTTCCTATCACGCCAAAACCGGCATAGGCAAACGAGGGACGGGTTGGTTTTTACGGCGTTCGGCCAGTGTTTGAGCAATAAACTCCCAAGGATTCAGGTCTCTCAAACGCGCGGTATCAATCACGCTCGCCAGCAAGGCAACCACGCGACTGCCTTGTGCCGTCCGCGAACCGAAGGTGATTTTGCGCAGCAATACCCAGTGCCGCAAACTGCGTTCCGCCACGTTGTTGGTCAATGGATGCGCCGGCGTTTCGACCACGCGCACGATGGCCTCCCAATCGTTGAGAAATTCGCCGGCTAATTGTCGGCTGTCAACATGCGCGATGTCTCGGTGCGTCTCGCAGAGCGAGCGCAGCAAGGTCAGCAACTGTTGATTCTGCGCCCATAAGGATTCGGCATCCGGCGGCGATTCGCGGAGTCGGTGGATGTTGCGCATCAACAGGATCATGGCCAATAACAAGGCTTCGCCGAAAGCTTGTCCTTCGCTATCCAGGCACTGATACAGTGCTCGGGCCTTGCGCACCAAGTGCGCCCAACAGCGCAAGCGCCTAGGAAAGATGCGATAGACGCTGTAGCCGTCGGTCATCAGTAAGCCGCAAAACGCTTCCCCTAAGAGCTGGTTCACGACGAGACGATGGCGTTTGCCCACTTGATAAATCACCGTCTGTGCGCTGACAAAGACCCAGAGCCAAAATAACTGCCCGGCTTCTTTCCAGGGTGTTTCATCGATATGTAAGAGGCCGGCGGCCTTGAGTTCCGCGATCAACTGCTCGTCGACGACCGGCGCAACGGCACGTCCCGCTTCATGAATGCATTGATTAATGGTGCTGGTGCTGAGGTAGATTCCCAGCCAATCGCGCAAATAGGCTTGGATTCTGCTGCGCGATGCCCGTAGGGACAATGAGAGATAAACCAAAAAGCTAACCAACCGAGGGCCGCACAGATGCCATTCGCTCAGGGCTACGCTCCAGCCATCTTCGTCGGCGCCTCGCCCGGGCTCGGCGCGGGTTTGATGACCGCAGGGACAGGTCGCCGAGAAGTAGTCATGTCGGCTATGTTCGATTTGTAATTTCGGCGATTCGGCGTTGCCGATTTCAAGCTCCAGTTCGAACCGGGCGTTCCAGGGTCGGTAGTCGGTGTTGTCGGCAAACGATTGCCTACACGCGGCGCAGCAATCCGGGCGATGCTCAATTGTCCGTGTCACCGGTAAGGTCAGGTTGCGGCTATAGCCTGGGCTACCGACTTGGCGCCCGGCTTTTTTAGGCTTTCCGCTATCACCGGTCGCCGCCGGAGGTGTTGCCGAGTCCTGGCTAGGTAAGTCATCTGACGAAGACTCAGACGAATCCAGTGCCGACAAGTCGTCCGTTGCCGGCGCTTCTTCCGACGGTTCGGCGCTGGATTGATTCGATTGCCAAGGCTCCCGGGATGACGGCGGACGCGAACTCGTATCCGGGGATTGTTTGAGTCGTTCTCGGGCTTCTTTGAGATCCGCCAACAGTTGCTTACTCAATGGACGCAACTCACCCTCCGGCAAATCATCCAGATAGTCCGTGTCCATTTGGCTAAGGTCTCGGTCGCTCAACGTCATGTCCTATAGCTTTTCATGTTTTAACGGGAGATGCTACTTTTTTAGTGATGGGGGGCTAAACGATTACGTTCATAACAGTCTCCAGAAAAAAGCCTAAGGAATTTCCATTCCAGATAACTGCGGAATTTATGTTTAGCCTTTAGGACGAAGTGCCTTGCTAAACCTGCCGATTACAAGCTATAAACCATTCGGAGCCAAATTACTATCCATAAAAGGAAACTTCACATAATGGCCGTTATGCATAGCTATGCATAACGGCCAAAACCTGCCGGTCGCAACTGGCTGCTTTATGGCGATGAATATTGCACTTAATGACCAAGAAGGCCAAAGGGGCGGTTGAGTTGTAGATATTGATTACTTGATTTTTTGTTGAGGCTTATTGTACTGGATATCTCCAACCGAATCCGTTTGGTAGACCTTGTCACCTTTGATTTGATATTGTTGCTTATCATACTGTTTATTACCAATCGGATCAGTTACGATTATCCGACCATTTTCTTGGATGGTGTGTGAAGATTTGTTGTATTGAATGTTACCGATTGAATTGGTTTGGTATATTCGCTCCTCGTCGGCTTGGGCACAAAGACTGAATAACCAAAAGAATGTTACTTTAAGTGATAGTTTCATGATGATTCATTAGTCAGATTTAAACAAACAAAAACCCTAATGAAGGGGTTTTTAAGCGTGATAAATAAATGAGTATCGTGCATATTTATAACCTGCTCGTACCAAAATCATCGTAGCATCAGTCAGAAAAATATCTTCAACTTCAATATTTAGCCTCTGAGAAGAGTAATGACTCACTCTTGTGAGTTAAATCTTCGTTACCTAACAATGCCGTTGTTTGTTCAGAAAAACCTATTAGTTGAAATTGTTCGAGGTGACGTTCAATAAATTTCTGTCCACTTGATGTAATCAGGTTTATATCTTTACTGATAAGTTGCATGTCGTCATTAAGTTGCTCAATAAATCGAGTCGCATTGGTTATGATACCTGCTAATTTTGCTTCTACAGCGTTGCTCAAAATATTTTTGCTACTTTCTCGCATGTCGGTATTATTATCAATACGAGCAAGTTGATCTTCTGCTTGTTGAAGGGCTCTATCTTGTAATTCTGCATATTGCTGAGATTTTTCATGAATTAAATCATAGGCTTTGCGTTGCAAGTCGATACGCATAGAGCCAATGGTTTCAACAGTTTCTACATTAATGCGAGTTAATTCTTTTTGATATTCCATCATTGCATCGGAAACCATTTTCATACGCTCAAATTCTTTATCTTTTTTAAGCTGTTCTATTTCTGTAATAATGCGGACAATTTCAGTTTCCCGCTGAATTTTCAAGTTTGTATTTAATTCCTGTTCCTTCATTTTTTGATCGGATAGCCCTGTTTCAACGCCTATCTGGCGTTCTATTTCCCGTTTAACGTCGTTGTCCTTCGCTTCTTCTTGTCGGATATAATCATTGCGTTTTAAAGGTTCTTCTGCCCAGTTGCACATCATATTTACAGGTGATAGTAAAATATCTCCTAATTTAGATAAGGCAGTACCCGTACCAATTGCAATTCCACCTATAGCCCCACCAATACCAATACTCATAACTTCTCCTCGCTAAATTGTTTGATTATCCTGTCAAATACAACACGATTTTTTTCTAAGGTAACTTCCAATATATTACGCATCGTATCTGCATTCTCACCTGCTTTCATAAATTGACTCAAAGCTGTTTGCATATCTTTGACCAATTCAACTCCTAAATTTAGTTGAGAGGAATCAGTTGTTTTTACAATAGCCCACTTGCTCAGTAATTCGAGAAAAACAGGTGTAAAAAACGTATCAATAATAGACCGTTCCTCCCCTGGTAAATGTGCCACGATATGATTAAAAACCTGCCAGTGACTACTTAACCATGTTATAAAGTATTTTTCTCTAGCTAATTTCAACATCACAGGACTGTTTTCATACTTATAAGATGGCTTATATATTTCCGTATTATGGCTCAAAAAATCTTGCACCATATCAGCCCTACATTGCTTCAATGTTTGCAGCGTGACAAATGCTGCTTTTTTATTTAACATCGGCCTTTTTGCTAATGTTATCAAGTTGGGCGCTTGTAGCTTCTCGCTTAGATTCTCCTGTCAAAATACTTAATATTTCTATGACGTGCGTTTTTGCGAGATCGCCACTCAAATCAATGCTTTTGGTATAACTGCCAACTAACTCTTGAATCCATTGTGCTGAAACAGCATTATCAACTTGGGCTACGTTCATAGTCTGAATGACATCCTTAAGAGTTTGCGTAAAAAATTGTGTCCGTTCTCTTCGCAAATCTTCCTGAAGAGTATTAGCGAATTTAATTTCTTCTTTGTATTCTTTAATAAGACCAAGATAATGCTTTTCATATTGATAAAGCAGTTCTAGCTTAGATTTTGTTTCGCTTAATTGTTCAGAAATGTGGACATCGTTTGACATGGTTGCCTCCATTGGCGTAGGTTGCGTAAAGTGTTCAAGTTGATTTAGGCGGGGGTTATAAATTTTAAGGAGTTTTTCTGCTATGGATTTTCTTTCCAGCTCACCTACGGTTAATGTATGTAAATGCGTTGCTCCCATCTTTGTGGCTGTAGTCCATAACGGATTAGTTTTCAATGCCTGAAAATTATTAGTTTCCCCTATAAAATAAGGGATGAACGAGGGAGGGGACCATAGTTGCGTTTTTTCACCTGCAAAAACAAAAACTCCCGCATTTTTACTCAGGTACTCTTGTGACATCGCCAACACTACAAATGCATATTTATCCCAATGGTAAATTTCTGCCATATTATTTTTCCTTCTTATTTTCGAATAAATATTTTTTCAACAATATTTATGGCACAAACTAAGGGAGCCGGTCTTGTAATCAAACATGCCCAGCTAGATTTAGAAGGTTAAAAACCCGATAACCCCTTACATTTTTCATCCAAATTTAACCTTACAGCTTATACTTTAGTTTTTAATTTCACAATAAAACTTTTATTGCAGAAATATTAAAACACTAAGGGAATATTCAACACCATTCCTAACCACTCCAGATGGTCAGTTTTCAATCGGTGTTAACACTACTTTGCCAATGACAGGTATCGGGAAGCATAAATCCTCACCCAAATGTCTCTTGTGGGTCGATAACGGAAAACGATTTATCGATGAAACTGCTGCGCAGTTTGCGCAGGATTCGCAGTTTATTTTTATACATCCATAAAAAAATATAAAAAATGAATTATGGTAAAAAACACTGCACAACCTGCACACCCTGCAAAGCGGTGATTAAATTATTTTTTCAACCCGGTATTTTTTTCTCGTCCCGGATGAGCCGGCGATTGTCAATCGATATCCGGACTCAATCCTGTCAATGTGCCTCATTAGAAATTTGCCCAGGCGCGGCCGGTTAATGCCGCTAGAGCTATCGGCCACATCAAATAGCGCTTGAAAAAGTGGTTCGCATGATGTGGTTGCATGTTTGACCAGTTGGTTGACCGTTACGCACTCCGTGCCAATCGCGGCGTGCCAACATTCCAGAACCCCCGCCAATTCGGATCGGATGGGATCGATGGTATCCCACCGGCATAGACCGGCGCATGGATCATCTAGACCGGCCCAAACAATTGCGTTGCGTATCCAATCCGACCACGATTCAAACGATCCAAATGGCATTAAATTTTGTCGGGGACGTCCCGCGATATCGTATGCGCGTAATACGGTTAGCGCCGCAACAACCAGATTTGCACGGTTTTTTTCGATATATGATGGAATATGGACATCAAAAATTCGCTCGTGCGGTCGTTCGATGCCGGCATCGATGACGATCGGCAAAACCCGACGCGTTAAATCGCCGACAACCGTAACATTGTTTCCCGTCGCAAAAAACGTCGCCCGGGTCGGGGCAGACACCATTTGCGTTTTTCCGAGGAGCCGATCGGTCAGTTCCGGCATCGTCAAAACGGTGCACAGTGTCTCGCTCTGAAAATAATTTTCAATATTATCCATGCAAATCAATGGTGTACCTGATATTAACAACGCCATCAGGCGCTTTCGGTCCTCATCCGCATTCGTTGATTGGGTCATGGACCGTATTCCACGCCCCGTAGCGATTTGCGCGATCGCATTGACCAAAAGCCCCTTGCCACTGCCCATTTTGGGGGATGTACATAGAAAAAGCGGGGCATTGTCGACGGTATGACGTGTTAATGCCGTTAAAATCGCGGCGATTGCGGTCGATAAATCGGATTGTTCGACGAATGGAAACCCTGATAGAGGCTTTTTCAGGACCTCGATGGCCTCGAGCGCGTCATCCCATGTCGGATTATCGGGGATCGGGGCAAAATCTGCGGCATTAAAATCGGAATACAGGCCGGTTTCAATATCGTAACCCGGATGATTGATAACCGATCCATCCGGACGCAGCGTAGGCGCATAGACGATGCCGGTCAAATGTGGGATTGGCCAGTGCCGGCGTGCCAGGAGCGTCGCAGCGAAATCAATTGGTAAATTGGTTTCGACCCAGTCTTGCTTGGTCGAACTATATTTTGTAAACCGCGCATTTTTCATTAAAAAATCGGCCAAAAACGACGCATCCACCGGAATGATTTTCGAAATCGCATTTTTTTGCGTTGGCAAAACCGCGACCAAAACGTCACTGGATTGATAAATACCGCCGGCGTTTTTTAAAATCCGCTCGCAGGCGTCGACAACCTCAGGTTTGTTACCGGATCTAATTTTGATTTCGGGTTTTGAATTCGCATCCGAGGCAAAAAAATATCGGCATCCACCATGGGCCATTGAATGGATGAGCGGTCGTCCATGCGGTGCATTGTGCCAAAATTTCGCGGTGGTCCGGCCATAATCTGGGCCCTCGATCGGATCCGCCAGCGCCTGATCATTGTAATGCTCAGGATCCGCTCGTACATCTCGAACCGTGGCCACCCCTAAATTGGCAAAATGCAGCTCAAAATTGTCGGGGAGTTCGTGAGCGCCCGCCGCGAGCTCACGAATTTGCTTTTCGGCCTGTACGGCTGAAACGCCATTATCGATTAGGCGTTCTATGTGAATGCGTTGCCATTTTTCGGAAACCCGGTTCGATTCTGATCGAGCCTCAGATTTCGCTGCATCAATGAGATTCTGAAATATTTTTTCGTCATTGGCACTCAGATCGGTTAGCAGGTGTGGCGTTAAAAATTCGCCATCTCGAAACACCGCCTCGGGTGGTCGCCATGTTAGGCCGGCACCATCGATTATCGGTTTTCCCACGAAATCCAAACGCTCCGGCGTAAAAACAAGTGCATCGATCAGGGTGCGTAGCAGAATTGCTCCAGATGTTGCAATTTCAATGTGTCCAAAACCGGCGAGCCATAATTTTTTATACAGAAATTCACCAATTCGCGGGATTTGAGATGCCTCCTGCACGGGGATATAAAGATGGAATCCCCGGGGCGCTGATTTGGCGCCGTTGTGTTCACCGGTACGTTCAACAGCGCTGGAAACCGATCCCCGCGCAAAATACGCGGATCGGCTGAATACCGGATCTATGCCGGCTAAAATGTCCACTAGCTCAGCCGGGGATTCTAAATTGCGGCCATTTTTGCCCGGATCATGGTCAAGCATCAAAATACCGGGGCCTTTTTCAAACGCAAAAAACTCGCGCGTTCGCGCGATCGCGTTGGGTGTCGATTGAACACGTTTTGCAGTCACGATTTTCACGGAATCGCCCAAATTTCGACCAAAAACGCCATAACCATACGCCGTTTTTTCGTCGGTCTCATCAAATGACGCACAAAAATCGGCAAAAGAAATGGTTTTTCGTTCGGCAATGCCCCGGCTCATCTGAGCTGCGGGGCGTTTGATGATTTGATCGTTTTCGTCGAGTGAATAGGTTTTTGATAATGGAGAGTTTTCGCTGTGAAAAACGGTGAATGAAATTTTTGAATCAGGGGATAAAGTTTTCATACCGCGCCTCCCTGGGTGCGGCGGGTGATGAACGCGTCGAGATCCGCTTTTTTGTATTTGGCCAGTCGTCCAATTTTAACCATCGGCAAATCATATCGACGTGTCGATGCCCAAATGGCGAGTGTTTTCGTTGATACGCCCAAATATATCGCGGCCTCGGAGCGTGAAAAAAGGCGTTCGTGATTTAAATTGTTCATTGATTGTTCCCAAATTTTGGGCACAAAAATGCTCATTCCACCCGAATGTAATTCAGGCGTAATACAAATTTTAAATAAAAAATAATGAATTTTTATTTAAATTTAAATACAATGGAAGAGCATTTTTTAATGTGCATAGAAAAAATATTAGTTAAGGAGTTGGCAAATTCGCGGTTTGTCAACTCCAAATTTATTTTATCATGTTTCAAATTTATCCCTGGTTACCCCCCCCCTCCGTTAGGTCTGTAAAAAACGTCATAAAAACATTTTAACAGATTTTTTAATTATCCAATTTCGACCCCTTTAGGTGGGAAATTCCTCAAAAACGAGCCGCCGGATCGTTGCTCTCCTCCTCAATTGGTGCCTCGGCACTCCGCACCCATGAAATAGCCTGATCCATTGGTAAATTTAGCCATAGGTAGGCAAAATCAATGGCATTGACCCTGTCACCGGTACGGTTGTCCACCAGTTTCCTGTCATCAATGCGATAATGTTCGGTCAATAGACCGTAATCGCGTTCGGCCTTCTCTAAAAGTGCTGCCATCGAAATATCGGCATTCAGTCGGTTAATTTCTGGTTTTTCAGCGAACCAGCACTGTGCATCGGACACCCACCAACTGAAGCCATCGAGCGCATCGAGCCGCTGCTGCTCAGCACTAAAGCCGGGATAATGAGGGTGTTTTCGAGAGTTTTCGGAAAGGTTTGTATTGGATATCCACCCATGCTGATCAGCGAGAACCGGGGTTATTTTTTGAGGGGAATAGGGCGTTCTATTCAAGTCGACCCGATTGTTTTCCCGATGCCATTCCCGATATTGTTGAACTGATTTCAGCGCCGAATCCGCCTCTTTTTGCAGGTTATAATTTGTTGAATATTGTGATCCCAGCCATTTTTGGAATGCGGCGGCCACGGATTTTTTATACGGTAAAATCCGCAGCTGATTGTCGCTCAAAAGATCCAATTTGCTGATGATCAGGTGAATGTGCGGGATGCGTTGTTTGGGGGTCTGGGTTACTGGATCGGTGACTGATTGCATGATGGGGTAATGTATTTCAGCATAAGCCGCCAATCGATTGCGGTCATAAAGATGAAAAAAATGCTCGAGCAGTTGGAGTGTTATTTCCTGCCAGCGTGCGCGCGTTAAATCGTGCTGAGCAAAAGCCGGTGAAACGGTAATGTGCCAATACGATTTTTTCCATTTTTTATGTTTTTTTACATACCGGTGAGCCGCACTGAAAACCCCGAGGTCTCCATAAATCGGCATACGTCGATCAAGCTCGTCACGGTGTAACGACCGACCTGATTTGTTGCCCTCGTTTAGATATTTTTCGATGCCGCTCTCGTGTTCTGAAATCCGAATAATCATGATGCTCCCCCGACTATATTGTTTGTATTGAGTAATTGATAAATCTGTTCCCGCAGGTCGACAACGTTCTGACTCAATTCAGCAAGAATCTTAAAGTGTCCCTCAGAGCCGAGATAGTTGCGGGAATCAACAGATATAATCAACTCACTTAATTTCGTTGTGAGCTGCGCGGCAATGGCGATCCGATAACGCTCAAGCGGATCCTCGTGCTTTACTGTCGAGGTAGTGTAATTAAGCGTCGAGTATCGTGCAAAATCGCTTGGTGTCATTAGGCGCTCACCGTGTTTATTAGTGCACCGGTTAACGAGGTTTTTATACTCTTCCTCAGTGACGCGAAAACTGATTGTGCGTGTGCGTGTTGGTGCTTTTACCTGTTTTTTTGATTGTTTAGTTGATTGCGTGTTCTGTGTCATAAGTTTTATCTCAATAAGTTTCGAATTAAGTTGGACGCTAAATATTCAAACAATGTAGGTATGTAAACATTTGCTAACGTCCCTCATAGGTATGAAATGCGCTTTTCTAGACAAAAAGGTTCAAATCAGCCTTCGGAAAAAATTATTTAATATGTGATTTCTGTCACGCCTCCTTTTTCTCTACAACGGCAAAAAATCTCCTTTGGGATAGCCGGCGCATCAATTCAACAAATTGGATTGCTGGGTGAACTTTTGGTTTTTATTCCCTGGTGTGCTCTATCGTTCCCTGTTGTAATCTCTAAAACTTTTAACAAAAACAATAGTTTATAACTAATTTCTATTGTGCTATATTTTGAGAAAAATGCAATAGAGATGACCTCAGCATGAAGACAAAACTTCCCCCTGATCACGAAATTTCACAAAACAAGTCGGCGTTTGCCGAATCGGTTGACCTGGCGCTCAACAGCCACCGGAAAACCGCCAAAATCACGGTTCGGGACAAATTGAGGCTGGTGAATGATGAGTTGATCAAATTCAAAGATACTGGGATCTCATACCGAATCATTTGCGCGCTTCTGGCAGACAAAATTGGGCTGTATGTCAGCCAACAAACGCTGCGAGACCATTGCCAACAGGAATTGGGATTTGGCAAAAGGGAAACTGGGAAATCAATCGCTAAAAAAACTCTAAAACGAACTTCACAAGCAACTGGGCAAGGAACTCAGTCGGGATCTGGAAAAACCCAATCGATAACTGATGAACGAGGAACTGGTCAATTAAGTGATGCGATTCGATCCCATTCAACCGCTACCGATGTAAAAAACCAAATTACCGAACAAACAAACAAGATATTCAACGCATTGGAGGATTATTAATGAACAATCAACCGACCAAAAAACTGATTTTGAATCTGTCGGATAAAGGGGGTACGGGGAAAAGTCTTTTCACGCGAGGGGTTGCAGATTATCTGATACGAAGGCAACTACAATCACAAACATTGCTCGTAGACGGCGATGGCGAAGTTGGCCAGCTGCTGCAATTTTACAAATCTGACGGCGCGATCAGCGCACAGATCACCGATGAGGAAAAACGTGACCAATTCGTTGAGATTTTAGAGTCGCAAAAAGCTCTTATCGTCGCCGATCTTCCGGCTGCATCGATTACGCATCTACGACGGCTAAACGACGAAATCGATTTTTTTCGCGTGGTAGGCGATTACGGTTATCAACTCATTTTTTGCAATGTCATTAGTCCCTTTAAAGCCTCGGTGCGGTCCGTCAAAGCGATGATCGAATTGGCCGGAGGTCACGCAGACTATGTCGTCGTGAAAAATCGATTTTTCGGGGATGATGGCGAATTCCATCTGTACGAGTCTGGGCAGGGGAAAAAGGCTCTGGCTCAACATGGCGGACTGGAAATCAATATGCCGAAAATCAGCACCGGTGTATTGGCCGAATTGGACGCCAAAAATATTCCGTTTTGGCGGGCCATCGATGATGTCCAGCTAAAACTAGCCTACCGCTGCCGCGTCAATCAATGGCTCAAAGACCTTGATGTCCAACTGGACCGATTGCAATTGACCGAAAATTTGCCGGAGCATCAGCATGAGCCAGCAAGCGTTTGACCTTCTCCTGAGATCTTTTTCAGCAGCTGAGCGAGAGCGAGTCATGAAAACCGCGATGGCCTATGGTTTGAGTCCTGACGATCCGGCCTGGGTGATATTGGCTGTCAACCAATCCGGATTGATGGCCATGGAAAAGGCAATTAACGAATTGAATGGCGTTCATAGCCGTGAAATCAAGGCATTCGAGGATAAGGCCCGGTTGTTGGCCGAAAAAAGTATGGATAAGGCCGCTCACGAAGCGCTGCAAAAAATCAGTGAGACATTGGCGGTGAACGCGCAAAATTTATTTCGAAAACGTGAATTACGGATAACAACCAGTTGGCTAGTCGGCGCCGCCGTTATTGGTGCTTCTTTTTATATAGGAATCTCGCTCCTCACCTACCAATACCTAGAATCCACGATTTACAAAAAAGCGTTAAACGACGCCTACCAAATCGCCCACGATGAAACGGCGCGGGCCAATTGGGCCAATACCCAAACCGGAAAAACAGCTTTTGCGCTCAGCCAGGTAACAGATATAGCGCAATTAGCCGCCTGCAATAAACCTGGGGCAGGATGGGTGCTAAATAAGGACCGAACAATCTGTTTTCCGCAGCAGGATTCGGATGGATTCATTCACGGTTGGGCAGTTCCTAAAACAAGGTAGTCGAAGGGGGATGCCTGGTAAAGTAGAGTTTGTCTGAAAATTAAAGCATTGCCCGAACGATCGCTCGGCAGCGCTCCTCGCTCCCGTACAAGGCTTGGAATTCTGTCAAGCTCATGCCTTTTTGGAATTGGACTTTGTTTTTGCTCATCTCAGTCTCCTTCTATTTCATAGTCTCAGCTAATCCATTCGACTCCTAATTTGGCTGATGCGTTTACGTAATCAAGAATCTCTATATTTTTGACCGGGAACCGAAACTGCGCTTGTGGCTAATGGAACAAGCAGGTGAAATTTTTTTTCGGAAATTCCGGTCGACAGGTCGTGTTACTGACATGCCGTTTTTGAGATGGCAGTAACATACACATGGAGTGTCGTGATGACTGAAAAAAAGGAATCTCTTTTTTAGGGGGATATGAGTGCAGCTTTGGGGCGGGGTTTGTGAGTAACTTTATTCTTATATGGACTCCTCCATTGCAAGCCAAGAGCTCTCAAAATAATGTTCCAACAGAAATCGAGATTGCCGCCAAATATTCGGCTTATTAAAGGAGTTTGTTGAACCTTCGGGCTATCCGCGCGCTTATGCCTCTATCAACTTTCCGATTTCAAAGAATCAGAATTAATGAGTATATGAGCAATCCAAACTCCAAGAATCCTCCGGATTCTGTTGTTTTTTTCCAAGTGTTGAGCGGTTGATTCAACGCAAAGACGAGTTATACCCGAACGATAATCGGGTGGTCGTCGATTATGCGATAACTCAGACAGGCACAAAGTACAATATAACGGTGACATCAACGCTACCGGAAATGGATAGCCGATCTAATTCAATGCGAGTCATGAATCGCATCTACCTCGAACGCCATGATACCGAGAAAAACCTACAACCGGTTTTATCAGCTGTTCGTTACGCGGGGCATATTGGGTGATTGGTCGGTGGTCCGGGAATGGGGCCGAGCAGCATCACCGGGAGCCATGCGGAAAGATTGGTTCGATACCGAGCCGGAAGTATTGGAAGCCGCTGAAAAAGTTTTTGATGCCAAGAAGAAAAAAGGGCTACCGGGTCCTCATTGAAAATCTGATAGCACCTATACAAAGCATGGTCTAAGATTACAATCGAACCACACCACACCGAATCGAATCACGATCATGGCCACTACAGAAGCATTCACCGTCAGAACCGAACAAGATATCATGTGTCAACTCGACAACATTGCCGAATCGCTGGATCGATCGCGAAATTACATTGTAAATCAAGCCCTGAAAGAATATCTGCAACATCAGGCCTGGCAGAGCGAGAAAATCAATCAAGAGATTGCCGTCGCCGATCGTGGCGAAATTGCCGATCACGATGACATGATGCGGGAGCTGGAAGACCTGATCGAAGAAAAAGCGAAAGACCGCGCGTGAAAATCGTTTGGACTGAACCCGCCCGACAGGGTTTAAGGGTCAATTTTAAGCTACATTGCCGAAGAATACCCCAGAGTTGCCTGTGCTTTATTGGCCGAGATCAAAGATTGCGTTGGTATATGATAGAAAATCAAATGCGTACGGTTACCGTGGGTGGTTTATGCTAATTTTCAAACTATCTGGAATACTCATTAAGATATTTTTGACAATTATGAATCTTGCTCAAAATACCAGGTTAATTTTGTATAACCGCTTGGCTTTACTGTATATTTGAAAAATATTTAACTTAATTTAATAGACTTAAATGACTTTGGTTGCATAATGAACTTTGGATTTGATGTGAGTTTTTCTTGCGTGGATCTCTTTTGTGGCGCTGGTGGCCTAACACACGGATTCACGCAAGAGGGCATACCCGTTGTAGCAGGTATCGACTTAGACCCCGCTTGCCGTTTTCCTTACGAGACTAACAACACTGTCAGGTTTTTGGAGCGTGACATAAGCCAAGTCACTGGCGATGAAATCAATGAATTGTTTGGCGATTCTGAGCTGAAAATATTGGCCGGCTGTGCACCTTGTCAACCATTTTCTACTTACGCGCAACGGTACGAAACCGACGGAATAGATGGTAAATGGGGGTTGCTCTATCAATTTGTTCGATTGGTAAGGGAAACCAACCCGGATGTAATCACGATGGAAAACGTACCGACAGTCGTCAGACATCAGGTCTTCCATGATTTCGTGACGGAATTGAAGAATTTAGAATACCACGTCTGGTATGGCGTCGTGGATAGTTCACTATACGGTGTTCCGCAATCTCGGCGCCGTATGGTTCTTTTGGCTTCCAGATTCGGCGAGATTCGAATGATCGAACCTACTCATTCAAAACCAATGACCGTCGAAGAGGCCATCGGGAATATGCCTATCATCGAGGCTGGAGAGTCTAATCCTGATGACAAATTACACATTGCATCGACACTTTCAGATAAAAATCTTCAACGGATTCGGATTTCCAAACCTGGTGGCACTTGGCGAGATTGGCCGGAGCATCTGATAGCCGATTGCCATAAATCCAAGACAGGTAAAACCTATCCAAGTGTCTATGGTCGAATGGAATGGGACAAGCCCGCTCCGACGATGACCACACAATGCTATGGTTTCGGAAACGGACGCTTTGGTCACCCTGAACAAGATCGTGCCATTTCCTTGAGAGAAGCCGCCATCCTTCAAAGTTTCCCAAAAGACTACGTATTTTTACCAGAAGAGGCCGAAGTAAGCTTCAAGGCTTTGGGTCGGATGATAGGTAATGCAGTGCCCGTTGAATTAGGTAGAGCCATTGCGAGGAGCATCACCAACCATTTGTCGATAGCCGTTTCCAGCTAATAAATTCAGTCATTCTCGGTGAGACGAATCCAAGCCTCGTCACCACAAGCCAGTCATCGAATGAAGAAGATCAGGCAGACTGGTACCAAAGCCGAAATGGCTTTGAGAAAAGCTTTGCAGCGCTCTGGACTACGCTATCGAGTAAATTACCAAGTGCTGAAGAAGCCACGACGTATTGCAGACGTGGCCTTTACCAAGCTCAAAATTGCGATTTTCGTCGACGGATGTTTCTGGCATGGTTGCCCGGAACATGCGAGTTGGCCTAAGAGTAATGCGGAGTTTTGGCAGCATAAGATCGAAGCCAATCGGGCTCGAGATGCCGATACCGATGCCAAGTTGAAAGAAATCGGCTGGACCGTGATTCGTGTTTGGGAACACGAATGCCCAGAAATGGCTGCCGATAAAATCAATGCAGTCATCGATGTGAAACGGAGCGAGGCCAAAGTAAGTCTCGACCAAAATAATAATAGTGAAGAGAACACAGATGGAACTCATGAATCAAGCGGTCGATGAAAACACGAGAATTTATTATGCTACACCGCCGGAACCAGGCCAGTTGGTAGAAGTCAGACGCCGGCAATGGGTCGTAGCCGACGTCGTATCATCGCAATTGGCGACCAACCACGCTCGACAGAATCTGGTGACCTTGTCCTCCATCGACGAAGATGGTCTCGGCGAGGAATTGGAAGTCATTTGGGAAATCGAACCCGGCGCTCACACCATAGAGCGAGCTGGTTTGCCTTCGATTTCTGGTCAGGACGATCCCGATACGTTGGAAGCCTTTCTCGATGCAGTACGTTGGGGAGCCGCAACCAACGCCGATCGCGGTTTCCTGCAAGCACCCTTCCGTAGCGGCGTCAGCATCGAAGACTTCCAGCTAGATCCGCTGGTCAGAGCCATCGACATGGCCCGTGTCAACTTGTTGATCGCCGATGACGTGGGTTTGGGTAAGACCATCGAGGCTGGTTTGGTCATTCAGGAATTACTGCTCAGACATCGGGCGCGCACCGTCTTGATCGTTTGTCCAGCCTCTCTACAAGAAAAATGGCGTGTCGAGATGCTGGAGAAATTTGGTCTCGAATTCCAGATAGTCGATACGGCCTATATCAAGCAGTTGCGCCGTGAACGGGGCATTCACGCCAATCCCTGGACGTCACATCCAAGACTCATCACATCCATGGACTGGGCAAAGACGGGTGAAGGTCTCAGGCTGATGCGTGACGTTCTGCCTCCCCACATCGGTTTTCCCCGTAAATTCGACATCTTGGTCGTCGACGAAGCACACAATGTCGCTCCTTCGGCCGGAGCGCATTATGCCCTGGAAAGCCAACGCACTCGTTTCATCCGTGCCATTGGCCCGCACTTCCAGCATCGGTTGTTCCTGACGGCTACGCCGCACAACGGTTACACCGAATCCTTCACCTCACTACTGGAACTCCTCGACGACCAGCGCTTCGCACGCAACATCCTACCGGACGAAAAACGCCTCTCGCAAGTCATGATCCGCCGTTTGAAGAGTGATCTGGTCGATGGCGATGGTAATCCAATCTACCCCAAGCGGGTATTACAACCCTTGTTGGTGGCCTATACCGACGAAGAACGGGCCATTCATCAGAAGCTCGACGAATATTGTTCCAGCCGAGAAAAATCGGCTGCTCAAAATAATGATGCATTCGGCACGGCCTTCACCAACCGCTTGTTGAAGAAACGTCTGTTTTCATCACCAGCGGCATTCGCTTCGACTTTGGAAAAACACATTGCCAGTCTTTCGGGCGCGGGTACTCGGCAAAAACGCGATGTCATGGCCGAGCGCATCTTGTATAAGGCGATACTCAAGGTCGAGGAAGATTACGCCAATGACCAAGACTACGAGACTGCACAAGCCGAAGCCGTCGAAGAAGCTTCTCGGCGAGCGCCCGAGCTGACTCCAGAGCAACGTATACTATTGGATGAACTCAGGTCTTGGGCGCAACGGGTCAAGAATCAAGCCGATTCCAAAGCCAATAGCGTACTCGAATGGTGTAAAGAACATCTCAAGACCCATGGCGATTGGAACGACAACCGTGTCATTCTTTTCACCGAGTACCGTACTACCCATCAATGGCTACATGAAATCCTGGCCAGCCATGGTTTTGGCGGTGAGCGTCTGGAGATTTTGCACGGCGGCATGGATCACGATGAGCGCGAGAGAGTCAAGGCTGCATTCCAAACCTCGCCGCGCGACTCCGCAGTGCGTATCCTGCTTGCCACCGATGCGGCTTCCGAAGGTATCGACTTGCAGAACCACTGTCATTGCTTGATCCACCTGGAAATTCCCTACAATCCCAATGTCATGGAGCAACGCAACGGTCGTGTCGACCGGCATGGTCAGCGGCATTCAGAAGTGTTGATCTGGCATCCCGTCGACGGTGGTGATTCAGGAAAGGACAAGGTCGGTGGCCACGGCGAAGACATCATTCGAGCCTTACGCAAACTGGACTCGATGCGCGCCGACATGGGCAGCGTCAATCCGGTCATCGCTCCGCAGATGGCAGGATTGATCGAAGGTTCGCTCACGGACCTGGATACCCGCCTTGCCGAAGCCAAAATCGCCGGCGCCCGAAAATACGTCAAAGCAGAGCGAGAACTCAAGGCTCGTGTCGCCAAATTGCACGAACGGTTACTAGAGACCCGTCACGATTTTCACCTCACGCCCCAACACATCGAAATGGCCGTGCAAACCGCGCTGAAACTCGCCGGCAAACCACAGTTGCAAAGCATTCGCATACCATCCACGCCAGATGATTCCGTGTTCAAGATGCCAGCACTTGCAGGATCTTGGGCACGCTGCCTGGAAGGCTTGCGACACCCTCATACCCAAGTCACTCGCCCGATCACATTCGATCATGCCGTCGCCAATGGCCGTGACGACGTGGTGCTGATCCATCTCAATCATCGTTTGGTGCAGATGTGTCTGAGACTGCTGAGGGCCGAGATCTGGGCACAGGACGACGTCAAGAAGTTACATCGTGTAACGGTACGAAGCGTATCGGATTCCGAACTGAACGAAATGGCCGTGGTGGTGATTTCTCGTTTGCTCATCACCGGCGGAAACCATCACCGTTTGCACG
This sequence comes from Methylotuvimicrobium buryatense 5G, assembly GCF_000341735.1. GTDB lineage: Bacteria > Pseudomonadota > Gammaproteobacteria > Methylococcales > Methylomonadaceae > Methylotuvimicrobium > Methylotuvimicrobium buryatense. The sequence continues at coordinate 3,134,115 of NZ_KB455575.1, read as the reverse complement.
AGGAATTGACCTTTGCCGGTGGTTATCTCCGCGAGCAAGGCTTCAAACGGGAAGATGGCGTCACGCGCATCCAACACTGGTTGGACCAGGCCAAACCGGCAATGGCCGACGAGGCCAATTTTCAAACGTTGCGTTTTCGCTTCGAACAAAGCGAAAACGCATTACTGCAAACCGTCGATGTCCGTTCCAAGGATAGACTCAAGCATTTGATCAACACCCTGAACACTAGAAAGGCCCAAGAAATCGAAGACATCACCAACGTCCTATCGGAACTCGAAAAAGCCATCCAGGCCGAATTGCACAAAGACGAACAGCCACAACAATTCGACATGTTCAGCGATGACGAGAAAACCCAACTAAAGCGCGACATCGGTGCGTTGCAAGCGCGCTTGGATCGCATCCCCGAGGAACGCCAGCGAGAAATCCAAGCCATCGAGGCTCGCTATGCCGACTTCACTGACCGAACCTTCCCGGTCGCTGTCGTCTTTCTGATCCCCACAGGCATGGAAGTTGGTGTACGAACATGAGTTTCAATGAATCGCATGCGGAATGGTTGTCGCTGATCGAAATATCCGGCCCGTTCCTGGCGGTGCCGGTACTAAAAGAGGTATTCCCGCAAGGCCTCGAGCAACTGGATGCCAACAAGCGCAAACGTCTGCGCCAAGCCTACGAGGAATGGCGAGAAGCGTTGGAAAACGACGATCCACGCTTTTCCGAATTACATCAGGCCTGGATAGCCGAAGTGCTGGACCGTGGTTTGGAATTGGACGAGGACGGGCGCGGAGACGTGTTGAAACGTGGTACGGCCATTCCCGACAAACTGATCATAGATTTGCCCGAATACGGCGTGAAACTGGCGCCGGATGCCGCCGTGATCGACGAACAGAGCGGCAATGCCCTGATGTTGATCCAAACCTTTCCGGTCCACACCGATCTGGAAGCCACCAGTAAGCGTGATGGCTGGGCCACGAATCCGGCGGAAAGGATGGTGAACCTCTGCCGCCGAACCGGATGCCGATTGGGATTGCTGACCAATGGCGAACGCTGGATGTTGGTGGATGCCCCCGTCGGTGCCGTTACCACCTTCGCCAGTTGGTATGCCCGCTTGTGGGGACAAGAACCGATTACGCTGCAAGCCTTCGTGCATTTGCTCGGTATTCGCCGTTTCTTCGTCGACGAGTCGGAACGATTGCCGGCATTGTTCGATCGGTCACTGAAACACCAAGACGAAGTCACCGAAGCCCTCGGCGAACAGGTGCGTCGTGCTGTGGAGGTATTGATCCAGTCCTTGGACAAAGCCGACCTGGACCGTGACCGCACCTTGTTGGCGGATGTCTCGACCGCCGAGATCTACGAAGCCTCATTGACGGTGATGATGCGCTTGGTGTTCCTGTTGTCCGCCGAGGAACGCGGTTTGTTGCTGTTGGGTGACGGACGTTACGAATCCCACTATGCGCTATCCACGTTGCGAATGCAGCTGCGTGCCGACAGCGCGGAAATCCTCGAACGTCGTTGGGATGCCTGGTCACGACTATTGGCCTTGTTCCGTGCTGTCTTCGGCGGCATCGAACACGAGAACCTGCGCATGCCAGCCTTGGGTGGCTCATTGTTCGATCCGGACCGGTTTCCTTTCCTGGAAGGACGTGACAAACACAGCCAGTGGCGCATTGATCCCGCCAAACCACTACCCATCGACAACCGCACCGTCCTATTGCTGTTGGACGCGATCCAGCAATTCCAGGGCCGCACCTTGTCTTATCGGGCACTGGACGTAGAACAGATCGGCTACGTCTATGAAGGTTTGCTAGAACGCACCGTCAAACGTGCCAAGGACGTCACTTTGGAATTGGACGCTACCAAGAGCGCCAAATCACCTTGGGTGACCTTGACTGAGTTGGAAACGGCGCGAACAGCCGGCGCCGAAAAACTGGCTGAATTGCTTCGCGAGCGTTCCGGCAGTTCGGCCAGTCGTATCCGTAACGACCTGGCCAAAGTAGTCGACGATTTACTGGCCGACAAACTGCTGACGGCATGTCACGCCGACGTTGCGTTGCGCGATCGCGTCAAGCCATTCGCCAATCTACTGCGTGTCGATCCTTGGGGGTATCCGCTTGTCTATCCTAAAGACTCATTCATGGTCACCACCGGTTCCGACCGGCGCGAGACCGGCACCCATTACACCCCCAAATCCCTGACCGAAGCCATCGTCACCGAGACCCTCACGCCCGTGGTCTATGTCGGCCCGGCGGAAGGCAAACCGCGCGAGGAGTGGCAGCTCAAATCGGCCGCCGAATTGTTGGATCTAAAGATCTGCGATCCGGCCATGGGCTCCGGCGCGTTCTTGGTGCAAGTCTGCCGCTGGTTGGCGGAACGTTTGGTCGAGGCCTGGAGCCAAGCGGAATCGTCTGGCAAATACGTCACGGTCGACGGCGAGGTTCGCGACGCCGTGACCGGCGAGGAGACCTTGCCGAGAGACGACGAAGAACGCATCGTCATCGCCCGCCGCTTGATCGCCGAGCGCTGCTTGTACGGTGTGGACTTGAATCCATTGGCGGTGGAACTGGCCAAACTTTCGATCTGGTTGGTGACGCTTGCAAAAGGACGGCCGTTCGGTTTTCTGGACCACAATCTGCGCTGTGGCGACAGTCTACTGGGCATACACCGATTGGATCAGCTCACCGAATTGAGCATGACGCCGGGTCAGAAGAATACGCAGATGCGCATCTTCGGCCGGAACATCGAACAGGCCGTCGCCGAAGCCATCGAATTACGCAAACGCTTACGCCAAATGCCGATTCGGGACATTCATGACGTGGAGGCGATGGCCAGGCTAGATACCGAAGCCAAAGCAAAACTCGAAGCTCCGGAACTGATAGCGGATACATTTATCGGTGAAGTTTTTCGTACCGAGGGAAATATAAATGCCCTTGTTCCAACGCTTACAGTATTATCGATTGAGGCTGAGCAATATTTGCTTGGAGATATTAAAACTCATAAACATATTTCGGACCGCGCATTCCTTAGTCTATCGAAGGATTTGTCAACAAAAAATGAACGACTAAAGCCTTTTCATTGGGCCTTAGAGTTTCCCGAAGTTTTTTCTATCAAGAATGGTTTTGATGCAATTATAGGAAACCCGCCATACCACCACGGAAGTAGAATATCTAGTATATTTGGTAATCGATATTTAAAAACATTATTATCAGTGTATGAGAAATCACTTGGAAAGGCTGATCTTTGCACCTATTTCCTTAGAAAAGGGTTTTCGTTAATTCGAAAAGATGGCTGTATTGGCGTAATCGTTTAGCCCCCCATCACTAAAAAAGTAGCATCTCCCGTTAAAACATGAAAAGCTATAGGACATGACGTTGAGCGACCGAGACCTTAGCCAAATGGACACGGACTATCTGGATGATTTGCCGGAGGGTGAGTTGCGTCCATTGAGTAAGCAACTGTTGGCGGATCTCAAAGAAGCCCGAGAACGACTCAAACAATCCCCGGATACGAGTTCGCGTCCGCCGTCATCCCGGGAGCCTTGGCAATCGAATCAATCCAGCGCCGAACCGTCGGAAGAAGCGCCGGCAACGGACGACTTGTCGGCACTGGATTCGTCTGAGTCTTCGTCAGATGACTTACCTAGCCAGGACTCGGCAACACCTCCGGCGGCGACCGGTNATAGCGNAAAGCCTAAAAAAGCCGGGCGCCAAGTCGGTANCCCAGGCTATAGCCGCAACCTGACCTTACCGGTGACACGGACAATTGAGCATCGCCCGGATTGCTGCGCCGCGTGTAGGCAATCGTTTGCCGACAACACCGACTACCGACCCTGGAACGCCCGGTTCGAACTGGAGCTTGAAATCGGCAACGCCGAATCGCCGAAATTACAAATCGAACATAGCCGACATGACTACTTCTCGGCGACCTGTCCCTGCGGTCATCAANCCCNNGCCGAGCCCGGGCGAGGCGCCGACGAAGATGGCTGGAGCGTAGCCCTGAGCGAATGGCATCTGTGCGGCCCTCGGTTGGTTAGCTTTTTGGTTTATCTCTCATTGTCCCTACGGGCATCGCGCAGCAGAATCCAAGCCTATTTGCGCGATTGGCTGGGGATCGACCTCAGCACCAGCACCATCAATCAATGCATTCATGAAGCGGGACGTGCCGTTGCGCCGGTCGTCGACGAGCAGTTGATCGCGGAACTCAAGGCCGCCGGCCTCTTACATATCGATGAAACACCCTGGAAAGAAGCCGGGCAGTTATTTTGGCTCTGGGTCTTTGTCAGCGCACAGACGGTGATTTATCAAGTGGGCAAACGCCATCGTCTCGTCGTGAACCAGCTCTTAGGGGAAGCGTTTTGCGGCTTACTGATGACCGACGGCTACAGCGTCTATCGCATCTTTCCTAGGCGCTTGCGCTGTTGGGCGCACTTGGTGCGCAAGGCCCGAGCACTGTATCAGTGCTTGGATAGCGAAGGACAAGCTTTCGGCGAAGCCTTGTTATTGGCCATGATCCTGTTGATGCGCAACATCCACCGACTCCGCGAATCGCCGCCGGATGCCGAATCCTTATGGGCGCAGAATCAACAGTTGCTGACCTTGCTGCGCTCGCTCTGCGAGACGCACCGAGACATCGCGCATGTTGACAGCCGACAATTAGCCGGCGAATTTCTCAACGATTGGGAGGCCATCGTGCGCGTGGTCGAAACGCCGGCGCATCCATTGACCAACAACGTGGCGGAACGCAGTTTGCGGCACTGGGTATTGCTGCGCAAAATCACCTTCGGTTCGCGGACGGCACAAGGCAGTCGCGTGGTTGCCTTGCTGGCGAGCGTGATTGATACCGCGCGTTTGAGAGACCTGAATCCTTGGGAGTTTATTGCTCAAACACTGGCCGAACGCCGTAAAAACCAACCCGTCCCTCGTTTGCCTATGCCGGTTTTGGCGTGATAGGAACAGGGGGGGGCTAAACGATTACGTATTGGCTTATTAGTAACAAATAGCATATCAGAAGGCGAAAACCTCAAAGCATCTCTAATTCCGATTACAGAGGACTCAGGTAAGATTTATTCGGCTCTGACAGATATAAAGTGGCCTGGCACTGCTTCGGTTTATGTTTCGGTAGCTTTTTTAATTAAAGGCGATTGGAATGGCTGCTTATATATCAATAATATTTTGGTTGGAAACATATCTCCTCGATTATTGGATGATGTCAATTCTGAGCCAAAACCACTTTTAAAGAACCAGTCCATTTGTTACAAAGGATCGGAATTGCTTGGTGATTTCTTTATATCCAAAGAGACAGCTCGCTCCTGTATTAAAGAAGAAGAAAAATATTCCGTGGTTTTCAAGCCTATACTTGGTGGAAAAGAATTGACGTCTACTTCAATAATTAAACCTGAACGCTGGGTGATTTTTCTATCCGATCTGCCCCTAGCAAGAGCAGAGTCAGAATTTCATACGGCCACAGAAATATTAAAAGAGCGTTTTTCTCAGCCAGATGCAAAACGTCCAAGAAGAAAGAATTGGTGGCAATTTCATAGGCCTCGAGTAAAACTTTATGACGGCATGAAAAATCTTTCACGAGTGCTTATAAGGCCATATACATCGAACATGTCATGGTTTGAATTTGGTTCAATAGATTGGTTATATACAAACGCAGTTGTGGTGGTTTTATTGGATGATTATTGTAGCTGGGGTGTCTTAAACTCTACAATCCATGAAGAGTATGCAGCTAATTTTGCTACTCGAATGAAAACAGATATTCGTTATATACCTTCAACATGCTTCGAAACATTTCCATTAATTTTTGAAAAAAACTCAGATAAAGTATTAAAAATTTCTAAAGATTACCATCAGTTTAGAATTTCTACCATGAAGGAGCTAGATAACGGGCTCACATCAATTTATCAGAGCTTTCATAATCCTAATTGCAATATACCTGCAATAGAAAAAATGCGAGAAATGCATATACAGCTTGATTTAGCTGTTTGCGAAATGTATTCAATTCCAGTAACTGAAATAAATCATAATTTCAACTTAACTAAACAAGGAATACGTTTCACTATTTCCGAAGAAAATAGATCATTAATCATAACGAGGTTGCTAAATTTAAACAAACTTCAGAATGAACTTGAATCAACGAATGGATCACAATTAAAAGATAAAAAAATTACTGCTCGTGCCAAACATCCTTCAACAAGTAAGTCTTTTTATCAAACAGAACTAGTCTTTGAGGATCAAAACGACAATCAAATTCTAGAACCAACCTCTGTCAAAGTGGGCAATCAATGGGGGAAAATCGCTTCAGATCAAATGCTTGCCTGGCTCGAAGCCCACAAAGGCTGGTTCAACAAATCAGCCATTCTGAATGGTTGTGGCGCCGATCCTAATGAGTGGGCTTTTGCGATCGATGAGCTATTGAAAGACGAATACGTCGAATCTCAAGGTGAGTCTGATGCCATTCGTTATAGAGCCAAACCCTGATATGGATAGACGCCCATGGAAATGAAAATGCGGGAATCGTGGTTAGATATCGAATTGAAAGACCTGTTCTATGCCTATCGAAAAGCCAAGGCTGATTGCTATTTCGAACGATCCATTTGTATTGCCAGTCAATTTGCCGAATACGAGTCCAACCTGCCTGAAAACTTGTCCAAGTTGTTAGATCGCTTGCACGCAGGGAAAGCCAAAAGCATTTTGATCGAAAACATCGGGACACCTGGTGTTACCGCCAAAAAACTGGGAATCGAACCCAAAAAAGACAAGGAAGGCAGGGAAGATAAGAAGGCGGAATTGGGCGGACACTGCTTTTTTTCTGATTCGACGAGGGCTTTTGAGTTTCTTCGCAATGCCAAAGAAATCACACCAGAATTCAGGCTCGTTGGCGAATTCCCGGTCGAAATGCATGTGATGTCGGCGCTTTGGATCAATCTGATCGGTCACAAATATGACACTGTTTTGTCCAAATCCACGTATGGTGCGAGACTTCGCCGTTACCGACCTGATCCCAAAGAAATTGAAACCAATGTAGGCCGTTATCACCTGGAGACTATCGGCTCATTCATGCCGTATTTCGGGTTGTATAGAAAGTGGCGCGAACGAGGAATGAATGCGATCCGTGAGGAATTGGAAGGAGATCGATCGGTCGTGGCCATCTCAATGGATTTCACCAGTTACTATCATCAAATCGATCCTTCTTTCATCAGCAAGAAGCGTTTTCTAGCATCGGCAGGCATCGAACTCGATGCTTGGGAATTGGACTTTACCAAGGCATTCGTCAAAGCCCTTATTGGCTGGTCAAAACTTACGGCTCAAAAACTCATCGAAATGGGGTGTTCATCTGAAGACATCGAAATTGGTGGCTTACCAATAGGATTGTCCATATCCCGGATCGTTTCGAATGCATTGTTGATCTCATTGGATCGCGATATAGAACAGGGATTGACCCCCATTTACTACGGACGATACGTCGATGATATTTTTTTGGTACTTCGTGACCCAGGCCATCTTAGAAGTACCAGTGCTCTTTTGGACTTCATTTCAAAACGAACCGAGTGTTTTCCGGAAGATGCCAGTAATACGGAAGAAATCGAGCTGAAACTGCCTGGCGGTTTTCAAGGCGCAACGAAACTAACGTTACAGAAGAACAAACAAAAAGCCTTTTTCTTACAAGGGCAAGCGGGACTGGATTTACTCGACAACATCGAAACACAGATTCGTAGTGTATCCAGCGAGCGACGATTGATGCCATCTTTGAAAGGATTGGAATCCATGTCTTCTGCCAAGATATTGACGGCCGCCGCGCATCCATCCGAAGAAGCCGATACATTGCGTCGTGCCGATGGTTTGTCGGTTCGTCGCTTGGGTTGGTCCATCCAACTTCGTGCCGTGGAAATGTTTGCTAGAGATTTGCGATCCGACGATTGGAAAGACGAACGCATCAAATTCTATGAGTTCGCTCATAGTCACATTCTGCGCCCAGATAAGATCCTTGACCACATTGATTATTTGCCAAGACTTTTGTCTTTGGCCGTTGCCTTGATGGATTGGGTAGAGGCTTCGAAATTATTGGATGCCGTTTTTACGTCTCTTCGAACGCTCAGGAAGCATACTCAAGAGGTTCCAATAAAGATCAATGGTCATAAGGCCTCCGGAAATATCGAACAAATATGGGAAGGTTTAGAGGATGCCGTACGAAAACTGAGTGCCGATGCCTTGACTCGGTCACTGCGATGGAGCCAACGAAAAGGAGGAATCAGACCTCTTTCGGAAACAGCGCTATCCGTATGTGAAAAAGTTGGCTTGGGTACTGATACTAAACAAATCGAAAGGTTGTCGATTTCGTTGAGAGAAGCGGATTGGGCAAAAACGGCCTATAAAGATCACTTACGCCGAGACGCGACGAGACAACGCCCGTCGGTTGTCGACGAAACCCAGTTACATGGACTGTATGATTTCGAAGATGATTTACGTGATTTCCTTGATGAATCATCCATTCCAAGTGCTTCAGGGGTCAATAGAGTCAACGGTCGCTGTTCCGGGAGAGGAAAACCAGGGAAAGACGTCTCTTTATTACCATACTTGTTTCCAACTCGGCCTTATTCTACCCAAGAGATACCGCTGTTTCTTCCTGAACAAACTATCTTTGGCGACGGTGTCCAAAACCCAGCCAAGGCTTGGGCCAAATATACCCGAGCCATGCGTGGTATATGGGTATGGGGCAATCTACTCGGATTCGATGTCCATCCACCCACCATTTCTGAAAGTGAAAATACCAATCAGGAAAAAAGGTTTGCGAAGCTCGGGACGAAAAGTAAGCCCCTCATCAAATTGGGTATCAGTAGCTTATTGACCAATGACGACAGCTATATCGCCGCAGCCAAGGGACGCCCTGACATTTCTCCTCAGAGATATGCCCGCATCGAAAGAATCGTCAATGCGACCATTTCTGCCTATCCAAAGCCTACCCATTTGTTACTTCCAGAGCTTTCTCTACCCGAAAGATGGATAGATACCGTTTCGGGGATGCTACGAGACGCGAACATCAGTCTGATTGCAGGACTGGACTATCAAATCGGGGCTTTGGACTCGATTCATAGCGAGGCCGTTTTGGTTTTGATGGATGATCGATTGGGCTTTCCCACTTCGGTACAGATACGTCAGCCCAAATGCTTGCCTGCACCCGGAGAAGATCAAATGTTGTTGAAGCTATTTGGTCGAAAATGGACCGAGGGACTCCGCTATCGACCAAAACCGATATACGACCACGCTGGCTTTCATTTCGGGGTGTTGGTTTGCTCGGAGCTGCAAAACATTTCTTATCGCAAATATTTTCAGGGTTATGTCGATTGCATGATGGTTCTTTCTTGGAATCAGGATTTGGAAACGTTTTCGGCACTCGTCGAATCTGCCAGCTTGGATGTTCATGCTCACATTGCGTTGGTAAATAACAGGAAGTATGGCGATAGCAGGGTTCGAGTTCCAGCCAAAGTTCATCATGAAAGAGATCTGTGCCGATTGCGAGGTGGCAAAAACGAGCATCTAGTCGTCGTCGAGCTCGACATTGAGAACTTGAGAGCGTTTCAAAGCCGTGAGAAACGCTGGCCATGTGAAGATGACCCTTATAAACCAGTGCCGGAAGGATTCGATTTGTCTCCGGCGAGACGTACTACGCCTAAGTGAATGACTCGGACCATATTGGATGCACTTCTTCAAAAATCACGACTTTAAATGGAAAAATTGAATGACTGAAATAAACGCGTGGATCGCAGTAGACAAAGGACTTGCCGTCGACCCGATCTTGGCACCCTACGTTCTACTTCTTGATGGCGAACGATCCCTGTATCGATCCATCTATGAAGACGATTGGCTGTTGATCGTCGACGATTCGCAGGTCATCACGAAAGTAGCCAGGATCATGCGGATTCGTTCCGACCTCGAGACCACGACCTTGTATTTCGATAGATCGTTGGTACTAGATGAAAAGATACCGTTGACCGATACGTCCTTTTCCTTACCTGGGTCGGGCACGGTAGGACGTTTGCAATGGACCGATTTCATCGAAGGAATGACGAATGTCTTGAAAACCCGTCTGGAAGACATCCCTGTCATCGGCAGCGGTGAAGGCGCTCGGGAACGCGCTTATATCCGGGAATTACTGCAACTGGCGGTAATGGACGATCTTCTGGGACCGGCAGATGGACCACATGAAAAAATCGTCGACATGAGTGTTCGTGATCGTTATCTGGTCGGCAAATTGGCCCCCAGACAAGCGCCGACTGACACTGAAAACTGGGAAGGATCACTCGTCGATGAAGACGAGGAAGAGTCTGTAGATACATCGCTACCCGGCCAACACGAACCCGGCGCCGAGTTTGCTGGTACGACGGGGCGTGTCGAACCCGAATCGGATTCCACCGATGAAATCGATGCCAGCAGCAATCAGTCGTTGATACCTTCCAGCATGGGCTTCACGTTTTGCGTCACGGGCGATGCGTCGGCCATAGAGGTCGATGTCGGTTTCGGACGTTACGAACGTTTGTCCGGCGAAGATGGTGGGCAAACAAAAGTCATCAACCGCAAGGTGCGTGATGCGGACGGCAACGTCGTGCGGGTGGAACAAGAAGAAGTCAGAGCCAAAGTCTGGCAGCGCATACCCTGTGGTGGCAAGTTGATACTACCGTTGACCACGGGAACCATTGCCCATCAGGCTCCCGACCCGGAGCAACCGGAGGTCAGGATTCAGGGCTCGATTCGCGCACCCAATGCCAATGGCGATCGTTTGGTGACACTGTTTCTGGTCAATGCTCAAGTGGAACCAGAAACCAATCGCGATTCGGCTTGGCTGTTTCAGCCTGAAATGATCATCCGTGCCGCCCCCAAGTCTTCCAATCGAGCTATCTTTCGTCGCCGCCCCATGTTGGATGCCAACGGCATGGATCCCGAGCGCGAGGCATTGGAAATGATCTACCGAAATCGGGTCGAATTTAGCGTAGGCCATGGTGTCGCTGTCCATGCCAATCTGAGTGACGACGTGACGCTGGCCACCGAGATTCGCACCGTGATCATGCCCCAATACGAGGTAGCAGTGACGGAAACACCAGGAGAAGATCCCGCCGATCGTTCAGCAATGCGAAAAATGCTGGAAAACGGTTGGCTGGACATGCACACTCTGGCCACCCTCGAAAAATCGGAATTGTCGCTCGCTTTGCGTGTGTTGACCGACGATTATGCTGAATGGATTCACGAACAGCGTGTCCGTATCGGTCAGGATGTAATCGGGCATGACCATCAAGCCCATCAAACATTGGATCGGTGCCACGAGGTGTTGGTTCGCCTTAGACAGGGTATCGACACTTTGGAAACCAATGACAAGGCGTTGGCTGCGTTTCGGTTTGCCAATCGGGCGATGGCGACGCAAAGGGTGCGGAGTATTTATTCCCTGGCCATGCGGCGTAAGGAAGACCTTTCCTTGGCAAGTACCGACATATCTGGGAATCGAAGTTGGCGGCCATTTCAGCTCGCCTTCTTGTTGTTGTCCATACCGTCACTGACCGACCCCAAGCATCAGGGTCGAACCCGTCCCGTCGAAGCCTACGCCGACTTGCTGTGGTTTCCGACCGGTGGCGGTAAGACCGAGGCCTATTTGGGAGTGGCTGCTTTCACCATGGCCATACGCCGCATGCAACCCAATTTGGGTGGTTATGATAGTTCGCGCGGTTTGGCTGTGATCATGCGTTATACCTTGCGTTTGTTGACTTTGCAGCAATTCCAACGTGCCACGACGCTGATTTGTGCGATGGACGTATTACGGCGGGAAGCGTTGGACAAGGGTGACGAATCGTTGGGCAAGGAACCCTTTACCATTGGTCTATGGGTTGGCAACAAGGTTACGCCAGGCACCACCCAGGACAGCCATCGTGCCATCGAGGCGAGACGAAACCCTGGTCAAAATACGACTGGACTAGCGTCGCCGGCGCAGTTGACCAGTTGCCCCTGGTGCGGATCGGAAATCGCACCCGGTCGTGACATCGAAGTGGATCGGGATACATTGCGGACCGTGATCTACTGTGGCGACAAGAAAGGTCAATGCGAATTCTCCAAAGGAAAATCCAGTAAACGAACCCATCCTGGTATTCCGGTACTGGTCGTCGACGAAGAAATCTATCATCGCCCACCGACGATGATGATCAGTACGGTCGACAAATTCGCGATGATGGCTTGGCGTGGCGAAGTGCGAACTCTTTTTGGTCGTGCCGATCGGGAATGCCCGAGACATGGCCTGGTGTTACCCGATGCGGATTGTCATGGCTCTCACCAGGCCAAAAAAAGCCTGCCTGCGGTAAAAGTCAAAACGATTTCGCCCATACGTCCACCGGATCTGATCATTCAGGACGAGTTTCATTTGATCAGCGGCCCACTAGGGACCATGGTCGGCTTATACGAAACGGCAGTCGACGAATTGAGCGCCTGGCAATTGGATGGTTTGACCGTTCGACCCAAGATCATTGCGTCGACGGCGACGGTGCGCAAGGCACGAGAACAAGTCAACAACGTGTTCATGCGACAGGTTGCCGTGTTTCCGCCTCATGGTTTGGATGTGGAGGACAATTTTTTCTCGATACAACGTCCAATCCAAGACCGTCCGGGACGCCGCTATTTGGGCGTTTGCTCGCCGGGCAGTTCTCGACCGGCCATGTTGATACGCGTCTATACCGCATTCTTGACGGCTGGTCAGACATTGTTCGAACGATTTGGTTCGGCTGCCGATCCTTACATGACCATGGTCGGTTATTTCAATTCCTTACGTGAGCTAGGTGGTATGAAACGTTTGGCCGAGGACGACGTGCAGACTCGATCCTATCGTGTTCAGATGAGTCTGGTAAAACGGCCAGGATTGGGGCAACGTGGCGTCAACAACATCCGGGAATTGACCTCGCGTGTTTCCAGCCAGGACATTCCCAAGTATCTTGATCAGTTGGAAGTCAAATTCAACACCGAATATGATGCGGAAAAGGGTAAGTACGTCTGTCGTTGGCAAGACGGTGACGTCAGAGCCATCGACGTGGTATTGGCCACCAATATGCTGTCGGTCGGAGTCGACGTCAATCGATTGGGGTTGATGGCCGTCAATGGTCAGCCAAAAGGTACGGCAGAGTACATTCAGGCTACCAGCCGCGTCGGACGGGCATCGCCGGGCCTGGTCTGTACTGTTCTGACCTGGGCTCGTCCTAGAGACCTCTCACACTACGAGACCTTCGAGCATTATCACGCGACATTCTACAAGCACGTCGAAGCACAATCGGTCACACCATTTTCGCCACGAGCCATGGATCGTGGACTAACCGGAGCCATGCTCAGTGTCATGCGTTTGAGTCATGAAGCCTTCAGTCCCAATGTAGGGGCTGGTCATTTGGAGCAGGCCAATCAGTCTGAGGTCACCAAGGTCATCGAAGTATTGGCCGCTCGCGCCGGTAACGTCGAGGACAACACCAAGAAACAGCTCGCGATCGATGGCTTGAAGGCAAGGGCTGACGATTGGGCCAAGGAAGCTAGTTTGGGTGGCCGAACCTTGGCTTATGAGAAGCGTGGTCAACAAAAAGATACGACGGTGGCCTTGATCAAATCGCCCGGTCTTCGTGCCTGGGATAATTGGACGGTGCCAATGTCGATGCGGGAAGTCGAGCCAGGCGTGCGGTTGATCATGAACACGTCTCGCTTGGAAGACGAGTACGAGTGGAGACCACGTTCGACTGTTACGGAACGAGATGAAGAGGATGAAGGATGAGCGAAAAAACTCCCGTTGGTGAGGTGCGACCGAGCCAATTGTTGTGGACCTATGGTCCAGGTGCCCTGATCGATTTACCGAATCTATCGGTCGTAACGTCCGGTATCGACCGTTGGGAGCGAGACAGATGTCAGCCCATCCATGAAGCTCGCTTATTGAATGCCGTACGGCAGGTGTTGGGCGACCAGGTCGAGAGTCTGCGCATGCCGCCCTTTTCGAAAAGTGAACTCGCCGACGTGTGGTCGGCCGAGGCCAACATCGGAGTTCCAGTACGTCCTTTTCCACGATGGTTGCGTTGCGTGAAGTGCGGCTTGCTCTCGCCTTACGATCTCGGCCTGTTCGGCCTCAAGGAAAATCGCTATCGACCTGAGTTGACGAAATTCGTACATAAGGGATGCACTGGTTCGAAAGGCAGTGACAAGGCCAAAGACGCCGATGCTGTACCGGCGCGTTTCCTGTTGGCTTGTCGCGGCGGTCACTTGGACGACTTCCCCTGGCATTACTTCGTGCATGGTGGTCCCAGCGAATGCAAAGGCACACTGCGATTTTTCGAAAGCGGTGCATCACTACAAACCGAAAATCTTTGGGTCAAGTGCGATACTTGTTCGGCATCTCGAAGCATGGCTCATGCCTTTGGACAAGCCGGCAGAGAAAATTTACCTGGCTGTCGTGGACGACATCCGCATTTGGATTGGTTCGATCATGACTGCACGGAAGCTCCTCGAGCAGTCTTGTTGGGTGCCACCAACAGCTGGTTCCCCATGACCTTGTCGGCATTGGCGATTCCTCAGCAGAATGGTTCACCTTTGCAGCAAATCATCACCGATTATTGGGAAGACTTTGCCGATACGGAAGACCTGTCGGAGTTGAAAGGTACGATCAAGGCATTGAAGAAACGTGGCGAGGCGCAAGGCATAGAGAAATATGAAGTCGAAACGGTATGGGTTGCCATTCAACACCACCGTGACGGTACCGATCAGGTCGTCGAACAAGCAGACATCAAAGGACCAGAATGGGAAGTCTTGTCGTCACCCAATCCACCTACCGATTATCCACATTTCATGAGTACGCCGACTGACGTGCCGGAAGGATTCAAGGATAGAATCAGTCGAGTGTTACTGTTGGAACGTTTGCGCGAAGTCAATGCACTGATTGGTTTCACTCGCGTCGAATCCCCTGATGAATCGATTGGACAGGAACATTCGTCTATGGCACCGCTTTCTCGATCTAATCCAGAATGGGTGCCTGCTTGCGAGGTTCATGGTGAGGGAATCTTCATCCAATTCAACGAATCGGCATTGAAGGAATGGGAAGGCAAGAAAGCCGTTGCCGGCATCGATCAAATATTATTGGGTGGTCACCGAGGGTGGCGTAATGCCAGGCATTTGAGTCCTGATGGCGACTACCCAGGCATTCGCTACGCGATGTTGCATACCCTTGCGCATATTCTGATCCGGGAATTGGCTTTGGAGTGCGGTTACAACGCGGCAAGTATTCGTGAGCGGGTCTATGCCGACATGATCGATGACATGCCGCAAGCGGGCATTTTGATCTACACGGCTGCAGCCGATTCCGATGGGACGCTGGGTGGTTTGGTCGAGCTTGGTAAACCCGAGAATCTAGGGCGACTGCTGAGGCAAGCTTTGGAACGAGCCAAAGTCTGTTCTTCCGATCCGTTGTGCTCAGAGCATGATCCGGCCAAAGACAGAACCCTGCATGCCGCGGCTTGCCATGCCTGCTCTTTCGTGGCCGAGACTTCGTGTGAACGCGGTAATCGATATTTGGACAGGTCACTGTTGATCCCGACCTTCGAACATGCCGAAGCTGGCTTCTTCAAAGGTTTTTGATATGGAAATATTACTAGATGCCATCACGAATTTAGTGGTCCTAGTTCCTCGGGAGAAAGTTGGCGCAATTGCCAATAGAATTCGAAACGCCAAATCCAAAGCAGTATCGTTGACCGACTTCGAAAGCACGCACCAAGTGGCATCTGCGATCGACAGGCTGAAAACAACATGGCAGGCTAGTGAGGTCACTGGCAGCGAGTTGGCCGCAATGTTGGTCGCCGCATCTCACACGATAGACAAAGTGAACACGGAACAATCCTTGGAGCTCGTATGGACAGGGCCATCGACGCCATTCGTTTCGGCTCGCCGTACCGAACAAGCATTGTTGCAGGTCATTGAGTCGGCCAGAAAGTCCCTTTTCATCACAAGTTTCGTTGCCTATGATGTGTCATCGATTATCAATGCCCTTAATGCAGCCATTGCTCGTGGCGTGGTGGTTTCGATGTTGCTGGAATCATCGAATGATCATGGAGGTAGTGTGATCATCGACGTGATTGGCAAAATGCTCAAATTGGTTCCCGAGGCCTTGATTTACGCATGGATCAATAAAACAGAAAATTATTTGGGTGGGCGAGTTCATGCCAAGATTGCTTTGGCTGACGATCGATTTTGTTTTATCACTAGTGCCAATTTGACCGGTTTTGCGATGGAGAAAAACATTGAAGCGGGTATTTTGATCAGCGGCGGACGTATACCGGTTTTATTGAATCGACATTTGAATGCTCTCGTCCAATTAAAAGTGATTGATCTAATTTGAATTATAATGTTTTGGTTAGGTTTTATTCTAAGGGCTTGTTTTAAAGGCCGCCAATACATCCTAAATCGGCAACGATTCAATTTTTTCCATGGCCAAGATAACAGGCAGCGAAGGCTACCGACTGATTAAATGACAAAATATGTCTAAGCTCCGCAACTTCAACTGGCGTCAAGAAGCCCAAGATCTGATTGAGACCCAGGACAAGCAGTCTTGGCGAGAACAAAAGGCCAAGAGTTTTAGCGACTGGCTGAAGACCCGTGCCGAGAAGGAGGGTGTGCGGATTTCAGTGCTTTGGCGTTACTTAAGGGTTGGGCGTTTTGCCGTCGAATTGCAAACGGGCGGATGGGCAAACGCAAAGACGCCGCTGGATATTCCGGAAGGCATTAACGCAGACTCTCTCGAATTGTTGGAAAAAATCAATCGAGTTGCGACCGAGAGCGATTTCAACGCCTTGGCTGAAGCGCTGTACCAAAAAAAAATCAAACGGCCGCAACTCCTCAAGACCTGGCAGATTTACCGTGAGGCCATGCCGGAAGGTCAAACCGCCAGAGGGCGGGGTACCCAGCGTCCTGTTTTAGACGAAAAGAATCTGCATAAGCAAGAATTATCATTCAAACACAATGTTTTGCGACGTCTTGAAGCGATCGATCCTGTTAGCTTGGGCTATGAAAGTGGAGCGGTCCTGCGGATTTTTAATCCACTCAGCGATCGACAAAAGAGCTATGGTTACGATGCCATCATGGTCGTATTCAATGAGCATCGGATCGTCGATGTGGCGTTTATTGTAATTCAGGTAGAAGATGCGGTTGATCGAGAACAAGAAGACCACCTTTCGAATGAAAGAGTTTGGCTGATCGCCCAAGAATCGACCTTGATCAAAGCGGCCAATGGTTCTCGAAAAAGCTACCCCGATCCATGGGGCGTCATGGTTGCGACGGCGAACGAATTGCGCATCGAACAGAAACCACCTCAAAATTCAGCGCCAATCGCATTTTCTGTCAGCGAGTTGCTGCTAGATTTCATGAAATGACAAGGGCAGTTCAAAAATGTTTGCGGAAGATCGTTTTTAGGTTAATATGTCTAGCAACAAGACATAAGGAGCGGCAATGGCACTGATCGACAATCAAAATAAACCCGCTTTACGCCTGGTTTGCCTGTCAGACCTGCACGATGCGCAACAAACAGTGTCGGTGCCGGACGGCGATGTACTGATCGTCGCCGGCGATATCTGTTTAGAAGGAAGGCTAGCCGAGGTCAAACGTTTCGACGATTGGTTAGGTACGCTGCCGCATCGGTGCAAACTCGTGATTGCCGGAAATCATGACTGGCCGTTTGAAATAGTGGGGAAGGGCGCGGCAATAAATCTGCTCAAAAACGCCATTTATCTTGAAGACGCAGGCATTGAAATCAATGGCGTGAACTTTTGGGGATCGCCCTGGCAGCCGGAGTTTTGTGATTGGGCGTTCAATCTACCGCGCGGTCCTCGATTAGCCGAGATTTGGGATGGCATTCCGAGTAATACCGACGTATTGATAACGCATACGCCGCCCTATGGTATTTTGGATGAGGTGTTTGGTGAACATGTCGGCTGCGAAGCATTGGCCGATGCAGTTCAACTCGTCCGGCCGAAAATTCATGTCTTTGGCCACATACATGAATGTCATGGCGTGTTAAAGCAAGGTGAAACGACCTATGTCAACGCCAGCCTGCATGATGAAAGATTTTGTCTCAGGCATCAACCGATCGTCCTCGACTTGTAGGACCAATGATTCAATCAAGCGTTTTATGATCGCGGCCGGCCTGCAGCAACTGGAACAGTTGGGGGAGTGGGTTTGATGCTCACAGATTCAATACAACAAGACTTGTGGCTCATCAATTTAAAAATATGAGCCACAAAATGATCGGTTTGTTTGACGAGCAATATTCCAAGTGTTGCTACCCATGCGGTTGTCAAAGGATTTAGCATCAAAAACCGACGAATGAATGAGCATTACTCTTCAAACACTGAAGGGTTCAGAAACTGCCGTTTCCAAAACAGTTTTCGATCAATCTCACTGAGCTTGGCCTCATCGCACACGTTGTTCCAATTTGCTTCAATGGCTTCGCGATGCCTATCGAAAATGGCTTTCGCTTCATCCTGCGGGAGTTGAAAGTGGGGTGCTGCCGTAAGGCACGACTTGAGTTTGCTCAGATTGTTGTTCCCGGAAATGAGCATGGCTTGTGAGGCTTCATTACCGGTACGGTTTTGCGGGCAAATATCGTAAGCAGGTGTAAGGCTGAGTGTTTTGCCGTTCCAAAAGGCCGCGTGATTGCGTGCGTGGTCATCGGTATTGCCGCACAAGATGTTAAAGACGAGACGAGAAAACAGCTCTTCGAGCGTTTTTTTGGGGTTGTCGAAGCGATGTCGTATGATTTCTGCAAACGTTTCATAGCTTGCGTAACGGGCCATCATGTCATCAAGGCCAAACAGCGTTAAGGCGGACACCATGGCTTTGCGCGTCCAACCATCGGCGGTTTTTTCGCGATCAAACCGTTCGATTAGAAGGATGTCTTTGTTTGCGGCTTGAACAAGCTTTACGGGGGCGGCTTTCACCCCGGCTGCGACCGCTAGCCGCATGGCGATGAATTCAGCCTTTACGACACTGTAGAGGTCGGAGCTCGATGAAAATTTTGCGATGTATTTTGTGCCTTGGTCTTCGATCAAGGCCTTGGGGCGTGCGCCACCGATAGAGCTTCCATGGAAGAGCGCTTGATCCAGCTCCGGCGTGAGCGGAATACCTTGCTCGACTCGTTCGGCGGATTTAAGCAATTCTTCCAGCTGGACATTTCTTGCGGAGCGGGGGAGGTATTCACTTGGCGAGCGCTGGAAATCCAGAGCGCCGATACGATCAGAGCCCGATTCCAGTAAATAGGTCAGTTCGCCAAGCGCATCGGTATCCGTATCTTTGCCTTTCCGTCCAAGCTTTTTATTGATGATGACGCGCCGTCCCCATGCGTCCGGAGCGGCATCACGGATACAGCCGGGCATGCTCAGCCCATCCGGTAGTGCCAATACTCCCTTCTTGAGCGGTAGCTCCGGCAGGTAGATGGGAATAGCCGGAGGCGTATCCTTGACGCGCTCCAGATAGCTTTTGCCGTAGTTGAAATGAATATTGCCCTGATCGTCGGCTTCAAGCTTGCCCGCGACGACCGGCTCGGTTGCCTCAGGCAACCATATCCAGACATAGGCTTCTTTATCGGCGTTGTTAGAAGTCATCGTCAACGACTTTTACTTTTTTCCGCACAGACTTCGGGAGAAGCGCGAGCTTGTCCTCGGTTTGGCGAATATGCCCATTGAGCGTCGTCGCTTCGATATCAAAAAGTTTGACGCCGACTAGGGCGGCCACTTCAAAAGTTGCCCCTAGTTCACACTTGGGATCCCCTTTTTCTATGCGCTGCAAAAGCCCGCGCGAGATACCGGCGCGTTCGGCAACCTCTTGTGCGGTCATCTTACGCTCTATTCGTGCGGCGCGGATGAGCTTGCCCAGAAGCGTCATCGCTTCACGGCTATAGCGGGAATAGGTGCGTGCCGATACTTTGGCCATAGTTTAACTGTTGGTTTATAAATGGATCGCAGGGCTACCTTGTGATCGACATGCGAATCACATTAGCAGTTCCCAAACGCTTCGGCAAGTGAGAAAAGGTTTATATATGACTCATAATGATGCTTTATGTTTTATATATGGATCATTATCTTTATTTTGCGAGGACACACGTTTTTAGCAAAGCAACACAAAGCCGCTTATGGTCCACATTATGGAAACAGGTCTGCGCTTTTGGGGATTAACGGACATGAGAATTTGTCTGTGGAGGCGAATTCATCACACTGCGTCAACCGAGGATATTGCCCAGCTATTAGCCTGGCTACAACATCATGCAGGTACGGAAAATTCTTTGTATCGTTGAGTTGGAAAGCCAGGTCGTTGAAGGCGGTCAATTTGTTCTGGAGATTGGCGCCATCCTAGTAAAAAGGCACGCTGATTGCAGAATAGAATTACATTTTATGAAATAATCCGAATTGCAAATATTCATTTTTGTCAAACAATGATTTGTTCGGGAAGAGAAATGAAAGATACTCTAGAAATAAAATGGCCTTGGGTCGTGATCTGGATCGAATATGCGGACGAGATTATTGCCCAGATACAGGAGGCTTTTCCCCCGAATCATGAGATACAGACGCATGAGATAATCCCCGGAATCAAGTGGGAAGGACGCCCCATCTTCATCGTCGATGACGACACCACCGGGCAACGGATTCTGATGAACTTTGAGAAAATGAAACGATGGAAGAAGACGAAGTTCAAGGTTCCAACGATGAAGGTATTCAAAGACGACGCGGAAATTAGAGAGATGATCGAGAACGACCATCTGGGGGAACGCGCAAGGTACAACAAGGATGGGGATTTGAAATGAGGGTCGAACCAGATTCCGTAAAGTTACCTACTACCGGACAACCACCAGTGAGTATTGTCATTAGACTGTTCTACCTTTGAACATCATGAAAATTAAGTTATTTGCCGAGAAAATGGGGAGTTAAAAATTACATTTACAACCAACAAAAAGAAATCAATGCTTGAATTGGAAAACGAAATATAGCGTCATTGATAGAGTCAGCTAAAGACGAACCATCTGAAATAGAAAAACTTCAAATAAATCGACAAATATTGCAAGCTTACAATAACAGTGAATGACTGCTTTCAAGGTATAGCCATCCGATAGGCGCCCAAACTAAAATTTGAGCTGAACTAACAAAACCACAGTCAACTTTACTGCACAAACCGAATTCAAAAATTTGTTTTGATGAAATTTTATAGCCACTATTTACAGAGGTTATTCGTCGCGATAATATGTCTAGCAAATAGACCATTTAAGAGAGATTTTATGCATCCTTTCAACATGCATCGCCAACGAGGACTTAAATTTTTTCGGCCCCATTTGCAATTAATATCGAAATCGGATCGCTTCTTCGAGCGACTACAGGATATTCGTTATGGCTCAACATCGGACCCGCTTCAGGATGATGATTTATTAAAACACCGTGTTGCTTCCAGTGACGATTCCGAAGAGTCGGTTTTCGACCGTTTTGCGAAGGAATTGGAGGCCGCTTTGCCAAAAAAGTCCCTAAACTCGTTTCCTTCTGGCATGTCCACACCAACTGCCCCCAATTCGCGTACCGAACCTTCCATTGTTATATTCGATATCACGGCGCTCCGTGCGCGTTATGACAAACTGGAAAATTCCGAAAAGAGCCTACGCGGCATTTTGAAAAAGTTCGATCTGTCCGGCGACGACGGTCGTCGCACATTGGCAGCAATTCCGAAAAACTTCGGTACGCAGATTAACGATCTGAAATGCCGCTTCCCTAATTGTGTCGAGTTTTTGGACTTTGTAGGGCATTTTGCCCATCTAGCCCGCCTTCGCCATGGCGAACCGCATCTGCGATTCCCTCCGGTTTTGTTGGCGGGACCGCCCGGCGTCGGCAAAACGGCAGTGGTGCGTGAGGTGGCAAAATTGTTGGATGTCCAATGCCGCGTTTTAGACATGGCTAGTACGACCGCAGGTTTTGTTTTATCTGGCATGAGTTCCTCATGGAGCGAGGCCAAAACTGGCTGTATCGTAGACCTACTGCGGGATGGAAAAACAGCGAATCCGATGTTGGTGTTGGATGAAATCGATAAGGCGAGCACCTCCTCGAAATTCAATCCACTTGGAGCCCTATATACGCTGCTTGAACCGGATGCGGCAAAAAACTTCATCGACGAAGCATTGGATATGCCGTGTGACGCGAGCCAGCTGTTGGTCATCGCAACCGCTAATGATCTGGGCCGGATTTCCGCACCGCTGCTATCGCGGTTCGTGGTTCTCCATATCGAGGCAATTACCAGTGAGCACCGGGCGACCGTCATCCGATCAATTTATCGGGCAGTTCTTGGGCATCTCTGTGTTGTAGAACATTTCGATGTAGAACTGGCGGATGAGGTAATAGATACCCTAACCGATTTTAGTCCTCGGCAAACCAAGATCGCGCTAATGCGATCGGTAGCGGCTGCAGCCAGTCGTTACCGTAACCCTGATGATCGAGTTGCCATTCAAAACGACGATCTGGTCAAACCGAACGATGCACAACGAGACAAACCGATGGGTTACATATGGTGACACAAGCTCCAAGCATCATTTTCGCAGCCGCAAAAGAAGAACCGAACGACTCAATACCAAATTGATCATGAACAAATTTCTAGAACAGTACCTGTTTGACAAATATCCTACCCTCTATCGCCGGCACAACCTGATACATGACGAAAGCAATTCCCTGCTCCGTTGGGGCTTGAGCTGCGACAATGGTTGGTTTCACCTGATCGACGTGATGTCTGAATTGATCGAGGCCCATGACTTGAGAGCCGAAATCGTCGAGGTTAAACAGAAAATGGGCGGGCTTCGAGTGTATCTCAGCGGCCCCGAGAAAAGTCATTATGTCAACGGCATTCGCGTCATGGCCGAATCCCTGTCGTATCGAACCTGCGAAATTTGCGGCAATTTAGGGACGCTGCACAAACGCATCGGCGTCAAAACGCTATGCGAACGACATGGCCTGATTCAAGGCATGATGCCTTGGCGTTCGCCTCATGGCGTCGATCAAAATATAAATAATAGAACTGGCGACATTCTGGAACTGCCGGATAAATATTGGATCGATTACGGTTGGGCGCCTCTTTTGGAAGCTTTGTTTGAATCGCTGGCCGATCATGGCCCGCGCCTGTATCAACAGGGACAAACGATCCATTTCGAACGAATCGAATCGACCGAGGGCGATTTACTGATCGACTATACTGGCGACCACAAATGGGTAATGGGTCAAATCGACATGGTCATGCGTTATGCACAACGAGTGGATGAGACTAGTGGAGACGCTAAACCGGTCGAGCAATAAATTTCTCTGAACCCAAAATCCCTACGAAAAAACGCGCTTCGAAAAAACTCGTTTGTTCATTTTGTCCGACGCTCAGTATGCAGCGCGCAGGATTCATAGAGCAAAAGGCGAGAACAATTTGAAATGAAATTGCATTAAGCGTAATTAAAAGCCATAACGCAATTGGAGAATTCGAGAAGAAAAAATTCTGGACGGTATCAAGGTATAAGAGAAAAAAGCACCTCGCCTATTCCGCGAAGTTCTCCCTGAATCCTAACCCATACCTAACCCAGGCACAAACAAAAAAGGCCTGCATTTATGCAAGCCTATGAATTTATTGGAGCCAATGGCGGGATTCGAACCCGCTACCTACTGATTACGAATCAGTTGCTCTACCAGCTGAGCTACATCGGCGATTTCGCGGCGGATTTTAATCAATTTCATGATCTTCTGGCAAGGAACTGAATTTATTTAAAAATCACCCGGATATATCGACTAAGTATTTGCTTGGAATGTAAGCATATCTTTGAAACTATCGAATAAAATTTTCGGCGTTGTCGCATTTATCGAATGCAGCTGAGACCTTACTAAGAACCAATTGTTCAGATTTGAAATGCTTAATACCAAAAAAGGGGGTAGCTTAAGTTATTAATTCAACCTGACCCCTTTTTCTCGCTGCTTAGTTAAATACAGGCGTCATATCAGAAAAAAAAGAATTATTGATTCCAATCTAGTTTATTACTTTTTCCTTGGCTGCTTAAGTTTCGTTGACAGGTTAAGATGGCATCCCTCCAGTCTGCGCCGCTAGCAATCCCTTTGTTAAAGCATTCAACGGTCTTCTCCGCGTCATTGGTGCCAGCGCACAAGTTGATGATGTTTTTCCATTCCCATTGGCTACCCTTACCCCAATTCACCCGTTCTGATCTTACTTTCGAGAAACATTTACCGGGCTCAAGCGGCTTAGTAGTGCCTTTGCATAACTGCTTTATATTATCATCACGCCAATTCATGTTTTTTTCATCATTCCAGGGAATTTTTCCTTGAACTTCGTTGAAACATTGGTCTTCATAGTCAGCTGCGAAGCCAATTTGGCTCATAAAAAAACTAGAAAACAAGAGACTTAACCAAGCAGCTATCATGCGGTTTGAGGTTGTTTTTTTCATTTGGAACGGACTCCTGTGGCAGGTTAATGATGCAGTATCAATGATGTAGCCTATTGATTTTTAATGATTAAAAATCATGTTGACGTTAACTTTTAATTAATCACACTGCAAAATCAACTTATCAGTTAAACGGTCGTTAGCAAGAAATTTCACGGCCAGTGCTTATATTCGATTACAAAAGACTAAGGTCGTCTTTTTGGAACGTTTCGAGTATCGGTGCCAATTCCGGTAGAATTGCCTGGCTATAGTGGATAAGCTCGGGAATTCGGCTTAACCAGCCATAGACAATTTCACCTATTATTGACGCTTCATCCCATATTGAACGTCTCTCCGGCTTGACCGAGCCTAACACCCACTTACCGCCCCGGCGCTTCAAGCGCTTGACGACCAGCTCCCCATTCAGCGCGCAAATCACGATCCTGCCCGGTACCGGTTCCAGCGACCGATCGACGACCAGAATATCGTTCGGATGAATGCCGGCGCCGAGCATCGATTCGCCTTGCGCGCGGACGAAGAACGTCGCGGCGGGCTTTTGCACCAGCAGCTCGTTCAGATCCAGCGTTTTCTCGATGTAATCGTCGGCCGGCGAGGGGAAACCGGCCGAGACTTTGCCGGCAAACAGCGGCAGGTTCACAGTTTTCGGGTTTGAAGCAGCGGAATAAAAATTCGTTGGCATAATGAGCATAGCAGGTTGAGAGCGAGGCGAAGTCGAAAGGCGCTTATTATGTTCTCTTTTTGTTCTCATTTTAGGCGCTTTTTGCTAAACTGCCAAACATCCCAAAAGCAAATGATGTTGACACAATGACTGAATTAACCCGCCGACAACGACAAATCTTCGAGTTTTTGCGCGATAACTACGAACGCTTTGCCTATCCGCCGACGCTCGATGAGCTCTGCGAATCGTTGGGCATGGCTTCGCGTGGATCGTTGCACAAGCACATCAGCGCCTTGATCGATGCCGGACTGATCGAACCGTTCTCGGGCAGCAAACAAACAGGCATTCGTTTGACGGCCCAGGCGCAGCGGGATTATGCCGCGTGCGAACATGCCTTGCCCTATGTCGGTAAAATCGCCGCCGGCAAACCGATCGAAGCATTGGCCGATGTGCATTACCTGCCGGTCCCGGCGCTGCTGAAAAGCGACAAGCCGTGTTATGTCTTGCAAGTCAAAGGGGATTCGATGAAAGAAGCCGGCATTTTCGACGGGGATTGGGTGGTGATCGAGCAGCGCGATTACGCACGCAACGGGGAAATTGTCGTGGCGTTGATCGACAATCACGAAGCGACGTTGAAATATATCGAACAATCGCCGGGCAAAGTGCTGTTGATACCGGCTAATTCAGCGATGACAACCCAAATTTATGCGCCCGAACAAGTTCAAATTCAAGGTATTTTGGTCGGACAAATGCGCAGTTACCGGGTACATTAGCAACAAACCTTTAAACGAGGAGAGCCGCTATGCAACGCAAAATTCACATGCAGGATCAGGTCAGGAACAGGGTGGCCGAGATTATGGAGGATCGCCGGTCGGATTGCGTAATTGCTTGGGGTATGAAGGTTCTGGTGGTGTCGGCGATTATGTTGGTTGGGGTGGTTTGGTGATGGGCAAGTATGGGCATGTGGCGGTGGAGTTGGAAAGGATGTTTTAATGGACTACATTGGGTTTCGTTTCGTCGTCATCGATACGGATTCTGCTCAGGCCGTAGTTATCGATTTCCGTTATCCATTTTTCCTCGGCCTCCCCGATAGCTTTAAATCGTTCGCTCATTTCAATCTCGCTCAAATGATTGACCCCGGTTTGTCTCATCGCGTCGCGGTCCGATAACCTTCCAATTAACTGACTCCAAAAAGTGTTATCTTCGAACTCTTCAATATAATCTTCAGCCACGGATTCACCTGCGAATTCACCTGAAGTGACGTACTCCCCTCGTTCTTTATCGAAATCGACAAGAGCCTCGAAGCCCATCTCCTTGGCGTACGACATCAATTTTTGCATCAAATTTCTGTAGTCTTTGGTATCGGCGCGATCATCTGTGCTATGTGCGTGCAAGACCCAATCGGCGATATGGATCAAATCGAGCAATATCCGGTATTCTTTTTTCGTGAAGTTTATTTTCATGATGGGCGCAAAGTTTTAATCGTTAGTCTTAACAGGATTATAAACTTTCGTCGCGAATATTGCCGTATGAGACGGGCAGCGTGAAGTTATCGTTCCCAACAAGACTCGGAATCGGGAACTGGCACATTCAAATTACCGATCCTGTGCCTTTCTGTTGCAGTTTGGAGAACAACAACATCTCTGGCCGCTGAACAAGCATGTAAATCAGCATTGCCGACGACTGGATTGCTTCTCGTTGGATAAAACATTCATCTACAGCAATCGAAAATCGGTTAAAATCATTCCTTTTTATTCACTTAATAATTTAAGACTATGGCAAGACTGGGCTCAGAAAAGAACCCCATTATCGTTTGTGTGCAAAACAGTAAACGTGGCGAATACGTGGCAGAAACCTGTGCTTCGCAGGGTTGGCATTACATCATTGGTATCGAGCCGGATAAGCCGGAAGATATTACAGACCTGGAGCGCGCCTTAAATCCACCGGAACCGGCCAAGTCCGACAAAGTCGGTAGGAATGATCCTTGCCCCTGCGGTAGCGGCAAAAAATACAAGAAATGCTGCGGTGCCGCGGGTATTCTGGCTTAACGCTAACGGCAGCATGAATATACCTATCGCACTTCAAATCTCGGCATTGACGTATGGAGGCACCGGGGTGTTCGGCAAAGGCTTTGACAGCAGGGATGCTGTCACAGAGCCTACATGGACGTATTCACGGCGTCCTTTGACGGACACCCCGGCGCCGAAATTTGACCAGCAAAGGGTATAGAGAATGCCGGTTGTTCATGTCTAGACTGGGAAGGACAAAACAATGATAGGGGAGCCGCCCGGCCGAGTTTCATATCGTCACCCGCTCCCATGTCATTGCCTTGCGAAAAACCATTGAAGAGAAAAAATTCTCCGACGCCACCATCCGCCGCAAGCTCTCGGCCCTGTCTTCCCTATTTGAGTATTTATACCTTTCGCAATTCAAATTTCGGCAGTGCCTGAGGAGGCGCCGGGGTGCTCGGCAAAGGCTTTGCCAGCATGGAGCTGGCATAGAGCCTACAGGGACGTATTCACGGCGTCCTTTGACGTGCACCCCGGTGCCGAATTTTGATCTACGATGGGTATATGTGAACAAAACGCTGTGAATCACAATCCGGTCAAAGGCGTCAAGCAGCCGGCCGCGAATAACAATGAAGGCAAAACCCCGGCCTTGAGCAACGATCAGGCCAGACAATTATTAGAAGCACCCCGGAAGAAACGATAAAAGGACAACGTGACCGGGCGATTCTCGCCGCCCAGCCTCTACCATGGGCTACGCCTCCAGGAACAGTGCAATCTTCGCGTCCTTCAGATCGATAAATTGCTCGGTATGATTACAGGAAAATTCAGAGTTCTTGCGGAAATGCGAGCAGCCCCAGAACTGCCCGTAAGGGCCTTTTCTCAAGCTGAGTTTGCCGCAGCACTCAGGACAAACCGGTTCGACATGATCGCAGCGCCGGTTTTCGCAGACCCGAAACCGGCCTTCTTGGCGTAAACCGCCGCCGCATTCGGGGCAGGCCGGTTCGGTATGCGTGCATAGCGGATATTGGTTGCATCCGAAAAAGCTGCCATGCCGGCTATCTTTCGGCACTAGGTAACCGGTTTCGCATTCGCGGCAGGAAATATCGGCCACTTTCTCCTGAAAACCCTCGCCGGTAAATTCGTCAATGCGAATTTCATAGCGTTGATCAACCAGTTCGCGGATAAAATCGGAAGCCTTGTCGGCATCTCCGATCAGGTAAACATGATGCCGAGCGCGGGTCATCGCGACATAAAATAAGCGTCTTTCCTCCGCATGGTCGAATGCTTCGGCTTTCGGTAGTAATAGCTCCACTAACGGATGGGTCTTTTTTTCCGACGGAAAACCGTTTTTGCCTTTTTCCAGTCCAAGTACGATCACATAATCGGCTTCTTTGCCTTTCGAGGCATGGACCGTCATGAATTGAATGGCAAGTTTGGGATACTGCCGTTTTAAGCTCGACAAATCCGGTTTTCTAAAATTGAACCGGGCCAAGATCAATACACTAGCCTGAACGGCGGTTTTGGCATTAATTGCCGATAATGCCGCATTCAGGCCGACCGGATCGAGCCGAGTCCGGATGAGCGAGACGGCTGCTTGTGCGATGACGGTATGGCTTTCGATTCGCTTGGCGATTTGCGTTGGGTTTTGCATGACAAAACGGGACGCTACCGCACCGATTTGGTTATTGAAACGAAAGGTTTGATCCAGAATGCTCAAGGCCGTATCGCCGAAATGTTCCTCGAATTCCTGGGTGATCGTGACATCGCTGCCGGTAAAACGGTAAATCGATTGCCAGTCGTCGCCGACGCAAAACAGGCTGTGGTTCGGGTTATGAGTTAGCAAAGCCTTGATCAGTCGGGCGCGGCTGGCCGATATGTCTTGAAATTCATCGACCAGAATATGCGTGTACGGCGAACGGAAGCGTCCGGCTTCGACATAGTCGATCGCCCGCCCGATCATGTCTTCGAAATCAATCGTATCGGTGTCGCGCAAATACTGTTGATAGGCTTCGAAAATGGGCTCAAACAAAAAAGCCGCCGCGTGCATGCGTTCATGATCTTCATGTTGCTTAGTCAGCGCGACCAGGCTTTTGATATTCAAATAGGCGGCTTTAAACAGCGCCAGCATCTGAGCCAGCAATTGACCCAGTTGCGAAATAAGGCCGAATTGATGCAATTGCTGAAGCAGTTCATTGTTGGGCAGCGGGTCGAAAACCACACCGGCTTGTTTCAGTTGCAGTTCCAGCGATTGCGTCAAAATGCCTTGTTGCTTCTGATAACTGTAGGTTTCGATCAGGGTGGTCCGATGTTTTCGATGCAAGGCCCGTTTCCACGCCATTGCCTCCAAATAGCTTTGCCGGTCGATAAACGGCGGCGTTTGCTGATGTTCGTCGACGGCGAAATGTTCGATATAAATACCGTAATCGGGCAAGTAAAAATCGGGCTGATAAACGCGATAATCCGGTCCCGAGGTGTTGATCTGATAATTAGCCTCATAGCGGTAGGCGATACGCTGCCGATAAAGAAAGTTGGCGATTTCGCATTCTTCGTAGCTTTTGACCAATTCGCCCTGCAGCGTGCGGATGTCGTTTTCGAGAATATAACGGTTATATTCGCCGAGACTTTTGAATTTGAAGGCGCTTCGATAGGGATGGCTGAAGTGCAAGAAATAAGTTACCAGTCGAGACTTGTATTGATCGTCTTGCAGCAACCTTTGGATTTGTTCGTCGACAAACCGGGTGCGAAGATGCTCGTCCTCAGCCATTTTGTCAATGGTCGGCGCAGTGCCTTCAACCTGGGCAATGATATGTTTGCCGAGGCTGTGAAAGGTTTTTACGGTCAGCGTATCGATGCGAAGTTTTGCTTGTATTCGCTGCTCCATTTCCTCGGCCGCTTTGCGGGCGAATGCCAACATCAGGATTTGTTCCGGCTTTGCTAGTCCTGCGTTGATTAAATATCCGGCACGGCCGATCATCGTACTGGTTTTGCCGGTACCGGCGCCGGCCAATACCAGATTGTGCTGTTCGTCGATCACGCAGGCGCGGCGCTGATGGGTCGTTAACGGATTGCTCTCCACGTCGTCGAAAAAGGATTTAAATGCCTCGATTTGACGTTCGATATAAGTTTCATTCAAGCGCTCGACCGCGTCGTATCCGTGGTTTAACAAAGGGCGGATGAATTGCAGGGCTTGTGCCGTATCGGTCGGTAAAAAGCGTTGTATATTTTTGCGCTGAATGCCTTTGACCAAGTCTCGATGCGTCTTCAGCCATTGCCGTACGGCAATTCGGCGGATATAGCGATCTCCGGAAAACCATGGGCGCGCCTGTTGATAAGCGCTTTCTATTTCCGGAACCAGGCGTTGATAAAAATCGTGGAGATATTGGCGGTTGGCTTGCTGCAAGTCGGTTTGCAAGCGTTTCGATCGTTTTTTAGCGATGCCGCCCATGCGCACGGTCTCGCTGTTCTCCTGATGAAATGCCAGTACATCCCAGAAGTAGCCCGGCTCCAAGACGATGCCGCTGCCGATCGCCAGATGAGCAATTCGGAGCTGTGTTTCGCCTTTATGCAAGATTATGCCGTCTTCGGCTAAAGACAACTGGTCATGATTGGCATGCGAGGCGAATAATGCGGCCAAGCGGCTGATTCGGTAGAGGAATGATGTTTTCAACGAAGTATTCAAGGACAATCCTTTGCCTGTGCTTTCGTGCTCTTATGCGACGATATGCAAGGCAATATAAGGCACGAGATTAAACAGAATGATGCCGATTTTGTAAAGCGCCATGCCTGCGTAATGTATGGCGTCGAATTGTTCGACCGGCAAGCGAAACCAGTGCCCGTGTAATCGATACATCCAATCGTGAGCGGAGATAAAGAGCAGTCCCCACAAAAGCAGCACGCTGAAGTTGATTATGGAGCACCATAAAAGGACGTCACGTATTAGTTCAATGTTCATGAGCGGGTCTCCTGTGATGGTTAAGGGGAAAATAATATACCTATCGTAGATCAAAATTCGGCACCGGGGGGCCGTCAAAGGACGCCGTGAATACGTCCATGCTGGCAAAGCCTTTGAAGAGCACCCCGGCGCCTCCTAGGGTACTGCCGAAATTTGAAGTGCGAAAGGTATAACTAATTAAATATTTTCGTGATTTTCGTGGACAAAATGCTTCCTGATTAGCAAGTTTCTTCAGCTAAAGCCCAAAGATCAGCATATCCCCTAGCAGGACGGGGTTTGCAAGCCATGCGCGTCAAGCTAAAAACGGCCAACCCACATCACGCTATTTCCCAAGCTCCAGCTTGGGAAAGACACCCCGGAAGCTCCAGCTTCCTGAGACCGACACAACCTCCGCACATTCTGAATCAAACCCGACTCGCTCGCTCGTTCAATCTTTCTTGATTTTCGGGAAGCTAGAGCTTCCTGAACAGGTTACCCAAGCTGGAGCTTGGGTAACAGCATATTTTAGTTTTTGCGACTACGACTGGTCCTTGCTCGGATACTTGGCCTCGGCAAGCTGAAGCATCTTGCTAATCAGGAAATGCTTTGTCTAGGATAATCGATGAAAGCATGAAGATGCCCGAATCTTGAGATGATTTTAGAGCTCCATAACTAGCATCGGTATGCCGTAACTGGCAATAAAGTAGGCAATCGCTGAAATAACGCTTGGCGTTGCCGTGTACAAAAAGACTTGACGGAAAATATAACTGATAACTGCAATATACCAAATGACTAAAAACACGCTGATCCCGATTGATATTTCTTCTTGATATTCAACATGCCTCATTACCATAACAACATCCAGCACTTCAGCGGCAATCGCCAGGGTGATGATAAAGTTTTCGCAGACAAAAATGGCAGTGAAGACTTGTTTAAAAAATTGCCATTTCTTCATCGTCAGCAAAAAAACAGTGATAAATGAGAAAGCCATTATGGTCCTCATCAATACTTCCAATGTACCGCTGACCGGATCGGAAATAAGCCCCTCGACGATCATGCCCGAAACAAGATAGAACGCCAAGTTCTTCATTACGAATGATGGTCCGGGGATTAAATTTATAGGGTTTTGTCGGAACAAACAAAGCGAAAGATAGTTGAGTAATAAGTTCATCGAGGGTTTATTAAGGTTAAAAAATAGGGCAGGCCAGCTAAAAATAACCGATTTTTTTTATTTTTGACGTTTTGCTTTTTGTAAGTATTCAGATCCTCCCTGCTGTTTCCGAAATTACGGAGACTGTGAGAATATTCAATATTGCGAAATAACCATGAAGAACATGAATTCATAGTCATATGAATAATTAGATTGTTGATTTTATCGTCTTTTTCTTCATTGTTTTCATGTTCTTCATGGTGAATAAATTGTTTTATGATGTATTCGCCGATAATTTTCACAGTCTCTACGGTTTGGGAACCTCTTTATGTAAGCTCTTGCTTACCGAGCGAAAAAAAAGGTATTTTCCCACGGATTACAGTAAATAAATATGGATTATGCTTAGCGCGTAAATATTCAGTCCCCCCTTTTTTCAAAGGGGGCAAAGTTCCATCTTGTTTTAGATGCAGGGCGTGTGAACAATTTGTTTCAGAAAACCGAAAATGTGGCCGCGCGAAGGATATGGATAAGATATAAGTCTAAAAAAAGCAGATGAGTACCTCAAGCTACCGTTCGCCCTGAGCCCTTCGGCTGCGCTCAGGGGAGCCCTGTCGAAGGGTGTGAGGGGTAATTTGGGCTTCACCAAGCCGGTGAAAGTGTTGTAGACCCTTCATGCTTCGACTTGGCTCAGCACGAACGGTCTACAACACATGCCAACTGCTCTTTTTGGGATGAGCGACAAATGGTTTATTTTAACGATGCGGCTTTATTATGGTCATTAAACGAATGCTTTCGATACTGTTGCCTTATTTGTTGTTTCTTCTGGCTTTATTTATATGGCAACGAAACCTGATTTATTTTCCCGGAAAGCAGTCGTTAGCTAGGCAACAAGAGCTGGCGCAACGGCTAAATCTGGAACTTTGGCCGGCAAAGGAAAGCTATCTTGGCTTGATGTCTAAATCGACTATGAAGGGCAGTAAAGGAACGGTTATCGTGTTTCACGGTAATGCGGGAAGCGCGATCAATCGGGGTTATTACTTCAATGCATTGGAAAGGCTGGGATACCGGGTTATTGTTGCGGAATATCCGGGTTACGGCGCAAGATCGGGATCGCCATCGGAATCGGGATTGATCAGCGACGGTATTGCCATCGCAACACAAGCGAGGGACGATTTCGGCGACCCCATTTTTCTTTGGGGCGAGTCGCTGGGTAGCGGTGTGGTCGGGGGAATCGTGCATTCCGGAAAAGTCCCGATTAAAGGCATTGTCCTGATGACGCCATTCGACAGCATGGCTAACGTTGCGCAACACCATTATTGGTTGTTTCTGGCTAAATGGCTGATTCGCGACCGCTTCGATAATCTCAAGTACCTGCACGGCTACAGCGGCAATACGGCCATGGTGATTGCCGAAGACGACCAAATCATTCCGAATCGCTATAGCTTGAATTTATATGACTCTCTTCAATGCCATAAACGGCTGTGGTCGTTCAAAAATGCCGATCACAACAGCTTGCCGCTGGCTCCGGAACTGCCGTGGTGGCGGGAAGTGATGCACTTTATCGATGAAGCTGAACAAGTGATTAGCGAGTAAGGATTTAGTCGTAAATAACTTCCCTATTTTACGGAGGGTTCGGTTGCTCGATTGGCAGGTGTCGGCGGCAGGGAAAGCCGCCGTCAAGCCTACACGGACGTATTCACGGCGTCCTGCCAAGCGAGTTACCGAATCCTCAACAAAGCGCATAGTTCCAGGACGTTATTTATTACGAAATCCTAAGGTTAGTAGGGTTTTAAAATGATTTGATTGCGCGCATCGTCGAACGTCATTTGGAAGCGTCCTAAAAAGCTCATACCCAGCAAGCCGCTCGATTGTAATTTATCGTCCGCAATGAAACTCACATCCACGTTATCGGCTTGAGCTTTGCCGATAACGACCGATTTAAGCTTGCCTTGCATAATTTCGACTCTGCCGTTCGCAGTTTCGCTGAATCCAGGTTGTAAATTTCTGTCGGTAAAACCCAATGCGGATTGAAGCGAGGCGGGTAAGACAAGGGTGGTCGCGCCGGTATCGATCAGCATATTGGCTTTCAGTTTGGTGCCGTAAGGCCCCGATAACTCGGCCTTTACCAAATGATGCGAACCGCTGCGGGTGGTTTTGATGGCATAACTGGCGTCGGTCTTGGGTTTTTCAACAACTGCAGGAGGCGGCGTGTTGTCATAGCGCTTGATGCTGGTGATGATGATTTTTTCGATATCTCCTTGATTGTTAAATAATTGAACAAAGTTATAATCACTTAGCAATCGTTTTAATTGTTGATCCGGTGTGCCGCTAAGACGAAGGGGAGGGCCGTCTTGGACTAAGTGTAAATTCTTTATTGTTATGCTCTGCGCATGAATGATTTGTTCGAGTTGAGTTTTAAGGCTATCGGCTTGTGCGATGCCGAGCGTTAACATCAACGCTAACAGGGTGGCAATGATCGAGTTTTTTCCGGACATAGCGTGCCGCCATAAGGTGCTAAAAAAATTTGAGCCTAAAATCCGCGTCCGGGTTTCACAAATAACCAATTTTAATAAGACAAGTGTTGACAGGCGCGGCAAAACAACGTTGGATTGTAAGGGTTCGTCTCAAAAAAATCATTAAGTCGCTTTTTATGCCCTATCAAAAAGCGTCGATGTCATAAACCATTAATAACTAAAACAAGGCAAACATCGATGAAT
The DNA here is from genome assembly GCF_000341735.1 of Methylotuvimicrobium buryatense 5G. Lineage (GTDB taxonomy): Bacteria > Pseudomonadota > Gammaproteobacteria > Methylococcales > Methylomonadaceae > Methylotuvimicrobium > Methylotuvimicrobium buryatense. The sequence goes on along the minus strand of NZ_KB455575.1, from coordinate 3,099,158 downwards.
ACAGGACAGTTGATTACTTATTTCACCCCGGTTTTCGGGTTATTAGCGCTATTTTTTATCATTAAACGTTCGGCATGGGTTAGCAAACAGGATGCCGGTAATGAACGAATGACACGGATCGCAGGCTTCATCGAAGATGGCGCCATGGCCTTTCTCAAGGCGGAATACCGGGTTTTATCTATTTTTGTCGTTCTAGTCGCTATTTTGTTGGGTTGGATGGGCTCTTTGTCTGACGATTCATCCTGGATGATTGCATTATCATTCATATTAGGCGCGTTTTGTTCCGGATTTGCCGGTTTTTTAGGCATGCGCATTGCCACCAAGGCCAATGTCAGAACGACGCAAGCGGCCAGAACGAATATCGGTAGCGCATTGCGGGTGGCCTTTGCCGGCGGTTCGGTGATGGGCATGTGCGTGGTCGGCCTCGGCGTGTTAGGACTCAGTTTGCTGCTAATCGTGTTTTCTTCGATGGGATGGGAAATTGGCCGCATCGTCACGGTGATTACCGGCTTTTCGTTCGGCGCGTCTTCGATTGCTTTGTTTGCCAGGGTCGGCGGCGGCATATACACCAAAGCGGCCGATGTCGGCGCGGACTTGGTGGGAAAGGTCGAAGCCGGGATTCCCGAGGACCATCCACTGAATCCGGCGACGATCGCCGATAATGTCGGCGATAATGTCGGCGATGTTGCCGGAATGGGTGCCGATCTTTTCGAATCCTATGTCGGCTCCATTATCGGCACCATGGTGCTGGGCGCGGTATTGATCGGGACAGTCGGATTTGAAGCAGACAACGAATTCGGCGGATTGAATGCCGTGTTGTTGCCTTTGGTGCTAGCCGCTGTAGGTATCGTGACATCGATTATCGGTACATGGTTTGTGCGTATCAAAGAGGGCGGCAATCCGCAAAAAGCTTTGAATCGCGGCGAACTGGTGTCGGCATTATTCATGCTTTTAGCAACTTATGGGATCACTCAATGGATGTTGCCGGAATCCTGGCAAACCGGCTCGGGTGTTTACACTTCGATGGGCGTTTTCATCGCTATTATTATTGGCTTGGCATCAGGGCTGGCAATAGGCGCGATTACCGAATTTTATACCGGAACCGGAACCCGCCCGGTAAGAGGCATCGTCGAGCAATCGCTGACCGGGTCCGCGACCAATATTATTGCCGGGGTCGGAGTAGGCATGCAGTCGACCGCAGTACCGATTATTATTATTGCCGCCGCCATTATTGGAGCTTATGAATTCGCCGGTTTATACGGCATTGCCATAGCGGCGGTGGGGATGTTGTCCAATACCGGCATTCAATTGGCGGTCGATGCTTATGGGCCCATCTCCGATAATGCCGGCGGCATCGCCGAAATGGCGGCCTTACCGAAAGACGTGAGAGAGCGGACCGATAAGCTTGACGCAGTCGGTAATACGACCGCGGCAATCGGTAAGGGATTTGCGATCGGTTCGGCCGCATTGACCGCGCTGGCATTGTTTGCCGCTTTCATGACCACCGCCAACATTTCCAGTATCGATATTTCCAAACCGTATGTCATGGGCGGTTTATTTTTGGGCGGCATGTTGCCGTTTCTATTTTCATCGTTAGCGATGGCGGCTGTCGGAAGAGCGGCGATGGATATGATTCAAGAAGTGAGACGACAGTTTGCCTCTATCCCCGAGTTGAAAGCGGCGCTCGAAGTCATGCGTCGCAACGAAGGGAAGGAATTGGATCAATGGAGCGAGGCCGATCAGCTGGTTTTCAATAATGCGGACGGCAAAGCGGAATACAGTCAATGCGTCGCGATTTCAACACGGGCCTCGCTTCGGGAAATGGTGGCTCCGGGCTTATTGGCCGTTGTTTCGCCGGTTGTCGTGGGATTCGGCGGCGGCGCTGAAATGTTGGGCGGTTTACTGGCCGGCGTAACGGTAAGCGGGGTGTTGATGGCGATTTTTCAATCCAATGCCGGCGGCGCTTGGGACAATGCCAAGAAAATGATCGAAGCCGGTGTGGAAATTCAAGGGCGCACCTATCGTAAAGGTTCGGAACCCCATAAAGCGGCGGTAGTCGGCGACACGGTCGGCGATCCGTTCAAAGATACTTCGGGGCCTTCGCTGAATATCCTGTTGAAATTGATGTCTGTGGTGGCATTGGTAATTGCGCCGATGTTGTGATGGGCCTAAGACGATTTCAGGCAAAAAATATTCCGTTCTAAGTGTCTTGTTGATGCCGTAAAAGACCGTTCAGCCTACAACAGATCTTAGGCGAACGCGGTCTATTACCACAGCAATTCCCAGTTTGAGCAGTTTCGCCGATTTTAGGGTGTGGGGTATGCCTGTCGAGGAACGCCGTAAACCTATCCATGGGGGCTTGGCGGCAGCTCGAACGCCAAGGATGGCGTGAATGCGGATTTTGCATGGAGCAAAAATCTGCCCTGCTGCCGACATCCTCGCCAAGCATACCCCACACCCTTTTTGATCTCCAAATTGGGAATTGCTGCTATTACCAGGCTCAAGCCTATTTAGGATTTGGTCGTAAATACCCCTCTATTTTACTGTGAAAGTTCGTAGATATAGACCCTTTATCTAATTTTTCGATATACGGCGCTCGACAGAGCAAATGCCGGTTCCGGAGAGGGTGCGGTTGCTCGACCGACAGGCGTCGGCGGCAGGGAAAGCCGCCGTCGAGCCTACAGGGACGTATTCACGGCGTCCTGTCGGGCGAGTGACCGTACCCTCCCCACCAGAGAACTTTCATTTGCCGGGGCGATGGCCAGGCCTTCATGAACGTTACGGAGGGTTCGGTTGCTCGATTGGCAGATGTCGGAGGCAGGGCAGATTTTTGCTCCTGCAAAATCTGCATTCATGCCATCCATGGCAATTAGTCGCCGCCGTCAAGCCTACACGGACGTATTCATGGCGTCCTGTCAAGCGAGTTACCGAACCCTGCACGGCGAAACCGTTCTAAACTTCTTGACTTTGGTATCGCAATATAACCTTTCTCGAATTCTCTGTCATGCGTAGGTAATCGAATACCCGTCGTACATTACGCGCCAGCTTTTCGGTAGTGGCTGCCACACTGTCTTTACTCATGGACTTAATCAACCCTGCGGCAAATCTGCGCAGACAGGTTATGTTTTCAGGTCCATGGCCTTTGCTTATCCTGCAACGATCTTCATTCCAATTCCAATCCAGTAGGTAATGATGACTCTCAACGCCCCAATGATCTCTATTGAACTTGAGCACTTGTTCAGCGTTGGCGCTCATCGGCGAATGACTGGTCAGGCCGTAAGCCATCTCAAAGGTTTCTTGGCCGCTTTTTTTGTCGATGGTATGGCGTTGTATGGCAAATATTTGCCCGACGAAAGGGAAATCAAGGTAGTTGTTCAGGAGCGTAGACGTCCAAATAGAGCGTGACTCAATACGACCATGCGTTAAGGTGTAGGGCTCGCTATAGTCAGGCGCTTGGCGATTTTCAAAGGCCAGGCGAATATCCTGGGCGACTGTGGGTTGGTTGTCTTTGGCGGTAAATACATAATGGGCCTGCCGGTCTTCGACCAGATAGTGCGCCAGTTTACGCTGTGTTAAAAGAGCGTCGCCGGTGATCGTTTTATCGGCAATATTTGCCAGGGCATCCATAACCGGGATGAACATCCCGATTTCGTTGGTCTGTTTAAGTTCATCGCTTCCCTCTACAGGCAAAGCACCGACTTTTTTTGAGTGTGGCAGCGTCCCGTCTGATGCCCGACGACGCCCAGGATGTGTGTTTGACGACCGTCTTCATCAATCGCGTTACGCAGGGTTTTACCGTCGACGGCCAAGCCTTCGTCGGCTTCGGCGAATTGTTCGTTCCAGCCTTGCAGCGCAAGATCGAGTTGTGCGGGATCGACGCTAATTAAGGTTTCTCTAAAGGTGGTGCGACTGGGTACCTGATAACGCCCATTGCGTTTGCGACAGCCAAAACGGGCTCGCGCTTTTTGGCCTAAGTCATCCGCCCAGCTGCCAATCGCTTTATAGCCTTCCATTCCACAGAGCACGGCAGCTGTGGCAAGAGCCAGAATACACGGCAGAGAATGACGCTGTCCCTGCTTACGCCGCGGGTCAGGAATATCAAGAAAGAACTCTGGTAAAGTGCGCATTTGATCGGCGGTTAGCATGATTTTTGGTGCTCCATAGCCATAACAGGGGCTAAGCATAGGTTGCGACAAGTGAGTTTGAGCGCGCTTTTCCAAGGGTCTAACAAAAACCTGCTTGGGCTGTTGAGCGCTAGGGCTATAGCCTTGGCGAATCCGACGGTAACCACGGGTATCGCCGACATGCACCCAGTTAGAAGCACGATAAATCGTGCCATGAAACAACTGAGGATCAACGAAAGTTTCTAGCAATAATAAGGGGTAACCGAAGCGTTGCTGCCAATCCTGAGAAATTCGCCGTTCACATAAGGAAAGAACCCGGGACGCAAGGTTAGGATAATGGTGCTCGGGGAGAATCANAAAGCGACTATTGTTAGCAATCAGGTGAAGGCGATCATATTGAACCCGATAGCTCCAACCGATCCACTGATCACGCGCTGCACATTTCCAGGCGGCGGCGGAAAAGCTGATGAGTGCCAGCCATTGATTATGATAGCTGGCGACATACCACAAGGTATGTCCGATCTTTGGTAAAGCACCCAGATAGTGGTGTGCCTTCATTAATGACTGAAAACGTTCCTGCTCTTCCGACTGAACTGGTTGTACGATGATCTCTTGAAGGTTCAAAGCGGGTATCCCAAACATAGAATGTCAGGATGCTTTATATCTGAAAAATGTAGGTTTGTCCAGGATTAGTTATATTTCATTGATTTATCATGTAAAGTTATAGAGAACTGTTCCGCCGTGCCGAACCCTGAACAACGCTCATAGTTCCTGGGCATTATTTATCACGAAATCCTTAGAGTTAGACTTCTAATTTCAGAACGGCCTGCTTGACCGGCTCGGCCAGGCCGTTTCCGTCTTTTCGGCAATAATCGATGATTTCGCGGCGCATCCGGGGTTCCCAGGCGCGTAGTAGATGATTTTTTATGCTCTCGACGGCGGCCTCCTTATCAGGGTCCGCATTGAAGAATTCGCCGATTGCATTGGCCATTTTGATGAGTTTTTCTATCTGCATGATTGTCTGCCTTTGTACGCGACAAAATTTTCTTAAAGGATATGATTCATAGGATTTATTGGCTACCCGTTTCAACCATGGTGGAGTAAAAAAGCTTTAGCTTTTTTAGGCAAAAGCTGAAGCTTTTGCACTCCTTTCCTACGTCCGATTCTTTCGTGCTTTTCGTGAAACCATTACAGGGCTAATTTCAAACCAAATCGGCTTCTCGGTGGATCAGCCGATGCGAATGGCTGTAGACGACATGCCGGTCTTCTCGGGCGAAGCCGACCAGCGTCAGGCCGGTCTCCTCGGCCAACCGTATCGCAAGTCCTGTCGGCGCGGAAATCGCGGCCAACAAGCCAATGCCGGCCACGGCGGTTTTTTGGACCATTTCGTAACTGGCCCGGCTCGTGACGATCACAAAACCGTCGGCCGGATTTCGTCCTGTCCTCAATAATGCCCCGATCAGTTTATCCAAGGCATTGTGGCGCCCGACATCCTCGCGTATGGTTTGAATGCCCCGGCCAGGCAAGACCCATGCGGCCGCATGCACGGCGCCGGTCAATCGGTTGAGTTGCTGATGCTGCGTCAACTCGTCCAATGCCGATAACAATTCGGCAGACGTTACCGAAGCACCGCCCGATACCGGTTCGGGATGACGGACGGCTTGTTGCAAGGTGCTAGCCCCGCACAAGCCGCAACCGGTCCGCCCGGTCAAGTTGTGGCCTTTATCGGCCATACCTTGCCTGCGCTGTTCGGGGATTTTAAGACGTACTTCGATGCCGTCCTTGCGGTTGTAAACCCGCGTGCTCAGAATCTCGGCCGGATGACGGACAATATCTTCGGTGATGCTGAAGCCGAGCGCGAACTCTTCCAAATTAGTCGGCGTCGCCAGCATCACGACATGCGGCACGCCGTTATAGACCAGCGACACCGGCACTTCCTCGGCGATGTAATCCTGTTGCACGCTATGCCGTCCGCCCTGCCAGCGCTCTACCGGGCATTGCCGATAACTCGGCCAGCCCAGTTCCCACGCAGATGATTCGGGTGCCGCAAGATCAAGCATGATGCGTGCCTTGCTCCAACAATTCCAATTGCTGCTTCGAAAAGTCGCTGTACTGTTTTTGCCATTCGGAAGGCTGCGTGACTTTCGATACTTGCACCGGGGTGACTTTGTATTCCGGACAATTGGTCGCCCAGTCGGAATTGTCGGTCGTGATCACGTTCGCGCCCGATTCCGGGAAATGGAAAGTCGTATAGACGACGCCCGGCTGTACGCGTTCGCTGATCAATGCGCGTAATACCGTTTCTCCGGAACGGCTCTTGATGCCCACCCAATCGCCGTCGATGATGCCGCGATCCTCCGCATCGTGCGGATGAATTTCCAGCCTGTCCTCGGCATGCCACGCGACATTTTCGGTTCGGCGTGTTTGCGCGCCGACATTGTATTGAGACAGGATGCGGCCGGTCGTCAAAATCAGCGGGAACATCCGCGTCGTGCGTTCTTCGGTCGCGACATATTCGGTCAGCATGAACAGGCCCTTGCCGTTCGGACGCATGAACTCATGGGCATGCATCGTAGGAGTACCCGCAGGATTTTCTTCGTTGCACGGCCATTGGATGCTGCCGAGGCGATCGATTTTTTCGTAGCTGACGCCGGCGAATGTCGGCGTCAGCCTAGCGATCTCGTCCATGATTTGGGACGGATGGCTGTAATTCATCGGATAGCCCATAGCATTCGCGAGCAACTGCGTGACCTGCCAGTCTTCGTAACCGGCCAATGGCTTCATGACCTTGCGCACCGGCGAGATACGTCGTTCGGCGTTCGTGAACGTGCCGTTTTTCTCGAGGAACGACGACCCGGGCAGGAAAACATGCGCGAACTTGGCCGTTTCGTTCAGGAATAGATCCTGTACGATCACGCATTCCATCGATCTCAAAGCGTGATGGACGTGTTGGATGTCGGGGTCCGATTGCGCAATATCCTCGCCTTCGACGTAGAGCCCCATGAAAGTGCCGTCGGATGCGGCATCGAACATGTTCGGAATGCGCAGGCCCGGCTCGGATTCGAGAATCACGTTCCAGTCATTCTCGAACAGACGGCGCGTGTCGTCGTCGGAGACATGACGGTAGCCCGGAAATTCGTGCGGGAACGAGCCCATGTCGCACGAACCTTGCACATTGTTTTGACCTCGCAACGGATTGACGCCGACGCCTTCGCGTCCGAGATTACCGGTCGCCATCGCCAGATTCGCGATGCCGATCACGGTCGTCGAACCTTGGCTGTGCTCGGTAACACCCAAGCCGTAGTAAATCGCGCCATTACCGGCGGTGGCATAAAGACGCGCCGCGGCGCGGACATCGGCGGCCGGAACGCCGGTGACCGCTTCGGCTTGCTCGGGTGCATGACGAGGATCGGCGATGAAGATTTTCCATTTGGCGAATGCCGCCGTGTCGCAGCGCTCTTCAATGAAGACTTCGTCGAGCAGGTTTTCGGTCACGACGACATGGCCGAGCGCATTGATCAGCGCGACGTTGGTGCCCGGGCGCAGTTTCAAATGATAATCGGCTTTGACATGCGGCGAGTTTTTGACCAGATCGATTTCGCGCGGGTCGACGACGATCAGTTTGGCGCCTTGACGCAGACGCTTTTTCATTAACGAGCCGAACACCGGATGGCCGTCGGTCGGATTCGCGCCGATGACCATGATCACGTCGGACTTCATGACCGAGTCGAAGTTCTGCGTGCCGGACGATTCGCCGAAGGTCTGCTTCAGACCGTAACCGGTCGGCGAATGACAGACGCGCGCGCAAGTGTCGACATTGTTGTTGCCGAAGCCGGCGCGAACCAGTTTTTGCACCAGATAAGTCTCTTCGTTCGTGCAGCGCGACGACGTGATGCCGCCGATCGAATCCTTGCCGTATTGGGCTTGTATCCGTTTCAACTCGGAAGCGGCATAATTGATCGCCTCTTCCCAGCCGACTTCCTGCCACGGGTCCGTGATGCTTTTGCGAATCATCGGCGTCGTGATGCGATCCTTGTGCGTTGCGTAGCCGAACGCGAAACGGCCTTTAACGCAGGAATGACCGTGATTGGCCTTGCCGTCCTTGTGCGGCACCATGCGAATCAATTGATCGCCTTTCATTTCGGCGCGGAACGAACAGCCGACGCCGCAATACGCGCAGGTCGTCACGGTGGCATGCTCGGGCGTGCCATGTTCGATCACCGATTTTTCCATCAGGGCCGCGGTCGGGCAGGCTTGCACGCAAGCGCCGCAGGAAACACATTCGGAGTCCATGAACGCCTCGTTTTGACCGGGCGAAACTTTGGAATCGAAACCGCGTCCGTCGATCGTCAAGGCGAAGGTGCCTTGCGTTTCTTCACAGGCTCTGACGCAACGCGAACAAACGATACATTTGGACGGATCGAAACTGAAATACGGATTGCTCTCGTCCTTGATCGCTTGCAAATGATTTTTGCCTTGCGGGTTGTAGCGTATTTCGCGGAGGCCCACCGCGCCGGCCATGTCCTGCAGTTCGCAGTCGCCGTTCGCGGAACAGGTCAAGCAATCAAGCGGATGGTCGGAAATATAGAGCTCCATGATGCCGCGGCGTACATGGGCCAGGCGCTTGTTCTGAGTGACGATCTTCATGCCTTCGGCGACCGGCGTCGTGCAGGATGCCGGCATGCCGCGCGCGCCCTCGATTTGCACGACACACAAGCGGCACGAGCCGAACGGTTCGATGCTGTCGGTCGCGCACAATTTCGGAATGTCGATGCCGATGCCGGCCGCAGCGCGCATCACCGAAGTGCCGGCCGGCGCGGTCACCTGAAATCCGTCGATTTCCAGTGTGACCAGTGTGTCTGCCTCCCTGGCGGGGGTTCCAAAGTCTTTTTCTTTATTCAGGGACATGTTAGTACCTCCGGTGGGGTCAAGCTGCGCTGGCTTGTTCTGTTATCCCGAAGTCTTCGGGAAAGTGATTCAATGCGCTCAGTACGGGGTAGGGCGTCATGCCGCCGAGCGCGCATAACGAACCGTTCAACAAGGTGTCGCATAAGTCGCGCAGCAGCGGAATGTTTTTATGGAGATCGCGGCCGGCGATGATGTCTTTGATGACCTCTTCGCCGCGCGTCGATCCGATCCGGCACGGCGTGCATTTGCCGCAGGATTCGATCGCGCAGAACTCCATGCTGTAGCGCGCCATTTCGGCCATGTCGACGGTGTCGTCGAAGACGACGATGCCGCCATGACCGACGACGGCCCAAATCGCCGCAAAGGCTTCGTAATCGAGCGGCGTATCGAATTGCGATTCGGGCAGGTACGCGCCCAGCGGGCCCCCGACCTGCACCGCCTTGATCGGCCGACCCGATGCCGAGCCGCGGCCGTACTCGTAGAGCAGCTCGCGCAGGGTCAAACCGAATGCCAGTTCGACGAGGCCCGGATATTTGATGTTGCCGGCCAATTGAATCGGCAGCGTGCCGCGCGAACGGCCCATGCCGAAATCGCGGTAATACTCGCCGCCCTTGTCGAGAATGATCGGCACCGAGGCCAGCGAAATCACGTTGTTGACGATGGTCGGCTTGCCGAACAAGCCGCTGATCGCCGGCAACGGCGGCTTGAAGCGGACCAGGCCTCGCTTGCCTTCGAGACTCTCCATCAGCGAAGTCTCCTCGCCGCAAATATAGGCGCCGGCGCCCAAACGCACTTCGAGATCGAATTTTTTACCGCTGCCTTGAATGTTGTCGCCGAGATAGCCGGCCGCATAGGCTTTCGCAATTGCCGTATTCAACGCCCGATGCGCATGCGGATACTCGACGCGCAAGTAGATATAACCCTGTGTCGCGCCGACCGCTAGCCCTGCGATCGTCATGCCTTCGATCAATACGAACGGGTCGCCTTCCATGACCATGCGGTCGGAGAACGTGCCCGAGTCGCCTTCATCGGCATTGCAGATGATGTATTTTTGCTCGCTCGGCGTATTGAGTACGGTGTTCCATTTGATACCGGTCGGAAACGCCGCGCCGCCCCGGCCGCGCAATCCCGAATCGGTCACATGCCGGACGATGTCGGCGCCGCTCATCGCCAGGGCGTTTTTCAGGCCGCGATAGCCGTCATAGGCCAGATAATCGTCGAGACTGATCGGATCGGTGAGACCGATACGCGCGAAGGTCAGCCGTTGTTGATTCTTGAAATAAGGGATTTCGTCGATCGGGCCGACTTCGAGCGCATGCGTGCCGCCGTTCAAGAAATCGGCATCGAACAGGCCGGAAATGTCTTTTGATTGCACCGGCCCATAGCCGATGCGGCCTTCGGAGGTCTCGACCTCGACCAAGGGTTCCAGCCAAAACATGCCTCGAGATCCATTGCGGACCAGCTTGATGTCCAACCCGCGTTTCTGCGCTTCCTTATCGATCGCCGCGGCAATTCGGCCTGCGCCTAATGCCAACGCGCCGGAGTCGTTCGGTACATAAACGGTCACAGTCATGACAAAGCCTCCCTCTCGTCGATCACGCTGTCGAATGATTCATTGGATACGCGCCCGTAAACATCGTTGCCGATCTGCATAGACGGAGAGCAGGAGCACATCCCTAGACAATACACGGGTTCTAGCGAAAATTTACCGTCCGGTGTCGTTTCATGATAGTCGATGCTTAGTTTGGCCTTGACATGTTCTTCGAGTTTCTTAGAACCCATCGCCTGACAGGATTCGGCTCGACACAAATGAATCGTCTGTTTACCCGGCGGTGTTTCACGGAAGTAATGATAAAAACTGATTACGCCGTGCACTTCGGCGCGGGATAGCTGCAATTCAGAAGCGATGACGGGAATACTGTCCGCGGGGATATAGCCCAATGCGTGCTGAATATCGTGCAAAATCGGCAGCAGCGCGCCCGGCTTATGCTTCAGTGCGCGGGTGATTTCCTTAACGGTGCTTTGCGTGGAAACGGTTTCGGTCATGGTGCCTCGCTTTCCGGTTCGAAAGCCGCTAGACGGCTATATCGAATATAGGTTTGATCGTTCTGAGAGAATATCACGTAATTTTTAAATATCAAAAAACACATAAATAAACATATTTATGCATAAATTGTTTGCTTATTAATTATAGGCCTAAAATCTTTAACGTAAAAATCACATTTTTTTGACGTTAAATCAGATTTTCTGATACATCCCGGTCCAACCTCATCCGCTTAGACCTTCATTGCGGAACGCCGTTAAGCTCGCTATATTGTTGAACCCTTTAGTTTTCCAGCGAGGCTCTCCCTTTGTCCGAGATGATGACCGTGCACGAGGTCGCCGATTATTTGCGCGTCAAGGAGCGCAAAATTTACGATCTGATCAACCAAAAGCAGATTCCGTGCACGCGCGTGACCGGAAAATGGCTTTTTCCGCGTTATCTGATCGACATGTGGCTGATGCAAAACAGCGAATCAGTTTCGCAAGACGCATTGCTGAGAAGCGCTCCCGAGATCGTCGTAGGCAGTCACGACCCGCTACTGGAATGGGCGCTCAGGGAAAGCGGTCGGCCGATAGCAATGCAAACGACCGGCAGCATGGAAGGCTTAAGCCGCTTCGCGTCCGGCGAGGCGTTGATCTGCGGCATGCATGTGCTCGACACCGCCAGCGGCGAATTCAACACGCCGGCTATCAAGAATGCACTTCCGGATCACGGCGTCGTAGCGATCGAATGGGCCTGGCGGCAACAGGGGTTGATCGTCGCGCCGGGCAATCCGCTAGAGTTGCATTCGCTCGAAGACATCGCCGAAAAAAAAGCGCTGTTGATCGACCGGCAAAGCGGTGCCGGCAGCCGGATTTTGCTCGATCATTTGTTCGAAAAGGCTGGAGTCGACAAGTCGCTTATCAAGATTGCTGATAAACCTGCGCGTACCGAAATCGACGTCGGCCTGACGATCTCGAACGGCAAGGCCGATGTCGGCATCGCAGTCGAGTCGGTCGCCCGGCAACTACGCCTCGATTTCATTCCGCTGACGAAAGAACGATTCGATCTGGTGATGCGCCGCTTCGACTATTTTGAGCCGCCGATCCAGAATCTACTGGAACTGACCCGTTCTCCCGCCTTCATCGAAAAAGCCGAAGAGCTGGGCGGTTACGATTTGTCCGGTGCCGGGAAGGTGGTATTGAATCTCAGGTAAATCCTTACGTCCGAGATTATGCCGACACTACTCCATCTGCCACAGTCATCCCGTAAAAAAGCGATTGTGTTCGCCCCTGGCGTGGACTACACTCTAGTTTTTTAGCCGAGCGGGTCGACCATGTACGCAACCAATGTCAGGAATTTAAAACGCAATCCTTCGGAGGCCCTAAGACATGCCGAAAAAGAACCGGTATTGATCTTAAAAGGCAATAAACCGAATGCTCTGCTGTTAAATTTAAAAAGCTCTCTAGGGGAGTTGAATGATCAACTCAAGCCCGCTTTGGCAGCCAGTTTATTTAAAGACCGAGTGTTGTCATTGGGAGCAGCCGCGCAAATCAGCGGTTTGAGCCTATCCGAATTTATCGACCATTTGACCCAGTTGGATATCGATGTTGTCGTGGCCGACAAACAAACCGCCAAGGAACTGGAAACATTGGATTCATGGCTATCGTCATAGCCGATGCCGGACCGCTCATAGCGCTGGCTAAAATAAATCAGCTTCAATTGCTGCCCGCACTTTTTGGCAAGGTATTGATGACTCAAGCCGTTGCCGATGAATGTTTACGGGGGCAATCCGCCGATACCCTCTTGATCGAACAGGCTTTGACTTCGGAGTGGTTGCAATGTGTGGACAATCCGGACTTTAAACACCCTTTATCGAGAAGTTTGGGATTGGGCGAGCAATCCAGCATTGAGTATGCCTTGCAAACAAACGGTAACGCATTGTTGATCTTGGATGATGCATTGGCGCGAAAACAAGCTTTGCGCAAGCAATTACTGATAGTCGGCACGGCAGCATTATTGTTTGCCGCACAACGAAAAACCTTGATTCCCGATGCCGAGGCTTTAATCGCCGAACTCAGACAGATGGGGTATCGAATTTCAGATGCTGTGATTGCCCAATTGAAGGAGGGTTGAGCTACCAGTTCCAGCAACTAGAAAACCGATCTCGCCGGTATCTTGCCGGGTTGCGTCGACGCTAAGCCGACTTATTCCGCTTTGCAAGACCCCCGCTTCATCAATCCGGCAATTAGTCCACGAAACACATGAAAGGCATAATCTGCAAAAACTACGATATGACTGCTTCTGATGGAAGTTTTTAGGACGCCATTTGTTATTTCGAAAGTGCACGATTTTAAGCGGTCGCGGTTGCTCGATTGACAAGTGTCTGCGGCGGGTTCTTTGCGGTGATGGCCGGGGGTGGTATCAGCAATTCCCAATTTGGGGATCAAAAAGGGTTTGGGGTGTGCTTGGCGAGGATGTCGGTAGCAGGGCAGATTTTTGCTGCATGCAAAATCTGCATTCACGCCATCCTTGGCGTTCGAGCTGTCGCCAAGCCCCCATGGATGGGTTTACGGCGTTCCTCGACAGGCATACCCCATACCCTAAGATCGGCGAAAATGCTCAAACTGGGAATTGCTGGGGGGTATGAGATTTCCTGATTAGCAAGATGCTTCAGCTTGCTGAAGCCAATTGTCCGAGCAGTGGCCAGTCGTGGCCACTTCTGCGGGACGGGTTATTTAACCCGTCCCCAACGTTTCGGTTTGCCCTTAACATTTCGGCTAACTTCGGCCAAAGTCAAAACGTTTAGGACGGGGTTGCAAACCCCGTCCTGCTAGGGATATGCTGGTTTTTGGGCTTTAGCTGAAGAAACTTGCTAATCAGGTGAGATTTTAGGTTTCGGAAGCATCGCGCACGCTTTCAAACAAATCGATATCCCAAGCGACCAAATCGCGGCGTATGGCATCGGCTCGCGGCCTCGGCAGTATACGTGCGAGATCCTCCCCGGTTATCACGCCGGATAGCGTCTGCGCTGACTTTGTGCGGAGATAATCCAAGGCATGCCAAGCCAGAATCGCAGCACTAGCCGCGGTTGGATAGGCGATGTAGGTCGCGCCGGCATAGGGCGAGTTCAATAATTCCGGGTAGCGTAAATAGCTCAGACCAACCGTTTCGATGGCGGTTTGACGTTCGTTACGCACCGTTTCGGATACGCGAATTTCAGCCGCCGCAGCAAAATGCGCTCGCCGAATCGTACCGCTGCGCAAATATTCCTCGATACGCCGAGGCTTGTTCATGCCCGGCAGAATTGCGCGGACCATCGCCTCGATCGTCATTTCCGGTCGGTCCGGCAGACTGCGTTTCGACAATAGATTGAGTTGAAACAGCGCTTTGACCAACTCAACTTCCGAGCCGCCAGTGTAGACACCGATCGATTCGATCTCGGGAAACGAACGGTGCAGGGACAACAACTCTTCCTGATATAGCGGATACTGCCGGCTCGAACTGGCTTCGTGAGGAAAATGATATTCGCGCGCCTCGCTGAACGGATCGAGCACCAACATGCGGCCGTCACGTAAGATTCGCGGGTGTTGCGCCAACTCTTCCAGTGCCACGACCGGCGACCAGGAAAAGACGATCGAATCCGAATCGATATCTTCGAGTAAATAAAGATCGATACTTTCCACTTCGAGATCTTTCCGGTCGGTCGCCAACAGGTCGTGCATCCGGCGGCCGATGAGAAAATTGGTGACGCCCGGCGACACGCCCATGTTGATCAGCGCGGCGATTCCGCGCTCGCGAAGTGCCGTATCGTAAGCATATTGCGCGAAAGTCAGCGTGCGCTCGGTTTTCGCGCCATAAATATCCGAAGCCAGATCCACGGTGTGTGCGCCGATTCGAAGCGCGAGTTCAAGCATGGCCCCGTTGAACTCCGGCAGCGCCGCGTTTACCAAAAATGTGGCGCCGGTCAGTTCTTGCTCGTGCGCAGGCTCCAACGCGAAGACCGAACTGAAATCCGAAAGCTTGATGAAATCGATATGTTCAAACAATTGCTCGGCATGAAAAAGCGCATCCCGGGCCTCATCCGGATTGCGAACATAAACGACAAAACGGATGGCTGCGCCGTCCCGCTCGGCCAATTCCGAAAAACAAATCAGCATTGCCGAACCCACCGCACCGAGTCCGAAGAACACAATTTTAATCGGCGTCATAGTATTCTCATCCGTTATCACGAGCGGGTGATTGATTTCCATGTTTGAAATCCTGTCGACTAGGCGATTTTGGAGAGCTGAAAGTACTGAAAGCGCAGGCGCTTGTCAAATACGAATGAGGGCTTCACGAATTTAATTCAAACGGTGCGCCTTATATGTCAGGGCAGGAAACTAACACGTAGAAGGAGGTAGCGTGTAGGCTGCGCATCGCGCACCCTACGGCGCTCATGATATCCTGGAAACTGTTGATAATCATAGGTTATAAAGCGCCAGGTATTCTCTCAAAATCCATAAACCTAAAAAGAGCAGTTGAGAGCCTCAAACTACCGTTCGCCCTTCGACAGGGCTCTCCTGAGCGCAGCCGAAGGGCTCAGGACGAACGGTAGTTTGAGGCTTCACCAAGCCGGTGAAAGTGTTGTAAATCCTTCATGTTTTGACTCGGCTTTCAAGAAACGGCTTTTTATATATTTAAAATCAATAACTTGACAATATGTAAGAATACAAAAAAATACGTAAAACAGCGACTGTTTCATAGTAACGCCATGCGACCGAAGGGCGCTTACTTTGCTCAGCACGAACGGCCTACAACACATGTCAACTGCTCTTTTTAGGATAAAACAGTCATTGGTAAGTGTTCGGACATCGTTGGAAAAAAACGGTAATTCAGGCGTAATTGTTGGCTATGTGAATGTGCCTTGTGTTCTATTGTCTTTCTCGTTGATTGACTTTTTGAGACACAGGTTGGAATACATGCAGGCTTGTTGTAGGATTCCATCCATAACTCAAATGCCTCGGGCTTTTTCAATCGCATTGCGGCTACGACTAATAGAAAGTAAGGAATATGCACAAAATAACTGCTACAAGTAGTAGGCTTTGCGGCGATTCGGTGACTCGCTTGACAGGACGCCGTGAATACTTCCATGTAGGCTTGACGGCGGAATCTGATTGCCATGGATGGCATGAATGCAGATTTTGCATTACGCCATGGATGGCGTGTATTAGGGCAATGCAGGAGCAATTGCCGAGGAGCAAAAATCTGCCCTGCCGCCGACACCTGTCAATCGAGCCCCCTCCCAGAAGTTGTCGAAGTTATTTCATGCTCGTTCCTAAACGGAAAAATTTTCATTTTATCGTTAGTGAGTCCTCATTCATTGGTAAGCTTTCCCTCTAGCACTATTATGCAAACTGACAATCGTCCAAAATCCAGAAAAACACTACTCATCGGCTTGATCGCTACGTTAGCGGGGATCGGCTTAGCCGTCTATTTTTCGATGGATCGGGAAGCTGTCGGTCCGGAACAAGAAACCGTAACCGAAACGAGTCGCCGTTTTTCGAAACCGGATGCTTTCGCTGCATTGCAAGAATTATACGGTAGCGAATTCTCCGGCGAATCGATTAAAACCGAATCCGGGGAATTAGCCGGTTTTTGGTTCGAGCAAGGTTTTTCGATCGGCGATCGCGATTATCATGTGATATTCGGCAAGGCTCAGAAAATCGACCCGGAAACGGGATCGCCATTGGATAGTCATGTGCAAGGCGTCAAGGTCGGTGCGGCGATTTACCGGTTGGATTCGGACGGCTGGCGCGCAATCGGCATGCAAACCGGAATCGGCGAAATCGGTTCCTGGGGCGAAGCGCCCGATATTAAGCAGTCGGAAATTTTGATTTTATCGTCCAAGCGGATCGCGTTCATGCTCGACTTCGGCTACGGCATGGGCGGTTATTTCGATGACGGCAAAGTGCTGTTCGGTTTCGACGGCACGACTTGGGCCGATTTGGGTTTTGTGCAGACCGGGGGCAATAATGCCGGGGCCTGCGATGATGAGCCGCTGCCTTCCGGGATTACGATTCCTTGTTGGTCTTATACCGGCACTATTTCGGTATTAAGCGATATTCATCACGGCTATCCGGATTTATTGGTCGCGCGAGCCGGCACCCAAAGCGGGGATGAGCAACACCCGATTAACTCGGCCGAAAACGCCGTGTATCGTTTCGACGGCGATAAGTATGCGGATACGGGCAACGAATGATCCTAGATTGCCCGGATAATTTTCATAAACACGCGGTACTTCGAATGAGTCTCGAGTTCCGTCATTTCGAAATCAATCCCGCCAGATCGACTTTGCTGTAACCGAGAAGGGTGCCGGTTGCATAGGCCAGGTCGATCAACCCAACTTGATAATCAGCAATAGCCCTGACTTCCTTCATTTGCGAGTCGCCGAGTTTGGTGAGCATTTCCAATACTTCGGTCATCGTCCGCAAACCTTCTTCAAATTGCTTGAGTTCCGCGTCGTAGTTGGCTCCGGCCAATACGACGTTTTGCCGGGCCGCGATGATGCGCTGCCAATTCTGCGAAACTGTGTCTAGGGCATCATATATTTCTCTGCGCACGGTTAGTTCTTTTAAATCGCGCGTCGTCAAGCGTTGCAATCTTTGCTGCACGGCGCGCGACAGGCGCGATTTGCGCAGTTCGTTGGTCAACGGAATTTCCAGTCTCAAACCGACCGACCAGTCGTCGTAGCGTCCGGTAAATGTATCGCCGTAGGCCCCCCCGAAATCGTCGTAATCGCGGCCTTGCGTTCCGTAGCTGTAGTCCAACATGAACATCGGCAAGGTTTGATTTTCCAAATAGTCGATCTTGGTCGCGTCGGCAGCGAGTTTTAATTCCAATTCCAACAGTTCCAAGCGGCCGTCTAATGCTTTTCGGGCCAGCGCTTCGCGGTCGAAATCGAAACTGACCAGCATCGGCGAGGTTTCGGGAATCATAATCGTGGATGTATCGATGCCGTAACGCTTGTCGTTGAGAAACTGCAATAATTGGCGTTGGCTAAGTTTGAGGCGGGTATTTGCGACGATCAAAGACTCCATGCGTTCGGCCACGCCGATTTCGGCTCGGTTGATTTCGATCGCGGCGGTCAAGCCTTCTTCGACGCGGCGTTTGACCATCGTTAGATTTTGCTGTGCGATTTCGTATTGTTGACGGCGGATGTCCAATTCCCCCCAGGCGGCATAAAGCGCCCAATAGGCCTTGTCGACCGTGGCCAATACGCGGATCGATTGCAGCCGAGTTTTGAGGTCGACGATTTGTTGTTCGTAGCGTGCGATCCGAATGCCGGCGACATTAGTCGATATACCGGCATCGCGCAATAACGGTTGGCTCATCGAGAAACGCAGCGCGCTTCGGTATTGGTCGGAGGCCACGAAGCGGCTTTTGCTTTTGTTTTCGAGCGGGGTACTGAGTGTCACTGTTCCGCCGGTTCGTAGCGGAATCATGATGCCGGCCTCGACATCCCATTGTTCGGCGCTTTGCGGCATGTAGCCTAGCTTGGCGATTTCGTCATTCAACGGCGAGTTTTTGTCGACAGCCTTGAAGTTTACGACATCGCCGTCGAGAAAAGGCGTGTCTTTATTCGAATACTTGGCGCGCGCGAAAATCAGATCGTCAAACCGGGCCTCTTCTTCGCTGACGACCGTGGCGGCGATGCTCGGGTCGATCAGCGCAATTTTTAAGTCAAGATTGTTGGTCAACGCCATTGCGCGCGCATCGGCGATCGTCAGTGCATGGCTTTCATCCACGGCTTCGGTTGTGTCTTTTTCTTCGAGCACAATGGGAGGTGCGGTCAAATCCAGCTTTTTCGGATCGGCTCTGAATTCGGCAATCGCGGTGTCGAGTGTTTTCGGCTCGGCTCTCGACAGATCCGGCAGGGCAAGGTCTTCGTCACGTTGCATACGCTCTTCGACTTTTTGCGCCAGCTCGGGCTTTGGCCCGGTATCGAAATAGAAAGAACAACCCGACAATAAAGCGAATGCACCGGAAACCGTCAAATTCCGGTGAAGGCGTGCAATCGGGAAATGAGTTTTCAACATAAATCGTTTGTTCTCGTTAAAACGCGCTATTTATCGGATTTTCTGTGTGTTTGTATACGGTCCAGATCGCGATATGGATGTTCCGGCGTCAACATCGGCGGGAAGCCGTTCAACTGCCGCCATATTTCGAAGCCGATACTGACTTGTTCGAGCAGAATCCAAGCCTTGACTGCGCCGCCTTGGCGTAAAAAGCGCTCAGAGGGCCATAGATGATCGCTTTCGTCGGGTACGATCATTACACGGAATTTACCTTGGCCATTGTCGCTGGAATCGACAAAAGCGACGGTTCCGCCAAAGGTGCCGACCGCGACTTCCGGCCAACCGACGAATTGAATGGCAGGCCAGCCTTCGAACATCAAACGTGCATGATGCCCAGGTAAAATTAATGGCGCATCGTTGCCGGATACCCAAACTTCGACCGCGCGAGCATCGATATCCGGTATCAGAATCAGCAAGGGATCGCCTTGCTTAACCATCTGTCCTTGCGGGTTTAACAACAATCGCAATACGGTACCACTTCGTGGCGCGGTAATGCTTTGTGATTGTTGTCGGGCAATACTGACTTCATTACTGACGAGACTATTACGGATATCCTCGATTTCGCCAAGTATTTTGTTCTTCGAGGCGGTCGTCGAATCGATTCTAGCTTGCGCATCGGCACGAATTTGATTGATATCGGCCTCTGCGGCATTTTGTTCGGCCTTTGCCGATTGCAGCGTGGCTTTTGCGCTGTTTAGCGAGCGAATTCCGACAATTGCGTCCCGTTCGGCAACTTCGAAATCGCGCCGCGAAACCAGCCCGTCGCCCAGCAGGCGTGAAAATCGTTTTTGCTGCAGTTGCGCCGTTTCGTATGACGCTTGAGCCGAAACCAAAGCTTCGGAAGCCGCTGCCACTTTTTGCTGCGCCATGTTCAGTTTATACTGCGCGGCGGCGACTCTCATGTCGCGCACGGTCAGCAAGCTGTCGATTTGGATTTCGTAAGAGTCGAGCTCTCGTTGCTTGGCGTCCAGTTTGGCGATATTGGCTTCCTGTTGACGTTTCAAGCGTTCCGGCAATAACGGGTCGATATCGACGACTTCAACTAATAAATCGCCTTCTTTCACCTTCGCGCCTTCCTTGGCATGCCATTGCAAGATTCGACCGGAAACCGGCGAATCGACGGTTTGTTGTCGCTCAAGGGGTGCAAATGCCGAGACATATCCTGTACCGTTGACGTTTTGCTGCCAGGGTAAAAACAGTGCGAATATCGGTATCAGAATGAACAACCAGGCGAATATCGTCACGATCTGTCCCACAAAACGAGGGGTCTGTGAGGCACTCAATACCGATAATAATGGATGATGATCTTGTGTCTGCATAAGGCCAATGAATCTATAAATCGATGGTTCGTTGACAAAGTTGTGCGATTGTTTTCGACCCGGTCAGCACCAACAAGGTCCATGGCGCATCGTCCGCGAATAATACATCGCGGGCCGGGCTGTCGGCGAAATGTTTCCAGTCGTCAAGCAGTTCATCGAGAATCAATACGCGCGGATTGCCGATGATTGCGCGGGCGAGTAACAATTTTCGGGTCTGGCTGGAGGATAACGGAGAACCGGCCGAGTTAAGCACGGTATAAAGACCTTCCGGTAATTGTTTTTGATCGGGAAAGATGCCTAAACGATTCGCTATATCCCTAACTTGATGCACACTAATGTCGGGCCGGCCCAGCCGGACATTTTCGATGATCGTATCCTCGATGATTTCAGTGCGCCCTGCCACCGCGACCGATTGCCGCAGACTTTCCAAGCGAATTTCGCGCATATCGATATGATTGATTTCAACATGGCCGTGACTGGGTACGCGCAGTCCGGTCAACAATTCAGCAATCGATGATTTGCCGGTGCCTGGGCCTCCGAATAGAGCAACCTTTTCGCCGGGCATGATTTCGAAGGTCATATTTTTAAACGCTGTATAGCGATTATGATAGGTCAACGTCAAATCATAAACGCCGACATGCGCCGGTTCCGACAGCTTTAACACGTCTCCGGTTTCTCGTTCGACCGTCAGGTCGAGTAAATGTCCCAGTTTGTCGACCCCCGCCATTAAATCGTAATAACTTTCCAATTTCTTTTTTAATTGGGCAAACGAAGCCAGTACGCCGGAAACGATCAGCTCGGCCGCGACCAACTGCCCGAGACTAAGCTGTCCTTCCATGACTAATATCCCTCCAACGGCCAATAATGTCGTACTGGCCACGGCATATAAGGCGTAAAGACTGTATTGTTGGTTCAATAGAATGCGGTAATGGCGTTTACGGGTATTTAAGTATTCATAAGCCAATTCATCGGTGCGCTCTCGCGCCAGTTCCGGGCCGCCTGAAAACTTAAAAGTTTGGCCGTTGCGCGCCAAAGTTTCCAGCCAGGCGACCACTGCGTATTTGGCATAGGATTCATCTATCGAGGTTTCAACGCCTTTGCGGCCCTGTACAAAAATGACGAATGAAATCCATAAGACAACAATCAAACCGAACAGTAACAACAACGGATGATAGGCGGCCAATACCAGTAAACCGATTGCGCCCTGCATGGCGATGGCAAAGCCGTCCAGTAACAAAAAGGCGCCGGCTTTTTGTACCGTGAGGATATCGAAAAAACGGTTAACCAATTCCTGACCGTTTTTATCGTCGTATTTCGACCATTCGACATTCGGTAGCCGATTGCCGAGATCGGCCGCCATGCGGACAAAGACGCGGCGCTGAATCAATTCGACCAAGTAAGACTGGATTATCGAAATGGCGCCGTAAAACACCAAAAAGATAAATAATAGCGTCGATAATACCGTCAACGGCTGCATCATTCCGCCCAAGGCCACAGTGTTGACGAGCGACTGAACCGCGGCGGGTGTTGCAAGGCTCAACAATCCGGAAGCAATGGCCAAAACAATGACGTGCCACAGGTCTTTTTTCTCGACTTTAATCATTTCAAACAGCCGTTGCAGGGGCGGCATATGCTCGTGGTCGTGTTCATGATGGGACGAAGCATCCATCGGCGCTTTCAACTCGATTAAATGCCATTCGAGTAACCGGTCGCAAGGACAGTTGAGCAATTCCATGAGCTCATTGAGTTTGAAAACATGCGCCGTGACTACGTGACCATCGATCAATGTGCCTTTGATCCGGCCTCGGCTAAAGCCCGACAATACCAACCAGCGTCCGTCATCGAGGGGTTTGAGTAGCTGCGTTAAATGCCCGGAGGCGATAGCGGCTTGATCGATCGTCAGCATCAGCTCATGGCTGATCAATCCAAGGTTGTTGGCCGTTATATGAAAGTTCTCCGAAACGGCGCTGGACGGAACTTCATGTTGATGCAGGCCTTTATCATGTGCCGAACTGCCCATTTCCGACAGCAGGTAATCAAACAATGTTCTGAGTACGGTTTGACTGAATGCTTTTTGCGTCATTGCGAAGAAAATTAAATAAGTGAGCTGAAAATGGAAAGTGTAACGCCAAAACTTTAATAGCTTATTAAAATCTGCTTACAGAATTCTTACTGAATTCGTGTGTTTAAATTGGGCTATGTTTGCATTAATAGTTGGCGTCGCCTCGGTATGGGTAACCGGAGCCCATCGGACCTTGCCGGGCTGTTTATTAAACCCATTCTAAACGTTTTCATGGGTTTCAGTCGCAGTCTAAGCGTTAGGGACGGGGTACATGCTCCGTCCCGCTCAGGCAGTCTACCGCTTAACCCTTAGGCGCTAACTTAAGGAAATTACACGTCATACCGCCAGGGATTGGCGGAATCCAGAGTCCCAGGGATAGAATGCGTAGCTTTACATTCATGTAATCTGGATATCGGCAATTCACATGCCGATATGACGAATAATGCCTAAAACACACCATAGACTACGCGCCAAGTTTGCGCTTATATACCTTTCGCACTTCAAATTTCGGCAGTGCCATAAAAGTCGCAATCATGACTGCGCGAAGTATAGTAACAGCTAAAAGAATGCAATAAGACGATTTTTGCGATGCATATGATTTGTTAGAAATCGATTGTGATGCGAACCTGACTCTAAAATTTTAGCTAAGCTGTATAGACAATCCCTGAATTAAATAAGGCTTATGCGGGTAGAATTCAATACTGACGACAAAAAACTGGATATCGGCCGGGTTATCGATTGGCTCGATCGGGACGGTATGCTGTCGGCCAAGGACCTCGAAAAATGCCGGCAATACGCTAATGCCTCGGTCAATAAGCACAAACACCCGCTAAAAATACTGACCGAATGCGAAATCGGCGACAAGACCCGGCTCGGCAAATTGTTGACTCAGGAAGAACTAACGCAATGGCTTGCCGACAAATTAGGGATGACTTATTACTATTTCGATCCCTTGCGAATCGACGTGCCGAGCGTCACTGCTATCTTTAGTAAGGCCTACGCCACTCATTACAACATACTGCCGATCAAAGTCACTGATGACGAAGTCTTGATTGCAACGGCTGAACCCGATATCGGTTCTTGGCAAATCGATCTTGCCAAGATGCATAGCGGCAATATTAGCTTGGTATTCGCTAACCCGGATGAAATCAAGCGTTATACCGAAGAATTTTATAATTTCTCGCGCTCGCTCAAAGGCGCCGGGGTCCAAACCAATAGCGATGGCCGTGCCGGAGGCCAAAATTTCGAACAATTAGTCGAGCTAAGCAAGCAATCCGATTTCGATGTCAATAACCAGCATATCGTCAATTTGGTCAATTGGCTGTTCCAATACGCCTTCGACCAACGCGCCAGCGATATCCACATCGAACCGCGCCGCCTCCAAGGCAACGTCCGTTTTCGCATCGACGGCATTTTGCACCATGTTTATCAGTTGCCGATGCCGATTATGAATGCGGTTTTGAGTCGACTCAAGATTTTGGGGCGAATGAATATAGCCGAAAAGCGACTGCCGCAAGACGGTAGAGTCAAAACCCAAAATGTCAACGGTAAGGAAATTGAACTCAGATTATCGACGATGCCGACAGCGTTCGGTGAAAAACTGGTGATGCGTATTTTCGATCCCGAAGTCTTGTTGCGCGACTACCGGCAACTGGGTTTCAACAAGCAGGAATTGGCGATATGGAACCGGATGACTTCGCAAACCCACGGCATCATTTTGGTCACAGGGCCGACCGGTTCCGGAAAAACGACCACTTTGTATTCAACCCTAAAGCGGCTTGCGACACCGGAAATTAATCTATGTACGGTCGAAGATCCAATCGAGCAAATCGAGCCGTTATTCAATCAGATGCAAGTTCAACACAATATCGGACTCGATTTTGCGAGCGGCATACGCACGTTGATGCGACAAGATCCCGATATCATCATGATCGGCGAGATTCGCGATCTGGAAACCGCCGAAATGGCCGTGCAGGCCGCATTAACCGGGCATTTGGTCATTTCGACGCTGCACACGAACAATGCGCCGGCTGCGGTCATTCGTTTGCTCAACTTAGGTGTGCCGAGCTATCTGATACAACAGACGGTATTGGGTATCATGGCGCAGCGATTGATTCGAGTGTTATGTCGGCATTGCAAAGCGGTCGCGCCGGTCGATAGCCGGCAATGGCAAAACTTGGTCTCACCGTTTAAGGTCGCACCCCCTAAGCAAATCTATCAGGCCGTCGGTTGTAAGGAATGCCACAACACCGGCTATGCCGGGCGAATCGGAATTTATGAGATTTTCGAAAACAGTCTCGGTATCCAGCCGCTCATTACCGAAGGCTGCGATTTAACCGCATTGCAACATCAAGCGATTAAGGAAGGCATGAAGCCGCTTCGGCTAAGTGGCGCCGAAAAAGTCGCGTCGGGCCTGACGACAATAGAGGAAGTGCTGCGTGTGGCGCCGGAGAGAATCGACTATTAAACTCAGGTCGAAGGCGGTTGCATAGTCATTGAGCCCCAAATTAGTGCCTATTCTATGGTGCGTTTATGGCTTTATTCGTCATATCGGTATAGGTTGTCGATATCCATGTTGCATGAATGTGGTGCTGCGCATTGCCATCCGTGGCTCTGGATTCCGCCAATCCCTGGCGGAATGACGAGCCCCTTTTAAGTTGGCGCTTATGGGTTGCATAGTACCCGTAGATCAAAATTCGGCACCGGGTTGTCCGCCAAAGGACGCCGTGAATACGTCCATGTAGGCGCTACGCCAGCATTCATGCTGGCATAGCCTTTGCTGATCACCCCAATGCCTCCTTAGACACTGCCGAAATTTGAAGTGTGAAAGGTATAAAACTCATATTGAAAAACGATTAGGAAAAGCGTTCTTTCCTCGTTTTAGTCGTTCTAAGCAAATTTCAAAGTCATCAAAATGTAACCTTGCTTATTTAGGATTAAAAAGGTCTGGCATCGACTCATTAACCTTATGCGAACTTCCTTTCAACCCGCCAGGCTAGGAGAAAAAGTGAAAAATACTATCCTTGCAAGCAGTGTCTTCGGATTGTGTCTTGTCCTCAATGGTCAGGCTGAAGCCGGTAAACCGTTTAAACTTGAGTTAAGCCCTCTCGGCACTTATGCGACGGGAACTTTTGACAAGTCCTCTGCTGAGATCGTCGCACACGATCCGGAATCGCAACGCCTGTTTGTCGTCAATGCCGAAAGCGGTCAGATCGATGTATTAGATATTAAAGATCCGTCTAAACCGACCTTACTATTCAATATCGATTTATCCGGTTACGGCGCGGTAGTAAATAGTGTTGCCGTTCATAAAGGTTTGGTTGCAGCAGCCGTTGAAGCGGCAGTCAAGACCGATCCGGGCAAGGCCGTTTTCCTCGATATCGAGGGTAATGTTTTGGCTAGCGTGCAAATCGGCGCGTTGCCTGATGCTATAACCTTTACTCCGGACGGCAAACGTGTATTGGTCGCCAACGAAGGCGAACCGAACGACGATTATACAATCGATCCGGAAGGTTCGGTCAGCATCATCGATTTACCCAAGCAAATCGCTAAATTGACGCAAAGCCATGTTCGTACGGCGGGCTTTGAAGGTTTGAAAGAAAGCGATCTCGATGCTTCCGTTCGAATTTTCGGACCTGATGTCAATCCTGGCGACGGCAAACGTGTCGCAAGAAACATGGAGCCCGAATGGATAACCGTTTCCAAAGATTCGAAAACCGCATGGGTGTCGTTACAAGAAAACAACGCGATCGGGACGCTAGACATCAAAGCCGGCAAGTTCACTGCAGTCAATGGCTTGGGATTCAAAGATCACATGCTGCCCGGTAACGAGCTCGACGTCAGCGATCGGGATGGCAAGATCAATATCACTAATTGGCCTATCTGGGGCATCTACATGCCGGACACAATCGCCAATTACGAATACCGGGGAAAATCGTTCATCGTAACGGCCAACGAAGGGGATGCGCGTGAATGGTTGGGCAATCCGGGTTATGTCGAAGCCTCCCGGTTTCGCGCTCTGTCGGGCGATATCCCCGTTTGCGCCGACTCGCCGCGTTTTCTGGATTTCTTTGCCAACAATGAAATGGGTATCAGCACTTTCTCTCAATTGCGTGACAATACCAATCTCGGTCGCTTGAACGTGACGACTGCAAACGGTTTACGTGCGGATGGTTCGTGTTACGAAGATATCTATGCCTTCGGTGCCCGCTCGTTTTCCATTTATGCCGCCGATAGCATGAAGCAAGTCTACGACAGTGGTTCGGATTTCGAACGCATCACTGCTAAAGTTTACCCTGAAAATTTTAATTCCAATCACCGCGAAAACAGTTTCGAAACCCGCAGTGACGACAAAGGGCCTGAACCTGAAGGTGTGGTAGTCGCTAAATTGTGGGGCAGCACTTACGCCTTTATCGGTTTGGAGCGTATTGGCGGCGTAATGGTTTACGATATCAGTAACCCTTATCAACCGTCATTCGTTCAATACATCAATAACCGCGACTTCAATTTTGCACCAGGAACTCCGGAAGCCGGCGATTTAGGCGCAGAGGGCTTGATCGTAATCGAAGCTTCGAAAAGTCCGATTCCGGGCGTACCATTACTGGTCGTTGCAAACGAAGTCAGCGGTACGACGACGGTTTTCCGCATCGATCGGGAGCGTTTGGTCGGTTCGAAGGCAATCAAAGGATTCCGTAAATAGTTTAATCGCCTTCTGTTTTAACACGTTGCAAAAATAACTAAACGATTCGTTATACTGTAAATCCAAGCTGCCTCTTTTTTTTGCGGCAAAGAGGCAGCTTGTCTATTTGGGCCGAGGCGATTAACCTACATAGAATTTCGACCACGGAATACACGAAAAACACGGAAATATTCGATCATAGTCTTCGTTCTTCAAATTTCGGTTTTGATTCCCCTCATCCAACGCAGAGTCTAATTATCATTATGTTATCGAAAACCCGTCATTGCGCAATGGATGACTGGCTTTTGAGTTACATGAGAGCCTCAAGCCAGCATTACTTATTTGGGTGATGGCTTCTTAATGACAAAAACTTAGAGCGTTGTAATCATTTATACTCATCGTAGATCAAAATTCGGCACCGAGGTGTCCGTCAAAAGACGCCGTGAATAGATCCCTGTAGGCTCTATGCCAGCTCCATGCTGGCAAAGCCTTTGCCGCACACCCCGGTGCCTCCTCAGGCACTGCCGAAATTTGAAGTGAGAAAGGTATAAGAAGTTATTTTGCGCTCTTTCTTTAGTGAATTTCGTGTGTTCCGTGGTTAAAATGTTTTTATAGTGTTATAGAAACAAACCGTTTAAGAAAATTTATAAACAATTCCTCGACGTACTCGACAAGTTCTATTAGATTGATACATTAATAGAAATGGAGCACACAAGTCCTCCCGCAGCGCAGCCTTTTCGTTTTTAATTTTAACTTCAGAACATATTTGTAAATGAATACCAAACATAGAGCACACCCCTGGCACGGCATACACCCGGGCGACGAAGCACCGAATATCGTTACCGCCTTTATCGAAATCGTCCCTTCGGACACAGTCAAGTACGAGATCGATAAAGTGAGCGGATTCCTTAAAATCGATAGGCCGCAAAAATTTTCCAATATGATTCCGACGCTTTACGGATTCATACCACAAACCTTTTGTGCGGAACAAGTAGCCGAATTTGCCGAACAGAAATCGAGTAGAGAGGTAATCGGAGGTGATGGCGACCCACTGGATATTTGTGTGTTGAGTGAGCGCAACGTATCGCATGGCGACATTCTTTTACAAGCGATACCCATCGGAGGATTTCGTATGTTAGACGGCGGAGAAGCTGACGATAAAATTATTGCCGTCATGAAAGGAGACACGTTTTACCGGCAGTGGAATGACGTGTCGGATTGTCCGGTATCCTATATTGATCGCTTGAAGCATTATTTTCTGACCTATAAACATCTCCCTGACGAAGCCAGTATTTGCGAAATCACACAAGTCTACGGTCGAGAGGAAGCTCACGAAGTAATCAGAAGATCATTAGCGGATTATCAAAGCCATTTCGGTTGCGACTCATAAATTTTCCTGATTAGCAAGTTTCTTCAGCTAAAGCCCAAAGATCAGCATATCCCTAGCAGGACGGGGTTCGTAAGCCAGCGAGTCAAGCGAAAAACGGCCAACCCACATCACGCTCTTTCCCAAGCTCCAGCTTGGGAAAGACACTCCGGAAGCTCTAGCTTCCTGAGACCGGCGCAACATTCGCTTATTCATAATCAGCCCCGATTCGCTCGTTCAATCGTCCTTGATTGTCGGGAAGCTAGAGCTCACTGCCATTAAGTTCAGGGAAACCCGTCATTCCGCCATGGATTGGTGGAATCCAGTGCCATGGATGGCAGGCTTTTGAGGCACATTCGAGCCTGAATGCCAACATTACTTATTCTGTGACGGCTTAACTTAATGGCAGTGGAAACTAGAGCTTCCTGAACAGGTTACACCCAAGCTGGAGCTCTCATCGTTATACATAAGTCAAAAATTACCCTTTTGCAACCTTAACCAATGAGACCTCGATACCATTTATTGTTACTTAACACTTTCGATTTCGAGATCGCGATCAGGGGATCGCTCCCACAGAGCGTCCTCCGCTCTCTGTGGGAGCGACGCCTTCGTCGCGACTATCGAAGCCAGTAACGCTCAAACACCAATAGCCTTTCCGGACAACACAACAATTTAGCCAGCAATTCCCAGTTTGAGCAGTTTCGCCGATTTTAGGGTGTGGGGTATGCCTGTCGAGGAACGCCGTAAACCCATCCATGGGGGCTTGGCGGCAGCTCGAACGCCAAGGATGGCGTGTAGTAGGGCAATGCAGGGCAGAAAAATGCTCCTGCATTTTCTGCATTCATTACATCCATGTAACTCAGCAATTGCCGAGGAGCAAAAATCTGCCCTGCTGCCGACATCCTCGCCAAGCATACCCCACACCCTTTTTGATCTCCAAATTGGGAATTGCTGTAATTTAGCGCTCGGTCGCTACTTTTTGCACAATTAGATATATTTATACTTATGTATAAAGACGAGAGCTGGAGCTTGGGTAACAGCATAATGAAGTTTTTGCGACTACGACCGGCCCCTGCGCGGACACTTGGCTTCCGCAAGCGGAAGCATCTTGTTAATCAGGTAAGTTTTTGCTACCTAATTTGGGCATCGGGTGCCCCGTTCGTTATTAGCGACTGGTAGAACTTTTGATGAATCCGCTTGAATTGGCCAAGGCTCCAATGGTTTCTTACATCGAACCGAGTATCTAAATTATGGCAAAGCGGGAGATTGAGCGTTTGAATCGGGACGGCCCCATTTCTGATTATCCGTTGAGAAGCACAGTCATCAGCAACTATGAACGCATCGAGCTCAACGCAGAGCTTTTGGTTTCGGACGATGCTTAATTTACGATTGTTAGAATGACGTTAGTAATGCCATTACACCCAGGGCGACGGGCTTTAGGCTTTATGCATTCATCTTTCTCGTCCTGCATTTTTTACGAGCTTTTGTAACGGTATTTCTTGACGATCACCGGAAACAGCGAAATCGCGGCCACTACAGTCAATGACAGGATGATGTCGAATCGGAATATTTCCTGTAGTGAAGTAATCTGTTCGAGCTTGTCGCCGCCGTTCGCATAAATGAACGAAGCCGGCGTAATGCCGGCTAGCGTGCTCGTCGCATATTTCCTGAAGGAAATTCGGGACAGGCCGGCCAAAATATTGATCAGAAAATAGGGTACGACCATAACTAACCGCAACGACAAGAAATAATAAAACCCGTTTGTCTCAATTTCATTCTCAATCGTTTGCAATTTATCGTAATAACGTTTTTCAAATAGATCCTTGAATGTGTAACGGCTGATTCCGAAGCCAACCAGGCACGCCAAAAGGGTTGCTCCGATGTTGTAAAACGCCCCCCAATAGAATCCGAAAAAGAAGCCGCCCAACACTTTCAGCGGGGCGGCCAGCGGAATCGGCGAATTGATAAAAAGCGTGCAGGCGACAAAAAACAACAGCACCGACAAACCATAATGGTCTTCGATGAAAACGCGCAGGTAGGCTTCATTGGTCTTGATATTGTCGAGCGTCAGGATACCGGCCATGTAAAAAGACATCAGGATGATCAGGCATATAATGGCCAACCATAACTTAACGTTTTTCATAGGCGAGCCTCAAAAGATTCGCGATATTTTTAGTGTCGAAACCATCAGCAAGCCTTGTATGATAATAATGAACGGCCATATATTCAGGCTTGCCGGAAAATTGCTGTAGATCAAAAAAAGAACCGGAAACAGTACGCCATTGACCGTAATCGGTACGCCTTCGAAACCTTGCGCTTCCGAAACGTTGTATCGGGCCAATCTGAACATGCCGCAGGTGATGAAAAATAACAACAAAACCGATACCCAGGGTGCCGGCGTTTGCAAGGCGTAAAAGAGAAACATCGGCGCGACGCCGAACGATATTAAATCTGACATTGAATCGATTTGTTTGCCGAACGAATTCTTCTGATGCATCAAGCCGGCAACTTTACCGTCCAAGATGTCGAAAATCACCGCGATGAATAATAAAGTCGCACCGAGCACTAAATTTCCTTCGATCGACATGATGATCGAAAGAATGCCGCAGGACAGATTCGCTACCGTGAAAATGTCCGCTAGTTTCAGATATTTGATTAGATACATGACCGCCCCGCTGAAATTAACCCCGATACGCGATCGTAAAAAGATATTGTGACAGGATGATGAAGCGATAACCATTTAGTCATCGCCGGCCGATCCCAGTTAAATCGAGAACAGTCATCGATTTGTCATATTATCGAGCCAATATAAGATTTCGGAATCGCAACACCGCAGCAATTCCCAATTTGGAGATCAAAAAGGGTGTGGGGTATGCTTGGCGAGGATGTCGGCAGCAGGGAGCTGCCGCCAAGCCCCATGGATGGGTTTACGGCGTTCCTCGACAGGCATACCCCACACCCTAAAATCGGCGAAACTGCTCAAACTGGGAATTGCTGGCAACACCGATACGAATTTTCCAACTTTAAAATTTGTGCTATGACCAACAATAATCTCGAGCATCATCTAAACTCCCGTCCGCTGGACACAATATTCAAAGAACATCTCGATAATTCCCTCGACTGTGCACAGGCATTGGGCCTGCTGTTTTCGAATTTGGACGAACGCGGTCTCCACATCGCTCAAGCAAAGATTCTGGAGGAAAAGGGAGACAAATTGACCGAGGAAGCGTTTCGCGCGCTCGAGCATTTGACCTACTCGGAGTACATTCGCATCACCGAGGAATTGATCAAACGCCTCGATGACATCGTCGATGGCCTCAACAATACCGCACGCCTGATTGATATCTGTCACCCCAAACAAATCGAAGACGCCGCGCATGCCATGCTCAAGGTAATACTATCGATGATCGACCGGCTCAGAATCGAAATCGGCGAGTATCCTAACAATGAATTGGCTAACGTCAGAGCGTGCTCCAAGGAACTCAAACACCATGAATCTAGCGCCGATAGCATCTATCACGACTGGCGTAAGAAACAACGCAGTCTTCTCGTAATGTCTTTGATCGACGAGAGCAATTGGACCGAAATTCTAGGTGTGCTCGAGGAAACGACTGATGCTGCCTATCATGCAGCGCTGTTATTCGAGCGCATTATCCGTTATCGCCAGAGAGCTTGAGCCGGGTTGGATCGTTGTTCATGAGGAGTTTTACTGACGATATAGAGCTATTCACTATTCGCAGAGAAAAAGATGATTTGATAATAAAACAAGACAAAAAGCCGGAAACCGATCATTCCGGGTTTTGCAAGCCTTCTACAGTCGAAATTATTGGCTTGTCCCCAAGCGTGTAAAGTAATTATCGGTATTAGTCTCTCGACGAGTTAGCTTATCTCGAAGTGCCGATCAGACCGAATTAGCAAGCGTTCAAGCGCTTTTTCAAGCACAGCAATCCCATCAGGCCGCTGCCTATCAGCCACACTGGGCTCGGTACAGGCACCTCGGCTACTTGCCCGGGACTGACTGCCCCCAGCGAAGTACTGAGAAGACTTGATGAAGTGGAGCTGAAGGCCGCTGAGGGTATCGAAGTGCCATGCGTTACCAGGAGATGGTCCGCATTCAGTATCCGACCGCTACGTTAAGGCTTGCTCGTTAATGAAGGTATTGGTGTCAAGGGTAGGGCTAGATTTTAATCCACCCAGTTCACTGTCGGTTTGGTTAAATCCAGTTTGCGGATTGTTTCCAGTCGAAGGTAAGCGCCATTGATTGCTGCCGAATTTTGATCTACGATGGGTATACTCCGTGTGACGATGTACGAAAAAGGCGCATCGGCATCAGCGCGATGCGCCTTGTCTTAAGATCGCTGATCTAGCGACCGAAACCGGCGCCTTTGACGATATCGACGCGGATTCGCTGGCCGGTGATACCGAAATCGTCGTCATTGATAAGAATCAATTCTTTTTGATTGGTCAAGCCCAGTCCTTCCAGCTTCTCGGCGAATTGCGGCTCGGCGCCGTCAAGCGAAGAAGCAATGAAGCGGAGTTTTTTTTCGACCGGTTTAACGCCTACCGCCGACAAATCCGGATATTGTTCAAGCGTTGGAATGGTCAGAGGGTCGTCCCATTCGGAACCCGCAATGTTGGTCGCGTCTTTCAGATCGATCTCGTACAACGCGGTTGCTTGGTCGGTGCGTTCGATCACCAGAAAACGCTCTTTATCGAGCCACATCATTTCGCTGATGCGCAGATCGCGTATCCGGTTGGCATCAGTCACACCGACATTTTGTAAGATACTGACCGGATCGAGCTGATAGACCCATTCGCCGATGACCTCGATCTTCGAACCTTTAGGATGTGCTTTCAGACGCGCTTTATAGAGGCGAATGTTCGGCGTATCACGCACTGATGTATTCGGGTTGTCGAGCGGGCTTTGTACGATGAAATACAGAAACCGGAAATCCGGCGAGACCGCCATTGATTCGATGCCGCGATTGATGCGGCGCTTGGCCAACAACTCCGGCAACGAGCCTTCGACCGGGTAGCCGGCAGGCAAGCCTTCAATCGGATGTGTGTACTCGTTCTCGGTACCGGCCGGCACGAAACGTTTCAGAATGCGTCCGTCCGATGCGACTTCGACAAAACCGGTAGCGTTCTCTTCGCCGATGAAAAACCGCCCGCCGAAATGAGGTAAGCGAACCAAGCCTTCGGCATCGATTGCGCCTGCATCTTGATCGAGCACGTTACCGGCGCCGTCGCGCGGTATCTCGGTCGTGCCGGTGATTTGCGGGTTCAACAAACCGCTGATCGGCGTGCCGTCAATATTGCGTAATGGAATGACTTTAAGCACTTTCAACAACCCGCTTTTTTCCATGCGCAGTTGATAGATACTGGGGGCGTAATCCGGACGTGGGTAGATACGCCCGACGCCGGCAGCGACTCCCCGCTGCGGATCGGCTGGACATGCAACTGCTGCGGTCAATCCCAATACCGAAGGCGCGGCATCGCAGGTAAAATTCGGTCCCCGGTCGCCGACCGTCCAAATGATGTTGGGGGCATCGCCCGGTCCTCGGTAACTGCCGCTGCCGGCACCGCCGAACAACGAAAGAGTTTGTCCTCCCGCCGGATGGGTGTAGTAACCCAAATCGAGCGATGGATCGTCGATTGCGGGCTCGAAAGAGGCCTTGATTTCAAGGGCCGATACGCCGGCAACCTGAACCAGGAGGCCCGCACCGATTAGTGATCGAATCATTTTTTTCATTTTGTCCTCAATTGTTATGGTTGATTTGATCGGGCTGACTGCAGTCAAACTCAACCGCTCGATTGCAGCCAGACGGACGCTTTCTTTTACTGCAACTGGTTATGTAAGTGCGAAAGTGTTTATACCACTGACGATAATCCGCCAGCGTTACGCAACCGTCATTGTTGTCGATGCTAACGCAAGCAGAGTCTGCTCTCGAATCGTTATAAAATGATGACGGTTCAAAGGCATTTTGATGAAAAGTAATACGCAATAGATACAAGCCATGAAGCATGCCGAAGGTTTTCGAAAAATGTATGGGGATTGCGCGGTTCTGAATAAGCAGGCTACGATCACGAAAAAATATACATCCCTGTACATAGAATTCCGGCAGTGAGGATAGAGTGGTTTGCTTGCTTATGGTAATGGTGTGGTGATCGACTGCGTTGAAAATTCGGACGGCGCTGGAAGTTTAACCGGTTCACCGTCTAGCGTTTGTTGTAAGTAGTCGATCAAACCTTGCACGTAATTAATGACGGTATCGGGGGGGGCATTTTAAGGCGGGTAAAAAAAACATGAAAAACAGTATAAACGGTATATACTGTTAATGAACTTGTCTTAAGGAGGCGTCATGAATACAACCAAGCCAAAATCAAAAAATTCGGCAATAGAATCAATTGAAACCGAAACCCCGCTTCCGGCAAAAAAAGCGCCTAAAAAACAGGCTGCTGCTAAATCAGCCGAATTTGCCGAGCCGGAAATTAACGTTAAAAAAGCTGAAAGCGAAGCTAAAAAGCCGCTCAAAAAGAAAAAAGCCGCCAAGTCCAAAGTGATCCGCGACAGTTTTTCGTTTCCTGAAGAGGATTACCAGAAAATTTCGGAGTTGAAGAAAACCTGCCTAACGGCCGGCGTTCATGTCAAAAAAGGTGAAATTCTTCGTGCCGGACTACATTTATTAACGAAATTGGACATTGATGGTCTAAAACAGGCTGTGGAGCAAGTCGAAAAAGTCAAAACCGGCCGGCCAAACGCTTCTGAATCTTAGCCGATAAGATCTATCGGATGGTTTTGGGCGTCTTCGTTAGCCATACCCCTCATCTTCATATACCTTTCACACTTCAAATTTCGGCAGTGCCAGAGGAGGCACCTGGGTGTCCGGTCGATTTTCGCTCCTGCAAAATCGACATTCACGCCATCCATGGCGCTGGCATAGAGACTACATGGACGTATTCACGGCGTCTTTTAGCGGACACCCAGGCGCCGAATTTTGATCTACGACGGGTATAAAGTTAGACAATTTTTGAGTATAGAGGGAGTAATTGGTTTTAACTGAATTGTCTTTTTTTCATGCTAGAGTTTTGGGATGCTGAATAAAAAACAATGCCATTGGCTGTCATGACCGGAGTTAAATTTCCTGAACTTGACCAATTAGAACGCATTATCGATCAACTCGGTACACGGGCTCAAACCGAGGTGATTTCGCGGATTCAATGCCGGGAGCTTGAATTTCCGATACATTGCATCAGCATCGGAGCGGCAGGGCCCGATGTGCCCGTTCTGGGTTTTTTCGGCGGTGTGCATGGACTCGAAAAAATCGGTTCCGAGGTGATCTTGTCCTACCTTCAAACCGTCGTTCAATTGCTGGATTGGGATCGTGAGTTGCTGACCCGCCTCGAGCAATTGCGATTGGTATTCGTGCCCATCGTAAATCCGGTCGGAGTTTATCTCGGTACTCGTTGTAATGGCAACGGCGTCGATTTAATGCGCAACTCACCCGTCGAGGGTCCGGGCAAACGCCGATTATATAGCGGGCATCGAATCTCGGCCCGACTGCCATGGTATCGAGGTAATAAAGTGAAAATGGAGCTGGAAGCGCAAGCTTTGTGTAACGTCGTTGAGCGCCACCTTTTCAACTCGCCCTTATCGATTGCGCTTGATTTACACTCGGGTTTCGGTGTTCGGGATCGCTTGTGGTTTCCGTACGCATCAAAAAAAACGCCTTTTACTTTTATTGCGGAAACCGTGGGCTTAAAGGAACGCTATGACCGTTGTTATCCGCATCATATTTACACGATTGAGCCGACTTGCAAAGAATACGTTATCAATGGCGATTTGTGGGATTACTTATTCGATGAGTTCGTTGAACGGTTTGGTACCGAACGGCTATTTCTTCCGTTTACGTTGGAGATGGGGTCTTGGATTTGGTTACGCAAAAACCCGATGCATCTCTTTCAGAAACACGGTTTGTTTCATCCGATCTTACCGCATCGCCGGGAGAGAATTCTAAGGCGGCACTTTATGCTGTTCGACTTTCTACAACGGAGTTTATTGTATCCGGAACATTGGGCAAAGCTCGATCAGCAACAAAAACAACATAATCAAAATAAGGCATTAGGTCTTTGGTATGGATGAGGTGCTCGGAAAACATTGGATTCTGCTTAGAGGCTTGGCTAGGGAGTCCGCGCATTGGGGCGATTTTGTACCGCTATTGCAAGATGCATTTCCGGCATCCCGGATCAGCTTGATCGATTTGCCGGGCACAGGTTGCTATTATCGAAAGGCCAGTCCATGTTCGATACGAGCGATAGTAGAAAGTGTTCGTGGTGATGCACTCGCGAAAGGCTGGCTGGAAAAGCCTGTCTCAATTCTGGGACTTTCACTCGGCGCGATGGTTGCCTGGGAATGGTTGAGTCGTCATCCTGAAGACATTGCGGGCGAGGTTTTGATGAATACCAGCTTTGCCGATCTAAGTCCATTTTATATGCGCTTACGTCGGCAAAGTTATCGCGATTTTGCAGAATTGGCGATGACGCGCGATATTTTTCGACGAGAATCCCGCATTGTTCGTTTGGTTAGTAATCGTAAAGATCGGTATGAGGCGACAATCGAGGAATGGTCGCGGATACAAAAAGCACGGCCTGTATCTACTAAAAATGCTTTACGGCAGATTGTTGCGGCAGCCACTTATAAGCCGAGTCATAGCAAGCCGCAACAGCCGGTTTTGTTATTGAACGGGCAGGGCGATCGTCTGGTATCGCCGGCATGCTCTGAAGCTATTCATAAAAAATGGCGTATTGAACTGCGTGCCCATCCCTGGGCAGGCCATGATTTGACTCTCGATGACGGCGGATGGGTGGCGACGCAAATACAGGATTGGGTGTCTCAAAGAACGTCGTGCATCGACAGAGATCCCGAGCAACTATACTCATCGTAGATCAAAATTCGTCACCGGGTGTTCGTCAAAGGACGCCGTGAATACGTCCATGTAGGCTCTATGCCAGCGCCTTGCTGGCAAAGCCTTTGCCGCACACCCCGGTGCCTCCTCAGGCGCTGCCGAAATTTGAAGTACGAAAGGCATAGTTCAATAACTTGCTATGTGCTATGAGCATGTATAGAGCATTCACTCACCCAAGAGGTTAGCGAGAACGATTAGGTAATGTCTTGAAATTCTTCAGGAACCTCGATTTCTTGATGGTTAAGCTGCCAAATTTAGGATCATGAGCAATGACTAGGCATAGACATCGATGCCGTCCTTGGCTGCGGACGTCGACTCGATCAACTTTACTACGGCTTCGCCTTCCGCTTCTTGTTGATCTTGAATTTTATTGAGTACCGCGACATTGGCATCGAGTGCGGTTTGCTGTACGGACATTCGGGTGGCTAGATTGGCTAAGCCCGAGACGGAATCTACCATGACATACTCCTCTTTTTTATTTAATCGCAAACGGGTTATCGGCAAGACCTCACGTTACTTGAGATGCGGCGTGTTTCGATTTTATGAGAAGGACTAATTATGGTTATGGCTCTCAGGTATGTATTGAAAACCGGAATGGTAGCGCCGCATTTCTATCGCAAGGAGCATTAAAAGGGGCCCCTATAAAGCGGCGCTGAAAAGGGAGAGAAACGTTGGAATTGTTATCCGATATAACGATGCTACTTAGTTAAAAAGCTATTTTTTTTGGAAATAATAAATGTCGCCGTATTTACCTTTGAGAGTCATGCTTTTTTCATCTTTTTCGATCAGGGAAAAAGTATCGAAGCGATCGGAGCGGCCTAATAGGGCAATTTTGAGTTTGCCGTCCTCTATTTCATACTTTACCGGCAATTGGTCATAGTATGAGCCCTCTCGAGGGATATTCGTTATAGTGACTTTTCCGTCATTAAAAGCCCAAGTATCTTCGCGTTTTATCGTTTCTTTGGTATCGAGTGACTTTTTAGTGTATTCCAATCTCCATTTTCCTTGAACGTCTTGTATCGATTCGAAGGCGGCTTCAGCCCACGCATGGCCTGTAATAGCCATTAAACCTAATAAAGCTGCAAATTTTATAATTTTCATAGTTTTACCTCTGTGTTAAATAAGCGGATTCATTGTACGCGCGTGCAGAAGGAAAGTATCTCGAAATATTTCGAATGCGATATGCTTTCGAATAGGCCCGCCAAAAAAGCAATGGTTGGTTAAATCCGCGAATTCATTTACAAGCTACCATTTTGAATAAATTTAACTACAATCAATTCCACGCATGCCTCCTTTTCGATTAAAGAGGCGAAGGTGGGGTTTAATGTAAATAGTCTCACGCGCTTTTTTTTCTTATCAGGAGCCGGCATATCTGTGCTCCGATACCGATATAAACCGTCTTAGGAATATGCAGAAATTTACTTCTACAAGTTTTAGGCATTGTGATGGTTCGGCGACTCGTTTGATAGGACGCCGTGAATACATCCATGTAAGCTCGGCGGCTATTTCTGCCGCCGACGCCCTTCAATCGAGCCACCGAACCCCCTCTCAGCATTTGTCGAAGTTATTTCATGCTCGTTCCTTATTTTGGATAATCAATGCAGGGATATGAAATTGTAAATATCTGGCTTATCGGCGGCATTATTCTCATGCTGCTGGAAATTTTGTTGCCCGGCGGGATAGTATTTTTTCTAGGTCTCGGCGCCGTTCTGGTTTCCGCTTTGCTATACGCCGGTTTGATAGAAGGCTGGTTACAAGCTTTTACCGTTTGGTTTATCGGCTCCCTAACGTTGGTCTTCGGATTGCGTGGGGTCGCCCAAAAATTCATTCCCGCACAAGTCGAACAGGGCAAGACCGATGAAGATCTGGACGCCTACGATGCAATTGCTAAAGTCTGCGAGGCTATACCCGCAGGCGGCGAGGGGCGCATTGCGTTTCGCGGAAGTACTTGGAAAGCAAGAAGCTATCGTAATGACCAAAATTTGGACGTTGGGGC
Organism: Methylotuvimicrobium buryatense 5G; assembly: GCF_000341735.1. Taxonomy (GTDB): domain Bacteria; phylum Pseudomonadota; class Gammaproteobacteria; order Methylococcales; family Methylomonadaceae; genus Methylotuvimicrobium; species Methylotuvimicrobium buryatense. The sequence goes on along the minus strand of NZ_KB455575.1, from coordinate 3,059,599 downwards.
CGAGGTGCGCATTATTTTTCGCGAAAATCTGGTGTGGGTGGTTGATGCCATCGAAACCAATAAAACCATGAACGAAACCGACTCGAATAATAACTCAATAAAATAGGAGTACGTTATGCTTACTACCCTTACGATATTCGTCATATTGGCCGGTATCATTTTTTGGAAGCTGTTGATTATCGTTCCGATGCGGCAATCTTGTGTCTTGGAGCGATTAGGCAATTTTCGATGCGTTCTGGAGCCCGGTTATCATGTTGTCGTGCCCTTTTTGGACAAGGTAGCCTATCGTCATGAGATTCGTGAGCAAGTGTTCGATATTCCGGCGCAAAGCTGCATCACCCGAGACAATATCCAGGTTGCGGTCGACGGTATCGTCTATTTGAAAGTCATGGATGCCAAACGGGCCAGTTACGGAATCGGCGATTATCAGATGGCCAGCGTTAATTTGGCGCAAACGACGATGCGTTCCGAAATCGGTAAGCTGACGCTCGGCGATACCTTTTATGAGCGCGATAAATTGAATGAAGCGATTGTACGAGAAATCGACAAAGCCTCGGACCCTTGGGGCATCAAGGTTATGCGTTACGAAATCAAAAATATTTCACCTTCTGCACAAGTGGTGCATACCTTGGAAAAGCAAATGGAGGCCGAACGCGAAAAGCGTGCGGAAATCACTTTGGCCATGGCGGAAAAAGAATCGAAAATTCTGATATCGGAAGGTCATCGTCAGGAGGCGATCAATATTTCCGAAGGCCAGAAACAAAAACGCATCAATGAGGCCTTAGGGCGCGCGAGTGAAATTGGGATACTAGCTGAAGCCTCCGCCGAGGGCTTGCAGAAAGTCGCGGCAGCCATCAAGAAGCCGGGCGGCGATATGGCGGTAAAAATGCGTTTGGTCGAGGATTTTATCGATCGAACAGGCGAGGTCATGAAAGGGGCCAACGTATCTGTGTTGCCTACCGATCTTGCTCACATCAAAGGTCTGCTGTCGGCGCTTAATCAAAACCTGCCGGTCGCTAAAATGGGAGCAAACAAATGAATAACGAAGTTAGTCCAATCGATTTGTTTAATTTTGCCGTATGGGGCATCATTTTTCTTGTCATCATTACACAGTTATTTCGCTCCATACGCATCGTTTCCACGCGCACCGCTCTGATTGTAGAGCGTTTAGGCAAGTATAAGGCTACATTGGGGCCCGGTTTTCATGTGTTGATCCCGTTTATCGATGTCGTGACCGCGATACAGGACTTGCGTGAAGAAACCATCGATGTTCCGCCGCAAGAATGTTTTTCCAAGGACGAGGTGCAGGTCGAAGTCGACGGCGTTATCTATATGTCGGTTTCCGACCCTATCAAAGCGACTTATGGCGTGACCGATTATCGGTTTGCCGCGATGCAGTTGGCGCAGACCACAACCCGTTCGGTGATCGGTACGTTGGAGTTGGACAAAACTTTCGAAGAGCGCGACATGATCAGTCAAGCGGTGGTGGATACGCTCAATGCCGCGGGTGAAACCTGGGGCGTGCATGTGCATCGTTACGAAATTAAGAATATCAAACCGCCGAGCACGGTTCAGTGTGCGATGGAAAAACAAGTGACCGCCGAGCGGGAAAAGCGGGCTATTTTGGCCAGAGCCGAAGGCGACAAGCAAAGCCGAATCAACACGTCCGAAGGTACGATGCGCGAACTGATCAATTTGTCGGAAGGCGAACGCCAACGCTTGGTCAACGAAGCCGAAGGTAGGGCGTCCGAAATTTTGGCCTTGGCGACCGCGACGGCCGAATCCATCGAGAAAATCGGTAATGCAGTCGTCCAGCCCGGCGGCGAGGAAGCCATTAAACTCAATTTATCGGAAAAATTTATCAATAATATCGCGCATTTGGCCGATGCTGAGACTTCGGTGATCTTTCCTGCCGATTTGACTAATTTGAACCAACTGTTGGAAGCGCTCGATTTACATATTGATCGTAAGGCAAGTGTATGATGGGTTGACTTCTTAGATGAACTTACACCTGCGGGACGGGTTATTTAACCCGTCCCTAACGTTTCGGTTTGGCCTAAGCGTTTCGGCTTGCTTCGGACACGGTTGCAAACCGCGTCCTGCCAAAGCTTAAGGCATTCAATTGCACTTTTAGGATGGCGGGTTGACTTCTTAGATGAACTTGTTTCGTGTACTCCCCTCAATCAAGTCGTTGCGAATGCTCGTCGGCGCTTGCCTGTTGTTATCGCTGTTTGTCGGTATAGGCGGCTTGGCGCACGGAAAAAAACCGAATGACTCAGCGGCTCCCGTATACCTGGTAAACATAGATGCCGTAATCAATCCGGGTACGGCCGCCCTGCTCGAGCATGCAATCGAAACAGCAGAAGCTTATTCCGCAGCTGCGTTGATTCTACGAATCAATACCCCGGGCGGCTTACTGAGTAGCACGCGAGACATGGTTCGCGCAATTTCGGAGTCTAAGGTGCCGGTCATCGGTTACGTGGGTCCTGCCGGCGCCAGCGCGACATCGGCCGGTGCATTTATTTTGCTGTCCACGCACCTTGCGGTGATGAATTCCGGTACGAATGTCGGGGCCGCATCGCCGGTTGCGGGCGATGGCGGCGAGATACAAGGTACCATGGCAAAGAAAATCATGAGCGATACCCGGGCTTTCATGCGGGGTATCGCCAAGCATCGCAATCGCAATGCGGATATTGCCGAACGTTTCGTTTCCGAAGCCGAAAGCCTATCCGCCGACGAAGCCTTGGAAGCCAATGTGGTCGATCTGGTGGTGCCGGGATTTTCTGATCTGATAAAAGCCGTTGACGGAGGTGAAATTCAATTTCAAGGCCAATTGCTTAAACTGGCTCTCTCGGATAAAGAAATTCGCCAGATTACGCCGCGGTTTATCGATCATATTTTGGGGCTAGTCGCGCATCCGCAGATCGCGCACATGTTGATTTCTGTGGGCCTACTCGCGATTTTTATCGAAATGCTCGCTCCGGGCCTAACTCTTCCCGGTATCCTTGGCACGATCGCGCTAGTTCTGGGCTTGGTCGGCATGCAAGCCTTACCCGTTAATCTTGGTTTTCTAGTGCTGTTATTGTTCGGTATTGCGTTGATGATCGCCGAATATTTCGTTGCCGGCTTCGGCGTGCTGGGTATCGGCGGAGCGATCGCCTTCGTGCTGGGTAGTTTGAATCTATTCGACGGCCCCATCCCGGCCGATCAGAGCAACACGATATTGTCGGTGAGTATCGCTGTGAGTGCAGCAATGCTGCTCGCTACGTTGCTTATTACCGGCAGCTTTATTTTCGGTTCGCGCCAAAAGGGCTTGAAAGGCAAAATCGGGGAAGCAATGGTCGATTTCGATAGCAACGGCTATGTGCTGATCGATCAACAACGATTCTCTGCCGATACGCTCGAACCGCTGCGTCACGGCGATCGGATCGAGGTTGTTAAAATTGATCGGAACGACCGCTTGCTGGTTAAAAAAGCACAGCAAAATTTGCCCCGCACGACAGACGAATCGGACAATGAAGTCAAGCAGACGGTCGCCGAGTCCCGTAGCATGATTCGGCGAATCGAACAGGCCGGCAATCGAATTCATAATCACGAATTCAAAAATCGGATAGAGCGTATTTGTATGATTGCCGACAGTATTTTGAGCGAAATCGAAGCCGACCCGCGAGATATTCGCAAAGCTCGAAAATTTCTGAACGTTTATCTCGATGGAGCGATGCAAGTCACCGAAGGCTATGCCAAAACGCACAGCCATATCCAATCCGGGCAATTGACACAGAATTTTCGTAATGTACTCGAAACAATTGAAGCGACCTTCCTGGAACAGCAACAAAAATTATTTGAAGATGACCTATTCGATCTTGATGTCAAAATTGAAGTATTAACCGCGCAACTTAAGCGGGAAGGTATTCGTTGATGCCGATCCTATCGTTTCCGCGCTCCAGCGTGGGAACAACAATTGCCGGGGGACTGAATGGTTACAATTTCGACAGCATTCATTACCCCTGGTTTTCTCTCTAACAGAGTACGTAAAAAGGTTTTCATCATTAATTCCTCTCATCGCCATCCAAGAAAAATATCTTGGTCCTCTCCATCCCAAGATTGATGGGATAATTGAACGACAATATGTTTCGGTTTATTCTGAAACCAGTAAGAGACCTTGTCGCTCTATGTCAAGTATAATAATCCGTCAAGTATAATAATTCCACTGGATACCGCAACGGACGCTCGGCTGGTTATACCTATCGTAATTCAAATTACGGCATTAACGGATGGACCTGCCATAGAGCCGACACGGATATATCATTGTCTTTTGACTATGATGACAACCCTTTCGAACCTTATAAAAAGCACGTAGGAGCAGGCGCACGATGACTGTTGAACTTATGATTAACTTTGCGGTGCAGTTTCTTGGAACCGTGGCAGTAGTATTCCTGGCCTATCGTTCCTTCCAAAAACGTCGGATTCAATTAGGCGCAGAACCGACGCTTCCGCAATATTTTATCCGCAGAAGCACCTATTGGTTAGGGGTTGCGTCGTACTGCGCGTTCATGGCGGCTCTATATTTATTACTGACTTTCCAGTGGTTGCCATTGGAGCCTTTGGTAACACTTATCGTTAAGAACCTTCGTTCTCGAGAGTTAGTGGATCTTCTGAATGGCTTGGACGGTACTACGATCGTACCGTTGATTGCCGCTGGGCTATTTCTATTTTTTATCGCTTGGGAAAGCAAAATTAATCCTTTGCTGATTTTGAGAGATAGCATACATGATGCTTTTGCCATCCCAACTAAGGCGGTAGAAGTTTATAACGCTCTAGTCACCTCAAGATTGTCGGCGGTTGACGAGAAACTGAAAGAGCAAATTGCCAATCGATTGTTAGTGTCGAGCATCGACCCCGGGGACTTTGACATGTCCAGTGCCACGGTCGAATATAAATGGGCTCATAATTGCCTGCTGTTTGATCGGATACAATATTATGCGAATCAGTCGTCTTTTCGTCGACTGTTCAACGAACCGTCTCTGAAATGGGGGGAAATTTGTATCTCCTATAACGCCATGTCGGAAAAAGTGGCAGTTTGGAAGGAAGCGGAGCCGCATTACACCAAGACAGTCAATTTGATCAAAGAGTTGGATCAACTCACCGGTTTATTGTGCCGCATGCTTGCCTCCTTGATTGTGTTCGGTAGCGCTAGCGAAAACGATATTTGGACAACCGTGAAGCAACTCGGTGGAAATGTTCACGAAGCCCGCTTGAAACACACCTATAAGTATATTCTGATTTTCATGGCGGCCTCCGCTATCGGAGTCATATTAGGCCGAGAAATTTCGGTTTCGTTACATAATGCTTTCCTGTTTCCGGATAAGCCTTTGGCCCATTTTAGCTATACAACGCTTCGTTGGATGGCTTATGTCATGCCGATGTATGTCCTTCCTTTAGCGTTGATCTTCGTTTTGCGGACGCTTGTCTTCAGCCGCCAGCGGGAGCAATACGATCGCTATTACGGGTTTTATATGACGATGATGATCATGGGCTTCGTTGTTAGTACCACGGTCTCGACACTGGTACTCGAGTTAACCTTCTACCGCAGAGAGTATTTCTTTTTTTGGGAAAGCTTTTTTGATCATATGCGTTGGGGAATCCTGCCGGCGCTGATATGCGGCTTTGTGGCTTATCGCATGGACACTCCGGTGACCGAATCGGAAACGCTAGGTAAATGCCTACTAGACGCGACGTTGCGATTTCTAGGATGGGGGGCGGTCGCCGTTATAATCATGCTTTATGCGACCGACGACTTGGGCATGCAAGAGTCGAATCTGCGTTTTACTGTAGTCGGTACGGCTTTCTTCGTAGTTGGTCTGCTTGGAGCCACGGCCCGTTTTAAAACCGCGCGTATCGACGATTAGGCGATTACCGTAAATAGACCGATAGTACTTAAATTTCAGTATTAGTGAAAGGGGTGTCGGGGTGTCGGGGTGTTAGGCGGATTTTTGCTCCTGCAAAATCTGCCCTGCTGCCGACATCCTCGCTAGCCACTCCCCATAACTTCATATGGTTATCCATTTTTTGAGTATAAAGGGACTGGTTGTCTCAGGCGTTCATTTCTTGGGCGGCGTCCAATAGTTCTTCAATAAAATGCCGGCTGTAGGCGGGTAAATAATTCTGTCGCAAGTAAGCAATTTTGGTCATCGAGCTGGGTATGAGTCCGGGCAAATTTCGGACGACCAAATCAGTATCGGCTATCGGATCATAGGCCATACTGGCGATCAAGCCGACACCCAATCCCAAACGCACATAAGTTTTAATGATATCGGTATCGGCTGCCGCCAGCACCACATCCATTTGCAATTCCCGGTCGTTAAAGGCCTTCTCGATATTGGAACGGCCTGTAAAGCCGAGCGAGTAGGTGAGAATGGGAAACGAGGCCAAGCGTTCCAAGGTCAAGTCCCCGCTAGCCAGCGGATGTTCTTTCGGGATGACGACGGCATGGTGCCATTCGTAACAGGGATTGATGATCAAGGTTTCATCTTCGGCGACCTTTTCGGTGCAAATGGCCAGATCGGCCTGATCGTTATGCAGAAAGTCGATCAGGTGGTCGGGCGAGGACTGCACGATATAAACCTTGACGCCGGGATATTTGGCGCGGAAGCGTTGTATCGGCTTCGGTAAAAAGTATTTTGCCTGGGTATGCGTCGTCGCGACATGCAAAATTCCGCTGTCGCCATTGCGGTATTCCGAGGCGAGCGATTTGATATTTTTTTTGGCTTGTTGAATGGTTGATGCCTGCGCCAATACCTTTTGTCCCAGTTCGGTCAGACCGGTCAGTTTTTTGCCGTTTCTTGTCAATAAAGGCGAGCCCAATTCCTCCTCGAATAAATGTAATTGCCGGCTAACCGCAGACTGGACGATATGCATGCTGTCGGCGGCCTTGGAGAGGTTGAAACCGTTTTCATGCAGAGTGCGAAGTAATTCAATCTGGCTGAGATTCATGAGATGCGATGGCCTGAAGCGTTTTTAATATCTAATTTTTAGAAGTATAAATCGAATTATATCGTTTTAATAATCAAAGAAATCCCGCTATTCTGAACCCAACAAATGGCCAGAGCCGTTTCGTTAGCGCGATTGAACGGATTCGTATTGAACTCCTCCTTAAATCATAGGGATATTTGTCAGGCGGAAAAACATCTCCGCCTGTTTTTTTCGCTACCTGAACAGAGCAAAGCCTAAGTACAACAAGGAGCAGGATAATGCCATTAGAACAACTCGTCGAACACTTCAATGACCGCCTTGAATGGGAGCATCATACCAATTTCCGTCCCTTCTTTTTAAAAGAAGGAGTCGTGCATGGTTTATTCGGTCCCATTCATATCACTACTGAACTGGCGCCTCTGCGCGAAACGCGGAAACCCTCAACGATAGCAGGCTATATTGCCAAGCTTAATGTCAGCACTTCCGAAATTCCGCATCTGCAAAGCCATGAATTGGATTTGATTATATCGCTGCCTGCACGGCAATCAATTTGTCCCGATTCCATAGTCGATTTTGATCGTTTAGCTCGTACCGTTCATATGCTCAATTTTTTGCCGATTTCCCATGAGCCGTTTTTTTTGCAACTAGAGGTCGATCCTAGGCATATTCTCGGCGTCAAGAAAGATCATGGAGCGTATTTTCAAGAAGTTATCGGGAAATGCGGTTTGGAGCCCAATAACATCGTAATTACTTTGAGTGTAAGCAGCGTCTATGCCAATTATTACGAAGTCTTGCTGAAGGGGCTTGAAAACTACCGGCAGCGCGGTTATCGAGTGGCCCTTAAATTTGATTACAACGGTTTGAGTGGTTCGGCTTTAGAGCTGATTACGGCCTTATCGCCAGATAATGTCGGTCTGTCGGCCAAGGATCTTGGCAGGATTCAAGACAATCAATTACCGCACAAACTGCATCGCTTGCACAAACTGACGGATTCGGTCGGTGGGCAAACAGCGTTGCTTGATATCGAGGATGCCAATATCAAGGCTTTGGCTCGTACGATTGGATTCAATTGGGTGCAAGGCGCTTATTACGAACAATCGGTTTCTTTGAACAAAGACACATTTTCTCGCCTTTCGGGAGTTGCATGATGAAAATTAAAATAGTAACCATACCGGGCTTTCATGGTAGTGACGATAAGCATTGGCAGAGCTGGTTGGAACGGCAGCTGCCTAACAGCGAGCGCGTTGGCGGTATCGATTGGGAACTGCCGCAAATTTTGACGTGGGCCAACGCTATCGAAAAGCATATCGATGCGACGCCCAACCGAGTGATTCTGGTCGCGCACAGTTTCGGCTGTCTGGCTAGCGCTTTGGTAGCATCACGTCTTCCTGAAAAAGTAGCCGGTTTGATCTTGGTCGCGCCGGCGTCGCCGCAGCGCTTTTCTATGACGGGGCCGATAGCTGTCGACTCGAGACCTCAAAACGATATTTCCGGTTTTTTGCCGAATCGACGACTCGATACATTGGGCTTGTTGGTAGCCAGTCAAAACGATCCCTGGATGCAATTCAGTCAGGCCGAACAATTCAGTCGTCAATGGGGTTTGACGCTTTATGACGCTGGCAATGCGGGCCACATCAACAGCGAGGCCGGCTATGGCGAGTGGCCGTTGATAGTGGAATGGGTCACGTCACTGCAAGTTTTGCTTGAAAGCGCTATGGTCAATTTATCGATTCAACTACCGAAAAAACTGATGTTTTCATCATCGCCCTATTCCGCCTAAGGAAAGGCTGCTTCTTTCTCAATAAAGCTTCCAACCGGAGCAATCCTTTGACAAAGGATTGCGATGCAAACCCTGCCATGCTTACTATCTTAGCCATGTTTCCTCAATGGCGTTTATTCTAAATTCGGCAGTTTAACCATGAAGCGCATGAAGTCTTTCAACGGCTTGTCCTAAAATTTCGAATAACCTTTTAGGGGGCAAAAATGATTTGCATAGACAGAATAAGCTATTGAGTTAACTTCTTATTCTTCATGATCTTCATGGTGAAATGCTTTTTCTAGGATCGAATAGTTGAACTCGCCATCTATTCGTTCAGTTAAACCAATGCGCATGTTTAATATGCAACGACAGCCGGTCGCCTTTTTGCAAAGCCAGTTCGCGAAATTGCTCGTTCGGCATTTCCGCAAAGATTGTCGTTGCCTTACCGTTAGTTCCGTCCTTGCTCAATTCCAGTCGGATGATAGCTCCTAGGTGTTGCCAATCTTTTAGGTAAACGGGGGAATTGGCGGGATCTTGCGGTTTTTCGACTTGGATATTGTGTGGACGCACGTGGGCGACGATTCCTTTCGGGTCGTCTATGATGATTCCGGCACCGGCGAGCCATGAACTGTCGTCTTTCTCCAGCTGAAAAACATTGGTATGACCGATGAAGCGAGACACGAAATCGTTGTTCGGACTGTCGTAAATCTCGCTGGGCGAGCCTTTTTGTTCGATCTTGCCGTGATTGAGCACGACAATCTGGCTTGCGACTTCCATTGCTTCTTCCTGGTCGTGCGTCACGAAAATGCTGGTGACGTTCAGCTCATGATGCAAATGCCGCAGCCACAGGCGCAAGTCCTTGCGCACACTGGCGTCGAGCGCGCCGAACGGCTCGTCCAGCAACAACACCGACGGTTCGACCGCCAAGGCGCGGGCCAATGCGATGCGTTGGCGTTGACCGCCGGATAGTTGATCGGGAAAACGGTCGGCCAACCAGTCCAATTGCACCAGATTGAGAAGCGCATGCACTTTTTCCTGGATTTTGGTTTCGCTAGGACGTTCCTTTCTCGGTTTGACCCTGAGACCGAAGGCGATATTGTCGAATACCGTCATGTGCCGGAATAGCGCGTAATGTTGAAAAACAAAGCCGATTTGCCGGTTTTTGACCGGTTGGTCGGTGACATCGCTGCCGTTCAATAAAACCTGTCCTCGATCCGCTTGTTCCAGTCCGGCGATGATGCGTAGTAAGGTGGTCTTGCCACAGCCGGACGGCCCCAGTAAGGCGACCAATTCGCCTTCGGGGATTTCCAGGTTGATATTGTCCAGAGCAGCGAAATTGCCGAAGCGTTTGCCGATATTGTTTAAAGTAATGCTCATAGTGATGCTCTCGTTCAATTTGTTTATGTAGGTGGGGTTGAACAACGTGAAACCCAGCTTAATGGTTTTTCAAATGGTTCCCACGCTCTGTGTCACTGGCATTAAGTTAAGGTAAGTCCGTCATTCCGCCATGGACTGCCGGAATCCAGTGCCATGGATGGCAAGCTTTTGAGGCACAGTAGAGCCTGAATGCAAGCATTACTTCTCTCTGTGACGGCTTCACTTAATGGCAGTGACGCGGAGCTTGGGAGTGATGAAAGCAGTTTATACCGCCTTCCTATCCTGCTTTTGCCGCCATTCCAAATAGGTTTTCACAATCAAGGTAACCACCGCCAAGCCTGCCAGCAGCGAGGCGCTGGCGAACGAGCCGACGAAGTCGTATTCGTTGTAGGTAATTTCGACATGCAGCGGCAGAGTATTGGTCAGCCCTCGAATATGGCCGGAAACCACCGACACCGCGCCGAACTCGCCCATCGCCCGGGCATTACAGAGTAGTACGCCGTACAGCAGCCCCCATTTGATATTGGGAAGGGTAACTTTAAAAAAAGTTTGCCAACCGCTGGCGCCCAGCGATAAAGCGGCTTCTTCCTCTTCATGCCCCATTTCCTGCATCAATGGGATCAACTCGCGGGCGACGAACGGAAAGGTCACGAACAAAGTCGCTAGAATGATGCCGGGCACCGCGAAGATGACCTTGATATCGTATTCGGACAGCCATGGGCCTAGCCAGCCTTGAGCGCCGAATACCAGCACGAAGATCAAACCGGCGATGACCGGCGACACCGAGAACGGCAGGTCGATCAGCGTGATCAATAAACTTTTACCGCGAAACTCGAAACGGGCGATGGCCCACGCCGCGCAAATGCCGAAAAAAGTTGTTAGCGGCACGGTCACTGCGGCGGTCAACAGTGTCAGCCGTATTGCCGCTAGGGTGTCGGGGTGAGCCAGGCTGTCGCTGTATGCCGTCCAGCCTTTGCTGAAGGCTTCGATCAGTACGGTCGCCAGCGGCAGGATCAAGAACAGCCCGATAATCGCCAAGGTTACGCCTATCAGTCCAAAGCGAACCCAGCCCGGATCGTTTAGCGCGATCGGTTTAGGTTGGTATGCATGAGTTGCAGTCACTGTATTCATTTGAGCGTCTCTCAGAGTTGGCCGCTGCGGCGGCGTACCCACCATTGCAGCGCGTTGACCAGTAATAACAATAAAAACGAAATGACCAGCATGGTCAGTCCGATCGCGGTCGCGCCGGCATAGTCGTATTGCTCCAGCTTCGTGATGATCAGCAGCGGCACGATTTCGGACACATAAGGCATGTTGCCGGCGATGAAAATGACCGAGCCGTACTCGCCGACTCCGCGCGCGAAGGCCAGTGCGAAACCGGTCAGTGTTGCCGGCAGGATATTGGGCAGAATGATTCGGATGAAAGTCTGCAGACGATTGGCGCCTAGGCTCGCGGCCGCTTCCTCCATTGCCGTGTCGAATTCCTGCAGCACCGGTTCGACTGTACGCACGACAAACGGTAGTCCGATAAAAATCAGCGCAAACACGATACCAAGGGGCTTATAGGCGATTTGCACGCCCAGCGTGTCCATGACGATACGACCGATCCAGCCATTAGGCTCGTAGATCGCCGCCAACACGATGCCGGCAACGGCGGTGGGCAGCGCGAACGGCAGATCGATCAAGGCGTCGAATAGGCGCTTGCCGGGAAACGGATAGCGCACCAGGGTCCAGGCGATGATAAAGCCGAACAGCGCGGCGATACCGGCCGCAATCAACGCTGAAACAAAACTGACCCGGAACGAAGCCTGAACCCGGGCATTGGTCAGTATGTCCCCGTATTGATCCAGGCTGAGCTGCATACTTTTGAACACCAGTGCACTCAAGGGAATCAGCACGATCAACGCCAGATAAAACAGCGTAAACCCGAGTGTGGGGCGAAACCCCGGCATAATATGGCTTTGTGGCATTTCGGTAGCCTTTAATAAATTGCAAAAAACAGCGGTGTGATATCTCTCATCCGTTCTTTGTGACGATAAAGCGGTCGGGTATTGCTGTTTCCCAAACTCCGGTTTGGGAAACCATTTCCGCAAGCTCTAGCATTCCCACGCAGAACACTCATCGTTAGACATAAATCGTGTATTACCGTCATGCCATCATAGCTAATGTGGGCTCGATACCATTTATAGTCTCCTAACTTTCCCGGCTTCGAAATCGCGATCAGGGGATCGCTCCCACAGAACATTCGGAACCCTTGTGGGAGCGACGCCTTCGTCGCGATTATCGAAGCCACTGACTTTCAATATCCGCAGATTTATCAAACAGCACTATCCCCAGATATTCGATAATCTTTGTTCAGCACGTTTGTTTCTGGTTCCCACGGTCTCCCCGTGGGAATCCATAATTTGGTTGTCGAGGTAATAGCGGTATGCATTCCCAGGCTGGAGCGGAGGGGATGAGGAAAAACTCTGCGCCTCCGTGCGAGAACTTTCTGGTCTCCAAGATCCTCCGTGTGAGCGATGTGGATATTACGGTGCATAGATTTGATCGAAGGTGCCGCCGTCATCGAAGTGCTCGGCCTGTGCCTTATGCCAGCCGCCGAAGAATTCATCCACGGAAAGCCGTTCCAATTTCGGGAAGCGCTCCAAATCTTTTGGGTCGGCGTGTTCCGGTTGGAATGGGCGGTAATAATATCGGGCCGCCAGTTTTTGCCCGACCGGCGAGTACAAGTAATTCAAATAAGCTTCAGCCAAGTCACGGGTACCGCGTTTCTCGACGGTCTTGTCCACGACCGTGACCGGTGTTTCAGCCAAAATGCTGATCGGCGGCACGACGATTTCGAATTGATCGGTGCCGTATTGATCGATAGCCAGAAAGGCTTCGTTTTCCCAGGCCAGCAAGACATCGCCGATGCGGCGTTGTACGAAGGTGGTCGTCGAGCCGCGCGCGCCGGAATCCAGAATCGGTACGTTTTTAAACAGTTTGTTGACGAAATCCTTGGCGGCCTCCGGGTTACCGTATTTTTTTTCAGCGAAGGCCCAGGCGGCTAGATAGTTGTAACGGGCGCCGCCGGAAGTTTTCGGGTTCGGCGTAATCACGGCAACGCCGTCCTTGATTAAATCGTCCCAATCCTTGATGCCTTTGGGGTTGCCCTTGCGCACCAGAAATACGATCGTCGAGGTATAGGGCGCGCTATTGTTCGGCAGGCGCTTTTGCCAGTCTTTATCGAGCTTCCCGGAAATTTCGGCAATCTGGTCGATGTCGTACGACAAGGCCAGCGTCAACACATCGCCTTCCAAACCGTCGATGACCGCGCGCGCCTGTTTGCCTGCGCCGCCGTGCGACTGTTGTATCGTCACCGTCTCGCCGGTCTTGGTTTTCCAATCGGCGATGAATGCTTTATTGAACGCCTGATACAGCTCTCGGGTCGGGTCGTAGGAGATGTTCAGCAACGTTCGGTCGGCAAATGCGCCGGTAGCGCTTAATAATCCTGCCGCGAGCAGGGCGGTTTTGAGCCATTTTTGAGGTTTCATAAGTGTTCCTGGTTTCGAGGGTTATTTGAAAATATCGAGTGCGTTGAACGACAATTCCACATAGATAAAGTCCGATTGGTTCGATTTCGTGCCATTGGCGGCCACTTGTCGGTTTTTGGTAAATTCACCGTTCGTGAAATGGGTATAACCGACGTTGGCGGCAATATAAGGCGTTATGTTGTAGCGGGCGCGGAAATCGAGACCGTGGCCTAAAAAGTCGCCGCTATTGCCGGTCGGGTCGCGATTGAAACTGCTGCCGTCTAACAGGTTGTTAAAACGGTCGGTATTACTCTCCAGCCAGAAGGCGCTGTAACCGCCGTCGAGTTTTAGCCCCTTGATAGGCTCGAATTCGATTTTGACCTTGGGTGCGATCACGTTTTCAGGGATCATGTAATCATCCGATGACCAGGGTCTGGCGAAGCCGAAGAAGCGTTCGAAACGGTTGTTTTTGTTGTCGTTGGGGTCTTTGTCCCCAGTGACATGACCGTAAAATGCGCTGATCCGAGGTTTCCATGGGTGCTCCAAGAAGGTGTAACCGACTTCTGCGGTGACCATATAGGCATCATGTTGCCGTCCGTCGTCGCGGCCGAATTGATAGGTGCCGGTCAGATCGTAATCGATGCCGGTATCGCTTACCCAGCCGGACAAGCGCAACCCTGTGGCGTGAATATCCCGCGCGCGGTTGCGGTTGCCGGGACTCGCATCTTGTCTAAGCGCCATGTAATAAGGCTCGATAGTCACGATATCGGACCATTTGCGCCAGTGACCGATCGCCGCAGAAAACCACTGATCTTGGTTCGGTTTGTCGAAATCGGTCATCAGTCGGGTCAACGGTTGCAGGGCCAGTAAATCGAGTGCCCAATCGTTGGCGTCTTCTCCCAGACTGGCGCGAAAACCTTGAAAAGTATTGGTGGTGTTGCGCCATTTGTTCAAGCCGATCAAGCGCCTGTCCAAAAATTCGAACGCCATGCGCCCCGCACGAATGAAGGCGGGTCTGGCATTGCCGCGATCGTCGTAACCCAGTGCATCCTTGAAATGCAGCTCCATATAGCCTTGAATCAGTTCGAATTCGTTGATGTCGCGGTTATCGCGGTCAAACTGGCTGTTATAGCGGCGCGCATCTTCGAATTCGGCGACGGCGCGCAACGGGTCCAGAATTTCTTTGATCCCGAGATAGGCGCGGGTTCGGAGTAAAATAGGCTCGTCCAAACTGCGGCTAGGACGGCGGCGCACGTCGTTTTCACGGCGTTCATAGCGCATCCGGTAATCGAGACCGACATCCAGCCAAGTGATATCTTCCGTACCTTTTATTCCGGTTTTACTGAGATTGCGGACATAGTCGGGCGGGTCGGTTTCGCGTTTGGTTCCGTAGCTCCCCGGTTCTATATAATAGCTGCTTGGCTGCTCGTCCGTTTTGGCCACAGCATGCTGAGCCGGATGAATCAATAAACTGCCGGCCACGAGCCATCCGGCAGTCTTTCTATAAATCGACATGGTTTATTCCCCCTTGAAAATACAGCCACTTCCGGTGTTCCGGTCAGGCAACCGCTAAATTTTATGATCTATCGCCGATGGCTCGGTGGATTAAGCGTTTGTTTTATCTAGTTTTGATCCGAAATTTTTCGTGCCGGTCGATTTGCACGATGCGGCCGTCGTGCACCACAATCTCAATCGAGCCGAAACGAATCGTCTGCAAAATCGATATGATGTGTGCAGCGATTTCCTGATGGTTATCCAGTTTTAATAAATCAAGATCTAATGGTTTATTCATACAATTTCCGCGCTTCACTTAATTCTGTGTTGATGTGCTGAATTGGTGTTGTGCGAATGTTAATGAAATAGCAGAAACAAATGAAACGATATAATTAGATTTTTATATCTAATTATTAGATATTTGAATATAGAGGCGACGCCATTATTCGGCAAGTTGATACAAGGCTAACGAAGGAGGAGAGATAGTTGGAAATGAGTCATCGATAAACCTAAATTCGGTAGTTTAACCATGAAGCATATGAAGTTCCTGAAGATTTTCAAGATATTACCTAGGCGTTCTCGTTAACCTCTTGGGCGAGTGAAAGTTCTATGCAAAAACATAACAAGTTGTTGAATTAACTATATATTCTTCATAGTGAAATGTTTTTTTGGATAAATGGAGCTCATAGGCTTCCCACTTAAGGTGGGACAAAAGCACTACTCCCTTTATATTCAAAAGTTAGCAAATTTTAATGAAGGTATGGGGTGTGGCTAGCGAGGATGTCGGCAGCAGGGGGCGCTGCCGAAGGGCTCAACACGAACGGATTAACCTTAAACTGTCCCGCGTTAATGAGTAGCCGAACTAATATATGACCCTTGGGATCTGCGGAATGACAGATTTATTGATAACCGTCACCCGTACCTAATAAAGCAGCGATGATGTTTTTCTGAATTTCGGACGAGCCGGAGAATAGCCGGCTAGCAAGGGCATCCTGGATTCGTTCGAGCTGTTGACCGCCTTCGAGCAAGCCGTTTGCGCCGAAAATATGCGCCGCGTCCAGGCTCGATTGCAGAAAGGCTTCGGCGGCGAATAACTTGGTCTGCGCGCTGGCCAGCGTGATGCGTTGCTTTCGATCTTTCAGGCGCGCGCACTCGTTTACCCAAAGCCGAATCGTATCCAGTCGGGTTTTCATATCTGCGATTTTATGACCGATCGCCTGGTTTTTGCCTAGATGCGCGCCGTTGACTCTGCGTTCCCGGCTGAACCGAATCACGCCTTCCAATTGCCGCTCCATCACGCCGCGGATGCCGGCAAAAATGAAGGCCCGTTCCAACTCCAGCGCTTGCTGAATCATCATGTTGCCGGCACCGGTCTTGCCCAGTTGCCGGTCGAGAGGAATCCGGCAATCGTCAAGACGAACATCGCCCATCGTGGCGTTTTTGCAGCCGGAGACTTGCGGCGTGTCGAGAAAGGCGGCGCCGGGGTCGTCGGCGTGCACGATGAAGGCGGACAATCGCGTGCCGGATCTCGCATAAACGACCAGTAAGTCTGCGATCGGCGTATTGGTGATGAAGCGTTTATGTCCGTTCAATGTGAATCCGGCATCGGTCTGCTCCGCAGTCATTGTCAACGCAGTGAGGTCGGAGCCGGCCTGGGGTTCTGTAATCGCATGACCGCCGATGCGTTTGCCTTCGAGCAGGTCATTTAGATAAGTCGCCTGTTGCTCGGTATTGCCGTAGTTCAACAGCGGAAAAACCGTGCCCCACAGATGGGCGTTGATCGATAACAACAAGCCAGGGTCCTGGCAGGCTTTGCCAAGTTGTTCATGGGCCTGCACGAGATCGGCGAAATGGTTGCCGTGACCGCCGCGGTTTTGCGGCACGGCATGTTTCAATAGGCCGAAACCGGCGCAATGACGAAAACGCGCCCGTGCGGCTTGGCTTCCGCCGGCGGCGGGTAGATTGCCGATATCCATTCAGTGTCGCTCCAGTTGGCGTTGCAAGGTTTGATAATCGGTCTTGCCGTTGTCCAGTAGAGGCAAGGCATCCATCACGCTGAGCCGGCACGGCTGCATGTAGGCCGGCAGCGCTTGCTTGATAGTCTTGACAATGCCGTTCAATTGGCCGTCGGGATGTAGCACCAGCGCGGCGGCGGGGCGTTGGCCGCTAGTGCTGTCTTCGATGCCGACTACGGCGCAACCGGCGACTTCCGGACATTGCAGGATCAGCGCTTCGATTTCGGCAGGTTCCACCCGGTAACCGGAACATTTGAGCATGCGGTCGAGGCGGCCGTGATAGCAGTATTCGCCGCGCTTGTTCAACGAGACTTTGTCGCCGGTCCGGTAATAGCCGCCGTCTTCCAGGGCTTCGGTCAGCCGGCCTTGACGCCAATAACCGGACAGATTGTTCACGCTATTTACCAGCAATTCGGAGGATTCCGCGTCAATCTTCAATTCCGAAGCGCAAGCAGGATGGCCGATCGGTATCGGTTGATCGCCGTCGAGTCGAGCCCGATCGACCGGCCAATAACAACAGACATTGGTTTCGGTCGGGCCGTAGAGATTGTAAAAATCGGTTTCGGGCAAAAGTTCGCAGAGTTTTTTCAATTGCGGCGTCGGAAATACTTCTCCGGCGAACAGTAGCGTAGTTAAATCCGGCAACGGCTGTTCGGTCAATCCGCCCTTTAGCGCGATGAAGCCGAGCAAAGAGGGCACCGTGTAAAACACGGTGATGCGCTGCTCAAGCAGCCAGGCCGTCAGGCGGCTGGGCGACAAGGTCAGGCCGGCCGGCACGAAATTAACGCTAGCGCCGGCGCTCAGGCTGCTGAATATATCGAATACGGACAAATCGAAATAAAAAGGCGCCAACGAAGCGATACGGTCGTCGGCTTTGAGCTTGAACGTGAGTGTCGCCCAATCGGCGAAATTATGCAACGCGCGATGACTCAGCGCGACGCCCTTCGGCGTGCCGGTCGACCCGGAGGTATACAGAATCGCCGCCAAGGCTTCGGGGTCGATGGCAGCGGGAGGATAGAACGATTGGGCAGACTCGGGCAGTCGGTCGATATCGAGCCAAAGCGCCGGCGTGTCGAGCCAATCGGGCGGGTTTCCGCGGCCGATGATGCAGTGAACAACCGCGTCGTTGACGATGAAGCGCAAGCGTCGAGCCGGATTTTTGATGTCCAGCGGGATGTAGCACGCGCCGCAACGCAGGACCGACAGAATCGCTATGATCGCATCGATACCTCGGTCCAAGGCTAGCGCGACGCGAGCGCCGGGCTCGATCCGCGCGGCTAAATGGGCGGCAAGGCGCTCAGAGTTAAGCATGACTTCGCGGTAACTCAGTCGACGTTCGCCTTCAATCAACGCCGGGCGATCCGGTGCGTTTCGGCATTGCCGGTCGAATGCTGTCAGTAGGGGCATGATCGAGAATTAGGATTTCGTAATAAATA
Source organism: Methylotuvimicrobium buryatense 5G (assembly GCF_000341735.1). Classification (GTDB taxonomy): domain Bacteria; phylum Pseudomonadota; class Gammaproteobacteria; order Methylococcales; family Methylomonadaceae; genus Methylotuvimicrobium; species Methylotuvimicrobium buryatense. Next base: position 3,041,034 of record NZ_KB455575.1, on the reverse strand, counting down.
ACGACCTGGAACTATGAGCTTTGTTGAGGGTACGCTAATTCGCTTGGCAGGACGCCGTGAATACGTCCTTGTAGGCTTGACGGCGGCTTTCCCTGCCGCCGACACCTGCCAATCGAGCAACCGAACCCTCCCTAAAATAAGGAGGTTATTTACGACCAAATCCTTAAAACGATTCAATCCGTCTCTCCCAGCAGTTCCGCCAGCATCAGCCGGTGCAATGCATCAATGGCTTCGGCATCGGCTATCGGTTCGATATAGTTATAGCTCAAGGTCAAACGATTGCGGAAAATACAGTTCAGAAAAGCCAGCGACGGCGGTGACGTGACTTGGCAGGCATGGAACACGTCGGTGATTTCGGCGCCGGGGAAACTGTCCGCCGGAAGATCCAGACGGCCGATATCGGAAAACCAGAATGAACTGCGCTCCCGACCGGAACCGTAAGAAAGGCGCAAGACCTTGCCGTATTCGGCCAGCGACAGCCAACTGCCGGCCCACATCAGCGGCAGAAAGGCATAGTCTTCTTGTTGACGAATCACTTGGGCGTTTTGTTGTTTCAGATGTTCGAACAGTTTTTGCCGGTCCTTGACGACTTCCCGAGGCGCCTGTGCGAACAACGCGCTGAGATGATTACCGTTGACCGGCGATAAGGCGCGCTGTTTGCGCAAATTGAATGCATAAGGCACGCAATAAGCCTCGCCTGGACTGTCGGGACGCCATTTTTCGAGGGCGCGCATCAGACAGCCGATGTAATAAAGACTGGTGCCGGTTAAGCCGACCTGTTGCCTGGCCAGTTTGACGATCCGTTCGGTTTGTTCCTCGCTGAGCCTGCGAACCGCGAACTCGAGGCGTTGCGGCGGTTGTTCGTGGCGCAACGGTTGAATGCTGCTCAGTCTATCCAGCCTGTCGATATAGCGTTTGCCTTTCAGCAATAGCGAAATTTTTTGCCACCAGCGGTATTTACGTAACTGTTCGAATACCAGCGGACTGGTTTCGGGATGGCCGAAGCGTTGACGTTGTTCGGCATCGGCGGTACACAGATATTTGATGATCAGATCCGCGCCGCGCGCATCGCAGAAAGGATGCAGCCAACGCATCAGAAAAACGTTTTCGGACGGGCCGGTTAAGAGATGAAACTCGAGCGGAGCGACGCTTTCCCGAGGCTGCTTTTCGTTCATGATCCGGTCGAGCGTGGCGTGCCGGAATTCTGCTTCATCCGCGCCGGTCGGGCAATGATGCTGAAAAAACAAGTCGGGCGGATCGGAGCGCTTGCACCAATAGAAACGTTTGCCGATTTGACTCAGGCTGGCGCGGGCTACCGGAAAACGCCGACCGAATTCGTCGATTCGCTGTTGTAATGCGTCGATATCCGGAATATTGGCGAGTTCCAATCCGTAACACGCCAAACTGCCGGCCAAGCCGTCTCGGCGGATTTCCTCGTCCATCGCCAGCGTGAAGCTGTCGGCCGGATTCAGCCTTTCCAAAATGGCGGACTTATCGATGCTCATGCGTTTTTATGCCTTAAGATCCAACGTTCCAATGCATTAAAGGATTGCACATTGTCCGGTTCGATTTCGGTATCGGGCAAGGTGACGCCGAATTCGTTTTCGATGTACATAATCAAGCGCATGATGCCCATGCTGTCCAGGCCCGCTTCGAGCAAATCGTCGTCGTCGCCGAATTGATTCGGCTCGGCGACGAAAACGAGCTCTTGAAAGATAAAGTCGCGCAATTTTTTTTTCATGACTGTGGTAAGGAATATGCACAAAATAACTTCTCGAAACAGGATGTTTTGAGGAGGTTCGGTGGCTCGCCTGACAGGACGCCGTGAATACGTCCATGTAGGCTTGACGGCGGCTATCCTTGTCGCCGACACCTGTCAATCGGGCCACTGAGCCCCCTTCCAACATTTGAATAAGTTATTTCATGTTCGTTTCTAAGGTATAATTCGTTGGTTAAATGATAGCCGATTAAGGCAAGTAGAGTCACGGAAAAGGGCGATAGCTTTTAGGATTGAGTGTTAGAAATCACGCGGGGCGGGTTATTTAACCCGCCCCAAACGTTTTGATTTGCCTTGGTCATAGTTCCATGATTGGGTTTCGCTCCGCTCTACCCATCCTACATTAGCGGCCTATCAAACTTACGACGCCGTAGGATCACTGCCATTAAGGATTTCGTGATAAATAACGTCCTGGAACTATTAGCCTTGTTGAAGGTTCGGTCACTCGCTTGGCAGCACGCCGTGAATACGTCCGTGTAGGCTTGACGGCGGCTATCCCTGGCGCCGACACCTGCCAATCGAGCAACCGAAACCTCCTTAAAATAGGGATGTTATTTACGGCTAAATCCTAAGTTAAGCCTCAACAGAATAAGTAATGTTGGCATTCAGGCTCGAATGTGCCTCAAAAGCCTGCCATCCATGGCACTGGATTCCGCCAGTCCATGGCGGAATGACGGGCTTACCTTAACTTAATGGCAGTGCTCCGTAGGGTAGCAGCGAAGCGGAAACCCATCGCTTTGTTTGAGCGCAGGTACGATTGTGATAGCGAAGCCATTAACTAAAGCAGCGATTTATTACAATGGTTCTCATCCGTTCCGAACAATAGCGATTTAGCAGAGGTGGGGAGCAGCGTTTAGCTTGATGTATATGGGTTACAACCCTTGTCCGGCTTAGGGGTGGCCCGCTTTAATTCAATGACCGATTAGCGTGCGGACAAAGTTCGCGCATGAATATTTCGAGAAACATTTAAACAGGTTAGCAATGGCAAAACAGGCGGGTTCGCATGAGGGCTGAAAAAGGCAATATCGTTATTATCGGAGCGGGCCCTGCGGGCAGCATCGCCGCGGCATTGCTCAATAACAAAGGATACCGGGCTGTGATCTTGGAGCGGGATGCTTTTCCGCGCTTCAGCATCGGCGAAAGCCTACTGCCGCAATGCATGGAGTTCATCGAACAGGCCGGCATGCTCGATGCCGTGCGCAATGCCGGTTTTCAATTGAAGGACGGTGCGGCGTTTTTATTTCAAGGCAAGCACTGCGAATTCTGGTTCGCCGACAAATTCACGTCCGGCTTCGATTCGACCTATCAAGTTCAGCGCGACCGCTTCGATGCGCTGCTAGCCGCCGAGGCGCAACGTATGGGCGTGGACATCCGCTGGCGTCAGGAAGTCGTCGAGGCCGACTTCAGCGGCGAGCAGCCGGTGTTGACGGTCAAGGATAGGGACAGCGAAGACCGCTACCGCATGACCGCCGATTTCGTGCTCGATGCCAGCGGTTTCGGGCGGGTGTTGCCGCGTTTGTTGGATTTGGAAAAACCGTCCGGTTTTCCGGTGCGACAGGCCGTGTTCACGCATATCGAAGACAGAATCGACGATCCGCGCTACGATCGCAACAAAATTCGCATCATCGTGCATCCCGAATTGACCGATGTCTGGTATTGGCTGATTCCGTTCAGCAATGGGCGTTGCAGTCTCGGCGTGGTCGGCGAAGCGAAGATTCTCAAGGTTCCGGAGCGCGACCCGCAAGCGGTGCTGAAGCAATTCGTCGACGCCGAGCCGGGCTTGTCGGCGCTGCTGCATAATGCCGTGTTCGACACGCCGGTCAACAGCATCGGCGGTTACAGCGCCAACGTCAAGCGGCTGCACGGCAAAGGCTACGCGCTATTGGGTAATGCCGGCGAGTTTCTCGATCCGGTTTTTTCCTCGGGCGTCACGATCGCGATGAAATCGGCAAGTCTCGCCGCCGAGGTAGTGGACCGGCAACTCGGCGGCATTGCGGTCGATTGGCAAAAGGAGTTTGCCGAGCCCTTGCAAAAAGGCGTCGACACCTTCCGCGCCTTTGTCAGCTCATGGTATGACGGCGGTTTACAGGATGTGGTGCTTTATCAACAGCAGCAGCCCAATATCAAAGCGATGATTTGTTCGATTCTGGCCGGCTATGTTTGGGATGAAAACAATCCGTATGTCAAAAACTCCGAACCTCGGTTGAAGACCCTGGTCGAATTGTGTCGCGAGCCTTGAGAAAATGACGCTGTATCTCAATGATCTCGGCATCCTATCGGCGGCCGGCGGCAATGGCGCCGAAATGTTGTCGAGACTGCTGGCGGGAGACCGTTCCGGCTTGATCGAGACCGATGAATATTCGCCGAGTAAGCCGTTTTATGTCGGCGAGATTCGTGCCGAACTACCTGAAATCGAAAAACGATACAGCGTTTATGATTGCAAAAACAATCGATTGTTACTCGCGGCCTTGAATCAAATTCAAGCGGGCGTTGACCGCATCAAACGGAAATACCGCACGGATCGAATCGGCGTGGTGATCGGCACCAGCACTTCCGGCGTAAGAACTACCGAGCTGGCGATTGCCGCGGTCGCCGGCGGTCTCGAAAAGCCGTCCGGATTTCATTACAAGCAACAGCAATTGGCCGGCGGAGCCGATTTTTTGGCGCATCGGCTCGATTTGAAAGGACCGGCCTATTCGGTATCGACGGCTTGTTCTTCCAGCGGCCGGGCTTTCGCTTCGGCCCGAAGATTGATCGAGTTGGATATTTGCGATGCCGTCATCGTCGGCGGCGCGGATAGTCTGTGCCGCTTCACCGTGAACGGTTTCGCTGCATTGGAGTCGGTATCGGCGGGTTTGTGCAAGCCTTTCGGACGGCACCGGGACGGCATCAATTTATCGGAAGCCGCAGCCTTGTTCATCTTGAGCCGGGACGAAGGCCCCGTGCGACTCGGCGGAATCGGTGCCAGCAGCGATGCGTATCATTTTTCCGCGCCCGACCCCGGCGGCGCGGCCGTGGTGACGGCGATGCAAACGGCATTGATCGAAGCCCGGATGACCGCCGAGCAAATAGACTATATTAATCTACATGGCACGGCCACGCCGTTGAACGATGCGATGGAAAGCGCGGCGGTCGTCGAAGTTTTCGGCCGTTCGGTCGCGGCCAGTTCGACCAAAGGCATGACCGGGCACGCCTTAGGCGCGGCCGGCGCACTCGAGCTGGGTCTGTGTTGGCTGCTGCTGAATAGCGATGATGAAGAGGGCGCATTGCCGCCGAACGTCAACGGCGATGCGTTGGACGACTCGTTGCCGTCCTTGAATTTAGTGCAGGCGGGGCAAGTTTTAGGCAGGCGTATCGAACATTGCCAGAGCAATTCTTTCGCTTTCGGCGGCAATAATATTTCGATTGTCGTGTCGCGTGTATGATTGCTTATTCGATAGAGCAATTATTGCCGCATGCCGGCAAGATGATGTTGTTGGATCATGTGTTGACCTACGACGACGAGTCGATGAGTGCGCAAGTAACCGTGCGCGGCGACGGTCTGTTCGGCGACAACACCGGCGTTCCGGCTTGGTTGGGTATCGAATACATGGCGCAAACGGTGGCGGCACATGGCGGCTTGATGTGCCGTTTGGCCGGAAAACCGCTCAATCCCGGCTTTTTATTGGGTACGCGGCGTTATCATTGCAATGTGAGCCGGCTTAACGCCGGGGCGGTGCTGGTCGTGACGGTCAAGCGCCTTATACAGGATCAAGGCTTGGGCGTGTTCGATTGCCGAGTGACCGGCGACGGCGTGGAAATTTCGGCCAAACTGAGTGTTTATCAACCCGATACGGCAATCAATCGGGTCATCACAAACTAAGTAATTGTTTCAAAATAATTACCCGGTTTTATCGGCCAGTATCAGGTAACGCTTCCAGAAGACGCCGTGAATATATCCCTATAGGCTTGGGCGCGGCGTCCATGCCGCGCACACTTCTTCCAGCGTTACCTGATACTAGCCAAATCGGGAAATAAATTTTGGACACTTACTAAAGAAACAGCATGAATGAAACAGTTTTAGTGACGGGCTCCAGCCGGGGCATCGGCAAGGCGATCGCTTTGTATCTGGCGCGCAAGGGTTACGATGTAGTCGTGCATTGCCGCAGCCGCCGAAGCGAGGCCGAGCAAGTTGCGCAGGAAATTAAGGCCATCGGTCGGGCAGCCCGCATTTTGCAATTCGATTTGGCGGACCGCAAGCAATGCAGTGCGGCGATCGAGCAAGATATCGACGAACACGGCGCTTATTACGGCGTGGTCTGTAATGCCGGCGTGACTTGCGACAATGCCTTTCCGGCTTTGACCGGCGAGGAATGGGACAGTGTCGTGCATACCAATCTGGACGGTTTTTATAACGTACTGAATCCTCTGATTATGCCGATGATCAGGCGGCGCAAACCCGGCCGTATCGTCACGCTGTCGTCGGTTTCGGGCCTGATCGGCAATCGCGGCCAGGTCAACTACAGCGCCGCGAAGGCCGGCATCATCGGCGCGACCAAGGCGTTGGCGTTGGAACTGGCTAAACGCAATATCACGGTCAATTGCGTCGCGCCGGGCTTGATCGATACCGAAATGCTCGACGAGTTGCCGCTCGAGGAAATCAAAAAAATGATTCCGATGCGTCGGGTCGGTTCGGCCGATGAAGTCGCGGCCACGGTCGGTTTTTTAATGTCAGAGGAAGCCGCATATATCACCAGGCAGGTGATTTCGGTTAACGGAGGGCTATGCTGATGAAACGCGTCGTGGTAACGGGCATGGCCGCGATCACGCCTATCGGCAACGATTGGGCGACGGTCGCGGTTAATCTGAAAGCGCAAAACACCGGCATTCGCCGTATGGACGATTGGGATAAATACAACGGCTTGAATACCCGGCTCGGCGGGCCGGTCGATTTCACGCGGCCCGCGCATTATTCGCGCAAACAAGTGCGCGGCATGGGCCGGGTCGCGATGCTGGCGACCTATGCCACCGAACTGGCCTTGCAGGATGCCGGTTTGCTGAATGATCCGGTTTTGAAAAGCGGCCGTACCGGAGTTTCTTACGGCAGTTCGTCCGGTAGTTTCGACGGCTTGATCGACTTTACCAAGATGCTGCTGAATTTCGACAAGGGCGGCTTGAACGCGACATCCTATATCCGCATGATGGGGCATACCTGCCCGGTCAATATCAGTCTGCATTTCGGCGTCAACGGCCGCATCATTCCGACCTCGAGCGCCTGCACATCGAGCAGCCAGGGCATCGGTTATGCCTACGAAGCGATTAAACACGGACAGCAAACCGTGATGATCGCCGGCGGCAGCGACGAATTGTCCGCCTCGCAAGCGGCGGTATTCGATACCTTGTTCGCGACCAGTCTGCGCAACGACGAACCGGATAAATCGCCGCGCCCGTTCGACCGTGACCGCGACGGCCTGGTCATCGGCGAAGGCGGCGGCACCTTCATTCTGGAAGAGCGCGAACATGCCTTAAGCCGCGGGGCGACGATTCATGCCGAGATCGTCGGTTTCGGCACCAATTGCGACGGTTTGCATGTCACGCAACCGGACAGCGCGAGCATGCAGGTCGCAATGCAATTGGCGCTGCAAGACTCGGGTCTGGATCCTGCGGCAATCGGTTATGTCAGCGCGCACGGCACCGCGACCGAGTTGGGCGACATCGCCGAAAGTCATGCTACGGCAGCCGTATTGGGCAGCAAGATCCCGATCAGCTCAATGAAAAGTTATACCGGCCATACCCTCGGCGCTTGCGGCTCGATCGAAGCCTGGGCGGCGGTCCGGATGATGAACGAAGGCTGGTTTCATCCAACCGCAAATTTGGACGCTATAGACCCTAAATGCGCGGAGCTCGATTATATTCAAGGGGCTATGCGTAAGCTGGAATGCGACTATTTGATGAGTAATAATTTCGCCTTCGGCGGCATCAATACCTCATTAATTTTCAAGCGGGTTTGAGTGGCAGGCCATGGCGAAACTCATGACCGTGACCGCCAATACGGCGATCGATTTATTGCTCGAAGTCGAAAGTTTTGCGCTTGGCGAAACGCTGTCGGCCAGTCGTAGCGCCGAATTCGCCTGCGGAAAAGGCATCAATGTCGCGAAGGCTATCGAGTCGCAGGGTAGTGAGGTTTTATGTCTGGGCTTTGCGGGAGCCCGGTCGGTCGACGCGTTTCATGCCTTGCAAACCGAGCGGCTCACAACCGATTTGACAGTGGTCTCCGGCAAGACGCGCACCAACATTACGCTGCATGATTCGGCGAGCGGCCGGGAAACCCATATACGAACCGCAGGGTTTAGCGTTACGGAAGATGATTGCCGCCGCTTATGCGAAACCGTCGAATCTCATGCCGAGCCCGGCGCTATCGTTATCATTTCCGGCAGTCTGCCGCCCGGAGCGCCAAACGATTTCTATCGTAGCCTCATCAAGGTCTGTCGCGAGCGCGGGGTGACGACGTTTTTGGATGCCAGCGGCTCCGGCTTGAGTCTCGGCATCGAAGCCAAGCCTGATGCGATCAAACCGAATCAACAAGAGCTCGAAGCCTTGCTCGGTAAGTCCTTGCCGGACGAACGCAGTATCGCCGAAGCTGCCAAGGAACTGGTCGGTCAAGGCATTCAACGGGTTTATGTCTCAAGGGGCGAGCACGGCTGCATTGCCGTCGGCGAGAACATGGCGGTATCGGCTTATCTGAATACAGCGCCGGAACGAATCGTCAGTCGCGTCGGCTGCGGCGATGCGCTGGTGGCCGGTTTGGCGGTCGCGGCGGAGCAAGGTCTGGATGCGGAGGCCGCGTTGAAACTGGGCGTGGCTTGCGGTACATCCAATTTGTTTGCGCCGGAACCGGGGCGGTTCGAGTCGGCCCGGCTTAACTCAATTGCCTCGCGTGTCGTGGTTGAGGATATACTGACTCTAAATTCAGTATTTAGTCCACTAAAATCACGAAATATCCCAAATTAACCAATGGTTTGTAAGGTGCAGTGATTGAATGTTTTCGTGATTTTTGTGTTTTTCGTGGACAAAATGCTTTATATAGCCTGAAAGCTTTACGTAACCCATGAAACTCATTATGCAATAGGAGAAGCCGAGATGTCGGAAGCCTTGAAGATTTACGAGTCTGAATTCAATGAACGGCGCGATGTATGGCATTTGATCGGGATGCCTGCGCGCGGCGCGAAACTTCACGATGCTTTGCACAAAGGGTTGTCGTTCAGCGTTTACGGAAAACTCGCGGAGCTTACCGGACTGGACAAAAAAGATTTAGCCAAATGTGCTTCGATAGCGCCGTCGACATTACAGCGGCGCGCCAAAGCGGGTCGTTTCAATCAACAGGAGAGCGATCGGCTTTATCGTCTGGTAGAGCTCTTGGGTGCGGCGGCCGAATTGTTCGAAGGCGATCTGGATGCGGCGCGCGAATGGCTACATAAACCCGCGCTCGGATTGGGCGGGCGCCGGCCGGTCGACATGTTGGCGACGACCGCCGAGACTGAGGCGGCCATGGATTTGATCGGCCGGCTCGAACATGGAGTGCTCGTTTGAGCGGCATCAAAGCCTATCGAATCGTCAAACAAAAATGGATCGACAGCGCTTTCGACGGCGAGGGCGCGAAACGTTACGGGGGGCGGTGGAACAGCCGAGGCAAGCCTTGCGTCTATCTGGCCGGCTCCGAATCGCTTGCGATACTGGAAATACTGGTTCATCTCGACAAGCAGCAATTTTTGACGTATTACGCGCTGTTCGAGCTGCAATTGCCGAAACAGGACGTCCACTATCTCGACGCCGAAAAATTACCGACCTGTTGGCGCGACGAGCCGGCGCCGCCGGAAACCGCCGCGATCGGCGATGCGTGGTTGATCGAAGGCGGCGGGCTGGCTTTAGCGATGCCGAGCGTCATTGTACCCCGGGAATGGAACTTCATCGTCAACACGAAACATCGTGCCTTTGCCGATGTCGTTAAGCACGCGCGCCTGCTCGATTTTGAGCCCGACCGACGACTTTTCTCGTCATGATTGGCGAAAACCCTTTTACGAAGCTTGACAGAGCACCGATTTGAGCAATTGCTTGTCAAAGATTTTAGCTATAATTACCCTGCCGAAGGCAAGACTAACAGAGCATAGATTATGAGCAACAAAAACCAACATTTATCGCCCGAAGATGCCGAGATCATAAAAAATCAGGCGTTCAGTGATACCCTGCCGGGTACTTTGCTGAAAGATTTTCAGGCGCTGCTGGATTTCATTGGGAGCGATGGCATCGAAGTGACCAAAACAACCCAGCATATCGGCATGAAATACTTGTTTGAACTCAATGAGCGGATGACTCGGCCTGTTGAAACCGAACTGAAGCGGCCTCAACAAAAGGCGTTTCCCAATCTTCACGGGCTTTATTTGTTGCTGCGAGTGTCCGGTCTGGCGCGTTTGGTCAAGGATAAGAACAAAACACTGTTAAAACTCGATCCGGATGTATTGGCTTCCTGGCAGCAGCTCAATGCCGTGGAGCGTTATTTTTCGTTGTTGTTTTGTTGGATCCTACGCGGCGATGAGGAAATTCTCGGTGAACCCAGAAGTTGGAGGATTCAGGGTTTTCTTCGTTGTTTGCAGATTTATCAATTCACGAAGCAATTGGACTCGAAGGAGGAAAGCGAAGCGAGGTATATGATAGGCTTGACTTTCGCCGGTTTGCATAATATCGCGCTAATGACGTTATTCGGTTTCTTGACCGGGAAACCGAAAATCAATGCCGACGGATCGGTTGAGGGTGTCGAGTTATCGGATTTCGGCCGCACCTTGCTAGCCTATTTTGACACGGCTACTACGCTGTATATGGATGAAAACGACGATGAGTTGTCGGATGGTTTCTACGGCTTTTGCGCCAAGGATTTGATGCCGCTGTTTCCGCATTGGCAAAACCGTTTATTGATAAAGGAGAGAGAGGTTTTGACGGAAGGTTATTCGGTGATCGCCGTTAAAGTGCGTGACGCTGTGCGAAAACTGGCGGTCCCTCACGACGCGGTTCTCCACGATTTTGCGATGAGCATTCTGGATGCATTCAACTTCGATGACGATCATTTGTACGAGTTCGTTTATAAAAACGAACTTGGGAAAAACGAGACGGTGATGCATCCTTTTTCCGATGACGGCGATTATTGGGCCGATGATATGACACTCGGAGAAATGCCGATACACGAAGGCATGACCTTTGTTTTTCATTACGACTTCGGCGACGACTGGCGGTTTGAGTGTCAAATCGAGTCGCTTATCAAGGAGGCAGGGAAATATAAGGAACCGAAAGTCATCGAAAAAAAGGGTAGAGCGCCGAAGCAGTATTACTATTAAAAAATTTGGCTGAATCAGCCAGTTACTCCAGCCGAAATTTTATCCTAGAAAAAGCATTCACCATGAAGATCATGAAGAATAAGAAGTTAACTCAATAGCTTCTTATGTGTTTTCCTGATTATCAAGATGCTTCTGCTTGCCGAAGCCAAGTGTCCGAGCAGGGGCCAGTCGTAGTCGCAAAAACTAAAATATGCTGTTACCCAAGCTCCAGCTTGGGTAACCTGTTCAGGAAGCTCTAGCTTCCCGACAATCAAGAAAGATTGAACGAGCGAGTCGGGGTTGATTGAGAATGTGCGGAGGTTGTGTCGGTCTCAGGAAGCTGGAGCTTCCGGGGTGTCTTTCCCAAGCTGGAGCTTGGGAAAGAGCGTGATGTGGGTTGGTCGTTTCCCGCTTTAGCCTAGATTTCGGCAATCGTTGCCATTTCCGCATCGTCGATTTGTTTCTGATCGAATTGTTCAACGCGATTTCTGCCGTTTTGTTTAGCTAGATATAACGCCTTGTCGGCAAAACCGAGCAAACGGGTTGAGCTTAGCGTGTCTTTTGGAACGACCGTGGCAACTCCCAGGCTCAATGTCACATAATGAGACACGGGCGAATTCGGGTGCCTTAATCGTCTTTTTTCGACGGCGTCTCTCAGCTTCTCGGCCAACGATAAGCTTTGCTCTGCATTACAAGCCGTAACCACGCAAAACTCTTCACCGCCGTAACGGCAAACGAAATCGTCCGAGCGCTTTGAAAATAATTTAAGTACTTTGGCTAATTCGATCAGACATTGGTCGCCGGCAGGATGGCCTTCGGTATCGTTATAATTCTTGAAATAATCGATATCGAGCATGATTATCGATAATGGATATTGATGACGCAATGCACGTTGCCATTCTTTTTGCACATACTGGTCGTAATAGCGCCGGTTCGGCAAACCGGTCAACGAATCGATATAAGCCAGGTGTAATTTGGATTTGGCGCGAATAAGCTGTTTTTGGGTCAGTCGCTCGGTGTAGTGAAAAACAATCAACAACATCACTCCGAGTGAAGCGATTACGGCATGCAGCAAATAGATATGACTTAACTGGTTTTCGACATAAGGGATAATCTTGGTCTTGGGGATGCTAACGCTGATGCCGCCACGGATGTCGCCGATTTGATAATTCCGATGGCAGCGTAAACAAGATTCGGTAATTTTCAGCGGCTCCATATAGCGGTAAAACGGTTCGTCATGCAAGGTTGCGATATCCATAACAACGGATTCGCCTTCTTCAAATGCCAATAGCGCACTCGTTTCCCAATCGTCCGCTTTATTTTCCGGGCGTTTCGGATGAAGGCTGGTTATATGAAATTGAATCCGAGATTTGTCGTGTTCCAGTTCAGCCAATTGACGCGTCATATAAGCCGGGTTGATCAACGTTAGCCGACGTCCGTCGAGAGTAACGATATCGCGTTCGGGAATATCCAAGTAAGGATTAGGTGGCGTATCTTCGGTAACCGTTACGTAGACACCGCCGTGTCGGGCATTCCAATGCCGCATCGTGACGATGTGTTGAAAAAACAGCTTGCCTTGCGAGAAAGCAATTTTTTTGGCGGTATCTTGAGCATTATAGACTTGAAGTAATAGCGAAATACCGTTAAGTCCCAACCAGAGCAACACAAAAAAAATAAAAAACCTCGTTTTCATGCAAAACCAACATCAACAACTATGGCGGAATATGATAACCGAGCGAACAGTTTTCGGTTGAAAAAATAGAGCGCGGAGTTATTGAATTGAGTTATACCCCGTAGATCAAAATTCGGCGCCGGGGTGACCGTCAAAGAACGCCGTGAACCCAGCACCTAAATTATCCAAGATAGTTAACCATAGCCAATGGGCTATGGAATTTAGGTGTTGGGTGAATACGTCCATGTAGACTCTATGCCAGCATCCGTGCTGGCAAAGCCTTTGTCGATCACCCCGGTGCCTCTTTAAGCATCGCCGAAATTTTAAGTGCGAAAGGTATAAATCCAGGACCGATGCTGCAATAGGGCTTGCAGAGTCAATGCATTGAATGGCGAGGCGCACTCGGCATCATTGTTGAAATAAACGTGTACGGTTCGGCCTTGTTGTCAGTATTCGGCAATCGTTTTCGCCGATTGTTTCGATGCCTCAACAAAACCGTACAATCGGTCGAGGTCTTTTTTAACGGCTGAGGCAATTGCCAAAGTATGGCCGACAGTTTTTCGGCCAGCGGCAAGGCATACCATTTTTCGAATGTCGACGTTTTTTGCAGCCGATAGAAGGTGCCGTTGATTTCGATGGCGTTGAATCGTTCGGAATAAAACTTGAGCCAAGCTTTTTGTGTTGTCTTTTGATAGAAACAGTCGCGCCAGTGTCTGTAGCACCAACCGCTGGTGCCGATATAAAGCTTGGTCAGCCCTTGATGCAAATGACAGGCTCGAGGCGCGCGACTTTTTTCGCAAGACCAGCCTTATCGGCGGAGTCGACGACCGCACTGACGTCTTTGTAAGCGGCCGGCGCCTCTTCGGCGACGCCTCGTAATGATGGGCTGCGAATCAGAATGCCTTGTTCGGCCAATTGATCGACCAACGCCCGTCCGTGCCACTGTTTTGTGGCCTGGCGGCGGCTCATCGCTCGTCCCGCGCCGTGGCAGGCCGAACTGAACGAGCGTTGCTCGGCCTGTTTGGTGCCGCACAAAATATAGGAACTCGTGCCCATCGAGCCGCCTATCAAGACCGGTTGGCCGACAGATTGGTATTCGGTAGGCAAGTCGGGATGGCCGGGACCGAAGGCACGCGTCGCGCCTTTGCGATGGACGAAGACTGTCTGCGTCACACCTCCGACGATATGGCGTTCCTGTTTGCAGGTATTATGCGAGACGTCGTAGAGCAGGTCGATTGAAATGCCCGGAAAAATTTCGTTCATCGCTTGGCGCGTCAAATGCGTGATGATTTGTCGGTTCGCGAGCGCGCAATTGATGCCGGCGCGCATCGCGCCGAGATAGCGCTTGCCCAGCGGCGAATTCAGCGGCGCGCAGGCCAGTTCGCGGTCGGGTAGAGCAATATGGTATTGGGACGCCGCGAGCGCCATGTCTTTCAAGAACTCGGTGCCGATTTGATGCCCCAGTCCTCGGGAACCGCAATGAATGCTGATCACGATCGCATCGATCTTGAGCCGGTAGGCTTCGGCGACCTCCTGATCGAAAATTTCGACGACACGCTGTACTTCGAGATAATGGTTGCCGGAGCCGAGCGTGCCCATTTCGTCTTTTTGCCGTTCGCGAGCGCGCGGCGATACATCGCGCGGTTCGGCGCCGTCGACGCGGCCGCGTTCCTCGGTGAATTCGAGATCGCGTGCTTCGCCGAAGCCCTGATCGACGGCCCATTGCGCGCCGCCGGTCAGCATCGCGCGCATTTCGTCGTGATTCAAATGAATGCGGCCTCGGCTGCCGACCCCGGCCGGCACGGTGCGGTAGAGTTCGTCGGCTAGGTCTTTTTTGACGCCTTGCAAGTCGTTCATCGTCAGGCCGGTATGCAATGTGCGAACGCCGCAGGAGATGTCGAAGCCGACGCCGCCGGCAGAAATCACACCGCCTTGGTCCGCATCGAACGCCCCGACGCCGCCGATAGGAAAACCGTAGCCCCAATGCGCGTCGGGCATCGCATAGGCCGCCTCGACGATGCCCGGTAGCGCCGCGACATTGCAGATCTGTTCATGGACTTTCTGGTCCATCGCTTGCAACAGCGAGGCATCGGCATAAATAATTGCCGGCACTCGCATCGCGCCTTTCGCCGGGATTTCCCAGCAAGTTTCATCGCGTTGAATGAATTGTTTGAGGTCCATCGATTTTACCTTTTATGCAGAATGTGGAAGTAAATTGCCGTATTCATACATCCACCACGCACTGAGCCAGCCAAAGCCCGTCTTCGGTTTGGCGCACGGCAAGTTCGGTCAAGGTCGCGCCCTTGATTTCGACGGCGGGTTGGTGTTTGGCGGGATCGGCCGGTTCGCCGGAAGCCGTCGCAATTAGAAAGTTGCCATTGATCTCGACCTGAAACCGCTTGAACAATAAGCCTTTGACAGCCATCAGATAAATCAATTCATTGATCCAATCCAGAAATAAGAATTCGATATCGTCCGCTTGACAGGATACTTCGACCGATTGATGTTCTAGAATCAAGTCGGGATCGCAGATGACCGAGGTCATCGCCAGCGCGGCCTGCTCGAAAGCTGCGGCGAGCGCAGGCGCAATACCGCGAATACCGATATCGGCTTTATGTTCGAAGTGTTCCCAATGCGGAATCAGAGTTTTATCGATCATGGCAAAATGACTTGCTGAGTACTGGATTGAGAACAATTTCGCAAAACTATGAACATTCCGTCAAGATCGTATTTAACTTTAGTTGCCCGAAAAAATTAAATGTAGATTACGGCATTGCGCACATTTTGCGGGGCGCATCGGATGTGACAGACAAACGGTGCTTGCTTTAAAACCGAATCGAGGAATTTATTATGTGGTATTTCAGTTGGATATTGGGCGTCGGCTTCGCTTGCGCATTTGGCATCATTAACGCAATGTGGCTCGAAGCCGAATGCGATTTCGATCACTGCGATATGTTTAAAGCGATGCCGGGCGAAAAGTGCGACGAGAGTTAGGCGTAGGTCGGGTTAGGTAATAGCCATAACCCGACACATCCCGTAAAAAAAGGCTATGTTCGCGTTAATAGTTGATACTTTTGAACTTAAAGCCAACATGAAACTCCAGGATACAACTCTGAATAACTTTCCTTTTTTCAATATGACGCTAATGGTTGAAAGGAGGGTACGGTTGCTCGATTGACAGGTGTCGGCGGTAGGGAAAGCCGCCGTCACGCCTACACGGACGTATTCACGGCGTCCTGTCAAGCGAGTAATCGTACCATCTTCCACGCTCAGTGTATTGGAAAGCAATCATTGACTAGTTCCTAAATGGTTTATTTAGTAGGAAGGAAAACCGTTTCAACTGCTAACGCGAACATAGCCTAAAAAAAATCGGGTGATGCTATCGCTGACCCGATCTGGAATTCTAATGTTTGCGATGCCAAATCAGGTCGCCGTTGCGGAAGATCGCCTTGACGCGGTGATAGGGCACCGAATGCAATTCGCCGTCTTGGTCGATAACCTCGAATGTAAAATGATCGCCCTTCGGGAAACGGATTTCGTTGAACGCTACAACGATCAGTCTGTCTTCGATCCGGTCGTAATAGCCGATCTTGAATTCGTCGCCCTTCCAATGTTCGTCCCATCGGATGCGGTTCAGTATGTCTTGTACCGGTTGCATGGGTCTAAATCCGCATTGAAAACTTGCCGAAATGCTACACTAAATTGGATCTAGACGACTACTGAGGTGCAAGCCGTGAACTCGATAGGATTGATCCCGATGGTGCTTTTCTCGCAAGCGATCGCTTTTGACGAAACGATACATCTGCCGCAAGCGAAAGTTGTCGGTTCGATGTCGCTGGAACAAAGCATCGCCGCACGACGCTCAATACGGGCGTTTGCGGCAAAAACTTTATCGATCGAGCAGATCGGGCAATTGCTTTGGGCGGCGCAAGGCATTACCGATACAAAGGGCGGCCTACGTGCGGCGCCTTCGGCCGGTGCGTTGTATCCGCTAGAAACTTATGTCGTACTGCCGGCCGGAATTTATCGCTATATTCCTGAGCGTCATGAGCTCAAACGCACTGTCGAAGGTGACCGTCGATCGGAATTGCAAAAAGCCGCGCTGGATCAAGACTCAGTCGGCTCGGCGCCGGCCGTTTTTGTTTTTACCGCCGTTTTCGAAAGGACCTCCATCAAATATCGAGAGCGCGCGAATCTTTATGTCCCGATCGAAGTTGGTCATGCGGCACAGAATCTATTGCTGCAAGCAACTGCTCAAGGGCTGGCCGGCGTGCCGATTGGTGCGTTCAACGATAAGCGTGTAGCGGAAGCCCTTAAACTGCCCAAAGATCAACGTCCATTGTATCTGTTGCCGTTGGGTTATCCGGTTCAATAACGCAGGCGTAAAAAAGAATTTCGGCGGCCGGCAAATTTTTCATTATTCTTCCGATACTGACTGGCGTTCCTAGACTGTTTTACTCCGCGCTGATATACCCTTTGCTAATCAAATTTCGGCAGTGTCTAAGGAGGCGCTGGGGTGTGCGACAAAGGCTTTGCCAGCATGGATGCTGGCATAGAGCCTACATGGATGTATTCACGGCGTCCTTTGACGGACACCCCTGCGCCGAATTTTGATCCACGAAAGGTATACCTTTGTCGATACATGATGACGGCGTTTTTGATGAAAGCAATACCAACGGTTCACGAAGGGAATAATGACAATATCGCAGAAAAACAAGCAGTTTAAGTTTTCTATCAAAATCACTGTTGTCAGTCTGTTTTTATTGATGACATCGCTGACCGTGATTGTCGCCATTAGCTTGCAATTTTATTTTACGAGCTCATTGGCGGTCGAATCGACTCTGATAACCTATCGCCAATCCGCAGCGAGTACGAGTGAATATTTGACGGCCATGGATCGACGCGCGCTTGATGCCACGCGCATACTGGCCGGTAATCCCGATATTCTGAGCGAAGGCCGAGTTACGGAGCGAACACGCGACATCTTTGCCGAAGTGCTCGATGAAAACCCTTTGTTCTATGCCGCTTATATCGGTTTTGGCGATGGCGACTTTTACGAGCTGATCAATCTGAATACGAGCGAAGCCGTGCGCATGCAATTACGGGCATTGCCGCAGGACAGGTGGGTCGTTATCACGGTCTTGGGCAAAGGCGATCGGCGAACTCGGGAATTTCTCTATTATGACGAGCAATTTAATCTCCGAACCAGCCGAACAGAGCGGAGCGACTATTTAGCCAGCAAGCGACCGTGGTATATACAAGCCAAATTGGGCAAAGTCCATAAAACCGCTCCCTATCAATTTCAACATCTTCAAGCGCCAGGCCAGACTTATTCGATGCGGATTGCCGGTCAGGATGCGGTTCTGGCGGTCGATATTGCGTTGTCTGCTATGTCCGATAAGCTCAATGAACAAATGTTGAGCAAAGATAGCCGCATTTATCTCTATCAAGGCAGTGGCGAAATCATTGCCTCTAGTGAAAGTCGAATGCCGCCGACTGTGATGCCGAAAGTCGAGCCCCTCGTACTTAACGATGAACAGCGGCAATTGGTAGAGAAAAATCCCATATTGACGGTATCGAACGAGCTCGATTGGCCGCCGTTCGATTTTGTCATCGCCGGCGAACCATTCGGCTATGCTATCGACGTATTATCGATGATCGAGCAAATGACCGGCTTGCAGTTCGACTATGTCAACGGTTATAGCTGGCCTCAGCTGGTCGCGATGTATCGTACCGGTCAGATCGATATTTTGCAGCCGGTGGTCGGTACCGAACAAAACGCCGCTTTAGGTATATTGAGCAAGGCCTTTGCCGAGCCATCGGATGGTATTCTGATGCGCAAGGATCAAACGCCTGTTACATCAATCCGACAATTGCAGGGAAAACGGCTTGCAATACCGGCCGGGTGGTCCATCATCGCTTCTTTCAAGCAAATGTTTCCGGACATCGACATTGTCGAAGTCGATGGCGTTCGGGGATTATTCGATGCGGTGCGGCGAGGCGAGGTCGATGCCGGGCTCGATACTGCCGCAATCCTGCATTATACGACACGGCAATTTTTCTTCGATGATGTCGCGATCTATGAGGAGTTGGATTGGGGGGAATCAAGCATTCCCAACAGTCTGCACTTTGTAGTGCGGCCGCAACTAAAAGAAGTTATCGAGTTGATTAACTTGGCTCTGGATAATTTAGGCGAACAGCAGCACAGTTGGTTAAATGCGCGCTGGCTGGTCGATGCGGAAAGGGACATTGCTCAGGATGCCATGGTCCCATTCCAAGAACTCATCAGTTTGGCTTCGAAGTCGACCGACCTCAATCAACTGCATAAAATGGAGCTCGATGGCGAGCCTCACTTCGTCTATGTGCAGGCCATTGGCCAAAATCATCGGGCGGCCGACTTTTTTGCCGTGATTACGCCGGAATCCGCCGTGCTAGCCCCTGCCGTTGCTCAAGTCAATGCCGTGTTATTGATTACCAGCGGCTGCCTTTTGTTATTGTTGCCGCTTGCATTTTGGCTGGCCTCGTTGATTGTTAAGCCGATCAAGCATCTCGCTCTGGAAAACGAAAAGATTAAACGGCGCCGATACGGCGAACTCGATCCGATGGAAAGCCATATTATCGAAATCGATGAGTTATCGGGTTCGATGATGACTATGGCGCATTCGATACGGCAGCATGCCAAAGAACGGGAAGAATTGATGGAATCGTTCATCCAATTGATCGCCCAAGCCATCGATGACAAGTCGGCCTATACGGCGGGGCACTGTGCGAGGGTTCCGGAGCTGGCAATCTTGTTGGCGCAAAAAGCCGAAGAGAGTCGTCGACCGCCATTCGATACATTCGGTTTCGGTAACGAAGATGCCTGGCGCGAATTCCGTATCGGAGCTTGGCTGCACGACTGCGGCAAGATTACGACGCCTGAGCACATCATCGATAAAAGCACCAAGCTTGAGACGATTTATAACCGCATTCACGAAATCCGCATGCGCTTCGAAGTGTTGTGGCGCGATGCCGAAATCGACTATTGGAAGCAGTACTTGAACGCGCCGAGTGATGAGAAACGAAATCGTCATGAATTAGAGCAACGCCAACGACAATTACAAGAGGATTTTGCCTTTGTTGCCAACTGCAATTTGGGCGGTGAAAGCATGAGCGAGGCCGATATCGATAGGCTGAATCAATTGGCTCGCATCACTTGGCGGCGGCATTTCGACGACCGATTAGGCTTATCTCCGATCGAAGTTGCACGCTATCCCGAGGAGCAAACACCGCTGCCGGTCACGGAGCCACTATTGGCGGATAAGCCTTGGCACATCATCAAGCGCCTGCGCAACAACATCCATGATGAGCGCTTGGGCATAAAGATGGCGATACCGGAACATCTTTACAATCTGGGCGAATTGCACAATCTCACTGTATCACGAGGTACCTTGACCGAAGAAGATCGCTTCAAGATTAACGAGCACATGATCAGCACGATCAAAATGCTCGATAAATTGCCGTTGCCCGAAGATTTGCTCCAGGTGCCGCGCTATGCTTCTACTCATCATGAAACGCTAGATGGGCGCGGTTATCCGCGCATGCTGATCGCCAAAGATCTTTCAATTCCGGAGCGTATTATGGTGTTGGCCGACATTTTCGAAGCATTGACAGCGGCCGATCGACCGTATAAAGATGCAAAGCCGATCAGCGCCGCGCTCGATATACTACATCGAATGGTGCAAGAACAGCATGTGGACCGTGATGTTTTCGAGCTTTTCTTGCGTAGCGGCGCCTATTTGGAGTACGCAAAACGTTACCTGCGCACTGAGCAGGTCGATGCAGTGGATATTCGGCGCTATCTCGGCCAATGAGCGATTTGACATTCCGGCCATTGCCCGCTTATGGCTGATTCAGCGCGTGTGGTAGCATGACCGCAACTTGAGTCGGTTAAGGAGTTTACAATGAAAACAGTGTTGATCGGAGGAACGGCCAACGGCCAGCTCTTGATGGATGCCGCGATGGCGAATCGTCACGGCGTCATTTCCGGGGCAACTGGGACGGGCAAGACCGTAACCCTGCAAGTTTTGGCGGAAGGTTTTTCGAGACTGGGCGTTCCGGTATTCTTGGCCGATATCAAAGGAGACTTGTCGGGAATCGGGACGGCAGGGCAAGCACACGAAAAAATTACCGAACGCGTGACGGGAATCGGGATTGCCGACTTCCAATTCCGGGGAAATCCCTCGGTCTTTTGGGATTTGTTCGGCCGAAACGGGCATCCGGTGCGTACGACGATGTCCGATTTAGGCCCTTTGCTGCTCAGCAATCTGTTGGAATTGAACGACACGCAAACCGGCGTGATTTATAGCGGCTTTAAAATCGCCGACGACGAAGGGTTGTTATTACTGGACCTTAAAGATTTGCGCGCGATGTTGAATTGGATGGGCGAAAACTCAGCGGCACTGTCCAAACAATACGGGAACATCACATCGGCAAGCATCGGTGCGATACAGCGACGGCTGTTGGTGCTCGAGGAACAAGGCGCAGAACATTTCTTTGCCGAACCAGCGGTCGAGCTCGATGATTTTCGCAGGACCGATTTTTCCGGCAACGGTGTGATTAGCATTCTCGACGCGACCGAGTTGACGACGAAATCGCCGCGGCTGTATGCGACCTTTCTGCTGTGGATGTTGTCGGAACTGTTCGAAACCTTACCCGAAGTGGGCGATGGCGATAGGCCGAAGCTGGTGTTGTTTTTCGACGAAGCGCATCTGTTGTTCAATCAGGCACCGAAAGTCTTGCTCGACAAGATCGAACAAATCGTTCGCTTAATCCGTTCTAAAGGCGTCGGCGTCTATTTCATTAGTCAAAGTCCGCTAGATATTCCGGCGCCGATACTCGGTCAGATGGGGCTGAAAATCCAGCATGCGCTACGAGCATTTACGCCGGCCGATCGCAAGGTACTGAAAAGTGTCGCGCAAACGTTCAGGGCCAATCCTGGCTTCGATACCGAAACCGTGTTGCAAGAGCTGAAGACCGGCGAAGCCTTGGTGTCGGTGCTGAACAAGGACGGCAGCCCGACCCCGGTCGAGCGCACGTTGATCCGGCCGCCCGAGTCGAAAATAGGCCCGCTCACCGAAGATCAACGCAACGAACTGATCGGTCGCTCGCCGTTCAAAGGACGTTACGATCAAATGGTCGATCGCGAATCGGCTTACGAAATGCTGAAGCACAAAGCCGAACAGCAGGCATTTCAGGCGCAGGCCGCGCGCGATCTCAAGGCGTCGGCAACGAGACGGACCGGCACATCGAATCGGCAAAGCGTCGGCGAGGCGCTGATCAAGAGCACCGCGAGAACCATCGGCTCGCAGCTCGGCCGCCAAATCGTACGCGGCATCATGGGCTCGTTGCTCGGCGGGAAGCGCTGAACGCGGACGCACAAGGCGTCGCTCTCACAAGGGAACTGGATGCTCCTTGGGAGCGCGCGATACCCAGATCCCGATTTCGAAGCCACTGATGTGCAATATTCGCAGATTTATCAAACAGTACCGTTTCCAGGTATACGACGACCTCTGTTTAGCAAGTTTGCCGATATTTGTGGATAACGATGAGCGCAGAGCGTAGGAACGAAGATTCATGGCGGTCCTCGATGGACACATCCCATACCTTTTATTCTTAGACGGTTTTTCGATCAAAAGGGAGTAGAATCTGCGAACTTTCACAGTAACGTCCATGAAGGTCTAGCCATCGCCCCGGCAAATGAAAGTTCTCTGGTGGGGAGGGTACGGTCACTCGCCCGACAGGACGCCGTGAATACATCCATGTAGGCTCGACGGCGGATTTCCCTGCCGCCGACGCCTGTCGGTCGAGCAACCGCACCCTCTCCGGAACCGGCATTTGCTCTGTCGAGCGCCGTATATCGAAAAATTAGATAAAGGGTCTATATCTACGAACTTTCACAGTAATTACGGATTAGTCCATCTCGTCGATCGCTATTTTTAATTTCACGGCATGTATCGGCCGCATTCTTCGTCTGCATCGTGTACCTTTATCAAAAATTACCGGCAACAGATTCGCGCTCTTTCGGGATTCTTTATCAATACTCTCATTTACGAACTGTTAGCAAGCTTTTCGAATCGAGGTAACCATTCGGCAAATTTCATCACAGAGTTATAGCCGCAGACCGTTTCTAACTTTCTGGTTTCGACGACTTCAAAAATGCGGCGCGCGCGCAGTAGAGTTTCCTGCTCGGGCCCGAACGGATTGAAACGCATCCCCGCATCGGTCAAAAAGACATAGTCGCAGATGAACAGTACGTCACGGTAAATATAAAAAGTGAATCCGGGCGTGTGTCCGCCGGTATGGAAGGCTTCGATGCCGTAGGCGATAGAGTCGCCGGTAAAGCGCAGATCGACATCGAACGAGGCCGCCAACGGATGCCGCGCGTCCAAGTCGTGCATGCGCACTTCGGCATTCCAGAGCTTTCGGTATTGATTCGACGCGCCCATGAAATGATGATGCGTGAACAAGATGGCGCGCACCGGCGACAAATCCCGGTTGAAAGCCGAGGGTGCGTCGATCCAGACCGCGCCTTGGTCGGTTTCGATTCGATAGGCCGCATGTTCCAGGCCCAATTTCGGCACCGAAAGTAGTTGACCGACATATTCGTTGACCGGTCGTGCGGTCACTCGATAGGTTTTTTCGGCCTCAACCCATGATAAAAAGCGATCATGCCGGGCTCCGCAGAACGGACAAACCTCGGGCATTTCGCCGATCATGTTATAACCGCATTCGAGGCAAACCCATTGCGGCGTGTCGTCGAAGAGTTTTGGTTCGTTAGGCATGGAATTGTCTGCCGATACTTTTTTTATAATCGATGGGCTTCAGGTCCGCCAAGGGTGCGACGGTAAATCGGCGAGGCCGATCACATCGACGCCGGCTTTGGCAACTTGATGATCGTTCTCCACCGAACTGCCGCTGACGCCGATCGCGCCGATCAAAACACCATCTTCATCGACAATCGGGACGCCGCCGGGAAAGGTGATTAAGCCGTCGTTGGAGTGTTCGATTCCGTAAAGCGGTCCGCCCGGTTGCGATAGCTGACCGATTTGTCCGGTGTTCATGCCGAAGAAACAGGCGGTCTTGGCTTTTTTGAGGGCAATGTCGATGCTGCCGACCCACGCGCCGTTCATTCTGGTGAACGCTTTCAAATCGGCGCCTGAATCGACCACGGCGATACACATTTGCGTGCCGATTTTGTTGGCCTCTGCGATGGCTGCCGCAATCGCTTTCTCTGCTTGTTCGTAGGTTACATGCATGGTTTTTCTCCCGCTTGTTATAGATATTAAAAAGGATGATTCATTTGGGGGCGATCATCTGTTCCGGCCGGACGATCGCATCGAACTGTTCGGCACTCACCAGACCGCCGGCAATGGCCTCTTCGCGAAGCGTCGTGCCGTTTTGCAAAGCCGTTTTGGCAATTTGTGCGGCCTTGTCGTAGCCGATCTGCGGAACCAGTGCGGTGACCAGCATCAGCGATTGCTCCATTAACTCCGCTATCCGCTCGGCATTCGGTTGTATGCCTGCCACACAATGTTCGGTAAAACTATGCGCCGCATCGCGGAGAAGGCGTATCGATTGCAGCACGTTATAAATCATCACCGGCTTGAAGGTATTGAGTTCCAGATGACCTTGCGCGCCGGCCAAGGTTACCGTCGTATGGTTGCCGATGACTTGTGCGCAAACCATCGTCAATGCCTCGCATTGGGTCGGATTGATTTTGCCCGGCATGATCGACGAGCCGGGTTCGTTTGCCGGCAAAATCAGTTCACCGAGTCCCGAGCGCGGACCGGAACTCAAGAGGCGAATGTCGTTAGCGATTTTATTAAGGCTGACCGCGATGCAGTTCAACACGCCGGATAGTTCCACCAGTGCGTCGTGCGCGGCCATCGCTTCGAATTTGTTGGCGGCGGATGTGAAAGGATGCCCGGTGAATTTAGCGACTTCGTCGGCGAATAGTTCGGCAAAACCCTGGCTCGAATTCAAGCCCGTTCCGACTGCGGTACCGCCTTGCGCGAGAGGATACAGGCGTTTGAGACTGTCCTGTAGCCGTTCGATGCTGAGTTGAACTTGGGTCGCGTAACCGGAAAACTCCTGGCCCAATGACAGCGGCGTCGCATCTTGCAGATGCGTGCGTCCGATCTTAATGATGTCGGCCCATGCCTGAGATTTATCGGACAGCGTTTTTTGCAAGCGCTGCAATGACGGGATCAGTAGACATTGGAGTTGTTCGACCGCTGCGATATGCATCGCGCTTGGAAACACATCGTTCGAAGACTGGCTGAGGTTGCAGTGATCGTTGGGGTGAACCGGCGATTTCGAACCGAGCGCGCCGCCCAGGCGTTCGTTGACCCGGTTGGCGATCACTTCGTTGGCATTCATATTGGATTGCGTGCCGGAGCCGGTTTGCCAGATCGCCAGCGGAAAGTGTTCATCCAGTGCGCCGTCGATGACTTCATGTGCCGCATCGACGATCGCGCGGCCGAGATTTACATCCAGCTTGTTTTGGGCGATATTGCTCAAAGCCGCACAACGTTTGACGATCCCGAGGGCGCGGATCAACGGTCGCGGTAATCGTTCGTCGCCGATCGCGAAATAGCGTAGGGATCGCTGTGTTTGCGCTCCCCAGTATTTGTCGGCGGGGACTTCAATGGAGCCCAGTGCGTCGCTTTCAATTCGCCCGGCCGAACTTCCGATTGTCATGGTTATTATGCAAATGAGCTAACAGCGATGGATTATTCGCTTGGTTTACTTAGCATTTTTCGCACCTCGCCCACATGAATTTCTTCCTGGGCGATCATTCGGCGCGCATATTCCTCGAGCAGAACGCTACGGCCGTCGACCAACTCCAATAAACGATGATATTCGGCCAGTGCCGATGCTTCATGATCCAACGATTCCCGGAGAATGGCGCCGATATCGTGGCGATGCGTTTCCAGTAACGGGCCGATTCCCAAAGAGGGATGCCCGTCCAAATGGGTAATCATTTCTCCGGCTTCGTTGGCATGGAGTAACGATTCATTCGCTTGGCCGCGCATCCAGGAAACGATGGGAATTCGATTGTAGCCGACAACCATCAAGGCATAATGCGTATAACGAACCACGCCCGCCAGTTCCGCTTCCAGAATGTTATTCAGCACTTTGATCACGGCGTCGTTATCGATTTCGGTGTTTGTCATGAGTGTCTCCTGAAGTCAGAATGGGGAGAGTCTGACTATAGCGCTTTTTTGATCGTTGAGATAGTAAACTTTAACCTGATTAGCAAGATGCTTCAGCTTGCTGAGGCCAACTGTCCAAGCAGTGGCCAGTCTTAGCCACTTCTGCGGGACGGGTTATTTAACCCGTCCCCAACTTTTCGGTTTGCCCTAAACATTTCGGCTGACTTCGGCCAAAGTCAAAACGTTTAGGACGCGGTTGCAAACCCCGTCCTGCTAGGGATATGCTGGTTTTTGGGCTTTAGCTGAAGAAACTTGCTAATCAGGAACTTTAATCCTAGAAAAAGCATTTCACCATGAAGGTCGTGAAGGATAAGAAGTTAATTCAATAACTTGTTAAGCGCTTGTATAGAGCTTTCGTCCACTTCGGCGCCTAATTTTGATCTATACCTTTCGCACTTCAATTTTCGGCAGTTTCTTAGGAGGCGCCGGGGTGCTCGGCTAAGGCTTTGCCAGCATGGAGCTGGCATAGAGCCTACATGGATGTATTCACGGCGTCCTTTGACGGGCACCCCGGTGCCGAATTTTGATCTACGATAGGTATACGATGGGTTTATTGATGCCCAAATCCTTAATAGCGTGACGGCAAGCGAGCAACCGAATTTAATTTCCAGGGTTTCGGATTGATGGCTGCCTCTAACTTATCTTCCAATGGGTCGTCTAACTCATGAAAAAAGTCCAAGCCGGTTAATTCTTCGATAGTGTCAACGGAGACGATAAAATCGGTTAAAGGCTCATTGCCTCGCACCGTTTGCGGGACCAGGAACGCCAACATTTTGATTCCGGAACTTGTTTCCGCGGCATAAATTTTATAAAAAGCATCCGGTATTTCCACTTTCCAGCTGCTCTTCAATCGATTCAGAGGATTCGAAAATACGGGGCCGGTTATTACCCAGACGCGTCGATGCAATTTGGTAAAGTAGTCGACTTCAACGGCTTCCAATCGCTGCCAAACTTTTTGATTTAGATTGGGTCTTTGAGGGGTAATGTTGGTCATTAAAAACGTATCTAATTGCGCTTGTTTGCCATAGAGCCTGCTGATGGCATAGTTAGGCGCCATGTGGCCTCGGTCGAAACCGCTTCGGGTATAGTCTTGATGGCTGATACGCGTCAGGCTGCGCCAATCGGTGCTGAATGTTTGCGGCCGTTTATGGGGTGTCGCATTGTTTTTAATCGTGGTGACTTGATAGATTACCCAAAGTGGATTGCCACGAATGTCTGAGTATCCGACCATGAATCCATCATTGCGAAATACCCTCGACCAAGTCAGCGGCTGATACCAGACTTGAGTTTGCGGGACGCCTTGAAATGCCATGTCGGGCCTAGCCAGCATGACTTCATAACTGTAGCCGCCAATTAGAGGGAGTAGGGTCAGTACGCTAATGCGCGGATATTTTTTACCAACTCTAAAAAACGTGATGAATGTAGCGAGTAAAAAGCGATGTTTTTTCTGTCTTCTTCTTGCCATGTCGATTAGCTAACGATGTTCAAAAATGCCGCATCAAATAGGGTGCTGCGGATTTTTATTAAGTGATTATTGTAACTGTATGATTATACGGTAATTAATCGGGTATTGTTGGCCGGAGTGGATTAAAAGCCGATGGGTAACTATAGCTTTCAGATTATTAGACGCTTTTTCGCTCGCAAATAGGAGTAAGAGCGTGCTCCCAATAGTTGAAACCAAGGTTGAATTGAAGGCTGAGGTGAGTGCTTTATAATCGAACCTCAATGATGACGTATTTTTTCGAAATGATAACTTTTTCCGGCTCAAGATTTTACTATGCGCAAGATTGACGAATTGATTACCAAATTAAGCTTCGGCTTTTCCATACCCGGCTTATTGCTGGCGACGCTTTTTTTCGCATTTTCGCTTACACCAAGTCTAGTGCCTCGTTCTTTTTTGTTTCAAGGGGTGATTTCCGGTTTGTCTTTTACGGCGGGATACGCGCTTGGTGTTTTCGGTCGATGGTTTTGGGATTATGTCGAGTTGCCGTTGCCTGGTCGCGATGCAATCAGAATTTTTAGGATTGTTGCATCGGGCGTCTGTTCGATCGTTGCAATCGCCTTTCTTTGGCAGGCTTCGCAATGGCAAGACGATTTGCGCTCAATGATGGGGATGATGCCGGAGGGTGCGATGCCTTCTTATGGTATTGCCTTGATGACCTTACTCGTTTTTGGCGTATTAATACAGTTTGCTCGATTGTTTCGGAGGACGTTTCAATTTTTGTCTCTAAGGCTAGCGCGCTACATATCCGATCATGTCGCGCATGCGATAAGCATACTGGCAGCTGGAATGTTGTTTTGGTCGGTTATCGATGGCGTGGTTGTTTCTTTGTTCTTACGCGCGACGAACAATTCTTATCAACAATTAGACGCGCTGATTCAGGATGATTTGGAGCGTCCCGACGATCCGATGAAGACCGGTAGCGAAGCCTCCTTGATCGCTTGGTCGGACTTGGGAAGGCAAGGGCGTAAATTTATGTCTTCAGGCCCGACAGCTCAAGCGTTGAGCGATTTTTTCGGTGAGCCGGTGCCTGAGCCCGTGCGCATCTATGTCGGGTTGAATGCGGCGAATACGCCGGAAGAAAGAGCCGAATTGGCTTTGCAAGAGCTGAAACGCGTCAATGCCTTCGACCGTTCGGTTTTGTTGTTGGTGACGCCCACGGGTACCGGTTGGATAGACCCGGCCGCACTGGATACCGTCGAATATTTACATCGAGGCGACATCGCGACGGTCACCGCGCAATATTCGTATTTGCCCAGCGCCTTGTCGTTGATAACCGAAGGGGAGTACGGTGCGGAAATGGCTAGAGCGCTGTTCGAAAAAGTTTATGTCTATTGGACGAACTTGCCTAGCGACCACCGACCGAAATTGTATTTACACGGGCTGAGCTTGGGCGCGCTGAATTCCGATCGTTCTTTCGATGTGTACGACATCATTCAAGACCCATTCGATGGAGCATTATGGAGCGGTCCGCCATTTCGTAGCGAAACCTGGCGCAAAGTGACGCAAGAAAGGGATCCCGACTCTCCGGTATGGCTACCTCGTTTTCGAGATGGCGCGGTGATTAGATTCATGAATCAATATACGGGATTAAATGACGATAGTACGCCGTGGGGACCTTTTAGAATCGCTTATCTGCAATATGCCAGCGACCCGATAACGTTTTTCGATAGCCATGCGTTCTTTCGAGAGCCGGAATGGATGCAAGCTCCCAGAGGGCCGGACGTCTCGCCGTATCTAAGATGGTATCCGGTTGTCACGATGCTGCAATTGGCGGCCGACATGGCGGTCGGGTCTACGCCGCCGGGGTTCGGTCATGTTTTTGCCGCTAAACATTACATCGATGCATGGCTGGCCTTGACCGAACCTAAAGGTTGGAGCGAAGAGCAATTGAATCGTCTGCGGGCCTTGTTCGAAGGACGATAAGGCATCGAATAATTTTACAAATGTGAAGGCCTGTCGATTTGTCGTTCAATGGTTCGAGTTATGACTATCGTATTGCCAGTTTCGGTAGTGCCCGAGGAGCCATCGGACTAGCATGGATATGGCATAGAGCCTTGTATGCGAGGAACGTAGGGCAGGCCGGTAAAATAAAACATCACATCGGACTTATCCTTGATATACCCATCGCACTTCAAATTTCGGCATTGACACATGGAGGCGCCGGGGTGTTCGGCAAAGGCTGTGACAGCAGGGATGCTGTCACAGAGCCTACATGGACGCTGACTCTTCGGCGCCGAAATTTGACCAGCAAAGGGTATAAATTCGCTCTTAAGGAAACCTGATTAGCAAGATGCTTCAGCTTGCTGAAGCCAATTGTCCGAGCAGTGGCCAGTCGTAGCCACTTCTGCGGGACGGGTTATTTAACCCGTCCCCAACGTTTCGGTTTGCCCTAAACATTTCGGCTAACTTCGGCCAAAGTCAAAACGTTTAGGACGGGGTTGCAAACCCCGTCCTGCTAGGGATATGCCGGTTTTTGGGCTTTAGCTGAAGAAACTTGCTAATCAGGTAAGGAAATGAACCGGCCATATGCCGTTAAAATTCTCGCTTATCCCCGGAAATAATGCAGCGTGCGAACTGCGTGCCTTATCCTTTGTTTGCAGCAAATAGGCCGATCCTTTCGGATGCGTATAATCGGCGGCGATACCTCTATCGATTAATTCTTTAGCTTCTTCAAAATTTCTTCCAGCGAGTATGATGCTGGGGCGCCATTGATAATATTGGCGCTATGCCAGATCCATGCTGGCAAAGCCTTTGTCGGACACCCAGGCGCCTACTCTAGCACTGCCGAAATTTGAAGTGCGAAAGGTATACACCGACATCCTCATCGGTTATACATAATAAACGCTAATTTTTAAAAGTTGAGCGTAATAATTTGAGTGGTACTATGTGGAAATAGACAGTTGAACCATTTCGTCCGTTATTCGAGGTCATCACTATGGACAAGCAAAATTCCGATAATTTCCTGCAAATATTGACCGGGTTTCTGGTTCAATTACTGAAGTCGCTCAAAACAACGATGACCGGTCTTTATCGATCATTATTTAAGCTCGAGCCGGAAAAAGAAATCAATGCGCCGGAAAAGCCCGATAAGAACGATAAATTGACACGCTATTTGTTGATCGGCCTGGGCGTGTTAATGATTTTGTCGATCTTCAATCAGGCTAACGAACTGCAAAAAGACGAACTACCCTACAACCAATTTCTCGAATTGGTTAAGAATAACAAAATTCAACGTGCCGTGGTCACTGAGAAAACGATTACCGGCCTGATCAAACCCGACACCCCGTCAGATTCTCCCCAACACTTCATGACCATTCCTCTGTGGGATGAACATCTCGCCGAGACGCTCGCCGAGCATAACGTCGACTACATCGTTAGAAGCGGAGAAAGTTGGCTTGGCAATATCCTATTCAATTGGATCATTCCGATGTTGATTTTAGTCGCGATCTGGTCCTGGCTATTTCGGCGCATGGCCGGCGGCGGACCGGCCGGGCGCGGCTTTTTGAATATCGGTAACAAAATCAAGATACATCCGGAAACGCAACCGAAAATCACGTTCGACGATGTTGCCGGTAGCGAGAGTGCGAAACAGGAGCTGAAAGAATCGATCGAATTTCTTAAAGCCCCGGAAAAAATTCAAAAACTCGGCGGGCGCATGCCGAAAGGTGCATTGTTGGTCGGTCCGCCCGGAACCGGTAAAACCTTGCTGGCGAGGGCTGTGTCGGGCGAAGCCGGCGTGCCGTTTTTCAACATCAGCGGCTCTGAATTTATCGAACTGTTCGTCGGTGTCGGTGCCGCGCGAGTTCGCGATTTATTCGAACAGGCCCGCCAAAAAGCCCCCTGTATTATCTTTATCGACGAACTCGATGCCATCGGCCGCTCTCGCGGCGGGCCGATGGTGATGGGCGGCCATGACGAACGCGAACAAACGCTCAATCAATTGCTGACCGAAATGGATGGATTCGACCCGTCGTCGGGCGTGGTCGTATTGGCCGCGACCAATCGCCCGGAAATTCTCGACAAAGCCTTGCTGCGCGCCGGACGCTTCGACCGGCAGATTATTGTCGACAAACCGGACCTCGAAGACCGCGTCAAAATTCTCAAACTGCATAGTGCTAAAATGCGGCTCGCTTCCGACGTCGACTTGACCGTCGTCGGCAAGCGAACACCGGGACTGGTTGGCGCCGATTTGTCGAATATCGCGAACGAAGCCGCTATTCTAGCTGCGCGCGTCGATCGCGACAATGTACGCATGGACGACTTCGAAGCGGCGATCGACCGCATTTTGGCCGGTCCCGAGAAAAAATCGCGGGCGCTGGGGCCAGAGGAAAAACGCCGCGTTGCTTACCACGAGGCAGGTCATGCATTGGTCGCCAAGCATGTTCCCACCGGTCAGCCGATACATAAGGTTTCGATCATTCCGCGCGGCGTTTCGGCTTTGGGCTTTACACTGCAGCTTCCGGTCGAGGAAAAGTTTCTGTCCACCGATGCCGAACTAAAAGATCAAATCGCGATTTTGATGGGCGGGCGCATGGCGGAGGCGATCGCATTGGGCAATGTATCGACCGGCGCGCAAAACGACTTGGAAAAAGCCAGTGAAATCGCACGGGCCATGGTGTGTTATTTGGGCATGAGCGCCAAACTCGGTGCGTTGACTTACGGCAAACGTCAACAACTGCAATTTCTCGAAACCGAAGGCACCGAATATCGCAATTACAGCGAGGAAACCGCTAAGCTGATCGATACCGAAGTCAAGGCGCTGGTCGATGAGGGAATCGAGCGCGCGATGGATATTTTGACTGCTAAACGGCACGTTTTGGATCAGCTTGCCGAAATTCTTCAGGAAAAAGAAGTAATCCACGGAGAGGATATCGATGTGCTTTTGGGTTAAGGAGAGCCAAAACGGAAATAGGCAAGGCCAAAAGGCATTTATCGACGAAAAAAACTGTTCTCCCAAAAGGGGGGGGCTCAGGGCGGACTTGGAGCATCGGTGAGACGAACGTAACCCCGAGCTCATTTACAAGGGATGGTATTGGAGTGGATTTCTATGGCAAGAACAACAATAACAATTCTATCTTTCTGGGAGTTTTACTATGAGTATTATAAAAGAATTCAAGGAATTCGCGGTCAAGGGCAACGTAATCGACATGGCGGTTGGTATTATTATTGGCGCGGCATTCGGTAAAATCGTTTCGTCATTTGTCGGTGACGTGATCATGCCGCCAATCGGTATTTTGATCGGGGGCGTCGATTTTTCCGATCTGGCTATTGTGTTAAAGGAAGCCACGGAAGGTGCGGAAGCCGTCACATTAAGCTACGGTAAATTCATTCAAACATTGATCGACTTTACTATCGTCGCTTTTGCGATTTTCATTGCCGTCAAATTTATTAACAAGCTCAAGAGGCAAGAGGCGCCAGCGCCGGAAGTTGAGCCGGAACCTTCCAAAGAAGAACAACTATTAACCGAGATCAGAGATTTGCTCAAAGAGAAAAAATAAAAAACGCATAAATCTTTAAATCGAAAAGGGGATATTCAATCCCCTTTTTTTGTTTGAGGTTAACTCAGCTCTAACGTCGTTGCCATTAAGTTAAGCCGTCACAGAAATAAGTAATACTTGCATTCAGGCTCTAAATGAGTGTCAAAAGCTTGCCATCCACGGCGCTGGACTCCGCCACAAATCCGTATGGAACGGATTTGCATTTACCCGAAGGGCTCCGGGCAGGATAGCCCGGAGTGAATCCATGGCAAAATGACGGTCAGAAGCGCAAAAGGGAGTCTCAAATTAACCGAAGAGTGAGCTAAAAGATCTTTTGTTACGCAATAAGAAATAATCTATCAATAATTAATCCTATTGTTAACAATAAAACAACTCGGTATAGTTGCCCTCAATCCCATTTAATCCATACTCTTTCACTAGGATATTGCGAAATGACTGATTTTCAGAAAGATATCGCGCTCGGTCTGATGTTTATCATCGGAATTTTCGGATTCATTTCCGGAGCTTTTATCGTTTCAGCAATGACATTTGCCTCGGCCGCGATGTTTAGCATCATGTTCTCCAATCGCCGTATTCGCGATTGATTCTCCCTCTCGTTACCTTTTTTACCTCGTGTGTTGTTTTGCCGGAGCTTTATGCTCC
Organism: Methylotuvimicrobium buryatense 5G; assembly: GCF_000341735.1. Lineage (GTDB taxonomy): Bacteria > Pseudomonadota > Gammaproteobacteria > Methylococcales > Methylomonadaceae > Methylotuvimicrobium > Methylotuvimicrobium buryatense. The sequence continues at coordinate 3,007,341 of NZ_KB455575.1, read as the reverse complement.
GGCTTTTTTTTGTCCGCCGGAACCTGCAAAGCGGTTTAAGGAACGGGCATGAATTAAGTTAGGCAACCGACGCCTCGATTTTTGTTCGTATTCAAGGCGTCGGATTTTGATCTACGATGGTTATACTTCGCGCGAATGTGGCCGTGCGAAGTATATTAATATCCGTGATATTTTATCGTTAAAATAAGTTACGCATTTTTCGCTACGGAGCCACAATCATGTCGGGATTTTTCGCTACCATCAACCGTTTGAAATATATTCAACGCTGGGGGCTTAAACGTAATTCGATCAATGAAAACGTCAAGGAACATTCATTCGATGTCTGCGTGATCGCGCATTTATTATGCATCATCAAAAACGAGCTATTCGGCGGGGCGATCGACCCCGGCGAGGTCGTCTTGGCCTCACTTTATCATGACGCGCACGAAAGCATTACCGGAGATCTGCCGACGCCGATCAAAAAATTCAATCCCGGAATATTAAATCATTATAAGGACATCGAGTCGGTCGCCTCGCAGGCCTTAGTCGATACCTTGCCCGATGCGTTAAAAGACGATCTGTATAACTATGTCACCGAGTCCTGCGAGGAGTCGATTGCCGAATTGGTCAAGGCTGCCGATACGATCAGCGCCTATGTCAAATGCGTCGAAGAGACTCGGGCCGGCAATTTCGAATTTAAGGATGCCATGGACGACATTGAAATACGGCTCAACAAGATCGATTTACCGGAGGTCGATTATTTTCGGGAGCACTTTCTGCCGGCCGTGCATTTAACGGTGGATCAGCTATATCAAGGAGAATAATGTCGGTTAGCGGTTAGCAGCGATTCTATGTTTGTCCAATCGTTTCGATCAATCGCCAGAATTCGGCCTGTTGCCTAATTCCCAACACTTTTTGCGCGGCCTGCACGCCGGATACGCTGACGCCGTAGACGCCGCCGCCCGGCGAAGTCCAATGGCCGGCGAAATACAGCCCCGGCAGCGGCGATTGATTGGGGATACGAGTGGGGCCGACTTGACTCGGCGAGACGTCCCAGCCGTAGGCTGCGCCTTGAAAATTTTGCGTGTAGCGGCGCATTGTCGCCGGTGACCCGCCTTCAATGAACAAGATATGATCCTCAAGTCCGGGAATATACTTTCCGGCCAGTTTTAGCATCGCATCCATATAGCCCGGTTTGGCCTGTTGCCAGGACTCGGCTGCTTGAAAAGGCAGCAAGGTGGTCAGCATCAACAAGTGATGTCCGGGCGGGGCCAGGTTCGGGTCGACCAGCGTCGGCGCGGTAATACTGAGCCAAGTAATCTCGCCGTTGCAGGTCGCGGCAAAATTCTTCTCATGATCGAAGTCTTGGAAACAAAACGACTCGTGAGCCAATTTATGCTCGATGAGATCGATATCGGTCGCGATATAAACTGCGAAAATCGACAAAGAATGCTGCATTTTTTTGATGCGTTGAATATAACGCGGCGGAAAATGCTCTTCGCCGATCATCTCGCAAATCGTATGCCGGATGTCGGCATTGGCGATCACGACCGGCGCGGCAAACTTTTCATTTTTTACCTCGACACCGGCAATCCTTCCGTTTTCGATCAGAATTTTATCGACCGGCGCTTTGAAGCGGATCTCGCCGTCGTGCCGTGCGAGCCCGTCGACCAGCGTATCGGCCAAATGCTGGAAACCGCCCTTGCAGTAATAAGCGCCGTCGACCATGTAGCCGATCAACATCGTCGACCAATAGACAAAAGAGACTTCCGAAGGCGGCAAGCCAAGATAAGGCCAATTGCTTGCGAAGAGCCCCAGTAATTTCGGGTTGATGATGAATTCTCTTGCCACTTCGGCCAGGGTTGCTTTGCGGTATTTGCATAAGGCCGGCATCAAGCGATGCGCCTCGGCGAAATTAGTGCAGGCCATGATTTCATCGGCGACGGTGATTTCTTCAGCCACCTGCAGACATAAACGGGTCAAGTCGCGTAAACCCTGCCGTTCTTCCGGAAACAGCCGCCCCAGCCGTTCGCAAAACGCCTCGACCGATTGCGGCAAGGCGGCGACCAAACCCGGATAACGGGCATGGCTGAACGGGTCTATGTTGATGAACTCGATACGGTGTTCGACATCGAGCGCCTGTAACACCTTGTAGATGATTTGTCCGCCCCGGTAACCGTCAGGACCGCAGCCGCTGATCAAATGCACGCCGGAATCGAAACGGTATTTTTTGCGCTTGAAACCGTGCGCATAACCGCCGGGCCGGTCATGGCTTTCGAGTACCAACACCGACTTACCGGATTTCGCGAGCAAACCGGCCGCAGTTAAGCCTCCGATACCGCTGCCGATCACAATGACATCATAGTTCTTCACAATGAGTGCCGACTCCTAAGCATGTGTTTATACAGTAGGCCAATACCCGAAGCCGGTTAGCGTGGAAACAAAATAGCTTCATAATTTCTGGCGCCATGCAGGATATGGATGACCTCAATGAGGTTTTTATCGAGCCTATAAAAATCAAATAATCCCTGTGTAAGCAGCGTCTGATTCCATGTTGCTCATAGCGGGGTATTAGCAGGTAAGCTTTTGGCATGTCGAATAGTGCGGCGAAACGGCCCAACAATTCATCGACAAATGAAGCCGCCCGCGTGGGGTTATGAGAACGAATAAACCCACCTATCTCAATCAAATCGTTTTTGGCTGCATGCGTGATGACGACTTTCACGAGCCAAATCGGCCGTGCAGTTCTTGCCGGACAGTCTCAATGTCTTGTTTCCGTCCGTTTTTTGCGTCGGAAAGGCCTCTGGCTATCGCGGTATCGAGAGTGGTGAAGCTTTGGTTGCATTCAATCCAGTTACGCAGTGCTTCGCGGATAACTTCGCTGTTTGAGCTGTATATTCCGCTACCGACCTTTTCACGAATGATCTTCACCACTTCAGAAGGAAGCGGGATGGATATTTTTTCGGCTATTTGCATGGCGTACCTTTAGGAGTCGATGAAATAAGTAGTATTAAATACTACTTATTTTATGCTATCTGTACAATTCGCATTGGCTCATAGTGGAATCCTGGGAGCTAATTCAAGCCACCAACAATTCAACCAGACATTGTAAAACGCTTTGCCGCGTTTTTTTGTCATGAATAACTTCAAAAAAGCCCAGGTAGAGCAGTAGATATTCTTGAGTGATACCTTGATAAGGCCGCAACCAGGAACGTCGCAAAGACCAGAGCCATTCCATGGTGTTCGACGCCTGCCAAGCCAGATGAATCCGGATTATTTCCGCGCGCACCGTCCAGCCTCACGAGCGGCGCGTTTATGAGGGCTAGACAATAAAAGACGAGTACGTTTTTACCGTTGGCAAACGCGAGGCAGTCGTTGAGCAGTCCGGCAAAAACCGCATCACTATGTTTCTGGATGATGACATTCTCGCGGTATTCCGTGAGCGTGCCGCTCAAACCGGTAAAGGCTATCAAACTTTGATCAACGAAACGTTGCGTATCAGCCTGTCTCCGGAGCCGTCCCCTCATCGCTGAAATGTTACGGAAAATATTGCATGAGGAATTGCGGGCGGCATAATGCAACCGTAAAACGCAGCCAGGGAATCAAAGAACCTAAAATGTGAAGTGGTGTGACTCAGTGGTGATTCGATCATACCCTAGCTTAAATTATTTATACAAACTTCAAGGCTAATTCGGAACATCGAAAGCCTTGAGCGCTGTAGAGCCCTATGCAGCGAAGCGGAATACGGAGCAGGCGCGGCTTCGGCCGTCCCGGATTACGCTACACTCCATCCGGGCTACGCGTTTTGGAATTCGCGCCCCGCCGTTTTTGCAGCCAGCGGATAACGCCGGTGACGAACAACAGCGGACAAGCCAAGCCGGTCAGAAAGACCAGAATGCGTCCGGTTATGCCGAAAGCCTGGCCCGAGTGCAACGGCCATTGCCAATGCGTGAACACTTCGCCGGCCGTGCCGATCGCCGGATCGTCGACATCGAGCACCCGGCCGGAATACCGGTCGATCACGACACAAACCCGTTGTATCCAACTGCCCGGCCGATCGACATCGTCCTTGCAAACCGTATAGGTGTCTTCCGCGCCGGGCGCGCCGTAAATCCAATGCGGCCGCCCGTTCGGGTAGCGCTCATCTGCGATTGCGATAGCCCGATCCATCGCAATCGGCTCCAGGCCGTCGACCGGTACGGATTTAAACCAGTAACGGTAAGTCACCGGCGAAAACAGCTCCAGCACCGGCACGACATTATGCGGTAAAACCATGTAAATACCGGAAAACAGCACCGGCAGCATGATCAAAGCCGTATAAAAACCGGAAGTCTTGTGCAGGTCGTAATTCAAGCGCTCGCCGCTCGCACGGCGTTTGATCGTCAGCGCGTTGCGCCATTTGCCGGTCAAAGGCCACCAAACGATCAAGCCGGTCAGGACCGAAATGATCAATAACGCGGACGATAGGCCGACGATAACCGGACTGATGTCCTCCGGCAACAATAAATCGTAATGCAGCCTGAAAACGAATCCAATGAAAGTATGCGGCAGCCAGCGGCCTGATGACACCATCAAGCGTTTTCCGATTACTTCGGACGTGTAAGGATCGACATAAACCTGCCAGCTTTTATTGGCGTCTATGCCGGACGGTACCGAATAGGACAGTCGAAAGGCCGCTTCATCGTTGCGCGGATAGGTCGCGAAGGTATGGTTTGCATTGTTCGGCATGGCGGATCGGCCGGCGGCGAAAATCTCCGCGAGCGGTCGGTAAGCAGCCGTCCGTTCGGGCGGTTCGACCGTCAACAACTTCGGATTCAGCCATTCGTCGATTTCGGCATGGAACACCAAAATACTGCCGGTCAAACCGTAAATCGCCAGCAAAAAGCCTAACGTCAAACCCAACCACAAATGCACGTCGAGCCAGAGTTTGCGCCGGTTTTTGAGCCGATTCAGACGGGTATTGATGGGTCTTCTTGCCGAAGCGGCGAATTCGCCGCCGGGACGGTCGTTTTCGTTTTGTCTCATCATCTTCTATCGGTTGTGTGAATGAACGGACGTAGCCCGTATGCAGCGAAGCGGAATACGGGAATGGCGCGGCTTCGAACTTCCCGGATTGCGCTACGCTTCATCCGGGCTACGGCGCCATAAATCGCCGGCAAAAACCCTAACGCCAAACCCAGCCATAAATGCACGTCGAGCCAGACTTTGCGCCGGCTTTTGAGTCGATGCAGGCGGGTCTTGATGGGTCTTTTTGCCGAAGCGGCGAATTCGCCGCCGGGACGGTCGTTTTCGTTTTGTCTCATCATGTTCTATCGGATGTATGAATGAACGGTTGTAGCCCGTATGCAGCGAAGCGGAATACGGGAAAGGCGCGGCTTCGAACTTCCCGGATTGCGCTGCGCTCCATCCGGGCTACGGTGCTGATAGAATGAAATAACAGACGCGAATTAATACTCCAAGCGGATCGACCCCATTGCCGTCAAAGGCGCACCGGGATAGATGCCATTGCGTGGAGCGACGTTGGCATCCGGATCGGTCGACTCATAGTAGGTTTTGTTCAACAGATTGCGTATATTGAATTGCGCGGTCAATTTTGAATCGCCCACTTTCCACTGATAGGCAGTAAACGCGTCCAAACGCACATATCCCGGCAATTGAAAACTGTTTTCGTTATCGCCTTGCCGTTGTCCGGCGGCAAATGTTCCGATCCCGAAACTCAAACCATCCAATGGAGCATACCGCTTGACATCGTATCTCAACCAAAGACTGCCTGAATGCTCGGGCACATTGGTTAAACGGTTGCCCTCGTAGCCTTGAACTACGCCGTTTAAAGTCCGGTTATCCTTCGTGATCCGCGCATCGGTAAATGCATAACTGCCGATTACACTCAGTTCGTCTGTAATCTGGCCGAGCACATCCAGCTCGATGCCTTGACTGCGTTGTTCGCCGATGGCAACTCGGGCATTCGGATCGGATGCGGTCAAATCGGGCGTCAAAATGTTTTCCAAGGTCAAATGATAATAAGCCAGCGTAGCCGTTAACCGTTGATCAAACAGTTGAGTTTTGATTCCAGCTTCGAATTGTTCGCCGATTTGGGGGTCGAACGATTCGCCGGTCGCTGAAATACCGTTATTAGCACCGAACGATGTCGTCCAGTTACCGAACAGGCTGACCCATTCCCAGGGTTGATAGAGAACGCCTACTCTCGGGCTAAAACCTTCGTCTTTGCGGATCGCGGCCGGTAAAGCGTTTTCGGCCGCTTCGAACGAACCGGCACTACCTCTTCCGGTTTGCGCCCAGTCGTAACGTCCACCGCCCAGAATGTGCAGCTTATCCCAAAGCGTGATGTGATCATGGAAATACACGCCATGCCATTCGTTTTTGAACAGAGAAAAATTCCTTCCGCTTAGTTCGGTCGTGGAGACGGCATTACTAAAGACCGAAGGATCGATGCCGTAACTGGGTCCCGGGTTATAGATGTTGATATCCAGTGCCGGATTGGCGTTGTTATAAAATCCTTGTGTATTGTATTTCGAGAAGCCTCTGAAATAGTCATAACCCACTAAAATATCGTGCTGTGTGCCGCCGATAAAAAACTTGCCGGTCAAATCGAGATTGGTGGAGTAGGTTTCGTTATCGTTATGTTGAGAAAAAACGTTGCGTTGAAGTATCCCTGTGTTCGGATTCAATGCATTGCCGAATGCTGGCGTCGGATTGAGAAACGTTTCTTTTTGCTCACTGAAATTTGCTAGAAAACGGCTATGCACCGCCCAATCCTCATTAAATCGGTGATTCAGCTCCGTACTAACCAAAACTTTGTGTAAGCTGTCGAACGGATCGTTCGGATCGCCAAACGAACGTTCGATCGGTATATTAGCCGGGCGCTTGCCAAGCGCCGGTATACCATAATCCGCCTGATAATCCTGAGTGACACCCTCGACATTGAGGGTAATGTCTGTTGCGTCGGTAGGGCGCCAAGTAATGCTAGGTGAAATCAAGATTCGATCGTTCGATACGAAATCACGAAAAGATTCATTATTTTGATAAGAGCCGGTAAAACGGTAGAGCAGAGACTTATCGTCGGTAATCGATCCGGTCGCATCCCATTCGGTTCGATAAAAATTATAAGAGCCGAAGCGCTGTTCCAATGAATAATGCGGTGTATCCAACGGTTTTTTGATGTTGACATTGATCAATCCGCCCGGCTCGATGCGCCCGTATAAGATCGAAGCAGGCCCTTTGAGCACTTCCACGCTTTCAATATTAGCGCTATCGAATTCGGTACGAAATCCACCCGGTACTGCCAATAGTCCGTTGCGATAAACGGAAGGATTTCTAAAGCCGCGTACGATAAATCCGGTACCGGTTCCCATCGAGGATTGGGGGCGAACGCCACTAACGTTTTCCAATGCCTCCGTTATCCGGGTTACTTTTTGATCGTCCATTACGGTCCTCGGCACCACCTGCACCGAAACCGGTGTTTCCATAATCGGCGTATCGGTCTTCATCGCGGTACTGGCCGTCACCGCCGCGTACCCGTCCAAAGCCCCGCCGAGCACTTTCATATCCAACTGCTCCACCGGCCCGGTCCAGGGCTTTTCCTCCGGCTCGGCCTTGACCAGCTCGAACTCGCCGGCTTCAGCTAGAAGACTTTCGGTGCTGAATTCGGTGCGAGGTTTTTCGATGGTGAGCGCGCCGTCATCGGTCAAGCGGTAGCTCAAGCCGGTGTCGTGCAACATGATGTCGAGTGCTTGTTGCGGCGTGTAATTGCCGGTGACTTTGTGGGAGCGGGCTTGCCGGGCCGTGTCCGCGTGGTACAGCAGTTTGAGTCCGGCGCGGTCGGCCAGTTCGGTGAGTGCGCTGTCCAGCGGTTGCGAGGGGATATCGAAGGATTGCGGCGAGGCGAAGGCGGGTGTTTCGCTTGCCACGGCCGGCGCTGCGATGCTCCCGGCCAATAGTCCGGCCGCGACGGAACAGAGGCCGAACGCAAACTTGGCGCGGGAGCCTAAATGATCTTCATTATTTTCCATGTTTTCTCCTGATAAGGTCACGGCCTAAAGCGGCCTATTGCTTAAGACGGATCAGGAGGGAAAATCTTGTAACGGCAATCGCAAAAAAATTTTGTCGAAATGAATTTATCTTTTCGTAGCCCGTATGCAGCGCAAGCGGAATACGGGAAGGGCGTGGCTTCGGCATTCCCGGATTGCACTGCGTTTCATCCGGGCTACGGTGCTCAATGATCGTCAAACACCGCCGGTAAGTTCGGCGCATCCAGAACGCGCTCGGCCCAGATTTCGAGTTGTTCCGACGTGGCTTGATCGAGACGCCGTTGAATCGCGTCCGGTAATGGGCCGAAGCGTTTGATCAATAGGCGCTGAAGTAGTCCGGCTTTGCCTTCTATTTTTCCTTCCGCCTTCCCTTCGGCTTTCCCTTCTAATTTCCCTTCTAATTTCCCTTCCAATCTACCTTCCAATTTACCTTGCTCCAGAGCCAAGCGCTCTATCGACATCACATAAGTCATTGTTTCCGCCTCCAGTTGTTTGATTTCATCGGTTAATTGCCGTTCTAACTCATCCGGGAGCTGCATCAGCCAATCTATGACCCGTAACAGCTCCATAATATCCTGCCGCGCGTAATCGCGCGACAACAATAGCCGTATCAAACCGAATTTACTGACTTTCCTCGCGGTATCGTCTTGCCGGGTGCGATGCGCGTCCAATTGCGCCAACACCACTAGCGCAAACGGATTCGGACTGTTTTCCAGGTCGGTTCGACGGTCGTGCCAATCCTGTAAGCGGATGACCGGAAATTTAAAATCGATTTCGGTCTGCCACAAGGTTTGTCGGTAATGTCCAAGCTGCCGGGCCGAATTCCGGTCGGTCAGAATTGCGAAACTCGCGATGCGCCGATTCGGGTGACGGTCTTGCAGCCGATAATGATAGCGGTACATGCGGCGATTGAAGTGCCGGTCGGCTTTGCCTTGAATTTCGACATGGATCAGAACCCAGGTTTCGACGCCGCCGAGCGTAAATACCTTGACCAGCTTGTCGGTATGCCTGCGCCCGGATTCGGCATCCCGGACGATTTTTTGCAGTTCGGTATCGAGAAACTCATGCGGCCTGGACCAATCGATTTCGGCATGGGCGCCGGGAAACAACAACGCCATGAACTGGGGAAAATAATATTCGAGCGCCTCTTTCCAGGGCGAATCGAAGTCGTTCGATGGATCGGATGGTTGAGTCATGGGCTAACGGATAATTTTATCGGATTGAAAAAGTGTAGCATGTAGCCCGTATGCAGCGGAGCGGAATACGGGAACTGCGTGGCTTCGGCCTTCCCGGATTGCACTGCGTTCCATCCGGGCTACGGGGTCTACGGTTTCGGTATGCCGACCGTCACGGTCTTTGGGAATGCGAGGTCCATTGTGTCAAGTCGGTCACTTCGGTGTACGTTGGAGCAAAAGCCGTTTCGTAGCCCGTATGCAGCGGAGCGGAATACGGGAAGGGCGTGGCTTCGGCTTTCCCGGATTGCACTGCGTTTCATCCGGGCTACCATCGCCATCACTCGTGCAATATCGTCAACCACGGCGTTAACCGGGTTACACGGACCGGCAGCGCTGTTTCGATCATTGCGATCACGCCGTCCCGGTCGCCGGTCGGGAAGACGCCGGTGACCCGTAAATTCGGTAGATGGTTGCCTGCGACGATCATAGCTCCCCGGTAATAACGGTCGAGTTCGGCCACGACTTCGGACAACGGACGGTCTTTGACGATCAGCTTGCCGCGTTGCCAGGCCTTGACTTGATCGATATCGGCGGCGTTCACCGGCTCGAATCCTTGCGCTGTACCGAAGCGGGTTTGGTGGCCTTCCTCCAGGCGCAATGCTGGTTTGCCGCTTAAAACTGGCTCGATCTCGACGGCATGTTCCAATACGGTTACGCGGGTGGCCTCTCGCTCCGTGCGGACTTCGAACACGGTGCCGAGCGCGGTGACGGTGCAGTCATCGGTCTCGACCGAAAACGGCCGGTTCGGGTCGGGCTCGACGGTGAATAGCGCTTGCCCCCGCCGCAGCGTTATCGACCGTTCTTGTTCGTTCCAATTCAGCGCTATCGCTGTATCGGTATTCAACAGCACTTGACTGCCGTCGGCCAAAATGATCGTGCGCCGTTCGCCGACGCCGGTCCGGTAATCGCTGAAAAAGTAGTCGTGGAGGCCCAAAAATGGTAAAACCGCCGCCAACAAAAACAGTGCGGCCAGTCCCGAGAGTTTGGCCGTCGAAAACCGGGGTTTGACGGTTTCCAGCGGTTTGCCGGCCAGCGCTTCGCCCATGTCGAACCATAGCCGCTCGGCTTCCGCAAAGGCTTTTTCGTGCGCGGGACTGCGCGCGCGCCATTCGTGGGCGTTTTGCCGGTCCCATTCGGTCGCATTGCCGGAATGCAGTAAAATCAGCCATTCCAAAGCTCGGTCCGATAAGGCATGGATTTTCGATACGGGTTTTTTGGACATCAAAACGTTTCGAGAGTGGTTTAAATACTATGACGTATCACGAGAGGATTATCGGCAACGGATTTTACCCGATTCTAGCCGGGATTCGGGAAAAGTACGCCATTATCGGCAGGGCGGCCGGCAAAGTGCATGCCCAGCGAGAAAAAGGTCAATTTTGAACGCGGCCGCGGCAATGTTTCATCGCTCTTAGCAAATGCTTGGCAACCATGCTTTCCGACAGGTTCAACGCTTGCGCGATCTGAGCATGCGTATAACCTTCGACCCGGTTCAGATAAAAAGCCTGGCGGCATTTGTCCGGTAATTCGCTTAACGCTTGCTGCAGGATTTCAAGACGCTGCCGGGATTCCCAGCAGACTTCGGGCGACGCCAAATTGTCAGGTATGGCATGTAGGGTTTCTTCATCGGCTTCATGCGGCAACCGGTTGACGCTGCGCCGTTTATGGTCGATTACCAGATTGGCGACGATACGGAAGATGAAAGCGCGAGGGTTTTCGATGCATTCATTGCCGGATTGATGGGTCATCCGTAAAAAAGCGTCTTGCAGAATATCGGCGGCGATATCTTGCGATCCCAATTTACGCATGATGAAACGGTCCAACTCGTCCCGGTGTTCGGTGATCAATTCGGCAATATGTTGAGCGCTTGGTTTCAGCATTGAGAGTGGAGGAGGTGAAAATTATATGGTCATGGAATTTCCTATCGATTTACTAAGCATTTCTTGTGCCTGAGGTTGGGCGTTTGATTCGGCTGCGTGTATTTTCTTGCTGTTCCCGGTTTTTTGGTCTTTCCGAAGCTGCATTTAGGTCTTTATTTATTCGAAAAAATGCGGCATATCGCGCATTTGAGTGTGTGAAATAACCTATTTTTAATGCTTGACGGAACATTCCGTCATAGGTTTTAGGAAGAAGCGCAAGGCAAATTGTCGTTTAATAACAAGCCTGTTTTCGAACGGTTTACCCATTGCGCTGCGAATGGCTTGTTAATTGCTGTAAGCTTTAACCGTATGAATGCGGTTGAACCTCGTCAATCAATAATTTTCTAGTCTAAATGTTGGAATTCACTCCCAGCGAAGCGCAAGCCTTGATCGAACGGCACAGAGAGGAGTTGCACCGGTTTTTGGTGCGGCGAATAGCTTGCGCGGATACCGCGAACGACTTGCTGCAAGATATTTTTTTGCGCTTGATCAATCTTCATAGCGCCGAACCGATCGGCAATCCGCGTGCTTTCGCTTACCGCATCGCGGCCAATTTGGCGATCGATCATTTACGCAAACAACGCGAAACCGACGACATCGATGCCGATGAATACACACAATTGCCCGACGATACGGCCGGTCCCGAACGAATCGTTTTCGGCCGGCAGCAACTCGAGCTATGCGAACAGGCGCTAGAAGAATTGTCGCCGTTATGCCTTAAAATCTTCACGATGAGTCGCTTCGAAGGCTACAGTCACAAACAAATCGCCGAAGAACTGAATATTTCGGTGAGTTGGGTCGAAAAAAACATCATTCTCGCATTGAAGCAATGTAAAAAAGCCCTAAGCGATGCGTAATTCCGTAAGTTCGTATGCAGCGCGGCGGAATACGGGAAAGGTGCGGCTTCGATCGTCCCGGATTGCGCTACGCTCCATCCGGGCAACTTGCTCATAATTTGACGGCGGCGATTTTTAATCCGGGAATTTCTCGAAATAAGCACATCAATAATACGGTAAACTAACGCCCATTCGTCTTAATATTAAAAGGACATGTTTTTTTACCGCTTCATTATTCATCCGCCCATCCGATATGCTGCCAGATAACAACGAAACACTGGAAGACGAAGCGCTGGTCTGGTTGGCGCGCATGACCTCGGGCGAATTCGGTTTAACGCAAGAGCGCGAACTGGAGCGCTGGCTGGCGCAAGGCGAAAACCGGCGGCGGGCGCTCGCCGAGGCGTTCGATTTGTGGCAAGCCCTTGGCCGCTTACAGGACAGCAAAGTTATCGCCCGCTATTTGGATAAAAACGATGAGGCCGGTGCCGATAGCAAAAACCTCCCGGCCACGTTGAAAGCCGGTCCGAAACAGCCGAAGCCTGCCGGAAAAAAAAGGACCTCGCGATGGGCGTCGCTTGCTGTAGCGGCCTGCCTGATTGTACTGGTCGGCTGGTTAAATCCATACGCCGGTATTCAGCCTTGGCTGGCCGATTACCGTACCGCGATCGGGGCGCGGGAAACCGTGAAGCTGGCGGACGGTAGCCGGATCTATCTCAACTCCGGCAGCGCCTTGAATACCCTGTACACACCCGAGACGCGCCGGGTCGAACTGATTTCCGGCGAAGCCGAATTCGTGGTCGGCAAAAATCCCGGTCGGCCGTTTATCGTCACGGCCGGCGGCCATGAAATCCAAGCGCTCGGTACCGAGTTTATTGTCCGCAAGCAAAGCCGCGAAATCAGCGTCACGGTCGTCGAAAGCGCCGTGCAAGTCGCACAGCCCGATTATCCCTTCGGCGCCGTAGTGTTGCATCCGGGCGAGCAGGTTAGGGCGGTAGCCGGGCAACGGCCCGGTGCGGTGGTGCCGGTAAAACTCGAAAAAGTACGGGCCTGGCGAGACAATCGTCTGGTGTTCGAATCGGAACCCTTGGACAAAGTCGTCGAAGAAATCAACCGCTACCGTCCCGGCCGAGTGATTCTGGTCGACAAAACCTTGGCTGCGCACCGGGTCAGCGGCGTATTCGATATCGACCGAATCGACCGGATTTTAGCGGTCATTAGCCAAACTCTGCCGGTCAAATCGGCCGGCATCGGCAACTATGTGATGCTGTACTAGAGTAGCCTGGATGGAGCGTAGCGCAATCCGGGATAATCGGAGCCACGAACGCCCCGTATTCCGCTACGCTTCATACGGGCCACGGAACGACGAAACGACACTCTATCGATCGAGGTAATCAATGGCTTCATATCGCCGCAACCGCGTGGCAGGCGGCACCTATTTCTTTACCGTGACCTTGCAAAACCGGAACCGCTCGCTGCTTGTCGATTACATCGAAGTCTTACGGGAATCGGTTCGGGATGTGCGGCGCGAACACTCGTTTCATATCGAAGCTTGGGTCGTGCTGCCCGAACATTTGCACGCCATTTGGATCCTGCCGCCTGAAGATACAGACTATTCAATGCGTTGGAAACGGATCAAGAGGCAATTTACCAACCGGCTCGTCGAAGCCGGCGTAGCCGTGAAAAAGAACCGCAGGGGCGAATACGATCTATGGCAAAACCGGTTCTGGGAACATACGATCAGGAATGAATCCGACTTTACCCGGCATTTCGATTACATCCATTACAACCCCGTCAAACACGGGTTGGTAACTCGCGTCCGGGACTGGCCCTATTCGACATTCCACCGATATGTCAAAGCGGGAGTTTATCCGGTCGATTGGGGCGATGAATCACAACATTATGACGGCGACTACGGCGAATAATCCCGTATTCCGCTTACGCTTCATACGGGCTACCCAAGCGACCTCGTAGCTCGGATGGAGTGCAACGCAATCCGGGGCAATCGAAGCCACGAACTCCCCGTATTCCGCTGACGCTGCATACGGGCTACCCAAGCGACTTCGTAGCCCGGATGGAGCAACGCGCAATCCGGGACAATCGGGGCCACGAACTCCCCGTATTTCCCTACGCTTCATACGGGCTACGAAACCCTTCCCAATAAAAAAATAAAAAAAACAGTGCGGTACTTTATCACTTCTCCGTCTTATCAAAGACACCGTTCATTTTTCGATAAGCTTCAGGAGAAACCATGCATAAACGACACCGGCTTCAATTTACTGCCGCGCCGCTGTTCGCGGCCGCCCTATCGGGCTCGCTCGTATTTCCCGCCCCGCTCCATGCCGAGCCTTCGACCGAACAAACCTTCGCATTCGATATCCCGAAACAAGACCTCGTGCCGGCTTTGACCGAATACGCGCGGCAAACCGGCGTACAACTGCTGTACAGCGCGCAACTGGCCGAATCCTTGACCGCTAACGCCCTCAAAGGACGCTACACGCCGCAACAAGCGCTCGAACGCCTGCTCGAAGGCAGCGGAATAAGCTATCGCACCGTCGACGGTAATGTGATCACGCTGGAAATACCCAAAACCGGGAGCCTAAGCACCGAAACCTTGTTGGCGGCGGCCGGAGAATTCGAGCTGGTCAAGGCCGAGCCGGAAGAGAAGCCCTGGACCGGGCCGGTGGAGCAGTTGGATATGAAAGTGCTTGGCGGGGATCTAAATTTGACATCGCCATCAATTACAGAATCTCAAACTAAACTTAATCGCGTTCCCGGTGGGACAACGGTAATTGATGGGGCGCGAATAAATGAGGGCGCGGTATTGTCGGTGAACGACGTATTTACCAATGCGCCAGGTGTCTATGTCGGCGATTCCAGCGTCGGATCGGCAGGTGGATCGCGCATCTCCATTCGCGGTTCCGACGCCAATTCGATTATTTCCCCTATTCGCGGACTGAAAATACTCCGTAACGGCATGCCTTTTACCAGTGCAAATGGTGCTTCCGATACTCAAACGTTCAACTTGTATGCCATTGACCACGTCCAGGTGTACCGTGGAGCCAATGCGCTTGAATATGGTGGCAGCAATCTCGGAGGAGCAATCAATCTGATAACCCCCACCGGCTACACAGCCGAAGGCATGCGAGTCGGTATGAAATGGGGTACTTATGATTACGTCAATCCAACGTTTAGCGTTGGCAAAGTGTTCGACAACGGTTTCGATGTTTACGGATCGTTCTCCTATCTAAGCACCGACACCACCCGTGATAACAATAAACAGGAACAGTTCTATGGCCACGGTAATGTTGGTTACCGTTGGAACGAAAATCACGAAACTCGTTTGTATTTCGACATTCAAAAACACAATTTCACTGGGTTGGATCCCTTAACAAAACAGCAAGTTAAGGACAATCCACAACAAAACACTCAGAGTTTGTTTGGACCTAACTGGGCATTTCCAAATGACTTTCCGTTGTATCGGGTGGATTTGAAGCATTCAATACAGATGGACAATGGAGACTCCTTCGAAGTGGGCGCTTATTACGGGTATAAAAAATTTAACTTTCAATGGATTCGCGCCACCCCGGAAGATATTTGGCAAGACACAGGATTCAACTGGCGGCACGAAATCAATGGCGATCTATTAGGTCTGAAAAACCGGGTGGTATGGGGCGGTTTGATGCAGTGGATGTTCATCGATGATCTTGATTATGCGACCGTTAATAGGCGACGGGGACCGCTATTAGCGCAAGAGCGCGACGAATGGAAGAATATCGAAGTCTATTTGGAAGACCAACTCAGCTTAACCGACACATTTACACTGGTAGCTGGTATTCAGATAAACTATCGCAGTGTCAAATATGAACGCACATTTGGTTTCTCTCCCAGTGTTGCAACACCTTACAACAAAGCGCATAAGGATTTCTTTGCCCCTAATCCTAAACTTGGTTTTACTTGGCAAGCGACCAAAGAAGCTCAGGTCTTTGGCAACTTAAGTCGCAGTTCGGAACCGCCGCCGCTAGCAAATTTAGCCCATGTTTTTTTGAAGCCACCCCGTGATATTCAAACTGCGAGCACAGTAGAAATTGGTACCCGTGGGCAAACAGATTTCTTTAATTGGGATTTAGCATTTTATCACTCTTGGGTTAATAACGAGTATTTGATCGTTAGCAGTCCAACTGATCGTAGCGCCTTTACCGCGACAAATGCGGATAGCACTACTTTACACACGGGTATTGAGCTCGGATTGGAGTCTAACTTATCTTTAAACCTTGTTACAACCGGCGATGAACTGCGTCTTAGCGGCAACTATACCTGGAATAACTTTCGTTTTGATAACGATCAGAATCTAGGTGATAACCGAATACCCGGAATACCTGAGCATAACGCCAGATTAGAAGCGCTTTATAAACACCCCGGCGGTTTTTATATCGGACCGAATGCACAAATTGTCAGCTCTAATTGGGTGGATTTTTCCAACACCTTGTCTGCTAAGCCTTATGCATTACTTGGCGCTCGTGCCGGTTGGGATGACGGCAAACATTGGAATCTATTTATTGATGCGCGTAATTTGACCAACGAACATTATGCTTCTTCGGTTTGGGTAAGAGGTAATGCCGGTGGTGTTGATGTACCAGCGTTTAATCCGGGTGGTACCCGCTCAGTGATTGGCGGAGTTGAATATCGTTTTTAGCAGGAATTGCGGGTTGGGTAACGGCTACAGCCTAACCCAGCTTGCAGGGCTTTTAGACTGATTTGCAGAATCATTTTCACAACTTATGGAGCTTGAGGGGAGAAGAAGCCCCTAAATTCTCACAATGACT
Source organism: Methylotuvimicrobium buryatense 5G (assembly GCF_000341735.1). Lineage (GTDB taxonomy): Bacteria > Pseudomonadota > Gammaproteobacteria > Methylococcales > Methylomonadaceae > Methylotuvimicrobium > Methylotuvimicrobium buryatense. The sequence goes on along the minus strand of NZ_KB455575.1, from coordinate 2,990,504 downwards.
TCGACAAGAATACTTAGCGAAATCCGCTTGGCTCGGCTAAAGCGCCGTCGAAAACTCTGGTTAAGCATTCATCTTTGGCTCGGCTTGCTTTTCGGTACATTTATTGCCGTGATCGGCCTAACCGGCAGCATCCTGGCGTTTTATCCCGAAATTGACGAATGGCTGGCACCGGGATTATTGACGGTTAAACCACCGTTCGCGGATGCCACTTATAAACCATTGGTTGATATTATTGCCGCCAGTGTCCCTGAGATGCCTGGAGAAGCTAAACAAGCGCATATGCAATATCCGCAGAATGCCGAAGCCGCGTGCAGGATTCGTTATGCCGTTCCGATTGCCCATGGCGCCACCGAATTTTGGGAGGTATCGGTCGATCCGTACACTGCTGAGGTGATAGGTAAACGTTTACGTTGGTCTAGTCATCAACTCTTTCCAACAACGTTTATCGATTTTATTTTTATCCTGCATTATTCGCTGCTTCTGGGTGAATACGGTGAGCTGGCAGTCAGCGTCATTAGCGCATTGACGATTATTTCGGTATTGACCGGACTGATCGTCTGGTGGCCTTTAACCGGTAAATGGCGTCAAGCTTTGACCATTAAGCGCAAGGCCAGCGCCGAACGTTTAATTTTCGATCTACACAAAACCAGTGGAATTTATTCGGCTGCTGTACTGTTACCGGTATTGTTTTCCGGCATCTACATTACCGTGCCGAAATACGTGGTGCCGGTCGTCGAGTTGTTTTCGCCAGCGACTTATCGCTATTGGTTTCATTCCAATCCAAACATCAACTTAGCATCTTTGGGAATGGCAGATGCTGTAAAAATTGCTGAGCGCGAGTATCCAAGCGGGCGTTTGCAAGTCATTTACGGTGCGACGAAACCTGATTCAACCTTTACCGTTTGTAAGGACGGTGTTAAACAAGCCGGTAGTCTCTTGCGTCGTCGTTGCGTAGTCATAGACCGCTACAGCGGCGAAATTCTGGATATTGATGATCCGACTATTGGATCGGCTGGCGAGGTGCTAAGTCATTGGCAATGGCCGTTGCACTCCGGTCAAGCATTCGGAATGACTGGACGTATATTGGTATGCCTGTCGGGGTTGCTTTGTCCATTGTTGTTTGTAACGGGAGTTGTGCGCTGGAGGCATAAGTGCAGAGCAAGTCATAAAGCCACTCAAATGGCATTGAGAAACAAGATAGCCAGGTAGCCCGGATGGAGCATAGCGCAATCCGGGACGTTCGAAGCCGCGCCATTCCCGTATTCCGCTGCGCTGCATGCGGGCTACATGATACGTGCTTTAACGGCAATCAAAACCGCACCGCAATTGAGTAGCCGATTATCATGAAACGACTTATTGATGACCCAGCGCCCGGCGAACGGATGCCGAGCGCCGCCAAACGGAATGCCGACCGTTTGGCTCGGCTCAAGTCACGCCGCAAGCTTTGGCTGAGCGTACATCTTTATTTGGGCTTGTTCGCCGGCTTGATTCTGGCGGTGGTCGGGGTCACAGGCAGCATTCTGGTTTTTTATCAGGAATTGCAAGAAGTCGTGAACCCCGAGCTGTCGGTTGTTTCGGCGCCGCCGGAAGGGGCGGCGGCTTACCGGTCGCTGGATGACATCATCGCTGCAGCAGAGCGCAGTAAACCCGAAGGCAGCCGCCTTCATAAAGTCTATTACCCTCGAAACGTAGATGTAGCTTACAAATTGCTTTATTACATCAGAGCAGCCGAACAAGCCAACGACGGAGACGGATATTACCTATTCGTCGATCCGTATACGGTCCAGTTCAAAGGCCGGCAACTTTGGCATCCCAAGGAACGCTATTGGGGCCGGCCGCTGGTCAGTTTCATCATGCAATTGCATTGGTGTTTGCTGCTAGGCGAAACGGGCGGGATCATCGTCGGCATTTTAGGCATCGTATCGATTATTTTAGTCTTGACCGGCGTGATCGTCTGGTGGCCGTTGACCGGAAAATTCAAGCAAGCGCTTACCCTAAAACGCCATGCTGGCAGAACCAGACTGAATTACGATTTGCATAAAACCGTCGGGATTTATTCGACCGTCGTGTTGCTGCCGGTTTTGTTTTCCGGGGTTTATTTCAACCTGCCCGATGAAGTCGACACCTTAGTCGGCCAAGTCTCCGAGTTGGAACGGTCCGATCCTTGGACCGGCATTGCATCGGAAAAATACCGGTCCGATCCTTGGGCCGGCAATAAACCGATCAGTCCCGGCGAGGCCGAAGCGATCGTGCAGCGCTTTTATCCTTCCGGACGGCTTTGGGGCTTGAACGCGCCTCAGGGCGAGGCAGACGTATATAAAATCTCGAAGCGCGATGTCACTGAGCTAAACCGGTTCATCGGTTACCGTGATGTGGCGGTCGATCAATACACCGGCGCCATCGTCAAGGTCTACGACTCCGGCACCGGCAGCGCCGGCGATGTTTTTTTGGATTGGCAATGGCCGCTGCACAGCGGTCATGCTTTTGGCTGGCCGGGCCGCATTTTGGTGTTGCTTTCCGGCCTGGCTTGCTCGCTGTTGTTCGTCACCGGTGTCATCCGTTGGCTGCAAAAACGCCGGGCGAAGCGGACAAAACACGGAGGTTCAATAGCACCGTAGCCCGGATGGAACGTAGTGCAATCCGGGAAATTCGAGGCCGCGCCTTTCCCGTATTCCGCTGCGCTGCATACGGGCTACGAAGCTACGAAACGCCTTTCCGGCTACGGGGTCAAGTCTTGACCCCGTTGGCTTAGTCTGATCAATGGCAGTATGGATCCGGGCGCAGTTAGTGGCGTGAAGTGCGTTTAAAACAAATACCGCTTATAATCTGACCAGACTGGTTAGAATTAGAGGTTGATTATGCATAAATGGCAAATTCAGGAGGCGAAAGCGCGTCTTTCCACCGTATTACGCAGCGCCGAACAGGATGGGCCTCAGGACATCACCCATCACGGTCGTTCTGTTGCGGTACTGCTCTCACGCGCCGATTACGACCGACTGACGGGTAATCGGCAGTCGCTGGTTGAATTCATGCGTCGTTCGCCACTTTATGATCAGGACGATCTCATCATAGAACGCGATGCCAGTCTGACCCGTGAATTCGAACTATGAGTTATCTGGTCGATACCAACGTGTTATCGGAATTGCGTCGCCGTGAACCCAATCAGGGCGTCATCGAATGGTTCGAACAACGTCCAGCCGGCACGCTTTACCTCAGCGTACTAACCTTGGGAGAAATCCGTAAAGGTATCGATTTGCTGAACAATGACGATCGACAGCTCAAACTACTGGATTGGCTGGAAGTAGAACTGCCCCAGTTTTTTTCCGGTCGGATTTTGAGCGTGGATGCTGATGTAGCTGACCGCTGGGGACGATTGATTGCTCAAATAGGGCGTCCCATTCCAGCGATCGACAGCCTGATTGCGGCTACAGCGCTTAGGCATGGATTGAAGCTGGTTACCCGCAATGTTCGCGACTTCAGTTACCCTGAGCTCGATGTCATCAATCCCTGGCGAGATTGAGTTTTCGAACTATCCGATTTACCAGCCCCGTAGCCCGGATGGAGCATAGCGCAATCCGGGACGTTCGAAGCCGCGCCATTCCCGTATTCCGCTGCGCTGCATACGGGCTACGAAACTACGAAATTTATCTCGAATTTGCCTCGCCGATATATTAATGAAACTAAATTACTCCGCACGAACTATCAAAAAAAAGCCCACCTCGGCGTTGTAGATTGTGCCGAATGATCATTCATCGAAAAAAATTCAAAATAACGGTGAGGTTTTTTGGCGATTGAAACGTCTTAATAAGCGGAAGCAAAAAAAACCGGTCAATGTTATTTAACATCCTCCCGCAATTCGGATTTTGTTTCCTGTATGAGTGTTATGAAGACAATGGAAGCGACAACTCCAGGGACGGATTTTTATTCGATCGTAAAGCCTTATGTCGATCAGCTTGGGGCATGATTAGCAATGAGTGTTGGAATTAAACAACCCGGGTTCGACGCCCGAGTAAGGAATTCGCCATGATAGATCTAGACAAACAACAGTATTTTTCTTCGTCAATAACAGATCGAACGGCTACTGAGTCCGAACTAAAAAAATTCAGCGGCCAATTAATCGAATCGTTTCCGATGCCGCGCTATTTTCAAGTGCATTTCGAGCATGTTCACAGTAATGTCGAAACGATGCAAAAAGAAATCATTCAGCTTAGGCTGTATGCCGTTCAGTTGGAGGAAAAGCTCGATAAGGCGTTGGACTTATTGAATAGTCTAACGGCTTCCGAAATGTCGGCCGGTTGATCGGTCGCGGATTTCGGGTCTAAAAAATTCATTAAAGCGAATAACTGTAATTTTTCACACCCCCCAATCGTTCCCGCTCCGGCGTGGGAATGAAGACCGAGACGCTCTGGCGTCTCGTACCGCTGGCGCGGTACTCAGGCGTTCCCACGCAGAGCGTCGCTGCCATTAAGTTAAGCCGTCACAGAGATAAGTAATGCTTGCATTCAGGCTCTAATGTGCCTCAAAAGCGTGCCATCCATGGCACTGGATTCCGCCAGTCCATGGCGGAATGACGGGCTTACCTTAACTTAATGGCAGTGACGCAGAGCGTGGGAACGAAAATTGCCGGGGGACTGAATAGTTACAATAAAATAAAATTTCAGAGGATAAACGTAATGATATGTAATCGGTCCCGCCTCCGCGCGCTGAGTATCGGGTTGTTATTGCCGGCTTTGATGCCGGCAGCGGTAACGGGCGCGCAACTGGACAGCGCGGTACAAGTTCAACAGGAGCGGCTGGAAAGCGCCCGTCGTTCGCAGGTTACCGTGGAAAAACTGGACGACCAACAGCAAAAGATGCTCGCCGAGTACCGCGAAGCGATTCGGGAGCTCGAAAACTTGAAAAGTTATCATACGCAATTGGCCAAGATCGTCGATAGCCAAGACCGGGAAATCGCCGAGCTGGACCGGCAAATGGACGAGATCGACGAAACCCAGCGCAATATCATTCCGCTAATGCAGCGCATGCAAGCGGTGCTGCGCAAATTCGTCGAATTGGATGCGCCGTTTCTCGAGCAGGAACGCACATTGCGAGTCGAGGAGCTGGAGCATTTGTTGGACCGTTCCGACGTCGGTCTGGCCGAGAAATTTCATCGTTTGATCGATGCCTATTTGGTCGAAACCGATTACGGGCGCACGATCGAAGCCTACAGCGGCGAACTGCCGAAGGGCGGCGGCAATCGTACCGTCGAGTTTCTGCGCTTCGGCCGCGTCGGTCTGTATTATTTGACATTGGACGGCAACGAATGCGGCTATTGGGACAAGGAAAACAAAGAATGGCGAATTCTGCCGAGCGAATACCGCACTCCGATCGGACAATCCTTGCGTGTCGCGAAAAAACAGGCGGCACCCGAATTGCTCAAATTGCCGGTATCGGCACCGGAGACGGCACGATGAAATCGACGATTCGAAACCTGAATTCCATCAGACAAGCGCTATGGGTATTATGCCTGTGCTTTGCCGCTGTACCGGCCGTCATGGCCGATAGTCCGAAAACGCTGGATGAATTGATCAAGCAAGTGCGCTCCGATAGCGTCCTGGAAAGCCGGGAATTAGCCGAACGCGAGCGCGAATTTCGCAATGCGCGCGACCGGCAGGCGGCTTTGTTGCAGTCGGTCAAGACTAAATTGGCGGCCGAACGGCAGCGGGGCGCGGAACTTAAAAACCGTTACGAAACCAACGAGCCGGCAATCAAGGACAAGACCGAACGCTTGCACGAGCGCATGGGCGCATTGGGCGAATTGTTCGGCATTGTCCGGCAAACGTCGAAAGACATGCTGAGCCTGTTCAGCGCGTCGATCATATCCGCGCAATTACCCGACCGCAAAGAGACCGCGAAATTGCTGGCCGAGCGGAAAAGCAATCCGAACATCCAGGAGTTGGAGAAATTCTGGCATTTGTTGCTGGATGAAATGGTGCAAGCCGGCAAAGTCGCTCGTTTCGTAGCACCGGTGATCACCGCCGACGGTCAGGAAAGCCGGCGCGAAGTGGTGCGTATCGGTGCGTTCAATGCGGTTTCCGACGGCTTATATCTGCGTTATCTACCGGAAACCGGACGTTTGGTCGAACTGGGCCGTCAACCTCAAGCGCGTTTCTTAACTCTGGCGAAAACCTTGGAAGAGAGCAAAGACGGCATTAGCCCTGTCGCGTTGGATCCGTCGCGCGGCGCGATCTTGTCGTTGATGGTGCAAAAGCCGGATTGGTCGGAACATATCGAACAGGGCGGCGTGATCGGTTATTTGATTATCGGATTGGGACTCATCGGTTTGTTGCTGGCCGCCGAGCGTACGTTTTCGCTGACGCGTCTGCACCGGAAGATGCAAGAACAGAGGAGCGATTCCGAAGCCGAAATCGATACGGCGATCCGTCGTTTGCGCGAAGTCGCTCAGGAACATCCGAAACTGGATGCCGACGCGTTGGGGCTCAAATTGGATCAGGCGATACTCGGCGAACGCCCGAAAATCAAACGCTTTCTCCCAACCATCGCGATCTTCGCATCGGTGGCGCCGTTGTTGGGTCTGCTGGGTACCGTCACCGGCATGATCGAGACCTTTCAAGCCATTACGCTATTCGGCACCGGCGATCCGAAATTGATGTCGGGCGGTATATCCGGCGCGTTGGTGACGACGGAAATGGGCTTGGTTGTCGCGATTCCCTTGTTATTGCTGCATAGTTGGTTGAACGGTAATACCCGAAAACTGATCTATTTGTTGGACGAGGAAAGCGCGGCGTTGGTGGCGAGCCGTGGAGGACAAGTTCGTGTTGTCACCGGCTGAAACGATCGACATCGCCCGTGCCTTCATGGACAAAGGCGGTCCCGCGCTATGGGCGATTTTCGTCGTATCACTGGCGATGTGGGCGATGATTCTGGAACGCTATTGGTATCTGTACTGCGCTTATCCTCGGCAATTGGCAGCGATCAAACGCGAATGGCAGCACTACAAGCGCCGGCCCGCCAAGGTAGCCAAACGCCTGCGCGGCCGTCTTTTGGAGCAGTTGAGCCTGTCCGCCGACGCCAGTCTCGGAGGCATACGCAGTGCGTCGAAGGTGTTGCCGTTGCTCGGCTTGCTGGGTACCGTATTCGGCATGATCGACACCTTCGACGTGATCGCGGTGTTCGGCAACGGCAATGCGCGCGGCTTGGCCGGCGGTATTTCCGAAGCCTTATTGACGACGATGGCGGGACTGGTTACCGCGTTGTCCGGCCTGTATTTCAGCAGCGACCTGCACGAACGCATCCGAACCTTGTTGGACCTCGCTGCGGACGAGTTGGAATAGCATCGTAGCCCGGATGGAGCGCAGCGCAATCCGGGAAGGCCGAAGCCGCGAAGTCCCGTATTCCGCTACGCTGCATACGGGCTACGCAAACAAAATAACGAAGCAACATTATTTCTATGAAAATACACAGCGAAGACGAAGAATTCAACGGCAACGGCATTGATCTGACCCCATTGATCGACATGGTTTTTATCTTATTGATCTTTTTTATCGTGACCTCGTCGTTCGTCAAGGAGTCCGGCATGGAGGTCAACCGGCCCTCGGCGAAAACGGCTGAGCGTCAGGAAAAAGGCAATATCATTATTTCAGTGACTAAGGCCGGTGAAATCTGGATAGACCGGCGCAAAGTCGACGTCAATGCGCTACGCGCAAACGTCGAACGCCTGCATGCCGAAAATCCGGAAGGCTCTGTCGTCATAGCCGCCGACCGTGACGCACGCACCGAACTATTGGTACAGGCGCTGGATCAATCGCGTTTGGCAGGCGTATCCAACGTCTCGATCGCGGCGTTTTCCGAATGATCGCGAAACGTCATACCGTCATCGGATTGGGTGCCGTCTTTATTAATGTGCTGCTGTTTGCCGTCATGGAGCGCATGGCAACGCAACAACCGGTTTTATTGAAAATGCCGACCGAAACTTTGGTGATCGATTTCGTCAGACTCAAACGCGAACCGACGGTGCCGCAATTGAAAGAGCGAGTGAAGCCCAAGCAACCGAAAAACGAACCGCTGACAGTGCCGGAGCTCTCGGTGCCGAGCCCCAAACCGGTCAAAGTCAATCCGGTGGCGATGAATGTGCCGAAAATGGATCTGGCGTTGAACATCGCCGGTCAACCGTTCAAAGGCGAAATGGGCGGCGGCGGACTCGGTTCGATTCAGGAAGCGATGCCGTTGATTCGAACCGCGCCGCTGTATCCGCCCAGCGCGTTGGCCAAACGCATCGAAGGCAAAGTGAAAATCCTGTTCACGGTCACCGAGGAGGGCACGGTCGTCGATCCGCAAGTCATCGTTTCCGAGCCGAAAGGCGTTTTCGACAGCACCGCGTTACGCGCGATTCGTCACTGGAAATTCCAGAAAAAGAAAGTGGACGGTCAGGCCGTCCGCTGGCAAAGCGTTCAGACGATCTATTTCAACCTGGAAAGATAATCATGCACTGGAACAGAACACGCATCGGGAATGTCAATCGGCGATTAATCACTGGCGTGCTACTTGCACTATTGAGTTTGCAGGGTAGGGCGGAGACCGAAACGGACGAGTCCAAAAAATATGCCGTTTCGCCCGAAACCTATAAGGTGCTGAATCAGTCCCGCGAATTGAGCGATCAATCGCGCTTCAGCAAAGCCTTATCGCTGTTGCAAGCGCAATTGCCGAAAGTGGCCGACAACCACTACGAACGCGCCTTGATCCATCAGCATCTGGCCTATACCCATCTCGAACGGCACGACTATCTTCAGGCCGTCATCGCCCTTGAAGAAACGTTACGCGGCGCCGATACGCTGCCGCCGGATACGGTCCACAATTTACGCTACAACCTGGCGCAGGCCGCGGTACAGGCCGAACGTTTCGAACAAGCGATCAAACAGTTGGATCTTTGGTTCGCCAGCGAGCCGCGCCCGTCGGCCGAAGCCTGGTACTTGCGGGCTTTGACACATCATAAAATCAAACGATTCGATCGTTCGGCGGATTATCTGAAAAAGGCCTTGGCCATATCGGAAAGGCAAGATTGGCAAATCTTATTGCTGAGTATCGTCCTGGAACAGAATAAATACCGGGAAGCGGTGCCGTTGTTGAACAAATTGATCGCGCAAGCGCCGAACGAACAAAGTTGGTGGCTGAACTTGACCGACGTGCATTTGATGTTGAAGGATTACGGAAAAGCGCTGTCGGTATTGGAGTTGGCGCATCGGAAATTCGACTTGCCGAAAGACCAGATCGTCCGGCTTGCGCAGTTGTATATGCATAAAAACACGCCTTATCTTGCGGCAAAATTACTGACCCGCGAGATGGAGCGCGGACGCATCGAGCGCAACGCGGCCAATATGGAATTACTAGCCAATAGTTGGGCGATGGCGCGTGAACACGACAAGGAATTCACGATACTGAAACAGTTGGCGGCAATGCGCAACGACGGCAATCTGTATCTGCGCTGCGCCCACATTTTATTGAGTCGGGAAAAATGGAACGAATCGGCCGGGATGCTGAATAAAGCCCTGGCGACCAATAATCTGAAAAACCGACAGCAAGCGCAATTGATGCTCGGCATCGTCTACTACAACAGCGGCCGCATGGACTACGCCGAGAGCGCCTTCACGCGCGCCTGCAAGCACCATCAGACCAAAGGCCAGGCGCAGCGCTGGCTGATGCAAATCAAAAGTCAGCAAAAAGTGGATTCATAGAATATACCCATCGCACTTGAAATTTCGGCATTGACGCTTGGAGGCGCCGGGGTGTTCGGCAAAGGCTTTGACAGCAGGGATGCTGTCACAGAGCCTACAGGGACGGATTCACGGCGTCCTTTGACCAGCAAAGGGTATAAAATGCCCGGCAAATAGATGTAGCCCCTATGCAGAGCAGCGGAATACGGGAAGGGCGTGGCCTCGATTATCCCGGATTACACTTCGTAGCATTCAAGCTACAAAGCTAGGGAACGAGCATGAAATAATGTTGACGACTGTTGTGGATCGATTGACAGGTGCCGGCGGCAGGGCAGATTTTTGCTTCTCAGCAATTGCTCTTGCATTGCTCTACTACACTCCATCCATGGCAATCAGATTCCGCCGTCAAGCCTACATGGACGTATTAATCCAGCACCAGAATTTCATAGCCCATTGGCTATGGTTAACTATCTTGGATAATTTAGGTGCTAGACCTTTGACGGGGCAACCTGGCCCGAAAGTTGACTAGCAAAGGGTATAAAAACTTCAGAAATCAGATAGCCCCAATTTTTCAAACAAAACCGGCGGTGACTCGTAACACATTTCTCCTGTGGCGATCTCGACCGCGACTTGATAGGTATAACCGCGCGTCAAGCGCGCGCCGGTTTGTTTATCGAGAATCAGGTAATTGATTTTCATGCGGTTTTCCCACTCGGTCAATTCGGCATGCACGATGATTTTTTGGCGGAATTTCGCAGGCTTCGCATAGCGGACGCGCACATCGACGACCGGCCAGGCATAGCCGGATTCGCGCATTTGCATGTAACCGTAGCCAATCTTGTCGAGCAGAGCGCAGCGGGCGATTTCGAAATATTTCAGATAATGGCCGTGCCAGACGATTTCCATCAGATCGACATCGAAAAACGGCACTTCGATTTCGACTTCGCAGGAGACGATGGCCTTAGGAACGAGCATGAAATAACTTCGACAATTGTTGGAAGGGGGTTCGGTGGCTCGATTGACAGGTGTCGGCGGCAGGGATAGCCGCCGTCAAGCCTACATGGACGTATTCACGGCGTCCTGTCAAGCGAGTCACCGAATCGCTGCAAAGCCGACTACTGGTAGCAGTTATTTTGTGCATCTTTCTTAGTCATATAGATTCCAATGCCGGTCGCGGATCAGTTGCAAGCAGAGGCGCAATTCCCGCTCCAATGCCCGGTCGGCGTCGAGAAAGCCGATCTTGGCCCTCACCTGTTGCAGCGTATGCTTGAGGCCTGCGCTCAAACCCGACCGTCCCCCACGCAATTCGACGCCCTGCACGACCGCGATCAAAACGGCCGCCGCGACCTGCTCGGTCAATTCGATGATGCGCACGCAGTCTCTCGCGGCAATCGTGCCCATGCTGACTTTGTCTTGATTGTGGCATTCGGTCGAACGCGAAAACACGCTGGCCGGCATCGTCAATTTAAGCGCTTCGGCGGTCCAGGCCGACACGGCGATTTGTAAGGCTTTGAAACCGTGATTCAGCATCGCCTCGTCGCCTCTCGCGCCGGATAAATTGGCCGGCAAGCCGTGATTGAACTTGGTGTCCATCAATTGCGCCATCTGCCGGTCCATCAGATCGGCCAGATTCGCGACCGCCGTTTTCAGGCTGTCCATCGCGAACGCGATATGGCCGCCGTAAAAATGTCCGCCGTGCAATACATGCTCGCCTTCGGCGTCGATAATCGGATTGTCGTTAGCGCTGTTCAATTCGTTTTCGATGAATTGCCGCAGCCACGGCAGCGCGTCTTCGAGCACGCCGATCACATGAGGCGCGCAGCGCAGCGAATAGCGGTCCTGCAGGCGCGTATCGTTGCGCGGCGTCTGTTCGGTGACATGTAGGTCGTCTCGGATGCGCGCGGCGACCCGGATTTGCCCTGTATGCGGCTTGACCGAAAACAGTTTTTCGTCGAAATGATAGGCATTGCCGTTCAGCGCGACCGAAGCCAGCGCGGTGATGCGCGTACACAATTGCGACAGATAAGCCGCGCGTTGATAGGCCAGACAGGCTACTGCCGTCATCGCCGCGGTACCGTTCATGATCGCAAGGCCTTCCTTCGGTTTCAGCGTCAACGGAGCGATGCCCAATGTCGCCAGCACTTTCGCGGCGTCCTGCTTCTCGCCGCGATAGAGCACTTCGCGCTCGCCGGCTAGCACCGCCGCGAGATAAGACAGCGGAGTCAAATCGCCGCTGGCGCCGACCGAGCCTTCCTGCGGAATCAACGGCAGCACATCATGTTTCAGTAATTCGGCAATTTGTTGCAGCAAGCGGTAACGAACGCCGGAAAAGCCGCGCGCCAAACTGTTCAGGCGCACTGCCATAATCGCGCGGGTTTGTTGTTCGTCGAAATGCGCGCCGAGACCGCAGCCGTGGAAAGTATAAAGATGGCGTGACAAGTCGCCGGTTTTGTCCAGCGGGATCGACACGGTGCAGGAGTCGCCGTAACCGGTCGTGACGCCGTAGACAAAGCCTTCTTCCCGCAGCAAGGTTTCGATGAATTCAGCGCCCTTGTCGATCCGCGCAACAAAGGCCGGCGCATCGCTCAATTCGAGTCGATGCGAGCGGTTCGCAAGCGCGGCAATGTCTTCGATCGTCAAGTCTTGTCCGTCGACGATTACCCTTGATTTAGTCATTTCCATCTTGCCAAAAATCGTAAAAATTGAACCATTGCAGCGGCTCCAGCTGACAATAGTGCTGCAAGCGGTCGGCATAGCTCTGAGCATAGTGCTGAACACGCTCGTCGCGCTGTTTTCTGGGTAGGTTCAATCCGTCGCTGAAATGATCGAAATAAATAATTTGTTTGTCGAGTCGTTTTAAGCAAAACAAGGTATAGACCGGACATTTCAGCAGCGACGCCAAAATATACGGTCCTTGCGGAAACAGCGCCGTTGCGCCGAGAAAGCGCGCCTTGGCGACACGCCCTTGGCCTGTGACCGGAATTCTGTCGGCTGCGATCACGACCAGTTCGCCGGCTTCGATTTTGTCTTGCAGCAGCATTGCCGTCGCGGCGTTCATTTCGGTGACTTGAACTAGATTCATGCGCCCGGATTCGGCATAACGGTTTAGCAGTGCATTGAATTTTTCGGCATGCTTGGTGTGCACCAAAACATTGACCGTTAAGTTTTTGCGCAGCTTCGCGATGACCCGGCACACTTCCATGTTGCCCAGGTGAGAGCCCAGGATCAAAACACCTTGCCCGTGTTCGAGATGGCTGACGATAGCGTCTCGGCCATGGTATTCGACATCGTTCAACGAGATCGCGCCGCTCCAGGCCGCCAGTTTATCGATGATCGCATTCGCGAAAGCGATGAAATGCAGATAACTGCCGTAGCGCTCGGTTCGGATCGTTCCCGCAGGCCAAAACGCCGACACGCGCCGCAAATAATCGATGCTGGCAGCGCGTGCCTTGCCGTTGATTAGCCAGTAATAACTGACTACCGGATATAAAAACACTTGCAATACCCTGCGTCCGAACAACAGATAGACCTTGAGCAGCAATTGCATGCCCCAGATGACGCCGCGTTCTTCCATGTTGGCCCAATGTTTCATCGCCAATGCCTCATCAGCAAGCGCGGCAAGCGCACTAACATGCCGAAAAACAAATGCGCATGTTTTCTCGAAATCAACAGGTTATCGCGCAACATGTCGAAATGCGATATGCCGTCCAGCGGGTAACGCACTTCGGTTTCGACATTGACCACATCGACGCCTTGCCAATAAAGGCGCACGGCGATTTCGATGTCGAAGTCCATGCGCAGGCCCATTCGGGTCGATTTCAGCAAGGGATCGACCGCTACGAGCGGATAGCAGCGAAAACCGCACATGCCGTCGGCGATCGAAAACGACAGCGTATTGATCCAAATCCACAGGTTCGTGAATTGACGCCCGTACAAGCGCCCCTTGGGCACGGTGTCATCGAAACGAGGCTTGCCGAGAATCAGCCGGTTTGGGTGTCGTTCGGTCGCCTTAAGCAGGCGATCGATGTCCTCGAGCCGGTGCTGTCCGTCGGCATCGACCTGCAGCGCATGGCTGAAGCCATCGGCTATCGCTAGGCGCAAACCGTCGATGACCGCCGCGCCTTTGCCGCCGTTTTCTGCGCGTTCGTATAACACGACCCAATCCTGTTCACGTTCGGCCAATCGCTTCAACACCGAACTGCAGGACGGCGCGCTGCCATCGTTGATCAAATAGCAAGGCAGGCCGTAGGGTTTCAATTGTTCGACGACCGTGCCGACCGCGTCTTCGTGATTGTAAACCGGGATAATGACGCAAGCCTTCATGGGCGTGCTCCGTACAACATTCGTCCGGAACTGTGCGATTCGCTGACCGAACTCAGATCGAAATAGAGCTTGCCGGCCTCGTCTCGCCATTCCAGCGCCATCTTGATTAAGGCATCCGGTAGAATGATTTTTTTAAATTTGACCGCTTCCATCGTCAGAAAAGGCTGTTCGATCGAAAAAAACAATTTGCCGTAATGTTCGGCCCAAGCCAATTGCGTCACGCCCGGCAGAATCGGCATGCCCGGAAAATGGCCGTTGAAATAGACCAGTTCGGGTTGAATGCGAAACTCCAGTTCGGCGCTGTTGATCGCGATCCGGCAGTATAGCAATTGCGGATATTTGGCCGAGTCCAACGCGAACAATTGCCGAAGTAAGGCATGATCGAGTTTACCCTGTCGGGTCATCGGCAAGCTGTCGAAGAACAGCCATTTGCGCGGTAACACCACCGATTCGAAAGCCCGTTGCAATTGGCGCCGTAATGACTTGAATATGGCCGCGCGGCCTTGGTAGCGTAAAGCCGCCAAGCCGCTTTCAGTCAGCACGATAGCGGCTGCCACACGGTCCCGCCGGTTGCTGAGCAGCAAACAATGCGACTGTTCGACCCAATCGGATTGACTCAAGGCGTTTTCCAATGCATCCAACGATAAGCGTTTTTCCTCCACCTTGACGATGCGGTCGAGCCGGCCCAACAAGCTAAAGCGTCCGTCGTTGTGCAGCTCAATCCGGTCATCCATCGGGTAGGCGCTAGCGTCGGGCAAGTACGGTGATGTCAGCAAACAGCGGCCATCCTCGCTCCGACTGAGTCCGATACCGGCAAAGGGCGTCCATCGCGTATCTTGAGCGGAGCGGCGCCACGCAATGCCGCCGGTTTCGGAGCTGCCGTAGACTTCGATGACCCTCTGCCCGCAAAGCCGCTCGATTTGCGCTGCGGCATCGGGCGGAAGCGGCCCGCCCGAACTAAAAATGGCGCTGAACTTGGCTATTTGAGCCCAATCGGTCAGTTCATCGAGTCTTTTCAATTGCGCGGGGCTTGCGACCCAATAGGCGGGCTGGCCGGCCAAGGCTTTCAACATCGGCTCTGGACTCAAAAATAGCTGGCTGTGAAAACAGCGCCCCGACGCCAGCGGCCATAACAATCTGAACAACAATCCGTAAATATGCTGATGACTGACGGTCGCGGCCGCCGCCGACACTCCCAACAATAGGCCCCACTGGGCTTCCAGGGCATCGACCTCGCGTTGCAATTGCGGCAAGGTCTTGACGATGGCCTTAGGTCTGCCGTTCGAGCCGGAAGTAAAAAGAGTCACAGACGTATCGGCCGGGTTTAGCGCATGCAATTCGATATTTACTTCGGCAGGGCTGGCCAATATCGATTCGCGCCCATGCCAGGCGCCGATCAATGCGCAGCCCTGCCCGGCCAGTTCATCGGCGGTCGCGGGACAGTTATTGCCGGGAATGACGACCTTTTTGCCGGCATGCCACAAGGCAAACAGCAGTACCGCGAACGGATAGCAGTCTTCATGATACAGGGCATAGCAAGGCTGTGCCTGATGCTGTAATGCCGAGGCCACGGCCGCGACATCGGCGCAGAAGCGTTGCCGGTCCAACATTTGCCCGGTATGCACGGCAACAGTCCGTTCGGGGTGCGCGGGTAATGCGCAGCGGCTCAGCGGAATCGGTTCAGCGCACATGATCCTGCGTCCTGATTCGCACCCAATATTCGATCACCATCAATAAACCCATCAATGCATAAGCCAGCAGGCCATTATACAGGCTCCAGCAGGCAAAACTGCACCAGAGCGCGGTCGCGGCGGCGATCAGGCCGTTCAGCAAAAAAAACACGCACCAGACTTGGGTGACTCGTCTGGTGTAAAGCACGCCTTGCGGCGGCAAATCGGGATGCTGAAGACGCGCCAGCCGTTCGATCACCGGCGGCGGAAAATACAGGCTCGACGCAAACACCAGTAGCAAGCCCAGATTCATCAAAGCAGGATAAAAACGCAGCGTGATTTCGTTGTTATTCCAGACGGCCAGGCCGCAAAACAGCAGCGCGGCGATGATCAAGCCTTGATTGGCCGCTCCGGTAGTTCGTCCGCAAACCAAGCGCACGAGCAACAGCGAGGCCAAGGCCATGGCAATTTGCCAGGGCTGCACCGATCGAATGCCGAAATAAACGGCCAGCGGATATAACAGCGTCAAGACAGCGATGACGCCGTTAAGCCATTTGCGCATCAGGTATTGATGAGTTTATCGACGGCTTCGACGACATCGCCTACGGTGCGTGCGTTCTTGAAATCTTCCGGCTTCACCGCCTTCCCGGTCAGTTCCTTCAGTTTGACGATCATGTCGACCGCATCGATGCTGTCGAAATCGAGGTCTTCATAAAGACGGGCTTCCGGCGTCACGTCGTCCGCGTCTATCTCGAACATCTCCTGCATGATGTCCCTGATCATTTGCAGAATGTCATCGCGATCGTTCATGCTGCCCTCTGCTCGGAATCAATGAATTCAGCCAGCGCGGCAACTGAGGCGAAAATATTTACCACGTCGTCTTTTTCCGAATCGATCCGGATATTGTATTTCTTTCGGATCGCGAGTCCCAGTTCCAAAGCGTCGATCGAGTCCAGCCCTAAGCCTTCGTTAAACAGGGCTTCGTGACTATCGATATCGTCAACGCCGATATCCTCCAAATCGAGCGACTCGATAATCAATTTTTTTAATTCATTTTCCAAACTGCTCATACATTTCTCTAAAAATTATATCAATAGCGGTCGCCGCCGAAATTCAGGCTTCGCTTAGTCGGGACGTTTTTCCCAACTCCAATTCCGGCGCGGCATGCAGAAGGTCAGCCGAGTCTGCGGCTCGGTCAAAAAGCGAATAAAGGCCGGCAATTGTACCGGTTGTTCGCCGTCATTTCCGGTTGATGCTGAAGAAGACACTGTCAGCGCTTGTCCCGCGCCGCTTTTTGCAATCATCAATGCCAGCGCGCAACTCGTATCCGAAGACAAGCGATAAGGGGAAGAAGGATAAAAGGCTGGCAACGGCTCATCGTAAAACACCAGCAACACCCGTTCCGCGCCTTCCTGAAGCAAACCTAATCCTTCAATAAATGCCGGCGCCATGCCTTCCTCTCCGGGGGCGAGTACGGTGCATTGAAGTTTGTTTTTCCAGGCCATCGAAAATAAACCGGCAATGGCATTGTGAACCGACAGGCTAAACCCGGTCGGCGAAATTTCCTCGCCGGCTTCGAGCATTTCCATCATCGACAAGGATTTAGTCAATTCTCCGTGAGCGGAACTGAATACTGCAGGCACCATAACGTCTTCGTCAAGACATTGAGCAACGGCACAGAATACGGTCTTGGCCAGCGGTGTCAAGCGCCTTTTCAGCATCGGCGGAACGTTGGCAAGCCATTGGGCGGGGTTGGCCGGTTGGAGAGGCAAAGGCGGCCAAACCGACCATTTGGATAAGATGAAATCCGATTGCATTCGAGCTCTCTTTAGATTCACTCGATATTCTGAATTTGTTCGCGCATTTGTTCGATTAACACTTTCAAGTCTATCGCAATGCCGGTCATTTCCTTATCGGCGGACTTAGAGCCTAAGGTATTGGCTTCGCGGTTCATTTCTTGCATTAAAAAATCCAGTCTGCGGCCGACAGGCTCTTGGTCTTTTAGGGTTCGTAACACCTCGTTGACATGAGTTTCGAGACGGTCTAATTCTTCTTCGACATCCAGTTTTTGGGTCAAAAATACTAATTCCTGTTCCAGTCGGTCGAAATCGGGTTCGATAACTAAATCGTGAATTCGTAGTTTCAGTTTTTCCCGCAGATGACTCAATACTTCAGGCATTCTGTTGCGTGCTGCAATGACTAATTCGTGCATCTTTCGGCAACGTTCATCAATGATACTTGCCAATTGCTCGCCTTCCCTGTTTCTGACCTCGAGCATTTGATCGAGAGTTCGGTCGACTAAATCAAAAATACCTTGGCTGAGTGCGGCGTTATCGGTGCCGATTTCTTGTTGAATGCCGGGATAAGCTAAAATGTCGAGAGCCGAAAAAGTTCGGTGCTCGGGCATTAGAGATTCGATAGCGCGGGCTGCGTTTAAAAGTGCTTCAGCCGCCTGTAGGTCGACGTTAAAGTTTTGCGAAAGCTTTTTATAATTTAATGCGCATTCTACTTTGCCGCGTTTGATTTTTGCGGCAATCGCGCTACGTATCGGCGCTTCGGCAAAACGTAGACGCTCGGGTAGCTTGACAGTGATGTCGCAATAGCGATGATTAACCGAACGCAGTTCGCAAAGAACGGTTAAATTTTCGATGACTGCCTCATCTCCGGCAAATGCCGTCATACTTCTGATCATTTTTCACCTATAATTGCCGTGTTTTTACACGAATTAACCCAATGACGCGACTCAGTGGCTGAATACTACGATCCGGATAACTATCCTAAGCAATGGAATTATCTCCAATCCGGCACCATTATAGACGACTATATGATCGAGCGGGAATTGGCGCGCGGCGGCTTTAGTTCCGTTTACTTGGCCCGCCGGCGATTGGATCAGGTTCAATTCGCGATCAAGGAGTATCTGCCTAGAAAACTAGCTCATAGAACCTGGAATAATCAAGTCGTGGCTAACAGCGAGGAAACCAAAGCTTTGTTTAAGCGAGGTAGGGCGCTATTTTTCGAAGAAGCGATGGTATTGGCGAAGTTAAAACACCCGAATATTGTTGAAGTCATCAATTTTTTTCAAGAAAATTCGACAGTGTATATGGTGATGACTTACGACTACGGGCTTACCTTGGAAAAAATCCTGCAAAAAAGATTGCTGGATATTAGCGAGGAGTTTTTAGTGCAAGTTTTCGTTGCACTCTTAGATGGCGTTGGGTTTATTCATCAGCATAATCTCGTGCATTTGGATATTAAGCCGGCCAATATTTTAATTCGGCCCGGAAACGATCCTGTATTACTGGATTTCGGCGCGATTCAAACTTTTCCTAATCCGGCTCGGCACAAACAAAGCAAGGTATTGACTAACGGGTTTTCTCCAGTCGAGCAATATTTAAGCAATAAACCGCTCGGGCCTTGGACCGATCTGTATGCGATCGGCGCGAGCATGCGGGCTTGCCTCGACTATAAGTCGCCGCCTCAAGCAACTGAGCGCGCTCAGAATGACTCGCTGACTCCTGCCGTGAAGGCGCACAAAAAAAAATATTCCAAAAAACTGTTGGCGGCTATCGATTGGGCGATGGCGGTTAAGCCGTCCGATCGTCCGCAATCGGTGGCCGATTATCTAAAAGAGCTGACCGCGAGTTGAATGCTCAAAAGCCCTCTTTAAAGTGGATGCTTTCGGTTATACTGTTTCGCTATTTAAATCATGAGTAACACTATGAGACCAAGCGGACGCAACCCTGAGCAATTGAGAGAGATTAAGTTTACCTGTGGATACACCAAGCATGCGGAAGGTTCCGTGCTGGTAGAGTTTGGCGACACGCGTGTATTATGCACGGCCAGTGTCGAGACTAACGTGCCGCGATTTCTCAAGGGTAAGGGCGAAGGCTGGATTACCGCCGAATACGGCATGTTGCCCCGATCCACGCACGACCGAATGGGGCGCGAAGCGAGTCGCGGCAAACAAGGCGGACGTACTCAGGAAATTCAACGTTTGATCGGGCGCTCGCTGAGAGCCGCGGTCGATATGAAGGCGCTGGGTGAAAACACCATCACGATCGACTGCGATGTGCTGCAAGCCGATGGCGGAACGCGAACGGCATCGATCACCGGCGGCTTTGTTGCCTTGTCGTTGGCGGTACAAAAAATGCTCGCTAAAAAACAAATCAAGAAAAACCCGCTGCACGGTCAAGTCGCATCGGTTTCAGTCGGGATTTTCAAAGGCGTGCCGGTTTTGGACTTGGATTATGCCGAAGACAGCAATGCCGAAACCGACATGAATGTCGTCATGAATGACGCTTCGGCATTCATTGAAGTGCAAGGTACTGCAGAAGGTCACGCGTTTCGTAAGGACGAGCTCGATGCGATGCTGAGCCTGGCCGAGCATGGCATCAAACAATTGCTGGAAAAACAAGCCAAAGCCCTGGAAAACTTTTAAATGTTATCGAATCCATCCCAACCGATCGTTCTGGCCAGCGGTAATCCCGGTAAGATCCGGGAAATTCAGGCGATTTTGGCCGGCCATCCGATTGTGCCGCAGTCGCAATTTCAAATCGCGGAAGCCGATGAAACCGGCAAGACCTTCGTCGAAAACGCGCTCTTGAAAGCTCGTAATGCGGCATTCCATTCGGGATTGCCTGCAATCGCCGACGATTCCGGGTTGGCGGTGGATTATTTGCACGGCGCTCCGGGAGTGATCTCGGCGCGTTATGCGGGTTCGGATGCCAACGATCAAGATAATGTCGATAAGTTGTTGAAGGAATTGGCCGGCGTGCCGTTTGAACAGCGAACCGCGCGCTTCATCTGCGTGATCGTGTTCATCGAGCATGCCGAAGATCCCTGTCCCGTCATCGCGCAAGGGATTTGGGAAGGCCGTATCTTGGATGAGCCGGTCGGAGACAACGGTTTCGGTTACGATCCTGTATTTTGGGTACCCGAGTACGAATGCGCTTCGGCGCAGTTAGCGTCTGAAGTCAAAAATGCGATCAGTCATCGAGGCAAGGCGCTAAGCATTTTGGCATCGGCTCTTTAAAGTCGGCTTCCCACTTAAGGCGGGACAAAAGCACTAAGAATTATACCCATCGTAGATCAAAATTCGGCACCGGGGTGCCCGTCAAAGGACGCCGTGAATACGTCCATGTAGGCTCTATGCCAGCATCCATGCTGGCAAAGCCTTTGCCGAGCACCCCGGCGCCTCCTTAAGCATCGCCGAAATTTGAAGTGCGAAAGGTATAACCGTTCGCCCTGAGCGCAGCCGAAGGGCTCGCCACGAACGGATTGACCTTAAACTGTTCCGCGTTAAGTGAGTAGCCTTAAAGTCGAGCGCTATCCGCCCGGATCGACGACGGCAACCTGCGCGAATCCTCCGCCGGGTGTACGGAAGTTAGTCGTTTGGCCTTGATACAATCTTGCGCTGACTAACTGCACTTGACCGTTGTAAACATAATTACGCAAATCCAATTTAAAACCCATCACCGTGTCGTCGACTTCCAAGTGCCTTTCGCTTGGCGCTACCCATTGTTGCGCGACATAATCGCCTTGTAGGATTTCTCCGAATACTCGCCGAGTGAGTTTATCGCCGCGATAAGCAGCCTTACTGCCGTAACCTTTGGCCGGTTTGAAAAATAAACGTTTTCGGTCGGACCAAAGTTTTTCCGCGTCTTGTTCTCGCACAACGACGGTTTGCGCAATTCCGGACAGCAAAATCTCGCGAGTGGCAGCATCCACGCCGATTTCTTCTAAAGCCGCTGTGTCGGTTAACACGGCCAAATTGCGTTTATCGGCATATAATGCGTGATTTCTGGGATAAGGCGTCACGACTACGGCATTGTCTAAATAGGCATTGCGCAAAGCTTGCGAGGCAATTTCTTCCAAACTGAAATCGGTCAGACGGTTATAAACGAGGTCGATGTGAAGCTCTCGACATAACAGCTTGCCGTTGCTGAAGGTCAACTCCGACGGATCGCAAATGACCGCTTCGATACCGTGCCGCTCGAAGAGTTTTTCGAATAGTAAAAACTCCGGATACATATATTGCTCGGCCGGTTGCTCATCGACGATGGCAACCGTTTTTAATGTCTGCTCGCCCCGCTCCTGCCGCCATTCTTCGAGGAACATATCGATGAAAACTTGTTCAAGCGATTGTTGTATTTCAACCCCGGGCAATTGACCCGGACGCCTGTCGCCTGCCTGATCGCAACAAGCGATTTGGGCGCGTGCCAGGATCGCATTGACCAGGGCGCCGCCGGCATTCGTATTGATTTCGATTAATTGCGGCCCGCTGGGCCCAATATGAAAATCGTAACCCAAAAAAACGCCTCGGGCTTTCGGCGTAAAAAGGGCGGTTTCAGGCGCATAAGCCAATACCCGCTGTTGATAAGCCGGTAAATCGATCACTTTTTCCAATGCCGCGATAATCTCCCATTGCCGCCGTAAGCAGGGCTCATCGACAAACACGGCCGATTCCGCGAATAAATGTGGCCGCTCCTCGGTGAGCATGCGGAATAGATTGAGGTCGTTAAGAGCCAGCAATTCATCCCGCAAAGCATGACGGTCGAGCGACACGCAGCGGCATTCGCTATTTAGTAATTCGACTTTTTTGGCGCATGCCGGATCGTTACAAGAAGTCATGAGTGCGTTTTGAGACAAATGCAGGGAGAGTAGAAAAGGAGATTATACTCATCGTAAATCAAAAATCGGCACCGGGGTGCCCGTCAAAGGACGCCCTGAATACGTCCATGTAGGATCTATGCCAGATCCATGCTGGCATAGCCTTTGCTTGCGCCATGGATGGCGTGAATGTCGATTTTGCAGGAGCAAAAATCGACCTAGCACCCCGGCGCCTCTTTAGGCACTGCCGAAATTTGAAGTTCTAAAGGTGTAGTTTAACTCAGAAATATCGGAACGTCAGAAACAAAGCATTTCGTTTGTAATGGGCGCTTTAGAAAACGGAACATGCCCTTGCTCAGAGTATATAATGCGTTTTGATCAAGCCAACGCATTAGGAGATGATACGATGAAAATACCTACCCTATTTACCTCGTTGTTTTTATTGGCACTCAATACTTCCTCGACGCTAGCGGCCGATCTCGACCGTGCGCAAATCGAACAATTGCTAAGCACGGCCACAAAAGAGAAACCGGCCGATTTGCGCCGGAAGGACTTACGCGGAGTCGATTTATCCGGCTTGGATTTTCGCCATGCCGATTTATGGGGTGCCGATTTGAGAAAGGCCGACTTTAGCAATAGTAATTTGTCCGGTTTGGTATTGGATTTGACCGTGATGACCGGCATCAATCTATCCGGCGCCGATCTTTCGAATAGCAGCGTGTTCGGCGTCAGTTTAGTCAAGGCCAATTTGAGCAAGGCTAATCTAAGAGGCAGCCGTTTCATTGCCGTGATGGACGGCGCAAATTTAAAAGGGGCCGATCTGAGAGAAGCCAATTGGGGCGCGGATATGAAAAATCAGCCGATGGGTTTGATGAGAGCCAATTTGAAGGGCGCCGATTTGACCGATGCCAATTTAGCCGGCGCCAATTTGAGTCGGGCAATGTTGCGTTTGGCCAAATTGAAGGGAGCCAATCTGCAAAACGCTAATTTAATGGTCGCCGACATGGCCGGTGCAGACCTCACCGGCGCCGATTTGTCGGGTGCCGATTTGTCCGAAGCCAAACTGCTGGATACCGATTTTTCACAAGCCAACCTTGCCGGCACGAAATTTCATGGCATTAAAGATAAAGCGGAACTTAAAGGTTTAGAAAAGAGTAAAAATTTAGATCAAGCGCTGTTCGATTGATTCTGCTTTGTCAATAAGGCTGAGTTAACAAACTTCAATAAAACAATATTCCAAAGCGAAAAAGTATGAAATTTAAAGGCAGTCCCGAATTTACGCATAAACAAAACGATAAAGTCGGTGTTTTGATTACCAATCTCGGTACGCCGAAAGCGCCGACCGCGAAGGAGTTGCGCGTTTATCTTAAGGAGTTCTTGTCCGACCCTCGGGTCGTCGAGGTTCCCCGGTTCATCTGGTGGTTCGTCTTGAACTTTATCATTCTGCGAATTCGGCCCAGGCGTTCGGCAAAATCCTATAAGTCGGTATGGACCGACAAAGGATCGCCCTTGATGTTTCACACCCGACATCAAGCCGAAGCCTTGCAAAAAAATCTACAGACGGATTGGGGGGGCGATCTGGTGCTCGATTTCGCGATGCGCTATGGGACTCCGTCGATCGCATCGGTATTGGATAAACTATTGCAACAAGGCGTCCGAAAATTATTGGTGCTACCGCTATATCCCCAATATTCTGCATCGACGACCGCCTCGACTTTCGACGCCTTGGCGGATCAATTCAAAAAGCGCCGTTGGTTGCCGGAATTGCGCTTCATCAATCACTATCACGATTTCGACCCATTCATTCAAGCCGCGGCCGATCATATCCGGCATCATTGGCATGCACATGGCCGTACCGATAAATTGATTTTTTCTTATCACGGCATTCCGCTGCGCTATCTACATAACGGCGATCCGTATCACTGCGAATGCTACAAAACGTCTCGATTGATCGCCGAAGCGCTAGAACTGGCTCCGGACGAATACATGACAACGTTTCAGTCTCGTTTCGGCCGGGAGGAATGGCTTAAACCTTATACCGACGAGACGCTGAAGGCTCTGCCGGGACAAGGCTGTAAGTCGGTTCAAATTTTCTGTCCGGGCTTTGCCGCCGATTGTCTCGAAACGATCGAAGAAATCGGCGTCGAAAATCGGGCGTATTTTTTGAGCAGCGGTGGCGATCATTACGAATACATTGATGCGCTTAATGCCGAGCCAGGGCATATCGACGCGCTGGGTCAATTGATTCGGCAACACCTTCAAGGCTGGGAAATCGAACACGATACAGAGAAGCGCGATCGTTTGGCGAAAGCGTTGGGGGCGAAGGTTTAGGGTTTAGTTAGCGGTTAATGGTAAGCAGTGAGCAGTAAGCACATGTTCACTGCCATTAAGTTAACGGAAACCCGTCATTCCGCCATGGACTGGCGGAATCCAGTGCCATGGATGGCAAGCTTTTGAGCTACATTAGAGCCTGAATGCAAACATTCCTTATTTCTATGATGGCTTAACTTGATGGCTGTGAAGTAGAAAATAGTGCTAGACAAGCGTATAACATGCCTCACAATCCAGCTAACCGCTAACCGCTAACCGCTAACCGCTAACCGCTAACCGCTAACCGCTAACCGCTAACCGCTAACCGCTAACCGCTAACCGCTAACCGCTAACCGCTCACTGCACAAAAGTTCCCCAACAAAAAAATTCAGGAGTTTTTCCTATAGGTAAAAGGGATAACGCTCACTAAAATGGCCGCTTTCAAAAAAGTGGCTTATGAGTGGTAGCGCAATGTCTTTAACTTCTATAATAAAAATCGAATCTAATCAGAATGCGACGGGTAGCGGGCAAGGCCAAATAGCGCCGTTCCGCATGTGCTTAATGACGGTAGCCGTGTTGGCCGCCGTGAATGCTAATGCGGCTAAAGTAGATGATCGTCCACCGGCCGTAAAACTGCCTCCTCTGGAAATTATCGGTGAAGAACCTTCGCAATTAGAGCATATTCCTGGCTCCGGCTTCGTCATCGATAAAACGACACTCGATCGGCAAGGTCCATTGTCGACGAAGGATGCATTGCGCACCATTCCGGGTATTCACATCGTTGACGAGGACGTGTTGGGACGGCGTTTTAATTTAGGCATACGAGGATTGGATCCAAGGCGATCGGTTCGCACGCAATTACTGGAAGATGGTGCGCCGATACAATTGGCGCCTTATAGCGATCCCAGTAATCACTACATCCCAACCAATAAACGTATTGATCGTATCGAAGTCTTGAAAGGTTCCGGACAAATCATGTACGGGCCGCAAACTGTCGGCGGCGCGGTCAATTTTGTTAGTGCGCCGATTCCTGAGGAGTTTGGCGGATCGATTTCGGCGGCCGGCGGCAATAACGGCTATTACGATACTCACTTAAGATTGGGCGGCACGCTCGATAATGTCGGCCTGTCTTTGGATTACATTCGGCAGGAATCGGACGGCAACCGCAGTGGCCAACATCAAGAAGTGGATGATTTGGCGCTCAAAGCCTTGATTAAAATCGATGACCGTCAACGTCTGATGCTAAAAGGGATATTGACTCATGAAGATGCGGATATGGGCGAGGCCGGCCTAACCAGCGAAATGTACCGACGCAACCAGCGCACCAATCCGTTACGGAACGATAGTTTCGAAGTGCGCCGTTATGCAGGGCAAGCGCTCTATGAATTCGATATTTCCGATACGATGCAATTCAGCACCAATATCTACGGAAATCATATGTTCCGGGAGTCGATTCGGCAGGCTAACGATTCCTCGCAAATGAATAACTGTGCTAATCGACGCGAACCGATCTCCGCCGATGTGGCGCCGACCTGCGGGAATGAACAGCGGCCCAGGACCTACAATGTGTTTGGCATAGAACCCAAGCTGGTGTTCATGCATGACGCATTCGGCCTACAGAGCGAAACCACGCTGGGTATACGCGGGCATTTTGAATGGGCCGACCGCGAACGTTATGTCGGTAATGCCGGGCCGAGAGATACCACTCAAGGCAGGGAAAACAACAATCACGGACGAAATCGTTACCAAGACAATTCATTAGAAACCCAAGCGCTATCATTTTTCGCACAAAATCGCTTCTTTCTCGGCGACTTTACCGTAACGCCGGGGGTTCGTGTCGAGCATTATTATCAAGACAATATCAACAATATCGACGGAGCCACGGAAAGTTTAGTTAGGACGGAAGCCCTTCCTGGCGTTGGCGTGACCTATAATGGCATAGATAACACCACGCTATTTGCCGGGGTTCATCGAGGTTTCGCGCCAGGCAGAATCGGTGATTTCGTCGATCCGACGAAAAATATCCTTAGCCAAGTAGAGCCCGAATTAAGTTTGAATTACGAAGCCGGTGTTCGAACCTCGCCTACACCGGGTGTTAATCTGGAAATGACCTATTTCCGAATCGATTTTGAAAATCAAATTGTGGAAGACATAACGGTCGAAGATACTCGATTTGTCAATGTCGGCGAAACTGTACACCAAGGGGTGGAAACCGGTTTTCGTTTGGATTCCAATCAATTATTTGGTACCGATTATAATTATTATTTAACAACGTCTTACACCTATCTCGATGCATATTTTGCCAGTAACGAAGCCAGGGCGGGGATCGTTAGAGATAATCGTTTACCTTATGCACCGGAGCATTTAATCAACGCCAATGTCGGTGTCGAAACGCCTTGGGGTCTAGATATACGTTTTGGTATTCAAAGCGTTAGTCAGCAATATGTCGACATTGAAAATACCCGAGAAGAGAATGCGAACGGACAAGAAGGCATTATTCCCGGTTATACGGTTTTCAATGTCTCGGCAAATTATCAAGTTGTCAAAAACGTCAATGTATTTATGAACGGCTATAATCTGAGCGACAAAAAATTTATAGCCAGCCGTGTAGATGGTATTCACCCGGGCCAGGGGTTTCAAATGATGGGCGGTGTGAAGTGGACTTTCTAACGGTGATTTTTTAAAGTTGCGACAGCTAAGATTGACTGTGTAAGATAAAGACGGCCGATAAGGCCGCCTAACTAATGCCGAAAACACAATGACTTTGTCATTGTTCCCACGCTCCGTGCCGTCACTGTCATTAAGTTAACGGAAACTTTTAATTTCGCTACTTCCCAAGCCCTAACTTGGGAAGTAAAAGCCGGAAGCACTGGCTTCCCGAAACCTACTGGAGCGATTGGGCTTTTCTTCGCTGTAATTGCTGCAAGCGAAAGAATATTAGCTTCTTTTTCACTGGTATCGCGAAGCTAGAGCTTCACGTATTGGTTTCCCAAGCAGGAGCTTGGGAAACAGCAGAAAGGCCATTGTTGCTTGAGCGTTAGCGGCTTCGATAGCCAGGTAGGTATGCATCGCGTACCTTTTTTGAGGCTTGGGGTATAGCGGAAAGCCTAGACTATGCTATCAGGTACGTACCCTCTACGGTTGATGCCCCTTCAACTTTTTATGTTAATTAATGAGGTCTATCTATCATGAACCATAATTATAAAATTATTTGTTTGAGTGCCTTGCTGGGTTTATTCGGCACAGCAGCCGTTGCACAAGACAATACGGGCTTCGACGCCTGTCGGAAAGCTGTCGGCGAAGTAACGCAAGACCCGATTGTCAAAATGAAGTTTAAAAACAAAAAAGGCGTCGAGTATTACAAGATCAAGGCAAAATCGGCTGACGGCGCTAAGTGGGAGTTTAAATGCGATAAAACCGGCAATATTTTCGAAAAAGAACAAGAATTGTCGAGCGCCGATCATCCGGCTTTTGCGGCCTTGAAGAAAATCGACGAAGCGCAGGCCCGAAAAATAGCGCTAGAAGCCTATCCGGGCACGATCAGCGAAGTGGAATATGAAATCAATACCGACGGTTTTGCGGTCTATGAATTCGAAATAAAAATGGCGGATGGACGCGAAATGGAAGTCGAAGTCGACGCAGGAACCGGTAAAATCATCAAGGCCGAGGATGATTGATTTTTATAGATAGCACCAGCGCGCCGGGCGGTCAATTAACCTAAAAAGAGCAGTTGGCATGTGTTGTAGACCGTTCGTGCTGAGCCAAGTCGAAGCATGAAGGGTCTACAACACTTTCACCGGCTTGGTGAAGCCTCAAACTACCGTTCACCCTTCGACAAGGCTCAGCCGAAGGGCTCAGGGCGAACGGTAGTTTGAGGCGCTCAGTTGTTCTTTTTAGGATTAAAAGCAATATCGCGCAGGGGCGCGGAGAATTTATAAAACGACTCATACAACGTGGCTTTCAATGGGTGACAGCCACATTCAGCAGCTTGTTGCACAAGTCCTATGCCCGACTTTCCCGAGAGCTCGGACATCATGACTTCTCTCGTAGTAAACGAGACACCCGCATTCCTGCATCATTGCTATCCTGCTCTTTTAATTTCCGCGACCCTGCACTGCCTTAAGTTAACGGAAACCCGTCATTCCGCCATGGACTGGCGGAATCCAGTGCCATGGATGGCAAGCTTTTGAGGTACATTAGAGCCTGATGCAAGCATTACTTATTTCTGTGATGGCTTAACTTAATGGCAGTGGCGCCTAGGCTGTCGAAATTTACCGATTTTCAGATCAGCAAAAATGACTGTTTTATGGATTTTGAGAAAATAACTGGCGCTTTATAACTTATGATCATCAACAATTTCCAAGATATTTTGCTTTTTTTTCGACAGCCTACCCTGCGCCTCTGTGCCATCAATTACTATCAACGTGTTTTTTCAGTAAATAAGACAACAAGGGCGGCGTCATCAGTGTGGTGATGATTACCATCAGCACGATCACCGAAAAGACTTCGGCAGGTAAGATGCCGGCGGTGTGGCCGGCCATAGCAAACACTAATCCAACCTCGCCGCGCGGTACCATGCCTATGCCGACGACCATTTTTTTAGCGGAGCCCGCACCCAAACCCGCAACCAGTTTACCGACGACCGCTACCACGGTCAGAATTAATGCGGTCAATAAAGTTTGCGTGTCGAATAAAGTATCGAGTTTTACACTCATACCGGTCAACACGAAGAAAATCGGCGTAAAAAAGTGATATAGCGGGTTCATTAAATCCTCGACATGCTTTTCGGCATGCATGTCGACGACTTTCATGACATTGTCTCTAATTTCTCCCGTTTCGTGTTGCACGCAAGCTTTTAAGTCGGTGACGATTTCAGGGTCATGGAAAAAACGAAAATGTACTTGATCGAGCACCAAGCCTGCTGCAAATGCCCCGATAATTGGTGAAAGTCCTGCAACATGCGCGAAATAAGCGAAACATAAGCAGAAAGTGACTGCTAAGCCGAATTTCATACCGACGCCGGAACTGATTTTGGACAATGCATGTCCGATCGGAGATGCCGTATAGTGACCGAGAATCACAGCGCCGAATAAAAACAAGAAGGATTCGCCGAAAATGCCGGCGATTTCTCCCGAGCTGATGCTGCCGACCGTACCGATCGCCATGACGATCGAAAATGCGATCAATGCAAGGACATCGTCGAATACCGCAGCGCCCAAAATAATTTTGGCCTCCTGAGAGTCGAGCATCTTCATGTCTCGGAAAATACTGGCTGCGATAGCCACTGACGTTGCCGTCAGAGCACCGCCGATCATCAAATAAACATGATGTTCAAGTCCCGGCATCAGCAAAGGTCCCGCGACGAAGGCGCCCAGCACGAACGGGACGACAACACCGATCAACGCCACCAGCAAAGCGCGGGGGCCGACTTTCATCATCTCGCTGATATTGGATTCCAAACCAATTTGAAACAAGAGAATAACCACGCCCAGTTCGGCGAAAAACAAAATGTGCTGATCGAGCTTTACTGCTTCGAAAAATTCGATGCCGATGAGTCCTAGATTGCCGAGCGCAAGGCCTAAAAGCAACTCGCCCAAAATAGCCGGTTGCCCGACTTTTTCGATTAGGCTGCAGGTTTTTGCGCCGATAAGTAAGATAGCGATGAATAAAAAACTGCGGGCATCGATCGGATCGCTGCCGTCTATCGTCGGCGATGCGCCAAAAGCAGGGCCTGCGAGCAGTGCAATAAAGATAAAAGACCAAAGCCATTGTCGATTCATTCGTGTATCTCCTAATTTTGGTGATTTTATTTATACCTTATGTCCATAACACTTTTAGAGTCAAATAATTGAATAAGGTATCTTTTATTTTGCTTTTGTGATTAACGTTGTAACCAAGCTATGTGCACGAGAGGAGTATTGTTAACAAGAGTGAATAGAGCGTGCTAAAAACCGTAAATGTGATTGTGTGAAGTATAAGTTATTCTAAGTTGTCGTTTAGATTATGAATTTAAAACGGCAGCAATTCCCAATTTGGAGATCAAAAAGGGGGTGGGGTATGCTTGGCGAGGATGTCGGCAGCAGGGGCAGATTTTTGCTCCTGCAAAATCTGCATTCACACCATCCTTGGCGCTTAGCTGCCGCCAAGCCCCCATGGATGGGTTTACGGCGCTCCTCGACAGGCATACCCCACACCCTAAAATCGGCGAAACTGCTCAAACTGGGAATTACTGTTAAAACGGGGTGAATAATGACCTTTGTTAAATTGAAAGCTCATAGTAAGTTCAGTCTGCTATGCTAGTGCTCATCGATTTGGGATTGACTCTTTATTTGATCGAAAAAGTTAGTATACCCTTTGCTGGTCAAATTTCGGCGCCGGGGGGTCCGTCAAAAGACGCGGTGAATACGTCAATGTAGGCTCTGTGACAGCATCCCTGCTGTCAAAGCCTTTGCCGAACACCCCGGCGCCTCCATGCGTCAATGCCGAAATTTGAAGTGCGATGGGTATAAATTTTTCGAATATAAAGTGAGTAATGGTTTTTGCCGAATCATTTCAGGCGCGAAACGGCACTGAATATTGATTGCGTAACGCTATATTCGATGATTAACGCCGCAGCCTTTCGGGTCTTGATTAACATTGTTTACTGGACAATCCGGGGGGGTACAGCAGGATTTATTCTTTTTTATCGTCAGCAGTTGGCAGAATCAGCAATAAGAACTCATAACAATTAGGAATTACTGCTAAAATGACGCCGATTTATTTAATGAATAACTAAATAAGAAGACTATGCGCCTTAAACTACTTGCCTCCGGGCCTCATACTTTTACAACAGCAGGCTTGTTATGTACGGTCCTGTTGAGCGGCTGTGCTGCGACTCCCGCCAACCCGGACGATCCATGGGAGGGTTGGAATCGTAGCGTACATTCGTTTAATGAAGATCTCGATCATTACATCATGAAGCCAATCGCCAAGGGCTATGAGTACGTGACGCCTGAGCCGGTCAGTCAAGGGATCACCAATTTCTTTAGCAATATCGACGATATTGGCGTGGTTCTCAACGATATTTTTCAATTGAAATTGGCTCAGGCTGGAAAAGATACCGGACGTTTCTTTCTTAATACTACATTAGGCTTGGGAGGCTTTTTCGACGTAGCAAGCGAAGTCGAATTGCCCAAAAATATTGAAGATTTTGATCAGACCCTCGGTTATTGGGGAGTACCAACCGGTCCATATTTGGTGCTGCCGTTCATCGGCCCCGGTTCTCCGAGAGGTGTAGTCGGTCTGGTTGGCGATGCATTGATGGATCCGTTGACTTATACAATGTTTGCCGGAGCAGCGATTAGCGCAGCGAGTACTGCGGCCAATGCGATAGAGGGTGTCGATAAGCGTGCAGGATTGTTGTCTTCGGAGAAGATTTTAGATGAAGCCGCAGTCGATCGTTACGAGTTCATCAAGACCGCTTATTTCCAACGCCGCGAATACTTGGTTAGGGACGGTGTTATGTCGCCGGACGATCATGATGATTTGTTCGATGATCTGGACGGCTATTTTGACGATGAAGATACCAGTCATCACTTGCAATTGGATAGTCCCGCCGATAAATAGTACGACAGGCTGATTAAAATTACATAAGCAGGCGATTGTTGAGATACATTTTGCAGTCAAATTTCATTGCCTGTATGCCCGCAAAGACCCAGTCCTAAATTACCAAGATTGTTATTCATAGCCAATGGACTATGGAATTTAGGTGTTGGGTTTGCATAACGCCAAAGATGGCGTGTAGTAAAGGGCTCTTAGACGATGATGTTGGGGGCTGCCAAAATAAAGCCAACTTAAGGAAAAACGCGTCATTCCGCCAGGGATTGGCGGAATCCAGGGTCAGGGTGGCAATGCTTAGTTCACACTCATGTAACCTGAATATCGGCAATCCATGCCGATATGACGAATAAAGCAACAAATACACCATAGTAAAGGCACTAATTTGGCGCTTATGGGGAATGCTGCTCGGCAAAGGCTTTGATAGCATGGATGCTACATGGACGTATTTACGGCGTCCTTTGACGGACACCCCGGCACCGAAATTTGACAAGCAAAGGGTATGCCCTAATACGCGCCATCCGTGACGTAATGCATTTTCTGCATTCGCACCATTTTTGTAACTCGGAAATTGCCGAGGAGCAAAAAGCAAATAATTCATTCGGCATTATTCTCATCTATCTTCTTAATTCGTCTTATACGCCACCAGGCCGCCAGTACACTGCCGATAATCGAATGAAAACTTGCCGAAATGGCCGAGGGTATTGGTGCCAGGGCCATTTGTGCAAAGCTGGATTGAGCAAGTACCGCGCCTAAACCGGAGTTTTGCATGCCCACCTCGATTGAAATTGTGCGGGCTGCGTTTTCTTCAAGCCTCATCAAACGCGCCATTGCATAGCCGATTGTAAACCCGCCTAAATGCAACAAAGCAACCGAGCTCAATAACGGTAAAGCAGAATCCTTTATCGTGCCTGCATTTGCACCAATGATGCTTGCGCAAATCAAAGCGATGACGATCACCGAAACGAGCGGTGCGACAGGTGTTACAGCCTGAACCAATCGCGGCGTATAACGATTCAACAACATACCCGACAAAACCGGCAGAATCACCACTTGTAGAGTATTGAAGAATAAGCTCCAAGCATCCACTGGCACATAGGCTCCGGCTAGCCAGTGAGTCAATAGCGGTGTCATGACAACGGCGGCGAATGTAGAGCACATCGTCATCAATACCGATAGCGCGACATCGGCATGAGCAATGTAGCTGACCACGTTAGATGCGGTGCCGCCGGGACAGCATGCCACCAGTATCAGGCCGACCGCCAATTGCGGATCGAGAGAAAATCCATAAGCTATGGCACAACCCAAAAGGGGCATTACGAGAAATTGTGCAACGACACCGATTAAAACCGGTCGAGTCGTGCGCGTTACCCGGCGGAAGTCCTCGAAGCTTAGGGTAATGCCCATGCCGATCATGATAATAGCCAAGCCCCAAACGATCATCGGACCGCTGAACCAAGTAAACCAAGCAGGAAAAAATAATGCTAAGCCGCTACAGGTAATGACCCAAAAAGGAAAAAGATTGGCGAGCAAATTAAGTAAGCGAAGCACGTCGTTTTAAACCGAATAAATGAATGGCGACAAGTATACTTCAAATGGGCGTATTTGCTGTTGATCAAACCAGAGCTTATAAATTGATTATAAAAATTCCGGCATACCATTCTAGCGATGGTGTAGCGCGGGGCGGGTTATTCAATCCGCCCCGAACGTTTCGAATTGATTTGGCCCTGAACGAAACCTTAAGTGCGAGGTTTTAAGCCCATAAGCGCCAGCCTAATGCCTATTCTATGGTGCATTTGCGGCTTTATTCGTCATATCGGCATAGATTGCCGATATCCAGGTTACATGGATGTGAAGCTAGGCATTGCCACCCCTGACATTGGATTCCGCCAATTCATGGCGGAATGACGTGTTTTTTTCTTAAGTTGGCGCCTATGACTGTGAACTCCGTTTACGATAGAGATAACTAGCGAATTTAGGTCAAGCGCTTATCTGAATTAAGGTCAAAATAAGCTTACTTATGTAATCTATTGCTGACAAAAAACCGCCTAAAAAGAAATTTCTTTCTTAGGCGGTTTAATCATACGAACCTTCGGCCATTGCGCGTAATAAAGATGAACGAATGGCCAAAAACTCAAAAGGTTTTTGTGGGCGAGTCGACATGGGCAACGCGAAAAGTGCTTAGCAATTCACTGAAATCGATATTAACAATAACAAGATGATTTCTCTAAATAAATTTTTGCTAAGCAAATCACATCAATTATTTCTGAAATTTATACACTGTAACCCAACCGGAACGAAAAAAGCTTTCAAAGTGCTTTTAGAGGCTTCAGTCAATCGAAAATCATAACAGGGCAAAACCATCGAAAGGTGGTGACGCAAAGTTTCCAGTCTAACGGAGTTACTCCTATGACAGTGGGATTGCTAAATTGGCATAACGCAAAACCTACGCCAATTTATATTCAACTTCAAGGAACTCCTTCGGACCTTTATTAAAATTAAGGAGTGGGGTCATGAACTCTAACAGCCGAAGAAGTCAAAAAAATCAAAACACATTCAAACCAACTCAACTTTCCAAGGCCTTAGCGGCGGTATTGATTGCTGGCGTATTCGGCGGCGCAAGCGGAACAACGTATGCAGCACCCGATAAACCTTGGAAAGAAGGTCAAATTCTGGTCAAACCGAAAGCCGGATTATCGGACATCGAGTTTGACAGAATATTAAAACGAAACAATGGGCAAGGCAAAGGCGCCATCGGTAACTTAAACGTTCACATTGTCAGCGTGCCTGCTCAAGCAGAACAAGCCGTCGTACGGGCGCTTTCCAGAAATCCTCATATTGAGTTTGCCGAACTCGATATGGCGGTCGAATTGAGTTTCGTTACACCTAACGATCCAAGATATGGAAATCAATGGCATTTACCGAAAATTCAAGCGCCCACTTCTTGGAGCTCTTCCAAGGCCGACAATACCGTCATTGCGATTTTAGACACTGGTGTCGATAGTTCGCACTCAGATTTGTCCGGCAAGCTAATTCCGGGCTGGAATTCGGTCGATGGCAGCGGCGATACATCCGATATTAACGGTCATGGTACAGCGGTAGCGGGGGTTGCAGGCGCCGCAACCGATAACGCCAACGGCGTTGCGGGTGTCGCATGGAATGCCCAAATATTGCCGGTAAGAATATCCAATCGTAGCGACGGTGCCGCTTATTTCAGCGATATTGCTCGCGGCTTGAACTGGGCGGCAAATCAAGGTGCCGATGTCGCGAACATCAGTTATGGCGTTTCCAACAGCTCTGCGGTTACCAATGCGGCGCAATACATGCGCAGCAAAAACGGCTTGGTCGTGGTGGCGGCAGGTAACGACGGCATCGATCCTGGCTTTGCCGACAATCCTTATATGATCAGCGTTTCTGCGACTACCAGCTCGGATGCTAAAGCTTCTTGGTCGAATTACGGCGCGTTCATCGATGTTGCGGCGCCGGGCGCATCGATTCAAACCACTTCGCGGGGCGGCGGTTATGGTAATTGGAACGGCACATCGTTCTCATCTCCGGTAACTGCCGGTGTGGTTGCCCTGATTAAAGGCGCGAATCCAACGCTGACGCCCGATGAAGTCGAACAAATCTTGAAAGCTTCTGCCGATAAAATTGCCGGTGATTTTCATCCCTATTACGGTCATGGGCGGGTGAATGCCGCCGTAGGGGTTGAAATGGCGCAAAGCATGGTGAATGTCACTGTCGATAAAGAGGCACCCTCAGTCAATATTTTCTCACCAACAGGGGGAAGTACCGTCAGCGGCTTGGTTGAAGTCGAGGTCAACGCCACCGATAATGTCGGTGTAAGCGAAGTGACGCTGTATGCCAATGGTCTCTATGTCGGTACCGATACGACCGCACCTTACCAATTTAGCTGGGATTCAAGCCAAATCGCAGATGGTTCTGTAACCTTGAGTGCAACCGCGATCGATGCGGCGGGTAATGAAGGGGTTTCAAGCGATGTTAATGTAACGGTCAAAAATGCGATCGAACAAGTCGAAGAGGTTGTTGATGAACCTGTCGAAGAAGTAATTGAAGATATTGCAGCTCCAACCGTAGCTATCAGTAATCCAGCCGACGGCAGCCGAGTAACGAAGGTAGTTAAAATAGACGTTTCAGCCGAAGACGACGTAGCGGTTGCCAATATCCGGTTATTCATTAACGGCAGAATGGTAAGTTCAGTTGATGGCGGTAGTTTATCCCACAATTGGAATACCAATCGAGAAAGCCGAGGTACCTATATCATTGAAGCGATCGCGACCGATACTTCAAATAAAACGGCTAAACATACCATTACAGTTTTCAAATAAGCAAAACTAAAATCTGCAACCAAAAACGCCGGCGTCAGTCGGCGTTTTTTTGGCTGGATTTTTATAAGGTTCTGTATTCAGTAATCCTAGCAGCAATTCCCAATTTAAAACCTTACGTTTTCCTAGGTATTTGATTTTCACCATAGAGCATGAACCGCATCAGATGCTGCCAATTATCAAAAGGCATAAATTGAAGCAAGGTTCGGAATTGTTCGAAGAATGTCCGCCTGGAAGGCGCGTCATTGCGGACGGCACGGTAAGCCTCGTCCAGCCATTCAAGAGCGGTATGGGTGAGAAAAGCCAATAAGTTAAGGGTGGCCAAGAAGTTGGACAACTGCTGCTTCCCGTGGGCAAAGTTATGCTCGAAATGATAGCCATGGTTCTTGAGGACATTGTTGTTTTCGTTCTCTATTTTCCAACGGGCGCGGCCCGCGGCGACCATCTCGATCACATTGTGTTCGTCGAGAGTGTGTGACGTTGTCCAGGCATTGCGGTAGACCGCTTCTTGTTTGGCATTGAGGGTCGTCACTTCGCACCAATTGACCATTAACGCATCGTCGCTGTTGCGGAGTGGAACTTGGACTTGGACTTGGTTGAAATACCGATAGCGTTCGGTCATTCGTTGTTTACCGTTCCAACGGCTTTTCTCGAGCGTTTGAATCTCACCGGTTCGGGTAAAATCGTCGAGCCATTCGTACAATAGCTCATGGGAATCGGGCTTGCAGACGAACAGAAAATCCATGTGCTGCGCACGCACGGCCTCACAAAACGACTGGTGACAATATAAATCGTCACCCAGCACAGTGATGCCGCGCGGCGCGTAATGAGCCCCCAATTCGTCAGCCAACGCTTGGCCGCCGCCAGTTCGCAATCCTGTTTGTCCACGCCGTCTTGGACGCGAACAAATTCCGGCGGCAAAGGTACTACCTGACTTTGTCCGGGAGCCACAATGACCGGTGTCACCCGCGTGTGACGGTATAAGATCTGACCGTTTTTCAGCGTTTGTTGGGTACAGCATGGACAGGAAATTTTTTCCGAACTGAAGGAATCGGTGCCGTCCAGCGCTACCAATAGGGTACCGCCAACACTCACGAACGGCTTCAGGCAACCTTGTGTGTACAATCTGTCACCTACTTCGGCCAACACCGGATAGAGTGTTTCCGATGCAATGGGATCCAGCAAGTTGCCGATTTGCTGGTCGAAGGAATTTGATGAACACCAAAAATCGATTGTGCGTTATACCTTTCGCACTTCAAAATTCGGCAGTGCCCGAGGAGGCGCCTGGGTGTCCGGTCGATATTCGCTCCTGCAAAATCGACATTCACGCCATCCATGGCGTTCATAAAGGCTTTGCCAGCATGGAGCTGGCATAGAGACTACATGGACGTATTCACGGTGTCCTTTAGCGGACACCCTGGCGCCGAATTTTGATCTAAGACGGGTATATTTCGATTGTGGAGTTTTTCTATCCGTTGCTGATAATCCAGAAAAGACGGGCTTTGCGTGAAGAACACCGAGAAGGCGTCAGAACGGCATCTTCTATCCTGTATTTCCGATTGTTGCCGGGTTTACGGGAGTCCGGTAAGTCTTCGAAGGTGCGACGTATCAAGTCAATTATTTCCAAGTCCATTTGTATCTACCGATGGCTTTATTAATGTTGCGATTGATTAGTTTTAAGTGCCCCTTATTTAATCAGGGTTTTAAATTGGGAATTGCTGACTTTTTACCTTTTTATGTAACGTTTCGCCCTGTTTCACAAACGGTTTGGCAAGAATGCTATAATTTCGGGCAATGAAGCCAGGGAATAATTTACCGGATGAAAGTTTCTGATATTCTCCTCAAACTACAAAAGGATGGGTGGTATTTATAGGCAACATGCGGAAGCCACCGTCAATTTAAACACCCGAATAAACCCGGACGAGTGACAGTTCCAGGTAAGCCGGGTGATGATTTAGCTCCTGGAACATTGAACAGTATTTTTAAACAAGCCGGTTGGAGGTGGGTATTCTATGAAATATGCCGTCGTTATTGAAAAAGCCGAATCGAATTTCTCTGCTTTTGTTCTTGATCTTCCTGGTTGTGTCGCTACAGGATCTAGCATTCAGGAAGTTGAAGAGCAAATTCGGGAAGCTATCGAATTTCATATAGAAGGAACGCTTCAAGATGGCGACGCAATCCCTCTGCCAAGCAGAACTATTGCTGAACGGGTTTTACTCGTTCCCACTCTCCTGATGCTGTGAATGTATTCAATACTGCGAAATAACCATGAAGAGCATGAAGTAACATGAAGAATTAGGCTGTTGATTTTATATTCTTTTTCTTCATTGCCTTCATGTTCTTCATGGTGAATAAATTTTTTTATGATGTATTCGCCAATGCTTTCACGGTCTCTCCTGCTAGGGAATGCATGCAGAGCTTAAAATACGCATATGGCTTCCCACGGATGATAGCTCGTCGTTATACACAAGTGCCATCATACCTGCCGGGACGCGGTTATTTAGTACCAAGGACGGCAAGCCAAATACATCCATGTAGCCAAGATTCCGGCAATCCCTGCCGGCAGACGTGACTAACATAATGATGTGTATAACGATGAACGGATGGCCGTAAGAACCAGTCTATTCCTATTCCAAACAGTAATCCTCGAAAGCTTTTCATCTCATTGCGTTAAACAACATGGCCGAACTCAATCCCCAACAACTCGCCGCGGTGCGCACCGTCGATGTGCCTTTGCTCGTGCTGGCCGGCGCCGGCAGCGGCAAGACGCGCGTGATCACCGAAAAGATCGCTTATCTGGTTAAGCAAGGCACGCCGGCTCGGCATATCGCTGCCGTAACGTTCACGAACAAGGCCTCGCGCGAGATGAAATCGCGCGTTTCGAAACTGCTGAACGACAAAGACATTCGCGGCTTGACCGTGTCGACTTTTCATTCACTCGGATTGGATATTCTCCGCAAGGAACACAAGACGCTCGGTTACAAGGCCGCGTTGACGCTGTTCGACGAGCAGGACAAGCAAACGTTGCTTAAAAACCTGATCATGCACAACGGGAAGGAATGCGATATCGATAAGGCCGATCATTACGCTTGGCAGATCGGCCAATGGAAAAACGCATTCGTGACGCCGGAACAGGCCTTATCTAATGCGACGCAAGAGCAAGCTCCAGCTGCGCATCTATATACCGATTACACGCGCAGCTTAAAAGCCTACAATGCGGTCGATTTCGACGACCTGATCCTGATGCCGGTGCTGTTGTTCCAACAGCATGCCGAGGCTCTCGAAAAATGGCAGAACAAGATTCGCTACCTACTGGTCGACGAATATCAGGATACCAATATCACGCAATATCAATTGGTGAAACTGTTGGCCGGCAACCTCGGGCGTTTCACCGTGGTCGGCGACGACGATCAGTCGATTTACGCCTGGCGCGGCGCGCAACCGGAAAATCTGGCGCAATTGCAAAAAGACTTCTCGCGCCTAAAAGTGATCAAGCTTGAGCAAAATTACCGCTCGGCCGGACGGATTTTGAAAGTCGCGAACCAATTGATCGCAAACAATCCGCATACCTTCGAAAAGCGCTTGTGGAGCGATTTGGGCTTCGGCGATCCGCTTCGCGTGTTGAGTCATAAGGACGAAACCATCGAAGCGAAGCAGGTCGTTTCGGAAATCATTCATCACAAATTCAAAACCGGCAGTAGCTACAAGGATTACGCGATTCTGTACCGCGGCAATCACCAATCGAGGCTGTTCGAACGCGCGCTACGCGAAAACAATGTGCCGTATTTCATCAGCGGCAGCACGTCGTTTTTCGCATACGCCGAAATCAAAGACATGCTCAGTTATCTGCGCTTGTTCGTGAATCCGGACGATGATGCCGCGTTTTTACGCATTATCAACACGCCGCGCCGCGAAATCGGTCCGACCACGCTGGAAAACCTCGGCGCCTATGCGAACGAGCGGCATGTCAGTTTGTTTAAGGCCAGCACCGAAATGGGTCTAATGCAGCGGCTGTCCGACAAGGCGCGACAGCGGTTACAAAAATTTACCGACTGGGTGAACGATACCGCCGATCGCATGGAGCGAGGCGATACTTTCGCAGTGATCGAACAGATGATAAGCCAAATCGGTTACGAAGCCTGGCTGCGTGAAAATGCGAAAACGCCGCAATCGGCCGAACGCAAAATGCAAAATGTTTACGAACTGATCGACTGGTTGAAGCGCATCGCCGACAAAGACCAAGGCAGCGAGAAATCATTGTCTGAAATCGTCTCGAAAATCATGCTGATGGACATACTCGAGCGCAATCAGGAAGAAGAGGCCGGCGACCAGGTCAGCCTGATGACGCTGCATGCGGCCAAGGGTCTCGAATTTCCACATGTTTTCTTAATCGGCATGGAAGAAAACCTGTTGCCGCATCAAAACAGCATCGAAACCGATAATATCGAGGAAGAGCGCCGCCTTGCGTATGTCGGCATCACGCGCGCGCAGCGTTCGCTGACCTTCAGTTATTGCACGCACAGAAAGCGCTATGGCGAAATTTCCGAATGTGAACCGAGCCGGTTTTTGGGCGAATTGCCGTCCGACGATTTGGAGTGGGCCAACAAAAAACAGCTTGATCCGGCCGTGATCAAAGAACGTGGCAAGGCCAGTCTTGCGCATTTGAAAACAATGCTATCGTAATTATCGCCGCGATCGGTTAGAATACGCATCCCAAACAAGCGCCCGTAGCTCAGCTGGATAGAGCGCGGCCCTCCGGAGGCCGAGGTCAGAGGTTCGAATCCTCTCGGGCGCGCCATTTTGACATCTACCCCAAAACGGCCATTTTTGCTCCGTGCTCTGTATGCGCCCTATCTGTGCCATGCCCTTTAAAATCGATTGAGGTCAGTTAAAGATTTCGACCTTTACCCTCGATTACGCATTTCGTCCATATCAAAATAAATCAGCACGGTTTTGAAGTTAGTTTTTTGAATTGATAATGAGCCATTAATTTTATTCCCATAAAAAACGTTATGGGTCCGTTGTCCTGACCCGATTCCCGCTATACTCTTGCTTTATTGAATTAAACCTCATCAATAAATGAGCAAGAAAATACTCGTATCCTGGTTGGGCATTACAGACTTGAAAGCGGCCAAGTTGCAGGATTCAAAACCGACGGAATCTATCGGCCACGGTCCGGTCCTCGGCGCATTGAAAACCTTGCGTTTTGACGAATTACATTTGCTGTTCGATCAAGAGTTGGTAACCGCGGAAGCCTATTCGCAATGGCTTAATACTAAGCATTCAATAAAAACGGTACTCGTTAAAACAAAACTACGCAGCCCAATCGATTTCGGCGATATCTACCATGGGCTGAACAAGCATTTACAAAGCTTAACCCACAACAGTTCCTCTCCCGATATTAGCTTGCACCTTTCTCCCGGCACTCCCTCGATGGCCGCCGTCTCGATCCTGTTGGGCAAAACCAAATACAACACCCGCTTCGTTCAATCGACCAAGGACAAAGGCGGTGAATTTGTCAGCATTCCGTTCGATATCTCCGCCGAGTATATTCCGCAATTAGTCAAACAAGCCGATAAAAAACTCACGCAACTCTCCGTTTCAGACGCACCTGCATCGGCTGCTTTTTCCGATATCATTACCCAAAACCCGGAAATGTTGCGGCTCATTCGCAAAGCCGAAAAAATCGCGCTTCGTGATGTGCCGGCATTGATACTGGGCGAATCAGGCACCGGCAAGGAACTGTTTGCCAAAGCCATCCACACGGCCAGTCTTCGTGCAGGAAAGCCTTTTATTACGGTCAATTGCGGAGCGATCCCCAAGGATTTGATTGATTCGGAATTATTTGGGCATGTGAAAGGCGCTTTTACCGGTGCGATCACCAACAAAACCGGCTATTTCGAAGCCGCCGATGGCGGTACGCTGTTTCTGGATGAATTTGGCGAATTACCGGCTGACGCCCAAGTTCGATTGCTGCGGGTTCTGCAATCCGGAGAAATCAGCAAAGTCGGGGACAGCAAAACCCGCCATGTAGATATTAGGATAATCGCCGCCGCCAATCGCAACTTGTCGACTGAAATTGCCAATGGCCGTTTTCGCGAAGACTTATTTTATCGGGTCACTGTCGGCTTGATTACTTTACCGCCGTTACGGGAAAGAAGCGGAGACATTTCCCTGCTGGCCGATCACCTAATGGACAAAATCAATCAGGAAGCTTCGAATCAACCCGGCTATATCAATAAAAAAATTTCTGTAAAAGCAAGAAATATTGTCTTATCGCACGGTTGGCCGGGTAATATACGGGAACTTTATGGCACACTACTTCGAGCTTCCATCTGGGCGGAAGGTGAACAAATCGATGAAATAGATATTAGAGAAGCCATGTTGATAAGGCCTTCTACCAATAACTCCGGCGAATTGCCGGAACTGGGAACCGGCATTGATATACAAGAAATTTTGGACGATATACGAAGAAAATATGTGTCACAAGCCTTGAATCAGGCGGCTGGCAATAAGAAAAAAGCAGCGGAGCTTTTAAATTTGCCGAATTATCAGACGCTGTCCAACTGGATGGAAAAATTAACGATAGAATAAATGGCACGCTCATCGCTATGAAGAAAGCATGGAAAGAATCGACAATATGCAATCACAAAATTTTGAGTTTCTAAAGACCAGCTGGCCGGAATTGTCCGCATTGGCAGGGTTTGCGGAACATTACGCCCTTGATGACCCGCAAAGCGCCTTGACCAAGCTGCGTAATTTCGCCGAGCGTACTGTCGACGCCGTTTATCGCCAACTGGGTTTACCCAAGCCGCCGATGGCGAAATTCATGGAAATGCTCAGTAATGATGCCTTCGAATCGGTGACACCTCAAGTCGTGCTCGATAAATTGCATGCTCTACGCATTCACGGCAACAAAGCCGCGCATGGCGATAAAATTAGCGCAGAAAACGCGCAATGGCTGCTAAAAGAAGCGTTCGATATCGGCCGCTGGCTGTTTGCCACCTACGCCAATGGCGACCTCGCGAGCGTCAAAGACTTCGAAACTCCCAAAATTACTCACTCCGCTAAAGCCGAATACAAAAGAGAACGCAAGGCCCTGCTAGAGCAATACGCCAAGCAAGAAGCCCGCATGCAGGCGATGCTGGCCGAGCTGGAAGCGGAACGGGAAAAAGCCGCGCAGTTGAAACGAACGACCGAGGAACTGAGCAAATTGCAGCAACAAGCGGCCAGCAAAGGACAGCAAGTCGCCAACGATTTGCATTTCGACGAAGCCGCCACCCGCAAACAGTTGATCGACCTGCAACTGGCGCAAGTCGGTTGGGGCCTGAGCAATGG
The DNA here is from genome assembly GCF_000341735.1 of Methylotuvimicrobium buryatense 5G. Taxonomy (GTDB): domain Bacteria; phylum Pseudomonadota; class Gammaproteobacteria; order Methylococcales; family Methylomonadaceae; genus Methylotuvimicrobium; species Methylotuvimicrobium buryatense. The sequence goes on along the minus strand of NZ_KB455575.1, from coordinate 2,946,602 downwards.
CGAACAAGTCGCATTGGAAGAAAAAGTGCTTTATCAACCCACGGCGAGTGGCGAGGGCTTTGCCGATTATGTTTTGAAGGATGATAACGGCAAACCCCTCGCCGTCATCGAAGCCAAGAAAACCGCTGTCGATGCCGAAAAAGGCCGGCATCAAGCCAAACATTATGCCGATGGCCTAGAGAAAATGCACGGTCAACGCCCCGTGATTTTTTACACCAACGGTCATGATATCTGGATCTGGGACGATCACCCGGCGCAACATTATCCGCCGCGCCGATTATACGGCTTTTATGCCAAATCCAGTCTGCAATACCTGATCCGGCAACGTAGCGAGCGCAAAGCGTTAAACACCGTGTCCTCCAAAACCGATATTTTAGGCGAACGGCTGTATCAGCATGAAGCCTTAAAACGCATTTGCGAACGCTTTGAAACCAAACAACGCAAAGCCCTGGCGGTACAAGCCACCGGCACCGGTAAAACTCGCTTGTCGATTGCCCTTACCGATTCTTGCATGAAAGCCGGCTGGGTCAAGCGGGTGCTGTTTCTGTGCGACCGCCGTGAATTGCGCAAGCAAGCCAAGAACGCCTTCAGCGAATTTCTGTCTGCGCCGATCAGCGTGTTAACGACGAAAAGCGCCCAAGACACTCATAACCGCATCTTTGTCGCGACCTATCCGGCGATGATGAAAGTCTACGAACAACTCGATACCGGTTTTTTCGACCTGATCATTGCCGATGAATCCCATCGCAGCATATACAACATTTACGGCGACCTATTTCGTTACTTCGATGCCTTGCAAGTCGGTCTGACAGCAACGCCGGTGGAAATGGTCAGCCGCTCCACTTGCCAATTATTCGGCTGCGACTTCAAACAACCGACCAGCAACTACACGCTGGAAACGGCCGTCGAAGAAGGCTATCTGGTACCGTATCAAGTGGTCAAACACACCACCAAATTCCTGCGTGACGGCATCAAGGGCCATGCCTTGAGTGCCGAAGAACTTGCCGAACTGGAAGACAAAGGCATTGACCCCAACACCTTGGATTTCGACGCCGAACAAATTGACCGCGCGATTTATAACAAAGACACCAATCGCAAGATTTTGCAAAACCTGATGGAAAACGGCATCCGTCAGGCCGACGGGCAAACCTTGGGTAAAACCCTCGTCTTCGCCCGCAATCACAAACACGCCAAACTGCTCGAACAACTGTTCGACGAACTTTATCCGCAATACGGCGGCAAATTCTGCCAGGTCATCGACAACTACGACCCGCGTGCCGAAGAGCTGATCGACGACTTCAAAGGCGAAGGCAGCAACGAGCAGCTCACCATCGCGATTTCAGTGGACATGCTCGACACCGGCATCGACGTGCCGGAAATCGTTAATCTGGTGTTTGCCCGCCCGGTCAAATCGCCGGTCAAGTTCTGGCAAATGGTCGGACGGGGAACCCGCCTGTGTAAAAACCTGTTCGGTCCCGGCAAACACAAAACGCATTTTCTGATTTTCGATCATTGGGGCGTCGTTGAATATCACGGCATGAAGCAACGCGAGGTAACAGTCAGCCAATCCAAATCGTTGATGCAGCAATTGTTTGAAAATCGTCTGGAGTTGGCGAAAACCGCCCTGCATCACGCCGAAGCGGATTTTTTCGAAACGATGGCGGGGTGGCTGCACAAAACCATCAACAGCCTGGACGACAGAACCATCGCGGTCTGCGACAAATGGAAAACCAAACAGCAAATGAGCGACTTGGAAACCTTGCGCCAATTCGGCGCCAACACCGTTACCCTGTTGGAAAGTGAAATCGCGCCGCTGATGCAATGGCTGGATGTGCGCGGCCACAGCGATGCCTATCAGTGGGATTTGTTGGTCAGTCAGATTCAGCAACAAAAACTGAAACAAGCCGCAGCTTTCGATGATCTGGCTGGACGCGCCATCAATCAGCTCTGGCAACTGCAAATGAATTTGAATCAGGTCAAAGCCAAATCCGAATGGATCAAACAATGCCGAGAGACGGAATGGTGGCAAAAGGCTTCGCTCGATGAGTTGGAGCAGATGCGGCAGGAATTGCGCGGTATCATGCAATACCGCAACAAAGGCGATATCCCCAAAACTGAAGCGCCAATCATCGACATCACCGACAGCGAAGAAGTGCGGGAAAAACAAAGCTCCTATCTGAATTCAGTAGATATGGTTGCCTATCGGGTCAAAGTCGAGCAAGCCTTGCAGGAATTGTTCGAACGGAACCCTATCTTGCAGAAAATCCGTAACGGCGAGGCGGTCAGTGAGCGGGAACTGGAAAACCTCAATGCGCTGGTACATACCCAGCACCCGGATATCGACTTGAACACGTTGAAAAAATTCTACGGTACTGCCGCACCAATGGACCAAATCCTGCGCACCATCGTCGGCATGGACGGCAATACGGTCAATCAACGCTTTGCCGCTTTCATTCAACAATACCCAAGCTTGAGCGCTCGGCAAGTACAGTTTTTAAGTCTATTGAAACGGCAAATCGCCCAAAGCGGCGCGATCGAAATCGATAATCTATACGAAATGCCGTTTGCCGCTATCGGCGAACCGGACAGCGTATTCAGCAACGCAGAGCAAATAGACGACTTGCTGGCGATCGTTGAAAGCTTCGGTAAACAGCCGCAACAACAATCAACCAGGCAAGCAAACGAAACTTAACGCAACGATAGCTTCGCGTTTTTTCTCGTTCCAATGCTCCTGCGTTGGAATGCATACAGTGATGCTCTGCGTCACGGAACGCGCAGCATTTATAAATAGATTCCCACGGAAACCGTTGGAACTAGAAACACGTACAACCATTAGATAAACTTTAAAAACAATTAAATGATCACCGGCGAACTGAAAAACAAAATCGACAAACTCTGGCTGGAATTCTGGCAAGGCGGCATCGCCAATCCGTTGACCGTCATCGAGCAAATTACGTTCCTGATGTTTGCCAAACTGTTGGACATCAACGAAAGCCGAGACGAAAAACGTGCCGACCGTACCAGCCGCGGTTTTACCAGGCGCTTTAAAGACAACGAACAGCACCTGCGCTGGAGCCAGTTCAGCCATATCGAAGACGCCGAACGGCTGATTAAAGTGGTGCGTGATGAAGTCTTCTTACATTTCCGCACCCATACCGGCGACAGTCGTTTCGGCGATTACATGAAGGACGCTCGTCTGGCCATCGACAAACCCAGCTTGTTGGTCAAAGCCATCGAAATGATCGACGCGCTGCCGCTGGAAGCCGGCGATACCAAAGGCGACTTGTACGAATATCTGCTCAGCAAACTAACTACCGCCGGCATCAACGGCCAGTTCCGCACGCCGCGCCATATCATCAAACTGATGGTGCGTCTGCTCGATCCGCAACCGGACGAAATCATCGCCGACCCGGCCTGCGGCACTGCCGGCTTCTTGGTCGCGGTCATGGAACATCTGCTGGAAACCTACAGCAGCGAGCAGGGCGTCTTGGTGGAAAGCATCACCGACGACAAAGGCAAAGCCGTCGTCCAAAAAACCTATACCGGCGATTTGCTGGACCAAACCCAATGGCGTCATATCAAAACGCAAATGTTCCACGGCTTCGACTTCGACAGCACCATGCTGCGCATCGCCGCGATGAACCTTTACATGCACGGCGTCGAAGACCCGGACATTCATTATCAGGATTCTCTGGCGCAAAGCTTTGCCGACAAGTTTCCGGCGTTGGAACAAAACGCCTTCAACGTTATCCTGGCCAATCCGCCGTTCAAAGGCAGCCTGGACGAAGACACCATCAATCCGCCGATTCTGCGCCTGGTCAAAACCAAAAAGACCGAGCTGCTGTTCATCGCCCAAATCCTTAGAATGCTGAAAATCGGCGGCCGTAGCGCCACCGTCGTGCCGCAAGGCGTGTTGTTCGGCTCGTCCAAGGCGCACCAAACCGTGCGTCAACTGCTGATCGAAAACAACCAGCTCGAAGCGGTGATCAATCTGCCCAGCGGCGTATTCAAACCCTATGCCGGCGTTGCCACCGCGATTCTAATCTTCGTCAAAGGCGGCGCGACCGATCACGTCTGGTTTTACGACGTGCAGGACGACGGCTTCTCTCTCGACGACAAGCGCGACCCGCTGTATCAGGACGAACAGGGCAATCCATTGGGTTTCGCCGGTGACTTGCCCAAAGTGTTGGAAGCTTATCAAAAGCGGGACAAAGCCATCGCCGACACCGCTGCCAACGACAAAACCCAAGCCTGTTTCTGGATCAGTAAAGCCGAGATTGTCGCCAATAAATATGACTTGTCAGTGAACCGTTACAAGGAAACCGTGCATCAGGAAGAAGAATACGAAGATCCCAAGGAAATACTCCAGCAGTGGATGAGTTTGGTGGATGAGATTCAGGATGAATTGAAGGAATTAGAGGGGATGTTGTGAGTTTACAGATTCGAAAACTTCAATCTCTGATTTCACAAAATGGCCTTTTCGCCGATGGCGATTGGGTAGAAAGTAAAGACCAAGATCCCAATGGCGAAGTTCGACTTATCCAGCTCGCAGACATAGGTACAGGAGAATTCGTAGACAAATCAAACCGATTTATGACTATGGATAAAGCGAAGTTGTTACGCTGCACTTTTCTTGAGCCGGGCGATATTTTAATTGCTCGGATGCCCGACCCAATTGGCAGAGCTTGCATCTTTCCTGGATCAAATAAGCCCTGTGTAACAGTTGTTGATGTATGTATTATGCGTCCGTTATCTAGCGATGTTGATTCAAGATGGCTTATGCATACAATCAATTCAAAGAAATTCAATAACCACATTCTTAATTTTGTAACTGGGACAACTAGGCAGCGAATATCCAGAGGTAATTTGGCAAAATTAGAAATTCCACTCCCCCCACTACCCGAGCAAAAACGCATCGCCGCGATACTCGACAAAGCCGACAGCCTGCGCCGTAAAAACCAGCAAGCCATCCAACTCGCCGACAAATTTCTCCGCGCGGTGTTTTTGGACATGTTCGGCGATCCGGTGACTAATCCGAAGGGGTGGGATGTCAAAGAATTAGATTATTGCTTAATTTTTTTAACTAGTGGAGCGCGCGGTTGGGCTAAACATTACAGCGGCTCCGGAGATAAATTCATCCGGATACAAAATGTTTCAAAGAACAAGCTGTTATTAAATGATTTAGCCTACGTAAATGCTCCAGATGGAGCTGAAGCTAATAGAACTAAAACTCAAATTGGTGATGTTTTACTTTCTATAACTGCTGATTTAGGAAGAGCAGCTGTTGTTATTGAGGAAATTGCAGGTAGTTATATAAATCAACATTTAGCTTTATTAAGGGTTAAGCAAAATAAATTGAATCCAAGATATCTTGCTGCATATCTTTCTTCTGAGGCAGGTGTTACACAGTTTAAAGCAAAAAATAAGTCTGCGGTAAAGGCTGGATTGAATTTTACTGACATTAGAACATTGAATATTTTGTTGCCGCCGATTGAACTACAAAATAAATATGAAGAACTATATAAAAAAGTAACTTTTTCAATTAACTATAAACAAGAATCATTGCAATTTTCGGAATCTCTTTTTAAATCACTCAGCCAAAAAGCCTTCAGCGGTGAACTGTAATGTCTATTCAGTTATCTACCGAGCAACTTGCCAATCTGCTGCGCGAATTGTGCAAACTCCCCAAAGAAACCGAGTGGATCGAGTTCAAGTTAAATAACGACGATCCGCAAATGATCGGCGAATACATTTCTGCATTAGCTAATTCAGCTGCGTTGTTGGGCAAGCAATCTGCTTATGTGGTTTGGGGTGTAGCTGATGCTGATCATGCCTTGCATGGCACGGACTTTAAGCCTTCAACAGCCCGCCATAAACAGCAGGAATTGGAAAGCTGGTTGCTGCAAAAAATCACACCGAAGATTCATTTTCAATTTCTGGAATTTAGCGTCGAAGAGCTAGCATTTGTGATTCTGGAAATAGCAGCCGCTAACCATACACCCGTGCAATTTGATGGGGTGGAATATATCCGGGTGGGTTCTTACACTAAAAAGCTTAAAGATCATTCAGCTAAGGAACGTGAGCTATGGCGCATGTTCGATCGGGTGCCTTTTGAGCGTCAAATAGCTGCAGATAATCAAAGCAGCGAGCAGATTTTAAATCTTCTTGATTACCCAGCATATTTCGATTTAGTTAAGTTACCGCTGCCCGATAACCGTGCCGGTATTTTAAGTGGCTTGGAAGCAGATGGATTAATCGTCAAAAGTGACAGTGGCCAATGGCATATTGCTAATTTGGGCGCGGTCTTGTTTGCCCGCAAATTAGAGTATTTTTCGCATTTAAGCCGTAAGGCCGTCAGAGTAGTTTTGTACCGGGGCAATAGCCGTGTGGAAACCATCCGTGAAATTCCCGGCACCAAAGGCTATGCCACCGGATTTGAAGGATTGATCGGTTTTATCAACAATTTGCTCCCCGAAAACGAAGTGATAGGTCAGGCGCTACGCAAGTCTGTGCCGATGTTTCCAGAACTTGCGATTCGTGAGTTGGTGGCCAATGCTCTTATTCATCAGGATTTTGCCTTAACTGGCACTGGCCCGATGATCGAGATATTTAATGATCGAATGGAAATCACCAACCCTGGCATTCCATTGGTAGACACGCAACGTTTTCTGGATAGCCCACCACGCAGCCGCAATGAAGCATTGGCTTCATTTCTGCGTCGAATTGGTATTTGCGAAGAGCGCGGTAGCGGCATAGACAAGGTAGTATCCCTAACGGAGTTTTACCAATTGCCGGCCCCTGCGTTCGAAGTGACGACAGAACACACCAGGGCAATATTATTCGGGCATAAGGATTTCAAGGATATGGATAAGGAAGACCGCATTCGTGCATGCTATCTGCATTGCTGCCTTAAATATGTAAATCGTGAGTCAATGAATAACACATCGTTTAGGGATCGTTTAGGCGTTGATGTAAAAAACAGTGCAATGGTCAGTCGGATTATCAAGCAGGCTACCGATGCCGGGGTCATCAGGCCTTACGATGCTGATGCAGGAACTAAAGCGATGCGTTATGTACCCTTTTGGGCTTAAACATTTGCTTGACTGTTGCTTGACTGGGTTAAAGGGAATTTGCAAGCGGTTACCAGTAACTACATGACGAATATAGAAAAAAAGAGTGTGACATGCTTGACTGTTGCTTGATTGAATTCGGTCTAGCCAGATGGATTAGCCGCGTAGTTCGGGTTAGCGTAACCCGAACTACAAAAACAAACCACTAAAGGAAAGGCTATGCAAAACCTACAAATACAACTTCCTGACACTATCAATATAGATGCCCAGGAAATCCAAATGCTACTTGCCAGCAAGCTGTATGAAAAAGGTGTGTTATCAGTAGACCAGGCGGCGCAAATGGCGGGGTTCTCCATACGTGCCTTCATGGAGCTATTAGGGCGTTATCAGGTATCAGTACGCCGATGACATCCTGCAGGATTTCGAATGCCTGAGATGATTTCAAACACAAGTGGCCTGATTATTCTGGACGCGGATTCAATAATCAACAATAACCAGCATGAATAAAACCGAGCTCCCCGATATCTACCCTCAATGGTTGGCGTCGCTGAAACAACAGATTGCCTCCGCCCAGCAGCGCGCCGCCTTGGCCGTTAATCAAGAGCTGATTTAGTTGTACTGGCAAATGGGCTCAGACATTTTACAGTGCCAGGCCGAACAAGGTTGGGGGAGTAAAGTGATTGAGCGGCTGGCCAAAGACTTGTCGCAAGCCTTTCCTGATTTAAAAGGATTTTCAGCGCGAAATATCAAATATATGCGCGCTTTCGCGGAAGCCTGGCCCATAACATCCGGATCACCTTCAATTGTGCAACAGCCTGTTGCACAAATTCCCTGGGGCCATAATCTGGTGCTGTTAAGCAAGCTGAAAACATCGGAGCAGCGGCTATGGTATGCCCGCAAAACGATAGAGCATGGCTGGTCGCGCAATGTGCTGGTGCATCAGATTGAAAGCGGACTAATGCAGCGAGAGGGTCGGGCGATCAGTAATTTCGACCAAAACTTACCCAATCCGCAATCTGAACTGGCTCAAGCCACGTTGAAAGATCCCTATATTTTCGATTTTTTAAGCCTAGGCTCGGAAGCTCATGAACGCGACATAGAGCAAGCGCTGACCCGGCATATTACCCAATTTTTGCTGGAATTGGGCGCCGGCTTTGCCTTTGTCGGCAGACAGGTGGAATTGAATGTGGGCGGCGACGATTTTTATCTGGACTTATTGTTTTACCATCTAAAATTACGCTGCTATGTCGTCGTGGAACTCAAAACCGGCGATTTTAAACCGGAACACGCAGGGCACTGAGCTTTTATTTAAGCGCGGTAGATGCGCAGGTAAAAAGCGAACAGGATGCTCCAAGCATCGGTTTGCTGTTATGTAAAACACGAAACAAGCTGGTCGCGGAATACGCCTTGCGAGATAACAATAAGCCGATCGGCGTCGCCGAATACCAGTTAGCCCAAGTATTGCCGGCGGACCTGGAAAATCAGTTGCCCAGTATCGGCGAAATCCAGTGCCACGGATGGCAAGCATTGAATACATCCATGCAGTCTGGATGTCGGTAATCCATGCCGATATAAGGGCTTAACTTAATGGCATTGATTGCTTGCGTAGATAGTGCATTTTTACACCGATATTTTTATAACCGTTTGGAGTTATAAGAAATATTTTGTTGACAAGTTTTCTTAAATTTCAGGACACAAGGACCGATTAATGGAGAATTTAGCGTTAAGCGCCCTACAGTTGGATTCAAAACTCGATCGTTATATAGTTTGCCGTTACCGGATTGTTTATCAAAAGCGCGATGAAACCATACCTGGAGAACAGTTAGCCCGGAAGGCGGCTTATGAAATACAGAAAGCCAATGATTTTGCGTTGCTGACTAATCTGGGTAATCAGCACATCGTTTCCTTAAAACCAATTTCACAACGCGGCATCGAATCCACTCATTTGCAGGCTAATTTGATAGAAGACGGCGACTTGGAACTCGATTGCAGCATCGAGCAACATCAACAAGCATTGCAAAGGCTAGTCAACCAGGATATCAACAAAGCAGCCTGGAAACTAAAGAAATCCAGCCAAGGCAAATTAGATTATAAAAAAGCCGCCAGCGGCAATACGGAAATTTTTGAACCGATCCATTCCACACGGATTAATGCACGCGCCACCTATCTGGACGCCTTTTGTTCGCTGCAACTTAGCCCGGAAGTTTTAGCCAATGGCACCGTTTTAATTGGTTTGCATCTTAAACACAATCTGGTAGCCAAGTCTGATATTTCGTTGCAATGGATCATCGACAAAAGGCCTGACTGGCTGCAATCGATTAAAAAAGTGCGTCACCGGTACTTCGATCCGGGTAAAGCGCCGTTGGTTGCCGAATTCTTGAGAGTAGAAGATTCGCTCAATGGCAATAGCGTGTTACCTCATATGGGCCAATCATTGGTCAGTTACCATCAGGCAAAAGGATTATTATCAGAGCGCCAATTGGCTGAAGCGACTAAATCGGTACTGATTAAAGTCAAATACGGTAAGAACGAAGCCGACCATATTGCAAGCCTAGTCGAGCCTATGTTCGATTTTGATACCCTAAGCAAAATCGACTCTATCTTTTTGAATAAATTGGCTAAGGACTTGAAATGGTCGCTGAATGACCGTATCAGAACTAGTGCAAAAATGGTGAAAGGACTTTATTTGCCCAATTTCAACTGTAAGCTGGAGCAAGTGGATTACCAAATTCTGCATAGACAGCGTTTGAATCATCAACAGATGCTGCAGTTCGCCAATGGCGCAAAATCTAGTCGGGAACAAGATGTCTTGAGACACAAGGCATTTGGCAATATGACCCGAACTCAAGTAATACCGTTAATTGCCGGCGAAAAAAACAATACTGAACAGAATAAACAATTGCTCTGCAATGCCTATCAAGCTTTGCAACAATTAACCACTACGGAACTCCCCCCCTTTACGAAATTTCCCAATCCTGTTGAAAACGCCGCTGAACTGGATGCCCGGCTGAACGAAAGATGTCCCCCAAATGCCATCTTGTTGATCGGCTTAATCGACAAATCCGACAAGGTGGCAATACGCGATACTGCGTTCAGTTATGGCTTGGCAACTCAGTTCATGCGGCTCGATCATAGGCCGAATGTATATAGTCCTTCATATTTCAATAATGTCGCCGCAGGATTATTCAGCAAAGGCGGCGGCCAGTTATGCGCAATCGATGACATGCCGGGAGAAACCGATTTGTTTATCGGACTTGACATGGGCGGTATCAGTGTCCGCGCACCCGGTTTTGCGTTTTTGTTTCTGAGATCGGGCGCTCAGTTGGGCTGGCAATTGGCCGATAAACAGCAAGGCGAAAGGATGCAGGACGAAGCATTAATGAGTTTACTGGATAAAAGCCTGACGACTTATCTGCGTTCATGCTCAGGTGAACTGCCTAAACGCATCACTTTGCACAGGGACGGCAAATTCTACGAGTCTATCGAAGTCATCGAACAATTTGAGCAAAAGCATGGAGTAAAAGTCGATGTATTGGAGGTTTTAAAATCCGGTGCGCCCGTGCTTTATCGGCGAAGCCGGATGGCCGATGGCACAAAAGAATTCAGCAACCCCAATGTGGGCGATGCAATTTACCTATCGGATCATGAAATGATTTTATCGACATATAGCGGTGAAGAGTTAGGCAAGATCTGGGGTGACAAAGTCAGCGTTAGACCACTACGGTTACGCAAACGCTACGGAGACGTGTCCTTAGAGACTCTCGCCCATCAAGTCTTGGTCTTAAGCCGCATTCATGGCGCATCACTCTACCGCCACCCTCGCTTGCCGGTTACGACGCATCATGCCGACCGCTTTGCAACGCTACGACAAGAAACTTGTATCGACGCCCTTTCAAAAATGGACAGGTTGTGTCCGGTATATCTGTAATCCCATCCCCAACAGGAAAACATGCGAATTATTACATGGAACTGTAATTTGAAATTAAATGCTAAATTCGACTCGATTGAAGCACTAGCACCGGATATTGCAATTATTCAGGAATGTGAGCAACTTGACCGTAATCACTTCCCAGCCGCCACTTATTTATGGACTGGGCGCAATCCAAAAAAGGGTATGGGGGTTATCATGTTTAACCATCAAGCCGAGATTGATAATATTTTCAGCGATAAATTTATCTATTGCCTGCCAGTGAATATCGATGGTGGTCGGTTAAAAATCTTGGCAACATGGGCATACAATCATCGCGCCAGTAAACAGTTTGGTGATGAATATCAAGGTTATCTATTACCAGCTCTTAATCATTATCAACCTTGGCTTGATGCGGAAAACGTTATTGTCGGCGGGGATTTCAATCATTCCAAAATATGGGATACGCCAAGAAGTAACAATAAATTTGCTGAAATCGAGAGCTGCCTGGTTAACCAAGGCTTGATGAGCAGTTATCACCTTTTCAGCGATGAATCAACCGGCCAGGAAAGCCTCTCAACATTCTTTCATACGAAGAATTCAAACAAAGGCTATCACATTGATTATCTTTTTCAGAATTTGACAAAAAACCCCGTCGTTACGGTCGGTAACTTTTCTGACTGGATTCAACTTAGTGATCATATGCCGCTGATTGTCGACCTAAATTAATCTATTTTTAGTAACAAAATTTTAAAAAAAATAAAAAGATAAGGAAAACTAATGTCCAAATACTTGGAGTCGTTACTACAAGGTGCTGAGCCTAGCATTATCACAGAGATTTTTTTCTGGCTTATAGTGTTGTGCTTATTTGTCGCGGTTTATTTTCGCAAAATAGGTAAAGGACATGTGTTCGTTAATTATTCAGCGACTTTGTTAACCTCGTTGGGTATTTTAGGAACATTTATTGGCATCGTGATGGGAAATCCGGAAGAGCCTTAAAATCGATTGAGGTCAGTTAAAGGTTTCGACCTTTACCCCATAGGTGCCAACTTAGTGCCTACTCTATGGCGCATTTGTGGCTTTATTCGTCATATCGACATGGATTGCCGATATCCAGGTGACATGATTGTGAAGATAAGCATTGCCATCCCTGGCCCTGGATTCCGCCAATCCCTGGCGGAATGACGCGTTTTTCCTTATGTTGGCGCCTATGGGCATACCTCCCACCCTGGATAGGGCGAAATTTCTCAAACTGGGAATCTCTGGAATAAGGAACCGAACCCGGGTTTTTGTCGGAAGATGCTCGCTGTGCATGATATAGTCAAAAAAGCTGAGATCTAATCTGCGGTTTAATCTTCATATTCCGAGCGCCCGAAATTCGGTGCAGGGTCGGCTGCGTTGCCAGATGCGGTCGAACTCTTCGTAGAGCTGTCTTTTTCGGGCGGGATGATTGGGGCTCCATTCGCCTTGGTAGCGTTCTGCACTTAGACGGAATAAGTAACCGTCTCGGTCGTTGATTAGAAATGTCGACGAGTATTGCAGGTCTTCTCGCTCGACCGGTGTTCGGAATTGAAACGACGAAGGCAGTCTTTGCGCCAAGTCGATTAACGGGTGGGGTTTGCCGCGTGCGGTAAACGTGTCTTGCACGATGATTTGTACGCAACCGTCACGGCTGTTGATCGCGAATTGTCTAAACGCTTCAACGACGTCGTTGTGTCCGTATAAAACATGTTCCAGATCGCGGGTATAAATGCAGATTTGGCGTCGTGCTTCGGCTATGAGTCGAATGGCCGACTCGAGGTGGGCTTCCAGGTTGTCAAGTTTTTCTGTCGGAACCGATGGCTTGCGCGGCTTGGCTGACGGCCGTGTTCTTTTGGCAAGCGGCGTAAGCGTCATGCTCATGCGCTGAAATTCGTTGCCGGCTACGCTAAATACTTTACCTTCGCCGACAAATCCGAACTTTTGAAAAAATCCGCTAGCGCTCGTTGGTGTATCTAGGGTTACTTGTGTGAGTCCTTGCTTTTGCGCTCTTTCGATGAGCGCTCTTAATAGCGATTGGCCAACGTCCTGATTACGCCATTGATGTAACACGGCGATTCGGCCGATGTGTCCTTCCGGCGTCAGTCGACCTGTGCCGACCGGATTATGATGATTGTCGCGGGCGATGACGTGATGGCTATGCGGGTCTTTGTCGTCTTGTTCGAGGTCGGCGGGGATGTGTTGTTCGATTATAAAAACCGAGTCGCGCACGGCGCGAAGATCCTTGAAATCGGCTTTATAATCGGCGGGTTCGATGCGGTAGTCGGACAGTTTCATAAATCACCGGAGCTTGTTGGGTCATTGAGTTGTTGAGTCATTTAAAGAGATCATCTGCTTGAATGGTCTATGCTGCCAAAATCGATGGCGTTGAGCTATTGTTTTTTTCAAATGGGCTAAATTCGATTAAGCTGCTAAAAATAAAAACTTGATGAATCGTTTCTGTGTAAGGAGGGTAAGGTATGAGATATGTTTATATTGGCTTGATTGTGTTGGTGAGTTTGACTGTTTTGTTGTTCAAAATACAAAACCTGGAAGTCGTGACGGTTTCTTTGTTGTCGGTTAGCGTTACGATGCCGGTGTCATTGATGGTTATCGTGATCTATTTTCTGGGCATGGTGACGGGGGGATCTTTGTTGTCGCTGCTGCGGGTATTGATACAGGGAGCTAAATCGGAGAACGAAGAGAAGGATAAGGAGGGGGATAAAGATGGTGAAAAAGCTGATCAGAAAGCCGGCGAAGATTAGAGGATTGCGGTTTGGTTGGGCAGGTGAGTTTCATTGAATTTGAAATCACCTAACTAAAGTATACCCATCGGAGATCAAAATTCGGCTCCGGGGAGCCCGTCAAAGGACACCGTGAATACGTCCCTGTAGGCGCTATGCCAGCTCCATGCCGGTCCCTCGCCTAGCGTTAGGTGAGGGGCCGAGCACCCGAGGCTCCCTCCGGCACTGCCGAAATTTGAAGTGCGAAAGGTATCCATAGCCAATGGGCTATGGAAGTTAGGGGCTGGGTGAGTATGTCCGTGTAGGCTTCAATGCCACTAAGTTAAGCCGTTCGTGGTGAGCCTGTCGAGCCATGGACGGCTTAACTTATCGACTCGGACTTCTCCATTCACCCTTCGACAAGGCTCTCCTGAGCGCAACCGAAGGGCTCAGGGCGAACGGAAAAGTCCTTAACTTAATGGCAGTGCCGTGTAGGCTTGGCGGCGGTAATCCCTGCCGGAATGACGGATTTACGTTAACTTAGTGGCAGAGCGACCGATGCGATCATTGTCGTTCTTCAAAGGCCTTGATAGCATCTTGCACCGAATCAAACTGAGGAATTTCATCCTCTGGGGCAGCCTGTTTTTTCGGCTTGGTTTTTTTGGGTTTTACTTCCGATGGGCTCGGCGTTTCGGGTTCTTGGCTCGTTCCTACCATCTTGGATCGTTCAAGCCTGGCTTGTTCCGCACGAATTTTACGATTGCCTTCTCCGTACATGGTCATGACTACCATGATCATGACGGTTGTAATAATAACAACTGTAAACCGAGTCGGTTCTTTCATAAAAAACAGTGGCCATTTCGGTTTAATTAGGCCGGCGATAAAAAAAATGAGCGTAAAAATTCCTAAATTAAAGGAATAAAATATCAACATGTCTAGCGTGTCCATCGTGTGTTCTTCCCGCTTAGCTAACTATTTAATAAAAATGCATTAATATCATCTTCGCGACTTATTGCAATACTGGCGATGCATTTTAATCGTTTCAAAGCTTTATGGAAATTGTCATGTCGACAACGGGAAAAATTTATTTTCTGGTTATCTTCGGCGAATCTTAAGTCGGTCGACTCGTTCGCTTAGCCGATTCAAGTCTGCTTGCGACGATTCTTTTTGATAGCGCAATTTAATGAATAAACCGGTGATTTCGTCTATCGCCGCAGCTTGATCCGGATACGCTTCCTTGCTCCGTTTAGCGAAATCGATAGGTCCTTCGCCAGCTTTTCTTTTTAGGCCGGCCTTGCCGAGCCGGGCGCAGAACCGGCGATAGCAGCGCAATACTTTGTCGGCGGTTTTTTCTTTACGCGATAACAATAGCCAGCTGAGTATCGCGGTGAATAAAGCGCCAAGTCCGATCAGCCAAAATAGCATTTGTTTTAACGATTCTATTCCGAGCGAGGCTAAAAATTGGGTCTGATTGGCGGAATGATAATTGATGACCCAGCGCTGCCAGTTGTAATCGACGCTGCTCCATAATTGCCGGGCTTGTTTAAGCCAGTCGAGCTGCCGAGCCAAATCGCTGTCGGCAGAGAAAAAGCTGATGTTTCGGCTGGCAATTTGTTGTTCGATATTGACGTTTTGTTCGATTCTTTCCGGGGCCACTGCGGCCGTCGGGTCGACGCGCACCCAGCCTCGGTTTTTCAACCAGACTTCTGTCCAGGCGTGGGCGTCGGCTTGTCTTATTTCCAAAAAATTGCCGACCGGGTTCAAGACCCCGCCGTGATAGCCCGTGACGACGCGTGCAGGAATGTTCGCAACACGCATCAGGTAGGTGAAGGCGGCTGCATAATGGCTGCAAAACCCGCTTCGGGTCTCGAATAAAAAAGTTTCGATCGGGTTGTTTTCCATTAACGGCGGCGTCAGCGTGTAGCTGAAATTTTCTTGATTGAAATGTTGTAGGACACGGTCGACGAATTGTTCGGGCCGTTTATCGAAACCGCCGAGTCGTTTGACTAGCGAGGTTATTTTTTGAGATGTCGGTCCCGGTAGTTGTGTATTGGTGCGTAACTTATGGGCTTCGAGCGTTCCGGTGCGGTAGCTGGGATAAGATGTGATGGGGTATTCGGCGCGCTTGTCGGGGTTGCCGCTTCGAGTTAGCAGATATTCCGAATTCATGCGCAGTTGCGGCGGGTAGTCTCCGGCCATTTCCAGCGCGAATACCCAGTTGTTATTTTGAGGTTCGAGTAATAACGTATAGCGATAAGCCGGTTCGCTGAAATCCGGTTCGGCGGCGGCCGTATAGGTATAGTGTTTCGCTGCGGTCCAGCGTTTGCCGTCGGTGACGGAAAACACCGGGCCGCGCCAATAGCGCAGTCTATTCGGCGGTATCTGACCTTGAAAACGGACGCGGAACACCAGTTCGTCCGAAAAGCTGAGGTCGCTGATCGAGCCGGGCTCCATGCTGTCGCTGAGCCCTGTTTTGGCGCGGCTTTTATCTTCGAAAAGCATCCAGCGAGGCGCTTCGACTCTCGGAAAAAAAACGAACAGCACGATCGCAAGAGGCAAAGCTTGCGCCAGGATGACGGCTGCTGTTTTCAGTGCGTTTAAGGTGTTTTGCCGGCGGCTGTTGATTGCGACCAGCGTGCCCAGTAGCACGCAGCAAACGAACAGAATATAGCCCGCCATTGCGATGCTTTGTTCGTATAAAAATTGCGAAGCGGCAACGATGAATGCCAGAAAAACAATCAAATATAGATCGCGTTCTTGTTTGATTTCGAGAAGTTTCAATGCCAGTGCGGTCATGAACAGCCGGGTTCCGGCATCACGGCCGAAGAGGCCTTGATGCTGCGAATAAAGCAGGACGAGGCCGCCTACGGTCAACAAAAACAGCAAGAATTTGCCGGGCAAGCAGCTTGGCTTCCAAATGCCGATGAAGCGCCAGGCCAACAGTAATGCGAAGAATCCGAAAGTCGAAGCCGGAATGTGATAGATATGCGGTAGCGCAATCAATCCGACCGAAATCAGTAGAAACAATAAGATATTTTTTTCGATATCGACGGGCATAATCTAAAACAGGGCGAGAGCTTCGAGGCATTGAGTCAGGTGAGCAGGACCGATGCCGAGGCCGATTTTTTGGCCGGGTAGTTTAAGGCCGTAACGAAGCCCCGCTTTTTCCGCATCGAGAACCCAGCGGCACAGCCGGCTCAGGCGTTCCTCGTTGCCGTAACCTGCGCTGGCTTCGTAATGGAGCCACAGTTCATCGCCTTGCTCGCCGCTGTATTGCTTGCTGAAAAGCCCCTGGCCTTTGGCGTAAGCTTTCCAGTGGATGCGTTTGATCGAATCGCCGCGTTGATATTCTTGGAGGCCGTAAAAGTCGTCGGTTCCTTTTTCGGTTTTACCTTGATCCGATGAGCCGCCGCCGGTTTCGGGAAAGGGAATTTCCTGCGGCCAGGGTTTCGGGTAAACCAACACCGATAGATTAAAACGCAATGGCGACCAGGCGCGGAAGAGGCCGAGCGGATAACCGCTCGATAGGGTAATCGTTCCGCAGGTTTGATGGCCTCGATGTTCGGTCGGAGCATACAGTCTGGCGGTTTTTTTCTCGTAGGGCTCAAGGGTCGTTTGGGTTTTGTCATACAAATCGATTTCGAGGCTTGGCCGTGGAACAGGGGTCGGATTGTCGATATGAATTTGGAATACGGCGCGTTCGCCGGCGAATACCGGCTTGCATTGTCCTTTTCGAATCAGCAGGCCGGCTAAGGCTTTGTAACTATGTAGGATGCCGATAAAAAATACGCTGGCCAGCAAGAAAGTGAGAAAATAGGCGAGGTTGTTGTTATAGACGAACGCGATCAGCAGCAACAGTAGGATTAATACGACAAAGCTCAGGCCGCGCTTGGACGGCAAAATAAAGATTCGGCGCTGGTTCAGTAAAATGGCCTCATCGGACGGTTTTTCGCCGGCAAAAAAACGGCTTAACCGGAAACGGTCCTTGAGCGACAGAGTATTCAAAGCACGTTCACGCGTTCGAGTATCGGTGCGACGACCGCGGCGGAATCCTGGCTGGCGGAACGCAGGCGGTGGCCGGCGACAGCCGGAAGTACCGCCTGTACATCTTCGGGTAACACTGCATCGCGGCTGTCCATGAACGCCCAGGCTTTAGCGGCATTGAGCAGGGATAAGCCGGCACGCGGCGACAGACCGCAAGGGTAGTCGGGGAATTCGCGGGTAAATGTGATGATATTCTGCATATAATCCAGTAGTGCACTTGAAACATGTACGGTGTTGACCTGCTGTTGGATGTTTTTGAGCGGTTCGGGCGGTAATTCGGTTTTAAGATTTTCAATCAAATGATACCGCGACTGTCCGCTCAATAATTCTCGTTCCGCGTTGCGGTCCGGATAACCCAGTTCGATGCGCATCAAAAAACGGTCCAGTTGCGACTCGGGTAAGGGAAATGTGCCGATTTGATGAGCGGGGTTTTGCGTTGCGATCACGAAAAACGGCGAGGGCAGGCGATAGGTTTTGCCTTCGACCGTGACTTGTTGTTCCTCCATGGCTTCCAGTAAGGCGCTTTGTGCTTTAGGCGTCGAGCGGTTGATTTCATCGGCCAGAATCATTTGATTGAAGATCGGTCCCGGATGAAACTTGAAGCTGCGATCTTCAGGGTCGAAGATCGAGGCGCCGATAATATCGGACGGCAGAATATCGCTGGTAAATTGAATGCGTTGATAATTCAATCCCAGCAATTTAGCCAGCGTATGCGCCAGTGTGGTTTTCCCGACGCCGGGTATGTCTTCGATCAGTAGATGGCCTCGAGCCAACAGGCAACATAAGGCTAAACGGATTTGATGTTGTTTCCCGAGAATGATTCGATTGGCGGAGTCCAGTAAAGGAGCGATTGGGTTTTGCATGAGGAGATGATTGTTGTGCGAAGTGGATTATTAATTTTTTCGGCGTACCTCGATAGACATACCCCACTCCCTAAGATCGGCGAAACTGCTCAAACTGGGAATTGTTGATAAGATAAAGTCTCATGAGAATGAATGCCGAAGTTAATGGTACTATGCTATTTACAACTATAGTTTAAAATTAATGTCAGGGTAGAGCTGTGAGTGAATACGAGGAAGTCCGCGAAAATTTGATCGAAATGCTCGAGGAACTTGATGAGCGGCTGAGCAAAATTACCGAGGACGTCAAACATACCGATGAGCCGTTATCGCAAGATTTCGGTGAACAGGCCGTACAAACCGAGAATGATGAAGTATTGGATTATTTAGGCAATACGACCCGGGCGGAGATGTTTAAAGTCAGGCATGCGATTGATCGGATAGACGATGGCGAATACGGTTCTTGCGAAAACTGCGGGGTGAAGATTAACAAGGAGCGGCTGAAGGTTTTACCTTTTGCCAATTTGTGCATTCAATGCGCGGAAAAAGCGGAAAAACGATAGCTAAATCCTTTTGATTGAAAAAACTGTCTACGGATTTGGTCGTAAATAACTTCTCTACATCCATGTAACTCAGTAATTACCGAGAAGCAAAAATCTGCCTTGCTGCCGACATCCTCGCTAGCCACACCCCATACCTTCATAAATTTAACCAATTTTTGAGTATAAAAAGGTATTTTCGATGGAGAAGCCTTTACCGATAGCGTCCATGGACATTATCGGTAAAGGCTCCCTGCCTTGGTGTTTGGCTTTGCGGCGGTATTGGGTTTTGTCGCGGAATATTTGGGCTTTGTTAAACTGATGTGCGTGCTTGGCAACCAAGTTGTTTTGCGCGTTGGGTGCCGGTTTTTTAGGCTTTTTCATAAATAAACTCCTGAATAATTTTGGACAACGCCTCTTTACTATTTAAAATAGCGCTTTATTTGAGCATTAAAAGCCTGTGAAATTCAAAAAAAATTTTGACGTCATCGTGATCGGCGGCGGTCATGCCGGAACCGAGGCCGCATTGGCGGCCGCCCGAAGCGGCGCGCAAACCTTATTACTCACCCAAAATATCGATACCTTGGGGCAGATGAGCTGTAATCCGGCGATCGGAGGTATCGGGAAAGGGCATCTCGTCAAGGAAATCGACGCGCTCGGCGGCATCATGGCCGAGGCGATCGATCATGCCGGCATTCAGTTTCGTATTCTAAACGCCAGTAAAGGTCCTGCGGTCAGAGCGACTCGCGCGCAAGCCGACCGTAGTCTTTATAAGCAATACGTGCGTAGTGCATTGGAAAATCAAGCGAATTTGGCCTTGTTTCAGCAAACGGTTGCCGATTTGATCGTCGAAGGCGGTCGGGTTGCCGGTGTTAAAACCCAAATGGGGCTCGAATTTCGCGCGCGCGCCGTAGTCTTGACCGCCGGGACGTTTTTAGCCGGACGTATTCATATCGGACTGGAAAATTATACCGGCGGGCGTGCCGGCGACCCGGCTTCGGTCGAGTTGGCCGAGCGTTTGCGCGAGTTGCCATTCCGAGTGGACCGATTGAAAACCGGCACGCCGCCGCGCATCGACGGTCGCACGATCGATTACAGTCGATTGGAAAAACAATTCGGCGACGATCCGGTTCCGGTTTTTTCGTTTTTGGGCAAACGCGAGCAGCACCCGCGTCAAATCCCTTGCTTTATCACGCGAACCAATAGCCGAACGCATGACATCATTCGGTCCGGTCTGGACCGTTCGCCGATGTACACCGGTGTGATCGAAGGCATCGGGCCGCGCTATTGTCCGTCTATCGAAGATAAGATCGTACGTTTCGCCGATCGCGATTCGCATCAGATTTTCATTGAACCGGAAGGCTTGAATACGAACGAGATTTATCCGAACGGTATTTCAACCAGTTTGCCGTTTGATGTGCAATACGAATTCGTAAGATCGATGCTCGGTTTCGAAAACGCCGAAATCATTCGTCCGGGCTATGCGATCGAATACGACTTTTTCGACCCGCGGGATCTTAAGTCGTCATTGGAAACCAAGCATATGCCGGGTTTGTTTTTTGCCGGGCAAATCAACGGCACGACCGGCTATGAAGAAGCTGCCGCGCAAGGCTTGATCGCAGGGCTCAATGCTGCGCGCTTGGTTCGCGACCAGGAAAGTTGGTGTCCGGCTCGCGACGAGGCATACATCGGCGTTATGATCGACGATTTGATCACGCGCGGCACGCAAGAGCCGTACCGGATGTTTACCAGTCGTGCCGAATACCGGCTGTTGCTGCGCGAAGATAACGCCGATCTACGCTTGACCGAAATCGGCCGCGAGTTAGGCTTGGTCGGCGACGAGCGTTGGCGCACTTTCGAACATAAGCGTGAACAAATTGGTGCTTTGCGAACAGAACTGTCGAAAAAATGGCTTCGGGCCGAAACGGAAGAAGCCAAACAAGCTGAAGCGTTTTGGGGCAAGCCGTTGCAGCGCGAAGTCAACTTGATGGATTTGCTGCGCCGTCCCGAAGTGGATATCGAGAGGCTGTTGACCTTTATCGAGCGGGATGAAACTCCGGGGCAGGTGTCCGAGCAAGTCGCGATACAGGCCAAATATTCGGGTTACATCGACAGGCAGCAGACTGAAATCGACAAGACCAAGCGTTACGATCATTTACGTTTGCCGGAAACGATCGATTACCGGAACGTCTCGGGGCTTTCAAACGAAGTTTGTGAAAAACTCAGAAAACAACAGCCGGAAACGCTGGGACAGGCTTCGCGAATTCCCGGCGTGACGCCGGCGGCGATATCCTTGTTGCTGGTCCATTTAAAGAAGAAAAGCGCCTGATGGATACTTGCCGGAAACGACTTCAGGCCGGTCTCGATGAATTAAACTTAACGCTTAGCGACGAACAGACCGACCGCTTGTTGAGGTTCATCGGACTGATCGATAAATGGAATAAAGCATTCAATCTAACCTCGATCCGTGACCAAGAAGCGATGGTAAGTCTGCATCTGCTCGATAGTCTTGCGGTTTTACCTTATGTTACCGGGCAAACGGTCATCGATATCGGGACGGGCGCAGGATTACCAGGCATTCCGTTGGCCGTTTGCCGGCCGGATAAAACTTTCACGTTATTGGATAGCAATAGCAAAAAAACCCGTTTCGTGCAGCAGGCCGTTTTGGAGTTGAAATTGGCCAATGTTCAGGTTTGTCATGGCCGAGTTGAGAGTTTTACGTCTGAACATTTGTTCGATACGGTCATTACGCGAGCGTTTACTAATTTGCCCGACATGCTGAAAATGACCGGGCATTTGATCGCGCCGGGCGGCGTATTGTTGGCGATGAAAGGTCAGTATCCCGAGCAGGAGTTGCAGCAAATCGGAGGTGACGCGACAGTGATACCGATACGGGTTCCGGGAATAGAAGCGCAGCGATGCCTGATTCAAATTAACAAGCCTACGCAGCGGGAGTGAACGAGTGGGAAAGGTGATAGCAGTTACCAATCAAAAAGGCGGGGTCGGTAAAACGACGACCAGTGTTAATCTGTCCGCGGCTTTGGCGGGCGCGAAACGGAAAGTATTGCTGGTGGATCTCGACCCGCAAGGTAATGCGGCGATGGGGTGCGGCGTCGATAAAGACGAGGTGCAATATTCCAGTTACGACCTGTTGTTGGAGGATGTGCCGGCGGCCGAGACCGTCGTTAAGCAGGAGTCTTGCGGCTTTTCGATCATTCCGGCCAATTCGGACTTAACTGCGGCCGAAGTTAATATGCTGCAGGTCGATCGTAAGGAGCGTCGCTTGGCCGAAGCCTTGCAGCCGATCAAGGATCAGTACGACTATATCTTGGTCGATTGTCCTCCGTCATTGAATATGTTGACCTTGAATGCGATGGTCGCGGCCGATAGCGTGCTGATACCGATGCAATGCGAATATTACGCGTTGGAAGGCTTGTCGGCGCTGATGTCGACATTGAGAAACATCCAAGGTTCGGTGAATCCCGGGTTGCATCTCGAAGGTATTTTAAGAACGATGTTCGACAATAGAAGTCGCTTGACCAAAGACGTCTCCGATCAATTGGTTGAATATTTCGGCGATAAGGTTTTTCGCACTACGATTCCGCGCAATATTCGCTTGGCCGAGGCGCCGAGTCATGGCTTGCCGGTGATGCAATACGATAAGTCGTCGCGTGGCGCGTTGGCTTATATTGCATTGGCCGGTGAAATGATTAGAAAAGAGAAAAAATAAGATAATTATGGCGGTACAAAAAAGAGGTTTAGGCCGGGGGCTTGATGCGTTATTGGGCGATGCGCCACCTGCGACAGAGAAAAAAAACGAATTGCAAAAACTGCCGATCGAATGGTTGCAGCGCGGAAAATTTCAGCCCAGAAAAGATATCGATCCGGAAAAAATTAAGGAATTAGCCGATTCGATCAAGGCACAGGGCATCATCCAACCGATTGTTTTGCGTAAGATCGGCGATGAGCGTTATGAGATTGTTGCCGGTGAGAGGCGATGGCGCGCAGCGCAATTGGCAGGTTTGCAAGAAGTGCCGGTAGTCGTGCGCGATATCGACGACAAAGGCGCGATGGCTATCGCGTTGATCGAAAATATTCAACGCGAAGATTTGAATCCGCTTGAAGAGGCCGAAGCCTTAAAAAGGCTACTTGAGGAATTTGAGCTGACGCATCAGCAAATCGCCGATGCGATCGGCAAATCCCGCGCGACAGTGACCAACTTGCTTCGTTTGATGGAATTACAGCCGGAAGTCAAGCAGCTTTTAATCGATAAACAAATCGAAATGGGACATGCCCGGGCCTTATTGCCGCTGAGCCGCGACTTGCAGATTCAGGCGGCGCAGAAAATTGCGAAACAAAACCTTTCGGTTCGGGCGGTGGAAAAACTGATCAGGGATTTGCAGACCGAGCCGCAGAAAAACGAACCGGTTGAAGTCGACCGCGATACCCTTCGACTGCAGGACGATTTAACGTCGAAACTCGGCGCGAAAGTCTCGATCAATCATAAGAAAAACGGCTCCGGCAAACTGGTGGTGGCTTATTCGAGTTTGGAACAATTGGACGGGATTATCGAGCAGCTCAATTATTCGGAAAATAGGATTACCGATTAATTTCGTTTGTCCGGGATAAGGGAAAAACCGGAAAATAAAGCGATCGAGTGGCTTATTCGGGTGATGAATCGTTGCAAAGAAGGAAATGCTCTGTTCCTTTTTCGTCCTTGATTAAATGAAGCCTCATCGCTATAATCCACAGGTTGTTGTATCTGGAGCTGGTGTGACGGACGAAAAGATTTCTACAGTCGAAAAAATCTTGATTTTACAAGCGTTCATCATTATCGCGATATCTTCCGGATTTGCAGTGGTTTCGGGGCTGCAGAGTGCTAAATCGCCGTTTTTAGGCGCATTAGCCGCGTTTATACCGAATCTATACTTTGCTTTGCGAATCCTTAGGGCGAGCGGGCAAGGCGCCAAAAAAATCATGAATTCGTTTTATGCCGGCGAATCGGGAAAGCTCATATTGACAGCTGTGCTGTTTTTTTTGATTTTTCAAATTCCGAATATCAATATTTTAACGCTGCTATTGGGGTATATAGCAGTATTGTCCGTATTTTGGTTTGCGCTAATTATGCGCTGACGATTTCAATTCGAGAGAGGAAAGATGGCTACTGAAGCCCATGCAGCCGAAGGGGCAACCGGATATATCGTTCATCATTTGACACCGTTGAGTGTCGGTGAGGGTTTCTGGACTTTGCATTTGGATACTCTGTTTTTTTCCGCCGTGTTGGGCGGATTGTTCATTTGGTTTTTTAAAATGGCGGCCGAAAGAGCCACTTCCGATGTCCCGGGATTGGTGCAAAATTTTGCCGAAATGATGATAGAGTTCGTCGATTCACAGGTTAAAGACAGCTTTCACGGCAAAAGCGAATTGATCGCGCCATTGGCTTTGACGATTTTCTGCTGGGTCTTCTTATTTAATTTCATGGATTTGTTCCCGGTCGATTTGTTACCGATGATCGGCTCGATGATGGGTATCGAATATCTTAGAGTCGTCCCCAGTACTGATTTGAACGCGACCTTTGCGATGTCTATATCGGTATTTTTCCTGATTATTTTTTACAGCATTAAGGTTAAAGGTCCTTGGGGTTTTGCCAAAGAGTTGATGTTCCAGCCGTTCGGTCCTTGGTTGTTGCCGTTCAATCTTTTGCTTAAATTGGTTGAGGAATTGGCCAAACCGATCTCATTGGCGCTTCGTTTATTCGGTAACCTATATGCCGGTGAATTGATCTTTATCTTGATTGCGCTGCTGCCGTGGGCTATACAGCCGGCGCTAAGTTTTCCGTGGGCGATTTTTCATATTCTGATTATTACGCTACAAGCTTTCATATTCATGGTATTGACGATTGTCTACCTGAGTATGGCTCACGAAGATCACTAATTATTTTGTTACTTTAATTTTAATCATACGTTTGGAGGTATCATGGAAAATTTAGCGTCTTTAATTGCTGATGTTCAAGGCATGACAGCGATCGCTGTCGGACTGGTTTTAGGAATGGGTGCGCTTGGAACCGCTATCGGTTTCGGTTTATTAGGCGGTAAGTTTTTGGAAGGCGCGGCGCGTCAACCTGAAATGGTGCCTATGTTGCAAGTTAAAATGTTCATTGTTGCAGGCTTATTAGACGCGGTAACCATGATCGGCGTCGGTCTGGCATTATTCTTCACATTTGCGAATCCGTTTTTATCTGCTGTTCAAGCCGCTGCCGGTAACTAATAGATCCGGTTTTTTAACTAACAGCAACAAGAGGAACGCATCGTGAGTATCAATGCTACTCTGATTGGACAAATGATTACATTCGCGCTTCTGGTATGGTTTACCATGAAGTTCGTTTGGCCCCCATTGTATCAATCCTTGGAAGAGCGGAAGAAGAGAATCGCCGATGGATTGGCGGCGGCTGAAAAAGGCCAGGAAGAAATGGAATTGGCCGAGAAAAGGGCCATTAATGTTCTCAAAGAAGCCAAAGAGCAGTCTGCGGATATCGTTAATCTGGCGCAAAAACGGGCCAATGAGATTGTCGAGGAGTCCAAAGACGCCGCTAAGAAAGAGGGCGAACGCTTACTTGTCGCCGCTCAAGCGCAGATCGATCAAGAATTGCAGCAAGTCAAAGAAAGTTTGCGCAAGGAAGTTTCTTCCTTGGCATTGAATGCGGCAGAACAAATTTTAAGCGCGGAAATCGATCAAGCCAAACACCAAGAAATCTTGAATAAAGTTTCCAATCAAATAGGTTAAGCACCATGAGCGAACTGGCAACATTGGCGCGGCCTTATGCGGAGGCGGCTTTCAAACGGGCGAAGGAAACCGGCACTACAGCAAAATGGTCCGATAACTTAGCGTTTTTGTCCGCGGTCTTGAGCGACTCTAATATTGCGCTGGCAGCCGATAATCCGAAAATCGCTAAAGAAAGTTTTTTAAACTTGATGCTGGATATCTGCGGCGAACATCTCGATCAGGAAGGTAAAAACTTTCTAAAACTGCTCATCCATAATAATCGGCTGAAATTGGCCGCGCAAATTGCGAAGATTTACGAGCAATTTAGAGCGGACGATGAAGGATACTCCGAAGTTCAGGTCATATCCGCTTACCCTTTGACGGAAGACGAGCAAGGCAATTTAGTGTCCAGATTGGAGCGTTGGCTGAATAAGCAAGTTCGTTTGGATATTTGGAACGACCGGTCGCTGATCGGTGGCGTACTAATCCGTGCCGGAGACAAGGTGATCGACGGAACCGTCAAAGGCCAGCTTCTTCACATGCAGAAAGCTCTACAGTGAGTGAGAGAAAAAGAACATGCAATTAAACCCATCAGAAATCAGTGATCTTATCAAGCAAAAGATCGAAAATTTCGACCTGAGCGTCGAAAGTCATACCGAAGGCACCGTAGTCAGCGTGACCGACGGTATCGTCAGAGTGCATGGGCTTTCAGAAGCCATGCAGGGCGAGATGTTGGAGTTTCCTGGAAATACCTATGGCATGGCGCTCAACTTGGAGCGCGATTCAGTCGGCGCAGTTGTCTTGGGGGCCTACGAGCACATTACCGAAGGCGACACCGTCAAATGTACCGGTAGAATTCTGGAAGTACCGGTCGGCGAAGCATTGCTGGGCCGCGTTGTCGATGCATTGGGTAATCCCATCGACGGCAAAGGCGCGATCAATACTAACGAAACTTCTCCGATCGAAAAAATCGCACCAGGCGTAATCGCGCGTCAATCGGTCGATCAACCTGTGCAAATCGGCCTAAAATCGATCGACTCGATGATTCCGGTCGGCCGCGGCCAACGCGAATTGATCATCGGCGACCGTCAAACCGGTAAAACCGCCATTGCCGTCGATGCGATCATCAATCAAAAAGGCACCGGCATCAAATGTATTTATGTCGCAATCGGCCAGAAGCGTTCTTCGATCGCTAACGTCGTTCGTAAGCTCGAAGAGCACGGCGCGATGGAGCATACCATCGTCGTAGCGGCTTCCGCTTCCGAATCTGCCGCGCTGCAATTCATCGCGCCGTATACCGGTTGTTCGATGGGCGAATTTTTTAGAGATCGCGGCGAAGACGCATTGATCATTTACGACGATTTGACCAAGCAAGCTTGGGCTTATCGCCAAGTATCGTTGTTACTTCGTAGACCGCCGGGTCGTGAAGCTTATCCGGGCGACGTATTTTATTTGCATTCTCGTTTGCTCGAAAGAGCGGCAAGAATCAATGCCGATGAAGTCGAAAAATTGACCAACGGTCAAGTCAAAGGCAAAACCGGTTCGTTGACAGCATTGCCGATCATCGAAACGCAAGCAGGCGACGTATCGGCCTTCGTTCCAACCAACGTGATTTCGATCACCGACGGACAGATCTTCCTCGAAACCGATCTGTTCAACGCCGGTATCCGTCCTGCGGTCAACGCGGGTCTATCGGTATCGCGGGTAGGCGGCGCGGCGCAAACCAAAATCATCAAGAAATTGGGCGGCGGTATTCGTTTGGACTTAGCTCAGTATCGTGAATTAGCGGCTTTCGCTCAGTTCGCGTCCGATCTTGACGAAAGTACGCGTAAGCAAATCGAACGCGGTCAACGCGTGACCGAGTTGATGAAACAAAATCAATATTCGCCGATGTCGGTTGCGCAAATGGCGGTGTCGTTGTTCGCTGCAAACGAAGGCTATCTGGATTCGGTTGAAGTCAATAAAGTTCGGGATTTCGAAGACGCTCTGCAACTTTACATGAAGTCCGAAAAGTCGGAGTTGATGGATCAGATCAATGCAACAGGCGACTTCTCCGATGAAATCAAAGAAGGCATTAAATCCGCCATCGATACTTTCATTAAAACGCATAGCTGGTAAAAGGGTCGTCAAATGGCTGTCGGTAAAGAAATACGCACCAAGATCGGGAGTATCAAAAATACTCAAAAGATCACTCGGGCGATGGAAATGGTCGCTGCAAGTAAAATGCGTAAAACGCAAAACAGAATGCAGGCAACGCGGCCTTACTCGAAAAAAATGGGTCAGATTATCAGACATCTGGCTCATGCCAATGCCGAGTATAAACATCCTTATTTGATTCCGCGTGAAGTCAAACGTGTTGGTGTGATCGTCGTCAGTTCGGATCGCGGGTTATGTGGCGGTTTGAATTCTAATCTATTCCGTAAAACCCTAGTGCAATTTCGCCAATGGGAAAAAGACGGCATTGATGTCGATATTTGCACAATCGGAACCAAGGCTGCCGGTTTTTTCGGTAACTTACAAAAAGTCAATATGGTTGGGCAAGTCGGCAAGCTTGGCGACACGCCGCATCTAAACGATATCATCGGTATCATAAAAATCATGCTCGACGCTTTTGAGGAAGGTCGAGTCGATGAGTTATATGTGATTAGCAATGAGTTTGTTAACACAATGACCCAACGACCGAATGTCGAGAAGCTGCTGCCGGTCATTGCCGACGAACTCGAAGATGAGTTGAAAGGCCATTGGGACTATATCTATGAGCCTGATGCCAAGGAAGTTCTAGATAATTTGCTGACCCGCTATATCGAATCGATCGTGTATCAGGGGCTTGTCGAGAACAATGCTTGCGAACAAGCGGCTCGGATGGTTGCCATGAAAAGCGCTTCGGATAATGCAGGCAAGCTTATCGGCGAACTGCAACTGATTTACAACAAAGCCCGACAAGCCGCGATTACGCAGGAAATTTCCGAAATCGTTGCCGGCGCCGCTGCTGTGTAATGCACAGACGAATTAACAGATTTAAGTATTGAAGAGGACGACAAAATGAGTTTGGGTAAAATCGTTCAGATTATCGGAGCGGTCGTGGATGTCGAATTTCCACGCGAAAGCCTTCCGAAAGTCTATGATGCACTGAAGGTTGAAGACAAGAATCTTGTTTTGGAAGTGCAGCAGCAATTAGGCGACGGCGTGGTTAGATCCATTGCGATGGGTTCGACCGACGGTTTGAGCAGAGGTTTGCAAGTCAGCAATTCCGGCGCGCCAATTGCTGTGCCGGTCGGTCAAAAAACGTTGGGCCGCATCATGAACGTTCTTGGCGAGCCGATCGACGAGAAAGGCGCGATCGGCGAAGACGAAAGATGGGCGATTCACCGCGAAGCGCCATCTTACGATCAGCAAGCCGCCAGCAATGAATTGCTAGAAACCGGCATCAAGGTTATCGACTTGGTTTGTCCGTTCGCGAAAGGCGGTAAAGTCGGTTTATTCGGCGGTGCCGGCGTCGGCAAGACCGTCAACATGATGGAATTGATTCGTAACATCGCTATCGAACACAGCGGTTTCTCGGTCTTCGCCGGCGTTGGCGAGCGTACCCGTGAAGGTAACGACTTCTATCACGAAATGACCGACTCGAAAGTTATCGATAAGGTATCATTAGTTTACGGACAGATGAACGAGCCGCCAGGCAACCGGCTGCGTGTAGCGTTGACCGGTTTGACGATGGCCGAATTTTTCCGTGAAGAAGGCCGTGACGTATTGTTCTTCGTAGATAATATTTATCGTTACACATTGGCCGGTACCGAAGTATCGGCATTATTGGGCCGGATGCCGTCGGCGGTAGGCTATCAGCCTAACTTGGCGGAAGAAATGGGCGTATTGCAAGAACGCATCACCTCGACCAAAACCGGTTCGATCACCTCGATCCAGGCCGTTTACGTACCTGCCGACGACTTGACCGATCCGTCACCGGCTACGACATTTGCGCATTTGGACGCGACCGTGGTATTGTCCCGTCAAATCGCGGAGCTGGGCATTTATCCGGCGATCGACCCGCTTGACTCGACCAGTCGTCAGTTGGATCCTTTGGTTATCGGTCATGAGCATTACAATGTCGCTCGTGCGGTGCAAGGTACTTTGCAACGCTACAAGGAGTTACGCGACATCATCGCGATTTTAGGCATGGACGAGTTGTCGGAAGATGACAAGTTGATTGTATCGAGAGCGCGCAAGATTCAAAGATTCTTGTCGCAACCGTTCTTCGTCGCGGAAGTTTTTACCGGTTCTCCGGGAAAATATGTTTCATTAAAAGACACCATCGCCGGCTTCAAAGGTATTATCGATGGCGAGTACGATCATGTTCCGGAGCAAGCATTCTACATGGTCGGCACGATCGACGAAGCTTTGGAAAAAGCCAAGGGCATGCAAAAATAACCGGACGATGGGAACCGAGAGATGACAATGACCGTACATGTAGACATCGTCAGCGCGGAGCAAGAAATTTATTCCGGCTTGGCCGAAATGGTTTTTGCGCCCGCCGAATTAGGCGAAGTCGGTATCTCGCCGCGTCACGCGCCGATGATTACCAAACTCAAACCCGGTGAAGTCAGGGTCAAGGTCAGCGACAGCGAAAGCTATCCATTCTTTGTTTCTGGCGGCATTTTGGAAGTCCAGCCGCATTTGGTGACGATATTGGCCGATAGCGCGATTCGAGCGAAAGACATCGATGAAGCAGCAGCACTAGAAGCCAAATCCCGAGCCGAGGAAGCATTGTCCGATAAATCCAGCAAGGTCGATTATGCGACCGCTCAGGCACAATTGATGGAAGCGGTCATGCAACTGAGGACTTTGGACAGACTCAGAAAGCGCGGCGGATAACTCCGTGGCTTAAGCCATATAAAAGCCCGATAACGATAAAGCGTTGTCGGGCTTTTTTTGTTTAAAGGAAATGAAAAAATGACATTAACGACTATTATTTTAGCAGCGGGCAAAGGAACGCGTATGCGTTCCGAAATGCCGAAGATTTTACATCGAGTGGCCGGAAGGCCTTTGCTGGAACATGTATACGATACCAGTAAGCAACTTCCCGATAATCGGGTAAATATTGTTTACGGACACGGCGCGGAGCAGGTTCGAAATCGTTTGAGTCACCTCAATGCTCAGTGGATAGAGCAAGTTCAGCAATTAGGCACTGGACATGCCGTGCAGCAAGCCATCGATTATGTCGATGATGACGATACCGTGCTGATTTTATATGGGGATGTGCCTTTATTGAAGTTGTCGACGGTCGAAACGTTGATTGCCGATGCAGGTAGTAATGCCTTAGCATTATTAACGGTCGTGTTGTCCAACCCCACGGGGTATGGCCGCATCGTACGGGACAGCGACAATAGAGTTTTGAAGATCGTCGAAGAAAAAGACGCATCTCCCGAAGAAAAAGCGATACAAGAAGGCAATACCGGTATCATGGCATTGAACGGCGGGCAATTGAAAAAATGGTTAAGCCGTTTGCAGAATAATAATGCACAAAACGAGTATTATCTAACCGACATCATCGAAATGGCTGTCAATGACGGTATCGACATTGTTACATCGCAAGCCGAAACCGAGGACGAGGTGTTGGGCGTCAACAATCGTATGCAATTGGCGCATCTGGAGCGAGTTTATCAAATTGAGCAGGCGAATAGGTTAATGGAGCGCGGAGTTACATTGAGAGATCCTGCGCGTTTCGACATCAGGGGAAGCATCGAGCATTTGGGTACCGATATCGAAATCGACATCAATGTTATTCTCGAAGGTAGCATTAACATAGGCAGTAATGTAACGATCGGCGCAAATACGCTTATAAAAAACTCGATCATTCACGATAATGTCGAAATATTGCCGAATTGCGTGATCGAAAATGCTGAAGTCGGTAAATCTAGCCGTATCGGACCTTTTGCACGGCTAAGACCCGACGCCAAGTTAGCCGATAATGTTCATGTCGGCAATTTCGTCGAAATTAAAAAATCAACAGTCGCGGTCGGCAGTAAAATCAACCATTTGAGTTATATCGGAGACAGCGTCATCGGCAGCGGCGTCAATGTCGGTGCCGGCACGATCACCTGTAATTACGACGGTGTTAATAAGTTCAAGACCGTGATCGAAGATGGCGCATTTATTGGCTCGAATTCGCAATTGGTCGCGCCGGTTACAATCGGTAAAAATTCGACGATAGGCGCAGGGTCGACGATTACGAAAGACACGCCGCCGGAGCAATTGACTCTGTCGCGTGCGAAACAAACCACTATCCCAACCTGGCAAAGGCCGGTAAAAAAGGAGAAATAACATGTGCGGAATCGTGGGCGCAATTGCGCAACGTAATGTAGTGCCGATATTGATCGAAGGCCTGAAGCGCCTTGAATATCGCGGTTACGATTCGGCCGGATTGGCTGTTGTCGAAGATGGTCAGCTGTATCGCAAACGCGAGGTCGGCAAGGTTAGAGGCTTGGAAGCCTTGATCGCTCAGGATGCGATACAAGGCCATATCGGTATTGCCCATACGCGGTGGGCGACGCATGGCAAACCGAGTACCGCGAATGCTCATCCTCATATATGCCGCGACAAGGTTGCTGTCGTGCATAACGGAATTATCGAAAATCATGAGCATTTGAGGAATAACCAGAAAGCGGTCGGTTATGAGTTTACCTCCGAAACCGATACCGAAGTGATCGTCAACGAAATATATGGAGCTTTGGATAGCACGGATAATCTGCTCGGCGCGGTCAAGGCATCGATCAAAAAACTCGAAGGCGCTTATGCGTTAGGCGTCGTTGCAAAGGATCACCCGAATACCTTGATCGCCTGTAGAAAAGGTAGCCCGCTCGTGATTGGTGTCGGCATCGGCGAATATTTTATCGCCTCCGATGTTGCCGCGTTGCTGCCGGTTACGCAGCGTTTTATGTTTCTCGAAGACGGCGATGTTGCCGAAATAACGATCGGTAAAGTCGTCATTTACGACAAGGACGACAACCTAGTCGATCGGCCGATCAAAGAAAGCCAACTCAAAGCCGATTCGGTAGAAAAAGGGCTCTACCGTCATTACATGCTCAAGGAAATCTACGACCAACCTTGGGCGATTTCCGAGACGCTCGAAGGGCGCTTTATCGATAATCGTCTTCAGGAAAACGCCTTCGGCCATAATGCCACTGAGGTATTCGATCAGGTCGAATCGATACAGATACTCGCTTGCGGGACCAGCTATCATGCCGGTTTGGTTGCCCGTTATTGGTTCGAAAAATTAGCCAAGGTACCTTGTAATATCGAAGTGGCCAGCGAATATCGCTACCGTAAACCAATCGTCCCGCCCGGCACATTGGTCGTGACGATTTCGCAATCCGGCGAAACCGCCGATACCTTGGCTGCATTGCAAGAAGCCAAAAAGCTCGGTGCAAAATATTCGCTCGCGATCTGTAATGTTCCGGAGAGTTCGCTGGTAAGAGAATCCGATTTGGTGATGATGACCCGTGCAGGCCCGGAAATCGGCGTCGCGTCGACGAAAGCCTTCACGACGCAATTGGCGACTTTGTTGCTTTTAGTCATTGCCATAGGGAGACGCTTCGGACTGACTAAAGAGATGGAAAACAAAATTTCTTCGGAGCTTTTCAGTCTGCCCGGAAAAATTGAAGCGGTTCTGCAATTGGACGACAAGATCAAACAATTGTCCGAGCAGTTCGCCGAAAAACAGCATGCATTATTTTTGGGTCGTGGGACGCATTACCCGATCGCGATGGAAGGCGCATTGAAGCTTAAGGAGATTTCCTATATTCACGCCGAAGCTTATCCGGCGGGCGAATTGAAACACGGACCGTTGGCCCTGATCGACGCGGAAATGCCGGTGATTACGGTTGCGCCGAACAATAGCCTGCTCGAAAAACTCAAATCGAACATACAGGAAGTCAGCGCCCGAGGCGGTCAATTGATCGTGTTCATGGACGAAACTTTGGCGGCCGAAAACGATGTCAACGTTCAAATAATTAAAATGCCGCCGGTTGAAAACGAAATATCGCCGATCATTTACACGATACCGCTGCAATTGTTGTCCTATCATGTTGCGGTTTTGAAAGGCACCGATGTCGACCAGCCTAGAAATTTGGCGAAGTCGGTTACGGTCGAATAGATAGCAGCAATTCCCAATTTGGGGGTCAAAAAGGGTGTGGGGTGTGCTTGGCTAGGATGTCGGCAGCAGGGCTGATTTTTGCTCCATGCAAAATCTGCATTCACGCCATCCTTGGCGTTCGAGCTGCCGCCAAGCCCCCATGGATGGTTTTACTGTGTTCCTCGACAGGCATACCCCACATCCTAAGATCGGCGAAAATGCTCAAACTGGGAATTGCTGGAATAGATAGCGGAGAATGCACCGAACGGCTAGTTCGTGATAATAAAGTCGTAATTCTTTTAGAAAAATAGGGATATACCTGTATGAGCGATGCAAGGCTCGTACAGGATTCTGTCGTCAAGATTATGATTCCTCATTTCGCATAGGCAAAGGGAGTAGTAGTGCAGCGAATAGTTTGGCTATCGTGGCGTATTCAAGTTATCCTGAAAAAAGTTAGTGACCATGTTATTCATGAGCGCTGGTTTGAAAACGGTGAAATCTAGCTCTTGACCCAAAACCAATTCTATACCCTTTGCGGGTCAAATTTCGGCGCCGGGGTGTCCGTCAAAGGACGCCGTGAATACGTCCATGTAGGCTCTGTGACAGCATCCCTGCTGTCAAAGCCTTTGCCGAACACCCCGGCGCCTCCATGCG
The DNA here is from genome assembly GCF_000341735.1 of Methylotuvimicrobium buryatense 5G. GTDB lineage: Bacteria > Pseudomonadota > Gammaproteobacteria > Methylococcales > Methylomonadaceae > Methylotuvimicrobium > Methylotuvimicrobium buryatense. Next base: position 2,911,918 of record NZ_KB455575.1, on the reverse strand, counting down.
TCAATGCCGAAGTTTGAAGTGCGATGGGTATAGTATTGAATAGATGGGAGGGAATTCGTTAGTCACTCACAAAAAGGAACAGATTAGTGAAATTCATACATGCTGCCGACATCCATTTGGATAGTCCTTTAACGGGATTAAGCGCTTATGCTGATGCTCCTGTGGAAATGCTGCGCACGGCGACTCGCGACGCCTTTACCAACCTGGTTACCGAAGCAATTGAGCAACCGGTTGACTTCCTGGTGATTGCCGGAGATCTCTATGATGGCACTTGGAAGGATCACAACACGGGCATTTATTTCTGTAAAGAAATGGGGCGCCTGAAGAAAGCCGGTATTCCGGTTTATCTGCTGTTCGGCAACCATGATGCCGAAAGTGAAATGACCAAAAAGTTGCAATTACCTGATAATGTCTTTGCCTTCGACACCCGCAAACCCTGCACTTTCTGCCTGAATGACCTAAAAGTTGCTCTGCATGGTCGTAGCTTTAAGGAAAAAGAGACCCTAGAGAACCTAGCGACAGGATATCCCGCTCCAGTGCCAGGCATGTTCAATATCGGTGTGTTGCATACAGCTCTTCAGGGCAACGCAGCTCACGCTACTTATGCGCCGTGTAGTTTGGATGAACTTCATGCTAAAGGCTACCACTACTGGGCACTAGGTCATGTGCATGAACATCAAATTTGGGAAGGTGCCTCGACGGTTGTTTTCCCCGGCAACCTTCAGGGTCGTCATATCCGGGAGACCGGGCCGCGTGGAGCGGTTATTGTGACTGCAGATGAGCATGGCATTCAGAACATCGAGCGCCTGTTCGTCGATGTCCTGCGCTGGACCAGTCTGGATGTCGATGCTACCGAGTGCAAAACGTTATCGGAAGTTGTGGCCATCATCGGCAAAGAACTCGACGCAATTGTAGAAAACAGCCCATCTATCATTCCCACAGCAGTTAGAGTCACCGTCACCGGCAAAACGGCCGCTCACGGCGAACTTTTCGGGCTGGAGTCGCAACTGCGTGCCGAAGTCTTAGCCTTGGCAGTCGCCATGGGTACTGAGCGACTTTGGGTTGAAAAGGTCAAGGTGGCCACTTCGGCGGCAGATAATGGCGAGGAGGTTCGAGCCCGAGCCGATGCATTATCCGATTTGCAGGATCTGCTTCAGGCGGCTGAATCAGACGCTGACTTTCTTAAAAGCTTGCAAGATGAACTGCTGGGCTTGGTCAACAAGGCTCCCTTGGAATTGCAAACCACTGTCCCATACTTCAAGGCCATTCGATCTGGCGATCTGGTGAACTTGGTTCGCAAAGTTCGTCCAGGACTGGTGTCTCATTTAGCCAAAGCGGAGTAAGCTGACGATGCGCTTTCACCGCTTAGACTTGATCAAGTACGGCAAATTCTCTGACCGCTCAGTTGAATTTCCAGTTGCCAAACAGGACTTTCATATGATTGTCGGGCCCAATGAGGCAGGCAAATCCACACTGCGATCCGCTATCGTTGATTTGTTGTTTGGTTTCCCTTTGCGTTCCGTCCATAGTTTCCTGCACCCGCTTAACGAATTGCGCTTAGGGGCTTACATTAGCAATGCAGCAGGTTCGCTTGAATTTCAGCGCGCTAAAGCGCAAAAACAAACCCTGCGCTCGCCGGTGGATGCCGTCTTGTCTGATACTGAATTGACACCATTCCTGGGGACTGCAGATAGAAGCTTCTTTGATCAAATGTTTGGCCTTGACCATACGCGATTAGTTTCCGGCGGCAATAGCATTCTCAATGCAGAGAATGATGTGGGACAGATCCTGTTTCAATCTGCGGCTGGTGTCGCCAGTCTTGGTAAGATTCGTGATGCGCTCGTCGCCGAAGCTGACAAACTGTGGGCACCTAGAAAATCCAATGACCGGGCTTATTACATCGCCTTAGACCAACTCGATAAGGCAACGACTGCTTTGAAAGAAGCCACTGTTCGGACCAAGGTCTGGGTGGAGGCCAATAGTAAAGTCGAATCTCTGCAAGAATCGTTGAGCAATGAGCGTGAACGACACCAGAAACTCCAAAGCCAGCGTACCCGTCTTGAGCGCATTCGTAGGCTTGCTCCGTTTTTGATGACCCTGAGAGATAATGAACAGAAATTGGGTGAATTGGGTGAAGTGATAGAGTTGCCGGCAGATGCCGCAGCCATTCTCGCTGCCGCAGAACGAGAGCTCGCTATCGCCGCTGAACGCCTGGAAATGCGCAATAGTGAGGTTGAAAAAATCACTGAAGCGCTATCAAAAATCGTTGTTGACCAGACCCTAATTGATCGCGCTGCCGACATAACCAAACTAGATAATCTTCGCCTTCAATACAGCGCTTATGAAGGCGATATCGCCAATCGAAAAAATGAAATAGCGGCACTTTGGCGAGCGGTTGGTAATGCCTGCGCCCAGCTGGGTTGGGCTCCAGATTCTGAAAGCGCAATTGTCCAGCGTATGCCGACACTGCTAGTGCGGCGCGAACTCAGGCAATTGGTCCGCGACCGTGGCGGGATTATTCAGACATTACGGGCTGCAGAACAGGCCGAAAAGAACAAAGATTCTGAAATCGCAGCACTGTCGAAGCAACTGGCTGATTTGCAGATGGGAGACGTTAAACCTGCGCTACGTGCAGCATTAGCAAACGCCAAATCATTTGGTGACACCGAATTGGCGAACCAAAAGCGACAAACTACGCTGACCAAGGCAAAATCAGCGCTGGAATGTTATTTGGCGGAGTTGAGCCAATGGTGCAAACCTCTGCCAGACTTATTGTCTCTAAAGCTGCCTAGTCAAGAAAAAGTTAACCGATTAATTCAAGAGCGGCAAACCCTAATTTCCGACCGGAAAACGGAATTACTGCGGCTAAAAAATCAAACAGCCGAGGTTGCCCGGATTGAATTGCAAATTGCCCAGTTTAATGAGCTGCATCAAATTACGACTCTTGAGGCGGTGATCGAAGCTCGGACAAAACGAGATGAGTTGTGGTGTGGCATAAAAACGGGTGCTATTGATCTAGAACTCGAAGGGCTTTCGTTTGAAAGGAAAATTGCCTATGCCGATCAAATTGCAGATAGCAGGCTCGACGATGTAGAGGAGGCAACCGAACTCCAAAGCTTAATTCATCAGCTTGAACGAGAGAAACAGAGCTTAACGCTGATTGAAGGCCAACTCTCAAAAATGGATGACGATATTCAACTATTCGACGACCGTTGGGCTCAAGAGGCTGCGAATATGGACTTGGCTGGCATGGCCTTAGAAGAAATTGGTGCCTGGATGCTTAGGCGGGAGAAAGTACTGTCTGCGGGTATTGCATATCAAGATGCACAGGAAGAATTTGATTCATTTATCCGTTTAGTTGCAGATTCCCGTCTCAATCTCGTCAAGGCGTTAAAAGAAACGGGGCTTGAGGTGATAGAGACGGATAAATTGTCCGTTCTGTGTATTCAAGCAGAAAACTATATTCAAGCCATCGATAGCGCTAAAGTTCGTCATGAAACTTTATCAGCCCAATTGCGTGAAGCAAAGTCCCTTAATGCTGCGTTAAAACAAGCTACTGAAGATGCGAAGTTTGAAGAAAGCCGTTGGTCTAAAAATTGGTCAATAACATTGGCCAAGTTGGGATTAGCGTCTGATAGCGATATTGGCATGGTCGAAGGCGCTCTTGAGCTTATTGAACAAATAGCCGAGAAGCTAGAGAAAATGAGGCAGATTCAAGTCGAACGTATCGACACAATGAATGCTGATTTGAGGGCATTTTCTATTGAAGCGAAACGACTTGCGGAAGTCATTGTCCCCGATCTAATAGATCAACCAGCTGAAAAAATAGCTCAATCATTGGCAAATCGCTTAATCCTCGTCCGCGAGTCATTTACGGAAAGCAGTCGGCTTAAGGAATCGCTACGTGTCGCAAGCAGTCAGGTGCTAGAAGACCAAGAATCGATTCAAACAGCAACGGCGAGTTTGAAACCGTTAATGGATAAAGCGGGAGTCGACACCTCAGTTTTGCTACATGAAGCGATTCGTAGGTCTGACGAGCAACGTCGCCTAAATGCAGAACTGACAGAATCTAAGACTAATCTGATAAATGGTGGTGATGGCCTGACTAGGGAGCAAATTGAAGCGGAGGTTGATGCGGCTGATCTAATTCAACTTACCAGCGATTTAGCGTACGTTAATGATGAAATTTCTGAAGCTGTTCAGAAGCAATCAAATCTTTCGGCTGACCTTGCAAATGCCTTACGGGCTTTATCCGAAATCGGTGGGTCTGACGCTGCAACCCAAGCAGAAGCAAAACGCCAAGAGGCGCTTGCACAAATGTCAGATGTTGCAGAACGGTATGTAAAAGTTTTTACCGCTGGGCGCTTGCTCCGTTGGTCTATTGACCGTTACCGAGAAGAGAAGCAAGGGCCTCTGTTACAACGTGCCGGGGCCATCTTTTCGACATTAACTTCCGGATCTTTTAGCAAGCTGATTGTGGATTTTGAACGAGAACCAATGGTCCTAGAGGGGCTACGCACCGATGGCAAGATGGTTGGTATCTCTGGTATGAGTGACGGTACACGAGATCAGCTTTACTTGGCACTTAGATTGGCAGCCCTGGAAATGCACTTGGAACAAGCCATGCCGTTGCCCTTTATCGCCGACGATTTATTTATTAACTACGATGATGTCCGATCAAAAGCCGGGTTTGAAGCGCTTAAAGCATTGTCCGAACAGACCCAAGTTATCTTCCTTAGCCACCATGACCACTTGATCCCAACGATTCAAGATGTTTTTGGCGGTCAGGTGAATGTTGTGTTCTTGTGATCTGGAATCTGCTGGCAATGAGCATACTCCATGCTCTCTAAGAAACATAAAAAATTGCCTATGTGCCGGGGACAATGCAGCAATTCCCAATTTGGGGATCAAAATGGGTGTGGGGTGTGCTTGGCGAGGATGTGGGCAGCAGGGCAGATTTTTGGCTCCTGCAAAATCTGCATTCAAGCCATCCTTGGCGTTCGATCTGTCGTAAATACGTCCATGTAGGCTCTATGCCAGTTCCATGCTGGCAAAGCCTTTACCGAGCAACCCCGCTTCCTAAGGCACTGCCGAAATTCGAAGTGCGAAAGGTATATAACCCCTGAGACTTGATTCCGGTGATTCGCTTGCTACACTCATTAGGTGAGCCTACCCTGGCATCGATCTTTAAACCGGTCGCTCTGTAATCTAGGCGGAAATTCCGATCTGCTTCCGGAGCAGTATCATAAATACCCGGTTTAACATTGAAACCGATTGTCCCCATTGATCTTTTTTCCTAGACACAACTCTTTTTTCGGAAATTTTCCATGCGAACAGTAAAAAAACAATTAAAACCCCGTCGCTTCGTGTTGCTAATCGGATGCTGGGTTTTCGCGATGCCGGTAATCGCGGCGACAGATTTTGAAGCTCGAGAAAACCTTGCAAAAGCCCGGGTAAAACATTTGCAAAAGGATAACGATCATGCGCTCCATGAAAGTCATGTCGATGAAAGTCAAATTTTTCGCGGAGTATTTTACGGTTATCTCCCGTGCAATGATTGCAATGGCATCAAGGTCACGTTGTCTTTAAAACAAAAAAATAATTATTTGATGGTGACTCAGCCGGCAAGGGAGTCCTCAAGAGAGTATTACGAAAAAGGGAAATATAGCTGGAATGAGGAGAGTCAAATCGTTGTATTAACGCCACGTAAAGGTGTGGGAAATACACGGCGGTATTTTATAGAAAATGATGGAACGCTGGTTCAATTAGATGACGACGGAACAAGGTTGGACAAAAAGTCGGATCGTTATGTGTTGCGAAGAAGTGATAAGGTAAAGTCTCGAGAAGTGCATATACATTAACCTGAATTCGGTAGTTTAACTATGAAGCAGATGAAGTTCATAAAGTATTTCAACGGCTTGTCATAAAAAAAATTGAATAACCTTTTAAGGGGCAAAAGGGTTGTGCATAGGCTAATGAGCTATCGAATTAAATTCTTACTGAAGTTTCCCAGTTTTTATGGGGGGTAATCTGGCTTGTAAAGGTATTTTTTAATGGGTTTGCCATGTTTAACGCAAACCCAATCAAAAATACCCACACACCTTGGTCAGCGCTAGTTCTCTTTTTTAATAATTGGGAAACTTCAGATTCTTATTCTTCGTAGCGAAATGATTTTTCTAGGAATAAGGAACGTGCAAAACACTATTTTACTACTCAAAATTGGGGCGAAATAATTGGGGAGCGCGTTTTGAAAGAAAACATTCAGCAGATGCTCGATGATATTGAAGCCGAAGTGCGCTTGACGCGGCATTATATCGGTAAGAATGCCTTGGAAGAGCGGGTTATCGATGCGATGCGTGAAGTCCCGAGGCATTTGTTCGTGCCCGAGGAGTCTAGGCATTACGCCTATGCCAATGGTCCGGTACCGATCGGTTTGGGGCAGACGATATCGCAGCCATACATTGTCGCGCTGATGACCGATTTATTGGCTCCCAAGCCGAGCGACACGATATTGGAAATCGGTACCGGCTCCGGCTACCAAGCGGCTATCTTATCTCGGCTGGTCAAACAGGTATATACGGTTGAAATCGTCGAAACCTTGGCCGATAAAGCGAGGGAAAGACTTGCGGCCTACGGTTATCATAATATCGAAGTTCGTACCGGCGACGGATACCTCGGGTGGCCGGAACACGGTCCCTATGACGGCATCGTCGTTACCGCGGCCGCGCCTCATATCCCGCAGCCTTTGATCGATCAATTACGGAATGGCGCGCGCTTGGTGATTCCAGTTGGTCTTCCCTTTAATTATCAGGAATTGCTGGTCATAGAAAAAGACTCTCAAGGTAAAATCGATTCGCGTACGGTTTTGGGGGTTAGTTTTGTGCCCTTTACCGGTAAGCATATGGAATCGGCCCATCATCAATGGAGTCCGTAAACGATGCATCAAGCCGATTCTTCTCCAATACGACTCAAGCAAGGCGATGCGTTGATTGTGGTCGATGTTCAGAAAGATTTCTTGCCGGGCGGGGCGTTGGCGGTCGCTGGCGGTGATAAAATCATTCCGGTCGTCAATGCCTATATCGAGCGATTCATACGCAGTCACTTGCCGGTTTTCGTGACACGCGACTGGCATCCTAGCCATCATTGTTCATTCGCCGCGCAAGGTGGTCCTTGGCCGGTCCATTGCGTCGCCGGTTCGAAAGGCGCAGAGTTTGCCCCCAGCTTGTTACTCCCGGATACTGTCGTCCTTGTCTCCACAGGAGATACGGCTGAGGCGGAAGGCTACTCGGCATTTGAAAATCCGAAACTCGAAAGTCGATTAAATAACGCTTCGATACAGCGGTTGTTTGTGTGCGGCATCGCAACCGATTATTGCGTGTTGCAGACGGTTCGCGATGCGCTTAGGCTCGATTACCAGGTGTTTTTATTACACGATGCGCTGGCGGCAGTAAATATCCATCCTCAGGATGGGCTTGAAGCCGAACGAATAATGGCGGACGAAGGCGCCCATCTTATTACATTGGACGACTTGTCATGATTGCTAGCGACGCTTTATTGACCGACCTTTACCAATTGACGATGCTGCAAGGCTATTATCGGCACGCGATGACAGAGACCGCGGTGTTCGAGTTTTTTGTACGCAAGCTGCCGAAGAATCGAAGCTTTTTGGTTGCGGCAGGCCTGGAGCAAGTCCTCGATTTTCTCGAAAATCTGCGTTTTAGCGAAGCCGAAATCGATTGGCTTAGCACAACAGGACATTTCAAATCGGATTTTATCGATTATCTGGCCGGTTTGACCTTTACCGGGGATGTCGATGCGATGCCGGAAGGTACCGTGTTTTTTCCGAATGAACCGATTCTGAGAATTATTGCGCCGTTTCCCGAAGCACAATTGGTCGAGAGTCGTGTTATCAACTTGTTGCATTTTCAAACACTGATTGCATCGAAGGCCGCGCGTTCGGTTTTGATGGCTGGAGATAAGCTATTGGTCGATTTCGGTTTTCGGCGCGCGCATGGCGCCGAGGCCGGCGTTTTGGCGGCAAGAGCGAGTTATTTGGCCGGATTTAGCGGTACGGCAACGGTTTGCGCCGGCCGCGAATTCGGCATACCCCTTTACGGTACGATGGCGCATTCGTTCGTGCAGGCACACGACGACGAAAGCGAAGCCTTTCTCCGCTTTGCCGAAGCCAATCCTGATAATGTCGTATTATTGATCGATACCTACGATACCGAGGCCGGCGCGCAAAAAGTCGTTGCTCTCGCGCCCAAATTACAAGCGGCCGGCATAAGGATCAAGGGTGTGCGCTTAGATAGCGGCGATCTTGCCGAGCATGCGCATAACGTCAGGAGAATACTCGATGACGGCGGTTTGCGAAAAGTCACGATTTTTGCAAGCGGCGGCATCGACGAATATCAACTCGAAGCTTTTCGTTCGCGGCAAGCGCCGATCGACGGATACGGCATCGGCACGTATCTGGATACCTCGGCGGATGCCCCTTACATGGATTGTGCGTATAAATTGCAGGAATATGCCGGCGTGCCGAGACGCAAACGCTCTGAAGGCAAGGCGACTTGGCCGGGGCGAAAACAAGTGTATCGCCGCTTCGATCTTGACGGAATCATGATCGGCGATACAATCGCTGTAGACGATGAAATTTGCGACGGTAAACCGTTATTGCAGGCAGTAATGCAAAACGGTCGCCAGATTACCGGAATGCAGCGGCCGCTTGAGCGTATTCGACTCGAAACGCAAGACCAACTGCATACGCTGCCCGGTAAATTGAAGCTATTGACGCGCGAAGAAAATTATCCGGTCGTTATTTCAGATGCTCTCAAGCATCTTGCGCAACGTGTCGACGAAGGTTATTCATAAAGGTTATTTTTAACAATGAGCTCGCATGGTCAATCGCCTAATCCGCAAGGCAAAGGATTGCTCCCTGTGCTTGACGCTTTATATAGCGTTACCAGAGGTCTTAATGTCCCGGCCAAGCCTTTAAACCGGATTGCCGATGAGCTATTTACCTCGTTATTCGTGTTGAGTAGCGCCATTAAATTCAAACCAGTGCTTGGTCAATGTTATTGGCTTTATCGTAAGCCGGACGGCTACCGCTTATCATTGATCGCGCCGGAGCAATGGCCGGAGGCACAATCAGGGCTCTATGTCGGGCAATGCGAATTACAAAACGACCTGACTTGGTCGCTGGAGTTATCAGAGGGTTGTCTCGGTAATTCGGTTTTGATGGTCGAAATAGCAAGGCAACGCGAAGATTTCGACCGACAATTGCAAGTAGTTGACTGCATTGAGGATGCCTTGCCCACCTATAGCGAAACCTTGCCGTTTTATGCCCGGGTATTGGCTTCGGGGTTGGCCTGTTCGCTCGGGCAATCGATGTATAAACGCGGAATCACCGGCTTAAGTTACAATCAAATACAACGGCGCGAGATAGCAAATCTTTAAGTACTAAAAGGCGTTTTGGGCAGGTTAATAATGAATCCATTTCAACAGTTTATTAATTGTTTTCGTTGTTTGTAGGATATTGCAAGGCGGAGAGATTAAAGCCAAGGCCGCGTTGGCTTTGTTTTTTCGCGGCCTCGGCAAACAATGGAGTCGAGTTTCATAAGCGATAATGGTCAGGCCGGTTCAATTAACAACGGAAATTAGCGCTTAACCTGTCATAGGTTAAGGACGGCAATAGAGCGTTGTCTATTACTTCGATTATTTCTTCGCAGCCGATGATTTCATTGTCGTTTTCGAGAATATGATGGGCTAGTCGATTGATGGCATACCAATGGCTAGGGTCCTCGACAAAGCGGAATGCGGCCAAAAAAAGCTCGTTTAATTTTTTGCTACGTTTATCTTGAGTTGCTATTAAAGCTTCCAAATATTCGTCAACTCTTTCGAGATCGGAAGTGCCGCCATAATATCTCAGAGCTTCGACATTGACTAGGCGAGGATTGAAGGTTTCATTATCGCGTTCCGCGACATATTTCGCTTCAGCCAGTGGGCCGGCCAACAGATTGATGATGTCGGCTTCATAAGCTAGCTGATAGGCGTGACTTTCGTGATCGGAAAAATAGCCGCTGCTTTCGATTACCGAGAGAGGCAGGCTGTGAATCAGATTTCCACCCTCGACGGTAGCAACCCAATTAGAATGCGGTAGCTTTTTTAGACGGTCGGTTTCGGGTGTTGAGGCGCACAGGCCGCCGAATGTTATTTGGAAGTAAACAGGCGGTAGATTTTTTTGTCGGTTACACAAATAAATTGCCGCGGCATGCCCGGCTTCATGAAATGCGGTTTGTTGGACAAGTTGTCGGTGTTTTAATGGTATCGGTTCGTCTATTTGGTAATTTCGTTTCATGGTAATCCCCGAGTGGAAAGAATGCGATAACGCTATCGCATCATTGAGGAGTATCTTGAATAAGCTGAGGCGTTAAGAAGCGTATTTCAAGAGCCGGGGTCATTGTATTAGTACTAAGGTGCTAATTGAATGTGTCATATTGCCGCGCGACAATATGTCGCAGTTTTTGGCAAGGCTTTTGCTGATTTTTATTGGTTTGTCTAGCGTTTAGTCAAACTATCGTTCGCTGAGGTGTGATATTTTACGATGTTAATTTGTCTACAGGCATTGTAAATAAAGGAAGTTCACATAGCGAAGGATTGCAACAGCGTTGCTCTAGATCATTTGTTGACTGCAAACGATTGGGTGAGGGGTGTGTGGCATTTCACGCAAAATGCGGCAAATGCCCTAGTTTTTCAACTCGGCTGACTGCTGTTTGCTTGGGTCTCGGCACTAAATATACCTATCGCACTTCAAATTTCGGTATTAGCGTATGGAGGCGTCGGGGTGTTCGGTAAAGGCTTTGGGGCAGCATGGATTCTGTCATAGAGCCTACATGGACGTATTCACGGCGTCCTTTGATGGGCACCCCGACGCCGAAATTTGACTAGCAAAGGTTATATGTGGCAATTAATCGGATACAATTTGAATTGCCGTGCTTCGGCATGTCTAAGGTTAAAGTAAAAACTTTCCAAACGTCTATAAATCAAGTATCTATCTATCTATCTATCTATATCTATCGATGCGGTCATTTCAAATGAGTTACTGTGCATTTGCGGGTCTATTTTCGCTAAACCCTAGTCGATATCAGTGACCGACTCTTTGTCTGCCTTTCATCCGGTCGTGGCCGACTGGTTTATCGAGCGTTTCGGACAGCCGTCGGAAGCCCAAGTTCGTGCTTGGCCGGCGATTCAAAGCGGGGCGTCTACATTAATCGCCGCGCCGACAGGCTCCGGTAAAACCTTGGCCGCTTTTTTGGCCGTGATCGATCAATTGGTTAAGCAGGGTATCGAAGCGCCGTTGCCCGATGAAACGCGAATTTTATATATATCGCCGCTCAAGGCCTTATCGAACGACATTCATAAAAATCTGGAAGAACCGTTGACCGGTATCGGCATGGCGCTGCTCGAAGCGGCTTTGCCGGATATCGTGATCCGTGCCCAGGTCCGCACCGGCGATACCTCGCAAGCCGAACGCGCGACAATGAAACGTTTCCCGCCTCATATCCTGGTCACGACTCCGGAATCATTATATTTGTTGCTGACTTCGGAATCTGGCCGCGAGATGCTGAAATCGGTGCGTAGCGTCATCGTCGACGAGATACATGCCTTGGCTGGCAACAAACGCGGCGCACATCTCATGCTGTCACTGGAAAGGTTGACGCAGTTGACCGAAACAGAACCGGTCCGCATCGGTTTATCGGCAACGCAAAAACCGCTCGACGGCATCGCCCGTTATTTAATCGGCAACCGTGCCGAGCCTTGCACGATTATCGATACCGGCCATGTCCGTCGCCGCGATCTCCAAATCGAAGTGACCGGCTCGCCGCTCGAAGCAGTCATGGCCGGCGAAGTGTGGACCGAAATCTATGACCGTCTCGAACAATTGATCGTCGAACACAGCACCACGCTGATTTTCGTCAACACGCGGCGCCAAGCGGAACGCGTAGCAGCCGCGCTAGCCGAGCGGATCGGCGAAGAAGCCGTCACCTCGCATCACGGCAGTCTCGCGAAAGAGCATCGCCTGAATGCCGAACAACGTCTCAAACAAGGCCGGTTGAGAGCACTGGTCGCGACCGCCTCACTTGAACTCGGTATCGATATCGGCGATGTCGATCTGGTTTGTCAGTTGGGCTCGCCGCATTCGATATCGGCGTTTCTGCAGCGGGTCGGCCGTTCGGGTCACCGTTTGGGGGCTACGCCGAAAGGCCGATTGTTTCCGTTGTCGCGGGACGATTTGCTCGAATGCAGCGCTTTACTCTATGCGGTCGGACAGGATTTACTCGATACGATACTGATCCCCAAGCATCCCTTGGATGTTTTGGCCCAACAAATTGTCGCCGAAGTCGCTTGCCGCGAATGGCGCGAAACCGAACTGTATCAGGCTTTTCGCAGTGCCTGGCCGTACCGGGAATTGACCGAGATGCAATTTAGCGCAGTGGTCAAAATGCTCGCCGACGGATTTCATACGCGGCGCGGTCGGCGGGGCGCCTATCTGCACAGGGATGCCGTACACGGCATGCTGAGGCCCCGCAAAGGCGCGCGTTTGACCGCGTTGCTGAACGGCGGGGCGATACCGGATCTGTTCGATTACGACGTTATATTGCAGCCGGAAGGCCTTTTCGTCGGAACACTCAACGAAGACTTTGCATTCGAAAGCCTCCCAGGCGATATTTTTCAACTCGGCAATAATTCCTACCGATTGCTCAAGGTCGAGCAAGGCAAGGTCCATGTCGAGGACGCACATGGCCAGCCTCCGAATATTCCGTTTTGGTTCGGCGAAGCGCCGGGTCGCAGTAACGAATTATCCGAAGCGGTCTCAAGATTATCCGCAATGATCGACAGTCTTCTCGAACAAGGCGAGGGCGCGGCCTATCGTTATCTGATCGATTTAGCCTTGCCGCATGTCGCCGCCGAGCAGTTATCACAATATTTAGCTGCAGCTAAGGCTGCCTTGACGGTGTTACCGACACTCGAAACGATCGTGTTCGAACGCTTCTTCGACGAAACGCAAGACATGCATTTCGTGATTCATTCGCCTTACGGATCGAGGATCAACCGGGCTTGGGGACTGGCTCTCCGCAAACGCTTCTGCCGCAAATTCAATTTCGAATTACAGGCCGCCGCCAGCGAAGACAATATCGTTTTATCGCTCGGGCCGACGCACAGTTTTCCGCTTGTGGAACCGGCCGGCTATTTGAAAGCTTCGACCGTAAAAGAAGTCTTGGTTCAGGCCTTGTTGGCCGCGCCGATGTTTCCGACCCGTTGGCGCTGGGTGACCAATACCGCTCTCGCGGTGCCGCGTAACCGGGCCGGCAAAAGAGTTCCCGCACAATTTCAACGCAACAATGCCGAGGATTTGATCGCGGTGATTTTTCCCGATCAATTGGCTTGTTTCGAAAACATCGCCGGCGACCGCGAAATTCCCGATCACCCTCTGGTCAATCAAGCCTTGTGGGATTGTCTGCACGAATTGATGGACATCGACGGGCTCGAAGCGCTGTTGGATGGTATAGAAAGCGGGCGGATCAAAGTTGTCGCGCGGGATTTGAGCGCGCCGTCGCCGATGGCGCAGGAAATTCTGAATGCACGGCCTTACGCTTTTTTGGACGACGCGCCGGCCGAGGAAAGAAGGACCTTGGCGATTCAACAACGCCGCTTTGCTAACGCCGAAGAAGCCGCCGAAATCGGCAGGCTCGATCCGGCCGCGATCGAGCGCGTCCGGCTTGAAGCCTGGCCCGAAGCAAACACCGCCGACGAATTGCACGATGCGATGGTCGTGTTGAGTTTTATCGCTGAAAAAGAATGCACGCGCGAACAATACACTTTGTTCGAGCAACTGCAGCAGACCGGACGAGCGGCATTACTGGTGCTGCCGAACGGAAACCGCATTCTAACGGCCGCCGAACGCTTGCATGAGTTGCAGTTGCTGTTTCCGGGAATAGCGGTGCAGCCGACGATAGAAGCCGTGGACGCCGATCCCGAATTGACGGAGGATGCCGCGTTGCAAAACATCCTGCGTAGCCGATTGGAAGGTTTGGGCCCGGTTACGGCGAACAGTTTGGCCGATTCGCTGGGGCTATCGGCGCCACAGGTCGAACAGGCGCTTGCCGTATTGGAACAGCAAGGTTTTGCGATACAAGGCCGGTTCAGTCCCGATGCCGCGCAGACCGAATGGTGCGAGCGCGGACTGTTGGCTCGGATTCATCGCTACACGCTCAAACAATTACGCAACGAGATACAGCCGGTCGCGCAAGCCGACTTCATGCGCTTTCTGTTTCACTGGCACGGCCTGGACGAACCGCGAGAGGGCGAGGCGGCCTTGGAAAAAGTTTTGCTGCAATTGGAAGGCTGCAATTTGCCCGCCGCGGCATGGGAAGGCGATGTGCTGCCGAAACGCTTGAAACCCTATTTTGCATCGCAATTGGATACTTGCTGCAGCACCGGACGTTTCGTTTGGCTGCGACTGAAATTTAAAAGTGCCGCCAAAACGCCGAGGCCGGCCGGTAAAAGTACATCAATCGCGTTGCTCCCGAGAGCTCGTCTTTCCTCTTGGCGCGTCTATGCGCCCTTGCCGGATCATGACGCGATCGAGCTATCGAGCGGCGCGCAAAAAGTCCACGCGGTTTTGAAAAATTGGGGCGCCAGTTTTTTTCAGGAAATCAGCGATGAAACCGGTTTGTTGAATGCGCAATTATTTGAGGCGCTTGGCGAATTGGTCGCCGCAGGATTGATTACCGCCGACAGCTTTCAAGGCCTTCGAACGTTGATTCAAAGTAGCGCGATTCGGCAGCGCCGCAGCCGGCGTTATCCCGCGCACGATACCTCGGCGACAGCCGGCAGGTGGTCTTTGTTGCGGCCGGTGCAAGCCAGTGCGGATGCTTACGAGCCGGTCGAGCATATTGCGCGCGTTTTATTGAATCGCTACGGCGTGGTCTTCCGCAAATTACTCGATAACGAAGAAGGCATTCCTTCTTGGCGCGATTTGCTCTATGTCTATCGTCGTCTAGAAGCGCGCGGCGAAGTGCGCGGCGGCCGTTTCGTGCAAGGCCTGGCCGGCGAACACTTTGCTTTGCCGCAAGCGGTTTCGATGCTCCGAGATAGCCGCAAACAAGCGAAAACCGGCGAGTTGATAGCGATTAGTACCGTCGATCCGCTCAATTTGACCGGCATTATCGGTAGCGGCGACAGGGTTGGACCGCAGTCGGCCAATCGTTTGCTTTACCGAGACGGCGTATTGCTGGCGTCGTCGAAAAAAAACGACGTGGTTTTTGTCGAGACGGTTGAACCGGAGCAAGAATGGCAGTATAAAACCGCCTTACTGCGGAAATAAAAGATAGAACGAAAATTCAGAGTAAGTGTCTCTTTGGCTTCAGGCCCTTTTTTGCCTGTGCCCAGTCGATATTTATCTAACCGTTCAGGAGGTTGCGATGTCCGAGCAAGAAATCGATCTCTTTTTTCAGGAAATGGCCGATGTGGTTCCTCTGAAAGCACCCGTCAAAACCATTGTGAAAACCGCCCAGTCGGCAACACCCGGTCAGCAATACCGCAGGCAACAAGCGCAATATTCGAAAGAAGACATCAACGGCCCCCTATCGCTGGTACTCAGAAAACCACTGCCTGCCGATGCGTGGATTACCTACAAGCGCGATGGCATACAAGACGGCGTCTATAAAAATCTTAGACTCGGCAAATATCCGCTGGAAGCGACCTTGAATCTGTTCCGCAAAACGCCCTCCGAAGCCCGGGACGAATTACTGCAATTCGTGCACGAATGCCAAGACTGCAACATCCGTAGCGTTTTGCTCGTTTTCGGGCGAGGACGAAACACCGACGCCACATTGAAAAGTTATTTGGCGCAATGGTTGCCCGAAATGGAACAAGTACAAGCCAGCCACACCGCACTGAAACAACATGGCGGCGTCGCGGCCGTCTATGTGCTGTTGCGCAAGAGCGAACAGCGCCGAAGCGAAAACCGCGAACGCCACGCCGCGCGTTTAGGCGGGTAGTTACGCAAGTTCAACCGTGAAGCACATGAAGTATTTTATGAGATTACCTAAATATGCCAGCTAATTTTTCGGGTGAGTGAAAATTCTACACAAACGAATGACAAGCTATTGAATTAAAGTTTTATTTTTCCAAACGCGCCAAAATTTTTCGCGAAAGCTGAAATGGGGGCCGTCCGATTTCAGCAGCGAAAAATGACTTGGCGATTATTGCCTTCGGCGGCCCCGATTCGCCCTGCGTCCGTGCCAATACGCCGCATCATCGTATACTCGATGCGGATCCGTAGCACTCCCACAAATGGCTTTACACCGTGTCGCGATGCCTTGTGTTTTGCCTCCGCCTGCGCTATTCGCGCAGACTCCGGCAAAACACCCGGCGCTAAGGCTATCGGGGACTAAAAATCTTCACTTCGCTAACGCTCCGTTTCCAAGATTTTCAGCGATGGTCAATGCTTTTTATGGATTGAAACCTTTTTCCTTGACTCTAACCCAGGCGCCGGATTCCAGATGCAGCAGAAAGAGCTTGCCGATGTAATAGACAAGCAAACCCGAGACGGCAGGGCGTAGTAACAGCGAGCCGGTCGATATGGAAATGGGGGTGTAGCCTTTGACGTATTTGATTAGATAATGGCTAATCCAGTCATAATGGGCTCCGCCGAGTATCGCCGTGACGGTGATTTTGATTTGATGATCGGAAAAGGACAGGCCGTAAATTTTGCAGAGGTCGTCCATTAGTTTTGCCAGTAAGCCGCCGACTGCAATTTGGCCGGCTAGGGGACCGGGAATAAAGCCTATGCCGCTTGCGATCAAGGTATATTTATTGAGTACCCGTTGCGCCTTTGCTTTTTTTGCAGAGCGTTTTTTTCGGCGGGGGAGTTGGTTAGGTTTGTAAAGTGGAATTTTTTCGTTATCGGGAGTGTATTTTGCAGCCATTGTTTGTTCCTTCCGGGCTCGTTTTTTCAGCGACCTTGTTTTTCAGAGGCTCTTAAGCAGTGAAGAGTCTTTTGATGTCCTTTTTAACAGTTAACGCCAATGCTCTGCAACTTTGTAGATAAACGGCAGCAATTCCCAGTTTGAGCAGTTTCGCCGATTTTAGGGTGTGGGGTATGCCTGTCGAGGAACGCCGTAAACCCATCCATGGGGGCTTGCCGACATCCTCGCCAAGCATACCCCACACCCTTTTTGATCTCCAAATTGGGAATTGCTGAGATAAACGGAATCGGATTTGCCCGCCAAAAATGACGGCGTGTTGGGATCTGAATTGTCTGCGCCGAGCTTCGGCAAATTGTGGGAGCGCCTCTATGATCGCGACGGTCTAAATGTTCGCAGTAAGAAGCGGCATCCCCCAATTTTTAACGAATGGCGTTAAGCACTAAGCGCTAAGGCGCCTTTGTCCTGAGCGTCCTTGTTGCGGGCGGCCTGAGCCGGAATTTGCTCCGTTACCGCGGCGCGGTTTACTACGAGCGGGCTTCGCTGCTTGGCGCTCATTTGGCTTGCCGTTGTTGCGTTGACCGTTATTTCGGGCATCATTCCCGGCGCGAGGCGAGCGCTGCTGGCGTTGTTTGAAGACCGGTTCGGGTTTGATGGTCGGGTCAGGTTGGAAGCCTTCGATTTCGATTTTGTTAATGTCTCGTTTGATCAATCGTTCGATGTCGCGCAGAAAATCGTGTTCGTCGACGCAGACTAGCGATATGGCTTCTCCGGCATTGCCCGCTCGACCGGTACGGCCGATGCGATGAACATAATCTTCCGGAATATTGGGAAGTTCGTAATTGACGACATGCGGTAATTGGTCGATATCCAATCCGCGCGCTGCGATGTCTGTTGCAACCAAGGCACGTACCGCACCGCTTTTGAAGTCGGCCAATGCTTTTGTCCTTGCGGCTTGACTCTTATTGCCGTGAATAGCGGCCGAGCCGATTCCGTCGCGTTCTAGTTTTTCGGCGAGTTTGTTGGCGCCGTGTTTGGTACGCGTGAAGACCAACACCTGACGCCAGTCCTGGCTGCCGATTAGATGCGACAAGAGTTCTTGTTTACGGTTGCGGTCGACCGGATGAACCGTCTGAGCTACGGTTTCGACGGTCGTATTACGACGCGCGACTTCGATTTGCTCCGGTTTATGCAACAAGCTGTTAGCTAGTTGACGGATTTCATCGGAGAACGTTGCCGAAAAGAGTAGGTTTTGTCGGCCATCGTGACCGTTTGGCGGAAGCAACGCAAGAATTTTACGGATATCGCGAATAAAGCCCATGTCGAGCATGCGATCGGCTTCATCGAGTACAAGTATTTCCAATTGCGATAAATCAACAGTTTTCTGTGCTATATGATCGAGCAGACGACCCGGCGTCGCGATTAGGATATCCACGCCACGACGCAATTGCGCGATTTGCGGGTTGATACTGAGGCCGCCGAAGACTACCGCCGATTTTAGCGGTAAATATTTTCCGTAAGTATCGACGCTTTCGCCGACTTGAGCGGCGAGTTCGCGCGTAGGCGTTAGGATCAGTGCTCTTACCGCACGTCGATTACTTTTGGGTTTTTGGGTGTGCAGCAGGTGCAGCAAAGGTAATGTGAACCCCGCGGTTTTGCCGGTACCGGTTTGTGCACCGGCCAGAACGTCACGACCGTTGAGAATTGCGGGTATCGCTTGACGTTGAACAGGTGTTGGCGTGCTGTAGCCTTGTTCTGAGACAGCACGGACTAATTCGGCTGCTAGGCCGAGTTCGGAAAATAACATATTGGAAAATGCTCCTGGAATGGCCTACCCGGGAATGCCCTGGGTCAGTCTAGGCGGGATTCGCATAAAGTGAAGAAAATCGAAGTGTACCGGGGAGGTGACCGCGAGGTACGGCGCAGACTGAAGTGCGCCGGAATTAGCGGCATTGTAACAGACCTGTTGTTATTAAGCCGTTTTATTTAGGGTTATTTTTTGCTTGGGCGCTTTTTGTGTGGTGTCGGTTGAAATTATTGGGTGTCCGGTTTATCAGAAACTCTACTCATCGTAGATGAAAATTCGGCCTCGGGGTGCCCGTCAAAGGACGCCGTAAATACGTCCATGTAGGCTCTATGCCAGCTCCATGCTGCCGACATCCTCGCCAAGCACACCCCACACCCTTTTTGATCCCCAAATTGGGAATTGCTGGAGTTTTTTCCTAAGTTTCCCTAGAAAGAGTGAACAACATATAATGCTCAGCTGAATGCATCCATTTTATTTTATACCCTTTGAGTCATGACAACCGGCAATCTCTATATCATTTCCGCACCTTCTGGAGCTGGTAAAACCAGTTTGGTTAAACAGTTAACGGAGGAGCTCGACAAATTGACCGTTTCGATTTCCCATACGACGAGGCAACAACGTCCCGGAGAAGTCGACGGGCAGGATTATTTTTTTGTTTCGGTCGACGAGTTTAAGACAATGCTTTCCGAGCAGGCATTTCTTGAACATGCTCAGGTGTTCGATAACTATTATGGAACCGCTCGTCGGACCGTTGAGGAAAGTCTTAATCAAGGGATCGATGTGATACTCGAAATCGATTGGCAAGGGGCGCAACAAATTAAAAAAATACTGCCGGATTGTATTGCTATTTTTATTTTACCTCCTTCGGTTAGCGTATTGGAGCAGCGCTTGCGTAATCGAGGACAGGATAGCGAAGAAACAATAGCTCGGCGCATGCGCGATGCGGTGACGGAAATGAGCCATTACGGCGAATACGATTATTTGATTGTCAATGATGTATTCGAATGCGCACTGAATTCGTTAATAAGTATCGTCGTTTCACATCGTTTCCATATCGATAAACAAAAGGAAGCATTGCAGAGTCTGTTACAGGAGCTATTGAGCCGGGAGTAAAAAATGATAAGCCCCGGATGAATTGCCGGAAACCTTTTGTAAGTTGACAGTTATGGTTCAAATGGCATTTCTGCGACTTCCAGTGTTTTGCGGCGCCTATCGCCTTTTCTTCGGTCTGCAAATGTAATATCGGAATGGTTTTTTCTGATCCGAGGATCGTTTTGCCAGCAACGGTGAAAATACTCGCGCACGATAATCATTTTGCCGTTAATCGGTTGTTTGTTGAGTTGTTTTATCGCTCTTGCTCCGGCCGAATCGGGTTCGATTCTGACTAGCCCGTGATATTCATTGGTATTGCGAGTACTGTCTCTTATTTGTAATATTTTTATCGTGTTAATGTAGCCTTTTTTGGCAAAAAATCTCCCGTTAAGTGCCGGCTCGATGAATGATTTTATTTCAAATTTGTTGGTGTCAGACGGAATTCTTCTCATAAAAATAATCATGACAGTACCACGTGTTATTTGTTATTTTGAAACGATTCAATTATTTAATAGTGTATTTCAAACATTTGAAATAATTATACCTTTCGCACTTCAAATTTCGGCAATACCAGAGGAGGCGTCGGGGTGTTCGACAAAGGCTTTGCCAGCATGGAGCTGGCATAGAGCCTACAGGGACGTATTCACGGCGTCCTTTGACGGACACCCCGGCGCCGAATTTTGATATACGATGAGTATAAGTAAGGAATACGCACAAAATAACTTATACAAGTAGTAGGCTTTGTGGCGGTTTGGTGACTCGCTTGACAGGACGCCGTGAATACATCCATGTAGGCTTGGCGTCCTGTCAAGCGAGCCACCAACCCCCTTCCAAAACAGTTGTCTAAGTTATTTCATGCTCGTTCCTAAGTAATATTTACGGCTACTACCTTTAGCGATTTGGGAGCGTTAGCTTTTAACCGCAAATTAACACCATTACTACTTACCTGCAACTGTGTTATGGGGCTACGAAAGCAGAAAAAATATCTATCAACTAAGATTGGCTATCGCCCCTTTGGTTTGTTTCCTTTGTTTTGCTCTTTCAGAGCGTCGAATATTTATTTTTTTTCGGTGTAAAGACACATGCATGAGATAGCGTCTCGGTTTACGCAATCGGTTATCACCCAAATCAGCGATTTGGGTAACGGTCTAATCAACGATACTTTTTTAATCGATACGGTATCCGGGCGTTTTGTTTTGCAACGGATCAATCCCCGGGTTTTTGCCGAGCCTAAGTTGATCATGGCCAACTTGAGCGAACTGAATAACTATATAACGCAAGAAGCTGAATCCGACCTTAAGCTGCGTATTCCTGCCATCGTCAAAACAATTTCCGGAGAATCTTATTATCAAGATGAGCGAGGCGAGATCTGGCGAGCGCTGCAATATCTCGAAAATACAATTAGTTTCGAAACGGTCGACGATATCAAGCAAGCCGAGCAAGCAGGATTTGCGTTAGGCTATTTTCATCGTTTAGCCGGTGGATTGAGTGTCGAACGTTTGCACGATACCTTGCCCGGTTTTCATATCGCGCCGGATTATTTACGGCAATATCGACAAGTTCGTCAGAAGGCGGCAATTCAAGATTCATCAGCGGTTCGGTATTGCGCTGATTTTATCGATAGACGACAAGCGTTGTCGGAAGTGTTGGAATATGCAAAGCAAAGGGGAATATTGGCCGTGCGTGTGATTCATGGCGACCCTAAGTTGAATAATTTTTTGTTCGACCGCAATACGCATCGGGTTGTCAGTCTAATCGATTTGGATACCGTCAAGCCCGGCCTGGTTCATTACGACATCGGCGATTGCATCCGCTCGTTATGTCATATCGAAAGCTCCGACGAATTCGATACGGCTATTTGCGAAGCGGTGTTAACGCATTACTTGGCCGAAACGCATGCGTTTTTTACCGAACGCGACTATCGCTATCTTTATCCGGCGATACGGCTGATTCCATTCGAATTGGGTTTGCGGTTTTTTACCGACTATTTGTCTGGCGATGTTTATTTTAAAGTTTCCGAGCCGAAACAAAATCTATGGCGGGCTGTAGCTCAATTCAGATTTTGCGAGAGCATTGAACGGCGGAAGACATCTATCGAACAAATCATAGAAAAACTAGCTCCGCCCGCTTTGAAATTTCAAGTGCGAAAATGATATTTATGAAATAATTCGCGGCTTTAAATCATCTTACCGAAGTAGCATGCTGCGACTGACCGAACTGAAATTGCCGCTCGATCATCAACCGGACCAACTGAAAACCGCGATTCTCGAAAAATTAGTCATTAAACCTTCCGAGCTACTGAAATTTACGATATTCAAACGGAGTTTCGATGCCCGCAAGCGTGGCGCGATCATGCTGATTTATTCGGTGGATGTCGAAACCACGAAAGAAGCGGAAATTATGCAACGTTTAGCCAAGGATCCGCAGGTTCGTCCGACGCCGGATATGGCTTATCGCTTTGTTGCGAAGGCGCCCGAAGGTCTGATCAAGCAGCCGGTTGTCATCGGTACCGGGCCTTGCGGCTTGTTTGCCGGTTTGGTTTTGGCGCAAATGGGATTTCGTCCGATTATTTTGGAGAGAGGCAAAGCGGTGCGTGAACGGACTGTCGATACTTTCGGGTTGTGGCGTAAGCGAGATTTTAACCCGGAGTCGAATGTGCAGTTCGGTGAAGGCGGTGCCGGTACATTTTCAGACGGCAAACTCTATAGCCAAATCAAGGATCCGGGCTATCGAGGTCGTAAAGTTTTGACCGAGTTCGTCAAGGCTGGAGCGCCGCCTGAAATACTCTATGTCAATAAACCGCATATCGGTACGTTTCGGTTGGTTTCAATGGTTGAATCGATGCGCGCCGAGATCGAATCCTTGGGCGGTCAAATTCGCTTTCAAAGCCGGGTCGAGGATATCGAAATTGACAATGGACAAGTCAAAGGCGTAGTGCTTGCCGGGGGTGGGCGTATCGATACCGAGCATGTCGTGTTGGCGGTCGGCCACAGTGCGCGGGATACTTTTAGCATGCTATATCGACGGGGTTTCTATATCGAGGCCAAGCCGTTTTCGATCGGTTTTCGTATCGAACATCCTCAATCGATGATCGATCAATGCAGGTTCGGGCCGCAGGCCGGACATCCTCTATTGGGTGCGGCCGATTACAAATTAGTGCATCATTGCCGTAACGGTCGCGCAGTATATAGTTTTTGCATGTGCCCGGGCGGTACGGTGGTCGCGGCGACTTCGGAGCCCGGTCATGTCGTGACCAACGGCATGAGCCAATATTCGCGCAACGAACGAAACGCCAATAGTGCGATCGTCGTCGATGTCGATCCGACCGATTTTCCCGGGGGCCCTTTGGCCGGGATTGAGTTTCAACGCCGATGGGAGCGAAAAGCTTTTGAATTGGGTGGCGGTAATTACGATGCGCCGGGGCAATTAGTCGGCGATTTTTTGGCGGGTCGGTCTTCCACCTGTTTAGGTTCGGTATTGCCGTCTTATACGCCGGGATTGAATTTATGCGATCTAGCCTCGGCGTTGCCGGATTTTGCGATCGAGGCGATCAGAGAAGCGTTGCCGGCATTCGACAAACAAATCAAAGGTTTTGCAATGCATGATGCGGTATTGACCGGTGTCGAAACAAGAACGTCTTCGCCGATCCGTATCAAGCGTGATGTCGACTTCCAAAGCCTAAATACCAAAGGCTTGTTTCCTGCCGGAGAAGGTGCCGGCTATGCCGGCGGCATTCTTTCCGCGGCTGTCGATGGTATCAAGGTAGCGGAAGCGGTCGCTCTGGCAATCGTTAATCCTTAACGGCTTCAGTTTTGCATGCGGTTGTTTTTTTGCTGTTCCTGACGACGCCTCGGATGACAAATAATGTTAATAAAATGAAGCCATAAAACAAAGGTCGGGTCAGATCGGCTTTTACAGTCAAGGCGAAATGCAAAATAGCGAGTAAGCCGATCACATAGACTGCGCTGTGCAGTTTTTTCCAGTTTTTCCCGAGTTTTCTCATCATGTTATTGGTTGATGTAACGGTCAACGGGACGAGCAGTAGATAAGCCAATAAACCCACCATTACAGTGGGACTGGTATAGAGATCTTCAATGATTAGAGCAAAACTGAATGAATGTTCGAAACCGATAAAGATGAGAAAATGCACCGAGCAATAGAAAAAAGTGAACAAAGCAACGACGCGTCTGTATTTTTGCAGGCCAGGTTGTTTGAAAATCATCTTAGCCGGCGTAAATGCCAGCGTAATCAGCAGAAATCTTAACGACCAGATGCCGCTTTCTTGAGCCAAAGCTTCGACCGGGTTAGGGCCGAGCGAGTCGGTCAAGGCATTCCATAGCATCAGCAAAAAAGGAATCAGAGCGATTATAAAAATGGCGCATTTTATTTCGAAGGTCGATAACTTGTTCATCCGACCGCCGATTTCGGATATCCGT
This sequence comes from Methylotuvimicrobium buryatense 5G, assembly GCF_000341735.1. Classification (GTDB taxonomy): domain Bacteria; phylum Pseudomonadota; class Gammaproteobacteria; order Methylococcales; family Methylomonadaceae; genus Methylotuvimicrobium; species Methylotuvimicrobium buryatense. Next base: position 2,887,592 of record NZ_KB455575.1, on the reverse strand, counting down.
GATTATTCATGGGGGCAATCACCGGTTGATTTTTGTTTTATTTTGAGCCAATCTTAACCGTGGCTTAAAAATTAACTTACCACTTTATCGAGATAAGACAACAGTTATCCCGTTCATTTAACCGATATAGCTATCCACGCCGGAAAGCAATAGGTCGTATTGCATCTCGGTCGTTTCCTTGATCAAGTATGCCGGCACGCCTTTGACGATGTTGCCGGGGTTACCGACCCAGCCTACCGCATCCGAGGGGCCAAGGCTCAATACATAGCCGATGTCGCGGTGCATGTAAGGCAAACAAAAACGGGTCAATCCGGCTTCCAGCAGAATGTTTTTAGCGGCGGCGCGGCCTTTGCGTAAAGCCGATTGAGCCGTCATCGAGTTCGACCCCATCATGTCGTAATGCGAACAATCGCCGGCGGTAAAAATCCGCGTCAATGTTTGCTTGCCTAAACGGATTTGTCCTGAACTGTTTGCATGCCATAGCGGTTGCGGTTTTTTTCCGGTGAGCAGCAAGGTTAGCTGCGAATCCGGAATATTATGACGTTCGCCCTGTTTATGCACCAGATACGCCATTTGTTCGGCGCTACTTTCAAAATGCCACTCCGGCATGAATGCGATACGCTTTTCGATCATACGTTGTTCGACATAATCGCCGAATGCATGCGGAAATTGGCCCAGCAATTTTACATGCGCATCGTACACATTCAACCGAAAATCGGCATGCATCGCTTTTAAGACATGGTCTATTTCAAGTGCGAACTGTATGCCGGTCGGGCCGCCTCCAATAAGGTTGATCGTTTTTTCCGGTCCGCCATTGCTGACAAAGCGTTCAAGAATCTCGGCCCCTGAATTCAGTGTCAATGCGGTCAAATCATAAAAATTCGGCCGGCGAAGCGGCATGCCGGAAGAGGCTCCTGTGGCTATCAGCAAAAAATCGAAGTGCAGCGTTTCGGTGTCGAGTTTAATGGTTCGTTGATCCTGCCAGTCTTTTAGCCGGTTTTCATCGATATCGACGGCGTATTGCCGGTGGTCGAATTGAAAACGTTCGGCCAATGTCTCATAGGAAATGCGAATGCTTTCCAGAGGTCTATGTATGGTTTCGTGTAGTCTTGTGATGATCAAGTGCCAAGGTTTCGGGTCGATCAACGTGATGCGTGCATCGGGTGCAGCTTTTCTCAGCGTTATTAAGGCCGACAAACCTGCATAGCCACCGCCGACGATGACGACATGTATCGGTTGGCCGCCTTGGGTTTCGGAGCTGTCAATGGTGTTGTGCGTTGCAGTCGAATTCATGGTTTTACTGGCTTAGGAAGTACTGGTTGCTGAGTCACTGCCATTAAATAAAGGGAAACTCGTCATTCCGCCATGGACTGGCGGAATCCAGTGCCATGGATGGCAAGCTTTTGAGTTACATTAGAGCTTGAATGCAAGCATTAGGAATATGCACTAAATAACTTCTACAAGGAGTACGCGTTTAGGCGGTTCGGTGACTCGCTTGACAGGACGCCGTGAATACGTTCAGGTAGGCTTGACGGCGGCTTTTTCCCTGCCGCCGACACCTGTCAATAGAGCCACCAAACCCCCTTCCAACAGTTGTCGAAGTTATTTCATGCTCGTTTCTTGCTTATTTCAATGAAGGCTTAACTTAACGGCAGTAGGTTACTGAGTCCGAAGTATATATTATCGTCCGAGACTGGCGTTCGAAAAATTTAAGGATAGACTGATAAGTAGAAAATGATATTGCCAACTGATGACTTGCTATAAAAAATCACTTTATATCGTTCGCCGCGACATGCGTATCGATGACAACACGGCTCTCAATGAAGCATTGCGCTTATCGGAACAAGTGCAGGCTTGTTTTATCTTCGATCCGTCTCAGATTGATGAGCATCCTTACCAAAGTAGGCCGGCGCTGCAATTCATGCTACAAAGCCTGGACGATTTACGGGAGCAGTTTAGAGAGCGCGGCGCATGTTTGACTATTGTGCGAGGCGAACCCGAGAAAATAGTAAAAGATTGGGTGCTTGCTTGCGGTATCGAGGCCGTATTTGTCAACCGTGACTACACGCCGTTCAGTCGGCATCGCGATTATCGCTTGCAGCAAGTTTGTATCGAGCTCGACATCGCATGGCATTCATGCGCGGATGTGCTATTGAACGAGCCGGAACAGGCCCTCAAAAGCGATGGCTCGGCTTATAAAGTGTTTACCGCTTTCTACAATAATGCGCGAAGGATTCCTGTTGGCTTGCCGCAAACTTTGGCGGAAGGCCGTTTTTGCGTGCCGCCGGAATGCCCGTTGTACGACTACGAACCACTCAAAACGAATGCCGGTCCGAACTTGCGGGGCGGGCGTCGACAGGCGTTGGCAATTTTCGATGCCCTGGAAAACCTTAAAGAGTATCAAAACCGGCGGGATTACCCGGCTTTGGCCTCGACCAGCCTGTTATCGGCGCATTTGAAATTCGGTACCGTTTCGATACGCGAAGCTTTCTATGTCGTACAATGCGTGCTGGGTGACGGCCATCCCTTGCTGCGTCAATTTTACTGGCGCGATTTTTTTACGCATATCGCCTACCATTTTCCCGAGGTATTCGGGCATGCATTCGTGCGCAAATATGACGCATTGCCGTGGCGGAATGATCAGGCGCAGTTTTATGCCTGGGTCGAAGGAAGAACCGGTTTTCCGATCGTCGATGCCGGGATGCGCGAATTGAATCGAACCGGTTATATGCATAACCGGGTGCGGATGATTACCGCGTCTTTTTTAGTCAAGGATTTACATATTAGTTGGCGCTGGGGCGAACGTTATTTCGCGCAGCATTTGGTCGATTACGATCCCTGTGTGAATAACGGTAACTGGCAGTGGGCCGCGTCCACCGGTTGCGATGCCCAGCCTTATTTCAGAATTTTCAATCCTTGGCTGCAACAACAGAAGTTCGATGGGGATTGTGAGTATATTTACCGGTGGATACCCGAATTACGCCCGTTCGCGCCGAGTATTATTCACACTTGGGATAAAAAGTTTGCGGCCTGCGATTATCCGAAACCGATCGTCGATCACCGGCTTGAAAGCGAAAAAGCCAAGGAAATGTTTCGCATGTGCACAAACTAAGAAACCTAGAAAAACATCTCGCCATGAAGAATAAGAGCTTAATTCAATAACTTGTCATTAGGTTGTGTAAAATTTTCGCTTACCCGAAAGGTTAGCTGCAATGTTTAGGTAATCTCTTGAAATACCTCATCAACCTCATGTGCTTCATGGTTGAACTGCCGAATTTAGGTGAAAGGGTAAACTTTGTGGAGTCGAAATCATAGTAGACGCATCGCAATCTTTTTTAAGCTTGGTGGCTCCGGAATGCTTGCGAAATGGACGGCAAAACGGTATCTACACTATTCAAATTTCAATGTTCGAACACAGGAAAACCATGAAACGTATCATATTAATCGGATTGTTATTTTTAACGGGGTGCGTTGATTTGCCGGAAGGTATTACGCCGGTCGGCAATTTCGAAGTCGAGCGCTATCTAGGAAAATGGTATGAGATAGCTCGACTCGATCACCGTTTCGAAAGAGGTTTGACCCATATTTCCGCAGAATACAGTTTGAGAGACGATGGCGGCCTTAAGGTAGTCAACAAGGGTTACAATACCGAATACCAGGAATGGGATAGCGCCGAAGGGAAGGCTTATTTCGTTGGCAGGCCCGATATCGGCCGCTTGAAAGTTTCTTTTTTCGGGCCGTTTTACGGCGGTTACAACATCATTGCATTGGATAAGGAAAACTATAATTATGCGATGATCGCGGGTCCCGATCGCGATTATTTATGGATTTTATCGCGGACGCCGACGCTAGCCCCAGAGATTGTCGAGCGATTGGTTGCTGAAGCGAAGGAGTTAGATTTTGCGGTCGATCAGTTGATTTATACCGAACAAACACAAACACCGTGAAGCTATATCGCCTTTATAGACGCCAGCCATTGAGGCTTTCTTTGTCGGAAGCGTGGGATTTTTTTTCGTCGCCCCATCATCTGAATGACATTACGCCAGAATTTTTCAACGTGAGGATTACGTCCGACGTTCCGGGTCGAATTTATGCCGGTTTATTGATCGCTTATCGCATGAAGGCGGTATTCGGCTTTCCGATGACATGGCTTTCGGAAATTAGCCATTGCGATGAACCTAATTATTTTATTTATCAACAGCGAATCGGGCCTTTCAAATTTTGGAGCCATGAAGTGCGTCTGACAGAACAAGGTCAAGGCGTTGTTTTAGAAGATATCATGTTTTACGCGATGCCTTTGGGTTGGCTAGGCGTTATACTCAATCAATTATTGATTGCCGACAGGCTCGACCGGATTTTTGCGGTCCGGCGTGACTATATCAAGGCAAAATGGGGGAGTGATGATTAAACGGGGGATATTGATAATGCTATGTTTTGCGTGGTTCATTAAAAATGCTCAGGCAGAAATCGCGCCTGGCTTGGTTGACGGTCACTTAAAAAATTGCCCGGGTTCGCCTAACTGTGTGAACAGTGAGCAGGACGATATTGAACCGATAGCCTTCGGCGACCTTTCGGCGGATGAGGCCTGGCAAAAGCTGCAGCAGGCAATTAGCGGTGAAGGAGGCGAGTTGAAAAGTGTTTCCGGCGACTATCTCTGGGCGATTTTCAAAACGCCGATGCTGCGTTTTACCGATGACGTCGAAGCTAGACTCGATTCCGGTAATCGGCAAATTCATTTGCGTTCCGCATCGCGTGTCGGTTATTCCGACTTTGGAGTCAACCGTAGGCGTCTGGAATCGATTAAAAACCGTTATCAGCGGTTGTCGAAAACAGCAGATCGATAGCGCATGGATAGCACCATGGAGAGACTATGATGAACGAGCACGCACATAAAATCAGGGTTGGCATCAGCAGTTGCCTGCTTGGCGAGGAAGTCCGTTTTGACGGCGGTCATAAAAGCAATGCCTATATTCGTAAGACCTTGAGCCACTATTTCGAGTTTGTGCCTTTTTGTCCGGAGGTTGAGAGCGGCATGAGTATTCCACGCCCGACGATTCAGCTCAGATATACCGACCGAGGCGTCCGTTGCGTCGGCGTCAAGGACCACAGTATCGATGTGACCGATCAATTGCTTGGTTGTGCTGAGCAGCAGCGGCACTGGCTTTCCGGATTATGCGGGTATATCTTGAAGAAGGATTCGCCGAGTTGTGGAATGACGCGAGTCAAAATATATCGAGAGGATCATGCCGATCGGGTCGGCACGGGCATTTTCGCGCAATTCGTCAAAGACAATTTTCCGCTGATGCCGATGGAAGAGGAGGGGCGTTTAGGCGACCCGAGGTTGCGCGAGAATTTTATTCAACGGGTTTATGTGATGTATCGCTGGAAATTGTTGTGCGCTGAGCCGATAACACCGAGTCGGCTCACTATTTTTCACAGCCAACATAAACTGATTGCGATGAGCCACGATCAGAACGAGGCAAGGGAGCTCGGGCGCTTAGCTGCCAGCGCCGTTAAAGGCAACGCCCAGGAAATTGCAGGACAATATGGTACTGCCTTAATGCGCTGTCTTAAAAAAACGGCAAGTCGGGGTAATCATGTCAATGTGTTGCAGCATATTCAAGGTTATTTGAAAAAATCGCTCGATGCGGACGACAAAGCCGAATTGACCGAAACGATAGAGCGTTATCGCTTGGGACTGTTGCCGTTGATCGTGCCGATCACGTTGCTTCGTCATCATTTTCGCAGGCAGCCGGACCCGTTTATCGGGCAATCCTATTATATGTCGCCTTATCCTGAAGAATTGACGGTATTGAATGAGATTTAGGATTGGGCTCTATATTATTTTTCTTTTTCATTCTTGCGATAATGGATGAAAGGTGAAAGGTGTTTTCTGCGGGAGCGATCACCAGATTCATCTATTGGCAAACCTCGTAGCTTCAAGGTGTTATTTGTCACTAAATTGCAAGTTTAGCCAGTGTTCTTTTAGATGCGTATTTTTCTGGCTTTTTGTTTAATCATCGTACTGTGGTCGACAACGCCTTTAGCGATTAAATGGAGTGGCGAAGGTCCGGGTTTTTTATTCGGCGTTGCCGCGCGTATGGTCATTGGACTGGCTTGTTTGTTGCCTTTTGTCTTGTTTGCCCGGCGCAAATTTCCTGTCGATCGAAAGGCATGGTTGACTTATTTTGCGGTTGCGTTGCAAATTTACGGAGCGATGCTGTCGGTTTACTGGGCCGCACAATTTATTCCGTCCGGTTGGATCTCGGTCATTTTCGGGTTGACGCCTATGTTGACCGCGTTCATGTCGGCATTATGGCTCAATGAACGCAGTCTTGGCTTATTGCAATTAATTGCTTATGGTTTGGGGCTTGCCGGCTTATTGGTGATGTTCGGCACGGCTATGGATATTAGCCGGGATGCCGCAATGGGTATTGGCGGCGTGACGCTTGCGTCATTTTTGCAATCGGCCAGCTCGGTTTTAGTCAAACGCATTGGTGCGGCCTTGCCGTCGGTAACGCAAGTGACCGGCGGTTTGTTAGTAGCAGTGCCGTTGTATTTGATTACCTGGTATCGAGGCGACGGCGTTTGGCCCGATATCATTCCGGTGCAGAGCCTTTTATCGATTGTGTATTTAGGAGTCGTTGCCACGACGATTGGATTTGCTCTGTATTATTATGTGCTGATCCATGTTCCTGCGACAAAGGTTGCCTTGATCACCTTAGTGACGCCGGTTATGTCGTTATTGATCGGCAATGCGGTCAATAGGGAACCGCTTAATGAAAAGGTTCTGATTGGCGCCGGCTTAATCATGGGAGCCTTGCTGCTGCATCAATATAGCGGTTTATTCAGGCGTAAAGAAAAAAACAAAACAGCGATCAGAAGGGCTTGATGAAGGCTATGTTTGCATTAACAGTTGAAATCACGAAATATACTCATCGCAGATCAAAATTCGGCGCAGGGATGCCCGTCAAAGGACGCCGTGAATACGTCCATGTAGGCTCTATGCCAGCTCCATGCTGGCAAAGCCTTTGTCGAGCACCCCGGTGCCTCCTTAGTCACCTGCCGAATTTTGAAGTACGAAAGGTATACAACTGTAATGCCGACTTTTGATCGACATACTTTAAATTACAGCGATCGTTCCGGAGGGCTAATGCTGGACTTTTTAAAACCGAAAAACGTTAAAATTGCCGAGTCAGTCGCACGACTGTTCTATCCGATTATTCACGATATAAAGTCTAGTAATGACGGGGCTTTGCCTGTATCGGTATTGCAGGATGATTATTTGATCGGCTATTTGGCGGGGTCGGTAGCAGTGGCCGCGAGTTTTGCGGGCATAACGAATCCCAAAATTAACGGGCTTACCAATCTACACTTTTTTGAACGCTTGTTTCCGAAACATGGCATGACTATTTGTCGGCAGCACCCGGAAAAAATGTCTTCTTCCGAAGAATATTTGTCAGCCTACCAAGAAGGAGTGGAGAGCTTTAATAAAATAATTGGCGGTTTAGGGGGAAAGGGTTTAAAAAACATAACAGCTAATGAGGTGGATTTAGGATCATTAAGCGAGCATATAGAACATGTTTATCCTCTAACAAGCTAGAAAACCAAAATATAGCCGGCAGAAGTCTGGGGCTGTTATGAATTAATCTAGAAAAAGCTGTTTACCATGAGGCTCATGAAAAATGATTAGTTAATTCAATAGCTTGTTGTTGGGTCGTGTCGGTTGTATAGAGGGTTCGTGCCGCACAATATGCCGAGTGTAGAGCGAATCGGCGCCTAGTTTTGATTAGCGAACAATAAAAAACAACCGGTTGGTTTAATTGCCAACCGGTTGTTTCGTTTAGCGAAGCGGATTATTTTTTAGCGGGATCGCTAAGTAAAATATCGTCTTTATTGTTTTCGACCGTTTTTTCTCCGATTCCGGAAACATTGGCCAATTCCTCGACGGATTTAAAGTCACCGTTTTTAGTTCTATATTGCACGATCGCTTCGGCTTTTTTCAAGCCAATGCCTTTCAGCGCTTCGGAAATAGTTTGAGCATCGGCATTGTTGATGTTGACCGGGGTTGCAAGCGCGTTAAACGACAGCAAAGCTAATAACATTAAGATCTTGTTCATATTTTTTTCTCTCTTATTAAGTTTAACTTAAGGTGGGATAAAACAATTGAACAGTCTAAGTTTATAGCCAACCACGATCGCCTTAGTCTATTCGCTAGTAATGGTAGTCGTTTTTTGGATAATTCCAAGTTTTTCTAGCGAAAACCCTAAAAGGCTGCGTGCGTTGATAGTTGAAAAGACATCGAAAGCGCTATTCTGTTAGTCCATACCGGGGCTGCGCCAGCTATTAGCGCAAACATAGCACAAAAAACTGATCCCGTCTGTTAACGTCCGATTGCGTAATAAGCTAAACCGCTTTGTTTGACAAATGTGGGCTCGAACATATTGCGACCATCGAAAATAACTTTGTCTCGTAAGATTTGACTCAAGTGATCGAAATCCGGACTGCGGAATTGCTTCCATTCGGTAACGATCGCCAACGCATCGGCATCTTCCAGCGCTTCGTTTTGATCCTCGGCATAGATCAAGCCGTTTTTATTTCCATAAATGCGCATAGCTTCCTCCAGCGCTTCAGGATCGTAAGCTCGAACGGTGGCGCCGGCATCGATCAAGGCTTCCAGTAGCACTCGGCTAGGCGCTTCACGCATGTCGTCGGTATTGGGTTTGAACGACAAGCCCCATATAGCGAAAACCTTGCCTTTCAAATCGCCGTTGTAATGATGCTGGATTTTTTCGAATAAACGTTTTTTCTGTCGGTCGTTGACATTCTCGACGGCATTTAATAACTCGGCTTGATATCCGACTTGCTTTGCGGTCCGTTCCAATGCTTTGACATCCTTAGGAAAGCATGAGCCTCCGTAGCCGCAGCCCGGGTAGATAAAGCTGTAACCGATGCGACTGTCCGAACCGATGCCTTGACGGACATGTTCAATATCGGCGCCTAATTTTTCGGCCAAGTTAGCTAGTTCGTTCATGAAGCTGATTTTGGTTGCCAGCATCGCGTTCGCGGCATATTTGGTCAATTCGGCAGACCGGATATCCATCGTGATAACCCGTTCGCGGCTGCGGTTGAACGGAGCGTAGAGTGCTTTGAGTAATTCGGCGGTTCTTGGGTTATCGGTGCCGACAACGATACGGTCCGGCTTCATGAAATCGTCGAGCGCGGCACCTTCCTTCAAAAATTCGGGATTCGACACGACGTCGAATTCCAAGTCTTTCTTGCCTCGTTCTTGAAGTACGTGGATCATGGCTTCTTTGACTTTATCGGCGGTTCCGACCGGTACCGTGGACTTATCGATTACGACTCGATAATCTTCCATGTGTTGGGCAATGTTTTTAGCGACCGCAAGAACATATTGCAAATCGGCTGAACCGTCCTCGTCAGGCGGCGTTCCGACCGCAATAAACTGAAATAAACCATGATTGACCGCTTCTTTGACATCGGAGGTAAAGCGCAAGCGGCCGGCTTCCTGGTTTTCTTTAACCATCGCTTCCAGCCCAGGCTCATAAATCGGGATGATGCCTTGCTTGAGTTTTTCGATCTTGGTTTCGTCGATATCCATGCAGATTACATCGTTGCCCACTTCCGCCAAGCAAGTGCCTGTCACCAGGCCGACATAACCGCTTCCAAATACAGTGATTTTCATAATCTTTGAGTTACCCTTACAATATAAATAAAGAATATTCGAGATTCTAGCGAATGAGCCTCAACACTAACGTGCGATAGCCTATCATGATTGCCAACTTTTTCGAATCAGTTACAATCGCCTCATGAAAAAACAACTACCGCAAATCGAAAAGCTACTTTCGGGATTTTCCGCCGAAGATGCCGTACAAATTGAGAAGGCTTTGGCTCTTGTCGATGAGGCCGATAGCAATCCGCTTAATATTAGACCAAAAGGGATTGCGGTCGCGATGATTTTGGGTAGTGTTTATAGCGATTTGGCCAGCATACTGGCTGCGTTATTAAGCGATTCGCGATTAGCAGGTCGTTTAGCCGCAGCCGAAATTAAGCAACAATTCGGCGAAACGGTTGCGGGTTTAGTCAAGGATGTCAATTGGCTCAATAATTTGCGCGTCTATAGTCCGGAGTTGACACACGAGCCCAATCAAAATGAAACACTCAGACGAATGCTATTGGCGATGACGCACGATGTGCGCTCGGTGCTGATCAAGCTAGCCTATCGTATTGAGCGTCTGCGGGGAATATCGGCGGAAGAACCGGGTGTTCGGCGGTTTATCGCGCAAGAGACCCTGGATGTCTATGCGCCGTTGGCGAACCGGCTCGGGGTGAGTCAATTCAAATGGGAGCTTGAGGATCTAGCGTTTCGCTATCTCGAGCCGGATAATTATAAGCGCATTGCCGAATCGCTTGCCGATAAGCGCATTCATCGCGAAGATTGTATTCAAACATTCATAGAAGACCTCCGTCGAATTCTTAAGGAAGAAGGTATTACGGCAAAGGTTTATGGAAGGCCCAAGCATATTTACAGCATTTGGAACAAAATGCGCCGCAAGCAGTTAGCTATCGACGATCTTTACGATTTACTTGCAGTGCGCGTGATCGTCGATAGCTTGACGGCTTGTTATAGCGTATTGGGTTTGGCGCATAGTTATTGGAAATACATTCCTAAAGAATTCGACGATTATATTGCCAACCCGAAGGAAAACGGTTATCAATCCTTGCATACCGTGATCGTCGACCACAAAGGCAATCGTATCGAAATTCAGATTCGCACTCGTTCGATGCATGAATTTGCCGAATTAGGGGTTGCCGCGCATTGGCGTTACAAGGAAGGCAGTAAGCACAATGCCGCGACCGAAAAGAATATCGCTTCGTTGCGCCAATTGCTGGAATATAAGGATAGCGGCGACAATTTGGTCGAAAATTTTCGAACCGAACTTTTTTCGGATCGGGTCTTTGTGTTGACGCCGGCCGGAAAATTGATCGATCTGATCAAGGGTTCGACGCCTCTCGATTTTGCTTACACGATACATACCGAAATTGGGCACGGTTGTCGCGGGGCGAAAGTCAACGGACGTATCAAGCCCTTAACATATAAGCTTAGGTCGGGCGATCAGGTTGAGATCATCACGGTTAAAAACGGCGAGCCGAATCATAACTGGCTCGACCCGAACTTGGGTTATTTAAAAACGCCGCGGGCGGTCGGGAAGGTCAGAAGTTGGTTTAGACAACAGCAGCAAGCCGAAAATATTGTTTTCGGCAAACAAATTCTGGATAAAGAAAGTAAACGATTAGGATTGAAGTCGATTGAGATGGGTGAATTGCTCAGCCATTTCAAATTTAACGACGCCGAGCTTTTTTATGAAGCGATAGGTCGTGGCGATATTACTAATCGGCAGTTGGTTGCCGCGCTAAAAATCCCCGAATTTGCCGAGCCCGCCTATCCTTCCGCCAGAGGGAGCGAGAGCAAAACGGCGGCAAAATCGACCATCACCGTTGCCGGTATCGATAATGTGGTAACCAGTTTGGCGCAATGCTGTTGTCCGGTCAAAGGCGACGATATCATCGGTTTCATCTCGCATAAGCGAGGGATCACAATCCATCGGCGCGACTGCGAAAATATTTTGACGCTAAGTCCCGAACAGCAACCGCAATTGATCGATGCCGAATGGAGTTCGGAGCAGCCATCGCGCCATAATGTACCGATTATTATCCATGCTTTCAATGCGCAAAACCTGCTCAGCGACGTGACTCGTATCATGATGTATGCTAAGGCGCATATTATCGATGCCTCGTTAAAAACGCATCCGGATTTATCGGCAATACTGACGATGACGATCAATATCGAAAGCACCGCCCAGCTAAGCTCGGTGCTCGGCAGAATCAGCCAATTACCGAATATATTGGAAGTTAAGCGTAAAACATAATTTGTAATTATTCAGCATAAGTCATGTATGAGAAGGTGTCAGGCATTGATTTATAAGGCTGTCTGCAACAGGACGTTGCAGTCAGAGCTTACAGGGATGTATTCACGCGTCCTTAGAAATCAATGCCTGACACCAACCTACCGCATGCGCTGAATAGTTACCTTAATTTAAATCACAAACACATCGGCATGACCCAAAACAAACAAAAATATTTGGTATTAATCGACGGCTCGTCTTTTTTATTTCGCGCCTACCATGCGGTACCACCCTTGACGAGCCCGGATGGCACGCCGACCAATGCGATATACGGGGTGGCCAATATGTTGCGTAAATTGATGACCGACCATCCGACCGATTATATCGGCGTTATTTTCGATGCGCCCGGAAAGACCTTTAGACATAATCTATACGATCAATACAAGGCACACCGACCGCCGATGCCGGACGATCTGCGCGTACAAATAGAACCCTTGCACCGCTTGATTCGAGCGATGGGCCTGCCCTTGATCATGCAGCCCGATGTCGAGGCGGACGATGTTATCGGCGCATTTGCCAAGCAAGCCGAGCGAGACGGATTTCAGGTCGTCATTTCAACCGGCGACAAGGATATGGCGCAATTGGTTACCGAACATATCACGCTCGAAAACACGATGTCCGGCAGCCGTACCGACCGCCAAGGCGTGATCGAAAAGTTCGGCGTGACACCTGAACAAATCATCGATTATTTAGCCTTGATGGGCGACACGGTCGACAATATTCCCGGCGTGCCCAAGGTCGGGCCAAAAACGGCAGCTAAATGGCTAAACGAATATCAAACGCTGGAAAGATTGATCGAATGCGCCGATCAAATCAAGGGTAAGGTCGGTGAGAATCTACGCAACGCGCTCGATCAACTGCCGTTGTCGAAGCAATTGACCACGATTGATTGCGATGTTCCGTTGCCATGCTCGGCGGAGGAATTAAAAATGAATCCGGTCGATCAAAGCGAACTCAAGTCGATGCTTGTCGAATTGGGTTTTACGTCTTGGTTGAAAATACTGGAGCAGTCCGCCGATGTCGGCTCCGGCCGGGACGCTAAAGCTGTCGAAAGTCCGCAAGCGATTGATGCGCGCTATGAAACGATCTTGACCGAACACGATTTTGAACGTTGGCTCGAGCGGCTCGAGAAGGCCGAGTTGTTTGCGTTCGATACCGAAACGACCAGTCTTGATTACAGCCGCGCCGAAGTCGTCGGGATATCGTTTGCGGTCGAAGCCGGGCATGCCGCTTATTTGCCGGTTGCGCACGATTATTCGGATGCACCGGAGCAATTAGATCGATCCGCCGTATTGGAAAAAATGCGTCCGCTGCTGGAAAATCCGAATAAAGCCAAACTGGGACAGAATCTTAAATACGACGCCAACGTGCTGGCCAATCACGGTATAGAGTTGCGCGGTATCGCTCACGATACGATGCTCGAATCCTATGTGTTGAACAGTACCGCGACTAAGCACAACATGGATGATTTGGCGAAGACGTATCTTAACTATACGACGATACATTACGAAGATGTCGCGGGGAAGGGCGCGAAACAGATTCCGTTTCAGGAAGTCGCCATCGAACAGGCGACGCCTTATGCCGCCGAAGATGCGGACATCACCTTGCGTTTACATGAAGTTCTGAGTGAAAAACTCGAACAAAATCCGTCGTTGGTGCAATTGTATCGAGAAATCGAAATTCCTCTGGTCGAAGTGTTGTCGCGTATCGAGAGAAACGGGGTATTGCTCGATACCGAAATGCTGGCGCGGCAGAGCCAGGAGTTGGCCGCCCAGATTGCCTCGATCGAGCAGCATGCGCACGACCTGGCCGGGCAGGCATTCAATTTGGGTTCGCCGAAGCAAATTCAAAGCATTATTTACGATAAGCTGAATTTGCCGGTACTGAAAAAAACCCCGACCGGACAGCCGTCGACCGACGAATCGGTGCTGCAGGAATTGGCTGCCGATTATCCGTTGCCTCGTTTGATTCTCGAGCATCGCACGACCAGCAAGCTGAAATCGACTTATACCGATAAATTGCCGCAACAGGTCAATCCGAAAACCGGGCGCGTGCATACCTCCTATCATCAGGCGGTCGCGGCGACCGGTCGTTTGTCTTCGTCCGATCCCAATCTACAGAATATTCCGATTCGCACTCCCGAAGGCAGGAGAATACGGCAGGCTTTCATTGCGTCGCCGGGCTATGTGTTGGTTGCGGCCGATTATTCACAAATCGAGCTGCGCATCATGGCGCATTTGTCCGGCGATGCCGGTCTTTTGGCAGCTTTCAAACAAGGGCAGGATATTCATAGCGCGACCGCGGCCGAGGTCTTCGGGGTCGAGCCTGAGCAAGTTACCGCCGATTTACGGCGTTCGGCCAAGGCGATCAATTTTGGCTTGATTTACGGCATGTCGTCGTTCGGCTTGGCGCAGCAATTAGGCTTGACCAGAGGGCAGGCGCAATCTTATATCGACATGTATTTCGCGCGGTATCCCGGTGTCAAAGCATTTATGGATAACATCCGAGAGTTGGCGAAAAACCAGGGGTATGTCGAAACTTTATTCGGCCGTAGGCTTTATTTGCCGGAAATCAATTCGCGCAACCCCGCGCGCCGTCAATACGCCGAACGAACCGCAATCAATGCGCCGATGCAAGGCACCGCCGCCGATATCATAAAGCGCGCGATGATCGCTTGCGATCGTTGGCTTCAAACAGATTCGCCCGATGCCCGAATGATCATGCAGGTGCATGACGAATTGGTTTTTGAAATTGCCGAGTCGGCCGTTTCCGGGTGTATCGAAAGATTGAGGGATTTGATGAGTTCGGCGGCAACGCTCGATGTGCCGTTGATCGTCGATATCGGTACCGGTCTGAATTGGGATGAGGCGCATTAGTCTTTTTTAGGCGCATTACGTTTTTTATAAGGATTGAACTTTTCCAATATTATTAAATCGTAATGTTATACGTCAGTTATGACGTTGGATCAGTCCATTCCCCTCCCCCTCTTTAATGGACTGATTCTTTTCCTCAAGCCCCATTGAATGCATTCTTATCTTTGGGGCTCTCTTTCCGATAGCGTTTCTCTGCTATGCTTATGTAACGATACCCTTTATCAGTCAAATTTCGGCGTTCTGTTAAGGAAGTAACTGAACCTGCTACAAAGCGGATAGTTATACCCTTCGCACTTGAAATTTCGGCATTGCCTAAGGAGGCGCCGGGGTGTGCGGCAAAGGCTTTGCCGGCATGGAGCTGGCATAGAGCCTACAGGGATGTATTCACGGCGTTCTTTGACGGATACCCCTGCGCCGAATTTTGATCTGCGATGGGTATATAGGAAGTTATTTGTCACGAAATCCTAAGTTCTGCCCCATATATAGCAAGCTTTTCGGTATTTCGTGTCCTTGTGACAAGACTTCGGTAGTCTATGCCGGAATGACACGGCCTTAAAAAGTTGTGTTGATACTCACATCATGACATTTATCTAAAGAGAGCATTTCCAATGGTTGCGGCTGTCGACAACAAGTTATTCATGTTTGTGGAAAGTATGCCGGCTTTTCCGAAAAGCGTGCAAAGTATTTTAAAGTTAGCCGATGACAATCAATCTTCCGCCAAGGATTTTGTACAAATTATCGAATGCGATCCGGTGATGACGGTCAAGATTTTGAAAGTTGTTAATTCTCCTTATTACGGTTTGCCTCAAAAAATTAGTTCAATAACGCGCGCTGTCGTCCATCTTGGAATCAATACGGTCAAGAATATGGCGTTGGGCATTGCGGCAATCGGTGTTCTTAAGCCCGATAAAAAAGCGGGCTTAAATGCCAATGGTTTTTTAATGCACTCTTTGACTACCGCATTGATCACAAAATTACTCGCCGAGCGACAAGGTTTATCGCCAAATAAATGCAGCGATTATTTCGTTACCGGTTTATTGCATGACTTTGGAAAGTTGGTTTTTGCGCAGTGTTTGCCCGAATCCTTTAGTAATGCGTTGATGGAAAGCCGTAAGCGGAGCGTTTCTTTACATTTGATGGAGCGGGAGTATTTAGGTATCGATCACGCTCGTTTGGGTAAGCTACTAATTGATAAGTGGTGCTTTTCTGAAGGCATCGGTGCTGCGATCGAGCATCATCACGATGAGGACGGCTCCGACGTCTTGCGCGATAGTGTTGCTGTAGCTAATCAAATCAGTAAAATCTTGCGTTTTGGTGACGGCGGTAATCCGGTAATCGATAAGTATTCGGAAGCGCAGTTCTCGTTGTTCGGTTTGTCTTTGGATGAGCTGATCGTTTCTCTGGGTGATTTGAGCTCGATCAGAACAGAGGCTTTAATGATGATTAGTTGCGAGTAATCGCTTAGGGTCTGGGTATGCGGATTTTTTGCATGACGCTATGTATGACTGCGTGTATACCCATCGTAGATCAAACCCTAAGCACTCCCGACATTTGAAGTGCGAAACGAATATTTTCAACGCTGAATCGAGGGATTGCATGCAATTGAAGTTCAGAGGCGTCCGTGGCTCCATTCCGACACCAGGGCCTAATACTGTCAAATATGGCGGGAATACTACCTGCATAGAAATTCGTACCGATAGCGGGGAGTTAATAATTCTCGATGCGGGTACCGGTATTTATTCGTTATCGCAACAACTGGATAAGGATAAGCCGGTCGATGCGCATATTTTCATTACCCACACGCACTGGGATCATATTCAAGGGCTGCCTTTTTTTGCGCCGGCGTTTATGCCGGGTAATCAGATTACGATATACGGCGGGTTGGATCCAGTCACTCAACAAGGCATACAAAGGGCGCTGGCTGTTCAATTACAATACAGTTTTTTTCCGATTCGGGAGGCCGAGTTAAAAGCTACTGTTCGTTATGTGACTTTGACGCCAGGTAAAAGCGTTATGGTGGGCGATGCCCGAATTACTCCGTTATTGCTTAATCATCCTGTTCTAAATTTCGGTTATCGTATCGAATGCGGCGGCCAGTCTGTTTTTTTTACGGGGGATTACGAACCGTTGTTTAATATTTACCGGCCCGACGATCAAGAATACGAGTCTTTTCAATCCATGGTTGATGAAAGATTCCTCGAAGTGTGTGCCTTTATACGGGGTGTCGATGCATTGATTGTCGATGCGTCCTATACCGAGGAAGAGTATGTGTTTAAAAGGGGGTGGGGGCATGGAACCTATCAGTCAGGGCTAAACTTGGCGGTCCGGTCTAATGTCAAGCGCTTGTTTTTTACCCATCACGAACCCAATCGCACCGATATGGACTTGGATAACATCTATCGGCAATTGCTCGAACAGCACCAAAAATTAGATATAGAGTTAAACATGGCACGCGAAGGTGTCGAATATGTTATCTGAAGTCGATATCGTCCGGATTTTAGAAGAAGTATACCCGTCGTAGATCAAAATTCGGCGCCGGGTGTGTCCGTCAAAGACACCAGTATCTACATTCCATCGCCCATGGTTATACCTTTCGCACTTCAAATTTTGGCAGTGCTAGAAGACACTGCCATTAAGTTAAGGATTTTTCCGTTCGCCCTGAGCCTGTCGAAGGGTGAATGGAAAAATCCTGGGCCGATAAGTTAAGCCTTCCATGGTTCGACAGGCTCACCACGAACGGCTTAACTTAAGGCAGTGAGTGCTAGAAGAGGGGCCTGGGTGTCCGACAAAGCCTTTGCGAGCGCTATGGATGGCGTGAATGTCGATTTTGCAGGAGCAAAAATCGACCTAGCACCCCGGTGCCTCCTCAGACACTACCGAAATTTGAAGTACGAAAGGTATAATTCAAGAGTTTCATGTGCTCCATCTTTAAGTTGCCGAATTCAGATGCATGTTGAAAAAGCGTAAGGAGCATCGAAATTTTTTCGAGTTTATGACAATTCAAAGTTCAGCCATTGATCGAGTAATTGATGGATTTCGTCGACGCCTTGTCTCTTTAATGCCGAAAATAATTGAACCGTGACTGGGACTTGAGCTCCGGAAATTTCTTTTTGCACGGCCAGTAAGGTATTTTTTGCCGCGCCGAATTTCAATTTATCGGCTTTAGTTAGCAGAATATGTAAAGGCAACCGGGATTGTTTGCACCAGTCCACCATTTGTAGATCGAATTCGGTCAGTGGATGGCGAATATCCATCACCAACACAATGCCGCATAACGTTTTACGATTATTTAGATAGGTTTCGATCATGCGGTGCCATTGTTTTTTGATTTCCAATGGTACTTTGGCATAACCATAGCCCGGTAAATCGACAAAGCGTGTGCTTTCCGTTATCGAGAAAAAATTCAATAATTGCGTTCTCCCCGGGGTTTTGCTGATACGCGCCAACGATTTTTGACCGGTTAACGTATTGATTGCACTGGATTTACCCGCGTTGGAGCGGCCCGCAAATGCAACTTCGAGTCCTATATCCTCAGGGGCGTCTTTAACGTGAGGGGCGCTGTTTATGAATTTTGCTTGATGATACACTGGATTCATCGTTATCTCGCTTAGCTAGAGTATTTAGAGTAAAATTTCCGGATAGACCCGATAGGCGTGTGCCGTTTGAGGGGCTTCCGTGCTGGACTTTTGGGTTCGCAAATCGGCGTGGTCCATTGAAAAATCGTTAGGACCGGCTTTTTTGATTTATACTTCGAGCGGACATGTTTTTGGCTTTTGTGACGAAGCTATTTTGCTTGGCGTAATGCTATTGGCTTTCTTTTTCGACCTTCAATTAGCTATGATTTTAAATGATAGACAATTGAGGTGATGAGTCTTTTACACGCGTCCCGGTGCCGAATTTTGATTTAATCATGGGTATAACTGTTTTTTTGCAATGCCGCTATCGGACAAAAGAGCCGGCTAGATAATTAAAATGTAATCGCTAGAAGTATACTATTCCGGAAGGGGAATCTAATGAAAAATAAACTATTGGCACTTTCAATTGCTCTGTTGTTCATGAGTCAGCCGGTCATTCTACATGCAGAAGGCAATAGTAAGGCAGGAAAAGAAAAAGCGACCGCCTGCGCGGGGTGTCACGGCGAAAACGGCAATAGTGCGGTCACTAATTTTCCGAAGTTAGCTCAACAACATGCCTCTTATCTGATCAAGACGCTTAATGCCTTTAAAAGCGGCGAGCGAAATAATCCGATGATGAGTCCGATCGCGATGGGCTTGAGCGATAAAGATATGGCTGATATTGCCGCCTATTATGCCGAGCAAAAGATTTCGACGAATAGTCTACCGGTCTTGCAAAAAGACGAAGATGACGACGAAGATGATAGTGAGGATTCTGCAGATGCCAGCGAAGACATCAAAGAGCTATTGGCCTTAGGCAGTGATCTTTACCGGAATGGGGTGTTGGCGAGTGAAGTGTCTGCTTGTATCGCTTGTCATGGTCCGTTTGGAGAAGGGAACAGGCCGGCGGCATTTCCTGCGCTTAAGTCGCAGCATGCCGATTATTTGATCAAGACGCTCATAGATTTCAAAAGCGGCGAGCGGAGTAATAACCCCGAAAATATGATGCATATGATTGCCAAAAAAATGACTGAACGCGAAATCAAAGCGGTTTCTTATCATATTTCGGTCATGAAGTAAGCAATGCGCGATTGCTTTTATAAAGCGACTTATACTCATCGTAGATGAAATTCAGCTTCGGGGTGCTCGTCAAAGGACGCCGTAAACCCAGCCCCCAAGGCCTCCTCCGGCACTGCCGAAATTTGAAGTGCGAAAGGTGACCGCTATTGTAATCCTCCGATTAAGAGCATTTCTCACGATCCGTGTGCTTGTTTAACGACCGAACCCGCTACAAAACTCATAGCTCCAGGAAGTTATTTTTCACGAAATCCTTAGCGGATCGGTAAAATCAAATTTCCCGCTATGTCATTTTTGCCCGGCTTTAATATTTTATATACCCGTCGTAGATCAAAATTCGGCGCCTGGGTGTCCGCTAAAGGACGTCGTAAATACGTCCATGTAGGCAAAGCCTTTATGAGCGCCATGGATGGCGTGAATGTCGATTTTGCAGGAGCGAAAATCGACCGGACACCCAGGCGCCTCCTCAGGCGCTGCCGGAATTTGAAGTGCGAAAGGTATATTTGTCTTTCTTGGCGTCAATATGTTTTTATCGAGCCTGCATTTTTAAGGAGAACTTGAATCATGTTAAATAATAAAATTGTTGCTAGTGGTTTTTTTGTGTTATTTGGTTTAGCCGGCCTGGTAAATGCAAAATCTCCGGGTTACGAAGTCTTGTCTACGCCGCAACCGACTCAAAACCCCGATAAGGTCGAAGTGATCGAGTTCTTTTGGTACGGCTGTCCGCATTGCTATCATTTGGAACCCGATTTGAACAAATGGCTAAAAACTAAGCCCGATAATGTTGATTTTATCCGGCAGCCGGCTATCTTTAATAGCTTATGGGAAAAGCATGCCAAGGCGTATTTCACCGCAGAAGCGCTGGGTGTCGTCGATAAGGTGCATGCCGATTTCTTCGATGCGGTTCAGAACAAAAAACAAAAATTGGAAAGCGAGGATCAGCTGCTTAAGTTCTTTAGCGAACATGGCGTTACTGAGATCGATTTCCGCAATGCCTATAACTCCTTTCCTGTCGATTACAAAGTGCGCCAAGCTAAAACCATGGCGGCTCGTTATGGCGTCAATGGCGTTCCCGCTTTGATTATCAACGGTAAATATCGTACAAGTGGGTCACTGGCCAAGACTCAGCAAAACATGATTGATGTCATGAATCGTCTGATAGAAAAGGAAAGTTCCAGTCAATAACATTAACGCCCGATGGCTCCGGGTTTAATCAGAGGTTTGTTCGATGGTTGCTTGGTCTAGGAAAGATTTCGATAGCGAATGGAAAGGTAAGTATTTTAAGTTGCTGCATGAGCAGGAAACTGCCGACAAGCAAACGCAAGAAAACGAAGCGCTGCTATGTAAAACAATAGCCCGGCTAACTTTAGCGGCGAAAGGGTTGAATCATCAACTAGACCCTTATTTGATGCGGATTCATAAAACGGTTAAATCCGGGTTGAAGAGTGCGCAATTAAAAATAGAACTCGAAGGCTTGACCAAGTTTTCACTCAATATCGGTGATTCCGGGATGAGTGCTTTCGATGCCGTGCTTTTGTTTGATTATTTGCTCAAATTGTATTCCGATGACAAGACCGTCAAGGTTTTAAAGGTATTGCAGCAAAAATTCGAAAGCGGTGAATTTAAAACCAATGATGAGTTGTTTTTGGCCTTGGTCAATGCTACTGAGCCTCAATCTATAGAGTCTTCCTCCACTCCATCGGGTCACGCCGACAAAATCAAAACAGAGATTCTCAGTCAGCAGCTTCTATTATTGTTAGAGGATATTGAAATTCCATTCGAGTTCGAGGAATCGACCGAGCGGTTAAAAGCGCGACTGCAAAATCAGTCTTCGGCTTCTTCGTTCAAGCAATTATTGAACGATTATGTTTCGCTGTTGGTTAAAATTAAAAACCATATTCAATCCGAACAAAAAGATATTAAAGATTTTTTGTCCGAATTGACCGAGCAATTGACCGAATTAAGCTTGCAGGCGATCGGTGCGAATGATGCGAATCGACAAACTCAGATCAACCGTAACGAACTGGATCGCTTTGTATCGATACAAATGCAGGAGTTGCAAGACAGCTCTGCTAAAGCAACCACATTGGAACCGCTAAAGCAGTTAATAGGCACTCGGATTGAGCTGATTAATAAGGAAATTCTGCATCATCGGGAAAATGAGGAACGAGCGAGGGAAAAAACCGAGCTACAGCTCAACGAATTGACCGATAAAATCAAACGCATGGAAAGCGAATCGAGTGACTTGAAATTAAAGTTGTCGATAGCGTTAGATAGAGCATTACGCGACCCTTTGACAGGGCTCGGTAATCGAATGGCTTATGATAATCGTCTCGACCTCGAAATAACTCGTTGGCAGAGGCATAAAAGCCCATTGACGCTGATCATTTGGGATATCGATCATTTTAAAAAAATCAATGATACATTAGGCCATAAAGCCGGCGACAAGACGTTGAAAATCATTGCTAAATTATTGAGCGAAAACTGCCGGCACTTGGATTTTTTGTCGCGCTTCGGAGGGGAGGAGTTTACAATGTTGCTTCCTGAAACCGATCAGGAATCGGCATTGACACTGGCCAATAAGTTACGAAAAATTATCGAAAAAACACGTTTCAACTCGGGTAACGGGTTTCTCACTATCACCTTGTCCTGCGGGATTAGTCAATTCCGAGAGGGCGACACGGCCGAATCAATTTTCGATCGGGCTGACAAGGCCCTTTATCAAGCCAAGCAAATGGGTAGAAATCGTTGTATGGCCGGATGAGTCTTAACTGTCTCGGTAATAAGTGAGTCGTAAGGTTATGGTTAGCTGCGCGTACTTTTTTAGGCTGAGTATTTGCGGAAGACTTGCGAAATGGTAAGCGGTGCGGTCTTCATGCGGGGCGGGTTATACCTTCCGCACTTCAAATTTCGGCATTAGCCTATGGAGGTGTCGGGATGTTAGGTCGATTTTGCTCCTGCAAAATCGACATTCACGCCATCCATGGCGCTCGCAAAGGCTTTGATAGCATGGATGCTATCATAGAGCCTACATGGACGTATTTACGGCGTCCTTTGACGGGCACCCCGGCCCGAAATTTGACAAGCAAAGGGTATATTCAACCCGACCCGAACGTTTTGATTTGCTTTGGCCACGGCCCTAGGGCGGGGTTGCAAACCGTGCGACTTGCCAAACAAGGACGTTTTCGGATATACCCATCGTAGATCAAAATTCGGCACCGGTGGTCCGTCAAAGGACGCCGTGACCCTAGCCCTAAATGATCCAACATAATTAACCATAGACAATGGGCTATGGAATTTAGGTGCTGGGTGAATACGTCCATGTAGGTCCCTCACCTAGCGTTAGGTGAGGGACAGAACGCCCAGGTGCCTCCATAGGCTAATGCCGAAATTTCAACTGCGAAAGGTATAAAGCATGTAGCCCGTATGCAGCGTAGCGGAATACGGGAATGGCGTAGCTCCGAGCTTCCCGGATTGCGCTACGCTCCATCCGGGCTACGCAGTTTAGACTTGCCGGAAGAGATCGGTAGCGATTTGGCAGCTGGGTGCTTCGCTTAGCTTGATGCACATGGGTAGCAAACCCCGTCCCGCCAAACAATTCGGTCTGCAACAATATTTCAAGTCACTTAATTATCGTCTAGCCGTCAATTTATTTCGAGGTTGCTTGCCTATGTTCATCAATACTTTAGCGTTGATTATCGCGCAAGGCAGCCTGATCGGGCTTGCCGAGGTGTTTATCGTAGCTGTTTGTCTCTATGCGGTATTGTATATTAGTGCTCCCTTTCCGGAGCAGGAAGCTACGGAAACGGCGCTTTCGACCGACGGGGCTTACCAGTATTTATTGGCTGGCTGGTTAGGCGAATTCCAATTGTGGCGGATTTTTTGGCCTTTTTTTGTGGTCTTGAATGGCGCTTTATATGGAGCGGATTATTGGGTTTGGACCGGGGGCATCAGTGTCTCGAGTTGGTGGAATATTCATTTTATTCTGGCGGCGCCTGTGCTTTGGTGGGCTGTCGGTATATGGCGAAGTTCACCAAAAAGCAGTTCTCGTCTGTGGATCGCTATGTCCAGATTAGCTGTATTTGGCGCCCTAGCTGAATTCGGCATGAGGCTCTATATCTATTTCAATTTACCCAGGCAGTTTTTCAATTGCGAAGAGTTGATGTTGGATTATTTTAGTTGTTTTTAAGCTGAATAATCGTGAAAAGACTGTTTTTTGCGTTATGGCCGGATGAGGCGGTCCGAAGTAAATGCGAAGAGTTGGCGCGTCGTTTGTTAAAGACTGGCGATAGGTCAGTTAATCCGGGTAACCTTCATGTGACATTGGTATTTTTAGGGGCTGTTAACGACGTGTTCGAGTCGGCGATGGTTCAAGCCGTCGGCGAAATGAAAAAGCTTGAGCCGGTCACGATCCATTTCGATGAGCTTAGTTTTTGGCGAAAACCGGGCATAATATGCTTAACCAGCAGTAATCCGGACGATAAGGCGATGATTTTAGCCGAGAGTTTGTCGGCAATGGTTTCATCGCTCGATCATCCTATTGATGGGCGAGCCTATCGGCCGCATGTGACACTGATAAGAAAAGCCAAGCAATCGTTTCAAACGGAATTCGAACCGATTATTTGGCATTCCAATACTTTTTGTTTAGTCGAATCCTGTTCCGCGCCTGGGGGCGTTGATTATCGGGTTATTCGGCAGTGGTCGCTGCTGGGCTAATATACCCATCGTAGATCAAAATTCGGCACCGGGGTGTCCGCCAAAGGACGCCGTGAATACGTCCATGTAGATACTCTATGCCAGCTCCGTGCTGGCAAAGCCTTTGTCGGACACCCCTGCGCCTCCTCGGGCACTGCCGAAATTTGAAGTGCGAAAGGTATAAAGTATCGATGATTCGTTTCGCGGATTGATTTTGGTGCGGAGCTTTTTACTCCTCGGTAATCGTTTCCACGCGACTGGTAAATCGTCCATTGGCCAAACGAGTCAATACAACAGCGTCTTTTTCGATTTGCCGGGTCGAGCGAATTACTGCGCCGGTTTCCGTGTCGGTGACGAGTGCATAGCCTCGATTTAGCGTTGCCAAAGGACTGACCGCATGAAGCGTTTGGCCGGCTTGGTTGAGCTGCTGATGTAAGTGTTCGAATTTTCGTTGCCAGGCGTTATTGAGACGCTGCTGAAGATAATGTTGTTGTAGGGCAAGGCTGTTGATTATGCGCTCAGGCGATTGGTTATGTAGCTTTGCCGATTGAGTGTCTAGAGTCGAGCAACATTGCAGCAGTTTGCGCCGAGTCGCGCGGGTGAGTCTTAGCTCCAGTTCGTCAAGGCGTTGGGCGTTAGCGGCTAGTTTTTGGCCGGGGTGTTGTTGTTTTAGCCGCTTATCGAGCCAGGCTAAAGTTTGTGCTTTTTGCGTAAGTTGTCTGCCGAGATGTTGCGAAAGTTTGGTTTCCAGCGCAATAAAACGACTTTGCCATTCTCGCTGATCGGGAACCGCATGCTCGGCGGCGGCGGAAGGTGTTGGGGCGCGAAGATCGGCAACAAAATCGGCGATCGTCACGTCAATCTCATGGCCGACGCCGGCGATAACCGGGATGGCGCTTGCTGCGATTGCGCGCGCGACGATTTCTTCGTTGAAGGCTTGCAAGTCTTCCAGAGAGCCGCCGCCGCGGCCGAGGATCAATACGTCGCATTGGTCGAGTGTGTTGGCCAGATTCAATGCCCGGACAATATCGTGTTTGGCGTTATCTCCTTGCACCGAAACCGGGTACAAAACGACCGGAATAGCTGGAAAACGCCGTTTTAGCACGGTCAGTATGTCTCTGATTGCGGCGCCGCTAGGAGAGGTGATGATGCCGATGCGATGAGGCAGTGCTGGTAGAGGTTTTTTGCGAGAGGCGTCGAAGAGTCCTTCCTTCGATAATTGATGCTTAAGCGCTTCAAAGGCCATGCGCAGTGCGCCGTCTCCGGTTTCCTCGAGGTTTTCGACGACTAGCTGATAGTCGCCGCGAGGCTCGTATAAGGTGACTTGTGCGGTTGCAATCACTTGCAGTCCGTTCGCCGGCTTAAACTTGAGGCGGCGCAGTTGGGTTTTGAACATCGCGCAACGGATTTGCGCGGCAGTATCTTTCAAGGAAAAATAAATATGGCCGGAAGAGGGAGTGCTTAAATTGGAGATTTCGCCTTCTACTCGAACCGAGAAAAAATGCTCGTTGAGCACTCGTTTGCTTTCCCGGTTGAGTTGTGAAACCGTATAGAGTTTATTGTCGAGTGTTAAGGGCATGTCCGTTTAGGTTTTTTGTTTAAGTTCTCGTTCGATTTGTTGCATATAGCGTTGTATGCAGGATTCGAAGGCGGGTGATATCGAGGTGAGTCGGCAGCCTATTTTCATGGTTTTGTCCGGCTTATTCGGGTTTAATGGTATGCGGTAGAGCACTATAAACTCGATCGCGTCTTCTCCAAGGCCATCCAAGGCCAATCGGCAATCTTTAAAGATTTGACCGGGCGATAATATCCGGTTAAGCGGTTCCGAATCGTTTAACAAGGAAAAACCGGGGATACTAATATCGTAGAGACGAAGTGGAATGACTTTGTCTGCAACGCTTAGTTTTAGATGGCTGGTTTTCGAAAGTGGCGATTTAATTCGATAAAATTGACGGCGTTGCAGCCACAGCATGCTTTCAGGTATCGGCATTGCAAAGACGGCATCGCCTTGATAGTTGGTTTTGGCGATGTCTTTGCCCTCGAATTTTATTTTAATGCCCGACAATACGGTGCGGAAGACTGCATTTGATGTGCCCGGTAATTGTCTGTTTTGGTATTCCTTGGGGCTGAGATCGAACAGAAGGCTATGTGTGTCCGTATCGATGGCAATTAATGTGGTGATGAACGATTCGTTATTGCCGATGTTTAGATTGATTAGGGCCTTCTCGTTAATCAGCAGCGTCAGATGATTGATGATCTGGCGTTGGTCGCGTACGATGTGATCCGATTGCTTGTTCATAATGGGGTGCAAATAAGTTATAAAAGTACAGCCTTTATGGCGAAGCATGGTTCTGCGCCGATGTGCAGTTTGAGTCGTTGCAAGCATCAAGGATCTGTGGTGGCGAGTTTTTTGTCGGGGCAGAAATCCGTCAAAATATTCGGAGTATTAATGTGACAGGCTGAAAATTGATGTGCAATCGGTCTATCAAACGATTTGATATTGTAGAATATTTGATCGATAAGTCTATGAGGTATTGAAGCGCGTGGCGTGGTTTTTGTTGTTATGTGCGGGTTTGGCGGAAATTGTTTTTGCATTAAGCTTAAAGTATAACCAAGGATTTACTCGTCTTTGGCCAAGTTTGACGACAATCGTTTTCGGTGCGGCCAGTTTTTATTTGCTAATGTTGTCAATTAGAACGTTACCGCTGGGTACTGCATACGCGGTATGGACCGGCATGGGCGCGGTCGGGGTTGCCGTTATCGGTATCGTGCTTTTTAAGGAGTCCGCTGAAATTTTGCGGTTGTTTTCCATTATTCTGGTTGTTGTCGGATTGGTGGGACTGAAGTTAACACATATCGAATAATCAGTATGTTGCATTTGATTTTTCAGTCATCCGAAGTGGATGCCGTTTTAGAGCGTATTGAAGCCGGCGATGCGGTGGTTTTTTTAGGTTCGTCAATACTTCGTCTGGTCGGGCGAGGGGGTTTGGCTAAGGTTTTGACGCAATCGGCTAAGTCTTGTTATTTGTGTGCATTATCCGATGATTTGTCTTTATTCGGTATCGACCGGGGCGATTTGATTGATGGAATCAGGGTTATCGAATATGTCGAGTGGGTCGAATTGGCAGCTACGCATAAGCAGTCGTTGTCATGGTGCTGAATGCCGAAGGGGAATTTCCCGCCCTGACGGATCAAGGGTTTTTGGTCGATATGAATGACTGGAGCGAGGCGGTGGCGCGCGACCTTGCTAAGGCCAACTCGATTACATTAAGCGATGCGCATTGGGAAATCATTTTTTTTATTAGAGGCTATTATCTTCAATTTAAACACTTGCCAAACGCCAGGGTTTTTACTAAGGCAGTAGCTAAGCATTTAGGTGCGGAAAAGGGCAATAGCCGTTATTTACAACGATTGTTTCCGGAGGGGCCGTTGAGGTCTGCGTGTAAACTGGCCGGTTTGCCGAAGCCTCCGACTTGTTTGTAAGCGAAACCATGATAGGAATCAGCCTCGTTTGAAGCGGTGAATCAACCGACGGTCTTTTTTGTTCGGTTTGGAGGGTCTTTCGAAATGCTCGAAATTAGCCTGTTCTTCGCGTTGGCGAATAATTAATTGTTGCCGTTTTTCTCGGCTTTCCGCAGTTTCTTCGTAAAGTTGAGCCGCTTCGGAAGCGGGTCGGCGTTGGCTGTTTAGGCCCGTGACGGTAATATCCCAGCTATATTGATCCTTATGGATGGAAAGCTTGGCGCCGATGGCGATTTCCTTGCCCGGTTTGGTTCTTTGGTTGTTCAAGTGAACCTTGCCGCCGGATACCGCATCGGCAGCGAGCTTGCGCGTTTTAAAAAACCGCGCAGCCCATAGCCATTTATCCAGTCTTAACGATTCAACAACAGGCATTTACTCGTCGGTTGCGTCGCTTTTTTGCCAAGCTTGATATCCGCCCTCTAGGCTGACTGCTTTACTGTAGCCCATTTTATTGAGTACTTCGGTAGCAAGTGCCGAGCGTCCGCCGGTTTGGCAATAAACTAAGATATCGGCATCTTGTTTATTTTCGAAATCCGGGTGGTTAGCGATTTTAAATTCCAAAACACCTCTCGAAATGTTGATGGCTCCGGGCAAAGAGCCTGCAACAAACTCGCCGGGCGCTCGGACGTCGAGTACTAAATATTTGGACAAATCTGATTTTGCCGATGCAACATCCACTTCTTTGATGTTTTTCTTAGCAGCGGCAACAAGGTCCATTGCGGTCAATGACATTGTGGTTCTCCGGTTTGTAATTCAAAGCTTACAATTTTAACAATAAATATGAGTCAGCGGTGCGATTTTTTATCTATTGTTAATATCTTTCTAATTCTAATACAGATTAGGATAACATTTACAGTTTGATTTATATTCCGGAGCATTATTAGATGAATTTCGAGAAAGTCGTTTTCGGTTTTTTTATCGTATTGTCATTAACCTTGAATTTCGGTTTTTTTTTAGGGGAGATGGATAATCCCGAGCATCATAATGTTTTTGAATTATTTGCGATTATTGTCGTTAATTTTATTGCGACTGGCTTAAAGTTAGGCGATCGCTCGCAAATAGGCGCTGTGTTGCTGGCGACTAGTCTGGTTGCCGACCTGCACTTAGTGGCGGCTGCTACATATTGGACCGTTGTCGTACATGTGACTGAAACCGGATTGACGTCCGATGTAATGGTGAGCATTATCTCGCTAAGCGGCGGGGCTTTGTTGGCTAACTTCATATCCGTCATTATTTTGGTATCCGATACGTTGATGTCTCGATTGTAATGAACGATTTATACCGTTCGCACTTCAAATTTCGGCAGTGCCAGAGGAGGCGCCTGGCTGTCCGGTCGATTTTCGCTCCTGCAACATCGACATTCACGCCATCCATGGCGCTCATAAAGGCTTTGCCAGCATGGAGCTGGCATAGAGCCTACATGGGATGTATTCACGGCGTCCTTTAGCGGACAGCCAGGCGCCGAATTTTGATCTACGACGGGTATAATAGAGGGGTAGGGTATGACGGAAAGTACCGATTTAAGCCGAGTCAGTTTTATAGTAATGCGTGAAATGCGCAGGCCCGTAATGGCTTTGATTACGGTTTATGCAGTGTCAATTTTGGGAATGGTCTTTATTCCCGGTCATGAAGTCGACGGTAAGCCTCAATACTTAAGTGTATTTCACGCGTTTTATTTTATGACCTATACCGCGACGACGACCGGTTTCGGAGAAATTCCTTTTGAATTTAACGATGCTCAAAGGCTTTGGGCGATGGTTTGTCTGTATGTAAGCGTGATTACCTGGTTTTATGCGATAGGAAGTATCGTAAGACTTTTCCAGAATCCTTTCTTTGTTCGTGCGGTCGAGGAGCGAAAGTTTTCTCGGCAGGTGCTTAGAATTTCCGAGCCTTATTTTATTATCTGTGGTTTCGGCGATACCGGTAGCGTATTGGCTCGCGGTTTAAGCGATTATGGTGTGCCGGCAGTATTTATCGATGGCGATGAGGATAGGATTAGGGCATTGACGTTGAGGGATTACCGAGTGCCGATGCCGGGTTTATGCGCAGATGCAAGCGTGCCTAAGCATCTACTTGAAGCGGGAATTAGAAGACGCAATTGCCAAGCGATTGTTGCAATTACCAATAACGAAGAGATCAATCTAAAAATTTCTGCATTGGCGCGTTTGTTGAATCCGAGTATCAGAATTATTACGTTGTCAAAGGTTGATGTTTTCGAAGAAACGCTCGCAAATTTGGGGGGAGAGGTTCATATCGTCGATCCGTTCAAAATGTTCGCGAAGGTGTTGGTGACAACGATGACGCATCCTAGCTTTTATCCGTTGAATAACTGGTTGGTCAGAGCGCCGCGGGTTCGCCTCAGCGATGCTATTAAGCCGCCGTTCGGAAAATGGATCGTTTGCGGCTACGGTCGGATGGGGCATGAAATCAATCATGCCTTGGTCAAGCAAGGCATGAAGACGGTGGTCATTGATCCGCATGACTGTAGCGAAGAAGAGGGGATCGATAGTTATATCGTAGGGCGGAGCACGGCTAAAACCTTGGCGCAGGCCGGAATAGAAAATGCTGTAGGGATTTTGGCGGGAACCGATGATGACGGGCATAATCTGGGAATATTGCTGAATGCGCGTAAACTGAATGGCAACTTGTTTACCTTGGTTCGGCAAAATCGCCATGAAAATCGAATTGCTTTCGAGGCGTCGCAAATCGATATGATTATGCAGCCGACATTGGTGACCGCTCGGCGTGTTTTATTTTTGTTGGTCGCCCCGCTATTAAAGCCTTTTTTTCAGCATTTATTGAAAGACGAACCGGGTAGGAAGGAAGATATGGAGAAGGTGATTCAGCAACTCGAGAAAAAAATCGGACGTAGGCAGCCTCATTTAATCACTGTGGATGTTGTGAAGGAGCGCTGTAGCGCTGTCACTGCATGCTTGGAGGAGGGGGAGCAGGTGCTGTTAGGGGATATCTTAAAGCATCCCGATAATTTTAATCGAAAACTTGATTTAATTGCCTTTGTCGTTAAGTCGGGAGAAGTGATAAGTGTACTTCCCCCAGACGACTATCGAATTAAAATCGGCGATCAAATTTTGTTTTGCGGTACCGGGGCGTCGCGGCGCTTGCTGAATGCAACGCTTAATAATGAATATAATTTATTCTATGTACGCAACGGTGTGCATTTGCCTAAAGGCTATTTCATGCGTTGGTATGCTCAACGGCAGAACCGGCCGGTTGCATGAATGGATAAGGTGGAAGGTGAAAGATGAAAGATGAAAGATGAAAGATGAAAGGTGAAAGGTGAAAGGTGAAAGGTGAAAGGTGAAAGGTGAAAGGTGAGGAAGGTGGAAGGTGGAAGGTGGAAGGTGGAAGGTGGAAGGTGGAAGGTGGAAGGTGGAAGGTGGAAGGTGGAAGGTGAATGGGCGGATTATGGGAGGAGTTAGTGCTTGATTCGTGTTTCGGGCGTCCTTGCCCGGTTTCTTCTGAAAAACCTAAGAAATTACTATGCGGTTTTTTTAAGGCCTCTGGGCAGGGAAAAGACGACTTTTTCTTCAATGCCTTTGTTTTCAGTAATCGATAGACCGCCCCAGGCTTTCAATTGGCTGATGACCTCTTGTACCAGAACTTCCGGTGCCGATGCTCCTGCAGTAACGCCTACGGCAGTGATGCCGTCGAACCACTCTCGGCTCATGTCGTTAGCAGTATCGATTAAATAAGCCGGTTTGCCCAGTTGTTCGGCGATTTCCCGTAAGCGATTAGAGTTGGAGCTATTGGGAGAACCGACCACGAGAATCAAATCGGTTTTGTTGGCAAGGTCATAAACGGCATCCTGCCGGTTTTGCGTGGCATAACAAATATCGTCTTTTTTCTGTTCCTGAATTGAGGAAAAACGGGCTCTGAGTGCGTCGACCATGACTTTGGTGTCGGTCATGGACAGCGTCGTTTGCGTTACGTAGGCCAGATTATTAGGATTATTGACCTTCAGTTTGGCGACATCTTCCGGTGTTTCAACTAAATATATGCCGCCGTTTTCGGTGCATTTTTCATATTGGCCCATCGTGCCTTCGACTTCCGGGTGTCCGGCGTGACCTATTAGTATGACCTCTCGGTCTTGTTTGGCATGCTTGGCAACTTGCAAATGGACTTTGGTGACTAGTGGGCAGGTTGCGTCGAAAACGGTTAAATTACGTTCCTCGGCTTCTTCTTGGACTTTTTTCGAAACGCCATGTGCGCTGAAAATCAAATAGGAGCCGACAGGGACGTCGCTCAGGTCTTCGATGAAAATCGCGCCTTTTTCTTTAAGGCCATCGACGACGGTGCGGTTATGGACGACTTCATGGCGGACATAGATCGGAGCGCCGAAAGCTTCAAGTGCCTGATCCACGATTTCAATGGCTCTATCCACTCCGGCACAGAATCCACGAGGGTTAGCGAGTATTATTTGCATATCTTGACTAATTTAGTAGGTTAAGGTGAGGTTATTTTAACTCAACTCTGCCTCCGAGACGATAATTCCATCGCTATCGGCATATAAAAAATAATCTTTTCTAAATTGTACGCCTGCGAAAGTCACAATACTATCGTATTCTCCGTGACCTTTCGTCGTGCTTTTGAGTGGATGCGCATGGAGTGCGCGAATCCCGATCGGAATCGTATCGATTGCGGCTGCATTGCGGATACAACCGTAGATCACGACGCCTTGCCAGCCGTTGTCGCAGGCCAGTTGTGCAAGCCCCCGATCGATCAAGGCGCAGCGGTGTGAACCTCCGCCGTCGATGACTAAGACGCGTCTCGATACTTTTGTCGATAAGGTTGAATTGACTAATCCATTGTCCTCAAAGGCTTTAATTGTCGTAATTTGCCCGCAAAAAGCCGGCGTTGCTCCGAATATTCTGAAAATGGGGTCGGCGATTTGAAAGCCGTCAATGTCGGAATATTGATCACAGAGATCGGCAGTGGTAAACGTCATTGGCATTACCTTGGTTAAGGCTGTTGGGGGCATATCATAACAGAAATGCGGTAGAAATAGTTTGGTATGGATGTATTCCAGCAATTCCCAGTTTGAGCAGTTTCGCCGATTTTAGGGTGTGGGGTATGCCTGTCGAGGAACGCCGTAAACCCATCCATGGGGGCTTGGCGGAAGCTCGAACGCCAAGGATGGCGTGAATACAGATTTTGCATGGAGCAAAAATCTGCCCTGCTGCCGACATCCTCGCCAAGCATACCCCACACCCTTTTTGATCTCCAAATTGGGAATTGCTGGATGTATTCGACGAGTCGAATTGGTGCTTCATTGCGCCATAGTGGTGCATTGTTTAAGAATAGAAAGAGGAAGGATTTTATTTTTACTATAAAATATTACTTTGGCATGATTTGTGTCTAAATTTAGATCTGGAGATATAGATGACGGATAAATTAAGCGATTTATGAACACGATAATTGAAGCGAATAAAACTAAGTTACTGGCTGCCATGCCGGCTGTAAAGAGTTACGAGGCTCGTCTTGCCTCGCTAAACGATTGGTGGGGGAAAATTGCGTTGATCGGAAAGATCAATAGCCATAATGTGGCGTCGACCATTCTTGAAGATATGAATTTGACGAAAAGTAAGTTCGGCGAGTTGCAGCAGAAGTTGACTTACAATTTAGTTGTCGAGAACTTGAAAAAATTGGTGCTCGATAATTCATCGAAGGCACAAGTCGCAATCGATTTACTGATTCGTAATTTATTCGAACGAACCGCTGATGTGGGTTTCTTGGCCACAGACGACGATATCCGCTCTTTCCTTATTTCCGAAAATGCAGATCGGGAGGGAATTGATTTCATCGAGAACCGACTGCGTGAATATGTGAAGAAATACAGCGTGTATGACGAGATCATTGTTTTCGATACCGAAGGACGGGTCAAAGCGCATTTGGATAACGAAAACCCGATCAGTCGTTCGACGGATCCTCTCATTGCCGAAACTCTAAAATCGAGTGCGGAATATATCGAAACGTTTCGATATTCGGAATTACAGCCGAATAAACGGCATTCGCTGATTTATTCCTGCAAAATAGCCGAAAGCAACCAACAAGGATCGAAAGCAATAGGCGTTTTATGCTTATGTTTTCGGTTCGACGATGAAATGGTGGGAATTTTCGGCGATCTTCTGGCGGCGGGTGACGAAGGCACGCTAATGATATTGGGTGTCGACGGAAAGGTAATCGCCAGTAGCGATGAGCAACTACTGCCGCTACAAGCGGCTTTTGCTAATGCGAATCCGGTAAGTATCGCATCGTATAAGCTACGCGAATATATCGTTAATACTCGACAAACCAAAGGGTATCAGGGTTTTTTCGGATTAGGGTGGACCGGGCAAATGATGACGCCGTTGGAAACGGCTTTTAAACGTAATGAAGCAGTCGATAGAGGAGGCGCTTATGCCGATATTATCGATCAAGCCATTACCTTCCCTCAAGAGTTGAAAGATATTCGCAAGGCCTCCTCCGATATCAATGCCGACCTCGGTTTGTTGGTACTTAACGGTCAGATCGCATCGGCTCGGAAAAATGCGGCCGAATTCATGCCGGTTTTGGAGGCCATCAAACAAATCGGTTCCGATATTGCGAATATTTTCGCCGATTCGGTCAATAGCCTTCAGGAAGTCACGGTCATGTCTTCGCATTTGAACAATGCAGGGTTTTTGGCGTCGTTGGCGGTCGATATCATGGATCGTAATTTATACGAACGGGCTAACGATTGCCGGTGGTGGGCGTTGACATCGACTTTTAGGCACTGTTTGGCTCAACCGGAAATCTCGTCAAAGGATGAGCAGCGGATGACGGACATATTGCAATACATCAACGCTTTATACACGGTCTATACCAATCTTTATCTTTACGATAAAAACGGTCGTGTCTTGGCGGTGTCGAACTCTTACGAGTGCTCGTTATTGGGGATGCAAGTCGACGAGCGAAGCGGAGCGCCGGCTGCGTTGAGGAATAGCGACTCACAGAGCTACAGCGTTTCGCCTTTCATCAGGACGCCATTTTACGGCAACCGCTATACCTATATCTATAATGCCTCGATCACGCATTTGGCAAGGCAGGATCAAGTGCTCGGCGGGATCGGCATCGTTTTTGACAGTGAACCGCAGTTTTCGAGCATG
The DNA here is from genome assembly GCF_000341735.1 of Methylotuvimicrobium buryatense 5G. Lineage (GTDB taxonomy): Bacteria > Pseudomonadota > Gammaproteobacteria > Methylococcales > Methylomonadaceae > Methylotuvimicrobium > Methylotuvimicrobium buryatense. The sequence continues at coordinate 2,852,679 of NZ_KB455575.1, read as the reverse complement.
CTCGATGAAGTTTTACCGCGCGACGAAGCGGGAAAATTGCTCGAAGGAAGTTTTGCGTTTTTTACCGACCGAAATCAAATGATTATTGCTTCGGCTAATCACCCATCGCTCGGCGCCGGAGATTCGCTGGCGATCGACGACCGTTTTTTTGCCATGCGGACCGGACAAAGAGGTTCCGAAGTTATTCAATACAATGGCGTACAATATGTTTTAGGGATGGCTGTGTCGAAAGGTTACCGCGAATACAAAACCGTCGACGGCTATAGCAACGATGTATTCGCATTCGTGTTTATTCCATTTTAGAAGGTTATGTTTGCGTTATACCTTTCGCACTTCAAATTTAGGCAGTTCCCGAGGAGGCGCCTGGGAGGCCGATCCCTCACCTGACGCTAGGTGAGAGATCGGCATGGAGCTGGCATAGAGTCTGCATGGACGTATTTACCCAGCACCTAAATTCCATAGCCTATCTGCTATGGTTAATTGTCTTGGATAATATATTCGCCGCTAAAAATAACGCGCCAACAGTCCGTGTTGCGGGCTTATTTCCGGCAGCGGTATTTTTACCTCGTAGCCGCCGCCCAGAGCTTCTTGCATAGGATGGCCGTGCAGGTCTTCCATATGTTCGACGATAATGTCGCGATTGCCTTCGGGTAAAATCAATTCAATTTTATCGCCAACCGAAAACTTGTTTTTGACATCAATTTCGGCCATGCCGGTCGCAGAATCGAAGTGTCTGATTTCACCGCAAAATTGTTGCTGATGGCTTTTCGAATAACCGGTAATGTAGTTTTGCTGCTCATGCGTGTGGTGGCGTTGATAAAAGCCGTCTGTATAACCCCGGTTGGCTAGGTTTTCCAAGACGCCGAGCAATTGCGGATTAAACGGACGTTCGGCCAGTGCGTCGTCGATTGCTTGGCGATAGGTTTGTGCGGTCCGGGCTACATAATAATGAGATTTGGTTCGACCTTCTATCTTAAGGCTGTCGACGCCGATTTCGACCAAGCGTTGAATATGTTCGATCGCGCGCAGGTCTTTCGAATTCATGATGTAGGTGCCGTTTTCATCTTCCATGACCGGCAGCAGTTCGCCTTTACGCCCTTCCTCCTCTAAAAAATAAACCTTATCGGCCAAGGGGTGGCGCTCGGCGCCGCCGCAACTGGCATTACTGATTTCGGACATCGACAAGGCGCCGCCGTCCAAGACATAATCGCCTTCGGCATTTTCATGTGCGGGCAGTGTGTCGTATTTCCAGCGGCAGGAATTGGTGCAAGTACCCTGATTTGGGTCGCGGTGGTTAAAATATCCGGACAGCAAGCAGCGGCCCGAATAGGCAATGCACAGCGCGCCATGCACGAAGACTTCCAGTTCCATGTCCGGGCATTCCTGACGGATTTCGGCAATTTCATCGAGCGACAATTCCCGTGACAGGATAATGCGTTTTACTCCGATGGTTTGCCAAAATTTGACTGTTGCGTAATTGACGGTATTCGCCTGCACGGATAAATGTACCGGCATTTCCGGCCAGTTTTCCCGAACCATCATAATCAAGCCTGGGTCGGCCATAATCAATGCGTCCGGTTTCATCGCGATGATCGGAGCGATATCGGCCAGAAAAGTCTTGATTTTGCTATTATGCGGAATGACATTGGTCGCCAGAAAAAACTTTTTTCCGAGCCGGTGCGCTTCGTCGATGCCTTTGGCTAAGTTGTCGGCAAGAAAGTCGTTATTGCGCACGCGCAGGCTGTATCGCGGTTGGCCGGCATAAACTGCGTCCGCGCCGTAAGCGAAAGCGTAACGCATGTTTTTAAGGGTTCCGGCAGGAGAAAGTAATTCAACGGATTTCATTATTAGGTTGGAGTCGTATAATCAGCGATTGGAAAGGATTCGGTACGGAGCGAATTTGAAAAACGGCGCCGTCGAGTCATGATTCATAATTGACGATATTTTATCACTTAAGTTCTATCCGTCCGCAAATCGTTGTATACCTATCGCACTTCAAACTTCGGCATTAGCGTATGGAGGCGTCGGGGTGTTCGGCAAAGGCTTTGGCAGCATGGATGCTGTCATAGAAGAGCCTACATGGACGTATTCACGGCGTCCTTTGACGGGCACCCCGATGCCGAAATTTGACTAGCAAAGGGTATAACTTACTCGTTAAATCCCGGAAGCGGGGCTTTTTCGATTCCATTGAAGCGGCGAGAAATTTAATGATGGCTTGGTTTTTTGTATTTTTGGCGGCAGTTCTGATTATCGGTAGTGCTTTGATTTTGTTGCGAACCGCCAATATTCCAAGGTTGCCCAAACACGCGAAAGAGGCTTCCCACTTAAGGCGGGACAAAAACACTAAGGATTAACTGTTCGCCCTGAGTCTTTCGGCTGCGCTCAGGAGAGCCTTGTCGAAGGGTGGATGGTTAATCCGCCCATGGTTCGACAGGCTCACCATGAACGGATTAACCTTAAGCTGTCCCGCGGTAAGTGAGTAGCCGCGACAGATCGTGCTGAGCGGCAAGATGAAGACGGCGGTTAGACATTGCGCCTAGGTGCGCAAATATTCAGCGCGGGGAGACTCTTAAGCTAAAGGTTACCGGCCCGTCATTAACCAACGAGACTTGCATGTCGGCACCGAATTGACCGAATTGAACCTGTGTATGCAGGTCAACGGCTTTTTTTTGCAAATAATTAAAGAGCGCCAAGCCGTGTTCGGGGGAAGCGCCTCGGCTGAAACTGGGACGATTGCCGCTGTCGGTGTCTGCCGCCAGCGTGAATTGCGGGACCAATAACAAGCCACCATTGATGTTACGCAGACTTAGATTCATCTTGTCCTCGGCGTCGGCGAAAATACGGTAGTTAAGGATTCGCTCCAATAAGCGTTCAGCTTCTTTTTCGGTGTCGTTTTTTTCGACCGCGACGAGAGCCAGTATGCCTCGTTCGATTACGCCGATGTCTTGTTGCCGGACAGTCACTTTTGCGCGGGTTACGCGTTGAATAACGGATATCATAGGATGTTTCTGTACAATAGCGTTTTTGGGCACGGAATTATAGCGTTCCGGCTCGATAACGGCTAATCGTTAAATCTTATCAAATCCATGCTTTACGCCTTACTTAAATCGCTCGTTCTAATGCTGGCTATCTCGGCCGTCTACGCCGAGGAAATTTATCGCTGGCAAGATGAAAACGGCAAATTTTATTTTTCGGACAAACGACGAGAAGGCGCCGAGCGTCTTACGATAAAGCCAGGTTATTCTTATCACCGCATTCAGTATGTTTATGACGGCGATACGGTAAAGCTGGTAGACGGCAGAAAAATCCGCTTACTCGGCATCAACACGCCGGAAGTCGAAGGGCGCAATAAAAACGCGGAGGCCGGAGGCGAAGAAGCTAAACGTTGGTTAACTCACGCATTGAAAGGCAAGCGAGTCCGTTTGGTTCTCGATAGCGAACCAAAGGATAAATACGGGCGGACGCTCGCGCATTTGTTTACCGAGGACGGTCTGCATCTCAATTTCGAGCTGGTTAGATTGGGTTTGGCTTCGCTCAGTATTTTTCCGCCGAATTTGCTTTATAGCGGGGAATTGATTCGTGCCCAGGATGAAGCCGAAAAAAACTCGCGCGGTATTTGGAGGCTGCCTGAATACCGAATCAAGCCGGCACCGAGTCTTCGAACGGGTAATCATAGAGGCTGGCAGCGAATTTCCGGGCGCGTCAAAAAAATCAGAACGACGCGTAAATATGTGTATTTGACGCTTGGCGAGCGCGTCGATTTTCGCATCGAACGCGCTAATTTAGACTTGTTTCCAAACCCCAACAGCTATGTCGGCAAAGAAGTTGAAATTCGCGGTTGGCTCAATCGATCCAAGAAACATTTTTCGATGCTGATCCGTCATCCTAGTTCGGTCAAGATGCTCTGAGTAGCAGTAAAACTCAGGCTACTCCCTTTTGATTGAAAAACCGTCTAAGAATAAAAAGGTATGGGATGTGTCTATCGAGGACCGCCGTGAACCCGTCCATGGGGGCTTGACGGCAGCGTTCCCTGCTGCCGACATCCTCGCTAGCCACACCCCATACCTTCATAAAGTTAACCATTTTTTGAGTATAAAGGGAGTAGTTTCGCGTTAGTATTTCGCGATAAATAACTTCCTATTCTTCATGATCTTCATGGTGGTATACTTTTTCCATGTAACAAAGGTAACGCGATGCGTGCCCGACTTACTTTGAATTTTAAGCGCTATAAATAATCGATTTGTCCGCTAATTCGCGTAAGGTTTTCAAGCCTTGGTCGATAAACAACTGTATATCGCCTGCCTGGAGTTCTCCCGCGAGCTGTGTTATGCAAGATTCGGCAGAGATTCCCGGGGTATTTTGCAGGATCTCCAAAAGCCGATAGGTCGATGGCGTTATTTGCATAAACTTCACGTTATCGTTCGGAGTTCGATAAACGATCAAAAAACTGGGTTGCTCGGGCGCTTCATAAGGAATGAAGTCCGTTGAGATTTGATGAACCGGAAAACGATAGGCTAAAAGCCAAGCCAGTGGCGATAGATATAACGGCGCGGGCCTTAAATCTATCGCCGGCGCAATGATTGCGGGCGCTTCTTCCTTTGCGATTGCCAGCGCCATTTCCACCCATTCGTAATGTGCGAGTTCGAGCATGAAGGGCAAATCGTCCGAACACTGGCGTTCGTTTTGCAAATAATCCAAAAATTCTTCGGGGATTTCAGAAAAATAGGGCGTGCTGCTGCGGTGTTCCGAATAATAGTCCCGCGCGAGCGCAAGCCAACTTTCCTCTGAGAGCAGCGATTTCAATACCGGAAAGTTGCTCGATAAAAAGCTTTCGACATTATTAAAAAACAACTCGCGGTACATCGACATGCGTTCCGGGGCCACATCGCCCGGAGCCGGGTTTCGGTCGGGGTTTCGAATGAAAGCGGCAAATTCTTGCTGTTTGGCTTTGAAGTCGATTTTGGCTTTATGCTGTCCTACGCTCATGTTGATTTTTCCAGGCGTGTTGAATGGCGGCGATCGTTTCGGTTTCTTTGATTAACTCCGGCAGTGGCGGAATGTTGAAGTCCCGCTCCAGCAAGGTTGGGAATATGCCGTAGAGTTCGTAAGCCTTGCCAAGCAGTTTCCAGACCGGGTCGATGACCGGGGCGCCGTGCGTGTCGACTAAAAAGTCTTCGGCTTCGACATAATGGCCGGCAATATGTGCATAGGCGATTCGCTGCGCAGGTATCGCCTTTAAAAACGTTTCGGCATCGTAGCCATGATTGACGCTGTTGACATAGATATTGTTGATATCGAGCAAGATGTCGCAATCGGCTTCGTTGACCACGGCGTTGAAAAAATCGATTTCATCCATTTCCCGGCCCGGCGCAGCATAATAGGAAACATTCTCGATCGCGATTTTTTGTTCGAGAATGTCCTGAACGCGGCGAATGCGCGCTGCGGTATGAGTAATCGCTTCTTCGGTAAAAGGAATCGGCATTAGATCGTACAGGTGGCCGTCTTTGCTGCAATAGCTAAGGTGTTCGCTATACAGTTTGATGCCGTGTTCGGTCATGAAGGATTTGACGGCCTTGATAAAGGTTTCATCCAACGGGTCGGTGCTGCCGATCGATAAGGAAAGTCCGTGACAAACGAAGTCGAAACGCTCGGTCATATTGCGCAGTTGCCGGCCGAATTTGCCGCCGATCGTTATCCAATTTTCGGGAGCGATTTCGTAAAAATCGACTGATGCGGGGGGCGTGTCGACGATGCTATTCAGAAAAGTTCGGCGTAAACCAAGACCTACGCCACTGACTAGATGTTGAGTCGTGTTCATCGGAACACCTGTTGTTTTTTGCTGGATAGAGGGTGATTGGATCACCCTCTATTAGGACGCAATTGCTTTGTTTGAAGTAAAGCAAAATTTTAATGAAAGCCGTTTTGCTTCATTTTATTTGGTTTTATCGGCATCGCCTTCCGGTTTTGTCATGCCGCCGCATTTGCCTTCTCCGCAAGTCATTTCCTTGCTTGACTTGTCGGCAGCTGCAGGTTTTTCGTCTTTTTTGCCGGCGCATTTGCCTTCTTCCATTTTCGGCGTACTGGTCATGCCGCCGCATTTGCCTTCGCCGCAGGTCATTTCGGCCTCGGCGACTTGCATGTAACCGGAAGAGAGTTCGGTCATGCCGAATGGATTAGCCTCGGCGTGTGCAGTAGATAAAGCGAGAGTAGAAACCATAGCGGTGCCCATTGCTGCAGCGAATGGTGATTTGTTCATTTTTTTCATAATAAATCCCAGTGTGTTTTGGTTGTGGAAAAATCAGATTGATTAATACCTTGTAAGGCTAGCAAAAAAATCTGAATCGTTTATGAATTGCGTTATACCTTTCGCACTTCAAATTTCGGCAGCGCCAGAGGAGGGGGCCTGGGTGTTCGGCAAAGGCTTTGCCAGCATGGAGCTGTGGCATAGAGCCTACATGGACGTATTTACCCAGCACCTAAATTCCATAGCCCATTGGCCATGGTTAATTATCTTGGATAATTTAGATGCTGGGTTCACGGCGTCCTTTGGCGGACACCCAGGCGCCGAATTTTGATCTACGACGGGTATAAGCAAGTATTGCAACATTGCTGCGACAGCGCAGCAACTAGATCAGTTCCTCTTTTTACAATGTTTTGGCGAGGGATGCAAACAACGTAAAAGTTTATTCTAAGAGTGCGATGGATGCTTAGCTATTTTTGATAAGGATACAACGGCTTTTTGCAGGGTCAATAGTTAGCAGTTAGCAGTTAGCAGTTAGCAGTGTGTCACTTTTGTGACTTAATTGAACCCAATAATTTTATTAAACACTCTTCTTCTTGAATTCGCAGAGGTCGGCGATGATGCAATCCGGGCATTTCGGTTTTCTTGCCGTGCAAGTATATCGGCCGTGAAGGATCAGCAGATGATGTGCATCTTTTTTGTGGGCTTTCGGGACGTATTTGTCCAGTTTTCGTTCGACTTCGAGCACGTTTTTTCCTGGGGCGATACGTGTTCTATTCGCGACTCGGAAGATATGGGTGTCGACTGCAATTGTCGGGTGGCCGAATGCGGTATTCAAAATGACGTTTGCTGTTTTACGGCCGACGCCGGGTAACGCTTCGAGCTCGTCGCGGGTTTGCGGAACCTGGCCATTGTGTTTTTCGAGCACTTGCCGGCACAGTTGCATGATGTTCGCAGCCTTGCTGTTGAACAGCCCGATAGTCTTGATATGTTCTTTTAATCCGGCTTCGCCAAGGTTTAAAATCGATTCGGGCGTATTGGCGATGGGGAATAACTGCGCCGTGGCTTTGTTGACGCTCTTGTCGGTGGCTTGGGCCGACAATACGACAGCGATAAGCAGTTCGAAAGGCGACGAGTATGTTAGCTCGGTAGTCGGTTCCGGTATCGTCGCCGCCAGTCTGTCGAAAATTGCCTGACGTTTGGTTTGGTTCACTGTTCCTGGGCGACTTGAATCGGAATTTGAATTTGGGCCGGTTTACGCTGTTTGACCTTGGTGTCGATAATATTTTTTAATGCGATCAACAAGCCGAGGCCGATAAATGCGCCGGGCGGTAATATCGCCAACAGCATGCCGGAATAATCGGTTATCACATCGATTTGCCAGGTTTTAGCAGCTTCGCCGAACATCAATTCGGCCTTCGCGAATAAAGTTCCCGAACCGATGATTTCACGCAGGCTGCCAAGCGTAACTAGTGCAAAGGTGAAGCCAAGTCCCATAAACAGGCCGTCTAAAAAGGCCTTGTCGGCGCGTTGCTTTGAAGCATACGCCTCGGCCCGGCCGATGATAGAGCAGTTGGTGACGATCAACGGAATGAAAATGCCGAGGATTTTATAGAGACCGAAGAACCATGCGTTCATCGCGAGTTCGATCATCGTGACCACGCTGGCGATGACCAGTACGAATACCGGTAAACGGACTTCGTCGGGGACGAAATTACGGATTAGCGAGATGATCGTGTTAGACAATACCAATGTCATCGTCGTGGCAAGGCCAAGCCCGAGGCCGTTAATGACCGTGTTGCTTACGGCAAGTAGCGGACACAGTCCGAGTAATGCGACGAAGGCTTGGTTATTAAGCCATAAGCCGTCTTTGACGATTTTGCTGTATTCGGAGAGCATTAATTTCCTCCTTCGGGAGTCGATTCTGTCGTTGAAAAAATCAGGGACTGGTTATGCTTGAAATAAAGCAATGCGTTTTTAACAGCCCCTACAACAGCGCGTGGCGTGATTGTTGCGCCGGTAAATTGGTCGAAATAGCCGTCATCACGTTTAACGGCCCATTCCTGTGTTTTGGGCATGGCGAGCGATTTTCCGTCGAACGCTAAGATCCAGTCGCTACGCTCGATTTCAATTTTATCGCCTAGCCCCGGCGTTTCGCGATGAGCAATAGCCCGAACGCCGGTGAGGGTGCCGTCGGTTTTGATCGCTACCAAAAGGGTGATATTGCCGCTGTAACCGAAAGGCGTCACCACTGTCATGACCGCTGCGACCGGATTGTCTTTTTTTCGGGCGCGATAAATGACTGCCGGTTTTGTGGAGTCCTGGTTGAGGTCGGTCACTTCGAGCGTATCATTGACGATGTCGTTGTCGTAAAGCGACTCGGGGATCACGGCTTTCAAGTTAGCCAGTAAGGCTTGCCGCTCATTTTCCTGTATCTTTGCTTCGGTTTTATGAAAAGTAAGTGAGGTTAAACCCAAGCCCAATAACGAAAAAATGCCCAATATCGTGGCAGCCGATAACGTATTTTTAATAATGGCGTTCATGCTTTTTGACCGAAGACGCGAGGGCGCGTGAAATAATCGATTGCCGGCGCCGTTAAGTTACCCAATAAAACCGCGAAAGCCATTGCATCCGGGTAGCCGCCCCAAACGCGAATAATATAAACCAGCGAGCCGATTAGTAGTCCGTAAATAATTCGGCCATTAACCGATGTGGCTGCGGTTACCGGGTCGGTTGCGATAAAAAAAGCGCCCAGCATTGTCGCGCCGGCCACTAAGTGAAAGCTTGGCAATGCAAATTGATTGCTGTCGATTGCATAACAAATACTCGCGAAGAGCCCGAGTCCAAGCAGCAATCCGACCGGAATTTGCCAGCCGATGATTTTACGCCATAGGAGCCAGAGTCCGCCAAGCAAATAGCCCCCGGCCACCCATTCCCAGCCTTTTCCTGCTAAAAGTCCGAAAACGGAATCGGTTTTTATTTCCGGTACCGATCTGCCTAGCCCCAATTGAGTTCTGACGCTATCCAGCGGTGTGGCCATCGTGATCACATCGAATTCGATGTTTGCCGGTAGTTGCTCGAGAAAAATCAATTTAAGCCAGTCGACTTCGTTCAATGCGACCGAGCCGAGTTCGATAGGCGCGAGCCAAGCGGTCATCTGCATTGGAAACGAAACCAATAGTAAGACATAGCCTGCCATCGCCGGATTGAACGGGTTGTAACCTAAGCCGCCGTATAAATGTTTAGCGATTACTATCGCGAACAAGATACCTACGACGGTAATCCACCATGGCGCAATGACCGGCAGCGAAATTGCCAGTAGCACGGCGGTTACGACGGCGCTCAAGTCTTTGAGCGTCGAGCCGATCGGCCGGCCGCGTAAGCCCAGAATCGATGCTTCGGCAAGCAGCGCAACGACAACTGCTAGGGTAATGTTGATTAAGACGCCGATGCCGAAAAACCAAGTCATCGCGGCAATTCCGGGAATCAAGGCTAACAAGACTTGCAGCATGACCCGGTCAACACTGTTGACAGGTTGAAGGTGCGGCGACATGACGGTTGAGAATTTCATTTATTCCGCTCCTTCGGTGGCGGTTTCAGCGGCTTTTAATTTAGCCAGGGATTCTTTTTTGCGGCGAGAACGTTCGGCTCTTTCGGCCTGTTCACGAGCCTTGCGTTCAAGAAGGAAGTCGTGCCGGCGTTTTGCGATTGCCGCTTTTTCAGCCTCTTTGGCCTTGGCGACGGTCTTACTTTTCGCGGCTCGGTAATATTGCACCAATGGGATCTGGCTCGGACAAACAACCTCGCAACAGCCGCATTCGATACAATCGAATAGGCTAAATTCTTTGCATTTCTCCAAATTGCCGGCACGGCTATGCCAGTAAAGCTGTTGCGGCAGCAAGTCTACCGGGCAGGCTTTCGCGCAATCGCCGCAGCGAATACAAGGCCGGGTCTCTTTACTTGTGGCGACTTCCGATTCGGCAGCGGCTAGAATGCAGTTGGTGGCCTTGACGATTGGTATGTCGTCCTCGGGTAACGCGAAACCCATCATGGGGCCGCCCATGATCAAACGCTCCACAGAGTCTTGATAGCCGCCGCATTGGTTGATCAAATCGCTAATCGGCGTGCCGATGCGCGCACGCAGGTTTTGTTGTTGCTTAACGCCCTGGCCGGTGACGGTCACGACACGCTCGGTTAACGGTAAGCCACGGCAAATGGCGTTATACACGGACGCAGCCGTGCCGACGTTTTGACAAATCACGCCCACATCGGCAGGAATGCCGCCTGACGGTGTTTCTTTGCCGGTGACGACGCGGATTAATTGTTTTTCGCCGCCGGTCGGGTACAGGGCGGGGATTTTCACTACGGTCAGTCGGCGATCCCTCGATTGTTCGATGGCGGCCGATAATGCCTCGTATGCTTCGGTCATGTGATCTTCGACAGCGATGATGCCGTTGCCGACTTGCAATGCATGCATCAAAATTAGCGCGCCTTGAACGATAGTATCCGGTTCGGCTTGCATCAGGACATTATCGCAGGTGATATAGGGTTCGCACTCCGCGCCGTTCAAAATAAGCGTGTCGATATGGCGTTGCGGCCCCGGGTTCAATTTGATCGAGGTAGGGAAAGCCGCGCCGCCTAGACCGACAATGCCGGCTTGGCGAATTTTAGTACGTAGTGCCGATGCCGGTTCCAGGCGATAATCGGCAACAGGTTCGGATGCCAATGCTTCATCGCGCCCGTCGGTGTCGATGATGATGCACGAGTCCGATAACCCGGAGGGATGAGGAATGATGCGATCTTCAATTGTTTTAACGGTACCCGAGCTTGCAGCATGAAGCGGGGTTGCCAGGAAATGATCGGAATCGGCGATGATTTGGCCGCGCAACACGCTTTCGCCGGGGGTGACGGTCGGCTTGAGTTGCACGCCTGAGCGTTGTTGCAAAGGATAAATTAGTTGTTTCGGTAGCGCGGCGTTGACAATCGGTCGGTGTGCCGATAGATTTTTGTGTGCGGGCAAGCGCAAGCCGCCGTGAAAGCGCCAGGTTTTAAGCATATTTCTTTTCCGGTTCCGGCCATTGCCAGTTGTTAAGGTCTTCGGGTATCGGTTCCATAACGATGCAATCGACCGGGCAAGGGTCGACGCAAAGCTCGCAGCCGGTGCATTCACCGGCTATCACGGTATGCATCATCTTCGCGGAGCCAAGTATCGCATCGACCGGGCAAGCTTGAATGCATTTGGTGCAGCCGATGCACAAGTCCTCGATGATGACCGCGACGCTCTTGGGTTTTTCTTCGCCGAATTCGGCGTTGAGCGGTTTCGCTTCGACGCCCAGTAAGTCGGCCAACGCTTCGACGCCGTCTTGTCCCCCCGGCGGGCATTGGTTGATATCGGCGTCGCCGGCAGCGATCGCTTCGGCATAAGGACGGCAACCGGGAAAACTGCATTGCCCGCATTGCGTTTGCGGAAGAATCGCTTCGATTTTATCGACAATCGGATCGCCTTCGACCCTAAAATAGATGGCCGAAAATCCGAGTATTACGCCAAATACGGCAAATGTGATGCAAATGATTAGTATCATCGGATTTATCTGGTCGAATTAGAATAATTGGTATTTGAGTAACAATTCTCGCTCATCGTTCCATCGCTTTGCATTGATGTCATGAGGTTTGTTGCATTTTTCATTCGCCCTGAGTGTGTCGAGGGTAAATGTAAAATTTGAACGGATTCGCGAGAGCGATTACTTGAAATTGATTGGCTGAAACTTTAGCCTTTAACTAAGCCGCTGAATCCCATGAATGCCATGGACATTAACCCGGCCGTTACTAGCGCTATCGAGTTGCCCTTGAAAGGCTGGGGGACGTCGGCAACGTCGATTTTTTCTCGTAGCGTCGAGAAAAGGGTCAATACCATTGAAAAACCGACCGCAGCGCCGAAACCGTATAAAGCCGATTCCAGGAAACCGTGTCGGGTTTGTACATTCAGCAGGGCGACGCCTAGAACTGCGCAATTAGTGGTGATTAGCGGCAAAAATATTCCCAGTACCTGGTAAAGGAGCGGGCTGGTTTTGTGAACGACCATTTCGGTAAATTGCACGACAAAGGCAATCACGACGATGAATGTGATTGTGCGTAAATATTCCAGTTCTAATGGGATCAACAGATAACGGTTCGCCAGATAGCTGCAAACGGCGGATAAGGTCAGAACAAAAGTCGTCGCGAAACCCATTCCCAAGGCCGTTTCCAGTTTTCGGGAGACGCCCATAAAAGGGCATAATCCTAAAAATCTCACCAGTACAAAATTATTGACCAGTATCGTACTTATCAGAATTATTAGATATTCTTTCATCGGCTGAACTAAATCCGGATATGCCGGAAAAGGTTATTGGGGATGTTGCTTTTTCAAGACAACGCATGTCAAGCGATAATAACCAACTATAACACTAAAGAATTATTCTGCAAACCAGCGCTTGTTGATATATAACGAGCAAGACCATGCATTATAGCGATATTCAACAAAAAACAAAAACTCGGCGGATTTGTTGCGGTTGATTTAATAAGCTAGGGTCGTTGCTTTTGATTTGTTGTTCGGCTGCGACAATGTAGAAGTAGGCTATTCAAAAAAACTGACTTTACCGTTTTCAATATTGTACATCGCGCCGATTATCCCGATTTCGCCGCTACTTGCCATCGCATTTAGAAGAGGGCTTTGCTGTCTGATTTGCTCGACCATAATTTCGACGTTGCGTTCGGCAACTTGTTCAACTAGAGAGTCGTCAGGTTTGCTAATTCGAGCTAGCCGACCGTTTTTAACCGAATCGACAGCCGGGCGAATCTTATCGAGCAAGCCGGTAAGATGATCGAGTTTGGCGTCGGCGCAGGCGCCTTTGATTGCACCGCAGTGGCTATGGCCGAGCACGACAATCAGCTTGGACCCAGCCAATTTACAGGCAAATTCCATGCTGCCTAGAATGTCGTCATTAACAATATTGCCGGCAACGCGAACGCTGAATATGTCTCCTAAACCTTGGTCGAAAATTAATTCGGCTGAGGTGCGAGAATCGATGCAGCTAAGAATGATCGCAAACGGAAACTGGCCTTCGACGGTTTCATTGACTTGCTCCAATAAGTTTCGGTTAGCTTTTAAGTTATAAACAAAGCGTTGGTTGCCTGCTTTTAAGATTTCTAAAACGTTTTCAGGCGTTAGCGACTGTTGCGATTCTTTGTCGAGCGGATGAACTCTTTGTAACGGCTCGAGAACGCCATAACCCCTTAGGTTTTCGATAACTAAATGAATATTCTTACGTTCGGCTTCGGTTTTAAAATTCTGGATGATTTCATAGACGTCGAAGTCGATGTATTTGGAGCCGGTTGCATCGATCACGACCTCCGAATTTTCGGGAAGTTGGTCTAGTAGCTGCAGGATATTAGCTTTATTAAGAAAAGAGACATTTTCAGATAAAGTAATGAAGTGTTTATTGGCTTTTTGTTCCTGATGAAGATAAAAGCCGACTTTCAAATTTTCCAGCAAAATAAAAAACAGCGCGATGCTCATGCCGATCGCAATGCCGGTTAGCATGTCGGTAAAAATAAGCCCAAGCACAGTCGCGGCGAAGGGGATGAAGTGATATATCCCCGTTCGGTACATCGTTATGAAGCGACGCAAGTCTGCCATCTGGTAACCGATGACTAACAAAACCGCAGCAAGACTAGCCAGCGGAATGGTATTCAAAAGGCCGGGAATCGATATTACAGCTGTTAGTAACAATGCGCCATGAATAAAAGCCGAGGCCTTGGTTCTGCCGCCCGATAAGATATTGGCTGAGCTGCGCACGATGACTTGGGCGATTGGGATGCCGCCTAACAAACCGGAGCAAATGTTGCCGATGCCTTGTGCTTTTAGTTCCCTGTTATTAGGTGTCACTCTTTTATACGGGTCTAGCTTGTCGACGGCTTTGACACACAATAGAGTTTCAAGACTGGCAACCATGGCTAAGGTGAATCCGGTCTTGTAAACGGATAGGTTGGTGATTTGCGAAAAATCCGGTAGCGTTAGGTAAGCGATCAGTTCGACGGCTCGATCGACCTTAGGCAATGAAACCAAATGATTGCCGCTCAAAGCCAACTCGGGAAACCATCCGAGGAGTAATTGATTAGATGCTACGCCGGTTATTACGGCCGCCAATGCGCCGTGAATCCATTGCGTAAAACGGTATCGTTTAATAAATGGCGACTCCCAAAGCAGTAGAATAGTCAGTGAGGCCAAAGATATAATGACCGCTCCGGGCGAAATAAAATCGACCATATGGACCAATTCGGATGTCGTTGTGAATTGGTCGCTTTGGGTAAAGGAGATATCGCCTTCGTAATCTACGTCGTAGCCGAATGCATGCGGTATCTGTTTCAGAAAAATGATAATGCCGATTCCCGTAAGCATGCCTGATATGACCGCGGATGGAAAATAATAGCCGACGATGCCGGCACCGATTCGTCCCATGGTCACCTGAATAAAGCCTGCTATAACGACGCTCAACAGGAAGGCTTCAAAGCCAAGGCTTTGTATCGCGGCATGAGCGATAATGGCAATGCCGGCAGCGGGTCCGCTAACGCCAAGAGATGATCCGCTTAAACCGGAAACGACCAATCCGCCGATGATTCCGGCAATCAGTCCTGAAAACAGCGGTGCGCCGGAGGCCAGTGCAATGCCAAGCGATAACGGCACGGCGACCAAAAACACCACGACGCCGGCGGGAAAATCGTACCTAAGGCTGGCATTAAAGCCGAAACGGTGCTTGCGTTCGCTCATCAACGGATGATCTTCTACCATGGTTTTTATCCGGTTAACGCTAGGTTTTTTAAATTGAGGCACTGAACTATTATATACCTTTCGCACTTCAAATTTCGGCAGTGCCTAAGGAGGCGCCGGGGTGCTCGGCAAAGGCTTTGCCAGCATGGATGCTGGCATAGAGCCTACATGGATGTATTCACGGCGTCCTTTGACGGGCCCCCGGTGCCGAATTTTGATCTACGATGAGTATACTCCGCCTAGAAGAATATAACGCACACAACCGGCTAACTACAGCAATTCCCATTTTCAGGGTAAAAAAGGGTATGGAGCAGGCTGTCGAAAAAAGCCATTTTTAGCTAATTGCTGTGTTCCCGCTTTTTAAGCTCAAAATATATTTGAAATTGTTGGTGATCTTAGGCTATTAAGCGCCAACCATTTTATCTGACTTGAAAATCGGTAAATTTCGACGCCCTAGTATAGAGCGCGCTTGACGAGGATGCCGGTAGCATACCTATATACCTAAAAAGAGCGGTTGGTATGTGTTGTAGACCGTTCGTGCTGAGCCAAGTCGACGCATGAAGGGGGCTACAACACTTTCACCGGCTTGGAGAGGCTTCAAACTACCCCTCACCCTTCGACAGGCTCTCAAGAAACAGCTTTTATATATTAAAAATCAATAACTTGCCAAGATGTAAATATACAAAAAATACGTCAAACAGCGGCTGTTTTATAGTAACGCCATGCTATCGAAGGGCGCTTACTTTGCTCAGGGCGAACGGTAGTTTGATGCGCTCAACTGCACTTTTTAGGATATACGCTCTTGAGCAATCTGTAGAATACTTCGGTGCGTCGATAAGCCTGTGCCGAAATTTGACCAGCAGAGGTTATGTCTTGGTATTACAAAAATTATTTGACAACGTAAATATGATTTACGAATGACTGACTAAAACGAGCATTTTATGACAAAAAAAGCATTAATTACCGGCATCACCGGGCAGGACGGTTCTTATTTGGCCGAGTTTTTACTCGAGAAGGGATATGAAGTTCACGGTATCAAACGCCGTGCTTCATCGTTCAATACGCAACGGGTCGATCATATTTACCAAGACCCGCATGTCGAAAATCAAAAGTTCGTACTGCATTACGGCGATTTGACCGATTCTTCCAATTTGACTCGCATTTTGCAAGAAGTACAGCCGGATGAAGTGTATAACCTAGGCGCGCAGTCTCATGTCGCGGTGAGTTTCGAATCGCCGGAATACACGGCCGATGTCGATGCGATGGGGACGCTTCGTTTATTGGAAGCGATTCGTTTGTTGGGCTTGGAGCAAAAAACTCGCTTTTATCAGGCATCTACATCGGAATTATACGGCTTGGTTCAAGAAACTCCGCAGAAGGAGACTACGCCGTTTTATCCCCGTTCGCCTTATGCAGCGGCCAAACTTTATGCCTATTGGATTACCGTGAATTACCGCGAAGCCTACGGCATGTATGCCTGCAACGGTATTTTGTTCAATCACGAATCGCCGCGCAGGGGCGAAACCTTCGTAACCCGGAAGATTACCCGAGGCTTGGCCAATATTGCGCAAGGTGTTGAAAATTGCCTTTTCATGGGCAACATGAATGCGCTTCGTGATTGGGGGCACGCCAAGGACTACGTACGCATGCAATGGATGATGCTGCAGCAGGATGAACCCGACGACTTCGTCATCGCCACCGGCGTTCAATTCAGCGTTCGCGAGTTTATCGAGTGGTCTGCGGGCGAACTAGGAATAGCTCTCCGTTTTGAAGGCAGCGGCGTTGAAGAGATCGGCGTGGTCGAAGCGATTGACGGCAATTCGGCGCCGGCGTTGTCGGCTGGCGATGTCATTGTTCGAGTCGATCCGCGTTATTTCCGCCCGGCAGAGGTCGAAACCCTATTGGGCGACCCCACCAAGGCCAAGGAAAAGCTCGGCTGGGTGCCCGAAATTACGGTGCGCGAGATGTGCGCCGAAATGGTGCGCGAAGACCTTAAAGCCGCCAAACGCCATGCCTTGTTGAAGTCGCACGGGCTTGATTTACCGGTTTCGGTGGAGAGTTAATAATGAGCCGCGATCTTAATCAGACTGTTTTCGTGGCCGGCCATCGAGGCATGGTCGGTTCCGCGATCGTTCGCCGCTTACAAAGTTTAGGTTACCGGTCTATTTTGACGGCGGCGCGCGACGAGCTTGACCTATTGGATCAGGCGGCGGTACAGGCCTATTTTTCGGCGCACCGGGTCGATCAGGTTTATTTGGCTGCTGCCAAAGTCGGAGGTATTCATGCCAATAATACCTTGCCGGCCGAATTTATCTACCAAAACCTGATGATCGAGGCGAATATCATCCATGCGGCCCATCTTAACGGCGTTCAGCGATTGTTGTTTTTGGGCTCGTCTTGTATTTACCCTAAGTTTGCCGAACAGCCAATGCAAGAGCAGGCTTTGTTGACGGGCGTTCTCGAGCCGACAAATGAACCGTATGCGATCGCCAAAATTGCCGGGATCAAATTATGCGAGAGCTATAACCGCCAATACGGGCGCGATTATCGTAGCGTGATGCCGACCAATCTCTACGGGCCGAACGATAACTTTCATCCCGAAAACAGCCATGTGATTCCGGCCTTGATCCGTCGGTTTCATCAGGCGGTTCAAGCCGGCGATGACGAAGTTGTGATTTGGGGCAGCGGGACGCCGAAGCGAGAATTTTTGCATGTCGACGACATGGCCGCCGCCAGTGTGCATGTGATGGAGTTGGATGCCGGCATTTACCAAGCGAATACGCAGCCGATGCTGTCGCATATCAATGTCGGTACCGGGGTGGATTGTACGATTCGGGAACTGGCCGAAACGCTCGCGAAGGTGACCGGATTCAAAGGTAAGTTGAGCTTCGATGCGACCAAACCGGACGGCACGCCGCGCAAGCTGATGGATGTGTCGCGGCTTAAAGCGTTAGGCTGGGAATATAGCATAGGCTTGGAAGAAGGCCTGACGGATGCTTATCGATGGTTCGTAAGTCATGCCGGTCAGGCAAGAAAGCACTGATGAAATCTCTATACCCGTCGTAGATCAAAATTCGGCGCCTGGGTGTCCCGCCAAAGGACGCCGTGAATAGGCTCTATGCCAGCTCCATGCTGGCAAAGCCTTTGTCGGACACCCAGTCGCCTACTCTAGCACTGCCGAAATTTGAAGTGCGAAAGGTATATATAGAGTTAAGCGATCCGGTATCCCATTGCGGCAATACCCCAATTCGATGAGCGATAGTTATAAGTGCTTTTAACTGTAACTAATGGGGTAGAAGGTATATAATCCGAAACTTTTAAATAGTTATTACTTAATTCTCACCGGAAAAAAGCATGGTTGGTAAGCTGGTTAAATTTATTGTAGGTAGTCGCAATGACCGACTGGTCAAAAAGAAAAGGAAGCTGGTCAAAAAAATTAACGCGCTTGCTTCCGATTATGAAAAATTATCCGATGGCGAGTTAAAGGCCAAGACGCAAGAGTTTCGTGATCGCCTCGATCAGGGCGAAAAGTTGGATAATTTGATCCCGGAGGCCTTTGCAACGGTAAGGGAAGCCTCCGCTCGGGTATTCGGCATGCGTCATTACGACGTGCAATTAATCGGCGGTATGGTTCTTAATGACGGCAAGATTGCCGAAATGAAGACCGGCGAGGGAAAAACCTTGATGGCGACCTTGGCGGCTTACCTTAATGCTTTGCCGGGACGCGGAGTGCATGTCGTCACGGTTAACGATTATCTGGCGGCTCGCGACGCGCAATGGATGGGGCGCGTATACGAGTTTTTAGGCCTGACGACCGGCGTTATCGTTAGTCGCATGGATAGCGCGGAGAGGCGAGTCGCTTACGCCGCCGATATCACCTACGGTACCAACAATGAGTTCGGCTTCGACTATTTGCGCGATAACATGGCTTTCAGCTTGGCGCAAAAAGTACAGAGAGATTTAGCATTTGCGATCGTCGATGAGGTGGATTCGATTTTAATCGACGAGGCGCGCACGCCATTGATTATTTCCGGACCGACCGAGGAAAGTACTGATATTTATATCAAAGCCAACGAGATCGTGCCTTTTTTAACCAAACAGGAAAAAGAAGATAGCCCTGGCGATTTCTTTGTCGACGAGAAAACCCGGCAGATTTATTTGACCGAGGAAGGTCATGAGCATGTTGAGCAATTGATGACCGAACATGGCTTGATGGTCGATGGGGGTAGCCTTTACGATGCGTCTAATATTCGGCTGATGCATTACCTCAATGCGTCGTTGCGTGCGCATCATTTGTTTCAAAAAGACGTCGATTATATTGTCGCGAACAATGAAGTCATGATCGTCGATGAATTTACCGGGCGCATTATGCAGGGACGGCGCTGGTCGGAAGGTTTGCATCAGGCCATCGAAGCCAAAGAGCGCGTGACGATACAAAATGAAAATCAAACGCTGGCCTCGATTACATTCCAAAATTATTTCCGCCTCTACGAAAAACTGTCCGGGATGACCGGTACGGCCGATACCGAAGCGTTCGAATTAAACAAGATTTACGGTCTTGAAGTAGTCGTCATTCCGACCCATCGGCCGATGATTCGTAAAGATATGGGCGATTTGGTCTATTTGACGGCTCGTGAAAAATACCAGGCCATTGCTCAAGACATCAAAAGTTGCGTCGAGCGTGGTCAGCCGGTTCTGGTCGGAACGACATCGATCGAAAACTCCGAGATCATTTCCGCATTACTTACCAAGGAAAATATTAAGCACGAAGTATTGAATGCCAAACAGCATGAACGCGAAGCGCATATTATCGAACAGGCCGGTATGCCGGGCGCGGTAACGATTGCAACCAATATGGCCGGGCGAGGTACCGATATCGTGTTGGGCGGTAATCTTGATGCTGAACTGGCGGCGCTAGGCGAGGAAGCCTCAGAAGAAGATCGGGAAAAAGTTCGCGGAGCATGGCTCGATCGTCATCAACAAGTCATTGCCAGCGGCGGCTTGCATGTAATCGGTTCCGAGCGTCACGAATCGCGGCGTATCGACAATCAGCTACGGGGACGCTCGGGGCGACAAGGCGATCCCGGTTCTACAAGATTCTACTTATCGCTCGAAGATCCGTTAATGCGTATTTTTGCCTCCGACCGCGTTGCAGGCTTGATGCAAAAACTGGGTATGGGCGAGGGCGAGGCGATCGAGCATCCTTGGGTCACTCGTTCGATTGAAAACGCTCAACGAAAAGTCGAAAGCCGGAATTTCGATATACGTAAACAAATTTTGGCTTACGATGATGTCGCTAACGATCAACGCAAAGTGATCTATGCACAGCGCAACGAGCTAATGGCTGCGGAAGACATTTCCGATATCATGAGCGAAATTCGCAAGGATGTGGTCAATAATGTCATTACGCAATATATTCCGCCGAAAACAATGGAAGAGCAGTGGGATACCAAAGGTCTGGAAGATCATTTATTGCAAGAGTTTAATGCCGGAATACCGGTCAGGCAAATGCTTAAGGATGACAAAAGACTTAACGAAGCCTCGTTGCGTGAGCGCATTGTGGAGTTGGTCGAGGAAAGCTATAAGGAAAAAGAACTCAAGATTGAGCCCAAAATATTACGGCATTTCGAAAAGTCCGTAATGTTGCAAGTCTTGGATAATAGTTGGAAAGAGCATTTGGCGGCGATGGATCACTTACGTCAAGGCATTCATTTTAGAGGCTATGCGCAAAAAGATCCGAAGCAAGAATACAAACGTGAATCCTTTGAGATGTTCACTAGTTTGCTGGATCACATCAAGTACGAAGTGATTGGTATCCTAGCCAAGGTCCAGGTGACTCAGGAAGAGGATGTTCAGGCGATAGATGAAATGAGACAAGCTCCCAAGGAAATGCATTACGAGCACGCCGAGGCGGAACCGATAGCAGCACCGGTCGAGGACTTGTCAGTTCCGATGGAGCCGGAAAAATCGGTCGAACAGCCGTTTGTTAGAAATGAGCGCAAGGTAGGGCGTAACGACCCTTGTCCATGCGGGTCAGGGAAAAAATATAAGCAATGCCATGGTCGGATTAGTTAAATTTTTAACTACGAGCGAGACTTTTTCAAGTAATGCGAATAAATATAACCGTTAGCGTTTTAATGCTGGCCAAATTTGCTTTGACTCGTGCAGGGCTTTTCTGCTTGGTAACCGGCGAGTCAATGCATAAGGGTGGGTTATGAATGGGTGCTGCCTAGATGTCTTCAGCTTTCCGTCCATGGTATTTGATACTCGCTTGTCTGAATATTGAATCCAATTACTGAATGCACGATTTTTCAAGCGGATTAAGGTTTAATTTAATCGACTTAAAGCACTTGTGTAATGAAAATAAACCGATATGATTGATATGTACGAACAATCCGAAGAGCCATCAAAAATGCCTAGCACTATTTTCAAAAAAAGTAAGCCGGCCGCAACGATAACTAAACTTCCAAGTTTGTCGTTGGATAAGGATCATTTGATTACCGATTTCAAGCGTTATTACGCTTATCGTTTAGGGCGGGACGAAAACTGTCGATCTCCGTATTACGCTTATGAAGCCTTGTCTTTAGTGATTAGCGACCGGCTCATCGAGCGTTGGAAAAATACCTACAATGCCTACCGGGATGCCGATTGCAGAAAAGCTTACTACCTATCGATGGAATTTTTGATGGGGCGAACCTTGAGCAATGCGATGCTCAATCTAGGCGTAACTGACGAAGCAACTCGTGCGATGTACGATCTCGGATTGGAAATCGAGGAATTAGCCGATAGCGAGCCGGATGCGGGTTTGGGTAACGGCGGTTTAGGCCGTTTGGCGGCCTGTTTTATCGATAGTTGCGCCACCTTGCAACTTCCGGTCATCGGTTACGGGTTGCGCTACGAATACGGTATGTTTAGCCAAGGTATACAAAACGGCGAGCAAATAGAAAGGCCAGATCATTGGTTGCGTAATGGCAATGTCTGGGAGATCGAGAGGCCGGAATACACGCATCGGATCAAATTCGGTGGGCGAACCGAAACGCATATCGACGAAAACGGCAACAAAAGGACTTGCTGGGTCGATACCAACGATATCCTCGCGGTTCCTTACGATACACCTATTCCCGGCTATAACAACGGTACCGTTAATACGCTTAGATTGTGGAAATCGACCGCGACTGAAGAGTTCAATCTGCAAGAATTCAATGCGGGCGGTTATGCCGAGGCGGTAGCGGCGAAAAATACCGCCGAAAACATCACGATGGTGCTCTATCCGAACGATGCGAACGAGAACGGCAAAGCATTGCGGCTTAAGCAGCAATATCTATTGGCGTCAGCGAGTTTGCAAGACGTTATTGCGAACTGGGTCGGACGCCATGGCAACAACTTTAGCGATTTCGCCGAGAAAAACTGTTTCCAATTGAATGATACGCATCCGAGCATCGCGGTGGCCGAATTGATGCGTTTATTAATGGATGTTCATGGTTTGACATGGGACGAAGCTTGGGGCATTACCACCCAAACGATGGCCTATACCAATCATACCTTGTTGCCGGAAGCGTTGGAGCGTTGGTCGGTCGGATTATTTGAATCGCTTTTGCCGAGATTGTTGGAAATTATTTACGACATCAATGCAAGGTTCATGGCTGAAGTTTCGACGCATTGGCCGGGTGATCTCGACAGAATGCGACGCATGTCGATCATCGAGGAAGGCGCGGAGAAGCAAGTGCGCATGGCTTATTTAGCCATCGTCGGCAGCTATTCGATTAACGGTGTCGCCGAATTGCACTCGAAGTTGTTACAAGAAGGGCTATTCAAGGATTTTTATGAATTATGGCCATCAAAGTTTAATAATAAGACTAATGGTGTGACTCCACGCCGCTGGTTGGCCGGTTGTAATCCTGCGCTAGCGGAACTAATCACAGCAACTATTGGTGACGCTTGGATAACCGATTTGTCGGAGTTACAAAAACTAAAGCCTTATGCCGAAGATGCCGCGTTTCGTGAAAAGTGGCTGGCTATTCAACGCCAAAACAAGCAACGCTTAATTGACTATAAAAAGAGCGAGCTCGGACTCGAGTTGTCCGCCGATGCCTTGTTCGATGTGCAGGTTAAGCGGATCCATGAGTACAAGCGACAGTTGCTAAATGTTTTGCATGTAATCCATTTGTACGACAGGATCAAGCGTGGTGATGCGCAAGATTGGGTCAATCGCTGCGTTTTGATAGGGGGCAAAGCGGCACCCGGTTATGTGATGGCTAAAAACATTATTAAATTTATCAATAATGTTTCCAACGTCATTAATTTCGACCCTGATGTCGGCAATAAATTGAAATTGGTTTTTTTGCCTAACTATAGGGTTTCCGCGATGGAGATTATTTGTACCGGAGCCGATTTGTCCGAACAAATTTCGACGGCCGGCAAGGAAGCTTCCGGAACCGGCAATATGAAGTTTATGATGAACGGAGCGATAACTATCGGTACCTTGGATGGTGCGAATATTGAAATTCTCGAAGAAGTCGGTGAGGACAATTTCTTTTTATTCGGCTTAACCGAGGATCAAGTCGAGGCAATGAAAGGGCATTACGACCCTAACGCAATTATTGAGCAGGATAATGACCTAAAAAGGGTCGTGAATCTGATTGAGTGCGGGCATTTCAATCTGATGGAGCCCGGTATATTCGACGATCTTGTTAATTCGATTAAAAGTCCTTACGATCCTTGGATGACCGTTGCCGATTTTCGCAGTTATGTCGATGCGCAAAATCGTGCCGAAAAGGCCTTCGTCGATACCGAGCGATGGACCAAAATGAGTATTCTCAATTGTGCTTCGAGCGGAAAGTTTTCGACCGATAGAACTATAGGCGATTATAACCGGGATATTTGGAAACTGACTCCTGTTCGGATTGATGAGTTATGACCTCGGTTTTCGGCCTAAGAACCATTGAACTTTTTTTAGATGTGGGATTCGATTGTCGAGTTACACCGTAAACCCAGCGACTAAGTTAGGATTTTGTGATAAATAACGTCCTCGAGCTATGCGATTTGTCGATGGTTCGGTACTCGATCGACAGGGCGCCGTGAACCCAGCACCTAAATTACCCAAGATAGTTAATCATGGCCAATGGTCTATGGAGTTTAGGTGCTGGGTGAATACTTCCATGTAGGCTTGATGGCTGCTCCCTGCCGCCGACACCTGTCGATCGAGTTACCGAGCCCTCCATAAAATAGGGAAGTTATTTGCGACTAAATCCTTTGGTGCTGGCTAAAGATAAGTTGGCTTGACTGTCGTTTTTGTTGCAAGGAAGTGTCGTTAATGTTTGATATCGTGCTCTATGAGCCTGAAATACCGGCGAATTCCGGTAATATCATTAGGTTGTGCGCCAATACCGGTGCGAGTTTGCATTTAATTGAGCCGTTGGGCTTTGATATGGATGACAAAAAACTGCGCCGGGCCGGTTTGGATTATCATGAATGGGCAAACGTCTGTGTTTACGGTTCGTTGGCCGATTTTGTAGATCAACGCAAACCGCCAAGATTGTTTGCGTTATCAACCAAGGGGTGCAAAGTCTATAGTGAGGTGGGCTTTGAGCCGAATGATGCGTTTTTGTTCGGACCGGAATCGCGCGGTCTTCCCGCCTCGGTTTTGGCATCGATGGAACGGGATAAATTACTGTATTTACCGATGCAGCCCGATAGTCGCAGTTTAAATTTATCCAATACCGTTTCGATTGTATTGTATGAAGCCTGGCGGCAACAGTCGTTTGTCGGAGCGTTAATCAAATAAGCGGGTCTGGCATGCGCTCCGTGCCGGCACAATAAAAATGATAGCGATGATTACTTTGAAAGAGCCCATTCAAAAAGCGCAATCAAAAGCAGTCGCGTTGCTTGTAGGCGCTGATGGATGAGCGGGTTTCGGGATTCTCCGGACGGATTCAAGTTTTAGACCCAATAAGCGGAAAGTGTGCAATTTACTCTTGTAAACTTGGATTAGGGAGTTGACAATCTTTTCACCATTCACCATTCACCATTCACCATTCACCATTCACCATTCCAAAATCATAGACCGCCGGCAGTGCATTTGTAAAAGGTTGGCTAGCTTTCGGCTTTTAATTCGCGGTCTAATAGGTTTTGCACGGCAGCCAACGGCGATAAGCTTTCATAGAGCACCTTATAGGTTTGTTCGGTAATCGGCATGTCGATGCCGTGTGTTTGTGCGAGTAAATAGGTTTCTTTTGCAGCCGATACGCCTTCGATTTCTTGGTCGATTTCTTCCCTGGCCGCGGCACGGTCTTTGTTTTGACCGAGCGCGAGTCCGAAACGCCGGTTTCTTGATTGGTTGTCGGTACAAGTTAAAATCAGGTCGCCGAGTCCGGCAAGGCCCATGAACGTTTCTTGTCGGCCGCCGAGTTCTAAGCCGAGCCTGATTATTTCATGGAGTCCCCTTGTAATGAGCGCGGCACGCGTGTTGGCGCCGAAATTCAGACCATCGGCAATTCCCGAGGCGATTGCCAATACGTTTTTAACCGCGCCGCCGGTTTGCACGCCGATCATGTCGGTGCTGGTGTAAGTGCGGAACCGTGCGCTGTGGAAAATTCGGGTTAATTGATCGGCAAAGCCTGTATGATTTGATGCGATCGTAATTGCGGTCGGTAAATCGGCAGCGACCTCTCGTGCGAAAGTCGGGCCCGATAAAACGGCGGCCGGAGTTTCTTTGGCAAAGATGTTTTCGACCGAATAATGTAACAAATACCCGTCGTTTGGCGCGAAGCCTTTGGTAGCCCAGGCGATTTGTACCTGATGGCCGGTAAATCGACGTAGTTTGATCAGCGTGTTTTTAAATGCATGACTAGGAACGGCAATAAGGATTAAGTCGCTGAATGCCGCGGCTTCGGCAAGTTCCGAGCAGGTTTCAAGCGTGTTGGGAAAAACAAAACCGGGCAAGTAACGCTGATTGGTTCTGTTTTGTTGAAGTGTTTTAATATGAGCTGGGTCGTGCCCCCACAGCAGCGTATGGTAGCCGTTTCGGGCTGCTTGTATCGCCAAAGCGGTGCCCCATGAGCCGGCACCAAGTACGCTGATAGTTGAGGTCATGAGTCCTTAGTTGACTTTATTTGAGCCGGGAGCTTGTTGTTTAATTTGTTGTAGGTGCTGAGCATAGAGTGCATCGAAATTGACAGGGGCCAGTAGCAACTGAGGAAAACCGCCTTTGGCTACTAGATCCGAAACAGCTTCGCGTGCATAAGGGAACAATATATTAGGGCAGAAGCTGCCGACCATCGGGCCCATTTCTTCTTCGCTAAATCCCTTCAAGGCATAAATACCGGCTTGGCAGACTTCAACCAAATAGGCGGTTGATTCGCCGCATTTTACCGTTACAGTTACGGATAAGGAAACTTCATACATATCGTTTTCCAAGGTTTGCACGTTAGTGCCGAGATTGAAATCGACTTTCGGTTCCCATTTTTCGGTAAAAATCTTCGGCGAATTCGGTGTTTCGAACGAGATGTCCTTGGTATAAATCTTTTGAATCGAGAAATGCTTTTCTGCGGGCTTGTTTTCTTCGGCCATGGGTTTAAGTCCTGTTTTTGGAATAAAAAAATTCTAACTTCATGTTGTAAAAAGCTGGGAAAATCAGTTTTTGTTTTTGCTGGCGATTTTAATAGGGAGTTTGTTTTCCTCCCAAGATTGCATGCCGCCGATGATGTTGTAAACGTCGGAAAAGCCGGCTTTAGTTAAGGTTTTGCACGCAGGGACGGAGCGCGTTCCCGTTTGACAAACAACGATGACCGGGTGGTCTGTGTGGTGAGCGAGTTCGCCAAGTTGGCTTTCCAGTTTACCGAGCGGCACGTTGACGGCATTTTCGATAGCGCCCTTAATAAATTCATGCGGCTCGCGAACGTCGATGATGATCGCGTCGCTGGCATTCATTTTTACGACTGCCAATAAAGGGGAGAGTGCTTTGAATTTATTGAACATGCTCTCAAATAAATCTTGAATCAGCAGGAAGGTGACGACCGCTAGTGCCAGCGACAATAAATAATGATTTAAGATGAACTCTATTAAACGATCCATTGGTGATTGGTAAGGTAATAAGATTAGAAATTAAGGTGAAGGAAAAACGGTTGAGTTAGCAAGTGGTACAAAACACGTCACGCATCATTTTAATGAGTTTCAGCATGCGTTCGTCGTCGATGTAATAAAAAACCCGGTTGGCTTCTTTTTTTGAGCCTAAAATGCCTTTTTCTCTTAGAATCGACAAATGTTGAGAGATGTTGCTTTGGCTGGTTCCGACTTGCTCGACTATGTCCTGAACGTTAATGGATTCGCTGCCGAGGACGCAGAGTATTTTCAAACGAAGGGGGTGGGACATGGCTTTCAGACAGCGGGCTGCCCGGTCAATTTCCGCGTCGTTGTTGATTAGATGATCTTCGTCATGATCCATGGAGTATCGATTCTTAAAAAATCAGGCAGTGGGGTCTCAGGGTATCGTGAATCATATTTCGGCCGGTTATCGTGTTGGGTTTTGCAGCAATGCTTTTTTGATCGAAAGCAAGGTGATAAAACAGGCGTTAAGGAATATGCACAAAGTAACTTATACAAGTAGTAAGCTTTGTGGCGGTTTGGTGACTCGCTTGACAGGACGCTGTGAATACGTCCATGTAGGCTTGACGGCGGCTATCCCTGCCGCCGACACCTGTCCATCGAGCCACCAAACCCCCTCCAACAGTTGTCTAAGTTATTTCATGCTCGTTCCTAAGCTAGGCAATATGACTGTTTTTACAGAGCTGCCACTCCTCTTGCCTACATTCATGCAAGCAAGGCCGCTATCGGACAAAAGAGCGCGTCAGCCTACCAGCAAATGTGACCGCACGAAGTATATTTATACACAACAATCGCTAACGTGTATTACTATAATATAGTGATAAACCGGATCTAGCTATTAACCGTGAAATTAAAATAGCCGGTAAATCTAACAAAATGAGCTGAGCTTTTCAATCATTTTGACCGATTAAGACAAACACGCCATAAGAAACGGGCATGGAACAAGTTACGCAACCGACGCCATGATTTTAGTTCGTATTCAATGGGCGCAAACAGACGTTAAGCTAAGGCTAAGCTATGTATCTGTTTGAAAAAGATCAAAAATATCTATCGATTGCGAGAGTTATAAAATACACGTTCCTTGGTCTTTTGTGACCGAATGTGACTCATTCTACTTCAATTTATCCAATGAGCTGAAAGAAAGATGTTATTGAGGCGTAAATCGATCGATTCTTTTGTTTTCTGTTGGTTACGGCCAAAAGGTTGGGAGCGAAAATTGTTATTGCACAGATCAATGTCTTCTTAAGGGATTGGTTGCGTAAAGAAGAATATCCGATGGCGTTATTGAAATGTTTGGGAAGTGTAGTAGGCTTTAGTGCTGGTTCGTTGGGTAATATAAGAGCCGAAGTTGTGGGTGCCGTTTGCATCTGCTCTGCATCGCAGGATTTGTTTAGAATGAATAAAGCTTTACAGCTGTTGCCAGAGGGTGATTACTCATCCGGTTTGGTTTTGTCAAAGTTAACGAGTACTGGCATGCTGCAGTCGTTTGACATGACGGAAAGATCCTCATTTTTGCAGAGGCTTGAAGGGCTTTATGAATAAAATTTTCGTCGGCTTTATTTGCTTGGCGCTGAGCGGTTTATCTGATCAGATTGTAGCGGAAGAAAAAAATCGGGACTTGGTTAAAATTCAAGCCGAAATCGATGCAGTCAATCGAAATATAAAGCGTATTGAAAAAGAGCAAGGCGCGTTGTTGACTCAGTTGGCGGAAATTGAAAAATATTATGGCAAGACCGTCGCAACCCTGAAACAATTGCAAGGCCAAATCGATAGCAAGCAACGAAAAATTAAAGATTTGCGCGAAAAAACGCGTTTATTGCAACTTGAAATTGCTGAGCAAAATGAAGGGCTAAGGCATCAAGTTAAGGCCGCGTACGCGATGGGCCGTAAAGAAAAGTTGAAGTTGATGCTTAACCAGGAAGATCCGGCTTTATCCAGTCGTATTATGGTTTATTATGAATATCTAAATAAAGCCCGGCTGGAGAAATTGGCAAGAATCGGGCAAGCAGTCATGGATATCAACGAGCTGGAACGAGAAAATCTGAAGGAAAGTCAATTACTCGAGCAGACCTTGCAGCTAAAAAAAACCGAGCAAGAGGCTTTGGACAGAAGCCGGTTGCAAAGAAAAGAGTTGCTAACTCGTCTGGAAAAAGATTATTCCTCCAGTAAGCTTCGTTTGAGTCAATTGCGGGAAGGTGAGGCTCGATTACAAAATTTGGTTAATGGCTTACAACAAGCGGCGATTAAACAGCCGTTTGAACCGGAACCGGGAAAACCGGTCATAAAGCAGCAAGAGCTGGTCGATTGGCCTGTTAAGCCTTTCGCATCCTCGCAAGGAGACTTGCCTTGGCCTGTTAAAGGTCAATTAGTGAAAAAATTCGGTAGCCCTAGGTTGGGAAGTCGCTGGGACGGAGTTTTGATCGGTGCGGGCGAAGGTACGGAAATAAGAGCGGTTTCCGCTGGCAAGATAGTATTCGCCGATTGGTTAAGAGGTTATGGTTTGTTGACGATCATTGATCACGGTAATGGTTATATGACGCTCTATGCGTTCAATCAAAGCCTTTATAAATCGGTCGGCGACCGAGTCGCACCAGGCGATGTAATTGCCTCGGTCGGTAAAAGCGGTGGTAGAAGCAAGGCAGGTCTGTATTTTGGTATACGCAAGAATGGCAAGCCCGTCGATCCGGTTCGGTGGTGCCGTAAAATAGATCAGGATCGCACAGGATAAATGTTTTATTTAAATCGGAAATCAGAAGTTTGGAGTTTTTAGGGCTATGCAGAAAAAAAGTTTATGGGTTTTGATTCTGGGAATGTTCCTGGGCATTTTTATCAGCGTTGGCGGTAATGTCCTTGCTGAGCGAGGTAGTCGATCGCCGGAGACCGAGGTGCTGCCTTTCGAGGACCTTCGGACCTTTACCGAAATCTTTGGGCGCATCAAGCGCGATTATGTCGAGCCGGTAACTGACAAACAGTTGCTCGAACATGCAATTCGCGGCATGTTGATCGGGCTCGATCCGCATTCGGATTACCTTACCGGCGATCAGTACAAGGAGCTTCAAGAAGGTACAACGGGACAATTCGGCGGTTTGGGCATTGAAGTCACGATGGAAAACGGTTTTGTCAAAGTCGTATCGCCGATTGATGATACGCCGGCTCAACGAGCCGGAGTGCGGGCCGGAGATTTGGTTGTCCGCTTAGACGATCAACCGGTTAAAGGGATGTCTCTGGGTGATGCCGTAAAATTGATGCGAGGTGATCCGGGTAGCAGAATAGTATTGACCATTATGCGCGAAGGCGAGGAAGCGCCTTTGAAAATTGAGATCACTCGGGACATTATCAAGGTTAAAAGTGTAAGAAGCCGACTTCTCGAAAAAGATTACGGCTATCTTAGAATTAGTAGCTTTCAATCTAAGACCGGAGAAGGTTTACGCAAGGCCATTGCTGAGTTGGAAAAGGAAAACGCCGGTAAATTGAAAGGGTTGGTGTTAGATTTGCGCAATAACCCCGGTGGAGTCCTGAATGCAGCCGTTGACGTCAGCGATGCTTTTCTTGATAAAGGCCTTATCGTATACACCGAAGGACGTATTGAAAATTCCGAGATGCGCTTTAATGCCTCTCCGGACGATGTGCTCGATGGCGCGCCTATTGTGGTATTGATCAATGCGGGATCCGCTTCGGCATCTGAAATCGTAGCCGGTGCTTTACAGGATCACCGGCGAGCGGTAATTATGGGCGAGAAATCGTTCGGTAAAGGTTCGGTACAAACTGTTCTGCCAACCAGCGGCGGAGCGGCAGTCAAGTTGACTACCGCGCGTTATTTTACTCCTTCAGGACGCTCTATTCAGGCCGAAGGCATCGAACCGGATATACAATTAGACCGCTTTAAACTGGAGTCCGTCGAGGGACCTGACTTTAAGCCGGTTAAAGAAGCCGATTTGTCGCGCCATTTAACTAATGGTAACCGGTCTAAAAAGAAACCGGAGACAAAGGATACAGAGCAAGATCAAGAGAAAAGCAAATTGGAAATTACCGATTATCCGCTTCATGAAGCTTTGATGCTGCTGAAAGGGATCGCAATTTTGCGGAATTAACGTTTCGATCGGCGCATGAGACCCCGGCATTTCATCGGTTTATTAATCTTTGGAATGTCGGGGTTTTTTATTGTCTGGCATCCGGCCGCAGCAGAGTTAAATGAACGTTCGCGCATCGCCATCATTATCGACGACATGGGCAATAGTCTCGAAATCGGTGCTGCCGCAATCGAATTGCCCGGTAATATCACATATTCGTTTTTGCCGTTTGCTTTGCATTCCAAGCGTTTGGCATTAATGGCATCACGTCACGGTAAGGAAATTATGTTACATGCGCCAATGCAGGCACTAAGCGAAAAACCTGTGGGGGCCGGCGGGCTAACCGTATCGTTGGATCGCAATGAAGTTGTGTTTCGGTTTTCGGCGCAATTGGCGGCTGTTCCGGGTATTTCGGGGGTCAATAATCACATGGGCAGCGCCCTGACGCGTGATTCGGTAACAATGGGCTGGCTTATGGAGGTCTTAGCGAGCAAGCCCGATGCTTTGTATTTTGTCGACAGCGTGACGACCGATCAGTCGGTAGCCAAAAAAGTGGCGGATGCTCATCGAGTCCCTGCTTTGAGTCGGGATGTTTTTTTGGATCATGTGAATTCTGAAGCAAAGATCCGCGAGCAGTTCGAGTTGCTTATTTCGATCGCTAAACGGCGCGGTTATGCCGTGGCAATTGGGCATCCGAGAGTGAACACATTAAAGATTTTACGGGAAAAATTGTCGGACTTGGAGCGAATCGGAGTCGAAC
Source organism: Methylotuvimicrobium buryatense 5G (assembly GCF_000341735.1). Lineage (GTDB taxonomy): Bacteria > Pseudomonadota > Gammaproteobacteria > Methylococcales > Methylomonadaceae > Methylotuvimicrobium > Methylotuvimicrobium buryatense. The sequence goes on along the minus strand of NZ_KB455575.1, from coordinate 2,820,700 downwards.
TAGTGCCAGTTTCGGTGTTATTGCCGCAATACCCCATTCCTCGGACATTTCCGGTTAAACAGCGCAAATTGCCTGTTCAAATAGCCGAGCAAAAAACGATTGAACCCTTGAAAACAAGACAACAGAAGTCGATACGGATTAGATCAATACCTTTAAAGCCAAGCGTTCAAACCGTAAGTGAAAAATTGCGGGTCCGAGAGTTTGATTTATTCTAATGATTATGGGTTTTGCAATAAATGATTTCCTGACGCTAGGGACTTTGTCGAGGCTTGTCGGCAAAATTGCCAGTACTCGGCGCGGCCTAACGGGCATCCGGGATGTGCTATAAGCTTTATCAAATTGACTGAATGCACTAAGCAATCATATATCGTATTGATATAATTATTGTTTTAATTCGTTCGTCCTGGGCAACCCCTCATCTCTCCTTATAAGTTCAACGCCGAAATGCGATATGTGAAAATGGTCGTTGGTAATCAAAATAAGGTATTTGGCACAAAATTGGGGCATGTAAAATGGAGCTAAAGCGACGATTTTAGATACCATAAAGCCAAAATGCTCGGTTACTGCTAACTTCCATAGGGTGTCATCAACTGGTAAAAAAATACTGGCATTATCTTTGCTGTCTCTATTGATAATAACCGGTGTAGTTGATTCGCGGAGCATCGGTTTACAGTCTAATTAATGGGTTAGGAGATTGATAACGATGAGGCTTGGGCATTCATGCGGCAAATGAAACTGGGCGTTTTTTTACCAACGGGCAATAGTCATTTGTCGAATAGGCGACGACAGGGGCGGGGTGTCTGCGGTTGGGATCTTTCAGATTGCCAGCGTGTTGCGGTAAAGGCCGAGCAAGCTAAATTTGATGCAGTCTTTATGCGTTCCGATGAGTCATTGTTCTGTCATTCTCAGGATGATGAATCGGTAAAGTTATTGATTTCGTTGGCACATGTTACCAATCGGATCGGTTTGGTGGCGCCGGCATGTTGCGACTACTCTGATCCTTATGGCTTGGCAGGTTCTTTTTCCTCCCTCGCTCATATCAGTCGAGGGCGGGCCGGTTGGAATCCCGGGACGGAAAATAATAATGATCGAAATATTCTTACGGAGCGAACTCGCGATTATATCGACTTAGTAACTTCTTTGTGGGCAATGTGGGAAGTTGAAGATGGAAGTAATGATTTACTTGGGGTTGTCGATAAAAGCAACAAGTTGGATGCGGCAGGCATGGAACGAACCGCTTATGATCAACCGGTACTGGTTCAAAATATCTTATCCGACAGGGATATTGAATTGGCGGCGCGGAGTGCTGAAGTGGTTTTGGTTCGACAGAATAATGAACAACAGGCAAGGCTGTTTTATTCCAAGTTAAAAGAAAAAGCGCTTGATTTCGGTAAGTGTCCTTCGCAGCTAAAAGTTGTGTCGTGTGTGGTACCTGTTGTTGCCGAGACAACCGAGGCTGCTCATGAAAAATATCATTTACTCAAGGAGTCACGACAATCGGAGAAAAGATTAGAGTCGTTTAATTCCGAACTCGACAGGGAAAGGACTACAGAATCTAGACTGCAACAAGTATTACCGGAATGGTTCAATCATAACGGTTTCCGGAATGCCTCTATAGAACCGATTAGAGAGTTGATGGAAGTCGAGTCGGTGCTATTTCGAAGGCTTAATGATTGCGATCATCGAGTCGTAATCGGCACAGCAACGCAAGTTGCCGATCAGCTAGAGGATTGGTTTATAGGCGAAGCCGCTGACGGATTTGCTATCATACCGCCATATTTCCCCGGAGGATTTGACGATTTTGTAGATCTAGTCGTTCCAGAATTGAAATTTCGAAACTTATTCCGTGCCGAATACGAGGGAGCGACACTACGCGATCATTTGGGGTTGTCACGGCCGGTCAATGAGTTAGCAAAACAAATGATTCAATTTTCGTTATCTTACTCCTTTTCATACTGAAAAATCGTCGGCTTTGTTGATGGCAGCAATTCCCAATTTGGGGACCAAAAAGGGTGTGGGGTGTGCTTGGCGAGGATGTCGGCAGCAGGGGCAGATTTTTGCTCCTGCAAAATCTGCATTCACACCATCCTGGGCGCTTAGCTGCCGCCAAGCCCCCATGGATGGGTTTACGGCGTTCCTCGACAGGCATACCCCACACCCTAAGATCGGCGAAAATGCTCAAACTGGGAATTGCTGTTGTTGATGTGCCGTATATATACCTTTCGCACTTCAAATTTCGGCGATGCTTAAAGAGGCGCCGGGGTGATCGGTAAAGGCTTTGCCAGCATGGATGCTGGCATAGAGCCGACATGGATGTATTCACGGCGTCCTTTGACGGGCTCCCGGTGCCGAATTTGATCTACGATGGGTATAACAGTCGAGGGGCTCCGATCGCCCTGTGCCGAAATTTGACTAGCAAAGATATAACTTTCGAAAACGGTTGTTAATAACAAAGGTATAGAATGAATTTTCTTTTCAAGAAATCCGCTTGGACCGTGTGGTCGTTTTGTCTGCCGTTGATGTTGTTTCCGCTTTGTGCCAAAGCACATCTCCAGGATATCGACAGCAGCGGTTGGCTTAGCGGTTTCAGTCATCCACTTGAAGGTTGGGATCATTTGTTGACGATGCTGGCTGTCGGCATTTGGGCCTCGCAGCTTAAAGGTAACTCTGTATGGCAATTGCCGTTGGCATTTGTCGGTGTGATGTGTCTTGGCGGTCTAATCGGCGTTGCAGGGCTGCCGGTTTGGGGCGTCGAGCCGATGATTCTTTTGTCGGTCGCGGTGTTCGGGTTGTTGGTTTTGCGCAGAATTTGCGTACCGGCGCTTGCGAGTATTTCGGTCGTGATGTTTTTCGCATTTTTTCACGGCTACGCTCACGGACAAGAAATGCCGGCCTCGGCCGGTTTGTTGTCGTTTGCCTTGGGATTCGTTACCGCGACACTATTATTGCACGGTACCGGCATCATAATGGTGCGCTTGGCTGTTTTGGCGTTCGCAACTGTGTTCGGGACATCGGTTCATGCACAGGCGGTTGCGGATGATGAAGATAGCGGTTCGGATATCGAATCCGAAACGATGCAGTTGGAGTTACTTCCCAAGATGGTTGTGACCGAACGCGGCGATTCTTTGGTCGGTATCGCAGACAGCGCATCGCAGGGTAATGTCGGGCAAGAGCAGCTGCAGTACCGGCCTATCATTCGGCCCGGCGAGATACTCGAAACGGTGCCCGGCCTGATCGCATCGCAGCATAGCGGCGAAGGAAAATCGAATCAGTTTTTTTTAAGAGGCTTCAATCTCGATCACGGCACCGATTTTTTAACCAAGATCGACGGCGTGCCGGTGAATTTAGTTTCGCACGCACACGGTCAGGGTTGGACCGATACCAACTTTCTGATTCCCGAATTGATAGCCACGATCCATTATCAAAAAGGCAATTACTACGCCGAAAACGGTGACTTTTCCAGTGCCGGTGCCGCCGATATACGCTATGCCAATACCTTGCCCGGACATATCGCTCGATTTACCGGCGGTAGTTTCGATTATTATCGGGGGCTGTCGGCCGGTTCGCACAGGCTCGGTGACGGCAATTTGCTTTATGGCGGCGAAATCGTTCATAACGGGGGGCCGTGGACGGTCAGCAACGATTATTTGAAATTCAACGGCTTGCTTCGCTACAGTCAAGAGTATGAAAGCTCAGGCTGGAGCGTTACCGCTATGGCCTATAAAGCCGACTGGAACGCGACCGACCAAATCCCCCGGCGCGCGGTCGACTCCAGAACGATCGGGCGTTTCGGCACGCTCGATCCAACCGACGGCGGCAGCAGTCGGCGATACAGCATCACCGGCGAATGGCATCGTCAAGACGAGGCGTCGGCATCCAAACTGACGGTTTACGGAATTTATCATGAACTCGATCTGTACTCGAACTTTACCTATTTTCTCGAAGATCCAGACCGCGGCGACCAATTCGCTCAGCCCGATAAGCGCTGGACATCCGGTCTGAACGCAAGCCACACGTTTTTTCATAAAATCGGCGCTTTCGACTCCGATAGCACAATCGGTCTGCAGGTGAGAAACGACTCGATCCGTAACGGTTTGCTGTTGACCGAGGCGCGGCAGCAGTGGGATATCGTTCGCAGCGACGATGTGCGCGTGACCAATGTCAGTCCGTATTTCGAAAACAAGACCCGCTGGACATCCTGGCTGAGAACGCAATTGGGCGTTCGTTTCGACGGCTTTCAATTCGACGTATCCGACAGTAACCGGTCCGAAAACAACGGTACGCGTACCGACGGCATCGTTAGTCCGAAAGCCGGTATCGTATTCGGGCCTTGGGCGGATACCGAGCTTTACCTGAACGGCGGTCTCGGTTTTCACAGTAACGATGCGCGCGGTATCAATCAGCGTGTCGATCCTGTGAGCGGCGATACCGTCGATGGAGGCGGTAACCCGATCAAACGCGCCGTGCCGTTGGTTCGTACTTACGGAGCCGAAGGGGGGCTGCGCACGACCTGGTTTAAAGGATTGCAAAGTACGCTGTCGGTTTGGTGGCTCGATATCGATTCCGAATTGTTGTTTGTCGGCGATGCGGGAACGACCGAAACTAGCCGTCCGAGCCGCCGTTTTGGCGTCGAATGGGCGAATTATTATTCGCCGACCGATTGGCTGACCTTCGATGCCGATTTCAGTTTTTCGAAAGCGCGTTTTCGCGGTAACGATCCGGCCGGCGATCGTATTCCCGGTGCGATTGAAAGCGTGATCGCAACCGGTGCCACGGTTCACGATATTTACGGCGGTTTCTTCGGCGGCCCAAGGTTGCGTTATTTCGGACCGAGACCGTTGATTGAAGACAACAGCGCCCGTTCGGATTCGACGGTTTTGTTATCGGCGATGCTCGGTTACCGTTTCGATAAGACCTGGACCGTGCAGGCCGAAGTGTTCAATATCCTCGACCGCAAAGACAGCGCAATCGACTACTACTACGAATCGCAAATGCGAGGTGAGACAACCCCTGTAGAAGACATCCATTTTCATCCCGTCGAACCAGTCAGTTTCAGAATGAGCGTAACCGCGAATTTTTGACTCGGATTCGAAAGCGCAAAAAAATGAGAAAATCGGCTGCTTGAAAAACGCATTGATTTCGATCCTTCTCGTTCAACTGCGCGAATTATACCTATCGCAGATCAAAATTCGGCACCGGGGTAACCCGCAAAGGACGCCGTTAATACATTCCTGTAAGCTCCTCTATGCCAGCATTCATGCCTGTCCCTCCTTCAGTATCGCCGAAATTTAAAGTACGAAAGGTATATGCCCATTCTTCATGAAAAATAATTTCGACTGAACCGAAACAGATATCCTGTAAAATGTCAGCCATTAACAAGCCGATTTCGTTGTTGGATATACACTGTCTGGTCAATTTTTAGAACCGAGTGAATCTGCCTAAGGATTTGGTCGAAGATAACTTCCCTATTTTATGGGGTGTTTGGTAACTTGATCGACAGGTGTCGCCGGCAGGGAGCCTCGGTCAAGCACAGGAATGTATTCACGGCGTCCTGTCAAGCGAGTTAACGAACCTTCGACAAAGCTCATAGCTCCAGGACGAAATCCTAACGGCCTGGTACTTCCATGCGGAAATGCCTAAATTTGAAGCGCGAAGTGTATATATGATGAAATTGGCACAATGATTTAATTTTCAGATCAATCGGGTGAGGTAAGTTGATGGTACGGGTAGGTATTGTTGGAGGCACCGGTTATACGGGTGTGGAGTTGCTGCGGCTCTTGGCTTTACATAAGAAAGTCGAGGTCTCTGTCGTGACATCGAGAAATGATGCGGGCAAAAGAGTCGATGAAGTGTATCCGAGTTTGCGCGGTTTTATCGATACGGTTTTTAGCGCCCCGGAAGTCGAGAGATTATCTGATTGCGATGCGGTATTTTTTGCGACGCCGAACGGTACTGCCATGTTGATGGCTGAACAATTGATGGCGCGGGGTGTCAAAGTCATCGATTTGTCGGCTGATTTTCGTTTGAAAGATCCAAAACAATGGGAAAAATGGTACGGCATGGAGCATGCCTGCCCTGATCTGATCGAACAAGCCGTTTACGGTTTGCCGGAGGTCAACCGCGAAGCGATCAAAAATGCTAATTTGATTGCGTGCCCGGGTTGTTATCCGACTGCTGTGCAATTAGGTTTTTTGCCGTTGATTGAGCAAGGCTTGGTCGAGGTCGATCGGTTGGTTGCCGATGTTAAGTCCGGTGTTAGCGGTGCCGGGCGAAAAGCGCAATTGACGACCTTGATGAGTGAAGCCGGCGAGAGTTTTAAAGCTTATGCGGCAAACGGTCATCGTCATTTACCCGAAGTAATCCAGGGTTTGGAGAGGATCGCTAAAAGGTCTGTAGGTTTGACTTTTGTTCCTCATCTAATACCGATGATACGAGGTATTCATGCCACCTTGTATGCGCCATTGCTAGAAGACGGAGAAGCCGTTCAAGCACTTTATGAACAACGCTATATCAACGAGCCGTTTGTCGATGTGTTGCCTTATGGATCGCACCCGGATACCCGCAATGTTAGGGGCGGCAATGTTTGTCAAATTGCCGTTCATCAGCCCCAAGGGGAGCGGATGTTGGTGGTGTTATCCGTGATTGATAATCTGGTAAAAGGGGCTTCCGGGCAAGCGTTGCAAAATATGAATTTAATGTTCGGTTTTGATGAAGCTGAGGGGCTGAGGATTCCTGCGCTTTATCCTTAAATCTTGACTAAAACACTAGGGATTGTCATACTTTGATAACTTTTTAATTTCGATAGTAGAAACTTTATGGCTGAACCAATTATTTTTACCGATAGCGCCGCTGCGAAAGTCGGCGATTTAATTGCCGAGGAAGGCAACGACAATCTCAAGTTGAGAGTTTATGTGTCGGGTGGAGGCTGCTCGGGCTTTCAGTACGGCTTTACGTTTGATGAGGAAGTAAATGAAGATGATACGCAAGTCGAAAACGGCGGCGTGACGGTTTTGATCGATTCGATGAGCATTCAATACTTAACGGGTGCCGAAATCGATTACAAGGAAGATATTTCCGGCGCTCAGTTTGTGATACGCAACCCTAACGCGACTACGACTTGCGGTTGCGGATCGTCATTTTCCGCATAATGCGGCGCGCCCGGGATAGATTCCTCCCAGAATTACCGGCTGTTTTGCACCGGTAACCGACATAAGGTTGCCGGGCAGGCTATTCATGGTCTGTCTGGCTAACCAAGCAAAAGCAATTGCTTCCACATGATCGGGATGTAAATGGTACTCTTCGGTCGATAATACGGGACAATTCAAATTGTCCTGCAGTTTTTCCAATAAATAGCTATTGCGCGCGCCGCCCCCGCAAACTAATACTTTGTCTGTACAAGGGGCATAATCGCGGATCCCGTCGCAAATGGTTTCTGCTGTTAATTGGCATAAGCATGCCTGGACATCTTCCGGTTTTTGTTCCGAGAACTCGCGGAGGTGTTTAGTTAGCCAAGCCAGTGAAAAATATTCTTTCCCCGTGCTTTTGGGTGCTGTGCTCTTAAAATAATAGTCGGCTTTTAGCTGCGAGAGCAGGCGCTTATTGACTTGACCTGTTCTGGCCCAGTTTCCGTTATGGTCGAAATGACTTTCTTGATGTTTTTTTATCCATGTATCCATTAATGTATTGCCGGGCCCGGTATCGAAACCTATGACAGGTTTCGACGAGTCTTTTGGCAAAATCGTTATATTGGCAATGCCGCCGATATTGGCGATCACACGGTTTTCACTTGGGCAGCCGAATAAAGCTTGATGGAAAGCCGGAACGAGAGGCGCGCCTTGTCCTCCGGCGGCTATATCACGACGGCGAAAATCGGCTACGGTAGTAATCCCTGTGACTTGTGCGATGATGTTGGGATCGCCGATTTGTAGGCAAAAAGGGGTGTTCGGCTCTGGTGCATGGAAAAGGGTGTGACCGTGACTGCCGATTGCAGCGATATCTGAAGCAGAAAAGCCAGCTTTAGCGATTAAACGCTGTGCGCTTTGTGCGAATAAACTACCCAGTTGCGAGTCAAGCTTGCCGATATTTTTTAGCAGAACAGGATGATCGCAAGAAGTAATTTCAGTCAGCTCGGTTCTGATCCGGTCAGGAAAAGGGTGGTATTCGAAGGCGATGAACTCAGGGTGGCCGCTACTAAAATCGACAAGACCAGCATCGATGCCGTCGATGCTGGTCCCAGACATTAAGCCAATATAGAGCTCGGTCATTGAAATTGTGATGCCCCGTTACTTCTGTGCAAGTAAGCTGTTTCTTGCTTGGTCCAGTTGTGCTATGAGAGGCTTCGTATCGGCTTTGAATTTTTCCAGCAAAGAAGGGCTGATCGGCATCGAGTTTGGCAAGGCTACCGATAACGGATCGCGATGTTCACCGTTTACTCTGAATTCGTAGTGCAGATGAGGGCCGCTAGCCAAGCCGGATTGACCGACATAGCCGATAATATCGCCTTGCTTTACAGTGCCTCCTTGCTTGAAGCGGTTATTGAATGCCGAGAGATGAGCATAAAGTGTGCTGTAGCGGTTGTCATCATGTTGGACGATGATCACGCGTCCGTAACCGTTTTGCCTTCCTAAGAATTGTATTTTTCCATCGCCGGTCACTTTTACCGGAGTTCCGGTCTTGGCCGCATAATCAACACCTTTGTGAGCGCGGATTCTATTTAAGATAGGATGCTTGCGCTTTAAATTGAAAGGTGAGCTGATACGGATAAAGTCGACCGGCGTTCGTACAAAGGCTTTACGTAAACCTTCGCCATTGGGTCGATAATATTGTGCGGAGCCGGAATTCTCCTGAAAACGGACGGCACGATAAACCTTGCCATGATTATTGAATTCGGCAGCAAGAATATTGCCGGAACCGACTTCTTCGCCTTCCGCAATATGTTTTTCATAGACGACAGAAAAGGTATCGTTTTCTTTGATATCTAATGCAAAGTCGATATCGAAAGCAAAGATGTTGGCGAGTTGTAGTATCAATTTGTCGCTCAACCCTGCGCGCTTTCCATCGTAAAACAAAGAGTTACGAATGGTGCCGACGGTTCTGGCGATTGTTGTTTCGGTGGTTTTGCTCGAAATCTCGACATTGAATGTGTCGTTTTCGCGTACAGCTTTGACGGTTTCAATTGGGCTTTTTTGGTATGAAATTTCGGTCAGTTCACCGCTCTGTGTCGTTTTGACTTGAAGTGTCTTGCCGGAGGAAATCATTGCAAACTCACGGCCTGCTTCGTTGGCATGAATAATCTGATGTAGATCGGATTTATTTAGGTGGAGTTTGGAAAAGATCGTGGAAAGATTTTCGCCTCTTTCAATAATATGTTCGATTGACCTGAAATCGGATGATTCGCCGAGATCGTCGAATTTAAACGCGAGGTTATCGTTAAACGGATTATTTGTTCCGATTAAAAAAACATTATTGGTAAAGGCGTTTATGTCGGCCGATCTGACTTTGCTTTCAGGGGTGATAAGTGCATAGCTAGCACTTGCAACGACAGCGGAGCTGATTCCTAAAAACAAGGATTTATAAATTCTATTTTTCACGAGTCTTTATGCGATAGTGGAAGTGTTCAGTAAAGTTGGGGGTGAGAAGTAGTTTTATCTGTAATTATAGCTGATATACTGAGAATATTTTGCCACGTCAATGCAACAGTATTACAGTTAGATTAATGTTTTCTTAAAAGGAGGCTAAATTGCAAGATCAATTGAAGTATCTTTCCAGAGGAACCGAGGAAATTCTGGTTGAATCTGAATTGATGAAAAAACTGGAGGAAGGGCGTCCGCTCAGAATCAAGGCTGGTTTTGATCCAACCGCTCCTGATTTGCATCTTGGGCATACCGTACTGATCAATAAATTAAGGCAATTTCAAGACTACGGGCATGAAGTCTTGTTCTTGATTGGCGATTTTACAGGCATGATCGGGGATCCGACCGGAAAGAACGTAACGCGCAAACCTCTGACGCGTGATGAGGTCATTGAAAATGCCAAGACTTATGAGGAACAGGTTTTCAAGATACTTGATCCTTCCAAGACTTTGGTCTTATTCAATTCGAGTTGGATGAATGCGATGACTCCGGCTGAATTAATTCAATTGGCCGCAAAGCATACCGTGGCAAGAATGCTCGAAAGAGATGATTTCAGTAAGCGCTATAAAGGCGGGCAGCCGATCGCGATACATGAATTTTTATATCCATTAATACAGGGATATGATTCGGTTGCGATGAAGGCCGATGTCGAGTTGGGAGGTACCGATCAAAAATTCAATCTGCTGGTAGGAAGGCAATTGCAGGAGATATATGGGCAAAAACCTCAAGTCGTCATGACTATGCCGATCTTGGAAGGTTTGGATGGTGTCCAGAAAATGTCCAAATCACTCAATAACTATATAGGTGTCGCGGATGCCCCGGATGATATGTTCGGAAAAATCATGTCAATTTCCGACGAATTGATGTGGCGCTATTTCGAATTATTGAGCTTCAGGTCGGTTGATGAAATCAATCGTTGGCGGGCGCAATGTCAGGAAGGTGCTAATCCGAGAGACTGTAAGGTCAGCTTGGCCCAGGAAATAATTGAAAGATTCCATGGTTTATCGGCTGCACAAAAAGCCTTGGAAAATTTCGAAGCTAGATTTCAAAAGGGGCAGATGCCGGAAGAAATGGAGGAATTGACGCTTGCTTCGATGGATGAAGGATATCCGATTGCGAATTTATTAAAGGATGCCGGATTGACCGGGAGTACGTCGGAATCTCTGCGTATGATTAAGCAAGGCGCAGTTAAGATAGACGGTGAAAAGGTCTCTGACAATAAATTGTATGTCGCAAAAGGGTCTGAGCATGTTTATCAGGTGGGTAAAAGGAAGTTTGCTAGAGTCAAAATAGTTAGTTAAATAAAATGGTTAGAGTTTATTGCTGGCGGGTGAGCTGTCTTTATTTGGAAAAAAGCAAAATAAACTCTTGACGGGTTGGTGTGTTGCTGTATAATGCTCGTCTTTCCCGCCGCGAAACAGCGGAACGACGGGGAAAGAGATTGAAAATAAAGTTTGACATTGAGTTTTGCCTCTGTATAATAGGCGGGCTCAACGGGAGAGAAAGTCTTCCAGCTCTTTAACAAGCAGATCAAAATAATTTGTGTGGGTGCTTGTGGCGGGTAGCTTAGCGGTTAAAGCTATTCGACGCAAGAACAACACGTTAATTCAAGTAGATTACGTTTAATTCTTAGTCGAGCCAAGATTGGTGACTGATCTTATTTAGTCACAAACCATATTAAACTGAAGAGTTTGATCATGGCTCAGATTGAACGCTGGCGGTATGCTTAACACATGCAAGTCGAACGGTAACGGTCCTTCGGGAGCCGACGAGTGGCGGACGGGTGAGTAACGCGTAGGAATCTGCCTGGTAGTGGGGGACAACGTGGGGAAACTCACGCTAATACCGCATACGCCCTGAGGGGGAAAGCGGGGGATCTTCGGACCTCGCGCTATCAGATGAGCCTGCGTTGGATTAGCTAGTTGGTAGGGTAAAGGCCTACCAAGGCGACGATCCATAGCTGGTCTGAGAGGACGATCAGCCACACTGGGACTGAGACACGGCCCAGACTCCTACGGGAGGCAGCAGTGGGGAATATTGGACAATGGGCGCAAGCCTGATCCAGCAATACCGCGTGTGTGAAGAAGGCCTGAGGGTTGTAAAGCACTTTCAATAGGGAGGAAAAAGCGTTGGCGAATACCCGATGCCTTGACATTACCTATAGAAGAAGCACCGGCTAACTCCGTGCCAGCAGCCGCGGTAATACGGAGGGTGCGAGCGTTAATCGGAATTACTGGGCGTAAAGCGTGCGTAGGCGGCTGTTTAAGTCAGATGTGAAAGCCCCGGGCTTAACCTGGGAACGGCATTTGATACTGGGCAGCTAGAGTTTAGGAGAGGAGAGTGGAATTTCCGGTGTAGCGGTGAAATGCGTAGAGATCGGAAGGAACACCAGTGGCGAAGGCGGCTCTCTGGCCTAAAACTGACGCTGAGGTACGAAAGCGTGGGTAGCAAACAGGATTAGATACCCTGGTAGTCCACGCCGTAAACGATGTCAACTAGCCGTTGGGTCTTTATTGAGACTTAGTGGTGCAGCTAACGCATTAAGTTGACCGCCTGGGGAGTACGGCCGCAAGGTTAAAACTCAAATGAATTGACGGGGGCCCGCACAAGCGGTGGAGCATGTGGTTTAATTCGATGCAACGCGAAGAACCTTACCTACCCTTGACATCCAGAGAATCTGTTAGAGATAGTGGAGTGCCTTCGGGAACTCTGAGACAGGTGCTGCATGGCTGTCGTCAGCTCGTGTCGTGAGATGTTGGGTTAAGTCCCGTAACGAGCGCAACCCTTATCCTTAGTTGCCAACAGGTCAAGCTGGGAACTCTAGGGAGACTGCCGGTGATAAACCGGAGGAAGGTGGGGACGACGTCAAGTCATCATGGCCCTTATGGGTAGGGCTACACACGTGCTACAATGGCCGGTACAGAGGGCAGCGAACTTGCGAGAGTAAGCAAATCCCAGAAAGCCGGTCCTAGTCCGGATTGCAGTCTGCAACTCGACTGCATGAAGTCGGAATCGCTAGTAATCGCGAATCAGAATGTCGCGGTGAATACGTTCCCGGGCCTTGTACACACCGCCCGTCACACCATGGGAGTGGGTTGCAAAAGAAGTAGGTAGTTTAACCTTCGGGAGGGCGCTTACCACTTTGTGATTCATGACTGGGGTGAAGTCGTAACAAGGTAGCCCTAGGGGAACCTGGGGCTGGATCACCTCCTTACAAAGACAGCAAGCGTTCGTCATAAGTACCCACAACAAATTATTTTGATCGAAGACGTCACGAGCCTGGGCCTGTAGCTCAGTTGGTTAGAGCGCACCCCTGATAAGGGTGAGGTCGGAGGTTCAAATCCTCCCAGGCCCACCAACGCGGCGCAAGCCTGGAAGCGGAAGGACCACCCGTCAAGCTAGCACTGCCTGGTTTGCACGACCCCCCAAGGGGCCATAGCTCAGCTGGGAGAGCGCCTGCCTTGCACGCAGGAGGTCGGGAGTTCGATCCTCCCTGGCTCCACCAATGCTATACAGTTTTAACGGCGAACACCCGAAAAGACTGTATAGCATTGGTGACGAAACAACAACGTCAGTAATAGCTCTTTAACAATTTGGAAATCTGTACACTGTAAATTCAGCGTTTAAAGCAATTTAAACTAAGAAGATACAAATAACAAGTTCATGTACACAGACGGAGAAGTCGAGTTTAGAAGCGCCCGTGTCGAAAGGCAAGGGGAGCGATTAAAATAGGCGGAACCGAACGTGAACTGAATGAGTTCTCAAGCAGAAAGCGAAAATGTCAGCTGATCCGTATAACGTCAGACTTATTGGGGTTATATGGTCAAGTGAATAAGCGCATACGGTGGATGCCTAGGCGATAAGAGGCGAGGAAGGACGTAGTAGCATGCGATAAGCCGCGGGGAGTTTGCAAACTAACTTTGATCCGCGGATTTCCGAATGGGGCAACCCAATCAGGACAACCTGATTATCCTTAAGTGAATACATAGCTTAAGGAGGCGAACCCGGGGAACTGAAACATCTAAGTACCCGGAGGAAAAGAAATCAACCGAGATTCCCTTAGTAGCGGCGAGCGAACGGGGAGCAGCCCTTAAGCATTGAGCAAATTAGTAGAACAGTCTGGAAAGTCTGGCGATACAGCGTGATAGCCGCGTATACGAAAATTTGCTGAGTGTGAAAACGAGTAGGACGGGGCACGTGAAACCTTGTCTGAATATGGGGGGACCATCCTCCAAGGCTAAATACTCCTTATCGACCGATAGTGAACCAGTACCGTGAGGGAAAGGCGAAAAGAACCCCGGAGAGGGGAGTGAAATAGAACCTGAAACCGTATGCGTACAAGCAGTAGGAGCCTGTCTTCGGATGGGTGACTGCGTACCTTTTGTATAATGGGTCAGCGACTTAATCTCAGTGGCAAGCTTAACCGAATAGGGGAGGCGTAGCGAAAGCGAGTCTGAATAGGGCGTCATAGTCGCTGGGATTAGACCCGAAACCGGGCGATCTATCCATGACCAGGCTGAAGGTTGGGTAATACTAACTGGAGGGCCGAACCGGGATCCGTTGAAAAGGATTCGGATGAGTTGTGGATCGGAGTGAAAGGCTAATCAAGCTCGGAGATAGCTGGTTCTCCTCGAAAGCTATTTAGGTAGCGCCTCGTGTATCACTGTTGGGGGTAGAGCACTGTTTCGGCTAGGGGGTCATCTCGACTTACCAACCCGATGCAAACTCCGAATACCAACAAGTGCGAGCACGGGAGACACACGGCGGGTGATAAGGTCCGTCGTGAAAAGGGAAACAGCCCAGACCGTCAGCTAAGGTCCCCAAATCTATGCTCAGTGGGAAACGATGTGAGAAGGCCCAGACAGCCAGGAGGTTGGCTTAGAAGCAGCCATCCTTTAAAGAAAGCGTAATAGCTCACTGGTCGAGTCGGCTTGCGCGGAAGATTCACCGGGGCTAAGCATAGTACCGAAGCTACGGATCTTACGTAAGTAAGGTGGTAGAGGAGCGTTCTGTACGCCTGCGAAGGTCGATTGAGAAGTCGGCTGGAGGTATCAGAAGTGCGAATGCTGACATGAGTAACGATAATGGGGGTGAAAANCCCCCACGCCGAAAACCCAAGGTTTCCTGCGCAACGCTAATCGACGCAGGGTTAGTCGGCACCTAAGGCGAGGCCGAAAGGCGTAGTCGATGGAAAACAGGTTAATATTCCTGTACCGGAGGTAACTGCGATGGGGTGACGGAGAAGGCTAGGTCAGCTGTCTGTTGGAATAGGCAGTTTAAGCGAGTAGGGAGTGGAATTAGGCAAATCCGGTTCCATAATTCTGAGACGTGATGACGAGTGTCCCCTTGGGGAGACGAAGTGATTGATGCCCTGCTTCCAAGAAAAACCTCTAAGCTTCAGGTTATCTGCGGCCGTACCCTAAACCGACACAGGTGGGTGGGATGAGAATTCTAAGGCGCTTGAGAGAACTCGGGTGAAGGAACTAGGCAAAATGGTACCGTAACTTCGGGAGAAGGTACGCCCTTGGTAGGTGAAGTCCCTTGCGGATGGAGCCCAAGAGGGTAGCATTAAACTGGTGGCTGCGACTGTTTAGCAAAAACATAGCACTCTGCAAACACGAAAGTGGACGTATAGGGTGTGACGCCTGCCCGGTGCCGGAAGGTTAATTGATGGGGTTATCTTCGGAGAAGCTCTTGATCGAAGCCCCGGTAAACGGCGGCCGTAACTATAACGGTCCTAAGGTAGCGAAATTCCTTGTCGGGTAAGTTCCGACCTGCACGAATGGCGTAACGATGGCCACACTGTCTCCACCCGAGACTCAGTGAAATTGAAATCGCTGTGAAGATGCAGTGTACCCGCGGCTAGACGGAAAGACCCCGTGAACCTTTACTATAGCTTGACACTGGACTTTGAACCTATTTGTGTAGGATAGGTGGGAGGCTGTGAAGCATCAACGCCAGTTGGTGTGGAGCCAACCTTGAAATACCACCCTGGTATGTTTGAAGTTCTAACCTAGGTCCATAATCTGGATTGGGGACAGTGTCTGGTGGGTAGTTTGACTGGGGCGGTCTCCTCCCAAAGAGTAACGGAGGAGCACGAAGGTGTGCTCAGCATGGTCGGAAATCATGCGATGAGTGTAAAGGCAAAAGCACGCTTGACTGCGAGACGGACAAGTCGAGCAGGTACGAAAGTAGGTCTTAGTGATCCGGTGGTTCTGAATGGAAGGGCCATCGCTCAACGGATAAAAGGTACTCCGGGGATAACAGGCTGATACCGCCCAAGAGTTCATATCGACGGCGGTGTTTGGCACCTCGATGTCGGCTCATCACATCCTAGGGCTGAAGCAGGTCCTAAGGGTATGGCTGTTCGCCATTTAAAGTGGTACGCGAGCTGGGTTCAGAACGTCGTGAGACAGTTCGGTCCCTATCTGCCGTGGGCGTTTGAGATTTGAGGGAAGCTGCTCCTAGTACGAGAGGACCGGAGTGGACGAACCTCTGGTGTTCCGGTTGTCATGCCAATGGCATTGCCGGGTAGCTATGTTCGGACGGGATAACCGCTGAAAGCATCTAAGCGGGAAGCCTCTCCCAAGATGAGATCTCACTGGGACCATGAGTCCCCTGAAGGGCCCTGAGAGACGATCAGGTTGATAGGTCAGGTGTGGAAGTGTGGTAACACATGAAGCTAACTGATACTAATTGCCCGTGAGGCTTGACCATATAACACCCAATCGGTTTGAAAACCAGAGTGTTATACAACGGCCGACAATCGCTAAAGCGAGAGAGCGAAAAACGTGTACAGATTTCCAAAAAAACAGGTGAAAAGAGCAAGGTAAAAGGCGCAAGGCGAAAGGCTAAGCGGCAGAGACCGAAAACCCTGATAAAACCGAAAACACCTGAAGTAAAGAGTTTTGAGTAGGCTCAAAGCAAGAAGCCGAGAGCGTATCGAGTGAGTTAAAGAATACCAACTTATTCCTTACGGCTTAGCGTTGAACCTGCTGTAACCAGTTTGCCTGGTGACCATAGCGAGCGTGTCCCACCCGATCCCATCCCGAACTCGGCAGTGAAACCGCTTAGCGCCGATGATAGTGTGGCAGTTTGCCATGTGAAAGTAGGGAATTGCCAGGCTCTTATCCTAAAGCCCGTGTTGATCACTCAACACGGGCTTTTTTTTGCCTTAAGGTTTGTCATAGAATGGCATCGCCAATAAAACGTATTCATTGCCGTTTGATGCTACTCGATTGGCTAAGATTTACTTAGAATTTTTATAAGAAACCTAACCCATGCCGCGCACGTATGACACTTTATATCGACAATGGTTGATGCTTTCCAGGATTCCACGTTTTCCTCGTCGAATTACTACTCCAGAGCTAAAGGCCGTGCTTTCAAGCGAAGGATACGATATCCATGTGCGCACAATTCAACGTGATCTAGAAAAGCTTTCGATTGCCTTTCCTTTGTCCTGTGACATCGACGGTAGGAGAAATTTGTGGTGCTGGCAAGAGTCGGCCCGAATCCAGGATCTACCGAATATGGATATTGTGACGGCTCTCGCCTTTGGGATGGCGGAGTCCTATCTGCATAATATATTGCCGCAGACTACACTGGATCTGTTAAACCCTTACTTCGAACGTGCGAATGAAGTTCTGGCGACGTGTAATCAATCCCGTCTTCATAGTTGGCCAGATAAAGTCGCCGTCATAAGCCGTGGGCCGGAGTTATTAAAGCCGTCAATCGACCCTTTGATTCAACAAACAATTTACGAAGGCTTATTGAAAGACAGGCAAGTTCATGCGACTTATACTCCACGGAACAAAGACTGCGTCGATTACATCATCAATCCATTGGGGATCGTTAATCGTCAGAACGTGATTTATCTTGTTTGTACGCTATGGAATTATCATGATGTTAAACAATTGGCCTTACACCGCTTCCAAAAATCTGAGCTACTCGAAAATGAGATCATGCGACCTGAATCATTCAATTTACAGGAGTACATTGAAAAAGATCAACAATTTGCTTATCCACATAGCGATGCACCGATTCAATTACAAGCTTTATTCGAACCGCGTGCAGTGATTCATTTATACGAAACACCATTAACGGAAGATCAAATTCTAACACCCGAAGAAGATGGGCGAGTCTTGCTGCAAGCCACCATTCTGGATACCCAGGAATTACGCTGGTGGCTGAGCAGTTTTGGAAGTCGGGTTGAGGTTGTGGAACCAATTGGGTTAAGGGCGTATTTTATCCAGGAAACAAAATCTTTAATGAAGCGTTATCAGTTGAATTAGATGGGCAATAATTCGGTTTTCTAAGATTTCTCATAACTGATTCTAACTAGTAATAACCAATAACTTACAGATTAAAAGATTGTGGTAAGTTAATGGATCTTATTCCGTGCGTAATATCAATTAGTAATTTTGGATCTCCGATAATTCTGAAAATAGACTCTCCGTAACCTCACTGGGAATATCCGAGCCTTGGGGTCTAATCCAAACACGAATGGTATCTTTTACTGAGACATCCCACTTATTTGTCTCATCATCTTGGCCAATTATGTCCTCAATTGAAAAAGGGCGGAGCGCGTCAATAAATTTATTTAAAATGTCCTGCCTAGAATTTAAACGGCCATTCATATAGGCGTTCGCCATGGTGTAAACTATCGAGGTTTCTATCATAGCGGATTCAAACCATAACACGGGATATCTATAGGCGAGTACCCAATTAGGGCCGTTCACCCAATTCACTCGATTGCTCTTTGAATTTAAACCAAATTGCGTTGCAGCCGCCACTTTGTCATTTTTTCCTCCCCAACAAGAGCTAAGAATAAGTCCCTTAATATTATTGCCGCGATCGCGGATTAGATCAGAAGCTTTATCGATAGATGCATCAGCAATATATTCCCCATCTCCATGCCCTCCTAAATAGAGGATTTGCTTGTTTTCTCTAGTTTGCACTAAAAAATCAAGTGCTTGTTCTAATGAGGTATCGTCGTAAAAGTTGCTATGATAAATATTAAAGTGTGAATCATCTAACTTTGAATTAAGGATTTTCTTGACTCCTTCAAAAAAAGGTAAGCCAGAGGCTTGGCCGAAATTATCTTTTGGCATAAACCAAGGAGATTCTGCTACTAATAATGCTACGTCACTCATCTAAGACTCCGTGATTATTTATATGAATTTGATTGATAGAATTTAATCTTTGGGTTCAAGTTCTACTTTTAAATATTGTCGTTATTTGGTTCTTTATTTTTTACTATTCTTAAGTGGATATTTCCTACCCATACATCAAATCACAGCCCCAAACCCGATAGAACGTTTAAGGCCACCGGGCTTGAATGATAGTTCATCACGCAAGCTTTGCAGAAATTTCTCTACATTTTTCGTTTCATTCAATACCGTCAGCTTACGTTTTACTGCGGCGAAATCGCCCGGTGTCAAACATGACATCGCCCCCAATTGTTGTTGATAGCGTTGTTTTTGGCTTAGCGACTTCCGGCTCAGTGCCGTTCCCAGGTAATGTTGCAATAGCGTCCAGCTTTGCTCCGTTTTCAAATAATCGAATTTAATTTTGAAATCGAAACGGCGTAAAACTGCGTTATCGAGATTTTCCATCATATTGGTCGAACAAATGAATAGTCCGTCGAAATGCTCCATCTGAACCAGCAACTCATTGACTTGGGTAGTTTCCCAGTTATGTTGACTATGATTTCGGTTCTGTAAGAAGCTATCCGCTTCGTCCAGTAGCAATAAGGCATTTTCGTCTTTGGCCTGCTCAAACATGCGCGCTATGTTCTTTTCAGTATTGCCGACATAGCAATCGATAATGTCGGAGGCGTGTTTAGCTAACAACGGTATCGCCAGATAATCGGCCAAAAATCCAGCGTAAGCGCTTTTTCCGGTTCCGGGTGGGCCGAATAGACAGAGGCGAGCTTGTTTTGATCGTTTCAGTCCCGCACTAATTGTGTCTATATCTATTACCGTATTCAGCAATCCAGGATCGTAAAATTCAGCTGCCTGGCGACGACTGATTTTCACCTCACCAGTCATGGCTTTCAGCGTGCCCTCGATCAAGTCTTGCAAATGAGATTCATTGGTAGAGGCTTTGTTTTCCCCTATTGCTCGTGTGACTTTAGCCGCCCGTTCGATAATTGCGGGTGATAGCTGTTCCAGGTTTGCCATGTTATTCAGCCATTTTTCACTCACTTTTATGCCGCGTAATGCCTTGGATAGCAGTTTTTTTCGTATCGGGGCGGGCGGTATATCCAGTTGCCGGACGATGTCGAAGCGACGGATAAAGGCGGGATCGATACTTGTGATGTCGTTGCTCAGCCAAAAGGTGGGCACTGGGTTGTTTTCCAGCAATTGGTTGACCCACGCTTTTTCTCGTCCGGTTGATTGATTTTCGGGCTCTAAGAACATTGGCCACGGAGTGGAAAAAATATCCTCGATTTCATCGAAAAGCAGACAATGATTGGCTTTTCCTTGCAATAAAAATTGTGCTAATTGGCAGGCGGATATACGCTCTTTTCCCGACAAAGTTTCTCCTTCGGCATCTTCTGCGCTGATTTCGTAAAGATCGATTTTCAATTCAGCCGAAAGGCTACGTACCATTTGCGTTTTACCAGTGCCCGGTGGTCCATAGAGCAAGACATTACATCCGGTTAGTTGCTGGTCGATCGCATCTCTTAGATACTTCCTCAAGCGTTGATAAGATGGTGCTATATGTTCAAAATCTCGCGCCGATAATTCTACTGCTTTTACCGGTCTGACATAATCAGCGAATAAATCAGCAATCGGTTTATTAGGGTTGTCCAACAATGTCGTGGAAATGCCTTTTAATAGACGGAGTTTATCCGGGATGGTGTCAACCGCAGGATTGATTTTCAAAAGGCCGCTTTTCGCTAGCAATCCTTGTTTATCGAAAGCCTGCATAATATCGTTCTCCGGCGCGTTGAGTATTTTATGTAAAGTCCGATAGAACTGCCGATTACTGACGCGTTCTAGGATTTCGAAACACTCGGAAAATTCGCCATCGAGATCCAGTATGCTGGCGAATAATAACAATTGAATTTCCACCTCGGAGAAACCGAAAGCCTGTTTCATTCGAACAATATTGACGAATGCTGTTTCCTGATTCTCGCTTATCGGATTGGCGAAATGGCTTGCTTGTTTCTTAATGATTCGTTGTATCTCCGAGGTTTTGTGCTCCTCGAAGTCTACTTCGTCCAGTTCTAGCAAGTTTACTATTTCATCATATATTTCAATGGATTTCGCCAGTAGCCTGAGGTTTTGCCCCATCAATAAAGCCCGGCTGAACCAAGTTTGTTTCAATTGTGTGAGGGAGCAACTTTGATCCAGGCTGTTTTTGGCTTGCCGCTGCCTGGGAATGCGATGTTTTTTGGGAGTGAGCATGATATTTCTCCAGAATGGTTCAACGGTTAATCGACTATTTGAAAAATATTATGCGGGTCTATACGACAGACTGTGTCGCTTATTTTGATTTGTTTAACCTGCCTATTCTATGGTTTTTTTGAACAAAGTTTAACTTAGAAAAAGCATTTCACCATGAAGAATAAGACGTTAATTCAATAACTTGTCATTCGTTTGTGTGCAGCTTTCCTCATCCGAAAAGTTAGCTGCAATGTTATTGTGAAAGTTCGTAGATCGAGACTTTTTATCTAATTTTTCGATATGTAAAAACTCAGCAACAAAAATGCCGTTTCCGAAGAGGGGGCGATTGCAGGCATTCATGAGCGTTAGGTAATCTCTTGAAATGCTTCATTAGCTTCATGTCGTTCATGGTTGAGCTGACGAATTTAGGTTTACTCTTAGACGGTTTTTTAATCAGAAGGGAATAATAGGCATAAAAAAACCCGAAAACTATAGCGTGTAGTTTTCGGGTTTTAAGGAATTTGTATCGATCAGATGGCGGAGAGAGAGGGATTCGAACCCTCGATACGTTGCCGTATACACACTTTCCAGGCGTGCGCCTTCGACCACTCGGCCATCTCTCCGGTATTTAATCCATCAGCGAATGGAAACGGGCAATGATAAGGTACTATTGCTTATGATGCAATGAATTTTAATTTTTAATGAGTCATGGCTTCGAGATCATGCCAGCGTTGAAAGGCATGTTCCATCTCTTTATCGATAGTTTTCAGTTTCTCAAGGGTGTCGGCGATCATTGTAGGGTCGTTTTTATAAAAATCAGGGGAATTGATTTTTTCGTTAATGGCTGAGTGATCAGACTCAAGGCGGTCGATCAGGTCCGGAAGTTCATCTAATTCTTTTTGTTCTTTATAAGAGAGTTTTTTCTTTTTTGGCGTGTCATTGCTGGTTTTTTTTTCAATGCTTTCGGTTTTTTTGACAGCAATTTCTGCGGCTTTGGTGTTTTGATAGTTTGCTAACCAGTCGCTATAGCCGCCGATATGCTCGCTTATGACGCCGCCGCCTTCGAAAACCAGTACACTGGTAACGACATTATCCAGGAAGCTCCGGTCATGGCTGACTAATAATAAAGTACCGTCATAATCGACCAGTTTTTCTTCCAATAACTCCAAGGTTTCCAGGTCCAGGTCATTGGTGGGTTCGTCCATGATGATCAGGTTGGCCGGTTTCGTGAACAATCGAGCAAGGAGTAAGCGGTTTTTTTCTCCGCCGGATAGGCTTTTGACCGGCGAGCGTGCACGCGCCGGCGCGAATAAAAAGTCACCAAGGTATGACATGACATGGCGTTTGTTTCCGGCAATTTCGACATAATCATTGCCGTCGGCAATCGAATCGGCGACAGTCATTTCCGGATCGAGTTGTTCTCTCAGTTGGTCGAAGTAGGCGACTTGCAGGCGAGTGCCTTGTTCGACAGTGCCGCTGTCCGGTTCTAATTGCTTGAGCAACAGTTTCAACAGTGTCGATTTTCCTGCGCCATTGGGACCGATCAACCCGATTTTGTCGCCGCGCTGAATGAGTGTTGAAAAATCTTTTACCACCGGTTTCTCGTCGAAAGCTTTGCAAAGATCGGTCGCTTCGATGACTTTTTTACCCGATGTGTCTCCGCGATCCAAAGATAATTTGGTCGTTCCTTGAACATTGCGGCGTTGCGCGCGTTCGTCGCGTAATTTCTTGAGTGCTCGAACACGTCCTTCGTTACGGGTGCGCCGCGCTTTTACGCCCTGGCGAATCCAAACCTCCTCTTGAGCCAGTTTTTTGTCGAATTCGGCGTTTTGATTGGCTTCATCTTCCAGTGCGGATGCCTTACGTCGAAGGTAGTCGTCATAAGTCCCTTGCCAGGATGTTAGATTGCCGCGATCGAGATCGACAATACGGGTTGCCAATTTTTGTAGAAAGAATCTATCATGAGTAACGAATAAAACGGCCCCTTGAAAATTTAATAATTGCTCTTCCAGCCATGTGATGCTGTCTAAATCCAGATGGTTGGTCGGTTCATCTAAAAGGAGTAATTCAGGTTCGAGGACTAATGCCCTCGCGAGTGCGACTCGACGCTTCCATCCGCCCGATAAGCTTTTTACCGGGAGTTCTCCCGGCAGATTTAGTCGGCTTAACGTCGATTCGACTTGTTGTTGAAAATGCCAGCCGTTTTTGGATTCCAGTTTATGCTGTAGATCGCCAAGTTCCTGCAGTGTTTTGTCGTCAGCATTATCTAACTGTGTAGACAGGGCATGGTAACGGGTTATCCATTGGCCTAATTCGCCCAGTCCAGCGGCTACGGCATCGTAAATGGTAGATTCTCCAACCAATTCCGGAGCCTGTTCTAACCAGGCGAGTTTCAGTTCGGGTTGGCGCCAGATTTCGCCGTGATCGGGCTGGATGTTTCCTGCGATAATTTTCATTAACGTGGATTTTCCTTCGCCGTTTCTACCAAGAAGCCCGACGCGCTCCCCTGGGTCCAGTTGAAAATTGGCATTATTCAGCAATGCATGGGTTCCGTAGGCGATTGAAACATTGGTTAGTCGAATTAAAGGCATGATGTTAATTTGTGTTTTGTAAATAGCGTCGTAGTAAATCCAATGCCAGCAATGCGGCTTGGTTTTGTTTTCGCTTAACGGAGCCGCCGATCGTATGAGTCGAATGCCGCAAGCCTTCGGGGCTTAACAAAGCGTTGTAAATTGTAATAGTGCAGTCTTGTTTGTCTATTGCGTTGTCTTCACTGTAGAGTTGTATAAGGGCAAGATCCGCGCCGCTTTGATTTCTTGCCGCATTTGCGATGCTTTTTGCTTGGCTTGGTAGGTCCATAATATCGTCAAAAGCGACCGAAAATCGGTCGGCGAAATGTGCGGGGCTTCGTTGATAATGAGTCTCTAAAAGCCAGTCATTGGCAATCGCGCATTTCGCTGCCATGAGACCTTGACTTATGGTTTCAATGAAGATCGCCGTTCGTTGTTGGTCCCGCATCATTTTATCGATCGTGCTAGGCAAATCGTCGCAATGGTTGCAATCGTCAGCGATTCCGAAAATAAAATCACCTAGTCGGCTTTTTATTGTATCAATATACACGTCGAGTTTCTGGCGAGGATATTGAGCGGGGGCGAGTAATTTTGTTTCGATATGATCCGGACCGGCACGAAAGCCGAGTTGAATTTCCGGAGGTATCGTAATATCTGCGATAGCCGTCTGTATGTCGGATTCGCCGATACCGATAGTTTTTAGAGTGATCAATTGCTTAGGGTTGAGAGTGTAATGACGTTCAAAAAAACATTTAACAAATTCATTAAATAGATGTTGCATTTCGAACGGCACGCCCGGTAAAAAGACAAATCGACAACGATTGTATTGTAAGGTAAACCCGGGAGCGGTTCCCCATTGATTATCTATGCGTATGGCTCCGCTAGGAAGATAAGCTTGCTTTCGATTACTTTCCGGCATGGTTCGCCCTCTATTTCTAAAGAAGCTGGAAATTTGCTCGAAAGCTTTCGTGTCGAAATGCAAGGGCATAGAGAAAGCCAAAGAGGCGGCTTGAGCGGTTAAATCATCGGATGTAGGGCCCAGCCCTCCGGTACAGATACAGCAATCGGCGCGAGACGAGATTTCTTTTAAGAGAGCTATGAGCTCATCGAGTCGGTCGCCGACGGCGGTATGTCGGGTAACCGTAAAACCCATATTTACGCAGGCTTGAGAAAGCCAGGCCGCATTGGTATCGACAGTTTGTCCGGTGACGATCTCTTCGCCTTGCGAGAAAATTTCTAGGGTCGGATTCATAAATGAACTTAAGTTGTAGTAATGATGCGGTACCAAAAAGGTAGAGTGACCATGCTCAAGACGGTGGTGAGCGTTACCGCCATGGCATAGAGGGCGCTATCTAGCCGGTAGCGGTCGCAAAAAACAATGCCCAATACCATGCTGGGCATGGCCATTTCCAAGACAGATGCGGCCTTATGCGCCTCATCCAGCGTTGAAAATACCGATACTTGCAAGGCAAACCACGGCATTAAAAATAGTTTAATCAAAATAATCGGCAGAGCATAAGGTAGATTACGCAAAGTGATGCTTTGCCAGCTTAATGCCAAACCCAATGAAAAAAGCATTATCGGCACGACGCCGGCCGAAAGTTTCTGCAAAACCCCCAGTAACCACTCGGGAGCAGTAATCTGGTTCAGATTTAAAATCACCGCCAATAAGGCTGCCCAAAAAGGCGGAGCGTTGAGATTGAGCCAGATCGGTTTGTGTTTGTGGCTATGGTTTTCGCCAAAATGGCGGGCAGTCATGATGCCAGCAGTAAATAAAAAAGGCGCGGTAGCAAATAAGTCGATCTGTATGGCGACCGAACGAGCCCAATGACCGAAAGTTTCTTCTAAAACGGGCAGTCCAAGATAGGTGACATTGGGGAATGCAGTGACCAGAATAATCGCGCCAAGTTTTTTATGTTGAATGTTAAGGGCTCGCCCGATTAACCAAATGCAAATCATTGCAAAAGCGATACTTGAAGTGCCAAGAAAAGTATATTGTAGAGATTGTACGCCTATGTCCGAACGCCACAGGACTTCTAGTACCATTGCAGGTAAAAACAAATAATAGACTACCGATGTCAAAACCGGTCGAACTTGTTCGGAGCTAAGTCCGCCTGGGCAAAGCCAGCGCCAACCGATGCCGCAAGCGATCAATACGGCCATTTGCAACAGAGTGAAGATCATAGATGCGTTGAATGCTTGGTTGAGATGCGGTTAAGACGCGTTTGATATGCGCATTTGGCAGGGTGGAATAGTTGAATGCTATTTTAACATTCACTGTTGAATTAAGTTTCGGTAATATAGTGGCTTTTCTTATTGCATATCGATACTTGCTCATGACCGAAACTTTTATTTCCGAAAAATCCATTCCTGTCCGCGAGCGCTTAATCATGGCGTTGGATGTACCGAGTATCCCCGAAGCCCAAGCCTTGGTCGAAGAATTGGGCGATTCGGTGATTTTCTATAAAGTCGGCATGGAGCTTTTCATGTCAGGGGATTATTTTGGCTTTATCGAATGGTTGAAAAAACAGAACAAAAAGATTTTCGTCGATTTAAAATTTTTTGATGTGCCGGCAACGGTGGGGCGTGCGATTCGCGCGCTAAGTAGTAAAGGCGTCGACCTGGCGACAATTCACGGTAACGATGCCATTATGGAAGCGGCCGCGAAGGAAAAAGGACAATTAAAAGTACTGGCGGTGACCGCTTTAACTAGCTTGGATAGAGGCGATCTCGATGATCTGGGCTTTCAATGCGATATACGCGATTTGGTTTTATCGCGAGCTAAGCGCGCCTTGCAAATCGGCTGCGATGGTATTGTTTCATCTGGGCTGGAAGTGTCTATGTTAAGACAGGAGTTAGATCATCGTTTGTTGGTTGTCACGCCGGGTATTAGGCCGGTCGACAATAGGGAAGAGGACGATCAGAAGCGCGTGGTCAGTGTCGAGCAAGCTTTCCTTAACGGAGCCGACTATATCGTGGTCGGTCGTCCGATTCGAGATGCCGAAGATCGTAAATCGATGGCGGAAAAAATCCAGATGCAAATTCAGTCGGTTTTTAAATGAGATTTTAACTATTTAGTCTGAATGATGCGTGGATCTTAAGGTATACCTTTCGCACTTCAAATTTCGGCAGTGCTCGAGGTGGTGCCGGGTGTCCGACAAAGGCTTTGCCAGCATGGCGCTGGCATAGAGCCTACATGGGCGTATTCACGGCGTCCTTTGACGGACACCCCGGTGCCGAATTTTGATCTACGATGGTTATATCAAGCTGATTAGATGGCACAAGATATTGCGGTTGGCAATGTTCCTGGGCAAATACGCAAAATAGTCGCATGAGATTTTATCTAGTTATTCAATAATACGGCATAAGTAATTGATCTGTGTTATTACACGCAAAAAGATGAGTCAAAACCCTCGATTTTTCAAAACTAAATATTGTTTAAGTTAATAAATATGCTAATGTTCTCCCCCTATGGAACATACTATCCCCTTTAATGCCTCCTATTTTGTCGCTTTTGCGATGGGGTTGTTTAGTAGCATGCATTGCATCGGCATGTGCGGGTCGATTATTGGGACGCTTACGCTGAGTCTTAAGCCCGAGGTCCGTACTTCCAAGGCTAGGCTTTTTCCTTATGTGCTGAATTATAATTTGGGCCGCATCAGTAGCTATGCTTTGGCCGGGATGTTGGTAGGCTTTATCGAGGCGATATTGACGATGCCTTTTGGAGAAGGTCAGGGGCATAGGGTGTTGCAGGTACTTTCGGCTGTGATCATGACCAGTGCCGGACTTTATATCGCGGGATGGTTTCCGCGTTTTGCTTATATCGAAAAAGCCGGTGCCCGTTTTTGGAAATTAATCGAGCCGTATGGCCGCCGCTTAATTCCGGTGAAAACGCGCAAGCAAGCTTTTTTATTCGGTATGATTTGGGGTTGGTTGCCCTGCGGTCTTGTCTATGCGGCATTGGCGCTTGCGGCGACGACCGGTGATATAATTCGTAGCGGGTTGACTATGTTGGCTTTCGGTTTTGGGACTTTACCTGCCGTGATAAGTGTCGGTATAATAACCAGTGCACTAACGAGGTTATCCAGAATGCAGTACTTTAAGCAGACGGTCGGCTTATTGATGATTGCACTCGCATTATTGGCCGCTCTGCCATGGCTTAATCCCATGCGATTACAACACTTATAAATACTAGGAGAGGCTCCTGTGGATCATTTTAATTCGATAATTGGGAAATCTCCCGCACTCGATTCTCTACTCCGTAGCGCTAGAATGGTTGCTTGTACCGATGTGACCGTCTTCATCAAAGGAGAAACCGGTACCGGTAAAGAAATACTGGCTTCCGCTATTCAAAAAGAAAGCGCGCGTTCTAACAAACCGTTTATCAAGTTGAACTGCGCCGCCTTGCCCGAAAGTTTAGTAGAGTCTGAATTATTTGGACATAAAAAAGGTGCATTCACCGGAGCTAACGTTAACAAGCAAGGCATCTTTCAAGCCGCTGATGGCGGTACTTTATTTTTGGACGAAATTAATTCGTTACCTCTGTCGATTCAAGCAAAATTATTGCGTTTTTTGGAATTGGGCGAATGCCTGGCCGTTGGAGAAACCAAGCCCTACCGTGTCGATGTTAGAGTCATCGCGGCTAGTAACCAAGATTTGGTTAAGCAAATCGACGTAGGACAGTTTAGGCAGGATTTGTACTTTCGTTTAAATGTCGTGCCGCTGGAGTTGCCGCCTTTATCGAAAAGAACCGAAGATATCGAGCCGCTGGTTACTCATTTTGTTCGGCATTTTGCACAGGCCCATTCGCTCGAAGCCCCGCAATTCAGTAAACAGTCGATTCGAGTTTTAACTCGCTATCGATGGCCGGGTAATATTAGAGAACTCCGCAATTTGTGCGAAAGACTGTCGATTTTGTTGGCGGGAAAGGTTATCGAGCCCGATAATTTGCCCCATGAGTTTGCTGAATATATTGATGAAAAGACCCCTGCAGCGGATGCGGGCATTGTTCCGAGTTTTAAACTACCTGATTTCGGTATCCAATTGGACTCGCTGGAGGCTGACTTGATCAATCAAGCGCTGACTAGAACTAACGGTAATCGCAGCAAGTCAGCCCGGTTATTAGGCATTACCCGAGATACCTTGCTATATCGGATACAAAAACACGGATTGGCAGCCTAGTTTTAATTCAGAGAAAATCTACTCTAAGTACTGATTATCCTCTTTTGCGCATCACACTCGGTGTCGCATTATGTATTCCGAGATTTGAGTGATAGGGGTTGTTGTGTTAAATCAATAGACCCCTTTTCGATGCTAGCGTGTCGCTTTGATACAGAGTGCACGCGCAAACATCAGTCTTGATGTCAGTAATGCGGCTATTTAATCGCTTTATCCAAGGCATCTTATCCATTGCACCGTCACATTGTCGCTGTGCCCTCTTGCCCTAAGTACCGTCAATCGGGCGAATTTTCCCAGTTCGTTTTTACCGCTTTCGGGTTGCGCTAAGTCGAGTAATTCGGCGGATTTAACGTATTCCCAGAAGCCGTCTGTACATAAGAGAAATGTCTCGCCTAGTTTTATTGGAGGATAAACATGGATTTCGGGAAGATGGGTTTTCAAGATATTTACACTACGCGTCAGTTGGTTTTGTTCAGGGTGCAAGCCCATTTCTTGTTCGGTTATTGATCCCTCGTCCAACAGTTGCTGCGTGATCGAATGATCTTTCGTACGCCATAGAACTTTATTCGCATTCATCCGGTAAATTCGGGAGTCGCCGCAATGTGCAGTGATGGTTTGATTCGGGTCGATATAGAGCAATGCGCAGGTGGTGTGTGCTTCCGATGCGGATGGATCGTTGCCGAAAAGCTTTTTCATTTCTTCGATAGCCGAGTTAAACCAGGCAATCATGGTTTCGTCGGGAGCTTGGGCAAGATGCCCCCGGTACTGATTGACTAATTTTAATAAGCCTTGGCAAAAATATCGGGAAGCTTTTTCACCCGATTGATGGCCTCCTAGTCCGTCGGCAACAATAAACAAGGCATAATCGTCTTGAATAATGCGTCCCATCGAATCTTGATTAACCTCTCTGTCACCGGCCGAGGTTAATTGAAAGCATTGTAATTTCATCGGTTATTTGGAGATCAAGCACTGTAATCGGGCTTGCCGCATCAATTGTTTAAGATCGCCGATAGTTTTGGCTAAACCGGAGAAAACCGCTTGGGCGATAATGGCATGGCCGATATTTAATTCGACAATTTCAGGGATTTTGCAAATTGCTTCGACGTTGTGGAAATTGAGTCCGTGCCCGGCATTGACCTGTAGTCCGGCGCTGTTTGCATATTGCGCGGCCGATTGAATGCGCTTTAGCTCGTCGGAGCGAATGCTCGATGTTTCCGCATCGGCATAGCGTCCGGTATGCAATTCGACGACTGGCGCGCCTGCTTTTACAGCAGCATCGATTTGACCTTGATCCGGGTCGATGAATAAGGAGACTTCGATTCCGGCCTCCCCGAGCCGAAGACAGACATCGTTCATGCGTGCTTGATTTTCGGCCACGTTAAGACCGCCCTCGGTAGTCAGTTCTTCGCGCTTTTCCGGAACGAGACAGCAAGCGTAAGGTTTGACTTCGAGTGCGATTGCAATCATTTCATCGGTTACGGCCATTTCCAGATTCAGGCGGCTATGGATGATATCGCGCAGTAAATAAATATCCCGGTCCTGAATATGTCTGCGATCCTCGCGCAAATGAGCGGTAATGCCGTCCGCGCCGGCTTGTTCGGCGATCAGTGCAGCTTGGATCGGGTCAGGGTATTGAGTGCCTCTAGCTTGCCTTAACGTGGCAATATGGTCGATGTTGACGCCAAGTAGAATATCGTTGTGGTTCATGAATGCGAGTGTTTAAGGATTTTGGAAATAACCTCTCGGCTTTTGAGCGGCTTCCCATTCAAATGAAAATTAATTGCCGAGCGCATGATTTTTTTAGCCTCGGTCAGAGTGGTCCTATCCGGGAATGAGCGTGCTTCCAGTGCGAGGAAAGTGCTTCCCGCAAAATCTCCTTGCTCAGATTCGACCGGTCCCGACTCGGCATTGAAGCAGTATTTCTTACCGGGCGAAACCGGATGCTGAAGATTGTCTACATCGAACTGCAAGCCATAACCGACTTGGGTCAGCAGGTTAAGTTCAAAAACCCGGAGTACGGGTTCCAGTTCTAAGGTATTCGATAGCTCGCTTAAGGCGTTTTGATAAAGTAGAAACACTTCAGGGTGTGGATCGAAAGGGTGCAGAAAATAAGTGACCAGTTCATTGATATAAAATCCGCTGTACAGTGCGAGGTCATGCAGTTTCGGTGCCGATTGCCAGGGTTCGATGTGTGTCAGTGTTTTTAATTCCGACTTGCCGGCAATCGACAATAGTACAGGAACAAACGGACGAATAAAGGGACCTAGTTTCGATTTCGGTGTTCTGACACCTTTTGCTATAACCGTGAATCGGCCGAAATCCCGAGTCAATATTTCGGCGATCAGGCTGCTTTCTCGGAAGTTCCTGTGGTGTAGAATAAAAGCCGGTTGTAACGAAACAACAGTCTCAATCATTAAAGCCCAAGCTTCGCAATGCTCGTTCGTTGTCGGACCAACCTTGTTTGACTTTTACCCATAACTGTAAATAAACTTTTTGATCGATTAGTCTTTCGATATCGAGCCGGGCATCGGAACCGATTTTTTTCAGCATTTCGCCTTGTTTGCCGATCACAATGCTTTTTTGCGAGCTACGCTCGACCCAAATCACGGCATAGATTTTGGTGATTTCGGGGTTTTCTTCATAGCGTTCGATTTCGACCGTCAACGCATAAGGCAATTCGTCGCCGAGTCTGCGGGTCAATTTTTCACGAATGATTTCCGCAGTTAAGAAGCGTTCCGGGCGGTCGGTAATTTGATCCTCAGGGTAAATGAGGTCGCGTTCCGGTAATAATTCCATCACCAGTGCTTCCAGTTGTTGCAGATTGGTCTTTTTCAACGCGGAAATCGGGATGATATGTTCGAAAGCAAAGCGCTGTTGGGCTTCGGCAAAAAATGCCAACAGGGTCTCCCGGTCCTTGATCTTATCGACTTTATTGACCGCTAGAATGACAGGTAAGCCGGCTTGCTCCAGTTTTTTGAAAATCAAATCGTCATAAGGCTGCCAGGAAAGTCCGTCGATTAACCAAACGATGACCTCGACGCCGACCAAAGTGGTTTCGGCGGTCCGGTTGAGGTAACGATTCAGTGCACGTTTTTCGTTATCGTGCATTCCGGGCGTGTCGACATAGATCGCTTGGCCGGCTTCGGTTGTATTGATGCCGATAATGCGGTGTCTTGTCGTTTGCGGCTTTCGTGATGTAATGCTGATTTTTTGGCCTAATAAATGATTCATCAGCGTCGATTTGCCGACATTGGGTCGGCCGATTAGCGCAACATAGCCGCATTTCATGATTGTTCTCGCTTCAATAGTGCCAGCATTTGCTCGGCGGCGTCTTGTTCGGCTTTTTTTCTTGATACGCCGGAACCGATACACGATTTGTCCGATAACGGAATCGTGCATTTCACTTTAAAAGTTTGTTCATGCGGGAGGCCGGACATTGTCATTAAGGTGTAGTCGGGTAAGTCCAGTTTTTTTGATTGCATCAATTCCTGTAATTGTGTTTTTGGGTCTTTTTGCCAATTATCAAGCGATAAGCTGTCGAGTTTGTCCTGAAGCATATCCAGAACCCATTGCCGACAAATTTCAATGCCTTGGTCCTTAAACAAGGCGCCGATAATCGCTTCGATAGCATCGGATAGGATCGAGTCGCGTCGATAACCGCCGCTTTTCAGTTCACCGGAGCCAAGGATTAAATAATCGCCGATGTTAAGCTTTCTTGCCAAGTCAGCGAGCGTGCCCTGATTGACTAGGCTGGCTCTGAGTCTGCTTAAAACCCCTTCGCTGGCTTCCGGAAACATTTCATGCAGTTTTTCGGCGACCACGAATCCGAGTATCGAGTCTCCTAGAAACTCCAAGCGCTCGTTATTGTGCGCGCCCATACTGCGATGGGTCAGTGCCATTTTAAACAACTGCATATTATTGAAGTGCAAACCCAGTTTTTTGCAAAGAGTCTCAGGGTCTCTCGTCACTCTACACCCACCTCAATGACTTCATTAAACTCGACGAGCACGCTCAAATTACCGACAATCTTTTCGACGACTTCATAATCGATTTCAACTTTCAAATAATTGCCTTGTTTGGTTATTTTGACATCATCCTTCGTAACGTTATAAACGTAATTGAGGTTAAAACGTTTGTCCAGCGCATCCCAAACTTCGTTTTTACTTTTCGTTTGAATGTCGACAGTTTGTTTTAAACCCGCTAGTGAATTAACCACTTTGCTATGATCTATATAGATTGGCGCGATTTTCAAAATTAACAGCGTAAAAAACGCGATTAAGCCCAGAAGTAAGATAGTCGAAATGAGCGTCAATCCGGTTTGGCGTTGCAAGGAAGCTGTCATGGTCGTCCCCTATTAAAGAAAGGAATAGGATTTCATTGAATGATTGTACCGATACGATCGAAGCCGACGCCTTTATGTTGCCAGTCCCAATTCATCCATATAAAAAAAGCTTTCCCTACTAGATTTTGTTCGGGTACGGTACCCCAATATCGGCTGTCGTTGCTATTGTCGCGATTATCGCCCATTACAAAAAAATGTCCTTCGGGTACAACATAAACGCCGTCAATCGAGGGCGCGCCGGGACTGATTAAGATGCTATGTTCGATACCCTTTAAATCCTCTAAGAAATGTTCAGTGCCTGTCATGCTTTCGCCTTGGCCGACGCCCTGATAAACGCCGAGTGAAACGCGCTTAACAGGATGACCATTGATATAGAGGTTTTTTTTATCGTAAGCGATACGGTCGCCCGGTAAACCAATGATGCGCTTGATGTAATCGACCGAAGGTTGTTTAGGGTAGCGAAACACGACGATATCGCCTCGTTGAGGGGTGTTCATTTCGACGATTTTTTGGTTAATGACCGGTAATCGTATGCCATAGGTGAATTTGTTCACCAAAATAAAATCACCGATCAGCAAGGTCGGCATCATCGACCCGGAAGGGATTCTAAACGGCTCAACCAAAAACGATCTGAGCAGCAAAACGATTAACACGATCGGAAAAAACGAACGGGCATACTCGACCAAAATAGGCTCGTTTTCCGGTGGCGGGTCGATGCCGGCGAATTTAAGGTAGGCTAAATAACCGCCCCAAATCGCGCCGGTCAACACAGTGGCGATCACTAAAAAAAATGAAAAATCGAAATTCATGGATAGAGATGGATAAAGTGAAAATTGGTCGGAGTATAAGAATACAAGTTAGTCTTTGTTGACTTGAAGCACGGCGAGAAAAGCGTCTTGCGGAATTTCTATCTTGCCGACTTGTTTCATGCGTTTTTTACCGGCCTTTTGTTTTTCCAGAAGTTTTTTCTTACGAGTGATGTCTCCACCATAACATTTAGCCGTTACGTTTTTGCGCATCGCTTTTACTGTCGACCGGGCAATGATTTTGGAGCCTATCGCGGCTTGAATGGCGACTTCATACATCTGGCGGGGAATCAGGTCCTTCATTTTTTCGACCAAATCGCGGCCGCGGTTTTGGCTGATGTCTCGGTGAACGATGATCGACAGAGCGTCGACTTTTTCGCCGTTGATCAAGATATCCAGTTTAATCAGGGAAGCTTCTTGAAAACGCAAGAACTCGTAATCGAATGAAGCAAAGCCGCGACTGGCCGATTTCAAACGATCGAAAAAATCCAACACGACTTCGCTTAACGGCAATTCATAATTCAATGAGACTTGTCGGCCGGCGTATTGCATGTCTTTTTGAATGCCGCGTTTTTCGATACATAAATTGATAACGTTACCCAAATAATCTTGAGGAACTAAAATATTGGCACGGATAATCGGTTCCTTAATCGATGCGATCGTGCCGATATCGGGTAATTTAGCCGGATTGTCCACCATCAGGACTTCGCCGTTGTGGGTGGTGACTTCATAGATTACGGTCGGAGCGGTCGTGATCAGGTCGATATCGTATTCGCGCTCGAGACGTTCCTGAATGATTTCCATGTGTAGCATGCCGAGAAATCCGCAGCGGAAACCGAAGCCCAGTGCTTGCGACGTTTCAGGTTCGAATTGCAGCGATGCGTCGTTTAATTGTAATTTGTTTAGCGCTTCACGCAAGTCTTCATAATCGTCTGAAGATACCGGGTATAAGCCGGCGAATACGCGCGGCTGGACTTTTTGAAATCCGGCCAAAGGCTTATCGGCAGGGTTATCGGTCGAGGTGATGGTATCGCCGACCGGAGCGCCGAAAATATCTTTGATCGACGCCACCATGTAGCCGACTTCGCCGGTATTAAGGACGTCTTTTTCCAGTCGCTTCGGTGTAAACACGCCGACTTTGTCGACAAGAAAAGACTTGCCGGTCGACATGATCATGATCTTTTGTTTGCGGCGAATACTGCCGTTGACGATTCGGATTAGCGATACGACACCTAGATAGCTGTCGAACCAGGAATCGATGATCAGTGCTTGCAACGGTCCCTTTTCGTCGCCGGAAGGCGGCGGGACCAATTGAACCAATTGCTCCAGTACGTCCTCGACGCCGAGGCCGGTTTTAGCGCTGATTTTGAGGGCATTATCGGCGGGAATGCCGATGACGTCTTCGATTTCAGCCATCACGCGCTCGGGTTCGGCAGACGGCAGATCGATTTTATTCAATACCGGGACGACTTCCAGGCCTTGCTCGATTGCGGTATAGCAATTCGCGACACTTTGCGCCTCTACGCCTTGAGCCGCGTCGACCACCAATAATGCTCCTTCACAAGCGGCTAGGGACCTTGAAACCTCGTAAGAAAAATCGACATGCCCCGGAGTGTCGATGAAGTTCAGTTGATAGATAATGCCGTCCTTGGCTTGGTAGTTCAATGTGACGCTTTGCGCCTTAATCGTAATGCCGCGTTCCCTCTCGATATCCATCGAATCGAGTACCTGGGCTTCCATTTCCCGATCACTCAGGCCGCCGCATAGTTGAATAAAGCGGTCGGCCAGTGTCGATTTGCCATGGTCGATATGAGCGATGATGGAAAAATTTCTAATATTTTTTAAATCCACGTTTATTTATCTAGTTTAATGGCCAAAAAGACCGGGCTGCCACGCCGCTGTATTAAAACGGCAATCGATTGGCCGGCCGGAAGATTTTTGACTATTCTATCAAAATCAGCCACATCGCGAATGACATTATTAGCGATCCTTAAAATGACGTCGCCGCGTTGGATTCCGACTTGTGCAGCAGGTCCTTTGCCGACATTCTGAACTAACACGCCGTTTTTCATGACTTGCGTTTGTTCGCGTTGTTCTTCGTTCAGATTGCTGACGCTGATGCCGAGACGGTTGTCCGGCTTCGGTGCGGCTTTTGTGGCGGCTTGTTGAGCGTCTTCCTCCGGTAGTAGTCCGATTTTAACGCTAATCGCTTTTTTATCGCCTTGGCGAATCACGGTTAATTTTGATTTTTCATTGATCGGGCTCATCCCTACCAGTGGCGGCAGGTCTCCGGATGTTTCAATTTTTTGACCATTGAACTCGATAATGATATCGCCTATTTGAAGATCGGCAGCTTCTGCTGGGCTTTGGGCGATAATCTTGGCGACCAAGGCGCCGACAGGACGTTTCATGCCGAAGGATTCGGCCAGTTCTCGGGTAACGTCCTGAATTTGCACGCCCAGCCAACCGCGCGATACGCTACCTTTGGTTTTGAGTTGGTCGACGACGTTCATGACGACATCCATTGGGATCGCGAACGAAAGCCCCATAAAACCGCCGGTCCGGCTGTAGATTTGGGAGTTGATGCCGACCACTTTGCCTTCCATGTTGAATAATGGGCCGCCCGAATTGCCCGGATTAATTGCGACATCGGTTTGAATGAACGGAATATAATTTCCACCAGGCAGACTGCGTCCTTTTGCGCTTACGATGCCGGCGGTGACCGACTGTTCGAAGCCGAATGGCGAACCGATCGCAAGTACCCATTCGCCGACCTGTAATTTTTCAGGGGAGCCGATGGCAACCGAAGGTAAGTCTTCAGCCTCGATTTTTAACAGTGCGACATCGGTTCGTGAGTCCGATCCGATCAATTTAGCCACTAATTCGCGTCTGTCGGTTAGTTTGACGACGATTTCATCGGCATCCTTGACGACATGATGGTTAGTCAATACATAGCCGTCGCCGGAAATGATAAACCCCGATCCTAACGAATTGGTTTCTCTGGGTACCATACCGCCTCCCGGTCCTTGGAAGAAATGTTTGAACAACTCTTCCAGTTCAGGGGGTATGCCTTCCGGTAATTGAGGCTCGCCGGTAAAGCCTGCCTCTTCATTGTCCGGCGCTTTCTGGGAGGTGCTGATATTGACCACGGCTTTGCCATTATCCCGGACCATCCCGGTAAAGTCGGGCAATTGCGCTGCAGCGTTTTGAATTAACAACAAGCTTAATAATAAGGGTCCATAAATTTTCATAGAGCGATAGCCTCCTGGTAAACTCATGATAGATCGTCGGGAATTAAAGGTCATTAGATAGCGGTTTTTAGACAGGGGATGGGTGATTTTACTGTTCGCTTTCGTAAAAGAAAGCATACCGGACCGATTAATTGGCCGAACGACATCGGTGTCGGGAAACCCGTTAATCGGTGAATGAATTGGGTTGTGAAATTATTTCAATGCACGCCGGTTCATTGTATAGATGCGTTGATCAATGGCAAGTCTATTGGGTATTCGTGCGAAGCTCAACGCCTTCCGCGATATACCTGACGGTTTCTTCGGGTACTTCGCCCATTACGGTGACCAAATGGTCGTCGATGATTCGGCTGTACGCATTTACCGAGTCGGTCGAGCGAGCGCCCAGCTCAATATTAGCACTTTTATTTTCAAGATAAACCGATACAGACGAAAATCCATCAGATAAGAGTAAGTGTTCCACGGGGCGATTACCGCCCTGCATCGTCATTTGTACGAAAAACTGCTTATGAAAGCCGCCGGGGACTTGTTTCAAAACAAATCCGGCGGTTTTAAAAGGCATAGGTTGCCGGTTATGAATGCGTTCTACCTCTTTATCCAAGAGAGCAGAGTCGACATCGATAAACGGCAAGCTAGATTTGACTTCAAGTTCGGTAAATACAACCTGCTCGATGGTATTGCCCGAGCGGTCGTAAACTTCGACCTTTAACGGTAGATATTGTTGGTTGTCTATCCAGATTCGGCGTGCATATCGATACCGGTCTTTCGGAGAAATATCCAAGATTCTTGCAGGCAGCATGGCTACTTGCTCTTCGCCGGAAAACGTAAATTGATAATAGTTTTCCAGGTCATTTAATTGCTCGGGTAAGTCGATTAAAAAAGACCGTGCGGCGGGTCTGTGATCGACGATGACTTTAGAGGTTTCCGGGAAGAAACAGCTGACTTTATCGGCATCTCTAATGGTTTCTCGTAGTGGAGAGTTTAGCGAAACTAAGCGTTCTTGTCCTATGCCATTGGTCGAGGCATGCGAATATTTTAAGACATTAAGTTTGCCGTTTCTTAAAAAAGCCACTGTACCCTGGTAATTAAGGTGTTTCATTGCTTGCTGCATTTTCAATAGCGAATGCCCAGGCGTCTGCTTGACATCGGACTCAGCGGCAAAAGCGGATGCAGCTGTCAGCGACAAAACAAAACTTAAAACTTTCAACACGCGATTATTCCTGATGATACTGAACGGTCCGCGCATAAGGCCGAAGATTGACTGACCCGTCTATGTAGCGGCTGCTGTTATGAGCTTGAAGGTATTCAATAAAGCGGTTTCTCGTCAATTCCTTCTCGGATGAATGATCAAGGGTCGGCTGAGGCTCCTGCAGATCGACATTCGCCGCCATCGTTACCGATTGCGATTGAGATAATGGCATCATATGCGGTTGCGAGGATTGATTAATCCCTTGAGAAACAAGTAGCGCGACTGCTGCTGCTGAGGCGGCTAAAGCCGATATCGAGGCGTAAGATTTTTTAAAAGTTTTGCGTCGCGTTGCTAGATAAACGGGCTCGGTTTGCAAACTCCGACTGATCCGTTGGGCAAACCCCGCATCGACTGGTACGAAGTTGTCGGATTTAAGCACATGGCTGATCGCTTCATAGCGGTGCAATTGTTGCTGTAACTCCGGCTGGGCATGCATTTTTTTTAGCAAACTCAAGGATTCTTGATAAGAGAGATCGTCATCAAGGAGTTGAGAAATTTTTTGATTTAGTTCATCGACCATCAAAAGTTACCGTCATTTAAGCAAAGGGGTTAATTTATTATCGATCGCTTCTCGCGCTCTAAAAATGCGCGATCGAACAGTTCCCACCGGGCATTCCATTGCCTCGGCAATTTCTTCATAACTCATTCCTTCGAACTCCCGCAAGGTAATGGCTATACGCATTTCCTCCGGTAATTTTTCTATTGCGGCTTTGATCGTTTCTAGGATTTCTTCGTTCAACAAATGCTGTTCCGGCGTGTCCATACCCTTTAGCTCCGGCGCATTTTGTATTTGTTCCGCATCGTCGATATCGATTTCATAATCGCTACTACGCCGCGAACGGGCAACCAGATAGTTTTTTGCGGTATTAATGGCAATACGATAGAGCCAGGTATAAAAAGCGCTGTCGCCTCTGAAATTACCAATCGCTCGGTAAGCCTTGATAAAAGATTCCTGCGCCACATCTTGAGCTTCACTGGGGTCCTTGACATAGCGGTTTACCAGTTGAACTATTTTATACTGATATTTTATGACCAATAGATCAAAGGCAGACTTGTCGCCCTGCTGCACGCGCAACACTAAGTCTTTATCCAGTTGTTCGCTGGTCCCTGTTTTAACTTTCACAATTTTTCCAATGTGTTTCGATAGACAGAATTAAACCGCACAAGTTCTTAAGCTTCAAAAAAAATTGCTAACGTATAAAAAAACGTTATTATCCACAAACAAGGCTTATGAAGCCATATTAAAGTATTGCTGTGTTCATACCTAAAAACAAAAACAAATAAATGCCGACAATCGCCCTACATGAACCAACCTGAAACTTATGATGTCCTTATTGCCGGCAGTGGCGCGGCTGGATTGAGCCTGGCTCTCAAGCTTGCCGATCGAGTCCGAGTCGCCGTATTGTCAAAGTGCGTGATCTTCGAAGGCAGTACTTATTATGCACAAGGCGGAATATCCGCGGTTTTGGATGAACAAGACTCGCTCGAGTCGCATATTGCCGATACGCTGGATGCCGGCGCCGGATTATGTGATCCCGATATTGTCGAATTAACGGTCAAGCATGGTAAGGAGTCAATCGATTGGTTAAGGCATCAAGGGGTTGCGTTCACGGAAGAGCAGACCGAAACCGGCGAAACGCAACTGCATCTTAACCGCGAAGGCGGTCATTCTCATCGCCGCATTGTGCATACGGCCGACGCCACAGGTAAGGCCGTTTCGGAAATATTAATCGAAAGGGCCAGGGCACATCCTAACATCAAGATATACGAGCATCATAATGTCATCGATTTAATTTTGAGCAAAGAAGCCAATGACAGGGTCACGGGGGCTTATGTGCTCGATATCCGCTCACACCGTGTTAAATCTATCGCGGCTAGAGCCGTCGCGCTTGCGACAGGCGGTGCCAGTAAAGTGTATTTGTACAGCACTAACCCCCAAATTGCGACAGGCGATGGTATCGCTTTGGCTTGGCGTGCCGGTTGTCGAGTTGCTAATATGGAATTCATGCAGTTTCACCCCACTTGTCTTTATCATCCGCATGGGCATTCGTTTTTGATCAGCGAGGCGGTCCGGGGAGAGGGCGGGCGTCTCATTTTGCCGGACGGGACTGCGTTCATGCATCGCTATGATCCTCGGGAGGAACTGGCGCCGCGGGATATCGTTGCCAGAGCTATCGATCATGAAATGAAAAAACGCGGGATCGATTGCGTTTATCTGGATATCAGCCATAAACCGGAAGCCTTTGTACGAGAGCATTTTCCGAATATTTATGAGCGTTGTTTAAAACTGGATATCGATATTACTAAACAACCTATTCCGGTTGTGCCGGCCGCTCATTACACCTGCGGCGGTATTTTAGCCGATCGCAATGCGCGTACCGATTTGTCGAATCTCTATGCGGTCGGCGAAGTTGCCTGTACCGGATTGCATGGCGCGAATCGCATGGCCAGCAACTCGTTGCTTGAATGCCTGGTTTTCGCTGAGCGGGCTTGTCAGGACATTCTGCGAATACTGCCCGATATTCCGTTGCCTTCCGAGGTTCCTGAATGGGATGAGTCCAAGGTCAGCGATTCCGACGAAGAGGTGGTCGTTTCTCACAACTGGAGCGAGCTTAGGCACTTTATGTGGGACTATGTCGGTATCGTACGGACCGATAAACGATTGAGTCGCGCGATGCGCCGAATCGAGTTACTGAAAAGCGAAATCGCTGAATATTATAGCCACTTTAGAGTGACCAGCGATTTATTGGAGCTTCGTAACTTGGTGATAGTTGCCGAATTGATCGTGCGTTGTGCTCAGCTCCGTAAGGAAAGCAGAGGCTTGCATTACACGCTCGATTATCCGGAAATCGATAAAAGTAAACCGGCGGTCAATACAGTTTTAACGCCTTTAAAGAAAGTTTGAGCCTAATCCCTTTGTACCAGCAATTCCCAGTTTGAGCAGTTTCGCCGATTTTAGGGTGTGGGGTATGCCTGTCGAGGAACGCCGTAAACCCATCCATGGGGGGGGCTTGGCGGCAGCTCACTGCCGCCGACACCTGCCAATTCAGTTACCGAACCCTCCCTAAAAAGGGAAGTTATTTACGACCAAATCCTTTAGACGCCCTTTGGTAGGCTCCACCGGCGTCGATTCGTCTTGCAGCAAGTGTGCATAGGACTAATACAAATGCCTTAGCAGCAAATCGACATATTGGGCGGCTTGTTCGCAAGGCACGACCGATCTTTCCACTCGCCGCATCAACAGCAGGCCGGCATTTTGGTCGTCCATGCTCTTGGTCGCATATTCATTTAAAGGGCGGCATATTTCATGCATTTCATGCTCGGCCAGGAAGATGTCGTTATATTGATTCAAGTCGTCGCTTCGTAGAGACAAGAGCATCACTTCGTTGGTTAGTCGGTTTTGAAATCGGAAGACTTGTTCGACATAGGCTTCAAAAGCTTCCCTACTCAGGCCGGTGCCCCCGTAACCTCCCCAAAAAGGTTTTGCGCATCCCGATAAAGCGATAACAAGTATCATGACCATTGAGGCCCAAGCGACAGGAGGGATAGTATTTGTTTTTTCCATCTAACGACTCGTTTTATAGTCTAGGCTGTCGAAAAAAGCCATTTTAGCTAATTTTTGTGTTGCCGCTTTTTATAATCTCAAAATATCTTGGAATTTGCTGGTGATCATAGGCTATAAAGTGCCAGGTGTAAGGTGCGCATCACGCACCTGGGGCGGGGCCTCATAAGCGCCAACTTAGTGCCTATTCTATAGCGCGTTTATGGTTTTATTTGTCATATCGGTATGGGTTGTCAATATTCATGTTACATGGATGTGGTGCTAAGCATTGCCTTCCATGGCGGAATAACGCGTTCCTTTCTTAAGTTGGTGCTTATGGGGGGGGGGGGCGTCGGTTCGAAACCGTGGAAAGATGAGCGATGCGCGCCCTACAGTGCTCGTCTTTTCTTATAGCCCCATGATTAAGATAACAAAACCGACTAATATACGGGCTGTCAATGACAAAGGCAAAGGCTTGAATACCCATTATTTCTCAGGATTGGCGAGTTGCATCAATTAATTCAGCATTCGTTCCGGGCCGGCATATTTCGACACCCTTTTTACCCTCAAATTGGGAATGGCTGATGCGGATAAGATCATTTTTTGATTGCGTTTTAACTGGGTGTATACTTGAAATCCTGCTTAATAATCATGGAATTCAGCGTAGTTACCCGGTCTATTGTCGTGCCGCGCCCGTCGGTTGGCGAGGTAGGGTAGCGACACCAGCGATGTATAGTTAAACTGCTATGTCGGTAACTCCGCTAT
Source organism: Methylotuvimicrobium buryatense 5G (assembly GCF_000341735.1). Taxonomy (GTDB): domain Bacteria; phylum Pseudomonadota; class Gammaproteobacteria; order Methylococcales; family Methylomonadaceae; genus Methylotuvimicrobium; species Methylotuvimicrobium buryatense. The sequence goes on along the minus strand of NZ_KB455575.1, from coordinate 2,777,976 downwards.
CCTTGACGACTGGATTCCGGCAATCTACGCCGGAGACGCGTTTTCGTTAACGTAATGGCAGTGACCCATGACGTCCGGCTCAGGCGTGGTAATAACAATAAATAACAATTAAGGGTCAAACTGATGACAAAAAAAACACCCGGTAAACAATTACTCAATATTGAGAAGCACTTTGTCGATAATAATCCGGTTTTGCTTGATGCGGCCAAGGTTTTTCACGAACTTGATCAGCTCGAATTCGATCTGGGCTTGATCGGTGAGGACGAAACCACGGCCAGTCAACATTCCTGGTGGCCTATTATCAGCGTGATCGGCGGATCTTCCCAGGCGAGTTCGCGGTTTATCAATCAATACCTGAACGCGAATCAGAGCTTGGCGGGAATACAATCGTCCAATCATAAATTCACGGTTCTGCAGCACAATAGTCAAAACCATGCGGTAACCTTACCCGGTTCGGCGTTGGATTTGGATCACCGCTTGCCTTTTTACCAGATAAGCCGAAAGATAGAACGAGAAATGCCGGGCGAAGGCAATAATGTTAATGCGTATTTAGAGCTGAAAACCGTCAATAACGAGCGCTTGAAAGGTAAGTTGATTATCGAGTCGCCTAATTTCGGCATAGAAGCCCCGGTTAATCCGATTACAAAGCTGCTCACCCGGCATATTGTCGAGATTTCCGATTTGGTGCTGGTGTTTTGCGATGTTTTCGATAGCGAACTGCATTCGTTGACGGGGCTAAGCCAAAGTATTGCCGAACAGCAGGACTCCAATAAATTCGTCTATATCATCGATCATGCGGCCGCAAATGCGGAAATTATTAAATCGTGGCAAAAAAGATTGGCGGAACTGGGCATCAAAACCGGACAGTTCGTTGTGTTATCCAGCCAGGCAAATCTAGCCGATCCCCAGAACAAAGAGTCGATGGGAATTATCGATGAGCGTATCGAAAACTTAAATCACTACCGGTCCTACCGAATTCTGCAAGCGCTCGAACAGAATATTCGTGATATCCGCGAGGTCGTCATGCCGGAAGTCAAGCAGGCAATCGAACTTTGGAAAGAACGCGCGCATTTTTCCAGCCTTCTGATTTTAGGTTTCATCGTTATGTTGATGTTGTTTGCCGAAATTCAAATGGGCTTCTTTGCGATATTATTCGATCCCATCGTGGGGCCATTGGCGTTAGTCGGTCTGATCGCATTCATGGCGCCGCTGCATATCGCAATCAGTAAATTGCAGGCCAAGCTAATTATCGGAAGATTGGAAGAACGGCAAAAGGAACTCCATTTGCTGGAAAATCTAGCGGACTTGTTCGAAAAAAGCTTGACGAATACTCACATGCTATTGCCGATCAATACGCCGGTGGGCTGGAATAAAAAAACAAAGCTTCGTTTGGCTAAATTAAGCGAAAAAGCCAAAGAATTGGTCATCGCATTGAACGACGGGTTCAATGTTTATGAAGAGCGATTAGAAAACGCCAGCAAAATTTTGGAATCCGAAAGTCCGGACGCGTAGTTTTTTTGAATAACAATCAGGGGGAAGGAATGGAACTTATAAAAGCCTACGTTCCATTATGCTGGTTCAGGCATTGTCCGCTAGAATTGCCGCGCTCGGTTAGTTTTTTTCAAAAAAATTTATATTACTACTTGTTAATCGAGTTATTTATTCTGGCTAATATCACCGATCCGTTAGATGCTCTGATCGAAGCTATTCTGGAAACAGGATTGACTTTGCTGTTTGTAGAAATGCTTTTGTTTTTTAAAAAAGCGAGTGCGGGGTTTATTTCGGCCGCGACCAGTTTTTTGGTATGTGAGAACATCATTGCCACGGCGGGTCTTCCTGTGATCGTGTGGCTAACGACGACCGACGATTTGTTGAGCTACTATATTTTATTCGGCTTGATGGTCTGGGGTGTTGCGGTTATTGCCTATTTGATCATGCGTATTTTATTGATCACACCCGCTTGGGCATTTGTTTTATCGATTGTTTATTTTAGTGTCACGCATGGCGGTTCATTTATGTTGATGCTACTGATCTAGTTCATGCTCAAGAAAGCCACTGAGGCTGAATCTTAATCGGTTCGTACTTCGTGACGCTAATGCTCATCAATTCTAGGCGGGCGTTTTTTCTGTAAAGACAGGGGTGAATCCCAAGTCGATAATAGCGTTTTCGGCGGCCGGTTTTCAAAAAAGATGGCCGGTGGTGCGCATCGGTGAAGATAGTATTAACTGGTTTGCGTCGAATTACGATTTTCATCTTTTAAACCTGTAGGTAATAATGAAAATCACTACGAATACAGGCAGGGTGCCGGTTTGACAACATTCAACCTTTAGGCTATTGTCTTTCTCGAGGGATAAAGGAGAGCGGCGTCCCTTCGATTTAAATATCAATTTTGCATTAAACCGATACATGTAGGGGGAATTGTTTGATGCTTAAGCAAGGAGGCTTTGGCCTGTATGGCAGTCGAATAAACCGTGGGTTGATGCTGTTTCGGTCATGTGAAAACTCTTTGGGTCGGAGTTATAGCAACTTAAATGATTGTTATAGTGGACCTGATACCTTTAACGTTTCGGGAGGAATCTACAATGAATAAAAATAAATTAATCACCGCCGGCCTGTTAGTCGGCACACTCGTAACAGCAAGTCCGGGATATGCCGATGATCACGATCACGGGTATTTGTCCGGCTTTACTAAGAAAGTTAGTCAGGGTTTTTTTAACACGACGACAGGGTGGATCGAAATACCAAAAAATATCGTCAATATCAGCAGCGATTCTAATATATTTCTCGGCATGAGCTGGGGGTTGTTACGTGGCGTGGGTCATGGTGTGAGTCGGACAGTCATTGGTGTGGCTGAGCTGGTTACCTCCCCGATTCCTACAAGCGACTATATTACTCCGCCTTATGTGTGGGACCGTTTCAGTGAAGATACGCGTTATTTCGGCGCCCATTATCCGGGTTTTTGGACGACTTACGGTCCATTGGATGACGGCGAATAATCCATCATTTGGATTAATGACTCTCCACTGATTTCCCGGTAGGGATCGCTTTTGATTTAAGAGGATAAAAATCATGAACAGAAAACTTGTATACCTGTCGCTTGCTATATTGGCTCCGGCATTAACGGCCTGTACCCCCCCCGCGAAGGACATTCCCGCTTTAAGATCGGAAATGGACGCAGCGGTAGCCGGAAACCTTGGGCAAGCGCTGTACCATTGGGAAGCTTCGGAAGAAAGATTCGAAGAGGCCAATCATATACTAGGGCATTGGCAAAACGACCATTATTGGAATATCGATCAGCGGCAAAAAGCGATGAATGCGGCTCGCGATGCGGCCAGTCATCGTCTGGAAGCGGAAAAGGCTATGTGCGCATGGTTGACCGAAGTTCATAGCGATAATCACGATAAGGCTGGTCAAGTTCAAAGAACCGGCGCATTTTTTAGCACCGGTAGCGCAACGCCTTACAATACCAATCATCATGATATCAATGTGATCGGACAATACCTGCAAACTCACCCGAATGCAACCGCCGATGTTGTGGCATATACGGATACGGTCGGCAGCGCGGAAAGCAACAAAAGGCTGGCTGAGCGCAGAGCGGCATCTATCGCGAATATGCTGAGACAAGCGGGCGCTAGACCGAATCAATTGAGGATATCGGCGGTTGGCGAAGCGGATGGACCTAACAACAGTCCCAATCAGAAACATCGCGTCGTTAAAATCAGTACAGTGCATGCCGAATATGTCGACTGCCCTAAACTGAAATAAACACGCGGCTTTTAATTCCGTTCTCAATTGATCGGAATACCAGGCTACGCATCGAAGTAGCCTGGTTATTTCCGGCCATCTCTCTTCAAACCTCACTCGCCTCGTTGTAATCCGATTGCTTCTGTCTAATTGACTTCCAATTAGCATGGTTTCAAAATGTCTCCCTAACTGCCCCGAAAATAGGACCGTATAAAGCGATAACGGTCGTTATTGCCAATTTCATCGTTTTAATACCGGAAAGGATCGTATGCGCGACGCGGATTCAAAACTGAGTTGCAATTTGCATCGGGATATCGAACAACATAAAAAAGCCGAGAAAAAGACAAGTTTCGTACTTTTTTTGACCGCGGTAACCATGGTGGCCGAAATAACGGCCGGAATCTTTTATGGTTCGATGGCCTTATTGGCCGATGGTTGGCACATGGGTACCCATGTCGCGGCGTTCATGATCACGGTATTTGCTTATCGTTACGCCAGAAAAAACGCCCGTAATCCTAGGTTTTCATTCGGCACCGGTAAAGTCGGCGTGTTGGGCGGCTTTGCCAGTGCGGTTACGTTGGCTGTCGTTGCCGCAGTCATGGCGATGGAGTCGGTCAAATATCTGTTCGAGCCGCAAAACATTCGTTTCGACGAAGCGATCGTGGTGGCCGGCATCGGCTTGTTAATCAACTTGTTGTGCGCGCTAATACTGATTGATCGGCATGATCACGGGCACGGCGACGAGCACGATCATCACCACGATCATAATCTCGAGGCGGCATTTTTTCATGTGTTGGCCGATGCATTGACCTCGGTTTTAGCGATTGCCGCATTACTGAGCGGAAAATATTACGGATTGAATTGGCTGGATCCCGCGATGGGGATATTGGGCGCATTGATCATCTTGCGTTGGTCGATGACCTTGTTGAAGAAAACCGGGCCAATATTGCTGGACGGCAGTATCGAAGAAAATTACACGGTCGCGATTAAGATGACGCTGGAAAACGATTCGGATAATCGGGTTTCCGATCTTCATGTCTGGCAAATCGGCCCTAACCAATACGCCGCGATCGTTGCCGTGACGACTCGTTTTCCGAAGCCTCCGGACTATTACAAAGCCTTGCTCGGCGATTTTCGCCGAATCAAACACATCACGGTCGAAGTGCAGGGCTTGGCATCGCAATGAAGCTTCGCATTCAATTCGTATAACAATCCTAAATTCTTCTGCGGGACGGGTTATTTAGCCCGCCCCCAACGTTTCGTTTTGCCCTAAACGTTTAGGCTTGCTTCGGTCACGGTCGAAACGTTTAGGACGGGGTTGCAAACCCCGTCCTGCCAAGGTATACCCTTTGCTTGTCAAATTTCGGTGCCGGGGTGCCCGTCAAAGGACGCCGTAAATACGTCCATGTAGGCTCTATGATAGCATCCATGCTATCAAAGCCTTTGCCGAACACCCCGGCACCTCCATAGGCAATGCCGAAATTTGAAGTGCGAAAGGTATACCTCCGAATAGCCGGAATAGTGATTTCGGTTTAATGAGGGGCGAATAAGCTATAAGGTTCCTGTTTGATCAAAGGTGTCTCACCTAGAATCAAATCGGCCATCAAGCGAGCCGACGCGGGCGCCATGACCAGGCCGTTACGAAAATGGCCGGCGTTAATGCTCAAATTGTCAAGGTCGGGATGCCGAAAAATATAAGGGACGCCATGCTCGGTTCCGGGGCGCAGGCCGGCCCAATGCGTCATGATCGGCGCCGTTTTCAATGTAGGGCATAAATGTTCGGCGAAAGACTTAAGCCGGCGATAAGTCGCTTCCGAGATCGATTTATCGAAGCCGCAATGCTCGACGCTACTGCCGACCAGTATTTTACCGTCGAGGCGCGGAATCAAATAGTGATCGTTCTCGAGAATCATGCCCGGCAAGAGGTTGGGTGGCGCGTCGTAAAGCAGCATTTGGCCTTTGATAGGTTGGATTTCAGGTGCCGCGAATTCGGAAAAGAAACGCTCGAATAGCGTTTTCGTCCAGGCACCGGCGCAGACCGTTAGATGACCGACCGGACGCTCGCCTCGATCGGTAGTCAACGAAACGATTCTGCCGTTTTTAACGGTGACGTTTTGCACATCGCAATGTTCGATTAACTCGACGTTTCGGTTTTCCGCATCCCGGCGGGCCGACTTCAATAAACGAGGATTGCGGGCATGAGCAATAGCGGGAAGCCAGAGCGGATTGAGCGGATCGCAATTCAGGTTATCCAAACTCGGCGTTTGCTCGGTTCGATAATTGATGCTATAGCGATCGCACCAATCGATAGCCTGTTCGATATCGGGATTACGGCTGATAAACAAGCCGCATGGACTCCATTCGGGGTCGATGCCGGTCGATTCTTTTAGTTCCGTCGCCAGCGTGGGGTAAATGTCCAGGCTGTGCCGGACTAATTCGGAAATCGCGCTAGGCTGTCGCCACGGATAAATCGGCAATAAAATGCCGCCGCCGGCCCATGAAGACTCTTGGCCGATTGCGTTTTTTTCCAGAATACTCACGCGGGCGCCGGCCATGGTGAGTTCGCGGGCGGTCAAGAGGCCGATAATGCCGCCGCCGATAATCGTTATGTCAGGAATGGTGGTCATGTTTGGTTTAATTACGTTTTGACGTTTCGGCGCGAAGTATACCTATCACACTTCAAATTAGGGCAGTACCCGAGGAGGCGCCGGAGTGTCCGACAAAGGCTTTGCCAGTATGGAGCTGGCAAAGAGCCATGGACGTTTCACGGCGTCCTTTGGCGGACACCCCGGTGCCGAATTTTGATCTACGATGGGTATAAAATGCTTTGAGGCCGAGTAAATCATCGGATGTCTTTTCGCGAAGGATTCAAATAGGCGCTATTTTACGCGGCTTTAACCGGTGCGACCATTAGATGAAGCGAAAAACGAAAGTTTCTGATGTTTGAAGCGGTTTTTATTGATGAGTAATACACACCGCCATTAAGTAAAGGGAAACCCGTTATTCCGCCATTGATTGATGTAATCCGGTGTCATGGATGGCAAGTTTTAAGTTGCATTAGAGCCTAAAGCAAGAATTACATAATTTTCCTCGTTCCAAAAAGGTCCTCCGTTAAGGCCATTAAGTTAAGCCGTTCGTGGTGAGCCTGTCGAACCATGGTCGGCTTAACTTATCGACTCCGGGCTTTTCCAGGGCACCCCAGCGCCGGATTTTGATCTTCGATGGGTATAGCTTAATGGCAGTGATGCGTAATATAAGGTGCCTAAAAACTGCAAAAGAGCGTTACTAAATACCGAATGGTCTGAGCTCGGCCGAATTTTAATAGATTGTTGTTTTTAGCATACAGAACGAACATGTGTTGATGTTGTTTTTATTAGTGTTTGATAAATAATGATTATCCAATAAATAATAAAAATCCTTAATTGCTGTAAGGAACTTGTAAGGATGAATTTTAGCTGCTATTATCCTTTTCGTGAAAAAGTCTTGTTGTTTTAAGGCAAAAAAAAACATAAACAAAAAAATCTCTTACGAGGGGGAACCGATGAAACTGAACAAAACTCAAACCGCTCTGGGCGTGGCAGCAGTATTGGCGGCAGGCGCGCTGGTTGCACCGACCGCATCGGCCGATGCCAGAGTCGAAGCGCTGGAAGCGCAAGTTAATCAAATGTCGCAAATGTTGCAAGAAATGCAAGGCGAATTGAATCGCGTACGCGACTCGGCAAGCCGCGCGGCTTCAGAAAACACCGCAAAAGTCATGGAATTGGATGAATGGGCGGCGTCGGTGAAATCGGCTCCTGCTGAAGCAAAAAGCAAGGATCATATGGTCTTGTTGAGAGGCGGTTGGGCGAGAAATAATGGTTCGCGAGGCGGGTTTGATCTCGACGGTAATCCTTCTGCGCTTGGATTGGCTTTGGGTGTAAATGGTCCGAATGGTGATCCGTTGGCCAGCGGCCTTGTCGGTCCTAATGAAGGAAGCCGAAATGCGTGGTATTTTGCCGGCGGTTTTGATTTCAGTACCAGCGACGACTTATTTGGCTTGTGGGATGGCGCCGAAGTCTTGGCTGAGTTGATGGTCGAATACAAGGAGTTTGACGATGCTACATTTAGTGCTTTAACGGGCCAAAATGTTACGATCAATCAAGTCAACCTGAGTGCTTCGCCTAAAATCAAATTCATGAAAGGAAGTGATTTTAGGCCTTGGTTGATTCCGATCGGTTTCGATATCAACATCATCAGTCCGCCGTCCGGCGCGGTAACCGTATTTAGTCCGGGTGCTGTATTCGGCGCCGGTGCCGATTATCGTATTTACGAGAACATTTACGTTGGTGCCGACGTGCGTTATCACTGGGCCGCCGATTCTTTGGATGGCGTCGACACCAATACTGTCACCGCCGGTGGTTATATCGGTCTTGGCTTCTAAGCAAAACGCTTAAATTCCAAGCTAAGCAAAAAGGAGGGCGTCAAACCCCTCCTTTTTTTATGTCCGCGTAGGCTGCGCATCGCGCACCTTTTTGCTTTTGGTCGCTTGTCAAATGATGACAAGGCTGTAAAATTCAGCTTGTGAACATTGTATCCGACACCAGTATATTTTTAGCGGTGGTTCTTGATGAGCCGGAAAGAGAGAGTATCATCCAACATACTTCGGGGGCCAGTATCTATGCTCCTGAAATATTACCATATGAAATCGGTAATGCTTTATCCGCGATGATCAAGCGAAAGCGGTTAACCCGGGCGGAAGCTTTGATCGCTCAAAATACCACGAGCAAAATACCAGTACGGCTTATTAAAGTAGATATTTATGAGGCATTACAATTAGCGATTGACTTTAATATTTATGCTTATGATGCCTATTTTTTGCAATGCGCAAGATTATTGTCTTGTCCTTTGATGACACTCGACAAAAAATGAAGCAAGTTGCACAAGATCTGGGTATTGAGGTAGTGAGGTAAGCAGAGTGAAAGTTGTTACTTATTCTGAAGCGAGACGGCATCTAGCTGAGTTATTGGTTAATGCTCAAACAGAGGAAGTCGAAATACACAGAAAAGACGGAGCGGTCTTTTCGTTAAAAGCGAAAAGCGAAAAATACTCGTCCCCTTTTGACGTGTCGGGAATCAAAACCAAAGCAACAACCGACGATATTTTGGAAGCGCTTCGAGAATCCAGGAGTAGGGGGTGAGCGAAGCAAAGCCCATCACCAAGACCGATCCGATGGGCTTCATTGCATTCATTCTACAGCATTGGGCGTTCATGCGGGCCGGGGTTTGCCGCGACTCTGATGGCATAAGCACTCCTTTATCAATGTTTTGATTCAGGCTGAATTACCTTCGCCCCTATATAATTTAATGAAAACCCTCTATCCCGAAATATCCCCATTCGATACGTTCTTTCTGAACGCCGGCAAGCACTCGGTCTATGTCGAGCAATGCGGCAATCCGGACGGTCTGCCCGTGGTGTTTTTGCACGGCGGGCCGTGTTCCGGCATCAAGCCCGATCATCGGCGTTTTTTCGACCCCGAAAGATACCGCATCATTCTATTCGACCAGCGAGGCTGCGGGCAGTCGCTGCCGTTTGGTGAATTGGAAGGTAATGATACAGCTGGCTTGATCGATGATATGGAGCGTATCCGTATTCAATTGGGTATCGAGCAATGGCTGGTCTTCGGCGGTTCATGGGGTGGCGCGCTTGCCTTGTTGTATGCCCAGCAGCATACCGAACGGGTGCTCGGTTTGCTCATTCGCGGTGTCTTTCTGGCTCGGCAAAAAGATTTGGATTGGTTTATCAAGAACGGAGCGGGGCGCATCTATCCGGAACAATGGTCGCGCTTGGCCGATTGCATTTCCGCCGAATTTGAGCAGGACCCGGTGCAAGGTTTGTGCGATGCATTATGGGGCGAAGACGAGTTGGCGCGTCTGCGCGCGGCGAAAGAATGGACCGCTTGGGGTGGGCAAGTCGCTTTGGGTTCCGATTTCAAACCGGTGCCGCATGAGAAACACGCGACGCATAAGATGCTCGAACAAGTCCGCATGGAACTGCATTATGCGAGAAATGCTTATTTCATCGAAGAAAATCAGATTCTCGACAATTGCGCCTGCTTAAAGGCTATTCCGACGATAATCATCCACGGCCGCAACGATTTGGTCTGTCCGATAGAGGCCGGTTGGCGATTGCATAAAGCGATGCCGCATGCCGAATTCATCGTATTGCCGAATGCCGGGCATATCGCACAAGGCAAGGATATGATCGACGCCTTGGTGTCGGCGACCGACAAAATGGCCGATAAGCTTCCTTGGAATCAATAAAGTCATGAATACAAAAAAACGACTCGTCATCGGCATTACCGGCGCGACCGGCGCGATTTACGGACTTCGATTTCTGCAAGTGTTGCGAGAAAAGACGGACTGGGAAACGCATTTAGTCATTTCATCGGCCGGTTTGGTCAATCTGAAGCATGAGATGGCTATGTCGCGCAAACAGCTCTATGAATGGGCGGATGTGACGCATGAGATAAACGACGTCGCTGCGACAATCGCGAGCGGCGGTTTCAAGACCGAAGGCATGATCATCGCGCCGTGTTCGATGAAAACCTTGGCGGCGGTTGCGCACGGTTTCGGCGATAACTTGATTTCGCGCGCGGCCGACGTCGTGCTGAAGGAGCGTCGGTGTTTGGTGATCATGCCGCGCGAAACGCCGTTGAATCTCGCGCATATCCGCAACATGGCGGCCGTGACCGAAATGGGCGGCATCATCTATCCGCCGATGCCGGCTTTCTACAATAAATCGAACTCGATCGAAGCGATGGTCGACGACGGAGTAGGTCGGATTCTGGCGATGTTCGGCGTCGAAACCGAGGGATTGTTCACGCCTTGGGAGGGTTTGTAAGAGAATCGATGTAGGGTGCCGCATCGCGCACCTTTTGTGAGATGTAATCGAAGCGTAGTCCTCGGGAAAAGGTATGCAGTGTGTACCCCATAAGCGCCAACTTAGTGCCTATTCTATGGTGCGTTTATGGCTTTACTCGTCATATCGGTATGGGTTGTCGATATCCATGTTGTATGGATGTGGTGCTACGCATTGCCATCCGTGGCCCTGGATTCCGCCAATCCCTGGCGGAATGACGAGTTTCTTCCTTAAGTTGGGGCTTATGAATGTGCGTACCCTACGCAAAATCCCGCGAATTTTTGCTGTTTCGGAAAATCAGCGGCTTTTCGCCTGGCGCCAATGATGCGGACTTCGCCGAGTCGATGGCTTCTTGTACGACATATCGGTTTGGCGATTTACTGCAGACCGGGTCGGTGTTGTACATATCGCCGGTCAACAAATAGGCTTGGCAGCGGCAGCCGCCGAAGTCTTTTTCCTTTTCGTCGCAACTGCGGCAGGGTTCCTTCATCCAGTCGAAACCGCGGAAAAAATTGAAGGCCTTCGACTCGTTCCAGATTTCCTCGATGCTGTAATCGTTCACGTTCGGGCAATCCAGCCCCGGCAATTCGCGCGCCGAATGGCAAGGCAGAGCGACGCCGTCCGGCGCGATCGTCAGAAAAGTCGTGCCCCAGCCGTTCATGCAGGCTTTCGGGCGGTCTTCGTAATAATCCGGCACGACATAATAAATTTTCATTTTGCCGGCGACTTTTTCTTTATAGGCCTGAGCGATCGCTTCGGCCTGTTCGAATTGTTCCCGGGTCGGTAGCAACAGGTCCCGGTTGGCATGCGCCCAGCCGTAATATTGCGTGTTCGCGAGCTCCAGATAATCGGCGCCGAGTTCTTCGGCCATTTCGAGAATCTGTTGCATTTGATGAATGTTTTCGCGGTGAATCACGACGCACAGGACCATCGGGTAGCCGTGTTTCTTGACTAGATGAGCGACTTCTCTCTTATGCTCGTAAGAAACGGTGCCGGCGATATGGTCGTTCAATTCCTGCGTGCTGGCCTGAATGCTGACTTGAATGTGGTCGAGCCCGGCTTGTTTCAGTTCGACGATGCGCTCTTCGGTGAGGCCGTAACCCGAGGTGATCAGGTTCGAATAATAACCCAATTCGCGCGCGTGCCTGACCAGTTCGGACAAATCGCGGCGGACCAGAGGTTCGCCGCCGGACAAGCCCAGTTGCACCGCGCCCATCTTGCGGGCCTGTAACAAGACGCGCTTCCAGTCTTCGGTCGAAAGTTCCGATGAATGTTTCGCGTAATCGAGCGGATTCGAGCAATAAGGACACTGCAGCGGGCATGCGTAGGTCAGCTCGGCCAGCAGCCAGCGCGGAGGGGTAATGTTAATCTTGTCTGATCCAGCCATTTTGTAGTGCTACTTCCAGAAATGCGATGATGTCGTTACGAAGACCCGTGGTTTCGAACTTTCGTTCCAATTCGTCGACGATTTGCTGCGGTTTACGGTTGCCGTCGCAAAGCTTTAGGATTTCGGCGGAGCTTTGATTGAGCTCGACCATGCCTTCGGGGTACAGGATCACGTCTTTTTGTTGCGCTTCTTCCCATTGCAGCCGGTGCGTCGGCGAGAAGCGGATGTTTTTGTCCGGGTCGATGGTCATAGTGCTTTGATTCGAATAATGGCTAATGGTAATGCCGAAAAATTTTCAAGTATGCAGGTTGCGGTGAGGTTCCGGTTTTGCTTTTTCAATCAAGTAGGCTGCCTAAGTTGATTGAAAGGCAATCGAATTGAATCGATTGCACGGATTCATCGGCATGGTAAATGTGCTGCATTTTATAGCTGTTTTCAAGCGGTTCGGTAAAGCAGGCCACCGTTTTTTTGTCGATATCGATTAGCCAGCACTCGGGAATCGCATATTTGGCATAGAGCGGTATTTTGGTGTTCAAGTCGTAACTGGCGGTCGAGTCGGACACCTCAATCAGCAACAGAATTTCGTTCGCTTCCGGATGTCGTGTTCGATAAAAATCGGTTTTAGGTTCGACGGCCGCCAAGTCGGGTTGCGGCACGGAAAAATCGCCGAGCCGCACCGGGTCTTGAATGCGCACGATTGCTCGGTCGCTCAGTTGTTTTATCAAGGCACTGGCCAAAAAACTGACGATGCTTGCATGCCTGCTGCCAATCGGCGCCATATCGAAAAACTCTCCATCAATCAATTCAATGCGGGAGTCTTCATCGAACAGGCCGCGTTCCGCCATGCGATCGTAATCGGAAATGCTGAACAAATGTTTTTGTATCGCCGTTTGCATGACATTCTCCCATCACAGGATTCGTTGTCGGTCAAGGTTTGACATTGAAATACGGTGGCATCTCATTGATATACGCCATGTACATCGCATCGGCCATCGTCCAGAGCACATTTAGCTTAAATTGCAGGATTTCGACCATGCGTTCTTGTTGTTCGCGGGTTTTGAACCAGTCCAGCGTCAATTCCAGTCCGTGTTCGACATCGCGGCGTGCTTCGGAGAGACGCTTGCGAAAATAAATGTAACCTTCTTTTTCGACCCATGGGTAATGCGTCGGCCAGTTGTCGAGGCGTTGCTGATGAATTTTCGGCGCGAACAGTTCGGTCAACGACGAACTGGCGGCCTCGTGCCAATCGGCGCGGCGCGCGAAGTTGACATAGGCGTCGACCGCGAAACGCACGCCGGGTAGTACATATTGCAATGAGGTGATTTCATCGCGCGTTAGGCCGACCGCAATGCCGAGCCGAATCCAGGCTTCGATGCCGCCCGGATCGTTCGGATGGCCGTCATGATCCATTATGCGTTGAATCCAGATCGCGCGGGTCTTGCGATCCGGACAATTGGCCAGGATGTTAGCATCCTTGATCGGAATCATGACCTGATAATAATAGCGGTTCGCGACCCAGCCTTGGATTTGTTCCTTGGTCAGCTTGCCTTCGTTCATCAGCGTGTGATACGGATGGTGGATATGGTAATACTTTTCCATCCCGCGAAGCTGGGCTTCGAATTCTTCACGGGTCCAGGGTTTTGATTCGCTGTTGCTCATAGGATTTACCGGGAGGTCTCTTTTATAAATCGATTTCCATGCCGTCGTAAGATACTTCGATGCCGGCGGCATCGAGTGTTTTACGCTGCTCGGAATCTTCGTCCAAAATTGGATTGGTGTTATTAATATGGATTAATATTTTACGAGTATTCGGCACCCCGTTTAGCACTTCGATCATGCCGCCTGGGCCCGATTGCGGTAAATGGCCGATTTCGCGGGCGCGTTTGTGACTGATGTTTTGCGTGACCATTTCGTCGTCGGTCCAAAATGTGCCGTCGACCATCACGCAATCAACAAGTTGCATTGCATCCATCACATGCGGTTCAATCTCGCCGAGGCCCGGCGCGTAGAAGACTTTTTTTCCGGTCGAAATTTGTTCGATGATGACGCCGATATTGTCGCCGTCATGCGGGTCGTTTCGGTGCGGTGAATAGGGCGGCGCCTTGCTTTTCAGCGATTGCGTATAAAATTTCAAATCTTCGATGCTTGGAATCGTAAAGCTGCTGCCGTCTAGCGGAACCGGATGATGATTGACGGTGCAGTAATCTTCGAGCATTTTGAAGGTCGGGAAGCCGGTGCTGAGATCCTGTTTGACCATGTCACTGCAATAAATATCGAGCGGCTGCCGGCTTTCGCGCAGCATCAATAAACCGGTCGTATGATCGATTTGGCTGTCGATCAGCAGGATCGCCTTGATGCCGGTGTCGCGCACGCCTTCGCGCGGCTGTATCGCAGGGAATGCATGGAGCTGTGTCAGAATGTCCGGAGATGTGTTGAACAACAACCAATTCCGGTCGTCGGTACTGACCGCGATCGATGACTGAGTGCGGGGCTTGCCGTTCATTTCGTTGCGGCGAATACGATGACAATTGTGGCAGTTGCAGTTCCATTGCGGAAATCCCCCGCCGGCTGCCGAGCCGAGTACTCTGATTTTCATGGCATTGTTTCGAATGATTAAAAGAGCTGAATCATACGTCAATTAAAGGTTGTCCGCAAACGGCTAGGGCTTTGTTGCGGGGCGCTGAAAGGCTGGCAGCGTCATTTTATGTCAAGCCGGGAAAATTTCTTATTCGAAATAGGAATTCGATGCAAAAAAAAGGGGCTCTTACAAGCCCCTTTTTTATCCGACCGTAATAATTAACGGTTGTAGATATACATTGTTACTTCAAAACCGAAACGCAGGTCTGTGTAGCTAGGTGTTTCCCATTTCATAATCAATACCTCCAGAAGTATGTTTATAAGTGTTATGCCAGCTTGATCAAGTAAGCTAGGTCGGAAGTATACGACGATAATTTAGGCAAAGCAACCGATTGGTTTAGCGATCGGGCTGGGCTTTATACCTTTCGGACTTCAAATTTCGGCAGCGCCTGAGGAGGCGCAGGGGTTTTCGGCAAAGGCTTTGCCAGCATAGAGCCGGCATAGAGCCTATAGGGATGTATTCACGGCGCCCTTTGACGGACAGCCCGGCGTCGAATTTTGATCTAAGAGGGGTATAAGTCGCGACAAATCAAGATTCGTATCGCAATTTGCATTTTTTGCTTGAGCCATCGGAATGACAGCGTTATATTCCTGATTCCAATAAAAAAAATAATGTTATAAAAACGAGGAGGAAATCATGTCCGGTGATCTTATTCAATTGGTCGTGGCAATGTTAGTTATTGCTTTGGTGGCTTTTGCGCCACTGGGGTATTTTATATTGAAATTTACGCAAGAAAACGGCAAGCCGTTCGGTGAAATCGAACCGCATGGCGATAGTCCGTCTTTGGTCAACGATCTGGCGGAAAAGGCGATCGCGTTCGCGAAAGGTCTGATGTCTAAGCAATAATGCTTTAATTGTAGAGGGTTCCCGCGCTCTGCGTGGGAACCATTAAGTTAAACCGTCACAGAATAAGTAATTTTGGCATTCAGGCTCGAATGTGTTTTAAAAGCCTGCCATCCATGGCACTAGATTCCGCCAGTCCATGGCGGAATGACGGGTTTCCCTGTGTGAACCCGGCTTATAAGACGTGCCGAATTATAAATTGGCGAAGACGGCATTAAAAAATTTATTCACCATGAAGACAATGAAGAAAAATACTATAAAATCAACAGTCTAATTTTTCATGGTTATTTCGAAGCAATGAAAACCTTCACAGTCTCCGGAGCGAGGGAACAAAAAAATGAGTTGGAAAAACACGCCTCGACGTTACGGTTCGCTGGCGACCGGTCTGCATTGGCTAATGTTTATGCTGATGGTCGGGCTGTATGCCTGCATCGAATTGCGCGTACTGTACCCTAAAGGCAGCGATCCGCGCGAAGCGTTGAAAATGTGGCATTTCATGCTGGGGCTGTCGGTCGGTTTTTTGGTATGGCTGCGTCTGGCAGTGCGCCTGAGTAATGTCAAGCCGGCGATTGAACCCGCCATAGCCGCATGGCAAAAATATTTGTCTGTTGCCGTTCATTGGAGTCTGTACCTGTTGATGGTCGGCATGCCTTTGGCCGGATGGTTCATGCTGAGCGCAGCCGGTAAACCGATACCGTTTTTCGGGTGGGAACTTCCGGCGTTGATCGGCAAAGATCCGGAGCTCGCCAAAACAATCAAGGAAGTCCATGCGACGGTCGGCACGGTCGGATATTTCGTAATTGGCTTGCATGTCTTGGCCGCGCTGTATCATCATTATCTCGCGAAGGATGATGCGCTGGTTCGAATGTTGCCGTTCATAAAATGACACACAGCAGTCTTGACGTTATGAGTCAAGATTCCCACGCTTTTCCCGAAATGCGCCGGTGACGCTTCGTTGTCACGATTTTCCGGCGAAAACGATCAATTATTTTCACTCTTTTTCTAATGAACCTCTATCCATTAATTCGCCCGTTATTATTTTCCCTCGACCCCGAAGTCAGCCACAATCTAACCTTGAAGGCGCTGCAAGCCGCGTATCGATCGGGATTGTCATCGATGCTGTATCCTAAATTGCCTGTCAAGCCTGTCAACATCATGGGGCTCGAATTCAAGAATCCGGTCGGCTTGGCCGCCGGGCTCGACAAAAACGGCGATTATATCGATGCGCTGGCTGCCATAGGTTTCGGCTTTATCGAAATCGGCACGGTCACGCCGCGTTCGCAACCGGGTAATCCGAAACCGCGCCTGTTCCGTCTGCCCGAGCATCAGGCGATCATCAATCGCATGGGCTTCAATAATAAAGGCATCGATCATCTGTTGAACCGCGTCGAACACTGTCAATACAAAGGTGTGCTCGGCATCAACATCGGCAAGAATTTCGACACGCCGATCGAAAAGGCGGCCGAGGATTATTTGATCGGCTTGCGCAAGGCCTACCGCGCGGCCGGCTATATCACGATCAATATTTCCTCGCCGAATACGAAAAATCTTCGGCAATTACAGCAGGGCAACGAAATCAAGGGCCTGATTGCGGCATTGAAGGAAGAGCAGGTCAAATTGCAACGAGAACACGGCAAATACACGCCGCTGGCGCTCAAGATCGCGCCGGACTTGACGCCGGATGAAATCCGCCATATCGCAGCGCTATTGCTCGAGTTTGAAATCGACGCGGTTATTGCAACCAACACGACGATCGCAAGGGATGTAATCGCGGGCCATAAATTGGCCGAAGAGGCCGGCGGCTTGAGCGGCGGGCCGGTCAAGCAAAAATCGACCGAAGTCGTCGCTGCCTTGGCTGCAGAATTGAACGGCAAATTACCGATCATCGCAGCCGGCGGCATACTGAGCGGGGACGACGCATTAGAGAAAATACAGGCCGGCGCGAGTCTAGTCCAGGTTTACAGCGGCTTGATCTATAGCGGGCCGGAATTGGTCGCGGATATTTTGCAACGAATTTAATTCGGGGGTATGAGTGGAAAAACTCCGCGCGGAAACGTTGTGCCTGGTTTTCAATGGTTTAATGCCTCACTTGCAACACGATCAGGCTGCCGAGCACCATGACCAAGCTTGCCATCAAGCGGCGGAGCAAGTGAGGTTCATTGAAAATGCGGTGCCCGAGAAAAACTTGTAAAAGCATGCCCAATTGAAACAGCGCCAGCGCGTAAGCCACGAGCATATGCGACATCAACACCAGCGTCAGATATTGCATCACGAAAACCGAAGCGCCGGTGGCGGAAATCAATGATAGATGCGTTCGCGATTGCTTAAGGCTTTTCATCAACGGTTCTTGATTGAGATAAGCATTGGCCGCCAAAATCAGCGGCAAGCCGAACAATGACCAAAAAATCAAGGTTTCCAGCGGCGTCGAATGCTCGAGCGAGCCTTTCAGGAAAACCGTGCCGATCGAAAACAACAAGATAGAGAGAAACCTGGCTTGAACGCCCCGGTCGAGCAGCAATTGTCCAATCCGGCTTCCTGTCGCGTCGCTCGACGGGGGCATCAGCAAAAAACTGCCGCCGATGATGACCAAGACTCCGAAAAAACCCTGAGTCGAGGGTACCTCGCCAAGAAAAAGGAACGCCAACAACATCGAAAAAATAACTTTGTAGGCGTTGAGCGGTCCGAATACCGATAAGTCGGTTTTAGACAGCGACATCACCAAAAACATCCAACCGCCGACATCGAGCAAGGCGGCCAGAAACACATTCAGCCAAAATGACGGACTCAATCCCGAAAAGGCGAAATCAAACAGAAAGGGCGAGGATAATACGGACAATACGATATAGGTTGCCGCAACGATGTAAAACGGGTGCAAGCCTTGATGGGCGAGCTGCTTTTGAAAAACATTGGACATCGATGACAACATCAGGCGTCCAAAAACGAACATAATTTCCAAGAATACTTTTCCTACGTATATAAGACTGAGTGTGGCGCAAATGACACGCGTGGTGTCCTGTCATAAACCTAAATTCGGCAGTTTTACCATGAAGCACATGAAGTATTTCAAAAGGATATTCGTTAATTTTGAGTAACCTTTCAGTAGAGCAAAATTGTTTTGCACGACCATGGCAAGCTATTGAATTAAATTCTTATTCTTCATAATCTTCATGGTGAAATGCTTTTTCTAGGATAAAAGCTTTATCGAGGCAGGAACAATTTTCTCAACACACAGGATATCGCGATTATCGGCAAAGCCGCCCATTTTATACCCATCGTTAAACAAAAATAAGTTTTTCACTGTTTCCCAAGCTCCGCTTGCCGTCACGGGAAGCAGAGCTTCCGAGACTGCATTCCCAAGCAAAGAGCTTGGGAATGAGCCGAACATAAGAATAGTTTACAATCAATCGTTAAATAACTCCGCGCCTCAGCGCGAGAAATAGATAATTATGACAACGGACTGGCAAGCCTTTCAAAACGACTGTTGTAGCCTCGATCTCGAAACTAACGAAAACGGCGAGATTTTCGCGCTCGGCGGGCGTTTTCGAGGCCGGGAGTTTATTCGCAAAGCGCCTTTCGATATTCGAAGCGTCTTGGCCGAGTTCGACCGCTTTGCCGCCGAGGCCGGATGTCTCCTGGGCCATAACCTGCTCGGTCACGATTTGCCGGTTTGCCGCGCAATAGCACCGAATCATGCCTTTTTGAATAAACCGGTCGTCGATACGCTTTATCTGTCGCCGCTGGCCTTTCCCGAAAATCCCTATCATCGCCTCGTTAAGAATTACAAATTGGTGCGCGACGGCCTGAGCGATCCTTTGCTCGACGCCAAGTTGGCCGAGTCGCTGTTTCAGGATCAATGGAGTGTATTGCATGAACAGCAGCAAGCCTTCGGCACCGTGTCGTTTTATCATTACGCCTTTTCCGGCGATCCTGGTTTCAGCGGAATCTGCCGGATGATGGAGGCTGTCGGGGCCGTGTTACCGGGCGCCTCGCAAGCCTTCGATATATTCAAGCAAACGTCGTCTGGAAAAGTCTGCGAGACTGCGTTCAACAAAGTCGTGTTGTCATATCTGCCCGACCCTCGCTTGCGTCAAGCGTTGGCTTATTGCCTAGCCTGGCTGCGGGTCGCGGGCGGAAATTCGGTGCTGCCGCCATGGGTCCGGCAACGTTTTCACGACGTCGGCCCGGCCTTGAGTCAATTGCGCGATATTCCGTGCGGCAATCCGGCTTGCCGCTATTGTGCCGGCGTGCACGATCCGGTGAGCCAATTGACGCGCTATTTCGGCTTTCCGGCATTCCGGGAGGAACCGGCAAGCGATGACGGCGGCAGCTTACAGCAAGCGATCGTGCAGGCCGCGATGAGCGACCGGCCGTTGTTTGCGGTGCTGCCGACCGGCGGCGGCAAGTCGCTGTGTTTTCAATTGCCGGCATTGGTGCGCTATCAGCGGCGCGGCGTGTTGACGGTCGTGATTTCGCCGCTGCAGGCCTTGATGAAGGATCAGGTCGATAATTTGCGCAACAAGACCGGCGCGCCGAATGTTGCAGCGCTCTACGGTCTGTTGACCGCACCCGAGCGCGGCGAAGTGCTCAGGGCAATCCAAATGGGCGACATCGCGATACTCTATGTCTCTCCCGAGCAATTGCGCAATACCGGTTTTCAAAATGCGATCGCACAACGGGAAATCGGCTGCTGGGTGTTCGACGAAGCGCATTGTTTATCTAAGTGGGGGCATGATTTTCGGCCAGATTATCTCTATGCCGCGCGCTTCATCAAGGAATTTGCCGCGAAGCACCGCGCGCCGCAGCCGCCGGTGCAGTGCTTCACCGCGACCGCGAAGCAAGACGTCAAGGATGAAATCATCGACTATTTTCGCGCTCATTTGGGTCAGGAATTGGAGGTTTTCGAGGGCGGCGTCGAACGCAGCAATTTGCATTTCGAAGTGCAGACCGTCAATGCCGCCGACAAATACCCGCGCATCCACGCCCTATTGACCGAGCGCTTGACCGGCGAGACCGGCAGCGCGATCGTTTATTGCTCGACCCAAAAAAACACCGAAGCGGTGGCCGAGTTTCTGCAACAAGCGGGATGGCAAGCCGAGGCCTTTCACGCCGGCAAGGATGCGGCCGAGAAAAAGCATATCCAGGAAAACTTCGTCGGCGGCATCACCCGCGTGATTAGCGCGACCAATGCGTTCGGCATGGGTATCGACAAGGAAGACGTACGCTTGGTGATTCATGCCGACATTCCAGGCTCGCTCGAAAACTATTTGCAGGAAGCGGGGCGCGCCGGTCGCGACCGTCAGGATGCCGAATGCGTTTTGTTATTCGATGAGAACGATATCGACACGCAATTTAAACTATCGGCGCATTCGCAAATTACGCAACGCGATATCGCGCAGTTGCTTCGCGGAATCAGGCGATGCAAAAAAGACAAGTTCGGCAATGTCATCTTGACGGCCGGCGAGCTATTGCAAAACGATGCGGTCGACACGTCGTTCGGCAGCGACGATTATAACGCCGCGACCAAGGTCGTCACGGCGGTTTCTTGGTTGGAGCGGGCCGGTTTCGTCGAGCGCAACGAAAACCGTACGCAAGTTTTCCAGGGTCGACCGAAGGTCAAAAGTCTCGACGAAGCCGAAGCTAAGATCGATAAATTACCGCTTTCGCAACGTCAGAAAAAACGCTGGCTCGCGATTCTCGAAGAATTGTTCAATGCCGACAGCGACGAAGGCTTCAGCGCCGATCAATTGGCGATGCTCGGTGCGTTTGCCGAAAATGACGAAGACAAGCCCGGGGAAACGGCCAGCCAACGTGTGATTCGAACTTTATACGACATGGCCGAGCAGGGGCTGATTCAAAAAAGTCTGCTGCTGACTGCATTCATTCGCTACAAGGTGGCTCAATCATCGCAGGCTCAATTAACTGCCGTCTGCAAACTGGAGCGCGCGATGATCGCCGCAATGCGCGAATTAGCCCCCGATGCCGCAGGCGACGATTGGCAGGTCTTGTCGCTTCGGCATTTAAACCAACATTTGCTGGATCAAGGTTACGAACAAAGCCATTTGGAAGCGCTGCGCCTATTGTTGAATAGTCTAAGCCGGGACGGTTTGGGTTTGGCCGGTAACAAAGGCAGTCTATTTGTGCGTCATCGCGGGCTCGATCAATATGCGGTCAAACTAAACCGCGGCTGGCCCGCGCTGATTGCGACTGCCGAAAAACGGCAAGGCATCGCCAAGATCGTGTTGGATTGCATCGTCGGCCGGGTACCGGAAGGCGCGCCGCCGGCCGCCGATGTGCTGGTCGAATTTGCCGCCGAAGATTTGCTGTCGGCTTTGCGGCAGGATGCGGTCGCATTGGCGGAGGTGAAGGACCCGCTCGCGGCGGTCGAGCGGGCGCTGAATTTTTTGCACGAACAAAAAATCATTACCTTGCAAAAAGGCCTTGCGGTTTTCCGGCAGGCGATGACCATCAATGTCTTGCCGGAAGCAAAGTCGCGCCGCTACCGCAAGGGCGATTACGAGCCGCTGTCCCAGCATTACGGCGAACGGGTGTTTCAGGTGCATGTGATGAATGAATATGCGCGGCGCGGACTCGAAAAAATCGGTCAGGCGCTGGCTTTCGTCGTCGCCTATTTTTCGCTCGATAAGGCCGAATTCGTGCAGCGCTATTTTGCCGGGCGCAAGGAAATACTCGAACGCGCGGCCAGCCAACAAGCCTTTCAGCGCATCGCCTCCGATCTAAATAATCCCGAACAAATCGCGCTGGTCTCGGCGCCGGAAGACGACAATGCGCTGATTCTGGCGGGCCCCGGTTCCGGCAAGACGCGCGTCGTCGTGCACCGCTGCGCGTATTTGTTGCGCGTCAAGCAAGTCCCGGCTCAGGCGATTTTAGTGCTGTGTTTCAACCGTTCCGCCGCAAACGAAATTCGTCGGCGGCTGATCGAACTGGCCGGCGACGAAGCGCGCTACGTGACCGTGCAAACCTATCACGGTTTCAGCTTGCGCTTGACCGGACATGCCTTAAGCGGTTTGTACGGCGACGGCGAAGCCTCTGCTGAGTCGTTCGCCGAAATGATCGGCGAGGCGATAGCACTTTTGAAAGGCGAAAAAAATTTGCTCGGCGTCGAGCCGGACGCGGCTCGAGACCGCTTACTGGCAGGCTATCGTTTCATCCTGGTCGACGAATACCAGGATATCGACGCGGAGCAATACCGGCTCATTTCCGCGATTGCCGGGCGCAGTCTCGACGAAGACAGTAAATTGACGATCCTCGCGGTCGGCGACGACGATCAAAATATTTACCAATTTCGCGGCGCGAATGTCGAGTTCATCCGGCAATTTCAGCAAGACTATCAAGCGCATGTTCATTACTTAGTCGAAAATTACCGCTCGAGCGCTCATATCATCGCCGCCGCGAACGCCTTGATCGGACATAACCGGGATCGGATGAAACAACAGCATCCGATACGAATCAACAAACAGCGCGGCAACCTCGAACCCGGCGGGCGCTGGCAAGCGCTCGATACTTTAACGCGCGGCAGAGTCAGGCAAATCGATACCGTAGGCGAGTCGATGCAAGCCTTGCAGGTTGCCGAAGAACTCAAGCGGATGCGGCAATTAGACGTTCGCCTGCAATGGCCGAACTGCGCGGTACTTGCGCGCGAATGGCGCTATTTAAGTCCGGTCCGGTCCGTTTTGGAGGCGCAAGGCATTCCGGTCAGCATCGTGCTGCCGGCCGATCGAAGGCCGCCTCCGTTTCGTATCCGCGAAAACGCGGGCTTACTCGATGCGCTAAAAAATCATGCGGAACCGCTGACGCGCCCGTCGTATTGGCTCGATTGGCTGGGCGAACATTATGGCGAGCAACCGGGTAACCCCTGGCTGCTCCAGCTCAAAGAACTTCTCCTCGACTGGCGGAATGAAACCGGAGACGGCGAAACGGCCAACAGTCAGACTCTCGATTTCATCGCCGAAATGCTCGCCGAACAACGTCTCGACCGAACCTTCGGACAGGGCGTCTTGCTCGGCACTGTACATTCGGTCAAAGGTCTCGAATTCGATCATGTCGTGATAATCGACGGCGGTTGGAATTCGCGAGAGGGAGAAGAGCAGCGCCGTCTGCTCTATGTTGCAATGACCCGCGCGCGAGAAACGCTTTGCCTTATGCATCGTAAGGATCTTCGCAACCCCTATCTATCCGAGATACGAGGCGATCATTTGCTGATGACCGAAGCGCCGGAGCTCGATGCGCAAGATCGGCCAATCATTCTTCGCGATTACGAAATCCTAGGCTTAAAAGACTTCAACATCGGCTATGCCGGTTCATTTCCCGAACAACACTCGATACACCGGCGTCTCGCGGAATTAAAACCGGGCAGCGAACCGAATTTCGCCCGTATCAACGGTAAATTGGTTTTGCAATCCGGCGGCGAAACCGTAGCCGCGTTGTCGCAAAAAGCCCAACACGAATGGGCGGACAAATACGTCAATGCGGAAAAAACGACTGTGCTTGCGATGATCCGCCGCCATGCCGAAGACGGGGAGGAGCAATACCGCAAGCGCTGTCAATGCCCGGTTTGGGAAGTGCCTTTCGTCGAAGTCGTGTGCCGGGGGTAGAAAACAGTGACTCTGAAATGTAACCTGACCCTTTTTTCTAGACCCTTTTTTCTACTTTTTTCTAGCAAGTTTGAAGACGGCGGCCTATGCCCGACAAAAACGCCATAAATCCAGTCCTAAATAATTGTAAGAAAGTACCCGCCCTTTTTTTGTGTTGAATTTCCAGAAGCGCTGTACCATGCGGCCGCTCGCGCAGCAGATCTCAAAAGGAATAGAGTCAGGTCTAGAGTAAAGAGCTCTTATTCTTGTGAACAATAACCTCAATCGCCGTTCTTATTTTCCTTGATTCGCGGCCACCCCCCGCTTTTTTTTCTTGGATTTATTGCATGGGTGTTTGCAAATTGCTCCGATCGCCGACAACGAATGTGTTTAGCCACGATGTCGGCCAGCCTCGCTGTTCTTTGAAATAGCGTATCGATACGATGGTTGGGATGTCTGCATTACTGAAAGTCGTGTGCTTGCCTCCGCTTTGAGTTGCGTTGGTTTGAGCGGTCCATTGTTCACCGAGGCAATTTTGAATCGTGTCGATGCCGTATTGGTAGTTGTTGATAGCCTTTTCTTCGTCCTTACCCGTTCTCCATTCGCAAGCATAGTCGAATAATCCGGCCGCCCATTCCCAAACCTGACAACTGTCGGCTCTTGGGAAAAGTTTGTCGGCTTCCCAGACGGAAAGACGCTTGCTGGGTGTCAGAGCTTTTTTGGTATTGTTGAAATGGTTCGGATGGTCCGCTATCAGCGCTTTCAAATGAGTGCAGGCTTGGGCTTCGGATATCTGTTCGGGTTTCGTTGTGGTATTCGTGCACGCGGAAATTGAGAAAGTCGCGATACAGACGGAAAACAGCAAGAATTTATCGAGCGGGTTTTGAGGTTTTGGTTGAGTCATGATTTATCCAACAATTTGGTTCGATTGGTTGTGTGATAGTGACCTGCGCTCCTGTCGGAATATGACCGAAACCCGCAGTCATAGAATCATTCCTACTGATTCTCAGGCAAATCCGTCTGCCAAGTTGAATAGGCTGTTTGCTTATTCTTAAAATTATGATTGACTCTAGATGCTAGATGGTAATATTTTCGATGTCAAGCTTAACGACATTGCCGGAAACCATTCGAGTATCAAAAACTGGGGTCATAAAAACTGAGGTCAGATACAAATTATTTACTCCCTTTTGATTGAAAAACCGTCAAAGAATAAAAGGCATGGGATGTGTCTATCGAGGACCGCCGCGAACCCATCCATGGGGGCTTGGCGGCATCTCGAGCGCCAAGGATGGCGTGAATGCAGATTTTGCAGGAGCAAAAATCTTCCCTGCTGCCGACATCCTCGCTAGCCACTCCCCATACCTTCATGAAGTTAGCTAATTTTTGAGTATAAACGGAGTAGGAAATAAAAGGCACAAGCTGAATCATGCTAAACTTGGCCTCATGTTGTATTGTCTTTGTCCTAACTCATGAAAGAAAAGTACATCAATCTATTCACCGATTTTGGCTTTAAAAAAGCCTTTGGCGAAGAGGCAAGTAAAGAGCATTTGATCAGCTTTCTGAATACCTTACTGCCGGAACACCACCAAATTCACGAATTACAATTCTGTAATAACGAATATCAAGGCGCGACGGCGCTGGACCGCAAAGCCATCTTTGATCTGAATTGCGTCAGCGCGACCGGTGAATATTTTATTGTCGAGCTGCAAAAAGCCAAACAGAACTTCTTGAAAGACCGCAGCGTTTTTTACTCCACCTTCCCGATTCAACAGCAAGCCCAACGTGGCGACTGGGATTTTAGACTATCGGCTGTCTACACCATCGGCATCCTGGACTTTGTGTTTGATGATGAGGACAATGCCCAGCGCGATGAAGTCATCCATCGGGTGCAATTGAAAAACCAGCATCATCAGGTGTTTTACGACAAGCTGACCTTTATCTACTTGACCTTGCCCAACTTCAGGAAAACGGAAGACCAACTCGACACCCTGCAAGACAAATGGTTCTTTTTGTTCCGCCATTTGCATGAACTGGACGACATCCCGCCGCGTTTGCGTGAAAAAGTCTTTTTGAGTTTGTTTGAAAAAGCGAGCATTGCCCGTTTTGAGCCCGAAGAGCGTCAGGCGTATGAGTCCAGCCTGAAATATTATCGCGATTTGAAAAATGTGATTGATACAGCACGAGAAGAGGGACGGGAAGAAGGTAGGGAAGAAGGTAGGGAAGAGGGGCGAGAGGAAGGCCAGCGTGCCTTGCTTCACCGCCTGATAACACTCAAATACGGTGCATTACCTGAAGATATTGTCTTGAAATTGGCACAGGCGGATACCGTGCAGTTAAGGCGTTGGTCTGAACGCATCCTGACCGCAGACACGTTAGCGCAATTATTTGCCGATCAATAATGCCTCACCCCTAAACTCTGCTTGGCCTATCATCATGAGATTGAGGCCAGTTCTTCATTTGATACCATGAACGGAATAGGCATAAGCCCAATTTGTTGTCTATTCTATGGTGCGTTTATGGCCTTATTTGTCATATCGGTATGGACTGTCGATATCCAGGTTATATGGATGTGAAGCTACGCATTGCCATCCGTGGCACTGGATTCCGCCACAAATCCGTATGGAACGGATTTGCATTTATCCGAAGGGCTCCGGGCAGGATAGCCCGGAGTGAATCCTTGGCGGAATGATGCGTTCCTTTCTTAAATTGTCGCTTATGGGCAGTCTCGTTATTCCAAGCCGATCGGCTCTTTTTGAAAACTAGATGTTTTTTCGCTCGGATGGGCGTAATTTTAATTAACTCTCTTTTACCCTGCTAAACCGGTTAAAATGGGCGGTTTTTTACAACACTTATACATCCGGAACAAAATCTTGATTTCAACAGCTAATATCACCATGCAATTCGGGGCAAAACCCCTGTTTGAAAATATTTCCGTCAAATTCGGTGAGGGCAACCGTTACGGCCTGATCGGCGCTAACGGCTGCGGTAAATCGACCCTCATGAAGATTTTAAGCGGCGAACTGGAACCTTCCGGCGGTAACGTTAGTATCGGTCCTAATGAACGTTTGGGCAATTTGCGGCAGGATCAATTTGCGTTCGAGACGTTTACGGTACTGGATACTGTTATTATGGGCCATGAAGAGCTATGGCGCATTAAACAGGAGCGCGACCGCATTTATTCGCTGCCGGAAATGAGCGAAGAAGAAGGAATGCAAGTTGCCGAGCTGGAAGTGGAGTTCGCGGAACTGGACGGTTATACTGCCGAATCCCGCGCCGGCGAATTGCTGCTGGGCTTGGATATTCCGCAGGAACAACATGCCGGATTGATGAGTGCCGTTGCGCCCGGCTGGAAATTGCGCGTCTTGTTAGCGCAAGCCTTATTCGCCGATCCCGATATTCTGCTGTTGGATGAGCCGACTAACAACCTTGATATCAACACGATTCGCTGGCTGGAAAACATTTTGAACGAGCGCGACTCGACGATGATTATTATTTCGCATGACCGCCACTTTTTAAATAGCGTCTGTACGCACATGGCGGATTTGGATTATGGCGAACTGCGTATTTATCCGGGGAATTACGACGAATACATGACCGCGGTCACCGAAGTGCGCGAACGTCTGCTGGCCGGCAATGCTAAAAAGAAAGCCCAAATTGCCGAGTTGCAAACCTTCGTCAGCCGGTTTTCGGCCAATGCCTCTAAAGCCAAGCAAGCCACTTCACGCGCCAGACAATTGGAAAAAATCAAGCTGGACGAAGTGAAGCCGTCTAGTCGAGTCAATCCCTTCATTCGTTTCGATCAAGATAAAAAGCTGCATCGCTTGGCGTTGGAAGTGGAAGGTTTGAGCAAAGGCTACGGTGCCGAACCCTTGTTCAAAAATCTCAAGCTCGTGGTTTCGGTCGGCGAACGCGTCGCCGTGATCGGTCCTAACGGCATTGGTAAAACCACCTTGCTCCGCACACTGGTGCGCGATTTGATTGCCGATGAAGGGGTAATAAAATGGTCCGAAAATTCCAGCGTCGGTTATTATGCGCAGGATCATGGCGGCGATTTTGCCGAAGACATTACCCTAACGGAATGGATGGGGCAATGGAGGCAGCCTGGCGATGACGATCAAACTATTCGCGGCACTTTAGGCCGCTTGTTGTTTTCGCAGGACGACATTCACAAATCTGTCAAAGTGCTGTCCGGCGGCGAAAAAGGCCGGATGCTGTTCGGCAAATTGATTTTGCAAAAAAACAATATCATGGTCATGGACGAACCGACCAACCACTTGGATATGGAATCGATCGAATCTTTGAATACCGCGCTGGAAAATTACCCCGGAACGCTGATTTTCGTCAGCCATGACCGCGAGTTCGTGTCCTCGTTGGCAACGCGGATTATTGAATTGACTCCGCAGGGCATCGTCGATTTTAACGGCAATTATGAAGATTATTTAGCCAGCCAAAGTTTGAATTGAGGCTAAGGATTTCGCGACAAATAACTTCCCGGACCTATGACTTAGTGTAGGGTTTGCTTTTCTGGTACCCACGGTCCTCGGTTCTTCGTTATATATAAATCGTAGTTACAGCCTTGCCATTTTAGCCAATGTGACCTCGATACCATTTATTGTTACCTTACGTACCCTGCTTCGAAATCGCGATCTGGGGATCGCTCCCACAGAGAAATCTACCCCCTTGTGGGAGCGCGCCTTCGTCGCGATTATCGAAGCGATTACTCCTTTTATTCTCAGACGGTTTTTCAATCAAAAGGGAGTAATGCACAAGCACCAAGGGTCTTGCCGGACAACAAGGCGATCCAGTTTTCGACCGTTTCTTATTAACCGATAGGATTAAGACTTTCTGGTTCCCACGCTGGAGCGGTGGGAACGTAAGTCCATTATCAGCCGAACTTTTCCGAAAAAATCCGCGTTTCGGCAATGCCTGAATCCATAGCGATTTGCGTGGCCGCTGTAACCAATAAAGGCGGGCCGCATAAGTAAATGTCGTAATCGCCCGACTGCTGCTGTAAATAGTACTGCAATGCGTCGGCCGGTGTTCCGCTAGAACCTGCCCAGTCGGTTTCCGGTTGCCAGACGCAAACAGTCACGGTCAAACCGGGCAATTGCTGCTGCAAGCCTTGCAGCTCATCGACACAAAACAACTCGCTTTCGCGGTTAACACCGAATATCAAATGAATAACCCGGTCTTCTCCCCATTCGGCCATTCGGCGCAGAATAGATAGAAACGGCGCCAAGCCGGTCCCGCCTGCAATAAAAATCGCCGGATTGATGCTATCGGCTTGCAGGCCGAAAGCGCCGCCGGGACCGTAAACATTCAGCACCTGTCCTACATTCGCGCGCTGGCTTAGATAGCCGGAAAACCGGCCTTCGGGTTGCAAGCGAATTAAAAACTCCATTTCTCCTTGCCAGTTTCCGGTATTGGCTAGCGAATAAGCGCGCCGAATACCGCTTCCCGGAATCTCCAACTCCATGCACTGGCCCGGCTCGAATTCAACAGCGAGGCCATTTTGCTCGTCTTGCCACGATAACCGCAAGCGCATCGTTCTTTCGGCGATGGTTTCCAGCTGGCTAATGACGGCTTGCCGGGCTTCATTCCGGCCGAAATTGATGTGCGCATAGTCATACGGCGCGGTGATTTGCAGATCGGTTTTAGGGTAGGTTCTGCACAACAAAACATCGCGCCGCTGTACGGATTCATCGGGTAACATGCTTGCGTTGTAATGACCCAAGTCGTAATCCCCCTCCGCGCAATGTCCTAAACAAGCGCCGCAACCGCCGTCTCTGCATAAAGACGGCAAGAGAACGCCGGTGTTTTCGGCGGCGCTGATGATATCGCTTTGATCCGGGCAGCTAAAGTCCAAACGCTGTCCGTCACGCGTGGTCAATGTTATGTGATGTTCCGGCATAATTACCTCCGTTACTTGATTCATTAGGCGGCTTTTTGTAGCGCATCGCGAATATCGTCGGTAGCCGTGCCGGTGGCTTTTAAGTCGAATGCCTCGCTCAGTTTAGCCAATAAGGCCGGGGTCAAGAATGCCGGCAGGGTCGGGCCGAGACGAATGCCGCGAATGCCCAGCGCCAGCAAGGTCAATAGCACCGCAACGGCTTTTTGTTCAAACCAGGAGATCATCATTGACAACGGTAAATCGTTGACGCCGCAATCGAAAGCCTTGGCTAATGCGGACGCGACTTGAATGGCTGAATAGGCGTCGTTGCATTGGCCCATGTCCAGCAAACGAGGAATGCCGCCTATGGCACCGAAATCGTGGCTGTTGAAGCGGTATTTGCCGCAACCGAGGGTTAGAATCACGCTATCGTCGGGAGCTTGTTCGGCCACTTCGGTAAAATAATTCCGGCCCGGCGCCGCGCCGTCGCAACCGCCGATCAAAAAGAAATGTTGAATCGCTCCGGTTTTGACCGCGTCAATGACTTTATCGGCAACTCCCATTACGGCATCGCGACCGAAACCGACGTTAATCAAGTGTTCCGGTTCATCTTTGGTAAATCCGGGCAGCGCGTGAGCGGCGGCTATCACCGGCGCAAAATCCCCGTTTTGAATATGTCTGACGCCTGGCCAACCCACCGGTCCCGCGGTAAAGATCCGTTGCCGATAGGCATGGGCCGGCTCGACTAGACAATTGGAGGTCATCAAGATAGGTCCCGGAAACGCGGTAAAATCGTTATGCTGATTTTGCCAGGCCGACCCGTAATTACCCGACAGATGCGGATAGGCTTTTAATTTGGGATAGGCGTGCGCCGGCAGCATTTCACCGTGGGTGTAGACATTGATCCCCAGTCCTTGAGTCTGCTCCAGCAATTGCGCCAGGTCATGCAGGTCGTGACCGCTGACCAAGATGGCTTTACCTTTGACCGGCGCCAGATTGACCGTGCCGGGTTGCTGGGCGCCGAAACTGCCGGTATTGGCGGCATCCAACATGGCCATAACCCGATAGTTCAATTCACCGATGCGTAATGCCCACGCCAATAGCGCATCGGCATCGGTCGGATGAGTCGCCAGAAATTCCAGCGCTTGTTCAAAGCCGGCGTAAATGTCATCGTCGCGATAGCCTAGCATCAAGGCGTGATAAGCATAAGCGGCAGCGCCTTTGATACCATACAACAGCATGGCCCGCAAACCGATGATGTCCTCGCCTACTTGCGCTAATTCCACATTGATCGCCGCCTCTTTCGCCTGTATCAACAAGCCCGGCATAGTGCCGGCGGGCTGCCACTGGGCCGGACCGCCCAAATCTTCAACCGCCTCGCCTTGCTGTGCGGCCAGTTCTTGATAGTGTGATTTGAGTTGGTCACGCCATTGAGCGGTTTCTTTGATCAATTGCGCAAATCGGTTGGCATTGAAATTAACATTGGTCAGCGTGGTGAATAAGGCATAGAGCATGAATTCATCGGCTTTAGGTTGCGCCTCGCCCAATTTCCGTAAGCGGGTCGCATATTGAGCGATGCCTTGCAGGCCGTATATCATCAAGTCTTGTAAATCGGCGGTCGTTTCATCTTTACCGCATACGCCTTTGACTTCCTGGCAGCCGCTACCGGTTTCGGAACGGGTGGTTTGTTCGCATTGATAGCAAAACATAATTTCTCCTGATTGGACGTTGGTGAATTGAAGTGGTTGCCAGGATAAGCGCTCAGCTATTACAGTGTCCTTGACTTACATCAAGAGGATTTTTATGCGGGACGAAATACGAGAGCAGTTATGCCGGCATTATTTATTTGCCAGTTTGGATGACGAGCAATTCGACCGGGTGCTTTGCGGAGTGCAGGGGCTAAACGTGCAGGAAGGCGGTCACTTGTTTCATTTCGGCGATCAGGCCCGCTATTTTTATTTTCTAATTCGCGGGCAAATTCAGCTTTACCGGCTTTCAGCCGGCGGCGAGGAAAAAGTGATTGAGATCATTGCGCCAGGGCAAACCTTTGCCGAAGCGGTGATGTTTTTCAAAATCCATGCTTATCCGGTGAGCGCCAAAGCCGTGTTGCACAGCGAGTTATATCGGATCGACATGGCGATAGTCATCGGTATGCTTCAGGAATCCAATGAGCTGTGTTTACGCTTGCTGGGCGGTATGAGCCGGCGCCTGCACGGTGCTATTCAAGACATTGATCAGTTAACGCTGCAAAATGCCAGCATGCGCGTTATTCAGTTATTGCTGAATTCGGCTCCCGACGGCTCAGCTAGCCATTACAATCTAGAATGGGAAACACCCAAACAAGTTTTGGCTTCCCGCTTGTCGGTTCGGCCCGAGACTTTTTCCCGTATTTTGCAACAATTGAGCCGAAAAGGCTTGATCTCGGTCCAAGGCAAAACGGTGGAAGTGCTGAATGTGAATGCCTTGCAGCGTGAATTGGATTGGACCAATTAAGATCATTTCCACGCTCTTCGAGGGAATGCCGGCATTGGATGCCCTAATAGGCTTAATTATGTTTGGCGTTGGGTTAAACTTAAGCGCAGTTTGTGTTGGTTTTTGGAGAATTCGACGATGTTGACTAAAGGGTTGCAATTTTTGTTGCTTGGAATTGTTCGATTTTATCGGCTTGTCATTTCTCCGCTTTTACCTCCTTCGTGCCGGTATCAGCCCACTTGTTCCGAATATGCGATAGAAGCGATCACTCGACATGGTCCATTTGTAGGCTTGTGGTTGACGTTAAAAAGACTCGGTCGATGTCATCCGTGGGGCGGTCACGGCTATGATCCGGTTCCGCCCAAAGAGTCGGGTACGGCCAAGAAGTCTTGATTATTCGCTACTTTCCGGCAAATCGATACTCAACACCCATATATGATGGTACCTGGGTCTGGACCGGTCGTCGGTTCGGTGCTGTGGAAAGGTGCGCGATGCGCACCCTACGCTGCTCTAAATACCTTGGAAATTGTTGGTGTTCATAAGTTATAAAGCGCCAGTTACTATCTCTAAATCCATAAAACAGTCATTCTTTCTGACCTGAAAATCGGTAAATTTCGGCGTTTTATTTTTTGGTCATGAAAAAATAATTTGATGGGCATTTAAGAATCATTTTGTCGTTCTCTTTTTCGATTGCGGCACAGGTTTCCATTCTGGAGCGGCCCGGTGCTGCTTGTTTGACTAATTTGCCGTCCTCGACCGAATAGTTCAGTACTGCTCGCAGTTGATCGATTCTGGCGTGAGCGTCTGATTCTTGAGATTTTCCTTCCATCGTACCGTCTTCTCGGAATGTCCAAATCGTATTCAAGCTTCTTGATTTAGTGCCTTCGCGGTCGACAGATTCCTTATCGATTTGCCAGGAGCCGATTAGGTCCGCTTGAGTCAATTGGACATCGGCATTCACGGAAAAAGAGAAGAATAGGATTGCTAAAGCAGAAAATTTAATGAATTGCATGATTGAAACCTTTTGGGGTCGTTTTTAGAGGCGAGCATTGTAGCATGGAAAGGCCTTTCTATGAGTAGGGTAAATAAATAATAACCTAGTATATTCATAGGTTTATGGTGGGTGTTCTCGTGATTATCGGTAGGAGTCCTGATTGCGTTCATGGGTAAAAATTCGGAAGGGTAAAGTGGATCGGTATAATTCTAGCGTTAGAGTCGCTTGAGATAGTTGTTCGTGAATGAGAGAATAAAGGCTATATCCAGCTGAAGTGAGTACGATCATGACAAGCAAAAAGGTTGAGCACTACATTCTTTTGATCAGTGTTCATGGTCTAATACGCGGACGAAATTTAGAACTGGGCCGCGATGCCGATACCGGCGGTCAGACCAAGTATGTCGTTGATTTAGCGAGGGCTTTGGCGTGTCAACCTTCGGTAGGTCGGATTGATTTAGCGACCCGTTTAATTGATGATCCCGATGTCGATGCCGATTACCGCGAAGCGCTTGAGCCGCTGGATAAAAACGCGCAAATCGTCCGAATACCGGCCGGCCCCGAAGGCTATATCAAAAAGGAAGAGCTTTGGGATTATCTCGATATTTTCGCCGACAACTTATTGGAGTGGTTGCGTCTGCAGCCGCGCATGCCTGATGTGATTCATAGCCATTATGCCGACGCCGGCTATATTGGCGTACGGTTGTCGCTTTTGACCGGTATCCCATTGGTGCATACAGGACATTCTCTGGGCAGAGACAAGCTCGGTCGTTTGCTTGCAATGGGCTTATCGAGTGATTTGATCGAGCAGCGTTATCATATTTCCAAAAGAATTAGCGCTGAAGAGGATGTGCTGGCCAATGCCGAATTGGTCGTGACCAGCACCCGCAACGAAATTGCCGAGCAATACGAACTCTATGATTATTATCAGCCGGATCGAATGGTCGTGATTCCGCCGGGTACCGATCTGGAGCAATTCTATCCTGCTGAAAACAAAATAAAAATAGCTTTCGCCAAAACGCTGGAGTCTTTTTTGACCCACCCTAAAAAACCGATGATTCTGGCGTTGTCGCGTCCTGACGAACGCAAAAACATTGTTTCGTTGATACAGGCCTACGGTGAATCCCCCGAATTGCAGAAATTGGCGAATTTAGTGATCGTGGCCGGTAATCGCGACGACATCCGCGAAATGGACGAAGGCGCGCAAGCGGTGTTGACTGAAATTCTGTTGTTGACCGATTACTATGATTTATATGGCCGTATCGCGATTCCAAAGCACCATAAACAGGAAGAAGTTCCGGATATTTACCGTTTGGCCGCACAATCGAAAGGCGTTTTCGTCAATCCGGCCTTGACCGAACCCTTCGGCTTGACGCTGCTGGAGGCGGCGGCATGCGGATTGCCGCTGGTCGCGACCGAAAACGGCGGGCCGGTCGATATTATCGGTGCTTGCCATAACGGTATTTTGGTCGACCCGCTGGATAGCGGCGAGATAGCGAGAGCATTGCTGGAAGTTTTGAACAGCCCGAAAAAATGGGAAAAATTTTCCGAAAAAGGCCTTAAAAATGTTCGGAAATTGTATTCCTGGGATGCCCATGCGCAAAAGTATCTTGAAACGATACGGCCTTTATTGGAGCATCATCCGGAGTTTCCGAAAATACCGCGCGTGCGAGGCGATTTGAGTTATCGCGACCGTGCCGTTTTTTCCGATATCGATCAAAGTTTATTGGGCAGTCCCGATGGCTTGAAAGCGTTCGCCGCTTATTTGGCCGAGAATCGAAAAAAAGTTTTTTTCGGTGTCGCGACCGGCCGAAGACTCGATTCGGCCATAGCGATTTTAAAGAGAAACGGCCTGCCGACACCGGATGTTTTAATCACCAGCTTGGGTACCGAAATTGTCTATTCGCCGCAGATGACGCCGGACAGCGCCTGGGCAAGGCATATCGATTATCATTGGAATCCCAAGGCGATACGACGCATCATCGGCGATTTGCCCGGGTTGACTTTGCAGTCCAAAAGCGAGCAAAGTCGCTTCAAGATTTCCTATCATTACGATGCCGAGCAAGCACCGACGGTGGAAGAAATTCAAACGCTGTTGCGTCAGGAAGAGCAGGCGGTCAATGTGTATTTATCTTTCGGTCAGTTTTTCGACATCGTTCCGGTGCGGGCTTCGAAAGGTTTGGCTTTGCGCTATTTCGCTCAGCAGTGGAGGTTGTCGTTGGAGCGGATTCTGGTTGCCGGGGGGTCCGGTGCCGATGAAGATATGATGCAGGGCAATACGCTAGCGGTCGTCGTCGCCAATCGGCATCGCGAGGAATTGTCGGGTTTGCGCGAGCCTGAGAGGATTTATTTTGCGGCGCAACCCTTTGCACTCGGTATCATCGAGGCAATAGAACATTATGATTTTTAAGTGACTGAGAGCAGAATTATGACTGATCGGCTTTTGCTTTGTACCGACCTCGATCGAACCTTATTGCCGAACGGCAATGTGCCGGAATCGGCGATGGCGAGGGTTTATTTCAAGGCCTTGGCGCGGCATCCCGGATGTACGCTGGCATATGTGACCGGCAGGCATCAAGCCTTGGTGCAGCAAGCGATAGCCGAGTACGATTTGCCTTTGCCGGATTACGTGATCGGCGATGTTGGCACGACGATTTACCAAGTCGTCGATCATGAATGGCAAGAATGGTCGCAATGGCGTCATGAAATCGCGCCGGATTGGGCCGGATTCGAACATGCCGAGTTGCATCGTTTGTTCAGCGAGCTGTCCGAATTGACGCTACAAGAAAGCACGAAGCAGAATCGTTTCAAACTCAGTTATTATGTTTCGGAGTCGATCGATCCGGAGCCTTTGTTAATCGAAATGAGAAAACGCTTGGCGTCGCACTCGGTTCGAGCGGCACTCGTCTACAGTGTCGATGAAACTACGCACACTGGATTGTTGGATGTTTTGCCGGCGTGCGCGACCAAGTTTCATGCGGTCGAATTTTTAATGAAACAACTCGGATTCGATTTGGATAACACGGTTTTCGCCGGCGATAGCGGTAACGATCTTCCGGTGTTAACCAGCCCAATAAACTCGGTGTTGGTCGCCAATGCGACCGACGAGGTACGCAAGCAGGCGCTGCAGTTGGCTCGAGAGCAATCGACCGAACGGTCGTTGTATTTGGCCGAAGGCGATTATCTCGGCATGAACGGTAATTACAGTGCCGGTATTTTAGAAGGCGTTGTGCATTATTTACCCGAAATCAAATACTGGATCATTAGCGATGAATAACAATCCGATCACTATTTTCGGCGAGGTTCTGTTCGATCATTTTCCCGACGGCAGCCGTGTGCTCGGCGGCGCTCCGTTCAATGTCGCCTGGCATTTGCAGGCCTTTTGTCAAGCCCCGCATTTCATCAGTCGGATCGGCCAGGATGCGACCGGAGACTCGGTCATGGCTGCGATGCATAAATGGGGCATGGATTTGTCGGGTTTGCAACGGGATATCCGGCATCCGACCGGTGTCGTCGATATCGTCATCGAGCAGGGCGAGCCCGCCTATACGATCGTGCCGGAACAAGCCTACGATTATATCGATGCGGCCGAGTTTCAAGAAACGCAACATCCCGGTTTGCTTTATCACGGCACGCTGGCCTTGCGTCAGCCGGTTTCGAGGTCGACCTTGGGCGCTCTAAAAGACGCGCACAAGGGGCGTGTATTCATGGATGTCAATTTACGCGAACCTTGGTGGCAAAAAGACCAGGTACTCGAATGGCTCGGTCAAGCCGATTGGGTTAAGCTAAATCATCATGAATTGGCGGCGCTTTACACGGTCTCCGGCGATCTTGAGGCCGATATGCAGCGATTTGTCGAGCTTTACCGACTGCAAGGTTTGATTGTCACGAGCGGCAAGCAAGGCGCGTTTGCAATTGATCGTCACGGTGTATCGTGCCGGGTGACGCCGGGCGAGATCGCCCAAGTCATCGATACGGTCGGTGCCGGCGATGCGTTCGCGTCGGTGATGCTGCTCGGGCTCAATCTCGATTGGCCGCTGCAAATGACGATGGAGCGTGCGCAAGCGTTTGCATCGGCCATGGTCACCCAACGAGGCGCGACGGTTAGGGATCATGTCTTTTATCAGCCTTTCATTGAGGCTTGGGATCTAGATTAAGCTATCTATTTCTTTGTAGTTACCGGGCTTAGGATTTCGCGAAAAATAACTTCCTGGTGCTATTAGCATTGTCGAGGGTTCGGTTACTCGCCTGACAGGACGCCGTGAATACGTTCTTGTAGGCTTGACGGCGCCGACACCTGTCAATCGAGCAGCCGAACCCTACAGGAAATAGGGACGTTATTTATGACCAAATCCTTAGCTTCTCCGCTGCCGGGTTATGACCCATCACATTTACTTCAATTAGAATTATGTACGAGCAAATTTCACATTCCTTATTAAATGAAATTTTGGATGATCTCAAACCGGAAATCCGCCGGCAGGATCTACGGCATTTTTATACCCGTCTCGGCGCGAATTTTTATGCGATTCACAATTTGTTTCATCATCTGTACGGTCGCCGCGACGATTTCAAGGAACAAATGCTCAAGTTGGTCGAAACCTTGGCCCGGCAATATATACAGCGGCCGGATGAGTTGGAAAAACTCGATATCGCGCGGGAAAACGATCATAACTGGTTTTTGAATCAAAAATGGGTCGGCATGGCTTTGTACAGTGCCGGATTTGCCGACGATTTAGCCGGAGTGGCGGATAATACGTCTTATTTCCAAGAGCTTGGCGTCAATTTGGTGCATATCATGCCGATTCTCGAATGTCCGACCGGCAAAAGCGACGGCGGTTATGCGGTCAGTGATTTTAGGCAGATCGATAGCCGTGTCGGTACATTAGAGGATTTGCAGCGGGTTTCAAGCGAGTTCAGAAAGCGCGATATTCTGTTGACCTTGGACGTGGTGTTGAATCACACCTCAGACGAGCATGAATGGGCGCAGCGGGCGAGGGGAGGGGAGCAAAAATACCAAGATTATTATTACATCTTCGACGACCGTGAAATTCCTGATATGTTCGAGCAAAGCATGCCGGAAATTTTTCCGGAAACCGCTCCGGGAAATTTTACTTGGGACGAGACCCTGCAGAAGTGGGTGATGACTGTCTTCAATGATTATCAATGGGATCTCAATTACAGTAATCCTTCGGTATTTATCGAAATGCTCGATGTGATTCTCTTTTGGATTAACCAAGGTGCTGATATCATCCGGCTCGATGCGGTTGCCTTTATTTGGAAGAAGATGGGTACGAGCTGCCAAAACGAGCGTGAAGCGCATCTGTTGCTGCAATTGATGAAGGACTGTTGCCAAGTCACCGCGCCGGGATCCCTATTCATTGCCGAAGCGATTGTCGCGCCGGTCGAGATTACTAAATATTTCGGTGAGGACGCGATTATCGCCAAGGAATGCGAAATCGCCTATAACGCCACGCTGATGGCATTGCTGTGGGATGCCTTGGCGACACGCAACAGCAAGTTGTTGTACCAGGGGCTAAAAAGCCTGCCTGATAAATTGGAGCGGGCGACTTGGTTGAATTATGTGCGTTGTCATGACGATATCGGGCTAGGTTTCGATGATAACGATGTGCGGCATGTCGGTTACGATCCGGTCGCGCATCGTCGTTTTCTGGTCGATTTCTATACCGGGGCGTATGAAGATTCGATTGCGAGCGGCGTGCCGTTCATGCGTAACGACAAAACCGGCGATGCGAGGATTGCCGGGTCGCTGGCTTCGCTTGCCGGCCTTGAAACGGCTATTCAGTCCGATGACGAGTATGCGATCGATATCGCATTGAACAAGATCATCTTGATGCATAGCGTTATATTTTCATTCGGCGGTCTTCCGCTGCTGTATTATGGTGATGAGATAGCGACCTTCAATGACCACAGCTATCTCGATCAACCCGATAAGGCCAACGATAGCCGCTGGATTCACCGGCCCAAGATCGACTGGGAACGGGCCGAGCAACGCAAAAAACAAGGCACGGTCGAGCATGCGGTGTTCAGCGCATTGAAAAAAATGATCGCGATTCGCAAGGAAACCACGGCATTTGCCGATTTCAATAATCGACAGTTGATCGATTGCGAAAACCCGCATATTTTTTCATTTATCCGTTACGATCATAACCGGCCTTCGGAGCAAGTGCTGGTGATTTGTAATTTCAGCGAGCAAGCGCAGCGCATCGATATGGAAAAATTCAATGCGGCAGGGTTTAGAATTCACGGACAAGTCAGCGATTTGTTCACCGGCAAACGGCCGACGGAATTCGATCAACAACTGGTCATTCAGCCGTGCCGCTTTTATTGGTTGACTGAGTATTGAGTGGAAAATAGTGAGCAGTGAATGGTGAATAGGGGGATTTTTGTTCGGGCGTTTGTTCCTTTAAATCATTAACCTAAAAAGAGCAGTTGAGAGCTTCAAACTACCGTTCGGCCTGAGCCCTGTCGAAGGGTGAACGGTAGTTTGAGGCTTCACCAATCCGGTGTAAGTGTTGTAGGCCCTTCATGCTTCGACTTGGCTCAGCACGAACGGTCTACAACACTTACCAACTACTCTTTTTAGGATTAAGGAATATGCACAAAATAACTTCTACAAGTAGTAGGCTTTGTGGCGGTTCGGTAACTCGCTTGACAGGACGCCGTGAATACGTCCGTGTAGGCTTGACGGCGGCTATCCCTGCCGCCGACACCTGTCAATCGAGCCACCGAGTCCCAGCAATTCCCAATTTGGGGATCAAAAAGGGTTTGGGGTGTGCTTGGCGAGGATGTCGGCAGCAGGGCAGATTTTTGCTCCTGCAAAATCTGCATTCACGCCATCCTTGGCGTTCGAGCTGCCGCCAAGCCCCATGGATGGGTTTACGGCGTTCCTCGACAGGCATACCCCACACCCTAAGATCGGCGAAAAGGCTCAAACTGGGAATTGCTGACCGAACCCCCTTCCAACAGTTGTCTAACTTATTTCATGCTCGTTCCTAACTCAATGAGTCC
Source organism: Methylotuvimicrobium buryatense 5G (assembly GCF_000341735.1). Taxonomy (GTDB): domain Bacteria; phylum Pseudomonadota; class Gammaproteobacteria; order Methylococcales; family Methylomonadaceae; genus Methylotuvimicrobium; species Methylotuvimicrobium buryatense. The sequence goes on along the minus strand of NZ_KB455575.1, from coordinate 2,737,494 downwards.
AATTATTCGATTCGATCAAGTATCGGTAGCGGTTCGAGAAAAAGTCATTCTGTCCAATATTAGTTTTGCCCTGTTCCCCGGCGAAAAAGTTGTTTTATGCGGTAAGTCGGGGTCCGGTAAAAGTAGCGTGTTAAGAACTTTTATCGGGCTTCATGCCGTCGCAGCCGGCGACGTCTATTTTCAGCAAATGCAATTGACTGCTGCATCGGTCCATTCGATTCGAAACGCGACGGCTTATATCGGCCAAGAACCGGTGCTCGGCGCCGAGACGGTGCGTGAAGCTTTATTATTACCTTTTCAATTTAAAGCCCATCGGAATCAAAGGCCTTCGGATGCACGACTTATTGAGGTATTGAATCGGTTGCATCTGACTGCCGATATTTTAAATCAAAAAAGCAGCCATATTTCCGGTGGCGAAAAACAACGGATTGCATTGGCGCGAGGCTTGCTGCTAGGTAAAAGCTTGTATTTGTTGGATGAGATTACCAGTGCATTGGATGCGGAAAGCAAACAAGCCGTATTCGATGTGTTTTCCGACTCTCAATTAACGGTGCTTTCGGTCGCTCACGATAAGGAGTGGTTGGTGCGCTGCGATCGTATTTTAGAACTGGAAGCGGGCCGGTTGGTTGGGGAAAGGACACATGGAAACGCTTGATATCGAATTGCCGCGAATGACGCTGCTATACGGCCTTTGTCTGCTGCCTTGGCTGTTGCTGCGAATGCTTGGCTTGCTGCTGAGCCGGGATATCGGCATTAGCGTTTTACGGATGAGCGTGCAGTTGGCCTTGGTCGGGTTTTATTTGAAATGGTTGTTCGAGCTCAACAATCCTTGGTTCAATGGCTTATGGATACTGATGATGCTGCTGGTCGCCGATTTTAGTATTTTGCGGCGGGCAGGCCTCAAGGCTCGTTATTTCGCCTTGGCGACGTTTATCGCGATTGCTTTCAGTATTCTGTTTTCTACGGCCTTCTTGGTGCTTTGGGTGATACGGCCGGCACTTTTTTACGATGCGCGTTACATAGTGCCATTGTCAGGCATGATTCTTGGTAACTGCTTACAGGGTAACGTGATCGCATTAGAGCGATTTTATTCGTCATTAAGCAAGAACGAGAATGAGTACGCGACCTTTCTGATGTTAGGCGCAACGCGGATAGAGGCTGTCCGGACATACTTCCGGGATGCGATAAAAGCTGCGATCAATCCGACGATAGCCGGCATGGCGACGATGGGACTGGTTTCTTTGCCCGGCATGATGACCGGGCAAATTCTCGGCGGTAGCGAGCCCTGGGTGGCGGTAAAATATCAAATCGCTATTATGATCTGTATTTTTACCAGCACCACGCTCGCGACGATTATCAATTTGAAGCTCAGCTTGAATAGTGCATTTAATGATTTCGATGTGTTGCGGGACGAGGTGATTGATAAGCAGTCTTGACTTTTAGCTGAAGAGTTACGGTCGAAGGATGGCGTTGGATTGCGTAAAGTACGCAATCCAACGCATCTTATTACTGTTGTGAGATGTATTTAAGAATTTCGATGACTTGAAGGGAATCTTGTGTAACGGCAAGGGCGGCCGCGTCGATTTCTTTCAGAGCATGGGTCTGTTCGGGATCATGCATCACGACGATAGGAATGCCCATGCCTATCGCAAGTCCTGCATCGAATGCGGTTTCCCATTGTTTGTATTTTTCCCCGAAACGGACGACGACAAGGTCGGCTTGACCGAGGTAATGATTATTGCGTAGCGCGTTGATCTTGGCGCTTTTGTGATCGCGCCAGAAATTATTTTCTTCAGGTCCCAGGATTTCAGAGCCGATATTTTCGCTAATGTTCAGATCGGTAATCGGTCCGAGTACTTCGATATCCAGATCGTTGTTCTCGATGCCTTGAAGGATTTGGTCGCGCCAATCGGTATGCGTTTCGCCGGATAAATAAATTGTATAAGCCATAGGGTTACCTTCTTTTTGTCGTGTAGGAGCGTTCGATTAATAAACAACTGGCTTTTTTGAATGATGCTGATAGATCGCTAGGAATATGCACAAAATAACTTCTACAAGTAGTAGGCTTTACGGCGGTTCGGTGACTCGCTTGACAGGACGCCGTGAATACGTCCATGTAGGCTTGACGGCGGAATCTGATTGCCATGGATGGCATGAATGCAGATTTTGCAGGAGCAAAAATCTGCCTTGCCGCCGACACCTGTCAATCGAGCCGCCGAATCCCCCTTCCAACAGTTGTCGAAGTTATTTCATGCTCGTTCCTTAGCAAAAATGTTAAAGCCATGGTTTCGCGTTAGAATGACGAACCATAAACGTTTATTTTAATGTAGGCAAGTATATTCAATGTCAGAAAAACTTATTTATAAAGTCGTGTTTGTCAATCAGGATCAAGTTTATGAGATATATGCTAAAAACGTATACCAAGGAGATCTTTACGGTTTCATCGTCGTCGAGGACTTTGTGTTTGGCGAAAAAAGCGCGATTGTGATCGATCCTGCAGAGGAGAGGCTGAGAGTGGAATTCGAGGGTGTTAATCGCTCATTTATTCCTATGCACGAAATTATCAGAATCGATCAAGTCAAAAAGCGGGGGGAGGCTAAGATCATTGCGCAAACGGACTTCGGGAAGTCCTCGGGAAAAGTTTCGTCGCTATATTCACCGGATAAAAAATAACCCTAAAAAGAGCAGTTGGTAAGTGTTGTAGACCGTTCGTGCTGAGCCAAGTCGAAGCATGAAGGGTCTACAACACTTACACCGGATTGGTGAAGCCTCAAACTACCGTTCACCCTTCGACAGGGCTCAGGGCGAACGGTAGTTTGAAGCTCTCAACTGCTCTTTTTAGGATAACAGCTCGAATTTGGAAAAGCGGCTAAGTCTTCCGCCTGATTACCAGGTGGAAGAGACTATCAGAGTCTGTTTTACTCTCTTTTGATTGAAAAACCGTCTAAGAATAAAAGGTATGGGATGTGTCTATCGAGGACCGCCGTGAACCTATCCATGGGGGCTTGACGGCAGCAATCGAACGCCAAGGATGGCGTGAATGCAGATTTTGCATGGAGCAAAAATCTGCCCTGCTGCCGACATCCTCGCTAGCCACACCCCATACCTTCATAAAGTTAACCATTTTTTGAGTATAAAGGGAGTAGCAAGCAATGCTGACCATGAATATAATTAAGAAAAGCGAGTCAATAAGCTGAATCTTCATGTTGCTTATCGTCTATTTCGAATACTTGAGCTGACTACTGTTAAGCTTCGATTGTCGAGGGCTTTTACTATTTAACAACGCGCAATTGCGGGCGAGCCGGTTTTTTTTCCGGTGGCGGTTCATCATCGCCTGAGTCTTCCTCGCGGTCGAAAATCATCCCTTTGCCGTTTTCCTTAGCGTAAATCGCCATCACCGCTTTGATCGGCACGAGAATATGCATGGGTTTGCCGCTGAAACGGGCATTGAATTCTATGTCTTCATTCCCCAGGGTAAGTCCTTGTATTGCCGGCGGATTAATGTTGAGTACGATTCTGCCGTCCTCGACAAAATTACCTGGCAAAACCGTGCCTTCGTACTCTGCATCGACTAATAAGTGCGGGGTCAGCTCGTTGTCTAAGATCCATTCATAGATCGAGCGGATTAAGTAGGGTTTTAAGGATGTCATTTCGGGATGTCGTTCATTTCTTTTTCGGCACTACTCAAGCTAGCGGCGAAAGCCGGCCTGCGGAATAAACGATTGGCGTAGTTTTTTAATCCTTCGCCGGTCGTTGCGGTTTCAATGCCGAGAATAGGTAGGCGCCATAAAAGCGGGGCCATTACGCAATCGATTAATGAAAATTCGTCGCTCATGAAAAAAGGGCGAGCTTCGAATACCGGGGCTGCAGAAAGCAGGCTTTCCTTGAGGAGCTTCTTGGCGCGAGCCGATTTTTTTTCGCCGGAATGAATGATTTCATTCATCAGTTCGTACCAATCTTGGTCGATACGTCTAATGATCATTCGGGCATTGGCTCTGGATACGGGGTCCATTTGATGGAGTGGGGGATGCGGGAAACGCTCATCCAGGTACTCCATTATGATGCGCGCGTCATAGAGGACCAGTCCGCGCTCTAGCAACGTTGGCGAAGTTCCGGTCGGATTAAACTCTAATAAGTCCTCGGGCGGTTGATTGATGTCATAATATTCTATGTCCGCCGCAATGGCTTTCTCATGAAGAACCAATCGGGCGCCGTGGCTCATCGCGCATGTCGGTGATGAAAAAAGAGTCATAGCGGATTTACGAGTTGTTGGTTGTGCCACGAATCATAACCTCATTAGGATACACGGTGTCTAAAGAGGCGATTATATCATGAAAAATTCGACATTTTATTCGCTTGTATCCGTATGAAGGTAGATGATACGGGTAAAACGTCCCTGTTTTACGAATGAGGGGTTAATGAATGTCCTTCCAGTACTCTCGTTTCAATAAATAGGCAAGTATGAAAATCATGAAAATGAAAAACAAAACATATTTTCCCATGCTTCGCCGTTCCAGTTGTCCGGGCTCTCCGACATAAACGAGGAAATTGACCAGGTCGTTAATCATGCGGTCGAAGTCTTGTTCCGGAAGTTGTCCGGGGATTTCGGTAACTAGTTTGTCAATGACTTGCTGGCCGCCGACTTTTTTGAATACCGGTTTTTGCTCACCTTGCAATTGCCATAAAACGTTCGGCATGCCAACATCCGGGAAAACGACATTATTGACGCCGAGAGGCTTGGTTGAGTCGGAATAAAAGCCTTTCAAATAACTGTAAAGCCAATCCGGTCCGCGTGACCGTGAAATCAGTGATAAGTCGGGCGGCATGATGCCGAACCATTTTTCGGCGTCATGGGCGTTCATTGCTGAATTCATCTTATCGTAGATATTGGCGCCTTCCGGCGCGATATCTTTCAGTACTTTATCTTTTTCAATATCAAAGTCGAGCGCTATCCTGAGATAACGAATGTGTTTCGCGGAATGGCATCCTAAACAATAAGTCACAAAATGTTTTGCGCCGCGTTGTAACGAATCTTTGTCGCTAAGGTCGAAGTCGGCGCGTTGAAGCTCGACACCGCCTCCGGCGAAAACGCCGAAAGGCAGCGACAACAGTATCAAGGTATTGAGTAGTCTTTTCATAATTAATCCAAGCTGCCTTTAATTTTTTTTAAAAAACGGATGCTAACAGCGGACAACCCTTGGTAATTGAGTTTTCTGCTGAATAAGCCGGATTTACCCTCGGTTTTTATCGTGACCTCATTGAAAGTTTCAACGAAATCCGGTATTCGATCCTCAAGGCTGGGTTGTTCTGTTAGGCGGTCCGGTACAGGCTTGGTTTTTTCCCAGCGGGTGTAGATCGGCATCAGTAAGAAAAAGCCGAAATAAACCGCCGTCAAAACGCGTGCGACAGCGGTAGCACCAGGCGTTGCGGGTTGTGTGCCCAGATAGCCTAGGCCGATAAAGCTGATTACGAAAAGTAGGAGCGCTTTTTTATAGATACCGCCGCGATAACGGATTGAGCGTACTTTGCTGCGATCAAGCCACGGCAGAAGGAACAGCACGACTATGGAGCCGCCCATCGCAATGACGCCGGCGAATTTATCCGGAACCGCGCGCAAGATCGCGTAGAAGGGGGTGAAGTACCAGACCGGAGCGATATGTTCCGGTGTTTTCAATGGGTCTGCCGGGATGAAGTTGGCGTGTTCGAGGAAGAAGCCACCCATTTCGGGCATATAGAAAATAACGACCGCGAAAAAGAACATAAAGACCGCGAAGCCGACCAGATCCTTGACAGTGTAGTAAGGGTGGAATGGAATGCCGTCCAGAGGTATGCCGTTGGCATCCTTATTTTTTTTGATATCGATGCCGTCCGGGTTGTTCGAGCCGACTTCGTGTAACGCGATGATATGCAGCAATACCAGCAATACCAGCACCAAAGGGACTGCGATGACGTGAAAGGCAAAGAATCGGTTCAAAGTTGCATCGGATACTACATAATCACCCCTGATCCACAATGACAGTTCTTCTCCGACGACAGGGATGGCGCTGAATAGCGAAATGATGACCTGAGCCCCCCAGTAGGACATTTGTCCCCAAGGAAGCAAATAGCCCATGAACGCCTCAGCCATCAAAGCGACAAACAGCAGCATGCCGAAAATCCAGATCAGTTCTCGAGGCTGTTTAAAAGAACCGTATAGTAAGCCTCTGAACATATGTAGATAGATCACGATGAAAAAAGCCGAAGCACCGGTCGAGTGCATGTAACGGATCAACCAGCCCCAATTAACCTCGCGCATGATGTATTCGACCGAATCGAAGGCCAATTTGGCGTCCGGTTTGTAGTTCATCGTCAGCAGAATGCCGGTAACGAATTGATTGACCAATACTAGCAAGGCAAGCGAGCCGAAAAAATACCAAAAGTTAAAATTCTTGGGCGCATAATAATGCGCCATGTGTTCGTTCCAGAACTTTGTTAGCGGAAAACGATCCAGTATCCAGTTGCCACAATCAGTCCAGCGATTCGTTTTCATGCGCTTGTCTCCACGGTGTCTTCACCAATGATGATTTGGGTATCGGTAATATATCGATAAGGTGGAATTTCAAGGTTGGTCGGAGCCGGAACGCCGCGGTAAACCCGGCCGGCCAGATCGAACCATGAGCCGTGGCAAGGGCAGAAAAAACCGCCTTTCCAATCGGGCCCCAGGTCGGCCGGTGCGATTTCAGGTCGGAAGGTGGGCGAACAGCCCAGATGCGTGCATAAGCCGATTGCAACAAAAATTTCCTGTTTCAATGCGCGAGTGGAATTTTTGGTGTACACCGGTTGTATGGATTCTGACGACTGTGGGTCTCTGAGTTGATCGTCCAGTGTTTTCAATGTTTCCAGAACCTCCGGAGTGCGGTTAAGCAGCCAAACCGGTTTGCCGCGCCAAGCTACGCGGATCAGCTGTCCCGGTTCCATTTTACTGATATCGACGGTGACCGGTGCGCCTGCTGCCATGGCTTTTGTGCTGGGTTGCATTTGCGCGAGAAAGGGAACCGCAATATAGCCGGTACCGACAGCACCGACCACGGTCAACGCCGAGGTTAGAAACTGTCGCTTGGATTTATCGACGCCTTCAATATTCATTTATTGCACTCCTGGTAAAGGCTGAGCCTCGTAGACTTGATTTTTATAGTTTTTGACATGGCAATATACCATTATAGTTAGCCGAATTTGAAGCAGTTATAACGGTTGATGAACTCGCTTTTCGAGTTTTTCAACCGCTTTCTTTGTATGAGCAGTGTTTATGCATCTTATCTTGTTTAAGGCTTTGTATTTAAATCCTTGAAATCAAGTATACCCGTCGTAGATCAAAATTCGGCGCCTGGGTGTCCGCTAAAGGACGCCGTGAATACGTATATGTAGGCAAAGCCTTTATCGGACACCCAGGCGCCTCCTCTGGCACTGCCGAAATTTGAAGTGCAAAAGGTATATTTGTCACGAAACCCTTAGTTGTTCGGAGCTTGACGATAACGCTTGTAAAAAGGCGTCATTTTCATCGGGCGTTCCGATCGTGACGCGTAGGCAATCCCGTAAGAGGCCGCCTTGAGGCGACAGGTTTTTGATTAAGATACCTTTACTCTTGAGTATTTCGAAGAGCGCTACGGCTTTATCGGGCTGCGTTCTAAATAGAATGAAGTTAGCTTCGCTCGGGTAGGTGTCGAGGCCATCGATTAAACGTAGTTCATGCAATACCCGGCTTCTTTCACTTCGAATTTGTGAGGTTTGTTGCTTGAATAAGTCGCTGTTGTTCAGCGCGAATTCGGCCGTTATTTGAGTCAATGTATTGATGTTGTAAGGCAGTCTGATTTTGTTTAATTCACCGATAATAGCGGCTTCTCCGATTATGTAGCCAAGACGAAGTCCGGCCAAACCGAGTTTCGAGAGAGTGCGCATCACTAGCAAGTTACTATATTCGCCGAGTACGTCGATAAAGCTTTGATCGGTGAATGGCGCATAGGCTTCGTCAACAATGACCAGTCCCGGTGCGGCGTCGATGATTTTTCTAATAGAAGTTTCGCTGAACAGGTTGCCGGTGGGGTTATTCGGGTAGGCCAGAAAAATAAGTGAAGGCTGGTGTTTGTCGATTGCCTCTAGCATGGCCGGCAAGTCCAGGTCGAAATCACTGGATTGTAGCGGAATGTCGATATAATCGAGCCCAAGGCACCTGCTCAGTTGCCGATACATTACGAAGCCCGGCGATGGCGATAGTACTTTTGCGTGTGTCGGCAAGGCCATTAGTAATAATTGTATGATTTCGTCCGAGCCATTGCCGAGCAGTATCTCTAAGTCCCCGGAAATACCATCGATTTTTTTCAGGGTAGCGCTTAGCCTTCGTGCTTCGGGGTCCGGGTAGCGATTGATTTCGGCCTCTTTGATAACGTCGAGCCATTCTTTTATGACCGGTTCCGGCCAGCGATAAGGATTTTCCATTGCGTCGAGTTTGATCAGTCCGCCGGCATCGGCGACTTTATAGGCCGATAGATCCAGCACTTCTTTACGGAAAATAGAGCTAATAAAATGAGATTGTGGCATGAGTTGGGTCAACGGTATTCAGGGTGATGGCTGGGGCTTGTCGCGGTTAATCGATAAAAGAATCAGGGCAATGTCGATCTAACGGATTGCTCCGGATTATTATATGAATCCGGGGGATCTATACCTTCCATGCTTCAAATTTCGGCATTACCTAAGAAGGCGCCGGGGTGCTCGATCCCTCACCTAACGCTAGGTGAGGGGGTCGGCATGGATGCTGTCATAGAGCCTACATGGAGGTATTCACGGCGTCCTTTGACGGTCCTCGGCGCCGAATTTTGATCTACGGGGTCTATGTGACAATTCCGAGCCGTTACGATTTGATTCTATATTCCGCCGATCGAGCATGCGCGGTTAAACTTTCTCCGCGAGCTAAAATCGAGGCGGTTTTGCCTAGCGTATCGGCGCCGGCTTCCGAACAATTGATTAGACTCGAGCGTTTTTGGAAGTCGTAGACGCCGAGCGGCGATGAAAACTTTGCCGTGCCGGATGTCGGTAATACATGATTAGGTCCCGCGCAATAATCGCCTAAGGCTTCTGCGGTATAGCGGCCCATGAAAATAGCGCCGGCATTGCGGATTTTCGCACACAGCGAGTCTGGATCGGCAACCGAAAGTTCGAGATGTTCCGGTGCGATACGATTGGCGATTTCGGCGGCTTCATCGAGGTTGGCGGTCTTGATGAGTGCGCCACGGCCGGACAGTGAGGCTTTAATGACTTCTGCGCGTTCCATTTCAGGCAATAATTTTAAGATGCTGCGCTCGACGGCGTCTAAATAATCGGCGCTGTCGGATAATAAGATCGATTGCGCATTTTCGTCGTGTTCGGCTTGTGAAAACAAGTCCATCGCGATCCAGTCCGGGTCCGTATGGCCGTCGCAAATGATTAATATCTCAGACGGTCCCGCGATCATGTCGATGCCGACTTGACCGAATACCATTTTTTTCGCAGTAGCAACATAGATATTGCCGGGGCCGACGATCTTGCAGACGGCTGGGACGGTTTCGGTGCCGTATGCGAGCGCTGCGACCGCTTGCGCGCCGCCTATTGAAAAAGCCCGGTCGACGCCGGCCAGATAAGCTGCCGCCAATACTAACTGATTGATTTCGCCTTGAGGCGTCGGCACGACCATGATTAATTCAGGAACGCCGGCAACTTTAGCCGGTATCGCATTCATCAGCACCGAGGACGGATAAGCGGCTTTGCCGCCCGGAACATATAGGCCGACTCGGTCCAGCGGGGTGATTTTTTGACCGAGTAGCGTGCCGTCTTCCTCGCTGAATTGCCAGGATGTCATGGTTTGTTTTTCGGCATAAGCACGAATTCGCCGTGCGGCGGTATCGAGGGCTTCGGCTTGAGCACTTGGTAGGTTGTCCCAGGCGGCTTTAAGCGATTCTTTGCTGATTTCCAGATCGTTCGCTGTCTGAATGCTGCGTCGGTCGAAGCGGTTCGTGTAATCGATGACGGCCTGATCGCCCGATTTTTTGACGGCGGCAATGATGTCTAAGACCTGCTTTTGAATCTCGAAGTCGTCTTGTTCGTTCCAATCCAGCAGGGATTTCAGTCGGCGTTCGAAATCCGAGTCGACGGTATCGAGACGGTTGATTGAAAAATCGGTCATGAAGTCACCTCTTAGCCAAAGTTTTTTCGAATTGGTCGATCAGCGATTGAATGGCATGATGTTTCATTTTCATTGCAGCTTTATTGACGACTAGTCTCGAGCTGATGTTCATTATCAAGTCGCGCGGCTCGAGTCCGTTGGCTTTTAGAGTGTTGCCGGTATCGACCAAGTCGACGATGCAGTCGGCGAGACCGACCAATGGCGCAAGTTCCATCGAGCCGTAAAGTTTGATGATGTCGGCCTGTATGCCCAACTCCGCGAAATATTTCTTGGCGGTTTTGACATACTTAGTCGCAACGCGCACGCGGCGGGTAATATCCGGCGCGTCTTTATGGGCCGCTGTCATCAGACGGCAGGTTGCAATATTCAAGTCTAATGGCTCGTAAAGGCTTTCTGCACCGTGTTCGAGCAGGACATCCTTGCCGGCGATACCCATGTCGGCTGCGCCGTATTCGACAAAGGTCGGGACATCGGTGGCACGAATGATGACTAATTGCACATCGTCACGGGTCGTTTGTAAAATTAATTTGCGGCTGGTTTTCGGGTCGTCGACCGGGCGGATGCCGGCCTCTTCCAGTAAGGGTAGTGCTTCTTCGTAGATTCGGCCTTTCGATACGGCGATTGTTAACATGTTGAAACCTTAGCTTGGGACACGGCGGATGATCGCGCCGAGTTGTGACAATTTTTCTTCGATGTGGTCGTAGCCACGGTCGATATGATAGATTCGGTCGACCAGAGTTTCGCCTTCGGCGGCTAATGCGGCTAAGACCAAGCCGGCCGATGCGCGCAGGTCGGTGGCCATGACTGGGGCTCCGGTTAGTTTGTCGACGCCGGTGCAAATTGCAGTATTGGATTCCAATTTGATATTGGCGCCCATGCGCTGCATTTCTTGGATATGCATGTAACGGTTTTCGAAGATCGTTTCGGTCACGATGCCGACGCCTTCGGCAATCGTATTCATCGCGGTGAATTGCGCCTGCATATCGGTTGGAAATGCCGGATAAGGTGCCGTGCGCACAGAGACGGCTTTCGGCCGTTTGCCGTGCATGTCCAATGCGATCCAGTCGGGACCTGAAGTGATTTCGGCGCCGGCTTCGGTTAGCTTGGCAAGTACGGCGTCAAGAATGTCTGTACGGGTGCTTTTTAATTTCACTTTGCCGCCGGTAATGGCGGCAGCGATCAGGTAAGTGCCGGTTTCGATACGGTCCGGCATGATGGTGTAGTGAAGGTCTTTTTTACCCAGTCTATCGACGCCTTCGATTTCAAGGATATCGGTGCCGATACCCTTAATGCGTGCGCCCAGCGCATTCAAAAAGTGAGCAAGGTCGGAAACTTCGGGTTCTCTCGCCGCATTTTCGATAATCGTCGTACCCTCGGCTAGCGTTGCCGCCATCAATAAGTTTTCAGTGCCGGTCACGGTGACTTGCTCGAGTACCAGTCGGCAGCCTTTTAGACGATCGACTTTGGCATGAATAAAACCGGCTTCGACTTTTATGTCGGCGCCCATTTTGGCAAGACCGTCCAGGTGTATATCGACCGGACGCGTACCAATCGCACATCCCCCGGGAAGCGAGACATGTGCCTCGCCGAACCTTGACAGCAGGGGGCCGAGCACCAAAATCGATGCCCGCATCGTTCTAACCAGTTCGTAGGGGGCCTCGAAATTGGTAATCGAACGGCTGTCGATTTCAATATTCATTTTTTCATCGACCATCAATTGGACGCCCATGCGCCCGAGCAATTCCATCGTGGTGGTGATGTCATGCAAATGAGGGATATTGCCAAGGTTAACCGGTTGGTCGGCAAGCAGCGTGGCGGCCATGATCGGCAGGGCTGCGTTTTTAGCGCCGGAAATGCGCAGTTCTCCGGAGAGTCGAACCCCGCCTTTGATCAGTAATTTATCCATGGACTGTGTGTTCTCATATAGCAGGTTAATCGCCTATTCGGGCAGGGCGGCGGCAAAGTATTCGGTTGTTTCCAGACCGCTTAATTTTGCCAGTGTCAAAAGTTGTTCGGGGATATTTCGGAATTTAAGTTCAACCCGGTTGCCGCGGGCGAATTTAATCCACTCGATTAATAATGCCAAGCCGCCGCTGTCGGTATTCGTTACCTGCGCAAGATCGATGGTTACCGAATGCGCTGACTTTAAAAATGCTAACGATTCGACGGTTTTTTTGTCGATGCTGACGAAGGTTAGATCGCCTGCTACAGAAAATATGCCGGGGCTTTGTTGGGTGATATTGATCGCGCTCACCGTTTATTCTTCCGCTTTTTGGAACAAGAATCGGCCTATCACTTCCTCCAGAACGATTGCGGACTGCGTGATTTCAATCCGGCCGCCGTTTTTTAGATAATCGAAAGAGCCGCCTGGATCGAGGTTGATGTATTGTTCGCCTAAAAGCCCCGCGGTATAGATCGTGGCCGAGGTGTCATCGGGTAAAGTGTCGTATTTCGATTCGATGCTCATTTCAACGACCGATTCGTAAGTCTCTTTATCGATATAAATGTTGCTAACGCGACCGATTCTTACGCCCGCGACCGAGACCGGAGATTTTACTTTAAGGCCGCCTGAATTGCTAAAACGCGCGGTAATGACATAAGTATCCGCGGGCATGAAGGATCGTATATTGCTGACTTGCAAGGATAGAAAAAATAGGGCGACGATACCGGCCGCGACGAACAGTCCGACCAATGTATCCTGGGTGCGGGTATGCTGCATGCTAAATGTCTCCAAACATCATGGCGGTTAAAATAAAGTCCAGGCCGAGTATGGCGAATGCGGAGTTGACTACGGTGCGTGTCGTTGCGCGGCTAACCCCTTCGGCGGTCGGTACGGAATCGTAACCTTCGAATAATGCGATCCAGGTAGTGACAAAGCCGAAAACGATGCTTTTAATGACGCCGTTGACGATGTCGTCATAAAAGTCCAGGTTCGCTTGCATTTGCGACCAATAAGAGCCGTCATCGACGCCAAGCAACCCGACGCCGACAATATGCCCGCCAAGAATGCCGACCATGCTGAATAACGCAGCCAACAGGGGCATCGACAGGAAACCCGCGAAAAAACGTGGTGAAATGATGCGGTTGACCGGGTCGACCGCCATCATTTCCATGCCGGATAACTGTTCGGTCGCTTTCATCAGGCCGATTTCGGCAGTCAGTGCCGAACCGGCGCGCCCGGCGAACAGCAATGCGGTAACCACAGGTCCGAGTTCTCTAACTAGGGATGCTGCGACCATAATGCCAAGCGCTTCCTCCGAGCCGAAATCCGAGAGTATGTTGTAACCCTGAAGCCCTAAGACCATGCCGACGAAAAGGCCGGATATCGTTATGATCAAAAATGTCAGCACGCCGACTGAATGAAGTTGGTTAAGCAGCAGCCTGGGTCTTTTTGCAACATCGACAATACCGGTCAACGTGTGCCCGAGGAAGTATGTGGCTCGGCCGAGTTTGGCGAAACCGGTACGGGTCGATGAGCCCAATTGTTGTATAAAATGCAGCATGTTAATCCTCGCGGCGATAGCGCGAACGTCCGTGTTTACGGGAAGGCGTTTTTTTCAATCCCTTAGCGTTCTTCAATCCACTAGTGTTCAAGGATTCGTCTGTTTTAATGGCTTCTTGTTTAGCAGCAATTCGAGCAGTTGGTTGAGAGGAAACCAGCAGGTCTTCGATGTAATTCGGTGCAGGATAATGGAAATGCACGGGACCGTCCGGATCACCTTTCATAAATTGCTGAACCCATGCCGATTCCGATACTTCGATTTCCTTAGGGGTGCCTTGTCCCGCGATTTTTCCGTCGGAAATAACGTAGACATAATCTGCGATTGCCGAGGTTTCAGCAACGTCGTGGGAGACGATGATGCTGGTCAGTCCTAACGTGGTATTAAGTGATTTGATCAAGTGAACGAGTGCACCCATCGAAATCGGATCTTGTCCGGTAAACGGTTCGTCGTAGAGGATCATCATCGGATCCAGCGCGATCGCACGAGCGAGTGCCACGCGTCTGGCCATGCCGCCGGATAGCTCGTTCGGCATCAGGTTTCGGGCGCCGCGCAGGCCGACAGCCTGGAGTTTCATTAATACCAAGGTACGGATCATCGACTCGGTTAAATGCGTGTGTTCGCGAAGCGGAAACGCGACATTGTCGTAGACATTGATATCGGTTAATAATGCGCCGCTTTGAAACAGCATGCCGATGCGTTTGCGTAAATTGAATAATTCCTTGCGTCGCAATTGATGGACGTCGAGTCCGTCGACGACGATAGAGCCTTGTTCAGGGAAAAGCTGTCCGCCAATCAATTTGAGCAGCGTGGTTTTACCCGTGCCGCTAGGGCCCATGATCGCGGTAATTTTGCCGCGCGCAATATCGAGAGAAATATCGTCGAATATTTTTCTGTTGCCGCGTGAGAATGAAAGGTTACGGACGGATATTAAACTGTCGGCCGAGATATCGCTGTTATCCATGCCTGATGATAACCCTGTCGGAAAATCTAAACCGAGTATTTTGGCCGAGAAGCGAAGGTTAAGTCAACTAATTGCAGGATTTATTAGTGAGGTGTGAGCAGTAAACAGTAAACAGTGAGCGGACAATAGGGAATGGATCGGAAAGTGCGATTTCGAAAGTCTCGGGAGGTCATGTGATCGAGATACCTCTGTAAACGATTCTCTGCAGCCGGCTTACTGTTTACCGCTTTCTTGATAAACGATGAGCTACCTTTAGGGTGCCGAATATTTTATGGTTTATGCTCACAGAGGTGAGTACGCTAAGGACAGCGGCGGCTTAATCGTGTCATAATGCGCCAATTTTGCCCTCTTTATATCTTATGTGGTGCGATTCTATCGTTTTGATTGCAAGTCTGGCGTTAATGGTGTATTCGGCGGATACTTTTGTCGATGGCGCGGCGGCAATTGCACAAAATTGGGGCGTTTCGACATTATTAATCGGTTTGACTGTGGTCGGTTTTGGAACTTCAATTCCCGAAATATTAGTTTCAGCTTTAGCGTCATTGCAGAGCAATGCCGGTCTTGCCGTCGGCAATGCATTGGGGTCGAATATCGCGAATATCGGGCTAATATTAGGTTGTTGCGCACTAATCATGCCGTTGACTTTTCGGGCAAAACTATTAAGTCGGGAGTTGCCGCTTTTATTAATAACAAGTTTATTGTGCTTTGGCCTTGCTTTTGACGGTTTGACGCTGAGTGACGGTGTTATTTTATTAGCCGGACTGGTATTTTTTATTGCTTGGTTGATTCGAAATGGGCTTGATCAATCAAGAAACGGCAGTTTTAGCGATACAGTGGCAATGCCATTGCCGAAGTATTCTATGAGTTTGGTTTGGTTTTTTACCATCATCAGTTTATTGGGGTTGTTAATCAGTGCGAGGCTATTGGTGTGGGCATCAGTCAATATTGCGAATACGATAGGTGTCAGCGATTTGGTTATAGGCTTGACACTAGTCGCTATGGGAACTAGTTTGCCGGAATTAGCGGCATCAGCGGCAAGCGTATTAAAGCGTCAGGCTGATATGGCGGTCGGCAATGTGATTGGTTCGAATATGTATAATTTGCTGGCAGTTTACTCGTTGCCGGGATTGATTGCCCCAGGGCCTGTAAATGAGAGTGTTTTGTTTCGGGATTTTCCGATGATGTTGGCATCGACATTGGTGCTTTTTGTATTCGGATTCGGTTTTTTCAAATCGGGAAGAATCAATCGATGGGAGGGGCTGTTTTTGTTATCAAGCTACAGCGCTTATCAATGGCTGGTATTTAAAAGTACAATCGCAGGTTAGAGCGCATAACAGTTAGAGCAAATAATATGATGATTCACGAACCCGAGTTGCGAAAACTGGCCTTGGCGGTTATTCAGGTCGAGGGCGAAGCCATTACTGCCTTGGCGGAACGGATCGATGACGATTTTATTTCGGCTTGCCGTTTAATGTTTAATTGCAAAGGGCGAGTCGTTGTGACCGGCATGGGCAAATCCGGCCATATTGCCGGTAAAATTGCCGCCACTTTGGCGAGTACCGGAACGCCGGCTTTTTTTGTGCATCCCGGTGAGGCTAGTCATGGAGATTTAGGCATGATAACTTCTCAGGATGTAGTCTTAGCCCTCTCGAACTCGGGAGAAACCGGCGAAGTCATTACTATTTTACCGATCATCAAACGTATAGGCGTGCCTTTGATTGCGATGACCGGCAATCGAGAATCCACATTGGCGAAATTCGCCACGGCGCATATCGATGTTAGTGTTCGTCAAGAGGCCTGTCCTTTAGGGTTGGCGCCGACTTCCAGCACGACCGCGGCGTTGGTGATGGGCGATGCTCTTGCGGTTTCTCTGCTGGAGGCAAAAGGATTTACCCGGGATGATTTTGCGTTATCGCATCCAGGGGGGAGTTTAGGGAAGCGTTTGTTGTTGATGGTCAGCGATATCATGCATACCGGTAATGAAATTCCGATTGTTCCGGAAACGGCTTTGATTACTGAAGCATTATTGGAAATGACAGAGAAAAAAATGGGTATGACCGTGATCGTCGATCGCTTCGGTAAGAGTGCCGGCATCTTTACCGATGGCGATTTGAGGCGATTTTTGGAAAAAAGTCACGATGTACATGGTACTCGTATCGGTGAAGCAATGACTCGAAACTTCACCTCGATCGATGCCGATATTCTGGCTGCCGAAGCGATGCAGATCATGCAGCAAAAAAAAATCAATGCTTTGATCGTTAATGACGAGTCTCACAGGCCGGTTGGTGCATTGAGTATGCATGACTTGATCCATGCCGGAATTGTCTAATACCAGGAGCCTAACAATGCAAAACATATTGGCCAAAGCCGCCCGGCTGAAATTGCTGATTCTCGATGTCGACGGCGTACTGACCGATGGCCGCTTGTTTTTCGATAACCAAGGCGTTGAATATAAATGTTTTCATGCCCGAGATGGTCACGGGATAAAATTACTGCGTCAAACCGGCGTCGAAGTGGCCGTGATTTCCGGGCGAAAATCGAATTCGGTGGCTTTGCGGATGAAAAATCTCGGAATAACGCACGTTTATCAAGGTCATGAGAATAAAATTATGGCCTTTGAAGAGCTAATTCAAACGTTGGCTATCGATCCGGTTCAAGCGGGGCATGTTGGCGACGACTTGCTGGATTTACCGATCATGTCACGAGTTGGCTTGGCGATCGCCGTCGAGGACGCGAATTTTGCCGTCAAGCAACGCGCCCACTGGTGTACGACTCTGCCGGGCGGTCAAGGTGCGGTCAGGGAGGTGTGCGATTTAATCATGCAGGCGCAGGGGACTTTTGCAGGCGTTCTTGAAGGGTATTTGTCTTAAGTCATGCCGGAAAGCAATCTTCGACTCTATATTTATGGTGTGTTGCTGGCGATCGTAAGCTGGTGGTTATCGCAGTTGACGGCAGTTGATGAAGAAGTCATAGCGCTCGAGAAGTCTCCTCATACGGTCGATTATTTCAGTACCGGCTATGTTAAATGGGAGATGGATGTTACAGGACGGCTCAAGAGCAAACTGGTTGCCGATAGTTTGACGCACTATAATGATGATGGAACCACGCACTTGCAGCGGCCGGTTATGACCATTATGAATCCGGATGTTCCGCCTTGGGTGATCCAATCGGAAACCGGAATTGTTTCGAGCGATAGGAAACTTATTCTAATGAATGGAAAAGCTGTCGTTGCAAGAGAGGCAGGGCCGGGGGGGAGGGCGATGAAAATCAATAGTTCGAATTTACGTGTTCAGCCGGAGATTAATTACGCGGAAACCGATGAATGGGCTGAGTTACTCAGTCCTCCGAACAGGACGGAAGGTATAGGGATGAAGCTCTATTACAGTACGCCTATACGGATAGAGTTGTTTTCCAAGGTTAGAGGGAAATATGAGACAAAATAACCATAAAAAAACCTGTTGCGGGGTCGTTTTTTCGATTTTAATCGCTTACAGTTCGTCCGGTCTAGCGTTAAAAAGCGATGCCGATCAACCGATTTATATCGACTCGAACGCGGCAACCTACGACGATAATGCCGGGGTCAGTATTTACACCGGGAATGTTATTTCTACTCAGGGTAGCCTTAAGGTTTGGTCTGATAAATTGGTTGTGTATTTTAAAGACGGCGATGTCGATAAGTTGGTTGCGACCGGAAAGCCCGCCCGTTTTCAGCAAACCCCCGATAGCGGCGGCGATATCACCGGCAAGGCGTTGACCGGCGAATATTATCCCAAGCAGAATTTATTGATATTGATCAAGGAAGCCGTGGTTTGGCAAGAAGGTAATACCTATGCAAGCGACATCATTCGTTATGACAGCCGAAACTCGATTGTCAAAGCGGGCGACCAGGAATCCGATGCCAAACGGGTTCGCGTCATATTAAAACCTAAAACGGAAAAATGATTAAAATATGACGAAACTGGCGGCTCAAGGATTGATTAAACACTACAATAAACGTAATGTCGTCAACGGCGTTTCGTTGAACGTTAATACCGGGGAAATTGTGGGATTGCTGGGGCCTAACGGCGCAGGTAAGACCACGAGCTTTTATATGCTGGTCGGTCTGGTTAAGGCCGATGCCGGCGAAATAATGCTGGACGATCTTCCGATCACGCATTATCCGATGCATGTTCGCGCGCAAATGGGGCTTGGCTATTTGCCTCAGGAGCCGTCGGTATTTCGTAAGTTGAGCGTTGCCGATAATTTGCGGGCCGTGCTGCAAATTCGCGCCGATTTGACTAAAGGGCAGGTTGAGTTGATGATCGAGGAGTTGCTGGCGGAGTTTCATGTCGAGCATTTGCGTAATCAAATTGCCGTCGGCTTGTCGGGTGGCGAGCGTCGGAGAGTCGAAATTGCTAGGGCTTTGGCCAGCGAGCCGAAATTTATCTTGCTTGACGAACCGTTTGCCGGAGTCGATCCGATTTCGGTTGAGGATATCAAGCAGATTATTATTCATCTAAAGGATAGAGGTATTGGTGTTGTCATCACCGAACATAATGTCAGGGAAACTCTAGGGATTTGCGACCGTGCTTATATTCTTAACGAAGGTAAAGTTATTGCTGAAGGCGATGCTGAGGCTATAGTCCGTAATCAAGAAGTAAGAAAAGTTTATTTGGGTGAGAACTTCAGCCTTTAGCGTTATACTTCAAGCAAGTGCAAGACCGATTGCTGCTATATTTTTTGGAGTCGTTAACGACGGTGTTTATATTGGTCTGCGGGAATTAGAGCCGGGAGCCAGAAACGCGCCCTATATTGTTCGAGAATCATATTCCTGACCAAAACATCCAAAATGATCGCTTGATGCATGGATTAATAATGTTCAAACTTATACGATGAAACAGTCACTTCAACTTCGTCTTGGTCAACAGCTTACGATGACCCCACAGTTGCAGCAGGCGATAAAGCTGCTGCAACTTTCGACGCTCGATTTGCAGCAGGAAATCCAAAGCGCGTTGGAATCGAATATGATGTTGGAAGTCGCCGATGATGAAGGCACAGGCGTTGCCGATCGTGAGCCAGTAGACAAGAAAACCGAATATTCCGATCAGGCTACGAGTGAAGGTTCGCAAACCGACATACCCGATGAGCTGCCTATCGACACTTCGTGGGAAGATGTTTTTGACAATGCCCAGGCAGCTATCAGCGGGGTAGGCGAGTCGGTTGAGTTCGAAAGCCAACGCAGCAAATCTGAAACGTTATTGGATCATTTGTTGTGGCAATTGGACGTGGCGCACTTTTCCGACCGAGATCATGAGATTGCTGAGACGATCATAGACTCGATCAATGAAGACGGTTACTTAGTCAGTTCATTGGAAGATATTTTCCATGGATTGTTGGAGCAAATGGACGATCTCGAGTTTGATGAAGTTAAGGCGGTGTTGCATCAAGTGCAAAATTTCGATCCTCCCGGTGTTGCCGCCAGGGATTTGAGCGATTGCCTCTTGTTACAATTACAGCAATTATCCGACGATATTCCGTATAAAAAAGAAGCGATAGAGTTGGTAAGTCGCTATTTAGGTTTGTTGGCGGCTCAAGATCAAGCCAAATTGATGCGCAAGCTTGGGTTAACCGAGTCGCAGCTGAATAGGGTGATTGCGTTGATCAGAACATTGGATCCAAAGCCCGGAACGAGGATTGAAAATACCGACTCCGAATATGTGATTCCCGATGTTTATGTGGTCAAGATTAATGGTCAGTGGCAAGTTGAACTCAATCCCGATATCGCGCCGAAGCTCAGAATCAATCCGTTTTATTCGAGCATGATCAAGCGCGCGGATAGCAGCAAGGATAATTCCTGCATGAAGGATCATCTACAGGAAGCTCGTTGGTTTATCAAGAGTTTGCATAGTCGAAACGAAACTTTGTTACGGGTGGCGCGCTGTATTGTTGGAAAGCAGCAGGATTTTTTGGAGCACGGTTCCATTTCGATGAAACCGATGGTCCTTCGCGATGTCGCAGAAGAGTTGCAATTGCATGAGTCAACGATATCACGCGTGACCACGCAAAAATACATGCATACGCCGAACGGCATCGTCGAATTTAAATATTTTTTCTCCAGTCATGTATCGACTGCGACGGGCGGCGAGTGTTCTTCTACGGCTATTCGGGCGTTGATTAAAGAGTTGGTCGAGAACGAAAATCAAACAAAACCGCTCAGTGATAGTAAAATAGCCGATCTGTTAAAAGAAAAAGGCATCAATGTCGCAAGAAGAACGATTGCCAAATATCGTGAGGCGATGAATATTGCTTCATCCAGTCAACGTAAGCGTCTTTTATAACGTAGAATTTATACCACACCAACAATAAGGAGTTTATTCCATGCAAATCAGTGTATCCGGCCACCACATCGAAGTAACGGAATCGTTAAAAACGTTTGTCGAGTCGAAGTTTGAAAAACTCGAGCGTCATTTTGATCATGTTACCGATGTGCACGTCGTTTTGACGGTCGAAAAACTGAATCAAAAAGCGGAGGCGACAGTTCAAATCAGCGGCGCCAAATTATTCGCCGAGGATACTCAGGAAGATATGTATGTTGCTATCGATAAATTAGTTGATAAATTAGATCGTCAAATCATCAAACATAAAGAGAAAACCGGCAGTCATCGCTAGTTGAAAGATTGCCTTCAACGATTTAACAACGAGGGCGCGGGAAGATATTCCGGTGCCTTCGCGACCAACAAAACAGTTCGTTAGAACTTTTATCATGAAATTGCTTATCGTTAGCGGGCTTTCCGGGTCCGGCAAAAGTATTGCTTTAACCACCCTGGAGGATTGCGGGTTTTATTGTATCGATAACTTGCCGGTGACCTTGCTCGAGGACTTTATCAATGATGTCATGTTAGCCGATAGGAAAACCTATGAAAAAACGGCGATCGGCATCGATGCTCGTAATCAAAGCGATAGTTTGTTGAATTTTGCCAGCATAATCAAGCTGATTCGATCGAAGGGGATCGAGTGTGAGGTGATGTTCATGCAGGCCGAAGAGGCGGTATTATTAAAGCGTTACAGCGAGACTCGGCGTCGGCATCCTTTGACCGACTATAATTTGCCGCTTAAAGAAGCGCTGGTTATCGAAAAAGAAATACTCAAACCGATAGCGCGGCTCGCGGATTTTGTGATCGATACCAGTCGCACGCATTATCATCAATTGCGCGATCTAATTAGGGATCAGGTCGGTGAACGCAATGTTCGGCATATTTCCATTCAATTTCAATCCTTCGGTTTCAAGCATGGAGTACCGCTCGATGCCGATTTTATTTTCGATGTTAGATGTCTGCCCAATCCTTATTGGGTGCCTGAATTGAGGGGGTTGACCGGTAAGGATCAAGCGATAATCGAATTTCTTGACCGAGAACCTAATGTGCTGGAATATTTTCAAGACGTGAGCGCATTTCTCGAACGCTGGATTCCTCGCTTCGAAGAAGAGGGGCGCAGTTATTTGACTATCGCTATCGGTTGCACCGGAGGGCAGCATCGTTCGGTATATTTGGCCGATTTATTGGCTAAGCAATATAAGTCTCAAGCGCTCAATATCATTATTCGGCATAGGGAGTTGCATTAAAAAAGGCCTTCAAGTTTCGACATCGGTGTAGTATAGCTTCAACTATTAACGCGAACTTAACCTTAAAAAAACCGACAGGCGACTGCCGGTTACATGTGTAGTTGCCGATAATTTGGCAATTAAATTTTTATTCAATCAGTGAAATGCTTTCGGTACGCCCGTTTTTGAGTTCTATGCTGATTTTTTCCTCTCTAGCAAGCCAGCCGAGCGCGCGCTGAACATCATTCTTATTTAGCCCGGTTTCGGTAGAGATTTTGCTGACGCTGGTCGCACCGTTATCATTCAAAAATTGCCAGATTTTGCCGGCGGATTGTCCAATCGTATCAGTCATTTTTTTCACCTTATTTAGTTTAAGAAACCTTGTCGTGCTCGTCGGGTAGCACGATATTGAGTTCGAGAATTTCCTGGTCGTCGTCTTGCTCAAAATTAACCGATATCGCATCTTGTTCGACGTTGACATACTTTCGAATCACTTCGAGAAGTTCCTTTTGCAGCTGAGGGAGATAAGAGGGTTGCGTTTTTGAGGAGCGTTCGTGCGCAACCAAAATTTGCAATCTTTCCTTGGCAATGGATGCCGAACTTGGCTTAGTAGTTCTAAAGTAATTCAGTAAACTCATTATTTACTCCTGAACAGCTTTCCAAAAAGGCCCTTTTTCTCTTCATCGATAAAGCGATGCGGTCTGTCTTCGCCTAAATAACGGGCAACGACATCGTCATAGGCTTGGCCGGCATCGCTTTTTTCGTCCAAAATGACTGGAATGCCCGAGTTTGATGCGTTTAGTACCGATTTAGATTCCGGTATGACGCCTAATAGATGCAGGGACAGGATTTCTTGTACGTCTTCGACACTGAGCATTTCGCCTAATTTTACGCGATCAGGAGAGTAACGTGTCAGTAATAAATATTCTTTGATCGGCTCTTCGTTGTTTTCGGCTCGTTTCGATTTGCTGGCCAAAATGCCGAGCATGCGGTCTGAGTCGCGGACCGATGAAACTTCCGGGTTTGTTACGACGAAGGCATCATCGGCGAAATACATCGCAAGGGTGGCGCCTTTTTCGATGCCGGCGGGCGAGTCGCAAACGACATATTTGAAGTCCTTGGCAAGTTCTTCGAGAACCTTGCCGACGCCTTCGATGGTTAATGCATCCTTGTCGCGGGTTTGTGAAGCCGGCAATATATACAGTTGATTGCAACGCTTGTCGCGAATTAATGCCTGATTAAGCGTTGCCTCGCCATTGATAACATTAACTAAGTCATAGACAACACGGCGCTCGCAGCCCATTATTAAGTCAAGGTTTCTCAAGCCTACGTCGAAATCGATAACCGCTGTTTTGTGGCCTTTTTTAGCGAGTCCCATAGCGATGGCCGCGCTGGTTGTTGTCTTACCGACTCCGCCTTTTCCGGATGTTACGACGATGATTCTAGCCAACTGATTGTCCTCCAACGAGACGTAAAATTATAAATCCTGAATGATTAACGCCAAATCATTGAGATAGATTTGGACCGGTTTGTTGCGCACCGACTCATCCAAATCCTCGCTGATTTTATAATTGCCGGCAATGGAGATGAGTTCGGCTTGTAAATCAGAGCAAAAGATTCTGGCTTCGGTATTACCTTGAATCCCCGCTAATGCTCTGCCGCGTAAAATCCCATAAACATGAATATTACCCTCGGCCATGATTTCGGCGCCTGCGCTGACCTGGGCCAGCACGATCAAGTCGCCGTGCGCGTAAACTCGTTGGCCGGAGCGGACCGGTTGCGTAACAAGCCGAGTAATGGGCTGTTCCGGTGTCTCCGGTTCAGATTCAGGTTCAGGTGTTATTTTTTCGAGTTTTTGAGCGGTTTCTTGATGGCTAATATTTTGCTGGGCTGAAATTTTTGGAATATCTAATGCCAGCGCGGCTTCATTCTGATCATTTAGGCCGCCGCGAATACCTATCGGAAGAAGCGCTAATTTCCTTAGTAAGCCAATGCATTCGGCTACGTTTAGGCTAGTCGATTGCTTATTCAGTTCCTGTAAGTCGATGAGTATCGGTGAGTTTCTGAAAAACTCGGGTGCTTGATTGATTTTTTGCTGAAGCTGATGCTCGATAACAGTCAGGTCATGCGTATAAGGAATAAGAACAGGCACTGAGTATGTAGTGCTCTTAAACTCCAGAGCAGGTTTTTGATAAGGTGTGTGCTGAGGCTCAGTCGACATCCGTACTCTCTGCTGTTAAATCGCTGGTTTCAGAGGGGATTTTAACATTGCTTTCAAAAAAATGCATTTTTCCAAGAATTTTAATTTTAATTTTATGCAATGTGATCAAGTGCACGGTAAAAAAGCCTCAAATCGATGCTTACAACCCAACGTTCATGAAAGCCTGGCAATTGCCCCGGCAAATGAAAGTGCTTGGGGTGGCAAGGTTACGGCTACCTTCCCGGATAGGACTCTGCGAATACAACTATATAAACTTGACGTCAAGGTCTACTCTAACGCCGGTCAGTGGTTGTGTTAAGGGAGCATGATTCCTCTGATCGTAAAAAACAATAAGCCGCCGAGCATTCCCGATAAAGGAACGGTAACTAACCATGCTGCGGCGATTTTATAGAGATGGGAGCGTTTGACAAGTTCTTGACGATAGACTTTTTTTAACGATTTACGTTCTTTTTTAGTGAGTAAGCTGGTGTCGATTTGTAGTTTGGCTTGTCGTTTAAGCTCCTTGAGCATTTGCCCTTTTTTGGCGATGGATGCTTTTTTAAAGGCATTCAAAAATTCGGCGATTTTTTCAGGGTCGTTATGCTCGTGGTGAGCGCGGATTTCTTCCATTCTTTTGGCGTTGCTGTGTTTTAAATATTCCCGTAAAAAACCGACGCCGAATACCGCGCCAACCGCAGTATGGGTGGAGCTAATGGGAAGCCCCATCTGGCTGGCGAATATTACGGTAATGGCAGCCGACATCGCTATGCAAAATGCGCGCATTTTATCGAGTTCGGTAATTTCGCTGCCTACGGTGCGAATCAATTTAGGGCCGTATAAGGCAAGACCTATCGATAAGCCGGCGGCACCAAGTATCATGATCCAAAGTGGAATATGGGCTTTATCGCTGACGCCTTGCTGAAAAATGGCATCGTTGATAGCCGCGAGGGGGCCGACCGCGTTGGCGACATCGTTGGCGCCATGCGCGAAACTCAATAGTGCGGCCGAAAATATCAAGGGTAGCGTGAATAAATTATTCACGCTGGATTTGCTTGGCTCAAGATGAATAGAGGCTTTAACAATACGCGGTTTGACGATAAGAAAAATAACAATGGCGAAAATGAGGCTGATCGAGGCGGCGATCGGGAAATCGATTTTAATGATTTGCTTCAGACCTTTCATGATCAAATAGGTCGAAAAAGCCCAGGTCATCAATGCGATCAATACCGGGACGACCTTTTGCGCCGCTATGAGCATATTCGGTTGATAAGTGATTTTTCGCTTGACCACATATAAAAAACCGGCCGAGAACAGGCCGCCCAAAACCGGCGAAATGACCCAGCTGGCTGCGATTTTTCCCATGACCGGCCAATTGGCGATTTCAAGTCCGCCGGCGGCGACTCCTGCGCCTAGCACGCCTCCGACTATAGAATGGGTCGTCGAAACCGGCGCATTGAGCGAGGTCGCCACGTTCAACCAAATCGCCGCAGCCAGCAGTGCCGCCATCATTAACCAGATAAAGGTATCGGAGTCGCGAATCATTTGAGGATTGATGATACCGTCCTTGATGGTCGTGACCACGTCTCCGCCGGCTATTAGCGTGCCGGATGCCTCGAAAATAGCGGCAATGGCAATGGCGCCGGTCATTGTTAGCGCTTTCGAGCCGACTGCTGGGCCGACATTATTGGCGACATCGTTAGCGCCGATGTTCAATGCCATATAACTGCCGAAAACAGCGGCGATAACCAGCATTAAATGTCCTTGGACGTGTTCTTTATTAATCAAATAGAGAACAACCAAGAGGATAAAAGCGAGGCCTAGGCTAAGGCGGATCAAGTCTTTGCGAGCCGACGAACTGGCTTTGTTGATTTGATTGAGGTCGTTAAGATCCATGTAATGTTTTCGTAACAAAAGAAAGTGTGCATTTTATCCTATTGGTTGAGGCATTGCTGCTTTTCAAAATGTAATTATACCCATCACACTTCAAATTTCGGCATTGACGCATGGAGGCGCCGGGGTGTTCGGCAAAGGCTTGATGCTGTCACAGAGCCTAAATGGACGTATTCACGGCGTCCTTTGACGCCCCCCCCGGCGCCGAAATTTGACCAGCAAAGGGTATAATCATCTAAACCGGATGCGGGTTGAATTCAAACCTTGTTAATAAAAAGGAAATTTCGTTTTTATGTTGAACTTTTCAGGCTTGCAATCTTGATAATTATCCTTTAGTTTAGGCGTCATACCGTAAGGCTAGGGGTGCTCCGATGCGAATTGGGGCTGAGAAAAACCCTTTGAACCTGACTCCGGCTAATACCGGCGTAGGGAAGCCAACTTCCCTGCGCCTCGATGATAATATTTCAGGAGAAAAGCGTGAGCGCAGTCCGCCAAGAAATTCCTTCGACTACTGTCAGTAGTGTCAAAATCGATCCATATCCGGCATCGGAAAAAGTGTATATACAAGGCAGTCGGCCTGATATTAAAGTCCCGATGCGGAAGATTACTTTATCCGATACCCCCGCGCATTTCGGCGCTGAAAAAAATACCCCCCTTTACGTCTACGATACTTCAGGTGTCTATACCGACCCTAAGGTCTCGGTCGATTTAAGAAAAGGCCTGCCGGTGGTGCGTTCCGCTTGGATTGAGGAGCGTGGAGATACCGAGTTGTTGTCAGGCCCGACATCAAAATTCGGACATGAGAGATTGAATGACCCCGAAACCGCGCATTTGCGTTTCGAGCTTATTCGTCAGCCAAGACGAGCCAAGGCCGGTGCGAATGTGTCGCAGATGCATTATGCGAGAAAAGGCATCATTACGCCGGAGATGGAGTACATCGCAATCCGCGAAAACCAAAAAATGGAAGAAATGCGCGATCTATGGAAAGACCAGCATCCAGGTCAATCCTTCGGTGCATCGATTCCCGATGTGATTACGCCGGAATTCGTACGTGACGAAGTGGCGCGCGGTCGGGCGATCATTCCAGCCAATATCAACCACCCGGAATTGGAGCCGATGATTATTGGACGCAATTTCCTGGTCAAGATCAATGGCAACCTCGGTAATTCGGCGGTAACTTCGTCGATAGAGGAAGAGGTCGAAAAAATGCTTTGGGGCATTCGCTGGGGCGGCGACACGATCATGGATTTGTCGACCGGTAAGAACATCCATGAAACCCGCGAATGGATCTTGCGTAACTCGCCGGTGCCGATCGGTACCGTGCCGATTTACCAGGCACTGGAAAAAGTTGACGGCAAGGCAGAGGAGCTGACTTGGGAAATTTACCGCGACACGCTGATAGAGCAAGCCGAGCAAGGTGTCGATTATTTCACGATACATGCCGGCGTGCGGTTGCAGCATGTGCCGTTGACCGCCAAACGTATGACCGGGATTGTGTCTCGCGGCGGTTCCATCATGGCCAAATGGTGCTTGGCACATCATACCGAAAGCTTCCTCTATACCAACTTCGAGGAAATCTGCGAAATCATGAAAGCCTACGATGTTTCCTTTTCGTTAGGTGACGGTTTACGCCCCGGGTCGATTTACGACGCCAACGACGAAGCGCAGTTCGCCGAATTGGAAACCTTGGGCGAATTGACTAAGGTCGCATGGAAGCATGACGTACAGACGATGATCGAAGGGCCGGGCCATGTGCCGTTGCATATGGTCAAGATCAATATGGAAAAACAGCTTGAGGACTGTCATGAAGCCCCATTCTATACCTTGGGACCGCTAACGACCGATATCGCGCCAGGCTACGACCATATTACCTCGGCGATCGGTGCCGCGAACATTGGTTGGTACGGTTGTGCGATGCTATGTTACGTTACGCAAAAAGAACATTTGGGTTTGCCTAACAAACAGGATGTCCGCGAAGGTATCGTGACTTACAAAATTGCCGCGCACGCCGCTGATTTAGCTAAGGGGCATCCGGGCGCTCAAGCACGCGACAATGCAATGTCGAAAGCCCGCTTCGAATTCCGCTGGGAAGATCAATTCAACATAGGCCTTGATCCCGAGCGCGCGCGCGAGTTCCATGACGAAACGTTGCCGAAACAGTCGGCCAAGATTGCCCATTTCTGTTCGATGTGCGGACCGCATTTTTGTTCGATGAAAATCAGTCAGGATGTGCGCGACTACGCGGCTCAAAAAGGAGTGAAAGAAGAGGAGGCCCTTTTATTGGGAATGGAAGAAAAATCCAAGGAGTTTCTTGAAGAAGGCGCGGCTATCTATCACGAAGTTTAAGCGTCGAAAACACATGCGAACGCCAAGGATGGCGTTCGGTATAAGTTTCCTCGCCCCCGCGCTCCAGCATAGGAATGCATGCCGAGCTTTTCTCGGCAACAAAGGTATGAAGCCCACAGAGGACCGTGGGCGGTAGCGGCATATGTCAATGATTTTGAGACACCAATCCATACTTTAAATAAGGGAATGCCTGGCAATGAGAAGATTCCTGGGTTAAACTCGCCACTTGTTTGATGCGTTAAGTTGTAGCGAGAATTGTTAATGCCGCTTTATTGTTTGGTTTATACCAGCGTTTCAAGTCAGGAAATGTCCGATGAAGACTTGAAAGCCTTGCTAAAAAAATCAAGAGAAAAAAATAAAAAATTAAATATTACCGGCATGTTGCTTCACCTTGATCCTTTCTTTATTCAAATATTGGAAGGCGAGGAAAAAGTCGTGCTGGACTCGTTTAACCGCATTAAAGAAGATTCAAGGCACCAAAAGGTATCGTTAATTTACAAGAAGCAAATTAAAGAGCGTGCTTTTTCAGATTGGACGATGGGCTTTAATAAAGTTAGCGATGAAGATATAGAAAGCCTTGACGGCAGCTTCGACTTTTGGGAACAATCAACGCCTAATTCCTTGGCAGGAGCATCCGGGGAGATTGAGCGCTTGTTGGAAATGTTCAAAAATGAAACCTTGTTCTAGTGGATCTATTGAGAATGATAGACACTTTTCCCGCATGAACCAGGTTCGTTGCCACACTTTTATAGCTTTCGTACTTCAAATTTCGGCATTGCCTTAGGAGGCGCTGGGGTGCTCGGCAAAGGCTTTGCCAGCATGGCGCTGGCATAGAGTCTACATAGCCGTTTCAAGGCGTCCTTTGACGAGCAACCTGGTGCCGAATTTTGATCTACGAGGGTATATGTTCAGATGCTCAAAAATAGATCAAGGCGCGCACAGCTCATTCGCAACCATTTACGCCTGCTTCAACATCGTTTCGGTCGCTAATAATTGCATATCCGGTTGATAGTCGTATTGCCGCTAAAGCCCGATTGACGATCACTTTTAGTTTAGCTCGAATACTTTCCTAGATCGTTCAATCGATCGAGGCGTTCCCAGTAGTTTGTCTTGCCGTATCAAGTCCCCAGCAATTCCCAGTTTGAGCAGTTTCGCCGATTTTAGGGTGTGGGGTATGCCTGTCGAGGAACGCCGTAAACCCATCCATGGGGGCTTGGCGGCAGCTAAGCGCCAAGGATGGCGTGAATGCAGATTTTGCAGGAGCAAAGATCTGTCCCGCTGCCGACATCCTCGCCAAGCATACCCCACACCCTTTTTGATCTCCAAATTGGGAATTGCTGATCAATTCCCAGGCGCTGTTGACGACGGCGGTATAAAACGCATAGACGCCTTCGGTCAAAATGCGATGAAAGGGTTTTGTTATCGGCCAACAGAAATTTTATCGAGTTCGCCGGCATCGAAAATGTTTTTAAAGTGCCGAGAAATTACCGATTTGTCCCGTTCAAACAGTTCAGCGATTTGCAATAAGCTTAACCATAAAGTTTTTTTATTGAACCTGATTTCAATGCAGGGTTGTCCGTTTTCAGTCTGGTCAATAATAATCGGGCTTTGCGTATTCATTCTTCTTGAATCCGCGATGTTATACCTTTCGCATTTCAAATTAGGGCAGTGCTAGAGGAGGCGCCTGGGTGTCCGACAAAGGCTTTGCCAGCATGGTGCTGGCATAGAGCCTACATACGTATTCACGGCGTCCTTTGGCGGACACCCAGGCGCCGAATTTTGATCTACGACGGGTATATTTATGACTAAATCCAAGTGTAAATACTCAACTCGCCGTCTTGCTCTGAGCAGAGCTGAGCGTTTTGCGTAGTTCATCTTCGCATTCCTGCAGTTGAACGACCGCTTCGCTGCGCATTTTTTTGCCTTGATCGGCAATTTGTAGGCTTTCTTCGATCGTCTCGATCAGCGTGCGATTGGCTTGTTTGATCGTTTCAATATCGAATACGCCGCGTTCGATTTGTTTGCGCGTTTCGGCGTTGGCTTGCTTGAGCGTTTCGGCGTTGGCGGTTAGTAAGTCGTTGGTCAAATCGGTCGCCGCTTTAACGGTCTGCGCGGCTTGAGACGAGCGGAATATGGTGACGGCCGTCGCCAATTGTTGACGCCATAAAGGTACTGTGTTGACCAGCGTCGAGCTGATTTTGCTGACTAGGCCTTTATCGTTCTCTTGTACCAGGCGGATGCTGGGTAGGCTTTGCATCGAAACCTGGCGGGTTAGGCGTAGGTCGTGAACGCGGCGTTCGAGATCGTCGCGGGCCGAGCGCAGGTCGCGCAGTTGTTGCGCGGCGATGATTTCTTGTCCGGCTTCGGCTTGTTGTTGCCGCTGCGGAATGATTTCCTCATCGAGCCTGCGTAATTGTTCTCCGCCGGCGGCGATATAATCCTCGAGCGTGTGAAAGTATTCCAGATTGGCTTGATAGAGCCGGTCGAGCGATGTGATGTCGGTGAGTAGTTCGGTTTTATGTCTTTCCAGCTTGTCGCTGATCGTATCGATTTGTTTACGGACTTCTTCGTATTGCTGCAAAAACTTGACGACCGGCTTGGCTTTGCCGAAGAGTTTTGCCATAAAACTCGGTTTTTTGTTCGGATCGAGATCGTCGACATCGAAGCCACGCAGGATCGCGACCATTTCATTGAGGTCGTTGCCGGCCGGGCCGATGTCTTTGTTTTTGACGCCGTCGAGCATGCGGTCGGAAATCGATGTCAGTTGTTCTTGGGCCTTGCTGCCGAAGAACAGTATCGAATGCGTGTCGTTTATGTCGATTTCTTGTAGCAATTGTTCGACTTGTTCCCGTTTTTCCGGCGGGGCGGCTTGATAGGAAATGATGTCTGTCGATATTCCGGGGATCGGCTCGTTCGATTCTGTTACAGTCGCTGTAGATAAGGGTTGATCAGTCATGGGGGGTACCTGGGTTGTCAGAAAGCATTACAGTATGCCTTCCCGTTTGAGTTGCGCGGTCAATACCTCGATTTTGACATCGAGATCGAAAATGTCGTCTTCAAGCAGTTTTTGCTGTTGTTCCAGAAACGAGGTTTCGATCGTTTCGAGAACATTGCGAAAGCTTTGTTCCAATTGGGCGGGTTCTAGTTGGCCGAGTTGGAGTTGACTATGCGTTTTGGCATAACCTTCGGTAACTTGCATCGTGCCGTCGAGATAGACATTGAGAAACTTTCGGGCCCTTCGAAAATCGCGGGGATCGGCTTCGATTTGGGCGATTATGTTGTCGGCGATTTCGCAGATTCGTTCGATGCGGTTATTGAATTCGTGATTGCGGATTTTACTGCCGGCTTGCTCGATACGCCGGATCATGGCGTGGGATTCGGCAAGCGCTTTTCCGAGTTCTTCGCCCGAATAGCCCTGAGCGCCTTGTGTGCTTTTGGCTTTGGGGTCGAAACCGTAACTTAAAAACATGCCCAAAAACGCTCCCCCTGCGTATGCTGCTGCGACCGGCAAGGTTTGCCGTGCGCCGAGCCAGGCAATCATGCCTGTCGTCAATGCTGTAATGATAGCGGCAAGCAATTTTAATGGATACTTCGTCGGAGGGGTCATCGGTCTTTGTCGAAGGCGCGCTTCGGCTTGAAATCCTTTGCGCAAGCACCAGGCCGAGAATAGATACAAGGTATAAGCCGTGGCGTTAACGAGGATCGCGGTCAAATTGCCTTTGGCCAGCGCAATCACGACTGCCGGCAGCAGTGCGATCGGCAAAAAATAGAGCAGCAAGCCCCTTGGTGAATATTTTTGCAAGGAGTCCGAGGTAAAGCGCTTGGGCTTTCGAAAGTTTTGGCTTTGCGTCATTGTTTGGACTGCGACAGCATCAGTTGATCGAATAGCGGTTCGGCTTTCAGCATCGATTGACACGTTGCCAAGCCTATTGTTGTCAGCAGCAACACGAATCCGAGTAATTTTCTGAAGAAACCTGACATGAACAGCGACTCCGCATGGGTAAACGGCATCAGTTTAACTTAGCCGGTAAGTTGCTGACAAACTCCGCGGTATATTAGATTTCCGCGAGTCTTTGCCAGGCTTTTGACGGTCCGCCGATTTAGCGGTTTTTCAAACCCTAAATGTACAGTAGAATGCCGAAAAAAAGGTATACCTTTCGCACTTCAAATTTCGGCAGTGCCTAAGGAGGCGCCGGGGTGTTCGGTCGATTTTGCTCCTCGGCAATTGCTCCTGCATTGCCCTAATACACGCCATCCGTGGCGCTCGCAAAGGCTTTGCCAGCATGGAGCTGGCATAGAGTATCTACATGGACGTATTCACGGCGTCCTTTGACGGGCACCCCTGTGCCGAATTTTGATCTACGATATGCATACCGCCGATATCGAATTGACAAGCAAATGATGCAGATATTTAAACGGCCGAAAAAAATAACGCTTTGGAATTCCTATCACCCGGTAGGTGCTTGGTTGCTGTTGCTTGTGTTAGCGGCATGGTCTGTGCGCGAACTCACTGAATTGCAACAGCTGATGAAGTTCAATGCGATGATTCGACAACCTGACACGATTGCCCTTGCCGGCGACAATTTGCCGCCCGAAGTGATTTTTGCCAAAGCCGTTGAACTCAATAGGGAAGGGGATTTTCAACAAGCCTTGCGGCTTTATTTACAAATAGAGCCGCTTGTCGATACCGATTTTCGTGTCGACGTTAAATATAACATGGGCACTATTTATTTGCAGCAGGCGGCCAAGTTATGGAATGCCAAGGGCGTTTGGGAATATGGACAAATCAATACTTTGCTGGATCTGGCCGAGCAGGCCTTTAAGCAGGTATTAGCGGTCGAGCCTGAGCATTGGCAGGCGCGCTACAATCTTGAATTCGCTCTGCGCATTCGTCCGCCTGCCAAGGAAGCGGAAAAAGCCGACTGGCAAGGTCATAAAAGTAGCGTGCATGCGATTATGCCGGGTATACCGGAAGGCGGGCCTTAATGCTGCTTAAGGATAAGCGCCTTTGGTTGTTGATGTTGCCCGCTGTCTTGCTGGTACTTGCTTTGTTGAAACCGACTATTCCGCTTCGCAAGGACAGCTATAATCTGATTTTTGTCATTGATATCACGCAAAGCATGAATGCGCGCGATTACCATGTCGACGACATGCCGTCGGACCGTCTTTCCTTTGTTAAGGAGAGCCTGAAAACGGTGATTTCGGCTTTGCCTTGTCAATCGCATGTGGGTTTGGGTCTGTTTACCACAAAAAATAGTTTTTTGTTGTTCGAGCCGCTCGAAGTGTGCGAGCACTACTCGGTCATTGAAGAAAGTTTAATGAAAATCGATTGGCGCATGGCTTGGGCTGCGGATAGTCATATCGCTAGGGGCTTATATACGAGTCTTCGCGAAGCCGCAAAAATCGACTCGAGTCCCAGCCTGGTTTTTTTTACCGATGGGCAGCAAACGCCTGAGTCTGTCAAAGAGCCGAGATTTCTGCTTGAGAGAGGCAAGGTTAGAGGCTTGTTGGTCGGGGTCGGTAATCTATTGCCGGTTCCGATTCCTAAATACGACCAAAACAATATTCAAACCGGCTATTGGCAAGTCGATGAAGCAGATAGGCGTATTCGCAAAGGGCAGGTTTCATCGGGAGAGTATTTGACGTCGGTTCAAGAACAGGTTCTGCAGCGCTTGGCGGGAATTACAGGCCTGCACTATCATCATCTGGAAACGCCGGAGCAGCTTAGCCGGGCATTGCGGGCCGTCGATCTTCGTCAACAGCAAGTGGTTCGCTACGAATTAAGCTGGATCTTGGCTCTCATCGCATTGATGATTTTTAGCGGTCCTAATTTAGGATTTCGTGACAAATAACTTATTGAAATCATGGGATTTCTGGCTGGTTCGGTAACTCGCTTGACAGGGCGCCGTAAATACATCCTTGTAGGCTTGACGGCGGCTTTCCCTGCCGCCGACACCTGTCAATCGAGTTACCGAACCCGCCTACCCTAAATCAAATAATAGGGAAGTTATTTATAACCAAATCCTTACCTGTTCGGCGCCTCATTTGGGGTGGCGTCAGCCGGTATCGGACGGGAGCTAAAAAGAAAAAGCGGGGATAGTCAGATGACGAAAAGTTGGCGTTCTTTCTGTTTGTGATGAGGATTATTATTTTTATCAATAGGTTATAAGGTTTGTTTTTATTTGGCTTTGTTATTGCTTGGTAATAACAAACTGTCGGAGAATTGTATGAAACCCATAATCGGATTGATAATGATTTTGCTAAGCGCGGTCAATTCCGGCTGTACCGGTAATCATCGGGGCGAGTCTGCAGGCAGTTTGCCTGATCGGGAGCAGGCGGTCGGGTTTTTTAGCAATATCCATACATTTATCAGGGATACCGAGCGAGGCGTTTATGATTTAATGTATGGCATCCGCGACGGAACCGACAGCTTTATTTATGATGCTCAAAAAGACTATTAC
Source organism: Methylotuvimicrobium buryatense 5G (assembly GCF_000341735.1). GTDB lineage: Bacteria > Pseudomonadota > Gammaproteobacteria > Methylococcales > Methylomonadaceae > Methylotuvimicrobium > Methylotuvimicrobium buryatense. Next base: position 2,702,362 of record NZ_KB455575.1, on the reverse strand, counting down.
GAAAACTATCAAAAATAAAGGCGCGAAGTTTTCGGCAATTCCCAGTTTGAGAAATTTTGCCGTATTCAGGGTGCGGGGTATGTTTGTCGAGGAACGCCGTAAACCCTCCCTGTGGGGGCGGCAACTAAGCGCCAGTGGATGGCGTGTATTAGGGCAATGCAGGGCAGAAAAATGCTCCTGCATTTTCTGCATTCATTACAGCAATGTAACTCAGCAATTGCCGAGGAGCAAGAATCTGTCCCGTCGCCGACATCCTCGCCAAGCACACCCCGTACCCTTTTTTATCTTTAGGTTCGGAATTGCTGCGATGTTTTCGTTTATTACCGGTTAATCGACAGAGCGGTCTATACTTAAAAAGCTATTTTAAATTCAACAGGCAATAATCATGGAAATCAAATCAAAATTTCTCGGCGAACAACGCGTCGATCCCGATACTATCATTGTTTTTCCCAAAGGCATTCCCGGTTTTGAAGATCAAACCCGGTTTAAGCTTTTCCATCAGGAAGATAATCCGATTATTTTTTGGCTGCAATCCGTCGATGACGAAGATTTGACGTTTTCCGCGGCTAATCCTGTCGACTTCAATATCAATTACAGTTTTATTTTGACTGACGAAGAGCAAGCCTTGCTTGAGTTGAGTAATCCGGACGAATTGGCGGTATTGATTCTATTGCACACCGACGAGAATGACGAAGAGTCGGGTAAGCCTACTATCAAAGGTTCGATCAAATCGCCGATTCTGATCAATGTCAATTCGAGAAAAGGTATTCAAAAAGTATTGGTTCAGGTCGAGCAAATTATCACATTGACCGAAAAAAATCATGAAATCGACTTTTCGGAAGCCTAGATAAGGCTTTAACCTGTCGCTATAAACCTAAAAAGGATGGTTTGAGGCTTTACTAATTTGGTGAAAGTGTTGTAGATCCTTCATGCTTCGACTTAGCTTAGCACGAACGGTTTACAGCATATGCCAGTTGCTCTTTTTAAGATAAAGCAACTTCAATAATTTGTGCCTATGATCGAATTTTCATTCGCGCGAAATGTTGGAGGGTAAAGAGAATCATTTGAAGTGTTCAACGCTATGCTGCGGGGTTGTCTTGTCCGGTCGCGCCCTAATAGGGGCGGCCGGATGGCGAGGGCTAAAAACTTAAGCCGACTGAATAGGAATGATGTGACTGGAACGAATAATTTCGTTTTTATCGTTGAAATAGAGCAAGGTTGGCTTGTAATCAGCTAGCTCTTGCTGGTCCAGGATGGCATAGGCGCAAACGATGATGATGTCGCCTGGACAGGCTAAACGAGCCGCCGCACCATTAACCGAGAAAATGCGCGATCCGGCCTCCGCTTTGATTGCGTAGGTTGTAAAGCGCTCGCCGTTGTTGATATTGTAGATTTGAATCTGCTCATACTCCCTAATGCCGGCTCGATCCAAAATATCGCTATCGATCGCGCAAGAACCTTCGTAACCTAATTCGGAGTAGGTTACGGTCGCTCTGTGTAGCTTGGCTTTAAGCATTGTAGTTTGCATACTATTTACAAGATAAATTCTTTTAGAAACCGGGCATTATCTCTTAATAGAGAGTGCTCTTCAACTTATACTTCGCGCGGCCACATTTTCGGTTTTTTAACGCGCTCTTTTGTCCGGTACCTACGTTGCGAAAACAGTTACATAGCTTGCTATGCGCCTGTTTTCGCGCCTTGCTACCGAACAAAATAGCATTGCCATAAAAGCCGAAAATGTGGCCGCGCGAAGTATAAAAATATCGCTTGAAGATTGCCCGCGGTCATAATGGCGTTTTTGAAAAATAAACATTATCGATCAGGCGGGTTTTTCCCAGTCTTGCTGCCGCAAGTATCACCAACTCCATGTCATTAGTACTGGCCGGCATTAAACTCGACTGGCGGCATACCGAAAAATACTCGGGTTGTAAGCCGGCTTCCCGCAATGACAGCATAGCCCTTTTTTCCAGTGCTGGGTAGTTTTGTTCGCCCGCTAAAATCCGATCGCGCGCCTGGCATAATGAACGATAAAGGGCAGGAGCGGCAAGTCTTTCATCCGCTGATAGGTAGCCGTTGCGCGAACTCATTGCCAAGCCGTCGTCTTCTCTAACCGTTTCGATGCCGCGAATTTCGACCGGAATGTTCAGGTCTCTAACCAATGCTCGGATTAAGGTCAGTTGTTGAAAATCCTTTTCGCCGAAGAATGCCAGATCCGGTTGCACGATGTTGAATAGCTTGCAAACGATAGTCGCGACGCCGTCGAAGTGGCCGACTCTTGTTTTACCGCAATGTAAGTCCGATAACCCGGATACGGAGATCGAAGTTCTGTGATTTATAGGATAAATTTCCGAGACCGAAGGCAAAAAAAGCAGGTCGGTGCCGATGGCATCAAGTTTTTTAGCGTCTTCCGATTCGGTTCTGGGATAGTGGTCAAAATCCTCGCCGACACCGAATTGCGTCGGATTGACAAAAAGGCTGACTACCACCTTATCTGCGCATTCCTTGGCTTTTTCAACCAATTGTAAATGCCCATCGTGTAAATTGCCCATCGTCGGTACAAAGGCCACGGAGTTGCCGGCTTTTCGCCACGGTTTTAGTGTGTCGCGTAATGCTTCGATTGTTGTGACTGTCGACAGGCTCATTGGAAGCTGTGCTCTTCGCTTGGAAAGGTGCCTTGCTTGACGGCTTCATGAAAATTTTTTATGGCCATTTCGATGCTGGAGGCATCTTGCATGAAGTTTTTAGAAAAACGAGGCCGCTTGGCGATGCCGATATCTAAAATATCGTAAAGTACCAGGACTTGTCCGTCGCAATCGGCTCCGGCGCCGATACCGATTACCGGAATCGTCAGTTGCCGGGCGATTTCTTCGGCCAGGATCGCCGGGACGCATTCGAGCACCAATAATGCCGCACCGGCTTTTTCCAGGCGGCAGGCATCGGCGATCATTTGATCGGCCGCGGATCGTTCGCGCCCTTGTATTTTGTAGCCGCCTAGGCGATTGATCGATTGCGGAAGCAAGCCCAAATGCCCGCAGACGGGGACTCCGTTCTCGGATAAAAATTCGATCAGTTCGATTTTCGGGCCCTCCAATTTGACCATTTGCACGCCGCCGGTTTGCATTAAGCGAGCGGCGTTTTCGGCTGCTTGTTCCTTGCCGGCGTAGCTCATAAAAGGCATATCGGCTATCACGAACGCCCGCTGTCGACCGCGAACCACGCAAGCGGCATGATAAACCATGTCTTCGATGCTGGTCGGAACTGTCGTCGATTGGCCTTGTATGACCATGCCCAACGAGTCTCCGACCAGGAGGATATCGATGCCGGCTTTATCGAGCAGCGCGCTGAAGCTGGCATCGTAAGCAGTCAAGCAACTGATTTTTTCGCCGCGCTGCTTCATCGACTGAAGGTCGGTGATAGTCAATGGTTTGGTTAGAGAAGCGGAAGAATAGTTATTCACTTAGGATAATCGATGTAGGTCGTTTTTGGGGCATTTCGCGACTAAATCGGTCAGTTTACCGAGTCCCGGAATCGATAGATCCGGCGCGATTTCATATAAGGGATATAAAACAAAAGCGCGTTCGGCGATACCGATATGAGGAACGGTTAGGTCGGGAACTTCAATTTGCCGGTCCCCATAAAGCAAAAGGTCAAGATCCAGTGTTCTAGCTCCCCAGCGTTTGCCTGTTCGAGTTCGTCCTTGAGACTGTTCCACGGCTTGTAATTGGCGAAGTAAATCGATGGCCGGCAATGTTGTTTCAATTGCCATCGCCGCGTTGACATAATCGGGTTGATCCTGGGGGCCCATCGGCGGGTTACGGTAAAGGCTCGAAAAGCCGGTTTCCTTTATATTCGGTAATGCCGCGATGGTTTGTCTAGCGGTCATTAGTTGCTCGGCAGGATGGTCGAGATTGCTGCCCAGACCGATAAAGGCCGTTACGAAGTCGTTGTTATTGGTCATAGTGGCTAAAAATCTTAGTCTTTGGTGGTGTCGGCGTTACGCGGTTTATTGGATCGAGGTCGTCGACGCTTAAGCGGTTTGCGCTCCGATTTTTGTGCCGACTGTGTCATTCTTTTTTGTTCGGCTTCGCCGGCAGCTTGAAATTGAGTCCACCATTCGCCGAGCTCAGGGTTTACGCCTTCTGTTTCAATGCGCAACAATAAAAAATCGTAAGCCGCTCTGAATCTTGGATGGCTTAACAAGCGATAGGGTCTTGAGCCTTGTCTGCGTGCAAATCTGGGCTGTAGACTCCATACTTCGCGCATGGCTAAGCTAATCTGGCGCGGTAACGAAACGCGCTTAACTTGCTCGGCAATCAGTTCGTTGGCGGCGACTTGAAAGGCGATATTTTCCGGAACGCCTTTTTCCATTTGCTCTTCGGCATACGTTTTTACCGCGTCCCATAAAAATGCCGCAAATAAAAAGTAGGCGGTAACGGTTTTGCCTTCGGCGACTCGGGCGTCGGAGTTTTCCAATGCTCTGATTAGAAAGAGCCTTGGAAAACCTTGATCTTCGACGGACAAGCTGCGTTCGACCGCTGGGAACAAGATTTGAAATAAGCCGTAATGACGAAGCATTTCAAAAGTTTGTAAGGCATGGCCTGATAGAAAAAGCTTCATTGACTCGTCGAATAAACGAGCGGGAGGAATGTTATAAAGAAGCTCGGCAAGGTCGGCTATCGGCTTTTCACAGTCACGATGCAAGGTAAAGCCGAGTTTAACGGCAAACCGAATCGCTCTTAACATGCGTACCGGGTCTTCCCGATAGCGGGTTTCAGGGTCGCCGATTAAGCGCAACGTCCCGGTGGTATGATCGGCCATGCCGCCGACGTAATCGGTGACCGAAAAATCCCGAATATTGTAATAGAGCGAATTGACCGTAAAGTCGCGTCGCCAGACATCCTCCTCAATCGTGCCGTAGATATTATCGCGTAACAATCTGCCTTCATCGTTGAGTAATAGGTCGTCGTCCGGTACATCTCCGGCATTGCCTCGAAATGTTGCAACTTCAATGATTTCTCGCCCGAAATGCACATGGGCCAAGCGAAAGCGTCGGCCGATCAGTCGGCAGTTGCGGAAAATTTTACGCACTTGGTCGGGATGGGCGTCGGTTACAACATCGAAGTCCTTAGGCTCACGGCCTAATAATAGGTCTCGTACACAACCGCCAACCAGATAAGCTTCGAAGCCGGACTTTTTGAGTCGGTATAGCACTTTCAAGGCATTCTCGCTGATTTGCGATCTTGAGATATTGTGCTCGGAACGAGAATAAATCCTGGGTACTTCCGGATGTGAAGGATTGTCATCCTTCGCCGGTATTGATGGAGTCCCGGTGCTCGAGGAAATGATTTTTTTAAAAAAGTTTAAAATGGCCTTTGTCCTTGGTAGCTTATAACGAGTTAACTTTTTACGGGAACCGTCGTCCTGTTAGTGCATGTTCTCAGCAATTCCCAGTTTGAGCATTTTCGCCGATCTTAGGGTGTGAGGTATGTCTGTCGAGGAACGCCGAAAACCCATCCATGGGGGCTTGGCGGCAGCTAAGCGCCAAGGATGGCGTGAATGCAGATTTTACAGGAGCAAAAATCTGCCCCTGCTGCCGACATCCTCGCCAAGCATACCCCACACCCTTTTTGATCCCCAAATTGGGAATTGCTGGCATGTTTTTATGTGTTTTATTATGAAGACTGTTCGCCGTTTCCGAACGAAAACAGATCTATGGCGTAATCATATCATTTGAAGCAATTCAAGCTCAATCGACACGATTCTTTTTACTTTCCCCTTTTGAATATAGTAGAATTTCGACCAACAATGAGTTGCGTTAGTATTTTGTTGTAAATACAACGGCAATACTAGGATTGGCGCTTTTTCCAGACAAACAGTTCTTGTTCACAAAACTTAAACAGCATTGAGGTATTTCATGTTCAAAAAGATCATCAGCGGCTTAATCGACAGGCCTTTATTAACCAGCCTTTTTGTAACGGACTTGACAATTTTGCTGTTTCACAGACCGCCTTTTATATTTTCATTGTTAATGCTCGGTGCGTTAACTGCAATGAGTATGTATTTCGGTCAAAAACTAGCGCTGTTCAAGGAATAACGTTATTTTCGGCGACACAGTCCAAAAAACCGGCTGCACCGAGATAAGTCCAGCCGGTTTTTTTCGCCGCATCGCGGCGCTGCTTTACGATGGTTTGCTTTTACTGGCGGTTCTTTTTGCGGCTACTGCCGTAGGTCTTCTTTTCAATCATGGCGAAGCATTCGCTTCGGATAATCTCTATTTTCACGCCTATCTAGTCCTGATTAGCTATTTTTTTTACGGCTGGTTTTGGACGCATGGCGGGCAAACCTTGGGTCTTAAAGCCTGGAAGCTCAAAATCCTTGCCGAAGACCGTCAACCCATCACCTGGACGCAGGCATCGATCCGATTCATTGGCGCAATACTGTCCTGGAGTGTTTTAGGGTTGGGTTATATTTGGGTGATATTTGATAGAGACAACCGGGCATGGCACGACCGGTTGTCGCGAACGGCGGTTTTTTTCGCCCCGAAGCCTTAACTTAACGTTCATGAAGGCCTGGCCATCGCCCCGGCAAATGAAAGTTCTCTGGTGGGGAGGGTACGGCCACTCGCCCGACAGGACGCCGTGAATACATCCCTGTAGGCTCGACGGCGGCTTTCCCTGCCGCCGACGCCTGTCGGTCGAGCAACCGCACCCTCTCCGGAACCGGCATTCGCTCTGTCGAGCGCCGTATATCGAAAAATTAGATAAAGGGTCTATATCTACGAACTTTCACAGTAAGGATTGCGTTTGACCAAAGCGCATTATCTTACCTTTCTGACCGCATACAGCGCCAATGAAAACACTACGGCACTCGGTAATACCGACATGAGTGCCGGGTTTAAATGGTAGATCAAGCTTACATGACCGGTAATTTTATCGATGATATTGAAACTCATGCCGATAATAATACCGATCATCATTCGACTGCCGGTGCTGACGCCGCGCCTGACGCCTATGACAAACGGCGTTGCTACCAGCAGCATCACGAAAGTCACAAACGGATTCACGACTCGACCCCAAAACGCTAATTCGAATGTTTCGGATTTTTGTTTATTACCCTTTAAAAAATCGATATAAAGCGCAAGGTCATATAGGGATAGATTCTCAGGTTTAACGACGACGACATTTAACAACTTGGGATCGATCGAGGACTTCCATGAACGGCTTTCGACTTGCGCTGTCGAAACTTGTTCTGTGGAAATGCTGCTTTGCTCGATGTTCTTCAATAGCCATTGCTTATCTTGTTGAAAAACTGCTTTATTTGCAGTTATGGCCGTTTGCAAAAAATTCCGTTCGTCCAGGTCGTAAATATGGATTTCGCTAAGATCGCCATTATCCTTGATTTCGCGGACATTGATGAATTTCGATCCTTCGCGTAACCATAAGCCGTATCGGCTTTGTACGATGAAGTCTCTGTTTAGGGCGCTCATTTTCAGTATGCGTGCATTTCGTTCGGAAGCAGGAGCGATAAACTCGCCGACCGCCACGGCAAAAACCGCCAGGATAGCACCCGCCAGCATGACCGATCTGACGATGCCAAGCACTGAAACGCCGGATGCCCGCATCGCGATCAATTCGCGGTTATTGCCCATCGCGCCTAACACAAACAAGCTGCCCAATAAGGCCGAAGAGGGGATCAATTCGTAGAGAACTCTTGGGCTGGTTAGCGCAAGATACTTAAAAATCTCCTGTAACCCATAGCTGCCTTTGCCCAAGGATTTTAATTCGTCGGTAAAAGTAAATAAATTAAATAGCGTCAGTAGCAAGATCAGTGCGATGAAAGAACCCTTCAATACTTCTCTGACGATATAGCCGGTCAATACATTCACAATTTTACCTTTTCCTGAAATTTGATAAGGACATAACGCCAACTATAAAGTCTAACCAGTAGTGCAATAGCTAGTATTGATAAGACTAAATCGACCCAAATTCCACCGAACCATAACGGTATTTTTTCTTTGACCAGCCAACTATGATTGATGCGAGTTAGGTTGCCGTAACTGAAATATATTAAAAATGCCACGAACATATTGCCGTAAACGCCGCCCCTCGGGGAGATTTGTGCCAAAGGCACCGCAAGAAGCGCTAAAAAAACAATGCCGGTAGGTATGCTGAGTCGCCGGTGTAATTCGGCCAACTCACTAGGGGCTTTGGTTCTCCACAGTTCCTTGGTCGGAATGGCTTCTAGGTCTAGCACAAGCGCACGGTTTCTTTCTTCCAACCTGACCGCATATTCGGCGAATTCTTCTATCGTATAGTTGGCTTCTCCAGGCTTTCCTAAGACTCTTCGGCCCCGCTCCAGAATCAGATACAGTCCGCCTTCCAGGTTATCGAAGCGCCCTGTTTCTGAGCCGATGATGGCGGTCTGTCCGGCTTTTCGGTGCTGCACGAAAACTTGCTGCATTTTGTCGTCGTCGCCGATTTGTTCGACATAAAAAACCAGGTCGCCATGTTGGTACTCGCTGAAACGTCCTGCAGCTATGCCTCTTATATCGGCCGATTTTTCGTCCTCGAACATCATTTCCTTAGTGAGGGTTTCGGCCCAGGGTCCCACATACATAGACAAGCCGGTCGCGATCACAGCAAGCGGAAATGCCATGATAAATACCGAACGATAAATAGATCCGGCTCCGCCGCCGGCGGAAAATATCGCCGACATTTCCTGGTCTCGGTACATCCGCCCAACCACCATCAATACCGCCATAAAAAAAGCGGCCGGTAAAAAGGCAATCGAGGCCTCGATCATTTTTAAGCCAAGAATATTCAGCAGCGTTTTGTTCGAAATGGCTCCTTCGATTGCCTTTTCAAGTATTCTGATGAAACGTCGACTGACAATGATCACCACGATAACCGACAGTACCGCCGTTAATGTCCGCGTTAAATCGGCCACGATCATTTTGTCCAATACCGTGATTATCGGTCTATGACGCGACTTGTATCCATTATTCCAATCTGTATTCAAAAAAACCGCTCCAAAAAATATCTAAATACCGGTCGAAACCTACTCTTACGCAGATAGGCAAAACCCTTGTAACTCAGGCCATTTTCCACTTTGTAGAAAAATTGCTTGCTGTATAATCCATTATTACCGAAATATGCTCGAAAGCGCTCTCAACTGCTTTAAGCTTATGGATTAAAATTATGACACTTAAATCTAGACACCGCACATTATGGACTATTCTATAGAAAGCCTTCCGTTAGACAAGCTGCAAACCGATTGTGTTATTGTCGGTCTTTATGAAAATCTAGCACTTACCCCTTCTGCGTCTTATATAAACGAGTGCTCGCAAAGCCTGATCAGCCGATTCATCGAGCGAGGCGATTGCAAAGGAAAAATTGGCGAAACCGCGTTGATTAACTGGTTGCCGGATACTTCTTTCGCGCGCGTGCTGTTGGTCGGCCTTGGCAAGCCCGATGAAATGAACGGTAAGAATTATCGTAATGCGCTGGCCGCCGCGATAAAAACCATCCGTGATTCGGGATTGAAATCGGCGGCCTGCACGCTGGTCGAAATCGATGTCAAAGATAGAGACTTGGCTTGGAAAACGCGTCAGATTATCGAAGTTTTCGACGATGCCTTATATCAATTCAAGCATTGCAAGACGGTTATCGAGAACGAATTTAAAACCGATCGTATCAGTATTGTGGTTTCCGAGAATCAACAAGCTGAGGCCCAATCCGGTTTAAAACAAGGACAAGCCATTGCCGGCGGTGTTTCATTGGCTAAACAACTAGCGGATTTGCCGGGAAATATTTGCACGCCGACTTATCTGGCCGAGCAAGCGCAAAGCATTGCCGAACGATTTGCTTCGATGAGCGTGGAAATATTGGAAGAAGCGGATATGGAAAAGTTGGGCATGGGGGCATTGTTGTCCGTGTCTCGGGGGAGTCGTCAGCCGGCCAAGTTAATCGTGCTCAATTATCAGGGCGGCGAAAAACACGGAAAACCGATCGTGTTAATAGGAAAAGGCTTGACCTTCGATGCCGGCGGGATTTCGTTGAAACCGGGGCTCGGCATGGATGAAATGAAATACGATATGTGCGGAGGCGCGAGCGTTCTAGCAACCTTGCAGGCCGCCGCGGAAATGCAGTTGCCGTTGAATATCGTAGGCTTGGTTCCCTCCTCGGAAAATTTACCGGACGGCGATGCAAACAAACCGGGCGACATTGTGACGAGTATGTCTGGTAAAACGATCGAAATACTCAATACTGATGCGGAGGGGCGTCTGCTCCTTTGCGACACGTTAACGTATGCGCAAAAATTCGACCCGGATACGGTCATCGATATGGCAACTCTGACCGGGGCTTGCATTGTCGCTTTAGGGCGCGTACCGAGCGGTTTGTTCGGCAATGACGATGCGCTCTGTAACGATCTGGTTAAAGCCGGCGAGACGGCGAGCGACAGCGTTTGGCGCTTGCCGCTTTGGGAAGAGTATCAAGAATTGCTGAAATCCAACTTCGCCGATATGGCTAATATCGGCGGCAAGGATGCCGGCACGATTACTGCCGCCTGCTTTTTATCGAAGTTTGCCGAAAACTTCCGCTGGGCGCATCTTGATATCGCCGGCACGGCTTGGCGCACAGGGCTAACCAAAGGAGCGACCGGACGTCCTGTGCCTTTGCTGGCGCAATATCTGTTGGACCGATGCCGAGCCGTAACCGGAGCGTAAATGCCCGATATCGGTTTTTACATCTTAGCGTCCCGGTCCGAACGCGATAGGCAGTTATTCGCTTGTAAACTGACCGAAAAAGCCTATCGTAGCGGGAGGCTTTGCTACTTATTGACCGAAGACCCCCAGCAAAGCGCGATGCTTGACGACCTGCTTTGGACATTCAGACCCGGCAGCTTTGTGCCGCATCAGTTATACGATGGCATGGTGCCCGATAAGGCCAATGCCGTCCTGATCGGGCATCTTGGCGTGCCCGACGATTGGCGCGATGTAGTTATCAATCTGTCGACACGCATTCCGGATAATTGGATAAATAGCGAACGCATCCTAGAAATATTGGACGATAGCGAAGAAAGTAAAGGCCCCGGTCGAATACGCTATCAACAATACCGCCAAGCCGGGCTCTCAGTCGTTACGCATAAAATGTAATGCAGCGGGCTGCAGTGTCCAAGCTAACTTCTACCGTTTTCTCAAAATACTAATAACGCATAAACATGGACAAGACTTACGACCCTCATTCAATTGAACAACGCTGGTATCAGGCTTGGGAAGAAAATAACTATTTTGCGCCGCGGCAGGATGGCGAATCTTATTGCATCATGATTCCTCCTCCGAATGTTACCGGTAGCCTGCATATGGGCCATGCATTTCAAGACACGATCATGGATGCGTTGACGCGTTATCATCGAATGAAAGGTTGTAGCACGCTGTGGCAACCAGGAACGGACCATGCCGGCATCGCGACGCAAATGGTCGTCGAACGTCTGGTCGAGGCCGACGGCAAGACGCGCCATGATTTCGGGCGAGAAGCCTTCATTGAGAAAATCTGGGAATGGAAAGAAGAGTCCGGCGGTACGATCATGCGCCAGTTGCGTCGAATGGGCTCGTCGCTGGATTGGTCGAGGGAGCGCTTTACGATGGACGAGGGCATGTCGGACGCCGTTCGCGAGGTATTCATTCGGCTTTATGAAGAAGGTCTGATTTATCGGGGCAAGCGCTTGGTCAATTGGGATCCGGTGCTACACACCGCCGTGTCCGATTTGGAAGTTTTATCCGAAGAGGAAAACGGATCGTTATGGCACATGCGTTATCCGCTGACTAACGGTACCGGTCATCTTGTTGTCGCGACAACACGCCCGGAAACCCTGCTTGGCGATGCCGCGGTTGCGATTCATCCGAATGACGAGCGCTATAAGCATTTGCTCGGCGAGTTTGTTGAACTGCCTTTGACCGGGCGGCGCATTCCGATCATCGCCGACGAATACGTCGATCCTGAGTTCGGTACCGGATGTGTCAAAATCACGCCGGCCCATGACTTTAACGATTACGAAGTCTGGTTGCGACACCGCGATCAAAGCGTCATGCAGGCATTGCCGCATGGCGGCTTGATCAATATATTCACGGTCGATGCACAAATCAGGGATAACAAGGACGATCCGGATCAACTGATACCGCATCAATATTTCGGGTTGGACCGTTTCGAAGCGAGGAAACAGGTGGTTGCCGACCTAGAAGCTCAGGGCTTGCTCGAGAAAATCGAAGACCATAAATTGATGGTGCCGCGCGGCGACCGCTCCGGCAGCGTGATCGAACCGTTCTTGACCGATCAATGGTATGTCAAAGTTGCGCCTTTGGCGGCGCCGGCGATCGAAGCGGTCGAAAACGGTACGATCAAATTCGTGCCGGACAACTGGAAAAACACCTATTTCGAATGGATGCGCAACATCCAAGACTGGTGTATTTCACGGCAAATCTGGTGGGGACATCGAATTCCTGCCTGGTACGACGACGAAGGTAATGTTTATGTCGGCCGTTCCGAACAGGAAATCCGCTCGGTGCATAAGCTCAAAGACGACTATCCGCTGCGTCAGGATGAAGACGTGCTCGACACCTGGTTTTCATCGGCGCTGTGGCCTTTTTCAACTTTGGGTTGGCCGGAGAACACGCCCGAATTGGCCAAACATTATCCGACTAGTGTACTGGTTACCGGTTTCGATATTATTTTCTTCTGGGTCGCTCGAATGATTATGATGGGCCTAAAATTTCAGGGTCAGGTACCTTTCAAAGAAGTCTATATCCATGGCTTAATACGTGATGCCGAAGGCCAGAAAATGTCCAAGTCGAAAGGCAATGTACTCGATCCGATTGACTTGATCGATGGTATCGACCTGGAATCGTTAGTGCAAAAACGCATCTCTGGCATGATGCAGCCGCATTTAGCCAAGAAAATCGAAGCCGCGACGCGTAAACACTTTCCCGACGGTATACCTTCGTTCGGTACCGATGCGCTGCGCTTCACGTTCGCGTCATTGGCGTCGACCGGCCGCGATATTCGTTTCGATTTGGCGCGCACGGAAGGTTATCGAAATTTCTGTAATAAACTGTGGAATGCCGCGCGCTTCGTGCTGATGAATACCGAAGGCCAGGATAACGGGCTAGACGACGCCGATTGCGAATATAGTCTGGCGGATCGCTGGATAAGGTCTCGCCTGAATGAAGTGACCGAAACGATTCGCCACGATATCGAGGCGTATCGTTTCGACTTGACGGCTCAAGCGATTTACGAATTTACCTGGAACGAATATTGCGATTGGTATTTGGAATTGGCCAAAATATCGTTGCAATCCGGCAGCGAAGCTCAGCAACGAGGAACCCGTAAAACATTATTGACCGTTTTGGAGCAAATTTTGCGATTGGCTCATCCGCTAATGCCTTTCATTACCGAGGAAATTTGGCAGCGCGTTGCGCCTTTGACCGGCGTTCATGAGGCGACCATCATGCTTCAGCCATATCCGGAATCCGATGCTGAGCAAATCGATAAGGCCGCCGTGCATGAAATCGATTGGATCATGAGTGTTATTCTGGGGGTGCGCAGAATTCGCGGCGAAATGAATATTGCTCCTGGGAAACCTTTGCCGGTGTTGCTGCAAAACGGCTCAGGTCAGGATCGTAATTTTGTCGAAAATAACCGTATCTATCTGGAGAAGTTGGGGCGTTTGGAAAAAATTGGATGGTTAAGCCAAGGCGATGCCGAGCCCGAATCGGCAATTGCCTTGGTCGGCGATATGAAAATTTTGATACCGATGGCGGGATTGATCGACAAAGAAGCCGAATCGGCCCGACTGGACAAGGAAATTCAACGCATCAGCAAAGAATTGCCGAGGATCGAAGGCAAGCTTAATAATCCGTCCTTTACCGATAAAGCACCGGCCGAAGTAGTCGAAAAAGAAAAACAGAAACTCGCCGAGTTACGATCTACACTTAACAGTTTGGAAGCACAGTTGATAAAGATAAAGGCACTTTAATAAGTGGCAAGGAGAAAGGGGCAAGGTGGAACTTATATCTTAAACCTTGAGCCTTGAGCCTTGAACCTCAAACCTTGGACCTTGAACCTCAAACCTCATCTATGGCAACAGATTTAATCGACCTGCCGATCGGCGGTCTACCGAAATGTTTGGTCCAAGCCGGCTTGATTACCGAGGCGGATATGCAATTGCATATGCAGGCTGCGAAGAAAGCCAAATTACCGCTGATCAGTTATTTGGTCACCAATAAATTGGTTGACAGCAAATCGGTCACCGCCAAAGCATCCAAAGAGTTCGGTATTCCGCAACTCGATCTCGACGCGCTCGATATTCGTAGCTTGCCGGTCAATTTGGTCAGTGAAAAACTGATTAGAAAGCATCATGCTTTACCGTTGCTTAAGCGCGGAAACCGCTTGTTTTTAGCGGTTTCCGATCCCGGCAATTTTCAAGCTCAAGACGAAATAAAGTTCCATACGCGCCTGAATATCGACACGATTCTGGTCGAAGAAGATAAGTTGTCTAAGGCTATCGAGACATCAATGGAAGCTGCCGATACCACGATGACCGATTTGCTGGATGCCGACCTGGAGAATTTAGAAATTACCGGCGGCGATCAGGAGCCGGCCGGAGACGAGGCGGCAAGTGATGTGGACGATGCGCCTATCGTACGTTTCGTCAATAAAATTTTGCTCGATTCGATTAAAAAAGGTGTTTCGGATATTCATCTTGAGCCTTATGAAAAAAGTTTCCGAATTCGCTTTCGGGCAGACGGCATGCTTTATGAAGTGGCAAGTCCGCCTCCCAATATCGCAACTCGGATTATTTCCCGTATCAAGGTCATGGCTAAAATGGATATCGCCGAACGGCGCGTTCCTCAGGACGGGCGGATTAAGATGGCATTGTCGAAAAATCGGGCAATCGACTTTCGGGTCAATAGCTGTCCGACGTTGTTCGGCGAAAAAGTCGTACTGCGTATACTCGATCCGACCAGCGCGCAAATCGGTATCGAAAAACTCGGCTTTGAACCCGTCCAACAACAACGATTTCTTGAGGCGATCAATCGGCCTTACGGCATGGTTTTGGTAACGGGTCCTACCGGTAGCGGTAAAACCGTTACCCTTTACACGGGCTTGAATCTGCTAAATAGCGTCGAACGGAATATATCGACCGCCGAGGACCCTGTCGAAATTACGGTGCCGGGTATCAATCAGGTTAATATGAATCCGAAAGCCGGGTTGACCTTTGCCGGTGCCTTGCGGGCTTTTCTACGACAAGATCCGGATATCATTATGGTCGGTGAGATACGGGATTTGGAAACCGCCGAAATTGCCGTCAAGGCCGCACAAACGGGCCATTTGGTATTGTCCACGCTGCACACAAACGATGCGCCGCAAACGTTAAACCGTCTCGTGCAAATGGGCGTGCCGCCGTTTAACATCGTTTCAGCGGTGCATTTGATCATGGCTCAACGCCTCGCCAGACGCTTATGCGAATATTGTAAGGTTAAGTCCGATTTGCCGGATTCGGTGTTGATTTCGGCCGGTTTCAAAGAAGAAGAGCTAGCTAAGCTTAAAATTTTTACGGCTAATCCTGCTGGCTGCGAACATTGTACTAGCGGCTACAAAGGCCGAGTCGGAATCTATCAGGTTATGCCGATTAGCGAAAATATGCGTAAACTGATTCTGGAAGGCGGCAATACTATGCAATTAGCCGAACAAGCCAAAGCCGAAGGCATCAACGACTTGCGCGCGTCGGGTCTTGAGAAAGTCTGTCAAGGCATTACTAGCCTGGAAGAAATCGACCGGGTCACTAAGGAGTAATTATGTCTGAACAAGTCGAACAAATTGATTTCATCTGGGATGGCAAAGATAAAAGCGGGAAGCGGACCAAAGGGGAAATCGCCGCGAAATCCGAAACTATTGCTCGGAGCGAATTGCGCAAAATGGGCGTGCGCGTCATTAGTGTCAAGAAAAAACCCAAGCCCTTATTCGGCGCCCGTGTCAAAGCCATTACGCCAGGCGATATCGCTATTTTCAGCCGGCAACTCGCGACGATGCTCGAAGCCGGCGTGCCGTTGGTGCAATCGTTCGATATCATCGGTAGAGGGCATGACAACCCGAGCATGCAAAAGATGTTGCTAGACATCAAGGCAGATATTGAAGGCGGCGATACCTTGGCCGAAGCGCTGAAAAGAAGACCGGTCTATTTCGATGAGCTGTTTTGTAATCTGGTCGAATCGGGCGAGCAGGCGGGGGTGCTTGAAACATTGCTCGATAAAATAGCGACCTATAAAGAAAAAACCGAATCGCTCAAGAAAAAAATCAAAAAAGCGTTGACCTATCCGATTGCGGTACTGGTCGTCGCGTTTGTCGTCACCGCCATTTTGCTGATTTTCGTCGTACCGGTGTTCGAAGAGTTGTTTCAGAGCTTCGGAGCCGATCTTCCCGCTTTCACGAAGATGGTTATTAGTCTTTCCGAATGGATGCAGGCATGGTGGTGGATAATGGTCGCTAGTATCGTAGCGATTGTTTATACGTTTAGTTATTTCCATAAACGATCTAGACCGTTCAATCATTTTCTGGACAGAACCTTACTGAAAATACCGGTCGTTGGGTTAATCTTGAATAAATCGGCCATCGCGCGTTTCTCCAGAACGCTGTCGACGATGTCTGCCGCTGGCGTTCCGTTAGTTGAAGCGCTGGAGTCTGTTGCGGGGGCTTGCGGAAACATCATTTACGCCGATGCCGTTTTGAAAATGCGCGAAGATGTCGCTACGGGTCAGCGTCTGCAATTTGCTATGCAGCAGACCGTTCTATTTCCGCACATGGTGATTCAAATGGTTGCAATCGGTGAGGAGTCCGGTTCGATCGATACGATGTTGAGCAAGGTTGCCGATTTTTACGAAGAAGAGGTCGACAATTTGGTAGACAATCTTAGCAGTTTGATGGAACCGTTGATCATGTCGGTGCTGGGTGTATTGGTTGGCGGCTTGATCGTCGCGATGTATCTGCCGATCTTTAAAATGGGTGCGGCAGTGGGATAAGGTTGGTTAGCAGTGAATGGTGAATGGTGAATAGTGAATAGTGAATGGGGGTTTGCCCGAGGTAGCTATCACGCTTATGGGTTTTTTTCATTTCTTCGGCGTGCTGCGGTTTTAGGCATCACGGTTAATTTCAATTGAACCATCAAATAATACTCATGCAAGGACTTGAAATATTTGCCGACTCGCCGGCTGCATTAATGGCTTTAATCGGTATTGTCGGTCTCATGGTTGGTAGTTTTCTGAACGTCGTCATTTATCGTTTGCCGATTATGATGCAAAAAAGTTGGCGCCGCGAGTGCATCGATTATTTGCAGTCCACGGGTGATATGCAATGTGCCGGTCTCGATACTGGAAGTGGGGAAGCCGATTCAAAATTTAACTTAGTCTTTCCATTGTCACGCTGTCCCCATTGCGAAACCCCGATAAAGCCTTATCAAAATATTCCGGTGCTCAGCTATTTGTTGTTGAAAGGCCGTTGCGCTCAATGCAATGCGCCGATATCCAAACGCTATCCTATTATCGAGGGCTTAACCGGTTTTTTTTCGGTTTTAATCGCCTGGCATTTCGGTTATTCGGTAGAGGCGCTGTTCGCGCTCATACTCACCTGGTCCTTGATTGCGCTGAGTGCGATCGATATTGACCATCAACTTTTACCGGATTCGATTACGTTACCTTTACTTTGGTTGGGTTTGTTCTTAAGTCTTTTCGATATCTTTATCGATACGCATTCCTCGATTATCGGTGCTATCGCCGGTTATTTATCGCTTTGGACGGTTTATCATGGTTTCAAGCTGTTGACCGGCAAAGAAGGCATGGGATACGGCGATTTCAAGCTGTTGGCAATGTTTGGGGCTTGGTTGGGTTGGCAATATATCCTGCCGATTATTTTGCTGTCATCCCTGGTCGGTGCCGTTACCGGCATTGCAATGGTTATTTTGGTAAAGCGCGACAAGAATATTCCAATTCCATTCGGTCCTTACTTGGCCGCGGCCGGGTGGATCGCTTTATTGTGGGGCGATAAAATCAATCAGGCTTATCTCAATTTTGCCGGATTATAAAGCGATGTTGAAAATCGGCCTGACCGGCGGTATCGGTTCCGGAAAAACCACCATCGCGGATTTATTCGCCGAACTGAACGTTCCGGTGATCGATGCCGACGCTATTGCCCGCGAAGTCGTCGCATTCGGTAGCCAGGCTTTGGAGCAAATTCGTCACGCGTTCGGCGAACAGGTGATTGCTGCCGACGGTAGCCTCGATAGAAGCGCGATGCGTGAGTTGATTTTTGCCGATGCCGAACAAAAACGTAAGCTGGAAGCGATTGTGCATCCGATGGTACGGCAAAGCATATTGACGCGCGTTGAATCGCTTGATGCATCTTACTGCATCATTTGCGTTCCCTTACTGGTTGAAAGCGGTATGCTCAATTTAGTCGACAGAGTTTTGGTGGTCGACTGTCCCGTTGAAACCCAAATCGAGCGCGTAACCAAAAGAGATCGTCTCGACGAAAAAATTGTTCGAGCGATTATTGCTTCTCAAGCCACACGCGAACAGCGAAAAGCCTTGGCTAACGATCTAATTGACAATGCCTCGTCCGATTCCATGCTTGCAGAACAAGTTAAAAAACTGCACAATTTGTATCTTTACTTAAGCATACGGCAGGATTTTTAATCAGTGAATTCCCCTATAGTCTACGAATTTCCACTCAATGAGCGAATCCGGATTTTAATACGGCTCGAGTTGCTTTTTAAGCAACTTGGACATTTTTTAGAAGGGAGCACCATGGCCGATAGGCGGGCGGCAATCAATATCTTGCTCGATATTCTGACGATTTTTAGCCGTAACGATCTCAAGTCGGAAATTCTTAAAGAACTTGAGCGTCATATAAAGGTGTTGAATCAATTGGCAGGCAGCGAGGGGGTCAATGCCGAAAAAGTAAATGAAATCCTCGGCGAACTTAACCAAACCAGTCATAATCTCTATGCGGCTAGCGGAAAAATCGGTTTGAAATTGATGGAAAACGATTTGTTTCAAAGTATCTCGCAGCGCAGCTCGATACCGGGCGGAACTTGCTCGTTCGATTTACCCGCTTTTCATTACTGGCTGGAACAAGACGAGACCGTTCAACAACAAGCCTTGGAGCAATGGACTAAGCCGTTTAAGGATATTCGTAAAGCGATTGATATGATTCTAGGATTTATTAGGCAAAGCAGTACGCCGACCGAAGAGGAAGCGGAAGCAGGGTTTTATCAGTCCTCGCTTGATAAAAGCCTTCCGCTGCAATTGCTCAGAATCAGTGTTGACCGAAGCATTCCTTGTTTTGCCGAGATTAGCGGCGGCAAGCACCGGTTCACGATACGTTTCATGCGTCCTGCAGCCGACGGTTCCAGGCCCACTCAAAGCCAGGAAAACGTTCCTTTTATGTTGACCTGCTGCCAATTCTAATGAACGGTAATGAAAAAACGTTGGTAGTTAAATGTCCGCAGTGCGGGTGCTCCGTTCCATGGACTGCGCAGCAGCTATTTAAGCCATTTTGCAGCGAGCGCTGCAAAATGATCGATTTGGGCGAATGGGCGGCCGAGGAGAAAAGAATTCCCGGAGATCCCGCGGTCGACGACGAGTTCTATCCGGACGATACGATTTTTCATTAATCAAGAAAAAGCATTCGCCCCTGCAAATGAAAGTTCGAGGGGAGAGAGACACTGCCATTCAGTAAAGGGAAACCCGTCATTCCGCCATGGACTGGCAGGCCTTTGAACCACATTCGAGCCTGAATGCCAGTATTAATTAAACCTTTCGTACTTCAAATTTCGGCAGCACGTAAGGAGGCATCGGGGGGGCTCGACAAAGGCTTCCCCTGCCGACGACGCCTGTCGAGCAAGCGCACCCTCTTCGGAACCGGAATTTTCGTCGCTTAGCTTTTGCATATCGAAAAATTAGATAAAGAGTCTATATCTACGAACTTTCACAGCAAATGCCATCGACTATAAGGTTCGGAATGGTTTGTCGATCGGGCCGATAAATGATTGATGAATTCCTGGAAGCGTCTTAATGCTTCATTATCGCCTTGTAAAACATGCAAGTTAGAGATAGTTTGGCGCGCGCTCGGCCAATCTTGCCGTGCTAGAGAGTCATAGAGTGCGCCGTATTGGTGGCGAATCAGAAATTCCCGAAAAATTCGGGCTTCAAGCGTTTGTCGATAGCTTAACGAACGCTTGACGGCATGTGCTGCGATGGTTGCGTGGCCTGCCTCAAGCGTTTGTAACGATAAAGCCAACCATTGCTTAGCGCGTTGCTCGCAGCTCAGGACGCGACTTAAGTCGGCTCCGCATCGCGGACAAAGGGGCGCGTCGTTCAGGCGCGCATTACAGCAAGGGCAGCGCTTCATTACGATTCGAGATAATAAATGATGTCGTTCAATTGTTCGACCGGCTCTTGGAGTGCGCCTTCATCGCCGGCTTCGATGCAGTCGGTGATGGTTTCGATCAAATTGACCATGTCTTCTTTATCCTCATCGGATACCGTGTCGAATAAGGTTTCGGCTTTTTTGATCAGCTGACGGGCCTCGGCGACGGCTTTGCTTTCTGAAACATCATCGCTTGTTTCAATCTCGTCCGAGCTAGAATCCATTTGTCCGAATAGGCTATCGATACGCCGTTTCGCGCCGGCAAGTTCTTCGGTCTCGAAACGTGAAATTGCATTGTTGATTGTGATCGATTTTTCGAGGCCGGTTGCTTTTTCCTTGGCGGAAACATGCAGCATCCCGTTTAAATCCAGGGCTAATGTCAGCGTAATGATATTGCCGGCCGGTACGTCTTGGAGGTCTTCGACCATGAACTCACCGATTTCGATGTTGTTCAGCGCGTCCGGGTCTTCGCCTTGAAAAATTCTGACGTTGACCGATTTTTGTCCGTCCTGAAAGGTCATGAAGGCCTCGGACTTTCGCGTCGGCAACACGCTATTCTTATGGATGATCGGTACAAATTGGTAGGGATAGGGTGCGCCGTCCAAAAAGCCGAGTGCGCTGGTGCCGTAGGTATAAGGTGTGACGTCGACCAGGACCGTATCGACGTCTTGTCCGGCAATCATCGCGGCTTGCGTGGCCGCGCCCATTGCCACGCATAAATCCGGGTCGACTTCGCTGTGCGGCTCGAAGCCGAATTCTTCGAACAGCCGCTCGCGAATGCACGGTGTTCGTGTCGAGCCGCCGACCAAAATAATTTCGTCGATGTCGGAAACCGTCAATTTCGCGCCTTTGAGTGCGATATGCAGGGCATCCATCGTCGCGTTGATATAATCCTCGATCATGTCTTCATAATCGCCGCGCGACAATTCCAAGGTCAGATGGATAGGCGAGCCTTCGTGTTCGAGCAGATATTCCTCTTCGATCAGAGCAAAGGGTTCGTCGGACAATACCAGCTTGGCGTTTTCGGCCGCGCGCGTGATGCGCGCCAACGCCTTGCTATGCTCGGAAATATTAATACCGTGTTGTTCCTTGATATGGTCTTGAATATGATTGACGATTTGTTGGTCGAAGTCGTCGCCGCCGAGATGGTTGTCGCCATGGCTCGATAAGACTTCGACGACGCCGGCTTGGACATTGACGACAGAAACGTCGAAGGTGCCGCCGCCCAAATCGTATACCAACATGCGTTTGGCTTCGTCTCGGCCGGCACCGTAAACCAGCGCGGCAGCGGTCGGTTCATTGATCATCCGCACCACTTCGAGACCTGCGATTTCGCCGGCTTCGTGCGTCGCTTGGCGCTGCGCATCGGAAAAATAAGCCGGTACGGTAATGACGGCTTTGCTTATCGATTGGCCGACATGCTTCTCGGCTATCGCTTTCAGACGTTTCAAGATGATTGCCGAAATTTCTTGCGGCGTATAATCAAGGCCGGCCATTATGACGTGGGTATCTTGCCCCATCAAACGCTTGATCGACTTGACGCTGCGTTCCGGGTAAATCAAGTATTGGTTGCGGGCGGTTTCGCCGACCAGTATTTCGCCGTTGTCGTCGATGCCGACCACGGACGGTAATATTTTTTTGCCGTCGTCGGTAATAATATGCACCTTGCCGTTTTCGACGATGGCGACTTCGGAGTTAGTCGTTCCGAGATCGATTCCGATAATGATTTCATTCATAGTGTTTTTGTCTAATGTTAGAGTTTATTGACTTTGACTTCGGCCAGTCTCAGTATTTGATCTTCAAATAGAAAACCCTTGCGGAGTTCCTCGAGCACGATACCGTTTTCCAGTTTCGTGTCATGGCCGACTTCCAGCGTCTTCATCGTATGAGCATCGAAAGGCTTACCGACGCAGTCGATCGAAAAAACATTTCGTCTCTGCAACAATTGTTCGAAGCGTTTTAGCGTGATTTCCTGGCCCTTTGTGAAACCGTTGATAAAACGTACGTCTTGTTTTTTCGAATGATTGAACAAGGCATCGACCGGGCGGTAATTTTGCAGTACTCGAAAGCCTTCGCTGAGTCGGTCGTAAATATCGATAATGTCGAGCAGCAGCGTGCGCTGAGACTCTCTCACTTGTTGCTTAAGACGCTCGGCGGATGCGGCCAGCTCGTCCGCCAATACATGGTTATCGGTTTTGAGAGCGGACACGGCTTCGTTGAGTGTGTCGAGCGTTGCCTTGAATTGCCGGGACTCGGCCTTGACTTCGCTTTTCAAGCCGGCTAGATCGGTGAATAAAACCGTCAAATCCGGTTGATCGACCGCCGCCAAATGCGCAAAGTCGGTTTGTTCCAAATAATGCTGTAAGGTATCGAGCAATTCGGCTGGAGGTGTTTCGGTGTTCATGATGACTTGTTTTTAATGGCGCCCGTAACGGCTTTGTCGATTGAGACGGCATTCAGTAACCTGAAAAAGTCGTCAGGATTCAGGGAACGTAGCTCGGTTTTTTGCTGGAAAGCGTGATCCAGCAAGGCATTGAAGTCGGTTTCCGGGAAATGAAATAATTCGTAATTAATGCGGCTGTCGCTGTCTTTGATCGTTTCATAGGCGTGTTGAATTTGCTGAAAGCGTTCTTGATCGCGATCGGGCGGGTTTTCCTTGACCAAGTTTAAATAAGCCTGCTTGATCTCGGCATCGTTGGCATGTTCGGAAACGCCGAGAATTTGATAAGGTGTCGTCATGTCGGTTAGTAAGGGTCAAACGGGAAAGAAAACGGTTCGTCGTCAGTGAAAAATTCGATAATTTCATCGAAACTCAAGTCGATATCGATACGCAAGGATTGAGCGGCTTCGAGCATCATGATCGCCACCAGAAAGCTGGGGTCCATCAGTAATCCGACGAGCTGGTTCGGGTCGACTCTTTCTGCGTATTTCGTCATCACATCCATCATGAGCTGTTCCGGCGATGATTTATTCATCATTTCTTCAAACTTTTTGCCGATTTTGATCATATTCCGCTTCGGCACATGATCGAACAAACCCTCGATAATGTCGGGGTCGAATCCGCTTTCGTCTTCGTCAAAACCGTCTTCGTAAAAGTCGTCTTCATCGTCGAAACCGAACGGATTTTGAAAGCCGATGGAGCGTTCAATAAAGCGTCTAATCTTGAATTCGGTCTTACTGTCTTTTTGTTCATGAGCGATTTCGATCGCGTTTTGCAGTCTTAGCGTCCAGGTAATATCGAGGCGGCTCGGATCGCCCTGGCATTCTGCAACGACTCGGTAATACGACCAGATCGGTTTTTCCCAGACGCCATCGGCCGATTTCGCGCATTGTTTCAATAAATCGAAATGATCGATCTGTTCGAGCGTTTGGCACCAAGCTAAGAGCGCCTGTTCGCCGTAATTGAGCAATTTCATCGATTTTTTGAGCGGCGCCTTGATTTTATCGAGCGCTTTGAACACTACGTCGAGCTTTTCGAGCTGTTCGCCGTAGCGCTCGACCGATTCTGTCAAGTGCAGTAGTTCCGGTTCGGATAGCTCGTAAGCTTTGACGGCCGGCAATTTTTTTGCGATGGGTGCGTAGGGGACATCCATCAAGGCCGACTCGATAAAACCTTGGAAGTGGGCGGTTGCAGCCCCCGGATTCATTGATTGTAGAGTATCGGCTATGGCTTTGAGGCCACGGTCTTTGTCTTCGGCGGCCCAAATATAAAATCCGCGAATTAAGTCCGCTTGTCTCAGTAAAGTCTTATCGATCGATAATTGCTCGGCCGCTTGGAGTTCTTTGTCGACCAGATGGAATTTTTGGGTTTTAATCAGCTTGCGTGCATGCGCTAAGTGACTTGAAAACAACAACTCTTTGGCCAACGTATTGACCGGGTCGATTTTCAACAAGTCTTGTGCGTATTTGGCGGCCTTCTTGAAGGCTTTTTTGCGCATGGCGGACTTGGCGGCGCAAACCAGCATCTCGATGTCTTTCGGAAGGTGTTTCAGGCCTTTTGCCAGCCATATCGCATGCTCTTCCGGGTCCGGTTCTTCCTGTTCGAAATAATCCAATA
Organism: Methylotuvimicrobium buryatense 5G; assembly: GCF_000341735.1. Taxonomy (GTDB): domain Bacteria; phylum Pseudomonadota; class Gammaproteobacteria; order Methylococcales; family Methylomonadaceae; genus Methylotuvimicrobium; species Methylotuvimicrobium buryatense. The sequence goes on along the minus strand of NZ_KB455575.1, from coordinate 2,677,828 downwards.
TTTTTAGATAGCTGTCTCGGTCTTCCGGGTCGTATTGCAAGCTATCCATGAGAAATTCGACAGCCAGGCTAGGCGGAAGCTTTTGAGTCAAATGCCTGTATATCAATGCGATTTTTTTATGGCTTTCCGGTCCTTGGGTTTTTAACGCCTCAATGTAATGCAGCCAGTGATCTTCGGCTTCATCGTGGTCATGGTTTTCTTCGTGGATTAAGGCCTGAATACGCTCGCTTTCGATCGAGTCTTTCGCGGCGAAGTTTTTCAGAAAGTCTTTACGTCCGGAGGGGTAGCGTGCCAGCATGGCTTGGCAAAAGCGGCTCGCCGCTTCGTTTCCGATCAGTTCGCGGTAGCGGATGGCTAAATTGAATTGCGCTTTGTCGGTCAGATTGTTGCGTTGCTTGTCTATAGCGTCGAGCAATTCAATCTGCTTATTCGATAAATCTCTGGCCTTGGCAATCAGTCGGCGTTGGCTATCTTCGAGTTGTAGCGAGGCCTCAACGAAAGCAGATCCTTGAAACATATAGGCGGTCAAAGCATTCGCCGCCGGACGATAGGGCGAACCATCCGGAATTTTCGACAATAAGGTTTGCGCTTGTTCGATCGACGCCGGTAGGGACAGTTGCGCTTTCAGTAGGGATCGAAGGTCACGGAAGGCGGAGCGGAAGGGTAGCTTTTTCAGTAAATCGTCGATATGTTCGAGCCGGTTGCTCCGGTAAGCCTCGAGAGCGTCGCGAACCGTTTGCCAATGTAGCATTACAGCCGAGTCATGCGGTACATGCGCTTCAATACCGGGATATTCGCAAACCAATAAAAAACCCAGCCACACTGCAAGCTCGGGATGATTTTTATCCAGTTGTTCGGCATCGATTCGATCGATTCTTGCGAAAGCTTTCTCTGTGTTTTTAACCGACAACAGCCATAAAATATAAGCCTCTAAAGCTGCCAGGGGCGGTTCTGCCCATTCCGAATAGTTTTCCCACAATACGGCGGCTTCCTTCGGCATGCCTTTTTCCGCCATATTCAATGCCCTTTGCAAATAACACTCGGCTAGTTTTTTGCGCCAATCCGGATTATCGGAGTGTTTCAGCAAGTTTTTATAGATTTCGGCGGCGTTTTTATATCGTCCTGCCGAAAAGTGTGAGGAGGCGTTTTTTTCTAGACTAGCGTAGGGTGCCGCGGAAGGTGCTTTTTGCGAGGCTTTTTTCATTGAGTGGTCTGGCCGAAATGATAATGATCTGGGTTATGAAAATGCGGGTGGAAAGCTTTTGGATTCTACAATATTGCTTGTCCATGAGTCGATTAGTTTAATCGATCTCTAAACGCATTTTTATAGTTAACGGCTCATTATCATCCGGTCATGGTCAATATTCAACTTGTATACCCTTTGCTGGTCAAAATTCGGCGTCGTGGCGCCCGTCAAAGGACGCCGTGAATACGTCCATTTATGCTCTATGACAGCATCCATGTTGCCAAAGCCTTTGCCGAACACCCCGACGCCTCCATACGCTAATGCCGAAATTTGAAGTGCGATAGGTATATTAAGGCGAATAAATCATGGGTGTCTGTTTTTTGCCGCATTCAAATACCAATCGATTTCAATTCGGTATAAGCCTGTTTTAGCCAAGTTTTGACGCGTTGCCTTTCCAGTAAGCCCAAGGCATTAGGATTGTCGACGCTCTTGTTTTGAGCCGCCCAAAAACTCGAGCTGTTGGCATCGACTTTGGTCATGACCGGTGTATGCAGGCGTTTTAAGGTCATCAATTTGGCATTTAATCCCAATGCTCGTTCTTTGATGCCCGATTGTTCCAAAATAGTAAAATCTCCATCCCGAAGTTGATTCAGAACCAAGACGTAATTTAATTTGGCATCGTATTGATCCAGAAGTTTCCCTAGCAGGTCGACGCAATCCTTGCCCGAGTCCATGACATTCCAATATTGAATGGTAACGCCCAGTTCTTCGGCCAATTCGAGTACTCCGGATTCCTCTAGCCATTTAGACAAGGGATAGTGCGTTTGCGCGGCAAGATCGACGAGTATTTGCTGCCCCGGGTTTTCGGCCGCGGTTTCGATGATTTTATCGAGGCTTTCATAGTTGTCGACGATTGTAGGCGACGCATAGTCGGCATAAAAACGAAGCAAAGAACCGTGAGAGCGATCGGTATCGAAACCGATGAACGGGATTTCATGGTCGATCATATATTGCGCCAGTAATCGGGCAACGACGGATTTACCGACTCCGCCTTTTTCTCCGCCAATTAGATGTATGGTACTCATTGGTTTTCCTTTAAGTAATATGAAGTGAAATCATCCGCACGTTTTTAGGAACGAGCATGAAATAACTTCGACAAATGTGGAAAGGGGGTTCGGTGGCTCGATTGACAGGTGTCGGCGGCAGGGCAGATTTTTGCTCCTGCAAAATCTGCATTCACGCCATCCATGACGTTTGCAGATTTTTGCTCCTGCAAAATCTGCATTCACGCCATCCATGGCGTTTGCAGATTTTTGCTCCTCGGCAATTGCTGAGTTACATGGATGTAATGAATGCAGAAAATGCAGGAGCATTTTTCTGCCCTGCATCGCCTAAAGCGCCTACTGTTGGTGCCCTAATACACGCCATCCATGGCGTAATGCAAAATCTGCATTCATGCCATTCATGGCAATCAGATTCCGCCGTCAAGCCTACATGGACGTATTCACGGCGTCCTGTCAAGCGAGTCACCGAACCGCCACAATGCTTAATGCTTGTAGAAGTTATTTTGTGCATATTCCTTAACTTTCTAGCCTCAGCACATCGACCGAAACCGACAGGCTGTGCCTGCCGCCGCCGAATGCAATGCCCTTTAGCGGAGTGACATCGGCATAGTCGCGTCCCCACGCCAGCGTGATATGTTGATCGGCCGGGAGTTTGTTATTGGTGGGGTCCAATTCCAGCCAGCCGCTGCCCGGCACGAATACGGCAAACCAGGCATGCGATGCGTCGGCGCCGACCAATCTTTCGGTGCCCGGTGCAGGCAAAGTTTCGATGTAGCCGCTGATATAACGGGCCGCCAAACCGAGCGATCTCAAACAGCCTATCGCCAGATGCGCAAAATCTTGGCAGACGCCGCGTCGATGCCGCATGACATCGGCCAACGGCGTTGCAATCGTCGTGAAGGACGGATCGTAAGTAAAGTCTTGATAAATGCGCTCCATTAAGTCGGTCACCGCATCGATCAGCGGAGCTCCGGGCGTGAACGATTGGCGGGCGTAATCGCCTAACTCGGTTCCGGATGTCACCATGGGCGAGTCGAGCGTGTATTGCCTGGCTTCGAGTAGCGCTTCATAAGAACCGTGCCCCGTTGTTAATTGACTCTGTGCTTGCTGAGCCGGATTGGCGGACAATTTGTCCCTGGCGTCTTCCCAACTTATAGTGTTGTCTTGAAAGACTTGATTGGATTCCGTCAGCACTTCAACCTCGCTCACGGCAGTGACAGTTAATTTAGAGTGAGGTTTTTGAATCGCGAAATAAGCGATTCGATTACCGAAAAAGTCGAGCCGTTCCTGAAAGTCCGAGGGTTCCGGGTTGATATCGAAACGGCTGTCCGAACATTGCTGCCTCGGAAAATCGCGCGGCTGCAATCGGGCTTCATTCTGACAAAGCCCGACCTCATGAGCGTAATGGTAAGTCGTGATATGGGTAATGCGATATTTCACAACTCGTCCTCCAGTTGCGTCGGGTTCAATTGATGCGGCCCTTCGGCATGACTGAAATAGGCTTTTGCGATCATTTCCGAGGTACGCCACATTAACTTCGAGGTATCCGCTAGTACTTCTTCGAGAGCCGAATAGACAACGCTGTCTCCCTGACTTTTGGTCAACGCGGCGATATCGATTAGGCGTATCTTGGTAAACGCCTCGAGCACCAGCTTTTCCTCGGCACTAATGCGCACCTTGCCGCGCTCCCGAGGCAAGGCTTTGACATAGTCGTAAAGTTGATTAAGCTGATAGACCAGCGAACGAGGATGCGTTTGATCGAGCACCAGCAGCTCCAAAACCATCGGTAATTGCACGAACGACCGGTATCGTCGTTGATAAATGCTTAGGCTGTCGGTCGTCATCAATACCGCTTCCAATAATTGATATTGGGTGCTTTCCTCTTGTTTGATCACGACCGTCGCGCGCAGCAATGCAATCAATGACAAACAGCGCTCCAGGCGACGTCCGCCGTCCAACATCAACCAACCGGCTTCACGGGTCATACTTTCGCTGGTCAAGCCGGTAAATGCGACGATCGCTGAAATCAAATCGTCTAATTTACTTTGTAGAGCCCCGATTTCCAGAGGTTGATTGAATGTTCCGGCACGCCAGCAATGCCTGATGTCGTCGATACTGCGCCAAGTATCTTGCGACCATAAGTCTCGGATGCTAAAAGCAGACTGCGTAAAGGCATGAATGCTTGAAGGAATCGTACCGTGGCGCTCGGCATCTTTGACCAATGCCGTTAGTTCGGGCAATGGATTCGTCAATAATGACGGATCGCTTTTTACAAACCCCGGGTAGGTCACCGTGACATGCGTTAACGCGCGTAATAAGGTTTTGAGACAGTCGGCATCGCTGTATTCAGTGTAATCCTGAGCTTCTCGCCATCTTTGCAGCACGGTTCGGAGCAACCGCGCCGCGGCTTCGATGCGTTCCAGATTACGGCCGACCCAGTATAAATTATCTGCGGCCCGGCTCGGCAAGGGTTCGTTGATCGCCTCGACAATATGATCTCGGCGCGGTTGTAGCCAAATACTGACTTGTTGATCCGGCTGATCCGCCAGCACCCAAGTATCTTTACTGATACCGCCGGCCTGGTTCGAGACGACCAAATTATCTTTGAGGGGCGAAACCCGCGTCAAGCCGCCGGGCATGGCTTGATAACCATCCTCACTGGCGACGACGAAATTACGCAGAATCGCATTACGCGGCGCGATTTGCCCGTCTACGAAAGCCGGTACCGTTGAAAAACCGACCTGTTCCTGCCCGACATACAAGTAAGGTTTTGCCAGAATTGCGGCGCGTAATCGGCTTTTTTCCTGGGAGCTTAAGTTGGCGCCGAATACTGCGTGAATACCGGATGTACGGTCGATTTGTTTAATCACCAAGCGCCCGAGATTTTCCAGTACGAAATTACATTCCCGGCGTTGTCCGCACCACCAAGTGGCTACCGACGGCAATAGTAATTCTTGTCCTAACAAATGGCGCGACAGTCTGGGTAAAAAAGCCAATAGGGCATTGTTTTCCAAAACGCTGCTGCCCAAGGGATTGGCGACCGCGACATTACCGCGCCTGACCGCTTCCAATAGCCCGGCGACGCCCAAGCGCGAGATGGACTTTAATTCCAAGGGATCGCAAAACGAATCGTCGACGCGCCGTAAGATGACGTCGACTTGTTGCAGTCCTTGCACCGATTTTAGCCAAACCCGTCCGTCTCTGACGGTTAGGTCGTCGCCTTGCGCCAAGGTGTAACCGAGTTGCGACGATAAATAAGCGTGCTCGAAATAGGTTTCGTTGAAAGGACCCGGCGTCAACACGACGATTCTGGAATCGGCTCTGGACGTCGGCGAGCGGTTTGCTAATCCGGTTCGGAGCGCGCGGAAAAAGCCGGCAAGACGATGAACCTGCGATTCGCCGAACAAATCAGGCAGTACGCGCGTCATTACCGACCGATTTTCTAACGCGTAGCCGGCTCCCGAAGGCGCCTGAGTACGGTCGTCCAGTACCCACATGCGCCCGTCCGGTCCTCGAGCCAAGTTGGCGGAATATAGAAATAATTGTCGCTCGGTATCGGGCAAAGTTCCGACGCAGGGTCTTAGGAAACCTTCATGACCGTAAACCAGTTCGACCGGTAATAAACCTTTTTTCAGTAGGCTTTGCTCGCCGTAAATGTCTTTCAATATTAGGTTGAATAATTCGGCGCGCTGTATCAAACCTGCCTCGATCACGGCCCATTCTTCACTGCTGATCAGCAGTGGAATCGGGTCGAGCTTCCATGGCCGGCTCAGGCTTTGCGCGTCGGTATAAATGTTATACGTTACGCCGTTTTCACGCAGTAAACGCTGGGCTTCGCGGCGGCGGTGCTCCAATTCGTCACGGCCGATTTGCTCGATCGATTTCATGAAATGTTCCCAATAAGGCAGTACCTTGCCTTTATTGGCATACATTTCATCGTAGCCGGTCAGTTGTGTGGCGTAGTGCTGAGCACCGATTTCTTTTGCGAGAACGCTATTCATAGGCTAATTCGATCGAGTCGGGTCACAAAGGCTCCGTTACAGTATCCTGGAAAAAATTATTTCACCATATCGTTCATGAAGGTCTAGCCATCGTCTCGGCAAATGAAAGTTCTCTGGTGGAGAGGGTGCGGTCACTCGCCCGACAGGACGCCGTGAATACGTCCATGTAGGCTCGACGGCAGCTCCCTGCCGCCGACGCCTGTCGATCGAGCAACCGCCCCCTCTTCGGAACCGGCATTGTGTTGAATATCGAAAAACTAGATTAAGATTTCAAATCCGCGAACTTTCACAGTAAGATCATGAAGCGACATGAAAAATTACACTGTTGATCTTATAGTCTTTTTCTTCATTGTCTTCATGAGCTTCATGGTGATTATTGCTTTGTTCTTGAACACATCCAACACTCGCTATCCTAATATCGCCGTCTTAAATCGAGCGTGTACGGATATTCTTTATTAGGCTCCTCGGGCGGTGGCGCCATCGGTCTTGGCGGGTCCTTATGAGGTATGAAACTGACCCCGCTATCGGACGGCAAAATGACCGGCGGCCTTTCAATCTCGCCCGGCGTATGGCCGTAATTCCAGAAACGGGTAATCCTTCTGGCCTCGGCCTCATAGGCATTGACAGGGAAGGTCTCGTAACTGCGGCCGCCCGGGTGGGCGACATAATAAGTGCAACCGCCGACCGCGCGCCCGTTCCAAGTGTCGATGATATCGAATACCAGTGGCGTATGCGGGCTTATGGTCGGATGCAACGCCGATGGCGGCTGCCAGGCCCGGTAGCGGATTCCGGCAACGAACTCGTCTTTACGCCCGGTATTTCTGAGCGGAACATGCCTTCCGTTACAAGCCAACACATAACGCGAACCGGTCAATCCGGTTACCTTTACTTGCAATCGTTCGACCGACGAATCGACGAAACGCGCCGTGCCGGTATTGCTGACTTCCTCGCCCAGAACATGCCAAGGTTCGATCGCAAAACGCAGTTCCAAATCGATGCCTTCGACGACCGTATTGCCGTAATGCGGAAAGCGGAATTCTAAGAAGGGGTCGAACCAGTCCAATTGAAACGGGTAGCCGGCGCGTTGTAAATCGTCGACGACTTGGCGCATGTCTTCTCTGACATAATGCGGCAATAAAAAACGGTCGTGCAGTTCGGTGCCCCAGCGAACTAATTTATGCCGGTAAGGTTCGCGCCAAAACCAAGCAACGAGCGAGCGCAGCAATAAGGCTTGAACCAGCGCCATGCGCTCATGCGGAGGCATTTCGAAGGCGCGCAGTTCCAATATACCGAGACGTCCGGAAGCGCTGTCCGGCGAATACAGTTTATCGATACAAAACTCGCTTCGGTGTGTGTTGCCGGTAATATCGGTCAGCAAATGCCGCAGCAAGCGATCGATCAACCATGGCGAAGGCGCTTCGCCTTCGGGGATTTGTTGAAACGCGATCTCCAGTTCATAAAGCTTTTCATCGCGGCCTTCGTCGACACGCGGCGCTTGGCTGGTCGGACCGATGAACATACCGGAGAATAAATACGATAGCCCCGGATGATGTTGCCAATAAGTGATCAAGCTACGCAATACATCGGGCCGGCGTAGCAAAGGACTATCGGCCGGCGTTTCGCCGCCGATCGTGATGTGATTCCCGCCGCCGGTGCCGGTATGGCGCCCGTCCAGCATGAATTTTTCGGTACCCAAGCGGACTTGGCGCGCCTGATCGTACAGAATATGCGTATTGTCGGCCAATTGCTTCCAGCTTCGGGATGGATGGATATTGACTTCGATGACGCCGGGGTCGGGGGTGACCATCAAACGTTCGATTCGGTAATCGCGCGGGGGCTCATAGCCCTCGAGTACGACAGGAATCGACAATTGGTCGGCGGTCGCTTCGATTGCCGCGATCAATTCCAGGTAATGCTCGAGCATCGTCAAAGGCGGCAGAAATACATGGACCCGTCCTTCGCGAGCCTCGACGCATATTGCGGTATGAGGCACTTCTATGAGATCGATGTCCTTGTCGTCGGCAGGCGGGCTTTGTTCTTGGATTTCCGGATGGATAGCCCCGATTTGTTCAAAATGGCTATATCGCTGTGCGACTTCGCCGTAATAATCGCCCAGTTCCGGCAGCGTCTCGAACAAACTGCGTTCATGGGTTATTTCGCGTTTTTCCGGAGCGATCCACGGCAAGCTATCGAGAGGCATGCGTAGACCCATTGGCGAATTACCCGGAATCAAAAACAACTGATCGCGTTTGAATTGCCATGGACCGCTTTGCCAGGATTGTTTGCTCCAATTCCATTTAACCGGTAGCGCGAAACCGGCCGGCTGATTTAAGCCGGTATCCAATAATTTAGCCAGCGTTTTGCGTTCGACCGGATCTTTTAAGCGATACTGCAGCGGGTCGATATTGACCGGCAGCATCTCTTCTTGCCAAAGGTGATAAAAAACGTCTTCGTAGGCCGGGGAAATGTGTTTGCCCGTCAAACCTAAACGGCCGGTCAGGTGTTCGATGAATTGCCTGGCGTGCTCTGGCCCATGTCCGTAATCGATTTTGATATCGGCTAATAATTCAGGGTTGCGCCAAATCGGCGTGCCGTCCTTGCGCCAAAAGATACCGTATTGCCAACGCGGCAAAGGTTCGCCTGGGTACCATTTGCCTTGGCCGTAATGCAACATCGCGCCCGGCGCGAACACGTCGCGCAAACGCTTGGTCAAGGCTTGGGCGCGCTCGCGTTTATGCGGACCGTCCGCACGCGTATTCCATTCCGCGCCTTCCATGTCGTCGATCGACACGAAGGTCGGCTCGCCGCCCATCGTCAAGCGCACGTCGTCTTGCAGCAATTGCGCGTCGACTTGTTGGCCGAGCGCATCGATAAAATACCATTGCTCGTCGGTATAAGGCTTCGTGACACGCGGGTCTTCGTGTAGGCGCGTGACCGTATTGCTGAATTCGAATTCGACTTCGCACTTGTCGGTCGCGCCGGTGACCGGCGCCGCGCTGACCGGATCGGGCGTGCAAGCTAGCGGAATATGTCCTTCGCCGGCCAATAATCCGGAGGTCGGGTCGAGGCCGATCCATCCAGCTCCCGGGACGTAAACCTCGGCCCAAGCATGTAAGTCGGTAAAATCGTGTTCGGGTCCGGACGGCCCGTCGAGCGATTTCATGTCGGCGGTCAATTGCACCAGATAGCCGGAGACGAAGCGCGCGGCGAGTCCTAGATGCCTTAGAATCTGAACCAATAGCCAACCTGAATCGCGGCACGAACCGTTGCGTTTTTCGAGCGTTTGTTCGGGCGTTTGAATGCCGGGTTCCATGCGAATGTTATAGCTGACATCCTTGAAGACCTTGCGATTTAAATCGACCAAAAAATCGTTGATGTTACGTGGCGTCAAATCAAAATCGGCCACCCATTGTTTTAATAAAGGGCCGTCTTCGGTCACTTCCAAAAAAGGCGTCAGTTCCCGGGCCAATTGTTTATCGTATTGAAAAGGAAATTTTTGCGCATATTCCTCGACAAAAAAATCGAATGGGTTAATAACCGTCATGTCGGCGATTACTTCCACTTCAACTTTGAGCGACCGTGTTTTTTTCGGAAACACGACCCTAGCCAGAATATTTCCGAACGGGTCCTGCTGCCAATTGATGAAATGATCTTCGGGCTCGATACGCAGCGAATAACCCTTGATGGGAGTTCTCGAATGCACTGCCGGTCTCAGGCGAAACACATGGGGCGACAACGAGACGGCGCGGTCGAAGAGATAAGCGGTTTTGTGACTGATGGCCACGCGAATTGTCATGATATTATCCTATAAAGCCTATTCGATTGAGCCGATTTCCGGGTATAGCGAAAAACGAAACGAGCAGCGGCGAATACTTTTCGGGCGTATGATGCTAAATCAAAACGGGTAATGCGCTGAAACGGTTCGCTCTATTTTGGTGCCTGCGCACAAAGATGGAGCGAGTTAATGACTTTCGGATTAGCGCGATATCATAGTGCTTTTGATATCTCCGTTTATTTTCGATCATTTTGGCATGCGATAAATCATCATACGACTGCTGTAACAACAGTGATGCAATTTCCACGCCTGAATCGGCATAAATTGATTCGGTGTGTAATTTCGGACTTGTGCCGGGCTAAAACCAGCTTTAACAAATGTAGTGCCTACCCACTCCTTGTGTCAGGACTGGTATTAATCTCGCGGTTACAAAAGAAGCGCGTTGAATGGTTGTATGTCTCAGAGGTTGATGAGCGCATTTTCAGAGGTGATTTTAGGTCCGCTGTGCGTAACTGATGACGGAAAAGACAAAACATGAGAGCACGTTAAGCTACGGGTGGGTTTTCTGCGGTGCACACAGTGTAACCTACAGTCTTCAAGTTTAGAGATTGGTGGTGTAGTGTTTACTTCAAATATAAACGCGAACGTAGCCAATTTAAGGGTCACATTCACCCTTAGATGTGAACGGTTCAGAGCAATTCGCGCGTGTTGTTCCGAACCGGTCACAAGATGTGTTGATAGAGATTATTTTTTGTCTTCTTCCTCAGTCGGTGTTTCGACGGTAGCGGGTTCTTCCTGGACTGGGACAGCTTTTTCCGGTTCGGCGATCGGTTCTTTTGTTTCGGCTGCGGGCTGCTGCGAAGATGCTTCGACTTCCGGTTCGGATGTTTTTTCTTCGGGAGTCGGTTCCGGTTCCTCTGGCACTTTCAAGGACTCGACAAAATCGATAAACCAATGATGCGATTTCATGTTATCGAGATCGGAATCGGCGAGAATGTCGTCGACCGACGGCAAACTGCCGTGGTCGCGTGAATCTTCCAGTGCGCTCAAACACGCTTCTTGGTCGTTGCGTAGCGCATGAATACAAGCCAGATTATAGGATGCCGAGCCCGATTGTATCCGGTTCGCTTCCTGAAACAACGCTAATGCATTGTCGTACAGGGAGTCTTTCGGCGCTGCGCCTTTTAGCCGCGCCAAGTCCATATAGACGACGCCGCCGTCGATTGCCGCGCCCAATGAATCGGCATTGATCATGCGGCAAAATGAAAATTTTTCGATAGCATCCTGGTAAAGTTTGACTGCTTCGTCGCCGGATTTCGTTTTGGCTTGATGCAACAGCGCAAAGCCCCAGTTGTATAAGGTTTCGGTAAACAGTAGATCCTTATCGATTACCTCGCTAAAACCTTTATAAGCGCTGTCGAAATGATGGTCCGCCTCAGCGCCTTCTCTTTTTCGGGCTTTATTGACATGACTGATAGCCGCTTTTAATTTGGATTTACGAAAAAAAGATCCGATCATAAAAATATCCTCGCTATGTTTGTGCGTTCGCAATCTAAAAACCGGTAGGTTAAGCGGGCGACGCTTCGTTATAAATGGTATAGAATAACAGCTTGATTTTTCGACTACATCATTAATTTATACTCATCGTAGATGAAAATTCGGCCTCGGGGTGCCCGTCAAAGGACGCCGTGAATACGTCCATGTAGGCTCTATGCCAGCTCCATGCTGGCAAAGCCTTTACCGAGCACCCCGAGGCCTCCTCCGGCACTGCCGAAATTTGAAGTGCGAAAGGTATATCGCGATTGCGATTAATTCAATTCTATCTTGAATATTCGATCTTATGACAGCTACGCTAACAACTGCCGAACACGAACTTGCCAAAGCTAAACTTAATCTCGAGACCTCGCAAATCCCCTGGAGAGAGTTGCAGCGTTTTTTCGCATCGGGTTTGGCGATTCACGTCTCAGAAGGCTTGGATTTGGTCGAGGCAGCCTATCAAATAGCCTCAGACAATAAAGACCAGGTAGAGCAGTGGTTAAATTCGCGGCAAGTCGGACAGGTCTCCGATCAACAAGCCTTAACGTGGTACCAAGCAAATACGGAAGTTTGGGCTGTCGTCGTCAAGCCCTGGATATTGGTTCAAGAGTAATTCGTAATGCGCCTCGCCTTGATCGGGTCTCAGGTACAGTTATATCCTAAAAAAGCATTTCACCATCAAGATCATGAAGAATAATAGGTTTAATTCAATAACTTGTCATTCGTTTGTGTACTACTTTCGCTCACCCGAAAAGTTAGCAGGAATGTTTCGGTAATCTTTTGAAATACTTCGTTAACTTCATGTGCTTCATGGTTGAACTGCCGAATTTAGGTTTATATCTTTGCCGTCTGTATCCTTCATTAACCAACGGGTTTTGGGTGCTTATTCCTGCTTAACAAGACCGAGTTATAAAGATTCTGAAAAACCAAATAGCAAACCGGGCCTAAGACTGCAAGCGGGGAAACGTATTCCAGAGCGATCCAGGACATAAACATCGTATTCTTTTGGCCTAACGACTGGCTGCCTTCCACGGCGTAATTTACGCCGCCTACATAATGGCCTATCAAAAAATTGAATCCGCATGTAAGCAGGGAAATAAGAGCAATCTTTCCGAGCATCAGAGATGGAACGTGATGGCTGTACAAATATTCGGAAGCCTTTGCCGTGGCAAGGTAGATAACCAATAGCCAAATCAAAAACGGTAGCTTGTTAATCTTTGTGAGTTTATTCGCCAACTGAATGCGATACGCTCTAATGAGTTGGGCTAAAACCAACGGTATGCCGACGACCGTCATTGTCGCCAGCAACATGTTGCCGGGGTTAATGTTACGTTCTCCGGGATGAATAAAATCCAGGATAAACGGTAACGACAGTGCGGCTAATAAATTTGTCGTGACCACGGCGGTAATTACATAAGTCACATTTTTGTTCAGCAATCGAATTACCATGGGCGCTGCCGTCGCGGTCGGCGTGGCGATCAGCAAAAAAGCGATCGTTGCCAGATCCCTGTCCAAGCTCTTTATTAGCCAATACGCGGCAATACTCGTCCCGGCCATGACTAAGCATAGTTTCATCGCATGGCTATAGACGGCCGCGTCCCTTGGTACGGTAGCTTTCAGCAATGGAAAGAACAACATGATCATCAAAAGATACTTGATTAAAAATGAGAATTCATGCCCTCGGTTAAAGATAAAACCGGTAGCAATCGCGCCAACTAGATAAAGTGAATTTTTATTCATCGATTATGACATTTCAGACTGAGCCATTGCCGAACTTGTTTGTTTCCGCTTATTTTCGGGCTATAGGAGGATAAGCCGGCAAGACCAATAGTCCTGCCAGCAGCACGGCGATTGCCGAGCCAATAAAAAGACCGAAGCTGTCGACTCCGGCATCGATCAACAAGCCGAACAGCCAAGGCGATACGGAAGAGGCGAGAACCATCAGCGACATCATCATCGAGCGAATCGTACCTTGCTTGGCGGTGCTGTACACTTCGGACCAAAGCGCACTGATGACGGTATTCATCATGCCGATCGAAATGCCCAGAAAGCTCATGAATAATGGTGCTACCCATAGTCCGTCAAGACACGCCAAGCTAATTAACGATAGAAACAGCGGTAGCATAATATAGGGCAGCAAACGTTTTGCACTGAAACTATCGACCAAGAGGCCCGACAGCATCGAGCTTAGCCAATGCAATATACCGTAAGCCACGAAGCTGCCGGCCAGCCAGGAAGGACTCCAGCCTTTTTGTGCCAAAATGAAGCCCTGTTGGATAAAAATACCGGTGAGCATGAAAGGCCCCGACAATACTGCCGGCAAGGTCGACCAAAACCGCCAGTCCTTGAGTACCTCAAGCCGGCCGGCAGATTTGCCGGGACTTGAATGATCGGCGGATATTTGCTCTTCCTTGGAACTTGTCTTCGAACAGCGCAAAAACCAATAGGTCAACGGCAAATATAGCAGTGGAATGCTCAGCGCCCATATCAGCCAGCTTTGCCGCCAGCCGAAAAGTGCAATCAATGACACCGCAAGCGCAGGCATGATGACTTCTCCTGCCGGAACGCCGCTCAGCGCGATACTGATGGCCTTGCCTCTATTTTCATTGAACGAACGAGCCATTGCCGTTTGCGCAGTCAAGGGCATCAAGCCCTGTCCGGACAGGCGTATTAGAAAAAAACCGACCGCCAACGCCGGTACCGAATCGGCGAAGGACAGTGACACGCAGGCCGCCATCAGCGTAACGGCAATTAGCGCCGCGACGAAACCGATACGCCATTTGTCCAACAAGCCGCCCAATAGCATGATGCATGCACCGCTCGCGACCGTGGCCAAGGCATAAATTCCGCCGTAGCGGGATGCCGAAAGGCTCAGTGTTTGCTGGATATCGGCGCCGTACCAACTCAAAAAAAACGACTGTCCGAGATTCCCCCAAAAGACCGTGAAAAACCCGAACCCCAAAAGAGGCCATTGCCGCCCGATAAACGGTAAGTATCCTGCCACTGTTATCCTCGTCGCCGACTGAATCGAAGCGCGCATTTTACCAGAAGGAGAACAATGAGACTTCCGAGCGGAAGGGCGCGATAGTTCGATTGGCCTCCAACTTAAGCCGGAACAATTAACCTAAATTCGGCAGTTTAACCATGAAGTATACCTTTCGCACTTCAAATTTCGGTAGCGCCTGAGGAGGCGCCGGGGTGTGCGATCCCTTATCTACTCCCTTTTGATCGAAAAACCGTCTAAGAGTAAAAGGTATGGGGTGTGGCCAGCGAGGATGTCGGCAGCAGGGCAGATTTTGCTCCATGCAAAATCCGAATTCACGCCAATCCCTGGCGTTCGATCGCTACCGTCAAGTCCCCGATGGATGGGTTTACGGTATTCCTCGACAGGCATACCCCACACCCTAAAATCGGCGAAACTGCTCAAACTGGGAATTGTTGCTACGATGGGTATAGCAAACGGCAGTCACGCAACCGATTGCAGATCGATGTCGTTGCGGCCGTTTTCTTTGACACGATAAAGGGCAGCGTCGGCGGCCTTGATCAAGGACTCGGGCGGACATTTGTGAAACGGAGTCGCGGTTGCGATACCGATGCTGACCGTGACGAACCCGGTAGCCTCGGAGCCTAGATGCGGAATTTGCAAGTCGGCTACCGCCTGCTGTATCAGCTTGCCGACTTGCAGCGCGCCCGGTGCGCCGGTACGAGGCATGACCACGGCAAATTCTTCGCCGCCGTAGCGCGCCGCCAGATCGGTCGGCCTGCGCAATGCGCCGGCAATCGCCTGAGCGACTTTAATTAAACATTCGTCTCCGGCCTGATGACCGTAACGGTCGTTGAAAAGCTTGAAATGATCGATGTCGCATAAAATCAGCGCCAGCGGTGCATTGTCACGTTCCAGACGCCGGCATTCTTGGGCGAGATAGTCGTCGAAACAGCGTCGGTTGGCGATTTGGGTCAAGCTATCCATGGTCGCCAGGCGCTGTAATTCCTCGTTGGCTTTCTGTAAATCGGCTTCGGCAAGTCGGCGCACGCGGTTTTCATTCAACAAGCGTTCGTTGAGCGCTTCGATCGTGGCGTTACGTGCTTCCAATTCGCTGTTTTTTTCTTTCAGCGCCGCTTTCTGCTTTTCGATATGCTTGGTGCGTTCGGAGACCTTGTCTTCGAGCAAGCGATAGCCCTGAGCGTTATCGATCGAAATCGCGATCTGGCCGCTCAAATGCCTTAACAAAAAAACATGCTCCTCGGTAAAAACGGCGTCCGCCGCATTGTTTTCCAGATAGAGTACGCCTTGCAGTTCGCCGCTCAGCAACAATGGCGTGCATAGCAGGGAACGTACGCGGCGCTCGATGATCACCTTGTCCCGCCCGTAGACTGGACTTTTCCCGGCATTATCCAAGATGACCGTTTCCCGGCTGCGCGAGACATAATTGATCGCCGTTTGCGGCAAGTCGCTTGCTAATGCCAGCGGCAAGCGTTGCATCAACTCGATGTCCTTCGAATCGATCCGTGCTTCGGCCTGAACGAAGAGCCCGCCGCTTTCCTGCAACAACAAAACGCCGCGTTGCGCGCCGGCGTTTTCGATCACAATGTTCATCAAGGTTTGCAATAAATCCGGCAAGCGCCGTTCAGCCGCGATCGTCTCGGCGGCCTTGAGCAATGTTTCGAGATCCCAGCGATGTCCGATGTCATGCGGCGGCGATCCGGCTCGGTTTGCCAGGGTCAAGCCATAGCGCTCGTTGAAGTGCGGCAAATAGCCGGTCGCGCCCCAGCGCCGGTAACAATAAGCCGCCTCTTCGAAATGAAACCGGGCCAGCCGCTCCTGCCCCTGTTCTCGATAAAGGCGCCCGGCCAATTCATTCGCAAGGCCCTCCAAATGCAATTGTCCGTTGAGTTCGGCGTCGGAGGCAGCCTGTTGACAGGCCAATGCCGCCGGTGCCGGTTTCCGTTGCAGGCGGTAAATTTCAGCCTGTAGCATAAAAAGACGGCTCTGGAAATTTTGCGGGCAGCGCCGCGCCCAGCGCCTAAAGTTTTTCTCGGTGCGCCGGATGATCCACAAGGTACGGAAACGTTCGATGCGAGGCATCGCGGGATAACGTTTGGCGAGAATCAATGCTGTATAGAAATGGTGTTCCGCTGCATGCAGCATGCCGGCCGAATCTTTCAGATAGGCCGATGAGTCGCGGCTCGTGCCCATGGCTCGCTCGTCATCGCCCCACAGATACAAACTCTGCATTTTGTTGACGTAATAATAATGCGCAAAATGCCGCGAACCGTAATCGGCCCAGGGCAAACGCATTAAAAATACTGTTAAAACATAGAGTTTAGAGGTATCGTATCGGAATTTTGCGTATGTTACCAACGGACTGCAGTTTAATTAAGCACTTTTCCAACGTGACTGATCCCCGAATTGAACGTAAGAAACTTCATCAGTTGATGGATATCATTGTACTCACTGTTTGCGCCTCGTTAAGCGGTGCTGAGGGTTGGGAAGCCATTGAAGAGTTTGGCCATAATAAATTAGATTGGTTAAGGCAGTTTGTACCGTTAAAGAATGGCATTCCATCGCATGATTGCTTGGCGTATGTCATTTCTCGATTGTCACCGAAAGAATTTCAACGTTGCTTTATAGATTGGGTGAACGCCATTCGCGAAGTGATACCCGATGAAGTGATTGCGATAGATGGCAAAACCGCACGCCGTTCGCATGACCGCAAACGCGGCCAAAATCCGTTGCACATGGTCAGCGCCTGGGGTTGTGCGAATGGATTAGTGCTCGGCCAAGAAGCGACCGAAGAAAAGTCGAATGAAATTACCGCAATCCCGAAGCTATTGGCTTTGCTAGAACTTAAAGGTTGTATTGTGACCATTGATGCCATGGGCTGCCAGCGCACGATTGCTGAGCAAATCGTCGATCAAGGCGGTGATTACTGTTTGGGCCTGAAAGGCAATCAAGGCGAATTGCATGAAGCCGTCGAGGATTTTTTCAACACGGCCAAGCAAGCGAATTTTAACCACGTCGAATACGCTTATCACGAAGAAATCGACAACGACCATGGGCGTTTAGAAACCCGCCGTTATTGGATTACCGAGGAGCTTTGTACGCTCCCGAAAACGGAGCTCTGGAAAGAATTACGCAGCATTGGCTTCGTGGAGCGCGAATGCCACATCGGCGATAAAGTAACAATCGAGCAGCGTTGTTTCATTAACAGCATTAAAGCCGATGCGCAGCTATTTGCGCGGGCTGTGCGCCATCACTGGGGTATTGAAAACCAATTGCACTGGCGCTTAGACGTGGTCTTTCGAGAAGATGACAACCGAATTCGAAAAGGTAATGCCGCTGCGATTATGACCACCATCCGGCATATCTGTGTCAATCTGTTCCAGCAAGAGGAATCTAAACTCAGCATGAAAAAGAAAAGACTCAAAGCCGCCTGGAACGATCGCTACCGCGCTAAATTGCTGTTAGGAAAGTAATTTTAATGCGTTTGCCCTGGTAATCGGCCAACGCTTCGACGAAGGCCGTTTCGTCGAAATCGGCAGAACCGAACGATGTCGGCGCATCGGTATCGCCGCGCAAGTTTCGTATCGCTTGGCGTATGCCTTCAATGACGCCCGAATGCTCGCGGCCGTCGATGCGTTTCAGTATCGCCAGAAGCCGTTCGCTTTCCTGCCAAATTACATCGAGCGGCACGCCTCGCATCAGTTGGCTTTGTATCAATCCGCAACAGGCGCAGCCGCTGTGAAACCAATCGCCGCTTTCCAGACCTGCGTCGAGTGCGGTGTGCCAATAGGTTTCGGTGTCGACGGCGGGGTGAGTCCATGAATTCGCGAAATAACCGTATACGAAATTGACTTCGGCCTTCTGCCGCTGATTGGCATATTTATCCAGCAAGCTCAACGACAGACGTCCATAATCGTAACCTGCTTGATGATTGCCTAACACGCCGCCCAGAAAAATCACGCCGAATACCATGTAGCCGATCACGGCCTCGGCATTGTTGCCGTGCTTCAGGCATCGATGGACCTGTTTCACCGAAATCGCGGCGCATAATTCCGGCCTTATTTGATAGGCGACCTTCAATGTAGCCGACAGCAGGCGTATCGCGATGTCCATTCTCGCATCGGCGACTGCCGGCAAATCGAGCAAATCGTCGGTCGTGAACTTTCGTAAACGGAACTTCAACGCCAGGAACTCAGCCAGAAAACTCAAGCGATTGAAGCGCTTCGGTAGATCGATTCCGAACAATGCGGCCGCTTGTCGGCCGACTCGATACGCGCGGTCGAATCGGCCTAGATCGGCATAGAATTGAATCATCAATTCGAAAATGCGCGCTTTTTCGAGTTCGGAGCGAGACAGTGTGACGGCCTGTTCGAAAAGCCGTTCGGCCTGTTTGTGATGACCGCATAGATGTTCGCATTCGGCGCGTTGCCAAAGCACCGACGCTAAACCGCCGAAACTCGGTAGTCGATCGGCAAGCAATTCCGAGGCATGGCGCAGATAGGGTAAGGCTTGTTCGAATGCGCCGCGATGCTTGGTCCACAGTCCCAATTTAAAATTATCGGCACCGAGCCGGCTTCTTTCGCCGGCGTCGTCGATCAACGGTAGAGTCGCATTGAGATGGTCGACCGCCTGAGACAGTAAAGACCTGTCATGCCCCATTCTGGCTTGATCGACCCAAAAACGGCCGATTTTCAATCGATTGCCGAGCAATTCGTGTTCCGAGCATAACGAATGGACGGCTTGCTGCACTCGATCATGCGAAAAAAAATAGCGCGCCTTGTTTTTTTCTGCCATGTCGGACTGCTTGAGCAGCAAGCCCAACGTTTCGGCTGCGGCCAAATTTTTATACGGCAAGGTGTTTTCGCCGAACACGGTTACAATCGTGTCGGGATCTACCGCACAGCCGATGCAGGCGACGATTTTCAACAATTCACGCACCGGCTTGTCGAGTTTGCCGACCCGCTTCGTCATGAAGTCGACGACATTGTCGCTGATGGCGGCCGCGCAAAGCCTTTCGCGATCGAAGCGCCATTGGCCGGTTCCGGCATCATAGTGCAAGACGTTGTTTCGCTGAAGCTCGCGCAGATATTGTAGGAAAAAGAAGGGATTGCCCTGCGTCTTGAGATGGATCGAAGCGCATAACTCGTCGGCCGTCTTCTTTTCGAGCCTGATTGAATCTATCATCATCGCGGTCAGGGCCGGCATCGGCAAGGCATTCAACTCGATCGTTTCGACCCGGCCGCCTTCGTCGCGAAATTTGTTTTCAAGCGCAATCACTCTATCGCCCGGATTGACTTCATCGCCGCGGTACGCCGCTATCAACAACAGGTGCTCTAGGCCCGACAACATCGCCGCCAACCACTCGAACAACGCCGGATCGGCCCACTGCAGGTCATCGAGAAATACGCACAGAGGCCGGTTCGGCCGGCAAAAGATCTGTACGAAGCGTAACCACAGCCGCAATGAACGAACCTTGTTTTCGGCTGCCGGCAATTCGGCAAGCGCCGGTTGCGCCCCCAACAACAGCTCGAGTTCCGGAATCAACTCGATGACGGCTGCCGCTTCGTCTCCCAGTTGCTCGAATAGGCGATGCCGCCAGATCGCCAACGCTTCGTCTTCTTCGCCCAATATTTGCTTAAGTAAAAGACTAAATGCGTCATGAAACAAGCGCGCCGGCGGATTATTTTGAAATTGGTCGCATTTGGCGGAGATGAAATAGCAATCGGCCGGCAGACTTTGTTGGTTGAATGACTCGATCAAGCGCGATTTACCGACGCCCGAGGGGCCCGTCACCAGGCAGAGAACGGCCTTGTCATGCCGTGCCTGAGTCAAGGCGGCTTCCAATTGCCCCAACTCGGCTTCGCGTCCATAGAGTTGCCGCGGGTTCCGAAAAACGGAAGGCATGGTTCTTTCCATGCTCTGGCCTTTGCACAACGCTTGTCGGCAGAGCGAAAGATCCGACAACAACTCGTCCGCTCTTTGATAACGCTCTTCAGGGTCTTTAGCGAGCATTCCGATGACGATACGCGCCAGGTCATCAGGCAAGTCAGGACAAAATTCCCTAGGATCGGGGACCTCATGGGCGATATGGCGGTGAATCGCGCCGATCGAGTCCGGCGACATAAACGGTTTGCGGCCGGTAAACAATTCAAATACGATCGTTCCGAGCCCATAGATGTCGGCTCTACCGTCGATGCCGCGATTCATCCGACCGCTTTGTTCGGGGGCCAAATAATCGATCTCACGCTCGCTCGGATAGGGCGCCTCCGGTTCAGCACGGGTTTGTAAGGCGCATGCGGCTCGACCGAAGCCGAGCAATTTCAACTGCATTTGTTTCGGGTCGACCAAAATATTGGTGGGGTTTAAGTTGCCGTGAACGACTCCGTGCCGATGTATCGCGGCGATCGACTCAATGAGTTCGAAAATCAAGCCAAATGCTTCCTGAACCGGTAATGCCAGGCCGGCCGCATATTCCCGTAATGTGCACCCATTAAAGTATTCGCGCACCAAAATCAAGCGCCGGCCGTGATTCAACAAGTCCAGGCCCTCGATAACGGCCGGCATCGCCACGCGCTTCAGCATGCCGAATTCACTGCGAAAGCATGCCAGCATCGTGTCGCTCGGATGACTCTCCTCCAGATATTTAAGCGTCACTTCCTTGCGATCTTGCACGCGCACGGCGTGATACAGCCGATACCAGCCTCTATCGGATAGACATTCTTTTATTAGATACTCGTCTATTTGCAACAAAGTTTTACACCGAAACTTGAAATAGAAGAACAGATTAGCAGAATCCGGTTGGTGATAAGAAGACTTTCGAGTCGTAAGGAATATAATTTGCTTGATTCATCCCAAAAATAAAATCGTCTGATTGCATGGCTTTAAGTTAAAGTAAAAAGCAGGTCCCAAGTAATTATTCACAACCCCCCTATTGTTCCCACGCTCCGGCGTGGGAATGAAGACCGAGACGCTCTAGCGTCTTGTGTCACTGCAGAGCTACTCAGGCGTTCCAACGCAGAGCGTGAGAACGTTAATTGCCGGGGGGCTAAATAGTTACGATCCAAAAGATTGTGTTCGTTACACGGAAAAAATTCATGAAGAACAAATTGCAAATTGAAAAATTGGATGCCTATTTCGACGAAGTGCGAGATATCATTTTAAATAGACAAGACTGGATCAGCGGCTTACTGCCGGCTAGTACCGCAAACAACGTTCACGGTAATTACAACGACGCCTGGGTTCGCGATAACGTTTATAGCATCCTTGCTCCTTGGGGTTTGGCTTTAGCTTATCGAAAATCCGGCGAACCGAACGGTAAGGCATATTTGCTTGAACAAAGCGTGGTTAAGCTAATGCGCGGGCTGTTAGTAGCAATGATGCGCCAAGCCCATAAAGTCGAAATGTTTAAACAAACGCAAGATCCGCTCGATGCGCTGCATGCCAAGTACGATCTAAAAACCGGCGAAGTGGTGGTCGGCGACAGCGAATGGGGGCATTTGCAGTTGGATGCCACGTCGTTATTTTTGTTGATGCTGGCGCAAATGACTGCATCGGGGCTGCGCATCGTATTTACGATCGACGAAGTCAATTTCGTGCAGAATTTGGTGCACTACATCAGCCGGGCTTACCGGACTCCCGATTATGGTATTTGGGAACGCGGCAACAAAATTAATCGGGGCATCGCCGAGTTGAACGCTAGCTCGATCGGCATGGCCAAGGCCGCGCTTGAGGCGATGTCCGGCTTCAATTTGTTTGGCCCCATGGGAGGGCAAAACTCGGTCATTCATGTGATCAGCGATGATATCGCCCGCACCCGTAACGCACTGGAGTCTTTGCTGCCCAGGGAGTCGTTATCCAAGGAAGTGGATGCGGCGGTATTGAGCATTACCGGTTTTCCGGCTTTCGCGGTCGACAATCAGGAATTGAAAAACCGTACCGAGGCCTTGATCCGTGAAAAACTTGAGGGCCGATACGGCTGTAAGCGTTTTTTGCTGGACGGCCACCAAACCGAACTGGAAGACCCGAGCCGCCTGCATTACGAGCCGCATGAATTAAAGCAATTTATGGACATCGAATGCGAGTGGCCGTTGTTTTTTTGTTACCTGCTGCTGAATAATTTGTATGCGGGCAATAATAACGAGGCGGCGCAATACAGGGCTAAGCTGGATGCGCTCCTAGTCGAACAAAACGGGCGGCAATTATTGCCCGAACTGTATATCGTACCGAAAGAGGCAATCGACGCCGAAAAAGCGAATCCTAATAGTCAAGACAGGGTTCCGAACGAAAACATTCCATTGGTTTGGGCGCAAGGTTTGTTCATTCTTGGAAACCTGATAGAAGACGGGTTATTAGCGATCGACGACATCGACCCGCTCGGTCGGCATAATATTCGCGAGAAAACCTGCGATTGCACCTTGCAGGTTGCGGTGATTGCCGAGGATGAAACGATTCAAGCCGATTTGAAGGCATGGGGAATCGACACCCAAACGCTGGCGGAAATTTCGCCTATCCAAATTCGCGACGCGAGCGAATTGGCTGCAGCCTATACGAATATCGGACGCAATGATAATCATGGTTTAACCGGAAGACCGCTACGGCAATTAAGAACCCTGGCGACATCCAGAATTTATTTGATGGCCAACGAACGGTTGGTGTTTTTACCTCAATTGTTGAATCAAAAGGGTTTTTACTTAGCCATGGACAACCGTTTACTGATTCAGCGCTTACGCTCGGAGTTGTCTTACATTCATAAAAATTGGGACGGCACAACGGGTGATCCGTTATTTGTGTTGGTTGTTAAATATAATATGCTCAGCGATGACGATCGTGATGTGTTGATCGAGTTTATTCAAGAGTTGCAAAGCGGGCAAATCAACAGCACGCCCATTAAATTCGGCGAGCTATCGAAATTGGCCGAAAGCTCAAGTTATGAAAAGATCGATTATTTACACGATTTCAAGTTTTCAGAGGCCTCTTGGGACAAGCCGCAACGGCCTTGTTTTCTGATTTTGCCGATCGATACCGAACCGCCGGAGCCTTTGAATATTTTTGTTACGATCACTTGGGAAATCAGTGACGATGAAGCGTTGATCGAACAATTGACCGCGAGCGCCAATCTCTATGCACAATTGGAAGCGCTTGTGTTACTGGCTGGGCGTCATGGTTTGGATTACGACACCGGGCTTAAGGATGCCGACGGCAATCCATGCCGGATTCGCGGCTTGCTCGAAGAGGTCTATATCCGCGCGGGCGATCTTGCGGTTTGGGATATCATTCGTCGTAGCGCGGGCTTACTAGGTAAATACGATATCGATCTCGAGCAGGCGGCTACCGAAATTTTGGTGCATCAGCATCAATTAACGGTAGGTCGGGCCTACAGCGGTAAGGCGACTTTGAAGCGCCCGGCCGACTCGTCGGAGATTCTGGAGATTATCCGTACTTATAATGATACTCACGACGCTAGTGAGCACATCATCATTCAGGAGTTAATACTGTATCTCGGTATGCTGATCAAGTACCAGCCGGAGCTATTTGCCGATATGCATACGATTCGTGTCGGGCATATTTTGCAGTTGATTTTGGTGCGCCAAAAAAAGGACTCGAACTGTACCTTGGATCAGGCTTATAACGAAGTCTTGACCTTGCCGCCTTATCAGTTGTTGCAAAAAGTCCGTGAGACTCTCGAGGATTTCACCAATACGCAATATCAATTCGAGCGAGTCGAAACGCTAAATTATGTCGGTCAATGTCAGGAATTGACTTGCGCACGCTTTTCGCCAAAAATGGACCCTGAATATTTCGGCGAAGCCGAAGACTGGTATAACTGGCGCGAACGTCGGGGTAGTCTAGGTCGGGAAAGCGAAAGTTTTTTTACGGGTGTTTGGGATATTTTGCATCACTGTCAAGGCTTGATGATCGGTGATAAACTCAGCAGCAAGAGACGGTTGGATAGCGAAACGACGTTAGCGCAAATGACGTCGGGCGAACAAAGCTTCAAATTACATGTCAATCATTTGCTAAATAAGATTCAGGCACCGGTCTACCGGCAGTTGACCGTCGAAGCCCTAAACGCAATGGCTTTCGTGTTTCGCGACAATCCGTCGATTAGAATCGAAGATACCCTGGTGACCGATATTATCATCGGTCACGCGGTCAGACTTTGTTGGCTCAAGCTTCATCCGGAAGCTAAGGATAATTACAAAGAGGTCGTTTCGCTCGCTTGGCAGGCGTTTTATCAGCTGCCTCCGCATCAAGTCGCTAACGGCATGCTCGATGCGTTGATTTATCTACTTGAAAATAATAATCAAACAAAACAAGGAGATTCACAATGATTCTGGCAGGCGATATCGGAGGGACCAAAACGACCTTGGCATTATTGAGCAAGAATGAACACGGCTTGATTACGTTGCAACAAGAACAAACCTTCAGCAGCGTTGAATTTCCAGAGTTCGATGAGGTATTAGATAAATTCTTACCGGCGGGCGTGAAGGTCGATTCGGCCTGTTTCGGCGTCGCAGGGCCTGTTATCGAGCAGCGCTGCGAGCCGACCAATCTGCCCTGGCAACTCGATGCTAAGGCACTGAAAAAAACCTTACGCACCGATCGAGTACGCTTATTAAACGATTTGGAAGCGATGGCGCTCGGCATGCTGTGTCTGGACGAAAAAGATTGGGTGGAATTGAACCCTAACGCCAAATCGCAAGCCGGAAATATGGCCGTGATTGCAGCGGGAACAGGTCTCGGTGAAGCAATATTGTATTGGGACGGAGCGCGCCATCATCCGATAGCGACCGAGGGCGGTCATTGCGACTTTGCCGCGCAAACCGTTCAGCAAGATCAGCTATCGAACTTTTTGAGAAAAAAATATAACGGGCATGTGAGTTTCGAACGGCTCGTTTCAGGCATGGGGTTCGGCAATATTTATGACTTTTTGGTCGAAAACCGTTTCGCTCCTGCTTGTCCAGCGGTTCCTGACTGTGCTTATCCGAGTGTCTACGGCTGCGATCGTAATGCGATTATTTCAAGATTAGGCATCAACGGCGAAGATCCCTTATGTACCGAAACCATCCGGATTTTTATAGAGCTTTACGGTGCCGAAGCCGGTAATCTGGCCTTGAAGTCATTCGCGACCGGCGGGGTTTTTATCGGGGGAGGTATTGGCCCTAAAATTCGGTCGGCATTGGAGTCGGGCAAGTTTATCGAAGCATTTAAAGCCAAGGGCCGTTTCAGCGGTTTTCTAGATACCGTGTCGGTAAAATTATCGCTGAATCCGCGTACCCCGCTGATGGGGGCGATCAGTTATTTCGGCTGAACGATATCCGGAAATATGGGTAAGGTAATGTATTGGTAAATGGACGACGCGAAATGATTGGCATTAAACACGGGGAGTGATTCGCCGAAGCCGCGTCGTCCGTGGTTTATGGGTTGAAAATTATCCTTTATTTGCGGAACTCCGAAAACACATAATCGGTTTTTTTCTGAGGGGCGTGGCAACCGAAACAGGACTGACCGCCATCGGTAACCAGTCTTTCGGTTTTGCTGTCGCCGGCAAAACCTTCGAAGCCCCAACCGCCGGTGTCGGCAAACTTCTTGGCATCCTTGAGCATGACGCCGATTAGTTTTCTATCGCCTTCCTCTATCGTTTTATCTTTTTCGACATAATTGAGCAGGTCGAAAACCAATACCGCGCCGTCTTTATACTTGCCGGTTTTCAAGCCGTCTTCAGCCAACTTATTGGCATAGATATGATGGATCCCCTGAAAGGGGT
This sequence comes from Methylotuvimicrobium buryatense 5G, assembly GCF_000341735.1. Lineage (GTDB taxonomy): Bacteria > Pseudomonadota > Gammaproteobacteria > Methylococcales > Methylomonadaceae > Methylotuvimicrobium > Methylotuvimicrobium buryatense. The sequence goes on along the minus strand of NZ_KB455575.1, from coordinate 2,651,495 downwards.
CTTCTAATGCGTGTCCCGGTTGAATCAACATGCTCTTGGTGTGAAGCCAGTTTCGGTAGCCTTCGGGGAAAGGGACTGCTTGTTCCGCTGCGAAGCTGGCAGTGGCTAATGAGCAAAGTACCCCGGATAATACAATCGATAGATGTTTTTTCATGTGTTGACCTCTCATTAAATTAGACAGGATCTTAGGATGTGGGTGCAAATAACTTTCCGATTTTCTATCATTCCCCCGCAGAGCGTCACGGCCTTTAAGTTAAGCCGTCATGTGGCTAAAGATTGCCGTCATTCAGACTCTTTCTCGTTTCCACCGCTCCAGCGTGGATCTTGCCTCGGCAGCCAAGGTATGGGTTCCCACGGAGGACCGTAGGAACCGAAAAAGCCTGCCATCCATGGCAACTGGATTCCGGCAATCCATGCCGGAATGACGGGCTTCCGTTAACTTAATGGCAGTGATGCAGAGAGTGGGAACCACTGGGGAAGTTATTTTTTACCGCATCCTCAATGGTTTCAGTTCGAAACCATTGAGTTCTTTTTATGCTCATTTGAGGGTTTTGTCAAATAGTATTGAATCGCTATTATCTAAGGCGGCTTTTTAGGATGAAAGCTTTAGTTTGAGATTTGTACTATTATTTAACGCGCAAAATAGCTAACGCAGATAATTAGCCGTTTATAAATTGAGAGGATAAGGATGAGTATGCCAAACATTAATAATTATTATGAAAGGTTAGTCGTTGACCAGCTTTGGAATATTGTTCAAAAGACCAAGGAGCCGTTGACTCAAGATTTTATTGATGATGTTGCCTGTCTTGCGTTGAATCGCTTACCTGCTTGCTATGTGCGTAGCATGGTCGATAAAAGTTCTTATCTTACCGAAAAAACATATCAAGAGATGGAAAAAGAGGTCGCCGAAGCAATTAATCAGGCCATTGAGCAAGTACGGTTGAATCCTCACGATCAGCGCGATTAACTGTCTGAAGTTGGGTGAATCTTAAGTGGGATCGTCAATCCTTTCGCTGTCTTTTACGCTACGGCACGGTTTGCTATGCCGGGTAAGTCGAAACTAAAAGGCGATTACTAAGGTGGGTAAGTTCGTTAATCCACTCCGGAATTGGCGAACCGGTTAAATCTATGAGGGAGGAAACAGGGAAGGTATACCTTCGTCGACACTTCCTTGTGTCGGATAAGTAGCCGTAAGCTATTTATGCAAAATTATTTAGATAACGGTAACTTCTTCGGCTTGTGGGCCTTTTTGACCTTGAGTCACGATAAACTGAACTTTTTGGCCTTCAGTCAAGGATTTAAAACCGGAACCCGCAATGTTGCGGAAATGAACGAAAACGTCAGGACCTTGGCCTTGCTCGATGAAACCGAAGCCTTTGTCCGCGTTGAACCATTTAACTGTGCCTGTTGTAGTAGTAGACATACTCAAAACCTTAAAAATAAAAATTTAAATCAATTTAGTCCATAAAGCGGACCGTCTAGCTAAGAAATAGTGAAATCTCTTAATGGCAGAACGTAACGAGGATCTACAGAAACAGAGCACTACAGAAAAAACGTCGTAACTAAAACATCAAAGATATATCGAATTTCAAGCTAGGATTATTCTATGCCTTATTTCCCCAAAGTCAACCGGCAAAACAGCTACCGTCTAGATTCAATCGCCTTATAGGGTGGGTATTTCTTTAATAGTCACTGAATTCACTAGAAAATTTCTATATAATCGTTTTAAACTGAATGTCGATCAAAATTTTCAAGCATATGCCGAACTCCACCGCTTTTAGACAATTGCTTGCGCATCCCAATCGTTCGCTTGCCTCCTTATATAGCCAAATTGAGCAACAAAAAAAACTATTAAAAATTGTTAGAGAGGCCTTGCCCGATCAGTTGAAAGAGCATGCCAAGCATTGTGTAATCGATCGAAACAAGCTAATGGTGTATGCCGATTCGGCTAATTGGGCGTCGCAACTACGCTTTTATCGCAATGCCATCCTAGGTGCTATCGATAAAATGCCTAATCACCAAGTAGATATTTTACAATTTAAAATCACCGAAGCGCTTCATCGCCAAGTTGAGCAACCGGAGCGCCACGTAAATGTCCCCGGTGCAGCCAGTATTGCCGAAATTCGGCATAATGCCGAAGCCCGCGAGGACGACTCTTTAGCTTGCGCATTGTTAAAGCTGAGTTCGACATTAGAACGCTTGTCAAAGGCGAGTCCGAAAAGCGAGTCATCGAAATAATATTTATCCTAAAAAGAGCAGTTGAGGTGTGTTGTAGACCGTTCGTGCTGAGCTAAGTCGAAGCATGAAGGGTCTACAACACTTTCACCGGCTTGGTGAAGCCTCAAACTACCCTTCACCCTTCGACGGGGCTCTCCTGAGCGCAGCCGAAGGGTGAAGGGCGAACGGTGGTTTGAGACTCTCAACTGTTCTTTTTAGGTTTATACCTTTCGCACTTCAAATTTCGGCATTGACGCATGGAGACGCCGGGGGGTTCGGCAAAGGCTTTGACAGCAGGGATGCTGTCACAGAGCCTACATGGACGTATTCACGGCGTCCTTTGGCGAGACCCCCGGGCGCCGAAATTTGACCGTCAAAGGGTATATTTATCAAGAAATTCTTAGCTTGATGCGTATGGGCAGTACCCCGGTGCCGAATTTTGATATCCGATGGGTATATACTTCGATGACTTCAACTATTAACGTGAATATAGCCAAAATCATGGCGTCGATTGCGTAACTTTTTTCATGCCCGTTCTTTATTGATTTCAGTTATAATCGCACATTTTTTATATTGCCACTCTTAATAGAAAGCAGCATAGAAAGCGGCGCTTTTATTTAGATAAATTATAAGTGCATTTAGAGTCAAAGCCTTAAAAACGGACGAAACGATTTAGGAGACGAATCGTTGTTTAATTATTCCCTGGAGCAACCGTGTCAAGCACAAATAACGACTTATTAACTTTTCAAGGGCTAATTCTAGCCTTGCAGGAATATTGGGCCCGGCAGGGCTGCGTATTATTGCAGCCGCTGGATCAGGAAGTCGGCGCCGGCACCTTTCATCCGGCGACCTTTCTTCGCTCGATCGGCCCGGAACCTTGGAATACCGCTTACGTTCAACCTTCGCGCAGACCCACCGACGGTCGTTTCGGGGAGAATCCGAATCGCTTGCAGCATTATTATCAGTTCCAAGTCATCTTGAAACCGTCGCCGGATAATTTTCAAGAACTATATCTGGGTTCATTGCGTTATTTGGGCTTGGATTTACTTGAGCATGACATCCGCTTCGTCGAGGACAACTGGGAATCGCCGACGCTTGGCGCCTGGGGCTTGGGCTGGGAAGTCTGGCTGAACGGCATGGAAGTCACGCAATTTACCTATTTCCAACAAGTCGGCGGCCTCGAATGTAAACCGGTTACCGGCGAAATTACTTACGGCTTGGAGCGCATCGCCATGTATTTGCAAGGCGTCGAAAGCGTTTACGATTTGGTTTGGACCAAAGGGCCTTTCGGCACGGTCAGCTATGGCGACGTCTTTCATCAAAACGAAGTTGAAATGTCCGCCTATAACTTCGAACATGCCAATGTCGAATTCTTATTCAATTGTTTCGATACTTACGAGCAGGAATGCGAAAAATTGTTGACGCAAGATTTGCCGTTACCGGCTTACGAAATGGTACTCAAAGCTTCTCACACGTTTAATTTACTGGACGCCCGCCGTGCAATCTCGGTTACCGAGCGTCAGCGTTATATTCTGCGCGTCAGGAATCTGGCCAAATCGGTCGCCGAATGTTATTACCAACGCCGCGAGTCGCTGGGCTTTCCGATGTTGGCCGCAAAGGAGGTGCAAGCATGAGCGACGCCAAACATTTATTGTTTGAATTGGGTTCCGAGGAATTGCCACCGAAAACACTAATAACGCTCAGCCGAGCCTTGCTCAACAATGTCCGGCAAGGACTGGATAATGCCGATTTAAGTTACTCCGGCATTAAAGGCTATGCCACGCCCAGACGTCTGGCGGTTTGGGTCGAAAATCTCGCGACTGCACAGCCGAATAGAACCGTTGAAAAACGCGGGCCGGCAGTGCAGGCTGCATTCTCCGCCGATGGTATGCCAAGCAAAGCCGCTCAGGGCTTTGCCGCCAGTTGCGGCACCACGGTAGACGGTTTGGAGCGTTTGAGCACGGACAAAGGCGAATGGTTGGTTTATCGTCAACCGATCGAAGGTCAGGCCACCGAAAAGTTGATTCCCGAAATATTACGTGCCAGCATTCATGCCTTGCCGATAGCCAAGCGCATGCGCTGGGGCGATTATACGACCGAATTCGTTCGGCCGGTGCACTGGGCTGCGCTGTTGTTCGGCGATCAGGTCATTGAGACCGATATTCTCGGCCTGACTACAGGTAAGCAAACTTTCGGCCATCGTTTTCATGCGCCTGTTGCGTTGACTATCGAGAGCGCAGACCGCTACCGGGATATCTTGTTCGATTCCGGTAAAGTCATTGCAGACTTTGACGAGCGCAAGCAAAAAATTCGGCTTGCGGCGCAGCAGGCCGCGCAATCGGTCGGCGGTACCGCACATATCGAGGAAGACCTGCTCGAGGAAATCGCCGCGCTGAACGAATGGCCGGTCCCAGTCATCGGGCATTTCGATCCGCGCTATTTGGAGTTGCCGGCCGAAGTGTTGATCACGACGATGCAGACCAATCAAAAATATTTTCCGGTCAAGCAGGCCGACGGTAGTTTGTCGGCGCATTTCATCACGTTCAGCAATATTGAAAGCACTCGTCCGGAATCGATACGCGAAGGCAACGAGCGCGTGATCACTCCGCGTTTGTCCGATGCCGAATTTTTCTGGAAACAGGACCGCAAGCTGCGTCTTGAAGACCGGGTCGACGCGCTGAAAAACATCGTCTTCCAAAAAACCTTGGGCACCTTGGCCGATAAAACGCACCGGGTCAAACAACTGGCCGATTACATCGCTACGCAACTCGATGCCGATGCGAACCTGGCCAAACGCGCCGCCGTTCTTGCCAAAACCGACTTATTGACCGAAATGGTCGGAGAATTCCCAAACTTGCAAGGCGTCATGGGCCGCTATTACGCACTGGCCGACAATGAGCCGGCCGAAGTCGCCGAGGCGCTCGAAGAGCAATATTTTCCTAAGCAATCCGGAAGCGTCACGGCCGCTAGCAAGACCGGACAAATTTTGTCGTTGGCCGAAAAGATCGACACGCTGACCGGTATCTTCAGCGCCGGCTTGATTCCGACCGGCGATAAGGACCCCTATGCACTGCGCCGCGCCGCGCTCGGCGTACTTCGCACCGCGATCGAACGCGAACTTCCGTTAAATTTGACAGCGTGCGTGGATTTTGCAATTGAACAAGTCGAACACGACTTCGACAGAGCTAAGACTCATCAAATGGTGCTGGAATTTATCTACGACCGGCTCAAAGGGTATTGTTCGGACAAAGGGTTTAGCCCCGACGAATTCGACGCGGTACTGGCCGTATTGCCGGAAGAGCCGTTGGATTTCATGCGCCGCTTGGAAGCCGTCAAAACGTTCCGGCAACGTCCCGAAGCCGAGAGCCTGGCCGGCGCCAACAAAAGAATTCGCAATATTTTGAAAAAAACCGAAGCGCCCCATAATTTCGATAGCAATGCGCTGACTGAACCGGCGGAAGTAGCATTGTTGCAAGCCGCACAGGCGTCAGCCAAAGCGATTACGCCGCTATTGCAACAACAGGACTATACCGCAGCGATGAATCGACTGGCGCAGTTGAAGGATGCCGTGGATGCTTTTTTCGATAACGTCATGGTTATGACCGATGATGTCGATTTACGAAATAGCCGTCTCGGCTTGCTGAACATGCTGTCCGAGCAGTTTTTGCAAATCGCCGATATTTCAAGGCTGCAATCGTAATTCGGAGAGATTGCCGCTCGTGCCGATTTTCTCACTGTACCGGCTCGAGCGGTTTTTAATCCTCCGTGATCTTTAGAACGTTTTCATTCATGACTCAGACGACATCATTCAATTATCAGCCCTCCTTTCGTGTCTACCTCGGATCGTCCTTATTATTGCTGGGAATCATTATATCGACGCTGCTGTTCAGCCCGATCATCTTGGCCAGCGTGGTCCTGCCGTTTTCGGTCCGCTATAAAATCGCAGGCATTTGGATAAATTTGCTGCTATGGATGGTCGAAAAATCCTGTGGAATTCGTTATGAAGTGGAAGGTTTGGAGCATATTCAAGGCATCGATGCTGCTGTCGTGCTCAGCAAGCATCAATCGGCATGGGAAACCGTGGCGCTGAGAAAAATCTTGCCTCCGCAAACGGCGGTGCTCAAGGAATCCCTGCTATGGCTGCCGATTTGGGGGTGGGCTCTGGCCACTCTCAAACCGATTGCGATCGATCGCAACAATCAACGCGAAGCATTGAAGATCTTGATCGATAAGGGTTCGGAATACCTAAAGGAAGGATTATGGGTCGTGGTTTTTCCGGAAGGAACGCGCGCCGCTCCCGGAGAAAAAAAGAAATTCAATGCCGGCGGTGCGATACTCGCGCAAAAATCAGGCTACCCGGTAATTCCTGTCGCGCATAATGCCGGAGAATATTGGCCGCGTTACAGTTTTTTAAAATATCCGGGCGTCGTTCAGGTCAGAATAGGACCGCCTATCGAGACCCAAAACCGTAAAGCTGGCGATATCAATGCCGAAGCCGAAGCTTGGATCGAACAAGCCATGACCGAAATCTCTCACTTGCCCCAGACTCCGGCAACTCATTATCAGGTAATCGAATGAAAAAAATAGTATTTATTGCATTGGCTGCGTCAATGCTTGTTGCGTGCAGCGAAAAAACGGAATATGAACAAGCCGTTCTCGAAGACATGCGGCAAGAAAAAGATGTTAAAGACTATAAGCTATCGCCGGAAACGATGGCGCGCTGTGTCGTTGATTTAAGCTCGCATAACATGCCCGGCGTCTTAGCGTTCGACCCGAATCGACGCGCGGCCTATCGTAGTTACACGAAGATGCTGACATTGAGCAAAGCGGAAAACCCGGAGGAAGTCCTCAATGAGCTGAGAAATGAATTCGGCTCTCCCAAGGATCTTGCCGATGCGCATGCCAATTATACGGAAAGCATGATGAATTGTTTTGCTTCGTTGATCATGACGACCGAGGAAGAAGCTAAAGAAGCTAAAGAAGCCGAATAATCGAATCGGTCTGATTCGAAATAGATTTTATGTCTCGTTCCCAAGCTCCAGCTTGGGAACGCCTATCCTCAAGCTCTGCTTGACGAAGCATCACAGGATGCGGCGAGGCACGTTTTTTGCCGCATTCTACACGCTTTCACAGGCTCTCCGGTTTGGGAAACCCTTTGGTTAAGCTCCTGGCTTAGGTTTCAAGAAGCTGGAGCTTCTTGTAATGCATTCCCAAGCAAGAGCTTGGGAACGAGTGAACTCATCAATACTCAATGAAAACAGCCGCATCTTCTTTCAAACATCAATGGCTGTTGCCGATTGCCTCGGGCGTCTTTATCGGAACGAGTTATATTCCTTTTCCTCCCTGGGCTTCGTTGTTTTGTTTCGTGCCGCTTTGGCTGTTCTGGGAACGGCAGAGCAGTTTGAAAAACGTCTTGCTCGGCGGTTTTCTGACGACCTTCATTTACACCTTGATCGGCTTCAATTGGGTGACCTATACCCTGCATGAATTTGCCCAAGTCAACTGGTTTCTAGCCGGCATTGGGATGATCTTGTTCGCCTTGTTCGGTCATTTGTTCGTCCCGGCTGCCGGTTTGTTGTGGTATTTCGGCGTTAAATATTTCCGTTGGCCGCAGTGGCTGTCATTCGCACAAATGGCCGTGTTGACAGCAATATGCGAATTCGGCTTGCCGATGCTGTTCAAGTGGAATTTTGGTTACACCTGGTATGGTTTCGGTCTACCGGTTTATCAATGGGCCGAGTTTGTCGGATTCACCGGTTTGAGCATGATCACGATATTGCTGAACTGGCCGTTGTTGGTTGCTTGGCAAAAACGCCGAGAGCTTAGCGGTTTGACGATTTTAGCCGGCGTTATCATTGTTTTTATCGGTTTGAATGTGGCCGGGCTAGGGTTAAAAAATCGGTTACCTGAACCTGAAGCCTCTTTCAATACGCTATTGGTACAAGCCAATATCGGCAACACTGAAAAACATGCGGCCGCGCACGGCAAGGGCTTTCAGACCGAAATTCTAAAAAAATATCTGACCGTGACCGAAAACGGTTTGGAGTCGAATCCCGATGTTGCAGTCGATTTCGTGTTGTGGTCGGAAACCTCGTTTCCGTCTTTGCTTGGCGGACAGTACAACGACTCGTATTATGCCCGAGTACTTAGTGAATACTTGCGCGAGCGTCAAATCGGAATGATAACCGGCGCCTATGCTAAGGACGAGCGTTCCGGTTTGATTACCAATTCGTTGTTTGCGTTGGATAGGCAAGGAACGGTTACCGAACCGCATTACAGCAAAACAATCTTATTGGCTTTGGGCGAATATATTCCCGGTGAAAAAAAATTCCCATGGCTGCGCGATTGGTTTCCGATGGTCGGTAATTTCGCCGAAGGGCCGGGGCCCACCGTGTTATTGCAATTAAACGATTACAAAATCGGACCTCAGGTGTGTTACGAAAGTTTGTTTCCTGATTTTTCGAAAGGCCTTTCCGACATTGGCGCGCAATTTATCGTCAATGCGACCAATGATTCATGGTACGGGACCTGGCAAGAACCTTACCAACATCTGTATATGACTTTGGCGCGCGCCGTCGAATTTCGAAGGCCTGTCGTCAGGGTGACAAACACAGGCATATCGACAGTCGCGCTGGCTTCCGGCAAAGTTTTGCATCGATCACCACTCAATCAAGAATGGTCCGGTTTATATACCGTCCCTTATCAAAAAAATCCGGCTTCTACTTTTTATCAGCGTCATTTCGAATTGATGCCGAGTTTGTTGACCGTTATATTTGTCGGGCTATTAATTACGGGATTTTTCTCAAGAAGGGAGCCGACCGAATAACAAGCGATTTCGCCAAAAACTCCAGACTCTCAGAGAAGCTTTTGCGGGACGGGGTTGCAAACCCTGATCAGCCAAGGCGGGAGAAAATGAGGATTGTCGGTTTTTCTGTTGGTATCGGTGAAACGCAGGCCAAAAAAAATGCGGCTAAAAAAGCCGCATACAAGAGGAAGGATATTTGAGCACAAACGCATCAGCGGTTGAGTTGGATATATCTTAGCCGGCTTCTCTTTATTTCGGAATGTGACCGATTGCCGCGCGACAGATTGTCGCAGTTCATAACTCCTTAAAATGATTTGTCGCGAAATCCTCAGTCCTCCTATTCGTAAATCATTTACCCTAGAAAAAGCATTTCACCATGAAGATCATGAAGAATAATAAGTTAACTCAATAACTTGTCAATCGATTGTGTGTGACTTTCGCTCACCCGAAAGGATAGCAGCAATATTTAGGTAGACTCTTGAAATACATAATAAACCTTATGTACTTCATGGTTAAACTTCCAAATTTAGGTTTACGCTTTTTTATTTTTGATGCTATAGCGATCAATACCCACGCCTAGTATACCCTTTGCTAGTCAAATTTCGGCGTCCTTTGACGAACACCTCGGTGCCGAATTTTGATCTAAGATGGGTATAGATAGCCGCTTTCTTGAAAGACCGTGGACAATAACATAAGGATTTTGGAGGAGGATTGTGCCGCGCGAGGAATGAATCAAGGACTCCGGCCGGCCTTATTTAAAAACAATCGCACTGATTGCTCGTTTTTTTACGAGGCAAAAAAAATGCGGTTGGTAAGCCGCATTGAGAGAAGGATATATGCCTTAATCGGAGAACAATTAAGTAATCATAATCTTATCTCCTGCTTTGCAACGCGCAAGTGTGACCAATTGTCGCATTTCAAATATCGCCATACCACCCAAAACTTTTCCATGAAATTAAAATCGAAATGAGTACAATGAAACCCATTGCATGAAGTTTCGAAACAAGCCGGTCTGATCAAGGCCTGTCAACGACTATAAGAACAAAACAACCGGCAAAATTATGAATGTTAAGGCGGTATCGACGATTGAAACGCTTGTCAGGACGCGTTTGCCGACGGCACACGGCGAGTTTCAACTGCATTATTTTAGCAATCCTGTCGACGATAAGGAGCATGTCGCACTGGTCAAAGACGGTGTGGCCGGAAAGAAGCGCGTGCCGGTGCGTATTCATTCGGAATGTTTGACCGGCGACGTTTTCGGGTCGCGGCGCTGCGATTGCGGCGATCAGTTGGCCTTGTCGCTGCAGATGATCGAGCAGGCCGGGTTCGGCGTGTTGATTTATTTACGTCAGGAAGGGCGCGGCATCGGTCTGCTGAAAAAACTGCAAGCCTACAATCTTCAGGATCAGGGGCTCGATACCGTCGAAGCCAATATCCGGCTCGGCCATTTGCCCGACGAGCGCGACTATACTCAAGCCGCACTGATCTTGCGCGAATTGGGTGTGACGTCGATTGAGCTGATTACCAACAATCCCGATAAAATCAGCGGGTTGGAGGCGATGGGGATCGTGGTCGAAAAACGCGTGCCGATAGAGTCCGTCTATCATCGCGAAAACGTCGGCTATCTGAAGGTCAAGGCCGAGAAATTACGGCATTTGTTGAGCTTTGACCAACAGAATACAGCCGTGCCTGTTCCCGAAGACCTGCAATTCATGCAGCCTTTCATCGACCGGCTCGACAAACTTCACCGAAGCAAAGACCGGCCACCTTTTTTTACGTTGAGTTATGCGCAAAGCATCGACGGCAGCATTGCGCTGAATGCCGAATCGTCGTTGCCGTTGAGCGGCAGCGCCTCGTTGAAGTTGACCCATCTGCTTCGCGCCCATCACGATGCCTTGCTGATTGGCATCAACACGACTCTAGTTGACAATCCGCGCCTGAACGTGCGCCATGTCGAGGGCGATGATCCTCAACCGGTCATCTTGGATTGCCTGCTTCGCTTTCCCGAAGATGCGAAGATGCTCAGCGCGTCTAGCAAACTGCCGATCGTGGTCGCGACCAAACAAGCGCCCGCCGACAAGCAGCGCCGCCTCGAGGCCAAGGGTATCCGGGTGTATCGGGTCGAACAAAGCTCGGACGGTCATATCGATCTGGCGGCGCTGCGTAAATTATTGACAGAACTGGGCATCAAGACCGTGATGGTCGAGGGCGGGGCCGAGGTCATCAATGCCTTTTTGCTTGAAGATATTGTCGATTATTGCGTGATCACGATCGCGCCGAAAATCATCGGAGGGCTCAGGGCCGTCGAGAAGCCGTGTCGCCCGATGCTCGAACTAAAAGATTGCCGCTATCACCCGCTCGGCGGCGATCTGATTTTATATGGCGCCTTGCACGATGACGATTGAAGCTAAGGCCGTCTTTCATACCGCCGCGCGCGCAGTCGCGCTGCAGACGATCGAACTACCGCCGCTCGGCGATGACCAGGTGCTGATTAAGGCGCATCATTCGGCGATCAGTCCCGGCACCGAAGGGATGATTTTCGATGGGCGCTTTCCGCAGGAGCTGGAGCAAGACGCGACGATACCGAGTCTGGCCGGTAGTTTCGCTTATCCGTTTCGATACGGTTACGCCTTGGTCGGGGAGATCGTCGAGGTCGGTGCGCGTGTCGATAAAAGCTGGCTCGCGCGCAAGGTGTTTACCTTTCATCCGCATCAATCCCATGCGGCCGTTGCCTTGAGCGAATGCTTGCCGATTCCGGACGGCTTGTCGCCGCTCGATGCGCTGTTTCTGCCGAACATGGAATCGGCAGTGAATTTCGTGATGGATGCCGCGCCGCTGCTCGGCGAAAGAGTATTGATCTTCGGCCAGGGCGTCGTCGGATTGCTGACCTGCGAACTGTTGGCGCGTTTTCCGCTGGCCAGCCTGATCACGGCCGACCCTGTCGCATCGAGGCGCGAGCTGTCGAAACGCATCGGCGCGGCGCATTGCGTCGACCCGAACGACGAAAACGCTTGGCGCGATCTGCAAGACTGTTTGCGCGAGGGAGGGGCGGACGGTTTCGACCTGGTGATCGAATTGTCCGGCAATAGCGAGGCATTGAACCGGGCCATCGACATGACCGGATTTTCGGGCCGTATTCTGGTCGGTTCCTGGTACGGCAACAAGCGGGTCGACGTCGATTTGGGCGGGCATTTCCACCGGCGGCGCATTCAATTGCTGTCTAGCCAGGTCAGCACGATGAACCCCATGCTGTCCGGACGATGGGACAAGCATCGGCGCATAGCTACGGCTTGGCATTGGCTCGATGCCATCGAGCCGGCGCGTTGGATCACGCATCGGTTCAGGCTTGATCAATGCAAGCAAGCATTCGACACGAATGCCGGGCAAAAAGACGCGGCATTACAGATTATTTTCGATTATCAAGACGACTGAGGTGTTCATGTATCAACTCGCTATTTGTAGAGATTTCATCGCGCAGCATTATCTGGTGGGCGGCGACTGGGGTGCTGAGAATCAGCGGCACAGTCATCATTACCGAGTCGAAATCCAAATCGAGCACGACCGCTTGGACAGTCACGGCTACCTGGTCGATATCGTCGATCTGGAAAACGCGCTATCTGCCGTGATCGAACGGTTTAAGGACGTCACGTTGAACGATCTTTCCGAGTTCGATGGGCTCAATCCGTCGCTCGAACATTTCGCGCGCATCATTCACGAAGGGTTACAGTCGAGGCTGGATTTCGGCGAGCAAAAACTGACCGTCAAATTATGGGAAAACGAGCGCGACTGGGCGGGCTATCGGGAATAAGCCTTGGACGCCTTCGCCCAATTCCTGCAAGCCAAATACGCGCTGGATCAACGCAGCCTGAACCCTGCAGTTTGGCGACACTTTTTGAATGAGCTGTCCGGCAGAAATCCGCTCGAGTTACTCGATGTCGGTACCGGCACCGGAGCTATGCTTCGGCGCATCCTTCAGCATAGCGATCGCAGCGCAATGCGCTTGACCGGGCTCGACATCGAATCCGGCTTGCTCGGTATCGCCGAAACAGAGATCGCCACTGTTTTGCGGGACAAAGGTTTTGCGGTCGAAAAAGCAGCCGGCCTTCTCAGCGCCGAACGCGGCGCGGACCGAATCGAATTTCAATGCATTTGCACACCGCTGAGCGAGTTTCAACCCGCGTCGAACCGCTACGACGTCATCACCGCGCATGCATTCATGGACCTGGTCCCGTTACTACAAACATTGTCCTGTTTTCATGCCGGGTTGAAACCGGGCGGCTTGTTCTACGCTACGATCAACTACGACGGTGAGACGGTCGTGTTTCCGCCGTATCCGGACAGCGAGTTCGAAGACGCCTTGTTGCAGACCTACGATGCGTCAATGGAAGCACGCCGCCTGAATGGTTCGGAAACGGGCGGTGCAAAGTGCGGGCGGCGTCTGTACGGAGAATTGCTGAATGCCGGTTTCGAAATCGTCAGCTACGGTGGTTCCGACTGGAACATCACGCCCGAAGACGGCACTTATCGCGATGACGATCAAGCGGTTCTGGAACGCTTGCTGGGATGGATCTATTCGGAAGGCCGACGCGATTCGGCGATAGCCAGGGAAAAACTCGACCGATGGCTGGAATGCCGTCGGCAGCAAAGGCAAGAGCGCACGCTCGGCATCATCGTTCATCAAATCGATATTTTGGCGCGGAAGCGTGATTGAATAGTTGAGTCTAAGATTTAACACGAAAAGGGGTCAAAAAAGGGGAAAAAAGGGGTCAGGTTTAATTTTTAATTAAACCTGACCCCTTTTTTTGACCCCTTTTTTTGCAAAATCTGCATTCACGCAATCCCTAGCGTTCGAGAGCTGCCGTCAAGCCCTCATGGATGGGTTTACGGCGGTCCTCGATAGACAGTGGGTAGGCTGGAGGATCACCACCAGCCCCCCGTTGCCGCAAGAAGGTTAATTCCCTCTATTTACCATCGTGTCTCTTTCAGACAATGGGCGGCTCCGCCTAGATTGCCCTCGAAAGGGAGTCATTGTATTTGCTATGCAGGTTCATGATAGAACGCCCTGAGACTCAACAACCCTTTATTCTTAAAGTGCTTCAGACGTAGACGCCTGTTATCGGTCTTCCATTTCCTGTTAAACTTCATGCACCGTAAGCGAACTCGAATCCACTTGTCCAATTCCGTAAACAGATAACGATTATGAGAGAACGGCGTTGCAAAATAATTTGCCGTCCCTCGTATCACCTGATTAACCCGCATGATGCGGTAACTATCCAAGTTATAGGAGCGACAGGTCAACTCCCGGATTTTATCTTTGAATTTCTCTATGGACTTTGGGCGCATCGTGACCGCCCTTGAGCTAATATCAAACCCCAAGAATGCAAAACCCTCACTAAATGTGGTGACCTGCGATTTCTCAGGGCAGAGTTTCAACTCAAGATGCGTGTTTAAAAACGCCCCGACAAGAACCAATGCCTCTTTTGCCTGTTCCTCGGATGGGCATAGAACGACAAAGTCATCCGCATAACGCACAAAGTTCAAGCCATGCTCATGCAGATGCCAATCCAGATAGTTCAGCGCAATATTTGCCAACAAAGGCGAAATGACACCGCCTTGCGGCGTGCCGATCGTCGTTGGTTTAAAAACGCCGTCTTCCATGACGCCAGACCTAAGAAACCGTTCAATAATACCCAGAATATTCCCATCAGCGACCACATTGGATAGCCCCGTCATGATGACATGGTGCGGGATGTTATCGAAAAATCCCGATATATCCGCATCCAGCACATAGCGATTGCCCTCGCGCCAGATGTCCAGCACCCGTTCAATGGCCTGATGACAGTTCCTATTTGGCCGAAATCCACACGAGTTTGGATGGAACAAAGGCTCGAACAACGGTTCCAGCAGTTGCCGCAAGACATCCTGCGCAATCCTGTCACGGACCACGGGAATGCCCAACGGGCGAAATTTCCCATTCCCTTTGTCGATACGCACACGTTTGAGCGGATGCGGAGAAAATGTCCCCCGCGTTTTTAAATCGCTCAACAATGCTTGCAAATTCTGTTCAAGATTCGCCTCGAACATCACAATGCTTTGCTTATCAACGCCGGCAGCGCCCCGGTTACGTTTGACATTAAGAAATGCCTTGCGCACCCGTTCGATGGTTATTCTGCCTGTTAAAGAATGATGTTTAATCTTAAGCGGTTTCACTAACATAAAGACAACCTGATTTACCCCTCATACACTAACCAATACCTTGCCAACGGTCGTGCCGTGGAAGGCGTTTCTTAGCGACCGTCGGGTTTTCCAAAAGAGGAAGGACAGACCATTTTGGGGTCGTAGCCGACGGACTAACTTTCTTCATGGAAAAACCATGACAACGTATTTCTAACAACGGAGTCTTCTATCACCGCGCAATTGCGTGGCTACACCGAAGACGCTGCCATCCTTAAAGTGCTCAGTTTGGGGAATCTCACACACCAGCGCATAANCCCGCCATTTCGCCATAAACTTATAGGCGGGCATTACTCTTGAAGGGGTTAAAATCAAGAGACGCCGTAGGACTTTCATCGGTCAGTACCAATAACCATTATGTCTGGGCGACAACAGCAAGCACCCCTAATAGCCACTGAGAATAACCGTATAAATCCCAGTGAGAGAAGAAAAAAAACTCCCCAGTGTTTCAGGCGGACATAGACCCTGACACCTGATTCGAGGCTGAAACCTGCCACCTCCCTGACTATGCTTGCCTGGCTCCTTCAACGCCACCAGTTACCTGAGTGACCCTAACTGCGTACCCCGTCTAAGACGAGTTCGAGCAAGCATTTCTGTACAAATACGGATTCGCACAGGTAGGATTAGACACATCGCAACGTTCCTGTCACGATAGGTCGCACCGTTTAAGACTGAGCCGTTGGTACCTGCGACTCACACATATCCCATGCCTTTTATTCTTAGGCGGTTTTTGAATCAAAAGGGAGTAATTGAACCCTTTTCCCCCTTTTTTCTTCCGACTTTTGTTTTTTGTTAGTCAATCATGGCTGAACTGTTTAAGATTGAAACCCTTGGGTCCAAGAAATAAGGAATGAAATGAGTAAAAATAAATCAGTTATCATGGCTGTTTGGGCGGTTGCTTTGTCGGCGTGCGGAGGCGGTGGTGAGGATAGTGGTATGTCTCAGGTAAAGTCTGCTTTTCTTGATAGTTGCATACAAAAGGAAGGGCGGGCGCGTCCAGTCGAGCAGGCTAGGTCTTATTGTAATTGTGTGGCAGATTCTGTTTTCGGCAATAGGGATATTTTCGATGAAACCAAAAGGCTTATGTTTACGATGAGCGATAAAGATAGTCAACTGTATAAACAAGATGATGCCTCGATGGTTAGAGGCGCGCTGATGGCTTGCTATACTTCTAATTTTTATAAGAAAAAATAGGCTTTGCACGAGGTAATAGTTACAAGTCTCATGTGCTTTCGGAAGCGTTTAAAAATCCTACCTGATTAGCAAGATGCTTAAGCTAAACCTAAAAAAGTCCGTCATGCTCGCAGGGATACCCAAAGGGCAAAAGTGCGGGCATCCAGCGCCACGGATGGCAAGCTTCGAGCTATCCATGCAGCCTGGATTTCGGCAACCCCTGCCCACTTATTCTGGAGAAACGATGAAACAAACACCCAAAGCCCTGTTTCTATCCCACGGCGGAGGCCCTCTGCCCTTGCTGGGAGATTCTGCGCATCAAGAAATGATTTCATGTCTGAAAAGCATTGCGGCAAGCATTCCAAAACCCGACGCGCTCGTAGTGGTCAGCGCGCACTGGGAAGAAAAAAATCCCACGATCACTTCTGGACAGAGCCCTTTCTTGATATATGACTATCACGGGTTCTCGCCGGAATCCTACCAAATCCAGTACCCCTGCCCCGGCGAGCCATTCTTGGCTAGCGAACTACATCGGATGTTGGCCGATGCGGGGATTGATGCCAGACAGGACGAGTCGAGAGGCATTGATCACGGTGTTTTTGTCCCGCTTAAAATCATGTATCCGGAAGCGAATATTCCGTGCGTTCAAATGTCTCTTGTTGACACGCTCGATCCCTCTCATCACATCGAAATAGGCCGCGCCCTCAAGAACTTGAGTCGGAAGAACGTTTTGGTAATAGGCTCAGGCTTCTCGTTTCATAACATGAGAGCATTTTTTACGCCTGACGATGAAGAATCCAACCGGCTCAATCACTCATTTGAGGACTGGTTAGTGAATGTATGTTCCAGTCGTGAAATCCGGGAAGAAGAACGAGCAGGGCTGTTGATTCGCTGGAGCAAGGCGCCTGGAGCGCGCTTTTGTCATCCGAGGGAAGAGCACCTGCTGCCTCTTCATGTTTGTTACGGCGTGGCTCAAAGTCCGAGCTCCGAACAGTATCGGACCGTCATCATGAACAAAGAATCGAGTTTGTATCTGTGGTGAGCCGAATTTCAAAATGGCCTGGCACGCCATCAATGCTGCCTGCAATAGGCGGTCTCATTGAATTTTACGCCTATGTAGTCGATAGCGTTGTATATTTGAGTGCCTGATATAAAAACACACTTCAGAGCGTTCTGGCATTTTTAAGGCGAGAACGCTCAACGGGCGAAACAAGACAACTATTTAGCTTTGCCGGCTTTTGCCTTGCTTTTGGCAAGCAAGTTGGGCGGCGGGCCGATCGGATCGAAATTCTTGAGCAAAGGCACGTCGTCTTTGTTCATCCACATGACATTCATATCATAGGAGCCTTGCGGGCCCCAACCGCCGAAAAATTGCTTGCCGTCCGGCGTGAAGGCCCAGCACATGTCCTCGCCCGCCGTGTTAATGGTGTCGCCTAGGTTCAAGGGCTCTTGCCATTCGCCTTGGGGATTTTGATACGAAATCCATTCGTCGTGTCCGCCACGCGAGCCGAAATCCGGGCGCGTACTGGTAATGATCAGGCTTTTGCCGTCCTTCGACAGTCCTGTCCAATGCAAATGGTCTCGGTAAGGGGAATTGATTCTTGGGCCGAGACTCTGAGGTTTCTGCCAAACCCCGTTTTTCTTTTCGACCTTCCAGATGTCGCTGTCCTGGGTGACTCCGGGTTGCTGATAACTGAAATAAATCAGGCTGTCCGAGACGATGATCGGGCAATGTTCTTCGCCGGTCGGCGTGTTGAGGTTAGGCAGTTCCGGCACATCGTTCCAATTTCTGGCCGGTTGCCAGACGCCATCGACTTTCTGCGCCACATAGAGATCGCCGGTAGACAGATTGCCTGGTTCGTAGCGGGTGAAATAAAGCGCGTTGCCGTCATCCGACAGACTCGGTTCCAATTCCCACGCGGATGTATTGATGTTCGGCCCAACGTTTGGGTCGATGTCGGGCCCCAGATGAATCGGCGTTTGCCAAACGCCATTCACGTTATGAGACATCCAGATGTCAAAGTTGTAGGGATTGCCTTTGGATTCGATGGCGCCTGGACGCGTCGAAACGAAAACGACCGTTTTGCCGTCGGCGCTGTAGGTCAGTTCAAATTCCGAGGCCGATGAGTTAATCGGCACGCCGATGCTTTTCGCTAGCGGGTGCGGCTTTGCGTTTTCGCCGGCCGGCATGTCCATGCCCGGCATCGCATGAGACACATTCTGCGTCAAAAGAAGCGTCAACGCCGCCAAACAGGACTTGGGGATAAATGATTTTGTTTTCATGATGTGCATAAAGTTATTCGGGTTGGTATCTAAGTTATCGGGCATTAGGCTTTTCCGTCTCGAACAGAATCGCTTGCATCGGATAGCGCATCGGGCTTGAGCCAAGCTCTTTTTGGAAGGCTTCGGCCAGTTCGGTTACGATGTCCTCGGGATCGACTCCGCCTTTATCCCTGATTTCGAAGATCACCGGCGTGTAAACTAAGGCCCGCGCGAACGCAGTCACATCGAAAATATTGTATTCGTGGCGCTGCACCGAAATGACTACCGGGTCGAAACCGATTTGAATCAATTGTTCCTTGAGCGGGTCGATGCGATGGCAGGACACCGGATCGAATAAAAACTGCGGGGTATCCGACGGAAAGTATTGCTTGAGGACTTCGAAGCTCAAGCTGGCGAAGGGGTTGTAACGTTCTGAATCCCAAACCCGGAACAAGTACCGGCCGCCCGGCTTCAAGGTGCGGTAAACCTCGCGAAAGCCTTTGTCTCGATCGAAAAACATGATGCCGAATTGACAGACCACGGCATCGAAGGCTTCGTCATCGAACGGCAACGCGGTGGCGTCGGCGTTTTGAAACGTGACTTGTTCGTCGGCCCGAAACTTTTTTCGAGCCACGTCCATCATCGAATCGCTGATGTCGATTGCGGTCAGGCGCGCTTCTTTCGCCAATAAGCTGCGCAAGTGACGCGTCACGATGCCGGTGCCGGCGGCGATTTCCAGCACGTCCTTCGGCGCTTGTTCGGCGACGCGTCTTGCGGTATCGGCGCCGTAATGCTGGAATAGGACAGGCCCAAGGTCGCGATCATACGGAATGACAACTTCATCAACATAGCCGGACATGGTCTTTTTCCTTAGATTGAGTTCGAACGCCAATGCGTCACTAGCCACAAGTGATTGAATAGCTTGTGGCAAGGATTGGCATCATTTGGATATCGTTGAATAGAGCCAGTTATTATAGGTAAATTTTCCAATGATTAAAATGCATGGCCAATATCGGATTTAGCATGATACATATTGCAAATATGTCTGATCTTAACTTGGTGCAATAAATAACGTCCTAGAGCTAAATAATGGGGGTCTTGCATTGTAGCAAATGCTCATTGGCTTGAATTTTGAACAAGGGTTGTTCGCGGTTTAACGGGGCGGTGTTATGCGCATTGTGGTTTTATTTCATCCTTCGCGAGAAGGCGTGAAATTATCAAATAGGGTTTTCAATAGCGGATTGGGAAAGTGTCGTTCAGGGGTGATTGCATAAAATCGTTCCTTGACTTCCGCTATCTGCACGCATTCGACTAAATGGCCGCTCAGCAATTCGTCACGCACCACCACCGGCGGCACCAGCGTTAGCGTTCCGGATTCACGCGCCAACAGCCTCAGCATGGCCATGTCGTCCACTTCCGCAATGATTTTGGGCCGAACGCCGGCCTGGTTGAGCAAAAAATCGAAAGCGGTGCGGATTTCGCTTTCCATGCTGGGCACGAATAATCCGGCATGGTGCAAATCGTCCGGAAAACGAAAGTTGGTCGGGGCCGTCCGTGCTTGACAGACTAGGCTGGCAGGCTGTTCATCGAGCAAATGACATTGCCAATTTCGATCCAGGGCATCGGGAGCCGGACGATTAGACAAGAGCAAGTCCAGGGTATGTTCCTGCATTTGCTGCATCAAGGCGTTAAGGCTGCCGGAATGCAGCACCAACTCAATATTTTTCAAAGCCAGCAGCGGTTTAATCAAATCCAACTGAAAGTTGCGCGATAGGGTGGAAACTGCTCCGACACGCAGTAAAAGTCGGCTACCCGCTTCGCGGCGCTGCATGACACTCAATAGCTCATCACCGGCGCGGAAAATGGCTTGAGCATAATCCAAGGCAACGTGACCCGCTTCGGTCAAGATCAACTGCCGGCCTTCGCGTTCAAATAATTTTTGTCCGAAGCTTTCTTCGAGTTTACGCAACTGTATGCTCAGTGCAGATTGCGAGATATGCAGTTTTTCTGCGGCTCGGGTTAAGTTGTTTTCATTGGCGATGACCCAGAAATAACGCAGGTGGTGATAGTTCAAGATGGCCATGATTATTCAGTTGTGCAGCATATAAGAGGGGAGGGCTGGATTGCCGATATCGATATATAAAATATAACAAAACTGCAGAAATTATCTATTAGATTAAAGTAGTTCGAAAGGATAGTCTATTGGGGAGTTATCACTACCTCATGACGCCCATGCCTCAAACACTTGTCTATAACGATCTTCGTGCCGGTTTTTTTGTCTCTCTGATTGCCTTGCCTTTGTGTCTAGGTATCGCGATGGCCTCCGGTTTTCCGCCGATGAGCGGCCTGATTACTGCGATCATTGGCGGAATCTTGGTGTCTCGTGTGAGTGGTAGCCAACTCACGATCAACGGTCCTGCAGCTGGTTTAATCGTGGTGGTGTTGGATTCCGTGCATACCTTGGGTGCGGGCAATACTGCCGTCGGCGTTTCCTATACGCTGGCGGCTATTGTTTTATCTGGCTTGATCCAAATTGCCCTGGGCGTTTTGCGCGCGGGCAAACTCAGTGCCTTTTTTCCTTCCTCGGTAGTACACGGGATGCTGGCGGCCATCGGTATTATCATTCTGGTCAAACAAAGCTATGTTTTGCTTGGAGTTCCTACTGAGCCAGGATCTATTGTACAACAAGCGATGGCTTTGCCGAGGGCAGTGATCAATATGAATGTCCCTATCGCAATGATTGGTTTGATCGGCTTGGCCGTCATGATCTTTTGGCCCCGTCTTCCTTTTAAAGTCAGTCGTACCTTACCTGCACCGCTTTGGGTTTTGTTTTCCGGTTTGCTGTTGACGTTTTATTTCGATTTGGATCATGTGCATCGCTATCACTCTGTAGTGACGCAGTTTTTGACCCAGGGTGAGTTTTTAATCGGTCCTGCTTTTTTGCTCAATCTTCCAAACAATCCGTTGGATGCGCTGTATTTACCGGACTTTGCGCTGATCGGCACGGCTAAATTTTGGTTCTGCGTTTTTAATATCACTCTTATCGGCAGTTTGGAAACCTTGCTGAGCGCCGCGGCGGTGGACAAGCTAGATCCCAAGCACCGTTGTTCCGATTTGAACCGCGATTTGATGGCTATCGGCATGGGCAATACGCTCTGCGGCCTAGTCGGCGGGTTGCCGATGATTGCGGAAATCGTGCGCAGCTCGTCAAACATCAGTTATGGCGCGCAAAGCAACTGGTCGAACTTTTTTCATGGTATATTCCTGCTGCTATTTATCAGCTTGGGGGCCAATCTGATACAAGAGATTCCGTTGGCATCATTGGCGGCATTGTTGGTTTATACGGGATTTAGGCTCGCCTCGCCGATGGAGTTTGCCAAAACTTTGAGTGTTGGTTTCGGCCATTTTTTGGTGTTTGTCGTGACCTTGATCAGTATTTTACTGACGGATCTTTTGCTAGGGGTGTTGATCGGTATTGTCATTGAGTTGGCGCTGCACGGTTTGCGTGGTCTGAAGCCTGCCCAGATTTTTCAGGTCGCCTATCGTATTAATGAACAGGATCCCGGCAATTTTCATGTGCAGGTCCACGGGGCGGCCGTGTTTTCAAACTTTCTTGCGTTAAAAAGCATGACCGGCACGTTACCTAAAGGCAAGCAGGTGATTTTCGATTTGAGTGAAGTTAATTTGATCGATAGCACGGTATTGGAATTCATTTATCATTTTCGCGCCGAGTATCAAAGATCGGGCGGTACCTGTGAAATAACCGGTTTACACAAACACTATGCCGTCGCCAAGCATCCATTGTCCGTTCGGCGCGCACTGAGGGGTTAGTGGGGGACTGATTTTGTTTTTCGGCAGTTCAATCATGGAGTATCTAACCCGTATGCAGCGGAGCGGCATACGGGACTGGTGTGGCACCTGACTTCCCGGATTGCGCTATGCTCCATCCAGGCTACGCTGCTAGACGAACCGCGTAGGGTACGCTGTGCGTCCCATGGTAACCCCGCGATATTCATGTGCCAACCAAACCTCCAGGGCTCGGCTTTGGTACGCGCAGCGTACCCTACAATTTATGTATAACGATGAGAGCTGGAGCTTGGGTAACAGCATATCCATTATATTGTGCTACTTCACGTCATCATGAATTATTCAGCCTTGTAGGCATCCTTGCTTTGCCCCTCCTTAAAAACGGCTTTCAGATATATTCCGCCGCGCAATGCCGGTATTTTCAGCCTTTTACCGATAATATTCAAACCGGACAGCAACCAATAAATAGGCGAAGGCATGTCGCCTTTTGGGATGAAAGTCCAATAGTCTATCGTTTCCGGCACCAGTCCCGCGTCGTTTAGTAACCCGCACAGCTCTTGCCTCGTCATGAAGCGGTCGCTGCTTAAGTGCTGAGTGTCCCAGCGAAATCCGCGGGCGATCGCCGTGTACCAGCAATAAGCACCGTTAGGGGTTAAGCAGATGAATTCGCCGCCGGGTTTCAAGACACGCGCGATTTGCCGAAGTACTCGCGGTTTATCGGGCATGTGTTCGAAGGCGCCGATGCACAGTACCGTATCGATTTGTCCGGATTCTATAGTACTTAATTGTTCGGCCGGATCGACCGCGAATCGGATGGTTTCGCGATTTGCATGCTTTTCGCGTAATCTGTCGGCTTCCGAAATCATATTCGGCGAAAGATCTGTGCCGATAGCTTGTTCATAAAGGCCGGCTAATTCAAATAAATGCATGCCGGTGCCGCAGCCGATTTCGAGCAATGTGCCGCGTCGTTTGCCGAGCAATGGCCGGATGATTGAAAGGCGGTAAGCTAAAAGGCGGTCGGCGCGACCGTGCGCCTCCCTGTAAGTGGCGGCGAGTCGGTCGAAAAAGGCGCGAATATCGGCGGAACCTTCGACTTGTCGGGTTCTAAGCTTATGCATCATCGCGGGCGGGGCGGTAAATTAAGCGGATCGAGGCGATAAACGAATAGCTGAGCAACAACGTGATTGCGAGCGCCAAAGGGCGATAGATCGCTGGA
This sequence comes from Methylotuvimicrobium buryatense 5G, assembly GCF_000341735.1. GTDB lineage: Bacteria > Pseudomonadota > Gammaproteobacteria > Methylococcales > Methylomonadaceae > Methylotuvimicrobium > Methylotuvimicrobium buryatense. Next base: position 2,627,781 of record NZ_KB455575.1, on the reverse strand, counting down.
TAATCGGTAAAGCAGGAGATCAAGGCCAGTATCGTGACGACGAAAACGACCTTGCCTGTGGTCGTTTGTTGTTCTTTGTAGGTTGGCGGCTTTGCGATCATTAAAAAGCACACGAATACATAGCGCATCAATCCCGGCAGCAGTATCCACAAACCCAGGCGCTGATCGAGTGCGATCAGCCAGCATAGCACCAGCATGAAAAAAGCATCGGTTTCTTTATCGAAATATTCGCCGAATTCCGAAGCGCAGTCGAATTTCCGTGCCAGCCAGCCGTCGACGCCGTCGAGGCATAGAACGAGTAATGCCAGGAGAATTATCAAGTCGGGCCGGTGGGTGAAAGTTGCCAAGCTAAAGATCAGCAGCAAGCGGAACAAGGTCACGGCATTGGCGGGGCCGAATTGAGCTATTGATGGCCAATTGCCTTGGCCGCGAACAACGAACCAGGCAAACGACGACGCCGCAGAGCCTAGCAGTAGTTCGATAGGCCATGAGAGCAGCAGTATCGCAGTGCAGACGGCTAACAAGATCGTCGAATGCAGATTGCTCCAGCGAATCAATCGGGTTTGCTTTGAGAGTTCCGTTATCATGGTGTCGAATTTATTCGGAGTGTTGTGATGAAGATAGCGTTGTTACATCCACCCCTCGTCGAAATTTCGGGAGGCAATCTCTATAACCGGAATATACTACATCAAGCGCGCCTGTGCCGTTTTCCGTTGCATTCGGTCACTGTCTCGGCTATCGATCGCGAACGACTGGCCGAATGGCACGAAAATTTCGAGTTGTTGATTTGGGATAGTCTGTTCTGGCGAGAGTTGGCCTGCATGGCTGAAAGTCTGCAGAACAGTCCCTGTTGTCTTTTATGTCATTATTTGCCGTCTATGAATCCGTTGTCGACAGCACGCGAGCGGGCTGTTTGGCGGGAGATTGAATGCCGAGCGATCGAGTCGATGCGCTTTGTTATTGCGACCGGGCAAGCGGTTATCGACGAGATTCAAAAACGGTTTCCAAGCAAATCGGTCGGTTTATGCGAGCCAGGCATAGACGAAGCTTTCAAGCCGGAACCTGTGCAAAAAAATACCAGTACGATAGTGCAATTTTTGACGGTAGCCAATTTATTGCCGGAAAAAGGCTATCTCGATATTCTTCAAGCGCTGGCCAGCTTGACCGAGTGGTCGTGGCAATGGCATTTCTGTGGCAGCGATAGGGTTGATGCGGAATATACGCAACGTTTTTGGCACTCTGCCGGCGAAATGAATCTACTCGATCGCATTCGTTACGAAGGTGTGCTGACTTCGGAACAACTCAGCGATTTGATGCGGATTTCGGATGTCTTTGTCTCGGCGAGCCATTATGAATCCTATGGTATCGCCCTGGCCGAGGCGGCGGCGATGCGTCTGCCGATCGTTTGCTCCGAGACCGGAGCGGCTGGGCAAATTGTCCGGCATGGGGTGAGCGGCTTTTTGTTTGCTGTAAATGATGTCGGGGCGCTTCGCGCTCATTTGGCAAAGCTGATTAGCGAGGAGAAATTACGGCGCAGATTCCGGAAGCGGCAATTTTTTCAGGGTCGGTCGTGGGGGCAAAGCTTCATGATTTTTGACCGCTTGTGTAAAGAAGCGCTTTGCTTGACGGGGCAATGATAATCGGCGAGAACAGCTTGCGGTACATTGATCGCGAACGATGGGTATTCTTTCTCCTGATTAGCAAGTTTCTTCAGCTAAAGCCTAAAAACCAGTATATCCCAAGCAGGACGGGGTTTGCAACCCCGTCCTAAACGTTTTGACTTTGGCCGAAGTCAGCCGAAATGTTTAGGGCAAACCGAAACGTTGGGGACGGGTTAAATAACCCGTCCCGCAGAAGTGGCTACGACTGGCCACTGCTCGGACAATTGGCTTCAGTAAGCTGAAGCATCTTGCTAATCAGGTTCTTTCTTAAGATGGTTGGATACGATGCATAAATCAAAACAGTGGCTAACAGTAATTTTCCGATGGTTTGTTGCTATCGGATTGTTGATCTTCATCCTGAATAAAACCGATAGCGATTTACTCTGGCAAACTTTGCGTGGCTTTAATCCTGTGTTCGGATTGCTCTTGGTGGTTTGTCATATTGCCGTGCTGATGTTGATGGCTTACCGATGGAGGCTCATCGCTCAGCAATTGAATGTTGAGGCTACTTACGCGGATTATTTGAAAGCAATATGGATTGGTGCGTTAAGCGGCCAAATCGGTCCGCCTTTGATTTTTTCCGAAGTGGCTCGATTTAAAGTACTTCAAGATTATGGGGATACTCAATCGTTGATCGGCAGCCAAGTGCTCGACCGCTTATCGGGGCTGGTTGCATTGGTGTTCATACTGCTACTGACGTTGCCGATTAATTGGCCGGTCTTTGCCGAGATAATTTCGGCTGCTGCGTTGCTGCAAGGCCTGGCGATAGTAACGATAGCGGGCGCCGTTCTGTTTAGAACTGTGCTTTCTACGAAAATTCGAGCCGCGATGGCTCGTAATAATATCAGTGACGTAATGAGTCTCGGGCAGTCGCATTATGAGTTATCGTCGTTGATTCAATTATTATTGATGCTTGGCTTTTTATTGGCGGCTTACGGTTTGGGCGACCCGAAGCTGCCGTTTACGCTGTTTACATTGCTACCGCTTATTTTCGCCGGGTTGACATTGTTGCCTATTTCTATTTCGGATTGGGGGACGAGAGAGATGTTCTCCGTATATGTTTTATCGTTTGCCGGTTTACCTGCAGAGGAGAGTGCGGCAATATCGATTATCTTCGGGTTTACCTACTTGTTGACGACACTGCTAGGTTTGTTGTTTTTGTTGAAAAAGTAAAGGGGCTTTAATTTTAAGATTTTGCGGTTGGTTCAAGTCCCTCAATTTAAGTAAGCAGTGCATCATCTTTGGCGTTACCAATCTATTTTTCAGCCGGTTCGGCTTGTTTGTCCAGATTACCGGTATCCAGTACCGGTGATGCGTCCAAATCTTGGGCGTCCATCATTTGTGCGATACGTTGCAGCGCCGAAATAATCATGGTTTGTTCCCATTTCTGCAGATTGCCGAATTGACGGGTGAATTGGTCTTGCAGAGGAGGTGGGGCATTTTTGAGGGTTTCAATGGCTTCCGGGTTTAGATGAGCGTGAACTTTTCGTTTATCCTCTTTGGAGCGTTCGCGGTAAACCAATTTTCTTTTTTCCAAGCGGTCGAGAATCGTTGTTACGGTCGCTTGGCTTAGGCTCATGCATTGGGCGATTTCCCCGATAGTCAACTCGCCTTTATCGCGAATGGTTTGTAAGAGCAAGATTTGGGGCGCTGTCAATCCGGTGGTTTTGGCTAGGTGTTTTGAGTGTAGGTCCGTCGCTCGGATGACTCGGCGCAGTGCGATGAGTACTTCTTCAATTCGATTCAACAGGAATATCTTCTTTATAGTGTGCGAAGCGGGAATTATAAAACGAGTTCACGAATAAACCGATAGTTTAGGAGTATGAACAAAATAACTTCTACAGGTAGTAGGCTTTGCGGCAACTGCCCGGCTGCCGATATTCTCGCCAAGCGCACTCCAAGCCTCCATGGATGGGGTCTCGGCAGTCCTCGATAGACACATCCCATATCTTTTATTCTTAGGCGGTTTTTCAATCAAAAGGGAGTAGAAAAAGCATTTCACCATTAACTTTATGTGCTTCATGGTTGAGCTGCGAATTTAGGTTGATGGTTTTTGTCATGAGCACTCAACTCCGATTGAATAAGGAGGGTAACGGCTAGATTTATGCGGCATGTCATTTCGAGTCATAAAATGTTGATAAATATATAAAAAAATGAGCTTGTCAAGAGGTGGGTTTCGAGGCTTGGTTGATTGATCGTAATGTTTAGTGTACTATGCATATTTCGCTAAGCATTATTGCCTCTTCATTGACTTGTATCAACTATACCCATCGCACTTCAAATTTCGGCATTGACGTATGGAGGCGCCGGGGTGTTCGGCAAAGGTTTTGACAGCAGGTATGCTGTCACAGGGCCTACATGGACGTTTCACGGCGTCCTTTGACGGACACCCCGGCGCCGAAATTTGACCAGCAAAGAGTTATATAGTCCATGAAAATAGTAATCCACACAGGATTCATTAAGGATTTTATATTAAATATGTTTAGTGTTATTAATAATAAATGCGTGGAGCTTATATAAACCATTATGTTAAAAACACTAGATTTGCGTATTCCGACGTCCGAGGACGGCATGGCTGTCCATCGTTTGGTTGCGCAATGTCCACCCTTGGATCCTAATTCCATCTATTGCAATTTATTACAATGCAGTCACTTTGCGGATACCTCGGTTGCCGCATCTCATCAAGGCGATTTAGTCGGTTTTGTTTCCGGATATCTTATTCCTAGTAGCACCGATACATTGTTCATTTGGCAAGTTGCCGTTGGCGAATCGGCTCGTGGACAGGGCCTTGCCGGCAAAATGTTACGGCACCTCCTCACCCGGCCTCAGTGCGCCAAGGTATCTTTCGTCGAAACCACCATTAATCCACCTAACCGGGCTTCGTGGGCGCTTTTTGAGCGCTTGGCCAAGCAGTTGAATGCGGAACTTGTCAGTTCGACGCTGTTTGATCGAGACCGGCATTTCGATGGACAACACGATTCCGAAATGCTGGTCAAAATTGGCCCGTTCAACATGGCTTGATAGCCGATTGACACACCTGCCCAACAATATAAAGGGGAAAACGATTATGAAAATTTTTGAAGAGATCGAATCCGAAGTACAAAGTTACGCGCGCTCATTTCCGCGTATATTTAACAAAGCAACGGGAGAATTCCTTTATGACGAGGAAGGAAACCAATATATCGACTTTCTCGCGGGAGCCGGAACGTTAAATTACGGACACAATAATCCGATATTCAAAGAGAAGCTTTTGGACTATATCCATAGCGATGGCATTACCCATGGCTTGGATTTGCATACCAAGGCCAAGGGCGAGTTTTTGGAAGCTTTCAATGAGAAAATTCTCAAGCCGAGAGGCTTGGAATATGTGATGCAGTTTACCGGTCCCACCGGTACCAACGCGGTTGAAGCGGCTCTGAAATTAGCGCGAAACGTGACCGGACGGGAAAACGTGATTTCGTTTACCAATGGCTTTCATGGCGTGAGTCTCGGCTCTTTGGCAACAACCGGTAATTCGCATCATCGGGGCGCGGCCGGCGTGAGTTTAAACGGCTCCAGTCGAATGCCATATGACGGTTACTTAGGCGACGAGATCGATACGACCGCCTATTTGGATAAGGTGCTTTCGGATTCCAGTAGCGGTATCGATCTGCCGGCCGCAGTGATTGTCGAGACCGTACAAGGTGAAGGCGGAATTAATGTTGCGGGCTTTGAATGGCTAAAAAATCTGGACAAGGTGTGTAAAAAGCATGATGTTTTGTTGATTATCGATGATATTCAAGCGGGCTGCGGACGTACCGGGACGTATTTTAGTTTTGAAGAAGCCGGAATTTATCCGGATATCGTGACGTTGTCCAAGTCGCTCGGCGGTTACGGCTTACCTTTTGCCGTGGTGCTGATAAGACCGGAGCTCGATCAATGGAAGCCCGGCGAACATAACGGGACATTCCGCGGGAATAATTTTGCCTTTGTTACCGCGAAAGCGGCTATTGATCATTATTGGTCAGACAACGCTTTTTCCGAGCAAGTCAAAGCAAAGGGCGAGTATGTTTCAGAGCGTCTCAATGCCATCGTTGAAAAATACGGCGAAGGCAATTTTACCACGCGTGGACGCGGTATGTTTCAAGGGATCAATTGCGTCAATGGCGATATTGCCGGAAAAATTACGCGTCGGGCTTTTCAGCTGGGTTTGATTATTGAAACCAGCGGCGCTGAAGATCATGTCGTTAAGTTCTTATGTCCGTTAACGATAGGCGAAGACAATCTGAAGAAAGGCATCGATATTGTCGAGCAATCGATTAAGGAGATTTGCGCCAAGGAAAGTTCCATTCCTCAAGAAAAAAACTATTTTGAAGCGGAATACAAAATGGCCAGTTAATTCTGGGTCCATGCAGCGCAGACATTCAGCCTTGGCATAGCGAAGAAGCCATGAAGAGCATGAAGTTTTATGAAATTAGTTTATTGATTTATATGCTCTTTTCTTGACTATGTTCATGGTTTTCATGGTAAATAATGCTTGGTTATGAGGTGGTTGCCTAATTTTTTACCGCTTGTTAAGCATTTCTTACCGATCATGGCCAAAGCCTAAAAAAGTTAGGTAAGGTATGCCTTGTATTCCTTACGAGAAAACTCGTCGGCCAAATGCGCCATCAAACATTAGTAACACAATACTTCAATTATGATAGTTAGACGATTAGACGAAGCCAATAAAACCGAACGCCGTATTGTTTCTCCGGATAGTAACTGGGAGAGCACTCGTTTGCTATTGAAAGACGACAAAATGGGGTTCTCCTTTCACGTCACGACGATATACGAAGGCGCGGATTTTCAAATGCATTACCAAAACCATTTGGAATCCGTGTACTGTATGTCGGGAGAGGGTGAAGTACAGACTCTTGATGATGGTAAAGTTTATCCGATTCATCCGGGAACACTTTATATTCTCGATCAACACGACAAACATGTCCTGCGTGCTTTCAAGGAGATGAAGATGGCCTGCGTCTTCAATCCGCCACTGAATGGCAAAGAAGTTCATAATGCGGAAGGTGCCTACGAGCTGACAGCTGAATCTGTAGCTGACTAAGGATTTCTTGATAAATAACGTCCTAGTGGAACTATTGAGCCTTGTTGAGGGTTCGGTCACTCGGCTTGGCAGGACGCCGTGAATACGTTCGTGTAGGCTTGACGGCGGCGACTGATTGCCATGGATGGCATGAATGCAGATTTTGCATTACGCCATGGGTGGCGTGTATTAGGGCTCCAACAGTAGGCGCTTTAGGCGATGCAGGGCAGAAAAATGCTCCTGCATTTTCTGCATTCATTACATCCATGTAACTCAGCAATTGCCGAGGAGCAAAAATCTGCAAACGCCATGGATGGCGTGAATGCAGATTTTGCAGGAGCAAAAATCTGCAAACGCCATGGATGGCGTGAATGCAGATTTTGCAGGAGCAAAAATCTGCAAACGTCATGGATGGCGTGAATGCAGATTTTGCAGGAGCAAAAATCTGCCCTGCCGTCGACACCTGCCAATCGAGCAACCGAACCCTCCTTAAAATAGGGAAGTTATTTACGGCCAAATCCTAAGGCGAATAGCAACTCTACTTTCGTCGTAACTATTCAGCGTGTTTATGCTGCTTGGGTTCACTGTGTTCTGTCTGGCGAGTAATCGCACACTAACCATCCCTTGAGCACTTTGATGATACGGGGGGATTATAGATTCTTCATGTTAATTAGGTCGTATCATATATAGCCAGCCTATCGAGACATGAGTTCTTTAACTGCTAAACCAAGTCTCATTGCCGAGGCCTTTTATGGCTACTGTCCCGAAGAATCGATTTATGCTTAGAATATTAATGGTGTTGATCCTGCTTGCGCCTTGTTTTGCGTTGGCTGAGCTTGTCGACAATGAGAGAGAGGTTCAAGAGCGGTTAGATGCAATTGAATCTTTGGATAAGCCTTTATATAGCCCATTCATCGAGCGCTATATGCTGGATGAGCTCAAGCAATTGCGTACGGACATGGCTACGCAAAGAAATGAGCTGATTCAGCAAATTGTGGATAGAGAGCTCAGCTCGGTCGATAGAGGCGTTACTTACGCCACTAACACGGTCACTTATTTTTTCTACTTGATTGCCGGTGCTAGTACCATTTTGGTGTTGCTGGGTTGGACCTCGCTTAGAGATATTAAAGAGCGTGTGCAGTCCATGGCGGATAAGAAAGTATCGAAACTAGTCCATGAATACGAAGAGCGCTTGGCAATTGTCGAGCAACAGCTCAACAAAGAAGCTCAATTGATTGAGAAAATCGGCGAGGATATCGAGCGGACGCAAGATGTGCAATCGCTGTGGCTCAGGGCAGGACAAGCAAGCAGCTTGGCCAATAAAATCGCCATCTACGATCAAATTTTAAAATTGCGTCCTGAGGATTGCGAAGCATTGACTTATAAGGCCGATGCGGTGCTCGACATGGGCGAACCGCAGTGGGCCGTCAATTTATGTCAGCAAGCGTTGAAAAGCGACCCTGAAAACGGCCATGCTTTTTACCAATTGGCTTGTGCGTACACCGCATTGAATCAATATGAAGAGGCCGTTAACTGTTTATCCGAGGCCTTGGAGCGCACCGAGGATTATCGCGATAAGTTTGCCGATGACCCTGCCTTGGAAGCGTTAAAAGACTTTGAGCCGTTTATCGAGTTGTTGCCCAGCGAAGATAATACTCATTAAACCCTGTCTTCATTTGCTGAACCCAATTCTGATGGTGTTCGTAACAGAGCTTAGGATTTGGTCGTAAATAGATTCTCTATTTTAGAGGGCGGCTGTTCTTCCCTTTGCTGGTCAAATTTCGGCGCCGGAGGGTCCGTCAAAGGACGCCGTGAATACGTCCATGTAGGCTCTGTGATAGCATCCCTGCTGTCAAAGCCTTTGCCGAACACCCCGGCGCCTCCATGCGTCAATTCCGAAATTTGAAGTGCGATGGGTATCGATTGACAGGTGTCGGCGGCAGGGCAGATTTTTGCTCCTGCAAAATCTGCATTCACGCCATCCATGGCAATCAGATTCCGTCGTCAAGCCCGCAAAGACGTATTCACTGCGTCCTGCCAAGCGAGTTACCGAATCCGCTACAAACCTCATAGTTGCAGGAAGCAATTTGTGAAACCCTTAGCGACATTTCCTTATACGGCATTTCTCCCTTCATGCCGCTCCACCTCTCTCTCCACTCCCCGCACTTCCTGAAAAAATTATAAGATTTATCGATCAGATAGGAATATTAATGGTTCTCTCGTTTAGTTTTTTTTTACTGCTATTTACGCTGATTGGCTTGGCGTCCTATTGGCAAAGCCGTGGCACCAAGCAGGATTATTACCTGGCCAGCGGCAATATTAAACCTTGGCTGGTTGGTTTATCGGCGGTGGCCACGAATAATAGTGGCTATATGTTCATCGGAGTTATCGGTTATACCTATGTCTCAGGGCTCGCCGCCATTTGGTTAATGATAGGTTGGATTACCGGAGATTTTTTAGCATCGCTATTGGTGCACAAACGACTTAAGGACGCGGCCACAACCACCGGTGAAGTCAGTTACGCCGGCGTGCTTAGCGTCTGGAGCGCAGGGGGAAATCAGCCGGCGCTGCAACGTGTTATAGGTTTGATTTCGTTGGTTTTTCTATTGGCTTACGCCAGCGCGCAACTGGTCGCCGGTAGTAAGGCATTGCATGTGCTTTTCGGATGGCCTTCTTGGGCTGGGGCGGTTATGGGTAGCATATTGGTTACCTTGTATTGTTTCGCGGGCGGTATTCGAGCTTCTATCTGGACGGATGCTGCGCAGTCGATGGTGATGATTGTTGCAATGAGTGTGTTGTTGTTTACAGCGACTCAGTCGCTGGGTGGAGTCGAATCGACCCTGATGCAAATGCAAGCAATTGACGGTTTTTTAGACTGGTTCCCCAAATCTTTGGCCTTGCCGGGTATTGCCGGCGGTTTATTATTCGCAATCAGTTGGCTTTTTGCCGGATTGTCGGTCATCGGTCAGCCCCATATCATGGTGCGTTTCATGACGCTTGACGATACTACCAGTATGAACAAAGCACGTTTATGGTATTACCTTTGGTATATTGCGTTTTACTTGGCGGCCACCGGCGTAGGGCTACTTTCCCGCATTTATCTGGTCGATACGGAGGCTTTCGATGCCGAGTTGGCGTTGCCGACGATGGCCATGGAGTTGTTGTCTCCAGCCATGGTCGGTTTGATTTTAGCGGGTTTATTTGCGGCCACTATGTCTACTGCCGATTCGGTAGTGTTAAGTTGTTCGGCGGCGTTGACTCACGATATCTTGCCGCATCAAATCGAAAACCAGTATTTGATCAAAGGAGTAACCGTTGTCGTGACATTCTTGGCTTTACTCGGTGCATTAGCAAATAATCATAGTGTTTTCAGCTTGGTAATTATGGCATGGTCCGGATTGGCAAGCGCCTTTGCGCCTTTGCTGTTGGTGCTATGCGTGGGAATGCGGCCCACTCAATTCGCGAGTCTTGCTGCAGTCGCGAGCGGCTTGGCGGCCGCCATATTATGGCGTTATCTGGATTTGCACGAGAAAGCTTACGAAGGTTTGATTGGGATCGTTACGGGATTGATTATTCTTTGTTTAGCCGAGTTATTCCGGCATGTATGGAATAAAGATAAGGTGAACGTTTCTTAGTGCAAATATCTTCATGTACCTTACTGTGAAAGTTCGTAGATTTGGACTCTTTATCTAATTTTTCGATAAACGAAGCTCGGCAGAGAAAATACCGGCTCCGAAGAGGGTGCGGTTGCTAGACCGGCAGGCGTCGGCGGCAGGGCAGATTTTTGCTCCTCGGCAATTGCTGAGTTACATGGATGTAATGAATGCAGAAAATACAGGAGCATTTTTCTGCCCTGCTGCCGACATCCTCGCCAAGTATACCCCACACCCTTTTTGATCTCCAAATTGGGAATTGCTGCTTTTAATGCACAATCTTGACGCATAAACAAATCGTTAGTTTCAGAGAATTTTTTTGTACGTAATTGATATTGAATAAAAATAGGTGTTTTCGCGATATGGTATGTCTTGTGCTTAATAAATTTGTTTAATGGGCCGGTAACGGCCTGATGCAAGAACAAATTTCAGGAAGACATACCATGAAATCACTTTCTTTCCCACGCCACGGCGACAAAGAGAATTCCGATTTTTTCGAACATTATCTGCGCGAGCTTTTGACCGAACGGGATCGTGTCGGTTTGACCGACATGATAGGGCAAATCGACGCGCTAATGATCACAGTGGATCCTGGCCACTCTATTCGCTATGTCGGCGAACTTTGCTTAATGACGACTTATCATTATCTCGTGACGTTGGAAAGCGAATCTCATTGGACGCATATTTTACGTATCGACATGAGTTCGCCCGACCTGCTGATTAGAGAGGTCAAAGACCCATCGACTATGGGTATTTTTCGAAGCTTGAATGAAGTCTACCCAATTGGTGCGAGTAAGCCGAACAGTCGTTATATGGGTGAAATTCTTCGAGTGGAAAACATGAGCGAGGTGACGCGTTTGCAACAAGAGCGTGAATTTCGCTTTTTTTCGCAAGATGAGATTCGTCGATTGGAGCTGCCGGGTAATTTGGCGATCAGTAAGCCTTCACCCTATAGCCATAATATTGTCGCTTATATGGAGCGACCGGAAGATCAGATCAGAGTGTATTCATTGGGGCTTTCCCGGATTCGAGACGATGTACAAGCTGCTTATCGGCAAGCCAAGGAGCTGCAGGAAGAGCTCGGTATCGACAAGTTATTGAATCCCATCGATCATTTGGCAACACGTATTTATAGCCAGAATCGCGAAACTGCGATTCTCGAATGGCTATCGCTGTCGAGTTATTTTTATTGGGGTTCATACGATATCAAAGACCAAAACTCTTCAACCAATGTGACTAAAAGCGTGCATTTTGCGGATGAGATTAATAGTCCTGCAAAAGTGTTTACGGCTAACAACACGCCATATTTTGTTAATCACTTGGAAAAGTTACCATCGCCGACCGAAACCTTCGTCCGTAATTACGGGCCTCGCCTGCATCATTTAGCGATCGGTGTTAATGACGGCGAATATAATGGCATGGAAAATATCGACTACGTGGTGAGTGAGATCTCTCGTCAGGGAAAAAAGTTTTTGTTGGATGTTATCGGTTCGAGAGAAGAAGGTATTAAGCAGATATTTTCAAGTGCTTCGGAGCATTCGTCGTTAATCATTGAATATGTGCAGCGATTTGGCGATTTCGACGGTTTTTTCACTAAACAAAATGTTGCGGAATTGACGCATGCCGCCGGCGTTGAAGAAGAGTTACTTAATATTCAGGCGTCTGCGTCTGTAAAGCTAAAGCCTTCGTCAGAAGAGTTGCCGGCTTAAATTTCAGTCCCGTTTTTATACAGTACTCTAAGAATATATAGCCTTAGCTCTTCAAATTTCGGCAGTGCTTAAGGAGGCGCCGGGGTGATCGGCAAAGGCTATGCCTGCATGGATGTATTCACGGCGTCCTTTGACGGTTACCCCGGTGCCGAATTTAGATCTACGATGGGTTTATGTTCGGTTCCGCCTGGTTTCGTTATTTATGCATTTCCTCTTTGAATAACTGGTCTATTTTTCGTGAAGTGTCTTCATAGACCTCCTGCGTCTCTATAGGCTGCGGAGTGTATACCGCCGGTTCAGGCTCAATGACGGGCTCCGGTTCCGGGGCTTGGACGATGGGTTTCAGTTGCGGCGTGCACTGGTAGAGACGGTAAGCTTCGCCGTAGGTCGTATCGATGTCGAAATCATCCCAAACATAGAGAGGATATGCGATGGGTTTGGTCGGAAGCGGAATCGTTACCAAGTCGGCGATCCCGACGCCTATCCGGCCTGCCATGTTGACGATGCCTTTAAAAAGGCCTCCGGTGAAGCCGTAAAAGACGTTGCTTTGATTCGATGTGTTGATGACATTCTTCGGTAATTCAAGTATTGAGCCGCCCAGATTACCGAAAGCATTAAGCGCTTTATGGCCGACTATTTCGCCATAGCTGCCGCAAACGCGGGGATGGGTATTTTGAGCCTGAGACTCGGGCGCGAAGGCGGTCAAAAAACTGACCAGTAGCACTGGGATCATGGTGCGATTAGATGATGTCATAGCAAATCCTGCCGGTTGATTTAATTTTTCGCTTCAGTATAGCAGAGGAATTAAAGTTTATTTTTTCAACGCTTTGGCTAATGCGTCGGCCATCGCGCCCTGAGGCCTCGGTGCTTGCCGAGGTTGTTTGGCAGGTTTGCGGGGTGAAGGTGCCGGCTTTATTTCCGCGTTGGATTCTTCCTTTTTCATGGTTAGCGAAATGCGTTGTCTGGGGACATCGATTTCTAATACTTTAACCTTGACCATGTCGCCTGTTTTGACCACATCGCGAGGGTCTTTGACGAAGACATCGGCCAAATGCGAAATATGCACCAGACCGTCCTGGTGTACGCCGATATCGACAAAAGCGCCGAAGTTCGCGACATTAGTCACGACGCCTTCGAGCATCATTCCGGGTTTCAGATCGGTGATTTTTTCGACACCTTCCTTGTATTGCACGCTTTTGAATTCGGGGCGCGGGTCGCGTCCCGGTTTTTCGAGTTCTTGCAAAATATCGGTCACGGTCGGTAGGCCGAAGGTATCGTCGGTGTAGTTGGCCGGGTTCAATGAACGTAGATAAGCGCTTTGGCCGATCAAGTCGCGAACCGATTTGCCTGTGTCGCCAATGATCGCTTCGACGACAGGATAGGCTTCGGGATGCACGGCGGAAGCGTCAAGCGGATTGTCGCCGTTCATTACGCGTAAGAAACCGGCCGCCTGTTCGAAGGCTTTGTCTCCGAGGCGAGGGACTTTCTTCAATTGCTTGCGATTTTGGAAAGGGCCGTTTTGATCGCGGAACGCGACGATGTTTTCGCTCACGCTGGCCGATAAGCCGGATACCTGCTTGAGCAATGCGACCGATGCGGTATTGACGTCGACGCCGACCGCGTTGACGCAGTCCTCGACGACGGTGTCGAGCATGCGAGCCAGTTGTGCTTGATTGACATCGTGCTGATATTGGCCGACGCCGATCGATTTCGGATCGATCTTGACCAGTTCGGCGAGCGGGTCTTGCAAGCGGCGCGCAATCGAGACCGCGCCTCTGAGCGAGACGTCCAGATCGGGGAATTCTTTCGCGGCCAGTTCCGATGCCGAATAAACCGACGCACCGGCTTCCGAGACGGTCAACTTGGTGATTTTCAATTCCGGATGACGCTTGATCAAATCGCCGACCAGTTGATCGGTCTCGCGCGAGCCGGTGCCGTTGCCGATGCTAACCAAATCGACTCGATGTTGCGCGATCAGTCGGGCTAATGTGTCGATAGACTGATCCCATTGATTGCGCGGTTGAAGTGGATAGATTGTTTCGGTTGCGAGCAATTTTCCGGTCGGGTCGACGATCGCGACCTTAACGCCGGTGCGGATGCCCGGATCGAGGCCCATCGTCGCCTTCGGGCCGGCCGGTGCGGCGAGTAACAAATCCCGTAAGTTGCTTGCGAATACCCTGATCGCTTCAAGTTCTGCGGCTTCGCGAAGCCGCAGTTTCAGGTCCAGATCGATGCGTGTGAATAATTTGATTTTCCAAGCGAAGCGCGCGGTCTCTGCGAGCCACGCGTCGGCCGGTCTGTTGGTGTCGGTGATATTCAAGCGTTTTGCGACGAATTGTTCGCATAAACGATGTTCGTACTGGTCTTCTCGGGCAGGTTTCAATGTGATGCTGAGCAAGTCTTCGTTGCGGCCTCGAAATAAGGCGAGCGCGCGGTGCGATGGAATCTTGTTGATCGCTTCCTGATAATCGAAGTAGTCCTTGAATTTAGCAGCTTCCTGTTCTTTGCCGGCGACGACGGCCGAGTGAATGATGCCTTTTTGCCAGATGCGTTCGCGCAATTCGGAGAGCAGTTCGGCGTCTTCGGAAATGCGTTCCATGATGATTTGGCGCGCGCCGTCCAGTGCGGCGGCGGTATCGGGAACGCCTTTATCTTGATCGATATAGCTAAGCGCGACTTCATTCGGGATGAGGCTGCGGTCGTCCAGTATCGCATCGGCCAAGGGTTCGAGGCCGGCTTCGCGCGCAATCTGGGCTTTGGTGCGGCGTTTCGGTTTGTACGGTAGATAGAGATCTTCGAGCAGCGTTTTGGTGTCGGCATCGAGGATAGCTTTTTCCAAATCGGGCGTCAGTTTGCCTTGCGATTTGATGCTTTCGAGAATGGTTTCGCGCCGGTCGTTCAACTCGCGTAAATAAATCAGGCGTTCTTCCAGGTTACGCAGTTGCGTGTCGTCAAGGCCGCCGGTGACCTCCTTGCGGTAACGTGAGATGAAAGGCACGGTCGCGCCTTCATCCAATAATGCAATAGCGGCGTTGACTTGTTTCGGGTTGACGGCTAATTCTTCGGCGATGCGTTGAGTGATGTCCATATTGGGGTGAATAGTGAATCGTAAGTAGTGAATGGATAATTTTACAAGCGTCGTAGGATGGATGAACCGCAGTGAAACCTATCTTCTCAATTCATCCTACATTTCAATCGTTCGAAACCATCGACTTGGCTTGCAGATCGGCGTGATAGGACGAGCGGACCAGCGGCGCGCTGGCGACTTGCTTGAAGCCGAGTGCGTAAGCCGTTTCGGCCAGTTCGTCGAATTCCTCGGGCGTCCAATAGCGCTTGACCGGTAGGTGATCCTTGCTGGGCGGTAGGTATTGGCCCAGTGTCAACATTGAACAGCCGTGAGCGATCAAGTCTTTCATGACTTCGACGACTTCGTCGTGCGTCTCACCGAGGCCCAGCATTATGCCGGACTTGGTCGGCGTTTCCGGGCGGACTTCGTGATAACGTTTGAGCAGATCGAGCGAGCCTTGGTAATCGGCGCCCGGTCTCGCTTCTCGGTACAGTCTCGGAACGGTTTCCAGGTTGTGATTGAACACATCGCAAGGCTCTCGGCTCAGTATGTCGACAGCCTTGTCGAGGCGACCGCGAAAATCGGGAACCAGTATTTCAATTTTGGTGGTCGGCGTTTCTTGTCGAATTGCGGCGATACAATCGGCGAAATGGCCGGCGCCGCCGTCTCGCAAATCATCGCGGTCGACCGAGGTAATCACGACATACTTCAGCTTCATTGCCTTGATTGTCTGCGCCAAATGTAGCGGTTCGTTTTGATCGAGGGGTTTTGGTTTTCCGTGCGCAACGTCGCAGAAAGGGCAGCGACGAGTGCAGAGATCGCCCATGATCATGAAGGTCGCGGTGCCGTGGCTGAAACATTCGCCGAGGTTAGGGCAAGCGGCTTCTTCGCAGACCGTGTGCAGATTGTTTTCGCGTAATAGTTTTTTGATGCGGTTGATTTCTTCGTTCGTCGAGACTTTAATGCGTATCCAATCAGGCTTGCGAAGCGGTTCTGCAGCCGGTTCGACTTTGACCGGGATTCGAGAGAGTTTGACGGAGTTGCGTTGATGCGACTCCGGCGTGTTTCGTGAAGGGGCTTGTAAAGTCATCGTGATATTGCCTGAGTGATGGCGTGAGCGACCGGCACGGCCAGTTCGCTAGTTTCGATTTCGATGCCGAAGTCGGCTAATTGCGTGACTTGCATGTCGGCGTAGCCGCAAGTGTTGATTCGGTCGAATGGTCTTAAGTCCATGTGGTTATTCAAGCTCAGTCCGTGATAGCTGCAGTTTTTTTTTACCCGTAGTCCGATTGAGCCGATTTTTTTGTCCGCGACATAAACGCCGGGTTTGTCGGCTAGCGACGATGCTCGGATGCCATATTGGGCCAGCGTTTCTATGATTGCTTGCTCGAGCGTCGTGACCAGTGCTCGGATACCCAGGTTCAAGCGCTTGATGTCCAACAATGTATATAGTACCAGTTGTCCCGGGCCGTGGTAGGTGACCTGTCCGCCTCGATCGGTTTGCACGACGGGAATATCGCAGGCTTGCAAGAGGTGTTCGCGTTTGCCGTTCAAACCGAGCGTATAAACCGGCGGATGTTCGACGATCCACAGTTCGTCCGGAGTATGGGGGGCGCGTTGCTGCGTGAACGTTTGCATGTCGCGCCAAACCCCTTCGTAGGGTTGCAGGCCGAGGTTGCGGATCGCCAGTGTCATCGTGTTATCTTATGCAATGGAGCGCTGATTATAGGGATAGGAATTATCGCCGATATTCTTCATTATCACTGCCGTCAATGATACTTCATGGAAAGTCTTCATTGGAAAACGTGATTCGTTTAGCACTATAAAGCCATCAACACGAGCGGTGAGTCGGTTAAATCCTGATAAATCGCATCCAGTTGTTGTTTGCTGGTCGCGGTGATAGTGACGGTTACTGAAGTGTACTTTCCGCCTTTACTGGGGCGCGATGTGACTGCGCCTTCGTTAAGGTCGTTGACATGGCGCCGAATGATTTCGACGACATGAATATCTAATTCAATGCTGTTCATGCCCATCGCTTTGATTGGAAAGCGGCAGGGGAATTTCAATATATCTTCTTGTTCGCTCATGATTGGGCTTTCTTGAACTCTTGATAAAGGTGATGCATTTTTTGCCAAATCGGTCCCGGTTTACCGTCCGAGACCGGTTCCGAGTCGAGTTCGACGACTGGAATGATTTCTCGGGTCGAACTGGTAAGCCAGATTTCGTCCGCGGTTTTCAGGGCTTCGAGCGAAATAATATCTTCGCTATAGGCGATATCATTGGTTCTCGCGAGTTCCAGGATGACATCGCGGGTGATGCCGGGCAAAATTTCTTCGCCTTTCGGCGGCGTCACCAGAATGCCGTCGAGGACCGCGAAAATATTGCTGGCCGCGCCTTCGGTGACGTAGCCGTCCTTGACCAGTACCGCTTCGGTACAGCCTTGGTCGACGGCTTTTTGTCTAAGCAAAATGTTGGCTAATAAGGTAATAGCCTTGATATGACATAATGCCCAGCGGGTGTCGTCAAGCGTGATGGCTTTGACGCCACTGTCGCGGCCGCTTAAGGGCACGATAGGCGAACACATGGCGAATACGGTTGGCTCGATATGCTCGGGGAATGCATGGTCACGTTTCGGCGCTACGCCGCGTGTGATTTGCAGATAAATGTATTGATCCTGTCCCGGTTCGAGCAGCGGCTCTAAAATATCGGCCCATTGCTCGCGGCTGTGAGGGCTATTTAGGCGAATGCTTTTCAGGCTGGCTTCGAGACGGTCGATGTGTTCAGAGAGGCGGAATAAGCGCCCGGCATAAGCCGGAATGACTTCGTAAATGCCGTCGCCGAATAGAAAACCGCGGTCAAGAACTGAGATTTTGGCTTGATCGAGCGGAAGATACTGGCCGTTTAAATAAACTGTCGGGTTATCGCTCATTTTTTATTTCACCAGCATGAGAACAGTGTCGTAAAGTTTGCGCACTAAGTTGCCTTTTTCTACGGTAGTTAGTGCGATCAGATTCTTTTCCATTAATGGTTCGCCGGCCAGCGTAACACTGACGGTGCCTAAATTGTCGCCTTGGTTGACCGGTGCGATGATTTTTTGTTCAAAATTAATGACAGCCTTCAAGTCTTCGTAATGGCGGCGTGGGATCGTGACATAAAGGTCTTCGGCTAGGCCTAAAGACAAGTTTTTATCCGCGCCTTTCCAAATGCGGGTTTCGGTCAAGGCTTCATTGCCCTTGTACAGTCTATGGGTTTCATAGAAACGGTAACCGTAATTCAACAAGGACTGGTTTTCATTGGCACGGGCGCGTTCGCTTTTCGTTCCCATGACTACAGAGATTAGACGCATGCCATCGCGAACCGCCGATGCGACTAAGCAGTAACCGGCCGCTTCGGTATGGCCCGTTTTGACGCCGTCGACGCTTGGGTCGCGCCAAAGAAGCTTGTTGCGATTGCGTTGGGTAATTTTATTGTAGGTATATTCTTTTTCCGAAAACCACGCATAGTAATCAGGGAATTCACGAATCATTGCGCGAGTTAGAATAGCCAAGTCTTGCGCGGTCGTGTAATGGTCGTCGTCGGGCAGTCCCATGCTATTGACGAAATGGCTGTTGTTCATGCCGAGTATGGCGGCTTGTTGGTTCATCATTTCGGCGAAAGTGGCTTCGTCTCCGGCGATATGCTCGGCCAGTGCGACGCTCGCGTCGTTCCCCGACTGAATGATGATGCCTTTAAGCAATTCTTCGACCGTGACTTGCTTGTTAACGTCGATGAACATGCGCGAGCCGGGAGTGCGCCAAGCCTTTTGACTAACCGAGACATTTTCGTTCAGGCTCAGATGGCCTTTACTCAATTCGGTGAATACGACATAAACGGCCATGATTTTGGTCAGACTGGCGGGGGGGAGTTTGACGTCGGCATTGTTTTCGCCAAGCACTTTGCCGCTATCGGCATCGAGCAAAATATAGCTGCTCGCGGCGATACTCGGCGGCGAAGGAATCATGATCGGATCGGTCTTATCGGAAGCCGCGTTTGCCGTTTGCAATAAGCTAAAAAATAGATAAACAATCAGGCTGAGGTAAACTTTTGAGGAGGTCATTATTCGCGGTGTGAGCATACAAAAACAGAAGATCATATTGTAACAGTGATTGGTTAATTTCCGATGCTTTCGACGATATACTGTGTCTGATCGATGCCGATTTCATTCAGTTTGGCGTTCAACCGTTCGGCATCTTCGGCGGATTTGAACGGGCCGATTTGCACTTTGTGAAGCGTCGTTCCGTTTTGAGTGACGGGTTTAATTTTGGGTAGCGGCAGGAGGCTGTGTTCGGCGACTTTTTTGCGTAAAGCTTGAGCGTTGGCTTCATTACCGAAAGCACCCAGTTGTATATAGATGGCGACCTTCTGGCCGCTTTCCTGGAGGGGAGGGGCGGCAGTTGGGTTATCCGGTAGACCGGCGCTTATCTTTGGTGTTTCCGAGTGTTCGGCAATCGCGCGGCTGAGCTGATAAACCGCCATGGCATAGAGAGGGCTATGGTTGTAACGGGTGATGACGTAGAAGTTGTCCAAGCCTAGCCATAGTTCTTCTCCTTGCTCCAGTTCGAAAGCAAGGAGTTTGGCTTTCTGGTTGGGGCTCGCAGTTTCTATCGATTCGACATTTAAGGCCTTAAGTTGGACTATAGTACGGTCCGGTTTCAGATCTCCCCCAAGAGCTTTGCGGTAAGCGTTGCCCTGCACGGCCGCTTGAAAAGCTACTGGTTGCCCGCGTTGCCAGTGATGTTTGTAAAAATAATTGCCGACGCTGGCAATGGCATCGGCCGGATTGTTCCAGATGTCGCGGTGATAGTCTCCTTCGAAATCGGCAGCATAGCTGCGAAAACTGCTCGGCATGAATTGCGGGATGCCCATTGCGCCGGCATAAGATCCCGTCGGTTGTAACGGATCGATGTGTTCCTCGCGACACAACAATAAAAAGTTTTCAAGCTCGCCGGTGAAAAACGGGCTCCGTTTCGGGTAATTGAAAGCCAATGTCGACAAGGCATCGATGACCCGGTAGCTGCCGGTATTTTTACCGTAGGAAGTCTCGACGCCGATGATCGCCGTGATGATTTCAGGCGGGACACCGTATTTTTGTTGTGTAACGGCCAAGGCCGAAGCATTATCTTGCATAAATTTAACGCCGCCTTCGATGCGCGCTTCGGTCATGAATATTTTCCGGTATTTGTACCAGGGCATCGCTTCGGCAGGACGTGTGATGGCCTCAATGATGCGCGGTTGCAATTCGACCGACCGGAATAATGTATTCAGTTTGTTTTTGTCGAAGCCGTGCTTAGCCGTCATCGTACGTATGAATACCGACATGTTTTCGGGCAATGTTTCGGACTGCGAGATCGGCGCGGTCGCTTGCGCCGAAGAAGGGCTGGAGGAGCTCAGTATCAGAGCTCCGCAAAGCATTAAAGTGGCTATTGAGGTTTGCTTCATCGTTAAGTCGGTAAGAATTTTTTGTGGGTATGGATAGACATCAGGATGCCGAATCCTGCGAGCAAGGTAACCATCGAGGTGCCGCCGTAGCTGATCAGCGGTAACGGGACGCCGACAACCGGTAAGATGCCGATGACCATGCCTATGTTAACAAAGACATAGACAAAAAATGTAAAGCTGAGGCTTCCTGCTAATAAGCGGCTGTAACTGTCTTGCGCTTGTATTGAAATATACAGGCAACGACTGATAATGACAATGTAGAGCGCGATTAACACAAGGCAGCCGGAGAGACCGAATTCTTCAGCAAACACAGCGAAAATGAAGTCGGTTGAGCTTTCAGGCAGAAAATCGAGTGGGGCCTGGGTGCTGCCTTGCCAGCCCTTGCCGTAGATGCCGCCGGAGCCGATGGCTATTTTCGATTGAATGATATGATAGCCGCGACCGAGCGGGTCGGCTTCCGGGTCGAGAAAGGTCAAAACCCGGGCGCGTTGATAATCGCGCATAAAATGCCAAATGATGGGGGTCAGCGAAGCAATAATAGCGCCGATGCTGAAGATGAATCGCCATGACAGTCCGGCGAAAAAGATGACCGCGGCTCCCGAGCTGAAGACCAATATCGAGGTGCCGAGATCGGGTTGCTTTGCAATCAATAGCGTCGGCAGCAGGAGCAACAAGCCTGCGATACCCATTTGTTTCCACTTCGGGGGCAACGTGTTTTCCGATAAATACCAGGCGATCATCATCGGTGCGGTAATCTTTAGCATTTCAGAGGGCTGAAAGCGAAAGAAGCCTAAGTCGAGCCAACGCTGTGCGCCTTTACCGATTTGCCCCATGATCAGCACGGCAACCAGCAAGGTTACGCCGATTCCGTATAGAACCGTCGAATAACGTTTGAATTGATAAGGATTAATATGCGCAAGCACGATCATCAGGACAAAGGCAATCAGCATGCGGGTAGCCTGACGGATCAGAATGTCGGTATCTTGTCCGCTGGCGCTATACAAAATCAGAAAGCTTAGGCTAAGAACTAGCAGCAAACATATCAGCAAGGGAATGTCGATATGCAATTTTCTCAATAGATTGCCGAGGAGCGAGTGCGGTATGAATTGTTCACTGCGCGTTTCGGTCTTCATCGCTGGGTTCCTGTAAATATTGACGAATGATTTTTCCGGCTATCGGTGCCGCAACCGTGCCGCCATGACCTCCGTTTTCGGCAATGACGGCAACCGCGATTTGCGGGTCATGAGCCGGCGCGAATGCCATGAATAAAGCATGATCGCGCAGTTTAAAAGCGATTTCGTTTTCGTTATAGCGCTTTTCTTGTTTGACGGTAAAGACCTGGGCCGTGCCGGTCTTGCCGGCAATTTGATAATCGATGCCGCGGCTGATGACTCTGGCCGTACCCCTGGCGCTATGTACCACATTGATCATCGCGGAGACGACCGCGTCGATATTTCTGGGATTTAGCGCGAGGGTGGTTTCCGGTTTGGCTTCCGCGGGTTTCAGAACGCCATTGTCGGTAAACGATCCTACCAGATGCGGATGGACGACCTTGCCTTTATTGGCCAGCGTTGCAGTAGCTCTAGCCAATTGCAGCGGCGTGACCTGGGTGTAACCTTGGCCGATGCCGGTTATAACCGTTTCGCCGGGATACCAGGATTGATTACGGGCTTTGCGCTTCCATTGTTTCGAGGGTTGTAGGCCCGGTAGCTCGCCGACTAGGTCGATGCCGGATTTTTCTCCGAAGCCGAACTGCGTGAAAAAACGGTGGATGTTGTCGATGCCGAGCGATAAGGCCAGGCTGTAAAAGTACACGTCGCAAGACTGCACGATTGCGAGATTCAAGTCCACGGTACCATGGCCGCCTCTTTTCCAATCCCGGTATTTATGTTTGACATTGGGTAGTTGAAAATAACCTGGGCAATAAGTCTTTTGGCCTGGGTGGGTCACTTGATATTCAAGCCCTGCCAAGGCCATAAAAGGCTTGATTGTTGAGCCGGGCGGGTATTGACCTCTCAGCGCTCGATTAAACATCGGTTGGGCATCCGAGGTTTGCAGTTCTTTATAAGATTTACTGTCGATACCGTAGACGAACGGATTCGGGTCGAAGCCGGGGCGACTGGTAAATACCAAGACGCCGCCGGTTTTTATCTCGATCGCCACGACCGCCCCATTGTAAATATCGAGTGCATCATAAGCGATCTTTTGTAGATCGATATCGAGAGTTAGGTGTAGGTTCGATCCCGCAGTCGGATCGACTGTTTTTAAAGTACTGATCGCTCGAGATTGCGCGTTGGTTTCTATTTCGGCATAGCCGGCTTTGCCGTGTAGTTCAGTCTCATAAGCTAATTCGATGCCGACTTTGCCGACATGGTGAGTGCCGCGATATTCGGAGACCGGGAGCGTTTTTAATTCATTTTCATTGATGCGGCCAACATAACCGATGACATGTGAAGTTAGAATGTCGTAGGGGTAGTGCCTGACCAAACGAGCATGAATATCGACACCGGGAAAATAAGGTCTAACTGCAGCAAACTTGGCGATTTCTTCCTCGGTCATACGCAGTAATAGCGGCGTACTGGTAAAACGTTTTTCGCGTTTGCGCAATTTTTGGTACTGCTCGATTTTATCTTCGGGAATGTCCAGTAACTCTTGTAATCGTGCGAGCGTATCGTCGAGATTTTTGATTTGTTCGGGGATCAATTCAAGGCTGTATGTTGGAACATTATCTGCCAACACCCTACCTTTTCGGTCGAAGATGATGCCGCGGGTCGGTGGCAGAGGCGATATTTTAATGTGATTGTTTTTTGCTAGGGTCGCGTAATGTTCGTGACCGACGATCTGCAAGTAAACCAAACGGACGATTAAGCCGATCGACAGCAGTAGAATGAAGATCATCGCGACAATGGCGCGTCCCGTAAAAATGCGGTTTTCCTCCGCCGGGTTTTTTATGGTGTAGGTGCGAGGCATGAGACGAACGACTCAACGAATGCGTCGGTAGAGCCGTATTGCACGCAAAGAAAAAAAGACTAAAGGCCAGAAAAGGGTGCCGGTTAGTACGGGTAACCAAAAAGTGTAAGAAGCGCGTGCGATAGTTTGGCTATCAGTGATCCAGAAAATCAAAAATTGAGATACGAGAAGGCAAAAAAAGATAAATAGGCCTTGTTGCAGAATCGGGTATTGTCTGAGTCGCTTGTGTAACCTCAAACACAGGAAGGCAACTAGCGAGTTGATGAGCGCATTCAAGCCTAGCATTCTACCGGTTAATACGTCAGTCAGTAAGCCGATGGTCCAAGCGCTAAATATGCCGACTCGTTCGGGTGCTGCCAGTACCCAGTAAATAACTACGAGCAATATCCAATTGGGATTGAATGGCGCCATAGGTTGAGGCCAGGCGGCAATATTCAGGCTCATGGCAAATATGATCGAGAGAAGATAACGGCCGTAGCCGAAAGTATTATTCTTCGGCATGATTTTCATCCGCTTGTTCTGTTTCTTGAGTTTCCAGCGGGATAGGCGCTTCGCTTTTCCATACGATTAACAATTCCCGGCTTCGATTTAATTGCGCCTTAGGGGTTGCGTATATTTCGGCAAAAGGTTTGTTAGGCTGGGGGATTATTTTTTCGACGACAGCAACAGGATAGCCTTGCGGAAAAATACCGCCTAGGCCGGAGCTAATCAGTAGATCGCCTTCCTTGATGTCGGCGTTGTTTGCTAAATAAGGCAATATTAGCCTGTTGATTCGCCCGCTGCCGACTGCGATCGTGCGTAAACCGTTACGATTGATTTGTACTGGGATCGCATGGCCCGGGTCGGTAATTAGCATGATTTCAGAGCTGAGCGGAAGCGCACGGTATACTTGGCCGACCACACCGTAAGCATCCAAAACCGCTTGCTGAGCATGCACGCCGAACCGCGTTCCTTTATCGACGACGACGACATGTTCGAAAGGGGCTAGGTTGACGGACAATAACTCGGCGACGAGTACCTGTTCGCCCAATTTAAAGGATTTTTCCAGTAAGGCCCTCAGCCGGATATTTTCTTGCTCCAGAGCTTCGTACTTAAGTAGTTGGGATTTGTAAATCAATTGTTCCTGACGCAGCTGTTCATTTTCTTCTTTTAGACTATAAAGTGATTTTATCGATTCTACGGTTTCTTTGGAGTGATGTAGAGGCCAGTCCGTAATCGATTGAATCGGATAGGTAATCATTGATAGTACGCTACGAAGTTTGTCCAGTTGCGAGCTTTTGCGTTCAGCGACCAGAAGCGCGATTGAAGCCACTACCGCCACCAGCAGTCGCGTATTAATCGAAGGGCCGGTGGCAAATAAAGGATTGATAACGATTACCTCGAAAATGAACCGTATAGGCAAATAGTCCATAATGGACAGAATATTATTTGGATAGTTCGAACGCGTATCATTCGAATCGACATTCCGTCCGTGGAAATTGTTTTGGTAAGCTATTCAAGGCTTCGATTCCGCCGAACCAAACGTCTTGGCGAGCATTGTTTTGCCGTTGAAGCTACTCTAGCGAAAATGCGCTAGGGCCTTTTTTATCCAACATTTCCAAAACGATTCCACCGCCGCGAGCCACGCAGGTTAGTGGGTCGTCGGCGATATAAACCGGTAGTCCGGTTTCTTCTGCGATCAAACGGTCGATATCTTTGAGTAGTGCGCCGCCGCCGGTTAGAACAATACCGCGGTTGGCGACATCGGCGCCAAGTTCCGGCGGAGTTTGTTCCAATGCGACTTTAACAGAACCGACGATGCCGGACAAAGGGTCTTGAAGCGCTTCCAGAATTTCATTGCTGTTTAACGAAAAACTGCGCGGTACGCCTTCGGCGAGATTGCGCCCTTTGACTTCGATTTCTTTGACTTCGCTACCCGGGTAAGCGGCCCCGATTTCATGTTTGATTCGTTCGGCGGTAGCCTCGCCGATCAGTGTGCCGTAATTACGGCGGACATAATTGATGATCGCCTCATCGAAACGATCGCCTCCGATTCGTACCGATGCTGAGTAGACAATACCGTTCAATGAGATGACGGCGACTTCCGATGTGCCTCCGCCTATATCGAGTACCATCGAACCTTGGGCTTCGTCGACGGGGAGTCCTGCACCGACCGCAGCCGACATAGGTTCCTCGATTAAATAGACTTCACGGGCGCCGGCCATCGAGGCGGATTCTCGAATCGCTCGGCGTTCTACTTGGGTTGATCCGCATGGGACGCAAATCAGGATGCGAGGGCTGGGTCGTAGCAGTTTGTTTTCGTGAACCTTTTCGATGAAATACCGCAGCATGCGTTCGGTTACGGCGAAATCGGCAATCACGCCATCTTTCAAAGGGCGAATCGCGGTTATGTTGCCGGGGGTTCGGCCAAGCATCATTTTGGCTTCCATACCTACCGCCGCAATGGTTTTAGCTCCGCGAATTTTGTCTTCCTTGATGGCCACAACCGAGGGTTCGTTTAATACGATTCCTTTTCCCGGAACGTAAATCAAAGTGTTGGCGGTTCCTAAATCTATCGAGAGATCGTTGGAAAAAAGGCCGCGTATTCGTTTGAACATTTATTAACCTGTATCCTGAGCGAATAAATTGTATTACTTTATCAATCAAGCGGGTAATTGAGCAAGATATAAAGTATTATACTTATCGCAATTCAAAATTCCGTTTCAATATTCGCTTGTTGCCGCACTGAAATTAACCGCTTTTTCCGGGCAAGGGTATGGTTATTGTGGCTATAAGCCGGCACGGAAATTACGGTCGTGCAATGCCGCCGGATTCGCGAGAATTGGTATACCTTTCGCACTTCAAATTTCGGCAGTGCCCGAGGAGGCGCAGGGGTGTTCGGCAAAGGCTTTGCCTGCATGGATGCTGGCATAGAGCCTACAGGACGTATTCACGGCATCCTTTGACGGGCACTCCGGCGCCGAATTTCGATCTACGATTGGGTATAAATCGGATTTTTTAGATAAACCACATACGGATACGCTTTAGGATTTCGTGATAAATAACCTCCTGGAACTATGAGCTTTGTTGAGGGTTCGGTAACTCGATTGGCAGGACGCCGTGAATACGTCCGTGTAAGCTGCCGATATCTGCCAATCGAGCAAACGAACCCTCCAAAAAATAGGGAAGTTATTTTCGACTAAATCCTTAGATGCTTCCAGAAAGTTATGAAATGCTCGAATTTTGAGCTGCGAATAGTCATGTTTTCGGATTGATGAATAATGGAGTTTGAAAATGTCTTTAACGACTGAAGATGTAAATAAAATTGCGCACTTGGCAAGGTTGGGCGTCGATATTCAAGATGTCGACACTTATGCACGCGATTTATCCGGCATACTCGATTTGGTTACGCAAATGAGCGGATTAAGTACCGAGGGAGTTGCTCCCATGGCGCATCCCATGGAGCAATGCCAGAGGCTGAGACCGGACCGGGTGACCGAGTCGAATATGAGAGAAAAATTTCAAGCGATTGCGCCTCAAGTCGAATTGGGATTGTATTTGGTCCCTAAGGTGATCGAATGAAGGATGGGGGAAGGCTATGAATAATAAAACCATCGCCGAACTAGCTCGAGGCTTGCGTTCCGGCGAATTTTCCAGCGTGGAGTTGACGCAAGACTATTTAGAACGGATTCGGCAGTTTTCGGCGCTCAATGCATACATTACCGTGACGGCCGAGCAGGCGCTTGCCCAAGCCGAAGCCGCGGATAAACGGTTGGCGGCAAGAACGGCCGATTTATTAACCGGAATACCGATTGCGCAAAAAGATATTTTCTGCACCGATGGCGTTAAAACGTCTTGTGGTTCGAAGATGCTCGATAATTTCATTTCGCCGTACAATGCGACCGTCGTCGAAAAACTGAACCGGGCCGGTGCTGTGACGCTCGGTAAATTGAACATGGACGAGTTTGCGATGGGTTCGTCGAACGAAACCAGTTTTTACGGTCCGGTACAAAATCCGTGGGATGTTACATGCGTTCCGGGCGGCTCTTCGGGCGGGTCGGCCGCGGCGGTTGCTGCAGGACTCACGGCAGGTGCGACAGGTACGGATACGGGCGGTTCGATACGTCAACCGGCGGCTTTCTGCGGTATTACCGGTTTGAAGCCGACTTATGGGCGCGTTTCCCGCTATGGCATGATTGCCTATGCCTCAAGCCTCGATCAAGGAGGCCCGATGACGCGTACAGCCGAGGATGCGGCTATCATGCTGCAAGCGATGGCTGGTTTCGACGAGAAGGATTCGACTAGCGTCGATATGCCGGTTCCCGATTATTCGGCCGGGCTGAATCAACCGTTAAGCGGTCTGAAAATCGGTCTGCCGAAAGAATTTTTCGGTGAAGGGTTGAATGGCGAAATCGCCGCAGTCATCGAAACAGCCGTCAATGAATATCGCAAATTGGGCGCCGAGGTCAAAGAAGTCTCAATGCCGAATCTGAAATACGCGATTCCGGCTTATTATGTGATTGCACCGGCCGAATGTTCGGCTAATCTGTCTCGTTTCGACGGCGTCCGTTTCGGTTACCGCTGCGACAATCCGGCCGATTTGGCCGATTTGTATACGCGCTCGCGCGGCGAAGCATTCGGCAAGGAAGTTAAGCGCCGTATCTTGATCGGAACCTATGCTTTGTCGGCCGGTTATTACGATGCCTATTATTTAAAAGCTCAAAAAGTCAGGCGTTTGATCACTGACGATTTCAAAAGCGCATTAGCTGAGGTTGATGTGCTGATGGGCCCGGTATCGCCGACGGTGGCGTTCGGTCTCGGCGAAAAAACCGGCGACCCAATTCAAATGTATTTGTCCGATATTTATACAATCGCGGTCAATCTGGCAGGTCTTCCGGCCATGTCGATTCCGGCCGGTTTCGTTGACAATAAACCGGTCGGTTTGCAAATCATCGGGAATTATTTTGCCGAGGACCGGTTGTTGAATGTAGCTCATCGCTATCAGATGAATACTGACTGGCACAAGCAGGTGCCGAAAGGGTTCGAATAAAAGAGGTTGGATATGGCCAAAGTTACCGAATTGTCGCAATTGGATATGAACGGGAGCTACTGCTACGCCGATTATTTGACGTGGCGTTTGGATCAAACGGTCGAGTTGATCAAAGGCAAGATCTTTACGATGTCGCCGGCGCCGAATGTCAAGCATCAGCGGATTTCCGGCAAATTATTTCTGGATTTGGGTGCTTATTTCAAGAGCCAGTCCTGCGAAGTATTTGCCGCGCCGTTCGACGTTAAGCTTTACGATCGCCGCAAATCGAAATTGAGCGACCGCGAAGTTTTCAGTGTCGTACAGCCCGATTTGTGCGTGATCTGCGATAAAAACAAGCTGACCGAACAGGGCTGCGACGGCGCGCCCGATTGGATCATCGAAGTGCTTTCTCCGGGCAATAATAAGAAGGAACTTCGCTTCAAATACGATCTGTATCAGGAAAGCGGCGTCGGCGAATACTGGTTGGTGTTTCCGTATGAACGCGCCGTGCAGCAATTCGTGTTGGACCGGGATGGCGAAGTCTATAGGCTCCATGGCCTCTATGCAGGCGACGAAACGGTACAGCCCTATCTTTTTCCCGAACTAAAAATCGATTTGGTCGAAGTTTTTGCCGAATAAATCAATAAGGAATAAGCAATGAATTCACAATGGGAAGTCGTCATCGGGTTGGAAATTCATGCACAACTCGCGACAAAATCCAAAATTTTTTCAGGCGCATCGACAGCTTACGGCGCCGAACCGAACACACAAGCTTGCGCGGTCGATTTAGGCTTGCCCGGCGTGTTGCCGGTATTGAATCAAGAGGCCGTGCGCATGGCCGTCAAATTCGGTCTCGCGATCGAGGCAGAAATCGCGCCTTACTCGGTCTTCGCGCGCAAAAATTATTTTTATCCGGATCTGCCGAAAGGTTATCAGATCAGTCAGTTCGAGTTGCCGATCGTCGGCAACGGACACCTGGATATCGACGTTGATGGGGTAACGAAGCGCATTGGCGTTACACGCGCGCATTTGGAGGAAGACGCAGGCAAGTCCCTGCATGAGGATTTTCACGGCCTGACCGGTATCGATTTGAATCGTGCCGGCACACCATTGCTGGAAATCGTTTCGGATCCCGACATGCGTTCGGCGAAAGAAGCGGTCGCCTATATGCGCAAGCTGCACGAACTCGTGCGTTACCTCGAAATCTGCGACGGCAACATGCAAGAAGGTTCGTTCCGTTGTGATGCCAACGTTTCGGTGCGTCCGAGAGGTCAGGCGGAATTCGGCACGCGCGCCGAGATCAAAAACATCAACTCGTTCCGCTTTGTCGAAAAAGCGATCAATCACGAAATCGAGCGCCAGATCGACCTGATCGAAAGCGGCGGTAAGGTCGTACAGGAAACGCGGCTTTACGATGCGAATAAAGATGAAACCCGCTCGATGCGCGGCAAGGAAGAGGCGAACGACTACCGTTATTTTCCCGACCCCGATTTATTGCCGGTCGAGATTACCGAAGCCTTCAAAGACGAGGTGCGCGTTACCTTACCGGAGTTGCCCGATGCGAAGAAACGGCGTTTTATCGAGCAATACGGTCAGGACGATGAGAGTGCTGCTACGCTGACTTCGTCGAGGCAATTAGCCGATTACTACGAAGCATTGGTCGATGCATCCGGCGGCGAAGCGAAGATTTGTACAAATTGGGTAACCGGCGACGTGCTCGGCGCTCTGAACAAGGCCGGTTTGGAAATCGGTCAATGCCCGGTCGATGCCGAGCGTTTGGCAGGCTTGTTGAAACGTATAGCCGATGACACGATTTCGGGCAAAATCGCAAAACAAGTCTTCGAGGCGATGTGGCAAGGCCAAGAAACGGCCGATCAAATCATTGAAAGCCAAGGCTTAAAGCAAATTACCGATACCGGTGCGATCGAGGCGATCATCGATAAAATCATCACCGACAATCCTGGTCAAGTTGAACAATATCTCAGCGGTAAGGATAAGGTCTTCGGCTTCTTTGTCGGCCAAGTCATGAAGGAAATGCAGGGTAAGGCGAATCCGGCCGAGGTCAATAAGATTTTGAAAACCAAATTGAAAAGGTAAGGTTTTTGGATGGGCGGAATTCCGGCCCATCCAATGGAATAAGCGCGGTTTATATGGCATTAGCGGAAAATCTGAAAATCAGCGTCGAGGATTATTTGCAAGGCGAATTACTCAGTTACATCAAGCATGAGTATGTCGGGGGTGAAGTTTATGCGATGGTCGGCGTTAAGCGCGCGCATGATACGATCGCAATGAACCTGATCGCTCATGTGCATGCGCATCTGAGAGGTTCGCCTTGCCGAGTTCATTCAGGCGAAATGAAGGTTCGGGTGCAAACCGAAACGGACGACAATTTTTTCTATCCCGATCTGCATGTTACCTGTTCGGCTGACGATACTCATGAGCATTTTAATACTCAGCCGAAATTGATCGTCGAAATACTCTCCGACGCAACCGAGCGTTACGATCGCGCAGAGAAATTTCATCACTACCGGAAGTTATCCAGTCTCGACGAGTATGTGTTGATCGCTCAGGATACGCAGCGTGTCGAATGCTACCGGCGCGATGAGCAATGGGATTTGCGGCTCTTTCAACAAGGCCAGGCCGTCTTTTTTGCATCGATCGGTTGTGTTGTCGATATCGGCGATATTTATGAAGGCTTACGCCTTGGTAAAGATGGCTGACGAACGATTCTTTTGCGTCAAAACCAAGTATTAGCCCAAAATCAATGGGACTTCCTCTGCCTTTTGTTCGGCGATCCGGAAGCCGCGCATTTCCAGTACGCCTTTCGTGTTCAGCGAAATGATCAAATTGAGCGCTTCAGGATAGCTTGCCATTTCCAAATCGGTTTTTGAAGGAAATGCCGGCGTTGTCGGGTGGGAATGATAAATCGCGAACAATTCCTCACCGTTTTCGCGCATTTGTCCCATCGCAGCGATTTGCTGTTTAGGATCCAATAAAAACCGGTTTTCAGGGTGATCGGCGCTGTTATCGACAGGGTAGCAATGGTTCGGAATACCGTTCAGGCTTCCGATCAGTCCGCAAACCTCGGTTTCGGGTGACAATTGCGCGAGATGCAGCAGTTGATTGGTGATTTTTCGGGGAATATGAATTTCTGAAATTTGTATCATGGTTCGCTGTCGGCGTGTGGAGGGTTTAAATTTAATCGCTACGAGCGCCATTGTCCATAGGTGACCCGAGGCTGACCTGAAAGATCGGGATAAGTGGCAATATTACGGTAATTCAATTGGCTAAAAATAGCCTGGACTTGATCTTGTTGATTGTATCCGTGTTCGATCAATAAATGACCTTGAGGAAGCAAATGTCGCCTGGCGGCGGTCGCGATGCGCTCGATATCGCTCAGGCCGTGATTGTTCGCAATTAACGCGGACTTGGGTTCGAATCTGACATCGCCTTCGGCCAAGTGCGGATCGTTATCGGAGACATAGGGCGGGTTGCTGACGACAAGATTGAACAACGCAGTGTCACTTATTGCCTCTAACCAATCGCTTTGTAAAAATTGGATGTTCCGTACATTATGTTGCTGGGCATTTCGGCGGGCGATCGCCAGCGCGTTAGTGCTGAAATCGGTGGCAATGACTTCGCTATCGGGGCGCTCGGCGGCAAGGGTAATGGCAATGATGCCGGAGCCGGTGCCCAAATCGATCAGTCGGTAAGGTTGCCGTTCCGGTATCAGTTTCAAGGCCAGCTCGATCAACAGTTCGGTGTCGGGTCTCGGAATCAGCACATCGCGACAGACTTCGAAATCACGGGACCAGAATTCGCGGTTGCCGGTAATGTAGGCGATCGGCATGCCCGAAAGGCGTTTTT
Source organism: Methylotuvimicrobium buryatense 5G (assembly GCF_000341735.1). Classification (GTDB taxonomy): domain Bacteria; phylum Pseudomonadota; class Gammaproteobacteria; order Methylococcales; family Methylomonadaceae; genus Methylotuvimicrobium; species Methylotuvimicrobium buryatense. The sequence continues at coordinate 2,595,306 of NZ_KB455575.1, read as the reverse complement.
GCAGCAATGCTTCGAAACGGCTGTTTTGTTCGGGCAATAATTTTTTTTCCGGCCATGCGCGCAGATGAGAGCGGTCTTTTTCAAGCACGAGGCAGAGTAGGATTTCGGCGTCGAGCAAGGATGATTCGGAAACCGAGATTAAGCGTTGAACGGCATCATTCAGTGCCGATTGGACGGTGGGCATCGGTCTTATTCTTCGCCCAATTGTGTCAACAGTTCAGCTTGATGCTCGTTGATCAACGGCTCGATGACATGCTCGAGTCCGCCTTCCATGATTTCGTCAAGTTTATAAAGCGTCAGATTGATCCGGTGGTCGGTCATGCGGCCTTGCGGGTAGTTGTAGGTGCGAATCCGCTCGGAACGATCGCCGCTGCCGACTTGAAGTTTGCGATTGGCTTGTTGTTCGGCTTGGTGTTTTTCCTGTTCGGCCGATAATATACGCGAATGCAGTAACGACATGGCGCGAGCCCGGTTTTTGTGTTGCGAGCGTTCGTCTTGGCATTCGACGACGATACCGGTCGGGATGTGCGTGATGCGGATTGCCGACTCGGTCTTGTTGATATGCTGCCCGCCCGCGCCCGATGAGCGGTAGGTGTCGATGCGTAGGTCGGCCGGGTTGATGTCGACAGCATCGACTTCCTCGACTTCGGGCATGACTGCAACGGTGCAGGCCGATGTATGGATACGACCTTGAGATTCGGTTTCCGGAACGCGTTGAACCCGGTGCGCGCCCGATTCGAATTTGAGTTGCGAATAAACGTCTTGGCCGGATACGCGCAGGATGATTTCCTTATAGCCGCCGTGTTCGCCTTCGTTTTCATTGATGATCTCGGTTTTCCAGCCTTTTTTCTCGGCATAGCGTTGATACATGCGTGCGAGATCGCCGGAAAATATAGCCGCTTCGTCGCCGCCGGTCCCGGCGCGGATTTCCAGGAAAATGTTCCTGTTATCGTTAGGGTCCTTCGGTAATAATAAAATCTGCAGTTCTTGCTCGATAGCCTTTTGTTGTTTTTCGGCGGCGAGTATTTCCTCGCGAGCCATTTCGCGCAGATCCGGGTCCGGATCTTTGGCCATTTCTTGTGCTCCGGCTAGATTTTCGGCGGTATCGAGATAGCGTTTATAGCAAGTGACAATCGGGTTGATTTGCGCGTATTCTTGGCTCAATGAGCGGAATTTATTCTGATTGGCTTGTACTTCGGGTTCGGCCAATAATGCGGTGATTTCATCGAAACGTTCGCTTAAGTTGGCTAATTTGTGTTCTATGGATGGCTTCATTGTGTATGATTTAATTTGAAAATTTCGCGGGCCGCCGCTATTAAGTCGTGTCTTTCGTTGGCGCCGGCTTCCCGAATTTGCGCGCTGGGCGTATGGATGAGCTTGTTAGTTAATGAGTGAGCGAGTCTTTGCAGCGCTTCCTCGGCGGACAAGCCGTTTCTCATAAGGACTAAGGTTTTTTCAAGAGTTTCGTCACGCGTTTTTTCGGCTTGTATCCGGAAATCCTTGATTGTGCTTAAGGCGCCTTGCGAACGCAGCCAGGAAAGAAAATGTTCGACTTGTGTGTCGATGATTTCTTCCGCTTGCTCGGCGGCTTTGCGCCGGTTATCCATGTTTTGGTCGATCGTGTTTTTGAGATCGTCGACAGTATAGAGATAGACGTCGTTTAGTTGTTCGACTTCCGATTCTATGTCGCGCGGTACCGCCAAGTCGACCATGAACATCGGCTTGTGTTTGCGTTTTTTGATGGCACTTTCAACTCGTCCCTTTCCTAAAATCGGCAATGAGCTTGCTGTAGATGAAACGACGATATCGGCCTCGGCCAAGTGCATCGGTAACTCAGATAGTGCGATGGCATAACCGTTAAAGCGTGTTGCCAAGGCGTGCGCTTTGTCATAGGTTCGATTGGCGATGATGATGCGTCCGATACCGTGTTGGACCAAGTGCCGTGCCGTCAATTCGATGGTTTCGCCCGCGCCGATTAGAATTGCGGTTTGTTCGCTTAATTTGTCGAAGATTTGTTGTGCCAATTGCACGGCGGCGAAGGCTACTGAAACTGGGCTCGACCCGATGGCGGTATCGGTTCTGACTTTTTTTGCCGCGGCAAAAGTGTGCTGAAAGAGCTTACCTAAATATTTGCCTAAGGTTCCCGCGTCATTAGCGGCTTGATAGGCGGCTTTCATTTGCCCCAAAATTTGCGGCTCGCCAAGGACCATGGAATCCAAGCCGCATGCGACACGAAACATATGCCGAATTAACTGGCTGTCGTTGTAGGTGTAAAGATAGGGGGTTAAGTCGTTAGGCTTGATTTTACGGGTTTGAGCGATCCAATCGATTAAAATATGTTTATTTTCGTTTGATGACTCGCAATAAAATTCTGTTCGGTTGCAAGTCGATAGAATAGCGGCCTCGGATATATCCCTTAAACGCCAAAGGTCCTTGAGCGATGAATCCAATATTTCGGCAGGGTAAGCTAGCCGTTCTCGGATAGAAACGGGGGCAGTGTTGTAATTTATCCCTACGGCAAGAAGTGTCATCTTTTTAAATTATAGAGTTCGGAGCGAATGTGGTTTTTAGCTTGTTAATTCAGGCTTATTGGGCTATTGAAATTGTTTAAAGTTGCTATCTCGATTATGCATGTGGAAAATTGCCGATTGAACTTAGCGGATTTCAATTTCGTCATAGGTTAGTTTTCCGTGGCGCGCCATTGTTTGCCAAAAATATTTTTTTAGTCAAATTTTTTAATATTTTAATTAAATAATTAAGTTTTATTCAAATGCAGTAAAACAACTATCCGAACTGAAATGTTTTTCTGCTAATCTATTGCAAAACTGTATTGCAAAATATGAAGGATGTGAGTGTGTCGAATTATAAGTTAATTGCCGTAATAGCCCTTGTTTTTCTTAGTGGTTGCGGTTCCTCTCAGGAAAGAGGGCGAGCCATGGATGATCTTGACGAGTATTCACAGAGTTCTCATGGCGAGCAAGGTGTCGAATCTGCGGAGCCTAAAACTGCTATTGAGCCGGACATTATGTATATGTTGCTGGCTGCTGAAATTGCCGGGCAACGAGGGCAATACGATGTTGCCCTGGAGGGGTATCTTGAGGCCGCAAAGCGTGTCAATGATGTTAGGTTGACCGAGCGTGCGGCGAAGATAGCGCTATACATTAAAGATAGCGAACGAGGCGATGAGGCTGTCGAGCTTTGGTTGAAACAGGAGCCTGATAATTTAACAGCAAGAAAGATTGCCTTACTGTCGGCCTTAAGAAAGGAAGTAAAGCCATCGGCTATCGAGCATGCCCTGTTTTTGTTGGACATGGATTCGGAGGGTTTTGAAGATGCGGTTGTCGAGTTAATTAGGGCGTTGGGTCAAAAAGGTAATACAACTTTTGTTTATGATGTATTGGAAGATCTTGCCGAGCAAAGGCCGGAAGAAGCCACTGTTTTTTTTATTCAGGCCATGTTGGCAATGCAGTTAAACAGTAATGTATTGGCGCAACGGAAAATTGACCAAGCCATTGAATTGCGTCCGGATTGGGAAAAGGCTTTGTTATTTAGGGCGCAAATAGCGGCTTTTTCAGGTGATTTGGCTAATGCAAGGATTTATCTAACGGATTTATTGGATCAAAATCAAGATAGCTTGAAGGTCAAGAAATTGTTGGCCCAAGTCTTGGTTAAACTAGGCGAGTATGAAGAAGCCGGCAGGCTTTATCTCGATATCATTGATGATGAGCCTGAGGATTTTGAATCGCGTTTCTCTTTGGCGCTGGTTAATCTACAGATGGAGAGAGATGATAAAGCGGAATCCTTGTTTAAGGGCTTGATTCCATATCCTGAATGGAGTGATCAGGCAAGCTTTTATCTGGGTAGAATTGCGGTTCGAGATGGCAGAAATAGCGATGCTCTGGTTTGGTTCGATAGGGTATCGAGGGGGAGTTTGCGCTTCGATGCCGCGGCTGCGGGGATATCGCTACTGATTAAAGATAAGCAATTTGAAGAGGCCTCCGAACGGATAAGCCGCCTTCGCGCTCGGTCTGCCGATGAAAAGATGCGTGCGCTGTTGTTAGAAGCGGAGTTTTATAACGAACAAAAGCAATATATCAAGTCGTTCGATTTGTTAAGCAAGGCGATCGAAGAAATGCCCGAACAAAAGGAATTGTTATATACCCGGGCTTTAGTTTCAGAGCGTATTGATCGTCTCGACGTGCTGGAACAGGATTTAAGAAAGATACTGGCACAGTATCCCGATGATGTGAGTGCCTTAAATGCCTTGGGTTATACCTTGGCTGATAGAACCGACCGATACGAGGAGGCGCGGGTCTATCTTGAAAAGGCTCTGGAATTGCAGCCGGATGAGGCGGTCATTATCGATAGTTACGGATGGTTGCAATTTAAGTTGGGCAATTATGAAAAGGCTTTAGAATATTTGCAGAAGGCTTATTCTAAGCAGCAGGAGAACGAAATTGCGGCGCATTTGGCGGAAGTCTTATGGGCCTTGGGTCGCAAGGATGAGGCGAAGAAATTATTCGAACAGACGATAAAAAAGTCGCCGGAGGATGAATATCTTTTGGATTTTCAGCGGCGCATTCTTGACGCTGAATGAAAAGTCAATGCAAAAAATACCTCTATGGATGGCTTGTGTTGGTTTTGTCGGTTTTGACAGGATGTTCAGCCTTGCCGGTTAAAGACTTGGCGGTTTATTCGGAGTCGGGGCGGGATGGGTTTTATCAATTGCAGGAATGGAGCTTGGATGGGCGTGTATCGTTAACGGCTCGAAGTGATTCGTGGGCGGCCGCTATAGAATGGCGACGTGCGGATAGCGATGAGATGATTCGTATTTCGGGGCCTTTCGGTCAGGGAGCGGTTAATATTCATATTGCCGATGATTATGTCGATGTCGATCGTGGCGAAGGTGCGGTCAGATATTATGATTGGTCCGATGAGTTTATAACCGAACAATTGGGCTTTTATGTGCCATTGAGATCATTGCGGTACTGGGTGGTAGGATTGACCGATCCGAATGAGTCGTTCGAAAATATCGGCAATGGTTTTATTCAGGATAACTGGACGATCCGATATAGGAAGATGCAAAAAACCGATCGAGGGGTGTTGCCCTACAAAATTGATGTTTCCAATCCGGAAGTGAAATTAAAGCTAATAATAGATCAATGGAATACGCATGAGTGAGGTGAATAAAAGATGGCCCGCGCCGGCAAAATTAAATTTAATGCTAAGAATTGTAGGGCAAAGAGAAGATGGTTATCATTTGCTACAAACGGTATTTCAGTTCATTGATTTATGTGATTGGCTGGTATTTCGGCCTATAAGTGATTCGGTGATTTCGTTGCGGAATCCCCTTCCCGGGGTTCCGGAAGACCAGGATTTAACCTATCGGGCCGCTCGTTTGTTAAAAGATGAAACCGGTTATAAGGGGGGGGTGGTCATTGAGATTGAAAAGCACCTGCCTATGGGCGGCGGCTTAGGCGGGGGGAGTTCCGATGCGGCTACGACTTTGGTCGCGCTTAACGATTTGTGGCGGTTACGTCTTTCCCGTGAACGGCTTATGCAATTAGGTTTGCGATTAGGTGCGGATGTGCCGATTTTTGTTTTTGGGCATAGCGCCTGGGCGGAAGGCGTAGGTGAGGTGCTTCAGGAAATTGAAGTGCCGGAAAAATGGGTCGTGGTGCTGAAGCCGGATTGTCATGTCGATACAAAAGAAATTTTTTCATCAAAAGATTTGACAAGGGACAGTAAATCAATCAAAATAGCCGACTTTATTGCAGGGCAACACCAAAACGATTGTTTAGATGTTGTGCGCAAGTTTTACCCGTCTGTTGATGGGGCTTTGCGGGAGTTGTCCGATTTCTCCGAAGCAAGATTGACAGGTACAGGAGCATGCGTTTTTGCTCAGTTTGATACAGAGTTGGCAGCTAAAAAAGCGTATTTGTCACTGAGTAGAAAGTGGCAATCCTATCTGTGTAAAGGAATGAACAGATCTCCGTTGTACTCAAGTCTGAATGATGCTTAAGACTGGTAAGTATATCTAAGTATTTGGGCCGTCGCCAAGCGGTAAGGCACGGGGTTTTGATCCCCGCATACCCAGGTTCGAATCCTGGCGGCCCAGCCATTACCTAAACAGCAAATTAATTCAATCTGGGAGTGCCTGAATGAGTGACGCCTCTTTAATGGTGTTTTCCGGTAATGCGAATCTGCCATTGTCGGAAGGTATTGTTAAAAAGCTTAGTATGCGGCTCGGTATGGCCACAGTGGGAAGATTTAGTGACGGTGAGGTTGCGGTTGAGGTTGAGGAGAATATAAGGGGCAAGGATGTCTTTGTCATTCAACCGACTTGTTCGCCGACAAATGAGAATTTAATGGAGTTGTTGGTGATGATCGACGCGTTCCGTCGGGCATCGGCATCTCGAATAACGGCAGTTATGCCGTATTATGGTTATGCAAGACAGGATAGGCGGTCGCGTTCGGCAAGGGTTCCGATCAGTGCTAAGTTAGTCGCCAAAATGATAGGTGAGGCGGGTGCGGACCGGGTATTGACCGTTGACCTTCATGCAGATCAGATTCAGGGTTTTTTCGATATTCCTGTCGATAACGTGTATGCGTCGCCAATTTTACTGGGTGATGTATGGCGGCAAAAATATAAGAATTTAATAGTTGTCTCGCCTGATGTGGGCGGGGTCGTAAGAGCGAGAGCTCTGGCAAAACGGCTTGATGATGCCGACTTGGCTATAATAGATAAAAGGCGTCCGAAAGCCAATGTCTCCGAGATAATGCATATCATCGGCGATGTTGAGGGTCGTACCTGTGTCATGATCGATGATCTTGTCGATACTGCCGGTACCCTGTGCCATGCGGCGGAAGCATTGAAGGGTCATGGTGCAGTCAAGGTTGTAGCTTACTGTACGCATGCTGTTCTTTCTGGAAGAGCAATTGATAATTTGCGAGATTCAGTTTTGGACGAGTTGGTCGTAACCGATACGATACCGTTGAGCTTAGAAGCAAGTCGCATTGGTAAAATTCGGCAGCTCAGCGTTGCCGAAATGTTGGCGGAAACGATAAGGCGTATCGCTGTCGGTGAGTCGGTTAGTTCGTTGTATGTGGATTGATAAATTAGCGAAGTGTATAGATGCACAGCTTTGGAGAATGTAATGTCAAGTGTATTTGAATTCGTGGCGGAAGCTCGGAAAAAGCCCGGAACTGCTTCGGCTAAGTCGGTTCGTCGGCAAGGAAAAGTGCCTGCGGTAATTTATGGCGGAGAGGCTGATCCTGAAATGTTGGTTCTGGATCATAATGAGGTTGTTAAGCATCTCGCTCACGAGGCTGTATATTCGCATATCTTGGACGTAGTCGTTGCGGGTAAAGCGGAAAAGGCAATCCTCAAGGCTGTTCAAAGGCATCCGGCCAAGGCTAGAGTGCTGCACCTGGATTTCTTGCGCGTAACGGCAAATGAAAAGCTAAAAGCGCAAGTTCCTCTTCATTTTATTAATGAGGATGTCTGTGTTGGAGCTAAATTAGGCGGTGTGGTTATGCATAATTTGGTCGATATAGAGGTTGCGTGTTTGCCGGAGGATCTACCTGAGTATATTGAGGTGGATTTGTCGAGTTTGAATCTTGGCGAAACATTGCATGTTTCTCAGTTAGCTGCGCCGAAGGGTGTTGAGTTTTTGGCTTTGTCGCATGGCGATGACCATGACGCGGATGTTTCGGTGGTGACAGTAGTGCCGCCTAGAGTTGAGAAAGGCGAGACCTCAGCTGAAGCTGAAGAATAAGCGTATAAAAATTGCTTGTGTAAGTTAGTTCGCAGGCAATTAAAAAGTTTGTAATTTGCGTTTTATAAGTTGAATATTGAAAAAAACGCAAAAAAGGGTTGTTCTTGTTGACAAGGTCGTTAGATTTTGTAAGAATGGCCTGCTCCTGGTTTTGGAGGGGTTCCCGAGTGGCCAAAGGGATCAGACTGTAAATCTGCCGGCTCTGCCTTCGGAGGTTCGAATCCTCCCCCCTCCACCATCCTGTTTGAATTTAAAATTGCGGGTGTAGTTCAATGGTAGAACTCCAGCCTTCCAAGCTGGTCACGTGGGTTCGATTCCCATCACCCGCTCCAGATGATCGGTGGTTTCTGCCCATATAGCTCAGTAGGTAGAGCACTTCCTTGGTAAGGAAGAGGTCACCGGTTCAAATCCGGTTATGGGCTCCATATATTTGCAACAATAAAAGCTTTTTCGGGAAAGTAAAATGTCCAAAGAAAAATTCGAACGTAAAAAACCACACGTTAACGTAGGAACCATCGGTCACGTGGATCATGGTAAAACCACATTAACGGCAGCATTGACCAAAGTCATGGCGGATGCGCGTGGCGGCGTCTATAAAGCCTACGATCAAATTGATAACGCCCCCGAAGAGCGCGAGCGCGGTATCACAATCGCAACGGCTCACGTAGAGTACGAATCAGAAGCACGCCACTATGCGCATGTAGACTGTCCGGGTCATGCCGACTACGTCAAAAACATGATTACCGGTGCTGCGCAAATGGACGGAGCGATTTTAGTATGCTCGGCAGCTGACGGCCCAATGCCGCAAACGCGTGAGCATATATTGCTGGCGCGTCAGGTCGGTGTGCCTTATATCGTTGTTTATTTGAACAAAGCCGATATGGTCGATGATGCCGAGTTGGTCGAATTGGTTGAAATGGAAGTCAGAGAATTATTGGACATGTACGAATTTCCGGGTGACGACACCCCGTTGGTCGTCGGATCGGCATTAAAAGCTCTGGAAGGTGATACCAGTGAGATCGGCGTACCGTCGATTATTAAGCTGGTAGAAGCGTTAGACAGCTATATTCCGGAGCCGGAGCGAGCAATCGATCAACCATTCTTGATGCCGATTGAAGACGTGTTCTCGATTTCCGGTCGCGGCACAGTGGTTACTGGTCGTATAGAGCGCGGTATCATCAAAGTCGGTCAAGAAGTAGAGATCGTCGGCATTAGACCGACAACGGTTACCACCTGTACGGGCGTGGAAATGTTCCGTAAATTATTGGATCAAGGTCAAGCGGGCGATAACGTTGGGGTCTTGTTAAGAGGCACCAAAAGAGACGAAGTGGAGCGCGGGCAAGTATTGGCGCACAAAGGCACGATTAAGCCGCATACACATTTCAGAGCGGAAATCTACGTATTGTCGAAAGACGAAGGCGGACGTCATACTCCGTTCTTTAACGGATACCGTCCGCAATTTTACTTCAGAACCACGGATGTGACCGGAGCGGTCGATCTTCCGGAAGGCGTAGAAATGGTGATGCCGGGCGATAACGTCAATGTCGAAGTAAAATTGATTGCTCCGATTGCGATGGAAGAAGGTTTGCGTTTTGCGGTTCGTGAAGGTGGTCGTACCGTTGGCGCGGGCGTTGTTGCTTCGATTATTGAATAACGAAAGCGCTTATAACATTTTAATATTTTCTGAATTAGGTCAGTAGCTCAATTGGCAGAGCAGCGGTCTCCAAAACCGCAGGTTGGGGGTTCGATTCCCTCCTGGCCTGCCATCAGAAAAATACAATAACTATAAATCGTAATAACAATCATGAGTACACAAGTTGAACCCTCAGCATCGGTAGGTGATGTTGTTAAGCAAGTTTTCTCAATTGTTTTTGTTATTGCAGGTCTTGCGGGTTTTTACTACTTTTCCGAATATGCCTTATTATATAGGGTTCTCTCGCTAGTCGTTATCGTGCTAATTGCGATGGGGCTAATGTTAACGACTCGGATAGGTCAAGGATTTTGGAATTTTGCACTGGAATCGAAGCAAGAAGTAAGAAAAGTCGTTTGGCCAACGCGCCAAGAAACAATGCGAACGACTTTAATGGTCTTTGCAATGGTTCTAATCGTTGGCGTAATACTTTGGTTGCTTGATATGTTTTTGTTCTGGGGTGTGCGTTTATTGACCGGTCAAGGAGGATAATAAATGGCACTACGTTGGTATGTCGTTCATGCTTATTCGAACTTTGAAAATAAAGTAAAAGAAGCATTAGAAGAAAGGATAAAACGAGAAGGGCTAGGACAGTATTTCGGTAAAATTCTGGTGCCTACAGAAGAAGTTGTCGAAATGCGAATGGGTCAGCAACGCAAAAGCGAACGTAAGTTTTTTCCCGGCTATGTCCTGGTGCAGATGGAGTTGACCGATGAAACATGGCATATGGTTAGAGATGTTCCTAGAGTGTTAGGATTTATTGGAGGGACTTCCGATAAACCTGCCCCTATATCAGAAAAAGAAGCGATGTCTATCTTAAATAGAGTCGAGGAAGGGGTTAACAAGCCAAGGCCGAAAGTTTTGTTTGAGGTCGGTGAGGTCGTAAGAGTCAATGACGGCCCATTTAAAGATTTCAACGGAACGATAGAGGAAGTTAATTACGAAAAGAGTAAGCTAAGAATTTCGGTTTTGATTTTCGGTAGATCGACACCGGTAGAGCTAGACTTTAATCAAGTTGAAAAATCATAAAAAGCGTCAAATAAATTTTTTAAAATCCTGGATATGACTGTGTCCGGGATTTTTGTTTATTAGGGGAGCTGAAAAGCGTTTGCACCCGTTTTGGAGTAAATAATGGCAAAAAAAATCAATGCATACATAAAGTTGCAAGTAAAAGCAGGCGAAGCGAATCCCAGTCCACCGGTTGGACCTGCATTAGGTCAGCATGGTGTCAACATTATGGAGTTTTGTAAAGCCTTTAATGCAAAAACTCAAGAATTGGAAAAAGGGTTACCTACTCCGGTTGTTATCACTGTTTATAGCGATCGTAGTTTTACCTTTATTACTAAAACTCCGCCTGCTTCGATCCTGTTGAAAAAAGCGGTTGGTGTTAAGAGCGGGAGCAGTACGCCGAATAAAGTGAAAATTGGCACAGTGACGCGCGAGCAGCTTGAAGAAATAGCCAAGACAAAAATGGAAGATTTAAATGCGGCAAGCTTGGATGCCGCAGTTAAAACAATTGCCGGAAGTGCTCGTAGTATGGGCCTGAATGTGGAGGGCGTGTAATGGCAAAGCTGACTAAAAAAGCAAAACTGATAAAGTCAAAAGTAGACAGAAGCAAACAATATTCGGTCAACGAAGCGGTTGGTTTACTGAAAGAGCTTGGTAACAGCAAGTTTGTCGAGTCGATCGATGTCAGTGTCAACCTAGGCGTCGATCCAAGGAAATCAGATCAAAATGTGCGTGGCGCTACCGTATTGCCAAATGGAACCGGAAAAACAGTAAGAGTCGCGGTTTTTACTCAAGGTGCCAATGCCGATGCGGCGAAAGAAGCAGGTGCCGACATCGTCGGTATGGACGATTTAGCTGATCAGGTTAAAAAAGGTGAAATGAATTTCGACGTGGTGATCGCTTCTCCCGATGCGATGAGAGTGGTTGGCCAGTTGGGACAGATTTTGGGCCCAAGAGGCTTAATGCCAAATCCTAAAGTCGGAACAGTTACGCCGGATGTTGCAACCGCAGTTAAAAACGCAAAATCAGGGCAAGTGCGTTATCGAACAGACAAGTCTGGGATCATACACTGCTCAATTGGTAAGGTAGATTTTGATGCGACAGCCATTCAGCAAAATCTGGAAGCATTATTGGCTGATTTGCGTAAAGCTAAGCCGAGTGCCGCGAAAGGTGTTTATATGAAAAAAATTACACTGTCTTCGACCATGGGTCCAGGGCTTTGGATCGATCAGAGCGGACTTGCCGGTTAAGGGCAAAAACTTTGGGTTGCCGGAAATGCCGGCAACCGTCAAAGACCGCAGGTGTTGTAAAACTTAATTTTCCTGCGTAGACGGAAGCTGGAACCGCAAAGCTGGTGAAAGGGACCGTAAGGGGCATCTACTGAAGATGCGTTTTATTGATTCTGATTAAAAATCAGAAATGTACCGGAGGTAAATTGTGGCACTAAATTTAGATAGCAAGAAAGCTGTCGTCGAAGAGGTTGCCGAATTCGCCGCTAAAGCCCATTCCGCCGTCGCGGCGGAATATCGCGGTTTAACCGTGTCGGAAATGACCGAATTACGGAAAACTGCTAGAGAGACGGGTGTTTATCTGCGGGTTGTGAAAAACTCATTGGCAAAAAGAGCCATAGCCGGAACAGAATTCGAATGCATGCAAGAAGGCTTAGTTGGTCCGTTATTGCTAGCGTTTTCGATGGAAGATCCAGGTTGTGCGGCGAGATTAATCCATGAGTTTGCAAAAAGTCATAACAAGCTTGTCACTAAAATAGTGGCAATCGGTGGGCAGGCATATGATGCTAATGAACTTGAAAGACTGGCAAGACTGCCGACACGCGATCAAGGAATTAGTATGTTGATGTCGGTCATGAAAGCTCCGGTTGGTAAGCTTGCACGGACATTGGCTGCACTTAAAGACCTTAAAGAAGCGGCATAACCTTTTTTTAACCAGTTTTAAATCTATTTTAGAGGAAATACATAATGGCAATTTCACAAGAAGATATCTTGGAAGCGGTCTCTAACATGACGGTTATGGAAATCGTTGATTTAATTTCGGCGATGGAAGAGAAATTCGGCGTATCGGCGGCTGTGATGGCGGCAGCACCGGCGGCAGCCGCTGCAGCGGTAGCTGAAGAACAAACCGAATTCGATGTTATTCTGACTGCAGCCGGCGCTAATAAAGTGGCCGCTATTAAAGCAGTTCGCGGAATCACGGGTCTGGGCTTGAAAGAAGCGAAAGACGCTGTTGAAGGTGCGCCGACTACGTTGAAAGAAGGCGTTAGTAAAGCCGAAGCCGAAGCTGTCAAAAAGGATCTTGAAGAAGCGGGTGCTTCAGTCGAAATTAAGTAACAATTTTGACACGATTTTTAAGGCATTAAGCCTCTTAGTATGGCTGGTGACATTTTGTCATCGGCCTTTTGCCGCTTATTAATAGGCGGCAAAAAATAATTCCTGATGAAATAGGTATGGAAGCAATATGGCCTACTCTTTTACCGAAAAAAAACGCATTCGTAACAACTTTGGCAAAGGTACAGAAGTACTTGATGTGCCATATCTCTTAGCGACGCAGATCAATTCCTACGCAAGTTTCCTGCAATCCGGTATGTCGCCGGAAAAAAGGTTGAACGTAGGCTTGCATGCTGCTTTTTCCAGTGTTTTTCCAATAGAAAGTCATTCCGGGTATGCGGTTCTGGAATATGTAAAATACCGGTTAGGAGAGCCGACATTCGATGTCAGGGAGTGTCAGCAAAGAGGTGCAACTTTTGCAGCGCCACTGCGAGTGTTGGTGCGCTTAGTTATTTACGATAAGGACGCACCTGGAAGTACGAAAGTTGTTAAGGATATCCGGGAGCAGGAAGTCTACATGGGTGAGTTACCGTTAATGACCGATAACGGTACTTTCGTCATCAACGGAACCGAGCGGGTAATCGTTTCTCAGTTGCACCGCTCTCCGGGCGTGTTTTTTGATCACGATAAAGGAAAAACGCATTCATCAGGAAAATTATTATTCAACGCACGAGTTATACCTTATCGCGGTTCTTGGCTTGATTTCGAATTCGATCATAAAGACTGTGTCTATGTCAGAATAGATAGACGTAGAAAGATTCCCGCAACGATCTTGCTAAGAGCGCTGGGTTATAACAACGAAGAAATGATGGATATCTTCTTCGAAACCAATCGCTTTGTCTTGGCTGACGGTAGTTGTTTGTTTGATTTAGTGCCGGAGCGTTTGAGGGGCGAAATTGCCGCATTCGATTTTAAGCATGACGGAAAGGTTCTTATCGAAGAAGGACGACGGATTACGGCAAAACATATACGCCAATTAAAAGATGCTGGGGTCACTCAAATCGAAGTCCCTAAAAGTTATTTACACGGAAAAATATTAAGCCATAATCTGATCGATGAATCGACTGGTGAGCTTATTGCCAATGTCAATGACGAAATAACCGAAGAATTGCTCGATAAAGTTATTGATAGCGGTATACAAGAACTAAATACGATTTATGTTAACGATCTGGATAAAGGGCCGTATATTTCTAATGCGATGCGCTTGGACACGAGTAGCACGCAGCTGGAAGCATTAGTAGAAATTTACCGCATGATGAGGCCGGGTGAGCCGCCGACAAAAGAATCGGCAGAAAATCTATTTCAAAACTTGTTTTTTACCGATGACCGCTACGATTTATCGACGGTTGGGCGCATGAAGTTCAATCGGCGCCTGGGTCGTCAAGAAACAACCGGAGAGGGGACGCTCAGCAAGGAAGACATCATTGATGTATTAAAGGAATTGATCAATATCCGAAACGGAAACGGTAATGTCGATGATATCGATCATTTGGGTAACCGAAGAGTCCGTTCGGTTGGCGAGATGATCGAGAACCAATTCCGAGTTGGCTTGGTCAGGGTAGAACGTGCGGTTAAAGAACGGCTGACATTAGCCGATTCCGAAGGCCTGATGCCGCAGGAAATTATCAACGCGAAACCGGTATCTGCGGCGGTTAAAGAGTTTTTCGGCTCAAGCCAGCTGTCACAGTTCATGGATCAAAATAATCCGCTTTCTCAAGTTACGCACAAGCGCCGGGTATCGGCTTTGGGCCCGGGTGGATTGGCGCGCGAACGTGCCGGCTTCGAGGTGCGTGATGTTCATACCACGCATTACGGACGCGTTTGCCCGATCGAAACTCCGGAGGGGCCGAATATTGGTTTGATCAACTCATTGGCCGTGTATGCACGTACCAATGAATATGGCTTTCTTGAAACACCTTACAGAAAAGTTGTCGACGGTAAATTGACCGATCAAGTTGAGTATCTTTCGGCGATCGAAGAAGGGGAGTTTGTGATTGCTCAGGCTTCCGTGCCGGTGGATGAAAACGGGCGATTAAAGGAAGGCTTGGTATCCTGCCGTTATAAAGATGAATTTACGTTGGCGATGTCCGATACCGTCCAATACATGGACGTATCATCAAAACAAATAGTTTCGGTTGCCGCGTCTATTATCCCGTTCTTAGAGCACGATGACGCGAATCGGGCATTAATGGGTTCCAATATGCAACGTCAAGCGGTTCCGACACTAAGAGCCGAGAAGCCGTTAGTGGGTACGGGTATGGAACGCACGGTGGCAAAGGATTCCGGGGTGGCTGTCGTGGCAACGAGAGGCGGGACTATTGAGGCTGTCGATGCCGCCAGAATTGTGGTCAGAGTAAACGATGCGGAAACCGAAGCAGGTGAGCCGGGTGTCGATATTTATAATCTGACCAAGTACACAAGATCCAACCAAAATACCTGTATTAACCAAAAACCATTGGTTAAGCTTGGCGACATCGTCAATGCCGGGGATATATTAGCTGATGGACCCTCGACCGATATCGGCGAATTGGCTTTAGGTCAAAATATGCTTGTGGCTTTTATGCCTTGGAATGGATACAACTTCGAGGATTCGATTTTAGTTTCCGAGCGTGTTGTTAAAGAAGATCGTTTTACGACCATTCATATTGAAGAAAAAACCTGTGTTGCTCGGGATACTAAATATAATCCGGAAGAGATTACCGCTGACATTCCTAACGTCAGCGAAGAAGCGTTATCGAAATTGGATGAGTCCGGAATCGTTTATGTGGGTGCCGAGGTCAAAGGCGGCGATATTCTGGTCGGGAAAGTGACACCGAAAGGTGAGACGCAATTAACACCAGAGGAAAAACTATTACGTGCAATTTTCGGTGAGAAAGCGGCGGATGTTAAAGACACGTCATTAAGAGTACCGAACGGCGTTGAAGGGACCGTTATCGATGTCCAGGTCTTTACACGAGATGGTGTTAAGAAGGATAAGCGTGCTCTCGAAATCGAAGAAGACCAAATCAAGCGTTATAGAAAAGATCTGGATGATCAGCTGAAAATTGTCGAAAAGGATATTTTTGCGCGAGTCGCTAGAATGATTGTCGGCAAGAAAGCTTTGTCCGGGCCTGATAATTTAGCGTCTGGTACTGTTGTTAATCAAGAATATCTGGACAAATTGAGACCTTCTCAATGGCTGCAAATCAAAATGGAAGATGAAAACATCAATGTCCAATTGGAAGGAGTCGTCGAGCAAATCGAACAGCAGAGAAAGGATTTCGACGTCAAGTTTGATGTGAAACGCAAAAAGATCACCATGGGCGACGATTTGCCTCCTGGTGTTCTTAAAATGGTTAAGGTTTATCTGGCGGTCAAGAGAAGAATTCAGTCTGGCGATAAAATGGCCGGGCGGCATGGAAATAAAGGGGTTATTTCTATGATTAGACCGATCGAAGACATGCCATATACTGCCGATGGAAATCCGGTCGATATCGTATTGAATCCGCTTGGGGTTCCGTCACGCATGAATGTGGGGCAGGTGTTGGAAACCCATTTGGGTTGGGCCTCTAAAGGTTTGGGGATCAAGATAGGTAAAATGCTCGAGGCCCAAGCAAAAATCGTTGAAATTAGAGAGTTTTTAGAAAAAATCTATAATAGCAGCGGTCGCAAAGAGGACTTGAATTCCTTATCCGATAAAGAGATTTTAGAATTAGCACATAATTTGGTCGGTGGTGTGCCGATGGCTACTCCGGTGTTCGATGGCGCTACCGAAGATGAAATTAAAACCATGCTGAGACTGGCTGATTATCCCGAACATGGTCAAACCACACTCTATGATGGATTGACCGGGGAGCCTTTCGAGCGAGAAGTCACAGTTGGCTACATGTATATGCTGAAATTGAACCATCTGGTTGACGATAAGATGCATGCTCGATCAACAGGTCCGTACAGCTTAGTCACTCAGCAACCGCTTGGTGGAAAGGCGCAGTTCGGTGGCCAGCGCTTCGGGGAGATGGAGGTCTGGGCGCTTGAGGCTTATGGAGCGGCTTACACCTTGCAGGAAATGTTGACCGTGAAATCTGATGATGTAACAGGTAGAACCAAAATGTATAAAAATATCGTCGATGGCGACCACAAGATGGAAGCTGGCATGCCGGAATCGTTCAACGTCTTGATCAAAGAAATACGTTCACTCGGTGTCAATATTGAGTTAGAAAGCGATTGAGTTCGATTATTTACCTTAATTTGACTACCCGTTCCGGACACGCGCCGGAAACCATTTAGAGAGGATAAGCTCTTGAAAGATTTAATGAACTTTTTAAAGCGCCAAGGTCGCGCCGATGATTTTGATTCAATTCGCATAGGTTTGGCGTCTCCTGACATGATTCGTTCGTGGTCTTACGGAGAAGTTAAAAAGCCTGAAACAATAAATTATCGAACTTTTAAGCCGGAACGAGATGGATTGTTTTGTGCCAAAATTTTTGGCCCTGTGAGCGATTATGAATGTTTATGCGGAAAATATAAAAGACTGAAACACAGAGGCGTTATCTGTGAGAAATGCGGTGTTGAAGTCACGCTTTCGAAAGTGCGTCGAGAAAGAATGGGACACATTGAATTGGCCAGTCCGGTCGCTCATATTTGGTTTTTAAAGTCCTTGCCATCGAGGATTGCGCTGCTACTAGACATGACGCTTCGTGAAATTGAGCGCGTCTTGTATTTCGAGTCATTCGTTGTGCTTGATCCGGGCGTAACGCCGCTTAATAAAGGGCAGTTGCTGACCGATGACGAGTATCTCGATGCCGTCGAGCAATTTGGCGATGATTTCGTTGCGAAAATGGGTGCCGAAGCCGTTTTTGATTTACTCAAAGCGATCGATCTGAACGGCGAAATCAATCGTTTACGCGAAGAGATCAACGGTACCAATTCAGAAACTAAGATTAAAAAGTTTTCTAAACGCTTAAAAGTAATCGAATCGCTGTTGAGCTCTAAAAATCGTCCTGAATGGATGATTATGCAAGTATTGCCGGTTTTGCCTCCGGAATTGAGACCTTTGGTGCCTTTAGATGGCGGGCGATTTGCCACGTCGGATTTAAACGATCTCTATCGTCGCGTCATTAACAGGAATAACCGGCTCAATCGTTTGTTGGATTTAAACGCGCCGGATATTATCGTTCGAAACGAAAAGCGAATGTTGCAAGAGTCGGTCGATGCTTTGCTCGATAACGGCCGTAGAGGTAGGGCAATCACCGGTACCAATAGAAGGCCGCTTAAATCTCTTGCCGATATGATTAAGGGTAAGCAAGGCCGTTTCAGGCAAAACCTGTTGGGTAAACGTGTCGATTATTCCGGGCGTTCCGTTATCGTAGTCGGGCCGACCCTGCGGTTACACCAGTGCGGGTTGCCTAAAAAAATGGCTTTGGAATTGTTCAAGCCGTTCATCTTTAGCAAATTGCAATTAAGAGGGCTTGCCACAACCATTAAAGCCGCGAAGAAAATGGTTGAGCGAGAAGGTGCCGAGGTTTGGGATATTCTCGAAGAAGTCATTCGCGAGCATCCGGTTTTGTTAAACAGGGCGCCGACCTTGCATCGCTTAGGGATACAAGCGTTCGAGCCAATCTTAATCGAAGGTAAAGCGATACAGTTGCATCCTTTGGTTTGTAGTGCTTTTAATGCCGATTTTGACGGCGACCAAATGGCGGTGCATGTCCCGTTATCGATAGAGGCTCAACTTGAAGCCAGAACGTTGATGATGGCGACCAATAATATTTTGTCTCCGGCAAGCGGTGAGCCGATTATTAACCCGTCTCAGGACGTGGTTTTAGGGCTCTATTTTATAAGTCGAGAGAAAGTCAATGCCAAAGGGAACGGATCGATCTTTGTTTCAACAGACGAAGTACATAAAGCCTTAGCATTTAAAAGTGTCGACTTACAGGCCAAGATTCAATTAAGAATTACTGAAAGAATAAAGACCGATAGAGGCGTTTCCGAACAAAAAACCTATCGCGTCGAAACGACGGTTGGCCGAGCATTGATCTGGGAAATTGTTCCCGAAGGTATGCCGTACGAGATAGTCAATTGCGATATGACGAAGAAAAATATATCGCGACTGATCAATTATTGCTACCGGCATTTAGGTATCAAGGAAACAGTCATTTTGGCCGACCAATTGATGTATCTCGGATTTCGTTATGCAACACGTTCCGGTGTTTCATTTGGCATAGAAGATATGGCGATACCGGCAAAAAAAGAAGAAATCATCAATACGGCTAATTCGGAAGTTAACGAGATACAGCGGCAATACTCGTCTGGTTTAGTAACTGACGGTGAGCGATACAACAAAGTAGTTGACATCTGGTCACACGCAAATGATCAAGTTGCGAAAGTCATGATGGATGGATTGGGCGTTGAGGAAATCGAAGATGCCGATGGAAACAAGGTTACTCAGAAATCGTTCAACTCAATTTTCATGATGGCCGAATCAGGTGCTCGGGGTTCCGCTGCACAGATTAGACAGTTGGCCGGTATGCGCGGCTTGATGGCCAAGCCGGACGGTTCGATTATCGAAACGCCGATTACCGCTAATTTCAGGGAAGGTCTAGACGTATTACAGTACTTTATTTCGACTCACGGCGCACGGAAAGGGCTTGCCGATACAGCTTTGAAAACAGCCAACTCGGGTTATTTGACGCGGCGTTTGGTCGATGTCGCTCAGGATTTGGTTATTACGGGCGACGATTGCGGAACGACGCAAGGGGTGTCGATGACGCCGATTATCGAAGGCGGCGATGTTGTCGAGCCATTGGCTGAGCGTGTGTTAGGTCGTGTAGTCATTAACGACGTCATGGATGCTGCAGGCGAAAAAGTGGTCGTTAAAAGTGGAACCTTGCTTGATGAATACTGGGTGTCGGTGCTTGAAGAAAATAGTGTCGATCAAGTCTATGTGCGTTCGGTTATTACTTGTGAAAATCGTCATGGCGTCTGTGCCGCATGTTATGGTCGAGACTTAGCTAGAGGGCATTTAGTCAATAGCGGCGAAGCAGTGGGTGTCATTGCTGCACAATCCATCGGCGAGCCGGGGACGCAGTTGACTATGCGTACTTTCCATATTGGCGGTGCAGCTTCGAGATCGGCAGCGATCAGTAATGTGCAAGTTAAATCGGCCGGAACCGTTAAGTTGAGTAACCTCAAGACCGTTACGAATCGCGAAGGGAATTTGGTTGCGGTTTCTAGATCCGGTGAAATCGGTATCATCGACGAATATGGCCGTGAACGTGAGCGCTATAAAATTCCTTATGGTGCGGTTTTGTCGGTCCAGGATGGCAGTAAAATTAATGGCGGAGAGATTATTGTCAACTGGGATCCGCATACACATCCGGTAATTACCGAAGTTGATGGTGTAGTTAGCCTATTCGACTTTATGGATGGCGTAACGGTTCAAAAACAAGCGGACGAGGTGACAGGGTTAAGTTCCTTGGTGGTGACCGATCCCAAACAAAGGGGCAGTGCCGGTAAAGATTTACGCCCAATGGTTAAGCTAATGGATGCCGCCGGAGAGACGATTTATCTTCCAGGAACAGAGATTCCCGCGCAGTACTTCCTGCCGACCGGAGCAATTGTCAGCATCAAGGATGGGCACGAGGTTAAAGTCGGTGATGTTTTGGCGAGGATTCCTCAAGAATCGAGTAAAACGCGCGATATCACCGGTGGTTTACCTCGCGTTGCCGATTTATTTGAAGCAAGAAAAACCAAGGATCCGGCGATTTTAGCGGAAACAACCGGCACAATATCCTTCGGTAAAGAGACTAAAGGCAAGCAACGGGTAATTATTACCGATGCAAGCGGAGAGCAATACGAAACATTGGTACCGAAATGGCGGCACATTACTGTGTTCGAAGGTGAGCACGTCGAGAAGGGTGAAACTATTGCTGAAGGCGAATTGACGCCGCACGATATCTTAAGATTGCGTGGCATTGAGGATCTAGCAAATTATTTAGTGAAAGAGATTCAAGACGTTTATCGATTACAAGGTGTAAAAATCAATGATAAACATATTGAAGCAATCATTAGACAGATGCTTCGTAAAGTTGAAATCACCGCGGCCGGCGACACGGAATTTTTGAAAGGAGATCAAGTGGAGAGAGCCTATGTGCGTGAAATCAATGAAAAAATGGAAGCGGAAGGCAAGATACCGGCAAGTTTTGAATCTATTTTATTAGGCATCACTAAAGCGTCGTTAGCAACAGAGTCATTTATTTCGGCCGCTTCTTTCCAGGAAACGACTCGAGTATTGACGGATGCGGCGGTGCGTGGGTTGAGCGACGGTCTTCATGGCTTGAAGGAAAATGTCATCGTTGGGCGTTTGATACCTGCGGGTACTGGATTGGCCTATCATGAGCAAAGAAGAAAACGACGCAACAAAGAAATAGAAGTTTCATCTGATGGTGATAATGTTTCATCAGTAGATGCAGGTGATGTGGAGGAGGCGTTAAAGCAAGCCTTAAACACTGAATAAGTGTGAAAAATTGAAATCGGCTTGACCTGGTTAAAAATTAGCGTTAAGATGCTCTGCTCAAATGAGCTAACGCTATTTGTCAGGATAAGCATTATATGGCCGCTGTGCATAAAAATGTACGGCGGTTATTTTTATTGTCTGGCGGGTAAACTGAATTATCGGAGTAACTAATTTATGGCCACGATCAACCAATTGGTTCGTAAGCCGCGTGCTAAAAAAATAGAAAAAAGCAATGTTCCGGCGTTGGAAGCGTGTCCTCAGCGCCGCGGAGTATGTACTCGAGTCTATACAACGACTCCCAAGAAGCCGAATTCGGCATTAAGAAAGGTCGCGCGGGTACGATTGACTAACGGTGCAGAAGTGAGTAGCTACATAGGTGGTGAAGGTCACAATCTGCAAGAGCATTCCGTTGTGTTGATTCGAGGCGGTAGGGTAAAAGATTTGCCGGGTGTTCGATATCATGTCGTTCGCGGAAGTCTTGATACTTCGGGCGTCAAAAATAGAAAATGCGGTCGTTCGAAGTACGGAACGAAAAGACCTAAAGCCTAAGCGAAGTTTGGTGGATTAAATGTCAAGAAGAAGAGTAGCGGCGAAAAGAGACGTCATTCCGGATCCTAGATTTGGTAGTACTATGCTGACCAAGTTTATGAATATGATAATGACTAGCGGAAAGAAGTCGGTTGCCGAGAAAATTGTGTATGGTGCGCTGGATGTTATTGAAAGCAAAGGTCATGCCGAGCCATTGGAAGTATTGACTCGGGCGCTGGAAAATGTTCAGCCGCGTGTTGAGGTGAAGTCAAGGCGTGTCGGCGGGGCAACTTATCAGGTTCCTGTCGAAGTTAGGCCTTCCCGGCGTGCAGCCTTGGCAATGCGCTGGTTGATTGATGCGGCTCGTAAAAGAAATGAAAAAACCATGCCGTCAAAACTGGCTGGTGAGTTGTTAGATGCTTTCGAAAGCCGCGGTGCAGCCGCCAAGAAACGAGAAGAAACTCATCGTATGGCGGAAGCTAATAAAGCGTTTTCTCATTATCGCTGGTAATTTAAGCTACTAAAGGCGCGCAAAGTGGCACGGAAAACACCGATTAGTCGATATCGAAATATAGGCATCATGGCGCATATTGATGCCGGAAAGACTACGACTACCGAGCGCGTATTGTTCTATACAGGCGTTTCACACAAAATTGGTGAAGTGCATGACGGAGCGGCAACTATGGATTGGATGGCGCAAGAACAAGAACGAGGGATTACTATTACTTCTGCCGCTACGACCTGTTTTTGGAGTGGCATGAGTAAACAGTTTCCGGAGCACCAGATCAATATTATTGATACACCAGGGCATGTTGACTTCACGATCGAGGTAGAGCGATCGCTAAGAGTTCTGGATGGGGCTTGCGCTGTTTTTTGCGCAGTTGGCGGGGTTGAGCCGCAATCGGAAACGGTTTGGAGGCAGGCTAACAAGTACCATGTGCCTAGGTTGGCGTTCATAAATAAAATGGATAGACAGGGCGCTAACTTTTTAAGGGTTGTTAAGCAAATTGAAGATCGTTTAGGAAGCAAACCTATTCCGATGCAGTTGCCGATTGGTGCTGAAGATTCATTTGAAGGTGTTGTAGACCTGATAAAAATGAAAGCCATTTATTGGGACGAAGAGACTAAAGGGATGAATTTCGAGGAGCGAGAAATTCCGGTCGAAATGCTACCGCTTTGTCAAGAATGGCGAGAGCACATGATTGAATCGGCAGCGGAAAGCTCTGATGAATTAATGGAAAAATACCTGGAAGGTATAGAGCCGTCTGAAGAAGAGATAAGAAAAGGTATTCGAACACTCACGTTAGATAATCTTGCAGTGCCGGCATTTTGTGGGTCAGCCTTTAAAAATAAAGGTGTTCAGGCTATGTTGGATGCAGTGATCGAGTATTTGCCTTCGCCTACAGAAGTCAAGGCAATTAAGGGTGTTCTAGAAGATGATGAGACCGAAGAGGAAAGGCCGGCAGACAATGATGCACCTTTCTCTGCGCTGGCTTTTAAAATTGCTACCGATCCGTTTGTTGGGGTTTTAACCTTCATTAGGGTGTATTCGGGCGTTCTTAACTCCGGAGATGCCGTTTATAACTCGGTAAAAAAGAAGAAAGAGCGTATAGGGCGATTAGTGCAAATGCATGCTAATTCCCGTGAGGAAATCAAAGAAGTACATGCTGGCGATATTGCGGCGGCAATAGGATTGAAAGACGTTACTACCGGCGATACTTTATGTGACATGAAATCGATCATTGTGCTTGAGAGAATGGACTTTCCTGAGCCGGTCATTTCAGTAGCGGTAGAGCCTAAAACCAAAGCAGACCAAGAAAAAATGGGTGTTGCTCTTGGGAAACTTGCCCAAGAAGACCCTTCATTTCGTGTTCATACCGATCAAGAGTCGGGGCAAACCATCATTTCAGGGATGGGTGAATTGCATCTAGAGATCATCGTTGACAGGATGAAAAGGGAGTTCAGCGTCGATGCTAACGTAGGTGCGCCTCAAGTTGCTTATAGAGAAACTATTCGCAAACGCGTGGAACAAGAAGGAAAATTTATACGTCAATCCGGCGGGCGTGGTCAATATGGACATGTCTGGTTACGAATCGAGCCGAGAGAGCCCGGTTCCGGTTATGAATTTGTGAATGAAATTGTTGGCGGCGTGGTTCCAAGGGAATATATACCGGCAGTTGACAAAGGAGTGCAGGAGCAATTGGAAAATGGAGTTTTGGCGGGATTTCCAGTGGTGGATGTAAAAGTATCATTGTTCGATGGATCGTACCACGATGTTGATTCGAGCGAGATGGCATTTAAAATCGCGGGGTCAATGTGCTTTAAGGAAGGTGCAAAAAAAGCCGATCCGGTCCTTCTGGAGCCAATAATGAAAGTAGAAGTCGTGACTCCGGAAGATTACATGGGTGATGTTGTGGGTGATATAAACAGGCGCCGTGGAATCATTCAGGGTATGGACGACACTCCTGCAGGTAAAACTATCAGTTGTGAAGTTCCGTTGGCGGAGATGTTCGGTTATGCGACTGATTTGCGATCTGCAACACAGGGGCGAGCAACATACAGTATGCAATTTGAAAAATACGCTGAAGCACCTGCAAATATTGCAGAAGCAATCATAAAAAAAGTTTCATAAATTGAATAGAAAATAAAGGTATTGAATCATGTCCAAAGAAAAATTCGAACGTAAAAAACCACACGTTAACGTAGGAACCATCGGTCACGTGGATCATGGTAAAACCACATTAACGGCAGCATTGACCAAAGTCATGGCGGATGCGCGTGGCGGCGTCTATAAAGCCTACGATCAAATTGATAACGCCCCCGAAGAGCGCGAGCGCGGTATCACAATCGCAACGGCTCACGTAGAGTACGAATCAGAAGCACGCCACTATGCGCATGTAGACTGTCCGGGTCATGCCGACTACGTCAAAAACATGATTACCGGTGCTGCGCAAATGGACGGAGCGATTTTAGTATGCTCGGCAGCTGACGGCCCAATGCCGCAAACGCGTGAGCATATATTGCTGGCGCGTCAGGTCGGTGTGCCTTATATCGTTGTTTATTTGAACAAAGCCGATATGGTCGATGATGCCGAGTTGGTCGAATTGGTTGAAATGGAAGTCAGAGAATTATTGGACATGTACGAATTTCCGGGTGACGACACCCCGTTGGTCGTCGGATCGGCATTAAAAGCTCTGGAAGGTGATACCAGTGAGATCGGCGTACCGTCGATTATTAAGCTGGTAGAAGCGTTAGACAGCTATATTCCGGAGCCGGAGCGAGCAATCGATCAACCATTCTTGATGCCGATTGAAGACGTGTTCTCGATTTCCGGTCGCGGCACAGTGGTTACTGGTCGTATAGAGCGCGGTATCATCAAAGTCGGTCAAGAAGTAGAGATCGTCGGCATTAGACCGACAACGGTTACCACCTGTACGGGCGTGGAAATGTTCCGTAAATTATTGGATCAAGGTCAAGCGGGCGATAACGTTGGGGTCTTGTTAAGAGGCACCAAAAGAGACGAAGTGGAGCGCGGGCAAGTATTGGCGCACAAAGGCACGATTAAGCCGCATACACATTTCAGAGCGGAAATCTACGTATTGTCGAAAGACGAAGGCGGACGTCATACTCCGTTCTTTAACGGATACCGTCCGCAATTTTACTTCAGAACCACGGATGTGACCGGAGCGGTCGATCTTCCGGAAGGCGTAGAAATGGTGATGCCGGGCGATAACGTCAATGTCGAAGTAAAATTGATTGCTCCGATTGCGATGGAAGAAGGTTTGCGTTTTGCGGTTCGTGAAGGTGGTCGTACCGTTGGCGCGGGCGTTGTTGCATCAATAATCGAGTAAACAATATGACGAGTCAAACTATTAGAATACGCCTGAAATCTTTTGATCATAAATTAATTGATCAATCCGCAGGTGAAATCGTAGAAACAGCGAAAAGAACGGGTGCGCAAGTCAAAGGCCCTATTCCGCTGCCTACCAAAAAAGAGCGGTTTACGATTTTGATCTCTCCGCATGTCAATAAAGACGCGCGCGATCAATATGAATTGAGAACGTACAAGCGTTTGCTCGATATTGTCGAGCCAACCGAAAAAACTGTCGATGCCTTGATGAAATTGGATCTGGCAGCCGGTGTGGACGTTCAAATAAAGTTGAATTAAATGTAGGGGAATTGGCAGATGTCAATAGGTCTAATTGGTCGTAAATGTGGTATGACCAGAGTATTTTGCGAAGATGGATCGTCAGTACCCGTGACGGTTCTTCAGATAGAGTCTAACCGAGTAACTCAGGTAAAAAGCATCGAAAATGATGGCTATCGCGCGATACAAGTCACTGCGGGTGAAAAGAAATCATCCAGAGTGAATAAAGCGATGGCAGGTCATTTTGCGGCTGCGAATGTAACCGCAGGAAGAGGTCTGTGGGAATTCAGGCTGGATGACGGTGAAGGCGACGATCTTTCTGCCGGTTCCGAATTGCAAGCAAGTATTTTTGCTCAAGGACAGGTGGTAGATGTCCGCGGAACAAGCATTGGTAAAGGCTATCAAGGTACAGTCAAGCGGCATAACTTCAGAACTCAAGATGCGACGCACGGTAACTCACTGTCGCATAGAGCACCCGGTTCCAATGGTATGTGTCAAACGCCTGGTCGTGTATTTAAAGGGAAAAAAATGTCCGGTCATATGGGGGCGGCCAAAACGACGATTGATAACCTAACTATCCATGCAGTCGATAGCGAGCGAAATCTGATTTTGGTTAAAGGGGCTGTGCCTGGAGCGAAAGGCAGCGATGTTGTGATTACCCCGGCTGCGAAAATGCGGAATAAGAAGGATAAATCATGAGTATACAAATTCCTGCAATTAACGAAAATGAATCTGCCGCAGCAGTCGCGGTAGGCGATGAAGTTTTTGGCCAAGCCTTTAATGAAACTTTAGTCCATCAATTGGTGACTAGATACTTGGCTGGTGCACGTTCCGGGACGAAAGCACAGAAGACTCGCTCTGATGTAAGTGGAGGTGGTAGTAAGCCTTGGCGTCAAAAAGGGACGGGACGAGCTAGATCTGGTACAATGCGCAGTCCACTGTGGAGAACTGGTGGTGTGACCTTTGCAGCAAGACCAAGATCGTTTGAGCAAAAACTGAATAAAAAAATGTTTCGTTCGGGCTTACGTTCAATTTTGTCCGAATTGCTAAGACAAGATCGTTTAGTTGTCAGCAATGAGATTATCCCCTCATCGCCCAAAACTAAAGAAATGGTTGCAAAGCTGAGTGGGTTGGATTGCAAGCGGGTTTTAATCATATCCGATGAGGTAGATTTTAATCTTGCTTTGGCTTCAAGAAATATTCCTTATTTAGAAGTGTGTTCTGCGGATAATATAAGTCCGGTATCGCTGGTAGGGGCAGAAAAGGTCATTATGACGCCTGCGGCGGTAAAAATGATAGAGGAGAGATTGGCATGAACGAGCTAATCAAAAGTAAATTGGCTAGTGTCTTGAGAGCCCCTGTTGTTTCAGAAAAAAGCACCATTGCTGCTGAAGCAAATAAACAGTTCGTTTTTAGCGTTCAGAAACAGGCGACCAAGAATCAAATAAAGCAAGCGGTCGAGCTTATGTTCGAAGTGAAAGTCGATTCGGTACGTGTACTGAATGTCAAAGGGAAGAAGAAGAGGTTTGGTCAAACCCTTGGCAAACGTTCCGATTGGAAAAAAGCCTATGTCAAGCTCAAAGACGGCCACGATATAGATTTCTCGGCAGCTTAATAGTAAAAAGTTTAAAAGATCAATAGGAAACGGTAGAAAGCATGGCTATTGTAAAATCAAAACCTACATCGGCTGGATCGAGGTTTGTTGTACGTGTCAAAAACGATGAGTTACATAAAGGCAAGCCATTCGCACAGTTGCTTGATAAAAACAGCAAAAATGGCGGGCGTAATAATCAAGGGCGCATAACCACACGTCATGTCGGTGGAGGTCATAAGCATCACTACCGGATCATTGATTTTAAAAGAAATAAAATAGATATTCCGGCTGTTGTTGAGCGTATCGAGTACGATCCCAACAGAACCGCCAATATTGCTTTGATTCTCTTTAAAGACGGTGAGCGTCGATACATTATCGCCCCGAAAGGCATAACCCAGGGTCAAGAGATTTTATCCGCTGAAACGACTGCGGTTAAACCGGGCAATTGCATGCCGCTTAGAAATATCCCATTGGGTACTACTATTCATTGCGTTGAATTAAAGCCGGGTAAAGGTGCTCAGTTAGCCAGAAGCGCAGGAGCCTCCGCTCAGTTAGTTGCTAGAGATGGCGCTTACGTAACCATTCGACTAAGGTCAGGGGAGATGCGCAAAATCATGGCAGATTGTAAAGCCGTGATTGGAGAGGTTTCTAACTCAGAACACAACTTAACTTCGCTGGGTAAGGCCGGTGCAAAACGTTGGCGAGGCGTAAGGCCGACCGTTCGCGGTGTCGCAATGAATCCTGTGGATCATCCGCATGGTGGCGGTGAAGGGCGAACTTCCGGTGGCAGACACCCGGTTTCGCCATGGGGTATGCCGACTAAAGGTTATAAAACACGAAAAAATAAACGCACAGACAACATGATTGTCAGACGCCGTAAGCAGAAATAGAGAGGAAATAGCGTGCCACGATCAATTAAAAAAGGTCCTTTTATAGATCATCATCTTCTTAAAAAAGTAGAGGATGCGGTAAAAGCCAATAATAGGAAACCGATTAAAACATGGTCAAGAAGATCAATGATTATTCCCGATATGTTGGGTTTAACTATTGCTGTCCACAATGGGCGTCAACACGTCCCTGTTCTTGTTTCTGAGAATATGATAGGGCATAAACTCGGTGAATTTGCGCCGACACGTACCTATAAAGGGCATGTGGCCGATAAAAAATCAAGGTAAGGTGTAGGATGGAAATTTCAGCAAAATTAAGCAATGCACCTATGTCGGCACAAAAAGCCAGGTTGGTAGGTGATCAAATTCGTGGTTTGCCTGTTGAAAAAGCACTGGCCATTTTGTCATTTAGTACGAAAAACGCGGCAGGAGTCATTAAAAAGGTTCTTGAGTCGGCGATTGCCAATGCAGAGCATAACGAAAGTGCCGATGTCGACGAACTGAAAGTTACTACAGTTTTTGTCAATGAAGGGCCGACTATGAAGCGTTTTAAACCAAGAGCAAAAGGTCGGGCCAATAAAATATTGAAAAGAACCTGTCATATAACAATCAAAGTAGCAGAATACGAGTAGAGGTAAAAATGGGACAAAAAGTACATCCAACGGGTATTCGCCTTGGAATTGTTAAAGACTGGACTTCTAGATGGTACGCAAACTCTCAGGATTACCCGGTTTTTCTGCATCAAGACCTTAAAGTCAGAGAATTTATCAAGAAAAAACTTGCACACGCTTCTGTTAGTCGTATTCAGATTAATCGCCCGGCAAGTAATGCTCATATAACCGTTCATACGGCCAGACCTGGTATTGTAATTGGCAAAAAAGGCGAGGACATCGACAAATTGAGACAAGAAGTTTCGGCGATGATGGGCATTCCTGTACAGATGAATGTCGAAGAAATTAGAAAGCCGGAATTAGATGCTTATTTGGTAGCAGAAAGTATTGCTCAGCAACTTGAAAAAAGAATCATGTACCGTAGAGCAATGAAGCGCGCGGTAACAAATACCATGCGTTTGGGCGCAGAAGGCATCAAAATCAATGTTGCCGGTCGTTTAAACGGCGCTGAAATTGCCCGTACCGAATGGTATAGAGAAGGTCGTGTGCCTTTGCACACACTAAGAGCCGACATTGATTATGGTACGGCCGAGGCAAATACTACTTATGGAATCATTGGCATCAAAGTCTGGATTTTCAAAGGTGAAGTATTTGATATGGATGCACAAGGTGCTTCCGATGTTACAGAATCTAAAAAATAGTTGAACGGATAAAGTCATGCTTCAACCCAAAAGAACAAAATTTCGTAAGCAGCATAAAAATAGAAATAACGGTATTGCTGTTCGTGGCTCATCGGTTAGTTTCGGTGAATTTGGTTTAAAAGCCACATCCAGAGGAAGGATTACAGCCCGTCAGATCGAAGCTGCACGTAGAGCAATCACTCGTCATGTAAAACGGGGTGGTAAAATTTGGATCAGAGTCTTCCCAGACAAGCCAATTACCAAAAAACCTTTAGAAGTTAGGATGGGAAAAGGAAAAGGTAGTGTAGAATATTGGGTTGCTCAGATTAAGCCGGGTACCATGCTGTATGAAATCCAAGGTGTGCCGGAAGAGCTTGCAAGAGAAGCTTTTGCTTTAGCCTCTGCAAAACTGCCGATTAAGACAACATTCATAGCTCGGACGATAATGTGATGAAAGCCACCGAATTACGACAAAAATCGAAACAAGAATTAGCTGATATGCTGCTTGAGCTATCGCGAGAACAATTCAATCTCAGGATGCAAAAAGGAACAGGCCAGTTGACTAAGACCGCTCAGGTCAAGCAAGTTAGACGTGACATTGCCCGTATCCACACTATTATGAATGAATTGGGGAGAGCGTAAGTCATGAATGAAAATACAGAAAAGTTAAGAACTTTAAGCGGTCGTGTCATTAGTAATAAAATGGATAAAAGCATTACCGTTTTGGTGGAGCGTTTTGTCAAGCATCCTGTTTACGGAAAATATATAAAACGTTCGACGAAATTAATGGCTCATGATGAGCTAAATCAATGCAATGAAGGCGATATTGTGTCTATCACATCTTGTAGACCAATGTCTAAAAGGAAAACCTTCAAGCTAGTTGAAGTTGTTGAAAGCAACAATAAATAAGCACAAAGAATTTAATATCGAGACAATTGGGAATTAATCATGATTCAGATGCAAACTAACCTTGACGTTGCCGATAATAGCGGTGCAAAAAAGGTCATGTGTATCAAAGTGCTAGGCGGTTCACATCGGCGTTATGCCGGCATTGGCGATATTATCAAAGTCAGTGTTAAAGATGCAATTCCGCGTGGTAGAGTAAAAAAAGGCGAAGTTTACAACGCCTTGGTTGTACGAACTCGTAAAGGAGTTCGCCGTCCTGATGGTTCGGTTATTCGTTTCGACGGAAATGCCGCTGTCATTCTTAATAACCAATTGCAGCCTCTCGGTACACGCATATTTGGTCCTGTAACTCGCGAATTAAGGGGGGATAAATTCATGAAAATTATTTCCCTGGCTCCTGAAGTTTTATAAAAAGGATCAAATCATGCAGAAAATAAAACAAGGCGACGAAGTCATTGTATTGACCGGTAGAGATAAAGGAAAGCGCGGTAAAGTTACCAAAGTATTTAAAGATAACAAGGTAATGGTTGAAGGGATCAATCGCGTTAAAAAACACCAAAAAGGCAACCCACGTGCCGGCGTTGCTGGTGGTATCGTTGATAAAGATATGCCTATACACCTTTCTAATATCGGTATTTACAATCCACAAACCCTAAAAGCGGATCGAATCGGCTTTAAGTTTCTAGAAGATGGAAGAAAAGTCAGGTTTTTTAAATCAACTAATGAAGTTGTTGATATCTAATAGAGGATTATTTAGACATGGCTAGACTAGAAACTGAATATAAAGACAAGATCCTGCCGGAATTAATGAAACAATTCGGCTATAAATCAATTATGCAGGCGCCCCGGATTACCAAAATCACTCTCAATATGGGTGTTGGCGGTGCGGTTGCCGATAAGAAAATTTTACAGTCTGCTCTCGGCGATATGGAAAAAATTGCCGGTCAAAAAGCGATTGTAACCTTGGCAAGAAAATCGATAGCCGGTTTTAAAATACGTGATGACATGCCGATTGGCTGTAAAGTCACTTTGCGTAGTGATAGAATGTATGAATTTTTGGATCGCTTGATTAATATTTCCATTCCTCGTATTAGGGATTTCAGGGGGATGAGTCCTAAGAGTTTTGATGGACGTGGTAATTATTCGATGGGCGTCAAAGAGCAAATCATTTTTCCTGAAATTGATTATGACAAAATTGATGCTATTCGCGGAATGGATATTACCATTACGACAACAGCAAAAACCAACGAAGAAGGTTTGGCTTTGTTGAAGCTATTTAACTTTCCATTCAAAAACTAAAAGGCGATCGAGTAATGGCGAAAAAATCAATGATTGCGCGCGAAGTCAAGCGTAACAAATTAGTAAAGAAATATGACACCAAGCGAAAAGAGTTAAAGGAAATCATTCGCAATCCCGGCGCTTCTTTTGAAGAAAAAGAAGCTGCTCATCTTCAATTACAAAAGCTACCTAGGGATTCGAGCGCTTCTCGTTTGCGCAACCGGTGCAATATCACCGGTCGTCCCCATGGCTATTATCGCAAATTCGGTTTATCTCGAAATAAATTAAGAGAATCGACCATGCGTGGTGATGTGCCTGGTTTGGTTAAGGCGAGTTGGTAAGATCTGTTTGGAGAATTGAAATGAGTATGACAGACCCAATAGCAGATATGTTGACTAGAATTAGAAATGGTCAATCTGCCGGAAAAATTAGCGTTAAACTTCCTTCTTCAAAATTGAAGGTAGCCATCGTAAAAGTGTTAAAAGATGAAGGTTACATAACTGACTATAGTGTTGAAACGAAAGGTAGTCATAGTGAAATGACCATAGTATTAAAATACTATCAAGGCCGACCCGTCATTGAAAAAGTAAAAAGAATCAGCAGACCCGGGCTAAGAATTTATAAGTCGAAGGAAGAACTTCCAAAGGTTTTGGGCGGCCTGGGCATAGCTATCGTTTCGACATCGAAAGGTGTCATGACTGACAGAGCGGCACGTGCGATAGGGCATGGCGGTGAAGTTGTTTGTACTGTTTGTTAATTAGGGAGCCAAGTCATGTCAAGAATTGCAAAAGTACCTATCGCTCTACCAAGCGGAATTGATATCAAACTCGAAGGCAATGAAGTTACTGTAAAAGGGACTAAAGGTCAGCTGTCTGCCGCATTACATGAAAAAGTAAGTCTGGTCATCGATAACAGCCAAATCGAAATTAAGTGGGATAAGGGTGATAAAATTGCCAATTCCCAAGCCGGGACCGCTCGTGCCGTAATTAACAATATGATAATCGGCGTTTCGCAAGGTTTTGAAAAGAAATTGGCTTTAGTCGGTGTCGGTTATAGAGCACAAGCTAAAGGTGATACTTTGGGCTTATCTCTTGGATTTTCTCATCCGGTTGATTATGTAGTGCCTGCGGGCATAACGATAGAAACCCCTAGTCAAACCGAAATTATTATCAAAGGTTTTGATAAGCAAAAAGTCGGTCAGGTTGCTGCAGAGATTAGAGCGTATCGTCCGCCGGAGCCTTATAAAGGTAAAGGTGTTAGATATGCTGATGAGAATGTAGTCAGAAAAGAAGCCAAGAAGAAGTAAGGTAAAGTAATGGATAAGAAAGCATCACGCTTAAAGCGCGCTCTAAAACTGCGCAGCAAAATTAAAAACTCTGGCGCGAACCGTTTGACCATACATAAAACCTCGCAACATATTTATGCGCAGGTCATTAGTTCTGATGGGACGCACACACTTGCAAGTGCCTCGACTGTTCAGGCTGAAATCAAATCAGCCGTAAAGAACACGGGAAACGTCGAAGCAGCTGCTGAAGTTGGAAAGTTTGTAGCCCAAAAAGCCATTGCGGCTGGAATCACTGAAGTGGCTTTTGACCGCTCAGGTTTTAAATATCATGGGCGTGTTAAAGCGCTTGCTGATGCCGCGCGTGAAGCCGGTTTAAAATTTTAGGAGATTTATTATGGCTACAGCACCATCTCAAGCAAGTACAGACGGTTTACAAGAAAAATTAGTATCGGTACGTCGTGTTGCAAAAGTTGTGAAAGGCGGTCGGGTTTTCGGCTTTGCTGCTTTAACAGTCGTTGGCGACGGTGAGGGGCGTGTGGGTTATGGCGTGAGTAAAGCCAGAGAAGTACCCGTTGCAATCCAAAAGTCGTTGGAACAGGCAAGAAAAAACATGCGTAAAGTCGCTCTAAAAGGCGATACTTTGCAATATGCAGTTACGGCGTCCACAGGGGCGGCAAAAGTCTATATGCAACCAGCGTCGGAAGGTACCGGTATCATTGCCGGCGGAGCAATGCGTGCGGTATTCGAAGTGGTCGGTGTTCATAACGTTTTGGCCAAATGCATTGGAACGAACAACCCGATTAATGTTGTTAGAGCGACGATTGCCGGGTTAACTGAAATGCATGAGCCAAAAGACATCGCAGCCAAGCGCGGCCTGTCTGTTGAGCAGATAATCGGATAGTTGTTATGTCAGATAAAAAATTACAATTA
Source organism: Methylotuvimicrobium buryatense 5G (assembly GCF_000341735.1). Lineage (GTDB taxonomy): Bacteria > Pseudomonadota > Gammaproteobacteria > Methylococcales > Methylomonadaceae > Methylotuvimicrobium > Methylotuvimicrobium buryatense. Next base: position 2,561,148 of record NZ_KB455575.1, on the reverse strand, counting down.
ACAATGACAAAAAGTAAACACGGTCGTTTAGCAAGTCATCAGGCTTGCTTAAAAGGTTTAGGTTTACGTCGTATTAATCATACGGTATCGGTTATCGATACCCCTGAAAATCGTGGGATGATTAATAAAGTTTCCTACATGCTAAAGGTAGAGGAATTGTAATGTACTTGAATTCAATAAGTCCTGCTGAAGGATCAAGAAAAAAAGCCAAGCGTGTTGGTCGCGGTATCGGGTCTACCCTTGGGAAAACCTGTGGAAGAGGGCATAAAGGCCAAAAAGCTAGAAGCGGTGGATTTCATAAGGTTGGATTCGAAGGTGGACAAATGCCCCTTCAAAGAAGATTACCGAAGGTAGGTTTTACTTCAAGATGCAAGCGTTTAACAGCAGAAGTACGTTTAAGTGAATTGGCTAATTTGCCGACTGAAACCATCGATTTGCAAGTATTGATCGAAACTGGTGTTGTTCCTGTTTTCACTAAAACTGCTAAAGTAATTCAATCAGGTGAAATTTCAAAAGCTGTTACTTTGAAAGGTATAAAAGTGACTGCAGGCGCAAAAGTATCTATTGAAGCGGCTGGCGGCAAAGTAGAGGTCTAAGTGAATACAACAAGAGCACAAATGGCTGAAAAAGCAGGTGGCTATTCAGAATTAAGGTCTAGATTGCTATTCGTGCTGGGGGCGTTTTTCGTCTATCGAGTAGGGGCTCACATCCCTGTTCCTGGCATCGACCCAAAAGCGTTAGCCCTTATGTTTGAACAGCAAAGCGGTTCCATTCTCGATATGTTTAACATGTTTTCGGGTGGAGCATTGATGCGTTTAAGCTTATTTGCTCTTGGTATCATGCCTTACATTTCTGCTTCGATTATCATGCAATTGATGACTGTGGTTATTCCCACGATGGAGCAGATGAAAAAAGAAGGCGAGTCCGGAAGGCGTAAAATATCTCAGTATACGCGTTACGGGACCGTAGTTCTGGCGACTTTTCAGGCTGTTGGTATTTCAATAGCTTTGCAAAATCAAACGGCCGGAGGCTTATCTGTTGTTATTGCGCCAGGGATGAGTTTTGTTCTCATAACGACGATAACACTCGTTACAGGGACCATATTTTTGATGTGGTTGGGCGAGCAGGTGACTGAAAGAGGTATCGGCAACGGTATTTCATTAATTATATTTGCCGGTATCGTGTCAGGACTTCCATCTGCTGTCGGTGGGACATTGGAGCTTGCAAGAACCGGTGAAATGAACAGCGCGTTCATTATTTTACTTTTCTTACTGACTATTGCCGTTACTGCATTGGTTGTCTTTGTCGAAAGAGGGCAGCGAAGGATTATTATCAATTATCCTAAAAGACAGCAAGGAAGGAGAATGTATGCCGGGCAAAGTAGCTTCCTTCCTTTAAAGCTTAATATGGCGGGTGTTATTCCGCCTATTTTTGCCTCCAGCATTATTCTGTTTCCGGCTACGGTTGCGGGTTGGTTCGGTAACGCAGAGGGTTTTGGTTGGTTAAAGGATATTGCAACCATGTTATCGCCCGGTCAGCCAGTCTACGTTATGTTTTATGCGGCGGCTATCATCTTTTTCTGCTTTTTCTATACCGCTTTGGTTTTTAATTCGAAAGAAACTGCGGACAATTTAAAAAAGTCGGGTGCGTTTTTGCCTGGAATAAGGCCTGGGCAACAAACCAGTGCTTATATAGATAAAGTGATGACGCGTCTTACGTTAATTGGTGCTTTTTACATCACAGGTGTTTGTTTACTGCCTGAATTCCTGATCGTTTATTGGAATGTGCCATTTTATTTTGGCGGAACCTCGTTGTTGATTATCGTTGTTGTCGTGATGGATTTTATCTCTCAGATGCAGACGCATATGATGTCGCAGCAATACGAAGGCTTGATGAAAAAAGCGCATCTTAAAAAATAAATAAGTATTTCAAGTATTACGGAGTGCATTGTGAAAGTTCGTGCGTCAGTTAAAAAAATATGCAGAAAATGCAAAGTCATAAAAAGAAATGGGGTTGTAAGGGTGATCTGTGAAGATGGACGCCATAAGCAACGTCAAGGATAATTTTCTATTGCGCCATAAATCATAAAATGTTATTATTCGGCGCTTAACTTTAGAGTCATTGCTCAGGGGAGTATCTAAATGGCACGTATTGCCGGGATTAACGTACCAGATCATAAGCATGCAGAGATTGCATTGACAGCGATTTATGGTGTTGGACGCAAAACAGCAAATCAGATTTGCGAAAAAGTAGGTATAGCACCGTCAAAAAAAATTAAAGAATTAACGGAAGAACAGCTTGATTCTGTTCGTGATGTGATTTCCAAAATGACCGTGGAAGGTGATTTGCGGCGTGAAGTTTCAATGAACATCAAGCGATTGATGGATCTTGGTTGTTATCGTGGTATCCGACATCGTCGAGGCCTGCCTTTAAGAGGGCAGAGAACACGGACGAACGCAAGAACCCGTAAGGGCCCTCGCAAGCCTATTAGAAAATAAAGATATTTCGATAAGAGGTTCATAGATAAATGGCAAGTCCAAATCGTGCGCGAAAACGCATTAAAAAAGAAATAGCGGATGGCATTGCGCATGTGCATGCCTCCTTTAATAACACCATTGTTACTATTACCGATAGAAAAGGTAATGCGCTCTCATGGGCAACGTCAGGTGGTTCCGGTTTTAGGGGGTCAAGAAAAAGTACTCCTTTTGCTGCTCAAGTTGCTGCCGAAAGAGCCGGTTCTGTCGCTTTAGAATACGGAATGAAAAATCTAGACGTATTAATCAAAGGTCCTGGGCCTGGGAGAGAGTCGGCCGTTCGTTCGTTAAGTAACTTGGGTTTCAAAATCAGCAACATAATTGATGTGACGCCAATCCCTCATAACGGTTGTCGTCCACCTAAAAAACGCCGCGTTTAAGTTCTGGAGTAGTTTGTTATGGCAAGATATCTTGGCCCTACGTGTAAATTAAGCCGTAGAGAAGGGACCGATCTTTTTTTAAAAAGTAGAGGCAAGTCGTTAGAAGGTAAGTGTAAGCTTGACCAGCGGCCTGGGCAACACGGTACTAAGCGTACAAGAAGTTCCGATTATGCATTGCAGTTACGTGCTAAGCAAAGAATTAGAAGAATTTACGGCGTACTGGAAAAACAATTTAGAAATTACTACAAGACTGCGGATTTAAAGAAAGGGGCAACGGGCGAAAACCTATTAAACCTTCTTGAGTCTAGGCTTGATAACGTCGTTTATCGAATGGGTTTTGCTGCTACTAGAGCTGAAGCGCGACAGTTGGTTAGTCATAAATCGATTATGGTCAACGAATCGTTGGTTAATATTCCTTCATATCAGGTTCAGCCTGGTGATGTAATTAGTGTCAGGGAAAAAGCCAAAAAACAGCAAAGAATCATTGATGCGTTAACTGTCACTGAGCAATACGGATTCCCGAATTGGGTTGATGTTAATAGCAAGGACATGGCTGGTACCTTTAAATCTTTACCTGATCGCGTTGAATTAGGTTCCGATATTAATGAGCAGCTTGTTGTTGAGTTATACTCAAAATAATAAACCTTAAACTAAGGGATATAAATGCAGAATAGTATTTCCGGCTTATTGAAACCTCGTCTTGTTGAGGTAGTAAGCAAATCCGCTAATCATTCAAGGATTGTAATAGAGCCTCTTGAGCGTGGATTCGGACATTCGCTTGGCAACGCTTTGAGACGGGTGTTATTGTCTTCGATTCCTGGCTGCGCAGTTACTGATATAGAAATTGAAGGGGTGCTGCACGAATATACGGCAATTGAAGGTGTTCAAGAAGACGTTATTGATATTATCTTGAACTTAAAGAAATTAGCAGTCCTTTTGCACTCGAAAGATGATGTTGTATTAACTATTTCCAAGAGCGGTGTCGGCGTTGTTACTGCTGCAGATATACAGTTGCCTCACGATGTAGAGATTGTTAATCCTGATTTGGTTATTGCAAATCTAACCCAGGATAAGCAGTTTAATATGAAGATCCGCGTAAGAAGGGGGCGCGGATATGAGCCGGTCAGTGCGCGTAAACAACAATCAGATAATCCGATAATCGGTAGTTTGCAGGTTGATGCTTCGTTTAGTCCGATTATAAAAGTAGCTTATCAAGTTGAAAGTACGCGTGTAGAGCAAAGAACCAATCTCGATAAGTTAATAGTCGAATTGGAGACAAATGGAACGGTTGATCCTGAAGAAACTATAAAGCTAGCGGCAACTATTTTGCATGATCAGTTGTCAGTATTCGTTGATTTTGAGAAAGTTGCGCCACCTGTAGATGAAAAAGAGGCTCCTCAAGAAGGTCCGGATATCGATCCTGTGTTGTTGAGGCCTGTTGATGATTTAGAATTAACTGTCAGATCGGCAAACTGTTTAAAAGCAGAAAATATTTTTTACATTGGTGACTTGATTCAAAGAACTGAAGTTGAGTTGCTAAAGACACCCAACTTAGGCAAAAAGTCCCTCACTGAAATAAAAGATGTGCTGGCTTTAAAAGGATTATCGCTAGGTATGCGCCTAGAAAATTGGCCTCCTGATAATCTGGTTGATCAGAATCAAAACAGTTTTTAAATTATAACTTTAGGTCGTACTTACAATGAGACATCGCAAGTCAGGAAGAAAGTTTAATATGAATAGTAGCCACCGTAAGGCGCTATTCAGCAATATGGTTGGTTCGTTAATTAAGCATGAGCTTATCAAAACTACTTTACCTAAGGCTAAAGAGTTAAGAAGTTACGCAGAACCGATTATCACATTGTCCAAAGAAGATTCAGTTGCAAAGAGAAGGTTGGCGTTTGCCAAATTGCGTGATCGCTCTGTAGTAACTAAATTGTTTAATGAGCTGGGACCGCGTTATAAAGATCGTCAAGGTGGATATTTACGTATTATGAAGTGTGGTTTTAGATCCGGCGATTCAGCTCCTATGGCTTATGTTGAATTGGTAGATCGCCCAATAGCTAGCGATAATGCCGAATAAGATTGTCTGACCACTCAAGACATAAAAAAAGCCGGTTTTAAACCGGCTTTTTTTATGTCTTGAGTTTTATGAATACTTTTCGTACTTCAAATATGGGCAGTGCTTTAGGAGGCGCCGGGGTGCTCGGTAAGGGCTTTGCCAGCATGGAGCTGGTATAGGGTCTACATGGACGTATTCACGGCGTCCTTTGACGGGCCTCCCGGTTCCGAATTTTGATCTACGATAGGTATATGTAAATGCATAACAGGATATTGAATTAACCTCTTACTCTTCATGATGAAAATCGTTTCTAGGGTCAAAGTGTGCTGTGAATATGTCTGCAGGCGCTATGCTGGCTTCATGTGCACAAAGCCTTTGTTGCACATCGCGGTTCCTTTTCAAGCGATTCCGAAATTTGAAGTCCTAAAGGTATAAGTAGTAGGTTGGATGTGCTTGACGCTGCATGCGTGCTTTGCTCTTATAAAGAGCAGGCACGTATGCAGGATGGCGATGTCGCTTTGGTAATGGTTTGTTGTTAGCGGATCATTCTTCCAGTAGTTTTGTTTTGTCTGGTTTGCCGTTCCACTCGTCGGCGTTAGGCAGGGGGTCCTTGACTTCGCTGATTACAGGCCATTTCTTTGCGAGATCAGCATTAATTTCGATAAAAATCTCTTGTCCTTCCGGTAGTTCGTCTTCGGCAAAAATGGCTTCAGCTGGGCATTCTGGTTCACAGAGCGTGCAATCGATGCATTCATCGGGGTCGATAACTAGAAAGTTAGGGCCTTCATGGAAGCAGTCGACTGGGCAAACGTCAACGCAGTCGGTATATTTACATTTAATACAATTCTCGGTGACTACAAAGGTCATATTGGTTACCAATTGATGTTGATTAAAATTGCGTATTTAAATGGACTAATCATATCAGAAAGCAGGTTCTGAATGAATCTCTTGAAATTATAAATACATTATACAAAATATCGCTCAAGTTGAGATGAGCATGTTCGATTCGTGTTAAGAAATCTTTTAACTTGACTAATCCTGGCTTTCATGAGAGCTAGGTAATCGCCCTAGTAAATGAAAGTGCATGGCGTTGGTGAGGATTGTGGTCACTCTCCCGGCTGGGTGCCATGAACACGTCCATCTAGGCTCGAATGGCGGCTACTTCTGCCGCCGATTGTCTGTCGAGAGCTGTCGCGCCCTCTTCGGAGTCGGCTTTTTTGCATATCGAAAATTTAGATAAGAACTTCGGGTTTTCGAGCATTAACAATAATTCGGTGGTTTACTATAAAGCATATGAAGTTCATAAGGTATATCAATAGATTATCTAGATGTTACCGTTAGTAAGTATTCACTTCTTGTCTTTGAAAGAAATGGGTTAGGTGGGAAGAAAAAATTATGTATGAATTGCCGTTATTTGCTTACGGGTGAGGCTGGTAAATCGATTCACTCGAGGGTTCTTGATGGTATGCCGGTAATGCGGATTTGCAGTAATAAAGCGGGGAATATGTTTTAAATTCGATCATAAATAATGCTCTTTTTATGGCGGGATCGGAAACTGATTTTGCAGGTTCCGGCGGCAAGGAAAGGAGTCGTCAAGCCTGTAAGGAGGTATTATCGGCGTCCTGCCAAGCGAGTTACTGAATCCTCGGCAACGCTCATGACTCAAGGAGGTTGTTTTTTTGGGATACCTTAGGTTGGGCTGCTTGGTTGTGCTGCGAATTGTTGGGTACGGCAGTTTGGTCTATAAAGATGCGATATGTTTCTTTTTTGTTTCCGATCCAAGGGCTGTTTTGGATATTATCATTTTTATTTTTTCTTTAAGAGAAGAGTCGGCAAATTTTTGCTCTTCGCGTATCGGTCCTTTTAATGCGGTTTTGAAATATTCAATCGCTTGCTCCGGCCGGTCTTTATTTAAGAGATATTGGCCATAGTAAAAGTTGCTTTCTATGCCTTTAGGGTTGATTTGCAGTCCTTTTTTGAGGTATTGCTCGGCTTTTTTGTCGTCACCGAATGCGATGGGCCAGCCAGGTGCCTGATAGTAGAGTGAGCCTAATGTAATAAGCGCGGATCCTTCCAGTGTGTCGGGTTTAATGCTTATGGTTTTTAATAACAGATCTTGTGCTTTGTGAATGGCAGCCAAGGCTTCGATGGGATTTTGATGTTCGGCTCTAGAGGCAATGATGGTGGCTTGCCAAAACATTAATTCTGGGCTGTCTGGGATTTGGTTGGCTAATTCTTTGGTTCTATCCAGTAAGCAAGTATAGGCGTTTTCTTTGTTGCGAATTTTTGAGGAAAAATAAATCGAGGCCCACTCGGCTTCAATCGAGTGAACGATACGGTCAAGCTCGGTAGCGAAGCCTTGGTATGGGAGTAGCAAAAAAACAACAAAAATTAATCTTTTCATGCTGCAAATAATATGGCAAAAAAATCTCTATTTCAATGATATTTATGAAACAAAGTTAATTTATCGCCAATTCGAAAAGGGGTTTGATGATAAGTTGTTGTTGTAATATCGCAAATCATGCGTGACTTCTTGTCCTACCCATTCCGGTTTAATGAAGGCTTGATCGGTTTCTTGTAACTCAATCTCAGCGACAATGAGTCCTTGGTTTTCTCCTTCGAACTCATCGATTTCCCAAATATGCGGGCCTATCGGTATCAAGTGACGGGTTTTTTCAATCAGTGGTTTTCTGCAGAGATTGTTGATTATTTCTTCTGCATCTTGATGAGGAATTTCGTACTCGTATTCATGGCGAAAATTGCCTATTGTGGCGCTTTTAATGTTGAGCCATGCTTTGGTATTGCTGATTCTTACGCGGATTGAAGTGTTCTTTTCCGATGCTAGATACCCTTGTTTGTACTTTATGGATTTGGTGACCGATTTTCGCCAGTCGTTATTAAGTAATAAAAATTTGTGTTCTATTTCGATTGCCATAATTGGAAGGCTATAGAGAGTGGTGGATTAATTGGGTTTCGTAAGTTTTGGGGTGATGCGCCGAAATACTAAGGCATGGGCGACTAGGCATTTCGTTGTAAATTACTTACTATAACCGTCGTAGATCAAAATTCGGCGCATGGGTGTCCGCTAAAGGACGCCGTGAATACTTCCATGTAGACTCTATGACAGCATCCATGCTGCCAAAGCCTTTGCCGAACATCCAGGCCTCCATACGCTAATGCCGAAATTTGAAGTGCGATAGGTATCGTTGCCGAGGAGAAAAATCTGTCCCGCTTCCGACATCCTAGCCAAGCATACACCACACCCTTTTTGATCTCCAAATTGGGATTTGCAGTTATACTCATCGTATATCAAAATTCGGCGCCCGGCTGTCCGTCAAAGGACGCCGTGAATACGTCCCTGTAGGCTCTAGCCAGCTCCATGCTGGCAAAGCCTTTGTCGAACACCCCGACGCCTCCTCTGGTATTGCCGAAATTTGAAATTCGAAAGGTATATAACTGAATCCTTATGCAATAAAAAGTCTATTTTGGTACCATATCGATAAGTAGTCAGATTTCTGTGTTGGGTAACAGCATGCGGCTTCGCGGGCGCCGATCTTTTAAACTATTACCGCATGCATAGTCTTTATTTAATCGGCTGTCAGTGATAAAGTATAAATCTTTATCAAATTACTTGGTTTTTTTCTGCCCGGCATAATGTCGGTTGTTTTTTTACTCAAAATTAGGAGAAATACATGGCTTACGAACTTCCTGCATTACCTTATGCAAAAGATGCATTGGCTCCTCATATTTCGGAGGAGACCTTAGAGTTTCATTATGGAAAGCATCATCAAACCTATGTAACAAACCTCAATAATTTGGTTCCCGGTACCGAATTTGACGGATTGCCTCTCGAGGAAATTGTGGTTAAATCGTCCGGCGGTATTTTCAATAATGCGGCTCAAATCTGGAATCACACTTTTTATTGGAATAGCTTGAGCCCTAATGGCGGAGGCGAACCGACCGGCGATCTGGCAAACGCGATCAACAGAACTTTTGGTTCGTTCGACGAATTTAAAGCGGCTTTTACCAAGTGCGCGGTTACCACCTTCGGGTCGGGGTGGGCATGGCTGGTAAAAAATAAAGACGGTTCCTTGGCCTTGGTGAGTACCAGTAATGCAGGCTGCCCATTGACCGAAGGTCAGACGCCTTTATTGACTTGCGACGTATGGGAGCATGCTTACTACATTGATTACCGTAATGCCCGTCCAGCATACTTGGAGGCATTTTGGGCTCTGGTCAATTGGGATTTTGCGTTGGCTAATTACACGGCTTAATAGCGGCAGTACCAAATAGATTCGACATCGGCTTTATGAATTGAGACGCTGGGTTATGTCGTCTTTCGATAAGCGTCCCGGCGCCGAAATTTGACTATCAAGATCTATGGACCCCAATCGCAGTTCCCGTGGTTGGGGTTTTTTTATGTGTCGGGTTTGGCGGGTAGCATTTGCAAAGCAAGATTAATGCAAAAGGCGATCGACAGCAGCAGTATTCCAAGAGCTAATCCCATTTCGAAATCGCCCTTGCCGGTTTCTAAGGCGATTGCAGTCGTGATTGTGCGGGTAGAGCCTTGAATATTCCCACCGAGCATCATCGCGGCTCCCACCTCGCCGATGGCTCGGCCAAAGCCGGTGATGATGGCAGTCAATAAAATAAAACGGAGCTCGCTGATAATCGGGAATATTTGATCGATAGGGCCTGCGCCGAGCATTTTTAATGTATTCACTAACCGTCGGTCGGCCGACTGAACTCCAACCATGGTCATGTTCATGATGATTGGAAAAATCAAACAAGCCTCGCCTATAATCACGGCTGTTTGAGTATAGAGTAGCTCTAAATCGCCGAAGGGTCCGCGGCGATTCAGCAATCCGTACAATATCAAGCCTATCATAACGGTAGGCATTGCCGATAAGGTGTTTAGCAGATGTTGTAGAATGCGTTTCCCGTGAAAGTCGCTGACCGTCGCCAATATCCCCAGTAAGATTGCGCCAATCCCTGCAGAGACAGTGGCGACAAAGGCAATTTTTAGCGAAGTCCAAACGATAAAAAATATGTCGCGATCGAATTGTATAATGAGCCGGAACGCGGCGGCTAATGCTTCGCTAAAATAAGACATTTAAAAATGAGACGGCGACTTTGGGAGTGGGCTGTATTTCAAGGGCGTAGCCAATCGCCTGACTTGCCGCCGGATTTTTTGAGTAGGCGTACGCCTTGAATGGTCATGCCTCGGTCCACCGCTTTGCACATGTCGTAAACAGTCAGTAACGAGACTTGGGTAGCGGTCAATGCTTCCATTTCGACCCCGGTTTGTCCTCGGGTTTTGACCGTAGTGCGGCAATACACTCGATTTGTGTCATTTTCGATTCCAAGGTTGACTTCGACGTGCGAAATGGGCAATGGGTGGCATAATGGTACAAGGTCGGCAGTCTTTTTACTGGCCATGATGCCCGCTATCCTAGCAATGCCCAGTACATCGCCTTTTTTATGCGTCCCTTGCTCGATGAGTGCTAGTGTCGTCGGGTTCATTTCAATATAGCCCTCGGCGATAGCGACTCTTTCGGTTATATCCTTATTGCCGACATCGACCATGTGGGCTTCGCCGGATTGGTTAAAATGGGTTAATTGGGTCATAGGGTTTAAATGAGATGGTTAAATGGGTATGTGCCTTTATTATCTTATCTTTTCAGTGTAGCGTGAATGATTATGTCAGTTAAAGTTCGTTATTTTGCCAGTTTAAAGGACAGTGTCGGTCGTTCCGATGATATGGTCGATGTGAACGGTGCAGTGACGGTGGCGGAAATTTGGGCGATGGCCAATGCAAACCGGTTGATGCCGGACAATATATTGGCTGCGGTAAACATGGAATATGTCGATATTGAGCATTCGGTTCAAAACGGCGATGAAGTGGCTTTTTTTCCGCCGGTTACGGGAGGCTGAGACGATATGATCAAAATTAGTGCCGATTTATTCGACCCGTGGCATGAGGTCGTAGCGTACCAAGATTCGGCGAAGCATTGGACGGGTAAGTTTGGAGCGACTAATGTGTTCGTCGGGACGATGCGGGATTTTAACGATGGCGATGCGGTAACCGGTATGGTTTTAGAGCACTATCCGGGCATGACCGAAAAGCAGTTGGAAGATATCGTAAAACAAGCGACACGCGATTGGCATTTGCTGGATGCCTTGGTCGTGCATCGGGTTGGCGAAATCAAACCGAATGAACCGATTGTGTTGGTTGCGGTTTGGGCTTCGCATCGGGGTGATGCTTTCGACGCGGGGCGTCAGATCATGGAGGCGCTGAAAAATAAAGCGCCGTTCTGGAAAAAAGAGCGACTGCCAAATGGCGACGAACGCTGGGTGGAACACAACACCGATGGTTATTTGCGCTCTCCAAAAAACGATATGTCGACGATTTTGGGTTGAGAAGGGCGAGGTTTTATACCCTTTGCTGGTCAAATTTCGGCGCCGGGGTGTCCGTCAAAGGACGCCGTGAATACGTCCATGTAGGCTCTGTGACAGCATCCCTGCTGTCAAAGCCTTTGCCGAACACCCCAGCGCCTCCATGCGTCAATGCCGAAATTTGAAGTGCGATGGGTATAAATGTTTTTGGCGAGGCTAAAGCAAATCGAAACGTTTTGGGCGGGTTTAATAACCCGCTCCGCGCGATGTATATCAGCTCTATTTGAAACGACTCAAAAGTCGGGGGAATAATTAGTGTTAGGTTTTTTAACGAAAATGCAAGCAGAATTAGGCGAGTCGGTAAGTTATCGGTTGGCTTTAGGCGAGGATGGCATAGAACTGAATCAATTTATCGGTCGCCCGGTAACGATGCGCTTTACCGGTAAGATTGCTTGCGTTCATTGCGGGCGGGACACCAAAAAAAGTTTTAGCCAGGGTTATTGTTATCCGTGCTTCGTCTCGCTCGCGCAATGCGATATGTGTATTTTAAAACCGGAAAAATGTCACTATCATCAAGGTACTTGTCGCGAACCGGAGTGGGGTGAAACATTTTGTTTTCAGCCGCATTTTGTTTATTTGGCCAATGCTTCCGGTATTAAAGTCGGAATTACACGGCAAACGCAGATTCCGACACGGTGGATCGATCAAGGCGCTATACAGGCATTGCCTATTATGAAAGTGGCCTCGCGCTATGTGTCTGGATTGGTCGAAGTGGCAATGGGTCGATATGTCAGCGATAAAACCAGTTGGCAGCAAATGCTTAAGAACAATACAACGCCGGCTGATTTATGCGCTAAGCGCGATGAGCTTTTGTCATTGTGTCGGGAGGAGTTGGCTGATATCACCGCGCGCTTCGGCGATAGTGCGATCGAATATCTACCGAATGTCGAGCCGGTCGATATCGCTTATCCTGTCCAACGTTATCCGGCAAAAGTAAAATCTTTTAATTTCGATAAGCAAAACGAGGTCGGAGGAGTTTTGGAAGGAATAAAAGGTCAATATTTGCTATTCGATACCGGCGTCATCAATGTTAGAAAATTTTCAGGTTATCAGATCGAATTTTGGGCAGGCTAAAAGCGATAACGTTTTTCTTCCCGGTAGTAGTCCTCGAATCCGACGGTTTCGGTCAATTCCTGGAAACTCAGTGTTTTCGGTGAGTTTTGGCCGGTTTTGAGTCCATGTAACGCGTTTTGCATAGCGACGATTGAAGCATTGAGCAGCGTCAATGGGTAAACGGCAATTTTATAACCCATCGCTTCGAGTTGCTCGTGAGGTAAAAGCGGAGTTTTTCCGCTTTCGATCAAATTAGCGACTTTGTGTCCCGGTACTTCGGCACAATAACGGCGCATTTCTTGTTCGCTTTCAGGAGCTTCCAGAAAATTGATATCGGCACCGATTTCGTGAAACAGATTCGCGCGCAGGATCGCTTCGTCTAAGTCGTGAGTGGCTCTGGCGTCTGTTCGTGCCATGATCAATATATCGGCGCCTTCGTTGCGGGCGTCGACGGCCGCTTGTATCCGCATCGCGGCTTCGTCGCGTCCGACAACCGATTTTCCTCGGGTGTGTCCGCAGCGTTTGGGAGCGATTTGATCTTCAAGCATGATGCAGGCAAAACCGGCTTGAGCATAACCTTGTACGGTTCTCTTGATGTTGAGCGCGTTTCCGAAACCGGTATCGCCGTCGCCCCAGATAGGAATCGACACGGCATTGCAAATATTACGTCCCTGATCGAGCAATTCGGCATAAGAAATCAGGCCTGTATCCGGCAGGCCGAGGCGGTCGGCCGAAACCGCAAAACCGCTCATAAAAGCCGTGCTGAAGCCGGCTTTTTCGCATAGTTTTGCAGATAATGCATCATGACAGCCCGGCATCACGATAATTCCGGGGCGGGCGAGTAACAGGCGTAATTTTTCGGCGGCGTTCATTGGCTTTATTTAAATTGGACAGAGAGTTTTAGTAAGGAATATGCACAAAATAACTTATACAAGCAGTAGGCTTTGTGGCGATTTGGTGACTCGCTTGACAGGACGCCGTGAATACGTCCATGTAGGCTTGACGGCGGCTATCCCGGCCGCCGACACCTGTCAATCGAGCCACCAAATCCCCTTCCAACCATTGTCTAAGTTATTTCATGCTAGTTCCTAAGTCGGTTTCGGTAGTGCTGGTGGAGCGGGGTGTGAGCAATACCGGTAGGTACTCAATGTTATGGGTTATGTGCTGTTGAATTCGATGTATAAGTCACGCGCTTTATAACCCGTCGATTTTGCCATGTTTAGTGATGGTAGTTATGGCATCAAAGTCTTGATTTGTCTTGACGAACAGGGGCAAAACCAGTAGTTTATCTAACCTTTTTTTAAAATAAAACCAAGCGATTCAGTCATGAATGGGTTTTATTGATCACCTGATAGTTAATGCAGAGGGTAATAGTGTGGAGCTAAACGGCGCACAAATTTTGGTTCAAAGTCTCAAAGACGAAGGAGTGGAGTATATATTCGGCTATCCGGGCGGAGCAGTGCTGCATATTTACGACGCTATTTTTCAACAAGACGACGTCAAGCATATTCTGGTGCGCCATGAACAAGGCGCCACTCATGCCGCTGATGCCTACGCGCGAGCGACCGGAAAAACAGGCGTCGTTTTGGTGACTTCCGGTCCGGGAGCTACAAACGCGGTAACCGGTATTGCAACCGCTTACATGGACTCGATTCCAATGGTGGTGATCTCAGGGCAGGTGCCGTCGCCGGTCATCGGTAGCGATGCGTTTCAAGAAGTCGACATGGTGGGAATCAGTCGTCCGTGCGTCAAACATAATTTTTTGGTCAAAGACGTGACCAAGTTGGCCGAAACCATCAAGAAAGCCTTTTATGTTGCGTCGACCGGGCGCCCCGGGCCTGTTGTCGTCGATGTGCCGAAAGACATTACCGACCCGAACATCAAAGTACCGTATAAGTATCCGCGCAAAGTGACTATGCGTTCTTACAATCCGGCCGTCGAAGGGCATAAAGGCCAGATCAAGAAAGCCGTCGAGTTGCTCTTGTCCGCTCAGCGTCCGATGATTTATTCGGGAGGGGGGGTGATCCTCGGCGAGGCAAGTCGGGAATTGATCGAATTGACTCGAACGCTGGGTTACCCGATTACCAATACGCTAATGGGCTTAGGTGCCTATCCCGCCACCGATAAGCAATTCATCGGGATGTTGGGTATGCATGGCACCTACGAGGCGAATATGGGCATGCATGAAAGCGATGTGATTCTTGCCGTCGGCGCACGTTTCGATGACCGGGTTACCGGCAAGCTAGCCGAATTTTGTCCTTACGCCAAAATTATTCATATCGACGTCGATCCGGCATCGATATCGAAAACCGTCAAAGTCGATATACCGATCGTTGGACAAGTCAAACCCGTTCTGACGCAAATGATCGAGCAGATCAAAGAGAGCAAAAAGCAACCATCCAAAAAAGCCTTGGCGGCATGGTGGGAGCAAATCGACAAATGGCGTTCGGTGCAATGCTTGGAATATGATCGCGAAAGTCCGTTAATCAAGCCGCAGTATGTTATCGAGCAGCTTTACGAAGTAACGAAAGGCGATGCTTACATTACTTCGGATGTCGGTCAGCACCAAATGTATGCAGCGCAGTACTACCATTTCGATAAGCCTCGCCGCTGGATCAATTCGGGCGGATTGGGTACGATGGGCTTCGGTTTGCCGGCAGCGATCGGCGTTAAATTGGCGTTCCCGGAGGCGGATGTCGCTTGCGTGACCGGTGAAGCCAGTATTCAAATGTGCATTCAGGAATTGTCGACTGCGCTGCAGTATAAAACGCCGGTTAAGATCATTAATCTGAATAATCGCTACATGGGTATGGTGCGGCAATGGCAGGAGTTTTCTTACGAGAGCCGCTACTCACATTCTTACATGGATACCTTGCCTGACTTCGTCAAGCTGGCCGAGGCTTATGGTCATGTCGGCATGCTGGTCGAAAACAAGGCAGATTTGCGCTCAGCTCTGGAAGAGGCGTTCGCGATGAAAGATAGAACCGTATTCATGGACATCATTACCGACCGTACTGAAAACGTGTATCCAATGATAGAGTCCGGTAAGGGACATCACGATATGAAATTGCGGATTGCTCCAGGTACTCCGACGGACAGGGAGCTGGCATAATGAGGCATATAATCTCCATTTTAATTGAAAATGAAGCCGGCGCTTTATCGAGAGTCGCCGGGCTTTTTTCGGCGCGCGGCTACAACATTGAATCGTTGACCGTCGCACCTACCGAAGACTCAAGTCTGTCGCGCATGACTCTGGTCACGCGAGGCAATGATGATATCATCGAACAAATCACTAAGCAGCTCAATAAGTTGGTCGATGTCGTGAAGCTAATCGATTTGGCGGAATCGGCGCATATCGAACGCGAATTGATGATGGTTAAGGTCAAAACCAGCGAAGCCACGCGCGCCGAAATTAAACGTATCGCCGATATTTTTCGCGGCCGAATAATCGATGTAACACCGATGACTTTCGTGATCGAAATGACCGGAACATCGGATAAATTGGATGCCTTCGTCAAGGCGATCGATGAAACGACTATCATCGAAGTGGTCCGATCGGGTGCTACCGGAATATGCCGGGGCGAAAAAGGGCTGCATCTCTAGATTTTACTGCCATTTAAGTTAAGCCGTTCATGGTGAGCCTGTCGAGCCAAGGACGGCTTAACTTATCGACTCGGACTTTTCCGCTCACCCTTCCACAAAGCTCTCTTGAGTGCAGCCGAAGGGCTCAGGGCGAACTGAAAAGTCCTTAACTTAATGGCAGTGATATCTAGACTTCAAAGCAAACATTATTCATAAAACAAAACGAGAAAACACATGCAAGTTTATTACGATAAAGACGCAGATCTTTCGATCATCAAAAGTAAAAAAGTAGCGATCATCGGCTACGGTTCTCAAGGTCATGCGCATGCCAACAATTTAAAAGACTCGGGTGTCGATGTCGTCGTAGGTCTGCGCGCGGGCTCTCCCTCGGTAGCCAAGGCCGAAGCTTCAGGCTTGACGGTTAAATCGGTTCCCGAAGCGGTGGCGAGTGCCGATGTCGTGATGATTCTGACGCCGGATGAATTCCAAGCGCAATTATACAAAGCCGAAATCGAACCGAATTTGAAACAAGGCGCAGCATTGGCGTTCGCGCACGGCTTTTCGATTTTGTATAACCAAATCGTCCCGCGTGCCGACCTCGATGTGATTATGATTGCTCCGAAAGCTCCCGGCCATACTGTTCGTTCCGAATTCGTCCGGGGCGGCGGTATTCCCGATTTAATCGCGATTCAGCAGGATGCCTCCGGTACCGCAAAGAGTATTTGTTTGTCTTACGCTTCGGCCATCGGCGGCGGTCGTTCCGGCATCATCGAAACGACCTTCCGTGATGAAACCGAAACCGATTTGTTCGGCGAGCAAGCCGTATTGTGCGGTGGTGCGGTTGAGTTAGTCAAAGCCGGATTCGAGACACTGGTTGAAGCCGGATACGAGCCGGAAATGGCATATTTTGAGTGTTTGCACGAATTGAAATTGATCGTCGATCTGATGTACGAAGGCGGTATCGCGAACATGAACTATTCGATTTCGAACAATGCGGAATACGGCGAGTACGTGACCGGTCCTAGAGTCATCAACGAAGAAAGCCGTTATGCCATGCGCGAGGCGTTGGAAAACATTCAAAAAGGCGAATACGCGAAAAGATTCATTATGGAAGGCATGACCGGTTATCCGGAAATGACGGCAAGACGTCGCCTAAATGCCGAGCATCCGATCGAAATCGTCGGTGAAAAACTGCGCAGTATGATGCCATGGATTAGCGCCAATAAAATCGTCGACAAGTCGAAGAACTAATCGTATAGCGTTTACGAGGCATGCGAGAGCGGCAAAAAAGCCGCTCTCGCATTTTTTAGACTTCGCGGGTCCACGTTTTCGTGTAACTGACGCGCTCTTTTGTCCTGTAGCGTACTTATTTAATGTTTGTCCCTTAAATAACTTTGGCGTTAAACGAAATAGGCATCACAGTAGTAATTATTCACATCCCCCTATCATTCCCACGCTTCAGCGCTCGCCGTTATACATAAGAAGAACCGGTAAACTTGCTGAACAAAGGTTATCGAATATTTGGGAACTGTGCTGTTTGATAAAATTGCGGATATTAATATTAAAAGGATAGTCGCGACGTAGGCGTCGCTCCCACAGAGAGCGGCGGACGCTCTGTGGGAGCGATCCCCTGATCGCGATCTCGAGGCCGAAAGTGTCAAGTAACAATAAATGGTATCGAGGTCTCATTGGTTAAGATTGCAAAAAGGTAATTTTTGACTTATGTATAACGATGAGCGCAGAGCTTGGGAACGATAAATAGGGAAGTTTTTTATACCAAATCCTAAACGAAATTTGCATCAAAGTATGTGTTTAGCCGTTACGTAACACAAATGATTCGTCTCCGGATCTATTTTCCAAGTCGCTATTAATTCATGAGTGCTTTTTCGGCTCATTGTATAATCTGCGGTATTGTTTTATTGCAAATGTTGCAACAGTAGATGAAAAATATGACGCCTGAAAAATCTTCCACGCCTCGCCGCCGCGGTATTTATTTATTACCCAATTTGTTTACGACAGGCGCGTTGTTCGCCGGTTTTTACGCGATTACATCCGCGATGGGCGGGCGATACGAAACCGCAGCCGTAGCGATTTTTGCCGCCATGATTCTAGACGGGCTCGACGGGCGCGTGGCGCGTTTGACAAATACGCAAAGCAAATTCGGCGTCGAATACGATAGCTTATCCGATATGATATCGTTCGGCGCCGCTCCTGCGTTGGTAATGTACCTCTGGGCGTTTTCCAGCTTGGGTAAGCTAGGCCTATTTGCGGCATTCGTGCACATGGCCGGCGGCGCGTTGAGATTGGCACGTTTTAACGCGCAAGTCGAAACCGACGACAAACGCTATTTCCAAGGCTTGCCGAGTCCCGCCGCCGCCGCAATATTGGCCGGCTTTATCTGGATTTCGATCGAATACGATTACGATATCGATGCGCTAAAGTATGCGGCCTTGATTTTAACGATTGCAACCGGCTTGTTGATGGTTAGTAATTTTCGTTATTTCAGTTTTAAAGGCATAGACTGGAAGGGG
This sequence comes from Methylotuvimicrobium buryatense 5G, assembly GCF_000341735.1. Taxonomy (GTDB): domain Bacteria; phylum Pseudomonadota; class Gammaproteobacteria; order Methylococcales; family Methylomonadaceae; genus Methylotuvimicrobium; species Methylotuvimicrobium buryatense. The sequence goes on along the minus strand of NZ_KB455575.1, from coordinate 2,542,553 downwards.
AAGGTGCCTTTCGTCGTCGCGATTGCCGTGATGTTGGGAGTTGCATTTGTGATGGCGCAGCCGCAAACCATGTTGTTTTTGTTGTCTTTAGGGTATGCGATTTCCGGACCGGTTTTTACCTTGGTCATGCGTCGCCGCAGACTTCATAGAAAGACTTAGGAATATGCGCAAAATAACTGCTACAAGTAATAGGCTTTGCGGCGATTCGGTGACTCGCTTGACAGGACGCCGTGAATACTTCCATGTAGGCTTGACGGCGGCTTTCCCTGCCGCCGACACCTGTCAATCGAGCCACCGAACCCCCTTCCAGAAGTTGTCGAAGTTATTTCATGCTCGATCCTTAACAAATTTCTTGAGGCAAAAAACACAATCGCGTATAGTCCAACTCATGAAATTTCACTTCTCTATTACCGCCAGCAATTCGACAAGCACCGTTTTCGGTGCTGCTTTTTCGGCGCCGTTCAAACCAACTCTTCTTTTTCTGCTGCTGCCCTAGCGGGCACATACTTTATTCTCCTCCCCCGTAATACACAATCCTTACTAATCAGTTTCCTTAACATCAAATTTCTTGATGAACGGAGTTCTCATGAAAGACAAATTAATTATTTTTGATACGACTTTGCGCGATGGCGAGCAGAGTCCGGGGGCGTCGATGACGCGCGATGAAAAAGTCCGAATTGCAAAAGCGCTGGAAAGAATGAAAGTCGATGTGATCGAAGCAGGGTTTCCTGCCGCGAGTCCGGGCGATTTCGAAGCGGTCGAGGCGGTCGCGAAGGCGGTTAAAAACAGCACCGTTTGCGGATTGGCGAGGGCTTTGGACAAAGATATCGACAAAGCCGGTATGGCTTTGAAAGGCGCTGAAAGTTCGCGCATTCATACTTTTATCGCAACCTCGCCGATCCATATGCAAATGAAATTGCAGATGCAGCCGGAACAAGTGATCGAGTTGGCCGTTAAAGCCGTCAAACGCGCACTACAATATACCGATAACGTCGAATTCTCGCCCGAGGACGCAGGGCGTTCAGAGGAAGATTTTTTGTGCCGTATCTTGGAGGCGGTCATTGATGCCGGTGCGACTACGCTGAACATACCCGATACGGTCGGTTACAGTGTTCCTCATCAATTCGGCGCGACAATCGGTAACTTGATTCAACGGATACCGAATTCCGATAAGGCGATTTTCTCGGTGCATTGTCACAACGATTTGGGCTTGGCGGTTGCCAATTCTTTAGCAGCGGTGATGAACGGCGCACGCCAGGTCGAATGCACGATCAACGGACTTGGCGAGCGTGCCGGCAATGCCGCGTTGGAAGAGGTCGTGATGGCGGTAAGAACGCGCCAAGATGTTTTTCCGTGCGACACTACGCTCGATACGACAGAAATCATGACTTGTTCGCGTTTGATCTCGACGATAACCGGTTTCCCTGTGCAACCGAACAAAGCGATCGTCGGCGCGAATGCCTTCGCGCATGAATCCGGCATTCATCAGGACGGCGTGCTGAAAAGCCGCGAGACTTATGAAATCATGCGCGCCGAGGATGTCGGCTGGGCCGCAAACCGGATGGTGTTGGGTAAACATTCCGGCCGCAATGCTTTCAAGACCCGTATGACCGAACTCGGTTTCGAGTTCACCTCGGAAGAAGAATTGAACGAAGCGTTTTTCCGTTTCAAACAACTGGCCGACAAAAAACACGAGATCTTCGATGAGGATTTGCAGGCCTTGATTTCCGAAGTCAGCATTAGCGGCGAGGATGAATACATCAAATTGATCGCGTTAAGCGTTTGCTCCGAAACAGGAGAAGTGCCGACGGCGCGGGTTACTTTACGCATCGATAATCAAGAAATGACAGGCAGTTCGAACGGTAGCGGTGCGGTCGACGCCAGTCTGAAAGCGATTGAAAGTCTAGTCAATACACACGCCATTCTGGAATTGTATTCGGTCAACAATATTACCAACGGCACCGATTCGCAAGGGGAAGTTACGATACGCCTCGATAAGGCAGGGCGCATCGTCAATGGCTTGGGTGCCGATACCGACATCGTCATCGCTTCAGCGAAAGCCTATATCAATGCGGTCAATAAATTGCAAGCGCCTAATCAGCGCCGGCACCCGCAAAAAGGCGATGTTTAAGCTTCCTTTTCCTATCCGCTCGCGCACTTCCGAATTATACTCAATACGACAGTGCGCTGAGCACACTCCAAACGATGTTGGATACTGAGATTCGACTTCATTACCTAAAAGCGATCGGGATCGATGTTTGGGTTTCCCGTCAAGCACCGGTTGGTGATCGAATAAACTCCGGGGTAAGTGATTTCGCGGCGCCGCAAACGGCCGTATCCGCTCTACTCGGTGATGTTCAAAAAACAGCGACACCGGTTGCGCCTGACCTCCCCCTTGTTCCTGAAGTCGAAGCGCAGCCGAAATTGTCCGATTCCAAAACAACTTGGGCGGATTTACAAAATGAAGTGTCGGAATGCCGACAATGCACACTATGCGAAAGTCGGACGCAAACCGTGTTCGGCAGCGGTTCGGCAAGTTCGGGGTGGATGGTCGTCGGCGAAGCGCCAGGCGAAAGCGAGGATCGTCAAGGTGAGCCGTTTGTCGGCAGGGCCGGTCAATTGCTAACCGAAATGCTAAGAGCCATTGGCTTAAAGCGCGATGACGTTTTTATCACCAATATTCTAAAATGCAGGCCGCCGAATAACCGTGATCCTTTAACGACCGAAGTCGAAGCATGTAGCGACTATTTACATCGTCAAATCGCTTGGCTAAAGCCGAAAATTATTCTGGCGGTCGGGCGCGTTTCCGCACAAAATTTACTCAAAACCGACAAGAACATCGGCCAGCTCAGAGGGACGGTACATTCATTGGACGGCATTCCTCTGGTTGTGGTATATCATCCGGCTTATCTGCTGAGGTCACCGCTAGAAAAGCGTAAAGCCTGGCAGGATCTACAATTGGCTATAGCTAAATTTGACGAAATTAAAGGTTGAGCATGCGGGAGTTATTACAACGATTTAAAGATATTGTCGTTTACGATGCCGATCGTGAGTTTTACGCAAAAATTTTTCCGGATTCGGTATCTAGGGATGATTTGTTAAGGATGCGGCGCATGACCGGCAAAGACTTAAGCGCCGTCTTAACGATAGAAAATACTAACTACGATTTTCCATGGAGTGAAGGCGTTTTTAAAGACTGCTTCAAAGCGGGCTACAGTTGTTGGGTCTGTGAAGACGTCGATAGAATATTGGGCTACAGCATTGTTTCGATCGCGGTTGGCGAAGCGCACATTTTGAATATTTCGGTCGCGCCGGAAGACCAAGGACAAGGTGTCGGCCGTAAAATGTTAACGCACCTAGTCGACGTCGCTAGATGGTATAAAACCGAAACCGTCTTTTTGGAGGTCCGTCCTTCCAATATTGGCGCCATTGCGTTGTATCAAAAAATGGGCTTTAATGAAATCGGTATCCGTAAGGATTATTACCCTGCTCAAGAAGGGCGGGAAGACGCATTAATGCTGGCGTTGGAGTTGTTTTATTGAAGGTATTTCAATGCCGGTTCCTAAACAATAATCGTCGATTCTTCTGGATTCGCTGATTGAATAACCGAGTTCTGCTATGTAGAAGAGGCTGCGATGGACATCGAACGAAATAGATTCCAACGTTTAGGAATATGCGCAAAATAACTTCTACAAGTAGTAGGCTTTGTGGCGGCTATCAGATTGCCATGGATGGTATGACTGCAGATTTTGTATTACGCCATGGATGGCGTGTATTAAGGCAATGCAGGAGCAATTGTCGAGGAGAAAAAGTCAGCCCTGCCGGCGACACCTGTCAATCGAGCCATCGCCCCCCCTTCCAAAAGGTGTCGAAGTTATTTCATACTCGTTCCTTAGTGACTTTCGTGTGTGTCCAGTTATTGATGGTGTTATCTGCTTGCCAAACCGGGCAATTCGGAGGCGGTATTCATGGTCAATTCGATGATCCTTGTGCGTTAATGGCAGCTAGGGATTGCTTACGTAGTTTGATGCGTTCGATGAGCCATGAGGTTTACGATCAAAAACTCAATGCCTTAGAGGTCGAAGACGAGCGGCGGCGGCAAGCTTTGCAAATGGCTGACAGAATCAAAAGCGTGAGCCGCTATATACAAGACTTGCCCGGCAAGGATAATTATCTTGAGCTCGATGACGACGAAAAAGCGGTTTTTTCAATGTTGGCCGTCCGATTGGACGCGCAAGCCGAGGGCATTCGGCGTTTGGCGAAAGCGTACCGGATTAGAGCATTGAATGCCTCACTCGATCGAGTCGCAGAGACTTGCAACGAATGCCACAGCCGTTTTCAAATTCATTGAGTGAAGGAAATAGGTAGATGCGGCATGGAGTTTTACAGGCCAAGCGTTCGGGATTTTTAGCTCGCGCCTGCTTTTTCGGTGCGCTGACAATCCATGCATTGAGTTCGGAAGGCGCGGAAGAGCTCGACCCGCAAGAGGAAATTCGCCAATTGCGGCAGCAAGCCAGTGAAATTATGAAACGCCTGGAATATTTGGAAGCCAAGCTAGAAGCCCGGCAACAAGCTCCGGTTCCATCTGAAGGGCCTGTCGAATCAGCCGATTCAATGTCAATTGAAAGTGCAACGGAAACCTTGGCGACCGGTGTCGTCGATGTTGCCGGAGAAAAAACGATGCAGGAGGGCGATGGCCTGTTGGAGCTGAAAGCCTTGGATACGGTGTTGACGGTTGGCGGACGTTTGACATTGGATGCTTTTCAAATGTGGCCCGATACCCCATTGCGAAGAACTTACGAGGCTCCGCTCGACCGTTCCGGAAAAAACGGTCAATTTAATAGTCATCTCCGCGAGACCCGGCTCTGGATTAAAAGCCGAACGCCCACTCGTTTCGGCATGCTCCGTGCATTGGTTGAAACCGACTTCGCCGGAACGCCGGGAAACGAGATTCTGACTAATTCGCATCAGATTCGTTTGCGCCATGCCTATTTTCAACTGGACGGCTTGACGGTCGGACAGACTTGGTCCTCGTTTCAATTGAACGAGACTGCGGATGTTATAGTCGACCCGACCATCATGGGTTTCATTCGTCAGCCTCAGATTCGCTGGAGCTGGGATGGCGATTGGCTCTCCTACGATGTATCGGTGGAAAATCCCGAGACGACGCTGACCGATCCTTGGGGCAGGCAAGTGCTGCCTTCCGACGATCGCTGGCCGGATTTGGTCGGGCGTATCCGGCATCAAGCCGACTGGGGTTCGGCGACGATGGCGGTAATGATGCGCGATATCCGGCAGGATAAAACGACCTTGAGCAATGGCTTGCAGCTCGACAATACCGATTCTAAACTGAGTTGGTCGACCAGCGGTTCGGCACTGATCAAAACCTGGGATAAGGACGATATCCGTTTGGGTTACGTTTACGGTAACGGCTTGGGTCGTTATGTGGCCGCCAATACCTTCAGCGATGCGACTATTAATGCACGAGGCGAAATCGATCTGCAGACGAGTTGGGGCGCTTATGCGGCTTACCGGCATTGGTGGAGTCCGGAATGGCGGTCTACCTTACTGTATTCGATGGCAGCGACCGATAATAATCCGGGAACGACCGGTACCGCTAATAAGCGGGTCGGGTCATGGCAAGCCAATTTGTTTTGGATGCCGATCGAAGAGGTCCTGTTCGGATTGGAGTACATGCGCTACCGCCGCGATCTCGAAAACGGCAGTCAAGGCGGTTTCGACATGATTTATTTCAGGGCTTTGTATAACTTCTAACGAGACTTTGCGGCTCGCCGGCCCGGTTGCTTGCGTTGTTTATTTCCGAAGCCGGTATGTTTGGTTGTAAATCGCTGCGTCCGCTGAAAATCTTGGAAACGGAGCGTTAGCGAAGTGAAGATTTTTAGCCCCCGATAGCCGTAGCGCCGGGTGTTTTGCCGGAGTCTGCGCGAATAGCGCAGGCGGAGGCAAAATACAAGGCATCGCGACACGGCGTAAAGCCATTTGTGGGAGTGCTACGGAGCCGCATCGAGTTTACGATGATGTGGCGTAGTGGCACGGACGCAGGGCGAATCGGGGCCGCCGAAGGCAATAATCGCCAAGTCATTTTTCGCTGCTGAAATCGGACGGACCCCATTTCAGCTTTCGCGAAAAATCTTGGCGCGCTTGTTGGCGGGGGCGGAGTCGACGGTGCCTTTCGGCTGGAACGTCGGTATCAAGTGTTTTTTACCGTGTCTCATTCCCAAGTTCTTCTTGGGAATGCTTACCTTTAAGCTCTGCTTATCGTTCGCCAAGCGGAGCTTGACGGTAGACACTCTCAAACAAGAGTCTACCTCGTCCCATACGTTTGAAACCAACATGAAGGTAAAACCTAACGTTCTTTCAATTAGACTTGGTTTCACAGTTCATTTTCTGTAATTCCTGCAACTTTCATAAAATGCTAAAGCAAACCGATTTTCAAATCTTCATTGCCATGTATAGGTAACGAAATACGGCAGCAATTCCCAGTTTGAGCAGTTTCGCCGATTTTAGGGTGTGGGGTATGCCTGTCGAGGAAGGCCGTAAACCCATCCATGGGGGCTTGGCGGCAGCTCCCTGCTGCCGACATCCTCGCCAAGCATACCCCACACCCTTTTTGATCTCCAAATTGGGAATTGCTGGAAATACGGGCGGGATTACCGGGTTTCATGTACACATGGTGGCTACCGTTTACCCGAACACAATGCCACCCTTGATTTTCCAGAATCTTGGCAAATTGTGTTTGCCGGAGATTGCTTTCACACGGCAAGCTCCAGCACCCTGTCATTCTTGGAGATTTCAATTTGTTCCAAGTCAACAGAAAGGCAGCCTTCCACGGCCTCATATAAATTTGAGAGTAGTTCTTCAAAAGTATCGCCTTGTGTGGCGCACCCTTGAATTGCAGGTACTTCCGCCCAAAAACCACCTTCTTCCGCAGGATGAATAATTACTTTTAATTTCATGTCTGGCTCCTTATTGCTGATTGGGAACGGGCACATCTTAAAACTTCTTGAGCGGGACGGGGTATGTGCTTCGTTCCAAACGTTTCAATCCAAGTCCTGATTAGCAAGTTTCTTCAGCTAAAGCCCAAAGATCAGCATATCCCCAGCAGGACGGTGTTCGTAAGTCATGCGCGTCAAGCTAAAAACGGCCAACCCACATCACGCTCTTTCCCAAGCTCCGGCTTGGGAAAGATACACAGGAAGCTCCAGCTTCCTGAGACCGACACAACCTCCGCACATTCTCAATCAACCCCGACTCGCTCGCTCGTTCAATCTTTCTTGATTGGCGGGAAGCTAGAGCTTCCTGAACAGGTTACCCAAGCTGGAGCTTGGGTAACAGCATAAAAGGTTGTGGTCTCAAGCGGGAAGGGGTATGAAGCTTGGGGTCAAGCCGTACATTTGACACCCTTTGGCTTCTGTCTCGTTCTCTAGCTCAAACTTGGGAATACCTACCGTCAAGCACGGCTTGGCATTTTCCCCCGTGGCGCTTCACTGCCATTAACAATTAAGCCGTCAAAGAGTCCAAGTAATGCTGAAATTCCGGCTCGAATATGCTTAAAAAGCCTGCTGCCATGGTACTGGACTCCGCCAGTTCATGGCGGAATGACGGGTACCCCTTAACTTAATGGTAGTATCGTGGCGCTTAGGTTTTGAGCAGGACCGGGTAAATAAAACGGATCAGATGCAAATGAAATGCGATAGTCACTAACCGGGGGGGGCGAGGGCGTAAATATGGAAACTGTTAATGGCCAATTAAACTGAGCCAGAAATGGCCAACAATTTTGAGCCACTTTTTCAGACTTTATTTGTACCAATAAATCTGACAGAGTCCCTGAATTTTTTCCAGGGAGCGTCATGAAGGAGTGGATTGTGATCCATCAGATTAAAGCGTTATACAACGATGGCAACGGCTTATCCGAGCGTCAGATTGCCAGTCAATTGGGTATTTCCCGTAACACCGTGAGCAAATACCTGAAGCTGTCGGCTGCGGACATTAGTGCCCTGCAGGAAGAGATAGCCCGTGGTAAGAAGCTAGACGATTACCGCGACTACATTATTCAGTTGCTGCAAACCTATCCGGGCTTGTCAGCGGTCAAAGTGCTGCGCAAACTGAAGGCCAAAGTGGACGATTTGGCCGTTTCCGACCGTTTGGTACGGCGTTATATACAGGCTCTCAAGCAAGAGATTAGCTTTAAGCAGGCGCGTTATTATGAGCCGGTATTGGACATGGTGCCGGGCGAACAATGCCAGGTCGATGGCGGCGAACTGCGCGATGTGATGATTGGCGGCGTGGCGACGACGGTATATTTCATGGTGTTTGTGCTGTCGTATTCGCGTCTGATGCATGTTTCGGTCTGCGCCAAGCCGATTGATACCGAAACGCTGATTCGCCAGCACGATGCGGCATTTCGCTATTTCGGCGGCATACCGCAAGAGTGCGTGTACGATCAGACCAAGCTGGTGGTCATTAGCGAAGTGTTTCGCGAGTTGCGCTTGAACCAGCGCTTCCATCAGTACGCCACGGCAGCGGGCTTCACGATTCGGGCTTGTGAAGGTTATGATCCGGAAAGCAAAGGCAAGGTCGAGGCCGGGGTCAAATACGTCAAACAAAATGCCTTGTATGGCGAGACTTTTACCGACTGGGATGCTTTGAAGGCCCATATGACCGACTGGCTCGACGGGATAGCCAATCAACGGCGACACGGCACCACCGGCCAACAACCGGCGATACATTACGCGGCCAACGAGCAAGGCCATATGCGGGCTTACCTGACGCCGTCTTGTGTTGACGCGACCGCCAGCCAGGCCCGCATCACCCGCAAGGCGGATAAAACCGGCTTGATCGCCTGGCAATCCAATAAATACTCGGTACCGATGGCGTATCAATGCGCCCGTGTCGCCGTGCATGAAGCTAACGGCGTCATCCAGATCAGCGATCTCAGTACTCACAAAGTGATCGCCGAACATGCTGTGTGTCTAGAAAAGGGGCAAATTATTAAGAACCGGCATCATTACCGGGATATGTCGCTACGCATCGAAACGCTTGAAAAGGACTTGCATGAACTGCTGCCGTCTCCGGCGGTCGTGACTCAGCTGTGTGCCCTGTTGAAAGCCAGCTCGCCGAAAATCTACAAAGACCAGCTGGCCGGTGCCAAGCAGGTGCTGACCGAGCAGATCAAACAGCAGGGTGCGATTCCCGAAGCGGTGCTGACGCGACTGATCGACACGCCTCGGTTAACGGCCAGCGGCCTGAAAGAACGACTGGAGGCCTGGCGGCAGTCTGTGGGACGCTCGGACGACAGCGATGCCCTATCGATGCCGCCATCAGAGCAGGCCACTGCCGCCATCAAGCAAGAATGTCCGCTGGCCCGTTATCGTGCCCTGAATGGCCACTCGGCTGGCCAAGGAGAGAGCCATGCCATCCATTGATCAGATTGCCAGGCAATATCGCAGCTTGTGCCTGACGGCCATTGCCGAACACTTGCCAACCTTGCTTGGCCAAGCCGAGACCCATGAAAGTTCCTACCTGCAGTTTGCCGAAAGCTTGGTTGAACATGAACAGCGCCAGCGCAACGCCAAGCGCATCGAGCAAAACCGCAAACGCGCTGGCTTTCCTTTGCTCAAAAGCCTGGAAGAGTTCGATTATCGCTTTCAGACCACCATCAGTAAACGGGAAGTCAACAGTCTGCTCGACTTCGGCTTTATCGACAATCGGGACAATGTGGTCTTCATCGGACCGCCCGGGGTCGGCAAGACACACCTGGCCATCGGCATCGGCCTGAAAGCCATCGATGCCGGTTATAAGGTCAGCTTCAACACCGCGCTAGGCTTGATGGAGGCCTTGGAACTGGCCGAACTCAAAGGCGAGTTGAAAAAGAAAATCAACCAACTGCTCAAATTCGATGTACTGATCATCGACGAACTGGGTTACCTGCCGATGAACAAACAAGGCATGCACAACCTGTTTCAGCTCATCAACGCGCTGTACGAATACCGCTCGGTGATCCTGACCACCAACAAGGAATTCACCAACTGGGGCGAGTTTTTTATCGATGACAACGTCGCCGTACCCATCGTCGACCGCATCATCCATCATTCACACATTTTTATGCTAGGAGGGGAAAGTTATCGACTCAAATCAAAGCTAAATCAAGCATCGTAACCCTGGAAAAGTGGCTCAATTTAAATGGCCAAAACTGGCTCAATTCTGTTGGCCATTGACAGAAACTATAAACACTGTCCAGGAATAAAAGACACAGCATGACTTATGCTAAACTGAGCGTCATGTATTGTCTTGACCTTGTCCTGTCCCATGAAAGAAAAGTACATCAATCTATTCACCGATTTTGGCTTTAAAAAAGCCTTTGGCGAAGAGGCAAGTAAAGAACATCTGATTAGCTTTTTGAATACCTTGCTGCCGGAACGGCACCAGATTGAAGAACTACAGTTTTGTAATAACGAGTACCAAGGCGCGACGGCGCTGGATCGCAAAGCCATCTTTGACCTAAATTGCGTCAGCGCGACCGGTGAATATTTTATTGTCGAGCTGCAAAAAGCCAAACAGAACTTCTTCAAAGACCGCAGCGTCTTTTACGCCACCTTCCCGATTCAACAGCAAGCCCAACGTGGCGACTGGGATTTTAGGCTGTCGGCGGTCTACACCATCGGCATCCTGGACTTTGTGTTTGATGATGAGGACAATGCCCAGCGCGATGAAGTCATCCATCGTGTGCAATTGAAAAATCAGCATCATCAGGTGTTTTACGACAAGCTGACCTTTATCTACTTGACCTTGCCCAACTTTAGGAAAACGGAAGACCAACTCGACACCCTGCAAGACAAATGGTTCTTTTTGTTCCGCCATTTGCATGAACTGGACGACATCCCGCCGCGCTTGCGCGAAAAAGTCTTTTTGAGCTTGTTTGAAAAAGCGAGCATTGCCCGTTTTGAGCCCGAAGAGCGCCAGGCCTATGAATCTAGCTTGAAATACTACCGCGATTTAAAAAATGTCATCGATACCGCGCGAGAAGAGGGTAGAGAAGAGGGTAGAGCGGAAGGTAAAGAAGAGGGTAGAGCGGAAGGTAAAGAAGAGGGTGAGCAAATCGGTTATCAAAAAGCCAGAGCTGAATCGGTATTGAAAATGCTCGGTCATGGGATACCGGAAGCGGAAGTGGCTAAATTGCTGGACTTAACGCTAGAGGATATTCAAGAACTTACCAGAGGGAGATCAAATGACGGATAACAATCAACTTCCTGAGCGGGACGGCTTAACTTATCGACCCAGGATTTTTCCATTCACCCTTCGACAAGCTCAGGGCGAACGGAAAAATCCTTAACTTAATGGCAGTGGAGCGGGACGGGGTATGTTGCCAATCCGCATCAATTGAATAATTTCATTACCCCAGGGGGCTAGGTTACTCATCCGCTGAAAATCTTGGAGTGTGCCACAGGCACACAAACTGACGCTATACGGAAATAGCGATCAGATGTGTATAAGCTCATTGGAAGATGATGGTAGGTCCATCAAAGTCTGCTGTCGGAAACCGGCTTTAAACCACCTCAAGCTGCTTGTATTAAGAGTGCAGGTAGTGAGCGTTGAGGAAAAGCTAATTCATAATTAGCAGGTAGGGTACAGAGAGACGAGTTAAACCGAACCTATGTTGACGCGTCGTTATTCAGAGACTCGACATCAAAACCTGGGGCGTCCAAGACTTCAGGGATGAGTCTGCAAGCGGATCCGAAGTCTGTGCAGATGGTGTCCGGCGTATAGTGGGCGTGACTCTGTACCGGGCTTTCAATGGGAACTGTGGGAACCAGTCATCATGATGTTAAGGGAGAAATGCAAATCACTAAATTGATAAGTATGAGAGTACCGATGCGTGATACTGGGGCGGAGTTGCTCGTAGTAGTGTTGAAGCGTTTGTAATGAACGAGGAGCGAAGGGGCAACATCAGGCAGCCTTTATTGCTATCACAACTGTTGAAAGGCAGGAGGATGATATGAGCGAGGCAAAGCCATTTGTCATTTCGAAATGGCAAGTGATGCGTGCATTTGAATTGGTGAAAGCCAATGCGGGTGCTGCAGGTGTTGATAGGCAATCGTTGGCAGATTTTGAAAGAAATCTGAAAGACAATCTTTACAAGTTATGGAATCGGCTGTCGTCCGGCAGTTACTTCCCGCCGCCTGTCAAAGCGGTAGCCATACCGAAGAAAGCAGGTGGCGAACGGATTTTGGGTATACCCACCGTGAGTGATCGTATTGCTCAGATGGTCGTCAAACTGGAATTTGAACCCCAGGTTGAGCCGCACTTTTTGCCTGACTCGTATGGCTACAGGCCGAATAAGTCAGCACTCGATGCGGTGGGTGTCACGCGAGAACGTTGTTGGCGCTATGACTGGGTACTTGAGTTTGATATTAAGGGATTATTCGACAATATACCGCATGATCTATTGCTTAAAGCGGTCTATAAGCATACCGATACGGCTTGGGTGAGATTGTATATCGAGCGCTGGTTGACGGTGCCGATGCAGATGCCCAATGGGGAATTGAGTAGCCGGGGAAAAGGCACGCCACAAGGTGGAGTTGTCAGTCCGGTGCTCAGTAATCTGTTTCTGCACTATGTCTTCGACAAATGGTTGCAAAAGCACTACTCGGATACACCCTGGTGTCGTTATGCCGATGATGGTCTGGTGCACTGCCGGAGTGAGGCAGAAGCCAAACACATGCTGGAAGCACTGAAACAACGCTTTCAGTCCTGTGGGCTTGAACTTCATCCGGTGAAAACCAAGATTGTTTACTGTAAAGATGGAAGTCGCAAAGGGCGCTATAAGCATACCTCCTTTGATTTTCTGGGGTATACGTTCAGACGGCGACTGTGTAGGAATCGCAAAAGAAACAGTGTGTTTGTAAACTTTACGCCGGCGGTGAGTAAAGCGGCGCTGAAGTCAATGCGAGGAAAGGTCAGAAAGTTACGAGTCAGAACGCGTACCGAGTTGAGCTTAGGGCAAATAGCACAATGGTTGAATCCCATCATTAGGGGATGGATAGGCTATTATGGTTGTTATACCCGATCTGCGTTATATGGTATGTGTCGTCACGTCAACATGACTCTGGTGAGGTGGGTAAGACGAAAGTTCAAGCCGCTACGCCAGCATAAAATAAAGGCAATGCTGTTTCTGGAGAAGATTGCAGATCAACATCCAAACTTGTTTGCCCATTGGCGGGCGGGAATGATAGGTGCGTTTGCCTGATGGGAGCGGTATGAATCGAGAGGTTCACGTACCGTTCTGCGAGAGTCTGTGGGGGAAGTGCCTGCGGTCTACTCAACAACGGAGCGTTAGCGAAGTGAAGATTTTTAGTCCCCGATAGCCGTAGCGCCGGGTGTTTTGCCGGAGTCTGCGCGAATAGCGCAGGCGGAGGCAAAATACAAGGCATCGCGACACGGCGTAAAGCCATTTGTGGGAGTGCTACGAAGCCGCATCGAGTTTACGATGATGTGGCGTAGTGGCACGGACGCAGGGCGAATCGGGGCCGCCGAAGGCAATAATCGCCAAGTCATTTTTCGCTGCTGAAATCGGACGGACCCCATTTCAGCTTTCGCGAAAAATCTTGGCGCGCTTGCGATCATGCAAAGATTTATTAAAACCGGCTTTTAGAAGACCCAATTTGTATTGGATACCGATCGAAGACGCCTTGTTCGGATTGGAGTATACCTTTCGCACTTCAAATTTCGGCAGTGCTAGAGGAGGCGCCTGGGTGTCCGACAAAGGCTTTGCCAGCATGGAGCTGGCATAGAGCCTACAGGGACGTATTCACGGCGTCCTTTGACGAGCACCCCGGTGCCGAATTTTGATCTACGAGGGGTATACATGCGCTACCGCCGCGATCTCGAAAACGGCAGTCAAGGCGGTTTCGACATGATTTATTTCAGGGCGTTGTATAACTTCTAACGAGACTTTGCGGCTCGCCGGCCCGGTTGCTTGCGTTGTTTATTTCCGAAGCCGGTATGTTTGGTTGTAAATCGCTGCGTCTTGGCGGGGGCTGAGTCGACGGTGCCTTTCGGCTGAAACGTCGGTACCAAATGCTTTTTACCGTTGCCGATCAAGTCGGCGCGCCCCATGTTTTTCAAGGCTTCGCGCAGCAGCGGCCAGTTTTTCGGATCGTGATAGCGTAAAAAAGCCTTATGTACACGGCGTTGCTTGACGCTTTTCGGAATCGAAATATCCGGTGCCTTGCGGCCGATCTTATGCAGCGTGTCCTTGCCGGAATGATACATCGCGGTTGCGATCGCCATCGGCGACGGCAAAAAGGCTTGAACCTGATCGGCACGGAAACCGTTGCGTTTGAGCCAGAGTGCGAGATTCAGCATGTCTTCGTCGGTCGTGCCCGGATGCGCGGCGATGAAATAGGGGATCAGATACTGCTCCTTGCCGGCTTCCTTCGAATACTTATCGAACATTTGCTTGAAACGATCGTAGGTGCCGATGCCCGGTTTCATCATAAGCGACAACGGACCTTGCTCGGTATGTTCCGGCGCAATTTTCAAATAACCGCCGACATGGTGCGTGACCAGCTCCTTGACATATTCCGGCGACTCGACGGCCAGATCGTAGCGTAGTCCCGAGGCGATGAAGATTTTCTTGATACCGGGCAGCGCACGGGCGCGCCGGTATAATTTGATCAAATGGGAATGGTCGGTATTCAGGTTGTCGCAGATACCGGGGAATACGCATGAAGGTTTACGACAAGCCGCTTCGATTTTCGGATCCTTGCAGGCCAATCTGTACATGTTTGCGGTTGGCCCGCCCAGGTCGGAAATATGGCCCGTGAAATTCGGCGAGGTGTCGCGGATCGCCTCGATCTCGCGGATGATCGAATCTTCGGAGCGGCTTTGTATGATGCGCCCCTCGTGTTCGGTGATCGAACAGAATGTGCAGCCGCCGAAGCAGCCGCGCATGATATTGACCGAGTGTTGAATCATCTCGAACGCGGGAATGTTCGCCTCGCCGTAACGTTTATGCGGCAGGCGCGAATAGGGCAGGTCGAACACGCCGTCCATTTCCTGCGTGCTGAGCGGGATCGGCGGCGGATTGACCCAGAGTAATCGGTTGCCGTGCTGTTGAATCAATGCGCGCGCGTTCCCAGGGTTAGTTTCGCCATGCATCACGCGCGAGGCATGGGCGTAAAGGATGCTATCGTCCTTGACGGCCTCATAGGCCGGCAGACGAATGACGGTCTGCGCGCGTTTGTCGTTGCCGATGCGCCGCTCGAAACGGATCACATTGCCGGCCGGCTTGCTGTCGCAGGCGGGTTCTTCTTGATAAGGGTTTGCGGGTGGCGCGACATGGCCCGGAATGTCGACATCGGTCGAGTCTTTTTCGAGCCAACCTTCGGGAATTTGTTTGACGAAATGCGCGGTGCCGCGAATGAATTGCAAATCGGCGATGGCTTCGCCGCCTGCTAACCGGTGCGCGATCTCGACGACTTGCCGTTCGGCATTGCCGTAAACCAACAGGTCGGCTTTCGAGTCGAGCAAGACCGATTTTTTGACCTTGTCCGACCAATAATCGTAATGCGAAATTCGGCGTAGGCTCGCTTCGATCCCCCCGATGACGATCGGAATATTTTTAAAAGCTTCGCGGCAGCGGTGCGAATACACGTTGACCGCTCGATCAGGTCGTTTGCCGGCTTCGCCGCCCGCAGTATAAGCATCGTTAGAGCGGATCTTTTTGTCCGACGTGTAGCGGTTGACCATCGAATCCATGTTGCCGCCGGTCACGCCGAAAAAAAGATTGGGTGCGCCGAGGCGCTTAAAATCTTCCGCGCTAGTCCAGTCCGGCTGCGAAATAATACCGACACGAAAACCGTGTGCTTCAAGGAGTCTGCCGATCAGCGCCATACCGAAGCTCGGATGGTCGATATAGGCGTCGCCGGTGACTAGAATGACGTCGCACGAATCCCAGCCGAGTTCGTCCATTTCGGCGCGAGTCATCGGTAATTCGGGCGCCGTTCCGAAACGGTGCGCCCAGTATTTGCGGTAGCCGAAAAGATTCGGTGCGCTAGGCATCGCGGGAGCAATCATGGTTTGATAATCCGGTTGAATAAAGTACGGTTGTTGCGCTTTAAATCTTGTAAAAAAACGGGAAATTCCAGATGATAATTGTTCTCGAGGGCTTGCGTACGGCCTCGTAGTTCTTTTTGAGTCGGCAAGGGCATTGGGTCGTTAAAAGCAAAGCCTATGACATTGCCTCGTCCGCGCACCGGCAGAAACAATAGGCGCCAGTCGAAAACCCGGCCTAAGTGCCAAGCGACATCCTGAAACAGCGCTTTGTCGGTGCCCCATAAATTGATGATTAGCATGCCGTCCGGCTTCAACAAAGTCTTGCAGCCGTCGAAAAACGCTTCGCCGCCGATCGAATCGGACATGCCTTCGTGATCGAACGCATCGATCATCAATAAATCGTAGCTTTCCGATGCCGTTAGACTCTTTTGGCGGATATAGTGCCCGCCGTCGCCGATTTTTATTTTCAGACGCGAATCGAGCGGTAAATCGAAATGACTGCGTGCGATTTTAACGACGCCGCGCCGGTATTCTACGACCTTTATTTTACAGTCTTCGAAGCGTTGCAGTAAAAACTTTGCCAAAGACCCGCCTCCTAAGCCTATCATCAATACATCGCCGGGGGCGTCTTTAAACAACAGCCAGGCCATCATTGCGCGGGCATACAGCGAATGCAATTGGTCCGGATCGGTCAGCAACATGCTGCTTTGCCGTGATGACGAGCCGAAATGCAAGGCGCGAACGCCTTCCGATTCGACGATTTCGATGACGCCTTCTTCATCGAAGCTTTGGTGAACTAATTGTCCCTGGTATTTACGCATAGAGTCGGATAATCCGAAAGATGGAGGCAGGTTAATAAATGGAGGGAAGAATTTGCCTATATTTTCGCTGAAATTGGACGGCCTGTCTCAAAAATCGGCGCATAGGCATATTTATCGAGTTAATTTTCGGATATTAGAGGATTGAATCGACGGCAGCGATTTGATTCGATTATGCTAAAATTTACCGCCGACCGATTCAGACTCTATAATTAAGCGTTACGTCGTTTAAATTCCCAAACGGCATGAGCCGGGTTTAAAAAAGCGGAGGAAGTGTTTTCCGCGTTTACACTGCATAATGTTTTTATAATCACAAACTTTATAACCACAAAGCTTAAATCTCATGAACAAACCAAAAAAAGTCGCAATTCTCACTGCGGGCGGTTTAGCGCCTTGCCTTAGTTCAGCCATCGGCAGTCTCATCGAGCGTTACACCGAAATCGACCCTTCGATCGAGATCATCTGCTATCGTAGCGGTTACAAAGGCCTGCTACTCGGCGATTCTTACGCCGTGACCCCGAAAATCCGCGAAAACGCCGCGTTGCTGCATAAGTTCGGCGGCTCGCCGATCGGCAACAGCCGGGTCAAACTGACCAACGTCAAAGACTGCATCAAGCGGGGGTTGGTTCAAGAAGGTCAGGACCCTCAAAAAGTGGCGGCCGATCAATTAGTCAAAGACGGCGTCGATGTTCTGCATACGATCGGCGGCGACGATACCAATACCGCAGCAGCCGATTTGGCGGCCTTCTTGGCGAAAAACGATTATGGATTGACGGTCATCGGTTTGCCGAAAACGATCGACAACGACGTATTCCCGATTAAACAATCCTTAGGTGCATGGACTGCAGCGGAGCAAGGCGCACATTATTTTCAAAATGTCGTGGCCGAGTATAACGCCAATCCACGCATGCTCATCGTTCATGAAGTCATGGGCCGCAATTGCGGATGGCTGACTGCCGCAACCGCAATGGAATACCGCAAATTGTTGGATCGCTCCGAATGGCTGCCTGAAATCGGTCTCGATCGCGCGGCATACGAAGTACACGGTGTCTTCGTTCCCGAAATGGAAATCGATCTGGCAGCCGAAGCGAAGCGCTTGCGCGAGGTGATGGATAAAGTCGATTGCGTCAATATATTCGTTTCGGAAGGCGCGGGTGTCGATGCGATCGTCGCCGAAATGCAGGCCAAGGGCCAAGAAGTTCCGCGCGATGCGTTCGGTCACATCAAGCTTGATGCGGTCAATCCGGGTAAATGGTTCGGCGAGCAATTCGCCGAAATGATCGGCGCGGAAAAAACCTTGATTCAAAAATCGGGATATTTCGCACGGGCATCGGCATCGAACGTCGATGATATTCGTTTGATCAAATCCTGTGCCGATTTAGCGGTCGAATGCGCATTACGCCGCGAGTCCGGCGTCATCGGTCATGATGAGGATAACGGTAACGTCTTGCGTGCGATCGAATTCCCGCGCATCAAAGGCGGCAAACCGTTCGATATCGACACGCCTTGGTTCGTGCAAATGCTTGGCGGAATCGGGCAAAGTAAAGGCGCGCGAGTCGAAGTGAGCCACTAAAAACTGTATTGGCCGGGCGGCTGCCGTTGCCCGGCTTGTTATGTGATTTTTTTTCCTCACGCGAAGGCGCGAAGACGCTAAGGAAAGCAAAAAGTCAAAACTGGATCGTTTAGCGGCAACGCGAAGGAAAGAATAAACAAGAGTCTGAAATAACACGTTAAGCTTGCTGGTAAATCAGGCTGTGATAGCAGCGCATTCATCATTCATTATCCCTTCGCGTCTTCGCGTGAGCCTCATCTTCACAATCCAGCATAACCCAAACACTATCGTTTCATTCAAGCCCCAATATGAAATCCCATTGCGTTTTCGAAACCGGCATGATCGATAGGCGGTTGCCGCGTCTGACTAGGGCAAGGTCTTCCAATTCTGGGTATTGTTTCAGTTCTTGTAACGGGATCGTGCGGGATAGTTTTTTTACGAATTGAACATCCACCATGAACCATCGCGGATTGTCGGGCGAGCTTTTCGGGTCGAAGTGTTTGTCGTCGGGGTCGAATGCGAAAGGGTCGGGGTAGCCTTCTCGGCTAATTTTCATGATCCCGACGATGCCGGGGATATCGCAGTTGGAATGATAAAAGAAAGCCAAATCGCCGATCTTCATTTGATCGCGCATCATATTTCTGGCTTGGTAGTTTCTGACGCCGTCCCACGGTTCGGTCTGATGGGGTCTATTAAATAAATCGTCGATACCGAATTCGTTAGGTTCGGATTTCATTAACCAGTAGTTCATGGATATAGGAAAGGCAATAAAGGCAGTATCTCCCACCTGCGCCGTAATGAGCTTTCGTCCTTGAACCGACGGTTCAAGTGGGAACGCAGATGGCCTTTCAGGCTTCCCGCGTAAAGCGGGTATGCACACCAATGCCGAACAATTGTTCCCGGGGTAAATATAGGTTCAGGAAACACCCAGCCCACCCTCGAACGCTGCAGGAGATACAGGACTTCATTTTAACGCGTTTCTGCAATTTCCAAAACGTTTTCTATTTTATTACTCATTTTTATCAGGCTTTCCTGCAGATGTAATTCCAGTTCGCGGTTGCGGGATTCGGCTAGATGAAGTTCGTGAGCCATGTTCAACGCCGCCATGACGGCAATGCGATCGGCACCGCTGACTTTGCCGGAGTCCCTTATTTGGCGCATTTTTTTGTCGAGTTGTCGCGCGGATTCGGTCAGTCCGTCTTGCTCCTCGGGTTCGCAGGCGATTTTATATTCTTTGCCGAGTATGTTGAGTGTGACGGCGGAAGTGTTTCTGCTCATGCACCATGCTCCATGGATTTTAAACGGGAGATCATCGCTTCGACTCGGGTTTTGGCTAGTGTGGTTTTTTCAAGTAATTTGGCTTTTTGCTTGACGAGTTCCGCTTGTTTAATTTTAAGCGAATGGTTTTCATTTTTGATCGCATTGTATTGTTCGATCAAACGATCGAGCTTTTCTTCCAAGTCTTTTAATTCCAGTGAATGGTCGTTTTCAGCGTTTGGCATAATAATTTAAGTAGATAAAGTGTAGTCATCGATTGGCAAATTTCGGTTTTTATGCCCCGGCCTTTTTCAATGGGGTAGCGGCGAAGGAGCCGAATTTACCGTGCGAATAAACTCAAGAAGACAAAATGTGCAACTTGGCTAATTGTACTGAAAATGACGGTTTGCTAAAAATAACTTTCTCTCAGTATTATCCATTCGTCCAATCAATGTTAGCATAAGCCGGTTAATTTTTTGGAATCCGTATTTTTTAACAAGAAAATGATTTATCAGACAATCGATCAGACGCTACGGGAACAGGGTGCCGAGGTGACGGCAGCAGAAGCGCATGGCATTGCAACCGGAATGTTGTGTGTTGATGTAAGAGCCAGTCAATCAAATTGGCTGGATGAGCTATTCGGAGAAGGATCTGCCGCATCTGGCGGAAATGTTGTGCTAGGGGATTTATTCGAACAAACCAGATCGTTATTGACGGATGACGATTATACCTTCGATTTAATGTTGCCGGATGTCGACGATGATAGCTTAAGCGAAGCCGTTGAAGCGATGCGCGATTGGTGCCAAGGTTTTTTGTTCGGTATCGGTTTTAGCCAATCGTCTTCAAATTGGACCGGTGATGTCGGCGAAATAGTGAAGGATATTGTCGAAATCACTAAGCTGGAAGTCCTCTCGGACGATGAAGATAGCGAAGAGAGCCAAGAAGCCTTTGCTGAAATTCAAGAATACTTACGAGTTGCAGTACAGTTAATTCGTAATGAATTGTCCGGTTCCATTAGCAGTACCACTCATTAAAGATATACCTTTCGCATTTCAAATTTCGGCAGCACCTGAGGAGGCGCCGGGGTGTGCGGCAAAGGCTTTGCCAGCATGGAGCTGGCATAGAGCCTACAGGGATGTATTCACGGCGTCCTTTGACGGACACCCCGGCACCGAATTTTCATCTGCGATGGGTATAAAACACGCATCCGATCCAGTTAACCGGTCCGGATGCTATTTATCGAAAGAGCGGTTCATGCCTGTCGCCGATACTTCATTAGTCGAGTAGCGACTGCTTTACTGCCTTTTGATTGAAAAACCGTCTAAGAATGAAAGGCATGGGATGTGTCTATCGAGGACCGCCGTGAACCCATCCATGGGGCTTGACGGCAGCGCTCCCTGCTGCCGACATCCTCGCTAGCCACACCCCATACCTTCATAAAGTTATCTAATTTTTGAGTATAAAGGGGGTATGATCGCCCTCTTTCACAGTAAAAATCGAGAACGACAGAAAAAATGAAGCAAGCAGAATTTAAAAAACGCCGTAAGCGGTTAATGCAACAGATCGGCAAGGGTAATATCGGGTTGATACCCAGCGCCTCGGCGCAAACCCGTAATCGAGATGTACATTACCCGTTTCGTCAAGATAGCGATTTTTATTATCTGACCGGATTCAATGAGCCGGATGCGCTAGCGGTATTCATCCCCGGTCGGCAGCAAGGACAATATTTGCTTTTTTGCCGCGAATACGATGAGAAAAAAGCGCTTTGGGAAGGTGCGCACGCCGGTTTGATCGGAGCAACGACCGATTACGGCGCCGACGATGCGTTTCCGATCGACGATATCGATGAAATACTGCCTGGACTCATTGAAAATAAAGAAAAGGTTTTTTATCCGATGGGCCGAGATAGCGATTTGGATCACCGCCTGCTCGAATGGGTGCATCATTTACGCAATCAATCTCGGGCCGGCGTCAATGCGCCGTTGGAGTTGGTATCGCTCGAACATATCTTGCACGAAATGCGTTTGTTCAAAAGCGAGGCCGAAATCAAACTGATGCGTAAGGCGGCCGAAATTTCCGCCGATGCGCATGTCAAAGCGATGCAAAAATGCCGCGCCGGCTTATACGAATATCAAATCGAATCCGAAATCATCTATCATTTTTTACAGCAAGGTTTAAGGGCGGTCGCCTATCCTTCGATCGTAGCCGCCGGTAAGAATGCTTGCGTGCTGCATTACACCGAAAATACGTCTAAATTAGCCGACGGCGATTTGTTATTGATCGATGCGGGTGCCGAATGCGATCACTATGCGGCCGATATCACGCGCACTTTTCCCGTTTCCGGGCGTTTTTCCGAGCCGCAAAAGCAACTTTATCAACTGGTGCTCGATGCTCAGTCGGCGGCCTTGGCCGAGATCAAGCCCGGCAATCCTTGGAATCAGGCTCATGAGGCATCGGTAAAAACCTTGACTAAAGGCTTGGTTAAATTGGGTTTGCTGAAAGGGCGCGTGGCGAAACTGATCAAGGACGAAGCCTATAAAAAATTCTATATGCACCGAATCGGGCATTGGCTCGGCATGGACGTACACGATGTCGGCGATTACAAGGTCAAGGACGAATGGCGGATATTGGAGCCGGGCATGGTGTTGACGATAGAACCCGGCCTTTATATTCCTAAGGATTGCGAGCAAGTCGACGAACAATGGCGGGGTATCGGGATCAGAATAGAAGACGATGTGCTGGTGACGCAAGACGGGCACGAAATATTGACCGGCGGCGTGCCGAAAAGCGTTGAAGCCATCGAAGCGTTGATGCAGGCGGCCTGATGCGGACACAATACGATGCATTGATTATCGGCGGCGGATTGGCCGGTAATTGCCTGGCCTTGGCATTGCAAGGTTCGGGGCTCGAAATCGCCGTGATTGAAGCTCAGAGCCGCGAGCAATTACAAAACTCATGGGCCGGCGATCGCGCCTTGGCATTGGCTGCCGGCACCGTGACGATGCTGGATGCGCTCGGAGCGTGGCAGGGAGTTTCCGATAAGGCCGCGCCGATCGAGAATATTCATGTGTCCGATCGCGGGCATTTCGGGAAAACCCGCTTGTCGGCGAAAAAGGAAGGCGTCAAGGCGCTGGGCTATGTGATCAAGGCACGCGACATTGAAAGCCATGTCGCGGACTTGGTCGAACGGTCCGGAGTTACCAAACTCAGTCCGGCTCGATTGGCGGGTTTGGCCAGTACCGATAGCGATATTGGCGCGAATCTCGAATACCATGACGAATCAATAACCTTGACTGCCAAGCTACTGATCGGCGCTGACGGCGGTAATTCCTCGGTGCGGAAATTGCTCGATATTGGGCAGCAAACGACCGAATACGGGCAAACGGCGTTGGTGACGACTGTAAATTGCTCATTGCCGCATCGTAATACCGCTTTCGAACGCTTTACCGTTTCCGGGCCCTTGGCTTTATTGCCGATCGAAGGAAGTCAATGCGCCGTGGTTTGGACCAATACGCACAGGGATGCGGAAAGCTTGATGTCGGTTTCCGATAAGGAATTCATCGAACGATTGCAAGAGTGTTTCGGCTATCGCCTGGGTGAGTTGAGTTTGGCGGCTCCGCGCAGGGCCTTCCCGCTGACCTTGGTACAGGCCGAAACGATGGTGAAAGGGCGCGCCGTGATCATCGGAAATGCGGTGCATCAATTACACCCGGTTGCAGGACAAGGTTTCAATCTGGGGCTTCGCGATGTCGTGCAGTTAGCTGAGATGCTGATCGAACAAGCCAAGCGCAAGCGCGATATCGGCGACTCGATGTTCTTGAAGGGCTATGCTCAATCCAGGCGCAAGGATCTGAATAAAATAATCGGCTTTACCGACAACGTAGTCAGGATTTTTTCGAATGACTGGTTGGCCTTGGCGGCCGCCAGAAATTTGGGTTTGGCATTGCTCGATATATTGCCCGGCGGTAAATCGTTATTGACACGCCATGCGATGGGCTTGGCCGGCAGACTGCCGCGCGTCGGAAACAGGAGATAAGGCGGATGACGATGCAAGCGGAAGTGATAGTGGTCGGCGGCGGCATGGTCGGTGCGGCCTTGGCTTGTGCGCTAGGGTATGGCGGGGTCGAAACCATGTTATTGGACAGGCGCAGTCCGGAGCGGCAATGGGACGAAAGCCTGCGGGATATCCGCGTATCGGCGTTGACCAAAGCCTCTCAGGCCATTCTGGAGGGTGTCGGTGCTTGGCGCGGAATCGTGCAAAAAGGCGCCGCGCCTTACAAGGACATGCGAGTCTGGGATGGCCGCTCCGATGGCTATTTGCATTTCGATTGCGCCGATACGGTGTTCCCCGAATTGGGACATATCGTCGAAAACCGAATTACGGTCGCGGCGCTTTGGGACATCTTGGACGGCTTGCCGACCGTTCAATGCATCACGCCTGCCGAAATCGAGCGCATGGAATCGATCGAAAACGGCAGGCGCCTAAGATTGACGGATGGGCAAAGTTTTGAAGCGCCTTTGGTGGTTGCCGCCGATGGGCGCGAATCTGCCTTGCGGTCTATGGCCGGTATCGGCGTGACGGGTTGGCCCTATCGACAAGACGGTTTGGTCGCGACTGTGCAAACCGAGCTCGAGCATCAAGCGACAGCATGGCAGCGGTTTCTCGAAGAAGGTCCTTTGGCTTTTTTGCCCCTTTTCGATGGTCAGTGTTCGATCGTCTGGACCTTATCGACCGAGACTGCGCAACAGTATTTAACATTGCCCGATGACGAGTTTTTAAGGCTATTACAGCAAGCATCGGGCGGTATCCTTGGTAACATGCTCAAGATCGGTCCGCGCGCGGCCTTTCCGCTGAAATTTCAATTTGCCGACCGCTATACCGACAGTCATTTGGCATTGGTGGGCGACGCGGCGCATGCGATGCATCCTTTGGCCGGACAAGGCGCCAATGCCGGTTTGTTGGATGCCGCAGCCTTGGCTGAAGCCGTCATAGACACTCAACGGTCGGGGCGGCCGTTATCGGGTGTTCAATATCTAAGGCATTATGAGCGCTGGCGTAAAGGCGATAACTTAATGATGATGGCGAGTATGGATTTAATCAATAAAACCTATGCGGTCGGCAATCCGATGTTCGCCAAACTACGTTCGTTCGGCATGAACCGTATCAATCATACTACGGCGTTGAAAGATTATTTGAACCGTCATGCCATGGGATTAAGGGATGACTTGCCGCGCTTGGCCAAAGGGCAGGTCTGTTGGTAAGGATTTACGGTTTACCCGGTCGCGCGGCTTCTGGTATATTCGCTGTTATCCCGAAACGCTTGGTTTTTTATTAAAAAAGGCCTGTTTTTCGGCGAAAATAGAATAACAAATTAAAATGGAGTAATCGATGGCAACGGGGTTTTATATTTTAACGACGATATTTGTCGCGTATGTCGTCTATATGGTGGTCGGTGACAAGGTTAAGAAAAATAACGAATAAGTCCACGGCTTTTTTAAACGATGAAAAAGATAATAACAAACAGCCTAATGATCTTGCCGAATGGCGAATTAAACAGGCAACTCAATTAATTAACTGGAGGAAGGGAATATGGCGGAAATATTGTTTATTTTAACGACGATTTTTGTAGCTTATGTCGTTTACGCGGTGGTTGGCGATCAAGTGGCCGATATGAAAGCCATTAAGTCAAAAGAGGATTCGCATCCGGCGAAAGCCGAAACCGCTAAACCCGCTGAAGTGAAAATTGTCGAAAATAAACCGGCGCAGCGAACTGCTAAAAAAGCGCCAGAGCCAGTGGCGAAGGCGCCTGAAGCTGATGAATCGTCCGTAAGCAAAAGCGGTTTACGCGATCCTGCGACCGGCGAAACGGCCAGTATTCCGACCAATTACCGCTTTGCCAAGCGCTGGATAAAAGAGGCCATGGTCAAAGAAGGTTTGCTCGATAAAGTCTATAAAAACAGCGAATTGGACGATGAAGCCAATGCCAAAATTAAAACGGCTTTGGACAGTTTGCTGCAAATGGATAAATACCGGGCCTAATAGGCTGCCGCATCACCTCGGTCGGGCGGTTTACGGTTGAGGTTTGCTAGCCGTTCAATGGATAGCATTGTAGGGTGCGCATCGCGCACCTTTCCACGGTGCCTAACCGACGAGAGGTCCCGACATAGGTGCGCGATGCGCACTCTACGCCTGGCGCTTTATAACCTATGATCGGCAACACTTTCCAAGACATGTTGAAATTAAAAAGCGAGAACACTGGAATTGGCGAAAAGGGCTTTTTTCGAAAGGCCTAGTCCAAGCCCAGTTTTTTTAACCGGTAACGCAATGATCGGAACGATAACCCCAGCTCTTTTGCTGCTGCGGTTTTATTCCATCGGTTATTTTCGAGTGCGATGGTAATAGCGGTTCGCTCGATATCTTCCAAATAATCTTCCAACGACGCTTTTGACGGATCGAACGCTGGCGCATCAGGGACGATTTCCGGATTAATCGGCAGATTTAAATCGTCCGCATCGATCGTTTTGCCGTCGCTGAGCGCAACGGCGCGTTCCAGAATATTCTCGAGTTCCCTAACATTGCCCGGGAAACGATACCTTTTCAATGCGGTCAGTGCTGATTCCGAAAGCTGAACTCGGTAAAAGTTGTTACTATTGAGCGAAGCCAAAATGTGTTCGGCCAGTTGCGCGATATCAGCGCCTCGTTCGCGAAGCGGCGGAATATTGAGATCGATGACATTGATCCGGTAGTATAAATCTTGCCGAAAAACCCCTTCCTGAACCAATTGATTCAAATCTTTATGCGTGGCGCTCAGGATGCGGACATCGACCGGCGTTTCGTGTTGTTCGCCGACTGCGCGTACTTTTTTTTCCTGAATCGCGCGGAGTAATTTGACTTGCAGCGAAGGAGGCAGATCGGCGACTTCATCGAGAAATAGCGTACCGCCCTCGGCTGCTTGAAATAAACCTTTTTTATCGGCAATTGCACCGCTGAAACTGCCTTTTTTATGTCCGAAAAACTCGCTTTCCATAAGTTCGGGCGGGATTGCGCCGCAGTTTACGGCAACAAAAGGCTTGTCGCTACGCGGGCTTTGTTGATGAATCAAGCGCGCCACCAATTCCTTACCCGACCCCGATTCGCCGCTGATATAGACCGGCGCCTGGCTACGCGCCAGCTTGTCGATTTTAGACCTGACTTGGCGCATCGGCTCCGATTCGCCCAATAAAATATGTCGTGTGCGCCTTTCCTTGGTATCGGCATCGGGGGCTAATTGTAAGGCTTTCGTGACGATTTGCCGAAGTACCGGTAAATCGACCGGTTTTGAGATAAAGTCGAAGGCCCCGGCTTTCATTGCCTTGATCGCAGTGTCCATGTTGCCGTGTGCGGTAATTACGGCAATCGGAATCGTGCTACCCGTGCTTTGAAGGTATTCGACCAATTCGAGCCCGTTGCCGTCGGGTAGCTTCATGTCGGTCAGGCAAAGATCGAACGGATGTTGTTGCAACAACCGGCGAGCCGAGCTGACATTTTCCGCGCACAAGGTATCGATGTTCATGCGTTTGAGCGTAATGCTTAACAGCTCTCGGATATCCGGCTCGTCGTCGACGACTAAAGTCAGGGGGTGTTTCATATTTCAATCAAAGTTTGTTCCGCGTTCGGTAAACAGAGCCGGAAGCAACTTTGGCTCTGGTCGGTAATATGATAGCTTAGCCTGGCTTGATTGAGCTCGGCTAATTCCTTCGAAATATAAAGCCCCAGACCGGTTCCTTGCGCCGAAGTAGTAAAAAAAGGTTCGAACAGATGCTTGCGGTGACTTGGATCGATGCCGGGTCCGGAGTCTATCACTTCGATGCAGAGCATTTGTTCATGTTGACGGATCGCTAATGAGATTAGTTTTTTTTCCGGGCTGCCGTATTTCAAGGCATTTTGGCACAGATTGTCGAGAATTTGTTTTAAATGGCCTTTGTCCACCAACGCTTGCGGGTGCTTCGATTCGGTCGTCATGGTGAAAAGATCGCGAGCGAAACCGTTTTCAGCACAGAATTGCTCAATGTAGTCGTCTAGCCATTGAATCAAGTCGACTTTTTTACGTAACGAAGCGCTACGCCGGGACAATTGTAAAATATCCTCGATAATCTTGTTCACGCGGGTCGAATGATCTCTAATAATTTCGGTTAGGCGCCGGTCTTCGTCCGATAATTCGATGTTTTCCGCCAGGAGTTGTCCTGCATGGCTGATGGCGCCGAGCGGGTTGCGAATTTCATGAGCGATGCTGGCGGTTAATTGCCCAAGCGAGGCGAGTTTGCTTTGTTGCAAACGCTGATTGTAAAACGCGATATCTTCAAGAATGATCATGTTGAGCGCTTCGTGCCGGGTCGGAAGCGCCGTAAACCGGGTTTGCATCTCGCTGCCGTCCGTTAAGGGAATCACAGCGAAATCCTGGCTGGGGTCGTTCAGCCAGTACGAGAAAGCTTCCGCTAAATAGGGAGAAATAGTATGTAGACGATCGGGCATTGTTGAGCATTGGGTAAGCCTTGCGGCGGCTTCGTTACTCATCCGTATTTGATGGTCGCGATCGGAAATGATAATTCCCGATTGTAAATGTTGAATGATGTATTTGCTGAGTTCCTCGAGTTGGTTGATGGTTTTTTGCTGCGCGGTGGACTGCTCGGTGCGTTGCGCGAGCGCATAGGCCAGCATTGCGATCGTAAAGAATGAAGCGCCGAGCATAGCGGCATAGGTATAGGCGGTATCTCTGAAGCTATGGGTTTGGAACGCATAAATCTGCTCGGCAAGAATGGCCAAACTAGCAATGGCGGCGAATAGTAGCGCGCATCGCCCGCCGATTAAAAGTCCGCTTGCGGCGATCGATGCGGCGAGTAAGATACCGACGCCGCTGTTGATGCCGCCGCAAGCATGCATGATCAGCGTAATGAAAATAATGTCGGTGAAAATGAGTGTTTGAGCCTGAACGGTATAGCTAATCAATCGCCGCAACAAACAAAAACCGGAAATTATCGTCAGCGCCAAATGACTGCTGCCACTGATGATAAACAAGTATTCGTCGTGACGGGCTCCCGTGCCGGGACCAAGTTGGCTAAAGAATAACATCACGAATAAGCAAGCCAGAATCAGCCGGTAAGTCAGGAAAACTTTTAACAGCAGCCAGGCTTGTTGGCGAGGGATGCCGTATCCCATCGAAAAAGGACAAGGATAAATAATATCGGATTTGTTTTCCGGTTTGAGTTCATTAAGCATGGTGTTTTATTGCGGCTTGGTTAAAATAAACCTACAGTAACATTCATGAAGGCCCGGTCATCGCCCCGGCAAATGACAGTTCGAGGCGTGGCGGAGGGTGCGGTCACTCGCTCGACAGGACGCCGTGAATACGTCCATGTAGGCTCGACGGCGGCTATCCTTGCCGCCGACGCCTGTCAATCGAGCAACCGAACCCTCCAAAAATAGGGAAGTTATTTACGGCCAAATCCTTAAGGCGGGACAAAAGCACTAAGGGTTAACCGTTCGCCCTGAGCCTGTCGAAGGGTGGATGGTTAATCCGCCCATGGTTCGACAGGCTCACCACGAACGGATTAACCTTAAACTGTCCCGCGTTAAGTGAGTAGCCTTCATGTCGAAAAATTAGATAAAGAGTCCAAATTTACAAACTTTCATAGTAAACAGGTTCGAGAAGCAGGATAAATACGGGAGTTTGTTTACCGGTCTAATATAGAAAGCTATATTTTCGAATTGGACCTAAATGTAAGCAAGATATCAGGTAATTTTTTAACCACCGGAAAATAACGATGAACATCCATGAATACCAGGCTAAACAGTTGTTCAAACTCTATGGCATTCCAGTGCCGGAAGGCAGTCCGGCTGAAACGGCGGGACATGCCGAACAGGTCGCGCGCGAACTCGGCGGCAATGCTTGGGTCGTCAAGGCGCAAGTTCATGCGGGCGGGCGGGGCAAGGCCGGCGGCGTCCAAATTGCCAAAAGTTTAGACGAGATTACCGAATTCAGCCGTAAATTGTTGGGCACGCGCTTAGTGACGCAGCAAACCGGCGCTGAAGGCTTGCCGGTCGAGACGCTTTATGTCGAAAAGGCCGGGCAAATCGATCGCGAGTTTTATTTAAGCGCATTGGTCGACCGAGGCAGCGAACGCGTGATATTTATCGCATCGGCGGACGGCGGCATGGATATCGAAGAAGTTGCGGAAAAAACGCCGGACCGAATCATATCGTTTCAAGTCGATCCTGCGGCCGGACTTCAGCCTTATCAATGCCGAAAAGTCGCATTTGCGTTCGGATTACAGCCTACACAATTCAAGAGTCTTGAAAAAATCATGGCCGGCATCTATAGGCTGCTACTGGAAAAAGACGCAGGCCAGATCGAAATCAACCCGCTCGTGACGACGGATTCAGGCGAATTGATCGCGGTCGATGCAAAGATCAATTTCGACGACAACGCGGTCGCCGCGCATTCAGATATCACCGCGATGCGCGATCCCGGTCAAGAAGACGAAAAGGAACACAAGGCGCAGCAATTCGGGCTCAATTACATTACCTTGGACGGCAGCATCGGCTGCATGGTCAACGGCGCGGGGCTCGCGATGGCGACGATGGACTTGGTGAAATTGAAAGGCGGGAGTCCAGCTAATTTCCTTGATGTCGGCGGCGGCACGAATACCGAAAAAGTCGCCGAAGCGTTTAAATTGATTCTGGCCGACCCGAATGTCAAGGCCGTGCTGGTCAACATTTTCGGAGGCATCGTCAAATGCGACGTGATCGCAGAAGGCATTTTAGCCGCAGTCAAGGAGGTCAGTGTCAAGGTTCCGGTCGTAGTCCGGCTCGAAGGCACGAATGCCGAGGCGGGGCGCAGATTACTTCGGGAATCGGGATTGAATTTAGTAGCGGCCGATGACTTGGCAAAGGCCGCCGAACAAGTAGTCGCACTGGCGGAGGGTGTATGAGCATTTTGGTGAACAAAGCAACGAAAGTCATCTGTCAGGGCTTTACCGGTAAACAAGGCACTTTCCATTCGTTGCAAACGCTCGAATACGGCACGCAACTGGTCGGCGGCGTAACGCCCGGACGCGGCGGCGAGACTCATTGCGATTTACCTGTTTTCGATACGGTCGAACAGGCCGTGCAAAGAACGCAGGCTGAAGCCACGGTGATTTATGTGCCGCCGTTCTATGCGGCCGATGCGATATTGGAAGCCTTCGATGCCGGCATTAAAGTGATCGTCTGTATCACCGAAGGTATCCCGGTATTGCACATGCTGCGCGTCAAGGCCGCGATGGCCGGGTCCGATGCGGTTTTGATCGGCCCGAATTGTCCCGGCATCATCACGCCGGGCGAATGCAAGATCGGCATCATGCCGGGTTTCATTCATCAGCCCGGCAAGATCGGCATCGTGTCGCGATCAGGGACATTGACTTACGAGGCGGTGCATCAAACGACGCGCGAAGGCTTAGGTCAAAGCACCTGCGTCGGTATCGGCGGCGATCCGATTCACGGCATGAATTTTATCGACGTGATCAGCCGCTTTCAGGACGATGAACAAACGCAGGGCATCGTCATGGTCGGTGAAATCGGCGGCAGCGAGGAAGAAGAGGCGGCCGAATACATCAAGGCGCATGTCACGAAACCGGTGGTCGGCTATATCGCCGGACAAACCGCGCCGCCCGGAAAACGCATGGGTCATGCCGGTGCGATCGTGACCGGCGGCAAAGGTACGGCGGCAAGCAAAATCGCCGCGATGAAAGCGGCCGGCGTCGAAATGGTCAGCTCGCCCACCGAGATCGGCGAAGTCATGAAAAAAGTCTGCGGCTAGAAAAAGGCGCGCGATGCGCGCCCTGCGACTGATATAGCGGCTCCCACAAGAGATAGGATGGTTCTGTGGGAGCGATCCTAGCCTGTCGAAAGACTGATCTAGTCCGTTATTATTTTCCCCGATTTTTGGCTTTTATGTTTAAAAAATTCTTGGCGCTTTTTTCTTACCGTATAAGGGATATTCTTCTCCTCCCAGTGTGCTAGATCTACTTGAAATGCTTTATTTAATGCCTGGTCAATCACCGCTTCTTTTCGACTGCCACATAAAGCAGGAATCAATAGCACGGAGCGATTCATGTCAGCTTGCGGACTGCGTTCAAGCATATATTTATAATTTCCAAACAGCGTTTCAATAATATCGCTACTGCTTAACAACGGCAGTTCGGTCAGCTCTGCTTGAATCTGCACATGCTTTTTTAACCAAGCTTGTAGGTGTGTTTTGACTTTAGAATTTCGCGGCAATGTTTTTGATAATTGGTAACATTGTTGGTAGGTGACTTTGTTAAGCCCTTTGTTTTTAATGATTTCCATCACCTCTGAGACTATTTTAGTCGTCAACGCGAAGCGCTCAATAAAGGGTTTCATCCGTAAAAAGCCCGGAAACACCGTCCGTAATTTAGCTAACACGCTGCCTTTCTTCGCGCCGCCTTTAACGGCAAAGACATCCAGCATTTTAGCCCCCCATTCACCGAGTTTACTGATGCTTTGAAAACGGCCCTTTAGTCCGTAATTTAGGGGGTGTCAAACAGGCAAATTCTGTCTGTCTCAGGCATTTCGCACCTTGACCCAGTGCCGCAGTAAAGGCTTTATAATCCGCTGTTTTTTCAAATTGACTTTTCAGCGCGCTGGCCATGCAGTGACCGATGTCATCAATGACGGGCACCGGTTTTCCTTGTTTGGCCGACCAATGTCGCACACCTTTTGCCAGCGTGTAGTCGCAGTCTTTAACAATCGCTTGAGGTACGCCGGCGATAGCAAAAATGTCCTCTAAGTCCTGGCAAACCGTCTGATGATTAACCGTTTCACGCACCTTAAGACCGATACATTCACAATCTTGTAATTGAATAGCGCTGCCGCGTTGGCGCAGCGACTGTGTTTTTACGCGGAGCACGACCAGTGCTTTTTTAGTCCCTATATCAATGGAGTAATCAATGATCGCAATCCAAGGCTCGCACGTTGGGCACACTTGGCGCAGTAACCCTAAGCCGACGCGCAAACTCCAGTTAATCACCGAAGTAAAATGTGGCGTCCACGGTAATTCAAGCGATGTTTGTGAATGAAATAATTCAAGAATGCGCGGAACGCTACGAAAAGAAACCACCGCATCAAGCACGATAAGCACGCATAAAAGTCGCGTTTGCTGAGCTTGTGTTATGTCAATAACCGTTGAAGGATTCGCGGGTACAACAGCAATATCCTGGGTTGTTAGGGTTGACTGATGCTCGAAGGTAATGTTTTTTTTGCTTCGACAAGCTGCTCTAACTGGCAATTATTCCGTTTCAGTTCCGCTATTTTTTCAAATGACGTTTTTGTGTTTTTCTAAGCTCACGAAGCTCAGCTGCGCGCTCAGTCGCTTTGTTTTTCCATTCATCGCGGCTGTTTAGTAGTTTTGACATTTGAAGCATAGTATTTGGGGGATGGGTTAAAATAAGACCTATTTGTACCGCATACAGCGATAATTTTAAATCCACAAGCTGAGGAAATAAAATCACTGTAAAGTGAACGATTATAAACCATATAGTTGTGCTTCTTTTAGCTAAGTCATTGATTAGTCGCTTTATGAGCAAAATAAAAGCGGCTTAAGCTGTCGTTTTGGTCAAACGATTGCATCCAGAATGATTTTAAGTTATTGAATATTAATAAGGTATGTGATTTGATGCATGCGTTTCGACAGCCTAGAGCGATCCCCAGATCGCGATTTCGAAGCCGGGAGGGTTAGGTGATATCAAACGGTATCGAAGCCATATTAGCTAAACTTCCAACCCCAAAAAATCATCTACATACTGGAGATACGATATGAAAACACTGCATCCTCAATATATCGTAGATGCAAATCAAAACAAAACATTATGCTGTTGCCCAAGCTCCAGCTTGGGTAACCTATTCGGGAAGCTCTAGCTTCCCGACAATCAAGGAAGATTGAATGAGCAAGTCGGAGTTGATCGAGAATATGCGGAGGTTGTGTCGGTCACAGGAAGCTCCAGCGTTACGAGACGCTAGAGCGTCTCGGTCTTCGTTCCCACGCTGGAGCGTGGGAACGATAGGGGGAATAATTACGGGATAAGAGCTGAGAAGCGGCTAATTCACCGACGGCTGATAAGCTACCGAGAAATCGTTCAGTGCGGCCAGCGCGGCTTCCGGCTTTCTGCTTTCATCCAATTGAAAGGCATCGACGCCGGTTCTGTGCAGATAAAATATCTGATCGATCAAGTAATTACCGACCGCGCGAATTTCGCCGCGGTAATGATAGCGGTTGCGCAGCAGCCAAGCTTGACTGAACGAACGCCCGTCGCCGAACATCGCGATGTCCAATTCGACCAAAGGCATTCCGGCTAAATCGCCGGCAATGTCTTCAAGCGCATCGGTCGAGCGAATTCTGAGACCGGTTTGTCCTTCGCGCCGAGCAAAGGAGTCTTTATCGTTCAGCCAGCGAGATACGGAAACGGTAATATCGCCGGTTTGCGGGATGTCTTGGTCATCGGCGACAAATTGCCAATGGTCTTCGGTGATTTTTTTATCTTTAATGATTTGCATAAACTTGCTCTTTAAAGGGCGTAATGCCGACGCGATTAACGGTAGTCAAGAAAGACTCGTCTTCCTGTCTTTGCTTGATGTAAACATCGAGAATGTCTTGCACGGCCCGCGTGATTTGATCTTTGGCAACCGCAGGCCCCAGTCTTTCCCCGATCGCGGCTTCGTTTTCGGACGAACCTCCCAGTGTGATCTGATACCATTCCTCGCCTTTTTTATCGACGCCGAGAATCCCGATATGGCCGACGCTCTGATGCGCGCAGCCGTTCATGCAGCCCGAGATGTTGATCTTGATATCGCCGAGATCGTGCAAGTAATCGAGATCGTCCAGGGCCTGATTGATTTCGCGGGTAATGCCGATGGAACCAGCGTTGGCCAGCGAACAGAAATCGAGGCCCGGGCAGCAGATGATGTCGGTCGCTGTGCCGATATTCGGCGTGGCCAAATTGGCGGCGACGAGTTCCTGCCATAAGGTAAACAAATCCGCCTGCTTGACATCGGTAAGAATCAAATTTTGCCGGTGCGTACTGCGGACTTCGCCGAAACTGAAATGGTCGGCCAAATCGGCGACCAAGTCCAATTGCGTATCGGTAATGTCGCCGGGCGGAGTGTCGGGCGCTTTCAGCGAAATGAAGGCAGCACGATAACCGGGTACGCGATGATCGGCGGTATTCTGCCGGACCCAAGTTGCAAAAGTCGGATTGTCTTGGAGACGATCATTGAAACTGCAGTCAAGATCGGCGCCGGTTTCGTAGGCCGGCGGCGCGAACTGAGCTTTAATGAATTCAATACGCTCCTTGCTTAGCTCGAGACTACTTTTGTTCAGCTGCCATTCTTGCTCGACCAGTTCGGTGATCTTTTCGAGGCCTTCTTCTTTAACCAAAATTTTGATTCTGGCTTTGTACTTATTGTCGCGGCGCCCGAATAAGTTGTAGATACGAACGATGGCTTCCAGATAAGACAATAGATGCTTTTTTTCCAGAAACGGACGAATGACTTGCCCGATGACCGGTGTGCGACCCAGACCGCCGCCTACGAAAACTTTAAAGCCGACTTCGCCGGCATCGTTTTTAACCAAATGCAGGCCGATATCATGAAATTGCGTCGCGGCCCGATCGTGCAGCGCGCCGCTGACCGCGATCTTGAATTTGCGCGGCAAAAACGCGAATTCGGGGTGCAGCGTAGTCCATTGGCGAATAATTTCGCAGTAAGGGCGGGGGTCTTCGATTTCATCCTTGCACACGCCGGACAAGGGGTCTGTCGTGGTATTGCGCATGCAGTTGCCGCTGGTTTGAATCGCATGCATTTGAACCTCGGCCAGTTCCGCGAGAATGTCCGGGACTTCTTCGAGCTTGGGCCAATTGTATTGAATATTTTGGCGCGTCGTAAAATGACAATAACCCTTGTCGTATTTACGGGCGATTTCGGCCAATTTGCGCAATTGCCTGGACGACAGCAGGCCGTAAGGGCCGGCTACGCGCAGCATCGGCGCGTGAGTTTGAATGTACAAGCCATTCATTAAGCGAAGCGCGCGGAATTGATCGCCGTCGAGTTCTCCTTTCAGGAAGCGTTCGGTTTGGCCTCTGAATTGGGCGACACGTTCATCAATGAGCGTTTGATCGTCTTGAGTGTATTGGTACATAGTGAGGATGAGCTGTTGGAAAAGCGCCCTAGGAGGGCGAATAAGTGAGCCGGCGTAACTATTCAGTTCCCCGGTAATTATCGTTCCCACGCTCTGCGTCACTGCTATTAAGTTAAGCCGTTCGTGGTGAGCCTGTCGAACCATGGACGGCTTAACTTATCGACCCAGGCTTTTCCATTCACCCTTCGACAGGCTCAGGGCGAACGGAAAAATCCTTAACTTAATGGCAGTGACGCTGGAACGTGGGAACGATAGGGGGGTGTGAATTATTACAAACCGGCAATATTATACCGACACGGATAAAATGACAAAGTTTATTATGCGGTTATAATATCCCGCTTGAAAAATTTTAACGGTCTTTTTCCAATAATTTACTAAATCAGGGGGTTCTTTTGTTGCGGCTTATATTTGTAATACTGGCTTTGTGTCTGCCGGAGCTGGCGCTGGCGGGCGGGTTTGAAAACTTGGGGCTAACCGGTACCGAGCGAGGTATCTATACCGTATTAGTTTTCGTGATCGCGTACGGATTCGTGATGGCCGAAGAATTTACTGGATTGAAAAAATCCAAGCCGGTCATTTTTGCGGCGTGTATTATTTGGGCGCATGCCGCTATTCTAGCGACCTCGAAAGGCATTTCGGTCGAAGAGTTGCACGAAGCCTTCGAGTATAATTTGAAAGAATACGCGGCTTTAATGTTGTTCTTGCTGGTTGCGATGACTTATATCAACGCGATGGCCGAGCGTAATGTATTCGAAGCGTTGCGTTCCTGGCTGGTCAGAAAGCAATTCGGTTATCGTAAGCTGTTTTGGATTACCGGTGTGATCACGTTTTTCCTGTCGTCGGTTGCCGATAACCTGACTTCGGCCTTGTTGGTCGGCGCTGTCGTATTGGCGGTCGGTAAGAAAAACGATAAATTCATCACGATCGGTCTCATTAACCTAGTGATTGCGGCGAATGCCGGCGGCGCGTTTTGTCCGTTCGGGGATATCACGACGCTAATGGTATGGCAAGCCGGTTATGCGGAATTCTTCGACTTTTTCGCGCTGTTTATACCGTCCGTGGTCAATTACCTTGTGCCAGCCGCTTTCATGCATTTCGCGGTGCCGAACGAACAGCCTGAGGCGGTTCACGAAGCAGCGATCGAATTGAAACCGGGTGCGGTAACGGTTTGCGTATTGTTCGCATTGACCATCGTTTCGGCGGTCAGCTTCAAGCAATTCCTGCATTTGCCGCCGTTCATGGGCATGATGTTCGGACTTTCGGTCTTGATGCTCTACGGTTTTCATATCACCACGCTATACCGCAGTAACGAAGATTACGAATTCGATATCTTCAACAAAGTGCGCGATGCCGAATGGGATACCTTATTTTTCTTCTTCGGCGTCGTTTTCGCGGTAGGCGGGTTGGGTTATATAGGCTATCTCGAACTGATGTCGGTCGCGATGTACGACGGACTCGGATTTACCTCGGCCAACATACTGGTCGGTGTGATGTCGGCGATTGTCGACAATATTCCTGTGATGTTCGCGGTATTGAACATGGGCTTGGATATGGACTTGTACCAATGGTTGCTGGTTACGCTGACCGCCGGTGTGGGCGGGTCGATGCTGTCGATCGGTTCGGCGGCGGGCGTAGCGTTGATGGGGCAGTCCAATCATAAATACACCTTCTTCAGTCATCTGAAATGGACGCCGGCGATCGCCGCCGGTTATGCCGCCAGTATTTTCGCTCACTACTTGGTGAACGGCTAATCATGGCGCATCGGCTTCGCGTTGACGCTCCGCTGCTTGATTGCCGGTTGCCGGCATGACGGCTGTTAAGAGCGGATGGCGCGAAGCCTTCCTCGTCTATACCCGGCCTCGCGTGCTGGGTATGGTTTTTCTCGGCTTTTCGGCCGGTCTTCCTTTTCTATTGGTGTTTTCGACGCTGTCGGCATGGCTGCGCGATGTCGGCGTCGAATTGTCCGTTATCGGTTTTTTTAGCTGGGTCGGCGTAACGTATTCCGTCAAATTCTTTTGGGCGCCGGTGGTCGACACGTTGCCGCTACCCTGGTTGACCAAGTGTATCGGCAAGCGGCGCAGTTGGATGTTACTGGCTCAATTGGGTATTGCCGCAGGCCTAGTCGGCATGGCGAGCGCCGATGTCGAATCGCAATTGCAATGGATCGCGATATTTGCCGTTTGGGTGGCGTTTTGTTCGTCGACCCAAGATATCGTTATCGATGCTTATCGAATCGAAGCGGTCGTCGTCGAATATCAAGGCGCGATGGCGGCGATGTATGTGCTCGGGTATCGAATTGCCTTGCTAGTGGCCGGAGCCGGCGCATTTTATCTGGCCGAGTATTTCGGCTGGGCTATTGCCTATCAACTAATGGCGGCTTGCATGCTGGTCGGTGTCGTGGCCACGCTGATCATTGACGAGCCGCTCCCTAACGAAGATCAAGAAGCACGGAAATTGGCGCGAAGAGTAGAGGCGGCCTTCGGAGTGGCCGGTCCCCGAAATTGGATGGCTCGATTGGGCGCCTGGTTTTCCGATGCGGTGCTAAGCCCGTTCGTCGAGTTTTTCACGCGGAACGGCAAATTCGGCTTGATGATACTGGTGCTGATCGCGACTTATAAAATGAGCGACATCACGATGGGCGTGATGGCGAACCCGTTTTATTTGGATATCGGCTTCAGTAAAAAAGAAATTGCCGACATCAGCAAAATTTTCGGGTTTTTCATGACCATCGCCGGGGCCTCGATCGGCGGTGTATTGGTGGCCCGTTACGGCATCATGAAGCCTTTGTTGCTCGGCGCGGTGATGGCCGCAGCGACCAATTTACTGTTCGTGCTGCTCGCCGTCTCGGAGCCCAGTTTGGTTTTGCTCGCCGGCGCCGTCAGTGCCGATAATCTCAGCGGAGGTATTGCGACCGCAGTGTTCATAGCCTACTTATCGAGTATGACCAGTACGGCCTATACCGCGACCCAATACGCCTTGTTCAGTTCGCTGATGACTTTGCCTGCGAAACTTCTAGGCGGGTTTTCGGGAATAGTGGTCGAGCATTACGGTTATGAATGGTTTTTCGTCTATTCCGCATCGGTCGGATTGCCGGCAATCGTATTGGTGCTGGTGTTGATGAGGCGCTATGCGCGAGTAAATATTCAGTCCCCCTCTTTGAAAAAGAGGGATTAGGGGAGATTATTTAGATAAATCCCCCTCAATCCCCCTTTTTCAAAGGGGGAGGCAAAGTTCCAGCTTATTTCCTGATTAGCAAGATGCTTCAGCTTGTCGAAGCGAAGTGTCCAAGCAGGGACCAGTCGTAGTCGCAAAAACTAAAATATGCTGTTACCCAAGCTCCAGCTTGGGTAACCTGTTCAGGAAGCTCTAGCTTCCCGAAAATCAAGAAAAATTGAACGAGCGAGTCGGGGTTGATTGAGAATGTGCGGAGGTTGTGTCGGTCTCAGGAAGCTGGAGCTTCCGGGGTGTCTTTCCCAAGCTGGAGCTTGGGAAAGAGCGTGATGTGGGTTGGCCGTTTTTAGCTTGACGCGCATGGCTTGTGAACCCCGTCCTAAACGTTTCGCCCGTGGCCAAGGCAAATCAAAACGTTCAGGGCGGGTTAAATAACCCGCCCTTGCGTGTAGAAAGAAGCAAATGCCATAAGGGATCGATCAAAAATTGATATTGCGATTTACTTATATAAACAGTATCATACGCAGTTCATTAATAAGTACGTGGCCCACTAACGGGTAATTTGGAAGCAAACATGAAACCAGACATTCATCCAGAATACAAACAAATCACAGTCACATGTGGTTGCGGCAATACCTTCGAAACCGGGTCCGTATTGGGTAAGGATCTTCAAGTTGAGGTATGCTCCGCATGCCACCCTTTTTATACCGGTAAACAACGGGTAGTCGACACCGCAGGAAGAGTAGACAAATTCCGTAAAAAATACGGCAAATAAACCAATAGCCGAAACCGAAAATTTCTTATGCGCCGGATTGCTACAAAGGCGCAAACCTTTCCGATGTGAGTATTCCGACCCCGTTGGCAAATTACCGCAATTCAGGCGTAATTGTTGGCCTCCCCCTTTGAAAAAGGGGGATTGAGGGTATTTATTTAAAAAATCTCCCGCCTAGCAGGACGGGGTTTGCAACCCCGTTCTAAATGTTTTGACTTTGGCCGAAGTCAGCCGAAATGTTTAGGGCAAACCGAAACGTTGGGGACGGGTTAAATAACCCGTCCCGCAGAAGTGTCCGAGCAGGGGCCAGTCTTAGTCACAAAAACTACAATATGCTGTTACCCAAGCTCCAGCTTGGGTAACCTGTTCAGGAAGCTCTAGCTTCCCGACAATCAAGAAAAATTGAACGAGCGAGCGTGTCGAGGTTGATTGGGATTGTGCGGAGGTTGTGTCGGTCTCAGGAAGCTGGAGCTTCCGGTGTGTCTTTCCCAAACGGAAGAGACTGTGAAAGTATTTTCTCGCTCCACAACGACAGGACAGCCTGCCGGGTTGCATGCCTGGCTTATTGGGTAAGCCAAGCTTCCAGATCTTCGATGTTATTAAAATCCAACAGGGCGTCAGCCAGCTCTTCTAGCTCGGCTAAAGAATAAAGGCTTAATTGCGTCAAAGCGTTATCTAAGGCCGGTTCGCGGCCAAATTTGCGGCGTAATTGGCGTGTAACCAGAGCAAGGCATTCTTGTTGCCGGCCTTGTTGCACGCCTTTTTTCATGCCTTTTTGCATGCCTCTTTCAGTGGCAAGCCGTTCGACGCTGGTAACATAGGGCATTTGAGTTTCTCCTTCAATAAGTTGAATATCTTGCCATAATTGCTGTTCGAGCCAATCGGGCAAACGCATCATCCAATCCAGCACAGCGAAGAGATCCAATATTCGCTGCTTCTCCCAGCCTTGTTGGTACAGTAAACGCACTAAGGCTTGTTTGGCTCGATAGCGTGATTCCGGATCATGCTTGGTTTGCCGTGTGCGCAGGTGCGCCGCCGTGATAATCGCAAAAGGATTAGGATGTTTTTCCAGTTGTTCAAGTTCGCTTTCATACTCCAATAATTTGGCAACCGGAAAATTCAACTGGTGACTACAGCCGAGCACCTTAAAGCCATAATGATCGGGTTTCCAATGCGCATCGTTGTCGGCCAAAACCGCAAGGCTGGCGATTGGCCGCGCATAACGGTCAAATAACCGGTAATTATAAGTGAACATGCGTTGCGCAAAGGCCGGGTCTTTTTGGCCTTGGATTTCGATATGAATATAAATCCAGCTTTCCATGCCTGTCGATAAAGTCACTTGAACCAGCGCGTCGGCGTAGCGTTTGCCTAACTCGGCATCGCGCACCACTTGCCGCAGTTCGGTGTTTTTAAATTCATATCCTTTATCCCAATCGATTTGCGTTTGAGCGCTGGGAAAATAAAAGGCCATGAATTCAGGAAATGCATGTTCGAGTATGTCTTTCCAGGGGGTGTCGTAATCATCGGAATAAACTTCAGCCATGCCGGCAATTCTCGCATAGATAGATTGATAATGCGACGATTTGAATGCCTTATGCCAAGGCTTTTTTGATGGACGTAACTTTGCCATCCACCGGACTAAGCGACTTAGAAACGAAATAATGTGTGACTGAAAGATCAGCCCCCATCGCCCGATTTTCCTCGAAGTCAAATGTAAGGCCTGATCCCGATTTTTTTGTTTACGGCGCTATGGCTCGTAATCAAGAAAAAGTAACCTGACCCCTTTTGTGTGACCCCTTTTGTGGACCCCTTTTGTGGGACTCGATGATAACGCTTGTCTCAACAACATGCGTCCGATTACGCTACGCTAATCGGACCTACGCGGGCTTAATGTCAAATGTAAGGCCTGACCCTAATCCCCCTGATCCTCCTCATGTCAGTCCAACAATACTGCTCGTTGTACATTAGGGGTATAGTTGCGTCTCACTTTCCAAAGATCGTAAGCCGCTTGCTGGGCTAACCACAAATCGGCACGGCCACCATTTTCCAGGCCCAGCCAATTTTCCAGGCGCAACGCCATTTCCGGCGAAATGGCTGCTTTACCATTTAACACACGCGATAAGGCCGCACGGGTTACGCCGAGTTGCTTAGCCGCTTTAGTAACGGTTAAAGCCAATGCGGGTAAAACATCGTCCTTTAAAATTTCTCCGGGGTGGGGGGGGGTATAAATATGCGTCATCGTTGATACCTCATTAGTGATAATCCACGTAGTCAACCAGGACTACATCTTCACCTTCAAATTTAACAGTAATTCGCCAAATGCCACTTACCTTAATAGCATAATATCCGGCAAGTTCACCGGCTAAAGCGTGTAACCGCCAACCCGGCAAATTAACATCGTCAACAGATCCGGCTATATCCAGCCTTAGCAACTGGCGAGAAAGTTTCGGGGCATGGTCAGGAATAATCCCGGCTTTATTGTCTGTTTCAAAAAAAATCTTTAACCCTTTATGCTGAAATGATTTAATCATGGCTAAATCGTATAGCCAAGCGTATCACTTGTCAGCTTATGCGCAATCCTCACCGGAGTTATTAAGAAGATCAATCACAGAGCTGACAAAAATTGTCACAAACCGCCGTTTTTAGAAAGTCGTAACGAGTAGGATTTCCGGTCTAGGTGACTGAATCGAGCCGCTCGCCAAAAGGGTATTCGCCTAATGCATTGAAATGCAAAGAACTCCGCTCTAGTTCTGAAGATTGGCATGGCGAATGCTTTATTCTAGCTGAATTCAATTCGAACTTTTTACCAACACAGGGGTGGTTACCATGCAAAATTTTAAAACACAAACACAACAAGGTTTTACCTTGATCGAACTGATGATCGTGGTCGCGATCATCGGTATTTTGGCGGCGGTCGCGCTGCCGGCTTATCAAGACTACACGGTTCGGGCTAAAATGTCTGAAGTCGTTTTAGCGGGGAGCACCTGTCGAACCGCGATTACTGAAGTAGCGCAAACAAGTAGCGCATCAACTTTACCAGCCGCAAATCAATGGGGGTGTGAAACTACAGCTCAATCATCCAAATATGTTAAGTTAATTGCGACCGACAATGCTGGTAAAGTTACAATTACGGCGACTGGTTTTGGTGACGCTGATATCGATGATAAATTCTTGACTTTAGTGCCAATGAAAGACGAGACTACTCCTCTTGCGAACACTGATGTTGGAGTTCAGGTTTTCAGATGGCGCTGCGGTCTTACCACTGACGGCACTACTATCCCTTCCAAATATTTACCAGGTTCTTGCCGCGGCTAATAGGTTATTCGTAAGACGGATTGGTGCCCATTCCCACTCTTACCGGATAATGGGATCATCTATAAACCGCTCTACCTCTTTGGGTAGAGCGGTTTTTTTGTTCGGCGGCTATTTTATTTTTTTGTAGCTATATCGGCTTCGTTTGGCTATGGAATCATTCTTAGGGTTAATTCACATCCCATCGATCGACGTTTCTTGTGAATTCAAAAAAAATTCCGATAAGCTAA
Organism: Methylotuvimicrobium buryatense 5G; assembly: GCF_000341735.1. Classification (GTDB taxonomy): domain Bacteria; phylum Pseudomonadota; class Gammaproteobacteria; order Methylococcales; family Methylomonadaceae; genus Methylotuvimicrobium; species Methylotuvimicrobium buryatense. Next base: position 2,499,138 of record NZ_KB455575.1, on the reverse strand, counting down.
GTCAAAAATACTTGTAAAAATAAGACACCTCTAATCTCCTACTTTGGATTAATCCAATGAAGAAAGCCTTATCCTTTTTTTTTGTTACAGCAACAGTCTCCCCTACCAGTAACAGGGCACTGCCCATTTTGGTTCTATTAATTGCCTTGTATTCTGTTTACTCCGCGGGCTTCGGTGGTATTTTTTTCTTCGATGATCCTCCTACTTTAGACGGTTTGCTTTACGTTAAGGATTGGCCTAGCGCGCTGTTTTATATCGTTAATGGCGATGCGGGGCCGCTTGGTCGTCCGGTAGCCTTGGCCAGCTTCTTGTTGAATGCTTCCGCCTATCCCGATTTCGCCACCCCTTTTCTAATCACGAATACTTGGATTCATTTGATCAATGTCCTCTTGTTGGCGTTGATTATCCGCCGATTGCAAAAGCTATGTCCTGATTTGTTTTCTGGCGGCTATGGCTTTGCCCCATTGGCGGCGGGACTTTGGGGGATATTGCCGATATTGGCGTCGACCTCCATGATGGTCGTGCAGCGCATGACATCGCTCAGCGCGACTTTTGTGCTAATCGGGGTTTGGGTGTATCTATGGGGGCGCGCACGGCAAACGCAAACTTGGTCTGTTTGGCTGACAATTTTTGGCGTAGGGTTATGTACTGTCCTCGCGATGTTGACCAAGGAAAACGGTGTGTTGTTGCCGGTGTTTCTGGTTATCATCGAATGGATCTTATTGACCGCCGAAGAGCGGAATACGCCCATGTGGCCTCGGAATTATTTGCGAATGGCCATTGTGTTGCCGAGTGTCGTACTGGGCTTGTATATGCTATGGATTTTGCCAGGTTCTGTCCATGCCTATGGTAACCGGGCCTTTAGCTTAAGCGAGCGTTTATTCACGCAACCGGTTATCTTGTGGGATTATTTGCGACTGGCTTTTTTACCTAGACCTTTCGCGCTAGGCCCTTTCCATGACGATTATCGGATTTATCAAGCGACGGATTGGGAGGCTTGGCTGGCTGGATTGGCATGGTTGGTAGCCTTCGTCGGTGCCTTGATTTGGCGGCGGCGCTATCCTGTCGTGGCGTTTGCCGTGTTGTGGTATTTGGCGGGGCATTTCATCGAGTCCTCTTGGATTGCTTTGGAATTGTACTTCGAGCACCGTAATTATTTACCGCTCATCGGCCCGGTGTTGGCCTTGTCCTGGGGCTTTAGCCGTATGCCGCTTTCTAAGGCTTTGAAATACGGTATAGGCGGATTGTATTTTTGCTTTCTCGCATTTGTGCTTTGGCAAGTGACATCGATTTGGGGTAACCGCGAACTGGAGCTATGGGCGCGGCAACATCCCGCTTCCCCGCGCGCAGTGCAAACCATGGCGCATTCTTATGTTTCCGCAGGCCGCTTGAATGAAGCCCAAGCGATTTTGGATCGGGCGCTATCGTTAAATCCGGCGTTAAGTAGTGTCGCCATGCAAGGTTTAAGATTGCGTTGTATGCGCGGCGATGCCGAAGGGGTGGCGTCGCATTTGGCGATGATGCGGACGACATTGGCAAACAGTCATTTTAGTTATTTGGCTTTATTTTCATTGGACGCCATTCGCAAGCTTCATGAACAGGGTGCTTGCCCTTTTTTACGAACAGAAGATTTGCATCAAATCAGCAAGCAGTTGTTAGCGAATCCCAAATTTTCCAGAGCCCGCACTCAAGCCGCATTATGGTTACTTCAAGCGCGTTTATTTCTGTATGAGCAACAACATGATTTGGCCATTGAGTTGTTACAAAAGGCCTTTCATCGATCCCCCGACCAGGAAGTGTTAGTTTTGTTATATACGCAACTGCTTCAGCAAGGACGGAACGCCGATGCTCGTGAATTATTGCATCTAGCCATCGACAAGGCCCCTAAAAATCCAATACTCAGACAACAATGGATTGCTGTTGTTGAGCAATTGGAATCATAGCCGCGTTTCCCGTTCTCATGCTCCAGTTTATCGCTCGTTCCCAAGCTCTTTGCTTGGGAATGCAGTCCGAGAAAAAAGGGGTCGAAAAAAGGAAAAAAGGGGTCAGGTTACTTTTTTTCGGTTACAGGAAAGTTAATGAGCGAAAAAAGGGGTCAGGTTACTTTTTTTCGGTTACAGGAAAGTTAATGGGTGTACATTAGCTTGTCGTAATCGATAAGCCAAGCCAATCCATTAAGCAAATTTGGGCTTTTTTTCGAATTCTCTGTCTTGCGAATCAATCTCTTCAGTTTGTTATTGAACCGTAAGTTAATAAGCGAGTTATTTCCATTTATTCAATAAAAGGATTTAACACTCGAACACCAGCATAAATAACTGGGGTCAGGTACACATTATTTATGATTCCCATAATTACACCTTTTATGTTACATCAGCCAAGAGGCTAGAGGTATTTAGTGGCGGCACTCGGGGCAGAGTAAGAGCATTCCGATAGCTATGGTCCAAGCAGCAAGCAGACGATGGAGTTAGGGGGATAATTTTGTTTTAATGTGTCATGCTTAGTGTGATACCATGAGCTCACTAAATGGAGTGCTTTGGTTTGAGAGTTTTTAAAAATGCCTGGTTTGAGCGGTTTGCCCGCAAAGAAAAAATCTCAGCCGAAGCACTTTGGGGTGCGGTGGAGCGTGCCGAACAAGGTCAGATCGATGCCGATCTGGGTGGTGGCGTAATCAAGCAGCGGATTGCACGTCCAGGTGTCGGCAAGTCCAAGGGATACCGCAGCATTGTGTTGTACCGCAAGGAGGACAAAGCTTTCTTCGTTTTTGGATTCCCTAAGAGCGAGCAGGGTAACATCCGCGAGGATGAAGAGATCCAGTTCAAGAAGATGGCTAAGCAGGTTCTTGCACTCACCGATGAGCATTTGCAACGGCTCATCGAAAACGGTCAGTTTGAGGAGGTCGTGAAAGATGCCTAAGAAATACCGCAGCGATGCCTTTGCCGCCATCCATGAGACGATGGAGGCTTTGCACGAAATTGGCGCCGTCGATAAGCAGACGATGCGTGAATTTGATGAGGCGTGTCTGACGCCGATTCACGTACTGACACCGGAAGAGATCAAAGAGATCCGTTTGCGTGAGCACATCTCGCAACCGGTGTTTGCACGCTACCTCAATGTTTCCAAGAATCTAGTTTCTGACTGGGAGCGTGGTGTAAAAAAGCCTGGTGGACCGGCTTTGCGGCTGCTCACCGTTATCCAGAAAAAAGGGCTGATGGCGATTGCGTGATCACGTTAACCGCGTACCGCGTAGAGCGATATTGGGGGCAGGCCTTGAATTTGACACTAAAATGTAGAGAAGGGGGCATTGCCATTAAGTTAAGCCGTTCGTGGTGAGCCTGTCGAACCATGGGCGGCTTAACTTATCGTCCCAGGATTTTTCCATTCACCCTTCGACAGGCTCAGGGCGAACGGAAAAATCCTTAACTTAATGGCAGTGAGAGAAGGGGGGGGTAGGTCTTAATTAAGCATTTTTCAGAGAAGAAAAAGAGCTTTTAGGTCTTTTAATAGGTACTGGTTTCGTTTTATGTATGTGGGAGCGCCGACCTAGGCGCGATAAGCGGAGCCGGAAGCGCTTATCTATCTGCAACGTTCGCGGCTGGGTAGTCGCTCCTACAAACTGACCATCCCGCTGATGAATAACTTAGCTGCTTGGCTTTAGCTGAAGCAATCCCGCTAATCAGGATAGATTAAGTTACCGCTTGAATCCTAATATTCAGTGCCTTGATAATTCGGTTAATGGTGCTCCATTTCGGTTGTGTTTTCCCGGATAGCGTTTTATATAAACTTTCTCGATTCAGCCCTGTTTTTTCAGCCAAATCTGCTATGCCGCGCGCTTTAGCCAAATACCCTAACGCAATCCCCAAAACGCGCGGATCGTCATCCATAAGTGCTTGAGTTAAATACTCGGTAATCTCCTCATCACTTTGCAAATAATCAAACGGATTATAAAGCTGGATTTCAGTTTTCATCACAAACTCCTGAAGCTGGTTACGAAGATTTTTTGCCTTTTCAATATCCCGTTATTGCGACGACTTATTGCCACCGCATAACAGCAAAATAATTTCGGCGTCACGAAATCGTAAAATACACGCGATAGCCTTGCCCCACAAAAACACGCATCTCGATCACGCCGTCACCAACTGCCTTAACTTCGCCAAACAACCCAATTTTAGCGCGGTTAATGCGCTGCAAAATAGCCAAAGCGGCCTTACGATCTGTGAGATTTTTAAGCCACTTGTCAAAGTTGGAGGTGGTCTGTATTTCGTAATTCATAGGCTTACAGTAGCCTATAGACTACGATATGACAAGCCGCAGATTCCGGGGTCAGGCCTTACATTTGACATTTTCATGCCGGCGATGACGGTTTTGCAAGAAGACGTGCCGAAGTGAGAGTGTTTACGCATGATTTTGTCGATAATCGGGCGGGTTGGCGTTTGTATCATGCGCTCGTCTCAAAAAAAAATTAGCCTACAGTTTATGTATAATAACGTTCACTGGAGCGAGGAAACGAGACCTGAACCATGCACGATCAAAACTTTAAAAATCTGATTCTCGACTACCCCGTGCAAGCCTTGCAGTTTTTTGCCGCCGATGAAGCGCCCGACGACTTGCCGCAAGCGCGCATCATTCCATTTCGTCAGGAGCAGCTGAAAGAACGGCTCGGCGACCGCTTTCATGAGCTGGATACGCCGCTACTGGTCGAATGGCTCGATGGACGGCGCGAAGTGGTTTTGTTTCTTCTGGAAGAAGAAACCGAAGCCCGGCGGTTTTCGATTTATCGATTGGCGCATTATTGTCTGGATTTAGCCGAGTTGGCGCAAACCGACAGGGTGGTTCCCATTGTGATTTTTCTGGATCGAGGACGTCACCCTTACGAATTGCATTTAGGCGGCGAGCGGCATAATTATCTGAGATTTCGCTATATCGCTTGTGAGCTGAAGAACCTTTCCGCGGATGCTTACCGCGACAGTGATAATATCGTCGCGCGTTTGAACTTACCGAATATGCGCTATGCCAAAGGTCAAAAATTGGACATCTACCACGATGCGCAATTGGGCTTGGCGCTACTGGAACAAGACCCGAATAAGCAACTAAAATACGTCGACTTTGTCGATTATTACGCGGATTTGACCGACGCGGAAATCGCAACCTATCGTAATGACTATTTACCTGAAGCGGAGGATCGTATGGGATTGGCACAGATATTAAGAGAAGAAGGCCGAAAAGAAGGTCGAAAAGAAGGGCGGCAAGAGGGCGAAACACAGACATTGACCAAGCAGTTACAACTGAAATTCGGCGAACTTCCAGCTTGGGCGGAAGAAAAAATCAATCACGCCGATAAGACTCAGTTGGATCAATGGGTGGAGCGTATCTTGTTTGTCGATACGTTGGAGCAGTTATTTAAGCCGTAGCTCGTGGGATTAAGAAATAACTGAGAAATAACTGGGGTCGAATAACTGGGGTCAGGTACACATTATTTATGATTACCATAATTACCTTTTATGTTACATCAACCAAGAGGCTAGAGGTATTTAGTGGCGGCACTCGAAAAAAAGGAAAAAAAGGGGTCCCAAAAAAAGGGGTCAGGTTACTTTTTTCGCTCGTTCCCAAGCTCTTTGCTTGGAAATGCAGTATGAGGACAAAAAGGGGTCAGAATACTTTTTGTCGGTTACAGGAAAGTTAATGGGCGTACATTAGCTTGTCGTAATCGATAAGCCAAGCCAATCCAATCCCTTAAGCAAATTTGGGCTTTTTTTCGAATTCTCTGTCTTGCGAATCAATCTCTTCAGTTGTGAGTATTCAGTTCCCCGGCCATTCTCATTCCCACGCAGAGCGTCACTGCCATTAAGTTAAGCCGTTCGTGGTGAGTCTGTCGAACCATGGACGGCTTAACTTATCGACCCAGGATTTTTCCATTCACCCTTCGACAGGCTCAGGGCGAACGGAAAAATCCTTAACTTAATGGCAGTGACGCAGAGCGTGGGAACGATAGGGGGATGTGAATAATTACCTTCAGTTTCTTATTGAACCGTAAGTTAATAAGCGAGTTATTTCCATTTATTCAATAAAAGGATTTAACACTCGAACACCAGTATTTTCGAAGTCTTTGGTGTTTCTAGTAACAATGACTAGCCCATAGATTATCCCGGTAGCTGCAATCAATTTATCTAAGGCATGTTCGTGCCTAGGAACGCGTAATTTTCCTCAAAGCATAGCAATTTCGCTATCAATGGCTAGGATGTTGTCTTGATATTGATCGAGGATGCTATTGAGCCAGTTTTCCAACAGTTTGCCTTGTGTTTCGTCGCCACGGTGGAAAATCAAATCGACGCCTCTGCGCAATTCGCCAATCGTAATGGCGGAAATGTAAATGGGGACATTCTCCTGAATGACTTTATCGAAAAATTCTTGCACACCGGAATTAGCTTTATAGCCTTTTCTAAGCTCGCTGATGATGTTGGTATCAATCAAATACATTGGATTCGCTAGTATCGTCATTGATGCGCTGAAAATCCGTATCCGTGCCAACAGTAGGTATGTTGGCTAAAGCTTCAGCAAAGCTTTTACGTTGAGGTTTCATCAGGACTTCAGCCAAAATGGCTCGATGCTCGGCTTCAGTAGAGCGATGGTGTTTAACCGCTCTTTCTTTCAACGCATTTATGATTGAATCATCAAGGTTTCTAACGACTAGACTTGGCATGATGGCTTCCTTGTAAGGTGAGTGATATCAATGATAGCATTGTCGCTCGTTCCCAAGTTCTTTGCTTGGGAATGCAGTCCGAGAAGCTCTAGCTTCTCGAAACTGAATTGTCTTTATGCACAATTACCTAGCAGGACGGGGTTTGCAACCCCGTCCTAAACGTTTTGACTTTGGCCGAAGTTAGCCGAAATGTTTAGGGCAAACCGAAACGTTGGGGACGGGTTAAATAACCCGTCCCGCAGAAGTGGCTACGACTGGCCACTGCTCGGACAATTGGCTTCAGCAAGCTGAAGCATCTTGCTAATCAGGATGAAGATTGAATAGGATTCCGACAAAGCTGCCGCTAATCCCTTAAATTATGAGGGCGTAACTTTTGAAGAAGCCAAGCATGTATTGTCAGACCCATACGCGCTGACATGTGAAGATGTCGATGCTGCCGACGAGCAGCGTTTTGTATCGCTGGGCATGGGTGGGAAAGATCGTATTTTAGTCGTGGTGTGGACGTTACGAGGTGACTGTGTGCGCCTGATTTCCGCATGGAAAGCCAACCAACCGCAGAAGAAACGCTATGAACAACAATTCTGATCCAATGTACGAGCGCTATACTGATATGGACTTTGCCGACGCCAAGCCGGTTTCGCAGGTTCCTGCCTTGGCCAAACTACAGGCCCAACATGGCAACAAGATGCGCATCACCATGCGAGTGGATAGCGAGACGCTGGCAATTTTTAAAGCGCGTGCGGAAATGAGCGGCGGCAGTTATCAAACGTTAATGAATGAAGCTCTCAAACAGTTTGCCCATGGTTTGACTTTATCCGACATGGTGCGAGAGACAATCAAGCAAGAATTGCATAAGTCGATTTGAGCCCGCAGGACGAAGAAAGCCGGGGTCAAGTCTTTGATTTGTGATTTTTAATATCACGCTCCCAATCCCCAGCTTCAGCAAGGCGCGGTTTGTAACCCCGTCATAATCGTTTCGACCGCGGCCAAAGCAAGCCGATATGTTTGATGCAAACCGAAACGTTGAGGACGGGTTAAATAAACCCGTCTCGCTGGGGCGCTCGCAAGTGACCCAACCCAATGCCGAGTAATGACGTTATGCTATACTCGCGACGATGCGCAGATTCCATGGTCAGGCCTTACATTTGACATATCTTGTTCCCAATCCCTAGCTTCAGCAAGGCGCGGTTTGTAACCCCGTCATAATCGTTTCGACCGCGGCCAAAGCAAGCCGATGTGTTTGATGCAAACCGAAACGTTGGGGACGGGTTAAATAACCCGTCCCGCCGGGAATTGCTGCAACCCAATGCCGAATCATGCCGTTATGCTATACTCGCGACGATGAAACCAGTTAGACGCCAATTGATTGTGTCAATTGGAAAAGTGAGGCATACATGGCAAACACCGCGCTTAAATTACCCAGTTATGACGATATTCTGGCTTTGCCCGAAAATTTGGTCGGTGAGATCATCAATGGACGTTTGGAAGTGCAGCCGAGGCCCGCGCCGAAGCATGCTTTGACTTGTTCATCGTTGGGTATTGAAATTGGTTCACTATTTCATGGTAGACATGGTGGTTCTACCGGTTGGTGGATACTTGACGAGCCGGAATTGCACATCGGCGGTCATGTTTTGGTACCGGATCTCGCGGGATGGCGTAAACAACGCATGCCGCAACTGCCGGAGACGGCGTGGTTTGAAATCGTGCCCGATTGGGTCTGCGAGGTTTTATCGCCCGCAACCGCCAAAATCGATCGCAGCGAAAAAATGCCGATTTATGCGGGTCTGGGTGTGTTCTATTGTTGGTTGGTCGATCCGATGTTGCATACGCTCGAAACGTATCGCTTACAAGAAGGTCATTGGCTGTTGCAGCAGAGTTTGAAGGATGACGATCAAGTCAGCGCCGATCCATTTGCCGAGCATTCATTTAGTTTGAGTCATTTGTGGGAATAAGGAAAAGCAGGACGGGGTTTGTAGCCCCGTCATAAACGTTGCGCCCGTGGTCAAAGCAAGCCGATATGTTTGAGCCAAACCGAAACGTTGAGGACGGGTTACATAACCCGTCCCGCTCGAGTCAATGCCATTACTAAAGGTAACCCGTCATTCCGCCATGGACTGGCGGAATCCAGTGCCATGGATGGCAAGCTTTTAAGTACATTAGAGCCTGAATGCAAGAATTACTTTTTTTTATGACGGCTTAACTTAATGGTGTTGACGCTCCCGTGGGAATGCATGCGGAGCTAAGCGATGGGCAAAAGCCGTTACCAAATCATTCATCCTTCTGCGGGACGGGTTATTTAACCCGTCCCGCAGAAGTGTCTACGACTGGTCACTGCTCGGACAGTTGGCTTCGGCAAGCTGAAGCATCTTGCTAATCAGGAAAAATTAAATATTTTCATATGAATTCGGTAAAATGAGGCTTTGTCGACCAACCGGAACATCGGCGGCATTCCGGTACCAGAGATTATGTGGAACAAGTAGGACTATTGACGGTGACTCGGTATGGGTAAGTACGGTATGCATTTTCACGCTGGAGCGTGGGAGCGATTAATACTAACGGTGATTCGGTATGGATAAGTTGAGCATGCATTCCTATGCTGTAAAGATGGAGCGAGTCAATTCTATCAGCGTCGTTTTGCCGGCAAAAAACGAAGCGCACAACATTACACGGGTACTACGACGATTGAAGCACTTATTACCCCATGCCGAAATTATCGTCGTTAATGACGGCTCTACCGACAACACCGCTAAATTGGCAGCCAAAGCCGGCGCCAAGGTAATCAGCCATCCTTACAGTCAAGGCAATGGCGCGTCGATTAAAACCGGCGCCAGAAACGCCGGCGGCGATATCTTGGTATTCATGGATGCGGATGGTCAGCATGATCCGGAAGACATCCCCGCTTTACTGGCTAAGCTTGATGCCGGTTACGACATGGCAGTCGGTGCACGACATGTAAGAACGCATGCGTCTTGGCTGCGGCGTTTCGCAAACGCGTTTTATAACAAGTTGGCGTCGGTTATGACCGGGTATCGGATTGAAGATTTGACCTCGGGGTTTCGTGCGGTTAAAGCCGATAAGTTTCGGCGATTTTTATATTTATTACCTAACGGCTTTTCCTATCCGACCACCAGTACCATGGCTTTTTTCCGCTCCGGTTTTCCGGTGGCCTATGTGCCGATTCACGCCGGCAAACGCGAGGGCAGAAGCCATATCAAATTATTGCGGGACGGCATTCGGTTTTTTGTCATTATTATGAAGATCGGTGCGCTGTTTTCGCCGATGCGTTTGTTTTTGCCGTTAAGTTTCTTGGTTTTTATGACGGGAGCGTCTTATTATGCATACACATACTCTACCAGCGGCCGGTTTACCAATATGAGTGCGGTATTGTTTTTGGCCTCGTTGTTCATTTTTTTGATTGGAATTCTGTCCGAGCAGGTCTCTTCTTTGCATTACCGCCATGCGGAAAAGGATTGAGGCACAGATTTCAGGCAAACCGTGTTTCTCGTATTCGTTATCCAGTACCTCCTTGTTCCCACAGAGGGCCGCTCGCCGTTATACACAAGTATATAAAGTATACCTATCGTGCAAAAAGCGGGCGACCTGGCACTAGCTTGACTTGTCGTTCGGCAAGGTTGTAGGTAGGGTGTCACTGCCATTAAGTTAAGGATTTTTCCGTTCGCCCTGAGCCTGTCGAAGGGTGAATGGAAAAATCCTGGGTCGATAAGTTAAGCCGTTAATGAATAAGTAATGCTGGCATTCAGGCTCGAAGGTGCTTCAAAAGCCTGCCATCCATGGCACTGGATTCCGCCAGTCCATGGCGGAATGACGGGTTTCCCTTAACTTAATGACAGTGAACGCTAGGTGAGGGAAAACCAAGAGCGTTAGGTAGCAATAAATGGTATTGAGGTCGCATTAGCTAAGATGGCAAGACGGTATCTACGATTTATGAATAACGATGAGCGCTCCAGCATGGGAATGCCCCCCCATGCTGGAGCCTGCAAGCGAGTCAAAGTGTTGTGGTTAACGTCGAGTTATCCGCGTTTTGCCGACGACAGTGCGTCGATATTCCTACGCGGCCTGGCGCAAGCGATTACCCGGCAAGGTTTTGATCTGCACATTGTTTCGCCCGATGACGCGACTGTCGATCCCACGTTTGAACAACAGCTGATGAGGCATCACCGGTTTGTTTATTTTTGGCCCAAGAGCGGACAGCAATTGGCCTATGGTTCCGGCATATTGCCTAATATGCGCGCACGGCCTTATTTATTGTTACAAGTCCCTTTCTTTGTCGCAGCGGCATTTTTTAAGACCTGGCGCGTGATAAGGCATAACAAACCGGATTTACTGCACGCGCATTGGCTTTTTCCTCAAGGACTGGTTGCCGTGGCGCTGGCTCGATTCCACCGCATACCGGTAATCGTGACTGCTCATGGCGGCGATGCCTTCGCCTTGCAAGGTTCGGTATTGAGCCAACTTAAACAATGGACCGTCAAACATTGCTCGGCCTGGACCAGCAATACCCGGGCTACGGCTAATACGCTCGGCAAGGATGGCAAAGCGCCGGTGATCATTCCGATGGGTATCGATTACCCGGCTTTCAATTCCGGAAATCCCCGCCTACATCGAGCGGCGCTAAATTCCGATACCTTGGTTTTGCTGTTCGTCGGCCGGTTGGTTGAAAAAAAAGGCGTGGCCGATTTAATTCGCGCAGTGCACTTGTTGCCGGACGATTTAAAACATAAAAGCGAGCTTTGGATAATCGGCGACGGCACCGACCGCGATTCGCTCGAAGCATTGGCGTGCCGGTATGGGTTGTCCGACAGGGTTAAATTTCACGGCCGCATTCCTAATCAAGATTTAACGGACTATTACGCCGCAGCCGATATATTCATCGCGCCGTCTGTCGTCGACGGCAAAGGAGACACCGAAGGGCAGGGCGTTATTTTGTTGGAGGCAATGGCGAGCGGAACGGCTGTAATTAGCACGAAAACCGGCGGTATTAGCGAAGTGATCACGCATCTCAAAACCGGCCTGTTAATTTCCCCCGAGCAACCGGAGGAGCTTAAAGCGGCGATCGAGCGACTCATGGTCAATTCGGACTTACGGCAGGCTTTGGCAACGGCCGGGCAAAGCCGGGCGCAACTCTACGATTGGTCTATTATAGGCGAGCGGTTTTCGGCGCTGTATCGGCAATTGACCGGCAGTCTCCGATAAATGTCCGAAATGAACTCAAATCAGTCAATCAATAAGGGCTTCGCTGCCGATCATGCCCGCCGGGCAAAAGCCCTAAAAATACTCAAAGTTATCGAGGATGCGGGGAAGGCAGGTAACACATCGCTCAAGTTGCTCGATATCGGTAACGCAGCAATTTCCAGTTTAAGCAGTTTCGCCGATTTTAGGGTGTGGGGTATGCCTGCCGAGGAACGCCGTAAACCCATCCATGGGGGCTTGGCGGCAGCTCCCTGCTGCCGACATCCTCGCCAAGCATACCCCACACCCTTTTTGATCTCCAAATTGGGAATTGCTGCCGGTAACGGTTCAATTGCTTTTTATCTTGCGCAATATTTCGATGTAACGAGTGTGGATTTTGTCGATCAACGTAGCGAAAGCGAAGGTTATTCGTTTTGCCCTTTAGACGGTGAGAGGTTGCCGTTTGACGCACAGAGCTTCGATATCGTGATCAGCAACCATGTCATTGAACATGTAGCGGACGCGGATGTTCATTTAGCAGAAATCGGGCGCGTTTTAAAACCGGACGGATTGGTTTATTTGGCGACCCCGAACCGCCTTTGGCCCTGGGAAGTGCATTATCGCGTACTGTTGTTACAATATCTACCGCAGGAACTCCGCGATATGTTGGGTTACAACTATTGCCTAATCCGACTTGCTCTACATCGAGCAGAGACCACGCCAAATAATAAGCAATGATGGAGGACTGCTGAAATGGGTATGTTTGATTCGCTCAACATCGAACTGGATGGCCGGGAATTGGAAATCCAGACTAAACGTTTCGACTGTATATTGGAGACCTATCGTCCGGGTGACTGTATCGCCGGCGCAACTTCGGGAATCGCGGTCTATTTCGATATTTTACATCTCGATACCGATGGCAAACTGGTTTATAGCGCGGACGGCGTGCGAGTGCGCACTTTTACCTTATTCGTCGTTATTGCGCATGGCGTGTTTGTGACCTATCGATTGTACGATGGCGAGTCGACACCTGAAGCGATAGCGCAGAAGGTGCGGCAATTGCGGGAGGAATGGCTCGATTCGTCTCGCCTGCAAAGTGTTCTGGTGGAAGCGCTGCAGACCAAACAGCAGCAGATTCGGTTAATGCAAACGCGGCTCAATCGCGCGGTAGCGGTTATCGATAGTGCTCGGCGATTACGGACAGGTGATCCGCTTGACGGTATTTTCGATCGATTTCGCGAGGAGACGCAACGATTGACTAAGGGTGAGGACCCGCTGGAGGTGGTGGCCTGGGTATTGATGAATGAAGAGGCCGACTCCGGTTTATTTCGCGATAACGCCCGTTCCGATCCATTAGCCGAATATCGACTCTGAACCTCGGCAAGTTAAAACGATGGGTTTCGGCTTCCGCCTCTACCCATCCTACGCAAGAGTCTTAATGTCGCGATACAGACGTAGGATGGGTAGGAACGAAGCGGAAACCCATCATGGGACACGGCAAGTGGCAGGAAGCGTTGCGGACGAGTTTGTAAACCCTGCCGGCGGTTAAACCTGTATCTGCGTTCTCTCAAGTGCAATGACTATATAAACGCTTTGTGCCGAGACACCGGGTCTGTTCTAATCGGCGTATGGTGTTCTAACAAAGACCCTAGGTACCAGAAGGAAATGCGGGTTTTAGTCGTCAAAGACTGCTGGGGTTATTTTACTATCCTTCTGCGGGACGGGTTATTTAACCCGTCCCCAACGTTTCGGTTTGCCCTAAACGTTTTGACTTCGGCCAAAGTCAAAACGTTTAGAACGGGGTTGCAAACCTCGTCCTGCTAGGCTATACATCCTTTAATTCATAACGCATGAAAATACAAAGCAATAACACCAAAATCTATATGGCTCGACGAAACGGGCATAAAACCCGGATCTGGCAGGAGATGTTCACAGACTTGATTGCCAGTCGAGAATTGATCTGGCGATTGATCATTAGGGACTTTTCGGTCCGCTATCGTCAATCGATGCTGGGTTATGTTTGGGCGGTTCTGCCGCAAATCGTCACAGTCGCCATTTTCACTTTTTTATCAAGGCACCGCGTATTCGACATGGGGCCGACCGATCTGCCCTACGTTATTCATGCTTTATGGAGCATTTCCGTCTGGCAACTATTCGCCGGTTGCCTGATCGGTTGCACCAACAGTTTGGTCAATGCCGGGTCTTTGGTCACGAAAATCAACTTTCCCAAAGAAGCGCTGGTCTTTGCGGCCATGGGCCAAGCGTCGCTGGATTTCATGATACGTTTGATTCCGGTAACGGTGGTGTTCATCTGGTATGGTTTTGTACCTTCCTGGCACAGCGTCTTTATTCCCTTGATATTGATTGCGGTGTTGCTGATGGCCTTGGGGGGCCGGCTTTATCATGGCAATCATCAACTTGGTATTACGCGACATGGGTAACATGCTGAGCATGGTACTGACCTTCGGCATGTTTTTGGCGCCCATTCTCTATCCGCCCCCAGTCCGAGAACCTTTCACCATCGTTAATGTCGCCAACCCGTTTAGCCCGCTTTTGATTGCAACGCAAAACTTGTTAGCCGGTCACACTTTAATGCAGCCGGATTTGATAGCTTACATGGCGATCTTCAGTGTCGGTGTGTTTTTGCTAGGCTGGAGAACTTTTCATATCACCATGCCGAGAATTGCTGAACGAGCTTAAAATCATGTCGGATGAAGATTTAATCCAAGTCGAAAACGTCAGCAAAAAATTCTGCTGTTCGCTAAAACGGTCTATGCTTTTCGGTATCGAAAACATTACCCGCGATCTACTACACTTGCCTGATCGATCCGACAAACTACGCAAAGAGGAATTCTGGGCGGAGGACGAAGTATCCTTCGAAGTCAAACGCGGCGAATGCTTAGGCATTATCGGACGAAATGGCGCCGGAAAAAGTACGCTATTGAAAATGCTGAACGGCATCTTTATGCCCGACAAAGGCAAAATTACGATCAAAGGCAAAGTCGGTGCATTGATCGAAGTCGCTGCCGGACTTCACCCGATGTTGACTGGCTGAATGAGTTTTGTTGTCGGTGCTGCTATCCTTGATTGCTATTTAGGAACAAAGTCATGCTAAAAACCATACACGTTGAAATCGACCCAACCGGACATATACACGCCTTGGAGGCAATCCCATTCAAGTTAGAAGGCAAAGCCCTCCTCACCTTATTAGAAAGCGATACGAACGAACGCGAGGCGGTAACAGCCGAAATCAAAGGCAATGCTTCACGTGCCTTAAGACTTTTGGCATCACCCCGTTTTCAGCGTCGCCCAAAAGCCAATCCGGAAGAAGTACAACGACACATTAGCGCTATTCGAGACGAATGGAATAATGGCTGATGACTCGACTGGTTTATCTTGACACGTGTTGTGTCATTTACTTGCTGGAAGAAGTTCAACCATTCAGCGCGCTTATTCGACAGCATCTTGCAAATAACCTCGATGCCATTTTATGCGTATCCCCTTTGGTTCGTCTCGAATCCCTGGTAAAACCTTCGATTGACGGCAATCAAGCACTCGTTGAAGATTACGAAATCTTTTTAGCCGACCAGCAATGGCTAACCATTGATGACAACATATTTACCAGAGCGTTAAACCTGAGAATCAAACATAAAATAAAAACACCCGACGCGCTTCACTTGGCGACAGCTATCGAAAATCACTGTACGGAATTTTGGACCAATGACAGTCGCCTAAATGAAGCGGCTAAACATCTCGCCGTCAATCTATTTCAAACGCCGAGCCAATAACACGATAGTCCTATGTCAAACTCCGACGACTTACTAATCCAAGTCGAAAACGTCAGCAAAAAATTCTGCCGCTCGTTGAAGCGGTCTATGCTCTATGGCATCGAAGATATCAGCCGCGACCGGCAATCTCGATATACTCCGGCATCTCTATGCTCGACATAGGCAAAATCACGATAAAAGGCAAAGTCGGCGCATTGATCGAAGTCGGTGCCGGATTTCACCTGATACTGACCGGTCGAGAGAATGTCTACGTCAGCGGCGCCATTACCGGAATGAGCAATATGGCTAAAATAAACATTTCATCTAAACCATGCCAAAACTATACGAGTATTTCGGATTAATCGTGATGTTTTATGCAAACGAGCATGAACCTATCCATGTTCACGGCAAATGTCAGTGAAGCGAATCAAGAGCGGAAATCGTATTGATCAATGGCGTTGTTCACGAAATCAGCTATACCGCTGTTACTGGACGCCCACCACTTGAACCTAATGAAATGCGATTTTTTCAGGAGCTTGTTACCGTCAAAGCAGAAGAAATAGTCCAAAAATGGATAGACTTCTTTGTACTGTATAAGTCTATTACCTCTGAACGTATCACTCGGAGACTCAAATGAAAGACACCCCCATTAATATAATCTCCGCAACGCAAACCGGAGAATATCGTATTCGGCTCATTTTTGACGATAACACCAGTCAAGAAATCGACTTCAAATCATTTCTTGCCCGCTCGCATCACCCCGACATTCGCGCCTATTTGGAACCGAGCCATTTTGCAGATTTTAGAGTGGAATACGGTGAATTAATTTGGGGAGATTATGATCTGTGTTTTCCAGTTATCGACCTTTATCGGAATACGATCGAGCATTATCCTCCAACCACAACGGCTGCGGCATGATGCTTTACACTATGCGACCTCCATTTTCGATCTTTGACCTAATCCGAGGTCAAGATAAACAAAACATGCAAGTAAGCAAAAGTCGTTTCCGAAGCACCAACCTTTTTATTTCTTAAAGCTGCGTTGTAATGTCAAATTCAGACGACGTATTAATCAAAGTCGAAAACGTCAGCAAAAAATTCTGCCGTTCGCTGAAACGGTCTATGCTTTACGGCATCGAAGACATTAGCCGCGACTTGCTGCACCTGCCCGATAAAGCCGTAAACTTACGCAAAGACGAGATCCAGGTCTTGATCTGGATGTTTCGTATATTTTGAACTCGACAGTATCTATGAACCCAAACACTTTCGCCCTGATCGGCGCGGCCGGCTTTGTTGCACCGCGCCACATGAAAGCCATTCATGACACCGGTAACCGGCTAGTCGCCGCGCTCGACCCGAGCGACAGTGTCGGCATCATCGACAGTTATTTTCCGGAAGCCGACTTTTTTACTGAATTTGAACGTTTCGACCGTCATATCGACAAATTGCGCCGGCAGGGGCGTCCAGTCGATTACATCAGCATTTGTTCGCCCAATTATCTGCATGACGCTCATACTCGCTTTGCCCTCCGCAGCCAAGCGCACGCCATTTGCGAAAAACCCTTGGTGCTCAATCCCTGGAACATCGACGGACTTCAAGAAATGGAGCAAGAAACCGGGAAAAAAGTATTCAACATATTACAATTGCGTCTTCACCCGGCGATCATTCAACTCAAAGAACACATTCAGCAAGCGGACGACCGGATACACGACGTCGAAATTACCTACATTACCTCGCGCGGCAACTGGTATCATCGGAGCTGGAAAGGACAAGTCGAAAAATCGGGCGGCATCGCTACCAATATCGGCGTCCATTTTTTCGATATGCTGGCTTGGGTATTCGGCGATTGCATCAATAGCACGGTACACATTAATCAACACGAGCGTGCCGCCGGCTATTTGGAAATGAAAAACGCACGAGTACGCTGGTTTCTGTCTGTTAACGCGCAAGATCTCCCCCCGGCGCAACAAGACACGCGACAACGAACCTACCGGTCGATTACCGTCAACGACCGAGCTGTTGAATTTTCCGACGGTTTTACCGACCTGCACACGTTGAGCTATCAGGCAATTTTGGCTGGTCAAGGCTATGGTTTGGATGCGGCGCGTACTGCGGTGGAAATGGTCTATCGGATTCGTAATGAAAAACCGGCCGGCTTGCAAAGCGACTATCATCCTTTCTGTAATCGGATAGAGAGCAAACAAAGCAAATGAGCTATACCGCACATTTCAGCGCCATTATCGATGAAGGCGCGCAAATCGGCGAACAAACCCGCATTTGGCATTGGGTGCATGTTTGCGCCGGTGCCCGAATCGGAAAACACTGTTCGTTGGGGCAAAATGTTTATATCGGCAATCAAGCGGTTATCGGCGATTATGTCAAAATTCAAAACAACGTCAGCGTTTACGATGCGGTGACCTTGGAAGACGAGGTCTTCTGCGGCCCAAGCATGGTGTTTACTAATGTTTACAATCCTCGCTCTGCTGTGCCGCGCAAAAACGAATACCGTCCGACGCTCGTTAAACGCGGCGCCACCTTAGGCGCTAATTGCACTATCGTCTGCGGCGTGACCATCGGCGAGTTTGCCTTTATCGGTGCCGGTGCAGTGATCAACCGGGACGTAAAACCCTATGCCTTGATGGTCGGCGTACCGGCCCGGCAGATCGGCTGGATCAGCGAATATGGCGAAAGGCTCGATTTGCCCTTGCACGGTGAAGCAACGGCGGTTTGTCCGCACAGCGGTCAATGCTATCGATTGACGGCGGATTGGGTTGTGGTGGTAGAAACATGAGGGTTTAGTGAGGCGTTGTTGCATAAATATAGCATTTCTAAAACAATTAGTTGCAGGATTTTCCTGGCGTTGCTTCTCTGGTTTTTAGCTAGAATGATCAGCGGCATTCAAAGATTCACCTATAAATACCTCTAAACCAATGGTTTAAATTCAATATTTATGCGCCAACGCCATTTGGTGAATCAAAATACGAGGCTATTCGAAGGTGATTGGTTTAAGCTTGTTCCAAACTAGAAAAGTAAATGGAATTGAATGAAAAAAACATTAAAAATCCCAGACATTAAGAATCTACCGCAATCAAAAAGCATATTTTTTTTAGATTCTTTAAAAGAATTGGACAGTTATTTATCGAGCTTAACAATATATGAAACATTAATAATACATGGAAGCTTTGGCGATTTTTCGTTCACAGAGTATAGCGACCTTGAAATAACCATTGTTCTTGGAGATGTTTTTTGCATTAAAGAAAGTACAGTATCAAATCAATTAGTAGCCATAAATAAAATGGTTAATGAGCTAATTATAAAAGTTGACCCATTGCAACATCATGGTGCATTTTTTATAAATAAATATGATATCTCAAATTATAATGAATCAATCTTGCCACTTTGCGCATATGATAACTGCTGGTCACTAACGAGCAAAGAAATGGAATTTACTATTTCGAATTCAGTAGATGATACAAAAATTGTCAGCCGAAAACATTTAGAACTCACTCTTGATCGACTCAGAAATCCGGAGTTATTTTTTCGATACGGCATTGGAATGTATTCCATTAAGCAACTGTTGAGCAACTTTTTAATGGTGCCGGTTTACTATTATCAATCAAAAGGGGTGTTGTTGAATAAGAAGCAAGCCATACACCGTTTTAGTGAAGATTTTCATGAGATATTTAATTCGACCCTATCGATTGCAACATACCTTCGAAATACCTGGCCAGTTTCCCCTAACTGGATAAAGCTTTTACGAAACCACACCATATACGAAAAAATACCACAAAACAAAGTCGACTTGATCTTAATAAATCTTTATAAAAATAAAAAAATATCAGATATATGTATTAATGATTTTTTAATTCATATGAAAAAATTCTTATCTAATTTTCAGGTAGTTCTTGATGAAACTCGTAAACTGGCCGACTAGAATAAGTAAAAACTCATACGCTATGGCGTTAGAGATTTATCTGGCGCGGGTTCAAAATAATGATAGTGTCAGGACTGTCGCCACTATGGGCAGCATTGGCGCTCCGGGATTATCCGATCTTGATCTGATTGTCATTACAGAGGACTCCAATCTTGGAGGTAAACAATCTAATTTGAGTGTTAAAGGTATTAACGATGGTGTTTTTTTGCACGGTCCGGTGATATTGCCTATTTCAATGAAAAATGAAATCCAATTTATAATATATGCCAGCAACATTGATATTATTTTTGGTAATGATAGGCCGCCTTCTTTTGATGAGTTGACAAAAGAAGAAAAGATCGGACTGAGTGTGTGTTACCTTCTTGACTTCACGCAATCAAGAATGCTTCAGTATTGGACAGCGGAAAAAAACGGAGAATTAGATGTCCGAGCTTGGGCAACCAGAACGTGGTCTGTTTTTCATAGCATTAATTTGCTGAAGAATTTAGACATCGAACTCAAGGAAAATTGTATAGAACTTTTGGATATCGTGAAATTACCAAGAGATTTATGGTGCAATGGTGAAGTGTTTAGCCCTAAACATATTGTAGATGCTTTTGAAGCATCAAAAGCAATAAACGATGTCATATTCTTGTCCGTTTTAAAAAAATTTTACGAACTCCCCAGCGATCCACCAAAATCGATACGCGGCTACCGCTCTGATTATTATTTCGAGCATGAAGATGTTAAACCAATTACTATATCTCGTCATATAAAGCTTGGAGGAAGGCGATTCGATATAAGTGCAATGAAGATGCCAGCAAGATATTATAGCCACCTTTGTACCTATAGAAGCGCCATTCGGAATTCATCAGATATTGACAGGATTGATCGTAGTTTTATCGGAGTCGCTTCGAATAGAGCTCGGATAATTAAGGCGCATCAGGAATGGGTACTAAAACATGTTCCGCATTCTGATTCGATGACTGGCTATTTAGCCCTATCCAAACCAAAGAACCTGACGCCCAGGAGTATCGTGAGGGATTTATTTCAGAGTATTATGAAAATCGGACTTTGATGCACATCCTCATCATCCCATCGTGGTACCCTGCTCATCACAACGATATCAACGGCGTGTTTTTCCGCGAGCAGGCCCTTGCGCTTGTCAATCACGGATTTAAAGCGGGTGTAATTTACCCGAAGCTTGATCCATTAAAAAAATGGAAGAAAATCTTTACCGGCAAATACGGAATCGAGCAGGAGATCGACCTGGGTTTGCCAACGCTACGCGCTTATGGCCTGGCGTGGTTGCCTTTAATTCCCGGCGGCAAGCGTTGGCTGTGGCTGCGTCAAGGAAGAGCACTGTTTGATCGTTATATTGAACAATACGGTACTCCAGACGTCATTCATGTACATTCTATGCTCAATGCGGGCATTCTGGCTTTTGAAATCAAACGAAATTATGGCATTCCCTATATCGTGACTGAGCATGCAAGTTGGTATGCGCGTGACTTGTTAACGCCTGAACAGCTCAAGATATCCTCGGTTGTGGCCCGTGATGCCTATCGGCGTATCGCTGTGAGTCAAACTTTTTGCGCGCTTTTGGAAAACAGACTGAGTTTGGAGAACGGCGACTGGCAAGAAATCCCGAATATTGTCGACGCACGGTTTCTTCAACGACCTCTTACGGTGCAAAAAAAAACCGGAGATTGTTTTCGTTTCATAAGTATCGCAATTCTAAAAGAAAACAAGAAAATTGATAACCTCATCATGGCTTTCGCAAACGCTTTCCGTGGTGTTCCTCTTGTGACCTTGGATATTGGTGGCGACGGACCTGAGCGCGAATCTCTCGAGGCGCTTGCCAAACATCTTGGAATAGGTCGTCGCGTGCGTTTTTTAGGAGCCTTAACGCGAGATCAAGTCGCAGACGCAATCGCGGCTTCGGATGTGTTTGTGTTGTCTAGTCGCCAAGAGACCTTTGGTGTTGTCGTTATCGAAGCATTGGCACTAGGCAAGCCTGTTATCGCGACTCGCTGCGGCGGTCCGGAGTCGAT
This sequence comes from Methylotuvimicrobium buryatense 5G, assembly GCF_000341735.1. Lineage (GTDB taxonomy): Bacteria > Pseudomonadota > Gammaproteobacteria > Methylococcales > Methylomonadaceae > Methylotuvimicrobium > Methylotuvimicrobium buryatense. The sequence continues at coordinate 2,477,518 of NZ_KB455575.1, read as the reverse complement.
CATTCGACCGAAAGAGGGTGTGCTGGTAGCTAATGACAACGTCGCGGCATTGGCGGAAGCCATGCAGCGATTACGGTCGGTTTTCCATGATTTTAGCCCTGGAATCATTCGCGAAGGATGCCGGTCGCGTTACAGCGAACAAGCAGTTATAGAGCGACTGAGTCAGGTCTATCATGACGCGCTTTCAAAATCTAGTAATTCGAAAATAGCCAGTCAATGAAAGACATAGGATTAAGAAAGCTAACGTTCAACATCGGAGCGACCTTTTTTCGACAAATAATTGCCGCCTTGCTAAATCTTATGACTGTTGTATTTATTGCTCGTGTCTATGGGCCCGAAGGCAATGGCGCGTTTGCGATTGCGCTGTTGCTACCATCGCTTTTAGTAAGTTTTCTCAATCTGGGAGTGGCCTCGGCAAACGTCTATTATTTGGGATCTCAACAGCTTACCGTTCGTCAATGCATAAGCGCAAATTTGCGTATCTTTGCTGTGTTGAGTTTGCTTGGATTAGTGGTTGGTTCGTTTATGATTTACCGGAAAAATGAAGCGCTCTTTCCCGGCATCGATCCGTTTATTCTCTGGTTGGCATTGGCTGTTTTTCCTATAGCACTGCTGAATAGTTATTTGCTAAGCGTGTTTCAGGGCTTGCAACGCTTTGGTCCTTATAACCTATTGGGAATTATTCAACCAGCCGTTCTGCTTTTTTTAGTTGGAGGATTGATTGTTAGCGGCAACCGTTTCATTTCGTTGTTGATGGCCGCGCAAGTTGTTTCGCAAGTTGTCGTTTTAATATTTACGGCCTTTTGGCTCGGGCCATTGGTTGAAAAAAGAGTCACTGATGACCTTCCGGGAAGCGTTATCCGTAAAACCATTCGTTATGGCTGGAAAGCGCACTTGAGTAATATCCTTGCTTTTGTAAATTACAAAGCCGATGTTTTCCTGGCTAATTTTTTTTTAGGACCCGGCGCCGTTGGCATTTATGTAATCGCTGTTGCTTTGGCGGAAAAGCTTTGGCTTATCTCGCAGGCAGTGAGTACGGTATTGTTACCTAAACTGACAGAACTTTCATCGAATGAAGATAGGCGAATCAAACTGACGCCTTTCATTACTCGTTGGGTCTTGCTTGCCACGCTAACCGGAGCTATTGGTGTCGCAATATTGGCTGATTGGTTAATAAGAACTTTTTTTGGTGCGGATTATGTTAAGGCGCTCATCCCGCTTTGGGTATTGCTGCCCGGTATTGTAATGACATCTGCGTCGCGTATTCTTGCCAATGACATTGCAGCGCGCGGCAGGCCGGAATTGAATATGTATACATCCATTTTTGTCGTAATCATTAATATCATTGGAAATCTATTACTCATTCCGCCTTATGGTTTATTTGGCGCAGCACTTGCCACGACACTGGCCTATACGGTTAACCTAATGCTACGTCTTATGATCTATGGCCGCTTTTCAGGCAATCGTTGGTTTGATTCGATAATAATCAAGCCTGCGGATATCCTTTATATCCGAAACGGTATTCGGGGATTATGATCGATTTTGTTCAGATCATTGTTGCTATTGTTTTACTACGATGTGCCATTGTTTTGGCCGGGATTGTCGCTGCGGCGGGTGTTGGAGGCGTAAGGCGTCGAGTAGAATCAGCCAATCTAGCGGGCGTCAGTGCATTTGCTCTGGGAAATACACGTCGCCACTCGGCAATTCTGCCTTTATGACTTGCGCCAACGTTACCCGCTACGCATGCGGACGCTTTCTCTGATCAAGCGCGCAAGAGTGTTCGCGAATGCCGAAATGGGTGCGTTCGATTTCAGCAGCGAAACGTTACAGAGCGATTGTGGTCCTGCGTGCCGCTACTCCGTGTCATCGCCCGAGTTGGATCGTTTCGGACGGTGTGGCAGCGCAGTGAGTGTAGTAGACTTCAGTTAAAGGAAAAAGCGGAATGAGCCTCAAAATTTGTTATCTCGCGGCTATCGATCGGCGTAAGGATGTTGGGGTTGTTACTAAAATCGAATCCACGATGCAGGCGTTGACGAGGAAAGGTTACCAGTGCGAGATTTTTTGGGGTACCGAAGACGGTTGGCGCGGTGTCATGCAGCTTCGAGAAAAATTACTGCGCCTGGATGCGGATTTGATCATTTTGCGTGGTTGCGGTTACTACTCGCTTATTCTGGTGACGGCGCTCATGGCCGCAAGAAAAAAAGGCGCGAAAGTTGTCATCGATATCCCGACACCCGTTGCAAATGGACTCTTCGAGATTTGGGGGCAAAGAACGTGTCTCGGCGGCGCTTTGATGCGCATGATCTTGTTGGTTTTAAGTCTGCCATGGTCGCATTGGGTTGCGCATCGGATTATTCAGTATGGACGCGAGCATCCTTGGTTTATGCTGGGATTAAAAGACAAAACAGTATTGGCGGGAAACGGTTTCGATACACAAGCGGTTTGCGTTAAAAATCATGCCGCTTATTCCGGCGACGAGTTGGTGCTGATTGGTGTCGCTAAACTTTTTTTTTGGCATGGCTTCGATCGCGTCATTAAAGGTATTGCCGCCTACGAAGCGGATCGTCAGGCAAGTCTGCATTCCGGTCCGATTGTCGTTTTCCGGATCGTCGGCGATGGGCCTGAAAAAGCGAAGTTGGAAGCGCTGGTCGATGAGGTGGCTGTTACTGATTATGTCCATTTCAACGGTTTTCAAGTCGGTGATAAGTTGATTGAGTTGTTTGTGAGTTCGCATGTAGGCGTGTCGCCTCTTGGCTGTCATCGAAAAAATCTTACCCTTGCATCGCCGCTAAAAACCCGTGAATATTTGGCAATGGGCTTGCCTGTGATTTTTTCTTATACGGACGTCGATATTGATGAGGGTGCGGCGTTTGTATTTAAAGCTGCGGCGGATGATTCGCCGTTATCTATACCGGACATGCTGACATGGTATGCCGGTTTGCGAAAAAATGGTTTTACTCCAAGTCATGCGCACGAGTTCGCCCGGCATTATCTCGATTTTTCGGTAAAGACATGGGTGTATGAAGAGCTATTAAATCCGCAAGAAACGAACCCGAACAAGCCGAAACCCGATCGTTTAATAGGCTAAAGCGTTCCGCGTAGCCCGTATGCAGCGAAGCGGAATACGGGAAGTTCGGTGCCCCGAAATTTTCGGATTCCGTTTGGTTGCATTCGGGCTATACCGATTTCGATCAACAATAATTCAATGATAGATTTAAATTCAATGTCCGTTGAACAAACAAATATAAGACTGGCCGTAATGATACCGACCTTGGCCGGCGGAGGAATGGAGCGCGTGCATATTTATTTGATTGAGGCATTTAGGCAAAAAGGGTTTGAGGTCGATTTATTGGTAAGTCAGTTCAAAGGCCCGCTATGTCGGGATCTGCCGGAATCAGTCCGCGTATTCGAACTGGCGCGACATAGTAGTTATTGGCTGCCTGTCGGTCTGTGGCGTTATCTCAGGCGGCGCAAACCGACGCATATTTTGGCGGCGCCGAATGATATTGCTTTGGTCGCGTTATGGGTGACTCGCCGGTTGCGTTTGACGACGCCGATTGTGATGAGCGTGCATAATCATATATCCACGCAGCAACAATTCACCGGAATTTTCAAGCGTTTGAAAGAACGCCTGGTGATGTCTCTTTTACGCCGATATTGTACGGATTTACGAGCCGTAATTGCTGTTTCCAAGGGCGTCGCACAGGATTTTAGCCGGTATTTGCCGGTTTCGCGTGAACGCCTTCATGTGGTTTACAATCCTGTCGTCACGCCGCAGACACAGGAGCTTTTAGCTGAAGATCTGCCTATTCAAGACATACCCGACGATCGGCCCTGGGTTGTTTTCGCCGGGCGATTCGTAAAATTAAAAGGCTTGGACATTTTGCTTCCCGCCTTCGCTCAGGTAGTCAAGCAGGTGCAAGCGCGCTTGGTGCTTTTGGGCGACGGGCCGTTAATATCAGTCATTGATAAGATGATTAGCGATTATGACTTGCATGCATGTGTTCATTGTCCGGGCTTTCAGGCTAATCCTTTGCCTTGGATGAATAAAGCGGCTGTCTTGGTTTTATCTTCCAGGACCGAAGGTTTACCCGGCGTGTTGATTGAGGCGATGGCGGCCGGTACCCAGATAGTCGCTACAGATTGCCCAAGCGGACCCGCCGAAATATTGGAAGAAGGGCGTTATGGGCAATTGGTGCCGGTAGGCGATATCGATGCGCTTGGTAATGCCATCGTAAAGAGTTTGAAAGGGGAGTTTTTTGTGCCTCCCGAGCAATTAAAAGCCCACGCCGAGGATTTTACGGTCGATAAAGCGGCAAATGCGTATTTGGAGTTGTTGCTGTCGGTACCGAATCATCAGTAGTCGAATTTAAAGTCCGTATGAACAAACGACTGGATTATGCGCATTACTCATAAATTACCGTATTAAAAATAACTTGAATCAAATTGATTTTTATTAGCTGTCGGTTGGTAAACGGAGTCGTTTCTTACGAAAATTTGGGAACATACCGAATATCTATGAGCCAAAATCAGCGCGCAATGACGAATTCTGTTTATTGTTGTCGGGCTCTAATACTAAAAGTTTAGATATAAATGAACTATAAAAGAACTTGGTTAACTTGAATGGGGCCATGGGCTGTAAAACTCTTAGATTATGCGAATATTTTAATCCATTTAGAAAATAGGCCTTTAGATCATGACGGTTTGCAATGGCGATAATTTCTTTTTCAGTGCGGTAAAATGTTCTTTTACGGAGATAGGCTAAATGGGCTTGTGCGCATTGTGTAGAAGACAGGTGTTCCGTTAGTGTTTGTCTAAACCCAAGTAAAATCCATAGTCGATGCCATCCTGTTGATCTAAAAGTGTTTCCAAAGGGAACATGGGTGTGGGTTTCCAGTAGTCTGAACTTGGGAGGAAAAATATGCACACTAATTGCGTCCGATTTCATTATTCGAGACAATTCGGAAAAAACTTCATCAAGTACTTCGACATGTTCTAGAACTTGGCTGCTGAATAAAAAGTCTACAGAGTCGTCTTGTATTGGCAAATGATAGGGACATATATTAATGGTATGAAAACAGCTCTGATGCTCGGGAGTGACACTTTTTTTGGCTATTTCGATTCTCTCAGGATCTATATCGAAACCAACAGTGTTACGGTAGCCTTTCTGAAGTAACAATTTTACTGTTTGGCCAGTGCCGCATCCAAAATCGATAATTGCATTATCGAAACTTGCTTTACGGCCAATATCATCAAGAATGGAAAAAATGTTTTGTATGTAATTTTGATGCTTAATGCTCAAAATGGCCCCCTTGATTATTTGGACGACACATGAAAACGGTCAAGAATTTTTCGATTTTTGTAAGACCTGCTCAAACAAAACAACATACTCTTCTATCATTCTATTCAGATTAAAATGTTGTTCTGCATGAGAGCGTGCATTCATGCTCATATTATTTAAAGCAATCGGGTCTTGAGTCAATTCATGTATTGCATTCACAAAGCCCATGACATCATCAACAGGGCAAAGACGACCGACATGATCCGATACTGCTTCAGGGAGTGAGGAGACATTGGCAGCTACCACAGGCGTGCCGCAAGCCATCGCTTCCATGACTGCTCTAGGCAAACCTTCGCCGCGCGACGGAAAAATCAACAAGTCTGCTTGTCGGTAAGCCTCGCGAACCTGTTCTTGGTTAAGGCGCCCGATAGGTAGCAAGTTAGGCGGGCTGTTGGTAAAGTTTTTAGCAAGGCGTAACCCTGATGTATAACGAAGCTCGTACCTGCTGCCGAGCACACGGGCAATTGGAGCCAGTAGATCTGTACCTTTACGAGCGGATAAGTTGCCCACATAAAGCAAGCGAACCGGGCGATTTAGCAACGGTTCTTTATTTGAGGGCGGTGGAGAAAAAAAGTCGGTGTCTATCGCATTAACGATGACGTGTGGTCGGGAGCACTGCAGAGTGCGAGCTAAAATATCCGCAGTGTAATGGCTAACGGCTACAACTGCATCGGCATGATTTAGACTTTGGCGCACGAAATGGCGTACGAGGTATTGGTGATAATAACGCTGTAGCTTACTTTTATAGGGCTCTAAAGCTGGGTCAAGTACAAACAGTCTATCCACAGTTACCATGCGGGCACCGTGGCGTATAAAAGCGAACCCATTCCAGCTGTTTGTTAAGACAATATCGGTATCGGCTGGTGGCGTTACTCGCTTGAGTAACCACGGAGCGAATTCAAAATAGCGATTGAATGACTGCTTTATTACCTCACACCCAAATTTTTTTAAGCCGGCTGCTAGATAGTGAGTTGAAATATCCGACCCGCTACCTGCGGCGATGTAAGGCATCCATATTTTCATTTTAATAGATCGATAATATTATTGGGTTAAATTGTAATTTATCGCACTTTTCGTATGTCTCTTCAATGTCTATTTTCAGTTGCTGCACCGGGTCGTTTTTGGTAGTACTGCGACGATGATGGCCGGAGTTTCGGTGAAATAGGGTTGATTTTTTAGATGATTGCTGAATTCTGTTTGTATAGATATTTTCGGCAATGCGGTTATGATTGCCTCTCCTTCCCTTCATGGTAGGGATATGACCGTCGATGAGTTTATGTTTGATCTCGGCAACCAAGAACTCTTCAACATTCAACGTAATGTCGTTTTTGTTTCGCTCACATAGAGCGGAATTGCACTAGATCGTTTTAGGTCGCTCCAGAGTAATCAAAAATAGAAAGTGGATGCAAGGGTATTCAATAGTGGCTATAGTTATGGCTGAAATCATTTCGCTTGAAATCGATAGTTAACGATAATTGAAGCGTTGACTCAAGCTATTGGATTCATGCACGATCAAAACTTTAAAAACCTGATTCTCGATTACCCCGTGCAAGCCTGATTGGCGGTGCTAGTTTTCTGAGTTCTCATTTATGCTTTTGGGTTATCAGCAATATATGTTACAGGTGAAATCCTATGCGAAAACCATGAGCACTAAAAAATCAATGAAGCACGACACCGGCTATAAATTGCTATTCAGTCACCCGCGCCTGGTCGAAGACTTAATCACCGGCTTCGTTCATCCCGACTGGCTGGACGCTATCGACTTTAAAACTCTGGAACCGTATAAATCCAGTTTTGTTACCGATGACTTACGCCAGCGTCACGATGACAGCATCTGGCGGCTGAAATTTAAAGACACCTGGCTGTATCTCTATTTGCTGCTGGAATTTCAATCCAGCGACGACTATTTTATGGCCAATCGCGTGATGACCTATATGGGCCTGCTCTATCAAGACATCATCCGCTCCCAGTCCCTGAAAAAAGGCGACAAACTGCCGCCGGTGATGCCCATCGTCATTTATAATGGTTCGTCGGACTGGACAGGCCCGGTAGCCATAGACGGCTTGATTGATTCGGTGCATCCCGCGTTAAGCGCTTACACGCCGCGCCTGAGTTATTTTTTATTGCAAGAAAAAGATACCCCGAAAGACTACAGCCAAAAGCATCCTAACAATCTGGTCGGGCATCTGATTGCCATGGAACATTGCCGCACGCCGGATGACATGCGGGCCTGTGTTCAGCGCTTGCACCAACAACTGAAAACGCCGCAATATCAAGACATTCGTCGAAGCTTTGCCATTTGGTTAAGTCGTCTATTGCGCGTAAAATTAAAACAAGACAGCATCCCTGAGTATCAAGAACTGAATGAGGTAGACGCCATGTTAGCTGAACAAATGACCGATTGGACCCTGCAATGGAAAAATGAAGGCATGAAGGAAGGTGAAAAAATAGGCGAGAAACGCGGCGTTCGAAAAGAAGCCGCTCACTTGTTGAGCATGCAAATTCGTTTGAAATACGGTGATTTGCCTGCGTGGGCCGAACAACGCATACAACAAGCCGACACTCGACAACTCGAAAAGTGGGCCGGGCGCATTTTTGCTGCCGATACTTTGGATGCATTGCTGCAATAATGCCGATTTTGTTTTTTACCGGTGTCAAGATAGTCGGCTTTTCCTCGTTCCCTCCGCGCCAGTGTGGGAATGCATGCCGGTCTTGCCTTAGTCCCTAGGATGCGGTGAAGCGCGAACCGCATGGTTCGTGATTGATGCGGTTCACGCTGTTCACCGCATCCTACATTCTCAAACAAGCGTTTCTGTAATGATTCACCCCCCCCCCTATAGTTCCCACGCAGAGCGTCACTGCCATTAAGTTAAGCCATCACAGAAATGAATAATGCTTGTATTCAGGCTCTAATGCACCTCAAAAGCTTGCCATCCATGGCACTGGATTTCGCCAGTCCATGGCGGAATGACCAGTTTCCGTTAACTTAATGGCAGTGACACCTAACGCTAGGTGATCCTTCAATTTATGTATAACGATGAGAGCTCCAGCTTGGGTAACCTGTTCGGGAAGCTCTAGCTTCCCGACAATCAAGAAAGAGTGAACGAGCGAGTCGGGGTTGATTGAGAGTGTGCGGCAGTTGTGTCGGCATAAGCACCAACTTAGTGCCTATACTATGGTGTATTTGTGGCTTTATTCGTCATAACGGCATGGATTGCCGATATCCAGGTTACATGAGTGTGAAGCTAAGCATCGCCATCCCTGGACCTGGATTCCGCCAATCCCTGGCGGAATGACGAGTTTTCTTTTGCGGGACGGGTTATTTAACCCGTCCCCAACGTTTCGGTTTGCCCTAAACATTTCGGCTAACTTCGGCCAAAGTCAAAACGTTTAGGACGGGGTTGCAAACCCCGTCCTGCTAGGGATATGCTGGTTTTTGGGCTTTAGCTGAAGAAACTTGCTAATCAGGTAACGGCATGGATTGCCGATATCCAGGTTGCATGAGTGTGAAGCTAAGCATTGCCATCCCTGGACCTGGATTCCGCCAATCCCTGGCGGAATGACGAGTTTTCCCTTAAGTTGGCGCTTATAGGTTGTGTCGGTCTCAGGAAGCTGGAGCTTCCTTTGCGGGACGGGTTATTTAACCCGTCCCCAACGTTTCGGTTTGCCCTAAACATTTCGGCTAACTTCGGCCAAAGTCAAAACGTTTAGGACGGGGTTGCAAACCCCGTTCTGCTAGGGGAAGCTGGAGCTTCCGGAGGTGGGCTTTCCCGATCTGGAGCTTGGGGAATAGCGTGATGCGGGTTGGCCGTTTTTAGCTTAACGCGCATGGCTTACGAAACCCGTCCTGCTAGGGATATGCTGGTCTTTGGGCTTTAGCCGAAGAAACTTGCTAATCAGGTTTTTTTATGATGTATTCGCGGGTACTTTCACAGCCTCTTTATTGATAGAAACGTAAAGAAGCGAGATACAAATCGGCTGTAAAATATCAACTTTCTTTCAATTTCATTCAAAAGCGCTAGAATTAACGCATTTGTCACAAAAGCATCATTATTTGTCATGACCCTGCCTTTTGAATTAAATCGTTCGTCCGTAAAACATTGGTTCAGTCAATTGAACTCGCCTGATGCGGTGGCGGTTGGTAGCGAAGTATTAAAGGTTTTGAATCTACTGGTCAAGCAAAGCGAGAAGCTCGATAGCGAGGAGCTGGCTCTAGTCGTCGATTTGTTCGATCCGGTGGTGGTTAAGATCGTTGAATTTTTAGAGCGGATTATTATACAAAAACCGGATCTTTATAAGCTGGCTCGGTTGTCTTCTCAGTTGATGGTATATCTGGCACAGTTGCATATTTTTTTAGCGCAAACCAATGCGGCCAATAAGGCTTTGCATGCTAACTATGCTTTGCAAATGCTTGGCTGGAGTAGTTTTCATCGCGCACTGAGTTATGAACGATTACCCGGTTCGTTTTGGCATGATATGGGGCTCGCCTATCAGCATGCTCAAGAGGCCGGGTTGGATACGTTGATTACGTCGGCTTTGCCGGTATTTCAGCCGTTGAATAGCGGTGCCAAGGCTTTGCGGCGCAATTTACTGTTTGTTATTTGTAATCCCTATCGTTTTAATCGTGATGAGATTCAGGCCTTATTTGCTTTTTGCACGCAAAAGCAAGCTTTATTGACGCTATTTGAGCATCAGACGGGTTTTTATTGGGACTATCAACGCGGTAAACCGCCCGAGCCTTTGGTTTTAAAGCCGGAAGGTCTGAAAGTGCTGACTTTCCATGTCGAAGCGTTGACTAAAGCCGTGCTGAATACGCAGGTGAGTTTGCCGGTTACTTATGGGGCCGCTCTCTTTAATACGTTGTCTAATTTTCAGCAATTGGTTCGTAGTACGGAACGCGTTTTACCCAAGTATTATGCTTTCGTTTCGGGCTATGAGCAGGCCGCATTGTTTTTGAATAAGCATATTCGCGGCGGCCGGGTTTCGTTAATCAATACGCCGAAGCCTGAAAAAATACTGGAGTATTTCGAATTGGCGGCCGACCCCGAGCCTGAAGAACAAGTTTTAAGCCGGATCAGCAATGATGAAATTTGGGGCAGACAAAAAAAGCAGGAAAAAGTCGAACTGCAATACGGTGCTATCAAAACGTTTAAAACCGGTTTGCCCGCGATTTATCTTGCGGAATACTTGAAGCTGCCTGTAGAAGGAAACAGCTTGCTGATTCTTTATGGTCAAAGCTTGCAGCCTTTGTTGGCGATTGCAAGACCAATTGTGTCGGTTAAAAAATCGCTATACCAGAGTGCTTTATTGGAATTGGTTTCTGAAAGCCCGTTTGCGGTTACCACCGCCGATTCATCGCCTGAGGAGATTTTTATAATGGAAAGTTACGAAGGGCATTATCAATGCTATCTTCCCTGGCATAAGAAGTTTAATTTGGGCACTGAGATTGCGTTGAAGGAGGGGCGTTTGGTGCTGTTGCGCTTGCTGGAAGAGACTGCGCAATATATGCGCTATCAGGTCAGGTTTGAAGCTGATGGTGGCGAGCTTGGCGGTTGATCCTTTTTAAGACATGTCGAAGTTCGAGTCGATAAGTTAAGCCGCCCATGGTTCGACAGGCTCGCCACGAACGGCTTAACTTAATGGCATTGATGTTCTTAGGGGCTAAAACAGCGTTTCAATGGGATGTCTTTCGCTGAAATTGGCTTCTCCGGGTTCCGTGAATTCGAAATTCGTGTGCGAATGCATTTTGGCTTGTTGCGTCGTGTCGAAAAATTCCCATATGCCTCCCGGTATTTCTGCCGAAAGCATCATGCCGCTTTCTGCGTCGACATACATCTTTGCAACACCTTCCGGCTGCGTTAAAGGGATTTCCGGCTTATCGCGTAAAGCGGTTTGCATGAATTCCATCCACATCGGCAAGGCGGCGGCGCCGCCGGTTTCTTTGTCGCCCAAGCTGTTGAAATTGTCGAATCCTACCCATGCCGCGGCGGATACGGTGGCGCTATAACCGTTAAACCATGCGTCGCGGTGATCGTTGGTCGTGCCGGTTTTTCCGGCAAGGTCGGCGCGTCCGAGTTGTTTCGCTTTGACTGCGGTGCCTCTTTGTACAACGTCGCGTAGCAGAGAGTTCATTAAAAAACTAATTTGCGGCGTGATGATGCGTGGTGCTTGATTGATGAATGCCGGAGATTCGCTGGAGCAATCCAGGCAGGCGACTTGAGGATTGGCTTGATACAGTAATTTGCCGTCGCCGGACTCAATCCGGTCGATCAAGTAAGGCTCGACCAGAAAGCCGCCGTTCGCGAAGACTGCATAAGCGCGCGCCATCTGCAGTGGGGTGGCTTGGCCGCTGCCCAGCGCAAGCGTATAACTATTGGGTAGCTGATTCTTTTGAAACCCGAAACGCATGGCAGTCTCAATGACGGGCTTGATGCCTAAATTCATCAGCAAGCGAACTGAAATCAGGTTTTTGGATTGTCGAAGCGCCACTCTTAGGCTGGTCGGGCCGGAAAACTTTCGATTATAGTTCTCCGGACGCCATTCATGACCGGGCCTTGAGCCTTCCATTACAATAGGAGCATCGTTGACTAGCGATGCGGCCGTGTAACCGTTTTCCAAGGCTGCTGTATAGATAATGGGTTTAAAGCCCGATCCCGGTTGCCGGTTCGACTGTGTCACTCGATTGAATTTGTTGTGATTGAAGTCGTAACCGCCGGCTAATGCCAGTATCGCTCCGTCGATCGTATCGATGGCGACTAAAGCTCCTTCGGCTTCCGGTATTTGCGCTAAAGCCCAGGTTTTATCGTTCAGTCGTCTGACAAAAATAGCGTCGCCGGTTTTGAATAGGTCGCGGATGGATTGCGGCGCGGACCCTCGCGCGTTTCGTGAAATAAATTTGCGCGCCCATTTCATGTTCTTCCATGGTACTTCAACGGTTTTTCCGCCGCGTAATTGGACGATTGCTTTGTCGTTATCGATTTGTTTGATCAACGCCGGATAGCTGTCGCCGATGATCGGCATTTTGTCGATGTCGGTTTTTTGAGCGGGAGCATCGGGCAATTTAAAACGGTATCCGTGGCGCTCGTCATAGCTATGCACCGCATTTCTTAAAGCCCGTGTGGCTGCGTTTTGCAGAGGGCGGGTAATCGTCGTGTAGACTTTCATCCCCGAACCGTATGCTTGAGTTCCGTAAAGTTCAAGAATTTTTTGCCGGGCCATTTCTGCGATAAAAGGCGCCGACAGTTCGATGCCGCGATGAATCACTCTTGCTGTATTGGCTTCGGCGAGGGCGGCTTGGTAAGTTTGTTGGTCGATATAGCCGATTTTATGCATTCGGTATAATACATAGTCACGTCTTTCCATTGCCCGCGCAGGGTTAACGATAGGATTATAGGCCGAAGGGGCTTTTGGTAGGCCGGCTATCATTGCGGATTCCGCCAGCGTAAGGTCGTTTAATGATTTGCCGTAGTAAGTTTGGGCGGCAGCGGCAACGCCGTAGGAGCGTTGACCTAGATAGATCTTATTCAAATAAAGTTCGAGAATAGTATCTTTTGAAAAAATCTCTTCTATCTTGAGCGATAGAAGTATTTCTTTTAATTTGCGAGTGTAGGTTTTTTCGCGACTCAGTAGAAAGTTTCGTGTGACTTGCATCGTGATCGTGCTGCCGCCTTGTTCCTTTTTACCGGTGGCGGCTAGTTTCAAAGCGGCGCGAAATAGGCCTACAAAATCGACGCCTTGGTGTTCGTAAAAATGTTTGTCTTCGGCGGCTAGAAATGCATGAATTAGCTCTTTCGGAGCCTGGTCGATCGTGATAGGGCTACGTTTTTTTTCGCCGAATTCAGCGATTAAAAGATTATCTTTGCTATAAATTTGTAGCGGCGTTTGATAATGAACATCCTTTAATCGGTTAACATCGGGCAGTTCTTCGGAGATGCGCTCTAATAACAGATAGCCGTAAATCGCCGCTGATATCAGGCCGATTAGAAAAAGCACGCTGAGCCATTTAAAAAAGGTGATCAGTAATTTAATTATCACGAAGTATTCCGGTTTGTACCACTAAAGTAATTGTGCCGATGTTATTGTCTAGCTAACAAGTTGGTGACTAGTGTTTTGATTATATCGTCAGGTTCGATTGATTCTTAACGGATTGAATAAAAAGAAATCTGACATTGACTGTTGCTAAAAATATACTTGATTTGACTTTTGAGCAACACAAACTTTGATGAATGCTCGAAAATCATGTTATTTTGTTGCTGCCGCCGACACCTGCCAAGCGAGTTACCGAACCCTCAACAAAGCCCATAGTTCCAGGACGTTATTTATCACGAAATCCTTAGCTTGATGCGTATGGGGTATGCTCAAGCCCCGAACGTTTCGGTTCTTTGGTCACGGTTAAAACTTTTAGAATGGGATTGAAAACCTCGTTCTGCCATGGAGTGACGGCCATTCATATGGGTGAATATATCTTATGGACGGAGACTAAATCTTTGATTTTCGATACTGAAAATTTGTTTTTATCAGCTATGCGATATTGGTGATTCGAATTGAAAAAGCGATCGAAATCAAAGCGGAATGAATATTTTTTTATGTAATTTAAAAACACTACTATACTGGTGCCTGTGCAGTTTGATCGGGCGTATTGATGTTAGTGCCAGTGTTTCGGCGCTCTAATCCAACACTAAAGATGTGCTCTCGTTTTGATGGCTTATGTGCTTTTTATCATGACGCATTATCCTAAAAAGGGCAGTTTGAGGCTTAACCAGACCGGTGAAAGTGTTGTAGACCGCTCTTTTTAGGATTATCGATAACTAGATAGGCAGCAGAGTATTCGATGCAACAACAATTCAATGTTTTACAAGGGTTCCACGATGAACTGGTTTAGTCGCAAAAATGTGCCTGTAGTCGGAATCGACATTAGCACGGCAGCCGTTAAGTTATTGGAATTATCGAAAAACGGTCCTCGTTATCGAGTCGAAAGTTATGCTGTAGCGCCATTGCCGCAGGATGCCGTTATCGATAAAAATTTCGCGAATGTCGATGTAATCTCTGATGCGATCAAACAAGCCATCAAACAATCCGGAACGAAAGTCAAACATGCCTGCGTCGCGGTTGCGGGTTCGGCGGTCATGACCAAAATCATTACGATGCCCGCTAATTATTCGGACGAAGAAGTCTACGAACAAATCATGGTAGAGGCAGATCAATATGTGCCTTATGCTCTGGATGAGGTCAACCTGGATTTTGAAGTTCAAGGAAAAAACGCTAAAAACTCCGAAATGGTTGATGTGCTCTTGGTTGCATCCCGTCGTGAAAATGTCGAGGACCGCATCGAGGCCTTGGAAAAGGCTGGTTTAAAAGCCAAAATCATTGATGTCGAAGCGTTTGCGATGGAAAACGCCTTTGCGCTTATCTCCGATCAATTGCCCGGTTCAACCGAAGGGCAGACTATTGCTATCTCGGATATCGGTTCGACGATGGCGACTTTGAACGTCATTGCGAACGGTAGAACCATTTATACGCGCGAACAGGGCTTCGGCGGAAGGCAGTTGACCGATGAAATTCAACGACGCTACGGTTTGTCCTACGAAGAAGCCGGTCTTGCCAAGCGGCACGGCGGTCTTCCGGATAATTATATTATTGACGTATTGGAGCCATTCAAGAAGGCGATGGTTCAGCAAATCGCCCGATCGCTCCAATTTTTTGTTTCATCGAGCGCCAACCGAACGATCGATTCGATTATTTTGGCGGGTGGTTGTTCCTCGATACCCGGTGTCGATAAGTTGGTCGAGCAGAACTTGAGTATTCCCTGTTTTATTGCCAATCCGTTTATCAATATGGCTTTATCGAATCGAGTGAAACCGCAAAGTTTAAGTAGCGATGCGCCGGCTATGATGATTGCCTGCGGTCTTGCGCTAAGGAGTTTCGATTAATGGCCCGAATTAACCTGCTCCCTTGGCGAGCCGAGCTTAAAAAACAACAGCAACAGCAATTCTTGACTGCTGCTTTGTTGTCGATTGCCTTAACCTTGGTGTTGATTTTTGCGGTTCACATGCATTACGACGACGTAATGTCGTATCAGGAAAGTCGGAACCAAATGCTCAGGAATGAAATCGCTGCGGTCGACAAGAAAATTGCCGAAATTAAAAACATCGAAGAAAAGAAAACCGAATTACTGACTAAGATCGATGTGATTCAAAAGCTGCAGGAAAGTAGGCCCCTGATTGTACACCTGTTCGACGAAGTCGCTAGAAGGACTCCGGACGGCGTTTTTCTAACAAGCTTTGTGCAGTCCGATAAGGTATTGACGTTTAACGGCAAGACCGAATCGAATGCGCGGGTATCGGCGTTTATGCGGGCGATTGAGGCTTCAGAGTGGCTGCACAGTCCAAAGTTGAACATCATTCAGTCTCAACAAAAAACCAAAGTCGATCAGCTCAGCGATTTTATTCTTATCGCGAAACTGGGCGCGATTTCCGAAGATGAGAAAAACTGATGAATCTGTCTGAAATTAATTGGGATTTTAATGAGGCCGGGTCTTGGCCGACACCGGTTAAAGCCGTAGTCATTGCAATTGCGTGCGTACTCGTTGCGGTCGGCGGTTATTATTACGATACCGCCGATCAATTGGAAGCGTTGGAACGATTGGAACAAACTGAGCGGGATTTGAAGAGCAGCTTCGAGGTTAAACAAAAAAAAGCGATCAATCTGCCGGACTACAAAGCGCAGTTAGAACAGATCGAAGATTCGCTGACTGAAATCATCAAACAAATGCCGACTCGCTCCGAAGTGGCGAATTTATTGGTCGATATTTCACAGACCGGCTTGGCGAGCGGTTTGGAATTCAGACTGTTTAGGCCGACAGACCCGGTGCGCCGCGATTTTTATTGGGAACTGCCGATCAATATACAAGTTATCGGGCGTTACGAAGAGTTGGCTTTATTTGTGAGTGGCCTGGCTTCATTGCCGAGGATCGTGACGGTGCATAACGTTAAGATAACCCCTGTTTCTCAACAAGTTAAAGGCGAGTCGTCCGATAAAATGGTCATGGACGCCACGATCAAAACCTATAACGAGGGGGAGCAAGGACCCGGGCCGGCAAAGCCTCAGCAAAGAAGAGGTAGAAGATGAAGTCGAGTATTTTATCGGCAACCGATTCGAGGTCTCGGCAAAGTCGACATGGCGAACGCGGGTGGTTTCAACACGGCGCGATCGCGGCCTTAGGTTTGCTAAATCTGTTGTTACTGAGCGCTTGCTCGAGCGATGATAAGTCCGATTTGGTTCAGTATATCAATCAAGTCAAGGCGCGGCCGAAAACGCAAATCGAGCCGTTGCCTGAAATTAAAGTGATCGAACCGTTCATCTATAAACCGAGCGGTTTACGCGATCCGTTCCGGCCGATAGAAAAAGTAGTGGAAGCCGAACTTGTCGATGTCGGGACAGGTAGAGGGATTAGGCCGGATCCAATTCGGCGTAAGGAGCAATTGGAGTCCTATTCGCTGGACAGCTTGAGAATGGTGGGAACCATCACTAAGGATGCTGTGTTATGGGGCTTGATCAAAGCCGGTGACGGGACGATCCATCGGGTTCGACAAGGTAATTTCATGGGCAGGAATCACGGCAAGATTATTCGTATCAACGAGGACAAAATCGAATTGATGGAAATCGTTCCCGATAAGCCGGGAACATGGCGAGAACAGCAAACTTCATTGGCATTGTCCGAATGATGTTGGGGATTAAACAATGAGTATTCAAGGCAGCAATAACATGAACAGAGCGACCAAGCCGCTATGGAAAACAATCGTCGCGGGACTTTTCCTGTGTGTTTTTCAGTTTGCCGTTCAAGCGAATGAAACACAAATTCAAAATCTGGATTTTACCCGGTTGTCGGGAGGGCGCTTGCAGTTGCAATTGGAACTGGACGGACCCGCGCCGGCTCCTCGGGTTTTTCATACCGACAATCCCGCCAGAATTGCACTGGACTTTAGCGGCGTTAAAAGCGGTTTGTCCAAGAAAAAATTCCCGATCAATTTAGATGCGGCCGATAGCGTGTATGTCGCCGAATCCGGCGGTAGGCTACGAGTCGTCATTAATTTGACTTCTTCGGTGCCTTATGAGACACGCACAGAGGGTAACAAAGTGTTTGTCACGTTGGCTGGAGCCGCACAGGTTGAAGCGCCGGTCGTTCGTCCGGAGACCTCGATCGTGGCTACGGCTGCGCAACAAGCGAGAAGCGATGTGATGGCGCAGTTTTTGCCCGAGCAAGGTATCAATGGTTTGGATTTCAGGCGTGGACCTCGCGGCGAAGGGCGTATTCTGATTTCATTGGCCGAAGCGAATACGATGGTCAATACCCGTGAAATCGGCGGTAAGGTTGAAATTTACTTCGTCAACACCCGTTTGCCGGAACGCCTTTCGAAACGTTACGACGTATCCGAGTTCGCGACGCCGGTCAAATCGTTCGACGCGGTCAGTAGCCGTCAAGAAACCAAAATTACCGTCGATTTACAAAGCCCGCTTTACGAGTATTCTCAGTTCCAATCGGAAGGGTTGCTGACGGTCGAGTTTCGGCCGTTGACACAGGCCGAAAAAGACTTGAAAGACAGTCAGAAGGATCGATATACCGGCGATCGCTTGTCGCTTAATTTTCAAGATATCGAAATTCGTAGCGTAATCACGCTGCTATCCGAATTTACCGGACAGAACGTTGTCGCCGGCGACGAAGTAACCGGGCGGATAACCTTGAAACTCGACGACGTGCCTTGGGACGAGGCGTTGGATTTCATGATGATGACCAAAGGCCTTGAAAAATACCAAACAGGCAATGTCACATTGATCGCGCCGGTCGGCAAGATCAAGGAATATAAAGAGAAGCAGCGTGAAACCGAAAAAGTAGTCGAGCAATTGGAGCCGCTACGCACCGAGTACATCAAAATCAATTATGCCCGGGCGGAAAATTTCCGGAATTTGTTGTATGGCATGGATGCAGGATCCTTCGGGCAATGCGGTATGGGTGTCGGTCAAGGAGGCGGGGGTATTCAGGGTGGCCTAATGGGCGGTATGCAAGGCATGGGCGGTATGCAAGGTATGGGTGGTATGGGTGGTATGCAAGGTATAAGGGGAATGCAAGGTGCTGGTGGCGTGCAAGGTCGTACGGGAGGTGGTGACGACGATAGGTTTACGATGATGTCGCCGAGAGGTACTGTGGTAGTTGATGGGCGTACTAATACCCTAATTGTCAGGGAGACAGCCAGTCGGTTGGAGGAAATCAGAAAATTAATCGCGAAGCTCGATATCCCTGTGCGGCAGGTAATGATTGAGTCGAGAGTTGTAATTGCATCGAATAATTTTGCAAGAGACTTGGGGGTTCGATTTGGTGTGACAAAAGCCGCCGAGGTTGGTAGTGGTAAAAGTTTCGCATTAGGAGGGCGAGATCCTCGTCCTTCAGCAGGAATTGACGGAAGTTTGGATATGAGCTCTATGTTGGTAGATCTTGCCGCTTCAAATCCTTATGGGGCGCTAGGAATGACGCTGGCGAGAGCGGCTGATTATGTATTGAATTTAGAAATTACGGCGTTACAAGATGAAGGCAAGGCAGAATTGCTTTCTAATCCAAGAGTCATGACAACGGATCGTTGTCAGGCTTCAATTAAACTGGGTGAGCAAATTCCTTATCAAACAAGTAGTGCGAATACTGGACCGGTGACACAATTAATTGACGCAGTGTTAGAGCTGAACGTATTGCCGCAGATTACACCAAGTGGTAGTGTCATTATGGATTTAAGAGTTACCAAAGATGCACCAGGAAGAGCTGTGGGCGATCAAATTGGGATTGATACGCGTGAGATTCAAACCAATGTGCAGGTCATGGATGGCGAAACAGTCGTTTTAGGTGGCGTGTTTGAAGGGGATCAGAGAGAAGACATCGGTAAGATTCCATTTTTCGGTGATTTGCCGGGCATAGGCTTTTTATTCACGCGCACCGAGATTCTCGATAATAAAACAGAGCTATTGATTTTCGTAACCCCAAAAATCGTTCACGAGAATTTGTCGGGAGCCAACTAATTCCCTGCTTCTACTTCGGCTAAAAAGGGGGCATAATGCCCCCTTTTTTATGCGCGCGAAAAATTACTAGAAATCGCATGGCTAAATCGGAGAACATTTATCTCATCGGTCTAATGGGGGCCGGCAAAACGACAATCGGTAGGCTGTTGGCCAAATCGTTAAAAATGCCGTTTTACGACTTCTCGCTCCCAAGCTCCAGCTTGGGAGTGACTACCTGCAAGCTCCGCTTGCCGGGTGACGTCAAGCAGAGCTTGATGGGTATGCGTTCCCAAGCTAGAGCTTGGGAACGAGGGAAGAAATCGCATGGCTAAATCGGAGAACATTTATCTCATCGGTCTAATGGGGGCCGGCAAAACGACAATCGGCAGGCTATTGGCCAAATCGTTAAAAATGCCGTTTTACGATAGCGACAAGATTATCGAAGATTTGACCGGCGTCGATATTCCAACGATCTTCGAATTCGAAGGTGAGGTAGGTTTTCGGGATCGGGAACAAAAAGCGTTAGCTGGTTTGACGAAATTGACTCATGTCGTGTTGGCGACCGGCGGCGGTGCAGTTATCCGCGAAGAAAATCGGGAATGTCTCAAGGAAAACGGTTTTGTGGTTTATTTGCAATGTTCGGTGGATAGAATTTTGGAAAGAACCAAGCGCGATACGCAGCGGCCGTTACTGCAAACCGACAATCCGAGAGCGAAGTTGGAACAGTTGTTAATCGAGCGCGAGCCTTTATATTTGTCATGTGCCGATTATGTCGTCGATAGCGGCACATTACAGAGTAAGGCTGCGGTTAAAAATATATTGCAGCGTTATAGAGATTTATGAGGTGAAAGAGGAAAGGTGAAAGGTGAAAGGTGAAAGAGGGAAGAGGGAAGAGGGAAGCGCTGTAGGGTTCGCACCATGCCCCATTCGCCGAATTTATCTCATAATATTGGCTGCATTAAAACAAGTTAGATTGTGCCTCCCCTTTTGAAAAAGGGGGGATTGAGGGGATTTATTTCCCTGGTTCCCACCGTTCCAGCGTGGGAATGCACTTGGCAGGACGGGGTTTGTAACCCCGTCCGAAACGTTTCAACCGTGGCCGAAGCATATCGAAACGCTGGGGACGGGTTGAATAACCCGTCCCGCAGGAGGAATACATGCCGCAAAGGTGAAATAGGTCTTTTGTGGGAGCGATCCCTAGATCGCGATTTCGAAGCCGGAAAGTTTGGGTGACAATACATGGTGTCGAAGTCACATGGGTCAAGATTCCTCGTTCTCAACGCTCCAGCATGGGAATACATGCCGAAGGTGAAGGTTGAAATGAAAGTGCTTTTGCGACACAGAACATTAGGTGTATAACAAAAACAAATGAAAACATTACAAGTCGATTTAGGGCAGCGTAGTTATCCGATTTATATAGGCTCTCGTTTGCTGGAACAAGCCGATTTATTGACTCGGCATATTCGTTCAAAACAAGTATTGATTGTGACAAACGAAACGGTGGCGCCTTTATATTTGCAACAGGTGCTCGATAATCTGTCGGATTTTGTCGTCGAAACTGTTATTTTGCCGGACGGCGAACAATATAAAACGCTCGACTATTTGAATCGGATTTTCGATACTTTGTTGACCCACAAATTCAGTCGAAACGCCAGTTTGATTGCCTTGGGCGGCGGCGTTATCGGCGACATGGGCGGTTTTGCCGCCGCTTGTTACCAACGCGGCATTCCATTTATACAAATCCCGACCACGTTGTTGGCGCAAGTCGATTCGTCGGTCGGCGGAAAGACCGGCGTCAATCATCCGCTCGGCAAAAACATGATCGGCGCGTTTTATCAACCGCAATGCGTGATTGCCGATATGTCGGTCTTGTCGACATTGGACGACAGGCAATTGTCGGCAGGTATCGCCGAAGTGATCAAATACGGCTTGATACGCGAACCCGATTTTTTCGCATGGCTCGAGGACAATCTCGAATCCTTGCTCGATAGGGATGTCGAAGCCCTCGCGCATGCGGTCGAGCGCTCGTGCCGCAATAAAGCCGAAGTCGTTGCCGCCGATGAAAAAGAAGCCGATGTCAGGGCAACCTTGAATTTAGGCCACACCTTCGGTCACGCGATAGAAACCGGCATGGGTTATGGAAGCTATTTGCATGGCGAGGCGGTTGCGATCGGCACTTGCCAGGCGGCCGATTTATCAAGACGCAAAGGCTGGCTGACCGATGCCGACGTCGAGCGGATTATTCGATTGTTTAAGCGGGCTAGATTGCCGGTCGAGCCTCCGGCAGCGCTCGATGCTAACCGTTTTATCGAATTGATGGCCGTGGATAAAAAAAATGTCGACGGCAATATTCGTTTGATTTTGTTGAAAAGCATCGGCGAGGCAACCTTGCCGGTCGGTGTCGAAAAAGCATTATTGGTAGCGACGCTAAACGGATATGGTCGAAAAGGCTAATCAGGCTGCGAATAGGCCGTATGGCTTGGCAAAGCCGGCGATTAAATCGTTAATTACTGCCGAGCGCGCTCAAAAGTTCGAGTTATTGATTCATTTGATAATCAATTTTAATCGTCCGTTGATCGTTAACGGCCCGGCCGGCATCGGTAAGTCGACATTGCTGACGGTCTTGCGCGAGCAACGTCCGGTCGAAGGACATTATTATTTCATGGCCGGCGATCATCAGTTGAATTTTGCGGCGATTCAAGAGCGGTTGCGCAGTTTCTTGGAAACAGAACAGCCGGCTTGTAAAGGCTTTTCCCTGGATGATGCGATCGCATTGCTTGAACAGAAAAAACTTAAGTTGATCTTGATGATCGATAATGCCGGCGAATTGATACCCGGTTTGATCGATACTTTGTCGGAATATGCCTTAGCTAACCCGGCATTAAGAGTTATTTTTTCGCTAACTCAAGACGAACTGTATATTAAAAGTCGTTCGGACCGGTCTGTCGAGGATTGTCATTTTATCGAGCTGTTGCCGCTGTCGGAAAAACAATGCCGGGATTTTTTGCAAAATCTTTCCGGGAAGCCGGACGCGCCGATTTCATTTAATGCGGTCAGCGATAACATGGTGGAGTATGTCTACCGCGAAACGCATGGTATTCCAGGGAAAATTATTGCTGAATTGCCGCGCTTGTCCGATTTCGAACGGTTGGGGGCACCCGTCCGGTTTTCAATTGGGTTGTTTGCGCTTCTTGCGATCGCAGGTATCGCCTTCGTCGGCTGGGAGGCTTTAGCCCCTGAATCCGATCATGAATTAACGGAGTCTTTGCCGAGGTCGCAGCAACAGGCCTTGTCGGTTCCGTTGTTGGTTGAAAAGTTTGCCGGCAAACAGATGGTAAATGACCGCATCGTTACCGATGTCTCGGAACAAAAGCCTAAGATGACAAACGTCGTTGCGGCCCCGGTAGCGGCTGTACCAGACCGGAAAATCGAGACCACTGTGAAAAATGAAGCGATTAATTATCCTGAGGTGGTTTCTGAAGCCGCCGAAAACAGAAAGCCTGAGAGCCCAATCGCCGGTCCGAGTATAATTAAAGCCGAGCCTTTAGTGCCGACGGTCGCAGATGAAAAGATTGAGACAAAGCCGCAGGAGACGATAGATTCCAATCGCTCGGAAGATGACCGGACCTGGTTATTCAAGCAATCCTCGGATCATTTCACTTTGCAATTAATGGTATTATCGAGCCGACAGTCGATTGTCAATGTGCTGAACAAATATCAACACCTAAAACAAGACTTGAAGTATCTTGAAACTCGCATCGGCGGTAAAGAGAAATTTATTTTGCTGTACGGCTCGTTTAGTAGTCATGTCGAAGCCGAAAGGGCTACCGGAAAATTGCCGGCGGAATTCAAAGGGGCTTGGGTTAGGCGTTTCGCGGTTTTACAAAACGATATCAAAAACGCAAACTAAGTAACGCGCATGAAATAACTTGATCAAGGTGAGTATTCAGTCCCACAGTCATTCTCGTTCCCATGCTCTGCGTCATTGCCATTAAGTTAAGCCGTTCGTGGTGAGCCTGTCGAACCATGGACGACTAAACTTATCGACCCAGGATTTTTCCATTCACCCTTCGACAGGCTCAGGGCGAACGGAAAAATCCTTAACTTAATGGCAGTGATGCTCTGCGTGGGAATGCCTCAGTACCGCTCCAGCGGTACGAGACGCTAGAGCGTCTCGGGCTGCATTCCCACGCTGGAGCGTGGGAACGATAGGGGGTGTGAATAATTACTGATCAACAGCGACTCACTTCGTTTTCGCACCAGTGAGGGAATGCATGCCGGTCTTGCCTCGGTAGCCAAGTTATGGGTTCCCACGGAGGACCGTCACAGCCATTAAGTTAAACCGTCGTAAAAATAAGTAATTCTTGCGTTTCGGTTCTAATGTGCCTTAAAGGTTGCCATCCATGGCACTGGATTCCGCCAGTCCATGGCGGAATGACGGGTTTCCCTTAACTTAATGTCAGTGACGGAGGACCGTGGGAACCAGAAAAAATAAGTATTCTGCTGTTTCCCAAGCTGCTACTTGGGAAACCTATATGTGAAGCTCTAGCTTCGCGATACCATTGAAAAAGAATTGAAAGTATCTCTTTCAGTTAAATGGCAGTAACGCCGGGTCATGTGTGCCGGTAGCGTAGCCCGGATGGAGCGTAGCAAAATCCGGGAAGCTCGGAGCCACGCCATTCCCGTATTCCGTTGCGCTGCTTACGGGCTACATGAGCGGATTTGGGTTGGCCATTTTTAGCTTGATGCGTATGGGTTTGCAACCCCCGTCCCGCAGGAATATCGAATACTTTCACAGTCTCTCCAGCGTGTGAATGCATACAGTTATTTTTGGCGATATTCTTAAGCTTTGGATGGGGTCGATAGTAAATTTCAAGGCGATTCGCGCTTATTCCTTAAACAAGAAAATAAAACATAATGACGATATTACAAAACGATACTTTCCTCAGAGCCTTATTAAAACAACCGGTCGACAGAACGCCGGTCTGGATGATGCGTCAGGCAGGACGCTATTTGCCGGAGTATCGTAAAGTCCGCGAGCAAGCCGGGAGTTTCATGAATTTATGCACCAATCCGGAACTGGCTTGCGAAGTCACGCTGCAGCCGTTGGATCGCTATGCATTCGACGCGGCTATTTTGTTTTCCGATATTTTGACGATACCCGATGCAATGGGTTTGGGCCTAAGTTTTGCCGAAGGCGAAGGTCCTAGGTTCAGCAATCCGATTCGCTCGGCTGCCGATGTCGATAAATTGCCGATTCCCGATCCCGAGCAGGAATTGCGTTATGTGATCGATGCGGTTCGTTTAATTAGAACTTCGCTGCAAGGCCGCGTGCCGCTGATCGGTTTTTCCGGCAGTCCCTGGACATTGGCGACTTATATGGTCGAAGGAGGCAGCAGTAAAAGCTTTCAAAAGATCAAGTCGATGATGTATGAACAGCCTGGTGTTGTGCATCGCATGCTGGAGAAATTGGCAAAATCGGTGGCCTTGTATTTAAATGCGCAAATCGCGGCCGGCGCTCAGGCGGTGATGCTGTTCGATACTTGGGGTGGGATGTTGACTTCAGAGGATTATCTGGAATTCTCGTTACACTATGCCAAGTTGGTGCGCGAGCAATTGCAAACGGAAGCGGACGGCCGCAGGGTTCCGACAATTTTGTTTACGAAAGGCGGTGGGCTTTGGCTCGAAGCAATGGTCGATAGCGGTTACGATGCCTTGGGTCTGGATTGGCAAACCGATATCGGGTTAGCCAGAGCGCGCGTCGGCGACAAGGTGGCCTTGCAGGGCAACATGGATCCCGTAAGCCTGTATGCCAATCCGGATGTCATTCGCGCGAAAGTACAAAACGTACTGGAGCGTTACGGCCGCGGTTCCGGACATGTCTTCAATCTCGGGCACGGTATTTTGCCGGATATCAATCCGGAGCATGTCAAGGCGATGGTCGACGCGGTGCATGAGTTCAGCCCGGCTTATCATGCTCTTTGAGCCGTTTATTTCCTCGTTTCCATTGCTCTGGATGCTGTGAAAATATTGGCGAAAATCTATTCACCATGAAGCACATGAAGACCATGAAGAATAAGAAGTTAGGGAAGTTATCTACGTCTAAATCCTTGCACTGTCTCTCCAGCGAGGAAACGCATATGAGCCGAATTTATAATCAAGTAAATTTTAAAATCAGGACTTAAACAATGGCTACGATTAAATTTCAAGGTAAACCGATCAACACTTGCGGCGAGCTTCCTGCGATCGGATCCAAGGCGCCGGATTTTACTCTGGTCAACGGTAAACTCGCTGAAGTATCCTTGGCCAGCTATTCGGGCAAAAAGAAATGCCTGAATATCGTGCCCAGTCTCGATACGCCGACTTGTGCCGCGTCCGCAAGAAAATTCAATCAAAAAGCGGCAAGTTTGGAAAACGGCGTGGTATTGGTCGTTTCGGCCGATCTGCCGTTTGCTCAGGCGCGTTTTTGTCAGGTGGAAGGTGCCAGGGATATTGTGCCGTTATCGACCTTTCGTTCGAGTTTCGCGCGCGATTACGGCGTGGAGTTGGTCGATAGCGTGCTGGCCGGATTGACCGCACGAGCGATCGTGATCATCGACGAGGAGGATCGGGTAGTCTATACCGAGCTAGTTTCTGAATTGGCCGACGAGCCCGATTATGAGTCGGCGCTAGCGGCGATGCATGAAATAGACTGAAAATAATTCGGCAGGTTTCAAACCGCTAGGTCGATTTGTTGAACGGTGCCGACACGGCCGGTTTCGCTGAGGTAAATACTTGATGACAAAACCCGCCCGTCGAGACGGTTTTGAGCATTTTTAAGCTCGAAGGGGGTTTCGGTATTGCCCAGATAAATCGCGCCGACGTTTTTTTCGGCTAAGGTGTAGAGCTTGTCGTTGCCATTGGTATCCTTGGTCCAGACGCGCAAATGTTCATAAACCGCGTCGTTTTCATCTATCCAATGGTTGCCGTCCAGGTCGTGCGCGGCCAGTTCGGCGAAACCGTTACCGGTCGCCGGTCCAAACAATTCACTGCCGTTGTTGATGATGCCGTCGCCGTTTCGGTCGAGCGCTAAAAAGCCGCTACCGTGACCGACGAATGAAATTTGTTCGGAGCTGCCGTTCGATGTCAGGTCAAAACTGAATTTCATATCGGTCAACTTTGCGGCTTCCGCGTCGAAATTGATTACCAAAGGGTCTTTCATGACGGCGTCGCCCATTCGTAGGCTGACCGAATTTTCTTCGTAATATTCTCGGCTCATGACCAAATTAAGGTCGAAGGCGATTTCTTTGCCGTCTGTCGTTTTGATAAGTCCTTTGGCCGAAAATGCGCTGTGCTCGGCTTCGTAATAAGTTTCGCGGCGCTCATATTCCAAGCCGAATCCGGCCGGACGATCGGCAGTAGGCGCGTTGGCGGGCGGTGCGGTCCCCGGATCGATCGATCGGCTTGCTTCGAAGGCTTCCAAGCGGTTAATCCGGATTTCCTTGCCGGTCAAGGCCTCTATCATGCGTTTAATGATTTGATAGCGCGGTTCGTGTTCGAGCGCTTTGTCCAGGTCGATTTCGGCTTGTTGGGTTTCGGCGGCAGCCTTGCCTTCAGAGCTGAGCGTCACCCTGTCGGCCAAAGTGGGATTGAATGCCGTTTGAGCTTGTGAACCTAGGTTAACCGGACGCCGATTGCCGACCCAAAAGTTTAGGGATTCTTGCACGGAGTGCTGTTTAACCGATGTCTGTTGCGCGTTTAGCTGGATATTGGAGTGTTCGATTTTCATCGCTCTATCCTTAAAGATCGGGAATGTTAATTATTTTATCGGCGGAAATTGGCGAAGCTTGAGTGTAAAGGTAAGCTATGTTTATTTATGTATGTTAATTCGGAGTGATCGATGAATCCTAAAGTACTTGCTGTCATGATGATCCTTTCCGCTAGCTTGGCGGCATGTACAGTTGAACCGGTTCGGGAGCCGGTCGATGAGGAATTGGACGAGTTTTTTGTGTATCAAGCCGATCCGATGGAAACATCCGAAGATGTTCCATCGCCGACGCATATCAAAGAAGGCAGGGAGTTGCGGTTGGTTAGAGTCATGGAAGGCGGCGTTTGCAAAAACGAGCGGGAAGGGGTGGAAGGGCTGTTTTTGCTTTATGCCGATACCGACGATGTGGAGCGCATCAAAATGACGGAAGGCGCGCAGGTTTTCGGCAATTTCGAACGTGAAATAGAAACGATCTCCGCGGCTGCCTTACAAGAAACGATCAAAGGGATCTATCTTGGCGGCGATTCGATATTTCCCGACAGCCCGACCAGTCAGCAAAACATGCTTAATGAATTCGAATTGCAATTCGCGGACACGATCGAAAGCGCGATCGATGATTTTCAACAAAAAACTACGCTGACGATCGATATTCTGCCGTTTATCCCGTCATTATATTTCTACAGCGAAGGCTGCGAATTGGGCCATGAAGAAACCGGGGAATGAAATCGCCGTATATTGTACAGGTCGTCATAAAGCAGTGGGACTAGCGTAGCCCGGATTACGCTGCATACGGGCTACATGCTTTATAGCAACTTGGGAAAGAGTGAATGTGGGTTGGCCGTTTTTAGCTTGTTGTGTATGGGGTGATTTCCAACTTATTTTAAATATAGGGGCTGAATAATTACTTCGTTTATTGTACAGATCGTCATAAAGCAGTGGGATAAGAGTCGGCTAAGCGAGACGGATTTTCTGGAACGGGCCGCGATGCCGGACTGCTATCCTGTCGTGTCGCCGAAAATCGTCGATATCGGACGGCAGCGTTTGTTATTGGATTGCCATGGCGGCGATGAATATAGAAAAATCTCTTGTTCCCTATTTGATGAATCTTTGATTTGCGACCGCTTATTATTGAATCCGAATGATGGCAGTGTCGTTTATTTAGGTGCGCCGAATCAAAATCGACCGCTGCAACGACTCGGAAAACCGGCGGACGTTAATTGGCTGCAATGCCGATACAATTGGCGTTATCGTGTGCATCGCGACGGTTGGTTTTACTGGCTTTATGAAGAAGTCATTTTGAATGTAGCTTTGACCGAAGTATTGAAAGAAACGATTTTTATCGATACGCTGCCTTCTTTGGTATTTGACGATTTCACGCTCGGTCGGTTAGAGAAGTAAGTCGTTCCGGTCGTAAGTATTCAGTCGCCCTCTTTGAAAAAGACGACTGTATGGACGCCGGAGGTCACTACCATTAAGTATACTCAGCGTAGATCAAAATTCGGCACCGGGGCCCTCGTCAAAGGATGCCGTGAATACATCCATGCTCTATGCCAGCATCCATGCTGGAAAAGCCTTTGCCGAGCACCCTGGCGCCTCCTTAGGGACTGCCGAAATTTGAAGTGCGAAAGGTATAACTGTCCATCATTTACTTACCGAAGTTTAACGTAACTCGCCCGATAAAATCGGGAGGCAGGTTTTAAACAGTTACTTAGCCAATGAGTCCTCGACATCAATTATTGTCGTTTGACGTTCTCGGCCTCGAAATCGCGACGAAGGCGTCGCTCCCACAAAGCGTCGGGAGCTCTGTGGGAGCGATCCCCAGATCGCGATATCGGAGCAAGGTGCGCTAAGGAATATGCACAAAATAACTTATACAAGTAGTAGGCTTTGTGGCGGTTTGGTGACTCGCTTGACAGGACGCCGTGAATACGTCCCTGTAGGCTTGACGGCGGCTATCCCTGCCGCCGACACCTGTCAAGCGAGTCACCAACCCCCCTTCCGACAATTGTCTAAGTTATTTCATGCTCGTTCCTAAGTAACAACAAACGGTATCGAGGTCGAATTCGCTAAGAGTTATCATTTTTTTCCGAAGTTTAGCGTAACGGACCCGATAAATTCGGGAGATAGTTTTTAGACAGTTACTAAGTTAAGCCATCACGAGATAAGTATTTGTTGCATTCAGACTCTATTGTGCCTCAAAAGCTTGCCATCCATGGTACTGGATTCCGCCAGTCCATGGCGGAATGACGGGCTTCCCTTAACTTAATGGCAGTAGGTTATCAAGCGCTAGGCCGATAACAATGGCGTATGCCGTGCCTACCGTATTTACTTTAATTTTTAAATTAGCTATTCAATTCATCATGGAAAAACTCACTTGTTTTAAAGCTTACGACATACGCGGTCAACTGGATACCGAGCTTAATGACGATATCGCCTATCGAATCGGTCGCGCCTGCGGCGAATATTTGAAGGCCAAGACGATTGCGGTCGGCGGCGACGTGCGGTTGACTTCCGAATCGCTCAAGGCCGCATTGGCCGAAGGCTTGATGGACGCCGGCGTCGATGTGATCGACATCGGCATGACCGGCACCGAGGAAATCTATTACGCGGCGCAGGCGCTGGAAATACAAGGCGCGATAGAGGTAACCGCGAGCCATAATCCGATGGATTATAACGGCATGAAATTGGTGCGCGAGCATGCCAAACCGATCAGCGGCGATACCGGACTGAAGGAAATCCAACGCCTCGCCGAGCAAAATGATTTCGGGCCGGTGGTCGTCAAGAAAGGCTCAATGACTCGTCGTTCTATACTGTCGGGCTATGTCGATCATTTGATGACTTACATCGATTTGCAGAATTTGACGCCGATCAAGTTGGTCGTAAATGCCGGCAACGGCGCGGCCGGGCATGTGGTCGATGCGCTGGAAGAGCGTTTCAAAGTGGCCCGAGTGCCGGTCGAGTTCGTCAAGATCCATAACGAACCGGACGGCCGTTTTCCGAACGGCATTCCGAATCCGCTCTTGCCCGAGTGCCGCGCCGATACCGCGAATGCCGTCATCGAACATGGGGCCGATATGGGTATCGCTTGGGACGGCGATTTCGACCGCTGTTTTCTGTTCGACGAAAAGGGGCAGTTCATCGAGGGCTATTACATTGTCGGGCTGTTGGCCGAGGCTTTTTTACAGAAAAACCCCGGCGCGAAGATCATTCACGACCCGCGATTGACTTGGAATACGGTCGATGTCGTGACTGCGGCGGGCGGCGTTCCGGTGTTGTCGAAGACCGGCCATGCCTTTATCAAGGAACGCATGCGCCTCGAAGATGCCGTTTACGGGGGAGAGATGAGCGCGCATCATTATTTTCGCGATTTCGCCTATTGCGATAGCGGCATGATTCCGTGGCTGTTGGTCGCGGAATTGTTGTGCGTCAAAAAAATCCGCCTTTCCGAAGCGGTCGCGCAGCGTATCGCGGCGTATCCGTCGTCCGGCGAGATCAACTCGAAACTAACCGACCCGGCCGGTGCGATCGCACGGGTTAGGGCGGCTTATGAAGGCGACGCGCTCATCGTCGATGAAACCGATGGGGTCAGTCTGGAGTTTGACAACTGGCGTTTCAATTTGCGATCTTCGAACACCGAGCCTGTCGTTCGGCTCAATGTCGAATCGCGCGGGGATATTGCGTTGATGCGGCAAAAAACCGAGGAGATTTTGGAACTGTTACAGCGTGAATATTGAGGATTGTTTATGAGTATCATTGCAAAGAAGCTGGATTATTTGATCAGTGTCGAGGATTATTTGGACGGCGAGTTGATTGCCGAAACCAAGCATGAATTGATTGATGGCGCCGTCTATGCGATGGTCGGGACGAGTGGAAATCATCAGCGTATAGCGATTAATGTTCTGGCGGAGTTTAGGAGTCATTTAAAAAACCTTCCTTGCGAGCCGTTCGGTTCGGATATGAAGGTCAGAGTCGATTCGAATTTTTTTTATCCCGATGTGATCGTCGATTGTCATTTCGACGAGTCGCAGCCTTACTATACCGAAACGCCTATCATCATCGTCGAAGTGTTGTCGAAGACGACTCGCCGCAACGACAAGACCGTCAAATTAGCCAATTACTTGAAGCTACCGACTCTGCAAGAATATGTGATGATCGAGCAAGATTATGTCGAGGTCGAAGTGCTGAGGCGGTCCGAAGGATGGGTTTCGAAACATTATTATCTGGGAGACGATGTGACTTTCGAGGCGATCGATTTGACGCTGCCGGTCGAAGTCATTTATCAGCGGGTTCATAACGAGGACATGCTGGCATTTTTGGCGGCTAAATCGGAGTAGGTGGCTTGTAACTTTATAAGAGATCGCTGTTTCCCAAGCTGGAGCTTGGGTAACAGCACAAGCATGTAGCCCGTATGCAGCGAAGCGGAATACGGGAATGGCGTGGCTCCGAACTCCCCGGATTGCGCTGCGCTTCATCCGGGCTACGCGGCTAAATCGGAGTAGGCGGTTCGCCCGAGGGTGTTAAAGTGCGGAGCAGTTTCGTAACTTTATAAGAGGTATTCTCGCGCAGAGGCGCTGAGAAAAGCCCAATAAGGCGACTAGGGTGGGCATCGCGCACCTTTGGCGAGGCTTCACCAAGCCGGTGAAAGTGTTGTAGACCCTTCATGCTTCGACTTGGCTCAGCACGAACGGTCTACAACACAAGCCAACTGAAAGCTTGAGAATGCGCCTGACGATCCAAGTTAAAACAACCCTGTAATCACGCCATCATCGGTGATGTCGATAC
Organism: Methylotuvimicrobium buryatense 5G; assembly: GCF_000341735.1. GTDB lineage: Bacteria > Pseudomonadota > Gammaproteobacteria > Methylococcales > Methylomonadaceae > Methylotuvimicrobium > Methylotuvimicrobium buryatense. The sequence continues at coordinate 2,445,608 of NZ_KB455575.1, read as the reverse complement.
GTTCGGCGGCCGGGACTTTTGGCAAACCGGGCATCGTCATCATGTCGCCGGCGATCGCGACGATGAAGCCAGCCCCGTTGGCAAGCCTGACTTCGCTGATTTCGACCGTGTGTCCGGAAGGCGCGCCTCGCTCGTTCGGGTTGGTCGAGAACGACATTTGCGTTTTGGCCATGCAAACCGGAAATTTGCCGTGGTTTTGTTGCAGCGTGTTGATTTCGGCTTTGACTTTCGGGCTCGCGGTGATGCCGATTGCGCCGTAAAGTTTGGTCGCTATCGTTTCGATCTTATCCCACAGCGGCAGCTCTTCGTCATAGACATAAGTGAAACCGGGCTCGCGGTTGTCGACGACGGCAAGCACTTCTTGCGCTAATTCTTCCGCGCCGGCGCCGCCTTGCGCCCAATGTTTCGAGACCACGCATTTCGCGCCGAGCGCCTCGCATTTGTCTTTGAGCAGCGCGATTTCGGCGTCGGTGTCGAAGGTGAAATGATTGATGCAGATTACGCAAGGCAAGCCGTAATGGCGTTGGATATTGTCGAGATGACGCTCCAGGTTGGTGAAACCTTTTTGCAGAGCGTCGATGTTTTCTTGGTTCAACTCCTCTTTCGCGACGCCGCCGTGGAATTTCAACGCGCGTACCGTCGCGACCAATACGACTGCCGACGGTTTCAGGCCGGACATGCGGCATTTGATGTCGAGAAACTTCTCGGCGCCTAAATCGGCGCCGAAACCCGCTTCGGTCACGACATAATCGGCCAGTTTTAACGCAGTTTTCGTCGCGGTGACGGTGTTGCAACCGTGCGCGATATTCGCGAACGGGCCGCCGTGAATGATCGCGATATTGTTTTCAAGCGTTTGCACTAGATTCGGCTTTATGGCTTCTTTCAATAAGGCGGCCATTGCCCCTTGCGCATTGAGATCGCTCGCATAAACCGGCGTGACTCGGTCGGACTTGTAGCCGATGACGATTCGGCCGAGGCGTTCTTTTAAGTCGACGCGGCTTGTCGCCAGGCACAAAATCGCCATGATTTCGGACGCGACGACGATGTCGTATCCGTCCTCGCGCAGATAGCCGTTAGCCGGGCCGCCCATGCCGACAGTGATTTTGCGCAACGCTCGGTCGTTCATGTCGACGACTCGTTTCCATTGAATCCGGCGCGAATCGATGTCAAGTGCGTTGCCGTGATTGATATGGTTGTCGATCAATGCCGACAAGAGATTGTGTGCGACGCCGATTGCATGAAAGTCGCCGGTGAAATGCAGATTAATGTCTTCCATCGGCACGACTTGCGAGTAGCCGCCGCCGGCCGCGCCGCCTTTGACGCCGAAACAAGGCCCGAGCGACGGTTCGCGCAGGCACATGATCGCCGAATTGCCGAGCCGGTTGATCGCATCGCCTAAACCTACCGTAGTTGTGGTTTTGCCTTCGCCAGCCGGGGTCGGGCTGATCGCGGTGACGAGAATCAATTTGCCGTCTTCGCGGTCGGTCAAGTTATTGACGTATTCGAGCGATAATTTAGCCTTATAGTGACCGTATGGATCTAAATGCTCGGCCGGGATGCCGAGTTTTTCGCCGGCCAAGTCGATGATCGGTCGCATTTGGGCTTGTTGGGCGATTGCTATGTCTGACATGAATGTTTTCCTGTTTTTGATGTGTCCTCAATTAGCCGTAAACCGGAAAGCGCGAGCACAAGATGGCGACTTTGTCGCGCACCGCTGAAATGACCGATTCGTTATCGATGTTTTCCATCACGTCGCACATCAAATGCGCGATTTCGGTCATTTGCGCTTCTTTGAAGCCGCGCGTGGTCGGGGCCGGCGTGCCGACACGGATGCCGCTTGTCACGAACGGCGACTGCGGGTCGTTCGGTACGGCGTTTTTATTGACCGTGATATGCGCACGTCCCAGCGCCGCATCGGCGGCTTTGCCGGTAATGCCTTTCGGGATTAATGAAACCAGCATCAAATGATTGTCGGTTCCGCCGGAAACGACATCGAAACCGCGGTCGATGAAGACTTCGGCCATCGCCTTGGCATTGTTGATGACTTGTTGTTGATAGGTCTTGAATTCGGTTTCCATCGCCTCCTTGAACGCGACCGCTTTTGCGGCGATAACATGCATCGAAGGACCGCCTTGGATGCCGGGAAAGATACTGGAGTCGAATTTTTTTTCGATTTCCGGATTGCTTTTACACAGAATCAATCCGCCGCGCGGTCCGCGTAGCGATTTGTGTGTGGTACTGGTGACGACATCGGCAAACGGTACAGGGTTTGGGTACAGTCCGGCGGCGACCAATCCTGCAACATGGGCCATGTCGACCAGTAAATAGGCGCCGACTTTATCGGCGATTTCGCGGAAGCGTTGCCAGTCCCAGATGCGCGAATAAGCCGAGAAGCCGGCGACGAGAACTTTGGGTTTGTGTTCGATCGCTAAGGCTTCGACTTGGTCGTAATCGATCAAGCCCGTATCCGGGTGCAGTCCGTATTGCACGGCATTGTAGATTTTGCCGGAGAAATTCGGTTTGGCGCCGTGCGTCAAATGGCCGCCGTCTGCGAGGCTTAGGCCCAGTATCGTATCGCCCGGTTGTATCAGAGCCATGAATACCGCCATATTGGCCTGCGATCCGGAATGGGCTTGTACATTCGCATAATCGGCGCCGAATAGTTCTTTGGCGCGGTCGATCGCGAGTTGCTCGACTTTATCGACATATTCGCAACCGCCGTAATAGCGTTTGCCGGGATAGCCTTCCGCGTATTTATTGGTTAGTAGCGTGCCTTGGGCCTCCATGACGCGCGGACTGGTGTAATTTTCCGAGGCGATCAGTTCTATGTGGTCTTCCTGACGGCGACGCTCTTCTTCCAATGCCTGAAACAATTCATTATCGTAACCTGCAATCGTTTGCGATTTAGTAAACATCAATATCTCCTAAAATTTATAGTTATTTTGCATTTCAACAACGGTTTTTATCGGCGATCCCGAGAGGAGAAGGTCAAAATGCCGTCAGTGATTTTCGGTGAGTATAGAGTAATGAATAATCGAAGTTAAGGCCGGAGCAGTAATACTTGTAAATCGGCAACATTAGTGCCGGTCGCACCGGTTATCAGTAAATCGTTTGAAGCCTGAAGCGCGCGGTAAGAGTCATTGTCTTGCAGTCTTGCGCCGGGGTCGATTCCGGCAGCGCGCATACGCGCGAGCGATTGCGGATCGATCAGCGCGCCGGCCGCATCGGTCGGGCCGTCGCGGCCGTCGGTGCCGCCGCTTAAAAATACCCAATTGCCGCGCAATGCTAATCGTTCGGCGGCCAAGGCGAAGGCCAGTCCCATCTCTTGATTGCGGCCACCGAGGCCTTGCCCCGTTAAAGTTACCGTGGTTTCGCCGCCTGCCAGAAGCGCGATGGGTTTGTTTAAGCCGTTATCGAGCAGGGATTTCGCGTAAGAGGCCAACTTGAAGGCTTCGTCTTTCGCTTCGCCGCTAAGATGTTCCGAATAGACTCGAACGTCGTAATTCTGTAGCGATGCGGCCTTAACGACGGCTTTTAAGCTGATCGGATTGCTGCCAATCAGCGTGTGGCCGGCGTTATTGAAAAGACTGTCACCGGTTTTCGGCGTTTCCGGGATATCGCCGGCGGAACCTTGTTGCAAAACGTATTTGACCGAATCCGGAATGCTTTCCCAAATACCCTTGTTGCGCAAAATAGCGATGGCGTCGTCGAAGCATGTGTCGTCCGGCACCGTCGGCCCGCTCGCGATAGCGCTTAGATCGTCGCCCAGCACGTCGGAAAGAATCAATGCGTGCAGGTCGGCCGGAGCCGATAGGCGTGCCAAACCGCCGCCCTTGATCATGGAAAGATGTTTGCGCACACAATTGACTTGGTTGATTGTCGCGCCGCAAGCAAGTAGTAATGCAGTCGTTTGCGCTTTTTCTTCAAGCGTTATCGGAGGGCGAGGATAGGGCAGGAGAGCAGATCCTCCGCCGCTAATCAAGACTAACACCAGTTCGCCCGATTGAGCGTTGGTGATTCTGTCGGCGATTAGCCGGGCGCCTTGCAGTCCCGCTTCGTCGGGAATCGGGTGGCCGGCGCCGATGACTTTAAAGCCGGTTGCCTGAGCGGCATTCTCGTAATTGGTAACGATGATGCCGTCGCCGGGTAATAGCGATTCCGGAATGATGTCTCGGGCGGCTTTTGCCATGTTGCACGCGGCTTTGCCGAACGCAATCAAATGAATTTTCGGCCAATGTCCCGTGCGTTTCGGCGCATTGTCGTCCGGCGATAGGGCTATTTCAAGTCGAAGCCCGTCCGAGGATAGGCTGCGTTGAACCGCAAGGTACGGATCGGCGGCATCGATGCCGGCTTGGAATAGTCCTGCGGCCTGTTCTCTGAGCGCTTTTTGAATGGCGGGTCGGCTCATGTGTTTCAGCGGTGCAAGGGGCGTTTAAGCCATTTCCTTGGCGAATGCGAAAATTTGTTCGGCATCGAGTACTTGCGTATTAGTTTCGAACAGTTTGGCGATGCAGGCACGGTGTAAAGCGAGTTTGAATGCGCCGAAACCGATGGCTCCCCAGACGATTTTGCCGTGGCGTTCGTTGCCTTTATCCATCATATCGATGCCGCCGATACCGATCGGGGGCGTGGCATTCGCATCGGCCAATAATTCGAGTCGATCATTATTTTGCCAATGTTCGGCTTTGAGTAATTCGACGCCTGCCGCGCCTGCCGCAAATACGATTTGAGCGTTTTCAATTGCCCTGCCGCGTGCGTCTTGATCGACAGCTTCGATAGGTGTCAGTTCGACGCCGAAGCGTTCGCGCATCGTTAGACAGGCGTGTTCCGCTCGTATCATTTCCCTAGAAGTTAACGAGACTTCGCAGCCCTCTTGAGCCAGCATGACCGCGACGCGTTGACCGACCGGGCCGGTGCCAGCCAAAACAACCGCTTTTTTGCCGCTTAGTTCACTGGTTGAAGCCAGTTTCGCGACGCCGGCGGCAGCAGTAGTATTGCTGCCGTTGCTATCGAGCATGATCGAGACTTGAAAGCCGGGAAAAAAATGTTTTTGTACGGCCGAGAATAATTGTTGACCGGCCAGCATGTCGCTGCCGCCGACAAAAATAGCGGTATTTTTTTTGTCTTTCGGTGCTCGGGTAAAGATCGTGCCTTCGACCAAGGGTGCGATAGTGTCGGGTGTTAATCCGCCATGTCCGATGACATGGTCGGCGCCGCCGTCATACGCGACAATCGTATCGAAAGCTGAAGGACGCGGATCGGTGTCGAATTGGAATAACAGTTTTTTCATGGGTCACGTAAGATCGATAGTGGCGATAGCGATTAGCGTATAGAAAACGGGGCAGTATACCTTATTTAGCTATACGCTGTCTCTCCATTGCTCTGGGCCGATTTCTACAGGCTTGCAGGGGGGGGCGGTTATTCGTTATCATTCGGGACAACCTGTACGCATCATCGGTATTTCGCTTAAGTGTGTACAATGTATTGATAGATTATTCCGGTTTCGACGGCCCTCCGAAGGAGCCGATACTTTGATTGCCTAGGCAAGATCGGTATGCATTGCCAGGCTGGAGCGGTTGGAACGAGAAAGTTAGGAAAAGCGGGTTTAGATACTGCCCATCAATCATTACAGGCGAACGATTCGGATTAAAAGCATGCTATTTTCGCTGTGTTTCAAAGGCTTGCCATTTGAACTCCGCATTCAGACAATAATAAATAATTAGGAAAACAAATGAAAACGCCAGTTAAAATTGCCGTTACAGGTGCCGCGGGACAGATCAGTTATTCCTTATTGTTTCGCTTGGCTAGCGGAGAATTATTAGGCCCCGATCAGCCAATGATTTTTCATTTGTTGGAAACGCCGCAGGCATTAGCATTAGGCGCATTGAATGGCGTGGTAATGGAACTTAACGATTGCGCCTATCCGTTGCTGCATAAAATTGTCGCGACCGATGATCCCGAAGTCGCTTTCAAAGATGTCGATTACGCATTTCTGATCGGCGCGAGTCCGCGTAAGCCGGGGATGGAACGTAAGGATTTGTTGGCAATCAATGCCCAGATTTTTTCTGTGCAGGGTCAAGCCCTTAGTAAGGTTGCCAGCAGGGATGTTAAGGTATTGGTTACCGGCAATCCTGCCAATACTAATGCTTTGATCGCCATCAGTAATGCACCGGATTTAAGGCCGGAGAATTTTTCGGCAATGATGATGCTCGATCATAAGCGTGCGACTTTTCAGCTTGCCGATAAATGTGGGGTACTGTCCAACGACATCAAAAATATTATCATTTGGGGTAATCATTCGGCAGGGCAGTATCCGGATCTCCATCATGCCAAAGTCAAAGGGCAGGATGCTTTGTCGTTGGTTGAGTGGGATTGGTTTGTCGACAAATTTATTCCAACCGTACAGCAGCGCGGAGCCGTGGTCATACAAGCGGTTGGCCGATCCAGTGCGGCTTCTGCGGCCAATGCCGCGTTAAATTTGATGCGCAACTGGGTTTTTGGGACCGACGAAGGTAATTGGATCAGCATGGCTGTTCCATCGGACGGCAGTTACGGAATTGAAAAGGATTTGGTTTATTCGTTTCCAGTTGAGATCAAAAACGGAGAAATCAGTATCGTCCAGGGTTTGGAGATTAGTGATTTCAGCCGGGAAAAAATGCGCAAGTCCGAAGCCGAGTTGAAAGAAGAGCGCGAAGCGGTAAAGCATTTGCTCTAAGGACGGGTGCTTATTTATCGATATACGCGGAACTAAAAAACGAGGCTAATAAAGGTTGTTACAGATGGTAGCTTTTCTGGTTCTCACGGTCTTCCGCTCATCGTTATACATAAGTCAAAAATTACCCTTTTGCAATCTTAGCCAATGAGACCTCGATGCCATTTATTGTCACTTAGGAACGAGCATGAAATAACTTAGACAACTGTTGGAAGGGGGTTCGGTGGCTCGATTGGCAGGTGTCGGCGGCAGGGCAGATTTTTGCTCCTGCAAAATCTGCATTCATGCCATCCTTGGCAATCAGATTCCGCCGTCAAGCCTACACGGACGTATACACGGCGTCCTGTCAAGCGAGTCACCGAACCTCCGCAAAGCCTACTACTTGTAGAAGTTATTTTGTGCATATTCCTTAACACTCGCGGATCTGCCTCACATAACGCTAGGTGATCAGCGTACCCTACAATTTATGTATACCTTTCGCACTTCAAATTTCGGCGATACTTAAGGAGGCGCCGGGGTGATCGGTAAAGGCTTTGCCAGCATGGATGCTGGCATAGAGCCTACATGGACGTATTTACGGCGTTCTTTGACGATCACCCCGGTGCCGAATTTTGATCCACGATGGGTATATATTTATCGTAGAGTGTAGGGTGCGCATCGCGCACCTGGTCGGGACCTCTTGTCGGTTCGGCACGGTGGAAAGGTGCGCTATGCGCACCCTACGATGTCTTGGCTGGACGGAGTTTGTAACCCCATCCTGCGAGATTATCCGATGCGCGGCGAGGGGGGGCTGAATATCGCCAGCCTTTAGCCATAGCCGGGTTAGGCTACTCTGTCTTCAGGTTCGCGTCCTTCGAAAAACGCGGCCAAATTAGCTAGCACTTTTTCTCCCATCGCGGTGCGAGTACTAAGCGTTGCGCTACCTAGGTGCGGCAACAGCGTGGCGTTTTCAAGCGTCAAAAATTCGGGGTCGATATTCGGCTCTCCTTCATAGACATCCAGACCGGCGCCGGCAATTCTCTTATCTCGTAATGCGTCGATTAAAGCCTTGCTATCGACGACATCGCCGCGCGCGGTGTTGATCAAATGAGCGTTCGGTTTCATCAAGCGAATCATCTTGTCGTCGATCAGGTGGCGGGTGTCGGGCCCGCCCGGGCAATGCAGCGAGATATAATCGGCGCGTCTCATGACGTCCTCGACTGAATCGCACCGTGTCGCTTGGAGTTCTTCGATCACGGATGGGTCCGGTGCGCTCGGATTGAAAAAAACGATTTTCATGCCGAAACCGTGATGGGCTTTGCGTGCGGTTGCGATTGCGATGCGGCCGAAGCCGATCAATCCTAACGTCGCGCCGGTCACGTCGCTGCTCAACATGTGCGTCGGACACCAACCATGCCATTTTCCGGCGCGGACGAGACGGTCGCCCTCCGCGCCTCGCCGTGCGGACATCAGCAATAAAGTCATTGCGATATCGGCGGTGCTCTGTGTCAACACGCCCGGTGTATTTGTGACGACGAGACCGTTCTCTTTCGCAGCTGCGATATCGATATGGTTGTATCCGACTCCGAAATTGCCGAGAATTTTGCAGCGTTTGTTAGACGCATTTAGTACCTCGGCAGGTAGTGAATCGCAAACCGAAGGGCACACTGCGTCGTAGTTTTGTAAAGCCGATTTCAATTCTTCGGATGTCAAGGGTAGATCGTCTTCGTTGAGCGAGACGTCGTACAATTGCTTGAGTTTGGTTTCGACCGAGGCGGGCCATTTACGGGTAATTAAAACTTTGGGTTTGTTCATCGGTTTGTTTCTATTGGGGTTGGTGTAGCACTGACTGCCATTAAGGATTTGGTCATAAATAACTTTCCTATTTTATGGAGAGTTCGGTTGCTCGATTGGCAGGTGTCGGCGGCAGGTAGCCGCCGTCAAGCCTAAACGGATGTATTCACGGCGCCCTGTCAAGCGAGTAATCGAATCCTCGACAAAGCTCATGGCTTCAGGAAGTTATTTATCGCGAAATCCTAAGTTAAGGGGAGCCCGTTATTCCGCCATGGACTGGCGGGATCCAGTGCCATGGATGGCAAGCTTTTGAGGCACATTATAGCCTTTGACAGGGCTTCTCGGGACGGGGGTTTGCAACCCTGTTCTAAACGTTTCGACCGTGGCCAAAGCAAGGCGTGTAATTGGGGCAAACCAAAACGTTGGGGATGGGTTAAATAACCCGTCCCGCGAAGGCCTATTCATGAAATCCGATTATACTTCGCGTTCACGATCTTACCGAGGTTTTTTGAAAGGCTATGTTATATGTTCGCGTTAATATACTCATCGCAGATCAAAATTCGGCGCCGGGGTGCCCGTCAAAGGACGCCGTGAATACGTCCATGTAGGCTCTATGCCAGCTCCATGCTGGCAAAGCCTTTGTCGCGCACCCCGGTGCCTCCTTAGTCACCTGCCGAATTTTGAAGTACGAAAGGTATAGTTGAAAATATAAAAACTACGCCGATGCCGGAATGACTTGATCCACGTTCCCATCGCTCCAGCGTAGGAATACATTACCGGAAAAATCGCCTCTGTTACCAGCATTCCGCCACCGATCCGGTTCCCGTAATGCCCCGCGCCCCCGTATGCGCAAGCGTTAAGGTTCCGCAGCGGGGATCGTTTTGTGCGCCGGTCGGCACTGCTTGTACCGTAAAAGTAGCTGCCGCAGCAGCGCTAATGGTTATCGTGTAAAAAGTCGCGGTCTGACCGGGAATGCTATAAATCCTGGGAGCACCGGTATTTGCCGGGGTTGCATCAGTGCCGGCAGCGCCTACATAACTATTCGTTTCGGTAAAATGCCGTTCCATCGCATTCGCCAATCCCATCAACGCGCCTTTGGCATCGGCGCGGCGCGATTTTCTAATACTATCTTGATAGGAAGGGTAAGCGATACCGGCGAGAATCCCCACTACGGCAACGGCTATCATTAGTTCTATCAGCGTAAAACCCCTTTCAGCTTTCATTGTATTGTATTGCTCCGTTGTCTCGGTAACTGTCAACGTAATTGACGCCAGGATTGTCTTCCGGCGCCGCCTTCGACCGACTCCAAGGTCGTTTCCATTTCACCGGTCGAGCCGCTGGTATATTTATACTCGACTTCGCCGGCGCCCACGACCCCGGGTGTTTTAATGATACCGACTTTGGATTTTTTACCGGATACGGCCATCGGAGAGTCGTCTTCGTCGATTAAATTGTCATCATTGGTATCGATGACGCCTGCGAGCATATCGCTCTCATCGATGGTGTCGCTACCGGTCAAATCGAACGGCGTGCTAACTAAACGATTACCGGTTAAGGCGTCCAGTTCCATTAACCAGCTAGTTCCGCCATAACCGCACGGTTCAGGGTCTGGTATCAAGGTAACGAATATGATTCGTCCGCCGCGCAACAAAGCCTGACTGATCACGCGCTCGCCATCGGGAGACACGGCAGGAAATACGAGATCCATGTACCAGCCCTGCTTCGAGCCAAGATAATTAATCATGCTTATCCCGTTGCAGTTGGTATTGTCGATAGCCAAAAGCGGGTCGACGCAGTGAGAGGTTACTCTGATATCGAAATCGCCGAATACGTCCTCGGCAATGATCGATTGCTGTACTAAATCGTTGGCGCGAGTAATGCCCGGATCGCCGGTGCTGCAAGTTATATTGCTGCCGGCAAGTTTTACGCATTCGTCTTGAATTCCGTAAAAGGTCTGCGGCTGCGGGTCGATGGCCGAATTGTCTCCGGTTTCAAAATACTTACCGCTACCGAAATAGACCATGACCCCGCTAGATGGATGTTTGCCGGCTTGTGGTTTTGCGGTAATCGCTTGTCTGACGCCATTGCTGTCTCTGGCAACGAACAACGGTTTGGGTGTGTTGCCTTGTTTAAAACCGAAATCCCATTGTCCTGTATTGCTGCTGCTGACATCGAATTTCCACAGGTTGCCGTGTAAGTCGCCCGCATAAATCGCATCGACAATGCGGTCGCCGTTGGCATCGATAGCGATGGGTGTCGATAGGCCGTTTGGGTTGCCGGCACTGCCGACGCCTGTGTTCAATGATTTGATGAGTGCGCCGGTTTCGAGATCGACGATGTACAACACCGCTTGATGGCTCGCGCTATTGTAGCCGTTGCCGAATACGGCGGCGAACTTGCCGTTGGCCATGCGGACGATTGACGCTTGCCCTAAGGTAAATCCGAGATAATCGGCAAACCCGAAGCGTGGATTGCTGCCGGTCAAGACATTGGTTAAATCCGTTGCGTTCGGTGCGGTTGTCGTATTGATTTCCCACATGACCCGTTGCGGTAAAAAACTGTTTTCCGCTGTGGCATAACTACTGTCGCCCGGGTCGAGGAATGTCGCGTCCAGTGCAAAAATGCCCTTACCGCCGGCGCCTAAAGTGCCGATCAGAACGGTACGCCACTCCTTGTTATTATCGCCGTTGGCATCGATATAAGCGTCGCCGGCAACCGGCGAGCCGTCGACAAAATATTGATGGCTATAATTCGGATCGGTAAGCGAGGCGAGTTTGGGCAGAACCGCATGGGGGACATAGGCGAATACCTCGGTACCCGCACCGGTGCCGGTGATAGTGGCATTGAAAACATGCAGCATGCCGCCGTTGCCGCCGATGGCGACCAGCGGCGTTCTGGCTTTGTATGCGGCGCTATTCCGATAATTCGAATAAGCACTGCCCTCCGTTCCGGGCAGCAAATGGTAACCGAAATTGATATCGCCGATAAACCAAGGATCGGAGTTGACTAAGTCGCCCATCAGGCGATTGGTGCCGATACGGTTGCGAAAAGTGCCTCCGTTCTGAAGTTCGTTGGTTTGAATGCCGCGTACATAGTTCAATTGCGCTTCGGTCAATAGCGCTTGTTGGGCGGCATTGAGATTGTTATGAAAAAAATTGATCCCTTTAAAGGGCGTTGCAGTCGGGTTGTAACCGAAAATCGAGCGTCCGATCGAGCCCTGAGTCGTCACATTTTGACCGGCATCCCAGGCGGGTGTTGCCGCCAGGCTGCCGTCGGCGTTGATCGCGTAAGCCAAAAACTGACCGGTCCAATCGCGGCTGTCGAACTTAGCTTGATAAACGACGGTATTGGTATCCAGGCGGGTCGAGTTGGTCGCGACAGAAGCGGACGAGCCTTCGGTGCGTCCTACGATCGCGCGTAATGTATTACTCAGTTCATTGGCAAAGGTATTCGGATCGGCTGCGCTGAAGAAACCGCCGCGGCTGTTGATTGCGGCATGAAGCAGATCGTCGACGTTTTCTGTAGTACCCGATGTCGAAGGCGCCGGCCAATTGATCGTTGCGCCGGTATTGATGGCATCAAAAGCATCGCTGGCACTAATCGTTCCTTCTACACCGAAACCCACGCCAAAAGTTACCATGTGCTGCCAAAATGCTGGATTTATCGCTGAAGTAGGTACTAGATTAGGTATATTCGTCCGTAAATCGTTTTTCCAATAATACATTGCAACATCGGCTAAAGTATTACTGCGATTGTCCGTGAACGGAGATACGGCCGAATAAGTAAAGGTATTCCCATCCGGGCCTGAAATTGTCGGGCCATTAGTCCCGTCATTATTCGACCGTGCGGCGGCTGTTCCTGCTTGCGCATCGTTCCAATAGCCGTCTGTCATTAGAATGGTATAGCTATGCCGGCATTCTAAATGAGTAGTCGAATCGTTTTGACCGGGGTTAGCGCCCCAAGGTCCGCGATTATCGCTACGGCTATAATATTGACCTGCCGAGTCGAGCGCTCTTCTTAAAGGGGTAGCGGAATCCGGGATATCGAGGGTGTATAGATCCGTAAAGAATTGTTCGCGATCGCTGCCGGTAAAAGGCCGGACGCCGCGAATAATGGTATTCGTGCTAACATTATCGATGCTGCTCGAGCTTTTATTGATGGCTCCGAAACCGACACGCATGGCTTCGCCCTGTTGGGCAAAGGCTTTGCCGATACCTGCTCGGGCTGCAAGAACTCTCGAACGGTGATATGTATACCAATTGGCGAAATTCTGAATTTCTTGAGCATAAGAACAAATACCTCCTGTACAGTCGGTTCTATTTTCGCGGCCATGTCCGCTGTACTCGGATGTGGCGGCTTTGATTTCGAAAGGTCCGTCAAAATTAGCCAAATTCCAAGCATCGCCTCCGTTATACCAAAAATAGGTAGCCGGATAGAATGTTTTATTGCTTGTTTGTGTCGAGCATTGCCCCGAAGAGGGCCCGGTACAAGTTCGCCAACGATTTAGCGACGAATTGACCGGTCCGCCCGTGTCCGTATTTGTGTTATCAACGGTAAGATTTCGGTAGCCTCGGGCGGTATTCTCGGGATTATGATAAGCCGCTTCGGGGTTGGCTGGTGGATAAAGAGAATTATCCGCTTTAATCCAAGGCGAGTAAGTCACTGCGGGATCGTAATACGTTTTATTGATTTGCGGAGAACGCGCCCGTGCATTAAATACATGGTTGTCGACAGTTGCGACATTACTGTTGTAGTCTCCCGAACCGTATACGTTAGCGACGCGCGGATAAACCCATCGCGTGTTTTCAGTGAACGAACCGAATCGAAACTCTTCATCCGGCGTCACCTCATAATGCATCGACCCCGAATCGTCGATGATGAACATAATATTCGGGTCGACACTAGGCGTTAGAAATAACGGCGTTTGCGCAAGGTCCAAATCCGCTCGGGTAGGCAGCGACAAAAGCACGCCGACTGAAAGCCCCAATGCCCAATACAACAAAGAATTTTTGTCAATACCAATCGAAATGTTCATGATGCTTTTCCCTGCCTTGTAAAGACAAGACCTGTCTAAATAAAAATTTCGTAGGTACGCATCGCGTACCATTTCCCGGGGGTTGCGAGTTATCGCCCCAAAAAGATACGCGATGCGTACCTTACAGAATATCAATAGCCCCATGGCCTATAGCATGCAAATCCACGTTCCCCTATACCGGCTTTCTGCTAACGGCTTACCGTTAACCGCTAACCAAACTTTCAACGTTTGTAAGTCGATTGTAAAACGACGACCGCCGTTTCCGTTCCGCCGACGCCGCGCGCAGTGATGCGGTACATTTCGCTTTGCCCGTATTCCCCGGCATCCAGGCTTGTGCCGCTTTCGACTTCCGCCATGCGCTGTATCACATAACGGGGCGCGGCGGCCACTTGACCGATCGTGCCTGAAAATTCCGTCGTATTGTTAGTCCAATCGTCATACGCGCCGGGAGGAGCGCCGTCTTGCGCATACAGGCCGTTATCGCCGGTGCTGGTGAAGTCGGGTAGCGCTGCCTGCGTCAAGAGGTTTTCGCCGGCCCTCAGTGCGGATTCGGCGGCCTGAAATGCAAGATTGCGGTTGCGCATGTTGCCGGCCATGCGTTCCTCGAGGCTGGTGACTTGCATCGAAGTGGTGGCGGCTAGTGTTAGTAGCAATAGCATTATAAGGCTAGTGATTAGTACCGAGCCGGTTTGCCGTGCTAACGAATGGGGGTGTTTCATAAGTTAGATACTCGTCAAGGTAAGCGATTGCGGACTGCGATAGTGGTCGTGAAAACCTGCCGCACTCGCCGGTCTGCCGGCGTGACGGTGGCGCCGTTGAAGGTGTAGGTCTGTGGCCGCGAAGTTATGTTGTCGTTAAGGCTCCGGGCCAGCAGGCTAGCTCGTGCGCTTACGACATTCGCCCAATTGCCGACATTATTGGCTGTCACATAGCGGTTCGCGACTCTGTCTTGAGTCGTATCCTCGCCGTAGAGTATTTGCATGTTTTCGATGCCGTCGATCATTTCAATGGGATTGACTCCGGTTTGTACGGCTCGGCTGTTGTCCAAACGCCATAGCGCGGGCTGTCCCCCTGCGCCGCTTCGAAGAAAGTAGGTATAAGAGTTGAATCGAAAGACTTCGGCGCCTTCGTCGTAAATCTTGCTTAGTTTATTGTCGGTATTTTGATTGTTGGCATGCGCCAAGTTTTGCTTTCCTGCCGAGGAAGAGGCGCTGGTCGCGATAAAGATATCCGCGGCGGAACAGTCGGAAACCATGACGATATCATACTGATTAAAATCGCAAGTATTGCCGGCATTGATATGAATTTGGGCCGTGGAAGCTTTTTCCGGCAATGCGCCCCCGCAGGTACCGCCGAAAGTAATCGTTATGGCGTCGGACCCTGCGATGCAGGCGTTGGCATTGCCGCAGGCGCTCGAATTCCAATTGTTGGCAATGTTGTCGTTGCCGCTGATCGTTATCATGGTTCCCAAGGCTAAGCTGGCAGGGGCGGGGTTCGGATTCGGGCTTTTAGGGTCGATAATTACGTTCGGAGAAACGACTGTACAGCCTTGATATCCCGCCATACGTAAATCGTGATTGAGCGTGTCAAGCGCAAAACGCGCGTTTTCCTGCATCCTCGACAGGCCTTCCTGCATGCGATAGGTTTGTTTGGTGTTGGTAAATATTTGCAAGACGCCGCCTAGCAAAAACGCGCCGATCAATAGCGAAATCATGATTTCGACTAGGGTCATGCCTGATTGGCGGTAAATGAGTGGTGCGGGTTGCTTTCGCTGTGTTGACAGCATTTTCGACGTCGGATGCTTGGGCGATCGGTCTCGGTCGGTCATCGTAGCGCCCCTAATGAACGAGCATGAAATAACTTAGACAACTGTTGGAAGGGGGTGGTGGTTCGATTGACAGGTGTCGGCGGCAGGGCAGATTTTTGCTACTGCAAAATCTGTCCCGCTGCCGACATCCTCGCCAAGCATACCCCACACCCTTTTGATCTCCAAATTGGGAATTGCTGCCGAACCACCACAAAGCCTACTATTAGTAGAAGTTATTTTGTGTCTATTCCTAAGTAACATAAATCAAGGCCTGAATGTCATGACAAAACGAACGATTCGGTCGGCTTCCTGCTCCGCTTCGCGGCGATCGGTCCACCATATTTTGACGGCATAGGCTTCGCCATTGCCGTCGCAAGCCGGAGACGCCGGCGTTCCGTCATCGGAAGTACTGTCGATGCAGACCCAGCCGCTGCCGCCCGGTAGCTGCCCTGCTATCGCCGTATTCCATCGCGCCAAATCGTAACCGGCCATTTGCGCGGGGGTGCATGAATTGAGTTCGCAATCGGCCGGGTTGTTGGGCGCCCCTTGGTTGTTATAGTTGCCGTTCGACAAGCCCGTGCCGTTAACGCGCATTCGGTCGGCCATGTCGTATGCAAGCTGGGTGGCTTGACTGCGGAAAAAGGCGCTTTGATTGTTTTTGAGACTGGCGGCTTGCATGCCGGCAAGCCCTAACAAGCCGATCGCTAAAACGATCATTGAAACCAGGACTTCAATCAAGGTGAAGCCCGAGACATTGTTTGATTTCGGATTGGCGGTAATCAATTTCAGGACGTTCATGGGCAGGCGATCTCTTGTTGCGTTAATAGTCTTCCCGCATTATTAAGCGCTATATTGACGCCGATGTTGCCTGTGCGGTCGTCGCACACTTTAATATTGCCCGATTGGTGGTTACCGTTAGTTAATCTACTTTGTCCGGAAGCAACGAAAGAAATGTAGTTCGCAATATTTAGGGAGCCCGTCATCGTAATATTGGTGAGCGGGTTTTCCTGAATTCTCAATAAGGTTTCAGTATTGCTATCGAAGGTGGCGTTATTATTCGGATCTGTAAAGATTATCCAGCCAATCGACCAGTTAACGGAATTGCTTGTCGTGCATGAAGGCGGCGTAGCGTTGGGGTTTTGGCTTTTGCATGCGGTAACTCTGATCCCGCGTTTTATGGCTTCGCTACGAGCAAAATTGAGCGAGGCAACCAGTTCATTGGTCCGGGTCGTTAATCGATCATTCCGGATGACAGTGTTAAAACTCGGCACGGCCAGGGTCAAAACGATTGCGCCGATGGCAATCGTCATCATTAACTCGATAAGGGTAAACCCATAATGGATTTTTGAATATTTCGGCATGGGTTTAGCCATAGAAATGAAAATTGCCTGCTTAGTATGGATATGACCGTAGCACAAATTGCATAAGGCTTATGAGAGCTTGTTAAAAAAATGCTAACTATTATTTTTTGTCTCTTGGATTCGGCTCAAAAGTGCAATCGTCGAATTCATGCCGGCAATTCCCAATTTGGAGATCAAAAAGGGTGTGGGGTGTGTTTGGCGAGGATGTCGGCAGCGGGACAGGTTTTTGCTCCTCGGCAATTGCTCCTGCATTGCCCTAATACACGCCATCCTTGGCGCTTAGCTGCCGCCAAGCCCCCATGGATGGGTTTACGGCGTTCCTCGACGGCATACCCCGCACCCTAAAATCGGCGAAACTGCTCAAACTGGGAATTGCTGAATTCATGCGGACTTGTGCTCTGGATGTTGAAGTATTCAAATATAGAACATCAGGGCGCGCAATACATATTTTTTATGAACGTGCGCAGTTTTAAGTGGGGCGCTAACTCGAAGGTCCATTCCGCACCGTCTGTGAAGATCGACGATTTACCGGTATGAACGACGTTGATTAGGTTTTTGATGCGTTATTAACGCAAAAGGGCATCCCGAAGTTAATCGGAATGCCTTTTGGTTTAGCCGGATTAGCGTATTCTAACTATGCGGTAGTGCGATAATATTCGATCGCTGCCGCAACGCCGCTACCGGCTTTGATATCGAAGCCGTTATCGAGTAGGGCCATTTCGACGCCGGCGATGGCGCCTAGCATCGAGACGTCGTTCATGTCGCCGACATGACCGATGCGGAACACTTTGCCGGCCACTTCGTTCAAGCCTGCACCCAGAGAAATATTGTATTTACTATAAGCTGTGGCGATCACATCGCGAGCGTCTTTGCCGGCCGGAACGACGACCGCCGAAACGGTATTCGACTCGAAACCGGGCTTCGCACACAGTTCCAGGCCCCATGCGGCAATCGCTTTACGCGTGCCTTCGGCCAGTCGGTAATGGCGTGCGTATACGTTTTCCAAGCCTTCGGCAAGCAGTAAATCCAGCGCTTTGCGTAGGCCGTACAGCATCGGTATCGATGGCGTGTATGGCGTGTAGCCGTCTTTATTGCTGGCTAGTTGGTCTTTCAGGTCGAGAAAGGCGCGTCTGCTTTGTGCGGTATCGCAAGCGGCTATCGCTTTTTGGCTGAATGCGACTAGGGCAGCGCCGGCGGGCAGCATGAAGCCTTTTTGCGAGCCGCTGATCGCGCCGTCGACGCCCCATTCGTCCATGCGGAAATCGATACTGGCGATCGAGCTGACGCCGTCGACGAACAATAAGGCAGGGTGTCCTGCGGCATCCATGGCTTTGCGAACGCCGCCAATGTCGCTGGTGACGCCGGTCGCGGTTTCGTTGTGCGTGGCTAGAATGGCTTTGATTTCATGTTGGCCGTCTTCTTTTAGGCGCGCTTCGAGATCGTCAAGCGGAATGCCTTCGCCCCAAGGTCTTTCGATGACAATGACTTCAAAGCCCAGGCGTTTAGCCATTGCAGCCCAGAGATGGCTGAATTGACCGAAGCGGTAAATCAGGACTTTATCGCCAGGGCTCAAGGTGTTGGTCAGAGCGATTTCCCATCCGGCGGTTCCGGTTGCCGGAAAAATGAAGCTATGACCGGTTTCGGTTTTGAAGACTTTTTTTAGGTCTTCGAGCAAGGGTTTGAACAGCTCTGGGAAGATCGGCGAACGATGGTCTTCGCTGGGGACATGCATCGCGCTGAGAACTTCGTCGGGAATGTTTGTTGGACCTGGAACATACAAATGATTACGGCCTGCCATTGTTTATTGCCTCATTTAAGAATGAATGGTGAAAAAAATTGAACGGTGTAGAAAGCGAGTTGATTCGTTTCGGGTGGAGTTGTTCCGGGAACTGCCGGCATTGCATTCGAGCAATGCAAATTTGCCCATTTTCGCTACGGCAATTGCATTAGCTAAGGATTTCGTAATAAATAACGTACTGGAACTATGAGCTTTGTTGAGGGTTCGTTAGCTCGCTTGGCAGGACGCCGTGAATAAGTCCTTGTAGGCTTGACGGCGGCTTTCCCTGTCGCCGACACCTGCCAATCGAGCTACCGAACCCTCCCTAAAAAATAAGGAAGTTATTTACGACCAAATCCTAAAGAACGATGGATGAGTATTTCGATACCGATTCGTTGCCCGAAAAACGAATGTTAAAGCCGCCAATATTGCCATATTTGCAGTTAATCGGCAAGCACAGGTTGTTGGATGCAGCGGGCCGCACGGGCGAGTTGAGAAAGTTAAAATTGACAATATCGTTGCCAAAAGTACAATGTCCGATTTATTTTGCGCCCGGTTCGGGGCAAATTTAACCGAATCGAGGGTGACTTTGCCCGGCAAAAAATTCACATATTGAAATAGGAAGACACAATGAGCCACACCTTGTATGAAGCGTCCGTGCAACGCGTTCAGCGCTGCGAGCTTGCTGTTCCTGGGTCGAATCCCGGTATGTTCGAGAAAGCGTTGAAGAGCGGTGCGGATTTCATATTTTTGGATCTTGAGGACGCCGTGGCGCCTGACGATAAACTGCAAGCCCGCAAAAATGTCATTCAAGCGATTAACGATTTGGATTGGAAAGGACACGGCATCACAATTTCGGTGCGCATCAACGGCTTGGATACGCAATACATGGTCCGCGATGTCGTCGATCTAGTTGAGCAAGCCGGTCATAAACTCGACACGATTCTGATCCCTAAAGTTGGCGTTTATGCCGATGTCTACATGGTCGAGGCGATGGTTAATCAACTCGAAATGCAACAAGGCTTGAATAACCGCATCGGCATCGAAGCGCTGATCGAAACCGCTTTAGGTATGGCTAACGTCGAAGACATCGCCCGTAACGGCGCATCGGGCCGTTTGGAAGCGTTGCATTTCGGTGTTGCCGATTATGCGGCCAGCAACCGGGCAAGAACGACCAATATCGGCGGTTTGAATCCCGATTATCCGGGCGATCAGTGGCATGCCGCAATCAGCCGTATGACGGTCGCGTGTCGCGCCTTTGGTCTCCGTCCGATCGACGGGCCGTTCGGCGATATCAATGATAAGGATGGTTATAAAGCCGCGGCAAGGCGCGCTGCCGCATTGGGATGCGAAGGCAAGTGGGCGATTCATCCGTCTCAAATCGAATTGGCTAACGAAATTTTTACGCCGCCGCCGGCTGAAATCGAAAAGGCCAAGCGTATTTTGGCCGCCTTGAAAGAAGCCGCCGCGCAAGGCAAGGGCGCCGCCGCGCTGGACGGGCGCCTGATCGATGCCGCGTCCGAAAAGATGGCCAATAATGTCGTCAAGGCCGCCGAAGCAATTGCCGCAAAAGGCCAATAATCGATTGGAGTAGGCCCGCGCCGATTTTCGGCGCGGGCCTTTCTTTACTTTTTTAAATAGAAAGAGGTTGTGCTGTGGATATCCATGAGTATCAGGCAAAAGAAATTTTAACGGAATACGGCGTCAAGATCGCCGATGGCGGCCTGGCTTACAGCCCGGAAGATGCCGTGCAGCGTGCGCGGGAAATCGGCGGCAGTATTTGGGCGGTTAAGGCGCAGATTCATTCCGGCGCGCGCGGTAAAGCCGGCGGAATTAAACTGTGCCGGTCGTATGACGATGTCGCGAAAGCCGCCGAGGAGTTGTTGGGCAAACGGCTCGTGACCCACCAAACCGGCCCTGCCGGAAAAGTCTGCGGAAGGCTCTATGTCGAAGCCGGCACCGACATCGCGAAGGAGTTGTACTTTTGTCTACTCGTCGACCGCAGCTCGGAGCGTATCGTGATGGTCGGCTCGGCTCAAGGCGGTATGGATATCGAGGAGTTAGCGCAGACTAATCCCGAAGCAATTACCAAAATCTACATCGAACCTTCGGTCGGCTTGCAGGATTTTCAAGCGCGAGCAATGGCTTTTGCATTGGGCTTGCCGGTGTCGATGATCAATACCGCCGTTAAAACGATTAACGGCTGCTACCGGGCGCTACGTGATAATGACGCGAACATGCTCGAAATCAATCCGTTAGTTGTGACCGGCAAAGAAGATTTGCTGGCCTTGGACTGTAAAATGGGTTTTGACGACAACGCCTTGTTTCGCCGTCACCGAATCGCCGAATTGCGAGATAAAACCCAAGAAGATCCGCGCGAAATGGCGGCTGCCGATCGCGGCCTGAGCTATGTCGGGCTGGATGGCGATATCGGCTGCATGATCAACGGCGCCGGTCTCGCGATGGCGACGATGGACATGATCAAATTAGCCGGCGGCGAGCCTGCGAATTTTCTCGATGTCGGGGGCGGAGCTTCGCCGGAGCGGACCGAGAAAGCCTTCCGTTTGGTGTTGGCCGATAAGAATGTGAAGGCGATGCTAGTCAATATTTTTGCCGGTATCAATCGCTGCGATTGGATCGCTGAAGGTGTCGTGCATGCGGTCAAGAAAATCGATATGAAGATTCCTTTGATCGTGCGTTTGTCCGGCACCAATGTAGAAGAAGGACGCCGGATCATCGCCGAGAGCGGCTTGCCGATCATTACCGCCGAAACCTTGGCGGAAGCGGCCGAGAAAGCCGTGCAAGCACGTAATGAAGTAGTGGCGAGAGAGGGCTGAGAGAAGCACATGGCAATTTTAATCAACGAAAATACACGCATTATCGTTCAAGGTTTTACCGGTAAGATCGGCTCGTTTCATGCTCAGGACATGATTAACTACGGCTCTAAAGTCGTCGGCGGCATTACTCCGGGCAAAGGCGGTCAATCGCATCTTGGCCTGCCGGTGTTCAATACGGTTAAGCAGGCAGTCGATCAAGTCGGTGCCGAAGCCAGCATCGTCTTCGTACCGCCGGCTTTCGCTGCCGATTCGATTATGGAAGCGGCCGATGCGGGTATCAAATATTGTGTCGCAATTACCGACGGTATACCGACTCAAGATATGATGAAGGTCAAAAACTTTCTGCGTCGTTTTTCTGAAGACGAGCGCATGATTCTGACCGGTCCTAACTGCGCAGGTACGATCAGTCCCGGACGTTCGATGCTGGGCATTATGCCGGGGCATATTTACATGCAGGGTAATGTCGGGATCGTAGGACGTTCTGGTACATTGGGCTATGAGGCGGCCGACCAATTAAAAAGGCTCGGCATCGGGGTGTCGACCTCCGTCGGCATCGGCGGAGATCCGATCAACGGTAGTTCGCATCGCGATATTCTCGAACATTTCGAGCGAGACCCGGAAACTAAAGTCGTCTTAATGATCGGTGAAATCGGCGGGCCGCAAGAAGTCGAAGCCGGCATGTTCGCAAAGGAACACATGACCAAGCCGTTGGTTTCCTATATCGCAGGCCTAACCGCTCCTGAAGGGCGTAGAATGGGTCATGCGGGTGCGATCATTTCGGCGGCAGGCGAAAGCGCGGCCGAAAAAGTCGCGATGTTAAAGGATTTGGGCGTTACAGTCGCGCCGACGCCTTCGGCGATGGGCGAGACGGTTGCCTCGGTTTTGGCCAAATTGGCATAAAGCTGGTGAACAGTAAACGGTGAATAGTAAGCGGTAAACGGAAAGCGGAGAGGGAGCGCTTGTGGGAGCGACGCCTTCGTCGCGATTATCGAAGCCGTCCCTGTTAGATGTCAGTCGGCATTTTTCGAAGTCGGGCCGTTGCGGCTTCGATATAACCATCGTAGATCAAAATTCGGCGCCGGGGTGACCGTCAAAGGACGCCGTGAATACGTCCCGTCCATGTAGGCAAAGCCTTTGCCGGTCACCCCGGCGCCTCTTTAAGCATCGCCGAAATTTGAAGTGCGAAAGGTATAATTGCTTTTCGGCAAGCTGCCGCTCATAACTCATAATGCCACAGCGGAGTCTTGATAGACTCCCTGTGGTTTTGTTTTTTACGAAGGATTAATCACGCGTCATGAAAAAATCGATGATATATGCCTTGGACTTCGACGGCGTTATTTGCGATAGCGCCCTCGAAACGGCGATAACCGGTTGGAAGGCCGCCGGACAGCTTTGGCCGGATATGACCGAGGACCGGCTTTCGAAGCAATTGATCGATCGTTTCCGACGGGTTCGGCCCGCGATTGAAACCGGCTACGAAGCGATTTTAGCGATGCGTTTGATCGATCGGGAAGAAGAGGATAATGCCGTTTTAAGCGGATTCGAACGGTATAAACAAAATCTGCTCGATGAAGCGGGTGTCGATGTCGAATTTCTGAAGAAACTATTCGGTGACACGCGCGATAATTGGATTGCGGCCGACTTGTCGAACTGGATTAGCGTGAATCCGTTATTTCCAAACGTTGCCGATAAGCTTAAGCAATTGAATGAATGGGCTACTTGGTATGTGGTGACGACGAAACAGGAACGCTTCGTCAGCCAAATCTTGAACGCTAATGAGATTGAGCTATCCGGCGGCAACATATTCGGCCTCGAAAGAAATAGAAGTAAGGCCGATACGTTAATTGAGATTTTGGAAGGCCATCCGAATGAGCAAATTTATTTTGTCGAGGATCGTTTGCCGGCGTTGTTGTCTGTGATGACTAGTCCAAAGCTTCAGTCGCTAAAGTTGCAATTGGCCGACTGGGGTTATAACACGGCACAGGATAGACAGGAAGCTGTGCGCAAGGGTATCGAGCTATTGTGTATCGAGGATTTTCTTAAGGACAAATAAGCATCACTATCTCGGTAAATATTCAGCCCCCTTCTTTTTAAAAGGGAGGAGGCAAAGTTCCAACTTGTTTTAATGCAAAGCGCTGAACAACATAAGCGACAACTTACTCCCTTTATACTCAAAAATTAGCTAACTTTATGAAGGTATGGGGTGTGGCTAGCGAGGATGTCGGCTGCAGGGGCAGATTTTGCTCCTGCAAAATCTGCATTTACGCCATCCTTGGCGCTTAGCTGCCGTTAAGCCCCTATGGATGGGTTCACGGCGGTCCTCGATAGACACATCCTAAGCCTTTTATTCTCAGACGGTTTTTTAATCTAAAAGGGAGTAGTGCCTATTCTATAGTGCGTTTATGGCTTTATTCGTCATATCGATATAGGTTGTTGATATCCATGTTGCATGGATGTGGTGCTACGCATTGCCATCCGTGGCCCTGGATTCCGCCAATCCCTGGCGGAATGACGCGTTCCTTCCTTAGGTTGGTGTTTATGGGGCTGAACAATTACCTAACTCGTGGTTTTGGTTTTAATTATAATTGTTGCTTTTTTGCAATGCCTTACAAAATTTGTTAGTTTGATAGGGCAGTTAATGTACTTCGAAGGACTCATTATGTCTTTTTGGTTATCGATCGAAGTATGAGTTTTTAAAATAAATGAAACTTTATTTTCATTTGAGGAGAATTTAATCGTTATGCGTATTTACCCTTTCGCCCTTGCTTTTATGATGTACATGACTACGGCTGTTGCCGAACAAGAAGCATCGGTCCTAGCCGCAAATATGAATAACTATTCCGTTTACGGTCATATTGAGGAAGTCGCGTTGATACCAGGCGACATTGAAATCAAGGCGCGCCTCGATACCGGTGCGTCGAGAAGTTCCTTGAACGCTCAAGAGATCGAATTGATTGAATCGGACGAGCAAACAATGGTGAGTTTTATATTCGATGATCGTAACGGTAATCAATATCCGATGACGCTGCCATTGGTCGAAACGATCGGGATCAAACAGGCTAGCGGCAGACAAGAGCGCTATGTCGTCGAAATCGGCTTGTGCGTCGGTGAGCATTATGAAAAAAATCTGTTTACGCTGGCCGACCGCAGCAGAATGACTTATCCCGTATTGGTAGGGCGCAATTTTCTAAAGAATTCCGTATTGGTTAGCTCGAAACATAAAATGACCGCGAAGCCGAGTTGCGAAATTGACGCTTAATCGTAACGGTTGAGCTTTGGGCTCTATACCTTTCGCAATTCAAATTTCGGCAGTGCCTGAGGAGGCGCCGGGGTGCTCGGCAAAGGCTTTGCCAGCATGGAGCTGGCATAGAGCCTACAGGGACGTATTCACGGCGTCCTTTGACGTGCACCCCGGTGCCGAATTTTGATCTACGATGGGTATAATTAGGTATCTTCGATGAAACTTTGGATAATCGCATTAAGTTATTTACTGGCATCCTGTAAACCCATTTCGGATACTATTGCTAAGGAACCTTATTTGTTTCAGTCCGACGATGTCGAATTGGAGGCCGTTGCGATTTACCAAGGCAAGGATGCAATCTGGGGCTTCGATTTTTTGCCCGACGGTAAAATCATATTTACCGAAAGGAAAGGGCGATTGAAGATATTCGATCCTAGAACATTGAATGTCGCCGATGTGAGCGGGGTGCCTAGCGTTGTCGCGCGCAACCAAGGCGGCTTGTTGGACGTCTATTTGCATCCCCGGTTTTCCGAGAACAGGCTTGTTTATTTAACTTATTCGGCCAGTGTCGGCGATGGTATGACCACTCGATTGGCCCGCGCGGAACTCGATTTCGACACCTTGGAAAATTTGACCGTTCTGTTTAGCGCTGAGCCTCCAAACAATAACGATCACCACTTCGGCTCCCGTGTCGTGATGAGTCGAGCCGGCAATTTATATTTGAGTGTCGGCGATCGCGGCGAACGGGATCAGGCCCAAAACATGGGATCTCATTACGGAAAAATATTACGTCTGAAACCGGACGGTAGCGTCCCGGTCGATAATCCTTTTCTTTCAGAGTCGGGCGCCAAACCTGAAATCTGGAGTTACGGTCATCGTAATGTCCAAGGTTTGACGATACATCCACGGACCGGAGAGATCTGGGCGCAAGAACATGGCCCACGCGGCGGCGATGAAATCAATCTCATCAAAAAAGGCCGGAATTACGGTTGGCCGGTCGTAACCCATGGGCGCGAATATTGGGGGCCTAGTATCGGCGAGGGTGTTGAAAAAAAAGGCATGCAAGCACCGATTCATTATTGGCTTCCATCGATCGCACCGAGCGGTCTTACATTTTATTACGGTAAAAGAATTCCTCATTGGCAAGGGAGCTTGTTTTCAGGATCATTGGTGCTGACTCATCTAAATCGTTTGGTTATCGACAATAATAAGGTCGTTAAAGAAGAGCGGTTATTGAACGCGCTGAATAAAAGGATTCGCGCGGTCAAACAGGGGCCTGACGAGTTGTTGTATTTTTCGACCGATGATGGTTCATTAGTTCAAATTCGTCCGGTCGAGCCGGAAGCGGATTTGCCCAATGACCAAGCCGATAGTTAACCTAGCTTTTTTACGGTTAATTTGGGTTTGCCAATTATCTAAAAAATCCACTAATCTAGGTAGACCGCCACTGATGTCGAGGTTGTGATGCCTGGATTGTCTAATCCTTTTGCCAATTGGAAAAACTGGATCGAACAAATCTTCGATCCGCAGATTCCCGATGCCTTGCTGCAAGAAAAACTTCAAGAGATTCGGCTGCGTTTGCCGCCGCCGGTATTTTGGTTGCTAGGCAAGACGCAAAGCGGCAAAAGCTCGATGATTCGAGTGCTGACCGGCTCGACTTCCGCCGAAATCGGTAACGGCTTTCGGCCCTGTACGCGCACCGCGATGCTTTTCGATTTTCCCGACCCGGAAACTGCGTTTGTAAGGTTCCTCGACACGCGCGGCTTGTCGGAGGCCGGTTACGACCCTAGCGAGGATATGCACTGGTGCGAAAGCCAGGCGCATTTGCTGATCGTCGTGATCAAGGCGATGGATCATCAACAGCAAGGCGTCGTCAAGGCAGTTAGGCAAATCCATCAGACTCACCCACGCTGGCCTATCATTGTGGTGCAAAGCGCATTGCATGAAGGTTATCCGAATCCCGCAATGCCGCATATTCACCCTTACCCGTTTAGCGACGGCAAAATTGCCGGATCGATACCGCCCGATTTGCGCACTTCGTTATTAAAGCAACGCGACACGTTTGCCGGTATCGATGCCGTGTTCGTTCCGATAGATTTTACCTTGCCGGAAGACGGTTTCGAGCCTGTCGATTACGGTGCAGAAGCTTTATGGCAAGCGTTAGAAGAAGCATTACCGCTCGGTTTGCGCGACATGCTCGAACAGCATCAACAAATCGGCATGATCGGCGATGTATACAGGCGTGCGGCGCACCCGCATATTATCAGTTACTCGTTATCGGCCGGTATCGCGGCCGCCATTCCGGTACCGGCCGCGAGTATTGCGACCGTGATCGCGATTCAGGCGAAATTGTTTCATAGTATCGCCAATGTTTATGGGCTGGAGCTGAGCAAACAAAGTCTCAGCGAAATCGGTAGTGCGATCGGTATAGGCGTCATGGCCGGCATGGGCGGACGCGAGCTTTTGAAATTGATTCCGTTTTATGGGCAAACCGTCGCGCTAGGCGTTTCGGGTCTTTATACCGCAGCGGTAACCTATGCCCTCGGTCAGACGTTGTGTTTTTATTTCACGCAAACTAAACGGGGCAAAGCGCTGACCCCGGAAGCCTTACGCGAAGTATTCAAGACTGAATTCGCGCGCGGCCGTGAAATGTTGCGCGAAACCATGAAGCGGGAAGGTTGATTATGCGTAAAGCGTTGCTGTCAATATCAGCTTTTCTGCTGGTTCTGCCATGGTTGGCGCTCGTTGCCGTAGGTATTTATTGGCTTTGGCAAAGCGTTTATTTGACTGAAGCGGTTGCCGGGTTTTGTGTTGTGTATGCGTTGGCGTGGTTGATGATTCGAGGTTTGCGCAAACGTCAGGGTCTGTTGGCATTGCCGGTCGTAAAACCCGATGATGCTTGGTCGCCGGCCGCGACCGAGATTTGGGACAAGCTCGATAAAATGGCCGAACAAATCGACCCGAAAGAGTATCCGTTGACCAACAGTTTGCGCATACTGGAACTGGCCAAACGCGTCACGGTCGAGGTGGCGCGTCATTATTCGCCGAAACACGAACGGGCTGAACTCGATGTGCCATTGCGAAACATTCTCTACATTGCCGAGCAGGTGTGCAGGGACATGCGGCAAATGCTCGACGAAAAAGTACCATTCAGTCATTTATTGACGGTCGGTAACGGCCTGGACCTTTGGCGCTGGAAGGATCGTTTGGCAAGCGGACACATAGCCTATCGCGTCGGCAAATTGTTATTGAGTCCGATTGCTTCAATTCCGCGCGAATTGGGTCAATTTTTTGCCGGTAAGGCTTCGGCCTATCCGAAAGGCATGATCGAGCGCTGGTTGCTGCAAACATTGATTAAAAAAATCGGTTATTACGCGATCGCGATGTACAGCGGGCAAGCGATTCCGCCGCAGATAGATTTTGCCGAATCGGAACCCACGCTTGAGTCGATGGAAATGACGAAACGGCCGTTACGAATTTTGGTTGCCGGCCAGCTCAAAACCGGCAAATCCAGTTTAATCAACGCCTTATTCGGAGAGTTACGGGCTCCGACCGATGTTTTGCCGTTGACCGGCGCGTTGGCTGTTTACCGCTTGCAGCATGAAGGGACCGGCGATGTCATCATCGTCGACAGCCCGGGCTATGGGGACCAAGAGCGCTGGTTCGAGGAAAATCCCGAGCAGGCATTCGGCGAATTCGATTTGATTGTATTGGTATGTTCGGCAACTCAGGCAGGGCACGGAGCCGACGCCGAGTTTTTGAGTGCGATGCGAACTTGGTTCGACGAACGCTTAGAGCGAAGGCAGCCGCCAATATTGTTGATCGTTTCGCACATCGATCAGCTGCGTCCGCTACGCGAATGGCAACCGCCTTATGACGTAAGTCATCCGCAAAATGCCAAGGAGCAATCGATTCGCGAGGCATTGGGATATATTAGCGAGACATTAACGATTCCACTCGAGGATTGTCTTCCGGTTTGTTTAAAGGAGCGTTCCGTTTACAACATCGAAGCGGTATGGACGGGCATTGCCGATAAGTTGCCGGAAAGCCTTCGGGCTCAGTATTTACGATGTCTGATAGCGGCTAAGGATAAGGAGAAATGGGGTATGTTGCGCAAGCAATTGGCTAATGCGGGACGGATTGCGGTTGATCGCGTTAAGAAGATTAAAAAGGGGAAAGATGAAAGGTGAAAGGTGAAAGGTGAAAGGTGAAAGGTGAAAGGTGAAAGGTGAAAGGTGAAAGGTGAAAGGGGAAAGGTGAAAGGTGAAAGGGGAAAGGGGAAAGGGGAAAGGGGAAAGGGGAAAGGGGCAGCGTAGCCCGGATGGAGCGTAGCGCAATTCAGGAAGTTCGAGGGCATGCCATTCCCGTATTTTGCTCCGCTGCATACGGGCTGCGTGTTTTTATGGATAAACGAAAGTAACCTGTCGTAGGGTACGCTTCGCGTACCTTTTTTTGCTTGGTAACTTCGGAAGATTTGCAAAATGGTATGCGATGCGAACAATCGTCGAATTTCGGTATTGGCGTAGTACTTCATGTTTTCAGCTATTAACGCTATACCTATCGCACTTCAAATTTCGGCATTAGCGTATGGAGGCGTCGGGATGTTCGGCAAAGGCTTTGGCAGTATGGATGCTGTCATAGAGCCTACATGGACGTATTCACTGCGTCCTTTGACGGGCACCCCGACGCCGAAATTTGACTAGCAAAGGGTATAACGTAGCCAAAGGGAAAGATAAAAGAGAGGAATGAAGGCTAGCGGTTTCGTTTGGGTTAAGTGTTGTTCGGGTAGCGATTGATATCGGTTTCTTGTAGGCGTTGGTTAAGTTCCGGCAGGGCTTTGGATAAGGTCTTGATGTCTTGGGTCGTGAGCCGGAGCAGCGTGACGTATGTTTTGGCTCTGACCGTCGCGGTTCTTACGGCATGATCGTAAAGAGCGTGCCGGCCGATGAAACTGCCTTTGCGCAGTTCGGCGATATGCACGCGCTGGTTGGGGCCGGTATTTTGAAAAACGTTGACTACGCCGTTGACTAGGATATAGATCGAATCGCCTCGATCGTTTTCATTAAAAATCGTATCGTTCGGAAGAAAACTGACGTAATGAGCGTTTTTCGCGAGTTTTTTTAGCACGTCGCGTGGCAAGCCGTTAAAAATCGGTACGCTATCCAGCCAATCGTCGCGTTTGGAAAGGCTCAACTCCGGCGCTAGGTCCGGTAATTGTTTCAAAGCTTCATCCAGACGTTTTTCTAGGCGCCGATAAATCTTTTCGGACACCTTACCATGCTCGAAGTCCTCCGTAATCAGTTTCAACGAGTAGCGTAGCGCCACTTCTTGAAATAGTCGGTATTCGAATTGATAATAAAAGTCGTGGAATTGCTTACCCAGTTTTTTGAGCCGGCCTTGTCTTCGTTCCAAACGATGCCGATAAATTTTTCTGATGATATTAAGCTTGTCGCTATGAAAGTGGGGCTCTACCTGTTTCAGCGCCAACAGCGCTTCGTGAGCCATCAAAACGCCGGCCAGATCGTGGCGTATTAAGTTGGAAAAACGAATTTTTTGATAGCGAATCAACCAGTTGAGCGTCCATTCGTATTCGCTTAAAAATTTGATTATTGACATTTCAAAACGCAAGAACGGGTTCACGTTATCCTGGTTTTTATTGAAACGAATCATCTCGTCAATGCTTTTGGCTTTGTCTTTGCGGAGAATATCCTTGAAATTTAGATAAGTATAATAATTGACCAAGCCGATTTCATGGAGTCGTTGCAATTCTCTTTCTTCGACATTGAGTGCATGTAAATGAATTTGTCTGAGTTGCTGCGCCTCCGTCAGTGTCGCATGCCTCGGTGCAATTTTTCTGTTCAGCGATTGCAACACCGAATCTTGCATATCGCTCTCAAGCAAATGTAGCCTCGAAAACGAGTGTAGGCAGTCGTTGACCGATGTGCTTATTTGCTCCATGCCTTCTTGTAATTCGAGCCATTCATCATCGTTCAAGCGATCGATTTTGAGTGCGCCCATCAGGGGTTTGAGCGTCGGACCGCTCATGACCAGGCTGATCAATACCATGCCGAGCGTCAGTTCCAAGAGCAGGCCTCTATCGACGACCGTATCGGGGATCGCAAGCGCCATCGCGATGGCGATGGTTCCCTTTGAACAACCCCACCACATCATATGGCGGCTATTCAGGCTGATTGCCGGTAGGCTGAAAAGGCTCGTAGTCATTGGAATCAAGCCATAGACACTGATCATGCGCGCCGCGAATATCGCCAGGAGTACCCAGGTCAATTGTTGCCAATGTATCGCGAATGCAAAGATATCGACGGTCAAGCCGATCAATAAAAATAATAACGAATTCAAAACCAGCGAGATGATATCCCAACCGGCTTCGATATGGTGGGTCGATTCTCCGGAAAGCCGAGACATCGCGATACCTTTGATACAAAGTGCAGTAGCCAGCACCGACATGATGCCAGAGGCATGGAAGTTATGCTCCGCGACTATGAAACTCAAGTAGGCCGCGACGATCGAGGCGACCACGACGAAACTCTGTTGACCGTGATACATCCTGACCATCATTTCGCTGATGAGCAAGCCGATCACAGTGCCTATCAGCGCACCGAGCAAGAAGTGTTCAGTGAAATAATAAATCATCGTTGGCGCGTCCATCAGCGCCGATTCGCCGTGAATCACGGCGCCAAGCACGATATTGAAAAGTACGATCGCGGTCGCGTCATTGAATAAGGATTCGCCTTCGACCAGGACAGTAAGGCGTTTCGAAACGCCCAATTCCTTGAACAGTGCAATAACTGCAACGGGGTCGGTAGCGGAAATAATCGCGCCGAACAAAAAGGCTAATATGAAATTGAGATAAAAGAAGGTATTGAGACCTACGGCGACCAGAAGTGCCGAGATCAGCATCCCCGGAATGGCCATAACAAGTATCGGCAATAAGTCTTTGATAAGCGTGCGTGCATCGAGACTCAGTGCGGAGACGAAGATGAGTGCAGGGTGAAAGATGAATAAAACCAGTTCGTCGCTGAGATGAAAGCCGCTTGGAATCAGAGCGAAAGGCGTGACCGTGGCCAATAAATTGATCGATACCCCGGTTACGACCAATAGAATGGTATAAGGAAGCGGTAAATGGCGACACAACCCGGAAAGCAGCAAGGCCAATAATAACAGCAGCAAGATAATGAATAAGGTCTCGGAAAGCGGCATGATTGTCGGTGGCGGCCTTGGGCGCTATAAAAAAATGATATTTCAATTTTAGCTGTTTGGCATGGATTAAAGAAGGTGAAAGGTGAAAGGTGAAAGGTGAAAGGTGAAAGGGGGAAAGAGGAAAGAGGAAAGAGGAAAGAGGAAAGAGGAAAGAGGAAAGAGGAAAGAGGAAAGAGGAAAGAGGGGGGCGCTGTTCCCCAAGCTCAAGCTTGGGGAACCGATACGCGAAGCTCGAGCTTCGCGATGCAAAGCGAATGCGTATGTATTTCTATTTCTTTCTATTTTTATATTGAACGCGGCTAGGCCAAAATGAAATGCTTTTTCTAGGATAATTCTTCTCAATCTCGTTCGATCGCGACCTGATTGCGGCCGTTTTTTTGGCCTGATAGAGCGCTCTGTCTGCGGCCCGTATCATCGATTCGAGCGAGTCGATATAAGCGCTTTGGCGACTGCAAATGCCGATCGAAAGTGTTGCCGGTATTTTCAAGTGCTGATATTCGAAAGCCTTATGCGCAACCTTTTCACGGATGCGTTCGGCTAAAATTAATGCCTGACTTTCCGAGTTACCTCGCAACAGCATAATGAATTCTTCGCCGCCGTATCGCGCCAGCGTGTCTTCGGTGCGCATTTCCTTACTCAGCATTTCGGCCAGGTCCTTCAAAACCTGATCGCCGGCGGGATGACCGAATGTATCGTTGATTTTTTTAAAATGATCGACATCGCACATGATGACGGTCAATGCGGTGCGATTGCGCTTACAAAAAGACAGCTCTTCTTGTCCGCGAATCACAAAAGCCCTGCGATTGGGGATTTGGGTCAATACATCGGTATTGGCGGCCTGATATAAAGCTTGTTCGGATTGAGCTTCGCTCGGTTTTTTATAATCGATGCGCATGTAAGTGCCGCCG
This sequence comes from Methylotuvimicrobium buryatense 5G, assembly GCF_000341735.1. GTDB lineage: Bacteria > Pseudomonadota > Gammaproteobacteria > Methylococcales > Methylomonadaceae > Methylotuvimicrobium > Methylotuvimicrobium buryatense. Next base: position 2,412,939 of record NZ_KB455575.1, on the reverse strand, counting down.
GCACGGATGCGCGAGAGTAAGGAAATCTTTTCTTTGTCGATACGCCTTTCATCGATATAGGTGCCATTGGTCGAGCCGTAATCTTCAACCATAATAACGACGCCGGCTTTGACGATAAAGGCGCCGTGACGCCGGGATATTTTGGGGTCGGCTATGACAATATCCGCATCGTGACCTCGTCCGAATACGTTTTTTTGACGGGAAAGCTTAAATTGTTTACCGATATGTTTGCCTGAAAGTATTACAAGATAAGGCTCAAGCGGAGCGTTTTCTGTAGTCCGCGAAGACAATGCCGTGTCGACCAGGGTATCCGATTGCAGACTATCCATTCGCGTTCCTCTGAATAAAGTTGTATATGCCGAATTTTATCAGGCGCAGATTCCTTGTGCCGGATTATAGCCGTCATACCAGCAATTCCCAATTTGGAGATCAAAAAGGGTGTGGGGTATGCTTGGCGAGGATGTCGGCAGCAGGGCAGATTTTTGCTCCATGCAAAATCTGCATTCACGCCATCCTTGGTGTTCGAGCTGCCGCCAAGCCCCCATGGATGGGTTTACGGCGTTCCTCGACAGGCATACCCCACACCTTAAAATCGGCGAAACTGCTCAAAATGGGAATTGCTGCCGTCATTCAAATGAATATGATTGGAGCGTTCAAATAGTGCGGGATTGGCACAGCGCTGCTTACTTAAATTGGTTTTTGATATCACTGATGGTTTCATATTCGCGTTATACAAGCTAATCGATTCATTCATTTTTCATTTGCCGAGGCGATGGCCAGACCTTCATCATCGTTAGTTTAATATAAAGTCCAGAGATAACATGGTTTCGAACGGCAAAAGATCGCTTACGTACAGATAAAATCACCGGTTTTTCTGTTCGGGTCGATCAAACCCGGTAAAGTACCAGTCTGCCAAAGTCGATGGGTGTTTTCGATGATGTCTCTTAGACCGGGGACCAAGTCGTAATGATCGAGTCGATCCAATGCAACCCAGCAAGCTTCCGAGACGTCGGAATTTGCGATGGGAGGCCGGTTTTCTCCGTCGAGAATTTCGACTAAAAAATCGGCAATGACATAATGAAAACTTTCGATATTGCGTTCGACAAGTGCTACGAGGCTGAGCACTCGGGTATTATTAAACCCTGTCTCCTCCTCGATTTCGCGTCGGCAAGCGTCGACCAGTGTTTCGCCAGGTTCCATCTTACCGCCCGGAATCGACCATAGTCCTTGTGCCGGGGCTTGATTTCGTCGGATTAACAAAACTTCTCGATGGCAGTTGAAAGCGATGCCGCTTACGCCGATCATGGGGATAGGCGGTGATTTTGATACTTGATGAGCCATAAAATAACAAGTTACTGACATTGATGTCGATGTCGCGTTATAGTGACCAACACTGATTCGGAATTTTTTAACTCAAAAATTCGGTCATGTCTACCGATGCAATTAGGAGGAAAAGATGAAAAAAAGTAATTTTTACAATTCGATTATGCTGTCAACCCTTTGTCTATTCGGCACTTTTGTTTTCGCTGCTAGCGCAATCGCCGCCGATGTAAAGGCCGGAGAAAAAAAAGCGTCAGCGTGTACTAATTGTCATGGTTTGAACGGCATAAGCGTCGATGCTCAATTTCCGGTACTAGCCGGTCAACGGCCCGAGTATATCGTCAAACAACTAAAAGCCTTCAAGAGCGGTTCGCGCCAAGGCCCCATAATGAAGAATATGGCCCAGGGGCTTAGCGATGAAGACATGACCGATCTTGCTGCTTATTTTTCAAGCCTACAACCTAGAACTGCTGTTGTCGATCCAAAATTAGCCGAGTTAGGCGAGAAACAATCCGCGATGTGTCTCGGCTGTCATGGCAAAGGCGCAGAAGGGAGAATGCAATTTCCAAGGTTGGCTGGGCAACACCCCGATTACCTAGCTAAACAATTGAAAGCATTCAAGTCCGGCACGCGTAAAGGCAGTCCGATGAATGCTATCGCAAAAAATTTAAGCGAAGAAGATATTGAGGCCTTGGCTACCTATCTTGGCTCTTTATAATTCGGAATTATTCGGCATAAGTCGTGTGTTCTCTTGGTTAGTTAAATCCAAGATCAATATCAGAAGCCAAAGCGATCACATACGCAGAATGTTTATATACCTTTCGCCCTTCAAATTTCGGCAGTGTCAGTGGCGACGCCGAATTTTGATCTAGGTGGTTCTACTATAAATTAAATTAAACGAATCCCGGGAGGCTGCGGTGATTAATAAACATGATCTCTTATTGTTCGCTGTTTTGTTTTCGATTTTTCCGCCGGGCTTGGCGATCGCTAAACAGCCCAGTTCCATCCCTGTGGAAAACGGAGCTAGGCAGGCAGGCGAAACTAACCGGCAGTACAAGGAAAAAATGGGCCGGTGGAATGAACAAGATCAAGAGCAGAAGAAGGCTAAACAAGAGCGCTTCGAAAATATGCGGCGGCGCTATCTCGACGATGCCGCGCTTCCTGAGCGTCGAGTCTATCGTAGGAGTAAGGATAATGCGGAACGTCCAATGAGCCGATACGAAGACTTCGAACAAAAACGCGAACGGCACCGAAAATATAACGAATATATCGAGCAGAATAATCTTGATAAACCGGCTGATCGCAGGCAATTAGGTACTGAAGAAATTGATAGCGATTAAATGGAACAGTCATTGAGTTAAGCCTTGATGTGTTTTAAGTTATACCCATCGTAGATCAAAATTCGACACCGGGGTGCCCGTCAAAGGACGCCGTGAATACGTCCATTATCGGATGCTATGCGGTATTAAAAACAAACCCGCTTATAGTGCCGATAGACCGGTTGCCAGAAATTTTCTTCGATGCTCTTCAGTAATTGCTCGTCGCTAATTTCAAGCGCCAAGTTTTGCTTAAGTGCGGCTTTGCCTACCGCGAAAGCGATGTGTTTGCTCAGTTCGGGTAATTCCGTCAATGGCGGCAATAACTCACCTTGTCCGGTGTTGGCCAAGGGCGATGCTGCGGCCAGAGTTTCGCTGGCAGCGATTAACATTTCGTCAGAGATTCGTCTGGCTTGCACGGCAATAACGCCGAGACCGATTCCCGGAAAAATATAGCTATTGTTGCACTGCGTGACATCATAGCGCTTACCGCCGTATTCGACGGGTGGAAAGGGGCTGCCCGCGGCTAATAGAACCCGTCCTTCGGTCCACTCGATAATTTGTTCGGGCGTAGCCTCCACTTGGCGCGGCGGGTTGCTGAGCGGAAAAATAATCGGCCAATCGCAACCTTGGGTCATAGTCCGAATTACGGTTTCGGTAAAAATGCCGTGCTGGCCGGAAACGCCGATTAAAACGGTCGGTTTGGCGCATTGAATGACCTCAAGCAATGACGGATAATCGCCTTCGATTGACCAATCCTCTAGTCGGTTTGATACTTGAACCAGTTTTTGTTGAAAGTCCCTAAGTCCTATCATGTTTTCGGTGAGCAAACCGAAACGGTCGACCATGTAAACGCGATGACGGGCTTCGCGGTCGGACAGTCCCTCGGTCCGCATTTGCGCGATTACCTGCTCGGCAATGCCGCAACCGGCGGAACCTGCTCCTACAAAGACCACGCGCTGCTCTGATAATTTCCGGTTTTTAACTCGGCAAGCAGCCAGCAGCGTCCCGACCGTTACCGCGGCCGTACCTTGAATGTCGTCATTGAAACAGCACAGTTGGTCTCGGTAGCGTTGCAATAACGGCGTCGCATTCGGTTGCGCGAAGTCTTCGAATTGCACGAGAACATTCGGCCAGCGACGCTTGACGGCTTGTAAAAAAAGGTCGATGAAAGCGTCGTATTCCGCTTGAGGAATTCTTCTATGACGCTCGCCCATATACATCGGGTCTTGTAACAGTTTTTCGTTATTGGTGCCGACATCGAGTACTACCGGTAAGGTGTATGCCGGACTAATTCCTCCGCATGCGGTATAGAGCGACAGTTTGCCTATCGAAATGCCCATGCCGCCGATTCCTTGGTCACCCAGACCTAAGACCCTTTCGCCATCGGTCACGACAATAATTTTGACATTTCGTTTGGTAGTATTGCGCAAGATGTCGTCCATTTGTTGACGTTCCACGTAAGAAATAAACAAACCTCGACTACTGCGATAAATATCCGAAAATTGCTCGCAGGCATCGCCGACTGTCGGCGTATAAATAATCGGCAACATCTCCGGCAGATGATCCTGCAGGAGTCGATAAAACAGCGTTTCGTTATTGTCTTGTATCGAACGCAAATAAATATGCTTGTTGATTGCGTATCTAAAGCTCGAATACTGAAGATAAGCGCGTTGGACTTGTTCTTCGATCGTTTCGTATCGAGGCGGGAGCAACCCGGTTAAATTAAATGTTTGCCGTTCTTCTTTACTGAACGCACAGCCTTTATTCAGTAAAGGCATTTCCAATAAAGCGGGGCCTGCATAAGGGATATAAAGAGGAGTTTTCGACATTGCTGTCATAACGGAAGTTTCCTTAGTCAACCTGGTTTTGAATGTATTCCCATCGTAGATCAAAATTCGGCATCGGAGTGCTCGTCAAAGGCCCGGCACCTAAATTATCTAAGACTATTTACCATGGCAAAATAGGCTATGGAATTTAGGTGCTTGGTGAATACATCCATGCAGGCTCTATGCCAGCTCCATGCCGGTCCCTCACCTAGCGTTAGGTGAGGGACCGCGCACCCCGTTGCCTCCTCAGGCACTGCCGAAATTTGAAGTCCGAAAGGTATAACATGCGCAAAATAATTTGAACAAGTTACACATGTTCTCCAGGCGTAAGTGTTCGGGTTATTTCGTACCTATTACAGCATGATTATACTCTTAACGACTCAAGTTTCGGCGCCAGTGAGGCATTCATATTCCCAGCGTAGATAAAAATTCGGCGTTCTGGTGTCGATTTTGACTAAACAATACGTATAGGCCTGTCATGGCATTAGTATTGCTTTTTATTTGATAGGCTGTTCACTATAAACGAGAACGATGACTATGAAACAAAATCATTACCCATTGACCACCGATGACATCAAGCGAAACTTCTTTCGCAATTTAGCCAATGTGCAAGGCAAATTTCCGGCATTGGCCAGCACCTTCGATTATTACATGGCCTTGTCCTATACCGTGCGGGATATGCTGATGGCACGCTGGGTCGGTACCGCGACCGAATATGTCGAAAAAAAATCGCGCACCGTGGCGTATTTGTCGGCCGAATTTTTGATGGGGCCGCATTTGGCATCGAATTTATTGAATCTGGGCATGACCGAATTGGTTACTCAGGCCATGGCTGAACTAGGCTTGAAATTGGACGATTTGCTCGGGGAAGAGCCGGAGCCGGGCCTAGGGAACGGCGGTTTGGGGCGTTTGGCGGCCTGTTTTCTCGATTCGATGGCGACAATGAATATTCCTTCCGTCGGTTATGGCATCCGTTATGAATTCGGAATTTTCGAGCAGGTCATCTTCGACGGCTGGCAAGTGGAAAAGACCGATAAATGGTTGTTTCGAGGCAATCCCTGGGAGATTGTTCGCCCGGAATGGGCGGTCGAAATCAAGTTGGGCGGGCATACCGAGCGTTATGTTGCCGAAAACGGCGAAACGCGCGTCAATTGGATTCCCGGTTGGTCGGTCAAAGGCGTGCCGTACGACACGCCGATTTTGGGATACCGCAACAATGCCGCGAACACCTTGCGTTTATGGCAAGCAGTCGCGCCCGAGTCATTCAATTTCGAGCGTTTCAATCAAGGCGATTATTACGGCGCGGTCGAGGAAAAAGTCGCTTCGGAAAACTTGACCAAGATTTTGTATCCGAACGATGGACCATTACAGGGCAAGCAGTTGCGTTTGGAGCAGCAATATTTCTTCGTTTCGTGCTCATTGCAAGACATGCTGCGCATCATGAAGACCCAGCGCATCCGTTTGGAGCATTTTCATGAAAAGTTCGCCGTGCAATTGAACGATACCCACCCCGCCATTGCGATCGCAGAGCTGATGCGGCTGTTGGTCGATGAGCACGATATGTCTTGGGACACGGCTTGGAACGTGACGAGACGAACTTTCGCCTACACCAATCACACGCTGTTGCCGGAGGCATTGGAATGTTGGCCTGTGGAATTGATGGAAAGTTTGCTGCCGAGATTGATGGAGATCATCTATGAAATCAATAGTCGCTTTCTCGAACAAGTCAGGGCGCAATGTCTCGGCGATACCGCCAAAGTCATCCGAATGTCGATGATCGACGAAAACGGGGCAAGAATGGTGCGTATGGCGCACCTGGCTTGTGCCGGCAGTCATGCGATCAATGGTGTCGCGGCGCTGCACACTGAACTGCTCAAGCGCGATGTGCTTAAGGATTTTTATAGTCTTTGGCCTGAGAAATTCAGCAATAAAACCAACGGCGTGACGCCAAGGCGTTGGATGGCATTATGTAATCCGAGGCTCAGTAAGGTCATTAGCGAAGCGATCGGAGATACCTGGGTGAGAAATTTGGGAAAACTGCAAGATCTTCAGCGCTTTTCGGACGATGCGGTATTTTTAAATCGTTGGGACGATGCCAAGCGGCTCAATAAACATGATTTCGCGCTGAATCTCTATAAGCGCACCGGCGTCAGCGTCGATCCGGAATCGATTTTCGATGTGCAGGCCAAGCGCATTCATGAATATAAAAGACAGCATTTGAATATTCTTTATGTGATTGCTCTTTACCGGAAGCTGAAAACCGATCCGCATTTCGATATTCATCCTCGCACCTTTATATTCGCCGGCAAGGCGGCGCCGGGCTATCATTTGGCCAAGCTTATTATTAAGCTGATTAATGAGGTGGGGCGGGTCGTCAATCGCGACCCGGCGACGAAAGACCGTCTCAAGGTTGTGTTCTTGCCGAATTTCAATGTCACGAACGGTCAGCAGATTTATGCCGCAACCGAGGTGTCGGAGCAAATTTCCACGGCCGGAAAAGAGGCTTCCGGAACCGGCAACATGAAGTTTGCGATGAATGGGGCATTAACTATCGGAACGTTGGATGGAGCGAATATCGAAATTCGCGAGGAAGTCGGTGAAGAAAATTTCTTTTTATTCGGCATGACAGCGGAAGAGGTGCGCTTAACTTATGAGCGGGGTTATGCTCCGAATGACGCGTATCAGCAAGATGCGATTTTGAAAGATGCCATCGATCTGATTCGAAATGGTTTTTTTTCGCACGGCGATACCGGTTTGTTCCGTGATTTGACCGATAATCTGATCTACAGCGATCCTTATTTGGTATTGGCCGACTTCAATGCGTATCGGGAGTGCCAAGATTCCATCGATTCGGTTTACCGCGACAGAATGCGTTGGAATAAGATGTCGGTGCTGAATACGGCAAGATCCGGTAAGTTTTCATCGGATCGAACGATTGCCGAGTATTGCCGCGAGATTTGGAAGGTGGAATCGGTACCGATCGATGTTCCGGAAGTGGACCCATTTAGGCTTGTTTGAGCTGTAAGTTGCGCATACTGTCTTTCGAAAAGGCTATGTATGCGGTAATAGTTGAAAACACCACCACTACCGGAAGCACTTAAAAAATTGTAGGGTACGCTGCGCGTACCTAATGTCGGCACAAGGCAACAAATTAGGACACGTTAAACTACGGGTGGTACGCACCGCGTATCCTACAGTCTTCAAGTTTCGAGATTGGTGTAGGATTCACTTCAACTATTAACGCGAACATAGCCTTCGAAAAAGTCTCGGGCAAAAAAAATGCGGCTAAAAAGCCGCATAAAGGATATTAGAAGGATATAAGCTCTTAAAAAAATAGCAGTATTTGAAAGTTTGCATCTCAAGAGTTGTGCATAGTTTATGCAAGATATCCGGCTTTGAAAATGTGGCAAATTGTCGCGTGGCGGATTGTCGCAGTTTATTCGGTGTCTTTTTTCAGGTTGCGGCTCAAGGCCGCGAAGTCTTCCAGCGACAAAGTTTCGGCGCGCGCGCTCGGGTCGATTCCGAGTCCTGCTATTTGTTGTTCGTCAAGCAAATTCCTTAATGAGTTGCGAATCGTTTTACGGCGTTGAGAGAAGGCATGAACGACAACCTGATTCAAGTCTTCGACTGAATTGACCGAAACCGGGGGCTTGTTATGAGGAATCAGACGGATAATCGATGAGGTTACTTGCGGCGCGGGGTCGAAACTTTCCGGCGGGACGTCGAATAAATGTTCCGCTGCGCAATAATAGTGCGCCATGACGCTCAATCGTCCGTATTTCTTGCTGCCGGGCTCGGCACAAATCCGATCCACGACTTCTTTCTGTAGCATGAAATGCATATCGGCGATGCAGGATGTGCTCTCCAATAAATGAAATAGCAACGGCGTGGAAATATTGTAGGGGAGGTTACCGATGACTCTAAGCGGTTTGCCGTCCGTCGCAAGCGCTTGGAAATCGAAACTCAATGCATCGGCGCTATGAATCGTCAAGCGTTCATTGTCGCCGAATTTCTTTTTCAACAGACTCACTAGGTCGCGGTCCAGTTCAACGATATCGAGCCGGATGGCATGGTCCAATAGCGGCGCCGTCAACGCGCCTTGCCCGGGGCCGATTTCAACCCAGTGTTCGCCCGGGCGGACCTGTATATTGCCGAGAATTTCTTCGATGATCGAATAATCGGTTAAAAAATTCTGGCCGAAACGTTTGCGGGCTTTATGCGTCATGGGTACGGATTGGGGAAGATGAGGACATTGCCAGTGCCGTTGCCAAGGCATATTCGATGCTACCCGTGTCGATAGAACCTGTTCCGGCCAGATCGAGCGCGGTGCCGTGGTCGACCGAGGTGCGTACAATCGGTAAACCCAATGTGATGTTGACGGCGTTGCCGAAGCCTTTATATTTCAATACCGGCAATCCCTGGTCGTGATACATCGCTAATACAGCATCGGCCGTGTCGAGATATTTTGGCGTAAACAGTGTATCGGCCGGGAGCGGGCCAATTAGGTCGAGACCTTGTTCACGTAGATTTTCCAATACCGGTTCGATGATCTCTTTCTCTTCCAGTCCCAAATGGCCGTTTTCGCCGGCATGGGGATTCAAGCCGCAGACCAGTATTTTCGGATTGGCCAGATTGAAGCGCGTCTGCAGATCTTGGGCCAGGATGCGTAGAACGCTTCTTAGCCGGTTATGCGTAATCGCCGCGGCGACATCGGCAAGCGGGAGATGGGTCGTGACTAGCGCGACTCGGAGTCCCGGTGTCGCCAACATCATGACCGGATGCCCGCCGGTAATGCCGGCAATATATTCGGTGTGACCGCTGAAAACAATGCCCGCATCGTTGATGACGCCCTTATGCACAGGACCTGTGACCATCGCATCGAACGAGCCTTCGATGCAGCCTTTTGCCGCGCGCGTGATCGTTTTGAGGACATAGCGGCTATTTTCCATGTTAAGTTGCCCGCTTTGCGCCGGTACATTCATTTTAACCGGCAAGACGCTGATAGAGCCTGCGCTTTGTTCGACGAGTTCCGATGACGGGTCGAATGACTTGATCTCGAGTTTAAGACCTAGTGATTCCGCGCGTTGCATCAGCAAATCGGGGTCGGCGATCGCAACGAGTTGGCAGGCATGGCTTTGTTGTGCCAGCATGATACAAAGATCGGGGCCGATACCGCCTGGTTCGCCGGGAGTGACGGCGATGCGCTTCAATGTAGGAGTTGCGTCCATGGGGTAATTTAAGAAAAACGATTATTTTACTGTAAGCGTGCATCTACAGGAAGCGCTTTAAAGTCAGGTGCCGAAAACTCAGGCGCCTCCTCAGGCGCTGCCGAAATTTGAAGTGCGAAAGGGATAAACAGGTCTATTACAACATTTGAAATCTTGGCGATTCTTGCTTTGTTGTTCATTTGCCGTCTGTTCGCGTAAAATCTTGTCATAGGATTTCGTGATAAATAACGTCCTGTAACTATGGGCTTTGTTGAGGGTTCGGTAACTCGCTTGGCAGGACACCGTGAATACGTCCTTGTAAGCTTGACGGCGGCTTTCCCTGCCGCCGACACCTGTCAATCGAGCAACCGAACCCTCCTTAAAATAGGGAGGTTATTTACGACCAAATCCATAACTATTCAATTGAGACGGAAAATACGATGAAACAGGTTTTAATAATAGCGTTGGCTTTCATTTCCTTGTCCGCCCAAGCGGACGACGCCAAAAACGAATGGCACAATACATCGCTGTCCGAAGCGACGATCAAGAAAATTCAAGAGTCGCAATATCATTATAAAAAATGTATTGCCAACGAATTGCAAGTCACTTCGGCAAGGCCTCAAGATGTTAGAAAGGGTACCGAAGCCATCGTTAAGAAATGCGAGAATGTTCTGGCCGATATGAGAAATGTGTATCTTCAGGAAAAAGTGCCGGAGGTGATCGCCGACCGGCATTTAAAGCAAATGCGCATTCAAACCACCCGCGATGTGCTCAGAGAAATGATGTTCATCGAATCCGCGCGAAAAGCCGGACAACAATAATCAAATCAGAACGGATGTTATGAATACGACCTATACGATAGATTTAACCCTAAAGCCGACTACCTTCGATTTATGGCATGTTTGTTTGGCGGGAACGGTTGCGTTGCTAGCCATTTTGCTGATCGTGTTGTTGATAGTCATGTTAATCGGAATCGCCAGAGGCAGAAAAAAACTGCTCGAGGAAGCCTTGCGCGAGTCTTCCGCTTCACTGGCAGCGAGTATTAAAATACCCGAGCCCGAAGTCAAAATCGTCGAGAAAATCGTCGAAGTCGAAAAAGTCGTTCAAGCGCCGGCGCCGGAACCGGTCGTACTAAAAGAGGCGACACCGGATGCGGCTCTGCAATTATTGAATCTACTTCAAAAAGAAGCGCGCTTCATCGACTTCATCAAAGAAGATATTACCGCTTACAACGATGCCGATATCGGTGTGGCGGCAAGAGTGGTTCATGAAGGTTGCAATAAGGCGATCAACGAACACTTTAAACTCGTAGTCGTTCATGAAGGCCAAGAGGGGTCTAAAATTACCTTGCCAAAAGGTTTCGATGCTTCGGCGGTTAGATTGACCGGTAATATCGTCGGCGAAGCGCCCTTTACCGGAACTTTGATTCATAGAGGTTGGCAAGTAACCGACATACGCTTGCCTAAATTAACTATGGGGCATAATGCTAAGATTATCGCTCCGGCAGAGGTAGAGTTATGAAAAGTTTGTTCGGACATTTACGCTCGGAAAATCCAGGAGAAGGCGCGCTTAATGCCGACGTGACTCAAAATGAATCGAACGAAGATAGCCCTTCGGAAGACAGCGATGTCGAGCAAGGCACGGTCGAGTATTCCGGGCCTCGTTTTTCGGTTGGAATCGATTTGGGCACGACGCATTGCGTGTTGTCCTATGTCGATTTAAGCCAAAGCGATGAGGATGGTCATGTTCAGGAAGTCATGGCGATACCTCAGTTGACTTCGCCGGGTGCTGTCGAGGAATTGATGCAGTTGCCGTCTTTTTTATATCAGGCGCATCAAGCCGAGTTGGCGGAAGGTTCCTCCGCCTTACCCTGGACAGCGAAGCCGGAATTTCTAGTAGGAGAGATCGCACGCAGCTTGGGTAGCAAAACGCCGATTCGTTTAGTGTCGAGCGCGAAAAGTTGGCTCTGTCATGCCGGTGTCGATTGTAAGGCACCAATTTTGCCGGCTGAGGCGCCCGAAGAAGTCGAACGGGTTTCCCCTTTTCAAGCGACCGTGGCCTATTTACAGCACATACGCGATGCCTGGACGCAACTGCATCCCGATGCGCCGTTGGCTAATCAGGATCTGACAATTACGGTGCCGGCTTCGTTCGATCCTGCCGCACGCGAATTGACTGTCGAAGCTGCGCGTTTCGTCGGTTTGGAACAGGCGCTCTTGCTTGAGGAGCCGCAATCGGCTTTGTATAGCTGGATCGAGAGAAGTAACGGAGAATGGCGTAAGCAAACCGAAGTCGGCGATATTATTTTGGTTATCGATATCGGCGGCGGTACGACCGATTTGTCGTTGATCGCGGTTACGGAGCACGATGGTAACTTGGAACTCACGCGCGTCGCGGTCGGCGACCATATTTTGCTCGGCGGCGATAATATGGATCTGGCCTTGGCTTATACTGTCAAAGCCAAGCTCGAAAAGGACGGTAAGCGCTTAGAGTCTTGGCAGATTCAAGCCTTGACCCATGGCTGCCGCGAAGCGAAAGAAAAGATTTTCAACGATCCCTCGTTGGATGTGATGCCGCTGGTCGTTCCGAATCGCGGTTCGTCTTTGATTGGCGGTTCGTTGCGTACCGAATTGACGCGCGAAGAGATCAATAATGTGTTGGTCGATGGGTTTTTTCCGAGAATAGCGGCGTCAGACCGTCCGATTAGTCGTCCTCGCGGCGGTTTGCGTACGGCGGGTTTGCCTTATGCTCAAGATGCCGGGATTACACGGCATTTGGCGGCGTTTTTGGCCAAACAGCTCAACGCGACCGACGACTTAAAAGATATTAATCTGCCTGAGCATGCATCGTTTTTGCATCCGACAGCTGTGCTGTTCAATGGCGGCGTATTAAAAGCCGCGCCGCTGGCCGATCGTTTGATGGAAGTCCTAAACAGCTGGTTGACTGGAGAGCAAGCGCCCGAAGCGCGTTTACTCGAAGGTGCCGATCTCGACCTAGCGGTCGCGCGCGGTGCGGCCTATTACGGTTATGTGCGTAAAGGTAAGGGTGTTCGGATCAAAGGCGGCACGGCGGCTTCTTATTATGTCGGTATTGAGAGCGCAATGCCTGCCGTTCCGGGTATGCCGCCCGAAATCGAAGCGCTGTGTATTGCGCCGTTCGGCATGGAAGAAGGCACCGAAGCGGCGCTGCCTGATGACGAATTTGGATTAGTCATCGGCGAGCCGGTGCGTTTCCGCTTTTTCAGCTCGAATACCCGTCGTGAGGATAGAGTCGGTACCCGTTTAGATTATTGGACCGATGAAGAGCTCGAAGAACTGGATGAAATCGAGATTACCTTGCCTGAAGAAGGAAGAAGAGTAGGAGAGGTCGTTCCTGTGCATCTCACTTCGGCCGTGACCGAAGTCGGTACCCTCGAATTGCATGCGGTCTCGCGCCAAGACGGCAAACGCTGGAAGGTCGAATTCGACGTTCGCGCCGGCGAAGAGGCTTGATCGGAGTAAATTTAGTTGATCTCGCGCAGGGGCGCAGAGAAAGTTTTTTCAAATGGTTCCCACGCTCTGTGCTCGTCGTTATACAGAAGTACCGGTAAACTTGTTGAATAAAGTTTATCGAATATCTAGGAGCGATGATGTTTGATAAATTTGTGGATATTGAACGTCAGTGGCTTCGATAGTCGCGACGTAGGCGTCGCTCCCACAGGAGGCCGGAAGCCTCTGTGGGAGCGATCCCCAGATCGCGATTTCGAAGTCGAAAGTGTTAGCTGGCAATAAACGGTATCGAGGTCATATTAGCTAAGATGGAAAGACGACACCTACGATTTATGTATAACGATGAGCGCTCTTCGTGGGAACCCAGGCAGGGACGCTAGAGCGTCCCTGAACCGCTGAGCTGTTCAGGCTCCGTTTCCACGCAGAGCGTGGGAATGATGAAAGCGTAGAAAAGAAGAAAAAGCTTCAATTCTCTGTGCCCCTGCGCCTTTGCGCAGGAAACGAAGTAAAGCCGGCTATAAGGCCTTGACAAGTAACCACACTGTGCAAAAACAAAATCCTCAATTTCTGGTCGGCATCGACCTCGGAACGACGCATACGGTCGTAGCCTTCTCGCGTGCGGATCAAACAGAATCCGAAATTCGAATATTCGACATTGAACAGCTAGTCGCTCCGGGTGAAGTCGCAGCGCGGCCGTTGCTGCCGTCGGTGCGTTACCATCCGGCCGAAGGCGAATTGTCCGAGGCAGACTTGGCGTTCTTGCCGACCGAAGACAAGGCTGTAATCGGCGAGGCGGCGCGGGTACTCGGCGCGAAAACGCAGGGCCGTTTCGTGACCAGCGCGAAAAGCTGGCTGTCTCACCCGTCGATCGATCATACCGCGGACGTTTTGCCGTGGGGCAGTAATGATGACATTTCGAAAGTGTCTCCGCTCGAAGCCAGCGCGAGTTATTTGGCGCATATTCGTAGCGTCTGGCGGCACAAATTTCCGGACGCGCCGCTCGAAGATCAAGACATCGTGATCACCGTACCTGCTTCTTTCGACGAAGGCGCAAGGTCTCTGACGATCGAGGCCGCTAAATTGGCCGGACTCAAGCAAGTCAAATTGCTCGAGGAGCCGCAAGCGGTCTGTTACGACTGGCTCCGGCGGCATGCCGGCAGCATCAAGCAAGAACTGTCCAATGTGCGTCTACTGTTGGTTTGCGACGTCGGCGGAGGCACGACCGATTTGACGTTGATCAAGGTCGAGCCGGCCGAACCGGAACCGAAATTGACGCGGATCGGCGTCGGCGATCATTTGATGCTCGGCGGCGATAACATCGATTTGGCGCTCGCGCATTTGGCCGAAAAGCGCATCACTGGCGGCGACAAGCGCCTGTCGGCGGCCGATATGTCGCAATTGATCGAACAATGCCGCATCGTCAAGGAAAAGCTTTTGGCCGACGATGCACCGGAACAACTCGCCGTTACTTTGCTCGGTGGCGGCTCGAAACTGATCGGCGGCACGCGCTCGGCGATGTTGACGCGCGACGAGGTGCGAAGCATCGCACTGGATGGTTTCTTTCCATTGTCCGGCTTGAACGACTTGCCGGATCGCAAGCGCAGCGGCGTCGTCGAATTCGGCCTGCCTTATGCGGCGGAACCGGCGGTCAGCAAACATATTGCAGCGTTTTTGAAATTGCATAGCCAAGCCGCGCTCGATGCATTGAACGGCGAGGGTGTCGTGCCGGATGCGTTGTTGCTGAACGGCGGCGTGTTTCGTAGCCGCCCGCTGACTCAGCGGATGCTCGATTTGATTGCATCCTGGCGAGGCGATGCGCCGAGACTGCTCGAGAACAAGCATCCGGAATTGTCGGTCTCGTTGGGTGCGGTCAGTTATGCGCAGGCAAGGCGGAATAAACAAATCCGCATCGGCGGTGGCGCGGCGCGCAGTTATTTCTTGATCGTCGATACCGAAGGCGGCGAACAGAAAGGCGTTTGTATCTTGCCGCGCGGAAGCGAAGAGGGGCTCGAGGTCGTTTTGCAAGATCGGCAATTCGCGTTGCGATTAGGACAGCCGGTGCGCTTCCATTTAGCTTCGACGACGGGCGACACCGAATATAATCCGGGTGAATTGGCTACGATTGACGACGAGCGTTTTCATTCGCTGCCGCCGCTGGCGGTTGCCTTGACCGGCGATGAAGTGCCGGCCGAAATCCAACCGGCTAAAATGTCCACTTCCGAAGTGACGGTGCAATTGGCCGTTACGCAAACCGAAGTCGGCACGCTGAAGATTCAATGCGTTTCGGTGCAAGATTCGAGCAAGCGCTGGGACGTCGAATTCCAAATCCGCAAGAAAACGGGTACGGGCGTTCAGGCCGAATTGCCGGCACAATTCGACAAGGCGGTCGAGTCGGTTCAGGCCGTGTTCGGTTCCAAGTCGAAAGAAATCAACCCGAAAGCGGTCAAAAGTCTGCGTGCCGATCTCGAAAAGCTGCTCGGCCCGCGCGCCGATTGGGAAACGCCGTTATTGCGAGGCTTGTTCGGCGTTTTGCTCGATGGCATCAAATACCGCAAACGTTCCGAAAATCACGAACGAGTCTGGTTGAGCCTGACCGGTTTTTGTCTGCGCCCCGGTTTCGGCTATCCGCTCGATGATTGGCGCGTCGAACAATTATGGAAGATTTACGATCAATCGATTCAGTATGTCAACGAAGCGCAAATCTGGAGCGAGTGGTGGACACTTTGGCGGCGTGTCGCCGGCGGTCTCGATGCGGCTGCGCAGGAAAAAATTTTCGACGACATCGGCAAATATCTGAATCCGGCTTCGGCACGGCAGCCGGCCGTTGCGAAACAGCTCAAGACACGCGCTTACGACGATATCGTGCGCCTTTCGGCCGTGCTTGAACGTTTGCCGGTCGATAAAAAAACTCAACTCGGCGAATGGTTGTTGAAACGTTTGCAAAGTCCTGGCGAATCCGAGCAAAGCTGGTGGGCGGTCGGCCGAATCGGCGCGAGGATTCCGTTTCACGGCAGCAGTCATAATGTCGTTGGATCTGAGTCGGCATCCGACTGGTTGAAACAGGTCATGCAAGCCGATTGGAAAAAAACGCCTCAGGCCGGATTCGCCGCGACGCTGATCGCGCGTATGAGCGGCGATAGAAGTCGCGATATCGATGACGCGCTACGCTTCGAAATCGTCGAGCAATTGAAAGCAGCCAAGGCGCCGACGTCTTGGATTGCGATGGTCGAAACGCTAAAAGAACTCGACGAAAAAGAAGAGAAACAAATCTTCGGCGAAGCCTTGCCGCCGGGTTTAAAGTTGATTCTGTGATTTAAAAAATTCTCGTGCAGAGGCGCAGAGTTCTTTTGCTCGTTTCCAAGCTCTAGCTTGTGAACGCAGGATCGAAAGTTACAGCTTCCCGTGACCCTTTGTAGGACTGGGTTTGTAAGCCAGTGCTAAACGTTTCGACCGTGGCCAAAGCAAATCAAAACGTTTGGTTCGGGTTGAATAACCCGCCCCGCGTGAACAAGGGGCCGGGTGCTCTGTGGGAGTAAAAAGATCCGGATAGGTATTAAATTCAAAATAGGCAGGAGCACAAGCATGAGTTTTTGGGGCAAGCTTTTCGGCGAATTCGTCGATGTGATCGAATGGACCGACAGTTCCAGCGATACGATGGTGTATCGCTTCGAACGTTACGGTAATGAAATCAAATACGGCGCGATGCTGACCGTTCGCGAGTCGCAAACGGCAATTCTGGTCAGCGAGGGGCGTGCCGCCGATTTTTACGAGCCGGGTCTCTATCAGCTCGAAACCCGCAACATGCCGATCCTGACCACGCTCGAAAGTTGGCCGCACGGTTTCAAGAGCCCGTTCAAAGCCGAAGTCTATTTTTTCAACATGCGCCGTTTCACCGATTTGAAATGGGGCACGAAGAATCCGATCATGCTGCGCGACAAGGAATTCGGTCCATTGCGGTTGCGCGCGTTCGGTACCTATTCGGTTAGGATCAAAGAGCCTTTGGCTTTCGTCAAGGAAATCGTCGGCACCGGCGGCCATTTTCGCACCGACGATATCAGTTCGCAATTGCGCAATCTGATCGTATCGCGCTTTTCCGACATCATCGGTGAATCGGGCATTCCAGCATTGGATTTGGCTGCAAATTACGACGAACTCGGCGCCTACATCACCGAACGCATCGCGCCGGAATTTTCCGAATATGGCCTCGAAGTATTGCAGTTGTTGGTGGAAAACATTTCATTGCCGCCCGAAGTCGAAAATGCGCTCGACAAGCGCACGAGCATGGGAATCATCGGCGATCTTGGCCGTTATACGCAATTTCAGGCCGCCGAAGCGATGGCTGCGGCCGCGCAAAATCCGTCAGGTGGCGCTTCCGAAGGCATCGGCATGGGTATGGGTTTCGCGGTCGCGCGCGAATTGGGTAAGTCGTTCTCCGAACAATCTTCTGCGCAGCCAGTCACTCCGCCGCCGCTTCCGGCATCGACGGTCTATTTCGTTGCGATAGCCGGACATCAGGAAGGCCCCTACGAGCTAAAAGTCATCGAGCAAAAAGTCCGCAGCGGCGAAATCAATCGCGACACTTTGGTTTGGAGCACCGGGATGGCGGAATGGATGCAAGCCGGTCAGGTGCCCGAGTTATCTGCTGCGTTTGTGCATATGCCGCCGCCTTTGCCGGGTTGATTGGTTAGCAGTCAGCGGTTAGCAGTAAGCAGTGAGCGGTGAAAGGGGAAAGATGAAAGATGAAAGATGAAAGATGAAAGATGAAAGATGAAAGATGAAAGATGAAAGATGAAAGATGAAAGATGAAAGATGAAAGATGAAATTAGAGCTTGACAAATGGTTAAAATGTCGCGCCATTTCACTATTCACTATTCACTATTCACTATTCACTATTCACTATTCACTATTCACTATTCACTATTCACTATTCACTATTCACTATTCACTATTCACTATTCACTATTCACTGCTTACCGCTTACCGCTTACCGCTTACGATGGGGTCTTGTAACATTGGACTGCTATGAATAGTTGCCGTGCCTAAATTTAAAACATCTTTAAAACCCGGTGTCGAACGTTTTCCGTGCGGGCAGTGCGGCGCGATATTGAAATATGCGCCCGGAACCGAGCATCAGGTCTGCGAGTACTGCGGATTCGAAAATCATATCGAGCCAAGCGCCGCGCCGATTCAGGAATATGACCTGCAACAAGCGTTGCGGCAGTTGTCTCAACCTCAGGCTGAGACGGTTAAGGCGCAGATTCATTGCGATGAATGCGGCGCCGGGTTTCAGTTTGATAGTCACATCCATGCCGGCGAATGCCCGTTTTGCGGCACGCCGATCGTCACGACGACAGCACAGGCCAAGCCGATTCAACCGAAATCGCTGTTGCCGTTTGCAATCGGCGAAGCTGAAGCTAAACAGCAGTTTCAACGCTGGATCGCGAAGCTATGGTTCGCGCCTAATGCAGTTAAAAAATATGCCCGTAGCGATACCAAGTTGACCGGAGTTTATTTGCCTTATTGGACTTTCGATAGCGATACCGAGACGGATTATGTAGGCGAACGCGGCGATGTCTATTACGTCACGGTACCGGTTCAAGTGGTACGAAATAACCGTACCGTCACTGTTATGCGGCGCGTGCCTAAGATACGCTGGACGCCGGTTTCGGGTCGCGTACGGCGTTTTTTCGACGATGTGTTGGTGGGTGCGAGCAAATCTTTGCCGCGTAAGATTCTGGATGCTTTGCAGCCTTGGGATCTCTACAATCTGATGCCTTACGACGAAAAATATTTGAGCGGTTTTCGTAGCGAATATTATCAGGTCGAGCTCGATGAAGGCTTCGATGCGGCCAAGCAAATCATGGATAGCGTGATTTACCGGGATATCGCGCGCAACATCGGAGGCGATCATCAGCGTATCCATCAGGCTCGAACAAGGCACGACAAAACGACTTATAAGCATTGTTTACTTCCGGTCTGGTCGGCCGCGTTTCGCTATCGGGATAAATCTTATCGTTTCGTGATCAACGGCCGTACCGGCAAAGTGCAAGGCGAGCGGCCTTATAGTGGGTGGAAAATAGGATTTGCGGTGTTGGCCGCGCTACTGACGGCTGCCGGTATTTATTATTATCTCGAGACTAGCGGCGCATTACAGAAATTGCAGCAAAGCGATTATTATGTCGCGCCTTATCATCAACAATGGTGAGGTGATTTAGAGGGGAATGGGAAGCATGAAGACAGCGAATCGGGCTCTTTCGCTACTGCCTTTTGATTGAAAAACCGCCTAAGAATAAAAGGTATGGGATATGTCTATCGAGGACCGCCGTAAACCCATCCATGAGGGCTTGTCGGCAGCTCTCCCTGCTGCTGCCGACAACCTCGCTAGCCACTGCCCATACCTTCATAAAGCTAACCATTTTTTGAGTATAAAGAGAGTAATTCTCTATAAATACACTCAAGACACAGGTTTTTCGGAATCAGGCAAACAATTTTGCGTTAAATGAGGGTTGCGATTACAATCATTTTTATGTTTTAAGTTTCATTTAATTTAAATTTATTGGGTGAAAGAGCGCCGAGTTCAAAATAACAATGAATAATGCATACATCGGTCGCACAGTTAGCGAAACTCCGTTTCAATTCGAACTACTTGCAGCAAAGACAAGGCAAGCGATAGCTTGTGAATTCAGCAAGGAGTGCCGACTCGGTAGCGATACCGGCAACGATGTTCCGATAACCGGAGACGGGATTTTACCTCGGCACGCCAAAATTTTTGTTAGTGAAGATGGCGCATTATTCATTTCTGCGATCGACGATGCGCCAATCACCGTTAACGGCACGCTTGCCGACAAACCATTGATGCTGAATAACGGAGATTGGCTTTTATTCGGTTCCACGCCTTTTCAAATCAAGTTTCAATACAGTCAAGCCGCTGATGACGTTTTGTCCGGCGACGATGCATCCGCCGGCGTTACACTGACAGGAAAGTCGGTGCTGACGATAGGCCGATTACCTCAATGCGATATCACAATACCTTCGCCGCTGGTGTCCCGTGAACATGCCAAATTAACCAGAGAGTCTACGGGATGGGTTATCGAGGATTGCGGTAGCACCAACGGAACCTTTGTCAATGCGGTGCGCATCAGCGGTAAGCAACCGGTGTTGGCCAATGACTGGTTGAGCTTCGCCGCATTCGACTATCGGTTCGACGGGCACGCTATTATTCCATCGAACCAAGACGGTCAAGTCAAGATCGAAGTGTATCGGTTGACCAAAGAGGTCAAGGAATCGTCGGGTCAGGCTAAACGTTTGTTGGATGGCTTGAGTTTTGCAATTCATCCGGGCGAATTCGTCGGCATTTTCGGCACTAGCGGTTCGGGTAAATCGACGTTGTTGGATGCGCTGAACGGACGCCGGCCCGCCACAAGCGGCGATATTTTATATAACGAAATCGATTTGTACGGCGCGTTCGATTTGTTTCGTGCGGCGATCGGCTATGTGCCTCAGCAGGATATCGTGCATCGCAAAATCGTCATGCAGCATGCGTTGAAATTTACCGCTAAACTGCGTTTGCCTCCCGATACCTCGGATTTTGAAATGGATGAAAATGTCCTGAAGGTGCTTGAAAAGGTCGGATTGGCCGAGAAGGCCGGGTTAGCAGTCGATACGCCGACACCGTTGAGCGGCGGTCAACTGAAACGCGTTAGTTTGGCGGTGGAATTGGTCGCCAATCCGAATGTGTTGTTTCTGGACGAAGTGACCAGCGGACTGGATGCCGGTACCGATAAAAAAATGATGCAACTGTTTCGGAGTTTGGCCGAGGACAAAAAAACCGTCGTTTGCGTGACGCATACGCTGGAAAATATCGACACCTGTCACCTGGTCTTATTGCTGCATCAGGGACGTCTGGTTTTCTATGGACCGCCTCAAGCCGTGATCGGTTATTTCGGGATCGATCGCTTATCCGATGTCTATGAACTGCTCGAAAGCCGTTCGGCCTCCTATTGGGCCGATAAATACCGAGCCTCGAATTTTCACGATACTTATGTCGAAAAACGTTTGAAGCTATCGGAGCAACGCGACAATAAAGATGTTCTAAAATCAAACACGCGACCGACGAATAACAAATGGTTGCAGAGTTGGCGCCAAACCAAAACGTTAATGTCGCGTTATTGCGAATTGATTTTGTCGGATCGTAAAAACCTACTAATTTTAATCTTACAGGCGCCGTTGATCGCGTTGATCGTTAGTTTGGTATTCGAGATGGACGATCAGATAGCTCTGCGAGCGGCCAAGCAAAGCCAGATTCTGTTTATCATGGTGTTGTCCGCGATCTGGTTCGGTTGTCTCAATTCCGCACGGGAATTAGTTAAGGAGTTGCCGATTTATATTCGCGAACGCTCGGTAAATTTAGGCTTAGGGCCTTATATCGTGAGTAAATTGATTCCGTTATCGTTGCTTTGTTTTGTGCAATGCTTCTTGTTATTAGGCGTTATCGCGTTATCGATATCGGTGCCGGGCGATCTGATACAACGTTTTTTGATTTTGTTCGCATCAGGCATGGCGGCGACCACGATGGGGCTTTGCGTCAGCGCCTTTGTCAATTCCAACGATAAAGCGGTTGCGACGGTGCCGATTTTATTGATTCCGCAGGTTATTTTATCCGGTGCTGTGGTTAATCTCGAAGGCGCCGGGCTTTGGATAGCCAAAACGACGATGATTTCTTATTGGTCTTTCGATGCGATGAAATTGACGCTCGGCGAGGAGATTAGGGCTGTTAAGGATTTTACCGGAACCACTGTCGTATCGATAGCAGGAAGCACAGGGAGCGATTTGGCGGCGATTGCCGGGTTGGGTTTGTTTTTTCTGATCGCGACGGCAATAGGTCTGAAACTCAAGGATACTAAAAAATAACCGAAGCCGATTTGAACATATATGAATGAAACAGCACAAGAACAGCCCCGGACCTGTCCCAAATGCGATCAACCGGATTCGGCCGATGTGATCGCGCAAAATAAATACCGGTGTACAAAATGCCAATACGAAATAGCGCATATCGATACCGCACCTAACGGCTCGATACGCGGTATTTTCGGTTGGCTGAAAGGCGTCGGCGATTTGATTGGCGATCGCTATATTATCCAAACAGTGCTGGGAAAAGGCGGTTTCGGCGCGACTTACCTAGTCGAAGACCAACGCGTGAAAGGAAAACGTTGGGCGCTCAAGGAAATTCCCGAGATGTTATTCGATGAATATGAAGTTTCGTTGTTGAGCAACCTCGATCATCCCTCGATCCCGATCATTGTCGACCGTTTCAATGAAAAAGGCATGGTCTATTTGGTGTTGAAATTCGGCGGTAGCCGAACGCTGGCTACCGAATGCAAGCGGCTCGGTAGAATTGTCTTTACGGACCTTAAGGACTGGATCGTTCAGGTCGGGCAGGTACTCGAATATCTGCATTCGCGAAATCCGCCGATTATCCATCGGGATTTGAAGCCGGAAAACGTTTTGCTGGACGATGAAAACAGAATCATGCTGATTGATTTCGGCATCGCCAAGGAATCTTCGCCCAACGAAATGACCCGTACCTTGGGGAGAGCGGCATCAATCGGTTTCAGTCCGCCAGAGCAGGTCATGGGCACCGGTACCGACATTCGATCCGATATTTATTCATTGGCGGCCACGGTTTATTTTGCCGTGACCGGTCAAATGCCGGTCGCGGCGCATGAAAGGGTGTCCGGTAAAGCCTTGACGCCTCCCAAACAAATTGCGCCCGAATTGCCGGATGTAATCGATAACATGATTCTTAAAGGATTGAGTCTCAATGTCAATGAGCGCCCGCAGACCGTGGCGGAATTCATCGGTGTATTTTCAGCCGTTAGCCAAGTTGATGAAGAGGCTTTGCTGTCCGGCAAAACGGTGCAAATTTCCGATTTGCAATTCGGGCCGGTAATTAAGACCCAAGGGAATCGTTCGCAGCCGATCTCACGTTCAACGACTCAATATGCAGAAGCTCACAATAGCTCCATAAAAAAACTGGCGATTTTGCTTGTCGTTGTCGTAGTGCTGTTTTCAGCGTTTGCCGGCGGCGCCTATTGGCTGTTTTTCAAAGACGGTTCGAATGAAGCGCCGATTGCAAGTGCCGGTCCCGAACCCGAGTCTTTACCGCGTGAGACCGGAATTGCCGATGGCGCGTCTCCTGCTGCGGTGGAATCGCCGTTTGCCGCTCCCTCCGTTGTCTCGAAGCCTGTCGTGCCTTCGGCAGATTCAGGTTTGTCGGCACTGGAAATATTGAATAAACGCAGGCCCGTTCAACCGGAATCGGATAACCAGTCTTCGGTCAATAAAGCCGCGCAAACACTCGACTCGAATCGCGTTGTTCAGCAGTCAAGCACGCCTCCGAAACCGGTAGCACGCCCTAAACCGAAGCCGAAACCGCAACCTAAACCGATAGCCAAAACCGAGCCTAAGGAAGATAATTCCGGCTGGGTTATTATTCCGGGGCAAACACAAAAAATACGTTAGGTTAGGGGCGCAAATAACCGAATCCGCTACAAAGATCATTGTTCCGGTAAGTTATTTGTCGCGAAATCCTAAGCATTCGCAGTTACGAGTAACTTCTTTGAGTATAAAGCAGCAATTCCCAATTTGGGGATCAAAAAGGGTGTGGGGTATGCTTGGCGAGGATGTCGGTAGCAGGGAGCTGCCGCCAAGCCCCCATGGATGGGTTTACGGCGTTCCTCGACAGGCATACCCCACACCTTAAAATCGGCGAAACTGCTCAAACAGGGAATTGCTGGAGTATAAAGTGTTAGTCGTTGTTTATGGGGGAATCGGACATTGAGTCCGATGGGTAAAACACTACTTTATAAAGAGGAATCAACGTCATGATGAACAACTTAAGACAAACGCAACAGACCGGCAAAAAACGGTTTTACGGGGCGGGGAGCTTTATAGTATCTGTATTGGTTTTAATGCAAGCCTTGTTTCTTACGGGCCCAGCGCATGCCGGCGGCTACGGATTTGCAGCGCCCGGCGGTTACGGCGTTAAAGTCTATCGGGTAAATTATGCTTTGTATCCGTTTGTACAATTGTATATTCGGACCTTCGATCAAAACATGCAGCCTTTGGTGAATCTCAACGAAATGAATATCGGTCTGATGATCAAAGGCAAAAGCTACGATCCGATGAAACGCCAATATGGCATTCAAAGCATACGCAATCGAAGTGAGGCAACCCGTTCCGTTTTGGTAATCGATGCCAGCAAGTCGATGGCGGGAACGGCATCGGAAACCGCGCTCAGAGCCGCTGCTCGTTTTATCGACAGCAAACGGCCCCAGGATGAGGTCGCGATCCTGGCGATACGAGATACCAAAGAAGGTTATGATTTGGTATCTCAATTCGAAAGGGATGCGGGCGCCCTTGCTAGAAGGTTGGCGGATATTCGAATCGATGGTATGAAAAGCCGTATTTACGATAGTATCGGGGCTGCGATTCAGATGTGCGGCATGTCGGCGCAAGGATCGTCAGTAGACCCTTCGGCCGATAATGTTATTGCTTCGTGTTCGGTAGTCGTTTTTTCCGACGGGCGAGACGAAGGCAGTGCGCTTTCTCGCGAAGAGCTGAATGGCCGAATTACTTCGATGCGGATCCCCATTCCCGTGTATTCGCTTGCTTACGGCAAGAATTCCGTGGACTATTTTAAAAACCTGGAGTCCATATCGAAAAACTCGTTCGGCATCTATTATTCATTGGGTGAAACCTATGACAGGATGCAGCGCATTGTCGAAGAAATCCAAAACATTCTACAAAGCGACTATGTCGTGACTTTTCGCTCCTATATTCCTGTTGACGGCGAGCAGCACTCGTTCAAGGTCGGTATCGAATATCCGACAGGTAGCGGTAAATATTATTACGACAATGGTGAATTCGAAGCGATAGAGCCGCCGCCTATCCAAGCGATTGATAATTATCTCAACCTATTAAATCAAAAAATCCCGCTTCTGCCGGATAACGATCCTTTTTACAACAGGCCGTCCGTTCAGTAGCAGCGCTAATCTAATGAGGATTTCATCATGAATCATGCATTTCCTAAAACAGCCCTAAGTGCGGTTGTATGCGTCAGCCTGATCACCGGATGTGCGACTACACCGGAAAATCAACAAGCCATTGGTGCGGGATTGGGCGCCGTGGCAGCCGGTTTGACGACCGGTCTATTGACCGGCAATGTCGGCTACGGTTTAGCGGCGGCGGCCGGCGGTGCCGCACTCGGTTGGGGCGCCGTCAAATTGGCGCAATACAGTTCTGAGCAGGTGCGCAGTCCGGCCGAGGACCAATCGCTATACGGTTTTACGCCTGCCGCCAATACCGTGCTGGTCCGTTTGAATAAAGGCACGGCTTCGCCGGATACCGTTGCTCCAGGACAACAAGTCATGGTTGCCAGCGATTATTCATTGTCGGTACCGCAAAATCAAAGCATAGCCTCGGTCGAGGAAACCTGGGTCTTGAAAAAGGACGGAAAGGTAATTTTCGAGGCTCCGCCTCAAAATGTGCAGCGTTCCGCCGGCGGTTATGCCGTCAATGCGACGATTCCGATACCTAAGAATGCATCGGCCGGTACCTATGTCGTCGAAACCAAAGTGCAAGCCGGCACCAGCAGCGATATCAATCAGGCCGTATTTATCGTTCAATAAGCGCTAATGCTTCGTTTGCGGGTAATCAAAAGAAGCGTGCCAAGGACGATTGCAGGGGTATTTTTTTATTTGCTGGTCGGTGGCTGTGAGATCTCGAGGTCCGCGTGGGCAAATTGCTCCGGCGAACAGCAGCATTCCGCGAATGCCGCCTATCGCATAGAACAGGAATGGCCATTAAGGCCGAGCCAGGACATTGTCAACCGATATTTGCAAACCCTCGGGGAGCGTCTTGTTCCCCGAAGCGGGCCTTGGCTAAAGTGGTTTACGCCAATCGATTGGCCGACTTCGGGATGGCGCTTTTTTACAGTCAGGGATAGCTCGGTCAACGCATTCTCGATTGGGGACGGGCGCACTTATATCACCGAAGGCAGTTTTCATTTCGTCAAGAATGAAGCCGAACTCGCGGCGATATTGGCTCATGAAATGGGGCATCAATTAGCCGGTCATTTTTGTCTCCGGCCAGGCTTATCTGGCAAAAAGCATAGGCAAATAGGCACGCTGGTGCAGATCATCGATATCGATAGGGAAATCGAAGCGGATGCGATCGCATTGGATATCTTGCAGGCCGCCGGTTTTCCGCCTGACGTCCTGCTGAATATCATTGATCGCTTGCCGGTAAAAGGCGACGAACAGCAACATCAAGCTCGTCTAAATAAGCTATCTAAGCGATTGGAGCCGGGAATCAATGATAATTTTTCAAGTTCCGCAGAGTTTTTTCGGATAAAGCGATTATTATCCGAATAGGAACGGGCATGAAATTCGATCTATTCAAGCGGCTTGTTCATAACCAAGCCAAAAAAACCGACAAGCCGAATGTTCAATTCAGTTGTTTTTCTCATTCAGGCAAAGTCAGAAGCAATAACGAAGATAGTTTTTTAATGCTTCCTGAAAAGGGTATTTGGGCCGTTGCAGATGGCATGGGCGGACATAATTGCGGAGAAGTCGCCAGCGCGGTCGGTTTAATGACCTTGCATCGCGAGCTGGCTTCCGGAGCAAAATTGATCGAAGCTATTCAACGCGCGCATCTCGAAATCAAGGAGCAAGCTTTCAAAGATCCAGAAGCCCAGGGGATGGGGATGACCTTAGTCGCGATACAAATTGAAGAGGGGCGTTATCAAATTGCCTGGGTCGGTGATAGCCGCGCCTATCTCTGGCGGAATAATGGATTAAGGCAATTGACTAAGGATCATAGCTATGTACAAATGCTGATGGATCAAGGCTTAATCGATGAAGAAAGCGCCAAGACCCACCCCTATAAAAACGTTATCACACAAGCGATCGGCAGTTCCGACAAAGAAGTTGTGCAAGTGGATGTGGTCGAGGAAATACGCGATAAGAGGGATATTGTATTACTTTGCAGCGACGGATTGACCGGTCAAGTGCCCGATTCAACAATCGCGACCATACTCGCAGGGGATGGGAGCTTGGATAATAAGACCGAGCAACTTCTGGCAGAAGCGTTGGCGAATGCGGCCGACGATAATATTACATTGATTTTGTTGGCGGAATCTCAGGCGGACTGTTCGTAGAATCTAATAAGGGTATTGTTGGTTGCATTCGAAAAAGCCGAACTTACTCCCTTTTGATAGAAAAACCGTCTAAGAATATACCTATCGCACTTCAAACTTCGGCATTAGCGTATGGAGGCGTCGGGGTGTTCGGCAAAGGCTTTGGCAGCATGGATGCTGTCATAGAACCTACATGGACGTATTCACGGCGTCCTTTGATGGGCACCCCGATGCCGACATTCGCGCTAGCCACAACCCATACCTTCATAAAGTTAACCATTTTTTGAGTATAAAGGGAGTAAATAAGGCAAATTTTTCCCGGTCGTCTATATTCGAGGTCCTGATTAGCAAGTTTCTTCAGCTAAAGGCCAAAAACCAGCATATCCCTAGCAGGACGGGGTTTGCAACCCCGTCCTAAACGTTTTGACTTTGGCCGAAGTTAGCCGAAATGTTTAGGGCAAACCGAAACGTTGGGGACGGGTTAAATAACCCGTCCCGCAGAAGTGGCTACGACTGGCCACTGCTCGGACAATTGGCTTCAGCAAGCTGAAGCATCTTGCTAATCAGGTTCGAGGTTATAAGATTTCCGGGTCCATTTGTATTTAGTGCGAGAAAATTATGATTCAGCGAAAACTTCTGGTTGTTTGTATTCTAACTTCTTCGGTCCTGGCGGGTTGCGGCAGTAAGGTTGAAGTGCCGTCTGCTCATGTCGGGAAGATCATGACCCAATACGGCTTCAAGGAAGGCATCGTCAATACCTCGAAGTTTAGGCTAGAGCCTTGTTGGGCCTATTGCGACAAGTTGGTCGTCATGAATGTTTCGGACATAGCCAAAGCCGAGCAAATGCAGTTGTTCATGCCGAAAGACAAGTTGAATATGGCGTTTGATTTGCGGATGACGCTGGCTGTTAAGCCGGAACAGTATGATGAATTGTTTTCCAAAATAGCGCCGGAGCAAGTTGGCGATGTTGAAAGCATTCCTCTCGATAAGGTTTACCAGACCTATGCGCAGCAGATTATCCGGTCGGAAGCTAGAGAGTTTTTGTCGAATTATACGATTGCCGAGATCAGTTCTTCTCGGGAAGCGATCAATTCCGAATTGAGCGCCAAATTATCGAAGAGCATAGGCGAAAGAACGCCGTTTTTAGTGCGCTATGTCGGGTTGGCGGACATAAGGTATCCGGAAATCATCGTTAAGGCGCAGGAAAATGCAGCAGAACGGCGCGAAATGATTCAGCAGGAAGAGGCGCAATTGGAAATCAGTAAAGTGCAATTAGAGCGCAAGCTTCAAGAGCAACGCATGCAACGCGCTATCGACGTCGAAAAAGCCGAGGCCGAGGCCGAAGTTAACAAGATTCTGGCGCAGTCGGTCACGAACGAATACATCCGCTACCGCTCTCTGAATGTGCTCGACAAAATGAGCGAATCGAATAACAAGGTCTTTATTCCGATGGAAATGCTCGGCACAATCGCCGGCGGTGTCATGCTGGGAAAGCATTGATTGCGGTTATGTTCGGCTACTTTTATCAAAGGCTTCTAGGGAGGAGCGGAAAACCAGCTGGATTCGGACCGGTTCGGATTTTCGCCGATACGGCATGAGTACTTATCTGTTCAATGTTTTACTTTCGTTTTTTCCTTATCTGATCATTGGCTTTTTCATGCTCTGTGCCGCATTGATGATCGAGCCGCTGGTGCGAGGCGGACTGATCGTCAAAAAGTTGAACAAGGCTACGCTGAAAAAAAATAGGCTGTTTTTGCTTTGTGCGGCATTGACCATATGGGCTTTCGGGTTGTTTTTAGCGTTGAGCTCGCCTTCCAATATTCCGAAAACGGAAGTCTTCGACAAGGCGGCAAGCCATCGAGCGATTGTCGACAAAGCTGAAGAGAGCCGTGAACTACCGAAACAGCCTGTCAGAGACAATACATTAAAACCTAAGAACCGGGAAGATCGCGACGCACATTTCAAATCGTTGACCGATTATAAATCAAGGACTCGGCAATATACGGAATGATGGAAGATACCCTTTCCAGTCGCCGACACCTGTCAATCGAGCAGCCGAACCCTCCTTAAATAGGGAAGTTATTTACGATCAAATCTCCTTATGACCAATTCCTAAAGTCTGTATCGCCGCGAATAAATCCTCAAAAGCCGATTCGTTTTCGGTGTCGACCGTTATGGTCATGTTTTGTTCCGGTTCCGTTAAAGGTTCGTCCGAGTCTATCTGTCGTTGTAAGATGTCGGGTGTGGCCTCGGAGGGATCGGTGCCTCGTTTTTGCCTAGAGTCGATACGCTCGATCAAGGTTTTTTGGCTTGCTTTAAAATCCAAGATGAGTAGCAATGCGTCGGTTTTTTCGGTCAATGCAATAAATTCCGCGCGTTGGGTTTGTTTAAGAAAGGTGGCGTCGACGATCACGCTGAACCCTTCATTCAGTATGGCGTGAGCCGTATCAGCCAAATGCCGGTAGGTAATCTCGCCTGCTTCAGTGTTATAAATGCCGCCTCCCGCCTCGGAATTCGTTGATTCTTGAGGAGCGAAACCATAAAGGCGTTTGCGTTCGATATCCGAGCGGAGATGGATTGCTCCGAGTTGTTCGGCCAGTTTTTCGGCAAAAAAGGATTTGCCTGACCCCGAGAAGCCATGTGTGATTAATAACATTGGTCGTGGCGTTTGAATATGGCGCTCGGCTAAATCGGCATAGGCTTGGTATTCTGCCTTTATGCTATTGCGGTTACTTGGGTCGGAGTCTTGTTGCATTCTCAACAATGCCACCTTGCCGCGTACCAAGGCTCGGTAAACCAAATAATAGCGCAGTAAGGCTAAACCTTGATAATCACCGGTTTGATGCAGATAACGGTTGAGCAGTCGCCATGCCAATGCTTCGAATTGGCGGTGAATCAAGTCCATGAAGATGAAGGCCATTTCGCTGGCGACATCGATCCAGCGCAGCATCGGGTTAAATTCAATACAATCGAAGGGCGTCACCTGGCCGTCGATCAGCGCGATATTGCCCAAGTGTAAATCTCCGTGACATTCCCGGATAAAGCCTTGGCGTTTACGTTGCTGCATGAGTTCGGCCTTCTGTTGCCATTCGTTCCGGGTCCAGGTGTGCAGGCTTTTCAGTCGGCGAATTTCCGATGCGTCGTCTAGCAACGGTTCGATGTGGTGAAAGTTTTCTTCACTCCAATGCCTTATGTCGTCCGGCTCGCCATAAGGCGATTCAGGGGCTGTCGTCTCGGTGTCGTTATGAAATCGGCTGACGATTCGGGCGATGCCGTCGATATCGTCGGTTGAAAGCAGGCCATTTTCGGCGCGCATACTCATGAGTCCTTGCTGATCGAATTGCCGCATTTTTACGGCATATTCGGTTGCCATTCCTGTCCCACCCATCTCGGGTTTTTCGGGGCTCCCCGTTATCGGAACGACGTCCAGATAAAGCGATGACGAAAAACGGCGGTTGAGCCGTAATTCTTCATCGCAACAAAAGCGGCGTTTTTCGAGGGTCGAAAAATCCAGAAATCCGAAATCGACCGGTTTTTTAATTTTATAAGCAAATTCGCCGGTCAGCAGTATCCAGGAGATATGCGTTTCCAATAATTCAATCGTAGCGCTTGCATGAGGGTATGCTCGGCTGTTGAGGAGTGAAGGGATCAATCGAGTTTCGAGAGGGGGTGAATTCATGGGTTAAGCCCGAAGCAGTTTTTTCTGTATGATACCGTTAATTTCAAGTAGGGCAATCCTTTGTCCTTGCCATACGGTTAAGGGTTTGTTCGAGGTTAATGTTTATCGGCTTAGGTTGACATTGTTTGTTGCAACAAGCATTATCAGGCGAATTTATTTTAATTTAGACTCTTTATGAGTAACGACACGTTACAAATCCGCCGTATCGGCATCGATACGTATCATGAAAACGTCGCTTATTTAAACCGGGAATGCGCGTTTTACCGAGCCGAGGGTTTTCAGGCGTTGTCGAAAATCAAGGTTTGCGCGAACGGCAACAAACTGTTGGCAGTGCTCAATGTTGTGGACGATAGCTCCATCGTGCATTCCGGCGAGCTGGGTCTTTCCGAGCAAGCTTTCCAAAAACTCAATATTGACGAAGGCGCATTAGTTACGGTGGAACATGCCGAGCCGCCCGTGTCGATGGATGCCGTGCGCCGAAAGATTAACGGCGAACGCTTGAGTCAGGATGATTTTACTAGTATTGCCAAGGATATTGCCGAGACACGCTATTCGAAAATGGAGATGGCGGCTTTTTTGGTTGCGACCGGCCAAAACAATCTCGACCGAGACGAACTCTTGTATTTGACGCGAGCAATGCTGGATTCGGGCGAGCGCATGAATTGGCACGAGTCGCTGGTGGCCGACAAACATTGTATCGGCGGCATACCGGGTAATCGAACTTCGATGTTGGTCGTGCCGATTGTCGCCGCGCACGGCATGTTGATACCGAAAACGTCGAGCCGGGCGATTACGTCGCCGGCCGGTACCGCCGATACGATGGAGGTTTTGGCTGAAGTTAATTTACCGCCTGAACGCTTACATGATATCGTACGTCAGGAACGTGGCTGTTTAGCGTGGGGCGGCACCGCAAAACTGGCGCCGGTCGATGATCTGCTAATTTCGGTCGAGCGCCCGCTCGGGATCGATTCTCAAGGGCAAATGGTGGCCTCTATTCTGTCGAAAAAATTGGCGGCGGGTTCCACGCATTTGATCGTCGATATTCCGGTCGGGCCGACCGCAAAAGTTCGGCACATGCGCCAGGCGCTTGCTTTACGCAAGTTATTCGAATTTGTCGGCGATCAACTCAATATTCATTTGGAAGTCATGATTACCGACGGCCGCCAGCCGGTCGGACGCGGCATCGGCCCGGTGCTCGAGGCGCGCGATATCATGCAGGTGCTGGAAAACAATCCCGATGCGCCGTTCGATTTGCGCCAAAAATCGCTGCAATTAGCCGGAAGGATTATTGAGTTCGATCCCGATGTTAGAGGCGGGCAGGGCTATGCGATTGCGCGCGATATTCTCGATTCGGGTCGGGCACTCGCCAAAATGAACGATTTGATACAGGCTCAAGGTGCCAAAACCATAGACTTTACGCCCGGCACTTTATGTCACGAAGTCTGCGCAGATCAAGACGGCATTGTGACCCATATCGATAATTTTCAAATGGCCAAGATTGCCCGGATTGCCGGCGCACCGATGGATAAAAAAGCCGGCGTCGATCTGTTGAAAAAAATCGGCGACAGGGTGCAGAAAGGCGAGCCGATTTATCGGGTCTATGCAGGCTTTTCGGCGGATTTTAAATTCGCGAAAACGCTAGCGGCCGATGA
The DNA here is from genome assembly GCF_000341735.1 of Methylotuvimicrobium buryatense 5G. GTDB lineage: Bacteria > Pseudomonadota > Gammaproteobacteria > Methylococcales > Methylomonadaceae > Methylotuvimicrobium > Methylotuvimicrobium buryatense. Next base: position 2,380,251 of record NZ_KB455575.1, on the reverse strand, counting down.
TAACGGTTATCGTATCGGCGTAGAGGAGCATGTTTTGAAGCCGTTGGTGGCTTTCTAATATGATGCTGGTACTGGCCTTTCCCGATTATTGCGCACAAGCCGAGAGACTGGCTTGCAGGCTTGAAACCCCGTTCGAACTCATTGAATTGCACCGTTTTCCCGACGGCGAAAGTTTGGTTCGGCTTCCGGCAGTGTTACCCGAACATGTTATCGTTTGCCGAAGTCTCGACCAGCCGAACGACAAATTGATCGAATTAATGCTGTTTGCTCGGACAGCAAGGGAGTTGGGCGCTAAGCGAGTTACCTTGGTGGCGCCATATCTTTGTTACATGCGCCAGGATATCGCTAATCGTCCCGGCGAGGCTGTCAGTCAGCGCATTGTCGGCCGGATGTTGGCTGATTTGTTCGATGATGTTCTAACGGTCGATCCGCATCTGCACCGTATTTCTCATTTACATCAGGCGATCCCGCTTGCAAATGCGGTTTGTCTTTCCGCGGCCGGTGCGATTGGCGATTTTTTGCGCCGGCAGTTAAGTGATGCGGTGCTGCTCGGACCGGATAGCGAATCCGAACAATGGGTATCCGGTATTGCCTCGCAAATCGGTTTCGATTATGCGGTAGCCGATAAAATCAGACGCGGCGACCGAGAAGTCGATATTACCTTGCCGGAAGCGGAGTTTAGCGGCAAATCGGTAGTTATCATTGATGACATGGCCAGTACCGGAAGAACACTAGCCCGCACGATCGGTTTGTTGCAAAACGCCGGCGCCCGTGCCGTTTATGCCGCGATCACGCATCCGTTGTTTTGCGGCGATGCCGAGTCGCATATTCGCGCGGCAGGCGTCAAAGAAATTTGGAGTACGGACAGCATTGAACATCCGACATCTTGTATCAAACTCGATGCGTTGTTGAGTGATGCGATCCGGTCGATTTTATAGTCACAACAGTATTAATAATCAGGTGATTTTATGCCTACGAAAAAACCATTGGATAAAACCAAACTCGATCAAATCGTTCTCGATGCGCGCCGTAGTCAGGCTGAACGAGAAAAGGGCTACCGCGAAAAAGCGTTGAAAATGTATCCGTGGATTTGCGGGCGTTGCGCGAGGGAATTCGATCATAGCAATGTCAGAGAATTGACCGTTCATCATCGGGACCACAATCACGATAATAATCCTGCGGACGGCAGCAATTGGGAGTTATTGTGTCTGTATTGCCATGACAACGAACATGCCCGCTATGAGCACGCTCATTACAATACCGGTTCAGCCAAAGATAGCGGTAAAACCGCAACTTTCAATCCTTTCGCGAATCTTGAGAGTTTATTGAAAGGAAAGCAGTAATGCAGACTGCTTTACAGGTTGACCGGAGCGCGGCTATCTCTATCGCACTTCAAGTTTCGGTATTAGCGTCCTTGTTTTGCGATGTTGAGAAAGCGCTTTTTTGTTCGGTTAAGGCAGTTCCTAGAAATGCTCCATGAGCTTCATGGTTGTACCCATCGTGGATCAAAATTCGGCACCGGGGTGATCGTCAAAGGACGTCGTGAATACGTCCATGTAGGCTCTATGCCAGCATTCATGCTGGCAAAGCCTTTACCGCTCACCCCGGCGCCTCCTTAAGCATCGCCGAAATTTGAAGTGCGAAAGGTATAAATTACCGAATTCAGGATAATCGGTTCACCTTGTCGAGAAAACCCAGTCGGTTTTTAAAAGCCATCCCATGTTTAAAAAATTCCTAAGCAAAATGACTCCGGCTCAAGCTAAGCACGTTGCCGGTGAATCGTTGCTAATCGAATACCAGTGGCGAGTAGAGCAAGGCCTTATCGACTATGATCCGGCCCAGGTCGAGGCATTGCATTACCTTCAGGAAATGCTGGACAAATTGACTACCGAAGATCGGTCAGGATTTTTGAGGTTGCCTTCGACGCGCGGAAAACCTTGCAAGAGTTTGTATATCTACGGTGGAGTAGGACGGGGCAAGTCGATGTTAATGGATTTGTTCTACGACCATTGTCCTATTCAGGAAAAACGTCGGGTTCATTTCCATACTTTTATATTGGAAGTTCATGAGTTCTCTCATCGCTGGCGTTTGGAAAAAAAACAGGACATCATTCATGCTCTGGCTGACGAAATTAATGCCTCGACAAAGCTACTTTGTTTCGACGAGTTTCATGTGATCGATGTCGCCAATGCCGTTATATTGGATCGGCTGTTCAGTCGTTTATTCGAGCTCGGTACTGTAATCGTCACTACTTCAAACCGGCATCCCGATGATTTATATCAAGCCGGATTGGTTCCGGAGCTGTTTTTAAAGTTCATCAAGCTATTGAAGGCTTCGGCGGATGTCGTCGAGCTCGTTGCCAAGCACGATTATCGATTGACGCGACTTCACGGCGCTGAAAAAACCTATTTTTACCCGCTCGACGAATATGCGGCTTCGGCTTTAGAGCAGTGTTACCGCGCACTGACCCATTCCGCACCGCTGAAGCCTTGCAGTCTTAAGGTGTTGGGTAGAAATGTCGTAATGCGGGCCGCTCATGGCGAGGTGGCGTTGACCACCTTCGATGAGATGTGCAGGCAGCCGTTAGGGCCGGCCGATTATTTGAAAATCGTGCAAGCCTTCAGAGTCGTCATTTTATCCGGCATTCCGCGATTCGGTTTTGATAATCATGATGAGGCCAAACGTTTTTCGACATTGGTCGATGCTTTGTATTTTCATAAAGTCATTCTGATTTGCAGTGCCGAGGTTGCGGCAAGGGAGCTCTATGACGAAAACATACGCGCATTTTTCCTGAAACGAACGGTTTCGCGATTGATCGAAATGCAGTCGGATTACTATCTCAAGCAGTAAGCAGTAAGCAGTGAATGGTGAGTAGTGAAAGGTGAAAGGTGAAAGGTGAAAGGTGAAAGGTGAAAGGTGAAAGGTGAAAGGTGAAAGGTGAAAGGTGAAAGGGGAAAGGGGAAAGGTGAAAGGTGAAAGGTGAAAGGTGAAAGGTGAAAGGTGAAAGGTGAAAGGTGGCGCTTGACAAGTAGTTGAAAATCCGCATCATTTCTCTATTCTCTATTCTCTATTCTCTATTCTCTATTCTCTATTCTCTATTCTCTATTCTCTATTCTCTGCTAACCGCTTATTCAACCTCTCGTCTTACAATAACTTTAGTTAATGACTCATTGGAATATAAGGAAATTTGTCTCGATTTATAGCGATTCAACGTATCAAGTCATTAAATTTACAGAAAAAATGATGACTTTTCGGCAATATGGATGTTCAAACTCCTGTGATATAATCGCGCTTTAGCTAAATCGTATCGATGCTTCCATTCCTCTTCATGAATTTAAAGACTTTTACGCGCCTTTTCATACTGTTTCTGGTTGTTTCCCAAGCGGTTAAAGGCGACGATGGGTTTGTTGTCGATAATATTCAGGTCAACGGCTTGCAGCGAATTTCTGCGGGTACTGTCTACAATTATCTTCCGGTCAATGTCGGTGAATTTTTATCCGAGGATAGGATTCCCGATGCGGTTAGAGCCTTATTTAAAACCGGTTTCTTTAAGGATGTTTCGCTGGCGAGGGAAGGTTCGACGCTGATCGTCAATGTTACGGAGCGGCCATCGATCGCTAAAATCATTTTCGAAGGCAACAAAGATATTAGCTCCGAAGACTTGCTCAAGGCCTTGAATAATATTGGGCTTGCCGAGGGCAAGGTATTCAATCAACAAATGCTCGAGAAGGTCGAGCAAGAATTGAGCCGCCAGTATTTTAGTCACGGTAAATATGGCCTTAAAATCGATACCGAAGTTTCTCCGTTGACCCGCAATCGCGTGGGTATTCGCATCAATATTTCCGAAGGCCGGGTAGCGAAAATTAAGGAAATCAATATTGTCGGCAATCGATCCTTCGACAACGCCGATTTGCTCGATAATTTCGAATTGAGCACCGGCAATTTATTGTCGTTTTATACGAAAGACGATCAATATTCGAAACAAAAATTAGCGGCGGATCTCGAGCGGCTGCGTTCGTATTATCTCGATCGCGGCTATATCAATTTTTCGATCGAATCGACGCAAGTTGCGATTACACCCGACAAAAAAGAAATCTATATCACCGTCAACGTCAAGGAAGGCGATGTGTTTATGCTGGAACAAGTCAAGGTTGCCGGTAATCTGATCATCGATCCCGAAGAAGTGGTTAACTTGGTGCAAGTGGGGCCGGGCGAAATTTTTTCCCGCAAGAATGCGACCGAAACCTCGAAAGCGATTTCCGATCGATTAGGCGATGAGGGTTATGTGTTTGCGAATGTCAACATGGTGCCTGAAATAAACGATACCGATAAAACGGTTGCGATGACCTTTTATGTCGATCCGGGTAAGCGTGTCTATGTCAATCGTGTCAATTTTCAAGGCAATACCAAGACCCGCGATGAAGTGTTGCGCCGTGAAATGCGCCAAATGGAGTCGAGTTGGGCGTCGACGAGCAAGATCGAACGGTCGAAAGTGCGTCTCGAACGTTTGGGTTATTTCGAAGAAGTGAATGTTGAAACGCCGCCCGTTTCCGGCACCGCCGATCAGATCGACGTCAATTATTCGGTCACCGAAAGGCCGGCCGGTAATTTGACGGCCGGTATCGGTTTCTCGCAAGTACAAGGTATTATCGTTAATGCCAACGTTTCCCAGGATAACGTTTTCGGTTCCGGTAAGCGGCTTAATTTGGCATTTAACAACAGCGATATTTCGACCAATTACCGCTTCGGTTTTTACGATCCTTATTTTACGTTGGATGGCGTCAGTCTCGGCTACGATATCGGTTATCGGACCACCGATGCTCAGCAGGCGAATATATCCAGCTATTTGACTGACGTCGCGAATATCGGCGCTAATTTCGGTATTCCGCTTAGCGAATTTAACCGGCTTAACTTCAATATCGATCTTAGACATACCTCACTCAAGGAAACCGGCTTTACAGCGAATGAAGTGAGAGCTTTCCTGAAAAGGGAAGGCGATACTTTTATCACGTTGTCGCCGTCGATCGGTTGGACCTACGACACATTGAATCGCGCGATTTTTCCGACCGATGGCGGCCAGTACCGACTATCCGCGTTAGGCACGGTTCCGGGCAGCGATTTGGAATATTACAAAGTCAGTTATAAACAGCAGCAATATTTTCCGATTGCGAAGGATTTAACGTTTAGCTTAAGTGCGGAATTGGCTTACGGCGACGGCTACGGCAAGACCGATAGTTTGCCGTTTTTCGAACATTATTTTGCCGGCGGCGTGCGCTCGGTGCGCGGCTTTAACGATAACACGCTGGGGCCGCGAGACTCGCAAGGACGACCTTTCGGTGGGGCGACCAAAGTGGCTGGTAGCGCCGAAGTGTTTTTTCCGATTCCGTTCATGAAGGATCTCAAGTCGGTTCGGCTCGGGACCTTTCTCGATGTGGGTACGGTTTCCGACACTCCTAGCAATATCGGAGGAGATATGCGTTATTCGGTCGGCATATCCGGAGAATGGCTGTCGCCGTTCGGCGCGATTGCGGTCAGTGCCGGTAAACCACTGAATCTTCAAGAAGGCGATGATGAAAGAATCTTCCAGTTTTCATTCGGTTCCGGATTTTAACAGAAGTATATGTTTGGTTTAAGCGGGTTATCACCTATAATTTGACGGTTACATCGCAGACTTGTCCGTTTATGGATACTATTTTTAATTTAAATTACGAGTTCGATAATGAAAAATAAAGTTGTTTTATTTTTGGGTTTACTATTGGGCGCCAATATGGTGTGCGCCAATATGGCTTGGGCGGAATTGAAGATCGGTTTTGTCAATATTCCGGCGGTCCTGGAAAAGGCGCCTCAAGCCGAAAAAGCCAAAAAACGTTTGGAGCAAGAGTTTTCTCCGAGGGACAAGCAGCTTGTCGCTCAGCAAAACGATATCAAGAACCTTGAGGAAAGATTGAATAGGGATGCTGCGGTGATGGGCGATTCCGAAAGAAGAAACCTGGAAAAAGACATTCTTAATAAACAACGAGAATTTAAAAGAAGTCAGCAAGAGTTCAGCGAAGATTTCAATATTCGCCGTAATGAAGAGCTGGGCAAATTACAGCGCAAAATTGTCGAAGCGATCCGCGAATTGGCCAAGAGCCAAAGTTTCGATTTATTGCTGACCGAAGGGGTTATTTATGCGAGCGAAACGGTCGATGTCACTGCTCAAATTCAGCAAAAACTGTCTGCAATGCCCGATTAATTTAGACGTTAAGAGAGCAAAAGGCTAAAGTTTCCGGAAACATACCTACCCATAATCACACTTTATCATCCATGTCTATCAAGCTAGATATTTTACAAATTCAAGAATTTTTACCGCATCGCTATCCCTTTTTATTGGTCGATAAAGTGGTCGAATGTGAACCCGGCGTCAGATTGTTGGCCGTTAAAAACGTGACTTACAATGAACCTTTTTTTCAAGGGCATTTTCCGCATTTGCCCATAATGCCCGGTGTGCTGATTTTGGAAGCGTTGGCGCAAGCGACCGGCTTGTTGGCGTCGGAAACCGATCCTAATTTGGGAAAAGGTATGACTTATTATTTGGTGGGTATCGATAATGCTAGATTCAAGAGACCGGTGAGTCCCGGCGACCAATTGATGCTGGAAGCCAAATTCGTTAAAAGTAAACGCAATATTTGGTCGTTCGATTGCCGAGCTGAAGTGGAAGGCGAATTTGTGGCCAGTGCCAACATTATGTGTGCCGCAGCGGTGAATTGATTTTGATAGATTTAAGAGCAGTTATTAACGAGCGCGCCCAATTAGCCGATGATGTTACTGTCGGCCCGTTCTCGATCATAGGTCCGGATGTCACGATTGGCGCAGGTACGGTCATAGGGCCTCATGTCGTCATCAACGGGCCGACCAGCATAGGCAAGGATAATCGGATTTATCAATTTGCCTCGATAGGCGAAGATCCTCAAGATAAAAAATATGCTTCTGAGGTAACCCGGCTTGAAATAGGCGATAGAAATGTCATTCGAGAATTCGTGACGATGCATCGAGGGACATTGCAAGACCGGAGCGTAACGCAGATCGGTTCCGATAACCTGTTTATGGCTTATACGCATGTCGCTCACGATTGTATAATCGGCGATCATGTAATTATGGCCAATGGCGCATCGTTGGCTGGTCATGTACATTTATCCGACCACGCAATTTTGGGCGGTTTTACGCTGGTCCATCAATTTACCCAAATAGGGCAATACAGTTTTTCGGCGATGGGAAGCGCGATTACTCAGGATATTCCTCCGTTCGTGATGGTTGGTGGTCGCCCGACGCGCCCGCATGGCATCAATTCGGTTGGCATGGAACGCAATGGCGTATCGCCGGAGGCAGTTCGGCAAATCAGAAAAGCCTATAAAATTCTTTATAAAATGAACCTAAAGCTCGAGGATGCAATCGAGGAAATGGAAGGCATGGCCGGCGATAGCGACGAGTTGTCGACGATGGTTAGTTTCCTGAGGAACGTGACTCGGGGTATTCTACGATAACTATGCAAAGGGTTGCCGGAGTCGACGAAGTCGGTCGAGGATGTCTTGCGGGTGCCGTGTTTGCAGCGGCTGTCGTTTTAGACCCGGATAATCCGATTGCAGGCTTGAAAGATTCGAAGAAAATCTCCGAAAGGCAACGTGAAGCGCTGGCGTTGACCATCAAGAGGGATGCGCTATGCTGGGCCGTGGCGCGGGCGGAACCGAGCGAGATCGATCGTATCAATATTCTGCATGCGGCGCTGTTGGCGATGGCGAGAGCGATCGCCATGATCGACCCGGTTCCCGATTGGATTATCGTTGACGGCAATCGCTATCCCCCGATCGATTTGCCTGGAGAGGCCATGGTCAAGGCCGACTCGCTGGTACCGGCTGTTTCCGCGGCTTCTATATTGGCCAAGGTCGCTAGAGACAGAGAAATGCTGTTTTTGGAGCGGCTTTATCCGGGCTATGGTTTCAATTTGCATAAAGGCTATCCGACCGAATTGCACCGGCAACAATTAATGCAGTTGGGTATTACGCCGTTTCACAGAAAATCTTTCGCTCCGGTAAAGGCCTTGATTAAATAATTTTAATCTCGCGCAGGGCGCGGAGATTAAGTTATAGCTATCGCACTCAAATTCAGCATTAGCTTATAGATGCTGTTATAGAACCTAAATGGGCTTGTTCACCCGGCTCCGAAATAAGGTATAAAATCTATTTTCGCGTTATTAAGGATTTCGCGAAAAATAACTCCCCTATTTTTGGAGGATTCGGTTGCTCGATTGGCAGGTGTCGGCGGCAAGGAAAGCCGTCGTCAAGCCTACATGGACGTATTCACGGCGTCCTGCCAGGCGAGTTACCGAACCCTCGACAAAGCTCATAACTCCAGGAAGTTATTTATGACCGAATCCTAAGTTCATGGCTAGCAGAGCTTAAGCTTCTTCAAATCTCCGTGCCTCTGCGCCTCCGCGCGATAACCGTAAATCCCGCATGCAACCTTCATTCGTTCATCTTAGACTTCATACCGAATTTTCCCTGGTCGACGGCATTGTTCGAATCAAGCCGCTGATTAAAGCCTTGGCCGACATGAACATGCCGGCCGTCGCGGTCACCGAACAATCCAATCTTTTTTCGTTGGTCAAGTTTTACCGAGCCGCGCTTGGGCAAGGAATTAAGCCCGTTTCCGGTGCCGATGTGCACATCTTCAATCCCGACGATCCGTCATCGCCTTATTGTCTAACGCTGTTGGTTAAAAACCTTAATGGCTATACGACGCTGACCGAATTAATTTCAAAATCTTACCAGGAAGGTCAGCATCAGGGTGTGCCCATGGTACAGCGCGAATGGATCGCCGATAACCATAATGGACTAATCGCCTTGTCCGGCGCGATGCGCGGCGATATCGGAAGGGCCCTGCTTGCGGAAAATATCGACGAGGCCAAACGACTGGCCGAGGAATGGAGTCTTTTATTCGAGGATTCCTTTTATCTCGAGTTGCAACGTGTCGGTAAAGCCGAGGAAGAACGCTATGTCGCGGCCGCTGTCGATTTGGCTCAACAAATGGATCTGCCGGTCGTCGCGACCAACGACGTGCGCTTCCTTCGGCCGGAAGATTTCGATGCACATGAAGTTAGGGTCTGTATTCATCAAGGACGAGTCTTGGACGATAACCGGCGGCCGAAAGATTACACCAATCAGCAATATCTGCGTAGCAGTGAAGAAATGCAGGAACTGTTCTCCGATATTCCTGAAGCCTTGGAAAATTCGGTCGAAATTGCCAAGCGGTGTAATCTGGAGCTGACGCTAGGCGAAAATTATTTGCCCGACTTTCCGGTTCCGGAAGGCATGACGATCGATGACTATCTGATCGAAGAGTCCCGTCAGGGACTCGAAGAGCGCTTTCAACAACATCCGGCTTTCGGTTCCGGTAGCGAGGAAGAGAACCGCCGGGTTTATTACGACAGGCTCGAGACCGAGCTGAAAGTAATCACGCAGATGGGCTTTCCCGGCTACTTTCTGATCGTTGCCGACTTCATTCAATGGGCCAAGAATAACGCGATTCCGGTGGGACCGGGCAGGGGTTCGGGCGCCGGCTCGCTGGTTGCTTATGTCTTGAAAATTACCGACCTCGATCCGATCGAATTCGATCTATTATTCGAACGCTTCTTGAATCCGGAGCGGGTTTCGATGCCCGACTTCGACGTCGATTTCTGCATGGACCGGCGCGATGAGGTCATCGACTATGTCGCGCGGCATTACGGCCGCGACCATGTCGCGCAGATTATTACCTACGGATCGATGGCGGCAAAAGCGGTGGTGCGCGATGTCGGACGGGTGCTCGGATTTTCGTACGGTTTCGTCGACCGTTTGGCAAAATTGATTCCATTCGAAATCGGCATGACGCTGACTAAAGCGCTGCAGGATAGTCCCGATCTCAAGCAGCTCTACGAGACCGAAGAGGAAGTCAAGACGCTGATCGACATGGCGAAATCGCTCGAAGGAATATCGCGTAATGCCGGAAAACATGCCGGGGGAGTGGTGATTTCGCCGACCAAGTTGACCGATTTCACGCCGCTTTATTGCGAGCAAGGCGGCGGTAATCTAGTGACGCAGTTCGACAAGGATGACGTCGAGGCGGTCGGTCTGGTCAAGTTCGACTTTTTGGGGCTTCGAACGCTAACGATCATCGATTGGGCACTCGAGACGATCAATCGAAAAAAGCAGCGAATGGGCGAGGTTGTCGTCGATATTAGCACGATTCCGCGTGACGATCCGGCCTCCTATGAATTATTGAAGAAAGCACAAACGACTGCGGTATTCCAGTTGGAATCGCGCGGCATGAAAGAGTTGATCAAAAAACTCAAGCCCGATTGTTTCGACGATATCATCGCCTTGGTGGCATTATTTCGGCCCGGTCCGCTCGAGTCGGGCATGGTCGACGATTATATCAATGTCAAGCATGGCGCAAAAGCCGAATATGCCCATCCCATGTTGGAACCGATTCTCAAATCGACCAACGGCGTCATTCTGTATCAAGAGCAGGTCATGCAGATCGCTCGGGAACTGGCCGGCTATACCCTCGGCGGTGCGGACATGCTTCGCCGAGCGATGGGTAAGAAAAAACCGGAGGAGATGGCCAAGCAGCGAGAAATTTTCACGCAAGGCGCGGTCGCGAATAACATTGAGGAAGGTGTCGCGACCTATATCTTCGACCTGATGGAAAAGTTCGCCGGCTACGGTTTCAACAAGTCGCATTCGGCGGCCTATGCCTTGGTCGCCTATCAAACCGCCTGGCTGAAGGCGCATTATCGTGCCGAGTTTATGGCGGCGGTGTTGTCTTCCGATATGGACAATACCGATAAGGTCGTGGTCTTGATCGAAGAATGCCGCGAGATGAAATTGACGATTTGCCCGCCCGATCTCAACGATTCGAATTATCGTTTCACGGTCAACGACAAAGGCCAAATCGTTTATGGAATCGGAGCGATCAAGGGTGTCGGCGAATCCGCGATCGAGGATTTATTAAAAGAGCGCGAAACTAACGGCCCTTTCAAGGGGCTGTACGATTTATGCAAGCGCGTCGATTTGAGGAAGGTTAATCGTCGCGTACTCGAGGCCTTGATTAGGGCGGGCGCGTTCGATCGATTCGATGACAATCGGGCGGCGCATCTGGCGGAATTGCCTATTGCATTACGAGTGGCCGAACAGCACGGCAAAATGGCCCAAACCGGTCAAAACGATTTGTTTGGGTTGGGCATGCCCGATGAAGATGACAGAATACAGGAAGACGTCTACACGACTGAAGCCGAGCCTTGGACCGAATCGGAGCGATTGGCCGCGGAAAAGCAGACTTTGGGGTTGTTTTTGACAGGGCATCCGATCACGCAATACGAAGAAGAACTGAAGCATATCGTCAACGGCAATATTTCGAAAATACTCGGCGACGTCGAGCGCACGCGAGGCAAGATGGAGGCGCGTACTGCCGGCTTGGTCGTGGAATTGCGGACGCGGCAAAATAAAAACGGTAAGACGATGGGTTTTGCGACTTTGGATGACCGGTCCGGCCGTCTTGAGCTCGCTATTTTCGGCGACATTTACGAGAGATACCGCGATTTATTGTCCAAGGATGCGTTGCTGGTTGCAGAAGGCGGTGTCGCTATCGATGATTTCAGCGGCATGCTGAGGCTTACGGTCGATAAGTTATACGGTATCGAAGATGCGCGCAATCAATATGCCCGATGTCTTGCGTTGCAGTGGGCGAATGCGGCTGAAGGGGGCGATGCGAAAGCGTTTGTCGATAAGCTCGATGAGACGCTGCAACCGTTCAAGGGAGGCTCTTGTCCTATTGTGTTTGGTTATCGTTCCGCAACGGCTAAGTCATCGCTACAGTTCGGCGATGAATGGCGGGTGCATCCTTCGGATGAATTGGTTTTGCGGCTAAGGCGTTTGTTGGGGGTGGATGCTGTTGAGGTTAGATATAGGTGAAAGGGGAAAGGTAAGCCCCTTTTTCTGGATGTTTGGGGTTATATGCTGGAAATCGTTGTTTCATTGAAGGTAGGGTTTACCGAGGGGCGTCGCCTTCATGAGCTAATGCCGAAATTTAAGATGCAATTTAGCAATCACGGTTGCCGGTATTTTGGTTCTGGCAACCGTGAAATTAGAAGAAATTAAAGCGCTTAGGCGTCCGATTCGCTTTCGGATTTAACAACGGGTTTGCTGTCGTTATGGTTGTCCGGTTTAGCGGGGGCGGCTTCCCGATCGCGGCGAGGTTTATCGTCTTGTGTCTTGGCGGGCTCTACCTGCTTCGGTCCATCATCGGTTTGAGTTGGCGCATTCGGTCCGCTGATTTCGCTCTGTTGTGAAGAGTCCGGTTTTTTGTAATTCGGGTTTCTAGGGCGACGTCGATTCGGACCTCTTCTTCCATTTCTGGATTGCGGTTTTTTTGCCGGTTGTTCGATGGCTTCATTCGTGGTTTTGTCCGACTCAACCGGTTGTTGAGCGACTTCTTCAGGAATAATCTCTTGCCGCTCGGCAGGTTTCGCTTCACGCTTATCGGCGGGGCCTTTAGGTCGGTTGTTCCGGCTTCCCGGTCCGCGTTTATTATCGCGTTTTTTGCCTGGGATTCTTTCTTCGCCTTCTTTGCGCTCCTGTTTTTTGGCTGGTTGGGGCATGGGTGGCGCTTCATCTTTACCGCCGATCAATTTTTGCCAAAAGCGCTTAACCAGGCTGGCCGAGGTATTACGATTTTGTACCGGCGCCGGTGCATCGGGTAAAAATTCCTTAATAGCCGCTTGCTCGGCTTTGGGTTTGATCTGTTGCGCGAATTCAGGAAGCGGAATATCTTCTTCCTTGATTTGTAGATAGCTAGGCTTTTCCTCGACGGCATCCTTGGCCTTGATCCGGTCGATCGTGTAAGCCGGCGTTTCCAGGTGTTTGCTCGGTAGAATCACGATGCCGACTTTTAATCGAGACTCGATCAATTCGATAGCGGGCCGCTTTTCATTGAGCAGGAAAGTCGCGCTTTCGATCGGTAAATGCGCGATGACTTTTTCGGTGCCGGGTTTCATCGCTTCTTCTTCCAGTACGCGCAGCACTGCCAGTGCAACCGATTCTACATTACGAATCGTCCCTTGGCCTTTGCAGCGCGGGCAGATCAATTGCGTCGATTCGCCCAATGAAGGACGCAGCCGTTGCCTGGACATTTCAAGCAAGCCGAAACGCGAAATACGGCTGGTTTGTATGCGGGCTCGATCGATTTTTAAAGCATCGCGCAGACGGTTTTCGACCGCGCGTTGATTTTTATTGGCCATCATATCGATGAAGTCGATTACGAACAAACCGCCCAAATCGCGGAGCCGTAACTGACGCGCGATTTCATCGGCGGCTTCAAGATTGGTGTTTAAAGCGGTTTCTTCGATGTCGCTGCCTTTGGTCGCGCGTGCCGAGTTAATGTCGATCGAGGTCAATGCTTCGGTATGATCGATCACGATCGAGCCGCCGGATGGCAGCGATACTTCGCGGCCATAGGCGATTTCGATTTGCGATTCGATTTGATAGCGACTAAACAAAGGTACCGAATCCTGATAGAGTTTCGCTTTGGACAAAAAGTGCGGCATGACCTGTTTCAAAAACTTTTGCACCAGGTGAAATGCTTCTTCCTTATCTATCAGGATTTCATCGATGTTACCGCGTAGATGGTCGCGTAAGGCCCTAATGATGACATTGCTTTCTTGGAATATCAAAAAAGGTGCCGAGTGCTCGCTAGCCGAACGCTCGATCGCTTCCCAGAGTTGTAACAGATAATTTAAATCCCATTGCAGTTCCTCGGCGCTTTTGCCGCATCCGGCCGTACGGACGATCAGGCCCATAGTGTCGGGAATCTCCAGCGCTGTCATGACTTCACGCAATTCATTTCGCGTATCGCCTTCAATGCGCCTGGAAATACCGCCGGCTTTCGGGTTGTTCGGCATCAATACCAAATAGGTTCCGGCGAGGCTGATGTAGGTGGTTAATGCCGCGCCTTTGTTTCCGCGTTCTTCTTTTTCGATTTGAACGACGATTTCTTGGCCTTCCTTGATTTGATCTTTGATAGATGCGCGTCCGCCTTCGGATGCATCGCCTTCGGCGCGCTGCCTGAAGTTCGGAGCAATTTCCTTAAACGGTAAAAAGCCGTGTTTTTCGGAGCCGTAATTCACGAAAGCGGCTTCTAGGCTGGGTTCGATACGGGTAATTATGCCTTTGTAAATGTTTGACTTTTTTTGTTCTTTTGAAGGGACTTCAATGTCAAAATCATAAAGTTTTTGACCATCTACCAAAGCGACACGCAGTTCTTCAGGTTGCGTGGCATTGATAAGCATTCTTTTCATTTAAGGTATCCTTGATTATTCCTGTCCCATGTTTAGAATTTTTTTAAGACTTTCAGGTTGCGCATCGGCGTTATGACCGCAGTATGGGCTGATACGATGCCGCGGCCTTTAAGGCCGGGACGGGGGTTTGTGCCGTCCTATGATTGGCGGTCTCGCTTGCTTTCGTTCATTCATTTAAGTTATGAAAAGCAAAAGAATTTGCATTGTTTATTCCGCACGATTTATTCGATGCGAATAGGTGTGCGCAAGCCTGTCTTCTTGTAAAATCCTTCCTAAACAGGAATTATTATATTTCGCTCATCACGGGTCGAACGATAAAACCCAAAATTCCAATGACTGAACAGTCGTTTAGTAACTGTTCAGCGAATAATTTTTTATGGCTCCTAGTCGCATAAGGCGGACGGAGGGAGCGTTTATTTTATTTTTGTTGTATAAACTGGCCTAATATATCAATGTTAACGGCACTCATCAATTTAAAGAATCATGTCATAAAATTTACTGGTATCATTATTCAATGAAACCAGTACAGCAAGAAACGCATTCGGGCGTTCAATTTATTGAAATATTTGAAGAAAACTGCGATCAGCGGCTTGATAACTTTTTGATTGCCAAGCTGAAAGGCGTGCCTAAAAGTCGGATTTATCGGATTGTTCGAAAGGGTGAAGTGCGCGTCAATAAAGGCCGCGTGGATGTGAAATATCGCTTGAAGGAGGGCGATGTCGTCAGAATTCCGCCAATACGGGTTGCCGAGACCGAAAATGACGCATTTGTGCCGCAATCATTAAAACACAGTCTCGAGCATGATATTTTGTATGAAGACGATGCGCTGTTGGTACTCAATAAGCCGTCCGGCTTTGCCGTGCATGGCGGTAGCGGACTGGATTCGGCAGTCATCGAAGGGCTGAGGCAATTAAGACCTGCAGCACCGTTTCTAGAATTGGTGCACCGTTTGGATAGGGATACTTCCGGTTGTTTATTGATTGCGAAGAAAAGGAGTGCTTTGCGAAAACTACATGAACTGTTTCGTGGCGACGATATTCAAAAAACCTATTTGGCCGTTTTATCGGGGCGTTGGGCGCGTAAAAAGTTGGTGGTTACAGCCCCGTTGCAAAAAAATGTCAACAAAGGCGGCGAGCGTATGGTCGAAGTGAGTCGTTCGGGAAAAGAAGCCGAAACTTTATTTCGACGCATTAAGTTATTGTCGAATGCGACTTTGGTCGAGGCGTCACCTAAGACCGGACGAACACATCAGATTCGTGTTCACGCCGCCTGGCTAGGCCATCCCATCATCGGCGACGAGCGTTATGGAGATTTCGAGGTTAATAAGGCCTTCAAAAAAATCGGTTTTAAGCGAATGTTTTTGCACGCTTACCGATTGGAATTCGTCCATCCCGTTACCGGGCAGCGATTGCAGATTACCGCGCCTGTACCGAAGTCAATGGAAGCATTAATTAACGAGAATAATGAGTAAACGCTTTGATTTGATTATTTTTGATTGGGATGGAACACTGGTCAATACGATCGATTGGATCGTGTATTGTTTGCAGGATGCCGCTGTTCGATGCCGTTTTGAGGTGCCTGAGGATCAAATGGCGAAGGATGTGATCGGTTTGAGTATCGATAATGCTGTTCGACAACTGTTTCCGGAAGCGGATAAGGACGCCATGAATACGTTTATCGAGCATTACGGCCGAGCATTTTTTGCCAAACAGCTGAGCAGAGCCGATTTGTTTAAAGGCGTGTTCGATATGCTAAATGTCCTGAAAGCGAGTGGTTATCGGTTGGCAGTGGCTACCGGAAAAGGGCGGAAAGGCTTGCAGAAGGCTTTGATGCAAACCGGAACCGAGCATTTATTCGACATCACTCGTTGTGCCGACGAAACCGCGTCTAAGCCGGCTCCTGTCATGTTGCAAGAAATTATCGATCGCCTCGAAATTCCGGCCGAACGAGCCTTGATGGTCGGCGATTCGATTCATGATCTGCAAATGGCTCGTAATGCGGGAATAGTTTCGGCGGCCGTTGCTTGCGGTGCGCATAGCCCGGAACTGTTGCGGCAATACGACCCTCTATTTAGTTTGGCACAAACATCACAATTACTGGAATTTATTTGAGGTTAACAAGTGGAAAGCAATAATGACAGCGAGGCCGTTGCAAAATCGGAACGGAAAGACGGTTGGGAGCGGGAAGCGATAGAAAAATTAGCTTTTGCGGCGATAACGGAACAAAGAAGAGCAAGGCGCTGGGGCATTTTTTTCAAAATGCTGACTTTTTTGTATTTGGTTGCCATTTTTGCGGCAATTATGTTTCCAAAGTGGAAGGACGACATCGGGATGGGTTTGGACGTTAAGGGCCATACCGCGGTAATTGACGTGGTCGGCATGATTGCCGAGGATAAGGATGCCAATGCTGACCGTATTATCAAGGGGCTGCGTCAAGCCGCGAAAGACAATAGCACGCGCGGCATCATTCTGAATGTCAATTCACCGGGTGGGAGCCCTGTGCAGTCGGACTATATTTTTCACGAAATCAGACAATTGAAAAAAGAATATCCCGATTTGCCGATTATATCGGTTGTCGGGGATATCTGTGCGTCCGGCGGTTATTATGTCGCTTCGGCTGCCGATAAAATTTATGTGAATCAAGCCAGCCTGATCGGTTCGATCGGCGTGTTGATGAACGGTTTCGGCTTCGTCGATACGCTAGAAAAACTGGGGGTAGAGCGACGTCTACTGACGTCCGGGGAACATAAAGGCATGCTCGATCCGTTTTTACCGGTAGATGAAGAAGAAATTCAGCATATGCAGAAGTTGCTCGGCCAAGTGCACCAGCAATTTATCGATGCGGTGAAAGAAGGTCGTGGAACACGTTTAAAAGAGACTGACTTGATATTTTCAGGTATGGTTTGGACCGGGAAAGAAGGGGTTGAATTGGGTCTGGCCGACGATTTCGGTAGTGCAAATTATGTTGCCAAGCATGTCATCGGCGCCGAAAAATTGGTTAATTTTACGCCGCCCGAGCGCTTACTCGATAAGTTAGCGGGTAGAATCGGTGCGTCATTCGGCAAGTCGCTGGGTGTCTTCGGCGAAAAAATGTTGATTCAATAACCTTTTATTCAGTAAGGGTTCAGATGAACCCTTTAAGCTCGGTCTGCATCGTTGCCTTGGTCGCTTTTAAGGCAAAATGCGAATATTAATTTAAGGTGCTGGATTAGCAATGACAAATTTAATCAAAGTGGTATTCATGACCGCATTATTACCTGTCTCGGTTTCATTCGGAAGCGAATTTATGGTTGCGATGGTGAGTTTGGATGAAGCGACCAAGCAAGTTCGTCAAGACGGCAGAGTCAAAGTGCTGGGCGCTAAAACCGAATCGATTGAAGACCGAAAGGTTCATGTCATAAAAATCCTGACACCCGACGGCAGAATACAATATCAGCGTATCGATGCCGAAACAGGGCGATTATTAGGTAGGGATAGGTAAAAGGAAGTGAACGATGCGTATTTTAGTCGTTGAAGACGAATTAATTCTGTGCGAGCAAATCAAAAAATTCTTAACCGATAAGGGCTTTGCCGTCGATACGGCCAATAAAGGCAGTGACGGTTATTATTTGGGTAAGGAATACCCGGTCGATGCGGCCATCGTCGATATAGGCCTTCCCGATTTTTCAGGCATCGAATTGATAAAACGTTTGCGTAAGGATGAGGTGGTTATTCCTATATTGATCTTGACCGCAAGAAGCCGCTGGCAGGAAAAGGTGGAAGGTCTTGAAGCCGGCGCCGATGATTATTTAGTCAAGCCTTTTCATTACGAAGAGTTGCTAGCTCGTCTAAACGCCTTGATTAGGCGCTCCGGAGGCAAGGCGCATCCTGTTTTAAAGCACGCGAATATCGAGCTGGATACTGCCGCACAAGAGGTCAGGGTATCCGGTGAGAGGCTCGAGTTGACCGCGTTTGAATACAAAGTACTTGAGTATCTGATGTTTCGTAAAGGCGAAGTCATATCAAAATCGGTATTGACTGAACATATCTATGAAGAGGATTTCGATCGGGACAGCAACGTGATCGAAGTCTTTATTGGTCGTTTAAGAAAAAAGCTTGATCCCGACGGGACAAGTAAGCCAATCGAAACATTGCGCGGGCGCGGTTATCGTATACCGCAAGAATAGTGATTAGGAACCGATGCCACGATTATTGTTCGTATTCAAGGCCGCTTAAATTAGGCTTTAAATATGTTTACCCTCTGCCGAAACTTGATGCGATAGATGTAATTGTCATCCAGTATGAGTAAAAAAACTAAAATGGCCTTCGTATGCGAGGAGTGCGGTGCCGATTACCCTCGTTGGAACGGGCAATGCACGGCCTGTGGAGCCTGGAATTCAATTAAAGAAGTGCGGCTTGGTTCGGGCAAATCCGAGCGGAATAAAAGAACGGATGGTTATTCCGGGATTAAGTCATCCGTGCAAGCATTGTCCGATGTCGATTTGGCTCAGGCGGAACGGCTCTCGACCGGTATTTCCGAGTTCGATAGGGTTTTGGGGGGCGGTGTCGTCAGAGGCAGCGTAACGCTGATCGGCGGCGCACCGGGGGCCGGTAAGAGTACTATATTACTTCAGGCGATTGCCGATATGGCCCGGCGAGGGATTGATGTTCTCTATGTTTCAGGCGAAGAATCCTTGCAACAAATCGCCGAGCGGGCCCACCGACTGAACGTGTCCGGCGAACGGATCAACATGCTCGCGGAAACTTCTGTGCAGAGTGTGTGCGATGTACTGGACGAAATCAACCCGCAGGTTTTAGTGATCGATTCGATACAGGTCATGTATACCCACGATACCGACTCTGCCCCGGGGTCGGTATCTCAAGTTAGAGAGTCTGCAAGTTATCTGACTCAATATGCTAAGCGGCATAATGTCTCGGTATTCATGGTCGGTCATGTTACGAAGGACCAATCGTTGGCGGGGCCGATGACCCTCAGTCATATTGTCGATACCCAAGTGGTGCTGTCGTCGACTAACGATGCTCGGTTCAGGGTGCTTAGAGCCGATAAGAATCGTTTTGGTAGCGTTGGCGAATTGGGCTTTTTCGCGATGGACGGTACCGGACTCAAAGAGGTTAAAAATCCTTCCGCGATGTTCCTAAACCGAGCCGAAAAGCCGTCCTCGGGTAGTGTCGTGACTGTGCTGTGGGAAGGTACCCGTCCTCTGTTGGTCGAAATCCAAGCATTGGTTACCGAGTGTCAATACGGTAATCCACGGCGCTTGGCAGTGGGCTTCGACCAGAACCGGTTGGCGATGTTGCTGGCGATATTATCGAGACACGGCGGTATATTTACCGCGAATGATGAAATTTATGCGAATGTGGTCGGCGGCATCAAGGTTACCGAAACCAGTTCCGATCTGGCGATCGTAGTCGGCATCGTATCGAGCTTGAAAGATAAAATCATTCCGCATGATACGTTTTTTTTCGGAGAGCTGGGTTTGAATGGCGAAATTAGACCGGTTGCGAACGGTTTAGCGCGAATCAACGATGCGGCCAAGCACGGCTTTAAGAGGGCAGTCATTCCGAAGAGTAATGCCCCTAAAAAAGCCGTTGAAGGATTAAGAATTTACCCGGTTACTAATTTGGCGGAGGCATTGGATGTATTGGGCGAGATTGAGTGCTAATGGCTTGTCCCGCGCGCTTATAGCCTGGAAGCTGCTCAAAGCTCGAGTTCGGTCAGCGCAAGTAAATCGCGTTCCAATAATTCACTATCGCCAAGATTCAATTCAACGAGGCGTCTTAAGTGCGTGATGCTATCGATGTCGATGTGTTCGCATTTAAACCCGGCGGTGTCATCGACGATATGAGATATGCTTAGCGCCATTGCAATCGTGTTGTCCTCGGAAAGGCTGAATGTGAGCATATAAATTTTTTCCAAGTCGCCTAGCCAAGGGCCGTCGAAGCGAAGCAGGCAGCCTTTCAATGAAAGGTCGACCAGTCTGCACGGCTGGTTTATTTCGTCGCAGCTCAATTGTGCAGGGGTGTCGTAAAAAATACGATGATAACGGCGTTTGTCGGAGGGTGAGATCTTCATTTGTGTGGATTTTGAAAAAACTGTAGGGTCGTATTGTCGATAACAATCAGGTCGTTGTTATTCAACTTTACGGTTTTATCGCCCAATGGCTGATTATTGATCGTCATGTTCGAGTTATTTTCCAGCGAAGAAATAAAGTAACCTTCTTTTCGTCGGGCGATAACGGCAATTCCTCCGCCGTTTCGTCCTAATCGAGTCATGGCTTTTTTCATGGGAAGAATTCGTCCGATATGCTGTCCGTCCATGACCTGAAGGTTAGCTTCGGGCAGGTTCAGGTTGTGCTCGATTTCCTGATTCAGCTGGTTAACCTCGGGACTTTCGTGCTTGGGTATTTCGGCCACCGATTCCGTGGTATTAAAGATCAGCGAATATTTTCCAAGGGTAATGCGGTCGTTATTATTAAGAAGGCATTCTTTAAGCTTTTCGCCATTGACGATCAATGGAAAATCATCGTTGAGTTGTTTGATTAGGCAACCGTTTTGCTTAATAATCGCGGCAGCATGTGCCGGAGCTACGGCCAAGCTGTTGAGTGTCAGATCATTGCTTTCGTCGCGGCCGATATGCATAACGCCCGATTCAAACAATACCGAATCGATCGCTTTATCTTTGAAAAAAACGGTGAATTTTGCCATGGTATCCGCGAGTACTTAACTATCAGATGTAAAGTATAGACCGTATTAATTCAGTTGCCCAAAAAATCCTGTGATAACGCATGCAAAAAAATAGCGCTAATGATGGGCTGTCTTAAACGGAAGAAACTTGACTTGAGTCACCGAGTTTTTGTTACGTTTGATGATTTCTACCGGATAACCGTGCAATTTTAAACTGGTTCCCGGTTCCGGGATGGTTTCCATGAATTCGATAATCAATCCGTTGATTGTTTTCGGGCCTTCGGTAGGAAGTTCCCAATTGGCGATGCGGTTTAATTCGCGTACGGTCAAGCTGGCATCGACCAGGTAACTGCCGTCGGGCTGTTTGAGGACGCCTAAGTCTTCGTTGACTAATTCACCCACGATTTCTTGCAATAAATCTTCTAATGTAACCAATCCTAGAACATCGCCGTACTCGTCGACCACCAGTCCGATACGAATTCTTTCGTTCTTGAAATATTGCATTTGTGTGTGTAACGGCGTGTTTTCAGGAATGAAATAAGGCTTGATAAGGTTTTTGGTAATTTGTTGCTTATCGAATTCCGGCTGATTGCTGAACGACAGCGCCGTTCGTAAATGCAGAAAGCCGAGTACTCTATCGATACTTTTTTTATAGACGGGTAAGCGTGTATGTTTACTATTTTGAATAAACTCGATAATCGTTTCAATGGGGTCTTCCAAGTCGATGCCGATGATTTCATTGCGCGGCGTCATAACGTCTTCGACCGTAGCGGACTCCAGGTTTAAAATGCTCAGCATCATATTGTGATAACGTGTGGGCATTAAACTATCGGCTTCCGATACGATGCTTTTGAGCTCTTCTTTATTAATGGTTTCTTGCCTGTTTTTCGAGACATGAATACCGAACATTCTAAGCAATAGATTGCAGATAAGATTGACGATCCAAACGATAGGATAAAATATCTTTAATAATGGTACGTAAATCCACGCGGATATGAAGGCTAACGATTCGGGTCTGATCGCGGCTAAAGTCTTTGGCGTCACTTCGGAAAAGATTAGAATGGCCAAGGTTAGCGCGCCGGCGCCGATGGCAATCGCCGATTCACCGCCCAAGCGAATGGAAATGACGGTAACAATAGAAGAAGCTAGGACGTTAACGAAATTGTTTCCTAATAATATCAGCCCGATCAGGCGGTCGGGACGCTTGAGAAGTTTGTGGGCTTTCGTTGCCCCGCGATGGCGTTTTTTTACCAAATGTTTCAGCCGATAACGGTTGATAGTCATTAGGGCTGTTTCCGATCCGGAAAAAAAGGCCGAGAGTAAAAGAAGAAGTGCCAGTGTGCCGAAAAGTATACTAAGGGGAATATCGTTCAAGGGGGTGCTCTAATTTTAAAAAACTGCTTTAGTTTCTCTAATAACGAAATTTTGTCAAGTCTGAAGCTGAGATGTTTCTGTTTTTTGCTACGATAGGCTTGAAATATTGACGATACAACTTCGATCGAATTGAAAAATCGTTTATTTTAGTAACGGCGGGCTTATGTCTGTCGAGGCGATCATTGCAGGTCTTAAACGCATAAGTGTCAACTAAGGATTTCATGATAAATAACGTCTTGCAAATCCTACGTGTCTATATCTATGGCGAATTTGAAGCATTATTCGTCATATCTGCATGAATGTGAAGCTACGTATTGCCATCCCTTGCGGAATGATGCGTTTTTTCTTAAGTTGGCGCCTATAGGCTTAAACAGCAGTTATTTTGTTCGCAAAGGATATAAGCAACAAATTTATAGGATCTTTTTATAATGGCTTGGTTTTAGATGGTGCAATTCATATCGTTTGCCGTGAATTGTTAAGGATTTTTTATCAAAATAGGCTAACCTCTTACCGCATGCCGATTTTTTTGGCATCATGCGAAAAAAACCTTCATTCGACGTATTTTCTAGTCCAAATTTTAGAGCGCGGGATACTCGCGCAAAGATAGACGGATATTTCAGGTAAAAAAGAATTATGGCTTGGCCGTGTATTGTATTGATCGATGATAATCAAACCAGAGCGCTTCAATTCAAAGCGGTATTAGAATTTATGGAGCACCGGGTGGAAATGGCTCTTCCAACCGCTATTACCGAGGGTATCGAACGCTGCGGCGATGATTTAATTGCCGTATTTATTGGCGATTCGATCGATAAGCAAGCTTCGCTTATAAAATCCGTCTTGGAGAAGACCGAACGGGCTCCGGTGATTTTGTTGAAAAATAAGGATGTTGCTGCGGCGCTGCCTACGGCAGTCGAAGATATGCTGTTTCAACAATTGGTATGGCCGACCACTCATGCTGCATTGAAGAAATTATTAGATGAAATATTAGCTTCGATCTATAACGGACAAATACTCCGCCATGCCCTTGATAGACGAGTTTACGAGCGGCGCTTATCGTCGAAGCAACGTCTCAAGGGTAATAGCAAGGCGATTATCGAGGTGTGTAAACTCATTGATCAAGTCGCCGAGTCTGATGCAACAGTATTAATTTTGGGCGAGTCTGGTACCGGTAAAGAAGTCGTCGCTAGGGCTGTGCATGACTGGTCGTTACGCAGCAATCAGCCGTTCGTGCCGATTAATTGCGGTGCGATTCCGGGCGAATTGTTGGAGAGCGAGCTATTCGGGCATGAAAAAGGCGCTTTTACAGGCGCGTTATCGACCCGGCAAGGCCGTTTTGAATTGGCCGAAGGCGGTACGTTGTTTCTCGACGAGATCGGTGATATGCCGATGGCAATGCAGGTCAAGCTATTGCGAGTGTTGCAAGAACGGACATTCGAACGGGTCGGTAGCAATAAAACAATGCATTGTAACGTTCGTATCATTGCCGCGACGCATCGAAAATTGGACGACGAAATCAAAGAAAATCGGTTTCGGGAGGATTTGTTTTACCGGTTGAACGTTTTTCCGATCGAAATGCCGGCATTGAGAGATAGGGCCGAGGATATACCTTTGTTGGCAAAGGATTTGATACAGAGAATGGCGTCCGAGAATCGCGGTTCCGTGCGGTTGACCGATGCGGCGATTGCGCTATTAATGCAACATCAATGGCCGGGTAATGTGAGGGAGTTGGCTAATTTGATCGAAAGACTCGCGATTATCAAACCGAACGGTTTAGTTGACGCAGAAGACTTGCCGGAAAAGTTTCAGCATTATGTCGTACCGGAGAACATAAAAATCGTCACGGAAGATTCATTCGAACCGGAATCCGTTCGCAGGAATACCGATCCGGGGGGAAGTTCCTCGGGAGTTTTTCAATTACCCAAGCAAGGTATCGATTTGAAGGAATATTTAAGCGACATGGAAAGCGATTTAATCCGTCAGGCTCTGGAAGAATGTAACGGCGTGGTTGCGCATGCCGCCAAGCGCTTGAAAATGCAGAGAACGACGCTAGTCGAAAAGCTTCGTAAATACGATCTGCAGCGATAACGCCGACAGATTTTTGACGAAGGGAATAGGAGTTTAACGGTAAGTCGTTGAGTGTACGGTTGAAATAAAGTGGTCCGTATTTTGCTCTAATCTGATTGAACCATCCGGAGCGATCAGTTTATGTCTTCATCAACGATTTCACAATCCCACAACAAAACCGAACAACTCGCCGATGCCTTTCGACTTTTCAACGAGTTGTCTCAAGACTTAACGGTTTCCTATCAAAATTTGGAGCGGCAAGTCGCAAAACTGAGCGATGAGTTGGCCGCAGCACGTAGCGAGAGACTTAAAACGCTATTGGAAAACGAAAAATTCGCGGCACGTTTACGGCAAATACTCGCCGCTTTACCGGCCGGTATTTTGATTATCGATCCTTCCGGCAAAGTCGCCGATTGCAACCCCACAGCGCTCGAATATTTAGGTGAGCCATTATTGCAAAGGCCTTGGTCTGAAGTAGCCGGACGCAGTCTTAAATCGGTTTCCGAGAACCCCCACGAGCGGCAATTACCGAGCGGTAAGCGTGTCGGCTTGAGTTATAACGCATTGACTGAAGGCGCGGGGCAACTGGTTTTGTTGTCTGACGTAAGCGAAATGCGGGTCTTGCAGGATCTGGTCGATAGGCAAAATAATTTATCGGCAATGGGCGAAATGATCGCGAGCCTGGCTCATCAAGTCAGAACACCGTTATCGACCGCTATTTTGTATGCTTCGCAAATGTCAAGGCCCGGTATAGGCGAGAGCAAACGGCAACAATTTTCAAGCAAGATTCTCGAACGCCTGCATTATTTAGAAAGACAGGTGAACGATATGCTGATTTTCGCGAAGGAAGGGCGTTTGTCGATGGCGACTTTCGCACTGCATGACTTGCTAGGCAATGTCGAAGATGCAATGACGGACCGCTTAGCAGCCTGTAACTCTGTTGAATTTAACCTCAAAAATGAGGCGGGCTTCGAGATATTGACGGGTAACGAGCCGGCATTACGCGGTGCGATTATGAATTTATTGAACAATGCCTTTGAGGCCTGTGCTGGAAAAGGTGTTGTTGCGTTGACGGTGGAACGGTCTTCGCGGCAAAAAATTATCTTTACCGTTCGCGATACCGGACCGGGCATTGAAAAGGCTTTGTATCAGAGGGTATTCGAACCTTTTTATACCACGAAAAGCAGCGGCACAGGTTTAGGGCTTGCCGTTGTCGACAGCGTTGTTAGAGCGCATCACGGCAAGGTGAGTTGCGACTCGGTGCCGGGCATGGGGACCGTGTTTGAATTGGAATTGCCGATTGCCTGGGATACGAAACCGGCATTACCCGGCGGGTTTTCGGGAAGGCAGGCTAAGTTCGAGGAGTTATATGATGAAGCAATATGACGTATTGATTGTCGAAGACGATCCCGATCTATGCGAGGCGCTTTCGGATACGCTAGAACTTGAAGGATACCGAGTATTGGCGGCGCATAATGGAACGGAAGCATTGGCAAAGCTCGGGCGTAACCGAGTAAAGTTGGTTGTTAGCGATGTGCAAATGCCGGTGATGGACGGCTTTGAGCTGTTGCGTAACATACACGCTCTGCATCCGGGGCTTCCGGTATTGTTGATGACGGCTTATGGAACTGTGCCTAAAGCGGTTAGGGCGATGCAGGAAGGAGCAGTCGATTATTTGGTTAAGCCTTTCGAGGCTTCGGCTTTAATCGATAAAGTGGCCGTATTTGCCGTTGTCGATGCACCTACTGCTGGGTTTGCGATAGGGCCGGATCCGGCGATGCAAAAACTTTATCGTTTGATCGAGCGCGTTGCGCAAACCCATGTCACGGTGCTGTTGCAGGGAGAAAGCGGTACCGGTAAGGAGGTTGTTGCACGCGCCATACACGAGCAATCGCCGTAT
This sequence comes from Methylotuvimicrobium buryatense 5G, assembly GCF_000341735.1. Taxonomy (GTDB): domain Bacteria; phylum Pseudomonadota; class Gammaproteobacteria; order Methylococcales; family Methylomonadaceae; genus Methylotuvimicrobium; species Methylotuvimicrobium buryatense. The sequence goes on along the minus strand of NZ_KB455575.1, from coordinate 2,353,862 downwards.
CGCGGCGGGCCTTTTGTCGCGGTCAATTGTGCCGCTATTCCGGATAATATGTTGGAAGCGATGTTGTTCGGCTACGATAAAGGCGCTTTTACCGGCGCGGTACAATCGATGCCGGGAAAATTCGAGCTGGCTCAGGATGGAACATTGCTGCTGGATGAAATCGCCGAGATGGATTTAGGCTTACAGGCTAAATTATTGCGCGTTTTACAGGAAAAAGAAGTGGAACGCATCGGCAGTCATAGAAAGATTGAATTGAACGTCAGAATTTTGGCGGCAACCAATCGCAAATTGAAGCAATCTGTCGAGCAGGGTTTATTTAGAGAAGATTTATATTATCGTTTGAGTGTATTTCCGCTGAGAATACCGGCATTGCGAGAGCGCCCTGGCGATATTGTGCCGTTGGCTATCGAGATGTTACGGCGTCATGGTTTCGACGCGGCGTGCGAGGCCGTTTTCGATCGTGAAGCATTAGATAAAATACAAAATTATTCATGGCCGGGTAATGTAAGAGAATTGGAAAACGTGATGCAGCGGGCGTTGATTTTAAAAAGCGGTAAGCGAATCGCAGTAGAAGATTTAATCTTCGAGGAGCATGTAGATCTGCATGCCATGTCTGAAACCGTCATCGAAAACGCTTGTGTCGATAGTTCCGAAGACGCGTCTTCTTTAGGTGATCAAGTGCGCTCTGCAGAGGAAAAAATGATCTTGCAAACGTTACTGACCGAAAATGGTAGTCGTAAAACCACGGCCGAAAAATTAGGTATTAGTCCTAGAACACTACGCTATAAAATTGCCAGAATGAAAGAATCCGGCATTGCTATTCCATGTTCGGCTTGATGGCCTGAATTTTGCTTTTTAAGTTAGAAAGTCGTGTTTGAATAATTGAGAATGGTCATGAGTGAAATGAATGTCAATCAAGTGCTGGCGCAAATGCGCCGGATGTCTATCGAGGCCGGGGCGGGTGTAAAGCCGCAAGTGTTGGAAAATAGCGATCAGGTTAACTTTGCTTCGTTGTTGAAACAATCGATCGATTCGGTGAATACGCAGCAAGCGACTGCAAGTGCGATGTCCACAGCATTCGAAACCGGAGAGTCGGATGCTAGCTTGGCCGAAGTGATGGTGGCCATGCAAAAAGCCAGCGTGTCCTTTCAGGCCATGGTTCAGGTTAGAAATAAACTGGTCGATGCCTATAAAGATGTCATGAATATGCCGATGTAGGCAGGCAGTGAATTAAGATGAGCGAGCAAGGTGCAAATGAATTAGTCGGAACGTCCACTCCCCAGGCAAGGGAAGTTGATACCGGTAATCCGTTGTTGAAAGGTTTGGCTGGGCTGACAATGGCTCGTCAGATAGGTTTGATGCTCGGATTTGCTTTCAGCGTTGCGGTGGCTGTGGCGATCGTGCTGTGGTCGCAAGAACCCTCCTACAATTTATTGTTCGCCGGCATTGCCGAAAAAGATGCGGCGGAGATAATTGAGGCATTGGATAAAGAAGGCATTAAATACAAAGTCGAATCCGGATCGGGAGCAATCATGGTTCCGGGGGCGGATGTTCGCGAATTAAAATTGAGACTGGCCGCTCAAGGCTTGCCGCGGAGTACCAGTTTAGGTTACGAACTACTCGATCAAGAGCAAGGCTTCGGAACCAGCAAGAATATTGAACAAATGCGTTTTCAGCGGGCATTGGAAGGGGAAATTGCGCGTACGATCATGACAATTCAAAGTGTTAAGGCGGCAAGGGTGATATTGGCGATGCCAAAACAGTCGGTATTCGTTAGGCAGCAGAAAAAACCCAGCGCCTCTGTCATGGTCAACCTATATCCGGGCAGAACCTTGGATAAAGGACAAATCGAATCGATTATTCATCTAGTCGCTTCCAGCGTTCCCTTAATGGAAGCAGGGCAAGTGACGGTCGTCGATCAAACCGGGCGTTTGCTCAATGCTAAAGGAACCGATTCCGATATCTCAATGACTTCGAAGCAGTTTGAATACAAGAAAAATATCGAAGAACATTTAATGGCGCGCATCGAAAATATTTTGACGCCGTTAGTTGGCGCCAATGGTTTACGCACGCAAATATCGGCCGATGTCGACTTTTCCGTGACTGAAAGAACCCAAGAAATGTTTAACCCCGACTTGCCGGCGCTACGTAGTGAGCAGACTCAGGAGGATCTTAGTTCCATGGGAGCCATTCAGGGTGTGCCGGGGGCGTTGACTAACCAGCCGCCGCCGGCCGGTATAGCGCCTGAAGTGGCAACCGGTGAAGGTGCCGAAACGCCGGGGGGATCGTCAGGATCCTCTAGCAAGAGTGCCACGCGGAATTACGAACTCGATAAAACTATCACGCACACTCGTCTTGCCGGCGGTGTACTCAAGCGATTGTCTGTGGCCGTGGTTGTCGATAACCGCTCTGTCGTTCGCGAAGATGGGAGTATCGCTAGCGAACCTTATCCTCAAGAGGATATCATCCGACTGAGCGATTTGGTCAGGCAAGCGGTCGGTTTCGATAGTAGCCGCGGCGATCAAGTGACCGTATCCAATGTTGCATTCAGGGTGGCGGATGAACTTGAAGCATTGCCAGATGCGCCGCTTTGGGAACAATCTTGGTTTATTGACGCCTTAAAGCAGTTGGCGGCTGCCGCGGTTATTTTATTTTTGATTTTCGGCGTTCTAAAGCCGACCATGCAAGGGTTAATAGGCCGTACTGAAGAAGAACGGAAAGCCGCGGCATTGGCGCTGGCAAAAGCGGAAGCCGAAGCCATGGGCGGCGCCGTTGCATTTGACGAAAAAGGAGTGCCTTACGCGGTGCCTGCAGATGAGGCCGAGAAGCGGCAGCTTGGGCTGTCTTCCGAGACCGAAGATCTGTTGCTGCTGGAAGCGCCTCAGAGTTACGAGAAACGGTTGGAGTATGTGCAAAAATTAGTTGACGAAGATCCTCAATTAGTAGCACAGATCATTAAGAATTGGGCCAAGCAAGATGTCTGAGAAAGAACTCGATTTGACCTATCCGCAGCGTGCAGCGCTGCTGCTTTTAGCTGTGGGACAGGAGCGTGCATCCGCGGTACTGAAGCACATGGGACCTAAAGAAGTGCAGCTGATCGGGTCAACCATGGCTGGACTTGGCGCTATTTCACCGGAAATGGTGGATGCCGTGCTTGAAGAATTCATTACTCGAATCAAGGATGAAACCGGCTTGGGCATTAATTCGGACGAATTTATTCGAAACATGCTGACGGGGGCCTTAGGGGCCGATAAGGCAGGAAGTATTATTGATAGAATCTTGCTGGGTGCGAACAGCAAAGGGATTGAGCAATTGAAATGGTTGGATACACGGTCGATTGCCGATCTGATACGTTTGGAGCATCCTCAGATTGTCGCGATCATTCTATCGCTATTGGATAGTGACCAGGCAGCCGATGTTTTAGCCTTATTACCGGAAAACATGCGTTCGGATATTCTGATGCGCATTGCGACGATGGAAGGTATACAGCCGGCGGCATTAAAGGAATTGGATGAAATTATGGAAAAACAATTGACGGGTAGCGATGGCATGAAATCGTCATCGGTCGGCGGCGTCGATACCGTGGCAAATATTCTGAACTTCATGGAAGGCTCGGTCAGCGAGCAGATCATGGAAGATATCAATGATAATAATGCCGTGCTGGGGCAGGAAATCATGGATAAGATGTTTGTCTTCGAGGATCTTGCGACGGTTGACGATAGGGGTATTCAAACGCTATTGCGAGAAATATCGACCGATCGTTTGCTGTTGGCATTGCGTGGTGTTGATGACAGCTTGAAAGGCAAAATATTCGGCAATATGTCGCGTCGAGCCGCCGAAATGCTGAAAGACGATCTAGAGGCGGCGCCGCCGGCGAGGCTCAGCGAGGTCGAATCGGCGCAGAAAGAAATACTCGGAATCGCGAAGAAGTTGGCAGATGCCGGAGAAATCATGTTAGGCAGCGGCAGTGGCGATGAGCTCGTCTAAACAGTCGGGTTTCACCGATGACGAACTGGAGGCATTGCGTCTTTGGGACATGCCCGATGTGTCGGGACGAGAACGCTCGAAGTCAAGCGAAGCTGATAAAGCGCGCAGCCCGGTGATGACCGTCCAAGATATTGAAGCAATGCAACAGCAAGCCTATGAGGAAGCTTTCGCCACAGGCAAAGAAGAGGGTTTTAAGCAAGGTTACGAAGAAGGGCGGTTGCAAGGGTACGAGGAAGGTTTGAAAAAGGGTTATGATGAAAACATACATCGACTGCGCGAACAAGGTTTGCAATTAGCCGAAATATTGGAGACGCTCAGCGAACCTTTGAATGCACTGGATGAAGAAGTCGAAAAAGAGCTGGTGGATTTGTCGATAGCGATAGCCAAGCAGTTGGTTCGTCGTGAAATCAAATCGGATCCGGGGCAAATTGTGGCGACGGTTAGAGAGGCCGTCAATGTATTACCTATCGCAACGCGGGAAATAACATTAACTTTACATCCTGACGATGCGGAATTGGTACGGTCGGTGTTTTTGTTGAACGATCGTCCGGCGCCTTGGAAGATCAAAGAAGATCCTCTGCTCAGTCGCGGCGGTTGTCATGTGGATGCGGAGCAGTCTCATGTCGATGCCTCGGTCGAAAGACGTCTGGCGGCCGTTATTGCTCAAATGCTCGGCGATGAACGGATTAGGGACGAAACATCATGAAGTCTTCGCTAGATCGAAACGAGATTTGGCTCGGTAAATTAAAACCTTACGCCAATCGGTTGGTTCAGCCACCGGAACTGATCGTGGAAGGCAAGCTATCCAGAATGGTCGGATTGACACTCGAGGCTGTCGGTTGTAGGGCTCCCATCGGTTCTCGTTGTCAAGTACAAACTAAAGCGGGCAGGGTTATCGAAGCCGAAGTCGTCGGCTTTTCCGGCGATCGTTTGTTTCTAATGCCGACCGGTGATCCTTATGGCTTGGAACCGGACTGCCGCGTCATTCCGATGAGCAAGGAATATTTGGCCAGAGTCGGTTTTAGCTTGCTGGGCCGAGTATTGGATGGGGCTGGTAATGCTCTGGACGGTAAGGGACCTTTGAAGACCGATGCGCAGGTTTCGCTTACCGGCGTTCCGGTCAACCCGCTTAGCCGTAAGCCGATCCGTGAAGCGCTCGATGTCGGTGTTAGAGCAATCAATGCCTTGTTGTGCGTCGGTCGAGGGCAAAGGATGGGCTTATTTGCCGGAACCGGCGTCGGCAAGAGCGTTTTGCTGGGCATGATGACTAAATTTACCAATGCCGACGTCGTCGTGGTGGGGCTTATTGGTGAGCGGGGGCGTGAGGTTAACGAGTTCGTGCAAAAAATTCTGGGTGCCGAAGGGCTTAGTCGCTCTGTCGTTGTCGCGACGCCGGCAGACTATCCTCCATTGATGCGGGCGAATGGCGCTTTGCTTGCAACCAGTATTGCCGAATATTTTCGAGATCAGGGTTTGGATGTTTTACTGCTGATGGATTCATTGACTCGTTATGCTCAAGCTCACCGAGAAATCGCGCTCGCCATCGATGAACCGCCTGCCACTAAAGGTTACCCGCCTTCGGTATTTGCCAAGTTGCCTCGTTTAGTAGAACGGGCCGGAAACGGCGATGAAGGCGGCGGCTCGATTACGGCTTTTTATACCGTACTGACCGAAGGCGATGATCCTAACGATCCTGTTGCCGACTCGGCTCGCGGCGTATTGGACGGGCACATCGTGCTAACTCGGGAGTTGGCGGAGTCCGGGCATTTTCCGGCGATCGATATCGAGGCCTCGGTCAGTAGGGTTTTGCCGGATATCGTCGATGACGATCATTTGCGAATGGTGCGCAAATTGAGAGGATTGTATTCGCTATATCAGCAAAACAGAGACCTCATCAGCGTTGGCGCATACAAACCCGGCTCGAATCCGAATATCGATTTGGCGATTGAGAAAATACCGGCGATTAGGACTTTTTTGCAACAAGACATGAATGAGCCGGTGGACCTGAGTCGAAGTATCTTGGAGTTGTCCGATTTGCTTGAGAATGCGGTGAAGGGTGAAGGGTGAAAGGTGAAAGAGGAAAGAGGAAAGAGGAAAGAGGAAAGAGGAAATTAGGGCTTGACAAGTAGTTAAAATGCCGCACCATTTCACTATTCACTATTCACTATTCACTATTCACTATTCACTATTCACTATTCACTATTCACTATTCACTATTCACCGCTAACCGCCCCTGCGTCAGGATAGTTGTTCAAGTTATTTCATGAGCGATTCTTCGCTACGGTAGTTATCAATAAAATGAAAAAGTCCGAACGCCTGAAAACGATTGTCGAGTTAAATGTTACCCAGGAAAAAAAAGCCTTGGAAACATTCGGGCAAGTGCAAAAAAAACAAGTTCAATTGCAAATGCAGCTCGATCATTTGATTAATTATCGTCAGGAATATCAGGAAAAATTCGATGCTTTCTGTAAAGCCGGCGCTAGGGTTGGACAATTGCTGGAGTTTAAGTCTTTTTTGGATAAGCTCGATCGAGCGATTAACGGACAGGAGCAGGCGCTACAGTCATTGGAAACGGAGTTAAGTCGTGTACGCGGTAATTGGATAGGGCTGCACAATCGAACTAAGAGTTTGTCAAAATTATTTGATGCGGCGCAAGCTGATGAAATTAAACAGTTAGATAGACGCGAGCAGACCGAACAGGATGACAGAGTCGCCTCAGGACAACGCGGCGGCACGAAAAATGCTGGATAAATCAGTAATAGTTAAGAGGAAAAGTATATGAACGCTTTAAATTTATTGACGATGTTATCCGGTTCGGTCGGCAAAGAAAATTTAGGCCGGCTTTTTCAGGGAGAAGATAAAACATCCGGTGACTTTGCTACAACCTTGATGGCTCAGATCGGTTTGCTCGCACAGTCTGAGTCGCAGGAAAATTTAACGTTGCCAATGACTGATTTAGCGGAATTAACCGAACAATTAACACAGTTAACAAGTTTTGATTCCGAACAAATGAGTTCTGCCATGCAAGAAATTGCCGGTTTATTGGGCAATAAATTGCCGGCCTCGGGGAGTTTCGATCAAGAAATCGATTTAGAGAAAACCATGAGGACGTTAAACGAAGTGCTCTCTCATATTGAGGCTGCGACCGAGAGTTCGGCTGGTATGTTCGGCAATGTTGACCGGGCCGAAACGGATGAAGCGAGGATATTCGATCTTTCTGCCGAGGAAGGCCCCACTGACATGCCGGTAACGACGATGCCTCTGAGCATGATTAAAAATCCGGATGAGACGATACTGGCGGTCGATGCAAATCCTAAGTTGCCGCTTGAGGACCTGGACGATACCGGGACTACCGATGGTGAAGGAAATATTCCTAAGTTAATCAGAGATATATTGCAAACAACGAAGAGGCTTGAGCGCACCGTTCTGAAAAATATGGAAGCCATTCCGGTAACGACGATGCCTCTGAGCATTATCAAAAATCCGGATGAAACGATATTGGCGGTCGATGCAAATACTAAGTTGCCGCTTGAGGATCAGGACGATACCGGGATTGCCGATGGTGAAGGAAATATTCCTAAGTTAATCAGAGATATATTGCAAACTAGGAAGAGGCTTGAGCGCACCGTTCTGAAAAATATGGAAGCCATGCCGGTAACGACGATGCCTCTGAGCATGATTAAAAATCCGGATGAGACGATACTGGCGGTCGATGCAAATACTAAGTTGCCGCTTGAGGATCTGGACGATACCGGGACTACCGATGGTGAAGGAAATATTCCTAAATTAATCAAAAATATATTGCAGACAACGAAGAGGCTTGAGCGCACCGTTCTGAAAGATGCGCAAGCCATGCCGGCGACGATGAGGTCCGATCACAACGTCTTGGACAATACGCAGGCCATTCCGGTATCGACGATGCCTTTGAATATTATTAAAAGTCCGGATGAGACGATACTGGCGGTCGATGCAAATACTAAATTGCCGCTTGAGAACCAGAGCGACGATACTGGGATTACCGATAGTGATGGAAATATTCCTAAATTAATCAAAAATATATTACAAAACGGAGAGGAGCTGAGCAATGGCAAGTCGCTGATCGAAGAACAGCGTCTTGCTGGGGAAAGCAAAGTATCGACTGACGCAAAGGCTGTTGACCTGCATGCCAAGACCGATTCCGAAACCGCAAGTATTGAAAAAAAATTAGCGCCTTCTGCGGCTGTTGAGAAACCGGTTCCGAAAATGGCATTGGATATGGCTCAATTACACCGACAAATTGCCGGTCAAACAAAAATCGAGGCACCGGCAATGAGCAAGCCGATGGCGCATCCCGAATGGGACCAGGAGCTAGGCGAACGGATTGTTTGGATGAATAATCGGGCCATGCCGTTTGCCGAACTTAAGCTAAATCCTCAGCATCTCGGGCCTATTTCAATTCGTATCGATATGAATCAGGATCAAACAACAATCGCATTTTCCGCTCAACAAGCTGCGGTCAAAGAAGCCATAGAAGCCGCGATCCCGAAGTTACGTGAAATGATGGGAGCTCAACAGTTGAATGTAGCTGAGATTAGCGTGACTCAAGCTTCGCTTGGCGAACAAGCTAAGCTACCCGGATTTGGTCAAGCCGCTCAACAGCAAAACGAAGGCGGACAGAAAAATAGCCGAGGACCCAATGCCTTCGGAAATTCGGATAGTGCGGCTAATGCTAGCGAAGATGTCGATAATGCAAATGCGATAGTTAGTTCAGGAATTTTGAATCTATTTGCATGATCCTAAATTCGGCAGTCAGTCCACGAAAATCACGAAATACACGAAAGTAAACATACGGTTGCATAAGCCACTAGAGTCACTCATTGGGTAAGTAGCTTGAAAATCATAACTAATTGAATATTCTGTGATTTTCGTGCGTTTCGTGGACGAAATGCTTTTTATTAGGATGATGGGTAAGGGATATGCACAAAATAACTCGTTGACAGGTAAGCCACTGGTTTGACCAGTGAGACTATCAAGGCTTTGCCTTTAGATTTAGTTTTTAAAGACATGTAAATTGCTCGTCGGGGCTTAGCGACATACGCATCAAGCTAAAAACGGCCAACCCACACCCTAAAATCGGCGAAACTGCTCAAACTGGGAATTGCTGGTGGTTCGGGGTGATTCGCTTGACAGGGCGTCGTGAACCCAGTACCTAAATTATCCAAGATAGTTAACTATAGCCAATGGGCTATGGAATTTAGGTGCTGGGTGAATACGTCCAGGCTTGACGGCGGCGACTGATTGCCAAGGACGGCATGAATGCAGATTTTGCATGGAGCAAAAATCTGCCCTGCCGCCGACGCCTATCGGTCGAGTTACCAAACCCCCTTCCAACAGTTGTCGAAGTTATTTCATGCTCGTTCCTAAGTAATCTGTTACACCCGCCGTAGATCAAAATTCGGCGCAGGGGTGTCCGTCTATGTTTCGACTGGGCTCTGGGTGAAAGTTTTTTTGATGCTTATTTGTGCTTTCATAAAGATGATTTTTCAGTAGTGTTAATCAATAAATTTTCAATTTTGCTCTCAATTGCTCGGAAATTATTCAAGAAATAGGATAATGTCCTCAACGGAAATAAAAAAGATTTATTCAATTTTAAGGGGATATTTATATGGATTCTCAACTTCAAGCACAACAGCGCGCACAGTTTATTGACAGGGTGCATCAGGAATTTTTAGTTATGACGGGCTACGGCGCACATGTTCATATCAATACGCATGGCATTTTGATGTTATTCAATCAATTTTTAAATCAACAAAAACCGGAAAGAGAATTTATTAGAGCAACTGTTGCTTCTCTTAAGCGAGCATGACCTTACCGGTCTTATGTTTTGTGCTCTTAGGGCTATTATTCGATGCTTAGGATTTGGTCGTAAATAACTTCCTTATTCTATGGAGGGTTCGGTGACTCGATTGACAGGTGTCGGCGGCAGGGCAGATTTTTGCCCCTGCAAAATCTGCATTCACGCCATCCTCGCCAAGCATACCCCACACCCTTTTTGATCTCCAAATTGGGAATTGCTGAGATGAGTACACAGTGAATCTTGTCTTTACGGGGAAAGGTAAATCCGTTTGTCCTGATCAAAGTAAGCGCCCTTCGGTCGCGTGGCGTTACTATGAAACAGTGGCTATTTGACGTATTTTTAATTATTGGCAAGTCATTGATATTAAATATATAAAAAGCTGTTTCCTGAGGGCTGTCGAAGGATGAGCGGATTTACGCTGAGCTAAATGATATTTACCCGACATTGTAAAAATATTTGAGTATTAGTCGTGAACTGACAGTCGACGCTTACAGCGTAATCGGCGCGGTTTCTGTGATTAAATGGACTCACATTTTAACCGCTACGCCAAATAGAAAAGAGTAGCCAAATCCCTCCGAATAGTGCACCGACGAAAGCGGTCAAGCCGATAAACGATGATGCGCCGCCTTCAACGGTCGAGACAATAGAACTGCCGATAATCATTGCCGCAGTAACTAGGCTGACGGAAATTCGATTCACCACACGGTCGAGCTCCTTGCCCAGCCATTCCGGTCGCGTGATGTCCAGGCGAACGCTCAACGCGCCTCGCCGCAAATCCTCCATAATTCGGTGCATATCTTCCGGTAACTCGCTTAGCATTTCAACGAGCCCAGCCGCCGATTTAAAACCGCGTCTCGCCATGGCTTCGGGATTGTATCGGAGTAGAAACGCCCGTTTGAGTAGCGGGGTTGCCGCTATGACCAGATTAAATGACGGGTCGAGTTGTCGCCCCAAGCCTTCCAAGGTAATGAATGTTTTAATCAATAATGTGAGATCGGCCGGCAAATTGAGCTGATGATCGCGCAGTAAATTCGTCAAGTTAATCAGCAACTCCCCTATGTGAAGGTCTTTCAATGGGATATCGTGGTACTGATCGATAAAATTGTCGACTTCCAGCGTTAATGCGTCTTTATTTGCCATCGACTTGTCGGCCCATTTCAAAAGAATTTTGACGACGATATCCGGATCGCGCTCCACTAAGCCGTGCAACAGATTGACGACTTGATTCCTGCGCTCGTCGGTGAGTCTGCCGACCATGCCGAAATCGATAAACGCGATGCGATTGCCGGAAAGAAAAAAACAATTGCCGGGGTGAGGGTCGGCATGAAAAAAACCGTCTTCTAGAATCATTTTAAGCACCGCATCGGCACCGGTTTTAGCCAGTTCTTTCCGGTCTAAATTCGAGTCATCGATGCGATCGATATCATGGCCCGAAATGCCGTCGATATATTCTTGAACATTGACGCGTTCACAAGTCCATTGCCAATACACTTTGGGAATGATGATAGTGCGGCTTTTTTTAAAGTTGGTGCGCATGCGTTCGCTATTGCGCCCTTCAATGGCCAAATCCAATTCTCGGCGCATCGATAATGTGAATTGTCGTACGATTTCCTGTGGATTATAACGACGTAGATCTTTGATTTCCCGGGCTGCAACTTCAGTCATCTGGTTGAGTAGGCGCAAATCCGCTTCGACGGTAGGTCGGATGCCGGGACGGCGGATTTTGACAATAACCTGAGTGCCGTCTTCCAGCGAAGCCTTATGAACTTGTCCTATTGACGCTGCTGCTATCGGCGTGATGTCGAAAGACGCAAAGACTTCGTGCGGCGGGGCGCCGAGATCTTCCTCCAGCTGTGCCATGATTTTATCGATCGGCGCTGGACGGGCTCGATCTTGCAGTTTTTCGAACTCAGCAATCCAGGCAGGGCTGAACAAGTCGGGGCGAGTTGCGAAAATTTGACCCAGTTTCACGAAAGTAGGTCCCATTTCTTCCAGAACTCGACGAATGCGTTCCGGTGGTTCCATACTGGTCAATTCGTCGATTTCATGCCAATGCAAAACGTGCCCTGCGCGTTCAACAAGACCAACAATGCCGAGTCGGCGGACTAGATCGCCGAAGCCATAGCGGATCAAAATCGAAGTGATTTCATGAACGCGTCCGAAATCCCTAGCGACGGATAAGGTTTCCAGTATCATTATGTTGGTATGCTGACGTTAGGTGGCGGAAGTGAATATCAATATAGGAGGGGAGTGTCTCTGTAAGTCAATGTTTCATAATTATATAGTTAGCAGTCGGTCGTTACTTTATCGGTCATATGAATAGCAAGCCAAATCGTATCGATTTTTCGATCGGTCCATTCTACCCGATGTAAAGTATGTGCCGGGATTAATAAATAATCCCCGGGATTTAAAACGATATCTTCGAGACAGTTTTTATAACGCAGTTTCGCTTCACCTTGAAGGAGCAGTACCCACTCGTCCCAGTCTTGATCGTACCAATGGTCGGCTTTTGTCGAATGATTCCTGGAGACGATGCGCTCGATGCGGACATGGTCGGTTTTTAACACGGTTTCGAAGAGTTCTTCGGGTAATCGGTTTGGAATGTTTGCGAAAATATTGGAATAGCTTACGGACATCGTTAATATGATTCGAGCCAAAAAGCGATAACTATAGCAAAGGTGAAAGGTGAAAGGTGAAAGATGAAAGGTGAAAGATGAAAGGTGAAAGATGAAAGATGAAAGATTCGCTGTTTCCCAAGCTCCAGCTTGGGATATGCTTGCGTGAAGCTCTAGCTTCGCGGTGCAAACGTTATTGCGGGTCGGGAAAGCAACTCCGGTTTAAACTACCAAGTCTATGCCTGTTGCCGAACACCTCGACGCCGAATTTTGGATTACGACTACCAGTCGATACATTTAATGTGGAAGACTGAGCGCTAATTATTATCGCTGATTTGAAGTTACGAGGATCGTCAACCAACACAGAGAGGTAGTATCATGAATTTAAAAGATATTGATTGGCAAGCAGGATTTGATAAGAGTATTGTCGGAACGCGATGGGCTTTAAGGGGGCTGGATAAACTTAAGTGTGCCGATTTTATCGCACCGTTGTTGTTGCGGCTTTATCTCGTTCCGGTACTGTGGATGGCCGGGTCGAAAAAATTCGCCAATTTTTCCGACACGGCGGCGTGGTTTGGTGACGAACAGTGGGGATTGGGCTTGCCATTACCTTATTTGCTGGTATTCCTAGTAGCATTGATCGAAGTATTGGGAGCGGTTTTTTTGTTGACTGGATTCGGAGTCAGGTTGATTTCATTACCGTTGATGATCGTAATGGCGGTGGCGGGAGTTTTAGTGCATCTCAAGAACGGCTGGCTCGCGATTGCGACCGGTTCCGGATTATTTGCAACCGACCGTACGATCGGTGCGGTAGAGCGACTGGAACAGGCCAAATCGATCTTGCAGCAATACGGCAATTACGACTGGCTGACTGAAAACGGGGCCTTCGTCGTATTGAATAACGGAGTCGAATTTGCCGCAACTTACTTTATTATGTTGTTGGTATTGTTTTTCATCGGTGCCGGACGTTATGTCAGCATCGATTATTGGCTGGCGGCAAAATACTCAGAGGAATAGCTATGTTGATTAAATCCAAAGCGGTCGTCTCGGAAAACGACGTGACCGACCGGACGGTTTTCGAAGCCCGCAGAAGCATTATTAAAGCCGCGCTGACGTTACCCTTAGCAGGGGCATTACCGGGTGTTTCGGAGGCCAAAAACAAAAAATATGCCGATGTACCGGTCGGTCCCTATTCGGCGGATCTTGAACCGAACAAATTTGAAGATGTAGCCAACTACACTAATTATTATGAATTTTCGACTAATAAGACCGACTCGACAGTCCTGGCGCGGCGCTTGGCAACAAGGCCTTGGTCGGTTGCCGTCGAAGGCGAAGTCGAAGAGCCTGGCGTCTACGATTTGGAGGATATTCTCAAAGCCAATCCCTTGGAACAGCGTATTTACCGATTCAGATGCGTCGAGGCTTGGTCAATGGTTGTGCCGTGGATCGGCTTTCCGCTGGGTGCAATGCTCAAACAGTTCAAACCGACCCTGAAAGCTAAATATGTCGAATTTACGACATTATATAAACCGTCGATCATGGTCGGTCAGAAAAGTGGTGTATTGGAATGGCCTTATGTCGAGGGTTTGCGTATCGACGAAGCAATGCACCCCCTGGCGTTCATCGCAACCGGTATGTACGACGACGATTTGCCCAACCAAAACGGCGCCCCGTTACGCCTGGTTATTCCTTGGAAATACGGATTCAAGAGCATCAAAGCGATCGTCAAGATTCGCTTTCAAGAGGACATGCCGAAAACGGCCTGGAATAAAAGCGCACCGCATGAATACGGATTTTTTGCCAACGTCAATCCTGACGTGTCGCATCCGCGTTGGAGCCAAAGCCGCGAACGCGTACTTGGCGCAAGTATATTCACACCGAAACGCAAAACCGAGTTATTCAACGGGTATGGAGAAGCTGTTGCGTCTTTATATTCGGGTATGGATTTGACGAAGAATTTTTAATCGATTGATTTAGAACGCCGATCAAAACGCGGGGCCCGATATATACTCATCGCATATCAAAATTCGGCGCCGGGGTGTCCGTCAGAGGAAGCCGTGAATACGTCCCTGTAGGCTCTATGCCAGCTCTATGCTGGCAAAGCCTTTGTCGAACACCCCGATGCCTCCTCGGACATTGCCGAAATTTGAAGTGCGAAAGGTATACCTGCTCCTTTGATAATGAACAACCGTACTCTCTATCGCGCAGTGCATTGGAAAGCAATTGTTGACTTTCTTCTAAATGGTTTATTTGGGATTTCGTGATAAATAACGTCCTGGAACTATGAGTCTTGTTGAGGGTTCGGTCACTCGCTTGGCAGGACGCCGTGAATACTTCCGTGTAGACTTGACGGCGGTGACTGATTGCCATGGATGGCATGAATGTAGATTTTGCAGGAGCAAAAATCTGCCTTGCCGCCGACACCTGCCAATCGAGCAGTCGAACCCTCCTGAAAATAAGGAAGTTATTTACAGTCTAATCCTTAGTAGGAAAGAGAATCGTTTCGACTGCAAACGCGAATATAGTCTTATTTAAGGCATCTCGGCCGGGCGGGTAAACACGTAATCGGTTTTTTCGGCCTTGGCGTGGCAACCGGCGCATTCCTGCGCGAAATCGGCGTTATCACCGTAAGGTTTCAGTTCCTTGCCGACCCAGCGGGCATAGCCCCAGCCTTGGGTTGCTTGGAATTTTTTGGCGTCCTTGATCATGAATTCGAAATGTTGAATTCCGTCTGGAACCGTCGCGGCTTCCCAGAGCGGGTGCTGACGGTCTTTCCAGACCAGTTTGGCCAGTATCGTGCCGTCCGGCCAAGGACTGGTATTGCCGCTGCGAGCGGCTTTAACTGCGATGCTATTGCCGAGGATCCCGCGCAGCGAATTGTTGTCGGTCCGGTGCGCGACGCCGATGAATTGCCAGTTTTGGTAATTTTTCGGCATTTCGATACCGTTCGGTGCGGTTGCCGGTTCTTGGGTTTCGGCATATGCGCCGAAAGATATCGACAGGCTCATGACGATCGTTGAACACAGTCGTAATGGTAATGTGTATTTCATGGATTATTTCCTCTTCACGTTAACTAAAGCCGATGGCTTTCAGTCGGTTGATATGTGATGATCCTAAAATGTATACCCATCGTAGACCAAAGTTCGGCATCGGGGTGTTCGTCAAAGGACGCCGTGCATAGATCCATGTAAGCTCTATGCCAGAATCCATGCTGGCAAAGCCTTTGTCGAGTCCCCGGCGCTTCCTTAAGTGCTGCCGAAATTTGAAGTACGAAAGGTATAAAACAAGCTATAAACATTGTGCCGCATTAGCACCCATTGGAAGTCAGCGGTAAACATATTCTGAATTTACTGCCTTTGCCGATGTAGGATTCTACCTCAATCTTACCGCTGTGGTTTTGGATGATTTTATAGGATAGCGATAAACCCAATCCGGTTCCTTGGCCAACCGGTTTCGTCGTGAAAAACGGGTCGAAAAGTTTAGAGCGGATTTCTTCAGGAATACCTTTTCCGGTGTCTTCGATTTCAATCCAAATATGGTCTTTTTCGGTTCCGGTTCTGATATAAATAGTACCGAACGTTTCGATGGCGTGAGCGGCGTTGACCAATAAGTTCATGAATATCTGATTCATCTGTGCGCCGATGCATCGATATGGTTCTAATCCGCTATATTCCTTGACGATTTTCGCCTTGTATTTGAGTTCGTTTTGGATGATATTCAAGGTGGCGTCGATACCGGCCTCGATGTCGAATAGTTCCATTTCCTGCTTGTCGATTCGAGAGAAATCTCTAAGATCTTGTACGATCTTACGCGCGCGCGTTGCTCCTTCGATCGATTCATCGACCAGATCCGACAAGTCGGTTTTTAGATAATCGATATCGATGTTTTCCTTGAGCTGATGATAAGCAAGAACTTCGCGGTTATCGGCGGGCAGTTCTTGGGCAAGCTTTTCGGCGGTCTCCGAAAACAGCAGGATATCGTTCAGGTATTGTTTTAAGCTATTCAGGTTGGAAAAAACATAACCTAACGGATTGTTGATTTCATGAGCGACACCGGCTGCTAGTTGCCCGATCGATGCCATTTTTTCGGATTGAATCAAATGGGCTTGGGTTTCTTTTAGGCGTGCATTCAGTCGGACTTGTTCGTTTTTTTCCGCTTCCAAGGTTTTGTTGGCATCGAGCAACTGCTGCGTCCGTTCCTCGACTTGTTCCATCAATAACTGATTGATGCGGGCGATTGTGATTTCGGCATTCTTTTGATTGGTAATATCCATGCCGCAGCCCATGAGTCCGGCAAAACTGCCGTTTCTTCTGATTCGCGGGACGCCGGTTTCCAGAATCCAGACAATACTTTCATCTTCTCGACGCAAGCGGTATTGAATTTTGAACTTTTTTAAGTCGGATGCGGCATGGGCATAGGTATCCGCAACTTTATCCCGGTCGTCGGGATGTATCATATCCAACCATTGCGAATGGTTGCCGGAGCCTAAGGGGATATTGAATTTTTTATGCCGGTAACGATTGCAGAAGACCGGAATGTTTTTGGCATTGGAAATCCATATCAATGCCGGTAAATTATCGGCCATTTCCTTGAATCGGTCTTCGCTTTCCCGTAAAGCCGAATAGAGATTGCTTTGCATGATAATGCCGGCTTGGTCGATCTTAGCCGCATCTGAAATCGGCTTACCGAGAATGCGGTCGGCCATTTTTTTATCGGTGCCGAGTATGTGCCGGTATAGCCAGTCGAATAAAAAATCCAAAAGGTGATGTAGTAAAAAAGATGCGTTGTCCGGTTTCTGGTTGCGCGCTTCGACGATTGTTTCGACAAATTGTCGATGTTCGTTTTTGTGCGATATGAACAATGCTTCCTCGAAGTCCGATTGTTGCATCAATTTCTCTTCTTCGTCGAAATGATAGCGTGTGTAATCGATCAAATCGTCGAGAAGTTCGGTGATTGTATCGGGGGCATGGCCTAAGGCTACGGCTTCGTCGAGACGGTTGATTAGCTCTAAAAGTCGACGGTGCTGATCGTCGACGCTGGTTATGCCTAATTTAAGACTATCGTTCCAAGTTAAAATAGAATCCATATTATTCGAGTCGGTTAAGGATTTCGTGAAAAATAACTTCCTGGAGCTATGAGTTTTGTAGCGAGTTACCGAACCTGCTTGCCTTGCATTAAAAATAGGGGAGTTATTTATGACCAAATCCTAAGTTTAACAGCGCTAAACGTATAATTTTCGTAGTATAGCCTAAAGTTGAATTGTTTCGTTCGTTTGGCGTAGACTGGCGTAAGTGTATGGGCAGCAATTCGTTTTGCGAATGGCGGCTATACTGGATGTTTTATTCATCGGTCGATTTTTTCCTAAGGTCATGGCTCAATACGACGAAAGCAGTCAAAAACTGACGATCAAGCTGGTTTATTACGGCCCGGCGCTCAGCGGCAAGACCACTAATTTAATGCGTCTGCACGATATTTTGACGCCCGATATGAAAGGCGAGTTGATGATCATGGAAACCGCCGACGATCGAACCTTGTTTTTCGATTTATTGCCGTTGGGATTTCGCGCACCGTCCGGGTTATTGATCAAATTCAAGGTTTACACGGTGCCGGGGCAGGTGATACACGACAGTACGCGCAAGGCCGTGTTGTCCCGGTCCGATGGTGTCGTGTTCGTTGCCGATTCGCAGCGGACGCAAAGCGTCAATAACGGCGAGTCGTTTGAAAATTTGGCCGCAAACGCCGCGCGCGTCGGGCTCGATTTTCAGCAATTGCCGTTGGTCGTGCAGTTCAACAAGCGCGACTTGCCGGCAATTCTGAGCGAACAGGAAATCATGGCGCGGTGGGAAAAGGCGCCGTGGCCGGTTTTGTTTAGTTCGGCGTTGACCGGCGAGGGCATCATCGAGACCTTCAAGGCTTTGTTGGCGGCTGTTTATCTAACCTGCGATCGGCTGTACCGCTTGCAATCGGATCATGGTCTCGATTGCGATAGCTTTATCGCGCAAACGTTGGGCGGTTCATTATCATCGGCAAAAGGTTGAGACGATGTACGATTTTCAATCGGGGGGCGATTTCGAACGCGATTTAAATCTTGACGAGCTCTTGAAAGGTATAGACAAGAGCCGCTTGATTTCGGCATTGAATGTCTTATTGGACACTACGGTCGGCGTCGTGGACGATACAGGGGCAAGCGTAATCGGCGACAACAGCTCGAAGACGGTTGATCGGGTGCCGTTGCATGGCGAGCTGGAGCCTGTCGGCTTTTTGCAGACACGAACCGCCGTTCCATCCGAACGCTTGAGTGCCGCGGCCGATTTGATGCAGTTGATTTTGCGCTGCAATGCTCGCTATTTGTTGGCATCCGATATTCATCTACAAACCCAGCGCGACGATTTCGAGGAATTACAGCGCAGAAACGTGGCTTTGCAAGCGTCCGAAGCGCGCTACAAAAAACTGTCCGAAAGTTTGGAAATACGCGTCAAGGAGCAGGTTAAAACGATCGAAAAGGCGCATTTGAAGCTTTATAGAAATGAAAAGCAGGCTTCGGTAGGTCGGTTGGCGGCCGGTGTGGCGCATGAGATCAACAATCCGTTAGGCTTCATTCGCAGCAATGTCGCTACCGCCGCATCCTATCTGGAATCGTTTTACGAATTCAATGCTTTGATCGATAACGGGGCTTCATCGAAGGATTTACGCAAAGTCTGGGAAGAGCGGGAATTGTCGTTATTGCTCGACGATTTCAAGGATTTGATGAAAGAAAGCCTCGAAGGACTCGATCGTATCGCGAAGATCGTTATTGCATTGAAGGGGTTTTCGCGTATCGATCAAACCGAAACCGAACGAGCCGATATCGATACGATCGTTCGGCAAATCTGCCAGGTTGCCGAATCGCAATGGCAACAAAAAGCGAAACTCGTTTTGGAACTGTCTTCGGAAACGCCGATTCAATGTCAATCCGCACAATTAGGCCAAGTCGTATACGGGCTGCTGGGTAATGCGGTAGATGCGATCGAAACAAACGGCATTATTCGTATCCGCACCGCTGTTCGAAACGGGGCTGTCGTGCTCGAAGTTCAAGATAACGGACGAGGCATTCCGGAGACGGTTTTACCGCATGTGTTCGAACCGTTTTTCACGACTAAAGAGGTCGGGCAGGGGACGGGCCTGGGCTTGACCGTTTGTCACGATATAGTCAAAGAGCACGGCGGCTCGATCGATATCGTGAGCCAGATAGGTAAGGGAACTCGGGTAACGGTTAACTTACCTGTGCATAACGCCATTCAGAACCCTAAAGAGTCTTAACAATGTCGTTTTATGCCTCATTGTTTACCGGCGGCCAAAATACCGACGCCGCGGACGAGCAAGACGATACGCAGCAAGCATCCAAGGCGTACGGCATATTACTGGTTGACGACGAACCCAACGTACTCAGCGCGTTGCGGCGCGTGTTTCGTCAGGAAAACTACCGCGTCGAAGTCGCTATGTCCGGCGACGAAGCTTTGCACACGCTCGCGAACGGTCAATTTCAGCTGATCATTTCCGACTATAAAATGCCGGGCATGAACGGAGCCGAATTGCTGCGGCGCGTCAAAATGCTTCATCCCGACATTATTCGGATCATGCTGACCGGCGAGGCCGATACCGGCGCGGTACTCGGTGCGATCAACGAAGGCGCGGTCTATAAGTTCATTCTCAAACCCTGGAATAACGACGATTTGCGTATCACGGTCGGCTTGGCGCTGGAACAGTACGACCTGATCGAAAAAAATAAAAAGCTCCAGCACGACAATGTCAATAAAAGCAAGGAGATTAAGCGACTCAGCAAACTGGCCGTGTCCGATAGCGCCCGAATCGCGATCATGCTGCATAAAAAACAATTGCTCAGCGATCGGCAGCTTCAAGAGTTATACAAAATCAAGCAGACTCGAAAGGATTCGATGCTCAAATTGATATTGGAGCGCGAATGGGTGGCCGAGAAAACGATTCGCAGCATTTTACGTAAGGAACTGCTCATCGAAGAAGTCTCGCTGCCGGAGTTTCAGGTCAATCCCGAAGCGGTCGAGCTGTTGCCGCGTTCGGTGTGCGAACAACATTGCGTATTGCCGTTGAAAGTCGATCAACGCCAATTGTTACTGGTCATGGCCGACCCGCTCGATATGGGCTTGCAGGCGGAATTACGGTTCATGACCGGCTTGACGATTGAAACCGTGATGGCCGATATCGCCGCGATCAAGAAAAAAATCAATGCCGTTTACGGCGACGAGCCGAGCTTCGGAGAAATCGAAACCATAGTTTCCGCTCTCGACCCGTTCGAGACGATCGAAGTCGTCATCGATCACGAAGACGATATTTCGCTCGAACAATTGCTGCAGGAAACGTCCGAACCGCCGGCAATACGATTGGTCAATTCGATCATCATCGAAGCGATACGCCTGAGAGCCAGCGATATTCATATTCAACCGCGAACGAAAAGCATCGTCGTTCGTTACCGGATCGACGGTATTTTGTTCGACAAGATATACATTCCGAACCAACTGCACAATCAACTCGTTTCGCGCATCAAAGTCATGGCCGAAATGGACATCACCGAGCGGCGCAGGCCTCAGGACGGACGGATTACCGTCAAAACGCCGATGCGTATCGTCGACCTTAGAATTTCGACCCTGCCGGTCATCAACGGGGAAAAGGTCGTGATGCGAATTCTGGACAGGAACGCGCAGATTCAAAGTATCGATAACCTTGACGTTGCGGAATCGGAACGGGAGAAATTGTTGCATCTGATCAACAAACCGCAGGGTATCGTACTCGCGACCGGACCGACCGGCAGCGGCAAGACGACTACGCTTTATGCCTTACTGCAGCACGGCGTGACACCGACAAAAAACTATCTCACGATCGAAGAGCCGGTCGAATATTTTCTCGATTCGGCCGGTCAGGTCAATGTGCGCGAAAAGATCGCATTGACTTTTCCGGTGATATTGCGCGCGATTTTACGGCAAGACCCCGATGTGATTCTGTTAGGAGAAATCCGCGATTTCGAAACCGCCGAAGTGGCCTTTCAGGCGGCTCTAACCGGTCATTTAGTGTTTTCTACGCTGCATACCAATTCCGCATTGGCAACGGTGGCAAGATTAATCGATTTGGGCTTGAAGCCATTCATCGTCGCCAGCGGGCTCGAAGGTGTAATTTCTCAGCGCTTGGTACGCAAGATTTGCACGCATTGTCGGGAAGTCTGCGCGCCCGATCCTGAAACGATGCGCATGCTCGGCCCGTTATTCAATACAAACGCGATCGAAGTATACCGGGGCAAAGGGTGCGAAAACTGTGGCAATACCGGCTATCAGGGCCGAGTTTGCTTGATGGAGATATTGGCGCTCAACGAAGCCATGCGCGATCTGATAACCGCACAGGCCAGTTTCGGCGACCTGAGAGCCATGGCGGTTGAAAACGGCTATCGAACGCTGCTCGACGATGCATTCGATAAGGTAGTCGCGGGTACGACGACTTGTGAGGAAATATTACGTGTTCTGGGGCCGCAGAGTTTATTCTGAGTCGTGCGTCGAAATAAAGGGCTACGATTACAATATTCATCAATCTAGAAAAAGCATTTCACCATGAAGATCATGAAGAATAACAAGTCAATTCAATAGCCCGCCATGCTTTTGCAAAACAATTTTGCACTCCTGAAAGGTTGCTAAAAGATTATGAATATCATCTTGAAATACCTCACGAACTTCATGTGCTTCATGGTTAAATTGCCGAATTTAGGTCTCTTAGGAGTTTATTTATGACTGAATCCGAATCGCCATCGGAGCGTGTGCTCTTACTCGTCGACGACGAAATCAATATCGTCAAAGCTTTGAAACGGTCCTTGCGTAGAGATGGTTATCAAATTTTGACGGCCAATAGCGGTGCCGAAGGATTGGAACTATTGGGTCGACAACGCGTAGGAGTTATCGTTTCCGACCAACGCATGCCGCACATGACCGGTGCCGAGTTTTTAAGCGAAGTTAAAGTTCTTTACCCCGACACGATGCGTATCATGTTGTCCGGGTACACCGACTTGGAATCGGTCACCAATGCGATCAATGAAGGAGCGATTTATAAATTTTTGACCAAGCCGTGGGAAGACGATTTGTTGCGGGATAATATCCGCATAGCGTTTGAACATTATGAGATGGCTTTCGACAATCGGCGATTGACCGCCGAGTTGCAAAGCGCCAACGAGGAACTCCAGCAATTCAACCGGGAGTTGGAGCGCCAGGTCAAAGAAAAAACGCGGGAAATTATTCGCAATGTCAATTTGCTGCAGGTATCGCAAGAAATACTCGAGCATTTGCCGGTAGCGGTGGTGGGTATCGATGAACAAGGCATGATAGCCGTCTCGAATCATGAATCGGACAAAATGCTACTCGGTCCGTCCGTCGGCGGACTGGTCGGATTGCAAGCCAGCAAGGTAATGCCGTCGGAAGTCATGAACTGGGTAGATCAATGTTTCGGCGGCGTTTTACCGGATAATAATACCGCTCGAATTTTAACTCTAGGAGGCGTCGAGACGACGGTTTCGGTGCGGGCGATGGGCTATTCCAGCGGCGCCAGAGGTGTTATTGTTGTGTTAATCCAGGTTTAAGTCATGATCTCCAATGATTTCGGTTACCGATTCAGAGATTGAGCCGATATCGCCGGAAGAGCAGCGCTACAAACCATAATCACAAAAAACGTAGGGTACGCTGCGTGTACCAAAACCGTGCCCGGGCGGTTCGAATAGACATTGAAGATTGTCCGTTATCAAGAATGCTTATAGGTTAAGTAGCCCGCCCCTCGTCGGGATGTTTTGTTAAACCATTAAAATCGCTAAATTCTGGTCAAAAGAAGTAAAGAGTTGAGGTATGCCCATCGCACTTCAAATTTCGGCATTGACGCATGGAGGCGCCGGGGGGGGCGGCAAAGGCTTTGACAGCAGGGATGCTGTCACAAAGCCTACATGGACGTATTCACGGCGTCCTTTGACGAACCCCCCGGTGCCGAAATTTGACCAGCAAAGGGTATACAAGAAACTAAAGCAAGTTTTGGAGACGCTATGCTGTTCAATGAAAATAAGCAATTGCAATGGATCAGCGAATTGTACCAATTGGGTCAATCCGATTCATTGCACGAAAATCCCGGTCAATTTTACCGAGATATCCTTCGCTTTATTTTGGAAGGGTTCGATGCCGATACCGGTTCGTTGACCATGCTTGAAAATGAACGCTATGTCATCAAAGCCGGAGCCGGATTGCCCGAAGAATATATCGGACGGCCGATATCGGATCAAAGCGCAGTCATTCGTTGGGTGTTGGAGAACCGGTGCGCATTATTGCTCAAAGGTAAAATCGATCAAGATCCCCGCTTCAAGAATCACGGTCCGAGATCCGATTCGCGTATTCCTGCGGCGGCCCTTTGCTGGCCTCTGATTTCGGGACAACGCTCGATTGGTACGATTTGCGTTAATAAATTAAATGAACCTTCGACATATACCGAAGCGGATCTAGAAAGCGGCCAATTAATGGCCAATGCGATCGCGCTGGCGATCGACAATATCCTGCTGAACATCGACCGACGCAAGCACATTCAAGAACTGGCCGGTGCTAACCGCCAGTTGCAGATTATCCGGCGACGCTATGAAGAGTCGGAAAAACGTTTGCATGACATCCTAAATTCATTGGACAGCGTGGTCTGGTCGATGGAGCCTGGAACCTTGAAACTCCTCTATTTAAACGATGCGGCCGAGGTGATTTCCGGCAGACCGGTCCGGGATTTTTTCGAAAGGCCGGATTTATGGTTGTCCATCGTTGATCCTAAGGACAGACAAAACGTTGAAAACCGGTTAGCCGATTTACCTGCGGCCGGTACCCAGAAGCTCGCCTACCGCATCGTACGTCCCGACGGCGAACAGCGCTGGCTATATCAATCGATGCGTTATGTTCGCGATGAAAACGAAGCGCCGCTACGAATCGACGGTATCACGGCCGATATTACCGAGCATAAAAAGGCCGAGGACTTGCTAAAACAGCGTAATACGGAATTACAGCAAGCGTTGACACAACTTCAGGAGCTGCAACAGCAATTGATGCAATCGGAAAAAATGTCGTCGATCGGCCAGCTGGCAGCCGGCGTCGCGCATGAAATCAACAACCCGATCGGCTACATCAATTCTAATCTGACATCGTTGAAAAACTATATAGAGGACTTACTTGAGCTTGTAGAAATGTATGAAAATATCGATGCGGTTTGCAACGATGCGGAACGGATCGATCCGTTACAGGCATTTAAACGGCAGATCGACTTGCCTTTTTTGAAAGAAGACGTGCTCGACTTGTTAAGCGAATCGCGAGAAGGAGCTGAGCGAGTCAAAAAAATCGTGCAGGATCTCAAGGATTTTTCTCATGTCGGCGGAGACGATGACTGGCAATGGGCGGATTTACAGGCTTGTTTGGATAGTACGTTGAATATCGTGCATAACGAGACCAAATACAAAGCGGATATCATTAAAGAATACGGCGATCTTCCACGGGTCTGGTGTTTGCCGCATCAACTGAATCAGGTGTTCATGAATTTATTGGTTAACGCCGCGCATGCCATTGAAGAGAAAGGCACGATCACGATTCGTAGCGGAACCGAAGCCGGCGGCCGGGTATGGATCGATATTGCGGATACCGGAAAAGGCATCGATCCTAAGCACCTCAATAAGATTTTCGATCCGTTTTTTACGACCAAACCGGTCGGTAAAGGAACTGGTTTAGGGCTTTCGGTTTCGTACAGCATCATTAAAAAACATCACGGAGAAATTCGCTTGGGCAGCCGCGTCGGCGAAGGCACCACGTTTCGGATCGTGTTGCCGGTAGAATATAACGCGCCGGGTAAATGAATACCGATCTAATTTGTTGGGGCTAACGTATTTCGATTGATCCTATAATCCTAAATTCGGCAATTTAACCATGAAGCACATGAAAAAATCCTTGAAGTATTTCAGGAGAGCGAAACTGTTTTGCAAAAGCATGGCAAGCTGTTGAATTAGCCTTTTATTTTTAATGGTGAAATCCTTTCCTAGGATAATAAGCATTGACTGTAAAGTAGCGGAACGACGAAATCTGAGAAAAAGGTCATCGAGCCCCATTAAAAAAATTCCACATCGCCCGACTCCGGACTTTGCGGCGCTTTTTCAATCAATCCTTGCTCGAGCAGTTCTTCATAGATGCGGATTTGGTTTCTGCCGTGCTCCTTGGCATAGTACATGGCTTGGTCGGCGCAGGCGATTACTTCGGCGGGGCTGTCTTGATTCGTGACTTGCATGATGCCGATGCTCACCGTTACATGCCCTAGTTGCGGAAACTCATGAGTCTCGATGTTTTTTCGCAGACGTTCGAATACCGATTTTGCCTCCTTCATTTCATAAGCTTGTAACAAAATCACGAATTCTTCACCGCCGAAGCGGAAAATCAGGTCTTCGTCGCCGCGAATGTCGCTTTTCATTTGCCTGGCTACTAAGATTAACACTTCATCGCCGAATAAGTGCCCGAACCGGTCGTTTACGACTTTAAAATGATCGATGTCGACAACGCCCAACCAAAAGCCAAGCGGGTTTTTTTCGCGTTTGATCAAGCGCCTACGGTTTTTTTCATTGTTTCGGATCAGGATGCTGATGAGTTCTTTGTCGAGAGTTTCCCTGTTGAGTAACTGAGTCAATTTGTCTCGTTGACTGTTGTCGATCAATTCCAGATAGTTGGCATATACCTTGAGCAGGCCGTGAGCATAACGCAGAATATCCAAGTCGGGCGTTTCCTTGCATTCTTGGATCAAGATGGCGAAAACTTCGTTGTCATGATCGATTGCCGGGTAAATGTAATGCGTTACCTTTCCGGCTTTGTTTTGGATTTGCTCCAAACTGCCTAGTAAAACGGCGGCTTCGATACCCGCCTTCAGATGTTCGGAAATGCAATGTGTTTTAGTATGTTTGCCACCGGTTTCGATCACGCCATTGACCGAATAGGCGAGTAGAGCAAGCGAGATTTTGGGTTTTGCTTCGACCACTCTGTACAGCTTGAATTCTTGCCCCGTCGTCAGCTCATCCAAGGTCTTCAATAAGCTTTTTTCGAGGATTTCCCGGTCGTGATGCCGAGTCATTTCGGCTAGACTATCGATGATCTGAATAGTGCTGATTTTATTCATTATTAGGCTCCTCGGTTAATCTTAGAGTTTTGTTGTTATTATCCTAGAAAAAGCATTTCACCATGAAGAATAGGAGGTTAATTCAATAAGTTATTACACGTTTGTAGAGAATTTTCGCTCACCAAAAAGGTTAACGAGAATGCTTAGGTAATTTCTTGAAATCCTTCATGAACCTTCTGCGGGACGGGTTATTTAACCCGTCCCCAACGTTTCGGTTTGCCCTAAACATTTCGGCTGACTTCGGCCAAAGTCAAAACGTTTAGGACGGGGTTGCAAACCCCGTCCTGCTAGGGTCACATGTAATCTATGGACGAGCCTCTTGCATTGCGCACAGCGTACCTACATCGACTTGGCGTAGTATTAATTGCAACTATTAACGCGAACATAGCCTAAATTAAGGTCTATTTGCCGATACTCATTCGGTCGTATTCGAAGCTTTGCCCAAAGGTGCTCCGAACGACGAATTAACGATGAGTTCAGGTATCGAATTTAAAGACAGCGTTTTGGATACGCCGCCGAGTTTCACTGCTTCTTTGGGCATGCCGTAGACGATGCAGGAGGCTTCGTCTTGCGCGACGGTGAACGCGCCGGCATCGAACATTTCTTTCATGCCTTTCGCGCCGTCGTCGCCCATGCCGGTCATGATGATACCGACGGCGTTCGGGCCGGCCGATTGCGCGCAGGAGCGGAATAAAACGTCCACGGACGGCCGGTGCCGGCTGACCAATGGCCCGTCTTTGACTTCGACGCGATATTGCGCGCCGCTTCGGCGCAGCAGCATGTGTTTGCCTCCCGGAGCGATTAGAACCTGTCCGGGGATGACTCGGTCGTTGGTTTCGGCTTCCTTGACGGAGACTTGGCAAAGGCTGTCAAGCCGCTTGGCGAAGGCAGCGGTGAATGCCTCGGGCATGTGCTGCACGACCACCAGTCCCGGCGTGGTTCTAGGGAGTTTGGTCAATACGAATTCCAAGGCTTGAGTACCGCCCGTCGAAGTACCTATGGCAATCACCCTGTCGGTCGTTTCCGACAGAGGTTTTAAATGCGATGGGGCGATGACCGCATCGGCATTTTGTTTGGGTTTTGGCTCGGTGCTTGAAGGCATGCTTTTTATTTTACCGACCCGGGCATGGGCCGCGGCTTTTACGGCATCGATAATCAGCGTGTTGGATTCCTCGAGGAAGTGGCGTAGGTTGACCTTGGGCTTAGTGATGATGTCGACCGCTCCGGCACTCATTGCCTGCATCGTCACTTCGGCGCCTTTTTCGGTTAGCGTCGAGCAAATGACGACCGGAGTCGGGTGTTCGTGCATGATTTTCTTGAGAAAGGTTACGCCGTCCATACGCGGCATTTCGATATCCAGCACGATCACGTCCGGCCACTCTTTTTCCATTTTTTGCAAGGCAAAAATCGGATCGGGCGCCGATCCGATAACGTTGATACCGGCGGTGCCTTCGAACAATTGTGTGAGAACCTGTCTAACGACTGCCGAGTCGTCTACGATGAAAACTTTAATGATATTCATGCTTTGGATTTTTATATGAAGGGGTTAGGCAAAATTAGCAGCAATTCCCAGTTTGAGCAGTTTCGCCGATTTTAGGGTGTGGGGTATGCCTGTCGAGGAACGTCGTAAACCCATCCATGGGGGCTTGGCAGCAGGGCAGATTTTGCAGGAGCAAAAATCTGCAAGCGCCAAGGATGGCGTGAATGCAGATTTTGCAGGAGCAAAAATCTGCCCTGCTGCCGACATCCTCGCCAAGCATACCCCACACCCTTTTTGATCTCCAAATTGGGAATTGCTGCAAAATTAGTCCTGATTAGCAAGAGGCTTCAGCTTGCTGAAGCCAACTGTCCGAGCAGTGGCCAGTCGTAGCCACTTCTGCGGGACGGGTTATTTAACCCGTCTCCAACGTTTCGGTTTGCCCTAAACATTTCGGCTGACTTCGGCCAAAGTCAAAACGTTTAGGACGGGGTTGCAAGCCCCATCCTGCTAGGGATATGCTGGTTTTTGGGCTTTAGCTGAAGAAACTTGCTAATCAGGAAATTAGTTGATTGCCTTACCAAAATTCCACGTCCGATTTGATTTTTTCTTGTGCATCGATGCGTTTTTTCCAAAAAGACCGCTCTTGTTTTTCTAGCTGTTGTGTAAGCGCGGTTTCGATGGTTTTGACGTATACCGAAAAATCGCTACTCACGAAATGAATGCTACGGCCTACCATACCTCCGAAGCTCGCCGCCAGTATCGGTATTTTTTCTTGCGCCAAGAAGGTTTTGATAAATTCGATATTGACTTCCCCGACGGATAGTTTGTCGGTTTTGTCGCTACGTAAGTGTAGTACATTGCCGCCGCCGAAACATTTGGCTTTAATTTGCGATTTTTTGGCCCCTTTTTTCATCATATCGTTGATCAAAAGCTCCATGGCATAAAGTCCGTAACGGCCTTCCTCGGTTTCGATAATCGGACGGCTTTTGGAATGATGCTGATAGGCGAGTAAAAAGTGATTCATGCCCGCTATTTTGTTGACAGGGTCGAAGAGGCATGCGGCTACGCAAGAACCCAGCAGGGTCGATATTAACTCGCCGCTGGTGCTAACATAGTATTCGCCGGGCTCGATAATCACCCGGCGAGTTTCTTTATAAGGTAGAACGATCATTTTTTCTGAAAATCGACGGTTTGATCATTTCCAGATCGCAAGTTACCCGGTGCAGGCTTTCGGAGTGGCTGATGAAAAAATAGCCGCCCGGTTTCAATGCTTTGACGATTCGCTCGACAACCGCTTTTTTGGTGTTTTGATCGAAATAAATCAAAACATTGCGTAAAAAAATCACGTCGAAGTGTTTGATGAGCTTGTTAGGTAGCGAGTGCATCAAGTTGATTTGCTCGAAGTGCGTTCGGTCGATCAACGACTCGTCGACCCGGAAAAAACCTTCTTGAGAGCGTACGCCACGCAAACAGTATTTTTTTAGCAAGGCGGGATCCATTTGTTCCAAGCGAGCCATCGGGTAGATTCCGTTTCGAGCAGTGTCAAGTACGCGCGTGCTCAAATCCGAACCTAGTATATCCCATTTCTTTCGACCTAATGTTTCCGCTAAAACCATCGCCAACGAGTAAGCCTCTTCCCCTGATGAGCAAGCCGCGCTCCAGGCGTTAAAGTGTTCTCCCTGCCAAGACTTTAAGAGAGTTGTCCGCAAAAAATCGAAGTGTTTGGGTTCGCGAAAAAAATAGGTTTCATTGGTGGTTAAAAAATTAACCATGATTTGAAATTCATCGGCAAATTCGGGTTTGCTCAGAAGACGATAATATTCCCCGTAGCTAGTCAGTCCATGAAAATGTAGGCGTTTGGCGAGCCTTCCGGCAACCATGACTTTTTTTTCGGGTGCTAAATAGATGCCGGCGTGTTCGTAAATCAAGCTCTGAAAGCAATCGAATTCTTTTTTAGTAATCGGTGAAATGCTAATCGTTGTATCCTTGATTCATGCGCTAATCGGTCATATCGCGGCCAATAGAGAACGTTGATTGTGTTGTGTGGCGTAAAACTTTACTATAATTGATAACTTAACCGAGCCAAAAAAGGAAGTATTTAATGTCTTTTTCCGATAACACGCCAAAAATTGCCGCAAACGGAAAATTCGCCTTCTACAGTATGCCGACAGGTTTGGGTTTGCTTGGGGGGGGGGTAGCTATCTGGCAAGGCGCATTCAATCTCGTCGGCTTTATCGCATTGGGAATACTTACCGCAACAGGTTTCGTTATTGGGCTGGCATTGTTTAAGCGTCAACAGGAGAGTTTGAAGCGCTTGGATGCTCAGTGGAAAAACGATGAAAATGCCAAGTTGAGCGACGCAAATGCTTATTCGATAGAGCTGGAAAAGCTGATTATGGAGGTCATCCCGATCGTTATTCGTCAGGTCGGGACCTCCCGTGCTCATACCGAGCAGGAAATTACCACGTTATCGGTTCAATTTTCAAGCATGGTTTCGCAAATCGATGCGTTAACCGGAAGGTCGTTGCAAGGTCGCCAGGAAGATCATATCGATTCATTGCTTAGC
Source organism: Methylotuvimicrobium buryatense 5G (assembly GCF_000341735.1). Lineage (GTDB taxonomy): Bacteria > Pseudomonadota > Gammaproteobacteria > Methylococcales > Methylomonadaceae > Methylotuvimicrobium > Methylotuvimicrobium buryatense. The sequence goes on along the minus strand of NZ_KB455575.1, from coordinate 2,323,173 downwards.
GGAAGCCGGGCGACTTTGGAAGGCGTTATTCAAAATCTCAATCAGATTAATCAAGCTGAACGTGTCATGATCGATCAAGTTAGAGAGCTATCGACGTACACCAACAGCCTCGATAGTATGGCGCAAGAAGTTCGTAAAGTCGCCGAGCAAATTAATTTGCTGGCATTGAATGCCGCGATCGAAGCGGCTAGAGCCGGGGAACACGGGCGCGGTTTTGCGGTCGTTGCCGACGAGGTCAGAAAACTGGCTGGCTTTTCATCGACGACCGGCGAAAGAATCAGCCGGACGGTCAATGAAATTATTGCAGCGATGAACACAACGCTAAGAACGGCAGAGTCGTCGACGGAAAGCGACGAACAAAATATCGATTCCGCCGATCACGCGATCAACCGAGTTCTGTCCGATATCAAAGCGACTTTGACAGCTTTTAAAGATGATGCGGCCGAATTGATGGATAATAGCGGGCAAATCCGCAATCAAATTTATTCGGTTTTGACGGCGCTGCAATTCCAGGATCGAGTCACTCAGATGCTAGATCATGTCGAACATAATCTAGAACACCTGCAAAATGCTATCGAAAAAACGCAAGGAGCCGGACACAGGCGTCATGCCGATATGATTAACGTCGAACAAACCCTATCGACAATGGAGCTGAGTTATACGATGCCCGAAGAGTTGATTAATCATGCTTCGGCGACAACTTCCCATGACCGGTCGAGCTATTCCGACGATCTTACTTTTTTCTAATTCAAGGAGACCCTCTAACATGGCAAAAACGATCATGATTGTCGATGACTCCGCTTCTATCCGGCAGGTCGTCAGCATTGCGTTAAAAGGCGGCGGTTACGACGTTTTAGAAGCGTGCGACGGTAAAGACGCGCTGAACAAACTGAAAGGTCAAAAAATTCATCTGATCATCACCGATGTCAACATGCCGAATATGGACGGTATTACGTTTGTGCAAGAAGTCAAAAAATTAGCCGATTATAAGTTTACGCCGATGATGATGTTGACCACCGAAGCTGCCGAAGATAAAAAACAGGCAGGGAAGGCGGCCGGTGCTAAGGCGTGGCTGACCAAGCCGTTTCAGCCGCAGACTTTAATGACGGCGGTATCGAAATTGGTTTTACCTTAATCAAAGCAGCAATTCCCAGTTTGAACATGCTCTCGGAGTTGAGGGTGTGACGCATGCTTGTCGAGGAACGCCGTGAACCCGTCCGTGGGGAGGCTTGACGGCGGCTTCCTCGCCAAGCATACCCCACACCTTTTTTACCTTCAAATTGTGAATTGCTGTAATCAACGTGTGAATTTGTTAAGCGATAGAATCTCTGCTACCTTTGATACATTGTCAATACAAATGTCCGCTTTTCACCGTCAGTTACCGGGAGCAAGCCTTTGGCCATAGAAGTCAGCGAAAAAAACGGTATAACGATTATCGCGATACAAGACGATATGACTATCTATACCGCGAGCGAACAAAAAGCGCGGCTCTCGAAATATTTACAGTCGGGCCGCGAGCTGCAGATTAACTTGTCCGGCGTTTCCGAAATGGACAGCGCTGGCTTGCAGCTTTTGTTATGGCTCAAGCAGGAAGCTGGCCGTAATGCGATTAAATTGAGTCTGGTTAGACATAGTCAGGCCGTTGTCGAAGTGTTGGAGTTATTGAATTTGACGGGGCACTTCGGCGATCCGGTGGTTATTTCGGCGAATTGGAATGCATCATGAGCGAATTAGACGCGGCAATACAGACTTTCGTACAAGAGGCCGATGAACTGCTGGCCGAAATGGAATTAGCGTTGCTTGGCCTGGAAGATAACCCGGACGATAGCGAAAGCATCAATAGCGTATTCAGGGCGATGCACACGATCAAAGGCAGCTCGGGCCTGTTCGGATTCGATTCTATCGTGGCATTCGCTCACGAAGCCGAAACGGTGCTGGACCAAGTTAGGCGAGGCCAACGCGAGATTGACGGCGCGTTGATCTCGACATTACTGAATTGCAAGGATCATACATCCAAATTGATCGAGCATTATTTAACGGAGGCGGAACAAGAATTACCGCAAGAATTGAAGTTGAAGGGCGAGTCCTTAATCAAGCAATTAGGGGGCGCTACGACAAAGCAAAAAAGCATGCCGGTTGAAGCGGACTCGAAGCACGGAACTTCCGAAGCGTCTGACACCGAGGATGATACGAACGATAGCGATTGGGTGATTCTTCTGGAGTTCGGGCCCGATGCCTTGCGTAATGGCATGGATCCGTTATCTTTTATTCGGTACTTGAAAACGCTGGGTGACATTGTCGATATCTTGACTTCGACGCCGGACTTACCGACCGGCGAGGCCATGGATCCGGAGAGCTGTTATCTGCATTTTAAAATCGTATTTCGAGCTAACACCGATAAACAAAGCATCGAAAGCGTTTTCGAGTTTGCCGAGGACGACTGCGAAATTAGAATTATTCCGCCTCATTCGCAAATCGAGCATTACCTAGATCTGTTGGCCGAACCGTCCGACGAAGACGGCGCCCAGGTCGAACGCTTGGGAGAAATGTTGATAAACATCGGCGCATTGACACCGAAGGAAGTCGCCAAAGCTTTACAGCGGCAAAGCGAAGATAAAGCCGAATCGCCGGAACAAGCGAAACCGATTGGAGAGATTCTGGTCGAGCAGCAATCGGCTGAGCAGCCGGTTGTCGAACAAGCACTCAAAAAACAGCAAAGTGTTAAACAAAAAATAGCGGCCGAAGCCAACTATATTCGAGTCGATTCGGAAAAGCTCGGTAAATTGATCAACTTAGTTGGCGAATTGGTGATTTCCGGCGCGGCGATGCGCATGATGGTCGATCGGCACGGCTTGAGCGATGTCGAAGAGGTCGCGGTCAGTATGAACGATCTGGTTAGCGAAATTCGCGATACCGCGCTCGAACTCAGAATGGTCGCGATCGGCGAAACGTTCTCACGATTTCGGCGCGTGGTTCGCGATGTCAGCAACGAGCTGAATAAGCAGATTGAGCTTAAAATTACCGGCGGCGAAACCGAACTCGATAAAACTGTAGTTGAGAAAATCAACGATCCGTTGACTCACTTGATTCGCAATTCACTCGATCACGGCATCGAAATGCCGGAACAGCGTAGGGCGGCCGGCAAGCCCGAACAAGGCACCGTGCATCTCAATGCCTATCACGATTCGGGACATATCGTCATTCAAATCGCCGATGACGGCGCCGGATTGAATGACGAAAAAATTAGAACTAAGGCCATTGCCAACGGCTTGATAACGCCAGATCAAGTATTGACCAAGCAAGAAGTTTTTGACTTGATTTTCGAGGCGGGTTTGAGCACGAAGGATGAGGCGAGTAATTTATCGGGACGCGGCGTCGGCATGGATGTCGTGCGCCGCAACATCGAAGCGCTAAGAGGCTCAGTGAGTCTTGATAGTGAGCCGGGTCAGGGTACGACGGTCACGATTCATTTGCCGTTGACCTTGGCGATTATCGACGGTTTCATGGTTGAAGCCGAACAAGAGTGTTACATAATCCCGCTTAGCATGGTCGAGGAATGCGTTGAAATGAGCCCCGAAGAGTGCGAAGTCGACGAGATTCAGCATTATGTCAATTTGCGAGGCGAAGTGATGCCTTATTTAAGGCTTGGCGATTATTTCAATAATCGCAAACAGCATAGCAATATTCACCGGGAAAGCATGGTCGTGGTACGTTTCGGCCAGACTAAAGTCGGATTCGTGGTCGATAAGTTGCACGGTGAGCATCAAACGGTCATCAAACCCTTAGGTAAGGTCTTCGAACAATTAAAAGGCATCAGCGGCGCGACGGTGCTGGGTAGCGGCGATGTGGCATTGATTTTGGACGTGCAAGGCTTGGTGCAGTTCGCGACAAGAGATAAGAGTCGTGCGTCGATCGGTTTAGCCGGTTGAGGAATGCCCCGCCAATGTATACCCATCGTAGATCAAAATTCGGTACCGGGGTGTCCGTCAAAGCAGCAATTCCCTGGTTGAGCAGTTTCGCCGATTTTAGGGTGTGGGGTATGCCTGTCGAGGAACGCCGTAAACCCATCCATGGGGGCTTGGCGGCAGCTCGAACGCCAAGGATGGCGTGAATGCAGATTTTGCAGGAGCAAAAATCTGCAAGCGCCAAGGATGGCGTGAATGCAGATTTTGCAGGAGCAAAAATCTGCCCTGCTGCCGACATCCTCGCCAAGCATACCCCACACCCTTTTTGATCTCCAAATTGGGAATTGCTGGCCTCCTCGGGAACTGCCGAAATTTGAAGTGCGAAAGGTGTATCATCAGTAAAGGAGCTGATTTATGAGTAATTTAGTCGTCAAGGGAAAAAGCGGTCAGGAGTTAGCGGCGGGGTCGGCCGATCAATTTCAACAATATTTGACTTTTTTGGTCGGTAAGGACAATTTCGCGATCGGCATTCTGGACGTCAAGGAGATTATTGAAATCAGCAATATTACGCGTGTGCCGATGACGCCTGATTACATCAGAGGTGTAATCAATCTGCGCGGCAATGTCGTGCCGGTGATCGATTTATCTGCGCGTTTGGATCGTCATCCGAGTGAAATTACCAAACGCAGTTGCATTGTTTTGGTCGAGGTCGAAACGCATGGCGAAGCCCAGGTCATCGGTATGTTGGTCGACCAGGTCAATGAAATTCTCGATATTCCGCAAGCCAATATTCAGCCGCCTCCCGATTTCGGCGCCGATATCAGAACCGAATTTATCCAGGCGATGGGTCGGGTGGACGATAATTTTATTATCTTGCTGGCCATCAACCGGATTCTCTCAATCGACGAGCTGTCGCAATTACAGCATGTCGTTAAGTCGCAAAACAGCGCTTCGCAAACCGATACCTCGGAATTGGCATAACTTTCACGAATAGGGACTCATCTCATGGCTATCAATGATCTAAAAGTAAAAACAAAAATCCTAAGCGGTGCCATGTTGTTAGTGGCGATAACGGTCGTTTTCGGAGGCTTGGCTCAAGTATATATGGGTCGTGTTTCCGGGGCATTGTTCGGTATAACCGACCATGATGCCAAAGCGGTTGAATATGCGACCGGTGTCGAACGAATGGCTCTATTGACGATCATGGAAGAAAAAAATTATTTATTGTTCGAGCGGGACGAGATTCATCAACGCGCCGAAGACAATGTGAAGCAATTGTTCGGCTATCTGGATAAAGTGGATGAAGTCGCCAAACAATTCAATAATACGGGTTTACTGGAGCAATCCCAAGTCGCTCGCCGGGATACGATCCGCTATGCCGAGGAATATCGAAGAGGGGTGGCGGCGCTGAAAAATAATCGAGACGCTGTACGCCAGATGGTTGATCGGGGCGAAATCGTCATCAATGCCGCTGCTCAATTCATGGATATGCAACGCAACGCCTATACCGATGCGATGGGCCGGGGCGCCGATGCCAGAACTCTGGATCAATTCGTGCAGCGCTATATCCTAACTACGAATATTCGGACAGTGGCCAACCAAATCATTCGTTTTGAAAAAGAAGAGGTGAATTACAAGGATCGAAAAGCCTGGAATCAAATGACGGTGTTGTTGCCGCAATTGATGCGCTTGTATGACGATTTGCAACAAATTACGACCGCGCAAGCAGAATTGCGCTTAATCGAGGACGCACGCCGCGCGACGACGGAATACCGGCAAGCGGCGGAAAGTTGGATCAAAAACGACGACGAATTGAAGCAGATTCTGCAGCGCATGGAAGAACTGGGAAATACTGTGATACAACAAGCCCAGGATGCAGAAAGTGCCGGTGTCGCGCAATTGGCTGTAGCCCGCGACCAAGCCGATGCTTTAGTCAAGGAAGCCAATATGATTATCATTGGCACGATTATCATCGCTGTTGTTTTAGGCGTGATGATTGCCTTATTCCTTGCCTCGCTGATCACGAAACCGATTATTAAAGGGGTTACATTCGCGCAATCGCTGGCGGCAGGTGACTTGACAACGACGCTCGATATCGACCAAAAAGATGAAATCGGAATCTTGGCGGATGCTTTGAAATCGATGAGCCGCCAATTCAAGGAGGTCGTGCAAGGTGTGCGTTTGAATGCCGACAGTTTAGCCAGCGCCTCTCATGAAATTAGCGCGACCGCACAAACTTTGAGTCAGTCGGCGATGGAGCAGGCTTCTAGCGTCGAGCAAACTACAGCATCGGTCGAGCAACTGAATGCATCGGTTCAGCAGAACGTCGAAAACGCCAAGGTGACCAATGACATGGCGAATTCTTCGGCACGCGATGCCGCATCCGGCGGTGAAGCGGTCAAGCGGACCGTTTCTGCGATGAAAGAGATAGCCAGTAAAATCGGATTGATCGAGGACATTGCCTACAAGACCAATCTATTGTCATTGAACGCGGCGATCGAAGCCGCGAGAGCCGGGGAGCACGGTAAAGGCTTTACTGTCGTTGCGGCCGAGGTGCGTAAACTGGCAGAGAACAGCCGCGTGACCGCACTTGAAATCAACGAGCTGGCGACCAAGAGTGTGAGTATCGCCGAAGAAGCCGGTAAATCGCTTGAAGACGTCGTGCCGAATATTCAAAAAACGGCGGATTTAGTCGAGGAAATTACGGCATCATCGGAAGAGCAAGCGCAAGGCATCAGCCAAATCAACGATGCGATGAGTCAGTTGGATCAAGCAACACAACAAAATGCTTCGTCTTCGGAAGAATTGGCAGCGACGGCGGAGGAAATGAGCGGTCAAGCGGAACAATTACAGCAAGCCGTAGCGTTCTTCAAGGTCGATAATGTGGCGACGAATAGCGTTCATGTCAGAAAAGCTTCAATGCCGAATAAACCTTCGGCATCAAGGCCTGTCGCAAAAGCCAATACAACGACTTCGTCTCGGTCTTCGGGAGGAGTATCGAACGCCGATCCCGATTTCAGGGATTTCGAAAAGTTTTAGCTTGTTTGTTCCATGAACCTAAAAAAATCAGTTAAGCATTCTAAATCCCCTCATGCTTCGACAAGCTCAGCACGAGCGGATTTCACGCGCTCTAACCGATTTTTTAGGATGAATGCCATGAAGTTAACGAAGAAAAGAGTCTTAAAATCAAATGACCGATCTTCATGGATTTTCATGCTCATCCGGAGGGGTATCGTTTTATGAACAAGCATTGAATAACTTGATCAATAGCCCCCTCTCCCCATAGGCGCCAACTTAAGAAAATAACGCGTCATTCCGCCAGGGATTGGCGGAATCCAGTGCCAGGGACGGCAAAGCGTAGCTTCACATCCATGAAACCTGGATATCGGCAATCCATGCCGAGATGACGAATAATGCCGCAAATGCACCATAGAGCAGGCACTAAGTTGGCGCTTATGGACGGTTGGGGTGAGGGAAGTCAAAACCTAAGTTATTTCATGCCCGTCCCTTAGGTTTGCAGCTTAAACGGCAGATGCTTTTCGGCCAGCAAGCGGTATTTTTGAATTTCAGCGGTTTCCCAATCAAGAAAATCATCGATGGCAGCGGCAAAGCGCCGGTCTTTAATCCAGTGTGCCGAATAGGTGTAAACCGGTTCGAAACCGCGGGCAATTTTATGCTCGCCTTGCGCGCCGGAATCGAAGCGCTTTAGATTATTAGCCAGACAATAGTCCAGTCCTTGGTAGTAGCAAGCTTCAAAATGCAAACTATGATATTCCTCGTTACATCCCCAATAGCGTCCGTAAAGCGTATCGTTTCCGATAAAACTGAGTGCTGCGCCTATATAGTCGCCGTCTTTGACGGCAACGATCAATAGTAAATTTTGCGGCATCGTTTCGGCGATTTCCAGAAAAAAGCCGAGATTGAGATAAGGCTGCATGCCGCGCTTGAAATAAGTCATTTGATAGAAGCGATAAAAAGCCTCCCAATCTTGCTCCGATATATCTTTTCCGGAAATTTGTCGAAATTGAACGGATTGTTCCGCAATACGCCGGCGTTCGCGTTTGACTTGTTTGCGCTTGCCGGCCGAAAAGCTATCGAGATAGTCGTTAAAATCCCTGTATTCTCTATTAAACCATTGGAATTGAATGCCGGTTCTAAGACTCAAGCCCTCGAACACAAGTTGTTCGGCCGAGGTTAAATCGGGAAACAGACAATGCCAGGAAGAAGCGCCGGTATCGGCAAGCGTTTCTTTTATGTAAGAAGCAATGAATGAGGTGATGCGCCGTTGGTCCGCGCCGGTTTTGATCGCGATACGCGGTCCTTGACAGGGTGTGAATGGGATAGCGGTTAGCAACTTCGGGTAATAATCCAAGTGGTGGTTATGATAGGCTTCGGCCCACTGATAGTCGAAGACGTACTCTCCTCGCGAATGAAATTTAAGGTACAAAGGCATTAATGCGACCGGCTCGTTTTGTTCGTAAATCAACAAATGCCGGGGCTGCCAGCCGGTTTCAGGGCTAGCCGAACGGCAGCGTTCCAAAGCCGATAAAAATTCATGGCGCAAAAAAGGGTAGTTTGAGCCAACCAAACTATTCCATTGATCTCGGTCGATTTGACTAAGACCGTCGATCTGAATCGCTTTCATCGGAGTCATGAGGCAAAAAATAGCATGAAGTATGTCGAAAAGTGGAGTTCATTTGTCATTCAGCCATTCCGATGCATGATTGACTCATCATTTAGACGATAGGGAAGGATGCGATATGAACTTTATCAAAAGATTGTTTATTTTGTCGGTTTTGTTGAGCGTTTCGGCTTGCGCCCGGCAAGGCTCTTATCGACAGTATGACGGGCCGGTGGTTGTCGAAACAGGACGATCTGTGAGTTATGTTGTCGAGCGTCCCTATCCGGTTTATGTACAACCAAGAAGGACAGTCGTCAAGACGATCGATTATCGACCGGTCAACATTTCGAGAACCTATGTGTCAAATGACAGGTCGACGCCTAATATGTATCAAAAACCGCAGGCAAGGCCTCAACAGGATGTTCGTGTGCGCACTGTCGAATCCCGTGGCGCCCGTCCGGATTATAAATCGGGAAATGGTTCAAGAACCGGAAAACCAATTAATGATAAACCAAACGCCGAATCAACGAGACGGGTATCTTACGATCGACCGGAAGCCCGACGTTCGCGTCAAGCCTTCAGGTCAGAGCAAGTTTCCGGTGAGCGAGGCAAAAACAGAAAAGCCGAAAGAGACTTCAATAGCCGAGATGAGCGTTCGGAAGAAAGTCAAAGATCGCGCGACTATACCGAAATTCGGCAGCGGGAGTTGACACTAAACACCGGGGCGAATGACCGGGCTCGGCGATAGCGACCTGTCGGGCCGTTCTCGGTGACCTTTGGCTAGCCTACGGCGAGTCCATAACGGTTGCACAAAGGTCGGATCGGTGGCGATAACAAGGTATAATTTCCGGGTTTAATTCATGAGACGTTTAGTCAAACCGGTCCACGCTTAGGATAGAAAAATGAAAACAATACTTTGTATGAAATGGGGTACGCAATACGGCGCCGATTTCGTTAACCAGCTTTATCGCGGCGTTCAAGACAATATTACCGGAGATTTTCGGTTCGTTTGTTTAACTGACGACTCGAGCGGCATGATCGACGGGATAGAAGCATTGCCGTTGCCTAACATTGAACTGGGCAATGCGGTGATTTGGTCCGGTTGGCGTAAGTTATCGTCGTTGTCGTCGCAATTAAAAGGAGCGCCTTATCATTTATCCGGCGATATTTTATTTTTGGATATCGATCTATTGATTACCGATTCGATCGATGTGTTTTTTGACTATAAACCGGGCGCTTTTTGCATTATCGAGAATTGGACGCAATTGGGTAAGGGTATCGGTAACTCATCGGTTTATCGATATAACATCGATCGGTATCAATATATTTTTGACGATTTCGAATCCCGTTATGAAGAAATTTACAAAACCGTTTCTAATGAACAAGTTTTTTTGACTCAATCGGTCGCTAAAACCGAAACTGTTGAATGGTGGCCTGAAGAATGGTGTCGCAGTTTTAAAGTACATGCCTTGCCTAACCGGTTATTACAACCTTTCATTCCGGCAAAATTACCGCCTGCTTGCCGGATTTTAGTGTTTCACGGTCATCCGAAGCCTTTAGAGGCCCTACAAGGAGTTTGGCCTCGCGGTAAAAAAAGTAAGCGCTGGATACGACCTTGTCCATGGATCAGTCAATTTTGGAAGGCCTAGGTTTATGCTATTGTTGTGCTGTTCCTCAAGTCATCGCTTGCTTGTGCTGCCATTAAGTTAAGGGAAGCCCGTCATCCGTTATGGACTGGCGGAATCCAGTGCCATGGTAGTTAACATAAGTCATTATGAATTGATCTATACCTTTCGCACTTCAAATTTCGGCAGTGCCCGAGGTGGTGCCGGGTTTCCGACAAAGGCTTTGCCAGCATGGAGCTGGCATAGAGCCTACATGGACGTATTCACGGCGTCCTTTGACGGACGCCCCGGTCCGAATTTTGATCTACGATTGGGTATATAACGGCGAGAGCTCTAGCTTCTCGAAGCGACAAGCATATTTCTAAGAAGAAATCTTTAATTGCCGTTTCCGGTTGCGGTTGACGCGATATTTTTCATGCAAATAGCCAATAGAGCTGAGCAAAGATTGTTTATTGATCGCTTTGCGGGAGCGGATCATGCTGTCATGCGCTAATGACTTTATCGGTTCATGATGCCGTTCGATGTGCCGGCTGAGAACCGAAAATAAATTATAGTCCTCCAAAACCCGGCGCCGGGCTTCAAGAATGAAAGGTAAACGCTTTTCGTATTCGTGGTTTTCGATAGCGTCCTTAATGATGCGGTAAGATTTATCTACATCGAAAATATCGATATAAATGAAACTTTCTTTAGGAAAATAATCCTCGACATTGGTGCAACCGAAGTAAAAAGGCAGCGTAAAGCCCAAAAAGGCATCGGCTAATTTTTCGGTCCAATGATGATCGCCGACAAAGTTTTCGATGGCGATGTGATAACGATAAGCATCGAGTGCGATAGCCTTATCATCCATGTCGCGAACGCCGTGGCCGAATATTTCCAGCTCGGGCAGACGTTTTTTTAGCGACTGAGTAAACCGATAACGTTGGTTATGCAGGGTATGTTTTTGCTGTTTACTGGAGCAGACCGTCGAAATGGAGAGGCTTTTGTTCGGTTGCATGGCCGCGAGGCGGTCATAAGAAATTTCGGTTTGCTTGCCGATGCCGTAAAACCAAATTAAGGCCGGTTGAGAAAAAATTCTGTTATGGTGTGCAAGCGCAAAATTTTCCTGACTGGTCAATACATGGCCGAATTGAGCCGTATATGAGCTCCCATATACTTTGATCGTCGAAGGTTCGGTGGTTATCAATAGCGTGTTTTGTTTAGGGCAACGGAGCTTTTCTTCGCGTATCGAAAAACGTTCGCCGCCGACTTTAGGTAAGTCGTCATAGACGACCAGCCAATCATAATCTTCCAAGTCAGGATCGAAACTAAAGGTACACGCTCCCCAAGTATTCGTATTTCCTGGGAACTGTCGCATGAAAATGCGCGATTCCGTTTTGGCGAGAAACTTGACGACGATAGGGGATGACGGTTTGAATGCTTCTTCTATCATTAGGCTTGGATTGAACGGTGAGTTTTATTAAGGCAAATGTTGGCAAAATTCATGCGATCAATAACTTAATAAATTGATGGAATTGCTTAATAAGGCTAATTATACTGACTCGCCACGGAATTCGAACCTTTTGTTTGACAAAGAAGATTGATCTTAGGATTTCGTGATAAATAACGTCCTGGAACTATGAGCCTTGTTGAGGGTTCGGTCACTCGCTTGGCAGGACGCCGTGAATACGTCCGTGTAGGCTTGACGGCGGCGACTGATTGCCATGGATGGCATGAATGCAGATTTTGCATTACGCCATGGATGGCGTGTATTAGGGCAATGCAGGGCAGAAAAATGCTCCTGCATTTTCTGCATTCATTACATCCATGTAACTCAGCAATTGCCGAGGAGCAAAAATCTGCCCTGCCGCCGACACCTGCCAATCGAGCAACCGAACCCTCCTTAAAATAAGGAAGTTATTTACGGCCAAATCCTTAGTGCGGCTTATTTAAACCGATTAGGAAGAACGAATTTGAACACACAGATTAAAACTTGTTGGGTATTGACATTGGGAATACCCGGAATGGACAACCAATCGCTCGGCTTAGCCCAAGCATTAGGTTTGGAAATCGAACAAAAGCGGATTTGTTTGACCTGGCCTTGGCGGCATTTGCCGTCGCGTTTTTGTCTCGCGCCATTGCGTTTTTTGGGGCCGGGTAGCTCGAACTTCAATCCGCCCTGGCCCGATGTCGTGATCGGGACCGGGCGACGCACGGTAGCTGTGGCTCTGGCGATAAAAAAAGCCAGTGGCGGCAAAACCTTTAATATTCGCATACAAGATCCTTACTATGCCTACGATAAGTTTGATGTCATTGTTACGCCGAGACATGACGGCTTGTCGGGTCCCAATATCGTGAACAGCATCGGAGGACTCCATGCCATTACACCGACTCGTCTCAAACTTGCTGCCGAGCATTTTGCGCCGCAATTTTCCGACCTACCGCGTCCTTTAGTTGCCGTAATGGTGGGCGGTTCCAATAAATGTTATCGAATGACGGCCCAAATTGGTAGGCAACTCGGCGCGAGGCTTGCTGCTTTGTCAAAAGAAACCGGAGCGGGCATTTTATTGACGACTTCCCGGCGCACCGGCGCCGAAGTCGAAGCCGTGTTGCGTGAAGAGCTGAGCGACACGCCTTCGCTTATTTGGGACGGTTCCGGTGAGAATCCGTATTTGGGTTTTCTAAGCTTAGCGGATGCGATTTTGGTGACCGCCGATTCGGTCAATATGGTTTCTGAAGCGTGCACGACCGGAAAACCGGTTTATGTCATAGAACTTGAAGGCGGCTCGGATAAATTCAATCGATTTCATCGAGGCATGCAATCGGAAGGCTATACACGGCCGTTTATTGGGAAGCTGGAAAACTGGACTTATCCGCCGCTCGACGATGTCGGCAATGCGGCGCGGGAAATCGGCCGGCGAATGAGCTTGAAAACCTACTCAAAAATTTGAAACAATTTTTACATTTATTATGGCACGATCAATGGTGATGCCGCGTTTTGCATGGATCACATGTTCGGATTTTAGTGGTCGAGAACAGCACGCCTTTTGTCAGCCATCAATTCTCGATAGGTCTTTAACGTTTCCGAGCACATGTTTTCCAACGTGAAAATATCATTACGCCTGATCTGAACGGAGCTTCCGGTCAATATTTTTCGAGTGACCTCGGCGGCCTCGTTCACATTTCCGACTTCGATCTTACCTTCCGGAAACAATCGCTCTAGTTGTTCCTTGACGCCGCCGTGACTGTAGCCAACGACCGGAACGCCCAGGCTTAAAGACTCGGTAACGGTGCGGCCGAAAGACTCCGGTTCTTTCGACAGGGAAAAAACGGTTTTCGAGATTGCGATGATGTTTTGTAAGTCGCTCCGGTGGCCGGTTAAGGTGATGTCATTGTTCAATTGTTTCTCAAGGATCAGCTGTTCGAGCTCTTGTCTGTATTCTTTTTTCTTAGGCGAGGTTTCGCCGACGATCAGCCCATGCACGGGCAGGCCTGACTGTTTCAATTCGGCGATAATTTGGATGAAGTCCTCAATGCCTTTGCGGCGAGACAAGCGCCCTGCGAAAGTCAGCAGCGGCTTATTTCGCGTTTGCGGATAAGTAGCTATCCAGTGATCCTGCCAGTTTTGGTCGGGAAAAAAATCCGGGTTATACAGCGTCGTATCGACGCCTCGGTAGATCACCGAAATTTTTTCGGGATCGACATCGGGGTAAGAACGCAGAATATAATCGCGCATCATCTCGGAGACGGTGATGATGCGTTCGCTTTTGGTCATGATCGCGCTGTAACGATTGACCGAATGCTGACCATGAAAAGTCGAAATCAGCCTAGGCCTTCCATTTTCCGGTAGGCTTTTCCAGGCCAAATAAACCATCCAAGCGGGTAGCCTCGAGCGGACGTGAACGATGTCCGGGCGAATATCCCGCATCAGTTGTTTGAACCACGGAATATATTTAAACGTCGACAGTTTTTTGGCGCCTATGTCCGCTTCGATATGCCGGCTGCCTTGGTCGATTAATGATTGCACCAAGCGCCCGGCCGCCGAAACGACAATTGATTCATGCCCCTGTTTGACCAAGTAACGGCCGATTTCGAGCGTGCCTTTTTCAACCCCGCCGCTGTTTAAGGCTGGCAAAACTTGAATTACCGTGATTTTATGATTAGACATCGTAATTTTATGTGAAATTTTTAAGCGAGGCTGAGTCTGAACTCCTCCATGTATACCCATCGCAGATCAAAATTCGGCACCAGGGTGTCCGTCAAAGGACGCCGTGAATACATCCCTGTAGGCTCTATGCCAGCTCCATGCTGGCAAAGCCTTTGCCGCACACCCTGGCGCCTCCTCAGGCACTGCCGAAATTTGAAGTGCGAAAGGTATAGAATGAAAGTTTACTGTGAGTACCGTAAGCGCTCAACTAAAAGTGCGACACTGTCTAACATTAGGTGGGCATAGGCGCAAAATTCAAGTCAATTTTACTGACACCCATAGTTTATAATCTGCCGAAATCTTCATAACCAGGACTGTTCAATGGATTACTCAATTGCCAAGTACGCGCCTGAATACCATCCCTTTCTTAGTTATTTACAGCACCAAGATAAATTGACCGATGCCGAGCTAAAAAAGGTCGACCGAGTCATGCAGTCGACGGTGGCCGAAACCTTGCCGCATTTATTGATTAAACTCGGTATTTGTTCCGAGAGTGATATCGCGGAAGCTTTTGTTGCAACGCATGACGTTGAAAAAGTCGGGGTCGAGGATTACCCGCTTGAAACGCCTCTGCCCAATCATGTCTCTCTTCGATTCTTAAAGCAATTTCATGTAATAGGTTTACGCGATACCGATCAGTCGATTCATGTTGCGGTAATGGATCCGGAAAATCGTTTTGTTTTGGATGCGTTGCAACTAGCGACCGGTAAGCCGATTATTGCGAAAGTCGGGCTAATGTCGGAAATCGATACCGCGCTCGAGCTGCAATACGGCGAAGGCAAATCGCAAATGGATAAGCTGTTTGCCAACCTCGAGACCGACGAGATCGGCGAAGAGGATCTGGAGCACCTTAAAGACATGGCGAGCGAAGCGCCGGTCATCAAAATGGTAAACCTGATCATGCAGCGCGCGATTGAGAGCCGGGCTTCAGATATTCATATCGAGCCGTTCGAACAGCGCTTGAAAGTCCGCTTACGCGTCGACGGCGTGCTGCAAAATATCGATGCACCGCCGGTAACATCGACTGCAGCCGTGCTTTCGCGCATAAAAATCATGGCCAAATTGAATATCGCCGAGCGCCGATTGCCGCAAGACGGCCGAATCAAGCTGCAAATGTTGGGCAAGGAATTGGATTTGCGGGTGTCGACGATTCCAACATTATATGGTGAGAGTGTCGTCATACGCCTTTTGGATAAAGAGGCGACGGTATTAGATTTTAAGGTCCTAGGGTTTGCGGGTAGGCAATACGAAAAATTTGTCGAAGTATTGAGTCAGCCACACGGCATTATTCTGATTACCGGACCTACCGGTAGCGGTAAATCGACAACCTTATATACGGCGCTTAAACAACTGAATACGGCCGAGCGTAAAATCATTACTGTCGAGGATCCGGTCGAATATCAATTGGAAGGCATCAATCAAATTCAAGCCAAGCCGCAGATAGGATTGAATTTTGCCGCGGCGCTACGGTCCATCGTCAGACAAGATCCCGATGTGATCATGATCGGTGAAATGCGCGATATCGAAACCGCTCGAATAGCCGTGCAATCGGCGTTAACCGGCCATTTGGTTTTGTCCACTCTGCATACCAACGATGCGGCGGGCGGTGTGACGCGATTATTGGATATGGGCTTGGAAGAGTATCTGCTGAGTTCGACGGTCAACGGAATTTTAGCGCAGCGCTTGGTTAGAAAACTTTGTCCTCATTGTAAAACCGCTAATCCGGTCGATTCGGCCTTGGCCGAAGAATTGAGGTTGAGACATTTTCAACCGGAGGGCGATTTGGTTCTCTATAAAGCAACCGGCTGTCAGGCCTGCAATGGTCTAGGATATAAAGGACGGATGTCGATCATCGAATTTTTGGTGATGACCGACCCCATTCGGCGCTTGATCATGACGCATGCGGAAGCTGGGGAAATTCAACGGTTGGCAATTAGCGAAGGAATGCTTACGATGTATGAAGACGGATTGGTCAAAGCTTTGCAAGGTTTGACCACTTTGGAAGAAATTTTACGCGTGACGACGGAATCCTGATGGCACTCTATGCGTATAAAGCCGTAAATACTAGCGGCGAAGTTGAAGACGGTTTGCGTGAAGTCGCCGACGAAGCGGCTTTGATCGCCGAATTGCAAACAGAAGGTTTTATACCGCTTCACGTTTCTTTATCGAAAGGTAGATCATTTCTCGGGTTACGATTGGGGGCTAAACAGCTTCGTCTGACACAAAAAGAGGTATTGATGTTGACCGGCGAGTTGGCCACCTTACTGGATTCGGGGCTACCTCTCGATAAATCGCTTTCGGTGTTGATCGATCTGACCGAGGAAAATGAGAAATTGAGCAAATTGCTCGCGCGCGTACTGGAAAAAGTCAAAAGCGGGACATCTCTTGCCGATGCCTTGCAGAGTCAAGCCGGGGTGTTTTCCAAATTTTATCTGAATATGATCCGAGCCGGAGAGGCGGGCGGTAATTTAGGCGGCGTTTTGGTGCGTTTGGCGGACTATCTCGAGCGCTCGCGGGAGCTTAGAGACACGGTTAGCACCGCGCTGATATACCCGGTTATTTTAATGATCATGTCGTTTGCATCGTTGTTTGTAATGCTGACGTTTGTGGTGCCCCAATTTACTGAAATGTTCGAAAGCGCCGGCCAGGCATTACCGGTGCCGACTCAGATTGTCGTGGGTTTGGCCAATTGGCTACAAAGCTACTGGTGGATATTGTTGGCAATAATAGTATCGGCCTATATTTATATGAATCATCAACTGGCGGAGCCTGCGTCTCGTAAAGGGTGGGATGCCAGGTTTCTAAAAATGCCGTTGGTCGGCAACATTTTACTCGCGATGGAAACCGCTAACATTACCCGTACGCTCGGCACGCTGTTAGGAAACGGCGTATCGATCATCAGCGCATTAACGATCGTCCGCGAGACCGTGTCGAACTTAACACTGGTAGACGCGGTCAGAGACGCCGAAGAGCAGCTCAAACAAGGCCGTCATATGTCCGATGCTTTACTCGACAAGGGGGTATTACCTAAAATGGCGATGCAAATGATCCGGATGGGAGAAGAAACCGGTCGTTTGGAAGAGATGCTGTTGCGTGTCGCGACGATTTACGACAAGCAGCTCAAAGTATCGATACAGCGTATGCTAGCTCTATTGGAGCCGGTATTGATCATAACTTTAGGACTCATGATTGCCGGTATCATTATTTCAATCTTGTTGGCAATCTTGAGTGTAAACGATTTGGCCTTTTAGGAAAAAACATGAAACGATTGGGAATAAAACGATTAAGAATTAAAAACAGCGGTTTTACCTTGCTCGAATTACTCGTGGTATTGGGCATTATCGCGATGTTGGCCGGTGTTGTCGGTCCGCAGGTTATGAAGCATATGGGGGCGTCGAAAACCAAGACCGCCATCGTTCAAATCGCCGATCTTTCAGCCGCGCTCGATATGTACAAACTCGATGTCGGGCGTTATCCGACCACCGAACACGGCTTGCAGGCGCTGATCGAAAAACCTAACGACGTGGACCGTTGGAACGGTCCGTATTTACGGAAAAACCGGATTCCTTTGGATCCTTGGCAACAACCCTATTTTTATAAATCGCCGGGCGAGCATGGCCGATTCGATTTGTATACGCTCGGTGCCGATCAAAAAGAAGGGGGAGACGGCGAGGATCAAGATATTGTCAGTTGGGAATGACTTTATTCATTGCAGCAATTTCCAGTTTGAACATATTCTCGGAGCTGAGGGAGTGGAGCATGCCTGTCAAGGAACGCCGTGAACCCATCCGTGGGGGCTTGACGGCTGTTCTCCCCTGCCGACCCGACATCCTCGCCAAACATACTCCGCACCCTTTTTTACACTCAAATTGGGAATTGCCGTTATCCATTGAATTGTTTATTCGGGTTCGTCGGCATTGTTTAGAATGGTAGCAATATCTCGAGCCAATCGCGGGTTCACGATGATCGAGTTGGCCGTAGTGCTGTTTATCATGGTGCTGGCCTTCGGCGCGGTCGGTATATCTATTTCATCCGGTAACGATGCAACGACGATTAAAACGGCGGCGCGAGATATGATTTCGGCCCTGCGTTATGCCAGAGGGCAGGCCTTGATGCTCGGCGAAGAGACGACCGTGACGATCGATTTCGGCGACAACACCTATTATATTAGTACGCGCGATAAGGTTTACCAGATTCCGCAAAATATCCAAGTCAGGCTTGTGACGGCGGAAAGCGAGTACAGCCGGGACGGCCGGGCCAGTGTCCGTTTTTTCGGCGACGGTTCTTCAACCGGCGGACGGCTGACGATGGAATTGGATCAATGGGTATGGCGCATCGAAATCAATTGGTTAACCGGATTGATCGACCTGACCGATGCCTAAGGAATATGTACAAAATAACTTTCCGAAATAGTAAGCTTTGTGGAGATTCGGTGACTCGCTTGACAGGACGCCGTAAATACATCCCAGCAATTCCCAGTTTGAGCAGTTTCGCCGATCTTAGGGTGTGGGGTATGCCAGTCGAGGAATGCCGTAAATCCGTCCACGGGGGCTTGGCGGCGACTTTCCCGCCGCCGATATCTACCAATCGAGTCTCCGAATATCCTTCCGACATTTGATAAAGTTATTTCATGCTCGTTTCTAAGCAGCAAGGTTTCTCATTGATGGAAATTCTAGTGGCCTTTGCGATAATGGCTTTGGCCTTGGGGGTTTTGCTCCGGATTTTTTCGGGCGGTATCAATACTGCAATCGTTGCCGACGATTATTCGTCGGCCGTGCAAATCGCGGAGTCTTTAATGGCGCGGGCGGGCGTGGAAACGCCGCTGCAAGCCAGCCAATTTTCAGGTACGGAATTCGATCGTTATGAATGGCTAGTTGTTATCCGACCGGCCGATTTTCAACTGCAACCTTCAGGTAATCAAAACGAATTGCCGCTATTGTATCGCATCGATGTTAGGGTTAGTTGGTCCGAAGAAGCCGCCGAACCACGCGTTTTTCAATTAAAAACGCTACGTTTAGGACGGGTGGAAGCCGCAAGCAGTCGATAGCCGCCCATGTCTAAAACTCATTACACATCGAATAAGGAATATGCACAAAATAACTTATACAAGTAGTAGGCTTTGTGGTGGTTTGGTGACTCGCTTGACAGGACGCCGTGAATACGTCCATGTAGGCTTGACGACGGAATCTGATTGCCATGGATGGCATTAATGCAGATTTTGCAGGAGCAAAAATCTGCCCTGCCGCCGACACCTGTCAATCGAGCCACCAAACCCCCTTCCAACAGTTGTCTAAGTTATTTCATGCTCGTTCCTAAGCAAACCGGTTTTACGCTAATAGAAATTATGCTGGCCATGACCTTATTGAGCGTCATGATGGTCTTGCTATTCGGCACGCTAAGAATCAGTGCGCAAAGTTGGGAGGCGGGCGAGGGTAAAGTGGCTCAGAGCGGCGAAGCCGCGTTGGTCTATCAATTTTTTCGCAGGCACTTGGGCGTCACGCAACCGTTGTGGCAAGACTTTAACCCCGATCAAGAACGAGCCTTCTCGTTTGTCGGCAGGCCCGATGCCCTTCAGTTCGTATCGCCGCTTCCGGCCAGTGCGGCTCGTCCCGGCTTGCAGATGTTTAGCGTGTATTTACGGCAAATGGGCGGCGGTAAGTGGTTGACTGTTTCGGTTCAACCCTTCTTTCCGGAAGCGGAAGGACAAGCTGCGCAGGATGAAGGTGTAGTAATTCTTAAGCATGTGAACTCTTTCCAGGTCAGTTATTTTGGGATGGATCCTGTGTCCGGAACGATCGGGTGGCAGGATGAATGGGTCGAAAGAGAAGCTTTACCGCGTCTGGTCAGAATCAGGATTGTTCGCGATAACGAATTGTATTGGCCGGATATGTTTATCGCTATTAGAGCCGCAGCGGATACCGCCGATCCCGAATTCTCGGGAGGCATTGACCAGGGGTTCGATTAATGCGGCAAAAGGGTTTGGCATTGGTTTTGGTGCTTTGGGTACTGACGTTGTTAACGGTTATGGCCGGAAGTTTTGCGCTGAGTATGCGTCGGGAATCGTCTATAATGTTTGGCATGAAGACGAGGGCCGAGGCCCAAGCTTTTGCTGAGGCCGGTATTGCGGTGGCGGAATTGATGATGCTGGAAGAAGATCCGTTAAATCGCTGGGATGCCGACGGTCAAATTTATGAATTTAGTTTCGATGAGGCCGTGATTAGAGTCCGCATTCTTGCGGAAAACGGCAAGGTCGACATTAATCGGGCGGAATTGGATTTATTGCTCAAACTTTTGAGGCACGCACCGATAGATGTCGATATGCAAGCGCGGGTCGCCAACGCCATTATCGATTGGCGCGATCAGGATGACGACACGCGCGAAGACGGTGCCGAGAAAAAAGAATATCAAGCGGCCGGCTTGAGATATGCCCCTCGTAACCAAGCATTCCAGTCGCTCGAGGAATTGCAAATGGTTCTAGGCGTAGATGCCGTGCTCTACGACTGGCTAGAGCCGTTTATTACCATTGAATCCGGTCAAGCGAGTGTCGATCTCGACAAAGCCTCGGCGGAATTGCGATATATGCTGGAAAGCGAGGACAACTTTGCCGCCAAACCGATAACAGGCAAATCCGATGCCGAGAATGCCGTCCCTAGGGTCAGAGCTTTTTCGCCGACTGAGCAGGGAGGCGAGATGCCGGGAGAATTCGAAATGCAGGAAGACGATCAAGCGCAGCCCGGTAGACCGGCAAGCGGCGCGTTGACTATCGTTTCGGAGGCCATGGTCGGCGAGGGCGTTACGGCGGGTGTCAAGGTTTTGGTTAGGCGTTCGAGTAATTCGGGCCAAACTTTTTCGGTGGCTCGGTGGCAACCGATACATTCGAAAGTCCATTCTTTATTCGCCTATGAAATGGAAAATTATTGATGTGAACTAAGGATTCTGCGGGACGGGTTATTTAACCCGTCCCCAGCGTTTCGGTTTGCTTTGCTCTCGGTCGAAACGTTTAGGACGGGGTTGAAAACCCCGGTCAGCCAAGATGCGCACCCTACGGTTGATGGATACGCTGAGAGCTAAAGCTCATGTAACGGAACAGACACATTATTGTCATCTTTTCCTTATAAGCTTAGCCGTTTATGTAATACGGACAAATCGACTTTCATGAGACAATTCACCAATCTTACGTTTAATGAATACTCGTATATTGTCCCACTGAAACTCAACTAGAAACAAAACATGACCAATGCTGAATCTTGATGCGAACATTGATCTGGATGTAAAAAATTTTTTTCGGTGGTGGGGAAGCGAGCTTTCTCATTTATTGCCCGAAGAGATCAAGAAAATTCTTGATCAACAACAAAGTAAACTGATTTTACGGCCTCATGCCTCCACATTCTCGTTAACCTATGAAGTCGGCGAAGCGCGTGAAAACCTTGGCGAATTTTCAAGGGATGCGGCGGGAGTCGAGGCGATCAAGAAAATTTTGGCAAAAGATGCGCGCTACGAGAAAACCCAATTCATCGTGCGGCTTGCGCCTTCCGATGCGATTAGCAAGGAACTGACCTTTCCGATTGCTGCCGCGGAAAATTTACAACAAGTGATTGCTTATGAAATCGATCGCCTAACTCCGTTTAACAAAGATCAAGTCTATTTTTCAGTCAAGCTGGTCGAAAAAAACAAGCAAGCCGGCATCGTGCGCCTCATTTTGGTGTTGACGCCAAGGGACAAATTGGATGCTTTATTAGATGAGTTGACGGCATTGACGCTGCATCCGTCGCTAATCGACTACGAACCGGTAAGCAATCAAGCGAAATCGGACGCATCCCATTATAATCTCTTGCCGGCACATCGCCGGGAAAACAAAATACCTTGGCACAGCTATGTACACGGCGGCTTGGCCGCGTTGTTTTTCTTACTGCTGTCCGTCGCAATGGTCTTACCTATTTGGCTGGAAAGTCGGGCTGTAGCGGCTCTTAGATATGACATTGCGGTTATCGAAAAACAAGCGAGAGCCGTTGAAAACATTCAAGCCGAAATCGATGCCGTTATTGCGCGAGCGCAACAACTGATCACTAAAAAACAGCAGTCGCCGGCAATCGTCGATATATTGAACACCCTCAGCGAACTGATAAAAGACGATACCTGGCTCAATTATTTGCGTTTTAACGAAGGCAGGCTACAGTTTCAAGGCCAATCACCGGCCGCATCGGCGCTCATCTCAAAATTGGAAGAGTCGGAGTTATTTGCCAACGCCCGTTTCGTATCGCCGGTCACCCGGGATAGACTGAGCGGTTTAGAGCGTTTTCAGCTGTCCGTGGATATTAAACCTAGGAGCGGCGATGACGCTACTCGATAAATACCCGCCGCAACGCCTAGTCGCCGTAGGCTTGTTGATTGCGGTCGTATTGATGGTGATCGGCTTTCTGATGGTGCCCTTGATCAATGCGGCCCTGGACTTGCGCGAAGAAAAACACGAGTTGCTGTTTCGTTTGGATCGCTATCAACGAATAACCGACAAAAAAGAAGCGGTGACGGCCAATGTCGAAAAAATCAAGCAGGCCAATGCCGCACAAAGTTTTTTTAGCCGGCACAAATCCGAGGCCTTGGCTTCCGCTGAATTACAACAGTCGGTCAGGGCCGCGATTGCGAATGCCGGGGCGGAATTAATCAGTACTCAGGTGTTACCGAGTAAAACCGAAGGCCAATATAGCCGGATAGCGATAAAAATCAGAATGAACGCCGATATGGAAGCATTCCGCTCGGTTCTTCTGCAACTTGAATCGGCCGTGCCTTTCATAATGATCGACGATCTTGACATTCGTCCCGAGCGCGGAGTGCGTAACCGGATAACCCGAAAGATCGAGCCTAGCAATAAAATGAACATCAGCTTTCAGGCCTCCGGTTTCATGGGTAAAGAACCATGATCAATCCGGCATTAGTCAAATTGCTAAGCGCAGCCTGTGCGGTATTAGTCGTCCTTATCGCCGGCGAATGGTGGTATTGGGGGCAGGCGAACGACATGCCGGCCGGCGAGGCCCATACGCAATCGACAGATTATGAAGCATTGGCGTTTCCGCAATTTCAAAGCGATCGGCCGAGCGAAGACCGATATAACGATTTAGTCAGTCGTCCGCTGTTTATCGAAGGCCGGCGCCCGGCACCCGAACCGGATCCGGAAAGAGCGTCGGAAACAAGTTCGGAGACCTTGGATTGGGAACTGACCGGTATCTATACGGTTCAGAAAAAGCCCCATGTTTTGTTACGAAGAATCAAGCCGCTGCCCGATCAAAAAAGCCATAAAAAACTGCCTATAAATGACGAAATCGACGGCTGGCGATTGGTTGAGGTATTGCCGGATAAAGCGATACTGGATCGTGGCGGAGAAAGAAAAGAATTGATTTTGAGAAAACCGAAACAGAAAGAATTGCCTCCCGGAAGACGGGCGCCGATTCCGCAGCAACGTCCGGCAGCGCCGCAAAAACCCCCCGATAGTCCCTCAAACAACGCCGGATAACGGCTTTAGTGAATCTGATCCTGCAATAACAACACAAAATGAATAAAGTAAACCGAATCCATGCGACTGTATTGGCATTGTTAACCCTGTCGACTGGGGGATGCGAGTTATTGGGTGCTCAGGCCCGGCAAAAGTTGACCTTGGCGCAGCCTAAGGTCGAGGACCTTGAGGCGCACCAAAAGTTTTTCGAACAATTGGGGGAAGAAACCGAAATAGAAGATAAAGACAAGCTGCACGCCGAAATCTTTCCCGGCCGGGGATTGCCGGTCGGCGATGTGACCAGACGCGCCGGTCCGCCCGTAGGTCAGGGGTCTTACAGCTTGAATTTCGACGAAGCCGATCTCGGCGAGGTCGCCAAGGTCATCATCGGCGATATTTTGGGTAAGAATTATGTATTGAGCCCTAAAGTCGCCGGCAAAGTGACACTGCAAACTACCCAGCCGTTGACCCGCGAACAAGTGCTGCCGACTCTGGAAATGCTGTTGAGCATGAACAGCGCTGCATTGGTCAAGGACGAGGGCGGCGTTTACCATATCGAACCTGCGTCCGATGCGCTCTATACCTCGGCTTTGTCGATGGCCGACCGGCGCGGACGCGTATTACCGGCCGGTTATCAAGTTAGCGTCATTCCGGTTAGGAATGTCGGCGTCGACAATATCGTCGAAATACTCAAGCCGTTGTTGCAAGAAAAAACCCTGCTGCATTCCGACCCGTCCAGAAACCTGCTTCTAGTGGGCGGCACCGCGGCCGAATTGTTGCGCGTACAGGAGATCGTCGGGATTTTCGATGTCGATATGATGCGCGGCCGGTCGTTCGCGTTGTTTCCGTTGACGCATGTCGACCCGCCGACCGTGATAGAAGAGCTCGAGCAAATCTTCGACAATAAAGGAAAGGATGACAAAGGCCAGTATTTCCGCTTCATCGCGATCGAGCGCATGAACGCGATATTGGCGATCACGCATCAATCGCGTTATCTCAGCGACATCGAAAATTGGATCATCCGGCTGGACCGGGCGCAATCGGCGACCGGCGGCGGCGTCAATGTCTATAAGGTGCAGCATGTCGATGCGGTGCAATTGGCCGCGACCCTGAGCGAAATTTACGGCGTCCCGGCTTCCCAAGTCGGCATGGGGCAGGCTTCGGTCGCGGCAGGGCGAAGATCGGTGGAGGTCACCAGTCGACCGCAACAGAGTAGCGGACTGGGAGGGCGAAGCAGCCAGATTCGTCAAGTACAACGTCCGATGCAAACGCCCGGCATGGCCGCAGGTACCGGCGTCAAGGTCAAGGGCGTCGAGGATGTGCGCATCATTCCCGACGAGATCAACAACTCGCTCGTGATTGTCGCGACCGCCCAGGAGTACAACGTAATCAAGGGCGTGATCAAGCAACTGGACGTGATGCCGTTGCAGGTGTTGATCGATGCGACGATTGTGGATGTGACGTTGACGGATAGATTGCAATACGGCATTCAATGGTTTTTTGAACATGGAGCTGGTGGAGATAATGAAATTACTGGTGGTGGAGCCAGAAGTGTTTTTCAAACAATAGGAAAAACAGGGGCTAAAGCGGCTTTAGGTGTAATGTCAGGAGGCTTAAGTTATGCGTTTTTATCAGGTGATATCAAGGTCTTATTAAATGCTGAAGCTTCGAAAGGAAATACTAATATCATTTCTTCGCCTTCGTTGATGGTATTGAACAATCAAGAGGCGTCGATACAAGTGGGTAGAGAAGTATCGCTGAGAACGGGAACAACTACTCCTCTGGGTGGTACTACGGCGGCCCCTGACAATTCGCTTATTGCAACCCAGCAACTGCAACAACGGCAAACCGGCGTCAAATTGAAAATTAAACCCCGCGTCAATGCCGGCGGTCTGGTAATCATGGATATAGAGCAAAGTGTTGAAGATGTACTCGAGGACACTACTGGAAATACGGGAAATCCCGATATACAGACACGAGAAATCATGAGTTCGGTCGCGGTACAAAGCGGCGAAACACTGGTGTTGGGCGGATTGATACAAGAAAACAATAACTATGGCAGGGCTGGCGTCCCTTGGTTACACGAGCTACCATTGATCGGTCCGTTATTCGGAAGTACAGCTTCTAATATGACCAAAACCGAATTGGTTATTTTATTGACCCCTCGAGTCGTCACCGGCCGCCAAGATGCCCGCTTGGTCGCCGACGAATTCAAACGCAAATTGACCGGCATCTACCACATCGAACCGACCGAAATGGAAATCAGGTAGGGTGCCAGCAATTCCCAGTTTGAGCAGTTTCGCCGATTTTAGGGTGTGGGGTATGCCTGTCGAGGAAAGCCGTAAACCCATCCATGGGGGCTTGGCGGCAGCTCGAACGCCAAGGATGGCGTGAATGCAGATTTTGCAGGAACAAAAATCTGCAAGCGCCAAGGATGGCGTGAATGCAGATTTTGCAGGAGCAAAAATCTGCAAGCGCCAAGGATGGCGTGAATGCAGATTTTGCAGGAGCAAAAATCTGCCCTGCTGTCGACATCCTCGCCAAGCATACCCCACACCCTTTTTGATCTCCAAATTGGGAATTGCTGGTAGGGTGCGCACCATTAACCCAATAAAGAGCAGTTGATATGTGTTTTAGACCGTTCGTGCTGAGCCAACTCGAAGCATGAAGGGTCTAAAACACTTTCACTGGTTTGGTGAAGCTTCAAACTACCCTTCATCCTTCGGCAGGGCTCTCCTGAGCGCAGCCGAGGGGCGAAGGCGAACGGTAGTTTGAGATTCCCGACTGCTCTTTTTAGGATTTAACGAGATTATCGCGAAGATATCCACGCCTTATTTCCCCTGTCCCGAAATAAATTACGGTAAGCGGGGTTAATTGTTATAAAATCATCGGTTTTTCAATGACTCGAAATTTTTCAATGGTAATCGGCGATTAAATTATGCGATGTCCCTTTTGTGCAGCGCAAGATACCCGAGTGATCGATTCCAGATTGGCGAATGAAGGCGATCAGGTTCGTAGGCGGCGCGAATGCACGGTTTGTAAAGAGCGCTTTACGACTTTCGAGCAGGCCGAGTTAAGTCTGCCACGCGTGATTAAACGTGGCGGCGCAAGAGCGCCTTTCGACGAACAAAAGCTCCGCGCCGGTATGTTGCGCGCCTTGGAAAAGAGGCCGGTGGACAGCGATGCGATCGAGCAGGCCATTAGCCGGATCATTAAAGAGTTGTCCACGAAAGGCGAACGCGAGATAAAGGCGCAAGAATTGGGCGAAAAAGTCATGAAAGAGTTGAGCATGCTCGATCATGTCGCCTATGTCAGATTCGCTTCGGTTTATCGCAGTTTCGAGGATGTCAGCGAATTTACCGATATGATCGAACATTTGAAGCGGCAATAAGATGACTTTGTTGGGGCATCCGGACGAATTTTACATGGCCCGGGCGATTCAATTGGCGCATAACGGCCTGTACACGACGCAACCGAATCCGCGTGTCGGTTGCGTGCTGGTTAAAGACGGCGTAATTATCGCTGAAGGCTGGCATGCTCGGGCCGGCGAGGGTCATGCTGAAATTGAAGCGCTCAAGCGGGCGCAAAGTCCCGCAGGGGCGACGGTTTATGTTACCTTGGAGCCTTGCAGCCATCACGGGCGCACCCCGCCTTGTTGCGAGGCCTTAATCAAAGCCGGCGTAGTTCGTGTTGTTGCGGCCATGCAAGACCCTAACCCGCTGGTTTCCGGGCGAGGTTTGAGGAGATTGAATGACGCCGGTATCAATGTGCGCTGCGGCGTTTTGCAAAACGAAGCGATGAAACTGAATCCGGGCTTCATTAAACGCATGCAAACGGGTTTGCCGTTTGTACGCGGTAAGTTGGCGATGAGTCTGGACGGGCGCACTGCGATGGCTTCCGGCGAGAGTAAATGGATCACTTCGGATCAATCCAGAGCCGATGTACATCGATATCGCGCCCGCAGTTCGGCGATTTTGACCGGTATCAATACGGTGTTGGCCGACGATCCGGCCTTGAATGCACGGGTCGAATTCGAAACCCTGCAGCCGGCCAGAGTCGTGCTCGATACCCGGCTGAGGATGCCGCCGACTGCGCGGTTATTGACATTGCCGGGCCGGAATGTGATCGTGACTTGCTCGCAAGACAGAAGTGAAATCGATACGTTGCAACAAGTAGGCGCGGAAGTGTATTGCGTTGCCGAGCGTAACGGCAAGGTCGATTTGTCCGCCGTGATGGATTTGTTGGGACGATTGCAGTTTAACGAGATATTCATCGAAGCCGGTCCGACCTTGAGCGGGGCTTTGTTAGCCGAAAACCTCGTCGACGAATGGCTCATCTACATGTCGACTAATGTATTGGGTGATGAAGGCCGGGGGTTGTTTCGTTTGCCGGGTCTTGAAAAAATGGCCGATAAAAAACATTTAAGCTTATGCGATATCAGACAAATAGGACCGGATATCAGGCTGACGCTGAAGCCGGCTTGAAAGCACGTAGCCCGTATGCAGCGAAGCGAAATACGGGAAGTTTCGTGCCTAGGTAAATATTCAGTGACCCTAGTGGGCACTGCCATTAAGTTAAGGATTTTTCCGTTCGCCCTGAGCCTGTCGAAGGGTGAATGGAAAAATTCTGGGTCGATAAGTTAAGCCGTCCATGGTTCGACAGGCTCACCACGAACGGCTTAACTTAATGGGAGTGACCCCTAGTGGGGTTCTCATTGTTATACACAAGTACCGTCATGGGTGTTGACAAACGGTTATCGGAATATCCGGGAACTGTGCTGTTTGATAAGTCACAGAACATTGAACATATGGGGCTTCGACATAAACCATTGCTGCCGCGCATCAGTGGCTTAGAAAGTTGCGACGAAGGCGTCGCTCCCACAAAGGGCGGCGAATGCTCTGTGGGAGCGATCCCCTGATCGCGATTTCGAGGCCGAGTGTCTCACGCTACAAAAAATGGTATCGAGGTCTCATTGACTAAGATTGCAGCAAAATAGTAATGCATGAGTTATGTATAAAGATGAGAGAGGGGCTAGGGGGAGATTTTTTTAAATAAATCCCCCTCAATCCCCCTTTTCCAAAGGGGGAGGTCAAGTCGCATAAGCGCCAACTTAGTGTCTATTCTATGGCGTATTTGTGGCTTTATACGTCATATCGGCATGGATTGCCGATATTCAGGTTACATGGGTGTGAAGCTAAGCAGTGCCGTCCCTGGCCCTGGATTCCGCCAATCCCTGGCGGAATGACGCGTTTTTCCTTAAGTTGGCGCCTATGAGGTCAAGTCGCCAACCAAATTAAGTTAAGTGAACAAATACGCATCAAGCATTGCACAACGCCCTAAAAAGCGTTTATCTTTTCACTTTTCACTATTCACTATTCACTATTCACAGCCCTTCTATGTTCACAGGTATTATTCTGGCAATCGGCAGCATTGCCGCGATCGAGCCTAAAGCCGGCGATTGTCGGCTTAAAATAAGCACCGGCAAGTTGCCGCTGGCCGACGCTCAATTGGGCGATAGCATCGCGGTCAACGGCGTTTGCCTAACTGCGGTCGAACTGGGCCGGGATTATTTTTATGCCGACGTATCGAACGAAACGTTGGCACGCACGACCTTGAAAACGGCGAGGGTGGGCACTCGGGTCAATCTGGAATTGGCGCTGACCCCGTCGACGCGCATGGGCGGGCATATCGTCAGCGGTCATGTCGACGGTATCGGTACGGTACTCGATAAGCAATCCGACGGCCGCTCTTATCGTTTTCGCTTCAAGGCGCCGGACAATTTGGCGAAATATATCGCCGAAAAAGGCTCCATTTGCATCAACGGCATTAGCTTGACCGTCAACGAAGTCGACGGCGCGGTGTTCGGCGTCAATATCGTGCCGCATACCTTACAGGAAACGACGCTTGGCGATACCGAAGCCGGTGATAAAGTGAATCTTGAAGTCGATTTGCTGGCCCGCTATCTGGAGCGCTTGATGGCCGGCGATTCGGCGGCGCGCGGCATGGGCGGCGTGACCGAACAATTATTGAAAAGCAGTGGCTTTCTAAACTAAATGAATACAATCGATGAAATTATAGAGGACCTGCGCCAAGGCAAAATGGTCATTATCATGGATGACGAAGACCGCGAGAACGAGGGCGATCTGGTCATGGCGGCGACTTTTACCCGTCCCGAAGATGTTAACTTCATGGCTCGCTACGGACGCGGTTTGATTTGTCTGACCTTGACCCGAGAACGTTGCCGGCAGTTGCGTTTGCCGTTGATGGTCAATGAAAACAAGACCGCGCATTCGACTAACTTTACCGTGTCGATCGAAGCGGCTACAGGGGTTACGACCGGCATTTCGGCGGCCGATAGGGCGCGCACGATTCAGGCTGCGGTCGCGTCCGATGCGCGCGCCGAAGATTTGGTACAGCCCGGTCATATCTTCCCTTTGATGGCGCAGTCCGGAGGGGTATTGAATCGTGCAGGACATACCGAAGCCGGTTGCGATTTGGCGCGTTTGGCCGGTGTGGAACCTGCCGCGGTGATCGTCGAGATTTTAAACGACGACGGCAGTATGGCCAGGCGGCCGGATCTCGAAAAATTCGCCGAGCAACATCAGTTGAAAATCGGTACGATAGCCGATTTGATCCATTACCGTATTCAGCATGAAAATACGCTCGAGCGGATCAGCGAGTGCAATTTTCCGACCGAGTTCGGCGATTTTCGTTTGTATGCTTATCAGGACCAAAACGACAATAAGCTGCATCTGGCCTTGGTCATGGGGCAGGTGGCGGGCGACGAGCCGGTTCTGGTTCGGGTGCATGGACGTAATTTATTGGATGATTTGTTTTCGTCGAAACGTAATGAAAATAGCGTATCGTTGCGCGATGCGATGCGGATTATCGCCGAGGAAGGCCGAGGCGTGATTGTCGTGATCCGGCAAAACGAGGACAATAAGTCGCTGGTCGAGCATATTCACCAGTATCAAATGCAAGATAATGGCGTGGTGAATCCGGCGTCGACCGATAGTGTCGGCGATTGGCGTTCGACAGGAACGGGATCGAGAATCCTTGCCGATTTGGGTGTGCACCGTTTAAAGGTAATCGGCACTCAGAAAAAATATGTCGGTTTGGCGGGCTTCGATTTGGAAGTCGTCGATTATGTGGGGAAGGGCGGTATTTAAATTTAGTCGCGACGAAGGCGTTGCTCCCACAAGGGTTCCGAATTCTCTGTGGGAGCGATCCCCATATCGCGATTTCGAAGTCAAGTACGTTAGGTAACAATAAATGGTATTGAAGTCACATTAGCGAAGATGGCATGACGGTAATAAGTAATGCTTGCTTCAGGCTCTAATGTGCCTCAAAAGCCTGCCATCCATGGCACTGGATTCCGCCGGTCCATGGCGGAATGACGGGATTTTTATCATTCCCACGCATGCCGTTAAAACGGCGATTACGGATCTCACGGTAATGTGTGAGAAGTCAACGGAAACGGTCTTGACACGATCGTTTCTATCGAAAAACATGAGATAGAGAGTTTAGATGTCGGCTATTAAAACCTATGAAGGCCATTTGTCAGTAAAGGGCGGTAAATTTTGCATCGTTGCATCCCGCTTTAACAGTTTTATCGTCGAGCAGTTGGAAGCCGGCGCGATCGATGCATTGGTCCGTCACGGCGCCA
This sequence comes from Methylotuvimicrobium buryatense 5G, assembly GCF_000341735.1. Lineage (GTDB taxonomy): Bacteria > Pseudomonadota > Gammaproteobacteria > Methylococcales > Methylomonadaceae > Methylotuvimicrobium > Methylotuvimicrobium buryatense. Next base: position 2,291,686 of record NZ_KB455575.1, on the reverse strand, counting down.
ATCGAGACGATATTTGTCTGGTCAAGGCGCCGGGCGCATTCGAACTGCCGATGGTTGTGCAACGCATTGCTGCCGGTAAACAATACGATGCGATTATTGCCTTGGGCGCGGTGATCCGCGGTGGCACGCCGCATTTCGAATATGTTGCGGGCGAGTGTGTCAAAGGCTTGGCGTCGGTTTCGCTGCAATACGATGTGCCGGTTAGTTTCGGCGTGTTGACGGTCGATACGATCGAACAAGCGATCGAGCGTGCAGGGACTAAGGCCGGCAATAAAGGCGCGGAAGCGGCGATGTCGGCACTGGAAATGGTTAATTTATTCCAGCAGTTGGAAGCCTAATGAGCCAAGCGCGTACCAATGCGAGAAAAGCCGCCGTACAAGCGTTGTATCAGTGGCAAATGACCGGTCAAAACCTCAGTGCGATCGAAATGCAGTTTTTGGAAGAAGAACGCTTGAAAGATGCTCAAAAAAGCTATTTCAATGAATTGTTTCACGGCATTCCGAAAAGCCTCGATGTTATCGACGAAGCGTTGACGCAATTCGTCGATCGTCCGGTCGAGGCGATCGATCCGGTCGAGCGGGCGATTTTGAGAATCGGCGTGTATGAACTGATGAATCGGCTCGACATGCCTTATCGGGTCGTACTTAACGAGAGTATTAATCTAGCCAAATGCTTCGGTGCCGATGGCAGTCATCGTTATGTTAACGGCATACTCGATAAGGTAGCTCAGCAAAAGCGAGCCGTGGAAATTCAAGCGAAGAACCGAAAAGCTTCGGATGCCAACGGCTGAATTCGATCTGATCGAGCGTTTTTTCGCCGGAAAAAAATCGTTGAATGCGGTAACCGAATTGGGCATCGGCGACGATTGCGCATTGCTAAACGTGCCGGCCGGCTATCGACTATCGGTAACCGCCGATACGATGGTCGAGAATGTGCATTTTTTAGCCGGTACCGATCCATACGATTTAGGTTATAAATTGCTGGCGGTCAATTTGAGCGATTTGGCATCGATGGGTGCCGAGCCGATAGCCGTGACCTTGGCATTGACATTGCCTGATGTCGATGAATCTTGGCTCGAACGATTCGCCGAAGGTTTTTTCGAATTGGCCGCTCATTACCGCATCGACCTAGTCGGCGGCGATACCACGGCCGGTCCATTGACGCTTACGGTGCAGGCCATGGGTATAGTTCCGGCGGGTCAAGCTTTGCTCCGCTCGGGGGCGCGTCCCGGCGATGGCATCTATATGACCGGTAAACTCGGCGATGCCGGGTTAGGTTTAAAAATTGCCCAAGGACATTTTAGTTGTTCGCAGCAGCAAGGCGCACTCGAGCGCTTTAACCGGCCGAGACCGCGTGTCGAGGAAGGGCTGGAATTGCGCAATATCGCACGAAGTTGTATCGATGTGTCCGACGGTTTGGCGCAAGATTTAGGGCATATTTTGAAACAAAGCGGCGTCGGCGCTTGTCTCGATTGGGAGAAATTGCCGCTGTCGGATTCGGTTAAGGCTTATATCGAGACAACCGGTGATTGGACCATGCCTCTGCGTGCCGGAGACGATTATGAATTATGTTTTACCGTGCCGGCTGATAAAGCGGCATCATTGACAGGAAACTTTACGCGTATCGGCGTTATCGAGGATGGTCCGGGGCTTAGAATTCATCGTTTCGGCACGACGGAATTGTTGAGGGTACAAGGTTTTGAGCATTTTTCTCACTGATAAGATTGGTAAGAATGAATTAACGGCTAAGTCAATATTGACAGATCCGGTGTTGTTTTTGGCTTTCGGTTTCGGTTCGGGGTTGTTTAAAAAAGCGCCCGGAACGATGGGAACGGTGGCCGCCATCCCGGTTTGTTGGTTGTTTGTGCTTGCCGGCAATTATTTTTATTACGCTTTGACTTTGGCGGTCGTGGTTGCGGGTGTCGGAATTTGCGGAATGGCCGCGAAGAAATTAGGCGAGCATGATTTCGGCGGTATCGTTTGGGACGAAGTTGCGGGCTTATTGGTTACGATGTGTTGGGTGCCGTTTAGTTGGCCGGCATTGCTTGTCGGTTTCGTATTATTCCGGTTATTCGATATCGTCAAGCCCTGGCCGATTATCTGGGTCGATCGCAAGGTAAGCGGCGGTTTCGGTATCATGCTCGACGATATTTTGGCCGGTGTTATGTCCGGTGGAATTCTTCTGATTATTGCGGACATGGGGTGGTTGTAAGGGCGAGTCGCGATGAATTTTCATCAAGCTGAATAAAATACACCTTTCGCAATTCAAATTTCGGCAGTGCTTTAGGAAAACTGTCAGAGTGCTGTAATGAAAGTGCGCCATCATGTGTTGGACTCGATAGAATAGGTGTTGGCGCCAGGGGTACTCAGACGTCGCCGTTACCGCGTCTTGTCTAGCGAGTAATTGCCCGCTAACCCACCCGAGTCTTTCGTTATCCGGGGTGACTATAGCATCTTAATGATTGTAAGGTGCTGGGTTTGCGGTGTCTTTTACCTCCCCTCCCCCTGGTCATGAGTATCTTCATGAAAGATAACATACCAATGGATTATGTATTGATTGCAAAAATGTATTTCTCTTTATTTCAACTGGTTATAAGGGTTGTGAGGATGGTCTTGCCCGTTCTTGCATCGAATTTTGATCTACGATAGCTATACTTTTGACGTGTTTAAATGGAGATATTAGGGAATGAATAAGATAAATGAAATAGCTTTGAGTATTATTGCCATGCTAATGTCGTTTTTGTTAGTTGCTTGCCAGCAGGATGCTACCGAAACCGAAAGCCTGTCCTCTTCTGAGTCTTTGAAAGCAGAGCGGCGGCAAAACGAAGGTAGTGCGCCCATTGGCTCGGAAGATTTTTCGGATGCTTCAAACGGAAAATCTGTTTCCGAAAGATCTGATTTAAGCGATGCATTTAGGAAAATACCACGGCCCGAAGCGATTGATTTCAGTGATGAAGAAATCTTAGTCGAAGCAAGAATCAATATTGCCAGCAATGATCGTGAGTTGCGCTTGCAGGCAGTAGCGGACTTGGATCTCAATGATGCGAATGATTTGGCTTTGTTGGAGAATGTGTTGTTAAGTGATCCGAGTTCGGAGGTCAGAGAGGAGGTTGTTATGCATCTTGCGGATGGCGCTCCTGACAAGACGGCGCCTTTGTTGATGAAAGCGCTTAATGATTCCAACTCGGATGTTGTTATATCCGCGCTGGATTGGTTAAGCACGATGGATGTCAGTGATAAACCGTCTTTGATTGCAGCTTTCAAACAAATTGCCGCAACGCATCCCGATCAAGAGGTTAGAGAAGCGGCGGAAGGCGCTCTTGATATGATGGATTAAGTGAAAAAATCCTTCGCTGAATGTTAGCTTTATCGTTGTTTGCGGTTTTTGCTAGCCATATTTTGGAGTTACTCCCTTTTGATTGAAAAAACGTCTAAGAATAAAAGGCATGGGATGTGTCTATCGGGGATCGCTACCGACATCCTCGCTAGCCAGACTCCATGCCTTCATAAAGTTAGTCATTTTTTGAGTATAAAGGGAGTATATCGGGTAAGGTATACCCGTCGTAGATCAAAATTCGGCGCCTGGGTGTCCGCCAAAGGACGCCGTGAATACGTCCATGTAGGCAAGGTCTTTGTCGGACACCCAGGCACCTACTCTAGCACTCACTGCCATTAAGTTAAGCCGTTCGTGGTGAGCCTGTCGAACCATGGACGACTTAACTTATCGACCCAGGATTTTTCCATTCACCCTTCGACAGGCTCAGGGCGAACGGAAAAATCCTTAACTTAATGGCAGTGACTCTAGCACTGCCGAAATTTGAAGTGCGAAAGGTAGCAATTCCCAGTTTGAGCAGTTTCGCCGATTTTAGGGTGTGGGGTATGCCTGTCGAGGAACGCCGTAAACCCATCCATGGGGGCTTGGCGGCAGCTCGAACGCCAAGGATGGCGTGTAGTAGGGCAATGCAGGAGCAATTGCCGAGGAGCAAAAATCTGCAAGCGCCAAGGATGGCGTGAATGCAGATTTTGCAGGAGCAAAAATCTGCCCTGCTGCCGACATCCTCGCCAAGCATACCCCACACCCTTTTTGATCTCCAAATTGGGAATTGCTGTGCGAAAGGTATAGTTGTTAATTTTTGTGACGATTTAAAATCTCTTTAATTCCAATAAATAACTTGCCAAATCCAAAAATGTGTTTATAATGGCTCAAATCAATCGCGGGGTGGAGCAGCTTGGTAGCTCGTCGGGCTCATAACCCGAAGGTCGTAGGTTCAAATCCTGCCCCCGCTACCAGATTAAAAAAGGCCCCTTTTGGGGCTTTTTGTTTTTTGGGCGTTTGGATCGTTGGTTGTTTAACGAATATAGATTTTAAGGAAGAGCCATTGGCTCTTTTTTTATGTGCGTAAATAAGTGAGGAAAAATGAAGCAGGCACCTGAGCATTTGGTTAATTTGATTCAGCCGATTGTTGAAGGCTTGGGTTATGAGTGCGTTGGGATTGAATACAATCCGCATCCTCGTAATGGCTTATTGCGAATTTATATCGATAGCGAGCAAGGAATTTTAGTTGAAGATTGCTCGAAAGTCAGTCATCAAGTCAGCGGAATGCTCGATGTCGAGGATCCCATACAAGGTAATTATCAACTGGAAATATCGTCTCCGGGAGACGATCGTCCGCTATTTTCTATCCAACAATTCGAGCGCTTCATTGGGCACATGGTCTCGGTTAACTTATTCAAACCGATTGAAAAGCGCCGCAAAATTTCAGGTGTGATTCAGACGGTCGACGATGACACCGTGTTTCTCCAGGAAGGCGATCGGGTTTACGAGATTCCATTTCAAGCGATGAGTAAGGCGCGGCTGGTGCCTGAGTATTTAATTAATAAAGGAGTGCACAGTGGCAAATAAAGAAATTTTATTGGTAGTGGATGTTTTTTCGAATGAAAAAGACATCGATAAGGAAATCGTTTTCCAGGCAGTCGAGTCTGCGCTTGAAGCGGCAACGATAAAACGCTATGGTAACCAAATAAAAGCGCGTGTTTCGATCAATAGAAAAACCGGCGATTATACGACGTTTCGTAGATGGGAAGTCGTCGAGCCGGATGATGATTTCGAAAACGGTCTCGAGTTTCCCGATTCCCAGATTCTGTTGGACGATGCGCGGCAAAAAAATCCCGACATCAATGTTGGAGACTTTTTCGAGGAAGAAGTCGAGTCGGTCGAATTCGGACGAATTGCCGCTCAAACCGCCAAGCAAGTGATGATTCACAAGGTTCGTGAAGCCGAGCGCCGTAAAATAGTCGAAGCCTATACCGATAGAGTCGGCGAATTAATTACCGGCATCGTTAAGCGTATTGAGAAAGGCAGCGTTTATTTGGACCTTGGCGGCCATGTCGAAGCCTACATCGCCAAAGAAGATATGATCCCGCGCGAGTCGTTTAGAATCGGTGACCGGGTTAGAGGTTATCTTAAAGCGGTTCGCTCGGAACCGCGCGGGCCGCAATTATTTGTGACTCGCGCAGCACCTGAACTGTTGGTTGCATTGTTCCGTTTGGAAGTTCCCGAAGTCGGCGAGGGTATGATCGAGATCAAGGGCGCGGCTCGAGATCCGGGGGCAAGAGCCAAAATAGCAGTCAAGGCAAACGATCCGAGACTCGATCCGGTTGGTGCTTGCGTCGGAATGAGAGGCTCGCGTGTTCAAGCGGTATCGAACGAGCTTGCCGGCGAGCGCGTCGACATCATTTTATGGCATGAAAGCGAAGCTCAATTTGTTATCAATGCAATGGCGCCTGCCGAAATCGAATCTATCGTAATCGATGAAGATAAGCACAGCATGGACTTGGCGGTCAGCTCTGATAATTTGTCTCAGGCGATAGGCCGCGGCGGTCAAAATGTTCGCTTGGCGACCGAATTGACAGGGTGGGAGCTGAATGTAATGGATGCATCGAAAGCGCAAGAAACTAGCGGGGCTCAAGCCAATAAAACCAAGCAGTTGTTTATCGATCAATTGGGTGTCGACGAAGAAATCGCCACGATTTTGGTTGAAGTCGGATTCGATTCGATTGAAGAGATTGCATATGTTCCGGTAAATGAAATGCTGGAAATTGAAGAGTTTGATAAAGAACTGGTCGACGAATTAAAAGGTCGGGCAAAAGACGCGTTGTTAATTAGCGCAATTGCATCGGAAGAAAAAATCGAGACGGCGGAGCCTACGCAAGAATTGCTTGAAATGGAAGGCATGGATGAGGCCTTGGCTTACGAGTTGGCAAGCCAAGGCATCTTGACGTTGGATGATCTCGCGGATCAGGCGGTCGATGATTTACTGGATGTAACCGGTGTAGATGAAGAAAGAGCGGCAAAATTAATCATGAAGGCGCGTGAGCGATGGTTTGTCGAGGACCAGGACGAATTAGGATAGGGGGCAAAATATGAGTGATAAAACAGTACGGCAGTTAGCGGAGGTAGTGGGTATACCTCTAGAGCGATTATTAGAGCAACTGAAAGAAGCCGGATTATCCGCGCATGCCCCTGATGACGTAATTAATGAAGACGAAAAAGTCAAATTGCTGGCTCATTTGCGTAAGCGGCACGGTAAACCGACAGGAGAGGCGGACGCCGCGCCGAAACGGGTTACGTTGAAACGTAGGACGGTCAGCGAGCTTAAGCAAAGCAGCGCTCCGGGTAGTTCGGCAAAAACGATCAGCATCGAAGTTCGAAAAAAGAAAACCTACGTAAAACGCACTGAAGTCGCGACCGTTGCCGATGAGCCGAAAGAGTCCGAAGAAATTATAAAAACAGAGGAAGCGACTCCGGCTCAACCGATGCCGGTAAGCGCCGAGCACCCGCCGATTAGCGCTGTAGCGGAAGAAAAGGCAGTCCGAATCGAAGAAGAATTATTCGAGCGGGAAGAGCCGGTCGTCGAAGCCGTTTCTTCGGCGGTTACTGTGGGTGATATGGCCGTAGCGGATTCCGAAGTTATCGATGAAGCAGCGTTAACCGAAACTCAAGCCACTGAGCTTCGCAAGGAAAACGAGCGAAAAGCTCGGCTTTCAGAAAGCGAAAGAAAAAAAGAGGAAGAGAAAAAACGTCGCCTAGAAGCTGCGGTAGAAAAAAATGCCGAAAAAGTTCGGCAATTAGCGGCAGCCAGAATAGAAAGTCAAAAGAAAAAAAGACAAGGACAAACAGCCGGGAAAGGCAAGAAAAAAGGCAAACAAAAGGACAAGAACGGTGCTCAGACCGATTTGAAGCATCAATTCGAGAAACCGGTTGCTCCGGTTATCAAGGAAGTCGCTATTCCTGAACATATTATCGTTTCCGATTTGGCGCAAAAAATGAGTGTCAAAGCCGCCGAAGTTATCAAGCAATTGATGAAAATGGGCATGATGGCAACGATTAACCAGAGTATCGATCAGGAAACCGCAGTGCTGTTGGTCGAGGAAATGGGCCATAAAGCCATCATGCAAAGCGATGACGATTTGGAAGCCGAAATTTTGGCGGCTCTGAAGGAAGAGAGCAGTCAGGAAATGTCTCGCGCACCGATCGTTACCATCATGGGGCATGTCGATCACGGTAAAACTTCCTTGCTGGACTACATTCGTGAAACTCGCGTTGCGGCAGGTGAAGCGGGTGGTATTACCCAGCATATCGGTGCTTATCAGGTTATTACCGATCACGGTTCGGTGACCTTTTTAGATACGCCGGGACATGCTGCGTTTACCGCGATGCGTGCTAGAGGCGCCGAATTGACCGATGTAGTCATTGTAGTGGTCGCGGCGGATGACGGTGTGATGCCGCAGACTAAGGAAGCTGTCGAGCATGCGCGCGCGGCCAATGTGCCGATCATCGTCGCGATCAATAAAATCGATAAGCCGCAAGCCAATCCGGAAAAGGTTATGCAGGAAATGTCCACGATTAATGTGGTACCCGAGGAATGGGGCGGAGATGTGCAGTTCATCAAGGTATCGGCAAAAACCGGCGAAGGTATCGACGATTTGATCGAAGCGTTGATCTTGCAAGCCGAAATACTGGAGTTAACGGCTCCGGTGGAAGGGTCGGCTTCGGGTATCGTTATCGAATCCAGGCTTGATAAAGGTCGTGGAGCGGTTGCAACGATTCTGGTGCAGCGAGGCATGCTGGAAAAAGGGCAATTCGTTTTGTGCGGTCATGAATACGGCCGTGTCAGGGCAATGTTTAATGAAAACGGGAAAACCGTCAAGGATGCAGGTCCAAGTACGCCGGTTGAGATTCTCGGTCTTTCGGGTACCCCGAATGCCGGCGACGAATTTTTGGTCGTGCAAAACGAGCGTGCGGCTCGGGAATTGGCCGAGCATCGTGAAGATAAGAGCAAAATCAGCCGCATGGCCGCGCAGCAAGCCGCTAAATTGGATCAAGTGTTCTCAAAAATGGCGACTGGCGAAACGGCCAGTTTGAACTTGGTGATTAAAACCGATGTTCAAGGTAGTTTGGAAGCCTTACGCGAATCCTTGATTAAGCTGTCCTCGGACGAAGTCGAGGTTAAGGTTGTTTATGGCGGCGTCGGCGGCATCAACGAAGGCGATGTCAATTTGGCGCTGGCTTCCGGGGCGATTTTGATCGGCTTTAACGTTCGTGCGGACACCGCCGCGCGTAAATTGATCGAAGAAAAAGATGTCGACTTGCATTACTACAGTGTGATTTATCAAGCGATCGATGAGGTAAAAAGCTCGATAAGCGGCATGCTGGCGCCCGAGATCAAAGAGACTATCGTCGGCTTGGCCGAAGTTCGGGATGTGTTCCGTTCGCCGAAATTCGGTGCGGTGGCAGGATGTATGGTCGTCGAAGGCTTTGTCAAACGTAACCTGCCGATTCGCGTATTGCGTGAAAACGTCGTTATTTACGAGGGGCAACTGGAATCGTTGCGCCGCTTTAAGGATGACGTTGCCGAAGTCAAAATGGGCATGGAGTGCGGTATCGGCGTTAAAAACTACAACGATGTCAGAGTCGGAGACCATATCGAGGTTTTCGAACGCATTGAAGTGAAACGGGAGTTATAGCGCCATGGCCAGAGAGTTTAGCCGTAGCGCACGGGTTTCATCCCAAATCCAAAAGGAGCTTGCGCTTATTCTACAGCGAGAGCTTGACGGGAAGCGGGTAGGATTCGTTACGGTTAATGAAGTCGTTATTAGCAAGGACTTGGCCGTTGCCAAAATCTATGTCACGGTGCTTAATGCCGACGATCAGGGGAAAAAAGACAGTATTAAGTATCTGAACGGTGCGACGCCTTTTATTAGAAGCGAATTGTGCAAACGTATGCGTTTGCGCAATATACCGGAATTACGCTTTTATTATGACGATAGCTTTGAAACCGGTATGCGCGTAGCAGAGTTGTTAAGCGATCCGAAGGATAACAAAGAGGATTGATCGGAATGGCAAAGCGTAAAAACGGGCGCGATATTCATGGAATATTGCTGCTCGATAAGCGCCTCGGTGTTTCGTCGAACAGAGCCTTGCAGGAAGTCAAGCACTTGTTCAATGCGAACAAGGCCGGGCATACAGGCAGTCTCGATCCTTTAGCATCGGGATTATTGCCGATATGTTTCGGCGAAGCGACCAAGGTTTCCGGCTTCATGCTCGATGACGATAAGCGTTACCAAGTCGTCGTTCGTTTGGGCGTGGTTACCGATACCGGCGATGCGGAAGGGCAGGTGCTAAAAACACGCCCGGTTCCGCCTCTGTCTGAGGATGAAATTCTGGCTTGTCTGAAAAGGTTCACAGGCGATATCGAACAAGTGCCGCCGATGTATTCGGCGCTTAAGCTTAACGGCAAAAAGCTTTATGAATTGGCCAGGCAGGGCAAGTCCGTCGAACGCAAGGCTCGTCCGATTACGATATACAAAATTAAGTTGTTGGATCGTCAAGAGGCGCTTCTGACCTTGGATGTTTGGTGTTCGAAAGGCACTTATATCAGAACCCTGGCGGAAGATATCGGCGAGCAACTCGGTTGCGGCGGGACGGTTATCGAGCTTCGCAGGCTGGCATCCGGCCGCTTTGTCATCGACGAGGCCAAATCGATCGAGCAATTGCAGGCAATGAGCGAAAGCGAATTGATGAATTGCTTGATTCCGGTCGATAAGCCGATCGACTCGATACCGGCTGTCGATTTGTCCGAAGAACAGGCAAATGCTATTAAGCAAGGGCAAAGTTTGACGCTTAAAAATTCGTTGGAGGGGCCCGTGCGAATGTACACGGGGCGGCAATTTTTAGGTTTGGGCGAAATGTTTTTGGATGGTAAACTAGCGCCGAAAAAATTATTCAATATGAGTCCATCATAATTTACTGATTTCCGAATAGTTTTGTTTCTGCACCCTATTGCGGAAACACATTATCCTGGCACCGAACTCGGTGCTTTGTATTTTTTATAAACAATATTAATCTTATAGGGGTTAAATAGAAATGCCATTTACCGCGGAACAAAAAAAAGCAGTCGTTGAAGAATATCGTTTGAACGAAACCGATACCGGATCTCCGGAAGTGCAAGTCGCATTACTGACAGCGCACATTCTTCACTTGACGCCGCATTTTGCCGAACATAAAAAAGATAATCATTCTCGTCGCGGTTTACTGCGGATGGTTAATCAGCGCCGCAAGTTGTTGGATTACTTGAAAAATAAAGACATAAACCGTTATCGCTCATTGATCGAGCGCTTAGGATTGCGTAAATAAGAATAAAAAAAGAACGGCCTGAAATTACTATTCTGTGCCGTTCTTTCATTTGTAAGGAAAGCAATAAACCGATTTTGATAACAACCCTTAACCTATAGGAACTGTATAGTGAATCCGATTCGGAAAGAATTTCAGTATGGCGATCAGCTCGTTACGCTGGAAACCGGTGAGATAGCTCGTCAGGCGGACGGCGCTGTAATGATCGACATGGAGGGGACCACCCTTCTAGTGACAGTCGTTGGAAAAAAAGAAGCAAACAGCGGCGGAGATTTTTTTCCATTGACTGTCAATTATCAGGAAAAATCTTTTGCCGCGGGTAAGATTCCCGGCGGTTTCTTTAAGCGAGAAGGCCGACCAAGCGAAAAAGAAACGTTAACCTCCCGTCTCATCGATCGTCCAATCCGCCCCTTATTTCCGGATGGCTTTACCAACGAAGTTCAAATCATAGCCACCGTTCTTTCACTGAATCCCGAAGTCGATCCCGAAATTCCTGCCTTGATCGGAGCTTCTGCAGCGTTATCGATTTCAGGGTTACCCTTCAACGGTCCTGTCGGCGCGGCGAGGGTGGGTTATAAAGCCGGACAGTATTTATTGAATCCGACGCCCTCTTCATTAGCTGAGTCGCAATTGGAATTAGTTGTTGCCGGTACCGAACATGCGGTACTCATGGTCGAATCCGAAGCGCAATGTTTGTCCGAGGAAGTGATGCTTGGTGCCGTATTGTTCGGTCATGAGCAAATGCAAACTGCTATCGTTGCAATTAAAGAACTTGCCGCTATGGTTAACAAGGCGCCGATGGCCTGGCAACCGGTGGCTGCTAACACCGAGCTGGAATCTTTGGTGGTAGCTGAAGTGGAAGCCGGAATTAAGGCGGCATATCAAGTCCCTGAAAAACTGGTCAGACAAGAGCAACTGAAAGAAATCAGAAATGCTGCAGTCGATAAGTTGATGGCTGATGAGCAATATAGCGAATCCGACATTCGCGGCATCATCGAAAATCTCGAAAAGAAAATCGTACGCGGTTCGATTCTTGAAGAAGGCAAGCGCATTGACGGCCGCGACCTGAAAACGGTCAGACCTATTTCAATTCGTACCGGCGTATTGCCGAGAACTCACGGTTCGGCGTTGTTTACCCGCGGCGAAACGCAGGCTCTGGTTGTCGCGACCTTGGGAACCGAACGCGACTCGCAGATCATCGATGCTTTGGAAGGCGAATACCGTGAAAGTTTCATGCTGCATTACAACTTCCCTCCTTATTGTGTCGGTGAAACCGGTTTTGTCGGTTCTCCGAAACGCCGAGAAATCGGCCACGGCCGCTTAGCTAAACGCGGCGTTCAAGCCGTATTGCCGAACATGGATGAATTCCCCTATGTCGTGCGCGTCGTTTCCGAAATTACCGAGTCGAACGGCTCAAGTTCGATGGCGTCGGTGTGCGGGAGTAGCTTGGCGCTGATGGACGCGGGCGTGCCGATCAAGTCGCCGGTCGCGGGTATCGCGATGGGTTTGATTAAGGAAGGCGATCAATTCGCAGTATTATCCGATATCATGGGCGATGAAGATCATTTGGGCGACATGGACTTCAAAGTCGCCGGTTCGGAAGACGGCGTTACCGCACTGCAGATGGATATCAAGATCGACGGTATTACCGCCGAGATCATGAAAACCGCACTCGAACAAGCCAAGCAAGGCCGCTTGCATATTTTGGGCGAAATGAATAAAGCGCTGTCCGAGACCCGCGGACAAATGTCCGATTATGCGCCGCGTATTATTTCGTTCAAAATCGATCCAAGTAAAATCCGCGAAGTCATCGGTAAAGGCGGTGCAACGATCCGTAGTATCACCGAACAAACCGGAGCCAGCATTGATTTGACCGATGACGGCGTCGTCAAAGTTGCTTCAGTCGATAAACAAGCTGGAGAAGAAGCACGTCGTTTAATCGAGGAAATTACCGCGGAAGTCGAAGTCGGAAAAACCTACGAAGGCAAGGTTGCTCGATTGATGGACTTCGGCGCATTCGTGACGATTCTGCCGGGCAAAGACGGTTTAGTGCATATTTCTCAGATTTCCGATGAGCATGTCGACAAGGTTAGCGATAAGCTTTCCGAAGGCGATGTCGTCAAAGTCAAAGTATTGGAAATCGATAGACAGGGTCGTGTCAGATTGAGCATGAAAGCTGTTGATATCGAAGAGTAGTTCGAAGAAGCACTGACGAATTGAAAAGGGCCCGAACGGGCCCTTTTTTGTTCCGGAAATTAATCCAAGAAAAACTATTTCACCATGAAGAGCATGAAGAAATTCGTACAGTACACTGTGCGTACCTAGCTTAACAGGATATTTGGCGAGCATTCCTTGGCGGGTTGGAGTTTACAACCCCGTACTAAAAGTTTCGACCGAGGCCAAAGCAAAGCGCCGTAGGGTGCGCATCGCACACCATTCCACGGTGGCTAACCGACAAGAAGCCTTGACTCAGGTGCACGATGCGCACCCTACACCTGGCGCTTAATAGCCTATGAACACCAACAATTTCAAAAATATTTCAGTTTAAAAAGCGGGACCACAGCAGTTAAGCTACCGAATTTAGGTTAATGGGTTGGTATTTAAAAGACGTCTTGCGTTATGCCGATCGATAAAACCGGTTTATTCAGGGCATTGCTATTTCCCTGAAAATGGCGTAAAAACTAAGCTCCATCGTTGATGGTAGCTAGGCAAGGGCAACTTTGTCCTTTTTATTGTCCGGATTAAAAAACTCAGTAGGGGTGTTAATAATAACTCTAGATTTCCGCTACTGATTCCTGACAAGAATAATTTTTATATTTAGGAGAGTCACATGAGTAAATTTTTAAAAATCGCTTTATTTTCAGCTCTGTCGTTAACTGCGGTAGGCGTTGCTCAGGCCAATGATGTTTTCAATAAGAATTGCGCCTCTTGTCATGCCGGCGGTAAAAACGTCATGAATCCGGATAAAACATTGACTTCGGAGAGTTTGGAAAAAAACGGAGTGAATTCTTTGGATGCAATCAAAAAACTGGTTTCTGAAGGCAAGGCTCCAATGCCGGGATTCGCATCGACTTTGAGTAAAGAGGAAATCGAAAGCGTTTCGGCGTATGTCCTGGAACAGGCTAAAAAAGGCTGGTAATTGTCCTGAAGGCCGGGGGGGCTTCCGTGCGTCCCGGCCTGTACCCATTGCACCCTTTCAAAATCGTTCAAAGAAACAGCTTCTGAGGGAGCGACGCCAACGTCGCCACCTATCGGGCCGACTGGTTAAATGATTCATATACTCAGGGAGTGCATCGCGTACCATTTCGCAATTCTTCTTGAGGGTTTCGTAACAAATAACTTCCCGATTTATATCATTGTTATACATAAATTGTAGGGTTCGCTCTGCGTCACTGCCATTAAGTTAAGCCGTCACAGAAATGAGTAATGCTTGCATTAAGGCCCTGCCGTGACTCAAAAGCTTGCCATCCATGGCACTGGATTCCGCCAGTCCATGACGGAATGACGGGTTTCATCTAACTTAATGGCAGTACCATGGTAGCCCCACGAATGCTAACACAGGCCCTTATGGTTTGTGATCTGGGTATATACCCTTTGCTCGTCAAATTTCGGCGTCGGGGTGCCCGTCAAAGGACGCCGTAAATACGTCCATGTAGGCTCTATGATAGCATCCATGCTATCAAAGCCTTTGCCGAACACCCTGGCACCTCCATAGGCTAATGTCGAAATTTGAAGTGCGAAAGGTATACGTCCATGTAGGCTCTATGACAGCATCCATGCTGCCAAAGCCTTTTTCAAAGGGGGAGGCCAATAATTACGCCTGAATTTCGGTAAATTGCTAACGGGGTCTGATACTTACGAATTGGGTGCTTAGCGGGATGAAGGTACGCGCAGCGTACCCTACAATTAATGTATAACGATAAACTTGCGAGGGATTTGAGCAAAGCGTGAGAACCATTTAGGGAGGCTATTTTTTACCGTATCCTGAGTTACCAAGCCTAAAAAGGGTATGCAATGCATACCCTGCGACTCACTTTAAGTTTTTACCTCAGGATTATTTTGTAAAAGCTGGATACGGTCATAAGTCGAATCTTGCGCAAATTTTCTTAATGCTATAGATTGCCGCCTTTGCGGACTTTCTTTATTTTGTATGAATCCGATTTTGATATCTATCGCTTTATTGGTTTGCAGTAACGTGTTCATGACATTTGCCTGGTACGCGCATTTGAAGGAGTTGAGCGGTAAGCCTTGGATTATCGCTGCAATGTTGAGTTGGTCTGTGGCCTTGTTTGAATATTTACTTCAGGTGCCGGCCAATCGGATCGGTTATCAGGCATTGAATATCGGACAACTTAAAATCATGCAGGAAATCATTACCTTGAGCGTGTTCGTGCCGTTTGCATTTTTTTATTTAAAGGAACCGCTGAAGCTCGACTACCTGTGGGCGGGTTTGTGTATTTTAGGTGCGGTGTTTTTTATGTTCAGAGAAAAGTTGTTCCCGTAATTAGGCGGAATTATAACTTTCGCACTTCAAATTTCGGCGCCGAATTTTGATCTACGTACAGTATTTCCAACCCGCTATTTCATTTCCCAGGCGGAGCCCATGCATTCTTTATATATAGTTGTCGATCGCCTGGAAGACTGGGCGCCTTATTACCCGAGTAGCGATCTCGTTACAGTCGAGGTTTATCTGTCATTGCCGGAAAGTAAAAAAGCCGGTAAAACACAGGTAATCAATCTATGCCGAGATTATGATTATCTCGGTACCGGTTATTATTGTTCGCTGCTGGCCGAAGCGCGCGGCCAACGGGTAATTCCGTCGATTCGCAGCATCAACGATTTGGCCAACCATCATTATTATCGTCTTTACGATAATAATCTCGATAAGTACTTGGGTAAACATCCGGCAGGTTGCGGGCAGCCCGATAAGGAATATTTTGGGATAAAAATTTTTTTCGGTAAGGTGTCTTATCCGCCGCTTGAAAAATTGGCCAGGCGTTTGTTTGAGCTTTATCCCAGTCCGATTTTAAATGTCGAATTCAAGCGGGGCGAACGTTGGGAAATCGTTGGGATTACGCCGGGAAATCTAGCCGAATTGAATGAAAACGAACAAAATCAATTTGCGGAAGCGATCGATGCCTACAGTCGTAAGATTTGGCGCAAACCCCGTTCACGCAAACGGTTTCGCTTCGAAATGGCGATTCTCTACAATCCGCAAGAGGAGTTTCCTCCGAGCGATACGAAAGCCCTGAAAAACTTCATCAAAGCAGGTAATGAGCTGGGTCTGGATGTCGATCTGATCGATAAAGACGATTTCGCGCGGCTTTTAGAGTACGATGCCTTGTTCATTCGTGAAACCACCGCGATCGATCATCATACCTACCGTTTTGCCAAACGGGCGGAGAGTGAAGGCTTGGTGGTCTTGGACGATCCCGATTCGATTCTGAAATGTGCGAATAAGGTATTTTTGGCCGATTTATTGAGTGCGCATGGTGTTCCGACGCCCAAAACTCAGTTGATCATACGCGACAAGCCGTTGGATTTTGACGAATTGGAACAGAGCTTCGGTTATCCTCTCGTGCTCAAGATTCCTCACGGTTCGTTTTCGCGCGGTGTGGTCAAGGCGCATGGTCGCGAAGAGTTGGAAAACCAATGCCGCGAGTTATTTAGAGAGTCCGCTATATTGTTGGTGCAGGAGTATGTGTTGACCGACTACGACTGGCGGATCGGTTTTTTGAACAACCGGCCGATTTATGCCTGTAAATATTTTATGGCGCGCGGGCATTGGCAGATCTACAACCATAGTAGCGATAAAGCCAAAGGTAAAAGCGGCGGCTTCGAAACGTTGGCTATTCACGATGTGCCGAAGGATGTCGTCAAAACCGCAGCGAAAGCGGTTAAGCTGATCGGTGACGGATTTTACGGTGTCGATATGAAACAAATCGCAGGCCGTAACGTGATTATCGAGATCAACGATAATCCGAGTATCGATAGCGGTGTCGAGGACGATTATTTGGGCGAGGATTTGTATCGCATCATCATGGAGGAGTTCGTGCGCCGATTGGAGCGCAAACATAGTGCTTATGCTTGAGACAGGAAATTTCAAGGCGGTTTAGGAAAAAGCATAAAATAACTTCCCTAATGATTTCTTCGTTCCGATTGAGAGCCCGGATGCCCTAACCGCAGCGTACCTTCGAGTTCCCTATTATTTTCAGCAAACCGGATGAGTACATTATGCCGAGCCATTACGACCTAGAAAGCTTTTCCACAGACTATTTCGATGCACGCGAAAAGTTTCTGTCCGCCTGTTCAAGTCAGCCCGGTCATCTGAGGCGGTTTCAACATTCATTGTTAGCCGACGACAATCAACCGTTGTCGACCGAGGTGTTTTGGCTCGGCGGCGAACAAGTCAGTAAGGTGTTGGTCATCATCAGCGCGACCCATGGTGTCGAAGGCTTTTGCGGTTCCGCGGCGCAAATCAATTGGCTCAGGCATGCACCGATGCCGACAGCCGATACCGCAGTGTTGTTCGTTCATGCCTTGAATCCATTCGGTTTTGCTCATTTGCGCCGCGTTAACGAAGATAATGTCGATTTGAATCGGAACTTCATCGATTTTTCCGATTGCCCGGTCAATCAGGGTTATCGAGAATTGTCCGATGTCTTACTGCCGGAGCATTGGACCGACGCAACCGAAAAAAACGTATTGCAAACAATTAACGAATACCGGCAGCGTTATGGTCAACGCAAGACCGAGGAAGCGATCAGCAGCGGTCAATACGAATATCCGCAAGGCTTGTTTTATGGAGGCGCTTCTTCCTCTTGGTCGAGACAAGTGATCGAAACCGTGATGCGGGAATTCGACTTGGCCAATCGGCAACGAGTCGCGGTTGTCGATATCCATTCGGGACTCGGTCCCTATGGTTATGGTGAAGTCATTTCGGATCATCCGCCAGGCTCTAAGGCTGCGACATTGGCGAAGTGTTGGTTTGGCGACAGCGTCACCGAGCCGGCGCTAGGAACATCGACTTCGGTGCCTAAGTTGGGGTTGCTCGATTACGCCTGGCATAAGGTTCTGGGCGATCACGGCTGTTATATCACGTTGGAATTCGGCACCTATTCGCTCGATGCGTTGTTTGCCGTGCTACGCAAAGAAAATTACCTTTGGCATAGAAATCCCGAAACAAGGCAGCTTAATCATTCGATGCGGCAACAAATTCGTGATTATTTTTATCCGCATAAGCGAGATTGGCAGGAAATGGTGCTGTTTCGTAGTGAGCAAGTATTAACGCAGGCGCTCGCAGGATTGGCGGATAATGACTGATTCTGCGATCGTCGAAGGAACACCTAACATCGTGTTTCGTTGTGCGGTCAAAAATGACGTCCGGCAATTGCTGGCGATTGAAAATGCTTGTTTTACGCAGGATAAATTAACCTCGCGCAATTTTCATTGGATGCTGGAAAGAGCCAATGCCGATATCATCCTTGCCGAAATCGAAGATAAAGCGGCGGGATATGCGTTGTTGTTGTACCGCAGAGGCGCATCGTTGGCACGACTTTATTCTTTCGCGGTGTTACCCGAATACCGCGGGCTCGGTATTGGCGTGGGCCTGCTCAATCACTCGGAAGCTCGCGCTCGAGAGCGCGACTGCGTGTATTTGAGGCTTGAAGTTCGTCCCGATAATCAACAAGCGATCGCTCTGTACCGAAAACAAGGATATCGGCAATTCGATACCAAAGAAGATTATTATGAAGATCACAGCGAGGCGCTGTGCTTCGAGAAACGAATTATCTATCCGCATCCGGAAACCCGTCTGACCGTGCCGTTTTATCGGCAAACGACCGATTTTAGCTGCGGTCCTTCGGGCTTGTTGATGGCGATGGCGGGACTGAATCCGGATATTGAATTGTCGCAGGCGCATGAACTGCAAATTTGGCGCGAATCGACGACGATTTTTATGACTTCCGGGCACGGCGGTTGCGGACCTCACGGTTTGGCGCTGGCGGCTTGGCGGCGAGGCTTTGCGGTCGATGTGTATCTGAGTCATCAAGATGTGTTGTTTATCGACAGCGTGCGCAATCCGGAAAAACGCGAAGTCATCAGTCTGGTGCAAGAAGATTTTCTGCGCCAGATCGAGCGAACCGACGTGCGCATGCATTTCGATAAAATCACGCTGGAAGCATTGACCGGGCATTTGGATGCCGGTCATATTCCGTTGATTTTGATCAGCACTTACCGGATCAATCGCAACAAAGCGCCGCATTGGGTGGTCGTGACCGCGCATGATCCGCACTTTATTTATTTGCACGATCCCGATGTCGATACCGAGCAGCATGCCAGCGAAGCGGATAACTTTTATGTGCCGGTGCCGAAAGCCGAATTTTTGGCGATGTCCCGCTTCGGGCGTAGCCAGCTTAGAGCCGTCGTGATCATCGCGCGGCGCGAATGACTAGGGGAAAGTTATGACCAGCGATCGTCCGATCAGACACTGCTTAACCGTTTGCCTTGCGCAATCTTTCGATTTTCCGGCATTGCGCGAGAAAATATTGATGTCGGGACGCGTCAAGTCGTTTAGAAATGCCTTGGTCGTCGACTATAAAAGCGGCTGCTCGATTGTATTTGCTTACGGCGTCGTCGTGCATTGGAATGTAAATCTGGATGAGCGGCGCAATCTTCATGATCTGCTTCTAGGTTTCGCAATCAAGCCCGATGCCGAGCCGCAGGAAGACAATTTTAGTTATGAAATAAACTGCGAGCAGCACCGGATACAAAGCGATCACATCGAGCTAATCAGCGCCGATCAAATGGTGCTCTTGGCTTTGTCGCATGCGATGGCGCAATCGATTAAATTGGCCGCATTCGAAAGCCATGCGATCAATACGATTCGCGAGACCAGTCATTTACCGGAATCCTTGGCGAGGGAAGGGAAGATTCAGCTCGGCAGAAAAGCCACCGCGATGATCCGGGGGCAGTTGTTTCTGACCAAGAGCGATATCATTTTGAATTACGATCTGCTCGATACGCCAGAGTTTTTTTGGGAACATCCGGAATATCAAGGAATTTATTCGATGGCAGCTAATTATCTCGAAATTCAGCCGCGCACCGAAGTATTGTCGAAAAAACTTGAGACGATACACGAATTATTGGAAATGCTGGCCGACGAACAAAAACATCAGCATTCGTCGTTTCTCGAATGGATCATTATTTATTTGATCGCGGTCGAGATCGTGATGTCTTTAGTCGACAGAGTTTTTTGATGCGCCGGCAAGAGGCTCTAACCGGCTGTCCGAATGACATATACTTCGCGGCAGTTGGTTCGCAAGCGCAGTAGGGTAGGTAGGAGCGAAGCGGAAAATGCAAACGGTAGGAAAATATTGCGGCCGTAATTTATAAACCCCGTCCGGCGAGAGGTCCGCGGTGGCGGGGTTGAAACGATGGGTTTTGGCTTCCGCCTCTACCCATCCTACGCAAGAGGGGGGCATGCGGAATGGACTGCGCAGTAGGATGGGTAGGAGCGAAGCGGAAACCCATCATGGGGATCCCGCAAGCCCTTAAAAGACTTCATGAACTTCATGGTTAAACTGCCGAATTTAGGATTATGTGGGAGCGATCCCCAGGCCGAAATTCGTCTAGCAAAGGGTATAGAGTCAAGCCCCTTTATGATCTTCACTGAAAACCGGCAAGGATTTCAGCAATGCAACTACGCCGAAAATCGCGGTCGCATAGATTAACGTCGATTTGATATAAGCCGGGTAGAAATTCGCCATTTTGCTCAGTTTTTCAGACCAGTCCAATGCATCGTGACGGCCCGACAACAAATAGAAGCTGAATTCGGAAATCAGAAACGCAAGTGTCGTTGCCGCGAGCAGGATTGCGAATTGTTTTAATAACACCGAAGGGTTCGACTCTTTGAATTGGGCGCACATTTTGCCGCCGAACCAGACTGCGGCATAAGTCGGAATCAAAAAGGCATAGGCCGGCGAAACGCAAAAACTGCTGACGCCGAAGAATTGAATCACGACAAAATCGATCAATGCCGCTTCGGCCAATAAAACGGCAAAAAACCGGTTGCCGCCGAACCAAAGCCCGGCCAGAAAAAATACCGCCAAAGAGGCGTCGGGGAGTTGAAAAGGCGTGCCGATATGGCTCGAGCGCGTTGCCGCCATCAACAGCATCAGTGCGATCGCGCCAGGCTGAATAGGTAGGTTTTGGACAGGTAAACGTTGTGCGATATTCATCGTCATTTCTCCGATAAGGTTAAGTTTTTAGATGTTGTAGCGAATCGAAACGAAAAAGTTGCGATCGGCCGTGTTGTAGGTATCGACCAATTGGTATTGTTTATCCAGCAGATTATTCAATTGAGCGCTAATGGTCCAGTTTTTATTGATGTGATAGGCCGAGCGTAAATCGACGGTCGCATAACCGCTGACTTTGGTCGTATTAGCGGCATCGTCGTAGCGATAGCCCTCGGCTAATAGGAAAGCACCGACGTCGACGGGACCGAACGATCTCGATAGATCGAATGATAACATTCTATCGGTGCGGCGTGGCAGACGATTATTCGTTTCCCGGTCGACCGGGCGGAGCAAATTCATGCCCAGTTTGGCGTTCCAACCGAAAATTTGCGTGCCGATTTCGGCTTCGATCCCGTTGATTTGAGCTTTACCGATGTTTTCGGCGGATAAGTTAAACGTTGCCGGATCAAAGACATAGACGATTAGGTTATCTAGGTCGGTATGATAAGCGCGAACCTCCCACTGTAGCCAGTCATGGTTGCCTGCGAGTCCGACCTCGACCGATTTCGACTCCTCGGCCATTAAGTTGGGGTTGCCGAAACCGGGCCAATAGAGTTGGTTGAAGGATGGGGCCTTGAAGCCGTTGCCGAAATTCGCGAATGTACTGATGCCGTAATCCCAATTGGAACGCCAGCCGATGCTGCCGGTGACGAAATCGCCGAAGGCTTCGTTTTCATCCCAACGAATCGAACCGTTGAGATGATGGTTATCGAAGAATCGTCCGTGCCATTCGCCGAACACGCCGACATCGTAACGCGATAGCTCGGTATAGTCGGTGGTGCTATCCGCTTCATCCAAACGGTAATCGGCCCCGAGTGTCAATTGATGATCGTCCGACAATTGGATCGCATTCAACCAACTGGCATTCCAGCGCGTGCTGTCGAAACGGCTGAAAAACGTGCCGTCCGGACTGAAATTGTCGGCGTCGTCTCGGCTTTGCCCTAACCGTAAGGTCGAGCGCCAATTGTCGATGACATCGATGGCGCCGCTCAGGCCGATGACCTGATTGACGAATTCCATTCTATTCGGCGTGCCGTCGAAGTCGTTGCGACCTTCCGAGCGCATGTAGGTGGCTTCCATCTCGGCATTGTTATCGAAGCGGTGGCCCAAGCGCGCATTGAGTCCGGTATTGTAGAAACCGTCTTTATCGGGCTCATCCACCCCGAAAAAACCGGTAGTCGGTTGCCGTGCGTCGAAGCCTTGCGAATTGAAATGCGACGCGCCGAGGGTATACCAACTATTTTGATAACGCCCGCTGATCGTGCCCGAAGCCTTCGCGGTATTAAACGAGCCGCCGCCGGCATCGATCGTGATCGTCGGTTTTTCTTTTTGTGCGCCTTTGCGGGTAAAAATTTGAATGACGCCGCCCAAGGCTTCGGCGCCCCAAAGACTGGATTGCGGACCGCGAATGATCTCGACGCGTTCGATTTGATCGATCGGCAGCAGTTCGAACGGCGAAGTACCGGAGGTGACAGAACCGAAGCGGATGCCGTCGACCAAGACCAAGACATGGCCGGAATTGGTGCCGCGTATGAAGACGCTGGAGTTTTTTCCGTATCCGCCTTGTTGTGTGATATCGAGTCCGGTCGAACCTCGGAGCAATTCCGGCAAGGTGTTGACCTGAAGGCGTTCGATGTCTTCCCGCGTATAGACGGTGCTGGCGGTTGCCAGATGTTCTTTGGGGCTGTCCGACCGAGTTGCCGTGATCAGCATTTCGGGTAAATGTAACGGTGTTTCGTCCGGGGCCGAGTCGGCCAAGGCCGGAAGATGGAAGCCGGTGAATAACAGTGGGCTTAAAAAGAATGTTCGCATGATGTCCTCTGCGCCGCCCGCGCATGAAAGGTTGTAGTATTACAACGCAAGGGCGCGCGGCGAAAAGGCAGAGTATGGCTCGACCGTTTCGTTAACAGCCCTCCGCTGTGTCGAATCGCTATCGGGCCGGTCTCCGGGCTTATAAGTGGCCATAGGCCTGAATCATCGCCTTCCCATGTCATTGCACACAGTGGCAAATTGATGATTCTTTACTTATCTACCGTTGCGGGGGCAGCGCCGGCTTTGGCTTGATGACCTGACCGGCTTCCCGTTTAACCCCGCCCTAGAATCGACAGGTCGATTCTAGGGCGGGGCACCTGAAAGCAAGGAGGGCATTATAGGGATTTACCTGCTGAATGCAAGTGGAAGAAAAATAGAGAGGATTCAATCGAAAAAAGCATTTTTGGGGCGGACTTGGGCGGGACGGAGTTTGCAACTCCGTCCCTAACCGTTTCGACTGTGGCCGAAGCAAATCAAAACGTTTGGGCCGGGTTACATAACCCGCCCCGAGCGAGGCATGCGGAACCATTTAGGGAAGTTATTCCTAGCCAGGCCCTTATTTCATCTGCAATTTCAAGCCGGCGCTGCAAAAAAAGACTCGATCGCAATGCCGCCCCATCAATTGCGCGGCCTTGCCCGATAAATCGATGAATTGCCGGGCCAAGCGATTGTCGGGAATGACGCCGAGGCCTACCTCGTTATGAATCAAGATCAATTCGACGGGAAGCTGCAACACGGCGTCCAATTCCTGCAGAATGTCGGATTCGGGAATTTGATGATACAAGGCATTGTTCAACCACATCGACACGCACTCGACCAATACCGGGCGGTCTAAGTCTTGCAATGTGGCGAGCAGTTTGACCGGTTCCTCGATCGTGATAAATGAATCCTGTCGGCGCTGCTGGTGAACGGCCACTCGGGCCTTCATTTCGTCATCGAAAAATTCGGTCGTCGCCAGATAATAGGGTTTTTCATTCCCGCATCGCTGTAAAACATAGTCTTCCGCCAAGCGCGATTTACCGCTCTTGACGCCCCCGATGAATAAGGTCTTCATGATGGCTCCTGTAAGGCTTCTAGGATTAACGATAAATCCAAATTGGCCGCGACCCGGTCTGCGAAACCCTGAATTTGAGCATCTCGGTAGCCGGCGTAGGCATAACCCCGATAATCGGGAGTCAGGGCTTTGAAATAATCGGTTCGAAATGCGTCGTTGTCGAAAATACCGTGTACATGCGTGCCGGCGACCGCGCCTTGCCGATAAAAAAGCGGGTATTGAGCCATGCGGCCGCAATGAATTTCATAGCCATTCAACGCCGGATAGTCGAACAGGTCATAGCTTCCTCGCCGGACGATCTTGGGGAGTTGGTAAAGCACCTCGTCATCAATAAAACCGAATCCGGATTCGCTGCCGGGCCGGTCGTGTTCGATGGCTTCCGGGTCATGCAACGTTCGGCACAGCATCTGGTAACCGCCGCAAATACCGAACACCGCTTTGTCGAAACGCTCGATTTCGTCGAACAAGCCTTGTTGCTTCAGCCATCTCAAATCGCGCAGCACGGTTTTACTGCCCGGCAACAGCACCATGTCGAAACCGCTCAAGGGGCGGTAGGCTTGAATCAATTCGACATGCAGCTCTTCATCCGCCATCAATACGTCCAGATCGTTATAATTGCTCAAGCCGGGGTAGGCGATCGCGGCAATGCGAATCTTGACGCCGTTCAAGCGTTGCCGGTAATTATTGAGCGATTGCGAATCTTCCATGTCGATATTGAGCGGTTCGAACGGCAACACGCCGAGCACCGGCACGCCGAAGCGCTCTTTGATGATGGTTTCGCCTTCATCGAAAAAACGCCGATCGCCCCGGAATTTATTGATAACGACGCCGATCAAATTTTTGCGCATGACAGGATGCATCAATTCCAGCGTGCCGTAAATCGACGCGAAGACGCCGCCGCGTTCGATGTCGGCGACCAGAATATTTTTGGTGCGAAAGGTATTGGCGACAAAGCTGTTCGATAAGTCTTTATGCAGTAGATTGAGTTCGACCGGAGAGCCGGCGCCTTCGGCGATGACCAAGTCATGAGACTGCCGGAGCGTCGTAAAGGCTTGTTCGACCTGTAATTTAAGGTCGCCTATCGAATCGTAATAGTCCGCAATCGATTGATTTCGATCAACCAAGCCGTTGACGATCACTTGCACCGAACCGTTGCCGTGCGATTTCAGCAGCACCGGATTGAACAAGTGATTCGGTTCGACCCGCGCAGCCTCGGCTTGCAGGCATTGCGCGCGGGAAATTTCGCGGCCGTCCGGGGTCACCGCCGAATTATTCGAGACGTTTTGCGCCTTAAACGGTGCAACGCTTAGCCCCCGGTCCGCAAAAATCCGGCACAAGGCCATCGCTATCGTGGTTTTGCCGGCGTCCGAGCTGGTGCCGAAGATCGCTAAAGGTTTCATAGATTGAGATAGTGAATGTAGGTGTATTGATGGCTGTATTGAAATTTATGCAAAGAGCCATGATCGACGCGAAATTGAAAGGCGGCGGCGGGCGACAGCTTCAAGATATGGGTCAGCAGGGCGCGAATTACGCCGGCATGGGTCACGACGACGGCTTGCGAAAGCTCGGTCTTGATGAGTTCCTGCCAAAAACTGCCGGCACGGCGGCATAAATCGGTAAAACTTTCGCCGTTCGGCGGCGGGACGTCGACGAAATGCCGGGTCCAGAGATTTAACGCTTCGGCGTCGATGTCATCGAAAAACATGCCTTCCCAATCGCCGAAATCCAGCTCCAAGAGCCGTTCGTCGGTGACAACCTCATCGGATAGGGAATCAGCCAAACGTTTGCAACGGCTGAGTGCGCTGCTATAAAACCGGCAGTCTTCGGCTAGTTCAGGCAATTTTTGCCGTAGGGCTTCCATCTCCCGGGCAAAGCTGTCCGCCAAAGCAATATCGGATCGTCCGTAACATAAGCCTTTAGCGGCTGCGGTTTGGGTGTGGCGAATCAAATAAATGTCCATAGCGCGCTGAGGAAGAGATAAAAAACGACTTCGGCGACTTGCTGGCCGGCCCCCAAACAATCTCCGGTATAGCCGCCGATATGACGATGAAAATAGCGGCCGAGTCCTAGTGTAATAAGCATCATCGGAATCAGTGCCGACAAGACCAGTGGCGGCAGCAAGGCAAAAGGCAGCAACGCCGGAATGCCTGCCAAGAGTAAAGTTTTCGCATCGGGCTTGAATACCGCGCCGGACGACTTGCTAGGCTGCGTGCGAGCGTAGTCGTAGCGGTACATCAAATACAACGGAAACCAACGGCTGATACTGTGCCCTGCCAGCAAGGCAAACGGCGGCAGATGCGCCGGTAAACCGGTCAAAAGCCTGAATTTCAACAGCAGCAGCAATAACAAGCCGAGCGCGCCATAGGCGCCGATCTGCGAGTCTTTCATGATGTCCAGAATGCGCTGTTTATCGTAGCCGCCGCCGAAACCGTCGCAGACATCGGCAAAACCGTCTTCGTGAAAAGCCCCGGTAAGCAAAATGCCGGCGATTAAGGCGATAACGACCGCAATGTCTTGCGGCCAGATTTGCAAAGCGACCCAGAACACCGATGCCGAAATACCTCCGACCAACCAACCGATCAACGGTAGATAAGCACAAGCAAAGGGCAAGCGTCGATAATCGAGCGTGGCCGGGCAGGGCAGTCGGGTATAAAAGCCGACGGCCAGAAGGAAATCGTGTAATGAAGGCATGGAAAGTTTTGCTTGAATTAGGCGGGATATGTTCTTGGCATGTCTAATTCTACTTTGTCTTGCGACAACTTATAAAATCGATCGCTTGAGAACATGACAAACCGGGCGGCTGATTATGGACACGAGCAGCACGGTGTAAGCCTTGCGGCGTATGGCAAATGCCGGAAAAAGGGAGGTGGTTGAATTATAAAATAAACCCGATACCCTTTTTTTGCAGTTTTGTTTCGACCTGTCTAGATAGAGCTAAGGAATATGCACAATATAACGTCTACAAGCAATAGGCTTTGCGGCGGTTCGGTGGCACGCTTGACAGGACGCCGAAAATACAACCACGTTGACGGCCTTGGTATGTGCTGCTAGATACCTGTACAATTTAACGTACATGATAATTTTAGAGAGGCCCCGATGGACGCCATAAGCTACACCACTGCACGAGCTAACCTAGCGAAAACTATGGAAAAGGTTTGTAATGACCACGATCCCGTGATTATTACCCGAAAGAGAGAAGCGCCTGTAGTCATGATTTCTTTAGAAGACTTTCAGTCCATGGAAGAAACAGCATACCAGCTTCGATCCCCTGCAAATGCTCGCCACCTACTAGAGTCGATTGCAGAACTTGAGGCTGGGAACGGTACCGAGCACGAGTGGATAGAATGAATCTGACTTTTTCCAGCGTATCTTGGGAAAACTACTTGTACCGGCAAAAAACCGATAAGGCCATGCTTAAACGAATAAATTCTTTGCTTAAGGCTATTCAGCGCGAACCTTTTGAAGGTATCGGTAAACCTGAGCCGTTGAAGCACGGTTTGTCCGGCTATTGGTCTCGACGCATTAACGATGAACACCGGCTTGTCTATAAAGTTGTTGAAGACCATATTTTTATCGCTCAGCTTCGCTATCACTACGAGTATTGAGCGCAAACGACCAAGTGTAACCGGCCCACCAAAGCGTAGCGAAAGGCGCGCGCTTTTATTCTTAGATGGCTTTTCGATCAAAAGGGAGTAGTTAATTGTATCGGCTACTCACTTAACGCGGGACAGTTTAAGGTTAATCCTTAGTGCTTTTGTCCCGCCTTAAGTGGGAAGCCATTGTATCCAATATGATATGGCGACTCATTTATTGATTGGTATTCAATATAATTATTGTTCGCTAGCAGAGAGGAAATTGTTTGCTCGCTCACATCAAAGTGTTCTGCCGCATCCTCAATGGCCTCATTGGAAAAATCGCTCTCTAAAAAATTAATCAGGCCATTAATTGGACACAAAAACTCGGCGGCAAAAGCCCTTTGATACTTTTGTCTGGAAGTGCTTAAGTCCGTATTAGTCAGCCATTGATTGCTGCCGGTTTGAATAAAATCACCAACATAGCGTGATAACTCAAACCGCTTGCTAATGGGGTGCTTCTTGCGAGGTACGAATTTAATGGTCTGATCGTCGGTTGGTATTCCTACTGAAACACTGGATCTACCCATAGGCCCCCACTTGTCTATTGCCGATGAAGCAATTCCCAATAACTCAAAGAGAGTTTTCGTATCAATTGGATTGTTTGTGTTTCCGATTTCACTTCTTAATTTTTGCGCATTATCTACCGCCACTCTCCAAGGCGCTGAATCCGCGCAAGTACTATTTGCTATTTGTTTTGTAGAGAATGTAGGTTTTCCGTATACCCCTGGAGCACTAATAAATTTCTCAATAGGTTTCAATAGTTCTTCTTGCCCCATTTTTCCGTAGACTGGGGCTAACTCCAATAATGTACCCTCTCCATACTCACTATAAAGCTTGATTGCATATTCCATTGCATCGGGCGAACATTCATCCGGGTCAAACCCCATAAGAGCCTCCAGTTTACGGTAAATTCTGCTATCTTCGATTTGCTCTTCTTCTTTTACTATAGAAAATAATGCTGAAAGATCACTAGCCCCCAACCCAAAGGCTTCTAATCTATTTTCGACCGTGGAGATAAAGTCAAAAAGTGCTTGTCGAAACTCGGTAATACTAATAGATACAGGAAGATTTAACCCATTAATATATCTAACAGACTGCTGACAATTTACCTCTGAAGGAGATGACCAAACTTGCACATTTAGGCTGTCACTTGCAAATAGTATTTTTGGCCAAACAAACCCATGATTTGCCGCCCCTAATTCGTGCGCCATTCGCCAGCTAACATCAGGCTTATTAGGCGCCGGTAATGGCTCGTAAAGCAGTCTCCACCAATTCTGTAGCATCCAAAAAGCTAGTGGGTAGGACGATACAATCACATGATTTTGTATGGATTGAGAAAAAATATTCTCGTTTCTTGTGAGATTGTAATCTCCAACATGAATTTCCAACTGAGCCAATGTGTTTGCTAGCTCAGGTGTTCCGGAGCCGACACTAGACCAGCTTTGTCGAAAATCAATCTTTTTTATCACGAATTTTCCACTCTTTAATGACTTCATGGGAGAACGGATCGGATTCCGGCATTGGATAACCATGATACATCCCAGTATCAGGATTCTCTAATTGAGCTTCCAAAGGGGTTCCGTCACGAGTAACTGCCCATATATTCTGGGGCCACTTTCCTTTCATTTGTTCGCTAATCATACCTTTACGTAATCCGGCCTTTATGTGGGCAATAGCAGCCTTTTTAGTAAAGATTTCGACTGTATCACAAAGTGATTTTGCAGTCCTTGGCGATGATGGTGGTGTTAATTCGAAATCGCCGGGATTTTTCTTATGCTCAGGATTGCCTCCGTATTTCACGTTCTTTACCAAAACATCTGACACGCTATTTTCCGAGAAAGCTTGAATCTTCCTTTTCGTATTGAAGCGGCCTTGTCTTCTCTGCATTTTTGTGTCGACCTGTCTAGTTTGGGGCTAACGTCACGGCACACTGGTTGCAATGGAGCGCAGCGGAATTGCAACCCATGTGCAACGAATAAGGTTAGGCATGAGTGCGTATCATGCTAACCAAATAGTATTTGGTCTACTGCCATCTGTATTAACCAAGTTCATGTGCGTTAGTAGTGGCAGGAGATAGTTAATTATCATAACGTTTGTTCCATTAGCGTTGCGTGCGGTGACGCAAAGTGGGCCTGCGAGATTAATGTCTTTGTTTGATCCAATCGGGCACCGATTTTGTTCCGTATGCTGATTGGGCAATAGGTATCTAAGAGTTTCGACGAATGCTTGTCGATTGATAGTAATTGGCGTGCCTCCTCCGACAGTTGTGATCTCAACGTCGGCATTACTGACAGATGTGACAGAAAACGGTGATCCTGAAGCGGTATCCGAGGTTGATAAATTCAACCCTATGAAAATCATATTCCAGCGAGAGTCCAGAGCGGCATTAATTAATTGATTCATGAATTTTACCAAATTGCCTAACTATAATTAGACATCCTAAATGACGCAAAATATTGCGTCATAGAGCTGCCTATTTCATTTTTGAAAATTAAAATCATATAGTTTACAGTGATTTGCAAAAAACAACCTTTCCAAATAAAAATTTAAAAATACGTCAGTGCTGAATTCGGAGAATTCAACGACAGTATTGGATTAAGTACGTGTTAAAATTCGTTTGAAGGACTGTAGCAATCGTACCGAACAAACTTAAACTGACTGGATTAAACGCTATATTCTGCATTTTTGCAAACGCTATCCGCTTGACTTGGGCGCTAGCGAACCGATGCCGCAAGTAGCCAGGATGACGTAACGAGGAATCGGGGGTTTTCGACGCAAGGGGGGTATCATAAGCGCCAACTTAGTGTCTACTCTATGGTGTATTTGTGGCTTTATTCGTCATATCGGAATGGATTGCTGATGTCCGGGTTACATTGGTGTGAAAGAAAGCATTGCCATCGCTGGCTCTGGATTCCGCCAATCCCTGGCGGAATGACGCGTTTTTCCTTAAGTTGGCGCCTATGGAGGCAGAATAAGGGTTTTCCCGTATTCCGCTTACGCTGCATACGGGCTACATTTTTCGGGTATTAATGCGCTAGTGTGAAAAATGCATCATATTGAATTATAAAACATTTTTTCTTATTCCGGCCAAAACTCGGAATCCATAACCTGTTCAATGTCCCACGGACAGGACTCGGGGAAGCAATCGAGTCCTGTTTCCTTTACCGCAAGACTGACGGCATCGGACCACACCCATTCCCGCCAATCGGGTTGAGTCAAATCGGTTTTAAGACTGGGGGTTTCTTTCAAGCATCCTGCAATCCCTCGACGTTGCTCCTTGATTGCGCGCTGCCAGCTTTTACTGCGAAAGCACGCCTGATATTGCCATTTCAGTAGATGGGCCAGCAAAACAGCCATTCTACTTCTCAATTCTCTTCGTTCGCTTTTGCCCACCGCTGAAAATCTTGGAGTGTGCCACAGGCACACAAACTGACGCTATACGGAAATAGCGATCAGATGTGTATAAGCTCATTGGAAGATGATGGTAGGTCCATCAAAGTCTGTTGTCGGAAACCGGCTTTAAACCACCTCAAGCTGCTTGTATTAAGAGTGCAGGTAGTGAGCGTTGAGGAAAAGCTAATTCATAATTAGCAGGTAGGGTACAGAGAGACGAGTTAAACCGAACCTATGTTGACGCGTCGTTATTCAGAGACTCGACATCAAAACCTGGGGCGTCCAAGACTTCAGGGATGAGTCTGCAAGCGGATCCGAAGTCTGTGCAGATGGTGTCCGGCGTATAGTGGGCGTGACTCTGTACCGGGCTTTCAATGGGAACTGTGGGAACCAGTCATCATGATGTTAAGGGAGAAATGCAAATCACTAAATTGATAAGTATGAGAGTACCGATGCGTGATACTGGGGCGGAGTTGCTCGTAGTAGTGTTGAAGCGTTTGTAATGAACGAGGAGCGAAGGGGCAACATCAGGCAGCCTTTATTGCTATCACAACTGTTGAAAGGCAGGAGGATGATATGAGCGAGGCAAAGCCATTTGTCATTTCGAAATGGCAAGTGATGCGTGCATTTGAATTGGTGAAAGCCAATGCGGGTGCTGCAGGTGTTGATAGGCAATCGTTGGCAGATTTTGAAAGAAATCTGAAAGACAATCTTTACAAGTTATGGAATCGGCTGTCGTCCGGCAGTTACTTCCCGCCGCCTGTCAAAGCGGTAGCCATACCGAAGAAAGCAGGTGGCGAACGGATTTTGGGTATACCCACCGTGAGTGATCGTATTGCTCAGATGGTCGTCAAACTGGAATTTGAACCCCAGGTTGAGCCGCACTTTTTGCCTGACTCGTATGGCTACAGGCCGAATAAGTCAGCACTCGATGCGGTGGGTGTCACGCGAGAACGTTGTTGGCGCTATGACTGGGTACTTGAGTTTGATATTAAGGGATTATTNGACAATATACCGCATGATCTATTGCTTAAAGCGGTCTATAAGCATACCGATACGGCTTGGGTGAGATTGTATATCGAGCGCTGGTTGACGGTGCCGATGCAGATGCCCAATGGGGAATTGAGTAGCCGGGGAAAAGGCACGCCACAAGGTGGAGTTGTCAGTCCGGTGCTCAGTAATCTGTTTCTGCACTATGTCTTCGACAAATGGTTGCAAAAGCACTACTCGGATACACCCTGGTGTCGTTATGCCGATGATGGTCTGGTGCACTGCCGGAGTGAGGCAGAAGCCAAGCACATGCTGGAAGCACTGAAACAACGCTTTCAGTCCTGTGGGCTTGAACTTCATCCGGTGAAAACCAAGATTGTTTACTGTAAAGATGGAAGTCGCAAAGGGCGCTATAAGCATACCTCCTTTGATTTTCTGGGGTATACGTTCAGACGGCGACTGTGTAGGAATCGCAAAAGAAACAGTGTGTTTGTAAACTTTACGCCGGCGGTGAGTAAAGCGGCGCTGAAGTCAATGCGAGGAAAGGTCAGAAAGTTACGAGTCAGAACGCGTACCGAGTTGAGCTTAGGGCAAATAGCACAATGGTTGAATCCCATCATTAGGGGATGGATAGGCTATTATGGTTGTTATACCCGATCTGCGTTATATGGTATGTGTCGTCACGTCAACATGACTCTGGTGAGGTGGGTAAGACGAAAGTTCAAGCCGCTACGCCAGCATAAAATAAAGGCAATGCTGTTTCTGGAGAAGATTGCAGATCAACATCCAAACTTGTTTGCCCATTGGCGGGCGGGAATGATAGGTGCGTTTGCCTGATGGGAGCGGTATGAATCGAGAGGTTCACGTACCGTTCTGCGAGAGTCTGTGGGGGAAGTGCCTGCGGTCTACTCAACAACGGAGCGATAGCGAAGTGAAGATTTTTAGTCCCCGATAGCCGTAGCGCCGGGTGTTTTGCCGGAGTCTGCGCGAATAGCGTAGGCGGAGGCAAAATACAAGGCATCGCGACACGGCGTAAAGCCATTTGTGGGAGTGCTACGGAGCCGCATCGAGTATACGATGATGTGGCGTAGTGGCACGGACGCAGGGCGAATCGGGGCCGCCGAAGGCAATAATCGCCAAGTCATTTTTCGCTGCTGAAATCGGACGGACCCCATTTCAGCTTTCGCGAAAAATCTTGGCGCGCTTGGTCTTCAATCTCATCCGCAATATGTTCAAGGTCGAGCATGTTGAATTGGCCCGCACGGAGAAGCGCGGCCTGCTCGTTCGCCCATGCAACAATGTCAGATTCGTATCTATGCATCGAAAAGCCCTCAAAATGTCTCAATAGGGTTTTAAACCGTGAAAGAGTAACACCGCATCCCATCAAAAACAAACCCCGGCAATTTCAACCGGCATCCACCCCCGCTTCGGCAAAGCTGGCCATTTCGTTCAGCATCGCAACCGCCGAGGCTATCAAGGGATAGGCCAGTGCTGCGCCCGAGCCTTCGCCGAGGCGTAATTCAAGATCGAGCAAGGCTTGTGCGCCGAAGTGATCGAGTAGCGCGCGATGTCCTTGTTCGTCCGAGACATGGCTAAACACGCAATAATCCAAAACCTCGGGATGGCACTTCGCCGCAACCAACAATGCGCTGCCGGCGATAAAGCCGTCGACGACGATCAGCATGCCCAGTTCGGCGGCTTTCAAATAAGCGCCGGTCATCATCGCGATTTCAAAGCCGCCGAAGATGCTCAATGCCGCCAATGGATCGCGTTGGCCGGGGTGCCGTGCCAAGGCTTGATTCAATAGCGACAATTTATGGCTCAGTTGCGCATCGCTTAGTCCGGTGCCGCGTCCGACGCATTGCGCCAGCGGTATACCGGTCAAGCAATGCATCAACAGCGAGGCGGAAGAGGTATTGCCGATGCCCATTTCGCCGAAGCCGATACAATTGCATCCTGCCCGGTGGCGTTCCTGTACGATATCGGCGCCGGCTTGCATGGCTTGGGCGCATTCGCTTTCGGTCATTGCCGGCGCATCTAAAAAATTACGCGTGCCTTTGCCGATTTTAGCTTCGATCAATTTAGGGTGCCGGTTTAGATCGGCATTGACGCCGGCATCGACGATCCACAGGTCGAGGCCGTTGTGCTTGGCAATAACGCTGATGGCGGCCCCGCCCGCCAAAAAATTGGCGACCATTTGCGCGGTGACGCTTTGCGGATAGGCGCTGACGCCGGACGCGGCAATGCCGTGATCGCCGGCAAAAATCACGATAGCCGGGTTTGTCAGCGTCGGCGATAACGTGTTTTGTATTAGCCCGATGCGCAGCGCCAGTGCTTCCAATCGGCCCAGCGAACCCAAAGGCTTGGTCTTTTGGTCGATTTTGTCTTGTAGCGCGGCGGTAAGGGTGTGGTCTAGCGGATTGATCAAAAAGTGAGTTTGCATGGGTTGTTCCAGGCGTTTTCAAATAAACAATCGTTCAATTCCAAGCGCGATGCCCACCGTTCTTGTTGCAAGAGCGGCTCGTCATAAAAGCGCTCGACATGGCCCAGACATAAAATCGCGAACGGTTGGCTGTCGTCGGGCATCGCCAATAATCGTTTCAGCGCTTCCGGCTCGAACATCGAAACCCAGCCCAAACCCAGACCTTCGGCCCGGGCGGCCAGCCACATATTCTGGATCGCGCAGGATAACGAGGCCAGATCCATTTCCGGCAGGGTGCGCCGGCCGAAGATATGCTCGTCTCGGCGGTCGCTTAATGAGGCGATGATGATTTCGGCGCATTCCATGATGCCTTCGACCTTGATGCGCATGAATTCGTCTTCGCGCTCCTGTAAGGCGCGGGCGGTTTGCAGGCGTTCCTGCTCGACATGGCCGTGTATGGCTTGGCGTAAATCCGGACGGGTGATGCGGATGAAACGCCAGGGCTGCATGAAGCCGACGCTTGGGGCGTGGTGCGCCGCCGCGATGATGCGTGCTAATCTGTCGGGTTCGACCGGGTCGGGCAAAAAATGCCGCATATCGCGGCGCTCGTAGATAGCGCGGTAAATGGCGGCGCGTTCGGCGTCGGAATAGCGATGATCAGGCATGGGCGGCGTGTCGGTGTTGTACGAGCAGATCTTTAAAAACGAACGGGTCTTTGGGTTGGCTCAGGGCGGCTGGGCGATTGCTGTAATGGTGCACGAGGCGCGATAGCCAAAAACGTAGCGAGGCTGCTCTGAGCATGCGGTTGCAATGCTGATGTTCGATTGCCGATAAGGGTCTTAGGGTTTCATAGCCCGAAAGCAGTGCGGTTAATTTTTGCGTGTTGAAAATACCGTAGTCTCGGCACCAGTCGTTCGCGCAGACGGCGATGTCGCGTAGCCAGTGGTCGCTGCAGGCACTGTAGAAATCGAGTATGCCGCTGATTTGTCCGTCGGCGAATAAGGCATTATCCCGGAATAAGTCGCCGTGAATCACGCCGCCGGGCAGGGCTTGTTGTTCGTGCTCAGACTGAAATTGCAGTTCGCTGAGAATCAATTCGCGGTCGCCGGCGGACAGTTGATTCTCGACTTGCTCGAACAAGG
Source organism: Methylotuvimicrobium buryatense 5G (assembly GCF_000341735.1). Taxonomy (GTDB): domain Bacteria; phylum Pseudomonadota; class Gammaproteobacteria; order Methylococcales; family Methylomonadaceae; genus Methylotuvimicrobium; species Methylotuvimicrobium buryatense. The sequence goes on along the minus strand of NZ_KB455575.1, from coordinate 2,256,251 downwards.
CTTTGATCGACAAAACGTCATGATGGCTTGCGATCGGAAAGGTACAATCCCGCGTGTCGAGATGCAGCCTGGCCAACTGCGTGCCGATTTGCCGGCATTGATCTAGCGTAGGCGAAACGATGGATCGGCCGGCCAAACGTTTACAGACCAGTGTCGGTTTGCCGTTGAGGTTGAGCAATAGCCGGTTTTGTTTGTCGGCCTGCGGATTCGGATACAGCGGGTTGCGAGTCCCTAAGCGTTGCATCAGTCCGATCACCGGGGTCAGTTCCTCGCCATTCTGTGCCTCGAACAAGGTCAAGACATAGTCGCCTTGCGTGGTCGCGACCGCATAATGGCTGTTCGCGATGCCGTCGGGAATACCGGCATAATCGACTACCTGGCCGAGATCGTAAGCACCGAAAAAGGCGTCCAGTTGTTCGGGTGTGACTGAGGTATAAACGGACATTGCTTGATCAAGACAGCAAGAAACCAACGGCCAATAGGCCGAGGATCGTAAAATCAATGGGTGTTTTCATGGACAAGGCTTTCGATAGCGTGGTTTTAGTGACCGGCACGATGGCATCGCCCAGAGCCGGTTTGGTTTTCAGCCGGCCATGGTACATCGCATCGCCGCCCAATGCCACGCCCAAGGCGCCCGCCATCGCGGCGATCGGCCGGCCGGCATTGGGGCTTTCCAGTTTATCGGCGTCCCGCCATAAGCATTGCCAAGCCCGTTTTTTATCGGACGACACTAAAATGATCAACAAGGCCGTCAAACGGGCCGGGATGAAGTTGGCGAGATCGTCGAGTTTGGCGGCGACTCGGCCGAAATGAAGATAGCGGTCGGTTTTATAGGCGATCATCGAATCCAAGGTATTGACGGCTTTGTAAACGGCCAAGCCCGGTAGGCCGAATAAGACCAAATAAAACAGAGGCGCGATGACGCCGTCGCTGAGGTTTTCGGCCCAAGTTTCAATCGCCGCCTTATAGACCTCGCTATCGCTCATCGTTTCGGTATCGCGGCTCACCAGGTAACGCAAGGCTTGTCGGGGTTGTTCGGCGGTCAATAGTTCCGCGACGCTGGCATGGAGCATTTGCATCGCAAGCCCCATCGATGCGATGACGGCTAAAACGGGTAGGGCGAGCCAATACGGTAATTGTTGGCAGGCGTAAACGATCGAGAGGGCGATGATTAAAGTTATCGTTAACAGGCTGGCGACCAATGTCGCGCCTGATCGAATATTGTCGCGATAATAACGCCGCTCATACCCTTCGATAAAGCAGCCCATCAGCACGACCGGGTGGGTCGTGCGGAATTCGCCGAAACGCAGGTCGATCAAATAGGCCAGCGCTGCCAATTCAAACATGTTGCAAACATTCGGCAAGCCGGGCGATCGATTCGGCATCCTTAACCGCGAAGCGCACATACCGCTTATCCAGGCCTTCAAAATTGTCGCACACGCGAATCAAGATTCGCGCCTTTTCCAGGTGACGTTGCAAGGCATGGCCGTCGATTTTCGCCAAACGGACGAGGATAAAATTGGCTTGGCTCGGATATACCCGGTCGAACAGTTTGGAATCCTCCAGCATTTGCCTCAATGATTCGCGAAGCTGTGTTGTTTGCCGGCGCGTGTTATTGGCGAAGGTATCGTTAGAAAGGGCTTGCTGCATGTAAGCGATATCGAAGCTCGACAGTTTCCACGCCGGCTCGAGTTGTTTCAGTTTTGTGATTGCCGTTTTCTCGGCGGCGACGAAACCGATGCGGACGCCGGCGCTGCCGTAAAACTTGCTCAAGGACTTGATCAGGTAAAGGTTCGGGATTTGGCCTATCCTGTCGGCGATACTGGTCGTGGCGGCGGCAGGGCAGAAGTCCAGAAAAGATTCGTCGATCAGGATCGTGCATCGAGCGGCCTGCCATTGGGCCAGTAGCTTGTGCAGGTCGTAAAGCGCGCCGTCGGGCGTGGCCGGATTGACGAAAATGACGGTGCTGTGCGGCGGAATTTCCGTTTGTTCAAAATGGTCGAAACGGTCGATGCAACGGATGCGGCAATCTAATTGTTGCGCGATGCGTCCATATTCGACGTACATCGGCGTATAAAGTACGACCTCTTCGGGATGGAGTCGGCGCAATAACGCAAAAATCGCGGCACTCGCGCCGTTGAAGGGTTCCAGGTCGGTGTCGTTCGGCAACGGGTAGCGATAGCGAAGCGCTTCTTTTAAGGCACTGTAATCGGGATCGGCATAAGGCGACGGGTCGAATTGCAACGTGCGCCAGTCGATGGCCTGGACGGGATTGATGTTGGCTGAAAAGTCCAAGACCTGATCCGGTCGACAGCCGATGCGTTCGGCAAAACTATAAATATTACCGCCGTGTTTCATTCAGCAATGCGTATCGTGCGAAGTCAAAAGCCGATTATTTTAAACCAAACGGGGCGTCGGGGGTGAGAATATCGGCGCAGAGGGGCCAAGCCGTAACCGGACATGCAACAGACTCAAACGGGCGTTCGTAATCCCGTGAATGAAACTATTCAGCCTCCGGTAATTATCGTTCCCACGCTCTGCGTCACTGCCATAAAGTTAGCCTTCTTCCCCCCTTTGAAAAAGGGGTATTGAGGGGGGGGTTATTAGAAAAATCTGCCCCAACCCCTCTTTTTCAATATAAGTATCTACACATCTTTATTATTCAAAATCAATCTGTTATTAAGTTTCTTCTGGTTTTTTATGAAGATAGGGACTAAAAATTGATGTTTTTAGTCTACTTTTTTATCCTAGATTACAGAAAAATTAACTTAACTAATTGTTTTGTAAAGCTGAAAACTTGTGTAGATACCTATGCTTTTTCAAAGAGGGGAGTGAAACGCTAGAACTCTTAACTTAACCTGATTAGCAAGATGCTTCAGCTTGCTGAAGCCAAATGTCCGAGCAGGGGCCAGTCGCAGTCGCAAAAACAAAATATGCTGTTACCCAAGCTCCAGCTCTCATTGTTATACATAAGTCAAAAATTTCTCTTTTGCAATTTTAGCCAATGAGACCTCGATGCCATTTATTGCCACCCAACGAAACCGGCTTCGAAATCGCGATCATGGGATCGCTCTCACAGAGCGTTCATCGCCGCTCCTGTGGGAGTGACGCCTTCGTCAAACTCTGTTCAGCAAGTGTGCCGGCACGTATGTATACTCATTGGAGGTCAAAATTCGGCGCCGGGGTGCCCGTCAAAGGACGCCGTGAATACGTCCATGTAGGCGCTATGCCAGCTCCATGCTGGCAAAGCCTTTGCCGAGCACCCCGTCGCCGAATTTTGATCTACGACGGGTATATCTGTTAGCTGTGGCTGCTTCATAGGGATTTCACTTTCGTCGGTAAAAATACTCTATGTTGTGGCCACACTTTTTTTTCAACTGCAAATTAACGCTTTATGCTTTAAGTTGGCGTCTATGCTGCGCATACCTTGGCGATTGATTGGGCGCTCCCGACCACGCCGACCAAAGTCAGCAATACGACATCCATGAGTTGGTAAGCGGCATTATCGCCACGCACATGCGGTACGGTCTGTTTGACCAGATCTTCAAAACCGATACGCTTGAGAAATTTGATTACCGGAATTAAGCCGGCCTGACTGGTTAAACCGGTTGCTGTTGCTGACAGATGAACTTTGCCGGTTGGCTGGAGGTAAGATTTTTTGAGGTTGGCGTGAGGCGTGTGCGGTCATTAAAATCATTATATAAATGATATGTATAGCCTATTTATATTTTCCCAGTGCTTATGTGCAGGATTTAGGTTCAAAAAAGGGCTTCAATAAAGCCCTTTTGATCATTAAAAAATCTAAAATAAGTTCAGTTTTGCATTTTTTCTAAGGACACCGAACTAGATGAAATGATCGACCTAGCCGGTGTACTTTAACGATTAATTACATTCGGCGGATTCCGCAACCGTAATGTTTTCCGTCAATATTGTTGTTTGATTGCTTGCATCCCTGATCGTAACAGTAATATTGTAAGAACCAACTTCTTCATAGTAGAAATCCTCAACGTTGTAATTCGTAACTCCGGAATTGAGAGTAACTGGTCCTGTAATTTCGCCATCGCCCCAATCTACGGTAATAGTATAGGGTTGAGATCCTCCTTGTATATTCGACAATAGCAATACGGTTGGGTCGTTTAGAGCAACATCATCGATTTCCAAAGTGGCGCTGATATTACCGCTTGCTTGAGGATTGACTGTCACGTTAACCGTTGCGGACGATGATCCGGCGCTATTCGTTGTCGTGAGTCTAAAAGTCAAAACGGTCGGTGTGGCGACGGTCGGTGCGGTAAATCCGGCTGAAGCACTGCTTGGGTTGGACAGAGTCACTGACGGTCCGGTAGTTTGTTCCCATGCGTAACTGTCGATGGTTCCGGTACTGCCTGCACCGTTAAGCGTTACGGACGCTCCCGATGTGACCGTTTGTGCGCTGCCGGCATTAGCTACTGGAGCTACTAAAATAGGATTGACTGTAACATTAACAGTCGATTGTGACGAGCCAGCGCTATTGGTCGTTGTGAGTGTAAAGGTCAAAAGGGTTGGCTCAATAACGGACGGCGCGGTAAATCCGGCTGAAGCACTGTTCGGGTTGGACAGAGTCACTGAAGGTCCGGCAGTTTGTTCCCATGCGTAACTGTCGATGGTTCCAGTGCTTCCAGTGCCGTTAAGCGTTACGGACGCTCCCGATGTGACCGTTTGTGCGCTGCCGGCGTTTGCTACCGGTGCAGTAGCTGCGGGGGTGATCGTGACGTTGACAGTCGCTTGCGACGGGCCGGCGCTATTGGCTGCAGTGAGTCTAAAGGTCAAAACAGTCTGTGTGGCGACGGTCGGCGCGGTAAATCCGGCTGAAGCGCTGTTCGGGTTGGACAGTGTTACTGAAGGTCCGGCAGTTTGTTCCCATGCGTAACTGTCGATTGTTCCAGTGCTTCCAGCGCCGTTAAGCGTTACGGACGCTCCCGATGTAACCGTTTGTGCGCTTCCGGCATTGGCGACTGGAGGCGCGAGACCTTCGGCTACGGTTATAGAGACGGTGGTTCTGTCTATAGCTCTATCGTTATCCCGAACGAACAGTTCGAAATCCAATGTTACCGGAGAGGCTCGGTCGGGACTGGTAAATTCAAATGAAGCGCGCTCGGCTCTAGGGTTTGTCAATCTAACTCTGGCGCCTCTCGGCAATTGGTTTCTTGGGGTCAAGGATCTCCAACGATATTGAATGATTTGTCCGTCATCGGTACTGCCGGAAGCATCGAGATCAATACCTGATGAAGCTGCCTCCCAACTTACCGTGCGATTCGGACCGGCATTTGCAACAGGTGGGTTATTGACCGGCAGAACCCTGACGGGTACGCGTCTACTTGCAGTTGCTAGTCTGTCATCGCCATTATCGGCTTCCAATTCAAAGCGTAATCTGACAGGTCTGGTACGGCTATTGGTTTTTTCAATAGTCGGCGCAGTGAATGTGGCGATAGGAGCATTGGGATTGTTAATGACGACATCGGGTCCTTGAACTTGTCGCCACGTGTAAGTCAACGCTTTACCATCGACATCAAAAGTATTGCTAGCATTCAAAGTGACAAGGTTACCTTCTTCAACCGGTGCAATCTTGTCGATTATGACTCTGGGTCTTGCTGCTTCCGCAACCGGGGAGAGAGACAATGAACTGAGTGCAATCATTAAGCCAATCAATAACTGCGATTTAGGGTTGTATTTGAAAAATGAGGCTCCGCCTCGGTTTTCCGAATGTGGCTTATTGATTACCGGTTCTAATGAACACGATGATACGTCTAATATGGTCATAAAACATTCCTTAAAACTGTAGTTAAAATTGGAAATAAGTAGTGATTTTGCTTTGTGAAGAGTGAAAGTGTTGAGAGCAGGCGTCGAACCGGACCAATTTAAAAACGATAGATATCGTCGACTTAAAGAGAATGGCATCGCGACCGCTCAGACTTAGTTTTATTGTGGAATCAGCAGGTCACCCTAAAATTCAGATGTTTCACTGGAATTATGGCAGCGCAATATGACAGCTCAGTGAAGGAATCGTGACATTAATATGACAAAATGAGCTGTTGCCCGGCTGGAGGTCGTATCAGACATCTTCATCGCCAAAACCGATGATATCGACACTGATGATTCCCTGCGCTCCAGCTTTGTCCATTTGTTCTTTGGCTGATTTGGCAACATCCGCGCTATCGTCTATGGCTTGCGCTATGCTAGCCGCCACATTACTGACATTACCGAGGCCTGCGGCCAAACTTCCTGTCGAAGCAGTCGGTACACCGACCGATACTCCGCCGACATCGATATTGTCGGATCCAACGATGGCTGTCGCACCCACGGTGACGTCTTTACCTCCAACCCCTGCTTCCGAAGCATCGATAATGCCTTGAAGCGCAAACAATAAGGCATCGCCTTGACTGCCGTCAGGCGCCATGTTTGCTCTGATACCGCTGCCAGCCACGGCAGGCGGTAATTCGATGATTATGTTGCCTTCACTGTCGAATCGAATGATCGGAGCTGGGGCCGCCAAGGCTGTTTTTGCTCCCCTACCGGCATCGATGTTCCCGTCCGTCGAACCGATCAAGATATCGCCGCCGCCGAGCGTCATGACTCGGGTCGTATTCACTTGAAAATCGTCTCGGACAATCGAATGCACGGCACCTTTTTTGATGGCTACGACACCCAGTTGCGATGCATCTTTGGCGCCACTGGAATTAACCGCCAAACCGGCATTGATGCCGCCATTGGGCGTCAATAAATTGATGTCGCCGCCATCGGTGCTGTGTATTTTGCTGAAAAACATCGAAATATCGCCGGTTTGGGTTTTGTTTCTGTCTTTAGAAAATGCATCTTCCAGGATACTGCTGGCCGAAGCTCCTTCTCTGAAAACAGTGCCATTGGCGGGATCGATCGTATAATCTTGGCGACCGGCCAAAACGGTGGTTCCCGGAAATAGCGTTTCGATGGCAGCTAGAAGTTCAAACTGCGCTCTATCCATTTCTAGTTTGAAATTGAACCGGGCTTGGGTATCGCTAGCGCTATCGAAACTGTTTTTAGCAATCGAAAAACGATTACCGTAATCTTTCATAAGTCCGTTGAAGGTTTCGATCAAGTCCGCTAAATAAGGCGCGTTGAAATGCGACCGTTCAACAGCCGGCAAGCTTGCAAAGGCTGCTCGCGCTAGATCCACTGTTAAATCGTCATTGCCGGTGATTCTTCGCATATAGTCGGCAACCGCAAGCTCGTAACTTTCGTAAAGGCTTTCACCATTGCTTAGGTAGCTTTTCATAAAATCCGGTGCCGCGAATTGGGTTTGCGCTAATCCTGCAATCACATTAATTGCAGCACCGTCCTCCGCTAATGCCGTGTTGACTTGATTGCCCGTAGTCGTGATACCTTCGGAAGAACCCAAGTCGACATGTCGTCCGGCCATTAATGTCAAACGGCCCGGACCCGAAACCTCCATACGTTGAACAACATTAACCAATGCTCCGGTAGCGGGATTTCGAACGATGTCGAATTTGAAATCGCGGCCGGCCGATACGATCGATTCGGCATCTTTGATATTATGCTGAAATTGCAAGCTGACATTACGAATATCCCGGCCGGCCGACACTTGTGTCGGTTTCGCCATAATGAACTGGAAAGGGTCCTTGCCCAGGATATCGCCAACGTCTGTGCTGATCAGAGCCGGTATAGGATCATTAATATGATTTGGAATCGAAGCATAGATTTTGTCCGGCTCGCTACTGATACCGGACAGCACCAATCTCAGCCTGGCGTCGTTATAGTTGGCAGCAGGATTCAATACCGTCGGCAATAAATTCGGATTGGTGTCCGACATGGTCACATTTACGGCATTGCCATTGCTGGCGGTTATAATATTATTCGCGGCAAAAAGCTCAAATTGACCGATTTTGCTCGGATACATGATCAAGCCATTTTTGAATATGATGTCGTTTGATAAAGCGTAGGCCTTCAATGTTCCGGGGGCCACCGATAGAGCGTCTCTGGCTGCACCGTCGAAGCTGATCAGAGCGCCGCGTTGGAAATTCATTAAATCGACTACCCCGGAAACATCGTTACCGAGGCTGATGTTTCCGGTAAGCGAAGTCAGATTGACCGCACTGTTCTCACCGTATCTAAAGAAGATCGATAGTAAATCCGGGCGTTTATTGGCCGGTTGCGACAAAATCATCGGGTCGATAATGGCTTGTAGGGCGATATCTTTGCCGGCAGTAATGTGATATTGCGCATTGCCCAAGGCCAATATCGGATTCATTTCCGCAATACTGACGGTCTTGAACGAGCCGGCATTGAGCGAGCCGGCAACATTAAATGTCGCCGTACCGTTATCGACGTAATAGATGCCGCCTTTTAGGTCACCTCCGGCGTAGATGTTTAGGTTTCCGCCGCCATTGATCTCGACTTCATTGGTCAAGTAATTTTGATTATTAAAGTCGTTCGGATCGACTCTTTGTCCGACTTGCTTACCGGTGGTTGGAATGACCACGGAGAGATCGCTGACCGTCCCGCTGGCTGTGATAGTGATATTGCCGCCACCCAGGGCGCCGACATTTTGCCGGTAATCCGGCACGATGCCTGAACCGGTTCGCGTACCGATCGCGATACCCCAGGCGGTCGGCCTTTCCCCTGTGTGAGTTTCGTTTCGAGACCAATTGCCGGTTCGGAGCAACCAATCCGTGACGATTTGGTTGGTCACCGCGCCGCGAACGTCGCGTCCGGCATTAAAACGGATATCGCCGCCGTCTTTAGGGTATTCGACGTAAAAGCTGGACGCTACGCGAATTAGCGGAAAACCGAAGCGATCCTCATCGTCCGGCCTTCCTGCCGTGTACACGACCGATTTATCGTTGCCGTAGACAATGTCGCGTCCTGCGCTGAAATCGATGGACCCGGTGCCTGTGCGAATCTTCACATCGTTGAAGAGGCGCATATCGCCGAAATTCAGATTGTCCGCGGCCACTACCATTTTCGTATCTGAAGAATTCAGGTCCGCGCCGGCAACGAAGTTGTAACTCCATGAACGCCCGGGTTGCAACATATCGATCACAGGCCTCGAGAAGGTAGGCGTCACCTGAAGTACGCCATTTTTGAAAGCGTCGCTTACGCCGTTTTGGAGCAACAAATCTCCACCTGCTCGCAGGGTCAAATAGCCGGGTGTTTGTTCGGATCCATAACGCCAATCGACTAAATCCCAGTTGGCGGCCAAGGTGAGATTGCCTTCCGATTTGACCTCTATTCCGGGAGCTAATTCGAATCCCGGTCCGAATGCCGTTGTCGAAACGCTATTCATGTACGAAGCGGTATCGTTTCTAATGCTATTGATTGCTGCAGCGTCCAGTCTGTTGAGGTTGTACTGTGCGACTGCTTCGATGACGACGTTAGAATCGCCGAGAATGGTGCCGGGGGCAATCGGGGCGACATTGACCTGTCCTGCCAGGCGTTCGGCACGAATATGCACATCGCCTTCACGGCCGCCATTGGCCGAGACATCGATCGAAGCGCCATTCTGAATGCTGATACCGCCTCCGTTAGTCGAGCTGAGCCTGACCTTGCCGCCATCGCCTGATGCTTCGGTGGCGTTTGCATGCAATCGTGCACTTCCGGACAAGGTTAGTCTGCTATGAGCATTAAGTTCAATGCTACCGCCATGTTGGCCGCTGGCATCGAGCGTGCCTGCAATCGTCAATGCGCCTTTGTCGACGGTTAATTTGATATCGTTCGCGCTTATCGAATCCTCTTCATCAATGACTAAGTTGCCATTTCTCAGTCGTAAATCTATTGCTCTGCTAAAACCGGAATCCACCAAGCTCTGATTCATCAAGCCGAACGGGTTGCCGCCCATGCTGCCGAGGTCGAGCCGAACCGACCCCCCCTCGGCCTGATTACCTCCCTTCGCGTTGATCGTGCCATTCAAATTGACCAATCCCGTGGTTGCGGAAAGTGCAAGCGATCCTGCCGACATTTGTGGGCTGATAGCATTCAACAATAGTTGACTACCGGCTTCGGTGTTAATGTTCTGCCGCGCGGTCAAATCGATACGTCCGGCTGATATCGGAGCCGATTCGCTTAAACCGGCTCTTACCATTCTTCCGGACACATCAATGATGGCATTCTCTTTGAGGACAATATCGCCTGTTTTGGCATTCGCTTTTACGATACCGCTGTTGAATTGTAATGGCGTATCGATGACGACATGGCCTGCATTTAAATTGAGCCGTGCCGCAATACCCGGTTGCGAATCTACAGAGCCGGGTTGGTTGTGATTGAGCGCTAAGCGATAAGTGTCGGCATCGATCTTGGTTTCGGAACCTGAAGTACCGGTAATAAAGCCTGCTGTGATCGTCGTGTCGGCCAGAGTGTTGAGTGTGTTTACACTAGAACCGATTAACGACTCGGCTAGATTCAAATTGATATCATTGAATCCTGACAAGGTAAAGTCGCCTCCAGCCAATACTAGATTGTTGGCAGCGATCGACAAGGAGCCCGTCCCGTTGCCTTTTTCGGTTTGTGCAGACGTGGATGTATTGGTCAACGTGACGGTATCGGCAGAAAGACCGGCAGATTTGCCGGAATTGTCGAAACCGGCAATACCTTTTGTAGCGATCGTCAAAAGATTGAATTCGATCGGCATTAGTTCGAGCTCGTCGTTTCTGAGCGCTAAACCCGAAGCATCGGTGCGGTAAACGCCGCCATAAATGTTCAAGTTGCTGCGGCTGGTCAGCACCAATTGTTCGACCTTCAATTGACTCAACTGCCGGTTATCCAGCGAAAGCCCGGGGAGATTTTCGTTTACTTCACCGATATTGATGGCTTCAGCGGCAATGTTCAACGATTTGCCGGCATCCAACACGCCATTCATTTGTAGATTCCGGGTCGAATCCAAGAGTATCGAACCGCTCGGAGCCAAGGTTTGAGCATTGTCGCTGATCAACAGATCTCCTTTCAGACCTTGGGTGCCCGTTCTGACGATTTGCGCTTGCGCATCGCCGGAAACGCGTAACAGGGCACCGTCTCCCGTGGTTGTTAAAATCTGTCCGGGTGCCGAACTGTCTTTGCCGCCTGTTGCCACGATTTGAGCACCGGCTTGGAGTTCGATCGTGTCCGTGGCGCCCATAATGATTTCGGAACCTTCGAGGCGGGTTCCTTCGGCGATTTCGACAGTTTTGGACTTGACGTCGAGTTTGATCGCACCGGTCTCACTGTCGATTGTTCTGATACCGCCTAAAAATAAGCTGCCTACGGTAAAGGTATCGAGATCGCTTACACTCAGTTCTACGCGGCCTGCAGCGCCCGTCTTGTCGTTGACCACGGCGATGTTGTCGGCAATGACATCGACCAAACCTGCTAGCCCGCCGTTTCTGGCGTTGGCGAGAACGGAAGGCAATTCTAATTGTGATTTTGCGTTGAACAGCAGCGATCCCGCATCTTCAGGTAAGCGAGGAATCGGCGATTCTTTCCGCTGTGCTTGCTCGACAAAAAACTGACTAGCCGCGGATAGGTCCAATTGCGAACGAGTTAAGGCAATTTTGCCAGGCTCGACGGCAAATCCGGACCAGCTCTGGTCCTTGATGTTGGTGCCGCTGATCGCTCTAAATCCGGCCACAACCGGGGCGCCGTCTAAATTGACCGAACGGCTGCCTTGCGCCATGTTGTCGCTGCCTTGCTGTGGCGTTATCAAATAAGACCCGGGAAGCAATGCATAGCGCGCAGGTAATAGCGTGTAATAACCGGCTTTTAAACCACTCCCTTCACCCAAATAAATGCTGTCGCCGATCGACAAACCCGAACCGGGAAATTCCAGCGGGTCGAACGGTGCGTAACCGGAATGGTTGGGCAAGACGGCAAACGAATTACCGGTAGCCAAGACATCGATGGAACCGCCGATACCGGGGATGAATTCGTAGGCCAGTAAATCGCCGCCTCCGGAAATATCGATAACGGCGCCTTCGTCATGTTGAATTCGGTCCGCATTGACGGTTATTTTTTTGGTCGGCGCCTGCACGATCAAATTTTGGTTGCCAATCGGATATAACCATTCCAAACCGGCTTCTGTGACACCGAACGGAATGATTTGATCTTCGGCGGATACCGAACTCAAACTATTCGCGCCGAAATGAATCGTTTGAGATGCATCGAAGGTCAATTCGCCGAAAGGTACTTTAATAGCGCCGTCATGCTGAATGTTCGGAGCTGTGACCGTCAATTTTGCATAGGCGGATAAGATTGGACGGGATTGCCCCCCGCTGCTGAACGCGATGCTTCCGTTTGGATCGCCTTTTACCGTCAATCTGTAATCACTGAGCGTTGTCGGATAGACTTGATCGGCCTTAAGGTTCAACGCCGAATACGTCGAAAATTCACCCAGATAGTCGCGTTGCGTAAACAATGTGCGAATGCCGCGTAAGCGAATATCGCTATCCGCGTTCAGATCGACTTGCTTGAATCCTGCGGTAAAAACACCTCCAAATAATTCGATTAGGTCGGCATTGACCTGAAGATGGCCGTCTCCACTCGTTGGGTTGCCGGTCGCACGTCGGGTTCGGCTCGAGCCTAGAGACGCATGCGCCGCATTGAAAACGACCGTGCCAGTATCGTTTTCCGATAGTCTTTGCCAAGCCATTTTTGGGCTGTCGAAGTTTACGGCATGTTGTAAATCCAAATGGATATCACCCTGAAAGCGAATTTCGCCGTCCGCTTGCACGTTCAAATTTGCAAAACCGGAATCAGACACTTGTTGGGCCGCTATAAAGCCTTGTCTTTGCAGTCCGGTTGGAAGCGCATCGCCGTATTGGCTGAAGGAGGCATCAAAAAATTCATTCTTAGTTTGGGAGAAATTGAGAATGCCCGGTTTTATCGGAAAGTTAGGAATCACTCCTTCTTCAACGGGGATTTCTCTGAGGGTGTCGTCTAGACGGACCGTTAAAGTACCGCCGGACGTGCCGGGCGCTTTACCGCCTTTGGCCAGCATGCCGCCTTCGATGAAAATGGCTTCGGCGCTGCTGATGGTAATAGTTCCTCCGTGCGATCCAACTTTTTCCGTACTGAAGGTAATATTTTCCGCGCCGGGCAATAGGCGAGGGCGGTTTAGCAAGGCTTCCGTTCCCGATACATCGATCTGCGAACCTCTGTTGGAGGCTATGTAACCGCGGGCGGCGGTTAAATTAACGTTTCCTCCATTGTGGACGATGCCCGTTTTGAGCCCGAACGCATCGGTCAACGTCATCGCGATACCGGAAACATCGATTCGCGCATTGTCGCCGAGCCAAAGTCCCTGGCGGGGTTGATACAATGGGTCCAGCGTCGGTAAGCCTTGCGGCGGAATGATGCTCAAGGCTACGTTACCGCCGTTTGCTTTGATCGATCCATCGAAAAATAAAGACGAATCGGAGACTAACGAGACGTTGCTCAAGGCATCGGCAGTGATCTTGACGTTCTTATTAACGATTAAATGGCTATTAGGGTTCGGATTGATGCTGTGAACCGATTGCAAAGTTAAATTGTTCGGTAGGCGGTCGATCGCAGGGAGCTTGCCCAATCGAGATATTCCGGCAATGCTATTCGAGCTGCTACGATTAACGGCATTGCCATTCAATAAACGATTAGTTTGTTGCAGTTTTATTTTAACGCCTTCATCAACGACCAAGCCGTTAATATTAGCGGTCAGAATATAATCGGAAAAACCGCTTTTTCCGAAAATGTCGGCTTCGAGTTGTAAAGGACGCAGTCCTTCCAATTCTTCTTCGCGTCTGCGTAGAATCACAATCGCATTGGCTTCGAGTTCAAGCGTGCCGCCTTGACGAAGAGCATAGGCGCTGAGCGTGCCGTCCAATGTTATGTTGGAACCTGTCGTTTCCGCCACGGCATGAAGATGGATACCTCCGGCTTTACCGCCTTGAACGTTACCGTCTGTTTGCAACCAAGCCCCTCCGCCGACGTCGATGCGGCTGCCTTTCAGAATATTAATATCCCCATTGGCGCGGGCAATAAAGCTACCTCCATCCAAAGTAATCTTATTGTTATCCAATAGATCGAACGGTGTTGTTATATCGTTGACCCAACCACCTTGAAGATCGATCCTTGCATTGCTGCCGAGTGAAATCGCACCGGATAGTCTGCCTTGGGTTCGGGCATTCAAATCAGTGGCAAGATTTACCTGAGCGCCAGCGCCTTTGATTTCACCGCCGATAGTGATAGCCCCGCCTTGTAAATTCAATTGAGCGCCATCGGCTAATTTAAGTCTACTACCGTCGGAAACAGTCACGGTACCGTGCGCCAAAACTGACAAGTCCATGATGCCGCTTTGTGACAGCGGTTGAGTACGCAGCACCAAAGGGGTGAATTGACTATCGTTTGAGGAAGGGAACGGCTGGTTTAAGTCGACATTAACCGTCGAATTTGTCAAGACATTGGCGAATACTACTGCTTGATCGACTTCCGAAGCGGAGCGCATGTCGATCGTCAACGTGCCGCCCTTGGGGCGTTCCGCCAAGGTGCGTTGTAATCGGCCGCTGACGGTTGTGCCGTTTAACTGACCCTCCAGGATGACATTGGGACTGGCAATGGTCAGACTGCCTGCATCATGGCCGTCGGTATAGCCGGCTTCTTTGCGTGCCAAGGCAAACGGACCTTCGGTAATCCAGACTTGCTCAACGCCCCATTTTTTATGGTTTTTGACAACTTTTCCGTAAATGCCGTCGTAGCGCAATGACGGATGCGCTTCGCTGATATCGAACACGCGGCCATTCGATATTAATTTCGAAGTGCGGATATAGCCGTCTAAAAATTTTACCGCGCCGCCGGAAAAATCGAGTATGGCATTGTCTTTAACAATGGTATCGCCTTCTGAGCTAAGGTTGATTTCACCGCCTTTAGCCAATCGTTCACCCAAAGGACGCTCGATAGCATCGATAGCGGGTTGAATGTTGGCCAACGGCGTACCGGCTCGAATATCGACAAAAATGGTTTCACCAAATAGCACTCCATTTCGCTGTAGCGGTGCATCACTCAGTTGGTTCAAACGTAATTCGACTGCGACGACATTGCTCTCCATCGGTTTGACAGTAGATTTTACGCCGGAAACATCGATTTTAGCGCCGGAGTCGATCAAGATACGGCTGTCATTTCGGTTGGCCGAGGCTTGCAGAGGGTTTGACGGGTTTTGGGTTGCTACGACATTGATTTTTCCGCCCGGCAAGTTGACTTGCGAACCGCTTTGAAAATGAACCTTGTGCGCCATGATGTCGATTTGCGAGAGCGGCTGAATCTGTTCGTCGATTGCAGTCAAACCGGTGTCCAATTCCGGCAAAATCTCGGCTTGGCTGTTTTCTCCAAGACGGACGGTGGCCGACGTTCCTAAATCGTCGCCAGTATCAGTAGCGCGTCTAGTTCTGCTGGCTTGCATGGCATAACCGTCAGGCGTTTGGAATGTCGTGGCTCCTTCTCTGGCGATTAGGCGAACCTTGCCATTGATGTTCATTGAGGTGCTAGCCGAGACTTTGCCTTTTTGATTGACGGCAAATCCCACTAAGCTGATCGTGCCGCGTTTAGAGGCGATGCTACCTAAATTGTTGATTTCGCCTCCGGTTTGTACTTCAACCAATAACCCCTCGTTGCCGGCCTCTTGTAAATAGACCCTATCGGTTGCGGCAGCCAACACGACTTGCCTGTCGTCGGCTTCGATATTACCCTCGTTAGTAATAGTCGGCGCAATGATCAAGATATTTTGGCCTTCGGTTGACTTGATTTGGGCGCCTTCATCGACGTTTATTGCAATTTTGATTTTGTTGCCATCTTCATCGAGTCTAAAACTACCGTCTTCGTTTTTTATATAAAAGTCTCCATTGCCATTGAAGGCTGCCGTTCCATTGTTGGCAAAAACCTTGGTGATACCTTGGTCGAAAACATCATCGGTTATCGCTAGCGTCGAGGCCACCAAACCTCTAACATCAACTTTCGAATTTTTACCGAATACAAATCCATTGCTATTAACCAAATAGACCTGACCGTTGGCTGTTAGTGTTCCCAGTATACGGCTAGGATCATTTTGAAAAATCCTGTTCAACGCAATGGAGTTCGCACCAGGTTGTTGAAAGTGTACGGAATGATCCTGGCCGATATTGAAACTTTGCCAGTTTAGTATTGCTCTATCGGTATGCTGATCGATGCGCATGTGGTTGCCGGTAATCGATGCAGAGGCATTACCCATGCTGGCCCAAACCGGGCTTGGGACCGGCAGGTTTCCTGCCGCATGCGTTGCCGCCAATGGATAAATTCCGATCCCGCCGAGCATCGCAATCCTGACGCAAGCAGCGATGGGACTTAGCGTGAAGCCAGTTGAGACACTCTGAGATTTTTTGCTGGTTTGTTGATTAGCCATGTTCATTACCTCTAAAATTCGGCAGCGACTCTAAAATGCAGCCGGGGGTCACCGCTTTCGATCGTGCCTTGCGAAATAAACGGAAATGCCACGTCCAGATTGGCAACCAAATATTTCCACGCCTGAAACCGAAGGCCGACGCCGCCGCTGGCCAAATTAATTTTGTTATCGATACCGGGCAGTGCGCTTTTTATCCAACCTCGTCCGGCATCTAAAAAGACTAGGCCCCGAAAGGTATTGACGGCTTCCCAGTCGCTGTCAAAAGGGAGCAATCTCGGCGAATATAATTCGATCGAACCTTGCACGCCGTCATCTGACAGTACTTGAGTTTCAAAGTAGCCACGAACACTGTCATCGCCGCCGATCGAGTATTGTTCGTTACTGATAATAGGCGAATCGGCGATTTGACCGGATATACGGCTGACAAAATCCATTCCCCAAGGCAGGTTGTACTTATAATCGATGCCGCCGTTGAGCATCAGGTAATTCGGTTTGGCCAGAAAGCGTTTGTCGGCAAACTCCTGCTCATCGTTACCGAGGCCGCGAATTGAAAAATTCACGCCTAAATTGAATGACAGCAGGGAGTTCTCATCGCTGACCGTACCGTTGTATTGAGCCATGAACGGTAAATAAGTGATCGGAGTTTTTAAGGTGTCGGCCCCGAGTAAATTGAGGTCTTCGGCAAAGGACTTGTAATCGACGCCAAGAGTAAAGCTGTGTGAATAATGATCTTTGCCGGTCAGCGGTAAAATCAATCGGGCGCCGTAAATATCGCCGGTGCCGATGACCGATAAGGCGCCGGCGCTGGCAATTTGCGAATCCGAGGACGAACTGACCGCATACAGAGCGAGTTTGGCATCGGTATCGAGCAAGGGCATGACATAAGTGCCGACGAAGACTTCGACTTCTTCCGGCTTTTCGGGCGAGGTCTGATACATGAATGAGGCGCTATGGAATTTTTGCCATAAATTATCGTAGCGTAACGATGCGATCGTCCTTAAGCGGCTAGTATTGGCGACATTTCTGCCGTTGACTTCGACTTTGCCGTGAATGGGCATGCTGTCTTTGACTTTTAAATCCACCTCAACCGTGCCGGGCGTTTCGCCGGCTCGTAATATCGGCACCACGCTTCGGTCTGACGATTCCTTACCTAGGTCAGCTAACTGCTGTTGCATGACTTGAATATTAGGCACTTTTCCTTCGGCTAATTCCGGAATTTTGGCTTTGATACGACCCAATGAGAAATAACGCGAATCGGTCACGCGTAAACGGGATACCTTGCCCTCGGTCACTTCCAAATACACCACGCCTCCGACGACGTCCTGCTCCGGAATGTCCACGGCGACTGTTTGGTATCCTTGACTGTGATAGATTTTTTCCAGTGAGGCGCGGGCTTGTTCCACGGTATCGATGCTCTTATCTTCGCCTAGAAAAGGGTAGACTCCCCGTTCGATGGTTTTACGGTCCAGCAACGTATTGCCTTTGACTCTAAGCTCCCATAGGTCGAAGTGATTTTCGTCTTCGGCAAGTGTTATTGAGCTTGTTAAGCACATAACCACGACAACTAACCAACGAATCGTCGAAAAAACCTTTTTAATCATAGAATTGTTAGCATGTTACAAACAGGACAGCCCCCGCAGGACGGAGGCTGTAAATAAAGGTGCATCCTTGCTCGGTCTATTGCAGACACGTATTCCAGAGGGGTGGTTAGGATTAGAGGATTACTTATAAAGGCTTGTCGGAATCGATTTTCAACAACACCGGGACATTACAGTTATCCAATAGACCGCCCGCGGCATGCGAATAACCTATGACCGGAGCGTTTTCATCGACAATGTGCGAGAAGGGGTGACCGTTACTGGCGACCGCCAAATAACCTGATTTTCCGAAAGTATAGCTGGATGTTTGATTGAGAACGCTGGCAACCGTTGTTGGGTTGGCGGCATCGACTACGATTTTTTCAATGATTGCCAACGTATCGCCGGATGGTGAACCTGCACCGGTTTTACGCCATTGGAAAGTCGGCTCCACCCAATCCATATAAGTGCCGTTGGCCGCATTTTTCAAAGTGGGCGCATAACCGTCGATTTTTATGAACTTATAGGCAAATGCGTTATTGGCATTTTTTTCCAAACTTTGTTGGCCGATTGCCCATGCGGTCACTGCTTGTCCATTGATGTTGCTGTTTAAACCGCTGGTATTGGTGCCTTTGCCGAAGTCATCCAAACATCTGTCCATATTGCCGGAACCGGAGTTTTCGAAAACGCGGGGACCCTCAAACGGATTATCATCGGAGATTACCGGATCCGAAACCATCGGCTCCATCGCGCAGCGCGTACATGGATGGTGCAGGAATTTCGCATATTGTTGGGCGCCGGTACCGGAACCGTCGACCCTTTTGCAGTAATGCATCAGATCACTCTGTGGTGGAGTGACGCCGGGATATTGGGTCAGTGGATGATCAACGCCGTCTTTCGTGACGATGAATTCATCCCAGCTTTTGATTTGGCCCGTGATCAATGAAGCGACTTGCTGTTTACTCAAAGAGGGCATACATTCTTCGGTATATTCACCCTTGGAACAGGAGCCGGGCAGTTCTCCCCGGTCTATCTGAACGGTTTGCAACGCATCATATAAACCATTGGTTACCGGCACACCAAAAATCAATGCAGCTACCGCTCTGACTTCCAGTGCTTGGATGCTACGCTGTGTCATCGGTTTGAAACCCTTAGGCGTATTCCGGCCTCGGAACATAAAAGGGTCTACATCGGAAATACCGATATTGGGATGTTTTGGCGTCAAATCGCCCGGGTTGTTGATGGTACATGTCCATTTTTTTCCGCCGGCAGTGTCTTCGGTACAGTTGTTGTTAAAGATATTCAACGCATCCAGTTGCGACTCTTCGGCTAACGGATTGACGCCTTGTGCCGAACCGCCCGCCGAGCGTTTGATGAACAGGACTTTTTTTGGCGCCGACAGTCCAGGGACATTAGCCGGGGTCAAGGTGCAAAAGAAGGCTCGGTAACCGGCACCATTATTGGGATCGGTGTAATAATCGGTGTCTTGGCAGATATTGTTGAACATACTAGTCATGGCATTGTCCATTGCGGTAGCGCCGGACATGAACAGCTCCAGGTCGGGCGTATCACTAGGTGTCCAGGCCTGTGCCGCGCCGGAAAACCCGGTTAAAGAAAGAGCCGCCAAAGCAGCCGTTAACGCATGTTTTTTCATGATTAAATTCTCGTAAGAGTTGATGGAAATGGTTGCAAATGTAAAAATTCACACACGCCTTTGAATATTTAAAAAGCTCTCTAAAAGACACTTTCAAACAAATTCTTTAAAGTAGCGGTGAGCTAATAAATTGCTTTGAATAAATGTCTTTACGGAACAGCTCCGTATCAAGCCATTCGACTTAGGAGAATTTTTTCACAGTAATGCGTCTACTGTTTTACAGTTGTGTTAAATATTGATGAAATGTATTACGTTTGCGATGATTTTTCGCGCCAGCCGTTACTATGAGTCATCTTTAATTCTTTTATCTGAGCTTGATAACTTTGCTTCGAGTTGTCTGTCACAATTTTTTTACACCTTATTAATAAGATCGGCGCATTTTTTGCCGAAATCAGATAGTCATACTGCTTCTACCGTCATAATCGTGTCATAAATCTCTGAAATAATTTTGCTTTAAGTTAAGCAATAAGAGAGCACCAATGAAACGATTTGGATTTTTGTTATTTTTTTTGATGCTGATGCCGCAAATGGCCTGCGCATGGTGGAACGCCGATTGGAGTTACAAGAAAAAAATAGATCTGGATCTCACGCAGGCGGGAGTTAGCGTTCCTGATGATGCCCTTGCACTGATTCGTTTACACACCGGCAACTTTTCATATTTCATGGATGTGGCGGATCTGGGAAAGGATATTCGCTTTATGGCGGGAGATGACAAAACGCCATTGAAGTTCTACATCGAAAAATTGGACCCAATCAATGAAATGGCATTGATTTGGGTCAAATTACCGAAGGATATTGCAACGGCCCCGGAACCAACTCTGTACATGTATTACAGCAATCCTCTGGCGCCTGACGGGCAGGATGCGGCCGGTGTTTTTCCTGTCGATCAAGTCTTGAGCCTGCCGTTTACCAAAGATGGCGTTGCCGACATGACCGCTTATGCGAATAATCCGTCCGAAGCGACTGCAGCGGCAGGGGAAGGCGGCTTGATTGGGCATGCAGGTGTTTTTGAAGGGGAGCAAATCGTTCGAATACCGGCTTCCGCGTCTTTACTGACAGCATCCGATCCCGGTTGGACTTTGTCTACGTGGTTAAAAATCGATCAACCGAATGAAGATGGTGTGGTCTTTCAAAGAGCCGGAGCAACAGGAAGCCTGACTTTTTCTGTTAGAGAACAAACGGCGAATTTAGAGCTTGCCGATGCTTCCGGTGAGGTGCAGACTTTTCCCGTTTCTACACCATTCACTCCGGGAAGTTGGCACCATTTCGCTGCAATCGTAACTGCCGATAGGGTAGTGATTTATTTGAACGGTGCTGAGGTCGGGTCATTTTCGATAATAGTTCCCGGCTTTGACGGCGATATTACCATTGGTGGCGATGCCTATGGCGCGCGCGGATTGGTCGGCGCGATCGATCAATTAAGTGTTTACAAGTCTCCGCGTTCGGCAGAAGCGATCAAATTCGATGCATTGATGCAAGGGCAGGCTTCGCCGTTATTGGTGTACGGCGAAGATTTATCGCCGGAATCGGAAGGCGGCGGTGGGTCGCATGTGATGTCGACGATGCAGCATGTATCGCTCGATGGGTGGATCATCATCGGAATATTGGCGGTGATGTTGGTTATCAGTTTTTTGGTGATGGCCGCGAAGGCGTTGGTATTGATCAAAAATCATAAAGAAAACAGAAACTTCGAAGACGAGTTCATGAAGTTGAAAACTGCCGAATTGGAAGCGCTGAACCACGAAGATACCGAGGACGACGAAGCGGTCAATGCCTCGCCATTGTTGGCTTCGTTGACCGGGGGGCATGAACGTTTTACCGGGTCTTCCGTTTACCGGTTGTATCATGTCGGTATAGAAGAACTGCACAATCGCCTTGCCAAGAGTGTCGGCGCCGATGTTGCCGAGGCGTTTGTCACCGATAAAGGCATGGATTCGATTCGAGCAGCGATGGAATCTTGTTTGATTCGAGAAACGCAAAAACTCAATAGTCTGATGGTGTTACTGACAATTTCTATTTCCGGAGGTCCGTTTTTAGGTCTGCTCGGTACCGTAATCGGGGTTATGGCGACCTTCGGCGAAATCGCCGCAAGCGGCGAGGTTAACGTCAATGCGATCGCACCCGGTATTGCAGCGGCATTGGCTACAACCGTTGCGGGTCTGGTTGTCGCGATTCCGTGTTTGTTCGGTTATAACTATTTGAATAGCCGTATTAAATTGATTTCCGCCGATATGTATATTTTTGTCGACGAGTTTACGGCCAAACTCTCCGAGCGTTACTCCGATTAATCAGCGGACCTCTTGAATTGCCAGGCAGCGAGTATCTTTAGTCTCGCTCTGACCAAATACGAACGAGTTATTTATTATGCGTTACAAAGAAGAACTGGAAAGTTACGACGATATCAATGTCACGTCCATGTTGGATTTGGCCTATGTGTTGTTAATCGTCTTCATTATCATGACCACGGCCGCCGTGCAAGGAATCACCGTCAATTTACCGAAAGCCAGTGATACACCGAGTTTGGCCAAGCCGAAAACCAAGGCAATCACGATCACGGCCGACGGTACGATTTTTCTCGATACCTATCCGGTAACGTTGGAGCAGTTGGAATCATTACTACAACAGTACCGTGCGGCTGATCCGGAATTGCCAGTGATCATCAAAGGCGATGCGACCGTGCAATATCAGAACGTTGTTGATGTATTGGCTTTAATGGGCCGCATCGATATTACGCAGATCGGTCTGGTGACGCAGAACCTAGTCAAATAACGCGGTTATGAGTAAACACAAAAGCTGGAAGGTGCATCTGCCGAAGATCATCGGCGGCGTGATTGGTTTGATTTTGGTGGCTCTGATAATTTACGGCATTAGCAATTTCAAGCAAGACAGCGACGAGCGTCCGCAAAAAAAAATCCAGCCGATTACCTTGTTGAAGCCGCCGCCGCCTCCTCCGCCCCCACCGAAAATTGAGAAGCCGCCCGAGCCGGAAAAGATCGAGGAAAAGATCCCGGAGCCTGATCCGGAGCCTGAAAATCTCCCGGATGTCGACGATGCGCCGCCTGCCGATAGTTTGGGACTTGATGCTGACGGCAGCGCCGGTTCCGACGGCTTTGGCTTGGCTGCACGGAAAGGCGGGCGCGGATTGTTGAGCGGCAATCCCAACGCTTGGTACGGCAATATTATCAGGAATCAAATGCAAGTGGTGATTTCCGAGGTCGACGATTTACGTAGAACGCGTTACACGGCGACGGTTCGTATCTGGGTCGATAAGCAAGGTAATGTGACTCGATTTGAATTGGTCCGGGGCAGTGACGATGCTCGGATCGACGAAAAGTTGCAAATGACGCTCTCCAAGTTGAAACGAATCAATAAAGCCCCGCCGGCCGGGATGAAACAGCCGATCAAATTTCGAATTACGAACCGCATTTAACTTCAGTTAATGGGAAAGACAATGTTACAGAAAAAGGCTGTCACGGCCTTAGTGTTGTTGAGCGTTTTAGGGCCGGTGCAGGCCGGTGAAAAAGAGGAATTGCTGAAACTGCGCAGCACGACCGAAAGCCTAATCAAGCAATTGGTCAAACAAGGCGTTTTGACCGAAGAAACCGCTGAAACGATGTTCAAGGAAGCCGAAGCCGAAGCTGGGAAGATCGCATCGCAAGCAAGGACCGCCGCGGCGCTAAGCAATGCGGCATCGGTTGGCGAACTCGCCGACGACGAAGTCCGGGTTTCCTATATTCCCGATTTTATCAAGGATCAAATTCGCGATGAGATCCGCGCGGAATTGCGCGAAGATGTTACCGGTGACGTAATCAGTAAGGCCAAGGAAGAAGGTTGGGGTTTGGCCGATGCCTTGCCGGAATGGACTCGAAAATTTAAGTTGTCGGGGGATTTGCGTTTGCGGTATGAGCCGGTTTTTTATGCCGATGAAAATGCCAGCGGCTTGAGTATTTTCCCTTTTTATCCGAATGGACAAGCAATCAATCAACTGGGCGGTGCCAGAAATGCGGGGTTGGACCTTATCGAAAATACTACGACGAACAATCAGCGCTTTCGGCAACGCTTTCGGTTGGGCATCGATGCCGATATCGCGGAAGGTTTAGAAGCCGGAATCCGTCTATCGACCGGTAATTTCAGAGATCCCGTTTCAACAAATCAAACCATGGGGCAAACAGGCGATCGTTATGACTTCAACATCGACCGGGCCTATCTTCAATACGACGATGTCGACAGTTTCGGTTTTAATTGGCTTTCTCTGATGGGCGGACGTATCAAAAATCCTTTTTTCGTTGGAGGGGGGGAGTTCACCAGTGGCTCCGAGTTGGTTTGGGATACCGATTTGTCATTCGAAGGTTTTGCGGCGACTTATCGATACAACTTAGGATTGTCTAATGGTTTAGGTGACGGCGCACGAGTACTCTATGCGACAGGTGGGGCTTTTCCGCTGCAGGAAGCTCCATTCAGTCATAACGATAAATGGCTGTTCGGCGGACAGGTTGGTTTGGACTGGGGATTTAAAAATAAAGACAATCTGAGAATGGCTTTGGCTTATTATGATTTTAAAAATATCACAGCCAGGCCGAATACATCAACCGCATCCGGTACCTGCGATGTCAATTCTCGTGAAAATACCGCTTCGATGCCGGAATTCATGCAAGGCGGTAATACGCTGGCAACAATCTGTCGTGACGGTGCATTTAATGATCCTTTACCCAGCGAATTTCCCGGTATGGTTGGTTTAGCGTCTGAGTTTAAAATTGTCAATTTTACCGCACGCTATGATATGGCCTTATTTGATCCGATTCACTTAACGTTATCCGGTGATTATGCAAAGAACATCGGCTTCGACAGCGAAAAAGTGGCAGCCGCGAGAGTATTAGGCGGCGCTTTGGGCAGCGGGGCAGTGGACGAACAAACTACCGCTTGGCAATTACGTGCCGACTTGGGTTGGTTGAGAGTCGATAAAAAAGGCAATTGGAGTACTTTTGTCGCCTATAAACGGGTCGAACGCGATGCGGTAGTCGATGCCTTTTCGGATTCGGACTTTCACCTCGGCGGCACGAATGCTAAAGGCTGGATTCTCGGGGCTAACTATGCGCTGCTCAACAATGTTTGGTTAACTAGCCGCTGGCTAACCGCAGAAGCGATAACCGGGCCGCCTTATGGTATCGACGTTTTCCAAATCGATATCAACACCAAGTTTTAAGGTTGTGGTGAGCCGTGAAATCTATAGAAGAGGCGAGCCAATGTTTGTCCTGTCCGGACGGCCAATTGTGATCAATTTCCGAATATCATCAAATCTTATGATCAAGATCATTTCAAATTTTTTGGCCGTTTTGTTTGTTTCCTCATTGTTATCGAATGCCGTTTATGCTCAGGCAGCCAGGCGAGACGACGGCGGCAGCGCGCGTGTCATCAACAAGCTGCAGGCGATGGTCCGCGAAATGACCGCCGAGCGCGATGCCTTGAAAGCAGAAAACGATAAGCTGGCCGCCGAGATCGAAACGCTGAAAGAGCAGCATGAAGCGGCGGTTTCTCGTGAAGAAAAACTGGGCGGCGAGCTGGACACGCAAAAAAGTACCATTGAAGCGGTTCGCGGCCGGCTCGATCAAACTCATGGGAAATTGGTCGAAGTTGTCGAAAAATATAAGGTATTGAATCAGTCCAAAAACCAATTGAGCCTGGAGCATGCCGAGCTGCAAAAACTCCAAGAATTTACCGTTTCGGAACTGGATTCCTGCGAGAATAAAAATATCAAGATGTATCAAGCAACTCGAGACATGCTCAAAGATTATGGCGGGCAAAGTCTTTGGGCGCGACTAGTGCAGGCCGAGCCGGTTTTTCAATTCAAAAGCGTTGAACTCGAAAACATCATTCAGGAATACGAAGACAAATTGATCGAGCAACAATACAGGCGCAAGACCGAGCCTGAAGAAGTTTACGAAGAGACAGAAATCGTAGATGAAATGCAGGAATCCGCTCAAGATTCAAAACCTGAAGAAATTCAAGAGCCTGACGATATTCAAAGTCAAGAGGAAGGCAGCTAAAGAAGGAATAGCTAACGATAGCAATATCAAAATGTTACGGACGGGTTTGCAAAACCCGTCCTGCCGGGTGGCACTTGAGGTCTCTGATGTGGGAGCGATCCCCAGATCGCGATATCGAAGCCGCCAAAGGCGGGTCGCAATAAAAGTCATCGAAGTCTCATTGGCTAAGACAGCAGGGCATTTTGTACATAGAATACCTTTAGTGAAAGCGTTGTTCCGCTGTTTCCCAAGCTCCAGAGACTGTGAAAGTATTCCCTCATTCCCACGGTCCTCCGTCACTACCATTAAGTTAAGCCGCCAAAGAATAAGTAATGCTGGCATTTTCCGCATTCAGGCTCGAATGTGCTTCAAAAGCCCGCCATCCATGGCACTGGATTCCGCCAGTCCGTGGCGGAATGACGGGTTTCCCTTAACTTAATGACAGTGACGGTCCTCCGTGGGAATGCATACCGATCTTGTCTCGGCAACCAACGTATGGATTTTCAGGGAGGACCGTGGGAACCAGAAAACTCACTGTCATTATGTTAAGCCGTCATGTCGGCATGGATTGCCGACATCCAGACTACACGGATGTATTCAGTGCTTGCCATCCATGGCACTGGATTCCGCCACTCCTTGGCGGAATGACAGGGGTTTCGATATCTTAATGGCAGTGCAAGCTAGAGCTTGGGAAGGAGCAAAAACTTATACCAATTATCTCTCCAAACCGCTTCCGCACTAGGAGAATGCGGAGAAACTACAATCGGAAAATCCATCAGGAGTGCCCGAATTTCAGAACCAAAAAACTATTCATGAAGTCTTTTATACGAAAGTACCGTTCCATTCTTTTTATCATCCTTTCTTCCGCAGCCTTGACTGCCTGCGACGACACCGAACGTCAAATGAACGAATATCTCGAACAAGGTAAGCAATTATTTAAAGCGGGTGATTACGAGCAAGCCCTTGCCGCTTTCGAACAGGCGCTCGAATTCAAGCCGGATCAAGTTGAAGCCTTGTTCGAATCTGCCGAGACTTCGGTAAAGTTGGGCAATGTACAACAAGCCGCAGACCTTTACCGGCAGGTCGTCAATGCCGATCCGAAACATTTGAAGGCCCGCGTCAAACTCGGACAAATCTATCTGTTGGCAGGTCAAGTCCAAGATGCCGAGACATTGATGAAACAGGCGTTGGCTATCGATGCCGAGAGTCCCGATGCCTTGGTTTTGCAGGCTGGGATTTTGGCCGCGCAAAATAGTAGCGATGCCGCGATCGTTAAGGCGGAAGCCGCGCTCGCGAAAAGGCAGGGAGACGTTCCGGCTGTATTGCTGCTCGCGTCGCTCAAGGCCAAATCGGGCAAACTGGATCAAGCGATCGAGTTTGTACGCGGTTATGCCGATCAAAATTCCGACGATACTTCGTTACTCTTGATGCTGGTCAATCTATACGTCAAGACTCAAGCTTTCGACAAGGCCGAAAAAACATTCGAAGACATTATTAAAATCGAACCGAAACCCTTGTTGCACCGTAAGCGATTGGCTTTGTTTTTGATCGAGCACAATCAACTCGACAAGGCTGAAAGCGTACTGCGCGATGCCGTTATCGATTTGCCTGACAATCGGCAAGCGATTGTCAATCTGCTCGATTTCTTGACCGAAAAGCGGGGGCCGGAAATCGCCGAAGCCGAATTGATTCCGCTCTTGGAAGAATATCCCGACGACTTTGTGTTGAAGTTCGGCTTGGTTAATTTGTATCTGGCACAAAATCTGACCGATAAAGCCGAGCAAGCGTTATTGGAGATAGTCGAGGCCGACTCTTCCGGCGTTCAGGGCATCAATGCCGAAAATCGCTTGGCTAGGCTCTACGCCAATACCGGCCGAAACAGTCAAGCTGCCGAATTACTCGAATTCGTGTTGCACAAACAGCCCAAACAAAGCGATGCCTTGATTTTGCGCGGCGAGTTGGCGCTCGCCGAAAGCCGCTTGACCGACGCGATCCAAGACTTTCGTGAAGTGTTGGCGGACCGCTCGAACGATGTTGCCGTATTGAAATTGTTGAGCACCGCTCATCGGTTAAATCAAGATCCGGTGCCGGCGCTGGAAAATCTTGAAAAAATCGTGCAATTGCAGCCGGCCGACGAGAATGCGAGGCTTGAATTGGCCGAATTGTTGCTCACTACTGGTAATCCCGGCAAAGCCGTTCAGCAAATCGGCGCGCTGTTGCAAGCCGATCCCAATCATAAAAAAGGATTGGAAGCTTTGTTCAAGATTTATTTGTCTCAACGGCAATGGGAGCAAGCCCGTCGAGTATCGGACGCCGTGCAGCAAGCTTTTCCCGATGAAGCGACGGGGTACTATCTGGCCGGTTTGTCATACCAAGCCGAAGGTAATTCCGAAAAGGCGGTCGAGCGCTTTGCCGATGCGTTGGTCAATCAACCCGATGCAATCGAACCGTTGACGCAATTGGTCAATACCCAGCTGCAATTGAATAAGCCGGACCGCGCTTTGGCCAAGCTTCAAGAAGCCGTGAAGCGGCAACCCGAGCATTTTGTCGCTTACAATTTGATGGGCGGCGTGTTGGCCGCGGCGGGCAAAGCGAACGATGCGGTCGCCGCATTCAACAAGGCGATCGATATCAAGCCCGAGTGGGAAAGTCCGTACCGCAATTTGGCCGGTATTTATCTCAATCAAAACCATAAAACCAAAGCGGTCGAAGTTTTGATAAAAGGCATCGAAAAAACGGCATCGACGACGTTGACCGGCGATTTGGTTGCGCTTTATCACCGCGACGGAGCTCATGATAAAGCGCTTGCCTTGTTGGAGGAAAATTACCGTATGCAACCGACTTCGGCCGTTGCTTTGAATAATTGGGTCCGTTATTTGACCGAACTGGGCGGCGATAGCGCAACGTTGGATCGTGCCGCTAAATTGGCCGCGCCTTTGGCGAAAACGGGTCATCCCGATATGTTGTTTACGGTCGCCGTGTTGGCCTATAAGCAAGGCAGTTACGAACAAGCGAAAGAGTTGTTGTTGAAAGTCACTGCGCTAGCACCCGAGTCGGCGATCGCTCAATACCGGTTGGGTATGGTGTATTTCAAACAAGGCGATCACAAACGGGCGAAACAGCATCTCGAGCGGGCTGTCGGCAAAGATGAAAAATTCATCGGTATCGAAGAAGCCCAACAGATCTTGAAGATGCTCGAGGATGTTTGAATCTTTTTTGGTTGTGTAGTTTATTTAGCCTGGGCGGCTTCGATATCTTTTCTTTATAACTGTCCCTCCGGGCTTCGAAATCGCGACGAAGGCGTCGCTCCCAAAGCGCTTGGAAACCCTTTGTGGGAGCGACGCCTTCGTCGCGATGATCGGATCGGGTTGGTTTGGTTGCGAACTGGTCCGATAAGGGCTTCTGATGCGTCGATAATTCTTTGCCAACTGAATGGCAAAAAACATCATTTTTGTATTTCTGCTTCAAGCAGTTTTTGAATCCTGAATTCCAGTTCGGGATCATGTCCGAACAAGCATTCGGCCAACCTGCCTTCTTTGTCGATCAGGATGCTGGACGGCGTGCCTTGCAGATCGAAAAGCTCGAAGGTTTCGGCACGGTATTTAAGGCCTTCAAGATAAAAGGCTACATTTTGCCGGATTTGCTCGCGTTGCAGATCGCTTTGTTGCTCGAAATCGGGAATACGCGAATTTATGAACTCGGTAATTTCTTCGTCGGTGAAGTTTGCCCGGCGTTCGATCAAACGGTCCATCGCCAATGGAAATGGGACCCGATAGGACAGCTTGCCGTCATCCAACAAATCATGTTCGGCTAAGACGCGATAGGAATGCCCGATGACCTGTTGTTGATTAACCAAAAGCTTTAAGTTGTCCAGCGTGTTTTTATCGAAATCTTCGAAAGCCGTTGATATGCCGATGACCGTCAGGCCCTTATCGGAGTATTTTCGATGCATTTCTATTGCCTGGGGCAAGCCATAGAGGAAGCAGCCGGGACAATTGAGTTGAAAGACTTCGATCAGTACGACGCGCCCGTTTTGCTGTGTTAAATCAATGGGGTTTCCCTGTATCCAATCGGATACAGGCAAAAGTGGGACGGTTTGGCCTATTCGTATTTTATTCATCATAATTTACTCGAATATGTTGTTAGGGTTTCGGACTCGCAAAGTAAGATTTTTGGAGTAAGTGTTTCATTTCGACCATCATTGTCGAAAAAGGTTTTTCGCTCGTTCCCAAGCCGGAGTTTGAGATACAGCGAAGGAGCTTAGGAATATGCACAAAATAACTTATACAAGTAGTAGGCTTTGTGGCGGTTTGGTGACTCGCTTGACAGGACGCCGTGAATACGTCCCTGTAGGCTTGACGGTGGCTATCCCTGCCGCCGACACCTGTCAAGCGAGTCACCAAACCCCCTTCCGACAGTTGTCTAAGTTATTTCATGCTCGTTCCTTAATACTTACAAATCAATTTATTTTCCGAGTCTATAATGTCGGTTTTACGGGAATCACTCAGAATTTCTCAAAGTCAGTCATTTCAAGTCAGGAATAAGGCAATGAATCCACGTGTTAGAGCGTCGAATAAAGAAATATTCGGTTGGGCGATGTTCGATTTTGCAAATCAGGCTTATACCTTGCTGATTGTAACGGTCGTCTTCGGCGATTTATTTACGCGAGTGATCGTCGGCGATGCACCCGATTACCGGCTTGGTAATCTGCTTTGGAGTGTGTCTTTGGCGATCGGTTATTTGGGCGTCGTGATTTTTTCGCCCATAGCAGGCGCGGTTATGGATTACACAGCCAATAAGAAACGTTTTTTATTCGGTAGTTACTTATTGACTGTGTTCAGTACGGCAGCGCTTTATTTTGTCGAACCGGGTTTGGCGTGGTTGGGCGTATTATTGTTGATTATTTCCAATTTCGCATATTCAATCGGCGAAGCATTTATTGCGGCATTTTTGCCCGACCTCGGCCCGCCGGATGATTTGGGTAAAATTTCCGGTTTCGGTTGGGCGCTTGGTTATGTCGGCGGTATGGTTTCGGCGATTTTTGTGTTGTTGGTGCTGGGTGAAGTTAGCGCCGAAAATTTTGAAAGCATTCGTTGGGTGGGCCCTTGGGCGGCCGTATTTTTTTTGGTTGCGGCGATTCCGACTTTTTTATGGGTCAAGGAGCGTGGCGTGCCTTGTTCGTTACCGCCCGGAACGGGATATTTCCGTATTGGTATCGGCCGAGTTCGCAATACGGTTGAACATATCAAGGATCACCGCGACCTAGCGGTAATGTTGGTGTCGATTTTTTTCGCGATGAGCGGTATATATATCATCATTACGTATGCATTCATCTACGGCGCGCAAATTATCGGTTGGGACGAGGAGGTCAGAACTTGGATGTTCATTATTGTGCAGATTACCGCAGCGTTAGGGGCGGTGGCTTTCGGTTTCATACAAGATAAGTTGGGTGCGTTGTTTACTTATCGACTGACTTTGATATTGTGGATATCGGCTATCGCAATGATTTATCTGACGCCTGTGTTTACTGAAATGATGCAGTCTCAGTTCAATGTCGCTTGGCAAGCGCAATATGTTTTTTTATTCGTCGGTAGTGTCGCGGGGTTGAGTCTGGGGTCTTGCCAATCGTCGACTCGAACTCTGATCGGCTTGTTCTCGCCGTTGTCGCGTTCCGCCGAGTATTTCGGCTTTTGGGGCTTATCGATGAAGTTGGCCGGCATGTTCGGCTTGATGGCAATCGGTTTGTTGCAGATTTTGGTCGGGCTGAAAAGCGCGATTTTGTTTTGTATCGTACTATTTGGCGCGGCTTTGTATTTCAGTCGACAAGTCAGTGAGGCAAACGGGCGTGCCGCCGCCGAGAAAGCGGACAGGGAGTGTGTTTTATAATCCTAACGTTCATGAAAGCCAGGCAATCGCCCCAGTAAATGAAAGTGCGAGGGCGTGGGAGGGTGCGGTTACTCGCCCGACAGGACGCCGTGAATACGTCCATGTAGGCTCGACGGCGGAATCTGATTGCCAGGGATGGCATGAATGCAGATTTTGCAGGAGCAAAAATCTGCCCTGCCGCCGACGCCTGTCGATCGAGCAACCGCACCCTCTTCGGAGTTGGCATTGTGTTACATATCGAAAAATTAGATAAAGAGTCTCAATCTACGAACTTTCACAGTAAATTAGGCAGTTTAACCATGAAACACATGGTAAATTTATTTCCCGGTGCATTAAGCGTTTATGCCGAAATTGGGATTAATACCACGGATAATAAAAACGAGGATGGTAGCGGTAGTATCCATAAGGATAAAAGCCCCAGGGGTAAGGTCCGTAACCGAAGCCTGCTCCGAAATCGGTACGGCAATCTCTTTGCGTGCGTTCGGGCCAACGATGAACCGTTTGGATTTCAACGACGGGCACATTCAGTGATTTGTTGCCGATTTTAAGCGTGTCGCTGCCTTTCAGAGTGCCGGCGGCGGTGATTTGGGTGTTTTTACGGTAAACGGCAGGATCGTAAAATTCGGGAGTTTCCAGGATGAATCGGCCTGAGGCTTCTTGGTCGGTTTGCGGTCTTCCGAATCTGTCCAACGGGTAATGAAGAATCTGTAGTCGACTAAGATTTTCCTCGTTGTCGACTTGGATAATTGTGCCGCCCCAGCGTACTCGATAATTTTTATAGGTGTCGATGCGATCGATGGTTTCGGTATATTGAATGTCTGGTACCGGTGCTTTTTGTATCGCCACGGGCAGGCTGGAACATCCCGATAAGAAGAGTGCGGAAAAGAGGATAAACCATTTCATAGCCTGGGCTCACGGTGTTTATTGATGCTAGTTTCAGACCTTTTTTTTAACGCCTAATTCATTTTACTATGAAAGTGCCTCCTCGCTAACCCAAGCAAATTCTTTTCCGGGGTGATGAAAGCTTTTTCATTATCGCTGGGCGAATTTTTTCGACATTTCCGCGAGTGCCTGTTTACAGCTTTTGAGCGGCCGCCGTTTCATGGTGTTTGAACGCGGTTTTTAGGGGCGTGTATAAATAAGATGCATAAAACCCTTGTAAACAGTTAATATAGCTCAATATTCAAATACGACTCTCGCGTTGGAATCGTGTCGAATGATGGCTTTTCCATGCTGTTTTTATCAAATTGTTTAATCGACTAGGATCAATTGCTATGAATATTGTTGGTTTATCTTCTTTACGGGCTTTGAATTTAAGCCTCATGTTGTTTGCTGGTTCGATAGGTGTCGCGGGGCTTTCCGGTTGCGCTACGGTCGGTAAGGATTTTGCCGCATCGCGGGTGATGGATCTGAAAATCGGCGAGACGACTCAAAATCAAGTACGGGAAATGTTTGGTCAGCCATGGCGGATGGGCATGGAAGACGGTCGTCACACTTGGACGTACGGAAAATATAAATATTCTTTATTCGGGCCGGCCGAAACCGAGGATTTGGTCATTCGCTTCGACAATAACGGCATTGTTAGGTCGTATACCTTTAATACCAGTAAAAAATAAGGAATATGTACAAAATAACTTCTACAAGCATTACGCATTGTGGCGGTTCGGTGACTCGCTTGACAGGACTCCGTGAATACGTCCATGTAGGCTTGACGGCGGCTATTCCGGCCGCCGACACCTGTCAAGCGAGCCACCGAACCCCTTCCAACAGTTATCGAAGTTATTTCATGCTCGTTCCTAAGTGCCGATGATATGACGGCGCCGATCGAGATCACGCATCAAAAACTGGTTGTTGCGGTTTCATCCCGGGCTTTGTTCAACTTGGACGAGTCGCATCGGATCTTCGAAACGGAAGGTAAAGAGGCTTTTTGCCGTTACCAGATCGAGCATGAGGATGAGATTTTGGAGCCCGGTTTCGGTTATGAACTGGTCAAGAAGTTTCTAGCGTTGAACGCCATCAGCAAAAGCGGCCCGATCGTCGAAGTGATCTTGTTGTCTCACAACAGTGCCGATACCGGTCTTAGAATTTTTAATTCGATCGCGCATCATAAGCTCGATATTTCCCGCGCGGCGTTTACCAGCGGTGTTTCGCCTTACGAATATATTCGTGCATTCGGCGCGCATTTGTTTCTTTCGTCGAATGCGGTCGACGTCGCTAACGCCTTGGCGGCCGGTTATGCGGCCGCGACGATATTGTCGGGTTCTTCGCTGAAAAAGTCTCATGATCAATTGCGTATCGCATTCGACGGCGATTCGGTATTGTTTTCGGACGATTCCGAGCGTATCTATCAAGAGCGCGGTCTAAGCGCATTTACCGAAAACGAATGCAGTCAAGCCAAAAATCCACTGCCCGGCGGCCCTTTCAAGGAGTTTTTGAGTACTCTGCATCGTATCCAGGCTCAGTTCGATCCGGATGCCGTCCCGATTCGAACGGCTTTAGTAACCGCGAGAGGCGCACCGGCTCACGAACGGGTGGTTAGGACGCTTAGACTTTGGGGTATCAGAATCGATGAGGCTTTATTTTTAGGCGGCATGCCGAAAGGCCCTTTCTTGGACGCTTTCGGTGCGGATATCTTTTTCGACGATCAGCAAGGCCATTGCGAATCGGCTGCACGGCATGTTGCCGCTGCTCATGTGCCGCACGGTGTCGCTAATCGGAAACGATCCGATAATGCATGAAATGTTCCCCGGCTTCGATCAGCTTGTTGAGATAATAACGTTTGTCGAGTTGTTCGACCCGGACCAATTCGTCTCCTGTCGAATATTTGCCGGGCGGCAATAAGACGGTTTCGGTTTTTGACGGCGAATCGACCAATAAGGCTTCGATAGTCGTTGTTTGAATGCGGAATTGAACGGAATTGGCTTCCCCCGGTAATGTTTCTATCAACATCTGTTGTATAGGGGATGAGCTTTTGATTGTTTTTCGGATTATGCCGATGCAAGGTATTTCTTGTTGATTGTAGAGGAAAATCGGTTGGCCGGCGGTGAGTCGTTCGTTCTTTGCATGACCTAGGAGGTACTGCGTAAACTTCGTCTGTTGTATATTAATCCATTCAACTTTAATGCTTTTGCCGCTTTCTTGCGATAGATGCAGCTGGCGAGGGCTTAGCATTTTGAATTCACTTTCCATCGGGATTAGTTCCATTTTGCTCAGCGCCTCGGCTTTGTCCATTGGGCCGCTCAATCGATGGATCTTAAAAATCCTTTCAAGGTGCTTCAGCCGTTCGCTTATTGCCGTCATACCGACGGTATAACAATAAGCTGTGGGCTTTGATAGTATCACCGAATCGAGAATATCTTGGTAGCCGCTAATTTTTTGACGTAACGTGAAATATAAATCGTCTTGCCCCTCCATTTCCGGTGCTAGGCCTGAAAGATGCTGCGCAACCTCCTCGGTGTTGAAAATAAGGCCGTTTTCGCCAGGGATATCAGGAATGTCTTGATGCAAGGTTTTATCGCAACCGTCCCAGTAAAAGTTATAAGACGGGTTCAGTGATTTTTCGAACGCTACTAAATCGGCAATGCGATCGGCGAGATCGAAATAAGCGATGATGCGTTGCGCTGGTGCAGGGTAAGGGTCGAATAATGCGAACAACAGATTGCGTTTTAACACCGACGATATCGATTTATGCACTTTAAATGCCGGAATTTTGCTCGATAACGAAATAGGGATTAATTGTTCATTGCGTGCGATTCGATAGAGTTTTCCCGTCTTTTGCCAAAGCGTCGAGGAATTCCGCTCCGAAAACAATGTATTGGTTCGCATTGTCAGTCCGGCGATTTGCATGGCCGTAAAGATGGCATGAGCCTTGCGTTTTTCGTTTAAGGATTGGGCCGTAGATGCATGGCAGTAGGCAAGGCAGTGGCTACGTAACAATTGACTACTGAGTCTGGCAAGTTTGCGGGATTTTGGGTTCACCGAGCCTTCGGCAATGATCGATGGTAATAATGATGCGATCAAATTATCGGAAATATGTAAGACCGACGGGGTTAAGGTATCGAGTACGGCCAGCAGATCTTTATCGCCGAATCGAATATGCGGTATTTTTTTTAATGCCGCATAAAGCGTTGCGCCTGAGGCAATGGAATCTTTTACGTCGAGTCGACTTAACCAATCGGCTACCGCGTCTTGTTCCAACGTAAAAGGAAGTGATTCAGATTTTTTCATCGTATCTGACTTTTGACAATTCATTAAGCTGTTACATTGTAGACTCTATGTTTTTTTTCGTTGAGAAATTATCCGCACTTCGTCCCTGTAAATTTTGGCTATGTTCGCGTTAGCAGTTGAAACGATTCTCTTTCCTACTAAATAAACCACTTAGGAAATAGTCAATGATTGCTTTCCAATACGCTGAGCGTGGAAGAGGGTACGATTACTCGCTTGACAGGACGCCGTGAATACGTCCATGTAGGCTTGACGGCGGAATCTGATTGCCATGGATGGTATGAATGCAGATTTTGCAGGAGCAAAAATCTGCCCTGCTGCCGACACCTGTCAATCGAGCAACCGTACCCTCCTTTCAGCCATTGGCGCGATATTGAAAAAAAAAGTTATTCAGAGTCGAATCCTTGGGGTTCATGTTGGGTTTAAGTTCAAAAGTATCAACTAATAACGCGAACATAGCCTAAATTTTAAAGTACACGTTCCGATGCTTCGATTGGTTTTTTGTATGGTGCCCCAGCCACTTCTCTCACCAATTTCGGAACTAGATAGCCCGGTAGGTATTTTTGCATGGCTTCGTATAAGCCTAAAGTTTCTGCTTCGGAAACTTCAAAATGTCCGGTGCCGGTTGCTTTGTCGAGACAATGCAAATAATAAGGTACGATGCCGTTGTGAAATAAGGTTTCGCTAAGCCGACACAATTGTTCGGCGTTATCGTTGATGTTTTTCAGCAAAACAGCCTGATTGAAGAGCATCATGTCGGCATGCTTAAGTTTTCGGCAGGCGATCTCGACGGCAGGGCTAATCTCGTTGGCATGATTGCAGTGCATGACGATCGTAACGCTTGGTCGTGCGTTATTCAGGGTTTTGATTAATTCATCCGTAATTCGCGACGGCAGCACGATAGGGATGCGGCTATGAATGCGGATGCGGGTTAGATGTTCGATCGCATTTAGCTGCTCGATGAGTTCGGCTAGACGGCTATCGCTTAATAACAAAGGGTCGCCGCCGCTGAGAATGACTTCTGAAATACTCGGGTCGTTGGCAATATAGTCGATGGCCCGGTTTTGCTTTTGGCGTCCGAGTTGGTAATCGGCATACGGAAAATTTCTGCGAAAGCAATATCGGCAGTTGATCGCGCAGGTTCCGGTATTGATCATCAAAACTCGGCCTTGATATTTGTGCAAAATATGGTTTTCGCGGGTAGCCATGAGATCGCCGACCGGGTCGTCGTTGAAGCCCGGGTAGGCGAGGGTTTCATCGTGAATCGGCAGGACTTGCAGCAATAAAGGATCGTTGGGATCGTTCTTATGCATGTTTTCGGCAAAGCTTTTCGGTACTTTCAGTGCAAATTGCTTCGCGGCTTGTTCCGATATCGGTAAGTTTTTTGGGTCGAGTTCCAAAAAAGCGCAAAGCGTTTCGAAAGTCGTGAAGGCTTCGGTAAGCTCTTGTTGCCAGGAAATTTTCGGGACAAACGGAGGGTTTTTGGTCATCGGATGCGATTTCGAGTTTCTAACAGTTCGGCCGTCTATTATAATGGCGAGCTTTTATTTTTAATTATTTCTTTATTCTTAATTGGCAGTCGTGAGGAAAATATGGCCACATTTAGTACCAATGAATTTAAAGCCGGATTGAAAGTCATGTTGGACGGTGATCCCGCAGCGATTATCGAAAACGAATTCGTCAAGCCGGGTAAAGGCCAGGCATTCAATCGGGTTAAGATTAGAAATCTGAAAACCGGACGAGTCATCGAAAGAACATTCAAATCGGGCGAGTCGCTTGAAGGCGCCGATGTGGTCGATATCGAGATGCAATACCTCTATAACGACGGTCAATTCCGCCACTTCATGGTTCCGGATACGTTCGAACAGTATCAGGCTGATGAAAAAGCCGTCGGCGATGCCGGGCTTTGGCTCAAGGATCAGGATATGTGTACCGTGACGCTATGGAACGACGTCCCACTTTCTATGATGCCGGCCAATTTTGTCGAATTGGCGATTACCGAAACCGATCCGGGCGTGCGCGGCGATACCTCCGGTGGCGGCGGTAAACCGGCCGTATTGGAAACCGGCGCGGTCGTTCGCGTACCGTTATTCGTGCAAACAGGTGAAGTGATCAAAGTCGATACCCGCACCGGCGAATATGTCTCGCGCGTCAAAGAATAGTGACGCAGGACGATTGGCTACCGACCGGTTCGTTGGAGTATTTGCGTCAGCGGGCGCGAATGCTGGCTGCGATTCGCCGGTTCTTCGACGAATTGGAAGTCCTTGAGGTCGAAACGCCGCTGCTCTGCCATGGCATCGGCACAGATCCGCAGTTAGCCTTTTTCAGTACCGAATTTTGCTTTCATCCGAATCGGCAGACGCTGTATTTGCAGACTTCCCCAGAATTCGCGATGAAGCGTTTGCTGGCAGCCGGTTATGGTTCGATTTACCAAATCTGTAAGGCTTTCAGAAACGGCGAGTCCGGCCGTTTTCATAATCCCGAGTTCACCTTGCTCGAATGGTATCGAGTCGGCTTCGATTTATTTCAATTAATGGCGGAAATCGACCGGTTGATTCAGGTTGTTGCGAAGCCTTTCAAAACACTTAAGCAAACGCATACCGTTCATTACCAAGAAATTTTTCTAAAATATACCGGCCTCGATCCGCTAACGTTTTCGGCCTACGTTTACCGGGAATTTGCCGAGCGCGCCGGCTTGCCTGAAGCCGTTTCGATTTGTGAAAACGATCATGCGCTGTGGCTGGATTTTCTTTTCAGTCATTGCGTGCAGCCTCATCTGGGAGAAGACCGTTTATGCATGGTTTACGGATTTCCGGCCTGTCAATCGTCGCTCGCGCGCCTGAATGCCGATAATCCCGCAATAACCGACCGTGTCGAGATTTTTATCGACGGCGTGGAATTGGGTAACGGTTTTTACGAATTGTGTAATGCCGACGAGCAAGAGGCCCGTTTCGATAAGGAAATCGACTTTAGAGCCAGCAATGGGCTGCCGCCTGTTGACAAAGATCGGCGCTTCTTACGGGCGCTCGAATCGGGTTTGCCCGATTGCTCCGGGATGGCGATCGGTTTGGATCGTTTAGTGATGGTGATGATCGGTGCCGAGTCGATCGAGCAAGTCTTGGCGTTTTCGGTCGATAGGGCTTGATAGAAAAAGAGGAAAGAGGAAAGAGGAAAGAGGAAAGAGGAAAGAGGAAAGAGGAAAGAGGAAAGAGGAAAGAGGAAAGAGGAAAGAGGAAAGAGGAAAGAGGAAAGAGGAAAGAGGAAAGAGGAAAGAGGTTAGATCGAGGTGAGATTTAGTTCAATTTTTTGCTGTTTCCCAAGCTCCAGCTCTCGCCCTTATACTGACCTCCTTGAGGTACGTTGTTGGACATCTAGCGCGATGGCAAAACCACTCAATCGCTGGAGCACGGTATGGTAATCCCGTCAATGTTAATGCAAGCCCTTAGGGTTTGATTAGTGTAGGATTCTATGCTTAAAGTCCTGCATAGTTTTAATGCTTGGCTCCTCGCAGCCGGTTATTCCTTGGTTACCCCTATAGTTTCGGCAGGTTGCTCGGCCGCTTTCAAGCGTGGCGAAACCAGGTGTGTGGTGTAGGCTTCCTCAAGTTTTTTGTCGCCGTACTTGGTGAATTTGAGCGGTATTCGGTTGTCTGGTTGCTTGCTTAGATACACCGTATTCGAGGGTTTGAGATTAAGGTCGTGTGCATGGAATCTCAGTATTCGTAGAATCCGGCTGGCTTGAGCAAGATTGCAGCGTATGGCTTGTTCCAAATAAGGCAATCGGCCCCGGCGCCAGGCGGCGATGTCCTGTTCCGTCAAAAGTTCCATTTTTTTGAAAAGCCGAACCGGCGCAACATAACCTTGATCGGTCAGTAATTCCGCCGTTGCCTTAACGATGCGGAGATAGAATTTATCCGTGCGGTAATTTTCTATCGTGACTTTTTTCATTGAATGGTGGTAACTATTCAGCGCATGCGGTAGGTTGGTGTCAGACATTGATTTCTAAGGACGCGTGAATACATCCTTGTAAGCTCTGACTGCAACGTCCTGTTGCAGACAGCCTTATAAATTAATGCCTGACACCTTCTCATACATGACTTATGCTGAATAATTACGAATGGTGTTTTTTAACTAGTAATGATAAATCTGACCGCATCGAGTCTTAATTGCGCGTCTTGAATATTTTCGTGCAAGAGCATCGCGGTTTCTTTCTGGAATTCGATTTCATCTTCGCGAATCGACGGATTGACCAGTTTTAGCCGAGTCAACCGTTTGATTTCGCCGGTCATCGTCTCCAGCATGTTTTTTTGACTGTCCGTAATCAACCGGTTCATTTGCGCTTGGGCGTTTTGTTCGGCGATGTCGAGCAGGGTAGTCAGGTGTTTTCGTTGGCTGTTCAAAAAAGCGACGATCTGTGTTTTGTCGAATTTTTTGCCAGAGTCGATCAACTCGATATGTTCGATCGTATCGGTTAAGTCGGCCTTGTTTTGGTCGATTAAGATGCGAATAGGTGTATGCGGCAGAAAGCGTCCTATTTGCAGTTCGGGCGGGGCGCTGCATTCGACGATGAACAAGCATTCCAATAAGAAGCGGCCGGCTTTTTGGTCTTTATGCTTGACAACACTGACACCGGCATTACCGGTATCGCTGGACAGAATCATATCCATCGCAGCGGCGACCATCGGATGTTCCCAGGTTAAAAATTGCAGTTCCTCGCGGGCCAGCGCAATGTCGCGGTTGACGGTAACCGTCAAGCCGTCCTCGGAAAGTCCGGGGAAATGCGCCATGCGCAGGTGTTCACTGGGTCTTAGAATGTAGCAATCGGCCGAATGGAATTCGGTATCGACGCCGTAACATTCGAAGACGTCTTCCATATAAGGCCATAGCAAGCCTTCATTATCCTGTTGCTTGAGTCGATCGATCAGTTCTTGAGCGTCATCTTTACGGCAGGAATTGAGTTCGAGCAGCAAATCGCGGCCGTTATGCAGTTCGGTTTCGATTTGTTGCGCTAGGGTTTGAGTTTTGGCAATCAGTTTGTCGAGCGATTCGCTATCGTATTTTTCGAGCGCGGTGTGCAGTTCATCATGCAGAAGCTCGGCGACGCGTTGTCCCGCCGAAGTATTGTGACGGAAGGCGTTCAAACCTTCGTCGTACCAGCGGAATAGGGTATGTTCGCGGCTGCCGGTCAAATAGGGTACATGAATTTCGATGATGTGACGTTGACCGATGCGGTCGAGGCGGCCGATGCGTTGCTGTAACAGGTCGGGATTGTCCGGTAGATCGAATAAGATCAAATGATGGACAAACTGAAAATTGCGGCCTTCGCTGCCGATTTCGGAACAGATCAGTAGTCTAGCCGAGCTTTCTTGGTCGGCGAAATAGGCCGCCGCGCGGTCGCGTTCGATGATCGACATGCCTTCATGAAAGACGGCCGCAGCGATGCCGAAGCGCTTTTCGACAATGTGTTCGAGTTCGATCGCGGTTTGCGCATGCCGGCAAATCAATAATGCTTTTTGACCCGCTAAAGCTTTGATTTTTTCAACGAGCCAAAGTGTACGGGGGTCTTCCTGCAAGGATTCTGAGCTTCCGTTCAAAGTGTACCCTTGACGTTCTCGGTCAGGGAAGCCCTGCACGGTTTGCCGGGAATTTCTGAACAAAATCCGGCCGGTACCGTGATGGTCGAGCAGAATCTTCACTAGTTCTTCGCGTGCGAGCTGTGATTTTTTCGGATCGTCCAGGTTTTTGAGTAGAGTATCGACATGGTCGTGCTTGACCAGGCGCGCTAAATGGGCTCTTTCGTCCGGCGTTAGTGCTTGATTAGCCAGCAACGATTTGGCGGCTTCGGCAACGGGTTGAAAGTGTGTTTCTTCTTCGAGAAAGGCGCTGAAACTATAGAATCGATTCGGGTCCAACAGGCGCAATCGAGCGAAGTGGCTTTCCTTGCCGAGTTGTTCCGGTGTCGCGGTCAATAAAATCAATCCGGGCGTCGATGCGGCGAGATTTTCGACGAATAAATATTCCGGGCTGGCCGAGTTTTCGCTCCATTGCAAGTGATGGGCTTCATCGACGATGATCATATCCCAACCGGCATCCAACGCTTGTTGTTGCCGTTTCGGATGTTGCGCGAAAAACTCCTGGCTGCAGAGTATCAATTGTTCGGTGTTGAACGGATTTTCAGTCGACGGTTCGGATTCGCCGATATAGTCGATATCGATGTTTTCGATACCTAGGCAGCGCGCTTCGTCGAGAATGCTGAAACGTAGATTAAAGCGCCTGAGCATTTCAACTAGCCATTGATGAAGAAGGCTTTCGGGTACGATGATCAGGGCCCGATTGCTTAATCCGTTATTGAGTCGGTGATGCAGAATCAATCCGGCTTCGATGGTTTTGCCGAGGCCGACTTCGTCGGCAAGCATGATTCTAGGCGTCGGGCGCCCGGCGGCTTCATGCGCGATGAATAATTGGTGCGCGATCAGCGACGTCCGTCCGCCTTGTAGGCCTTTGACCGGCGATTGTTGATGTTCGCGGCAGTACTGCCATGTTTGATAACGCAATTGAAACCAAGCACTCGGGTCGAATTGCCCGGTAAACAAGCGATCTTGCGGTTTATTGAATTGGATATGATGGTTCAATTCCATTTCATCGAGGCTTATCTCCCGGTTCTCCTCGGTTTTACCGACATATGTCACCAGACCATTGCGTTCGATGACTTTGGTCACGGTCAATTTACTGTAATCGGCAGACTCGATGGTATCGCCTTCGCTGAAAATGACGCGCGTCAGGGGGGCATTATCTTTCGCATACACGCGGCGCTCGCCGGTAGCCAAAAAGAGCATTGTCACTCGGTTGTACTCGGATTCGACGACGATGCCTAAACCCAATTCGGATTCGGTGTTGCTGATCCAGCGTTGACCTGGAATAAAATCATTCATGAAACAAACCTGTTAGATGAAGCCTGAGGCAGGCTTCGATCGGGAGCGATAAACCTAAATTCGGCACCGGGGGAGGCTCTAAAAGCCCAGCGCCTAAATTATCTGAGTAATTGAATAGCCGATTGGCCTGGAATTTAGGTGTTGGGTTTGCGGCGTTCTTTGACGAGCGCCCCTGCGCAGAATTTTGATCTCCGATGGGTGTGGCAATCAATAGTCCTCGACTTTGGAATCGTTGGTGTACAGTGGTTACGTGTGTACCAGGATTAATAAACGTCCCGAACGTAGCGCTTATCCTTTTTCAATTGATTGACATAATCGACTGCCTGCTGTTCGGTCATTTTTCCCTGTTCGGCGATCACATCGTGTAACGCTTTATCGACATCCTTAGCCATGCGGTAGGCATCGCCACAGACGAAGAAATAGCCGCCTTGTTCGAGCCAAGCGAATAATTCCGCGCCGTGTTCGCGCATTCGGTCTTGAACGTAAATTTTTTCCTGCTGATCCCTGGAAAATGCCAGGTCGAGCCGTGTCAATAGACCGGAGGCTTGCATTGCTTCGAGTTCTTCTCGATAAATGAAGTCTGTCGCGGCATTACGGTCGCCGAAAAATAGC
The DNA here is from genome assembly GCF_000341735.1 of Methylotuvimicrobium buryatense 5G. Taxonomy (GTDB): domain Bacteria; phylum Pseudomonadota; class Gammaproteobacteria; order Methylococcales; family Methylomonadaceae; genus Methylotuvimicrobium; species Methylotuvimicrobium buryatense. Next base: position 2,212,942 of record NZ_KB455575.1, on the reverse strand, counting down.
CAGTTTTTACCTGTTGCTTGCCGTACTTCCCGTTCCTGCAGGAATGCGCGGAAAGGTGCGACGCCGGTGCCGGGGCCGACCATGATCATCGGCAGGCTGTTATCTTCCGGGACTCGGAATACCTTGTTCGGCGTGAAAAAACAGCGGACATCGGTCGTTTCATCGACGAGATCGGCCAGGAAGGTTGAACACACGCCTTTGTGTTCGCGGTCGTGGCTTTGGTAACGGACGCTGGCGACGGTTAGATGTACGGCATCCGGGTGTTTTTTACTGCTCGACGATATCGAATAGGCACGGTGTTGTAGCGGTTTCAGCAAGGCGATGAATTCGGCCGCAGAGATATCCATGTCCGGGGATTGCAACAACAAGTCTAGAATATCGCGGCCCCAGAGATAATTCGTCAATTTTTCCTTATCGTTTTCTTCAAGCAACGTATTCAATTCCTGATCGCCGGAGCGGCGAGCGATTTCATCGATCAGTTCCTTGGATGGCAATTTGATTTCGAAATGAACGCGTAGCGCTTCGTTAAGCGGCATTAATTCGCCATCGACCGGGACTTCTTCTTCGCCTGAACAGTTGATTGTTTGTAGGATGTTTTTGACGAGTTCCGGGCAATTGGTCGGGAATACGCACAACGCGTCTCCGGCTTCGTAGCTTAGGTCTGAACCGGCGATCGAGATTTCATAATGTCGTGTTTCTTTCGATGATTCGGGGGCGGTCAACAGACGATTGACGAGTAATTTGGCCGGGAACGGGTTTTTACGGCTATATTTCGGCGCTTCGACCATTGCTGCGTCGGAGTCGACGATAATGGTCGTCGAGGCGCCCTCGGCCATATGTGGGATCACTTCTGAAATCCACAATTCGGCCGGTTCCTCGAAGTCGACGTCGCAGTCGATCCTGTCATAAATACGTTCGGCGCCGAGTTCGGCAAGCCGTTGATCCCATTCGATGCCGGCTTGGCAAAATTGATCGTAACTCGTGTCGCCGAGCGCCAGTACGGAATATTTCATGTGCTGCAACGACGGTGCCGCATCGGACGAAATCGCTTCCCAAAGCATTTGCGCATTGTCCGGCATTTCGCCTTCGCCGTAAGTGCTGGTGATGATCAAGAGATATTCCATCTTGCCGAGTGCATCCAATTCGACTTCGTCCATGCTTTTGACGATCGGTTTTAAGCCGTGGGCTTTTGCGGATGCGGCGGCATCGTTTGCCAAGGCTTCGGAGTTACCGGTTTGCGTTCCGTAAAGAATATGAATGATGCGAGCGTCGGCCTGGCTCTTGCTGCCGGCGCTTTGTATCATTTGCGTATGCATGCCCGCGAAAAAGCCACTGAGCCAGGCTCGTTGACTGTCGCTGTAAGGTGCATCGAGTGGAATATGAGGTGTTTTCATCATGTTTAGTTACAAATTAATGAACGTAATACCGGCATGCCCGTGATTTCTCACAGGTTATGCCGGTACTGGTAAAAAGTGCGATTGAATTATGCCGAAGCCGGAGCCATCATTTCCTGAATAATATTGGAACCGACCAGTCCCGCAAGATATTGTTCGACACCAGGAATGCCGGCCAAGGCATCGCGGTTGATAGTGTCCTGCTCAATGATCCAAGCGGTCGAGCCGATCGAGTAGATGCTTTGTACATCACGATTGGCCAAGGCGGTTTTATAATCGGTAAGGCGCTTGCTTGCCAACAGCCAGCTCAGTTGATCGTCGCTGTAATTACTGTAAGCTTCGCGAGTCTCTTTAACCAACGCATCCTGAATTTTACGCGGACGGGACTCAATTAATTTCCAAGCCGCTTTTTCCAAGGCTTCTTGTGTCGGCGTGGCGGACTTGAAGTTCAATTGCTCGCCGGCTATCCGGAATGCCTTATCAATGACCGCGTAACTGTTAACCAGACTAAAGGTCAAGTTGGTGTCGGTTTCGCCGTAACCGGGAATCGCGCCGCCGAATAATGGCTGTTTTGTCCGATAAGCCGATTTCATTTGTTCGATTTGGCGTGTTGCGTAGGAGACCGCCAATTCTTCGATCATCGCTTTGCGATCCATGGTTTGGCTTAAAAACTCGGCTGTCTGTGTTCTATATAACCATAGCGGAATCGTGAATTTGAAATGTTTGCGTTCGGTTTTCCAATTTTTCAGAATATTTTTGGCCTTGCTGGAGTTCGCATAATCGGCGTGTTGTTCCAGCATGGACAATATGAATTGTTCATGCGCCCGTGCTCTATCGGTGTCTTCGGCTAGGTCGTGTAGTTCGACCGAAGTCTTGTCGTAAAGCCTCGGTAACAGGTTTTCAGGGTCGTATTGATAGGCATTACCGCCGGACATGCCGTTACAGAAGCCCTTGCCGAAGTGGCCGAGATTCAGTACCGCACCGTTGGTCATGTATTCGCAGGCGAAATCGCCGACGCCTTCGACGACTGCCATCGCGCCGGAATTTCGCACTGCGAAACGGTCGCCGGCCTCGCCGTTGATAAAGGCTTTGCCGCCGGTCGCGCCGAACAGCGCAAAGTTACCGATCAGTACGTTATTACCGGGAGTTTTGATCCCGCCGCCTGGAGATTCAACGATTAAGGTGCCGCCGCATGCCGATTTGCCGACGCCGTCGTTACAGGTGCCGGTATGTTCCATGCGCATGCCGTCATTCATGAAGGCGGCATAACTTTGCCCGGCCGAGCCGGTCGTTTTTACAACGACCGAGTCTGGCGCAAGATATCGCCGTCCGTGTTGGTTGGTATAAATCGTTTTCGAACGAGCGACTTGTTCTTCGTTTAAATCGTAAGCGAGTATGCGTTCGATATCGATTGCAGTCTGGCCTCCGACCGTTTTATTGCGATTACTGAGTTTGAAGTCATCTCCTTCTATAACGATTTGCGTCTGATTGCCTAAAATCACCGACGATTTAACTTGCTCGATGATTTTGTCGTCGATGCTGAAGTTCGCTTCGAGATAAATCGGTTTTTCGACTTTGACGACCGGCACTTGGGTCAGTAGTTTTGTGAAATCGAGCTGTCCGACAATAGACGGGTGATTGATTAAATGCAATAAATCGGTTTGGCCGCGAATTTCGCTAAGGCTGTGATAGCCCAGTACCGCCAGAATTTCGCGGACTTCATGCGCGAGATTCATGAAATATTGCGCCAGTACTCTCGGATCGCCCTTAAACTCCTCATGCGTCGTGGTCAAGCCGGCTGGACACTTTATGTTGCAGTTTTTGGCCATTACGCAGCGCAGCATCATCAAAGCCGTCGTGCCGAATTCGAAGGAATCGCCGCCCAATATCGCAGATTTGACGACATCGAGTCCGCTTTGATGCGCGGCGCTGCAGCGTAAGATGACTTTGTCCCTTAAGCCGTTTAAGGCGAGGGCTTGATGGACTTCGGCGATGCCGATTTCAGCAGAACGACCGGTGTTTTTCAGGCTCGTGACGGCAGCCGCTCCCGTGCCGCCGGTGTTGCCGGCCACATTGATGACATCGGCGCCTGCTTTCGCGACACCAACTGCAATTGTTCCGATGCCTTCGGACGAAACGAGTTTGACGACGACGCGAACGCGGGCCGCCTTGGCATCGTGAATCAATTGACCGAGGTCTTCGATCGAATAGGTGTCGTGATGCGGAGGCGGGCTGACCAACTCGACTTGCGGCGTGCCGCCGCGCAATGCCGCGATTTCGACAGACACTTTGGGTGCCGGCAGCTGACCGCCTTCGCCGGGTTTAGCCCCTTGCGCTATTTTAATTTCTATCTCTTCGATATTCGGATCGGCCAGATAACCTGCCCAGACGCCGAAGCGGCCCGATGCAAATTGTTTGATTTTACTCGAACGTAGCGTGTTGAAACGGCTCGAGTGTTCGCCGCCTTCACCGGAGTTGCTGAGAGCGCCGGCAATGTTGGTGCCTTGCGCTACAGCCTCGTGTGCTTCGGCGATCAGAGCACCGTGACTCATCGCTCCCGAAGCGAGCCGGGCGGTGATTTGATGAGCTGGTTGAACGTCGGCCAATGTTATCGGAGAACGGGCCGTTTTTATATTGGCCAAATATTGCCCGAAAGGATTGTCGCTATCTGAGAGCTTGATTGCACAGGCATTGTTAGTAACGCTGATCGTTGCGGCGCTATCGCCGAAACGGTTTTTGAAATGTTCGGCAAGAGCTGTCAGCCGCGTTTCGTTGTTGTTTTCAGGCAAGGTTATTGAATAATTAACCCCGTCGATTCGTTCAACCGCGATGCCGTGAATCATGTAATTGTTGTTTCCGAGCAAGCTTTGCTTACCCAAAATACGGTCGAAATCGGCCGTGCTTTGCGCTTGGCTGATATCGGCCGGTAGGTCAATGATATCCCGTAATGCGGCCGGGCGATTGTCGCGCTCTTGATATAGGTTTTTGGCAAAACTGCGATAAGCCGGTGTTATGCCGAAATTATCGATTTGTTCGGGCGTGCGTTTTTCATAACCGAAATCGAAATAAGCGGTATCGCTGGCTTCCGGCGATTTGTCCTGAGGAATATACAAGATCGGCTCGTCGGTCATGTTGATATATTCCCGGACCGCAAGGTTGCCGAAGCTATGGCCTGCGCCGTCTTGCCGTTCCTTGAACAAACCGATGAAAGGAATATCTTTTTCGTCCTTGATACTTAATGCTTTGCGATGCCATTCGGCCGCGCTTTTCGCAATGTCGGCATACCGCACGCCACCGACCGGCGCGTTGATATTCGGGAAATACGGTTGCAGGCGCGGCTCGTTGGTGTCCAAATAATTCGATTCGAAAAATTCGCCGCCTATATAGCTTTCCACGGTGCAGAGCCCGAACTTGCCCATGGTTTTCATCAGCGATTTTTCAGCCGCTTTTTTAAAATTATCCAGGGCTTTTTGTTGTTTATCGGGCGTGAATTGGCTGATGACACGATTGTAGGCGCTGATTGGGCAGACTGCTGAAGCGCCGAAGCCGAGTATTGTTGCAATGTCGTGAGCGCTGGCGACTTGTCCTGTTTCGGCAATTAGTGACGAGTGGAAGCGCAGTCCCTGTTTGACCAAGTGTTGATTCGCCGCGGCAACCATCAGCAGGGCGGGAATCGCCGCCTTATCGCGGCCGATACCGGTGTCGCTGAGAATGATGATGCCGGTGTTGTCGCGGGCTGCTTGTTCGATTTGTTGACAAACGGCGCGTACCGCCGACTCGAGAAGGTCTTCGTTATTTTTGGGGTTTTCGAAGTCCGGCGTGAATAGCATGTCCAATGTGATGGTCTTGACACTGGATTGCCTGCGGATTTGTTCCAAATGCGTTCTTTGCAGAATTGGCGAGTCGATGACTAATTGCTTGCTGTTGCCCTCTGAAAAGGTCGGTTTGGCGCCGAGCGCTACGCGCAAGGTCATACCGTCGCTTTCACGGAGTGAATCGAGCGGCGGGTTGGTGACTTGGGCGAAGCGCTGGCTGAAATAACGGGACATGCCGCCTTCGGCATCGGAAAGCGCATTCGGAGCAATTCCGTAGCCCATTGCGGAAACTTTTTCAAGACCGGTACTCAACATCGGATCAAGCAGGAATTTAAAGCTTTCCTGATTTAGCGAATAAGCCGTGTGTTGTTGATCGATGTTGAATTGGCTGTTGACCGGGGTTAATTCATCGAAGGAGACGTTTGGCAGTTCGCCGATATGCAGGCTGCGTTCGCGGAGCATCGCTTCATAGTCTTTCTGTCCGGCGAGTGTTTCCAAGACTTGATGGCTGTTATAAATCTGTCCGGTGCTGTGGTCGAAATAAACCATGCCCCCGGCTTCGATACGGCCACGTTTGATAACGTCTTTGGGCGGAAAGTCGATTTGGCCGGCTTCCGACATAACGGCTAGATAGGTTTCGGTTTCAACCGAGCGCAAAGGTCTGAGCCCCAAACGATCTAGACGCGCGCCGACGCGTATGCCGTCACAGAAAATCAGGGCGGCGGGGCCGTCATTTTTTTCTTCATAAAGACTGAAATACTCGAGCATCGCACGAACTTTAGGAGACAGGGTCGTGTCGTTTTCCCAGGCAGGCGGCATCATCGCCAGCACGGCCGTGACGACATCGAGTTCGTCTTCATTGATTCGGCGAGTCAGTGTTTGATCGAGGCGGCCCGAGTCTGATTGTCCGCACGGGAAAACGATATGTTTGTTGTGTAGGCGCGCGATCGCATTTTCACTGAGTCGGTTTTTTTTGTCGGTGTTTAACTCGCCGTTATGCGCCATGTAGCGGAACGGTTGCGCCATCATCGTTGCCGGAGCGGTATTGGTCGAGAATCGAGTATGGAAGAATAGGGTGTGTATTTCATGATCTTCGTCGTAGAGGTCGATAAAATACGGTATTACTTCGAAAGAATTCAGTCGGCCTTTGTAAACCTGGGTTCTCGAGCTCATCGATAGCGGGTAGAAACCGGTTAATTCGTCGCGGGTAAAGCCATCGGCTTCGATATCCAGCAATGCGCTTTGAATCAGTTGTTCGAATTCGCTATGAGTCGCTGTCTTTAAAGCTTCCGGGCGCCCGAAAATTACTTGCTTGATCGGTAGTTGCGCTTTTCTGGATGCTTCGTTGATGACTTGGCTGTCTACCGGGATGTTTCGCCAAGTAATGACCGGCAGGCCGAATCGAGTTAGATGTTTTTCGATCAATTCGATCGCGAAACTATCGTAACGCTCGTGATCTTCCGGAAAGAAAAAGTTGGCGACGCCAAATTCTCCGAGTTGCAGGTTACTGTTTCCGGTGATTTTTCGAAAAAACTTCAATGATAGGTCGACATTCACCCCGGCTCCGTCGCCGATGCCTTCTGCGCTCATGCCGCCGCGGTGCGGAATCGTGCATAGTGCTTCATGCGCCTTGACAAGTAGCTCGTGAGTCTGTTTGCTTTGTTTATGAGTAATAAAACCCACGCCGCAGCTATCTTGGGAAAGATCGGCGTCGTAAAGCAAAGGTTCTTTGAGGTTTATTCGGGAAATTTCAGTCATTATATCCAGCCCGTTCCAGTCATGCTGCGATCAACAGCGTTAGTAGTTCGTTTTTCTCGCAATGCATGCTAAAGTCAAACTTTTCAAAAAGAGCGGTTTGCATTGGCGATGCGATAAGTAATGCAGGCAATTGCGTTCAGAGAAACCTGCAAATGATATCATGAGTCGCATTTTAAGTCATTTAGATGCAAATTGTTATAGTCTTAATCAATTGTTGGGGTTTCGCGATATATTTAGGTGCCCGTCAAAGGCCCAGCACCTAAATTCCATAGGTCATTGGCAATGATTCAAAATCATGGCTTATTTAGGTGCTGGGTTCACGGTGCCCTGTCAAGCGAGTTACCGAACCCTCGACAAAGCTGATAGTTCCAGGACGTTATTTATCACGAAATCCTTAATTATCGCCGAAATTTGAAGTGCGATAGGTATATTAGAAAATAGTTAACTACGGGTTCCAAATAAGAAAATGAATTTTGATGTTGTAGTGGTCGGTGGGGGAATGGTTGGGGCCGCAGTGGCCTGCGGGTTAGGCGGAAGCGGTCTTAAGGTCGCCGTAATCGAGCATGTATTCCCCAATGAGTTTACTTCAGACCAGTCCCATGATCTCAGGGTTTCCGCGTTGAGTATCGCTTCGCGGCATATTTTGGAGGCGGTCGGCGCGTGGCAGGGTGTTTTGAATCGCCGTTATTGCCCTTTCCGGCGTATGCGAGTATGGGAAACCGTCGGCGATACCGAATTTTGCAGTGACGACATTGATTACAACGAGTTGGGGTATATCGTCGAAAATCGGGTAACCCAATTGGCCTTGTTGGAGCGTTTGCAGGAATTTGATAACGTCAGTTTATTTTGTCCGGCTAGTATTAAGCGCATCGATTATGGCTTGGATGACGAAGGCCATCGTTCGGTGGTTGAGCTGGATGACGGTACGGTTTTGACGGCGAATGTTTTAGTCGGCGCCGACGGCGGGAATTCCAAAGTTCGACAGGTATCCGGGATTGGGGTGACCGGTTGGGATTATAAACAACATGCGCTGGTGATCTATGTGGCAACCGATTATCCCCAGCAGGATATTACTTGGCAGCGATTCGTGCCGAGCGGTCCACAGGCTTTTTTGCCGTTAACCGGTCGATACGGGTCGCTGGTTTGGTATAACTCTCCTGGTGAAATCAAGCGATTAAAATCCTTGCCCTGCGAGCAATTGCTGAACGAATTGACCGAGGCGTTTCCGGATTGTCTTGGCAGAATCAATACTGTTTTGGGTACCGCTTCGTTTCCGTTGAAACGGCAGCACGCTCAGAGTTATGTGAGGCCCGGCATCGCTTTGGTTGGTGATGCTGCGCATATGATTAATCCATTGGCCGGTCAAGGCGTCAATATCGGTTTGCTCGATGCGGCGGTGTTGGCTGAGGTGTTGGTCAATGCTCATCGATCGGGTCGGGATATTGGCGATATTGCCGAATTGAAGCGTTATGAAAAGTCAAGGCGTGCAGACAATCTAAGAATGATGACGGTCATGGATGTTTTTTACCGGGTTTTCAGCAACGAGATCATGCCGGTTAGGATTTTGCGCAATTTGGGTTTGGGTTTGGCCGAGCGTGTCGTGCCGGTCAAGAAAAAAGTTATGCGAGCCGCGATGGGATTGGATGGTAGGTTGCCCAAATTGGCAAAGGGTGAGTCGATTTAGGTTCGACTCTTTTTTGGGTTGAGGCCGCGATATCGACCAGCGGAATAGCTCCGCGGGTCGATATGGGCCGGATTTAGGCCGGCTTTTTAGCTAGCTTGTGATACAAGGCGAAAATGTCTTCGCGCCGCACGATAGCCATATAAGCGAGAATGCCTAAAACCAATCCGGATAATAAATCGCCGATAAACGATTTTTCCGAATTTGTTGTGGACGCCGATGATCGAGTGTCTGAAGGACCTTCAAGCATCATTTGCGGCGGAGACGGTAATGGGGCTTTATAGCCGCGAGCGTCAGGCAGGCCTAAGCTGCGCCACTTGTCGTAATCTTGCCAAAGCGGGTATTTGCCTTGCCAAAATTCTTTCGTGAAATAAGGTGCCAGAGTCCAGCCTTGCATTTTCGGAATCCCTTTTTCGTCAAGAAAATCTTTGTAAACAACCAAGCTAATATCGCCGCCTTCGCCGATACCGTTGGTGGTAAATGATTTTTCGACATGATCATGCATCATCCAAACGCCTTCGCCAAAGCTATGTAAGCCGTCGTCTGTGCCGTCTAGCTCGAGATCGAGACGCTGGGCGGGAACCATCGTATGAACATCTCGCATGATATACGAGCCGGGGCCGTTATCGATGCCGTCGTAATGCGTAACGCGAGGACGATGTCCATGTACGTGAAGGCCCAGTGCTTCGGTATGGCCGTTCAGGACGCGAAGCTTGACCTTTTCGTTCGGCTGCATTTCAACCAAAGATTCCCTGATCGTATAAGGAAATGAGCGGCCGTTCAGCATGAAATAGTCGTCGGTCGCTTCGGTGACGTCGTATTCCATGTTCAGTTTTTGTGCGAGTAGGCGCGGGTCGTTGGCCGAGCGAGCTAGTTCATGCAATTCCTTGTCCGCCGACTGATAATGCATGTCGTATTCGCGAGCATATTTTTCCTGAACCGCTACCGACGGGTGTCGAACTTGGCCATTACCGACATTGAAGGTTTGCACCCAGTTGTTGGGGCGGTTTTCCTCTACGATGAAAAGGCCTTGCAATCCCATTGGGATATGGGTGTGCGGTTGTACATGGCAGTGATAATAAAAAGTGCCGGCCTGGCGTGGTTTGATGACATAAGTTTTACTTTCGCCGGGCATAATATCCATTGCGCTGGTTTGTCCAACGCCGTCATTGCCGCTGCCGCTATGGTCCATGTAAGGGTGATCTACGCCGTGTAGATGTAATGAATGCGGCATGTGGTGTGTGTTCTCGACAACCAGCCAGACGGTGTCGCCTTCTTCGACGCGTATAGTTGGCGAAGGTACGCGGAGCAGAGGATTGGCTTGCGGCTCGTAAAGGCTTAGTGTCGACATGTCGCGTGTTTTAGGAGCGAATACCCAAAAGGTGGGTTGTACGCCCGGAGCAATGTCGAATTGAGTGGTCAATTCGGTACTGTCGGGAGAGTGACCGTTTAATTCGACGATTTCGAGTTTTATGATGATATGGTCGGGGTCGCCGTCGCCGTCGACGTCATTGGTTTTGATGATCGCATCAGCGGCCAATTGAGTATCCATTAACGTCGACATGCTGATGTTATTCGTGCCTTTAACAAAGGCTGCAATGTCGGCCGGATTGTCGGGGTTGCAAAGTCTCGATTCTTGGATCGCAACGCCGTCGATGACTTGAGCATCTCTCCATTTCGGTGAAGTGAAATCGGAACAGACTTCTTCTGATTCGCCTAATTCAATTTTAGTGGAAGGCGGCAAATCATTAGCTGCTTGTAGTTCGAGTGGAACAATAAGCGTCATGGCGCCGCAGAGTAGGGTAAGGAAGTTTTTATGCATGCGAAGGCCTCTGAAAAAACACATGATTCGAGTCACTGTGACTCGGAAAAAGTGCGAAAGTTTATTTACTCCATATCGACTGAAAAAACGTTTAGATAACGTTTAGATAGAGTTTGTTATATGTAGCTTGCAGTTTACTGGCGGCTCCTGCCTCGTGGTTGCCGACATTATCGGTAACGCTTGATGCTTTCTGGCTTATGAGACGCTTTTCCGGTCGTGTATTCAAGTGATAAAGAACATAACCTGTTTGAAAATTATACAGGAGATTCTTTCGTAGAGGTTGATTAAAGTCAAGGCCTCGATTCGATCGATTTCATATCGGTAGGTCATGAAATACTCTCTGATAACGGGGGCGGGTTATTCGGATTGGTGTACTCGAGAATACCGTTGAGAGTGGTTGTTACGCGGCTGAGTAATCTTATTAAGTAAATGAGGTGTAAACGACAACTGTATATTTATTCTGGTAAAAAAAAAGATATAGACTAGAATTTCGATGACAATATTTGGTTGATCGGAGATGGCTATGGAAAAGAAAATTTATCCTCGTGTTGCTGCGCATTTGCCTGTTGTGGTTACCAACGAAGAAGGTGTGCGTCTTAAAGTATTGGCGATTGATACTTCTAGTGACGGATTCTCGATTCAATGCAGTATTCTGCAGCGGAATTTGATGACTCCGGGCGGATGTTACATCCGAAACGGTCGCCCGGTGGAGTTAAATGCTTGGTTGGATTTGCCGCTTACCGGCGATCGACCTTTGCAGGTAAAGGCGCGTTGTAATGTTGAGTTTTCCCGCCGGATAGCGAGCGATCGTTGCGAAATCGGTATGCGATATAAGGATCTTGAAGGTGACGGTTATGAGAATCTTATTCGTTTTATCGAAAATCGACTGGCTTCGAACGAGGTTACGATGTCGTCTTTATGATCTATAGCAGGGGGATTTTGCTTGGATCCGAAATTCGTCCGGCTAGCGACTTTACTGGGTATTTCCGGAGCCGAATTCGACTAACGAAAGGGTTATCCTAAATTCGGCAATCTAACCATGAATCACATGAAGTTTATAAAGGATTTCAAGAAATTACCTAAATATTCTCGCTAATTTTGTTGGTGAGCGAAAGCTCTATACAAATGAATAGCAAGTCATTGAATTAACTTTTTATTCTTCATGATCTTCATGGTGAAATGCTTTATCTAGGTCTATAGATGGTCGCGTAATGCGGATTGAATGGCTTGCTCCAAATTTTGTAATGTTTCGTGGTCTTGAATTGGGTTGGATTGATAGTCGGTAAAATAAAACATGTCTTCTGCTCGGCTGCCTATCGTAGTGATTTTGGCGTCGTGCAGTTGAATGTTGTGATCGTTGAACACATGTCCGATTTTTGATAGTAGCCCCGCATGGTCTGTTGTAATGAGTTCCATGACCGTAAAGCGTCGTTGCGGATCCTCGTGAAAGGTAATCGTTGTTGGTATCGGAAAATGCCGGGCTTGTCTCGATTGGCGCCGAATGTTTTTTTGTTTGTTGATGTGGTGTTCTTTTAAGTTTTTACGGAGCGCTGTGCAAATATGCACTTCTCGGTGTAAATCCTTGATCGGGTTGCCTGATTGTTCGAGGACTTGGAAGCTGTTCAATACATATTGGTCGCTGGTGGTAACGATCCTTGCGTCGAGGATCGTAAGGCCGAGTTGATCGAGGGTCTCGGTGCTGATTGAAAAGATAAAGTCTTCGTTGCGAGTGTATATAAAGACTTCCGCACTGCCTCGTTGAGTTTGAGGGCGTAATAACACCAGCGGCAGATCTTGTTCGTCGCAGGATGCAATCGCAATCGTTTGCCAAGCGATTTCTTCGGCGGTATATCTAAGAAAGTATTCATCGCCGACATGTTTCCATGACTCGTGAATAGTCGCTTCCGAGATGCCTAATTTCAGCAGTTCTTCCCAGGCTTCGGTTTTATTTTCCTCGAGTCTGTCGCTGATATTGATCGGGTTCTTGAGGCCGCGGCGCAAGGCGTTGTAAGTTGCGCTATGGAGTTCTTTCAATAATGCGTCTTTCCAAGAGTTCCATAGTTCCGGATTAGTGGCGCGTATGTCGGCAACAGTCAATAAATACAGATGATTTAAATATTCGGTGCTACCGACTTGGGTGGCGAATTCATGAATGATGTCGGGGTCGCTGATGTCCTTGCGCTGGGCGGTCATCGACATGATCAAATGATTGCGAACTAGCCAAGTAACCAGTTTGGTATCGTGCCTGGACAGGTCGTGCTGCAGGCAAAATGCTTGGGCGATTTCTTCGCCAACTTGCGAATGATCGCCGCCTTTGCCTTTTGCTATATCATGAAACAACGCCGCGATATAAAGCAGTTCGGGTTTCGGGATCGTCAAAAAAATGTCGTTGCAAAAAGGCAGTTCGTGGGTGTGTTTTTCCAACGAAAAGCGTCGTAAATTGCGAATCACGAACAAGGTGTGTTCGTCCACGGTATAAATGTGGAATAAGTCGTACTGCATTCTGGCGACGATGTGGGCGAAGCTGGGCAGGTAAGCGGCGAGTACGCCATAACGATTCATTCGCCGAAGTTCGTGCGTGATGCCTCGCGGTTGGCGTAAGATCTCGATGAATAGATGATTGGCGTGCTTGTTAGTTCTAAATTGATCGTCGATTAAGTGCAGGCTTTTACGGATTAAGCGAATCGTTTTTGATCGGATGCCTTTTAGCGAAGGGTTTTGTTGGAGTACTAGGAAGATTTCCAATAATGCCAGTGGGTTGTCCTCGAAAAAACTTTCCGTTTCGGCTTCCAGGTAGCCGTTAATGGCGATGAGTTTAGCGGTTTTGGTTTGAATTTGTTGATAGGTGGTTTCGCCGCCGATGAAGCGCTCGTGAAATAATTGCAGCAACATTTCGTTGAGTCGTTCTAAGCCGACTACGGTTTTATAGTAATGCTGCATGAATTCTTCGACGGATTGATTCGGGTCGATGCCTTTGAATCCGAATTGTTCGGCCACGTCTCGTTGAAAGTCGAATAGCAGGCGATCCTCGCAACGACCGGTCAATAGATGAAGCGCGTAACGGATACGCCAGAGTACGTTACGTGCAGTGACCAGTTCTTCATATTCGGATTCGGGCAAGAAGCCGTATTTAATCAATTCCTTCAGAGTTGAGGAGCCGTAATGGCGTTTAAAAACCCAGGCAATAACCTGCATATCGCGAAGTCCGCCGGGGCCTTCCTTGATGTTGGGTTCGAGATTGTAAGCGGTGTCGTGAAACTTAAAGTAGCGATGCTCCTGTTCCTGCATTTTGGCTGCAAAAAAACGGTTTGACGGCCATATCTCACCGTTATTTATCGGTTCAAGCACTTTTGCGCACAAGTTCGGATTGCCGCACAATAGCCTGGTTTCCATTAAGCTGGTCATGATGGTTTGGTCGTCGGTGCAGGATTGAATGCATTCTTCGACTGTACGTACGCTCAAGCCTGGTTTTAAACCGATATCCCAAAGGAAATTACCGAATTGCCCCAGCACTGCTTGGGTTTCCGCAGAAGCCTGCTTATCTAATAAGACGACGATATCGATGTCTGAAAAGGGAAACAATTCTTTTCTCCCATATCCTCCTACAGCGATCAAGCTTAATTGATCGGCGAATCCGCCGAGAAAATGATTCCAGCCGCTAATGAGGATGTCGTCTACGAATTCGGCTTTGGCAACCAGCAAAGGCGTGACCGGTTCTTGGGGGTTAAATGCCTGCTTAAACTCCAGGTTTTTCGATTTAATGAGCTGTTTAAAAGCGGCAATATAATCGGATTGCGTAAAATAGCGGGTATGGGCTAAGGTTTCTGTCACATTTCCTCCTGTCTCAATGTCAGGATTTCGTGGCCGTGGTCAGTGACTAGGATAGTATGCTCCCACTGCGCCGATAGGCTGTGGTCTTTGGTAACCGCAGTCCAGCCGTCCGCTAATACCTTAACGTGACGCTTGCCTAGATTAAGCATTGGTTCTATCGTGATAATCATGCCGGCTTCAAGTAAAATGCCTTCTCCCGGTTTGCCGTAGTGCAGCACTTGCGGTTCTTCATGAAATTTTTGGCCTATGCCGTGACCGCAAAATTCTCGTACGACGGAAAATCGATTGGATTCGGCGAATTTTTGTATTGCGTGACCGATATCGCCTAAGGTTGCGCCTGGTATGACCTGTTCGATACCCCGGTATAGTGCTTCTTGAGTCATTTTAACAAGGCGCTTGGCATGAGGGCTTACTTCGCCTACGCAAAACATTTTGCTGGTGTCGCCGTGATAGTTGTCTTTGATGACTGTGATGTCGATATTCACGATATCGCCACTTTTTAATTTTTTATTGCCAGGTATGCCGTGGCACACTTGCTGGTTGATTGAAGTGCATATCGATTTAGGGAATCCGTGGTAATTAAGCGGTGCCGGGATTGCATGTTGAACGTCGACAATATAGTCGTGGCAAATCTGATTAAGCTCATCGGTGGTGACGCCCGGTACAACATGCGGTTCGATCATTTCCAGTACTTCGGCGGCGAGCTTGCCGGCGACGCGCATTTTATCGATTTCACTTGGTGTTTTTATGATGATACCCATGATTTGACGGCTGTTTGTTGGCAAGGAAGCTAGTATAACGGGTTTGATTGAACAAACTCGTTAAGGAGTTGATAAGTGTTGGAGGTTGCAGTAATTGAAAGACTTGGGAGAGAGAAGAAGTTCTGCCAGTTTAGCAGAGAATTAATTGTTGTTGAAATCTAATTATGATATAAAGGCAAGTTCATTTTTGTGTTTTAAATACTCACGTTTGTCGACACGCTTGGTAGGGTGCCTTTCTTGATTAATTTGAAGGAGGGGTTGTCAAGGCGGGCAGGCGGAGGCGTAACCCAACGAAACGTTAAGTTTCACATAATCCTTAGGAGAAAAAAATGGCAGCAGTGTCAATGCGTCAAATGTTGGAAGCAGGTGTTCATTTCGGACATCAAACTCGTTACTGGAATCCCAAGATGGCTAATTACCTGTTTGGGGCCCGTAACAAGATTCATATTATCAACCTCGAGAAATCGCTTCCATTGTTTAACGATGCAATGAACTATCTGGGTCAAATGTCCGCAAACAAAGGTACTATCCTGTTTGTCGGCACCAAAAAAGCAGCCCGTAAAGCAGTCGCCGAAGAAGCGAAGCGTTGCGGAATGCCGTACGTCGATCATCGTTGGTTGGGCGGCATGCTGACAAATTTCAAAACGATCAAAAAATCGATCAATCGTCTGAAAGAATTGGAAGCGATGAAGGCGGACGGAACGCTATATCATAAATTTAGCAAAAAAGAAGCGCTCGGTATGGAGCGTGAATTGGAAAAGCTCGAACGCAGCTTGGGCGGCATTAAGGATATGAAAGGCGTGCCCGACGTATTGTTCATCTTGGATGTCGGCTATGAGAAAAACGCGATCGGCGAAGCGAAAAAACTGGGCATTCCTGTAGTAGGTATCGTCGATTCGAACAATTCTCCTGAAAGCGTTGATTACATCATACCGGGGAATGACGATTCCATTCGAGCGGTTAAACTTTACTGCGAGTCCGTAGCGGATGCAGTGTTGGAAGCAAAATCCGCGACATTGAGCTTATCGGCTCAGGCTGATGATTTTGTTGAGGAATCAGAGGTCGAAGCAAGCGCAGAGTAAGCGCCGGTGCGGTGAAGGGCAATTAGCTCTTCGAATGCAATGGCGCATTGAACTGAAAAGCGCCTCCTAACAGGAGGCGTTTTTTATAGTTAAGAATAAAGAGGAAAAACGAGAAATGAGCATATCAGCTGCAATGGTTAAGGAACTGCGGGAAAGAACCGGTTCCGGTATGATGGAATGCAAAAAAGCATTGGTCGAAGCAAACGGCGATCTGGATATCGCTATCGAAAATATGCGTAAAGCCGGTTTAGCAAAAGCCGATAAAAAATCCGGACGTACCGCAGCGGAAGGCGTGGTGGGCGTAAAAGTCAGCGATGATGCTAAAACAGCGGCGATAGCCGACATCAATTGCGAAACTGATTTCGTTGCGAAGGGTGACGATTTCGTCAATTTCGTCAACAATGTTACCGACGCTATCTTAAACGCGGATGTGCAAACACCCGAGCAAGTGTTGGACCTGAAACTGCCAAACGGCAAGACGATCGACGAGGTTCGCCGCGAACTGATATCAAAACTGGGTGAAAATATCGCGATTAGACGTTTTGAAAAATACAATTTGACCGACGGCGGTGCTGCTTGTTACTTGCACGGCAGTAAGATCGGCGTATTAGTCGCGTTGCAAAAAGCCGATGACGCATTAGGTAAGGACATTGCGATGCACGTTGCGGCAATCAATCCGGCTTGCGTTTCAGAAGATCAAGTTTCTCAGGAAGCGATTGAGAAAGAAAAAGAAATTTTTTCCGCGCAAGCTTTGGAAAGTGGTAAGCCGGCCGAGATTATCGAAAAAATGGTGAGTGGAAGAATCAAAAAGTTTCTTGCCGAAGTTACCTTATTGGGTCAGCCTTTCGTTAAAGATGACAAAGTCACTGTCGGCGAATTGGTTAAGTCCAAAGGTAATGCCGTTATTCGCTTTACCCGATTCGAAGTTGGTGAGGGTATCGAGAAAAAAGAAGAAAATTTTGCCGAAGAAGTCATGGCGCAAGTCAGAGGCTCATAATTCAATCCCCGGTTTATCCGGGGATTCGTTTTTATACTCCGAGTGGATTATGAAACGTTAATTCGGAAGTATCCTTTCTCGCATCGGTTATTTTCGAAATAGGAATGCAAGCCACGCCTCGTTATTGCTATGGAAATTGAAGGCGGGCTTAGATGCGGGAAAGGTTTACTAAAATTAACTATTCCCTAACTTGAAAATCAATAATGACAAATTTAATCTGCCAGCGAATTTTATTGAAACTAAGCGGTGAAGCTTTAATGAGCGAAAAGGGCGGCAGTATCGATGCCGATATCCTGAAGCGCTTGGCCGGCGAAATTAAAGAGTTATGTGATGCTGGGATACAGGTTGGGCTAGTTGTCGGGGGCGGCAATATTTTGCGCGGCGCGCAAAAAGCTTCCGAGGGCCTCGATCGAGTGACCGGCGATCAAATGGGCATGCTTGCTACGGTAATCAATGCGTTGGCGATGCAGGATGCTTTGGAATATTTAGGCATGCAAGTGCGAGTGATGTCCGCATTAAAGATTAATCAAGTGTGCGAAGATTTTATTCGCCGCAGAGCAGTTAGGCATCTGGAAAAAGGTCGGGTTGTGATATTTGCGGCTGGAACCGGAAATCCGTTTTTTACTACGGATTCGGCAGCCAGTCTGCGGGCGATTGAGATCAATGCTCAGTTGATGATTAAGGCAACCAAGGTTAAGGGTGTTTATTCGGCCGATCCCGAAAAGGTCAAGGATGCTCGATTTTATCCGCGATTGACCTATGACGAAGCGTTGGATCAACGCTTAAACGTCATGGATGCCACAGCATTGGTATTGTGCCGGGATAACAACTTGCCGATGCGCGTGATGAATATTTTTGAACAAGGCGCAATAATGCGGCTGATGCAGGGCGAAGATATCGGCTCACTGATTGAACGAGGAACACAAGCATGATAAGCGATATTCAACAAGATGCGGCTAAGCGAATGGGCAAAAGTGTCGAAGCGCTGAGGCACGAATTTACCAAAATCAGAACAGGCCGGGCGCATCCGAGCCTATTGGATCAAATTACTGTTCCGTATTATGGTGTCGATACACCGCTTTCTCAGGTAGCGAACGTAGCGACCGAGGACTCTCGGACTTTGACGGTTACACCATGGGAGAAAACCATGGTTAAGGCCGTCGAAAAAGCGATAATGGCTTCCGACTTAGGACTTAACCCTTCCTCGAATGGTAATGTGATTCGTATCCCGTTACCGCCGTTAACCGAGGAGCGTCGCCGCGATCTGGTCAAGGTCGTAAAACAAGAAGCCGAGAATGGACGAGTAGCGATACGAAATATTCGCCGCGATGCCAATTCCGATATCAAAGACGCGTTAAAAGAAAAAATGATATCCGAGGATGAAGCTCGCGCGGCCGAAGATAAAATTCAAAAGTTGACCGACCAATACATCAAAGAAATAGAGAAGCACTTGGAAGAAAAAGAAGCGGACTTAATGTCTATTTAATGGAGTAGATTGATGTCTGCAGAACTCGAAACGCTTCCGGACTTGAACCCAAACCCTCGCCATATCGCAATCATCATGGATGGTAACGGGCGTTGGGCGCAACAAAGGCATATGCCTCGTGCAATGGGGCATCAAGCCGGTGTCAAGGCGGTTAGAGCCATTGTTGAGTATTGCGCCGAAGCGAATATCGAAGTATTGTCATTATTCGCTTTCAGCAGCGAAAATTGGCGTCGGCCGGAGTCCGAAGTGTCGATGTTGATGAACTTGTTTATTTCGACCTTGCAAAGAGAGGTTAATAAGTTGCATCGGAACAACATTCGTTTAAGGTTTATCGGCGAACGAAAGGCTTTTTCCGAAAAATTGCAGGCTAAAATTACCGAAGGCGAGGCTCAAACCCGCGATAATAGTGGTTTGACTTTGGTGATTGCGGCCAATTACGGTGGGCGGTGGGATATGTCTGAAGCGTTTAAAAAAATAGCTGTAAAAATTAAAAGCGGCGAACTCGACGGGCAAGAAATCGATGAGACACTAATCGCTCAACATCTATCAACCGCCGATTTGCCCGAACCGGATTTATTCATCAGAACCGGTGGTGAACAACGGGTCAGTAATTTTTTGCTCTGGCAGTTAGCTTATACCGAACTATATTTCACGCCGACCTTATGGCCCGACTTTAATCGGCAATCGCTGGAGGAAGCTATCGTAAGCTTTAGAACTCGGCAAAGGCGTTTCGGGCATACCGGCGAGCAAATCCTCAATAAAGCGGTTACCCTCTAACTCAATTGACTTGAAAATAATTATAAAATGTTACTACAGCGAATTATTACGGCTCTGATTCTTGCGCCATTGGTCGTGTTGGCCGTTTATTTATTGCCAATACCTTATTTCACTCTGGTTGTTGCCCTGGTTATGTTGGTTGCCGCATGGGAGTGGACAGGCTTAACCGGTATTGACAGTCCATTGATGCGGATTTTATTTCTTGCCCTACTCATTCTGCCGATGGGCGGTGTTTACTTTTGGACTTATTTTCTGGAAGTATTGGCGCAAATTTTCGATTGGCCGGAAGTTAGGGCGCAGTCCGGTTTATTGGAATGGCTGGTTATTTTACCGGTTTTATTTTGGGTAGTGGTGATGTTTCTGATCAGGAATGCGTCGGATGCGTTACTGAAACTTGAATTAAAAACTGTTTATAAGGGCTTGACCGGCTGGTTGATTCTGTTTTTTGCGTGGATGTTTTTATATCGTATGCGCGCATTTTACGGCGCCGATATGGTGATGTATTTTCTGCTGCTGATTTGGATTGCCGATATTACGGCCTATTTTGTCGGCAAAAAATTCGGCGCTACCAAGCTAGCTCCCGAAATCAGTCCGGGCAAAACCATGGCGGGATTTTATGGTGCCTTGGGAAGCGCCGTTGTCAGTGCAATCGTTTTGAGTTTGGTATTCGGGTTTAATTTGATGATCGGCTCTGACTTTGTTTTGTTGTCGGTCTTGACCGTTTTGATTTCGATATACGGCGATCTATTTTTTAGTCTGGTAAAACGGCAGCAGGGCGTTAAGGATACAGGCTCTATCTTGCCGGGACATGGTGGTTTGTTAGATAGGATCGATAGCTTGGTGGCCGCTATTCCGTTTTTCTATGCCGGTATTCTGCTGATTAGAGAGTTATTTTAATGAAAGGTATTTGCATACTGGGAGCAACCGGTTCCATCGGTGTCAGCACGTTGGATGTCGCGGCTCGTCATCCGAATCGGTATAGAGTCGTTGCGCTGACCGCGAACAATAATATCGATTTATTGTACGATCAATGCATCGTCCATCGTCCTGGCTATGTTGTCGTGGTTGATGAAGATAAGGCTAAACAATTTGCAGAGCGCATTGCTACATCGCCGGTATCCGATATTAAGGTATTATCGGGAGCCGAATCGTTGCAGCAAGTGGCCACATTGGATAGTGTCGATTCGGTAATGGCGGCAATCGTCGGCGCGGCTGGTTTATTACCAACTTTGGCAGCTGCTAAAGCCGGTAAAACCGTATTGCTGGCAAATAAAGAAGCGTTGGTGATGTCCGGCGATATTTTTATGAAAGCAGTCTCCGAGTCCGGCGCGCATTTGCTGCCGATCGATAGCGAGCATAATGCGATTTTTCAATGCATGCCGGCTGATTACTGTGCGGGTCAAGAAGCCAAGGAAGCGAGGCGTATTTTGTTGACTGCCTCGGGCGGCCCGTTCAGAACTAAGCCGGTAGAAGAGTTGGTTGATGTTACTCCGGATCAAGCCGTCGCGCATCCCAATTGGGATATGGGGCGCAAGATTTCGGTTGATTCTGCGACGATGATGAATAAAGGGCTTGAATTGATTGAAGCCTGTTTATTATTCAATATGTCGCCGGACAAAATTCAGGTGGTGATCCATCCGCAAAGCGTGATTCATTCGATGGTCGATTATGTCGACGGCACTGTGTTGGCGCAAATGGGTAATCCCGATATGCGAATACCCATTGCGCATGCGATGGCGTGGCCGGAACGCTTCGACTCCGGTGCTGCACCGCTTAATATATTCGACGTTAAACATATGGATTTCGAACAGCCCGATCTTCAGCGTTTCCCTTGTTTGCGCTTGGCTATCGAAGCCGTCGAGGCAGGCGGGATCATGCCGGCTGTGTTAAATGCAGCCAATGAAATCGCGGTTGCTGCCTTTTTAGACGAGAAAGTTCGTTTTACCGACATTCCTTTCATCATTGAACGGAGCATGTGTCAATTCGAAGCCGATCCGGCGGATACGCTGGATATTGTTTTGGCTGCCGATAGCAAAGCCCGGGAAGTGGCTGAGCGTATCGTCGAAGAACTTAAGCATTAACCGGATTAATGAGTACGCTGTTTTATTTTATTGTCGCGATCGGTATTCTGGTTTCGTTTCATGAATTCGGTCATTTTTGGGTCGCGCGTAAAACCGGCGTCAAAGTGCTAAAGTTTTCGGTCGGGTTCGGCAAGGTCATATGGTCTTATCAGAAATCGCCTGCGTCGACCGAATATGCCATCTCGGCAATACCTCTAGGCGGCTATGTCAAAATGGTTGACGAACGCGAAGGCAAGGTGGCCGACGAAGATTTGCCTTTCGCATTCAACCGTCAGCCATTGTGGGCGCGGTCGGCGATTGTCGCGGCCGGACCATTATTCAATTTAATGCTAGCCGTGCTGTTTTTCTGGATCGTATTGTTCATCGGTGAAACCGGCTTACGTCCGATTATCGGTCATGTTGAGCCGGATACGCTTGCCGCCGAAGCCGGTTTGCTCGAAGGAGAGGAGATCGTAGCGGTCAATCAAAAGAACACTGCGACTTGGGCGGAGGTTATTGAGTCGATTTTCTCGGCTGCCATGACCGGTCGAGAAAGTGTCGATGTTACGGTAAAAAACATTGATGAACAGCAGCATTCGCGGCTTATTAACCTTCCTGAAGAATTGCGTAGGGAGCCGGATAAACTTTACGATAAATTAGGTCTCAAGCCTTGGATGCCGCAGCTCAGACCGGTCGTCGGACGAGTGTTGGAAGCCATGCCGGCAGCCGATGCCGGATTACAGCCCGGTGATTTGATCGTCGCCGCGAATGGTGAGGCGATCAATACTTGGATGCAATGGGTCGAGTATGTGCAGGACCGGCCCGGAACTGCCATTGCCCTGACTATTGAAAGACAAGGCGTGCAATTGAGTCTCGAAATAACGCCTCAAAAAGTGGTCGAAAACGACATAACCGTTGGTAAAATCGGTGCGGCCGTTGAAATTCCTGAAGACTTGATGGCGTCGTTGCAAGTACGCAATGATTTGCCGCTTTGGCCGGCTCTGACGGGGGCTGTTTCGAGAACCATTTTTTTTAGTACCGCAACACTCAAAATGATGGGTCAGATGATTCTCGGTAATGCTTCTGTGAAAAATCTCAGCGGCCCAATTAGTATCGCCCAGTTTGCGGGCCTTTCCGCAGAGCGAGGGTTTGTCGAATTCCTGTCTTTCTTAGCGAAAGTTAGCATTAGTCTTGGCGTGCTTAATTTATTGCCGATTCCGGTTTTAGATGGCGGTCATTTGTTGTTTTTTGCGATAGAAGCGATTAAAGGCAGTCCCGTCTCGGAAAAATTCCAGGTTGCGTTACAACAGGTCGGTATTTTGTTGCTACTGTCGTTGATGGTATTGGCTCTATTTTTGGATTTAGAACGTTTGTTTCAATGAAAAAGCCGCTTAAAGCTTAATGTATACCCTTTGCTAGTCAAATTTTGGCCTGATAAACGAGTTATACCTATCGCACTTCAAACTTCGGCATTAGCGTATGGAGGCGTCGGGGTGTTCGGCAAAGGCTTTGGCAGCATGGATGCTGTCATAGAGCCTACATGGACGTATTCACGGCGTCCTTTGACGGGCACCCCGATGCCGAAATTTGACTAGCAAAGGGTATACCGAACCCGCTATAAGCTCACAGTTCCAGTAACTTATTTGTCACGAAGTCCTAAAGTACGTTAATAATTTAGGCTGTTGATTTAACAGGTTGTCTGCATAAATCAACAGTCAACATCAAGCCAATAGAAAACTGCTGAATAGTGACTTCTATTTTTCATAGGGTAATGAACAAAGCACTCGGTAGACAGTCCTACAAACGCATTAGTCATTCTGAATATATGGAAACGTTATGAAACAAATACTTAAAACAGTGGTATTGCTTGGCTTGGCTTTAGGCATGAACGTTGTTCAAGCCGATGAAGCGGCCATCAAAGCGGCTTTGAAAAAGTCGATGCCAAATTTCACCCCCGAATTGATAAAACCTTCCGAAGTGAAGGGAGTTTATGAAGTCACGGCGGGCGCAACCATCTTTTATGTCTCCGATGACGGTAAATATTTATTACAAGGGCGCTTGATCGACCTGGAATCTAGAACCGATTTGACCGAAGCTAAAATAGCTAATACGCGAAAGAATACGTTGGAAAAGTTGGGACAAGATCAAATGATCGTGTTCAAGCCGAAATTAGGTCAGCATAAAGTTTTTATTTTTACCGATATCGATTGCGGTTATTGTCGGAAACTGCATTCCGAGATCGATCAATATATGGCCGAAGGCATTACGGTTCAATACTTGTTTTATCCGAGAGCAGGGAAGGGGTCGGATTCCTATGCTAAAGCTGTTTCGGTATGGTGTGCGGAAGATCGTAATGATGCTTTGACCAAAGCCAAACAAGGGAAAACCCTCGAAGCCAAGACCTGTACCAATCCGGTCGATGCGCATATGAAGCTCGGTAACGATTTCGAAGCGCGCGGAACGCCGATGATCGTCACCGAACAAGGTTCTGTATATCCGGGTTATTTACCGGCCAAACAACTGGTTGAAGTATTGCGAGAAGAAAAAGGTTTATAGAATAATCCCAGCAATTCCCAGTTTGAGCAGTATCGCCGATTTTAGGGTGTGGGGTATGCCTGTCGAGGAACGCCGTAAACCCATCCATGGGGGCTTGGCGGCAGCTCGAACGCCAAGGATGGCGTGAATGCAGATTTTGCATTACGCCAAGGATGGCGTGTAGTAGGGCAATGCAGGAGCAATTGCCGAGGAGCAAAAATCTGCAAGCGCTAAGGATGGCGTGAATGCAGATTTTGCATTACGCCAAGGATGGCGTGTAGTAGGGCAATGCAGGAGCAATTGCCGAGGAGCAAAAATCTGCCCTGCTGCCGACATCCTCGCCAAGCATACCCCACACCCTTTTTGATCTCCAAATTGGGAATTGCTGGAATAATCCGGCTAGGTTGTGGATGCGCTTGAAACGTGTATTTTATAACTGTCGACTGTCGGGCATTAAAGTGTAGCACCGCCTCATGGATGCACAGTGGGTGTGCTAGGCAGATTATGCTCTATAATGTTCCCATCGTAGATCAAAATTCGGCGCCAAGGTGTCCGTCAAAGGACGCCGTGAATACATCCCTGTAGGCTCTATGCTAGCTCCATGCTGGCAAAGCCTTTGCCGCACACCCCGGTGCCTCCTCAGACACTGCCGAAATTTAAAGTGCGGAAGGTATATATTTCGTGCGGCTATTTTTTCGGCTTTTATGGCAATGCGCTTCGATAGACGTGTCTAAATTGCTATTATTTTATAATTTGCTAATATACTAACAAATTATAAGTCCATGAGGTGCAGATGATGAACTCTCCGATCAATCAACAACGTCGACAATGGTTAAAATATGCCGCATTTGCGGCAGCCGGTGCGGCGACTTACCCCTCTTGGGCGCAATCGGCCGGAGCCTTTAAAGCGGTCAATACCCCTTCCGCGAATTTTCATCCCGATGTCGAAATTGAACTGACGCAGGATATCGCGCAGGTTTCTGTCTTCGAAGGGCCTGAAACTCGAGTTTGGAAAGTGCGGGCTAAAGTACTCAAAGGTCCGTCTACATCGATAAAAAATCATCCCGATACTTATCTTGCGCCGACGATTCGTCTGAAAAAAGGCCAAAAAGTCAGAATTCATTTGAATAACAATTTACCGGCGCATTCGATTTTGCATTGGCACGGACTGCATGTGCCGGCCAACATGGACGGAAATCCGATGTACGCGGTCAGTCACGGCGAATCTTATATCTATGAATTCGAAATTCTGAATCGTGCCGGAACCTACTGGTATCACGCTCACACCCATAGCGTCACCGCCCGACAAGTCTATTCGGGGCTTGCCGGCTTGTTTATTGTGCATGACGATGAAGAACGGGCTTTGAATTTGCCCAAGGGCGAATTTGATCTGCCGTTGGTTATCCAAGACAGAAGCTTCGATAAGAATAATCAGCTCGTCTACAGCGACCACATGATGCAACGCATGCAGGGCTTTCTCGGCGATCGGATTTTTGTCAACGGCCGGCCCGATTATGTGTTGCCTGTCGCGGGACAGGCCTATCGGTTCCGGTTGCTGAACGGATCGAATTCTCGGATCTATAAACTGGCCTGGTCGGACGGCAGTAAAATGACTGTGATCGGTACCGACGGCGGATTGCTGGAAAGGCCGAAGCAGTATTCCTATGTGATGTTGGCTCCAGGCGAAAGAATCGAGCTTTGGGCCGATTTCAGCGGTCGTTCGGTGGGTTCTGAGATAAGCATGCGCAGCTTGTCGTTCGATATTGCGACACACGGTCATGGCGGCATGGGCATGATGGGTGGCGGTCGCGGAATGATGGGCGGAGGACGGCGCGGCATGATGGGCGGGGGTATGGGCATGATGCACTCTTCCGATCTGCCGTCGGGTAGTGAATATTCTTTATTTAACGTTAAAGTGATTAAAGCCGGTAAATCGTCGCAGAGTTTACCTGAGCGCTTATCCACGATACCTAAGTTGAATGTTCGCGATGCTGCGAATAACAAAGACCCAAGAACCATTAGATTGTCGATGCGGCACATGTCGGCGTTATTGAATGGGCGTTCCTACAAAATGGACGATGTCCGCGACGATGAAATCATTCCTGTCAATAGTTTGCAAGTCATCGAATTCGACAATGGCTACAGCGGCATGAGCGGTATGCCGATGCCTCATCCAATGCATTTACACGGCGAACAATTTCAAATCATCAAACGCCAAGTCAACCCGAAATCGAGAGAAGCGCACCGAACGATTGCCGGTGGATTGGTCTGGGGTGGTTGGAAGGATACGGTGCTGGTGATGCCCGGCGAGAAAGTGACCGTATTGAAACCATTTAATGACTTTAAAGGACTATTCATGTATCACTGCCATAATCTCGAGCATGAAGATATGGGGATGATGCGGGATTTCTTAATTAAATAACCTAAGTTCGGTTTATATCAGTCAAAGGCCCGTACCTAAATTATCTAAGAGTTAATGATAGTCAATGGGCTATGGAATTTAGGTGCTGGCTGGAACGTCTATGGATTTCGCTAAAAATAACTTTCTGGAGTTATGAGCTTTGTTGAGGGTTCGGTAACTCGCCTGGCAGGACCCAGCCCCTAAATTAGTAAGACTATTAACCATGACCGATGGGCTATGGAATTTAGGGGCTGGGTGAATACGTCCTTGTAGGCTTGACGGCGGCTTTCCCTGCCGCCGACAACTGCCAATCGAGTTACCGAACCCACTAAAATAGGGAAGTTATTTATGACCAAATTCTATGTAGGAGGTGGTCGTAAATATACCCTTTGCTAATCAAATTTCGGCGCCGGGGTGCCCGTCAAAGAACGCCGTGAAACGTCCCTGTAGGCTCTATGTCAGCTCCATGCTGATCTCTCACCTAGCGTTAGGTGAGGGACTGAATACCCCGGGGCCTCCTTAGGCACTGCCGAAATTTGAAGTGCGAAAGGTATAAATAGATGTAATGCTTATCGGCCTTCCATGTTCACTGGGTTTACGTTATCGCCCGAGTCTAAAATCACTCCACCATCTTTTTCAAACGATACAGCGTATCCAAGGCTTGCCTCGGGCTTAGGTTGTCCGGGTCTAACTCCTCGATCAAACAGACTGCCGGATGGCATTCTTGGGTCGCGAATAAATCCAATTGCTGATTGCCCGATTCAGTTTGGTTTTGATAATAGGTGTTGTTTTCCAGATGCTGCAATTTCAATTTGGCTTTGTCGATCACTGTTGCCGGAACACCGGCCAGTGAGGCGACTTGCAGCCCGTAACTTTGGCTCGCCGGGCCTTCCTTGACAGCATGCAGAAACACGATTTTGTCGCCGTACTCGATCGCGTCGAGATGGACGTTATGGATCGGTTTTTGCTCGTCCGCTAGAGTCGTCAACTCGAAATAGTGCGTCGCGAATAAGGTATATGCCTTTGTGACTTTTGCCAAATGATCGGCGCAAGCCCAAGCCAAAGATAAACCGTCAAAAGTACTGGTTCCGCGGCCGATTTCGTCCATCAATATCAAACTTTGTTCGGTTGCGTTATGCAGAATGTTGGCTGTTTCCGACATTTCGACCATGAAAGTCGAGCGTCCGCCGGCCAAGTCGTCCGAAGCGCCGATGCGGGTGAAAATCTTATCGACCGGGCCGATCGTTGCGGCCTTGGCCGGAACATAACAACCGATATGAGCGATCAGTACGATCAAAGCCGCCTGGCGCATATAAGTCGATTTACCGCCCATATTCGGGCCGGTGATGATGAGCATGCGGCGCTGAGGCGATAGTTTAAGATCGTTTGCGACGAACGGAATGTCGGAGACTTGCTCGACGACCGGATGTCGTCCGCCTTCGATATCGATGCCGGGCTTGTCGGTCAATTGCGGACGAGTCAAATTCAATGTTTCGGAGCGTTCGGCAAATGCCGCCAGCACATCCAGTTCGGCGAGTCCTTGCGCGCATTGCTGCAGATCGGTTAATGACTCGCCGAGCGTGTTCAGCAATTGATCGTATAACAATTTTTCGAATGCCAGCGATTTTTCTTTCGCACTCAGAACTTTATCTTCGAAGGTTTTTAATTCCTCGGTAATGTAGCGCTCGACGCCTTTCAGCGTTTGTTTACGGTGGTAGTGTGCCGGAACTTTCTCGGCATGTAATCTTGAAATCTCGATATAGTAACCATGCACGCGATTGTAATTGACTTTTAGGCCGCTAATGCCGGTCGCGGTTTTTTCGCGCTCCTCCATATCGAGCAGAAATTGATCGGCATTGCGGCTTAAGTTGCGCAGATCATCGAGTTCGGCATGGTAGCCGGGGGCAATGACGCCGCCGTCGCGAATTAGAACAGGCGGGTTGTCGATAATGGCTCGTTGCAACAGCGCCGATAACTCAGGTTGTTCGGCGATTTGCTCGGCCAGACGCATCAGCTCCGGACTGTCGGTGTTCGATAGCAAGGGCTGCAATGTCGGTAAAACGGCCAGCGTATTGCGTAACACGATCAAATCGCGCGGCCTGGCTGACTTGAGTGCGATGCGAGAACTGATACGCTCGATGTCGCCGACCGCATTCAATTGATTGCGAACGGCATCTAAAAGCCGTTCGGACAATAGCGATTCGATTGCCGAATATCGGCTTTGCAGAATGGCTTGGTCTCTGAGCGGTCGGTTGATCCAGCGGCGCAGACAACGACTGCCCATCGCGGTGACGGTTTTGTCGAGTACGCCGAATAAGGTGTAGCGCAGCTCGCCTGTCGGATGCGTGTCCAGTTCCAGATTGCGGCGGCTAGCGGCGTCGAGTTGAATGCCGTCGGAATTGTTTTCGACCCGAATGCCTTGAATATGGGGCAGGGCGCTTTGTTGCGTGTCTTTGACGTATTGCAACAGACAGCCGGCCGCGGCAATAGCCATCGGCATATTTTCGCAACCGAAGCCTGATAGATCGTGCGTGTTGAATTGATTCAATACCAGTTGACGCGCACTGTCAGGCTCAAAATGCCAAGGCGGGCGCTTGCAAATGCCTTTGCGCTGCTTCAAAGCCTGTAGAAGAGCGATATCTTCGCTGACCAATAGCTCGGCCGGGTCCAGACGTTCGATTTCGCTCAACATCGTGTCGGCCGAATCCAGTTGTTGCAATACAAAGCGTCCGCTGGTCACATCTAAAGCGGCGATACCGAATTTGGAATCGGCAACATGCAGGGCCACCAGCAAATTATCCTTGCGGTCTTCGAGCAAGGCTTCGTCGGTAACGGTGCCGGGTGTGACGATGCGTACCACTTTTCGTTCAACGGGTCCTTTCGAAGTCGCCGGATCGCCGATTTGTTCGCAAATCGCGACCGATTCGCTGTGGCGCAACAATTTCGCGATGTAGCCTTCGGCGGCATGATACGGAATGCCTGCCATCGGAATCGGCGCACCGGCCGACTGGCCGCGCTGCGTCAGCGTAATATCGAGAATCTGGGCGGCTTTTTTTGCATCGTCGAAAAAAAGTTCATAAAAATCGCCCATCCGGTAAAAAACGAGCGTGTCGGGATGTTCGGCCTTGATGCGCAGATATTGCTGCATCATCGGGGTGTGTTGGTTGCTGGTTTGTTTTATACTCATAGATATTATTTTATCTTAGGATTGAGTCATAGATATACTCATCGTAGATCAAAATTCGGCACCGGGGGCCCGTCAAAGTACCCAGCCCCTAAATTAGTAAGACTATTAACCATGACCGATGGGCTATGGCATTTAGGGGCTGGGTGAATACATCCATGCTCTATGCCAGCATCCATGCTGGCAAAGCCTTTGCGAGCGCCATGGATGGCGTGAATGTCGATTTTGCAGGAGCAAAAATCGACCGAGCACCCCGGCACCTCCTTAGGCACTGCCGAAATTTGAAGTGCGAAAGGTATAACTTTCTTATTTTTTAATGCAGGCTAACCGAACCCGCGACAAAGCCATGGTTTCAGAAAGTTATTCGTCACGATATCCTTAAATTGATTAGGTCTTGCCCCATTGGTCCCATTAAATACAGAGAACGAAATCACCGCATTGGCTCGCTTGGTAGGGTTTAGCCTAAAGGAACGCGGTTGGCTGCTGGCAACCGCCGAATCCTGTACCGGCGGCGGCATTGCGCAAGCGATTACCGAAATACCGGGCAGTTCGGCTTGGTTCGACCGAGGCTTCGTGACTTACAGCAATGCCGCCAAATTACAAATGCTGGGCGTCCGGGCCGAGACGATCGAAAATCATGGCGCGGTCAGCGTCGAGACTGCGAGCGAGATGACAGGGGGCGCATTGAATCACAGTCAGGCCGATTGGGCAATTGCGGTAACCGGTATTGCCGGGCCTGGTGGCGGCACTTCGGTGAAACCGGTTGGCACGGTTTACATTGCTTGGCAGCGGCGTGGTGCAATTGCCGAAATTGCCGAAATGCATTTTGATGGCGATCGCCACCAAATTAGAACCGAAACAATCAAGACCGCATTGGCGGAATGGTTGAAAATTGATAAGTAAACACGGAGGAGAATCATGAACGAACACAAAAAATTGCGTTGGGGTATCTTAGGCGCGGCACGGGTCAACGAGCGGCTGATGCCGGCGATCGTCGATGCGAGCAATGCCGAATTGGTCGCGATCGGCAGTCGCCGTCCCGGCGCCGCGGCGGAAACCTTGGCGAAATATGCGCCGCATCAGCAAAGTGTTCGCGCTTACGATAGCCCTGAAGCGATTCTCGATGACGATGAAATCGAAGCGGTTTATTTGCCGATGGCGAATCGCGAGCATGCCGAATGGGCCTTGCGCGCGATCGAGAAGGGCAAGCATGTATTGTGCGAAAAGCCGATGGCGTTGAAAGTTTCGGATATCGAAGCGATAGAAACTGCTGCGCGTCGCCATAACGTGACGGTCATGGAGGGCTTTATGTACCGTTTTCATCCGCAGCATGCGCGGGCCTTGGATATTCTACGTTCCGGAGAGATCGGCGAGGTTAAAACGGTGCGTGCGAGTTTTTCGTTCATGATGAAACCGGCCAGAAGGTATCGGATCGCAGATAGTATCGATCAGGGCGGCGGGGCGATGTGGGATATAGGCTGTTATGCGATTCATTCGCTCAGGCTGTTTTTCGATGGAATGCCGGAGTCGGTCACTGCCGTTGCCAAATATATCGAAAGCGGCGCGGATACCGCGTGTAGCGGTGTGCTCGATTTTGGCGACGGCAAATACGCGCATTTCGATTTCAGTTTTGAGCGCGCGCGGCGCTGCGAGTACGAAGTTGTCGGCACAAAAGGCGGTTTGAAGTGTCATGGCGTTTGGCAAAATCCGGGCGACATTCCGATCATTTCCTGGTGGACGGAAGGGGGGCGCCAATCTGAGGAGATACTCCCAATCGCCGATCATTTCCGTTTGGAAATCGAACACTTCAGTGATTGCGTTTTGACAGGTAAGGCACCCTCGCTCTCGCTTGAAGACGCAAAGACCAATTGCCGGATTATTGTCGGTGCGCTGCAATCGGCCGAGGACGGTCGGGTAGTTCGCTTTTAATCATAAGTAGCTTGGGTCAATCAAATCGGTTAAGTCGTTCTCGTGCGGTAGTTTTCCCGATTCGTACATGAAGATGCTAAGGTTGCGTGCGCTGTCTAGCAGAATTGGAGACGACCCTTCCAGTAAGCGTCGATTGTTGCTTCGATCGGGAATGACTAAACCCTTATATGTGCCAAGCACTTGAGCAGGCGATAATTTAAAGCGCGGTGCCATTCGGTATGCAGCATCTTGTGGGTTTTTGGTCAAATGCTCAAACGCCTTAAGATGGGCGGAGACCAAATGGCGAATGGCTGGTGATCGACTAAAGTCTAAACGATCGGTTCGAAAAGCCAACACATCAAAAATAGTGTCAGGAATTTTTCGACTGTCGAAAAGCTTGATTGCACCTTCGCGTAACAAACGGCTGGCAATCGGATCGTATGTGACTAGGGCGTCGACTTTTTGCTGTTGCCAGGCCTGAAAATGGGCGTCGATTGTCAAGGGAACCGCTGTGATTTCAGCCATTGACAAGCCCGCGGCATCAAGTGCTTTGTGAAGCAATAGCGAGCCGACCGTGCCTTTTTCAAAGCCGATGCGCTGCCCCTTGAGATCGGCTGATTTTACTATGTATGGTCTAGCTAGCAGCATATCCGCACCAGCTGAAATGTTAAATACCAAAACCACGGTAAGCGGCAAGCCGGATGCGCGTGTCGTTAAAACTTCGTCCAGTGTCAATGCTGCACCGTCAATCTTGCCTTCGATCAGTGCGCTTAATGATTCGGTTGCAGAGGTTGTTTCCATCAAATCGACTAAGGAGCTATCCAACCATTTTTCGCGCTGGGCTAGAAACAGGAATTCATAACCGGGCCAAGCATGAGCGGCAATCGCAATTCGTCGAGCAAACAATGATTCACAGCCGGGAAGCCAGGGTGATAGGCTCAGTGCGGTAAGGCATCGAATGAAGTGCCGGCGGGATAGGTGTTTCGTCAAATCTGTTGTCGTCACTGCTGCTGATGAAAAATAAAAAATGTAAAGAGTCAATAAGGACGCATTTTATTTGGCATCCGGTTAGTGAGCGGGCTATGGCGTTTATGCTTTGCTATAGCCGTCGTTTAATTAGGAGGTATTTATGGTTAAGGATTTCGTGGCAAATAACATCCTGGAGCTATGAGCTTTTTTGAGAATTCGGCAACTCGCTTATGAGATAAGAAATGTAAAAGCATATTTACCTCAGAATGTTACGATCGAATTCGACTTAAAATTAACCCAAACTTCATCTCCCAATTGCAACTTTAAATCATGTAACGCTTCGAAGGTAATTAGAGCTTGAAAAATTTCGCCGGCTGAAACATTGACTCTCACCTTGCCCATTTCCTCCGCAATCGATGTGACACGTCCCGGATATTGGTTGCGAATACTGGAACAAAAAGGTTCTTTGGACAAGACAATTTCATGCGGATCGATCGAAATGTGCCGACATCCTTCGATGTCCCCGGTTAAAACGACACTCAGTTTACCCGTATTAAAAATATGATTGTCCAGATGACCATGAAACAAATTCAGTAACGGCGTTTGAACCTGGCTGCCGTTAATGAGCGTTATGACTTCGTCGGCCAGCGCTAAGCCTTGCAGTCGGTTATGGGTGCTAAAAATCAAGTTACGAGTGGGGGTGCTGTAATCTTGGATGAATTTCTCAAGCATGACATTCGCGGCTTCATCTAAATAACTGAAAGGTTCATCTAATAACAAAACCTCGGGATCGTTAATCAGTGCGCGTGCAAGAGCCGCTTTTTGCAGTTCTCCACCCGACAGCGCATTGGCTTGCTGGTTGAGTAAATGAATGGCATCGAGACGATTGAGAGTCTCGTTAATTTTGTTTTGCCAAAGCGGTTTCGGTACGCCGTGTAATTTTAGCGCAAGTTTTAGATTATCAGCTACCGTACCTCGAAGCATATATGGTTTTTGGGTTAGTAGCCCAACACGCTTTCTTAATGCTTGCAGTTGTTTCTTTGAACGAACGGTTTTTCCCTTAAAGGCGATGCTGCCTTGCTGTGGCGAATCTAAAAAAGCCAATATATTCAGTAAGGTGCTTTTCCCGCAACCGTTAGGGCCGATCAATGCAGTGATTTTACCGGTTTTGACACTAAGCGAAGGCAGTGTGAGAGCTACCTTGTCAACGTAAAGGAAACGAATATCGTTTAGTCGGTAAAGGTCGATCATTTAAGTTACGCAGATTGCTTCTCAAAGTGTATTCTCGAATAAATAGCTATTCAAGACAAATAGCTAATAATGGTCAATTGTGAGTCGTGAGATAAGGCTCGCTCAATGGTATAAGAATTGTAAATTCTTTCCAAGAAGAGTGCAGAATTTTGAATTTACTGAATGATTAATTCCTCTCAGGGCTATGTCGTGAAATAATACTTATTCTTAGAGTTGTTTGGTTTCGGCGTGTCGAAAAGTAAAACATTTGTTGCCGGAAGCACTTTGTCAGCAACTCAGTCGTTAATCGATGCATGAGGTTAGAGGAATGATTAAAATAACAACGATAGCTTGTCTGTTGGCTTTAGCCGAGATAGGAATGGTTCATGCTGAAGAGGTCGGTGCTAAATCATCTGTTCAGGCTTCGGCTGAACAGGGCGATGCGCTTGCGCAAGCTAAAATGGGCGCTTTATATTTATTGGGTCGGGATGGTTTTGAAGTCGATGAGCAACAAGCCGCCGGGTGGATGCTTAAGGCGGCTGAGCAAGGTCTGCTCGAAGCAGAAGTCGTAGTTGCTGCAATGTACGATAGAGGTTTAGGCATGCCACAAGATGTCAAAAAAGCCACGCAATGGTATGAAAAAGCAGCGGCAAAAGGCCATGGCGCTTCGTTGGCTATTCTGGGTAAAAATGAGGCGCCGAAGGGTAGTGTGGGTTTTAACTACCAGGCAATACGCCTGCGAGCTTCCAAGCAAATTCCAAATGAATATGCAAAAAAGATTTTATTGAAAACGAATAAGTAACAAATGACGACAAAAACACGATTTGCCCCGAGTCCAACGGGTTATCTTCATATCGGCGGCGCGCGGACCGCGCTTTTTTCTTGGTTGTATTCCCGTAAGCACGGGGGCCGTTTTATTTTGAGGATCGAAGATACCGATCTGGAGCGTTCGACGCAAGAATCGGTTAATGCGATTTTGGAAGGAATGACTTGGTTAGGCTTGGAGTACGACGAAGGACCTTTCTATCAGACGCACCGGTTCGAACGTTACAAAGCCGTCATACAGCAACTGCTCGACCAGGGTGATGCCTACTATTGCTATTGCAGTAAAGAAGAGCTGGAACAGCTGCGTAATGAGCAGATGGCGAATAAGGAAAAGCCTCGTTATAACGGCAAATGCCGGGAAACTCCGGGCGTGTCTGAAGGCGTCATGCCGGTGGTTCGATTTAGGAATCCGAGTGATGGCGAGGTGGTTATCAGGGATTTGGTGAAAGGCGATATTGTCGTTTCGAACAAAGAATTAGACGATTTGATCATCGCACGCTCCGACGGATCGCCGACATACAATCTCAGTGTCGTCGTCGATGATATGGATATGGGAGTGACGCATGTGATTCGCGGTGACGACCACATAAACAATACGCCGAGACAGATGAATATATTGAAGGCGTTGGGTGCCCCGATTCCGGAATATGCACATCTGCCGATGATATTGGGCGCGGATGGCGCGAGACTGTCCAAACGCCATGGCGCGGTCAGCGTGATGCAGTACAGGGATGAAGGTTATTTACCCGAAGCGCTATTGAACTATCTGGTTCGGTTGGGTTGGTCGCATGGCGATCAGGAAATTTTTAGCCTGGACGAAATGATCGAGTATTTCGAACTAAAAGACGTCAATGTGTCGGCATCGTCATTCAATCCGGAAAAGTTATTGTGGCTCAATCATCAATACATCATGAACTCTGATCCGGCTCATGTCGCACGGCATTTGAGTTGGCACATGGGCGAGCAGGGTATCGACCCTACCGACGGACCGGATTTGGTTGAGTTAGTCAAAGTTCAGAAAGAGCGTTGTAAAACCCTGGTCGAAATGGCGACGATCAGTCGCTATTTCTACAAGGACTTCGATGAATACGACGAAAAGGCTGCAAAAAAGAATTTCAAATCGGAGAGTGCTGATGTTTTGCAGCAGTTGCATGATCAATTTAGCGGACTGGATAATTGGCAGGGAGAGGTTTTGCATCAAATTGTCGTCAATTTAGCCGAGACCTTGGGGCTGAATTTGGGAAAAGTCGCGCAGCCCCTGCGAGTAGCGGTTTGCGGGACTTCGGTGTCGCCCCCGATCGATATGACATTGGCGTTGTTGGGGCGCGAAAAAACACTGGCGCGATTAGTTCGTGCCGTGGATTTTATTAAGTCTTTAAATTAAAGCTGGACAAGAATTTAAATTCCTGTAGAATATGCGGACTCAAGTGAGGGGCCATAGCTCAGCTGGGAGAGCGCAACACTGGCAGTGTTGAGGTCAGCGGTTCGATCCCGCTTGGCTCCACCAATTGAATTAGCGTCTTAAGTCCCCATCGTCTAGTGGCCTAGGACACCGCCCTTTCACGGCGGTAACGGGGGTTCGAACCCCCCTGGGGACGCCATTTCGCACAAAAAAGTTCAGATATCGGTTCTGATAAAATACCGATCCGTTTTAGTCCCCATCGTCTAGTGGCCTAGGACACCGCCCTTTCACGGCGGTAACGGGGGTTCGAACCCCCCTGGGGACGCCACTTATTAAAGGCTTACGATCTTTGGTCGTAGGCCTTTTTTATTGTCTATTGTTTTCTACCTTAAATAAATCATCTAACCGTAATGTTCACGAAGCAGATCTAAAACGATCGGCTTTAATTTATGTGTACACTATTTCGGTAAGTGTATTATCCTGTGACATTATCATAACCGTTTAAGTTGTTGCATCGGTTCAATGTGTTACGAATTAAGGAGCTACAGATGAAAGGTAATAGTCAAGTTATCGAGCGCTTGAACGAATTATTGGCCGGCGAATTGACGGCAATCGATCAATATTTTATTCATTCTCGTATGTATGAAAATTGGGGGTTCGGTAAACTCTACGAACGCATTGCTCATGAAGTGCAAGATGAGACTGCCCATGCCGACGCATTAATCAAGCGCATTTTATTTTTGGAAGGCACGCCGGATTTATCGAAGCGCGAGCCTCTAAAGGTAGGTGCGAATGTCTCGGATATGCTGAAAAACGATCTTGAATTGGAATTAAAGGTCATTACCTCATTGCGGTCGGTCATCGCCTTTTGCGAATCGGCGCAAGATTATCAGACCCGAGAAATTTTGGAAGGCATGCTAAAGGACACAGAGGACGATCATACGCATTGGCTGGAACAGCAATTGGGGTTAATCGATAGAATCGGATTGCAAAACTATTTGCAATCGCAACAATAATGTTGATTTCTCGCTGCAGTATTGGCCTGTTAAGGCTGAATTAACAATGCTGTTATTCAATAGGATTTATTTAATTTAAATGTTGTATAAGGAGGGGATATGAAAATTCCAAGGCAATATGTCATCGTTTTTTTCACAGTTTTTATGATGTTTTCTGCGCAATACGCGAATGCTTATTCCGCAGCCGACAAATCGTTGCGTGGATTAGCCGGGATGACGACCGGAGTGCTCGAGATTCCGGGGAACATGGTCAAGGAGAGCCAGGCTCAGGGTCCTGCAATCGGAATACCGATGGGATTGGCTATCGGCTTGGGCATGACGGTTACGCGTACCTTGGTGGGCGTTTATGAGTTTCTTTCCGCTCCGTTTCCATTGCCGGCCGGTTTTCGTCCAATTTTGAAACCCGAGTATCCTTGGGATTACTTCAAATAGTTTTTCTTACTAATCTGAGAGCAAGAAAGCCGTTTCAGTTTGCTTAGGAATATGCAAAAAATAACTTAACTGGAACCGTTGCTTTTTATTCTTAGACGGTTTTTCAATCAAAAGGGATGCAATCTTTACGTGGCCTCCCGGCCAAGCCATTGCTCGACCGACGGCGCTCGATAGGTTGAAAAGGCATCCAATAATTGTTTTGGATGCTTTTCAATCAACAGCATCGACCGGTCGACCGGTTTGACGAATTGTTCGTCAACGGCATGATCCAAAAATGAAACCAAGCCGTCGTAGTAGCCGTCGATATTGAGCAGGCCGCAGGGTTTTCGATGCAAGCCCAGTTGCGCCCAAGTCAGTATCTCAAATAATTCCTCCAGTGTACCTAGTCCGCCAGGCAAAGCGATAAAGCCGTCGGCAAGGTCGGCCATCAATGCCTTTCGTTCATGCATTGATCCGACAATTTTCAAATCGGTTAGTCCGTAGTGAGCGACTTCCTTATCCACTAAGTTTTGAGGAATCACGCCGATGACTTCTCCGTTTTGCGCCAATACGGCATCGGCAAGTTGTCCCATGACCCCGATATGGGCGCCGCCGTAAACCAAACCGATGCTACGGAGCGCAAGTTCCTTCGCGAGAAGATGTGCGGCAAGAGTATATTCGGGTCGTTTTCCGGATCTTGACCCGCAGTAGACGCAAATTCTTTTCATTCGATTAGCTTTTTAAAATCCGCCCAAATCTTGAATCGCATCGATTACCATGCCCGTGCCGGTTGTAACCATTAAAATGTCCGATGCCACACGGACAAACCGGTGACCGGTGGGAGGAGGGCCGAGCTCCAAAGCGACAGCCGGCGGTAGATCATGGAAAACGACATTTCGTGGCAGTGGCCGGCCGACTTGCCATTTTTTGGCTTGACCCGGCGGCAGGCAACCGTTGTTTTTCTTTGCGAGCCCTGGAGGACAGTGACCTCTACGGAATTGTTCGGAGTAATAATCGCGGATTATAATGCGCTGCCGGTCGCCGAAATAATCACCCTGTCTGATGTCGGCTCCTCTGTCTTGACGGGACGAGCCGGCGCTATGGCGTTCAGTTCCGGATTGGCGCTTATCGCCACCGCCGCGCGGCTGATCGTGTTGACGTTTATCGCCCTTCTTGAAATTGTCTTTAGATTTCTGAGGTTTGCCGGAATCCTGCCAATCCGGTTTTTGCGCATAAGTCGTAGCCGGTACTAGGGTTGCTGCACTCAAAAGTATAATTAGCAGGGTGGATTTAAATAAATGTTTTTTCATGTCGGGTTTCCTGGTGATCCGTGGGTTTATCAAATGCTCGGTTTCTTAACCCGAACTCAGGTTAATTAAACAAAACCATCGCTTTACGCAAAGTCGACCAAATACCCCAAGCTAAAGGAATGGCGACATAAAGCCAGTATACTAGCAACAGAACCCATTGGCCGGGTTTAAAAGGTTTGCTGTTTTTCATCGGCGGCTCACGAAGCGGTTTTCGTTAATGTTGAAGGGTTCGTGTTCCGATATTCATCGAGCGGATAAGCGCCGTCCAGTTCGTCGAATTCATCGTGTTGCATATAATGCTTTTCATGTACCGGCTTGATCAATAAATTACAGAAAAAGCCCAAGAGTAAGATGCCCGCCATGATATACATCGTGACGTTATAGGCATCGGTTTTTGCGATGCCCTGGGCGATCTGAAATTCTCGGATATAGTTGACCAAAACCGGGCCCAACACGCCGGCCGTCGACCATGCGGTTAGAAGTCGGCCGTGAATGCCGCCGACATAACGCGTACCGAAAATATCGGCCAAATAAGCGGGAATCGATGAAAAACCACCGCCGTACATGCTCAAAATAACCGCGTAAAGTAGA
This sequence comes from Methylotuvimicrobium buryatense 5G, assembly GCF_000341735.1. Classification (GTDB taxonomy): domain Bacteria; phylum Pseudomonadota; class Gammaproteobacteria; order Methylococcales; family Methylomonadaceae; genus Methylotuvimicrobium; species Methylotuvimicrobium buryatense. The sequence continues at coordinate 2,173,696 of NZ_KB455575.1, read as the reverse complement.
ATGAACAAGGCAATGTTTCCGGTCATGCCGACCGAAGGAACAGCCGCATAAAGCCCTGCGCCGACGGCAAAAAATACAAAATAAGTGCTCTTGCGCCCGATATAGTCGGACACGGTGGACCAGAAAAAACGTCCGCCCATGTTGAATAGACTTAACAAACCGACGAAACCGGCCGCGGCCGCCGGCGTGACGAGTCCCTTGAATATTTCCTGAATCATCACCGAAGCCTGCCCCAAAACGCCGATACCTGCCGTCACATTCAAACACAAAACCAGCCACAGCAAATAGAATTGCGGCGTTTTCAAGGCCTGATCGATATGGACATGGCGATGCGTGATCATCTTGTTACGCAGTACTGGCGGTTTCCAGCCTTCGGGTCGCCAATCTTCCGGCGGCGTGCGAATCGTCAATGCGCCGATCGTCATCGATATGAAATATAAACCGCCCATCGTCAAGAATGTTTCGATCACGCCGACCGATACGGTCGATTGGAAATGATCCATCAGTAACACTGAAAGCGGCGCGCCGATCATCGCGCCGCCGCCGAAACCCATGATCGCCATGCCGGTTGCCATGCCGCGCCGGTCGGGAAACCATTTGATCAAGGTCGAAACCGGCGAGACATAGCCTAAACCGAGGCCGATGCCTCCGATGACGCCATAGCCTAAATAAAGTAGCCAGATTTGATGTAGAAAAACGCCTAATGCCGAAATCAAAAAACCGCCGCCGAAACAGCATGCGGCCACGAACATCGTCAAGCGCGGCCCGACTTTTTCGAGCCACTTACCGCCGAATGCGGCCGATATTCCCAGAAACACGATGGCCAGACTGAAAATCCAGCCCAGCTCGGTTAATTTCCAGTCGTCCGGCGCGGAAGCCGAACCGCCGATCACCCGAGTCAAAGGTTCGTTAAATACGCTGAATGCATAAGCTTGGCCGATGCACAAGTGCACCGACAAAGCGGCGGGCGGTACCAGCCAGCGGTTGTAGTCGGGAGAGGCGGTTATACGTTGTTTAGAAAAAAATCCGGGCATGAAAAACCTTTTTCATTTCAGTCTAGGCCTTTGGGTCTGTAAACCTGGCTTTAACATTCTTCGGTTATAAAATAATACTCATCGTAGATCAAAATTCGGCATCGGGGGGGGGGCGTCAAAGCATAGACGCCAACTTAAGGCATAAAACGTTGATTTGTAGTTGAAAAATAAAAGTGTGGCCACAACATAGAGTATTTTTACCGACGAAAGTGAAAATCCCTATGAAGCAGCCACAGCTAACAGATACGCCTTTTGATGAATTTTTGCAAGAGCTCCCGGCAGATTTCCAGGAGCAGGCCTATGAATTACAGGCGTTTGCACGGGCACGGAAAATCCGATCACCGTTGCAATTATTGCAGTTAGTCCTGTTGTATTGCGGACAGGACTTGTCGTTGCGCAGCTGTGCCGGCGAAGTTGCCAAGCTTCAAGGCTATTTGAGCGACACGGCGGTGACCAAGCGACTGGCGGCCTGCGTGGTGTGGATCAAGTCGTTACTGAAGCGTGTGTTCGGATTGGATAAACAGATCAACAATGGCTCCTTGAATTTCATTGTGATTGACGGTTCGACCGTGCAAGAACCCGGCGCGAAAGAAACAACGTATCGCTTGCATGTGGCGATCGACTTGATGAGCTTGACACTTCGCGAGGTCAACGTCACGACCGATAAAGTCGGCGAGAGCTTGGATCACTATCAGTTGACTGCAGGTGATGTCGCGTTGGTTGATCGAGGCTACAACCAACCGAAGTCTTTAGTCCCGCTCATTGATCGCGGCGGCCACGTCGTACTGCGCTACAATCCACACAGCATGACCCTTTACGAACGGTGCAACGAACCGAAAGGTGTTAAAATCGATTGGGAACAGCGCATACGCGATTTGAATGGTCAGCCGGGTGCGATACCCGTTTATCTGTGCCATCAAGACAAACGTATTGAAGGCGTGGTGCATGCGATGCCGTTACCGCCGGAACAGGCGGCGCAAGCACGCCGCAAAGCGAAACAACGCGCGCGTGATAAAGGTCGCACGGCGAGCCAAAAGACCTTGATGCTGAGCGGCTGGGTGTTGATTTTTACTTCGCTCCCCGAAGCGCTGCTCGACACGAAATCAATCGCTGAGCTCTACCGGGTTCGCTGGCAAGTGGAGCTGGTCATAAAGCGGCTAAAGAGCTTGCTCGATATCGACCGGCTACGCGCCCGAAAAGACAGCAAGCTGGCGGATTTATATTTGCACGGCAAGTTACTGTTTGCTGCAGTGACTCAAAAAATAGCGCAGCGCCGATTCGGCCGGGCGGCCACCACAATGGACGGTGATCGTTCGATTACCCATTGGCGTTTATGGCGCACGATCGCCAATGAGATCAAGGCAGGACTTACGGCTTNTTTTCCAAAAAATAAGCGCTTTATTGATGACCACGTAAAAAGCCTTTGTGAACGTCCGCGCAAGAGAAAGCTTCAGGGTTTGCCGGATCGTGTTTTGGAACTCATTATTGAAGGTCGGGGAGGTGGCGTTAGTCTTGCTTAATCAAATACTTAGATTCTTAAGTTGGCGCTTATGGGGCGTCAAAGGACGCCGTGAATACACCCCTGTAGGCTCTATGCCAGTTCCATGCTGGCAAAGCCTTTGCCGCACGCCTCCTCAGGCACTGCCCTGCCGAAATTTGAAGTACGAAAGGTATAGCTAAAAATAAATATCAAAGCACTGCTGGAGGTTGCAGAGCTATCGGTGAGGGACGAGTGACTTCGGTGGGCGCTATCTTATCGGAATCGGGCTGGATGTACTATGGATATGGTCGTAAATAACTTCCTTATTTCCGCTCGTTCCCAAGCTCTTTGCTTGGGAATGCGGAACGAGAAGCTCTAGCCTCTCGAAACCGGTTAGCAAGAGCTTACATAGAAAAGGAGGGGGCTTTAATTAGCGATTACTATTAATCAAAAAGTAACCTGACCCCTTTTAGAACCCTTTTAGGGTCCCCTGAACGTTTTTTGAAAACGGCTCGACTCAACAGTGTCTGCAGGCCCGCTTGTTGCCAAAGACTTACAAAGAAGTTATTCATCCGTTCTTAAATTCACGTTTCAGCCTACAGATTTGCGCATCGTGACAAGTTCTTCGGCTGCAGTCGGATGAATACCGATCGTCGAGTCGAAGACGGCCTTGGTCGCGCCGGCCCGAATTGCGACTGCCATGCCTTGTATGATTTCTCCGGCTTCCGGCCCGACCATGTGGATGCCTAGGACCCGATCGGTGCTTTTTCTGACGATCATTTTCATCATCGTTTTTTCATCGAAACCGGACAGCGTGTGTTTCATCGGCGTAAAAACCGATTTATAGATCTCGATATCGGAATATCGCTCCTTGGCTTCGGATTCGGTCAACCCCACAGTGCCGATATTCGGCTGGCTGAATACCGCCGTTGGGATATAGTCGTAATCGACCGAAGTGGGTTTATCGGTATAGAGAGTGTTGACCAGAGCCATTGCTTCGGCGGTTGCGACCGGTGTCAGGTTAAGTCCGCCGGTGACATCGCCCAGCGCGTATATCGACGGAATATTGCTTTGATATCGGTCGTCGACGACGATTTCCCCGTTCTCTGTCAGCGCAACGCCGAGTTCGGACAGTCCTAATCCCGCAGTATTCGGTTTTCGCCCGGTCGCATATAAAATCAGATCGGCTTCAATGATTTGGTTCCGGTCGGTATGGGCTTCACAGCCGTTTTCGGTCCGGGTGACCGATTTAATGTTGGTGTTGAGCAAAATGTCGATGCCTTTTTTTCGCATTTCCTGATCGGCGAATGCTCTAATATCGTGATCGAATCCCCGCAGAATTTGCTCTCCTCGATAACATAATGTCGTGTTAACGCCCAAGCCGTGCATGATGCCGGCGAATTCGACGGCAATATAGCCGCCGCCGACGATTAATAGCCGTTTCGGGAGATTATCCAAGGCAAACATGTCATCGGAATTGACGACATGTTCGTTGCCCGGAAAATCGGGAATAAATGGCTTGCCGCCGGTCGCGATTAGAATGCGTTCGCTGCGGTATCGAGTTTCGCCGACTTGTGCGGTATGAGCGTCAAGCAATGTCGCTCGGCCTTCGATCAGCGTTACGCCTGACTTGTCGAGCAAACTGCCGTATATGCCTTGCAGCCGTTCCAATTCGCGATCTTTTTGCGACAACAAGCGTTGCCAATCGAAGTCCGGTTTTGTCATCGACCAACCGAAACCTTTAGCCGCTTCAAAATCCTCGCGAAAATGCGAGGCATAGACGAACAATTTCTTAGGCACGCAACCGACATTGACGCAGGTACCGCCCAGATGGCGGTCTTCGGCGATGGCGACGCGAATGCCGAGGTTGGCGGCCGTTCGTGCAGCTCGAACGCCTCCCGAACCCGCGCCGATGACAAAAAGCTCGAAATCGTAATCAGTCATTTGCATTTTCTTGGATAGATGGATAAGGGAGCGAATAGTTAAATTATGATTTTAAGTAATCGAGCATCGTGTCCGCGTCGCTAACCGTGAACGGGTCGTCCGGGCAATTGTCGGAAAAGCCGGGTTCGCTGAACAGTTTGACGATCTTACCGTCCTCGACCAGCATCGAATAACGCCAAGAGCGATAGCCGAAGCCGAGATTTTCCTTTTTGACCAACATCCCCATCAGACGGGTAAAGTCGCCATTGCCGTCGGGCAGCATTTTGACATGCTCGATGCCCAGATGCTTGCCCCACTGAAACATCGTAAAGGCATCGTTGACACTTAAGCAATAGACATCATCGACGCCTTGATCGATGATGTCTTGGTATTTTGCTTCGTAACCGGGTAAGTGTGTGCTCGAACATGTCGGCGTAAATGAGCCCGGTAGGGAGAACAGCACGATTTTTTTGCCTTTGAAAATGTCGTCGCTACTCACATCTTGCCATCGGAAAGGATTATCGCCGCCGATGCTTTCGTCTCGTACGCGGGTTTTGAAAACTACATTGGGAACGTTTGAAGTCATTTTGATTCTCCGCTGGGTTGATCAATGAGCGATCGGTTTATCGGTAAATAAATAATCGCGCAATTCGTTGTCGAATTTCGGGTCTTGTCGGCGTATCCATTCCAACAGCATCGCCGCGTGTTCCTTCTCCTCATCGCGGTTATGAGCGAGTATCGCTTTGAGGTCTTTATCTTTGCACACATCGACGCGTTGGTTATACCAATCGACCGCTTCCAGTTCCTCCATTAAAGAGGTAATCGCCCGATGCATATCGCGCGTTGCATCGGAGAGTTCTTCTATTGCTTCGTGATAACCTTCGTTTGCCATTTTGGAGCCTCGTCTACTGAATAAATGAATGTCGATTAGGTAGGGAATCTCACGATACTATCTTCCTTCTCGGCTCATTGACAGTGTAACGCCGTTTTAATGCAATGGATAATAGATTGTCATTATCAAGGCGATTTATTACGTCGATACACGATATAATCCCCAGTTAAAATTTATTCCGCGCCTTAAAACTGATTCATGAGTTTCCACGAACTAAACGCCCGATTTCGCCGATTGCACAAAGAGCATGCCGCTTGGCGTTTGTTGCGTTCGGACAATGCGCCGTTGATACTCGCCTTCGTCGCCGATTTGTTCGAAGAAGCCGACGAAATCGCATTCGGCCGCGCCAAGATGGCGCTCGATACCGAACTGGAGCATTGGCGCGAACAGGGTATTATTGAAGTCGAGGTCAATGCCGCAACCTATTTGCGGCAATGGATTCAAGCCGGTTGGCTGCGCGAGTTGGACGATCAATTGAGCAAAACCGACGCTTGCGAGGTGGCGTTGCGTTTCTGCCGGCAATTGGATCAGCGTGAGACCAACGCCACCGCGTCGCATTTGCGTATCGTGCAAGATGCGGTACGGGATCTATCGGTCGCGATCAGTCCCGACCCGGCCGAACGCATTCAATTGCTGGAATCGCGCAAGGCCGAAATTCAGCGGGAACTCGACGAATTGGAGGCCGGTATCGTTCATGAATTATCGGATACCGAACAGCGCGAGCGGATTATCGAAATTTATCAATTGGCGGCGGTGTTGACCGGCGATTTTCGCCGTGTCGAAGACGAAATACGGCAAATCGACCAGACCCTGCGCGTGCAAATGATCGAATCCGGCGGCAGCCGAGGCGACGTGATTCTGAATCTGTTAGAACAGGAGCAACTGCTGGCTGCAAGCGATGCAGGCCGGGCTTTCGACGGTTTCTTTCAATTATTGTGCGATCAAAATCGCAGTACCGAATTGCGCGAACAATTGAAAGCGATTTTAAGCCGTCCGGCCGCGAACAATCTCAGCGAGCAACAGGCCCGTTTTCTCGGCAAACTGATGCGCGAATTGAGCCGCGAAAGCGGACGGGTATTCCAAGTGCGGCGCCGTACCGAGGAAAATCTGCGGCAGTTCGTCGAAAGCGGAGCGGCCGGTGAAATGCGCGCCGTGGACCGATTGCTCGGCAAGTTGGAGCGCTTGGCGGTCGGTTTCAAGGAAGCCGATATTTCGATGCGTCACGAAACGAGTCTGAGACTCGACAGCGGCCATGTCAAAATACAATCGCCGGACGCTTGGTGTCTGAAAATGCCCGAGGAACAGCTCGACACGCGCGATGTCCAAGAACACATCAATAACGCCACGCCCAGCGAGACGATGTTGCGTCAATTGCATGCGGTGCAGGTGCTGGCTGTCGCGGAAAAATTGCGCAAAACATTACGGGCCAGCCGAATTCCGCTCAGTATCGCGGGCCTGGTTGCGCGTCAGCCGATTCAGGCCGGCCTGGAAGAATTGATCGCATTTCTCAGGGTTGCGCGCGCTGTCGGCGCGACCGAATTGCAGGGCAGGGAGACAGTGGAAATCAAAGATAGAAACGGGCAGCGTCTCAAAGCGGAAATTCCGCATTATTTGCTCAGTGCCGAGCAATTTCCCGAACAACTTGAGGAGTTGATTTTGTGAGTTTTTTCGATAAACCGCTGGCCGGAAATTCTGCCGAACAGCCCGATCTGTTCGATTTGCTTCGCGGCCGAATCGAGCCGTCCGAGGTTTCAAACGCGCAGCAGACAGATGAATCCCTCGCGCTCGAAGAGCAGTCCGAAGCCGGCGGCGAGACGGAAGCCGATTCCGGCCGATTGCCGTCCGAAGCGCGCCGTGCTTTAGTCGGGTTGCTGCGCCACGGCGTGATCATGGCCGACAATAAACGCCTGCAATTCGAGGCCTTGTGCCGCTACCGCGCGCCAATCGAAGCCCATCTGGCCGATATGTATCTGCGCCTGTTGCTGGATGAGCAAGCGGGACTGGCTATTTTACTTCAACAAGAAGTGGAAGAACTCGACGAGGACGATGAAATCAGTAGTCTGATCGTCAGGCGAACCTTAACTCTGTACGATACCTTATTGCTACTGGTGTTGCGCAAGCATTATCAAGAACGGCAAAACGCCGGCGAGCAGCGCGTCATTATCGATATCGACCGCGTCGATGTCGCGTTGCGGCCGTTTCTGCCGTTGACTAACAGCAGTCGCAGCGACCGGCGGCAGTTGAGCGGGGCGTTGAAAATCATGAAAGACCGGAAAATTTTGGCGGCGGTGCGCGGCGATGAAGAGCGTTTTGAAATCACGCCGGTGATTCGTTATGTCGTCAATGCTGCCTTTCTCGAGCAAATGCTCGAAGAATATCTGAAGCTGGCGACCGGCGCCAGCCTGAGCGAAGAACAGGAGGCTTCCGATGGCTGATGTGCCTAGCGCGCAAGTTCGCGATTTGTTCGCTTGCGGTGCGATCCGGCTGCGAGAATTGTCGGTCTATAACTGGGGCTCGTTTCACGGTTTGCATACGGCCCGTATCGATCCCGGTGGTACCTTGATCACCGGCGACAACGGCGCCGGAAAATCGACTCTGGTGGACGGTTTGATGGCCTTGTTGCTGCCGGCCGGTAAGGCGACGTTTAATGTCGCGGCGGCTCAGGGCGACCGGAGCGACCGAAGTTTGATGAGCTATATTCGCGGCAGTTTCGGCAGCGCTCACGACGGCGGCCGAACTCGGATATTGAGCAAGCGCGAAGGTGCGGTCGTCACCGGACTTCGCGCCTTTTATCAGGCCGACGACGGTTCGCAAATAACGCTCGCGGCCTTGTTTTGGATGTCGCATGCCGGTAATGCCCTAGGCGATCTAAAGCGGGTTTATCTAGTCGCACGCCGTAATGTGACCCTGAAAGAATTGCTCGACGCCTTCGGTGACGGCGATCCGCGCGCGTTGAAACAGTTCTTACGCCAAGATCCTATGATTACCGCTTGCGACGACCGTTTTTCCGAATATCAGGAACGCTACCGGCGCTTGTTGCACATGGATAACCCGAATGCGCCGGCGTTATTGGCGAGGGCTTTGGGCCTGAAGAAAATCGACGATCTGACTTCATTGATCCGCGATCTGGTGCTCGAACCCAGCAATGTGCGCGACGATGCGCGTAAAGCGGTCGACGAATTCGCCGATCTGGTCGGCATTCACAAGCAGTTGCTCGACGCCCGTCAGCAGCGCGATGCCTTGGCGGATTTGCCCGGCGTGACCGAAGACTTGCAGCGCGCCGAACAGGATTTGCAAAAGCTGGATGCCGAATTGGACGGCCTGTCGGCTTGGTTCGGCGAACAATGCGCCGGGCTATGGCGGTTGCGTATCGAGACCATCGCTTCGGCGCTGCAGCAGGCCAAGGATCATCTCGAACGGCTGGAAATTCAAGTGAACGAAGCCGCGGAGCGCTCCGAGCAATGCCATGCCGATTATCTGCAAGCCGGCGGCGAGCGTATCGAATTCATCAAGAAAGACTTACAGGCCGCGGAAGCTAAACTGGCCGAGGTCAATCTCAAGGCCTCGCGCTATCAGCAAGTCGCCGGTACTTTGCAATTGGAGGGCAGTCTCGAAGAAACGGTTTTTCAAGGCAACCAGCGTCAGGCGCAACAGGCCCGAGAATCCATCGCCAACGAAAAAACGCAAGTCCAGAATGATTTCGCCGCGGAGGCCGCCAAACTGAGTAATGCTCAGGAACAACAACGGCACTTGCAGGACGAAATCGGCGAAATCGAGGCACGCCCCGATTCCAATATCGACGCCAAGTTTCAAATCCTGCGCGATGAAATGGCCGAAGCACTCGGCTTGGATCGCGGCAAGCTGATGTTCATCGGCGAATTGCTGGACGTGCGCGAAGACGAGCGCGCTTGGCAGGGTGCGATAGAACGCGCGTTGGGCGGGCTGCGTACGACGCTGGCGGTGCCGGAAAGCGATTTTTCATTGGTCACGCGCTGGTTGAATCAACGTCACACCGGCTTGCATGTGCGCGTGCAAGTCGTTCGAGAGCTCGACCAGGCGCCGGAATTCAAAGCCGACGGTTATTTGCGCAAACTGGTCTGGCGCGATCATCCGTACCGAGACTGGTTGAAACGGCACCTGGCGCGTTTCGATCTGCACTGCGTCGAAAGTACCGAACGGCTCGACCGGACGCCTTTTTCAATGACGCGGCAGGGTTTGATGCATATGGATCGCGGCCGCTTCGAGAAAAAAGATCAGCAGCGCATCGACGACCGCCGCGCCTGGCAATTGGGATTTTCCAACAAAAGCCGCTTGGATCTGTTGCGTCAGGATGTCGAGCGCTTGAAACAAGCAATCATCGAGTTGGGTAAGGCGGTCGGCAAGGCGCGCGAAGCCATGGATTCGGTCGACCGGCGCGACCGGCAATGGGAAGAACTAAGCCAATTTCGTTGGGCCGATATCGATGTGCCGTATTGGCAAAACCGCATCGTGGAGCATAAACACGATATCGAACAATTGGAACGGGCCGGCGGTGACTTAGCCGCCGCGAAGGCGCGCTGGGAAGCGTCGAAAACGGCATTGCATGATTTGCAAAAGCAAAAGGATGGTCAAATCGGACGCGTGAGCGCGATCGGTAAGGACCATGAAAACGCCGAAAAAAACAGACAACAAGCCTTGAAGCTCGCCGAAACCGGCGTTGCCGACGATTTGCGCGCGGCATTGCTGAAAAAAATAGGCGTGCTCAAGGACGCGCAACTGGAGGAAGCCGCGAAAATCGAGGAACGTTATCGTCGCGATATGGAACAGCAACGCGGAGTCGTTCGCGCCCGCAAAGACCGGGCCAGCCGATCGGCGGTCGGCATCATGACCGGTTTTCGCGCGAAATGGGAAATCGTCGCCGCGGATTGGGGCGGGGATCTGGCGAGTCTGCAGGATTATCTGGCGCATTTAGCGCAACTGGAGCAAGAAGGCTTGCCGGCTCTCGTGGAAAAGTTTCGCGAACGGCTGAACCGACACGCGACGCAATCGCTAGCGGGGATACGCACACGAATCGAATCGGAGCGGGAAGACATCGACGAGCGCATCCAAACGATCAATCGGGTGCTGGAGCGGACCGAATTCCGGGCCGGAAGTTATTTGCAATTGGGCATGAAAAACGAGCAATACGAGCATGTGCAGCATTTCAATCGTCTGTTGAGCAAGGTCATGGAGCAATTGACCAGCGACGATCACGAAGCGCGTTTCGCCGGCTTGCAGCAGGTCATCGCCATTCTGGACAAGGCCAGTAATCCGGCTACGGCCAATACGCAGGAAAGTCTGCGTTTGCTCGACCCGCGTCATCAGTTGTCGTTTTATGCCGAGGAAATCGGCGCGGAAGACGGCAAGATTCGCGATGTGTTGATGTCGTCCAGCGGGAAATCCGGCGGGGAAAAAGAATCGTTCGCGGGCACCATCGTCGCGGCGAGTTTGGCCTATGTATTGACGCCGGACGGCAGCGATAGGCCGGTTTACAGCACCGTATTTCTCGACGAAGCCTTTTCGAATACGGCTGAAGCGGTTAGCCGCCGGGTGCTGCGTATCTTCAAGGAACTCCATATTCATGTCAATTTGATCACGCCTTACAAGAACCTAAATTTGGCGCGCGAGTCGGCTCGTTCTTTGTTGATTGCCGAACGCGACGGCGCGGCGCATGAGAGTAGTTTGTGCGAAGTCACTTGGCAAGAGATCGACGAGCGTTTGCGGCAACAGGCCGAAGCATTCGACGTGGTATTGACACCCGAAGCATAGGCGAGATGATTGAGTTGCTAAGGCTGATTGTTTAACATCGCCCATTTGTCCGGCAATTTCGTTATGACTATGAAAGCACCTATTGTATTAATCGGTATCGGAGAGTTAGGCGGCGAATTCGCTCGCGGTTTTTTACGCTGCGGACATCCGGTTTATCCGATTACCCGGCAAACGGCAATCTCTGACGCGGCTGATCATATACCGACACCGTGCCTCGTTTTGATTACGGTGCAAGAAAGCGAGCTGGACGGGATATTGAAGGATCTTCCCGAGTCCTGGCGAGATAGAGTCGGATTCGTGCAAAACGAATTGTTGCCTCGTCATTGGCAACGGCACGGCATCGATAATCCGACCGTTGCGGTAGTCTGGTTTGAAAAGAAACCGGGGATGGCGTTGACCAATATTCTCTATACGCCGGTGTATGGCCCTCGTGCCGATGTCTTGATGCAGGCATTGGAAGCAATCGATATTCCCACGCGCTTGCTGAAAGATGAAGATCAATTGTTATATCAACTTCTGCGTAAATCGCTTTATATCATGACCGTCAATATCTGCGGTTTGTCGTGCGGCGGTACGGTCGGAGATTTGTGGATGTGGCATCGCGAACTCGTCCGGGAAGTTGCTCTGGAAGCAGTCGCTATTCTGGAATGGCTGAGCGGTCGAGCGTTGTCTGCAGAAAAGCTGATTGCCGGCATGATCGAAGGCATCGAGGATTGTCCCGACAGAAATTGCCTCGGCCGTAGCGCTCGATTTCGCTTGGAGCGCGCTCTGCAGTATGCCGGGGGAGCCGGATTGGAGACGCCCAGGCTCAATGAAATTTATCGGCAAGTCAATCAGCAAAAGCGTAAGTAATGAATCGGTGGGGGTTGTTGCCGGATAATGTGCTGGAGCAGTTGCGAACTCGGGAATGGCTGAATACTGAGAACCTTCGCGGTCGATTGAGCGGCGACCGTCCTTTTCCTATCCGTATAGCGCTCAAAGCGCCAACCGGCGCTCAGGCCTTGGCCGATCTGGAGCATTTCCTGCGCTTTATCGAAAGCTGGAAGCGCTGGCCGAATCAGAGTCAAGTGGACTGGCAAATTAAAAAATTCCAGCAACTGGGCGAGCAAACGCTGCCCGTTGCGGTGCAAATCGAGTCGATGTCGGCGTTGATAGCCGTTTTGGGTTCGAAAGCCGAAGTCAGAAAACAGCGATGGGAGCAGTTGATGAGACCGCTGTTGAATCTGGATGCCCGTCTGTCTTCCGTTTTGATCAGGCAATTGTCCGTTCTGGAAAGCATGGCGCCGGATGATAGCGCGCTATTGGCGCAATTGTTGCCGCAGTTACGTCGGGGCATGGGGCAGGGCGCCTATTTGCGCGCTTTGCCGCTGAAGGGCGTCGATACCAAGTTCGTCGAGAATTATCAAGGACTGATCGAAGCCTTGGCGGATCGGCTTCATGAGGGCGAGGTGACTGAACAAGGCGGCTTGTCGAATTGGTTGGCTTGTATCGCCAATCCGAGCGGTTGGCTCCTGGTGCGTCCGCTGTGCCGGCAAAGCCGCGAACGACTGGCGGGTTTGCCGATCATGCAAATGGATACGCGGACGCTGCAAAACCATGTTTTGCCTGCCGGCCGCATTCTGGTCGTCGAAAATAAGCAAAGCGGTTATGCTTTGCCAAAACTGGACGACACCATCGCGGTATTCGGCGGCGGCAGAAATACCGCCTGGATGGATGCCGAGTGGCTCAAGCAGAAAAGTATCGCTTACTGGGGCGATATCGATAGCTGGGGCTTGACGATTTTGAGCGACGCGCGCCGGCGTCAACCGCATTTGCAGGCGCTGATGATGGATGAGGATACTCTGCTCGAGCATCGAAAGCGCATGGTCGAAGAAGAATGCCCTCAAGGCAAGCTGCCGGAATATCTGACCGAAGCAGAGCGGCAATTGTTCGAACGTTTGCAAAGTCGGTATTACGAAAAAACGCGGCTGGAACAAGAGCGCCTGGCGCCGGATTATATTCGGACGTGTTTGCTGGGTTGGCATTATTTATGAGTAAGGATTTTCCGGTTCTTGTGCTCCTCCTTGGAAGCCATACCTCGGCTGAGGCAAGATCGGTATGTATTCCCTCGCACATTGCCATTACATTAAGCCGTTACAGAATAAGTAATGCTGGCTTCAGGCTCGAACGTGCATCAAAAGCCTGCCATTCATGGCGCTGGATTCCGCCATTCCATGGCGGAATGACGGTTTCCCTTAACTTAATGACAGTTATTACCACGCTGGAGCGGTGGGAACGAGAACGCTTACATGATTTTTATAGCGAAATGCTTTTCTAGGTTTATAAGCAGCAATTCCCAATTTGGAGATCAAAAAGGGTGTGGGGTATGCTTGGCGAGGATGTCGGCAGCAGGGCAGATTTTTGCTCCTGCAAAATCTGCATTCACGCCATCCTTGGCGTTCGAGCTGCCGCCAAGCCCCCATGGATGGGTTTACGGCGTTCCTCGACAGGCATACCCCACACCTAAAATCGGCGAAACTGCTCAAACTGGGAATTGCTGGTTTATAAGTCCTTGTGATCTATTTCTTAAATGCTCATTATTAATCAAGTAGGTTTGTGAAGCCCAAGTTGGATTATTTATTGCTTGATTTTTAAGGGTTGATTTTTTGGTACTGGGCTTTATGAAAAATTATTCTTTTGCGATGCTGAAAGGCGATATATTCGGCGGGTTGACGGCCGGTGTCGTAGCATTGCCGTTGGCGCTGGCATTTGGTGTCGCATCCGGTGCTGGTGCATTAGCCGGTCTTTATGGTGCGATTGCGTTAGGTTTGGTTGCCGCCGTTTTCGGCGGTACTCAATTACAGGTGAGTGGACCTACTGGGCCGATGACGGTCGTTTTTGCTTCGGCTCTGACGACTTTCGGAGGGAATTTTCAGTTGGCGTTGGCCGTTGTTTTGATTGGCGGTTTGTTACAAATCTTGTTCGGTTTTATGCGGTTGGGCGGCTTGGTGCGGTTTATTCCTTATCCGGTGATTTCCGGCTTCATGAGCGGCGTCGGCATGATCATCATTATTCTGCAGATGGCGCCGCTTTTAGGCGGTACACCGGATTCCTCGACACTATCGGCCTTGTTTAATTTACCGTCAGTCATTGAATCGATCCGATTCGATTCGATGTTTTTGGGTTCGCTGACATTGGCAATTGTTTTTTTGACGCCGATCAAAATCAGCCGCTTCATTCCCTCACCGTTGTTGGCGCTTTTTATTGGTACCCAACTGGCGGTCTTTGCGGGCCTTGAAACCGCCGTGATCGGCGATATCCCGGCCGGATTGCCTGATTTGCATTTTCCGTCTTTTAGTCTGGAACATTGGTCCTCGGTGTTTATGTTAGGGTTGACGTTGGCTTTGTTGGGCAGTATCGATAGCTTGTTGACTTCATTGGTAACCGATTCGATTACGCACACGCATCATAAGCCCAATCGAGAGTTGATTGCGCAAGGTTTGGGTAACATTTTGTGTGCTTTTATCGGCGGCTTGCCGGGTGCGGGAGCGACGATGCGCACCGTGGTCAATGTCAAGGCCGGCGGGCAAACGAGGCTGAGCTCGGTGATGCATGCTTTATTCCTATTGCTGTTATTGCTTGAACTCTCGCCGCTGGCTAGTCAAATTCCGTTACCGGTGCTTGCCGGTGTTTTGATCAAGGTCGGTTTTAATATCATTGATTACAGAATGTTCAAATTGGCGTCGAGCTCGACCCGTTCGGAATTGATGATCATGTTTTGTGTGTTGCTACTGACCGTGTTAGTAGATTTGGTCATTGGCGTGACGGTCGGCGTGATTTTGGCGATGGGGATGTTGACGTGGCGTTTGGCACAGCAAGCCGACATTAGTTTCGAGACCAATCATGATTATCATTTGACTGAAAAACCAGGGAGGGGCGTTAGAATTATGTCGATCAAGGGTCCGCTGTTTTTCGGTTCGACCAGTCATATGCTGGACCGCATCGAGGCGGTCGACAGCATCATGGATACCGAGGAGGTGATACTCGATTGCCGGCGAGTGGATTTGATGGATCTGAGTGCTATCGTGATGCTAGATGAAGTCGTGCAATATCTGCAAGGCCGCTCGATGCTGGTTAGAGTCTTGGTCAAGCCGGCTCTGCGAGAACAATTGTTAAGTGCAAAGAGTTCGAGTTTTAATGAGCGAATTCTTTTTACGAGTCTACATGATGCGCTGGTGCCGGATGCGCAATTACAAAACCTTCATGAGCTCGATTCTATGGGAATTATGCAAGAAGATTATTGAGAGCGGACCGGACGAGGCTTTTTGCCTTGTCCGGCATTGATTTACCCCCTTTTGATCGAAAAACCGTCTAAGAATAAAAGGTATGGGACGTGTCTATCGAGGACCGCCGTAAACCCATCCATGGGGGGCTTGACGGCATCTCGTACGCCAAGGATGGCGTGTAGTAGGGCACCAACAGTAGGCGCTTTAGGCGATGCAGGGCAGAAAAATGCTCCTGCATTTTCTGCACTAATTACATCCATGTAACTCAGCAGTTGCCGAGGAGCAAAAATCTGCCCTGCTGCCGACATCCTCGCCAAGCATACCCCACACCCTTTTTGATCTCCAAATTGGGAATGGCTGGTATGTTAACTTCGGTTTCAAATTTATTTTCGGTATGTTGCTATTTCTGTTCGTTATCGAAGAAATGTGACTTTCGATTTGAAATACGTCAGCAGGACGGTTCGGATTTGATTAAAAATGTGCAAGAACAATCTCCGCGAGCCATACAGGCGGTTTGTTCGATCGGTCGATCGAGCAGTGTTGAAATCAAGGCATGATCGAAATCGCAAAGGTCCGAAAATTGTTGGGCCAAGTCGTGGTAGACGCAATTGGATGCTTTAATGACGGGCTGACCGGTGTTAGTGTCGAGCGATGCGTGATAGCCCAAGCTTTGCATGGTATTGATTAGAGCCACGATTTTTTCTTCGGGCTTTTTGTCGCTGAATTGAGAAGTCAGTGTATTGGCCAACTTTACGCCGAGCCGCCACATGAACTGTCTAAAAGCTTCTTCAGACATTTCGGATTTAAGTTCCGTCAGGACTAGGTTGCAAAACCAAGAATATTGTTTCGGAAAATAATTGATGCCGTGTTCGGTCAAGACATAATTTCGGGAGGGCCGTCCGCCGGTACTTTTGAATATGTCTTTTTTGATCAACTGTTCTTGTTCAAGGCTGGATAGATGTTGTTGAACCGCATTTCTGGAAATATCTAGCTGCTCGGCAATCTCATCAATACCCAGGCCTAATCGTGATTCGAGCAGCAATCGCAATATTTGCTCGCGTCGCGTACCGATTCCTTTTGTCAAAAAAACCTCCTCCCCTTAGAATAATCGTTATTGCGCCTAGATTTTTTAGGCTTTTCAAACGGCAAGCATATCATAGAAATGCAAATATGTAACTTTTGTAATATAAATATTGCAAAAGCATGGTATCGAGACTAAACTTGCCCTTGAGCCTTTGATGCTCAGCGATAAAAATATAAACATAAACAAAGGAAGATAACGATGAGTGAAGCTACACCTAATCAATCATTATTTGAACAAATCGGTGGAGAAGCGGCTGTTAATACGGCAGTCGATATTTTTTACCGTAAAGTATTAGCGGATCACCGAATCAATCGCTTTTTCGATAATGTCGACATGGAGCAACAGGCGGCGAAACAAAAAGCGTTTTTAACGATGGCATTCGGCGGACCGAATAGTTACACCGGCGCCGATATGCGCAACGCACATGCTAGACTAGTCAAAATGGGGTTGGACGATTCGCATTTCGATGCCGTTATGGAACATTTAGGCGGAACATTGAAAGAGTTGAACGTTCCTGACAACCTAATCGAACAAGTCGCTTCGATTGCAGAAAGTACCCGCAACGATGTTTTAGGCAGATAATTAAGGGAAGTTTTGACGATGGCCCTGAAAAAAATCATATTGGACGAACATGAGACTGCTTGCCAAGAGGGTGAAACGGTTCTTGAAGCCTTATTGCGCGACAATGTCGATATTCCCTTTAGTTGCAAACAAGGCGCCTGCCAAAGCTGCATGGTGCGCAGTTTGGACGTCTCCCCCCCCGCTCACGCGCAAAAGGGCTTGAAAGATGTATTGTGTAAGCAAAACCATTTTTTGGCTTGCTTATGCTATCCCGAACAGGACATGTCGATTACTCTGGGCCATCAACCCGAATACTTTACCGAAGGCACGGTTGTCGCAAAGGAATTGCTCAATCCTGAGACTGTTTTATTGACGATACAGTGCAAGGACGCACTGGATTATTATGCAGGGCAATTTGTCAATTTAAAACGTGCGGACGGTTTGATTCGGAGTTATTCGATCTCCAATAGCCGAAGACATGCCGAAAAACTGTCTTTTCATATTCGCCGGTTGGCGGGCGGAAAGTTCAGCGAATGGGTGCATCAGGAATTGAATGTCGGCGATACGATTTCCGTGTCCGACCCCCAGGGCCTTTGTTATT
Organism: Methylotuvimicrobium buryatense 5G; assembly: GCF_000341735.1. Classification (GTDB taxonomy): domain Bacteria; phylum Pseudomonadota; class Gammaproteobacteria; order Methylococcales; family Methylomonadaceae; genus Methylotuvimicrobium; species Methylotuvimicrobium buryatense. Next base: position 2,156,069 of record NZ_KB455575.1, on the reverse strand, counting down.
ATTTGCCCGATAAAATGGAACAAAGCCTATTATTGATCGGTACCGGTAGCGGTTTAGCGCCTTTGGCGGGGATAATCCATGAAGCCTTGGAGGAGGGGCATAGCGGTCCTATCCATTTGTATCATGGCAGTCGAGATGTGGATGGACTCTATTGGATCGACGAGATGCGTGAACTCGCTGAAAAATACGAGAACTTTCACTATACTCCTTGCGTATCGAGAGGCGATGCGCCGGAAGGCGTCGCGCACGGCCGCGCTAACGATGTTGCAATGGGAAACATTCCCGACCTGAAAGGCTGGCGCGTCTATTTGTGCGGCCATCCGGACATGGTGAATCAGGCGAAAAGAATGGCCTACTTAAACGGCGCTTCGCTACAAAACATTTATTCCGATGCATTTCATGTCGCATCGCCTACACTGGACTGATACATCCCCTGATTTTCGTAGGGTACGCATCGCGTACCTATTTCGAGGTTTGTTTTTTCTATTACGTTTGTCAATGGTTCGATGCCTCACGTTGAGCCTTAGTACCCGTTCCTAAGCAAAAATAACCGAACCTCTTTCGGTTATTTTTTGGGGTTCCGTCAATCGGCGAGACCATCATTTTCATTCATGCCAGCCGGATTTCGCTGCGCAAATTCTTGAGTCGCTCATGATCGAACCCGTCGCCTTAAAAGATTTTTTCATCACTTTTTTTTCATCCGCTTTGATCATTCTAGCCGGCGCAAGCTATGCGCTGCTCTATGCTTGGTCTAAAGTGAATCCGAATTCCCGAATCAAAATTGCCGCTTATTTTTCTTACGCCGTGCTGGTCGTATCGGTGGGCGTATTGTCGAATGCCGCGAATTTTTCGGGTTACTGGCTGATTGTCACCGCTTTGATGATCATCGGCTATTTTTTTGCACCGATAGGCATCTGGCATCTATGTGTTAAAACGCATCATGATGAAGAGGTCGCTATAACAATAAATAAGAGGAGGAGCGATGAATGAAACACCGCTGTGGGCATCGGAGTCATTCTGGAAAAAAACCGCGATCTGGGTAACGGCCGGATCGTTTTTAATTTTAGTCGTATTAACATTCGATTCACTCAAACAAACTACGGCAGGAACGCAGAGGGTGCCTGCCTATGACGTGATCAATAAAAAAATCGATTATCAATTCGATAAGGAATTGAATAAATTTATGCCGGTCATCGGCGGAGAAGAGCTGTTATTCGGTAAGGAGTACACCGAAGAAGAAGCCAGAGAGTTAGTCGATTTGGGTAAAAAGACCACACAGGCTAAAAATTGCATGAATTGCCATACCTTACTCGGTAACGGCGCCTATTACGCGCCGGATTTGACTAAAGCCTGGTTGGATCAAGGCTGGATCAGTCCTGAGATGCGTGAGGACATGATGCTTCAGTTTTTAATGAACCCGGAAAAGAACGCGCGTACTTTCGGTACAGGACGCAAGATGCCGAATTTGGGCATTACCGAAGCCGAAGCTAAAGGCGTCGTAGCCTTTTTGAAATGGATGTCGAGTATCGACACGAACGGCTTTCCCTATAACTTTAAAACCTTGTACGCGGAGGATTGATCATGAAATCGGGTGGATTAGCGGGTGTGATTGAAAACGCGGGCGTATTGGTTGACCGGTCGCGCGGTTATTGGCAGGATTTTCAGAACTGGGTGCAACTGGATAGTAGTACGCTGAGTCCGGGCAGGCAACTGGCGGTAAAATATTTCATCGTTGCGGTGATTTTGTTTTGTGCGCAAATTCTGTTCGGTCTGTTGGCTGCGCTGCAATTTATCTTTCCGGGCTTTCTTTATGAAATTTTGGATTTCAGTGTCAATCGTATGGTGCATATCAATGCGATGATTGTGTGGATGCTCTACGGCTTTTTCGGTTGTATCTATTGGCTGTTGGAAGATGAAAGCGGTACCGAAATTGTTGGCTTAAAATACGGCAATATTGCGTTCTGGGTGTTGACCGGGGCAGTAACGATTGTCGTATTGGTTTATTTGCTCGTGCAAATCGGGCCGGGCAAGGACTCCAGTCTATGGTTCATCAACGAAGGCCGCGAATATATCGAAGCGCCGCGCTGGGCCGATATCGGCATCGTCGCGGTTGTGTTGACGTTCTTTTACAATGTCGTCGCGACCTTCAGCAAAGGTAAGTGGTCCGGAATCGCAGGTGTGTTGACATTAGACTTGGTCGCATTGGCCGGCTTGTATGTGGCAGGTATGTTCTACATGACCAATATCACGCACGAACAATATTGGTGGTGGTGGGTTATTCATCTTTGGGTCGAAGCGACTTGGGAAGTCTTGGTCGGCGTGATCATGGCCTGGTCGTTGATGAAACTGTTAGGCGTGCGGCGGAAAATCGTCGAAACCTGGCTGTATATCGAAGTGGCGTTGATGTTCGGGTCCGGCATTCTGGGCTTGGGACATCATTATTTTTGGATCGGCACGCCAGAGTATTGGCTCACAATCGGCGGTTTTTTCTCGGCGCTGGAGCCGATACCGTTGGTCGCGATGGTCGTGCATGCGGTTTATGACGCCGGCGCGCATTCGTTCAAAACCGGCAACCATCCGGCGTTGGCTTGGATCATCGCGCAAGCCTTCGGTAACTTCTTCGGAGCGGGCGTTTGGGGCTTCATGCATACGCTGCCGCAGATCAACTTGTACACGCACGGCACGCAATGGTCGGCTTCGCACGGACATTTGGCCTTCTTCGGCGCCTATGCGACGATCAATATCGCATTCTTTTATTTGGCGATACAGCACTGGCGAGGCGATGTCTGGATGGCCGGTGGCATCAAAAACGCCTGGCGCTGGAAATGGGCCTTGGGTCTACTGAATGCCGGTGTACTTGGGATGACGATTGCGTTATTGATTGCCGGTTATGAGCAGTCGTTTATCGAGCGTGCCGTCGAAGGCTCGACTTGGGGCGGCTATTTCGCCGCGCAGTCTCAGCCGGCCTTCCAAAGCGCGATGACGTGGCGTTTGTTTTTCGGATTGATCACGGCAAGCGGGTTAGTCTTGTTGGTTTGGGACTTGCTAACGATCGGCAAAGGCGAGGAGCGTAAGGCTGAAATGCCGCAACAGGCTTAAAAAATAAGTCATTTGCCGCATAAAAAAGGCGCTTTATTCGAAAGAATAAAGCGCCAAGGCCTTAACAAACAATCACAAAGGAGGAGGACACACAACGAAAGCATTTCTGCTTACTTATACTGAAGCACTTCCTATGCCAAATTTTCTAAAATCAAATAAGTTATTGATATTAAATAATAAATTATTTGACTTGGCAGCGCGGTCAATGCGCGATAGTCGGCATCAATACGAAACAATGGCTTTTAATGCCCAAAAGTAACGTTTTATTGAAACAGACTCCCTATTTTGGTGCATGAGTTGGATGAGTTTTATACCCATCGTAGATCAAAATTCGGCACCGGGGTGTCCGCCAAAGGACGCCGTGAATACGTCCATGTAGGCTCTATGCCAGCTCCATGCTGGCAAAGCCTTTGTCGGACACCCCGGCGCCTCCTCGGGCACTGCCGAAATTTGAAGTGCGAAAGGTATATAAAAATGTTATGGCTTGCTTAGCTCCGGAGTATGCATGAATCCATTTCGAAAAAATGAAAGCCGATGGAGGCCGCGTCAGGTTTTGTTGTTCAGCGGACATATGATCGATGCGCCGGATCGGGACAAACCCAGATTTCCAGCCGATAAGGAAGCTGTCGCCGCGAAAAAAATAGCCGATACCCTCGATACACTTGGAGCGGGCCCGGAAGACTTGGCATTAACGCAAGGCGCCTGCGGCGGCGATATTCTGTTTGCCGAAGCCTGCCTGCAACGTGACGTAAGGCTCCATTTTTTGTTGCCATTTGAAGAACCGACATTCATTCAGAGATCGGTGTTGACAGGAGGTGAGTCTTGGCGGGACCGTTACTTCGCGATTAAACCGCACGCAAAAATTAAAACCGCACCGGTCGAATTGGGTCCGCTGCCTGAGGGTGTCAATCCTTATGAACGCTGCAACCTTTGGCTGCTATACTCGGCATTGGCTTACGGCACGGAAAAAGTGCGCTTCATTTGTCTCTGGAACGGAGAGGGCGGAGATGCCCCGGGAGGAACGGCGCATATGTATCATGAAGTGAACGATAAGGCCGGTCAGGTGTATTGGTTGAATACCCGGGAATTGTGGTGAAGTGCTTCACGGATCGTATTGCTTTTACTGACGCTTGGATCAACAATAGACGGGGCGGTATGGAATAAACGGTCGATCATCGTAAACCGAAATATTTCGTAAGGATGTTTACTCCGTTTTGATTGAAAAACTGTGCTAGCCGCACCCCATACCTTCATAAGGATTACGTGATAAATAACGTCCTGGAACTGTAAGCTTTGTTGAGGGTTCGGTAACTCGCTTGACAGGATGCCGTGTACGTCCGTGTAGGCTCTATGCCAGCTCCATGCTGGCATAGCTTTTGCCAGTGCCATGGATGGCGTGAATGTCGATTTTGCAGGAGCAAAAATCGACCTAACACCCCGGCGCCTCCTCTGGCATTGCCGAAATTTGAAGTGCGAAAGGTATATAAAGGGAGGAGTATGAAACAATGTTTTGTCATACAAGGCTACGGTAAGAAAATCGATTACACCAACGGCCGGGAACTTGATCTCGATGCCTCTTACGAAATCATCAGAACGGCGGTCGAGTCGGCGGGGCTGGAATGTGTTCGCGCCGACGAAATCGTTCATTCCGGTACGATCGATGTGCCGATGTACGAACGCCTATTGAATGCCGATCTGGTCATTGCCGACCTGTCCACTTACAACGTCAATGCAGCTTTTGAACTCGGTGTGCGTTATGCTTTGCGACCGCATACGACCATCGTTTTAGCCGAAGAGCAGTTTAAAAGCCCTTTCGATATGTCGCATATCGTAATTCGGCGCTATAAACATTTAGGAGAAGAGGTCGGCTACAAAGAAGCTCGGCGCCTCATGAAAGAGTTACAGGAGGCGATCAAACAAATTATCGGCAACCCCGTAACCGACAGCCCTGTCTATACCTATTTGCCGCAATTGAAGCCTCCGCAATTATCATCGCGACTGTTTAAATCGGTGGCTATACCTTCCGCACCGAAACCGTCCATTACGTTAGCTGGAACTTCGTCGAGCCCGGTCGCGCAAATCGTCGGGGAGGATAATCCCAGCGCCAAGACGATGCTTGACAAGGCAATGGAGCGCATCAAAAACGACGACTTTTCGTCGGCCAGACTTTTGTTGCAAGAAGTTAATAAAATGCGCCCCGACGATTCGTTCGTAGTTCAGCAATTGGCCTTGGCAACTTATAAAAGCAAGCAACCTTCCGTTTTCGAGGCGTTGGATGCGGCCTGCGAGATTCTCAAAGTATTGACCCCGGAAACTTCCAACAATCCTGAGACGCTGGGTTTATGGGGCGCGATACATAAACGCATGTGGGAGGAATGCAGTCGTCCGGAATGCCTGGAAAAGAGCATATCCGCTTATGAACGCGGTTTTTATATTAAACAGGACCATTACAACGGTATCAATCTGGCTTACCTATTGAATCAGCGGGCCGTTCACGCGTTGCAAGACGGTAATCGCGACGAGGCTTTGGCGGACTTTGTGCATGCCAAACGCGTGCGTAAAGATGTCATTCGATACGCGAGCCCGTTAGTCGATAAGTTGGAAGATAAGCATGGTCGTTATTGGGTGATCGCCACGCTCTTTGAAGCGGCGATAGGACTTGGTGACAAACAGGCGGCAGCTAAATGGTACGCCCAGGCCAAAGCCATGGACGTGCCGAATTGGATGCAGAAAACCCGCGAAACTCAAGCGATAAAATTGAAAGATTTGCTCACGCAATATGTAGAGTTGACCAACAATAACAATTAGAGGTGGGATGATGAATTCAGTCGAAACGGCGGACAAAATTTTATCGGGAAGCGAATTTCCTGATTTAACCGGCTTAAAAGAACTGATCGGAGAACTGAAAGGCGAGTTGGAATTCGGTAAAGCGCGTAGGGTGTTGGAAAAGGCTCGTGACCTTTATCCGGAAGACATTTGGGTCGTTCAACAATTGGCCTTATGCACCTATAAGGACGAAGAACGCTATCCCAAGCATCGCTTCGAAGAAGCATTGACATTGCTGGAATCTATCGGTCTGCGCGACTCCAAAAAACGGGACGCTGAAACCTTATCGTTGGGTGGAGCGGTGTATAAAAGACTCTGGGAATTCTGCGGACAAATAGACCATCTTTATGAAAGTCTGTCGTTTTATCGGGCAGCTTTTGAAACCGATCCGGAACGGGATTTGGGTTATGCTGCGAATAACGCGGCATACATCTTGGATTTACTCGCGGCGCGCGCCGAAAGCCTGGAGCACCGAAACGACATAAAGACCAAGGAAGCGCAAAAATTCCGAAAAGAGGCATCGGGTCTGCGCGAAAAGATTTTGGAGAATTTGTCGGCTCGGCAAAACGATCCCGACCTGTCCAAAAATTATTGGTTTTCGGCCACGATCGGCGAGGCGAATTTCGGTTTGGGAAATTATGCCGAAGCGGGCCAATGGTTGGCCAAGGCGCGTGCGACAAAACCGAAAGAATGGGAGATTCAATCCACGTTCAGACAGTGGGTGAGTTTGGCGAAAATTCGAGGTCTCGATGTGCCCGCGGAAACGGAAAAACCTGATGTTTGGCATGAAGCTTGGCAAGCATTGCGCCAACTGCTGGGGGACGAAACGGCCAATGCGTTGATGTGTTATCGCGGCAAAGTCGGGCTGGCTTTGTCGGGCGGGGGATTCCGCGCATCGTTCTTCCATTTGGGGGTATTGGCCAGACTGGCAGAGGCCGATGCGCTTCGCGGTGTCGATGTATTGTCCACCGTTTCGGGCGGTAGTATTTTGGGTGCTCATTATTATCTGGAAGTGCAGAAGCTACTTGAAGATTCGACGAAGAAACTCAATCGCGATGATTATTTGGATATCATCGAAAAGCTGCAAAAGGATTTTTTACGGGGCGTACAAAGCAACATCCGTATGCGCGCTTTCGACGATTTTATCGATAATGTCAGGATGTTGTTTTCCAAGCGTTATACGCGCAGTCATAAATTGGGCGAGCTTTACGAAAGTAAATTGTATTCTCAAGTGGACGATGGTAAAACCGATCTGCCGCGCAAAATGCCGGATTTGTTGGTGGAACCCGCACAAGGCAGGTTCAAGGGCAAGGAATTCAGGCCTAATTTCCATAACTGGCGACGGCGGGCTAAGGTGCCGATTTTGATGCTGAATACCACCTCGCTGAACTCCGGCCATAATTGGTTCTTTACCGCCAGTTGGATGGGCGAACCGCCAGGGTTGATCGATATCGACAGCAATGATCGCTATCGTCGGCTGTATTATTGGCAAGCGCCGGAAGAAAGCCTGAAAAATTTCCGATTGGGTCATGCAGCGGCGGCATCCTCTTGTGTGCCCGGTTTGTTCGAACCGCTCGTATTGGAGGGTTTGTATCCGGAGCGTGCCGTCAAATTGATCGATGGCGGCGTCTTCGATAATCAAGGCATCCAGGGCTTGATAGCGGAAGGATGCACGTTGATTTTATGCAGTGACGCCAGCGGGCATTTGAACGATTCGTATGATCCGGCCGACGATCCGGGCGGCGTGGTATTGCGGACAGTGTCGGTGTTGCAGGACAGAATTCGCGAAGCCCAGTATCAAGATTTACAGGCACGTCTGGATAGCAAGGCGTTGGAGGGCTTGTTTTTTGTACATACCCGAAAAGATTTGGCGACGCAACCTTTGGATTGGATAGGCTGCGACAATCCCAGTAAGCAAGCTAGTGAAGAGCAGCTGACGTCTTACGGTATCGCCAAGGATCTGCAGGATAAAATTGCCGCACTACGCACCGATCTTGATTCGTTTACCGAAGTGGAAGCGTATTCGCTGATGGCAAGCGGCTATTTGATGGCGGAGCGGCAAATGAAGGATTTGGATCAGAGGCACAAGGCGGAGGGGAATCCAGGTACCTGGGGCGATTTCGACATACATGCAGCACCCCAAAGAAATTGGGAATTCTTGAAATTGAAAGACATTCTGGCCGAAAAGCCAGGGCAACAGGCGACAGTGCAAAGAAAGGACCTTGATTTGCAATTGAAAGTCGGCAACGGCTTGTTTTTCAAGGCCTGGCATCTGATGCCCGCTTTGAAAATCGCTGCGTTTGCCGCCATCGGCTTGATGCTGTGGATGTTGTACAAATTGGTGGTTTCGCAATGGCACAGCATCGTATTTTCAATGTCGGTGGGCGGATTGGTGCTTGCTCTGGTGGGCCTCGTGGCGGCTTTATTTTTACCGGCGATGAAGTGGTTGAATCCTAAAGAAGAGGTTCGCAGCATCGTCATCAAGGTCGCGATTGCGTTGACCGGCTACCTCATGGCCAAGCTGCATTTGCTGCTTTTCGATCGTTTGTTTTTGGAACGAGGCCGACTGGCGCGATTGCTAAGTTTGAAATAAACAAACCGTGTGCAATACAGGCCGGCAATGCGAAATTAAGGACCGAAGATATACCCATCGCAGATCAAAGTTCGGCACCAGGGTGTCCGTCAAAGGACGCCGTGAATACATCCCTCTAGGCTCTATGCCAGCTCCATGCTGGCAATGCCTTTGCCGCACACCCTGGCGCCTCCTCAGGCACTGCCGAAATTTGAAGTGCGAAAGGTATAAAGTGAGGTCTTATGAATTTACTGGACGGGCAGCTTTTTTTTGCATTAATTGCCGCACTGATATTGTCTTGGTTTGCGGGCCTGCTTATTGCTCGGCGTTATCGCAATAAAGTACTCGAGCTGATGATGGTTGGTGATGCACCCGATGACTCGGTTGCTAAGGATTTGGTCGTAAATAACTTTCCTATTTCACGGCGTCCTGTCAAGCGAGTTACCGAACCCTCAGCAAAGCTCATAGCTCCCGGACGTTATTTATCAAGAAACTCTAAGGCCGATTCAACGTTTTTGGCCGATAGTGAGGGTGACCGGTTTTCGGTCGAAGGTGTCGATTTGTTTCGGCAGAATTCCCATGCACTTTGGCGGTTACGCATCGCATTTACGCTGGTTTCGGCTATCGTTGCAATAATTGTTGCCGTTAGCGCACAGGTAGCTTATGTGGAAGAGGCCTATAGTTGGCGCCGGACGACGATTCTGACTTTGGTTTATGCGTGGCCGTTAGTGCCGGGAATAGGATTGTTGGAGCGTTGGTCGCGATGGAGAATTCTGATCGTATCTGTGTCTTATATGTTATTGGCCGGCATGGTGGTTATTGTAAGCTCTTACGACAGACAGATTTCGATCGAGATGATGTTTTGGTTATTCGGTCAGCAGGTGCCGCTATTAGTCTTTGTGTTTTTTATGACCGGTCCGAAATTACGCGCCGTCGGACCTTATTTGTTGGTCGTGTTTTTTTTATTGGCCGCCTCATCGCTGACCTGCTTAAGTGTTCTCGAACAAGCGCTGGGGGACGAACCGGATTCTTGGGTAATGGATTGGGTTTCGGCAACGAATGCTTATTTCGTTTTTATCTTGTTCAGTGTTGCACCATGGCTGTTGGCTTATTATCCGGTTCGTCTACTGGCGAGAAGCGTTGCTACGGCTTATCGCAAAAAACTATTTTCGGAACCCTTATACCTGTTCTCCGGTTTATGGGCAGGGCAAACGCATTAAAATTACTTTCCTAACAGCAATTTAGCGCGGTAGCGATCGTTCCAGGCGGCTTTGAGTCTTTTCTTTTTCATGCTGAGTTTAGATTCCTCTTGCTGGAACAGATTGACACAGATATGCCGGATGGTGGTCATAATCGCAGCGGCATTACCTTTTCGAATTCGGTTGTCATCTTCTCGAAAGACCACGTCTAAGCGCCAGTGCAATTGGTTTTCAATACCCCAGTGATGGCGCACAGCCCGCGCAAATAGCTGCGCATCGGCTTTAATGCTGTTAATGAAACAACGCTGCTCGATTGTTACTTTATCGCCGATGTGGCATTCGCGCTCCACGAAGCCAATGCTGCGTAATTCTTTCCAGAGCTCCGTTTTCGGGAGCGTACAAAGCTCCTCGGTAATCCAATAACGGCGGATTTCTAAACGCCCATGGTCGTTGTCGATTTCTTCGTGATAAGCGTATTCGACGTGGTTAAAATTCGCTTGCTTGGCCGTGTTGAAAAAATCCTCGACGGCTTCATGCAATTCGCCTTGATTGCCTTTCAGGCCCAAACAGTAATCACCGCCTTGATCGACGATTTGCTCAGCAATCGTGCGCTGGCAGCCCATGGCATCAATGGTCACAATACAACCTTTAAGTTCTAGCAAAGCCAATAGCTTCGGGATTGCGGTAATTTCATTCGACTTTTCTTCGGTCGCTTCTTGGCCGAGCACTAATCCATTCGCACAACCCCAGGCGCTGACCATGTGCAACGGATTTTGGCCGCGTTTGCGGTCATGCGAACGGCGTGCGGTTTTGCCATCTATCGCAATCACTTCATCGGGTATCACTTCGCGAATGGCGTTCACCCAATCTATAAAGCAACGTTGAAATTCTTTCGGTGACAATCGAGAAATGACATACGCCAAGCAATCATGCGATGGAATGCCATTCTTTAACGGTACAAACTGCCTTAACCAATCTAATTTATTATGGCCAAACTCTTCAATGGCTTCCCATCCCTCAGCACCGCTTAACGAGGCGCAAACAGTGAGTACAATGATATCCATCAACTGATGAAGTTTCTTACGTTCAATTCGGGGATCAGTCACGTTGGAAAAGTGCTTAATTAAACTGCAGTCCGTTGGTAACATACGCAAAATTCCGATACGATACCTCTAAACTCTATGTTTTAACAGTATTTTTAATGCGTTTGCCCTGGGTTTATGGGCTATTGCCTTGCTTTTTCATGCGATGGTGCTTAGTCATTCGCTCGGTTTTCAGGCGTATTTAGTCTTATTTGCCTGGGTTATTATTCCTCTGTCGTTTGTTGTGTTGACCCCAGTGTTGCGGCAACGTCATCAAGCGCCGACATTGTTGCTATTGCGCGTGTTTCGGTCGGATGACCGTATTGAAACGTTATTCGATCAAGTCGTCGAGCGGTGGCGTTATTCCGGCAATACCTTGTTGATAGCAGGCAAGGATTTATCATTGCGCACGCTTGAGCCTGACGAATTGTTTACGTTTTTGAGCGGACATATACAAGACCGTTTCATCAGCAGCGAGGCGCGATTGCAACAAGCTTTGCAGGATTTGGATTTGTTACCTGACTTGGATGGGCGGTTTCGTGTCAACGATTTTTTTTGCTTCGACGGTACTTGGCAGAGGGTATTGTCCGTGTTGGCGCATCGAGCGAATTGTGTTTTGATGGATTTAAGGGGTTATTGTTCGGAACGGCGAGGTTGCAGTTATGAACTTAGTGTACTCGCCGCTATGCCGCATTTACGCAAGCTGATCATTTTGTTCGATAAACAGACGGATAGAGAAACGGCCGAGCATTTACTGAAAAGCAGTCTTACAAAAATTGATTGGATAGACAGCGATGCGAAGAGCGACTTTGAGTTCTCGCAGAAAATTTTGAAACCTCTATTGACAGCGTGAATTGGTACGCATGCTAACGATGATGAGTTCATTTCTTTTTTGGAGTTTGATGCTATGACTATAACGACCTTAATGAATGATGCGCGAATCGAAAAGATTATCGCAGATGCAAATGATCATGACGACCAATGGCGATACGATCTACAGCGTTTTTTGAACGGCGATGCTTCGTTGACGCGAACATCGGCCGGCGAAAGCGGTATCAAGGCGATTCAGCGCTTGCTGATTTTCTTGGGTTATTCGACGACATCGACCGGCGCCTTTTCGATCGATGGCGATTTCGGCCGCGGCACCAATCGTGCGGTAGCACAGTTTCAGTTCGAGCACGATTTGAATCCGGCGATTAGCCGAAAAACGATATGCTACGAGTGTCAGTGGAATACCGCGCGATCCTTAATTACAGTCATACCGGATGCCAAATTGACTTTGACTACATTGGAAAAAATGCTCAAAGCCATGCTAGATAGGATTGACGCCGGACATATCATGACCGGGCGGTTCGATGATGCGATCTTTCATTTGAATGCATTGCATAAAAGGCGTTTTTTGGATTGCCGGGGCATTCTCGGTCGCTATGGAGAAATGGCGCAACAGGCTTCGAAACAAGTCGAGCAAGAAAAAGGCGTTACAGTCCGCCCCGAATGGATTTTAGCGATCATTCGTCAAGAAACCGCCGGCGTCATAAGACCGAGATTCGAACAGCATTATTTGTCGCGTTTGAACAAACAGCATCCCGACGTGCCGCTGGAAGAACTACGCATGCAATCGATGAGTCTCGGATTGGGGCAGATCATGGGAGCTAATTTCAAAATGGTCGGAGCGAAATCGGCGACGGAGCTTTTTACCGCGCCGGCCGAACAACAGGTGGCTTTTGTCGCGCGATTCCTAACCGGCAGAAAAGACGCGGTTAAAAAAGCAAAGCCTGAAGAGGCTGATTTTCGGAGTGTCGCCAGATATTACAACGGACCGAAATACGAAGCCCATCATTATCATGAGCAACTAGCCCGCTGGTACCGGGAGTTTAAGGCTTTAATGTAATAAACCGAATACTCATAATCCTACCTGATTAGCAAGTTTCTTCAGCTAAAGCCCAAAAACCAGCATGTCCCTAGCAGGACGGGGTTTGCAACCCCGTCCTAAACGTTTTGACTTTGGCCGAAGTCAGCCGAAATGTTTAGGGCAAACCGAAACGTTGGGGACGGGTTAAATAACCCGTCCCGCAGAAGTGGCTACGACTCGCCACTGCTCGGACAATTAGCTTCAGCAAGCTGAAGCATCTTGCTAATCAGGTAATCCTATAAAGAGCAGTTGGGAGCCACAAACTAACCGCTCACCTTGATTCCTTCGGCAGCGCTCAGGGGTGTCCTGTAGAAGGCTGAAGGGTAGTTTGAGGCTTCACTATGCCGGCGAAAGTGTTGTAGACCATTCATGCTTCATAATCCGTTATTGCGGTCACAGAGTATTTGTCAAGGTAAATTTATGGGCTACTCACTTAACGCGGGACAGTTTAAGGTTAATCCTCATAAGCGCAAACTTAGTGCCTATTCTATGGTGCGTTTATGGCTTTATTCGACATATCGGTATGGGTTGTCGATATCCATGTTGCATGGATATGGTGCTACGCATTGCCATCCTTGGCCCTGGATTCCGCCAATCCCTGGCGGAATGACGAGTTCCTTCCTTAAGTTGGCGCTTATGCCCTGGCGCCACCCCTGTTTCCGTTTTTACTGTAGATTAAAGCGACAGTGAGCAATTGCTGCTCGAGCATCAATCTAGAAGCTGGATATTGAAACAGGCCTCCCGTCAAGCAGCTATTTGATTAGCCGAGCGACGACGGCTTCTGGCCACTAGACCGGTCAAGCCTATCGCCAATAACGCCAGGCTGCCAGGTTCTGGGACGGAGGTTAGAGGGATCGCCGGTGAAGCCAGCGTACCGCTTGCCGATACTGAATCTCCGGTTTTCGTGAAACTCCATCGGAGGCTGGTATCGGTATTATCACATGAGTTTCCTCCCGTTGCACACCCTCCAACCTGAGTACCTACCTGGTTGCCTGGATAATATATTCCTCTAGTGAAGACATTCAGAAAGTCGGCGCTCTGAGAAATGATAGCCAGCTCAGTTGCCGTATAGGAGCCTTGTAAGGTTGCATCACCGACAATATTCCATGACGAAATATCAGAGAGGTTTAATGGTCCGGCCAGCGAAAAAACGGTTCCAGTGACAAAATCACTGTAATCGCCTGTATTGATACCGTAGACAGGCAAAACAATCGTTATGAACCCCGGGTTGCTTAAATCGGTTCCCGTGATGGTTGCACCCGATGTGCCGATAGACGAACTACCATCGATACCAACTAGTGCGGCTTGTGAATGAATGCTGAACAAACTGCCGCCTAATATCAGTGCGGTAACAGCCAATGTGTTCTTAATGTTTTGTTTCATGTAATAACTCCTTACAAATTAAATGGAATCGCCAAAACCCGCGCAGGCTTTGCCGAGGTTTTTCTGGACATTGCCTTCCTCTTCCATTTTCTGGCTGTCCATTATTTTGCCAAAGGCTTCCTTAACGTTGCTTTTGGCTTTTCCAACAAGGCCTTATGCTTGATTCTTATTCATAAACCCCTCGGGAATTATGAGTTTTACCAAAACAGCGTGGAATGTGCTCCCAACGCTTAGCGCACACCATACGCTTAGAAACGGACACGCTCTGTACGCCAACACACATAGATTAGGATATAGAAGATATACCCGTCGTAGATCAAAATTCTGCGCCGGCGTGTCCGCTAAAGGACGCCGTGAATACGTCCATGTAGGCTCTATGCCAGCACCATACTGGCAAAGCCTTTATGAGCGCCATGGATGGCGTGAATGTCGATTTTGCAGGAGCGAAAATCGACCGGACACCCAGGCGCTTCCTCAGCAGCAATTCCCAATTTGGAGATCAAAAAGGGTGTGGGGTATTATGCTTGGCGAGGATGTCGGCAGCAGGGCAGATTTTTGCTCCTGCAAAATCTGCATTCACGCCATCCTTGGCGCTTGCAGATTTTTGCTCCTCGGCAATTGCTCCTGCATTGCCCTACTACACGCCATCCTTGGCGCTCGAGCTGCCGCCAAGCCCCCATGGATGGGTTTACGGCGTTCCTCGACAGGCATACCCCACACCCTAAAATCGGCGAAACTGCTCAAACTGGGAATTGCTGGCCTCCTCAGGCACTGCCGAAATTTGAAGTGCGAAAGGTATAATCATTTTTGGGGAATGGGATCAGGGCGGATGGGGTCGCCTAAGTAGCGGCGAGCAAGACTGCGAATCTCGGAGGGTGAAAGCTCATAAGCGCGCCAACTTAGTGCCTACTCTATGGTGCGTTTATGGCTTTATTCGTCATATCGGTATGGGTTGTCGATATCCATGTTGCATGGAAGTGGCGCTAGGCATTGCCATCCTTGGCCCTGGATTCCGCCAATCCCTGGCGGAATGACGGGTTTTCCTTAACTTAGTGGAAGTGACGCAGAGTGTAGGAACGATGAATAATCGGGAAGTTTTTTGTTACGAAAGCTTTAGGAGAAACAATGACCCGGTTCAAGCGCCTTCAGCCAATGCGCGTTTCGGTGGAACCAATTGCTCGCCGCCGGATAAACCGGACACGACTTTGATTTGGCCGTCCGGCAAGGTGCGGCCTAGGCGGACGAAACGGCGCTCGATTTGGCCGTTGTTTAGTATCCAGACGACATCGAGTTGGCCGGCTTGATGCACATAGTCTTGCGGAATCGAAAGCAATCGCTCTTCGCCTTGCGGAATGCGGATTCGGACAAACAGGCCGGGGTACAAGCCGGGGCGGCTGTCGATGCGCATTTTGATTAAAAAGTTTCGTGCGCCGGGGTTGGCGGCCGGGACGATTTCTTCGATGACCGCAGGTAAGGTCAGTTTCAATGCTTCAATACTGATTTCGAGTGACTGTCCGGTTTGTAGGCCGATTGCGACCGATTCGCGGATAAAGGCTTCGACGCGAAGCGCCGCCGGATCGTAAAGCGTCAGCAGTTTTTTGCCCGGATAGGCGACTTCGCCAGGCTCGGCGTGCCTGTCGATGACTCGGGCCGGAAAAGTGGCCCTGATTTTACTGAAATCCTGAATGGAGCTGGTTTCTTGTAGCTGTGATCCGGCCGCCGCGCGTTGCGATTTGAGGCTTTCATAGTCGCTCTTGGCCGCATCTAGAGCCGCTTGAGTTGCGCTTTCCTGTGCAAATAGTTTTCGGGTACGCAGATAATGCGACTCGGCGCCGGCCAGGCGCGCGTTCAGCGCATTAATGTTTTGTCTCGCCTGCGCGGTTCGGGCGGCAATGGCTTCATCGTCGAGCGTAATCAATAAATCGCCCGGCTTGACGCTATCGCCCGATTTGACATGAATCGTTTTGATGCGTGCTTGAACTTGGGCGCTGATATCACCGGACTGCTTCGATTCCAGCGTGCCGGTGGCCTTTTCGAAGACCGGCACCGTCACTCTTTCGACCGTTAGACTAGGGCCTTGATAAGCCGGGCTGCTTGCTAAGATTTCGGGTTTGATTTTGCTTTGAAAGGCGCCGGCCATCCACAGAATCATCAATAACAAGATCAGTAGGGTAACACCTGATAGAGCCAGCGTCTTTAGATTATTCGATAAAGTTATATTGTGGCTAGTCATGTTGTGGCGTTCTCGCTTTTGGCATAGATCAAATAATAAACGGCAGGTATCACGAACAACGTAAACAATGTCGAGGCGATGATGCCGAAGATAATCGCTATCGCCAAGCCGCTGAATACTGGGTCGAGCACGATAACTAGGTTACCGAGTAAGGTAGTTCCGGCGGTCAATAATATTGGGCGCATTCTGATGTTGCCGGCTTGCCGTAAGGCGTCCTTCAATCCCAGTCCTTCGTTTCTGGCTTGTGTGATGAATTCGACCAAAATCAACGAGTTTCTGACTACAATGCCGGCCAGAGCGATCATGCCGATCATCGCGGTTGCGGTGAATAGGACCGGGTCGGGACTGCCGTTGATAAAACGTTCTCCGAATTGATTCAACATCCAGAAGCCGGGCATGATGCCGATCACGGTCAGCGGAATCGACGACATGATGATCAGCGACAATGTGGTCGAGGCGGTCTGTATCCGCAATACGAAAAAGATACCGACCAGCGCGAAAGCGAAGGCGATGCCCATGTCGCGGAATACGTCGACCGTGATTTTCCATTCGCCTTCGCCGCCCCAACCGATCGTGATGTCGTCGGGCAATTGCCAGGGAATGCCGCCGCCGGAATTTAGAAACGTGCGGCTATTCCAATTCGGAGCCGAGGTTTTCGAACCGTTCAAATCGGCATTGATATCCGCGATCACTTCGGCGGGCGTGCGGCCTTCCAATTCGGCCATGACATAGACGACCGGTTTTAAATCTTTGTGATAAATCGATTTATCGGTTTCGGATTCGACGAAGGAGCCCAGTTCGGCCAGCATCAAGGCTTCGGCGGCCGGATTTCTATCGGGCTTGATCGGTAATACGCCCAGATCGCGCCGGCTACTGCGAGCGCTTTGCGCAAGCCTGAGTTTAATCGGGACAGGGCGGACTTCCCGTTCGAGATGGAAATAGCCGGGAATATGGCCTCGATTCGCAAGGCCTAAGTTCATTGCGAGGTTTTCGGTGGAAATTCCGGCCAGCGCGGCTTTTTCCTTATCGGTTTCGAAACGCCAACGCGGTTGACTGTCTTCAACACTCGAATCGATATCGACGACAAAGGGTTCCTTCGCCATTCTATTCATGACGACTTGAGCGGCCTGGCGTTGTCGTTCGTAAGGCGTCAGTGTGCCGCCGTAAATTTCCGCGACCAGTGTGCTGATGACCGGCGGGCCGGGCGGAACTTCGACGACCTTGATCGAAATGCCGTCGGCATTGAGCGGCGCCAGCAAGGCTCTAAGTCTTAATAACACGGCATGCGATTGATGTTCGCGTTCTTCCTTCGGTGCCAAGGTCAAGCGGATGTCGGCCAAATGCGGCGCGATGCGGTAATCGTATTGTCGGACCAAGCCGTTGAAGTCGATCGGCGACGGGGTGCCGACGAAAGCTGCGATCGCATTGACTTCCGGCAGTCGTGCCGCAATTGCGGCGGCCGAACGAGTAACGGCCGCGGTGTGTTCGAGCGTGCTTCCCTCCGGCATGTCGACGATGATCTGCATTTCGTTCTTATTGTCGAAAGGCAGTAATTTTAAAGGTACTAGGCGCAATACCGGCAGTAGTGCAGTCAAAACGAACAAGACCAGCATCGCGATGATGACGATCCAAGCCGACTTGCGATTGGCGATGCACGGTTCGATCAGTTTTTCATAGCGGCTAGGTCCGGTTGTCGTTTCAAGATCGTCTTCGGCCGGTTTCAAAGCCTTGCCGGCTAGCCACGGCGTTACGATGAAGGCCGTGACTGTCGATAGAATGACCGCTACCGGCACGTTGAATGCCATCGGCGCCATATAAGGCCCCATCATGCCGGTAATGAAGGCCAGCGGAATGAAGGCCAGAATGATCGTGATCGTCGACATCAGCAGCGCCGGGCGGATTTCGGCGATCGCCGCGACGATACGTTCATTCAAGCTACCTTGGCCAAGACGCATATAGCGTTCGACATTGTCGACGCCGGTGATCGGATCGTCGACCAGCAGCCCGAGCGACAGGATCAGAGCGAATAAGGTCACGCGGTTGATCGTATAGCCGAAAAACATATCCAGCGCCAAGGTTGCGCCGTAACAGACCGGAATCGCCAAGCCGACCACGAGGGCAGGGCGCCAGCCAAGAAAGATACCGATGAATAACACCACCGTAACCACAGCAAACGCCAGGCTCGTGGTCAGGTTATTGACTTTTTCATCGGCGGTTTGGCCGTAATCGCGCAAAACTTCGATGCCAATTTCGGGCGGCAGCAATTCTTGTTGCAACTGCGCCAATTTACGATGCACATTCTCGGCGACCGCGACCGCATTGGCGCCGCGTTTTTTTGCGACCGCGATCGTGATCATCGGGTAATCGTCCTTGAAATCGGCGGATAAGGGGTGCCCGTCGGCAAACTGAATCCAGCTGTAATGATCCGGTTCTTCCGGGCCGTCGGTGATTTCGGCGACATCGCGCAAATAAATCGGAATGCCGTCGACGATATTGACGACCAGTGCGCTCAATTGCTCGGTCGTCCTGATGAAATCGCCCGCTTGCAATTGAATCGAACGATTATTAACCGAGACGAGTCCGGCATTATGCAGTTGATTGGCTTGTCGAATGGCGCTTGCGATTTCTATAGCCGTGGTTTTTCGGGCGGCCATGCTTTGCGGATTGAGCATGACATTTACCGTCCGTGCACGCCCGCCGACCACGTTGATTTGATTAGTGTCGGCGATCTGCTGCAATTGCACGGTGATTTCATCGGCAAAGCGGCGCAATTCATAGTCGCTGTACAAGTCCGGCGCCCGGCTCCAAAGCGAAGCCAATACGATCGGAACGTCGTCGACTTCGACCGGTTTGACTTGCCATTCGGTTACCGCTGCCGGAATTTGATCCTGATTCGAATAGAGTTTGTTATAGGTATTCAGTAAGGCATCTTCTCGGTCCTCGCCGACAAAAAAGCGTAAAGTTACGATAGCTTGACCATTGCTCGAGCGGGAATAAACGTGTTCGACACCGGTAATTTGAGTCAGCAGTTTTTCCAAGCGCAAGGTAATCTGCTTTTCGACTTGTCCTGCGGACAGGCCTGGCGCGGCAACGATGACATTGGCCATCGGCACGACGATTTGCGGTTCTTCCTCGCGCGGCGTAAATGTCAGCGCAATCGCGCCGAGCGCCAAAGACAGAGTAAAAAAGAATACCGGCAGGCCGCCCTGCAGCGCGTAAGCGACAAGGCGGTCTAGTGGGTGATTGAAGGATGTGGAAGAAGTGGTCAATTTATTTTAATATTAGTGGGCTCTAATATAGTGATTTATAGCATAGCTGGCATAGTCTTTCAATCGATTGTTTCGGTCCAACTGCAACGCTTTTTGACCAGCTTGGAAGTATTGGCGTTGCCGATGCCTTTGGCGATCATTGCGATTACCCGTTTGTCGGTGGTGTAGCCGATATGGGCGTCGAGCGGATTGGCAAATTTCCCCAAGCCGAAAGCATCGAATATTTTTGCGACATTGATGTTAATGTTGGTGACTTCAGCGCACAGTCTCGAGTCGATGAATCTATCGACAAAATTCTGCTGTATCGCATAGCTCAATAAATCGTTCGGGTCGCTGAAGGCGATAATCGGTGTTTCGCTCAGAATTCTTTTATCATAATGTTCGCCTTCGGGACTGCAAAAGGCACTCTGTTGGCCCGTGATTTCCGGTAATTGCCGCCCCATCTGCAGCATCGGAAGTTGATTCGACATCATGTATATCGGAATGATTTTTTGTTGCAGGGCTTTTACCAATTCTTTCGGGCGGTCGAGTTCCGGCCTGAAACTGCTATCGCTGAAAAAGCGGGCAAGCCGTTGCAATCCATCGATTGTGATTCGGCTGCCGAGACTATGTGATACGACCGCGTATTGGTCGTTTTTTAAATTTTCAACCGCCGCTAAATCGTCGAAAGTACAGCTTTTTGCCTGCTGGTCGGGTAAATCGTCCCATAGGCCTTTAGTCATCCAGCAAAACGATTGGGTAAATGAAATCAAAATATCTTCTCGGCTATCGCCGAGATAGATAATCGGATCGGGTCCGGTATCGTTGGAAAAACGTTTCAATACATCGTTGACCTCGGCGCGGCGAAAGGAGTACTCGCCGGAGTTGTCATAGGCCAGAATCGATTTTTGTTGAGCGGTGATTTCGGACCAAGTGAGCTCGTAAAACAACAGTTCTTGATCTCGCTCCTTATTCAATAAGCGATGAATTCTCAAATTGCCGAGTTTTTTCGATTCGTCCAAAGGATCACGCAAAAAAATATCTTTGTTACGTTTAGCTCTGACAGTTAAGTTCAGCGATTTGGCAAGCTTTTCGAGAAATTGCGTTGAATAGCCCGGCAGTCTATCGCCGACACCATGGACTATCAGCACTTTCATTTTGCCGATCGGATTTTTTAGATGCGGTTTGATACCTTCAAAAGGACTGCCGGTAACTTCGCATAATCGGGTATCGGCGGCTTCTTGTTTTTGGAAATAAGCTTCGGCGATGCCTCGTCCGAAACTGGCGCAACCGCTGGAAAGTATACTGAAAATGACGATAATGAGAAGGTGTTCGATTTTTTTCATGGCAACAGGTTTAAAGAACATTAATAAAAAATATAAAACAAAATTTTACTTTAAATGAGCTATTTAAACTTCTAATTTTACTTTTATTATTGGTTACGGATAATTCCTATAATCAGTCGTTGAGAAAATAAAATAGTAACGAAATTTTTTAGGGTGTAGGTGTTAGAATTAACACCTACTGTGTTCCAGGATGGAGACATGGGTCGAATTAATATGTTTAAACCGGGTTCATCCATAAATGAATAGTAGCAAGCTTTATTTTTTTAAAAGCGCCGTCGTAGGGCTATTTGCTTTACTTATTCAAAGTCAGTCCTTTGCGCAAGATCTTGTTGAGGTTTATACGCAAGCACTTGAAAACGATCCGATATTAAAGCAAGCGCTTGCACGGCAGTATGCCAACGCGGAATCCAAGGATCAAGGAATTGCTCGTTTGTTGCCCAGTCTTTCGGCTACCGGGGCTAGTAGCCGGGAATGGCTTCACAACAAAAAAGCCGGTGCCGGTTTCGATTTTCGAGGTCCGCAGACTAATCAAGAGTTTTGGAATAACACTTTTAGCCTTAATTTTGTGCAGCCGGTTTTTCATTGGGATCACTGGATTCAATTAAGCCAGTCGGATAATCAAATTGCTCAGACCGAAGCCGAATATTTAGCGGAACTACAGAACTTAATGGTCAAAATCACCGAGGCTTATTTCAACGTGTTGTCTGCGCAGGACGGTCTAGACTTTGCGGTTGCCGAAAAAAATGCGATTGCTCGTCAACTGGAACAAGCTCAGCAGCGTTTCGAAGTCGGTTTGATTGCGATCACCGATGTTTATGAAGCGAAGGCTGCTCATGACTTAGCCTTAGCTAATGAAATCGAAGCGGATAATAACCTCGATAATCAAAAGGAAGCTTTGCGTGAAATCATCGGCGAATTTGACGAGGAGCTTAGTCCCATAGGAAAAGAGTTGCCGTTGATTGTCCCTGAGCCCAATGAAATGAAGGCATGGAGCGATGCGGCGCTAAACGGCAACTTTTCTATCATTTCGGCATTCAATCAGGCAGAGTTTGCCAGGAAGGCCGTCGATTTGCAAAACAGCGGTCATCTGCCGCAATTAGATATCGTCGGTTCCTATGGCGTGTCGGATAATACCAGTACTTTCGGTTTTCGCGGCGACACGCAAAGCATCGGTTTGCAATTGAATGTGCCGCTATTCGAAGGCGGTGCGGTGAATTCGCGTACCCGGCAAGCAAGGCAAGAGTTTGAGGCGGCCAAACAAAATCTGATCGCGGCAAAGCGCGCCGTGATACGTCAGGTGAACAATGCCTACCGAGGCGTGAATGCCAGTATCAGTCGCGTCGGCGCATTGCAATCGGCCGTTAAGTCGGCGGAGAGTGCGTTGGAAGCAACCGAGGCCGGTTTAGATGTCGGTACTCGAACCATGGTGGAAATATTAGCCGAACAAAGAAACCTTTATCGTGCAAAACGAGATCATGCGCGCTCCCGTTACGATTATCTGATCAACAGTATTCGCCTGAAACAAGCAGCCAGCAGTCTGAGCGAAAATGATTTGGAATATATTAACTCGCTACTGTCGCATTAGTCTTATGATAAACCCGGGCATGGCAGAGCCCAAAAAATACAATTGCTTGCAAAATATGGCAAAACGATAACGCCTTGTATGAGTTGCTGAAGTCACTACAAAGCTCATAGTTTCAGGAAGTATGTTTTTATTGCGAAACCCTAAAGACTATTGACATCATTCAGCCTCTTTCATCATTCCTACCGCCCCTGCTTGGGATGCATACCGGTCTTGCCTCGACAAACCAAGGTATGGGTTCCCACGGAGGACCGTGGGAACCAGAAATAATTCTTTCTCCATAATTGATTCTTTAAACAAAAATGTCCCAAGTTTCTAAAAATATTTATATAACCGGTGCCGAGCAGGGCAGCGGTAAATCGGTGATCATGTTGGCCATGATCGAAATGTTTTCCGGACTTGCCCAAAAGATCGGTTTTTTTCGGCCTATTATTCATGCAGGAGAGGAAAAGGACGACTTGATTGAACTGGTAACCTATCGTTATCAGCTCGAGTGGCCGTACGAATCGATGTACGGATGCACCGATGAGGAAGCTCGGCGCCTATTGGCTCATGATCGTTATGACGATTTAATAAAACTGATTCTCGCTAAATACCGAAGCTTAAAAATTCAATCGGATCATGTGATTTGTGTCGGTTCCGATTATAAAAGCGGCGAGTCGATTTTTGAGTTCGATTTTAATGCCGATGTCGCGAACAATTTAGATTGTCTGTTGATGCCAATTATTCAAGGAGGCAATCGATCCAATGAACAAATAATCGATGCTTTGGCCGGGCTCCGACATGATATTCAGGAAAAAAATGCTGTCCTGTTGGCAACGGTGATCAACAGTGTTCCGGCGGCTCAGGTTGGCGAACTTAGAGACCAATTCGGACACGATCCGCAATCCAACTTTCCTGTTTATGTCGTACCCTCCGAACCGTCACTGGAAAAGCCCAGTATGGGCGATATTGCCAGGTCGTTGAATGCAAAGTTTTTATCGCATGATTTCGAAACGCTCAACCTTGAAGTTTATAACTACAAGGTTGCGGCGATGTTAGTTTCGGATTTTCTCGACTACATTGAGAAAGGCGATTTGATCATTACGCCCGGGGATCGTTCGGATATCATTCTGGCTTGTTTGATGGCTTATCATTCGAAAAGTTATCCGCAAATTGCCGGTTTATTGCTGACCGGAGAGCAAGAGCCCGCGCCGCAGGTGCAATATTTAATCGAAGGATTGGGTGCTTTGCCGTTTGCTGTTTTAGGCGTCGCCACCGACACCTTCACGACAGCGATGAATGTTACTCGAGTGCATGCGCGTTTAAATTCCAATAACGAACGCAAGATCGCCACGGCCTTGAGTTTGGTCGAAGACAATATCAACATGCAGGAGCTGCAGCAGCGCCTGTTTACGCGCAAAACGCCGCGCGTGACGCCGATCATGTTCGAATATGAAATTTTGCAGCGCGCCAAAGCCAATCCGCAACACATTGTATTGCCGGAAGGCGGGGAAGAACGCATTTTAAGAGCGGCCGAAATTCTTTTCCTTAGGGGAGCCGTCAAGTTGACGCTGCTAGGTAATGAAGAAACGATCAAGCAAAAAATCGCTGCGATGGCTTTGCAATTAGAAGACATCGAGATTATCGATCCGATGACTTCCGAACTGCGTCAGAAATTTGCCGAAACTTATTTCGAGTTACGCAAGCATAAGGGCGTTCATTACGAATTGGCGTTTGATCTTATGACAGATGTCAGTTTTTTCGGGACGATGATGGTACACCATAATCTTGCCGACGGAATGGTTTCCGGGTCAATACATACGACCCAGCATACGATCAGGCCGGCCTTTGAAATCATCAAAACCAAACCGGGAACATCGATCGTCTCTAGCGTTTTTTTCATGTGCTTGGAAGACCGGGTGCTGGTTTATGGGGATTGCGCGGTCAATCCGAATCCTAATTCCAGACAATTAGCCGATATTGCGATTAGTTCCGCGCAAACCGCGAGTATGTTCAATATCACGCCACGCGTTGCGATGCTTTCTTATTCAACCGGCGAGTCCGGAAAAGGCGAGGCGGTCGATAAGGTTAGGTCGGCAGTCGAATTGGCTAAACGATTGAAACCGGAATTGAAACTGGAAGGGCCGATTCAATACGATGCGGCGATCGATAGCCGTGTTGCCAAGACCAAAATGCCGGACAGCGAGGTGGCAGGGCAAGCGAACGTATTTATTTTTCCCGATCTAAATACCGGCAACAATACTTATAAAGCAGTTCAGCGCTCGTCCGGAGCGATTGCCATCGGGCCTATTTTGCAAGGCTTGAATAAACCGGTCAACGATTTAAGCCGAGGCTGTACCGTAAACGATATCGTCAATACCGTTGTGATAACAGCGATCCAGGCCCAAGAAACTGAACGAAAACCAGGGGCTTAGAATTACTGCCATTAAGGACTTTTCCGTAGCAGTGTGGCCAAGACTAAAATGCCGCAGCCGCTTTTTTCAAACGGTCGTTGATTGCATGCCATTCATTGGATTCTGGGGGTTGTTCGACCAGAATGACGTCCAATCCTAGGCGATCCAGTTCGCGTAGGGCTGCGTACAAACCTTGTGCATAAGCTTCGGCAGTTTCAGGTAAATGAATGATAGTCATCGATAAGTTCGGTTCGAAGCGAAATGCCAGTAAACCGATTTTATTTCCTTGTTCGGACAATTGCCTAATCGTTTCGTTAAGTTGCTCGGAAGGGCACAAACGAGTCGGGGTTGTTGGCGCGTAATGCACGGCCATTTGTCCGGGCGCACGGGGCGTATCGTTGCTCGTAGTGCTTATCACGGTCAATTCGCATTGCAGTTCCTGTTCGATTTCGGCTTTAGTGATGCTGCCGGGCCTTAACAGCAAGGGGCTTGCTCCGCTTAAATCGATGATGGTCGATTCGACGCCGACTCGGCAAGGTCCGCCGTCCAAAATCAAATCGACCAATCCGTCAAGTTCTTCGGCGACATGCGAGGCTTGCGTTGGGCTGACGCGCTTGAATCGATTGGCTGAAGGTGCGGCAATGCCGCCGCCGAATGCTCGCAAGAGTCGCAAGGCAACCGGGTTATCGGGAATTCTCAGGCCTACCGTGTCTTGTCCGCCGGTGACTGTATTCGGCACTTCGGGACGTTTCTTCAAGATTAAGGTTAGCGGTCCCGGCCAGAAGCGTTTCGCCAGGCATTGAGCCGTTGCCGGCACCGTGCTTGCCCAGTCCGATAACTGGGCGGGGTTTGCGATATGAACGATCAGAGGATGATCGGCCGGACGGCCTTTGGCCTTGAATATGCCGGTTACGGCCTCGGCATTGCCGGCGTCGGCGCCGAGACCGTAAACCGTTTCGGTTGGGAAGGCGACTAAACGGCCTTGATTCAACAATTCAACCGCTTTAGCGATTGCGGCATCGTCGGCAAAAACCGTTTCAGTCATTTTCTTATGCGGCCTCGATTTCTACCAACACTTCATCCGGATTGGCCGGTTCGCCTTTGACGACATGCACGGCTTTTACGGTACCCGAGATCGGTGCGGTGATTTCCGTTTCCATCTTCATCGCCTCGGTAATCAAAACAGCTTGACCGGCTGTGACTGATTGGCCGACTTTAACCAAGACTTCGAGAATGTTACAAGGCATGCTGACTGTGACATCGCCTTCCGAGGATGGCCTGCGGCGTTTACTTGAAATCGTGCTTTTTACCGCACCCTGCGTGCCGCCGTCCAGGACGATTTCGTCGAGTGTTTCCACGACGATTTCTTCCGGCACGCCGTCGACCATGAAATAGAAATGGCGAAGACTTTGGTTTTTGGGTCCGGCACCGGTCACTTTGACATGATAGGCTTCGCCGTGGAGCGCGACATTGAATTCGGTCGGCGCTTTTTGCACGGCATCGGTTGCCTGAGTTTCAATTTCCAACGGTTCGGGAACCAAATTGTCGTTCGAACGCTGCTCGAGAAACTGTTTGCCGACTTCCGGGAACATCGCATAGCTGAGCACGTCCTCGTCATTCAACGCCAAATGGCCGATTTCGGTACGTAAATGCTCGAACTCGGGCTTGAGTAAGTCGGCCGGTCGGCAGTCGATCGGCTCTTCCTTGCCGATGGCTCTATTTTGTAGGTTCTCGTTGACCGGGGCCGGTGCCTTGCCATAGCCGCCTTGCAGGTAACGTTTGACCTCGTTGGTGATCGTTTCATAGCGTTTACCGGTCAATACGTTCAATACGGCTTGCGTGCCAACAATTTGCGATGTCGGCGTGACCAGCGGCGGATAGCCCAGATCTTTACGAACTTCGGGAATTTCTTTGTAAACTTCCTGGATTCGGTCCAGTGCATTGCGTTCGCGCAATTGGTTCGCGAGATTCGAGATCATGCCTCCCGGCACCTGAAAGACGTGTACGCGTGTGTCGATACCGGTGAATTCGCTCTCGAAGCGGCGGTATTTCTTGCGCACTTCGGCGAAGTAGTTGTTGACGGTTTGCAGTTTGTCGAGGTCGAGACCGGTATCGTAATCGGTGCCTTTCAACGCCGTGACCAGGCTTTCGGTAGGCGGATGGCTCGTGCCGCCGGACCAGGACGACAGTGCGGTGTCGATGTGCTCGCAGCCGGCTTCGACGGCTTTGATTTGACACATTTCGGCGAGTCCGGAAGTGGCGTGTGTGTGTAGATGCAACGGTAAGTCGATCGTGTCTTTCAGTGCTTTGACCAGTTCCGAAGCTGCGTAGGGCGTTAGCAAGCCGGCCATGTCCTTGATCGCGATCGAGTCGCAGCCCATCAAGGACAACTCCTTGGCTAATGTCACGAAACTGTTTACATCATGCACGGGACTGGTCGTGTAACATAGCGTCCCCTGTGCATGTTTACCGGTCGCCTTGGCGGCTTCTATGGCGGTTTGCAGATTGCGTACGTCGTTCAACGCATCGAAAATGCGAAAGACGTCCATTCCGTTCGCGGCGGCTCGTTCGATGAAGGCCTTAACGACATCGTCCGAATAGTGGCGGTAACCGAGCAGATTTTGCCCCCTTAGCAGCATTTGCAGGCGCGTGTTCGGTAGCGCGGCTTTCAGTTTATTGAGACGTTCCCACGGGTCTTCTTTTAGGAATCTCAGGCATGCGTCGAAAGTCGCGCCGCCCCAACATTCGAGCGACCAGTAGCCGATATTGTCGAGCATTTCACATGCAGGGAGCATGTCTTCGGTGCGTAGTCGTGTCGCGATCAGCGATTGGTGGGCGTCGCGCAATATCACATCGGTAATATGAACTTTTGGCATTTTGTATCCTATTGAATCTTGTCGGCAGTCGGTTTTTTGAATCAGGAAATCACAAGCCGGTATGTGAGGCCATCGCCGCAGCGATGACACTCGCGAGCACTTCGGGGCGCGGCTTGTTAGAATAATTGACGAGTTCGCCGTGCTGTTCGACGAAACCGGTATTGAAACAGGCCGTGCGGAACTCGGGGTGTTTCAGGATCTGTAGATAATACGGAATCGTCGTTTTAATGCCGAATAAGCCCATGTCTTTGAGCGCTCGCTCACCGCGTTGAATCGCGTCCTCCCAAGTCAGCGCATTAACGATGACCTTCGCGACCATCGAATCGTAATACGGCGGAATTTCGTAGCCGGTGTAAATCGCGGTGTCGGTGCGTACGCCCGGCCCGCCCGGCGCGTAATAACGTGTAATCTTGCCGAAGCTCGGTAGAAAACTGTTCTTCGGGTCTTCGGCATTGACGCGAAACTGGATGGCATAACCGCGACGAACGATTTCGTGCTGTTTAAAACGCAACGGCAAACCGGCTGCGATACGGATTTGCTCCTCGACGATATCGACGCCGGTCACGGTTTCGGTGATCGTGTGTTCGACCTGAACGCGCGTATTCATTTCCATGAAATAAAAGCGGTCGTTATCGTCGAGCAGAAATTCGACGGTACCGGCATTGGTATAGCCGACCGATTTTGCCGCGATCACGGCTAAGCCGCCGATGTACTGGCGTTGCGCTTCGTCGAGTTGCGGCGACGGCGCAATTTCGATCAGTTTTTGATTGCGGCGCTGAATCGAGCAATCGCGTTCGTAGAGGTGTATCGCATTGCCGTGGTGATCGGCCAGTACTTGTACTTCGATATGCTTCGGGTTAACAATACATTTTTCAAGAAACACGTCGGCGCTGCCGAAGGCTTTGGTAGCCTCTGAGATTACGCGGCTGTAATTGCGCTGCAGTTCTTCGGCATTGTCGCAGCGACGTATGCCACGGCCGCCGCCGCCGGAAGTCGCTTTCAGCATAATCGGATAACCGATTGATTCGGCCATCTCTAATGCCTCTTCAACCGATTCGAGATTGCCGCTCGAGCCAGGAGTGACCGGAATGCCGGCTGCAACCATCGCTTTGCGTGCTTCGGTTTTATCGCCCATACGATGTATGACTTCCGCATCGGGACCGATGAAGATCAAGCCTCGTTCCTTGCAGGCTTTCGCGAATAAGGCATTTTCGGACAAAAAGCCGTAGCCCGGGTGAATGGCATCGCAGCCTGTCGCTGCCGCCAGATTCACCAAAGCATAAATATTGAGATAACCGGACATCGGTTCGCTGCCGATACAATAGGATTCGTCGGCTTTTTTAACGTGAAGGGCGAAGCGGTCGGCTTCCGAATAAATAGCGACGGAGCGAATGCCCATTTCGGCGCAGGCGCGAATGATGCGTACGGCGATTTCGCCGCGGTTGGCAATCAGTATTTTACGTAACATAGGTTAGACGTACCCCGAAATTAGGATGGGAATTGATGGCTGGAAAAGGATTTTACAGGAATATGCAGGCTTATATACCCATCGTAGATCAAAATTCGGCACCGGGGGGTGACCGTCGAAGGACTCTGTGAACCCAGCACCTAATTATCTAAGGCTATTAACCATGGTCAATGGCTATGCAATTTAGGTGCTGAGTGAATACTTCCATGTAGGCTCTATGCCAGCATCCATGCTGGTCTCTCACCTAGCATTAAGTGAGGGACCGATCACTCCGGCGCTAAGCATCGCCGAAATTTTAATTGCGAAAGGTATATCTTAAAGAAATTTATCGAAATATTTAAGTAATTATTATATCAGGTTGTAAAACGCAATAAAGTCATACTTCTATGACATTAAGTTTCGGCGCCTCCAAATGCTCGTGCCGAAATATGCGATCGGTATAGATCAGAGATTTATTTATACCTATCGTAGATCAAAATTCGGCACCGGGGCGCCCGCCAATGGGCGCTGCCGAAATTTGAAGTGCGAAAGGTATACCCGCATCGGAATTTGACAGGTAAAGGGCATGTGCTTGAATGACTTATCTTGCGGCAATATCCAATTGGGAGATCAAAAAGGGTGTGGGTATGCTTGGCGAGAATGTCGGCAGCGGGACAGATTTTTGCTCTTGCACAATCTGCATTCACGCCATCCTTGGCGCTTAGCTGCCGCCAAGCCCTCATGGATGGGTTTACGGCGTTTCTCGACAGGCATACCCCACACCCTAAAGTCGGCGAAACTGCTCAAACTGGGAATTGCTGCTTATCTAGTTTGACCGATGTATAAATCATTGCTGCGCAGTCGTTCGGCGAACTCGTTTGCCGGTAGCGGTTTGCTGAAATAATAGCCTTGAATTTGATCGCATTGATTATGGAGTAAAAATTCCAATTGATCGCGTGTTTCTACGCCCTCGGCGATGGTTTTGAAACCCAGGCTTTTGGCCATGCCGATGATGGCACTGACGATTGCTTCGTCTTCCGGGTCGCGGCCCAGCTCGCGTACGAACGATTGATCGATTTTAAGCTTGTCTATTTGGAAACGTTTGAGATAAGCGAGCGACGAATAACCGGTTCCGAAATCGTCGATCGAAAGTGAGATGCCGAGCTGATGAAATCGACGGAGTAGGCTGATCGTGCGTTCGGAATTGTCCATTGCTATACCCTCGGTTAATTCGAGTTCCAGCATTGCCGGGTCGAGCCGATTCATCTGTAATAGTTGGGCGACTGTTTCATAGAGTGACGCTTGTTGAAATTGCAGTCCCGACAGATTAACAGAAACAGGAACGACGGGCAGGCCTTCAGCCTGCCACGAGACGATTTGGCGAATTGCGGTTTTTAGCACCCAGTCGTCTATTTTCAAGATCAAGCCGCTTTCTTCGGCGATAGGGATAAACTGTCCCGGTGGAATCATGCCTTTTTCGGGATGTTGCCAGCGAACCAATGCTTCGCAACCGATAATCGTCGAAGTTTTCGCATCTACCTGCGGTTGATAATAGAGCAGCAGTTCATTTCGCTCAAGGGCTAGATGCAGTTCATTTTCGATTTGTAATAACCGGTTGGCTTGTTCGTGCAATTGTCGTGTAAAAAATTGAAAATTATTGCGACCGGTCCCCTTGGCGCGGAATAAGGCGGCGTCGGCGGCTTGCGACAACTGTTCGAAATTGTTTCCGTCTTGGGGGAATTCGGCAATGCCGATACTGGCCGTCAGTGTCAAACGATGATCTTCGATAACAAACGGTTGGGCGATCAGTTGTAGAATGGTTTGAGCGACGTGGGCGACGCTTTCGGTATCGGTGTTCGGCATCAATAAAATGAACTCATCGCCGCCTTGTCGGCATAACGTATCGTTAGGATGTAAATGATCGACCAGTCGAGCGGTAATTTCCACCAGTAACCGGTCGCCGATAGTGGGGCCTAGCGAATCGTTAATGATTTTGAAGCGGTCGAGATCGATAAACATCAATGCAATGCGGGCATTCGCTCGTTTGGCGCCGGTTATTGCTAGTTCGGTTCTATCGCGGAGCAGACTACGGTTAGGTAATTGAGTCAATATGTCGAAATGACTCAGAAATTGGATGCGCTCCTCGGCCGCTTTGTGTTCGGTCAGGTCGCTCATGATGCCGATATGATGAGTGATTCGGCCTTGCGGATTACGAATCACAGTGATCGAAAGCCACTGTGGATACAGATCGCCATTTTTGCGGCGATTGATGACTTCGCCTTGCCAATGTCCGCGTTGATGGATTTCCTGCCAGATGTTTTCGTAGAATGACTTATCTTGTAAACCTGACGAGATCAGACGGGGATTCTTGCCGAGCGCTTCCTCTTCTGTGTATCCGCTGAGTTCGATATAGGTGGGATTAGCCGAAATAATGTTGTTTTCGGCGTCGGTGATGATGATGCCTTCTTGGCTGGATTGAAAGACTTGTGCATGGAGCCGTAATTGTTGTTCCGCATTGATGCGCGCAGTAACGTCGTGGGCAAGAATGATTTCGGCATTGCGGTTTTCGAATGTTAGCGTGTGGCCGGTTATCTCGGCCCAGATTAGGGAGCCGTCCTTCTTGCGATGTCTCCAAATGGATGCTTCGTTGTATTGATCCATGGTTAGAGCGGTTTGCCGGATATTCTCGTATAGTTCCTCGAGGTCTTCGACAGGGCGAATGTCCGCTATCGTCATGCTTAGAAATTCTTCTCGGCTATAACCGTACTGTATAACTGCTGCATCATTGACGGCAAGGAATGCCAAACTGTCGAGATCGTAGACCCACATCGGCAAAGGATTGGCCGCAAAAAGTTGACGATAGCGCGCTTCGCTATCCCGTAAAGCGTTTTCGGCAATTTTGCGTTCTGTGGTGTCTTGAAGGGTACCGATAATGCGCAGTGGTTCGCCGTTTTCTTTGGTTTCGAGTTCGCCTGTTCCGAATATCCAGCGGCATCTGCCTTTTATCGGACGTGTTCTGAATTCGATGCCTTCGGGCTGTTTTCCGGCTAAGCAGTCCGCTATCCAGGTTTGCATCGTTTCGATATCGGCGGGATTCAGCAGGTGAAGAAAGTAATCGAGGGTGAACGGGTCTTTTCCCGAAGAAAGACCAAATAACCGATAGGATTCTTCGGTCCAAATGACTCGATTGTTCGGTATCTCGATAACCCAACTGCCGACATGAGCGATAGCTTGCGACTCGGCTAGCAGACGTGCTTGTTCATGAGCCCTCTCTTCAGCCTGTTTTTGTTCGGTGATGTCTAGCCAGGTGCCGATGATTTCCAAAGGTTGTCCGGTATTATCCCGATGTAGGATCGATTGATCGTGAATCCAACAATAATGACCGTCGGCATGCAAGAATCGGTATTGGTAATTAATTCTGCCTTGTTTCAGTAAGCGCTGCTGGGCTTGTAATGCGAGTTGTCGATCATTCGGATGAACATGAGTGATCCAGAATCCGGGTGCGTGCCATTCTTCAAGTGGATAGCCGGTCATGTTCCGCGCGGTTACGCTGATAAAATCGATCACGAAATCGTTCTCATCAAGAGATTGTGCTTTTAGCGCATAAATGATGGCCGGGTTCACATCGATGATATGTGTAATGTGCTGATAATAGCTAGACAATTCTTGTTGTAGTTTTAGCCGCTGATTTTCTCGGTCGACATTGTCCAGAGCAAAGCCGATGTCGATGGCGATTTCATTGAGCAAACTCACGACTTCATCATCAAAGGCGCCCCGTTGGTCGTGGTAAACCGTCAGTATCGCAAAGGCTTCGCCGTTACGTTGAATAGGGAATGCGGCACCCGAAGCCCAGCCGAATCGTTTGGCCCTATCCTGCCAGTATTGAGTCATCGGATCATTGATATAGTCACTAACTATGATAGCGCGGTTTTCACGTAAGGCCGTGCCCGTGGGGCCGCGGCCTTCAGGAATTGAAGGGTCGGAAGATAATGTCAGATCTTTAAGATATTCTATTCCCTCGCCGAATGCGGCGACGGATTTGATTCGGGAGTCCATTCTGTCGAGTTGACCTACCCAGGCAAGCGCCATGCCGCCACGCTCAACCGCACATCGACAGGCTAATTGGAATAAATCGACCTGGTTTCCCGTGCGCACGATGGCTTGATTAATTTCGCTAAGTGCTTGGTAGAGCTGTGTCAAGCGTTCGATGCGTTGCTCGGCCTTTTTGCGTTCTGTCAAGTCGCGTAAGATCGCGAAACAATGCCGGGCATCAAGTTTGTGAACACAGACCTCAGCTGTAAACTCGGAGCCGTCCTTACGCAGACAAGTCCATTCTTCAGCATGCGCCGTATCGGACATGATTTTATCGGCGCAGGGAGTCGATTTCGGCAATTCATCGTGAGTCAGGATGTCTTGTAACTGCAGGTGCAACAGTTCTTCATGGCGATAACCCAGCAGTCTTAATGCGGAAGGGTTGGCGTCGATGAAGCCATGGTCGGCTCGGCGCATCACCAGTAAGCCGTCGCTCGATTGATCGAAGAGTTGCCGGTAACGCTGTTTAGTGCTTTTGTGGTTTTTGGCAAGTTGCCAAGTTAGTATGCCGAGTAACAGTGTCAGCGCTATACCGGTCTTAGCGATCAATGCAGGGTTATGTTGGGCGATGCCGGCTTCGAAAGCCGGAGTGGTGCGCATTAGCAAGGTCCATTGCCGACCTGCGATATTGATTTGACGTCGTGTTTCCAGTCTGCGGTTGCCGGATAGCCGATCCGCGGCTAAGTCACTCGAGTGATATATCCGCGTCTGATTCGATAGGGGCTCTCCGTCATGAATTTCGAGTTCGATAGTCGGGTTGAGTTCTTCGCGTAATCCGACCATCAGATCGTTGATACGAAAAGGGACGTCGACCCAGGCCGAAATGGCCGATTGCCGGTCGCTTATCGAATCGAGTTTATAGATAGGTAAATACATCACAAAGGCGTATGTATCGGTTTTATCGTCATCTTGTACGAGAATAACTCTTGAAGTCATGATGACTTCGCCGGTGTCGCGCGACCGTTGCAAGGCTTCTCGTGCGGCGGGCACGGTGTAGGCATCGAATCCCAAGGCTTTCCGGTTTTCTGCTGTCGAGGGTTCGAGACGGGTAATGGGGGCGTATTGTTCTCGATCGCCACCCGGTTTGATTTGGTAGTTCGGTATGTTTTGTTGCCGAATTTCGGCGATATGCCGGTTTTTGTCGGCATGCGCGACAGGTATCACCAGTCCTACTGCCTGAATGCCGGGCAAGTTTTTGTGGATTTGCAGCGCGCTCACATAGTCGCGGAATTCCTCTAAAGTGACGTCGTCCGAACCCTCAAAAAAGCCTTTGACCCCTTTCATGAGGACTATATAGATATCGATCCTGTTGCCGATAATTTGGGTAATTTGATTTGCCGATAATTCGAAGGCGGTGCCTAGACTATCCGAGTTCTCCTCGCGTGCGTGTTGCCAAAAAAAAGCGGTAGTGCCGACTCCGATAATAAGCATTAGGCCGGTCAGTAATTGAGGCGCCCATCGACGAAGGCTAGTACCGAAGGGGGTTTGATTGAAGTCAAGGGGCATACAGTCAGTGGGGTGATGATGGGATTTATCCCATTTGATAGTCAAATTTCGGCGCTGGGGTACCCGTCAAAGAACGACGTGAATGCTCAGCATTCATGACGTCAGGACCTTTGCGAACACCCAGGCGCTTCCATGCGCTAATGCTGACATTTGAATTTCGATAGAGCAGTATAGCAGCGATTATTAATTTGGAATTTATTTAAATTCAAGATGTTAAAAAGTATGCGTTTGATCTTATTCAACCTCAAAATGCGCTTTTTTGAAAGCAATGATTTATGTGGCTTGCGGCTTTTATACCTTTCGCACTTCAAATTTCGGCAGTGCCCGCCGACGCCTGTCGGTCGAGCAACCGCACCCTCTCCGGAACCGGCATTTTCTCTGACGAGCTCCGTATATCGAAAAATTAGATAAAGAGTCTATATCTACGAACTTTCACAGTAAAAAGAGCAGTTGACATGTGTTGTAGACCGTTCGTGCTGAGCTAAGTCGAAGCATGAAGGGTCTACAACACTTTCACCGTCGTGGTGAAGCCTCAAACTACCGTTGACCCTTCGACGGGCTCAGGGCGAACGGTAGTTTGAGGCTCTCAACTGCTCTTTTTAGGTTCAACGGTTGAACTAGGTATTTATTTTCCCCAGGTATCTCGTAGCGTAACGGTTCGGTTGAAGACCGGCTTGCCGGGAGTGCTGTCTATCGCATCAAGGCAGAAATAACCCATGCGTTCAAATTGGAAACGGCTTTCAGGCGGCGCATCGGTAAGGCTCGACTCGACGCGCGATTCGGTTAGTATTTCCAGCGAATCCGGATTCAAAGCGTCCAGAAAGTTATCGAGCGAATCGGGATTCGGCTGGCTGAATAGCCTATCGTACAAGCGTATTTCAGCAGGTACGGAATGGCGTTCGCTGACCCAATGAATCACGCCCTTGACTTTACGACCTTCCGGATTTTTACCTAATGTGTCCGGATCGTAACTGCAATGCAGCTCTATGATTGATCCGTTTTCGTCTTTGACGATGCGGTCGCACCGGATCACGTAGGCGCCGCGTAGACGAACTTCGCCGCCTTCGACTAGGCGTTTGTACTTAGGCGGCGGATTTTCGGCGAAATCGTCCTGTTCGATATATAAAACCTTGCTGAACTCGACTTTACGCGTTCCGAGTTCCGGTTTTTGCGGATGATTGCCGAGCTCGAGCGCTTCGACTTTGTCGTCCGGATAGTTATCGATGATCAGCTTCAACGGGCTTAGCACCGCCATCGCGCGCGGGGCATTTTCATTCAAATCTTCGCGGATACAGTTTTCCAGAACGGCCATTTCAATCCACGAATCTTTTTTGGTGATGCCGATGCGTTCGCAAAAGTCGCGGATCGCGGCCGGCGTCACGCCCGCGCGGCGCAGGCCGGCGAGCGTCGGCATGCGCGGATCGTCCCAGCCGCCGACATGTTTTTCGATGACCAGTTGATTCAGTTTACGCTTACTGACGATGCTGTATTCGAGTTGCAGTCGCGCGAATTCGATTTGCTGCGGATGGCAGGGAATCGTAATGTTGTCGAGTACCCAGTCATAGAGCGGTCGATGGTCTTCGAATTCGAGCGTGCACAGCGAATGCGTGATGCCTTCGATCGCGTCGGAAATACAATGCGTATAGTCGTACATCGGATAAACGCACCATTGGTTGCCGGTGCGGTGATGATGTACGCGGCGAATTCGGTAAATGACCGGGTCGCGCATGTTGATGTTCGGCGAAGCCATGTCGATCTTCGCCCGCAAGACGTATTGCCCGTCGGCAAATTCGCCAGCGCGCATGCGCGTGAACAAGTCCAAGTTTTCTTCGATAGGTCGGTTGCGGTCCGGGCTTTCCTTGCCGGGTTCGGTCAGCGTGCCCCGATGCTGACGCATTTGTTCGGGTGTCGAGCTATCGACATAGGCCAAGCCTTTTTGAATCAACTCGACGGCGTAATCGTAAAGCTGTTCGAAATAATCGGAGGCATGGCGAAGTTCGTGCCATTGAAAGCCTAGCCAACTCACGTCGCGTTCGATCGCTTCCATGTATTCGACGCTTTCTTTTTCGGGATTCGTATCGTCGAAACGAAGGTTGCAGGTGCCCTGATACTCACCCGCGATGCCGAAATTCAAGCAAATCGATTTGGCATGACCGATGTGCAAATAGCCGTTCGGTTCCGGAGGAAACCGCGTGGCGACTTTGCCGTCGTTTTTGTTTTGTTTCAGATCGCTATTAATGATCTGGCGAATGAAATTGGAAGGCAGCGTTTCGTTTGTTGACATGAGTCGGTCAATGAATGATGGAAAACGTTAATACCGGTAAGAAATTATCTACTGGTGCCCGGTCGAAAATATAAAAATACAAAGATCACAAGGGATGAAATGCCCGGCAATACTACTGCAATTCGCGATATCCGTAAAGCAGCGACCTATCGAGATGTTTTTAATGTCTGCTTATCCGGTTAAGGAGCGATGGCGGGATTCTTAATGACGAAATCCGGACACTTAAAGATGATCTGAAAATGTTGCGAATTGATTAAATAATACAAATATAAGCGATAGAGGAAGGTATTCGATTGCTCGGCACTGAATTCATCTTGTCTATTTTTTCGACAGTGTAAATTTATTGGACGTTCAAGCTTCAAGATTTAGGGGGGGGGCGATGGAAGGTTTTAATTCAGCATGATTCGATCTGACTCATTAAAACCTTATCTTTCAAGACTTAGAAAGTCGCCGGGACAATTGACCATACGCGGCTTGAATGACAGGCATAATGGCACGTTAATTGTTGTCGATAAAAATGACCGAGTGGCCGGAGCTTTGCACAATCTTTCTTCGGGACCAGCGGTTTTTTACTCCCTTTTGGCCGAAAAACCGTTTAAGAACGAGAAAATGTGAAGTATGCCTAGCGAGGATGTCGGTTGCACGCCAACCTTGGCGTTCGAACTGCCGTCAAGACCCCCAGGAGAGGATGGGATCATGGCTTTCCTTGATAGAGGCATCACCATACTTGACAAAATTGAACGATTATTCAGTAAGAATGCAGTAGGTAACAAGAACGTAAAAACTACACGATAAACATTTTAACCCTGCTTTAACAAATGCAGTGCCATAAGAATAAATTATGTCGGGATATCGATAATCTATGGTTGGCAATTATTTAAGGATGGGTTAAGCCGATTATTTAAGCCGGTAACAGCAATTTCAGTTAAGAACCGGCCTACATTTAGAGGTAATCAATGGATTTTCCAATTTTTCATATTGACTTTTTAGGTAATCGAATGCTGATTGCTTTCGATGCGATTTTGCATGTCATTATAAATCACGCTTTTGCGATTGGTGCTTTGCCGCTTGTGGCTTTGTTCGAATATAAAGGGATAAAGACCATGAATCAGCAGTGGGATATGCTGGCATTTCGCATTTTAAAAGTCATATTCATATTGACGACTACAGTTGGCGCTCTAACTGGCGTGGGCATTTGGTTTTCGGCGGCGTTGGTCAATCCTGCTGCGATAGGGAGCCTGATACGGGTTTTCTTCTGGGGATGGTTCGCGGAATGGATCGTTTTCGTCAGTGAAGTCAGTTTGATTTTATTGTACTTTTTAACTTGGAAAAAATCGAAAACCGATGCCCGAAGCAAATGGCTGCATTGCCGGTTAGGTATATTCCTAGCGGTCTTTTCTTGGATAACGATGGCAATTATCGTGGCGATTCTCGGCTTTATGATGGATCCTGGTAATTGGCTAAGCGATAAAACGTTGCTTTCGGGTTTGTTCAATCCGATGTATTTGCCTCAATTGGCCTTTCGAACCGCATTGGCGATGGTGATGGGCGGAAGTGTTGTCTTATGCTTGATTTGTCTTTTTCAGCGCCGCGCTTACACCCATGGTGAAATCCAATTTAAAAAAGCCGCAGTTAAATTGACATCGCTTTGGTCAGGTATCTGGCTGATGGTTTTGGTCGTTGCCGCTATTTGGTATTATCGGGTAGTGCCACTTTACATGTTAGACAGTATTCCTGTAGCTATTACCACACAAGAATATGTAAATTGGCATAACAGTCTCAAATGGTTAATGGTGCTGGGCCTGATTTATGTCGGCATTGTATTGCGGGGAAGCATCAAGCGCCCCGGTGAAATAAGTCTGTACCGCTATGGGGTGTCGACATTGATACTGTTTGCCGTGCTAGGGCAATTTGAACGTGTTCGCGAGTTTATTCGCAAACCCTTTATAATTGGACAATATATGTATGCTAATGGCATACGCGTGGATGAATACCCGTTGTTGAAGCGCGACGGCATCCTTCAGCATGCTACTTATGCCGCAAACCGGGAGATCGGTGAGGACAATCGATTGCAGGCAGGCAAAGATATATTCGCTCTTGCCTGCACGCGTTGTCATACCGTTAGGGGCGTCAACGGGATCGACTATCAATTACGCCGCATGTACGGAGACCGGCCTTGGGAAGCGGACGTCATTGCCGCCTATTTGGAAAATATGCATGGCGCTCGTTATTTCATGCCGCCCTTTCCGGGCAACGACACCGAACTCAAAGCCTTGGCGGCATATCTGGCCTCCCTGCAAATCAATACGGAACCGTATCATGGTGCTCAAATTACCGGAATTCCAAGGCCCGATAGTATCTCCGGATCGACACGGTACGGACAATTACCCGATTTATCACGCTTCCTACCTGGAGAAAATAAATGAATGCACCGATTCCACGCGATATACCTTTGCCTTTACCAGCCTCGGAAGGCTTATTGGAAATCTTGTTGATCGTTTCTTTTGTTGTACATATCATTTTCGTGCATTTGATGGTGGGCGGTTCGCTGTTTAGTTTGGTGTGTCAGGTTAAAGGTTTAGATGTACCCGATTACGACCGGCTGGCCAATTACATCATGCGCAGTATTACCGTGAACAAAAGCTTGGCTGTCGTAATGGGGGTGGCTCCGTTGCTGATTATCAACACGTTGTATGCGCCTCAATTTTACGCTTCTAGCGCCTTGATGGGCGATGTATGGATGGCGGTGATTCCACTGGTGACCATTGCTTTTTTGGCAGCTTATGCGCACAAGTTTTGGTGGAACCGTTTTGTCGATTTCAAGGTAATGCATATCGGCATCGCGTTCCTTGAAACGACGATTTTTTTGCTGGTGCCTTTAATTTTCATGACCAACGTCAACTTAATGTTATTTCCGGAGCGCTGGCCGGAGGTCAAAGGCTTTTTCTCGGCCATGCTGTTGCCCAATGTCTTGCCTCGTTATTTGCATTTCTTATCGGCAGCGGTATTGATCAGTTCTTTATTTTTGGTTTGGTTGACGGGACGGCGTGCTTTTGCCTTGGAGGCGCCCGTCAACACGCTGCGCATTCTCGATGTTCGCCGATTCTTTTATTCATTCGCTTTAGGCGCGGTGCTGGTCCAGGTATTGACGGGTATGCTTGCATGGATCACCTTGCCCGCCGAAGGAATGAGCTGGACGGTTACAATTTGGTTATTTATAGGGGGCGTGCCCGCTATACCGGCTGTCTGGTTGATTTGGCGGGACCTTAACGAGCAAGCGAGGAACGCCTTTAAACACTTTAACAAAGTTGTGGGCTTGTTTGCTATTTCGATTTTGATTATGGCCTATGCGCGCCATGAATACCGGGTTAATTCTTTGACCGACCATAATATGGCGATAGCGTTAAAAACGACGAATTACCGGGCTGCTGCCCTACAGGCAAAGCAAGATGCGGACTATATTGAACGAATGAAGCCTGCGGTAAGTCAATCCGGCGAGGGCGATTTTCAGCAGTATTGCGCAGCGTGTCATCATTCGGAATTGCCGACTGTCGGGCCGGCCATTCCTGAAATTAAAACCATTTATGCCAATGATCCGGAAGGCTTTGTTCGATGGACTCGGTCGCCGGGAAAAAAACGTCCGGAGAGCATGAAAATGCCCGGTTTTTCTCATTTAAGCGACAATCAACTACAAGCGATTGCCCGCTACGTGCTGGCTCGCGAAGAATAGGCAGGCATATAGTCTCTCGTTTAAGGAAATGTCGGACGAACGGGGCTATGGTTTTCATTTATCGAATTTCGGGTCAATCCGAAATTCGATGCGCGCGATTTTTACCGACATTTTAACCCTTCAGGCTCTACATTCATGACAATTTTGCCATTCACATCGAATATACGAGAAAATTCAGGCGCCGCAGATTTTAAATCGCCGACTCAACATCGTAGTAACGATAAACGTGATTTTCCTTTACCTAAATATTTTCAGGTTCATTTCGAATATATACATGAAAATACGGCCAAACAGCGACACGAAGTGAAGGAGTTGAAGCGGTCCGTGCAACGCATCGAAGAAAAAATCGACCGCTTATTGTCGTTATTCAACAGCGGAGAAGAATAAAATACCGTTGTAAGTCTTCAGTCCATCCGCACCAAACTTAGTAATTGTTTCAAAATAATTACCCGGTTTTATCGGCCAGTATCAGGTAACGCTTCCGGAAGACGCCCTGAATATATCCCTATAGGCTTGGGCGCGGCGTCCATGCCGCGCACACTTCTTCCAGCGTTACCTGATACTAGCCAAATCGGGAAATAAATTTTGGACACTTACTTAGCACAGATTCCCATGCTGTATCGCTATCGACCGCTTCCAGCGAAGCCAAAATGCGTAGCCCGTATACAGCGCAAGCGGAATACGGGAAGGGCGGGGCTTCGAAAGTCCCGGGACGCGTTACGCTCCATTCTGGCTACGCGGTTAATCTTTCATTGGCAGGGGCGATGGCCGAGCCTTCATGAGCGTTACTATGTTTATAGAATTCATGTCCTGCCCTCATTTTGAAACGGTGGCGTGTTGTCGAGTGGAGCTTAGCCTTGTGATTTTCTATACGTTTAGAAATTGAACACTGTTTATATATAAGACGCCATCAACACTGTAGATGTCTTCTTCAGCAGAGGTTTTATCGATGTAAGT
This sequence comes from Methylotuvimicrobium buryatense 5G, assembly GCF_000341735.1. Lineage (GTDB taxonomy): Bacteria > Pseudomonadota > Gammaproteobacteria > Methylococcales > Methylomonadaceae > Methylotuvimicrobium > Methylotuvimicrobium buryatense. Next base: position 2,114,299 of record NZ_KB455575.1, on the reverse strand, counting down.
ATCTGTAAATAAGCGGTAATACAAAATTAAGCTATGTTGGCATGGTCTATGCATTTCCTTTGGTGAATGAGTCTGCAAACGAATAACAACCTCACGTTGCAACAAGAACTCATTTTTTCGGTAACTAACACACAGGAGAAGTCAAATGGCAATAAGTGCTGCAACAAAAGCGGCAACCGACGCTTTAAAAATTAATCGAGCACCGGTCAGTGTCGGTGCTCAAGAAGTACATCGTTGGTTGCAAAGTTTTTCATGGGATTTCGAAAAAAACCGCTCGAAATACCCTACAAAGTACCATATGGCGAATGATACCAAGGAGCAATTCAAGCTGATCGCCAAAGAATATGCCCGCATGGAATCGGTCAAGGACGAGCGTCAATTCGGTAGTTTGCAGGATGCATTGACCCGGCTGGATGCCGGTAACCGGATTCATCCTAAATGGGGCGAAACCATGAAAGTCGCCTCCAATTTTTTGGAAGTCGGCGAATACAATGCGATTGCCGCGACCGGCATGCTGTGGGACTCGGCAACGGCACCCGAACAAAAAAACGGTTATCTAGCGCAGGTGTTGGATGAAATACGCCATACCAATCAATGCGGTTACGTCAATTATTACTATACCAAACACTTCCACGACCCTGCCGGTCACAACGACGCTCGCAGAACCCGGACGATCGGTCCTCTGTGGAAAGGTATGAAACGGGTGTTTTCGGACGGATTTATTTCCGGCGATGCGGTCGAATGTTCGATCAATCTGCAACTTGTCGGTGAAGCCTGTTTTACCAATCCGTTGATTGTTGCGATCACCGAATGGGCGGCTGCCAACGGCGACGAAATCACGCCGACCGTATTTTTATCGATCGAAACCGACGAATTACGGCATATGGCTAACGGTTATCAAACCGTCGTGTCGATCGCTAACGACGAAGCGGCTTCGAAGTATTTGAATACCGATTTGAATAATGCGTTCTGGACCCAACAAAAATACTTTACCCCGGTATTGGGTATGTTGTTCGAATACGGCAGTAAGTTCAAAGTCGAGCCGTGGGTAAAAACTTGGAATCGTTGGGTTTATGAAGATTGGGGCGGTATTTGGATCGGACGGCTGGGAAAATACGGCGTCGAATCGCCACGTAGTTTAAGAGATGCGAAAAAAGACGCCTACTGGGCGCATCACGACTTGTTTTTATTGGCTTATGCCTTATGGCCGACCGGATTTTTCCGTTTGAGTTTGCCGACCCAGGAAGAAATGGATTGGTACGAAGCCAATTATCCGGGTTGGTACGACCACTATGGAAAAATCTACCAAGAATGGCGGGCTAGAGGCTGCGAAGATCCGAACAGCGGCTTTATTCCGTTGATGTGGTTTATCGAAAACAATCATGAGATCTATATCGATCGCGTGTCTCAAGTTCCGTTCTGTCCTTCTCTGTGCAAAGGCGCCAGCACCCTGCGAGTGCATGAGTTGAACGGCAAAAAACATTCGTTCAGTGATGACTGGGGCGAGCGGATGTGGCTGATGGAGCCGGAACGTTACGAGTGCCAAAACATGTTCGAACAATATGCAGGACGCGAATTGTCCGAAGTCATAGCCGAAGGTCATGGTGTGCGTAGCGATGGAAAAACATTGATCGCACAGCCGCATACGGATAAAAACGGAAAATTGTGGACGCTTGACGATATTAAAAAGCTTAACTGCGTCTTTAAGGATCCGTTAGCTTAAGGTCGCGTTTTTCAAAAAGTCGAACCGTTTGAGTTACGAGGCGGGTGCACAGAAAGCCCCCGTCTCGGTCGATGCAACTAATAATCATTAAAATACAAACTGGAGACACATCAATGTCGATTCAAGTACAACAAGGAAAAAGAGGTCTGACCGATCCGGATATGGTCAAGGAAATATTGGCCGCAATTCCCGACCAGCCGCTCGATACCCAACGTAAAATGAACTATTTCGTTAAACCACGCGGTCGCCGGTTGTCCGAATATGAAATTTTAACCTGTTACTCGCAACCAACGCCGGACTGGATTCCCGGCGGTTTGGATTGGGGCGATTGGACGCAAAAATTTCATGGCGGACGGCCTTCATGGGGTAATGAAACAACCGAACTGCAAAGCACCGATTGGCATAAGCACAGGGATCCGGCGAAACGTTGGCATGCGCCGTATGTAAAAGATAAAGCGGAGGAATGGCGTTACACGTCGCGCTTCCTGGAGGCTTATTCTGCTGAAGGACAAGGTCGCTCGATCGATCCGGTATGGCGCGATGAAGTTCTTAACGATTACTTGGGTGCTTATTGCTTTAACGAATACGGATTGTTCAATGCGCACTCGTCGGCCTCGAGAGATTGTCTGGGCGATACCTTGAGAATGAGTATCGCTTTTATCGGCTTAGATAAAGTCGACAACGCGCAAATGATTCAATTGGAAAGGACGTTCCTTGCCAAAGTATTCCCGGGTTTTCCGGAATCGACCGAAATACCGAAACGGGAATGGACCGAAGGAAAAATTTATAAAGGCGCACGCGAGGCCGTTCAAGACATTTGGCAGGCAACTTACGATTGGAACGAGATCTTGTGGTCCTGCCACATGGTATACGATCCATTGTTCGGTCAGTTCGTTAGGCGCGAATTTTTCCAACGCTTATCATCTTATTACGGCGATACCTTAACGCCGTTTTTCATCAACCAAATGCAGCTTTACTATCATCAAGCCAAAGATATTACCTCGGACATGTTCTTTTACTGTCTGGGCGACGACCCGGAATTTGGCGATTACAACCGCAGAATGCTGCGTGCCTGGACTGATAAATGGCTGCCGAGGACAGTTCAAGCGTTGCATGATTTCATGGGTATTTTTGAAAATATTCCTGAAATCGCCGGCGTGACCAGCAAAGATGCCGTCGAGGCGGCGCTTGCGCGGGTTCTGGACGATTGGCAAACGGATTACGCCGACAAGATCAGCTATAAGTTCAACAAAGCTGAAATCATCAAAAACATCATGAAAGGCTATAAATAAGGAGAACAGCATGTCATTAAGTTCAAACGCCTATGGCGCAGGTATCATGGCGAAAAGCGGCAAAGAATTTGCCGATGAATATTTCGCCGAGGAAAACCAAGTTGTCCATGAGAGCAACGAGGTGGTACTGGTGCTAAAAAAATCCGATGAAATCAATATTGTTGTCGATGAAATTCTGTTAGGTGAGCGAAAGGATGAAAACCCTACTTTGGTCGTGGAGGACAGAGCCGGATATTGGTGGCTGAAGGCCACCGGCAAAATCGAAGTGGATTGCGAAGAAGTATCTGAGCTTCTAGGACGGACTTTCAGTGTGTACGACTTTCTGGTCGATGTTTCGTCCACGATAGGAAGAGCTTATACGCTCGGTGAAAAATTTACGATAACTTCGGAATTGATGGGTCTTGATCGTGACCTCGAAGATTTGAAAGCAGCATAGGAGAACACCATGGCGAATTACAAAATACACGACAACCCGGTTCGAGACGAATGGGTGAAAAAAATCGGCGCTTTGAGTAGCTTGGCTAAAGGCGTTCAATTTTTAAAAGATTTTCGCGAACAATACACTACGCCGCTACGTAAAAGCTTCGACTTGGAACTCGATTGGGGTTGGATCGAATTGAAAATCGAACAAAAACTGGCTTTGTTGAAGCATAAGGAAATGAACGATGCGCAAATCCTCAATAAAAATGCGGATGGCACCGATGCCCAGCAGGTTGCTAATCAAGTGCTCGCCAGCATGGATAGGTGCAACGACAAATGGGAAGCGGAAAAAATTCATATTCAATTCCGCCAACAATGGAAACCGCCGTTGATGCCGGTAAATGTCTTTCAAGATACCGACCGCTTGCTCGGAAATAAATTGATGGAACTGCGCAATGCCAATTACTACGACATGCCGCTTGAAGAATTGCGTAAGGCACGCGGAGTCAATGTAGTAACGCTCCAGTAATGATAATGCGATAGGAAGTTTGCCGGCTGAGGTTTTTTAAGCCATGCGCGTTCTGTTATCCGGTCTGCTTAAGAGTTGAGGGCTATGGCACTAATAACAGGACAATAATAGTGGTAAAAAATCGCAGTCGGCAAACCACTCATAGCCATCTTATTTTCGGATTTATTCTTACCGGCCTTCAGTATCATTGGGAACGAACGAGTTTAACAAATACCGGAAAGAAGATTAGCGGAGTGAATTTATTAAGAAGGCTAAATAATCAAAAATGTAAATATTATAGACAGGTTTTAGTAATGAAAGCAGAGCTTTTCGAGCAAAAGTCGGCAATGCCCAAAGATACCTACGATGCCAATGACGAGCGGATTTTACTCTTGCAAGATGGAAATTACAGCGCCTATGCTCAGGATGTTGAATGCATGTGGCGATGGACGATCTACCGCAATAAAGAATTGGTACAGGAAGGTTGTTCTCTATCGCTGCGATCCGCTAAGGAAGCTGTAGATCATGTGATGTCTTTCTATGCCATAGCCAAAAAAAATTAAAATACTATTGGAGAACTTGATAAATGACTAGTGCGCATCAAGTCAGAATAATTACCCAGGATGAACAAGATGTCTTTCTCGAATGCAAGAACGATGAAGATGTGATAAGTGCGGCCTTACGGCAAGATATTTATCTAATGGCTTCTTGCCGGGAAGGCGGTTGCGCTACGTGCAAAGGTTTTTGTAGCGAGGGCGATTATAAAATGGGAAAAGTCAGTGTACAGGCTCTGCCGCCGGATGAAGAGGAAGAGGGAATGGTTTTGCTCTGCCGATGCTATCCGGAAACCGATATCGAGGTTGAAGTTCCCTATACTTACGACCGTATCTCGTTTTCGCCTGAAGATCTTTGTTTCGAGACTGAAATCACCGAAGTCAGTCAGATATCCAGTAACGTCTATCGATTGTGTCTAAAACGGCTCGGCACGAATCAACAGATTAAACTGGCGGCCGGTCAGTATTACGAGTTGCAAATACCGGGAACGGAAACCTGGCGCTCTTATTCCCCGGCCAATACGGAAAATAACGAGGGTCTAATGGAATTTCTGATCCGTGTTCTTCCTGACGGTAAGTTTTCCAAATTTTTAATGCACGACGCTCAAATTGGTCAAACCGTCCATGTGAAAGGGCCCTCGGGTGTATTCGGTTTGAAAGAAAACGGCTTTACACCGCGTTACTTTGTCGCCGGCGGTACCGGCTTGGCGCCTATATTATCGATGGTTAGGCATATGAAAGCCTGGGAGGAACCTCAGCAAAGCGTCATTTATTTCGGCGTCAATACCGAGGATGAAATATTTTATGTCGACGAATTGAATCGTTTGGCCGATGAAATGCCGAATTTGACCGTTAGGAGTTGCGTATGGAAAGCCACCGATACCTGGAATGGTGAAAAAGGCAGCGTGGTCGATATTCTTCGAAGGGATTTAGTGGAAACAGGCGCGAAGCCGGATCTTTATTTATGCGGACCGCCGGGTATGGTCGATGCGACTTATGCAGTTTGTACCGAAGTAGGTATTCCGAAGGAGCATGTCTATCTGGAAAAATTCTTGCCTAGCATTTCTTGAAAAACACAAGAATTATCGAGCAATTGCTCACCTGATTACTAACAAGCTTCAGCTGAAATCGGAACGTAACAGATCCCATGAATGCTGTTAATCGTCACCCAGGCAGGGATTGCCGGGGGGCAGATTGCATGGATGCGACTAGGCAAAGTTTAAAGGCACATGAGTACGTTCCCTGTACACTGGTTACCGGCAATCCCTGCCGGTATGACGGGTCTTTTGGCCTTTGTCGATTTGGCTGAATGTTCTACGTAATCAGGATCGCTTATGGTCGATACAGTTGGGCCCAATTGAGCTGGAATTGGGAGTTTAAGCTCGCTATAACCGGTGCGTGATGGTCGGAAAATCGAGATATACGGGAAAGTTGACTATATAACCTTGTTCTATGTTCGAATCAATGTAGGGCGCAAAACGGTCTTTAGGGACGATTTTTTTAATTGAATGCAAAGATACTGCAAACTTCATAAAGGAGAAGATCAATGTCGCTTATTTGCTTAGTTTACGTTAGTTTGGCTAATCAAAGTATGTCTGATGAACACCTTAAAGATATGCTGAAAAAAGCAAGAGCCAATAATGAAAAGCATGATATCACCGGGATGTTGTTATTTAGAGATGGCTTCTTCATGCAAGCATTGGAGGGCAAAGAAGACCTGGTTGTGACTCTTTTTAACAAAATCGCTCAGGATTCGCGTCATCGGGATGTCATGCTGGTTTACAAAAAACCGATTAAAGAACGCAGTTTTAGCCAATGGACAATGGGTTTTAATAAAATCGACAATGAAACATTGGATTGTATGGACGGCTTTTGCGACTTTATGCAAAAACCAACGCCCGAGTTCTTCATGGAGCGCGCCAGTGAGGCGGAAGCCTTATTGAATGAATTCAAACACCAAATCTTTTTCTGAACCGATAGTACTGTTACCTGAGTTTGTTTTGTTATTGGAATCGAAGGGGGCGGTTAGAGATTGCTCCTGTAAATTTTGTTTTCACTCATTGAGCGTAAGCAGTCCTTAACATGGTTAGTACACCAAAACACTACTTCTTCGCGAGGGAATCTCTATGAAAGAAAGCGATTTCGAATTCATTGACGAGATGGTCTCCCAACTCGAAGGGACGATTGAAAATTTGGTTCAGGAAGAGCGGCGCCTTGCGGATAAAATCGGTCATGCACGAGTCGAGGAGTTGAAATGTTATTGGCACGGAGAGCTCGAACCCGATGAGATCGAGGAGTTCAAAGGCGGTTTGGATTACTGGGATAAACTGATCATTTTTACATGGTCTCGATTGAATCGAGTCCATGAAACCAGAGCAATGGCCGGTAGAGCCATCATGAAAAATAATCAATTAAAAGGTAAGTAAGTTTGTGTGGATCGACCGATTCTTTGCTTACGATGCTTACTTGATTGAAACAGGAAGTATTCGACTTGTTTATGACTCTCGCTGATTAACGATCGTCTTTATGCCCACTTTACTTTAGACAGTAAGAGAATTTAGAAAGTAAGAGCGGCTTAAGGGGTGAGTTAACAATGAGCGAGCACTATAACTATTATCATCAACTGGGACGACATGACTATCGACGTAATTTTTAATCCGGAAGCATCCGAACGTGTTCTATCGGGTATTCGCACTGTCGCTAGGGCGGCTTCGGTGACTTTCGGTAGTTCCGGGCCGTCCGTCGTGATTCAACACCGAACCGACGGTATCCCCCCGATTATTACCCGGGACGGCGTGACTGTTGCCAACTCGATTCAATTCGAAGATAGGGTAGCCGATTTAGGCGCGCGTATGTTGCGCGACGTGGCGGGATCGGTTTCGCGTGAAGTCGGCGACGGGACGACGACCGCAATCGTACTTGCTCAAACGCTAGCCATAGAATCGATCAAGTCGGTTGCCGCCGGCTTCCATCCTTTGCAGATCAAGCAAGGTCTTGAAGGCGCCTTGGCAATCGTTGAGGCGCAATTGCAAAGCATGGCAATCATTCATTCCGGCCTCGATTGGCTGGAGAGTTTGGCGATGGTTGCAACCAAACAGGAGCAGGCAGCGTCCCGATTGCTTGCCAAGGCTCATCAAGAACTGGACGGAAAAGGCGAGCTCAGTTTCGAGCTAGGCAATTCGAGGGAAGACGAACTGGAGATTGTCGACGGGTTGCGATACGAACAGGGTTATTTGTCTCCCTATTTCGTTACCGACAAGGATCGCGCCGAGGCGGTTTTGGACAATCCGTATATTTTGTTGTACGACAGGGAAATCGGCGACTTGATGGATTTGATACCGATACTCGAGCAAGTCCGCGAACAAGAACGCTCCTTGCTGATCATAGCGGAAAATGTGATCGATAAAGCACTGACCGGTTTGTTACTCAATCATGTACGCGGCGTATTTCGCGCCGTTGCCGTTAAACCGCCCGGCTTCGGAGATAGGCGCCGAGACCGGCTCAACGATTTGGCGGTATTGACCGGCGGACAGGCAATACTTGAAGATGGTTTACTGACGCTCGATACGATCGATTTATCGCATTTGGGGCAAGCACGCCGCGTCATCATTAATGAATTAACAACCACCATTATCGGTGCGACCGGTGATCCGGAGCAAATTGAACCATTGATTGCAAGACTCACCCGAGAGGCCGATCTTGTTAGGGCGCGAAGACCCGGTGAGGGTTCGCCAACCGGCAATCTGCATGAGCTCGAGGAACTCGAGGAGCGTATCAATGCCTTATCCGGTAAAAACGGCATATTTAAAGTCGGCGGAAGCACCGATTTCGAAATCAAGGAACGGATGGTGCGGATTGAAAATGCTTATAAATCGATACAAGCGGCTATGGCCGAAGGTGTGATTCCCGGTTGCGGTATCGGGCTCTATCGTTGTATTGAAGCCTTGCGAGAACCTGTTGCGAATGATGCGCGGCAACATGCCGTCAGGATCATGCAGGAAGCGCTTCGTGCGCCGACCAGACAATTGCTGATTAATTCAGGCATCAACCCTGAGACGGTTTTTGCCGTTATCGATAGCGATCGTGACTTGGACATCGCATTCGATACGATACAAAACCGGTTCGGCAATTGTCTCGATATCGGTGTGGTCGATTCCGTGAAGGTTGTTCGCCTGGCTCTCCGTAATGCGGTCAGCGTGATAACCACGCTTATTACTGCGGAGACCGTTTTAATGCACGTTCCCGATTTGTCGATCATGGCCGGTTATTCGCCGGAATGGGCCGCCGCCACGCGGGAGGATCCCAGAGAATAGTCAATCAGTTTGTCTTGCCATCTCCTCTAGGAACACCACCATAGAGCTGTTCGTTATCCTTCCAAGGACTCGGCAATGCGGCATAGGTCAATGCGACACTATGTCTCATTGCCTTTTTTTTTGATTCTGTTAATGTGGGTCATCTTTGAATTGGTCCATATCTCGCTGTTTTATAAAGAAAAAATGGTTTCGGGTCGATATGGTTGTCAATAATCCGTTTTAAATCAACGAATGAACATGGATATTCTATTACCCCGCGATTTAACAATGGCGCGAGAGGCGCTCTCGAATCGACATCGTTTAAACAACGATCTTTATCGTCCTAGTCAAGCTTGGCAATGGATGAATCAAACTAGGACGCTACCCGAGCAACAAGATTGGGTGAGGTCTGAAGTTCAACAAGCTTGGCGGCGTTGTCGGGAAGAGTATCAATTGCCTCTGGGCCACTTTTCCGAATGGCAGTATTGCGGCATGAAGCCGCCGACCGTTTCCCAAAGCAACGAATCGAATGAAATCCTGAAAATTATTCAACAGATTGAAGAGAACTTTTTGCCTTTCATGGTTGAATCCGGTTTGATGATGGTCATAACTTCCGATTCCGGCGATTTGTTGCATCTGTTGGGTGACCTTGAATCTTATGCCTATTTTCTTAAACGCATGAACGACCATCATATCAATTGGCATGAGGCGGCAATCGGTAATAATGGTCCGGGAAGTGCGGTCGTATTAAGAAAACCCATCGCCTTTCAGGGGATGGAGCACTATTTGAGCTTGCTGCACCCCTATACGACCGTGGGTTATCCGATAATTGAAGATAACGGCAAGTTGCTTGCCGTTATCGGTCTAATCGGTGATTGCCGGCAAAACATGAATGCGTTGTTCGCTTTTTTGCATTTGATTTGTGTATTGATCAACGGAAATTTTCCGATAGCCGCAGATCCAGATGCGCAACAGCGTATCTTGCAACAAATCGGCTTGTATCGAACTAAAAGAAGAGAATCGAATATCGATTTTAACCATGAAGCCGATACGCTAAAGCCCATGATTAAAAAAGCGGTCAAATTGCAGCGCTACCACATACCGATTCTGGTTACAGGGGAATCGGGCGTCGGCAAGGATTATTTTGTTAATCTGATCAAACAAGCCGGTCCGCGCAAAAATGGGCCATTGATTGCGATCAATTGTGCATCGATACCTCATGAACTGATCGAGAGCGAATTATTCGGTTACGAGGCAGGTAGTTTCACAGGAGCGCGTAACTCCGGCAAGCCGGGGAAATTCAGACTCGCTGACCGGGGAACTCTATTTCTGGATGAAATAGGCGATATGAGCTTCGAGCTGCAATCAACATTGCTTAGGGTGCTCGAAACCTCCGAATTCACTCCGGTAGGGGGAACGCGGTCGGTTCGGGTCGATGTTCAGGTGGTTGCCGCGACTAATGTCAATTTGCTCGAAGCAGTCGAAGCCGGTCGGTTTAGACGCGATTTATATTATCGTCTCAACGGTGCGCAGATCCATTTGCCGCCGCTCCGCGAACGATCCGATAAAGTGCCTCTGATCCATCGCGTGATGAAACAGGAACTGGATAAGTTACCCGTTGAGGAACGCGTCGAGTTTTCTTCCGATGTCATCGCTCTGTTTGAACAGCATTCATGGCCCGGAAATGTGCGGCAATTGTTGAATGTATTGCGCTCAACCCTATATACCGCGCAAAGTTCGTTGATTACCCAGGACGATTTGCCTGACGACTTTAAAGCCGAATTAAATAACAAGGATAACAGTGCAGTTGGTACGAGGATAAACAATCGTCAGTTCATACCTAGCCAATCCATGAGTCTTGCTGATTGGGAAGCCTACGGTATCAAAACGGCATTACTTGAATGCGAGGGTAATATATCGCTAGCGGCCAAAAAGCTCGGTATTACCCGTTCCACGCTATACAAAAAAATAGAGCGCTTCGGCTTGGACAGATCGGGCGCACAACCATCGTTTCATTTTCAATGAATATTACTGCGACAAGCTGTCGCGCGTCAATTCGTCACATTTTCAAGGGTTTTTGCGCTCGGTATAATGCGTTCAACTCTTGATTAATTGCGTTATGCAGCTTACCTCCTAAAGGGTTTTAAGAGTTTCTCAAGCGGACAGTTTCTGTCCGCTTTTTTTTGCCCGTCATACTGCGATGTTGGCTGAAAATGCGTTATTCGGTCAGTGGCTTCAAGTCATCCGACATTGCCAAGGCTAGCGGTTTTTCTGTCGATCCTTACGGATCGCCTGCAAAATATCCAGTCCTTTTTTGCGTTGAATCCGGATGATTTCCAATTCGGTTTGATACAATTTCGCCAATTCCTGATCGGCGGTTTGTTCGAGCGCATCGGTCAATTCGCGTTCCTTCTTTTTCAGTTTGCGGAGAACGGTTTTTAGTTCCTTAGCGTAGTGTTTGGTTTTTTTGTGCTCTGGATCGAAGAAATGTTCCAATTGGGTCAAAAATTTTGCTTTCATGATCCGATACCTTTTACTTATGAATTGACTGTTTCCACGACCGTTTTGATTTCCGTTTCATTCAATGCCAGGTTCTGCTCAGGCTCAAGGTGATGCGTATTATGCAAAAATAAAGTTTCCGCGGCTTTGACCAGATTGGTTTTGATACTGAACATGTAAGCGCTGTCATTAATCAACGATGAGCCGGTTTCGGCGGTGATTTTATTTTCGCGAATCAATGTCTCGATGCTGCGTGTGATCTGCTGGTCGTCTTCCTCAATTTTAGCCTTGAGAGCATCGAGCGAAACAAAAGGGAGTTCATCGGCCTCGATGTTTTTCATGAATGCATCGATTTGCTTGATCAATATTGCGATTTGATAAGCAATCTTTTGATACTCATCGCGGGCGTAGCGGTAACGCGAAGTGGCAAAATGCAGCCAGTTGTTTTGTAGATGCTTGGTATCTTTGATCGCCTCGACGATATGACGATTCGCATCGCGTAGCCAATAAAGTTTTGCCGAGGGTTTGTTTTCCGGAGAAAAAGAAGCGCGACTGATGAAGGCGATAATGGCACTGTAAATACCTTTAATGCGTTTTTCGTAAGCATTTTCGATATCGTATTCGGCCGGATTTTCTTGTTGCTTCAAAGTTTGAAGTAACTGCTCATTGTCCTGAAGATCCCGGCGACTCAATCCGAAAGTTCTTAAAATCACATAAACGGCATTATCGTATAGATGCAGCGTCTCCAGTCGTATCGATTCGTTCATTGTTTCAGGAAATTCGACTGCCGAGCTATTTAAATATTTCGGCATGAAAATGCTGATTTTTCTTTCCTTAATGAAGCGTTGTAAAAACACGACCATGTACCCGATAAAAGGGAATAATAGAGCGATTCCCGCAAAATTGAATAAGGTGTGAAAGACGGCGAGTTTTAAGGTGTAGTCGCTGGGGTTTATTCCGATCTTATCGCTTAGCCAATCTACAGACACGACAAAATAAGGAATAAATATGAGTGTGACGAAGCCGGTCAAAAAATTAAAAATTAAATGCGCCCAGGCTAAACGTTTGCCGTCGATATTGGCGCCGAGTGCGCCGATAATAGCCGTGATCGTCGTGCCGATGTTAGAGCCGACCGCCAAGGCCAGGGCATTCTCGTAAGTGATTTGTTGTGCTGCTAGCGCGGTGATGATCAAGACCATTGTGGCATGGCTCGATTGCATGACGACCGTGGCGGCAACGCCGACCGCGGTGTAAACCAACAAGCCCTTGATGCCCGGCATGGCGAATTCGACTAGGTCGATGGTTTCCTTGATGCGCTCGAAATTATCTTTCATATAGTCGATGCCCAAAAACAGAAAGCCGAGTCCGGTCAGAATGAAACCTACGCCTTTTACTTTTTTCTGGGCTTGAAAAATAAATAATATACCGAAAACCAGCATAGGCAGCGCGTATGCGGCGATATCGACTTTAAGTCCGAAGCCGGCGATTAGCCAGGCGCCGGTCGAGGTGCCGAGGTTAGCTCCGAAGATAATCCCGATGCCTGAGGCTAAATCGAGCAAACCCGCGCTGAGAAACGATATCGTGATGATCGATACCAATGAGCTCGATTGCATCAGCGTTGTCGCGACGATGCCAAAGCCCAGACTTTTGAGTCGCGTATCAGTGGTTTTTTGCAGAATACGTTCCAGTGTGCCGCCGGTAAAGGCCTTGAAGCCTTGTTCGAGCGACAACATACCGAACAAAAAAATAGCAACGCCGGCTGCGATGCCTTTAAATTCTTCGCTAAGCCAAAAGCCGATACTTAATAAGGGAATACCCAGGATGAGGAAAATTTTTTGCATCGCGCTCTATTTAAGATAAAAAACTAAAAAATTTACAATGACTTTCTAAGTATAACCATCGTAGATCAAAATTCGGCACCGGGGTGTCCGTCAAAGGACGCCGTGAATACGTCCATGTTGGCTCTATGCCAGCTCCGTGCCCGCAATGCCTTTGTCGGACACTCCGGTGCTTCCTCGGGTACTGCCGAAATTTGAAGTGTGAAAGAAAGGTATAGGCTTAGGAAATTTCAGTGAATCGCGACGTCTTAATCTTAATGGTTTTGCCATTCTAATGAGCGTGATCATGGCAACATCAATATTTCGTTTTAGACTATCGGGGGTTGTTTGGGTCCGGTTTTATGGATGCTAACCTGATCGCCGATGTGTAATACTCCGGTATTGTCATGCAAGGCATTTTGTCCGAAATAAACTTTTTGGTTCCATTTGCGAATTCTACTTAATGTGAGCAGCGGCTCTTGTCCGGATTCTGCCGTTTCCGGATCGATAGTCGGTACCGAGCAGCGCGCACAGGGTTTAGGTAATCTGAAGTTGATTTCGCCGATGCTTATCGTTCGCCAACTGTCTTCGGCGTAGCTATCGCAACCTGAAATGACCAAATTAGGCCTAAAACGGGGCATTGGATAATTCAGATTCATGGCGCGGTTGAGTGAGGCCAGAGAGTTTTCCGAAAGTATCAAGAACGGAAAGCCGTCCGAAAAATAAACTTTGTCTTCGGGCCGGGCGTAATTCGGATCGACCGGGCGAATCGTTTCTTCCGCTTGGTAGACCAATTTACAGTCGATGTGTAAAAAATCACTGAGCCATCGGTTTGCTTGTGTTGAAACCTCGTGTGCCAGGCAGCGGTCATGCCAGATTTCGCATTCGAGCGTTTCACCGCTTGATGCCTCCAGGGGGAGTACCAAATCGTCCAAACCCGGCGCCGATAGAGTCAGACAACTTTCGGTCAATGCGGTGCGAATCAATGCCATCTTAGGCAGGCGCCGCTGGGATAAAAATTTTCTGTTTTTATCAACCAACATCCATTGCCTATCATGGCGCAGGCCTTTTTCGGTCACCGGCCAGCGGTCGACTGCAATACCCGCCAACGATTTAACCGGATAAATATAAATTTCGCTTAAAAAAGGCGAAGGCATCATTTAACCGAGCAGTCCTTTCACGACGCTAGATGTCAGGTTGCTCTGAGCGGCTAGACCGTTCGACGGAAATTGTTTAATCAAGTCGGCGGTTTGCCTGACAATCTCGTTGGCCTGTTCCGGTTCGGTGACCGGTGGGGCTGTATTGATATTTTGCACTTCACGGTTACGAAACGATTCGGAAAGTTGCAGTGCGTTATCCGATAATTCGAGATTTTGTTCATCGTTAACGATAGGCGCTCTTGGTGTGGCAGTCCTTTGATTTAGCTCTTCGGTAAGTCCGCGATTTTGCTCCGGCTGAGCGGGAACATTCGGTACGGTATTGTCGATGCGTGGTGTTATGGCTTGGATTTCCATTTTGGATTCCTCATTCGAAAAGATTCCTGACTATACCCTTTGCTAGTCAAATTTCGGCGTCGCGGGGTGCCCGTCAAAGGACGCCGTGAATAGGTCCATGTGGGCTTTATGACAGCATCCATGCTGCCAAAGCCTTTGCCGAACGCCCCGACGCCTCCATACGCTAATGCCGAAATTTGAAGTGCGATAGGTATAACAAAGTGTTCATTGGTATCGATATGGCATTTTATACCCATCGTAAATGAAAATTCGGCCCCGGGGTCTCTTCCGCTGCACTGCCGAAATTTGAAGTGCGAAAGGTATAATTTGCCGATATCCGGTTTCATGGTGGTAATGCCTGTCTTTTAATTGGGCAATAATTTTCTTGGATCGTTCATTTAAACAGTAAATCCGTCTGAGTTTCAAGTAAATGATCGCCAAGACCGTTTTGTCTTTCTTCGAACTTGATACCGTAGTCAAACTTATTGCTGCTGGATTGGCGGACGACTTTGGCTTTGATATTAAATCGTCTGCCGTCCGTGAATTTAAGTACTACAGTAATTTTTTTATTGATGCTCAGTTTTTCTTCGGCGCTTACGCGTAAGCCTTTACTGCTGATGTCTTGAAGTTGGGCTTGTGTCTTTTTATCTATCCCTAGCAGGTTTTTTGCAATCAACGCGACTTGAATATCGTTTCTGACATAGCGAACCGATCTTCGGCCATTATCTTGAATCGTATCATCGGTATCTAAATCGAAAATATCACGATGATCTTCTGAAGGAGGATTGATGTCGGCCATGGGGATTACGAAATCATGAGTAATGTTGGGTTATCGAATAATGTGGCGCTTTTTTAAATTATAGTGTGTTTTCGCTTGTATTAGGGGGCAGTTTATTATTGGCGGTGTCGATGCATAAGGAAACCCTGCTCAGTTATGTTTATAATGCTCGATTGAGCAATACCTTAAGCGTCAGGAATTTGTTAAGTTATATCTTTCGCACTTCAAATTTCGGCAGTGCCTAAGGAGGCGCCGAGGTGTCCGACAAGGCTTTGCCAGCATGGAGCTTTCTCGAGCCTAGATGGACGTATTCACGGCGTCCTTTGGCGGACCCCCGGCGCCGAATTTTTATCTCAGCCACAGCAATTGAATGGAGTAGGAAAATGATCGTCCGATCTTTATTGTTAGGTATTAGTATGCTGTCGTTGACTGTCTTTGTTGCACAAGCGGAACAAAAACAGGAAATCGAAATTGTTTACTTTACCCAAGAAAAAACGGCTCCGCCGGCCTTGTCGAATCTTGATCCGTTTATTCAAGACAAAGGGGAACTTGGCGCCGAACTGGCGATCGACGATAACAACACTACCGGACAGTTTACCGGTCAATTGTATAAACTGAACAAGGTTATCGTGCCGATCGACGGCGATGTCGCCCAGGAATTTAACGACAAGATAGCCGGGAAATTTTCCTTTGTTGTCGCTAATTTGCCAGCCGATGATTTACTGAAAATCATCGATGCGAATAAGCCGGAGCACACCTTGATTTTCGATGCGGGGACGACGGACGACAGTCTGCGGCAGCGTTGCGGTAGCGATGTGCTGCATATCTTACCAAGCCGCGCAATGCGTGCCGATGCCTTAGCTCAATATATGTTGAAAAAGCGCTGGGCCAAGTGGTTTTTGGTGATCGGTGCGAGCGATGAAGATAAATTATTCGCCGCTGCGATCAAGCGATCCGCGAAGCGTTTCGGCATGAAAATCGTCGCGGAGAAAGCCTGGGATCATACCTATGACGCTCGGCGTACCGCTCAATCCGATGTACCGGTGTTCACGCAGGGCGTCGACTACGATATATTGGTGGTTGCCGACGAACAAGGCTTGTTCGGCGAATATCTCGATTATCGGACTTGGATTCCAAGGCCGGTTATCGGCACGCAAGGCTTGATCGCGACGTCCTGGCATCGTGCGCATGAACAATGGGGCGCGGTGCAAATTCAAAATCGTTTCAAAGAGCAAAAGGGCCGTTGGATGGAAGAGGCGGATTACGGCGCTTATCTAGCGATTCGTGCCGTCGGCGAGGCCGCGACCCGGACCCAATCGAGCCAACTCAACGATATCAAGCCTTATTTGTTGAGCGACAAATTCGCGTTGCAAGGTTATAAAGGCAGGCCATTGTCGTTCCGGACTTGGAACGGTCAGTTGAGACAACCGCTGTTACTCGCGGCGCCACGTTCTTTGGTTGCGGTCGCCCCGATCGAAGGTTTTTTACATCCGAAAACCGAATTGGATACGCTGGGTTTTGATCAACCTGAAACCAAATTTAAGTAAAAGGTAGAGACTATGAAAAATATATTATGGACTGTCGCGCTATGCGCTGCCGTTACGGCCCACGCCGAAACGGTTTACGTCACACTGGAAAAAGACAATGCCTTGGCCGTCGTCGATCCGATTGCCGGAACATTAACCAAAACGGTACCGGTCGGGCAAAGACCTCGCGGTATTGCAATCAGCCCCGATAATAAGTTCCTTTACATAGCGACCAGCGACGACGATACGATTAAAATCATCGATGCCGAAACGCTTGAGGAAGTTGGACGATTGCCGTCCGGCGAGGATCCCGAGACCTTTGCGGTCAGTCCCGACGGCAGACGTATGTATGTATCGAATGAGGACGACAGTCAGGTCACCGTGATCGATGTGCAAGAACGCAAAGCGATCAAGGAAATCAAGGTCGGCGTCGAGCCGGAAGGCATTGCCGCGAGTCCCGACGGGCGTTGGGTTATCAGCGCCTCGGAAACGACCAATATGCTGCACTGGATCGATACCGAGAGTCTCTCGATCGTCGATAACACGCTAGTCGACCCGCGTCCACGGGCGTTGAGTTTTACCGCCGACAGTAAATTCGTTTGGGCGACGTCGGAAATGGCCGGGACCTTGACGATACTCGATGCAGAGACTCGGCAAATCGTCAAGAATATTAAACTGGAAGTTCCGGGCGTGACTTTCGATAAGATTCAGCCGGTCGGCGTCGCGATCGATAAGGACAATCGCTGGGGCTATGTCGCAATGGGGCCTGCGAACCGGGTTGCGGTAATTAATGCCAAAACTTACGAGATCGAAAAATTTCTGTTGGTTGGCGAAAGAGTCTGGAATTTGGCGTTCTCTCCCGATCAAAAGCGGCTTTATACAACCAACGGCGTCAGCAACGATATTTCGATCATCGACTTGGCTAGTCATAAAGTCACCAAATCGGTCGGGGTAGGGCGCTATCCCTGGGGAGTGGTTGCTAAACCATGAATTCGATCGCGTTGTCCGTCGAGGATTTAAGTTTTTCCTACAGCGGCAAGAAAGCTCTGGATAAGGTCGGCTTTTCGATAAATCCCGGTGAATGTACGATTCTGCTCGGACCGAACGGCGCCGGAAAAAGTACCTTGTTTGCGTTAATTACGAGGCTTTACGATACGCGTTCCGGACGTATCGAACTGTCCGGCTTCGATATCAAGAAACAAACGCGCAAGGCATTGGCAATGTTGGGCGTGGTTTTTCAGCAAACCACGCTCGATATGGACCTGACGGTGATGCAGAATTTGCGTTACCACACGGCTCTGCACGGCATGAGGCGTAAAGTGGCGAAACAGCGTATACAGGAAGAATTGGAGCGATTCGATATGTATGAGCGCCGTTTCGAAAAAATACGGCAACTCAACGGCGGGCACCGGCGGCGTGTCGAAATTGCCCGTGCCTTGTTGCATAAGCCATCGCTGCTGCTGCTCGACGAACCGACGGTCGGACTCGATGTGCCGAGCCGCAAGGCGATCGTCGAACACGTTCATCAATTGGTCAAGGACGGGCAATTATCGGTGCTGTGGGCGACGCATCTCATCGACGAAATTTATCCGGACGATCATTTGGTCGTGTTGCATCAAGGCCAAGTCAAGGCGAACGGCGCGATTCCTAAGGTTTTGCAACAGACCGGCAAAGAGTCGATCGACGAGGCGTTTTTTGCACTGACTCAAGGAGCGCGGGTATGAGAATATTGCATTACTGGCGCGCGATGTGGGGCATTATCGGCCGCGAATTGTTGCGCTTCGTTAAGCAGCGCGAACGTTTTATTTCCGCCTTGGTTCGGCCCTTGCTCTGGTTGTTCGTGTTCGCGGCGGGGTTTCGCGCCGCGCTCGGTATCGCGATTGCGCCGCCTTACGAAACCTATATTCTGTACGAGGTGTATATCACGCCCGGTCTGATCGGCATGATTCAATTATTCAACGGCATGCAAAGTTCGTTGTCGATGGTTTACGACCGCGAAATGGGCAGTATGCGGATTCTGATGGTCGCGCCGCTGCCGCGCTGGTTTCTGCTGTTTTGTAAGCTGATCGCCGGAACCGCTGTCTCGGTCTTGCAAGTCTATGTCTTTCTCGGCGTTGCCTGGCTGTATGAGATCGAGGCGCCGCTTGAAGGCTATCTGTGGGTATTGCCGGCCTTGTTGTTGTCCGGAATGATGCTTGGCGCATTGGGCTTATTGCTGTCGTCGTTCATCAAACAATTGGAAAACTTTGCCGGCGTGATGAATTTCGTCATTTTTCCGATGTTTTTCATGTCGACTGCGTTGTATCCGCTTTGGAAAATCAAGGAGTCCAGCGAATTGCTGCATGAAATCGCTCGGTACAATCCGTTTTCGCAAGCGGTGGAATTGATTCGTTTTGCGTTGTATAACCAATTCAATCAAGAGGCTTTTATCTACACACTATCGGCCTTTGTCATTTTCATGACAGCGGCCATACTCGGTTATAACCCATCGAAAGGCATGATGACTCGAAAAGGAGGAGGCGCCTAATGCAACACAAAACGATTTTGGTAACCGGCGGCGCCGGTTTCATCGGCGGCAATTTCGTCCGTCGCTTAGTGGAAAAAGGCAGTGTCAAAGTCATCAATCTGGATGCCTTGACCTACGCCGGTAATCTGGAAACTCTGGCGGATTTGGACGGTAACGACAATCACCGTTTCGTGCTTGGGTCGATCGGCGATAAAAGCCTGGTCGATTATTTGTTGGCGCGTTATCAACCCGATGCCATCGTCAATTTCGCGGCCGAAAGCCATGTCGACCGCTCGATCGACAATCCCGGTGCGTTTATTCAGACCAATGTGGTCGGCACATACGGATTGCTCGATTCAGCGAAGGCTTATTGGCGGCAACTCGATAGCGAAGATCGGCAGAATTTTCGGTTTCTTCATGTCTCGACCGATGAAGTCTACGGGTCGCTGGGCGCGGAAGGCAAATTCACCGAGCAAACGCCTTATCAACCGAATTCGCCGTATTCGGCGTCGAAGGCCGCCTCCGATCATTTGGTCAGAGCCTATCATCACACATACGATTTTCCGGTATTGACGACCAATTGCTCGAATAATTACGGGCCTTATCAATTCCCGGAAAAACTCATTCCGTTGATGATCTTGAACGCGCTTAGCGGAAAGTCCTTGCCGATTTACGGGGCCGGAATGAATGTGCGCGATTGGCTGTATGTCGAAGACCATTGCCGCGCGATCGAGACCGTGCTCGAAAATGGCCGTATCGGCGAGGTTTACAATATCGGCGGCAACAATGAAAAAACCAACCTGGAAGTCGTCGAAACGATTTGCGCCGTGCTCGACGAATTAATGCCGGATTCGAATTTCAGGCCGCATCGAAATTTGATGCAATTCGTGCAAGACCGTCCCGGTCATGATCTGCGTTATGCGATCGATGCCGGTAAAATCAAACGTGAATTGGGTTGGGAGCCGCAAGAAACCTTCGAAACCGGTCTGCGAAAAACCGTGCAATGGTATCTCGATAATAAAGCCTGGTGGGCCAATGTCTTGGACGGCAGTTACCGGGGCGAGAGACTGGGGTTGCAGAATCTTTGAAATTGCTGAGGGTTAATTGCAGCAATTCCCAATTTGGAGATCGAAAAGGGTGTGGGGTATGCTTGGCGAGGATGTCGGCGGCAGGGCAGATTTTTGCTCCTCGGCAATTGCTCCTGCATTACCCTACTACCGCCATCCTTGGCGCTCGAGCTGCCGCCAAGCCCCCATACCTTCATAAAGCTAACCATTCTTTGAATATAAAGGGAGTAGCCTAGACATAAAGCCGGTAGGGCGCGCACCCTACGAGTGACCGAATGCTTGCTGACGCTTATTCGCTTGGCCTTGGCGAGAGGGCTTACTTGTTTCATAACCTTCTGTTTTCATGAATGACGGCAGCCCTTTTTCGCCGGTTTTTCGGTAATCCGCTTCGAGAATGTGTATCGCTTCAACCGTAGGAATCGCCAAGAATTCCGTCATGACCCGATAGAGCAGGTCGAACATGCGTCGTAGCGCTATCTTCCAGGTGCTACCGCTGAGTTCGTATAGGGCATCGCTTAATTGCAAGAAGCGTTCGAAAGGCGCATCGGCCAGTATCAACGGCAAGGTTTCGGCAAAGCGACCGGAATTTCCGATCATGTCCCAATAGCGCGCGAAGCGGTTGATGCGCTGCATATCGTTAAACCCGATATCGCGGGTGCTGAGGATGTTGTAAGGCGGCTCCGGGTTGTAACGCATCCGGTAGGTTTCGTTATGCCGATTGAGCGGCGCACCGCGCAAGCGCTTTAAGATACCCAATTGTATTTCATGTGGCTGTAATGCCGCTAATTGGTTGAAACTGGCCGCGAAATTGGCCAGCGTATCGCCAGGCAGACCGAAAATCAGGTCGGCATGGATGTGCGCGTGGGTGTTTGACTTGAGCCATCGCAGGTTTGCTTTTGTTTTTTCGTTATCCTGGCGGCGACTGATCAATTGCTGGATGGCAGGGTCGAAAGTTTGCACACCGACTTCGAATTGCAGCGTTGCGGGCGGAAATTTCTCGAGCGTTTGTTTGAGCCGGTCCGGCAAATGATCCGGTATCACTTCGAAATGCAAAAACAAGTCGTCGCTCATGCGCTCGAGAAAAAATTCCAATATTGCAACGCTGGCGGCGATTTTTAAATTAAAGGTCCGGTCGATGAATTTGAAATGCCGAACGCCGCGCCGATACAACACCTCCATTTCGTCCAAGAAGCGATCCAATGCAAAAGGCTTGGCCGTGACATCGAGTGCCGAGAGACAAAACTCGCATTTGAACGGACAGCCCCGGGAGGCTTCGACATAGACGATACGGTTACGAACGTCTTCGTCGTTGTAATAGAGATAAGGCGATGCCAAACTTTCCAGCGGCGATTCGACGCCGGTTATGATTTTTTCGTCGGGCGCTTCGCCGTTTAGAATTTTTTCGCATAATGCGCGAAAACTGATTTCGCCGACGCCGGTGACGATGTAGTCGGCCAACTCGGCGACAGGAGGCAAATCGGGCGGATGACTGACTTCAGGTCCGCCCAGGATCACGACGATTTCCGGCGCGACTTGTTTGAGCAATGCCACGGTCGAGCCGATTTCGGCGACATTCCAAATATAGACGCCGAAACCGATGATTTTCGGGCGATGCTGCAAAAGCTTTTCGACGATGTCGATCGGCCTGTCTTGTATGCCGAATTCGAGTATTTCGGTTTCGCTTTTCAGCTCTCCCAAATTGGCGTAGAGATAGCGCAGCCCGAATGCGCTATGGATGTATCGGGCGTTAAGCGTGGTCAGTCGTATTTGCGGCATGCTTACTCCCTTTTGATTGAAAAACCGTCTAAGACTAAAAAAGTTAGTCAATTTTTGAGTATAAAGGAGTAGCCCGAAAGGTTTACGCGGCGCGTACTCTACGCAGTCAATTTGAGGTATTTTTGATAGAGCGTGTCTTTGCTTTCGGCATGCTCCGGGTCTTTGTCGATGCAATCGACCGGACACACTTCGATGCATTGCGGTAGATCGTGATGCCCCACGCACTCGGTACACAAAGCCGGGTCGATGATATAAATCTCCTCGCCTTGGGAAATCGCGCCGTTCGGACACTCCGGTTCGCACACGTCGCAATTGATGCATTCGTCATTGATAATAAGGGCCATGGTTACTCCTGACTAAATTTCTTGATCAAACTTTGTTTAACGATATCGGGCACGAAGCTGGATACGTCGCCATTGAGGCGCGCGATTTCCTTGATCATGCTCGACGATATGAATTCGTATTGTTCGGCCGGCGTTAAGAAAACCGTTTCGAGATCGGGAGAAAGCCGCCGGTTCATGCCGGCCAATTGAAATTCGTATTCGAAATCGGAAACCGCTCTTAGGCCTCTGATGATGACATGGGCGCCTTGTTCTTTGGCGCAATCGACCAATAGGTTGCCGAATCCGATAACCGATACGTTTTCGAAGTCTTCAGTCACAGCCTTAGCTAGCGCGACACGCTCGTCGATCGTAAATAATGGCGATTTTGTCGTACCGACCGCGATTGCAACGATAATCTTGTCGTACAGCTTAGCAGCCCGAGCAATCAAGTCCAGATGCCCTGCGGTCACGGGGTCGAAAGTACCCGGATAGATTGCGGTGATGTTCATGATTAAGCCAAAACGATGAAAAAAGTAGCGGATTATAACGTTTTAAGGGGATTTTTTCATCTGTTTGTGTTTTCCCCAGCAATTCCCAAATTGGAGATCAAAAAGGGTGTGGGGTATGCTTGGCGAGGATGTCGGCAGCAGGGCAGGTTTTTGCTCCTCGGCAATTGCTCCTGCATTGCCCTACTACACGCCATCCTTGGCGTAATGCAAAATCTGCATTCACGCCATCCTTGGCGGTCGAGCTGCCGTCGAGCCTGCATGGACGTATTCACGGCGTCCTTTGACGGGCCCCCGGTGCCGAATTTTGATCTACGATGAGTATATTTATCGCGAAATCCTAACGTCTATGCAAAGGCATAAATTCCCTCTGCGGAGGACCGACATATAATTGCCTAGGTCGACCGATAACATTGCCGGTGTCCGCGGTCATTTCCAGCCAATGCGCGACCCATCCGGCAGTGCGTGCTATTGCGAACATCACGGTAA
Source organism: Methylotuvimicrobium buryatense 5G (assembly GCF_000341735.1). Classification (GTDB taxonomy): domain Bacteria; phylum Pseudomonadota; class Gammaproteobacteria; order Methylococcales; family Methylomonadaceae; genus Methylotuvimicrobium; species Methylotuvimicrobium buryatense. The sequence continues at coordinate 2,090,730 of NZ_KB455575.1, read as the reverse complement.
ACATATCGACTGGAATACCTAGCGCTTTGTAGATGATGCCGGAATAAAAATCGACATTGGGATAGAGTTTTTTCTCGATGAAATAATCATCTTGCAAGGCATATTCTTCCAATGCCATCGCCAAATCGAAAAGCGGGTCGGGCTGGCAAGATTTTCTCAACACGTCATGACAGGTTTGACGAATAATCGTTGCGCGCGGATCGAAATTTTTATAAACACGGTGACCGAAGCCCATCAAGCGGAACGGATCATCCTTATCCTTTGCTTTGGCGATGTATTCCGGTATCCGCTCCACCGTACCGATTTCCTTAAGCATGCTCAACACCGCCTCATTCGCGCCACCATGCGCGGGCCCCCACAATGCAGCAATACCGGCCGCTATGCAGGCATAAGGATTGGCGCCTGTACTTCCGGCCAGTCGAACCGTCGACGTGCTTGCGTTTTGCTCGTGATCGGCATGCAAAATGAACAATAGATTCAATGCTTTTACAGCAGTTTCATCAATCGCACGCGCTTGTTCTAAAAAACGTTTTTCCGGACGCGAGAACATCATATTTAAAAAATTCTCACAATAATCCAAATCGACACGGGGATAAACGAACGGCGCGCCGATTGAATGCCTGTAACAAGCAGCAGCAATGGCCGGAATCTTTGCAATCATTCGGGTCGCGCAAATGTAGCGATTATCCGGATCGGTAACATCCAAGTCGCTATGATAGAACGCCGATAACGAACCGACGACACCGACCATCATCGCCATAGGATGGGCATCGTAATGAAATCCGTCGAAAAAAACGCGCAGAGATTCGTGTAATACGGCTCTGTCGTCAATCTCGAATTTAAAATGATTAAGTTCTTGCTCGTTCGGCAATTCGCCATGAATCAATAGATAAGCTACTTCCAAAAAGCTGCAGTTTTCAGCCAATTCCTCAATGGGATACCCGCGATACAGCAAGATGCCTTGTTCTCCATCGATGTAAGTAATTGCACTTTTACAACTTGCAGTCGATACAAAACCGGGATCGAACGTAAAATAACCCAGATCGTTTTTCAGTGCCCTAACATCGACAGTAGGGTTTCCGAGGGTACCTTTCAGCAATGGATATTCGACTTCCTTTCCGGTCGAATTGTCTGTAATTGTTAAGGTATCTTTTGACATGATGATCGCCTGTTAATTTTCCTTGTCGGTTTTAACAAAGAATCTGTGAGGATAAAAGCTCGATATAAATGTCGAGCCAAGGAGTAACCAGTGCGCTGACATCGCAGACCGATTTGGGACGCCGAAGCGTCCCTATCTAGGCTCCCACGCGGGGCGTGGAAACCATTTGGAGGAAGTAATTTTAGACCAAATCTTAATTAAAACTTAATCGCTCAATTCAACCGTTTCAGCTTTTTCCCGGTAGCTGTCAAGCCGATCGAAATTCAAGTACCGATAGGTATCATCCGCAGTTTCGTCGATCGTTTGCGCGTATTGCATGTACTCATCCATAGTCGGAATCTTGCCGAGAATCGAACATACTGCCGCTAATTCGGCCGATGCCAGAAACACATTGGCGCCGTTACCCAAGCGGTTCGGGAAGTTTCGTGTCGATGTCGACACGACAGTCGCATTGTCGGCGACTCGCGCCTGATTGCCCATACACAGCGAACAGCCCGGCATTTCCATTCGTGCGCCGGAACGGCCGAAGATACCGTAATAACCTTCCTCGGTCAGCTGCGACTGATCCATTTTAGTCGGCGGCGACATCCAGAGCTTGGTCGGCAATTGCTCCTTATGCTTATCGAGCAATTTGCCGGCCGCACGGAAATGGCCGATATTGGTCATGCAGGAACCGACAAACACCTCATCGATTTTAGTGCCGGCGACTTCCGACAACGGCTTGACATCGTCCGGGTCGTTCGGGCACGCGAGCAGCGGTTCTTTGATTTCGGACATATCGATTTCGATCGTTTCGAAATATTCGGCATCGGCATCGGGTTCGAGCAACACGGGATTTGCCAGCCACTCTTCCATCGCCTTGATGCGGCGACTGATCGTGCGCGCATCGCCGTAGCCTTCCGACAACATCCATTTGAGCAGCGTGATATTCGAATTGAGATATTCGCGGATCGGCGCTTCGCTCAACCGAATCGTGCATCCGCCGGCAGAACGCTCGGCCGACGCATCCGACAGCTCGAAGGCCTGCTCGACCTTCAAATCAGGCAAACCTTCGATTTCGAGAATCCGGCCCGAAAAAACGTTTTTCTTGCCTTTCTTTTCGACCGTTAACAAGCCTTTTTGAATCGCCGCATACGGAATCGCATTGACCAGATCGCGTAACGTGATGCCTGGCTGCATTTCGCCGGTAAAACGCACCAGCACCGACTCCGGCATATCGAGCGGCATCACGCCGGTTGCCGCCGCGAACGCAACCAACCCGGAGCCGGCCGGAAACGAAATGCCGATCGGGAAACGCGTATGCGAATCGCCGCCGGTTCCCACTGTATCGGGCAGCAGCATGCGGTTCAGCCAGGAATGAATGATACCGTCGCCGGGCCGCAATGACACGCCGCCGCGATTCATGATGAAATCGGGCAAGGTATGCTGCATTTCGACGTCGACCGGTTTCGGATAGGCCGCGGTATGGCAAAACGATTGCAGAACCAGATCGGCCGAAAAACCGAGACAAGCCAAATCCTTCAATTCGTCGCGCGTCATCGGCCCGGTGGTATCCTGAGAACCCACCGTCGTCATATGCGGTTCGCAGTAATTATCAGGCCTAATACCCTTAACGCCGCAAGCTTTGCCGACGATTTTTTGCGCGAGTGTAAAGCCTTTGCCGGAATCGGCCGGATCGACCGGACGTTTGAACACAGTCGATGGCTTCAAGTCCAAAGCCTTACGCGCGCGATCGGTCAAGCCGCGACCGATGATCAAAGGAATGCGCCCGCCCGCTCTGACTTCATCGAGTATCACATCGGTTTTCAATGAAAACTCGGCAATCACCTCTTCACTATCATGCCGTTTAACCACGCCAAGATAAGGATAAATATCGATGACATCACCCATATCCATGTTGCTAACATCGCATTCGAAAGGCAACGCTCCCGAGTCTTCCATCGTGTTGAAAAAGATCGGCGCGATCTTGCCGCCGATACAAACACCGCCTTCGCGCTTGTTCGGCACATAAGGGATGTCGCGTCCGGTAAACCATAGCACCGAGTTAGTCGCCGATTTTCGCGACGACCCTGTGCCGACAACATCACCGACATAGGCGACCGGAAAGCCTTTTTGCTTCAGTTCCTCGATTTGTCGTTCGGCATTGGTGATGCCTTCGCGCGGCATTTTCAGCATTGCCTTAGCATGCAAAGGGATGTCCGGACGAGACCAAGCATCGGGCGCCGGCGACAGATCGTCGGTATTGGTTTCTCCGACGACCTTAAACACGGTCACGGTCAGTTTTTCGGGGACTTTGGGTTTGCTCGTGAACCATTCGGCTTCTGCCCAAGAATTCAAGACCTGTTTCGCGAAGGCATTACCGGCATCGGCTTTTTCCTGGACATCGTGGAAGGCATCGAAGACCAACAGGGTGTGCGAAAGTCCTTTTGCGGCAATCGGCGCCAGCTCGGCGCTATCGAGCAATTCGATCAACGGCGCGACATTGTAGCCGCCGAGCATCGTGCCTAATAACTCGGCCGCTTCTTCCCGCGTCAATATGGGCGACACGACTTCAGCCTTTGCGATTGCCGTGAGAAATCCGGCCTTGACATAGGCGGCTTCGTCGACGCCGGCCGGAATGCGGTTTGCCAACAAATCCAGCAGAAATGCTTCCTCTCCGGCCGGCGGATTTTTGATCAATTCGACGAGGCTCGCAACTTGCTCGGCATTCAACGGTTTGGGAACGACGCCTTCGGCAGCTCGTTCCTCGACATGTTTACGGTATTCTTGCAACATAGTGAAACCTTAAAAATCAGTTAATTTGGTAAACGGCAGGGCTATTCGTATAAGTGATCGAATAACCTTTACTAGTCAAATTTCGGCGCCGGGGTGCCCGTCAAAGGACGCCGTGAATACGTCCATGTAGGTTCTATAACAGTATCCATGCTGTCAAAGCCCTTGCCGAACACCCCGACACCTCCATACGCTAATGCCGAAACTTGAAGTGCGATAGGTATAAATGAGGATTGGGTTGGATGAATTTTTGCAACCCAACGCCGACCATAATCTTGACTCAAAAGCCCTCGGCATCATCCATCAACGATCCTTGTTTCAGGATTAGTCCGACTTGCGATTAAGGTTTATGCCATCGCGTCGATGATCGCCTGCCCCATGACATCGGTGCCGACACCGGCATTGGAATTCAGATCAGGTGTGACATATTTGCCTTCGGCAATGACTTTCTCCAAAGCCGTTTTAACTTTGTTAGCCGCCTCATGTTCATGCAAGTGATCCAACATCATGACTCCTGCCATGATCACGGCCGTCGGATTTGCGATATTCTTATCGGCAATATCCGGCGCGCTACCGTGAACTGCTTCGAACAAGGCTGCATCGGCACCGATGTTCGCCCCCGGAATCAAACCGAGACCGCCGACTAAGCCGGCGGTCAAATCAGATAAAATATCGCCGAACATATTCGTCGTCACTACCACATCGAATTGTTGCGGATTCATTACCATGTGCATGCAGGTTGCATCGATGATCTTGCTATCGAATTCGATATCGGGATAACGCGCGGCGACTTCCTTTGCCGTTTCCAAGAACAGGCCTTGCGTGTATTTCAAAATATTGGCCTTATGGCAGACCGTAACTTTCTTGCGGTTATTGTCCCTCGCGTATTTGAAGGCATATTCGACGATACGCTCGGAACCGTGGCGGGTTACGACGGCCAGACTTTCGGCAATATCTCTTTTGCTGGTGAGATAATGCTCGAGTCCGGCATACAATCCTTCGGTATTTTCCCTAACGATCACGATATCGATATCGCTGTAACGAGTCTGAACGCCGGCCCAACTTTTCGCCGGACGCACATTCGCATAAAGATCGTATTTCTTACGCAATTCGACATTGATGCTTCTAAAGCCTTCGCTGACCGCTGTTGTCAGAGGTCCCTTAAAAGCCACTCGGTTCCTATCGATCGACTCAAGTGTCGCATCGGGAATCGGTGTGCCGAATTTATTAAACGCGGCCATGCCGGCATCGGCTTCTTCCCAATGAATTTTGGCGCCGGAAGCATCGATGATTTTAACCGCTTGGTCCATAATGGAAGGACCGATACCATCACCTTTAATCAAAGTGACATTATGCATTTGTTATCTCCATTTAAAAAAATCACAGTAATGAGAAGATTTTGAGGTATAACTATACATCAAGCCGGGTACTTACTAAAAACGGATATTCCGAAATCCGGCATTATATCTTTCGCACTTCAAATTTCGGCAGTGCCTGAGGAGGCGCCTGGGTGTCCGGTCGATTTTCGCTCCTGCAAAATCGACATTCACGCCATCCATGGCGTTCATAAAGGCTTTGCCAGCATGGAGCTGGCATAGAGCCTACATGGACGTATTCACGGCGTCCTTTAGCGGACACCCAGGCGCCGAATTTTGATCTACGACGGGTATAACGCTACGAAAGACCATAAAATCGACAACCGGACTAAACCAGCCTTCAACAGAAAGCCGATGAATTTAGCAATAAAGAAATCCGATCATTTTAGTTATGCCGATTATGTCAATTGGCAAACGGAGCAACGCTACGAGTTAATCGACGGCGAGGCGTTTATGATGGCTCCCGCGCCTGATTTGGCCCATCAGGATATTGCCGGAGAAATTTACCGTCAAATTGCAAATAGCTTAGAAGGTAAAACATGCCGGCCCTTCATCGCACCGGTCGATGTGCGTTTGCCGAAACATGACGAAGCCGACGAGCGTATCGACACTGTCGTGCAACCGGACGTGTTCGTCGTGTGCGATACCGCCAAATTGGATCGCCGCGGCGTACTCGGGCCGCCGGACTGGATCATCGAAGTCTTGTCGCCGTCCACTGCCGGCCACGACCAAATCCGGAAATTAAGTCTATACGAACGCTCTGGCGTCAAAGAATATTGGCTAGTTCACCCGATCGATCGAATATTGACTGTTTACCGTTTATGCGACGGTAAATACGGAAAACCGGAAATATTCGAATTGCAAGGCGCTACATCATCGAGGAGCTTGCCAGAAGTCGTCATAGAGTGGGACGAACTGGCGGCACGCTTACCGACCGAATATTGACCCAGGCGTCAAAACACGTCTTTTCTCGATCTCAATTCCGTAAATACAGCCAGGGGCTGTCGTGTTTCCATTGCGATAGCCGCCTTCAAAGCTTCGACATCTGCTCTAAAAAAAGGATTGGTCGCTACTTCCTCTTCGATCGAAAAAGGAACGGTAGGTTGATCCGACTCTCTCATACGACGAACCTCGGCCATTCTTTGATGCAACACGGTATTATCGGGTTCGACGGTCAATGCAAAACGGCCGTTATTCAACGTATATTCATGTGCGCAATAAACGCGTGTTACGGAAGGCAATGCTCTTAACTTTTGCAAGGAATGCCACATTTGTTCGGCGGTGCCTTCGAATAAACGCCCGCAGCCCATCGCAAATAAGGTATCGCCGCAAAACAAAATACCGTCCTCGGCCGAATAATAAACGATATGGCCCAAAGTATGACCCGGCGTTTCGATAATTTGGAAAACGGAGTTTCCTAAACGAAAATGACCGCCGTCTGACAATTCGATATCGATGCCCGGAATGCGGTGTTTATCCGCTTTCGCACCGACAATTTGGCATCCGGTCTGTTTCTTGAGCTCGCGGTTCCCGCCGACATGATCGCCATGATGATGAGTGTTTAAGATAAAATCGAGCCGCCAACCCTGTTCGGCTATGGCATCCAGCACTGGTCCTGCAACAGCAGGATCGACCGCTGCCGTTAATCCGGACGCAACGTCTTTTGCCAGGTAGATATAATTGTCGTTTAAGACCGGGATTTGAATAACCGTTAACATGGCATCAACCTCTAAAATGATTAGGATTTCGCGATAAACATGAGCTTTGAGCGATATCGAGGATTCGGTTACCCCACATCAAAATAAGGCCATTATTGACAACCAAACCCTTAAGAGAAACCTTGTTCGGCTATAAAACGCGGGATGCGCCGCTCAAGCCAATACTTAGGTTTTAGAGGGTTACGACCTTCCACAAAACCCACATGCCCTCCTCCGGGAGTGACTTCCAAGATCACGTTCGGCGATAATTCGTCAGGAGTAGGCAACACAGCCGGCGTCATGAAAGGATCGTCGAATGCTTGAATCAATAAGGTCGGCACCCGGATAGCTTTAAGATATTGCCTCGAGCTCGAGCGCCGGTAATAATCATGAACATCCTCGAATCCATGCAGTCTGGCCACAACCCGATCGTCATATTGCCAAAACGATTTTACCGAGGATAAATCGCCCAAGCGTTGAATTTTGTCGGCCTCTTCATGATGCCCGATGCCGATTAAATAGTTGAGCTTCGTATCGAGATATTCTTTCAACTCCAATAATAAGCGGTCGCGGTAAATTTTAGAAAATCCGCTATCTAATTTTGTCGCGCAAATATTCAAGACCAAAGGCACCGATACGGCAACCGCTGCCGAGAGCGTCACGTTACTACCCTGTTCGCCCAACCATTTTAGCAAGACATTACCGCCCAACGAGAATCCGACTGCCGCCAAAGGCGTCTCCGGCTCACGTTGGCGAAGGATTCGATAGAGGAAATCGATGTCCTCGGTATCGCCTGAATGATAACAACGAGCCAATTGATTCGGCTCGCCGCTACAACCGCGAAAATTGAGCGCTGCACTTCGCCAACCTTGTTGCCAAAAAACGGACTGCAACCCCTTTATATAACCCGATTGAGAACTTCCGGTCAGTCCGTGTAATAGTATGATCAAAGGGCTGCGGCCTTCTCCGCAAAAATCGATGTCGATGAAATCGTTATCCGGCGTCGCAAGCCTCTCGCGTCTGATGTTTAGAGTTATTGCCGGCTTTCTGAGCAAAGCCGGATATACGGTTTGCAAATGGGCGGTCTTTAGCCACCACGGAGGTTGGTAGGTCATGAAAACAAGAGTATAAAGCAATCAAATACCGAACTTGGTTGCTGTAATGTTATCATCCATTTTCGTAAAATCATCCCAAAGCACGAACACACCTTTATTTTGACTAAACTCCGATACATGACCCTGTTTTTCATCGTAAACGGAAAACTCAACGACACAAGGTTATACCATGACAAAAAAAGCACGAATTTATCTTGCGGCATTCGCGTTCTTGCCGATATCAGGCCACGCTCAATTCGGTAATATGAACGAAGCGCAAATGCAGCAAATGATGCAACAGGGCCTTAAAATGCAAGAATGTTTCGGTCAGATTGATCCTTCAGCGATGGAACGGCTTTCCGAACGCGGCCAATCGATCGATGCCGAAATAACGGCACTGTGCCGCGCCGGCAATCGCGACCAAGCGCAAAGCAAAGCAATGGCATTTGCCCGTGAGATGGCAAACGACCCGGCTATTCATGCAATGAAAAAATGCGGAGAAGGCATGGCCGATATGTTGCCTAAAATAGTCACAGAATCTGAAGACTATGATAATCCGGAAACTTCAAGCCGTCATATTTGCGACAATCGCTAAGGCACCGAAATTTCAGCAATTCCCAGTTTGAGCGGTTTCGCCGATTTTAGGGTGTGGGGTATGCCTGTCGATGAACCCTGTGAGCCCATCCATGGGGGGGCAGATCGAAAGCCAAGGATGGCGTGAATGCAGATTTTGCATGGAGCAAAAATCTGCCCTGCTGCCGATATCCTCGCCAAGCACGCTTCTCGCCCTTGTTGATTTCCAAATTGGGAATTGCTGCCGAAATTTGACTAGCAAGGGTATACACCCTTTAGTGACGTTCTTGCGTTACGAAAAAAACCTGCGCTTTTGTGCACGACCAATGAAACCCCAAGGAGACGATTTTGAAATTAGCAAAAACACCGGTCGTTGCCGTTCTGGCCGTATTCCTGACGCTGTCGGCTATTACCGGCCATACGACGGAAAACAAAGTCGCAGTCGCCAGCGCGCATCCGTTGGCGAGCCATGCCGCGCTGGAAATGATTGGTCGGGGCGGCAATGCTTTCGATGCCGCGGTTGCGATCGGCGCGGTATTGGCCGTGGTCGAACCGGCCGGTTCCGGATTGGGCGGCGGCGGTTTTTGGTTGTTGCACCGCGCTTCCGACGGTTTCGAAACGATGCTGGACGGACGGGAAACAGCACCGCTGGCCGCGCACCAAGACATGTATCTCGACGCCGAAGGCAGGGTCATACCGGGGCTATCGATCGACGGGCCCCTGTCGGCCGGTATTCCAGGCGTCCCTGCGGCCTTGGTTCACTTGGCCGAGCATTACGGCAAATTACCCTTGTCGGCTTCGCTGCAACCGGCGATTCGTTATGCGCGCGACGGTTTTATCATCGGCGAACGCTATCGCCGTCTGCTGTCATTTCGCTTACCGCAAATCCAGTCATCGCCGGCGGCGGCCGCGATATTTCTCGATAACGGCCGAGTACCCGACCCCGGTTGGACCTTGCGTCAACCCGATTTAGCGAAGACTTTACAGCGGCTCGCCGACTTCGGAGCAGCCGGATTTTACGCCGGCGAAACGGCGGAAAAACTGTTGAAATCGGTCAAAGCAGCCGGCGGTATTTGGAGTCAACAAGATCTCGATAATTACCGGGTAGTCGAAAGAGAGCCTGTCAAAGGGACTTATCGCGGCATTCGAATAACCGGCGCGGCGCTGCCGTCGGCCGGCGGCATCGGCTTGGTGCAAGCCTTGAATATCCTGACCGAATACGATTTGACCGCAATCGATGCAGTCACCCGCAAACATTTGGTGACCGAAGCATTGCGCCGGGTCTATCATGACCGGGCTTTGTACTTGGGCGATCCCGATTTTATCGATGTTCCGGTCTCGCGCTTAATCAATCCCGATTATGCGGCCGGCCTCAGAAGTACGATTCGTAAGGATAGGTCTTTGCCGAGCGTGATGCTCTCGGGAGATATTCCGGAACAAGCCGGCGGCGACAACACGACGCATTTTTCGGTGATGGACGGCGAAGGCAACCGGGTTGCCGCTACCTTGAGCGTTAACTATCCGTTCGGCTCCGGGTTCGTGGCCGAAGGTACCGGCGTGATATTGAACGACGAAATGGACGACTTCGATAGCCGGCCAGGCGCTGTGAACGTATACGGCTTGATCGGCGGATTGCCGAATGCAATAGCGCCCGGTAAGCGTATGCTGTCGAGCATGTCGCCGACTTTTCTCGAAGACGACGAGCGCATCGCGGTATTGGGAACGCCGGGCGGTAGTCGTATTATTTCGATGGTCTTGCTGGGAATATTGGACTTTGCCGACGGTAACGGCCCGGATTCCTGGGTGAGCGTACCGCGTTATCATCACCAATATATTCCCGATGCCGTGCAATACGAACCCGGCGGCTTGTCCTCTGAAGAATTGCAAGGTCTTGAAAAATTGGGTCATCGGTTACGCGAAACATCCTACCGGTACGGCGATATGCAAGCGCTGCAATGGCATAAGCGGGAAGGCCGTTTCAGTGCCGCGAGCGACCCTCGTGGCGAAGGTCTGGCGGTGATTCGCAATGACTGAAGCGACTCTGAAACCCGGCTGCATCGAAATAGAATACGGCAAGCTTTATAGTATAAATGTATTGAATCGAAACTATTATGACATGCTGAGCGACAGCGAACGGTCGAATGCGATGCAGCGGCGCACGGCCGAAATGCAAAACCGCTATGTCGAGATTCATGCAAAAAAACGTCTGGCGTTGTCCGAACTCTTGAAATGTAAACCCGAAGCCCTCGTTTTTGCGGCCGGGGCGAACGGCAAGCCTTATTTACCCGATTATCCGGAATGGACATTCAATCTGTCGCATTCGGGCGATTATTTCGCGTTGGCCGTGGCTCGGAGTTGCCGCTTGGGTATCGATCTCGAGGCGGCGAGAAGCCGGTCGAATCTGACCGGTATCGTTAAGAAATGTTTTGCGATCGAAGAGATAGCATACTGGGAAGCATTGCCGGAAGAGGATAGAATTTCCGCGTTTTACCGTTTTTGGACGCGTAAGGAAGCCTTCGTGAAAGCGACCGGCCGAGGCATAGCCTTGGGTTTGAATCGTTGCGTGGTCGATCCGAGCGAGCCCGGACGGATGTTGCGAGTGCCCGAAGAATTCGCGCCGGCATCGGACTGGCGGATTGCCTGCAACGATTGGAAACGTGACATTTTTTGCGCGGTCGTGATCGATCGCGCTATCGAGAAAATTCAATGGCGAGAGATCGTATGAAAAAAATATTTCTTGGACTGACGGTTTGCTTATTTTGGCTGATCAGTGCCGAAGCTCAAGAACTTTATCCGGCCGAACGATTGGGCCGTGGCCGCTTGGTTTTCGAAAAGTCGCGACATGCGATCGAGCTCGAAGTGGCGATGACCGAAACCGCCCGGGCCAGAGGCTTGATGTTTCGCGAAGCGCTTGCCGAAAATACCGGCATGTTGTTTATACATCCCAAAGAAGACGTACTCGGGGTTTGGATGAAAAACACCAAGATTCCGTTGGATATTTTATTCATATCGCCGCAAGGTAAAATCGTATCGATTTTGCAGAATGTTCAACCTTGTATCACGACGGCTTGCGGGGTCTACGATTCGCGTGTCAAAGCCCTGTTCATGCTGGAGGTAAATGCGGGAACCGTCGAACGGTTGAAAATAATGCAAGGCGACCGGGTTTTGATTGAGTTGGAAGAATAGCGGAGCAGGGGAAAGGTGAAAGATGAAAGATGAAAGATGAAAGATGAAAGGTGAAAGGTGAAAGGTGAAAGGTGAAAGGGGCAAGATGAAAGGTGAATGTTTCGTAGTGTGCGCATCGCGCACATTTTTTTGAACCACGCTGAGTGTGAACCGGGGGTTATTCATACCAACATCGGCTAAAACGCAGCCTCGCTCCCACAGCGCACAGCGGCTTCGAATCCCTTGTGGGAGCGATCCCCAGATCGCGATTTCGAAGCCGTGAATGCTCATAAACAATAAGCGCTATCGAAGTCGCATTGGCTAAGATAGCAAGCCTTTCGTGACGCAGCAATTCCCAATTTGGAGATCAAAAAGGGTGTGGGGTATGCTTGGCGAGGATGTCGGCAGCGGGACAGATTTTTGCTCCTCGGCAATTGCTCCTGCATTGCCCTACTACACGCCATCCTTGGCGTAATGCAAAATCTGCATTCACGCCGTCCTTGGCGCTTAGCTGCCGCCAAGCCCCCATGGATGGGTTTACGGCGTTCCTCGACAGGCATACCCCACACCCTAAAATCGGCGAAACTGCTCAAACTGGGAATTGCTGGGTTATAGGTCTTGTTTAACATCTTCTTTTAAGTTGGGCCAATGACAGAATGCAAAAACCCATATCATGAAGATGTTAACGATCGGGACCAATAAACACAAAACCCAAGCCTTGTGAAGTCCGGCTTTGTCCATGATTTTCGTGCCTAGCCACATAACCAAGAGCACCATTAGCGCGATCAGAAAAACTTCCATCATGAACTCCTATCGTTTGTTTTTTGATTAGGCCATGGCAACAAGGCTAATTGTAAAAAAATCAATAGTAAGCCGAATCCCGGTAAAAAAACCAGTAATGCCCAGGCAGGATGAAAGCCGGCTTTTCGGTAAATCAACATCACGGGAATGACAATCATTAGCGCGACAATGATGATGCGTCCCATTTCAGGAAATACGTACATAAGCGTCTCCTTTTCGATATAGCGGCGATAGTACTACGACTTTTTAGTTAATGAAAGCCACTCGATTTATCTGATATTAAGAATTCAGATCCTTTTTTTACCAAGCAGGTGAAAGTGTTGTAGATCGTTCATGCTTAGACTTGGCTCAGCACGAACGGTCTACAATATACCCTTTGCTGGTCAAATTTCGGCGCCGGGGTGTCCGTCAAAGGACGCCGTGAAAACGTCCATGTAGGCTCTTTGACAGCATCCCTGCTGTCAAAGCCTTTGTCGCACACCCCGGCACCTCCATAGGCTAATGCCGAAAATTGAAGTGCGAAAGGTATACAAAGGGGAAGGCTAGCTTTAACTTGTTTTAAATACAGAGGGCTGAGCAATTTCCATGGCGGCGTTCGCGTTAAGTGTCGGTAGTCGCCAGGAGTTTATTGAGAGCATTGATATACAATTCACCCTCTATCGCGCGGACTCTTTGACCGAGCGATTCGACCGTGTCGCCGGATAACACAGGGACTTCTTTTTGTAGAAGCAACGGCCCTTCGTCATAGGCGTCGGTGACGAAATGTACTGTGGCGCCTGAGGCGGTTTCACCCGCTTGGAGAACGGCGGCATGCACAAAATCGCCATACATGCCTCGACCTCCGAATTTCGGCAGGAGAGACGGGTGAATGTTTAGTATTTTGCCGGAATAGGCCGATAATGTTTGCGGCCCGATTTTTTTCATGTAGCCGGATAATACGATCAATTCGGTCTCGGCGGACTGTAAGGCTTTTTTGATGGCTTGGTCTTCGTTGTCGGAGTGCGTTTTACTGCTGATATGGAAAACTTCGATGCCGTGAGTCAAGCACCAGTCATAAATTGCCGAATCTTTGTTGTTCGTGATTAATATGCCGATTTCAAACCCGGGCAATTCGCCGTGTTCGATCGTTTCGATGATTTTTCGTGCGGAGCTGCCGCCGTGTGAAGCTAAAAAGCTTATTTTCATAGATGTGATGATTTAACTAATGATTCGTAGGGCGCGCACCGCTAATTTTTTTAAGGCTTTCAACTGCTCTTTTTAGGTTTATGGCTTTATTCGTCATATCGGTATGGGTTGTCGATATCCTAGTTGCATGGATGTGAAGCTAAGTAACTGTCTAAAAACTATCTCCCGATTTTATCGGGTCCATTAGGCTAAACTTCGGAAAAAATAATGAATCTTAGCGAATTCGACCTCGATACCGTTTGTTGTTACTTAGCGCACCTTGCTCCGATTTCGCGATCTGGGGATCGCTCCCACAGAGCACCCGACGCTTTGTGGGAGCGACGCCTTCGTCGCGATTTCGAGGCCGAGAGCTTCAAACGACAATAATTGATGTCGAGGACTCATTGGCTAAGTATACCCTTTGCTAGTCAAATTTCGGCATCGGGGTGCCCGTCAAAGGACGCCGTGAATACGTCCATGTAGGCTCTATGACAGCATCCATGCTGCCAAAGCCTTTGCCGAACACCCCGACGCCTCCATACGCTAATGCCTAAGTTTGAAGTGCGATAGGTATAACTATTTAAAACCTGCCTCCCGATTTTATCGGGCGGAGTTACGTTAAACTTCGGTAAGTAAATGATGGACAGTTACTAAACATTGCCATCCGTGGCACTGGATTCCGCCAATCCCTGGCGGAATGACTCGTTCTTTTCTTAAGCTGGCGCTTATGCGGTACATATCCTACGAGGCTTTTTTGTCAAGCATTCTTTTGAGGAATCAACGTTTTTTGCCGAGATACAGGTCTGTGATCGTGCCGGCGACGACTTCGGATGCGAAAGCAAAGGTTTCCGATAAAGTCGGGTGCGGGTGAATCGTTAATGCGACGTCTTCGGCGTCAGCTCCCATTTCCAACGCCAATACGGCTTCGGCAATCAAATCGCCGGCATGCGGGCCGACGATGCCGGCACCGAGGATTCGGCCGGTTTCCTTGTCGCAAATGACTTTGGTCATGCCTTCGCTACGGCCCATGCTCAACGAGCGTCCGCTCGCGGCCCATGGGAATACGCCTTTGTCGATCTCTATGCCTTGTTCCTTCGCTTGGTTTTCGGTCAGTCCCATCCATGCGATTTCAGGGTCGGTATAGGCAACCGACGGAATCGTCAGTGCATCGAATGCGGCTTTGTGACCGGCGATGACTTCCGCGGCAATTTTACCCTCATAAGCGGCTTTATGCGCCAACATAGGATTACCGACGATGTCGCCGATCGCAAAGATGTGCGGGATATTTGTGCGCTGTTGTTTGTCGACTTCGATAAAGCCTTGTTCGGTGACTTGAATTCCGGCATTCTCGGCGCCGATTTTTTTGCCATTGGGTCGACGGCCCACGGCAACCAGCACGGCATCGAAAATCTCGGATTCGGGGGCTTTATCGCCTTCGAACGAGACCTTAAGGCCTTCTTCGAGGGCTTCGATTGCGGTCACGCGGGTTTCTGTCCAGATGGCTTCATATTGCTTTTTAATGCGGTTGTGTAACGGCCGAACCAGGTCTTTGTCGCAGCCGGGAATGATCTGATCCATTAATTCGACCACGCTGATTTTTGAGCCCAGGGCATGATAGACCGTTGCCATTTCCAGGCCGATGATGCCGCCGCCGACAATCAACAGTTTTTTCGGAATTTCGCGTAATTGGAGCGCTCCGGTCGAATCCCACAGACGCGGGTCGTCGTTCGGGAAAACCGGGATTTTCGTCGGCTCGGACCCGGCTGCGATAATGGCTTGATCGAAGCTAATCAATTGGGTGCCGTTTTCATTATCGACTTGCAATTGATTTTCCGATACGAACGAGCCGTTTCCTTGTATGCGCGTGATTTTTCGTTGTTTAACCAGGCCGTCCAAACCGTTATTCAGGCCTTTCGTAACGCTATCTTTCCAGCTCCTGATTTTATCCAGGTCGAATTTCGGTGCGCCGAAATCGACGCCATGGCCGGAAAACTCCTGTGCTTCATGAACGATTTGGGCCATGTGTAGCAGTGCTTTGGAAGGAATGCAGCCGACATTTAGGCATACGCCGCCCAATACCGGGTAGCGTTCGACGATGACGACTTGTTTGCCCAGGTCGGCCGCACGGAATGCGGCTGTATAACCGCCTGGGCCACCGCCGAGGACCAGGACTTCGGCATGGAGATTGGATTCGTTTGCAGCAGCATTTGCAGTCATGAGTATTCCTTATCAAGTATGCGTTTTGACGCCGAGCATCTTTTCGTCAATCGGTGTGTATCCGGCAAACGGTGCTCGACGTTTGAGTCTAGGCGCTTTTTTATAGTATCAACCGTCTGATATCGGTCAAAAAATCTGTTAATTTGACCATAAAACGAGCCGCTTCGGCACCATCGATGACTCGATGGTCATAGGTCATGTCCAGCGGTAGCATCAAACGCGGTTGGAATTCCTTACCGTCCCATACCGGCTGCATTTTGGCGCGCGTGACACCGAGTATCGCGACTTCCGGCGCGTTAACAATAGGTGTGAATGCGGTGCCGCCAATGCCTCCGAGACTGGAGATCGTCATTGAGCCGCCTTGCATTTCGTTCGGCATCAGTTTACCGGCACGAGCTTTTTCGCTCAATGTTGCCAGTTCAGCCGATAATTCATAAATGCTTTTTCGGTCGACGTCGCGCAGTACCGGGACGACAAGGCCGTTAGGCGTGTCGACGGCGATGCCTATGTGACAATATTTTTTCAGGATCAGGCTTGCGCCGTCCGGCGATAACGAGGCATTAAAATTCGGAAACTGTTTTAGCGCGTTTGCCAATGCCTTGATGATGAAGATCAAGCCGGTGACCTTAGCGTTTTGACTGTTTTCGGCATTGATTTGTTTGCGAAAGGCTTCCAATTCTGTGATATCGGCTTCGTCATGATGGGTCACCAATGGTAGGTTCAGCCAAACTCGGGTCATGTTTTGTCCGGTCAGGCGTTTGATTTTACTCAATGGCAAGACTTCAGTTTCGCCGAACTGCGAGAAATCCACGGCAGGTATCGGCGGTATGCCGGCTCCGGAAGATTTGATGCCTTCGCTGAGCGTTTGCTTGACATAGGCTTTGACGTCTTCTTTTAAAATGCGTCCTTTTCGGCCGCTGCCTTGTTTGATAAGACTCAGGTCGACGCCAAGTTCACGAGCGAATAAGCGAGTGGCCGGAGTTGCATGCGGAAGGTGTTGGCCGCTGGGTTCGTTATCGATCGGAGCGGCCGGAGCCGGAGCAGGGGATGCGGCTGCTGCCGGAGTGGCGCTTGTAACAGGCTTTGCTTCGGGAGCTGTGTCTTGCTCAGCCTCTTCCTCGGCTACCGATTCCGGTTCTGGTGCCGCTTCGTTTGCAGACGACTCGCTGATTTCGACGGTCGCGATGGTTACCCCTTGGGACACTTTGTCGCCGACTTTGATTTTTAGCTCTCGAACCGTGCCGGCGGTCGTTGACGGCATATCCATCGTGGCTTTGTCGCTTTCCAAGACGACTAAGGTCTGTTCGGTGACTATCGTATCGCCGGGTTGAACAAGAATTTCGACCACGTCGACTTCGCTGGAGCCGCCGAGGTCGGGTACTTTAATCTCAATCAATTCACTCATGTGCCAATTCCTTTAATTAAAGCCGCCACGGGGCAACAGTTTCCGGGTTAATGCCGTATTTGGCAATGGCCGTTTCGACTTTTGCGAGTTCGAATTCGCCGATATCCGCAAGGCTTTTCAGTGCCGCGACAGCGATATGATAACGGTTGACTTCGAAGAATCGGCGCAAGGCTTCGCGAGTATCCGAACGACCGAAACCGTCGGTACCTAAGACAGTATAAGGCGCCGATAAGTAAGGACGAATTTGTTCGGCATACAGGCGAACATAGTCGGTTGCGGCAATGATAGGCCCTTTGGCATTTTCAAGGCATTCGGTGACATGAGGCTTTTTAGGAGTTTCGGTCGGATGCAGCCGATTCCATCGTTCGCAACTGTGTCCGTCGCGGGCCAATTCGGTAAAGCTTGTGCAGCTCCAGAGATCGGCTGTTACGTTCCAGTCGTTTTGCAAAAGTTCGGCTGCGGCGATGGCTTCGCGGAAAATCGTGCCGGAACCCAGCAATTGCACGCGCGTTTTAGCGCGGCCGTCGCCTTTCTTGAACGAGTACATGCCTTTAAGGATCGACTGCTCGATACCTTTCGGCATTGCCGGGTGCTCGTAATTCTCGTTCATTACGGTGATGTAATAGAAAATGTCTTCTTGATCGACATACATCCGACGCAAACCGTCTTGAATGATCACCGCGATTTCGTAAGAAAAGGTCGGGTCGTAGGAAATGCAGTTCGGGACGGTTCCTGCAAAAATATGACTGTGTCCGTCTTCGTGCTGTAAGCCCTCGCCGTTGAGCGTCGTTCTTCCGGCCGTTCCGCCGAGCAAGAAGCCACGCGTGCGTTGGTCGGCTGCCGCCCAAATCAGGTCGGCGACGCGTTGGAAGCCGAACATCGAGTAGAAGATGAAAAACGGAATCATCGGCACGTTATGGGTCGAATAGGATGTGCCGGCCGCGATCCAGTCGCACATGCCGCCCGCTTCGTTGATGCCTTCCTGCAAGACTTGGCCGTTTTTGTCTTCTTTGTAAAACATTAATTGGTCCGCATCCTGAGGGGTATAGAGCTGTCCGACTTGCGACCAGATACCCAATTGGCGGAACATGCCTTCCATGCCGAAAGTGCGGGACTCGTCCGGCACGATCGGTACGATGCGTTTACCGATGTTTTTGTCCTTGACTAAAATATTCAGCATTTTGACGAAAGCCATGGTCGTCGAAATTTCGCGTCCTTCGCCGGTAGCTTCCAACAGCGATTTAAAGTCGGATAGAACGGGGACATTCAAGGCATAGGATTTGGCTCTTCTGTTCGGTAGGTAACCGCCCAATTCGGTGCGGCGTTCTTTCATGTAGGTCAGTTCTTTAGAGTCTTCGGGGAACTTCAGGTAAGGTAGGTCGTGTAGCTGTTCATTGGTTACCGGCAGTTCGTAACGGTCTCTGAATCGCGTCAGGGAAGTGACGCTCATTTTCTTTTGTTGATGCGAGATATTTTGGCCTTCGCCCGACTCGCCCATCGAATAGCCTTTGATCGTTTTGGCCAGTACCACGGTCGGTTGCCCTTTGTGGTTGACTGCGGCATGGAAGGCTGCATAAATTTTTGCAGGATCGTGGCCGCCTCTATTGAGTAACCAAATGTCCAAATCGGACAAATCGGCAACCATCGCTTTCAATTCCGGCGTGTTGAAGAAATGCTCGCGAACATAAGCGCCGTCTTTGGCTTTAAACGTTTGATAATCGCCGTCCACGCATTCCATCATACGTTTGACGAGTAGACCTTGATGGTCGCGGGCCAGCAGTTTGTCCCAATGGCGGCCCCAAACCAGTTTAATGACATTCCAGCCTGCGCCTCGGAAGGTGCCTTCCAGTTCTTGAATGATTTTGCCGTTTCCGCGAACCGGTCCGTCCAGTCGCTGCAGGTTACAATTGACTACAAAAATAAGATTGTCCAATTTTTCGCGGCCGGCCATGCCGATTTCACCGAGTGATTCAGGTTCGTCGGTTTCGCCGTCGCCAAGGAAACACCACACTTTGCGATTGGAGGTGTCTGCTAGGCTTCGGCTTTGCAAATAGCGCATGAAACGGGCTTGGTAGATCGCCATAATGGGGCCTAGGCCCATCGATACGGTCGGGAATTGCCAAAAGTCAGGCATTAGCCATGGGTGTGGATAAGAAGACAGACCGTTGCCGTCGACTTCTTGGCGGAAATTGTCCATCTGTTCTTCGGTCAGTCGGCCCAGTAAAAAAGCTCGGGCATAATCGCCGGGTGCCGAATGGCCTTGCACGAACAGTAGGTCGCCGTCGTGTTGCTCGGACGGCGCGCGCCAGAAATGATTTTGACCGACATCGTAGAGGGTAGCTGCCGATGCGAAACTGGCGATATGGCCGCCGACATTGGTGTTTTTGTTGGCACGAAGCACCATCATCATTGCGTTCCAACGGACATAGGACCGTATTCTTTGCTCGATAGTGGTGTTGCCTGGAAATTGAATTTGCTGATCGACGGGTATCGTATTGATGTAGGCGGTGGTCGCGCTAAACGGTATATTAGAGCCCGATTGTCTGGCGACGGCGACCAGTTTCTCAATCAGATACTGAACGCGGGTTTCGCCCTCGATTTCCATCACTGCTTTCAGTGCATCGATCCATTCCTGGGTCTCGATAGGATCGATATCTTCCTGTTCGACAACCGCAGGGCTTTTATTGTTTTTCATTTATAACTCCACTAATCAGGTAGGTTTGTCTGCCTGAAAATCGCTGTTAGTTTGTTGGTCATTTGTCGTTAGTAACGATTAGAACGCGAATTTTATAACGGTCAAGGGCCGCTTGTCTTGTTATTCGCATGTTTGTCTAAGTTGTTATGAATCGACCGGTGATGTTTTTGGTAGTTATTATACCGATTGCTAACCAAATTTCGGTGACGGCGTGCCTTCATAATTTTATCGTAGGGTGCGCACCGCGCATGATTTTGGTTCGTTTCGTTGGATTCGATGCAATGAAAAGCTGCGCGATGCACACCTTCTTGGGCGGTAAATGTCAACGTAGTTGTCGCATAATTTAAAAAGAACGGTAGTGTCGGTATTTTTCACCGCATTATCGGTCTGTTTCTCAGGGTTTAAACAAACTTTCGCCTGCCAATCCCCGTTTCGGGTGCTACGACACCGACGTTCCAGTATTTTGCGCCTTAGCGCCGTAGGATGGGTAGCAGCGAAGCGTAAACCCATCGCTTTATTTGAGCGAAGGGACGGTAATGGTAACGCAGCCATTAAGTAAGCCCGCGATTTATTACAATTTGGCAGGGCGGGGTTTGCAACCCTGTCCCGCAGAGAAAAGGGGTTAGGGGAGATTATTTAAATAAATCCCCCTCAATCCCCCCCTTTTCAAAGGGGGATGCAAAGTTCCAACTTGTTTTAAATGCAGAAGTCTGAATAGCTACTTCCATGATGGGTTTCGCTCCGCTCTACCCGTCCTACATTAACGTGCGCTGATTGAAACGACATCGCGTAGCGTGTGACCTTTATATAGCTGACGCGGTCGACCGATTTTTTGTTCTTCGTCGGAAATCATTTCATCCCAGTGAGCAATCCAGCCTATTGAGCGGGCCATCGCGAAAATCGCAGTAAACATTACGGTTGGGATGCCCAGTGCGCGCATTACGATACCGGAATAAAAATCGACATTCGGATAAAGTTTTTTCTCGATGAAGTAATCGTCTTCTAGGGCGATGCGTTCCAATTCAAGCGCCAGTTTGAATAACGGGTCATCATGGAGTCCTAGTTCGGTTAGTACTTCATGGCAGGTTTCTCGCATTAGTTTGGCTCGCGGGTCGTAGTTTTTATAAACACGATGTCCGAAACCCATTAATCTAAACGGATCGTTTTTATCCTTGGCTTTGTTGATGAACTCGCCGATTTTTGAGACATCGCCGATTTCGAGCAGCATTCTGAGTACCGCTTCGTTAGCGCCTCCGTGAGCGGCGCCCCAAAGGCAAGCAATGCCGGAGGTGATACAAGCATAAGGGTTGGCGCCGGAAGAGCCGGCCAGTCTGACCGTGGAGGTTGATGCATTTTGTTCATGATCGGCATGCAGAATCAAAATTCTGTCCATTGCTCTGACTAAAACCGGGTTTTGTACATAGTCTTCGCAAGGTGTCGCATGCATCATATACATGAAATTTTCGACATAACCCAATTTGTTTTGCGGGTACATGAATGGCATGCCGATGCTATATTTGTGGCTCATTGCAACGATTGTCGGCATCTTGGCAATCAGGCGGATAGCAGATAAATTTCGGTCTATCGGACACCGGATGTCGAGTTCATGATGGTAAAAAGCGGATAGGGCGCCGACCACGGCAACCAAGGTTGCCATGGGGTGGGCGTCGCGGCGGAATCCTTTATAAAAGCCGGTCAGTTGATCGTGAACCATTGTGTGATAAGTGATGTCATTGACAAACTCTTGCATTTGCCGGCCATTCGGCAATTCATCATGCAGTAATAAGTAGCACACCTCCATGAAATCGCATTTTTCAGCCAGTTGTTCAATCGGATAACCTCGATAAAGAAGGATTCCCTTGTCGCCGTCGATGAATGTGATTCTAGAACTACAGCTGGCGGTGGATGTAAAGCCCGGGTCGTATGTAAATGCGCCGGTATCACGGTAGAGCGTTCGGATATCGATCACATCGGGACCGATAGTCCCTTGAAGGACAGGTAGTTCGCATGAAATCCGATCGTCCTCATTCCGTATCGTTACTTGGTTGTGGTTAGTCATGGTATTACCCTTCTGTTAAGTATTCGTGATATCCCGGCCTGTTAAATTTATACCCAATAACGCGCGGGCGTTCTGTTATCAATAACTTTAATGCAACGGCACAAGCGTAAGGCTTTACGTATTTTTTTCAATGTCGGAATTCAAAGTACTGATTGCATAAGCTGTGTAATCAGTTTCAGTATTTCAGCGAGCTGCATACAAGCGACATGCTAAAAAATAAATAGGCGCTGACAGAGCGTTATTTCTTTACGGCATTCATAATTGCGGTTTTAGCTAATTCGGTAATTCTGAGCCAGTCCTTGGCGGCGACAGCATCATCCGGGGCTAACCAGGAGCCGCCAACACACGCAACATTCGGTAAGTTTAGATAATCGTTATAGTTACTGGCGGATATTCCTCCGGTCGGACAAAATGTAGCTGAAGGAATGGGACCGGCAATACCTTTCAGCATATTGACGCCGCCGGCTGCAGCGGCAGGAAAAAACTTAAAGTGATCCAGGCCGTATTCCATGCCTAACATCAGTTCGGAGATCGTTGATATTCCTGGGATGAGCGCGATATTGCTATTTGTCGCAGCTTTCAGTAATGTCGGTGTCAGGCCAGGGCTGATCGCAAATACGGCACCGGCTTTTTCGGCAGCCTGCAATTGCTCCGGAGAGGTTACTGTGCCTACGCCAACAATGGCATCCTTGACTTGTTCACTGATAAGCTTAATGGCATCGAGCGCAACCGGTGTGCGTAACGTGATCTCGAGGACTTTGATGCCGCCCTCGGTCAATGCTTGCGCCAAAGGCACGGCGTCCTCGAGATTTTTGATGACCATGACAGGCATGACAGGGCCGGCGTTCAGCACCGAGGAGGGTTGAAGTTTCCAATTGTTTTGTGTCATTTTAAGTGGTTTTCCGTTAGCTATGATTTTGCGCTTTGCTTTTTCCGTTCAAGTGGCCTGGCCGTTAGTCGTTGATGAAGACGTTGGTTGCCCCGGTTTCCGCGGAGGAGGCGTTTAGGCGAAAGCCTGCGAACAATTCGCGGCCCATGCCGTGATGATGATCTTTGGCATGATTTGCGGCCGGGCGGCGGGCATTGAATTCGGTATTATCGATCAATACATTGATTTCGCCGGTTTGTGCATTTAGACGAATCATATCACCATTGCGTACTTTTGCCAGTGGTCCGCCATCCGCGCATTCCGGGCACATATGAATCGCCGAGGGGACTTTGCCTGATGCGCCGGACATGCGCCCATCTGTTACCAGCGCAACTTTGAACCCTTTGTCTTGTAATAAACCCAGTGGCGGGGTTAGTTTATGCAGTTCCGGCATGCCGTTGGATTTCGGTCCTTGGAATCGTATGACCGCAATAAAATCCTTTTCCAGCTCGCCGCGCTTGAAGGCTGCCATTAAATCATCTTGATCATCGAAGACAACGGCCGGCGCTTCTACGATTTGATGTTCTTCTTTAACGGCGGAAACTTTCGATATGCCGCGTCCCAAATTGCCGTGCATGACATGTAAGCCACCGCTCTTGGCAAAAGGTTTTTCGACAGTACACAATACTTCGGGGTCAAGTGAGGTAGCCGGGCAAGGTTCCCAAGTCAATTGGCCGTCGATGAGTTTGGGTTCCTGCGTGTAGTTTTGCATACCCTGTTTGTCGGCGACAGTGATGATGTCTTCGTGCAGCAAGCCATTACGTAATAACTCACCGATCAACACACCCATACCGCCGGCGGCCTGGAAATGATTCACGTCGGCGGGGCCGTTCGGATAGATTTTGGCGATTAACGGCACAACTTTCGATAGATTATCGAAATCATCCCAATTGATCACGATGCCTGCTGTGCGTGCGATTGCTACTAAATGCATCGTGTGGTTCGTAGAGCCGCCGGTTGCGAGAAGACCGACGATGGCATTGACGATGGCTTTTTCGTCGATGACATGGCCTATAGGGCGGAAATCGTTGCCCAGTGCCGTGAATTTCAGTACCTGCTTAGTAGCCGCTTTAGTCAGTTCGTCGCGTAGCGGCGTATAGGGATTAATGAACGAACTTCCGGGCAGATGAAGTCCCATGATTTCAACCATCATTTGGTTGCTGTTCGCGGTACCGTAAAAAGTACAAGTGCCGGGGCCGTGGTAGGCTTTCGATTCGGATTCAAGCAGTTCCTTGCGCCCGATTTTGCCTTCGGCATATTGTTGGCGAGTGCGCGCTTTTTCTTTGTTGGTAATACCGCTGGTCATCGGGCCGGCCGGCACGAATACGGCAGGCAAATGACCGAAGCTCAATGCACCCATTAATAAGCCGGGTACGATTTTATCGCAAACTCCCAAATATAGAGCGGCATCGAACATGTCGTGGCTCAAGCTGATCGCGGTCGACATCGCTATCACGTCGCGGCTGAACAGGGATAGTTCCATGCCGGGTTGTCCTTGCGTGACACCGTCGCACATTGCCGGAACGCCGCCGGCGAATTGGGCGATGCCGCCGGCTTCTTTCGCCGCGGCCTTGATTAAATTGGGGAAATCTTTATAGGGCTCGTGAGCCGAGAGCATGTCGTTATAAGCGGAAACAATTGCGACATTGGCTTTTTGGTCTCCCGCTAGGTCTGCTTTTTCCGAAGCAGCGCAAGCGGCGAAGCCATGCGCAAGATTGCCGCAGCCGAGCGCCGAGCGATGAGGGCCTTTTTTAACCGCCGAATCGATTCTAGCCAAGTATAGGGCGCGGCTTTCACGGCTGCGTTCAATAATTTCTTCGGTAACTGAATTAAGAATGGGGTGCATGAAGTCTTCCTTCTAGTGGATGTCGCGTATTTATCGCAAATAACCTGAACGATAAATTAAAGAGCCTTTCTCGCTACGCTCGAGAGGTGGTTGCCGTTAAGTTATCTGGTTTTGGAGGGGGCGTCGGCTCGGCAGGCGTCGATGAATGAGCCGGATAAGACGAAGCTGCGTTGTTTTAAAGTTTTTTGCGATTGCATAGGCGATAAGGTAAAAGTGTTATTTAGCGGAAGACGATTGAGCGATTTGGCTATTGTTCAATCACCTTAAGCAAATATTAGGCCGTTAGGTCATTTGTTTATAAATATTTGTTATATATGTATTATTATTTCGCATTCGCTAGTATTCGAGTCATTGGAAGGGCGAATTTAAGCAGCAATTATACATCTAAACCGGTTCTTGCACCAAAATAGCCAAAAATCGCAGCAATTACCAGTTTGTGCATTTACCGGCGGATTTCAGCAATTCCCAGTTTGAGCAGTTTCGCCGATTTTAGGGTGTGGGGTATGCCTGTCGAGGAACCCTGTGAACCCATCCATGGGGCACTGCCATTAAGTTAAGGATTTTTCCGTTCGCCCTGAGTCTGTCGAAGGGTGAATGGAAAAATCCTGGGTCGATAAGTTAAGCCGTCCATGGTTCGACAGGCTCACCACGAACGGCTTAACTTAATGGCAGTGATCCATGGGGGGGCAGATCGAACGCCAAGGATGGCGTGAATGCAGATTTTGCATGGAGCAAAAATCTGCCCTGCTGCCGATATCCTCGCCAAGCACGCTTCTCGCCCTTGTTGATTTCCAAATTGGGAATTGCTGCAAAAAATCGTCCAATCGTGCGTGCCTGAGGAGCGGGCGTTGCTAAACGGTAGACGGGGGAGGGTGAATTGAGTTTGCGTGAATGACAGATTTTAAACTTTATCGATGTCGGGTACAATTGCCGGCCTTTGTTGATCCGGTATCGGAAATGGCGCTTAGAGGAAATCATAAATGACTGTTTTAGTTGGAATCATTATGGGGTCGACTTCCGATTGGGAGACGATGCGGTTTGCGGCCGAAAAGCTTGAGCAATTCGGCATTGCTCATGAAGTTGAAGTCGTTTCCGCGCATCGAACGCCGGATAAATTATTTGCTTATGCCGATGCGGCGGAAAGCAGAGGTTTGGAGGTGATCATCGCCGGTGCCGGCGGCGCTGCGCATTTACCGGGTATGGTCGCGGCAAAAACGGCGGTTCCGGTATTGGGCGTGCCGATCCAATCCAAAGCGCTCAACGGCATGGATTCTTTATTGTCGATTGTGCAAATGCCGGCCGGTATTCCGGTCGGAACACTAGCTATCGGTAAGGCGGGAGCGATTAATGCGGCTTTGCTAGCAGCGGCAATAGTCGGTAATAAATATCCGGAATACCGGGAAGTTTTACAGCTATTTAGACAGCAACAGACTGATACTGTATTGGCGAATGCCGATCCGAGGAGTGTTAAATAATGATGATTGGTATCTTGGGCGGCGGGCAATTGGCAAGAATGTTGGCATTGGCAGGGAAACCCTTAGGCTTGCAGTTCATGTTCTTTGATCCGGCGGACGAGGCTTGTGCGAGCGAATTAGGCGAGCATTTGCAAGGTGACTATACGGATCGTGCTCTGTTGGCGCAAATGGCCGAACGTTGCGATGTGGTCACTTACGAATTCGAAAACGTTCCGGTCGAAATTATCGATTTTATCGCTGAAAAAACGCCTGTTTATCCATCGGCTAAGGCTTTGGCGGTAGGCCAGGACCGCTTGACCGAAAAGAATTTTTTTCGAGAGCTTGGTATTCCGACCGCGCCTTATTATGCTGTCGATAGTTTCGAACGCCTGCAGGAAGTTATGCCGGAAATTGGTTGGCCGGCGATTTTGAAAACCCGAAGACTTGGCTATGACGGGAAAGGCCAAGCCATTTCCCGTTCCGCGGCCGATTTACAGGAAGCTTGGCGGGAACTGGAGGGTTCGCCGGTCATTGTCGAAGGTTTCGTGCCGTTTCGCCGTGAGGTTTCTATCATAGCAGCGCGCAATATTTCAGGAGCTATCGTTTATTATCCATTATCGGAAAATCAGCATCGAGGAGGTATTCTTCGCTTGGCCAAGAGTAGCGATAACGATCCGTTGCAGTCGCAAGCGGAATCGATGATTGCAAGGTTGCTGGAGGCATTGGATTATGTTGGCGTACTTGCGTTAGAGTTGTTCGATCTCGACGGGCATCTAGTCGCTAATGAGTTTGCTCCGCGCGTGCACAACTCGGGTCATTGGACGATTGAAGGCTCCGAAACCAGCCAATTTGAAAACCATTTGCGCGCGATACTCGATCAGCCTTTGGGCAACACCAAGACACGGGGTTTTGCCGCGATGCAAAATTTTATCGGCGGCGTGCCGAACCTGAAAGAAGTGTTGGCTCTGTCCGAAGTTCATATGCATTTGTATAACAAGACGCCAAGAAAAGGCCGTAAAGTCGCTCATGCCACAGTCAGATCGGATACTCCGGAGGCTTTATCCGGGCGGATAGCTGCGTTGGCAAAGCTGGCCGAGCAGACCGACGATTCTTGAAAGCAGGCTTCCGGTATCCGTTTCTGGACCCCGTCCTTATTTATAGGATAGACTGACCGGATTATTTTTTCAGATCTTGATTATGACTTACTGTATCGCCGCTTCACTCAATGAAGGTCTCGTTTTAGTGTCCGATTCAAGGACCAATGCCGGGATCGATAATGTCAGCACTTATGGGAAAATGCACGCGTTCGAGACGAATGCCGATCGCAAAATCGTTCTGTTGAGTGCGGGCAATTTGGCAACGACGCAAGCCGTTTTAGAGCAGTTGAAGCGCGATAAGCTCAAGGATGCGAAGATTAATATCAATTCGGTTGACTATTTGTCGGATGCGGCTAATTACCTCGGACAGGTCAGTCTCGAGAAACAAAAGCAGCATCTCGATACCGAAGGGCAATCGGCGTTCAATCCGTCCGCCACGTTTATTATTGCGGGTCAAATCGGCAATGAGCCGCCGGGAGCTTATATGGTCTATGCCGAAGGCAATAGCATTACGACTTCTCCGCATACACCGTTCCTGCAAATCGGCGAAATTAAATACGGTAAGCCGGTGTTGGATCGTTTTTTGAAGCTCGATACCCCATTGGACGAAGCCGCGCGCTGCTGCTTGGTTTCGATGGATTCGACGATACGCAGTAATGCTAGCGTCGGACCGCCGGTCGAAATGTTGATTTATCGTAAGGATAGTTTCCGTCTGGATGAGTATTATTGTTTCGAGGCCGAAAACCCTTATATGGTTAATCTAAGAAAAAGTTGGGAAAGTACGTTGCGTGAGGCCTTCGCGAAGTTGCCGCCGTTAATGTCGCAGTACGCTAAGCCATTGGAGCCCGATCTTTGAGTCGTAATTATTCCCCTTTATCGTTCCCATGCTCCAGCGGTCGCCATTATTCATAAGTGGTAAATACCGTCTTGCCATATTAGCGAATGTGACCTCGATACCCTTTATTGTTACTTAACGTACCCGGCTTCGAAGTCGCGACGAAGGCGTCGCTCCCACAGAGAGCGGCGGATGCTATGTGGGAGCAATCTTTCTGCGGGACGGGGTATTTTACCCGTCCCTAACCTTTCGGTTTGCCTCAAATGTCTCGGCTTCCTTTGACCTCGGACGAAACGCTCAGAGCCAGGTTGTGCCAACCGTCCTCTCAAGGGAGTTTATCGCCACCGCCTTCCTAAGGGTCTTGCTACCGCCGCTTCCCACCAGTTTAATTCGCGTACGATCGGATTTTGACAGTTTTCATAACCGCTGTATTCGATGCCTTTAAATATCTCTTTTTGTAGCCAAGCATAGGCTTCCGGCGATTCGCTTTTCAATCGCTGCGGAATCAAAATATACTGACTAAGCAGTTCTGCCAGTTTTTCATTGATTTTGCCGTTATAACGACCGTCATTGACTTCCCAAAGAAATTCAAAGGCGTCGAACCAGCGGGATGGCCATAACGCCAAATCAGCATCCTTGATCATATGCATATAGACGATATCGGTTGAAAGTTTGCGATACCAAAAGAAAAAATATAGCGACTCATGCCCATTCCAAAAATGAAAGTTGTCGATCACATGGGCTAGTTCATGCACGATCAACGGGATTCTGAAATCGACCAGATATTTCAACCCGATATCTTTATAAAAATGACCCTCTTTGGCTTTATCGAAATTCTTGATCGTAAAAACAATGCGATTGCTGCCGCTGTATACCTGGGCGACGACTTGGTTTAAAAAGCCGACGCCGGGAATGATGGTCATGGGGTGTGTGTCGTCGGCCCAAACTTGGCTTTCGGTGTCGCCCGGCAATGCATCAAGGATCAATCGCTGCGTTTTTTCCGGGATTTTAGCGCTTACGAATACCTTATCGAGATCCCTGATTGGCTTGGCTTTGACGATGAAGTCGCGCATGAACGGCGGAATCTTTCTTAGGCCTTTTTCAAATGCATATAAATGATCGGTTTCAAAACGCGGCAGGCGGTAGTGGTTGCTATGCTTGATCGCGGTTTTGGTGTCGTAAAACAGTGCTAAAACGCGAAGCGCGTTTTCTCTGTCGTCCCAATAACCTTCGAGAATACATAACTCGTCTTGGTTTTGATTACGGCAATGTTTCTTGATTTGCTTTAGGTCGTCGAGGTGATCGGGGTGGGTGTGGCGGGTTAGGAAAGCGACTGCCGCTTGCCGGAGTCCTGGATTATCGTTTTCGTAATGATGAATGATTTCATTAAGTCGCTCGATCGGCAAATAGCCGGATTCGCTTGTGGTGCATAATAATTCGGAGTCTTGGGAAAGCGTGAAGAAGCGGTTTTTGAAAAGGCCGCTAAACGTTGGCTCTTGCGCCGATGCTTGTAGGTGCATGGCGGTCAGCAGAATGAGCCCCATAATTCTTAAATTCGGCAGTTTAATCATGAAGCACATGAGGTCTTTCAATCGCTTGTCCTAAAATTTTGAATCCAAGAGACTTAGGGTTTCGTGACAAATAAATTCCTGAAATCATGAGCTTTCTAGCGGGTTCGGTAACTCGCTTGACAGGGCGCCTTCACAGCGTCCTTTGATGATCACCCCGGTGCCGAATTTTGATCTGCGATGGGTATATTTATAACCAAATCCTTATGTTTCAGGGTTCGTAATAGCAAAGCTTTGATAAAATCATGGAGAGGTTTGTTCCTTAACCTTAATCAAAATATTCACGCGTCGATTCATTTCTCGGCCTTCAGGGGTGTCGTTGTCGGCAATCGGTTGCGTGTCTGCGTAAGTCACTGCGCGCATTCGAGTGCTCTCGAGGCCTTGTGTCGTCAAGTAATGTAAAACACTTGTGGCTCTAGCGGCGCCTAATTCCCAGTTTGACGGAAATTGAACGGTTCTGATCGGACGATTATCGGTATGACCTTCGATGAAAATCAATCCGACAGCCTGTTGTAACAGAGGCACTAGATCGTCGAGTAAATGTTTGCCCGGGTCGGTCAGGTTGGCTTGCGACGACTCGAATAAAATATTGTCTTGGATTTCCAGTTGTGCATAATCCTCCGTTATCTTGATCGCTACCGACTTATCCAAGCCCATTTGTTCGAGTTTTTCCGATAATTTTGATTGCAGTGTTTCCTGTGGCGTTGTTTCCGGAGCGGGTATTAAAAAAGTTTCTTCCGGTTCAATGTCGGGCGTTATTTTGTCACTAACAATCGGTTCCTCCGGTTTTTCAATCGGGGGTTTGGGAGGCCCTATGAATGGTGCGGCGGCAGACGGCTCAGGCTTTGTTTCGATAGTCGGAGGCGGTTCTTCGATGATCCGTTCGGCTTTAGGTAAGGCCGGTTTAGGTTTTTTAATCGGTTGCGGAGTAGCGATCAATGTCTTGGGTTCGGTTTCGATAGAAAAATCGCTGAGCGCTATGAGCGTAATGATAAACATTAGAATCAATACGAATACATCGAGATAACTGATGAGCCAGTTTTGATTTCCCGGCTTATGGCTGTCTTCCATCAATTCTTCAAATGTTTGCGAAGACTGTAGCTTGAAAAATGGGTCTTTATTCATCGATTTTCAGTTCATTGTCATAATGAGCAATAAATGATTTAAGCGTTTCTCTTACAAAAGAAGGGTTGCGATTGTCGGCGATTAAGGTGATGCCCTCCATGACCATGCTCATAATCATGACGCGATGTTCGGTGCGTCTTTCTAGTTTGATTGCGATCGGGGTAAAAACGAGATTGGCTAGTATCAAACCGTAAAATGTCGTGATTAGAGAAACCCCCATGTTGAAGGTAATAGCGCCAATATCCCTCATGTCGATGATTTGCAGCATGTTAATCAAGCCGATCAACGTGCCCAGCATGCCGAAGGCCGGTGCAAAGGCTGCCATGCTGTGGAAAATATTGGCTTCGGCTTTTTCCTTGGCTTTTAGTCTAGCGATCCGCCATTTCAATAGCGATAAAATATCATCGACAGGCGTTTGATCGACAACCAATTGAAAGCCTGTTTTTAGATAAGGGTTATTGATCGTATCGATAATATTTTCAATGGCCATGAAGTTTCGAGTGAACCACATTTTCGAAACATTGATGATTTCATCGGCCTCATGTTGAGGGTTTAGGCTTTCATAAAGAAAAATCAGTTTGACCGATTTTAATCCATTAATGATATCTCTTAAGGGGTAGCTCAACAGTACCGAAGCAATCGTGCCGACAACGACAATAAAGAGTCCGGTCCAATTCATGAATGAATTGAAATCATTGGCTGCATAAAGACCGATAAATAAGCACAGCACTATGCCGCATAAAAAGCCTAGAGCAGTCGAGTAATTTAGTTTCTTTTTAGTATTCTGAAAAGTGTGGTTTAGCAAGTTGCTTTTTTTCATCGGCTTATTCTAGGCAATGCTATGCAAATGGTTTAAAGAAAAAAGGGACTTTGCGAAATGTTGAATTAAACATTCGAAGCTATTTAGCGTTTCTGGTCGGATTGGCTTCAGTATTGATTATAAATCAACGCCCTTCATAAAATAGGTAAGTTATTTACGAACAAGTGCTTATGCTGAATAATTATACCTTTCGCACTTCAAATTTCGGCAGTGCCCGAGGAGGCGCCGGGGTGTTAGGTCGATTTTTGCTCCTCGGCAATTGCTGAGTTACATGGATGTAATGAATGCAGAAAATGCAGGAGCATTTTTCTGCCCTGCATTGCCCTAAATACACGCCATCCGTGGCGTAATGCAAAATCGACATTCACGCCATCCATGGCGCTCGCAAAGCAGCAATTCCCAGTTTGAGCAGTTTCGCCGATTTTAGGGTGTGGGGTATGCCTGTCGAGGAACGCCGTAAACCCATCCATGGGGGCTTGGCGGCAGCTCGAGCGCCAAGGATGGCGTGAATGCAGATTTTGCAGGAGCAAAAATCTGCAAGCGCCAAGGATGGCGTGAATGCAGATTTTGCAGGAGCAAAAATCTGCCCTGCTGCCGATATCCTCGCCAAGCACGCTTCTCGCCCTTGTTGATTTCCAAATTGGGAATTGCTGCTCGCAAAGGCTTTACCAGCATGGAGCTGGCATAGAGCCTACATGGACGTATTCACGGCGTCCTTTGGCGGACACCCCGGCGCCGAGTTTTGATCTACGACGGGTATACAAACACTCGTTCATTAAGTTATGAAATTTTGGCAGCGCTTGGTTAGGAAATATTCCTTTAGATTAGGTGAGGTGGATTATCCAAGCAATCAGTAAAGACAATTGTCATATGAATTGAAATATAATATCGATTTTGGCACACTAGAGTAAAAAGAAATCGGAGATTTTTTTTACATGTCTATCGAACGAGCCAAGGTAAAATCAGGGTTTCGATCCTATTGATTTTATATTGCTTTTAACGTAAGTATTCAGCCCCTCAATTTCTCTTTTTCAAAGTGGGGAGAAAGTTCCTGCTTGTTTT
>NZ_KB455575.1:1884866-2057718 GCF_000341735.1 Methylotuvimicrobium buryatense 5G | reverse complement strand
TTCTGGTCATTGCTATGCGCGCTTGGATCTAAAGACATAGGTGCAGGCGCTTCCGGGATAAAACCCGCATCCTGAACCACTCGGTGATACATACTCCATGCCAACGCCCATTCCGATTCATCAATTGTCATCTGTTTGGCTTGATTTCGCGCCATCCAAATACTGGCAACGGCGCATGAACTCGCTTGCTGTTGCGCCATGACCTGATGAACAATGTTGTCGCTATCATCTCTCAAATATATGCTCATAAATTTATACCTTCGACAATCAAATAGGCACGCACCTACGATGTTATGTGAGTCCTTTAATGTCCCATGACTTCCGATGACGCCCAGAAAAGAAAAGATCAATCTACTGTTATCAAATAAAAATTAGCTTATAACGTGGAACTGTCAACTCTGATG
Organism: Methylotuvimicrobium buryatense 5G; assembly: GCF_000341735.1. Classification (GTDB taxonomy): domain Bacteria; phylum Pseudomonadota; class Gammaproteobacteria; order Methylococcales; family Methylomonadaceae; genus Methylotuvimicrobium; species Methylotuvimicrobium buryatense. The sequence continues at coordinate 2,057,314 of NZ_KB455575.1, read as the reverse complement.
CGAATTGTTTCTCTTGACCATCTACCTATCACGACCCATCTTTCAGCAATAAATAAAGGCTGCGAAGTATTTGGCGGATTTTTCCTCAAAAACCCGCACACCTCCATGTATACCCATCTTCGTAGATCAAAATTCGGCGTATGGGGCCCATCAAAGAGCGCCGTGAACCCAGCACCTAAAATTATCCAAGATAGTTAAACATAGCCAATCAACTATGGAATTTAGTTGCTGGGTGAATACGTCCCTCTAGATAATCATTACCCGCCCGGAATCGTTGCAGCAATTCCCAGTTTGAGCAGTTTCGCCGATTTTAGGGTGTGGGGTATGCCTGTCGAGGAACGCCGTAAACCCATCCATGGGGGCTTGGCGGCAGCTCGAGCGCCAAGGATGGCGTGAATGCAGATTTTGCAGGAGCAAAAATCTGCAAGCGCCAAGGATGGCGTGAATGCAGATTTTGCAGGAGCAAAAATCTGCCCTGCTGCCGATATCCTCGCCAAGCACGCTTCTCGCCCTTGTTGATTTCCAAATTGGGAATTGCTGCTCGCAAAGGCTTTACCAGCATGGAGCTGGCATAGAGCCTACATGGACGTATTCACGGCGTCCTTTGGCGGACACCCCGGCGCCGAGTTTTGATCTACGACGGGTATACAAACACTCGTTCATTAAGTTATGAAATTTTGGCAGCGCTTGGTTAGGAAATATTCCTTTAGATTAGGTGAGGTGGATTATCCAAGCAATCAGTAAAGACAATTGTCATATGAATTGAAATATAATATCGATTTTGGCACACTAGAGTAAAAAGAAATCGGAGATTTTTTTTACATGTCTATCGAACGAGCCAAGGTAAAATCAGGGTTTCGATCCTATTGATTTTATATTGCTTTTAACGTAAGTATTCAGCCCCTCAATTTCTCTTTTTCAAAGTGGGGAGAAAGTTCCTGCTTGTTTTAAATGCAGGGGACTGAACAATTACCTTTTAACGAATTATTAATATGATAAAAGTTTTGCTTGTTGATGATCATGAAATTGTTCGTTCCGGAGTTGAAGCGCTTTTAAATAAAGCCGGTGATATTCAGGTTGTGGCGGTGGCAAAAACCGGTGAAGAGAGCGTCGAGGCGGTAACAACACTGCATCCCGATGTGGTGGTCATGGATATTAGCATGCCCGGTATTGGCGGCGTTGAAGCTTGTCGGCGAATTCTGCAGGATAATCCGGACATGAAGATTATTGTGCTCTCTGTTTGTAATGATGGACCGATACCGTTGCAGCTTTTGAAAATGGGGGTGTTAGGCTTTATTTCCAAAAGTTCGCCGGTCGATGAAATGGTCGCCGCGATTCGAAAAATTATGGCCGGGCAGCGTTATTTGTGCGCGGAGGTAGCCAACAATTTAGCATTCATGAAGTTGCCCGGTAATGATTCTCCTTTCTCAAAGCTCTCCCAAAGGGAGTCGGAAGTAGTCTCATTAATCTTGCAAGGCAAAACGATAAAAGAAATGTCGGGTATGCTGACGCTTAGCGATAAAACGATTAACACTTATCGCTATCGGCTTTACGATAAATTAAAAGTGAAGAACGATGTCGAATTAACGCGGCTCGCCATCAAATTCGATTATATCGATTCCGCATCGATTTGAGCGATACGGAATCATGGGCTAGAGAAAGGTTGGTAATTATTCAGCCTAAGTTATGTATGAGAAGGTGTCAGGCATTGATTTATAAGGCTGTCTGCAACAGGACGTTGCAGTCAGAGCTTACAGGGATGTATTCACGCGTCTTTAGAAATCAATGCCTGACACCAACCTACCGCATGCGCTGAATAGTTACAAAGGTTGTTTATAAAATTTCCCTGGCTTTAGCAAAAGCATTTCTGAAATCTAGAAATAATGGTTTATCAGTTGTCAGCATTGATGCGAGCAGTAGATGTTGTAGTTGATATTTGACGTTACCTACGGCTAACGCGCCGATACCGACCGCGTTTGGCGCATGTGCTATGGGTTGGCCGAAATCGTTTAATTTTATGCCTTCGATACCGGCCGGAGGGACTGCATTGACATCGCCGGCCACTTTAAGTGCTTTGGCATGGCTCAGTACTTTGCCGTTGATGACTTGTATTCCGGCTTTCGCGGTACAGAAAATGATATCGGCATCGGCGATCAGTTCGGCTTTTTGTTCGTCAGACGAAGCGCTGGCACCTTTTAGATTAGATTTGAAGCGTCTATTATATTCTTTGGCCAAATCGTTGGCGGTTTCGGCTGAAAGATGATCTATCAAAATTGTTTCGGCACCTTCCAGCGAAGCGATGACGCCTGTGGCTATGCCGACCGGACCGGTGCCGCCGAACACCAGTGCTTTGGCGTTTTTCAAGTCAAGGTTATGCTTGGTTTTCAGTTCTTTTTCGACGCAGCCGACTAATGCTGCAGCGGTTGTGAATGCGCCGCTGGGATCGGCGAATACCGAGATTTCAAACGGCGGCACCATCGCTTGTTCCGCGGCGTTCAGCATGTCTATCGCCAAGCCGATATCCCTTCCTCCGATAAACAAACCGGTGCGTTTCACACCGGCGGGCCCCCTGGAGAAAACGGCATCTTGCGTCAATCCGTGAACGCCGTCCAGTTTGACATTGCTGTAAGGTATTAAAACATCGAATCCCGCGTCCAAAGCCATATTGACATCGAAAGGGCTGTTATTGGGCATCGGGTCCAGCATATGCAGGATACTGCGCTTCTCCATTGAATTTCCTCTTAATTTAAGTCGTTAAGCGTTGGCTTTGATGAAGTCCCGGGCAACTTCGAATGCATGGGTAAAATGCAAGTAGACCGGTTTTTCGGCGTCGATCATGATCTTGAGCAGTTTGTTTTGTGCTTGGTATTTCACATTGCCGATAGCCAGTGCGCCAATGCCGACTGCGCCGCTTTTCGATCCGGGCAGAGGCGCACCGTTATGGAATGCGTCGAGTCCGGCGATTCCTGATGGCGGAACGGCGTTGACATCGGCCGCGACTTTTAATTGCGGCGCCGAAGCGATCAGCTCGGCACTTAAGAGTTCGATGCCGGCAGCACCTGTCGCGAAGACGACATCGGCAGTTTTCATGAATTCGGCTTTGTCCGCATCCGCGCCGGCCATGATTTGGATAGTACCTTCGCCGAATTCATTGCTGCAAAGCTCGGCAATGCGCTCGGCTTTATCGAGTTGGCGTCCGATGATTCTTACGTTTGCGCCGGCCTGAGCGGCGATAACGGCGGCTGCTTGTCCCACCGGTCCGGTACCGCCCAAGGCAAGCACGTTTTTGCCTTCAAGAGTAGTGTTGAAGGTTTTTTGCAATTCGTGTTCGACTGCCGCGACCATGCCGGCTGCCGTCGTAAATGCGCCGCTTGGGTCGGCGAAAACGGAGACTTCAAAAGGCGGGACCATCGAGTTTTTGGCGGTTTTAAGCATGTCGAGCGCTTGTTTGGTATCCCTGCCGCCGATAAAAATTCCGGTTTTTTTCAAGCTTTTAGGACTGCGTGAAAAAATAGCATCTTGCACTAAGCCGCGTACTTCGCTGGGTTCTACATTGATATAGGGTATTGCCGAAACCCAACCCGCATCGAGCGCCATGTTGACGTCGAACGGGCTTAGGTTTTTAGCGGTTGTGAGCATATGTAAAATAAATGGTTTTTCCACGGGTTCCCCCCTCCTTAAAATTTAGCACCTCAGTATAAAAGAAATTAAAGTAATTTAAAAATGCCTAGCGCTTTTTGTGAGTGTTGAATTGCTAGCGAGCATTTAACAGCAATTCCTAGTTTGAGCAGTTTCGCCGATTTTAGGGTGTGGGGTATGCCTGTCGAGGAACGCCGTAAACCCATCCATGGGGGCTTGGCGGCAGCTAAGCGCCAAGGATGGCGTGAATGCAGATTTTGCATGGAGCAAAAATCTGTCCTGCTGCCGACATCCTCGCTAAGCATACCCCACACCCTTTTTGATCTCCAAATTGGGAATTGCTGAGCATTTAAGCTTGGTATATTTTGGATCATTAGGTGATTTGCTGTGATTGGTTTGATAATGGCTGTGTTTCTTAACGTTGCAGCCGGTATAATCGATGCCGATTCGAAGGTTAATTAGATGAGCCAAGATGCAAACAGCAAAAGCCCAACAGCGGCGAAAAGCTTATGATGCCCGGAACGCTCAGCGAGATAAGGATGCGGTGAGCCGGGAGATAATCGATAAATTCCTAGAGCATGCGGCTTACCGGCGGGCCATGACGGTCATGTTTTATTTACATTGTCGCTCCGAAGTTAGGACGCGCGATAGGGTTCGCGAACAGTTGTCGGGCGATAAGCAGGTAGTTGTTCCTTATTGCACCAAGGATGCCGACGGTCAAAACCGATTGGGTCTTTGGAAGCTCGAGGACTTGCAAGAATTGCAGCCTGGGACGTGGGGCATACTCGAGCCGCCGAAAGAACGGTGGGGGGAGCCTGGAAAGGAAATAACGCCCGAAGATTTGGATTTAGTCATGGTTCCTGGTGTTGCTTTCGATAGAAGAGGAGGGCGTTTAGGCAATGGCGCCGGTTATTACGATCGTCTATTGAAAAGTGTCGGAAAAGATACGGTGCTAATCGGGGTTTGTTTCGAAGCTCAGATAATGCCTGAAGTCGTCATGGAGGCGCATGATATTTATATGGATTATGTAATAACAGAAACTGCAATTTATAAGGGTAGGGGTCGATTTTGACGATGCCATGGACGCAATTAAAGGAGCAGCTTGCAGAAACGCCTGCCTTTGTTTACGACCTCGATGCGATTGAAACAACATTGCAGACCTTGAGCAATATTCGCGATCGGTCAGGTTGTAAAGTTTTATATTCAATCAAGTCTTTACCATTTTTACCGATTTTGCATATGATGCAGCCTTATCTTGACGGCTTTTCGGTAAGCTCTTTGTTCGAAGCGAGGTTGGCTTCTGAAGTATTGGCCGGACAAGGCTCGGTGCATTTGACCACGCCCGGTGTACGAGCGGACGAAGTCGAAGAGTTGGCGCGGATTTGCTCGCATGTCAGTTGCAATTCCTATCGTCAGCTGGATTTGTTTACAAAGCATTGGGAACAAGGCGCTTCGGTCGGTTTGCGTTTAAATCCCAAGCTGTCGTTTTTGGACGATCGGCGCTACGATCCATGCCGGCCTTATTCGAAGCTCGGCATCGATTTGGAGGCTTTGGATATGAATGCCTTGAATGGCCGGATTAAGGGATTGCATTTCCATAACATTTTTTCGGCATCGGACTTCGAGCCGCTGATTCAAACCTTGGCGGCGATAAGAAGCCGGCTCGGTAACGGTTTTACCGGATTGGAATGGTTGAATCTCGGCGGAGGCTATTTATACGATCAAATCGGGCAGTTCGATATTTTTATCGATTCGGTTAAGCAATTACGCGAGGATTTCGGGCTCGAAGTGTTGATCGAGCCGGGCAAGGCCCTGGTTGGAAGGGCCGGCTATTTGGCGACTTCGGTCGTCGATTGTTTCGTCAGCGACGGCAAATCCATCGCGGTATTGGATACCTCGGTCAATCATCATCCCGAAGTCTTCGAATACCAATGGCATCCGCCGTTGCTTGAGCATTGCCCTAATGGGCGGTATTCGGCGATTCTGGCGGGATCCACATGCTTGGCCGGGGATATTTTCGGCGAATACCGTTTCGATCGGCCGTTGCAAGAGGGCGATCGATTGGTGTTTTCGGATGCCGGCGCCTATGCCTTGGTCAAAGCGCATCGTTTCAACGGCTATAATCTACCGGATATATACGGCATGACTTCGGGAAATGCATTTTTGCTGAAGCGCCATACCTATCAACATTACTACGATCAGTGGTCGGGACTTGCGCCGGCTTGAACTATCGACAGGAGAAAAATCAGATGAAGGCAGTTTTAATGACCGAAACCGGCGGCCCCGAGGTGTTGCAATGGACGGATATCGCGGAGCCGAATATCGTTCAACCGACCGAGTTGAAAGTCAGGCTCAAGGCGGCCGGCATTAATCCGGTCGATACCAAGGTCAGAAGTAACGGTTTGTTTTATCCCGACGCCTTGCCGGCAGTACTGGGTTGCGACGGCGCCGGCGTGGTTGTCGAAGTGGGCGCCGAAGTACAAAATTTCAAGCCCGGCGATGAAGTTTGGTTTTGTAACGGAGGGTTGGGGCGGGAGCCCGGTAATTATGCCGAATTTACCGTGCTCGATAGCCGTTGGGTCGCGCCGAAGCCTAAGTCCTTGTCATTCGTCGAGGCGGCGGCTTTGCCGTTGGTGTTGATTACTGCGTGGGGAGCGTTGTTCGATCGCGGCGGTTTGCAGGACGGCCAAACCGTCCTGGTTCATGCCGGGGCCGGCGGCGTCGGTCATGTCGCGATACAATTAGCTAAATTAAAAGGAGCCGAAGTTCTAACGACGGTAAGTTCCGAATCGAAAGCCGATTTTGTCTTAAGCCTGGGAGCGGATCAAGCAATTGATTATCGTCAATGCAACTTCGCCGAAAGAGTCAATGAATTAACCGGCGGGCGAGGGGCCGAGGTCGTTTTGGATACGGTCGGACCCGAAGTGTTCAAGGACAGCATCGAAGCCACTGCGCATTTCGGAAGTTTGGTCACGCTGCTCGACCCCGGAGCCTTGAATTGGTCGGAAGCGCGGATGCGCAATCTCAAAATCGGTTTCGAATTGATGTTGACACCGATGTTGCGAAATTTGGATTCGGCGCGCGATAAGCATGTCGGAATCCTCAATCGTTGCGCCGAATTTATCGAATCCGGAAATTTACGAGGGGTTGTCGGGCATTGCTTATCGTTAGATCAAGCCGCAGAAGCGCATCGCTTGATCGGAGAAGGGCATACGCAGGGCAAGATAGTATTAGAAATAATTTAACCGGCGGAATGACGTGTTATCGGTGCGGGTAAAATATGTTGAAAATCTCCTCGAATTGATCGTGGACTTTGTCGATGATGTTGCTTAGTTGCTCATCGGAAATGCCGGCTTCCGATAGGTCGGTTTCAGTATCGAAAAAGGCCATTTTAGCGATCCGGTTGGCCGATCTGACAATAGCGGCTGCGGTTTGATAGCGGCCGGTGCTGTCGGGATGGGCATGCAAGGCAATCGTTTCGCTAATGATTTCAGGCAGTTTCCATAATTTGGCGAGTTCCGCTCCGGTTTCATAGTGATCGAAACCGATTATGCTTCGTTCGGTTTCGATTTCGTCGGCATTGGTCGATTCGACAAGTAGTCCGACTTCTCGGGCTAATTCGGGAATGCGGCGATAAAATACCAGTTTGCCGATTTCATGTAGTAATCCGCAAATAAAAATAGCTTCGTCGTTTTCGTTGGTATCCCAATGGGCCGCTAATTCTTTTGCGGTTAATGCGCTTCTTAGACTCATCGCCCAAAAATCATGCATCGAAAGCATACCGTTCGGCAGCATCGAAAAACGGTCGATGATCAATGTGCTTAAGACTAGGTTTTGCAGTTCTTGCGTACCGATCAACGTGATGGCATGGCTGATCGTCACAATACGGGATGGAAAGCCGAAGAAAGCGCTGTTGACCAATTTCAATAATCGTATCGATAAGGCAGGATCCTTATTGATGATTTCGCCGGCATCGATGATCGATTTATAAGGATCTTCAATCGTTTTTTTTAGCTCGAAATAAATCGCCGGCGGCGATGTTAATTGAAGATCGCCTTTCAATAAATCGGCTGCGGTTAAATTGGGCGAGTCGGAATGCGGCATTGGCAAAACAGATTTCTTCATTATACTTGTTGGAGTTTTGACATTTTATAGTGTATTGCAGTCAAGCTTAGGTGAGGCTTGCAATAAATCAAGGGCTTCATCGAGAAATAGTCCGAATAGGAAGCCGTCAAGCATTTAACACATCAACCAGTGAATACGATGTTAAGTAACTCTCAGCGACAAAGTAAAATCATTATTGCCGGAATGGATCGGAAAACTGTCGCACAGATAGAAACGATTTTGATAGATAAAGGGTTTTCTAATTTTGCGATTGCCGCTGAATGCGGCGATATTTATCGCATCATTCGGCCCTATGTAGACAACGCCGAAGAGTTAGGCTTGATTATTGTCGATGAAGACTTGCCCGGAGGACACATTAGAGACATGTGTCATTCACTTTCGGGGGAACAAGCGGGCGTTTTTTTGCCTTTTATTATTCTTAAAAACGAACGACCTAGTGAAGCGTTCGATGCTTCCGCCTCGCCGTCGCTGATCTACGAGCTAAGTAAGCCGCTTCGTGAGTCGGAGCTCGTTATTCTAGTAGAAATGCTGTTACTACTTAAAGTCGAGCGGTCTATGCGTTATCAGCAGCAAGAAATGCTTATCAACGAGTTGGCGACGCGGAAATTGCTCGATGCTAAATTAAAATATCTGGTCGCTCATGATGAATTGACCGGCCTTATGAATAGAACGCAATTAGAAAACTATATTCGTTTGAGTTTGACGCGGAATCAAAAGCTGCAGCAAAACGGTGCGTTGTTGTTGATTGATTTGGATCGGTTCGGCTTGATTAACGATTTGGAAGGCTTTGATATGGCCGATAAATTGATTATCGATGTCGTGGCAACGATTCGAAAGCTGGTGAGGCTCGAGGCTTGGTTTGCCCGCATCGACTCGGATGAGTTTTGCCTATATTTCGATAATATATCCGGTCTTCAAGCCCGCGAAGTGGCCGAAGATATCCGCAAAGGGCTCAATGAAAGCCGGTTTCAAACAGGCAATGTTTGTTACAGCATTACCGCCTCTATCGGTATCGCTACGTTGCAATCGGCTAAAGTTATCCAACATCCTGAAGAGTTGATATCCAGAGCGCACCAAGCTTGTTCCTTGGCGAAACAAAACGGCCGAAATATGGTCTGGTTTTATAATGAAGAAGATAAAGCTATCAAAGAACGGCATCGCGATGTTTATTGGGTCCCTTTGATCAGGGACGCTTTGTTAATGCGTAATTTCTTTCTGATGTTTCAACCGGTGGTGAATCTTAGAACCGGTGAGGTCTCGCATTATGAGGTATTGATTCGAATGCGGGGACATGAAAACAAGGTCATCAGCCCTTCCGAGTTTATTCCGGTTGCTGAACGAATGGGTTTAATACACAGCATCGACTTATGGGTAGTTGAGAATGCGATTGATTTTTTAGCTGCGCTTCCTCCCGAATTGTCCAATGTATCGTTGTCGATCAATTTATCCGGAGTCGCTTTCCAAGACGATGCTTTATTGCCGACCATCAAAAGAAAACTGGAATTGTCCTGGGTCAATGCCGAGCGGATCACCTTTGAGATCACCGAGACCTCGGCGGTCGATAACTTCGAGCAAACTCGGCAGATGATTAATCAGATTAGAGCTTTGGGTTGTCATTTTGCATTGGACGATTTTGGCGCGGGATTTTGTTCGTTCAATTATTTAAAGAAGTTTCCGGTCGATTTTGTAAAAATCGATGGGCAATTTATTCGAAATTTAGTCAATGACGATACGGATCAAGTGCTGGTTCGGTCAATGAGCGAAATTGCGAAGCAACTGGGAAAAAAAACGATTGCCGAATTTATCGAGTGTCCTCGGGTGATAAAAATTTTGATTGATCTTGGTATCGATTATGGACAAGGTTATATTTTCGGTAAGCCCAGCCAGCTATTGATCGAGCAAGGTTATGTTCCGCTGCAGCAACTATTAATAGAAGGCGATAAAAGCACTCGTTTTCTATATAATTAAGGCTCATCTTAAGTTCAAATAATCCTAAATTCAGCAGTTTAACCATGAAGCACATGAAGTTCACGAAGGATTTCAAAAAATTGCCCAAACATACTCGATAACCTTTTGGGTGAGCGAATGTTCGATACAAACGTATAACAAGTTATTGAATTAACTTCTTATTCTTCATGATCTTCATGGTGAAATGCTTTTTCTAAGATAATCCCTCGTTGAGTCATACAAAGGTTCGGCAGAGGCTCCAGGATAACGCTTCTTTAAGCAATCATCGCTACTATAGTCATCATACTCGCGTCTTCTGAATATTCGATAGTTCCTTTGCTTCAAAAAAGACTTGTCAATCATAGGCTTACTATTTGTGTGGGCGCAATATTTAAATGACTACTTGGTAATTAAAACCGCAACATCATGGCAAGACAACCCAGAAAATCTGTAACGCCCAAGAAAACGACCAGAAAGCCGCGTAGCCGCGTGTCTCGCACCAAAAAGAGTCCGGAAAGACGCCGTTTCGGGTGGTTTAAAAAAATCCTGATATTAAGCTTTGTATTTGCCGTTTTTTTATTATCTAGTTACATCGGTTATCTGGATTATAACGTTCGTAGGCAATTCGAAGGCAAGCGTTGGGCGATTCCTGCGCGTGTCTATGCTAATCCGGAAGAGCTTTATGCCGGCTATAGAATGAGCATCGCCGATTTTGAGGTGCTTCTACAGCAATTGCGATATCGCCAGGATTCGCAGTTATCTTCCGAAGGGACCTATTACCGGTCGGGATTGTTTATCAATGTTAAAACCCGAGCATTTGATTTTTGGGACCAGTCTCAAGATAGTCGCGCATTACAGATTCGATTCTCCCCGGGTGAAATTACCGATATCGCCGATTTATCGGGTAGGGGACCGGTTGCTGTTGCCCGTTTAGATCCCATTCAGATAGGCAGCTTTTATCCGACTCGTAAGGAAGACCGGGTTTTGATCAAACTATCGGAAACTCCGGATACGCTGATTCAAGGCTTGCTCGCGACAGAAGATCATGATTTTTATAATCATTACGGTATTTCGGTCAAGGCGATACTGCGGGCGATGCTGGCGAATGTCAGGGCGGGCGGCATTGTGCAAGGCGGCAGCACGATAACCCAACAATTGATCAAGAATTTTTATTTGACGTCCGAGCGTAGTTTTTGGCGAAAGATCAACGAAGTATTTATGTCGTTGATCATCGAATATCGCTATAGCAAAGACGAAATTCTTGAAGCTTATCTTAATGAAGTCTATCTAGGGCAGGATGGAGCTAGTGCTGTGCATGGTTTCGGCTTGGCAAGCGAGTTTTATTTCGGCAGAACACTTAAAGATTTACCCTTAGCGCAAATGGCGACTCTGGTCGCATTGGTTAGAGGCCCCTCTTATTACGATCCTCGTCGGCATACGGAACGTGCACTAAGTAGGCGGGAGTTAGTGCTCGATAAGATGCATGAGCAAGGCTTTATCACGTTAAAACAGGCTGAAGAAGCGAAAAAACAGCCGCTGGAAGTGATGCCGCAAACCCATCGTTCGGTCAATCGATATCCGGCTTTCATGGATTTGGTCAAGCGTCAATTGCAGCAAGAATACAAAGACGACGATCTGACTTCCGAAGGCTTGAGAATATTTACCACGTTGGAGCCTCGAGTGCAAAACGCCGTGGAAAAATCCTTGGCCGAAAAAATGCTTGAACTCGAAAAAAATCCTCGTGCTAAAGAACTGGAATCGGCAGTTATCGTGACGCGTCGGGAAGGCGCGGAAATTGTTGCGATGGCGGGCGGCAGGGATAAAACCTCGGCCGGTTTCAATCGGGCTCTCGATGCGGTGCGCCCGATTGGGTCATTGATAAAGCCGGTGGTGTATCTAACCGCGCTGGAATATCCGGCCAAATACACGGTAACGACTCCGGTCAGCGACACTCGGATTACCGTCAAAAGCGGCAAAGGTAATTGGACGCCGAAAAATTATGATAATACCGAACATGGCGAAGTGCCGCTGCATAAGGCATTGACGAATTCTTACAATCTCGCGACCGTCCGAATCGGCATGGATGTCGGTATCGCGAGGGTGGCAAAGACCTTAAAGGATCTGGGCGTGGATCGTTCTGTCGATTTATACCCTTCTCTGTTATTGGGGGCCTCGCCGTTGTCGCCTTTAGACGTCACGCAAATGTATCAAACCCTAGCGGGAGACGGTTTCGTCACGCCGCTTAGAGCGATACGCGGCGTGGTCGACGGCAATGGCAAGCGTTTACAAAGTTACCCGTTTAACGTGCGTCAATCGGTCGATCCGGCGGCGACTTATATTACCAATACTATTTTGCAGGAAGTGATGACTGACGGTACCGGCAGATCGGCCTATAATTATTTGCCGGGAGATTTCGGGTTGGCCGGCAAAACCGGAACGACCAATGAATTGCGAGATAGCTGGTTCGCCGGTTTTAGCGGCGATTATCTGTCGGTCGTATGGGTAGGACGCGACGACAATAAACCTTCGGGATTAACCGGTTCGACCGGTGCGTTGAAAATTTGGTCCGACGTGATGAAACAGATTTCCAGTATCCCGGTCGTTTTGACACCGCCGGATAATGTCGATACGGTTTGGATCGACCCATATACAGGGCTATTGGCTAATAAGGACTGCGAGAATGTCAGGCAATTTCCATTCATTCGCGGATCGGCACCGACTAGCAGCTCGCCATGCGTTCAAACCGAGGTGGAAAAAGCGAAGGATTGGTTTCAGGATTTTTTTAAGTTTTAGCGATGAATATACCCATCGTAGATCAAAATTCGGCACCGGGGTGTCCGTCAAAGGACGCCGTGAATACGTCCATTTAGGCTCTATGCCAGCTCCATGCTGGCAAAGCCTTTGTCGGATACCCCGGCACCACCTCGGGCACTGCCGAAATTTGAAGTGCGATAGGTATAAATTGTCCTGATTAGCAAGTTTCTTCAGCTAAAGCCCAAAAAACCAGCATATCCCTAGCAGGACGGGGTTTGTAACCCCGTCCTAAACGTTTTGACTTTGGCCGAAGTTAGCCGAAATGTTTAGGGCAAACCGAAACGTTGGGGACGGGTTAAATAACCCGTCCCGCAGAAGTGGCTGACTGGCCACTGCTCGGACAATTGGCTTCAGCAAGCTGAAGCATCTTACTAATCAGGTAAATTGTTGTGTTGTCCGGAAAGGCTATTGGTGTTTGAGCGTTACTGTCTTCGATAGTCGCGACGAAGGCGTCGCTCCCACAGAGAGCGGCGGACGCCCTGTGGGAGCGATCCCATAAGCGCCAACTTAAGAATCTAAGTATTTGATTAAGCAAGACTAACGCCACCTCCCCGACCTTCAATAATGAGTTCCAAAACACGATCCGGCAAACCCTGAAGCTTTCTCTTGCGCGGACGTTCACAAAGGCTTTTTACGTGGTCATCAATAAAGCGCTTATTTTTTGGAAAANAAGCCGTAAGTCCTGCCTTGATCTCATTGGCGATCGTGCGCCATAAACGCCAATGGGTAATCGAACGATCACCGTCCATTGTGGTGGCCGCCCGGCCGAATCGGCGCTGCGCTATTTTTTGAGTCACTGCAGCAAACAGTAACTTGCCGTGCAAATATAAATCCGCCAGCTTGCTGTCTTTTCGGGCGCGTAGCCGGTCGATATCAAGCAAGCTCTTTAGCCGCTTTATGACCAGCTCCACTTGCCAGCGAACCCGGTAGAGCTCAGCGATTGATTTCGTGTCGAGCAGCGCTTCGGGGAGCGAAGTAAAAATCAACACCCAGCCGCTCAGCATCAAGGTCTTTTGGCTCGCCGTGCGACCTTTATCACGCGCGCGTTGTTTCGCTTTGCGGCGTGCTTGCGCGGCCTGTTCCGGCGGTAACGGCATCGCATGCACCACGCCTTCAATACGTTTGTCTTGATGGCACAGATAAACGGGTATCGCACCCGGCTGACCATTCAAATCGCGTATGCGCTGTTCCCAATCGATTTTAACACCTTTCGGTTCGTTGCACCGTTCGTAAAGCGTCATGCTGTGTGGATTGTAGCGCAGTACGACGTGGCCGCCGCGATCAATGACCGGGACTAAAGACTTCGGTTGGTTGTAGCCTCAATCAAGCAACGCGACATCACCTGCAGTCAACTGATAATGATCCAAGCTCTCGCCGACTTTATCGGTCGTGACGCTCGCTGAAAATCTTGGAAACGGAGCGTTAGCGAAGTGAAGATTTTTAGTCCCCGATAGCCGTAGCGCCGGGTGTTTTGCCGGAGTCTGCGCGAATAGCGCAGGCGGAGGCAAAATACAAGGCATCGCGACACGGCGTAAAGCCATTTGTGGGAGTGCTACGGAGTCGCATCGAGTATACGATGATGTGGCGTAGTGGCACGGACGCAGGGCGAATCGGGGCCGCCGAAGGCAATAATCGCCAAGTCATTTTTCGCTGCTGAAATCGGACGGACCCCATTTCAGCTTTCGCGAAAAATCTTGGCGCGCTTGGACCTCGCGGAGTGTCAAACTCAACAGGTCGATGGCCACATGCAAGCGATACGTTGTTTCTTTCGCACCGGGTTCTTGCACGGTCGAACCGTCAATCACAATGAAATTCAGTGCGCCGTTGTTGAACACTTTATCCAACCCGAACACACTTTTCAGTAATGACTTGATCCACGCCACGCAGGCCGCCAATCGCTTGATCACCGCCGTATCGCTCAAATAACCCTGAAGCTTGGCGACTTCGCCGGCGCAGCTGCGCAACGACAAGTCCTGTCCGCAATACAACAGGACTAACTGCAATAACTGCAACGGTGATCGGATTTTCCGTGCCCGTGCAAACGCCTGTAATTCATAGGCCTGCTCCTGGAAATCTGCTGGGAGCTCTTGCAAAAAGTCATCAAAAAGGGTATCTGTTAGCTGTGGCTGCTTCATAGGGATTTTCACTTTCGTCGGTAAAAATACTCTATGTTGTGGCCACACTTTTATTTTTCAACTACAAATCAACGTTTTATGCCTTAAGTTGGCGTCTATGGGGAGCGATCCCCTGATCGCGATCTCGAGGTCGAAAGTGTTAGGTAACAATAAATGGTATTGAGGTCTCATTGGTTAAGGTTGCAAAAGGGTAATTTTTGACTTATCTATAACGATGAGCGCTGGAGCTTGGGGAAGAGCGTGATGCGGGCTGGCCATTTTTAGCTTGATGCGTATGGGTTTGTAACCCCTTCCGAGACGTGTTGGGAACGGGTTAAATATACCCTTTGCTGGTCAAATTTCGGCGCCGGGGGCTCGTCAAAGGAAGCCGTGAATACGTCCATGTAGGCTCTGTGACAGCATCCATGCTGCCAAAGCCTTTGCCGAACACCCCGACGCCTCCATACGCTAATGCCGAAATTTGAAGTGCGATAGGTATAACTCGTCCCGCAGGAGGTGGTTTATTCATCTCTAAATGGAATAGAAAAACACTTTATTGATGATGAATCGGTAAATAGTAGGCAATTTTCATCACCCCAGGTCCCGACCCAGTGGCTCAAGGAAGCATACTCATTATATTCTCGCTAAAACCGAAAATTTCCCACATGATTCAATTAGGTATCGACTGCTATGAATAAAATCCCATTGGGCATCAGTGGTTGTTTGCTTGACCAACCCGGAGAAAAAGCAGTGGCTAATCGCGATAGTGTGATTAGCGAAGTGCTCGAGAGTTTTTTTGAATGGAAGCCGTTTTCGGTCGAAGAAGAAAAGTCCTTGCTTGTTCAGGAGGCTTCAGGAATTTCCGATTCCGGCGCGGATAAGATGGCTGGAATCTGCGGTTATATTATGAAAAGACCGGAGCAAGCAGCTACAAAAACGGGGGGCGCATTTGAGGGTTTGGCGATCGAAACATTGAGAATCATGCATCGATTTCCATTGGTACCCATCGAAGAAGCTATCCGGTTACAAGATCCTTGTTTACGCGATCTTTTTTTCAAGCGGGTTTATGTTATGCATCGCTGGCAAATGCTGTTGAAAGAAGGTCTTAGTGCCCGTGCTTTGATTGAGTTTCATGCTCGTCATAAATTAATCATCATGAGTCATGGCGACTATCGGGATCTTGGGCAGTTATTGGCTGGGCTGAACAAAGACAATTTAACCGAGATTGCCGATCAATATATTTTACAGCTGATGAGCATGTTGTTGACGATGCCGACCCGGGCCAATCACGTCAATGTTTTGCAACATATTCAAGGACATTTAAAAAAAGACATCAGCCGCGACGATAAAGCCGAACTGTGCGAACTGATCGACAGCTACCGCAACTACGAAGTACCTCTCATCGCACCGATCATCTTGTTGAAGCATCATTTTCGAAAATCGCCGGATCCCTATATTCAGTCGTCGTATTATTTTTCGCCTTATCCGAGCGCATTGGGTTCTGTTAATCCTTAAAAAATTCTCAGTGGTTATACTTCGCACGGTCACATTTGCTGGCAAGCTGGCGCGCTATTTTGTCCGGTAGCTGCGTTACCTACATGGACGTATTCACGGCGTCCTGCCAGCGACTGAAGCATAGACACACTCGCCCTTGAGGCTCAAACCATGATAACGACAAGGATAATACGATGAAAGCCCCGAAGCTGATATTGATTGCTGTGATCACGATGTTGATCGGCGCCTTTTTTTATTTCGGATATTCCGATTTTTTGACCCTGCATGAGCTGAAAACCCACCAGGCCGCGATCGAAGCCCGCATCGCCGCGCAACCGGTTAGCGCGGCCTTTGTTTATGCGCTGATTTATGTTCTGGTCACGGCGCTGTCTCTGCCCGGCGCGGCGGTGATGACCCTGGCCGGAGGCGCACTGTTCGGTTTACTCTGGGGCACCGTGATAGTCTCGTTTGCCTCTACGATCGGCGCGGCATTGGCTTTTCTGGCTGCGCGCTTTTTGTTTCGCGATGTCGTCAAAGACCGCTTCGGTTCGGCGATACGAACGATCGATGCCGGAATCGATCGGGACGGTCCGTTTTATTTGTTCACGCTGCGTTTGATCCCATTGTTTCCGTTCTTCATGATCAATCTGGCGATGGGGCTGACCGCCATTCGCCTATCGACATTTTATTGGGTCAGCCAAGTCGGCATGTTGGCCGGCACGTTGGTTTATGTCAACGCCGGCACTCAGCTTGCGGGGATCGTATCGTTGTCGGATATTTTGTCGCCGGGCTTGCTCGGTTCGTTCGCGTTATTAGGCCTTTTTCCGTTACTGACCAAGAAAATCGTCGAGCACATACAAGCCCGGAAAGTCTTCGCCGACTGGCCGAAGCCGGCGCGTTTCGATAACAATATCGTCGTGATCGGCGCTGGTTCCGGCGGATTGGTGACCGCCTACATTGCCGCGGCGGTCAAGGCCAAGGTCACGCTGGTCGAAAAGCACAAAATGGGCGGCGATTGCCTGAATACCGGCTGCGTGCCATCGAAAGCGCTGATCCGTTCGGCGAAATGGTTGGCGCAGCACCGGCGCGCGAACGAATTCGGCATCAAGCACAGCAGCGCCGATTTCGATTTCGCCGATGTGATGGCGCGTGTGCAGTCGGTCGTCAAAAAGGTCGAGCCGCACGATTCGATCGAACGCTATACCGAACTCGGCGTCGAGGTCGTGATCGGCGAGGCGAAAATCATCTCGCCCTGGGAAGTTCGGGTCGAAACGGCCGAAGGCACTGAAACCCTGACGACCAAAGCGATCGTCATAGCCGCGGGCGCCCGCCCGTTCGTGCCGCCGATACCCGGCATAGACAGTATCGAACCGCTGACGTCCGACAATTTGTGGAACTTGCGCGAATTGCCGAAACGCTTATTGGTACTCGGCGGCGGTCCGATCGGCTGCGAATTGGCGCAATGCTTCGCCCGTTTCGGAAGCCGGGTGACGCTGGTGGAAATGGCGCCGCGCCTGTTAGTGCGTGAAGATCCGGAAGCGTCGGAAGCGGTGATGGCAAGTTTTAGGCGGGATGGCGTCGATTTGAGATTGGAACATACCGCGAAGGAATTCATCATCGACAACGGCGAAAAAATCCTGATCGCCGAACACGAAGGAAACACGGTCAACATCCCGTTCGATCAAGTGCTGATCGCGATCGGACGGGCCGCGAATATCGAAGGCTACGGCGTCGAGGCGCTGGGCATTACGCTGTCGCCGCGCAAAACCATCGCAACCGACCCGTTCCAGGCCACCAATTATCCGAACATCTATGCGGTCGGGGATGTGACAGGCCCTTATCAATTCACGCATACCGCCGCGCATCAGGCTTGGTATGCCGCCGTCAATGCCTTGTTCGGAACGTTCAAGAAATTCCGCACCGATTATTCAGTGATTCCGTGGTCGACCTTCACCGACCCCGAAGTTGCTCGGGTCGGCCTCAACGAGCAAGAAGCCGAACAGCAAAATATTCCCTATGAAGTCGCGACTTACGGCATCGACGAACTGGACCGAGCGATCGCCGACGGCGAGGCGCACGGCTTCGTCAAAGTGCTGACCGAGCCCGGCAAGGACAAAATCTTGGGCGTAACGATAGTCGGCGAGCATGCGGGCGATTTGATCGCCGAATTCGTTTTGGCGATGAAACACGGCATCGGTCTGAACAAAATTCTCGGCACGATCCATATCTACCCGACCCTGGCCGAAGCCAACAAATACGCGGCCGGCGTTTGGAAGCGCGCGCATGCTCCGCAGCGGACGTTGCGTTTTTTGAGTCGTTATCATGCTTGGCGTAGGAACGGTTAATAACTATTGCTCTGCGAGATTCGGTGTCGGGCGGGGCGTCAAAGGGCAGCAATTCCCAGTTTGAGCAGTTTCGCCGATTTTAGGGTGTGGGGTATGCCTGTCGAGGAACGCCGTAAACCCATCCATGGGGGCTTGGCGGCAGCTAAGCGCCAAGGATGGCGTGTAGTAGGGCAATGCAGGGCAGAAAAATGCTCCTGCATTTTCTGCATTCATTACATTCATGTAACTCAGCAATTGCCGAGGAGCAAAAATCTGTCCCGCTGCCGACATCCTCGCCAAGCATACCCCACACCCTTTTTGATCTCCAAATTGGGAATTGCTGGTCAAAGGGCGTCGTGAATACATCCAAATAAGCTTTGTGATAGCATCTGAACGTCACGGAGGTTGCTAATAGTGATTTTTCCGGAAGCAAAAATCGGACCTGCTAGCAAAGCCTTTGCTGAATAACCCGGCACCTTCATAGGTTAATGCCGATATTTGAAGTTTGATAGGTATAGTCATGAACGAAACCGCGATAACCGATTCGATAAAAAACTACTACGGCAAAGTGCTCAACTCGAGCCAGGATTTGAAAACCAGCGCGTGTTGCACGGCCGATGCCTTTCCAAAGCATTTGCGCGCTTTACTCAAGGATGTCCATCCCGAAGTCGTCGAGCGCTTTTACGGCTGCGGTTCGCCGCTGCCGCCGGCGCTCGAAGGCAGCACGGTTTTGGATTTGGGCTGCGGGACGGGGCGCGACTGTTATTTGTTGTCCCGGCTGGTTGGCGAAAACGGGCGGGTTATCGGCGTCGATATGACCGATGAACAGCTCGATATCGCGCGAACCTATCGCGATTGGCATGCCGAACGTTACGGTTATGCGCGTTCGAATGTCGAGTTCAGACAGGGTTATATCGAGGATTTGGCCTCGCTCGGTATCGCCGACAATTCGATCGACGTGGTCGTGTCGAATTGCGTCGTCAACTTGTCGCCGGACAAGCGGCGCGTGCTGTCGGAAATTTTCCGAGTACTCAAACCCGGCGGCGAATTGTATTTTTCCGATGTCTATGCCGACCGGCGCATCCCCGAACAACTTAAGTTGGAACCGGTATTGCTCGGCGAGTGTCTGGCCGGGGCGTTTTATTGGGAGGATTTTCGCCGCGCCTTGCAGGATCTTGGCTGTCCCGATGTGCGTATCGTCAGCGAAAGCCCGATCGATATCGATGATGACGAAGTGCATGCCAAAATCGGCATGATCGGGTTTCGTTCGGTCACGATACGGGTATTCAAACTGCCGCTAGAAGACCGCTGCGAAGATTTCGGGCAAGTCGCGACTTACCGAGGCACGATCGCAGGTCATCCGCATTTTTTCGATCTTGACGATCATCATCATTTCGAAAGCGGAAGGCCCTTGCGCGTGTGCGGCAATACCGCCGACATGCTCGGCGGCAGCCGCTACGGCCGTCATTTCGAGCTATTAGGCGACAAAAACGTGCATTTCGGTCTGTTCGACTGCGCGCCGCCGAACAGCAGCACGAATCTAACTTCTGGCGCGGCGTGTTGCTGATGGCCGCACGCGGCGCGATTGCCTTATTCGTCAAAACCCCGGGGCTCTCGCCGATCAAAACACGCTTGGCGGTGAAGCTTGGAACCGACAGGGCCGAGCAATTTCATTGGCAGGCAGCACGGTCAACGGCAGCCGTCATCAAACAGGCAGAACAATCATGTGAGCTTCAAGGCTATTATGCCGTGGCCGAAGAAATCGCGGCGACTAACGAAATTTGGCGAGGCATGTCGTGTCTGTGGCAAGGCGAGGGCGGTTTGGGTGAGCGCATGCGTCATGTTTATGAGCATTTAATACAAAATCATGATTTTGTTATGTTGGTAGGAGCCGATATTCCGCAAATGACCGTTGCCGATTTGCAGCAAGCTTCAAGCTGGCTGGCGCACGAAGAGCAAGCTCGTTTTGCTTTCGGGCCGAGTCTCGACGGCGGGTTTTGGCTGTTTGGGGGCAATTGTTCTCTGCTCGGGCCTTGGTGGACCGATGTCGAATATAGCACCGCCGATACCGGCACGCAGTTTCTCAATGCCGTCAAGCAATGGGGCGAAGTGCAAACGCTACGAGTGCTGCAAGATGTTGACGAGCCGTCCGATTTACTTGTCTTACATAAAGCACTGCAAGCACTGGCGTCGCCGGTACCGGAACAGGTTCACCTGATGCGTTTTTTATATGGGTTGACGCCTGAGTTTACGACATTCGATGAGGGGCCTTATGTATAACAGTAAGCCGTTATTGCTCAAAAGCGAATTCCCCGCTCTGCGCAGAGCGCAGTTGACGACGCTGCAGATGAACCTGGGCTATCTCTGTAATCTGAGCTGCGTCCACTGTCATGTGAACGCGGGACCTAAGCGCACCGAGTTGATGGCGCGCGAAGTCATGGCAAATGCGTTGCAATTCGCCGAAAAACAAAGCATACAGACCTTGGATCTGACCGGCGGATCGCCGGAAATGAATCCGGATTTTCGCTGGCTGGTCGAGACCGCGAGGCGGCAAGGTCTCCACGTCATCGACCGCTGCAATCCGACCATTTTGGTCGAGCCGGGTTACGAATGGGCCGCCGAATTCCTGGCCGGACAGCAGGTCGAAATTATCGCGTCCTTGCCGTGCTATATCGGCGATAACGTCGATGCGCAGCGCGGCAAAGGAGTGTTTTCGTCCTCGATTGCCGCACTAAAGCGACTCAATGAACTCGGTTACGGGCGGCCGGATAGCGGCTTGGAGCTGAATTTGGTATTTAATCCTCAGGGCCCGGTGCTCCCGCCGCCGCAGCAAGCGCTCGAACAGCAATATCGCGACCATTTGGGCGGTGAATTCGGTATTGTATTTAACCGCTTGTTGGCCATTACCAACATGCCGATACAACGTTTCGGCGCGGTACTGATGGCGGGCGGCAAGCATGAAACCGATAGCCGACAAGTCTTTGACGATTATCTGCGATTGCTCAAGAATGCCTATCGACCGGAAAACCTGAGCAAGGTCATGTGCAAAAGCCTGTTGAGCATCGATTGGCAAGGTTACGTCTATGACTGCGATTTCAATCAAATGTTGGACTTGCCGCTGGGCGGTAAACAGCCGGTTCATATCGGCGATTTGTTGTCTGAAGATCTGGATTCGGCGCCGATTCAAGTGGCCGAACATTGTTTCGGCTGTACCGCGGGCCAAGGTTCGAGTTGCGGCGGCGCGCTCTAACCCAAGCGGTAAATGGCTTGTCGGCGGCAATAATCGCACATGAAATTTCGGCGGTCACGTGCGACCGGTGAGCGCTTTATTCTTGAAGATCTGAACAGCGTATAAGATAGTCCGTAACGATTAAGTGCGGCGATGTTAGAATGACGACCCGGTTTGAAGGCCTGCCGCTAGCGGCAGACTGCGGCCATCATGGTTGGAACAGCCGGTTCATTTTTGGCTACTCACTTAACGCGGGGCAGTTTAACCTAAAAAGAGCAGTTGGCATGTGTTGTAGACCGTTCGTGCTGAGCCAAGTCGAAGCATGAAGGGTCTACAACACTTTCACCGGCTTGGTGAAGCCTCAAACTACCGTTCGCCCTTCGATAGGGCTCTCCTGAGCGCAGCCGAAGGGCTCAGGGCGAACGGTTAATCCTTAGTGCTTTTGTCCCGCCTTAAGTGGGAATCCTCATTTTTGACAGTCCGTTAAAAAACCGGCAATTCGGTGGGATAGCATTTTTTGTGCGTGCCGGAAATAGTGAACGGCATTCGACCGACATCAAGCGATTAAGAAAAATAACGATCTAATGGATAGTATCAAAACTAGCGACAGCACGACCCTTTCCAACTTCATCTGGAAAATAGCCGACGACCTGTGGGGCGACTTCAAACACACCGACTTTGCCCGCATCATCATTCCCTTACTGCTGCTGCGCCGCCTCGAATGCGTGCTGGAGCCGACCAAGGACGTCGTGCTCAAAGAATACGACAACGAAAAAGACTCCGGCATCGATCTCGATCTGATCCTGCCGTCCTTCTCCGGCTTGCCGTTTTACAACATCAGCCGGTACACGCTGGATACGCTCGGCGGGACTAACACCCGCGCCAATCTGGAAGACTACATCAGTAAGTTCAGCGCCAATGTGCGGGTGATCTTCGAAGAATTCGGCTTCATCAACACGATACACGAATTGGACAAAGCCCGCCTGCTGTACCGCATGACGCGTCAGTTCGCGGCTATCGACCTGCATCCGGAAATGGTCTCCGACCGGGTGATGTCCAATGCCTATGAAGACCTGATCCGACAGTTTGCCGCCAGTATCAACGAAAAGGCCGGGGAATTCATGACCCCGAAAGACGTCGTGCGCCTGGCCACCAAACTGGTACTGGTTCCGGATGAAGCCGTGTTCTCGGAAAAAGGCGTCATTCGCACCGTGTACGATCCTGCCTGCGGCCTGCTAGGTTTCATCAGCGATGCCGTCGACCAGATCAAGCAACTGGGCTCCACCGCCACCATCGTGCCTTACGGCCAGGAGCTGGACCCGAAAACCCATGCCATGGCGCTCACCGCCATGCTGATTCGCGGCTACAAGTCCGAAAACATCGCCCAAGGCAGCACGCTATCCAACGACCGGCACCGAGACAAACGCTTCCACTACGGTTTGGCCAATCCGCCGTTCGGTATCAAATGGGACAAAGACAAAGAAGCGGTCGAGAAAGAACACAAGGAACTGGGCTACGCAGGACGCTTCGGCCCGGGCCTGCCGCGCGTCAGCGACGGCTCCATGTTGTTTTTGCTGAATTTGGTCAGCAAAATGGAACGTCCGGAACACGGCGGCGGCCGGGTCGGCATTGTGCTGTCCGGATCGCCGCTGTTTACCGGAGACGCCGGTTCCGGCGAGAGCGAAATACGCCGCTGGTTGCTGGAGCGGGATCTGGTCGAAGCCATCGTCGCGCTGCCGACCGATATGTTCTTCAACACCGGCATCGGCACCTATGTGTGGATACTCTCCAACCACAAAGAAAAACAACGCAAAGGCAAGGTGCAGTTGATCAACCTGAGCGATACCTGGACCGCGATGCGTAAATCCGAAGGCACCAAGCGCCGCTATCTGAGCGACGAACAGATCGACGAGGTCGTGCGCGAATACGCCGCCTTCGCGGAAACCGGGCGCAGCAAAATTTTCAACACCACCGACTTCGCCTACCGCAAGGTCGCGATCAAGCGTCCGCTCAAAGCCAAGCTGGCGATCAGCAAAGAAAGGATCCAAACTCTGTTCGAGCAAAAGGCCTTCGAAAAGCTCGACGAAGCGCAGCAAACCGCCTGGATCGATTTCTTCAGGGAACATCTTGGCGAACAGGAATATCAATGGGCCTTCGAGATCGTCAACGCCAAAAACAAAACCGAAGGCTTCGGTAAAACAAGCAAGGCGCTCGCCAATGCCTTCATTGCCGCCTTTATCGAGCGCGACGAAACCGCCGAGCCGGTGCGGGACGACAAAGGCCAAGTCATTCCCGACACTTCGCTCAACGACAGCGAAAGCATTCCCTTCGGCACGCCGGTAGAAGACTATTTCAAATCCGAAGTGCTGCCGCATGTGCCCGATGCCTTCATCGATTACAGCGTGCGCGACGCCAAAGACGGCGAGGTCGGTATCGTCGGCTACGAAATCAACTTCAACCGCTACTTCTATCAATACGTGCCGCCCAGACCGTTGCATGAGATCGACGCGGATTTGAAAGCCTGCGAGGCTAGGATTCAGGCGTTGTTGGATGAGGTGGCGGAGTGATGAAGGCTTATCCTGAATATAAAGATTCTGGAGTTGAATACCTAGGTCAAATACCAAGTGAATGGACAATAAAACCACTAAAACATATTGCTGAAATTGGGCCGTCAGTACCTAAAGATCTTAATGCTGACTTGGACAGACTCGTTTCATTCATTCCAATGGAAAATTTAGGTACAAACGGTGATCTAGACACATCTATACAAAAGCACGCATCAGAAGTAAGGCAGGGTTATAGCTTCTTTGCAGAAGGTGATGTGATTTTTGCAAAAGTTACCCCCTGCTTTGAAAACGGAAAATCAGCAATAGCTAGAAATCTGTGCAATGGTTATGGTTTTGGGACTACTGAACTATATGTTCTCAGACCTAAAATGGTTCGCACAAAGTTTCTCTTTTATTTGATTTCCAGTTATATCTTTAGGCTTCCTGGGGCTTCGCATATGTTGGGTGCCGGCGGATTAAAACGTGTATCAACAAATTATGTTGAATATTTCAAGAGTCCAACACCTTCAGACATTGAGCAAAAAGCCATCGCCAACTTCCTAGACCGGGAAACGTCACGCATCGACAAGCTGATTGCCGAAAAGCAAAACTTTATCAAGCTGCTGAAAGAAAAGCGCCAAGCACTGATCAGCCACGTCGTCACCAAAGGCCTTGATCCCAACGTCAAAATGAAAGATTCCGGCATCGAGTGGATAGCTGAAGTGCCGGTGCATTGGGGACTCATCAAATTTTCACATTTTGTCAGCATCAGAAATGGGCAAGTTGATCCAACTGAAGAACCTTGGAGTAACTTTATTTTAATTGCGCCAAACCACGTTGAGTCTTCTTCTGGCCGTATTATTAAAAAGGAAACAGCTAGAGAGCAAGGCGCTGATAGTGGGAAATATTTGTGTAAAAAAGGCGAAGTCATTTACAGCAAAATTCGCCCGGGGCTTGCCAAGGCTTGTATTTGCGAAGATGAGGAAACAATTTGCAGTGCGGATATGTATCCGTTGAATTGTGACTCGAGAATGCTGAATGAATATCTACTGTGGTTGATTTTGAGTAATGAATTCACGCGTAATGCAATTCTTGAATCTGATCGCGTTGCTATGCCAAAAATTAATCGTGAATCTCTGGCAAAAATAAAGTTTCCCGTCCCACCCATTAACGAGCAACTATCAGCGCTTAGTTTTATTCACGAACACACCTTGCGTTTGGAAAAAATCATTGAAGAAACCAATACGTCAATTGATTTGCTCAAAGAACACCGCACAGCCCTAATCAGCGCCGCCGTGACCGGCAAAATCGACGTTCGCAATTACAAGGAGGAAGCCGCGTGAGTCAATTAGAAAACAAACCCGAACCGCGAAGCCGTGTAGGGGCGAATTCATTCGGCCAGGGCGATTAAAATCGCCCCTACATTGAATTCAGTCTGCGTAGGTCCGATTAGCGATAGCGTAATCGGACGCATGTTATGGATAACCTTCGTTCCTCCGATTACGCTAAGCTTTTATAGCCTCAGGGTAAATCGGAGCTACATCAACTCGTCGCCGGATGGGTCGAGATTTGTTCTAAGTGTTGACGATACTAACGCCTCTCGTTACTATGATGCCATGATTAAGACCTTCGCCAATAAAGAAACCGCTGCCGTGTTTGCTCGTAAACCCGTGCATCGGTTCGGTGCGGATTTGCAGCGTATGGCCTTAATTAAGTTGACGTTGTTGCATCGAGCGGCGGATGTGAATGATCTGCGCATCCCGCCCGGCAACCGCCTGGAAAAATTATCCGGCGACCGTGCCGATCAGTACAGCATCCGTATCAACGGCCAATGGCGTCTTTGTTTTCGGTTTGAAAACGGCGATGCCTTTGACGTTGAAATCGTTGATTACCATTGAAAGAGGTAGACCATGAGCATTTCTATTGATGAGATTGATTCCGTGGATTTTTCTGATGTAACTGACATCAGCGGTGGCAAGCTGCCGCCCGTTCACCCCGGTGAAGTCTTGCTGGAAGAGTTTCTCAAGCCGCTAGGTATCACTCAGTACCGGCTTGCCAAAGGAATTAACGTGCCGCAGCGGCGTATCGGTGAAATCGTTGCCGGTAAACGCGCCATCACCGCTGATACAGGACTGCGTTTGTCGCGTTTTTTCGGTATGAGTGAGGGTTTTTGGGTGGGTTTGCAAACCGATTACGACACGGCAAAAGCCAAGGATGCCTTGGGCGAGGCGTTGACGCGCATTCATCGATTTGAAGCATCGGCGGCAGGCTGAAGCCATGCGACAGGGGGATTCGTGCCTCGACGCAATTTTAAGTTAACGAAACCGGGTTTTGTTTAACTAAGGAACGAGCATGAAATAACATAGACAACTGTTGGAAGGGGGTTCGGTGGCTCGATTGACAGGTGTCGGCGGCAGGGATAGCCGCCGTCAAGCCTACAGGGATGTATTCACGGCGTCCTGTCAAGCGAGTCACCGAACCTCCGCAAAGCCTACTACTTGTAGAAGTTATTTTGTGCATATTCCTAAAGGGCAGGCTAAGTTAACGGAAACGGCTTTTCTTTAATTTAGCGGGTCAGTGATTCAATGTTGACGTGAAAAGCGAACGACCCCGATGACCTCACCGAAGCACGATCGGAGACTCCCAGTCCATTTAGGGGGCGAGGCTAACCGATATTCCACCGAATGGTAATTTGGCAAGGTATTAAACAACAATCCGGATCAGAGCATGGCAGCCCATCACGAAGTTCACTTAGAAACCTACATCGTCAAAAAGCTGGTCGATAACGGCTGGGTGGAGGGCGCCAATAGCCATTACGACCCGGTGCGGGCGTTGTATCCCGAAGATGTGGTGAGCTGGATTAAAACCTCTCAGCCGCAAACCTGGGAAAAACTCACCCGATTGAACGGCGGCGATGCCGATAAAGCGGTGTTGGATAGGTTGGAGAAAGCGCTGGCGGCCAAAACCGGCGGCACCATCAAGGTGCTTCGCCAAGGTTTCGATATCGCGGGCGCGGGCAATGTCGCGATGAGCCAGGCCGCCCCGGAAGATGACCGCAACAGCAAGGAGGTCGCGAAATACCAAAACACTATTCTGCGCGTGGTGCGGCAGTTGAAATACTGCCCCACGCGAGAGTGGGCGATTGATTTGGGCTTTTTCATCAATGGTATTCCTGTGGCAACGGTGGAACTAAAAACCGATTTTACCCAGGCCATCGAGGATGCGATTTGGCAATACAAGCGCGACCGCTTGCCGCAAGATCCGATAACCCGACGTAAAGAGCCCTTGTTGACCTTCAGACGCGGCGCCGTCGTGCATTTTGCGATGAGTGACAGCGAGATTGCAATGACCACGAAGCTGGACGGCGAGAAAACCTTCTTTTTGCCCTTCAACAAAGGCAATGACGGTCATGCGGGCAATAAGGCCCGCGACGACGGCGAATATCCGGTGGCCTACTTTTGGGAGGAAATTTGTCAGCGCGATGCCTGGCTGCGCATTTTTCACAGCTTCGTGTATGTGGAAACCAAGGATACGGTCGACAAGTTCGGCATGCCTTACAAGGCCGAGACCTTGATCTTTCCCCGGTATCACCAGTTCGAAGCCGTGAATGCGATGATCGCGGACGCCAAGGCGCTGGGTCCGGGTCGGCAGTATTTGTGCGAACATTCTGCCGGGTCCGGCAAAACCAGCACCATCGCCTGGACGGCTCACGATCTGATCAAGCTGCGCTATCCCGACGGCAGAGCCTATTTCAACTCGGTGATCATAGTGACCGACCGCACCGTGCTCGATGCGCAGTTGCAGGATGCCGTCAAACAATTGGATCACCAGTTCGGCGTGGTCGAAACCATCGATGCCAATCTGCGCGGAGGCCGGTCCAAAAGTCATCGGCTGGCTGAAGCCCTCAAGCAGGGCGTGCCGATCATCGTCGTGACTATTCAAACCTTCCCGTTTGCGATGGAAGCCATTTTGACCGAGCAATCGCTGAAAAACCGTCATTTCGCGGTGATCATCGACGAGGCGCATACCTCGCAAACCGGTTCTACCGCCCAAGGTTTGAGGGCGGCGCTGTCCTTGGATTCTAAGACGAAGCTCGAAGAGATGACTCTGGAAGAAGTGTTGTTGGAGATTCAGAAATCCCGTGTGCGCCCCGCCAATGTCAGCCATTTTGCGTTTACCGCAACGCCGAAACACAGCACGTTTACGCTGTTCGGTAGACCGGAAAACCCGGACATGCCGGTATCGGACGACAACAAGCCGGTAGCCTTTCATCGCTATACCCAGCGGCAAGCGATAGAGGAGGGCTTTATTCTCGATGTGCTTAGAAACTATACGCCGTATTCGCAAGCCGTTCGTTTGGGCGATCAGGGGCTAAACGATAAACGCGTGGACAAAAAATTCGCCCGCCGATCGCTGGCGCGCTGGAAGTCGCTGCATCCGACGATCGTTTCTCAGAAAGTGGAGTTCATCATCGATCATTTCACCCGGAATATTGCAGGGCTTTTGAACGGCGAGGCAAAAGCCATGGTGGTCACCGGCGGGCGAGCGCAGGCGGTCAAATATAAATTGGCTTTCGATCGATACATTAAAAAACACAATCTCCAACATATCAAAGCCTTGGTCGCATTCTCCGGCAAGGTGGAAGGCAAATCGCTCGGCAAAGACGACGAGAAGGACTCCCTCGATATCGAAAAAGAGTACACCGAATACAATCTCAATCCCGATGCCACGGGAGACTTGCGTCAGGAATTCGAGCGTTCCGAATATCAAGTGATGATCGTCGCGAATAAATTTCAGACCGGTTTCAATCAGCCGAAGCTGGTGGGCATGTATTTGGATAAGAAAGTCAGCGGCGTCGAAGCGGTGCAAACGCTGAATCGCCTCAACCGGACCTATCCGGGCAAGGACGTGACTTATATCATCGATTTCGTCAATGACCCGAAAACCATTCTGGATGCCTTCAAGCAATACGACGACGGCGCGGAATTGGAGTCCGTTCAAGATTGCAATGTCGTCTATGACGCGAAGGCGCTATTGGACAATGCGGGCATTTACCAATTCGAAGACCTTGAAGCCTTCAAAAAGGCCAGAGGCAAAGCGGTTCCGGGTAAGGAAACGGACGAAAGCCTGCATAAAAAGCTCTATAGCGCGACCCAGCGTCCCACGGACGTCTTCAACAGCAAATTGAAAATATTGTCGGGCGCCATCGAAAAATGGGATGCCGCGATCGACAAGGCGGTAGTGGAAGACGACAAAAAAGCGCGGGAATACGCGGAATCTCAGCGCAGCGAATTCGCGAAGGCGCGGGAAGGTTTGATGCGGTTTAAAACCGATCTCGGGCGCTTTGTGCGAATATACAACTACATTGCGCAGTTGGTCGAACTCGGCGATGCGGAACTGGAAAATTTCGCCGCGTTCGCGAAGATTTACAGTAAACGCCTGGCGGGCATCTCCCCCGAACAGATCGATCTGACCGGGCTGGTGCTGGCAAACTATCAAATCCGTGCCGAACAAAAAGTCGATGAGGAAGGCGAAAAATATCTGCTAAAACCGATCAAGCCGAATGAAGCGGAACCAAGCGACAGGGAAAAAGAGTTTATCAGTCAAATCATTGCGAGGATGAATGAGCTGTTCGGCGATATTTCCGGCGATGTGGGGCAACGGCACTTTACTTCCCAGATTGTCGATATTGCTATGAGAAATAATCGCGTGACGGAGCAGGTGGAAAACAACACCAAAGAGCAGGCATTGCAAGGCGATTTGCCTCGGGTTGTTCGGGCGGCAACGGTCGACGCGATGAAATCGCATAATGATTTGGCCAGGGTGCTGTTGAAAGATAAGCAAACCATGGGCGCATTTTTCGACCTCGTTTACGACATTATGAAGCATGGAAACGCCAAGGATCTAATTGATCGGCCTTGATTTGCAGGCGCTATTTAGGATTTCGTGATAAATAACGTCCTGGAACGATGGCCTTTGTTGAGGGTTCGGGAACTCGCTTGGCAAGACGCCGTGAATACGTCCGTGTAGGCTTGACGGCGGTGACTGATTGCCATGCATGGCATGAATGCAGATTTTGCATTACGCCATGGATGGCGTGTATTAGGGCATCAACAGTAGGCGCTTTAGGCGATGCAGGGCAGAAAAATGCTCCTGCATTTTCTGCATTCATTACATCCATGTAACTCAGCAATTGCCGAGGAGCAAAATTCTGCCCTGCCGCCGACACTTGCCAATCGAGCAACCTAACCCTCCATTAAATAGGTAAGTTATTTATGACCAAATCCTTACTCGGTTTTGCCCGGCTTAGGCATCACTGCCATTAAGTTAAGGATTTTTCCGTTCGCCCTGAGCCTGTCGAAGGGTGAATGGAAAAGCCTGGGTCGATAAGTTAAGCCGTCCATGGTTCGACAAGCTCACCACGAACGGCTTAACTTAATGGCAGTGCGGCTTAGGCATGCGGGGATGAATTTGTGATTGTCGCTTCATTGAATAACGTGCCGAGGAGCTGCAATCGGTCCTATTCGCGATAATCTGGCCCTATATTGTTTATTCAGTGTGGAGAAATTCGAAGTGTGAATAGGTCTAGATTAAGAAAAAAACGGTTATTCTCTTAATTTTTTAGCGACATCCATAAGAATTTGCAGTGTCTTTAACTGTCCTTCCGCCGTTAATGCAACGGACGGGTCGATGCCGGCCGTCCGTTGCGCATAGATGATTTTGGCGGCAGGGTAATTCGAATGGCTGGCGCGCTCCAGCCAATTCATGCCAACACTTTCATCGCTATCAACTCCAATGCCTTGCAGAATCATTTCGCCCAATTCGAGTTGAGCGATAGGAAACCCTGCAAGCGCTGCTTGTTGTAGCCAATATACGCTTTTTGTATTGTTGGCTCCGCCTCTAATAATGTCACGCCCATTGTTGCCTCTTCCCTGAAAAAAGCCATTGCGATAAGCAAATCCTAGCGTTGTCATCGCAATCACATTACTATTCTCGGCACGATGTTCAAGCAAAGGAACTTCATCTTCGGTCAGATTTTTCATCCGTTTTTCTAATTGGGATTCGACTGCAGCCCATTCTCCAGCTGGTAAAGAGGTGTACCACGTTGAAGGTTCAAGGTTTCTATTTTGACTGCTCGTTGAACCCGAACGCGTCGATACGGTTTTTGAGTGGGTCAACAGGGTGACGCCGGGCGGAGGAAGAAAATAAAACTCATCGACCAACGAGGTCTCAAACCACGGCTGTTGATCATCCAGTGTTTGCTTGCGAACGATGGCGGCAACATTTTTTAGTGCTTCCTCAATCGTTAGGCCTGTTTGCCGCATTTGTTCCGTCAGCGTTTTCGTGTACAGACTGTTATTGCGGCCGGCTCCATCCTCGGCCAACTGGCCCGGCGCGGTTGAATAGGCGATGACCGTGCCCTTGGGAATGACGGTTTTGGCCAGACCGAGATTGGCAAAATCCCGGTAACGATTGCGGGAGGAAGGGCGAAACGGATTATTGCGGCATGCATCCAGAATGACGATATTGACCGCGGACGAGGCAGCATGTAGGCGGTCGATGAGACTTTGCAGCGGAAACGCCTTGAGGGGGACGCTTTGCTCTCCCGTCGGCTGCATGTCGACGGGCACTAGATAATTGCTGCCATTGACTTGTATGCCGTGGCCGGCATAAAAGACCAGACCGATGGCGCCCGATGGCAAGCGCTCGCTGAATTTACGCGTTGATGCGAACAGTTGCTCGCGATTGAGATTGTGTTCAATGCCGACCTCAAACCCGAGCTGCCGCAATGTGGAAGCCATTAATTCCGCATCGTTTCGCGGGTTGAGTAATGGACTGTTGGTATAGGCGCTATTAGCAAGTATCAATGCATGACGCTGCGGTAGATGAGCGGCTTCATCAGCCCAACAAACACCGATCAAACCGAATGCGCAGCCGAGTATCCATGAACCGAACAAATGATTGAATTGCATCGTTGATGTGGCTTCTAGCCATCGCCGGGTTCAATCGGCATGACATCCATAATGCCCGTCGCGCCGAGTAATTGTTGAACGACATGATCCAGTTGATTGCGCTCATCCAATGAAAGCCACAATTCGCCGCTTTCCGAAGGGCCGTTTACGATGCGCGCACCGTTTTGCCGGAGCAAAATTACCAACTCCCCAAAATCGGTGCCGGGGTCGACAGTGATCTTGATGTCCGCAGTGCCGGTAGCTTCCGGCATACTACGGTATGACTTCAGTGCTGTCTTCGTGTCGTCGATTCGGTAGGGTCCCCAAAGCAGCATACTTTGAACGGCTACGATTAAGGTCATTACCGCAAAAGCAGGGGTTAATCCCCAGTCATGACAGATGCTTTTTAACTGCCGCTGCCAGCCGATTAAGCGATGACGGCGATCAGTACGGCTTGCTTGCAATAAGCGCTGTAAACCGGCATCGGTCGAGCATCTATTGCTAACGGCTTTAACCGCATGACGTATGGCATGATTGAAATCAACTTCGTCTTGTAGCTCAGGGTGATGTTGCAAGAATTCCCGCATGAACCGTTGCTGATCTTCGTCCAAGGTGCCGTTAACCCAAAAAGGAAGCAGTTCGCGAAAATGATGCAAGTCTGAATCGGTCATTATCCTTTCTCCGTATCCGCGAGACTAAAAACCTTTTCCAAGCAATCCCGCAATTTCGAGCGTGCATGAAGAAGACGGGTTTTAATAGTGTTTGCCGGGCTGTTTTGTAATCGAGCAACCTCTTCCAGTCGCAGATCCTGATAATAAACCCAATAAGTTGCTTCGCGTTGCGGCAAAGGCAGTGCATCGATACAGCCTTGCATAATTTCATTCAACTCAATGTCCTCAAAATGCCCCTGTACATCCCATGATGCATCGGCAGCGGTATCTGCTAAGTCATCATCCCATTCATCAATGGGTAATCGCTGATGTCGTCGGATTTTACGCTGATGGTCCAATGTTTTGTTTTTTGCAATTGCGCACAACCAGGTAAAAAACTTGCTGCGGCCGTTGAAATTTAAGGGGTTTTTCCATACCGCCATAAACGTATCGTGAACGATGTCGTCGGCAGCTTCATCGGCATTAATGAGATGTCGAACAAAGGCGAATAGAGGGCGATGGTAATGTCGGTACAGCGTTTCAATGGCTTTATCGTTGCCGGCGGCAATTTGGTTTAAAAGCGTGTCGATTTGAGTTGAAATCAGTTCGCCCATAAACGTGAGGATCCTAAGCAGGCGTTTGAAAAGTTGGGTTGAAAAGGTTGTTGACGATCAAATCAACCTTAAGAATTGTCAGGCTATCGTCGTATGGCTGCTATTAAACAAGATCGTCTCGTAAAAGACAAGAAGCGCGCGGCGCATCAAAAAAATAAAGGGGTTGGACGTTTTTGAGTAAATGCGCGAAAAAATTCCTAATAAAAGAATGGTAATTTTTGATTGAAAAAATATGGAAACAACGTTAATCTTCGCTTAAGGTTTATGACTACGGCGTAGGTTAGCTTTTTTTTGCGCACTGTAAAGCAAAAGGCATAAACCCTATGCACAATTTAATATGATTGCTCATTAGTCATGAGGCTCGTTCGTCATGTTTTGGATGAGTTGGGGGGGGGAATCCATGCAGTCAGATGTTTTTTAAGATTGTGTACTAAATACTTATTGTAGTGGTGGCGGTTTTTTTGCCACATTTCAACTCAAAAACAAAATCTATCCGGAAGAGATAGAGCATTAAAAAATATCGGCTATGAATAATAACAACAATATACAATTGCTGTACTCCGCTTTATCTATCATCCATTCTCTACCGCGTCAAGCCGTCAGGCATCGTCTTATCAAGGCGCGTACATATTATCTATCCCTGTATCCGCCCAATAACTGTCCGCAGTAGCACGGAATTTCATCAATCTAGCTAAGCGAGCTTTTTATAACTTAGGCGACCGATAGGACTTTTTGTCCGTCTTCTTCGTTGCACAAACAGTTATATAGCTTCGCTTAACGCCCGCTTGCGCGCCGTGTATACGAAAAAATCATGGCGTTGCGTGATTTATTTGATGCCTGATCCTAAGTATCCGTCTTTGAAAATATTCTTTTCAAAGACATGGTTGATTGTGCGTTAGAGTCGTTCTGATGTTTCAAGATACACAAAGTCCGTCCGGTAAGGATTATTGGAGCGATTTCTTAAAAAAATTATTGCACTATTGAACCAAACGTAAGGTTTGAGCGATTAAGCCTAGTAACAAATGCTCAATATATGAAAGCAAAGTAATCAGTCTTTTCTTTTTGAAGATGAGGGATGCTAGGTTATTAGCCGTTTTTAATGTATGTGTTGAATAACCCTTCGGCAAGTAATTATTCACACACCCTATCGTTCCCACGCTCCAGCGTGGGAACGAGAATGGCCGTGGGGCTGATACTCACCCAACTTGTATTCGCTGTTGGGGATTGAATAATAGCAACTTAAGGCATTGCAGGAATCGATTTTGAAAGAGGCTGATAATCTTGGATAACAAAACCATTACAAATACCGGTTTGAATGAGACAAATAACAAGGATTCATCGTCTCGCCAAAGTCAGGATAATTTAAAAAGCGTAGAGGATTTATATGTCAAATGTTTTAAACCTACGGTTAGTTTTTGTAGCGATGGTGAATTTAGGGTTGAGGTTCGAGGGCGCATTCGTGAAGGAATTAAAAATGCTTTAAATTTATTTTCAATTTCCGATTTGAAGGGTGATATTAATAAGGTTCGAGAAGTCATTTTTCAGGGAAGAACGTTTTCCGTTGCCGCAGTGATTTTTTTGTCATGGATGCTGACTAATTTTCTATTGGATAAAGCATCACCTTTTGGCATAAAGAAGGCGGCCGATGATTATTCGGAATTCATAATCGATCGTATAGCGGCGCCATTTTATGGCTCGGAAGCACAAAATGAAATAGTGGTGGTTTTAATCAATGACAATACCTTAATCAAGGAAGGACAGGCCTGGCCGCCGCATTATGATTGGTACTCCCGTTTACTCCATCGGGTATTGAAAAATCAGCCTAAGGCTGTCTTTTTCGATGTTCAGTTTAATAATTACCGCGCGGACGACAAGACCTTAGACAAGGCGCGCAAGGAATTAGAGGAAGACCTAGCCAGATTTAAAGTACCGCTCATTCTGGCTCAAGGAGCCGATACTTCACGAAAAAATGTATTCGGGCATATAAAGGGTGTGGAATTAGCTCCCGTGGAATGGTCGAATTTTGGTCGCGGTTATCCGCTGCTGCTTCCGGCAAGCAAATCCGGCGAGGCGCAAAATGATAGCTGTAATCCTGATCAAAGTATTGCAACGCCGGCGCTACGGCTTTACAGAGAGGCGTGTTCTGCCGACAGCTCTATCGGATGCGTGGAACCGACAAACCTTTTATCGGGTAAAGCATTATGCAGACCGTTGACCCCGCATTGGGGGCGTGCTGTTTCAAAAATCATGGAGACCAAAAAGCTGGTGCGTTTGAGCGAATGCGATCTGATTAACCCAACGGAAGCCGATCGTTTTCAGTCTTTTGTTAAGTCCATATTTCATACTTTCATTTCCGGATTTGACGACGACATCATGGAGAAGACGCGTCAGCCTTGCGCCTATACAGTGACTGTTTTGGCTCATGACCTAACCAACTTCGATAAAGTTCATGATGTACTCAAGGGCAAAATCGTATTGATTGGTTCGGGGTTGTCCGCAATGCATGATCTGGTGCTCACGCCGGTCCATGGTCAACTTCCAGGCGTTTATCTGCACGCGATGGCGCTCGATAATTTAATGACTTACGGTCGGGATTACTACAGCCATAATAAAGGAAGAGTGTTCGATTTTATATTGATAAGTATGGCAATGGTTGTTTCCTGGTCGATCGCAGTCGTGCTTCGCGCGAAGCCGCGTTTTTACCAGTTCGGCCTAAGGCTGTTCGCGGTATTGCTGATTGTAGCCCTGTCATTTGTTCTTTATACGCAGTATCACTACCCGGCAGTCCACTGGCTCAGTTTTTTATTGCTTTATGAATTGATCATTCGCGTGATTCAACAGGAACGCCATTAACCTAACCCATTCTATTCATCTTGAAAAGGCCACAAAAAATGAAATTTAAGTCCAGTACGATATTGTTTTACATAGCTATATTTTCATTGAATCTCGGTTCGTTCGCGCAAGCCGATGAATCCAAGGATAATTCTGACGAGGCACGTCAAATGATAGTCAGGTTCAATAGTGATTCACTCACTTTATATCATCGCGATGGAACGAGTTTTAATCGCATCGGTGAAGCTACCATAAACGACCTGCCGACATTGCCAATACCGATAGTGGAGAGTTCATCAGCTGGCTATGTTTTAATCAATGGGGATCGCGGGATGGTATGGTTGGACCAATTCGATATAGGGACCACGGAAAAACCGTTGGTAACGGCTACCTGCGATAGAGCCAGCAGTTATTCGATAGACTATATAAATACATCTGTTCCTGGTAATAATGACGGATGTAAATAATGGCGCGTGTTAATACTAATTCGCCACTCAAAAGAGCGATTAAGTCTTTTGTCATAGGCATTGCGCTATTGTCCTCAGGCTGTTCGACATTCACCGCGAGACTGAGCGATGCCGATCAATCCCCGCTATTGCCTCCCGGCACAGTAAAAGGTTTGTCTAGGGACGCGCCCAATCCCGAGAAGGGATTGAATTTTCGCCGCGCGTATTTCGGTATCGCCCGGCAGGCTGAGCTTGATGCTTACTTGAATGAAATTCTGGCGCGCCTTCAAAAAGCTTATACGGATATTCCGGAGCCCGCGCATGTGTTCGTGGTCCCGGACTCTTCATATTCGGCTAACGCCACCGAAGACGGCGCCATATTCGTACCCTTTGGCATATTACTGGACATCGAAAGCGAGGATGAGCTAGCGGCTTTGTTGGCGCATGAATATAGTCATGTCTTGCTGGGACATCACATTACCGGAAATGCCGAAGAAATATGGAATTATATCCACGGGCTGACAAATCTTGCATTGAGAACCCAGCTTATTGCTCAAAAGACTTTGCCTTTGCTGGCCAATGAGGC
Source organism: Methylotuvimicrobium buryatense 5G (assembly GCF_000341735.1). Lineage (GTDB taxonomy): Bacteria > Pseudomonadota > Gammaproteobacteria > Methylococcales > Methylomonadaceae > Methylotuvimicrobium > Methylotuvimicrobium buryatense. Next base: position 2,020,002 of record NZ_KB455575.1, on the reverse strand, counting down.
GGCTTTGGAAATGATTCAAAGTGCGGCCATTCCTGTCTTGGACCGTTCTCAAGAAGACGATGCGGATAAACTCGGCACGGATCTTCTCATTGCCGCCGGTTATAACAGCATCGGCATGTATGAGTTGTTGGGGCGAATGAAACGCTGGGACGAATTGAATGAGGAACAAAAAAAATCCAGGGAATCTCTTTTAGAAATGGCTTCCGATTCTTTCAAAATCGATTCCAAAAGGATGGAGGTCGATTTTACTCCTATGATAACCGGTGTTTCCGAGAGTATTCTCGAGGCTCGAGATTGGTTACGCAAAAAACATTACGATACCAAAGAGCGTCAGGACACGATTCGTGATTACATTAAGACCGTTCATTCAGGAGCCCCGAGACCGGAAAAGAGAATAACGCAATGGGTGGGTGTGAAAAACAGTCCCTCTGTCAAAAGTTTTCTTGATGGCTTGGCTTTAATGCGCGATCTCAATAGATCGCTGGTTAAGCTCAATGCACCCACGGTGACAAAACTGGTTGATAAGATGATGACGACTCAAGCAGGCAATGTTCCTTATCTTCATTACAGCGCTTTCAAAGCGTATAAATCCGTCGGGTTGAACGCAGAAGCTATTGCGGTTTTGAAGAAGGATGAATTATCCCCGGATTCTTTATTGCCTCAACACATGGAATTGATCGCCATAGCCGAAAAAAAATCCGCCGATGAAGGATTGAAGTCTGCGTTATCGGCCAACCAGGTCTTAGGGGAGCCGCCCCAATTGATGCCTAAGCTCATTCACTTATATAAAAAAACGGGGAACAAAGTTGCGATGACCGGATGGCACGCGAAGTGCGTGGCGACCGGGGTCAATGCATTAATGAATGAGTGTGATAAACAAGCTCACTAGATACTTGATCAAAAAATCATTGCAGGGTTTGGAGAAGTCAAGCCCCATCATCCGCCTTCAAAGCGAGACTATTGTAAATGTCGGACTTGTATGGACTCCTTGATTTTTATTTCAAGCCGAGTTTCCAGCAATATTCAATGACACAACAGTTTTCTTTCAATTACATACAGTATTCATTTTTTAATAATCCTCTTACAGCATGGATAAACAAATCGGCTCACGGCAAGAACAAATCTTAAAACTCCTCCTTACTGCCGAAACGGGCCTCAGCATCAATGAATTAGCCGCCGAATTGAGCATTTCCAGAAATGCGGTCACGCAGCACATCCTGTCGCTGGAGCGCAATCAAATGATTTGTGAAACCTCTCTGTTCAATAACACGGGCGGGCGGCCGTCGCGTAGTTATCGGTTGACCGAGCAGACTCGCAAGGGATTACCTAAGCAATATGCCTGGTTTAGCGATTTATTGCTCAGCGAACTGGCAGTCGAACTCGGTTCGGAGGCTTTGCAAAAAGTCATTTGGAAGTTAGGCGTCGAACAAGCTCGATTGTTGAAGGCGCAGTTTGCCGGTAAGGATTTAGAACAGACATTGCCGGCCCTGATCGAGGTCATGGAAAATTTGGGCTACCACCCGGAGCTCGAACGGCAACATGGACAAATCAGTATCAAGGTCAGTCACTGTGTTTATCATGAACTGGCCCAACAACATCCCGAGCTGTGCCGTTTCGACCAGGCGCTCATCACGACAGTCCTGAGTAGGCCGATCGAGCAGACTGCTTGTGTCGCCAAAATGGATTGCGTTTGCCGATTCAGCGTCGATGTTAGCGAATAAGCCGCCTTTAAGGGGTAATGCCTCCAAACTCAAGCGCTGCAATCAGCCTTAATAGGCCTACAAAAAACGATAAATTGAGAACCGACTCATGGAAACCAACACGCAACGCGTCATTGCACGCACGCCACCTGAAATCATCTGTCATTGCCGGCAAATCGACAGGAACACCATAGAACGATCGATCGAACAAGGCATGACAAGCCTTTCTGAAATCTCCAGAGCCACGGGCGCCGGCAGCGAGTGCGGTTGTTGTCGGGTTTACATTAAGGAACTGCTCGGTGAAAATTCATGGCTGCCGGTGCTTTTGGCGTCGGCGCATCGCTATTCGGAAAATTACTGCGCTTTTCGCTTCGCCAGAGCCGATGGAGAGCCTTGGCAACGGGAGCCGCCCGGCGCCTATATCATAGTCCATGCCTTCATCGACGGCGCTTGGGTCGGGCGGCCCTACGCGATCACCGACGATGGTGCGGACAGCGGATTGCGCGAGATCATCGTCAAACGTAAAAAAGGCGGTTTCTTTTCGAATTGGTTGTTCGATCATCTCGACGATTCGTCCAGCGCGCCTTTCAGGATTTCGGCCAGCGTCGGCGGCGCTGTTTTCGACCCGAACGGCTCCCGGCCCATCATCTGCCTGATCGGCGGCGTCGGCATCACGCCGGTTCTGGCCTTGTGCCGGATGCTCGTCAAGCACCACGGAAAAACGAAAATTCATATCGACTATTCCGCAAGCTCAATAGACGACTTTTTCTGCCGCGACGAATTATCCCGAATTGCGCGGATTTGTGACATAACGGTCGAATTTCGGCCTACCTCGACTCGCGGACGCATGCGACAGGCCGATGCCGATGCGCTGGTGAAACGTTATCCCGGCGAATCCTATTACATTTGCGGCTCCGCCAGTTATAAAGCCGCGACGATGGAGCTGCTTCGCAAGAGCGGGGCCGTCGGTCGGCAAATCATCGACCTGGAAGCGCCGCAACAGACAGGCGAAAACAGCGAAGCCGATCGAGAGGCCTGGGGCTACCGGGCCGTCGGCTTGTGCCTGTTGGCGGCTTACGGTCTGCAAGATGCGATCGATTTGAAGTGGCCGTTGCTCGAGCAATGGCAAAGCGATCAAATGTATAAGATTTGCAGCGGCTTATTACTCTTGTTTTATGTCTTGTTGCAGTGGCGTTTGCCGGTCGCGCGCTGGCTAAAGCGCGAAAACGACCGTCTGAAGGCACAAAAAAACCGCCATAAAACCATCGGCGCAGTCGCGCCCCTGCTGTTTTATCTGCACGCCACGAGTATCGGCTACGCTTATTTGGCGGTGTTGAGCAGCGTTTATTTGGCCAATAACCTTCTGGGCTACGGCAGCGGCGAGTTTGTAACCGCCGCGTTTAGAAAAGCCTATGTATACGGCTGGACGATCTTGCATGTCGGCCTGTCTACCAGTCTGTTGTTTTTAAGCGCTTACCACGTTTATATCGCGCTTGCCTATAAGTAACGGGAGCTTAATAGATGCTATTTCGTTACCTTGCCTTTCGCTTTAAATATCGTTTGGGCTATGCCGCAGGCCTGTTTCTAAGTATCGCAGGTTTGGCGCTACTGATGTCCGACAATCAAGCCGCTTGGCACAGTCCCGGTCCCGCCAATCACGGTCATGAACAACTGCCGTGCTCGGATTGTCATCGTGAGGCCGAAGGCAGTGCGCGCCAGCAAATTCAAGCCAATCTCAAACACCAACTGGGCTTGAGAAAGCATGAGGCTTATTTTCAATTCCGGCCGGTGAGCAACGCGCAATGCCTGGCCTGTCATGATCGCCCGAATGACCCGCATTTGGTGCATCGTTTCAATGAGCCGCGTTTTGCCGAAACGCGGGAAAAACTTCACCCCGAAACCTGCGCCTCCTGTCATGTCGAACACCGGGGCGTTCGCATCACCCTGCAGAACGCCGAATTTTGCCAAAGTTGCCATGAGGATTTTTCGCTGAAAGAAGACCCGATCAGCATTCCGCATCAAACTTTGGCGCAACAGCAACGCTGGGAGACTTGCCTGGGCTGTCACGACTATCACGGCAATCATCGAATGGATGTGCCGACCGAGGTCGACAATGCCATCGCGCCGGCTATTATCGGCGACTATTTCAACGGAGCGGCATCGCCGTATCCCGGACCCGTCATCCAAAAAGCAAAGGAGAAACCGGATGAGTCATAAGACTTTTTTGTTGATGTTTTTAACCTTAATAGGGTCGATCGTCTATTTATTCGTCGAAGCCCCGCAAGCGCTACCGGACGGTAAAGCCGGCGAAGATCGGGCGATTCCCGTCAATCGCTTGTTGGATATCGTCGCCAACGAAAACAATGCGGTTCGCGCGCTCTATACGCAAGAAATCGTCGGGGAAGGCGAGAAGGCCGGCCTTCAGTTCAGCGAAGACTGGCAAGAAGCCTCTGTCGAAGCCGGACCGTTGCCGGCGCTGTTTTTACGGGAAGCGTCGAGAAGCCTGGAAAAAAATGCGACACCGTTGAGCCTGTTCTTGGGGTCGGATTTTCCGATTGCGTCGTCGAATGCCTTCAAAGGCATACAAATTGAGAAATTCAACCGAATCAAGCAAACGCTTCGGCCGGAATATTTCTATGCCGCCGATATTCGGCGCTATACCGCGATGTATCCCGATTACGCCGTCTCGGCAGCCTGCGTCGACTGCCACAACGAACATCCGAACAGCCCCAAAAAAGACTGGCACTTACAGGATATGATGGGCGCGACAACTTGGCTGTATCCCGATGAGATGGCCACGCCCGGCGAACTGATCGAAACCTTGGCGGCGGCGCGTGAAGCTTTTAAAACGGCGTATCAGGCTTATCTCGACAAAGTAACGACCTTCGGCAATCCGCCGATGATTGGCGAAAAATGGCCGCGCGACGGCTATTATTTGCCTTCAGCGGAGGTGTTCATGCAGGAAGTGGATGCGCGCGTCGCGGGGGCGACATTGGGCGGACTCATGCAGGTCAGTCAGCCTCTTATGCATTCGCCGGAGGATGATGGTAAGCCGCTTTAACTGAGATGGTGTCTGAGGTTTATGAGACTGTAGAAAGAATTCGATAGAAGAGGTCGGTTTATGGTTTCTACACCTCTATCAAACGCTCCTCATCAAAGCCGGGCGCCGGTGATCTTGGATATCCTCGCGGATTCGACACGATCCGAACGCCGGCGATCTCATAATCCACCGCATTATGGATATGGCCGTGGCACCACAGGTCAATGCGGTGCGATCGGTCGGCGATAAATTCATCCAGCGAAGAGGCATAGGCGTAATCGACGATTTCCATGGAACGCAGCGAGGGAGCATGATGGGTTACCACCACCGTTTTTCCGTCATGTTGCTCGGCTAATTGCCGGTCCAGCCAGCGCAGCGAATCCTGATGCAGACAATAGGCGACGGCCGGGGAAAAATAGTGCGGCTCAAACCCGAACAGCGAATCGGTGGTTCGTCTCATCAGCGCGGTCGCGCGATCGTAGTGATCGGGGTTTTGCCACCATGTTTGGCAAGTGATATAGCGATAGTCGTTCATGGTCGATTGTGCTTCATAAACCGATGATGGCGAATAGCGGTTAAAGTCCGACCACAATGTGCAACCTAAAAACCGCACCCCGTCAATGACGACGCTGTCATTCTCCAGAAAATGTATGTCCAATGCCGTAGCGGTAGCCCGCAATTCGTCGATGATGCCCAGGTCGTTATCATAAAACTCGTGATTGCCGGCGACATAAATGATTTCATGGTTGGCAAACCGCCTCCGGCCCCATTCCAGGCCATTGCACCCTTCGCCAATATCGCCGGCCAGAATGACGACATCCGCGGTATTGGGATGATCGAAACGTAAACATGAATATTTGGCAGACGGATCAAACCGCTGATGTGCGAATTCTGTATGAATATCGGAGGCTAAAAAAATTTTCATGTTCAAGAGCTTCCTTGCCAGTAGGTATGCGTTAGATCAAAAGTTTGGGCGGGGCAAGGTTATCATCTGCAGTCTAAAATTCGTTCGGTTAGCTGTCCAATGTTAATAATCGCAATGTCCTGGGGTAAAATAACTAAGTGTAGGGAATTGCAAAAATTTAACGGGGGTAATCAAGAAATGGTGCCGAGGAGAGGACTTGAACCTCCACGCCCTTGCGAGCACTAGCACCTGAAGCTAGCGTGTCTACCAATTTCACCACCTCGGCAAAGGTGTGCTGTATCAGCGAAGTGAGCGCGCACTATACCGATTGCTTGATATGCTGTCAATACTATCGATGCCTAAAATCGCTGAGGTCTGCCCGCTGGCTGTCCATCAACCGCTTGATACATCACGTTGAATTTTGATTTGCATAGGGAATTGTTAAAATACGCGTATACAGTTAAGCTATGGCATTCATTCTAATTTAGGAAACGACGACATTGAAGTCTAAAGATAAAAAACCAAATTTTATTCCGACCCGAGATCCTTATGCGGAGCGCGAGGCGGCAAAATACGAGAATCCGATACCGAGTCGGGAGTTGATCCTCGATCTGCTCGCTCACGTCGGTAAACCGTTGTCGCGCGAACAAATTTCGCAGGAATTTCAGCTTGAGTCTCCCGATCAACTAGAAGCGTTGCGCAGACGGCTTCGTGCAATGGAGCGCGACGGTCAATTATTATTCAATCGGCGCCAAAAATACTGCCGGGTTAACAGCAAGGATTTGATTGCCGGGCGCATCCTCGGTCATGCCGATGGCTTTGGATTTTTAAAGCCGGATGACGGTTCCGACGATTTATTTTTGTCTCCCCGTGAAATGCGTTTGGTTCTGCACAATGACAGGGCCGTCGCGAGAATCGCTGGTCTCGACCGGAAAGGGCGCCGCGAAGGTGCTATTGTCGAGGTTTTGGAGCGCAATACTAAGCAAATTGTCGGCCGATTTTTTACCGAAAAAGGTGTCAATTACGTCGTTCCGGATAATAAAAACCTGGCTCAAGACGTATTGATTCCGGCCGATGAAACCGGCAAAGCAAAAAAAGGCGATATTGTTGTCGCCGAAATCTTGGAACAACCGAGTAAGACCAATCAGCCCATCGGACGTGTTGCCGAGGTTCTGGGTAAGCATTTGGCTCCGGGCATGGAAATCGAGATGGCGATTCGCAGTCATGGACTGCCGCATGTTTGGCCGGAAGAGGTTGAACAGGAAATTCAGTCATTCAGCGATGAAGTGCCGGAAGCCGCTAAGGAAGGACGTGTCGATTTGCGTGATGTTCCGCTGGTGACGATAGACGGCGAGGATGCGCGCGATTTCGACGATGCGGTGTATTGTCGTAAGACTGGAAAGGGCTGGAAGCTTTTTGTCGCGATCGCCGATGTGTCTCATTATGTCGCGATCAATAGCTCGTTGGATCTTGAGGCCAAAAACCGCAGTACTTCGGTTTATTTTCCGGAACAGGTGATTCCGATGTTGCCGGAAATTCTTTCGAATGGACTCTGTTCGCTCAATCCCGAAGTCGACCGTTTATGTATGGTCTGCGAGATGACGATCAATGCGGAAGGGCAGATGACGCGTTCGCGTTTCTTCGAGGCCGTGATGCGTTCTCATGCTCGCCTGACTTATACCGAAGTCGCTAGCATGCTGGTCGATGGCAATAAAGCTTTAATTAAAAAATATAAGCCTTTAATGCCGCATTTGCAGGAACTGTATGCTTTGTACAAAGCCATGCGTTTGAGCCGAGAAAAACGCGGTGCAATGGATTTCGATACTCAGGAAACGCGGATTATTTTCGGTTCCGAGCGTAAGATCGAAAAGATCGTTCCGGTTGTGCGTAACGATGCACATAAGCTGATTGAAGAGTTTATGATCACCGCGAACATGGCGGCGGCTAAATTTCTCAATCGCCGAAAAATGCCCAAGTTACTGAGAATTCATGACGGGCCCGGACCGGAAAAATTATTGGCGCTGAAGACCTTCTTAGGTGAATTGGGTCTGAGTTTGGGTGGTGGTGAGAAGCCGACGCCGCTCGATTACATGCATCTAGTCGATAGTATTAAAGGGCGCCCGGATGCCCACTTGATTCAAACGGTTTTGTTGCGTTCGATGTCGCAAGCCGTTTACAGTCCCGATTTGAAAGGTCATTTCGGCTTGGCGCTCGACGCCTATGCTCATTTTACGTCGCCGATTCGCCGTTATCCCGACTTGTTGGTGCATCGGGCCATCCGACATTGTTTACAAGACAAAAAGCCGGAAAGTTATCATTACGGATTTCCCGACATGGTCACGCTAGGCGAGCAATGCTCGACGAATGAGCGCCGAGCCGATGATGCGACACGCGATGTCGTTAGTTGGCTCAAGTGCGAATACATGATGGACAAGGTCGGCGAAGAGTTTCCGGGTATTATTTCGGCAGTGACGTCGTTTGGCTTTTTTGTCGAACTCGCCGATATTTATGTCGAGGGCCTCGTGCATATCAGTAATCTGGCCCAAGATTATTTTCATTTCGATGCTGCCAGTCATCAATTAATCGGCGAACGTACGGGCATTCGTTATCGTCTTGGCGATACCGTGCAAGTGAAAGTCGTACGTGTCGATCTCGACGATAAAAAAATCGATTTCGAACTGGTCAAGGTTACTGCCTTGGCAAAGCGCCCGAAAAAAAGACGGCGTAAAAAATGAGCCGAGTCAAAATTTACGGCATTCATTCGGTTCAGGCGGCACTCGATTATTCGCCTCAGCATATTCATCAGGCTTGGGTTGACTCGCACCGTCAGGACCGACGTTTAAGTCAATTACTCGAAGACTTGAAAAAGCTCGGTATTAACCCCGAAAAAGTCGACCGGAAAAAACTGGATCGTCTCGCCGACGGTAATAATCATCAAAGTATCGTGCTTGAAATCGAATTGCCTTCGGCGCAATCGGAAGATGCATTGAAGCAGGCGGTCTCCAGTCTTACCGGCATGCCGTTGTTTTTGGTTTTGGATAATGTTCAGGACCCGCATAACCTCGGAGCATGCTTAAGGACGGCCGATGCTACCGGCGTGCAAGGCGTCATCATCACAAAGGATAATTCGGTAGGTATTACACCGACGGTTTGTAAGGTTGCGAGCGGTGCTGCGGAGACCGTGCCGGTCTATCAAGTCACGAATCTGGCCCGAACATTGCGTTGGCTAAAAGATCAGGGGATTTGGATTTTCGGCGCCGCCGGCGAAGCCGAGCAAACGCTTTATCAGTGCGACTTTAAGCTGCCGATGGCCTTGGTGATCGGTGCCGAGGGTAAAGGTATGCGGCGTTTGACTCGTGAACAATGCGATTGGTTGGTCAAATTACCGATGGAGGGTAGTGTTTCCAGTCTCAATTTGTCGGTCGCGACCGGTGCGATGCTGTATGAGGTCGTTCGTCAAAGATCGATCCCATCACAGCTCTAGTAAGTTATTTGATCTCCAAATTGGGAATTGCTGCTAAGGAGGCGCCGGGGTGTTCGGCAAAGGCTTTGCCAGCATGGAGCTGGCATAGAGCCTATATGGACGTATTTACGGCGTCCTTTGACGGGCACCCCGGGGCCGAATTTTGATCTATGATGGGTATATTTTAGATTAATCGTTTTTAACGGCCAGGCTGATAGTCAATCGGGGCGCTCAAGTGAAAGGGCGATATATCTTTTAAGAATATCGGGCCATAAGTCTGCCCAACAGCACACATGATCGAATCCATCGATTGGCAGGTAAACGGCATTGGCTTGCCGCCGGCTAAAAGATTCGATGATCGAAGCGGGAACATTGCTGTCGTTTACTCCGGCCAGATGAATTTGTTTTATTTTGGCAGGTAAAGGTTGAGCGTCAATCGGGTTTAAAGATGCGTCTAGTGGTAAATAAGCGTGATGTCGGCTCCAGGCACTTGTGTTCAGGTTGGCTGCGACTGTAACAACGATGCTTGTGTTTTCAAAGTAAGGCGCGAGCAGCGTGGCGAGTGTTCCGCCACCGCTATAACCGATCAAAACTACGCTTGTTGTTTTTGCGTTTCTTAGCCATTTCTGCAAGGCGGTCGCCATGCTTTCGACGACCTCGGCCGAATACCGATGTGACGTCCAGTGTGCATAATGGCAGTTGGCCGTCGTATGCAACCCGTAGTAGCAGGGCCGGCCCAGTAATATTGCAGGTTCTTTATCTGCTGCCATTAAACGCAATATCAGCGGGTTTCTCGGTGTCGGATCTTCGGCAATCCAGCGGTTCATTTCCCATGGCGTGCCGTCGCCATCTAAATAAACATGGACTACCGGGATGGTGTCGGATTGCGCCGCAGTTTGGTTTAAATAGACTCGATGGCGAAATGGTTCGCCGATTATTTCAATGCTGGTAAGCCCTAAGTTTTTGGCGCTAGATTCAAAACGTTCTGAAGGTGTCGCGCAGCCGCTAAGCTGTAAGAGCAACAAGATTAAGCCGGCAATCCCCGGCTTGAGTATTGTTGTCGTTTTTAGGGCGTCTGGGCTGTTTGTCGAGAAGCGAAGTAAACCCATTCTTACAGCTTAACGGTGTTGTCGTTAAGCACCGGGCAGGAAAAAGAACGGGCTACCCTCGTGACCGGCATGTTGAAGCGGCGCGTATTGCGGCGCTTGAGTAAAGCCCACACGGGATGCCGAAGTTCGGACTTGTTTCGATACCGAACGAAAAATATCATAATCTTCGATTAAACCCCGATTGCTTTGTAGTGCATCGATAAAGGCTCGGGCAAATATTGAATGCTGGCCGTCCCCTTCGTCGAGAACCGGAGCCACGCCTCCTGATGTCAAGACGGTTCGTGCTTTCCGTGTTGCCATGAATTTCAGCCATTTTTCGCGTTTATCTTCGGGCATACCGTCCGGCAGTCTAGCGATCGCCGTTCCGGTCATCGCGCCCGAGTAGCAAGAATCCGCCACAACCAGGATGTGCCGTGCGGCGATGATATTCAGATAACGGGTGATATCGTCGCTGGAAATCCAGTTTGCGGTATTGTCGATTTCGGCATCGGTAGGTAGCCAGTAAGCCGCCAGGCTGGTTTTATCTCGTTCTCCGTGACCCGCATAGTAAATCAATAAGTTATCGTTTTCTTTCAAAGAATTGCGAATAGTATTCAGCGCCGTCATGATTTGGTGGCGATTGGCATTTTGCAGCAATGTGGTTTTGAATCCATAGCGTTGGCGCAGAATCGACTCGACCGCTTTGGCATCGTTGATCGCGGTTTTCAGTGTCGGTAGTTCCGTATAATCGTTATTGCCGATGATGAGCGCATGATAACGCCCGAAGTCGACATCATAAAATCGGCCTGGTTTGCTGGGTGTCGTCGGTCGGCTGTCGATGCTTGAAGTGGCGCTTTCCTCTTGGGTTACGATGTTGAAATTCAGACTGGTTCTTTTGTCTTTTTTATCGACGGCGACGATTTTGATTGGTGTCGTGGCTTCTGTGGCAGTGATATTTATCTTAAAGAAGCCCTGCGTATCGATATTTTCAGGTTTATCATTGACCACTAATGATTTAAGTCCGGCCGGCGCTTCGACTTTGCCGGTTATGGTTCTTGATGGGGCTATCGATCTTAACAATAAGCTTGGAACGCCTCGAGTCAATACCATCGGCGGATCGATAATTTCTATTGTTGGTGCGGCAGAGGCTAATTGTATCAATTGACCGCTTTCCAATTTTGTTACGGCTTTGCGTTGTTCGTTAATTCGGGTTTTTAAGGTTTTGACTTCCTGTGCAACCGTTTGCAACGATTGTTTTTGTAAGTCCAAATTAGCCCTAATTTCCTTCGCTCTTAGTTGTTCTCTCGGCGAACCGCTTTGTTCGGCCGATGAACCTACCGCTTCTAAAGATCGTTTGATTTCATTGGAGATCTTTATGTAATGACTTTCTTTTTCTTGAAGTAAGGTTTCGTTTTTTTGCAGTTCGCTACGGGCGTTGGCCAGTGTTTTGCCTGCTTGGGCGTCGATGATAGGTTGTTGTGGGGCGCTAGCGACGATTTTTTGTTCCTGGGCTAGGGCGGCTTGAGTTCTATGTTTGATGGATTTCTCTTTGGTTTCCAGGGAGCGTTCTAATTTTGAAATTTGATTTTGTCGCGCTTCGAATTCGGTTTGACCGGCTTTTAATTCCTGATCCAGCGCTTTTAGTAGTGATTCGTTCCGGGTGGATTTGTTTTTTTCCTGTTCGAGCTGTTGTTTTTTTTGGTCTAAGTTTCTTTGTATCGAGCGTAGATCATCTTGCTGTTGTCTGAGTTGACGTTGTGTGTCGGCTAGTTGGCTTCGTAATTGATCCGCCTCGAATTTACGTCGAGCGGCATCTTGCCGTAAAGCTTCCAATTCTTGTTCATGAGCGCTGGAAAATTGTGCCTCGACAACCGAAGCAAATTGCAAGTCGGTATTTTCTAAGCCTGATGCCTTACGATACCAATTTAATGCGGTAGTCAGGTCTTTTTCAACGCCGAGTCCTTTTTCATATAAATAACCGAGATTAATTTGCGCTCTCGAATGACCCGTTTCGGCGGCTTTTCGGTACCATTCGGCGGCTAAGCGAGGATCTGCCTCTGCGCCTAGTCCTTTTTCGTAGATTTCGCCGACGTTGATTTGCGCTTCGGGATCGCCTTGTTGTGCAAGCGGTAGCCATATTTTTAAAGCGCTGGCTAAATTGGCTCGGTCATAAGCGACATATTCGCCTCCGCGAATTTCGCATTCGCCCGCGGTCGTTTTAATTGCGCGCCTGGCTGTTAAGTAGGTCATTTGCGTGCCTAGCTTTCTGACTTGTCCGGGTAGCAGGCAATCGACGATGAATAGCTTGTCTGTGTCTTGAGGATTAAAGCCTTTTAGGGCTTTTAGGCCTTCTGGGCTGGTTGGGTCGGTTGTTTGGCAGCCGAGGGATAATGTCAATGATGTCAATGTCGCAACAAACAGAGTTTTTTTTGTGCTGAGCTGTTTATACTGTGTCGGTGGTTTTGGCTTGTTGCCTGACATGTTTTTCGCCTCTGTTAAACAAGGTGATGAAGGGTTCTATCAATTTCTCTTTTAATCGGCATTTTTTGTATTCAGTGTCACAGTATATTGATCGAAATTAATACTGACCTTATTAGTCTGATTGGGGGCGATCTTCATCGATGCTTTCCATTGTGCGGTATCGAGGTTGCGAAATGCCGCGAAGATAGCCAAATAACGAGCTTCAGGTTTGCTTTCCAAACTTAAATTCCGGATTGTATCAGGTTGAAGTTCCAGTTCCTTCCGAAAGATAATGTCTTGGCCCAGCAGGGCTGTGTCATTGTCGTAAATAGCGAAAAAGTCGCTGGTATTGAATTTATCGATTGCCTCGAATTGGTATATTCTAACAACCAAGGGCGATGCGCGGCCTTCAATATCGGGATTTAGAAGTTTGCCTGCTTGTAGTTTTAGCTCGAGTATTGTAGGGTCCGGTGTCGGTGCAATCACTTCCTCCTTGGTAGAGCATGCCGCAGTGTTGAGTAGCAATGCGCTTAATAATAGAGTCCGCCATTGCGTTTTTAGGCGTGAGAGATCAATTCGATTGTTTTTATTCATGGTTTTGTATTGACGATTCAAGCCTAGGTAGGCGCTATACACTGATTACTTTTGAAGTCTAGCTGCAAATTTATAATTCGGTCAACTTTCGAGTTGTTCATGAAGCGGTTCTAAGTTTTTGGAGTGTTCCCGGTGTTATATTTGTTTCAACTCAATTTTCGGCATTGGCACTAAGAGTTATGTCGGGATTTTTTACAGTTATTCAGCTAAACAAGTTGCATGACGATTATAGGTAATAGAAAAATAACGGATATTATTTTATGGCTTTAAAATTGCTTTTCATGATTTTATCAAAGACGAGAGATTGACATGAGTTGGCTATTAAGGCTACTTGCCGTAATTCTATTTTTTTCCTCGCCGTTATTTGCAGCCGAAGTTGCGGACGATCATCCTAGCGGAATTCGTAAAATGGCGATGGTTTACGAGCACGGCCGCGGCGTGAAAAAAAATTATCGGAAAGCTTACGAACTGTATTGTAAGGCGGCATTAATGTCGGATGTCGAATCGGCTTACCATTTGGGTTTTATTTATTTCAATGGCCGAGGAGTGTCGAGAAATTTATCGGTAGCGCTTTATTGGTTCAGGTTGGCGGCAAAAGGGGGGGATCCTTATGCCAGGCGCATGGTGATCAAATTTAAAGATATCAAGCCGACGAAAGATTCCGGTTGTCGTCGCCCTGAACCCGAGTTAACGATAACTACCGAGCAGCATGCAAACCCCAACCGCCAAATCGTTAAATCGTGGGTCGAAAAAATTGCTCCGAATTACGGTATCGATCCTGAGCTGGTAATGGCGGTTATTCAGGCCGAATCGGCCTTTAATCCCGGCGCATTGTCGAACAAAAATGCTCAAGGCTTGATGCAATTGATTCCGGCAACCGCTGAAAGATTCGGTGTCAAAGATACTTTCAATCCTATTGAGAACATCAAGGGCGGTACGGCTTATCTGCATTGGCTGATGCGGCATTTTAACGGCAATGTGGAGTGGGTTTTGGCGGCTTACAATGCCGGCGAGGGTGCTGTCGAACGCTATAAAGGTGTACCTCCTTATCGAGAAACGCAAAATTACGTTAAAACGATACTTAAGAAATATCCTAATAGAACACATCCTATTCCAGGTGAACATTCCCAACAAATAGATGCTTCATGAAAATTTTCATGCAATTTAGGATTTCGCAATAAATAACATCCTAGAACTATCAGCTTTGTTTTGTTGAGGATTCGGCAATCTTTGCCGAGCCCCCCTGCGCCTCCTTAGGCATCGCCGGAATTTGCAGTGCGAAAGTTATAAACTGCCGGTCTCACTTCCTTCCATGAATTTTACTTGAATCTGCGGTCTTTCATCCGTCTCGTGGCGCAATCATTCTTGAAACCGGTTAAAATAGGCCGTTTATTAGCCGTTCATTCGAACTGGAATACGAATCGAAAAGATTTGTTAAGTCGAAAGGGCGTTATAAAACCACTCCGGAAAACCTGTGAATCAATCGAAAAAACAACAAGAGAAAACATTGCAGATGGCTGTTTTGATGACGCCGGACATGGCCAATTTTTCCGGCGTCGTGCATGGCGGTTCGTTATTAAAATTGCTCGATCAGGCCGCTTATGCTTGTGCGGCACGTTATAGTAAAAACTACGTTGTAACGGCATCGTTAGATCAAGTTTTTTTTAAGGAAAAAATTCAGGTCGGCGAGTTGGTGACTTTATCTGCACATGTCAATTATGTCGGGCGGTCTTCAATGGAAATCGGCATCAAAGTGGTTGCCGAGAATTTACGCACGCAAGAAAAAAGACATACCAATTCTTCTTATTTTACGATGGTGGCGGTCGATGAGAATGGCAAACCGGTGCCTGTTCCGCCATTGACCATAGAAAGCGAATTGGAGCAGAAACTATACGATGCTGCGTTGATGCGCAAAAAAATGCGCCAGGAAATCATGGAAAAACATATGGCACTACATGTCGACTTACCAAAGGACGATCTTTAATTTATGGGTATTCAGGAAAACTTCGAACAACTTCCGTTAAAGGAATTTACCGAAAAGGCATATCTCGATTATTCGATGTATGTGATTTTGGATCGCGCCTTGCCGCATATTGGCGATGGCCTCAAGCCGGTGCAGCGACGCATCGTTTATGCAATGTCGGAGTTGGGGCTGACTGCGGCGGCAAAATATAAAAAATCGGCACGAACGGTCGGTGACGTGCTCGGTAAATACCATCCGCATGGCGACTCGGCCTGTTATGAAGCGATGGTGTTGATGGCTCAGGATTTTTCCTATCGTTATCCGTTGATCGATGGTCAGGGGAACTGGGGTTCGCCGGACGATCCGAAATCGTTTGCCGCGATGCGCTATACCGAATCGCGTTTGACGCCTTACGCACAAACCTTGCTAAGCGAACTGGGGCAGGGGACCGTCGATTGGACCGACAACTTTGACGGTACGATGAAGGAACCGGTATTGTTACCGGCGCGTTTACCGAATGTATTGTTGAACGGCACAATGGGTATCGCGGTAGGCATGGCGACCGATATTCCGCCGCATAATCTTAGAGAAGTGGCGGCGGCATGCGTGCAATTGCTGGACGATCCCGATACGCCGTTGGAAAGATTGTTCGACCATATCAAGGGTCCTGATTATCCCACTCACGCCGAGATCATTACACCCGTCGAAGAGCTACGAAAGATGTATGCATCCGGCAACGGTTCGGTCAAAATGCGTGCCCGTTATGAACTGGAAGACGGTAATATCGTTATTACCGCCCTGCCGCATCAAGTGTCAGGGGCCAAATTGCTCGAACAAATCGCAGCGCAAATGAATGCGAAAAAATTGCCGATGATCGATGATTTGCGAGACGAATCCGATCATGAAAATCCGACGCGCTTGGTCGTGATGCCGAAATCCAAACGCATCGATGTCGAGGCGGTGATGTCGCATTTGTTCGCGACGACCGATTTGGAGAAAAATTTTCGCGTAAATTTAAATATGATCGGCCTAGACGGTAGGCCTCAAGTCAAAAATCTTAGAACGATATTGACTGAATGGCTGATCTTCCGAACCGAAACGGTTAGGCGCAGGTTGCAATACCGGTTAGACAAGGTCTTGGCTCGTTTGCATATCCTTGAGGGATTATTGATCGCTTATCTCAATATCGACGAAGTCATTGCGATTATTCGGTACGAGGATAAACCGAAACCGGTGCTGATGGAGCGCTTCGGTATCAGCGATCTTCAGGCCGAAGCGATCTTGGAATTGAAACTGCGGCATTTGGCTAAATTGGAGGAAATGAAAATTAAAGGCGAGCAAGCAGAGCTCGAAAAAGAGCGGCAAGCTTTGGAAAAAACCTTGGGTTCGAAAGCTTTGCTTAATCGTTTGATCAAAAAAGAAATTCAAGTCGATGCCGAAAAGTTTGGTGACGAGCGGCGTTCGCCGATTATTGAGAGAGGATCGGCAAAGGCGCTAAACAGCACGGAACTGATCGCGAATGAGCCGGTTACGGTGATATTGTCTGAAAAAGGCTGGATTCGTGCCGCGAAAGGTCATGATATCGATGTTGAAGGCTTGAGTTACCGTTCCGGAGACGGTTTCCTACATGCGGTCAAGACCCGCACGACTCAGCCGGTTTATGTATTGGATTCGACTGGGCGCGTTTATGTAACCGCGAGCCATGACTTGCCTTCGGCGCGCAGTCAGGGCGAACCGCTGACCGGTCGATTCAATCCGCCTGCAGGTTCCTTATTTATTGGTTTACTAGCCGGAGATCCGGATGATTGGTATGTGCTGGCCGGATCTACCGGTTACGGCTTCAGGGTGCAATTGAAGGATTTGTTCAGCAAGAATAAAGCCGGTAAAACGGTTGTTACCTTACCGGTGGGCGCGAAGGCTTTGTTGCCGGTTAGAGTGCATTGCGATAGCGACTTGCTAGCGATTGCGACACTTCAGGGTAGGTTGTTGATTTTTCCGGTCAATGAGTTGCCGGATTTGACGCGGGGTAAAGGCAATAAACTAATTCAAATTCCGACGAGCGATTTGGCCGACGGCAGTGATGCTGTTATGGCATTGGCTGTGATTTCCGAGCAAAGCGAATTGAAGCTCATTTCCGGAAAACGCACGCTGACGCTAAAAGCAGCCGATATCGAGCATTACAGAGGAGCCCGAGCGAAGCGAGGATTACATTTACCGCGCGGCTTTCAAAAAGTCGACGGTTTTGTAGTCGAGTAAGTTTATTATCGCGCGGAGGCGCAGGGGTGCGAGGAGTTTATTCGTTTTTCATCGTTCCCACGCAGAACCGCTCATCGTTATACATAAATGGTAGGGTACGCTCCGCGTACCTCCATGCCGTTGAGCCCCGAATTCCTGCCCAGATCAAACAATAAGGGCTAAGTTTTAGCATTGGTGGGGTTGCAATAGTACGCATAGCGTACCCTACGGCGCTATACCTTTCGCACTTCAAATTTCGGCAGTGCCTGAGGAGGCGCCGGGGTGCTCGGCAAAGGCTTTGCCAGCATGGAGCTGGCATAGAGCCTACAGGGACGTATTTACGGCGTCCTTTGAAGTGCACCCCGGCGCCGAATTTTGATCTACGATGGGTATAGATTGCAGTGTCGTCCGGAAAGGCTATTGGTGTTTGAGTGGAGCGGCTTCGATAGTCGCGACGTAGGCGTCGCTCCCACAGCGCTTGTAACCTTTTGTGGGAGCGATCCCCTGATCGCGATTTCGAAACCGGGAGCGTTAGGTGACAACAAACGGTATCGAGGTCACATTAGCTAAGATGGTATCTACGATGGGTATATCATCTCTGCGCTCCAGAGCGTCTCCGTGCGAGATCAAAAGAGTTAGCTATGCGCCTGTTCGGCGGCAATGACGGTATTGGCGACCAGCATCGTGATCGTCATCGGACCGACGCCGCCCGGCACCGGCGTGATGTAACCGGCGACTTCCTTAACGCTTTCGAAATCCACATCGCCGACCAATTTACCGTCCTCGAGCCTGTTGATGCCGACATCGATGACAGCCGCGCCGGGTTTGACCATGTCGGCGGTAATCAAATTAGGTTTGCCGGTTGCGACGACCAGAATGTCGGCTAACGAGGTGAATTGCTTCAGATCACGAGTTTTCGAGGTACAAATACTGACCGTCGCATTTTTTTGCAGCAACATCAGCGCCATCGGTTTGCCGACGATGTTGCTGCGCCCGACGATAACGGCATTTTGGCCTTCGATCGGGATGTCGCAATATTCAAGCAGGCATTGCACTCCATAGGGTGTGCAGGGTGGAAATATCGTATTGCCGGCCATCAATGCGCCTAGGTTATACAAATGAAAGCCGTCCACGTCCTTATCGGCGTTGATGGTTTCGAGAACTTTGTTGACGTCGATATGATCGGGTAGCGGCAATTGTACAAGTATGCCGTGGATCGAAGAGTTGTCATTAAGGCGTTCGATAGCCGATAGCAATAAGGCTTCGCTGATATCTTCGGGTAGGTCGATCAATTCGGAATAAATGCCGACTTCGTGACAGGCTTTGATTTTATTGCGCACATAGACTTGCGAGGCAGGATTGTCACCGACAATGATGACGGCTAGGCCCGGGAGCACGCCTTTTTCTTTGAGTTGAGCTACGCGTTGTTTCCATTTTTTGCGGACCTCTAATGCGACCGCTTTACCATCGATGATTTTTGCACTCATGATTTAATTGTTTATGTTGTAAATATTATCGGTAAGCATAAGGAAGAACGTGCAAGAACGCAAACGCTCCACTACCGGCGGCGTATCGTTTTTCAATGCCATTAATCGCCCAAAACGATGTTGTATTTACCGAGCAGGGAATAAAGCGTAGGGCGTGTAATGCCTAATAGTTTTGCCGCATTAGAAACGTTATGGTTCGAGAAATTCAGTGCTCTTTTTATCGCAAGCGTTTCGGCAGCTTCCCGAACTTCTTTTAAGTTAAGCGGCAGTGCGTCATGGTTTTCGCCGTCCATTTCGAGGTCGTTTAACGTTATCAGCGATTCCTCCGCCATGATGACCGCGCGTTTAATTTTATTTTCCAATTGGCGAATATTTCCCGGCCATTCATAAGTTTCGATGGCTTGAGCGGCTTCTTTGGTAAATCCCTTAATCGATTTTTTATGTTGGTCGTTAAATTTTCTCAATAAGGCGGTTGCGATGATGAGAGCATCTCCTTCGCGTTCTCTGAGCGGAGGAATATTGATGGTCATTTCACTGATACGATAATACAAGTCTTCTCGAAATGCATTTTGTTGAATCAGGTTTTGAATATTTTGGTGGGTTGCGCAGATAATGCGAACATCGACCGGTATCTCGCCGCGCCCGCCCAAGCGCTCAATGGTTCGCTCCTGAATGAAGCGTAATAATTTCGATTGTAGATTGAATGGGAGATCGCCTATTTCGTCGAGAAAAAAAGTGCCTCCGTCGGCATATTCTATTTTGCCTTTGGTTTGTTTGACGGCGCCGGTGAATGCCCCTTTTTCATAACCGAATAATTCACTTTCCAATAGGTTTTCGGGAATGGCCGCGCAATTGACCGGTACGAAAGGTTTTTTAGCCCGGTCGCTGAGGTCGTGAATCGCTCTGGCAAAAACTTCTTTACCGGTTCCGCTCTCGCCGAGTAATAAAGTAGTGATTTGCATCGGAGCGATTTTTTCCACGGTTCTGGAAATTTCCTGCATTTTTTTACAGGCCGCGATAATGCCGTTCAACGGTTCATGATTTTTTTGCTGAAGTTTTGCGTTTTCATTTTCCAGCGAGGTCAAATGAAAGGCGCGCTGAATGATCGTATTTAAGACATCGAGATCGACCGGTTTCTGGTAAAAGTCGTAGGCCCCTAACGCGATGGCTTGGAGAGCGTTGTCTCTATCGTCATTGCCGGTTACGACAATGACTTTAGTATTTGGGGCCAGTTGCAGTATTTCTTTTAAGGTTTCGAGTCCTTCACTAGCGTTGGTCGGATCGGGCGGCAGGCCTAAGTCCAGCGTCACAACACTCGGTTGATAACGCCTCAATGCGGTAATGGCCTCCGGTCTATCGCCGGCTATGACGATCTTGTATTTTTCGAAACCCCATTTGAATTGTTTTTGCAAACCGGGGTCGTCTTCCACTATGAGTAAAATACTGTCGTCGCTCATTTCTCGCCTTTTAATATTGCTCGGGTCATATCAAGTTGAACGTTCGTTTCGGCGCTAGTTTGAGTCGGCTGCTTGTGCCGTTTATAAAGCGGCAAGGTGATCGTAAAAGTTGTTCCTATACCGGCCGCGCTTTTAACATCGATCGTCCCCGAATGTTTTAAAACGTAATCTCGAGCTTCGTAAACACCGATACCCATACCCGCATTGCCTTTTGTCGTATCGAAAGGCTTAAACAACCTTTCGGCAATAAACTTATTATCCATTCCGGCGCCGCTATCGATAATTTTGATGATTGCTCGGTCAGCGTTTTGTGTTAACTCCAATTTAACAAAGCCATCGTCATCGGTTGCTTCTTGAGCGTTTTGTATTAGATGCCCGAGAACGGCTGTTATTTTAGCTTGTTCGCCTTGAACTTCGAAGTCTTGGTTAATATCTGAGACAATTTCCAAGGTCGGACGATTGCTTGATTGTTGTTGTGCGACATCTTGGATGATTTGATTTAAGTTAAGTACGGCTTGGGTTTCGGATTGAATATTGCCTTTTTTCAATTGGTCGATGATGTGTTGCATTTTTGTGACGACATTTTGCAACGTATCGATGGAGTCTTCAATGAATTCGGGATTATGTTTATGTTTTTCTGCATTTTTAACAATCATCGCAACTTGCGCGATCAGATTTTTTAAATCGTGTACTACGAATGCGGATAGCCTGCTGTAGGCTTCGAATTGTCGAGCACGGGACAATTCGTCAAGCGTTTGGTTTAAGGCTAGAGCATTACTCAACTGGAATCCGACAGTCTTTAATAAGTCGAGATCCTCCCAGTTAAGTGCCCTGGGGACACGCGCTTGGGTAAGGACAACGAAGGCTTCTAATGAGTTTAGCCTATAGAGCGGGATAATGAGCCAAATTTTGTTGTCGTCGAAATTCCACTTCGACAAATCAATGTCGTCGTATAGATCCGGGTTGTCAATGTATTGCACGAAATCGATGACCCATTGCTTGTCGGCTAAGAATCGAATAAAAGGTTCGTCTTTACCAAATAATTGTTCCGGTTCGAAGCCTAAGTGTTTGTGTTCTGCTAAATAAAAATCGCCTTGTTCGTTTTTTAGCCAAAGCCCTCCACCGGAACTCTCTACTAAATCGGCCATGGTTTTAATAATGAGCCCCGCCAATTCGCTGACCGAATTCAATTGCGCGAGGGTTTTACTAAGCTTGATCCATTCTTCTCGATAATCATAGCGATATTCAAGAAAATGTTTACTCAAATTAACTTTGACTAACGCTCTAATTTTTCCGGAAATAAAAAGAACGATCAGCAATAAAATCGCTAAAAAAATAAAGGTAAATTGAGCGACTTCCCCCCAATTGCCGCCATAGTCACGTATATAAAATCCGGCAACTGACATCAGGACCAAGTATAATCCGGAGCCGAATAGAACAGTGGTATGAAAAACGATTTTTCTTGAAACGGTCAATTCGGTGTCTTTTTCTTGTAAACGCAGCATGGAAACCGCGAGCATAGGCGCTATTATGGCATTGATAATTCCCCGCGAACTCCATATCGCCGAATCCAACGAAAAAAACAGTAATGATTTGCTGTATAGAATAAAGTCGACTATAAACAAAGCGCCAAGACCTACGCATAAGAATTTTATCGACCAACGTTGATCGGAAAATGCGTTGCGATAAATTTGCTCAATCAACATTAGGCCGACAATTGCAAAAATGACATGGATAAATAAGCGCAAGTCCCTTTGCAGGAATTGGTTGATGGCTTGTAGTAAGCCTGAATTGACTTCGTAAAGAAACACGAGAGTTGTGCTAAACAAGATCAATAGGACATTTTTCGATCTAAAAAAAATCGATAAGCGTTCTCCCTTGCGTTGTTTGAAGCTTATAAAGCAAAGAAAAATCAGCCAAGCTCCATTGCGTAAAGTTTCGAATGGTAGTGCATCGGAACTGAAATAGAACTGATCTTGCAGGGTAAACGTTGTGTAGCCTAACCAAATCAAGGAAAGAACAATTGCCAGAAAGAAGGGCACGAAATAAGGGCTTTTTTTTATGCTTATTAATGCAAATGGAATTAACAAGGCATAACTGGTCGTAGCGGTAAGGTAATTGTAAAAGCTGTAATTTTCCAGAGTGTCCATGTTATTCGTAGCGGTCAGAGAAGGTTAAGAGCCGATGTAAAATCGGCTAAATCTCAATTTCAATGGTAAGGTTTGAGATGAAGTCTGTATTGAATGATACGGGTTTGTGCTTTAATGACCAATAGATCATGCGTGGTTGATATACCCTTTGCTGGTCAAATTTCGGCGCCGGGGTGTCCGTCAAAGGACGCCGTGAATACGTCCATGTAGGCTCTGTGACAGCATCCCTGCTGTCAAAGCCTTTGCCGAACACCCCGGCGCCTCCATGCGTCAATGCCGAAATTTGAAGTGCGATGGGTATAAATAGACATATTGAGGTTGAGGAGTCTCCGGTACGGGACTTGGGATCCAAATTAATAGGGTTGTTTATGCCTATTTGCTCTCCTCATACTGAAAAATCGTTCAAGTTTGTTGACGGTACGAGAGGCGTGTCTGTGGAGGAATTTGGCTCCTAAATTATCCAAACTCGCCCGGATTTGATCTTAGAAAAAGCATTTCACCATGAAATACATGAAGAATAGAGGTTAATTCAATAGGTTGCTGTGCATTTGCGAAATACTTTTGCTCTCCGGAAAGGTTGCTCAAAATTTATGGATAGCCTCTTAAAATGTTGTATAAACTTCATTTGCTTCATTGCTAAACTGCCGATTTAAGCACTAGATAAACCCGTCTATAGGGTCCACTTTAAGAATTCGCTTTGGGAGTAGCAATAAATGTCTATTAGGCTCTAAACTATTTTCCGCCAAACAAAGTAACTAAAATTTCCTATGAAGGTTTAGCGACAATGCTGATAAGAATTATTAAGAATTTTACTGTTGTTCTATGTTTTTCGCTGTTAACGGCCTGTAGTTCGCCTGAAGAAATCGCGATGGATAGTCAAGCGAAAGGAATTGAACTTTATAATCGAGGTGAATACGCGAAGGCCGAATTAGAGTTAAAAAGCGCAATTCAGCAGGATGCTACTGTCGGCGATGCTTATTACTATCTCGCGCTGGTGAATGAAAAAAATAGGAATTTTAAAAGCATGAAAGATAACTTGATTGAAGCAATCAAGTTAAAGCCTGAGAATCTAGATGCCAAACTACGCTTAGGCAAGGTTTTATTGCTGCTGAATGAAGCCGAAAATGCACTGATTCAAGTTAAGGAAATTTTAGAGCAGGATGCCAATAATGTGGATGCAAAAACCTTGGAGGCATCGATTCTTATCAGGCAAAAAAAAATGTCTGAAGCGTTGCCGATTTTGGACGAGGTGCTAAAGCAAGATCCAATGCATAATGATGCGTTGTCGTTAAAAGCGGCTTTATTGATGGAGGATCAAAATTTTGACGAAGCGCTTTCGTTGATTGAGCCGGCTATCGAGTCGGATCGCGATAATTTGTCATTGCGGTTATTGAAAATCAAAATTGACGCTCAAAATAAAGATATCGATGCTGTCATAGCCGATTATCAAGATCTCATCAGAATTTTTCCGGAAAAGGATGAGCTAAAGTACGCGTTGGCTAAGATCTATTCCGCAGCTAAAAAGAATCAAGAGGCTGAGCGAATGTAATCGTTTAGCCCCCCATCACTAAAAAAGTAGCATCTCCCGTTAAAACATGAAAAGCTATAGGACATGACGTTGAGCGACCGAGACCTTAGCCAAATGGACACGGACTATCTGGATGATTTGCCGGAGGGTGAGTTGCGTCCATTGAGTAAGCAACTGTTGGCGGATCTCAAAGAAGCCCGAGAACGACTCAAACAATCCCCGGATACGAGTTCGCGTCCGCCGTCATCCCGGGAGCCTTGGCAATCGAATCAATCCAGCGCCGAACCGTCGGAAGAAGCGCCGGCAACGGACGACTTGTCGGCACTGGATTCGTCTGAGTCTTCGTCAGATGACTTACCTAGCCAGGACTCGGCAACACCTCCGGCGGCGACCGGTGATAGCGGAAAGCCTAAAAAAGCCGGGCGCCAAGTCGGTAGCCCAGGCTATAGCCGCAACCTGACCTTACCGGTGACACGGACAATTGAGCATCGCCCGGATTGCTGCGCCGCGTGTAGGCAATCGTTTGCCGACAACACCGACTACCGACCCTGGAACGCCCGGTTCGAACTGGAGCTTGAAATCGGCAACGCCGAATCGCCGAAATTACAAATCGAACATAGCCGACATGACTACTTCTCGGCGACCTGTCCCTGCGGTCATCAAACCCGCGCCGAGCCCGGGCGAGGCGCCGACGAAGATGGCTGGAGCGTAGCCCTGAGCGAATGGCATCTGTGCGGCCCTCGGTTGGTTAGCTTTTTGGTTTATCTCTCATTGTCCCTACGGGCATCGCGCAGCAGAATCCAAGCCTATTTGCGCGATTGGCTGGGGATCGACCTCAGCACCAGCACCATCAATCAATGCATTCATGAAGCGGGACGTGCCGTTGCGCCGGTCGTCGACGAGCAGTTGATCGCGGAACTCAAGGCCGCCGGCCTCTTACATATCGATGAAACACCCTGGAAAGAAGCCGGGCAGTTATTTTGGCTCTGGGTCTTTGTCAGCGCACAGACGGTGATTTATCAAGTGGGCAAACGCCATCGTCTCGTCGTGAACCAGCTCTTAGGGGAAGCGTTTTGCGGCTTACTGATGACCGACGGCTACAGCGTCTATCGCATCTTTCCTAGGCGCTTGCGCTGTTGGGCGCACTTGGTGCGCAAGGCCCGAGCACTGTATCAGTGCTTGGATAGCGAAGGACAAGCTTTCGGCGAAGCCTTGTTATTGGCCATGATCCTGTTGATGCGCAACATCCACCGACTCCGCGAATCGCCGCCGGATGCCGAATCCTTATGGGCGCAGAATCAACAGTTGCTGACCTTGCTGCGCTCGCTCTGCGAGACGCACCGAGACATCGCGCATGTTGACAGCCGACAATTAGCCGGCGAATTTCTCAACGATTGGGAGGCCATCGTGCGCGTGGTCGAAACGCCGGCGCATCCATTGACCAACAACGTGGCGGAACGCAGTTTGCGGCACTGGGTATTGCTGCGCAAAATCACCTTCGGTTCGCGGACGGCACAAGGCAGTCGCGTGGTTGCCTTGCTGGCGAGCGTGATTGATACCGCGCGTTTGAGAGACCTGAATCCTTGGGAGTTTATTGCTCAAACACTGGCCGAACGCCGTAAAAACCAACCCGTCCCTCGTTTGCCTATGCCGGTTTTGGCGTGATAGGAACAGGGGGGGGCTAAACGATTACGAGCGAATTCTGACCGAATTGGTCGACCAGCGACCTAATGATGTTCAACAAAAGCTGATTTTATTGGGTTTTATCTATCAAACAGACAGGAATAGAACGGACGAAGTTTTACAAGGCTTTATAAAAAAGAGTCAAGAAACCCCCAAGCACTTGCTGGAATTAGCAAAATGGACTTTGATGGTCAACAACGTAAGTGCTGCGAAACAGCAATTAAAAGAAATTGCCGATAATAAAAACTTTAAACCCGATGTTCGTACCGAAGCCGATTTATTATTGGCGAATATTTATTTTGAGCAAGGAGATTATAAGGCTACCTCAGAAGCGGTTCAGGCTATCTTGAATAAAAATCCAAATCAAATCGGCGCAAAAATCCTTAAAGCGAAAGTGTTGATTCAAGATGGTCAGTTCGAGGAAGCTTCTGCATTATTAAATACAGTGCTCTGGGACATGCCGAATTCCGACGAGGCGATCGTATTAATGGGCAATATTTTTTTACAGCAGGGCGAGTTAGATAAAGCCCAAAAGAACTTTAAAGAAGCACTCGATATTAATCCTGCTAATTTACAGGCCTTATTCCCAGTTGTTGATAAAGCGGTCAAGGAAAATCATCTCGATTATGCGGCACAATTGCTTACAAAAGCATTAGCTAGAATGCCCAATCAGGTTTCGGTATTAAATAAATTAGTGCAGATCAAGATGGTTCAAAGAGATTGGGAGACGGCCGAAGAGTTGATTTCAGCAATGGAGTCGCAACCCAAGTCTATATTCCTGGCTAAGTTTTTAAGAGGCAAGCTATATCAAGAGCAAGGCGACTGTAGCAAAGCCATACCTTTATTCAAAGAAACCCTGTCGAGATATCCGGCTCAAGCCGATAGTCTAACGGAAATGGCTCGTTGTCACGAGATGCTGAAGCAGCGTCCCAAAATGCTTACCTATCTGAATGATTTAATTAAGGATAGCCCGGCAAATATTTCCGCCATTGTGTTGAAAAGCAAGTTGTTGACGTTGGATCGCAAATTTGACGATGCCGTTACCTTGTTAACAAAAGCGATAGACGATTATCCGAATTCGGTCTCGCTGTATTCTGAATTAGCCCGGGCTTACTCACAAAAAAATCAAATAAAAGATGCGCTGAGAATTTATCAACTTGGTTTGGAACGTAATCCAGAGAGTCTTGAGCTTTCTATGTTGCTAGCTGCAACTTATGTTGATCAAAAAAAGTACGATGAAGCGGTTGCGATTTATTATCAAGTCATAGAAAAAAGTCCAAAGCTAGATATCGCTAGGAATAATTTGGCGGCTATTCTATTGGATCATTATGGGCAGCCGGATGATATTGAGAAAGCCGTACAAATAGTTCAGCGGTTTAAGTACAGCGATCAACCTTATTTTATCGATACCTACGCATGGGCTGAATTTAAGGCTGGACGATTAAATCAGGCTTTGTCGATTTTGCAAAAGGTTATCGTTGCCGCTCCTGATGTGCCGGTGTTTAGGTATCATTTGGCATCGGTATATCATGCTCTCGGGAACAAATCCGCAGCATTGTCGGAGTTGAGGCAAGTGATGGAACTTGCAAAATCTAATCAATTCGATCAACTCGATGATGCAAAGAAACTGATGAGGCAATTATCCGGGAAATCCGAATAGCGAAAATAAGTAGCATGTCACTACAAAGTTATATTTAGCATGATTTTTAATCTTTCTAGTTCGATAGCTTAGACCGTAAGCGCAATATTTGTTAAAGCTGGGCTAGGATATAGCGATACGAATAAGGTATAAATTAAAAATATGCTGTAAGTCACCTATAATTGTATGAGAAGGACGCATACACAAACCTGGCTATCGTAACATTTCGACCTACCGCATTGAAAAGTAAGGACTAATTTGGGTGAGCGAAAAAGTAGTAATTGATATGAATGAGCAGAATTCATTGCGTAAGTCTCAAGCGATTTGTGAGCTTCAAGACTTAAGTTATTGCGGAGTCAATTTTATATTAAAATCAAAGACTTATAGTCTCATGTCGCTATGATATTTCAATTATTTTGAGGATTGAGTAAGAGCCTTTTTCGGCATGAGACAAAACCGAGTTATTTTCGATGCACCATTAGAAAAGGCGCGTGTCAGATTTATTTTCAAATCTAGAGTTTAATTGGTATGACAAAAAAAATATTTATCTTATCTCTGTTCTTCTTGCTTTTGTCCGGGTGCGGCTATCCTCCCTTGACCGATGAATCTGAATTGCCTCAGGACTATACCTATAGAATTGGTCCGGGAGACAGTGTGCAGATATTTGTATGGGGTTATCCGGAAATATCGACAACAGCAACTGTTCGACCCGACGGCAAGATAACCACGCCATTGATCGACGATGTCGATGCACTTGGCAGAACGCCTTCCGAATTGGCGCGTGAAATGGAAGTTATTTTGAGCGAATATGTCAGAGACCCTCAAGTTGCTATCATTGTGGGCGGTTTTCAGGGCATTTACGAACAGCAAGTAAAAATTATCATGACCGGTAGCGGCATGGGCGGTGGTATGGGCGGCGGCATGGGCGGTGGCATGGGCGGCGGCATGGGCGGTGGCATGGGCGGTGGCATGGGCGGCGGCGGCATGGGCGGTGGCATGGGCGGCGGCGGTATGGGCGGCGGCGGTATGGGGGGAAGCGGAACCGCTAGAGCTTTTCCCTATAAAAAAGGCATGACCTTACTCGATTTAATGATCCAAGTTGGCGGTCTGGGAATCTTTTCCGATGGTAATAGAGCAAGTATTATTCGAAAAATCGATGATGACGATTATCAATTTGGCGTTCGAATAGATGATTTATTAAGCAACGGCGATTTGTCGGCGAATGTTAGGATAATGCCGGGCGATATTCTGATTATTCCGGAATCCTTTTTCTAAATGGGTATAATTTTTAATAGTTGTATTCCGTATAGACTTCGCGCGAAGTATGGTTTATGTGCGGATTTATTAAGAGGTAGTGTTTAGATATGCAAGAGCAATTTGCTGAAATTCTTTATTATATAAAGGCAACATTCCGATATAAGTGGTTTATCATTATTTCGGCCTGGCTCATTTGTCTTCCCGCTTGGTGGTATATTCTGAATCTGCCCGACAAATACTCGTCTACGGCTCGCGTTCAGGTTGATACCCGAACTATGCTGCGGCCATTGCTGAGCGGATTAGCGATACAGTCTGATGTTAGAGGCATGGTTGCGATCATGAAACAGCTGATGTTTACACGATATCATTTAGAAAATATAGCCAATCTAGCGGGTTTGGATACGAGTGTAAAAACGGAAGGTGAGAAATTAGCCTTAATCAATAAGCTGAAAGATAACATTAAAATAGATGGCGGAAAAAATGATATTTTTTCCATTAGCTATGAGGCAACCGATCCGCTCGAGGCTAAACATGTCGTACAGGCCGTGCTAACGGTTTTTTCCGAGCAAGCGCAAAAAACCGCCTTAGATGATGCGGACTCCACGCAGCGCTTTTTATTGGCTCAAATTCAAGAATACGAACAACGACTTCGAAATGCTGAAAAAGCCAGGGAAAATTTTAAACGCGCGAATGTCGGGATGCTTCCTGGACAAAGCGGCGATCAGGTTGGTCAAATACAAGAATTGAATAGAACGATTGAAGAGGCAAAATTAGCGTTAAAAGAACTGGATTCGCGAAAACAAGTTTTAAAAGAACAATTGGCGGAAGCTCAAGAAAGTGCGGAAGATGAATGGGGTTTGTCGCTTAATGCCAACAAAGCAGAAGATCCAAGGTTAATGGCTCTAATTTCTCAGCGTGATGAATTGTTGCTGAAATATACTCGCAAGCATCCAAGCGTAAAGGTTATTAACGATCAAATTAGGTCTATCCAGAAACGCAAATCGCAAGAAAAAGAGGTGCTCGAAACTGAGGGGTCGGCAGCATCGCATTCTAATCCGTTTGTACAATCCATCAAGGCCTCCCTTAACGAAATCGATGCGCAGATTGCTTCAATTAAATCGAGAATAGAATCCCATGAACAAAAAATCGTTAAACTCGATGATGAGTTTAATCAACGTTTGAATGTTGAAACGGAGATGCAGAATTTGAATAGGGACTATAGCGCGATTAAAAAAAATTACGATACCTTACTGCAAAGAAAGGAGCAGATGAACTTAACAGAAAAGGTTGATGCCGAGGGTACATCACTAAGATTTAAAGTGGCCGATCCGCCCAATAAGCCATTGTCGCCATCCGGGCCGAAAAGAGCCATTCTTTATTCCGCCGCGTTAGGGGGCGGGTTAGTCCTAGGTATTGCGATCGCTTTTTTAGCGGTTTTGATAAAGCCCACTTTTATCGCGTCCAATCAAATCAGAACGATGACGGGGATTCCTGTTTTAGGCAGTGTCTCTATTGTTAGAAATCGTGAGCAGACGAGAAAAATGAGGATGCAAATTGTGCAATACGCGATGGCTTGCGGACTGTTAGTGACTGCATATGCCGGAATCATGGTTTTTAAAGTGTAGAAGTTCGCAATGATATCTTTTGTTCATCAAGTTTGAGCATTGCTAATGAAGTATGATAGGTATATCGAGGACAATAATCAATGGCCTATAGTCTGCGGCGTATTTAATCGGCTTGAAATGTATTAAATAATACCCGGAAGAAATACGGAAGACATTATTTAAATCAATAGCATAGGGTGTGTTTGTAAAATAATTCTGAATAGTCGGTAAAACAGAGTATTATTAATGGAAAAAACATGATGAAATTGATCCGAGGATATCTGGCATGCTACGGAATGATGAGATATTGGAGTAATTAATGAGTATTGAGAAAGCTTTAGAAAAAGCTAGCTTAACCGAGAGTCTCGGCCCTGTGAAAAGGTCTAACTCCACTGTTGATAATCAAACAGAATCGACGCACACCGAAGATGCATTAGATGCTTTTTTCTTAACTGGCGATAATAACGGAAATGCTAAAGCGCACTCTTTAGACGCCGGTGAAAAAAATATCGAACGGTTTAATTGGGAATTTCTACACGAGCATGGTTTTATCGACCCGTCAATCGGCCACATGAAGATTGCGGAAGAATTTAGAAGCATTAAACGGCCCATCATGTCCAATGCACTGGGAGGCATTGAAAAAGGCATCGAGCGATCTAACCTTATTTTGGTTACCAGTAGCGTTCCGGGAGAAGGAAAGACCTTTTCCGCTATTAATTTAGCTATTAGCATTGCGGCCGAGCGCGATAAGCAAGTGTTGTTAATTGACGCGGATGTCGCAAAACCTTCGGTTTCCAGGGTGCTAGGTATCAAAAGAACACCCGGACTCATTGAATATTTGGAAGGTAACAAGATTGATTTTTCGGATATTATTTTGCAGACCGAAATCGCAGGCCTTCGTATCGTTCCGGCTGGAAAAGCGCATCAATTCTCTACCGAGTTGCTCGCAAGTAACAAAATGATTAACCTTTCGAGAGAGTTGAGCGAGCGTTATGCGGATCGTATCGTGATTTTCGATTCGCCGCCTTTGTTAGCGGCTACTCAAGCGGAAGTTTTGTCCAGCATGGTCGGTCAGGTTATTTTGGTGATCGAAGCCGAAAAAACGGCTCAAAATATTGTAATGGAAGCGGTTAAGAAATTGGAGTCCTGCGATGTGGTTCTTGCTTTGTTGAACAAAACGCAAAGGAGCATGGATATGAACTACTACGGATACGGGCAGTATTGATTTTTTATGAAACACCTTAAATTAAGTCGGTTCATTGTCGCTTCGTTCAGCGGTTACTTGATATGGGGTTGTTCAGCTAATGCTTGGGCTTTAAACCTTCGGTTCAGGCCCAGTGTTTTTTTACAAGAAGTTTATTCGGATAATATTAGACTCGCGCCGAAAGGCGAGGAAGAAAGCGCATGGGTAACCGCGATTACTCCCGGTTTTTTTGTTAACGGTCAATCGGGCCGTTATAACCTAAATCTGAATTATCGATTGCAAAGTATTTATAATGCCGGCGGCGATTCCGACATCGATTTGAATCACCAATTACAATTTAACAGCAACTACATCGTTTCTCCGGGACGATTTTTTGTTCAGTCCCGTAGTTCTATCAGTCAGCAAAATATTTCCAACACGCGGATTGTCAGCGATAACTTTACCGGCGATAGAAGCAATACTTCAACTATTTCAACATTTGGGATCGCTCCGACATGGACCCCCAGATTTGGAAGCTATGCTAACGGTATGGCACGAGCTGGATATGATAGGGTAAGTTCCAGCGAAGGTCCCTTGTCCGATACCGATAGCTTTTCGCAAAATGTCATGTTGAATAGCGGCAGGTATTTTTCGAAAGTGGGTTGGCGTTTAAATTTCAATAATAGAATTAATCGAAACAGTAGCGGCGAAGAAATACGTTTTCAGGATTCCAATGCTTTACTGCGCTATATCCTGAATAGGAAATTTAGTCTACTTGCTCAAGGCGGGTATGCAAACAACGATTTTCGGTCGACCACCGGGTTCAGTCGAAACGGCTTTTATTATAACTTCGGCGGACAATGGACACCGAGTCAACGGTTCAGCGTATCGGCGGGTTATGGCAACAACTCTTATGTGACTGTTTTTATTTCACCGTTCCAGCGCCTTCAATGGACGACGACCTATCGTAATAATGATGTCGGTACCAATACCGGCAATGTTTGGCAAACCAATCTGCGTTATTTTACGCCTCAATCAGTCGTAAATTTAACTTATAACGAGGATACTACAACGGTTCAGCAGGTGTTGTTCGAAGAACAAATCATTCCGTTTGAGGATGAGTTCGGTGAGCCTATCAATGATGCAGACGGTAATCCGATTCTTTTTAACATCGCCTTGCCGAATTTGATTGATGATGTTTTTGTCAGAAGAAGAGGGCAGCTTTCGTATTCGTACCGAACCGGTAAAAGCATACTCGGTGCCAATGTCTTCACCGAAAGAAGAACATTTCAAGAGAGTCAAGTCAAGGACGAAGTTTACGGTATCAGAGGATCTTGGATGTGGAATTTTATGCCAAGAACCAATACCTTTTTAAGTTCCGGTTATCAGGTGACCGACACCGACTTTTCAACAGATAATCGCTTCGACGTGGCGTTTCGAGTGCAAAGAAGCATCTTGAGGCAATTGAACGGTAACATTGAATATCGTTATATCAATCAAAGTTCAAACAACAATATCAATAGTTTCGACGAGAATCGCATTACACTGAATTTGATGGCGTTTTTCTAAATTTAAGGGTAACTGGATCTTTCAATGGAGAATAATAAAATAACGAATGCGATGACCGTCGATGTAGAAGATTATTTTCAAGTCTCCGCGTTTGAGAAAGCGATTGCCAAATCCGACTGGGAAACATTGCCGCAACGGGCGGATTACAATACCCATCGGTTCCTGGATTTATTCGAAAAACACAACATCAAAGCGACTTTTTTTACTCTCGGCTGGGTTGCCGAACGGCATCCGGCATTGATACAAAGAATCGTCAAGGAAGGCCATGAACTGGCCTGTCACGGTTATGATCATATTCGAGTCACCGAGCTCGATCCCGAGCAATTTCGAAACGATATCGTCAAAACCAAAAAAATGCTGGAAGATATCGGCGGCCGGGAGGTGATCGGTTACCGGGCGCCGAGTTATTCGATCGGTGCGAGTAATCCTTGGGCGCACAATATTCTGGCTGAAGCCGGATTCCAATACAGTTCCAGCGTTTATCCGGTCAAGCATGATTTATACGGTATGCCGGAAGCGCCGCGGTTTATGTACGAACCGATCGAGGGTAAAAATTTCAAGGAAATTCCGATTACCACGTTGCCATTAGCCGGTAAGAATTGGCCGTGCGGCGGCGGCGGTTTTTTCAGGTTCTATCCTTATTTTTTATCCAAATGGGCCTTCAGCGTCATTAATCAAAAAGAACATCAGCCCGGAATTTTTTATTGCCATCCTTGGGAAATCGACCCCGAACAACCGAGACAGAAAAACGTGAGTTTCAAATCGAAATTCCGGCATTATTTGAATCTCGATAAAATGGAAGGGCGCATCGTCAATCTGCTCCACGATTTTTCTTGGGATACGATGTCGAACGTTTTTCTCAATATCGATAAAGGCCGATGAGCCGCTCTTATTCCTTTACTTCATCAAACAATGCTCAAATTACTGGACTCTGACAACTATAAAAAATGGGACGCCTTCGTAGAGCAGCAAGCGGACGCCACTTTTTTTCATCTATCCGGCTGGAAAGACGTCATAGAACGAGCCTTCGGTCATAAGACATATTTCTACTATATTGAAAAAAACGGTAAGGTCACAGGAATATTACCGTTGTCCCAAATTAAAAGTCCGCTGTTCGGGCATGCCTTGTGTTCGCTATCGTTTTGCGTTTACGGCGGTATAGTCGCCGAGGACGAAGAAAGTTATGCCATGCTCGATCAAGAAGCCTGTCGTTTGGCCGAGCAATTGAATGTCGATTATCTGGAAATGCGAAACCGGGTTCAAAAATTGCCGGAACGTCCCTACAAAGAACTCTATGTAACTTTTCGAAAGACGCTCGATCCGGACTCTGAAAAGAATATGCAGGCGATCCCGCGTAAACAACGTGCGATGATCCGTAAAGGTATCAATGCCGGTTTGGTGAGCGTTATCGATCAAGACGTCGAACGTTTTTATCTAGCGTATTCGGAAAGCGTCAGAAACCTCGGTACGCCGGT
This sequence comes from Methylotuvimicrobium buryatense 5G, assembly GCF_000341735.1. Lineage (GTDB taxonomy): Bacteria > Pseudomonadota > Gammaproteobacteria > Methylococcales > Methylomonadaceae > Methylotuvimicrobium > Methylotuvimicrobium buryatense. Next base: position 1,985,523 of record NZ_KB455575.1, on the reverse strand, counting down.
TTTTTCCAAAAAATATTTCCAAATTTTGCAGGATGTATTTAAAGATCAATGCGAGATATTGACGGTCGAAAAGGACAGTCAACTGATTGCCAGTGTCATGAGTTTTTATTTTAAGGATGAAATATTGCCTTATTACGGCGGCGGTATCGATCAAGCTAGATCGGTGCAAGGTAACGACTTCATGTATTGGGAAGTAATGCGACGGGCCGTCGACAAAGGCGTAAAGATATTCGATTACGGCCGCAGTAAAATCGGTACCGGTTCCTACCGTTTTAAAAAGCATTGGGGCTTTGAGCACGAGCCGTTATTTTACGAGTTTCATTTGGTCAAGGCTGAACGATTGCCCGATATCAATCCGCTGAATCCGAAATATCGTCTGTTTATCGCGGCCTGGAAACGTTTACCTTTACCGGTCAGCCGGTTCGTCGGACCTTGGCTATCGAAAGATTTGGGGTGATGTATGAGGGAAAATTTATTATTTTTGGTTCATCGTATTCCCTATCCGCCGAATAAAGGCGATAAAATCCGCTCGTTTCATTTTCTTAAGGCCTTATCGCAGCGGTATCAAATCTTTTTGGGTAGCTTCATTGATGATCCAAATGATTGGCAGTATGCCGACACGGTCAAAAATTACTGTCAAGAATCCTGCATCGAATCGTTAGATCCGTTGCAATCCAAAATCAAAAGCCTTACCGGGTTATTGACCGGCAAGGCCCTAAGTCTGCCTTATTACAAGAATCCTAAGCTCCAGCAATGGGTGAATGGCGTCATCGAGCGCCATCAGATTCGCAAAGTGCTGATTTTTTCGTCGGTCATGGGGCAATATGTCCTTAATCGAAAAGATTTGACGCTGATCGCCGATTATGTCGACGTCGATTCGGATAAATGGCGGCAATACGCCGAGAAAAAGACTTGGCCGGAAAGCTGGATCTATCGGCGCGAGTCCGAACGCTTGCTCGAATTTGAGAAGCAATTGATCTCTCAAGCCAAAGCCGGTTTTTTTGTTTCCGAACAAGAAGCTAGTTTATTTAAAACCTTGGCTCCGGAATTCGAGAAACGCATCGGTTCGGTCAATAACGGCGTCGATACCGATTATTTTTCGCCGGATCATATATTCGACTTGCCGTATCGCCCGGAGATCCAAGTATTAGCGTTTACCGGCGCGATGGATTATTGGGCCAATGTCGATGCGGTTAAATGGTTTGCCGAAAAGGTATTTCCGGCCATTCGGAAAAAACACCCCAATACCGAATTTTATATTGTCGGCTCCAAGCCAACCAAGGACGTGTTGGCTCTCGCCCAAATAGCCGGTGTCGTCGTGACCGGTAGTGTGGACGATGTCCGCCCCTTCATTGCCCATGCCGATTTGGTTGTGACGCCTTTGCGTATTGCGCGAGGCATTCAAAATAAAGTGCTGGAAGCAATGGCAATGGCTAAACCCGTCATTGCGACATCAATGGCCATTGAAGGCATTCCTGTTGATGACAGTTTGAATGTCGCGATAATCGACGATGAACAGCCGTTCGCCGATCGAGTTTGTGAGGCGCTTGCCCAGGGTAAGGGAGGCAATCGATCGGAAAACAATAGGCGGTTCGTACTTGAGAATTTCAGTTGGCAAACGTCGACTGACCGATTGATCGAGTTGATTGGTTGATCCTATAAATGGCAATTAGTCCACGAAATACACGAAAAATTTTCTATTTACTCCCTCGTCAAGTCCCCACGGACGCGTTCACCCCATAGGCGCCATTTTAGTGTCTATTCTATGGTGCATTTGTGGCTTTATTCGTCCTATCGACATGGATTGCCGATATCCAGGTTACATGATTGTGAAGCAAAGCATTGCCATCCCTGGCCCTGGATTCCGCCAATCCCTGGAGGAATGACGCGTTTTTCCTTAAGTTGGCGCCTATGTGCGTTCACCCTATGCGGGACGGGTTATGCAACCCGTCCGTAACGTTTCGAATTGGTTTGTCCATGGTCGAAACGAGCAGGACGGGGATACAGACCCCGTCTTGCATAGGCATTTTGAGGCTTCACCAATCCGGTGAAAGCGTTATAGATCCTTCATGCTTCGACTTGGTTCAGCACGAACGATCTACAACACATGCCAATTGCTCTTTTTAGGTTGAACGCTTGGCCAAGGGCAGGGGGGGGGCTAGCAAAGGGAGATTTTTGTCACAGTCAGAACTCTATGTCGTATTCGTTTTCAAGCAACTTGGCATGAGCCGCCGCGAGCCTTGCGATAGGAATTCTAGGCGCCGAACAGGACACATAATCCAGTTTGATATGATGGCAAAACCGGATCGATTCCGGATGTCCGCCTTGTTCGCCGCAAATGCCGACCTTGATGTCGGGTCGGGTTTGTCGTCCGGATTCAACTGTCATTTTCATCAATTGACCGACGCCTTTGGCATCGAGCACTTCAAACGGATTGTCCGCTAAAAGCCCGGATTCATTGTATAGCGGCAGGAATTTGTTTTCGGCGTCTTCCCTGGAAAACGAAAAAGTCGCTTGCGTAAGGTCATTAGTACCAAACGAGAAAAACTCGGCGACACCGGCCAATTTCGACGCACGCGTGCAAGCCCTGACGGTTTCGATCATTGTGCCGAATTTGAACTCCAATTCTATGCCATACTGTTTTTCGACTTCTTTTTGAATCTGATCGACATAGGCTTTGACTTTGATCAATTCCTGAACGGTAATGACCTGTGGCACCATGATTTCGGGCAAAATCGGTTTGCGTTGTTTAATACACAGCGCCGCCGCTTCGAGAATCGAGCGGATCTGCATTTGGTAGATCTCAGGATAGGACATGCCCAGTCTGACGCCGCGATGGCCGAGCATCGGGTTGACTTCGTAGAGCTCTTTGACCTTGCTCAGCATCAGTTCTTTTTTCGCGATCGCTTTGTTGATGACTTCTTCGTTCAGGTGATTGAACGGCGCCGGTAACAAAGCATGAGCCCCCAAGGTATCCAGCGTAACTTGTTGGCCTTGAATCATGATTTTATAGTGATTCAAGGCCCGGATTTCGTCTTCCAATTGTTGTTCGCCGGGCAGGAATTCATGCATCGGCGGGTCCAGCAGGCGGACCGTGACCGGATAAGGCGACATGGCCTCAAAAAGTTCTTGAAAATCGTCTCGTTGAATCGGGAATAGCTTAGCTAAGGCTTCCTGGCGCGCGTCCTTGTTGCCGGCAAGAATCATATCGATGACTAGCGGCAGACGGTCGGAGGCGTTGAACATACGTTCGGTGCGGCACAAACCGATTCCGGTTGCCCCATAACTTGCAGCCAAGCGGGCGCGTTCCGGCGTATCGACATTGGCATGCACTTCCAATTCGGCAACTTCATCGGCCCAAGACAACAGTGTCTTCAATTCTTCCGAAAAGGACGGCTCGATCGTGGGGATTCGGCCTAAATAGATCAAACCGTTGCTGCCGTCGATCGTGATCATATCGCCTTCACGGATATGCAATTCGCCGATGACGGCTTGACGCGAACGGACATCGATTTTGATGTCCTCCGCGCCGGCCACGCAAGCCTTGCCCATGCCTCTGGCGACAACGGCAGCATGCGAAGTTTTCCCGCCGCGGCTGGTCAGAATGCCTTGCGCGGCAAAAAATCCGTGGATATCCTCGGGCTTGGTTTCTTCTCTCAGTAAAATGACTGCTTCGCCCGCACGGCCTAGTTGTTCGGCTGTGTCGGCTTCGAATACGCATTTACCGCAGGCCGCACCCGGCGAGGCCGGTAAACCTTGTGCAACCGCTTCGGCTTTTGCATTAGGGTCGAGTTGCGGATGCAAGAGTTGTTCAAGTAATTCGGGATTGATTCGCAATAAGGCGCGTTTTTTGTCGATTAGGCCTTCGGCGACCATTTCGACCGACGTTCTGACCATCGCGGCCGCATTCATTTTGCCGTTACGCGTTTGCAGGCAATAGAGTATGCCTCGCTCGATCGTGTATTCGTAATCTTGAACCTCTTTGTAATGGGTTTCGAGTTTATTGCGTAATTCGACCAGTTGCCGGTAAAGGTCGGGCATTTCATTGGCAAGTTCGTGGACTGGTTTCGGAGTGCGAATACCGGCCACGACATCTTCGCCTTGTGCATTGACTAAATATTCGCCGTACATTTCATTGGCGCCGGTTCCCGGATTGCGTGTAAAGCCGACTCCGGTCGCGCAATCGTTGCCCATGTTTCCGAATACCATCGTTACGACATTGACCGCGGTGCCGTTGGCCATTTTCGGCGTGATATGGAATTCCCGGCGGTAATCGACCGCGCGTTTGCCCATCCATGAGTTAAAGACCGCTTTTATCGATAGTTCCAGTTGTTCGTAGACGTCTTCCGGAAAGGGTTTTCCGGTTTCCTCGTGAACCACTTGAAGGAACAGTTCGCTGATTTGGCGTAAATGTTCGGCGTCGAGACCGACATCGGCTTTAATGCCGGCTTGTTTCTTGATGGCATCGAAATGATGATCGAATTTTTCGTCGTCGATACCTAGCGCGACCTTGCCGAAGAGTTGAATAAAGCGCCGATACGCGTCATAGGCAAAACGCGGGTCGCCGGTTTGATCAATCAAGCCGGTCAGAGTTTGTTTGTTGAGCCCGAGGTTCAAAATCGTATCCATCATGCCGGGCATCGATATCGCCGAACCGGAACGGACAGAGACCAATAAAGGGTTGTCGCGGCCGCCGAATTGTTTTTCAGTTTGCGTTTCGACTTCGGCAATATGGGTTTTGACTTCGTCCATTAAGCCGTCGGGCAAGCGCTGATTGTTCAGATAGTCCAGGCAAGCAACAGTAGTTATCACGAAACCTGGCGGAACATTGAGACCGATTTGCGTCATTTCGCAAAGATTCGCACCTTTGCCGCCTAGCAGCATTTTGTTTTTGCCGTCGCCTTTTTGAAACGAGTAGATATATTTTTCAGTCATGGTAGATCCGTATTTGAGCTGATGGAAAAAAGAGGGGGTCTTTAAGGATTTCGTGATAAATAACGTCCTGGAGCTATGAGTTTTGCTGAGGGTTCGCTAACTCGCTTGGCAGGACGCCGTGAATACGTCCTTGTAGACTTGACAGCGGCTTTCCCTGTCGCCCACACCTGCCAATCGAGCAAAACCGAATCCTCCGTAAAATAAGGGCGTTATTTACGACCAAATCCTAAGTGTCTTTAGGATACGGTAATTCGTGATAAATTAAAAAGCGTTTCTAACAGGGTTCATGAGGGATTTAACATGAGCGGCAACGCTCTCGGCCAAAGCTTTAATATGATAGCCTCCCTCCAATACGGATAAAACCCGTCCCTTGGCGCTTTCTTCGGCAATCGCTTTGATTTGCTCGGTGACCCACTGGTAATCTTCCTCAGTTAGTCGAATACTGGCTAGCGGGTCGTCTTGGTGAGCATCGAATCCGGCGGATATCAATATCAAATCGGGTTTGAAATGCCGAACCGCCGGTAAAATAATCGAGTTGTATAATTGCCTGAATTCGGTGCCGGAGCTTCCTGAATGTAACGGTACGTTGACGATGTTGCCGACGCCGGTTTCCTTGGGGTGCCCCGTGCCGGGATAATGGGGCATCTCATGAGACGAAGCGTAGAGTATCTGAGGTTGTTTATAAAACGCAGCTTGTGTTCCATTGCCGTGATGTACATCGAAATCGATGATCGCGATCTTGTCCACTGAATGATGCAGCCGTGCATATTCCGCTGCGATGGCAATACTATTGAATAGGCAAAAGCCCATCGGTCGATCGGGTTCGGCATGATGTCCGGGCGGGCGAACCGCGCAAAAAGCGGAAGTCGCCTGATCTGTGCAGAGTTTATCCACTGCATCGCAAACGGCAGCGACCGCGAGTAAGGCGGCGGTTCCAGAGCCGGGAGAGAGGATGGTGTCGTGATCGAGCGCATGCAAGCCCTGTTTGGGAATGCTGTCGAGAATGCCGTCGATCATAGCCGGGCTATGAATTAACGCAACTTTTTCTTGAAGATCATCACGCCATTTAGGTTGCACTCGGATTAAGCGCTTAAAACTCGGTGCGTTTAAGGCTTCGTCGATTGCCAGCAGCCTAGCGGCGCATTCAGGATGGCCGGGGCCTGTATCATGCTCTAAAAAGGCCGGGTGTGTGTAATACAGTGTAGGCATGCGTTTAAGTTCTGGCGATTAAACAATGGCTTAGACTTTTTTGTTAGCAGTTAGCAGTTAGCAGTTAGCAGTTAGCAGTTAGCAGTTAGCAGTGAATAGTGAATAGTGAATAGTGAATAGTGAATAGTGAATAGTGAATAGTGAATAGTGAATAGTGAATAGTGAATAGTGAATAGAATTGGCGAAATAAGACTTATTGTTATTCATTGTAAAATTGTTAAGTTCTTCGTTTTTTAGCCATTATTCCTTTTCGTAATTATTCAGGTTACTTTGTTCGGATGTCGAATTTTTTGCAGTTTCGAATGTTTTTCGATCCGGGTTGCCTTGGAGATAGGATGCTCCCGGGTCGATAAAAAATTGACCGCGCATAGCGGTTCTACCTAGCAACATGCGGAATTTCATGTTGTCGCGATTGGTTAGTGTCAGTTCTGCTTTGATCAGTGAAGTGCCAAGAAGAAGTTCAGTTTCAATTACATAACGGCGACTTTTGTGTCCGCCGGAGTCGGTAACCATGCGCAGGTCTTTAACTTGGGCATGGCATTCGATGACCGTATCGATGCGAAGTTGGTCGGGGTGGATGTTGAACATGATCCAATGATCTTTGCCTTTTTTATAAGGGTCGATATAAAAGGCGTGCAATGCCGAAGTGCGAGCCCCTGTATCGATTTTAGCTTTTATCCGGGGAATATTTAAACCCGGCAAAGCTAGCCATTCTCTCCAGCCTAGTTTTGGCAGTTCAACAAATTCTGAAGTCATGGTGTTTGATTCATTAAAAAGCCCCGGTATCGAAACCAGGGCTTAGGGTTGCCAACTACCGACTACCGAGATGAGGCTCCGTAGTGCGTTTCAATATAGCGTTCGACCAGCGCTTGAAACTCTTCGGCAATATGATCGCCTTTCAAAGTGACCGTTTTTACACCGTCTTCATAAACCGGGGCAACAGGGGTTTCTCCGGTCCCGGGCAGGCTGATGCCGATATTGGCGCTCTTGCTTTCCCCGGGGCCGTTGACGACGCAACCCATGACCGCGACTTCCATTTCTTCGACGCCGGGATATTTAGTGCGCCAAGACGGCATGCTGACGCGCAGATAGTTTTGAATCTGCATCGCCAATTTTTGGAAATAATCGCTGGTCGTGCGGCCGCAACCGGGGCATGCGATAACCATCGGAGTAAACGAGCGGAAGCCCATGGTTTGCAAGATTTCCTGTGCGACTACAACTTCTTGGGTTCTGGCCGTGCCGGGTTCCGGCGTTAGCGAGATGCGAATCGTGTCTCCGATGCCCTGTTGCATGAGGACGGATAGGGCAGCCGAAGAGGCCACGATGCCTTTCGAGCCCATGCCGGCTTCGGTTAGGCCGAGGTGTAAAGCGTAATCGCAGCGTTTGCTCAGATCTTGATAAATGCTGATCAATTCCTGTACGTTGCTGATTTTACAGGATAACAAGATTTTGTTAGCGGGTAGGCCTATTTCTTCGGCGCGGGCCGCGCTTTCGAGTGCCGAAACGATGATCGCTTCTCGAGTAACGGCAGGTAGTTCGTCCGGATTTTCTTTTTGTCTATTTTCGTCCAAAAGGCGCGTTAAAACAGATTGATCCAGACTGCCGCCATTAACGCCGATTCGAACGGGCTTGTCGTAACGGCAAGCGAACTCGATCATTTGTTGAAATTGCGGATCGCGGTTTTTACCGCGTCCGACATTCCCGGGATTGATGCGATATTTATCTAAGGCTTCAGCGCAGGCGGGGTATTTTTCGAGTAATTTATGTCCGTTAAAATGGAAATCGCCGACGATCGGAACGGTAAAACCTTTTTGGTCGAGTTGGTTGCGGATTTCGGGAACGGCTTTAGCCGCGTCTTCGGAGTTGACGGTAATCCGAACGATTTCCGATCCGGCCTTCGACAGTTCTATGACTTGGTTGACTGTCGCTTTGATATCGGCGGTATCGGTATTGGTCATCGACTGAACGACGATCGGCGCGCCGCCGCCCACTTTGATGTCGCCGATTTGAACTTGTTGGGTGATTTTTCTTGGGCTGATTGACATGGACTTAAATCTTTATGGAAATGGTTGGCTTTATCTGAAAGAATGACCTAATTATACTCTATACGGACAATTCAAAAGAGTTAAATCGTGAAGATTAATTATTTTTCTGATGTTCATTTGGAATTCGGCAATTTACAAACACCGAGCAATGACGCTGACATCATCATTGCCGCCGGCGATATTGGTGTAAACAAACAGGGAGTTGATTGGCTGAAAACCTTCAATAAACCAGTCATTTATGTGGCCGGCAATCACGAGTTTTATACCGGTGAATATCATGAAGTGCTGAAAATGTTACGAATGGAGTGCGCGGGAAGCCGAGTTCATTTTTTGGAAAATAATCTTTTCGTTTATCAGGATGTCAGGTTTCTGGGATGCACGCTATGGGCTGATTTAATGGTGGATGGAATAGAAACCGCCGAGGCGTTAGGAAAAACCTTGAATGATTTTAGAAAAATCGCCTATAGCGGTCATGCGTTCGATATTGAAAGCTTTTATAAATTACATCAGCGCTCGAAGCAATGGCTTGAGGCGGAATTGCGGCGGCCTTTCGACGGCAAAACCGTAGTAGTAACACATCATGCGCCTACTTCATGGAGTTGGAACGATTCGCCTTATGCGTTGAAAAAATTTGCTTACTGTAATGATTTAAAAGCCTTTTTGCACGAATACGAAGTAGCGGCTTGGTTTCATGGTCATGTGCATAGCATAAGCGATTATCGTATCGCCGGTGCTCGAATACTTTGCAATCCAAGAGGTTATATGGGGCGTAAAACGGTTGACGGTTTTGATGTGAATAAGGTGGTTGAGATTTGATGACTGTGTGTGGGGTAAGCGGTCATAAGCGCCAACTTAGTGCCTATTCTATGGTGCGTTTATGGCTTTATTCGTCATATCGGTATGGGTTATCGATATCCATGTTGTATGGATATGGTGCTGCGCATTGCCATCCGTGGCACTGGATTCCGCCAATCCCTGGCGGAATGGCGAGTTCCTTCCTTAAGTTGGCGCTTATGAGGTTAGCGGTTAGCGGTAAGTCGTGAAGGGTAAGTGAAAGTGAAAGCATTCTTTCCCTTCCTGGTTCTTCAGCGCAACTTGAACACTGCCTTCGGTAGCTTCAACATCGACGTCTGTCCATTGAGATTGTATTCATTTATTTCCCCCGTCCTGGGCTAATTCATGTTGCATCTTCAATTAATCATCTATAATGATGTTTTATCGAATAAATTAAGAGAACTTGTTTATGTCTGCAGTGATTGAAGAAAAAACATTTCGAGGTTTGCGAGAGGTTGCGTTATTAGGTTTGTCGGCCTGCGCATTGTTCTTTTTAATTTCACTCGTCACTTTTAGTAACGAAGATGCCGGCTGGACGCATAGCGGCACCGGGCAAGGCATCAAAAACGCCGGCGGCATGATTGGTGCGTGGCTGGCCGATTTTACGCTCAGTGTTTTCGGGTTGATGGCATATCTATTTCCGATCATGGTCATTCGTCAAGCCTATTTGATGTATGTCGGTAAAAGTCGGGAAACCGCTAAATTAAGTATCGCGGTCAGTTGGTTGGGGTTTATCGCTACCTTGATGGCCGGTACTTCATTGCTCTATCTACATTTGCTGCGAATTCGCATCGATTTGCCCGGTTCGACCGGTGGTATTTTAGGCCAGGAAACCGGGGATATTTTTGTGTTGGCCTTGGGCGACTCCGGTGCGACCTTAATGTTATTGGCGATTCTATTGGCCGGCGTGACGCTATTTACGGGCTTATCTTGGTTTAAGTTGATGGATGGCGTGGGTAAATACACCTTGCTGTTTTTTCGTTGGTTAGGCCAAGGACTGTTCGGGGTGCTAAAAAACCAGTATGAAAGACGAGTAACGGAAACTTCTGTTTCGGTCAAGCCTCGTGAAAAATCGAAAGGAAAAGTTCTGAAAAACTCCAAAGTCGCCCCAGTAGTTGAGTTGCAAGAAGAATCGTTTGTTCCACCAAGTAAAACCAAGCAAAAGAAAATCGATTTTAGTAAGGTTTCCGAAGGCGAATTGCCGCCTTTATCGTTGCTCGACGAACGCAATATCCGAGTCAAAGGTTATTCGCCAAGCGAATTGGAGGATATGTCCCGTTTGGTCGAGGAAATACTGCAGGATTTCAATGTCGTGGCCGAAGTGGTTGCCGTCCATCCCGGCCCGGTTATTACCCGTTTCGAATTGCAGCCGGCGGCCGGCGTGAAAGTCAGCCGCATCAGCAGCTTATCAAAAGATCTTGCGCGCGCGTTATCGGTAACCAGCGTTCGTATCGTCGAAGTCATTCCCGGCAAGCCTTATATCGGTCTGGAGATCCCGAATCAGGAGCGAGAAATGGTCACGCTTCGTGAGCTATTGGCTTCGCAAGGTTTCGAGAAGGCCAAATCGCCGTTGACCTTGGCGATGGGCAAGGATATTTCCGGTGCGCCGGTCGTCGCCGACCTTGGGAAAATGCCGCATGCTTTGGTAGCCGGTACGACCGGTTCCGGTAAATCCGTTGCGATCAATACGATGATTTTGAGCCTGCTATACCGAGCCACGCCGAAAGAAGTTCGAATGATCATGATCGATCCGAAAATGTTGGAACTGTCGGTTTACGAAGGCATTCCGCATTTATTGACGCCTGTCGTGACCGATATGAAAGAGGCCAGTAATGCCTTGCGTTGGGCCGTCGCCGAAATGGAGCGCCGTTACAAGTTGATGTCCAAGATGGGGGTCAGAAATCTGGCCGGTTTCAATCAATTGATCAACGATGCCGATGCGAAAGGCGAAAGCATACGCGACCCGTTTTTCGTGTTGGAGAGACCGCTTGAAGAGGGCGAGGAATTTCCGGTTTTGACGGCTTTGCCGAGTATCGTGATCGTAATCGACGAACTGGCCGATATGATGATGATCGTCGGCAAAAAAGTCGAGGAGTTGATCGCGAGATTGGCACAAAAAGCGCGGGCAGCCGGCATTCATTTGATTCTGGCGACGCAACGTCCGTCGGTCGATGTCTTGACCGGTTTAATCAAGGCCAATGTGCCGACCCGGATATCGTTTCAGGTATCTTCGCGCATCGATTCCCGGACCATATTGGATCAGGGCGGGGCGGAAACGCTATTGGGTAACGGTGATATGCTGTTTTTACCTTCCGGAACCAGCATTCCGATTCGCGCCCATGGCGCGTTCGTAGACGATCACGAGGTGCATCGTGTCGTCGAGTTTCTGAAAGAAACGGGGCCGGCCGATTATTTGGATGAAATTACACAAGAGCGAAGCGATAATAGCGATGGGTTCGGCGGGCTTTCCGATGCCGATAATGAAACGGATGCGCTTTACGACGAAGCTGTACAGTTTGTTACCGAAACGCGTAAGGCGTCGATATCCAGTGTGCAGCGTCGCTTTAAGGTCGGCTATAACCGTGCGGCCCGAATGATCGAAGACATGGAGGCGGCAGGTGTTGTGAGTCCGGCGGAATCAAACGGCTCACGCGAAGTTCTGGCGCCACCGCCGCCGAAAGATTGAGGTTACGTAGAAAAAGCAAATGATTTTTGCACTGATCGGCAGCCTGATTTTGATTGTTTCCCTCGTCGGAGGCTGGTTGTTGTCGGCACGAAAAAAATCGGAAGAAAAACCGATCAAGATTATGTTCTTCATGGTGTATTTCTGGCTGTTGTTTTTCGTTCAACTGACTATTTTGGCGATCGTCTATTACTACGATAAAAAATACGGCCTTGAATGGGTTATCAGCTAATGCAATTCCGTGTTTTATCCACGGCAACAATCGACCCCTTTATCCTAAATTTGGCTGTTTAACCATGCTTGATGATTTTCATGGTGCAATGCTTTTTCTAAATTACTGTGAAAGGTCGTAGATTTAGACTCATTATCTAATTTTTCGATATACAAATCTCCGTTCTGGCAATTCCGGTTCCGAAGAGGGTGCGGTTGCTCGCCCGACAGGCGTCGGCGGCAAGGACAGCCGCCGTCGAGCCTACAGGGACGTATTCACGGCGTCCTGTCGGGCGAGTGATCGCACCCTCCGCCACCAGAGAGCGTTTATTTGCCGGGGCGATGGCCAGGCCTTCATGAACGTTACGTTTTATGTAGCCTTTCTTCTTTCGGATTGCTTTGCAATAGCCCACAAAACATGTTCCTTGATTAAGTCGGACGGATGTTCGAGCTTGGCTTTCATGGCCGAAACGATTGATTCCGAATAAGGGGCGTTGCCAAGCGCGACCGCAATATTTCTTAGCCAGCGCTCGTGACCGATTCTTCGTATCGCCGAACCTTCGCTATATTTCAGAAAAGTCGGTTCGTCCCATGCGAAAACTTCGAGTAATTGCCGGCTGTTGAGTTGTTGTCTGGGATTGAAGTCTTTTTCGCCGGTCAAGCGGGCGAAGCGGTTCCAAGGACAAACGATCTGGCAGTCGTCGCAGCCGTAAATCCGGTTTCCGATCAGCGGTCGTAATGCTTCCGGAATCGAACTGTGTAATTCGATCGTCAAGTATGACACGCACAAACGCGCGTCGACTTGATAGGGCGCAACGATCGCCCGTGTCGGGCAGATGTCGAGGCAAGCCATACAACTTCCGCAATGATTGTCGGCTTTTGTATCGGGCGGCAGCGCTAAATCGGTATAAATTTCGCCGAGAAAGAACCAAGAGCCGGCCTTACGATTGATGACATTGGAATGTTTGCCTATCCAACCCAGTCCGGCTTTCTCCGCCAGTGCTTTTTCGAGAACCGGCGCACTGTCTACGAATACCCGGTAGCCGAAGTCGCCGATTTCGTTTGCAATCCGGTCGGCCAATTTTTGGAGGCGCTGTCTCATTAACTTGTGATAATCTCGGCCCAAGGCATATCTTGAAATATACGCGGCCAAAGGTTTTTCAAGGTTTTGATTCATCGCTGCCGACGATTCGGGTAAATAATCCATGCGTACCGAAATCACGCTTCGCGTTCCCGGTTGCAAAACAGCGGGACGGCTACGTTTCAGTCCGTGCCGCTGCATATAATCCATTTCGCCGTGAAAACCTTTGTCCAGCCAATTATTGAGATGGGCCTCTGCTTCGGCTAAATCGGTGTCGGCGATGCCGACTTGTTGAAAACCCAATTCCAGACCCCATTGTTTGATTCGTTGAGGCAGAGAAGAAAGCTGGCTGATGTTTGTTGTAGTCATTGATGATGGCGCTATTCACTCGTTTGCTTTGAGATTAATGGTTAAACAGGCATGTGTGGGTTTATGTTCCCGAAAGGCGCCTATACAGTTGATGCTCGATTAGAATTCAGCAATTCCCAGTTTGAGCAGTTTCGCCGATTTTAGGGTGTGGGGTATGCCTGTCGAGGAACGCCGTAAACCCATCCATGGGGGCTTGGCGGCAGCTCCCTGCTGCCGACATCCTCGCCAAGCATACCCCACACCCTTTTTGATCTCCAAATTGGGAATTGCTGATTAGAATTCGTGTTCTGAAGGTGTTTCGAATATACTGCAACGGATGGCATCAATTGGTGCGAAATTTTTTCTCGCTCCCAAGCTCCAGCTTGGGAGTGACTACCCCCAAGCTCCGCTTGCCGGGTGACCTCAAGCAGAGCTTGAGGGCATGTGTTCCCAAGTTAGAACTTGGGAACGAGATAAATATGCGGAATTTTTTTGTATGGGTGAGATCAATTTCAGCCACTTAGCTTTAATTTAATTTCCGGTCAAATTTGTATTGTCGGGCAATTAAACCTTTATTGAATAGTATTTAAATGCGATTGAACAAGTACTTTATACCCATGCTGCCGATGCTGGCGGTCGGTTGTGCCGGTTTAACCGGTCAGCAGGCGCCTGCTCCGGTTGAACCGTATTATAAAACACCGGTTCCGCAACCGCCGAAGCCTATCGTCAAACAAAAACCTGTCGCGCCGCCGGAAGTCAAAACTGCTCCGTCATTGCCATCCGCACCTCCGGCATGGGCAACCCCTGCCGAAAAAGTGCAATCGACTCAATTGAGCCCTGTTGCAATCGCGATGATTTCCGATGCGGACCGAAGCGCCGGTGCCGGTAATCTGGATTCGGCTGCTGCTGTTTTGGAGCGAGGGCTAAGAATCGAGCCGAGAAACGCGACCTTGATTTATAAATTGGCCGAAGTTCGTCTTAAACAAGCGAAGCCTAAACAAGCCGAGGATTTGGCTAAAAAATCGGCGATATTGGCTGGTTCCGATAATGCATTAAAAAAACGTTGCTGGCTGTTGATTGCCGAAGCAAAAAAGATACAAGGGGATTTGGCGGGGGCCATGGATGCTCATTTGAAAGCAGGAAGTTTTTAGGTAGAACCTTTCAGTTTTTTACTCTTGATGTAAAAAAGGCTGCATTGCATTAATTGGTTTAAAAGTAAGTAACAAATCAATAGAAGATCGCGTTGCATGTTTATTTATTCTAAAGGTAGAATCCCCTTGATGCTAGTAGGATGTTAATAGTGCGTCGGTCCTAATGGTTTAAGTTTTTTAAACCGGTAAATTTATCAACCCATGAAATGCTGGAGTACAATGATGAAGTTAAATTTCTTAACTGGTGTTATGGCATTAACTTGCCTATCATTAGACGTGTCGGCACAATGTGCGCCGGATACTCGTATTAATGAATTGCAGGATCTGCTTCCAGGTAATACGGTATGTGCTACAAGAGACGGAGATAGGTGGCAGGAAGAGCACAGAGGTGTTTCTGGGGAATCAACTGGCCAGCTTTGGGACTATAAAATGGGTCCTGTCCATCCTGTTGATCCCAGTAAACAGCTTGGCACATGGGCGATCGGAGGCCAAGCAAACAGTCAGGTGACTTATACCTACACTGCATTTGGCGATCCGGAGATTTATACCTTCGAAGTACACCAACCTAACTCTGGTGTTAATAGCTACAACTTTTGTGGTATTGGTGTAGCCGAAAATATTATTGGTGCCACCATACAAGATGGCGCTAATTGTCCTTGAAGAATAAAACTATGCTTGCATGTATTTAGCTGCCAAGTTTCAATCAAAAAATCAAAGTCGCTCCCGGTCGAATAATTCCCAAGATCTCGAATGCTTGTAATGAGGCATCCAGCGTTAAAGGCTTAATCGATTCGTCGCTTAGGCCTAATGCCTCCCACGCTTCCGGCAGGTAGGTCGGGTTGAAGTCTTCGAAGTCATAGGTTTTTACCGAGCAAGGCTCGATACTCGCGGCGATTTTAGCCGCCACATGCAGAATGCAAGCATCTTGAAGGATATCGGTTGCGTTCATCGGATTGGTTTGGGCGGCGACCAATTGCCAAATGCTGCTCGGTAATTTCCATTCCTTCAATAATTCGGCGCCGAGTTCGGCATAGGTAAAACCGAAAATTCGTTGTTCGGCTTCGGTGACCGCATCCTCGCCTCGGTCTTTAAAAGTCAAGGCTTCGCCGGCTTTTTCCGGAAACTGGCTAAACAAGATCAACTTGCCAATGCTATTCAATAAACCGGCGATGAAAAAACGTTCATGTTCCTTTCTCTTGCATTGTTCTGCCAATAGTCGGGCCAATACGCCGCTAGTAATGCTGTGATACCAAAATGTCTCCATGTCGACCAAGTCTTTCGGAATGTCCTGAAAGGTCGATGCCACCGAAGTCGCGATGACTATATTTCGTAATTCTTGCCGACCGATCATCGAAATCGCACGAGAAACCGTATCGACCTTCCCCGAAAATCCGTAGTAGGCGCTATTCACCAATTTTAACAATTGGGCCGTCAATGCCGGATCGTGAACGATGATTTCTTCCAATTGATCGTTGCTGGCTTTATCGGAGCTTAGCAGTTCATTGACGCGCAATGCAACATCCGGCAAGGTATATAAAGAACCGACTTTTTCGATCAATGACTTAGGTACCATATTGCACTCTCGAAATTTGTTTTTAAAGTGGTGATAAGTATAGGTGTTCTAGTAAATTGTGCGTAATTATTCACCCCATAAGCGCCAACTTAGTGCCTATTCTATGGTGCGTTTATGGAAGTGGTGCTACGCATTGCCATCCGTGGCCCTGGATTCCGCCAATCCCTGGTGGAATGACGCGTTCCTTCCTTAAGTTGGCGCTTATGATTATTCCCCCCTTTTTTATAGCATAAGTATCTACACGTCTTTATCATTTAATATCATGCTGTTATAAAGATTCTTCTGGTTTTTTATGAAAATAGGGACTAAAAATTGAAGTTTTTAATCTACTTTTTTTCCTAGGTTACAGAAAATAGCTTAACTAATTGTTTTATAAAGCTGAAAAATTGTGTAGATACTTATGCCTTTATAGTGGGTAGGCTGGAGGATGACCACCAGCTCCCGTTGCCGCAAGAAGGTTAAATCCCTCTATTTACCATCGTGTCTCTTTCAGACAATGGGCGGCTCCGCCTAGATTGCCCTCGGGCCAGATGTCCAGCACGTAACTATTCGGCTAACCGATTGATTGGCTTGATTAGGGGTTGGCCAAATATTTATGCTTTCTAGGAGGTAGGTTATTGTTTCTATGGCGATCTCGGTACGGGGATCTTGACTGATAGGGAAGATAGTACAACGGGTAAGCCGGCATTCTATATTGATTCTCTAATGCTTCGGCCTGCCTTAGTTCGGCTAAGGCTTGTTGACGTTGCGCTTCCGCGCTGCGTTTCAGCGCCTCAACCGCTTCGATGCGATGCTGTTCCTGGCGCTGCATTCTTTCGGCTTCCAGTCTTTCGGCATTTTGCTTATCCCGTTCCATTTGCCAAATGGCGAGTCTTCTTTCGGCCTCGGCCAATTGGCGAGGGTCGGTGGGTTCTATCGGTACTTTTTCTTGTTGCGCATCGGATGAGCAAGGTTTGCCTTGGTAAGTGATTTTTCCTGATGATGTGATACATTTAAAAACATCGGCATCAACAGTTGGGCTTAGGGCTATCAAAAGCAAAAGGAATGCTATTATTGTCATTGCGTAACATTTTTTAAGCACAAGGTTACAAATATAGACCCAATATGTTTAGCTTGGTTCTTTGATTTTTTCCTATCAATAGGCTTAACTTAATTCAATCGCCTTTTGACCGGTTTGATCGGCTGCCGGCTGTTCTTTGGTATTAACCCTTCTCATATTTCTCATGCCGATACATTCTTCGGGCCCATCCTTTTTACGCCATCTTTTTCCACTGCTGATATCGAGTCTCGTTTTGCTGCTTTCGCTCGGAGCGACCTTCGGGGTTTGGAAAAACGCTGAAGCAGACCTTGAACGCAATTTGAAAATCGATTTCGATTTTAGGGTTAGGGAGATTATAGACCGTATCGAGCAGCGTATGGCAGCTTACGAGCAAGTTTTATTGGGCGTAAAAGGATTGTTCATGTCTTCCGATCATGTCGACCGAAACGAATTTCGTATCTATGTGGATACGCTGAAAATCGATCGGAATTTTCCCGGTATTCAAGGTATCGGTTTTTCGGTGGTTGTGCCGAGTCATGACAAAGATAAGCATATCGCCGATATTCGCAATCAAGGGTTCCCGGACTATTCGATTCGACCGGAAGGCGAGCGTGATATTTATAGTTCGATTTTATACCTTGAGCCGTTCGTTGATCGCAATCTTCGAGCCTTTGGTTACGATATGTATTCCGAGCCGGTCCGCAGAAAAGCGATGGCCGATTCGCGCGATCTGAGTCAAACACGCATTTCCGGTAAAGTCATATTGGTTCAGGAAACCGATGAAGCTGTGCAAGCCGGTTTTTTGATGTATTTGCCGTTATTCCGCGATAACGTAACCTATGAGTCTGTCGAGGAACGGCGGAGCAATATCGTTGCCTGGATCTATGCGCCGTTTCGCATGGATGATTTCATGGCGGGGGTTGGCGGAGAACGCGCATCCGACTTGAATCTGGAGATATTCGACGGCGTTACGATGACCGAGGAGGCGAGAATGCATAGTAGCTCGTCCGAGGCTTTGTCGAGTCTTTACTATCTAAATACGATACGAACGATCGACATCGATGGCCATGCTTGGACTTTAGCCGTGAGTCCGGGGGCGAGCTTCAAACAACGGATTAGCCTAGATAAACCGCGATACATAGCCGCTGCGGGGGCAACGCTGAGTGTGTTGTTGGCGACAATCATTTGGCAATTGGCGTCCGGGCGCGCTAGAGCGCTGGCGTTGGCAACCGAGATGACTCGTGAGCTACGCGAGAGCGAGGCACGCTTTCGGCAAATGGCCGATTCGGCGCCGGTATTGATTTGGATTTCCGGGGCTGACAGCCGCTGTTTTTGGTTCAATAAGGTTTGGCTAGATTTTACGGGGCGAACCCTAGATCAAGAAAAGGATAACGGCTGGCTGGAAGGCGTCCATCCTGACGATAGACAGCGCTGTATCGATTGTTATCTAGATCATTTCAATCGCCGCGAACCGTTTCGTATGGAATATCGCTTAAGGCGCTTCGACGGCGACTATCGATGGATCGACGATCATGGCGTGCCGCGCGTTGATGACCATGGAAATTTTTCCGGTTACATCGGTTCTTGTACCGACATCACCGAGCGTAGGCAGGTGGAAACGATACTACGAACCCATTCCGAGGCTTTGACGCGCTCGAATGCCGATCTCGAGCAATTTGCCTACAGTGTCTCCCATGATATGCGGCAACCGCTTAGGACGATTGCCGGACATTTGCATTTGCTGGAGCTCGGTTTGGCTGAGCAATTGGACGAAGACAACAAGGAGAACTTGGCCTTTGCGCTCGACGGCGCCAAACGTATGGATGCGATGATCGTTTCGTTACTCGACTATTCCCGTGTCGGCCGTAAGACCGAGCCTAAAATTTGCATGGAAACCCGCGAGTCCTTGAATGAAGCATTGAAATTTTTAGAGGTGGAAATCGAAGAGAAGCGTGCCGATGTCGTCGTGCAGGGCGATTGGCCGGTATTGTCCGCGAGCCGGGATGAATTGACACGCTTGTTGCAAAATTTGATCGCCAATGCCATTAAGTATCATGATAGCGAAGAGGTGCCGCATGTAACCGTGGTTTCAACCGAGCACGCGGGGATATGGAGAGTACGCATTGCCGATAACGGCATCGGGATCGACCCCAAACAAATCGATAAATTGTTTCAATTTTTTAGCCGTTTGCAGTCTCGGGCGCGCTTCGACGGAAACGGCATGGGCTTGGCCTTGTGTCGGCGCATTGTCGAGCATCATGGCGGTCGCATCTGGGCCGAGTCGGAAGGGGAAGGCAAAGGCAGCACGTTTGTTTTTGAAATTCCATTGGCGCAGAATAATGCATCCGATTAGTTTTTCAGCGAACGCGCCATGAATCAGAGCAACAATGGGACTTATCGAAAACTACGCCGCACCGTGACGCTGGGCGTATGCGGCATTCTGTTACTGTTTGCACTGTTCATCGTCTATGTTGTCAGGAATGAACGTATCAATCGACTTCATGGCTTGGCAGCCCATGCTTCCGCCGCGACCAGCGTTAACGAGGTTTTGCTATCTCGTGTCCTGGTCGATATCGATCGATTTTTGCTGAAAACACGATTATTGCTGAAGCAGGGTAAGGCCGATGAATCGTTGCCAGGTTCATTGCAGGGCGAATTGGCCGCCAATCCCGAGTTAGTGGATTTGTTAATTGTCGATCGCGATGGTGTCGTCAGTCATTGGACCGGGGCCGGCGATAAGCCGGTAGTTCATGATCACCCATCTTACACCTATCATTTTAATCGTTCTGAAGATCACCTGTTTGTGAGTCCTCCAATGCCTTCATCGATAAGCGAAGGGGAGTATGAGGTCTCATTCAGTAGGCCTTATTTCGATGATGAACAACATTTTGCCGGAACGGTGGTTGCGGTTGTTTCGATTGATCGCTTGGCCGAAATTTTTGCCGGTATTGAACGTGCGCCGGGGTCGACTTTGGTCGTGATGAATAATGATAATCAGGTGTGGTTTCGTAACCCGCGCGTACCCGGCGATTCCGGCACTCGATTGCGTGAAGTGCTGAAACCTTATCGGGATAAAAGACAACGGTCGGGTAGGGTGATATCGCCATTTGACGGTAAGGCGTATTGGGTTGTCGAAAAGCGCATGGCCGATTTTCCTCTGCGAATATTGACGTCCGCCGAAATGACTTCGGTGATGGCCGCCGAGCGCGCCATGATTGCTTGGGCGATAGCGCTGTTTTTAGTCGTCTCGTCAGTGTTGTTCGTATTGTTGTATCTGATACGGCGACAGATGGACGATTTAGAGCGGGGCGAGAATGCTTTACAGAAAAGTCACGATCTATTAACGAAATTGTCCAAGCAGGTTCCCGGCGTTATTTATCAATTTCGATTATTTCCCGATGGTCGATCCTGTTATCCTTTCGCGAGTTGCGGTATCGAAGACATATACGAAGTCACCCCGGAACAGGTGCGCGAGGATGCCGCTTTGACCATCGCGAGAATACATCCCGAAGACCGGAATAACGTGATATCTTCGGTCTGGGAGTCGGCTGCCGCGATGACAGCATGGCATCAAGAATATCGTGTGATGTTACCCAAGCAAGGTTTGCGTTGGCTTCGGGGGGAAAGCCGGCCGGAACGGCTTGAAGATAACAGTGTGTTATGGCACGGCTTCATTACCGATATCACCGAGCGAAAACTTTACGAGCTAGCCGCTCAAGAGTTAAACCGCGATTTTAATACCTTTCTCGACAACACGTCGGATTATGTGTATTTCAAGGATCAAGACAGTCGTATTCGCTTTTGCAGTAAACCATTGGCGACGGTTTCCGGTTACGACAATTGGCTGGAATTAGTCGGTAAACACGATTCGGAAATTTTTCAGGAAGATATCGCGCGTATCTATTTTGAAGAGGAACAACCGATTTTTAAGGATGGGAATCCGTTGATCAATAAGATTGATCCTTACTATGATTTGCATGGACAGCTCCGCTGGGTCAATACCAATAAATGGCCGGTATTCGACTGCGACGGCAAGACGGTTGTCGGTTTGTTCGGCATTAGCCGCGACGTGACCGAACAGAAACGAATCGAAGAAGAATTGCGCCGGTCCAATGTCGATCTCGAGCAATTCGCCTATAGCGTGTCACACGATATGCGCCAGCCTTTACGCATGATCACAGGTCATCTGCA
The DNA here is from genome assembly GCF_000341735.1 of Methylotuvimicrobium buryatense 5G. Classification (GTDB taxonomy): domain Bacteria; phylum Pseudomonadota; class Gammaproteobacteria; order Methylococcales; family Methylomonadaceae; genus Methylotuvimicrobium; species Methylotuvimicrobium buryatense. The sequence continues at coordinate 1,964,224 of NZ_KB455575.1, read as the reverse complement.
ATTATTGGAACGCGCTTTGCGCGACACCTTGGATGAAGAAAGCAGAACCAATATGGCTTTTGCGCTCGATGGGGCCAGACGCATGGATGCGATGATCGTTTCGTTACTGGATTATTCGCGCGTGGGGCGAAAAACCGAACCGAAGACATGGTTGGAAAGCAAAGAAGCGCTGGATGAAGCGATGGTTTTTTTACAGCCGAATATTGTCGGCACGCAGGCTGAAATCGATGTACGAGGCGAGTGGCCGACTGTTTTTGCCAGTCGCGACGAATTGAGTCGCTTGTTTCTAAACTTGATCGGTAACGCGCTTAAATATCGGGAAGCGGATATTCAGCCGCGCATCGAGATTAGTTCTGATGTCGATTCGGTTAACTGGCGGGTGTCTATTCGAGATAATGGCATCGGTATCGATCCTACGCAAATCGATCGGCTATTTCAGTTTTTCAGCCGACTTCAATTAAGATCCTGTTACGAAGGAACCGGCATGGGACTGGCATTGTGCCGTAGGATCGTCGAACATCATGGAGGAAACATTCGCGCGGAATCGCAAGTCGAGGGGTACGGAAGCACCTTTAGTTTCGAGCTCCCGATTAGCAAACCGCCGCAACAGCATACCGGGGAGTCGTTTTATGAGTAAGGCTTCGATGCCGTTGAAAGTATTGCTTGGCGTCTCGGTACTTTGGACCGCTTCGGTGGCAGGCTTCTTTTTTTGGGATAGCCATATGTCTATTTGGAACGCGCAGGAAATGGCGATCAAGGAAGCGCGCGGTCATTTCAACAAAGATGTGGCTTTGCGTAAATGGGCCGCACGCCATGGCGGCGTCTATGTTCCAGTCGATGAACGGACTCGCCCGAACCCCGCCTTATCGCATATTGCCGAACGGGATATCAGCACGCCGTCCGGAATCAAACTGACATTAATGAATCCGGCGTATTTACTCCGGCAAGTCATGAGCGAATACGAAGAGCTTTATGGCGTTAAAGGAAGGATCACCGGCTTTAAGCCTTTGAATCCCGATAATGCTCCCGATGAATGGGAGGCGGCGGCCTTGCACCAATTCGAGCGGGGCGAAACGGAAGTTTTTGAACAAGCCCTGATTAACGGCGTGCCTTATATTCGCTTGATGAGCGCCATGGTGGCCGACGAATATTGCATGAAATGCCACAGCAGGCAAGGTTACCGTGTCGGCGATGTCCTGGGAGGCGTCGGCGTCTCCGTGCCCCTGCAATCTTATCTTGAGGGGGTGGCGAGGGTCGATCCGGAAAAAGTACTATTGTTGGCAGTTATTTGGATTATGGGCTTGGCTGCTATCTATGCAATCGGATTATTAATTCGGCGACGCGTCGAGGAGCGAAAGCTCAACGAGGCTGCATTAATTAGAAAAAACCGGGAAATTGTCAGCGCGAATGCGTATCTGACTCGATTCGCCGAAATTTCAGCTCATCATTTGATGGAGCCGACCCGACGTCTGGTGAGTTATAGCCAGCGCTTGCAAGGCCGCTTAAAAACCATGCCGGATGAGGCGCGTAATGATGAGATTTATCAAGACTTGCAAGTTTTGGAACGCGATGCCGCACACTTGCGTATGTTGGTTAAGGATATTCAATTATTTTTAGCGGCTGGCGAGCCGGTCGATAAGGTTTGCATTCAGGATGTCGATGCACTGGTGTCTAGTCTACTGCAACGCTTAGAGTCTCGCCTTAAACGCGCCCATGTGCGATTACACATCGATAAATTACCTCCGGCAACATTGGATAAATCGCGGTTGATCGATCTGTTTTGGATATTGATGGACAATGCACTAAGCCATGGATTGCCTATCGATGATAACGCCGTTCCTGAAATTCATATCAGCGGGGAACGCGTCGGCAAACTCAGCCGTTACCGCATCAGCGACAACGGCCCCGGTATTCCTCTGCAATACCGGGAGAGAGTTTTTGAAATTTTCGAACGATTGACTACGACCGATACGCCCGCGGGTGCCGGTATCGGTTTACCTATCGCAAGGCGTATCGTCGAGAGCAGGCACGGCAAAATAGGATTGGAAGATTCGCCGCTTGGAGGAATAAGCGTGGTTTTCGAATTGCCTGATGATAATTAAGGCTATACCTTTCGCACTTCAAATTTCGGCAGTGCTAGAGGAGGCGCCTGGGTGTCCGGTCGATTTTCGCTCCTGCAAAATCGACATTCACGCCATCCATGGCGCTCATAAAGGCTTTGCCAGCATGGAGCTGGCATAGAGCCTACATGGACGTATTCACGGCGTCCATTGGCGGACACCCCAGGCGCCGAATTTTTATCTACGACGGGTATATGTTCAGGATAAATTATTCCGAAATTTTTACTAGCCAACCGTCTTCGCTGATGCATTTAACGATCGGCGACCTGAGCTTGACGTTGATTCTCGCATGAGTACCTTTTAATTCGGAGGGCAGTTTGCCTCGTACCACATAAAATGGGTCCTTGAATTCGGTGGTAATCGCAATCGGAATCTTTTTGACGGTGACCTCAAGATTTTCCGGTTTGTCGAATCCGAAGGCATTGAAGGTGATGTCCGATTCGGGCGCGACTTCGGCCAAATGTGCCGGCACCAGTTTATTTTTGTTGATTCTTAATTTCTGACAAGCGGAACCGCCGCCACCGCCGGCCCCATGTCCGTCATGCATACTGGAGTTGCCTTGAGCTTGGGCGTAGCCGAATTGCATTGATAGGACGCAAGCGAGCAAAGTTTTTATTATTTTCATAGTGCTTCCTTATATTTTTCTAATTTTCGAAACGCGTAAGAGCAAAGGGTAGCCTGGATATACCCATTGCACTTCAAATTTCGGCATTGACGCATGGAGGCGCCGGGGTGTTCGGTCGATTTTTGCTCCTGCAAAATCGACATTCACGCCATCCATGGCGCTCGCAAAGGCTTTGACAGCAGGGATGCCGTCACAGAGCCTACATGGACGTATTCACGGCGTCCTTTGACGGACCCCCGGCGCCGAAATTTGACCAGCAAAAGGTATAATCTTACTGCTCCTCGCTCAAGCGTTAAATATACTCAATAACGGAACCTCCGCGCACTAAATTTTTCAGAGTTTTTTAGTCTGGAATTGTTCGAGCCAGTCCAGGCTGTCGAGGGTCGGTCCGACGGGCCTGTACTCGGCACCGGTCCAACCGGAATAGCCCGAATTCCGTATCGTGTCGAACAAACGATTGAAATCGATATTTCCCGTTCCGGGTTGGCCGCGTCCGGGGGTATCGGCAAATTGAATGTGTCCGATCGTTTCGGGGTGCAGGCGAATAAAGGCTTCGGGATCTTCGTTCATCATCGATAAGTGATAAATATCGACTTGCAATAAAATATTGGGGTGATTGAGTCGTTCGAGCCAGTCGAGCATTTGCGCGCCGCTATGGATAATAAAACCCGGCATGTCGATTGTATTGATGGCTTCGAAAATCGCGCTTACGCCGAAGGGCGCGAAAGTGTCGGCAGCCAAACTCAGGTTTTCGCCGAATGTTTGTAGATAGTCGTCGAGGCGGCTCGGATTCATGCAGCGCCCGGGAAGCACGTTGACTGCTTTAGGTTGCAAAGCCTCGATATAGTCGACGGTTTGGGTCAAGGCGGCTTTAAAGCGCTCCCGTTTTTCCGGCACTGCGGCCAAGCCTTCGCCGCCTTGCAACAAATCGTCCGCATCGACATTGAACAGCACCAGTTGCAAGCCGGTTTCGTCCAGTTTGGCGCGAAGTGCATCAATGCTTTCGCTATAAGGAAACTGAATCTCGGCCGCGCTAAAACCGGCGTTTTTGGCCGCGTCGAAACGATCTAATAATGGCAGTTCGGTAAACAGCATGCTGAGATTAGCGCTGAAATTGATCATCGGGGATGTTTATCTAATGGTGAATAGGTTGCGGATAACGCAATTAATATGGGTATGGCTTTTTTAACCGCGGGCATTTTCGGTTAAATGTAAATCCTAGGGTGCGCACCGCGCACCGTTTCATCAGCTTCCGGCTAGCACAACGCTTTGAAAATGGTATGCGATTCAAATTCTAAAAGGCTTCTTAACTTGGTCAATGTGACTTCGATATCGCTGATTGTTAATTAACATTCGCGGCTTCGAATCGCGATCAGGGGATCGCTGCCACAACGGGTTTGCTAGCGCTGTGGGAGCGACGCCTACGTCGCGATTATCGAAGTCGTTAACGCTAAAATACAAATAGCCTTACCGGACGACACGGCAATCTAAGGCTTGATCGCTATGGCTCTTTCTGGTTCTAATGGTCCTTCGTGGGAACCCATTCCTTTGCTGCCGAGTCAAGACCAGTATGCATTCCCACGCTGGAGCGGAGGGAACGAGGAAAAAGGTTTTTTCATCACCGTTCGAATAGCTTAATCAACGTAGCCGGGTCTTGTTCGAGAAAGCCTTGACTGCCGTGTAATTGCATCAGTTGCGCGGCAAGGCCCGACATCGGGATGGCATTACCTTGATCGGACGCCAGATCGACCGCCATGTTCAGGTCTTTCAGTAAAGTTTTGACGCGCCATTTGACCGGTTCGAAAATTCCGTCCGCCATTTCCGGTCCGACGATTTGTAATGGTTTCGAGTCGGCGAAGCCGCCCGCCAATGCTTCGGGGATTTTAGCGGCATCGACGCCGGCCTGTTTCGCCAGAGCAATCATTTCGGCAATCACCACCACATTGCAACTGACGATCATTTGATTGCATATTTTTGCAATTTGCCCGCAGCCAACCTCTCCTAAGTGCGTCAGTTGGCGGTAGAGTGGAGCCAAAACTTTGCGCGCGGTTTCGATATCGTTATCGGTGCCTCCGGCCATGATCGCCAAACTGCCTTGTTCCGCGCCTTGCACTCCGCCGGAAACGGGCGCATCGACCCAAGTCATGCCGCAGCGTTGCTGTAATAGTTCGGCAAGCCTGCGTGTGGTTTTCGGATCGATGCTTGAGAGATCGATTAGCAGTTTTCCGGCGGAACCGGAGTTAAGAATAGATTTTTCGACGACCGAAGCCACGGCCTGCGAATCGGACAGGCATAACAAAACAACATCGGAAGCCTGGACCAATTGCTCGACCGAATCGCAGGCAAGCGCGCCCGCTTCGACGACCGGTGCCAGTTTGTCTCGGGAACGGTTCCAGATGTTGACCCGAAAGCCCGCATCGAGCAAGCGTAAAGCCATTGGTTTGCCCATCAGGCCCATGCCTATGAAGCCTAAGGTTATTTTGTGTTGCGTCATGCTTGAATGTTTTTGTTCCAATTCGTACGATGCAGTAGGGTTAAGGCTGAAGTGGTTTACTTTGCGGTAAGGAGCAAAAGCTTAATGCAATCGATCGGCGTTTGCAAAAGCTTGATGATGACTCGCGCAGAGACGTAGAGCTTAAGTTTCTCCAGCAATTCCGAATTTGGAGATCAAAAAGGGTGTGGGGTTTGCTTGGCGAGGATGTTGGCAGCAGGGAGCGGGAGAAATCTTTCCTATCAATATCAGTAGTGACATCGAAGCCGTTTATGTAAGTCTTGTCTTAAAAAATCCTCATCCTGCCAGGCGTTAACCGCTATAACATCCGGAACACGGCTACAGCTAGGCCGGCGACTGATAGAAATATACCCATCGCCCACATGGTTAGTTGCCGCATGTCGCGGTGGAGTTGTAGTATTTCCTGATGGACTTGCTCAAAACGCTTGTCGACTTGCTCGAAGCGCTTATCCATCTGCTGCATGATCATGTGCATGGTTTCGCGTAGAGCCTTAAGCTCCTCGCCCTGGTTTTTCAGCGCTTCTTCAACCCGCACCGCACCATGCGCTCGCGCAATTCGATTTCATAAACTACCGGAGGTTTGCCGAGCGATTGTTCGGCAAGCCAAACGGCTAAATGGGTTTTGATGTATTCAATATCTTCTGCAGCTAACATTCGATCACTTCCATTAGTATTCGTCTCAACCGGCATTATATGCTCGTCGTACATTTAATTTCGGTTTTCAAACCTCATATATGGACCCTTCGTTTGTTTTAAGCCAAGTCTCGGACGTGGTTCATTAGTTATAACGCCTTGAAAAGTTGCGCGGTGCGCACCCTACTAAGGACGTGAATTTTCCTCGTTCCCACCGCTCCAGCGTGGGAACGCATATTGATTTTCCAGGCGGAAACTGTTATTCAGCCCGCCCCGAACGTTTTGATTTGCTTTGGCCACGGTTTAAACGTTTAGGACGGGGTTGAAAACCCCGTCCTGCCCAGGCAAACCCCGTTCTGCCCAGGTTCTGCCTAAATGGTCATAACGGCGAGCGAGGAGCATGGGAAATATAAGCTCGGCGCTGCCGTGTGTTATCTTTATCGGGCCAATTAAGTCAATTTCTTGTATTTGATCCGGTGCGGATTGTCGGCATCGGTGCCTAAGCGGCGATGGCGGTCGGCTTCGTAATCGGCGTAATTGCCCTCAAACCAAACCACTTGACTGTCGCCTTCGAAGGCCAGCATGTGCGTCGCTATCCGGTCCAAGAACCATCTATCATGAGAAATGACCACCGCGCAGCCGGGGAAGGCCAGAAGTGCTTCTTCAAGTGCCCTCAGGGTTTCGACGTCGAGGTCGTTAGTCGGTTCGTCGAGCAGCAAGACGTTGCCGCCGCTTTTCAATAGCTTGGCCAGGTGCACTCGGTTGCGTTCGCCGCCGGACAAATCGCCGATGCGTTTTTGCTGGTCGCCGCCTTTGAAGTTAAAGCGGCCGACATAGGCGCGCGATGGCGTTTCGTATTTACCGACCGTGATGATGTCGAGACCGTCCGAAATTTCTTCCCAAACCGTTTTGTTCGGGTCTAGGTTATCGCGCATTTGATCGACATAGGCCAGTTGTACGGTTTGCCCGATGGTGACGGTGCCGGAGTCGGGTTGTTCAAATCCGGCCATCATACGGAACAGCGTCGTCTTACCGGCGCCGTTCGGGCCGATGATACCGACGATGCCGCCCGGCGGGAGTTTGAAGCTCAAGTCGTTGATCAGTAATCTATCGTCGAAGCCCTTGTTGATGTTGTCGGCATGAATCACGATATCGCCGAGGCGCGGGCCGGGCGGAATATAAATTTCTTGGGTTTCGTTACGTTTTTGCGCTTCTTGCGAAGACAGTTCTTCAAAGCGCGCCAAGCGAGCCTTGCTTTTCGCATGGCGGCCTTTCGGGTTGGAACGTACCCATTCCAATTCGGCCTTCATCGATTTCATTCGGGACGTTTCCTGGCGTTCTTCCAATTCCAGGCGTTTTTCTTTTTGTTCGAGCCAGCTCGAATAATTTCCTTCCCAAGGGATGCCTTGTCCGCGGTCCAGTTCCAGAATCCAACCGGCGACATTGTCGAGGAAGTAACGGTCATGCGTGACCGCGACTACGGTGCCGGGGTAATCGTGCAGAAAGCGTTCGAGCCATGCGACCGATTCGGCATCCAAGTGGTTGGTCGGTTCGTCGAGCAGCAGCATGTCGGGGTTGGATAGTAAGAGTCGGCATAATGCGACGCGGCGTTTTTCACCGCCCGATAGTTTCGTGACATCTGCGTCCCAATCCGGCAGGCGTAGCGCATCGGCAGCGATTTCCAGCTTACGGTCCAACTCCCAAGCACCGGCCGCTTCGATTTTGTCTTGGAGTTCGGCTTGTTCGGCCAGCAGGGCATCGAAGTCGGCGTCGAGGTCGGCGAAGGCGTTGCTGACTTCGTCGAATCGGGTCAGTATCGCTTTGATTTCAGCTACGGCTTCTTCGACGTTGCCGCGCACGGTTTTGTTCGGGTCGAGTTGCGGTTCTTGCGGCAAGTAGCCGATATGAATGCCTTTTTGCGGGATCGCTTCACCTTCGATATCTTTGTCGATTCCGGCCATGATTCGTAATAGCGTCGATTTACCCGAGCCGTTCAGGCCCAGTACGCCGATTTTGGCGCCGGGGAAGAAGGATAGCGAAATATCCTTTAGGATATATTTTTTGGGCGGGACAATTTTGCCAACCCGGTTCATTGAATATATGTATTGAGCCATTTTGTGATGGATTTCCGGTGTGTGAATGGAATGGATTGCGAGTTATTATTTCACGTTATCGCAGAATTTTTAAGTGTCGTTAAATAGACTAGTCCACGTTCGCCTTCCTTCATGACTTGTGCATGGTTCCATTCGAATATCGGCCGGCAAAGAAAGGCAAAGCGGTTCATCCACGGTTTGCAGGTTGCGACGTGCCAATCGAATTCGAGCCTTGTCGATTCGGCATTGCCCGAAATTCGGCAATGTCCCGAACCGATTAAGTCGCCTTGAACTTTCACCGCGAGGTAGCGATGCTCAATGGCGCGCGTGACGGTCAATTCAATAACTAATCGGTAGGGTAGTCTTGTTCGCCAATAAATACGCCGTTTATTATTAGGAATTTTCGATGCGCCGGACGAGATGTTTTCGACCGAATCGACATATCTCCACCAATCCGGCCAGGTTTCGGGGCGAATCAGGTAGAACCAGACGGGTTCGATCGGCGACGGAATCAGCCAGGTGGTATTTAACGAGAAGTCGGGCATAATGACGCGCTCCGCGCAATTGGAGTTAATGTCTGATGCAAGATGAATTCAGAATATACTGAAAAAATGAATTTTTCCTATAGTGTAGCGGGTAATCCGACTTGATAATGAAGTTTTAACCCACACTCGGCCACGATGAGCTTACGTTTCCAGCTAAATGTTAGAATTTTGTTTTTATTCGTCTGTATATTGTTACTAGGCGGTTCGATCGCGATTTGGCGGGCTCGGGAGGCGGTCAATGAAGAAGTCGGTTCTTCTCTAAACCTGGCATTGCAATTGGTTAAATTCGGATTTTCGAAACCGGCCTCCGCAACCATGAAGGAGTCGGATTGGATTTATTGGCTCAGCGCTTTAAGAGAAACACGCCATTTGGACATCCGCGTCCAACAACCGACCGGTGAAACGATTCAAGTGACTCGTTCGCTGCAAAGTAAAAACCAGCCCGACATGCCTCCGGCTTGGTTTGTAAATTTGGTTACCGCCGATTATTCCGAAACGCACTATCCGATCGTGATGGCCGACGGTAAAGCATTGATGCTGATCATTCAGCCGAATCCGATGGATGAAACCGTCGAGGTTTGGCACGAAACGGTCGCTTTTTTTATCACGCTTTGTCTGTTGATTGTATTGATTTTTTTGGCGGTGCATCAAACCTTACATAAAACCCTTCGCTTTATCGATACGATTGTCGACGGTCTCAAGCGCATCGAAACCGGACAATACCGGGAAATGCTGCCAGGGTTTTCGATTCAAGAATACGATAATATCGCCGGCGCGATCAATCATATGGCTGGCGTGCTCGATACGACTCGTGAGGAAAATCGTGCCTTAACGAAGCATTCGCTGCAAATTCAGGAAGAGGAGCGCCGGCGCTTGTCGCAGGAATTACACGACGAATTGGGTCAATCGTTGACGGCAATCAAGGTCATGGCAGTCACTGCGGCGCATGAAAAAGCCGATACCCGTCAAATCACCGAGTCGATAAGTCATATCTGCGATCATTTGATGGCTATCGTACGCTCGATGATGCATCAATTGCATCCTTTGATTTTGACCGAATTAGGATTGAAAGCCACGCTCGAAGATATGGTTAATCACTGGTCCGAAAGAAATCCTCGGTTGAATTTGACGATCGAGTGTCCGGACGAGTTGGATTTACTCGATCAAAATGTTGCGATACAGATATTTCGTGTCATTCAGGAATGTTTGACCAACACGATCCGTCACGCCGAGGCCAAACACGTTAAAATAGTGTTGGAAATTTTAGGCGAAGATCGGGATTGTTTGCATTTGGAGGTGGTCGATGACGGGCGCGGTTGCGATATCAATCGGATATCGTCGGGATTCGGGCTCAGAGGTATTCAAGAAAGGATTAAGTCGCTCGACGGCGAGCTGAGCGTCCGTTCGCAACCCGGTCAAGGCATGGCAGTTAGCGCAACGATACCTATTTTATGAAAAGCAAAATCAAAATTATTTTAGTCGATGATCATGCGGTTGTGCGCGCCGGGTTTCGGATGTTGCTCGGAACGCATGATACGATCGAAATTGTTGCCGAGGCCGATCGAGGGGAGCAGGCGATTCAATTGATGCAGGAACATGCGGTCGATGTCGCTGTGATGGATCTATCAATGCCCGGCTTAGGCGGGTTGGAAACGATACGGCGTATTTGTCAGCGCGACAGTAAGGCTAAAATTTTGGTGTTCAGCGTTCATGATGAACAGGTCTATGTCAATCGAGCCATTGCGGCCGGAGCTAAAGGATATATCAGTAAAAACAGCGCGGCGGCCAATCTTGCGATGGCAATAGAGCATATCGCCAATGGCGAAATTTACATCGAAGATGGGCTGCTCAAGGATCAAACCGGAAAGTCGGATGTGATGGATTACCATGCAATTATAGAGGCGTTTTCGGCCCGGGAATTCGATGTATTCCGTTTGCTTGCGAAAGGCATGACGGTACACAAAGTTGCCGAAGAGCTATGTTTGGGCTACAAAACGGTCGCCAATTACGGCACGCAAATAAGAAATAAGCTCAAAGTTTCGACGCTGGCGGAACTGGCGCACATCGCGGTGATTTTGGGCTTGATGAAAAATTGAGCGGTTCGAATTTCTTCGTTTCCACCGAGGCATCATGAAAATTCCGAACATTCAGCCGAATCGACAAAGGCCAAACGATCCGTCACACCGACAGGGATTGCCGTTATACGGTGTACAAGGACCGTACTCATGTGCCTTTAATGCTTTGCCTAGCCCCGTAGGGTACGCTATGCGTACCATGGTAACCCCTCGATGTTAATTTCATGAGCCAACCGAACCGCTAGGGCACGGCTTTGGTACGCGCAGCGTACCCTACAATTATAACGATGAGAGCTCCAGCTTGGGTAATCTGTTCAGGAAGCTCTAACTTCCCGACAATCAAGAAAGATTGAACGAGCGAGTCGGGGTTGATTGAGAATGTGCGGAGGTTGTGTCGGTCATAGGAAGCTGGAGCTTGGGAAAGAGCGTGATGCGGGTTGGACGTTTTTAGCTTGATGCGCATGAATTTACAAACCCGTCCCGCAGAGTCTATTCAAAAGCTTGCCATCCCTGGCATTTCCTTAAGCATCGCCGAAATTAGAAGTGCGAAAGGTATAACGACTGCCGAGCAGTCATTTTTTCAACTCGATTTTTAAATTTATGTTCGAACTCTATCTCGATAGCGCCGATATCGCGCAAATCGCTCGCTTTCATGACTGCTTGCCGGTCAAAGGCGTGACGACTAATCCATCCATCCTGGCCAAGTCCGGGGTCGGTTTGAATCAATTATTATTGAATTTGGCCGAATTGATCGGTCCCGAAGCCCGTTATCATGTTCAGGTCGTTAGTTCGACTGTCGACGGCATGGTCGAGGAAGCGAAACGCTTACAGGATTTACCTTACGATATTGTCGTGAAAGTGCCGGCCAACGAAGCGGGTTTAGCCGCAATCAAAAAAATCAAAGCCGATGAGATAGCGGTTCTGGCCACGGCTATCTATAGCGTTCAGCAAGGATTTTTAGCTGCTTTGTGCGGAGCGGATTATCTGGCGCCCTATGTCAATAGAATCGATGCGATGGGCGAGAATGGGCCGCAAGTGGTTGCCGATTTGCAACATTTGCTCGATCGCCAAAAATTGCCGTGTAAATTGTTGCCGGCCAGTTTCAAGAACACTCGGCAAGTACTCGATGTGTTGAGTGCGGGAGTGAGCGCTATTACTCTGCCGATCGAGATTGCCGAACAAATGCTGGGGCATCCGGCGGTGAATCCCGCGGTCGCGCAATTCGATTTGGATTGGTGCAATGTGTTTGGTAATCAGTTGTCGTTTGAAAGTTGACGCATGAATCCGGCGTTGCGATCGGTAACGTCTTTGTTTCTGCAATTCAATCAAATCGGAGAGACGACAATGACGATGAATTGGCAAGTAATCGCCGAGCGAATCGAACAGGCGACCGGACGGCCTTTTTCGGTAACGGAATCCCGTCCGGTCGGCGGCGGCGATATTAATGAAGCTTACCGGTTGCGTAATGACGAACGAACTTATTTCGTAAAATTGAATCGTCCGGCTGCGGTCGATATGTTCGAGGCCGAAGCCGAAGGATTAAGAGAAATAGCCGGCACCCGGACGATACGGGTGCCCGAACCGGTCGTGTGCGGGCAAACCGAGCAGCGGTCGTTTCTGGTTTTAGAATATATCGAGTTCGCTCCGTCGAGTTCTCGTTCCGAGCGCCAATTAGGGCGGCAATTGGCGTTACTGCATAGTGTGGAGCAGCCTTATTTCGGGTGGCATCGAGACAATACGATCGGCAGCACGCCGCAACCGAACGGCCGTTATGACGATTGGCCTGGTTTCTGGCGCGAGCAGCGATTGGGGTCTCAGCTACGACTAGCGGCGCAAAACGGTTATCGAGGCCGGTTGCAAAGCCAAGGCGAGCGGCTTTTGGCGGATATGGATGCCTTGTTCGACGATTACCGACCTAGGCCGTCTTTGTTGCATGGCGACTTATGGGGCGGCAATGCCGCTGTCGCAACCGGCGGGGTACCGGTAATTTTCGATCCGGCCTGTTATTACGGGGACAGCGAAGCAGACTTGGCGATGACCGAGCTTTTCGGCGGCTTTAGCCGGGATTTTTATGCGGCTTATCACGAGGTCTTGCCGCAAGACCCAGGATATAGGGTTCGAAAGACCTTTTATAATCTTTATCATATTTTGAATCATCTCAATTTATTCGGTTCGGGCTACTTGAGCCGGGCCGAAACGATGATCGGGCAGCTGTTGGCTGAAATTTAGGATTTCGTGATAAATAACGTCCTGGCGCTATGAGCTTTTGTTGAGAGTTCGGCAACTCGCTTGATACAGGGGGGGCGCCATGAATACATCCATATAGATACTCTGTTCAAAATCAAGTTAAAAATGGGCATTTTCTATAACTCAGTAATTGCCGAGGAGCAAAAAACTGCCCTGCTGCCGACATCCTCGCCAAGCACACCCCACACCCTTTTTGATCTCCAAATTGGGAATTGCTGACCAAACCCCTTCCAACAGTTGTCTAAGTTATACCTTTCGCACTTCAAATTTCGGCATTAGCCTATGGAGGTGCCGGGGTGTTAGGTCGATTTTGCTCCTGCAAAATCGACATTCACGCCATCCATGGCGCTCGCAAAGGCTTTGATAGCATGGATACTATCATAGAGCCTACATGGACGTATTTACGGCGTCCTTTGACGAGCACCCCGGCACCGAAATTTGATAAGCAAAGGGTATATTTCATGCTCGATCCTTATCGGTTAACGGCATTGAATAGATAGACAAGAAATATCATCGTGAATTTCATTGTTTTGCATGTAGTCGGATAATTCGGCTTTAATGGTTTGTATTCGTTGTCCCGATGTAGATTGTTTTAAGGTTTTCAACAACCAATCATGGCCGGAACATTCGGAGAGAGGGTCTTCAATGTCGACGAGTCCGTCGGAATAGAAAAATAATTCGCACGCTTGCTGCCATTGCCAGATTTCTGTGCCATCGTCAAATTCGTCATCGTCCAGTACGCCGGCGAATGTATGTTGCGATTTGAAAGCACGGATAGGAATGCCTTGAAGATCCAGAGCCCATTGGTCGGGTAAGCCCCCGTTCCATATTTCAATCCATTGGTTACGGTTATCGACCATGCCTAGGGCTAATGCCACGAAATGCCCGGCTGGTAATTCTTTTTTTAGGCGATTGTTGATTTCTCTAGCAATGCAAGAAACCAATAATCTTTTTTTCGTCATCCCTTGAAAGACTTGGTTGACGATGATGGTCGGCAGTGCGGCAGCGAGTCCGTGTCCGGTCGAATCGGCCAACATAAAATAGAGACGGTCGGGGCTGATACGTTTAACGCAAACTAAATCGCCGCTAAAACGTCTGGCTGGCAGTAGCCAATAATTCAACTGCGGGTCTTGTAAGTCGTTTTGATGAATCAAACGATCGAAGATCGTCTGCGCGAAACGCTGTTCGACTTCATTTTGGTCTTGGTAAGCTTGGAGTTGGCGCTTTCCTTCAATGATGCTGTTTTGCATCTCGATCGACCGTTCGATACTTGTTAGCTTCGCATAGAGAATCGCTGGATTGATGGGCTTGGGCAAATAATCGTCGGCGCCGGCCTCAAGGCCTTTGACGACATTATCCTCGCCGTCGACAGCGCTTAAAATAAGAATCGGAACCCATTTATCGATATTCAAGGCTCTGATTTTGGCGGTCGCTTCAAAGCCATCCATGACCGGCATCATGATATCCATCAGTACTAAGTCCGGCTGTTCGTGATTGAATTGTTCGATGGCTTCGAGTCCGTTTTCGGCAAATAGGATTTGATGCGCTTTTCGCGATAATAGCTTAAACAGCATCAGTCTGTTTTGCTCTATGTCGTCTACGACCAATATTTTCATGGCTTGATGTGATTCGTGTGAGTTGAACTATTGTGACGCAATTGTCAATAATAGTTGCGCGTTATAAAACCGGCAAGAAAATAAGGAATCTAAGGCTCGAAGCAGACCGGTAATTGCTATAAAATGAGCGGGTTTACCTTGATGTTGCGGTTTAATTCGAGCTTGCCATGAACTAGCTCAACTATGACGACTTTATGATTTAATGAAAATACTCATTTTAGGCGCCGGCGTGACCGGCTCGTCCGTTGCCAGTGCTTTGGCAAGCGAAGAAAACGATATTGTTGTAATCGATAGAAAACCGGAATTATTAGCGGCGTTGAAGGAACGCTACGATATTGCCACGGTAGCCGGTAATGCGGCCCATCCCAGTATATTAGAGATGGCCGGTGTCCGCGATACCGATATCGTCATCGCGGTAACCGACCGGGATGAAACCAATATGCTGGCTTGCCAGATCATCAACACTTTATACAGCAAGCCAAAAACGATCGCTCGGGTAAGAGCTATCGATTTTCTTAAGCATCCCGAATTATTCAATCCTTATGGTATCGCGATCGATATCGTGATCAGTCCCGAACAGATTGTGATGGAAGCGATTCATAATTTAATCAAGTTCCCGGGTGTTTTACATATTTCTTCATTTGCGGATGGACTGGTAAGGCTCTTTTCGATCAAGGCCGTCCCAGAGGGGTTTTTGACGGGCAAAAAAATCAAGGCGCTCAAACAAAAACTCGCTAATGGAAAGATTCGAGTCGTGGCGATATTCAGACAGGGCGAGTCATTGGAGGTTAATGGCGAGGCCGATATTCTCGAAGGCGACGAAGTTTTTTTCGTTTCTCCGCGGCATAAAATCCGCAAAGTATTGACCGAACTTCATACCTTGGAAGAACCGGTCAAAACGATCATGATTGCCGGCGGCGGCCACATAGGCAAACGCTTGGCGATGGCGCTGGAGCATAATCACCAGGTTAAGGTTATTGAGCATGACCCGGTACGGGTTAAGAAAATTGCCAACGAACTCGAAAATACTGTGGTACTACAGGGCGATTGTACCGAGGAAACGTTACTCGTCGATGAGCTAATTGCCAAGACCGATTTGTTTTGCGCAGTTACTAATAACGACGGCGTCAATATTATTGCCGCCGCCTTGGCAAAAAAGCTGGGAGTCAAAAAAACGATTTGTTTGCTCAATCATGGCTCGTATATCAAGTTATTGACGGGCAGTGAAATCGATGTCGTGGTTCAACCGAATCAGGAAACCTTAGGGCATATACTCAAACATGTTCGCAAAGGCGATGTTGCCAGGGTAAGCTCTTTATGCGGCGGGAGCGCCGAAGCTATCGAGGCAATAGCGCATAAGGACGAAGACGGCCGCTCATTATCGGTCGTGGGGCTTAGAGTCGATGAAGTGAAACTTCCCGAAGGTGTCGTGCTGGGCGCCTTGATTCGAAATAAAGAAGTCGTTCCGATTCATCACGATACGGTTTTCGAAGAGAACGATCATATCGTGATGTTCGCGCTGGATAAGAAACTCGTTAAAAATATTGAAAGTTATTTTCAGCGCATTTAACGGACTATCATATGCAAGCTAAAGTCGTTTTAAGAAGCATCGGACTGATGTTGATGATGTTCAGCACCACACTGTTCCTGCCGTTGTTGGTTTCTTATATTTACCAGGATCAAGCCGAATCATTGTTTTGGCAAAGTTTTTTGATCCTATTGACGGCGGGTGCCGTGCTTTGGTTTCCGTTCCGTAATGAAAAGCGTCAACTCTATCATCGCGACGGTTTTTTGATCGTCGCTTTATTTTGGATGATACTGGGGACGATGGGAGCCGTACCGTTTATTTTAGGCGATACGCCTAGTTTGTCGATCACCGATGCCGTGTTCGAATCGGTTTCGGGTTTCACGACGACCGGCGCAACCATTCTCGAAGGTTTGGACGATATGCCGAAATCGATTTTGTTTTATCGGCAATTGTTGCAATGGTTCGGCGGGATGGGCGTTATCGTGTTGGCGTTGGCGGTTTTGCCGGTATTGGGCATCGGTGGCATGCAGTTGTTTCGGGCCGAAGTACCGGGGCCGGTCAAGGACAGTAAGTTGACGCCACGTATAGCAGGGACCGCTAAGGCGCTTTGGGTGATCTATTTAGGGATTACGATAATCTGTGCGATCGCTTATCGAATTGCCGGTATGGATTGGTTCGATGCGATCGGGCATTCATTTTCGACGGCGGCTAATGGCGGTTATTCGACGCATGACGACAGCATCGGCTTTTTCAAAAATCCGGCGATAGAAATCGTCGCGATTTTTTTTATGGCCGTATCCGGTATGAATTTCGCTTTACATTTCGCAGCATTGCAAAGCGCGTCATTGAAAGTTTATCTATTGGATAGCGAGGCGCGTACCTATTTACTACTGATGATTTTATCGGGGTCAGTGGTCGGAGGAATTTTGTATTATGAAGGCATCTCTGATTTTTCGTTGTTCGATGCGATGCGGCATGGCATGTTTCAAATCGTCTCGTTTATGACCACAGCCGGATTTTCCACGACCGATTTTTATAACTGGCCAGGGCCGGTACCGGTAATGCTGGTGTTTATCGGTTTTGTCGGCGGCTGTGCGGGTTCGACGGCTGGAGGCTTGAAAGTCATACGCGTAATGTTGCTTTATAAACAAGGTGACCGAGAAATCCAACGCTTGATTCATCCGAATGCCAGTATTCCTGTTAAAGTGGGTAAGGAAGTGCAGCAAGAACGCATTATCGAGGCGGTTTGGGGATTTTTCGGTTTATATGTCGTATCCTTCGTAGTGATTATGCTATTGATGATGGCCGGAGGGCTCGATCAAGTGACGGCATTTTCGGCTGTCGCGGCCTGTATCAATAACGTCGGACCCGGCTTGGGGGATGTTGCGACAAGTTTTAGAACGGTAAGCGACCCGGTCAAGTGGTTGGCTTGTTTTGCGATGCTGCTGGGTCGCTTGGAAATATTTACGATTTTGGTATTGCTTTCGCCGAAATACTGGCGATACTAGACGGGTAAATAGCTACAAAATTAGGCTTAAGTTTATGAATAACCGAAGCGAAATTGAGCATATTCAGAGGGAGTTCGCGAATGCGTGCAAGCAATACGAGCAATTGCGGCATGTATCTGTGCAAGGTAATCTCAGTACGAAAATGGCCTTTGATCAATGCGCGCCGGTATTGAACTCTAAGAAACAAAATACTGAACGGTTTTTGACAAAATTGACTACGAAAGAACCGGAATTAGACGAATATAATCTTCAAAGCGCCAGAAAAACCTTACAGGAATTCATTGTTGCATTGCGAGATTCCGAAATTAAAATCCGAAACGCACGTACCATGCCGCCGTTCCTGTATTAATTTCAGTAAAGCGCAAGCTTTCGAATTGAGGCTTAATGCGAATCATAAAATGCTGTAAAAGGCGCCGAATCGCTTAGCAAATAAGGCTCTCATAGAACCATGCGGGAAACCGATGCCCGGCTTCTAACACGCGAAAGAAACGGGATCGTTGCTGATTGTCAATAGAGCAGCAATATTACTGTTGATAAAATTTCGCTTTAGGTAATCAGTCGCGCTTTCATTTTTTACTCCCTTTATTACGATCGAACGAATTTAAGTTCATTTGAGGAGAACCTATGGCTCAGTATGCAATCATTGGTTTAGGCCGTTTTGGCATGACGCTGGCATTGCAATTGGCAAAGATGGGTAACGATGTGATTGGTGTCGATAACGAAAGAAAGGTTATCGAACGAGTGGCGAATTCCCTTAGTCATGCCATGATCGCCGATGTAACGGATGAAGGGGTCTTAAAAGAGTTGAGTTTGGATTACTATGATGCCGTGGTTGTCGCAATCGGCGAGGACATGCAGGCCAGTTTGATTTGCGTGGTTCATTTAAAAAACCTGGGTATTAAGAATATTTGGGTTAAAGCCACGACAGAAGAACATCACCTTATTTTGAAAAGCTTGGACGTAAGCCGAATTATTCACCCGGAAGAGGAAATGGGGATAAGGACGGCACGAGCGCTTCATTATCCGATGGTACGGGAGTACATGACTTTGGGTGACAGGCAGTATGTGGTTGAAATTCCTGCTGTTGAAAAACTCTCAGGCTCATCATTGGCGGACTTGCTATCAGAGGTAAAAAACCAGGTGTTTTGTCTTTTGATCAAGCGGCGCGAGAAATTATATCCTTCCCCTCACGAACAATTTGTTATCGAATGCGGCGATGTGCTGATTTTGGCGGGAGACAGGCCATCATTGACAAAGTTGGTGCCGAGGTTAATGTAATTCGATGCGTACTAAGCTCACATTGCAGCGTCATTTTAAAAAACACCGGTTAAAATTTTCTCACGCTGTTTTGAAAGCCAGTCCCCCCGCGATTCTGGTTGCGGGTTATCTGGGATTAATCACTGCGGGCACTCTTTTGCTCAAACTTGAGATCGCGACCAATAAAGCGATTGGTTGGCTTGATGCGCTGTTTACTGCGACGTCGGCCGTTACAGTAACCGGTCTTGTCGTGCTTGATACCGGCACCGATTTTAGCTTGTTCGGACAAATCATCATTGCCTTGCTCATTCAGTCCGGCGGATTAGGGTTTATGACGTTTTCCATTTTGACAGCGATGAATCTCGGAAAAAGAATTGGGATCAAGCATCAACTCCTTGCACTTGAAGCGCTGAACCAAACAAGTATGAACAAAATTTGGGAAGTTGCCGTTGCGGTAATTTATTTTGCGTTTGTCATTGAAGCGGTAGGATTAATTTTACTGACCGTATTATGGAGTACCGATTATGGATGGGTTAAGGCGCTTTACGAGGCTTTTTTTTATACAGTCTCAGCCTTCAACAATGCGGGCTTTGCCCTGTCTGCTGACAGCTTGACGCGTTATGTCGATAATGTTCCGGTCAACCTGGTTGTTAGTGGGCTGTTTATTACTGGAGGGCTCGGCTTCGTCGTATTATTGGATTTGTGGCAGATCCGGAGTTGGAAAAAACTGCAAATATACAGTAAAGCCATGATCGGCGGCACTCTGATGATTAATCTGGTATCTTGGTTAATGGTTTGGTTATTCGAGCGGCACAATCCCGCTACGATTGGAAATTTTCACTTATCCAGTCAATTAATCGCTTCATGGTTTCAGGCGGTTACACCTCGCACAGCAGGATTTAACGCGTTGCCGATCGAATCGCTAAGCGACTCGACTACCTTGCTGACTTTATTGCTGATGTTTGTCGGGGGCGGATCCTTGAGTACCGCAAGCGGCATTAAATTAGGTACCTTTATTGTCATTTTTATGGCGATCTATGCCTTTCTAGGAAGGCGGGACGAAGTGACATTAATGCAGCGGTCAATTTCCCAGAATATTGTCATGAAGGCTTTTGCGATTACGCTGATTTCCATCGTCTTGGTATTCATCGGAACCCTTTTATTATCGGTGTCGGAGCAAGCGCCGCTGGTGGATGTCTTATTCGAAGTCGTTTCCGCCTTAGGCACGGTAGGTTTATCGAGAGGGCTTACCGGCGAATTATCGGTGACCGGCCAATGGATCATTATGATTCTAATGTTTGTAGGGCGTTTAGGCCCATTGACTTTTGTATATGTCATAGCGACGCCCAGGCCAAGACGGATAAACTATCCTAGTTTAGATATCCAAGTAGGTTAGGCAAAGTGGAGATTTCTGTTTTTACTGAATCAAATACTGTGGCTTCTACGAGAGAGGTGCACCCGAATAATCGGAGCAGTTAAATAATGGCAGTTCGTAAAAATTCAACAAAGATTGTTATCACTGAAGCCGGGCTTTTATTGCCGAAAGGGAAAAGCAAGCGCCTGGCGTCAATAGCAAAGCCTACGCATAAATCGGAGGGATTGGAAAAACTCGCCGTTTTAACCGGCGGTAAAGAAGTAATTAAGCTGAATCAAGAAGCTTTGGCTTTACTGCAAAATGCTGTGCTGACTATAAATCGCAGAATAGACGAAATCAAAAAACACTATCCGCCCGGTAAGCAAAATATGTTGTTTGCGATTCGATACGGGGATCTTGAAAAGCTAAAGCAAAGACGCTTGAAAGAGATTTTCGAGTTGCTTGATATAGAGAAGCCGGCGAAATTCAATCTGATAGCCGAGTTGAATTATTTCGGGGTAAAAGTTAGTTATACCGACTAAAGTAAATCCTTCCCGGATAACATTATGATCGATACCGCAACGGTTGCTTTAGCCGCTTTATTTACGACGGTCGGGCCATTGGATGTGGCTGCCGTTTTTACCGCGATGACAGCTTCGGCTACGCCCAAGGAGCGACAGGTCTATGCGGTTCGCGGAGTCGCGATTGCGACCATGATTTTATTGGTCTTTGCGTTTGCCGGCGACTTTTTATTGAATAGTTTGGGCATTTCGCTGGCTGCCTTGAGAACCTCGGGCGGCATTTTATTATTTTTGATTGCTCTCGATATGGTTTTCGCGCGTTCTTCGGGAGCGCTTACGACAACGTCGGCGGAAACCGATGAAGCCCGTTTGAGGCATGATATTTCAATTTTTCCCTTGGCGACTCCGCTGATTGCCGGTCCCGGCGCTATGGGTGTGATTATTTTGCTAATGGCCGATTCTGCCGGCGATTTCTCCCGTCAATTGGTCGTTTTGTCGTCATTGTTCATTATCATGTTGCTGACGCTGTCGATCTTGTTAATGGCTAGTCAAATTCATCGATTCTTGGGTGTTACCGGCATCCAAGTCATTACCCGGATTTCGGGGATTCTACTCTCGGCATTGGCGGTTCAGTTTGTTTTCGACGGTATTGTGCAGAGCGGTTTGATGGGGTAGGTGAAAGGTGAAAGGTGAAAGGTGAAAGGTGAAAGGTGAAAGGTGAAAGGTGAAAGGTGAAAGGTGAAAGGTGAAAGGTGAAAGGTGAAAGGTGAAAGGTGAAATTGGCGCTTGACAAGTGGTGGGAAAACCGCATCATTTCACTATTCACTATTCACTATTCACTATTCACTATTCACTATTCACTATTCACTATTCACTATTCACTATTCACTATTCACTTAGACTTTCCGGCGAATCGGTTTAATCATTCCAACGCGCTTTATAGCCGCGTTCGTCGATATGCACGAAGGGGCCGTGGTGTGGCGTCTTTCGGTAACGCGCTAGGCCGCCGACGAATTTGTTGTATAGAGATTGACCTTCCATTTCCTCGATGATATCGATCAAAACCTTGGCGTCTTGGTAATCGCGTTTACCGTCTTTGTTGAGGTCGTCCATATAGCCGTCCTTGGGATTTACGTCGATGTAAATATCCGCGGCACCGCCATAGATGTGTTGGCTATAGGGGCCTTGTCCGAGCGATTTGTTATACCAGGGCGTTCGATAACCGCTCATGATATGCAGCGAATCGACCGGAAAATGCTTGCTGTACAGCGTTTCAATAATGTGTTCGAGCTTGAGCAGCAATCGTTCGCGCAGCACCAGATATTTCGGAAAGCCGCCTTTTTGATGGGAAAGGAATTCGCCGATCGTAAAATGCGGCGATACCTTAGTATCTTGATTGGCTTCGGTGACTTCGATAAAACCTTTCGGCGTTTCGTAGGTTGTCATGTTTTTAAACGGTAGGCGGGGATAGCTTCCGATTTGATACCCGTTCAACATGCCATTTTTCACGTTGCTAGCCGGTACCATGACAAAAACGTTCAGCTCTGTGGTTTCCTTGCTAATGGGATGAATCAAACGTAAAACGGTCAAACCAGGCTTATTGGGCGCTTGCCATTGCCATTGTTGCTGGGCAAGTTGCCGTGTTTTGCCTTGTTCGGCTTGAAACTTTACAGGGACAGAGGGTTTGTTTGTTTTGACTTGAAGAATAAATCGCTCATTAGGTAATAAAGAGATGCCAAGAGTATTAAAGGGAATGGTTTCGTCCTTATTGCTATGTTTCGAAAAAGAATGAATCGTGACTGAAAAACTGTTTCGTTCGCTGCGATGATGTCCTGCCTGTGATAGGTTGGAGTAAGTCAATAATACGATTATCAAGA
Source organism: Methylotuvimicrobium buryatense 5G (assembly GCF_000341735.1). Classification (GTDB taxonomy): domain Bacteria; phylum Pseudomonadota; class Gammaproteobacteria; order Methylococcales; family Methylomonadaceae; genus Methylotuvimicrobium; species Methylotuvimicrobium buryatense. The sequence continues at coordinate 1,941,713 of NZ_KB455575.1, read as the reverse complement.
ATGCGCTTAATTTCATCAATGCTTTTGGGAGGTGGTTGGGAGCTAAAAGGATTTTTGTAATTTTTGGATGAGTTCGTCGTCACGGTTGTATATGTCTCTGCGAAATTGAACGACACCTTCCAAATCAACCCAAGCAGTCCAATACAAGATATGCACGGGAATCGGGTTAAGCAGCGTGACGGTTTTTTGATCGCTTTGGTCGAAAGCCTCTCGAATGGCGTCCGGCGTCATGCGGGAATTGTTTTCAAGCACTAAGTTTGCCAGCGCGAAAGGTTTGCCGACACGAATACAGCCGGAACTGAATGTACGATCGACCCGATTAAATAAACTTGGTTCCGATGTGTCGTGTAAATAAACGTTGTGCGGATTGGGAAACATGAATTTAACCTTACCCATGGCATTTTTGGGGCCGGGTTTTTGGACCAGGCGAAAGGGAAAGTTATTCGGGTTTACTTGCCGCCAATTGACCGATAATGGATTTATTTCTGTTCTATTGGCCCCCCAGCCACGGTAAAGCTTCATGTGATTTCGTTCGATGTAATAGGGGTCCCTGGCCAAAATAGGCAATTTGTCTTTGACGGCGATACTGTTCGGTACGTACCAGGAAGGGTTGATGACCAAATAAGTCATCGAGCCGGTAAATATCGGAGTCTCTCGGTATGTTTTACCGACAATGACCGGCATGTGCAGCAAGACTTCGCCGTTTCCGACAAAATCAAGTGCGAAGCCTGCAATATTGACCATGATATGGCGTGCGCCAAGATCCTCAGGAAGCCAGCGCCAACGTTCGAGATTGGCGCGAATTTGCGCGATTCGATGATCGACACCGACATTGAGAGCCTCAAGCGTGGCTCTTCCGACAATGCTGTCGGCTTCTAGTCCGTGGCGTTTTTGAAAGTATTTAACTGCTTGTTGTAATGGCTGATCGAATTCTTTGCTGTCAAGAACGGTATCGTTAGGCAAATCGCCTGAGGCGGCCAGTCTTTTTCTGAGTTCGATGATGCGAGGGTTTTTCTCGTTAGGGCGAAGGCTAGGGCCTTCCGTAACCGAAGGCCAACCGCCCCGGTCCTTGATCGCACGATAATCGGCCAATGCTTGCACCAGAGATCGGTAGCCGGGTTGTTTCGGCATTAACTCATTGAGGCTTTGCTCAATCGAATTGGTGTTGATCGCATCGGACAATATTTTGACCATATCGGTTGCACGTCGACCGGTATCCCATTTCGATTGGAGCTTTTGAGGGTTGACTTGTCCTTGTAATAAGTGGGTTCCGTATGTCAGAAAGGCATCGCTTAATAATAAGTCTAAATCGACCGAGAGTATCAAGATTTCGGATTCATTCAGTGGAGCTTTTAATCTTTCCAGGCGTTCATTAATTGCCGTGACATGGTAATTGCTTTTGTTGAGACCATGCTGATCCGCGCTATTCAGTATTTGCATCAGTTGATAAGCTTGCGGAGTCGGTTGACCGTTGGCAAGCCAAGCTTTAGTAAATTGCCTGTCCGAATAAAAGGTAATGAGGTCCTTTTGCGAGTTTAAAGGCTGGTTATCGATTGAAAGATCAAGAATCTCGGTCGCGGATTCAATTCGCTCGCGTAGCGATTCTGCAACGCTTAGATCCTCGGCAGCCGATATTTCCGGCAAGAATAAAGCGATTGACGTTAGCGCAATTAAAAATTTATGCAATGGTTGTTTCATTGGTTTCGTACGGTCGGATGGTGTTGGATGAATAAGGTGTTTAGGATAACCCTGTCACGGATTCGACAATTATAAATAGAGTAGTATTTTTTGAAACAGTTCTACCTGGTCTATAATTGCTCGAAAGTTTAATTGAAAGTATTGTGCCTTAACTCTGTCGATACATATATACCTTTCGCACTTCAAATTTCGGCAGTCCCTAAGGAGGCGCCGGGGTGCTCGGCAAAGGCTTTGCCAGCATGGATGCTGGCATAGAGCCTACATGGATGTATTCACGGCGTTCTTTGACGGGTCCCCGGTGCCGAATTTTGATCTACGATGAGTATAGATTTATTATAGGGCTGCTATTTACCCTAAAAAGCATACCTTTTGTATACCCATCGCACTTCAAATTTCGGTATTGACGCATGGAGGTGCCGGGGTGTTCGGCAAAGGCTTTGACAGCAGGGATGCTGTCACAGAGCCTACATGGACGTATTCACGGCGTCCTTTGACGGACACCCCGGCGCCGAAATTTGACCAGCAAAGGGTATACATTAAATTTTGGCGCCGACTTATCGAGGGAGGCGAGGTGTTCTGTGGGGACACGTTGACAATCCCTCACCTAGTCTTAGGTGATACTACCATTAAGTTAAGCCATCATAGTATAAGTAATGCTTGCATTCAGGCTCTAGTGTGTCTCATAAGCTTGCCATCCATGACACTGGATTCCGCCAGTCCATGGCGGAATGACGGACTTACCTTAACTTAATGGCAGTGAGCCTTAGGGGGATGTTAACCCGATGGCATAATTTGGCTAACAAAGGGTATAAATATTTGTTTATTATACCCGTCGTAGATCAAAATCCGGCGCCTGGGTGTCCGCCAAAGGACGCCGTGAATACGTCCATGTAGGCAAAGCCTTTGTCGGACACCCTGGCGCCTCCTCTAGCACTGCCGAAATTTAAAGTGCGAAAGGTATATGTCGATTAAACATTGACTGCGACACGGTTTTCAGTTTTTATGATTTGCATATTTAAAAAGGAGATTCCTAATGTTTAAAAAGCAGGCAATTGTTTTGCTGATTTCGGCTGTAACCGCGCTGAGTGGGTGTAACAGGGTTTATTATTCTCAGGATGTCGACGATGACGACTTGGTGGAAGTCAGTTACGATGCGGTAGATGAGTTATTGACACATCTCAGACAGCCATTGCCTAGAGGAAGCTTGGTTGTCGTTAACTCGTTAGTTAATGTGGATGATATGAGTCAATCGTTTTCGTTCGGTCGAATCGTTTCCGATCAAATTGCATCGGCATTTCATCGTTCAGGTTATCGTGTCATGGGTATGGAGTTACCGACCGAGATTTTCGTCAAAAATGATACCGGTATATTACAGTTGTCCGATGAAACCAAAGCCGGATTGGCCGAAATTGGGGCACAAGCTTTGTTAGTCGGTACTTTTGCGCCGGGAAAGAAAAACGCTTATGTGTCGCTAAGGGTTGTCGATATTGATAGCGGTTATTTTGTGGCGACTACCGATTATTCAATCGCGATGGGTCCCGATGCCAAAAACTTACTGAAACCTAAGCCGGTAGAAGAGGCTGCAAAAGATGAAGAAGAGCCTATGCCGGTGGTTGATGAATCGACGGATGATTTCGATTTGTTTGAATGAGCCTTAGGGGCAAACATTCTGATACCTTATCCGTATTCACCGCCGTCCTTGGCGTTCGAGCTGCCGTCAACTCCAGAGGCGACGACGCGTCATTCCGCCAGGGATTCACTCCGGGCTATCCTGCCCGGAGCCCTTCGGGTAAATGCAAATCCGTTCCATACGAATTTGTCGCGGAATCCAGTGCGATGAATGATAATCCTATAAAAAGCATTTCACCATGAAGATCATGAAGAATAGGAAGTTATACCTTTCGCACTTCAAATTTCGGTATTAGCCTATGGAGGTGCCGGAGTGTTCGGTCGATTTTTGCTCCTGCAAAATCGACATTCACGCCATCCATGGCGCTCGCCAAGGCTTTGATAGCATGGATGCTATCATAGAGCCTACATGGACGTATTTACGGCGTCCTTTGACGGGCACCCCGGCACCGAAATTTGACAAGCAAAGGGTATATTCAATAGTAATTTTTCACCCCCCCACTATCGTTCCCGCGCTCCAGCGTGGGAATGCAGCCCGAGACGCTCTAGCGTCTTCTGCGGGACGGGTTATTTAACCCGTCCCCAACGTTTCGGTTTGCCCTAAACATTTCGGCTGACTTCGGCCAAAGTCAAAACGTTTAGGACGGGGTTGCAAACCCCGTCCTGCTAGGGATTTGACAAGCAAACGGTATAATTCAATAGTAATTATTCACCCCCCACTATCGTTCCCGCGCTCCAGCGTGGGAATGCAGCCCGAGACGCTCTAGCGTCTCGTAACGCTGGAGAGGTACTCAGACACTCCCACGCAGAGCGTCACTACCATTAAGTTAAGCCATCACTGTATAAGTAATGCTTGCATTCAGGCTCTAGTGTGCCTCAAAAGCTTGCCATCCTTGGCACTGGATTCCGCCAGTCCATGGCGGAATGACGGGCTTACCTTAACTTAATGGCAGTGACGCAGAGACGTGGGAACGATAATTGCCAGGAGACTGAATATTTACCTTGTAGCAGTTATTTTGTACATATTCCTTAGGATAATGCGTAGCTTGACCTCCGTACAAACCAGGATATCGGCAATCAATGCCGATATAACGCTGACTAGCTACAATTTGATATCAAAAAAATTAGATACTGTGTCGTGATCGCTTTGGTCATCGACTTTTCCTTCTCTGACTAACCTGCATGTTTTGAACCCTGCGTTTAAAGCGGCTTCAAGTTCCTCGGTAATATCCGACAAAAATAAAATATTTTCCGGTTCGGTTTTGATTTGTTCGGCGATTGCCGAATAAGAGGCGGGCTCTTTTTTACCGCCAATGTGAGTGTCGAAATAGCCGGAAAATAGCGAGGTTAAGTCACCGAATTCGGTATGCTTGAATAAAAGTTTTTGCGCATAGACCGACCCCGATGAATACACATAAAGCTTGATCGCTTGATCGTGCCATTGCCGTAGGGCTTGAGCCGCATCGGCATAAATATGCCCCTTGAAATCGCCTTGACGATAACCGTGTTCCCAAATCAAACCTTGTAAGGATTTTAACGGCGTCACCTTTTGATCTTGATCGATCCATCGAATCATTTGTTCGATTAATGCTTCGGTATTCGTCGGGCCGTCGGTTAGCTTAGCGGCATCGTGCAATAATTCGCTAACTTCCGGTTCGTGACCATGGTTGCGAATGAATTCGGCAATATGGACTCTGGCATAAGGAAATAATACATCCTTGACGAAGGATAAAGATGAGGTTGTACCTTCAATATCAGTGACGATGGTTGTGATCATAAGTGTCTAATGTTTGGATTACGAAGAATTTAATGTGGGGAGTGTGGTTTAGCGAGGTTGGCGCTCAGCGCGCCTTCAAGCCTCATGAAATGGATTTACAGTGCTCCTTGGTGGTATACCTCATTACCAAACACAGTTGAACGAATCTTCAGCAAGGCACAAGGATAAAATAACTTTTTTGAATGGTTCCCACGCAGAGCGCACATCGTTATACCTGATTAGCAAGATGCTTCAGCTTGCCGAAGCCAACTGTCCGAGCAGTGACCAGTCTTAGCCACTTCTGCGGGACGGGTTATTTAACCCGTCCCCAACGTTTCGGTTTGCCCTAAACATTTCGGCTGACTTCGGCCAAAGTCAAAACGTTTAGAACGGGGTTGCAAACCCCGTCCTGCTAGGGATATGCTGGTTTTTGGGCTTTAGCTGAAGAAACTTGCTAATCAGGTCGTTATATACCTTTCGCACTTCAAATTTCGGCATTAGCCTATGGAGGTGCCGGGGTGTTAGGTCGATTTTGCTCCTGCAAAATCGACATTCACGCCATCCATGGCGCTCGCAAAGGCTTTGATAGCATGGATGCTATCATAGAGCCTACATGGACATAGTTACGGCGTCCTTTGATGGGCACCCCGGCACCGAAATTTGACAAGCAAAGGGTATACCGTCTTGCCTTCTTTTAGATAATGTGACTTCGATACCATTTATGGTTCCCTAACGTACCCGACTTCGAAATCGCGATCAGGGGATCGCTCCCACAGAGTATCCGCCGCCCTGCTGTGGGAGCGACGCCTTCGTCGCGACTATCGAAGCCACTGACGTTTAATATCCAGAGACCTATCAAACATCACCGTTCCCAGATATTCGATATAATCTGTTCAGCAAGTGTAACGGTACTTGTGTATAACGACGAGCGCAGAGCGTCACAGCCATTAAGTTAAGCCATCACAGAAATAAGTAATGCTTGCATTCAGGCTCTAATGTGCTTCAAAAGCTTGCCATCCATGGCGGAATGACGGGCTTCCCTTAACTTAATGGCAGTGGCGCAGAGCGTGGGAACGATAGGTATCCAGCTTTTCTGGTTGATGGTTACAGTGAGGTAATGAATAGCCTAGTTATTTCGAGCTCATTCCTAAGGGAGTCAGAGTTTTACTCCAATTGTTGAATATAGTCGTCGAAGCTGGGGAATTGTTCGGAAATTTTGCTACCGGTGAAATTCGCGACCCAGCCGTCCGGTGTCGTGAACAAGCGAATACATCGGAAATTCGGATTTTCGCCCATGTCGAACCAGTGTTTGGCGCCTGCCGGAACACTGATTAAATCGCCTTGCTCGCATAAAATGCAATACACCTCGTCGTCGACATGTAAGGAAAATAGCCCTCTTCCCTCAATGAAAAAACGGACTTCGAAATCGTCATGGATGTGTTCGGATAAAAACTTTTGTCGTAATGCCGCTTTATCGGGGTGATTCGGGCTGATACCGATAACATCGACGGATTGAAAACCGTATTCTTCTTGTAAGCGGTCAATCGGTTGCCGATAGGCTTCTAATATAGCATCCTGGTCGGCATCGTCCGGAAGCACGAATTCCGCGCTCCAACGTTCGAAACGGACATTCAGTGGTGTCAGCCGGGTTTGTATATCGCTGAAATCAAGATAGGTATTGCTGTTATTCGGGTCATTATCAGGGTATATAGTCAAGGCGCTCATCGGTTTAAGGCTCCGTACAGTCGTATTTCACAGTCAAATAAAAACTCCAACGCTTCAACATGCCTTAGCGCATCATCGACACTCCGGCCCCATGTGTAATAGCCGTGTCCCGAGATAATATAAGCATAAGTTGACTCGCGTCGATCCATATAAGCATCGATCGTAGCTGAAAGTCTATGCATATTTTGATCATTCGCGAAAATGGGAATGCTGATGCGCGTTTCATGTGTATCGATATCGGGTAACGCTTTCAAAAGTTCATAATCGTCGAGTACCAGCTCGGTTTTAAATAGCTTGGATATGAGCGTGGCATTTAACGAATGTGGGTGTAAAACGGCTTGAGTATCCGGAAATCTTTGATACAGCGCTGTATGCAATAGTGTTTCGGCTGACGGTTTTTTACCGTCAAGTGACGTACCGTCAGGAGCGATAAGCATGATGTCCTCGGCGCTCAGTCGACCTTTATGTTTGCCTGAAACGGTAATAGCTACGTTGCCATTAGATAGTCGTGCGGAAAAATTACCGCTAGTTGCCGGTACCCAGCCTTTGCTGTCGATAAAGCGTCCGGCTTCGATTAATTGCCCGGCTTTTTCGGAAAATTCGTCGTCGAGTGTCATGCTATTTGTTTATGGATATGAATTGGCGTCTATTTTACCGGTAATTGAATACGGATGCTTAACAGCAATTCCCAGTTTGAGCAGTTTCGCCGATTTTAGGGTGTGGGGTATGCCTGTCGAGGAACGCCGTAAACCCATCCATGGGGGCTTGGCGGCAGCTCGAACGCCAAGGATGGCGTGAATGCAGATTTTGCATGGAGCAAAAATCTGCCCTGCTGCCGACATCCTCGCCAAGCATACCCCACACCCTTTTTGATCTCCAAATTGGGAATTGCTGGATGCTTAAGCGATTACTATTGTATAAGAGAAAGATGCGGTAGGATTGCTCCTTTTTTTAACAGTAGGTTTTTTCGGTGAAATGGAGTCAATTTTTAGCGGTGGTGATTGTTGCCTCGCAGCTTAATGCGTGCACATGGATGTATGCCGATTTCAAAGCGCCAAAGGTTAAATTGCTGGCTATTAAGCCTTCACAGTTCGGCTTATTCGAACAGCGTTTTAATATACGCTTACGCCTGGAAAATAGGAATGATTCCGAATTAGCGATAAGAGACATGGCCTATGTACTGAAACTTAATGACGCTGATTTTGCTCAAGGCGTTAGCGATCAGGAAATTACGATTCCCGAATATGGTGAATACGTTGTCGAATTGCCCGTGAGCGTCAATTTAAAGACGCTTTTACGTCAATTGACTCGGCGTGATGGCGCTCCCATTCGCTACCAATTGACCGGGCATCTGGGTTTAATGCGCAGCCTAATAACGCTTCCATTCGATTATGAAGGGGAAGTTGAATTGGAGTTTTGATGGGGCAGCGGCATCAGCGATGAATGGATTGTAGTCGAATAGCATGAATTAGTAAGCGGCAAAATCACAAAAGCTGCGTAAAACACTATAATAAACGCTATTCAACTATTTCAAAAAGAGACCGTTCAACCATGGCCGACTCAGAAGATAAAAAAAAGTCAGTATCGCCTAAAACCTTTGCCGATGATTTAGATTCGATGCTCGATGATGCGGCTTCGTTAATCGATAGCGATGAGTTAATGAATGATGATGACGCTATCGACAAATTGTTGATGGATAGCGCCTTTGATGAACAAGAGTTGTCCGATGACGAAGACGAATTCGAGCAGTTATTTGCCGATGATTCGGCAGCCGGAGACCAAATAAACGATGAACTTGCCAATGATTTAAATACTGATAACGAGCTTTCAGAGGCTGAAAGCGATATCGATCAAGCCACGGTGCAGGTCGATTTTTCTGAAGATTCAGCAATGGCAGAAATCGACGAATTTTCAGATTTAGGTTTCGACGAGTTTGCAGAAACTGAGTCGGAGCCTGAACCGGAACCAAGCCCGGTTTTTTCCTCACCGAAAGAAGAAGAGGTCGAAGCGGTTTCCGAAACAGGTTTTGACAGCGATGACTTTACTTTAGCGGAATTCGATATTTCCGATCAGGAAGATGAATTTGACGAATTTACAACGACCCAGGACGAGAATATAGCATTCGACGAAGTAGAAGAAAATCCTCGAGCAATGGAAGATTCTGAAGAAGCTGAGCAAGAACCGGATCGGACGGAGCAGGACTTTGCGGTCTATAACGATGACTCGGCGCTCCCAGAAGCGATGACGGCGGATGCGCGCCATAAAGAAGTCGTCGATGATGTTATTACGACACAAATCAGCCAATTATTTAGTGAGCAGGAAATTTTAAAGCAACAATTGGCTACAATGAGCGCTTCGACGAGCCAGGGGCAGACCGATGAAATCGATCGATTGTCTAAGGCGCAAAGTCAATTAAAAAAGCAACTCGACAATGGCGGTAAAATACCGACGATTACTTATGTGGCAATGGCCATTGCCGTTGTGGCTTTATTAACAGCCGGCGTGTTCGCCTATTTGGCTTTGCAAAGCGATAATGAAATCGAGTCATTGACCGAATTAATCGGCACCTTGGAAGAAAATCAAGCCGAATTGAATGCTTTGTTGATCAAAAACAGTATGCCGGAAGCCGCTCAAACAAGCCCAGCGCCAATGGCTTTGCAAGATGAACCTACTGAAGGCGATAAAATTGAGGTCATTCCGTTAACACCGGTGGCACCGAAGCTTGCAGAAACGGAAACGAATGGAGCGGTTTCTCCGGAAGCTCAACTTGCAGGAGCGGCAAGCATGGCCGAGGCAACGCCGGCCGATAAGGCAAAGGAAACCGAGCAAGCGGAAGGCTCGCCTCCGCTATCCGATGTTCCCGAAGACGCTAATCAAGTAGCAGCATTGGAAGCCAAAATTAAAGAATTGGAAAAGAAGTTGGCTAAGGCGACCGCTCCTCCTGTCAAAAAAACGGTAAGCAAACCGTCAGCCCCGGTAAGACGAAGTCCGCCAAGAGCCGCAGCACCTTCGGCTAGTTGGTCGGTGAATCTGATTTCCTTTAAGCAAGACTGGTACGCCAATAGAAAAGCCGCTGAATTCTCAAGACAGGGTGTACCTGCCAAGGTTATTCCGGTGCAAGTTAAAGGAGAAACTTGGTATAGGTTATCGGTTTCCGGATTTAAGAGCCGGGATGAGGCGTCCGCTTATGCAGCCAGAGTAAAAAGAACGCATAATCTCGATTCGGTATGGATAGCGAGAGATTAGCCTAAGAAAGGTTCTACTTATACCTTTCGCACTTCAAATTTCGGCATTAGCCATGGAGTTGCCGAGGAGCAAAAATCTGCCCTGCTGCCGACATCCTCGCCAAGCATCACTGCCATTAAGTTAAGCCGTTCGTGGTGAGCCTGTCGAACCATGGACGGCTTAACTTAGGAACGAGCATGAAATAACTTAGACAACTGTTGGAAGGGGGGCGGTGGCTCGATTGACAGGTGTCGGCGGCAGGGATAGCCGCCGTCAAGCCTACATGGACGTATTCACGGCGTCCTGTCAAGCGAGTCACCGAACCTCCGCAAAGCCTACTACTTGTAGAAGTTATTTTGTGCATATTCCTTATCGACCCAGGATTTTTCCATTCACCCTTCGACAGGCTCAGGGCGAACGGAAAAATCCTTAACTTAATGGCAGTGTCGCCAAGCATACCCACACCCTTTTTGATTTCCAAATTGGGAATTGCTGGTATTTACGGCGTCCTTTGACGGGCAACCCAGCACCGAAATTTGACAAGCAAAGGGTATAATTCTTAGAAGTTTTTTCGATCAAAAGGGAGTAAAACGGCTTCGGAAAGACGAGAAAGAAATTAATTTGCTACTGATTATCCGTACTAGTTATTCTGTTGTTACGGCAGAATTGCTACAAATGTGATCGTGATTTCAGAAATCAAGTTTAATTTTCACTATGATTTTGTGGAAATTGTTGATATCAAGATACGATTATGAAGAATCGACTCATTTTTATTGAGCATGAATCAAGCTTAACCGCTACTGAGAACGACCGGTTCCGCATTATATTGGGGTTACCGGAGCGCATATTCGACCATATCGAACAAGACATAGACGCATTGGCTGAATTTCTAGCCCATGAAATAGTTCGGAATCCTCAAAACCTCAGCAATCATATCCGGCGTATTTATCTTTGCTATGGCAAGGATTGGCAGGAAGCTTTGTTTGCGGCGTTAGTCGATTTTTTGATGGTATTGAATAACCGGGGAAAACCTATCGCTCGGCGAATGATTCTCGGTTCGCGGTCGAAATTGACTTCGTCTCAGAGAGATATTCTGATGGTTGCGATCAACGAAGATAATGAATTCGTTGCAAAACTGCCGAGCAGTCGTTTTAGTCTTTTAACTGAAGGAACGCTAGGCTGCACGCAAGTGATAGAAAAAATGAGTTCATCGGATAGCGGCTCTCGAGATCCTCTACAGTTGGCCCAAGACGCAGTCGAATATAGTCAATTAAGCGAGGCGATGGCTATATTGGAACAAGCGATGACGGAACAACCCGAGCGTATTGATTTACAAGATGCCTTATTGGAATTATACCGCTCTACCCATGATCGTCCCCGGTTTGCGCGCGCTTTTGCCGCGTTGCGGCAACAAAATACCAATGTGCCTGCTGCGTGGATCGCATTAAATGATTATTTCAAAGAGCTCAGCGATGCTAAAGAAATCAACTAAAGAAACGCTAAAAGTCGTGCTTTCCGGGATGGATGAGCGAACTCGAAAAACGCTCACTTTATATCTCCATGGCCCGTGTAAGGCTGCCGGCGTCACGATAGTCGATTTTCTTGAGGCGGACTTGGAAATTATCGATGCGGATTTGCGAGAAGGCCGGTTATTATTGAGTAAACGGTTTAGCGAGACTTTGCATCGCCCTCTGATCGTTTTGTCATTGCAAGAAATAAGTCGCGAAGGTGTTTTCTACATTAAAAAACCGGTACAAGTCGAGTCGATGTTGGCGGCGCTCGATAAGATTAGAACTCAGCTTCGGCAATTACAACAAAATCGCTCAATTGCTTCGGCTAAACCCGGTCTCCTTAAAGAGAAAGAGTCGTCGACGAATTCTCGCACATCCCCTATCACTAACCATCAGGTATCGGAGCCGACTAAAAAACAGCTTGAAGTCGATGCAAGCGAGCGTAATAAATCGGCTAAACATCAAACCGCGATGCAATTAAGCGATAAAGGGTTTTCAGTATTATCGGCGGGGCTTGAGCCATTGGATATCAATAATATCGAGCAACTGAAGCGCGCCGCTTATAATCCGAAAGAATATTTTCAAGGCTTCGTGCAATCGGCTATCAAAGTAGCAAAGGATAGGGATCAGGTGTTGCAACTACACACCGGATGGAAGCTAATGTTGATACTGCCGCGTAGCAACGAAATATGGTTGGATGCTGACGATAAACAATTACGCGCTTTTTCCGGTTTGGCGATCAACAAAAATAGCTCTAAAAAAATGTCGATCAGCTGGCCGGACCCGAAGTTAATCCTTAACGGTGCCTTGGATAAGTTTCAAAATATGGAGGCGATTGTATGGAAACTTGCCTGCTGGACCTCTAAAGGGCGATACCCAAGACATATCGATATCGAACGCCCGGTGTATTTAAAACAATGGCCCAATTTAACCCGCTTAGTCGTGACGCCGCATGCACTTCGAATTGCCGCATTATTGATCGATAAACCGGTCGCTCCGATAAAAATTGCCGGGTTACTCCATATAAAACCCGAATATGTCTTTGTCTTCATTAGCGCGGCAAGTGCGTTAGGACTGCTCAAACAAAGCGACAGGAATGCAGATTGCGACATTCTGCCGCCCGAGCTAAAGCCTAACCGCAACAAGAGCTTACTGAGCCGCATCATCGATAAACTTAGAGTCAATAAACTCAATGGACTAGACAGTAATGAGCCAATATAAAATTATTTTTACCGGGCCGGTCGGTGCGGGAAAAACCACTGCGATCCAATCGATTAGCGATATTGCACCGATTAAAACCGACGCAGCAGCCAGCGATATGACCAAAAGCCGAAAAGCAGGGACAACCGTTGCGATGGATTATGGCGTAATGAATTTGGCAGGCGGGGAAAAATTACATTTGTATGGCACGCCGGGGCAAGAGCGTTTTGATTTCATGTGGGACATTTTGACATCGGGCGGTATTGGCTTGATATTGCTATTGGATAATACGCGCACCGATCCTTTTCAGGATATGAAATTTTTTTTGGAGGCGTTCTCCGACTTTATCGAGAAAACGCAAGTCGCGATTGGCGTGACACAAATGGATTTAAGTAGCCGTCCGGTAATCAATGATTATCATAAAAAACTTAAAGAAATGGACATGAATATTCCGGTTTTTACTGTCGATGCCCGAGTAAAGAACGATGTTTCATTATTGATACAGGCACTGCTGTATTCGTTGGATCCCGGCTTGGAGGCTTGACATGGCCGATTATAAACTGTCGGAGGGCCTATTTTTGTTGCCGACGCCGGCGGGCGCATATTATGCGGTTGCTTCGCGGGAACAAGACAAAGCCCGGCAATTTTTAAGAAGTTTATTTCGGCAACAAAGAACCCCGGCACTGACAGAAGACAGCTTACTTACGTTAATGGAAAACGACGAACCGCACATCTGTTTCGAACGATTGCATCATTGTCAAAGGCTTGGATTGGTGCAAGGGCTCGAACAAGCCATTGAGGCTCCGTCCGGCGCATTCGAGCAAATTTTGCCGAACATGCTGGGGAGCCTCACTGAAAACGGCAAGGTGTTATTGGCCGATCATCAAGGTTTTTATTTGGTTTGTCATGGTTTCGCGCATGAAACGGCCGAAGAATTGTCGGCTCTCGGTGCTGAAATTGCCTCGATACATGAGCGGCGCTCCGGATTGCTATTCAATAACATGGGCTTGAATAGTCATGCGTGGGCCGTTGTCGATGCTGCAGGCAATAGCCAGGTCGGCTTTTGGCCCTTATTTATAGGCGAAACTCGATTTATCGTTGCAATCAGCGGCATGCCTCATTTTAATCGGCCCGAATTCGTCGAGCTGGTTTGGGCCTTGTTCAGTCGTTATGCGGCTAACCGAAAATAAAGCTACTCCCTTTATGCTCAAAAAATCATTGCCATTAAGTTAAGGGAAGCCCGTCATTCCGCCGTGGACTGGCGGAATCCAGTGCCATGGATGGCAAGCTTTTGAGGCAAAGTAGATCCTGGATACAAGCATTACTTAATTCTGTGATGGCTTAACTTAATGGCAGTGACTCAAAAAATGGCTAACTTTATAGGGTATGGGGTGTGGCTAGCTGGGATGACGGCAGCACGGCGGTCCCTCGATAGACATACCCCATACCTTTTGTTATTAGACGGTTTTTTGATCAAAAGGGAGCATTACTCGATCCCCGCGTTAGCGACAAAATGCATCGTTGGAGGATGAAATTATCAATCGTTTTTATGATTATCTAAGGAGACTGCTATGCGAGCAGATATGTTGACGTCCGTGTTAACTGAGTTAAATGGAACATCAGCCGATATCGAAGCATCCGGTGTAATATCTACCGATGGTTTGATGATGGCTTGCGTATTACCGGCCGGAATGGATGAAGACCGGGTCGGCGCAATGAGTGCAGCAATGCTTTCATTAGGCGACAGAACAGCCCAGGAACTGGGGCGGGGCACGCTCGAGCAAGTATTGATCAAGGCCGACAGAGGCTATGTGCTGATGACTTATGCGGGCGAAGAGGCGGTGTTGACCGTACTGGCAAAACCCAATGCCAAGCTAGGTTTGATTTTCCTCGATGTCAAACGAGCCGCTCAACATATCTCCGAAATGCTTTAGACCGCCAAGCAACGATTAGGTGACCGACATGATACACGATATGCAACCCGAGTTTATCAAGGGCGAATACCAGGAAGCGACGCTTGAGCTTTACGGCGGTATTCGTCGCAGAGTGTTATATAACGAATCGGAAATACCCTACCCGGATGGCAAGTTAATCGTTTCGACGACCGACCCGGAAGGCATAATCACGCATGTCAATCAATCGTTCGTCGATATGTCGGGCTATACCGAGGCAGAATTGATTGGCGCGCCGCATTCCATCCTGAGGCACCCCGACATGCCTTCGGCGGCCTTCAAGGATCTTTGGGATACCGTCAATCGCGGCGATAAATGGCAGGGTTTTGTCAAGAATCTACGTAAAGACGGCGCATATTATTGGGTAAAGGCTACCGTGATCCCGAATGTTCGGCAAGGTAAAGTCGTCGGATACACTTCGGTTAGAAGAAAACCTTCACGAACCAAGGTGGAAGAAAGCATTAAACTCTATTCGGCTATGATACAACAGGAGCGCGCATGACTTTCAAATTCACTGTCAGTCCGGATTTTACGCCGGATCATCTATCCGGTTGGTATATCTTCAACACTTGGTTGCAAAAGCAAACCGATTCGGCGATACATCTGGAAATATACAACGACTTTCAATTGCAGCGGGAGGCGATTGCGCATGATCAAATCGATTTGATTTACGCCAACCCATTCGACGCAGCCATGCTGGTGCGAGAAAAAGGATTTATGCCCTTAGTGAAACCGCAAGGCGAATCCGATGAAGCGATCATTGCCGTCAATGCCGACAGTGCGATTCAATGTGTGACCGATTTAAAGCCTGGCACAAGAGTTTCCTATACCGACGATCCGGATGTGCGCCTAATGGGCATGATCATGCTCGAACCGGGCGATCTGGATGTCGGCAACATACAAGGCGTACCTTGCGATACCTACATATTAGTTGCGAAACATTTATTGCAAGGCGATGCCGATGTTGGAATTTTTTTGGCCGAGGCCTACGACGATTTATCCGAAATGATCAAAAAACGCTTACGAATTCTAGTGCGAAGCCAAATCGGCGTGATTCACCACTCCTTGATGATAGGCCCAAAACTCAAAGACAAAAAAGAATTATTCGAAAAGTGTTTGTTAAAAATGGCCGAGGAAACAAAAGGGGGTGGTGTATTGGAAAGCCTGGGTTTTAAAGGGTGGGAAAAAGTCGATGAGGAAGAAATGGAATTCATGATCGACTTGATGGATACATTGAATGTTTAATCTGAAATTTCGTGAAGCGCAGATACGATATTGTTTATTATGTTTTGGCATTGACATAGTATTTCAGCTAGTTATGAAAAAAGAACCTTATCTGTATATTTTTGCCGGCAATTTCGTGTAATTGGACGTCGCCAATTCCAGCCGTCATTCCGCCATGGACTGGCGGAATGACGGCTTTCCCTTAACTTAATGACAGTGCTCTCTAGCATGGGAAACAGCGGAAAAGCCTGTGGGAGCAACACCTACGTCGCGACAAGGAATAAGAGGAGCAGCAACGATGAACCTAAAATACAAGAACGACTCAGTATCGATACACGATTATCTGGAAGGCGAGCTGCAAAGCAAAATCAAACACGAATACATCGATGGGCAAGTCTATGCGATGGCCGGCGCGAGCACGAATCATAATCGCATCGTCGCCAACCTAAGCCGGGAATTGGGCAGTCATTTACGGCATACTGTTTGCGAACCGTTCGCATCGGATATGAAAGTACAAGTCGCCGAAGATTTTTATTATCCCGACGTGCTGGTTGTATGCAATCATCAGGGCAACGACTACGGCGTAACCGATGCGCCGATACTCATCGTCGAAGTCTTATCGAAAGCAACCCGAAAAATCGATCAAACGCTAAAAAGACAGGCTTATCAAAGCTTAGAAAGTCTGCAAGAATACGTCGTGATCGAACAAGACTTTGTCGACGTGGAAATATGCCGACGAAAAAACCATTGGCAATCGGAACATTATTTCATGGGCGATGAATTACACTTAGAAACAATCGATTGCCGTATACCGGTCGAAATGATTTACGAACGGGTCGAAAACGAAGATGTGCTGAATTATCTACAGCAACAAGCCAGCCCGATGCAGAATGAAAATTAAACTAACCCCCCTCAATCCGCATTTTACAAAGGGACAGACTGGTTTGTAATTCGCCGTTTGAATGTGGGAGCGACGCCTACGTCGCGATTTCGAGGCCCGAAAGGCCAGGTAACACTAAACGGTATCGAAGCCTAATGCGCTAACCCGACCTACGGCTTCTGCTATAACACATTCAAAATCCGAAATCAAGCACATGACCCGAAAAAAACTCCCCATCGGCATACAAACCTTCGAGAAAATCCGCGAAGACGACTATTACTATGTCGATAAAACGCGCTTTATATTGCAGTTAATCGACGAAGGCACGCATTATTTCCTATCCCGCCCGCGCCGCTTCGGCAAGTCCTTGCTTTTAGATACGATAGGCGAGCTGTTTGCCGGCAACGAAGCGCTGTTTAAAGGGCTGTATTGTCATGAGCGATGGGATTGGTCCAAACGCTATCCGGTGATTCGTATCAGCTTCGGAGGCGGCGTGGTGCGAAGCGTAGCGGATTTGGAGCGCCGCATACTCGCCTTATTGCGTACCAATAGAGAAAATCTCGGGCTCAACTGTAGCGACGAAACGGATATACCGGGCTGTTTTGCCGAACTGATACAAAATGCGGCCAAAAAAGCGAGTGAAAGAGTCGTCGTGTTGATCGACGAATACGACAAACCGATATTGGATAACATTACTAACCCGGCACTCGCCGCCGAAATACGCCATGGCTTGCGCAACTTATATTCGGTAATCAAAGACTCGGACGCCCACATACGCTTTGCATTTCTAACCGGCGTGTCGAAATTCAGCAAAGTCAGCTTGTTTTCCGGGCTCAACAATCTGCAAGACATCACTGTAGACAAACGCTACTCGGCCCTTTGCGGCTACACCGCCGAAGATGTCGACACGGTATTTGCGCCGGAACTGGAAGGGCTCGACCGCGAACAGATGCGCGAGTGGTATAACGGCTACAACTGGATGGGGGAGGCGGTCTACAACCCGTTCGATTTGTTGCTGTTATTCAGCACCCGAGAATTCAAACCGTTTTGGTTTGAAACCGGCACGCCGACGTTCTTGATCGATATCTTGACGCAACGCGGTTTTTTTCTGCCGACATTGGCTAGCCTGCGTGTCGATATTGCCTTACTATCGGCGTTCGATGTCGAACATATCGCCCCCGAAGCCCTGCTTTGGCAAACCGGCTATTTGACCTTTACCGGCAGCCGGACCATCGGTGCACGAATCGAATACACGCTCGGCTATCCGAATTTGGAAGTGAAAAGCGCGTTAAACGATGCCTTGGTCAAAGCCATGATCGGCAATCCGGGGCGGGCCAGCGAACTGGAAAGCCGGCTTTACGATCGACTCTACGCGAACGACTTCACCGGTCTGAAAACACATTTCGAAAGCCTCTATGCCAGCATCCCGAACGATTGGTACCGAAACAACCCGATCGCGCAATACGAAGGTTTTTACGCCAGCGTATTCTATAGCCACATCGCGGCCTTAGGCTTGGACATCATCTTAGAAGACGTCACGCACCAAGGCCGCATCGACATGGCAGTCCGATTCAACGAACAAATCTATCTATTCGAATTCAAAGTCGTCGAATTGGCGCCGGAAGGAAAAGCCTTACAGCAACTGAAAGACAAACGCTATGCCGACAAATATCGAAGCTTAAGCCAACCGATCCATTTAATCGGCGTGGAATTCAGCAAAGATAGCCGAACTGTTGTCGGCTTCGACGTCGAAACATCGCCATAATCGGGTGCGGAATAAAGTTATTGGCAGCGACGAATAAAAAGGTCCCTGATTAGCAAGATGCTTCAGCTTGCCGAAGCCAACTGTCCGAGCAGTGGCCAGTGGTAGCCACTTCTGCGGGACGGGTTATTTAACCCGTCCCCAACGTTTCGGTTTGCCCTAAACATTTCGGCTGACTTCGGCCAAAGTCAAAACGTTTAGGACGGGGTTGCAAACCCCGTCCTGCTAGGGATATGCTGGTTTTTGGGCTTTAGCTGAAGAAACTTGCTAATCAGGAAAAAGATAAGTATTCAGCCCCCTCTTTGAAAAAGACGACTGCAAGGATGCAGGAGGTAGGGCAATGCAGGAGCAATTGTCGAGGGGCTAGGGGAGATTTTTTAAATACCCCCCCCCTCAATCGCCCTTTTTCAAAGGGGGATGCCAACAATACGCCTGGATTGCGGTAATTTGCCAACGGGGTCTGAATACTTTCGTAAAAAGAGGTACAACGAAGATGAACCTGAAATACAAGATCGACTCAGTATCGATACACGATTATCTGGAAGGCGAACTGCAGAGCGAAATCAAACACGAATACATCGACGGTCAAGTCTATGCGATGGCCGGCGCGAGCACCAATCATAATCGTATCGTCGCCAATATACTCAGCGCTCTCCATGCTAAATTAAGAAAAACTCCCTGCGAACCGTTCGCATCGGATATGAAAGTACAAGTCGCCGAAGATTTTTATTATCCCGACGTGCTGGTTGTATGCAATCATCAGGGCAACGACTACGGCGTCACCGATGCACCGATACTCATCGTCGAAGTCTTATCCAAAGCCACGCGAAAAATCGATCAAACGCTAAAAAGACAGGCCTATCAAAGCTTGGAAAGTCTGCAAGAATACATCGTGACCGAACAAGACTTTGTCGACGTGGAAATATGCCGACGAAAAAACCATTGGCAATCGGAACATTATTTCATGGGCGATGAATTACACTTAGAAACAATCGATTGCCGTATACCGGTCGAAATGATTTACGAACGAGTCGAAAACGAAGATGTGCTGAATTATCTACAGCAACAAGCCAGCCCGATGCAGAATGAAAATTAAACTACCCCCCCCCTCAATCCGCATTTTACAAAGGGAGAGGCTGGTTTGTAATTCGCCGTTTGTATGTGGGAGCGACGCCTACGTCGCGATTTCGAGGCCCGAAAGGCCAGGTAACACTAAACGGTATCGAAGCCTAATGCGCTAACCCGACCTACGGCTTCTGCCAAAACACATTTAAAATCCGAAATCAAGCACATGACCCGAAAAAAACTCCCCATCGGCATACAAACCTTCGAGAAAATCCGCGAAGACGACTATTACTATGTCGATAAAACGCGCTTTATATTGCAGTTAATCGACGAAGGCACGCATTATTTCCTATCCCGCCCGCGCCGCTTCGGAAAATCCTTGTTGCTAGACACGATCGGCGAACTGTTCGCCGGCAACGAAGCGCTGTTTCAGGGACTGTACTGCCATGACCGCTGGGACTGGTCGAAACAGTGTCCGGTGATTCGCATCAGCTTTGCCGAAGGCGTATTACAAAGCCGCGAAGCGTTGGACGAACGGATTCGGGAAATATTGGCCGAACACGAAAAGTCGTTGCAATGCACACCGCAAGCGAAAAGCATCGCGGGCCGTTTTGCCGAATTGATCGAACAAACGCATGCCGAAACCGGGCAACGTGTCGTCATTCTGATCGATGAATATGACAAGCCGATTCTGGACAACCTGACCAAACCGGAAATAGCCCGCGAAATGCGCGATGGCTTACGCAACCTGTATTCGGTTATCAAAGGGCAAGACGCCCATATTCGCTTTGCCTTTCTGACCGGTGTCTCGAAGTTCAGCAAAGTGAGTTTATTTTCCGGATTGAACAACCTACAAGACATCACCGTCGACAAGCGTTATTCGGCCTTGTGCGGTTACACCGAAAACGATCTCGATCAAGTGTTTGCGCCGGAACTCGAAGGGCTGGATCGAAGGCAAATGCAAGACTGGTACAACGGCTACAACTGGCTCGGCGAAGCGGTGTACAACCCGTTCGATCTATTACTGCTATTCAGCACCCGAGAATTCAAACCGTACTGGTTCGAAACCGGCACACCGACGTTCTTGATTGACGTATTGACCGAGCGTGGCTTTTATCTGCCGACCCTAGAGCATATACGAGGCGATATCGCCTTACTGTCCGCATTCGACGTCGAAAACATCGCCACCGAAGCCTTACTCTGGCAAACCGGCTACTTGACTTTTACCGGCAGTCGAACCATCGGCGCACGTATAGAATACACGCTCGGCTATCCGAATCTGGAAGTGAAAAGCGCGCTAAATGATGCACTAATCAAAGTGCTGATCGGCAATCCGGGGCGCGCCAGCGAACTGGAAAGCCGGCTTTACGATCTGCTGCATGCAAACGACTTCGACGGCCTAAAAACCCATTTCGAAAGCCTCTATGCCAGCATCCCGAACGACTGGTACCGCAACAACCCGATAGCACAATACGAAGGCTACTACGCCAGCGTATTCTACAGTCACATCGCTGCATTAGGCTTAGACATCATCTTGGAAGACGTTACCCACCAAGGCCGCATCGACATGACAGTCCGCTTCAACAATCAGATTTATCTATTCGAATTCAAAGTGGTCGAATTAGTCCCGGAAGGAAAAGCCATACAGCAGTTGAAAGACAAACGCTATGCCGACAAATACCGAAGCTTAAATCAAGCGATCCACCTGATCGGCGTAGAATTCAGCAAAGACAGCCGTACGGTGGTAGGCTTTGAAGTCGAACAAGCGACAAGCTGATTTCCACTTGTGGGAGCGATCCCCAGATCGCGATTTCGAAGCCGAGAGCGTTAGGTGACAATAAATGACTATCGAAGTCACATTAGCTAAAATGGCAAGGCGGAATCTTCGAGTTATGAACAACGATGAGAACTAGTGAAACAACGCATGGCTCGACCAAGAAAAAACGGTCTTTCAATTAGCAGGCAACTTAAAACCACCGGCACTCATCGGACGTAATTATTCACATCCCCCTTATCGTTCCCACGCTCCAGAGCATAAGTATAAATATACCTAATTGTGCAAAAAGTAGCGATCGAGCGCTAAATGGTTGTGTTGTCCGGAAAGGCTATTGGTGTTTGAGCATTACTGGCTTCGATAGTCGCGATGAAGGCGCCGCTCCCACAGAGAGCGGCGGACGCTCTGTGGGAGCGATCCCCTGATCGCGATCTCGAGGCCGAAAGTGTTAAGTAACAATAAATGGTATCGAGGTCTCATTGGTTAAGGTTGCAAAAGGGTAATTTTTGACTTATGTATAACGATGAGCGCAGCGCGTGGGAACGATAATTGCCGGAGGACTGAATAGTTACCATCGGACATGTCAAATACAACTGAAACCGGATTGTATTCAATTTTCCAAGCGAGCATGCAAACTTGAGCTATCATAGAAACACAAAATCGAAAGAGGCGGCACATTGAGCAGAAAAGGCATCATACTCGCAGGCGGCAGCGGCACACGCCTGTACCCGATCACGATGGGCGTTTCCAAGCAACTCTTGCCGATATACGACAAGCCGATGATCTATTATCCGTTGTCGGTGCTAATGCTGGCCGGTATACGAAATATACTGGTCATCACAACGCCAGAAGATCAGGTACCCTTCCAACGCTTGCTTAAAGACGGCAGCCAATTCGGCGTTTCTATTACCTATGCCGTGCAACCCAAACCGGACGGTTTAGCGCAAGCCTTTCTAATCGGCGAATCGTTTATCGGCAACGATCCGGTTTGCTTGGTGCTTGGCGATAACATATTTTACGGACAAGGATTTACACCCTATTTAAGAAATGCGGCGGCCCGCGAAGAAGGCGCCACGGTATTCGGTTATCAAGTCAAAGACCCGGAACGCTTTGGCGTCGTCGAATTCGATAAAAACCTTAGAGCGCTATCGATAGAAGAAAAACCCAAAAAACCGAAATCCAACTTTGCCGTTACCGGGCTATATTTCTACGATAACCAGGTCATCGACATCGCCAAATCGGTGGAACGCTCGCATCGCGGCGAACTGGAAATCACCAGCGTCAATCAAATATATTTGGAGCGTGGGCTACTCAATGTCCAACTGCTGCGACGCGGCTTCGCCTGGCTCGATACCGGAACTTACGAAAGTTTGCTGGAAGCCGCGCAATTCGTCGAAACGATTGAAAAACGCCAAGGCTACAAAGTCGCTTGTCTCGAGGAGGTCGCCTGGCGCAACGGCTGGTTGAGCGATGAGGAATTGCTGAAACAGGCGGCCGTTTTATCGAAAAATAGTTATGGACAATATTTGCAAGAATTAGTCAAAAGCGGGCTTTAATGATGAGCAATTCAAAATATACATCGGTATCGGTTGTTGTCCCTGTCTATAATAGCGAACAAACACTGCCGGAATTAATCGCTAGACTGAGAGAAGTGCTTAGTCCTACAACCGAGGCATTCGAAGTTATCCTAGTGAATGACTGTAGCAAGGATAATAGTTGGCAGGTTATAGAAAAGCTGGCTGAACAGGATACGGCGGTATTAGGCCTGAGCCTGATGCGTAATTACGGGCAACACAACGCATTATTGGCGGGTATCATGCGAGCTCAATACGATTTCATCGTTACCATCGACGATGATTTACAAAACCCTCCGGAGGATATTCCAAAATTACTTGATGCATTGGTCGAAGGCCATGATGTCGCCTATGGGAAGCCACAAAAGAGAAAACATTCGTTGTGGCGGAATTTATCCTCGAAAATCGTCAAGGGATCTTTGCGCTTAGCGCTTGGTGCTGACATGGGGTCGAAAAGTAGCGCATTTCGAGCATTCAGAAGCGACTTGAGAAAGGGGTTTACACAATTTGCGGACGCCCAGGTTTCTATCGATGTCTTGCTGTCGTGGACGGCTAACCGAATCGCCGCAATCAAGGTAGCCCATCAGCCCCGTCAACATGGACGTTCCGGATATACAATGCGTAAATTGCTGTCGCTGACATTAAGCATGGTAACCGGTTACTCGACTGCACCGTTGAGATTTGCTAGCAGTTTAGGCTTGTTTTCGGCATTAGTGGGGGTTGGCATCTTTTTGTATGTCTTGATACTGCGTTTTGTTCATGAGGTCAGTGTTCCAGGTTTTACTTTTATTGCAGCCGAAATTGCAATGTTTGCCGGCATGCAGCTATTTACGATCGGCGTGATCGGCGAATATCTGGCAAGGCTCCACTTTCGGACGATGGGAAAACCGCCTTATACGATACGTTCCGAAACAACCTCAAGAACTCATCAACCCAAGAACAACTGATGAATTTAGCTATTTCTGAAATCGATTCTAATCGATTTGGATTGAAAATAGGCCGAGCATTTGATTTAACTGAAGTCGAACAAGTTTCTGAAATCGAGAAATTCATCAAGCATCATAGTCTAGATTGCCTGATTGTAAGATGTTCCAGTACGGAGATGAAAATTATTCATGCTTTGGAAAAGATTGGATTTCATTTGATGGAAGGGCGAATACGATTTATTTATCATGAGGTTAGTCTAAAGCCGAACTTTCCTATTATCCCGTTAAGCGAAAACATCCAAATTCGAGCTGGCGCTGAAGACGATGAGCTCGAGCCGTTGGTCAGAAGCGCCTATGCCGGATATAAAGGACACTATCACCACAATCCTGCTCTGGACGAAAATGAGTGCGATAATGTTTATGTGGATTGGGCTTTGAATTCATTGACGAATATATCGAGCGATAACTATTTCAGTGTCGTTGAAAAATCTGGCAAACTTATTGCATTCGCAAGCGGCAACAAAGGGGAGAATGGAAGTTTTATCGGCGGGTTGTTGGCGGTTGATCCGAAAGAGAGAAAGCAAGGACTAGCCTCCGCGCTTCATTATCACCGACTACAATGGTGTAAAGACAAGGGTTTTGATTCCGTCATTGTTGCAACTTCGCTCAATAATTGGACTTATCAGAACCTACTTATAAAGCTAGGTTATTCAGTATTGGACACGGATTTAACTTTTAACTGGACGTATGTCGCCAACAAAGAGAAAAAATAAGTGAAAAAAGCATTAATACTGGGAATCGGTTCGGCACAAGTTGATGCGATTCAATATCTTAAAAAACATGGATGGTGGGTTATAGGGTGTAGTTATCGCAAGGAAGGTCCGGGTTTGGACTTAATTGATCATTTTGAATTAATTAACATTACGGATGTTAATAGTATTCAACAGCTTGTAAATAAAGAGGGTATAGATCTCGTTTATTCAGTCGGATCGGATTTAGCGATGCCATCTGTAGCAGAGATTTCGGACCGTTTGGGTTTGCCAAGTTTTGTTAGACCGGGTACCGCAAAGTTACTTCAGAGTAAGACAGAGCTCAGAGGTTTTTTGTCAAAAAACAATATAAGTCCTGTTAACTATCGAGTAATAAAAGACGCTACCGATATCCAAGGATGGGATTTTTATCCTGCTATGCTTAAACCGACCGATAGCCAAGGTCAACGCGGCATTTCACGGGTCGAATCGTACGAAGATATAACGAATAATCTGGATTCTGCTTTGAACGCTTCTCGAACTGGTATTGCAATTTTAGAAGAAGTACTCGAAGGGCCAGAAGTTTCGGTCAATGCTTTTGTTGTCGATGGTCAGGTCGTTCTTAGCGAGGTTTCGGATAGGTGGGTACTTTCAGGTTATCCCGGGGGGATACCGCAAGCACATATCTTGCCGACGCAAAAAGCAACAAATATCCTTATAAAGGAAACCAAAAACTTAGTAAAACAGTGTATCCATGCCTTGGATATAAAGAACGGACCGGTTTACTTTCAAATTATCCTTACTTCCCAGGGGCCTAGAATCGTCGAAATTACGCCCCGGCTAGACGGCTGTCATATGTGGCGCCTCATCAAAGAAGTAACCGGTTACGATTTACTTGACGCATCATTTCGTTTATTGACAGGGAAGCCAATCAAACCATTTGTAGGCTATGAAGAATTTTCTGTTTCAAGTTTGGTGTTTTTATACCAAGCCCCAAACACTGAATTCTTAAAGAATAATCATCATTTACCTTCTGATGTTTTATATAAAGAATATTATTTTCAGGAAGGTCAGCGCGTACCGGCAATCAATGGTCAAATGGAAAAAGTAGGCTATTACATAAAAAGAGGATTACCATGAAAATAGCGGTGACAGGTGCTTCAGGAATGCTGGGCGACGCATGTATTCGACGCTTTGTTGAACGTGGCGATGATGTGTTTGCATTAGCACGGAAACCTTTTGACAAGGAATATTCGGGCCCCGGAAGTGTTAGTCAACAAATAACAAATTACAGCCAGGATGATCTCAAACTTTGCTTTAAACAAGTCGATGCGATTGTGCATTTAGCGGCGACGCGGCCCAATGCTGAAGCAGATGCTTTGGGTTTTCAGCCTTATTTTGAAGCGAATGTAAAGACGACTGAAAATATATTACGTGTTGCAAATGAATTGGGTATCCAACGATTTTGTCAAGCTTCATCGATATCAGTGTATTCATCTGTCAATTCTGTTCCTTTTCGGGAGTCCGATTTTCCTGTTGCTTTAAATTTTTATGGTGCCAGTAAAATCGCATGCGAACAGATGGCGATGTTATATGCTAAACAAGGCGCTATGCGAACAATCTCTTTGCGTATAGCGCAGATATTGGGTAACGATCAATTGCAATCCGGCAAAATGCTGATGAAGTTTATGTCTTTGGCACGTTCTAAACAAGCACTGCCTTTATGGGGTGAGGGACGAGGCGCACGTGATACGGTTTATATTAAAGACGTAGTTTTAGCTATAGAAGCCTCCATTGATAATAATGAAGTTAACGGGATTTTTAATATCGGAGGGGGACGGGCAATTACAAATCGTGAAGTTGCTGAAACTATTAATCTTGTCTTCGGTAATGAGGGTAATTTGTTTTTTGATCGAACCCATCAAGAGAGTGATCGTGAATTTTATATGGATTGTTCGCGTGCTGAGTCTGAGTTGGGATGGAAACAACAATGGTCGCTGCTTTCGGCAATTCAAGATTTGTGTTAGGTAGATTGATTTATGGATTATTCAAAAATTAAAACTAAGCGTGCAATAGGGTGCTTCTTTTGATTGAACGCCGACAAGTAACATTAATTCTCAAGTTTAGCATAGCGATTACTGCTTTAATTTACGTGGTGTATTTGGTCGACTGGGAACGTTCTATAAAGGTTTTAAGACAAGCCGATATCCGTTGGTTATTGTCGGCGTTTGGACTTTCATTACTAGGCATATGTTTCGCCGCATTCCGATGGGTTATTTTACTGCGGGCTGCACAAAAACTTTATAGTGTTGTTTCTGCGTACCGAGCTTATTTAACGGGTACTTTTTACAGTTTGGCAATGCCTGGTGTAATCGGTGGCGATGCCACAAGGATTTGGTTATGTCATCGAGCAATCGACGCTAGTATATCACTGGTGGCCGCTACAGTATTACTGGAGCGTGTCCTGGGCGTATTGGCATTATTATTTCTATTGAGTGTTGGTATTTCTTTTTTTCCGATTACGACACGCGGATTGGGTGTGGGAATTGTTCCAACATTGGCGCTATCGGGATTGTGCGGCATTATTGCGTTACCGTTTTTGTTGAGACGGTTTTCGATTAGTCAACAATTTCAAGGGCGCTGTGCTGATAATCGTTTTATAACTTGGGTTTTAAAAGCTTCTAAAGGACTAGCGCCACTTAAAACTGTAAGAGTAACTCATTTACTATCTGCATTAATCCTTTCGGTTATTTTTCAATTGTTTGATATAGCTGTCACTTACAGTATTGCGCAGGCACTGGAAATCAAGTTGAGTACTTCGATGCTGTTAGTGGCTATGCCCATTGTTTATTTAGCGACTGTTTTACCGATTTCTCCGGGAGGGCTAGGTGTTCGAGAAGGCGCTTTGGTGTTTGTGTTAGCGCAATTTGGTATTTCTGCCGCCGATGCCGCACTTTTGGCTTTGACAGTGTTTGTCAATAGAGCAGCCGTTGGAGTCTTAGGTGGTCTTCAATATTTGGTTGGCGGTAAAAAAATAAGTGCAAAAAAAGTTAGGTAGTTAACTAATCGTTGGTTTTACTTTTAACATCATCCTAGATTTATGAGAAATATAAAATTCTTATGAAAACCCCCTTCAACAAACCTTACATGACCGGCCGCGAGCTTTGGTATATCGCTCAAGCGCATACGATGGGGCATCTATCCGGCGACGGCAGTTTCACCAAAAAATGCCATGCTTGGTTGGAGCAGAAAACCGGCACTCGGAAAGCGTTGTTGACTCATTCTTGCACTGCTGCATTGGAAATGGCGGCGATTCTGGCCGACATTCAGCCTGGCGACGAAGTGATCATGCCGTCCTATACTTTCGTCTCGACTGCTAATGCCTTCGTTTTACGCGGCGCGGTGCCGATATTTGTCGATATTCGTCCGGACACGCTGAATATCGACGAAACGCTAATAGAAGCGGCCATTACGCCGCGCACCAAAGCGATCGTTCCTGTGCATTATGCCGGTGTCGGTTGCGAAATGGACGCGATTATGGAGATTGCCGAACGGCATGATTTATTAGTCATCGAGGATGCCGCGCAAGGTATCATGTCGACCTACAAGGGAAGACCGCTCGGTACGATCGGGCATTTGGGCGCTTACTCGTTTCATGAGACCAAGAACATCATTTCCGGCGAAGGTGGCGCGCTGTTGGTTAATGATACGCGTTTCGTCGAGCGCGCCGAGATCATTCGCGAAAAAGGCACGAACCGCAGTCAATTCTTTCGAGGCCAAGTCGACAAATACACTTGGGTCGATGCCGGCTCATCCTATTTGCCGGGCGAGGTCATCGCGGCCTTTTTATGGGCGCAAATGGAAGAGGCGGAAGAAATTACGCGAAAACGTTTGGCGATTTGGGATCGATATCACGAAGCGCTTGCCCCAATGGAGGCGTCAGGCAATTTGCGCCGCCCGATAATCCCGGCAGAATGCCGTCATAATGCCCACATGTACTATGTTCTTCTCGAATCCTTGGAGCAACGCACCGAGACAATCGCCCGATTAAAAGAGCAAGAAATCTATGCGGTATTTCATTACGTGCCGCTGCACAGTTCGCCGGCCGGTTTACGATATGGGCGAGCGGTTGGCGATATGCATAATACCAGCGAACTGTCGGATCGATTGTTGCGTTTGCCGTTATGGATAGGCGTGGAGCCGCAATTGGATAATGTCATTAAGAGTATTTGCACCTAAATTGTTAGGGTTTTGGAAAAGATATGTGATTTTTGAATTCTGCTTATAACTTTGTTTTCAGCAATCCATTATTGCCCTTTGGTCATGTCGGCATTATATACATTGTACTCTTTACTAGGTTACTGAAAGTTCCGCTTAATCATGAGAGTATAAATTAATAATTATTGAGTTATATGGAATTAAATGAATAGTTTGCATGGGGTTTCATTGAATTGTCGTTCAGCCATAGTAAAAAATATTGCAATGCTTACCTCAATATTAATGTTTGCGCTGATCTTAAGGTGTGTTTTTTATACCGGTTTCATGGGGTCTGATGAGGTTGTATACAATGATGCAGCCTTTGGGATATTAAATGGGGATTGGCCGGTTTCCAATTATATTGGCGCAATTAGGTATGGCGTTAATATTCCAGTCGCCATGTCCATGGCTTTATTTGGAGTGTCCGAGTGGTCAGCTAATTTGTGGTCATTACTATGTTCGTTAGGCGAAATTGTTTTAGTTTATATATTTGGTAAGCGCGTTTTTGGAGAAAAAGTTGCGGTAATGTCGGCTTTTTTGTTGGCGGCGCTTCCTCTACATGTACATTACGCCGGTAGAATGATGGCTGATTCGCCTTTAGCCTTTTTTATAACGTTGGCTTTTTTTCTTTTCTATTATGCGGAACAAAGTAATTCGAAAAAACAATATTTCTACTGTGGGGCCGCGCTAGGCTTTGCGTATTGGATAAAATCAGTAGTTCCTATTCTGGCCTTGCCTATATTTTTATTGTATGCCGTTGCCTATAGGCGATTCACTATTAATTGGATATGGATTATATTAGGTGCTTCATTATTGGTTTTTCTGAATATGATGCTTATGTGGAAAGTTACTGGTAATCCACTGCATGTTCATGTTAGGCCGGGTAAATCGGTCGACAATATTTTAAATGACCCTTCTAAGATTACTGATCTTAGTTACTATTTTGATTATTTATTTATAAGGGTTAATCATACCTGGCTACTGGGCCCGTTGACAGTTCTAGGAGTTTATAAATTGTGGGTCGATAAAAGGCTGTTCAGTAGAGAAGTTATTTTATTGTTATCCTGGATTATAGGATATATTTTAGTTCTTACATTTACAGTGATTTCTTTTAATCCCTTCATGTGGATTTTTAAACAGCCAAACTACATGCTTTTGTTTGTAGCACCTATGTCCTTAATATCAGGCTATTATTTGGCAAAAATTAAAATTTTTAATCAATTTTTATTGATCTCGTTATATTTTTTTGGGAGCGTTATTTTGTCGGCTCTCGTTCAGCAGTCAATAAGGGTTTTTGTTTCTAATAGTTATGCTGCTGCCGAATTTTCACGAACTGTAGATGGTATTCCTGTTTATGGGTCCCAAAATAATTTTATGGTTGCCCGCTCAATAGATGACTTCTCCCATGATGGAAAAAAAGAGATTGTCATAAGAAGTTTAGATCAATTAACTCAAAATAAATGGGTCGATGCACAAGATAATCAATCCGATGTTTCGGCTTACGCAATTTTAGATATGCAGACGATTACATGGGGAAAAAATCCAGACTTGACGCCTGAAAAAGTTCCAACATGTTGGCGTTATACAGGACGGCTTGAACCAACTGGTTTTGGTATGGGCGAAAAGTTTATTTTTTGGGTTAGGAAATTATTTTATTTTTCCGGTGTGAATATGTTATCTAGCTATGTATTAAAAGAAACAGAACTCTTATATAGACCGAAACCTGCCTATATTTATGCTATTCCAAAGGATTGCAATTTTACAATTTAAATGGCAGTAGTTTTAGTCTATGATTATTTATGTATAGTAAATATTTATACTCCCCACAAAAATTCTATTTTTAAAACCCCCCAAGAATTTTTTTGTGAAGTATGCAACTAAATGATCACGACTTCAATCTGTAAGTATTCATTCCCCTCTTGGAAAAAGAAGTGATAGATGAGAATTTTATATAAATCCCCTCGATCCCATTTTTTCAAAGGGGGAGGCTAAGTCACCAATTTTTTTAATGCAATGGGGTTCTCTTTACAAGTTGAAGATAAGATGAATACATGAAAAAGAAACCGGTTATCATTAGCGCTATCTTACAAATAAGCCCTGTATTGCTTTTCTGCGCGGGTGATCGAGATACAGGTAAGGAAAGTACGATTTGCAATTATGACTTGAGTTTTAATAATAAATAATTAATCGATAAATAATTGAAAATCATAAAATTCATCCTAAATTTATTGCGTGCCTAGATTCCCCTTATCACTAGAAAAGCATGTCTGGCGTCATCGGCGTTTGGTTTCGGTCATTACTGTCGTTGCGATCATACAACTGTTCGAATTGGCCTTACTACAAGTCAAATACGATATCTTTATCGGCGGCGGTTTTTTACAGCCTTATGCTTATCTCACACTGTTCGAAAGACTCGGTTTTATCCTTTTGTCGTTATGGTACGACTTCGTTCTGTTCGGTTTAATTGGTGTTGCTTGGTTTTATATCGCCGACCGGCTCAATAAATCCGGAATTCTGATTTACTATAGCTTCACCGTGATAATATTGCTGGGCATGGGGATGTGGTTGGGGCTTAAATTCAAAGTCCTGTCCTATTTCAACGATACGATCAATTATCAAATCATCGCCAATTTGGGGGGCGGAAGTCTGCGTGACGGTTTGCTATATGCGGCGAACGAAATCGTCTTGTTTGCCGGCACGATGGCCGGGTTGGTTGTATTGTTCATCTTAATCGCCCGGTTTTTAAAGAATCATCAATACGTCCGCGACTATCATAACGCGCTTTCGCAGTCGCATTGTTTCAAATGGACTTTGACGATCATGACCTTGATTACTCCATTTTTAACCTATGCGGTGTCGGACAGCGACTATTGGCGATACGGTCTCTCTAAAAAAACTTCCTACAACTTGATCACGGGCGGACTCGATCTGCTGACCGATTTCGACCGCGATGGCTACGGACTGTTCGGCTATCCGAAAGACCCGGCACCATTTGACAAGAGCATTTATCCCGGCGCAATCGATATTCCGGGCAATCAAATCGACGAAGACGGCATCATGGGTGACGCGCAATTGATACCGTTAACGCCCGATCCATTACACAGCATCGAGCCTCGTCCGGGCAAAAACATTATCCTGATCGTCTTGGAAACCGCGCGATTCGACCTACTTAACAAACAGCTCAATGGCCGCTACGTTGCGCCGGTGATGCGCGAAATCGCCCGAACAGGCACCTCGGTAGACTACGCCTTCAGTCATACCGGTTATACGACGACTTCGTTGATGGCGATATTCAACCGCGAACTGATTTACCACGATCATCGCTTCAAACTGCTCGATTATTTGAAAAAAGCCGGCTACGGCATCTCAATTATTTCCGGTCAAGACGAATCGTTCGGAGATGTAGCTACCTTTACCGGCATGAACGCAACGGGCAATTATTATTTCGACGCTCAAACTGCGATAGAAGATCGCGTATTTCCGAGCAAAGATCCAGGCAGTTTAAGACTCAGCGAAGAGCGAGTCGTTGCACAGTTTCAAAAGCGTTTTGCCGAACTAAATTTTGAACAACCGCAATTTATCTATCTGAACTTTCAAGCTGGACACTTTCCGTATTCTCATCCGACGATGCAAAAAATTCTGATCGATCAATTCATTCCGCGTTCGCAAATTCGCGCCGAAAACCGCGAATGGGTTACGGCAACTTATTGGAATGCGATAGCCAATGCCGACTGGGCGGTCGGGCAGGTGGTCGAGATGCTTAAAAGCAAAAATCTCTACGACCAAACCATATTGGTCATACTAGGCGATCACGGCGAATCGTTATTCGAAGACGGGTTTCTCGGACACGGTCATGCGATCAACGACGCGCAAACGCATATACCGCTCGTATTCAACGATCCCAATATAGAAGTACAAGAAGCGATAGGGCAGATCGATGTCGCGGAAATGGCGATTCGCTCGGCATTCGGATTGCCGAACCAATGGCTTGACCAAGAGAAAACTGTCTTTCAATTAGTCGGCAACTTAAAATTGCCGGCACTGATCGGGCATGTTCAATACGGCGGAGACCGGGTTGTATTCGATTTTCGGTCTGAACAAGCATTCATGAGCGGTCTACAGCAATGGAAGCCCTATCAAGATTGGCTGGAAGATCCGCAACAAAAAGAGCGCATGACCAATATCATTCGCGAATGGGAAAATTTAAAATGGCATGAGTTTGAATACCGGCAGCGGACGAAATTTCCGAGTGCGCAATCATTCATACATAAACATTGAATTATGATGTTTAGAATTAAATTATGATTGTTAGTTTAATCCGCGCGGAATCTATCCCAATCTATTTAGGATGGTGTATATGAATAAAGTTTTCTTTGATGTGATTTTACACTATCGCGATTAGCAATTTCTTCTAGCGCAAATTTCTTTACTAAAACCGAAATAAATATCAAGTGATAAAGTAAATCCCAATAGCATAGTCCTAAAAAAGCGGTTCCTATCATGTAGCAAATTAGCGATGTTCTGAGCGCAAAACAATAATTCCCTACCCATTCCATGCCATCGTATTTTTTCATTTTTTTGGGTAAAAATGTCAAGTTCCATACTGTTCCGAGAATCATTGAAAGCCAAATTCCAAACGCAACGAAACCGTGTTCTGCAAACATTCGAACATAAGAGCTATGAAAATCGCGCTTTGTAATAAACCACCATGTTCCAAAGCCGCCGCCGGTAAAAGGATGTTTTAAAGTATGATTCCATCCATCGATCCAAACTTCGATACGTCCCATCGCGGAACCGTCTTGTTCATATGTCTCAATGGTATGCATACGGCCAAACCATTCTTCAGGTAGATAAGGAATGATTGCAAAAACACCAATTACAACCAATGGAATGCTAAGTAGCTTATGTTTGCTATTCCATACCAACATCAGAGTTAGAGCCGTCATCGTAAGTAAAGCACCGCGTGACCAGGAAGATAGGGAAGCTAGATAAATAATAGGGATCGAAAAAAGTACTCCTTTCTTTATCAGATGATGTGATGATTCATTCCTCCAAAGCAAAAGAAATGGAATAATCATCAACATCGCAACTGCAAATTGGTTATTGTCAAAAAATTGTGTGTTGGGTGGTCCGTAAACTCGATTTCCGAAGCCGGTTAGTATTGCCCAAATACCGCCTTTAACAGCAACGACGCCGATTGAAAGACCAATGGTAATAATTAAATAATAAAGTTTTTCTCGCGTGTTGATTAAAATGAGAGTGAAAATAAAAGGAAGGTAAATTTTTGTAATATTCCAGTATTCTTGCCAGACGAAAGGCGCATAAGCTTGTGTGCTCGTGAAACCGAAATATAACCAAAGTAAAACGAAAAAAATAACACGCCAGTCGCTTGGTACCGATTGCCGGTCTTTAGTCGTAAAAGTACGAAATGCCACGACCAAAAATAGAACGTAATAAACCGGCAAAGATCGGACAAACCCCCAGGCATAAGCGTGAGGATTTAAATAGCTGAATATAGCTAGTGACAAAACTCCCCACCACGGTTTTTTGATCGCGGCAAGAATACAACAAATCAGGAAAATAAGTACAACGATGTCACGCATGGTATTGATTCAATTGACTGATGGGTCCGGTCCGGTGTTAGAAATCTTAAACTAGATGTGTTTTAAAAGACAAATTTTAGTTTGATTAATCAGCCTTTTTCATCTTTTACTGAAGTTTAAGGATAGGTAAGGTAGTATTAATTTTTCTGAATAGCGCGTCCAGCATAACTTAAGGTATTCATGAATATAATTGTAGTTAGTTTGGTGTTTGGTTGGGTCTTCGCATGGACCTTTTTATTGTTAATGCGATACAGTTCAAAGGTTCGTGCTGCTTGGGAAGAGCCCGTATTAAAGCATCCCATATTAATTTTTGAAAGCGACGATTGGGGGCCGGCAGATACCAAGCATTCTGATTTTTTAAAAAAAATAGAAAATCTACTTGGCAAATACATTGACCATACAGGTAGGCACCCAGTCATGACCCTGGGTGTTGTACTCGCAATACCCGACGCAAAAAAGATAATAGACTCAAATTATCAAAGCTATTATGCGCGCTTTCTGAAAGAACCCTGCTTTTCTGAAATCAAAGACCAAATGCTGAGCGGTCTCAATCGAGGGGTATTCGATCTTCAGCTTCATGGTATGGAGCATTATTGGCCGGGCAATTTGGTTGATGCTTATTCCAGTGAGAACGTCAGAGACTGGTTGTCATCATCCGAGTTTCCTGAATCCGAAGGCTTACCCTCGGCACTGCAAAGCCGGTGGATCGATGTGACCCGCTTACCGTCAAAGCCAATAAGTACAACGCAGATCAAGCAGGCTGTCGATAAAGAAGTTAAAGAATTTCTTGAAACTTTTGGCATACCACCTAAAGTAGTCGTACCGCCGACATTTATCTGGGATACTCAAGTCGAAAAAGAGTGGCTGCATAACGGGTTGAAATATTTAGTGACGCCGGGTATCAAGTTTAATGCTAGAGACGAACGAGGCAAGCCTGTAGCGAGTGGAAAGAGGCTATTCAACGGACAAAAGTCCGAAACAGAATTGATTTATATCGTCAGAAACGACTATTTCGAACCTTGCTTGGGACATACATCGGAGCAGGCTATACAGGCATTAGGGTTGAAAAGCCAACTGGCGCAACCCACTTTGCTGGAGATTCATCGAAACAACTTTACGCAATCGCCGGAGCAAAGCGAAAATGCTTTGCAGCAACTTGAATCGTGTATTCGACTTGCAATCGAGAAATATCCAAACATTAAATTTTTATCGACATTCGAATTGGCCGAAATTTATACCGGACCGTCCAGAAAGTCCAATGTCGACGATCGAATCTGTACTAGATTTATCATGTTTCTAGAGCGAATCTGGGCAGATTCCAGTATCAAAAAATGGCTTATCATTAGTGGCCTTGCTCTACCCGTTTGCGGATTGAGACTATTTAGAAAAATAATATGAAAACAAAAAATTTATTGATTATAACGGAATTGTTTTTACCGACCAAGGGCGGATCGGCTGTTTGGTTTGACGAAGTCTATCGACGCCTTGGCGGTAAAAATATTCATATTTTGACTGCCGACGTACAGGGAAGTCGCGAATACGATGCCAATCATCCTAATACCGTCCATCGAGTGAATTTACAACGAGTTTGGTGGTTAAAGCCCGAGTCCTTGGGTATGTATGCGAAATTATTTTTTAAAGCGGTGCATATTTGTTTATTCAATAAAGTCGACGCCATTCATGCGGGCAGAGTTCTGCCGGAAGGGCTTGTTGCCTGGTTAATAGGCAAATTATTTCGTAGGCCTGTTGTCATTTATGCACATGGCGAAGAAATCACGACTTGGCGACAACCCGCTAAATTTAAAGTGATGCGTTTTGCTTACAAGCATGCCGATAAAGTCATTGCCAATAGCGATTTTACAAAAAACGAATTACTTAAATTAGGCGTTGATGAAGCAATCATCAAACCGATATCGCCCGGGGTCGATATAGAAAGATTTAGGCCTGGACTGCCGTTTGACGACTTACATAAAACAATTAATTTAAACAAAGGGCAAAAACTGATTTTGTCGGTTGGCCGTTTGAGTCGTCGAAAGGGATTCGATCATGTAATTAAAGCACTACCTTTTTTACTCGATGCGGGACTCGATGTTCAATATGCCTTGATAGGTATCGGCGAGGATAGAGACTATCTTATTGACTTGGCAAAAAACAACAACGTTTTAGATCGCGTACATTTGTTGGGACATGTGGAAATGGACGATTTACCGAGATGGTACAACGCCTGTGATGTATTTGTGATGCCTAACCGTGAAATCCAAGGCGATACGGAGGGTTTCGGCATGGTGTTTTTGGAGGCCGCAGCCTGCGGCAAGCCGGCTATCTGCGGCAATGCGGGTGGGACCGGTTCGGCGATTATCGACCGTGTTACCGGGCTAAGAGTAGAGGGAGAGTCGATCGAGACTATTAAACAAGCATTGCAAGAGCTCTTGAGTGATGCAAATCTTACCGGGCAATTGGCGATTAATGCAAAGGAAAGAGCTAGACAATATTACTCATGGGAGTATGTGGCGCGGTTGACGTCTAAACAAGTTTTGTAGTCAATTAACACTAAAATAAGTGGCTACTACTAGTGCTCAGTCAATCTTATCTTGACGGATAAAAGTAATCCGTTCGTCCTGAGCCTGTCGAAGGGTGAGCGGATTTACACTGAGCTAAACGGTTTTTACCCGACATTGTAAAAATGACTGAGTGCTAGTAGTCTTAGCGATCAGTTCTATGGCACTGATCCTCTCATCTTTTCTTACGGCTATTTTTGCGTTGGTAAATGAATCCTCTTGAGTAATTCAGTTCAATTAATTGAATCTGTTAGTACCCCTACCATTAAACCGAGGCTTAGACGCCCTTTGGTCAGTGGAGCATAAAAAAATGCGATTATTAAATGTAAAATCGCTTGTACTTTTAAGCCACAACGCGCTTCCCATTTGGCAAAATCGCATAACATACCGGCAAAGCTTGAACGCCATAAGCTTCCTTGCGACTTTTTATCCAGCAACCCTCTATTTTTTTTCATGACTTTGATCGCGTTTTCGCGCATGGTCGTCAAATTTCTGCTCATACTATCCGGGCGCTTCGTAATCACCGTTAACGTGTCGGGAATACAGCGATATTCGGATAGCGCCGCATAGCGCATCCACATATCGATATCTTCCAGACTTTTCAACGTTTCGTCGAATCCCCCCGCTTTTATTTGCAATTCCTTTCTCACCATCACGCTCGAACCGCTACCCGCTACCGAGGCATTTTGCTTGAATAATGTATGCAGCGTCGAGTATTCAATCACGGGGCATTGCCAATCATTGAGAAATTGGCCGTCGGGCGTTTCAACACGCGTGTTGGTCGAACAAAAGCCAATGTCGGGATTCTTTTGTAAAAAATCAATTTGTTGCGATAGCTTTTCCGGGAGCCAATAATCGTCGGCATCCAGGAAGGCGATATAGTTGCCTTGCGAAGATTGAATGCCGGTATTTCTAGCATGGCTCAACCCGCCGTTTCTTTGAGAAATCAGTCTGATTCTTGTATCGCTATAATTTTGAATGATTTTTTCGGTATTGTCGGTACTGCCGTCATTGACAACAATCAACTCGAAATGACTGTAATATTGCGTCAATACGCTATCGATCGCCTTGTGGATAAAGGCTTCCGCATTGAATGCGGGTATGACGACACTGATCAAATCATCCGCATCCGGTGTATTGCCTTCGTTCATAATGGATAGCCTAGTTGAATCATCAATGATTCAATATTTGGTAAAATTTTTTCTATCGCTTCCGGATTTTGACTTTTCCATTTTTCTTTTTTCGGCGGCCCGTTGACGATACTGGTTGGACGTTTATTTAACGTTGCACAATGATTTTTTAAATCGTCGGTAAAAGGAATCTGCAGCCGATCGAACACCGATTGAAACATTTCAACGGGTGCTTCGAAAATATCTTCATATCGCAAATGAATCCATTTATCGTCAGCAATGAGGGGCATGGCTTCCAAAGCCATCTTATTAGCAGTAATCCATTGATAGGCACATGCTTCTTCGAGTGGCGCATGGTTATAATCGCGCCACCCGGGAGGAAGGAAAAAGCACCAATCATCAAATTCACCGTCATTGATGCTGACCGTTTCCGGTAATTTGCCTAGATACTGTTGTAGATTGAACCGGCCGCGCTGTTTCCAACCTTCCATCAAAGAACTGATGTTGTCCCGTCCATCGCGTTGAATATAAATGAAATAAGCGTTCGGAAACAATCGATGTAAATAAGCAATGCGCATAACATTGATGCAGCTTTTATCGACGACCTGTCCTTTACCTAATCGAGAATAGAAATAGGCGCATGCTTTCTGCCGATGCCCCGGATGCGCGTCGTGCTCAAAGGCGGCTTCCGAAGACCAGTTTTGGTTCCAAGGGCCATGCAGACTATGCCAGAATTGAGGGATTTCGTACGGAAACGAAAGCAAATCTTTAGATGCTCGTATTGTTTCGAAAGTAACGGTCGTTCCCGCTCTAGAGCAGCCGACTAGAAATATAGGGTCGGGAAGGTCCGGCTGAATTAAATAATAAATATTTTCCAGTGCTTTATAACTTAGAACGTGTAAGTTTTTTTTTATAATTAACGGATCGAGCAGTTTAAATATTTTTGAAGTCGGCATGATGCGTTATCTCTTTTTTGCCATAAGAAAACCTTTAATTTCACCCAATGCGGCCGCGAAGCGCACTAAAAAAAAGCGACGTTTGGCGCGGTTCACATTGAAGAGAGCATGCCCAAGATAAGTCATGATTTTTCTAATTAAATAAAGCGGAAAAAGGCCCGTAAAATTTTGTGCCTTTTCATCCAAGCGGACTGTGGAAGCACTTCGCTCATACGCTTTTTTTACCAGATAGAGTAAGGTAAGTCTTGCCGTGTCGACGTAATGATATTGAATCAGATCGGGCAAGTAGACGAGTCGCGCTCCCGTTTGAAATGCGCGTAAGACCCACTCGATATCTTCGGCTCCGCCCAAATTATGACCAATTGGTCCGAATTCGTTCGAAAAATTGCCAACCTGTGCAAATAACGGTTTTTTTATCACCAAATTGCCGCCGCCTGGTACCGCTATATCACGGGTTACTAAAATGCTTTGCTCGCCTAAATCAAAACGAGGTACCGGTAGCGGATAAATACGGTATTTCCCTTGGTCATGGACCCACTCAGGTTCTGAGCCGTCCCAGTCAGGGAGAATTTTTCCGCAAAAAAAATCGGCGTCAGGGTGATTTTGTAAAGCCGTTTCAATAGCCAAAAAATAATTGTCATCGACGCGATGGTCATCGTCGATCATGGCTATGATGTTGCTTTTTAGAAGCGGAAGCGCATGATTTAAAGCATTGGATTTTCCCGGTTTCGGCACTTCAACCCACCTTAGAGGAAAGCTATTAGGGTCGTTCTTGTGCTTGTAGAGTTCTAAAAACTGATGTGTGTTATCCGTGCAAGCGTTTGCAACAACAAATAGTGAAACGCTGAAATTATTCGGTTTTTTCGTGTTGTTAATGAAATCAATAGTTCGTTGAAGTAACTGAAATCTATTATGAGTACAAATGATAACCTCTATCGATTTTTCAAGTTCATTAGGCATTTTATATTGATTAATTTTTTATGAGGAATTAAAAATTTTCCACTCGAAATAGGCTATATTTTTGAATGGCAATAAAAAGTTTTTGGATCAACTGAATGACATTGAACACTATTTCGCTTCGATTGAGTGCAAATAACAATAGTAGGCTTCATCTTTTTTTCTATAAAAAATCGACGGTAATCGAATAATAACCTTAACTTGTGCAAATCAAGCTTTTTCTTTTTCTGTAACCGACAATCATGCCAAATGCGTGAGACGCGTTCATTGCTTGTCGAAGTACGCCTGAATTCCCGGTCAAAAACATAGAGACAGTTTTAAGACAATGTTTCATTAATTGTCCGACCATAAAAGGTGGAATGCCTAAAAAAGTTCGTGGATAATCCGGGAGTTCATTCAAGGCTCTTCTCAAGCCGGAACGATAGTGCAGCTTAATAAAATAAGAGCGTTTAAGTCGCCACGGCTCGACATCATGGAGTACACACATATCCGGATTATAGAAAATGCGACGATTTTGTTTTAGCCAACTTCTAAACATGGCGGCATCTTCACCTCCGCCGATTTTTCCTTTTCGGTCGTAACGATGATCGAATCTTAAATCAGGATTTGCCCTGAATATCCTCATATCATAGGCGATATTTGCAGTCCAGATAGGCGTTGTGTCATATTTGATCTGAAAAGATTGGTTGCCATAGTCAATAGCCGCTAGAAAACCTAATAAATCGTCGGTAAGCCAGGAGGGTCTTTTATGGGTAGAAAAATCCATCTCGACACGGCCTCCAACGCATTCGGCGCCATCGTTCAAAATACTATTGACCGCTGATTCGATGAGTCCAGGCTGTGGGATTTCGTCATCATCGATAAAAATCATGATGTCTGAATTCAATGACTCTTCAATGGCTCGATTTCGGGCGGCAACGATTCCCTGAACGTGTTCGGTAACAAAACGCAGATGAGGGCCGGGCAGGTGTGCTAAACGCTCAAGTTCTTCCAGGGTGTTATCCGAGCTATTGTTGTTTATCGCTAATATTTCAAAAGGCAGCGAAGCGCTTTGCTGTCGAATTGCGACGACTAATTTGTCGAGCCTTTCGGCACGGTTGAAAGTACAAAAAGCCAGGGTTATTCGTTTATTCTGCATGCGGTTCGTGCCGTAATTGAGTAATCAGTTTTCGATACAGAGAAAACGGTAGGATTGACGGTAATAAATATTTTATGTCTTTTGTTTTAAAGTGGCCCATCAGAAACAGTTTTCGAAAGAGATGGTGCGAAGTCGCCAAGTCTCCTTTCCAATAGGATACATAAGCTTTGTGCAGTAATTCGCCGTTAGTTATTTCTTTAAGTTTATCCTTTCCGAAACTTTCGGCAATTTCGGGATGTGATTCCAGGTATTTAAGCTGAATGCGCCAGTGATTCAATGCAATCCGTAAACGGTTTTTGGTAATTTGTTCGCCGTCATGGTGGTGATAGTAAGCCAAGACTTCCGGAACTAGGACGATTTTGTTGAAAGAGGCGATTCTGAGCCACAAATCGTAATCCATGCATGACGTCCATTGTTCGTCGAATCCACGGGCAGCATCGATCGCCGATTTACGAGTCAACGCGCCGTGAATCGGCCAACGGCAACCGCGTAACAGCGTCTCGATTTTGTCCGGCTTCTCGTAGTCGGGTGGTATGAAAGGTTTACAGCGATTGGGTTCTAATCCAATGTTCTGCCAACCGCAATAGGCAATCGATGCATCTTTATTGTTTTGTAAGGCTCGATGAAGTTTGGACAGGCAGTCGGGGTGCCAGCTGTCGTCCGAATCGAGAAAGGCGATAAATCGCCCCTTGGCATCTTTGATGCCGTGGTTTCTAGCTGGCCCCGGCCCCTTATTCGGTTGATCGATGACACGCAATCCTGAATACCTATCGGCAAGCTTTTTCAGTATCGCTAACGAATCGTCGGTCGAACCGTCATTGACGACAATCAATTCGAAATCCTTAAAGGTTTGCCGGTAAACGCTGTCAATGCTTGTTTCTATGCATTTTTCGGCATTGTAGCAAGGCATGATGATTGAGATATGTGGGCTTTGCGACATGGTTTTGGGGTGACTGGTCAATTAACCATTCCATTATGGTCCATGTGGGTGAATTTGTCAGGTCGATCGGCGGTTTTCTTTTGCGTCAAGGTTGAGGGGTCAGTTTTGTTTTAAGGCGTTTCAGATAGTAGTTAGCCAGTTTTTTCAAACTGACATCATTGTCTGCAAAGTTTAATTTGCGCGCTAAAACGCTTGAAGTATCGCCAGAAAAAACAGTGACACGTCGAATCAGCAACGGATTATCATCTTTTTTAAACCAGCCGGAGCGAGTGCTACAAGCCCATTGATAACCGGCTGCCTGGACGGCCTGGAGTGTATCTTCGTTATATCGGCCAAAAGGATAGGCAAACCCGGTAACGGGTTTTTGCACTATATCTTCCAGTATCTGTTTGGATCGGGTGAGTTCGTCTAATTGTTGCTTAAAAGGCAATTGAGATAAATCGGGATGGGAACAGGTATGCGAACCGATTTCCATGCCGGCATTCGACATTTCTTGTATTTGATCGGCAGAGAGCATTTTTGTTTGCTCAGAAGGCGGTCTCATCCATTGCGCATGTTTGCCGATACAATCCGTGGTGATAAACCAGGTGGCTTTCATCCCGTTTTCAACTAATGGCAGAAACGCATTTTCGAAGTTGTCGGCGTAGCCGTCGTCGAAAGTCAGCGTGACAGATGAGGAGGGTAACGCTTTGTCTTCTAACAGATCGCTGATTTTCGCAAAATGCCAACCGTTTTTATCTAAATAAGCCAATTGGCGTTGAAACAGACAGGCTTGTAGCGAATAGTTTGTTATAGGGTTCGCGGTGGGCGTTCCGTGGTACATCAAAACGATAGATTGATTGGTAGACGTCATCTTTACACTGTTTTGTTTTTTAGACCATTTTAAAATGCGCTGTTGCCATATATCTAAAAATCCAATTAGGTTTCAAGATCATAATTTAATTTAAGACCTCCAGTTGCATAACCTGGATGATGATCAGCAATAGGGCGAATTTTGAAATCACTTTTAAAAAATAAAGACGTTGTTTCAGCATGGGCATTGAGTGGGCTTAATCCAGAAAAGTCAATTTCAAAAAAGCCAGCATCTCTTAATATTTGGCACGTTTCAGGCAACCAGTCCGAATTATCGACGATCAATAAGCCATCGGGTTTGAGATGTGACAATGCTTTTTCAGTGCATTTTTTTCGAGTGCTGAGTTTGCTGAATCCATCAATAACAATAACATCATATTGGTTAAGTTGATCGATAACATTAATGTATTTTTCAACTTGATCAGGCATGACGTTGTCATTATCAATTTCTGAAAGTATAATTTGACAATTATTCGGTTTATTTTGTGAGACTATTTCATACCATAATTTAGAGTTTTCAATACTGGTTACTGATTTAGATCGAGCAGCCCACCATTTTGTTGAATTTCCACAGCCGTAT
The DNA here is from genome assembly GCF_000341735.1 of Methylotuvimicrobium buryatense 5G. GTDB lineage: Bacteria > Pseudomonadota > Gammaproteobacteria > Methylococcales > Methylomonadaceae > Methylotuvimicrobium > Methylotuvimicrobium buryatense. The sequence goes on along the minus strand of NZ_KB455575.1, from coordinate 1,898,092 downwards.
TCCAATACGTCACAATCAGAAAAATCCCATAAACGTAATTGTTCTATCGCTGGATAGGTATACCAAGGAATCGGGTTGCCATTGCCATCGACACATTGATTTTCTTTTAAAGAACGTAAATAACCGTATTCTCTTTTGAATAAACGCCAGGCCAACAAGCTTTTATGCAGTTCTCTCGGGGTTGATTCATCTAAAAAAACACTAAACCGGTGTAATGTGTAAATTTTTTTTAATATGGTGGATAAATTTGCCAAATATCTAATTAAATTTTTTATCATTTTTGAGTATAATTTTTTATTATATGAAATAATTTTATTTAGTGATTTTATAAATATTTATTAATTTTATATTCCTGTCGTTTTAATCATCGTATTTGCTTGTGCCATAAGCTAAGAGATAGGATTCGTGTAAAGAATTCGGGATCACTTTCCCCCCATTCCTGTGTAGTTTTTATCCATGGATTCCATCCTAGCAATTCAGTGATTAAGTCAATCGTTTCTTTTTCCATCGAAAGCCATAGATTTTGAATGACTGGGGAGTGGCTTATTACGTATGACCAGTTCGGCCAAAGATTGTGACTTGCATAAGGAGGGATAACAGCTTGTTTCTGAGAATTTCCTAGTTTTTCCAAAATCCATGGTTTCAAAATTGTCGCATTGATTTTGGCTAGTGAAGAACTATTAATCGCTATCCCGGTATTGCCGTTTGGAATATCATTCGCTTGCTTACATAAATGTGCAACGGCTTCATTATACAATTTTCCGTTGAGTTTGAGTGAAATAGGTATTTTTAAGTATAGGTTTAATAAATTTTTGTCGGTAAAAAATGGATCCCACGGTAATGTTCGATGACATAAGCTACGTGCTGCAAAACTACCTATTCGAGATACAGGATTTAATCTCAGGTGCTCTATTGTCATCAAATCGAAATCATTTTTCGGGGGAGTTGTAACATTTTGGTATAGCTCGCTGAGTCTTTCATCGACTTTTTTATGCCATTGTTCTGCAACCGGTCTGTGCCATAAATAATATTTAAAATCGAATTTTCCACGAGTTACGTAAGGCAATCTTTTACCAAACAACGTGTACCATTTTTTGTTTAATAACAGCCCTTTGAACAGGCAGTCAGCATAACAACCTGAAATAATCGAACCGAATTGCATTTTATTGATTTCGTCGAGACCTCCATGATAATGACCGTCGGTAAAATTCCACATTCCGCCGGCTATCCGCATTACCTCACTGGCGACTCTCGGATAATAGTCGAGGTCTCTTTGTATCAACAAATGCTCCGCTTGTGCGCGGTTGGCTAACGATTTGGCCACTGCCAGTTCCCGATTGTCTCCATCATAAAATGTAATGCCTGTTAAGCCGTTACGATTGGATGCGGCAAATAGCGGTATGCGGGAGTCGGTCCCGCCGCTCAAGAACACGCCGACCTTGCCTAAAATCGGCTGAGTTCTTCGTTCGACGGCTTTACTTAATCCCTCGGCGAGTTCGAGGGTGAGTTCAGTCAGTTGTGATTTTGGTAAGGGCTGCGGTTCGGGAGTCCAGTACCGTTGATGATTGAAGTGTTTGTTTTTGAGATTCCAGGTATATAAAGACCCTGAATCCAATTCTTTAATTTCCTGATAAAAAGTGTATGGGTGAACCCCTTGGCTGGTTCGCAACAATTCGGCCATCGTAACAAAATCGGGCGTCCAGCTGTTAAGGTTTTGTGCGAGTGCGTCCGGGTGTGTACAAAGAATGAATTTGTCAGGATTGTCTATTCCGTAACCGTATATAGGATAGATGCCGAGTCGATCGGTGCATAAAGTAAGCTGGGCTTTGTTTGCTTCATAAATAATTACGCAATATCCGCCATTGAGTTCTGTCAATGCGGATATGCCCAAGTTTTGGTAGCGCGATAAAATTTCATGAGCGACCATGGCTTCGTATTCATTATTCTTTCCGAGTTTGGCCCATTCTTCGGGCTCAAATGCAACGCGACCGCCAAGTAAAATTAAGGTATTAGTCGTGACATCATGATAGGACGCCCATAGTTTTCGATCGTCGACCCGCGTACAAACCGCAACGAGATTATTTATACTAAATTCCTGGCTCCAACTATTTGCCGCGAATTTCAGTTGCTGGGCAATCTTCGCCGGATTTATTTGATTGTTGCAGCTTGTAGATAATAGTAAGGATGACATACAAGTTAATAAGTTGTTTTATGCTGCATTTGCAGTCGGAATTTTTAAAAGTTTTTTCCAGCGCGCCGATTCGCTTTTTAGTTGTTTAATTGGCCAATAGAGAAACAATAGCGCATAAGTTATTCCGCCCGCACTTGATTGGATTATGAGATACTTTTTTGAATTAGATTCGACATTGTACAAGGTTAGAAAATAATCGCCTATAGCTAGTGTGGTGGCTAATAGTAAGTTAAGCTGAATGGCCGGATCTAAGGCAGTGAGAAATTCTTTAAAAGTCGCTTTTATATAACGAGCAGCAAAAAAAGACATGGTAAACGATAAAAATAGTATCGCAGGAATAATACCAAGAGAGACATAAAATAAATTGTTATATTGAATACCATACCAGCATCCTATTGCCGTTAACACAAGCGCTAACGATTGTAGTATTATTTCGACTCCTAAATGGTTGTGAGCTGCCAATACTGCGCCAGCAGTATTCATTAAGCAGCTGAATAATCGAGAAATGCTGAATATTTGTAATGGGATTGCCGCTAGTTGCCATTTTGGTCCATAGACAGTCATTATAAAGGGTTCGGAAAGCCAAATTAAAGCGATGTAAAAAGGAAAAGTGTAAACCGTAACTAGCGTAACCGTGCGTAAGTAAATATATTTACTCTTGTCGATATTATCTTGGGTCGAAGAAAGCGCTCGGAATACCGTTTGATAGGCCGATCCTGCAATAGTCTGTAATGGAATTGCGCTAGTGCTGACGCCTTTATTGAATAGCCCGAGCATAGTAGAGTCGAGCATTTTTCCTATCATGAAGTTAGGCGTTTCTCGCCTTAAATATTCTATGATGTCGTTGATTGTCAATTTGATGCCGTAGCCGCCTAGTTGCTTGGCAAGTCTCTTATCGTAAGCGAAATAAGGGACGGTTCGGCTGTGAATTATGAAAAGCAGCGCCGATAGAAAAGAGCCGATCAATCCGCCATAGATCAAGCTCCAGACGCCGAGTTCCTGCGTTGCCAGAAAAATGCTAGACGTGCTCGATACGATCAAGGTGAGTAAGCTGATAATGGCGATCGATTTAAATCGCATGTCGCGGCTTAATTTGGCGCGGGAAATGTTGACGAACGGTCTTATTAAAAAATTGAGTGTAGATACGCGCAGTAAGTCGGTATATATCGGGTTATCCAGAAATCTTGCAATATAGGGTGATGAGTAATAAAAAACTCCATAAATAATGCTGCAAATGAGTAATTGTAACGTGAATACAACCCGATAATGTCTGGCGGAAATATCTTTGGATTGAATCAAGGCCTGGCCCATGCCCCCGCCGGCAATGAAACCGGCAAAGCCGGTGAATACTTGCGTCATTACCAGTAGACCGAAATCCGCCGGTACCAATAATCGCGCTAAAATGATACCAAAAAAAAACTCTAATGCCCGTTGACTAACATTGCCGGTAAATAGCCAAAGCGTCCCGCTTCTGATGGATGTGCCAAGTTGCATAGTTTTTTGTTATTCCTTGGTTAGTTTTTGTAAGTGTTTTTTTAAGGTTTTCGAATTCGGGTTATATTTAAGACCCTTCTTTAAGATGGCAACGGCTTCTTTTTTATTGTTTTGCTTGAGATACAATTTGCTTATAGCGGCATAAGGGGGGGCAACTTTGGGGTTGAGTCTGATGCTGTTTTGGTAGGCTTTCATCGCCTTTCCTGGCTCTTCCAAACCTTCGTAAACGCGGCCTATATCGAATGATATTTTAGGTTGTAAGGCAAAATTTGGTGAGGAGTGCTCTTTTGTGTATATCATTTGGTTGAGGCTTGCCTGGAGCGTTTGCTTTCTTTCTTTGCTTTCGATTTTACGACCCGCTGCATTGAACAGATGTAGACCATAGCAATAATGGTGTATATGAATGAAGTCTTTGCCGAGACGTTTTTTCCATATTTCAGTACTTCTTTCATCGCCAACCTTATATCGTGCTTTGCAGTATTCAGGTATTAACGAAAAATCGATTTCTGACTTCCAGTTTGCATTCACAGGAAGACTTAAGATCATAAACATTATAAAAATAATCTTTTTTAAATAGCGCATTTTATAAGCCCATAATTAATATGAAGTTATCTATCTTGTAATATATATTATCTGCCTGGCTGTAATTATTCACACCCCCTATCGTTCCTACGCTCCGGCGTGGGAATGAAGACCGAGACGCTCTAGCGTCTCGTACCGCTGGAGCGGTACTCAGGCGTTCCCACGCCGGAGCGTGGGAACGATAATTTTCGGGGGACTGAATAATTACGCCTGGCTTGTACAGGATTGGCATTTTGCGGTCGATTATTTAATAATACAAGGGTTTAAACTTTTCTTGAAGTTGATCGCATAGTACTCTAATTTCGTTTGAGATATGGGGCGGTGTTCTTCGTTTAATTGAGTGCGCGAAGACATCGGATATCATTCGCGGTCTGTACTCTATCCCTATAAATTGGCATATTTTTTTTATATTAATTTCCGGCTTCGTAACTAAGTCTTCGTAAGAAATTAATAAAACTCGTTGGTCTTTATCAAATTGTTGATCAAAGAACAGGATATTGCGAAAGTACCATTGTAACGCAGAGGCGGATGAGTCGCCCATGCCTTCGTGGATTAAGTCTTTTAGTTTATTACGGGTCTTATCGGTCATGCCACGTCCAAGCCATTCTTTGCTGCCTTTATGTACGATTCGAATGACTTGTTTTTCCATATTGGGAAAAGACTTCAACATGGATGCCACGACGTCGTCATAAGATCTCACGATCCAAATAACTTTTGCCGGCTTAAAGTATTCCATGAGTTCTTTAAGATCTTGCAGCTCACATAGGGCCTTGATGATGAATTTTGGGGCACGCGATTGATTTATCAACTTTTGAATCGTGTGTCGATCGCGCATTTGATAATTGTCGAATGCGCGTGAATCGCGTTCGTGGTAAACATCGGTCTCAAAGCTTTTCTCTATTATGTCCATAAGCATGTTGGTGCCGGAGCGTTGCATGCCGGCAATAAAGACTCGCTCTTGGTTTTTTTTGTTAAATTTCGGGGTTAACCAAAGTCCTTTTTTTAAAAATAGAAAAATAATCCGACGGATTTTAGGTATTAAGTGAGAAAGTTTATTTTTCATATAACTGTGAAAGTTCTTAGATCTGGTGCCCTTATCTATTTTTTCGATATGCAAAACTTTCATTTGCCGGGGCGATTGCCAGGGCTTCACGAACGTTAGGTGGTTTTATGCCTTGTTAAAAATATAGATAAAACCTTGCACATGGAAGTCCTCTATTTTTTTGACGACTTTTAGAATGGGTTGAATAGTAATTGATTAAGCAGCCAGTCGCGTATTGTTTTGAGATGGTCGGTTTTGTTGAGTTCGACCGGAGGGCTTACTATAGATAGTCTTCCGGTTCGGCTGCATTTGCGCCAAGCTAGAGTCTTGCGCTTATCCGGTTGGCCATATTGGTGGCTTGGTGCCGTCTTCTGTATTAAAATACTTACGGTCGTACGTTATCTCCCTGTTTCTACTGAATTGGTTTTTTATACATAGTTAGTTCGGTTTGAGTAAATTATTAGGTTATTTATTAAACCAGGTAACTCGTTCTTTTAGGTCTATGTTTTTCAATAATCCGTTTGCCAACAATTGTTCCAAGTAACGTTCTTGACCGCCTTGCCTGTCTTTGACTTGATAAAGCTTGCCTTTGCTTTCTTGAATCGTTCCAAATTTCTCGCCGCTTTCCAGTTTATCGAAAAGTTCGCAAAATGCCTGAGTGCTGCTTTTTACCGCTCGCCAGAATAGCTCGAGTTCGGTATCGGTTTCTTTGACTTCGGGGCTAACGTGGGCAATCAATTTGCCGGTATCGATGCCGGCATTGATGTAATGGATCGTGCAGCCGACTTTTTCCGGCTCTTGATTGTAAAGCGCCCAGAATGTGCAGTCGGCGCCCCGGTATTCGGGAGAGAGTCCGCCATGCAGGTTGATAATTCCGAGCCTTCCTTTTTCCAGCAGCGGCCCTTTGATCAGTGACGTACCGAATACCGCGATGACGTCGGGTTGATATTGGTCGACGATGGAGAGAACCTGTTCGTCGTTGATGTAAGGGACTTCGATACGCAATTCCGCTCGGTCTAGTTTGGGCTCATTTTCGCCGAAATAGTATTTGGCTTCCGGATTGCCTTTGTAACGCTTACGGTCACGCAACCAACGTGAGACTTTTTGCCAAAGTTTTTTAGGGTCTTTGAGCAGTTTAAATATTTTGCCGATAAATTGATGGCTGCCCGTTTCCTGAATGATCGCCTTCGGTTGGCAATGCCGGCAAAGTTCGTTCGCAAAGTAAATGTGTCTCGGCGATTGTCCGCATAAGATAATCACTGAAAGATTGGACATTTCTTTAGCTCCTGGCCGTTTCGGGAATCGGTTCGCCCGAGATTCGTGTCATAAGTGCATCCGCAAAAAATTTGGCGGCCCAGTTAGGATATTCGAACATGGAATAGCGTCCCCAAATCGGCGCGGAGCCTGCTATTGCGCCGTCTCTATGATCTTTTTTGCCGGTGATGGGTTGATTGGCTTTTAGATATCGAATACCTGCATCGGCATTTTGTTCGAGTTCTTTCAGGTTGCAGGCTTGTGACAGTCTTAGCCAAATAATGCTCATTTGTGCGAGACCGGTTAGGCAGCAATAATTGGCTTGCTGTTGCCAGTTATCGGCATAGCGACCCGCCAACCAACCGTCTTGCCGTTGTTGTGCGGCTTGTGCTTTAGCGGCTTTAATCGCGGCGTTGAGCATTTCTTGGTTCTCTAGCAGTAACCCACTTTCCATAATGCCGCGAATAGCATAAGCGATGTTGTGCGTAAATGGTAGGCCGTCGGCCGTAAATGCGTTCGTTTTAAACCAACCGGATGGTGTTTGCTGAGTAAGCGCCCAGCGGATATTTTTTTCTGCCGCGTCAACTAAAGCCTTTTCGTTGGCAATTAGGCCTGTTCTCAGTAAGGCCCAAGCCGCTCGGGTGTTGTAGGTATGCGGCGTATCGTTATGGACCGATTGTCTCCAGCAACCGTCGTCGTCTTGTTTCGATATCATCCACCGGCCGGCATTGACGGCCGCTTCGAGGCATTCGTTGCGCTGGAAATTAAGGTATCCGGCAAGCATGCCGTGCATGATTTGCCCGGTGTTAAAAATGACGGGTTTGCTGCCGGATTCGCCGAAATGGCCCGGAAACGAGCCGTCCGGGTTTTGAATCGAGAGTTCCCAGTCTATGATGCGTTGTGCACGTTGGGCGAGTTCCGATTGTTTTAGGATTTTTTCGGCAGCCAGAAACGTTTCGACGATATAGCCGCTGGTTTCCGGATAACTGGGCAGCCAGCCGTCTTCGAAACTCCAACCCGCCGAGACGCCGCCTTGGTCGGGTTGTCCGGTGCGTTGATCTTGAGCTCTGCATAACCAATCGATTGCGGCCTTAAGATGAACTTCGTCCGAGTTGACCGGCTGTTTGCTCAAACCTTTTAGGTCGTCGACAATGATGCTGAAATGTTCCGGGCGCCAGGGTTTGTATCTGAAGGGTAGGGCGATCAGTTTTTGGAGTGTATTTGCCATCGCTTTCTTATTATTCTTTCAAATTGAACAGTTGTTTCCACACTTTACTTCACTGCCTTTAAGTTAAGTTGTCATGCCGGCATGGATTGCCGATATCCGGATTACATGGATGTATTCCATGCTTGCCATCCTCGGCGCTGGATTCCGCCACTCCCTGGCGCAATGACGGGGTTAATTTCTGTAATTATTTACACCCCCCTATCGTTCCCACGCAGAGCGTGGGAACGATAATTGCCAGGGGACTGAATAGTTACTAATTTCTTATTGGCAGTGATACTTTACTTATAAATATAACGGTCGGTCTAAAGTCGCGATCTGGGGATCGCTCCCACAAGTAGTTGTTGAAATTTGTTGTAGGTGCAACGTCTTTATAGCGAATTGGACAACGGTCGTCTTAAATAATGTGTTTTCATTTTAGTACTAAATTAAAAAACAGTTTGAACTTTTGAGACGACTTGTCTTATTTTTCCCGATGCTTCCGGCAGAATCTCTTCGATTAAATTTATTTCGGTGCTGCATGTTTCGCCGAAACGGGATTTGAATTTTTGATCGATGCTGGTTTTCGCTTGGTTGGTCCACATAGGATTGGCCACGATCTGAATTTCAAAGCGGTCGATGTCATGCTGAATGATTTTGAATCGTTCGACGCCCTGAGTTTCACGTAGTACATAAATTGCGGCGAGGGCATGCACGATCGAGCCGTTCCGATGGGCTAAAAAGTCGGTGCTGCGGCCGGAAATTTCTTCGATAACATGCAGGCCTCGACCGTCTTTATCCGTTTCTTCGGATAATTTCATCATGTCGCCGGTTCGGTAGCGGATGAAAGGTTGGGCTTCCGAGCACAAGCCGGTCATGACTGCTTCTCCGGTTTCTCCGGGTTTTACCGGGTTGCCTTGAGGATCGAGTATTTCAATAATGATGCTTTCGCTCATTTGCAGCATCTGATGATGGCGGTTTTCATGCGCAGTGAAGCCGATGTCGCGGCTGCCGAATTCGTTGGCGACGGGTACGTTAAAGATCTCGGAAATCAGCTGTCGTTGTTCCTCATAAAGTGGCTCTCCGGTCGTGCAAACCACTTTCAACTGTGGTAACTCGACATGCTGGTTTGTTTCTTTGGCGTATTTCGCAAGTAGCGCAACGCTACTTGCATAACCGTAAATGCATTTCGGATTGAATCTTTGTATTGCCGACAAATAATTCGACATCATTTCTGGTGACATTTGAAAAGCGTTCAATACTAGTTGGTTTAAAAGCCTATCTCGTATGGTTTTTATTCGATCGGTTTTGTTGAGTTCTACAGGTGCTCCCCATAAATAGACTTCCGGATCGCCGACATCGACCCCCCACCATCGTCTGGCGCGGATGCGTCCGGCGGCATCTGACGCTTGGCGATAACGTCCGAAATGGAAGATCAGCGGTTGACCGCTCGAGCCGCCCGTCGTGTATCGGAATATGCCGCCCGGTACATTAAGCCATGCCATTTGTTCGCCATGCTGCTGGGCGTCTGTTTTGGACATCGGTGGGAGTTTTTGTAATTCGGCAAAAGTCAGGTTTTCGAGATCGATGCCGGATTCGTGGATTCGTTTTGCATGCCAAGAGCAATGAGTTTTGGCGGTTTTTAGCAGCGTTTGTAGTTTTTTTATCTGTAGTGCTTCAATTTCTTCTCGGGACAGCCATTGGGTTTTTTCCAGTTCTTTTAGATAGGAAAAAGTCGGTCGGTTCAAGAGTTTTTCTTGAAGGGGATATACGATATTCCGGGATATGAAAGGATGCATTGTTAGTATTATTAGAAAAATGTGGCGGTCTGGTTTAAAGGTAGCATAAAGAAATCAGTGACCAAGAGAGTTTTAAAAGTAAGTATTCAGATCCTCTTTGCTGTTTTCCAAACTACGGTTTGGGAAACTTTGCACGTAAGCTCTTGATTACCGGTTTCGAGAAGCTGGAGCTTCTCGAACTGCGTTCCCAAGCAACGAACTTGGGGACGAGCGAATGTACCTCAAAAGCCTGCCATCCATGGCACTGGATTCCGCCAGTCCATGGCGGAATGACGGGGGCTGTCCGGACATTTCGAAAGATCATCACCGCAATTGAAGCAGACAATAATGAGCGTTATTAAAATTTAAGGATGAAGTATACACAATGGTTATGTATCTTGCGGCGCGAAGCTAATGTAATTTTTAGATTTCAAAAAGGACAGAGTATTAGTTGCTGTTTCTAGAAGCATCGGGACTAAGTCCCTGCCGCGTGCCAACGCTAACCGAAATTCTTCCGGATCTGTCATATATTCATGTACCATTCGGTTTCTTAATCCTCGCGCCTCAGACCAATCAGCCACGCTAGGCAACCAGCCCAAACGTTCAGCTCGGCCCAAATTATCAAGCGTAGTGCCCAAGGTTTCCTCTTCAATCACCAACACTAAAGGAATCAACTTATCGCCTAAGGTATCTTGGAGACGACCGAATCGACCGACGAAAGCCTCGACTCTTTCAGAGAGATCTATATCTTGCTCTAAACGGCTAATCCAGCTCCAATCATCTTGAGCAAACAGCCGACTGGTAGTTTGTTCTAGGTGTTTACATTCTTTTGATACAATGCTCGCTAGAGTCCGTAGCTTAAGAACTTTATCATCGGTCAACATAATCTTATTCCCTGCTTCTTGGCCACATCATGTATTGGCAAATTTGCGGTATCGATGTCTTTAACGAGAATATCCAGGCGCTGTTCGCCTAAGACCATTTGGATTTTTGCGCCTATTTGGCAAGCAGCAGCCACCCGATTCTCTAATTTACGATTCACTTCGATGAGCAGATCGATATCTCCTCCACGCAATTCATCGTTGACTCTGGAGCCAAACACCCAAATTGCAACATCATCGCCTACAATCGATTTAGCTTTATCGACAATCACTTTAACCATTTGCGTGGTAAGTCGCATATCATAAACTCTAGCTTTTCAGGGGCTTAACCTCTTTTATCCTAAAAAGAGCAGTTGGCAAGTGTTGTAGACCGTTCGTGCTGAGCCAAGTCGAAGCCTGAAGGGTCTACAACACTTTCACCGGCTTGGTGAAGCCTCAAACTACCGTTCACCCTTCGACAGGGCTCTCAAGAAACAGCTAATTTAGTTATTCTTAATCAATAGGTTACAGGATAAATAAAATCATTAAATAGGCCTTCAAACAGCTTGAGGCACGAGGTCAAATCCGAGTGTTTTCGCCTTTAGTTGAAGATACTTAAGGGTACGGTCATGGAATTTCGCTTCATATTCAGCTTGTGATTGCTGAACATACTCGGTGCCCTTCGTTAACATGGCATAGATTAATCGGGCTAATTTATGCGCTGTGGCGGTGATAGCTTTTCCTTTACCCAAGCGAGCCGCCGTTTTTCGGTAATAGGCGCCTAATCCGCATTGGCTGCGATGCAATCCTTGCGCCGCTAACTTAAGCGCACGCGCCACCCGGTTAGGTATCCGTTTGCTAGCGCCTGAAAGACGTTTGCCGCCTGAGATTCGGGTCCCTGGGCATAATCCCAGCCAGGAACAAAAATGCTTGGCCGTTTTAAACTTGGATAGGTCCGTACCTAACTCCACCAAAACTTTAAGTGCCGTGCAAACATCAATACCACCAATCTGGGTTAAATCAACGCCTGCCCATTCCCTCAAAGCCTCCTGCACATCAAAGCCGGGCGCATTCTTGCCGCCTCGCTTGGTTTTGCCTTTGGCCGTTTGCACGTCTTGACGACGTAATGGAGCAATGAGGGTCTCCAACTTCGCGTCTGCCTCAGCGATTAAGGCTCGATAGGTGTCATAAAGCGATAAGGCTTGCGACAAGCAAAATAAATGCTCTGCTTTCCATGTTCCTTCCAAGCTCTTGGCTATTTCAACTTCACTTGCCTTGATGCGGTAATTTCGATGTTTGGCCAGTTCGATAGGATTTCGCTCCCCGGCGACAATGGCTCGTATGATGTTCAGTCCAGTTTGTCCAGTGATATCCGTGATGACATTGGTTAATTGCAGGTTCATCTGTGTCAGCGCTTTTTGCATGCGTTGTACGCAACGCGCTTGGTCTTGCAGCAACGTGTCGCGCTGGCGCGAGACGGCACGTAACGCGCAAACATCCGCAGGCGGGCGAAATGCCGAACTGAGCAAACCAAAACTCATCAATTGCTGGAGCCACTGACAATCCAGGACATCGGATTTACGGCCCGAGACATTTTTAACGCTACGCGCATTGACCAACATCACCTGAATGCCATGTGCTTCCAAAACCTCGAACACCGGAATCCAATAGACGCCTGTTGATTCAAGCGCGGCTATCGTAATGCCGCAGTCCAGCAACCACAAGGCTAGCGCATTGAGATCTTCGGTATAACAACCAAATTCCCGCACCGACTCTGTCGCGCGATCCGCCGGAACCGCCACAAAGTGGCTGCGGCTACCAATATCAATACCGGCCGCATTGGGATACTGAATATTCAATACTTTGCTGACGCGCATAGCCATGGGCATAAACTCCTGATGAAAGTTCATAAATAGCCTTGCCAGCTGGGGACATCGTCTTGCTCATTCTCTCAAGCGGGATGCAAAAGCTCACCAAAGTCGCCGACGTCACCAAACCACACTCAGACAACGGGCAATTAGCACCAGTGCTTATTCGGTCTTTGCTGGTAAGGTCCATATATAATACACTTTCAACGGTAGCCTTCCCCTGTTTCTTGCTAACGCCATGCGACCGAAGGGCGCTTACTTTGCTCAGGGCGAACGGTAGTTTGAAGCTTTCAACTGCTCTTTTTGGTTCATGTTCTTCATGGTGAATAATTTTTTTACGATGTATTCGCCAATACTTTCACAGTCTCAGGAGCTTGGGAAATAGCAGATATATGCGTCCTAAACGTTTCGATTATGGCTAAAGCAAATCGAAACGTTTGGGGCGGGTTGAATAAGCCGCCCCGCAGGCGTTACTAAAATCTTACCTGCGACCAAACAAAGCGATGGTTTTCCGCTTCGCTGCTACCCATCCTACGGATCACTGCCATTAAGTTAAGCCGTCCATGGTTCGACAGGCTCACCACGAACGGCTTAACTTAATGGCAGTGATCCATGGCCCTGGATTCCGCCGATTCTTGGCGGAATGACGCGGGTTTGCTTTAACTTAACGGCAGTGATCCTACAGCTGGGGATAGTTTCCACAATGGATGATGGAGCTGTTACCAAATTTTCGGTGAAAATTTGCCGTCGTTGCGGATCAAGACGGTGTTGCCGCTTTGGGCGAGTACGTATAGGCCTTTTCGGTAAGCATAGCGGGCAACGTCATTCGGCATGACCATTGCTGCAACTGCGCCCATTAGTTCGACATCCCGATATTTGGGCAATAATCGTTTTTTCATCGTTCCTACGCTCTGCGTGGGAATGCATCCCGGGACGCTCTGCGTCCCCAGAGG
>NZ_KB455575.1:1884305-1884766 GCF_000341735.1 Methylotuvimicrobium buryatense 5G | reverse complement strand
AGAGGTCGATAATCCCGACAAGAGCAAGTACATTCCTTAGTCCAATTGCCCGCCGCAGTCGACGCAGAGCGTCTAAAGCGGCATTCCCACGCAGAGCATGGGAACGAGCGTTTTGAGGGGATGCCTCAGAACCCGATCCCTTTTACTTATTAACTTGGTAGTTATTTTGATGCGCTTGACCACGACTTTTATAAGGGTTCATCTGAAATGAAATACGCAAGGTTAGCACGTATTTCGGCAATGGCATCGATGCTGAGCCCAGTCAATTCTGCGATGTCTTCATCGCTCATCTCCCGGCGGATCATTCTGATCGCTAAGTTGCGTTTTTCATCTAGCCGGCCTTCTTCTCTTCCTTCTTCCCTACCTTCATCCCTCGCTGTATCGATTACGTTTTTGAGATCGCGGTAGTATTTCAGACTGGATTCATAGGCGTCGCGTTCTTCCGGCTGAAAGCGGGCGAT
>NZ_KB455575.1:1882302-1884205 GCF_000341735.1 Methylotuvimicrobium buryatense 5G | reverse complement strand
GCAGCAGGGTATTTAAAAAGCTGATCAAGTGCTCTTTACTGGCCTCTTCGCCAAACGCTTTTTTGAAACCGAAGTCGGTAAACAGGTTGATATATTTTTCTTTCACGGCACGGTTTGAGCTTTATGCGAGTTGTTATGGCGAAGTTTAGCATATACTTTGCACGGTCATATTTTCGGCTTTTATGGCAATGCTATTTTGTTCGGTAGCAAGGCGCGAAAACAGGCACATAGCAAGCTATGTAACTGTTTTCGCTACGCAGCTACCGGACAAAAGAGCGCGCCAGAAAACTGAAAATGTGGCCGTGCAAAGTATATATATTGTTCGGTTTTTTCAAGCTTTAGATGAACTCGACATCTTCCTCTGATTTTCGCTGAGCGTATTTACGCGGTTCTATGAGAAAGGCGGTTAAAACCAGGGCAAACATATTAAAAATTCGTTGGAAACATAAAATCGCTGCCAGCGAAGGAACATTAGCCTCTTTTTTACTGATATCACGAAGCTAGAGCTTCACGTATCGGTTTTCCAAGCAGGAACTTGGGAAACAGCAGAATAATCTGCCCCAAAGGCGTTACTAAAATCTTACCTGCGCCCAAACAAAGCGATGGGTTTCCGCTTCGCTGCTACCCATCCTACAGCTGGCGATAGTTTCCACAGTGTATGGATCTGTTACCAAATTTTCGGTGAAAATTTGCCGTCGTTGCGGATTAAGACGGGGTTTCCGCTTTGGGCGAGTACGTATAGGCCTTTTCGGTAAGCATAGCGGGCAACGTCATTCGGTATGACCATTGCTGCAACTGCGCCCATTAGTTCGACATCCCGATATTTGGGCAATAATCGTTTTTTCATCGTTCCTACGCTCTGCGTGGGAATGCATCCCGGGACGCTCTGCGTCCCCAGAGGTCGATAATCCCGACAAGAGCAAGTACATTCCTTAGTCCAATTGCCCGCCGCAGTCGACGCAGAGCGTCTAAAGCGGCATTCCCACGCAGAGCATGGGAACGAGCGTTTTGAGGGGATACCTCAGAACCCGATCCCTTTTACTTATTAACTTGGTAGTTATTTTAATGCGCTTGACCACGACTTTTATAAGGGTTCATCTGAAATGAAATGCGCAAGGTTAGCCCGTATTTCGGCAATGACATCCATGCTGAGTCCAGTCAGTTCGGCTATGTCTTCATCGCTCATCTCCCGGCGGATCATTCTGATCGCTAAGTTGCGTTTTTCATCTAGCCGGCCTTCTTCTCTTCCTTTTTCAATTCCTTCTTCTCTTCCTTCTTCCCTACCTTCATCCCTCGCTGTATCGATTACGTTTTTGAGATCGCGGTAGTATTTCAGACTGGATTCATAGGCGTCGCGTTCTTCCGGCTGAAAGCGGGCGATCCGGGCTTTTTCAAACAAGCTTAAAAAGACCCTTTCGCGCAGCCTTGGCGGAATTTCGTCCAGTTCATGCAGGTGGCGGAACACGTAAAACCATTTATCTTGCAGAGTGTCCAGTTCATCCTCGGTTTTGGTGAAATTGGGCAGGGTCAAATAAATAAAAGTCAATTTTTCGTAAAAAACCTGATGATGCTGATTTTTCAATTGGACCCGATGCACGACTTCGTGACGGCCTTGGCTTTCGTCTTCATCAAAGACAAAATCCAGGATGCCGATCGTATAAACCGCAGCCAGCTTAAAATTCCAGTCACCTCGCTCGGCTTGCTGTTGAATCGGAAAAGTGGAATAAAACACGCTACGATCTTTAAAGAAGTTCTGCTTAGCTTTTTGCAATTCTACAATAAAGTATTCGCCGGTCGAGCTGACACAGCTGAGGTCGAAAATCGCTTTGCGGTCTAAAGCCGAAGCCCCCTGACGTTCATTTTGATTGAATTGCAACTCTTGAATTTGGTGTTTTTCCGGCAG
>NZ_KB455575.1:1878143-1882202 GCF_000341735.1 Methylotuvimicrobium buryatense 5G | reverse complement strand
ATCAAGTGCTCTTTACTGGCCTCTTCGCCAAACGCTTTTTTGAAACCGAAGTCGGTAAACAGGTTGATATATTTTTCTTTCACGGCACGGTTTGAGCTTTATGCGAGTTGTTATGGCGAAGTATATATATTGTTCGGTTTTTTCAAGCTTTAGATGAACTCGACATCTTCCTTTGATTTTCGCTGAGCGTATTTACGCGGTTCTATGAGAAAGGCGGTTAAAACCAGGGCAAACATATTAAAAATTCGTTGGAAAGATAAAATCGCTGCCAGCGAAGGAACATTAGCCTCTTTTTTACTGATATCGCGAAGCTAGAGCTTCACGTATCGGTTTCCCAAGCAGGAGCTTGGGAAACAGCAGAATAATCTGCCCCAAAGGCGTTACTAAAATCTTACCTACGCCCAAACAAAGCGATGGGTTTCCGCTTCGCTGCTACCCATCCTACAGCTGGCGATAGTTTCCACAGTGTATGGATCTGTTACCAAATTTTCGGTGAAAATTTGCCGTCGTTGCGGATTAAGACGGTGTTGCCGCTTTGGGCGAGTACGTATAGGCCTTTTCGGTAAGCATAGCGGGCAACGTCATTCGGCATGACCATTGCTGCAACTGCGCCCATTAGTTCGACATCCCGATATTTGGGCAATAATCGTTTTAGTTTTTCCAGCCGGTTCAAATGCTCGTTGACATCGTCGATGGTCATTTGGCTTTTGCATTCCACGGCAATCGCGGTTTGTTCGTTGACGACCAATAGATCAATTTCGGCCGATTCGCCGTTTCTTTCGGCATAGATGTTCGGGTGTACCTCGTGTACGTCGATGCCGCGTTCACGAAACAGGTTAACAAGTGCCGGTCGAACCATTTCTTGTACGAAATCGCCCAATCGGTTGCCTAGATCGCCGATGCTTTTGCTGACTTCTTTAACTAGGCGTTCGGTGTCTTTGAATTTTCGGTCTGTTTCTTCGAAGCGGCGGGCGACTTCGCGAAACATTTCCCAGACTTCATCTCGGGTTACGGTGGTCATTGCGGCTCTCCTGATACTTTTGACATAAGCATTTTATCAATGATCTAATGCCGTGTTTATAATTGTTTTTTAGATATGGCGGGAATTACTGAGGTTGTGAGTATTCAGTTCCACGACCATTCTCGTTCCCATGCTCTGCGTCATTGCCATTAAGTTTAGCCGTCACAGAATAAGTAATGTTGGATTCAGGCTCGAATGTGCCTCAAAAGCCTGCCATCCATGGCACTGGATTCCGCCAATCCATGGCGGAATGACGGGGTTCTCTTAACTTAATGGCAGTCATGCTCTGCGTGGGAATGTCTGAGTACCGCTCCAGCGGTACGAGACGCTAGAGCGTCTCGGGCTGCATTCCCACGCTGGAGCGTGGGAACGATAGGGGGTGAATAATTACCTGAGGTTAGTCATGGCGTTAAACGTTGCAATTAAACAGGGCATTAGTGAAGACGACTATTTGCTGGGTGAGCTGTCTTCGGAAATCAAGCATGAGTTGATCGATGGTGTTGCTTATGCGATGGCGGGTGCCAGTAAGAATCATGAGCGCATCATTATTAATGTTTTTTCACAGTTATTACCACTATTGCAAAATTCGTCCTGTGAAGCATATAGCAGTAACGTCAAAGTTAAAGTCGGCGAAAATTTTTTTTATCCCGATGCCATGGTGGTGTGTGAGGATCGTTCCGAAAACCCCTATTACACGGAGTCTCCGACGGTTTTAGTCGAAGTGTTGTCTTCATCGACGCGCCGCATGGATCAAACGATAAAGCGCTTGGCTTACCAATCGATTCCATGTTTACAAGAGTTGGTTTTGATCGAGCAGGATTTTGTCGATGTCGAAGTTTGCAGACGCAGCAACGATTGGTTGTCACGGCATTATTTTTTAGGCGATGAATTTATGCTTGAATCCGTAGGATTGACTTTGTCGGTTGCCGATATCTATCGGCGTGTTCAGAATCCCGATATGCTTGCTTATTTGCAAAAACAAGAGCTTTCATGAAGCCTTCCTCCTCCGCCAAAGTCTTAACTTGATGGCAGTGACTGAATGGTTACCAAATTTTCGGTGAAAATTTGCCGTCGTTGCGGATTAAGACGGTGTTGCCGCTTTGGGCGAGTACGTATAGGCCTTCGCGGTATGCATAGCGGGCAACGTCATTCGGCATGACCATGGCGGCAACAGCGCCCATCAGTTCGACATCCCGGTATTTTGGCAATAAGCGTTTCAATTTTTCCAGTCGGTTCAAATGTTCGTTGACGTCGTCAATGGTCATTTGGCTTTTGCATTCTACGGCAATCGCGGTTTGTTCGTTGACGACCAACAAATCGATTTCGGCCGATTCGCCGTCGCGTTCGACGTAGATGTTCGGATGGACTTCGTGTACATCGATGTTTCGCTCGCGAAATAAGTTCACGAGTGCCGGACGGACCATTTCTTGTACGAATTCGCCTAATCGGTTGCCCAGGTCGCCGATGCTTTTGCTGACTTCTTTAACTAGGCGTTCGGTGTTTTGGAATTTACGGTCGGTTTCTTGAAACTTGCGGTCGGTGTCTTTGAATTGCTTAGTAGTTTCTTGAAATTTTCGATCGGTCTCTTTGAATTGCTTATCGGTCTCTTCGAAGCGGCGTGCCACTTCGCGAAACATTTCCCAAACTTCATCACGGGTTACGGTGGTCATGGTCTCGCTCCTGGTATTCCGGCGGATGCACTTTTAACCGGATTTATTCGTTAAACCCGGTCGTTTCGATAGTCTAGCATAGCGCAAGGGGCTCCGAAAACTATCATGCCGGCATTGCGTAGTCTGTATGCAGCGTTAGCGGAATACGAGCTTTCGTGGCTTCGATTGCCCCGGATAGCGCGTTGCTCCATCTGGGCTACGCGGTTATTTGTTCTGGTGTATCTGAAGCCGGGAAGGTCGAGTTAATCAGAGCCGTAACCCGATTATCGATGGATAAAACGTCGGGTTAGGCTAGCGCTAACCCGATCTATGCGACTGCCGAAATTCGGCTTCCCACTTAAGGCGGGACAAGAGCACTAATGATTAACCGTTCGCCCTGATTCTAGTCGAAGGGTGGGCGGGATTTAGAATGCTCACCAAATGGGGAGCGATTGGAATGCGGTCAGCCTTACAGTAAGCTAATCTTTCCAGCCATTCCAAAGCGCCGATACTCTTCTTATTCTTTATTTCGCCGACGGTAAGAAAAGTAACCCGATCCCTTTTACTAATTAATGGGTGGTTATTTTAATGCGCTTGACCACGATTTTTTAAAGGTTCATCTGAAATGAAATGCGCAAGGTTAGCACGTATTTCGGCAAGGGCAGCTATGCTGAGTCCAGTCAGTTCGGCTATGTCTTCATCGCTCATCTCCCTGCGGATCATTCTGATCGCTAAGTTGCGTTTTTCATCTAGCCGGCCTTCTTCCCTACCTTCATCCCTCGCCGTGTCGATTACGTTTTTTAGATCGCGGTAGTATTTCAGACTGGATTCATAGGCGTCGCGTTCTTCCGGTTGAAAGCGGGCGATCCGAGCTTTTTCGAACAGGCTCAGGAAGACCCTTTCGCGCAGCCTTGGCGGAATTTCGTCCAGTTCATGCAGGTGGCGGAACACGTAAAACCATTTATCTTGCAGAGTGTCCAGTTCATCCTCGGTTTTGGTAAAATTGGGCAGGGTCAAATAAATAAAGGTTAATTTGTCGTAAAAAACCTGATGATGCTGGTTTTTCAATTGGACCCGATGCACGACTTCGTGACGGCCTTGGCTTTCGTCTTCATCAAAGACAAAATCCAGGATGCCGATCGTATAAACCGCAGCCAGCTTAAAATTCCAGTCACCTCGCTCGGCTTGCTGTTGAATCGGAAAAGTGGAATAAAACACGCTACGATCTTTAAAGAAGTTCTGCTTAGCCTTTTGCAATTCTACAATGAAGTATTCGCCGGTCGAGCTGACACAGCTGAGGTCGAAAATCGCTTTGCGGTCTAAAGCCGAAGCCCCCTGACGTTCATTTTGATTGAATTGCAACTCTTGAATTTGGTGTTTTTCCGGCAG
>NZ_KB455575.1:1734872-1878043 GCF_000341735.1 Methylotuvimicrobium buryatense 5G | reverse complement strand
TTCGCTGCTACCCATCCATGGCCCCACTGCCATTAAGTTAAGGATTTTTCCGTTCACCCTTCGACAGGCTCAGGGCGAACGGAAAAATCCTTAACTTAGTGGCAGTGACCTAGCAGGACCCTTAGCAGGTCGGGGTTTGCAACCCCGTCCTAAACGTTTTGACTTTGGCCGAAGTCAGCCGAAATGTTTAGGGCAAACCGAAACGTTGGGGACGGGTTAGATAATCCGTCCCGCAGAAATGGCTACGACTGGATCTCGCTCGGACACTTGGCTTCGGCAAGCTGAAGCATCTTGCTAATCAGGACTGATTTTTAGGTTGATTGGTTTGGTCGGTCATAGATTTTTTATTTTGCGCAACATATTAATTATTCCTTCTGGCATTAAGCAGGCTAGCCAGTAGAGCAGGGCGCGTTTACTGGGCTTTTCTTTGAGACTGGACGAAAATGCTTGCCGGGCGGTGATCAAATCGTACTCGCTAAAATGCCAATAGCCTAAGTCGGCATAGGCATCGGCTACGAGCCGGTCGGGGTCGATATTCTGTAATGACAGGTCTTTTGCCGCGTAATTTCGAATCGAGGTCATGACTCTCGCCAGATCGTTGAGTAGCGGCGCGGTTAGTTGCGTGGCGTTGTTGCCGTGTTGTCGGCGCAGCATCAGAATGTCGGGCATACAGGCGATCGGATGTTTCGCGGCTATTTTTGCCCAACATTCCAAATCTTCGCCGAAACGTATGTTTGGATTGAAACAGCCGGCTTCAATCAACGCCGATTTTTTGACCAGTACGGTGCCGGTCGGGATGAAGTTTTTGGTGACGAGTTCGGCCAGGGCGTTCGGAATAGGGCGGTTTTCGAGTGCCTGAAATTTGCTCAACAAATTGTGTTTGTTTAATACCGATTCGGTGATGATCCGGTTGCTGTTGTCGATTTCGGCCATGTCGCCGGCGATCAAGACTAACTCGGGAGAGTTTTGTAGGACATTTAATTGTCGTTCGATCTTTTGCGGCGTCCATTGGTCGTCGGCATCGAGAAAGGCTATCCAATCGTTTTTTGCGGCATCGATGCCTGTGTTTCGAGCGGTCGAAGGGCCTTGATTTGGCTGATTGATGTAAACGATCGGGCCAGATAAGGAGGCTACGGTTTGTTCTGTATTATCGGTCGAACCGTCGTCGACGATGACGATTTCATCAACCGGCTGAGATTGGTTCAGGATGCTCCGGACGGCGTCTGCAATGAATGCGGCGCTGTTATAGGCGGGAATGACGACGCTGATTTTCATGAGTTAACGGATTTTTTTGGGGTGTATTGGCAAATTAGCCAGCCGGGCACTATTAAACCGCTTATTTTACCGATCATGGCAAGTTTAGGGTGTCGATAATAAAGCCGGTACAAAAACGGGCCGAGTTTGGCGGGGCCTTCGATTCGTTCGATCGGTGGCAGGGTTTTTTGATTGAAGCGATTGACGACGGGGCTGTTTGGCGCAAGAAGAACTTCGGCCAATTCGGCCGAGGATAAAAAGCGCGTTCCGCGTAAGTTTTGCGTCAGTTTGTTCAACAGAATCTTCAGTCCTGCGAGCGAAAACTTGAATTCGTTTTCAGTGCGCGTGAAGTTGTAGCGGTGGGTCGAAATCGTAACGGGTAAAGCTTGTCGGTAGGCTTGTAGCGCTTCTTGATAGGCGCTGTCCGGCGTGTTTTTACCGTCGACCGGTTCGAACATGACGTTTCTGACTAAATAAACTTGCCCGAAGGCATTGATATCGCCGGTTCTGATCAATTGCTTGTCTTGAATATAGCGTCCGTCGTGCGCTCTTTCGGGGCAGCGGTAGCCGGCCGTTTGAATCGCTTGTATCGAATGGCGGCTCCATTCGGCTTCGATGTCGTCGTCCCAGAGATAACAAGGGGCGACGGTCGTTAAAGTGGGATAACCGAACAAGCGTTGAAAGGTTTCGGTGGCCGTTTCGATGATTTTACGCGCTTTTTCCGTGCCGACCGGTTGTGTCGGTAAGTTGCTGCCATCGACATAATGCCCTTGCAAAGGCGAGTCGAGAGTTTCCCAGTCCCACCAGTGAGAATCGGCTTGTGCATTTGCCGTGCGCGGGTCGTTATTTCGGCAGAGTTTAACGAAGGCATCGCCGTTCAGATGTTCCAATCCGTGCAATTGCGGGACGAATACGTCGTTCTCGATGCCTTTTTGCATCGTTCGATAAATGCCGGGGAAATCGCGGTCGAGTATTTTTCTCGGGTATTCGCCGCCGGATGCTTTTTCTAGCGCAGCGGTATCGGGTACCGCCAGCACGACATCTGCGGTCAGCACGGCGCTACGTCCGGCGCTGTCTTTTTGTTCGGATAAGGCATTTAACAGGGCCTCAAGGCGGTCTGCATGAAAATCGCCGCCCGGTCCCCAGTCGTCGCTTTCGATTAATATCGGCGTATCGGCGAAATAAGGTTCTTGCCAGGTTTTTAAGAATAGATCGCGCTTCCAAACAAAAAGGATTGTGGCGAGGAAGGTCCATATTGTCAGTAGTGCGGTGATAATGATTAGCATGGTTTGATTGAAGTTTTACTGGAAAAGGGTTTGGTGTTCTTTCACTCTATGGGAATGGGTTCTTGGCAAAACGTGGCTTGCAACCATAAGCGCCAACTAAAAGAAATGACGCGTCATTCCGCCAGGGATTGGCGGAATCTAGTGCCATGGATGGCAATGCCTAATTTCACCACCGCCTCCTTGGCAGGACGGGGCTTACAGCCCCGTCCTAAATGTTTCGACCATGGCTAAAGCCGCCGAGGCGTTTGGTGCAAATCGAAACGTTGGGAACGGGTTAAATAGCCTGTCCCGCAGAGGTATTTGTTTCTTATTCATTTGTATCGCGAAGCTAGAGCTTCACGTATCGGTTAGAGCTCACTGCCATTAAGTTAAGCCGTCACAGAGATAAGTAATGCTTGCATTCAGGCTCTAATGTGCATCAAAAGCTTGCCATCCATGGCACTGGATTCCGCCAGTCCATGGCGGAATGACGGGTTTCCCTTAACTTAATGGCAGTGCAAGCTAGAGCTTGGGAAACAGCAGACACCCCTGGCTTCGAGATCGCGATCAGGGGATCGCTCCCACAGGACGTCCGCCGCTCTCTGTGGGAGCGACGCCTTCGTCGCGACTATCGAAGCCAGTAACGCTCAAACACCAATAGCCTTTCCGGACAACACAACAATTTAGCGCTCGGTCGCTACTTTTTGCACAATTAGATATATTTATACTTAATGTATAAAGACGAGAGCTAGAGCTTGGGAAACAGCAGACACCCCTGGCTTCGAAATCGCGATCAGGGGATCGCTCCCACAAAGGATTACAGCGATGTGGGAGCGACGCCTTCGTCGCGATTATTGAAGCCACTGACTGTCAATATCCGCAGATTTATCAAACAGCACCGTTCCCAGATAATCGATAACCTCTGTCTAGCAAGTTTACCGAGAGTTCATTTTAGAAAACGAAAAACAACTCGGGCGATTATTCAAAACATTCCGCTTCATTTAGCGCTTTTCCTTGTCGGTCCTTATCGGAAAGAACCGGGTTGATATTAGCCGGCCATTGTATGCCGATGGTCGGATCGTTCCAAGCGATGCAGCGTTCGAGTTCCGGTGCGTAGTAGTCGGTGGTTTTGTATAGAAAATCGGCCGTTTCGCTGAGTACGACAAAACCGTGTGCAAAGCCTGGGGGAATCCACATTTGCCGGTGGTTCTCTTCGCTAAGTTCGGCACCGACCCATTGACCGAAAGTCGAGGAACCTTTTCGGACATCGACTGCTACGTCGAATACGGCGCCGCTTACGACTCGAACGAGTTTGCCTTGTGCTTTTGGCGCGAGTTGATAGTGCAGGCCGCGCAGGACGCCTTTGGAGCTGCGGCTGTGATTGTCTTGAACGAATTGTAGATTGCGCCCGGTGGCTTGCCGGAAGGACTCCTGATTATAACTTTCCAGAAAGAAGCCGCGGGCGTCTCCGAACACTTTCGGTTCGAGAAGGATGACGTCGGGGATTGCGAGCGGTGTGACTTTCATCAAAAAACCTTTTCGTTGTTAAGAATCCGTAATAAATATTGCCCATAGCCGTTTTTTGAGAGAGGTTGGGCCAATCGTTCGAGTTGGGTATTGTCGATCCATTTTTGCCGGTAGGCAATTTCTTCAGGACAGGCGACTTTTAATCCTTGGCGGTGTTCTATGGTGGCAATAAACTGGCCGGCATCGAGCAGCGAATCGTGAGTGCCGGTGTCTAACCAAGCGTAGCCGCGTCCCATGATTTCGACATTGAGTTTATTTTCGTTTAAATAGAGCCGATTTAAATCGGTTATTTCCAGTTCGCCGCGAGGAGACGGTTTGAGATTTTTGGCGAGTTCGACGACATCGTTATCGTAAAAATAAAGGCCGGTCACGGCATAGTTGGATTTGGGTTGTTGGGGTTTTTCTTCCAGCGATAACGCTTTGCCGTTATTGTCGAATTCTGCGACGCCATAGCGCTCGGGGTCTTGCACATGGTATGCGAAAACAGTGGCGCCTTCGGTGCGCTTCATTGCATTACCGAGCAATTGGTGGAGGTCATGACCGTAAAAAATGTTGTCGCCTAGTACCAATGCCGCTAAGTCGTTGCCGATAAAAGACTGGCCGATGATGAAGGCCTGGGCGAGTCCGTCGGGCGAGTCTTGTACGGCATATTGCAGGTTTAATCCCCATTGTTCGCCGGTGCCGAGCAGTTGTTCGAAACGCGGAGTATCTTGAGGTGTGGATATGATCAAGATGTCGCGTATTCCGGCCAGCATCAACGTGCTGAGAGGATAATAGATCATCGGTTTATCGAAAACCGGCAGTAATTGTTTGCTAATCGCAAGTGTTGCCGGGTGCAGTCGGGTGCCTGAACCGCCTGCCAATATGATCCCTTTTCGAGTTGGAGGCGGTTTTTGAGTGGTAAGTGAGCTTGCGGTCATGGTGTACTCCAGTTTTTGTCTGTAACGTTTTAATCCCGATTACATAATTCTCTGATTACCCGGTCAACATATAACCGCCAATCGGGAAAATGTAACGCCAAGGAATTGGCGAGTGCGTCGGTCTTCAAACGCGAGTTTTTCGGACGCTGGGCAGGAAGCGGATAGGCTTCGGTTGGAATCGGCTGTATGTTTTCAGGTTTAAGCTTAAGTTGCATTCCGTTTTCGTGGGCTCGTTGCACGGCATAACAGGCCAATTCGTGCCAGGTCGTTTCGCCGCCGGCCGTCAAGTGGTATATGCCTCCGGCTAGTTGATTGCGGCGAAAGCCGATAATGGCGTGGGCGGTAACATCGGCTATGAGTTCGACGCAAGTGGGTGCGCCGAATTGATCGGCTACGATATTCATATTATCGCGTTCTTGGGCGAGCCTCAGGATGGTTTTAATAAAATTATTGCCCTGTGCGGAAAATACCCAACTGGTTCGGAAAATCAGTGTATTGCATCGGCTATCTAAAATGGCTTTTTCGCCCGCGCGTTTCGATTTTCCGTAAACGCTTTGCGGGTTGGTTGCATCGGTTTCGAGATAGGCTTCTTTTTTTTCGCCGTCGAATACATAATCGGTCGAGTAGTGCACGAGTAAGGTGTCGTTGGTTTTCGCGTATTGTGCCAAGAGATCGACCGCCTCGGCATTGATTGCGTATGCGGCTTTCTCGTCTGTTTCGGCTTTGTCAACGGCGGTGTAAGCGGCGGCATTGACGATAATGTCAGGTTTGCGTTCTCTAAGTAAACCGAGTAACGCTTCAGGGTTTTGCAGATCCGCTTCGTCGCGGCCGAATGCGCTAACTTGGCCAAGAGGGAGGAGTGTTCGTTGAAGTTCCCGTCCGACTTGTCCGTTTTTACCTAATAATAGTAAGTTCATGAGAGTTTTGTTTGAAATTGTGGTGCAAGTGACTCGTTGCTAAAAAAGATAGTGTATATTGACGCAATTTTCGGGCTAAACTTAATAAAATATTCCAAACTTATCGATGGCCGTGTCGAGTTTGAAGGCTACTCACTTAACGCGGGATAGTTTAAGGTTAATCCTTAGGAATACGCACAAAATAACTTATACAAGTAGTAGGCTTTGTGGCGGTTTGGTGACTCGCTTGACAGGACGCCGTGAATACATCCGTGTAGGCTTGACGGCGGCTATCCCTGCCGCCGACACCTGTCAATCGAGCCACCAAATCCCCTTCCAACCGTTGTCTAAGTTATTTCATGCTCGTTCCTTAGTGCTTTTGTCCCTCTTTAAGTGGGAAGCCACTTTGAATAACAACAAAAAATGAAAATACTGCACATACTTGATCATTCGATTCCACTGCATAGCGGTTACACTTTTAGAACCCGTGCTGTTTTAGAACAACAAAAAAAACTCGGTTGGCAAACGTTTCATCTGACTTCGGCCAAACATAAAATCGCCGAGCAAGCGGTTGAAGAAGTCGACGGGCTGCTTTTTTACCGGTCGCCGATGCCGCGATTTTTTTGGGCCGATTGGCCGATTGTGAATCAATGGGCGATTGTAAAATCGCTCGGTAAACGCTTGGATGAAATCATTCCTGAAATTAAACCCGATGTTTTGCACGCGCATTCCCCCGCGTTGAACGGATTGGCCGCTCTGAAAGCGGCACGAAAACACAATATTCCATTGGTCTACGAATGCCGCGCGTTTTGGGAAGACGCGGCTGTCGATCACGGATCGACGACCGAAGGCAGTTTGCGTTATCGCGTGACTCATTTTCTGGAAACCCATGTATTTAAAAATGCCGATGCCGTGACGACGATCTGCGAGGGCCTGCGAAACGACATTATCGGCCGGGGCGTTGCCGATAGCAAAATTACCGTGATTCCGAATGCGGTCGATATCGATAAATTCATCTACGGGGTTGAGCCGGACCTGCCATTGCGCGAACAACTGGGATTGGTGGATAAGGTGGTATTGGGATTCATCGGTTCGTTCTATGCCTATGAAGGCATTCCTTTATTGCTCGATGCCTTGCCCGCGATTCTGAAGGAAATTCCGGATGTTCGTTTATTGTTGGTCGGCGGCGGTCCTCAGGATGCCGCGATTAAGCAAAAGGCCCGCGATTTGGGTTTGCAGGACAAGGTCGTTTTTACCGGGCGAGTGCCGCACGATCAAGTGCAAGGCTATTACAATCAGGTCGATATTTTCGTTTATCCGCGCCTGTCGATGCGTTTGACTGATTTAGTTACGCCGCTCAAACCGTTGGAGGCGATGGCGCAAGGGCGATTGGTCGTAGCGTCCGATGTCGGCGGGCATAAAGAATTGATCGACGATGAAAAGACCGGTTATTTATTTGCAGCGGGAAATGCCGAAAGTCTCGCGCAAACGGTTCTACGCTTGTTGAGCAATCGTTCCCAGTGGGATGCGATTCGCGCGAACGGGCGCCGTTTCGTCGAGGAAAAACGGAATTGGGCCTATAGCGTAAGTCGTTATCAAAATGTCTATCAGCGTTTGCTTCAAAAATGATTGTCCATGACCGATAAAACTCCTCGCATTGTCGTTTTTTGTTCTTTGTTTCCCAGTTCCGCGCAACCGAATTCCGGTGTATTCATTCGTGAACGCATGTTTCGGGTCGGTCAGCAATTGCCGATTGTCGTCGTGTCGCCGGTTGCCTGGTTTCCGTTGCAAGGCCTGATCCGTTTTGTGAAGCCGGGTTTTCGGCCTCAGCCGCCGAAATTTGAATTACAACAGGGTGTTGAGGTTTATTATCCTCGTTTTTTGTCGATTCCGGGGCTATTAAAGCAGTGGGACGGTTTTATGATGGCTTTGGGTTCATTGCCGATCATGGTCCGATTGAAGCGGAAACACCGATTTAATTTGATCGATGCGCATTTCGCCTATCCGGACGGTTATGCCGCGACATGGCTCGGTAAATGGTTCAAGGTACCGGTGACGATTACATTAAGAGGGACCGAAGTCAGTTTGTCGAAGTTTCCGGCACGCAAACTTCGGATTGTTTCGGCCTTGCAGTGGGCCACGAAAATATTTTCGGTGGCCGATTCGCTCAAGCGTCACGTCGTTGCGTTGGGCATCGATTCGAACAAAATACAAGTCGTCGGTAACGGCGTCGATGCCGATAAGTTTCAACCGGTTGATCGCGCCGAAGCCAGGCGAGATTTGAATTTGCCTGAGGATGCGCCAGTATTGATATCGGTGGGCGGTTTGGTCGATCGCAAAGGCTATCATCGGGTTATCGAAGTATTGCCGTTATTGCTCAAAGAATTTCCCGACTTGATGTATTTGATCGTCGGCGGGGCTTGCGCCGAGGGTAATAATCGAAAGCAATTGGAACAACAAGTCGCCGATTTGAATTTGCAAAACCATGTCCGCTTTTTAGGGCCGTTGCCTTCCGAGCAATTGAAATCGCCGTTATCGGCATCGGATGTATTTGTATTGTCGACGGCCAATGAAGGGTGGGCCAATGTTTTTTTGGAGGCGATGGCTTGCGGTTTGCCGGTGATAACCACCGATGTCGGCGGCAATAGCGAAGTCGTCAATGATGCGTCACTAGGTACGATCGTGCCCTTCGGCGATGCTTCGGCATTACGGCTTGCTTTATCGGATGCGTTTAATAAACGGTGGGATAGACAGGCGATCAGGCATTATGCCGAGCAGAACGCGTGGCATCACCGTGTCGATACTTTGGTTGCCGAATTTAAGCAGATTATAGAAAAAACAGAAATCGATTAAAGGGTGAAAAATGGGATTTATTGCTGGCTGGTTTGGTACCGGTATCGATCGAAATCAAGCGTCTGAGCTTGCCGAATCGCTGAAAGGTTGCGCGCCCGAGTCGACTAAAAAAACGATCGGCATACGGATAACCGATTCGTTTGTTTTAGTCTCCGATGATAAACGGTCGCTTGAACAGGGGGGTTGTCGGCTTGCGCTCACCGGTCACGGTTTCGGTCCGCTAGAAGCGATTGTCGAAAACTATAAAGCTAAGGGCGCCGATTTTATCAAGGATATGCAAGGCGCATTTACCTTGATGTTTTTCGATGAATCCGAGAAACGCTTGTTGTTGGCGACAGACCGCCTAGGGCAAAACAATCTCTATTATGCGCAAACGCCGAACGGAATCGTGTTCGGTTCGACGGCCGATAGTGTCGTTGCGCATCCCGAAGTCAGTTCGGAGATTTCCCGCCAATCGATTTACGATTATGTCTATTTTCATCATTGCCCGAGCCCGCATACGATTTATCGGCAAGTCCAAAAATTGGAGGGCGGGCAATTATTGACTTATCAAGATGGAAAAATCGCTCTGCAGTATTACTGGATGCCGGTTTTTTCCGAACAAGGGGCTTATTCACTCGAGAAATCCGGACAAGAGTTACGGAATGAAATCATCGAAGCTGTCCGGCAGTCGGCTGCCGATTCGAATGTGACCGGCGCGTTTTTGAGCGGCGGCCTGGACAGTTCGAGCGTTGCCGGTGCATTGTCTAAAGTGTATCCGGAGCAAGCCAAAACTTTTACGATGGGTTTTCCGGTTGAAGGCTACGATGAGATCGAGTATGCGCGTATTGCGGTCGATTGTTTCAAAACCCGGCCGCATGAATATTATGTGACGCCGGAGGATACCGTGGCAGCCGTGCCGAAAATTGCCGCGTTTTACGACGAACCGTTCGGTAATTCGTCTGCGTTGGCGGCTTATTATTGCGCCAAATTGGCTAAAGAGAACGGCATTCAGGTAATGCTGGCCGGCGACGGCGGCGATGAGTTGTTCGCGGGCAATGAGCGTTATGCGAAACAATTGTTGTTCGACCGTTATTATCGTATTCCGGGCTTTGCCAGAACGTTTCTGAGAACCGGTCTGTACAATGCGCCCGATGCGCTGCTGAAAAATAAAATTCTTTTTAAAGCCAAGCGCTATGTCGAGCAAGCCGAAGTGCCGTTACCGGACCGCTTGCAAGACTATAACTTCCTGAACCGACATCCGGCTCAGGAGATTTTTACCGGCGATTTTCTGGCAGGCATCGATATCGACCGGCCGATTCAGAGTCTGCGGGATTGTTATCACCGTCCTGAAAATGCATCGGCTTTAAACCGTATGTTGTACATGGACTGGAAAACGACCTTGCATGACAATGATCTGGTCAAGGTCAACCGAATGTGCGAGATGGTCGGTGTCGAGGTGCGTTATCCGTTGCTGACCAACGCGATTGTCGATTTGTCTTGTCGGGTACCGTCTTCGGAAAAGTTGAAAGGTCAGCAATTGCGTTGGTTTTATAAGCAAGCGATGCGCGGTTTTTTGCCCGAAGCCATTATCAACAAATCCAAGCATGGTTTCGGTTTGCCGTTCGGGATTTGGTTGCAGGATCATCAACCGTTGAAAGAACTCGCTTACGATAGTATCGGCGCCTTGAAAAAGCGCGATTATTTTCGCACCGATTTTCTTGATCATGCCGTTAAGATGCACCAAAGCATACATGCGGCCTATTACGGCGAATTGATTTGGATCTTGATGATGCTGGAGCTTTGGTTTCAGGCGAAAAATCATCACTAAGCCGTAATTCGCGGTTTCCCAAGCTCCAGATTTTTGCTGTTTCCCAAGCTCCAGCTTGGGAAACCGGTTCCGGAAGCTCTAGCTTCCCGTCCTAATTAAGGTGCAAAAACATGCCAAGAAGCAGTTATCGAGTGTTAACCAACCCTTGCCCGCATTTCCTGACAGCAACAATAAACCACTGGCTGCCATTGTTCACAAATCCAAAGTTAGTCGATATCGTGCTTGACTCCTGGCGTTATCTCCAGCGCAATGACAATTTTCAACTTTACGGTTATGTCATCCTTGAAAATCACTTACATCTGATTGCCGCTTCCGAAAATTTAAGCCGTGATATCCAACGATTTAAGTCATACACGGCAAAACAACTCATTGCCCATCTTGAACAGCATCGTTCAAATAGGTTATTGGAATTACTGGCATTATTTAAACGGGTACACAAGCATGATAGTGACTATCAGGTTTGGGAAGAAGGCAGCCATCCGCAAATAATAGAGTCAGAGAAGGTTATGCGTCAAAAGCTGGAATATATTCATCAAAACCCCGTTAAACGCGGCTATGTAGATAAGCCGGAACATTGGCGTTATTCCAGTGCGCGAAACTATTTAGGGCAAGAAGGGATGATCGAAGTGATTCGGCAATGGTGAGGGTCTCGGGAAGCTGGAGCTTCCGGGTTGGGTTTCCCAAGCTGGAGCTTGGGAAACAGCTGAACTTATCGACCCAGGATTTTTCCATTCACCCTTCGACAGGCTCAGGGCGAACGGAAAAATCCTTAACTTAATGGCAGTGAAGCTGGAGTTTGGGAAACAGCTTGTTGATGATGTTGGCGCTTTGGTTTCAGGCGAAAAATCATCACTAAGCCGTGACGACTCGGTTTCTGCCGGTTTGTTTGGCCCGGTACATGGCTTGATCGGCCCGATCGATAAATTTATCTAGCGTGTCGTCGCCGCGTAATGTGCTGGTGCCGAGGCTTGCGGTCATGCGTATTGTTTCCAGTCCGTAAGCGAAGATATGATTTTCGATGTTTTGCCGAATTCTTTCCGCCAACAATTCGGCGCCGTCTAAATCGGTCTCGCTGAGAAGAACGACGAATTCCTCGCCGCCATAACGAAACACGATGTCGCTGCTTCTAATGCTTTCATTGATCCATTTGGCGACAGATGTTAATGCAAGGTCGCCGCATTGATGTCCATAATTATCGTTGATACTTTTGAAATGGTCGATATCGATAAATACTACCGATAGATGGTTGCCGTTTCTATGTGCAAGGCGCATTTCGCGGCGAACGATGTCATTGAAGGCGGAACGGTTTCGTGTTTGCGTTAGCACATCGGTAAATGCCAGATTCATTGCTTGCTGAAATAAGGTCGCGTTTCTGAGCGGATAAATCAAGCAACAAAGCAACGTTTCAATCATTGTTAATTCTTGTTCGGAAAACTTCTGACGACGCATCAATTTTAGTTCGCCGAGTTGCTGTTCTTCGACTTTCATTGCATAAGAGCATGAGCTTCGAGTGACTATGCCGTTTTTGATTTCGAGATCGAATTCTTCGTTGCTGTAAACAAAGCCGCTATGTGGTATCAGATTTTGGATTTTATTACTGAAGATATGAACCAATTCATCGAACTCCAGTGTGGTTTGCAAGGCGCTGCTAATGTCATAATGAGTCAAATTATCCGCTTTGAAGGCTTCGAATGTGTTATTAGTGACAACGGCAAGATTGGCGGCTTTTTTTTGCATGGCTAAATCCTCGATAAAGATTTGTTTGTAGGATTACAGCTATGATCGTGCCAAAACATAAAAAATCTTTTTATATCAATGTTATGAATTAATTGCGTCAATAACATGACGGGATCGATGGCAAAATCTTGCCGCCCCTATCTGCAGGCCGGTTTAAGAATCGGAAATCGAATAATGCGGTAAGTCTAGCGCGGGGCGGGTTATTCAACCCGCCCCAAACGTTCCGACTTGCTTTGGCCACGGTCGAAACTTTTATGCTGTTACCCAAGCTCCAGCTTGGGTAACCTGTTCAGGAAGCTCTAGCTTCCCGACGATCAGGCAGATTGAACGAGCAAGTCGGGTTTGGTTGCGGTTGTTTCGGTCTCTGGAAGCTGGAGCTTCCGGGGTGTGTTTCCCAAGCTGGAGCTTGGGAAAGAGCGGGATGCGGGTTGGCCGTTTTTAGCTTGATGCGTATGGTTATTCAACCCGCCCTGCCATGAACCTGGCTTAAGTCGCTATATAATTTAGGAGTAAACGACATGAAAAACGACCCGAATAAAGAACGCCAAACCAACGAGCAAGACAAAGAAAGGCCTTTAGAGCCGGATTCCACGCAATCGAATTCTACTCCCGAAATAGGAGGCGCTCCTGGCCCTGAACCGACCCGATACGGCGATTGGGAAAAGAAAGGCCGGTGTATCGACTTTTAACCTGGAAAATTCCCTATGCTAAGGGTAGTATGTGGCTTTCAATAACAGCAGGCGGCGGTTATGAACAGTACTAACAGACCTTTATCCCCTCATCTACAAGTCTACCGATTGCCCTTGACGGGCCTCATTTCCATTACCCATCGCATGACCGGCGTCATGCTTTCTTTAGGCTTGATCCTATTTTTATGCATGCTTTATGCGATTGCCGGCGGCGCCGAAGCCTTCGCGGCAATGCAGGCGATGACCGATTCGATTTTGCTGCAAATCGTACTTTGGGGCTTTATGTATGCGCTGTTTTTTCATTTATGTCACGGCGTTCGTCATCTGATTTGGGATGCCGGTTGCAGTTTCGACAACGAAACATTGAACCGGT
This sequence comes from Methylotuvimicrobium buryatense 5G, assembly GCF_000341735.1. Lineage (GTDB taxonomy): Bacteria > Pseudomonadota > Gammaproteobacteria > Methylococcales > Methylomonadaceae > Methylotuvimicrobium > Methylotuvimicrobium buryatense. The sequence continues at coordinate 1,864,719 of NZ_KB455575.1, read as the reverse complement.
ATGCGCTAATCGAGCTTTTCGTTTCGCTGGTTTTGACAGCAGCCACCTTTGCATTTTTCATTCTTTAGGAGTCAAGTATGGACTATCGATCTCCGATTTCGAAAGCGCGCGGTTTGGGCTCGGCTAAATCCGGTACCGAACATTGGTGGATGCAGCGCGTTACCGCCGCGGCTTTAATCCCCTTGTCGTTTTGGTTGGTTATGTTACTCAAACTCGCTACCACCGCGACCTATCAAGAAACGATAACCTGGTTGGCGTCGCCGTTTAATGCGGTTGTTATCGCGCTATGGATTTTGGCGGTATGTTTCCATGCGGCATTGGGCGTGCAAGTGGTCATCGAGGATTATGTTTCCGCCGAAGGCGCTAAAATCATTGCGGTCTGGACGTGCCATTTACTGTTTACGGCAATCGCTGTCGCGGCATTGTTCGCTGTTTTACAAATATCTCTAGCAGGCTAAACATGACGGGAAGTTATAAGATTATCGAACACAGTTACGACGTGGTGGTGGTCGGCGCAGGAGGTGCGGGGCTGCGTGCGACTTTCGGGATGGTTGAAAAAGGCTTGAAGACCGCTTGTATTTCGAAAGTCTTTCCAACCCGCAGTCATACCGTGGCTGCTCAAGGCGGCATCAGCGCCGCGCTCGGCAACATGGGCGAGGACGACTGGCGTTTTCACATGTACGACACGGTCAAAGGTTCGGACTGGCTGGGCGATCAGGATGCGATCGAATATATGTGCCGCGAAGCGATTCCAGCCGTGATCGAGTTGGAGCATTACGGCGTGCCGTTTTCCAGAACGCCGGAAGGCAAGATTTATCAACGCGCGTTCGGTGGCATGACCACGCATTTCGGAAAAGGGCAGGCGCAACGCACATGCGCGGCGGCCGATCTGACCGGTCATGCGATTTTGCATACCTTGTATCAGCAGTCTTTGAAGCATAACGCCGAATTTTTCGTCGAATATATCGCGCTCGATTTGATCATGGAAGGCGAAGAATGCAGGGGCGTGCTGGCTTGGTGTTTGGATGACGGTTCCTTGCACCTTTTCAAGGGTCACATGACCGTACTGGCGACAGGCGGTTACGGGCGCAGTTATTTTTCTTGCACGTCGGCGCATACCGTGACCGGCGACGGAAATGCGATGGTGCTGCGGGCCGGTTTGGCATTGCAGGATATGGAGTTCGTGCAGTTTCATCCGACCGGTATTTACGGTTCGGGCTGTTTGATTACCGAAGGCGTGCGCGGGGAGGGCGGTTATTTGACCAACTCCGAAGGCGAACGCTTCATGGAAAGGTACGCGCCGTCGGCGAAAGATCTGGCATCCCGCGACGTCGTGAGCCGAGCGATGACGGTCGAAATCAATGAAGGCCGCGGTGTCGGTCCGCTCAAGGACCATGTGTATTTACACATCGAACATTTGGATCCGGCGATCATTCACGAACGTCTGCCGGGAATCGCCGAGACGTCACGGATATTCGCCGGCGTCGATGTCACCAAGGAGCCGATTCCGGTACTGCCGACCGTGCATTACAACATGGGCGGCATTCCGACCAATTACAAAGCCGAAGTCGTCACGCTGAAAGACGGCGATCCCGACAAAGTGATACCGGGCTTGATGGCGATCGGCGAAGCGGCTTGCGTGTCGGTGCATGGCGCCAATCGCTTGGGGTCTAATTCGCTGCTCGATTTGGTCGTCTTCGGACGTTCGGCGGCGATTCGCTGCGCTGAATTGATCAAGCCCGGCACGGCTCATAAACCGCTCGCGAATGATGCATGCGACAAGGCCTTGGAGCGGTTCGACAAATTGCGCAATGCCAACGGCAGCCGAACGACATCCGAGATCCGTCTCGACATGCAGCGCGTCATGCAAAGCAAGGCGGCCGTGTTTCGGACCGGGTCGACATTGGCGGAAGGGCTCTCGCAGCTCAAAGCCATTCGAGAAACCTTTGCCGATGTGAGCGTGGCCGACAAGTCGATGATTTGGAATACCGATCTGGTCGAAACCTTGGAATTGGATAATTTGATGAGTCAGGCTGTTGTGACGATGGCGGCGGCCGGGAATCGAACCGAAAGCCGGGGAGGGCACGCCCGTGAGGATTTCAGTCAGCGCGACGATGCGAATTGGCTGAAACATAGTTTGCTTTGGTTAAACGATAATGAAGTCAAAATCGACTATCGGCCGGTGCATTTATACACCTTGACCGATGAAGTCGAAGCCATTCCGCCGAAAGAGAGGGTTTACTGATGGTTGAGTTTACACTGCCGAAAAATTCCAAGTTGACCCGGGGCAAATTTTTTAAGGCTCCCGACGGCGCAACGAATGTCAGGCGATTCGAGGTGTATCGCTGGGACCCCGATTCGGGTGAAAATCCGCGCATCGATGCTTATGAAGTCGATGTCGGCAGTTGCGGCCCGATGGTACTCGATGCCATTATCAAGATTAAAAACGAGATCGACAGCACCTTGACGTTCCGGCGCTCGTGCCGCGAAGGGGTTTGCGGGTCTTGTGCGATGAATGTCAACGGTAAAAATACCTTGGTATGTACCAAGGCGATCGACGAATACAAGGGCACGATCAAGATTTTTCCGTTACCGCATATGGCGGTCGTCAAAGACTTGGTTCCCGATATGACGCATTTCTATGCGCAATACGCCTCGATCAAACCGTGGATGGCAACGCAAACACCGCCGCCGGCCGATTCCGAACGGCTACAGAGCCGGGAGGATAGGGCAAAACTGGACGGGCTATACGAATGCGTGCTGTGTGCTTGCTGTTCGACCAGTTGTCCGAGTTATTGGTGGAACAGCGAGCGCTATTTGGGTCCGGCCATTTTGTTGCAGGCTTATCGATGGCTAGTCGACAGCCGCGATGAAGGTACCGGCGAACGTCTCGACGAATTGGAAGACCCGTTCAAGCTGTACCGTTGTCATACGATCATGAACTGTACCGACACTTGTCCTAAAGGCTTGAATCCGGCCAAGGCGATAGCGGAAACTAAAAAACTGCTGGTGCAACGAAAGCTGGGGTAATGAGCGAATTGGCCAAACTTCGTTGGAGATGCCGACGCGGCACGCTGGAACTGGATATCATGTTGATCAATTATCTCGAGTATGGTTATTTGGCCGCCGAGGACGACGAAAAAAAAACGTTTCTAGCCTTGCTGAACTTGGAAGATTCGTTGCTTTTGCCGTTATTGATGGGCGATTGCGAACCCGCGCCAGGCATGCAAGCGGAGCTAGTCGCAAAAATTCGGGGCTTGATGCAAGGCAGTCGTTGAGCTGTTTTCGGTTGTTTTTTTTACGCTCTGGAGGCTCTGCCTTAATTTAAATAAATATTAGGCTCTTATGTGCCTAAAAGCTTGCCATCCATGGCACTGGATTCCGCCAATCCCTGGCGGAATGACGAGATTCCCTTCTGCGGGACGGGTTATTTAACCCGTCCCCAACGTTTCGGTTTGCCCTAAACATTTCGGCTGACTTCGGCCAAAGTCAAAACGTTTAGGACGGGGTTGCAAACCCCGTCCTGCTAGGGATATGCTGGTTTTTGGGCTTTAGCTGAAGAAACTTGCTAATCAGGTTAAGTTAAGCCGTCACAGAATAAGTAATGTTGGCATTCAGGCTCTAATGTGCTTCAAAAGCCTGCCATCCATGGCACTGGATTCCGCCAGTCCATGTCGGAATGACGAAATGCCCTTAACTTAATGGCAGTGACGCTCCGGCGTGGGAATGCTGTCAGGGACGCTCTGATTCCCGTGCCTCAGAAGCGGCACTAAACGGCCCCATGTTAAGTCGCTCGTTTTTACACATAAATTGTAGGGTGCTCTAAGTGCAGCGTACCCTATGGAGTCATGAAACCTGTAGGATAGAAACAGATAAGGAAAGGTTTATCGATGGAATACAAAGACTATTACAAAATAATGGGCGTCGAAAAAACCGCGACTCAAGACGAGATCAAGCGCGCCTATCGTAAACTGGCGCGAAAATATCATCCCGATGTCAGCAAGGAGCCCGATGCCGAACAAAAATTCAAGGAAGTCGGCGAGGCTTATGAAGTCCTGAAAGATCCTCAAAAAAGAGCAGCCTACGACCGCATCGGCAGTCAATGGCGCGAAGGTCAGCCTTTTACGCCGCCGCCCGATTGGGATGTCGGTTTCGAATTTTCCGGCGGCGGCTTTACCGGCGGCGACACGTCGGGTTTCAGCGACTTTTTCGAATCGCTGTTCGGGCGAGGCGGGCCGTTCGGTGCAGGCAGACAAGCCTATAGCCGGTCGTTTTCGGCACAAGGACAAGACCATCGCGCTAAAATTCTGATCGATCTCGAAGATGCCTATCACGGCGCTTCTCGCCTAATTAGCTTACAAATCCCTGAGCTCGATGAAGCCGGGCGCATGATCAATAAAACGCGCACATTGAACGTCAAAATTCCCAAAGGCGTGAAGGCTGGGCAACAAATCCGTCTGACCGGTCAAGGCGGGCCCGGCATCGGACATGGTAGGCAAGGCGATTTGTATCTCGAAATTGCGTTCAGAAAGCATCGTCTTTTTCATGCCGAAGGGCTCGATATCTATTTGGAACTGCCGGTAACGCCTTGGGAGGCTGCCTTGGGCGCAACGGTTGCCGTGCCGACGCTGGGCGGCGCGGTCGAATTGAAAATACCGCCCGGTTCGCAAACCGCCCATAAGCTGCGGTTGAAAGGGCGAGGCTTACCCGGCAATCCGCCCGGCGATCAGTTTGCCGTTTTGAAAGTTGTCGTGCCTCCAGCCAAGTCTGATGCCGATAAAGCGATTTACGAACAAATGGCAAAAGCGATGCCGCTGAATCCGAGAGTCGGGATGGGAGTCTAGTATGAGCAATGAAATTATCATAAGCAGCGTAACCGTTCTGGATGATAATACCCGTTTTACGTTGCTTGAATTGTGCATGCTCGGACAAACCAGCGCCGAGTGGATAATCGAACTGGTCGAGGAGGGCGTTTTGGAGCCGGAAGGTTCTCAAATCGGCGACTGGCGTTTCGGGGCGGACGCGCTGAAAAGGCTTCAAGCCGTTCAACGGCTTCAGCGCGATCTTCGCATAAATCTACCCGGTGCTGCATTGGTGCTCGAGCTGCTTGAAGAAATCGAAATGCTACGGCAACGGTACGGAAGCTAAGTGTGACAGCTATCGTAAGCGGAATACGAGAAATTGGGCGCTTCAAAAGCCCCGGATTTCGTTTCACTTCATCCGGGCTACATCACTAGCGTAACCCGACATTTTCTCCATCGATATGTCGGATTTCGACTCCGCTTAACTCGACCTAGCCGGCTAGATGTGGAAGCTTTCATTAAGCGTTACAAAATTGCTTCAACCAACGAATCAGATCAGTTTGCCCCATCGCGCCCGATTGTCGGGCAATATCTTTTCCCGAAGCAAATACAATCAAAGTCGGGATACTTTTAATACTGTATTGCGCGGCAATGTCTTGTGCTTGATCGGTGTTTAGTTTAGCGAAACGTAAGGCCGGCTCCAGGTTTTTTGCGGCGGTTTTAAAAACCGGTGTCATGGTCTTGCAGGGCCCGCACCAAGGGGCCCAAAAATCGACGACGACCGGAATATCGTTGCGTTCGATATGTCGAGTAAAATTTTGATCGTTTAATTCGATGGGGTTTCCGGTGAATAACGGTTTTTTGCATCGGCCGCAAACAGGATGGTCTTTGATGCGCTCCGACGATAACCGATTGATCGCATTACAATCAGGGCAGGCAATATGGATTGACTTCATCGCTTTTTCTCGGGATTGTTCTTGGGAATCGACTTGCTTTTATAGAATGTCTATTATGGTCTTTTAATACGATTCAAACATCTTTTGTGAATAAAGTTAACATCGTCAGGTTGGTTCCGGTCGGATTTTTTCGTATTAATGAGCTTTCAGTCAACTAACCGAGCTTTTTATTGGCATCGTTTTGATGTCATGCTATGTTCCTATCTTCTCGAAAAACCGACTAAGTTTTTCAATATGAAAACAATTTACCCTATAATGTCCGGCCTTATATTCAATCGGCATCTGTCCAATCACTTAAAAAGGATACAAAGAAAAAAATGGCTGTTGAAGCAAATGAATTTAAAAACGCTCTGCAACTTTGGGCGAGCGGTGTGACGGTTATTACAACAAATACCGAACGCTACGGCACGCAAGGCATGACCGCAACTTCTTTTTGCAGTGTTTCGCTGGAGCCGCCGCAAATTTTGGTTTGCATCAATGAAAATGCGGATACCGGTGACGGTATTGAAGAAAGTCGGCATTTCGCGGTCAATATTCTCACTGCGGAACAAGAAGAGGTTTCTAATCAATTTGCCGGCGGCGCTAGTCAGGAAGAGCGTTTTGCGAATGTATCGTGGGAAAATGGCATTTGCGGTATGCCGATTTTAAACGATTGCCTCGCAAGTCTGGAATGCAAGGTTGTCGAAAAAGTCAAAGCGGGCACTCATTGGATTATGATTGGCGAAGTACAGGATGTCGTGTGCCGATCAGGTTCGCCGTTGCTTTATTTCCGGTCGGCTTATCGCGCTTTGTCGGAATAAGGTTAAGGCATTGAGCGCGCTACGTTATGCGGTTGGCGCGATGTAACGATTTCGGTTTTACCTAACTGATTGCTTGGCATACAATTCGTGTGCAGTGTGCAAAGCTGGTTCGATCATTCATCGCGAATTGATGTTCCGGTTATACTTCGCGCGGCCATGGTTACGGATTTTATGGCAATGCTATTTTGTTCGGTAGCAAGGCGCGAAAACAGGCGCATAGCAAGCTATGTAACTGTTTTCGTAACGCAGCTATCGGACAAAAGAGCGAGTCAGAAAGCCGAAAATGTGGCCGCGCGAAGTATATGTCGACTTATGTCGTTTAATAAGTTTAATAATAATTAGGAGGATAGTATGTTTAAAATTCGTTCGCTGGTGACAGCTCTGGTTTTAGCCGGTTCGGTATCGGGTGCTTATGCTTGGGAAGCATTGCCCACGAAGGCGCCGGAGCCTGCCGATAATCCAACGACTGCTGAAAAAGTGGCACTAGGTCAAATGCTTTATCATGACCCTCGCTTGTCTTCAACGGGTACTGTGTCTTGTGCTTCTTGTCACAACACGATGCTCGGCGGCGAGGACAATCGTCCGAATTCTATGGGCGTAAACGCCCAGACCGGTGGCAGAAGCGCGCCGACTGTTTGGAATGCGGCCTTCAACAAAGTGCAGTTTTGGGACGGCCGTGCTGCGAGTCTCGAGGAACAGGCCGCAGGCCCCGTGGCCAATCCTATCGAAATGGGTATGAAAGACTGGGACGCCGTGGTTGCCCGTTTGAAAGCTATCGAGGGTTATCATGAGGCGTTTACTAAGGTGTTCGGTGAAAATTCGATCAGCCAAGAAAACGTTACCAAGGCGATAGCCGCTTATGAAAGAACGCTAATTACTCCGAACAGCCCTTATGATAAATATGTCAATGGCGACAAATCGGCCCTCACCGAACAACAAGTTCGCGGCATGAATAAAATGGCTGAACTGGGTTGCACGGCTTGTCATAGCGGGCCGGCATTCAACGGTGCAGGTACGTATCAAAAATTTCCTGTGAACAGCAACGGTTATTTTGAAGCGCAATATAAATTCAAAAGAGACAAAGGCCGCGCCGAAGTTACCAATAATCCAGAAGACGAACATATGTGGAAAGTACCGACTTTGCGCAACATAGCGTTAACCGCACCTTATTTCCATAACGGTTCGGTCTCTACTTTGGAGAAAGCCGTTAAAGTGATGGGCAAATTGCAGTTGGACAAAGATTTACCGGATGAGGATATTGAAGATATCGTTGCGTTCTTGAACGGACTGACGGGGCAATTTCCAAAACAAAGTATGCCGATATTGCCGAGTACTCCGGGGCGTCTTGCCAAATAAGCTTTTATTTAATTCGAACGTCTAGCTTGTTGCGCTAGACGTTCGCTAATCCTGATAGATCTCCAGTTGATCGATACGATTATCAATCAACATCAACATGTCTTGATATTTCGGGCTGTAAACCGTTCCGTAGTTTTTTTTGAACGCGGATCGGTCTAGGTTTTCAGGCAAATCCCTGACATCCGGCATGAACGCCGTGTAGTCTTTGATTTCAGCCATCGCCTGCTGCAAACGGCGCGCATTTTCAGGGTTCGATACGGCCAGTTGACCGAAACGCATGCCGGCACGATTGCCGGCTAAATCGACAAAACTAAACCCGCTGCCGCTTCTCGCATCACTCAATTCTTTTTCCAGTCCTATCATATTCGCCAAATGACCGCCGCCGGTTGCGGTTAGTGTTGCCGATGCGATGAAATGCTTGGCTAGATCGATTCTTCGATACAAAAATACCGGATATTCAGTGTGCGGCTTGGCGGTGATATTTCTAGGTAGATAGGGCATCGTTTCGTGTTTGTTGACATAGCTGTTGATCGTGAAAATCACGATTCGGTTTTCCTTGATGGCCGTCTTTAGGCTGGATCGTTGATGGGCGAGTTTGAACAGCGGTTGAATCAGGTCCGCTAGCGATAAAAGCCACTCAGGATCGTGATTATCGATCACTTCGGTCAGTTTTTGTTGATAAAAAATCATCGATTGACGGTCTTTGGCGCGATGTAATAAATCGGCCGTGTGTTCGGCGAAAGCCGGATCGGTGATGTAGGTTAATCTCAGGTTTTCTTTGGTGAAATGAAAATCCAGAATTTGCTCGGTTACGAGTATATAGTGCTGTTTTAGGTGGGCATATTTGATGGTTTTCTTAATCAGCCACTCGGCAAGTTCGTCGGCGAATTCGACGAGCCCAATCTTTAATGAATGAATGTGTGTCGAGCCGTTCGTTTTGGCTAAGTTGAACTGCAGATTAAGATATTTACCGAAGAGATTTTTCGGTAAGTGCAGTGATATTTTAAAACCTATCGATGTATCATCAAGTGTAAGTATTGAATGACTGCTTAGATAATTATCGAGAATGTAGTCCAGCGCTATGTTCAAATCCCGTTCGTTTAGCTCGACAGTTCTGATGTTGTCGCTAACCGGGCTGCCTTCGAAAATTTCTTTAGCCCGTTCGATATCCTCGTCATTCATTTGCCAATCGGCTTGAACCGAAGGTTCGGGCTCTACTGCATACAGTATGACTAAGGCCAAAAGTACCGGCGGTGCGGTGAATAAGGCGAATAAAAAACGGGTAAGCAGTAACATTAAAAGTTAGCAACAGGATAGTTTGAATCCGGCTGCCTTTAGATAATCGGCCTCTTTTTTTAAATCGGCACGGGTCAGCGGCGACTGGTCGAGCCAGTCTTCAGGGAAGGTTAATTTTAGTTTAGTTTTAACGATTGTTATTGAAAATTCGGGTAATTCAATGTCATTACGATTGCGGTGGAGCAATATCGCAAGTCTAAGCAATATTGTCATGAACGGCGCATATTGTCGCCATGGGTCGGAAAGTCCTTCGAAGCGTTCCATTGAAAATTTTCTGCGATGCGATTTAATTAAAACCGATACTATGGCTTGATCCTGTTTGGAAAAGCCGGCAAGATCGGCATTAGCGATAATATAGGCGCCATGTTTATGGTATTGGCTGTGTGCGATGTCTCGGCCCATTTCATGCAAGTCGGCGGCCCAATTCAAAAAGTTAATGCCGTTTTCTTTGTTATCGTCATCCGAAAAAAGTTCGATTTGTTTCAGCATCGTATGTAATGTTTTTTTAATGCGGTCCGCATGAGCTTGATCGGTGTGATAGCGTTCGCTTAGCATTTGCACGGTCTCGGAACGTATGTCCCGATTATAGATGCGCCCCAATAGGTCATAGACCAAACCCTCGCGTAAAGCGCCATCGGATATCGTCATTTGCTCGATACCCAAGGCTTTGAAGGTTGCGGCGACGATCACGGCGCCGCCAGGGAATACCGGCAAGCGTTCCGGGTCGAGTTCCGGTAGGTTCAGTTCGTTAATGTGCTTTGCCGATCTGATTCGTTCCATTAACTTGTCGAGCCCATCTTGCGTAATGCCGTTATTGCTCCAACCGGTAGCTTCCAAGACTTTTTGAATAGCCCTTAAACTACCCGACGCGCCGATGGCTTCATCCCAGTTTTTTCGGTTATAAAACTTTTGATGGGGTTCGAGTTTTTGTTGGGCAAACAGTAGTGCGTCATTGACCGCTTGTACGGACAGTTTGCCGTCCGGGAAAAACAAGTTGCTGACCGACACGCAGCCCATATTCAAACTTTCCTTGATTCGTGGCTTATCATCGGTGCCGATGATATATTCGGTGCTGCCGCCGCCGATATCCATCACGAATCGTTTCGTGGCGCTGCTGCTTAAGCTGTAGGCGACACCCTGATAAATCAAGCGCGCTTCTTCGACGCCGGAAATGATATGAATCGGGTGGCCTAATGCGCGTTCGGCTTTGAGAATGAATTGTCTTGAATTCGTCGCGTTGCGTAAGGTACTAGTCCCGACGCAACGAACGCTTTCGGGAGGAAGATTACCAATGCGCTGACCGAATCGCTCAAGACATTCGAGGGCTCTTTTCTGTGTGGTCAAATTTAAATGATTCTTTTTATCGAGACCGGAAGCTAGTCGGACCATTTCTTTGATTCGGTCGATAATATGTAGTTTGCCGTCTTTTAAGCTGCACACGATCATATGGAAGCTGTTGGACCCGAGGTCCACGGCGGCTACGATTTCGGGTATTTTTTGAGGCACTGTCTTTCCAGTTTAGTCGGCGAGAATGTTGGGTTTCTGATAGAATTGCACGGTTTTGTCTGCTAAATCGAAATATCGAAGCCAAACGCGTATCGTAATATACGGCGGGCAGGCGCCTAATTTAACTTATTTGCAGGTTTGCGTTAAGTGTTACTTTTCCGATGAATGCTCTATCCATTCGTAATCTTACTAAAATTTATAATAACGGTTTTCAAGCGTTGCAAGGCATCGATCTCGATGTTCAAGCCGGCGATTTTTTTGCATTGCTCGGGCCGAACGGCGCAGGTAAATCGACCACTATCGGTATCGTCAGTTCTCTTGTCACAGCATCTGGCGGAGATGTGACGATATTCGATTACGATTTGAAGAAACAACGAAATCAGGCTAAAAACTGTATCGGCATCGTGCCGCAAGAAGTCAATTTCAATCAATTCGAAACGCCGCGACAGATTGTACTTAATCAGGCCGGCTATTACGGCATGCCGCGTCAAGAAGCGATTCGGCGCACCGAAATTTGTTTGAAGCAAATGGATTTATGGGATAAGCGCAACGATGTGTCGAGGCGATTGTCGGGAGGTATGAAACGGCGCTTGATGATCGCCAGGGCAATGGTGCATGCGCCGAAATTATTGATTCTCGATGAACCGACTGCCGGCGTGGATATAGAAATCAGGCGTTCGATGTGGGAAATGATGCAGGAAGTCAACCGGCAGGGCACGACGATTATTTTGACGACGCACTATCTTGAAGAGGCCGAAAGCCTGTGCCGCAATATTGCAATCATCAATCATGGGCGTATCGTCGAACATTCTGATATGGCCGGATTGTTGGAACGCTTGCATGTCAATCATTTCTTATTGGATTTGGCCGCTCCGATAGCTTCGGCACCAGTGATACCCGGCTATCAAATCGAAAGACTGTCCGAGCGTTCATTGGACGTCGGCGTGCCGAAAGAGGAGGGGCTGAATAAGTTGTTTGCGTTGCTGTCCGAACAAAACATTCAGGTCGCCAGTCTCAAAAATAAATCGAATCGGCTCGAGCAATTGTTTATGGATTTGATCGATTCGACGAAGCAGCAAGGAGCCACTTAATGAACAGCGCTATTGCATTCAAAACCATCGTAGTCAAAGAAGTGCGCCGATTTACCCGCATCTGGCCGCAAACACTCTTGCCGCCGGCCGTAACCACAGCATTGTATTTTTTGATCTTCGGTAAATTGATCGGCGATCGCATCGGTGCTATCGATGGCGCGAGTTATATGGAATACATCGTACCCGGAATTATTTTAATGTCGGTGATTAGCCATTCCTACGCGAATGTCGTTTCGTCGTTTTATTCGACTAAATTTCAGCGGCATATCGAAGAGCTGTTGGTTGCACCGGTGCCGAATTGGGTGATTCTGGCCGGTTATGTCTGCGGCGGTATCGTTAGAGGCGTTATGGTCGGTTTGGTCGTTGCCTTAATTTCGCTGCTGTTTACTCGCATTGATGTCGCTCATCCTTGGATTGCCGTTGCCGTATTCGTGTTGACCGCAACCTTGTTTTCATTGGCCGGTTTCATCAATGCGGTATTTGCCGACAGTTTCGACGATATTGCGATCATACCTAGTTTCGTGCTCACGCCGTTGAGTTATCTCGGCGGCGTGTTTTATTCGGTATCGATGCTGCCGGGCATCTGGCAAAAAATCTCGTTGGGTAATCCGATACTCTACATGATTAACGCCTTTCGTTATGGCCTGATCGACGTGACCGATGTCGATATTCAAATAGCGTTTGCGATTACCGGCGGTTTTATCGTTTTTCTTTCTCTATTTAGTCTGTATTTGTTGCATAAAGGCGTCGGTATAAAAAATTAGGTTATGTTCTCGTAAAGTTGAAATTAATACTAAACGGATAACAAGTCCTGATTAGCAAGTTTCTTCAGCTAAAGCCCAAAAACCAGGAGATCCTAGCAGGACAGGGTTTTCAACCCCGTCCCGCAGAAGTGGCTGCGGCTACAACTGGCCTCAGCTCGGACACTTGGCTTCGGCAAGCTGAAGCATCTTGCTAATCAGGTAATAAGTTATTAAATTGACTCCCTTATTCTTCATGATCTTCATGGTGAAATGCTTTTTCTAGGATAAAAAGCTCTTGCGTATCCGCCTTATTCAATTCTTCGACTATCTATGACTTTAATCGACCAACTTCAATCGCAATTGCAAAAGCTCCCTCCTGAACTGAGTGAAAACGTGCAGGCAAAATTGCAGCAATGGGACGAGCAAACCGCATTATTAACGACCGTTCCGGATTATCCCGAACTCTTATTAGCTTCGTGGGTTAAGGTTTGGACATCGAGCCTTTTCGTGGCCGATAGTTGCATTCGCCGACCCGAAATGTTGTTCGATTTGATCGAGTCGGACGAGTTGTTTAAGGCTTATGCCGAGACGCAGTATGCCGAAAAGCTATCGAAATTGACGGATGAGAGCGAAGCCGAATTGATGGTGTCGCTGCGACGCTTGCGTAATAGGGAAATGGTCCGTATTGCCTGGCGCGATCTGGCCGGTTGGGCGACGCTCGAAGAAACCTTGCATGAGTTGACATGGCTAGCCGAAGCTTGCATTCGTTTTGTCTTGGATTTTTTATACCGGCAAGCCTGCGATAAATTCGGCACGCCAATGCTTACAAGCGGCCAAGCCCAGCAAATGGTGGTGCTCGGCATGGGTAAGCTCGGCGCCTATGAATTGAACTATTCTTCCGATATCGATTTGATTTTCGCATTCGCCGAAGACGGAGTTTTAAGCGATAGAAAACAAACCACGTATGGCGAATTTTTCAGCAAAATTTGCCGTAAGCTGGTCAAGATGTTGGATGAAACCACTGCCGACGGTTTCGTGTTCAGAACCGATATCAGGCTTCGGCCGTTTGGCGATAGCGGTCCTGTGATCATGAACTTCGACGGCATGGAAAATTATTATCTGACCCAGGCGCGCGAATGGGAACGCTATGCGATGATCAAAGCCCGTCAGGTTGCAGGGGATGAATACACCGGTCCGCAATTGATGAAGATGCTGCATGCATTCGTGTATCGCCGTTATCTCGATTACGGCGCGTTCGAGGAACTGCGTTCGTTAAAGTATAAAATCACGCAAGAGTTGCAGCGCAAGGACAGGCTCGACAATATTAAACTCGGTCCCGGCGGCATTCGCGAAATCGAATTTATCGGACAAGCTTTTCAATTAATCCGCGGCGGCCAGGAAAAGTCTTTGCAAAATAGACGTATCCTCGAGGTTTTACAGCGGTTGGGCGAGATGGAGTTATTGGCGCCCCAGGATGCCGAGCAATTGATCGGTCATTACCGGTTTCTGCGCGAAGCCGAAAATCACATTCAACAATATCAAGACCGACAAACTCACGATCTGCCGCAAGATCCCCCGGTTCAACTCATCCTGGCTTATTCAATGGGTTTTTCTGATTGGCCGCAATTTAAAGCGAAGCTGGACGATATTCGCCGGCAAGTCCATGACGAATTCGATCTGGTTTTTTCGCTTTCCAAACAAGATAAAAGAAATCTCGAGGCCGAATCGATTTGGGCTGGGCATGCGGACGACGAAGAGCTTTGTTTGCAACTGCTGGATTTAGGGTTTAGCAGTGCCGAAGAAATATTGCTTCAAATCCGTGAATTCAAGAAATCGCCGGCTGTCAAACGGCTCACCGCCAAAGGGGCGGCTGTGCTGGACCGCTTGATGCCGCAACTGCTGGAGTCGGTGCGGCAAGTCGAAAACCCGGATGAAACCTTGAAGCGTCTTTTACGTTTATTCGAAGCGGTAGCCGGGCGCAATGTCTACTTATCATTGCTCTACGAAAATCCCGAAGCGCTGACGCAATTGGTCAAATTGTCCGCGGCAAGTCCTTGGATTTGCGATTATTTGGCTCACTATCCGGTGTTGTTCGATGAATTGCTCGATACCCGTTCGTTGTACGAACCTCTGAAAAAGCAAGCCTTGCAAGCCGAACTTGCCGAGATGTTGGCCGATATCAACATTCAAGATACAGAGCAATTGATGATGGTGCTCCGTAAGTTTAAGCATATCAATCTGCTTAGGGTAGCCGCCGCCGATATCATGGGTATTATCCCTATCATGGTGGTCAGCGATTATTTGACCTATATCGCCGAAACAATTGTCGAGCGCACCGTCTCGCTATGTTGGCGGATCATGACCGACAAACACGGCGCTCCGCCGAATACCGATAATGTTTCGATCGGCTTTGGTGTTTTGGGTTTCGGTAAATTGGGCGGTATCGAGCTAGGCTATGGTTCCGACCTTGATATGGTCTTTTTGTACGACAGCAAGGATACTCATGCGCTGACCGACGGCGCTAAACCGATCAGTTGTTCGCATTTTTACGGGCGGCTCGGGCAAAAAGTCATGCAGATGCTCAATACGCGTCTGTTGTCCGGGATTTTGTATGAAGTCGACATGCGTTTGCGGCCAAGCGGCAATGCCGGCTTATTGGTCAATCATGTCGATGTTTACGAGGACTATCTGCGCGATAATGCTTGGACTTGGGAACATCAAGCCTTGGTGAGAGGGCGCTTTATTGCCGGCGACCCTGCGATAAAAACCGAGTTCGAGGCGATTCGCAACAGAATTCTGTGCATGCCCCGGGATCATTATTCCTTGAAAAAGGAAGTGCGTGAGATGCGCGAAAAAATGCGTGAAAATCTCGATACGACCAAAGCCGGCGAGTTCGACTTAAAACAAAGCAAAGGTGGTATTGCCGATATTGAGTTTATAGTACAATTCTGCATTTTAGATCAGGCGGCAGCTAACGGGTCCTTGGTAACCTATACCGATAATGTTCGATTGTTGGATGGGTTGGCTCAAATCGGGACTTTATCGGAGCCGGTGACCGAGCAGCTCAAACGGGCTTATTGTTGCTATCGCGACTACGGGCACAAACAAGCACTGCAAGGTGATAAGGCCGTGGCTTCGGAAGAGGATTTTGCAGTATTGAGAGCTCATGTGGAACGCATATGGCAACAGGTGATGGAATAATGACAAGCATTTTTCAAGTTGAAGTGGAGACACGATAATGACGATGGACGATAGAGACGGGCTGATTTGGTTGGACGGCAAATGGGTGGAGTGGCGGGAGGCCAAAGTCCATGTGTTGACGCACACGCTGCATTACGGTGCCGGCGTTTTCGAAGGTTTACGGGCTTATAAGACCGAGCAAGGCACGGCGATTTTCAGGTTGGCCGAACATACCGACCGATTGTTTCGTTCCGCAAAGATTCTCAATATGACCATGCCTTACGGTAAGGAAGAGCTCAATCAAGCGCATTGCGAAGCTGTTTCCAAAAATAATCTGGAAACCGCCTATATCAGAAGCATGTGTTTTTACGGTTCCGAAGGAATGGGGCTTCGAGCCGATAACCTGAAAGTGCATATCATGATCGCGGCCTGGCAATGGGGCGCTTATCTCGGCGCCGAAAACATGGAGCGAGGCATTCGCGTCAGGACATCCTCTTATACGCGCAATCATGTCAATAGTACGATGTGCAAGGCCAAGGCGAACGGCAATTATATCAACTCGATCTTGGCTCTCCAGGAAGCTTTGGCGACCGGTTATGACGAAGCTTTATTGCTCGATCATGAAGGTTTTGCGGCGGAAGGCAGCGGCGAAAATTTATTTATCGTTCGTAACGGTAAAATTTATACTCCGGAAACTACTTCGGCGCTTGAAGGCATTACCCGCGATACGGTAATAACGATTGCGAGAGAGCAGGGCTTTGAAGTGTCTGAAAAACGTATCACGCGCGACGAAATCTATGTCGCCGACGAAGCCTTCTTTACGGGTTCCGCAGCCGAAGTGACGCCGATCCGCGAATTGGACGGTCGGTCCATCGGAAACGGTACTAGAGGACCTATAACCGAAAAACTGCAAACGCTGTATTTCGACTACGTGCATGGCAGACGCGCCGACCATCAAGAATGGTTGAGTTACGTTTAGGATATGGCTGTATAACTTCCCTATTCGCTACTGTTCCCACGCTCAGCGAGGGAATGCATACCGATCTTGCCTCGGCAGCGAAGGTATGGGTTCCCATGGAGGACCGCTCGCCGTTATACCCAAATATCGGTAAACTTGCTAAACAGAGGTCGCCGTATACTTGGAAGCGGTGCTGTTTGATAAATCTGCGGATATTGAACATCAGTGGCTTCGAAATCGCGACGAAGGCGTCGCTCCCACAAGGGGGTAGGGTGCTCTGTGGGAGCGATCCCCAGATCGCGATTTCGAAGTCGGGTACGTTAGGTAACAATAAATGGTACCGAAGTCACATTAGCTAAGGAACGAGCATGAAATAACTTAGACAACTGTCGGAAGGGGGGTTGGTGGCTCGATTGACAGGTGTCGGCGGTAGGGGTAGCCGCCGTCAAGCCTACATGGACGTATTCACTGCGTCCTGTCAAGCGAGTCACCAAACCGCCACAAAGCCTACTACTTGTATAAGTTATTTTGTGCATATTCCTAAGATGGGGTATTTACGACTTATGTATACCCATCGCAGATCAAAATTCGGCACCGGGGTGAATACGTCCATGTAGGCTCTATGCCGGCTCCATGCCGGCAAAGCCTTTGCCGAACACCCCGGCACCTCCTTAGGCACTGCCGAAATTTGAAGTGCGAAAGGTATATAACGACGAGGCAAATATTCAGTCCCCCGGCAATTATCGTTCCCACGCTCTGCGTCACTTCCATTAAGTTAAGCCGTTCGTGGTGAGCCTGTCGAACCATGGACGGCTTAACTTATCGACCCAGGATTTTTCCATTCACCCTTCGACAGGCTCAGGGCGAACGGAAAAATCCTTAACTTAATGGCAGTGAGGCTCTGCGAGGGAACGCCTGAGTACCTCTCCAGCGGTGCGAGACGCTAGAGCGTCTCGGTCTTCATTCCCACGCCGGAGCGTGGGAACGATAGGAAGGGTAATTTTTGACTTATGTATAACGATGAGCGAAGGACCGTGGGAACCAGAAAAGCATGTCTTCCATAGCACCGGATTCCGCCAGCCCATGCCGGAATGGCGGGTGTCACTCGTTCCCAGACTCTGCGAGGGAATGCATACCGATCTTGCCTCGGCAGCGAAGGTATGGAATCCTACGAAGGACCGTGGGAACCAGAAAAGTCAGATAAGTCTATTTTGCGGCCATTTAATCTTGTTATCTTGATCTATTCATATTCTTATGAAACCAGAAAACCGTTTTACGGATTCACCGTCAACTTCATTTTGGCGGGATTGGCTTGTGCGCCGTCATGTCGAATTGCTGGTCATTCTTTTCGTGGTTGTGCAGCCGTTTGGCGAAAGCTTTTATTTGCCGGTTATTATTTTACTGTTGCTTAGCCTGAACGGCTTTTATCGGGAAGGTATTCGGAGTCTACCGAATTTATCGCTATATATGAGTGTCGCCTTGTTGCTTACGGTACCGTTACTGATTGCTAGTGTTAGTGCCTATAAAGTTGATAAAACGCTCATTACTACATTGTATTTTATGTTGTATACAGTAGCCGGGGTCTATGTGATTCGCCGGTTTGCGAAAAGCTTCAGCGCCGATTTTTTGTTTTATGGAATTGCCGCGATCTTGATGTTTTGGACATTCGATGCGTTGATACAATATTTCGTTGGCCATAATCTTTTCGGGTGGCCCTATAACGGCTATCGTTTGACCGGGATTTTTCATCCTAAGATAAGAATCGGCATTGTATTTGCTCATTTGTCGCCGTTTTTGATCGAAGCGGGCCGTCGCTTATCATTGCGTTCTGGGCAAAATTGGCATTGGCTATTATTAGCGCCTTATTTTGCGGTCGTCTTGTTATCGGGTAGCCGTTCCGCTTGGTT
Source organism: Methylotuvimicrobium buryatense 5G (assembly GCF_000341735.1). Classification (GTDB taxonomy): domain Bacteria; phylum Pseudomonadota; class Gammaproteobacteria; order Methylococcales; family Methylomonadaceae; genus Methylotuvimicrobium; species Methylotuvimicrobium buryatense. Next base: position 1,846,124 of record NZ_KB455575.1, on the reverse strand, counting down.
GACATTGTTGGTCGTGTGGTTTGTATATGCCGTGATTCTCCTACGGCGTCGCGACATTAAAACCATTGGGCAAATTTTGCTGATATTGGCCGTATCAATCGGCACAAGTATGTTGATTTCAGATAAGCTGAAAAACCGGCTTGAACAAACCTTGAGCGGCTTATCGACCGATCCGGAAGCCATTAATACGGCGACTTCATTGAGAATCGAGGCATGGCAGGGCGCCTGGCAATTATTTCTCGACTACCCGGTTACCGGTGTCGGAGTTAAAGCATTGGGCGATTTAGGTTTTCAGAGAGGCTATACGTCTATTTCTTTCGGGCATGCTCATCTTTACGGACTGGATGTGTTGATGGTGACCGGTATTATCGGTTTGATTGCTTATCTAGTCGCTTTTGGCTTGGTTTTTTGGAAAGCTGCGGTTTCGGTTTGGTATGAAACCAAGGCTTTTCCGTTTTGGTTGGCGGCTGGCGCGATGATGCTGCCTTTCAATATGCATTGGGAATTCTATGGTGTTCGGTCCATTGCCTGGTTATGGATGCTGCTTTTTATCGCATTTGCAGTGGAATACCGTTACCAAAACAAAACATCGACCAAAACGAAAACGATAGGTCATTAAAGTATACATAAGTCAAAAATCACCCTTTTGCAATCTTAACCAATGAGACCTCGATACCATTTATTGTCACTTAACATCAGCGGATCACCTAACGCTAGACGAACCGCGTAGGGTACGCTGTGCGTACCATGGTAATCCCGCGATATTCATGTGCCAATTGAACCGCCAGGGCACGGCTTTGGTACGCGCAGCGTACCCTACAATTTATGTTTAACGATGAGAGCTGGAGCTTGGGTAACAGCATATATTTTTTGTTATACCTTTCGCACTTCAAATTTCGGCAGTGCCCGAGGAGGCGCCGGGGTGTCCGACAAAGGCTTTGCCAGCATGGAGCTGGCATAGAGCCTACATGGACGTATTCACGGCGTCCTTTGACGGACACCCCAGTGCCGAATTTTGATCTACGATGGGTATATATAAGGGTGCAGGGCAATGCAGTAGCAATTGCCGAGGCGAGATCGCCAGGCATATCTCGTACCTTTAAATAGTGAGACGCTTTTCGATCAAGAAAGAGTGGATTGGGGGGCTTTATTGCGATATTGATGAACAGCGGATGAGATAGCGGCGATTAGACTGGGATCGATGTCCCCTTGAGAAGGTGCGGGAGCGGGTTTAGTATTTTCTGCAATAATTGTCGGTCCATCGATAAAGCGCGCGATTAATGTCGACATCGAATTGACGGCAAAAATCAACATCGCAAGGAACAGAAATACAATTCCCATGCCTATCACCATTAATTCACCGCCCCTGATTAACATTTCAGTCATAGTCTGTGATTTATCTATAAAGTTACGATGGCGAAATTGTATCATAAGGCCAAGCGACACGGCGCGGACAAAGTTTTAGCGTTAAACCTAAAAAGAGCAGTTGGCATGTGTTGTAGACCGTTCGTGCTGAGTAAAGTCGAAGCATGAAGGGTCTACAACACTTACACCGGATTGGTGAAGCCTCAAACTACCGTACACCCTTCGACAGGGCTCAGGGCGAACGGTAGTTTGAGGCTCTCAACTGCTCTTTTTAGGTTAAATTATTCGGAGAGCAAAATGACGGCGACTATAACAATCCTCCAGGATGATATTACCCAGCTTAAAGTCGACGCGATCGTCAATGCGGCCAATGTTTCGTTATTGGGCGGAGGCGGCGTCGACGGCGCGATTCATAGTGCCGCGGGGCCGGAGTTACTCGATGCCTGTAAAAAACTGAATGGCTGTCGAGTCGGTCAGGCAAAAATAACGCCCGGCTTCCGTTTGCCGGCCCGTTTCGTGATTCATACCGTCGGGCCGATATGGTCGGGAGGCGCCAGCGATGAGGCGCAGCTGTTGGCTTCTTGCTATCGCTCTTGTTTGGATATCGCAGCCGTGCACGGATTCAAGTCGATTGCTTTTCCTGCGATTTCATGCGGCGTATACGGCTATCCAGTGGACCAGGCTGCAGCAATCGCGATTAATTCGATAGCCGATAATTTGCAAAATTGTGTCGACTTGGAAACGGTTTACTTGGTCTGTTTTGCCGAACCGGTACTTAAGGCTTATCATGAGCAATTTAACTGCATTAAAGGTGTGCTATGACGGAGCCTAAACAAGATCGAAAATTACGAGAAAAACTGACGCCGGAACAGTACAACATCTGTTGGAATAAAGGGACCGAGCCGCCGTTCACCGGAAAATATACCGATTGTAAGGAGGAGGGGGTTTATCATTGCGTTTGCTGCGGAAACCCGCTTTTCGATTCCGATACTAAATACAATTCAGGTTCGGGTTGGCCCAGTTTTTGGGATGTCTTTTCCGCCGACAGCTTAATTCAATCGGAGGATAGCAGTCATGGCATGCGCCGTGTCGAAGTGACGTGTAAATCATGTCATGCGCATTTAGGGCACGTTTTCGAGGACGGTCCCGAACCGACCGGCCTTCGTTATTGCATCAATTCGGCAGCATTGGAGTTGAAAAAGAAATGATCGATTCACGTCTACAGGTTCAACAATTACTGGATTTTATCGATTCGAGCCCGAGCCCGTGGCATGCCGTAAGCACGGTTGAACAAGCCTTGCTGCCTTACGGATTCGTCAAGCTGGACGAGGCTGCTAAATGGTCCCTGGAACCCGGCGGGCGCTACTATGTTGTTCGCGACGATTCCTCGGTCGTCGTGTTTGTCCAAGGGCATCAACCGCTTGATGCTACCGGTTTCAAGATTATCGGTGCGCATACCGATTCCCCAGGGCTTCGAGTCAAGCCGAATGCCGCGAATTTATTGGATGGCTATATCAGAGTCGGCGTCGAAGTGTATGGCGGACCGATTCTGGCTACGTTTACCGATCGGGATTTAAGTTTGGCGGGCCGAATTAGTTACAAGTCCGGCGATGGCATACATACTGAATTGATCGATTTCAAGCGGCCGTTGCTGCGCTTGCCTAATTTGGCGATTCATATGAATCGAGGCGTCAATGAAGACGGCTTGAAATTAAACAAGCAACTCGAACTACCGTTAATACTCTCGTTGTTCGCCGAACAGCAGTTGCCGCCGACCTATTTTTCGGAATTACTCGAACAAGTCTCCGATATCAGGGCGGAGCAATTGCTGGCTTTCGAATTAAACGTCTACGATACGCAGAAAGGTGCGTTTTGGGGAGCGGACGATGAATTCTATGCGGACAGTCAGCTGGATAATTTAGCCTCTTGTCATGCCGCGTTAACGGCTTTTTTGGACGAAACGGTGCTGACATCGGGTAAAACTTTGGTATGCGCGTTTTTCGATCATGAAGAAATCGGCAGCACGACTTGCAAAGGCGCCGATGGTAGTTTTCTACCGGATATGTTGGGCCGGATTGCAACGATTTCCGGATTGCAAGGCGAAGATTATCAACGCGCATTGACGCAGAGTTTCATGATCAGCGCGGATATGGCGCATGCCTATCAACCCAATTTTCCGATGTTCTACGAACCCGATCATAAGGTATTGGTCAACAAGGGGCCCGTTATTAAAGTCAATGCCAATCGACGCTACGCCTCGGATAGCCTTTCCGAGGCGATGTTCGCGGGCTGGTGCGAGCGAGCCGGCGTACCGTATCAAAAATATTCTCATCGAAGTGATTTGCCCTGTGGTAGTACCATCGGCCCGATGACGTCAGCCAAGTTGGGTCTCCGTACGGTCGATGTCGGTAATCCGATGTGGGCGATGCACAGTATTCGCGAAAGCGCCGGTGTTTTGGATCACGGTTATATGATCGATGCGTTCAAATGTTTTTTTCAATATTGATTCGGTTATGATCGAAGTTGTCGATTGAGATTTGCTCTGAGGATGTGCTGGAAATGTCATGACATCAGCGCTGCCAAACAATATAGGCCATTATGATGCGCTCGATACGTAGCTTGTCGCTTGAGCATAAAATTTCGATGGCGACATTTTTCGCCGCTCTTTGTATCGGCGTATGGGTTTTTCTGTTGTGGGCATTTTTTGAACTACTCGCAATAAAGCAGACGACTTCCACTGCACTGGTCTCAGCAGCCGAGACGATTAGCGAACGCAGCGCAATAGCCATATCAATGAATCGGCATGGGCCTATCGAGCAGGAATTGAAAACGGCTAGTCGACTGAATGCCATTAAATTGGCGTGTGTTTATGATAGTCAGGGGAATGTTTTTTCGAGTTTAAACGGTTCGAAACCATGCCCGGACTTTTATAAGATAGAAGAACATCATTGGTTTCAAACGATTGCCCGTATTCCGATCAAAGTCAATAAGGAGACTGTCGGTTTGGTATATCTCGTAGGTGATTTATCGGCCTTGTTTTGGGAGCGGATTCATTTATTCCGTTGGTTCTCGATCTCAGTGTTGGCAAGCATCTTGTTGACGCTACTATTGAAAATCCAACTGTCTCGATTCATCGTCGCACCGATCAATCATTTGCTAGATACCGTAAAGAAAATCGATGTCGGAAGGAATTATTCGTTGCGGGCAACAAAGTTTGCGGACGACGAGTTGGGGGTGTTAGCCGATACCTTCAATGCAATGATCGAGACCGTTCAAACGCAGAATACAGCGCTGATAGAAGCGAAGAATCGCTATTTACTGCTTTATGACGATAATCCGACGATAATTTTTAATGTCGAACCGGACGGACGCATTATTTCCGTCAATAAATTCGGAGCGAGACAATTAATTCATAGCGACCGGCGCTTGCAAGGCGAGTTGATTTTTAATTTCATTCATTTCGATGATCGTACGTTGATGGAGGAGATGTTTGGACTTTGTGTGAAAGACCCGCTCCGGGTCAATAAAATCGAAGTTCGTATGATTTGTCAGGACAATAGTATTATCTGGGTCAGAGGTGCGGCGAGGGTGATTCGAGCTCAAAATAAAATGAATATTTTATTGGTGTGCGAAGATATAACCGAGGCGCGTAAATTATCCGAGCAAATAACCTATCAAGCGCAACACGATAGTTTGACCGGTCTGCTTAATCGAACCGAATTCGACAAACAAATACAGCAGGCTTTGCGTTCCGCGCGTAACTCGAGAACCGAATATGCCTTATGCTATCTCGATTTAGATCAATTTAAGGTCGTTAACGATACATGCGGTCATGTGGCCGGAGACGAGTTATTGAGGCAATTGAGCGTATTGATCAAAAGTCAAATTCGTCAGGATGATTTATTAGCGCGCCTGGGCGGAGACGAGTTCGGTATTTTGATGAAAGGGTGTTTGTTGACGCAGGCCGCGATTACCTGTGAAAAAATCCGTCTTGCGATACAAGCGTTTCGTTTTGCTTGGGAAGATAGAACTTTTTCAATCGGCGTTAGTATAGGCATTGCCGGTATCAATAGCATCAGCGGCAATAGCACCGAATCGCTTAAGGATGCCGATGCGGCTTGTTATGCGGCCAAGGAAAAAGGCCGCAATCGGGTACACCTTTTTCGGCCCAATGATCAGGAATTGGCTTCCAGGCAAGGAGAAATGCAGTGGGTCGAGAAAATTCAACGAGGTATCGCTAATCATCAATTTCGCCTGTACGGACAGCCGATCGTGCCTATCGGTCATAACAATGAAGGTTTGCATTTTGAAACCTTAATTCGATACCAAGACGACAGCGGGCATATCGTACCGCCGGGCGCTTTTTTACCGGCCGCGGAACGTTATAATTTGGCGGCCGCCTTAGATAAATGGGTGATTGCTTCGTTATTCGAATGGCTGGCGATGCGTCCCAGGTTTATCGATAAAATGTCGTTATGTTCGATTAATCTGTCGGGGTTATCGTTATCCGATGAAACGATGCTGGAATATATTTCCAATCAATTTAAGCAATGGGAAATTCCAACCGATAAAATTTGTTTCGAAATCACCGAAACTGCCGCGATTGCCAATTTATCGAATGCTACGCGTGCGATACATATGCTGAGAGAGCGGGGCAGTTTATTTTCGTTGGATGACTTCGGTAGCGGTTTGTCTTCATTCGCCTACTTGAAAAATTTACCGGTGGATTTTCTCAAGATCGACGGTTTGTTCGTCAAAGATATTATCGACGATGAGGTGGATTTGGCGATGGTCCGATCTATCAATGAGGTCGGTCATGTGATGGGTAAGAAAACCATTGCCGAGTTCGTCGAAAACGAGCGTATTTTACAGCTACTGAGTGAGTTGGGTGTCGATTATGCGCAAGGTTACGGAATCGGCAAGCCGGTGTTGTTACAAGATCTTCAGTTGATCGATTTGGCCGCTAAGGCTCAATAGAAAACGATCACTGGCTTTTCATTCCGTCAAACAAATGCCGTCATTCGATTCATCCGCCCTCAACAATTTAGCGCCTCGGGATGGCGAGGTTTTTTTGCTCAAGCAATATTACTCGTCAGATGAAGCGAACAAACTGTTTGCTATATTGCTCGATAGGCTGTCTTGGCAGGAAGAGTCGATATGGATGTTTGGTAAGCCGGTTAACGTGCCGCGTTTGACATGCTGGTACGGCGATCCTGAAGCGGTTTATTTCTATTCCGGCGTCAAGCATGAGCCATTGTCTTGGACGGCCGAACTGAATGCGATACGGCAACGAATCCAATCGGACTTTGCATTTACTTTCAATAGCGTACTGGCAAATCTGTATCGAAGCGGACAGGACTCGATGGGTTACCATGCCGATAACGAAAAAGAACTGGGTATGAATCCTGCGATTGCTTCGTTGAGTTTGGGGGATGAACGGTTGTTCAGGCTGGTTCATAACAAATCCAAGGAGAAGCTAGACTTGGTGTTGGGGCATGGGGATTTATTGATCATGGTAGGCTCGCTTCAGCATCATTGGCGTCATGCCATCCCAAAAACCAGGCTGTTGAAATCGCCTCGGATCAATTTGACGTTTAGGAAAATCAAGGGATTAAAACACCTGGATCTTAACTTAATGGCAATGAGGTGCAAGGACGTAGGGGGCTTTCGCGATAAATAACTTGCTGAAGCTATGAGCTTTGTCGAGGATTCGATAACTCGCTTAAAGAGTCTTGGAAATTGTTGATGATCATTAGGTTATAAAGCGCCAGTCATTTTTTCTGACATGAAAATTGGTAAATTTCGATACCCTACTCCCTTTTTATCGAAAAAGGGTCTAAGAATAAAAGGTATGGGATGTGTTTATCAAGGACCGCCGTGAACCCATATATGGTCTTACATGGGGGCTTGACGACAGCTACGCGCCAAGTAAGGAGTGAATGCAGATTTTGCAGGGGCAAAAAACCACCACCCTGTTGCCCGACATACTCGCTAGCCCCCTATATCTTCATAAAGTTAACCATTTGTAAGTATTCAGACCCCGTTGGCAAATTACCCCAATTCAGGCGTAATTGTTGGCCTCCCCCTTTGAAAAAGGGGGATTGAGGGGGATTTATTTAAAAAATCTCCCCTAGCCCCTCTTTTTCAAAGAGGGGGACTGAATACTTACAACCATTTTTTGAGTATCCCCGTCGTAGATCAAAATTCGGCGCCTGGGCGTCCGCCAAAGGACGCCATGAATACGTCCATGTAGGCTCTATGCCAGCATCCATACTGCCAAAGCCTTTGTCGGACCCCCAGGCGCTTCCTCTAGCACTGCCGAAATTTGAAGTGCGATAGGTATATTAGGCTGCGACAATATGCCACATTTTTATTTGCATTTCATATTGCTAGTATATATCTAACTTTTGAGGTTTTACTTTAAATCTCAAAGCTGAAAGTTGCGTTATATATCCTTCCTAAATATCTTCTTAAGCGGTTTTTTTAAACCGCTTTTTTTTGCCTGCTGGAAAGCGATTGTAGTTCCGTTGGCTGCTTTCCATGCTATTTCACTCTAATCGCAGCTAACTCCTAAACCGCCTAATCCGCAATAACCGCCCGGGTTTTTGGCCAAGTATTGTTGATGATAGTCCTCGGCATAATAAAAAATGCCGGCCGGTAATATTTCGGTGCTAATCAGGCCGTGACCGTTTTGTGATAATTGCTGTTGATAGTGTCTTTGCGACCAGCGTGCGGCGTCTGCCTGTTCCGTTGAGTAGAAATAAATACCGGAGCGATATTGTGTTCCGATATCGTTGCCTTGACGCATGCCTTGAGTCGGATTATGAGATTCCCAAAATAATTTCAATAGTTGATCATAAGTAATGAGTTTCGGATCGAAGACTACTCGAACGACTTCGCTGTGACCGGTTTGGCCGGTGCAGACTTCCTCGTAGCTAGGGTTAGGTGTATAGCCGCCGCTGTAGCCGACCGCAGTACTGTAAACTCCATGGCATTGCCAGAATTTTCGTTCGGCTCCCCAAAAGCAACCCATGCCGAATAGTGCAAGAGTCAAGTGATCGGGAAAAGGCGGAACGATGGTGTTGCCGGTGACAAAATGATTCGGAGTCACGTTAATGGGAGTTTCTCGGCCGGGTAGGGCTTGTGACGGGGGGACCATGACGGTTTTTTTATGGCTAAAGATCATTATGAATACCGTTGGTTCAGTGGCTGTTTAAATCAGGTTAAGTAAAACTATGCCTTATAATAACCTTTATTTAATGAAATGATTAAAACATGAAAGAACAAGATCAATTACGTCGTTTTATATTCGAAGACCTGGGTGTTAGAGGCGAATGGGTTAAGCTAAATGAAAGCTGGCGTCAATCGATAGAACACCAGCAGGCCTCGCCGGTTATCATTGAGCAGTTGGGTCAAGCATTGGCAGCCGTAACCATGTTGTCCGCCATTGTAAAATTTAAAGGTTCGATGATTTTGCAGGCTCAAGGAGCCGGTGTTATCAGAACGTTGGTGGCTCAATCCTCGGATGAAAGAAATATTCGCGGTTTGGTTCGCTGTAACGAGGATGTCGATAACGCTTCGTTTGAGCAAATGTATGGACAAGGACAATTAATATTAACGATCGAGAGTGAAAATAGTTCGCCCTATCAAGGGGTGGTTCCATTAGCGGGACGAAATCTCGGTGAAGCGTTGGAGACTTATTTCAGTCAATCCGAACAATTAAATACTCGAGTTTGGTTGGTTGCGGATCAACATCAAGCAGCAGGCTTATTGTTGCAGGAATTGCCGAGCCGGAAGGGTGACAGGGAAGATTGGGCGCGTATCGAAATGTTGGCTCAAACCGTAACGGATCACGAATTATTGGAACTGGATTGCGAGCCGCTTTTATATCGTTTGTTCAACCAAGAAAAAGTCAGAGTATTCGACGCCGAACCGGTTCAGTTTCGTTGCGCTTGTTCACGAACCAAAATTGAAAACACATTACGTTCCCTGGGAAGGGACGATCTCGAGGATATTTTGCAGACTCGAGGCGACATAGAGGTCAATTGCGAATTCTGCGGAAAAAATTATTCATTCGACCGGATAGATGTCGAAGGTTTGTTTGCCGATCTCGCAGTGACTAACGCAACAGATACGAGGCATTGATGATAAATAATAAAACGTTCAAATTATGGTTCAGCCGGACACTTGTGCTGATTTTGTGCTTTACTTTAACCGGCTGTATGTACTGGTGGCGGGCGTTTCAAACCTATCGCCAATTGGATCAATTCGATAAAAATTTCGCGGTGGCCAATACAGATAATTTCACATTAGAGTTTAAAAATCCGATTATGTTTAGTCAGGATTTCGTTTCGTTGTCCGGTTTGAGACCGACTTATTCCAATCCATTAGGCGAGGGAAGGCGTTGGAGTTATTGGTTTCATAAAGTCGATCGGAATCAAAAACCAATACTTCCTGAAGTCAAATTCTTTTTCAATCTCGACTTCAACAAAGAAAATCGCTTGATAGCGTGGACGTTTTCAGAGTTGTTTTTGCGTATCGCTCCGGCGGAATTTTTAGAAGTTTCCTTGAGATCGCTGGCTGGTGCAGAAATTAATGAAGGCGCTAAACAAATGCGGGCGAGTGCCGACCATATCGAAAAAATTTCTGCGTCTTTACCGAAAAAAAAATCGGTCATAGCCGAGCTTGGCGAACCGATAGAAATCATCGACGAGAGCGATGAACAAGAAATCTATCTTTATCATTTTTTACTCGAGACGATGGGCATAAAAAAAGGTTATGAAGATCGTGCCTTGAGCGTCGTGAAATTGACTTTCGATAAAAAAACGGACGAATTAATCAGAATGGCCGGCCGTTTTGCCGGTGTTAAGCTTTCAATCAAATACCGGAAGTATTTAGAAGAAACTCAAGCGTCATTGTAATTATACCTTTCGTACTTCAAAATTCGGCAGGTGACTAAGGAGGCACCGGGGGGCTCGACAAAGGCTTTGCCAGCATGGAGCTGGCATAGAGCCTACATGGACGTATTCACGGTGTCCTTTGACGGGCATCCCGGCGTCGAATTTTGATCTGCGATGAGTATAAAGGTTTGGACGCAAATAACTTTCCTATTTTAGGAGGGTCGGTTACTCGCTTGGCAGGTGTCGGCGGCAGGGCAGATTTTTGCTCCTGCAAAATCTGCATTCATGTCATCCATGGCAATCAGTCGCCGCCGCCAAGTCTACACGGGCGTATTCAAGGGGCGCGCTGAACCCAGTGTTATTCTTGCCGGTCCAAGTTCGCGGCGTGCAAGCCGCATTCTTTCTTCGTGGCGTCTTCCCACCACCAGCGTCCGGCGCGTTCGTGTTGATTCGGCAGTACCGGTCTTGTGCAGGGTTCGCAGCCGATGCTGATGAAGCCTTTTTCGTGCAGTTCGTTGTAGGGGACTTGATAGGCTTCGATATGATCCCAAACCTGCGCAGAGCTCCAGTTAGCCAACGGATTGAATTTGATCAATTGATGTTCGGGAGTCGAGAAAGCCGTGTCGATTTGTATTTCGGGCAGGTCTTGGCGCGTACCGACGCTTTGATCCTTGCGCTGGCCGGTGATCCAAGCATCGAGACCCGCGAGTTTGCGTTTTAGTGAGTCTACTTTGCGGATGCCGCAGCATTCTTGATGACCGTCGCGATAAAAGCTGAACAGGCCCTTGGCCTTAACCATCTCGTCCAAGATGGCATGATCCGGCGTCAACAATTCGATTGGAATGCCGTAATGTTCGCGCACTTTTTCAATAAAACGATAAGTCTCGGGATGCAGGCGCCCGGTATCCAGGCTGAAGACTTGAATATCGGGGCGTATTTTGACGGCCATGTCGATCAGAACCACATCTTCGGCGCCGCTGAACGAAATCGCGATATTATCGAATTGTTCCAGCGCGGCCTTAAGAATTTTTCGGGGTTTTTGTCCCTGCAGTTCGGCCTGCAGGGCGGCAATATCGAATGAGGTCATGATAGATTTTTTGGGTTGAATTCCGGTTATTGTTGTGAAAAATAATGCGCTAGAAAATCGTCGAAAGATAAGTCGTCGCTTTGTTCCTTTTCGAGCTGTTTGGCGATAGACTCTTTTGCCATTTCCTGGAAGGTACGGGTATTTTGCTCATCCAGCTTTTGGCTGCGAAAGTTTTTGGCATGTTCGACCGAGGTTTTCAGGGCGTAGGTTGCGAACGGCATTTGCGTTTCGCCCATACCGCGTAAAATTCTTGCGGACGGTGTCAAGTCTGGATTTTCTATGGCTTTTCTTTGGGCTGCTAAGGCAGCGCTATAAGGTTTTTTGGAATTGTCGCCGTCTAAAAGCGCGCAAACCGGTTCCATGTCGGCAAGGATTTCTTCGGTCCAGTCTTTGAGCGGAATTCTCCGGTCGAGTTTATCGAGTACGAGGCCGGGTTGGCGTCCGAGATGGGCAACCGCAAGTTGATTGGCGTTATTGAGAATGAACTGCCGCGAATCGTTGGGCGGGCTGTCTTGCAGCAGACAAGTCAGCATAAATGCCTCGATGAAATGTGCGGTTTCATCTTGTATGCCAAGGGGGCTAAACAAGTCCAGATCCAACGATCGTAATTCGATATAGCGAACCCCACGTCTTTTGAGCGCTAGAGTCGGCTTTTCGCAGGAGTTAGCGATTTGCTTGGGTCTGACGGTACTGTAAAATTCGTTTTCGATTTGTAAAATGTTGCTGTTTAACTGCCGGTATTCGCCGTCGACCTTGACACCTATTTTTTCATAGTCCGGGTAGGGCGTGTTGATGGCTTGGCTTAGGCTGTCGACATAACCGGTCAACGAGTTATAGTCGATTTGCAGCGAAGCCTGATTTTTGCTCTTATAGCCGATGTCGCTCATTCTGAGCGAAGTGGCGTAAGGATGGTATAAGGTATGGCGGTCGAACTCGTCGAATTGTGCCATCATGTGCGGGCGGCTTTTGAAAAACTTTTTACATATCGCTGGCGACGCGCCGAACAGATACAAGACTAGCCAGCCCTGGCGGTGCAGGTTTCTGATCATGCCGAAATAGCCGTCCGCGATATATTGATCGAGGCTCGACGATGATTTTTCCAAGTCGTGTAGTTTGCTCCACAAAACTTCCGGCACCGAATAGTTAAAATGAATACCGGCAATGGCCTGCATGGTCCGGCCGTAGCGGTACCAAAGTCCTCGGCGGTAAATGTGTTTCATGCGGCCGATATTGGAGCTGCCGTATTCGGCGATCGGTACGCTTTCGTCTCCGTCGATGCCGCACGGCATGCTCGCGGCCAACAGGATTTCGCCGTCGAGATGATCGTAAACGAATTGATGAATCGTGTTTAAATAATTCAGCGTTTCTTTGATATCCTTAAACGGTGGCGTGATGAACTCGAGCAAGGCTTCGGAATAGTCCGTCGTAATATACGGATGCGTGAGAGCCGATCCTAAAAATGACGGATGAGGCGTGTGCGCGATGACGCCGTTCTTGGCGATTCTGAGGCTTTCTTTTTCAATGCCTTTGAGGCCGTTTTTTAATAAATTTTCAAAGCCGTTGTCGACTAATAAATTAAAACGCGCCGGTAAATGATGGTGCAATTGAGTCATATTAGGGGCGTTTATCGCCCGTGAGTCCGAAGAAAATCTGATCATTATAAAGGTTTAACAGAATTGAATAAATATTATCGTGGACAGGTCAGCTACTCTCAATTTGTAGATCAAAAAGGGTGTGGGGTGTGCTGGGCGAGGATGTCGGCAGCGGGACAGATTTTTGCTCCTCGGCAATTGCTCCTGCATTACCCTAATACACGCCATCCGTGGCGTAATGCAAAGTCTGCATTCACGCCATCCTTGGCGCTTAGCTGCCGTCAAGCCCCCATGGATGGGTTTACGGCGTTCATCGACAGGCATACCCCATACCCTAACGATCATGAAGACCTCGCCATTGTCCCGGCAAATGAACGTTCGTGGCGTGGGGAGGGGGCGGTCACTCGCCCGACAGGACGCCGTGAATACGTCCATGTAGGCTCGACGGCGGCTTTCCCTGCCGCCGACGCCTGTCAGTCGAGCAACCGCCCCCTCTCCGGAACCGGCATTGTGTTATCTATCGAAAAATCAGATAAAGAGTCCAAATCTGCGAACTTTCACAGTAACGTTCATGAAGGCCTAGCCATCGCCCCGGCAAATGAAAGTTCTCTGGTGGCGGAGGGCGCGGTCACTCGCCCGACAGGACGCCGTGAATACGTCCGTGTAGGCTCGACGGCGGCTTTCCCTGCCGCCGACGCCTGTCGGTCGAGCAACCGCCCCTTCTCCGGAACCGGCATTGTGTTATCTATCGAAAAATCAGATAAAGAGTCCAAATCTGCGAACTTTCACAGTAAGATTGGCGAAACTGCGCAAACTGGGATTCGCGGTGGACAGGGGGTGTTGCATGCCGGGTAAGCCGCTCGATGTGCTGAATACGGTTTTCGGCTACGACCGTTTCAGGGGTCAGCAACAGGCCGTGATCGATGAGTTGTTGGCCGGACGCGATGCTTTGGTGTTGATGCCGACCGGCGGCGGCAAGTCGTTGTGTTATCAGATTCCGTCATTGTTGCGGCCGGGCGTCGGTATAGTGATTTCGCCGCTGATCGCGTTGATGCAAGATCAGGTCAGCGCATTGCATCAATTGGGCGTCAATGCGGCCTTTTTGAATTCGACTCTGACCGCCGAAGAGGCGCGTTCTATCGAAAACAGGCTACGTGACGATCAATTGGATTTACTTTATATTGCGCCGGAGCGCTTGAATTCGGCGCGCACGCTGTCGTTATTGGATAATCTGAATATCGCGCTGTTCGCGATCGATGAGGCGCATTGCGTGTCGCAATGGGGACACGATTTCCGCGCCGACTATCTGCAATTGTCGATGTTGCATGAGCGATATCCGAGTATTCCGCGTATTGCGTTGACCGCGACCGCCGACGAACGAACCCGTCAGGAAATCATCAGTCGGCTTGCACTCGACCAAGCGAAGCTGTTTGTCAGCAGTTTCGATAGGCCGAATATTCGTTATCGTATCGTGCAAAAACAAAATGCCCGACAGCAATTGCTGCAGTTTATCCAAAGCGAACATTTTGGCGATGCCGGCATCGTTTATTGCTTGTCGCGCAAGAAAGTCGAATCGACGGCCGAATGGCTGCAAAGTAAAGGCATCCGAGCGCTGCCTTATCATGCCGGGATGGATAACGCGGCGAGGCAGCAACATCAACACCGGTTCTTGATGGAAGAGGGTCTGGTTATCGTGGCGACGATCGCATTCGGCATGGGCATCGATAAACCCAATGTGCGTTTTGTCGCGCATCTCGATTTACCGAAAAGTATCGAAGCTTATTATCAGGAAACCGGACGCGCCGGGCGCGACGGTCTGCCGGCCGACGCGTGGATGGCGTACGGTCTTCAGGATGTGATCACGCTGCAGCAAATGTTGGCCAATTCCAATGCCGACGAAAGCCATAAACGCCTCGAATATCATAAACTCGATGCCATGTTGGCGCTTTGTGAGGAAGTCGGCTGCCGTCGTAGAGCTTTGTTGAGCTATTTCGGCGATCCATTGGCTGACGATTGCGGTAATTGCGATACCTGTTTGGAACCGGTCAATACTTGGGACGGCACGGTCGCCGCTCAGCAGGCCTTATCCTGCATATATCGGACCGGACAGCGTTTCGGTGTCAATTATTTGATCGATGTATTGCGCGGCAAAGAAACCGAACGGCTTAAGCATTTCGGTCACGATCGGCAGTCGACCTTCGGCATCGGCAAGGACATCGACGAAAAACAATGGCGTTCGGTGTTTCGGCAATTGGTCGCCAAAGGTTTGGTGACGGTCGATATCGAAGGCCACGGTTCGTTGCGCCTTGATGAATCTTGCCGCACGGTCCTGCGCGGCGAGCAGCAATTGATGCTTCGCCGAGATCTGTCCGTCGAATCCGGCAAGCGCTCGAAAGGCGCGGTTCGGCAATTTCAAAAAGAGCAGGATACCTTGCTGTGGAACGCGCTACGTACTAAACGCCGCGAGCTTGCCGATGAGCAGGATATTCCGCCGTATCAGATTTTCCATGATGCCACTTTAATGGAGATGGTTGAAAGCAGGCCGATGAATCATCAGCAATTCCGTTCAATTTCAGGGGTTGGCGAACGTAAATTGGAGCTGTACGGCGACGATTTTCTAGCCGTGATTCAAGAGTTCGGAACAGTTTCGGAAGCCTTGGTTTCTTTGTCGGATTCGGTCTTGGAGACCGTCGATCTGTTTCGACTGGGTTATGACGCCGAAAAAATTGCCAAGCAACGCGGCTTTACCATGGATACGATTTATAATCATTTGGCCCAAGCACTGGAGCAAGGCATAGTCGAATTGGCCGAGGTGGTCGCTTTGTCCGAAGCCGAAATCCATGCGATTCAGGATGCCATATTAGGCATGCCGGATGAGCAAAGAAATGCTTTGAAGCCGATTTTCGAAGCATTTAATGGGCAATATAGTTATGGCGTGTTGCGTTGCGTTCGAGCGGCAATGCAATTGGACGATGAGTGATTTGTGGCGAATAGTGAGCTTCAGAAGATTGTCAAATCGATCGATTGCCAGTTTAATATGCTCTCTTATTAGTAACTATTCAGCGCATGCGGTAGGTTGGTGTCAGGAATTGATTTCTAAGGACGCGTGAATACATCCCTGTAAGCTCTGACTGCAACGTCCTGTTGCAGACAGCCTTATAAATCAATACCTGACACCTTCTCATATATGACTTATGCTGAATAATTACTCTTATTATTAATAATTGTTAGGAGCAATGCGTGGCAAAGGCCAGTGATTTTAAGCGTGGAATGGTTGTCGAGATTAACGGTGTACCGCATGTGATTAAGCAAATCGAGGTCAGAAGTCCGTCCTCGCGCGGTGCGACTACCTTGTATAAAGTCCGGTTCAATAATCTCAAGACCGGTCAAAAACTCGATGAAACCCTGAAAGGAGACGATTTTTTCAAGGATGCGGATTGCGTTCGCGTGAAAGTTCAGTTTTCTTATATGGATGGCGAAAATTACGTATTTATGAACATGGAGGACTACAGTCAATACACGGTCGGCGCGGACGATTTGGAAGAACAGAAAGGCTATTTGACCGAAGGGCTCGAGGATATCGTTGCGTTGCTGTTTGACGATACCGTGCTGGGTATCGAGCTGCCGAGTTCTGTGGCGTTGGAAATCGTCGAGACCGCACCGGAAATCAAAGGCGCTACGGCCACCGGCAGAACCAAGCCGGCGCGATTGACGACCGGTTTGGAAGTGCAGGTTCCGGAATATCTTAAGACCGGCGAAATAATCAAGATCAATACGGTTACCGGAAAATTTATGTCTAGGGCTTGATAATTAGCTAGGTGGGCGTTTTACCTGTATAGCGAGCGAGGCGGAATCAAATACGAAGCGGCGCCGGATTGCCGGTTTCGAGATAGCGTTTATAATCGGCCAACACCTGTGCATGATCGAACGCCAACTCTGCCGGTAGCGTGTCGAAGGTGAAAGTATCGAGGTTTTTCGCGTCATCATCGGCTTTCGGCGTGCCTGATGCTTCGGCGATATAGACCGCAGTGACGGTATGATTGCGAGGGTCGCGTTGCGGGTTCGAATAAATACCAAGCAGAGCGGTCAGACGAACATCGAGGCTGGTTTCCTCGCGGGCTTCACGTATGGCGGCATGTTCAACGGTTTCGCCGATATCGACAAAGCCGCCCGGGATGGCCCAGCCGAACGGCGGGTTGGCGCGTTCGATCAGAACGAAAGGGCGCCCCGGACGGTCGATTAATTCGATCAAGGCATCGGCGGCCAATAGAGGGGTAATCGGTTTCGGCATAATGGGTTCTCTCATAAGTCTAAAGCTCGCGATCTACGTTACCTGAATTTTTCTCAATAATCGAGTCTAAGGCCAGTGTACTCAGCAATTCCCTATTTGGAGATCAAAAAGGGTGTGGGGTATGCTTGGCGAGGATGTCGGCAGCAGGGCAGATTTTTGCTCCATGCAAAATCTGCATTCACGCCATCCTTGGCGTTCGAGCTGCCGCCAAGCCCCCATGGATGGGTTTACGGCGTTCCTCGACAGGCATACCCCACACCCTAAAATCGGCGAAACTGCTCAAACTGGGAATTGCTGCCAGTGTACTACTCCTTTTTATATCGCCTGCATATCCGTAATCGCCCTTATTGAATCCTTATGAGCTTAAAAGACAATCACTTGCGGGTTTTGACATATAACATTCACAAAGGCTTTAATGTCGGTAATCGGCGCTTCGTTCTGCATCAAATTCGCGAGGCATTGATTGCCGCCGATGCCGATTTATTGTTTTTGCAAGAAATGCAGGGCGAGCATGTGCACCGCGAAAAGAATATCCCGGATTGGCCAGACCGTACGCAGTTCGAATTCATCGCCGAAGGTGTTTGGCCTTATTACGCTTACGGCAAAAATGCGATCTACAGTGCCGGTCATCATGGCAATGCCATCTTGAGCAAATATCCTTTCGAGAGTTACGAAAATATCAATGTGTCGCCGTTTCCGTGGGCTAGTCGAAGTTTGTTGCATGGCGTAGTTCGATTGAAAGCAGATATTCAACCATTGCACATCGTTTGTATCCATTTCGGGTTGACCGGCAAGGAGCGTCGCCTGCAAGTCGCCAAACTTTGCGAAAGGATCGATGAGCATGTTCCGCACGATGCACCGTTGATCGTGGCAGGGGATTTCAACGATTGGTTGGGGCAGGCCGAGCGTTATTTTTACGAGCACTTGGAACTGAGGGAGGTGTTCAGAACCACGCATGGCCGCTATGCCCGAACTTTTCCGGCTTGGTTGCCTATCTTGCCGATGGATAGAATCTATTTTCGAGGGTTAGTGCCGGTATCTTGCGAGCGTTTGGCTCATGCGCCTTGGCATGTATTATCCGATCATTCGCCGCTGGCAGCTACATTCGAAATATGAAGCAAATGCTCGATCCTAGTGAAACTACTAAATGGACTTTACCGAATCTATTGACCGGCTTCCGTTTTGTTGCCGCGCCTATTTTATTGTGGCTGGCCTGGAACGGATATGCCGTGGCGTTTATGGTTTTGTTGGCCGTCGCTTTTTTAACCGATTTGCTGGACGGTTGGACGGCTCGTTTGACGGGACAGGTTTCAGAGTTCGGCGCGGTACTCGACAGTTGGGCCGATGTGATTAACTATTTGACGATCGCGTTGAGTTGTTGGTGGTTGTGGCCCGAAATCGTTGCTCGCGAATGGCTTTATGTCGTCTTGATTGTCGCTAGTTGCTTGCTGCCGTCGGCGGCAGGGCTCTTGAAATTCGGCCGGTTTACCAGTTATCACACCTGGGGCGTTAAATTAGCCGCCGCTTCAATGGGGGGAGGTTTATATTTGATGTTTCTAGGTGGGCCTGTTTGGCCGTTTCGCGTTGCGGCGGTCATTTGTATAGTTGCGGCATTTGAAGAGATCGCAATTACTGTTTTGTTGAAAAACCCTCGCTCCAATGTTCGTTCGCTTTGGCATGTGATTCGGAAGGGGAAAGGGGAAGCCAGAGCTTGACAAGTGAGTGAAATGCTAAATTATTTCACTATTCACTATTCACTATTCACTATACCTTTCGCGCTTCAAATTTCGGCAGTGCCTGAGCAGGCGCCGGGGTGTGCGGCAAAGGCTTTGCCAGCATGGAGCTGGCATACAGGGATGTATTCACGGCGTCCTTTGACGGAACGGACACCCCGGCGCCGAATTTTGATCTGCGATGGGTATATTTACGTCATGGTGCGGATGGACGAAACCGTCCATCCTTTCCGGTAGGGGAGATTAGGTTAGATTATGGTAACCGGTTTCTTCGTGTGTTGCGATATCCAGGCCTTGTTGTTCCTGGTCTTTGGTGACTCTCAAACCGATAAGTAGATCCAGGGCTTTCAAGATCAAATAACTAAAAAAAGCGCTCCAGAGAATCGTGACGCCGACCGCCAGTGCTTGCACGCCGACTTGATCCATGATCGAAACCCCTTCATCCAAACCCAATCCGCCTAAGCTGGTGGCAGCGAAAACGCCGGTCAAAAGCGATCCGACGATGCCGCCGACGCCATGAACAGGAAATACGTCGAGCGAGTCGTCGATTTTCAGTTTTCGCTTCATGAATTGAGTGGCTACAAAGCAGAAGGCGCCTGCAGTAACGCCGATCACCAATGCGCCTGCGGGGCCGACGAAGCCGGAAGCCGGCGTTATGGTGCCTAATCCTGCAACCATGCCGGTCACGATGCCCAATGCGCTGGGTTTGCCGAATTTGACCCATTCAATGAACATCCATGTTAAAGAGCCTGCTGCCGCACCTGTGTGCGTTACCAGAATCGCCATGCCGGCTGAACCGTCGGCGGTCAACGCACTGCCGCCATTGAAGCCGAACCAGCCAACCCACAGCATGCCTGCGCCGGTTAACACCATTGTCATGTTATGTGGCGGCATTGCAGTAGTCGGGAAACCTCTTCGATTGCCGAGAACCAAGGCCGATACTAGAGCTGCAACGCCTGCATTGACATGAATCACAATGCCGCCGGCGAAATCCATGACGCCCAAGTCGGCGAGCCAGCCGCCGCCCCAGATCCAATGACATATCGGCACATATACCAGCAGCAACCACAAGGAGCTAAACCAGAGAATGGCGGAAAATTTCATGCGCTCTGCAAAACCGCCGACGATCAGTGCCGGCGTAATGATTGCAAAAGTCATTTGAAACATGAAAAAGACGGTCTCCGGTATGTCGCCGATTAGAGAATCCGTGACCAGGCTGGGTACGAAAAATTTATGGGTGCCACCCAGGACTTGTTGCAAATCTCCTCCGTCGTCGAAAATTAGGCTATAGACGCCTGCAAGCCATAGCAGCGAAACGATGCAGGTGATTGCGAAACATTGCGTTAGCACCGATAGCACGTTTTTGCTTCTGACGAGTCCGCCATAGAACAGGGAAAGCCCGGGCAGAGTCATGAAGAGCACTAATGCAGTGGAGGTTAATACCCATGCGGTATTGCTTTGATTGAGTTCACCGGCCGCGGCAAGTTGTGGCAGGCCGAACAGTAAGATAAAACTGCTCAGTTTGTTAAGGGTCATGCTGTCCTCGTTAATTATTATAAGTTTTTAGTGGACGCGCGCGGAATTGTCGGTACCGGGAATAAATCATATCCAGGTACCGATTGGGATGAGGCTTGTTCGTGAGCTTAGCCCAGCCTTAACCAATGTGCCTATGGTATAAAACATTGAATTATATAAATCAAAAAGTCATGCCAATTTTTACCCGGCTTTTACAAATAAGGCTGGGTCGTTATTGTCGTGCATAGTGTTTATTATTACTTAATAATCAATGTGTTATGATAGGCATCTGTTAAGGCAGGGTTAAATGGCGTCGCTACCGGTTTCACCGGTTCGGATGCGAATCACTTGCTCCAGACTTGTCACAAAAATCTTGCCGTCGCCTATCTTCCCGGTATTAGCGGCCTTGACAATGGTTTCAATGGCCTGATCCAGAATTTCATCGGAAACGGCAATTTCCAATTTCACTTTGGGCAAAAAGTCTACGACATATTCCGCGCCGCGATAAAGTTCGGTATGCCCTTTTTGGCGTCCGAATCCTTTGACTTCGGTGGCAGTAACTCCCGCAACGCCGATCTCCGATAAGGCTTCTCTGACGTCATCCATTTTGAATGGTTTGATAATCGCTGTAATTAATTTCATATTGATTTTCCAGAGTTGTTGAGTTGCTATCGTATCCCTTTCGGGGTTCGGTTTAAGCCGCAATCATAGTTAAATATCCTTCTAGTTACAATTTCATAAGGCTTAATCCGATGCGGTGCGTTACTTTTTCCGAAAAAAACGGGCGCACGACGCGCCCGTTGTTAGTAGGTCAACCGTTAGCGTTTGCTGCCTTCAGTCGTAAACTCGGGGTAAGCTTCCATACCGCACTCGGAGAAATCGACGCCTTTGTATTCCTCCTCTTCGCTGACGCGGATGCCCATCGCCAGCTTGATTAAGTACCAAGTTAACAGGCTGCTCAAGAAAACGAAACCGAAGATCGTTACGATGCCGATCAATTGTGCTGTAAAGCTGGCTTCCTCATTGGAGAAACAGACTGCGATCAATCCCCACATGCCGACGACGCCATGGACCGAAATCGCGCCGACTGGGTCGTCGATTTTGAGCTTGTCCCAAGTTAAGATCGAGAATACTACGATGACGCCGCCGACTGCGCCGATGACAGTGGCCAATAATGGCGATGGCGTTAAAGGTTCTGCGGTGATTGCGACTAATCCTGCCAAAGCGCCGTTCAACGTCATAGAAAGATCGGCCTTGCCGAACATGAAGTGCGCGGTTAATAAGGCAGCAACAAGGCCTCCTGCAGCCGCCGTGTTGGTGTTGACGAATATCATCGCGACCGAATTGGCTTCGCCGATATCGGAAATTTTCAATTCCGAACCGCCGTTGAAACCGAACCAACCCAACCAGAGTATGAAAGTACCTAGAGTTGCCAGCGGCATATTACAGCCGGGAATCGGATTGATGGAGCCGTCCGCGCCGTATTTGCCTTGGCGTGCACCGAGTAATAGGACTCCCGCCAATGCTGCGCTAGCACCGCACATGTGAACCACGCCGGAACCTGCGAAATCGAGAAAGCCCAGTTCATCGAGAAATCCTTCGCCCCATTTCCAATAGCCTTGAATTGGGTAAATAAAGCCGGTCATTACGACCGAAAATACCAGAAACGACCAGAGTTTCATTCGTTCGGCAACGGCCCCGGAGACGATCGACATTGCCGTAGCTACAAACACGACTTGAAAGAAAAAGTCGGCCATGTTGGAGTAGTAAGTTTCTCCCTCGCTACCCATGACTTCCTCGACCGTATTGTCATCGCCGAGCAAGAAGCTGATGCCGGGCCATACGCTGTTGACGGCTTCGTCCGGATACATGATGTTGTAACCGACCAGCATGTACATGATGCAAGCGATTGCAAACAAGGCGACGTTTTTGGTTAGAATTTCGGTGGTGTTTTTGGCCCTGACCAAACCGGCTTCGAGCATCGCAAACCCGGCCGCCATCCACATGACCAGTGCGCCGCTCATCAAAAAATAAAATGTATCGAGCGCGTAACTTAATTCAACTAATTTATCCACTTTCGATCTCCTCGTTAACGATATTATAGAGCTTCTTCGCCGGTTTCACCGGTTCGGATGCGGACGACTTGCTCGAGATTGCTGACAAAAATTTTGCCGTCGCCAATCTTGCCGGTATTGGCTGCTTTGGAAATGGCTTCTACAGCCGCTTCGAGCTGGTCGTCGCCGATGGCTACCTCGACCTTGGCCTTCGGTAGAAAGTCCACGACATATTCCGCGCCGCGATACAGTTCCGTATGGCCTTTTTGGCGGCCAAAACCTTTGACTTCCGTTACGGTGACTCCTGAAACCCCTATTTCGGATAACGCTTCGCGTACATCGTCCAGCTTAAAGGGCTTAACAATTGCTGTTATTAATTTCATATCTCTATGCCTCTTGTTAAGTTACGAACTCGAATTTGTTTAAAGCACAGAGCGTGCCATACAAGCCAAGGATGTTATTAACCCAAGATTTGGGCAGTTGCCTTAACAGGAGATAATGTTTTGTATCAATATGGTGCAACATGCTTTAAACTGCGCACCATAAAGATGCAAATCAAGCCGAGCGGTCAGTGAATGACGTTATTTTTGTAATTGAGATCAATTAGTTGCTTATATGGCATATGAAGTGCTTATAAGTAGTATGTGGCGATTTCGAAAGTCGTTTTCATTTATTTGCAGCAATCGTTTTGGGGTCTGGCAACCGCCGCAGAACCAGCTACTTGTAGAAGTTATTTTGTGCATATTCCTAACGGGTTAGTAGCCGGTTATTGGGGCAGGGCTCTAAAACTTTTCCGGACGTCTATATTGCGCATTAAAAAAATGATATCGTTATCGCGAAATATTCTTAGCAATTTACAAATGACAATCAACCTAGGAGACAACATACATGTCTGTAGAAAATGTACTTAAAATGATTCAGGAGCACGATGTTAAATTTGTCGATTTTCGCTTCTGCGATACGCGCGGCAAAGAACAGCATGTGACTTTTCCTGCTCATGATGTGGATGAAGACCTTTTTGAAGAAGGCAAGATGTTCGATGGCTCCTCGGTTGCGGGCTGGAAAGGTATTAACGAGTCGGATATGATTCTGATGCCGGATCCAAGTACGGCAGTGATGGATCCGTTTTATGACGATAACACGCTGATTCTGCGTTGCGATATCATCGAGCCGAACGACATGCAAGGCTACGAACGCGATCCACGGTCTATCGCGAAACGCGCCGAAGCTTATTTGGCTAGCACGGGTATTGCCGATGCGGCTTTCTTCGGTCCCGAAAACGAGTTTTTCGTGTTTGACGATGTGCGTTGGTCAGCCAATATTTCAGGCGCTTCATACAAGATCGATTCTTCCGAGGCCGGTTGGAACTCTGAAAAAGCCTATGAAGACGGAAACATGGGGCATCGTCCAAGCGTGAAAGGCGGTTATTTCCCTGTTCCCCCGGTCGATTCTTTGCAGGATATGCGTTCTGCGATGTGTTTGATTCTCGAAGAAATGGGCATGGTTACCGAGGTGCATCATCACGAGGTCGCAACAGCAGGCCAATGCGAGATCGGTGTTAAATTCGGTACTTTGGTCAAAAAAGCCGACGAAGTGTTGGATTTGAAATATGTCGTGACCAATATTGCGCATGCTTACGGTAAAACGGCGACATTTATGCCGAAACCTCTTGTAGGCGACAACGGTAGCGGTATGCATGTTCATCAGTCCTTAGCTAAAAATGGCGTCAATCTATTTTCCGGCGACTTATACGGCGGCTTATCGGAAACCGCGTTGTATTACATCGGCGGTATTATCAAGCACGCCAAAGCATTGAACGCATTTACCAATGCCTCGACGAACAGCTATAAACGTTTGGTGCCGGGTTTTGAAGCGCCGGTAATGTTGGCGTACTCTGCGCGAAACCGTTCGGCATCGATTCGTATCCCTTTTATTACCAATCCGAAAGGACGCCGTATCGAGGTGCGCTTCCCCGACTCGACCGCTAACCCTTATTTAGCGTTCTCGGCAATGCTAATGGCAGGTCTGGACGGTATTCAAAACAAAATTCATCCTGGCGATGCGATGGATAAAGATTTGTACGATTTACCGCCGGAAGAAGAAAAAGCGATTCCGCAAGTCTGCCATGCTTTCGATCAAGCTTTGCAGGCGTTGGATAGCGACCGCGAATTCTTGAAGCAAGGCGGCGTGTTTACCGATGATGCTATCGACGGTTATATTGCGTTGAAAATGGAAGAAGTGACTCGTCTGCGTATGAGTACGCACCCGGTTGAATTCGATATGTATTACAGTTTGTAATTACGAATCGAAATAACAACAAAGAAGCGCCCCATAATGGGGCGTTTTTTATTTGGGCGCACCATAAATGTTGTTCAATAGTTTCTGCTAAACTCGCTTTGCATCGGAAATGATGGTGAAAGGGGCAAGATGAAAGATGAAAGATGAAAGATGAAAGGTGGGGGGGGCGCCACTAAGTTATGAGAAACCCGTCATTCCGCCATGGATTGGCGGAATTCAGGGCCATGGATGGCAAGCTTTTGAGGCGCATTAGAGCCTGAGTGCCCATCGCCAACCATGGTTGCCGTAGGTTGGCGATTAGCCCCTTGGGGTACGCTATGATTACCATGGTAACCCCGCCAATGCTAAGGCAAGCTCTTATGGTTTGGTCCGGTGGATTCGGTGCTTAACGGCATGAGGGTATGCGTAGCGTACCCTACAATTTATGTATAACGACGAGCGTGGAAGCGAGGGAAATCGTTATTACGGCAGGAATTGCCGAGATTCGGGTCTCAAGGACCTGAATGCCTATTGCCAACCATGATCGCCGGAGGTTGTCGATTAGATGTCTAATTATTATGGTCTAGTATTTGCTTAATATTAGTAAAGCGATCGTTTTCCTTGCCTATATGTGTCTTCCTTGATTAATCGATAAGCTCATGACTTTAAAAAACCGTGTATAAAAAGATTCTCGAACATTTAAATGAAGCGGTTTTGCTATTCGATCGGCAGCTTAAACTGACTTATATCAATACCGCCGGCGAGGTGCTGTTTGCCGATAGCGCTCGACATTTGTTGGGCAGTAGTGCCATGGAGTTATTCAAGACGGTCGATTCGGAGCAGCGGTTGGATCTGGAACAATGCCTGCAAATGGATGAGCCCTTAGTCGATCGTGAATTAACCCTGGACATCATGAATCAGAGCATTACTGTCAATTTTAGTGCGACGCCCGTTATCAATGATGATCAGGTTACTGAGATCATTGTCGAGTTGCAACAACTGGATAGGCATTTACGCATTTCTAAGGAAGAGCAATTATTATCTCAGCAATCAACCGTTCGAATGTTGGTTAGAGGCCTGGCTCATGAAATCAAAAATCCCCTTGGAGGGCTAAGAGGCGCGGCACAGTTACTGGATCTTGAATTGGATGATCCTGAACTGAAGGAATACACTCAAATCATTATTGCCGAGTCCGACCGACTTCAAGGTTTAATGGATAAAATGCTCGGCCCTAATAAGCTACCGAATAAAGCGCTATTAAATATTCATGAAGTTGTCGAACGGGTTAGGCAATTGGTGCTTATCGAAGCGAACGGAAAACTGAGCGTTATTCAGGATTACGATCCTAGTATTCCGGAAGTGTTTGCCGACAAGAATCAATTGATTCAGGCGGTATTGAATATTGTCAGAAATGCCGTTCAGGCGATGGAAGGCAGCGGAATACTGACTTTAAAAACCAGAGTTTGCCGGCAAATGACGATCGGTCGCAAGAGAAATAAATTGACCGCGAAAATCGATATTATCGATACCGGTCCCGGAATCGATAAAGAGATGATGAGCAAGGTTTTTTATCCGATGATTACCGGACGGGCCAGCGGTACGGGGCTTGGTTTGTCCATCGCACAGTCTTTGATCAATCAACATGACGGCATGATCGAATGCGATAGTCAGCCTGGTCGTACCGTTTTTTCTATTTATTTACCCCTGGAGAATCACCATGAGTAATTCGGGCATGGTTTGGATCGTCGACGACGATAAATCCATCCGCTGGGTATTAGAGAAAGCCCTGCAAAAAGCCGAGATCGAAACCCGTTCGTTCGCTAACGGTAACGTGTTGCTCGAAGCGTTGAAGTCCGAGGAACCGGACGCGTTGATCACCGATATTCGCATGCCCGGCATCGATGGCTTGCAGTTGTTGAAGAGCGTGCAAAGCAGTCATCCGGATTTACCGGTCATTGTGATGACCGCGCATTCCGATTTGGAAAGCGCGGTATCGGCATTTCACGGCGGAGCCTTCGAATATTTGCCCAAGCCGTTCGATATAAAAGAAGTCGTTGAGGTCGTTCGTCGCGCCTGTGAGCATTCCAAGCAAAGGCAGGAGTCGATACATAATAACCATGTCGCGGAAGCAACACCCGAAATTATCGGTGCCGCACCGGCGATGCAAGAGGTATTTAGGGCGATAGGCCGATTGGCCCGCTCCCACATTACTGTGATGATCAATGGCGAGTCCGGAACCGGTAAGGAATTGGTGGCAAAGGCTTTACATCGCCATAGTCCAAGAGCGAGTAATCCGTTTATTGCGCTGAACATGGCCGCGATCCCTAAGGATTTGATGGAATCCGAATTATTTGGGCATGAAAAAGGTGCGTTTACCGGTGCTCAAGCGCGACGGTCGGGGCGATTCGAGCAAGCCAATCACGGAACGCTGTTCCTCGACGAAATCGGCGATATGCCCGCCGAACTGCAAACACGCTTGCTGAGAGTGCTGGCGGACGGAGAATTTTATCCTGTCGGTGCGCATTCATCGGTCAAAGTCGATGTTCGGATCATTGCCGCGACACACCAAAATCTTGAAGCCTTAGTCGCTCAAGGCCGGTTCCGCGAGGATTTATTTCACCGCTTAAATGTTATTCGTATTCATATTCCGCCGCTTCGCGATCGCCGGGAAGATATTCCGTTGCTAATGCAGTATTTTTTAAGTAAAGCCGCGGCCGAATTGAATACCGAATTAAAGGTGCTTAAGCCTGATGCCGAACAATTCTTGAAGGCTCTGGAATGGCCGGGCAATGTACGTCAGCTCGAGAATCTGTGTCGTTGGTTGACCGTAATGGCTTCGGGTCGTGAAATTCATAAGAACGAATTGCCGCCGGAATTGCTGCATAGTCGGGAGGAGTCGGGCGGGGCGGATGAGAATTGGCAAGGGGTGTTGAAGAAAAATATCGAGTACCAATTGCATAAGGGCGATCAGGAGATTGCCAAGCATACGATACCGGTAGTCGAAGCCATTTTGATTAAGTCCGCGTTAGACTATACCGGCGGAAAACGTCACGAAGCGGCTAAGCTTTTGGGTTACGGTAGGAATACGCTAACTCGTAAGATTAAGGAACTGGATATCGAGGAATGATCGTTAGCCCGGCACCGAATTTTGATCTGCGTTGGGTATACACATGGCCATCACGAATTCCTTATGGCTCGAGAAGAGGGCTTTCAACGAAGAAAGCCCTCTATTCAGTGTGATTGCCTATAAGGTTTTAGCCTTTGAGCAAATCCTTGACTTTAGCCATGATTCCGGCCGGATCAATGCCTTGGTGCGGGAATTGCTCCCACAAGCCGCCGCAACCTTCTTTGTGCGTGGCAATATGAGCGAATTTAGGCGCGTATCCGCGTTCCAGCAACCATGAGCCATAGCGACTGCCCAGACCGGTTTTGCGGTTGAACGATTCGACGACCAACACCATCGGGGATTTTCCGACTTTAGTCAGCATATCTTCGTCGATGACGTTCAATGTCGGTTTGTTGATCAAGCCGACATCGATGCCTTCTTGTTTCAAACGTTCAACCGCATCCAGCGCGCGGTATAACGATTCGCCGAAGCTGACGACATAGCCTTGCGTCCCTTCGCGGATGACTTCGTCTTTGCCGGAAACGAATTTATAATTGCCGCCGAAGAAATCGTTCCCGTCGCTATCCAGGATCATGGGCACCTTGGAGCGGGTAGAGAAAACGAAACGCAGACCCCGGTTGAAGAAAATAGTTTCCAAGCAGGCTTTCATTTGATTCGGGTCGGCCGGGAAGTACAGATTGGTGTCGTAACCGTCGCTCAAACCGTTGTCGGCAAACATGTTGTTTAAACCGAAATGGCAAGTGTTGTCGGCCATGTCGTCGATACCGGAATGCGAGAAATGACACAACACGTTGGAATTGTTCAAACGCGCCATCGTGATTTCGGAAATACACATTTCCAGGAAAGCGCTGAATGTGCCGAAAATACCTTGTTTACCGGCTTCCATCCCGAAACCGGCCGCCGCAGAAAAGTTACCGCGTTCCATGATGCCGGAAGAAATAAAGATTTCAGGGTATGCATCATGAATTTTCTTTAAGCCGCAAGAGCCCTCGAGGTCGCTGTCGATCACGCGGACTTTTTCCAAACGTTCCGCTTCGGACAATCGGCCCAAAATCGCGACAGACGCATCGCCGAAGACGTTGCGGTTGGCATCCCATTTATCGCTGGAGCCGAGGAAGGTGTAGTCTTGTTTCGGTGCTTGGATGGACTTCAGATGTTCGACCGCCGCTTGCTGACCGTTGGCTTCCAAGTATTCGAGCGCCAGTTTAACCGAGATGACATCGTGACCGTGGGTCGAGCCTTCCAGGCCTTTGATGCCAGGGCACATCGGGCGGTGGTTGATGACCGCGACAGGACCTTGCGTGTTGATCGCGGTGACGATGCGGCGGTACAAGTCGTCGAGGTCTTCGCCGTCGCCTTCCAACACTTTAACGCCATGGCCTTCCAGTGTTTTTGCGGTGCTGCATCCGCCCAAGTAATGGGAAGGGTGACCGGCGATCGTGACATCGTTATCGTCGATGATAAGTTTCACGTTTAGTTGTTGAGCAACGGCAAGGCGCGCGGCCTCGGCATCGTTACCTTCTTGTTGCGAGCCGTCGGAGCCCAGGCAGAATAATGTCTTGCTAGGGTTTGCCATCGCCACGCCGTTGACGTAAGGCCACATGTGACCTAAGCGACCGGAACTGAATTTGACGCCGGGCGTAAAGCCTAATTCAGGATGGCCCGGAAGATGAGAATGCGCTTCGCGGTAATGCATCAGCTTTTCGGCCGGTAAATCGCCGTTTAGCGTGGACATCAAGTATTGGGTGGCAACACGGTGTCCCGCTTCATCAAAAAAGACAGGAACGAATTTGTCGTCGTTGCCGCGAAACAGTGCGTCCAGAATCATGACTTCCGGAACCGTATCGAACGGGCCGCCGGTGTGTCCGCCAACGCCTCTGGCGGCGCCGGTTGCCGTGAAAAATACGATCGCATCGCGGCATAATTGAATGTTGGCCTGCAGCGCCGATTTTTGTTCGGCGGTCAGTTCATTGCTGCTTGGATCGAGTGAAATGCGCTGATAAGCGCCGAGATCGATTGGAAATTTAGACATAGTTATTCTTCTTTTCGGTTTGGTTAATAAACGTGCTTTGAAAGCTCTCTCTTTACAAAGACAATTAATCGGATGGTCGAGGTACTATCTAAAAGATAAGGTAAAAAAATATTTTCCCAAATGGTTCCCACGCAGTGCGTCACTGGTATAAGTTAGCCGTCACAGAGTAAGTAATTCCGGCATTCATGCTCAAATGTGCCTCAAAAGCCTGCCATCCATGGCACTGGATTCCGCCACAAATCCGTATGGAACGAATTTGCATTTACTCGAAGGGCTCCGGGCAGGATAGCCCGGAGTGAATCCATGGCGGAATGACGGGTTTCCCTTAACTTAATGGCAGTGACGCAGAGCGTGGGAACGATGGAAGTCGGGAAGTTATTTTCGGCCATATTCTAAACGTTTCCATAACGGCATCCATTTTCTTTTGACGGCTTCTAGATAAGAATTTAGTTTTTATATGTTTTGGCCTGTCTCAATGAATGTTAGTGTCTTACCGTATTCAGTTTCATTAATCTAGCTTTGAGTTTTGACATACCTCCGTCCGTGTCTTCGGCAGTCTTCAATCCGGGCTATTCTGAGCCTGATTTTTAACTGTCGAAAAATCACTTTCGGAAGTATAACCCGTAGGCAAGATCAACAAAACATTTTCGCAAAAAATGTCGGCTCAATCGTTTCGAATCCAAGATTGATCTTCACGCTCGGTGTAGCGGTCTCTTGCCAGTAATAGATAAAACGAAGGGACAACGAACAGCGTAAATAGCGTTCCAACGCCGAGACCGCTAGTGATTACCAAGCCGATATCGAAACGGCTGGCAGCGCCCGGGCCCGAAGCGATCAGTAAAGGGACCATCGCGACGATCATCGATACGGTCGTC
This sequence comes from Methylotuvimicrobium buryatense 5G, assembly GCF_000341735.1. Taxonomy (GTDB): domain Bacteria; phylum Pseudomonadota; class Gammaproteobacteria; order Methylococcales; family Methylomonadaceae; genus Methylotuvimicrobium; species Methylotuvimicrobium buryatense. The sequence continues at coordinate 1,815,276 of NZ_KB455575.1, read as the reverse complement.
ATTAGAATCGGCCGGAGCCGGATTTTTGCCGCTTGCTCTACCGCTTCGCGTTTGGTCAAGCCTTCGCGGATCTGCAATTGATTGGCGAACTCGACGATCAAAATACCGTTCTTTGCAATTAAACCGATCAACGTGATCAAGCCGACTTGCGTATAAATATTGATCGAGGCGAAGCCGAGCATGATGAAAGCTAGGGCGCTGGCGATCGAGAGCGGTACCGAAATCAGAATAATCAACGGATCGCGCCAGCTTTCGAATTGTGCGGCCAGCATTAAATAAATGATCAACAACGACATGAAAAACGTCGCGACCAGAGCGCTGCCTTGTTGTGCGTATTGCCGGGAGCTGCCTGTATAGTCGTAACTATAACCGCGCGGAAATAACTCATCGGCTTCCTGTTCCAAATAATCCATTGCATTGCCCAGTGTGATGCCTGGTGCCATCATGCCCGATACGGTCAGGCTGTTGAGCTGTTGAAATTGAGTTCGTTTGCTGGGCTCGACCGATTGTTCGAGATGCACCAGCGATGACAGCGGTACTTGTCCGCCCGATGCGGTTCGCAAATAATAATGATCGAACTTACTGGTATCGAGGCGCGATAAATCGTCGACTTGCGGTATCACTTTATAACTTCGCCCCTGCAGGCTAAAGTGGTTGACATATTGTCCGCCGAGTAAAGATGCCAGGTTGCTGCCGATGTCTTGCATCGTCAATCCCAAATCCGCCGCTCTATCCCGGTCGATGACAAGGGTCGCTTTCGGTCGGTCGAAATTAACTTCCTTCATCAAAAAATTGAAGCGTCCGCTTTGTGTCGCACGATCGACCAGAAGGTCCGCTACTTGGTCAAGCGATGCGTAATCGGCATCGGTGACGATTACGAATTGTAGCGGTAGGCCGCCTCCCGAGCCGGGTAAGCTTGGCCGTGGAATGACCGCGGTTTGGAAGCCGGCAATGGTGTTGACCTTGGCCTGCAATTCCGGTTGTATCGCCATTTGCGAACGGTTGCGTAATGCCGTCGAAGGCATTTTAAAGCCCCCGAACACGGTATTGTTGCTGCCGCCGAAGCCAAGCAGCATAAAGCTTTCGTTGTATTCCGGTATCGATTCGAATTGTTTGATCAACTCTTCGGCATAGGCTTCATTATAATTCAAAGTTGCAGTTTGCGGACCGCTCGCCATGACAAACAGTATGCTTTGGTCCTCGGTTGGGGCCAATTCTTTTTGCGACAGGCTGAACATGAAATAAATGCTGATCAAGACCATCAGCGCAAATGCCAGTACCAGAGATGGCGTTTCCAGAAGCGGGTGCAGCAATTTTCGGTAACGTTCGGACCAATCGTTAAAGATTGCTTCGACCGCATGTTCGAAACGACCGGCCTTGCCTTGGTCTTTCAGGATTTTGGAGCTCAGCATCGGTGCGAGGGTGAGTGCGATAATGCTCGAAATGACGACCGCGCCGGCTAGGGTAAAGGCGAATTCGGTAAACAAGGTGCCTACCAGTCCGCCCATGAAACCGACCGGCAAATAGACCGCAACCAGCGCCACCGTAGTCGCGATCACCGGTAATACTAACTCACGCGTGCCTTCGATCGCCGCTTCGAATTTGGATTTTCCCAATTCTATATGGCGATGCACGTTTTCGACGACAATGATCGCGTCGTCGACGACTAGACCGATGCCTAGCACCATTGCCAGCATTGTGAGCAGGTTTACCGAAAACCCCATGAGTAGCATCAAAAAAGTGCCGCCGATCAACGAAAGGGGGACTGTGATCGATGGAACCAGTGCGGCGCGAATCGAGCCCAACGATAAATAAATGATCAATAAGACGATGATCAATGCTTCGGCCAGCGTACGAAAGACTTCGTTGATCGAATCCTGGATAAAACGGCTCGCATCATAAGGCAGCAGGATATGCATGGCTTCGGGCAAGTCTTTTTCAATTTCGTCCAACATATCGCGGACGGCATAGGCAACCGTCAGCGGGTTGGCGCCGGGTGCCTGTTCGATACCCATGAAAATCGCGGTCTTGCCTTTATACCAGTTGACCATGTCGTAATCTTCGCTGCCCAATTCGGTATCGGCAACATCGGATAACCTGATTAGCGTACCGCCGCGATTGCCGACGACTAGATTACGAAATTCCTGTTCGCTGACGACATCGGTTGTCGCGCTCAAATCGACCGTAACGAAATTTCCTTTGGTTTGGCCGGCGCCCGACAGGTAATTATTTGAGCGCAACACATTCGCGACATCCTCGGCAGTTACGCCGAGCGACGACATGCGCTTGGGGTCGAGCCAGATGCGCATCGCAAAGGTTTTATTACCGAGCACAGTGGCTTTGCCGACGCCCGGTATCGATTGAATTTTCGGTTTAACGACGCGAAGCATGTAATCGCTGATTTGCGAAGGCTTCATCGTATCGCTATAAAGCGCAACATACATCAACGCAGTCGTATCGCCGACTTGCGATGTAATGACCGGGTCTTCCGATTCGGCAGGTAAGATATTGCGTTGACTTGCTACTTTCGCTTGAATTTCGGCGACCGCGGCATTGGGGTCGTAGTTAAGACGCATGTGCGCTTCAATCGTCGAAACGCCTTGGCGGCTGTTCGAGGACAGATAATCGATGCCGTCGGCCTCGGCGATGGCCTGCTGTAGGGGCGTGGTAATGAAGCCTTGCACCAAATCGCTGCTGGCTCCGGGATAGGACGTCCTTACCGTGACGACGGTATTTTCGGTTTCGGGGTATTGCCTGAGTTCCAGCGCCGTGATGGCTCTCAAGCCGAGTACTAAAATCAATAAGCTGACAACACTGGCGAGGACCGGCCGTTCGATGAAAAGGTCGGTAAATTTCACTGTGAAATCTCCCGTTCGCCAGGGGCGGGTTTATCATCCAACTTAACCGGCATGCCGTTACGTAGTTTGACTTGGCCTGCGCTGACGACACGTTCTCCAAGTTTCAAACCGCTAATGATTTCCACGCGGCCGGCGCGTGTTTGCCCGGTTTCGACTTGCCGGCTTTGAACGATCAGGCCGTGTTCGTTTGCTTCGATCACGAATACCGAATTGCCGTAAGGATTATAGGTGATCGCGGTATCGGGTAGTGTCAGTACCTTGAGTTCTTGGTCCGATAAAATGCCGGTTTGTGCGAACATGCCCGGATGCAGCAGTTTTTCGCTGTTGCTTAGCTTGGCGCGAACTTTTACGGATCGCGTGCCTTGGTCGATCAGCGGACTCACGGCGCTGATTTCGCCGTTGAATTCTCGGTCCGGGTAAGCTTGCACGGTCGCAATGACTTGGCGGCCTTTAACGAGTCGATTCAAATAGCGTTCAGGAACGGTAAAGTCCAAATAAATCGGGTCCAGCTGTTGCAGCGACACGATTGCCGAACCTTCCGTTAAGTATTGGCCGAGGTTGACTAGACGAATGCCGAGTTCGCCGGTGAAAGGCGCGCGAATTCGTTTTCTGTCGATCAGTGTACGTTTAGCATGAACGGCCGCGGCGGTTTCGTCGAGTAGGGCATGGTTCTGATCGTAATCGGATTGGGAAATGAAGTTTTTACCTATTAGTTTTTCGCTCCGCTCGAAGCGGACCTTGGCGAGCCGCATTTCGGCCTGGAGTCCTTGTAATTCCGCGCGATCGGTCGACGCATCCAGTTCCAACAGCAATTGTCCCTTTTTAACCGATTGACCGGAGTCGAAATGAATCGCTTCGACTTTGCCGGCCACTTCGTTGCTGACGTCGACGCCGGCAATGGCGGTTAAGCTTCCCACCGCGGACAATGTGGAAGGCCAGATTTCCTGGGTGACTTCGGTACCCGCAACGACGGCAGGAGGCGGTGGTTGAAATCGGCCGGCTTCTTGATGAAGTTGGTAAAACTTCAGTCCGAAAATGCCGCCAAAAATCAGCACGGAGAATAGTATTAGAATAAGAAAACGTTTGAGCATGTGAGGTTTAAAATACCGAGTCGATAAGTTAAGCCGTCCATGGTTCGACAAGCTCACCACGAACGGCTTAACTTAATGGCATTGACGGAGGTCGTGGTAGCCGGAAAGCCACTATGGCTAGCGGGCATCAAGTTCTTTTATCATTTGTCGGATCCGATTTAGCAATTGTCGTTGTTGCGTCGTTGGCAATCGCTTTAGATCACGTTCGAATTCAGTGAGGCCATAATCTGCTGTTTCATTGCTCAAATCGGATCGTTGTATACCGCAGTCGGCGAGAACACGAGTGATGGGTTCGCGTGCGTCATCTAGCGGCATCGCCCCCGACAATATGTTTTTGAGCATGGTATGTATTCGTACGAAAACCGATTTTCCGTTTAGTAATGCCTCGGCAAATGCTAGAGCATGCTCGTCGTTATAGGCTCTTCGTCTCGTATCCGAAAAGGTGCGCATTTCAATCGTAACGAGCGCTTGTTTATCGATTCGATAATCGAAGTCGAACGGCTGATTTTGAGAAGTAATCAGACTGTTGGAATCGACAACTAGTTGCAATTGATTCGCCTTGCAAACGATTTCAAGTCTGATTAAATCATATTTCCCCCGTTTCGGTAGCGGCGATCGCGCTAGGGTGTATTCGAGGTTAGCTAAGTGGTCCCGGTTACGATGGTAACTCCATGTGTGGAAGTCCTGAGCTACTGCGGTTTGTAAAGACAAGGCGACAATGCAAAGAATCTGTAAAAAATGCTTAAATAATCGAGTTTTAAGTTTCATTGAGCAATAGGCCGTAAAGCTTTGATAAAGAACCTTAGGATACACTAAAACACGAATCGAAAGTTAAACCGAGTAAAGCCAATTCAATGCTTGGCAGGACGGCAGTTGAAACCCCGTGAAACCCCGTTCTAAACATTTAGAACATGACCAAAGCAAGCTGAAATATTTACTGTGAAAGTTCGTAGATATAGACCCTTTATCTAATTTTTCGATATACGGCGCTCGACAGAGCAAATGCCGGTTCCGGAGAGGGTGCGGTTGCTCGACCGACAGGCGTTGGCGGCAGGGACAGCCGCCGTCGAGCCTACAGGGACGTATTCACGGCGTCCTGTCGGGCTAGTGACCGTACCCTCCCCACCAGAGAACTTTCATTTGCCGGGGCGATGGCCAGGCCTTCATGAACGTTACTGTGAAAGTTCGTGAGTTAAGGTTCTGGGTTTACGGCGTCCTTTCGCAGGAGAGCCCTGTCGAAGGGTGAACGGTAGTTTGAGGCTTCACCAGGCCGGTGAAAGTGTTGTAGACCCTTCATGCTTCGACTTTGCTCAGCACGAACGGTCTACAACAAATGCCAACTGCTCTTTTCAGGATTAATGCAGTGTATTGTCGGCTAATTCGCTTTCTCGCCGGAGCATCGATATCGATCGCTTTGTCGGATCAATTCATCCGCCGGCATGGGGCGCGCGAATAAATAACCTTGAGCGATATTACAACCTTCGCGTTCAAGAAATTGAGCTTGCTCTTCGGACTCGACGCCTTCCGCGACGGCTTCCAGCCCTAGGTTTCGAGCCAGCGCGATGATAACCCGAACGATGGCTTCGCCGTGTTCATCGCGGCCGATGTCCTGCACGAAAGATTGATCGATTTTTAACCGATCCAGCGGGAGGTTTTTTAAATAAGCCAGACTGGAATAACCGGTGCCGAAATCGTCAATCGATAGCAAGATACCTTGTTGACGCAAATTATCCAAAATGCGCATGGCTTGATCCGGTTGGCGCATGATCATCGATTCAGTCACTTCCAATTCCAAATGCTTGGCAGGGATACTCATTCTCTCCAATGCTGCGGATACTTGTCCGGCGAGATCCTCCCGGTCGATTTGCTGCATCGATAAGTTGACCGAAACGCGAGGAACTTCAAGGTCTTCCGCTTGCCACTCGGCCATTTGTCTGACGGCTTCATTTAAAACCCATTCGCCGATTTCGGCGATGATACCCATATCCTCGGCTAACGGAATGAATTGCCCCGGCGATACTATGCCTAATTCTGCGTGTTGCCAACGCACTAATGCCTCGACTCCCGCAAGCGTACGGTCGATCAAATTAATTTGAGGTTGATAGTAAAGTAAAAGCTCGTTTCGGGCGACTGCGCCGCGCAGAGCGTTTTCCATGATCAAGCGCTCGAAAGCGCCGGTAGTTAGGCCTGATGAAAAGAACTGATACGTATTACGGCCTTGTTGTTTGGCTTGATACATGGCCAGGTCGGCATGTTTCAATAGCGTGTCGACGTCTTTGCCGTCTTGCGGAAACAGTGCGATGCCGATGCTGGCGGTCACGGTTAACGTGTGGTCCTCGATGAACATCGGCCGGTTAAAAATTTGCAATAATTTATGTGCGACGATGACCGCGTGATGCGCGGTGGAATCGTCTTCCAACAGCAGAACGAATTCGTCGCCGCCTAGTCGGGCCAGCGTATCGTCAGCTCGAATCGCTTGTTGCATACGATCGGCGGCTTGTTTCAATAAGTCGTCGCCTACCGGGTGACCCAGAGTGTCGTTAATTGTTTTGAACCGGTCCAGATCAAGAAATAATACGGCTAGATTCTTGTTTTCCCGTTGCGCATGGATCAAGGCATGCCCGAGACGGTCTCTGAATAAGGTGCGATTAGGTAGGCGTGTTAATGCATCGTGATGAGCCAGAAAGTCGAGTTGCGCTTGGGCTTCCTTGACCGAGCTGATATCGTTGAACACGCCGACAAAATGCGTGGTGGTGCCTTCGCTGTTTTTGACCGCACTGATAGTCAACCATTCCGGATAAACTTCGCCGTTTTTACGCCGATTCCAGACTTCGCCGCGCCAATGGCCTGTGCCTAATAAAGTATTCCACAACTCGAAAAAAAAAGACCTGTCTTGGTGGTTGGACTTCAGGATGCTGGGGTTTTTGCCTAACACCTCGATCTTGGTATAGCCGGTGATTTGCTCGAAGGCCGGATTAACGGCTACGATATTGGCGTCGATGTCGGTAACGATGATGCCTTCGCCGGTCGATTCAAAGACCTGGTCGGCGAGACGCAGCTTTTCGAGATAGCGTTTGCGTTCGTCGCGTAGTTCTTTTTCCTCCAGCGCATGCCGGATCGCGGCGCCCAAGCGAGCAGGGCGGTCTTTCAACACATAATCGAAAGCGCCTTTTTGCAAGGCATCGATCGCGATTTCCTCGCCGATACTGCCGGAAACAACGACGACAGGAATGTCGTTATCGCGGTTATGAAGCAGTTCCAAGACTTTGAGGCCGCTAAATTGCGGCAGACACCAGTCGGTTAAAATCAAATCGGGTCGGGTATCGAGCGCTTGCAGAAAGTCCTCTTCGTTTTGAACCCGTTGCCAATCGAAAATTAATCCGTCATCCTTCAATTGTAATACCATCAGCTCGGCATCGACCGGGACGTCCTCGACGATCAGAATACGCAATACTTCGTTACGTTCCATAAATGATTTAGTCATTTTCAGCCTCAGGTTTAGAGGTAACTCCGAGCGGCGGCCCGATATTTAGACTTAACCAATAGTTTTCGATTTGCTTGATGACTTCGATAAAGCCGGAAAACGACACGGGTTTGACCAGATAGGAATTAGCGCCGATATCGTAAGATAAAGCCCGGTCGCCTTCTTCGCGCGATGAAGTCAAAATAACGACCGGTATGCGTTTGATCAATGGTGCGGTTTTGATTTGCTTGAGTACATCGAAGCCGTCGATACCCGGCATTTTTAGATCAAGCAGTATCAGATCTGGTAACGGATAACGCTTCCGGTCGCCGTAGTCGCCGCGTCCGAATAAATAATCGAGCGCTTCGCGGCCGCTTGAAGCCGTTTCGATTCGGTTGATCAGCCGGGCTTCATGGAAGGCGTCCAGTGCTAATTCGATATCCATGCGATTATCGTCCACTAACAATATAAAGGCCTCATTATTCATAACGATTCTCATGCTTTAATTGGCGGCGGGAAGCCGAATACTAAACGTGCTGCCGTTTCCGGGGGTGGATTCGACTTCTACCGAACCGCCCATCATGCGTGCCGATTTGGCGACGATGGCGAGACCTATCCCCGTTCCCGGGTATTCGTCTTCATTGTGCAGGCGCTGAAAAACCTGAAAAATTTTATCATAATACTCGGGCTCGATACCTATGCCGTTATCGGTCACTTGAATAATGATTTGACCTTTATTAATGCGCGACGAGATTGCGATTATGGGCGGTATATCCGGTTTACGGTAAATTAACGCATTATCGAGTAAGTTGGATAATATTTGCCCAACTAAAGTGGCGTCGCCGATCGGTGACGCCAGCGGTTCGATGATTTCAAGCGTGGCTTGAGTGGCCGTTATGCGTTCGGCAAATGTTGCCGATAGCTGTTTCAGCAACGGCGATAGGGCTATCGGGCTCATTTGTACGGCGCGCCGCCCGGTGCGAGAATATTCCAGTAGGTCCTCAATCAATTGGCTCATACGGTTTCCGGCTTCGATGACATTATCGAGATAATGGCGGCCCTCGTCATTGAGCGTATCGCTATGTCTGCGTGCCAGAATTTGCGCAAAACCGTTAATGGCGCGAAGCGGTGCGCGTAGATCGTGCGAAACCGAATAGGAAAACGATTCGAGTTCTTTATTGGCTTGTTCCAACTCGGCCGTGCGCTCGCTAACTCGTCGTTCCAGATAGGCATTCAGCCTGAGCACTTCCTGTTCCGCTTCGATTCGTTCGGTGATGTCCAAGCAGTAGCCCAGATAGCCGACAAAATCGCTCTTGTGATCGTAACGAGGCACGCCGTCGTCGATAAGCCAACGGTATTCCCCGTCGTGACGACGCAAGCGGTAAACGATAGAGAATTTCTCGCGCTTGTCGAAAGCCTCATTATAGACTTGCACGCAACGATCGTAATCATCGGGATGCACGCCTTCAGCCCAGCCGAACCCCCATTCTTGCTCCAGCGTCCGGCCGGTGAATTCAAGCCAGGGTTCGTTGAAATAGTCGCATAACTTATCGAGGCGCGCCGACCAAATCAGCATGCGCCCGTTATTAGCAAGTGAACGGTAACGCGTTTCGCTTTCTTTCAATGCTATTTCGGCCGATTTTTGATCTTCGATCAAGCTTAATAATACCAAGCGCTGTCGGTCCGATTCCTTTAACAATTGTTCGGTTTCGGTTCGTGCCGCATGAGTGGCTTGTTCGGCTTGTTTTCGTTTGGTGATATCGATCACGATCGCGACCGTCCCGTTCGGCGACTGGCCTTGTTCCCATAACGGCGAAACCGTTAAATTGACCCAAACGCAGCGCCCATTTTTATGGATATAACGTTTTTCCATTGAAAATTCGCGAATTTCTCCGGCCAGGAGTCGCTGCGTTTTTGCGTTGTCGGCTGCTAGATCTTCGGGATGCGTGATGCTTTGATAGGTCAATTGTTCCATTTCATTGCGGGTATATCCGACGATATCGCAAAATCGTCGATTGATTCGCATGAAGCGGCCGGTGCGTATGTCGATCTGAGCAACGCCTGCCGCGGCTTGCTCGAATAAGGTGCGAAATCGCGTCTCGCTTTCGCGAAGCATCTCAGTGTCGCGGTCGCGGCGAAGCCTTATTATCATTAGCGATCCGAGCATGACAACCGCTAAAGGGTAGATCGTCAAAACCGGTAAGGCGATATCAGACAGAACCCGAACTGCGGTGGAATAAGGAAGGATCAGCATCAAGGCTAGCATCAAAACATGAACGAAAAGCCCGAATAGCCAAAGTTCGCGCCACGATATTTCGACGAGCGGCGATGGCCGAAAATGCCGCCAGAGTATGCCGGCGAGTCCCGATACGATAATGACCGAAACTCCGGTCCATGTCGCAATTCCGCCTTGATAGAGTCGTAGTGCCGCTGTGCCGGCCATGGCAACGGCTGTCGGGATGGTGCCGAAAAACAGACCGGTAATACTTAACAGTACCGACCGAGTATCGAAGATGATGCCGGGTTGATAATACCAAGGCGTCAGCATGATGACCATGCCGATCAAGGCAATACCCAGGCCGATTACAATTTGTCCGGCTAACTTAGGCTTGAATAAGAAACGCCCGGCCGTCATGTCGAAGGCTAGCGCGATCGTCAGCAGTAATGCGGCATTTTGGAGTATTGCTAGCGCTCCGGAAACAATCATGGCTTGAGTTCCTGTACTGAAACGGAGTAGCGCGTCGGTTCGCCGAGCCGGGTTAGTAGGGCGTTGACTTCTTGTTTCAAGTCGATGATCCTCGACTCTCTGTCTAAGGTGACCGTGTGCCAGCGGCGCAGTTCGTCTAATTGCCGGTTAAGTTTTTGAGTATCCTGTTCTCTTTCGATCGTAATCGCGGCTAAATGCGCAAAGGTATTGATTAACTGTCGCTCGCTTTCGGTTGCGTGGCGCGGCGTTCGGTAATAAGCCGCAAAAGTGCCGAGTACCTTGCCGGTCCCGGAAAAAATCGGTGTGGACCAGCAGGCGCGTAAACCATGATCGAGAGCGAGGCGATTAAAATTTTTCCATAGCGGGCTTTCGGCGATATCGTCGACGAATACCGGTTGCTTAGTAAAAGCCGCGGTGCCGCAGGAACCGACGGAAGGCCCGATTTCAATACCGTCCACAGATCGGTTGTAGCCATCGGGCAGGCTCGGTGCCGATCCGTGCCTAAGATGTAAGTCGTCCGCATCCATTAACAAGATCGAGCACAGCATGTCGGGGCTGAGCTGTTCTATGTTACGGGCGATATGTTTCAGTATTGTCGTTAGCGGCCGTCCTTCGGCGATTTGCTCCAAGGTATTGTTTGCTGCGGCGAGCAAAGCTTGCTGTTGTTTGAGTTCGCTGATGTCTCGGGCGATACCGAGAACGCCGATGAGTTTTCCTTTGGCGTCGTACATCGGCGTTTTTGTGGTTTGCACCCGAATGCTGCGCCCGTCTCCCGAAAAAGTCAGTGTTTCTTCGTTCGTGACCGGCTTTCCAGCGGCTGCCGCGGCGAGGTCGTTCGCGCGGAAAGCATCCGCTGTTTCCGAGTCGACAAAGTCGTAATCGGTTTTGCCGATAATTTCGGATACAGGGACTCCGAATAATTTTACGATAGCCGGATTGCAGGCCAGGAAGGTACCGCTATGATCTTTTAGCCATACAAAATCGGGTATCGTCTCGAAGAGTGTTTTTAATCTATGTTCGGCTTGTTTACGCGCGGTTTCGCGTTCGAAATTATCCAATGCGAAAGAAATATCCTGAGCCATTTCTTCCAACAAAGTGCGCATTTGCCGGTCGAAAATATGCGTTTCGGCGGCATAAAGGTTGAATACCGCGACCAATCGGTTGCTGCACCGCAAGGGCAGCGCGACCGATGCGCCGATGCCGTATTGCCGGGCCAGGTCGTGCCATGGCGCGGTTGCCGGGTCGTTAAGAAAGTCCTCGCAATAATAAGGGCGTCCTTTGCGCATGACGTTAGCGGTCGGTCCTCGGCCTTTCGGTGAATCGGGGGCGATCTCGATTTCGGTTTGACGGAGGTATTCATCGAGCGCGCCGTAGCTGGCTGCCGGTTCGATTCGGCCGGATATGTCGTCGATGCGGCCGATCCAAGCGCCAAGGTAACCTCCGTATTCGACCGCGATGCGGCAGAGGCGCTGAAAAAGCTTGTCCGGATCGCGAGTTCTTACGATTGCCTGATTGGTTTCGCTGAGTGTTGCATAGGCTTTGTTGAGGCGCTGTATTTGCTCTTCGGCGGCTTGTCGAGCGCTAATGTCACGAATAAAGCTTTGCCAGTAAAGATTGCCGTCGATCTCTAAAGGACTGCAACTGATTTCGACCGGAAAGATATCGCCGTTTTTGCGTAATTGTAATATCTCGAACAACGCGCCGCCCTTCGTGTCGGCGGACGGCCAGATGTTTTGGATGGCGGACTGAAGATGCGACGGCGTTAAGTCGCGGATAGTCATCGAGCACAATTCGTCGATCTCGTAACCGTATGCCGATGAGGCGGCTTCGTTGGCTTCGACGATGCGTCCTTCGAGATCGGTTAGTAAAAAGATATCGCGCGCCAGTTTAACCAACCTGTCATAATGCCCGACAATTGCTGCTCGATCTTCCAGTTGCCGTTGTCGGAATAAGGCAAAACGCATTTGTTGACTGCGCCAGAGCAGCAAAACGGCAAGACCTCCGGCGCCAACCGCGAATATTACCACCAGAAAAATCAATTTTGCCCGTAGTTTCAACGGTTTCAACATTGCATCGGCATTACTTTCTAATAAGACATGCCAAGGCATGCCGGAGATCGGTTGAAATGCGGCCCATACTTCCATATCACGGTCATTGATGCATCTGCAAAAACCGGCTCCGTCGAGTACTGCTCGGGTAGCGGACAAGTTTACTCGGCTTAACGGTTTGCGGTGTGTGAGCGGATAGTTGCTTATCCATTCGGTTCTGTTGAGATAGGCCACTTCATCGCCTTCTCGGCGCACTAAAAATAATTCCGAATCGGCGGAAATGGCCGACCATTCATTGAGGGATTTATAGAGTTCTATAGTCGGATCGGCGCTCAATACCACCATGACAAAGATTTTTTGCGGCTCGTTGATGATTATCGGTGCGATAAATTCAAGTCGATATTGGTCGGGCTCGGATCTGAGGCGATGTATGTCGTTGATCGCCAATTGCCGGGATCGTGACGAGTCGATAATGGCTTGCCGCACTGCTGCAGTGGCTTCGATGGCTTCGCCGGTAGTGAATAAAGGATGTCCTTGCTTGGTATAGAGCGTTACGCCGACCCATTCTTTGGTTTCGAGCAGGGCGTTGAAATAGCTTTGTAGTTTGGCTTCAAGTGTTTTATCTAGTTGCCCGGAAACGGGTGCGTCGATTGCTGAAAGTATCGGATCGGATTGTATGAGTTTAATGTCCTGGCGGCGTTCGGTTAACCAGTTTTCTATATGGCGGGCTTTGAGCTTGACTATGGTTGACTGTACGGAAAATTGCCGCGCGGTGAACTCCAGGGCCTGCTGCCGATACACCAGGTAGCCGATACCGCCAATCAAGATTAACATCAAAATGTAAACAGCGATCAGTAAACTGGCGCGGAAGCCGGTGGCTCCGGAGTTTGTCTCATGCGGAGATGGAAGCTTTAATCGCAACAAAGCATAAAGGATGACCGCGGTCATTAGTACGAAGGCCGAGCCTTTCCAAGCTTGGATGCGAACTAATAGAGTTCTATCGGTGATGAGTAAGTCGACCAGCCAATCCGAAGTCAATATCCAAAAGCCTGCGAAAGCCAAATACAGGAGTGTGATAATCGCTGCTTTTGAAAGTCGTTGGCGCACTGTCATGTTCCTATAGTGAGCTCATAAAATCGGCGTTGACTAGGGTTGTTATTGACGCTGATGGTGGTTATGCGAGTTTGTTTTTATCAATTAGCGCTTAGGATACAGGTTAGTCGTAAAAAAACAAATTTTGGTTATAGGGCCTAGGAGTCACTGCCATTAAGTTAAGAGAATCCCTTCATTCCGCCATGGATGGCAGGCTTTTGAAGCGCATTCGGGCCTGAATGTCAGGATTACTTAATTTAAATGACTGCTTAATTTAACCTGATTAGCAAGATGCTTCAGCTTGCCGAGGCCAAGTGTCCGAGCAAGGACCAGTCGTAGTCGCAAAAACTAAAATATGCTGTTACCCAAGCTCTAGCTTGGGTAACCTGTTCAGGAAGCTCTAGCTTCCCGAAAATCAAGAAAGATTGAACGAGCGAGTCGGGTTTGATTCAGAATGTGTGGAGGTTGTGTCGGTCTCAGGAAGCTGGAGCTTCCGGGGTGTCTTTCCCAAGCTGGAGCTTGGGAAAGAGCGTGATGTGGGTTGGCCGTTTTTAGCTTGACGCGCATGGCTTGCGAACCCCGTCCTGCTAGGGATATGCTGGTTTTTGGGCTTTAGCTGAAGAAACTTGCTAATCAGGTAATTTAATGACGTTGGCGGGTAGGCGCGGCGCGAAAACCCTGGCAGGACGGGGTTTGCAACCCCGTCCTAAACGTTTTGACTTTGGCCGAAGTCAGCCGAAATGTTTAGGGCAAACCGAAACGTTGGGGACGGGTTAAATAACCCGTCCCGCAGAAGTCGCTGCGGTTACGACTAGCCCGCTCGGGCACTTGGCTCCGGCAAGCTGAAGCATCTTGCTAATCAGGTAACTTAATGACGTTGGCGGGTAGGCGCGGCTCGAAAATCTGATCGCTTCTGTGAATAATGCTGTTGAAAGTGCGGCTTTGGTGCGCAAATAAGAAACAATTGCACCTAGTTGGTACAAATAGTTGTCTTAATGCAACAGTGATGGTTGTTTGCCTAGCGGCAGCGGGATTTATAAAAAAACCGGGAAACGTTTTTAATATGATGAAATCTAAAGATTAAATAGGTTGTCGTTAATGGATGGGGTGAGCGTTTACCAAAATATATGGATTTTGGCAAGTGCTTTGCATCGAACAAAGTGACTATGAATTTCGTGATAAATAACGGGCTACTCACTTAACACGGGACAGTTTAAGGTTAATCCTTAGTGCTTTTGTCCCGCCTTAAGTGGGAAGCCAAATAACGTTAAGAAACATGTTCGAACTAGGAATTACTGTTTTTAGCCGATTTTTTGTTACTTCTGTGAGGATAAGTCCATGACTCAAACAATGAATGCTTCCATGAATCTTTTTGAAGCGATAGCTAGTTGGCCGATGATCACTTCATTCGATTTGGCCGGGTTTACATTATTGATGTTTTTTATCATTTTGTCCGCCATCGAAGCGCATCGTCCTCGAAAGAAATTGCCGAAAAGTAATTTAAAAAACTCTTATCGGGTTAATATTGCCTTATTATTATTCAACAGTTTGGTATTGTCGTTATTGTCGGTTTCATCGTTGCTGGTCGTGGCAGAGCATTTTTCCGGTGCGGGTATTTTGAGCGGGATGTCGGATTCATTGATCAAGGCTGCGTTGTCGTTAATTGTGCTGGATTTAGTGTTTTACCTTTGGCACAAGGCTTGTCATGACTTCGATGTTTTATGGCTATTTCATAAAGTCCACCACAGTGAGCCATATCTGAATGCCTCGACTGCATATCGTGTGCATATTTTGGAGATATTGGCTGCTACATTGATTAAAGCGCTCAGTATCGTCATTTTCGGTTTCGATAAGGCCAGTGTATTGGCTTATGAATTATTGATGATGCTGTTTGTTATGTTTCATCACGCAAATATTGCATTTTCTCGAGAAAAAGACCTAGGGTATTTATTCATTACTCCCTATCTGCATCGGGTTCATCACTCGACGGTTCGAGCCGAGCATGACAGGAATTACGGCGCGGTGTTTTCGATTTGGGACCGTCTGTTCGGAACCTTGATCGAGTTGGAGCCCAAACAAATTGGACTTAATAGCCAACCGCCGCTGACTTTTTTCAAATTATTAAAGTTCGGTGTGACGTCGGAGCCAAAGGCGAATCCTGTCGGTGATATTCCCGAGGCCATGCCGATGATTGCCGAGGCGGCTTATTTCAGAGCCGAAAAGCGCGGTTTTGAGCCGGGTAATGAAATGCTTGATTGGTTGGAGGCGGAACGCGAAGTCGTTCGGAATGCTTATTCCGGCAATGCCATCAAAAAACGCTTCCGGTTCGATATGGGGAGTTTGTTGAAGCTAGGCCTCAAAAATAATGGAGTCATGCAGAGTTGATCTAATCGGTAAAGAACGGGCATGATTCATGCCCGTTCTTTAAGATAATCATTTGTATTTATACCCATCGTAGATCAAAATCCGGCACCAGGGTACACGTCAAAGGACGCCGTGAATACGTCCCTGTAGGCTCTATGCCAGCTCCATGCTGGCAAAGCCTTGCCGAGCACCCCGGCGCCTCCTCAGGCACTGCCGAAATTTGAAGTGCGAAAGGTATATCCTAGATAAAGCATTTCACCATGAAGATCATGAAGAATTCCTCGTTTCGATGCTCCTGCCCTCGTCGTTATTCACAACTACCGCTACACTTGATTGACAGAGTTTATCGAATAACTTGAAGCGGTAATTTTTTATAAAACTGTGAAAATTGAACGTCATTGTCTTCGAAAGTCGCAACTAAGGCGTCGCTTCCACAGCACAGGTAGCCTTTGTGGGAGCGATCCCCTGATCGCGATTTCGGAGCCGAGAGTGTTAAGCAACAAAAAATGGTATCGAAGGCTCATTGGCTAAGATTGCAAAATTTATTCACCATGTAGAATATGAAGGTAATGAAGAAAAAGACTTAAAATTAACAATCTAATTCTTCATGTCAGCAATTCCCAATTTGGAGATCAAAAAGGGTGTGGGGTATGCTTGGCGAGGATGTCGGCAGCAGGGAGCTGCCGCCAAGCCCCCATGGATGGGTTTACGGCGTTCCTCGACAGGCATACCCCACACCCTAAAATCGGCGAAACTGCTCAAACTGGGAATTGCTGTTCTTCATGTTGCTTTATGTTCTTCATGGTTATTTCGCAATATTTAATACTTTCTCAGACTCAGGACCGTAGGAACCAGAAAATACTCCTGCTTCGTTTTCACTTGTACCGCGAAGCCAGAACTTCACGCAGTGGTTTTTCAAGCAAGAGCTTGGGAAACCCAGGCATCCCGGCGTATCAATACGTTAATGCCGAAATTTGAGAATACCGATCAGGAATCATTACCATCCTTTGTCATTAAAGCAAGCCTAAATCAATGATTAGGCATAGCTTCCGGTCATGTCCCGACCGATACTCCCTTCGTTACTTTTTTCTTTAACGCCATTGATTTTGTCGGTAATCAAGGTTTGCATGTCGTTGAATAATTGTTTTAGGTAGCGTGCGAACCGAGAGAGCAAAATTTGAGCCTCCATCTGTAATTTGTGAATCTCGATAAAAGTGGATCCGGCTCTTTGTTGGATTGGGCTGACAATTTTGCCTCGCCAAAAAAACTTGATCTCTCCAGGGGCTGCTTGCCAAATCTCCTTGAAGTCGTCGCGAGCGTTTTTAATCGTCCACAGTACTTTTTGGTCGAGCATATGAAGAATTTCGTCGGTCAAGTGGCGATAATTGCCGTTAAATTGGCCAAGCATATCGCGATGGCGGCTTGCCAGTGTGTTTAAAATGTTTTGATAATAATTCAACACATCGACTTTGGCGTCGTTCAACTTTCGTGTGCCGTTTTCCAGTATATTCATCGCGAAAAAGTCTTTTGCGGTTACGGGCAATGAACGGGCGACTTCGATCAGGTCTTTGATTTGTGCGAGTTTCGCTACCGTCGATGCGCCAAGCGTGCCGCCTTGTAGAAGGCGACGGTATTCGGCGATTTTCATCCATATTAAACTGAGCAAGGAATGCTGAGCGATATTAAGAGCCGCTTCCAATTCGGCTAAGCGGCTTTGGCTTTCCGATAAGGATTTTTCCAGCGATTCCACTGTTTCGGATTTCGTTTGTAGAGCTTGTGTTAAAATTGAAACTTGCTGTTCAAGGTGTGCTAACTGGCCGAGCAATTCGCTATGCTCGTTATTCGGATTCAATGACATTGTTTTCCCCTCTTGGAATGGATGGCCTATTTTTATTAATTAAGTGGTTTTTTCGGCCAGCGGAACTTATTAACAGTTAAATGATATAAAGTCAATTATCGATTTCTGCCGTTATCGGGGTTAATCGATTCGTTCCATGGACGTGAGTAGTCGCTGCTATTTGACAGCATTGATGGATTCAGCATATTTTTGTTAACCTTTTTCGTTGTGTGGGATGTGCGGCATTTAATGATCCGACTTGTAAATGCATTTCGAATTAAACTTAGGTATTAGCTGTATCATTCCTTATAAAATTAATCCTGATTAGCAAGTTTCTTCAGCTAAAGCCCAAAAACCAGCATATCCCTAGCAGGACGGGGTTTGCAACCCCGTTCTAAACGTTTTGACTTTGGCCGAAGTCAGTCGAAATGTTTAGGGCAAACCGAAACGTTGGGGACGGGTTAAATAACCCGTCCCGCAGGAGTGGCTACGACTGGCAACTGCTCGGACAGTTGGCTTCGGCAAGCTGAAGCATCTTGCTAATCAGGAAATTAATTATGTTTAAGTCAGCAGATATGTGCCGAATGGTTACTAAATTTTAGAGCAACACAGTGAGTAATAACGATTGTAATGAACCGATACGACTAGGGCTCATGCCCCCGTTGACAGGATTAGTCGGGATCTACGGTGACGAAATCGTTCGTGCCGCAACGATTGCTTGCGGCGAAATCAACGAGCGGGGCGGAGTGCTTGGGCAGCCTTTGCAATTGATCGTCGAGGATGATGGTAGTTTGCCGGAAACAGCGGTACAAGCAGCTATTAAGCTTGTCGACGAGCATCGTTGTTCGGCGATCATCGGTAATCTGCTGTCGAACTCCCGGATTCTGGTCGCGACTCAAGTCGCCGAACCGAGAAGGATACCTTATCTCAATTTTTCGTTTTACGAAGGCAGTATATCCGGTAGGTATTTTTTTCATTTTGCGGCTTTGCCTAATCAGCAAATCGATAAAATGATTGCTTGTATGGCCAAATATTACGGTCAGAAAATGTTTTTCGCGGGTAATAATTACGAATGGCCTAGAGGTTCTATCGATGCCGCGAAACGCGCTTTGACGGAGCTGGGCGGAGCGGTGGTCGGAGAGGAATATTTGTCGATCGGCGTTTCGTACCGTGAAATCGACAATTTGTTAAAACAAGTTGCGCACTCGGGGGCCGATGTTTTTGCACCATTTTTTGCGGGCATCGATCAAGTCAAGCTCTTAACCCGTTTTTCGGAGTTAGGTTTAAAAAACCGCATGACGGTCGTTATGGGGCATTTCGACGAGATCATGGCTTCAAGGTTGTCGGCCTCGGTGCGCGATGGCTTTTATTCTTCGAACTCCTATTTCATGAGCGTGGATACGCCGGAAAACCGTAATTATTTGGCGAGGCTTGAGCAACTGCCGGGTATCGACGGCCTTTGGCCCTTCGGTAACGGTATACTGACTAATTTCGGCGAGGCAACCTATTTATGTGTGAAGGCTTTTGCCAGTGCCGTAGAGACTGCCGGATCGGTGCATCCCGAAGCCTTGGTTTCGGCACTCGAAAACGTGTCTATCAAAGGTCCGCAAGGACGCGTGCAAATGGATGCGAATACTCATCATGCCTCTGTCAACACTTATCTATCACGGTGTACCGCTGAGGGTTCGTTTAGAATTATCGAAAGCTTCGGTCTCATACCTCCAGTGATCCCTGATCGTTATCGAATGCAGGCACGACAATCGGCCGAGGCGGGTAAGGTCGATTCGGTCTCGCGATTGATTACCGACGATGCCAAGCAATTAATGCAAAAACTAAGTACCGCTTGGGATATTTTGTCGATCGCCGATATGGCGATTTTGGCGACCGACGAATTCGGTATCATCGTCGAAGCCAACACGAACGCTTGCCAGGTATTCGGGTATTCCAACAAAGAATTAATAGGGCTTTCAGTTCATCTGTTGTTGCCGCCGCATTTGCGCGAACGGCATGTCCAGATGTTTCGCTTATTCGTCGAAGGCGAAGAAACCGAGAGGCGCATGAGCGGGCGTAGTCCGGTAACAGGCTATCGTAAAGACGGTACTTTTTTTCCTTTGGAAGCCTCGATCGCTAAATTTCGTCAGGACGGGCATTGGCTATTAGTCGTCACGATGCGCGATATTACCGAAAACAAACGAGTCGAAGACGAAATTTTATGGTCTGCAACACACGACGCTCTAACCGAATTGCCGAACCGAAGACTGCTTCGCGAAAGGCTGACGGATGCTTTGCAACGTTCGCGTAGGCAAGGCACCAACGTTGCCTTGTTATTTGTAGACCTTGATGATTTTAGGTTTGTCAACGATATACATGATCATAAGGTTGGCGATCAGGTGCTAAAAACGGCAGCAAGGCGCCTAATGGAGATTGTGAGGCCCGGCGATACTGTAGCGCATTTATCCGCCGATGAATTTGTCGTGCTTTGCGAGCAATTAGAGAACCCGACAATGATTTCAACGCTCGCCGAACGGATTAATGAAGCCTTGAGGCAGCCAATAGATCTCAATGGCAATCAGGTATCGGTAACAGCCAGTGTCGGTATTGCGGTAGGCCAAGGCAGCACGCATTCGGCCGATGACTTGTTGCGTTCCGCTGATACGGCGATGTCTGAAGTCAAAATGCTGGGTAAGGATAGCTGGTATTTTTTTAACGACAGCTTACAGGAAAAAGTGCGCTTGAGGTTGTCGATTACGCAGGGGTTGCGGTTGGCGGTCGAGCGCGATGAGTTTTCCCCCCGATTTCAACCGATTGTTTGTGCTGCAACCGGGCGCATCATAGCGGCTGAATTACTGTTGCGCTGGTTTCCATCGACCGGTGAAGTTTCTCCGGCTATTTTTATACCGATTGCCGAGATGACCGGCTCGATCCTCGCGATCGGCAACTGGGTATTTCGGGAGGCTTGCCGGGCTGAAGCCGAATGGCGTCGCCGATGGGGCGATTATGCGCCCTCTTATATTTCGGTTAATGTTTCGGCAAGGCAGTTGGATGAGGAGTCGCTTTGCGATCAATTTGCCGAAATCATTCGTGAAACCGGCGCCGATCCTTCGAGGATATTGCTCGAAATCACCGAAACGTCTTTGATGGCCGATGTCGAAACGAATCTACGCATGTTACGTCGTCTTGCCGATCAGGGCTTGCGTGTGGCGGTCGACGATTTCGGAACCGGTTATTCCTCGTTGGCACAATTAATTAAGTTGCCGGTTAGCGTACTTAAAATCGATAGGGCTTTCATCGACGGCTTGGAGAATCATCAAGAAAACCGTTTAGTGACACAGGCTATCATTAGCTTGGGGCGCGGTTTGGGTCTGAAAATGGTTGCTGAAGGTGTTGAGAATGAATTGCAGTTGAGAGAGCTGCGCGCACTCGGTTGTGATTATATTCAAGGCTATTATTTTTATCGGCCGCTGGATTGGAATTCCTTTGTCGAAAGCGTCGAGCGCGAAATCGAAACCCAAACGCTCGATGCGCCGTTGCCGTTGTTTTTTGTGCTGTATGTCAGCCAAGCTATTCGACCGATGCCGGAAAATGAAATCGAAGCTTTATTGGAGCAGACCCGGCAATGTAACAAAATAAACGGTATTACCGGTTGCTTGCTGCATCGCGATGGTTGGTTCATGCAGCTCTTAGAAGGCTCTCCTGAAAAAGCGCTGGCTTTGGTCGAAAAGATTAAACTGGATCCGAGACACAAGGATATGCAGGTGGTTATTCAGGGGCCGGAGCGGAGACGTATTTTTCCTGAATGGAGTATGGGCTATCGCGAAGTAGGTCAGTTACCTGACGAGCTTGACTTCAGTCCCTGGCGCAAGCGGGTAATCGGTTTCGAAGAACTCGCCGAGGACGCCAAGATTTGTTACGAATTCATTACCTCGTTCAAAACGCGCACGGTTTAGGCTTCGGCCTGATGGTTAGGCGCTAAATTTGAGGATTATTGAAAATGCCGCAAGACATGCAAGCGATAGAAATTGTCGCACCGGGGAAGTTAGGCACGACGCACCGGCCACTGCCGATGCCATTAGCCGATGAAGTGCTGATACGCGTCGAGGCGGCCGGCGTTAATCGCCCCGATATTATGCAGCGCCAAGGTTTATATCCGCCCCCGCCAGGCGCATCAGATATTCCCGGGCTGGAAGTGGCCGGAACCATTGCAGTTTTGGGCGATGATGTGCGGCATTTGCAATTAGGCGACCGTGTCTGCGCCTTGGTGACCGGCGGCGGTTATGCGCAGTATTGCACTGCCGCAGCCGAATTATGTTTGCCGATTCCGAAAGGGATAACGGTAATTCAGGCGGCCGGACTGCCGGAGACTTTTTTTACGGTTTGGAGTAATCTATTCGACCGCGCCGGACTCAAGCCCGGCGAAACCTTGTTGGTGCATGGCGGTAGCAGCGGTATCGGCGTCACGGCGATACAGATGGCCAAGGCCTTCGGCGTTCGTGTGTTCGTGACTGCAGGGTCGGCGCGTAAAAGCGCGTTTTGCCTTGAATTAGGCGCCGATGCCGCAATCAATTACCGCGAACAGGACTTCGTCGAAGAAGTATCGGCATTGACCTCCGGTAGAGGCGTCGATGTGATTCTGGATATGATCGGCGGCGATTATTTCCCGCGCAATCTCAAATGCATGGCATTCGATGCCAGGTTGGTGCAAATCGCGGTTCAAGGCGGACCGAAAGCCGAAATCAATCTATTGCAAGTATTTTTGAAAAGATTGACGATTACTGGTTCGACCTTGAGATCCCGCGACAATACCTTTAAGTCGGCGATCGCCGGAAAGTTGCGCGAGCATGTTTGGCCGCTCTTGGAGTCGGGCGACATTCATCCGGTTATCGATACGGTGCTACCTTTAGCCGAAGCGGCGGAGGCGCATGCATTAATGGAAAGTAGTCAACATATTGGAAAAATTATTCTTACGGTATAAACAACAATGGCTTATACAAATTTAATTCCCGTCGATCAATTAGCCGAGGATATCGGGACTCCCGGCTGGGTCGTTTTCGATTGTCGGTTTTCATTGGCCGATACCGAAGCCGGCGGTAAAGCTTACCGGCAAGGCCATATTCCAGGCGCCCGCTACGTTCATCTCGACCGGGATCTATCGTCCGGAATCACGGATTTAACCGGCCGCCATCCATTGCCGGACTTTAACTCGTTATGTAAAAAGCTGGGTGCCTGGGGCGTATCAAACGCCAGTCAGGTCGTGGTTTACGATGATGCCGACGGCGCCTTTGCCGGCCGATTGTGGTGGTTGCTGCGTTGTTTAGGGCACGATCGGGTCGCAGTACTCGATGGAGGGATTCAACAGTGGAGGAAAGGCGCTTATCCCATCACGACGGCATTACCTTCGATTCAACCCGCATTGTTTAGGCCTTACCTAAACGATTCGAATTGGCTCAGTGCACAACAAGTGCAAAACGGATTGGCACGAAAATCGATTAAATTGATCGATGCCAGGACTCCGGAACGTTTTTCGGGTCGCCAAGAGCCTATCGATCCGGTTGCGGGGCATGTGCCCGGCGCGCTTAATCGGCCGTTTCAATTCAATCTGCAAGCGGACGGACGTTTCAAAGCGACGCAAGAGTTGCGCGATGAATGGTCTGCATTGATCGGTGTCACACCAGCCGAACACGTCGTACATATGTGCGGTTCCGGCGTGACTGCTTGTCATAATCTATTGGCGATGGACATCGCGGGTTTGTCCGGCTCCAAGCTTTATGCAGGATCTTGGAGCGAATGGATACGCAATAAAAATCGCCCGGTTGCGACAGAGTCTACTTAATACCAATCGCGAACTATTTTTCCGGTTCCTGTAAAATCACTCCGAATAATGACAGGACGTAAATATTCAGTCCCCCTTCTTTTTATGCTGTTTCCCCAAGCTCCAGCTTGGGAAACCTGCTCAGGAAGCTCTAGCTTCTAGGCGATCAAGACAGATTGAACAGACGATTCATCACGCGGGCGGCGGTTTACAAAAATGTTGATATACTTCGCACGGTCATGTTTTCGGCTTTTATGGCAATGCTATTTTGTTCGGTAGCAAGGCGCGAAAACAGGCGCATAGCAAGCTATGTAACTGTTTTCGCAACGCAGCTACCGGACAAAAGAGCGCGCCAGAAAACTGAAAATGTGGCCGTGCGAAGTATATAAGACGGCCTGGTTGCAATCGGTGCCTAGGCGAGCGGTGTTTGATTGGGGCCTAACGGCGGTGGTGTCGGTCTCGGGAAGCTGGAGCTTCCGAGGTTTGTTTCCCAAGCTGGAGCTTGGGAAACAGCGGAAACAGTGACCAGGACACTCGGTTGTCTTTTTGCCTTCGATCATGCCTAGCCGCGATACAGGAATTTTAGAGAGGAAAATTATTTTTTATGAGTGCTACGACTCTCAGGATAGCCATTGCACAAAGCAATTTTCGGGTTGGTGATATCAAAGCCAATACCGAAAAAATTATCGTCCAGGCACTAGACAGCCGCGACCGGCTAAAAGCCGATATTGTTATTTTTCCGGAACTCTCGGTAACCGGTTACCCGCCGGAGGATTTGTTGCTGAGACCGGATTTTATCGCCCGGGCCCAGCATGCCGCGACAATGATAGTCGAACAGGTGCAAGACATCGATGTGGTTTTCGGATACCCCGAACAGTCCGGCGGCAAGTTGTTTAACTCGGCGGTAGTGTGCAGGTCGGGAGAAATTATTGCGCGCTATCATAAGAATGTTTTGCCGAATTACGGTGTATTCGACGAACAGCGTTATTTCACTGCCGGTTCCGAGACTGCGTTATTCAACCTGAAAGGTTTGACTCTGGCATTGACGATTTGCGAGGATGTTTGGCAGTCGGGTTTGATCGCCAAAAACCGTCAGGCCGGCGCGGATATCGTTTTGACCTTAAATGCGTCGCCCTTCCATGCCGGTAAGATTCATCAGCGCGAGCAGGTCGTCTGCGATCAAGTTAAAGCTGCCGGCGTTCCTTTAGTTTATGTCAATTTAATCGGCGGACAAGACGAATTGGTTTTCGATGGTGCGTCATTTGTTGTCGATAGTGAAGGTTCAGTCGTGTTTCGTGCCGAGGAATTCCGGGAGCAGCTTAGTGTCGTCGAATTTGCCGGCAAACAACCGATTAAATCGATATGCGCCCCGATTTATCGGCCGGTGTCGAGCGAATATCAGGCTCTGGTCTTGGGGATTCGCGATTATGTCAGCAAAAACGGCTTTAACGGGGCCTTATTGGGTTTATCCGGAGGCATCGATTCGGCGCTGGTACTGGCATTGGCAGTCGATGCGCTCGGCGCAGATAAAGTCGAAGCGGTGTTGATGCCTTCGCGCTATACGCAAGCGATGAGCAACGAAGATGCCGAATCGGAAGCCAATGCGTTGGGTGTGAACTATCACATGATTCCAATCGAACCGGCTGTCACGGCATTTAACGAGATGTTGGCCCCGGTATTTGCCGGCAGCGCCAAGGATACGACCGAGGAAAATATTCAGGCTCGTTGTCGCGGCGTCTTGCTAATGGCCTTGTCGAATAAGCAAGGTAAATTGTTGCTAACCACCGGCAATAAAAGCGAGATGAGTGTCGGTTATGCGACGCTTTATGGCGACATGGCCGGCGGATTCGCGCCGATCAAAGATGTCCCGAAGCTATTGGTCTATGCATTGGCGCGTTACCGAAATTCGATTTCGAAAGTCATTCCGGATCGAGTGATAACGCGGCCGCCGTCGGCGGAATTGGCGCCGGATCAGGTCGATCAGGATTCATTGCCGCCTTATGAAGTTCTGGATCCGATCTTGGAGCGCTATGTCGAGTTCGATCAATCGGCGGACGAAATTATTGCAGCAGGATTTGCCGCAGAGCATGTCGTCAGGGCGATTACGCTGGTCGATCGCAACGAATACAAGCGTCGACAATCGCCGCCCGGTATTAGGATAACCCCTCGAGCCTTCGGCCGCGATCGGCGTTATCCGATTACGTCCGGTTACAAAGGTATTTGAGATAGTAAAGAAATCATGATGAAGAATAAAAAAAATGCGTTTCGTGTGGTCTGGTTTGTGTTGTTGATTTGGCGGACCTCATTTGCTTCAGCCGAAGATCGTTTTCAAGTCGAATTAATCGTATTCGCACAGGACATGGCGACGACCGAATTGTTCGATCAGACCCGTAGCGAGATTCAATGGCCGAGTCAGGTCGTCGAAGTGTCGGCATTGGCTCAGGCCGCCACGGAACAAAAATCGTTATCCCATGTCTACGCTACGCTTTCGCGTTCTTCAACGTATCAACCGATCGACCACTATGCATGGTTTCAGGTCATCAATGAAGACAGCGCCGGCGATGCGGTTCGAATTCAGGATGCCGCTAATGTGTTGGACGGTTTTTTTCAGCTCGAACGAGGCGATTTTTTGACCGTGACACTAGATCTTGAGTATCAGCCCGATCCCGAGCGATTTTTTAGAATGTCCGAAGCGAGGCGAATTAAGTTTAATGAAGAGCATTATTTCGATCATCCGAAATTCGGCGCGATATTGAAGGTGAAAATGAAAGGTGAAAGGTGAAAGGTGAAAGGTGAAAGGTGAAAGGTGAAAGGGGAAAGGGGAAAGGGGAAAGATGAAAGGGGAAAGATGAAAGGGGAAAGATGAAAGGGGAAAGATGAAAGGGGAAAGATGAAAGGGGAAGTTTGTGCTTGACAAATGGTAGAAAATTCACATCATTTCACTATTCACTATTCACTATTCACTATTCACTATTCACTATTCACTATTCACCGTTTCCCGTTCACCATACACTTTCATTAGGGCTTTTTTTGTTTTCGATTTGGTGATTAAATAGCCGCCACTTTTCTCCGTTGTAATGACGGGGTGTTTTTTTTAGATGTACATACAATGACGCAAAAATTATATATTCAGACCAATGGTTGTCAGATGAACGAGTACGATTCCGACAAAATGCGGGATGTACTGAAAGCATCTCACGGTCTGGAGTTGACCGACAAACCCGACGAGGCCGATGTTTTATTACTCAACACTTGCTCGGTGCGCGAAAAAGCTCAAGAAAAAGTCTTTTCGGCTTTGGGCGTATGGCGGCCTTTCAAGGAGCTGAAGCCCGATGTCATCATCGGCGTCGGAGGTTGCGTGGCGAGTCAAGAAGGCGAGGCGATACAAAAGCGCGCGCCGTTCGTCGATATTGTCTTCGGTCCGCAAACCTTGCACCGATTGCCGCAATTGCTTGACGAAGCTCGCAATAAGCATAAGCGTGTCATCGACATCAGCTTTCCCGAAATCGAAAAATTCGACGCTTTGCCGGAACCGCGTGCCGAAGGTCCTAAAGCCTTCGTATCGGTGATGGAAGGCTGCAGCAAATATTGCACGTTTTGCGTCGTTCCCTATACGCGAGGGGAGGAAATCAGTCGTCCGCTCGACGATGTGATCACCGAAATCACGATTTTGGCGAAGCAGGGCGTTCGCGAAGTCAATCTGCTCGGACAAAACGTCAATGCTTATCGGGGGCTGATGGCGGACGGCGATATCGCCGATTTCGCGCTTTTACTACATCATGTCGCTGCGATCGACGGTATCGACCGTATTCGTTTTACGACGTCGAATCCGGTCGAATTCAGCGACAGCCTGATTGAAGCCTATGCCGAAATCCCGCAATTAGTCGATCATCTGCATCTACCGGTGCAGAGCGGTAGCGATGCGATTTTGAAAAAAATGAAGCGAGGCCACGCGCGCGCCGAGTATTTCGAGATTATTCGCAAATTGCGTGAAGTCCGTCCCAATATTTCTCTGTCGTCCGATTTCATCATCGGTTTTCCGGGCGAAACCGATCGGGACTTCGACGATACGATGGATTTGATCGAGACGATCGGATTCGATCTTTCCTACAGTTTCATTTACAGTCAAAGGCCAGGTACGCCAGCTGCCGATTTGCCGGACGATGTTCCGGTCGAAGTCAAAAAGCAGCGTTTGCAACGTTTGCAAAACCGCATTAATGAAATGGCGGCCCAAATTTCGGCGAGCATGGTCGACACCGTGCAAACGGTCTTAGTTGAAGGCCCGTCGAAAAAGAATCCGTTACAAATGCAAGGTCGAACCGAAAATAATCGCGTCGTCAATTTCATCGGTCATCCTCGATTAGCAGGGCAATTCGTCGACGTGTACATAGCCGAGGCTTTGCCTAACTCTCTTCGCGGGCGTATGGTCGAATCTTCGACCGCAAAAATAACTGCGGTGGCTTAAGCAATTGATGTCAACTCAAGAAATTACGCTGTTGCCGGCCGATAACAGCAGACTCTCCAATTTTTGCGGCCAATTCGATTGCCATCTGCGTCAGATCGAGCAACGCATGATGGTGGAAATCGCTAATCGAGGTAATCATTTCAAAATCAGCGGTGAAGAGCAGGCAGTCAAAGCGGCTTGCGCGGTGATGCATAAGCTATTTGACAGCACCGAACTGGAATTATTGACTCCCGAGCAGGTGCATCTATCGATGCAGGATGCCAGCATCGACGAAGCCCTTGAGGCGGTCAAGGCCGAAACGGCGGCTCAACATCAGGTGACGGTCAAGACCAGGCGCGGCGTTATTAAAGGTAGGGGCGCCAATCAACAAAGTTATTTGAAAAAAATCACGACTCACGACATCAATTTCGGCGTAGGACCTGCAGGAACCGGGAAGACTTATCTTGCGGTCGCTTGCGCGGTAGAAGCCTTGCAAAACGAAAAAGTCCGCCGAATCATATTGGTCCGTCCAGCCGTGGAGGCGGGCGAGAAACTCGGTTTTTTGCCCGGCGATATGGCGCAAAAAGTCGATCCCTACTTACGTCCTCTGTACGACGCCTTGTACGAAATGCTCGGCTTCGAACGCGTCGAAAAATTGATCGACCGCGATGTCATTGAGGTAGCGCCGTTAGCCTTCATGCGCGGCAGAACCTTGAACGATTCCTTCATTATTCTCGATGAAGCGCAAAACACGACCGTCGAGCAAATCAAGATGTTTTTAACGCGGGTCGGTTTCGGTTCGACCGCCGTAATTACCGGCGACATCACGCAAATCGATTTGCCGTCCGAAAAAATGTCGGGATTGCGTCATGTGTTGAAGGTATTGGACAATGTCGAAGGCATCAGTTTTACGTTTTTCGGCGCGAAAGACGTCGTCAGACACCCGTTGGTACAGCGAATTGTCCTTGCCTATGAGGCCTATGAGAAAAAACATTCGAACCCTTGATGAACAGTATTGAAATCCAACAGGAGATCGCTTCGGACGGTGTGCCGGATAGCGGTCTATTGCAAACTTGGGTTGATGCCTCGCTAAAGGATTATCCGGACGATACCGAGCTGGTGATCCGTATCGTCGATAAACCCGAAATCAGTCAACTCAACGAACACTATAGAGCTAAACCGGGCCCGACCAATATTTTGAGTTTTCCTTTCGACGTGCCGGACTATATAGAAACCAACTTGCTTGGCGATTTGGTTGTATGCGCGCCGGTCTTGGCCGAGGAGGCGTTGGCGCAACACAAGACCTTAGAGCATCATTGGGCGCATATCATCGTGCATGGAGTCCTGCATTTGCTGGGCTACGATCATGTCGAAGATAACGAAGCCGAATTAATGGAAGCGAAAGAAATCGAAATATTGGCACAATTGAACATCGATAATCCGTATAACGAGGCAAACGAGGTATGAACGACGAACCCTATCCGAGTCAGACGCCGCAAAAAAGTTGGATCGGCAGACTAGGACAACTTTTGAGCGGCGAACCGCAAGATCAGGAAGACCTTCTTGAGATTTTACGGGAAGCTCGGGAAAAACATTTACTAGGCCCTGATGCGCTGGCAATGATTGAAGGCGTGCTTCAGGTTTCGGAAATGCGGGCACGGGATATCATGATTCCGAAAGTGCAAATGGTCGTAGTGCCGCGGGATGCCGACTTGAAAACCATTTTTCCGTTGGTGCTCGAACACGGTCATTCGCGTTTTCCGGTGATCGAAGAGGACCGCAGTAAAGTGGTCGGCGTTTTGTTGGCAAAAGATTTGCTGCCTTATGCTCTGGCCGAGACCAATCATGATATCAAAGTCGAGGAATTGATGCGTCCGGTCAGCATCGTGCCGGAAAGCAAGCGCTTGAATGTGTTGTTAAAGGAGTTTCGTACCAATCGCAATCACCTAGCCATCGTCGTCGACGAGTACGGAACTGCGGCAGGATTGGTGACGATAGAGGATATACTCGAAGAAATCGTCGGCGAAATCGAGGACGAACACGACCAGGAGCCCGATGAGGGCTACATCGTGCAGCGCAACGAAAACGAATATATGGTCAAGGCATTGACGCCGATGGAGGACTTCGACGAATATTTCTTTTGCGATTTATCCAGCGAGGAATACGATACGGTCGGCGGCTTTATCGTGACCAAGCTCGGACACCTGCCGCAAAAAGGCGAAAAAGTGATCGAAGGCAAGCTCAGGTTCGAAGTGGTTCGAGCGGACAGCCGGCGAATTCATTGGCTAAAATTGAAATTGCTCGAAGAAGAGGAAGAGTAGGCGGGTTATTTAAACCGCTCCGATCATTAGGGTTTGCTTTGGGCATGGTCGAAAAGCTTTTGCTCTTGCTCACGCCCCTTAACTACATCCAAGTAGGTAACGTAAGGACGGGGTGGCAAGCCTAGACCTGCATAGGTTTTTAAGGTTATTTTAGGTAAGCAGCGAGTAATGCTTGAGCCGCATGACGCGGCGAACATCTTCCAACAAGGTCGGCGATTTTGAACTAGACATAAGGTCGTTAGCTGCTGTGGTCAGGCTAAAGGCAAATCTGCCCGAATTTATGGCTAATATCAGGTTACCAAGGCACATTTGCCCGGTTTAGGAGTTATCAGGGCAAATGTGCCTGAAAAGATCGCCAATATCAACTTATCGGGTAGATTTGCCTGATAATCAATAGTTATGCATTGGTAGAACAATGATTACGAAGCTCGTTGAATCAAATCACTATCATATTTGGACGGATGCAATTCATGCACGCCAATTAGCTACTCAAACGAGTAATAAATGGGATAGAGGAACATATGTTCGATGGACAATTTTAACTGCTTGGATTGCTCTTGAGATTTCTTGTCAGGATGCCTTGGAAGATAATTCAATTTCTTATAGTTTTCAAAGAAACGGGTGTTGATTTTGAATAATGTGAATTATACGCACACATGGGAACCATATTGATCAATCTTATCCCAAAACTGTTGCCATCTTCCTTTAGACTGAACCAATGCACGTAAAGATAAAATCACTTTAGCCCCTTGGTTTTTCCAGCGCATACCTGAACCACAAAGCCGTTGCTTCACCAGCGTCTTGCAAGCAGCTTCGGTGACGCCTGAGCCAATAGGTAAGTTTTTTTCTGTATGCATTGCATAATCCATCATCTGGTTATGGTTTTTAAAATAGGTTAGCGCGGCCTCCAAATTCTCTTTGACTGTTTTTGTCAGGCTGGTTTTTTGGGCCAATTTTTCCATTTCACTGATCAGTGTTTCGACTGCACCGGGTTCACGTTTTAGCTGTTTACAGCGTTCATCTAGCCAAATTATGCGCTTGGGTTTGTCCGTTTTTCCTGGATAGGCAGCATAAGCGACGTTTGCCAGATACTCAGTGACGTGGAAAAAGTCCAGTAATTGACGACTGGTATGTTGCTCTAAAAACGACCAATTATTTTTTGCACCATCGGCAATACCTAAATAGAGGGCATCGGGATAGTGTTTTTTGACGGTAACAATTTCTTTTTCCAAACGCTGAAAAAATGTGCCTTTCCCATATTCGGGGGCTTCACCGATATAGATGGTATGCTGACGTTTGCCGGTCACATCATAAAGCGAAATATTGCCCACCATCGCTTCCCGGTAACCGTCCTCACGTATCAATACATAAGCGCCATCAAGACTGACGACAATGGTCGTTATCGCTTCATCCAAGGGCGGAATGTCATATTCCCAAAGCTCTTCTTTGGCCCCCGCAATGCCACCCACCCAATCGCTCACATCCTGCAAATAAGAATGCGCTATTTTTCGATGATGATTGTCTTCTAAATCCAAGCGGCAGGGTCAGGTCTATATTCATAGCCTTTTCTGTAAATGTAAAAATAAAAGGTCCGGGTTTATTTTATAATTCAATCCATTTTTTCAGAGTAAACTAAAACATCATCCTACTTAACTCGGTACAAGCGGACACCGGTAACGCTCCGTCTCAAAGCTGCGCCCCTTCTTGAGGCGTTACGCGTCCAAATATAGTTCTTGCTAATATCCTGCACTTTTTAGAAAGCTACTCGCGGCCTATCTTAATGATGACGAATATTGAGCCCTTCAGACTTATCTTCTGCCCAAGCCGGATGAGCCGGATGCGGGCAATATTGTTAAAGAATCAGGCGGTGTAAGGAAAGTTCGGTGGGCGCCAGAAGGGAGAGTTAAAAAGTGGCGGGGTTTGTATTATCTACTACTGGAAAAACCCAGATCATGAAATCTGGATGCTTACGATTTATAGCAAATCGGAGCGTTCCACCATTCCCGGCCATATATTGAAGCAAATTGCGGAGGCAATCGATCATGAGCCATAGAAATATCGGTGCTGAAATCCTAGATAGCATTAAAGAAATCAAAGAGTTTAAAAAGGCAAGGTTACTCTAAAAACCACGCAGCTTTCCGAGCCTTCGCCACCGCAGGCAATTCGTTCTAAATTAAAAATGTCACAGTCCGCCTTTGCCGGATTGCTTGGCGTAAGCATGCGAACACTTTAAGATTGGGAACAAGGACGGAGGGCTCCACAAGGGCCAGCAGTCGCACTGCTACGCATAGTCGAGCAACACCCCGAAGTTTTTGATCAGCTACACTAAACGTGTAAGGAGCTATGGGGGTAAGATCTTGAATTTTGACAGCAATTCCCAATTTTGGGATCAAAAAGGGTGTGGAGTGTGCTTGGCGACATCCTTGGCGTTCGATCTGCCGCCGAGCCTCCATGGATGGGTTTATGGCATTCCTCGACAGGCATACCCTACACCTAAGATCGGCGAAAATGCTCAAACTGGGAATTGCTGGAGTTTTGCAAATACGTGCCTGCATAAACGAGACTTGATGCAAATTTTAAGACCCAACCCCGTACGGGCCCCTGTTACCCAAGCTCGATCTCTCGTCTTTATACATTAAGTATAAATATACCTAATTGTGCAAAAAGTAGCGATCGAGCGCTAAATGGTTGTGTTGTCCGGAAAGGCTATTGGTGTTTGAGCGTTACTGGCTTCGATAGTCGCGACGAAGGCGTCGCTCCCACAGAGAGCGGCGGAGGCTCTGTGGGAGCGATCCCCTGATCGCGATCTCGAGGCCGAAAGTGTTAAGTCACAATAAATGGTATCGAGGTCTCATTGGTTAAGGTTGCAAAAGGGTAATTTTTGACTTATGTATAACCGTCGTAGATCAAAATTCGGCGCCTGGGTGTCCGCCAAAGGACACCGTGAATACGTCCGTGTAGGCTCTATGCCAGCTCCATGCTGGCAAAGCCTTTGTCGGACACCCAGGCGCCTCCTCACTGCCATTAAGTTAAGCCGTTCGTGGTGAGCCTGTCGAACCATGGACGGCTTAACTTATCGACCCAGGATTTTTCCATTCACCCTTCGACAGGCTCAGGGCGAACGGAAAAATCCTTAACTTAATGGCAGTGAGGCGCCTCCTCTAGCACTTCCGAGCTATGAGGTCACGTCTTGAATTTTGCAACAGCCACCATGAGCAACTTTAGAAGAGAGGCTATTCGGCGTTAATCAAGTGGGCAGGGTTGTTGAAGCTTGAATACCTTCGCCAATTAGGCTAAGTAATGCATTCGCTCCATAAGTTCAAGCTGAAGAAGTAAAGGTCGACAACTCTTGTCCCTTAATTTCTTAAAACTTGTTAAACCTCAAACCGTTCTTCTGGCTATATAGCCTTGCAATCGCTTAGCAAAATTTGTTCTGTTGCGGTATCATCGGCGGCAAGGAATTTTAAAATTCCGGAATCGCCTTTCGTATGCCAACGAAGGCTTTTTTGCTCGTCCAATGCAATATACAGCGCGCCGGAAGCTGCTTTCCGAATCTGCATTAGACTTAGCAAACCCTGGTAATAAAGGGCGGCGAACGATTCGCCGGATTGTAGGTTTAAATAAGCGACCTGCAATTCGGTGTCGGGATGGCAATGATAAACGACTATTTTGCTTCGCCAACCGCTTCCTTCTATGATGCCGCTTGTAACCGGGGTGCCGTCGAAATGAAAGGGATTTAAGGAATCGTGCTTAACTTGTTGTGCACAAGCCGTTACTAGAATGGTTAAATTGATAATGAAAAGAAATTTACTCATAATGCACCTCTAGTTGTGAATAGGGGTTTGGCGGCAGTTATCCCGTTAGAGACGAACAGTCCGCTGTCCCTATACGCACATGCCGAAATTTTAAGTACGAAAGGTATACTAATATTTTCATTGCTCGTCTAGCGGTTTTATACCCATCGTAGATCAAAATTCGGCGCCGGGGCACCCGTCAAAGTACGCCGTGAATACATCCATGTAGGCAAAGCCTTTGTTGAGCACCCGGTGCCTACTTAGGCGCTGCCGAAATTTGAAGTACAAAAGGTATATATGCAAAATAGCGGTTACCGGTAGGCAAAGCCTTCAATAAATCCTAGCAAACTTGAGAGAAAAGTATGATGAAACGATGGATTACTTTTGCGTTATGCAGTGTGCTGATAGGGTGCGCAACTGATGCTAGTCGAGAGGAAAACGAAGATGAGCAACAATTCAAGTGGGACAATATTGCTTGGCAACTCGAACATTTTGTCGAGCCTAACGGCAAAACGACAAGCGTTATAGATGATACGGTTATCGATGCCTTGTTTTCGAAAGGTCAATTATCCGGAAGCGGCGGTTGTAATCGTTATTTTGGAAAGTTTGAGGTCACAGAAGAGTCTAAACTAATGGTCAGCCCAGTCGGCTCAACGATGATGGCTTGTTCAGAGATTATCAACGAACAAGAGCGCCGCTATTTCGATTGGTTCGCTAAAGTCGGGGGCTATCGCTACGATGAAGACGCTCGATTACTGACGCTTTCGGACCTAGAAGGAAATCCATTATTGGTGTTCAATACAAAAACCCAGCCGGCACTGGAACAAACCCAATGGCAGGCATCCGGCATCAACAACGGCAAGGGTGGCGTCGTGTCGGATAAAAATACCGTTTTAGCGAATGCATATTTTGCCGATGGCACTGTCCAAGGCAAAGCGGGTTGCAATCGATATTCGGCGGCTTATACAAAGCAAGATGAAAAACTCAGAATCGATTCTGCGCAGACGACTCGAATGTTTTGCGCCGAAGATGGCGTCATGGAGCTCGAAGCGAATTTTTTGAATGTTATGGCTCGGGTCGTCCGTTATGAAATCGATGGCGATCGACTAAAGCTACTCGATAAGGATGGGGCGTTATTGATTGGCTTTGTCAGAAAATAGAGTTTGAACATCGGTTTCCAAGTCAGTATTTTAGAGGGAAGGCGTGCTTAATATTTATCGTTTGTTGTAAACGTCTTTGCGATAGCAAGAGCCGTTAGCCGCGATTCGTTTTCTTTGCTGACATTTATACCCGTCGTAGATCAAAATTCGGCGCTACCGAAATTTGAAGTGCTAAAGGTATATATGAAGGGCTTAAGTGTCGGAGCATTCGCCAAATTTGAACATGATCTAGTTTGGCGAATCGTCCGACAGCATTCGTTCTTAATCTTTCGATTCCTGGAGTAATGACCGGTTCGTTTCTCAAACCGCCTTTTTAATTCTCTCCAGCGCGTTTTCCAAGTTTTTCATACTGGTCGCGATCGATATTCTGACGTGTCCCGGACAACCGAAGGCCGAGCCCGGCACTAGCGCTACGCCGGCATTTTCGATCAGGTATTCTGAAAAATCCAAGTCGTCTTTGATGTTGTCCATTTTGGCGATTGCTTGTTCCACGTTCGGGAATACGTAGAATGTGCCGTCGGTTTCAAGGCAATCGATGCCGTCGATTTTGTTGAGTTCCGAGACCACGAAATCATGGCGCTTCTTGAATTCGGTCATCATCATGTCGATGAAGCCTTGATCGCCGTTCAGCGCGGCTTCGGCGGCATATTGTGAAATCGAGGTCGGATTCGAGGTGCTTTGCGATTGAATCGTGCCCATCGCTTCAATCAAATCGATAGGGCCTGCCGCGTAACCGATGCGCCAGCCGGTCATCGAATAAGCTTTAGACACGCCGTTCATAACGACGGTGCGGTCGTAGAACTCCGGGTGCGCGTTCAGAATGTTGACGAACGCGCCTTTTTTCCAGGTGATATGTTCGTACATGTCGTCGGTCGCGATGATGATGTCCGGAAAATCTTTCAACACATCGCCGAGTGCTTTCAGTTCGTCGAGCGAATAGGCGACGCCGGTCGGATTCGACGGGCTGTTGATGAAAATTAATCGGGTCTTGTCGGTAATCGCCGCGCGCAGTTGTTCCGGCGATATTTTAAAGTGCTGCGCCTGTGTTGTTTCGATGACGACCGGCACGCCGCCGGCAAGCAGCACCATATCAGGATACGAGACCCAATAAGGGGCTGGAATAATGACTTCGTCTCCGTCGTTCAGCAACGCTTGCGTCAGGTTGTAAGAACTTTGCTTACCGCCGCAGGAAACCAAGATTTGTTTCGGTTGATAATCGAGGCCGTTGTCTTTTTTGAATTTTTCGATGATCGCTTTTTTTAAGCTCGCGGTGCCGTCGACCGGAGTGTATTTCGTAAAGCCTTTGTTCATTGCTTCTATTGCTGCGGCTTTGATGTGGTCCGGCGTGTCGAAGTCGGGTTCGCCCGCGCCGAGGCCGATGATGTCCTTGCCGGCGGCGCGCATTGCGGCGGCTCTTGCGGTAATAGCCAGGGTTGGCGATGGTTTAACCGATTGGACTCTGCCGGAAAGTTTTATGCTCATAATCACCTGTCAAATCAATGTAAAAGTAGGCATGATTATACTCTATGTATAATAGCTGTTGAAATTCCATTAGAGAGTGAGTTGTGAAAAAGGCATTTAATATTCAAGGCCGTTTTCAACCGGCAGGCGACCAGCCGGCGGCAATCAACCAATTGGTCGAAGGATTGAGCGACGGCGAAGTGCATCAAACCTTGCTCGGCGTGACCGGTTCGGGCAAGACCTTTACGATTGCGAATGTGATCGATCGGGTGCAGCGTCCGGCGATGATTTTAGCGCCGAATAAAACATTAGCCGCGCAATTGTACGGTGAGATGAAGGAGTTTTTTCCGGAAAATAGCGTCGAGTATTTCGTGTCGTATTACGACTATTATCAGCCGGAAGCCTATGTGCCGGCCTCGGATACCTTCATCGATAAAGATGCTTCGCTGAATGAACATATCGAACAAATGCGTTTATCGGCGACCAAGGCGCTGATCGAGCGCGATGATACGATCGTCGTCGCAACCGTGTCGGCGATTTACGGCTTAGGCGAACCGGAATCGTATTTTCAAATGGTCTTGCATTTGGTGCGCGGCGATTTGATCGATCAACGCGCGATCGTCCGTCGTTTGGCTGAAATGCAATATACGCGTAATGAAACCGAATTGCGCCGCGCGACCTATCGCGTGCGCGGCGAAGTCATAGATATATTTCCGGCCGAATCCGAACAGGAGGCGCTTCGCATCGAGTTGTTCGACGATGAAATCGAGCGACTGTCGCTGTTCGACCCGTTGACCGGCGAAATCAAGCAGCGCATCGCGCGTTTCACGGTCTACCCGAAGAATCATTACGTCACTCCAAGGGATCAACTGTTGACAGCAGTTGACGCGATTAAAATCGAATTGAAAGCGCGTCTCGAGCATTTGTATTCGCTGAATAAATTGGTTGAAGCGCAACGCTTGGAGCAGCGAACATTGTTCGATCTCGAAATGATTTTGGAGGTTGGCTATTGTTCCGGCATCGAAAATTATTCGCGTTATCTGTCCGGTCGCGGCCCGGGTGAGCCGCCGCCGACGATGTTCGATTATTTGCCGGATAATGCCTTGGTCATTATCGATGAGAGTCATGTGACGATTCCGCAGATAGGCGCGATGTATAAAGGGGATCGCTCGCGTAAAGAAACCTTGGTCGAATACGGGTTCAGATTGCCGTCGGCGCTTGATAACCGCCCGTTGACCTTCGAAGAGTTCGAAGCGAAATCCAGGCAACGAATTTATGTTTCGGCAACGCCTGGACCTTATGAAAAAGCACATTCCGGCGTCTTTGTCGAACAGGTCGTCAGGCCGACCGGCTTGCTCGATCCTGAAATCGAAGTTCGTCCCGCGACGACTCAGGTCGATGATTTGTTGTCGGAGATCAACAAGCGTGTCAAGGTCAACGAGCGTGTTTTGGTTACGACGTTGACCAAGCGCATGTCCGAGGACTTGACCGAATATCTGGCCGACCATGACGTGCGCGTGCGTTATCTGCATTCGGATATCGATACGGTTGAGCGCGTCGAAATTATTCGCGATTTACGGCTCGGCAAATTCGATGTGCTGGTCGGTATCAATTTACTGCGCGAAGGGTTGGACATTCCCGAGGTTTCGTTGATCGCGATTTTGGATGCCGACAAGGAAGGGTTCTTGCGTTCGACCGTGTCGTTGGTGCAAACGATAGGCCGCGCGGCGCGCAATGTACGTGGTAAGGCGATTTTGTACGGCGATAAAATAACGCGTTCGATGCAGCAGGCGATCGATGAGACCGTGAGGCGCCGCGAAAAACAGAGTCGGTTTAACGAGCTCAACAATATCACGCCGGCGACGGTATTCAAGTCGGTCAAGGATATTTTGGAAATCGCGATTCCGGGCGCCGGCTTTCAACCGGCGGCGAAGGCCTTGGCTGTGACCGAGCCCGATGCGGACTATAAAGCAATGACGCCGAAACAAAAAAGCAAGAAGCTCAAGCAAATGGAAGAGCAAATGTATAAGCATGCTCGGAATCTGGAGTTTGAAGAAGCGGCGCGTCTTAGGGATGAGATTAAATTGTTGCAGGAGATTTATGTGATTGAATGATTTGAAAGGTGAAAGGTGAAAGGTGAAAGGTGAAAGGTGAAAGGTGAAAGGTGAAAGGGGCAAGGGGCAAGGGGCAAGGGGCAAGAGGAAAGAGGAAAGAGGAAAGAGGAAAGAGGAAAGAGTGTTGGTAGGTTTAGTGGGTACTGCCATTAAGTTACCTGATTAGCAAGTTTCTTCAGCTAAAGCCCAAAAACCGGCATATCCCTAGCAGGACGGGGTTTGCAACCCCGTCCTAAACGTTTTGACTTTGGCCGAAGTCAGCCGAAATGTTTAGGGCAAACCGAAACGTTGGGGACGGGTTAAATAACCCGTCCCGCAGAAGTGGCTACGACTGGCAACTGCTCGGACAGTTGGCTTCGGCAAGCTGAAGCATCTTGCTAATCAGGTTAAGTTAAGGGAAGCTCGTCATTCCGCCATGGATGGCAGGCTTTTGAGGCGCATTCGATCCTGAATGCCGGCATCCGCTGAAAATCGTGGAAACGGAGCGTTAGCGAAGTGAAGATTTTTAGTCCCCGATAGCCGTAGCGCCGGGTGTTTTGCCGGAGTCTGCGCGAATAGCGCAGGCGGAGGCAAAATACAAGGCATCGCGACACGGCGTAAAGCCATTTGTGGGAGTGCTACGGAGCCGCATCGAGTATACGATGATGTGGCGTAGTGGCACGGACGCAGGGCGAATCGGGGCCGCCGAAGGCAATAATCGCCAAGTCATTTTTCGCTGCTGAAATCGGACGGACCCCATTTCAGCTTTCGCGAAAAATCTTGGCGCGCTTGACTTATTCTGTGAAGGTACTTAAAGGCATTGGGTTTAGTGGGTGATGGTTTATTTGTTGTGGTTTTGGGAGGATAGGCAATGAAATATAAATTAGGTTGCGATCTCGATTATCAGGTTGACTCCTTTAGTACGTTTATCTTTAACTTTCGTATCGCGCAGATCGACTGCCAAAAGATTATTAGTGAACATCTGCAGCTTGATCCAGATGTTCATATTGATGAGTTTGCGGCGCCTGTTTTAGAAAATCGATATTTCAGAGTCAATGTATCGCCCGGAACGAATTTGCGTGTTTCGTATAGAGCAGAAGTTGAAATGTCGCATTTTTACGGGGATCCGAATCAGATTATGGAAATTCAGCCGGCGGAATTGCCGAAAGCGACCTGGCCTTACCTTTATCCCAGTCGCTTTTGTCAATCGGACCGATTAGTTAACCTAGCGCTTTCGGAGTTCGGTGGGGAGTTGATGGGCTATTCCAGAGTTACGGCTATCTGTAATTGGATTTTTGACAAGGTTTATTATCAATACGGAACCAGTAGCTCACATACTTCCGCATTCGATACCGCTACTGAGCGAATCGGGGTATGCCGGGATTTTGCGCATTTGGGCATCGCGTTTTGCAGGGCCTTAAATATTCCGGCGCGATTTGTCTCCAGTTATGCCTATGGATTGACAATCCCCGATTTTCACGCCTGTTTCGAAGCCTATTTGGGTAATCGTTGGTATTTATTCGATGCTACCCGTCTGGCGCCGCAAAACGGGATCGTGCGTATCGGCACGGGACGCGATGCCGCCGATGTTTCAATAGCGACAATTTTCGGAAATGTTTCTATGAACGATATGCGTATTTTTATTGAGCATATTCCGGATCTAGATTGCCCCGGAATTCCGGAGCCGACGACAGAAGCCATTGCGATTTTATGACTTTCTATGCGTCGAGGTTGAGAGATTTGAGGCATGAATCCTGTGCGCCAGGGATATTACCATCGTAGATCAAAATTCGGCGCCGGGGGCGTAATGCATTTTCTGCATTCATTACACCCCGCCGCGCTTTTGCAAAACAGCTTTGCTCTCCTGAAAGGTTGCTCGAGTTTTATGAAAATCCTCTTGAAACACTTCAATAACTTCAGGTGCTTCATGGTTGAATTGCCGAGTTTAGGATAAAAAGTTTTCGTTATTATTGTGCTATGAGTTAACATTTTCGTTTTTCGATAATCATTCATGGTCACTCTAAACGATGTTCTGATTTCTGTTCCAACGGAAGTCCGATATGACTCGCTGGGTTGACGATCGTCTTGCACATTTCGAACATGTCCGACTCATCCGAACTTAGCTGTTCAGAATCAAAAATCAGTTCCGCTCAATCCCATATCGTTGGTATCGGTGCTTCCGCAGGTGGTCTCGAGGCGTTGTCGGCATTTGTCGGCAACATAACTAAGGGACTCGGGTGTGTGTACATCATTGCGCAGCACATGTCGCCGAATCATCGCAGCATGATGGTCGATATATTGTCGAGAGAATCCATACTGCCGGTCCAAACAGTGATCGACGGTTGCGTGCCGGAGTCCGAAAATATTTATGTTGTCCCGCCCGGTTTCAATCTTTCAATATGTGAAGGCGTGTTTAGATTGCAACCTCCATTGCCGGAAATTTCGCCGAAACCCTCGATCAATTTATTGTTTCAATCGATGGCGGAATATTACGATGAACGTGCGGTCGGCATTATTTTGTCCGGAACGGGGTCGGACGGAACAAGCGGTTTGAGAGCGATCAAGGCGGCCGGCGGTATCACGTTTGCACAACTGCCTGAATCGGCCAAGTACGACGGTATGCCGCGCTCGGCAATCGAATCCGGCGTGGTTGACCGCATCATGATGCCCGATCAGATGGGGCGGGATTTGGAGCGCTTGATCAAGTTTCCGAGCGTCGATTTACTGCATGACGATACGGATGAACAGTCTTCGGAACTGTCGCGTCTTTTCGACGAAGTACGGCAGAAAACCAAGATCGATTTTTCGAGTTACAAGCTATCGACGGTTTTACGGCGATTGCAACGGCGTTTTTTGGCGACCGAAACCGAAGATCTGAGCGCTTATTTGGACTATATCGAGCAGAATCCGAACGAGCTGGATTGTCTGGCGAAAGAAACATTGATTTCGGTGACCGAATTTTTTCGCGACAAAGAGTCGCAAAAGGCTTTGGAACGCTATATCAAAGAATTGATCGCGCGCAAAAAGGCTAACG
This sequence comes from Methylotuvimicrobium buryatense 5G, assembly GCF_000341735.1. Lineage (GTDB taxonomy): Bacteria > Pseudomonadota > Gammaproteobacteria > Methylococcales > Methylomonadaceae > Methylotuvimicrobium > Methylotuvimicrobium buryatense. Next base: position 1,773,700 of record NZ_KB455575.1, on the reverse strand, counting down.
AGGAAATCCGTGTGTGGGTTGCCGGGTGCGCGACCGGCGAAGAGGCTTATTCGCTCGCGATTTTGTTCAACGAACATATTCGTTCGCAAAACAGCAAGGCGAGGCTTCAGGTTTTCGCGACCGATATCGACAACGATGCGCTATCGTTTGCTCGACGCGGATTCTTCAACAGCGCGGCAATGGCCGAAGTGCCCCAGGAATATCTCAATCGTTATTTTCGCCCGTTCGGTAACGGCTTTGAACCGATCAAGGAATTACGCGACTGTATTGTGTTTGCGCGACAAGACATTGTCAGTGACCCGCCGTTTCTTAAAGTCGATTTAATTTCGTGCCGTAATGTATTGATTTATTTCAATGCCGATTTGCAGGCCAAGGTTCTGAGTGCCTTACATTTTGCCTTGAAACCCGACGGTTTGCTGTTTCTCGGCAAATCCGAAAGTGTCAGTCAAAAGGATACGCTGTTTACCGTCCTGGATCGTCGCGCGCGTATCTTTCAGAGTCGCGGTGGAGGCAGCGCGCTGGATATTAAAATGAGTCGGCGCGGCCGACTGCCGTTGACGCTGCCGCCGAAAAAACAAGATCATACCCATGAGCGCCAATTTTTCGAAGCGGTGCGAAAGTTTTATGCGCCGTATGCGATGTTGATCGATTCGGCGTTCAATATCGTTTATTTGCAAGGATCGATCAATAAATTCATCGATTTTCCAAGCGGCAGACCCGATATGAATCTGGCGCAAATCATCGTGCCCGAATTTCGTAACGAACTGCTGACCACGCTACATCGTGTCCGCCGTCATCAAACCAGTGTTTATAGTCGTAAACGGCGTATCGCGTCACTCGGCTTTCAAACCTGGCGCCTGGCCGTACATCCGCTCGAGGATTATCGGGAAAACGAAATTTATCTGGTTGCATTCGAGGAAGCCGGAAAATCGGACGGCAACAAATCCGACTCGGTGAATTTGTTGGCATTGGCCAACGAAGCCGGCGACGACGATGAGCTGCAAACCGTACGCGAGCACTTGCAAACCTTGCTCGAAGAGATGGCCTCTTCGAACGAGGAAATGCAAGCGCTCAATGAGGAAGTGCAAGCGTCCAACGAAGAGTTGCAGGCGACGAACGAAGAGTTGGAAGCTGCGAACGAAGAATTGCAAGCGACCAATGAAGAGTTGATTAGCGTCAATGAAGAAAGTCTGATCAAATCGGCCGAACTGGCCGCGCTGAACAGCGAGTTCGAAAACCTTTACAATACGATGGATTTTCCGATCCTCGTCTTCGATTGCCATCTGATACTTAAGCGCTCCAATCTGAGTGCGATGCGGCAATTCGATATTTCGACGTCCGGTAATAACCGTCATGTGTCGCGTATCGACTTTCCGCCTTATTTGATCGATATCGAAAAGCGTTTGCTGAATGCCGCCGATAAACAGCGCAAAGAAAATTACACGACCTATTTCAACGATCGCTCGTATCAGGTTTATATCACGCCCACGGTAAACGCCACAGGCGTCACGCAAAGCATCGTGCTGTTCATCATCGACAATACCGAACTGGTTGCCGCGAATCGCTTGATTAAGGAAACGCAAGATAAACTGCTGTCGATCATGAATCATTCGCCTTACTTGGTATCGTTGAAAGATACGGCGGGACGATACGAATTCGTGAATTATCGCTTCTGCGAACTGTTCGGCGTTAGCGGCAAGTCGGTCTTGGGTAAAACCGACCGGCAGCTTTTCTCGCCGGAAATCGCCGATCCGTTGCGCCGCCGCGATTTGGAGGCGATGGAACATCAATCGTTGGTTCAGGCGAAGCAGGAATTTAAAATCGGCTCCCGGTCCGTGTTTTTGGAGTCGACGCATTTTTCGATATTCGACCAAAGCGGCGTTGCCCGTTCGATTTGCATGCAAGCGATCGACGTGACGCAAAAACAAAAAGCCGAAGAGCAATTACGACTGGCCGTCAAAGTGTTCGACCGGGCTGGCGAGGCAATCATGATTACCGACGCGTCCGGTCGCATCATCAAGGTCAACGATGCGTTTACGACGATTACCGGCTATCAGCCCGGCGACGTGATCGGACGCAATCCTTCTATCCTGCAGTCGGGCTTACATGATGATGTGTTTTATCAATCGATGTGGCAAAGCATCAAGGAAAACGGTTCCTGGCAAGGCGAAATCAACAACCGGCGCGCCAACGGTACGATTTTTCCAGAGTGGTTGACGATCAGCGCGGTGCACGACGTCAGCGGCGCGTTGGTGAATTATGTCGGCATATTCAGCGATATTTCTGCTATCAAGGCTTCTCAGAATCGTATCGAGCATTTGGCGACGCACGACGAATTGACCGGCTTGCCGAACCGCACCCTGTTGATGGATCGCCTGAAGCATAATTTGTTTCAAGCCAAGCGCAAGAACGAGTCGCTCGCGGTTGTATTCATCGATTTGGATAACTTCAAAAATATCAATGACGCGTTGGGACACGAAGCCGGCGATATATTATTGAAACAAGCGACAGATCGGTTATTGGCGTGCATGCGCGATGCCGATACGTTGGCCCGTTTGGGTGGCGATGAATTCGTCGCGGTTTTGTACAATATCGACGGCGCCGATATCAATCGAATCGCGATACGAATCGTCGATTCGTTGTCGGCGTCGTTTCGTATTTACGATCGAGACTGTTTTGTTTCGTGCAGTATGGGCATCAGTATTTACCCGCAGGACGGGGAGGACAGCACGAGTTTGTTGAAAAATGCCGATACCGCGATGTATCGGGCTAAGGATCAAGGCAAAAATCAATTTCAATATTTCGCCGACGAAATGAAGTTGAAAGCTTTGCAGCGTTTGACGATCGAAACCGGTTTGCGGCTCGCGATAGAGCACCAAAGGCTTTTTTTGCAATATCAACCAAAAATCGACTTATCGAGCGGCTTGATCGTCGGAGCCGAGGCTTTATTGCGATGGCACGATCCGAATTTGGGCAACGTATCGCCGGCACAATTCATTCCGATTGCCGAAAATTGCGGCCTGATCAATAAGATCGGCGATCAGGTCATAAAAATGGTGGCCGCCGATATCCATTTTTGGAAACAAAAAGGGATTGAGGTTCCGCCTATTTCGATCAATCTGTCGGTGCATCAGTTAAGAGAAAAACGTTTCGGCGATACCCTAATGTCACGTTTAAGCGAATTCGATGTCCCGGCGCAAGCGATAACGTTGGAAATTACCGAAAGCATGTTGATGGAGCGTATCGAAGAAACCGAGCGATTGTTGGCGGATTTATCCACTCAAGGCTTTAAGATTAGTGTCGACGATTTCGGCACCGGTTATTCATCGCTGTTTTATCTAAAAAAATTGCCGATCGACGAATTGAAAGTCGATCGGAGTTTCGTCGACGGGATCGACGAGCAATCCGAAGACCGCTCTATTACCCATGCCATTATCAACATGGCTCATGCATTGCATTTGCAAGTTGTTGCCGAAGGCGTCGAAACCGAAGCGCAATTGCGCGTGTTGCGCAGCCTCGACTGTGATATCGTTCAAGGATATTACTATTACCGGCCGTTATCGGCGAACCAATTTCAGGCTCTTTTAGCGCGATAGCGAAAAGCCGGATCGATGACGAACACAATAATTTTACGATTGACTGATGAAGGAAATGAATATCGATGAATTGGCTCTGCAATGCGAAAAAGAAGCGTTGCATCATTCCGGAGCGATACAACCGTTCGGTGCTTTATTAAGGCTCGATACCGACGATAATTTGATTACGCATGCCAGCGAAAATTTGCCTTCGATCGCCGGTATCGAATCCAGTCAGATGCTGGAACAATCGATCGATAGTTATGATTGGTTGCGTGAAGGACTCAGCCGATTGAGCGACAAGTATGGAAAACCTTTTTTTTGGGAACGTGCCGTCAAGCTGCGGGATTGGCTCGATGTTGCGATGATTCGTACCGAAAACGGCGTGTTGGTTGAAATCGAACGTAATGAACTTCCGGACGTTCATTACGACATTCAGTATTATCGACAACAATTGATTAAGCCGATTCGAGAATCTAACGAACTGGAAGCCTATCACCAGATGATTCTGGAAGTTTTGAATGTCGTCACCGGCTTGAGCAGAATCATGGTCTACCGGTTTCATCCGGACTGGTCGGGAGAAGTCATCGCCGAGCTGGCCGCTTCCGGTTTGGGCAGTTATATGGGCTTGCGATACCCGGCCAGCGATATTCCGGCGATTGCGAGAAATTTATATTTACTCAATCCGATTCGTTCGATTCCCGATATCAAAGCGCAACCGATACCGATCATTGGCTTAGGCGATCAACCGGTCGATCTCAGTCGTACCGATTTACGCAGCGTATCGCCGATGCACATTCAATATCTCGAGAACATGGGCGTCGCGGCTTCATTGTCGTTACCGATCAAGCTCAACGGTCAATTGTGGGGGTTGATCGCCGGCCATCATCATGCACCGCTCAAATTATCGCGTTATCAACGTCATCTCTGTATCGAATTGGTCGCATCCTACAACTTGGGATTGACCAATTACTTCAACGGTAATCGTTTGAAAACTCTCGATAATTTAGAGCGTAAGGCGAAACAGCTCCTCAATAAAATTTTCGTCTCGGGTAACCCGTTGGACAATATCGACGATAACCAACGGGAAATCATGGCATTTTTTCAAGCGGACGGTTTCGCGGCGATCTTCGATCAAGACGTGATCAGCGTCGGCTCAACTCCCGATATGAATGATATGGCCGCTATCGACGCTTGGTTCGGGCGGCAAACCGACGAGGTCGTCTCGTATGAAAAACTATGTGATATTTTTCCCGATTACCCGTTGTTATTGGCGATAGTAAGCGGGATGCTGGCGATAAAAATCGATTTGGGGCGGCGAGGTAATTTTCGTTTTTTTTGGTTTCGCAAAGAGGAAAAACAGGAAATCCCTTGGGCGGGAAATCCGAACAAGCCGATTTTGGAAAAAGCCGATGCGATCGTTTTATCGCCGCGCCGGTCGTTCGAAAAGTGGGTGGAAGTAAGGTCAGGCTATAGCCTGCCATGGACTGATCAGGATAAATTGCTCGCGACAAAATTCAGAAAGATCATGTTGCATTGGTTATGAACGAGAATTTTGCCGAATCGTTACACAGTTTTTTAAAAGAGCGAACCCGGGATTCGCATCGCCGGCTCGATCGGAACGGCATGCTGAGAAGCTTGCTGGACACCGAATTGACCGAATCCGTTTATGGGGATGTTTTGCAAGCGATGTTTGCATTTTATGCGGCTATCGAACCGCAGATTCTAGCTTATCTCGAGCAATCGGCGCTGCCGTTCGATTATCGTGAACGCGTCAAATTGCCGTTGCTTGCAAACGATTTATTAAGGCTTGGTCGAAAGTCGATTCCGCCCGTCGAGACGATGCCGGATTTGGAGCAAGACGCTGAATTGATTGCCGCGTTGTATGTGCTCGAAGGCGCGACGCTTGGCGGGCAGATGATCGTCAAATCGTTGACTTCGAAACATGCTGGCCTGCCGGTCGAATTTTATACCGGTTACGGCACGTTTACACAACAGCGCTGGCGCGATTTTTGGTTGTTTGCCGAGGCCTATTGCCCGCAAAGCGACTGGTGTGTTGCCGGCGATTATGCCGTATCGCTTTTTACAGCATTGGAGAACCACTTGTGCGGAGAGCGTTTCGGCGTTCAAGTCGGCGAAAGTTAGAGACCGTTAGCGAGTCTGTTGCCTACCGGCCCGCCGGTCGAGGTCATCAAAAGATTTGAGCATATACTCCCTTTATGCTCAAAAAATGACCTGATTAGCAAGATGCTTCAGCTTGCTGAAGCCAACTGTCCGAGCAGTGGCCAGTCGTAGCCACTTCTGCGGGACGGGTTATTTAACCCGTCCCCAACGTTTCGGTTTGCCCTAAACATTTCGGCTGACTTCGGCCAAAGTCAAAACGTTTAGGACGGGGTTGCAAACCCCGTCCTGCTAGGGATATGCTGGTTTTTGGGCTTTAGCTGAAGAAACTTGCTAATCAGGAAAAATGATTAGGTTTTGCCCTGATAGACTCGTTCGAATAGTTCCAGAAACCAGCGCGGGCGGAAGATGACGGCGAACAACGCGATTAGGCTGGCTATCGGTATCGGGCCGATGTCAAGCAGCATCACCGAGAGCATCGTAAAAAAAATAAAAGGCGGGTTTTGATCGAGGAATGGTTGTTCTGCGCCGTTTCGCGGTGCTTCAGGGTAGGGCGGTCAGTATGAGGTGCTGATGCTTTGAATGACTTCGGTATTTGCGGGTCGTTGTCATATACATTGTCGACCAGGGTCTTGAACCAACGCGGGCGGAACAACGCAACGAAGGCGCCGAGTGTCGACGTAATCGGGACTGGACCTATGCCGGCGATCGCGATCAAGATCAAGGCAAGCGCGCATTTTACGCGTATCGATATGGTCGTCATTTTGAATTTCCGGCTGTTGCAGGTTTTGTCGGGTCACGATGCGATCGATTTTATTGAAAAACCTTGTCAGGCTAATATTGCATGTGGTTGGTGTCAATGAAATTAAATTGCTGGGTTATACCCGTCGTAGATCAAAATTCGGCGCCTGGGTGTCCGCCAAAGGACGCCGTGAATACGCCCATGTAGTCTCTATGCCAGTGCCATGCTGGCAAAGCCTTTGTCTGACACCCGGGCGCCTACTCTAGCACTGCCGAAATTTGAAGTGCGAAAGGTATATCAATGGTTTTTGTATTCGTATGGGCGTCGTTTTTGCTCGCTGCGATGACGAAATTAAATTGGGCTGAAAAAAAATCGATTTAAAACGTTGCAAAAAACAGAAGGATCGTTATAATAGGCGGCCTGAACACATAGACCTTAGGCGCGTAGCTCAGTTGGTTAGAGCACCACCTTGACATGGTGGGGGTCGTTGGTTCGAGTCCAATCGCGCCTACCAAATTTCAAAGCACCGTATATCGGTGCTTTTTTGTTAGTGAACTTTCAAAAGCTTAAATTAACATGCCGGTAATCACACTTCCCGATGGATCACAGCGTCAATTCGATCATGCCGTCACGGTTATGGATGTGGCGCGATCTATCGGTTCCGGTTTGGCAAAAGCTACATTGGCCGGCCGTGTCGACGATAAGTTAGTCGATGCCGAAACGGTCATCGAACAAGATACCCATTTGCAGATTGTAACCGCTAAAGATGAGGAAGGCGTCGACGTGATTCGGCATTCCACGGCGCATCTGTTGGCTCAGGCGGTTAAGAGATTGTTTCCCGATGCGCAGGTAACGATCGGTCCTGTAGTCGAAAACGGGTTTTATTACGATTTTTCCTATAAAAGACCGTTTACACCGGACGATCTTGCGGCGATCGAAAAAATGATGCAGCAAATCGTCGACGAGGATATCGCGATCAAGCGTTTCTTGTTGACGCGCGACGATGCGGTCAAATTTTTTAAGGATCAAGGCGAAGCTTATAAGGCCGAGATCATCGAGTCGATTCCGGCGAATGAAGATTTGTCTTTGTATGCCCAAGGCGAATTCACCGATTTATGCCGTGGTCCTCATGTGCCGAGTACCGGTAAATTAAAAGCCTTCAAATTAATGAAGATTGCCGGTGCTTATTGGCGCGGCGATTCCAATAATGAAATGCTGCAGCGCATTTACGGTACTGCCTGGGGCGATAGCAAAGAGCTGAAGGCCTATCTGCATCGTCTGGAAGAAGCCGAGAAACGCGATCACCGTAAATTGGCGAAAGCGTTGGATCTATTTCATTCTCAGGAAGAAGCGCCCGGCATGGTGTTCTGGCACAGCAAAGGCTGGACGCTCTATCAACAGGTTGAGCAATACATCCGTAATAAACTGCGTCTAAACGGCTATCAAGAAGTTAAAACGCCGCAAGTCGTCGATCGATCGTTGTGGGAAAAGTCCGGACATTGGGATAAGTTCGGCGATATGATTTTCACGACGCATTCGGAAAATCGCGATTATGCGATTAAGCCGATGAACTGTCCTTGCCATGTGCAGATTTACAATCACGGTCTGAAAAGCTACCGCGAATTACCGATTCGCATGGCCGAATTCGGCTCCTGTCATCGTAACGAGCCTTCTGGAACCTTGCATGGTTTAATGCGGGTTAGAAACTTTGTGCAAGATGATGCGCATATTTTCTGTACCGAGGATCAAATTCAACAGGAAGTATCGATCTTTATCGACTTATTGTTTGAAGTTTACAAAGATTTCGGTTTCCGCGAAGTCATTATCAAATTATCGACTCGCCCGGAAAATAGGGTGGGTGACGATTCTGTTTGGGATAAGGCCGAGAATGCGCTGGAAGTCGCATTGAACAACAAAGGTCTGGATTGGCAATTGCAGCCCGGTGAAGGCGCTTTCTACGGACCTAAAATCGAGTTCTCGTTAAAGGATTGTATCGGCAGGGTCTGGCAGTGCGGTACGATACAGGTCGATTTTTCAATGCCTGGCCGGCTTGGTGCGAGTTATATCGCCGAAGACGGTTCTAAACAAGTACCTGTCATGTTGCATAGAGCAATTCTCGGTTCGCTCGAACGCTTCATCGGTATCCTGATCGAACAACATGCCGGCACATTCCCTCTCTGGCTCTCTCCGGTGCAAATTGCCGTGTTGAATATTGCCGACAGACAAGCCGAATATGCCGAACAAGTCGTAGGTAAGCTTGAAAAACAAGGCTTCAGAACGATAATTGACTTGAGAAATGAGAAGATAGGCTTTAAAATTCGCGAACACTCGATGCAGCGGGTGCCGTATCTTTTGATTATCGGAGATAAAGAAATGGACAATCAGGTAGTTACGGTTAGAACGCAAAAGGGTGAAGATTTAGGCAGTCTTTCAATCGATCAATTGACCGAACGGCTTGGTAGCGAGATTGAAGACAAAAAATAATCATAGTTTGGAGGATTAGGGTATCTCAGCGAAAAAAGACGAAGTGCGCATAAATGACACGATCACCTGTAGAAGGGTGAGAGTCGTTGGTGCAGATGGCGAAGCGCTTGGCATAATATCGATCGATGAAGCAAAGCAGCTGGCTTATGATAACAACCTGGATCTGGTGGAGATTTCACCGAATGCGGATCCGCCGGTTTGTAAAGTCATGGATTACGGCAAGTTTCAGTTCGAACAAAACAAGAAACAGCAGGCCGCCAAGAAAAAGCAAAAACAGATACAGGTTAAGGAAATCAAGTTTCGTCCGGGCACCGAAGAAGGAGACTATCAGGTTAAATTGAAAAACCTGACTAAGTTTCTCGAAGAAGGCAATAAAACCAAAATCACGCTCCGTTTTCGCGGTCGCGAAATGGCTCATAAAGAGTTGGGCATGGATTTATTGAAGCGTATCGAAAAGGATTTGGAAGAGCTGGCCTTAGTTGAGCAGTTCCCTAAAATGGAAGGCCGTCAAATGGTTATGGTTATGGGGCCGAAAAAGAAAAAATAAAAGGGCGTGGTTTGTACGTCCTTGTTGCTAGGAATGCAACAGAAAGCATTGCTTAGAGTAATGCGACACAAATTCTTCAGGGCCTTGCATTTTGCCTTGTCGGGTTTAAATCTCAAGGAAACTTACTATTTTTAATCGGAGCAAACAAATGCCAAAAATTAAAACTAATCGCGGTGCGGCAAAGCGTTTTAAGAAAACCGCAGGCGGATTTAAGTGCGGACAATCGCATCGCCGTCATATTTTGACAAAAAAGTCCACCAAAAGAAAAAGACAGTTGCGTAAAGCGGCCCATCTTCACCCGTCCGACGTGCGCATGGCGACACGTATGATGCCTTACAGTTAAAACGACAGGAGAAGAACAGTGGCAAGAGTTAAACGTGGCGTAACTGCCAGAGCAAGACATAAAAAGATTTTAAAGCAAGCGAAAGGATACTACGGCGCACGTAGCCGGGTTTATCGCGTTGCTAAGCAAGCAGTGATCAAGGCAGGCCAATATGCTTACCGCGACCGCAAACAGAAAAAACGTCAATTCCGCGCCTTGTGGATCGTTCGTATCAACGCCGCTGCGCGTCTGTGCGGAATGTCCTACAGTCGTTTCATCAATGGTTTGAATAAAGCCAATGTTGCGGTCGATCGTAAAGTGTTAGCCGATTTGGCCGTGCGTGATATGGAAGCTTTCGCGGAACTGGCTAAAATTGCGCAAGCCAACTGCAGTAAGCCCTAAAAAAGAAAAACCGGTCGGGTCGGTTCATTCCAGCTTTTCGCGATTTTTCGAAATAGCTATGACGCAGGGTGCGCATCGCGCGCCTTCCTCGAGTGCGACCGACTCCCCAAGCGTTTTTCTTTAAAATACACGTTTCATAGTGCGGCCGCTTCAGCAATGCAGCGGCCGCACTTTTTCGATATTTCCCATTCATTTCTAATAGCGAGTTGAGCAGTGTCGGCTACTCTCGAAGATCTCCTGGCGCAAGCTTTACAAGAACTTGCGAACTCTCAAGACCTCAATCAGTTGGATCAGGTGCGCGTTCATTATCTAGGCAAAAAAGGCCTATTTACGCTGCAGATGAAAGAATTGGGCAACCTCGAGCCGCAGCAGCGACGAGAAGCCGGGCAGGTCATCAATCAAGCAAAAAACCAGTTTCAAGAAGCGCTTGACGCGAAGAAGCAAGCGTTAGAAGAAGCGGCGCTACAACAGCGCTTAGCGAGCGAGTCTGTCGATGTGACACTGCCGGGACGAGGGCAACAGGTTGCAGGTTTGCATCCGGTTAGCCGTACCCTGCGCCGCATCGCAAAAATATTCGCCGGCGTTGGATTCGATGTCGTCGAAGGTCCTGAAATCGAGGACGATTATCACAACTTCGGCGCCTTGAATATTCCGGATCATCATCCGGCGCGAGCCATGCACGATACCTTTTATTTCGATGCCCATACAGTGCTCCGCACCCACACTTCACCGGTACAAATACGCGTTATGGAAACGCAGCGCCCGCCTTTGAAAGTCATTGCGCCTGGGCGTGTCTATCGTTGCGATTCGGATATCACGCATACGCCGATGTTTCATCAGGTCGAAGGCTTTTTGGTCGATAGCGGCGTGAGCTTTGCCGATTTAAAAGGCGTTGTTTATGAATTTCTGAGCGCCTTCTTCGAAAAAGACATTCAAGTACGCTTCCGGCCATCCTATTTTCCGTTTACCGAGCCCTCCGCCGAAGTCGATATCGAGTGCGTTATGTGTGAAGGAAAAGGCTGCCGCGTTTGCGGACATACCGGCTGGCTCGAAGTGATGGGTTGCGGCATGATTCATCCCGAAGTGTTCAAATCGGTGGGAATAAGCAATGAGATGTATTCAGGTTTCGCATTCGGTATGGGGGTCGAGCGCCTGGCGATGCTGCGCTATGGGATCAACGATTTAAGATTGTTTTTCGAAAACGATCTGAAATTTTTGCAGCAATTTAGGTAGGTTAAGGTCGGATCATGCAATTAAGTGAAGCTTGGTTAAGGGAGTTGGTCAATCCGCCGATTACGACGGCGGAACTGGTCGAGCAATTGACAATGGCCGGTCTCGAAGTCGATTCGGTGACGCCTGCGGCGGCCGAATTTAACGGTGTCGTGGTTGGTGAAGTTTTGGCGATGGAGCCGCATCCGGATGCCGACCGATTGCGAGTCTGTAAGGTTGAGGTCGGTGAAGCCGAACCGCTGCAAATCGTTTGCGGGGCTGCAAATGTTCGCGTCGGTTTGAAAATTCCGGCGGCACTGATCGGAGCGGTATTGCCCGGTGATTTCAAAATCAAAAAGTCGAAACTGCGCGGCGTCGAATCGTTCGGCATGCTGTGTTCCGAAAAAGAGCTGGGTTTGGCAAAAGATGCCGAAGGCTTGATGGAATTGCCCGCCGACTCGCCGGTGGGAACCGATATTCGAGATTATTTGTCGCTGAACGATAATATGATCGAGGTTGATTTAACGCCTAACCGGGCCGATTGCCTGAGCGTCGAAGGTATTGCTCGTGAAGTGGCGGTGTTGAATCGCTTGGATTTTAAACCGGAACATGTGATGCCGGTTTCGGCGGCTCATCAAGAGACGCTAGCGGTCGCGGTAGAGGCTGTTGAATATTGCCCTCGTTATACCGGTCGATTGATTAAAAATGTCAATCCTGACGCCGAAACCCCTTTATGGCTGCAGGAGCGTCTGCGAAGATCCGGATTGCGTAGTCTCGGGCCTTTGGTCGATGTCACCAACTATGTATTGTTGGAGATGGGGCAACCTTTACATGCCTTCGATGCCGATAAATTGACCGGCGGAATTCGGGTGCGTTTAGCCGAGGCCGGTGAAAAACTGAGCCTGTTGAACGATCAAGAAATCGTGCTCGATAACGAAACGCTGGTCATCGCCGATGATAGCCGTGCGTTGGCCTTGGCTGGCGTAATGGGCGGTAGCGAAAGCGCTGTCGGCGATAAAACAAGCAATATCTTTTTGGAATGCGCGTATTTCTCGCCGGATACCATTATGGGCAAAGCCCGGCGATATGGTTTGCATACCGATTCCTCGCATCGTTTCGAACGTGGTGTCGATCCTTATTTACAATCTCGAGCTCTGGAAAGAGCGACGCAACTGATTCTTTCGATTGCGGGCGGTAGCGCAGGTCCGGTTACGGAAGTCAAAACCGAAACGGCCTTGCCGAAGCGCTTGCCGGTTTTATTGCGCAAACAACAAGTTTTGGACATTCTTTGCGTCGAGCTTGAAGATGAGGTGATTTCCGATATTTTCGAGCGTCTGGGCATGTCGGTCGAAACAGCGGAAGAGGGGTGGCAGGTTACCCCGCCCGGATTCCGCTTTGATATCGCCATCGAGGCTGATTTGATCGAGGAAGTGGCCCGTATTGTCGGCTACAACAATCTGCCGCAAAGCGAATTATTCATGCGCTCGGAGTTGAGCAAGGCGCCGGAAGCGATACTCGAACTCGATAGAGCGAAGGATTTTTTAGTCGATAGAGGTTATCAAGAAGCGATCACCTATAGTTTCGTCGATGAGGCGATACAAAAAATCATCGCGCCGGATGATGAGTTTATTCCATTGCAGAATCCGATTTCATCGGAATTGGCTGTGATGAGAACCACTTTATGGTGCGGCTTGCTGCGTGCCGCCTTGCATAATATCAATCGGCAGCATACTCGGGTCCGGTTATTCGAAACCGGTTTACGTTTCGTGCGTCGGGGCGGCGCGACTCATCAGCAAAAAATGCTGGCAGGTCTCGCGATCGGCGATGTTTATGCCGAGCAATGGGGAGATAATGGCCGTGCAATCGATTTTTTCGATGTTAAGGCCGATCTTGAGGCCCTGTTTGCCTTAACCGGTATGAAGTTTCGTTTTGAGGCGGCAATGAATCCCGCTTTACATCCTGGTCAGTCGGCGCAAATTCTTTCTGCGTCAGGAGAAAATGTAGGCTGGTTAGGCATGTTGCATCCGTTGCTCGAAAAGCAGCTCGATTTCGATTCGAGAGTTTTCCTGTTTGAGTTGGACCAAGATTTGTTGCTGAATAAAGCGATTCCTGCGTTCAAACCATTATCGAAGTTTCCTTCGGTACGCCGTGATATGGCCTTGATCGTCGATGAAAAAGTGACGGCCGGTCAAATCGTCGATACGATAAAAAGCTGTAACGAACCGATGATACAAGACATTATGATTTTCGACGTGTATCGTGGAGCTGGTGTCGAAGCCGGTTGCAAAAGCATTGCCTTAGGGCTGGTTTTTCAAGATTTTTCACAAACTCTTACCGATTCGCAAATAGATGCTATATTTAGCAAACTGTTAGCGGCTTTAGCCGATAAGACCAATGCAAAACTGAGGGATTAAATTTATGGCATTAACGAAAGCTGATTTTGCCGAGAGGCTATTTGACGAGCTTGGATTAAACAAGCGCGAAGCGAAAGACATGGTGGATTTGTTTTTCGAAGAAATAAAAGGATCTTTGGAAAACGGAGAACAGGTCAAATTATCGGGATTCGGCAAATTCGAACTTCGGGACAAAAACAGTCGGCCGGGTAGAAATCCGAAAACAGGTGAAGAAATACCTATTACCGCCCGTCGTGTGGTAACATTCAGGTCCGGTCAAAAACTAAAAGCCCGAGTAGAAGCTTATGCTGGAACCGAGTAATAATAATGAACTGCCACAGATACCGGCGAAACGCTATTTTACGATAGGTGAAGTCAGCGAGTTATGTGCGGTCAAGCCGCATGTACTAAGGTATTGGGAGCAGGAGTTTTCAGAGCTAGCCCCAGTAAAACGGCGGGGTAACCGTCGTTACTATCAAAGGCACGATGTATTGATGATTCGACAGATTCGATCGCTCCTTTATGAGCAAGGCTATACGATAGGAGGCGCGAGGGCGCACTTATCAAGCGACGATGCTAAGGAAGACTCAACTAGGACCAAGCAGTTGATTCATCAAATGATCGGCGAATTAGAAGATATACTGGAAATTCTTAAATAATTGGCACGCTTTATTATTCAAAAGATAGGTCGGAATAATTAAGTTTGTATTCACTTTTTAACGAATATCCAGTATCATTCGATTCTTTTTCAAATCGTCGGGGCGTAGCGCAGCTTGGTAGCGCACTTGCATGGGGTGCAAGGGGTCGAAGGTTCAAATCCTTTCGCCCCGACCAATTGATTCAAAAGCTTGTGATTTTCGATTAAGTCATAATGCTGTCATTTCGAGGTGCCATTTATAGGTGCTTCAATGCTTATCTAACGCTCAAGAATATGCTTTCAACTCCTCCAGGAAAATGAAAGAGCTTGGGATTGCGGCTACTGGCTACTCGCCAGTGAGGTGCCGTGAATACATCCTTATTTGCGTCAATTTCTGCTGATCCTATCTTTCAATACGCTTTACCCAGGTTATCGATTATCAGTCAATGACGACAGCTCCGGTCCAATTAAGTTCGTCAATCGCTCTTTGAGCCGACTCGATTGTTGGATAGGATGTGTTTAATACGTGTCCGGCTTCGCTACCGATAACGATGAATACCCGAATGCGGTTTGAGTCGTTATTGATCCTAAAAGAGTCCACTATCCCCCGCCGAACGAGTCTACGCGCTTCGTTAGCTGTAATTTCAATCATAAAACAATCATTCATAATGAGACCTGTGTTGGGCAGTGTGGTTTAAAGCGCATTTTGGCATACTTTGGTTTCTTCTGTCTGTTTCGAGCTCATTACAACGATTATTTTTCGCCAAGCACACTTCTCGCTCTTGTTGATTTCCAAATTGGGTGTTGCTGTAGGGTGTCAAAATTTACCAATTGTCATGTCAGAAAAAATGACTGGCATTTTATAACCTATGATCATCAAACAATTTCCAATAAATTTCCTGATTAGCAAGATGCTTCAGCTTGCCGAAGCCAAGTGTCCGAGCAGGGGCCAGTCGTAGTCGCAAAAACTAAAATATGCTGTTACCCAAGCTCCAGCTTGGGTAACCTGTTCGGGAAGCTCTAGCTTCCCGACAATCAAGAAAGATTGAACGAGCGAGTCGGGATTGATTGAGAATGTGCGGAGGTTGTGTCGGTCACAGGAAGCTGGAGCTTCCGGGGTGTCTTTCCCAAGCTGGAGCTTGGGAAAGAGCGTGATGTGGGTTGGCCGTTTTTAGCTTGGCGCGCATGGCTTGCGAACCCCGTCCTGCTAAGGATATGCTGATCTTTGGGCTTTAGCTGAAGAAACTTGCTAATCAGGATAAATTTTGAGATTAAAAAGCGGGAACACAGCAATTAGCTAAAAATGGCTTTTTCGATAGCCTAGTATTGCAGGGCTGCCCCACGACCGTGGCTTACGCTGATTTGCTATGTAGCGTTTGCATGGCTTGATCGAATTGCCCTTGAAGCAATAATGATAAGACTGAAGCGCTTTCTTCTATCGATCGTTCTATAACTTGCAGTTCGTTTTTTGAGGGTGTGTGCAGCACATAATTGACAACGGCATTTCTATCGCCCGGATGACCTATGCCGAGTCTTAATCGCCAGTATTCGTTGCTGCCTAATTGCGCATTGATGTCTTTTAGGCCGTTATGGCCGCCGTGTCCGCCGCCTTTCTTCAACTTGCAAGTACCGGGGGGGAGATCAAGCTCGTCATGAATGACTAGGATTTCTTCGGGGGGGATTTTGTAAAAATTTGCCAGCGCGCTAACCGAACGGCCACTGAGATTCATGAAGGTTGAAGGTTTTAAAAGCCATGCCTCATGGCCCGAAGTGTTTAGTTTGCCGGCGTTTCCGAAAAACTTGGCTTCGGCATTCATTCGAGTATTGTTGAGTCGACCGATATGGTCTACCCACCAAAAGCCGGCATTATGTCGTGTATCTTCATATTGCTTGCCGGGGTTGCCAAGGCCGACAAATAGTTTGATTCCTGTCATTTAAAAAATAATTTGTGAAAAAAGTGGAAGTACTGTTTTTGAGTGAGACGCTATTATACCCTTTGCGAGTTAAATTTCGGCGCCGGGCGAATACGTTCTTGTAGGCTCTATGCAACTCCATGCTGTCAAAGTCTTTGCCGCACACCCCAGCGCCTCCTCAAGCACTGCCGAAATTTGAAGTGCGAAAGGTATAACTGATATTTTTGTTAAATCGTATCAGGTTGCGGTTCAGGTTGTTTCGAAGGCAGTTTTTTTTCTAATTCGCGGCCGAATTCTTCCAGTTGTTTTTCCATTTTCTCCCCGAACGATTCGATCTCTTTTTCAAGCAAGGGCAGTTGTTTTTCGAATTGGTTTTGGAATTTTTCGCCGAGGTTTTCCAGGCTTTTGAAAAAACCGTCGAATACGGTTCCTGCCATGTTTTGCCGTGTTCGGCGGTAGTCGATTCGCCACAATTCGTTTTCGATGACCAATGCCGTTTCAAAGGGTCGAGTACTAAGGCTCGTGTCTTCGGGTTTAAGGATCGTTTCGACGGAAGCAATTTCGCCGTCGATGATCACTTTGCCGGTTTCGAGCGAGGTGATGTTTGAATAATCGTGAGAAGATGCGGCAAGCGAGGCCTTGCTGGCATCGGTTACGTAGTTTTCGGCGGTAGCCAAGTCGTTATCGATTAGAGCAGTCCAGAAAGAGCGGGTGACTTCGTCGGGTGTTTTTGCGCTTTCGCAGCCGCTCAATGCGAAACAAATAAACAAAAGCCCGGCAAATACCGGGCTTTTGACGCGCGGTGTGTTTCGATCAATCATCGCCGCCGAAGACGCCAAGCAATTGCAACAAGCTCAGGAACAAGTTGTAAATAGACACATACAACGAGACCGTCGCCAGAATGTAATTGCTTTCGCCGCCGTTAACGATGGCGCTGGTTTGGAATAAAATCATGCCCGACATCAGCAGAATGAACATTGCCGATACAGCCAAGGACAGTGCGGGCATCGAAAATACGACCGCGCCGATTCCGGCCAAAAAGGCAACGAGAATGCCGACCATCAAGAATCCCCCCATGAAGCTGAAATCCTTGCGGGTCGTCAGTGCGTAGGCGGAAAGGCCCAGAAAAATTACGCCGGTGCCGCCTAGTGCTGTCAGGATTAATTCATGACCGTTGCTGAATGCATTGATATACATGCTTAAGATAGGTCCCAGGGTCAGCCCCATGAAACCGGTCAATGCAAATACAAAGACTAGGCCAAGGCTGCTGTTACTGAATTTGGTCGTCAGAAATAGTAAGCCGAAATAGCCGATCATCGAGACGATCATTCCGGGGTGAGGCAGATTCAGCGTCATTGCCAGACCTGCTGTCAGTGCGCTGAACAATAAGGTCATCGACAACAGCATATAAGTGTTTTTCAGCATTTTGTTGGTCGCCAGAATGCTGGCTTCCGGGCGTGAAACTGCGGTATTCAATCTCATGTTTAATGACTCCTATGTCAATTAATAACTTACGGATAATTCAGACCAGCCAATAGTACAAGAGTTTCATTGAGTTTGTAAGTCGTTTCTTGGTGAATCTGACGATTAACCCGATCCGGTCTAAAATGGCATGACACGCATCAATGCAGGGGGCGTATCGTCGGGTTCAAGACCATCGAGAGGCGTTATGCCGGCGAGCGGGGATAAGAAAGTAACCCGACCTCATACTTATGCTTCAGCTGCTAATGCATGCACAGCCTTAAAGTTAGTTACGGATAAATGTATAATGCCGCCTGCTCATAAAATTGAATTTACACATAAACATGGATTGCTTAATCAAATCTCTCACGCCCAATAAGGCGGCTTTTGGCCGACATGAAACATTTGCTCTACGTTACGGCTGGCTAACAAAAGGATTTCAAGCGTTTCAGCACAATAACGAGATATTCTCTTCCGATGAAGCCACCGTTCAACTCGGCGTGGGCAAAAACATGGTGAATGCTATCCGTTATTGGTTGCGCGCAACACAAATGTTAGAAGTCAGTCAGGATGGGTTACACGCAACGGAAATCGGAAATGCGTTATTTTCAGAACAGGGTTGGGATCCTTATCTTGAAGATGAAGCAACGCTATGGTTAATCCATTGGATGTTAGCCTCTAATGCTGAATTGGCAACGGCTTGGTTTTGGTTTTTCAATTGTTTCCACAAGTCCGAGTTTACAGTAGATGAAGCGGCCAACTCGCTTGTCGATTTTGTTAATCAAGAGTTGACAGGAAAACATTCGGAAAGAACTGTCAAGAACGAAATAAATCTTATTTTAAGAATGTATAGCCAGACAAAAGCCACGGCAAAAGTAGACCTGGAAGATATCTTAGATGTGCCGTTGGCTTCGTTGCAATTGATATCGGCAGGAACCTCGCCTCAGCATTATTTAACGCGTCTGAAACGTCGTAATCACTTGCCTTTGGCTGTATTCGGTTACGCTGTTAATGAAATTTTTAATCATCGTAAAATATCAACATTGCCTATAGCCGAATTAATGTATGGCGAAAAACAAGGGGTTGCTATCGGCAGCATATTTCGCTTAACGGAAAGCGAATTATTAGCCAAGCTTGAGCGCTTAATCGAGCGTTATCCGCGCGTTTACCAAATCAATGAGACCGCAGGGATTAATCAATTATTTCGCGATGATGAAAACGTCGAATCGTTAAGTTTTTTACGCCATCACTATGAAAACAGGGAATGGGTTAACGCATAATGGAAGCATTCGTACAAGTCGATACGCACTATACTCGATCCATCAATCTCGAAAGAGACATCGATTCAAGTCCAATTTTAAACGCCTACATTCCAACATCAAAAGCGATGCTGGTGTTGAACAAAATTGCCTCGACGTTTAATGACCAATCCATGCCAAGAGCATGGTCATTAGTGGGGCCTTATGGCTCCGGAAAATCGTCATTTGCCATTTTCCTGACACATTTACTAGAACACCCAAACTACATGACAAGCGTTACGGCAGAAGGCTTGTTAACAAAACACAATCCTGCGTTGGCGCAAAAATATATTGCCCATACGCAAGAATCCAATGCTTATTGCACTGTGATATTAACAGGTAGTTCCGAATCGTTGAGTAGGCGATTGCTGAAAGCGATGCATTGGGCGGCGGAAAGCTTTTGGCAAGAAAAACAAGGCAAAAAACCAAGCATCATAAAAGAACTTGCAGCCGCGGCACAGGAAGGCGCAACGGTTAGCGAAATACTCGCTTTACTGCATCGATTGAAACAAGCCGTTCTTCACGCGCGAGGCAGAGGCGTTCTCATTGTTATTGACGAATTAGGTAAGTTTCTTGAGTACGAAGCACGACATCAGGGTGCTAACGATATTTATTTGTTACAGGCATTAGCCGAATATGCTTATAAAGGCGGAGAAGCCAATGTGTTACTCGTCGTCCTTATGCATCAGGCTTTTGAACAATATTCAAAAGGCCTCGGAGAAACGCTGCTTAACGAATGGGTAAAAGTACAGGGGCGTTTTGAAAGCATACCTTTCCTGGAATCAGCCGAACAAACATTACGTGTCGTTGCCGCCGCTTTTAAATCGAACTTAACAGAATCTCAGCGTATAGCGATACGACAACAGACCCAAACAATCATTTCGGTACTTGCTAAACAAAATGCCCTACCGGTCTCGGTATCAGCCGCAATTGCCGAAGACATACTAGCAAAATGTTACCCGTTACATCCCATTGCCGCGTTGATTTTACCGGTGTTATGTCAAAAAGTGGCGCAGAATGAGCGCACCTTATTCAGCTATTTAGGCAGCCAAGAGCATTACGGATTTCAAGATGGACTAAAACGCCTGCATAATGTCGGCGATTGGGTGCCGCCTTGGGAAATATTTGAATACTTTATTCTAAATCAACCGTCCATGACCTCCGACCATGCGACGCATCGACGTTGGACAGAAGTTTTGATTGCGATCGAGCGCTTAGGGGATGCTAAAGATAGTGAAATCAAACTGCTAAAGACCATCGGCTTATTCAATATCATGGGCGCCCACGGCGGATTAAAAGCAAGTTACCCATTGTTGCAACAATGCTTCCCAGATACCGACCAGGTCATTGTAGACCTTGAGTCATTGCAAACTAAATCGATTATCACCTATCGTAAATTCAGCGCCGAGTATCGAATCTGGGAAGGCAGTGATTTTGACCTAGAAGCGCAAGTCAATGAAGTTACTCAGCAGCTAGGCCGAATCGATTTGTCCGACGTATTAAACAAGCGTAAAACGCTACTGCCGATCGTAGCCAGAAGATATTCCATTGCAACCGGGACATTGCGCTACTTTCAGCCAATATATGCCTCGTCTCAACAGAGCTTAAAGCAGATTAAGCAAAACGATTCGCCGCGCATAATTTTCTTTTTGGCGGAGGATTCGGACGCACTCAATGCTTTTTACAACATCACGAAAGAAGCAAACGAACTGACATTATTTGCCTTGTGTAACAATGTAACTCAACTGTACAACGCGATAGTTGAAGTATTGGCCTTGGAAAGAATTCAAACCGAAAGTCCGGAGATAAAATCGGACCCCGTTGCGGGGAGGGAATTGAAAGACAGATTGAACGCTGCACGGCAAACGGAAGCGTTTCTGTTAAATCAAATACTGGAACAACCGGAACAAAATCTGTGGATTTGGCGAGCCGATACGCTAAACATAGCGAACAAAAAGACATTGCAACATCAATTGTCTACAATTTTGCAGACTGTTTACGCCAAAACGCCGATTATCAAAAATGAATTAGTCAACCGTAACAAAATCTCGGCGCAAGCAAGCTCGGCAAGAAATAAATTAGTAGCGGCCTTATTAAACCATGCGCACCTAGAAGACTTAGGGTTTGACTCGACCAAATATCCCCCCGAAAAATCCATATACCGAGCGGTTTTTAAAGAAACCGGCATTCATGTCAATCGCAATGGCTTTTGGCAGATTGTCGAACCGTCGCCCGATAATGCCTATCAATTGTTTCGTGTATGGCAAGGCATTGATAACTATTTAAAATCCGACGGCCGTCCGCAACCGTTGACGGCGCTTTATAAATTGTTGAGCAAGCCGCCGTACGGTATTAAACAAGGTGTTGTGCCGCTGCTTTTTATCGCCTATTACCTCTCAAAACAACGCTCCTTAGCTTTATACGAAAGCGGTGTGTTTTGTCCGCATGTGTCACAAGAATATTTTGAAATTTTATTAAAGCGGCCTGAATTATTTTCCATTGAAGCCTTTGATTTTAGTGGTATTAGAGCCGATCTCTTTAATCAATATTTAGAAAAATTGGTCGGAAAATCGCCGGAAAACAGCACACTGTTAGACATCGTCAAACCCTTGGCCAAATTCATTCATCAATTGCCGCCTTATACCTTAGCGAGCCGAAATTTGGATCAAAAAGCTCAGGCCGTGCGCGATGCATTCCAGAACACTCAAAGCCCAATGCAACTCTTATTTAAAGAGTTGCCGGAAGCCTGCGGTTTCCATGCATATACCGACGAAACACACTTTAACGATAGCAATCCGAACGACTTTTTAAATGTTCTGGTTGAAAGCCTGAATATCCTGAACAAAGCCTATCAAAATTTATTGGTGCAATTTCAACAGCAACTTAGCCAGGCGTTCGACATGAACGAAAATGTCGATCTAAAAAGTCTGAGGCAAACGTTGAAACAACGCTATTCCGGCCTGGAAAACTATACAATCGATGGCGTAGGCTTGAAGGCATTCATTATCCGATTGCAGAACGACAAAGACACCGATACGGCTTGGTTGGAATCGGTCGCCGCATTTTTAGGCAAAGCGCCGCCCGATAAATGGAAGCCAAACAACACCACCGAAGCCGCTTATCGTTTAATCGAATTAAGCGGAAGACTGAAAGAGCTTGCGATCGTCCACGCCGAGCAACAAAAAGCAGAAGCCGGCAGTGAAGCGACGTTGATCCGCATCGTGAGCGAAAATGGCGAATACAAACAAGTGGCCTATTTGACCGAAGAATTAAAAGAACAGGCCGACGCCAAAATAGCGGAACTGAAGCTGGATCAAGGAAGCCAGGCATTGAAACAGGCTATTCTTGCGCGATTGATAAAGGAGTGGTCATCTTGAATAAGGGTGTCGATCGAGTAATTATTCGTATCCCACTATCGTTCCTACGCAGAGCTCTCATCGTTATACATAAATTGTAGGGTACGCTGCGCGTACCAAAGCCGTGCCCTGACGGTTCGGTTGGCACATGAACATTGCGGGGTTACCATGGTACGCACAGCGTACCCTACGCGGATCGCCTAGCGCTAGGTGAAGGATAGCCGAGTGTGTTAAATGACAATAAAGGTATCGAGCTCTCATTGGCTAAGATTGCAAAAGAGAAATTTTTGACTTATGTATAACGATGAGCGGGAGAGCGTCACTGCCATTAAGTTAAGGGAAACCCGTCATTCCGTCATGGATTCACTCCGGGCTATCCTGCCCGGAGCCCTTCGGGTAAATTCAAATCCGTTCCGTACGGATTTGTGGAGGAATCCAGTGCCATGGATGGCAAGCTTTTGAGGCACATTAGAGCCTGAATGCAAGCATTACTTATCTCTGTGACGGCTTAACTTAATGGCAGTGGTGTAGAGCGTGGGAACGATAATTGCCGGGGACTGAATAGTTACTCTATAGATATTCGGGTTATGATCGTGAAACGATTATCCTAAAAAGAGCAGCTGAGAGCCTCAAACTACCGTTCGCCCTGAGCCCTTCGACTGCGCTCAGGAGAGCCCTGTCGAAGGGTGAACGGTAGTTTGAGGCTTCACCAGGCCGGTGAAAGTGTTGTAGACCCTTCATGCTTCGACTTGGCTCAGCACGAACGGTCTACAACACATGCCAACTGCTCTTTCTAGGATTATTATTAAAAACAACTGAGATAATGCGCAAATGAACGAAATAATTTTTGTTGTAGAAGAAGCCGCGGAGGGCGGTTTTATCGCTAAAGCGCTTGGCTGTTCAATATATACCGAGGCGGATGATATAGAACAACTGCATGCTAATGTTCGAGATGCGGTCGCCTGCCACTTCGAGTCGGAAGACAAGCCGAGCATTATTCGTTTGCATTTTGTCCGTGACGAAGTGATTGCAGCATGAAGTTGCCGCGAGATCTAACAGGAATATTACTCGCTAAAAAATTAGCGGTTCTAGGCTACCAAATAACGCGGCAAACAGGTAGCCACATGCGGTTAACGACATTAGAAAAAGGCGAACATCACATAACAATCCCAGCACATAATCCGCTGAGAACGGGTGTGTTATCAGCCATATTGAACGATGTTGCATCGCATTTTAATCTAACCCGAGACGAACTATTAAGTCGTTTATTTGAATAAGAAAGTAGTAATGTAGGTCGGGTTAGCTTGAGCGTAACCCGGCAGGGTACCCAATTGATGATCGGGTTACGGCTATCGCCCCCGGCTAGATCAAGGAAACAAAGCGCTAAAACAGGCTATTCTCGGGAGGTTCATGAAGGAATTGATATAGCCGTTACTCGTGTTAATTGAAAGAAATAAAGGTAATGAATTTTCATGCATGATCAAAACTTCAAAAACCTGATTTTAGATTATCCGCTTCAAGCGCTGGAGTTTTTCGCGGCTGAAGAAGCGACAGCTGACTTCGCACAAGCGCGTATCATTCCAATTCGTCAAGAACAGTTGAAAAATCGCCTAGGAGACCGCTTTCGTGAATTGGACGTGCCATTGTTGGTGGAATGGCCGGATGGCAGAAAAGAAGCAATTTTATTCGTGCTCGAAGAAGAAACCGAACAGCGCCGTTTTTCGATACACCGACTGGCGCATTATTGTTTGGATTTGTCAGAACTGATGGATACCGATCGAATTGTCCCGGTTGTCATATTTCTGAACGAAGGCAGACGTCCACAGGAATTGAAATTGGGCGGTGAACGATACTGCTATTTGCAGTTTCTTTATTTAGCGTGCGAACTAAAGCGCCTGCCGGCGGAACACTATCGTCAGAGCGATAACATCGTGGCTCGGCTGAATCTGCCGAATATGCAGTATGCGCCGGAGGACAAACTGGACATCTATTCCGATGCGCAAATAGGCTTGGCGACGTTGGAACGCAATCCGGAAAAGCAATTGAAATATGTGGAATTTATTGATTACTATGCGGATCTTACCGAGCAAGAAACACAAAACTATTGTGAGCGTTATCTATCAGAAGCAGGTGAAACCATGGGTATAGCACAATTACTGAGACAAGAAGGTCGCGAAGAAGGCCGCGAAGAAGGTCGCGAAGAAGGTCGTAAAAGCGAATGCATGGCGCTAATAAACCGTCAATTGCGCCGAAAACTCGGGCTACAACCAACGCTCGAACAACTGCTGTCAAGATTACCCGCACTCTCACTCGAAGCTCTGGAAGACTTGGCCGATGCGTTGTTGGATTTCAGAGAATTGAGCGATCTACAAACATGGCTGGATGAGCACGGCGGGTGAGATGCTGCCTTCTGGGCGCATGGCAATCCCAATGCCGCGGCAAATCAGGCAGATGTGCCCAATCAGAAACGTGGACGAATCATGCGTCTAAGCCCCATGCAAAAGCAAGCCATCTGTGAAAGTGCGTTACGCTACTTCGGCAAGGAAGTGCAGGTTTGGTTATTCGGATCGAGAGTTGACGATACACGCAAAGGCGGCGATATTGATTTGTATATCGAAACACCAACACAAAATGCCGAGGAATTGATAACGGCCAAATTACAGTTTTTACGCGAACTCCACAAAAAAAAATCGGCGATCAAAAAATCGATATCGTTTTGCACAGAGCCGCTACGTCAGTCGATTTGCCGATCTATCGGATAGCTAAACAGACTGGGGTGCGATTGCAATGAAAGAGCAAATCGAAGGCGTATTGAAAATATGTGACCGTCATGCCGAACGGCTCCGTTGGGCTATGACAGAATTACAGCCGCATTCGCCATTTGCAGCAGATGCGTTATCGCGATTAAGCAATGTAGAACTTGCAATACTTGATCAGTTTTCGACGCGTTTTTCAAAGCTACAAGATCTGATGGGGGCGCAGTTATTTCCGGCAGTATTGGAATTGACTAAAGAGCCCGGCGAATTAAAAGCATTCATCGATAAGCTCTATCACTTGGAAAAAATCGGTGTAATCGATTCGGCGGACGATTGGCTGCTTATGCGAGAAGTCAGAAACTCTTTTTCGCAAGACTAACCGGAGGATCCCGAGTTGCAAGCGATAACATTGAATAAGGCATTCGAATTAGCGCAACGGCTGCTTGAGGTTCTCGAAAGCGTGAAAGTATTTGTTGCGCCGTACCTCAATAAAGCGTAGCGGTTATTCGAAGCAATAATTGATAGAGAAGGCTATCAAAATACAATTACCCATCGACAATAGTTAATACTGAATATTGGATTAGTCTTCACGTAAGTATTCAGTCCCCCTCTTTGAAAAAGAGGGGCTAGGGGAGATTTTTTAAATAAAGCCCCCTCAATCCCCTTTTTCAAAGGGGAGGCCAACAATACGCCTGGATTGCGGTAATTTGCCAACGGGGTCTGAATACTTACGTCTTCACTCATTCCAAAGCTCTTTGCTTGGGAATGCAGTATGAGAAGCTCCAGCTTCACGAACCGGCAAGCAAGGGCTTGCGTGAAGAGGTTTCCAAATCGGCGTTTAGAAAACAGCGAAAAACAGAACTTGAAGCCTAGTTATTGATGTATGATTAGCAATCAAGATTGACGCCAATTATAAATATTTAATGTTAGGAAGATGTAATCATGAGCGATCAAAAACCAGTCAGGCATTTATTAGGCTTATCCGGCGGCAAGGATAGCGCGGCGCTTGCGATTTATATGCGTGATAAGGTACCGGAGATGGAGTATTACTTTACCGATACAGGCGCAGAGCTTCCCGAGACTTTAGAGTTTGTTGATTTAATGGAAGATTATTTAGGAAAGGAAATCGTAAGGTTAAATGGTGGCAGGCAGTTTGATTATTACCTTAAGTTACATAATAACTTTTTACCATCTGCGCAGCAGAGGTGGTGTACTATCAATTTAAAACTCAAACCTTTCGAAGAATTTGTTGGTGATGATGAGGTTATTAGTTATGTAGGTATTAGAGCAGACGAACCGCAAAGGGAAGGTTATATTTCTTCAAAACCAAATATCAAAGCAGTATTTCCATTCAAGGAAGATGGTTTAGTAAAAAGCGATATTATTAAGTTACTTGAAGATTCTGGTTTAGGACTACCTAAATATTATGAATGGCGTAGCCGATCAGGTTGTCATTTTTGTTTTTATCAGCGAAAAATAGAATGGATAGGATTATACGAAAACCATCCTGACTTATTTGAAGATGCTAAAAAATATGAAAAGTACGATGAGAAATCGGGAAAAAGATATACCTGGTCACAAGTAATCGTTTAGCCCCCCCCTGTTCCTATCACGCCAAAACCGGCATAGGCAAACGAGGGACGGGTTGGTTTTTACGGCGTTCGGCCAGTGTTTGAGCAATAAACTCCCAAGGATTCAGGTCTCTCAAACGCGCGGTATCAATCACGCTCGCCAGCAAGGCAACCACGCGACTGCCTTGTGCCGTCCGCGAACCGAAGGTGATTTTGCGCAGCAATACCCAGTGCCGCAAACTGCGTTCCGCCACGTTGTTGGTCAATGGATGCGCCGGCGTTTCGACCACGCGCACGATGGCCTCCCAATCGTTGAGAAATTCGCCGGCTAATTGTCGGCTGTCAACATGCGCGATGTCTCGGTGCGTCTCGCAGAGCGAGCGCAGCAAGGTCAGCAACTGTTGATTCTGCGCCCATAAGGATTCGGCATCCGGCGGCGATTCGCGGAGTCGGTGGATGTTGCGCATCAACAGGATCATGGCCAATAACAAGGCTTCGCCGAAAGCTTGTCCTTCGCTATCCAGGCACTGATACAGTGCTCGGGCCTTGCGCACCAAGTGCGCCCAACAGCGCAAGCGCCTAGGAAAGATGCGATAGACGCTGTAGCCGTCGGTCATCAGTAAGCCGCAAAACGCTTCCCCTAAGAGCTGGTTCACGACGAGACGATGGCGTTTGCCCACTTGATAAATCACCGTCTGTGCGCTGACAAAGACCCAGAGCCAAAATAACTGCCCGGCTTCTTTCCAGGGTGTTTCATCGATATGTAAGAGGCCGGCGGCCTTGAGTTCCGCGATCAACTGCTCGTCGACGACCGGCGCAACGGCACGTCCCGCTTCATGAATGCATTGATTGATGGTGCTGGTGCTGAGGTAGATTCCCAGCCAATCGCGCAAATAGGCTTGGATTCTGCTGCGCGATGCCCGTAGGGACAATGAGAGATAAACCAAAAAGCTAACCAACCGAGGGCCGCACAGATGCCATTCGCTCAGGGCTACGCTCCAGCCATCTTCGTCGGCGCCTCGCCCGGGCTCGGCGCGGGTTTGATGACCGCAGGGACAGGTCGCCGAGAAGTAGTCATGTCGGCTATGTTCGATTTGTAATTTCGGCGATTCGGCGTTGCCGATTTCAAGCTCCAGTTCGAACCGGGCGTTCCAGGGTCGGTAGTCGGTGTTGTCGGCAAACGATTGCCTACACGCGGCGCAGCAATCCGGGCGATGCTCAATTGTCCGTGTCACCGGTAAGGTCAGGTTGCGGCTATAGCCTGGGNTACCGACTTGGCGCCCGGCTTTTTTAGGCTTTNCGCTATNACCGGTCGCCGCCGGAGGTGTTGCCGAGTCCTGGCTAGGTAAGTCATCTGACGAAGACTCAGACGAATCCAGTGCCGACAAGTCGTCCGTTGCCGGCGCTTCTTCCGACGGTTCGGCGCTGGATTGATTCGATTGCCAAGGCTCCCGGGATGACGGCGGACGCGAACTCGTATCCGGGGATTGTTTGAGTCGTTCTCGGGCTTCTTTGAGATCCGCCAACAGTTGCTTACTCAATGGACGCAACTCACCCTCCGGCAAATCATCCAGATAGTCCGTGTCCATTTGGCTAAGGTCTCGGTCGCTCAACGTCATGTCCTATAGCTTTTCATGTTTTAACGGGAGATGCTACTTTTTTAGTGATGGGGGGCTAAACGATTACGGTCACAAGGCGAATCATTGGATGAGTTATTAGCGCGAAAAAATGAAATCAAAGCAAAGTTTTTTTTAAGTTCAAGTAAAGAAAAAAAATCTAAAGGTTTAATGCAAACTCTTTCAAGCGATGATGATGACGATGACGAAGGTTGTTTAATCTGTATGTTGTAAATATGAATAACCAAGAAATCTTAAATACATTCAAATCAATCAGAGTTTATAAAGAAAACGATCAAATCAGTTTGCATAAACCTATTTTATTGCTTTACGCTCTGGCTCAATGTTTTCATGGCAAAGACAGATTACTTGGTTTTCAGGGAATTGATAACGCATTTCAAGATATTTTTTTGAAACTTGATATTCAAGGTAAAAGCGAAAACGCTCATTACCCATTCGGCAAATTAGAAAATGACGGTATTTGGGAAGTCACTGGCAGCAAAATTTTAAAGCGCACAAGTGTTGGGCATTTATACAAAAAAGAATTGCTTGATAATAATGTAACAGGCGGTTTTATTGAAGAGGTATATAACGCTTTCAATCAAGATAAGGAAATTTTAAGGTCAGTCTTCAACTATATTTTGGAAACCTATATCGACCCTAAGTTACATGACAAAGTATTTGCCTTATTAAACATAACTGAAAAACAATGTTTATTTGAATATAGGAAATCACCAATGGCATTAATAGGAAATCAAACTTTCTCTTTATCGAGATTCTGGACAAGTAAAACTATTGACCTTGTTAGAAAAAACCGAAATCTTTTTTCTAAAAATAATTTTAGGGAAACGCAAAAAGCTCTAATTGCAGGCTCAGGCGTTGTAAAAGGCATTCAAGGTTGGATGCAAGCTTCGCAGCTAATCAATAAAATAAAAGCGGGCGAGTATGAGTTAACCGATTTTGCTCGCAGCATCTATAGTAATGACCCAGTATTAAACAAATCATCAACATGGTGGGCAATTCATATATCAATTTGTTTTTCTGAAAGAAACGAACCTTATGCCGCATTTTTCCAAAGCTTGGATAACCTTTCTAAAGATTGGCTCAAATGGGATTCTTTAAAAAACAGAATAAATTTAGTTATTGAAGATGCCGCAAAAGGAAGTCTCGACTCTAATTTGCAAGGTGTTCGAGGCATGTTCCAAAACGACCGCCCGCTCGCGGATTTAGGTCTGATTGAAATCCGCAAAAACCACGAAGACGACAAACAGATACAGGTTCGTTTAGGCTCACCTAAACTCACCGATGAAATCATCATCCATGCTCTCGCCATGTTGAAATTTCACAGTTTTAAAAGTCGCTCTACTGTCGATTTCTCGGAAATTATTAAAGCGGGGTTTGCGCATTTCTTGTGCTGCTCGCCTGAAGAACTAAGACAACATTTGCGTCGCATGAACCAAACCAACACTTGGAAAGATTACTTTAGTTTTACCGAGGCGGTGAACTTAGATTCGGTGTCGTTTACCGAACGCTGCGACCCGAAAATAACCCTATTGCCGCTATTACAATACGGCAACGATACTTGGCTTTAAAATGCACAAAGGAGGCTGGCATGTTACAAACAATTGAAGTTAGGATAGATGATGACGGTCATGTTTTTCCTTTGAAATCGTCAGAAAAACTCCCCGTTGGCTATGCATTGTTAACCCTGTTAGAGCCGATAAATTATGAATCGGCGCTTTTATCGGAGCAAGCCTTATCGGAAGATTGGCTGAAACCAGAGGAGGATGAAGCATGGGCGCACTTACAACCGGTCAAGTAGTGGTGTTGCCGTTTCCTTTTTCAGATTTAACGCAAAATAAATCACGTCCCGCTTTGTTATTAGCCAATGCTGAACGGGGCGATTGGGTTGCGTGCCAAATTACCAGCAGAGCTTATACGGACATTCGGGCTATTGAAATAAACAATGACAATTTTATCGACGGTAGCCTGCACTGTGTAAGTTATGCGAGGGTAGGTAAATTATTCACGGCACATGAAAGTTTATTTTCCGGCATTGTCGGCAAACTGGGCGAAGAAAAGTTAAATGAAATTAAAAGTGCGGTTATTTCATTGCTGCAAAACACCAACGATACCTCGCTATGAACAAAGCACTTTTAGAAGCTCAAATTAAAACCGTGATCACCCACTATCATGCGCCAATAGTGCGTTATCGGCATTTGGCATTTTCCAGCAAAAATTTTGCGGTGCTTGAGCAAGTCACTCATATCTTACAAATGCAATTGCCTCATTATACGGTTTGGAATGGTGAGAAACCCGATATTAGCGTTGCGCCGAGTTTACCGTGTCCGCGCCAATATTTTATCGCCCAAGCCTTCGATGCGCCGCATACCGGTTTGATTATTAGTCAACCGGATTACTGGCTTTCCCGCTGGGACATTTTGGATAAACAGGCTTTTTGGTCTGCGTTAAGCACACGGCACGGTGGCCATCCTGTTATTGTGGTTTTTGCCGAGGGCGATAGCTTTGCCAAAATTAACCAACATTATTTTAGCCCACACGCATTAGATGCTATACCTGTCACCTCTTGGGTTTCAACAAAAACAGCACTTTGTTAACACGGATTTTTCATGACTTGCTTAAATGAAATTATTACCATCAATGCCCATTCAAATGACGCTGCGATTGTCGTTCAACGCAGTTTAAGCGATCACCATTTAGTTGAAAGTTTTGCGCCCACTAAAGCGGCGGTAGCGGTTTTAAAACAACTGTGCGAGGCTTTTCTGCCACATGCTACCCAAGAACAACGCGCACTCAATATCCACGGCAGTTATGGTTCTGGAAAGAGCCATTTGTCGGTGCTCATTGCTCAATTATTGCGCGACGGTTCGGGCGATAGCGCTTTTCAACATTTTTTTGATCGGTTACGCAATTTTGGCGAGCCCGCGCTTGCTGATAATCTGAATAACACGTTTCTAGCCGCCGACGATAAGAATGCAAAACCTTATTTATTGGTTTCTTTATACGGTTCAGAAACCCCCGCACTTGGCGATAAGCTCATGGAGGGGCTTTATGACGCTATCAAACGCCATCCGAGCATAAATTCCGCCGATATTTTGCCCACTACCGAATATGATGTGTGCCTAAAACGGTTTGAAACCATGTGCAGCCAATCGCCCGAATTTGTAAAAGCCGATTTATCTCAATGGCAGTTGGCCGAACATTATCTGACGACCGAGGATATGTGCGATGATTTAAAAAACCATCAGCCGATGGCGTTGGAATTATTTAAACGTTGGCATCAAGCGGTTTGTCACGGACAAGCGTTTAATCCGGCTAGTGAAGGCGGTAGTAATTTTATTAAGGCTTATGTCGAGGCGGGTAAAAACTTAGCCGAAAAATATTCATTCGGTGGCATTTTGGTGCTATGGGATGAATTCGGTTTGGCATTGGAGGAGTTAATCAGTAATCCCTATCGTAATGCGGTTGCAGAGATTTTTGACTTGCAACATTTTGTCGAATCCGCTTGTAGTCCTGTTCAGGGGCATACGCTGTTTATCGGTTTAACGCATGTTTCTTTTACCGAATACGGGCAGCGGATGAATTGCGACGCGACGATAAAAAACCGTTTAGAAGCTATTTTCGGGCGTTTTAAAGCATTTAAAATCGAACTTTCGGTAGCTGAGAGTGAAGGCTATCACTTGTTGGGCATGCAAAAATCATGGACGGAATTCGGTCAACAACAATTCGCGCAATCTAAAGCTAATCAAGAAAAACTGATTAGCGTTTGTAGTGCGTTGCCGTTGTTTAAAACTTTGGGACAACATTTGCATGAAGTTAGCAACGAAACTTATCCGTTGCATCCCGTCATGGCCGCTGGCTTGTTTGGTTTATCAGCTATGGCGCAAGCGACTCGTACCGCCTTGACTTTTTTTCGGGATAACAAAAACGCGATTAACGCGCGTGCAATAAGCGAAAATGGGCTTTTTACCGATGAGTTGATTCGCCTGCCGGAACTGGTCGATTACTACAGCGAGGCCATCAAAAAATATAACGGCCACGAATGGGAACGTTATAAACGCGCTGCGGGTAAAATCCCGGTTAACGAATCGCAAGGTAAGCACGACATTTTAAAATTGCTGTTACTCAGTGAATTTTTGGGTGAAAACTTTCAAACCAATGAAGCTTTTTTAGCCTGTGCCTTGTACGATACAGAACCGAATTCATTAGCCGCATCGACATTAAATACCGATTTGAATTGGCTAAAAGCTGCCGCATTGATTTGGAAAAATGACGCGACCCAACAATGGACATTGCTGGGGGATACGGGGATAAATGTTGAAAAATTAATCGGAGAAAAATTAAATTATTTTGCGGGCCGCAGCCTGGAAACCTTGCTAAATGACCATCCTGAAATGAAAGCGGATTTGTTGCCCATTTTAGGAGAGCACGATTTAGAGCCATCGCTTTGCGGCATTGTTCGTTCCTTTCAGGTCAGTTTGCTTACGCCGCCGTTTCCAAACACTTTAAAATTGACTAACCCGCTTATCAGCGGACACGTTTATTTGGTATTAGCGAAGGACGCGGAAGAGATCGTGCAAGTTAAAGCTAGGATTCAAGAAACGGCTCGCGCTAATCTTTATTTTTGGTTGCCAACTAGCGGTATTCGTTCTGAGTCGGTTAGTTATGAAGGCAAGGAATTAAAATTTAGCGGCTTATTATGTCGTTATCTGGCGATTGAATTATTGCTGAAGGAAAAAACGGCAACCGATGATTTACGCCGTCAACTTACGGCAAAGTGGGAAAAATCCCGCACGGATTTACAGCGACTTCTGCACATTTTTTATGGCCGTGAAGGCTTGACCAGCGGAAGAAGTGAGATTTTGCAAGCGGGCGCGACTCAGGCGATTGATTGCAAAAGCTGGTATGAATTTAAAGGAGTGTTGGCCGAAAAAATTCAAGCCGAATACCTTAATGAAATTCCTATTCGCGCCATGAATATGAATGGCCTGAATAATGAAAGCTACACGGGTAAGTCGAAATCTCAAAAAATCGTTGAACGCATTTTAGAGTTTGATAGCAATCTCAGTTATCAAACTGATTTGCTGGGCGAACGTAATGATACCAGCGAAACATCGGCGTTGATCGATGGCGTGTTGGGCGCGAATAATTTGTTCATCCAGCGCGAGCCTAAGCGCTGGGACATTAAGCGAGTTGATGAAACCGAGGGGGGCATCAAAGATGTGTTGATGCTTTTGTTCGACACGTTGACGCGCACACGCGAAAAAACTTATTCGGTCGTCGATTTGCGCAAAAAATTGGTATCGCCGCCTTATGGCATTCCCGCTTGTAACATAGCTATTCTTGCCGCCGTCGCCATTCGCCATGATGTCAATCGCTTACGCTGGGGAAGTTGCGGCACTGAAACCGATTTTGCAGTGAATTTGAACAATGCCTTTGTTGCCGACAGCAAGCTTACGATTCGTTTGCATGATTTTAGCTCGAAACAATTAAAGGTTTTGCAAGCCGTTAATGAATATTTCGAATTGACAAGGGAGCCGGATCAAACTGATGCGGATTTTGCGGGGCAAGCGGTCGCTAAACTGCGTGAATTTATCGTCCACAAGCCTGATGTCATCAAACAATCGCCACAATTGAACCAAGCGACCAAGGAGTTGGTGAAAATTTTTAATGCCGTCGGCAAAACACAGCAAGAAATCGCCGACAAACTTTTAGACGCGTTCGGTACCGAAAACACCGGACACGCCTTAAAAATCGCGCTAGATGATTTTGCCCGCATCGAAGATGCCAAACGCCATGAAATCAACCAAAGTTGGAAAGAATTTTTAACTAAAATTGTTCAAGACAAGGAAAATTTGATTTTGCGTTTAACGCATGAAAGAGCCAGTGATTTTGCTAAAAAAGTAGGTGATTTATTAGAGCGTGACCATGTTAGCCCGGATGATTTGACTTCGGCGTTATTGAATCAAGCCGTTGAAAAGTGCGAAGAGCGGGAAATTCATAGGTGTCTTGGACAATTGGATTCATTGGTTGATTATCATCCGCCGCAGTCGCCACCTGAGCCAGTTCCACCGATTGACCCACCGCAGATTAACGAAACTAGAAAAGGGGAGGCAAATCCTACCGAAGTGGTCGCGATATTACGTCAGCACATTAGCGCGTTAAATTTACCCACTGATACGGTAAAGCAGGCATTGGTAGAGTTGTTGCGCGATTACGAGGCTTAATTCATGCCCGTGCAACTCATTTTAGATTATTTTGGCGTTGATGCTGATGATGCGCTGTGTGTCGAGCCTTCTGAACCTTCTATTGCAGCGGTAACACGGCAAATTCATCAGTATTTACGTGAGCAATCGCCTGTGCTGCATCGGGTACGCTTAACGAGTCAAGCACTGTATCATCGGTTTGAACATCTGGAAGGTTTGGACGGTGTTTTGAAAACACAGACGTTAATTCCTCGTGCTTTGGTGGCTGAGAAATTTAAATTGACGTTGCCGGATTGGCTGACGAATGAGACTTGCGTGGCGTTAGGATTATTAAAAAATCCGTCGATTAAAGTACCTTTTGAAGCCTTTGAACGAAATTTATTATACCTTTGCGGTGCGGATTTAATTTCGGGGCAAAGTTTTCAAGCGTTTGCTGATGCGCTAAAAAATCAAGGTGTCGCGTTTTTGTTGTTGCTTGAGTCTGAACCGATAAAACAAACCTTAGTTGATCATCTCGAATTTGATTTAAACATTGAACACGAAATTGCGCAGTGCTTTATCGCGGAATTAGTGGCGAGTGGCGACATATCCGTATTTGTAAAAAAACTTGCCCATCAACAGCATTTGTCTTATTTGCGCCGTTTTACCAGTTATCATCAGTTAGAAATTGCTCTCCCTGCTCAAGCATTGCCCTCGCTATTGTTGGGGTTGCCGCTGTTTTGTTTGGATGACACAAGCGCTAATTCATTGGTCGAAACGTTTTCGTTAGTGTTGAATGCGGCAGTACGTAAAGTTTTAGCGTATGACATACCGGCTGAAGCATTGGCCGATTTATTTATCGCCGATTGGCCTGAACTTTGGACAGAGACAACAGATTCAGTTGAAAGCCATCCGGAGATTGTCAGCGATGCATTGGCGCAAAAAGTAGCCACTTTTTCTAGCCCCGAAGCAAGCTTGTTAGCTAAAAAATTAAAACAAGCTTCGTATCCTTTGCTTGCTAATTCGGCCAGTGTTGAAGAGGTTTTGGCATGGAGCGAAGGTTATTTTGAGTATTGCCGTCATGCGTTTTCGTATAAGCAGACGCTTGATGAAACCATTAACGGCAGCTTTGCTGACTGGCTGCTAACACAAAATGCACGAATTTCGCGCTCTGAATCGTATTGGTTGTATTGCAGCCAACAAATAACTAAATTTTTAAACACCGATTATGCCGTTGTGGTGATTATGGTTGATGCGCTTTCGGCATTAAATCGGGACGTATTGCTGGCTGAACTGGAATCCCTAACGCAACAGGAACAGTTGGCGCTGGCTTCAGAAACCTTATTTGCGCCACTTCCGACCTTAACCGAAGTCGGGAAAATGGCGGTGCTAACGGGAAAGCCCGCTAATCAATTGCCAAACGACCAAGAAACGGCGTTGCGGGAAACCTATCAGGCATTTTTGCCCGAACCTCATTCATTGAAAGTAGGGCGCAGTTGGCGCGAGTCTAAAAATGAAATATTAGACGCACAGACTAAATTGTTCGTCATTTTTGAAAATGAGCTGGACGAGCGACTGCATGATTGCGTCAGTTTTGAAAAGCATCGTGGGGATTTGAAACCCATTAGTCATCGGATTAAAAGCAAAATTAAAACGTTAGTTAAAGATGCGCAGCAGTTAGGGCGCGATATTGTGTTTTTCATCACCGCCGACCATGGCATGACAGTAACACAAGCATTTTATGAGGGTGTACCGTTCGGCGACATCAAAGAGCGCTGTTTTAAAAGCAAAGTAACTAATACCGAAATACCGGCAAGTTTTGTGCAAATTGATCGCTATGTTATTCCTAAACAACGTTGGCGTTTAACGACTGACGGACATCTCGCCCACGGCGGTTTAACGCCTGAGGAAGTGCTGATTCCGTTTATTACGTTAACCACTAAAACACCTGAGTTGCCTGAAACGCACCTTGAAGTGAGCCTTGAAAATAATCAGGCGCGGCGTATAGATGATAAGCATTGGCAAATTGATTTGGTATTAACTTCCAGTGTAACCGCTAGTGATATTTGCATAAAAATCAATGACAGCGTTTTTTCAGGGGCAGAAACGGTGGATAGTTTGCGCGTTAATAAGAGCCAGAAGGTCGCGTTACGATTTAATTGCAGTAATGGACAAGAAGGTCTTATTCGAATAGAGCTAGTCATTTCTTATCATCATTCCGGGGCTAACGAGCAGCTTATTAAGTTTATTGATGTTAATTTTCCGGCATCTTTATTAAAAAAAGATGGGGGCGTACAAAGTTTTGAGGGAATGTTTTGAATAAAGAAGATTTGGACGAGAAAATCCGTGCTAATTTTGCTGAATTGGTGATTGATAAGGCTTTAGTACGGCGTTTAAAAATTCGTGAAAATAGGGCGATTCCTAGTTTTGTTGAAGAATGGCTTATTGCCCGTTTTCAAGAACCTGAAAAAACGGACAGTGAAATTTATCAAGCGATTACCGGTTTCATGAGTAAGCATTTGCCCACAAAAACCGAAAAAGACAAACTTAAACGCCTATTGCAACGCGGTGAGTCACTTGTTTTGTTAGACCGTTTTGAAGTACAGATTGATATAAAAAATAACAAACAACGGGTGACTATTCCCTCTTTGGATGAAACGCAGGCTAGCGTTACGCATGAGGTGTTAGACAACAACGAATCTTTGCTTGAAGGCGGGCAATGGGGGGCGGGACGTTTGATTTTGCGTGACGATGGCAAAGATAAAAAAGTCATTGAGCTGATTGAATTTAATCCGATGCAGTCGGGCAAGGTGAATTTGCAGCAATTAATCAAAGCTCGGCAGCAATTTACAACGCAGGAATGGATCGCGTTTATTTTGCGGGCAATGGGCTATGAACCATGCACATACAGCGATAACGAACAAACGAATTTAATTTTGCGCTTATTGCCGATGTTGCAAAACAATTTGAACATGATGGAACTTGCGCCTAAAGGCACAGGTAAATCGTTTATTTTCTCGAATTTAAGCCGTTATGTTTATTTGAACAGCGGCGGTGGTTTAACGCCCGCGCAGTTGTTTAAGAACTTAAACACCAAAGTCGTGGGCTTATTAGCGAAAAACGATGTGCTGGTTTTAGATGAGGGGCAGTCGATTAGTTTTAAAGGCGCTGATGATATCCAGGCAAAATTTAAAGATTATTTGGAATCGGGACATTACACGATTGGTGGCGACAAAATCACCAGTGACTGCGGCTTGATGATTTTAGCGAATATTGATTTGTACGAAAGCAAACCGCGTCGAACCGATTATATTAGGCATCTACCGGAGATGTTTCATGAAAGCGCGTTGCTTGACCGTTTTCATGGGTTTATTGCAGGATGGGAAATTCCACGCTTTGTGACAGGAAACGCCGCGCAAGGGTTGGGCATGAAAGCCGATGTATTTGGTGAATATCTGCATCAACTGCGCACGGTGAGCACGACTGAATTTCCTTTTGGTCAGTGCCCAATTTTTAGTAAAGATAGTGATATTCGTGATGTTAAAGCCGTGACCCGTTTAGCGACGGCGTTATCGAAGTTGCTGTTGATAAATCCTGATCATTCTGATTATGAAGCGTATGTTTTAACGCCGGCAAAAGAATTGCGTCAACGGGTGCGCTCACAATTGGCTGAGTTAGATCCACATGAGTTTGCATCCGAATTGAAGGTTTATGTGTGAAAAAGCCGCCAATCGGTATACAAACGTTCTCGTAACTGATCGAGGGCAATTATTATTATGTCGATAAAACGGCTTTGGTTGCCGAGCTGATCGATACGGGCAAATATCGCGAGCAGGGTCAAGTCTATATTTTATGCTAAATTCTCAAGTTAGGGTTCCCAAGTAAATCAAAGGTAGGATCAAAATTGCGAAACCGTTTCTAGCCTGAAAGATCAAGTCATTAAATACAAGCACATAAAGGATTGCGGTTGCAGGACAAACAAAGGGAAGCATCCCGGAATAACTGGGGTAAGAATATGAAACCCTAGTTATTTATCAAGCGATAATCGAATGAAAGTAGAGCGTCATTTGGGTTCGGTGCAAGTTCGATATGCTCAATTGAGCGAGGTGCTTGGGCGATCAAAGGTCGAAAGTTGGCAACAGCAGTTTTTTTCGTTGGAAAATATAGAAGCTCTAACGAAATTCGAGACTGAAAAATTTTGAAAGCAATCAATAACCCG
>NZ_KB455575.1:1732669-1734772 GCF_000341735.1 Methylotuvimicrobium buryatense 5G | reverse complement strand
GCTCTAACGAAATTCGAGACTGAAAAATTTTGAAAGCAATCAATAACCCGCCCGTTGGTAAGTATTCAGACCCCGTTGGCAAATTACCGCAATTCAGGCGTAATTACTGGCCTCCCCCTTTGAAAAAGGGGGATTGAGGGGGATTTATTTAAAAAATCTCCCCTAGCCCCTCTTTTTCAAAGAGGGAGACTGAATACTTTCATATAGAGAATCTTATGCACTACATACGGCAATAGATAAATTTCGTGTCTCCGCAAAACGGGATTTAAATATCAAATAGCGGATTTTTCAATTTGCAATTCACCTCTAAAGGTTACAAGAATGACAAATAAAACTAACGAATCTAGCCCTATGATTAATGCGCTTAAAGAAATTTTTGAACTTGGAAAAAAGACAGCTAAAAACTCACCAAAAGGATTTGGTTTTAAATATATTATGAATGGCGTTGAAAAGTTCTATTATTCAAATTTAATATTAAATTTTGTAAAAAATCTCAACGATGAAAATATTGAAGAATTTAATATAACTGGACTAGAGCTTAAGAATATAGAACAAGAATTTGGAGAATTGTTCAAAAATATACAAGAGAAACTTACTGATATAAAATATGATAACTCTATGGATCGCATGAAATATGAATCCTTTAAAAATAAACTAAATAAGACTAGCAAAGGAGCGTATAACTTTTTATGTGAATTAGAAGCCCAATTTGATAACGAAGCTTGTGAGGAAAAGATCAAAGAATTTAGTAATGAAATTGCTGATTTAGGAAGAGAATATAGTGTTAAATTATCCACCGAGTCAGGTATAGGAATTACAATAGAATTTCAGGATGATGAAGACTACAAGGAGCAATGAGAGTAAAACGAAGCGCGACGAGGTATTTACCCCGTCGCAACGTTTCAGGCGTGGGTGCATATCTGGCATTACGCCGGAATTTAAACGTCCGGGGCGGAAGCTACAAGCTACGGGGTCAGGTCTTGAATTTTGCAAATATGTGCTTGCATAAACGAGACTTGATACCAAATTAAAAGACTTGACCCCATGCGCGCTGCTTCGCTCTGGGTTAATTTGCGAGTGATGAGCGGCGTTAGTTGTGAAGCGTTATGGCGCTATAGCGCTAAAGTGCTATAATCGGCAAAAAAGAGGTGCCTTTTATGAGTGAATTATCAAAAAGATCCACGGTTTACTTCGAGCCAGAGATTCACCATGCCCTTCGGGTTATGGCTGCAAACACGCATCAATCTGTCTCTGAATTCGTCAATGAGGCGGTTCGTATGGCCCTGCGCGAAGATCAAGAAGATCTGAGTGCGTTTGAAGAACGGGCGGCAGAGCCAACACTGAGCTATGAGGAATTGCTGGAAGATTTAAAGTTACATGGCAAATTATGAAATTCAGTTCAAGAAGTCAATTACCAAAGATCTTCACGCTATTCCAAAAAAGGATGTCAAGAAAATACTGGAGCGAATAGATGCCTTGGCGGTAAACCCAAGGAGCGAAGGCTGTATCAAATTGTCCGGTCAGGAGCGTTACCGCACTCGGCAAGGCGTTTATCGGATAATTTATGAGGTCAAGGATGCCGAAATTGTCGTCGTTGTGGTCAAAATTGGGCATCGTTCCCAAGTCTACAAAGACAGCTAAGCGAACAGGGTCAGGTCTATATTTTATGCTAAATTCTCAAGTTAGGGTTCCCAAGTAAATCAAAGGTAGGATCAAAATAGCGAAACCGTTTCTAGCCTGAAAGATCAAGTCATTAAACACAAGCACATAAAGGATTGCGGTTGCAGGGCAAACAAAGGGAAGCATCCCGGAATAACTGAGTCAGAATATGAACCCCTAGTTATCATCAAACGATGATCGAATGAAAGTAGAGTGTCATTTGGATTCGGTGCAAGCTCGATATGCTCAATTGAGCGAGGCGCTTAGGCGATCAAAGGTCGAAAGTTGGCAACAGCAGTTTTTTTCGTTGGAAAATATAGACGCTCTAACGAAATTCGAGACTGAAAAATTTTGAAAGCAATCAATAACCCGCCCGTTGGTAAGTATTCAGACCCCGTTGGCAAATTACCGCAATTCAGGCGTAATTACTGGCCTCCCCCTTTG
>NZ_KB455575.1:1270618-1732569 GCF_000341735.1 Methylotuvimicrobium buryatense 5G | reverse complement strand
TACTGGCCTCCCCCTTTGAAAAAGGGGGATTGAGGGGGATTTATTTAAAAAATCTCCCCTAGCCCCTCGGCAACTGCTCCTGCGTTGCCCTACCTCCTGCATCCGTACAGTCGTCTTTTTCAAAGAGGGGGACTGAATACTTTCGCCCGTTGAGCTGAAAGAATCAGAGCGGCAGTCGCTGCAATTGATCGAGAGCAAGCTAATATCGCATATTGATCAGATGAGCATGGATGACATTTTGAATCGTATAGAGAGGCTTCCTGTAATGATTAAACGTCAACTATACGATGCGCTTTCTGAACGATTGGTTTTGATAATTGATGAAGGTGTGATTTAGGTAGAAACAGGTAGTATTAGGCCTAAAATAACCTGGGTTGGGGCCATGGCCGTTAACAGCGCAGACCATGAACGAAAAAAAAATCGAATCCTAAAAAAATATGCCATGTTAAAGCCGAAAGTTACAGAATTAATTACCGAAGAAGACTGCTTGCAAGGCGAGCTAATTAACGATGTAAAACACGAGCTGATTGATTGCTAATAACTGGGGTCAGGTACGAGCTAAATGATACTGAATTGGCCTACGTTTATTTGGTACCTGACCCTAGTTATTTGCGACCGTCTTCGGCTGAAGCCCTTTGAGTTTCAGATGTTTGAGATGGGATTGATAGTTTTGCTTGATATCGAACGTGGATGATGCTGTCATAGCCATGTAACCGCATGATTCGTCGTGGAATGTTCCCTCGTGTAATGAGGGCGTGTGGTTACATTTTATCGTCAATCAAGCGACGGTTCTTTTCTCCGCGTTAGCGGCTTTGTCCAACCAGCGGGTCAACTTGACCGGCAAAAGTTACGCGCCTATCGTAGCTACGCTTTCGCCGTCAAGTTACCCTTGTCGTTAACAGTATCCGACTCGGCGTCTTGATAATAATTATAATGTAACTACAATGTAACGATGAGCCATTATTCTTTTGGCTGGGATCCTCGTAAGGATGCCGCTAATCGCAAGAAGCACGACGTCTCGTTCCAGGAGGCCAAAACTGCCTTTACAGATGAGTTCGCACGTCTTATAGCTGACCCCGACCATTCTGAAGAGGAGGACCGGTTCATTCTCCTCGGCACTAGCATACATTCTCGCTTGCTGGTGGTGTGCCACTGCATAAGAGATGGTGAGGTTATCCGAATTATCTCTGCCCGTAAGGCGAATAGGCGAGAACGAAAAACTTATGAAGGGTACAGACATGCGTGATAATTACGACTTTTCCGACTCCGTTAAAAATCCATACGCCAAGAAGCTCAAGAAGCAGGTTACGATCCGGTTGGATGAAGATACGGTGGCGTACTTCAAGAATCTTGCGGAGGAAAAAGACCTACCGTATCAGAGCCTTATCAACCTCTATCTGCGTGACTGCGCCCAGTCACATAAGGATCTTAAGATTGAGTGGCAGTGAGCTGTTAACAATCGGCTTCTGTCGGACAGACAAAAGCTCCGGCCAAAAAACGGCCTTCATTTTTGCCTGCCGCAGAGCCGGCCATTATGTTTTAAAAAACGAAAAAAATCGCTATTCTAAAAAAATATGCCATGTTACAGCCGAAAGTTACAGAATTAACTACCGAAGAAGATTACTTGCAAGGCGAGCTAATAGGCGATGTAAAGCACGAGCTGATTGATTGCTAATAACTGGGGTCAGGTACGAGCTAAATGATACTGAATTGGCCTGCGTTTAACTGGTACCTGACCCTGATGTATCCCCACAAAACGCTCGTTCCCATGCACTGCGCTCACCGTTATACACAAATATCATACACAAATATCGGTAAACTTGCTAAACAGAGGTCATCGTATAACTGGAAACGGTGTTGTTTGATAAATCTGCGGATATTGGATATCAGTGGCTCCGAGATCGCGATCTGGGGATCGCTCCCACAGAGCATCCAGCCCCTTGTGGGAGCGACGCCTTCGTCGCGATTTCGAAGTCGGTTACGTTAAGCAGCAATAAAGGGTATCGAGGTCACATTCACCCAGCGCAAACCATGAGCGAATTGCTGGGAATGTTTATAGAAAGTTCGGCAATCATTTGGAGGGCTTGCCTTGCGAACCTTTCGGGTCGGATATGAAGGTCAAAGTGGGGCAAACTTTTTTTATCCCGATGTCAGTGTCGATTGCGATTTCGATGAATCGCAGCCTTATTATGTGCAGTCGCCGATTATCATTGTCGAGGTGTTGTCCAAGGCAACACGCAAGATGGATGAAACGGTTAAATTGCTTTCTTACATCAATATTCCGAGCTTGCAAGAGTATGTGTTGATCGAGCAGGATTTTGTCGATATCCAAGTTATTCGCCGGAATGAGTCATGGCTGCCAAGGCATTACTTTTCCTGATTAGTAAGATGCTTCAGCTTGC
The DNA here is from genome assembly GCF_000341735.1 of Methylotuvimicrobium buryatense 5G. Classification (GTDB taxonomy): domain Bacteria; phylum Pseudomonadota; class Gammaproteobacteria; order Methylococcales; family Methylomonadaceae; genus Methylotuvimicrobium; species Methylotuvimicrobium buryatense. The sequence goes on along the minus strand of NZ_KB455575.1, from coordinate 1,730,167 downwards.
CGAAGTCAACTGTCCGAGCAGTGGCCAGTCGTAGCCACTTCTGCGGGACGGGTTATTTAACCCGTCCCCAACGTTTCGGTTTGCCCTAAACAATTCGGCTGACTTCGGCCAAAGCCAAAACGTTTAGGACGAGGTTGCAAACCTCGTCCTGCCAGGGATATGCTGGTTTTTGGGCTTTAGCTGAAGAAACTTGCTAATCAGGTTGCTTTTTGGGGGATGAAATTACTTTTGAATCGATCGATTTTAACTTGCCGGTCGAGGCGATTTACGCGCGGGTGCATAACGAAGAGATGCTTGATTTTTTAAGCAAGCAAGCGGCAAGTGATTGAGTGTACTCGTATTTCAAACCTCCTTACCCATACCATAAAAAAGCTGCCAATCGGTATTCAAACGTTCTCGGAACTGATCGAGGGCAATTATTATTATTTCGATAAAACGGCCCTAATTGCTGAGTTGATTGATTCGGGCAAATATTATTTTTCTGGCGCGGCTGAGAAGATTCGGCAAATCGTTGTTAGCACGCTGAAATCGCTCTTTGCCGGTGAGAAGGCTTTAGTTGTGCCGTACCTCAGCAAAGGGTAGCGGCTATTGGTAGTTCTGATTGATAGAGAAGGCTATCAAAATTCAGTTTTCCGGCGCTTGTTGCGATTTGCCTCGATTGTGGCACATTGCTACAATCGGGAAAACTTTACCCGATTACTTACGAGCTTTAGCAAAACCGGAACGTTACCGATCCCATTAATTCAGTTCATCGGGTCGTTTGACCTTTATCAAATAATCAGGAAACCTTTTGGAGAGTTTGCAAATGGCTACCAGCAGCATACGCTTAGATCAAGACCTCATCGAAAAAGCCACTATCATGGCTAAAGCGCTTAACCGGACCCCTCCGAAGCAGATTGAACATTGGGCGAAAATCGGCGAGATGATGGAAGACAATCCCGATTTGCCATACGAGTTTGTGAGGCAGGCTATCATTGCAAAAGCAGAGCGGGAAGCCGGAAAGCTCGAGGCTTACGATTTTGGTTGAAGCTTCCAGGGTATTTCAGACACCTACATTCAAAAAGGCGGTAAAAAAGCTTAATCCTAATCAAAAAAGCGACCTCGATTCGGCCGTCAAGGCGCTGATGGCCAACCCTGACTTGGGCGAGCAGAAAAAGGGAGATTTAGCGTTTTTGAGGGTATACAAATTTAAAATGAACAAGCAACTGACTCTGCTAGGATACAGTTTTGATGATGGCACATTGGTTCTTGAATTGATGGCCTTAGGCTCCCACGAGAATTTCTATCGCGACATTAAGCGATGATCATAAACAGGTTGTCGATTGATATGATACCGAATGCAAAAAGGACTATGAGCGGTTTTAGGCGATCGTGTTTAACCGCTTTTTTTGTTAAACACGGTGGAAGATCATGAAAAAGCTGCCAATCGGTATTCAAACGTTCTCGGAACTGATCGAGGGCAATTATTATTATGTCGATAAAACGGCCCTGATTGCCGAGTTGATTGATTCGGGCAAGTATTATTTTTTGGCGCGCCCGCGAAGATTCGGCAAGTCGTTATTGGTTAGTACGCTAAAATCGCTCTTTGCCGGTGAGAAAGCGCTATTTGACGGTTTATTTTTGCAGAATCATTGGGATTGGTCGGTGAATTACCCGGTGATCCATATCAGTTTCGGCGGGGGTGTCGTGAATTCCGCTGCTATGTTGGATGAACGTTTTCGGGCTATTTTAGACGAGACGGCTGAGTTCTATCGGGTTGATTTACATCATGATGATTTGGCGAATCGTTTTGCCGAGTTGATCAAAAAGCTGGCGGATCAATTTCAACAGCGGGTCGTTGTGTTGGTCGATGAATACGACAAGCCGATTTTGGACAATATTGAGCATTCGGCGCGGGCTGTTGCGATTAGGGAAGGCTTGCGCAACATTTATTCAGTAATTAAAGACAGGGATGCTTTTATCAAGTTCGCGTTGCTCACCGGTGTGAGTAAATTCAGCAAAGTCAGTTTGTTTAGTGGCTTGAACAATTTACGGGATATTTCGTTGGATGGCCGCTATGCCACATTATGCGGCTATACCTTGGCGGAAATTCAATCGGTGTTTAGCGAACGTTTGTCCGACGTGGATTTCAGCCAGTTGGCCGAGTGGTATAACGGTTATAACTTTTTGGGTGAGAAGGTCTATAACCCGTTTGATGTGTTGCTGTATCTGGAACAGCGTTTGTTCAAGAATTATTGGTTCGAGAGCGGTAGCCCGGATTTTTTGATTCGTTTGGTTAGAGAACGGCAATATGCCATTCCCGATTTAGAGAATGTGGTTGTCGATGAGGCGATGCTCAGCCGTTTTGATATCGATGACATTACGCTTGAAAACCTGTTGTTTCAGACCGGCTATTTGACAATTGAACGGGTGGAGGATTTGGGCGGGGAGCGTTTTTATCACCTGACTTATCCAAACCGCGAGGTCAAGGCAGGTCTGAATAGTCATTTATTGCGGGAGTTGGTGCAATCCGGGCAGGCGACGCGTCAGCAGATGCGCATTTATAAGGCTTTGGAACAGGCCGATCCGGAACAATTGCAACAGGCTTTGACTGCTTTGTTTGCTGCGATTCCTCATGATTGGTATCGACAAAATCAATTGGCTCGATATGAGGGTTATTATGCGTCTATCGTTTATTGTTGTCTGGCGGCCTTGGGGTTGAATGTGATCGCGGAAGATATGACCAACCAGGGTAGGGTCGATTTGACCGTCAAGTTGGCTGAAAAGATTTTTATTATTGAATTTAAAGTACTGGAGGGAAAGCGCGAGTCGGGGCGAGCATTGGCGCAGATCAAGGCAAGAAAATATTGGCAAAAATACGCTACCGGTGAATTTCAGGTGATGTTAATCGGTATCGAGTTTGATAAATCTGAGCGCAATATTGTTCATTTTGAGTGGGAAGCGGTTTAATTGATATTTGTTACTATACCCTTTGCTGGTCAAATTTCGGCGCCGGAGTGTCCGTCAAAGGACGCCGTGAATGCGTCCATGTAGGCTCTGTGACAGCATCCCTGCTGTCAAAGCCTTTGCCGAACACCCCGGCACCTCCACGCATCAATGCCGAAATTTGAAGTGCGATGGGTATATTTCGGCCAAAGCTTAGGATTAATAGCGGTCGCTGTGCAACCGTTGGTTATGTCCCGTATCTTATCGGTGGCCCGGAATTCCAAGGACGAATGTTTTTTAACTGGGCCTCAAGAGGATCTTCCGTAATTTCGGTATCATAGCTTGCCTGAGCCCGCAGCCAATACCCGTTGGACAAGCCAAAGAAACGGCAGAGTCGTAGATCAGTATCTGCGGTTATCGAATGCTTTCCAGCAATAATTTGACTGATTCGCTGCGCAGGGACTCCAATTTCTTTTGCTAGGCGGTTTTGAGAAATACCCATGGGCTCAAGAAACTCTTCTTTCAATAACTTGCCGGGTGTTACAGGGTCAATGTTGCGCATGAATTACCTCTTACCGATCTTCATGCAAACGACCTTCTGTCTCGTTCCCAAGTTCTACTTGGGAATGCCTACCTTTAAGCTCTGCTTATCGTTCGTCAAGCAGAGCTTGATGGTAGACACTCCCAAACAAGAGTTTGGGAGCAAGCAAAAGCGTCAAAGAGCAAATGCATTTCATCAGTGCTGATCGGATGTTTGCCAACTATCCGGTAAATTTGATTTGATGACTTTTTATTTTTATAAAGCACGCGTTTCGGGTTGCGCGAATACGATTATTTGAAATGAAGATAGCATTGAATCCAAAGGAGAAAGCGAGACAGGCCGCCTGAGGGCGGGTGCTATCCCAACCGGCTGAAGCTCCGGGGCTCTCGCGTAAATTGATGAAAAAAATTGTTATATATGCAGTTGCATTGTCGGCGGTGAGTTTGGCTGCCTGTGTCAGTCGCGGTATTAGTGAAAATGTCGTCGACAAGGGGCCGCAAGTCGTGGTTGCTCCATTGGCGCCGGAAGAACGGATGACCATTGCCGTGTCCCGTTTTACCAATGAATCGGTTTACGGCAGCGGTTTGTTTACAGACGCTTCCGGCGATAGGATCGGCAAACAAGCCGCGGATATGTTGTCGCGGCATTTGATGGCGACGCAACGTTTCAATATCGTGGAAAGACAAGACATCGGAAGGCTCAAGTCGGAGGCTGAGTTGATGGGCGCGACAGAACAGCAGTTCAAGCAAAATTTGCTTGGAGTCGATGCCTTGATCATGGGTTCGGTCGTGGAATTAGGGCGCGATACCACCGGCGGCGTTTGGTTGTTGGGTAAAGAAAAAACCCAGCGCGCTCGCGCTCGTGTCGTATTGCGTTTGGTCGATCCGAAAACCGGTCAAGTGTTTTACAGCCAAGAAGGCAGCGGCGATGCGACGATGTCGGCCACCAGTACTTTGGGTTTCGGCGGTACGGCCGGATTCGATTCGACCCTGGAAGGCAAGGCTATCGATGCCGCGATTGTCAACATGATCAATAATGTGGTTTCGACGCTGGATGCACGGCGCCAAAGCCGGCCTCGTTAATCATGGCTCCATTACGGGTTGTTGGTTGGTGCGTGATGTCGGTCTTTGTTTTGGCCGGCTGCGTTCCTCAGGGGTTGTATTATTGGGGAGCTTATGAAGACGGGCTTTACGATCGGTATGTCGAAAACAGCGGCGAACAAGTCGAAGCTTATTTACGGCAATCGATGACCGAGGCAGAGGCTAATCGCATGCCTGTGCCGCCGGGGTTATATGCGGATTATGGTTTTGTGTTGTATCAACGCGGAGACAAGGCGGGAGCAATCGACTATTTTCGCCGTGAACGCGAGCTTTATCCCGAATCCACGGCCTTGATGAATAAATTGATAGAACGAATCGAACAGCAAGATAAGTCGGGTGCTGCGGAGTTGCCAGCCGCGAAATTAGCCGGAGAAGAGCGATGAAATGGGGTGCGATTATTTTAACGGCATGGCTTATGGCCGGTTGCGTGCCGCGTCAACGGCTCGATCTCGATACGTTTTATGCGCATCAGCCGAGGTCGATTTTAGTCGTGCCGGTCGTTAACGAGTCTCCCGAAGTCACTGCGCAATCGGTTTTTATCAGCACCATAAGCCGGCCTTTGGCTGAACGGGGCTATTATGTTTTTCCGGTTTATCTGACGGATATGATACTGCGCGATTTCGGTCTCGTGGAAGCCGGACATATTCATCAAATGCCGGTGGATCGGTTTTTTGAGTTGTTCGGCGCCGATGCGGTGTTGTTTGTCACGATCAAAGATTGGAGTACCAAATACTTGGTGGTGGCCTCGTCGGTCGTGGTCACGATGGAATACGTTCTGAAAGATGCCAAAACGGGCTTGGTTTTGTGGGAAAACCAGCAGACTTACACGCACGATTCCGGCGGCGGTGGTCATCCGATTGCGATGGCGGTAGCGGCAGCGATCAATGCATTGGTTACCGATTATTTGCCGTTGGCGAGGAAAGCCAATTTCATGGCCTTTGCGCCTCCAAAGGGCTTGCCGGCGGGACCTTATCATCCTGAGTACAAAAAGGATCATGAGCGGTTTTAGTTGAGATGTTGGGTTCGATCCCGCGCGGGGCCGGATGTTCTGTGGGAGCGATCCCCTGAACGTCCCTCGTCTACCAAAAAGGGGTCAGGTTACTTTTTGCTTTCTGATTGGATTAATACCCAAAAGGGGTCAGGTTACTTTTTGCTTTCTGATTGGATTAAGAGCAGGCGACAAGAAAGTAACCTGACCCCTTTTTTGCCTCATGATTGGTATCGACAAAATCAATTGGCACGATATGAGGGTTATTATGCGTCTATCGTTTATTGTTGTCTGGCGGCCTTGGGGTTGAATGTGATCGCGGAAGATATGAGCAACCAGGGTAGGGTTGATTTGACCGTCAAGTTGGCTGAAAAGATTTTTATTATTGAATTTAAAGTACTGGAGGGAAAGCGCGAGTCGGGGCGAGCATTGGCGCAGATCAAGGCAAGAAAATATTGGCAAAAATACGCTACCGGTGAGTTTCAGGTGATGTTAATCGGTATCGAGTTTGATAAATCTGAGCGAAATATTGTTCATTTTGAGTGGGAAGCGGTTTAATTGATATTTGTTACTATTTCGGCCAAAGCTTAGGATTGATAGCGGTCGCTGTGCAACCGTTGGTTATGTCCCGTATCTTATCGGTGGCCCGGAATTCCAAGGACGAATGTTTTTTAACTGGGCCTCAAGAGCATCTTCCGTAATTTCGGTATCATAGCTTGCCTGAGCCCGCAGCCAATACCCGTTGGACAAGCCAAAGAAACGGCAGAGTCGTAGATCAGTATCTGCGGTTATCGAACGCTTTCCAGCAATAATTTGACTGAATCGCTGCGCAGGGACTCCAATTTCTTTTGCTAGGCGGTTTTGAGAAATACCCATGGGCTCAAGAAACTCTTCTTTCAATAACTTGCCGGGTGTTACAGGGTCAATGTTGCGCATGAATTACCTCTTACCGTTCTTCATGCAAACGACCTTCTACATATTTGTGGAGGATGCTGGCAACAAGCGTCTGGTAAGGGATGCCTTCCGCCAGGGCTTTCTTCTGGAGTCCACGAAGATCCTTCGATGAAAGCCTGATGTTGATACGGGCATCTTTCTTGAACATGGCTTCTGCGTATTGCTGATGCCGCGCTTTCTGTTCTTCAAAATCTGGAGTTCGCTGCAACTCGCCAGCATCGAATGCATCCAGAATTTCTTGCTCTTCTTTATCCAGTCTGTTCATTTCGGACCTCCCAAATAAGCTTTGGTTGCTTTCCTGCTCGGAATGATTGTTTTCAAAAAAATCTCATCTTCCGATTCTACAAAGGGCACCAGATAAGCATACTCCTCTATCTCAATCACATGTATCTGTTGGCCTGGATATTGTCTCTGATTCGGATGCTCGAACGTGTCTAAAATTCCCCCAACCGAGATGTGAAAAACCACATCCTCGAAAGAGATATTCCGTTCCTCTTACAGAAGCTTGTTCTTCTCTGGATTCCATGTGATTGGTTTCATGGAAAAAAGTGTAGCACATCGTGTGCTTTTTGTATTCAAACCCGCCCCGTGCCTTAATCCTTGATGGAGCGACGAAAACTATTAACGCGAACATAGCATTTTACAGGCTCGGTATAACAGTTAAACTTTGGAATTGGTGGGCGGCTCGTACTTGCTGCCTTCGTTACAATGATATAAGAAAGAGAAAAACTGATGAAACCTGGAAAACGAGATATCCCGGTTAAATGTAAGATATCGGGCAGACAATTAGAGGAACTGCAAAAACATACTTGGTTTATGAGTGAGGCTTATGGTTTGGATACCAAGATTGGCAATTACAAGGGAGTTAGGCCAATTTCGCTTTATCAATGGGATTTGGATTGCTTGCTAGGCGTTCTTGAAATGGTACTGGACAATGAAAAAGAATATCCCGAAAAGCAGGATGAAGGCTATCTACAGCTCTATGCTTTATACCAATTCTTGAAGCAGGAATATCAAGAGACTTATGAGCCTGCTATCAATCGCCTCCCTCTGAGAAAGCGATAGGCATACCCCACACCTTTTATTCGTATACGGTTTTTCGATCAAAAGGGAGTGTCATCTTGCCGTCTTAGCTAATGTGACCTCGATACCATTTATTGTTACCTTTTCGATTGGCGATTCAGGCTATTTGGCGCTTTGTTGCTATGAATTAGCGCTGACGCTATCTACATCTAGGCCAATCGCCTTTTCCTCGGCACTTGTTTGCCAGATTCGGTCGCGACCATGTCGATGTATTCCCTTTTTTGTTCCGGCCCGTAGCTGACATGAATCGGCCGGTTTTCGCCGTAAAAATACAATCGGTCGAACGGCGTGTTTTCGGCGATCCAGTCGGCGACTTCGCGCATGTTTTCGTCCTCGACGATAAAGTCGACTGCAGCGCCGAGACGAGGGCAGATCAAATTGTTTCGCGTGTTGCGTTCGTGGGCGGCATGCTGGTCGAGTTTCGGCGCGACACGCTTCTTGATCAGTTTGCCAAGTTCGTGCGAGCAAAAGCCGTAGGTCAGGCGAAACATGCCGAAATATTCGATCGCAGGATCGAGTATGTTGACGGCCAAGTCGTACAGTGCGTTATAGCTGTCCGGCTGTTTGGGCAGATTCGGTAGGCCGGTGTTTTGTTGCGTTTCGCCGCATTCGATCAAGTGCCGATAGGTCAAATAACCGCCGCAATTGTCGTCGAGATTCGGAAGGCTTCGGCTGCGGATCAGTTCGAAGTCGTCGATTTCCCAGCGAAGCTTGGCCAAGGTTTCGCGAAACTCGTCCGGTTTCGGGCCGTATCTGCTCAGGTCGAACAGATTCAGCGCTTGAAGTTGTTCGTCGAAATTTAATTGTTGTGCGTAATTCGGGAATTCTTCGTTGATGTAGCGCGATTTCAAGTACAAATAGGTCGGTTCGAATTCCTCGCCGTATTGAAACAGATCGAAAGTTTGTTCGCGCAGGTTGATTTTGACGCGTTCGAGCAAGCGCGGCAGAGGTTGGCCGGTAAAGTCGTCGTAGCGCATCAGACTCAGTTTTCCGGTCTGACTGTGAATCTTGATCAGATCGGTTTGTTCGAGATCGCCGTACAGCACCGTCGCGTAGCCGATGTAAATGCGCAGTAATGCCGGGAGTTGCAGGGCTAAGCCGGTCTGTATGAACAGCGCATCTTCGTCGTCGAGATGGCCGTGTCCGTTTTCGGCGGCTTGCCGGCAAGTGTCGATCAGCAAGTCGGCATCGCTGATTTTAAACAGCACTTTTTGCGCGGCTGCCGTTGCCGTATTGTAGTCCCCGAAAAAGGCTTTGATGTCTTTTTGCAGGGTCGCGTCGAGATGTTTGTAGGCTTTGCGTTTGGCGAAGGCTTGCAGGGCGAAATAGGTCAGCAAGTCGTCGATGCGGCTTTGCCGGGCTTTTTCGAGCAGGTCTTCGCCGAACCATTCGAGCATGAAACGCAGGGCTTTGTTGGCCGTGCCGAAGGCTTCGGTGACTTCGACGAGCGCTGCGATTTCGCTTTTTTCGGGCAGTCTGCCGAGTTCCAGCGTTTGTTGCCAAAGCGGTTCGAGCAGGTGCCGGGCAGCTTGGTATTTTTGTTCAGCACGCGTCAATCTCGGCTGCGCCTGCGAATACGGCCGCTGCGTCAGTCGGAGCACATTGCGGCGGCTGTTCTGCCGGTTCAGCAGAAAACGTTGTTCGGCGTCGGTATCCTTGAATACGAAGAAGATGCCGGGAGCAATTGGAATCGGGTCCGCATCGAGGGTTTCGCCGATGAATTCCTTGAGTTCGCTTTGCGTGTAATATTTCTGGAAGGTGTTGCGTTGCGTGATGACGCCGTCGTTGTAGGATTGGCCTTTCCACGCGTTTTGGTTGAACAGCATCGCCGAAACGACCAGGACTTGACGGGTCAATGCGTGGGCGCCGAGCAGGGCTTCGGTGCGTTCTTGATAATTTTCGATCACATTGATGACGAAGCCCAGATTGACGATATCGGCCTCGTGTTTCGTTTGGTCGGGCGCGTAATGCGGGTCCCAGCCTGCGACCGGAATCGAGTTGGCTGTGAGGTTTCGAATATCGTCGCCTTTGCCGCAGCCGTAATCGAACACCGACAGGCTGCCGTTCAAAAAACCGTGCCGGGCGAGGCATTGCATCGGCGCGGATAAATTGCTGCGCGACAGCGCGGTCAAATGTCGGGCGATTTGCTGGGTCGATTCGGATTCGGCACTGTTTTCGTCGAGCGTTTCGACGTTGCCGATCGGCACGAACTGTCCGTCGATCAGTTGAAAACCCTTGTCGGCGATCAGGTTTTCCCAGGCCTGCCGAAAGCCGATCGACACGGTGTCGTCGAACAATCCCAATTGCTCGGCGGTTTCGGTCAGCTCGCGGTATTCCGTCGCTCGAGTATCCCGCTCGCTGAGTAATAGTTCTTTACGGTGCAGGATGGGTGGGTTCGAGGAATATTTGTAGCTGCGTTTGTCGACGCGGCCCTTGTCGAGATCGATGCGATAGGCGGTTTCGAGAGACGGGAAGGGCGTCTCGAAAAAGTTCGGATAATTCAGCAAGGATAAGGCTTGTCCGCTGATTTCGTATTTGACGACGTTGTAATCGCGGGCCGCTCGTAATCCGGACAGGTTTTCGGCGTCGGCGACGCGCTGCCGGATATCGCCGCCTTGCTCGGCGGTCACGCTGCAATGCCAGTACACATGGTTCAGAACTTTTTTGCCGATCATGGTTTCTGCATCATTCGAGCGCAAGCGTTCTGAGACGTTCGACCGCTTCGGCGATCGATCGGCCGGCCGATACGATTTCCGTTTCGGTCGTGTAGCGCCCGAAACTGATGCGGACCGCGCCGTAGAGGCGGTCGCCTTCGATGCCCATCGCGCGAAGAACGTGCGAGGCTTCAACGGCGCCGCTGTTGCAGGCCGAACCGGAAGCGATCGCGACTTGGTCGCGCAAGGCAATGAGCAGGGCGCTCGCGTCTACGTTGGCGAAGCTGAGATTGACGATGTTCGGCAAACAGTGCGTCGGATCGCCGTTCACAACGAAGTCGCCGGCGGCTTGCAATGATTCCAGCAAAAGCTTTCGCAAGCGCTCGGCATGATCGAGGTCTTGCGCTTGTCGTTCATGCGCGATACCGAACGCTTCGGCCATGCCGGCGATTTGATGCGTCGCCAACGTCCCGGGACGCAGGCCGAATTCCTGGCCGCCGCCATGAAGTAACGGCGCAAGCGGGGTCCGTTTGCGATTGCGGATAAACAGACAACCGATGCCTTTCGGACCGTAAAATTTATGCGCGGAAATCGACAGTAAGTCGATCGGAATGGCCGATAGGTCGATCGGCAGTTTACCGGCGCTTTGTGCCGCGTCGACATGAAAGAAGATGTTTTTGTCGGCGAGGGCGTCTGCGATTTGTTCGATCGGTTGTATGACGCCGGTTTCGTTGTTGATTTGCATGACCGATACCAGAATCGTTTCATCGCTGAGCGATTTCAGGAGGTCATCCGGTACGATGCGGCCATTGCTGTCCGGCCGTAAATAAGTAACGGCGAAGCTTTGGCTTTCGAGGTGTTTAAAGGTGTCTAAAACCGACTTGTGTTCGATTGCGGTCGTGACGATGTGCCGGCCTCGATCGCGGTGAGCGAGCGCGATGCCTTTGATGGCGAGATTGTTGGCTTCCGTTGCGCCGGACGTGAAAACGAAATCTTTGGCATTGCCGTGACATGGCTCCGCGATTCGAGAGCGTGAACGTTCGACAACGGATTCGGCCGCTTCGCCCATACCGTGTTGTATGGAGGAAGGGTTCGCGAACAGTCCTGTTTGAGTTAAATAAGGCAGCATTGCATCAACCGCTTCGGGGGCAATCGGCGTTGTAGCGGCATAATCGAGATAAATCGGCGAGTTGAACTGTTTCAATGGTTTGGAGAGTTTCAAGATATCCGGAAGGTTTACAATACTTGCTCTTGAGGCTACTTAAAAAGTCAATTCCTTACGGCAAGGACGACAAAACAAATGGCTTGTAATGATGGCCCAATAGTACAAGAGTTTCATTGCGGTTGTAAGCTGTTTGCGCATATACCCGTAGATCAAAATTCGGCACCGGAGTGTCCGTCAAAGGACGCCGTGAATACGTCCCTGTAGGCTCTATGCCAGCTCCATGCTGGCAAAGCCTTTGCCGCACACCCCGGCACCTCCTCAGGCACTGCCGAAATTTGAAGTGCGAAAGGTATAAATGGATAACTGCCGGAGTGATCGACAATGGATTAACCTTTTTTAAATGCAGGATTACAGTAAAATAAGCGGTTTTCCATTAAACCTTTGCATTCCATGTCAGAACCTACCGGATTAACGTCTTATGAGTTGATAGGCGGTGAAAAAGCCTTGTTGGGCTTGGTCGACCGATTTTATTTTTTTATGGATACCTTGCCCGAGGCCGAAGGGATTCGCGCAATGCATCAACCGGATTTGTCCGGCGCGCGCGACAAACTGTTCAAGTTTTTGACTGGATGGCTCGGCGGGCCAGATTTATTCGTGCGCGAATACGGACATCCAAGACTGCGAGCCCGGCATTTTCCGTTTGCGATCGGCGAGTCGGAGCGCGATCAATGGATGCTGTGTATGAAAAAAGCCCTGAGCGAACTGCCGATGGAGGCTCGGCTCAGAGCCGAATTGAGCGAGGCGCTTCAGCAATTGGCGACGCATATGATTAATGTTGAAGGTGAAAGGTGAAAGGTGAAAGGTGAAAGGTGAAAGGTGAAAGGTGAAAGGGGAAAGGGGAAAGGGGAAAGGGGAAAGGGGAAAGGGGAAATTATGACTTGACAAGTGTTTTAAATGCAGCATTATTTTGCTAACTGCTAACTGCTAACTGCTAACTGCTAACTGCTAACTGCTAACTGCTAACTGCTAACTGCTAACTGCTAACCAACCCGAGACACAACCATTTCCAATTTACCTTTTACTTATCAAATTCGCCGCAGTTCTAGGGCGACTAAAGCGCGGATTACGGTAGCGCCTGGTAAGGTGCAAGTCGTCGCGCCGGCCGGGATTTCCGAGCGAACGTTGCATCGTTTCGTCGAGCAAAAACAGCAGTGGGTTGTTCAAGCGCTGAACCGCTTGGAAGCGCGCGTCCAACAGGTGGAAAGCTTGGCGCCGGAATTTTATATAGACGGTGCCGAGATTCCTTATCAGGGCGAGCGCTATCGGCTCAACGTCATGCCGACTCGTTTGAAGCGAATCAAAATTGAATTTTCCGATCGATTCATTGCACATGTGCCGGAAGTCATGCCTTTGGGCGATCATAGCGAGGCGATACGGGACACTTTGATTCGTTGGATGAAGATCGACGCCAAGCTCAAGACCGAACATTATGTCGAAAAACATGCGCACAAACACTTGTTATCGCCCCGGTCGATCTCGATCCGCTCGCAAAAAAGCCGATGGGGAAGTTGCGGCATTCATAACGACATCCATCTCAATTGGCTCTTAATCTTGGCTCCGCCCGACGTATTCGAATATGTCGTCGTGCATGAGTTGTGTCATATTAAAGTCAGAAATCATTCGAGCCGGTTTTGGCAGTTGGTTGCCGACCATTTACCCGATTACCGGCAGCGGCGGCATTGGCTCAAAGAGCAAGGTAGCCGGCTGATGATGGGGTTATAGCTACCGATGACAATCAAAAAACTTTTGTTTTACGGCACGATTGCCTGCATTTTGTTTGCCGGGCAGTTTCTATACAGCCGGGGACTTGCCACCGGAAAACCGCCTGAACTAGCGCAAACTACCATACAGGGCGAGCGTGTTTCCGACCGAATCGCGGCCGGTCCCGGCTTGATTTACTTTTGGGCCGAATGGTGCCGAATTTGCGCGATGATGCAGGCGCCGGTCAGTGCGGTATTGAACGATTTTCCGGGCGTGACTGTGGCTTTGAGATCGGGCGATGCGGATGAGGTGAAGGACTATCTCGATAAAATAGCATTAAATTGGCCTGCGGTCATCGACGAAGACGGTTTGATCGGCGATCGCTTCGGAATTCGCGGCGTGCCGGCCGTTTTTATTTTAAATCCTGAAGGCGAGATCGTTTTTACGTCGGTCGGCTACAGTACCGAATGGGGCTTGCGCTTCAGGCTTTGGCTGGCCGCTTGGCTTTGAACGTGAACGAGTCCAAGATGAGATCGTCAAGCCGGCCGCTAGCGTCTGTCGCCGCGCTGTTTTTCATGACCGGCATGGCGGCGCTGATTTATGAGGTGTTGTGGCTAAAAGAGCTGGGCTTGTTGTTCGGCAATACCTCTCAGGCAATGGCGACAACATTGACCGCGTTTTTCTTGGGGCTGGCCGCCGGCAGTTATTATTGGGGGCGGAAAGTCGCAGCTTACCGGGAGCCGCTAAAATTGTACGCCGGGCTCGAGGTTGCGGTTGCCGTTTGCGCGGCAGGTTATTTCATATTACTCGAGGCCTATGGCCGGATCTATCCGTGGGTATTCGATTGCTGCGGCAATCATGCCGGGTTGTTTACCGGCGTCAAATTCGCCTTGTCGTTGACGGTGTTGTTTCCACCAGCTTTTTTCATGGGCGGTACGCTGCCGGTGCTGAGTCATTTCGCGGCGCCGAATCGAGACGATTTAGGCCGCAACACGGCCTTGCTATACGGCGTCAATACCTTGGGCGCGGTGGCCGGTGCGCTGTTGGCAGGGTTTTATTTGCCGGTTTGGCTAGGCTTTAGGGCCAGTTACGGATTGGCGATGGCGATTTCGTTGACGGTCGCGGCGGGCGCTTATGTCTTATCGAAACCGCACACTGAGCAAAGCCAAGCGCCGATTGAAACCGGCGGCATCGCCTTCCGTCCGCTCGCCGTCATCGCGTTCATGTCGGGACTCTCGATGCTGGCGCTGCAAGTATTGTGGGGCAGGATGTTCGCGCAGGTACTGCAAAATTCGGTCTATACCTTCGCGTTGATTCTATCGGTGTTTCTGATTTGTTTGGCTTTGTCGGGGTTTCTGGCGCGCTGGTTGATGGCCGTTCGATTCGATGCCGGAAAGCTTTTGTTCGCTGCGCTGATGGCCGGCGGCCTTCTGGTCAATATTGGGCCTTTTGTGTTTTTGGCGTGGACCGACGAGTTGCACTATATCGGTTCGGATGTCGGTTGGTATGCTTATTTGCTGCAAATCGCGGCACCCGCAGCGGTTATCATGGGGCCTCCTTTGCTATTGTTGGGCATGGCCTTGCCGCTGTCGATTCGTTTGGCTCAAAATCACGGACCAAGCGGCGGAACGCTGGTCGGGCAACTGGTCGGCATCAATACCTTCGGCGCGATAGCCGGTTCCATCATTGCCGGTTTTTTGATATTGGAATGGGTGGGGCTATGGGCCGGAATTCGATTGGTTGCGGTTCTGTATTTTTTGACGGCCGCCTATTGGTTCAGTCGGACGACGGGGATGACTTCCAACTATCGACAGCCTGGTCGTTCCGATAGTCAGAATTTATTTCGATCAGACTGGTGGAGTCAACGGGGAAGGTTGTATTTACCGGCAATCTGCATTTTATTGGCGGTTTCGGTTTTCGACACCGGCAAGTTGCCCTTGGTTAAAGTCGATCCGGTCAATGAAGAAGAAAGCCTGCTGGAATTTTGGGAAAGCAGCGCCGGTACGGTCGCGGTGATCCGGCGCGGCGAACATTTAAAAATCAAGGTTAATAATCACTATACGTTGGGCGGGACAGGCTCTTTCAAGCTCGAGCAATTGACCGGCTCGTTGCCGGTTGCCTTGCATCGTGAGCCGCGTTCGGTTTATATATTGGGCCTCGGTACCGGCATTACCGCAGGCGGCGTGTTGGAACACCCGATTCAGAGCCTGACCGTGACCGAGTTGCTGAATGATGTCGTCGCGGCATCGGATAAATATTTCGGCGCCTACACCAACGGTTTGTTTTACGACCCGAGAGTGCGTGTCTTGCATGAGGACGGCCGTAATTATTTGCGCGGCGCGCGTGAAAAATTCGATGTGATGATCGGCGATTTGTTCGTGCCCTGGGAAGCCGGTACCGGAAGTCTTTATTCGCTCGAACATTTTAGGACGGTCGCCGAACGCTTGAATGAAAACGGTTTGTTTATGCAATGGCTGCCGGCTTATCAATTGTCGCAAGTCGAATTCGATGTGATCGCCAGAACCTTTTTGGAAGTTTTTCCTTATGCGACGGTGTGGCGCGCCGATTTCGGAGCATTGAGGCCGGTCTTGGGTTTGTTGGGCGGCAAGAGCAATCAAGATTTCGCGGCATTGTCGGCGGGGCGTCATCAAAAACTACTGTTGCATTTTGCCGGCGATTTGGTTTCCATAAGAAGCCGTTTCGAACAGGCGCGGCTGAATACCGACGACAGGCCTATCATCGAGTTTTCCGCGCCGGTGAGTCAACGCTCGATTAAAACCGGACGGCAGGAGTGGCTGGTCGGTGCTAAATTGATCGAATTAATGGAGGCGCTACAACCTAGCGCTTCGGATTATATGATCGATGTTCCGAAGCCTTCGAAGCAATGGCCGCAAGCCGGTTTCAATTTGCAAAAGGCGCAATGGCTTCGCTACCAAGGCCTGCTGAAAGAGGCCGAGCAAGCCATGGCGAACTATCGGAAATTGCTTGGCGAAGAAGAACAATAGCGAGTAATTCGCTTGTTTTGCTGGTTGCCAGGGAGGACGACCATACCTTTCGCACTTCCAATTTCGGTAGTGCCTTAGGAGGCGCCGGGTTGTTCGGCAAAGGCTGTGACAGCAGGAATGCTGTCACAGAGCCTACATGGACGTATTCACGGCGTCCTTTGACGGTCACCCCGGTGCCGAATTTTGATCTCCGATAGGTATACACAAGTCATGTATTACCTTTTGTCGTTTCCTGATTAGCAAGATGCTTCAGCTTGCCGAAGCCAACTGTCCGAGCAGTGACCAGTCGTAGCCACTTTTGCGGGACGGGTTATTTAACCCGTCCCCAAGGTTTTGGTTTGCCCTAAACATTTCGGCTAACTTCGGCCAAAGTCAAAACGTTTAGGACGGGGTTGCAAACCCCGTCCTGCTAGGGATATGCTGGTTTTTGGGCTTTAGCTGAAGAAACTTGCTAATCAGGTGTCGTTTTGACTAACGAGTCTTCGATATCATTTATTGCTGCTTAACACTCTCGGCTTCGAAGTCGCGATCTGGGGATCGCTCCCACGGAGCATCCGCCCCTTGTGGGAGCGACGCCTTCGTCGCGATTTCGAAGCCGGAGCGTTAGGTGACAACAAACGGTATCGAGGTCACACTCGCTAAACCTCGAAGGATACGCAGTGCGTTCCATAGCAACCGGAAAGAAAAACGATTCAGCTTTCACTGAATGCATTTACCTTTAAAAACCTATCAAGGAGTCTTTATGCACGTAACTTTGGTTCATGTTCACGTTAAACTCGATCATATCGACGATTTTATCGCCGCCACGAAACGCAATCATGAAGCGTCGATTCGCGAAGCCGGCAACCGCCGCTTCGATGTATTGCAATCGCCCGAAAATCCGGGGCAGTTCATTTTATACGAAGCCTACGTTTCCGCCGAAGATGCCGCGGCTCATAAACAAACCGAGCATTATTTGGCTTGGCGCGATACGGTCGCCGATTGGATGGCCGAGCCCCGTCAAGGGATTCGTTACGAAGGACTATTTCCGCAGGGGTAAACGATGCAATTCAAACCATTTTCGATTTCACGCCTGCCGCGCATTAGCTACGGCAGGGGACGGCTTAGCGAAGTGCCGGCCTTGACGGCTAGTTACGGCGGCAATGCCTTGTTGGTTACCGGTAAGCAATCTTTTTGCGGTACGGAACGTTGGCCGTCGTTTATCGAGTCCTTGGAAATGCAAGGCGTTCGCTGGTTGCATGTCACGGTTTCGGGCGAACCGTCGCCGGAGCTGGTCGACCTAACGGTTAACCGGTTTTGCGACGAGACGATTGCGGTCGTTGTCGGTATCGGCGGCGGTAGCGTGCTCGATGCCGCGAAAGCGATAGCAGGGCTTTTGCCGCACGGTAATTCGGTCATGGATCACTTGGAAGGCGTCGGCAGGAATATTCCTTACCGGGGGCCTAGTATACCGTTCATCGCCGTTCCGACCACGGCCGGTACCGGCAGCGAAGCGACCAAAAATTCGGTGTTGAGCGTGCAAGGTCCGGAGGGATTCAAGAAGTCTTTTCGAGACGAATGTTTGATTCCCGAATATGCGGTAATCGATCCCGACTTGCTGGAAAGCTGCCCGCGCGACTTGATCGCGGCCGATGGCATGGACGCCTTCACGCAACTATTGGAATCCTACGTCTCGCTAAAGGCCAATCCCTTCATCGATGCGTTGGCTTGGAGCGGCATGACCGCCTTCAAGGAAGGTTTCTTTGCCGCTTGGGAAGGCCAGGAGCCGGAAGCCGCTAACGGCCGCGCCGCGATGGCCTATGCATCCTTGCTTTCCGGTATTACGTTGGCGCAAGTCGGTTTGGGTTCGGTTCACGGCCTGGCTTCGCCGTTGGGCGCCTTTTTCCCGATACCGCATGGCGTGGTTTGCGGAACGATGGTTGCCGCCGCCACCGAAATCAATATTCAAGCGATGCAAGCGCGAGAACCCGATAATCCGGCGTTGGCTAAATACGCGCAAGTCGGGCGTTTGCTGACCGGACGGAACGATATCGGCGATTCGAGTGCGCGCGATTCATTGATCGCGTTGCTTGCCGAATGGAGCGAAACTTTACAATTGCCGCGCCTTGGCAATTACGGCATCAGAGAGGCCGATTTTGCAAAAATCGTTGCGAACAGCCGGGGCAGCAGCATGCAAACCAATCCGATCGTGTTGACCGATACCGAGATCGAATCGATATTGCAGCGGCGGCTTTAAGCTTAACGCTCAAAGGTAGTGGTTTATCGTGAATTGTCTAGTTTTTGCGCAAACTGGATTGGCTTTTTTTCGATTTCTTGAGTTTTTTTTCAGAGCCGGCTTGTTTAAGGCGTGTCTGGGCTAAGTTAATCAGCGTTTCTTGGGCTCCAACGGCGTCCTGTTCATTTTTCGGTTGGCGCTGAACATAGCTGCCGTCGGACTGCATCTCCCAAACGCTTCTTTGATTATTTAATTGTACGTTCAATACTTCTCGTAGCTCGGCTTGTAATTCGGGTTTCCTGATCGGTGTGACGACTTCTACGCGGCTTTCCAGGTTGCGTTTCATGCAGTCGGCCGAGCCGATGAAATATTCTTCGTCGCCGCCGTTTTGGAAATAAAAAATCCGCGAATGCTCAAGAAAACGGCCGACAATACTGATGACGCGTACCGAGTCGGAAATACCCGGAATGCCGGGGCGCAGTCGGCAGGTATCGCGGACGATCAAATCGATTTTGACACCGGCTTGAGCTGCCCGGTAGAGCGCGGCCGTGATATCGACATCTTCTAAGGCATTCATCTTGAATTGAATCAAACCGGGTGTTTTTGGCGAATGTTTGGCGATTTCGCGTTCGATTTTTTCAATTAAGGCGGGCTTTAGAAATTTTGGCGAAGTGAGTAGGCAGTTGTATTGGCGCTTCGGAACCAGGCCCGTCGTTAAATAATTGAATAACTCGGTAAGGTCTTTGCCGATGTCTTGGTCGCAGGTCAAAATGCCGAGGTCGGTATAGAGCCTGGCGGTTCCTGCATGATAATTTCCTGTGCCGATATGCGCGTATCGACGCAGGCCGTTGTAGTCCTGGCGGACGACATAAATCACTTTGCTGTGCGTTTTGAGTCCGACCACGCCGTAAGTGACATGAATCCCGGCACGCTCCATGCGTTGCGCCCATTGGATATTGGCCGATTCATCGAAACGCGCTTTTAGTTCCACCGATACGGTCACCTGCTTGCCGTTTAATGCGGCGTCGATCAAATATTGGACGATTTTGGTGCCGGCCGAAGTGCGGTATAACGTCATTTTAATGGCCCTAACATTCGGGTCGCGACTGGCTTCCTTGACGAAGCGTTCGACCGTCGTGACGAAAGACTCATAAGGGTGTTGCAGCAGTATCGTCTCTTGTTCGCGAATGGCATGAAAAATATTCGGCGAACCGGCTAATTTAGGGTGATCGCAGGGGTGATGCGGGGCGTCGAGTAAGTCCGGCCGGTCGATCGCGGCGATTTGAAATAAATCGGACATCGCCAAGCGCTCGTCGACGATGAAGACATCATGCTCATTCAGATTTAGTTCGGCTGTCAACATGCCGCGTTGTGACTCACCCATCGTTGAAGCGACTTCGAGTCTAACGACCGAGGCGAATTTGCGTTCGCGCAATTCCGACTCGATCATTTGCAGTAAGTCGTCGGCCTGGTCCTCGTCCTTTTCGGTGATAGCGTTTCGAGTTACACGAAACAAATCCGCAAAAGCGATATTCATGCCCGGAAACAGTAAATCTAAATTGTTCGCGATCAAATCGCCCAGCGCAACATAAACAAGCTCGTTGCTGACCTGAATGAAACGCGGCAGTCTGGGACCGACCGGGACTTTGATCCTGACGAGCGTGACGAGTTCGGGGTCCGTGCAATAGACGCCGGCTAGTAGGTTCAACGCTAGATTCGAAATGAACGGAAACGGATGCGCGGGATCGATCGCCTGAGGCGTCACTAGCGGAAAAATATTCTGGATATAGTAATCGCGCATTTGTTTTTGTTGAGTGCGCGTTAATTCGGTGAAAGGAAGGATACGGATGTCTTGCGACTCGAGATGCCTCATTAATTCAACGAATAATTGCTGTTTTTTCGCTTCGATTTCGCGTACGACCGCGTAGCATTCGGCGATTTGTTGTTGCGGGCTACGACCGTCCACGGTCAACTCGGTGATGCCGGCGCCGAGCTGTTGTTTCAGTCCGCCGATGCGCTTCATGAAAAATTCGTCC
The DNA here is from genome assembly GCF_000341735.1 of Methylotuvimicrobium buryatense 5G. Taxonomy (GTDB): domain Bacteria; phylum Pseudomonadota; class Gammaproteobacteria; order Methylococcales; family Methylomonadaceae; genus Methylotuvimicrobium; species Methylotuvimicrobium buryatense. The sequence goes on along the minus strand of NZ_KB455575.1, from coordinate 1,709,740 downwards.
AGATTGGAGCTAACGATCGCGATAAACTTGACTCTTTCCAGTAGCGGCGTTCGCTCGTCTTCAGCTTCGTGCAAGACGCGTTTATTGAACTCGAGCCAAGTCAATTCTCGGTTTAGGTACCATTCGGGAGAAGTTGCGTCGAAGTCTGCACGAATAGAGGGGGCATTCGGTTCGATAGTGCTGCTTTGTGTATTCATTGCTTCCAGGCGCCCTTGGTCAATATGTCATCGAAAGTGGATTACAAATTATAACCGATCGGGAGTAGGCTTCTGGAGTCTTTAAGCTTTCGCAAATAATCTTGGTGCGTTTGTTTATGCCCACCATAGCTCAAAATTCGGCACCGGGGTGCCCGTCAAAGGACGCCGTTAATATGTCCATGTAGGTTCTATGCCTGCTCCATGTTGACAAAGCCTTTGTCGGACACCCCGGTGCTTTCTCGGGAACTACCGAAATTTGAAGTGCGAAAGGTATATTTTTAACGGAATACTACGAATCCGGAGCGAGTCGCTTCAAGGTTGTAAAAAACTATCAAAAGGCTTTAAAGGGCCCTGATCGACCGTGCGACCATTTCGGCCCACCGGCGGGACATAGAGAAACTTGTCCTCCGCCAAACTGGGGTCGATCTGACCGCCGACACCTTCCTCATGTCCGTGCGGCACCCAGAGCTCGGGATGATCGAAAGGCGCTTTTTCCCAGCGCACCCGCTCATCGGTCAAGGTTTTCATGAAAGCGACCAAACTCGCTTTTTCTACTTCGGAAAAACCCTGATCGAATACCAAAGTGCCCGCATGGCGCCGATTTTGTATATTTCCGCCTCGATTGTAAAACTCCACGACTTCTTCAAGCGATTTCATGCTGCCGTTATGCATGTAAGGCCCGGTCAACTCGATGTTTCTTAGGGTCGGCACCTTAAAGGCGCCCTTGGTCAAGGTTGAGAGCCGACCGTTATAGGGTTTACGCATTTCCGCCTCAACGACAGCGGGAGACGGCACTCTGGCTAGCGATCTTAGGGTCCTACCGCCGCATACCGGACCACGCCCAAAACGCCGATCAGGAATCGTCTCACTGTCGCCAAACTCGAAGTCCTTGACGAAGGACTCTACAAATTCACAGGCGACTACCCTAACGGGATCAACCATTGCCGCAGAGGGGTTTGCCAAGACCGACAAATATTGTTCCGAAAATGATAAGGGGTTACCGAACGGATCCTTGCCGCCCAAGCCCACGTCATAGTCGTCCGGTGTCACGCTGGTATTAAAAAAACCTATGTCCATCAATGTTTTATCAATACCCACACCACTGGTTTGCGCGCCAAGGACAGTTCTGTCGACCAATCGATAATAACGCGGCTTTCTACGTCCGCTAAAATATGACTGAGGATTGATCGCCGCCGAGAATGTCGGCCCGGAATGGCAATTCTGGCAATGCGCATCGAAAAATACATCGAGTCCTTCTTTTTGTTGGGCGGTAAAGCCGTAGGGATAGCCTTCATCGTCCAAAGGTTGATCGAAAGGCGCTTGATCGGAGATTAGCGTATTTTCGTAAAGCTGAATAGCCAGGCCGAAAAAGAAGGCGAAATTTGCCTCGATATGGGAATAAGGCTCGCCCGTATTCGAAACGCCGAAATCCGCATTACCCTGCCAGAATTTTCTATGGAAGGCTTTTTCGATCAATTCGCCATAAGTGCTATTCAAACCTTTTCCGGATTCATGCCGCACCACACCCAATACACTGTCTTCGGCATGAACAAGCTGTGTTTCGAGCGGACGGCGCCGAACTAATTTTTTGCCTATTTCGGAAAAGGTCCGTCCTTGGCAGGACATTTCTATCATATCCAATGGCGGCTCGACAGCCTGGGATGCGAGAGAAGCATGTTCCAGATATAAACCGATTTGCCGGGCTCTTCTGCCTTTTCCGGTTACCCAAACCTTGGCATTGGGATCTCGATGTCCAAAGCCCGATACGCCGTTAAAAATATTGTTGGCGCGCCCATCCCAGAAGTTTCGAAAATTGAAGGCCGCATTGATGACCGTCGGCGTATTGCGATTGGTGACTTGACGAGTGTTTAAGCCGTTAGCGTGGAAAATATCGCTGTTTTGAGGAGTGCATTGGTCGATGCCGTCGCCCGTTTCTTGAGCACTTTCAAATACACGTGTAAAAGCGCCGGAGGAACCGACCGCATTGTCCGTCGCGAACAGCACCTCCGAGTTTTTGTCGGCGGGATCGCTTAAACGAAAAAAAGGAAAGTCGCTGGCTTTAAGCTCATAATCCGGTCCGCCAATTTCGAAACGTTTCGCGCTTTCGGTATCCGTAGTATGACGCTGACCGCTATTTATTTGATTACGCGTGCGCCGGTCGGCTCCTGCATGGAAATGGCAACTGGCGCATGCAATGCCGTCGCTACCGACATTGACATCCCAGAATAAGGCCTTGCCCAATTGAATCGCGGCCTCTTGGTCCACGACAATTGAAGCGCGCCGGCCAACCAAGCCCGGAGTCTCGGGCAATGTGACTAAACCAAATGAATGATCTTCGGCGAAACCATGCGCCAGTGCCCATTTTGGGTGAGCCACGCAAACCGTCAACAAACACGCTAGCGATAATGCGAATTGACGGACAGAGGTTTTTTTTACGCTGATAAACATGATCTTCCAAAAAATGCGAGGGGGAAGCAAGCCTTGACTCGCCTCCCTTTTACGAGAGGAACCGCTCAGCCAAGATGCAACCGAGAAGGCTTGAGCCTCCAAACAGTCGCGACCAAAAGACCAGTCGGCCAAGATTAAGATATAAAGCTAAACTCGGTAGTTTAGCCATACAAGTATTTCAAGAGTTGATCTAAACATCCCGCCAACCTCATCGTTGAGCGAAAGCTTTATACAACCGCACAATAAGCTTTTGACTTAATGTCTTATTCTTCATGATCTTCATCTTGAAAGAGTTTTTCTAGGATAAAGCCCATACGATTAGCCAGCACTTTGAACCTATTCGCCATCAACTCGGAGTGTCGTTACCCCGGCAATCATGCCGGGGCAACTTTAGCATTAACCATTATTCCCGTTTCAGCGAAAGCTGGCTGAACATCGGAAACGTCAATTACCGGCTTGGAAAGCTGACATGAACATTGACGGGATAGCGATTTCCAGCTCCGATTTTAGATGTGTCGATGTCTTCATCGGGATTAATGCCGCCGACGACGAACTGATACAGCCCGTTTCTAGGCGGCGTAAAAGTCAAGCTGACTTTGCCGGGCTCGCCATCCAAAACTTTGTTAATCGCCGACTGGTCGAATGCTTCAGGCAATACATCACCCATGCCATCGCGATCGAAGGCATTAGCGATAAATTCCATGTGAATTCTTTGCGATCTACCACTATTTCTCGGGTTTACCGGATCATCGTCGACAACGGCATTCAGATTTATCACATCCTGAGATTGGCTATAGGAGTGCGCGTCGACAATATACGGCCCAGCAAAAGCTCGACCTTGCTGCCTGAACCAAACCGTTATACCTGGATGGAAGCCGTCAATATCCGAGGCATCGACGGTAATAGTGACCGGCTGGCCTCTTCTTAAGCTCATGGTTCCCCAATTGGCATGATGCGTCCAGCCCAGATAACCCATCGTCAAATTATACCATGCGTCCGCCCTGACATTTAGCGTACGAGAACTATTGTCTGGCGTAAACTCAAATAAATGAACATCCGGCGTGATTACCGTTGCTGCATTCGAGGGCAGGCTGACCAAAGCCCCCATGGCGGCTGCGGCGAAGGTTAAGGCTTTCAGTTTGCTTGTTTTTTTCATTATTTCTCCATTACTTTAATAATAGCCATGCGTTAGTTTTTAGCATTGGCATATTTTCGATTAACAAAAATGTTCAGTGCAACCCAATTGATAGAATCTATATGGTTGCAATTTTATCTGCCTTCCTATTTCCTGATTAGCAAGATGCTTCAGCTTGCTGAAGCCAATTGTCCGAGCAGTGACCAGTCGTAGCCACTTCTGCGGGACGGGTTATTTAACCCGTCCCCAACGTTTCGGTTTGCCCTAAACATTTCGGCTAACTTCGGCCAAAGTCAAAACGTTTAGGACGGGGTTGCAAACCCCGTCGTGCTAGGGATATGCTGGTTTTTGGGCTTTAGCTGAAGAAACTTGCTAATCAGGTCCTATTTTGTAAATTAAAGAGCGAGTTCAGCGATCAACCTGTTTTTTGAGATAGGAGACTGAACAATTAACCTCAATTTGTTTGCATTACCTCGGTATTGAATAAGTTAACTGTAATTATGTAACTATTCAGCCCCCAAAAACTGTTTTAGGGCAATAAGCCAGGAAAATGTTCAAGAAGTACGAATAATTACAATTAACTCGGCCGCCTTTTATTAATAGACACCCTGTATCAATACACCAAGATAGTTTATGCAATAAGAAGGCCATTTTCTAAAAGTAAAACATTTTCCAAGCTTAATAATTTAAAAAGGCTATTTAAATTAAACTACTAGAGGGAATCAATATTCGTTGAATTTAGCGTGCCTGTCATTAGAAAGCTGATTTTTTAGATAAATTGAAGTGAGGCATATGGCTCACATGTGCGGCATATGCCCTGCTTGTGAGTTAAATAACGCAGTTAAATTATCCTAAAAAGAGCAGTTGAGAGCCTCAAACTACCGTTCGCCCTGAGCCCTGTCGAAGGGTGAACGGTAGTTTGAGGCCTCACCAAGCCGGTGAAAGTGTTGTAGACCCTTCATGCTTCGACTTAGCTCAGCACGAACGGTCTACAACACATGTCAACAGCTCTTTTAAGGATTATACCTTTCGCACTTCAAATTTCGGCATTGCCTAAGGAGGCACCGGGGTGCTTGGCAAAGGTTTTGCCAGCATGGATGCTGGCATAGAGCCTACATGGACGTATTCACGGCGTCCTTTGACGGCCCCCCGGTGCCGAATTTTGATCTGTGATGGGTATAATTCGCCGGATTATGATCTTATTTTTTATTCCATGGTGCGGGCGATACAGGTTCTGTTGCGTCCTTCCCGCTTGGCTTGATATAACGCGTTATCGGCGATGGCAAGGAGTTCTGTTCCGATTAATCGAGGAAAGTGCGCCGAGTCTGCCAGGCCAATGGACACGGTACAGTTGAATCGTTGGTTCCGAGCTTGAAAATGAATATTGGCGAATTGATGGCGGATGTCGTCCAAAAGCCGATAGGCATCGTCTTGATCGCACTCCGCTAGGACTGCGGCGAATTCCTCTCCGCCGTAACGGCCGATGATGTCCGAATGGCGAAGGCGTTGACGTAGCAGCATGGCCAGCGAGGCGATGACGTTATCGCCGACCGTGTGTCCGTAGGTATCGTTGACTAATTTAAAATTATCGATATCCAGCATCGCGATCGAGACCGGTTTGCCGTTACGTTGAGCTTGGGCCGTTTCCAAATCGGCTGCTTCTTTGATACTGGCATGCTTCAATAAGCCGGTCAGGCTGTCTTTAGTGATGAGAGAAGTCAATCGGCGCGCTCTTTCGATACGCGCGCGTGTTGCGCCAATCAATTGCGCATCCGATATCGGTTTCATTAAGAAATCGTCGGCCCCCTGGCCCATGGCCAGAATTTGTATGTCGAGATCGCTTTCGGAGGAAAGAAAGACTATCGGCAGGCCCGACCATTCGTCGTATTGGCGAATGACTCCGGCAAGATCGAGACCGGTAAAGTTGGGCATATGCAAGTCCAACAAGATTATTTCCGGCCGGAAATTCGCGATTTTGGTTATAACGGCTTCGGGCTGTTGCAAAACTTCCGCCTGCATGCCAGCGATAGCCAAAACCAATTGATAGTGGGCGGCTAGATCGTTGTCGTCGTCGATGATCAAAACACGCTGGGGAGGCGCTCTTCTTTTTTCCAGAATGTGCATCATGCGATTGATCAAAATCGTGATGTCAACCGGTTTGACAAAATACCCCTCGGCCCCGAGCCGCGCCGCGCGAACCCGCGAGTTGAAATCGTCGGTCGACGAGACAAACAAAAGCGGACAGTCTAGCGACTTTAAGGTGATTCTATCCTGGAGAAGGATGGAGTCTTGTTCGGACGGGCGATGTAATAATACGTTCATGATCAGCAAATCCGGGCGCTCGAATTGCGAGGCGGTTTCCGCGTCTCGGATAGATTTGAACAAATGGACTTCGAAGTTGAAAGACTCTAATTGGCGAACCAACTCTTGTTCGAATGCCGCATCATCCTCGATCAGCCAAACTCGCACGGTCTTGTCGATAGGCATGTCCGATGCCATTGCAAGCGAGGCGTCCGATTGATTTTCAGTCGGTTGAATGACATCTTTAAGTGCGCCAATGCCTTTAATAATCGATTGCCGGATTTTATCGTCGATCTCGCCGGAACGGTCTTCAAGCCATGCTTGGAGGCGGATTTCCAAAATTCGCGCTGCTTTGCCAAGCGCAGGCACTCCGAATGTACCGCATGAACCTGAAAGTTTATGTAGGCGATGATGCAATTCGTTAAGAGCGGCGACATCGATGCCGGGTTTGGTCAGGTTTTCGGCGATGGCCTTTAAGCTGTTTAATTCGACCGGTAAACGCTTTAAAAACTGGGCGCGTAATCGCGATAGTTGTTCCTGGGCATCACACTGCTTGGATCGGGGCATTTTGTTCTCGTTTTTCCCAAATTATGCGGATTTGGTCGGCCAAGGTCATCGGGTCGAACGGTTTGGCGATGACATCGACTGCGCCTAACGATTTGTAATACGCAATTTCAGACGGTTGAATCTTGGCGGTCATAAAGACTATCGGAATTTCAGCGATGATAGGTTGTTCGCGTAAACGATTGAAAGTCGTCGGGCCGTCCATGCCTGGCATCATAACATCGAGTAGGATTAAATCCGGCATGAAATCGGCCGTTTCGGTCAAGGCTTCCTCGCCGGAAGAGCAGATTTTTACAGTGAAGCCGCCTACCATTTCCAATGCCAGTTTCGCCACGGTCTGAATGTCGGGTTCGTCTTCTACATAGAGTATGCGTTGAAATGTGCTCATAAAAGAATTCCCTGGATGGAATGGGTTAATTACGGATAGCGAAGGCGTTTTGGTTTGATACGTTTGTTCAATCGAAAACAGGAATTTTACACTTTCCATATCGGCATTTCGAAATAGAAACTTGCGCCTTCGCCTTCGATCGACTCGAAACCAATCCGGCCGCCCATACGTTCGATCAATTCTCTGGAGATGGCCAGGCCCAATCCGGTGCCGCCTTTTTTTCGCGTGTCCGAAGCGTCGGCTTGGGCGAATTTTTGAAAAACACGATCGCGGAAGCCGTCCGGAATACCGGGACCACGGTCGGCGACCGTTATCCGTATGGATTCGTTAATTTGTTTTACGTTGATGTAAACGTCGCCTCCATCGGGAGAAAATTTAACGGCGTTGGACAATAAGTTCGATAATACTTGTTGTAAACGTTGTGCATCCGCATAGATATCGACCTTTGGACTTTCGCCGGTCAGTATTAACGATACTCGACGTCCGATACCATAGGTTCGGTTAGCATCGACTGTCTGTTCGATCAACGGCATCAAATCTTGCTTTTGCATATTGAATTGGATCTTGCCGCCTGCGATTTTCTCCATGTCGAGTAAATCGTCGATCAGGTCGGCCAAGCGTCGACTATTATCATAGGCAATGCTTATTATCTCAAGCACGGGTTTGGGTAATTCGCCCAGTACGCCGCCATTAAGCAAGCCTAATGCGCCGGATATCGACGTGAGCGGCGTGCGCAGTTCATGACTGACGGTGGCAACGAATTCGTTTTTCATGCGGTCGACGCGCTTGCGCTCGGTGATGTCTCTGACCATGCCGACATACATGGCCTGACCCTGAAGGATAACTTCGGAGATGGCCAACTCCATTGGGAATAACTCACCGTTTTTACGAAGGCCTTCGATTTCTCGTCCGATACCGATGATTTTGGCGATGCCTGTCGATTGGTAATTGTGTAAATAACTGTCGTGGGCGTCGCGGTGCGGATTAGGCATCAATATGTTGATATTACGACCGACGATATCGGCGGCTTGATAGCCGAAAATTCGTTCCGCCGCCGGATTGAAGGAATCGATTTTGCCGGTTCGATCGATCGTGATAATACCGTCCACAATAGTATCGAGAATGGCTTTGGTATGTAGGCTTTGTTCTTTGAGCGCGGCTTCGGCTCGCTTACGTTCGGTGATATTTTGGGCAATACCGAGATATCCGGTAACGTCGCCCTTATCGCTACGCATTGTCGTGACCACAAGCGATACCGGAATGTGCCGGCCATCCTTGCGAATATAAGTCCACTCGCGAGTTTCCGCGCCCTCTTGTTCGGGTTTTTCGATAAAGACTCGAAAGCCTTCTACCGGGCGACCGAATTCCTGGCTCAATTCCAGGCCGCGTGCCGCGACTTCTTCGGCCTTATGGAACAGAGCGGGCGTTTTTTTGCCGATGACTTCCGCCGAGGAAAAACCCAGCATGCGTTCGGCTCCCGGATTAAAGGTCGTGATGATGCCTGCTACATCGGTAGCGATAATCGACATTTCCGAGGCCGCATTCAATACGCTAGTCAGCAAATGAGTCACGCGTTTGCGTTCGCTTTCGGCACGCATGCTTTCAGTGATATCCACTGCACGTCCGGCGTGGCGGATAATTTGGCCGTTACCGTCTTTAACGGGAAAAGATTGCGCGTGTACCCAGCGGATGTTGCCGTCCGGAGTCGCGATACGGTATTCCATATCGAATTGGCCGCTGTGCCGGTATTGGTTCATTTTTTGGAAAAAAACCGGCTTGTCGTCTTCAAAGATCGATTCGGCGAAAGAGCTCGGGTCGTCGTATAAGCTTTGGCAGCTTCTGCCCCATATCTTTTCGTAGACCGGGTTGATGTAAATTAAACGGTCGTTATCCGCATTGCGGAGCCAAAATACTTCTCTGATGTTTTCGGTTATATGGCGTTGTTTTTCTTCGCTTTCACGAAGCGCAGCTTCGGCTTGTTTACGGTCGGTGATGTCGAGAATAAAGCCGTCGAGAAAGTCGATATTGCCGGCAATGCCGGCTATTGCCGTTCCTTTCTCGTAAGCCCAGCGGATCGATCCGTCTTTATGAAGGATTCGGTATTCTAATTCCCACCCGGTTCCGGATGCGATCGCGTCATAAACCGATCGCTCCACTCGCTCTGTATCGTCGGGGTGAATAATGCTGGCGTAACTGCGCATCGAGTTGTCGATAAAGTCGCTGGCCGGATAGCCGCTGATGTTGTCGACGATGGCGCTCATGTAGAGCATCGTCCAATTCTCGTCCAGTTTGCAGCGGTAAACGATGCCGGGAATGTTGTTGACCAGCGACTGATATTGGTCGCGATTTTGTTTCAAATCGGCCGTTCTGGCTTGAACTTGTCGTTCTAATCCCGCTAGGATTTCGGATTGCTCGTTAAAACTGTCCGTCAAGCGTTGAGCCATCTCATTCAACGTCGTGCTCAGGTTGTCGTATTCCATGATGGGACTGGCAGGCAGATTCGGTTTGAGACCGTTGCCGATGGCATCGGCCAAACCGAAACTTGCTGCCTCGAGATTGCGTAGCGAATGCGTCAGCCAGCGGCTTAGTAGGTAGGAAACGATAATGCCCGACAGTAATAGCAGCGCCAATGACAAGAACAACGGCAGGCGGCCTTTTTCGAAATCCAGCACCAAGGATTCGGCATCTTGTTCGATATACACTTGCGCGACATCCGCAACACCGGTGAGCGCTATGCTGGTCAAGTAACGCCCTCGCTTCCAACGTTCCATGGCGGCCAATTTGCCGTATGGTAGCCAGATGGCTAGACCTTTGTCGAGTGGTTTGATTTGGCCGGTTTGCTTGTCGATGGCAGCTAATTTACCCTGCTCGATTAATACGCGTCCATCGTGGTCTAGCAAGGCCAGGCTCGTTTGTGGCGACAGTTGCGCTCGTGCTAGATGATTTTGCCAGGTCTTAATCTCGACGCCAGGCACGGAAGCGATATCGGCAGCGACTCGTTGCGCGATTTGTTCCAACCGTTCGAGCATGAACGCTTCATGGCGATCTCGTTGGGCGTTGCTTTCGACAATAATCGGTATGGCGCCGGCCAAGAGTATCGAGCATAACAAGACATGGAATAACAATTCGAACAACGACGGCCTAACGCGGTCGGATTGCATTGTAGACCGGAATACTGTCTGAACGACGAGGAGAATAATGCCGGCAACCAAGGCATTGAACAGTCCGTTCAACGGTTGTTTAAGCGCAATCAATAGCGTCGATTGCCATTCCATGCCGATGATGCCGTGATAGAACACCAAGATCAACGGCAGGCCAAGAAAAACCCAGAAGACGAGATCGGCCAGGATTAAATTACGCAGTCCGCGGCGATAAAGCAATGCCACGGTCAACGCTTCAGCGGTAAAAGTGATCAGAGCGTAGGGTTGGTTCCAGAGCACCAAGGTGTAGAGACCGCCGACCGCGGCAATGACCGTGGTGGCGACAGGACCGAGTAGAGCCGCGGCAAGCATTGCCGCGATGGACCCGAAAATGAAATCGACGCCGTAGAAAAGCGGCATGTTCAGCCAGTTGCCGGTCCATGCTAGAAAGGCCAAAATCGCGGAAAGCGCAAGGGTTTTACGGTCGATCGAAATCATAAGGCTATTTTTGACGAGTCGCCGGCGACAAGCGGTAAGGTAATAAAAAAAGTCGTGGCTTTATCTGGTTCGGATTCGTAGCCGATAATGCCGTTCATGCGTTCGACCAATTCTTTGGTAATTGCCAGTCCGAGCCCCGTGCCGCCTTTTTTTCTGGAATCCGAGGCATCGGCTTGAGCGAATTTTTGAAAAATGTGTTTGCGGAATGAGGCCGGTATGCCGAAACCCCGATCGCTGACTTCGATTCTAGCCAGATTGCCGGTACTCAGAACGGCGATATCCACCGTTTCGCCTTTTGGGGAAAATTTAGCCGCATTCGATAACAAATTGGCGAAGATTTGTTGAAGGCGCTGGGCATCGACATCGACATGCAAGGCATCATCGCGTTGCGTTATTCTGAGGGTAACGCCGAATTGGTCCGCATAGGCTTGATTATCCTCGAGAGCTTGTTCGACCAGAGGCATCAGCGCTTGCGGGCGAAGATCGAAATTTAATTTGCCGGCGATCAATTTTTCCATGTCGAGCAAATCGTTGATCAGCATGGACAAGCGCCGACTGTTTTTGTAGGCGATCGCTACGATTTCATCAACGGTGCCGGGGAGTTCGCCCAAGGCGCCTCCGGCCAGCAATCCTAGCGAGCCGGCTATCGCGGTCAATGGCGTGCGCAATTCGTGGCTCACGGTCGAGATGAACTCGTTCTTCATGCGATCGTTGCGTTTGCGTTCGGAGATATCTTCGATGATCGACCAAATCATTTTCTTGCCCGACAAGTCTTCGACGACCATGCCGTTTAGCAAAACCGGATATCGGTCGCCGTTTTTCTTGATGTATTCTTTTTCGTAGGGGCCGTAGCGACCGGTGTTCTTCATGCTTTCCGATTGCTGCCTTTCTTGCGCTTCGTATTCTTGAGGGGTTATTTCAAAATAACTGAGTGCCAAAAATTCTTCGCGGCTGTACCCGGTCGGCGCCAACAAGGCATTGTTGATCTCGACGAAGCGGCCGGTGGCGTAATCGTTGAGCGCGATACCGACCGGCGAGAGTTCGAACAGACCGCGTAGCCGGGTTTCGCTCTCGTTCAAAGCCTGAATGGCCGTCTTTTGCTCGGAAATATCGGCATGCGTGCCGTACATCATCAAAGGCTTGCCGTCTTTCGTCCTGCTAACGACGCGGCCTCGGTCATGGACCCATACCCAATGACCTTGTTTATGCCGCATTCGGCATTGCACATCGTAGAATTTGAGTTCGCCGGAAAAATGTCGTTGAAGTAAGTCCTCGGACTGCTGTAAATCGTCGGGATGGGCTAGTTTGAGCCAGGTTTCGATACTGATTGGCTCTAGCTCGATTAAGGTATAGCCGACGATTTCGGCCCAGCGTTCGTTGAAAACGGTTTGCCCGGTTTGAATGTTCCATTCCCAGGTGCCGATATGAGTCCCTTCAATGATTGCTGAAAGCCGGCGTTGATTAATCAAAATACGTTCGGCATCGTTTTTTTCGCGGCTGATATCCGACTCGATCGCCATGAAACCTTGTAATGCGCCTTGCGTATCGTAGAGAGGGTTGCATTGAATACGAACCCAATAGGCTTGGCCGGATTTATGATAATTGATGACATCGACATTGAAGGGTTGTCGTTCAATCAGCGCCCGATGTATCTCGGCAACGGCTGCCGGGTCGGTAAGCTCTCCCTGGAGTAGGTCGCCGGGTCTGCGGCCGAGCATTTCCTCCAACCGATAGCCTGAAAGCCGGGTAAAGCCTTCGTTGATCCATTCCACGCGGCCTTCGGTGTCGGTGATGATGACGCCGTTGGTGGTTTGGCTTGCGACGCGCGATAGGCGCGTCAATTCGGCTTGATTTCGATCATGCAGCCGTTTGACGCGTGCGGCTTCGATTAATTGACCTAGCGTCGTCAGTAACAGATGCAGGAATTCCACCCATTCGGAGTCGTAACCGCCTGGACGGTTGGCAATGCCGATCATTGCTACGAGCTTTCGGTCGTAATGAATCGGAATGCCCAGAAAGGCTTTCAACGGAGGATGGCCGGGAGGCAGTCCGCCGCGTCTCGGGTCATGCTCGGGATCGTTGGCGATCAGCGGTTTTTCAGAAGTGATGACGGTACCGAATAAATTTTTAAGGTTGGAAAACTCCATGCCTTGCTCCGCATTCGCGTCGTAAAATGCGCGCGTTTCGTCGTTCCAAGCGATGTTGGTAATCGCCCGAGTCTTTAGGTAGGGAATTCCGTTTTCGCGATGTAATATCTCGGCAATGAATCCGTATTCGCTATCGGTTATATTGAGTATGTCCGACAACAGGTCATCGAAAGCCCGGCTACGGTTCGATTCGAGAATGAATTGAGATTGGGCGCGCGAAATGATCTCGGCTATATGTTTTTGTCGATCGAGAGCCGCTTCCGCCGATTTTATGTCGCTAATGTTACGGCAAATCAGCAAAGATCGAGCGACGAGCCTCACAATATCTTGAGCGCAAGCGCTAAGATCGCTCAGCACTTTGCGTTGTTCCGGCGTCAGCCGTTTCGGCTCGCGGCTCATGATGCAAAAGGTTCCGATAGCCAAGCCGTCTTCGGTCAATAACGGCGCTCCAGCATAGAAGCGGATAGTGCTCGGGCCGGCGACGAGAGGGTGTGCATTAAAGCGATTGTCGATCCGGGCGTCCGGGACTTCGAAGATTTCGTTTTTGAGGAGGGTATGCGCGCAAAACGAGAGTTCGCGTGGCGTTTCGGTGATGTCGAGGCCCAAACAGGACTTGAACCATAGCCGATGTTCGTCGACCAGCGCGATCAGCGCAATAGGCGCGCCGAGGCTCTGCCGGGCCAGGCGGGTTAGTCGGTCGAATCGCTCTTCCGGTTCGGTATCGAGAATGCCGAGCGTGTGTAATGCTTTTATCCGCTCGACCTCGGTGTGGCTTTGTGTCTTTATCAATGCGCTGAAGATTCCGCGAAACGCCCGCGGATTTCGAGGATGGCCGGAAACTGTTGTTCGAAAATATCGACCAGATCCGGGTCGAAATGTTTACCGCGATTTTCCTTGATTAAATCCCAGGCCGCCTCGACGGTCCAGGCTTTTTTGTAGGGGCGTACCGAAGTCAAGGCGTCGAATACGTCGGCCAATGCCGCGATGCGTCCAGCTATCGGAATGTTAATGCCGGACAGTCCGTTGGGGTAACCGCTGCCGTCCCATTTTTCGTGATGCGTCAATGCGATTTCGCGTGCCATGCGTAGCAAATCCGAATCGTCGCCTTCCAATAATTTCGCGCCGATGACGGCATGCGTTTTCATGACTTCCCATTCCTGCGGTTCGAATTTGCCCGGTTTTAGCAGTATCGAATCGGGAATACCGATTTTGCCGATATCGTGCATCGGGCTGGCGTTCAAAATCAAGTCGCATTGATCGTCGCTCCAGCCGAGTGCTCGGGCGAGCAGGGCGCAGATGTGGCTCATGCGTAAAATGTGATTGCCGGTTTCCTCGTCGCGGTATTCGGAAGCCATGCCCAAGCGTTGCACTATCTGTAGACGAGTGCGGTACAGTTCTTCGGTGCGCGCTCTCACCATGTTTTCCAGCACCGTTTTTTGATCGTGCAAAAGTCGGTGCGCCAATTGCGCCTGCAACAGATTATGCACGCGCATCAATAATTCGTTACGATCGAAAGGCTTGGTGATGAAATCGCGCGCGCCGGCCGTCAATGCGCGAAGCAAAAAATCCTTGCCGTGTTGAGCGGTCAAAATCACGATCGGCGGTAACAAAGGATCGTTTAATGCCATGAGTTGTTCCATCACCTGGAAGCCGTCCAGATAAGGCATATTGATGTCGAGTAGAATCAAATCGGTTCGCGCTTCGCGGAAGCGATCGACGACTTGGCGCGGGTCGTCGATCAAAATCCGGTTTCGGTAACCTTGTTGTCCGAGCATTCTGTCCAATAGCTTGAGATTAGCCGGTTCGTCGTCGACGATCAGAATGCGTTCATTGCTTAGAGAATCAGAGGGCATGAGGTTTTCCGTCGGCGTTGTGTTTAAAACGGTCTATGCATTTGAGAAATTCTAGCACATCCAAGGGTTTCGTCAGATAATCGGCAAAGCCTGCGGCCATGCCGCGTTCGATATCGCTGCGCATGGCATTGGCGGTGACCGCGATCACCGGAATGTCTCGGGTGGCGGGGTTATTCTTTAAGTGGCGCAACATTTCGAATCCGTCTATATCCGGCAGATTGATATCGAGCAGGATCAAATTCGGATGTTCGTGTGCGACGATTGCCAGTCCGTCCATGGCATTGACGGCAGTAAACAATTCCATGTTTTGGCGAGCGGCGAGAATTTTTTGTACCAGTCTCAAATTGGCCGGATTGTCTTCGACATAGAGCAATTTGCACTGGCTAGGGATGTTATTCGAGGCGTTTATTGCCGGCAGTTTAGCTGGAACGGTCGGGGCTTCGGTATCGAGCAAAACGGCCGACGGCAATTCGAACCAGAAAACACTGCCTTCGCCGGGGGTGCTGTCTACCCCGATCTCGCCATGCATGGATTCGACCAGTTTTTTCGCCAGCGCCAGACCGATTCCGGTACCTTCGATTCCCTGATAGGCCGATTCGAGTCGCTCGAAAGGCTTGAACAGGCGGGGCAGCAATTTCTCGGATATGCCGTAGCCGGTGTCTTTGACACCGATTCGGAGTCTATCGGGGCCGGCGGAGATGCAATCGATGGCTATCCGCCCGCCGTCGCGGTTGTATTTAACCGCATTAGACAGTAGATTCAGTAACACTTGCTTGAGTCGAGTCGAATCGGCCACAACCGAACAATTGTCGATTGATTCAAAACAGATTGCGATGCCGCGTTGTTCGGCCAGCGGTTTGATCTGTTTGACGCAGGATTGGAGAAGCGGGCCGATCGCGATGATATCGAGGTTGAGCTCGATACGACCGCTTTCGATGCGGCTCAGGTCTAGGACTTCATTGATCAGCGTCAAAAGATGGCTGCCGGCCTGGAGTATTTCTTGAAGGTTGTCGGCCTGCATGACGGTCAACGGTTGTTCGGCGTCGGCTTCCAATAATTGTCCGAAACCGAGAATGGCGTTGAGCGGCGTGCGCAATTCATGACTCATGCGCGAGAGAAATTCCGATTTGGCGGCATTGGCGCGCTCGGCTTCTTCGCGGGCGGCGATTAGCATGGCCTCGGAACGTTTACGTTCGGAAATGTCTCTGACAAAGGCGAAAAACAGGCGCTCGCCGCCTAGCTCGTTCAATGTGACATTAACTTCCACATCCAGCAAAGTCCCGTCTATGCGGCGGTGGCGGGTGTCGAATCGGTCCTTGCCTTGCTCTATCACTTTAGCGATATGAGCCTCGAGTTGTTTCGGCGTTTCCAATGCTTCGATGTCGGCTATGTGCAAACCGAGCAGTTCGTCTCGGGTGTAATCGAGCATGGCGCAATAAGCGTCGTTGCAATCGCGGATTCTGCCTTGCAGATCGGCGGTGAAAAAGCCGTCGATCGCGGCGTCGACGATCATTGCATTGCGGCGGCTTTGTCTTTCCAGTTCCGCGGTGCGTTCGAGCACGCGTTGTTCGAGCTCCAGGTTGAGCCGTTTCAGTTCTATTTCGGTGCGTTTCCGTTCGGTGAGATCGGTGATTACATTGGCGAAAGCGATGGGGTTACCATCGCTATCTTTGATTAAGAAAACGCTATGGATAGTCGATATCACGCGTCCGTCGACGGCGGTAATGTCGAATTCGCCTGTCCAGAACTCGTTTTGCAATACTTCCGGTAAAATCCGGGACTTCAATTCCATTATTTGATTTTCTTGATAGAAATCGAAAAATGTATAATCGCCGACCTCGGCGTTTTCCGGAACTGCCAACAGGCGCCTCAGGGCAGGATTGAAATAATTGACTTTACCGGTAAGATTCGCCCAGCCGATGCCTTGGACCGAGGCGTCCGCCAACATCTGCAACATCTCTGCGCGTTGTTGTATCGCCCGGCGTTCGGTTACGTCTTGGCCGGTACAGAGTAGCCCCGAAGTCGTTCCATTGGCATCGCGCATAATCTCGGAATGCCATTCGATGTCCCGTTCTTCGCCGTTTCGAATAACGATGGGGTTGATGTTGCCTTGTGCCGGTTCTTCGTGAACGGCACTGCGGAATATTTGACGAATTCGATCTCTGTCGCGTTTCGGTAAGAATGATGCGAACCATTCTTTACTAATGATTTCGTGCAACCGATAACCGGTTAACTCTTCGAAATATCGGTTGACATGCAGAATGAATCCTTGCGGGTCGAGGAGTAGTACGATGACCGGTGCGGTGTTGATCAAGCTGTTAGTGAAATCGCGTTCCTGCAATAGTTCTTTTTCCACCTGTTTGCGGCCGCTGATGTCGAGAAACGAGACCATCATGCATAAAGGCGCGCCATCTTGGTCGTTTACCATGCAGGCCGATAATTGTACTTCAACCGTCGAACCGTCGAAGCGCTTGGCGATTAAGTCGCCTTGCCATCGGCCCTTTACGGACAGATTATCGATGACCGCTTCCGCCTCGTCGGGGTATTTCCAGAATTCGAGTGCCGAGCGGCCGATGGCCGATCCAGTATCCGGTAAATGCCATAGCTCGGCGAAAGCCGGATTGACATAGGAAAGCTTGGCGTCCGGTCCGGCGATCGCGATCGGGGTGATGGAAGCGTCGACTGCTGCATTCTTGATATGTAAGCCGGCCTCGGCTTGCCGTCGAGCGGTATTGTCGGTGATTCGACCTTCAATAAAAAGTAGCTTACCGTTTCTGGCGAAGACACCTCTTCCGTATTCGCAGACCCAACGAATCTCTCCGTTTCGAGTCAAAATTCGATAATCGATTTCAAATTCGCGGCGCTTGCTAATAGCGGCCTGAACTTCGTTCCAAACGCGTTCGGTGTCGTCCGCGTGAATCAGTTCGTTATAATTCAGGCTTCTCGGCGCTAGAAAGTCCTTTGTAGAATAACCGGTAAGCTGTTCGACGCCGCCGGTCATGAAATCCAGAGTCCAAGCCCGGTCGTTGCGGCAGCGGTAGACGAAGCCGTTGAGCGTATCGAGCACCCGCGATAGCGTATCGTTGGCCAATCGACCGGTCGTGTGTATCAACCACGCAAACGAAAGTGCGATCAAGATCGCGCATAGCGCTTTCGGCAATTGCACCGGCAGTCCTGTGATTTCGGCAAAGTGTTGCGCGGTCGGTAGCCATGGCAACAAAGACAAACCGGTTGATACGAATAAAGTCAAGAAACCGTAGACGGCGAATGCCGCGGCTACGGCAAATAACCAACGAATATTTATTTCGCCTTTGCCGCCATAGGCGGGATCTTGGCGGCTTGCCAATAGCACGTAACTTGCCAAATACGCTCCCGGAGCACCGGCAAAATAGCGAAGACTAAACTCTATTCCCGCGAAAGGGTCGTTTGAATTGACGGCGATAGCTATGCTGAGGGCCGTTAACATGCCGTAGAGCGGTAATGCCGGTAGACGTATTGCAGCGGATATCGAATTCAAACTGCGCCGTCCGAATTCCAAGAGCGCGCAGAATGAGACGGTTAAGAGTAGAGCGCTTGCGATTGTTAGCCAGCTCGCATCGTTGTGTAAGCGCTCTCCTTCGATTAGCTCCAGAAAGCCGTGCAAAAAACCGAACCCCGCCAACCAATTTAAATGCCGGAAAACAAACAAGGCGTTGTTTGGTTTCGGTAATACGGAAACTACCGCGCCCAAGCAAAAAAAAGCTAAAGCGTAGATTTGAAAGATCATGCCGAGATAGGTTTCGCACCACGCGTTCATGATGAATCCGGATCTTTTTGAATGCGGTTAAGCAAATCTTCCAAAACGGCGTTGAATTGCGTGATGTCCAACGGCTTGGTTAAATAGTCCGCGAAGCCGGCCGCTTTGCCCTGTTCGATATCGCGCGGCATCGCATTGGCGGTGATTGCGATGACCGGTGCGGACTTAACGATAGGATCGTTTTGAAAAATGGATAATACCTGAAAACCGTTCAAATTCGGCATGTTGATGTCGAGTAGAATGAGGTCGGGGCGGTGCGCTCGGGCTAAATCGATGCCCAGTTCCGGTGTGTGGGCCGTGATGAGACGAATGTGCCGTTGTCTTTCGAGTATTTGAGAGACGAGCCGGATATTTGACGGATTGTCTTCGATATAGAGCACGAGCTGTTGCCTCGAGCGACTCTGCAATGCCGGTTTTTCGATGGCTGCAGATGTTTTAGGCGGTTCCGATAAGGTCGGGTTCGATGCCGCCGGAAGCGTAATCATGAAACGGCTGCCCACGCCGACTTCGCTTTCGACTTCGATCGCGCCGCCCATCATTTCAACGATGCGGCGAGAGATGGTCAGTCCGATGCCGGTGCCTTCGATAGCGCTGTTTTCAGCGTCGAGACGGTTGAACGGTTGAAAGAGTTCATGTAAACGTTCCTTCGGGATACCGCGTCCGGTATCGGTTATTTGTATTGACAAGTATTCGCTGTCTTTAGGCATGGCCTCTACGGCCACTAAGCCGCCTTCGCGATTATATTTGATCGCATTAGAGATCAAATTGAGTAGCGTTTGTTTGAGCCGTGTTTGGTCGGCTTGGACAGTAAAGTCTTCTTGCGCATTGTTGCGGAGGCTTATTCGGCGTTTATCCGCTTGTGTGGATACCAGGCTCAGGCATTCCTCGATAATCGGTGCGACCCTTACGGGCTCTATGGATAACGAAATCCGACCGGATTCGATCTTGGCTAAATCCAATATTTCGTTGATTAAATCGAGTAGATGCCGGCCGGCCTTGAGAATTTCCCCTACATCCTCTTTTTGTGTATCGCTCAAGGTTTCGTCGTATTGCAGCAGTTGACCGAAACCGAGAATCGCGTTCATCGGCGTGCGCAACTCGTGGCTCATGTTTGAGAGAAAGTCCGATTTAGTCTGGTTGGCGCGTTCTGCGATGACTCGGGCGGTAATTAATGCCTGTTCGGCTCGTTTGCGCTCGGTAATGTCTCGCGCGAGGCCGACGAAGAGGAGGTCATCGGATAGTTTGATTTGGCTGAAGGCAATTTCGAGTGGAAAAATGTTCCCATCCGCTTTGAGTCCGGCTACTTCAAGTTGCTGATTGATGATTTTTCCGGTTCCGGTCGCGCAATAACGCTGGAGATAGTTGTCGATTTCGGATCGATGAGGCTCCGGCATCAGTTCATTGACTTTGCGGCCGACGATATCCGATTCTCGATAACCGAAGATAGCGCATGCCGCAGGATTGAATGAGTGGATAATACCGTCGGCGCCGATTGTGATGACGCCGTCGACGACCGAATCGACAATATGCTGAAAGATGCGCAGATATTTTTCGCGCTCGGCTAGCGCCAGTTCCGCGCGTTTGCGGTCGTCGATATCTTGTACCACGCCAAGCATTTGCGTGGGTTTGCCCTCGTCGCGCACCACGGCTCCTCGCTCGAGCAGCCAGCGCTCGGTGCCGTCCGGCCAAATGACGCGGTGTTCGATGTTGTAAGGCTCATCGTATTCAAGGCAGGCGCTTACAGCCTTGACAACAGCTTGCCGGTCTTCGGGGTGTATCGCGTTAAGGAAGTTTTCATAGGACGTTTCTAAATTCCCGTCCGGGTAGCCGAACAGCGGCGCGATGCGTTCGGACCAAAAAAGATCGCCGGATTGGATATTCCATTCCCAGGTGCCGATGTTCGCGAAAATTTGTCCGCGGCGCAGTCTTTCTTTGTGATATTCCACCGAGCGTTCGGCGCGTTTGATTTCGGTGATGTCGTGAAAGCTCCATACCCGGCCGCCGATTTTTCCTTCCGAAACGAGCGGTTTTGAATGGCGTTCGACTATTCTGCCGTCCGCAAATTCAAGCAGGTCTTGCGAATCTTGGCCGGAGCGATAAATGTTTTGTACAACCTTGCGAAACTCGAGCGGGTCGGCCAGTTGATGCTCAGCAGTATCCAGTAGGTGTTGGTCCGGTTGGCCGGGTAAGGCGAGTTCTTCCGGTATGCGCCACAGTTCGATAAATTGCCGGTTGGCGAAAAGAATCGAGCCGCTATCGTCGACGGCTAAAATGCCGTCCAGAGTGGATTCGAGCGTCGCGCGTAGATTTTGTTCGCCTTTTTTCAGCGCTTCGTTGCTGCGCACGCGTTCGCTAACATCCTTGATAATACCGATGAAATGCGTCAAATTGCCTTGTTCGTCATGGACCGGCGCAATCCGCAACTCGTTCCAAAACATCGATCCGTCTTTGCGGTAATTGCGTAACACGGTTTCGACTTTTTCGCCCTTTGATAAAGCCGATCGCACATGATCCAGTCCGGGTTGATGGCGGTCATTGCTGTTGAGAAATCGACAGTTTTTGCCCAATATTTCCTCGCGCGAGTAGCCTGTAATACCCTCGAACGCCTTATTAGTGAAAATGAGAGGCATATCGTGTTGGTTGGCATCGGCGATTACGATACCGCTGGTGCTGGCTTCGACCGCACGCTCCAGTAATCTTAATTGTTGTACAGACTTTTTGACATGGCTGATGTCGGTGCGGATCGAGACGTATTGATAAGGTTTTCCGTTACTGCCGAGAAAGGGAGTAATCGTGGACTCGACCCAATATAGACTGCCGTCCTTGCGCCGATTGCAAATTTCGCCTTGCCAGACCCTGCCGCCGGCGATGGTTTCCCATAAGTCGTGGTAAAATTCGGGCGAGTGTTCGCCCGATTTGACAATGCGATGGTTTTGTCCGATCAACTCTTCGCGCCGGTAGCCGCTGATTTCGCAAAATTTGTCGTTGATGTAGGTGATATTGCCGGAGCGGTCGGCGATGCTGATGATTGCGTGATGATTGATCGCCAGATGTTCTCGCTCGCGTTCGTAGAGCGTGGTTTCGAGCCGTAGACGTAATGCGCTGTTTTGTCGAGCCCTGCGCGCTCTTGCCGAAACGGCGGCGATCAAATGCCGGGGCTGTACGGGTTTCACTAAAAAATCGTCGCCGCCTAGACTGAGCGCTAACAGTTGTTGGGTCATATCGGTTTCGCCGGATAGAAATAGAATCGGCAAATGCAGATACTCGTCGCGCTCGCGTATGATAGCGGCCAATTCCGGACCGCTGGCTTCGGGCATATAAACATCGAGCACCGCGACATCGGGCGAAAAATTGTCCAGTATATTCAATATGTCGAGGGGTTGGGTCGAGGTTTTGACTTCCATTCCGGCCGCTTGCAATTCAGCCGCGTGCGCATTGACTATGAGCGGATCGTCATCGATCAATAACACCCGATAAGGCTTGGTCGGGTGGCGTCCGGTCAGTGCATCCAAAATATCGACGATGCGTTCGGAATTGACCGGTTTTACAAGATAGCGGGAGGCGCCGGCGCGAAACGCGGCGAGTCGTCCAGCGATATCGTCTCGTACCGAGACGATGATGACCGGAGTTTCGGAGTCTTTGCCAAGATTTTTTATATGGCTAACGGCTTCCGCGCCTGCAAGATTCCCATCGGGGAATATCATGTCCATGATCACGGCGGCCGGCGGTTCCGCGTTCGGCTCTGTGAATAGGGTTTGAAATTGCGTAGGTTCGGAGAATACGCGTGTGCGAAACCCGTTTTTCTGTAAAACGCTTTGCAAATGTAGCGCTTGATCGACATCGTCTTCAATTATGTCGATCAAAGGCGAATGGTTGGCGCGTTTCGGTGTCGGCGGCGGAGGAAGGCTGGGGGCGTCGGTTGGCAACTCTAGGCTGGCGAGACGGCTTAAACTATCGAACGCTAGGCCGACGGCTTGCCATTCCATATCGGTAGGGGTTTTGCCGGATCGAAGTAAATCCGACAAGCGTATTTCCATGTCGCGCGCGGCATCCGAGAGCGCCTGCATGCCGAATGTACCGGCCGAGCCGGTTAATCCATGAACCAGACGATGCAAGGTTGCCGCTTCTTCGGGGCGCCATGCTGAAGCATCTATCTTCTGAAATTGCGAACGAATAGCGCCGATTCGCTCCGGCAGTCGGTCGATGAATTCAGTTTGCAATTCTTTCAGGGCGTCGGAAAATTGGGATTGCATGGCTTGGTTTTAGAGATACTTTTGAAAAGGCTATAAAGCATCAGGGTGCGCATCGCGCACTTGGGTCGGAATCTGTTGTCGGGTTAGGTGCCATGGAAAGGTGCGCGATGCGCACCCTACTGGGTTTTTGGCTTAAACGGCTATGCCGACTTCCAGGCCTTCGAACCAATCCAAAAAGCGTTTAACGTTATCGCCTTTAAAAATGCGCCCGTGTTGCGGCGCCATCATGTCGATGTCGAGTTTGCGAACGCGCTCGATCCAGTCTCTCTTAGCCTGATTCGATGGCATCCAGCGTTGATGAAAGAAGCGCATGTGATCGATGTGGCTATCGAAATTATCGACATAAATCGGCGCGCCGGAGGCTTCGAGTGCCGCACCGACATCGCCGGACATCAGGATTTTCGCTTCCGCATCGTAAATATGAAAATTGGCCGATGAATGCAGGTAGTGTGCCGGGATTATTTTCAGCTCGGTAGAATCCAGCTTGATCTTGCCGCCGTTATCGGGAATGCCGACATAATCGATTGATTCGCAACCGAAGTGGCGGATGAAACCTTCCCAAAGCGATGAGGCATGTAGTTTGGCTTTCGGCAGGGCTTGGTCCCACAAACCCAGCGAGGAAATGATGTCGGGGTCTTGATGCGATGCGAATAGATCGGTGATTTCCTCGACCGGCGCATGATGCAAGACGGCTGCCAGCATCGGTGCGAACAGTTCGATACCGCCGGGGTCCATTAATAAACAACGATTCGCTGTTCGCACAATATATTGATTGGTATCGATAATGTTGGCAGGTTTATTGGTATCCCGGCCGAACATGATCCAACGGTGCGCTCCCTCGTATATTGGGGTCATCTTCATGGTTTTTTCGCCTTATTTTTTACGGTTATTCGTTAATATTAATGACATTCAAAGCACTGCGGCAACGTTGTACGTTATTGTGAATGATTTGCGCGGCGCGATCGACGCTTTCGGCAACCGCCTGTAAGCTAAGAAGGTATTCCCCCGCTTGCGACGCTTCTATTCGGGAATTGGCGGCAATGACGCGCGCGGCTCGGGCCGGATGCATGACTTCTTGTAATTGATCGAGCAATTGTCCGACATGCCGCCTGAATTGTTTTCGGCACTCCAGCATTCTTTGTTCGACAGCTTCGGTCGAAGTTTGCAGTGAGGATTGATACTGCGCGCCTTCCGCCATTTTTGTCGCGGCTTGGAATTTGTCGAATGCGGTCGAAGTCCGATATTCATTGACGGTCAAACGGTAAAGCAATAAGGCGTGTTCGTTGATGGCATTGACCAATGTTATCGTTTCCTTGGCCAATTCGTTGATGAAATCGGTGATTGGCTGAAATCCTCTGGCTTTTTCTCCGGCTCGGAAGGCGATGGCCTTGGCGTTTGCGGCGGCCAGCGAGATTTCTTTGGCAACTTCCATCACAGCGCTCAACTCCGCGGCAATGGATGCAACGGCAACGAATTGGGATTTGGTTTGGTGCGTTTTGTCGGTCATGGCGCTTGAACTGAGTGATGGTGTTGGAAATAAAAAAAATCGGTTTTGTTTTTCAACGGTCGCGCATTCTATGTTTTACCGGCAATATATTGAATAATCAAGAACACAAGTTATCCTGGTCTTTTTGTTTGTGATACCAATCATATACTGCTTTGACTCGATTGCCGCAAGGGTTATATTCGATGGTGCTGCACAATTGCGTGACTAATTGAATACCCCGGCCGAAAAAACTTTGGTTGTTATCGAGATCGGAAAAAATGTCGTCAATATTGAATCCTTCACCGCTATCTTGGACGTCAACGATGAATTGGCCGCCGTCCGACTTAGGAAGATAGTCGATCGCTATTTCTATCTTGCCGGACATGGCGCTGTTCAATCGTTCCTGGCGAAGCTCATAGAAATGTAAAAAGTCTTCGGGCGTTTGTTTTTGCAGGGAATCCATTCGGAGCAGCCCATGGTCCAGTGCATTGGTAAATAATTCGCTGACAATTGTGAAGATCATTTCTCGCGGACCGTGTAATCCATGCAGCTCTGTCAATTCGTCAATAATAGCCGGAATCGGATTCATCAGGCGTAATCCTTCAATATTAAACTGCATTGCGATAGCCCATTGGCAAGCGCGTAGTTCGGTAGGCGATTTCGTTGCTTGCTTGAGCCGATGGCGGAGCAGTCGGGCTATTTGATTTTCAATAAATTCGGGATCGAACAACAGGATGTCAGTTGCTTGGTTAGGATTTTTTAGACAACGACTCAGCATCGCTTTCGAGCCGGCCGGTTCGACGATGAAAATTGCTTGTGAGATGTTCGGTGCTAATGTCGAAATACTCGGCTCGTCGTCGATATTACCAGAGCGATAGTCTAGCAATGGTGCGGTGACGATGAGATCGAGGTCTTGTGCAGCAATGAGACTAAGGGCTTCTTTATGCTCGCATGCGATAGAGACAAGGTATCCTTGATTAACTAAATTTTTTTTTAGGGTTTCGGTAAAAGTTTGGTTCGGAGATGCAATTAGAATTCTCGCGGATACGGAAACCGGTACAGGATTATTGCGCGGCATTTAAGAATCGTCCAATTTATTGAGGCGTTGCAACGGCTACAAACCTAGACAAAGCATTTCACCATGAAGATCATGAAGAATAAGCAGTTAATCCGAAAACTTGTTATGTGTTTGTATAGAACTGTCGTTCGCACAAAAAGGTTAGCGGGAATATTTAGGTATATCTTTCGCACTTCAAATTTCGGCAGTTCCCGAGGAGGCGCCGGGGTGTCCGACAAAGGCTTTGCCAGCATGGAGCTGGCATAGAGCCTACATGGACGTATTCACGGCGTCCTTTGGCGGACACCCCTGTGCCGAATTTTGATCTACGATGGGTATAATCGCTTTGAAATACTTAATGAACTTCATTTTCAAATCAAGCGCTTTCACGGAACCAATGTAAACAATTTTTGAAAATTGGCAATTTCCAAAATTTTTTTGACTTCCGGTTTGGCATTCAGTAAGCGAATAGCTGATGGGGCGTTATTCATCTTATCTCTCAATATCAATAGCATGCCTAATGCGGAGCTATCCATGTATTCGGTATTCTTTAAATCCACATTGATGGTTTTGACGGTATCTCGATCCCATTCGGTTGCTTTTCTAAAGTCTTGATGAACGCTGAAATCGAAGCGTCCTGAAATGCGGACGGTCAATTCTTTTTTTTCCGGATGATGAATGATTTCTAATGCCATTTGCTTGCTTCCTATATGAGCATCGTTAAAACTTGAATGAGTGCTTTCGGTTAAAATAATTCGATATCGCCTTCATTCATTGAACCTTGCATAACGGCCTTATGGGTTTTTGTGCGCCATTGTTGCTTCATATCGTTGAGGCGCTTGATGCCGTGAGTCAGCTCATTGGCGACGTTTTCTTGATCGCTCGACGTCAATATTTCAAAACCGATGCGCATTTCATCGATCAAGGCTTGAAAATGCTGTGTATTGGCTTGCATGTATTCGATCAGTTGCCTTGTCATGTCTTCAAATTGAAGGGCTCTGACCGCATGGTTGACATTGTTTTCTATTTGTTGGGTTAGCTCTGAAACATCTTTGACTTTTCGATCGATCAAGGTATTGAGTTTGGCAATTTCAGTCATCATTTCATCGATATGAGCTTTCGAATGGATCGTTGTTGTCATGTCTTTCGATGCCATCGTCTCGATCATGCGCTTGGCTTGACCGATATTGGTTTTCGAATCGCTAACGACGGTTTTGATTTCCTCGCTGAATTTATCCGAGTTTTTAGATAGTTTACGCACTTCGTCGGCGACTACCGCGAAACCGCGTCCGGCTTCTCCGGCTCTTGCCGCCTCGATCGCGGCGTTCAGCGCTAATAGATTGGTTTGGTCGGCGATACCCTGAACATCGGCCAATAATTTGCTGATGATTTCCATGTGCGATTCGACATCGTTGACGACATTGACCATTTCGATGCTTTGTTTACTGACCGCGAGAATATGGTTGATAAAATCGGTTAGTACGATATCGGTTTCCTTGGCGAATTGCTTAAAGCTCAAGGTGCCCGATTCTTGTTTATCGTTTGATTCGCCCAGGTTATTGATCAGCGATAGCATAGTTTCATTTTGCCGAGAGGCAAGTGTGTGCATGCCATTGAAGCTGTCGGACATAGTCACGACCGCGTCCGATACGACCGATTTGACTTGTTGCAATTCTTCGTTAAAGGTATTGAGTTCTTGCGCGGCGCAGGCTTGTAGATCGTTGATATAACGTTCGAGTAATCGATCGGTCTCGATTTTGTCTAACTTGGGCGAATTCGATTCCGTGGGCTTCGCCGAGGATTTGCCCCCATATATCGTTAATAACCAACCGATTGATAGGATGGGCAGGAATATCCAATACAGAGTCGTTACGGCAAATAAAGCCGGCGAAATTCCCGCGACGATGGCCAATACGATAGGTAGGGCGGGTTTTTTCAGCAAATTATCCATTGATTATCTCCTATTGGATTAAAGCCACAATTTGTTCCGCGACTTGATCGATCGGCAGAACGATATCGGCGGCTCCGATTTTATAAGCTTCGCCGGGCATACCCCAAACGACGCTGCTGGCTTCGTCTTGTACGATGTTGAAAGCGCCTGCCTCGTGCATGGCCTTCATGCCGGCCGCGCCATCGACACCCATGCCGGTTAGCATGACGCCGATGGCCTGATCGCCGACTTGTTCCGCAACCGAATGAAACATCACGTCCACCGAAGGTTTGTGTCGGTTGACTGGCTTGGAGTCATCGAGTTGGCAGAAATAAGCCTTGTGCTCCCGAGTAATCTTTAAATGCCTATCGCCCGGTGCAATATAAATATGCCCGGGCTCAATTTTCAACCCCGTTTGTGCCAACATCACCGTCATTGCCGATACCTCGTCGACATGTCTGGCAAACGAGGCGCTAAACGCTGCAGGCAAATGCTGCGAAATGACAATGGGCGGGGTGTTTGCAGGAAGAATACCGGCTATCCGTTTGATTGCTTCGGTGCCGCCGGTGGATGCGCCGAGTGCAATGAGCGGTTTTTGTGGAGTGCCTTTACGGTTTCGGTTGATAACTCCGGGTTTAACCGGTATGGAAACGGGAGTATTATCCTGGATTCGCGCGCCGGCTGCCATGGTGACTTTGCCGATCATTTCTTCGGTGTATTCTTTCAGCGTGTGCGCCAGATCCAGTTTGGGTTTTGCGACGAAATCGACTGCGCCGAGTTTCAATGCTTCAAGCGTGACGTCGGCACCCTGTTCGGTCAATGTGGAAATCATTACGACCGGCATGGGCCGAAGACGCATCAAGTTGCGCAAAAAGGTTAAGCCATCCATGCGCGGCATTTCAATATCCAGCGTCAAGACATCGGGGTCGAGTTGCTTGATTTTTTCACGGGCTATGTAAGGGTCCGCGGCGGTTCCAACCACTTCGATATTGGGCGAGCTGTTGAATATTTCGGTCAACAGCGCTCTGATCAAAGCCGAGTCGTCGATTATCAATAATCGTATTTTTTTCATGCCTTGTTTCCTAAAACAACTCGATTTCGCCTTCGACTGCGGCATTTTTAATTTGGCTTCGGTAATTGTTTTCGCGTAACGCGATCGTATCGTTGTGTAGATTTTTGATTTTTTTCATGCGGACTTTCCCTGTTTTCGGATAAAAGTTGACTTTGCGCGGATAAATATCGCCTAGATCCTGAGCCAATAAGTTCAATGCTTCGGTATCGATATAATCGAGCACGAAACCGATGTTGCGCAATCCGACATCGCTCAAGCTCGGGATGATTTTTCCACCGCCGAAAACTTTGACTTCGAGGTTTTTACGTTTGCCGCCGGAGGCTAGTATCGTGTTGATCAGATGCTCCATCGCGTAGTTGCCATAACGTGTTGCGCTACCGAGCAGCGAATAACCTGCGTTTTTCGCTTGTTCGGTCGAGGTTTCCGGCAGCATGAAATGATTCATTCCGCCGATACCGAGGACGCTATCCCGAATACAAGCAGCGATGCAGGAACCGAGTACGGTTGTAATCATTTCGTTCTCGTTGGTTACATAATATTCGCCGGGAAGCAGTTTTGCCGCGATGATGTCGTTTTCACGGTCCCAATAACGATTGATTGATGCGAAACCGGGCAGGGCAGGCGGTTTGATCTCGTTAGACATCGTCATCCGACCTTGCGATAAATTGTGTTACCGATTAATTCGAATTGATCGGCAACTTGTTGCAACGATTCCGAATGACCGATGAACAGACAGGAGTCGATAGTTAATAAGTTCGAATATTTCGCGGCCAATGTTTTTTTGGTTTCCCGGTCGAAATAAATAAAAACGTTACGGCAAAAAATAAAGTCGAAAGGGATTTTAATCGGCCAATCCTGCATCAGATTTAGTTGCTTGAATGTAATCATTTGCCGCAGTTCCGGTTTGACTTTGACTTTGTTGATTTGCGAGCCGGTGCCTTTTTTGAACCAACGTTTCAGATGTTCCTCGGGTATACCGTTGATCCGGTTCAATTCATATACGCCGTTGGCCGCGATATCCAATACTTGGGTGTCGATGTCTGTTGCCAGAATCTTGGCGGTCCAGCCGGCAGGCAAATTTTCCAGCAGCGTCATTGCTATCGAATACGCTTCCTCGCCGGTCGAACAACCTGCCGACCAGGCTCTAATTTGCCGAGAAGTTTGATTTTTTTTGATCAATTCCGGGATGACGGTTTTTTTTAAATAGTCGAAATGATGGTTTTCTCTGAAAAATGCGGTCAGATTGGTCGTGATTGAGTTGATGAAGTTCGTGAATTCCTGCGTGGAACCGTCCTCCAGAAGTTGGCAATACTCCTTGAAACTGTTTAGTCTCAGCGCTCTGATGCGCTTGGTAAGGCGTGAATAAAACATGTCGAACTTGTCGTCCGGAACTAAAATGCCGGAATGCTTGTTCGACAAAGCTCTTAAGCGATCGAAGTCCGCACGAGTGTATTCGAACTCTCGAAATTGTTGTAGTGAGGACGGCTCTTGTCGCGGCGGCACGCTCATTTTTAGAATAAACCGGATGCGGGGTGGTCGATTTCGAGCAGTTCGGCCAAGCCGAGTAAGCGAGCGCTATCGATGAATTTATCCGATGGAAAGTCGAAAACGACGTGTTTTCCCGATTTGACAGCCTCCTGTTTTAACACGGTGAGTAATTGTAAGGTTGCAGTATCGACGGCCGTTACCGCCGATGCATCGACTTCCAGTGTGTCACGGGATTCGAAGGCCTTGAGTAGAGACTCGTGTAATTCGTTGATGTGACGGATATTTAACACGGCGTCCAGCATTATCGGACCTTCGGCCATTGTTAAATCCCCCGCATCGGTCGTGGTTGTGTCATGGTTCATGGCTGGATTTTCCATGTGGGGGGCGTTTTTAAACATGTCGCTCATAACAAATGACCGATTTGATCGAGTTCGTCCGGATTCAGGAGTTTATCGGCGTCGAGCAGCATGATCATGCCTTGCTTGGCGACATACATCCCGCGCATGTAACGAGTATCGATGTTAGTGCCTAGGTCGGGCGCTTTTTTGATGTCGTCATGACGAATATCCAATACGTCGGACACAGCATCGGCGACGACCCCCATGACCATTTGTCCTGAGGCCGTTGCGACATTGATAACGATGACGACGGTCGTCGGCGAATAGTCTACGGTGGCGATATCGAAGCGTTCGCGCAAGTCGAGAATCGGGACGATGGCGCCGCGAAGATTCAGCGCGCCTTTGATATAACCAGGCGTTTTAGGGATTTTGCGTATCGGCTCCCAGCCCCTGATTTCTTGGACTTTTAGTATTTCAACGCCATACATTTCGCCGGCCAGTTCAAAAGTCAAAAACTGTTCGGAGGCGGGGGTGTTTTTCGCGATGGTTTGGTTGTTCGTCATAACTTGTTGATCCTTTGTGAAAACCTTCCTGTTTTATGCATCACGCGCCGAGTGTGTCGGAATGATTAGGTAAAGCGCTATTCAATACGCGTCGCGAAACTCGAATCGATCCGTCATAGGGTCTGTTTAAGGTTTAAAATTCTTCCCATTCATCGTCGTCTTGTATCGGTGTATTGAATGTGGGCGCCGTTGGTTTTGCTTGTGTTGAATGTTGTTTCGACGGCGCTGATGCCGTTGTTTTTCCAACTGCCGGTTTCGGTTTATCCGTTATTGTTTCGAAAGTCTGTTTAGATCTGTCCATGTTTTGCCCCAGCTTGAAAAAACTCAATAAATTCGCCATCTGAGTGGCTTGATCGGTCATCGACATGCTGGCGGCAGATGCCTGTTCGGCTAGTGCGGCATTTTGTTGTGTGATCTCGTCCATTTCGGAAACCGCTTGATTGACTTGCAGGATGCCTTGAGATTGCTCCATGCTGGCGGCGGCGATTTCCGAAACGATATCGCCGACTTTTTTGACGCCTTGCACGATCTCTTGCAATGCGGAGCCGGTTTCATTGACAAAGTCGGTGCCGGTTCTTACTTTTTGTACGCTATTTTGAATCAACTCTTTACTTTCTTTTGCCGCGACGGCACTTCTTTGCGCTAGATTGCGCACTTCGGTGGCAACGACCGAAAAGCCGCGTCCTTGTTCGCCGGCCCTGGCAGCCTCGACCGAAGCGTTCAAGGCAAGCAGGTTGGTTTGAAAAGCGATTTCATCGATGACGCCGATGATTTCGGCGATTTTATTGCTGCTGTCGTTGATTTCAGCCATTGCCGAGACGGCTGAAGCGACTACGGTCCCGCCTTTTTCCGCGAGTTGCCGGGCATTACTGGAAACCAGATTGGCTTGTTGCGCATTGTCGGCATTGTTTTTGACGGTGCCGGTCAGTTGTTCCATGCTCGATGCGGTTTCTTCGAGACTGGCCGCCTGGGTTTCTACCCGTTGCGAGAGGTTGTTGTTGCCGCTCGCGATTTGTTGAGAGGTATTGCTAATGAAGTCGGCCGAGCTTCTGATTTGTTCGAATATTTCGCTGAGCTTATCAAGCGTTTCGTTGATATCGTTTTTACATTGAGCATAGACGCCTTCATAATCGTTCGTGATGCGTTGCGTCAAATCGCCGGTCGACATGCTTTGCATGACGCGTGCGACATCGCTGAAGGCGCGTTCGATGACGTCGGTTAATTCATTGATACCCTCGCTCAAGGTTTCGAAGAAGCCTTCCTTGCCGTCCAGATTCACACGTCCGCCGAGTTCGCCGGACTTGACCTGTTGCACGATTTCGGCGATTTCATGCTGAATGCTGACTTCGTCGCTGCGGTCGATCCATTCGACGACCGTGCCGAGCCGTGTTTCGCCGGCGAATACCGGTGTTGCAATGACCACCATTGTGCGGCCGCCAATCATCAATTCGGCTTTGTAGGTTTGCGTTAATTTTGCCAGCAAACCGCGTTGGTGGGCCGGGTTTTTATGAAAACTATCGATATTCGAACCGATCAATGTGTCGGCATTGAAGTCGGGCAAATCTCGTCGGAAGTGGTTTTCATTACGTTTGAATAGGCGTTTCGCGGCATGATTCATATAGATGATGTTGCAGTCCGCATCGGCCATCATGACATTGCCGGTCACTTGATCCAGCGCTTGCTTGAGTCTCTCGGTGACGGCTCCGGCTTCGAGTGTCGCGGACAAATCGGCATTCAGTTTGACTTGCATCGATTGGAGTGCTCGATTGAGGTCGCCGATTTGATCCAAGCGGTCGATGTCGACCTTATTACGGAAGAAACCGCTCGCGGCATTATGGCAAAATACGATCGACTGCTCGATTGAGCCGAGCATCAAGCGGAAGGTATGAATGCCTAATATCAAGCCCAACAATGACGATAGCGAATAGCCGGCAAGGGCGATAATGTTGCCGTCGATCATGGCTTGATAGCCGGCATGAAGTGACGGCAATAACAGCAGCAAAAAGGCGAGGCCGGCTTTTTTAGACAATGCGCCTTGTTTGACCGCAGTTAGTTTAGCCGCAATTCCGGTCGGTCTGATGCTGGCTCGATCCGCGGCGATTTTTTGATAAAGCTCTTCGGCATGATCGATTTGATCGCGAGAAGGAGCTTGGCGAACCGACAAATAGCCGGCAATCCGTTTATTTTCGAAATACGGCGTGACGTTGGCTTCGACCCAATAGTAATCGCCAGTTTTGGTGCGGTTTTTGATGTAACCGATCCACGGGCGCCCTGCTTTGATCGTTTCCCATAAATCTTTGAATGCAGCGGGGGGCATGTCGGGATGACGAACAATGTTATGGTTCGAGCCGACGAGTTCATCACGGGTGAAACCGCTGATTTCGACGAAGGCGTCGTTCGCATAGATGATGCAGCCTTTCAAGTCGGTTTTGGTGACCAGGATCGTGCCCTGCTTCATCATGATTTCACGATCGGTAACAGGCATATTCATTTTCATTGTAAGGTTTCCCCGTAAACTGTGGCATTCAATCGAAGGCGGTTAATTTTCATCGTTATCCACGCCTTCTAATTTAAGTAATTTGTTGACATCCAGCAGCATCACCATGCGTTCGTTGAACGATGCGAGGCCGTTGATGAATTCGGTGCTGACTTTGGCGCCGAAATCGGGCGCGCTTTGAATTCTGGTTTTTTCAATGTCGATTACGTTCGAAACCGAATCGACGACCACGCCCATCACCCGAGGTTTACTGCCGATGAAGGCTTGCAGGACGACGACGACGGTCAACGGCGTGTAGTGGGAGTGGCCAAGGTTGAAACGTTCGCGCAAATCGATGATCGGCACGATTGCGCCGCGCAGATTGACGACGCCTTTTTCATAAGCGGGGACATTCGGAATTCTGGATACCGGTTCCCAACTGCGGATTTCTTGTACCCGCAAAATATCGACGCCATATTCCTCGTCGCCGAGTGTAAAACTCAAATATTGCGCCATATCGGACGACTTTTTGCTGTCCGGCTGTTGTTGGGACTGATCGTCTGTGTTTGCCATTTTGTTGTTCATTCGGTCAATGGTTCGATAAACGGACGAGTCCTGGAATATCCAGGATCAAGGCAACCGAGCCGTCGCCAAGAATGGTTGCGCCCGATATGCCTTCGACATGTCGGTAATTGGCTTCGAGCGACTTAACGACGACTTGTTGTTGCGTTAAAAGGTCGTCGACGAACAGGCCGCAGCGGATGCCTTGGCCTTCGACGACCACCAGTAAGCCTTCGGTTAATTTGGTCGCTTTCGCATTCGGGACCGAAAAAATTTCATGCATGCGGATAATAGGCAAATATTCCTGGCGCAGCCGGAAGGTTTCGCCTTTTCCGGCCACGCGATTGATCATACGTTCGGTGACATTAATCGATTCGATAATGGAGCCGAGCGGTATGATATAGGTTTCATCGCCGACCGCAACTGATTGGCCGTCCAGGATCGCCAGCGTCAACGGCAAATAGATCGCCATGGTAGAGCCTGTGCCCAACTGCGAAACGATATCGATATTGCCGCCAAGCGATTGAATGTTCCGTTTGACGACATCCATGCCTACACCGCGCCCGGATACGTCGGTTAGTTGTTCGGCGGTCGAAAACCCGGGCATGAAAATGAGTTCGAAGGTCTGTTTGTCGCTCAATACGGCATCGTCCTGAATCAGTCCTTTTTCCAGCGCTTTGGCCCGCAACTTGTCTTTGTCCAATCCGCGTCCGTCGTCACTGACTTCGATGACGATATTACCTCCCCGGTGATAAGCTTCGAGTGTGACGGTGCCGGTTTCTTGTTTTCCTGCCGCAATGCGTTCATCCGGTGTTTCGATACCGTGGTCGAGGCTGTTTCGAACTAAATGTACCAGGGGGTCGCTAATGAGTTCGACGACTGTTTTATCGACTTCGGTATGTTCGCCGATGAGTTGTAGTTCAATTTTTTTGCCCAGTTTCGAGCTCAAATCATGAACCAGTCGAGGAAAGCGGCTGAATACGAAACTGATGGGCAGCATTCTGATATTCATGACGCTTTCTTGCAGTTCGCGCGTATGCCGTTCCAGTTGTGCG
Source organism: Methylotuvimicrobium buryatense 5G (assembly GCF_000341735.1). GTDB lineage: Bacteria > Pseudomonadota > Gammaproteobacteria > Methylococcales > Methylomonadaceae > Methylotuvimicrobium > Methylotuvimicrobium buryatense. The sequence continues at coordinate 1,674,994 of NZ_KB455575.1, read as the reverse complement.
AGACCGTTTTTGAGTTGATCCAGTTTATTTAGGTCGAAATGCTCGCCGATTAAGCTCAGCATCGATTGGGTAATGACCAATTCGCCGACCATGTTAATCAGTGTATCGATTTTGGCGGTATCGACACGGATCGAGGCGGAGCTTTTGCCGGCGCTTGGGGTTTTATCGGCGTTTATTTTTTCGCTTTGACCAGACTCGCTGACAATGGGAGGATTGGTTGCCGAAGAAGGAGGCGTTGTTTCAATTGCAGCGGTTTGAGGGGGTTCGTCGAATACCGGCGAGGAAGCCTGTGTCGTTTGTTTGATGTCTTGCACGGCAAGGTCGCAATGTTCCTCGACCCAATCGAAAATATCGTCGACTTCCGAGCGCGGGATATCGCCATGCACGGTTATTTGCCAGGAAAGATGGCATTCCTCGGGGTCGAGTTCGTAAAGTCCGGGCACGCCCTGTAGGTCTACGGTAATATCGATTTGCCCCAGTTCGGCCAATTCACGAAACATTCTGACCGGGTCGTTGCCGGTTTTAAGCAAATCGGTATGGGGGCTAAAGGCGATACGCCATCCTGCGTTTTCGTTTTCAAATGCGATAGGTTGCGTTGGTTGTACAGAGGGCAATGCGGTATTGTCGCCACCGTTTAATTCGGTGTCGAGCGCTTTTTTATGCTCCGTGACTTTAGCTTCATCTAAGATTTTTTCGTCTTGAATTGCAGTTAGCATTTCGCGGAGGCAATCGACCGATCCTAGCAAAACATTGACGGCCGGCTGAGTGACTTTTCGGCGGCCGTCGCGCATTTCATCGAGCAGTGTTTCCATTGCATGCGTGAAGTCGGCTACTGCGGAAAACCCGAATGTTCCACTCCCGCCCTTGATCGAATGCGCGGCTCTGAAAATCGTATTGATGGTTTCGGCATCGACATCGCCCATGTCTAGGTTTAATAGGCCGGATTCCATGATATCAAGTCCTTCGAAGCTTTCTTCGAAGAAAATCTGGTGGAATTGCGCCATATCAATAGACATTAAGTGGTCCGTATCTGAAGGTTGTTGTTACAAATGATGTTGATTGAAACGGATGCGGCGGTAACAAAAGAAAACATCAATAGCTGATATCTATTTGTTACGAATTTCGTCTCGTTAACAACGGCCGACGGTGTATTGACGATTAATGGTCGAATCGAGGCCGCTTAACCAAGTACTTTTTGGATCGTTTTCAGTAATTGATCCGGGTTGAATGGTTTGACGATCCAGCCGGTCGCTCCCGCTTCCTTGCCTTGTTGTTTTTTGTCGGTGCCCGATTCTGTCGTTAACATAAGCATAGGCACGAATTTGTAATCGGGCAAGGCTCTTAAGTCTTTGATCAAGGCAATGCCGTCTTTATTCGGCATGTTGACATCGGTCACGACACAGTCGAATTTTTTGCTTTTTGCTTTATTTAACGCATCTACGCCATCTACGGCTTCGACAACGTCGTAGCCGGCCCCTTTTAATGTAAACGAGACCATTTGTCTCATCGATGCGGAATCGTCGACTGCAAGAATACTCGCCATGATGTTCTCCTAAAGTGTAGTAGTCGGATCTGATTGGGCTAAGGACAAATAGAGATCCCTAGTCTTTAATGAAGTAATAATATAACTCAAGCAATTGACTAATAATAACTAAAACGAGGTCGTTTATTTCATTATGATGTCTACACGGCCTTGTTTGGCGTGAGGTGGGTAAGGCGGCGCTCGGGTTTTTTACCTATTACTCATTCTTATTGGATAAATTTGTTGGCATTTTAGCGCTTTTTGTTTGGGAAGCGATTGCCATATCATCGTATTTCTTGGGTTATTATCAAAAAATGCGATTCCTGTCTCTTTTTTGCAATGAGATTAGCAATTCCCAGTTTGAGCAGTTTCGCCGATTTTAGGGTGTGGGGTATGCCTGTCGAGGAACGCCGTAAACCCATCCATGGGGGCTTGGCGGCAGCTCCCTGCTGCCGACATCCTCGCCAAGCATACCCCACACCCTTTTTGATCTCCAAATTGGGAATTGCTGCAATGAGATCGATAAGGCGTTGAGTTTAAAATAGCTCAATATCGTCGTTTGTGTCGGCATTTTTGATGAGCGTATCGGTGTTTTCGTAGATCACGGCTCTATTTCTTCCGTTTTCCTTAGCGTAATACAGTGCTTTGTCGGCGCGATCGAGTAGCGTTGTCGGCATACACATGCTGTCGATATGCGTAATGCCGATGCTGACTGTAATGCGTCCTACCGTCGGAAAGTTATGGTTGGCGACCGTTTCGCGAAATCGGTTAAACGTATGTTCGGCACCTGCCATATCGGTTAGGTTGAGAATGACGACGAATTCTTCGCCGCCGAAGCGAAATAAAAAATCGTTATAGCGAAAGCATTTTTCCATCAGTTGGCTGAAAATCAATAGCACTTCGTCGCCGTATAGATGGCCGAAATCATCGTTGACTCGCTTGAAATGATCGATGTCGAGCAAAGCAATCCAGGAGCTTTTTTGATGGCTTGTGTCGGTGACCGGGTGTTTCAAATAATGTTCGCAAACTTGCAAAAGACGAGTATCGAACGATTGACGGTTAGGTAATTTGGTCAGTACGTCGCGTTCTTTGCTGTCGTGCAATATAACTTGGTTTTTAAATATCGAAAGGAGTTGGCGGAATAAATCTATCGCTGGTTGGTCGAAAAGGCCGTCTAAGGCAATCGCGCGATCGGGGCCTTTCGTCTCTTTGAGCGAGAGATAGACTTGGCGAAAACACCCGTTGGCATCGGACATTTTCGGAATGACGCGTGATTCGGTGTCCAGGATGTTGATTAAGTCGTTATGATCGTTGCTTTCGTCACGAGTAAAATCCAATGGGAAGCGTCTCACCAATTGTTCGCAGGGTGCGACGGCTTCGCCTGTTTTCTTTCGGCTCCGGTTGTAAATCTCATAAGCCGCGGCTTTTTTTACCCCAGGTATTTCAAGCAGAATGTCCAGAAATTGGTGTGTTAGCGTCTGATAATCGGGCTGCTCGGTTAGCAAAGCAGCCCAGGCAAAGACTTGTTCTACGGATAGATTGATAGTCATCAAGCGTTTATTGACGCGTTAAAATATAATTTTTTCGGACTTTAATGATGCATAGATATCATCGATCGAGTCGGTTTCGCTATCGAATTCAATGTCGGCAGCTTCGTAATTCAACCCGACGCATAGAGCGATCAAGCCGGCATTTTTAATGAGTTCAGCGAATTCGTCCGGTTCGCTGAATAGCGTTTCGACGACCGTTGCGGCATGGCCGTTGTCGAATAGTCTTCTTTCCAACAAATAAGCCGTTTCATGCGCTTTATGGCCTTTCAATAAAATGACCGTGGCTTTTTGGCCGAATCGTGCCGTGCGGTCTTCCGGTGTAACCGGTTGCAGATTGAACTCATCGGCATTATCGGTGATCATGCCTGCGCCGACTGTGACATTGCTTAGTCGGTCGATAACGATGAACGAGCCGGTGCCTTTGCTGCGTTTGTATGGGTCGAAGACGACCGGTGCGTTCAGGTTGACCGTGCATAGGCCGATTTCATTGAGATTGAGCTCGCTTGCATCGTGATGTTCCAGCGTGTTGACATCGACTCGGTGATGAATCATCGATATTGATCCCGAAGCGGTTCGCGTCGCGAGCTTGATAATGTATTGTCGGCCCGGTGTCAGAGATTTTTCGGTCATCCAGACGATCATCGCTTTAAATTTGTCGGCGATGGTTGGTGAATCCGTTTGTTTGCCGATGATCATGTCGCCACGGCTGATGTCGATTTCATCCTCGAGCGTCAAGGTAACGGCCATCGGCGGGAAGACTTGTTCCAGTTCGCCGTCGTAAGTCACGATGGATTTGATTTTGCTGGATTTTCCGGAAGGCAGAGCAGTAATACGATCGCCTTTGTGGAAAACTCCGGATGCAACGGTACCGCAGAAACCGCGGAAATCTAAATTGGGTCGATTGACGTATTGCACCGGAAAACGCGCGTCGCTGTAGTTACGATCGTAGGCGATTTCGATCGTGTTCAATGTTTCCATCATTGGCTTGCCGGTATACCACGGCATGCTTTCGCTGGGGTTGACGACATTGTCGCCGTTCAGCGCCGAAATTGGGATGAAGCGAATATCGTGTAGATCCAGGGCTTTGACGAAATTCAGGTAATCTTCTTTGATTTGATTGAATTTTTCTTCGCTGAATTCGATCAGGTCCATTTTGTTGATAGCGACGATAATCCGTTTAATGCCGAGCAACGAGACGATGAAACTGTGACGTTTGGTTTGCGTTTGCACGCCATATCGGGCATCGATCAAGATAATCGCCAAATCGCAGGTCGATGCGCCGGTAGCCATGTTTCGGGTGTATTGCTCGTGGCCCGGCGTGTCGGCGATGATGAATTTACGTGTCGAGGTTGAAAAATAGCGGTACGCGACATCAATCGTGATGCCTTGTTCGCGTTCGGCTTGCAAGCCGTCGACCAACAAAGCTAAATCGATCTGTCCGGCGCCGGTGGTGCCGGATTTGACGCTGTCCGCTTTTACTGCGGCCAGTTGATCTTCGTAGATCATTTTTGAGTCGTGCAACAAGCGGCCGATCAGCGTGCTTTTGCCGTCATCGACATTGCCGCAGGTTAAAAAACGCAATAACTCCTTGCGTTCATGTTGAGCCAAATAGGCGTTGATATCGGTGCTGATGAGTTCTGATTGGTGGGACATGGGTTAGGTTCAAGGTTCAAGGTTCAAGGAATAAGGTTCGGGATGCGTGAGTTAAGCTGAGCGGGCTTTGATTAGGCCGGATATCATCATCGATATTTCTTGGGCTTCTTCTAACCAACTTGATCCGGTTTGTTTGTGGATACAGCCGATTTCCATACCAATATAAATTTGGGTGCGCAATTCGCCTGCTGAGCCTTTTGCATAATAAAAGAACTTTATAGCATCTTTGTTGGTGTTTCGTTCATAACCTTCGGCTATGTTGCTGGGTATGGATAACGCGCTACGGGTTATTTGGTCTTTAAAACCGAGGTCTGTGCATTCTTTGAGGTGCAGATAAACATTAACACACAACCTACACGCGCGTTTCCATACAACTAAATCTTCAAAGCTCATGGGCAAGGTTCAAGGAGCAAGGTTTAAGTTCCAGTTTGCTCCTTTCTCCTTGCCCCTTAGAAATACCCTTCGCGCTTTTTTTGTTCCATCGAGCCGGCTTGGTCGAAGTCTATCAGCCGTCCTTGACGTTCGGAACTGGTCGTCAACAACATTTCTTGAATGATTTCGGGTAGCGTCGTCGCGGTCGATTCGACTGCGCCGGTCAAGGGATAGCAGCCTAAGGTTCTAAATCGGACCCTTTTCATTTCGACTTTATCTTCAGGCCCTATCGGCATACGGTTGTCATCGACCATGATCAGCATGCCGTCTTTGTTGACGACAGGGCGTTCCTTGGCGAAATAGAGCGGTACGATCGGGATGTTTTCAAGATGAATGTATTGCCAGATATCGAGTTCGGTCCAGTTCGACAACGGAAAGACGCGGATGCTTTCGCCTTTGTCGATTCTGCCGTTATAAATGTTCCAAAGCTCGGGTCTTTGATTTTTGGGATCCCAACTATGGTTCTTGTCGCGGAACGAATAGACGCGTTCCTTGGCACGGGATTTTTCTTCGTCGCGACGAGCGCCGCCGAATGCCGCGTCAAACTTATATTTATTGAGTGCTTGTTTGAGCGAATCGGTTTTCATCACTTCGGTGTGCTTCTTGCTGCCGTGTGTGAAAGGTCCGATGCCTTGTTCGACGCCATCCTGATTGATGTGAACCAGTAATTCCAGGCCTAAATCTTTCGCTAATTTGTCGCGAAACTCGATCATTTCCCGGAATTTCCAGGTAGTGTCGATATGCATCAATGGAAACGGAGGTTTGCCGGGATAAAAGGCTTTCAAAGCCAATTGCAGCATGACGGCCGAATCCTTGCCGATCGAATACAGCATGACGGGTCGTTCGAATTCGGCCGCCACTTCACGGATAATGTGAATACTTTCGGCTTCGAGCTGCTTGAGGTGGGTGAGTTTATAGTCAGTCATCAATGATCCGTTATTTATATTTCACGGTTTAACCGTGAAGAGCCAATGCGAAAATAATTTACATTTTAAGTTGAAAGCGGGCAATTTGCCATAGCGGCTGTGAATTAAGAAAAACGCCGATGGGTTGTTTCTACTCCTTATACTAAAATTGGCACACCTTTCTTAGTAGGGCGGGGCTTGCAGCCCCGCCCGAAACGTTTCAACCTTGGTCGATGCAAATCGAAACGCTTAGACCAAACCGAAACGTTGGGGACGGGTTAAATAACCCGTCCCGCAGGAGCAGTGACTCTTTATGCTAAAAAATTAGCTCACCTTTTATTCATTTACAGTTTTTCGATCGAAAAGTCGTCGTTATTTATTTGCTCTATGATCGATGATTTCATCTATAACCGATGGGTCTGCCAGCGTCGAGGTATCGCCTAAATTATCGATTTCGTTCGAAGCGACTTTTCTTAAAATACGCCGCATGATTTTTCCCGAACGCGTTTTCGGAAGGCCCGGTGCCCATTGAATGATATCGGGGTGGGCGATAGCGCCGATTTCTTTTCTGACTAGATCGATTAATTCCTGCTTGAGAGTTTCGCTCGGTTCGACGCCGGCGTTTAGCGTAACATAAGCATAAATGCCCTGTCCTTTGATAGGATGCGGGTATCCAACCACGGCGGCTTCAGCGACGTCTTCATGCAAGACTAGCGCGCTTTCGACTTCTGCGGTCCCCATGCGATGGCCCGAAACATTGATTACGTCATCGACGCGGCCGGTGATCCAGTAATAACCGTCCCGGTCACGGCGCGCGCCGTCGCCGGCAAAATAATAGCCCGGAAAATTTTTGAAATAGGTGTCGATAAAGCGGTTGTGATCGCCGTAAATACTTCTGGCCTGACCCGGCCACGGGCGGCTCAATACCAGAATCCCCTCCGCTTCGCCTTCGAGTACATTACCGGCATTGTCGAGAATTTCCGGTTTAACGCCGAAGAACGGCAGTGTTGCCGCGCCAGGTTTCAATGCAATGGCGCCGGGCAGCGGCGTGATCAAAATGCCGCCGGTTTCGGTTTGCCACCAAGTATCCATGATAGGACAGCGTTCGTTGCCTACGATGTGATAATACCATTCCCACGCTTCGGGGTTGATCGGTTCGCCGACCGTGCCGAGGATTCTTAAACTGCTGCGGTCGGTGCGATTGACAAAGTCGTTGCCTTGCGCCATCAAGGCGCGAATCGCAGTCGGTGCAGTATAGAAAATATTGACTTGGTGTTTATCGACGATGCGCCAAAAACGGTCGGGCTCGGGGTAGGTCGGAATACCTTCGAACATCAAAGTCGTCGCGCCGTTGCAGAGCGGTCCGTAAATGATGTAGGAATGGCCCGTGACCCAGCCGATATCGGCGGTGCACCAATATATATCGCCGTCGTGATAATCGAATACGTATTTATGCGTCATCGCGGCGAATAATAAATAACCGCCCGTAGTGTGCACTAGGCCCTTCGGTTTGCCGGTAGAGCCCGATGTGTAAAGAATGAATAACGGATCTTCGGCGGATAGTGTTTCGGGCGGACAGTCGTCCGATGCGGTTTTCATCGCTTCGTGATACCAAATATCGCGTTTCGGTGTCCATGGAATATCATTACCGGTGTTTCGAATAACGATGACGTTTTTGACATTCGGGCAGTGCGAAACCGCCTGGTCGACACTGGTTTTGAGCGGTATCTTTTTGCCGCCGCGAAGTCCTTCATCGGCGCAGATAACAGTGTGACAGTCGGCGTCTTGGATGCGGTCGCGTAAAGATTCGGCCGAAAAACCGCCGAACACGATCGAGTGGACTGCGCCTATTCGGGCACATGCCAGGGTGACGACGGCCGCTTCGACGATCATCGGCAGGTAAATACAGACCCGGTCGCCTTTCTTGACGCTCTGGCTTTTAAGAACATTGGCGAATTTGCAAACTTCTCGGTGCAATTCACGATAACTGATTTTTTTGTCTTGAGCGGGATCGTCGCTTTCCCAGATAATTGCGGTTTGATCGCCTCGTGTGGCTAAATGCCGGTCCAAGCAATTATAGCTGACATTGAGTTCGCCGCCTTCGAACCAGCGGATGTAGCCTTTCGAATAGTCGTAATCCATGACTTTATCCCAAGGCTTGAACCAGTCGAGAAATTGTTCGGCTTGTTCGGCCCAAAAGGATTCCGGTTCATCGATCGATTGTCGATAAAGTGTTTCATAGCGTTCCGGTGTAATGTGAGCTCGGGCTGACAGTTCGGGATCGACAGGATAGGTTTTCACTTCAGTCATGATGAGTCCTTATGTTTTTTTTATTTACCGATTTACCGCCCAGTATCAGGTAACGCTTCCAGAAGACGCCGTGAATACGTCCGTGTAGGCTTGAGCGCGGCATCTATGCCCCACACACTTCTTTCAGCGTCACCTGATATACTTCGCGCGGTCATGTTTTCGGCTTTTATGGCAATGCTATTTTGTTCGGTAGCAAGGCGCGAAAACAGGCGCATAGCAAGCTATGTAACTGTTTTCGCAAAGCTTCCGCTCCTGCTCACGCCCCTTACCTACATCCATGTAGGTAACGCCGCTATCGGACAAAAGAGCGCGTCAGAAAGCCGCAAATGTGGCCGCACGAAGTATACATAAAGATAAAACAGGGTAGTCGTTTTAAATACAAGAGGCATCAAGGTCGGCAGCGGGGCAAATAGCGGTCATCGTTGATAAATGCCCGGGTTGCCAATGGTTGATGGCCCAGTCCAATATTTCGGATAAAGACGCATCGGCCAGTTCTTGCGGCGGTGCTTGCTTTAGTAATTCCAGTAAGCTAAATATAACACGCGGCGGATGGTCGGTAGCAACAGGCCGGGCGAACGATTGCTTGCTGAGTTTGATGCCGTGCGAGTCGGTAATCAACGGAACATGCATATAGCTCGGTTGCTTAAAGTCCAGTTTTTGTTGCAGATGGATCTGTTTGATCGTCGAATCCAATAGGTCGACGCCGCGAACGATATCGGTAACGCCTTGTAGATGATCGTCGATGACGACCGTGAATTGATAGGAAAAGATCGCATCTTTTCTTCTTAAGATAAAGTCGCCGTGTTGGGTGGCAAGATTTTCGGACTGCGTGCCCTGCAAGCGATCGTTGAATGTCGAATCGATAGCATCAACCCGAATGCGCACGGCATGAGGCGATTTTTCCGGAAAAGTGCGGTTTCGGCACAATCCGGGATAAATTGCGGAATGTTTTATCTCTGTGAGCGTTTTACGGCTGCAGAGGCATGGATAAAGTAATTCTTGGTCTTTTAATAGATCGAGGTAGTAGCGGTAGTGTTCAAGATGACGGCTTTGGTAATAAACATCGCCGTCCCAGGTTAGGCCGAACGTTTCCAGTGTCTTGAGAATCGAGTCGGCGGCGCCTGCGACATTACGGGGCGTATCGATGTCGTCTATTCTAACCAGCCATTGGCCTCGTTGTTTTCGAGCGTCGAGAAAACTTGCCAAGGCTGCATAAAGAGAGCCAAGATGAAGAGGGCCGGAAGGCGAGGGCGCGAACCGGCCGATATAGCGGGTGTGAAGGCTGGAAGCCGGGCTTATCCCATTTGCTTTTCCCGAATTTCGTCGAGTGTTTTACAATCGATGCACATCGTTGCGGTGGGGCGGGCCTCCAATCGGCGAATACCGATTTCAATGCCGCAAGACTCGCAATAACCGTAATCGCCCGATTCAATATCCTTTAACGCCTGATCGATTTTTCTAATCAACTTGCGTTCGCGGTCGCGTGTTCTCAATTCCAAGCTAAACTCGGACTCTTGCGTCGCTCTATCGTTAGGGTCGGGAAAATTCGCGGCATCGTCTTGCATATGATGCACGGTTCGGTCGACTTCCTCCATTAGGTTGGCTTTCCATTTATTAAGAATGCTTTCGAAATGACGAAGCTGAGCTTCGTTCATATACTCTTCGCCCTCTTTTTCTTGATAAGGTTTAAAACTGAAGGGTGAGGAATCAGTTTTATTGCTATCGCTCATCCGTTAACTCCCGGGAAGATTCAATTAAAAAACTGCGCATTTTTATCAGAACGGGAAGCGCATGGCAAGAATTATTGCTATTATTTGCCGGTTTGTAATAAACCAAGAAAAGATGAATCAACGACCGGCGGATCGAACCGAAACAATTAGCGCTTTTTATGTCATGGCGATTTTAGAGCGAGCCAAGGAATTAGAGCAGCAAGGTAGGGATGTCATTCATATGGAGATTGGCGAGCCTGATTTTTTGACGCCGCGAACCATCACCGATGCATCGATTGCTTATCTTGAGGCGGGGAATGTCAAATACACGCCTGCGGCCGGACTTTCAAAGCTTCGGACAAGCATTGCAAAATTTTATTGCGATCGCTACGGCGTGGCTGTCGATGAAGGGCGAATTTTTATAACTCCGGGGGCGTCGGGCGCCTTTTTGCTGGCATTGGGCGCGAGTCTCAATGCCGGCGAAAAAGTGCTGATGGCCGATCCTTGTTATCCGTGCAATAGCAATTTCGTTAAGTTTTTGGGAGGTCGAGCGCAAACGATTCCGGTCGATGCGGGCAGCGATTTTCAATTAAATTCGGCGTTGATCGAAAAATATTGGTCGAGCGACTGCAAAGGCGCGGTTATTGCCTCGCCGTCGAATCCGACCGGTACCGTGATTGCTCCGGATGTTTTGCGGCAAGCCATCGAGACGGTTCGTGAGCGTAATGGTGTGTTTTATTCCGATGAAATTTATCACGGTCTGGTTTACGACGGAAACGATGCCGTCAGCGCATTGCAGTACAGTGCGGATGTTTTTGTGATTAACAGCTTTTCTAAATATTTCGGCATGACCGGTTGGCGGGTCGGTTGGTTGATTGTGCCCGAAGCTTATGCGGAGGTTGTCGAAAAGCTTGCGCAAAATATTTTTATCGCGACGGCTAGTCATTCTCAATATGCCGCATTGGCGGCATTTGATACCGCGACTATAGAAGAATTGGAAAAACGCCGATTAGAGTTTCAAAAAAGGAGAGATTTTCTCTACGGACAGTTGCACGATTTGGGATTTAAACTCCCGGCCAAGCCGGACGGCGCATTTTATATATATGCCGATTGTTCGCGTTTTACCGACGACAGTTACCGTTTCGCGTTGGATTTACTCGAAGCCGAAGGCGTCGCGGTGACGCCAGGCAAGGATTTTGGTGTTAACCAAGCCGAGCGTTTCATACGCTTTGCTTATACTACGTCGATTGAAAGAATGGGCGAAGCGATGGCGCGTTTGGCGCGTTTTATTGGGGTGAGGGGAAAGGATTAAGGTTCAAGGTTCAAGGTTCAAGGTTCAAGGTTCAAGGTTCAAGGTTCAAGGTTCAAGGTTCAAGAGGAAAGAGGAAAGAGGAAAGAGGAAAGAGGGGCGCCAACTCAAGGAAAAAACGCGTCATTCCGCCATGGATTCACTCCGGACTATCCTGCCCGGAGCCCTTCGGGTAAATGCAAATCCGCTCCATACGGATTTGTGGCGGAAACCAGGGTCAGGGATGGCAATGCATGGCATCGTATCCATGTCTTGGATATGAATAATCCTAAACGTTTAGACCATGGCCGAAATATTTAGGGCAAATCGAAACATTGGAGACGGGTTAAATAACCCGTCTCGCAGAAGCGCTTTTTCTTGGGTTAAAGCTCTTTAACTTTCTCCAGCACCGCTTGTGCATGGCCTTCGGGGTTGACTCCGTATTCAACATCGGCCAAATTGCCTTGTTTATCGATAATAAACGTCGATCTGAATATCGCCATGCTCTTGACGCCGTTTTTTTCTCTCTCGCGCCAGACGCCGTAACTTTCGCAGAGTTCTCCGCTGGTGTCGGCCAGTAAATCGACCTTGAGACCGAATTTGTCGATAAATGCTCGATGGCTTTCGCAGTTATCCTTGCTGACGCCGATGACGACAGTATCGTATTCGGCGAATTCCGATGCCTTTTGAGTAAATTCATTGGCTTCTATCGTGCAGCCGGGCGTGTCGTCCTTTGGATAAAAATAAAGGACCACGTTCTTTTTGCCGAGATAATCGGACAGGCTGACAGGCTGATCGTACTGATTAACCGATTGGAAATCCGGTGCTTTTTGCTGTGCTTCTAACATGAGTTACCCCTGAATTTAAGTTTGGTGGAAGATATACCTTTCGCACTTCAAATTTCGGCAGTGCCCGAGGAGGCGCCGGGGTGCTCGGTCGATTTTTGCTCCTCGGCAATTGCTCCTGCATTGCCCTAATACACGCCATCCGTGGCGTAATGCAAAATCGACATTCACGCCATCCATGGCGCTCGCAAAGGCTTTGCCAGCATGGAGCTGGCATAGAGCCTACATGGACGTATTCACGGCTTCCTTTGACGGACACCCCGGTGCCGAATTTCGATCTACGATGAGTATACTTCGCGTACTGTGTGCAAAACGTTTCGCGCGGATTAAGCGCCCAAGTAGGATGCGCAGTGGCATCCTACGACTGATGATACTCGATAATCCGGTCAACTTCGCTTTTCGAACCCAGAATTAACGGAACGCGTTGATGCAGGCCCTTCGGTTGAACACCGAGCATGCGCTCCCGGCCTGTTGAACAGGCGCCGCCGGCTTGTTCGACGATAAAGGCGACCGGATTCGCTTCATACATCAGACGCAATTTACAAGGCTTAGCCGGATCGCGCAAATCATAGGGATATAAAAATACACCGCCGCGGGTCAAAATCCGGAAAACCTCGGCCACCAAGGATGCCACCCAGCGCATGTTGAAGTTTTTGCCGCGCGGGCCTTGTTCGCCCGCCACGCATTCGTCGATATAACGTTTGACCGGCGCTTCCCAAAACTGTTGGTTCGACATATTGATTGCGAATTCGGAGGTTTCGCTTGGAATGGTCATATTGGGATGCGTCAGAATGAACTCGCCGATGTCCTGGTCCAGCGTAAAGCCGTTGACGCCATGACCGGTCGTCAAGATCATCATCGTCGATGGCCCATAAAGGACGAAACCGGCGCAGATTTGCTCACTGCCTTTTTGTAAAAAGTCTTCCAATTGCGGTTGGCCGCTTCCGTTATAGCGCAAAATGGAAAAAATGGTTCCAACGGTCAAATTTACGTCGATGTTGGAAGAGCCGTCCAGTGGATCGAATAGCGCTAGGTATTTACCGCGCGGATAATGATCGGGAATTTGGATTATGTCGTCGACTTCCTCTGAAGCCATGCCTGATAAGTGTCCCGTCCAAATCAGCGAATCCACCATGATGTCGTTGGTGATGATGTCCAGTTTTTTCTGTACTTCACCCTGAACGTTTTCCGAACCCGCGCTGCCCAGAACGCCGATTAAGTCTCCTCGATTAACCATGTGCGATATCTGTTTGCAAGCTTTGACGATGTCGTTCAGTAATAATGTAAAAGTTCCTGAAACGCCAGGAAATTCGCGTTGTTGCTCGATGATGAACCGGGTTAGGGTTACATTCTTGGTCATATTCGTTCGATCTCCATTTGAGTAGGGTTAAAACCCGTAAGCTACTGTCTGTCGCGTAATGTATTGTAGATTTTGAAAGACAGTATCGATAAAGCCAATAAAAATGTTATTGAATTAGCGAAGATAATAGCCTTGTCTGAAATCGACACCCCATAGATAAGCCAAAGTAAAACGCCGGTCGTAAACAGGCTATACATACTTAATGATAGCGATTCGGTATTGCGCGTTTTGAGCGTCAATAGTGCCTGAGGTAAAAAAGACAGGGTCGTGAGTGTCGCGGCAATATAACCGATGACTTCAGTTGTTATTAGCATGAATTTTATAGGATTTGCCGGTTAGCAGGTCGGCGTTAAAAACGGTTTATTCTCGACATTATAGGTTTTTCGGTTCGGGTTCGAAACAACTTCTCGCGAAGTATGCTAATCCAAGGCTTCGAGCCAGGCGGTTTGGTAGGGATACAGAATCAACTCGGTCGTGTTCTTGTTGATTGCTGTGCGCTCGATTAAATCCCTCCACAATCCCGACCCTTCGGGGCGGGGATGATTCGGCAAAGTCATGGTTTGTCGTTGCGGCGTAATATTGCTGACGACCAGAACGCGTTGTCGATGGTCCGTGCTAGTGCGCCAAAATGAGAACAAGGCTGGGTTGGCGCTTAGCGTTTCCTGAGCCGAGTCCGGATGAAAGGCGGCTTGCCTTCTCCGAATGCCTAGTAACCGTTTAAGCTCATGAAATATAATCGCATTTGGGCTGTGAGGATTGTTCAGCAAGTCCATCAATTCGTTATATTCCCATTTATGGCGGTTGATCGATCGCGTTTTACCCGATTGCTCGACGCCATGGTAATCGTTTGCTGTTGCGATCAGGCTATTGATGTAAATTGCCGGAATCCCTTGCAACGATATCATGATGGTATGCGCGCAAATAAATCGTTGAATCTGCCATTGATCGAGGCCCAAAGACGTACCTTTAAGGGCGTCGAATAACGCGATATTGATTTCGTAAGGTGCGGGGCGCCCGTCCAAACCGGTGCGCGTGCTGACATAGCCGCCGTATTCGTGCATCGCATCGACCAATGCCGTGACTTCCTGTTCGGGCAATATGCCTTCTGCCGGACGCAAACCGATCCCATCGTGAGATGCGATAAAATTCAAATAGGTGCAATTTTTTTGCGGACGGGGCATGTCCTTAGCCCAACGGGTCAAGTAATGCGAGTTACCGTGATACATTGCATGTAAGAGCAGGGGTGGTAGCGTGAATTGATAGACCATGTGCGCTTCGTCGCTGTTACCGAAATAGCTTAGGTTTTCGCCGTTCGGTACATTAGTTTCGGTGATCAGTACCGTACCTGGTGCAATTAAATCGACGATATCGCGTAATAACTTGACGACTTCGTGCGTTTCGCGCAAGTTGATACAGCGGGTGTCCAATTTTTTCCACAGAAATGCGACCGCATCCAGTCGAATAAACCGAGAACCTTTTTCGATATATAGCAGCAAAATGTCGATAAACTCGAACAACACGTCGGGATTAGCGAAGTTGACGTCGATCTGGTCTTCGCCGAATGTCGCCCAGACATGGCGTACGCCTTGGTGGGTATGTGCCGGTACTAACACCGGCGTGCTGCGCGGACGTACGACCGAGCTAACATCGGTATTTCCCGGCATTTCGATAAAATAATCGCAGGCCGGTTTTTTATGACTCAGATAATCGATAAACCAAAGATTTTCGCGGGAAACGTGATTGATCACCAAGTCGGTCATCAAGCTAAAGTCTTGCGCAAGACGCTCGATGTCTCGCCAGTCGCCTAATTGCGGATCGACGGTTTTGTAGTCGATCACTGCAAAGCCATCATCGGAACTGAACGGAAAATAAGGCAAAACATGAATGCTATTGATGCAATCTTTTAGATGGAGCAATGAAAATTCGTAGAGCGTCGCTAAAGGCTTGGCGTCGGTTTGCCGGATGTTATCGCCGTAGGCGATCAGAATGACATCCTGCTCGTTCCAATATTCGGAGAGAAGTTTGACTTTCGGGACCGAAAAACGTTGCATGCGGTCGAGTAAGCGGTTCATCAAGTCTTTCGTTAGTTCCTCGCCGTAAAGAAATGTCAGTCGTGATTCCGCGCGTTGCGTGAACCAAAAAGGGAATTCTTGAATGATGGGTTGAGATTTCGCCACGCTTTCACCTATATTCGCTTAACTATCTTTCGGCGCTTCGTAATGCGCGGTTCCGATTTTAAGCAAGTTTAAAAAATAATTGTTGCTCATATACCTTTCGTACTTCAAATTTTGGCAAAGCTTAAGGAGGTGCCGGGGTGCTCGGCAAAAGCTTTGCCAGCATGGATGCTGGCATAGAGCCTACATGGAGGTATTCACGGCGTCCTTTGACGGGCTCCCCGGTGCCGAATTTTGATCCACGATGGGTATAATCTACTAAGCAGTATTCATGCCTGCAACCGAACAAATAAAATGGCTAATTATTTGCACTAAAATTGTGCGTTAATAGTTATCGTGCTCTATTTTAGGGATATGATAAATAAAATTCCGGTCGCATTGATGTAAATAGGTTTTCTGCGCTCGGTAATATTCACGTTTCATCGATTTAGCGCTGGCTCATTTTATTGAACATTGATGGTATCCACGCATCTATTGCTTAACTTTGGATTTGGTCATAAATAACTGTCCTATTTTACGGAGGGTTCGGCTCGTTTGACAGGTGTCGGCGGCGATGTATACCTTTCGCACTTCAAATTTCGGCGATGCTTAAGGAGGCGCCGGGGTGCTCGGCAAAGGCTTTGCCAGCATGGATGCTGGCATAGAGCCTACATAGACGTATTCACGGCGTCCTTTGACGGGCACCCCGGTGCCGAATTTTGATCTACGATGGGTATATTTCAATAGGTTATCTATAGACTTCGAGTAACCTTTAAGGAGTGCAAAAATGTTTTGCAAAGGCATGACAAGCTATTGAATTAACTTATTATTCTTCATGATCTTCATGGTGAAATGCTTTTTCTAGAGTTAACAATGCTTCACTTTCGATAGCGCATTCCGTACAATCAATATTAGCATTTAATTATAGACTGACTCATTGCTTCGGAGACTCGCCATGATTTTTAGACAACTTTTTGAACCCGATACCTTTACCTACAGCTATCTGCTGGGTTGCGAACGTACCCGAAAAGCCATTATTATCGATTCGGTCGAAAGCGAAGCCGATATGTATATGGAATTATTGGACGATTTGGATTTGACGCTGATCAATACCCTGGAAACGCACGTTCATGCCGATCATATTACCGCGGCCGGCTTGTTGAGAGACAGGCTGGGCAGCAAAAGCATCGTGCATCGCGATGCCGGAGCAATATGCGCCGATTTGCTCGTTACCGACGGTGTGGAACTGCAGGTCGGCGACATCGAAATCAAGGTCCTACATACGCCCGGCCATACTTCCGGTTGCGTCAGTTATGTGATCGGCGACCGGGTCTTTACCGGCGATGCCTTGCTTATCAACGGCTGCGGGCGCACGGATTTTCAGGAAGGCGATGCCGGGACCCTGTACGACAGTATTACTAAAAAACTGTTTTCGCTGCCGCCCGACACGCTGGTATTTCCCGCTCATGATTACAACCGTAAAACCGTTTCGACGATACGCCAGGAGATCGATTCGAATGCTCGGCTCGGCGCAGGTAAAAGCAAGGCCGAATTTATCACTATCATGCATAATCTGGATTTGCCATACCCTAAGTATATCGATGAAGCGCTGCCGGCCAATCAAGCCTGCGGTCAACCGGGCCGGGATACTTTGATTCGGCAGGGGTAATCATGTACTTGTTGATCGCGCTGGCGACACTGATCGGCATTCTGCTCGGTTTGTTGGGCGGCGGCGGTTCGATTCTAACCGTACCGGTGCTGGTTTATGTAGTCGATTTATCGGCTAAAGATGCGATCGTCACTTCTTTGGTCGTGGTCGGTTTGACCAGCATCATTGCAGTAATCAATCATGCGAGGCATGGCTTCGTGTGCTGGAAAACCGGTTTCACGTTCGGTGCGGCCGGTATGGCCGGCGCTTTTTTGGGCGGGCGCAGTTCCGCTTTTATTCCCGGTCCGATTTTATTGGTGCTGTTTGCTGTCGTGATGATTATGGCTTCGTTTTCAATGTTAAGGGGAAAACGGGGGGTGTCTGAAGTCGCCGTAGAGGAGACCGATACTTCGAAAAATCTTTGTAAGATTCATTTGCCGGTCATGGCGATTTTGTTCGACGGTTTTTTGGTTGGGTTCGTGACCGGCTTGGTCGGTGTCGGCGGCGGCTTTTTGCTGGTTCCGGCGCTGAATTTTTTGGCAGGTCTGCCGATGCACGCCGCTATCGGTACTTCTTTGTTCATCATCGTGCTGCAAGCCGGCGCCGCGTTGGCAGGTCATGCCGATCACATGCATATCGATATAGAATTAACAGCTTTGGTCGCAGGTTTTGCAATACTCGGTAGCTTAATCGGAAGTTTTGCTTCCAGCAAAATCGACAGTCGATATCTAAAACCGGCCTTCGGCTTGTTCGTTTTGGGGTTGGGCAGTTTTATCCTCTATCGTGAAACGGATATGGCCATGATTGAGCAAATCCGCCAGTTAGCTCAAAAACATCAGGATTTTTTATTCGGCGGGTTGGCAATGATAGCAATTATGCTTTTCTACCGGCTTTGGCTTTTTTTACATTCATTTCGAAGTAACAAATCTACTTAAAGCGATGACAAAATTACTGATTGCCGGTTACGGCGACATCGGCGCTAGGCTCGCCTCGATCCTCTATAGCAATCATTATCAGGTTTTCGGCCTTAAAAGAAATCCGCCTATGAGGAATGATGGCGGAACGCGTTTTATCAAAGCCGACCTGACACGGCCTGAGGATCTCGAACGGATCGATTGCGATTTTGACCAAGTGCTCTACTTACCAACGCCCGGCGGACGCGATGCCGAAGCCTATCGTGCCGTTTTCGATACGGCATTGAACAATCTGATACAACGATTTAAAGCCGACGGCCGCATGCCGCAATGGTTTTTTGTTTCATCCACCGGCGTTTACGGGCAAACAGCGGGTGAATGGGTGGATGAATCTTCGGATGCCCAACCGAATACCGTAACCGGGCAAATCATCCGTAAGGCCGAGCAAAAGCTGTTGGAGCATGATCCCGGCGCGGTCGTCGTTCGGTTTTCCGGTATTTACGGCCCGGGTAGAGAGCGCCTTTTACAAATGGCGTCGCGGCAAGCCGCCATTCAAGTCGACCCGCCTTATTACACGAACCGAATTCACCAAGATGATTGCGCGGCTGTGTTGGCTTTTTTAATGAAAAAGCATATCGAAGGAGGGCATCTGGACAATTTTTATTTGGCCAGCGACGACAATCCCGCGCCGATGTGGGACGTGATTTCATGGCTCGCTCAACAAATGAACAGCCAACCGCCGATCGCAAAACCTGCCGATAATGTTCCAGATCAAAATAAACGATGTCGGAATAGTCGCTTGAAGACCTTGGGGTTTCGGTTTAAATACCCGACTTATCGGGAGGGTTATGGGGAGATGTTTGATTTAGGTTAAAGAGGAAAGAAGAAAGGGGAAAGATGAAAGAGGCAGTAGGATGGGTAGGAGCGAAGCGGAAACCCATCATGGAGACCCCGCAAACGGCAGGAAACTATTGCGGCTGGATTTAAAAATCCGTTCGGCGAGAGATTCGGTGGTGGGGTTGAAACGATGGGTTTCGGCTTCCGCCTCTACCCATCCTACGTAAGCTATGTGTTGAATTTTAGGTCAATCGATGCGATCCAGCGGCGGAATATAATAATGCATGGCCGCTTTTATGGGACCTAACGTGTTGAAGAATTTTTCCATGGTGTTGGGTGCCCGGTAAACCGTTCAGTCTAAATATTTTCATGCGTGATCTTTATCAAGTACAACCATGGTTTCCCGGGCAATTTGCAATTCTTCGTCAGTTTTAATGACTAGAATACGGGTTCGACTTTCGGGATGTCCGATTTCGGCGATAGCTCCGGTCACGTCGCTATTGGCCGCTTCATCAATAGTGATGCCGAGACGCGACAGGCCTTCGCAGGCTAAACGGCGCACTTCGGCCGCGTTTTCGCCGACGCCGCCGGTAAAAACCAGAGCGTCGACTTCGCCGAGTACCGCGTAGTAAGCGCCGATATATTTCTTGATTCGATAGCAATACAGATCGAGAGCCAAGCGGGCTCGTTCATCGCCTGCATTTGTTTGTTCGAGCACGGTTCTTAAGTCGCTGGTACCACATAAGCCTTTTAATCCGGATTCGCGGTTCAATGCCCGGTCGATTACGTTCGTGTCGGTATTTTCGGTTTGTTCGACAAATAGCGGTATTGCCGGGTCCAAATCGCCGCTACGCGTGCCCATCACAAGACCTTCCAAGGGCGTAAATCCCATCGATGTATCGATGGAACGGCCGTTTGCAATCGCCGTTGCGCTCGCGCCATTGCCCAAATGCAAAGTAATCAGATGGCTGCGATCGAAAGGTTTCCCGATAAATTCGGCGGCCCGTCTCGCCACATAATGATGAGAGGTGCCGTGAAAACCGAATCGGCGTATGCCGTAATCGCTATACCAAGTTTCCGGAATCGCATAACGATAGGCGTGGGGCGGCATCGTTTGGTGAAATGCCGTATCGAATACCGCCACCTGAGGTACTCCCGGGAAATGAGCCAAGCAGCTCTCGATGCCAAGCAAGTTTACCGGATTGTGCAGCGGCGCTATTCGGCAGAGCGCGCGCATCGACGCTATCGTATCGTCATCGACCAAGGCAGGGCCGGAGAACCGGTCACCGCCATGTACGACGCGGTGGCCTATTGCATCGACCGGGCAATTTTCGCCCAAAATCTCGAAGACTGCCTTGAAGGCTTGGTGATGATCGGCAGCGGCGACCGACTGCTTGATTTCATATAAACGACCCGAATCGTCGGCTCTATGAATGATCCTGCTTTTCTGGTCTCCGATGCGTTCCAGCAAGCCGTCTGCCAGTACCTGCTCTTGCGGCAGAGCAATCAATCGATACTTAATTGAGGAACTGCCGCTGTTGATAACGAGAATATTGCCGTTTGGTATTGTCATATCCTTAAAATGATTTTGGTAAACGCCGTTTTACAAATAAAAATCTGATTAGCAAGTTTCTTCAGCTAAAGCCCAAAAACCAGCATATCCCTAGCAGGACGGGGTTTGTAATCCCGTCCTAAACGTTTTGACTTTGGCCGAAGTTAGCCGAAATGTTTAGGGCAAACCGAAACGTTGGGGACGGGTTAAATAACCCGTCCCGCAGAAAAATTGTGTAGATACTTATGCCTCTGCTCGGACAATTGGCTTCAGCAAGCTGAAGCATCTTGCTAATCAGGTTTGTCATTACCCTAAAAAGAGCTGTTGAGAGCCCCTTCGGCTACGCTCAGGAGAGCCTTGTCGAAGGGTGAACGGTAGTTTGAGGCTTCACCAGTCCGGTGAAAGTATTGTAGACCCTTCATGCTTCGACTTGGCTCAGCACGAACGGTCTACAACATAGGCCAACTGCTCTTTTCAGGATTACTGTTAAAACGGCCATTGCCAACCGGTGATTTCGGGTTTATCGGTGCCGTGTTGATGCGCATAACGAAGATTCTCGATGATTTCGTTTTTCATGAGCTCCTTGAGATGGGCCGCCCTGATTTGCAATTTCGGAACCCGGTCGATGACATCGATGACTAGATTGAAGCGATCGACTTCGTTCAGAATCGCAAGCTCCATGGGTGTATTGATATTGCCGCGTTCTTTATAGCCCCGCACATGCAGATTTTCATGATTCTTGAAGCGATAGGCCAATTTGTGAATCAACCAGGGATAGCCGTGGAAATTGAAAATGACCGGTTTGTCGACCGTAAATAGGCTATCGAATTCGCGATGACTTAAACCGTGAGGATGTTCGGTGTTCGGTTGCAGTTTGAATAAATCGACCACATTGACAAAACGGACTTTCAAATCCGGTAGATGCTCACGCAGAATGGCCGTTGCGGCCAGCGCTTCCAAGGTTGCGACATCGCCGCAGCAAGCCATGACTACGTCCGGGTCTTGACCTTGGTCGTTACTGGCGCGTTCCCAAAGTCCGACACCCTTGGTGCAGTGCACAATCGCTTCTTCGATCGTCAAAAACTGAAGATGCTTTTGCTTGTCCGCGACTATGACGTTGATATAGTCGGTCGAACGCAGGCAATGATCGGCAACCGAAAGCAGGGTGTTCGCATCGGGCGGCAAATAGACGCGGGTCACCGATGGGCTTTTGTTCGTGACCAGATCGATAAAGCCGGGGTCTTGGTGCGAGAAGCCGTTATGATCCTGACGCCAGACGGTCGAGGACAACAAGATATTTTGCGAAGATACTTTCGCTCGCCATGGCACATGGTTTTTACTGGTGTCGAGCCATTTTGCATGTTGGTTGAACATCGAATCGACGACGTGGGCGAAGGCTTCGTAGGTATGGAAAAAACCGTGCCGGCCGGTCAGCAAGTAGCCTTCAAGCCAGCCGACCAGGGTATGTTCGGAGAGCATTTCCATGACGCGCCCGTCCCGGCTCAATTCGCCGCCGTCTTCGTCTTCGGGTAAAAAATCCGCCATCCAAGTCTTTTTGGACGCTCCATAGACCGCTTGCAAGCGGTTCGATGCGGTTTCGTCCGGACCGAAAATCCGGAAATTGTTCATGTTGTTTTTTAGAACGTCCCTTAAGAATTCGCCCAGCGGCTTGGTGTTTTCATGTTCGGCTTGGCCGAGCCGGTTGACTTCGACCGCATAGTCTCGAAAATCGGGTAATTTGAGCGCCTTGCGCAATAAGCCGCCGTTGGCGTGAAGATTGGCGCTCATTCGGCGCTGGCCTTGTGGAGAAAGTTCTCTGAGTTCTGCCACTAAGCGGCCGTTGTCGTCGAATAGCTCTTCCGGTCGATAGCTTTGCAGCCATTCCTCCAGTAAGCGCAAGCCGGACGAACTGGTGCCAGCGTCGGCAAAGGGCACTTGATGAGATCGCCACGAGCCTTCGGATTGATGGCCGTTGATTGTTTTCGGTCCGGTCCAGCCTTTCGGAGACCGTAACACGATCATCGGCCAGCGCGGGCGCTCTGCGATTCCGCTTTCTCGGGCGGACTTTTGAATGGTTTTGATTTCGGCGATGGCTTCATCAACAACGGAAGCCATTTTTTGATGCATTTCTGCCGGATCGCTGCCTTCGACGAAATAGGGCCGGTAACCATAACCGATAAACATGGCCTCCAGTTCTTCGTGACTGATGCGGGCAAGAATTGTCGGATTGGCGATTTTGTAGCCATTCAGATTGAGAATGGGCAAGACCGCGCCGTCGCGTATCGGATTCAAGAATTTATTCGAATGCCAAGCAGTCGCCAATGGCCCTGTTTCCGCCTCGCCGTCTCCGACCACACAGGCGACGATCAAATCCGGATTGTCGAATGCTGCGCCGTAGGCATGTGCGAGACTGTAGCCCAATTCGCCGCCTTCATGGATCGAACCGGGCGTTTCCGGCGTGACATGCGAGCCGATCTGGCCCGGGAATGAAAATTGTTTGAAGAATTTACGCATGCCTTCCGTGTCTTCGCTTTTATCGGGATAGACTTCGGAATAGGTGCCTTCCAAGTAACTCGGCCCTAAAACGCCGGGGGCTCCATGACCGGGACCGGCGATAAAAATCACATCGAGCTCGTCACGTTTAATCAAACGATTGAGATGCGCCCAGGCAAACGACAACGCGGGACTGGCTCCCCAGTGGCCTAATAAACGATGTTTGACATGTTCGGTCGACAAGGGTTCTTTCAGGAGAGGATTAGCTCGGAGATAAATCATGCCGACCGACAAATAATTGCAGGCGCGCCACCAAGCATCGATTTTTCTTAATTCTTCGGCATCGAGGGGGTCGGAGACGGATGTTGAAATTTCAGTGCTCATAAGTTACTCCTAAGTTTTAGGGTTTGTCCGAGAATTCCTGGAAACTAGCGATCCAACTTAATTTTCAGGTCCATGGCTACAATATAACGCAGATATGACCACAATGTGACCGTTTTAATGTTGTCGGACGTCGATGTGCGTGATGACTCTTGTGACTGAAGCATATTGCTTGACGCTTTGTAAAAGTCCATTTCATGGCAGCAATTCCCAATTTGGAGATCAAAAAGGGTGTGGGGTATGCTTGGCGAGGATGTCGGCAGCAGGGCAGATTTTTGCTCCTGCAAAATCTGCATTCACGCCATCCTTGGCGTTCGAGCTGCCGCCAAGCCCCCATGGATGGGTTTACGGCGTTCCTCGACAGGCATACCCCACACCCTAAAATCGGCGAAACTGCTCAAACTGGGAATTGCTGATTTCATGGATTAAACGTAATAGTCTACAATGCATCATTTACATAATTCACAGGAACGCGAAGTATGCGGTAGCGTTGCTGTCTGACGAGAATTTTAGTTGGCACTATGAAAAAATTAAAATGTGCGGTTATTGGAACCGGTTATCTCGGTAAGTTTCATGCCGAGAAATATGCATCACTGCCCGATTGCGAATTGACGGCAGTCGTCGATATTAACGAAACGGCCGCGCGCAATGTCGCTGAAAAACATGGTGCAAGGGCCTTGACCGAATATCAGTCTTTGTTGGGTCAGGTTGATGCGGTCAGTATCGTTGTGCCGACGACCTTGCATCATCGGGTTGCCAAAGATTTTCTCGAATCCGGCGCGCATGTGCTGGTCGAAAAGCCGATTACCGTGACGGTCGATGAAGCCGATGACTTGATCGCCATTGCCGAGCGCAACAAAGTCATTTTGCAAGTCGGTCACCTGGAGCGCTTTAACCCGGCTGTGCTAGGTCTTGGGCAAGCGGAGGAAAAACCGCTTTTTATTGAATCGCACCGCTTGTCTCCATTCAATCCGCGCGCCAACGATGTTAGCGTCGTGCTGGATTTAATGATTCACGACATCGATATCATTTTGGCCTTGGTCGATTCCGAAGTCGAGCGGATCGACGCGAGCGGTACGTCGGTTTTGACTTCCGATATCGATATCGCCAATGCCCGACTGGTATTCAAGACGGGATGCGTTGCGAATGTCACTGCCAGCCGAATTAGTATGAAAATGGAGCGCAAAATGCGCATGTTCAGACCGAGTTCTTATATCTCGGTCGATTTCCAAAATCGAGTGCTGACCAAGCATAAAACCGGCCCCAAAGAAATGTTTCCCGGTATTCCCGAAATATTAACCGAAGAGTCGGTGTTCGAAAACGGCGATGCGTTGCTTGAGGAAATCAAACATTTCGTCAATTGCATTCATACAGGAAGTAACCCGCTGGTACCGGGTGAGGCCGGTAGACGCGCGTTGGCGACAGCATTGGAAATTTCCAAGGCGTTGAATAAATAACAGCAAGATGGTAATTATTCACACCCCCTATCGTTCCCACGCAGAGCGCCACTGCCATTAAGTTAAGCCGTTCGTGGTGAGCCTGTCGAACCATGGACGGCTTAACTTATCGACCCAGGATTTTTCCATTCACCCTTCGACAGGCTCAGGGCGAACGGAAAAATCCTTAACTTAATGGCAGTGACGCTCCGGCGTGGGAATGAAGGCCGAGACGCTCTAGCGTCTCGTACCGCCGGAGCGGTACTCAGGCGTTCCCACGCAGAGCGTGGGAACGATAATTTCCGGGGGACTGAATAGTTACGCAAGATGGGCGCGCAGATTTTGTCCGGTTTATTCGGCCTGAGCGATTCAAGTTTAAAAAATCTATAGTTCTACAAAGAGGCGTTAATCGACATGATCCCTATGGTAAATTTGCAAGCTCAATATGCCGAAATCAAAGATGAAATCGAGCAGGGTCTTGCACAAACGATTGAAAATTGTTCTTTCATATTGGGGCCTAATGTTCAAGGCTTCGAGAAGGAAGCGGCCGATTATTTAGGGGTCAAGCATGCCATCGGTGTGGCTTCAGGAACCGATGCGCTGCATTTGGCTCTGGCCGCCGAAGGAATCGGCGCCGGCGATGAAGTGATTACAACGGCTTTTACATTCATTGCCACGGCCGAGGCGATCTGCTATGTCGGCGCAAAACCGGTCTTCGTCGATATCGATCCTCGCACCTTCAATATCGACTCGGAAGCGATCGAGCAAGCGATTACGCCGAAAACCAAGGCAGTGATGCCGGTACATTTGTTCGGACAGCCGGCCGATATGGCAAGAATCAAAGAAATTTGCGCCAAACATCATCTGAAATTAATTGAAGATTGTGCGCAATCGTTCGGTGCTCGTATAGGCGGTCAACAAACAGGCAGTATCGGTAATGCAGCCGGGTTTAGCTTTTTTCCGAGTAAGAATCTCGGTGCGTTCGGCGACGGCGGCCTGGTCACGACAAATTCGGACGAGACTGCCGCGAAAGTCAAAATGCTGCGCAATCACGGCTCCGATGTGCGCTATTATCACGACGCGATCGGCTATAACAGCCGGCTCGACGACATGCAGGCCGTGGTGCTGCGTGTCAAATTGAAACGCATCGAACAATATAATCAAGGCCGCCGCCGCGCCGCTCACTTATATTCGAAATTAATGGCCGATTTGCCGTTGACCGTGCCTTACGAAGACGGCTTAGGAGAGCATGTCTATCATCAATACACGTTATTATGCGACCGGCGAGATGACGTTCTGAAAGCCTTGCAAGATAAGCAAATCGGCTGCGCGATCTATTATCCCGTGCCCTTGCATCGGCAAAATGTCTTCAAGGAAGCCTATGCCGATGTGTCGCTGCCGGTGACCGAATCGGTGGCCGCGAACTGCATGGCGCTGCCGATTTGTCCGAATTTGTCGGATGAAAACATCGAAACCATCGTCGGCGTGATTCGTTCCGTGCTAACGGCTTGATCAATCGCTGAGAGACCTGCTTTTGACATCTACCCAGTCTTTTAAGGTCATGTTCAGCGCCGGCGAATCCTCCGGCGACCGTCATGCCGCGCATATGTTTCTCGAATTGCAGAACCTGCATCCCGGCATCGAAGGACTTGGCATGGGAGGGGCGGCAATGCGCGAAGCCGGAATCGATATTCGTTTCGATTCGTCGAATATCGGGGTAATCGGCGTCGTCGAAGTGCTCAAGCATTACCGCGAAATACGGCAAGCCTTAAAGCAAATGCAACGTTTATTGGTTGACGAACGGCCCGATTTGCTGGTTTGCGTCGATTATAAGGAATTCAATTTTAAATTGGCCAAATTTGCCAAAAGCTTCGGCGTCAAGGTGTTGTTTTATGTGAGCCCTCAAGTCTGGGCTTGGCGTCCTGGGCGGGTTAAGCAATACGGCCGAGTGATCGATAGGATGGCGGTGATTTTTCCGTTCGAAACGGCCTATTATGAAGCGGAAAACGTTCCGGTAAGTTATGTTGGGCATCCTTCGATCGACAAAGTGCACCCTCGGTACACGAAACATGAGGATCTGGATCGTTTCGGCCTAGACGGCGAGCGCCCCGTCATTGGGTTAGTGCCCGGCAGCAGAAAACAAGAAATTGAACGATTACTACCGGTGATGCTGGACGCCGCGTCGATTGTGCTTTCCCTTGTGCCCGGTGCGCAATTCATTTTGCCGCAAGCCCAAAGTGTCAGCGACGAACTGCTCCGGTCATATCTCGATCGTTCCGATTTGGCAATCAAGGTTATTAAAAACGAAACCTACGATGCGGTTCAATGTTGTACGGCGATCATGTCAAGTTCGGGGACCGCTACGCTGGAAATTGCGTTACTCCAGGTGCCGATGGTTATCGTTTACAAACTATCCGAATTGACCTACTGGCTCGGACGTTTGTTAGTGAAAACTCCTTTTATCGGCTTGCCCAATATCGTTGCGGGTAAGGCGGTGGTAAAAGAATTGATACAGCACCAAGCTAACGCGAAAAATATTGCCGATGAAATCGTCAAGCTATTGAGCGATCGAGCTTATTACGATGCGGTAAAGTCCGATTTGAGTGCCATTAAAAATACGCTGGGAAGTGGAGAAGGGTCGAAAAACATGGCGATCCTGGCTTTAGAAATGTTGACCGAAAAATAAGAAAGACGGTTCGGTTTTAGCTACCGGACAGAGGTTAGGGTTTGTATTTCCTAGTAAATTACTAGGATTTGCTTATAATGCATTGCGCGATAAACTATAAGCGAAATTTTAGTTTCCATGACTACTGTGTTATACCCATCGTAGATGAAAATTCGGCCTCGGGGAGCCTATTTTGATCTGCGGGCATAAATTCGGTAAAAAGCTAGGAGTAGAGGATATGAGTCATCTGTTCGACAGCATCAAACAAACGGTTTTTGCGCGATTTAACCATTATGGCGATGACAAAGATAACGAATTATCCGAAGAGTCGTCACAAACCGCCGCGGTAACTTGTCGCGCTGAGTCGAAGGCATTACATCCGGGAAGACGGCGCTTAAAAGAAAACTATACCAGTCATTGGGATTTGGATTATTTGCCTAGAGAAGAAATGGATCAATTGATTGAAAAGTCGAAAGATAAATCGGATATTGATTCTGATTGATTTATTTTTGAGCGGAGACTCTAATGGGTTGGGGTGAAGTCATTGATGCGAGGTAGTGTTGAGTGGGTTGGGTGAGAAACGGCCTATAAAAGGCGTTAGTTATAAGGTGTCGTTTAGCGCCTTGCTCTCGACTGCTAGTACATTACATCAAGCGCTTAAAAGCCTATGATCACTAACAATTTCAAAAATATTTCAGTTGAAAAGCGCGAACACAGCAATTAGCTAAAATGGCTTTTTTCGATACCGAAACTTACATTGTTGTACCTGATTAGCAAGATGCTTCAGCTTGTCGAAGCCAAGTGTCCAAGCAGGGGTCAGCGGAATGTGTCAATGACATTGAGACACCAAGTTGTTTTAATTAGTGTCTAATTGTTGTGTATTTATGAGTCGAGGTTCTCCTTTGTGTTAATAGGCGGATTAATCCAAACGGCGTTAGGCAAGCTGGGTGGCAAAGGGCACTTTCCTTTGAATCGCTTTGGATTGGCGAGGAAGGCAATCTCCAGGGTTTTTGCGCGTGCTTGGTATACCGTAGCCGCTTGGTCGAAATGGACGGTGGCCGGGGTCATGTAACCGATGCCCGAGTGGCAATGGGACTGGTTGTACCACGGGAAGAAGCGTTGGCAATGGCTGCGGGCATCCTCAATGCAGCCGAAGCGGACGGGGAAATCAGGCCGATATTTCAGGGTTTTGAACTGGGCCTCGGAATAGGGATTGTCATCCGAGACATAAGGCCGGCTATGAGTCTTGGCGACATCCAGATCGACCAGTAAGGCAGCCACGGGCTTGCTGCGCATGCTGGAACCGCGATCGGCATGCAGCGTCAGGGTATGCGGCGGGATGTTGTGCTTGGTCACCGTCTCGGCGATCAGCTGCTCGGCCAGTTCGGCGGTTTCCCGCGGGGCGACCATCCAGCCAACGACATAGCGACTGAAAATATCCAGGATCACATAGAGGTGGAAACAGGTCCATTTAGCCGGGCCTTTGAGTTTCGTAATATCCCAGCTCCAGACTTGATTGGGCGCGGTGGCCAGGAGTTCAGGCTTGGTATAGACCGGGTGCATCCGTTGGCGCCTGCGCTCCGCTGACTGGCCGTCCGCTTCCAGAGCACGGTACAAGGTGCGCACCGAGCCGATGTAGCGCCCCTCGTCCAGCAGAGTGGCATAGACAAAATACGGCGAGCAGTCGGCGAAGCGTTCGCTGTTAAGCACCGCCAGCATTTGCTGCCGCTCATTAGTCGAGAAAGCCAGCGGGGCGGATGGACGAGGCACCCGCGTTACCGGCACAGGCGTCAGGAGGCGCCGACGGGCATCCTCGCGATAGACCGAACTGCGGTTCAAATTCAGGGCTGCACAAGCCGGAGCCAGGCCGACCTCCGGGGCCAGCTGGTTAAGGGCTTGCATCAGTTGGACTCGCTCGGCGTCTCGTCCGCCGGCAGTCCGAACAAGACGCAAAGTTTTTTTTGGACATCAATAATGGCATTGGCCTGAGCGAGTCTGCGACGCAGGCGCTCATTTTCCTGGGTAAGTTGGCGCACACGACGGTCCTCGGCCTGAGCCGAGTCGGCCTTGCGCCCGCGCTTTTGCGGCGCCAGCGCGGCACGCTGATCGGCAGCACGCTGTTTGCGCCAAGTGGCTAATTGGGAGGAGTAAATCCCTTCTTTGCGTAATAGGGCGCCAATCTCACCCGGCTGAGTACAGCGATCAGCGGCATCCAGGATGCGGCGCTTGTCGCTGCTGGTAAATTGTCGGCGCTGGGCGGTGGCAACCACCTCCGGATCGGGCCGCGCGCCGGAGGTCGCGTTTCCAGCCGCCCTACGGGCGTCTTCCAACGCGACCTCCGGCGCAGTTAATTGTGGTGATTCCATGGTCTCTGCTTTTGATTTGCTCATGATTCTGGCCTACCTTTATACTCTAATTTCCGAGGGGTAAGTGTCTCAGGTCATATTGGCACAGGGGGCAGACGCAGTCGCAAAAACTAAAATATGCTGTTACCCAAGCTCCAGCTTGGGTAACCTGTTCAGGAAGCTCTAGCTTCCCGACAATCAAGAAAGATTGAACGAGCGAGTCGGGGTTGATTGAGAATGTGCGGAGGTTGTGTCGGTCTCAGGAAGCTGGAGCTTCCGGGGTGTCTTTCCCAAGCTGGAGCTTGGGAAAGAGCGAAATATTTCAGTTGAAAAGCGCGAACACAGCAATTAGCTAAAATGGTTTTTTTCGATACCGAAACTTACATTGTTGTATGTGTAGACTGGCAATTCCAGGCGCAGTTTACCGATCACATTTGGTGTAAGCGTCGAACAAAACAGCATTGCCATAACCAAGTGAATAGTTATACGCTTTGCTAGTCAAATTTCGGCGTCGTGGTGCCCGTCAAAGGACGCCGTGAATACGTCCATGTAGACTCTATGACAGCATCTATGCTGCCAAAGCCTTTGCCGAACACCCCGGCGCCTCCATACGCTAATGCCGAAATTTGAAGTGCGATAGGTATAGTAAGTCGTTTAAATTGAACGAGACATATTAGCTGTGCCAAATAAAATACGCTATGTCATAATAAGCCCTTTTTAGCGATGGCTGTTACCGCTTAATCGAAAGGCGATGACTAGCAATGCCGATTCTTCCAATGGTAAGCATCGGATTGGTGGTTTTTAAAATTGAGTATGAAATGTACTTTTGGAAAGAAACAGCGAACGCCTAACAGAAGACATTTTGCGCAGAGTGTTTTCGAAATAGAAACTAGTTTAGATGAGGGCAATATAAATGGATGAGAACAAGAAAAAAGCACTTGGCGCTGCCTTGATGCAGATCGAAAAACAATTCGGCAAAGGCTCGGTGATGCGGATGGGCGATGTGGCCGCTTCTCGAGATATCCAGGTTGTCTCGACCGGTTCTTTATCCTTGGATATTGCTTTAGGATGCGGGGGGCTACCGCGTGGAAGGGTGATTGAAATTTACGGCCCGGAGTCGTCAGGTAAAACCACATTGACTTTATCGGTTATCGCGCAAATGCAAAAACTGGGCGGGACAGCCGCGTTCGTCGATGCCGAGCATGCACTCGATCCCGGTTATGCCGAAAAAATCGGCGTCAACGTCGACGATTTATTGGTTTCTCAACCCGACACCGGCGAGCAGGCGCTGGAAATTACCGATATGCTGGTTCGTTCGGGAGCAGTCGATATCGTCGTCGTCGATTCGGTTGCAGCGCTCACCCCGAAAGCCGAAATCGAAGGCGATATGGGCGATTCGCACATGGGCTTGCAAGCCCGCTTGATGTCTCAGGCGCTCAGAAAATTGACCGCTAATATCAAGCGTTCGAATACCTTGGTGATATTCATCAATCAGATTCGCATGAAAATCGGCGTCATGTTCGGCAGTCCGGAAACTACGACCGGCGGCAATGCCTTGAAATTTTATGCTTCGGTGCGTTTGGATATTCGACGCATCGGCTCGGTTAAAAAAGGCGACGAAGTGATCGGCAACGAAACCCGCGTCAAGGTCGTCAAAAACAAGGTCGCGCCGCCTTTCAAGCAGGCTGAATTCGAGATTCTTTATGGCGAAGGCGTGTCGTTTTATGGAGAACTGGTCGACTTAGGCGTGTCTTACGGACTCATTCAAAAAGCCGGCTCTTGGTACAGTTATAATGACGAAAAAATCGGGCAAGGCAAGGACAACGTCAAGCAATTTTTAAAAGAACATCCGGAGAAAGCGGCGGATATCGAAGCAAAAATCAGAGCCGAGGCTTTTGGAGGACTGCGAGCACCGGCCGAGAAGAGTGGCGAAGAGGTTTTTTCGGAAGAATAAAGTCGAGTATAAATTAAGGTAGGTGCTTTTATTCGACATGGATGCTGAACTCAAAAAAATCGAAGCAGTGTGTCTGCGATTGTTGGCACGGCGCGAACACAGTCGATTGGAACTGAATAATAAATTATTGTCGAGAGGGTTTGAACAGGCGCATATCGATAATGTCCTGGATAAACTAGTCCTGAATGACTGGTTGAGCGACAGGCGTTTCGCCGAATGTTACGTTCGACAGAGGATCGAAAAGGGTTTCGGTCCGAGCCGTATCGATTATGAGTTGCGGCAATTGGGCATAGACCGCTTCGATTTGGACGAAGCCGGAGAGGATGCGGCGGGGAGTTGGTTTAACGTGTTGCAGCGGGTCTACCTCAAAAAATATCGTCAAGACGAACAGGTGACCTTATCGGAATGGAGTAAACGAAGCCGTTTTTTATTGCAACGAGGGTTTTCCGGTGGCATGATCGCTGCTTTGCTCGAACACTTGAACATCAAAATTAAGTAATTCCAAGAACATTTAGTATTCAAAGATGATGAAAAATATGACCAGCTCGGAATTGCGTTCCGCATTCCTGGATTTTTTCCGCCAACGCGGACATTCGATCCAACCTTCCAGTTCGCTGGTTCCGGGTAACGATCCGACACTATTGTTTACCAATGCCGGTATGGTGCAATTCAAGGACGTGTTCCTTGGACGCGAACATCGCGACTACACACGTGCCGCGACCAGTCAGCGCTGCGTTCGTGCCGGCGGCAAGCATAACGATTTGGAAAATGTCGGCTACACGGCGAGGCATCATACCTTTTTTGAAATGCTCGGTAACTTCAGTTTCGGCGATTATTTCAAACAAGAAGCAATACACTTGGCTTGGGATTTTTTGACCAAAGAACTGGGTATTCCTGCGGATAAATTATGGGTGACGGTTTTCGATGAAGATTCCGAAGCCGAAAAAATCTGGCTGGAAGATGTCGGTGTCGATCCGAAGCGTTTTTCCCGTATCGGCGCGAAAGACAACTTTTGGGCGATGGGCGACATCGGTCCGTGCGGTCCGTGTAGCGAAATCTTTTATGATCACGGCGAATCGATTCCGGGTGGACCGCCGGGTTCTCCCGATGAAGACGGCGACCGTTTCATCGAGATCTGGAATCTAGTGTTCATGCAATACGAACGCGATAGCGAAGGTAATCTGCATGCATTGCCCAAGCCGTCGGTCGATACCGGCATGGGGCTGGAGCGAATTGCCGCGGTCATGCAGGGCGTGCATAGCAATTACGAAATCGATTTGTTTCAAGGCTTGCTGAAGGCGGCCGCGAAATTGGCCGGCACCGAGGACTTGACCAAGAGTTCGCTACGCGTGATCGCCGATCATATCCGCTCATGCGCGTTTTTGATCGTGGATGGTGTTTTGCCGTCTAACGAAGGGCGCGGTTATGTGTTGAGGCGAATCATTCGCCGGGCCATTCGCCACGGTTACCGATTGGGTATCCGTGAAGTTTTCTTTTATCAATTGGTAGCGCCGCTTGTCGAACAAATGGGCGAGGCTTATCCCGAATTGAAAAATGCTCAAGACCAAGTCGAGCGCGTACTAAAAAAAGAAGAAGAGCGCTTTGCCGAAACACTCGAGCAAGGGATGAAGATTCTGGAGGCTTGCGTAGCCAAGCTGGAAGGTTCGACGATACCCGGAAGCATCGTGTTTCAGTTATACGACACTTACGGATTTCCGGTCGATTTGACCGCCGACTTTGCGCGCGAACATCAGTTGACGATCGATCACGCCGGCTTCGAGACCGAAATGGCCGAACAGCGCAATCGGGCGCGGGCGGCAAGCAGCTTCGGTGCCGATTACAATCAAACCTTAAAACTCGATGGTCAAACCGAATTCACAGGCTATCAATATCTTGAAGACAGCACCAAGATCATCGGCTTGTTTAAAGAAGGCGAAGCGGTAGAGAGCTTGAACGAAGGCGATGAGGGCATCGTCGTCTTGGAAAAAACGCCGTTTTATGGCGAATCCGGCGGACAGGTCGGCGACAGCGGACGCATTGCGACCGAGCAAGGCGTATTCGAAGTCGTCAACACGCAAAAGCAAGGCGGCGACTTGTTCTTGCATCGCGGCAGACTGTTGTCGGGAAGTTTGTCGGTGGGTGAAAACTGTACCGCAAGCGTCGATAAGATCAAACGAAAAGCGACCGAGTTGAACCATTCTGCGACACATCTATTGCATGCGGCCTTGCGTGAAGTCTTAGGCGATCATGTAACGCAGAAAGGATCCTTAGTGAATGCCGATCGCCTGCGTTTCGACTTTTCTCATTTCGAACCGGTGACGCCCGAGCAAATCGCTACGATCGAACGCTTGGTCAACGAACAAATTCGTTTGAACGAGCCGGTATTGGCAGAAGTCATGGCCAAGGAAGAGGCGATGCAAGCCGGGGCAATGGCCTTGTTCGGCGAAAAATACGGCGATGAAGTCAGGGTCTTGCGTATCGGCGGTTTTTCGACCGAACTGTGCGGCGGCACGCACGTCGATCGGGCCGGCGATATCGGCTTGTTCAAGATCATCGGCGAAACCGGTGTTGCCGCCGGCGTCAGAAGAATCGAAGCGGTTACAGGCAATGTGGCATTGGATTGGATCGACAGTCGCGATAAGGCCTTAGCTATCATTGCCGGATGCTTGAAAAGCGCGCCGGAAAAGGCGGCCGATAAAGTCGAGCAATTGCTGGAAAAAAATAAGCAACTAGAAAAAGAGTTGGAACGTTTAAAGTCGAAATTGGCCAGTTCCGCCGGCGGCGAGTTGAGTAGTCAAGCAGTTGATATTGAAGGTGTTAAAGTCTTGGCGGTTAAAATCGACGATAGTGACCCGAAAGCGCTCCGTGACATGCTTGACCAATTGCGCAACAAGCTCGGCAGCTCGGCAGTCGTGCTTGCGACAGTCAAAGATGATAAAGTCAGTCTGATAGCGGGAGTATCGAAAGACCTGGTTTCTAAAATCAAAGCCGGTGATTTGGTCAATGTGGTAGCCACGCAAGTCGGCGGTAAAGGGGGTGGTCGACCCGATATGGCTCAAGCGGGAGGTAATAATCCGGCGGCATTGCCGGAGGCGCTCAACTCGGTTGCGCAATGGGTTCGGGAACAACTCGGTGCTTATTTTAAAGGTTATTGAATAATGGGATTATACGTATATAAATTCGGTGGAACATCGGTCGGATCGGTCGAACGAATCAAAGCGGTAGCGGAAAAAGTTAAAAGAGTTCATGACCAGGGAGATCAATTAGTCGTTGTCGTCTCCGCCATGAGCGGCGAAACCAATCGTTTGACCGCTTTGGCGAATGAAATCCAGAAGTATCCGAATACCCGGGAAATGGATGTTTTATTGTCGACCGGCGAGCAGGTGACGACATCCTTGCTGAGCATGGCCTTGCATGAGCTGGGATGCCCAGCCTGCTCCTATACCGGCGGGCAAGTCAAAATTTTGACCGATAGCAGTCATACGAAGGCCAGAATCATCAATATCGACGATAAAAGAATGCGCGAGGATTTGGCGGCGGGACGCGTGGTTGTCGTTGCTGGCTTTCAAGGCGTTGACGAGAAGGGTAATATTACGACTTTGGGTCGCGGCGGTTCAGATACGACGGCAGTTGCTTTGGCGGCAGCCTTAAAGGCCGATGAATGTTGTATTTACACCGATGTTGACGGCGTTTATACGACCGACCCGCGGGTCGAGCCGAATGCCAGGCGATTGGAAAAAATCACCTTCGAGGAAATGCTTGAGATGGCCAGTTTAGGTTCGAAAGTATTGCAAATTCGATCGGTCGAGTTCGCCGGCAAATACAATGTGCCATTAAGAGTTTTATCATCATTTACAGAAGGCAAGGGTACGCTGATTAGCTATGAGGACGATCAAATGGAACAAGCTTTAATTTCAGGAATTGCATTTAACCGGGACGAGGCCAAATTAACGATAACCGGTGTGCCTGATTTGCCTGGCGTCGCCTATAAAATTTTGGGACCGATTGCCGATGCCAATATCGAAGTCGATATGATCATTCAGAATATCGCCGGCGATGAGACGACCGACTTTACCTTCACGGTGCATCGCAACGATTACGAAAAAGCCAAAGGGCTGCTTGATTCGGTTTGCGCCGAATTAGGTGCCAAGGCCGTTACCGGAGATGTCAAAATCGTCAAAATATCGATCGTCGGCGTCGGCATGCGTTCGCATGCGGGAATCGCCAGCACGATGTTTAAAGCCTTGGCAGACGAAGGTATTAATATTAGAATGATCTCGACCTCGGAAATTAAGATTTCGGTCGTCGTCGATGAAAAATATCTGGAATTGGCGGTTAGAGCCCTGCACTCGGCCTTCGAGCTGGATAGAGAGCCGGTAGAAAGTTAGTTTTATTTATCAATAAAACCTGGTAGAATAGCGCTCTTGGTTGGTTACTGCATGCAAAGCAGTAGAAATTACATACAATATAGGGAGAAGCCATGCTTATCTTGACTCGTCGGGTAGGGGAGACTTTGATGATTGGTGATGAGGTAACCGTCACTGTTCTTGGAGTCAAAGGAAATCAGGTTCGCATCGGTGTCAATGCGCCAAAAGAAGTATCGGTTCACCGAGAAGAAATTTACGAAAGAATTAAAAAGGAACAATCGGAATCAACGGATAGAAGCGATTCCGAGTGACCTAAGGAAGTTTCGGAGAGTTGGCCGAGAGGCTGAAGGCGCTCCCCTGCTAAGGGAGTATGGGCTTTAACTCCCATCGAGGGTTCGAATCCCTCACTCTCCGCCATCGATTTTAAAATCGATTATTTTTTAAAATAAAATCTTGACAAGATAAGACAAAGAGAAGATAATAAGCGGCTCAATAAGGCGCCCGTAGCTCAGCTGGATAGAGTACTCGGCTACGAACCGAGCGGTCGGGAGTTCGAATCTCTCCGGGCGCGCCATTGACAATACCGAATTAATCCCCTGTAGCTCAGTCGGTAGAGCGGGTGACTGTTAATCACTAGGTCGGCGGTTCGAGCCCGTCCGGGGGAGCCATATAAATTAAGGCCTGTAGAGTTTTTCTCTACAGGCCTTTTTTATTTGTAGTGCCTTTTATAGTGCCTTTGAAAAAATACAGTATTACTCCATAATTCCAACAGTCTCCCGGTGGGGGCGGTATCGGGTCGGAAAAATCTGCACGACCTGTTAAGAACAAACTTCGCATCATCATTCAATATAGCTCATGGCCGATTTTACCTTTACTCCAGCCGATTATCCCGAGATTCGTCATCGTATGATGGATTTGAACAGTAAGATTTTCAGAAAGCTCACGAAGGACGACATTAAAACCTGCGGCAAGCATTTAGGGATTTGGCATCAAAAGACATTGATGGTCAAAAAAGAAAACGAAATGGACTTGTTTACCGATTATGCGATTTACGGCTATCGTCCGAACGACTTCAACATGGCGGAGAAGTTCTTGCGTCTATTCAGCAAAGAAGCCGACGAATATGAATTGGAATTGCTGCGTCGCATGAGCCAAGCGCCTTATGCGATTTACCGACTGGATGAAACGAATCGCAAAGATACCATCAAAGCGGAGAATATATTCAGCAAAGCGACTTTTCAGATTATCGATTACAACATGGCGAAAGCAACTAGTTTAGGAGTGGTTCTGGCGGGCTATTTGGTCGATTTCGATGGTTTTTCGATTCAAACAGGAGGAACCGTTTTTCTCAGCAAAGAAATCCTCCAGGTGGAGCAGGTCAAACGGATAATTGACCGGATCGATGATAATGAGTTGAGTCATTTTCTGAACAAACCGGCAAACGGCGCCAAGATGGCAAAAGCGATCTTTTCTGCGACTTTCCAATTAGATAAAACCTCCAATTTTGGTCATAGACCGATTTAAACAGTCAAAGATAGACGCTCAATCGGTCGTATATCTCGTCCGGGGTTAATAATAAAGCAAGGGCTTACGTTAACGCTTAGGCCCTTTTTTATTGGCTGCGTTTCTGATGGTCTCCCGATCGGCATCGGGCGGAAATATTCCTTCAATTAAAATTTTGGTATTGAGTCGGTTAGCAGGGAATTGGCTAATCCGACTACTTAATGCATTTAACTTTTGCCAATGGGTAACCGCCGAACTTCTTGCTTCTTTCCTCGATGGTTTTTTACTGCCGTGTACTTTTGGTCCCTCATGAATCCGAGGAACCTTTGAATCGTGAGTTCCATTCGTTTACCAAGTTCTGTAGTGCGTGCGGAAACAATTCGCTGGATGAAGTCTGAAAAATCCAACGCTTTCATCTAAACTAAGTTGCTTTTTTAAAATGACTGGCTATAATCCAAAAAAAGCAATTGTTTTTGAGCAGTTATTGCTTTGCAAATCCATGGCCTACTGCTAAGTTGACTCGGTCATTGCCGTTTGTGTGAATGGTTTGTCTGTTGAATAGGCCTATGTGAGTCGTATCAGTTCCGAACTTTCATTAGGAGCTTACTATCATGACGACAACGCTTAAGGCAGCCTTATCATTTTCACTGGCCTTGCCGCATATCGTTTATTCCGATGAGCTCGATGATTTTCGTCATTTCTATGGCGATGAACAAACGGTAGGTATCGCGACCGGCTATTCCCGTCCCTTGGCCGAATCCCCGTCGGTCGTCACGGTCATCACGGCAGACGACATCAGAAAGAGGGGCGCGGTCTCGATTGAAGAGTTACTGGAAACCGTGCCGGGATTCCATGTGTCTTCGGCCAACGGTTTTGTCCCGGCCTATGTCGTTCGAGGGATTTTTTCGCCACTGAGTTCTCATGTTTTAGTGATGCAGGATGGCGTGCCCGTCAACGATCCGGTCAATTCCGGTAAGCTATTCAGTTACACGCATCTGACCAAAAATATCTCAAGAATCGAAATCATCCGAGGCCCGGGGTCGGCGCTCTACGGTGCCGATGCCTTTGCCGGCGTCATCAATATCATCACCAAAACCGGTCGGGAAATCGGCGGCGGCGAAGTCGGTGCGTTGGCCGGCAGTTTCGACAGCTATGGCGGTTGGGCATTGTTGGGTAAGCAGTTCGGTGATTTTGATCTGGCTTTTTCGGCTCAAGGCCGAACCACCAAAGGTCAGCGGGAGACCGTCAAAGCCGATGCGCAAACCCGAATGGATCGGCTGTTCAATACGCAGGCATCATTGGCGCCGGGGCCGATCAATGTCGCGCGTAACGACATCGATGTGGGTGCGTCGCTACGCTATCGTGACACGGTCAAACTGCATCTGCGTTATCAGGATTTCGAATCCGCCAATGGTGTGGGCACAACCTTGGCGTTGGATCCTGACGGTTCAATCCGCTATCAATCCTGGACGTCGGGGCTCGATCTCAAACAACGGTTTGGCAATTTCGAACCGCAGTTCAATCTGAACTATTTTTTCTACAAAGCCACCGGTCTCAATCATCATTTTCCTGCCGGAGCCTTCGGCGGAACTTTTTCCGACCCGGTGACCTCGACATATCAGTATTTTTCTCATACCGTCGATGCGACCTTCAAGACACTCTATGACGGATTCAAGCATCACCGAGTCACTGTCGGAGCGGGCTATAAATATGCGGTGGCACACGATCTCACGGAAAACCGCAATTTCTTGATCCTGCCGAATAGCCTGATCGTACCTGCCGGGCCGTTGCAAAGCACCGACAGCCTCGGGGTCGAAGCCTTATCCGACGACGCGGACCGACACATCGTATTCGGCCTCGTCCAGGATGAATGGAACATTGCCAATGACTGGACCTTGACCACCGGGCTCAGGCTCGATCATTATTCCGATTTCGGTTTGACGGCCAATCCCAGAGCCAGTCTGGTTTGGCAAGTCGGCCCCGCGTTGTCGGCCAAACTGATGGTTGGGCGCGCCTTCAGGGCGCCGTCTTTCATCGAACTCTACAGTAATGAGGGTCTGCAATTACGGGGCAACCCGAACTTGAAGCCCGAAACCATCGATACCGTAGAGTTGTCGGTCGCCAAAAAATGGAAATACGGCCTCTCGACCGGTATCAATCTCTTCGGGTATTCCAGCGCCGATCTGATTGCCGAGACGAGTAGCACGCTACGCACCTTCGAAAATTCCGCCGGAGCGATCGGTTATGGTTTCGAGTGGCTCGGTCAATACCGATACAACGAAAGTCTGACGTTCGATCTCAATTACACCTATCTGCGACTCGAGCCGAAGAACAGCGCCAATGACAGTTTCATCATCGGCGCACCGCAGCACGATATCTTTGCGCAGATCAACTGGCAATTCGTGAAGGATTGGCATGTCAATGTGCGTTCCGATTGGATCATCGGCCGGCATCGGGCGGCGGGTGACGAACGTGATGCGATCGGCGATTATGTCCTGGTCGGATTCAACTTGCGCCGCGAGCAGTTCATGGACGGCCTGGCGCTCAGCTTCAAGGTCGATAACCTATTCGAGGTCAAAGCCCGGCATCCGAGCATCAACGGCCAGGCGGTCCCATACGATTATCCGATCGCAGGGATCGCCTTTCTCGGGCAAGCGGAGTTAAGCTTTTGAACCGCACAAGCGACCCGCAAAACCGCCTGCGGGAGGCGCCGGGACCGAAAGGCTGCCCGGTGACCGGTTCGTTACCGATGCTGGCCTCGAATATCTTGCGGTTTTTTGAACGCGTGACGGCCAAGCATGGCGACATCGCCTTATTCACATTGGGCCGAAAGAAGGTCTATCTGATCAGTCACCCGAAAGACTTGGCGACGCTGTTCGCCGATGAAAGAAAAGGGGGCTACAGCCGGCAATTTTTTCATGAGGCCTACAAGCCGTCGTTCGGCAACGGTATTTTTAACAGTTACGGTGAAACCTGGCAAAAACAGCACCAGATCCTGCAGCCCTACTTCCAGAAGCGGGCAATCGAAACCTGGTTCCCGATTCTGCGCGAGGAAACAGAGCTAACGATACAGCGTTTGACAACGCGGCAACAACCGCACATTCATGTGGAACGCGAGATCTTGCCGCTGGTGCAATCGATCATGTGCCGGATACTGTTCGGCAGACCCTTGGACGACGACGATTCGCGCCGCGCCGTGGAAGCGATCAATACGGTCAGCCGCTACAACGTGACCCGCTCGATATCGGCATTCATTCTGAACGGCGTATTCAACCGCCTGCCCACGCCCGGTAATCGAAAATTTCATCGAGCGCTCGATGATATCGATCGGACCCTGACGAATTTACGGGTCAAGGCCGAGCAGGCCGAGCAGGCCGGCGATGACAGCAGTTTGATCGCCCAATTGGCGCCGCATTTCGATGCTCAGGAACTGCGCGATCATTTATTCACGTTGTTTTTCGGCGGACAGGACACCACTGTTAACGCCATCGCCTTTACGCTCTATTATTTGGGTAAGCATCCGATGATACAGCAACGGGCTGCGGCTGAGGTCGAGTCCGTCTTGGGAGCAACGGGGCCATTGGCCTATCGGGATTTGAAACGGCTTCCCTATACCAACAGCGTCATCTATGAATCGATGCGATTGGCGCCGCCGGCCTATGCCGCCTACCGAGATGTCATCGGCGACCGGCAACTGAGGGATGTGCGTATTCACGACCGGTCACTGCTCGTGTTTTCACCCTATCTGACCCATCGCCACACGGATTTCTGGCCGGATCCCGAGCGCTTCGACCCGGAACGCTTCATAAGCGGTTCCGCGCAGGAACGATTCGCCTTTATGCCCTACGGCGGCGGCATGCGCACCTGTCTGGGCATGAACCTGGCGCGCGTGGAAATCCTGACCGTAGTGGCTTTATTGCTGCAACATTTTCAATGGACCTTGCCGGAAAATTACCCGGTGAAGTTCGTTCCGCACATGACACTGAAGGCCCGAAAGGGCATCACGATCCAATACTCGAAAAGAACATGAATCTCCTGGTAGCCTCCGCTTTCGGTGACCTCACGGCGCAACTCGAACGACAGCTCCGCACTGACGGCATAGTCGCCGATCTGACGTCAGCTCAATCGGCCGATGAGTTGGTGGAAGCCTTGTTGGAACAGCGCTTCGACGGCTTGATAGCCGATTATACGCTCCACGACATCGATATCTGGAAACTGTCGACCCTGGTTCGTTCCGGCCGATTCGCCGATCCAGCGGTGCCGATCTATCTGATTCAGGAAAGCTGCGAGACCGAAATTCCCCGCATCTTGGCCAATGAATACCGATTCAAGGTCGCCGCTTTGGACCAATTGACGCGGATGCTCATCACCCCGCCGGACCTCGATGCGTTCAAGCCGACCCTGTTGATCATCGAAGACGAGCCGGATGCCGCCAATATCGCTTTTCATGCATTGGCGGATCATTATCGGATCGATGTGGCGAGAGAAGGGCGGCAGGGTTTTGAGTTGTGGTTGCGGCAACGGCATGATCTGATTCTGTTGGATTTGATGTTACCCGGGCTTTCCGGCGACCGCTTGCTGACCGAAATACTGGCGGTCGACTGCGAGCAGCCGGTCATCATCGTGACCGCCTTTTCCGGCCTGGAAAATCACAAGAACCTACTGATCAATGGCGCCAGCGAGTTTCTCGGCAAGCCCTATTCATTGACCGAACTGCGTAAATTATGCCAAACGGTTCATCATCGGGCGCGCTTGGTCACAGAAATTCATTACCGGGAAGACCAATTCAAACTGATCGGCCATCAGCTCTGGCTGTTGGACCGGTGTCTAGCCAAAAACGATCATGTCAACAGTCATCGCGTCATGCAACGCATGCAAGCGATCATTCCGGCCCTATCGCCGAGTGACGACGAACAATTCAAGCTTGTGCAATCGGTAGCGTCACGGTAAAGACGCTCCCTGGCTTGTTGCTCGTGACGTCGATTTCGCCCGATAGCAATTCGCAATACAGTTTGGTGATGGCCAGTCCAAGGCCGGTGCCGCCGGCCGGGCGGCTGAGGCTCATGTCCGCCTGCCAGAAGGGCTCGAAGATCTTATCGCGGTCGGCTTCGTCGATACCGCAGCCGGTATCGCAGACCCGGATGTTCAAATGCGCTCGGTGAATCGACCAGGCGATCTCAATGCGTCCTTGTTGGGTGAATTTATTGGCATTGCTCAACAGGTTCATCACGATATGCGCTACCTTGTCTTGATCGGTGTCGATCTCGGCCGCCTCGCCGGTCATCCGGATGCGATTGCCGCTGTCTTTGGTCAGCGGTTCGATTTTTTCGACGCATCGCAGTATAGTGGACCCCATTGTCCAGACAATTTATCACCGAGTTTAAGAGGGTGTTGTCTTTGTTACAGCTGACTGGCGCTGCCCCAATTCTTCTCTATTGTCTAAACCAATGACTCAAAAATTAAGTCATTTCCTTTTTCATTTTATTAAATTGTTATTATTGCGCCGCAGGCATTTTGATATTCCATCATGCTTGCTGCGGCGGA
Source organism: Methylotuvimicrobium buryatense 5G (assembly GCF_000341735.1). Lineage (GTDB taxonomy): Bacteria > Pseudomonadota > Gammaproteobacteria > Methylococcales > Methylomonadaceae > Methylotuvimicrobium > Methylotuvimicrobium buryatense. Next base: position 1,631,628 of record NZ_KB455575.1, on the reverse strand, counting down.
ATGTGGTCAAAGGGTGAATTAGTGTGGGTAAGCTCGTGGTAAACTGCCTAAGCAGTTTTCTATCAGCTTATCCACACGTTCCGAAGGAAATTCACGCTTTGTCCACATGGAGTCCGCCGGTAGTCTCTTTATCTGTCCGTTCGTTAAATTTATCCACAATCATTGCCCCACCGCCTTCCGCTGTCTGATAGATTTGATCAGGTGTTTTATAGCCTAATGCCTGGTGATATCGCTCACCGTTGTAGAAGGCAAAATACTCGGTCAACCCCAACAATAGCTCAGGCATATAAACATAGTTTTTCGGATAAATATCCTCGTACTTAACACTCCGCCAGAGACGTTCAACAAAGATATTGTCCAATGCTCGCCCCCGTCCATCCATGCTGATTTTGATGCTGTTTTCTTGTAACACAGCGACCCATTTGTCACTGGTGAATTGCGAACCCTGGTCGGTGTTGAAAATCTCCGGTGCTCCGTATTGCTTGAGAGCAGCCGTTAAACAGTCCACACAAAACCCAACATCCATCGTGTTCGACACCCGCCAAGCCAAGATTTTGNGGCTGTACCAATCCATAATCGCCACCAGGTATACAAAACCATGTGCGAGCCGGATGTAGGTGATGTCCGTACTCCAGACCTGATTCGGGCGAATCACACTGAGCCCTCTGAGCAAATACGGATAAACCGTATGTTCAGGATGTTTTTTGCTAGTATTCGGGCCTGGAACCATCGCAATCAGGCCCAATATCCGCATCAAGCGTTGCACACGCTTTCGGTTCACGGCNTGACCTTGCATGCGTAGCCAAACCGTCATTTTCCGGCTGCCATAAAAGGGATGCCGAGTATATTCTTCATCCAGTAAGCGTAGCAACATCAGTTCGACTTCATCTACTTCGTGCTTGTCCGTATACACTGTCGATCGTGCGATGCCAGCCAGTCGGCACTGTGCGGCTACCGACAGTCCAGCACTTGAATTAATCCAGCCCTGACGCAGGCTTAAAGGTTGATCCCGGACTTTTTTTTAAGCCATTCCAGCTCCATGTTGAGCTGGCCAATCTTGGCGTACAAGCGCTCTGGATCGCTTTGCGGATCAATGGCCTTGGGGCCACGCTTTACGTCAAACAATTGACTGGCATTTTCCAATAAAGCCTTCTTCCATAGACCTACTTGGGTCGGATGAACACTATAGTCTTGTGCTATTTCATTAACCGTTTTACTCCCTTTTACAGCCTCCAGTGCCACTTTAGCCTTTTGTGTACTGATCATCAACGTGCGCTTTTTTTCACTCATTCTCGCCTACCTTTTTTATGATAGACACCATCTTAAACTATTGTCTGGATTTTGGGGTCCACTATAGTCGTTCACTGGAACCTAGTGTCTGGCTCTTTTGGGTCGTCAACAGACATGGACCTCACAAACACTTCACCCCCACCAACTCCCCCCAATCGGTCGTATAACGCTGCGAAATCCGCTCCGCCTTCGGCTTCCAGCTTTTATCAAAACCAGTTGCCGCGATCGAAACGGCACTCGGAAAGCGGTGGTTTATCTGATCAATGGCTTTCATCAAGTGACGGTTTTCAGAAGATAGCCCGTCAAACGTCAAGTCGAATACATCCATTTGCCCTGGCGTGGTTTCCGGCTGGATATGGCTCAGCTGGACGCCGCATTTCTGATAGTTATAGCCTGGCCTGTAGATCTCTTTGAGCATCTGGTTAGCGGTAGCAATGATGGACCGCGTGTCTTGCGTAGCCGCATTCAGCTTACTACTGGCCGCCCGTTGATATTGCGGCTCATCCGGATTGAATGGACTGGTCCGGATAAATATCGTAATGCAGCCGGTCACTGAGTCTTGATTCCGGAGTTTTTCGGCGGCCCGACTGCAGAACTCGGCCATGGCTTGCGACAGCTCGGCGTATTCGGTTAAGCGGCGGCTAAAGCTTCTGGAGCAGACAATTTGCTGTTTATCCGGGGCGATTGCTTCCAGTGCCAGGCAAGGCGTGCCATTTAACTCCATCACGGTTCTGGCCACCACAACATTGAACTGGGCTTGAATGCGCTTGCTGGATTGGGACGCCAAATCCCAAACGGTATGAATGCCAAGCTGGTTCAGCTTGGCCGAAGTGCGCGGGCCTATGCCCCACACCTCGCCGACCGGCACAATGCGCATCAGTTTTTCCCGGCGCACCGGGTCGGANANATCCAGAACACCGCCGGTTTGCGGCCATTTTTTGGCGGCGAAGTTCGCCAGTTTAGCNAGCGTTTTGGTCGGTCCTAGCCCCACGCAAACCGGAATGCCGGTGGTTCGAACCACCGTTTTTCTGATCAGCTGGCCGTAAGCAATCGGGTCTTTGCCGCAAGGGTAAACGCCGGTTAAGTCCAGAAAGCCTTCGTCGATGGAATACACCTCAAGATTGGGGGCGAATTCTTCCAAAGTGGACATGACTCTCGCCGACATATCGGCATACAGCGTGTAGTTTGATGAGAAAAGTTTAATTTGGTGCTGGTTGACCAGTTGCTGAATCTGGAACAACGGCACACCCATTTTAATGCCCAATTTCTTGACTTCGGCACTGCGGGCCACGACGCAGCCGTCATTATTGCTGAGTACGGCAACCGGCTTGCCGATCAGGTCAGGCCTGAACACGCGTTCGCAACTCACATAGAAGTTGTTGCAGTCGACCAGGGCGATAAGCCGTTGCGTGGGCATTACAGCGGGTGAATGACATTGGTGACCACGCCCCAAATCACCGTATCAATCTCTTCACGAAGCACGATATTTTTATAAGCCGGGTTTTCCGAACCTAACACCCATTGGCCGCCCCGGCGCTTCAAACGCTTGACGACCAGCTCCCCATTCAGCGCGCAAATCACGATCCTGCCCGGCACCGGTTCCAGCGAGCGATCGACGACCAGAATATCGTTCGGGTGGATGCCGGCGCCGAGCATCGATTCGCCTTGCGCGCGCACGAAGAACGTCGCGGCGGGCTTTTGCACTAACAGCTCGTTCAGATCCAGCGTTTTCTCGACGTAATCGTCGGCCGGCGAGGGGAAACCGGCCGAGACTTTGCCGGAAAACAGCGGCAAGGTCACCGTTTTTGGGTCTGGTGCGGCTGATAAAACAGTCGTTGGCATATTGCTGGACATAGCGGAATGATGAGAAGGATGGAACAAAACGGGTTTATTTGTTCTTGTTATGTTCTCTTTTTAATCTGATTTTCCTATGCTGTCAAACGATAAAAACAGTGTCCAGGGGAACCGCTATGCTACGAAAAATTCACATGCAAGATCAGGTCAGGAATCGGGTTGCCATGATTATGGAAGATGGTCGATCGGTTTGCATGACCCGCTTTGGGCATGAAGGGTAATTGTATTAAAAGGGGCGAACCGCCCGGACTCTAAGTGTACTGTATTTATTGTAACGGTCCTGATCGCCGTTGAAAAAGCCCTGAATCCATGCGCTGTTACTGTCGAGTTCCGTAGCGCTCCAGTAGTCGTCATTGGCAAAATCACCCACCAGGCTTCTTTGTTCATATAGTAATTTTAATTCGGTCTTTGACGGCAATCGCCATTCAGCTCCATAAGCACTGGACGCTATAACCGCTTCATTCCAATTAAGCGTATTTATTTCATCGGAGGCCTTAGCTTCCAAGCCATGCTCACCTGAAGCATCGACGAAGTAGACTATGCCGCCATGAGGGCCAACATCACCTGGAGCATAGTTGGAAGAATCACTTTTATCCGCCGCTTGCAGGGCATGATTAATTAGCAAGATTAATGCCATCGAGCCGACCTTTAACGCTTTTTTATATCCCATTATTGCAAAACCCTTTTATATTTATTTAAAGTGACACTACAACTTAGCCGGTAACGGTTAAGAAGCAGTGCTGCTTACTGAATAGCTGAACGTAAAGAGTTTGACAGTCAGACATAACCCTTCTTTTGGTGACTGGTTAATCCGTAAAAAGTTCGATGCCGCAAAAAATCTCAACAGAATGTCACTGACCAGAAAGCATTTTATTGAAGTTAAATATTGCCGAACAGCTTACAGCTAGTTGACAAAAGGGGATCAGGAAGTACATTGCCTCATGAAGTCACAGCCTTGGTTGTTATGGTCTCTCTCCTTGCATCGCTTGCAATTGCTTAAACTTTTAACGAATTCCAAATGTCATCTTTATTAAAACCTCACCCGGCTAGACCGGCAAATTGGCGGCAAAAATTAATTGAAGACTATAAGCGTGTCCGCAATATCAGCCTTCAAGTTTGTGCGCCGTTGATGGTCGATGATTATCAAATTCAAAGCAGCGTTGAAACCAGTCCGCCCAAATGGCATTTAGCGCATGTGACCTGGTTCTTTGAAACTTTTCTTCTGGAAGCATTCGATTCGGATTATCGCCCCGTCAACCCGGAATACAGTTATTTGTTTAATTCCTATTATCAGACGGTTGGTGCAATGCATGCCCGGGCGAAACGCGGTTTATTGTCACGTCCGACGGTTGAACAGGTGTTTCATTACCGTTCTGAAATCGATAACCGCATCTTGAATTTTCTGGATGACTGCGACGAATCCCTGTGGCAACAAGCTGCTTTTCGTCTGACTCTGGGCTTACACCACGAACAGCAGCACCAGGAATTGCTGTTCATGGATATCAAACACAACTTTTGGAATAATCCCTCTAAACCGCGCTATCTGGAGCGCTTCCAACCGGCGATTAAAATAACCGGAAAATTAGATTGGGAGCAAAGACCAGGCGGCTTGGTAAAGATAGGAATCGATAATAATGATGCCTTTACATTTGATAACGAGACACCTAGGCATCAGGTTTGGCTGGAACCACACCTCTTAAGTTCTCGGCTGATTACAAACAGCGAATTTTTGGACTTCATAAAAGACGGAGGCTACTCCCGCCCCGAATTGTGGCTATCAGATGGCTGGAGTCACATCCAAAACAACCAATGGAGATCGCCACTTTATTGGGAAAGCCATGACGGCCAATGGCTTGAGTTCACCCTTTATGGACTTGAGACGCTGAATCCGTCCGCCCCTGTCGTGCATATCAGTTATTATGAAGCAGATGCTTATGCCCGATGGGCTGGCAAGCGGCTGCCATCGGAAGTCGAAATTGAAACAAAATTACTGGAAATACCGGTAACAGGCCATTTTAGTGAAAGTGGCATTCTTCACCCGCAAGCCGGTGAAGGTCAATTCTATGGCTCGTTGTGGCAATGGACGGCTTCGCCTTATATGGCTTATCCGCGATTTAAACCGTTAGAGGGCAGTATGGGTGAATATAACGGGAAATTCATGTGCAACCAGTGGGTATTGCGAGGTGGTTCCTGTGTCACACCAGAGAATCATATCCGCCCAACTTACCGTAATTTTTTCTATCCACAGGATCGCTGGCAATTTGCCGGTATTCGTTTAGCGGAAGACTTATGAACCTACTAAGCCAAAAAATCAGTTTCTACGATTTCAAGCCTGAACTGGAAAACTTTCGTGATGCAGTGATTAAAGGTCTATCCCGCGGACAAAAACAAATACCTCCCAAGTTTTTTTATGATGAAACCGGATCTCAATTGTTTGAAGCGATTCTGGAACAGCCGGAATATTACATTCCTAATGTTGAACGCGACCTACTACAAACATACGCGGATGAAATTGGTCGACTGATTGAGCCGGGATCGGTATTGATCGAACCCGGAAGCGGTAGTTGCGAGAAAGTACAGTTACTGCTTGAAAGTCTGCATCCTTCCGCCTATGTACCGATGGATATTTCCCGTGAGTTTCTCAAGCAATCGGCCTGCAGTTTAAGTCAGAAGTATCCCTGGTTACCTATTTATCCAGCCTGCCTTGATTTTACTCAACAGATGATATTACCTCATGGTATCCCGCATGGGAGGCGTGTCGTATTCATTCCGGGTTCTAGTCTGGGTAATTTTGACCCGCTGGAAGTTCAGCATTTTCTGACCGGTATACACCGGATAACCGGCAAAGGCGGTGGTTTGCTGGTTGGACTTGATCGCAAAAAGGATCCATCCGTCTTGAATGCTGCCTACAACGATGCTGCCGGCATCTCCGCAGAATTCAATCTTAATCTGCTCACCCGTATCAATAATGAACTGGGCGGTAACTTTGACCTCGATCGCTTCGAACATCGTGCTTACTACAACGATCAGCGAGGCCGTATTGAAATGCACCTGGTCAGTAGCGAAGATCATGATGTCAGAGTTTCCGACCAAGATTTCCGATTTATAAAAGGCGAATACATTCATACTGAAAATTCATACAAATATAGTCCTGATGAATTTATTACCCTGGCTAATTCCAGCGGCTTTAGGTTGCTCAAAATATGGTCTGATGACAAGCATCTCTTCAGTATTTACTTTCTTGAAGCTAGTTGAAAGCCTGAATCATTTAATACAACAAGGAGCAAAATTATGAAAGCTATCTGGAACAAAGTTATCATTGCCGAAAGCAATGACACAGTGATGGTCGAGGGAAATCATTATTTTCCTGCAGATTCGGTCAAAGACCAATTCCTTAGAGAAAGCAACACGCACACTTACTGTGCGTGGAAAGGCAAAGCAAGCTATTACGACATTGTCGTGGAAGATGCGATTAATCGCGATGCCGCATGGTTCTATGCCGATCGCAAACCGGAAGCGTTAAATATTAAAAACTACATCGCTTTCTGGCGTGGCGTAGAAGTTATTGAATAAAGTGTAAAGTGGATGCTTCAATCGTCTTGGATTAGCACAAACGGTTTACTCAGCAGAAGATGTGACCTGTCTTCAAGTCGTTCTGAATTACGCTGTCGAAAAAAGCCATTTTAGCTAATTTCTGTGTTCCCGCTTTTTAATCTCAAAATATCTCCTGATTAGCAAGTTTCTTCATCTAAAGCCCAAAAACCAGGATATCCCTAGCAGGCCGGGGTTTGCAACCCATACGCATCAAGCTAAGCGTAGCTCTCCGCAGCTAAACCGTTATCGAGTTCCTCCGACGAGTCTGAGAAGCTGTCCAAGTATCCTACTTGTTGTGCAATCAATTGCCGAGTCGTGCGCCGCTTTCGCTTGGCTTTAAGCAGCCTTCGCAGGTTACCTAACAGCTTACGCATCAGCGTGTCGAACTGCCGCGCGACAAAGGCTTTCAAAAACCGATTCTGTCGCAACAACCATTGGATAGCTTTGTCAAAAGACAGTTCGCGACCTTCGTTTTCCGCCTGCCGTGCAGCCAGCGCGAGCAACCGTTGCACGGTCAGAATGACGATCAGACGCCCATAGAGAAGACATCGGATACGTTCCGGACGCGTGCCTTTCAAGAGGTCGATGCAGAACAACGATTTCCAGTGTTTAAACGTCAATTCGACTTGCCAACGCAAGCGGTACAGGGTACCTAACGCTTCTTTCGGCCAAACATCGGCGGGGACGTTGGTCATGAAGAAGCTATACTTGAGAAATTTCAAGTAGGACAAGCGCGCCCGGCGCCCTTTGCGTTTGGCCGTTTTAATCGCCGCTTTTTGTCGCTTCCGGTAGACCTCTTGCGGCAGCCGATAAACCACTAAGCGGATGGGCAGACGGTGTTTCTCACCGGCAAACAGCGAAAACTCCATCGTTTGCTGACCACCGCCGAAACGATTGATGTACTGGATCAGATTAATCGGTGACGCGGCTTCATCGGCGCTCTTATAGAGATTGACGGTATAGCTGAGTCGGCTTAAGAAATACGCACCGATCAGCATGATTTGAGCAAAGGCGGCCAAACTGAAATAGCCCAAATCTCGAATGATCAAATCTCCCTTACGCACTCGCGCGAGCACGTCTGTGGCAAAACCCTGATCACTGTCGGTGCCCTGACGTATCGCGATATGTTCGGCCCGTTCGTTTTTGACGTCATAGCTGAAATCGATTTTAACGCTGGCCGTGCTGGCGTTACCGCCACTCCCTTGGAACGCTTCGGTCAAGGCTTCGTTCACTTCGATTTGGCTACTGTCTTGCAGTAAAACCCGAGGAAACGGAGCTAGCCATGCGGCTTCTTGTGCCGTCAACGGCGGACCGACCGTCTCGCGCAAAGTCTTGGTCAGCGCCGCTTCCATAAACTGTACCGCACCATCGCTGTTCATTCGCCCGCACAAGGCTTGCGGCGTCAGATCCACGCCGCTTCGTTCCTCCAGGCTATCGCACAAACCTTCATAGCTAATCGTCGGCTCGCTAAGCGTATCGACCGTCAGCAGATTTAAAAAAATCGCTGCCGGTCAAGCGACTCGTGCTGCGTTGAATAAATCCGCTAGACTTGGCCAGGGTTTCACAGGTTTCTTCGTCGAACCAAGTTGCTAAATACTGGTCAATTTGATGTGTGAGCGTTTCAATCGGGGCGGCTTCCATTTCTGGTTATCCATTGAGTAATGTGGACCGCAAACTATACATCCCAAAGCGGATTTGTGAAACCGCGTAGTACGCTCTCGACCACCAAATCGAGGATGGCGATTTTTAGCTTGATGCGTATGGGTTTGCAACCCCGTGCCGCAGAAGTGGCTGCGGCTACAACTGGCCTCCGCTCGGACACTTGGCTTCGGCAAGTTTAAGCATCTTGCTAATCAGGGAATATCTTGGAAATTTTTGGTGATCATAGGCTATAAAGCGCCAGTTATTATCTCAAAATCTATAAAGCAGTCATTTTTCTGACCTGAGAATCGGTAAATTTCGACACCCTGGGTCTGAACACCAAGTTGAGTTATAACTCACCGTAAATCGTTCAATGGGCTAAAATTTAAAACTTTACTGAGTCGTAATTAAGGCTTGAATTTTCGCATCGAGCTGTTCGGGTGTGACACTGCTTTCAAATGCTGAAATGTTTTTACCGTTTGAGCTAATAAGATATTTGTAAAAATTCCACTCAGGTGCCTTACCGGTAGATTCGATCAAGTCTTGGAAGAATTTATTTGCATTTGGGCTCTTGATCTTACTCGTTTGGAACATTGGAAAAGTAACACCGTAATTGATGTAACAGACTTTTGCGGTCTTCGCTTCTTCGGCAAACTCTTGATTGAAATCATTGGATGGAAAGCCCAGAATAACCAAACCTTGATCTTTGTATTTTTGATACAGTGCTTCTAAGCCTTTAAATTGTCCCGTATAGCCGCAATTACTGGCCGTATTAACTGCCAAAATTATCTTCCCTTGATAGGCTTGACAAAAATCAACTTGCTCACGCGACCTTAATTTGGTCATTTTGTAATTCAATAATTCAGTGCATGGTTCGGCCCAGACGACTGGCGTTATAAAGAATAAAAGGCTTATCAGTAAAAATTTAGTTTTCATGAAGGAACCAATGTCATCAACATAATTTGAAAAAATTCGTTGCCTATAAGTTATCTTACAGATAACTGAAGTCAATTCTTGCCGTCCAGCTGAATCATTTCGATATGGTTGCCTGCAGGGTCTTGAATATATACCGAAGCAGTTCCGTCCCTATGAGTGTTTAAAGTACCGTAATGGTCTGCGTTTTCAGAGACAATAGCGAAATGAGGTGGATGTTGATTCGGCAAAACCAAGGCTAATGCAACATTGGAAAATTGAAGTAAAGCCCATGTTTCATCCTCATACACCACTTTTACGTCATATTGTGTTTTGTACCACTCCGAGGTCTCTTTGATATTTCCCACTTGAACGGCGATGTGATGAATAGTGTCCATGGATTTCAACTCCTATTGCTCGGCAAGCATAGCAAGCCTAAGGTAAACGATAATTTAAGCCTCGCCATAAGGCATTCATTCTGATTTTACTCCAATTATGGCTGAAGAATCGCGTGTTTGAATACAATGATGCCGTGCAAAGGTCTTGCGCCCTGGAAATAACCTACAACTCTTTAATCAAAGTTCCACCGACCTGTAGCCTGTAACAACCCATGATCGTCATTGCACGTTTTCTCAATATGCTATCGACTGACGGTATTGGCCAATTTAACACTCTGAGGAAGTGACAAAACGGTTTTGTACCGTATAACCGAAACAGCCCTTTAAATCGGCCTACGACTTAGATGCCATCAATGTTCGTTGTTGGGCACTATCCGAAGTAAAGCCATGGCCGGTTCGGCCGTCATTTTGTCGTTGCACCGACGCTGAAAATCTTGGAAACGGAGCGCCAGCGAAGTGAAGATTTTTAGTCCCCGATAGCCGTAGCGCCGGGTGTTTTGCCGGAGTCTGCGCGAATAGCGCAGGCGGAGGCAAAATACAAGGCATCGCGACACGGCGTAAAGCCATTTGTGGGAGTGCTACGGAGCCGCATCGAGTTTACGATGATGTGGCGTAGTGGCACGGACGCAGGGCGAATCGGGGCCGCCGAAGGCAATAATCGCCAAGTAATTTTTCGCTGCTGAAATCGGACGGACCCCATTTCAGCTTTCGCGAAAAATCTTGGCGCGCTTGTTATTAAATGCTTGAGCTTTTTCCAATTATAGTGGACCCCAAAATCCAGACAATAGTTTAAGATGGTGTCTATCATAAAAAAGGTAGGCGAGAATGAGTGAAAAAAAGCGCACGTTGATGACCAGTACACAAAAGGCTAAAGTGGCACTGGAGGCTGTAAAAGGGAGTAAAACGGTTAATGAAATAGCACAAGACTATAGTGTTCATCCGACCCAAGTAGGTCTATGGAAGAAGGCTTTATTGGAAAATGCCAGTCAATTGTTTGACGTAAAGCGTGGCCCCAAGGCCATTGATCCGCAAAGCGATCCAGAGCGCTTGTACGCCAAGATTGGCCAGCTCAACATGGAGCTGGAATGGCTTAAAAAAAAGTCCGGGATCAACCTTTAAGCCTGCGTCAGGGCTGGATTAATTCAAGTGCTGGACTGTCGGTAGCCGCACAGTGCCGACTGGCTGGCATCGCACGATCGACAGTGTATACGGACAAGCACGAAGTAGATGAAGTCGAACTGATGTTGCTACGCTTACTGGATGAAGAATATACTCGGCATCCCTTTTATGGCAGCCGGAAAATGACGGTTTGGCTACGCATGCAAGGTCACGCCGTGAACCGAAAGCGTGTGCAACGCTTGATGCGGATATTGGGCCTGATTGCGATGGTTCCAGGCCCGAATACTAGCAAAAAACATCCTGAACATACGGTTTATCCGTATTTGCTCAGAGGGCTCAGTGTGATTCGCCCGAATCAGGTCTGGAGTACGGACATCACCTACATCCGGCTCGCACATGGTTTTGTATACCTGGTGGCGATTATGGATTGGTACAGCCGCAAAATCTTGGCTTGGCGGGTGTCGAACACGATGGATGTTGGGTTTTGTGTGGACTGTTTAACGGCTGCTCTCAAGCAATACGGAGCACCGGAGATTTTCAACACCGACCAGGGTTCGCAATTCACCAGTGACAAATGGGTCGCTGTGTTACAAGAAAACAGCATCAAAATCAGCATGGATGGACGGGGGCGAGCATTGGACAATATCTTTGTTGAACGTCTCTGGCGGAGTGTTAAGTACGAGGATATTTATCCGAAAAACTATGTTTATATGCCTGAGCTATTGTTGGGGTTGACTGAGTATTTTGCCTTCTACAACGGTGAGCGATATCACCAGGCATTAGGCTATAAAACACCTGATCAAATCTATCAGACAGCGGAAGGCGGTGGGGCAATGATTGTGGATAAATTTAACGAACGGACAGATAAAGAGACTACCGGCGGACTCCATGTGGACAAAGCGTGAATTTCCTTCGGAACGTGTGGATAAGCTGATAGAAAACTGCTTAGGCAGTTTACCACGAGCTTACCCACACTAATTCACCCTTTGACCACATTCCGCCGCAGCAAGCATGATGGAATATCAAAATGCCTGCGGCGCAATAATAACAATTTAATAAAATGAAAAAGGAAATGACTTAATTTTTGAGTCATTGGTTTAGACAATAGAGAAGAATTGGGGCAGCGCCAGTCAGCTGTAACAAAGACAACACCCTCTTAAACTCGGTGATAAATTGTCTGGACAATGGGGTCCACTATACTGGCTTGATTATGCAATTCAATATTGGCACAGTAGTTATCGGTGAATCGGTTAATTTTGCAGGCCATAAAGAGTGGCTCACCGAAGCGGGCATTCAAATCATTGATTTGAACGATGCCAACTGTATCGCGTTGATGCACCGATTTATCCAGAAGTCGCCGCACATTTGGCTTGAAGATATTGGAGAATGCGACCTTGCCTAAACTTATGCAACTTCTGACGATAGGTTGCCTAGTCTTCAGCAGTCTTTCAGTGTGGGCGACAGAACTAGATTCAGTTACCCTGCAATTAAAATGGCAACATCAATTTCAATTCGCTGGCTACTACGCCGCGAAGGAAAAAGGCTTTTATAAAGACGTAGGACTGGATGTCACGATTATTGAAGCAACGCCTGATATAGATGTTGTTCAAGAAGTGATTAAGGGGCGCGCTCAGTTTGGTGTTGGCACTAGCGAATTGGTTTTAAATCGTCATCGAGGTGAAAAAGTGCTTGTACTTGGCGTTGTTTTACAGCATTCGCCGTTAAGTCTAGTGACCTTAAAAGAATCGGGTATTGATAACATTCATAAATTACTTGATCGAAAAGTGATGATTGAAGCCAATTCCTCAGAGTTGTTCGCCTATTTACAACAAGAAGGCTTTACTAAAAAGGCCTTTAAGTTAGAGCCTCATAACTTTGATTTAAGCGATTTACTGGCGGGTAAAATCGATGCAATGTCAATCTATGAAACTGACGAACCCTATCTACTCAAGCAACAAAAACGCGCTTTCAATCAATTTAGCCCGCGAATGAGTGGTATCGATTTTTATGGTGATAATTTCTTCACCACAGATACCGAATTAGAAAAACACCCACAACGCGTGGAGGCATTTAGAGAGGCAACGATGCGCGGATGGCATTATGCCATGCAGCATCCTGACGAAATTGTGCAGTTAATTTATAAAAATTATTCGCAACGCCACAGTATTGAACATTTACGATTTGAAGCAGCGATGATGCACGATTTAATGCAGCCTGAATTGATTGAAGTGGGTTATATGAATATGGGTCGCTGGCAGCATATTGCTGAAACGTATCATAAACTCGGCCTATTGCCAGAGAATTTCGATGTTGAACCCATGTTACATTTTCCGCTCTCGGCAGATTATTTAAAAAATCTTAAAATCAAACTCTACTATATGGCAGCTGGCTTAACGCTGTTAATTTTATTGTGGATTATTTTGTTTCGTTTTTATAGAACTGCGCGTATTAATGAAACCAAGCTCAACACCGTATTCAATAATACGCCATTAAGTATGATAGTGCTGGATGCGAACAACCGAGTGCTACGCTGGAATACTGAAGCCGAAAAAACTTTTCTCTGGCAGGCTAAAGACATAATTAAAAAAAACGTTTTACTCATTACCCCTCCAGAAAAACACGCGGAAGTGGAAGCGGTTCTAGCGGCTGTGCGTAAAAATCACCGTATTATGCACCACGAAAATATCAACATCAGAAAAGATGGCAGTGAAGTTTTATGTCAATGGATGAACGCCCCGTTTAAGCACAATCAAAATCAATCTGACTTCATTATCTGCATGGCGCAGGACATTACCGAACAAAACCGTTTGAAAGAAGCTCTTGAACACGCCGCACATTATGACAAGCTAACCTCGCTGCCAAATCGCGCCTTGATTCTAGAAAAGCTGAAACAATCGATAGAAACTGCAGCGAGACACAAAGCTAAAACGGCTGTTTTATTTCTCGACTTAAACGGTTTTAAAGCCATTAACGATACGCTAGGACACGAAGCAGGCGATATAGTATTGGTGGCTGTTGCCCAACGTCTCCCCCAAGCTATCCGCGAAAGTGATTATGCGGGTAGATTAGGTGGCGATGAGTTTTTGATTATTTTGCAAGACATAGGCTCACTGGAAAATGCACAAAATATTGCTAATAATGTTCGGGCTTTAGTTTGCCAACCTTGTGTGATTAACACTGAAACTATCAGTGTCGGTGTCAGTATCGGCATCAGCCTTTATCCAGACGACGCGACAAACATTAATGCCCTGATACACCAAGCTGATCAAGATATGTATCAGGCTAAACACACAAGGGATTTAACAAAAAATAAAATACCAAATAACGACATTATGCATGCCTTCAGTTTCGCAGGAGAGCAAAATTTACCAACAGATTCAGGAAATGGAGGATAGAGATAGTTATTTTTCTGCGTTGAAAGAACAATTACAGATAGATTTGAAAGTATTCACGGATTTAGTGCCGTAAAACCAGTTTGACGGCAGTTTCGCGCCCGCTGTATAGGATCTTATATGAACACAATTCAAGATGCTACAACCATATCCTTAACCAACGTAACCCAATCCATTTACATGGAACTTGTGCCGTATTCATAATACCCGGCTTTAGCCCGCAGCTGGTAAACAACCTGCACAGGCCGTTCGTGATCGGTGCAGTCCGTAAACTCACCACACCGGCTGCTTTTGGCCTTACACTTGCCATTGGCACGTTTACTTCGTCTGACTGCTCTTGGCCGTTCGGTGAGGCCGCCAATGTCTTTATGGAACGCTTATGGAGCGTTAAGTATGAAAATATCTATATCAAAGCCTGAATTACGCGGCACCACATGAAGTCTCGGCTAGTAGACATGCCGCGTGACAGGCCTATGGACAAAGCGTGAATGTCCTTCGGGCTGTGTTGATAAACTGATTCACCCTTTGCCCGCAGTCTGCCATGAACCGAAAGGTCTGCGGCGCAATAATGACAAGTGATATTTTTTTAAAGAGCAGGTTTCACCTTAAATTAGACCATTTTCTGCATTGACGTTAGGGCTCACTTTAGATATGACTATTGCAGGTCTTTCGGTTGATATTTTCAGGCATCTACACATAACGCACCTCGCAGTCGAACCGGAAATTGTATCGACCACAAAGTCCTATAAAATAGAGAATACATTTATCTTGAGCGACACGACGACTCCAAAACCTGCATCGCTTTTAATCAGAGGTTTGTTGCCCCAGCGTTATTCGGCGATTGGTCGTTGGTATGCGGGAGTGGGGCGGGGCAGGTTCATTCGAAACTGAGCGTAAAAATGGGTTTTATCTGGAGTTGCAGCCATCGCTGCCGCATCGCTATGTCGCTCCGGATGGGTTACTGCAAGAATACGGCAAGAAAGTGCTAGGAGATGAGTAAGCCCATGTTGTATTTTAACTGGTTGAAAAAAGACAGGAATAAATCCGAAGCAACCACACCGGTACCGCCCAATGTTCCCGGTATTCTGACCGTTCGGAAAGTCGACGATCTGTTGGCTCGCCACAAGGGACTGATTGTACAAATCAATGAATTGGCCGGTTTATCGGAACGCAATTACCACCGCTATTATCTCCATGCGATGCGCAATTTCGCACGATTCGTACAACTGTTGCCGGCCTCGGAAGTGCATCATCATGCCGGCGCCGGAGGCATGTTGACCCATACCCTGGAAGTCTGTGTCAATGCGTTGAAGATACGACGGTCGTATCTTTTATCGGAAACCGGCGGTGCCGAGGAAATAGCGGCCAAACAAGATTTATGGACCTACGCCGTTTTCCTGGCCGCGCTCTGTCATGACGTGGCCAAGGTTGCCGTCGACCAAACCGTGACCGTTTACGATCTTGACCATCAATCAAAGTCGTGGTCGCCTTGGGAGTCGTTTTTGGACGAGCAGGGCGCATGGTATAGCACGGAATTCCAGCATGGCCGGCAATACCGTTTACACGAAAAAGCGTCATTATTATTAATCCATCGGATTATTCCTGCCTACGCATTGAATTGGATCTCAGGTGATCGATACATTTTTGCTCACTGGTTAGCGTGCGTATCGGGCGACATCGACAATGCGTCATCTATCGGGGAGATTATCGGGATCGCCGATGGCAAATCGGTGGCCACCAATTTAGGTGCAGACTCCAGCCGGATGCCGGTGGTCAAGACTAAACCGTTGCATGAAAAAATGCTGACCGCTTTACGCTATTTATTGAACGCAGGAGAGTTGCCGTTAAACAGAAACGGAGCCGCCGGCTGGATCAGCGGAGAAGACTGTTGGTTGGTGAGTAAACGGACAGTGGATGCAATCAGAGATCAATTAACCCAGGAAGGCCATACCGGCGTACCCACGAAAAACGGCCGATTGTTCGATATTCTTCAGGAGCATGGCGCTTTGATCCCGTGCGGCGACAAAGCCATCTGGACGGTCGTTGTCGAAGGGGAAGGGTGGCGTAATGAATTGACCATGATCCGCATTGCAGTGGCGAAAATTTGGAGTAATCCTGATAATCGACCGAACGAATTTGAGGGACGCATCATCCCGGCCGAAGTGGAGGCATCAACGAAGTTAGACGCTTCGGCGGGAAATGAAAAAAGTCGGCCAGGTCCTAAAGCAACGCCAATGAAGACCGGTTCGGATCAAGAACTAATCGAAGAATCGCAGTACAATCAAGGAAACGAGCCGAGTTTGACCATGGAAGCGGAAGACGAATCACCGGCTTCAAGCCGACAACAACTTAGGCACGATTTCGACTTGCAGAATTTCTTACCCTCGGACGATAGCTCCCTCGATGAAAGTCAACCGGTAAATCCCGATCCGGATGCCATCAAAACAGAATCGATAAACTACCCCAATGCACAATCGAAATCGGCTGTACCGGTCAATGATGAAACGGACGATCCGGCCGAAACGTTTTTTGCATGGCTACGCAACGGCATACAAAGCGGCGAAATAAAAACCAATCGGCCCAAAGCTCGCGTGCACATAGTCGATGAAGGCGTCGC
This sequence comes from Methylotuvimicrobium buryatense 5G, assembly GCF_000341735.1. Classification (GTDB taxonomy): domain Bacteria; phylum Pseudomonadota; class Gammaproteobacteria; order Methylococcales; family Methylomonadaceae; genus Methylotuvimicrobium; species Methylotuvimicrobium buryatense. The sequence goes on along the minus strand of NZ_KB455575.1, from coordinate 1,614,811 downwards.
TCTAATGACGCCCGGTATATTCCAAGATTATGCTTCGGCACAAACCAACGGCCGCACAGACTGGGCGTCCATCCAGAAAAAAGTATTGAAGAAAAATTGGCATGTGCGGGATGTCCAAGGCTTGAATGTGATCAAATACCGAGTCGAAGGCGGCAGCAAATCGGCTAAGATCAATGTGATACTTTTTCATGAGGTGTCGCTGGTATTCGGGGGAAAAGAACCGCCAACGGCTAATCCGCATTTGAACCGAATTCGGTAAATGTCAACTACGTTGATACTTACCGCTTTATCCAGAGCTTGAGCTTCCAGCACCCATAACAAGTGCTCATTCTGCGGGGTGCGCAATTCGCCGAGTAAAGGCAATTCCCGCTCGTCGTTGCCACTCAGCGGCTGCCGCGTTGATAGGGTAAATCGAATATTTCTAACAGTTGGCTGATAACCGCGCGACCTTTGGCAACCGGTTCACTGGGTGGCTGCGGGCAGTGCAGGCTGTCAAGTTTTGGTTGAGTGCCTCCCGCACATGTTGGTTAGCCTGGTATAGACCAATCTTCCAGTCGGAGGCCAGGAACCCTTTGAAACTCTGATGTGTTATTGGTCACTAGCGTTGCTTTGATGGCTAGTGCATTTGCGGCAATTAAAAAATCCATGGGGCCAATCGGCGTCCCTTGTGCCTGTAAGATTGATCGAATAGGGCCGTAAGCTGCGGCCGATGCTGGTTAAAGTCGATTACTTCGAAATCGAGTAAAAAGCGTTCCAGCCGTTTGGCGTTATCGTTTTGTTTTTTACTGGCCGCGATACCAAATTCCAGTTCCGCCCCGCTGATTGAGCAGGAGGATGCATATATTGGTATCGAGCAAATAAAAATTCATTCAACATCCCGTTCCTGAAGTTCGGCCGGCTGTTGACGCTCAATGTCCATTGGTCCAATTTCCTGTAACATGGCTAACAAGCTTTCTGCCCGGAAGCGTTTGGGTAACAGCACAACCATGTCGCCCAGCTTTTTGATGACAACTTCATCTTCATCAAACCGAAAATCCTTTGGTAATCTGACAGCTTGGCTGTTGCCGTTTGTAAAAATTCGCGTGGTTTGCATAGCACTCTCCACTGTTAACTAAAATGTACATCCTTAATATATACATCAAAACTCGGGATGACTACTTCTTTAATCAATCGTGCCGGTTTGAATAAAAGGAGGATTAAAGCGAAGCGTGATTGGTGCCCGTAATAGGAGTATTTTCTTTTCTGATGTTGAGCTTGATGTGTCGTGGGATTTTACTTATAATTACTCCCAATATGGGAGTAAGAAGGGCCTATGCGGGTCATTGCAAAAAGTACTTTAAAAAAGTTTTGGGAGCAACCCGCTTACCATGATGCCCAAGGTCCTCTTGAAAGCTGGTACGAGGAAGCCGTTAAAGCTAATTGGACTTCGCCGCAAGCGGTCAAATTACACTACGGTAATGCGAGTATCTGTAATAACAATCGCGTAGTTTTCAACATCGGCGGTAATAAATACCGATTAGTTGTAGAAATGCAGTATCGAGCGGGTATTGCCTGGGTGAAATTCATTGGCACACATGCTCAATACGATAAGATTAATGTCGAGAATATCAATGAATATTAAGCCTATCCGAAATGCCGAAGATTTACATGAGGCTTTTGAACGCCTTGAACTCATTTTTCAAGCCGAAGAAGGTACGCCGGAAGCCGATGAAATGGAAATTCTGGTAACTTTGATTGAAGCCTATGAAAACAAGCATTACCCGATTACTCCGCCAGACCCGATTGAAGCCATCAAATTCAGAATGGATCAGCAGGGCTTGACTCCTAAAGATCTACAAGTTTTTATTGGGAGCAGCGGAAGAGTTTCCGAAGTGCTCAATCATAAACGTCCATTGAGCTTGAAAATGATAAAGCGCTTGCATGATGGTCTTCATATTCCATATGAGAGTTTGTTAGCGGAAATTGCTTAACTTGTACTATTGGATTTCACGGTTGATATACAGGTATGCATTGCTATCCCAATTATTTTTCCAGAATCTACAAATCCAGATAGTAGATTCAGTACATTGCCGTTGCCTCACGAAAGTTGAATAGCACCGGATTATTTGTGTGAAGATAAAGCGGCAGGGTGCTCCGCTTCGGCATTTTTACGCGGATTTTGACTGGCATTTACAGGTAACATTACGGATTTAATTGATAATAATCATGCGCTTTAGAGTGATGATTATTTTATTTCGGTAGATGATTCTCCAGGTGGTAACACCATTTTTCAAGCGCTTCTCTTTTTTCCGGTAAATAATCCCAGCGGTCATAGTGTTTTGAACTCACATCGTTCATCGCATGATTTTGAATGATGTCGCGAATGGATTTATGGATGCCTATTTCCCCCATCCGTGTCTTAACGGTTCGTCTTAAATCACGCGGGGTAAAAACAGGAAAGTGTGGAGAGTTTTTTTGTATTTGTGTCAGGGTATGACCAAGAGATGTTTTGTTGATTGAAACCGCTGGATTATATCGACCCGGCATTAAAAAATCGGAGTTGCCGGAAAATAGCATAAGCTCTTCTAATAGCTTTTGAGCCAATGGGACGATTGGTAGCAAATGCCAACGCTTGTTTTTAATCCGTTCGGGTGGAATAGACCAAACTTGGCTTTGAAAATCGAATTCTGATTTTTTGGCTCCCGTTAATTCAATGGGACGAAGACCATAAATCAGGAGAAGTTTTATCGCCAATAGCGTTGGGGTAGGGATGTTAAAGTTTTCAGGGTGCCAAACAACAGCAATTTCCTCAAATGAAAGGGTACGTTCCCCAACTTTTTCTGCGGCTGCATTTTTAGGGACGGCTGACACCGGATTGGCGGCAATATTAAAAACATAGTCGTCGCTCAAGCTTTTGGGATCGTTGTCGTGAAAAATTCCAAGTTCGAAAGCCCGATGAAGATAAGAGCGCACCCGATTGGCTTGAACGGTAGCTCCGCGTTGAATGATCGCGTGTAATATTTTTCGGATATGAGGCGGTTCAATGTCTTTGGCCGGCGTATTTTTATCGATCATCGTAAAGACGTTGTATTCGATGTCCGCTTGAACTTTTTCCCACGAGCGTTTACCTTCAAGACGCATCTGTTCAATATAATTGCTGATCAGATTCTCAAGACTGCCATGAAGCACTTCGGGAGTTAGACTGGTATGCGAGCCCTGTAATAACTGTTCACGATTTATTCTGGCATTGTCGCGAGCCTCGGAAAGTCCAATTGACGGATAGCGTCCAAGGTTCAAGAATTTTCTTTTGCCATTGAGTGCATATTGAAGAAAAAATGACTTCGAACCGGAAGGCGTTACTTGGATACCAAAGCCTTTATCGACCCCTTTTTCGTAAAGCCGATAAGGTTTGTTTTTGGGCTTCAACCCTTTGATGAGGTTGTCTGTAAATTTCATGATGCCATGCCGTTGTGTTTTACAATTTCAACAAAACGAAATTTTACGCAAACGATTGAAACAAAGAATGGTTTGCGTCAAATTGACATTATCATTTCAGAGATCGCCAATAAAAACAGCAAAAAACCGTTAATCAATTTCGAAGGGTTTTTCTGCTGTAAAATGGCTCTCCCACATTAACAGTGGTTTTTTTCGAATAATCGGTGAAATCTTTAGCGTTCAAATGAAGCCCCAGAAGAAATGTCGGCTGGCATTCGATGGTAATGGTTTGTTGTACGGCGGCTTATTATTTCAATTAGCCATAAGCCTGTGCTTTATACTGGATTCGGCTCAGTACAATTATTTGGCAAAGCTTGCTGATCATCTCACGATGCTCAAAGGTGAACACCATTAACGTAAATAGTGATTCGCCTGATTGTTAGTCAAATTGTCTTTGGCGGAAATTCCATTTATATTCCGGACGTTATCGTTGAGTTGGATATTGGTCTCACCTTGATCGTTGAAACTAAAGGCCAATACAACGACAACGCAATCTTAAGGCCAAAGTCGCTGAACGCTGGGTTGATGCACTTAATCAAGCCGGTAGTTTCGGGTTCTGGCAATATGTTGTGGCGAAAGATCCAACCGAATTGCCCAAAATCTTGAATGATTTTTTTCTGTTTCTCAATGGGATGCGTTCGATCTTGAATTTGGGATATCACTTACTTCAACTTGCTACATTTAAAACAAGCATTTATACGCTAATGGGTATTCTTAGTGCTGGCTGATTTTGTCCAGGAATTTTGAGGGAGCTTACAGTATCTGCAAAAAGGAAAGCTCAGGATTGTCGTGAAATTCGCGTATGCCATCCACTTTGTTTCTCAGCAAAAGCTGAATATGTCGATTGCTACAATTTCCGCGCCTTATCCAAATGACTTTTGGCGGATAACCTAATAAAGCGCTTTTGTCGTAAAAGTCTGAATCTTTGCTTACCAGTGTGTAGCCGTGGTGCTTTGCATATTCCCAGACGGCATGATCAGATTCGCCGCCTAAGCCGATTCGATCGACATGAGCAGAGCCGGGGAACGCGTCAATTAAAGCGGCTACCAGCTTGGGCGAAAGATTCTCATCAAACAACAGCTTCATGAATTGATAACCATTAAATGCTTTTCGCGGTCAGCAGCATAAGCTAGGCAAGCTCGAATATCGGCTTGCGTCAAATAATCGAAATCCTCCAATATTTCCGCTTCGGTCATGCCGGAAGCCAAATATTCAAGAATGTCATAAACGGTGATTCTTAACCCTCGGATACACGGTTTGCCGCTCCGTTTGCCGGGTTCAATGGTAATAATCGAATGGTAATCTAAGTCTGTCATCGTGATGATCCTTAACGGGTGCCGCCTTCATGGTCTTGGCTTTAGGATTGATATAGCCGCCGGTTATGTCATTGTCGGTTTATGGTTCGCTAATGCCTTGAACAACGAAAAGGGTATCATGATCGCATCGCCGATTGTCAAGAAAGTGCGTTTCAGGTCGTGACTACTAAACTCGATTCTGGTTTCTTTTAACACTTGAGCTATAGGTTTACACGAGGAATGTTTTTTACGACGTCTTTGGTGTCGCCGGTCAATGGTTGCAAGTAATAATGTCAAGAACCAAATGAAATTCGCCGAATCTAAATTATTATTGGTAATAATTCAAATGTCTGGATGCTACTCAATGCAATGACCGGTGGGGTGTTGGAAAATGCGATCATAACAACAAGGTTTCTCGTGCAAAGTCATCTGTCGTATCTTCCAACAAGATCGCACCGGCATCAAAAGTGATTCGCCCGATTGATAGCAAATTGTCTTTGGCGAATATGGCAAATTCCATAGTGCTTTTTTAGTGCCTTTGGTAGTGCAATGAAATGAAAAAAACGGAACCTTGAAAACAACAAGAAAAATATTTTTCTTTGTTATATCAATAAGAACGAGCTAAAATGAATCAATGTAGTATAGCTTGAAAACAGTTGAATTGGGCATTTTATCGACTGTTAATCACTAGGTCGGCGGTTCGAGCCCGTCCGGGGGAGCCATATAAATCAAAGGCTTAGTAGAAATACTAAGCCTTTTTTTTGCCAAAAACATTCAATAATGTCGCGTTAAATGTCGCTTTGTGCAGAATAATTGTAAGTTAGGCAAAATCAAGCCGGGATGAATTTAAGTGGCATCATAACGAAACTCAGAAATTCGCAGGCAAGTCCTTTTCTCTCAAACTGATCACGTTGAGATGTGATTGATTGAGGATTTATTTTTTCGTTTTAGAACTGTTAAAGTTCAAAATTAACTAAAGCGTCAAGATCTTCTTTTTTACAGACGGTTGCTCTCGGACTTATCTTCGCAGTGGGAATTTTGCCTGCGGCGACTAGTCGCCAAAAGGTTGCGATACTAATGCCCAAATATTCAGCAGCAGTTTTGGGTCGAAAATAAACTAAAGGCGGCTCGTTCATGACGTTTTCTCCTCTTAAATAACAATGTCAGTGTGGATATCACAAATCGTCAAGCGATGTTGGCAAGTATCTTTTGTTATTTATTTGATGAATGCTACATAAAACCCTAGTCAGCAAACTAAGGGTTTTTGTTGTATGAGGTAGAAAAGCATTTAGGCCCTTTTTTTTGACCAAAATTCCTACAGTCTCCCGGTGGGGGGCGGTATCGGGTCGGAAAAATCTGCACGACCTGTTAAGAACAAACTTCGCATCATCATTCAATATAGCTCATGGCCGATTTTACCTTTACTCCAGCCGATTATCCCGAGATTCGTCATCGAATGATGGATTTGAACAGCAAGATTTTCAGAAAGCTCACGAAGGACGACATTAAAACCTGCGGCAAGCATTTAGGGATTTGGCATCAAAAGACATTGATGGTCAAGAAAGAAAACGAAATGGACTTGTTTACCGATTATGCGATTTACGGCTATCGTCCGAACGACTTCAACATGGCGGAGAAGTTCTTGCGTCTATTCAGCAAAGAAGCCGACGCATACGAACTTGAATTGCTGCGTCGCATGAGCAACGCGCATTATGCGATTTACCGACTGGATGAAACGAATCGCAAAGATACCATCAAAGCGGAGAATATATTCAGCAAAGCGACTTTTCAGATTATCGATTACAACATGGCGAAAGCAACTAGTTTAGGAGTGGTTCTGGCGGGCTATTTGGTCGATTTCGATGGTTTTTCGATTCAAACAGGAGGAACCGTTTTTCTCAGCAAAGAAATCCTCCAGGTGGAGCAGGTCAAACGGATAATAGACCGGATCGATGATAATGAGTTGAGTCATTTTCTGAACAAACCGGCAAACGGCGCCAAGATGGCAAAAGCGATCTTTTCTGCGACTTTCCAATTAGATAAAACCACCAATTTTGGTCATAGGCCGATTTAAACAGTCAAAGATAGACGCTCAATCGGTCGTATATCTCGTCCGGGGTAAATAAAAAAGCAAGGGCTTACGTTAACGTGTAGGCCCTTTTTTATTGACCGAGTTTCAGATGTTCTCCCGATCGGCATCGGGCGACAACAGCATGCCGCAAATCGTGACGGGGGCTCAATCAATTGCATTGTGAAGCCTCGGTATCGAGTCGGTTGAGTTGTCAGTTGCGATAAAACCACACATAATTTTCAAAGAGACGAACTAACCAATCAAAACTTGGCAATTATTTGCCTTTTACATCTATGATTGGTGGCAGATTCGAGCTAATGGTTTAAAATCCTGGCCGACGGTATTATTCGCTAACTCCCAAAGACAGTATCAAAAATGCTCCAACAGAAAAAACAATCAACAATTGATAGAGCAGATTATATCTTTCTGAGAAGACAGTTGTTGAATTGGCGGGATAAACACGTCGAAGCCATTCAACATCACCTGAATCGTGAGCTTGTCTTATTATTTCAAGAGCTGGACGCAGAAATCGATAAAATGACTTTGCGGCAAACTTTCCAAAACAGCGCCTACGTAAAAAAACATGTAGAACCCATCTATAGCCGATGGCTAGAAAATGAAGTGACGTTTTTGATTGAATCTGCCCAATACGAACTTAATGTAATCTACGAACATCGATTGGAATATGAGCGACCCGATAATGAACTGAATCATAAGGACGATAAGAAAAATGTGTTGGAAACAACCACAGCCGTTTTGTCCACAGGTGTTGCCGTTGCTGCCATACCCACAATTTTATCCTTATCAACAACTACCATATCGGCAGGAGGCGTACTTGGTTTGTTGGGAGTGACAACGACAGTGATAAGTTGGCCGGTCGCATTAACAGGGGGCGCGATTGTGTTGGGGTTGGGCGGTTTTGGCGTCAGTAAGGCAGCCAAGCTCAAATTCAATGCCGAAAAGCGCTTCAAAGACAAAATACACCAAGCTATTCGTGAATCAGTACTACCCAATGAAAAAGAAAATTCCGTATGCCAAGTTTTGCAGGCAAAAATTATCGGCGTTGCAAAAACCCTACTCGATGAGATAAAAACATGATTCATGGCATTCTTTTGCCGTCCCCGCTAAATTCTCAGCAGATATAGCTAATGGTGCTGTATATCGCATAGGTTCGTTATTGAAAGAACAGGGCACTGGAAAAATTGTTGCCCATGTCCAAGAAACCGGTATGGCGCAGCAGGTTCTCAGTGGACTAATGGGATTTCCTTTTTCACCTCTGAATACTTTAAATTTAGCCTCGGCCGCCTATACCAACGTACAACTCAATCAATTAAAAATCATGGTTGAAGGATTACAGATACTGCAATATGCCAACCTGGGCGTGGCGATTGCCGGTATAGGCGTGAGTGTAGCGGGTTTCGCTATGATAACTTCGCGATTGAAAGGTATCGAAGGACAAATTACACATTTGGCCGAGTCGATGAGGCAGTCTTTCCAGGATTTATTTGATAGGGAGTTAAGATCGCACTTTTCTCATGTTTACGTGCTATTCGAAAAAGCGGAAACGGCCGGTGCTTTATCAAACCCAACGAACGAACTGGTCAGCGTAGCTTCTCAGTTGACCGACGAAGGTGGATTTTTTCGAAATGAGATTATTCATTTATTGGAACAGAAACAATTCGATGCCGAGTTGTTTACCTCGTTAGTCAGATCGTTAGCGCTATGTAATGCCGGGCGCGTGGAATGCCTCCTGTTAGCAAACGAGCTGAAGTCAGCGCATCGTGCGGCGGATATGATAGGTCGTCATTATCGGGAGCTGTTTGATGACTTGGTTCCTACGCACTTAGCCACTAAACAAATTGCCCGGGCCAATGAACAGCACGAAACGAGCTACAGTCGGTTGCGAGAAGAACAACCGAAAATGAAATGTCTGGTACAAGGACTCAGGGATGTGACGGAAGCCGGCTTAACCAAACCGTTATTGATTGAAAGTCTGATGGAACAAAAAATAAACGGTCGAGATTACATTATGAGCTTACGTAACGAGAAACAGCATCCGCTATTGCTGTTAGAGCATACTGTATTATGAATTAAATGGCTTTAGTTAGGGCGCGGTAAGCACCAATTTTTGAGACGAAGTGAGTTACATGATAGATAGCTATTTAAAAAATGAAACAATGCGTAGTGGCACCGAAGCGCAATGTGAAGACAGTTTAGAACAGTCCCGCTGGTCCCAAGGCTTTCGCTGCCCCGACTGCGGTCATGCCGAACACTATGTGCTTAAATCAGGCGGACGCAAAACCTTCCAATGCCGGTCCTGCCGGTTACAAGCGTCGCTGATTGCGGGCACTTTATTCCAGAGCACCCACCTTAAACTGACGGTCTGGTTTCTGGGGATCTACTTGATCAGTCAGGCTAAGACTGGTTTGTCCGCCCTGGCTTTGAAACGGCAGTTGGGCGTCAGTTACCCTACCGCTTGGCTGATTCAGCAGAAACTGATGCAAGCGATGGTCGAACGGGATGCCCGGTACACCTTGGACGGCGAAGTTCAGGTGGACGATGCCTATCTCGGTGGCGAATTGGCTGGCGGTAAGGCCGGGCGCGGCTCTGAGAATAAGGCGCCATTTGTCGCGGCGCTCTCGCTCAGCCACGAGGGACAGCCGAGGTTTATCAAAATGGCGCCGATTCCGGGTTTTACCCGTAAAGCCATTGCCAATTGGGCACAAGGCGATCTCAGCCCCGGTTGTGTCGTGCAGTCCGACGGCTTGGCCTGTTTTGCCGGCGTGACCGATGCCGATTGTCAACACCAGGTAACCGTCGCCGGTGGCCGGAAACCTAAAGACCTGCCTGAGTTCTGTTGGATCAATACGGTACTGGGCAATCTCAAAACCAGTCTAGGTGGCGCCTACCATGCTTTCGATTTCGCAAAATACGGCACCCGTTACTTAGGTGCGTTCGCGTACCGCTTTAACCGGCGCTTCCGACTCGATACCATTACTACGCGCCTTATCGTGGCTGCGGCTACGACTGGACCCCGCTCGGATTATTGGCTTCGGCAAACTGAAGCATCTTGCTAATCAGGTGTCCTTATGTGCTTCATTTGAATTGCCGCCTATGGCACGACGGGCATTATGGGCTTATCGCGGCGATCCGAAAACCGGCTCTAAAATAAATGTCTGCCACGATTTCGTCGACCGTTTCGGTGCGGATAAAACCGTCGTCGTATTCAGCGACATGGACCCGAAGGGGCTGGAAATCGCGTTGACGATGCCGCATGCAAATTACTGGCTCGGTCCTGTAAACTGGGTTGAAAAAAACAAGAAGTGGGAAATCACGAAGGCTACGATACTTAGGCGAGGTCGGTGGCTTATCTGAAACGTCTGTCGGGAGCCGGTGCGCTGTCCGAGCCGATGAGTGCCTTAATAGAGTGTCTGCAAAACGAACGCAGCAGTTGCCGGCAAGAGCACATGTACAGCCACAAAATCGAGTTGGGCTTATTTCCTATACGCTAGCGGAAGGCCTTGATACGAACGTAACTCTAGGCGTAGGGTGCGCATCGCGGACCCTAGCGTTAGATCAGTGAAGGCATAAAATAGCTAATAAATGGCATTGAGTTCGCAAAAACTACAATATGATGTTACCCAAGCTCCAGCTCTCGCCGTTATACATAAGTCGAAGATACCGTCTTGCCACCTTGGCGAATAAGACCTCGATACCCTTTGTTGTTGCTTAACGTACCCGGCTTCGAAATCGCGACGAAGGCGTCGCTCCCACAAGGGGGACCGGATGCTCTGTGGGAGCGATCCCCAGATCGCGATTTCGAAGCAACTGTTGTTCAATTCCGCAGATTTATCAAACAACACCGTTCCCAGGTATACGATGACCTCTGTTTAGCAAGTTTATCGATATTTGTGTATAACGATGAGAGCTCCAGCTTGGGAAAGAGCGTGATGTGGATTGGCCGTTTTTAGCTTGACGCGCATGGCTTGCGAACCCCGTCATGCTAGGGATATGCAGATCTTCGGCTTTAGCTGAAGAAACTTGCTAATCAGGTAAATATTTCCCGTAAAATCATGCTTGATAACGGTTATCGAAAGACTTATTATGGCTATAAATATAGCTATATTAGAGGTGTCTCCGATGAAAACCAGTACCATAGCCGAGGCAAAAAACAACCTGTCACAATTGATCCATCAGCTTGAATCGAATGAAGCGATTCATCTTACCCGTCATGGCAAGCCTGTTGCCGTGATGTTATCAGAGGCCAACTATAAAAAGCTGACCCAAAAGAATACAGGCTTATTCAAGGCCATCCAACAATGGCGTTGTCAATTGGACGCGGATAGCGCCTTGACTGATGCCGAACTCAAACAAATACGTGAAGCCAGCCAGGAACGGGAATTTTCATGGGACGAATAAGTTATTTGCTGGATAGCAATATTCTCTCGGAGCCCGCACGCTTAAAGCCCGATGACAACGTTTTACAACAGCTTGCCGATCACGACGGTGAGTATGCAACAGCGGCGATTGTCTGGCATGAGCTGGTCTATGGTTGCGAGTTACTGGCAGCGTCTAAAAGGAAAAAACAATTACAATCCTATTTAGCGATGTTATCGGCTAATGGCTTGATGGTTTTGCCGTATGACCAAGCCGCCGCAGATTGGTACGCAAAAGAGCGGGCCAGATTACAACGCCAGGGACTTACCTGTGCTTATGCTGACGGTGAAATCGCAGCGATTGCCGTTAGCCAAAATTTAACGCTGGTGACCCGAAACACTAAAGACTTCGACAACTTTCAGAATTTGGCCTTAGAAAATTGGTTTGAATGAGCCTGATTGACTGACAAAACTCTTAACTCCTTAATGGCATAGCAAAAAGGAAAATACGGCAGGGTAAATCATCCATCCAGCGGGATCGATCGGGTTGCCGTTTATTCGCCCGAGCGGGCTCGGGGGCGTGCAAAGCGTGCAGAACTAGACTGTCAATGATGGCATCACCGCGAGCGCAAGCTCGCCGGATCCAATCCCAGCCGATACGGGCATAGCTATAACCGCGAAACCAATGCGGATCGACACACCGCCGCTTGCCTGAGGCAACGACCGCACCCCCTTGGCAAACCAACACCAAGGTGGCGACAGCCATGATGAAACAGAGCCTTTGAAGTACCTCGGTTTCGCGCAATTGCGAAGACTCCCACTGAAAACCGTTGGATTTGTGATCCAAAAAGCCCTCTTCGATGTTGAAGCGCCGCCCATATTCATAGAGCGTATCGCCATTTGTGGGCTGGTCGCTGACGATGATCCATGGTTCTTTCGCCCCTTTTTCCCAGCCGACCACCAAGTGCGCCGGGATATGCGCACCGGTCACCCCGACATGGTGGTAATAACAAACTTCCCCGGCTAGCAATCGTAAGGTCAACTTGCGGTAGCCACTGCCCGTTTTTTGGTAAAACCCGACGGAACGCTTGCAGCGAATACGCGCGTGCCAGCCGGCCGTCTTGCGAATCCAATTCAGCAATTCGCCATGTAAAAAGCCACGATCCGCCAGCAAGATGATCTCTCGTTCCGGAAACAGTCGCGCCGCAAACCCCAATACGCCTCGGTAGTCTTTGAACGCCACGCTCGCACTGGGATGTTTCATCACTTTCCAAACTAATGGAATCGACCTCCCACGATAAACTAGCGCCAACTGGATCACGCAGAACGTGTCCCAGAGCATCGAAGTATCTAAGGCGACCAGCAACGGCTCTTCCGCCACGTCTTTCAGAGCCTCCCGCAATAACGCCGCATACAAACGCAACACATCGATACGCCCATTCGTCAGCCAACGCTTGAAACGTCTCTCGACGCTTTGCGCCATTTCCGCATGGCTAACGACATAAGGCGACCACTTACTTAGACTGATCCAACCACTGGACAATAAGCCCAACACCATCCAAGCCACGGTATACAGGTGCCGTCTATCGCGCCATGGCGCATGGTGCAATAATTTCAAGATGCTATCGTATAAAGGTGTGCTCTGTTTCATGTTTCGCTTCCTTGCTAGAACCGGTCAAATATCGATATTATCTCCTAATTTTTTCGAATTTTGAGTTTTGTCAGTCAATCAGAGTCACGACCTGAAACGCACTTTCTTGACAATCGGCGAGGCGACCATGATACCCTTTTCGTTGTTCAAGGCATTAGCGAATTATAAACCGACAATGACATAACCGGCGGCTCTATCAATCCTGAAGCCAAGACCATGAAGACGGCAATCTTTAAGATTGCTGATTAAATACAAGGTCACACCTCACCCATTACGCAAAACGTCGCTCCATTGAAAACCGGAACCCGTTAAGGATCATCACGATGGTAAGTATTCAGACCCCGTTGGCAAATTACCGCAATATTGCCCTCCCCCTTTGAAAAAGGGGGATTGAGGGGGATTTATTTAAAAAATCTCCCCTAGCCCCTCTTTTTCAAAGAGATCAAGGTAGAACAGCCAGTTACCCAACTGCCCCCCTCACAGATCCCGGCGTGCGGAATTACCGCACCGGGCTCTTCTGAACTGCTCACTTCGCACATATTCGCCGCACAAGTATTCTTAGAAATCATGGCATATCCTCGGTTTGATTAATTCAAAGTCTTTAAGTAATGCTTTGAACCCAACTACATTATAGCTTTTGCGTTGGCTACGCCTGTTCAGCCATTTATAGAAGAGTTGCCCTACTCGATATGCAAAACTGCTTAAGCTTTTGCTGTTCCCTCGAATACCGTAGAAATTATAGTAACCCCGTAGTTTCCTATTTAGCTTGGCAAATAGGATTTTCTTCGGTAATCCACTGTATTTTCGGAACCATTCTTTGAGCTTAGCTAATGATGCCTGAAGCTTTTCTCGAGAGGTACGACGTTTTAAGGTGGGTTTTCCCCACCGATTAACACCCCAACGGAATTCAAACCCCAGAAAATCAAACTTGGTCTTGGCTCGCGCTTTACAGTGACTGAACTCAATAATCCGAGTCTTGTCCTCTGCAACTTGCAATCCATAACGACCTAATCGTTTGCTCAACGCTTCGTAGAAACGTTTGGCATCTCTTGCATTTTGAAAGGCACAGACGAAATCATCCGCATAGCGACAGTAATAGACCTGTCCTGTGCAATGTTTCCGTACCTTTTCCTCAAACCATACATCCAATACATGATGGAGATAGATATTAGCCAGAATCGCCGAAACAACCCCTCCCTGGGGCGTTCCCGTGATCGGGTGGATGACTTGTCCATCGGTTTCCAATATCCCAGCTTTTAGCCATTTACGGATAAGATTCAGGAAGGGTTTGTCATCTATTCGCGTTGCCAGCATTTCCAGTAGCAGTTCGTGATCGATAGTACTGAAGAAGCTTTTTTATGTCAGCTTCAACGACATGATGATACCAACCTGTCCGTAGCGCACTGCTTAACTCTTTTATGGCATTGTGTACACTTCTTCGCGGTCTGTATCCGAAACTGCAGTTTAGAAAGTCTTGCTCGTAGATGGCTTCCAGTATCTTAGCGACTCCAAGCTGGAGTAGCTTATCCGCTATTGCGGGTATTCCCAGTGGCCGTAACTTACCTCCTGTTTTGGGAATGTATTTTCTAAGAACCAACTTTGCCCGATAGGTCTTTGCTTTGACTTGTTGTACCAATTGGTCAATATTCACGAGCAGATTTTCCTCGTAGGCTTGCGCGTCGATTCGATCCACTCCCGCACTTGCTTTCCTGTTGATAAAATCCCAACACCAGAACAAGTAACCAACGCTTAACATCCCAAATAAATTCCGGAATCGGTAAGTGTTATCCTGTGCTGCTTTGTTTGCTATCCCCTGCAGGGAGGTTTGCTTCATTGTTCCAGTCCTTCATGTCCGGTTGAAGTTGGCCTTTGCAGGCTACGCAGTTCAGTCCACCCCTTTCCCCTGTACGTGGCTCTCCCACGCGCCGAGTACTATGAGTGAATCTGACTCCCATACGGTCTTCAGCCATCCTTCTTTCGGTTGGGTAGGCTTACCTGTCGCTAAGATTTAGGTTTCGGTTACCTCTGGATCTGGGTTTCCCCGGATGTGGCTAAACTCCGCATACCTTGTCGTTCGCTCAGGAACTTTATGGGTCTCACAAGTTCTTTGTCATTTCTCTCTGTACATGTCACGCTTTACAATACCGGCAAACCCTCCGGAATCTTACCAAAACGATTCCTTTGTATTGGCTTCCGTTGACCCCACAACGTCGCCATTTGCTTCTCTATTCTTACGATACTAAAACAGCTTCAGGGATGCGCGTATCCCCTGTAACCTACACAGTTCTCTGTGTACGCTTCGCCTGACCTTTGTTCGCCTTTGCCACAGTCGTAACCGCTAGCAACGCTCCGCCGGAGACGCAACACTCGATAATGGTGGTTGGTTAAACCTTATGAAATCTATCCTTAGATTTCCCATACAAGGACTTTCACCTTGTCAGAAATGACAAGCTTCGCTTGTCGCACGGGGACTGAATATTTACCATCAGCATAGTAGCGGTCCGGCCTATG
Source organism: Methylotuvimicrobium buryatense 5G (assembly GCF_000341735.1). GTDB lineage: Bacteria > Pseudomonadota > Gammaproteobacteria > Methylococcales > Methylomonadaceae > Methylotuvimicrobium > Methylotuvimicrobium buryatense. Next base: position 1,599,433 of record NZ_KB455575.1, on the reverse strand, counting down.
GGCAAGAATCGGCGATTGGTAAATCTGTTGCGGGTAATACGACCAAAATTCATATGGCTGTTGATGCCTGTGGTCTTCCCATCCGCTTTACAGTAACAGGTGGCCAAGTTCATGATTGTAAAGAAGCGCCAACCTTAGTCGCTGAACTGCCTAAAGCTGACTATATCGTTGCTGACAAAGGCTATGACAGTGAACCACTACATGTTCAGATTCAAGGCCAAGGAGCTGTTCCTGTCATTCCAAGAAAAAAGAATTCAAACGTAGGGAATGATGATATGGATTGGTGTCTCTACAAATATCGTCACCTCGTTGAAAATGTGTTTGCAAGACTGAAACATTTCAGAGCTATTGCTACACGATATGACAAGCTAAAACGAAATTTTGAAGCTTCTGTGGCCTTAGCTTGCGCTTTTTTATGGTTACCTATGTGAAACGGCAACAGCCCCTAGTCTTTCTTAAGTAATTCTAAGCCTCGCGCCAAGTTTCCACGGCCTCTTTCCGCTCTAATTAAAAAACGAGTTTCAGCATCCAACTCGGCGAGCATCAAAGTGGCCATTTCGTCGATCAGACGGTTGACGCTGATGCCACGCTGATGAGCCACCTCTTTAAGGCGACGGTACTTGTCGTCGGGTAGTCTTACGGTCAGTGCTGTCATGTTGCTATTTCCTTCAAAAATGCTTCAGGTGTCAGTACAGTCAAATGCGGAAAATTCAATTCCATTCCGGATAGATCACGAAGATTACGAGTTACTATAAATTGCGCATTACCGGCAACCGCAAGCTCGACCAAATGGTTATCACCCTCGTCAGGTAGGTTCGGCTTCCAGCCATAATAGATTCGTGCCCACTGACAAACCGAGAGGAAAATATCTAGAAGCTCATTACGTTCTTAAGCACTCAGACGACTACGTTGAAATAAAGTTGTCCGGGCCATTACATCTTCGTACTCGTTAAACAATGCCGTGCCCATTAAAGGAATGGCCTGACCTCGTAAACAAGCAGCAATCACCGCGTTAGCAGAGCCTTGGCTTAAACAGGCCGCCAAAAAAATATTGGTATCTACGGCAATTTTCATAAGTATGCGGTAGCATAGCTGCAACCACTAAACTTAGCAATGACATGATCCAATGCCGGAGGACAGCCACCTATCAGTCACGTAAAAAGGTGAATTTCGATATTGACTGTCAGCTTAGCTGATTGACTGACAAAACTCAAAAGTCGAAAAGATTAGGAGATAATATCGATATTTGACCGGTTCTAGCAAGGAAGCGAAACATGAAACAGAGCACGCCTTTATACGATAGCATCTTGAAATTATTGCACCATGCGCCATGGCGCGATAGACGGCACCTGTATACCGTGGCTTGGATGGTGTTGGGTTTATTGTCCAGTGGTTGGATCAGTCTAAGTAAGTGGTCGCCTTATGTCGTTAGCCGTGCGGAAATGGCGCAAAGCGTCGAGAGACGTTTCAAGCGTTGGCTGACGAATGGGCGTATCGATGTGTTGCGTTTGTATGCGGCATTATTGCGGGAGGCTCTGAAGGACGTGGCGGAAGAGCCGTTGCTGGTCGCCTTAGATACTTCGATGCTCTGGGACACGTTCTGCGTGATCCAGTTGGCGCTGGTTTATCGTGGGAGGTCGATTCCATTAGTTTGGAAAGTGATGAAACATCCCAGTGCGAGCGTGGCGTTCAAAGACTACCGAGGCGTATTGGGGTTTGCGGCGCGACTGTTTCCGGAACGAGAGATCATCTTGCTGGCGGATCGTGGCTTTTTACATGGCGAATTGCTGAATTGGATTCGCAAGACGGCCGGCTGGCACGCGCGTATTCGCTGCAAGCGTTCCGTCGGGTTTTACCAAAAAACGGGCAGTGGCTACCGCAAGTTGACCTTACGATTGCTAGCCGGGGAAGTTTGTTATTACCACCATGTCGGGGTGACCGGTGCGCATATCCCCGGCGCACTTGGTGGTCGGCTGGGAAAAAGGGGCGCGAAAGAACCATGGATCATCGTCAGCGACCAGCCCACAAATGGCGATACGCTCTATGAATATGGGCGGCGCTTCAACATCGAAGAGGGCTTTTTGGATCACAAATCCAACGGTTTTCAGTGGGAGTCTTCGCAATTGCGCGAAACCGAGGTACTTCAAAGGCTCTGTTTCATCATGGCTGTCGCCACCTTGGTGTTGGTTTGCCAAGGGGGTGCGGTCGTTGCCTCAGGCAAGCGGCGGTGTGTCGATCCGCATTGGTTTCGCGGTTATAGCTATGCCCGTATCGGCTGGGATTGGATCCGGCGAGCTTGCGCTCGCGGTGATGCCATCATTGACAGTCTAGTTCTGCACGCTTTGCACGACCCCGAGCCCGCTCGGGCGAGTAAACGGCAACCCGATCGATCCCGCTGGATGGATGATTTACCCTGCCGTATTTTCCTTTTTGCTATGCCATTAAGGAGTTAAGAGTTTTGTCAGTCAATCAGGGTCGTGACTACTAAACTCGATTCCGGTTTCTTTGCACACTTGCGCTATGGGTTTACGAGGAATGTCCATTACGCCGTCTTTGGTATCGCCGGTCAATGTTTACAGGTAATGACTTCAAGAACCAAATGAATTTCACCGAATGATTTCGGCAAAATTTTCAAGGACTGGATGCTGCTCAATGTAATGACCGGTGTGGTGTTGGAAAAGACGATCATAACGAATAAGGTTAGATTTTGGTTCGCGTTGCTCACAAAATCTAACCTTATTCGTTAGGCTTCTTGGAAAATTACTGTGCCAAATATTCAACTTCCACCCGATGTACTTCGTTCTATTCCAGGGGATTTGCCAATTCCTTTGAATGATGGGGCGTGTGAACATCTGGAAAACATGCTGCTGCCCGATGTGTCTCTATGGTCAATTGATGATCAAGAAATCAATCTATCCCGCTTGTCTGGTTGGAATGTAATTTTCTGCTATCCAATGACAGGTCGCCCAGGATTTGCCATCCCAGAAGGCTGGGTTCAAATTCCCGGTGCCGCTGGGTGTACGCCACAAGTCTGTTCATTTCGTGAAAACCATACTGAATTCAACCGTAATGACGTAGGTATTTACGGCATAAGTGCTCAATCATCAGAGATACAAAAAGAAGCTGCTAGTCGTTTAGAGCTGCCTTATCCGCTTTTGAGCGATGCCGATCATTATTTTTCCTCAAGTTTGAAATTGCCTCTGCTTGAAGTCGAAGGGTTAAAATTGCTCAAAAGATTGACTCTCATTACCCAAAGTGGAATGATTAAAAAATGTTTTTATCCTGTCTTTCCACCAGATAAAAATGTTATTGAGGTGATGGTTTGGCTCTCCGAGAATCAAGCTTAACCCAGCGCTCAACCGGAGAGCGGGAGCTAAGAATTTTGTGTTGAACAACAGAATTGAGGTCAATTTTTAATGGGATATAAATATGAAACGTGCATTTACTCTCGAATATTGGTTAGATGATGGATGGTATGTTGGCAAACTTAAGGAAATCCCTGGTGTATTTAGCCAAGGTGAGACACTAGAGGAGCTGGAAGAAAATATTGAAGATGCTTATAAACTGTTAATGGAAGAAGAGGTGCAAACTAACCACCCAGTATCACAAATAAAAGAAGTCTTGGTCGAAGTAGCGTGAAGCGAGGAAACTTTATTAGAGAGTTGGTTGAAGCGGGCTGTTACCTTAAACGTCATGGTAATAAGCACGATATTTATGCAAATCCTGCAAATGTTAAACAAACTCCGGTTCCAAGACATTCCGAAATAAAAGAGAGTCTTTGTCGGCTTATCAAGGGGCAAAATTGGGGATATGAAACTGTCTACGCCTACCCTAGCGCTCCAGCGGACTCCGCTAATGCTCCGCTTCGCGGAGCCATCGGGTCAGATAAGTAGCTTGTGCATGTCAAAACGACATACAGTACCAAACGCAACGCCATCAATCAGATCAAGCAGCCTTAGGCGCTCCTTATCTGACCTGTTAAATTCTATCGTATTCCGTCAGCTATCCGTACAGATTGAATGTATCTAAAATAGGGTCTACAATTGCCAATAATTACGGAATTGTTCCGTACATGGGAGGTATTATGGCTACAGCTCGTTTAGATATTCGACTTGACGAAGAAATCAAGGCTAAAGCGGAAAAAGCTTCAGCTTTGCTTGGGTTAAAAAGCCTAACAGAGTACGTTGTTAGGCTAATAAACGAAGACGCAACTCATGTTATTGAAAAACATGAAAGTATTGCAGTCAAAGACAGTGTGTTTGATGAATTTATTGCAGCGTGTGATAAAGCAAAAGCGCCCAACCGAGCTCTACTGGATGCTGCTAAATTTGCAGAAGAGAGCGGCATTGAGTGAGTTGGGGCAAAGAGTTCGTAGAACTCAGTAAATCAAAACATGATCGCAACTCGTTTGATTGTGGCGTGCAAGAGCTAAACACGTTTATCAAAACTCAAGCAGCAAGGCATATGGAAGCGGGGATCAGCCGCACAATGGTTTTGCCAAGTGCCCACCCATTATTAAACCAACAGTTTGCCATTTGCGCATTTTATAGCGTTGCTCCAAGTTCAATTAGTCGTGAGACGCTGCCGGCACAACTTGCTAAAAAACTTCCTAAATATCCGGTACCTGTTTTCTTGCTTGCACAATTAGCGGTGCATAAAGAGTTTCATGGTGCGGGACTTGGTAAAGTTTGCCTTATTCGCGCGTTGAAATACTTGTGGGATGTGAACCATTATATGAGAGCTTATGCAATTGTTGTCGACTGCTTGACCGATTCAGCACAAGCCTTTTATGCGAAGTTCGGCTTCGAGGTCTTGTGTGAACACAATGGACGCATCCGTATGTTCTTACCGATGAAAACGGTAGAACAGCTTTTCAGCCAATAGGTTACGAACAAAACAAAGAATTTAAGAGGGATAGCCAACGCATGGCACTACAGCCTCACAACCCGGCAAGACAAACCAAACTAAAAACAGGGACCCAATGTTCGAACAAACCTTCAAAAATATCGACGACGTACTCCTAGCAGGACGGGGTTTGCAGCCCCGTCCTAAACGTTTCGACTTTGGCCGAAGCTAGCCGAAATGTTTAGGGCAAACCGAAACGTTGGGGACGGGTTAAATAACCCGTCCCGCAGAAGGTGGTATGCGTTGTCTGCCCCTTAATGCGGCGTTAGCTCTACAGCCTCACAACCCGGCAAGACAAACCAAAATAACAACAGGGATCCGAATGTTCGAACAAACCTTCAAAAATATCGACGATGTACTCTGGAAAGAGGCCGGTTGTACCACTGAGCTGGATTACACCGAGCAGACCTCGTGGATGCTGTTTCTCAAATACCTGGATGATCTGGAGCAGGACAAGGCCATGCAGGCCGAGCTACAGGGCAAAAGCTACGAATTCATCATCGATGCGCCGCACCGCTGGTCGAGCTGGGCGGCACCCAAGGACGGCAAAGGCAATTTCGACCACAATAACGCCCTGACCGGCGATGACCTGATCGATTTCGTCAATCGCGACCTGTTCCCCTATCTGCAAGGCTTCAAGCAACGCGCCAGCGGCCCGGCTACCATCGAATACAAGATCGGTGAAATCTTCGCCGAGATCAAAAACCGCTTCACCAGCGGCTACTCGCTGCGCGATGCGCTGGAATATATCGACGCGCTTCGCTTTCGCTCACAGAAAGAAAAACACGAGCTGTCGCATATCTACGAAGCCAAAATCAAGAACATGGGCAATGCCGGGCGCAATGGCGGCGAGTATTACACGCCACGGCCACTGATTCGCGCCATGATTCAGGTGATTAACCCCAAAATCGGCGAACGCATTTACGATGGCGCCTGCGGTTCGGCGGGCTTTCTCTGCGAAGCCTACGACTACCTGCGTTATGGCGGATTTGAGGCTGAGGGCAGCGGTGAGAGTAATGAAGGCGGCAAGGGTGCCAGCCTCAGCACCGGCCAGCTCAACACGCTGCAAACCACTACCTTCTACGGCAAGGAAAAGAAAAGCCTGGCCTATGTGATTGCCATTATGAACATGATTCTGCATGGCATCGAAGCGCCGAATATTATTCACACCAACACCCTGGCCGAGAATATCAGCGATATTCAGGAAAAAGACCGCTACGATGTGATTCTGGCCAATCCGCCCTTTGGCGGCAAGGAGCGCAAAGAAGTACAGCAGAACTTCCCGATCAAAACCGGCGAAACCGCTTTTCTGTTCTTGCAGCACTTCATCAAGAACCTCAAAGCCGGTGGCCGTGCGGCGGTGGTGATTAAAAACACCTTCCTCTCCAATTCCGACAACGCCTCCAAAGCGCTGCGTCAGGAATTGCTGGAAAACTGCAACCTGCACAGCATTCTCGACTGCCCCGGCGGCACCTTCTTAGGCGCGGGGGTCAAAACCGTGGTGCTGTTTTTCGAGAAGGGCGCACCGACCCGCAATATCTGGTATTACCACCTCGACCCCGGCCGCAGTCTGGGCAAGACTAATCCGCTCAACGACAACGACCTGAAAGAATTTGTGCAACTGCAAAAAACTTTTGCCGATTCGGATAAGTCCTGGAGCGTGAGTATTAAGGACATCGACCCGACCAGCTTTGACCTGTCGGTGAAGAATCCCAATAAAGTGGAAGAAGATCCGCTGCGCGATCCGGAAGTGATTATCAACGAGATCGAAACCCTGGATGCGGAGAGCGTGGAGATACTGGAAGGGATTCGGGGGATGCTTTGATGCATGGGTGGAAGACAGTTAGCCTTGGCGATGTCTGTGTTATTGAAAAGACAAAGTACAAAGATGGTGAGTTACCGTATGTTGGTATGGAAGACATAGTAAGCGGCACAGGTAAATTTGTAGGAAGTCGAGAGCCAAAGAAAGTAGGAAGCTCAACTTTTCATTTTACACCTGAGCATCTACTTTATGGGCGTTTGCGACCTTACCTTAATAAAGTGCTGTTACCGGATTTTGAAGGGCATTGCTCGTCAGAGATTTTTCCACTTCTACCAAAATCTGAGCTTGATAAGTCATTTCTTTTTTACTGGATAACAAGTGAACAGGTTGTAAAAGAAATTAACCGTACTTGTACTGGCGCGAGGATGCCAAGGGCTAATGTCAATGAAGTGCTTAAATTTGATATTCCCATCCCACCAATTGATGAACAAAAATGCATCGTCGCCATTCTCGATGAAGCCTTTGCCGGCATCGACACCGCGATAGCCAACACCGAAAAAAACCTCGCCAATGCCCGCGAGTTGTTTGAGAGTTATTTGAATTCGGTTTTCTCGGAACGTGGTGAAGATTGGGAAGAAACTACCCTTGGTGACTCATGTGAGTTTTACAATGGTAAGGCGCACGAAAAGTGTATTAATGAAAGTGGAAAATTCGTGGTAGTTAATTCTAAGTTTATATCTTCGGATGGTGCCGTTTTCAAAATGACAGATAATCAATTGTTTGCTTTGCTAACTAAGGATATTGCAATGGTGATGAGTGATGTTCCAAAAGGGAAAGCTTTGGCGAAATGCTTCCTAGTCGATGTGGATAAAAAATATACTTTGAACCAGCGGATATGCTGCATACGTTCATCAAATTTCGTTACCAAATATCTCTATTACCATTTGAATCGACATCCATATTTATTGAGTTTTGATAACGGAGAAAATCAGACTAATTTAAGGAAGAATGATATTTTGAAATGTCCCCTTCTCATGCCAAGTGAGGAAGAGCAGAGTGATATCGTTAGTCGGTTAGACTCCATGGGTGAGGGAACACAACAGCTTGCAGCCATCTACCAACAAAAACTCAACTCCCTAAAAGAACTCAAACAATCCCTACTCCAAAAAGCCTTCTCCGGCGAACTCACCGCAAAACCTGACAAACTCATCGATGAGGCGGTGGCATGATTGTTGTCGCTGTGTCTCCGAAGTATCCGATTGTCATTCCTAAAGAAATTTGCGAATCTATGGGAATTGTTCCAGGGCAAAAAGTCCAGGTCATGTCATATCAGGGGCGAATCAAAGAATAGTTAGGGAAAATGATGAAAAAGCAGAAGCGCCTCCAATTTCGGAAGCAGATGCTGCAATTGATTGAAGCACATAACCTCCAAATTGGAGAAGAATGATGAAAGACTATCATATCAATATCTTTTATAGTGAAGATGACGAGGGATATATCGCTGATATTCCGGATCTTAAGGCGTGCTCAGCTTTTGCTGAAACACCGGCTCAAGCCTTGGCAGAAGTGTTGGTAGCCAAAGAGAGTTGGTTAGCCGCTGCAAAAGCAAACGGAAAGCACATTCCTCCTCCAATGTATCGTCCCGTTATTTATGAGATTACATAGAAATGCCGATCAAGTCGCTGCACCTGATCGGCTCATTGCTGCGTTCCTCAGCTGTTGCAACAACTGCCGCAAATGATACTGCTAGTAGAGGCTTCTCAAACTTCGCTTGTCATCAAAAAAGCACTTGATGCCGGTTTGATTAAAAGTCCCGATCCCGATCACCCTCGTGCCGGATACGCCAAAGCGGGGTGAGTCCGGTGCCGGTTAACCCCAACGTTATGTCCTTATTGCCTAGCAGTCTCAGCGCTGACTTGTGATAAAATCATGCAATATATTTTCTGTCTGAGGTAAATACTTTGGAAATACAGTCACTTACAATATCTGAGCGAATTATTCTAGCCGAAGCTTTGTGGGACAGCGTAATCGCGGAAGATGCGATAATTGAACTCACTGAGTCCCAGAAGGAGGAGCTAGACCGGCGATTGAAATCGTTCGAAATCGACCAAGATATAGGTTCTCCGTGGTCAAGTGTTAAAGCGCGAATACTTTCAAAGTAAATGAATTACGCGCTTACACTTCGGAAAGAAGCCGAATTTGATATTGGCGAGCATTTCCGTTTCTATGAAGAGAAGAGAGAGGGTCTTGGCTACGATTTTCTCCTATGTGTTGAAGAGGCTTTAGATAAGGTTCAAAGAAACCCACTTATTTACCGTAAAGTTCACAAAGAATTAAGACGGATTCCAATACGCAGGTTCCCTTATCGTGCTTTCTACTTCGTTCAAGGTAAAAGAATAATTATCACGGCGGTTTTTCATGTGCGTAAAGATCCTACATCTTGGTCCAGCCGCACATAAACAAGCCATTAAATACACACCGTCCGCTTGCAGGTCGCTCGTTCCTCGCGCCGTTTATGGCAAGCGTTGGGCGGTCTGTCCTTCTCATGACGAGAAAGCGGAACTTCGTCATTTGATATCGTATAGGATACGGTCTTGACTGAGTTTTGATTGCGATAGGAAAACACCTCATGATCGAAGTTGGCCTTAATGAAGCAGAGACGCGCTCCGAACTGATCGACCCCGCGTTAAAAGCCGCCGGCTGGGGCGTGGTGGACGGCAGCCGGGTGCGGCGTGAGGTGATTACCTTGGGGCGCTTGCAGGGTGCGGGCAAACGCGGCAAGCAGGATATTACCGATTATGTGCTGTTTTATAAAGGCCAGAAGCTGGGCGTTATCGAGGCGAAAAAGCAAAGCCTGCCAGATACCGAAGGCGTGGCACAGGCTAAGCGCTATGCTGAGCGCCTGCAAACCCGCTTTACCTATTCCACCAATGGCGTCGGTATTTATCAGATTGACATGCACACCGGCAAGGAGGCTTATGTCGATCGCTACCCCACGCCCGAAGAGTTATGGGCGCTGACCTTCGCCAAACCGAATCCCTGGCGTGAACGTTTCGGCGAAGTGCCATTTGAAGATAAGGGCGGTTTCTGGCAGCCGCGTTATTACCAGCACAATGCGATCAATAACGCTCTGGAAGCCATCGCCGAGGGCGAGCAACGCATATTACTGACGCTGGCTACCGGCACCGGTAAAACCGCGATTGCCTTTCAACTGGCCTGGAAACTGTTTCACAGCCGCTGGAATTTAAGCAGGGAACCCAATCGACGGCCGCGCATTCTGTTTCTAGCGGATCGCAATATTCTGGCCGATCAGGCCTACAACAGCTTTTCCGCCTTTCCGGAAGATGCGCTGGTCCGCATTGATCCGGAAACCATCCGCAAGAAAGGCCAGGTGCCGAAAAACGGTAGCCTCTTTTTTACCATTTTCCAGACCTTTATGTCGGGCCAGGATAGCCAAGGCAATTCGCTGCCCAGTTTTGGCGAGTATCCGCCGGACTTCTTTGATTTGATTATTATCGATGAATGTCACCGTGGCGGTGCCAATGACGAGAGCAACTGGCGCGGCATTCTGGAGTATTTCTCGCCCGCCGTGCAGTTGGGTTTAACCGCCACGCCCAAACGCAAACACAATGCCGATACCTATGCCTATTTTGGCGAGCCGGTGTATGTCTATTCATTGAAACAGGGCATTAACGACGGTTTCCTTACCCCGTTTCGGGTACAGCAGATTGCCACCACGCTGGACGATTATGTGTACACGCCCGATGACACGCTCATTGAAGGCGAAATAGAAGAAGGCCGGCGTTATACCGAAGATGACTTTAATCGGGTAATCGAGATTAAAGAGCGCGAAGCCTACCGGGTGAAACTGTTTATGGACATGATTGACCCGAACCAGAAGACGCTGGTGTTCTGCGCCACTCAGGAACATGCCCTGGCCGTGCGGGATTTGATTAACCAGTATAAAACCAGTAGTGATCCGAATTACTGCGTGCGGGTAACCGCCAATGACGGCGCCGAGGGCGAGCGTTTTCTGCGCCTGTTTCAGGATAATGAAAAAACCGTCCCCACCATTCTGACGACATCGCAGAAGCTCTCGACCGGAGTGGATGCGCGTAATATCCGCAATATAGTGTTGTTACGCCCGATAAACTCGATGATCGAGTTCAAGCAGATTATCGGTCGCGGCACGCGCCTGTTTGACGGCAAGGACTATTTCACCATTTATGATTTTGTAAAGGCCTATGAGCACTTCAACGACCCGGAATGGGACGGCGAGCCGTTGGAACCGGAAGTCTGCAAACGCTGCGGCAATATTCCCTGTACCTGCGCGGTAACACCGCCCGAGCGCTGCAAAATATGCGGACGGACCCCGTGTGAGTGCGATCGGCCGGAGCCGGAATTTTGTCCTTATTGCGGTGAATTTCCTTGTATTTGTAAGAAGACGGTTAAAGTGAAGATCAAGCTGGCCGATGGCAAAGAACGATTGATTCAATACATGAGTTCCACCAGCTTCTGGGGGCCGGATGGAAAACCCCTGTCAGCCGCGCAATTTGTCGAGCGTCTGTTTGGCCAATTGCCGGAATTATTCAAAAACGAAGATGAACTGCGCAGACTTTGGGGCCAGCCACAAACCCGCAAGAAACTGCTTGAAGGGCTGCAAGAACGTGGCTACGGCATGGAGCAGTTGCGGGAAATCGGCAACATGATCCATGCCGAGAAAAGCGATCTCTATGATGTGCTCGCCTATATTGCGTTTAATCAGCCGCCGCTCAGCCGCGCCGAGCGTGTCGAATCGCATCGCGCGACTATTTTTAACCATTACCCGGATTATCCGCAACGGGAGTTTCTACAGTTTGTGCTCGGCCACTATGTTGAACGCGGTGTCGGTGAATTGGATCTGGAAAAACTGCCGCAGTTGATCGAGCTGAAATACCACAGCCTCCATGATGCCGTTAACGAACTGGGCGAGGTGAGGCACATTCGGGAAGTGTTTGTGGGGTTTCAGCAGGATTTATACTGAAGGCAGATTCGCTTTAGCCATCCGCCATCAGAGACTTGTTGATTCTACGTTGATACTGAAGTTACGGGCGATTAGCCAACTTATGTCGCGACGGCTTGGATGATGAAAATCTTAGCAGTTGTCTGGATTTTATTGGTCGGGGTGGTGTGGTGATAGCTAAGTATGGGAATGCTTGACGTGGAATAGAGGTTTGCGGCGGTATGCGAATATCTGGGGTGTTAGATTTTCTCGGGTTGTGTAAAAATGTAAATTCAGACAGTCTACGGATACACCCATGAGCAATCGAACTGACCTAGCTTGGACTTTTATATTACTGGCTTTAAGCCAATCAGCCATTAGCGCCGATACTGAACTTAACCCCGAGTTTTCTATTTGCATGGATCAATCGGGTGGCGTGACGATGAACATGATTGACTGTATCACTGAGGAAGATCAGCGGCAAGATACGCGGCTTAATCGTGTCTACAATGAATTGATGGGAACGCTTTCGGCAGAGCGCAAAACCGCGTTGCGAGACGCGCAACGGGCTTGGTTGAAATACCGCGAGGCGAATTGCCATTTTTATGATGATCCTGATGGTGGATCAATAGCCCGTGTTCAGGCCAACGATTGTTTCATGACTGAAACGGCTCAACGAGCCAAAGAACTGGAAAATATTAGGTCTATGAGGTGATGCCACTCAGCACCGTAGTACCGTAGGGCGTTTTCGCGCCAGCAAAACGCCATGAATCAGCAAGCCTCTAATGGCGGATTGCTAAAGCGAGTCCGCCTTACGGGTTACGGGTTGGTGTCAAAAAATTTTACATTATTTTTATTAAGTTTTTATCGTAAGTGTTAGTCTGTCGAATGGCTGTTAGCCCAAGCTAGACGCGACTTTGGAGATAGCGTTTAGTACAAAATCTGACCGCATTTTCTTTGTAATTATTCAGACCCCTACGTTAAAAACAAGCTGGAACTTTGCATCCCCCTTGAAAAAGGGGGATTTATTTAAAAAATCTCTCCTAACCCCTCTTTTTCAAAAAGGGGTCTGAATATTTACTTTTTTCTTTTACCGCCATTTTTTGTCCTTATTGCAATCCCGTTTTTAGTATTTGTCGATAAATTTTACAATAGTTAGCCAATATTTGTCGCAGCATAAAAATAATCTATAAAAATCAATGCAATAAAGAAAGGTACGATTTTTGCTTTAAATTTTCGTAGGGGTTAAAGCAATTAATTTTAGAAATCCAGTGCCGACCAAAGTTAGGACCGTGAGGCTAATAATTGTTCAACCCTTTTTGAAAGATATCGATCATGTTCGCAACTAACCTGAGTGCAGAGATATCTTTTTTATTTTTTCGTATTCTTGTCATTAGGAGGCTTCAATGCTATTCAACAAGGCCCTGCTTACGTCTGCTATTTTAGTCGGCGGTCTCGGTTTTTCGGTCGCAAGCTATGCGGCACCCATCACGCTTAATCCCAGCGATTTCACAGGGGGAACTGTTACGGATGATTTCGGCGACACAGCTGACATAAATTTCACCTGGAGTGTTAGTGGCGACATGCGTAAGTGGAGCGGCGGCTATAGTGGAGAGGATGCGTTTTACTGCGGAACTAATGCGACAGCCGAATGCTTTTTCAATTTAGAACCACTCGGCGGCGCCTTACTAACCCTGATTTCCTTTGATCTTGGAAACTATCTAAACAGAAATCCATCAGTGCCTTGGTCCATTTTCGATCTTAATGATCTAGATAATGCAGTTCTAACGGGTACTGCAGAAATACTTGCTACTTCTCCGTTCAGCGTTACAGCGAATGTCACTTCTTCGACAGGCTTTCAGGTCCGTTTCGGTCCAGACGGGTGGAACAATGGCCTGACTTCGCTGACCTATACCATTAATGATCGGCAGACCGGATCGGTTCCGGCTCCTGGTGCGCTTGAGCTTTTGGGGTTAGGTCTACTGGGTTTTGCAGCAAAGCTACGGCGCCGGGTATCAGCTAAGGCCGGGTCGGCGTGACGGGATTGCGCCCGTCATCCCACCCACACCACCGGACATGCAGTTTTCCGCATCCGGCGGTTGGAGCTAATGGCTATCGCCACTCAAACTTTGCATAGTCCATAGGTTAGCCTACCTCCGTTGGTTGAATGGATCAGCAATGCAACGATGATAAGACTGAGCATCAGCGCTACGCCTTTCCAGAAAACAACCGGGTTTCGTTCGATCAGCGGAGGTCGGGTTTTATTCAAAAATCCCCAACGTTTCGGTTTGCCCTAAACAATTCGGCTGACTTCGGCCAACGTCAAAACGTTTAGGACGGGGTTGCAAACCCCGTCCTGCCAGGGAATTGTTACCCGACATCAATGCGACCGAAGCCATGGCGCCGGCGATCGCGGAATCGATTCGTCGGGAGTTATTACGCCTGAACAGCGAATTCGCTCATTACACGCCGGCCGAAAGACAGCTGCCCAAACTGACTTTACATGCCTTTGCCGATCCCGACTATTTTCCCGCAGGTGTGAAACATCGCTATACGCGAAACTAATTGCATAACTCTTGAGTAATTATTCACATCCACTTATCGCTGCCATGCTCCAACGCTCATCGTTATACATAAATTGTAGGGTAGGTACGCTGCGCGTACCAAAGTCGTGCCCTTCTGCGGGACGGGTTATTTAACCCGTCCCCAACGTTTCGGTTTGCCCTAAACAATTCGGCTGACTTCGGCCAACGTCAAAACGTTTAGGACGGGGTTGCAAACCCCGTCCTGCCAGGGACATGCTGGTTTTTGGGTTTTAGCTGAAAAAACTTGCTAATCAGGAAGGACTTTGAATTGACTCCCTTGATACTCGAAAATTAACTAACCTTAATGAAGGTGTTATACCCATCGTAGATCAAAATTCGGCACCGGGGTGCCCGTCAAAGGACGCCGTGAATACGTCCATGTAGGCTCTATGCCAGCATCCATGCTGGCAAAGCCTTAGCGAGCGCCATGGATGGCGTGAATGTCGATTTTGCAGGAGCAAAAATCGACCTAGCACCCCGGCGCCTCCTTAAGCATCGCCGAAATTTGAAGTGCGAAAGGTATAGGAAAAACTTGAAACCTCGAAGGGGAACAATATGCTTTGGCTTTTACTGTTACACATAGCGGCTGTGATCTGTTGGTGCGGATCATTGCTCTATCTGCCCGCGTTGATGACGGGTGTTTATTCTGATAGTGAAGAGGAAAGCCACCAAGCCTTGACGCTCAAAGTCTTCAGCAGTCTCGCGACGCCGGCCGCGCTGGTCGCGATCGCATCGGGTACTGGCTTGTTCCTAACCGGCGGCATTATCGACCGATGGCTTATTTTGAAGCTAATCCTGGTCGTGATACTCGTAATGTGTCATGCTCTTACCGGCTGGATTCTAATTCGTACCGAGCAAGCGCCCGATAAAAATTTCACCCTGCCGTGCGTAGCAATCGGAATTACGGCAGCGATATCCATTCCGGCAATCGTTTGGGTTGTGTTGACCAAGCCTTTTTAGGAGTTAACTGTGAGACATCTCAAGGTGACTATATCAAGGTTCGGAATGAACTCCGACGCCATGTCCATAAACCAGTTGCCCGCCCAACATGCTGGTGACGGCAATCAGCGCCGCCGTCAGCAGCGAAATATACAAATACCAAAAATCGAAGCCGCTTTCGTCATAAAAGCGCAACGCCCAATTGAACGAAGCCAGCGCCAGCGTCATGACCGCCAGCAGTGCATGGATCCAAGCGATAAGCAAATTTCGGATGCGCGGAACGAATACCAGATCGATGAAGCCCGCCAGCCCGGCAAACCAGCCGCCGAAGCTGCCAAGACCCGACAGCCACAAACCGACTCGAATCCAGAATGGGTCCGTCGTATAGAGATAGGCCAAATCGGCTCCTACCAAGCCGAGCAAAAAGGCTACCGGGAAATGGATCAGCATCGGGTGGATCGGATGTCCGCCGATGGACATACGGCTGATGATGGGTTCTTTCGCCATTACGCTCTCCTTTCTCGGTTGAAGTCGGAATTATCAACGATGATTCCAAGTTTAACCTTACCCTCGCTAATTATCACTCTTAGTTTTCTGAGCGGCTGCAGCGGTCCTCAATCCATTTTAAATCCCGCAGGACCCTCGGCGCTTGCCGTAAGCAGGCTGTGGTGGGGGATGTTCGGTTTTTCGGTTACGGTATTGCTGGTCGTCATGACTTTATGGATTTATGCGATGCGGCGTAAACCGCGACCGCTCACCGAAGCGCAAGCCGATAGGATCAATCAGAGTTGGATCATCGGCGGCGGACTGGTGCTGCCTATCGCCGGCATCGTCGCGCTGCTAAGCTTCAGCATTCCGATGGGCTATCGCATGTTGCCTTTGCCCGTTGCCGGACAGTCGGTGCCGCATATCGATGTCATCGGGCACCAATGGTGGTGGGAGGTCCGCTATCCCGATACCGATATCGTGCTGATAAACGAACTGCATCTGCCGGCAGGGACGCCGGTCGATATCCATGTGACCAGTTCCGATGTCATTCATTCGTTCTGGGTGCCGAGGTTGGCCGGTAAGATCGATATGATTCCGGGGCGCACCAATGTCTTGCGGATCGAAGCCGATGCGCCGGGGCAATTATTAGGGAAGTGCGCGGAATTTTGCGGAGTGGGCCACGCCCACATGCTGCTGGAGGTTCAGGTTCATACGCCTGAAGATTATGAAGCGTGGCTGGAGGCATATGAATACGAATAATGAAACCCGAAAGACTAGGGACGCTCTGCACGATGAATTTCTCAAGGTCTGGGGCAATCCGCGCGGCTGGCATGCATTGACCATCGTCAACCATACGACGGTCGGCATTCGCTTCATGGTCACGGGCGGCATCTTCTTTCTGATCGGCGGATTGCTCGCGATGCTGATGCGCACGCAACTGGCATTGCCCGAACAGGACATCATCGAACCGAAACTCTATGATCAGCTGTTTACGATGCATGGAACGGTCATGATGTTTCTGTTCGCGGTGCCCGTGCTCGAAGGTTTGGCGATGTATCTGATCCCGAAAATGATCGGCGCGCGCGATTTGGTGTTTCCGCGTCTTAGCGCTTTCGGTTACTGGTGTTATCTATTTGGTAGTCTGATTTTGATGTCGAGTTTAGTGTTGGGCATCGCGCCGGCGGGCGGTTGGTTTATGTACACGCCTTTGACCAACAACGTTTACTCGCCGGGGCCGAACGTCGATTTCTGGCTGCTCGGCGTCACGTTTATCGAAATCTCGGCGGTATCGGCCGGCATCGAACTAACCGTGTCGATTTTGCGCACACGCACTTCCGGCATGGCATTGCTGCATATGCCGCTCTTTTGCTGGTACATTCTGGTCATGGCGCTGATGATCGTATTCGGTTTTCCGCCGCTGATACTAGGCAGCATCCTGTTGGAGCTGGAACGCGCTGTCGGCATGCCGTTCTTCGATGTCGCACGGGGCGGCGACCCGATTCTCTGGCAACATCTGTTTTGGCTATTCGGCCATCCCGAAGTCTATATTATCTTCTTACCGGCCGCGGGTATCGTTTCGACCCTGTTGCCGGTATTCTCGCGCCAACCCATCGTCGGCTATCGATGGATCGTGCTGGCCATTATCTCGACAGGGTTCATCAGTTTCGGTTTGTGGGTGCATCACATGTTTACGGTCGGGATTCCGCAGTTGGCCCAGGCGTTTTTCTCGATGGCTAGCATGCTGGTGGCGATTCCTACCGGTATTCAATTGTTCGCCTGGCTGGCGACATTGTGGACGGGGCGGCCCGTTTACCATGTGCCGATGTTATGGCTGGTCGGCTTTTTATTTATTTTCATGATAGGCGGCTTGACCGGCGTCATGTTGGCCTTGGTGCCGTTTAACTGGCAGGTGCACGACACGCATTTCGTCGTCGCGCATTTGCATTATGTGATGGTCGGCGGCATGCTCTTTCCTTTGCTGGCGGGGCTTTATTACTGGTTGCCGCATTTCTCGGGGCGAATGCCGTCGGATAAACTCGCGCGCTGGGGCTTCTGGCTGACGTTTGTCGGTTTTAACACGACATTTTTGGTGATGCATCTGACCGGGTTTCTCGGTATGCCGCGGCGCGTTTACACTTATCAAGCCGGAATGGGCTGGGAACTGCCTAACAGCGTGTCGTCGGTGGGCGGTTTTATCATGGCTATGGGTATCGCGATGGTTCTGCTCGATATCGTATTGCATTTTCGCTTCGGACGCCCTGCCGGATCTAATCCTTGGGGGGCCGATACGCTCGAATGGGCGACCGATACGCCGCCCCAACCTTATAATTTCATCAGCTTGCCGGACTGTCCAATGCGGCATCCGATGTGGGATCAACCGGATCTGCAAACAACGATAGCCGAAGGACATCACGGGTTATCGGAGATCGATCATGGCAGGCGAGAGACCTGGGGTTCGGACCCGGTGTCCGGCGCTATCCGCGAAATCATTCATCTGCCCGGTAATTCCTGGCTGCCTTTTTACTCGGCTTTGGCGTTATCTGTTCTATGTATCAGTCTTTTGACCCGCACCTATAGCATGGCCCTGATCGCGGTAGTAGCCAGCCTGTTGTTGCTGCTAAGCTGGTCTTGGAAAAACTGCGTATATCTTGAAGCGGATTCTGCTGTGAAACCCGGCTATCCGCCACTGCATTCGCGCACTTTCAACGGCCCCGGTTTGTGGGGCATGGTCGTAACGCTCTTGGCCGACGGCGCGCTGTTTTTGGCCATACTTTTCGGCTGGCTCTACTTGCGGGTCGTGGCACCGAACTGGCAAGCGCCCGATACGGCGCCGTTGGCTTGGCTGCCGTTGCTGATCAGTGGTGTATTGCTTACGGTCGCAACATTTTGGCATCATTTTATCGTGCGCCGCTTGCGCGCGGGTAGGGATGATCATCTGCAGGGTCAATTATGGGGCATAGCGGTGATCGGTTTGGCTCATTGTTGTGTATTCATCTGGGCCTGGTCGGCTTCGTCTCTGGTTGCAACACAAACAGCCCATGATGCCGTGATCGCGGTGATACTGATGTATCAATTGTTTCACAGCGGACTCGCCGTGATCATGACGGCGCTGCAGGCCAAGCGCGTAGCTTATGGCTATGTCGGCAAGACTGCGCCCTATGAAATTGCAGTCGTGAAACCCTGGTGGATTTATACGAACGCCGTATTCTGGCTAAGCTTTCTCGCCGTCATCATGCTGCCTATTGCTTGGAGAAGCGCCTGATGATTTCAACGTATCATCCAATGCAACTGACTTTGGGGCTAATTGTCTGGATAGTCTGGTTTATCGTGAAGTACGGGGCCTTGGTATTATTCTGCGAACAACTGCCGCCTCCTGTCGAACAAGGGGCTTTCACTTGGATCAATGCGACGCTGTTGAGCGGTTCCGTAGCCGTAACCGCTCTGCTGTTGTTTTGGGCAAATAATTGTTGGCGGGCGGCGAGAATCGGCAGCAATGAAGCCGATTCCGAAATCAATACGTTTATCGCCGGATTGGGCGCCGGCATCAATCTGTTGGGCGCCGTCACGACGCTCAGCCAGGGGCTCATCTCGCTGCTATTACCGCCATGTTTGTAAGGCTTGCATTGTTCGCGGTCTCGGCTTCGCTAGTTAATCCTGCAAATGCTCATGGCTGGGACGATAACGCAGATGAAGACTTTTTTTCTGCCATGCTCGGCGGACTGTTGCCGGCCGCTCTTTGGTTGATCTATGTCGTCGGTGCCGGTCGCATCCGGCCTACAAATAACCGCCGGTTGATGTTTCATGGAGCCAGTCTCCTCGCTGTCATGACGATGTTCGGCAGTACGGGCGGTTGGCTTGATGAAAGCTCGACCCTGCACATGGTTCAACACATGCTGATACTGGTCGTTATCGCCCCGCTTTATGTATTGGCTCGGCCTTTGCCGCAATGGCTTGCCGTAAGTGGAAGAATCGGCATCCGGCTGTGGAAACCTTTTTTAAGGCTGAGTCGTCACCCGTTGCGGACCGGTATCCTGCAAAGTCTCGTAATCTGGTTCTGGCATACGCCGGTTTTTTATAATCTGGCGCTGGCGAGTCCCTGGTGGCATCTTGCCGAGCACTTGAGTTTCGCATTCGCCTCCGGCTTATTTTGGTGGTCGATTTTGCTAAGGCGCACCTTAACCGTGCTGCCGGCTTTATTGTTAACGCTAATGAGCACCGGCATGCTCGGAGCCTTGCTGACCTTCGCGCAAACTCCGTTCTACAACGATTTGCTCAATATTCAAGACCAACAATTGGCCGGTTTGATCATGTGGGTGCCGGGAGGCCTATTTTATCTTCTTGCTGGCGGCTGGTGCAGTCTGCGCTTATTTACGAAGTGTATACCCATCGTAGATCAAAATTCGGTACCAGGGTGTCCGTCGAAGGACGCCGTGAATACGTCTCTGTAGGCTTTATGCTGGCCCCTCTCGCCTAGCGTTAGGTGAGGGGCAGCACACCCTAGTGCCTCCTCAGACACTGCCGAAATTTGAAGTCCGAAAGGTATGCATGAACACTAATTCGCCCTGCTTGGCTAACGTGCTTCTAGCCGCCGAAGATTTTTAACAATGTCCGAAATCACCGACCTGTCCCTAACCATGAGGCTATGCACAATCGCATTAGCCCGTTTGTTGTTAGCAATTTTCCAATCAGAGCTTTTTGACGGAACAATCATGGCATCGAAAGGTGTTCTATACGAATAGAGCTGAATATTTTCGAGTCTATTTTCAGTAATTGCTAAATCAGCGAGAAAGCGGCTATTTGGCCTCATATCTTTTGCCCCTTTGCTTGGGTAAAAATAAGCTGTCATCGTTCCGTAATGTGGGCCGGATATAGCAAAAAAAGCCTTGGTTCTCTCGTGTCCTTCGAGGATTTGCAGATAATAACGAGAAACCATACACCCCATGCTAAAACCGATAATAGCAATAGGTTGGTCTACGCTAATTTGTTGATCGATATAATTTTTTAGCTTTATCGATAAATCAGTGATGCCTAATTCGGCGTTGGACGGTTTTAAATTAGGTGCGTGGCATTCATGCCCGCTTGCTTCAAGCTTAGAGGTCATATGTTTAAAAACACGGCCGGTATCAAATATACCGTGAACTAGTATGACCTTCATTTTTAATTGTCTCCCTTTATATGCCCATCGCAGATCAAAATTCGGCACCAGGGTGTCCGTCAAAGGACGCCGTGAATAGATCCCATGAAGGCAAAGCCTTTGCCGAGCACCCCGGCGCCTCCTTATGGACTGCCGAAATTTGAAGTGCGAAAGGTATATTAATTAAGTCTGTTTTTGTTCTGCTGAACAGGGCGGGGTTTGTAACCCCGTCCTGAACGTTTCGAACGTGGCCAAGCCAAACCAAAACGTTCGGGGCGGATTAAATAACTCGCCCCGCCAAGAAAAAGCGATGCAAATCCATTGCAAAATCAACTGTGTCAAGACTGTTGATCAGCAATTCTTTTATTTGATAAGCGCTAATTTCTGCAATTTCTTTATACGGTGTATTTCTGGCAATATAACTTTGCATGAAGTTTAAAATATCCGAACTGTTCATAATCCGCTATCAAAAAATGTTTTAAGCCTGATTTGCACCTTTAATATCAACAACCATTTGTTCAAGCTGCTCAGCTAACTTGTCAAAAGTGATTTTTTCAAATTTATCCACCCATTCTTCAATATTGAGCGTGTCTTCCTCAAACCCTAAAACCTCTTCCAGGTCTACCGCAAAATAAACAATATCAAGACTGCTGGTCAACAGCTCTGACATACGATAGTCAGCAATGTCGGCAATATCTTTATGTGTAGTATTGTTGACAATATAATCTTGCATAAATTGTAAAATCTCTGTTTTATTCATTTAGCGTACCTTTCTTACACAACCATAAATTACGTTAAAACCCGCGCCCATTGTCAGCAGATTGATAGCCTGATTCTGACTTTCTGCTTTGGCAATCTCTTTGAGAATATACATAATGCTGGCGCTGCTCATATTGGAAAACTTTTCATAATGTGCGACAGAAGGGGCAATAGTACCACGCGGCAAGCCCAGTTTTTTGCTGAGTTTTAACAACAGCAGAATACCGGCTGGATGAATCGCCCATTGGTTATTGCTGCGCCAGGTCTGTTCGGTTTCTTTTAACACTTCCAGAACAAACGCTTGCACATCTCGGTTAAAAGTCGTTTCATCAGCCAGTTCAAAGCTGTAATAACCGTCATAACCCCAATGGATTAAATCCAGTCCTTGTTGGGCTTTTTGGGTGTAGTGAATCTGCTCCAGCTCCAGCGCCATGTCGCCTTGTTCTGCATCAGAGGAAATCCACAACGCAGCCGCGCCGTCGCCAAAAGTGCAATTACCCTGCCAAACATCTACCTTTTTGGATTGTAAATTAGCCAACGTACAAGGCACTTCGATGCTGACCACTAAAATATTTTTAAAGTCTGAACTTAAAGATTTAGCCAGATTCAAGGCTTTTACTCCACCGGTACAGCCGACATGGCCTAAGTCTATAATCAAACTGTTGGGGCGAATCAAATCCGGCAAATGACGAGCTAAACGATAACTGATCCCTGGCATAATAGTACCGGTAGCGCTGATGGTGAACACAGCATCAAACGAAATATTTTTATCGGCAAACGCTTCAGAAAGCTGTAAGGAAAGACCGGCAATAGACTCATCGATTCCCCGTTCGAAACCGGCGGCTTTTTCGTCAAAGTTTTTAAAGTCCAGCCAACCATCTACAACGCGGCGGGTGCGTTGCCCAACGAGAAAATATTTAACCGCCTTGTGCAGTTTTTCCTTTTCCTCTACATCCATGTCCAGCTTGTCTACAGCTTCTTCGTAATAACCAAGCAGGTCGTTGTTTGAATTAAAAATGCCTGTTTCCAGGGTGAATATATTATTGATATAACGGATGGGGTTCAAATTTAATTCCTTACAATGTTTATTGGCTATATCTTTCGTACTTCAAATTCCGGCAGTGTCCGAGGCGCCGGGGTGTCTGACAAAGGCTTTGCCAGCATGGAGCTGGCATAGAGCCTACATGGACGTATTCACGGCATCCTTTGGCGGACACCCCGGTGCCGAATTTTGATCTACGATGGGTATATATCGAAACACTAACACAAAATGCCGAGGAACTGATAACGGACAAATTACAATTTTTACGCGAGCTCCACGAAAAAATCGGCTATCAAAAAATCGATATCGCTTTGCACAGAGCCGGTACGTCAGTCGATTTACCGATCTACCAGATAGCTAAACAGACTGGGGTTCGATTGTAATGACAAAAATTAGTATTGCAAGCACGGCGGGCCTGGTCAGCAATTCCCAATTTGGAGATCAAAAAGGGTGTGGGGTATGCTTGGCGAGGGTGTCGGCAGCAGGGCAGATTTTTGCTCCTGCAAAATCTGCATTCACGCCATCCTTGGCGTTCGCAGGTTTTTGCTCCATGCAAAATCGGCATTCACGCCATCCTTGGCGTTCGAGCTGCCGCCAAGCCCCGATGGATGGGTTTACGACGTTCCTCGACAGACATACCCCACACCCTAAAATCGGCGAAACTGCTCAAACTGGGAATTGCTGGGGTCTGGACGCTTGGACGATTTTTCAATCAAAAGGGAGTACGATTACTATTCCATTTGGCGCTCTGTTGATATGAACCTAAAAAAATCAGTTAACCTCCTGAAATCCGTTCGTGCTGGGCCTGTCGAAGCATGAGCGGATTCCACGCGCTACCCATTGAATGAGTATTCTAAATCCCGCCCATTCTTCGATTAGAAAGTTATTGACAAAGCAAGGAAATCGTTTCAATCTTTCCATTGATTAAATCCTATCTCACTGTCTTTAAGTTAACAGAAAACATTATTCTAGAATGGACTACAGGAACTTAGAGCTAACGATGACTTTGGTTTGAAGGCATTCATATGGATTGGATGCCGACATTTAGGTTTAACTTAACCTGATTAGCAAGATGCTTCAGCTTGCTGAAGCCAATTGTCCGAGCAGTGGCCAGTCGTAGCCACTTCTGCGGGACGGGTTATTTAACCCGTCCCCAACGTTTCGGTTTGCCCTAAACATTTCGGCTAACTTCGGCCAAAGTCAAAACGTTTAGGACGGGGTTGCAAACCCCGTCCTGCTAGGGATATGCTGGTTTTTGGGCTTTAGCTGAAGAAACTTGCTAATCAGGTTATCTTATGGGCCGGGTAAATTATCGGAAATATACCTTTCGTACTTCAAAATTCGGCAGGTGACTAAGGAGGCTCCGGGGTGCTAGGTCGATTTTTGCTCCTGCAAAATCGACATTCACGCCATCCATGGCGCTCGCAAAGGCTTTGCCAACATGGAGCTGGCATAGAGCCTACATGGACGTATTCACGGCGTCCTTTGACGGGCTTCCCGGCGCCGAATTTTGATCTGCGATGAGTATAGTAAGAAGTAAACGCTCTCAATTTTGTACTTTGGCGGAAAATTCAATGAATCAGCTTACGCCGGAAGGCTCTTCCATTATCAATCAACTCGCTCAGCGTTATCATTTCAGCTTTGATGCGGTGTTCAGTCTTTTGCAATCTGTGATCAATGGCAACGGATCGATGGCTCAATTCAATCATCCTGAATTCGGCGGCTCGGGGCAATGGATGCGTGGCGGAATGATTATGGTGGGCGACATGTTTAATAATCAACTCAAAAATTCCATCGCTGGATTGTGTCAAGAATTATCCGATTTAGTCGCGAGCCAGTCGAATTTGCTTCAAACGCGGTCTTTCCAGTCGCAATCACAAGGATCTCAGCAGCAAAGCAATTATTCTGGAGGCCAACAGCAGCAAAATAGCAATGGGCCATCGGGGCCGGTTAGCTTATTCGTCCCGCCTTCAAATACTCAGTCCGCAAACTGGTGGCCTGTCGGTTTACAATTTCCTACCAGTACAGGGGCACAAAACAATGTACGTTATGCCTATTTTGCGACTATTCACCGATTAGCGATTGAAGCCAATGGGCATGTAACGCTTTACGACACGCTGGATCACCAAATTAGTGGGTTTTCTCAGCAACAGTCGGTAGGAGGATCTTTGTCTTTTTCCAGCCAATACGGTTTGGTCGACGTAAACAGTTTGCCTGTGATTTCGGTCGACAACGTACCACGGGAAGCCAAGTCTACATCTGACCAGCAGCAGTCGACTGCACGCAATAAGCCGGCATCAGGCCATGAAGAGGACATTTTTGTGACTATCGAAAAGCTCACTGATTTGAAAAATAAAGGCATATTGACTGACGATGAATACAATGCCAAAAAAGCCGAATTGTTAGGGCGATTATGAAGACGTTGACATAGTCCCTTTATACTCAAAAAATGGCTAACTTTATGGGCTCTTCCGGATTTCCCGTAGTAGCCACAACATATATACTCATCGCACTTCAAATTTCGGCATTGACGTATGGAGGCACCGGGGTGTTCGGCAGAGGCTTTGACAGCAGGGATGCTGTCTCAGAGCCTACATGGACGTATTCACGGTGTCCTTTGACGGACACCCCTGCGCCGAAATTTGAAGTGCGAAAGGTATATCTAAGGCGACCAGCAACGGCTCTTCCGCCACGTCCTTCAGAGCCTCCCGCAATAACGCCGCATACAAACGCAACACATCGATACGCCCATTCGTCAGCCAACGCTTGAAACGTCTCTCGACGCTTTGCGCCAGTTCCGCACGACTCACGACATAAGGCGACCGCTTACTTAGACTGATCCAACCACTGGACAATAAACCCAAAACCATCCAAGCCACGGTATACAGGTGCCGTCTATCGCGCCATGGCGCATGGCGCAATAATTTCAAGATGCTATCGTATAAAGGCGTGCTCCGCTGCATGTTTCGCTTTCTTGCTAGAACCGGTCAAATATCGGTATTATCCCCTAATCTTTTCGACTTTTGTCAGTCAATCAGGTGCCAATGGTCTATTTTTCGGAAAAATTGGCTTCGGAGTTAGATAATTTCGCCGGTATTGCATTTAAACCAGCCGGCAATACTCAAGCGTTGACGGTTTGTCGGCTCGACCTCGTGCGGTATATCTTCACTGAGAAATACGACCAGTGTTCCTGCCAAAGGTTTGATCCGTGCTGCGACTTGTTCGCTTTTCGGGTTGTAGATGGCCAGAAAGCCGCCGTCCTCGTTTTGCCAAGTTTCGTTAAGGTAAGCCACTGTCGTTAAGATTCGGCCTGCCGCACCTCGAAAACTGTCCCTATGCTTTAGATAATAAGCGCCCGGTTCATAGCATGCAAAATGGCTTTCATATTCGAATAAGCCCATGAAAAGCAGCCGGTTGATTTCATGACGAAGCACCTCCATTTCGTCTAAATAGCGCTTTTGGGCATTGGTGCTTCGTGTAAGCCAACGGGTTTTATCGCCGCGGATATTTTCGTCCAACGTGAAGCCGATGCCCCGGCCGATGCCGGCCGGAGTTAGTTCGCCATCGTTATCGTAGGCTTTAAGGTCGGCAACTAAGCTTTTTATTAACGTAGTATCGAAATAGTTTTCAATGACATGCCAGCCTCTATCGATCAATTGATCGGCCAGTTCGTCGAAAATAGGCTTCGGATGAGTCGGTGTCGTGGTAGGTAATAAGCTGGGTTGCAAGTAATATTACTCAAGTAAATGAAAAGCCGCGCGAATTTAGCCTTGAAATGCAAAAAAAGCAAGACTAAAGATACGGTTTAATTCTAGGCTATAATATCGCGCCGATTATGGCTTGCCCATTTCTTCATCAATGATGCCACAGAACCGCCCATTAAAATATTTGTTTTCTTATGGCTGATGTCTTATCGGTCCCGCAAGGTCGATTTAACTTACGGCGCTTGCCCTTGCGTCGGCGTGAGCTCCTTAGGGCATACGATGCTTCCGACGAATATTTGCTAAATTATCTGTCCGAAGCTCAATTGCCTTCTATTGGCGCTCGCGTTTTGATCGTTAATGACAGTTTCGGCGCTCTAACGGTTGCCTTACATGGCTTCAAGCCGTCCGCATTATCCGACTCCTATTTAAGCCAGCAAGCGACACTAATGAATTTTTCCGAGAATGCCTTGTCGATAGACGGCGTTCGATTGATGACAAGTCTCGAGTTGCCCGTGCAAAAGTATGATTTAATTGTGATTAAGGCGCCGAAAACATTGGCATTGCTCGAATACCAACTGATTTCGTTACGGCCTTTCATGACCTCGGCAACTCGAATCATCACAGCCGGGATGGTCAAAAATCTTAGCGCTAACGTTTGGCGCTTATTGGAAACGATTGTCGGTACAACAAGCACCGCGCAGGCATGGAAAAAATCGCGACTGATTTTTTCCGAACCGGACGATAATATTTCGTTGCCGGTAAATCCTTATCCGTTGAGTTACCGGTTAGAGGGGACGAATTATACGATCGTTAATCATGCCAATGTGTTTTCGCGGGACAGCCTCGATATCGGTACTCGTTTTTTTATTGAGCATATCGGTTGTTTTCCCAATGCCGAAACTATCATAGATCTTGGCTGCGGTAATGGTATCGTAGGCTTGCTTGCAGCCGAACGCAATCCGAATGCGGTGGTGCATTTCGTCGACGAGTCGTTCATGGCGATTGCGTCGGCGCGGGAAAATTTTAAATTGGCTTTCGGCGAGAGCAGGTTAGCGAATTTTAGTGTCGGCGATTGTTTGTCCGACTTTACCGCAGAATCGGCCGATGTGATTTTGTGCAATCCGCCTTTTCATCAACAGAATGCGGTCGGCGATATGATCGCCGCTAAAATGTTTCGGCAAGCGAGAGAAGTCATAAAGCGAGGAGGGAAGTTGCTGGTCATTGGTAATCGCCACTTGGGTTATCATCTGGAGTTGAAGAAATTGTTCGGCAATGTTTCGGTAATTGCCGCTAATCGTAAATTCGTTATTTTGCAGTCGATGGTCGAATGAACTAGTCGAATACACAAAGTGATCCTTTATCCTAAAAAAGAGCAGTTGGCAAGTGTTGTAGACCGTTCGTGCTGAGCCCTGTCGAAGCATGAAGGGGCTACAACACTTTCACCAGCTTTGTGAAGCCTCAAGCTACCCTTTACCCTTCGACAGGACTCTCCTGAGCGTAGTCGAAGGGGCTCTCCTGAGCGTAGCCGAAGGGCTCAGGGCGAACGGTAGTTTGAGACTCTCAACTGCTCTTTTTAGGTTTATGTCATTTTTATTATCTAAGGTATGAGTATGCGTTTTCGTAATTTTTTTCTGCTGCAAATCGCTGGGGCGGTTGGTCTTGTCCTGACAGGATGCTCAACTTCCCGTCAGATTGCGGTCGATTATCCGGTTGCTCAAGCAAATGATTTAAAGCCCCTTGGCGGTTATCAAGCCGTTGACGGAGACGACTATTACGTTCAGTTATTTTCCGAATTCGAGTTAAAAGGCGATAGTACGCTCAAAACGGGCTGCAGCGAAATAGGGTCCGGCTATGAAAAAGGAAGTTCGACAGCGGGGGTTGTTTTTAAAGTTAAAAACGAAGCGCTAAATTATAAACAGGAGGTTACGGCACTCGTTTATCAAGGTAGCAGCGGAAAATGCAACTTCAATCTCGAAACGCGTAAAGCCGCGCTAACGCCATGGTTAAGACTGGATTTAAGCAAGGACACTACGATTGATTACCAATTCATGACCAGTAATCAGAGCGATACCGATATATCCAAAATTATCGGCGATGTTCATAAAAGTACAAATCTTCTGGCCTTGACCGGGGTCGGTATCGGCATTGCTGTGATGGGTAAGTTGGCCGACGAGTGGGTGCAGAGCCCGATCGGACAAACTGCGGTATCGGCGCCGTCCGAAGCAAAAGTCAGTACCGAGACCCATACCTTGCCGCTCGCTATTCAAAGCGATGGCAATAAGACGGTATTTAGAGAGACGCGTCTGCCGGTTTATGAAGTCGTCGAAGGCGGCAATCCGTTCTCAGGCGGACCGAAACAATTGGGCGAATTGAGGATTTACCCCGAGATACGCTCGTCTTTATTGCTCAAACAAGTTTCCGCAGGGATACCCAGTGCGAGGGATGTTTCGTTGCAGGAGTTATTGAGCATGCCGATTCGAATGGGTGAAGGCAATATCGAGCTCAGGCAATTGCTGGAAAACTCTCCAATCGATGAAAAGCCGAATTTGCAGCCGGATTGGAGGAAATACGGTGAAGTTGAAAGCCAATGCCGTAAGTTAAAGCGGGTCTTGCGAGGCTTGGGATTTAATAAATTCGACCGGAATGCAGTGCTTTATTATTATCTCGCTCAGTCTCCGGACTGGTCGAACTACAATATTCCGAAAATTCGAGCTATCGCAGATGACCTTCGTCCGGCAACGCTACAACAATTTCGAAGCCGCAATTTTTCCGGCTGTTTGATCGATGAAGATTATCAAACGATGGCGATGATGGGCTTGTCCGTCAATAGCGCGCAAGACTGGCAGGCCATTCAGGATGCCCGTCAAAAGAAAGAAAGCGTGCTGGGACCGGTACAATCGATCGGACGCCAATTGACCTCGGTGATTCAAAACAAAAATCCGGCGGAAATGGCGAGACAGATTTATCCGTTGATTGCCACCCCTAAAGAAGGAGGCGGTAAGGTGCTATTGCAGAATCATCTTGGCGAATTCGGCCTCGAGAGTATGCTCGGCATCGACTATATGCCCGGAGAAGGGATAGTGATCGGTTATCAGCAATTCGAACAAGTTTTTTCGTGGCTTTATATCGATCAACTGAGTTGTACGCGGCCGGCCATCGAGCAAGGCAAGCCATTAGGCCATATCGGTTTATTGATGTTTACGACGCAAGACGGTTCGCCATGGCCGAAAGGCGGAGCTATAGAATTTGAAATTCAATCCGGAAAAATTTCGCGGATTGCTTTTCAGCATCCGACTTTTCGGGATTTCGAGCAAAGCCTGAACGATTACCCTGAGATAGGCGGCTGCCGAATCGACAAAAGCTTCGTCGACAGATTACGGTGACAGTTGATGGCAAGCAATAAGTGTACATTAATCTAAAAACGTTTCGAAAATATTAAATGCGGCAACAAAGAAAGCTGCGTCCAAACTATATCTTTCACAATTCAAATTTCGGCAGTGCCTAAGGAGGCGCCGGGGTGTTCGGTCGATTTTTGCTCCTCGGCAATTGCTGAGTTACATGGATGTAATGAATGCAGAAAATGCAGGAGCATTTTTCTGCCCTGCATTGCCCTAATACACGCCATCCGTGGCGTAATGCAAAATCGACATTCACGCCATCCATGGCGCTCGCAAAGGCTTTGCCTGCTGGAGCTGGCATAGAGCCTACATGGACCGTATTCACGGCGTCCTTTGACGAGCACCCCGGTGCCGAATTTTGATCTACAATGGGTATAATAACCAATATTTCAGGTAATTACGCATGACCTTGATTCGCCAAGAAGACTTTATTCAAAGCATATTCGAATCGCTGCAATACATTTCTTATTATCATCCGCAAGATTTCATTGAGGCGATGTATCGAGCTTACCAAAATGAACAAAGTTCCGCCGCCAAGGATGCAATCGCGCAAATCTTAATTAATTCGAGAATGTGTGCCGAAGGACACAGGCCGATTTGCCAGGATACCGGCATCGTAGTGGTATTTCTGAAAATCGGTATGAACGTACAGTGGGATGCTCAAATAAGTATCACGGATATGGTCAACGAAGGCGTTCGACGTGCGTTTATGCACCCCGACAACATACTGCGTGCATCGATTCTGTCCGATCCGGCCGGCAAACGCATCAATACGCGCGATAATACGCCGGCTGTCATACATATGGAGGTCGTTCCCGGGGATAGGGTCGAAGTCGAAATTGCCGCCAAGGGTGGCGGTTCCGAAGCCAAATCCAAGTTTGCGATGTTGAACCCGTCCGACAGCATCGTCGATTGGGTCATGCAAACCGTACCTTCGATGGGCGCGGGATGGTGTCCTCCTGGGATATTAGGCATCGGTATCGGCGGTACCGCCGAAAAAGCGATGCTGCTCGCGAAGCAGGCTTGCATGGAGTCGGTCGATATTCACGAGTTGATTGCGCGCGGACCGGTCAATGCGCTCGAGGAATTACGTTTGGAGTTGTACGAAAAGGTCAATGCACTCGGTATCGGTGCACAAGGCATGGGCGGGTTGACCACTGTCTTGGATATTAAGATCAAGGATTATCCGGCGCATGCGGCCAATAAACCGGTCGCGATGATTCCGAACTGCGCCGCAACGCGCCATATTCATTTCGAACTCGACGGTTCCGGGCCGGCCGAACTGCCAGTGCCGTGTTTGGAGGATTGGCCGAAAATTGCTTGGGAAGGCGGGAATAGCGCCAAACGCGTCAATCTCGACACCGTTACCAAAGGCGAAATAGCAACATGGAGGCCCGGCGAAACTTTATTGCTGAGCGGCACGCTACTCACTGGCCGAGACGCCGCCCATAAACGGATCGTCGAGATGCTGGAGCGTGGCGAGGCTTTGCCTGAGGGCGTCGATTTTACAAACAAATTCATTTATTACGTAGGTCCGGTCGACCCGGTCCGCGATGAGGTGGTCGGACCTGCAGGTCCGACGACTGCGACGCGCATGGATAAATTTACCGAGGCGATGCTCGCGCAAACCGGTTTGATCGGCATGATCGGCAAGGCGGAACGCGGTCCGATTGCCATTGAAGCGATCAAAAAACATCGTGCGGTTTACTTGATGGCGGTCGGTGGTGCGGCATACCTTGTTTCGAAAGCGATACGGAAAGCGCGAGTCGTCGCATTCGAAGATTTGGGCATGGAAGCCGTGCATGAATTCGTGATCGAGGATATGCCGGTCACGGTCGCGGTCGATGTCGACGGCGAGTCTATTCATAAGAGCGGTCCAAAACAATGGCAAGCCAAGATAGGCAAAATTCCGGTGGTTTCGAAATGATTATTATTCAAACATCTTGTCCACCAAATACACAAAAATCGCGAAAATATTCAACATGTTAATTGAAAATAGCCAACCCTTCGATATTTTGCTGGTCGAAGATGAGCCGGCCGATGCTCATTTAGTGAAGTCAGCTCTCAAAGAAAATAAAGTGTATTGTCACTTGCATCATGTATTGGACGGTCGCGATGCTTTGGGTTTTTTGAGGCGCGAAGGCGATGTTTATAAAAATGCTCCCCAACCGGATCTGATTTTATTGGATTTAAACATGCCGCGCATGAACGGTCGGGAGTTTTTAAGCGTAATCAAGACAGACGAGCACTTTTCGGCTATTCCCGTCGTGGTGTTGACGACTTCCGATGTCGAGCGCGACGTCGTGGCCTCGTATAAACTCGGTGCGGCTAGTTACATCACCAAGCCGGTCGATATGGCGCAATTTATCGATGCGATTCGGCAACTTGATAATTATTGGTTTACGTTGACTCGATTGCCCAAAAAGAGTTGATCATGTATGCCAAGTTGTCTTATCGAGTGTTATTAATTGAAGACGATCCTAGTGATGCGCACCTGGTAAGTCGTTATTTGAAGTTGTCTACGGATGTCGGTTTCGAATTGACATGGGTCGTTTCTTTATCCGAAGGCTTAGCGCAGTTACAGAAAAATGAACACGATATATTGTTGTTGGATTTATCGTTACCGGATTCTAAAGGACTTGAAACAGTAAAAGCGATACGTTCGTCCACTCATTTCTCTTTGCCGTTGATTGTTTTAACCGGGCATGACGATACAGGTTTTGCGCTCGATATATTAGAGTCCGGCGTTCAGGATTATTTAATCAAAGGTCGTTTCGATGGGGATGCCTTGATTCGAGCCATCCGGTATGCATTACATCGTTCGAAGCTCGAACAAAGTTTACATGAAGCGGAAGAGCGTTGGCGATTTGCTTTGGAGGGCGCCGGCGATGGTGTTTGGGATTGGAATTTATTGACCAATGAGGTTTTCTATTCTCCGCGATGGAAAGCGCTTCTCGGCTTTTCCGAAGATGAGATTGGCAATAATCTCAACGAATGGGAGAAGCGCGTTTATCCATTGGACTTGCCGATTGCGATAGCCAATATTCAAGCTCATCTCGACGGCAGAGTCGACAGTTATGATTGCGAGCATCGTTTGATGTGTAAGAACGGGCAGTGGCGATGGTTTATGGATCGCGGCGTTGTCGTCAGTTGGACCGATATGGGGCTTCCTCAACGAATGATCGGTACATTGTCCGATATCACCAATCGGAAAAATATGGAGCAGGAGCTGCAACAATCCAAACAGTTTGCGGTTTCTACCATCGACGCGTTATCGGCCCACATTTGCGTATTGGATAAATCCGGTGCAATTGTGGCGGTCAATCGAGCATGGCGAGAGTTTTACCAAAATAATGCGGGTGCGTCGAGTAATTGTATATCGGTTATCGACAGTAACTATCTAGCTGTTTGTGATTGCACAACGGATGAAAGTTCGGATCAAGCAGCGCAAATGGCTGCAGGCATTCGTTCGGTCATGAAGGGTGATAAAGCTATTTTTGAGATGGAATATCCATGTCATTCAGAACACGAAGTGCGTTGGTTCAATGCCCGGGTCACGCCTTTCAAAGACAGTAACGAATACATCGTCGTGGCGCATGAGGATATTTCCGAACGTAAGCAAGCCGAGGCCCGCGACCGATTGTTGATTGCGGCGCTCGAGGCGGTCGGTCATGGTATTGTGATTACCGACACCAATGCTCGCATCGAATGGGCTAACCCGGCCTTCGGGAAACTGACCGGCTATACGCTCGAGGAAGCGCTCGGCAAGGCTCCGAAAGATCTTGTTAAATCCGGAAAGCAGGATTCTTTGTTTTACGATGACATGTGGCAAACCATTCGTTCCGGTAAAACCTGGTGCGGAGAATTGATCAACAAACGTAAAAACGGCGATTTGTATGATGAAGAACTCACAATTGCTCCGGTCACGGATGATAAGGGTAAGATTACGCACTTCGTCGGAATTAAGCAGGACATCAGTGAGCGTAAAAGGTTGGAGGCCGAACTAATACAATTGGCGACTACCGATCCGCTGACAGGATTGCCTAATAGAAGGCATTTCATGGAACGATTAGGCGAGGAGATCAACCGCTCGGAGCGTAATAATTCTCATCAAGTCGCGGTTTTGATGCTTGATTTGGATAATTTCAAAAAAATCAACGACCGATATGGTCATGCCGTTGGTGACCGGGTACTGAAGCATTTTTCCGCAATTTTGCGTAAAGAGCTGCGCAAAATCGATACTGTCGGCCGGCTCGGCGGGGAGGAGTTTGGGATATTTCTTCCTGAAACAAGCCTTTCCGATGCCGGAGTATTTGCGGAGCGTTTACGACAAGAACTCGCTCAAACGCCTTTATTAGCCGATGGGCAAGCGATCGCCACTACTGTCAGTATCGGCATTTCCGAATTGATTTCAAAAGATATTCAAGCCGACTCTGTCTTGATTCGCGCCGATCAAGCTTTGTATCGAGCAAAGAAAAATGGACGAAATCGTGTGGAATTTTATAATGGTTCTTGAACCGCTGCATTCATGCCGATTGGCTGCTTTGATAAAAATTAGGGAAAAAGGTCGGTTCTTGTTAAAATTAAGTTTCGATACGAAACTATATGTCTGTATCGGCTGTGTAAAATTATTATCGGGCTATCCAATTCGGTGGAAAAATCGGGCAAGAGAGAGTGCTCCGAAGCTATGACTAAGTTTATTATACCCATCATAGATCAAAATTCGGCGCCGGGGCGGGGTGTCCGTCAAAGGACGCCGTGAATACGTCCCTGTAGGCTCTATGCCAGCATCCATGCTGGCAAAGCCTTTGCGAGCGCCATGGATGGCGTGAATGTCGATTTTGCATTACGCCACGGATGGCGTGTATTAGGGCAATGCAGGACAGAAAAATGCTCCTGCATTTTCTGCATTCATTACATCCATGTAACTCAGCAATTGCCGAGGAGCAAAAATCGACCGAACACCACGGTGCCTACTTAGGCACTGCCGAAATTTGAAGTGCGAAAGGTATAACGCAGTCAAACTACAAAAAAATCAAACCAACCTCTGGGAGGGGAACGTCATGAAAAACAAATCGCTCAGTTTACTGATCGCGTTGTTGTTCAGTCTAATCGGGTTTGGAGTGGGTAATTTTGCCTTCGCCGCACAACCCGATTTCGAACAACTTAAAAAAGATTATTACGAATCGCATCCGGGGAAAGGATCTCACGGTAAATATTGGGAGCCGATTCCTATTCAAAAATATTGGAATCCCAAAGATTTCTATACACCACCTAAAACCGTTCAGGGCGAAGTTGGTCGCGATACCTGTATCGGTTGTCACCAAAGCACCTCACCCGGCGCATTCCATGCTTGGAAAAACAGTGTTCATGGCGATTTGAAAAAGATCCGCAACTTGCCGGATAGCGACGTGCGCGCCTATAAAAAGAAAAAATTAGCGGAAGTCGAAGCCAATTTGACAAAGCTAGGCTTGCTCGACAAAGGCCAACAACTCGACCAAGTCGGTTGTATCGACTGTCATGGCGGAGTCGGTAAAGATACCATCAATCACGCCGAAAATTTGGTCATGCCGGACCGGGTCGCTTGCGGTACTTGCCATTTGAGCGAGTTTGCCGAAGCCGAATCGGAAAAAGATCAAGAATGGCCGCAAAAGCAATGGAGCAAAGGCCATCCTTCGCATGCGGTCGATTGGGAAGCTAACGTCGAAAATACGATTTGGGCGGCGATGCCTGAGCGTGAAGTCGCTCAAGGCTGCGACATGTGCCATTATCAGCAAAACAAATGCGACGGCTGTCATACCCGACACACCTTTTCGGTCGCCGAAGCTAGACAACCCGAAGCTTGTGCGACTTGTCACAACGGCGTCGATCATAATGAGTTCGAAAACTTCATGACCTCGAAGCACGGTACGCAGTATCAAACTTTGGGTAAAGCCAACTGGAATTTCGAAGTGCCGTTGAAAGACGCGATCGCTAAAGGCGGCTATACCGCGCCGACCTGTCAGCTGTGTCATTTCGAATACAAGGGCGAATACTCGCACAATCTGGTGCGCAAGGTACGTTGGGCGTTCAACCCGACTCCGGCGATTGCCGACAACTTAGGTCATCCTTGGTTCGAAGAGCGTAAAGAGTCATGGGTAGAGACTTGTAGTCTGTGTCACTCGGCCAGTTTTGCCAAAGCTTACCTCGATGCGGCCGATAAAGGCACGATTCAAGGACTAGCGGTTGAACAGGAAGCCAAAAAAGTCATTAACAAACTCTATGACGATGGTTTATTGGTCGGCCAAAACAGCAATCGTCCGGCGCCTCCCGCACCTGAAAAGGATGCGGCCGGCGGATTCTTCCAATTGTTCTGGGCTAAAGGCAATAATCCGAGCCACGTTGAAAGGGTCTATGCCGACATGTGGGAACATGATGTCATCAAGCACTATAAAGGCATCTTCCATGCTAATCCCGGCGGTTTTACTTACACTGAGGGTTGGTCGAACCTGATGCGCGGTTACACCGAGATTATGGACGAAGATACGCGTTTGCGCGAAATGGCCGCGATGAAATCGGGCGGTAAATTCCAAACGGTTTCCGCTTCGGCCCAACAACCGTCCTCGGACAAAGATAACAGCCTGCTCCTTAGTGCGTTGTTGTTAATTGCATTCGGTTTAGGTATTGCTTATGTGTTGCTAAAGCCGGCAAAACCTGAATCGGACCAAGGACCACAGTGATAAAAGGACGCTACGGAAAAGCGCTTCTATTGTTGGTCGGTATCGCATCGCTGCTGGGAGGCGGTGCGATACTCTTTCATGAATTGAGCGGCCCGGCTTCGCCCGGCGCCGTTCAAGCCGACGAACGATTGAATGTTAATTCTTCATCCTTACAACCGACCGATTTACCGGGGTTTTTTCCGGCCGATTCCGCGCAGCTTTATTCCTTTCGTTATGACGATAAAGATGCTTTCAGCTTAGCAGTCGTCCAGTATCGAAATGCTTCGGGAGCAAGGTCGAGCGCGGTACTTTTTCCGAAGGAATCGCAAGACGGGGTGATTTCATCCAGTCAAACGGGATTACGAAACGAAATTTGGCAGTCAGCCAGTGAAGCCATTTTGAAACATGCGCCTGAAGAGGCGCTGTTTTTGAGTTGGTGGGACGACGGTCAACGAATTCAATATTTAAGCGGACGAGAAGCTTGGCTACAAAAGCCAGGGGAAGAAACTTTTTCTAGCTCGGTTTGGGGGGCTTTTCGTTCAGACTTGATTGAAGCGTCTAACAAGGACAGAGATCGATTGGAGCATATGGCGCGTTGGCTGACGATGGATGCAGACAAGGCATTAAGCGAAATTGTCGCGTATTTCGGCAAATCGCGTCCTATCTACTTATTGGTCAATAATGATGTGCTATTGCGGCTGTCTGAAATCAAGGCTTACGGCGGTTCGGATTTAGGTTTAAAAAACAAAAACATTCCGGCCGGAACCAACCTGCATGGCGATATCGCACAGGTTAAACGTTGGGCCCATGAAACCGGGGAAGGCAACTATCTGGCTCATAAAGAAGGGCGTTATTACCGGACATGGGTGACGGAAACGGAAGGCGATAGCAAGAATACGCTCTTGGTTCGTCTGCTGCCGTTTATCGATTCGCTGAAAAAGTTGCCTGAAGGGGTTGATTTGGTTTACCAAAGCGGGTGGGGCGGTTATTTATCCGTTTATAAAGTCGAACGCTGATTTAAACCCTTTGCGAGTTAAATTTCGCGGCACCGGAATGCCTGTCGAAAAACGTTGTACCCCCGGTGCTTCTATTTTTGGCAGAACGGGGTTTACAACCCGTGCGTCGGAAACGTTTCAGCGGTGGGCGAAGCAAACCGAAACATTGGGGACGGGTTAAATAACCCGTCCCGCAATCCGGGAAGTTCGGAGCCATGCCATTCCCGTATTCCGCTACGCTGCATACGGGCTACGTGCTTTAATAGCTACTGGGGAAAGAGCGAAAAGAAGAAAAGCCGCAAAGAAAATGAAAAACAAAGGAGGGTTTCAGTTTCTTGAATCACTTGATGATCTTCGCGGGCTTCATGGTAAAGCTTGAAACATCAAAAATCATATTCCAAGACATTTTTTGCGCGCCGGCAAATTTCCCGTCCGTAGTCGGTCCATTGGCCTTGTCCCCAGTAACGATAACAACTGGTTTGCGATGACAATAAGTGGAACAGAGCGTTACGATAACGTGCATCGGAACTCGGTATTTTCGTTTTAATGACTTTTTCATTGAACAGCGAGCTGATCTCTTCCATCGGTCCCAGCACGTTTTCATAACCGTGGACCCAGGACAAATCGTTGGTCCAACTGCCGCCATCCATATGAAATCGATGGTCTTCGCCTTTAATCTCTTCGATGACTTTAGCTAGGCTATCCGAGCCCTCGCCCGGCTTCATCCGCTGCCAAATAGCCCGTTGATAAACCGGTTGAATCGCCGGCAAATCATCTTCTTTTATGCCGATCGACCAAAGATGCTCCAGATATTCGCTGGCATTTATCATAGGTACATCGCCCCAAGAAGATTCCCTAGCGACTTCCATGAATTTGGCGGGAAACTCGTTCATCATGACGCCGCCGTTTTCGCCGTCGGCGATTTGCGTTACTAATGGCGGTACCTTGTGTCCGGCTAGCGTTAGCGTCGATAGGCTTTGTGCTTCGTACCAAGGCTGCATTTGCGCTACCAGTTTGGTATCGGAACCTTGAGTTTTGATAATAGCGATAATGCTCGCGGTTTCGCCGGCTGAGTTGGTGCAAACCAGACGATGCGGTAAATGCGGCTGACGTGGGTTGTTGCCGTCTTCGGGATGTTCGACGCTATGTTCTTGCACGAGCACCCATTGATAACCGCAATCGACAAGTGTTTTAACGAATTCATAAGCGACATCCGGGTGATTGGGCAATGCCATTTCCGATGGCGAAAAGCCTCTGACTCGCTCTAAGGCTTGCCAACCGAAAATAGCCGCGAAATGCTGTTGCCACGCCAATACGTGTAAACGAAAATCCTGAACCGGTGTCGACGGGGCGACGGCATGTCCCCATGGCGCGCCTAACCATTCGACCGCGTGATTGAATTCGGGATTGCAAGTGACGGTTTTGAGCGTATCGAAAACATCGTGAAGACCCATCTTGCGCAGACCATGGAATAGCGTGCCGGAATACTCCAACATCGCGCGAGGGTTCTTGCCTTCACTGATTAATTGCGGGATAAATTCGCCTATTCGTTTATAGCAATAATGGAACGCGCCGGCATTGTGATTGTCGCCGATATCGGGGTGTTCCATCATATATTGCAGATTGCTGATAATGGCCGCGGTCGACAAGTCGCCTCCGCCGGCAGGAATCAACGGTTGATGCATGTGTAGTGCAATCGCGCAGGCGGCGCGAGTATTGCTGAAGTCTATTTTGCCGGCTTCTCGATAGAATTCTTGGCGACGTCCTTGTCGGACGGTTTTCAAGACTTGTTCTTCTGCACCGCAAAAATTGGGAAATTCATCGACATATTCCGGAAGTTGATCCATTTGAGATTCCTCATTGGTTAAGTTTACGTTAGGTTATATACCCGTCGTAGATCAAAATTCGGCGCCTGGGTGTCCGCCAAAGGACGCCCAGGCGCCTCCTCTGGCATTGCCGAAATTTGAAGTGCGAAAGGTATAGCAATGGCTTTGCCTTCCTTGAAAGCTTGACGATAGGGATGATGAGGGGGTGAAGTATCAACGATAAACGTTGGTTTAAGCGATTTCCGGCGACAAACAAACCCAACTGAAGATATTTCGGCCCATCTACTGCAGGGCGGGAAAGGTAACAGAGCGCAATTATATCCATCGTAGATCAAAATTAGGCCCCGGGATGCCCGTCAAAGGACGCCGTTAATACGTTCATGTAAGCTCTATGCCAGCTCCACGCTGGCAAAGCCTTTGCCGAGCACCCGGGACCTCCTCAGGCACTCCCGAAGTTTAAAGCGCGAAAGGTATATGCGCTCATTTCCGGATTTTGTAGTCGAACAAATTTCCTGAGTCATTTGGGTATGTTTATTTTTGGCAATCGGTTTAATGCTCTCGCTTATCGCGACTAATTTTTAATGCG
The DNA here is from genome assembly GCF_000341735.1 of Methylotuvimicrobium buryatense 5G. Lineage (GTDB taxonomy): Bacteria > Pseudomonadota > Gammaproteobacteria > Methylococcales > Methylomonadaceae > Methylotuvimicrobium > Methylotuvimicrobium buryatense. The sequence goes on along the minus strand of NZ_KB455575.1, from coordinate 1,559,630 downwards.
CGATCTGATCTTGATCGTTCATTTTATATTGGTAAGAAGTTCGTGAATGGCTTCCAAGGTCGATACACAGTCGTTAAGGTCTTCATGACAACGATGAACCCAAGCTTCTCCCCAATAAAAGTTGCAACTCGTTTCCGAACGAAGCAAATGCCACATCGTGGATTCCAGTAATTTCTCCAGAGCATGATTGGTATCTTGTTGTTCTAGATTCTGCCAGTGGACTTCGTGAACGATTTTGCTGATCGCATGGACACGAGCCAAGGCGTCTTTTTGAGCTTGCGAACCGGTCCATTGTTGAAAGTCGCGGCCATGATGCCAACCGGTATTCCAAGCGCCCGGGCGGATGTAGACTTCGCCATAGGTACCGTGCTCGTCCAAATAATCTTCCACAAATGCAGGTCGGATATCATCGGTGCCGCTTTGGGCTTGAGCCATGAACTCTTGATAGAACACGCCCCAGAAGTTGTTATGGGGCGAGGTGTCGCGGAACCAGCCGCCATTGTCGCCATCGGAACAGGTTGTGACTAACGGTTCGAAATTACACCAACGGGTTCTATCGTGAACCTCGCGGCTGAACCACCCGTAGTCCATCCCGGACTCTTGAGCGTTCGATAGATCTCTGTCTCTGACGATCACTACGATGCTATCGGTGCCGTTACGGGCTATGTGAGGCCGATAATGCAATTCTTCCCAGCTCATCGGTGTTAATGCTTCCACATGTTCGCTATCGACAAACACATATCGGTAGCCGAATCGTTTGAGTAGTGGAATCATCTCCATCGTGAAACCCATTTCCGGCGGCCAAAAACCTGTAAATTTCTCGCGGTTGAAGAGGTGTTTTCCTATACCCAGCCAGCGCTCCACCTGAGGCTCGCGATCGGCTATGGGTATCAGGGGCAGAACGGGGTGGTAATAAGCGGAGCCGAGTACTCTGATGATCTCTTCATTTTGGAGATACCATAGCAACGTACCGCAGTCGACTTTTCCGTATACGAGCTGCTGGAAAGAGGGGTTCGACAGAGTTTCGAGTAAAGTTCCCGATAACGAGATATGGACTTTACCCAAGCCTTGATATGGCCAAAGCGTTCTCGGAATCCGGTCAAGCGCAAAGAGAATTCTTTCCGCTTCCCAAGGTTCATGTTCCCAAAGAAACTCAAGGTTACCGGCTGGTTGGTGGAAATGTAAGGCTAGGGCATGATGGATCATAAGCGTAACCGTTAAAAAGTGGTGTGACAGTTAATTGATTTGACTAAGGAATATGCACAAAATAACTGCTACAAGTAGTAGGCTTTGCGGCGATTCGGTGACTCGCTTGACAGGACGCTGTGAATACTTCCATGTAGGCTTGACGGCGGCTTTCCCTGCCGCCGACAGCTGTCAATCGAGCCACCGATCCCCCTCCCAGAAGTTGTCGAAGTTATTTCATGCTCGTTCCTTACCTTTATTAAGACGCCATGCGACTTTATTCAATCAATCTTATCTGTACTTTAACACCGGCATTTCGTAATAAGCAACAAGCTTGACGGCCTTATGTTTAGAATAAGGCTTGGGCTCCTCATTGCGCCCTTCATTCTGAAAAATTGTTCGATGATTTTGAAAGTAGGGATGCAACTGACAGCCCTGTAAAATAAGCCCATCGTAGATGAAAATTCGGCCTCGGGGTGCCCGTCAAAGGACGCCGTAAATACGTCAATGTAAGCTCTATGCCAGCTACATTCCGGCAAAGCCTTTGCCGAGACGACCCGATGCCTCCCCTCCGGCGCTACCGAAATTTCAAGTGCGAAAGGTATAAATCAAGTCGTACGGTTTTTCAGTATGAAAGGAGTGTGATCCAATCCTAACTCTCTTTCATATTTTGTTGGACTGTTGTTAATAGCTGCAATAGACGGTCAAATTCGAAGTGATTAATTATTGCTAATAATTGCTCCGAAAGTTCGGTGTCGTCCGTGTCGACGCTCTTGACAAGTTCGAGGCATTGCTCGACATCCAGTTCGATTGCGGAAAGTTCCAACGACTTAAGCCAGTTTAAGGGTTGCTGTTTGAGCTTTTCAAGTAGATTTTCCTGAATCATTTCATCGTTTGAAGCGCTTTTAATTTCGGTTTGATCATATAAATAGCGCACATCTAAATGCTTGGCCATGCAATCGAAAATCTCCTCGTTACGATAGGGTTTGTTAACGATGTCGCAGGCTCCGGCCTTCAAAAAAGCTTGCCGATCTTCCAAATAAACCGATGCCGTGACCGCGGCGATTTTGACCTTGTCGGCTTCCGGCAAGGCTAGAATGGTTTTAGTCGCTTCGATTCCATCCATGACCGGCATGCGTCGGTCCATCCAGATAAAATCTGGATGCCACTGTTTGAATGCCTCGACGCCTTCTTGTCCGTTTGTTGCCTCCATAACGTTAAAGCCGACCGATTTCAATATTTTTTTCAACAACAAGCGATTTTCCGCTTTGTCTTCGACGATCAGTATTTTGTAGTCGGGTTGGCCGGGTTCCAGACCGATAACGCGGCTATTGATGGAGTCATGAAAGTCTTCGATCGTAGATTCGGCGACATCGCCGACCGGAATCTCGACGCGAAATAGCGAACCTTTTCCCGGCTGACTATGAACGCTAATCACGCCTTCCATGAGTTCGACATATTGCTTGGTAATGACAAGGCCTAAGCCCGTACCTTGTTGATCCGATAAAGAACCTAGCTGTACGAATGGGGCAAAAATATAGGGTATGTCTTCGGTGGCTATGCCAATCCCGGTATCTTCAACCTCGCAAACCAACATCAAACCGTCTCGGTCGGTTTGGCGGTGCGCATTGAGCCTTAAGGTGATTTCGCCCTGTTTCGTGTATTTGATTGCATTGCTCAAAAGATTGACCAGGATATGCCGAAATTTTGCGGTGTCGGCATCGATAAATCGGGGAAAGGTCGAGCATTGGTCGATACGTAGTTGCAAGCCTTTCGACTTGGCGCGCTCTTGCATCATGTCGATGATGTTGCGGATTACGGAGCCTAAATCGAAAGGTGCGTTTTCGACGATCATGCGCCCCGATTCGATTTTAGCCATGTCCAGCACCTGATTGATTAATTCCAACAGGTAAGTTCCGCTTCGGTTGATGATGTCGAGGTTTTCGCGTTGCGTGGCGGTTAGGTCGCTATCGCTTTGCATCAACCTGGAAAATCCCAATACGGCATTCATTGGCGTACGCAGTTCATGGGTCATGTTGGCTAGGAAAATGCTTTTCGCTTTATTGGCCGATTCGGCGTCATTTTTGGCTTTTTCGAAGGCAAGACTGATTTCCCGTAAGGATTGATTGGTGCGATTTAAATCCTTGGTACGTTCATCGATGCGCTGCTCTAGGGTTTCGTTCAGTTCTTTCAGAGCGATTTGCGCCTTGGCATGCTCGTGTAATTCGTGAGCCAGTTTCTTGTTGGTTTGTTGTAATTCGGCGGTAACGATATCGCGTTCCGTTTCACGCTGATGCAGATTTTGCATCATTTGCAGAATGCCGCGCGCCAATAATCCTAACTCGCCATGTAGCCTCTGGTTAAAAGTGACGTTGTAATTGCCGGCGGCAATTCGTTTGACTACGTCAAGCAACTGTAACATCGGTTTTACGACGATCAGTTCCAAAGCGAGACGAAGACAAAACACAATTAGAAAAATGAGCGTTAGACCCCTGATCGTGGTGACCAATCGAGCCTCTTGCAATTGCTCATCTAAGCGCTTTTTACTGAGATAAAGCTTTATTCGACCGATTTCGATATCATCCTGTTTCACCGAGCCTTCGCGATAAACAAAGTTGCCGTCGATCGGTTGACGATTTCCCGGAATGGCTTGCCATTCGTCATTTCGGATTCGGGCGACCCATAATTTCTCATCGCCGGATACTTGTATCGCATAGGTATCCTCGTTGAGCATGTCGATGTTGATTAATTTGTCGATCCAATGGTCGTCCATTTCCCATAATGGAATGATGAGACTTTCTTTCAAGCGCCTTATTTGCCTATCGGCCGAAATTTCCAGTTCATCATGGAGACGCTGCTTTGTCTGGATATAGTTGTAAGTTTCGTAAGGGCCGAAACCCATTACGGCAATGGTCAGCAGTAAGAGGGTGAGCCTGGACTTGATGCTTTTTAAACGGAATTTCATGCAGAGCCTTAATAGGCATACATTTGTTGGAAACGGTACAAATTGTCAAACCAACCGTCCGGCAGTTTGCTGTCAGGATAATAACGTTCGACGATTCGTTGATACTCGCCATTAGCGATAATGCTTGCTAAGCCTTTTCGATAACGTTCGGCAATACTGTCGGCGTTCGGATAATTGGCATCGATCATGATCGCGATCGGCGAAACGGTATTGGATAGCGGCATGCGGACGAAATCATCGGCAAGTTCCGGATAAAGTTGATTAATCATTTGCCGGCCTACTAAATCGATTTCAATGACCAAGTCGATACGGCCTACTTTAAGTTTTTTGAATAAGGAGGCTTGAGTATAACTGCTTTCAAAAGTGAGCCCCATTTGTTCCAAGGCTTTTCGGTCGATCAAAATGCCTTTTAAAACGCCGATCTTATAAGATTTGAGATCGTCAAAGCCTTTGACTTTCAGCGGTTTAGAGTGATGAGGGCGATAATAAAATAGCGACATTTCCGAAATCGCGATCGGGATGATCGCGGCAAACTCTTGTTGCCACATGAAAAACTCGGGGTTACCCGAGTCGTTATTGGACCGGTCTTCAATCATTCTCGACAGCGGTACGAAACGAATTTGCGTGGTTAAGCCCGCGGCGGACGACATGGCTTGCAGTAACTCGCTGCCCATGCCTCCTTCGGGGGTGAATCGACACCAATAGGGGACGCTTTCATTCGCATCGATGACGACGAAATCGGTATCGGCACGCGCGATCGGGATGCCTAGCCAAAGCGATAACAAAAACCAACGCATCGACAATCTACTTGAGAGGTAAGACGGACGTGCTTACGGCTTTATTTTCGCCGAATGCCTGTTCGAGTATTTTTTGGTAAGTTCCGTCGGCGATGATGGCATCGAGGCCTTGTCTGAATTGCTTTGCCAAGGATTCGCCTTCCGGGTGCTTTTTATTGAAAATAATGGATAAGTTGCGCTCTCCCGCAGCGGGTTCCAGCTTGATAAAACGCGGCTTTTCGGTCGATAAGTTTTTATCGAGAAACCAATCGACGGTCAATTCCGTATCGCCGATGAAATCGACCGAACCGGATTTCAACCTTTCCAATAGGTTGAGTGTGTTGCCTGTTATCGTTTTAATACCGGCTTGCCGGTAAGCGCTGACATCTTCCTCCGGGTTCGCGCCATAGACGCGTCCGGCCAGAGCTTTAAGGTCGCCCGACCACGGAAATCCTTCGGATTGATTGGGGCGGTAAATAAAATAATGATCCTGTAAGCGCAATAGCGGAATGAAAATCAGTGATTTTTGTTGGTCTTCAGTAAAGCTAAGCGGAGAGCCGACCAAGGCCAACGCGTTTTCTTGAAACATGTAATATTTCAGCATGCGCGATAAAGGGAGGGTATTGATCGGAGCTTGGATATTTTGTCTTTCCATGATCGTGTTGACGAGTTCGAGCGCTACTCCGCCCCCGCTAAGCTGGGTCGTGATCAAGGGCGGGCCGTCAAGCGCGTAAATGACATTGGCGCTGTCGGTGAACATGTCGAGTTTGATGCGAGGTCCCGTCGCTGAGGAGTTGGCGGAAAACAATAAGATTGCGATTAACGCAATGCTCAATCGAAACGGATTTTTAGTGAATTTCATGTCAGTCCTTCGTTTAATCGATAATGGCCGAGTTGGTCAACACCAGCAAGGTATCCCACAATCCGAAATGCAAGTTGAACGGCGAGGTTTGCGACAGGAATATTGTAATGGTTTCTTCTTTCGGGTTAATGCTAAAGCGGGTCGAGTAGATGCCCGCCCATTCGAATACGCCCGGATCGCCGGAATCGACATCATGTTCGCGGTCTTGCTGAATGGCGAAGCCTAAGCCGAATTTCCAGCCCGGCCCGTGTAAGAAGTCCGCATCGAAATGGCCGATATGGTTGGTAGCGGTCATCAACTCCACCGTTTTACGGCTCAACAGGCGCACGCCGTCCAGTTCGCCCTTGTTGAGCAGCATTTGCGCGAAACGGTAATAGTCATGTGCCGTGGACAATACATTGGCGCCGCCGGTAAGGTATTTTCCGGATAAGGCCAGTGCATCGGATGGACATAGGGCTAGATCGCCGTCAAGCATCTTGTCGGGGGCGGGAGCCAAGGAGCCTTGCCAATCGCTTTTCCAAACGGAAGCCAGGCGGTGCATTTTTTCCTTGGGCAAATAAAAATGACTGTCGTGCATTTTTAGCGGATCGAAAATGCGTTGTTGCATGAATCGGTCGAACGGCATGCCGGATACGACTTCCACCAGATAACCCAACACGTCGCTGGCGAGACTGTATTCCCAAAGTTCGCCCGGATGCTGATAAAGCGGCAAGCGCGCAAGCCGTTTGACCATGTCGCCAATCGTTTCGTTCGGCCGGCAAAAACCGTCGGTAATCCCCGCTTCTTTGTAGAAATCGACCACTAACTGCCGGTTTCGTTCATGATAATAGTTATTAGGAAACAGATATAGCAAGCCGGAAGTATGGCTGAGGAGATCGCGAATGGTTATTTCCCGTTTTGCAGGCACCAGTTTGTATTCGGATGCCGAGCCGGGCGGTTGCATTTCCAATACCTTGGGATCTTTGAACTCGGGGATGTATTTAGAAACGGGATCGGACAGCAATAGCTTGCCTTCTTCGTACAACAACATCGTCGCCACGCTAGTCAACGGTTTGGTCATCGACACCACTCTAAAAATAGTGTCTTTTTGCATGGCCTGGTCGGTGCCGGCTTGTCCCGCTTCGCGAAAATAGGCGATCTCGCCTTTACGCGCGACGAGTACGACGGCGCCGGCGATCTTTTTCTCGTCGATATGCCGGTCGATTAAACGGCTGATATGCTGTAATCGCGGCGAAGATAGACCGACAGATTCGGGAGGAACGGGGAGTGCGATTTCTTTAGCGAAAGCCGGAGTTTGCGTTAGGAGTAGGGCAATCAATAGTCTTAATGCTGAAAGCATGAGGTTTCTCTTGTGTTTTTGTGCGTTCAGAGTATGGAGTGTCGGTGCCGAAGTGTGAAGTGCGAAAGGCATGCTTCGGCCTCAAACGATGGTCGCGTCGAATCGATCTAATTGTTTAAAAAATTCTATCTTGGCCAAGAACTGATCGAGATTTTCCATAAACAAATCGATTAGTACCGGGTCGAAGTGTTTGCCTCTTTGTTCATTAAAAAAATCCAGTATGTCGTCTATTGCCCAAGCCGGTTTATAGCAGCGCTCGTGGCCAAGGGCATCCAAGACATCGGCGATCGCGGTGATGCGGCCTGCGATATGAATATTTTCGCCTTGTAAGCCCAGGGGGTAGCCGCTGCCATCCCATTTCTCATGATGTTGCTGCGCGATGATTGCCGCCATGCGCAATAGCGGTCGATTAGAAACCGATAACATTTGAAAGCCCAATTCGCTATGGGTTTTCATGATCTTCCATTCTTCGGCAGTCAGTTTGCCGGGTTTGTTTAGAATATGATCCGGAATCGCCACCTTGCCGATGTCGTGCATCGGCGAGGCGTGTTTGATCAATTCCGCTTCTTCGTAGCCGCGCAGTTGCGCGAGCAAATAGCTGAACTCGGCCACGCGCCTGACATGCAGGCCCGTTTCGTGAGAGCGCGTTTCGCAAATTTCGCCCAGCGTTAAAATGACTTCGCGCTGCGTGTCGATAATTTCCCGGTTGAGTTGTTGAATCCTTCGCACGCCATTCTCGATCTTTCGTTCCATCTGATTTTGCAGTTCTTTCAACTGCAAATGCGTGGAAACGCGCGCTTTGACCTCTTCGAACTGGAAGGGCTTACTAATATAGTCCAGTCCACCGACACTGAAGGCTTTGAGTTTATCGGTGACGTCGGTTAGGGCGCTGATGAATAGTACCGGAATATTGCGTGTGGACGGGTCGGACTTCAAGCGTGCGCAAACTTCAAAGCCGTTCATGCCGGGCATTTTAATGTCCAAAAGGATCAAGTCGGGGGCCCTGCTAGCAATGGCCGCCAAAGCCATTTCACCATTTGCGGCAGGTCTGACTTTATAGCCTTCTTCCTTAAGAATACTGGCCAATAAGTGGAGGTTGGCGGGGGTATCGTCAACAATTAATATATCTACGTTCTTCACGTCCATGATAAATCACCTTGAACCTTAATTTGTTAAGGGAGCGTCGAGCCATGCAAATAATCCTAATGCAAGCAGGGGAGGCCGTTTGTCTATTTTGCAAGAAGTTTTAATTTATAGTAATTATTCAGCATAAGTCATGTATGAGAAGGTGTCAGGCATTGATTTATAAGGCTGTCTGCAACAGGACGTTGCAGTCAGAGCTTACAGGGATGTATTCACGCGTCCTTAGAAATCAATGCCTGACACCAACCTACCGCATGCGCTGAATAGTTACAATTTATATTGCATTATTCTAACAAACAAGCAGCAGTCTAGTGGTTTAAAATAAATGCGATCGAGTGCTCACCACTTCGTAAATCATCGCGATTGAAACGAAGAGGAAGATGAACCGGAGTGACAAAATAATTCTATTGGACATCATGTGTTGCCTCGACAGTAGGCGCGGAAAATCATGCCGTCTTCGGTTGAAGCGGACGGAGCAAAGACTCCGTCCGGCTAGGGAGCTAGGCCATAAGCGCCAACTTAAGGAAGGAACGCGTCATTCCGCCAGGGATTGGCGGAATCCAGGGCCAAGGATGGCAATGCGTAGCACCGCATCCATGCAACATGGATATCGACAACCCATACCAATATGACGAATAAAGCCATAAACGCACCATAGAATAGGCACTAAGTTGGCGCTTATGGGGAGTTAGGCCCCCGCTTTTTTTAAGCGCTCAACGCTTTCAAAACCGCCTGCAGCGTGTCGTTCGCATCGCCGAACAGCATGCGGGTGTTTTCCATCACGAACAAGGGATTGCCGACGCCGGCGTAGCCCGAGGCCATGCTGCGCTTCATCGCGATCGTCGTTTGACCCTTCCAGACTTCAAGAACCGGCATGCCGGCGATCGGACTGTTCGGATCGTCGAGCGCCGACGGATTGACGATATCGTTTGCGCCGATCACCAGCGTGACATCGATATGGGGAAAGTCTTCGTTGATTTCCTCCATTTCAAAAACGATGTCGTAAGGGACCTTGGCTTCGGCCAGCAGTACATTCATGTGGCCGGGCATGCGTCCCGCGACAGGGTGAATACCGAAGCGCACATTCTTACCCTTGTGGCGGAGCAGTTTTGTGATTTCAAACACGGTATGCTGCGCCTGTGCGACTGCCATGCCGTAGCCTGGAACGATCACGATGTGTCCTGCCGACATCAGCAATTGCGCGGTTTCTTCCGGCGTGATCGGATTGACGTCGCCGACGATTTCAGCCGCCGCGCCGCTGCTACCGGTACCGAAACCGCCGGCAATCACGCTGAGAAAATGCCGGTTCATCGCACGGCACATGATGTAGCTCAAGATCGCGCCGCTGCTACCGACCAACGCGCCGGTAACGATCAATAAATCGTTACTAAGCATGAAACCGGTCGCGGCTGCGGCCCATCCGGAATAACTGTTCAGCATCGAAACAACGACCGGCATATCCGCGCCGCCGATCGCCATGACCATGTGTACACCGAAGGCCAGCGCGATAACCGTCATCAACAGTAACGGAAGCATGCCGCCGCCGGTTTCGGCTTGCGCGAGAAACCATTTGCCGAACAAAATAGCCAAGATCAGCAGACTAAGATTAAGCCAGTGCCGGGCGGGCAATATTAGCGGTTTACCGTCGATACGGCCGCTAAGCTTTCCGAATGCGATCACCGAACCGGAAAACGTAATCGCGCCGATCAGCACGCCGACATAAATTTCGATTTCATGTATCGTTTTTTCGACTCCGAAAAGGGAAGTGCCTTCCTCGATAAAATTCGCGTAGCCGACCAGAACCGCCGCTAGCCCGACCAGGCTATGCATGATCGCAACCAATTCCGGCATTTGCGTCATTTCGACTTTCAGAGCGGCTTTGACGCCGATAGTACCGCCGATTAGCAAGGCAATGATCAGCGTGACATAGGCCGTGACCGAATCGCTCAGCACCGTGGCCAAGATCGCGATGGTCATGCCGGCCATGCCGTAATAATTGCCGCGACGGGCGGTTTCTTGATTGCTGAGTCCGCTCAGGCTCAAGATAAACAGAACGGCCGCCGCGATGTAAGACATTGAAACTAGACTTTGAGACATGGGACCTTCCTATTTCCTGAACATTTCTAACATACGGCGCGTTACGACAAAGCCGCCGACGATATTGATCGACGCGACCAACACGGCGAGACCCGCCAATAACGTCATCAAAAAGCCCGGCGCCGAGACTTGGATCAACGCGCCTATCACGATGATGCCGCTAATCGCATTGGTAACGCTCATCAACGGCGTATGCAGCGACGGCGAGACATTCCAGATCACTTGATAACCGATGAAGCAGGCCAGCACGAACACGGTGAAATGCGACATGAACGATTCCGGTGCGACCGATCCGACACTGAACAGCGCCAGGCCTCCGAGAATCAGCGGTAGCAGTTGTTTAACCGGTTGCGGTATCGGCAATCCTGAAGGCTTCTCGATGACGGCCGGGACTTTGGTATCGTCCGTTGTTTTCGGCACGACAGACAATGTCGGCGGAGGCGGCGGCCAGGTAATCTTGCCTTCCTTGATGACCGTGGCGCCGCGTATCGCTTCATCTTCCATGTCGATATTGAGTTGTCCGTTTTTTTCCGGGCAAAGGTCGGTCAACAAATGTCTTAAATTGGTAGAATAGAGTTGGCTGGATTGATTGGCCAAGCGACTGGGCAGATTGCTGTAGCCGATGATCGTGACGTTGTGTTCGACAACGACCTTGTCTTTTTGCGTGAGTTCGCAGTTGCCGCCTTGCTCCGAGGCTAAATCGACGACGATGCTGCCGGATTTCATCGACTCGACCATTGCCTTGGTAATCAACTTAGGTGCCGGTTTTCCGGGAATCAAAGCGGTCGTGATGATGATGTCGACATCCTTGGCTTGTTGCGCGAACAAGGCCATTTCGGCTTCAATGAATTCCTTGGACATGGTTTTGGCATAGCCGCCGGTGCCGGAGCCTTCTTCCTCGAAATCCAGCATCAAGAATTCGGCGTCCATGCTTTCGATTTGCTCTTTCACTTCGGGGCGGGTATCGAAAGCCCGGACGATCGCACCAAGCGATTTTGCGGCACCGATCGCGGCAAGCCCTGCAACGCCGGCGCCGATGACCAAGACTTTGGCGGGTGGAATTTTACCGGCCGCGGTGATTTGGCCGGTAAAGAAGCGGCCGAAATGTTGAGCCGCCTCGATCACTGCGCGGTAGCCGGCAATGTTGGCCATCGAACTGAGCGCATCCATTTTTTGCGCGCGAGATATTCGGGGAATGCTGTCCATCGCCAGTACCGTGGCATTTTTCGCGGCCAGCTTCTGCATTAATTGTTCATTTTGTGCAGGCCAAATAAAACTGATTAAATGACCGCCGTCCTTGAGCAATTCGGCTTCGTCTTTTTTGAGTTTCGGATGTTTTTGCGGCGGACGTACCTTCATGACCAGATCGCAGTCCTCCCAAATTTTTTCGGGACTATCGACAATCTCGACACCGACTTTTCGATAGGCGTCATCGGAAATATCGGCACCGAGACCCGCGCCGGATTCGACCGCGACCGAAAAGCCGAGCTTTATGATTTTTTCGGCGGCCTCGGGCGTCGTCGCGACGCGCTTTTCACCTTCGTGTACTTCTTTAGGGATACCAATTTTCATAGTGCTTCCTTTTTGTTTTTGTTTAAGCACATCGTCCCGGTATGAGGGCTACTGACCGATTAGACCTGTGGGCTTATAGGGCAATATCGTTGTTGATGTGCCGTGAATCGAGTCGAGCGTTATGAAATGCGGACTTATACCTTTCGCACTTGAAATTTCGACATTGCCTAAAGAGGCGCGGGGGTGTCCGGCAAAGGCTTTGCCAGCATGGAGCCGGTATAGAGAGCCTACAGGGACGTATTCACGGCGTCCTTTGACGGAGACACCCCGGTGCCGAATTTTGATCTACGATGGGTATAATTCAAACTCCGCTTGCGGAGCATAGGCAATTCGCCAGTGCATTTCAATAGCTATCGACAATAAGTGCGAGAAAGAAAAATCGAATCCTAGGAAAAAGGAGTTTTGGCTAAGGAAATTCGTCGCTGGGGTAAAACGAAGCACCTTCGATATCGTTTTATACCCTTTGCTGGTCAAATTTCGGCCCAGGGGGCTCCGTCAAAGGACGCCGTGAATACGTCCCTGCTGTCAAAGCCTTTGCCGCACACCCTGGCGCCTCCTCAAGCACTGCCGAAATTTGAAGTGCGAAAGGTATAAATCGGAAAAAAGAGGGCTGCCTCCAGGCAGCCCTAAAGTGGGGGTCAATCGAAAATTGACTATCTGTTACTACGATATTTTAGTTTAAAGCCTAAAATCAAAATAAAGATAGCGGTTATAATTGTTTCAGACGCTACAGTTTATAACTGCGATTTTGTCCGCAGAATAGAGTATTCACTAGTTATTTATAAGTTTTAGCTAAAATTGAAACGCGGCGAATTCAACCCATAAATGCATCGCCCCGGCGGATTACTCGGGTCCTGGTTGCATGGATGTGAAGCTACGCAGTGCCATTCTTGGCACTGGGGGCTGGATTCCGACAATCCCTGGCGGAAGACGCATTATTTTCTTACTCCCTCCATACTCAAAAAATGGCTAACTTTATGAAAGTATGGGGTGTGACTAGCGAGGACCGCCTTGAACCCAGCACCGTAGGTACGCATCGCGCATCTTTCCACGGCGCCGAACCCAACAAGATGTCCCGGCCCAGTTGCGCAATGCTCACCCTGCACTTGGCACTTTATAGTCTAAGATCACCGACAAAAGACTAACAATAGCCCCCATAAGCGCCAACTTAGTGCCTGCTCTATGGTGCATATGCGGCATTATTCGTCATCTCGGCATGGATTGCCGATATTCAGGTTACATTGATGTGAAGCTACGCTTTGCCGTCCCTTTGCGGGACGGGTTATTTAACCCGTCCCCAACGTTTCGGTTTGCCCTAAACATTTCGGCTAACTTCGGCCAAAGTCAAAACGTTTAGGACAGGGTTGCAAACCCCGTCCTGCTAGGGATATGCCGGTTTTTGGGCTTTAGCTGAAGAAACTTGCTAATCAGGTAGCTTTTTGCATGACCATGGCAACGGCGGCGGCTCGCGTGACAACGCCGAGTTTTTCGAAGATATGCTCCAAATGCTTGTTCACGGTGCGTGGGCTACTGCCGAGGATGATGCCGATTTCTTTGTTGGTTTTGCCGCGGGAAATCCACATCAGTATTTCCGCTTCTCTTAATGTAAGACCCAAGGAGTCTTTCAGCGACTCAAGATTCCAATCTCGTGAGCCTGCGCGTTGTTGCAAAAGCAGTAGGAATTCATGGGAGTCCGCGCTTCGAGAGAGTTTGATCGATAAGTTGCCGAGTATGTGATCTATTTCCGAAGGTAATTCCCGACCTATATGGTTAGCCTGAATTTGTTCTCGGAGCCATCCCGAAATCGGTTGCGGAGGGAGTGCGCCGATTTCTACTTTCCGGCTTGAATCAAGTTTTTCGGTTAATTGGCTCAACAATGTTTCCGCGCATGGTGTCAGCCAAGTAATCCGTCCGGACCTATCCACAGTTAAAGCGGCGAACGGGGCATGTTTCAACGCGGTTTTGGCGCGGCTGATTGTTCTGGCTTGGGTCAGATGAACATCGACTCGTGCCAAAACTTCGGTCGGTTTGATCGGTTTGACAATATAGTCCAGGCCGCCTTCGTCGAAGCCCCTTAATAGATTATCCAGCTCGCCCAGTCCGGTCATGAACAAAATAGGAATGTCGGTTGTGGCCGGATTGCTCTTTATTTTTCGACAGGTTTCGAAACCGTCGATTCCCGGCATGACGACATCGAGCAAAATAATATCGGGGTGCAAAAAACCGATTTGCTCGAGTGCGGAATGCCCGTCGATGGCGACCAACACCCGGTACCCGGCTTCCGAGAGCGTGTCGGATAAAAACGCCAAATTACCGGGCGTATCGTCGATGATCAATACTGTGCCCTTATTAACGGAATGATTTGCCGCAGTCATAATTTAAAATTGTTTCCAAGCCATTTTGGTAAATGTTAAATGCAGGCCCATAAACCTAAAAAAGCGTTTCACCATGAATATACCTATCGCACTTCAAATTTCGGCATTAGCGTATGGAGGCGTCGGGGTGTTCGTCAAAGGCTTTGGCAGCATGGATGCTGTCATGGAGCCTACATGGACGTATTCACGGCGTCCTTTGACGGGCATCCCGACGCCGAAATTTGACTGGCAAAGGGTATAACATGAAGAATATGAATTTAATTCAATAACTTGCTATGAATTTGTATGGATCATTCACTCGCCCAAGGTAAATATTCAGTCCCCGAGCAACTATCGTTCCCACGCTCTGCGTGGGAACGATAGGGGGGATGTGAATAATTACCACTCAAGATGTTAGCGAGAACGCTTAGGTAATATATTGAAATTCTATAGGAACTTCATGTGCTTCATGGTCAAATTGCTGAATTTAGGATAAAGGCTGAATATTCATAATCGCAAGTTCAAATCTTATCGATCGAATCGGTCTTCACTCGCGTAATTTCAACATCATTACTCGATAACAGCAGTTTTTTGATTTCCCCGATTTTAAATTCGTAGGCCAATTTTTTTATTTTGGCGACGAATAGCGCGTATTCCGAAGCTAAAAGGTCTAATCGAGTCTTCAATCCGGTTAAATCGCCGATTCGAACGAATCCGGCGAGTTCGTCGATTACTTGTTGCGGGGGGAATACGATCGCATTATTTGCCGACTGATTCAAAACAAGCGTGTCATCATGCTGGTGAATCCATTCCAGCGAGAGATGCAGTCCAAGTTTGTATAATAATTCGCGAATTTTTACCGGCTTCGAGAGAAAATCGTTGCAACCGGCGTTGATAGCGGCGACTCGGTCCGTCAAATAGGCGTTAGCACTCAGTACAACGATGGGGTGTTTATAGCCTTTCTCGCGTAGCACAGTAGCGGTTGCTAAACCGTCGATATCCGGCATCGAAAGATCGAGCAGAATGAGGTCGGGAGGATTGTCCGAAACGATGTCGATACAAACTCCACCGGATTCGGCTTCATCCATGACGAAACCGAGGGGTTCCAGAATCGAGACGATTAAATCGCGATGTTCAGCCTGATCGTCGACGACGAGCAAGCGTTTGCGGCGTCCTGAGTAGCCTTGGACGTCATTATCTCTGACGGCTTCCGGCGTCGCGCCTTGATTCGGTAAAAACAGGCGTACCGTGAATGCAGAGCCCCGACCGGGTTCGCTCGTAACCGACAGTTCTCCTCCCATGATTTCGGCGAAAATTTTGCTGATCGTAAGCCCGAGTCCGCTGCCTGAAACGGCATTTCCGCTACTGTCGTGTATCCGTGTGAAGGGTTGGAAGATGTTTTGCAAATGTTTCGGCTCGATGCCTTTGCCGGTGTCGATGACTTGAAAGTTGGCGACCTCGCCGCTGTAACCGATGCGGAAGATGATACCTCCCGTTTCTGTGAACTTGACGGCGTTACTCAGCAAATTAATCAGAATTTGTCCGACCCGTTTTTCATCGCCGCGAATTCGCTGGGGCAGGGAATGGGTGAACTGGCAGCAAAACGATAAACCTTTCGATTCGGCCTGGGGTTTGTAGACCCGCACTAAATGATCGATAAAAGCCGGAAAATGAAACGGCGCCGATTTAATTTCGAATTTACGCGCCTCGATACTCGCAATATCGAGGATATCTTCGACTAGCGATGACAAATGTTCGCCGCTCCGTTTTAATGTTTCGACCGCTTGGCGGCGGCGTTCAGGTATTTCCGTGTCTTTATGAAGAATATAAGCGTAACCGATGATGCTATTGAGGGGTGTTCTGATTTCATGGCTCATGTTACTCAAAAAACGGCTTTTTGCGCTATTGGCAGCGTCGGCCATTTTTAAGGCTTGGGCTAGTTTCACGTCGGTCTTTTTGTGTTCCTCGATTTCCATCAACAATAATTGCGTTTGTTTAGCCGTTTCTTCATGGGCGACGCGGCGGCTCTCATCGTTCAAAATCAGCCACCAGGTACACAAACCGATAAATACCAACAACGATGCATAAATCTTGACGAAATTTTCCAATAACAGTCGAAAAGCAGGTGGATAAGGTTGGGCGGTCAACAAATCCTGATAATAAATGATGCCGATAAAAATACTGGTAAGTACCGTCAGAAACAAAAACAGCAGGCCAAAGCGCAGTAATCGCAAACGAGCCTGTAGCGATAGCGTTTTCGGCAGAAAGCGCCGGGCCACTATTTCCAAATAATCGTCGAGTCGTGCTCCGGGTTTGCAAGCATCCAGACATCGCGCTTCGAGCGTGCAACACAACGAACAAATACTGCCTTGATAGGCTGGACAATAGGCGATGTCTTCCTGCTCGAATGCGTTGCCGCAAATGCTGCAGTGTTGATGAGACGCCTTGTTGTTTTCGTCCCGGTCGCGAGCCAGATAATGTTTAGGCCCGGAAACGACTGCGATGAGAGGAACAAGAATAAAGGCTAGGCCAAGCGAAATAAACGCCGAGAAAGCACGCGGATAATCGCCGAAGGCGCCAAGGTAGGCCAGTATCGAAACGATCGACGCGCATAAGGTTGCGATAATGCCGACCGGATTGAGGTCGGGTAGGTAGGCGCGCTTGAATTCGACGATTTTGGGGCTGAGGCCCAACGGCTTATTGATCATCAATTCGGCGGCAACCGCGCTGATCCAAGCGATCGAGATATTGGAAAACAAACCCAACACTTTTTCCAAAGCGCCGAAAACGCCGAACTCCATCAACAATAACGCGATCGAGACATTGAATACTAACCAAACGACGCGTCCGGGATGACTGTGCGTCACTCGCGAAAAAAAATTCGACCAGGCGAGTGAGCCGGCATAGGCGTTGGTTACGTTGATTTTTATCTGGCAGATGACGACGAACAGCGTCGTGACGGCGAGCGCAATCGCAGGATTGCCGAACAGATCGTTATAAGCGATCAAATACATTTGCGTCGGTTCGTGTGCGTGCTCCGCTGCGATGCCGTTACGCAGTGCGAGATGTGCGAGCAAAGCCCCGCCTAACTGTCTGAGCATGCCGAATAATACCCAGCCGGGACCGGCGGCAATGGTACCGAACCACCAACGAAAGCGGTTCTGTCGAGTTTTTTCGGGCATGAAACGCAAAAAGTCGACTTGTTCGCCGATTTGAGCGACCATCGAAAAAGCCACCGTCGCAGCGCTGCCGAACAATAGCCAGTCGAAATCGCGTCCGCTGCCGGCGATCCAAAAATAGGTTTTGAGTGTCAGTAGCGCTTCGGGTTCGTGCCGGTAAACGGCGATATAAGGCGCGATCAACAAAATCAGCCAGATCGGCTGAGTCCATAGTTGCAGCCGGCTGATCGTCGTGATTCCGAATGCGACCAACGGTATTACGATCACCGCGCTGATGACATGGGCCAATGCGATCGGGATTTGAAAATAGAGTTCGAGTGCGAGCGACATGATCGACGCTTCGAGTGCAAAAAGCGTGAAGGTAAACGAGGCATAAATCAACGAGGTAACGGTCGAGCCGATATAGCCGAAACCGGCGCTACGAGTCAGTAAATCGATGTCGATGTTATACCGGGCGGCATAATAACTTATGGGAAAACCGGTGATGAAGATGACTAGGCCAACCACTAAAATGGCCCAGAACGCGTTGGTAAATCCGTAATTGATAGACAGAAAACCGCCGATGGCTTCCAAAACCAGAAACGAAGTCGATCCGAAGGCCGTATTGGCCACTTGGAACTCGGACCATTTGCGAAAACTGCGCGGCGCAAAACGAAGTGCATAATCTTCTAGAGATTCGTTAGCGACCCAAGCGTTATAGTCGCGGCGAATTTTCGAGATGTTCTGATGAATCGGGGCGCTCATTGATAATCAGGCATGAGGTTTCGGCTTTGAAAGCAAGTCATTGAACAATGAATAATTAAGGCAATTTATATGCCGTAATTGTAATAAACTGTTTTCAAGGCGCCCGGCACCCGTTCGGTGCGCATGTGTCAAATAACGGCGGTGGCGTGTATTGATATGGTGCGAATGACGAAAAAACGCACATTCTTAGTGCTACGGAAGAGGGCGGTGGGCGGAGTGCGGTTTTTCTATGCCTCGTGCATATCGAATATCGTGATCATGCGACTCTCCCGAAAGGGAGAGTGCAGGGGTAAACTTTCATAAATCGGAAATTTAACGAGCGAGCGCTATAATTCCGAATTATTTTCTTTCATGGCCAAGTTTCAAAATAACGGGCGAACCTTGGTTATGGATCGTAATTTGTTTATAGCTTTTCTTTTCGGCGTTAATGTCATTTGTCTCGGAGGGCACTGGCTTGCCTGGTTCGGTTTGCGTTTCCGGCTCTTCAACGGTTTCGATCAAAACATCCGGTGCCCAGCTAGGACTGGTGGCTTGAAGCGCATCTGCACGTTCTTCCGGTTGAACTTTGAGCGATTTCAGCAAATTCAGGCAAACGGTGCTCACTTGGTCGATCAATCGCGAGCGTTTTTCGCCCCCTGAGAGCGGTTTAGCGATAAATTCCATCGTATAGTACGCCGACTCGGTGCTGTTCGCGGTCGAGATTAGCGAGCAGGTGATCGGCACGATTTCCGCTTTTTGAAAGTTTACCGCTCGCGGGTCGGAATTTCCGGCAGTAAATGAAAAGCCGGTTGGGGTGCTACCGTGCTTGACGGCTTCGATCGTTGCCTGCATCCGATGGTCGGCGGGTTTATCGGCATCAATGCCGATGGTATAACCCCATTCGTTTAAATGGCTTGCGATTGTTTCGGCCATTTCATGATTCGCCGTGTCATCGGCTTGATAGCCGGCCGCTTCGATATCGATTTCGAAAAAGATTTGCTTTACCGAAGCGGCATCGATCGGCACTCGTTTCATATCCGGGCCTATCGTGCATCCGATTAAGGTTGTCGAGATAACCGAAAGAGCGATGAAAACGCTTGATTTTAGGTGATGCAACGGTTCGATCATGGCTATCCTGTGATTGATAAAAATAAATTCTACTTCTTTTCGCGCTTCAAATTTTGGCGTAATCGCTCCCACTCGCTTAGGCACGGTTCAGGGGAGAGGGAAGCCAAAAACGAAAATGGGTGCGATCACTGAAAAATAAGCAACAGCGATGCCAAATTAAATTCGATCGCTTGATTACCGATTTGTTTATCAGCGATTTTAGTATCGAGTCATTCGGCATATCGACACGCAAAAACTATGTATCCGTTACGGTTTTGGCCGGAACACTTCGAGCGTGTTTAATAAAGCTTGACGCACTTTAGAATGCCTGCCGGTTTTTCGGTATACGTCATTTACCCGATAGGCCAAATAAAACGAAAAGGAAACGAAAAGGGGTCAGGTTACTTTTTTTGATTGATGGCGGCCAACAAGAGTAGTACCCCAGTCTCTTTTTTCAGATTGATGTCATGATTATGATCATGTGAAAAAACTTTCCGACTAATTTCAATCCGCAACTAAAATGGTTGTTTTCGAATTGTCGCGGCCAAATTAAACATGAAAAAGCAATCGTTTACTTTTGAACAAATTCATATTGAAGTCGCACGAAATGCTTCCGACGATTTCAACCTGTTTCACGACAAACACAAATGGTTGCAGATTACTCATAATCCATTCAAAGGCCCCATCGTGCTGGGTTTTCAGTTGAATACGCTGATCGAATACCAGATGCGTCTGTACCGCGAGGCACAGCATGAGGAGCAGATCATAGTTGATAAGCAATTGCGATTTAGCAATTACCAGACTATTTTCGTCAACGCCTTACGACCAAGTCAGGAATTTTCGCTGGAAATTAAAAAAACCTTGATCAACACGATTCCCGATTTGACGTTGACTAACCGAGTCGTTATCAAGTCGCAAGGCAAAACGATTTTGCTTGGCTATAAAAAAGAAACCCAAGCTCCGCTGTTTCTTGCAAATACTGATTTAAACGGTTTGCCGGATCTGAATACGGTTGCAGATAAAACTCTGGTTCCGGGCAGCGATTACTTTTTAATGCGAAAATGGATGCATAACGGCAATGTCAAAAATTTTTTGTCGGGTTCTTTGGCCGAGCAATCCGATTATTTTGACGAACTGGCCGAAGTTGCCCATTATCCTGAAATATTCCCTTGCAGCTTAACTTCCGGAGTCTTACTGGAAAAGGCTCAACTTGAGAATCACGATTTCAAGGCTAATCCAATGGTTTATACCTCGCATGAGTTATCGATCGACCGTCATTGGGTTGGGCAACTGAAAAACAACGATAAAGTTTACATATTGGTCAAACAACTGCCGGAGTCCAAGGATAATACACTCAATAACACTAGAATCTTGTTGCGTTCTTACGAATGTTACGGGGTGCTGGAAAATAAAGAGATTCTATTTAGAATCAAACTAAATTTGGTGCCGTTGGAAGAAATCTTAAAAATTTGAAATTTAAAAGTTAACAGGGGAGTCGGTAGTAAACCTTAATATGCCTTTCGCACTTCAAATTTCGGCAGCGTCTAAGGAGGCTCCGGGGGCTCGACAAAGGCTTTGCCAGCATGGAGCCGGCATAGAGCCTATATGGACGTATTCACGGCGTCCTTTGACGGACACCCCGGCGCCGAATTTTGATCTACGATGAGTAAATAGTATTAATTGTTAATTTAAGTTCGAGTTAACATAAACAATCGAGAATCCGAACTTGTGTAAATTTACGAAGGTTTAATGAAATCCAGTGTCAGGAAAAAACGTTTGTGGTTGTTATTGCCGTTGTTACTTTTGTCCGGATGGATTGCATGGCATTTTCCTGATAACTCGCCTTTAATAAGCGGAATAGAAACGGATTGGGATCTGAGTCGTTATCAACCGATTGAGCCTGCTCGCCATGTCGACGGCATCCAAGAAAATCTCTCGGGCATCACCTATCATCCGCCATCGGGTCTGCTTTATGCGGTGACCAATAGACCCTGTAAGGTTCATGTTCTCAATAAAAATGGCGAGTTGCAGCGGACAATTGATTTACCCGGTTTTCGGGATACCGAGTCCATAACCTACCTGTATGATAACTTTTTTGTGATTGCCGAAGAAAATCTCTACAACCTGATGCGGGTGGAAATCACTGAAGCTACGGAATCGATAACGCACGATCAGGCAGTCAGGTTTAATCTGGCAGAAGAAGATGATGACAATAACGGTATCGAAGGCGTAGCGTGGTCGCAACAATTTGGCTTATTTGCAGTGAAAGAAACGCCTCCTACCCTTTTGCATCAGCCAGTTGACGAATGGGGTATGGGGGTAGATTTGTCAGGATTATTGTCTATGCGACTGAAGGTAAGGGATTATGCTGGATTGAGCGTATTACCGGGGAAGGAAGACAAGTTATTGATATTGAGTGAATCCTCCGACAGTCTGCATGTCGTCGACATGCAGGGGCGGGAATTGTCGCGGCTCAGTTTACGCGCAGGAAAATTAGGATTGATTGGCTGGTTATGGCAACCGGAAGGTGTGGCCGTTGATAATGACGGCCGAATTTATGTAGTCGGAGAGCCGAATCAATTTCTGGTTCTGGAGCGGCGTCCGGATCGATAGGCTTCGCAGAAAATCGCCTTAGGAATATGCACAAAATAACTTATACAAGTAGTAGGCTTTGTGGCGGTTTGGTCAGCAATTCCCAATTTGGAGATCAAAAAGGGTGTGGGGTATGCTTGGCGAGGATATCGGCAGCAGGGAGCTGCCGCCAAGCCCCCATGGATGGGTCTACGGCGTTCCTCGACAGGCATACCCCGCACCCTAAAATCGGCGAAACTGCTCAAACTGGGAATTGCTGCGGTTTGGTGACTCGCTTGACAGGACGCCGTGAATACGTCCGTGTAGGCTTGACGGCGGCTATCCCTGCCGCCGACACCTGTCAATCGAGCCACCAAACCCCCTTCCAACAGTTGTCTAAGTTATTTCATGCTCGTTCCTTAACAAGTATTGGAGAACATTCGGCGTGGCGATAAAAAATAGGCAGGGCGCTATGTGCCCGCTCGTTGGAAGGGTTGCGCAAAAATAAGCTCACCTACTTACCTGTCGAAGTCTGCGAATTAGTCTTGAAAAGTAACCTGACCCCTTTTCTTCTTGGTATAGGATGGTTGTTTGTCGACAATTAAAGAGGTACTCATGATACACGATAGATACGGAGCCGTTAATGAATCAGAAACTTCAGGGGTAGCAAACGGCAACAGAGTAAACGAAGCGGTTTCCTTGGAGAACGATTTTCCTGTCGTTTGTGTGGGCGGTTCGGCGGGCGGGCTCGACGCTTATATTAGGTTGTTGCAAAATCTGCCGGCAAACCTAGGCGTAGCTATCGTCATTGTTAATCACATCACAAAAATGCCGACCATGCTGCATGAAGTTCTGCCGACTTATACCACCATGCCTGTTGAGCTAATCACGGAAAGTCTGCAAATGAAACCTAACCGCGTGTTTATCATTCCAGCCAATCGGGATTTACACGTCACCGATGGACAGTTTCATTTAAAGCCAATATCGAAGCCTCATGGTTGGCCCGATGTCATCACGGTATTTCTACGCTCATTGACGGAGCATTGGGACGGTAAGCTGATTGCTGTGATTGTCTCTGGCTATGATGGTGACGGAGCTGACGCGCTTTGCGGCATCAAAGAAGTCGGCGGCATCACCATTGCTCAAAAGCTTGATACCGCTATTCAGCCAGACATGCCGGAGACAGCAATTGCGAGTGGTTGCATCGATTTTGTTCTGTCACCGGAAAATATCGCTCAAAAACTTGTGCGCATTGCTAGAAATGAGGTGTTGTGACAGCCGGTAAGTCATTGCCAATTTCGGATCTTCGATCAATCTGATGCTGCCTCATTCCTGATTGTACAGACAGTGTTGCTTTCCATATCTGGGGCCAAGCCTTTCATTTTGCATTATCTTTACCCCCCTATCTTTTTGCTTGCCTGTAGTACGCAATTTAATTTTTGGGAGGCGATAGCAAAATGTATAAACCGGCATCACGATTTCAGATATTTCAATGCCATCACTGCGGCGCTGGTGCGGTTTTCCACGTTCATTTTTTTAAACACTTGCTCTAGATGTTTGTTGACGGTGCGAGGGCTCATTTCGAGGATTGATCCAATCTCGCGGTTGGTTTTACCTTTGGCTATCCAAAGCAGTACTTCGGATTCGCGCTCCGTTAAAAAAAGGTTGGCTCGTAATATTTCCTCTTCAGTTGCGCGTTCCGAATCAACGATTCGTATTAGATGTTCTTTGTTACCGGTTTGACCGATATATTTCATTTCAAGAGATTTTGTCTCCAGGTTTACCGTTTGCCCTTTTTCTCTGTTGTATTGAGGCGATAGCATGAGTCTGAGCGGTTTTATCAACGATTCATCGAGCTGTTCGGTATTCAAGCCGGAGTCCGAGAATAATTGAACGGCTTGTGGAGTGGCCCAAAGCAAGCGGCCGTTAGAATCGATCGAAAATAAATATTGTCCTGCCGAATCCAATGCGGCGCGGGCGCTTTTTGTTAATCTGGCATTTGCCAAATGAACCCGCATTCTTGCGATGAGTTCCTCTCCTTTTACCGGTTTCGTGACGTAATCGACTCCGCCGGCTTCCAATCCTTTAACGATGCTTTCAGAATCCGACAAACCGGTCATGAAAACAACGGGAATATCGGCCGAATTGCGATGTTGTTTAAGTTTTTTGCAGGTCTCGAAGCCGTCCATATTGGGCATGAGTGCGTCCAACAAGATAATGTCGGGATTGATATTGTTTAGGATTGTTAGTGCTTGCGAACCTTCCAGTGCAACTAAGACGGCAAATCCCGCTCTATCCAATGTGTCGTTGAGCATGCTCAGCGTGTCCGGCGAATCGTCGACGACCAGCACGATATCTTTTTTCAATTCTAACGGGCGTGTCGGATTCATAGCATTTCTTCAAGGCAAGTAATGAGTTCATCGAATCGGTAGTTTTTAACAAGGCTTGTAAGGCGATCGGCGTGTTGCTTGTTTAATTTTCGATCTTCTTCTAAGCCTTTCAAGAAACTGAGTAATTCGTTCATATAGCCGATTTTAGCGAGCTGGATCATCGTTTCTCGATCCGATCGATCGAGCATTCGGTAGGGTAGCAACGTTATTTCGGACTTACTTTCGATTTTACTAGGTGAAGCGCTTTCACTCGCTAAGAGAGGGGCTATTTTCCCTTCATCGGAAAAAGAGCCGCCGGTGCCGTAGACCCAACGAATCGGCAAATATTTTTGGATCAGATCCATCATATCGGTCAATTTTATCGGTTTGACGAGATAAGCATCGTAGGGTAGATGTTCCGCGAATATCGAATTCGGTTGATGGGCATTAGCGGAAACCATGATTACGGTTGCCGATGGAATTTGGCTTCGAATGCGACCGGCCAATTCCCAACCGCTCATGCCGGGCATGGCTATATCCAATAAAAAAAGTTGGGGCTTTTTTTTGCAATATTGCAACATATCCAGGCAAGTAAAGCCGTCTTGAGCTTGAAACACGTTGAATCCCAGAGGAGACAGCATGTCAACCAACAAGCCGCGATGACTGGGATCGTCGTCGACGATGAAAATCGTCTGCTCGATGCCTTGATAGCCGCTGGGTATGGCGGCAGGTAGGCTGTGCGGTGCTTTTATGGCGTTGACACTGGAAAGCATTAAAGAAACTTTGAAAAGACTGCCTTGATTGGGACTGCTTTTTACGGTGATTTCTCCGCCTAGTATATCGGTCAAGAAGCGCGTAATCGTCAGGCCAAGGCCTGTGCCGGAAATGTAAGGCGCTCCGGCTTTTCGAATTCTTTCGAAAGGTTGAAAGATTTTTTCAATATTTTCCGGTTCGATGCCTTCTCCGGTGTCCTTCATCGAAAAGACGGCGACTTGGTTGCGATAGGATACTGAAAAATATACTTCGCCCTGATGCGTATATTTAACGGCGTTCGAAATCAAATTGATCAATATTTGGCGTAAGCGTTTTTCATCGGTACGAATGGTTTTCGGTAAAGGCGTCAACTGTTCGTGCACGAATTGAATACCTTTGGCAGTAGACTGAACCTTAAACATATTCACGATTTGATCGAGCATCGCGATAAAGTCGACATCGTTCTTAGAGATTTGTAGCCGGCCGGCTTCTATTCTGGAAATATCCAATAGACCTTCGATAATATCCGCCAGATGTTCGCTGCTGCGTCGAATGACCGACAAAGCGTCTCTTCGGTTGCCGGGAATGGCTTTATCTTTCTCCAGTAGTTGAGCATAGCCGAGTATCGCATTGAGCGGCGACCTCAATTCGTGGCTAATACCGGTCAGATAACGGCTCTTCGCTTGATTCGCGGCTTCCGCTACTTCTTTCGCTTGCTGCAGCTTAAGATCGGTCATTTGATGGGCTTCGATTTCAGCAATCAGCAGATCGGTTTGATTGCGGGATTCCTCCAGCGCCAGTTTTCTGCTTTCATGAAGTAGAGAGAACATCCACGATACGACGCCTGAAATAATCAGCAAGATGAAGAAAATATTGATTAGGGCATCGGTGATCAAAGCTTTATCGATAGTTTCGTCCGACGTAATCTGGAAATAAATCAGCGCAAGCAAGGAGGACATCAAAATGCCGGTAAGTACAAACAAGCCGAAAAAGTTTCCTAGCCTTGCCGTGACGATTCCGCTCCAAGCGTCCGGCATGATTTTGTTCAATGCCGAGGAAATTTGATCCGCCATGCCGGCATTGGTTTTACACATATCGTGACACCGACTGTCGAGAGAGCAGCATAGCGAGCAGATTGCTCCCGCATAGGCCGGACAAAGCGACATGTCTTCCGGCTCGAAGTGATGTTCGCAAATACAACAAACCTGGTCGGGATTTTTATCGGCATTCTCCGGATCCCTGGCGATGTAATAACGTCCATTCGTCAGCCAGGCAATCAAGGGCGTACAAACAAAAGTAAGGGCTAATGTGAGATAAGGCGACAGGGCCTGAAAGTTAATACCGAGCAAGCCGCTATAAGCGATCAAACCAATCAAAGAGGCGGTCAGCATAGAACCGATACCGACCGGGTTGATATCGTATAAATGGGCCCTTTTGAATTCCATTTTTCGGGGTCTTAGGCCAAGAGGGAGGTTGATAGTCAAATCGGCTGCCAATGAACCGACCCAAGCAATAGCGATGATGGCAAACAAGCCAAGGATTTCTTTAAGTGCATGATAAATTCCCAGTTCCATCAACATCAGTGCGATGACGACATTGAAAACCAACCAAACCACGCGCCCGGGATGATTTTGAGTCGTTCTGGAAAAAAAATTAGACCATGCGATGGACCCGGCATAGGCATTCGTCACATTGATTTTCAGTTGCGAGAATATGACAAAAATGCCGGTCAATAACAGCGGCAGTTCCGGGGATGAGGTCAAATAGCCGAATGCGGTTAGATACATGTGATTCGGGTCCGAAGCTTGGTCAAAGCCGATGCCGTGCTCGATAGCCAAAACGGCAAGAAACGAGCCGATGAGGATTTTAGCCATTCCGGGGAAAATCCAGCCGGGGCCGGCGGAAATCAAAGCGGCCCACCAGGTAAGCTTGTTCTGATTGCTTTTTTCGGGCAGAAATCTGAGAAAGTCGACTTGTTCGCCGACTTGAGCAATCAAGGAAAACGCAACGACGGATGCAGCGCCGAAAGCCGTTATATCAAAGCCTTCTGTCGCCGTTATCGGCTTATACCCTGTCCAGAGAGCCATCGCATCGTCCGATTTAAGAGCGATACAGACCAGAGGAATGATTTGAAGCGCGATCCAAAGCGGGTGAGTCCATACTTGAAATCGGCTGATTAGCGTAATGCCATGCGTGACTAGAGGGATAACGACCAAAGAGCTAATAAGATAACCGATAGATAATGGGATATTTAGCGTGAGCTCCAGCGCCATTGAGAGAATGGTGGCTTCCAGTGCAAAAAAAATGAAAGTGAACGACGCATAAATCAATGAAGTGACCGTGGATCCGATATAGCCGAATCCCGCTCCGCGGGTAAGAAGATCGATGTCCGTGCCTAGTTTGGCGGCGTGATAGCTGATCGGTAAACCGGTTAAAAAAATGATCGCGCCGACGGTTAAAACGGCCGACACCGCATTGACGAATCCGTAGGTCAAGGTCAAGGTGCCGCCGATCGCTTCGAGCGCGAGAAACGAAATCCCACCCAGCGCAGTCAACGATACTTGCCATTCGGACCATTTCCTGGATTTTTTAGCGGTAAAGCGGAGCGCATAATCTTCGAGCGTTTGATTGGCGACCCACCGGTTGTAATTGCGCCGTACTCGAAAGATTTTTTGTTGGCCGTTCATGCAACAAAGCTCCAGCAGTTCCCGGTTTGGGCATTTTCGCCGATCTTAGGGTGTGGGGTATGCCTGTCGAGGAACGCCGTAAACCCATCCATGGGGGCTTGGCGGCAGCTCCCCGCTGCCGACATCCTCGCCAAGCACACCCCACACCCTTTTTGATCCCCAAATTGGGAATTGCTGACAAAGCTCATGGCTTGAATCGATCAATGCCGATGGATAATGAGTTGCTGAAAAGTACTCTTGTCGACTTTATGTCTATTGAATTCATAACGAAATATACTCGTTGGAATGGCTTGCTACATGCTAAAAATATAATAATAAATCAGCATGTTATGAAATTTATATTGGAAGATTAACAGCTAGCTATAGAGAAGGGCATACGTCAAATGACGTAACGCGGGTGAGCATCCGCCTAATGGTTAAACGAAGCGCTTTGCCGGACACTGTCAGCGAACCAAACAAAATTTAATTTGGAGAGCTTAAACATGTGTATCTTTAATTATGAAAGTGGGAGCCGGGACAATTCTCCGGTATTCAAGCGCCGGAGTTTTATTAAAACATTGATTGCTTTTCCGCTGGGTCTGATCTTGGCATCTTCCACCCTTAGTTGGGCCAACCCCCCGACAAGTGAGGTCAATACGACAGGATTGGCAGTGACCGACGATACGGTTACGGTCGGTATTTTGCACTCTGTTACCGGTACGATGGCGATTAGCGAAACCGGATCGGTGCAAGCGGAAAAGCTTGCGATCGATCAGATAAACGCCATGGGCGGCGTGCTCGGCCGTAAGATCGAATACATTCAAGAGGACGGTGCCAGCGATTGGCCGACCTTCGCCGAAAAATCGAAAAAATTATTGGTCAACGACAAAGTCGCCGCCGTTTTCGGGTGTTGGACTTCGGCCTCGCGCAAGGCCGTTCTGCCTGTTTTCGAGCAATATAACGGCATGCTGTACTATCCGACTTTCTATGAAGGGCTCGAACAATCTCCCAACGTAATCTATACCGGCCAGGAAGCGACGCAACAAATCATCGCTGGTATCGATTGGGTGGTCAAGGAAAAAGGCGCAAAAACTTTTTACTTGTTGGGTTCGGATTATATCTGGCCCCGTACCTCCAATAAGATCGCCAGAAAACATATTGAAAAACTGGGATTAAAAGTTGTAGGCGAAGAATATTATCCGTTAGGGCACACGCAATTCAATTCGGTGATCAATAAAATCAAGTTGAAAAAGCCGGATGTGATCTATGCCATCGTGGTCGGCGGTTCCAATGTTGCCTTCTATAAGCAGCTCAAGGCGGCCGGTATTGACTTGACTAAAGAAAAGCCGCTTTTGTTGACGATTTCGGTGACCGAAGACGAAATTTTGGGTATCGGCGGTGAAAATATCGAAGGGGCTTATGCCGCGATGAAATATTTTCAAAGCCTCGACAATCCGAACAATCAAGCGTTCGTGCAAGCATTCAAAGACAAATGGGGACAAGATATCGTGATAGGCGACGTCACCCAAGCAGCCTACTTGGGTCCCTGGTTGTGGAAAGCTGCCGTCGAAAAAGCCGGTTCGTTCGATATCGATAAAATCCGTGCCGCATCGCCGGGTATCGAGTTGACGACCGCACCGGAAGGCTATGTTCGCATTCATGAAAATCATCACTTGTGGTCCAAGACTCGAGTCGGTTTAGCGCAAAAAGACGGTCAATATAAAGTCGTTTATGAAAGCGAGGAATTGATCGAACCGAACCCTTTCCCGGTAGGTTATCAATAAAACCTTTGACTCCGGCACGCGCCGTCAACATTTGAAACCTCTCTCCCGGTATTTGAGGGAGAGAGGCAATTTAAAAAAATCCGACCGTTAGCAAAGAGGATCGAGTCATGTTTGAAGAATATTCAATGGCGGAACTGACAGATATTTTATTCATGCAGGGTTTTGCCGGTTTGATTTTATTTTCGGTTTTAGTGCTCATGGCATTGGGATTGGCGATCATTTTCGGTCAGATGGGCGTCATCAATATGGCCCATGGCGAATTCATGATTTTGGGCGCCTATACAACCTATTTAACATCCCATATTTTCGAAACCTATTTGCCGGCTTTATTCGACGGCTACTTTTTTGTAGCGATGGCTCTGGCTTTCTTAGTGTGTTTCGCGCTGGGCGTGTTGGTCGAGTGGGGTATGATCCGGTTTCTATTTAAGCGGCCTCTCGATACCTTATTGGCGACTTGGGGGCTCAGTTTGATTCTTCAACAATTGTACCGTACCGTTTTCGGTGCCCGAGAAGTCGGCGTGACTCTTCCGGAATGGATGATGGGATCGTATGCCATGACCGAAACGATAGAGGTACCGATCAATGGCATCTTCGTGATGGTTTTGACCTTGTTTATAGCGTCGGGCGTCTATTTCTTGATGTTTCGCTCACTCTGGGGCAAGCAAGTGCGGGCCGTCGTTCAGAATAGACCCATGGCAGGAGCGGTCGGCATCGATACGGGGAAGGTCGACCGTTACACGTTCGGCATCGGTTGCGGCATCGCCGGTATCGCTGGCAGCGCGTTTACGATGATCGGTTCGACAGGACCGACTTCGGGTCAACTCTATATTGTCGATACCTTTCTAGTCGTCGTATTCGGCGGAGCACAGAGCCTTATCGGCACGATTGCCTCCGCGTTTACGAT
This sequence comes from Methylotuvimicrobium buryatense 5G, assembly GCF_000341735.1. GTDB lineage: Bacteria > Pseudomonadota > Gammaproteobacteria > Methylococcales > Methylomonadaceae > Methylotuvimicrobium > Methylotuvimicrobium buryatense. The sequence goes on along the minus strand of NZ_KB455575.1, from coordinate 1,529,281 downwards.
TTCACAATCGCAATCGACTTTGGAATTTTTCTTGAGCGGATCTATGGCCAAGGTCATCACGCTTTTGATTGTCGTCGGCATACTGATGCTGCGTCCTCAAGGGCTTTTTGCTCTCAAAATTCGTCAATAAGGGGGAGTTTCCTATGCGGCAACGGAGCAATATTCGATTTATGTCAAGGCAGGAAGTGCTTGGCTATGTCTTGTTGGCGGTCATCCTGTTAGCGATTATCCCGCTCTCTTTGGATGTATTTCGATTGAATTTGATCGGTAAATATCTGACCTATGCCTTTGTCGCGCTCGGCTTGGTTTTGTGCTGGGGATACGGCGGCATTTTGAGCTTGGGGCAGGGAGTATTTTTCGGCTTGGGCGGATATTGCATGGCGATGTTTCTCAAATTGGAAGCCAGCGATCCCGAGTCGACCAAAATTCAATCCACTCCCGGCATACCCGATTTCATGGACTGGAATCAGATCACCGAATTGCCTTGGTGGTGGGAGCCTTTTCGGCAACTTCCTTTTGCGTTGTCGGCGATCGTTCTATTGCCGACGCTGTTTGCATTCATCATAGGCGTGGCGATGTTCAAGCTTCGGGTCGGTGGGGTTTATTTTGCGATCATCACGCAAGCCATCGCGGCGATCATGACCATTTTAATTATCGGCCAACAAGGCTATACGGGCGGAGTCAACGGTATCACCGATTTACGCACATTGTTAGGTTGGGACATTCGTTCCGATTCTGCCAAAGTGATTTTGTATTATGTCTGTTCGGCCGCTCTTTTTATATGTTTGTTACTTTCACAATTTATCCGTTATAAAAAACTTGGACGTATTCTGGTCGCGATGCGCGATCGAGAGGACAGAGTCCGGTTTTCCGGTTACGACGTAGCCAACTTCAAAATATTCGTCTTTTGTCTGAGCGCAATGTTTTCTGCGATCGGCGGCGCGATGTTCACGCTGCAGGTCGGCTTTATGTCGCCTTCCTTCGTCGGCATCGTTCCATCGATCGAAATGGTGATTTATTGCGCGGTGGGCGGTCGACTTTCCTTGCTTGGCGCAGTTTACGGTACGTTGTTGGTGAATTGGGCTAAAACGATATTTTCCGAGACATTCCCAGAGCTTTGGCTGTTTGCGATGGGAGCGCTGTTCATCGCGGTCGTGATGGCATTTCCGAATGGCTTGGCCAGTCTATTCAAGCGCTACATCGAGCCGAAATTGCCTGCTTGGTATAGCGGCAAAACAGCCGGACTGGGTGCTTCTATCATGCGGACGGATTCGTCAAAAGAAACTGTGGGTAAGGAGGCCTTGGAAGAGAAAAATAGAGTGGTTTCAAAACCTATCTCTAAACCCGAAACTGTCGGGACAATGGCGCCAAGTTCCGATGAAAAGTTGGAAGGAGGCGTATATGTCGACTAAGCACGAAGATTTCGTTTTAGCCGTCGAAGGGTTGACGGTTTCTTTCGACGGTTTCAAGGCGGTCAATGACTTGTCATTCTACGTCGACGAGGGGGAAATACGCGTCATCATTGGTCCGAACGGCGCAGGAAAAACGACGGTACTCGATTTGATCTGCGGACGAACTCAAGCCACCTCCGGGTCGATCAAGTTTCGCGGAGAAGAGTTGACGCGAATGAAAGAACACCAAATCGTCCATCACGGCGTTGGACGAAAGTTTCAAAATCCTTCGATATACGACGATTTGAGTGTGTTTGAAAATCTTGAAATTTCATACCCGCGAGGACGGTCCGTTTTCGGCTCGTTAATGTTTAAGCGCGACCGTGAAGTGATCGAAGAAGTCGAAAATATAGCTGAAATCATTTTTTTACAGAACGATCTCGATAAACCGGCCGGCTTATTGAGCCACGGACAAAAGCAATGGCTTGAGATCGGCATGTTGCTGATTCAAAAACCGGATTTATTGATGCTGGACGAACCGGTTGCCGGCATGTCGGTTGCGGAACGCAAAAAAACCGCCGAACTGTTGAACCGGATTACCCAAGGCCGCTCGGTAATCGTCATCGAGCACGATATGCAGTTTGTCGAAGACATCGCTCATCGGGTTACCGTTATGCACCAAGGCAAAGTGCTGTCCGAAGGTTCGATGGAGCGAGTCAAAAACGATCCCAAAGTTATCGAAGTCTATCTCGGCCATTAATCGGTCGAATCAGGAGAAAACAAAATGCTGAGCGTTAAAGATTACCACGTGGCCTATGGGCAAAGCGAAGTGCTGCACGGATTGAATTTCGATGTAAAACCGAAAGAAATCGTAGCCGTGATGGGACGCAACGGCATGGGTAAGTCGACGTTGATGAAATCGTTGATCGGAATGATTCCTACCGCAAAGGGCGAGGTTCAACTTGACGACGTCGACTTGACGTTACTCAAAAGCCATCAGCGGGTGTCGAAAGGTCTGGGTTTCGTTCCGCAAGGGCGGATGATTTTTTCGACGATGACGGTCAAAGAAAATATTGAAACCGGTTTGACCAGTACCGGGGAAAAGATCGTTCCTAACGATCTCTACGAGTTATTTCCGGTACTCGAAGAGATGCGAAATCGCCGAGGCGGGAACTTATCCGGAGGACAGCAGCAGCAATTGGCAATCGCCAGGGCGTTGGCCAGCAAGCCTAAATTATTGCTGTTGGATGAACCGACCGAGGGTATTCAACCTTCGATCATTCGCGAAATGGCTCGGACGTTAAAAAAAATACGCGATACGCGCGGTTTATCGATTGTCGTGTCGGAGCAAGTGTTGAGTTTTGCGCTTGAAATCGCCGACCGCATCATCGTTCTCGAAAAGGGGGAAATCGTTCATCAGGAAGAGCGTGCAACGCTCAATGAAGCCAAGGTGGCGGCTTATTTATCGGTATGAGTATTAATCATTAAAACTTTGTCAGGAGAAAGGCTATGGCTGAAACCATTATCAAAATCGATTTAAGTAAATCACCTTATGAAAACGACATGATTCATAACCGGTGGCACCCGGACATACCGATGGTGGCGATGGTTAAACCGGGTGACGATTTCATCATCGAATCCTACGATTGGACCGGAGGACAAATTAACAACAACGATAGTGCCGATGATGTGCGCGACGTCGATTTATCGAAAGTGCATTTTTTGTCCGGGCCGGTCGGTGTGGAAGGTGCGGAGCCAGGGGATTTGCTGGTTGTCGATATTCTCGATATCGGGGCTTTTGAAAACAGTCAATGGGGGTTTAACGGCTTTTTTTCAAAAAAGAACGGCGGCGGCTTTCTAACCGAACATTTTCCCGAGGCGCAAAAATCGATTTGGGACTTCAACGGCATGTTTACGAAGTCTCGTCATGTTCCCGGCGTCGAGTTTGCCGGCTTGATTCATCCCGGATTGATCGGCACTCTGCCTTCAAAAGAAATGTTGGATGAATGGAATACGCGGGAAAAAGCCCTTTACGATACGGAGCCGGACCGGGTTCCGCCCTTGGCAACGCTGCCTTATGCCGATACGGCTCATATGGGACGTATGAGCGGCGATGCTGGAAAGGCAGCGGCGGCCGAAGCTGCAAGAACGGTACCTCCCCGCGAGCATGGCGGAAACTGCGATATCAAAGACCTGTCTCGAGGTTCGACGGTCTACTTTCCGGTTTATGTTAAGAATGCCGGTCTTAGCTTGGGAGACTTGCATTTTAGTCAAGGCGACGGCGAAATCACATTTTGCGGCGCGATAGAAATGGCCGGTTGGACGCATCTTCGGGTCGGTTTGATCAAAGACGGCATGAAAAAATACGGAATCAAAAATCCGATTTTCAAGCCGAGTCCGATCAAACCCCAGTATGACGATTATTTAATCTTCGAAGGTATTTCGGTCGACGAGTCCGGCAAGCAACATTATCTCGATGTTCATATTGCTTATCGTCAGGCTTGTTTAAATGCGATCGAATATTTGACGAAATTCGGTTATTCGAAAGCCCAAGCTTATGCCATTTTAGGTACTGCGCCGGTGCAAGGGCACATCAGCGGCGTCGTGGATATTCCGAATGCCTGCGCGACGCTTTGGTTGCCGACCGATATCTTCGAATTCAACGTCAAGCCGAATTCGGAAGGGCCGAAAAAGGAGTTGTCCGGCGATGTCGACGTGCCGTTGTCACCCGATCTGTAATATACTCATCGCAGATCAAAATTCGGCACCGGGGTGCCCGCCAAAGGACGCCGTGAATACATCCATGTAGGCTCTATGCCAGCATCCATGCTGGCAAAGCCTTTGCCGAGCACCCCGATGCCTCCTTAGGCTCTGCAGAAATTTGAAGTGCGAAAGGTATATTAACTTAGGAGAATAGCGATGCCGCTCTATGACTATAAATGCCCGAAACACGGCATTTTCCACGACTTAGCAACGTTCGAAGAAAGCAGCGCTCCACAGGCTTGTCCGCACTGCCAAACCTCGAGTCCGCGGATTATCATGATACCGCCCGAGGTGCTTGCAATGGCGCCGGACAAGCGTAAAGCGATGAGTATCAACGAAAAGTCGCGTCACGAACCGGTTTTCTCGACCGCAGACAGCCGGGAGGATCAAATTCTCGAACACAAGCACACCAAGAATTGCGGGTGCAGTAGCAACAAAGGGTTGCTTCTGAAGCATCCCGATCGTAGCAGTTTGAGACAGCAAGTGATATTGATGCAAGACGGAAGTAAAGTCTTTCCTTCGCAAAGGCCTTGGATGATCAGCCATTAAGCGCGTTCAAGCGTTAAAGCCGGCCGTCTCTTACTCTCGAGCGTAGTCGGAGACGGTTTGCTTTAATGAGGACTACTTTTTTAATTCGGCACAGGGATGTCCGTCAAAGGACGCCTTGAATACTTCCCTTTAGATACGCTATGTCAGCTCTATGCTGGCAAAGCCTTTGCTCCTGCATTTTCTGCATTTGTCGAAGTTATTTCGTGCTTGTTCCTAACAGAGCTTTTTCTGCTAGTTTACGCCAAGCGTCGACATTCGGCTGTTTTAATAATTGTTCGGCATAATGACCGGCTCTTTGCAAATTTTCCCGCGCTTTCGAGCTTAAATCGCTGCCTAATTCGAATTGTTCGCCTTGAATGCTCAATAAGAAGCACGGCGGAGGGTTTTGGTGTTTGATGGTTTGATACACTTGCAACACGGCGGCAGGGCTCATCGCATGCGTGGTGTAACTCTTGTCATGGGCAGGTTTGAGTTCCTTGAAATCGAACGCGCCGGCGCAGGCGACCGAGGCATCGATAAACAATACCAGATTCCGGTCTTCAAGATCGAGAGCATGTTCGACTTGTAATTGAAAGTCGTTCAAAATTTCGACGGAACCGGTTGTCATTCGTTCCTGAATCATTTCCAGTAGTAATGGGCCGAGCGCATCATCGCCCCGGCTAAGGTTGCCGTAGCCGAAAATCAGAATGGGTAAGTTTTTATTCATCATGCAATCCTATCGATAAAAAATTTATTTCGATCCGCGTGGTGTTGCGTTATACCCTTTGCAGGTCAAATTTCGGCGCCGGAGTGTCCGTCAAAGGACGCCGTGAATACGTCCATGTAGGCTCTGTGACAGCATCCCTGCTGTCAAAGCCTTTGCGAGCGCCATGGATGGCGTGTATTAGGGCACCAACAGTAGGCGCTTTAGGCGATGCAGGGCAGAAAAATGCTCCTGCATTTTCTGCATTCATTACATCCATGTAACTCAGCAATTGCCGAGGAGCAAAAATCGACCGAACACCCGGCACATCCATGCGTCAATGCCGAAATTTGAAGTGCGATGGGTATAATCGATTGGTTTTTGGCGCTTATCGTAGCAAAAAAATCTAGGAGGACTTCCCTGTTTTGACGAAATCTAAAAGTCTGTATATGACCGCCTTGAGTTGGGTGGAATCGTTTAGGTGGCTTGGCGGTTCGATAAAGTTGCCTGCCGTGGTCGAATGGAATGATTCTGTCGTCGGCGCTATGAAAAAACAGCAATGGAATCGGTGTGAGATGTTCGACGACTTCGATAGGGTTATAGGGGTAGTTTAACGACCAGGCAAACAGGTATTGAAATGGCCAGGTTAGCCAATGGTTGGCAGCGGCATCGCGGGCAATTTGAAAATAGCCGGTGAAGGCCGCATCGCTAACGATGCCGTCTAGATGTTGCCGGGCAGATGGGTTCCGGGCGGCAAAGTAGATGCCGAGACTGGCGCCGAGGCTTTGGCCCAAAAGAAATAGCGGTTTCGATTCGGACTTTGCGATCAGCCAATCGAATCCTGTTTCGATATCGAGAAAAATATCTGGCAGGTTCGGTTGGCCTTCGGAATGCCCGAAACCGCGGTAATCGATTAACAAAACCTGATAGCCCTGTTCCGGTAGCCATTTGACGTTATGAATGTGCGTGCTGATATTTTGCGCATTGCCGTGCAAGAAATAAACGCTGCCTTTGAGTTCGCCCTGCGCCGGTAAAAACCAGCCGTGAATCGTGAGATCATCCGGAGTCTTCAGATAGACGTCTCGATAGTGAAGACCCAGCGATACGGGCTTGAGAACGTGCCGTTCATTCGGATAGAACAATAGGCCGGAGCATCCGCAGCAACTCAATACAATTAACATCGCTATAAACCTAAAAAGATCAGTTGAGAGCCTCAAACTCCCGTTCGCCCTGAGCCCTTCTGCTTCGCTCAGGAGAGCCCTGTCGAAGGGTGAACGGGAGTTTGAGGATTCACCAGGTCGGTGAAAGTGTTGTAGACCCTTCATGCTTCGACTTTACTCAGCATGAACGGTCTACAACATATGCCAACTGCTCTTTCTAGGATAAAAGATTGACACATTCTGTAAGTTGAAATTTCGATTGACATGGTGTCGATTTTAAACGGTAAAGGATCTTTATGAAGCGAAGTCATAGTGTCGATGTTGAAGGCTCGGTAAAACTTGCGTTCACGAATGAAGGTGTTACTCTGCTCGACATTTGATAACTTGTAAAGGAGATTGGATGAAAGCGAGAGATAAGCGGCGTGGCTTGGTGTTGGTCAATACCGGCGAAGGGAAGGGCAAATCTTCGAGCGCGTTGGGTATGGTATTTCGCGCCGCCGGCTGGGGCATGAAGGTTTGCGTGATTCAGTACATTAAAGGTCAATGGCAAACGGGCGAACACAAAGCCGCGGAACGTTTCGACAATATCGAATGGCATGCTTTGGGCGACGGTTTTACTTGGGATACCAAAAATCCCGAGCAGGATATTAAAACCAGTCGCTCGATTTGGGAGTTCAGTAAGGAAAAAATTAAGTCTGAAGCCTATGATTTCGTATTGCTCGATGAAATCAACTATTGCTGCGGTTATGAATGGATCACCGGACAAGAAATCGCCGAGTTCATTAAAAATGAGAAGCCGTCCTGGATGCATTTAGTGCTGACCGGGCGCAATGCCGCGCCGGAGGTCATTGAAGTCGCCGATACTGTGACCCATATGACGCTGGTTAAGCATGCGTATACCCAGGGTATCAAGGCAGAGCAGGGAGTTGAGTTTTAAACGGCTCTAAGCGAAGCATTGCCGAGATAAGCGTATTGGCATAGAATTCATGGGGTATTGCCGAATGTTTTGAAATGTCTTCGGTATCATACTTATAAAAATAAACAACCTAGAGGGTGCTATGACTGAAACAACTAAAATTGTAATTGCGGTTATCGGCGTTTTTGTCGTCGGATTTATTGTCGTGGGTGTCAGCAAACAAGAATCCATCGAGGAAAAAGAGTCGGCGGCAATGATTAGAACTTATGTCGCGATGCAGGAAATGGCATCTAAAAAATGCCCTGCCGCAATTATGAAAGAAACCGGCGAGCAGGTGTTTTTTCCATCCGAAACGAAAAGCGACAAGGAGTCATACGTAACTTATAACTATCAAGGTGAAACCGATGCATTCAAAAACGCTTCTTGCACCTTGCGCTTAGAGCTCGGTGGTATTTCCGACTTGGTCATCGACGATAAAGTCATCATCAAAAAAGAGAAAAAAAATTAGAAACCTCGTAAACGTTCAGACCGGGTACATGGAAGTACCTACATAGCCTTTGGTTAAAAATTACTTCTTCGATAGACACATCCTATACCTTTTTTTCTTAGACGATTTGTCAATCCAAAAGAAGTAGGAGAGCAAAAATGATTTACATATGAATAATAAGTTTTTGAATTAAATTATTATTCTTCATGGTCTTCATGGTGAAATGCTTTTATTAGATTAATGTTTAAATTGGCTTAGAACATCCAAAAAATAATCGATGTCTTGTTCAGTGTGAGCCGCTGAAATCTGTAGCCGGATTTCTTGTTCGCCTTTCGCGACAATCGGGTAATTCAAGCCGGTAACCAATATGTCGTGCTCGAAGCAATGTTGCACTAAGGCCCCGGTTTTATCGGTATTCCTAATCATGATCGGCACGATCGGATGTTCGCCGGGTAAGGTTTCGAATCCCAATTGAGTTAATCCGCTTCTGAGTTTGAAGGCCAGCATTCGGATATGGTTCAGCAGGCCTTTGCCTTCGGCGCTGTCCAGTATATTCAATGCGGCCAAAGCTGCCCCCGCTTCCGGAGGGGTAATCGGATTGGAATAAATATAACTCGCCGATGTTTCCCTTAAATAGTCGATTACGGTCCGGCTGGACACCACATATCCGCCGTTGACGCCGAGCGCTTTGCCGAGTGTCGCAATCAAAATGTCCGCTCGGCTTGCAGTGATTTCCTCGGTGCCGCGCCCGGACGATCCGAGCGCGCCGATGCCGTGCGAATCGTCGACGACCGTCAAAATTCCTTGTGCGTAATCGGCTTCATGTTTTCTGCGTATCGCGTCGATTTTATCCAGCGGCGCATGGTCGCCGCGCATACTGAAGACGCCGTCGGTGACGATGATGACTCGTTCCGCTTGGCCTTTGTTATCGATCAGTATGCGTTCCAGTTCGCTCAGGTCCAGATGCGGAAAGACGGCTTTTCGCGCCGTTTTTGCCAAACGAATCGCATTGATAATGCAGTTATGATTGAGTGCATCGCTGACGACTAACGTGTCTTCATCGATCAACGCCGGTAAGATGCCGATCATGGCCGCATAGGCCGCGCTGAATAGCATGGCCGAGTGACGATCGTGAAATTCAGCCAGGCGGTTTTCCAAATCGATATGAGGTTGATAGGTGCCGCTGATAAACCTCACCGCGCCGGGACCCGCTCCGAAGGTTTCGGCGGCTTTGGATTCGGCGGCAATGACAGCGGGATGGCTCGATAGACCCAGGTAGGCATTGGCATTCATTCTCAAAAATGTCCGATCCGGGTAATTCTGAAGCAATACCCTGGGGCCGAGGCCGTTTTCGGCAGGTTTGAAGCCGGTGATGATTTTTTCCTTGCCTTTTGCGATACCTTTGTCTTGCATCGCGGAGAGTCGGTCCCTTAACTGTGCGTCGAGTTTGGCAAGTGTCATGATGACCTCTTTTAGCGGTTAGCGGTTAGCAGTAAGCAGTAAGCAGTAAGCGGTAAGCAGTAAGTAGTGAATAGTGAATAGTGAGTAGTGAGTAGTGAGTAGTGAGTAGGGGTTTGGTTTATTGAAAGGGCATTATCGGTTTATTCGGCTATGTGCTCTAGCATGTCTTCGACCATCGTTGCTAGGTCGTATCGCGCTTGCCAACCCCATTCTTGCCGGGCGGCGCTATCATCCATGTGGCGCGGCCAAGAGTCGGCGATGGCTTGTCTAAGCGGGTCGATTTTATAACTTATTTTGAAATTAGGGATATGCCGGCGAATTTCTGCGGCCAGTTGCTCGGGAGTGAAACTCATCGCGGTCACATTGTAGGCATTGCGGTGGATCAAGCGTTTGGGATCGGCTGTCATTAACTGCAAAAACGCATCGATCGCATCCGGCATGTACATCATATCCAGTTGCGTATCGGGTTTTAGATAGCATGTGTAGTGTTGCCATCGAGCGGCAGCGTTGAATATTTCGATCGCGTAATCGGTCGTGCCGCCGCCGGGCGGTGTTTTATAGGAAATCAATCCCGGAAATCTAAGCCCCCGAGTGTCAAGGTTATAGCGCTTGTGATAATAATCGCACAGTAATTCGCCGGTTACCTTGCCGATGCCGTACAGCGTATTGGGTCGTTGAATCGTATCCTGGGGCGTATCGAAAGCCGGCGTGTTAGGGCCGAAGGCGCCTATCGAACTGGGGAAAAATACCGAGCAAGCGTGTTGGCGTGCGATTTCCAAAACATTGAACAAGCCATCGATATTGACCGACCATGCTCTTTGCGGGTCCGTTTCGGCAACTGCGGACAATAACGAAGCGAGGTGAATGATCGTATCGATGCGATAGTCCTCGACAATTCGGGCCAACGCCGCGACGTCTTCAATGTCCAGCCGGCAATAGGGGCCTGCGTTCGATATCTCGGCATCGGTTTTTTTGCGGTGGCCGGCGGCAATAACGGAATCATTGCCGTATCGCTGTCTGAGAGCTGGCGTCAATTCCGAGCCGATTTGTCCGGTGGCGCCGGTCACGAGGATGGTTTTCATCGGTTTTTAAAAAATAGCGGTCAGCGGCGATAAATCCGAGAAGTCGAATGAATTATAAACGGCATTGGTTGGAATTGTCCCGTTCAGCTAAAGTTCAAACAGGAACAAACGCATTAAAATCACTTATTGGATTCAAGTCATAACTGCAATTGTAGTAGTTATGTCAGCAATTCCCAATTTGGAGATCAAAAAGGGTGTGGGGTATGCTTGGCGAGGATGTCGGCAGCAGGGAGCTGCCGCCAAGCCCCCATGGATGGGTTTACGGCGTTCCTCGACAGGCATACCCCACACCCTAAAATCGGCGATACTGCTCAAACTGGGAATTGCTGTAGTTATGTAGCCTTTCGGCTCCAGCAAGGCCGATAGTTTAGGGGTTGCCGTAATTTTATACCTATCGCACTTCAAATTTCGGCATTAGCTTATGGAGGCGTCGGGGCGTTCGCAAAGGCTTTGGCAGCATGGAGCTGGCATAGAGACTATATGGACGTATTCACGGCGTCCTCTAGCGGACACCCAGGCGGCGAATTTTGATCTACACGGGTATAACCCAAGCTATAAGAAACGTTGTAAGTCCTTTGGATCATATGCGCTAAGTAATCATTCGAAGGTATGTTATTCTTTAATCCATAAAAGGCAACTATTCAGACCCCCGGCAATTATCGTTCCTACGCTCTGCCTCACTGCCATTAAGTTAAGCCGTTCGTGGTGAGCCTGTCGAACCATGGACGGCTTAACTTATCGACCCAGGATTTTTCCATTCACCCTTCGACAGGCTCAGGGCGAACGGAAAAATCCTTAACTTAATGGCAGTGACGCTGGAGCGTGGGAACGATAGGTGGGATGTAAATAATTACAAAAGTAGTGAGTTCGATGATATCCATCAGCTCTCGGCATTTTACTCGAAGATTATGACTCAACCGACTGTTCTTATCGTAGACGACGAACCCTCCAACCTGGCGCTGATCAGCGAAATTCTAAAGCCCGATTACAGCGTGCGGGTCGCCAATTCCGGTCTTCGCGGTCTTATGCTGGCCCGAGCGGAACCCGTTCCCGATTTGATCTTACTCGACGTGATGATGCCCGACCTAAGCGGACACGATGTTCTGCAAACGCTCAAATCCGAGCCTTCGACCCAAAACATTCCGGTTATCTTTATTACCGCTTTGGACAGCCAAGAAGACCAAGTCAACGGTTTCCAATTGGGTGCGGTCGATTATATTACCAAGCCGATCATGCCGCCGGTCGTCTTGGCCAGAGTGCAAACGCATATCGATTTAAAAAGCGCCCGCGATCGTCTGTTCGACCAAAACAAATGGCTCGAAAGCGAAGTTAAAAAACGCATGCTCGAAAACGATTTGATCCAACAAGTCAGCATTCGTGCATTAGCCCATCTGGCGGAAACCCGAGACCCTGAGACCGGCAATCATATTCTGCGCACGCAACATTATGTGCGCGAACTGGCGATACAACTGAAGCAAGATCCGCGTTTCAATGCCATCTTAGACGATCATTACATCGAACTCTTGACTCGCTCGGCACCGCTGCATGACATCGGTAAAGTCGCAATTCCAGACCATATCCTATTGAAACCGGGGCCGCTGACCGATGACGAATGGGTCATCATGAAAACCCATGCCGAACGAGGGGCGGCAGCCATTGAGCTAGCCGAACAAGATGTCGCGATAAATGTCGATTTTCTGATGCTGGCCAAAGAAATCGCGCATTGGCATCACGAACGCTGGGACGGTAGTGGCTATCCGGATGAATTGAGCGGCGATGCGATTCCGCTTTCTGCACGCATCATGGCCGTTGCCGACGTATTCGATGCACTGACGACAAAGCGCGTTTATAAACCGCCGATGCCGTTCGGTGAAGCGAGAGACCTGATCGTCGCCGGTCGAGGCAGTCAATTCGACCCCGATATGATCGATGCATTTCAACACTGTTACACAACATTTAAACAGATCGCCAAACGATTCGACGATGATACCGCAGCGTCGTTATCGGCAATCTCAGCGACATGAAAAATACGACAAAACCGATTCAGCGAAAAACTTATAAGCTTTTCATCGCATTACCGTTGTTATTGGCGATTAGTGGAGTGACACTGACCGGGCTTTATTGGCAACAAGTCCGGATCAATCAAGAAAACAATGCCCAGCAAGACTTCGAACATCAATTTGAGCGATTGGTCTTTCTGATTCAAGACAAAATCGAAGACAGTGAACAAGTCTTGCGTAGCATTGTAGGGCTCTTCGCGAGTAGCGAACACGTAAACCGTCAGGAGTTTCAGCAATTCATTACCGGGCTCGGCATCCAAAACTATTTTCCCGGCGTCAACGCGTTCGGTTTCGCGCCGTTGATCGAACGCAGCGCACTTAACGCGCACATCGAAGCGGTAAGGGCCGAAGGCTTACCGGGCTATCGGGTCTGGCCAGAAATGCCGAATGACATGCATGCGCCGATTGTCTATATCGAACCGTTCGACGCACAAAACCGGCAAGCGCTAGGTTATGACAGCTATTCGGAAAGGTCGCGCCGCATGGCAATGGATAGGGCCCGAGACAGTGGCCGTGCGGCAATGACGGCCAAAACGATACTCATTCATGAGCCCGCAGCCGAAGCACAGCCCGGATATATTCTGTATATGCCCGTTTATAATCCGGTTACGTCCGGCAATGCGGACTTGCCCGAATCCAACCGCAAATTTATCGGTTGGGTGTTCTCCGCCGTGCGTATCAAAGACATGATGCAAAATTTGCTGTCGCGTCCACAGTTCAATTTGTGTCCATCGCTGTCTCTGAAAATACATGACGGTATCACGACTACGCCCGAACATTTACTCTACGCACAGAACAGCGACACGGCATTGGACGATAGGTCGCTGAGCCGCCGCTTGACCTTGGCCGGAAACACCTGGACCGTGACCGCAACAATGCCGCCTGAATGCGCTACGGAATCTGCGTCGCATCAACCTTTATGGATCGCATTGGCCGGACTCGGTATGACATTACTGCTGACACTGATCGCCGCGATACTACCCCATCATTATTTGCTTATTCAACGTTACCTGGGACAAAAAGAGTCCTTACAAGAATATGCATCGCTTTTGCGTATCGCCGAACGCTTAGGTCGTATGGGCGGCTGGAGCGTCGACCTAAGCAGCAACCGGCTCAAATGGTCCGATACTGTTGCAGCGATTCATGATAAACCAAGCGGTTATTCGCCGACACTCGAAGAAGGCATAAGCTTTTATACGCCGGAATGGCGCGATAAAATCCGCGAAGTATTCGGCCTCTGTGCCACGCAAGGAATCGCTTTTGATGAGGAAATGGAAATCGTTACGGCGACAAGCCGACGGGTCTGGGTTCGCGCGATCGGCGAAGCCGTTCGTGACGGCACCGGTAAAATTGTTAAAGTGCAAGGCGCATTTCAAGATATTTCCGAAAAAAAACGCACGGAACTGGCCTTGCGCGATAGTGAACGTCGCTTTCGATTTTTGTTCGAACAAACACCAAGCATTGCTGTGCAAGGTTATGACGAAGAGCGCCGCGTGACCTTTTGGAATCGGGCAAGCGAAGCCTTATATGGCTATACGCGCGAAGAAGCGTTGGGGCGTCGTTTGGAAGACTTGATCATTCCCGACCCGATGCATGAGGAAATTATTACCCATATCAATAGCTGGATAGCCGGCGACCCTGGCATTCCGGCTGCAGAATTCACGTTGCGGCGCAAAGATGGCACACCGGTCACGGTCTTTACTAATCACGTCATGCAAGAAGGTCCAGCCGGTAAAGAAATCTATTGTATCGACATTGATTTGACCGAGCGCAAACGGATTGAAGAGGCATTACAGGAAAGAGAAGAGCGCTTTCGCATCGCCTCGACGATTGCGAACGATTTGGTTTACTCCTGTAAAAAAGGCCGCGACGGCTATTTCCGACTGGATTGGATGCTCGGCAATGCCGAGGCGATATTCGGTGACGACAATGACGCGCTGATGGCGCTCGGCTGTTGGCGCCATTATGTCATGCCCGAAGATCAAATGCTGTTTTCGAGGTCCATTACCGCGCTCGAACAAGGCAAGTCGAGTCATGTCGTTTTGAGCATAAAACATCGCAATGGCGAACGACGATACATTCAATCGGCGGCTTATGTCGAAACTAAACATACCGATGACGGACAGCCGGTGCTATTCGGTGCCTTAGAGGATATCACCGCGCGCATTCAAATGGAGATGGAGCTAACGCATTCGTATGAACTGATGCGTTATGTCATCGAACATAACCGGGGCGGCATCGTGATTCACGACCGCGACTTGAAATACTTATATGTTAGCCAGCGTTATCTCGATGATTATCGCGTTTCCGATCCCGATATTATCGGCAAGCACCACTATGAGGTGTTTCCAAACTTGCCGCAAAAATGGCGCGATGTACATCAAAAAGCGTTGCAAGGCATTGTCTGTTTCGCCGATGAGGATACTTATCTGCGCGAAGACGGAAGCGTGGAATGGGTTCAGTGGGAATGCCTGCCCTGGTATAATGCCGATGGCTCGATTGGCGGGATCATTATCTACACCGAAATGATTACCGAACGTAAACAAGCCGAAGACCAGTTGAAAAAGCTTGCGCTCGCGGTCGAACAAAGCCCCGAGAGTATCGTGATTACCAATGCCGACGCGCAAATCGAATACGTCAATCAGGCTTTTAGCGCTAACACCGGTTATTTGCTCGACGACGTTCTATTGCGAAACCCGCGTATTCTGCATTCCGGTAAAACGCCGAAAACGAATTATGAAGCGATGTGGCAAACCTTGACGCGCGGCGAAACCTGGAAAGGCGAGTTTTACAACCAACGCAAAGACGGCAGCGAATACATCGAATTTGCGGTCATAACGCCGCTTCGTCAACAGGACGGGACGATTACGCATTATGTCGCAGTCAAGGAAGATATTACCGAAAGAAAGCGAATTGCGACCGAACTCGACAAGTATCGCAATCATCTCGAAACCCTGGTGGAATCACGCACGGCGGAACTGCAAACAGCCCGGCAGCAAGCCGAAGTTGCGAATAGAGCTAAAAGCGCGTTTATCGCCAATATGAGCCATGAAATCAGAACGCCGTTGAACGCGATACTCGGTTTGGCGCATTTAATGCGTATCGACGCGACCGCTGCGCAAAGCGGCCGTCTGAATAAAATTGAAATCGCCGGTCGGCATCTGTTGTCAATCATCAATGATATTTTGGATTTATCTAAAATCGAAGCGGGTAAGATGCAGCTTAATCATGTCGATTTTCATTTATCGGCGGTACTCGATCATGTTCGGTCTTTGATCGGCGAATCCGCACATGCGAAAAATTTGACGATTACGCTCGACGACGATTTAGTCCCGGAGTGGCTGTATGGAGACGTAACGCGGCTGCGCCAGGCGCTATTGAATTTAGCCAGTAATGCCGTTAAATTCACCGAACAGGGTCGCATCGACATAAGGGCAAAATTACTCGAGGTACACGATAACGATTTGCGGGTGCGTTTCGAAGTGCAAGACAGCGGCATCGGTCTCGAAGCGGAACAATTGCAACGTTTGTTTCGCCCGTTTACGCAAGCCGATGAATCGATTACGCGCCAATACGGCGGAACCGGATTGGGCTTGTCGATTACCCTCCGGCTTGCCGAATTAATGGGCGGCGAAGCCGGCGCCGAAAGCGAGCCGGGACAAGGCAGCACGTTTTGGTTTACCGTCCATCTGCAAAAAGGTCACGGCGTATTACCGGCAGCGGCAGAAGCCGGATCAATAGACGCCGAACAACAATTGCGCGATACCCGCCGGGGGCGACGCGTGTTATTGGCCGAAGACAATCCGATCAACCGCGAAGTCGCGCTCGAACTGCTGCATGGCGTCGGCCTGTCGGTCGATGTCGCCGAAGATGGCATCGCTGCTGTCGAAAAAGCGAAACGACAACACTACGATTTAGTGTTGATGGACATGCAAATGCCCAATATGGACGGATTGGCTGCGACTCTGGCCATTCGCGAATTACCAGACTACTGCGAAACGCCGATTTTGGCGATGAGTGCTAATGTATTCGATGAAGATCGAAAGTCTTGTTTAGCGGTCGGCATGAATGACTTTATCGCCAAGCCGGTCGATTTGGAGCAATTTTATACGACTTTGCTGAAATGGCTTCCTGCATCGACTAAAACAGTTAGGTCCGCGTATATTCAAACCGATCCGGTACCGCTCAGCACGATGTTGCAGTCCGATTTACCGCAGCGATTATTGTCATTATTTGTCGAGCATCATCGAGACGATGTACAGAAACTGCATGACGCTCTTCAAGCCAACGATACGGACAGGCTTCAACAGCTTGCCCATGCCTTGAAAAGCGCTGCCGGCAATATCGGCGCGCAATCGTTGTCGGCACTAGCCTCACAGCTCGAAATTGCGGTGCGTACAAAACGCGATAACATTACGGATTTGACACGGGATCTCGCGCAACAGCTTGAAGAGGCGATGCAACAATGGCTTGAAGTTCTCGAGGTTCGTCAAACCGAAGAAATCGAGATCGATTCGGATAGGGCCGAATTAATTATCGAACCACTTAAAGCTTTGCTTCGCATCGGCGATATCAAGGCCATCGATATCGCCGAACGCGAAGCGGCGTTATTACGCGGCGTTTTGGGAAAAACACAAGGCAACGAATTGCTGCATCTGATTTCAATATTCGAATGGGAAAAAGCGCTCGATATACTCGAGCGGCACGATGATTAGGGCCATGACAGATACAATCCTTTTAGAATTTAGCGTTGACGCCAATAATGTCATTATCGCCATTAATGGTAGCTGGGATGAGTTTGCCGACGCTAATGACGCACCGCAACTCAAGAAGCAACACGTCGTTGGTAAATCGTTGTTCGATTACATTAGCGGCAATGTTACTCGCCAGTTTGTGCAAAAGTTACTCGATATTGTCCGGCAAAAAAATACTAGCGCCTGTTTTGATTATCGGTGTGATGCGCCAAACTTGCGCCGTTATTTACAAATGCGGCTGATGGCGAATGAGCGTGGCGAAGTGCGAATTAGCAACTACCAATTGCATACTGAGCCGCGTGTGGCGCCCATTTTTTTTATACGTTCCAACCAGCGTGATCGCCACACACGAGTGCGTTGCAGTATTTGCAATTTACTCAAGCAAGCTGAGCAGTGGGTTGAAGCGGAAAGCTTGCTAAAAGATAAAGAACCATTAACGGTGCCGGTGATCTATGGTGTTTGCCCGCAGTGCCAACATCAACTAAAACAATTACAATCCTCTCCAAGCTAACGTTTGAAAAATACTACGAAGACTTATAACCCTAGCAGGACGGGGTTTGCAACCCATACGCATCAAGCTAAGGATGTCGCTAAAACTAACTTCCTGACTTTCTCAAGTTTCTTGTAGGGGCAAGTTCTCATTCGCCTAGGGCGATTAAAATCGCCCTTGTATTGAATTTAGGTCGCTTCGAGGACTTCGATATAAGCCGTGGGTATCGAGCGTCAGTGACTTCGAAAGTCGCGACGAAGGCGTCGCTCCCACAGAGGGTGACTAATGCACTGTGGGAGCGATCCCCAGATCGCGATATCGAGGCCGAGAATGTCAAGTTACAATAAATGGCTTCGAGGTCACATTGTCTAAGACTGCAAAAGGGTAATACATGACTTATGTATAGCGATGAGTCCGGAAATTGGGAAAGCGCACGGGTTGACCGTTCTAGCTTGATGCGCATGGGTTTGCAACCCCGTTCTAAACGTTTTGACTTTGGCCGAAGTCAGCCGAAATGTTTAGGGCAAACCGAAACGTTGGGGACGGGTTAAATAACCCGTCCCGCAGAAGAAAACAATTACAATCCTCTCCAAGCTAACGTTTGAAAAATACTACCAAGGCTTATAATCCTTGGTAGAATGGTGCCGGTTTAATTGCTCTTAACATTAAAATAGGTTTCTTCGCATCATGGCGCGAAACAAAAAATACTCCAGGCGAGTCATCGCTAGTGGCGTTGCCACGCCTATCGAAGACCCGCTCGATTTATCGCAAATCCCTACTCTCAATCCCTCACCAAAAACTACTCGCCTGTTTAACGGTTATGTGGTCGCTATTGGCGCATCCGCCGGTGGTTTAGACGCCTTGGAGCGTTTCTTCGACAAGCTCTCGGTAACTTCGGGAGCGGCCTTCGTGGTTGTCCAACATCTTTCCCCCGATCACAAAAGCATGATGGATAATTTGCTCGCACGGCATACGGCCATGCCGGTGTTGATGGCCGAAAACGGCATGCAAATTAAACCTAACCAAGTATTTTTGATTCCGCCGGGTAAAAATATGACAGTGGCTGGAAGCCAGCTACGGTTGTTGCCCAAAAATCCGCACGGCTTGAGTTTACCGATTGATTTATTTTTCACCTCCCTCTCCAAGGAGTTTGGCAAGCATTCGGTTGGCGTGATTCTCTCCGGCACCGGTTCCGACGGTACCCGAGGCGCGGTAGCCATTAATGATGCCGGTGGTTTTCTTTTGGCGCAAGACCCGGAAACCGCTAAATTCGATGGAATGCCGCGTAGCGTCATTGCCACCGGCTTAGTCGATGAAGTTATCCCTCCTGAAATGTTGGCGGCCAGAATTGTCGGTCATGTTAGCAATAGCATTCAACCGACTGTAAAGTTGAATGATACTGGGCAAACGTCGCATGGTGATCCTTTAGAAAATATTTTGCATTTGCTGTATCAAGTCGGCGGTATTAATTTTAAGGAGTACAAATCGGCAACGGTACAACGTCGAATTGAGCGACGGATGCAGGTGCGTCATGTGCGCGATTTGAGCAATTATTTATATCTGCTGGAAAGTGATCGTAACGAAATTATCACCCTGAAGCGAGATATTCTAATTCCGGTGACCAGTTATTTTCGCGACGTAGAAACTTTTGAATTATTGGAAAAAACGGTAATTCAGACTTTGGTGGAAAATAACCCCGATAATCAATCGTTACGGGTATGGGTTGCCGGTTGCGCGACCGGTGAGGAAGCCTATACGCTGTCTATTTTATTTGCTGAAGCCTTCGATAAATTGCGTCGCTGGCCACAGTTAAAAATATTTGCCACCGATGTTGAGCAGCAAAACATTGAGTTTGCCAGTGCCGGGGTTTATCCGGAAGCGATAGCCAACGAATTGTCGCCAGAACGCCTCGAACGATTTTTTAGCCGCAGTGGCAATCAATTTATCGTCAAAAATGAAATTCGTCAGAATATCGTGTTTGCGCGGCACAATATTCTCGATGATCCGCCGTTTACCCGCATGAATCTAGTCAGTTGCCGAAATACGCTGATTTATTTTGATGTAGCGGCACAAGAACGCGCTTTGCTCTGTTTTCAATATGCATTGGCGCATAACGGTTATTTGTTACTCGGCTCTAGTGAATCTTTGGGCACGTTACATAAAGATTTCAGTGTCATCAATGCTAAACATAAAATTTATCGCGTCTTACGGCCCGTTTCGTTACCGCTTAATTTTAAAAATAGCACCAACCATAATGATAACCGCATGCGCGTGAGTCAGCCGTACCGCGAAAAACATCGGAATGCCGAAAGCAGTATTATCGAATCTGGCCAGATGTTATTGATGCAAAGTTACGCACCGCCAGCGTTATTAATTAATGAGGAACGCGAATTGGTGCATGTCTATGGCGATGTTCAACGCTATATGCAAATTCAAGCAGGCAGCGCCAGTTTGGAAATTTCCAAATTGTTGGTGGGTAAAATGGCACCGGTATGTGTAGCCTTGCTGCATAAGGTAGCTAAAGACAATATGCCGCTACATTCAGAAATTCAGTTGCTTGATTCGGCTAAGAAACAAAGCGAATGGGTGCGGGTTGTTCTGAGGCCGCTAATAGAGGATGCGCCGAAAGAGCGTCATTTTTTAATGTCTTTTGAGGTGTTGGCGCCCAAAGAAATACCCTTGGCAGGTAGTAATAATATTGACGTAGAGGCGGTTTCTAATGACCGTATTCAAAGCTTGGAAATGGAGTTATCGGCCACCCGTGATAGTTTGCAAGCGACGATTGAAGAGCTGGAAACCTCCAACGAAGAATTGCAAGCGACTAATGAAGAGTTAATGGCCTCGAATGAGGAGCTGCAAAGCACGAATGAAGAATTGCAATCAGTCAATGAGGAGTTGTATACCGTTAATGCCGAAAATCAGGAAAAAATAGATATTCTAAACCGTTTGAACGCCGATTTAGACAATATGACGCGTGCCGCACTGATTCCTACCCTATTTGTGGACAGTGATCTGAATTTAACCCGTTTTACGCCTGAAGCAGGTTCTATTTTTCGTATTCGGGAAGGTGATATTGGGCGACCGATTGACGATTTTGCCCACGAAATGGAATATCCGGAGTTCCTGCACGATTTGCGTCGCGTGATCTGTACGGCGCAGTTGATGGAGCGTGAAGTCAAAACTCGCAATGATCATTGGTATTTGGTTCGTGTCTTACCTTATATCGATCGACCGAGAAACATCAGTGGGGCAGTATTAACTTTTGTCGATATTACCCAAATCAAAGATGCGCAGCGTCTCCAAGCCATTTTAGATTCCCTACCCGAACATATTGCCGTGTTAAATTCGAAAGGCGTCATTACCATGGTGAATAAAGCCTGGCGGGATTTTGCCCAAAGCAATGGTGATCGTGAGCTCGCGCATACTGGCCCGGGTATCAATTATCTTGATGTTTGTAAAATTAAACATGTACTCGATGATACCGTTGCCCACCAAGTGCTTATAGGTATTAGCCAAATTCTTAGCGGCGAGCAAGCGCATTTTTCCATTAAATATCCTTGTCATTCGCCCACAGAACGTCGCTGGTTTTTGATGCACGCCACGCCTGTGAGGCATCCGTTGGGTGGCATCATTGTCAGTCATGTCAATATCACGGCATGGGTAGAGGGGGAGCAGGCATGAGTAGTATTAAGCAATTAGCAATCGAGGCATTGCAACGCGGCGATTTTGATTTTGCCTTACAAGATGTTGCGCGTGGTGAAGCGGATGTTTCCCGCTTAGTCGAAGACCTTAAAATCTATCATGCGGAATTAGAAATTCAAAATGAGGAATTACGCCAAAATCAAATCATTACCGAAAATGCCATGCGCCGCTTTAGCAGTTTGTTTGCGGCTTTGCCGGTACCGGCTTTAGTTATTGATGAAGTTGTGGTCATCCATGAGTGTAATGCGATAGCTGAACAACGGTTTGCCTTAAGTCGCAAGCAATTACGTTCACATTATTTTCCTCGCCTGCTACCTAAAAAAGAGCATGGTCGTTTGCGGGAATTATTGCAGAGGGCTCGAAGCGAAGGTTCCGCGAGGGTAACCGGTATTGAATTAAAAACGGCCGACGAACAACAGTTTATAGCTGATATGCATCTTTCGTTATTGTCCGAGTTAGCAGAAAATTATGCGCAGCACTTTGTCGTTTTAATTGTCGATCAAACCGCAGCGGTTAAGCAACAGGTGCTGCTAGAAGAAAGTCACCGACACTTTCAGGCTTATTTTGATTCGGCGCCGGTCGGCATGGCAGCCATCAGTGCCGATAAACAATGGCTAGAAGTCAACGATAAACTCTGTGACTTGTTCGGATATTCGCGCGATGCGCTGATTAAACTGACCTGGATGGATTTAACGCATCCCGGCGATCTTGACGCCGAATTAGTGCAGTTTAATGACATACTCACAGGTAAGCATGAGGGTTATACACTGGATAAGCGGTGTATTCGCAGTGACGGCGAAATCATTGATGTGCATGTGATCAAACAAGGGGTGCGTAATGCCATCGGCCAACTTGATTATATAGTGGTCATTATCGAAGATGTTTCCGTTCGCAAGCAGGCAGAACTTGCCTTGCTGGAACGCGATCAGGCTCTCGAAAATCTGTCCTTGAGCTTACGCGAGCGTATAAAGGAGCTAAAAGCGATTTATGCTATTTCTCGAGCGTCACAATTAATTAGCGATCAAGATGCTTTTTTTGCCGACGTGTTAAAACTGCTACCCATGGGCATGAATTACACAGACGATGTCTCGGTGTCTATTAATTTACCTTCCAAAACTTATAGCAACGATACCTTTTCAGCCACAATGGATAAGCTGGAAAGCGATATTCAGGTTGACGCGCAAGTGGTCGGTAAAATTAGCGTCGGTTATAGGAATCCGCATATTTTGCCAAACAACAAACCGTTTCTTGATGATGAAAAACAATTTATTGAGGGCATAGCGGAATTAATTGGTTTATTTCTCACGCGTATACGCAGTGAACAAGTCCAAGATTTAACCAGTCAACGCAATGCCGCCCTATTAAGTTTAACCAGGCAAGCTACGAAAATGGATGAACAGTCTCTGCTGCGTTTTGCCCTTGAGCATGCCGAGGCGTTAACCGATAGCCACCTCGCTTATGTACATTTTGTCAACAGCGATCAAAATACCATTAGTTTAGGGGTATGGTCAGGTAAAACGCTGCAAAATTGTGCAGCGGTGCATGATAATCATTACCCGTTAGCGAATGCCGGTGTGTGGGCGGATTGTTTTCGTTTGCGTCGGCCGGTTATTCATAATGATTACCCGGCATTGGATAATAAAAAAGGGTTGCCGGAAGGCCATGCGACCTTATTACGTCACGTGAGCGTGCCGGTTATCGAAGACGATAATGTCGTGATGATTATGGGGGTAGGTAATAAACAAGACTCTTATGATGCGGGTGATTTGGCCATATTAGAAATGTTGGCCAATAATGCATGGGCCTTAGTACAACGTAATCGGCAACAACGCAAACTCGAACTTGATGCGATGGTGTTTCGTTATAGCCGAGAAGCCGTAGTCGTCACGGACGGTGAGCAACGGATTCTCTCAGTTAACCCTGCCTTTACCCTAATTACCGGTTACACGGAAACCGAAGTGCTGGGTTTAACCCCACGTTTGCTCAAGTCAGGGAAGCATGATGATAGTTTTTACCAACAGATGTGGGCGAAACTCAATCTTGAAGACTATTGGCAAGGGGAAATTTGGAATCGGCGTAAGAATGGAGAAATCTATCCGCAATGGCTTGGTATTTCGGCTGCGCGTACGACACCCGAGGGGCGTCCGAGTGAATACATTGCTGTATTTATGGATATTACCGAACATCAACAAGCCCGAGAGTATATTGAATTTCTCGCGCATCATGATCCCTTGACCTCACTGCCTAACCGTACTTTATTAAAAGACCGTTTTCAGCAAACGGTGTCCTATGTGCAACGCCAAGGTAAGAAGCTGGGCTTGTTATATTTGGATTTAGATCACTTTAAAAACGTTAATGATAGCTTGGGTCACCCGATAGGTGACAAACTGTTGTTGGAAGTTGCCTGCCGTCTGCGAGACTGTGTGCGTGAAGCCGATACCGTTAGTCGCTTAGGTGGCGATGAATTTGTCGTCTTACTAGGTAATGTGCATCATGTCGATAATTTAGCTGATATTTCGACGAAAATTTTAACCGCGCTGTTACGTCCTTTTGATATTGAGGGCAATAAACTACAGTTATCGTGTAGCATCGGTGCCTGTTTATATCCTGATGATGGAGAGGAATTTGATGGGTTGCTACAAAAAGCCGATACGGCACTGTATCAGGCTAAATTCAATGGACGTAATACCTATAAGTTTTATACCGAATCAATGAATGTGGCGGTGATGCGCCGCATGTCTTTAGAAAATGCCATGCGTTTGTCGCTGGAGCGCGAAGATTTCTTTGTGGTTTATCAACCTCAATTTGACATTAAAAGCGGACAGATTGTCGGTGCTGAAGCTTTAGCGCGCTGGCATCATGCAGAACTGGGGATTATTTCACCGGCAGAATTTATTCCGGTTGCGGAAGAGTGTGGATTGATTGTTACCTTAGGGCAGTCGGTGCTGCGTCAAGCTTGTCGGCAAATGCAACAATGGTTGCTACAAGGGCATTATTTACGAGTGTCCGTCAATGTGTCTTGCGTGCAATTTTTACGGCATAACTTATTGCAAACGGTCATCGAAATCTTGGAAGAAACCGGTTTGCCGCCTCACCATTTGGAATTAGAATTAACCGAATCCATTTTGGTTACCGATCCAGAGTATGTGTTGCAGGTGGTGAATACGTTAAACCAACGAGGCGTACAATTTTCGATTGATGATTTTGGTACCGGTTATTCCAGTTTAAGTTATCTCAAACGCTTCGCGGTGGACAAACTTAAAATTGATCAATCCTTTGTAAGAGATATTCCAGGTGACGCTGACGATGAAGTATTGGTCGAAGCCATTGTGAATCTTGCCCACAATTTACGCCTTAAATGTATTGCCGAAGGCGTGGAAACCCAAGTGCAAGCGGATTTCTTACGCCAATTAGGCTGCGATCAAATTCAGGGGTATTTATTAGGCAGACCGTTATCAGTAGATGCGATGCAGCAATTATTGAGTAGTCAGTCACGGTAACTATAGAGTCGGTTAAGACATCGCGAAAGTAATTATTCAGACCCTTGTTTTAAAATAAACTGGAACTTTAGCCTCTCCCTTTGAAAAAGGCTATGTTCGCGTTAGCAGTTGAAACGATTCTCTTTCCTACTAAATAAACCACTTAGGAAATAGTCAATGATTGCTTTCCAATACGCTGAGCGTGGAAGAGGGTACGATTACTCGCTTGACAGGACGCCGTGAATACGTCCATGTAGGCTTGACGGCAGCTATCCCTGCTGCCGACACCTGTCAATCGAGCAACCGTACCCTCCTTTCAGCCATTGGCGCGATATTGAAAAAAAAGTTATTCAGAGTTGAATCCTTGGGGTTCATGTTGGCTTTAAGTTCAAAAGTATCAACTATCAACGCGAACATAGCTATTATAAGTGGGTCTGGCTAAGATTGTCTTGACCGGCGAAGGTTTGGATGACTTCCTCGGCCAATTCGGTTATTTTTCGTCGCTGGTCTCTGGCGTTTTTGCGCAAATAATCAAATGCGGCTTCTTCGGTGAGGAGTTGATTCTTCATGATTAGGCCAATCGCTATGCAGACGCTTCTGCTTTGGGATAGCGCTTTGTCGAGTTGCTTGTTCTCGTATTTCAGATTAATTATTTCCTTGTTTCTTTCGATTACCGCTTCGATGGTCAAAATCAATTGCTCGAGACTGCAGGGTTTGACCAAATAGTTCATGCAACCGGAGGCGATGGCGGCTTTTACTGTGTCTTCGTCGGAATAGGCGGACAAGAATATGACTGGAATGTCGAGTATTCGTACAAGATGTTTGGCAACGTCTATACCGGTCATTTTCGGCATGCGGATATCTAAAACCGCAATGTCCGGCTTTTGGTCTTGAGCAAGTTTAATAGCCGTATCGCCCGATGTGGCTTCTAAGACATTATAACCGGATAGCCGTAGTCCACGGCTCATGGTTCCGAGAATGAGCCGGTCATCGTCGGCAAGAAGTATTGTTTTATTCATTAATAGTTAAATTTAGGCCGGTGCGGCCGTAAACGCTTAGATAATCGCTAAAAATAGTTTCGAAAATATGGTTGTAAGTGATTCAGTTTTTTGTTCAATAAGGAAGCCGTGAACCTACAAACTAAATTCTATAGGTTATTGGCTGTAACTATTTAGTCCACCGGCAATTATTGTTCCCTCGCTCTACATCACTGCCATTAAGTTAAGGATTTTTCCGTTCGCCCTGAGCCTGTCGAAGGGTGAATGGAAAAATCCTGGGTCGATAAGTTAAGCCGTCCATGGTTCGACAGGCTCACCACGAACGGCTTAACTTAATGGCAGTGTCGCTCTACATGGGAATGCCTGAGTACCGCTCCCGCCTCTTAGACTTTATTGCCACGCTGGAGCGTGGTAACGATAGGGGATGTGAATAATTACGGTGAATCATGCATTCAACATAGCGAACTTATTCCTACCTTGTTTAAGTCATCTCCGCGCAATAGCGGTATCCGGCTAGGGTCTTGGCGGAGTAGCGAAGTTGAAAAAAGGTAAGACAGAATCTGAATATAAAAGTTTGAAGTTTAACTACTTTTAGACGAACATAATTGGTTCGATCAAGATGCACCAATAATTCGATAAAGAGAATACAAAGCGGGGTCTGGGGTTTGTATTTATTTCGGTAATCTAATTGAAAAGCATCTAGATGTAAAGAATTGGACCGGCATTTTGTAATCATAGGCTTACTTGATGCTTGAGCTATAAAACGGATTGCTTTGGCTTTTATGAAAAATCAATGGCGGCATCATCGTTAATTGTGCGGTGACTGTGTGGTTCGTTTGGTAAATGCACAATTGCGATTGTTCCGGCATCAATGTTTTAACTAACGAAAGTCCGGTGCCGATTTTAATCGATTGTTCGAAATCGAAACCTTGGGGTAGCGAAGCCGGTCCGTTCTTGACGGTAAAAATCGCATGATTCTTGTCAAAATCCAATGAAACCGAGATTTTTTTGTTTATTCCGGGGCTGTGCTTGATGGCATTGAGTAATAGTTCGTTAACGATTAACGATAACGAAACGGCATTGTCCCGATCGACGCGAATCGGATGATCGGAAGGTATTTGCAGTTCGATGGTTTCATAGGTGCTGAAAAATAAACGCTGACAAAATTCTGTCGAGGAATGAACAATGTCGCATAGATAAATTTCGCCGTTTTCTGTCTTACTTTGCAAACCGTAAGTAATTGCCAGTGAATTGATCTGCAGCATGCTTTGTTCGAGAATCGCTTTGGCTTCGGGGTGCTCCAATGCATTATTTTGCAATAGGCCGAAAATGCCTTGTAAGTTGTTTTTGATTCGGTGGTGAACCTCTCGGATTAGGGTGTTTTTATGCCGTTGCTCCCGTTCCAACAGCTTTCTATCTTCTTCGATATGCTCGCAAATGTCGGTTAGTAATAAGACAAAATAATCGATCGTAACGGAATCGTTGCTGACGGAGTTGACGGACAGTTTAACGCTGCTGACTGTGCCGTTTTTGTGGATTAATTGACCGTTGACGATACCGCTATGGTCGATGTTTGGGGCGAAAAAAAAGTGCTCGTTCAAATCCGGAAATCTGAGCAAAGTCATTAATGGGGCGTTCTTTAGCGTAGTTTCGTCATGGCCTGAGAGTCGGAAGATATATTCATTAGCCGATAAAATCCGGTTTTCGGGAGAAATCGTTAAAACCCCGATTAATCCCGATGTTGTAACAATATGTTGTATTTGCTTATTTTCGCTCGACGCTTTATCGGCAAATTTATCGTCTGTTTGAATTGCGTTGTGTATTTTTAACGGCGTACCGCTCGGATCCCTGATGACCTTGCCGTGTTGACGAATAGGAATGACATCGTGTTCCGGAGTTTGTAAGCGATAGTGAGCGGAAAATGTATCAAGATGGATTAATGCGTCTTTGAAAACTCGTTTTATGCGGTTTTGATCGTTAGGATGAAGCTTTGTTAGAAAAAGATCATGGTTTATAGCATTTTCGTGTTCGGAAAAGCCGAATAGTTTGGCGAAATCCTCGCAGCCTTCGATCTTTCCGGTTTCGATATGCCATTCGTAAAACATACTATTAGTGACTTGCTTTAGATGTTTGAGTTTTTGCTGTTGGTCATGATACTCAACGAGAAGATTGCGGTATTTTCGGTGATAACGCACAAAGCCCCAAATAGGTGGTATGGCTGCGATTAACATCGTTAAGTATCCGGCTTCGAAAAAAATGCTCAGCGGGATAGCCGGAAAATAGAATCCTGACGCGGCAAAATAATTAAAATCGGTCATAGGTTTTCCAGGTATTCAATAAGGCTGCGAACCGACCTTTAAGCAAAACAATGTTCGAATTATAACCAAGTGTGTCAGTCAGTTATTTGAATTAATTAATGCTTTTGAAATAAAGATTCATGTGAGATAAGGAACAAATCTGTTTTACTAACGGGCAAATTCATTTACTATTGACACCCAAATGCGGCCCCTAGCCCCCGTGCCGCCAAGTAACGCTTTTCAAAGGCGTTAGACAGTCGGATTACAGCATTGTTTAGATTTCCTTTTTAATGGTTGTTTGTTCTGAAAGTTTTGATGTACTCGCTAAGGGTGTGTCGATGTTTTCAGGGTTTCGATCCGTTTTTTGTTGGATTTTAGCGCTTGCGAATCACTGGTAATTTAAGAGGGCTTCATGCAAGAACGAGAACATCGATTTCCGGCGAATAGGCGCTCAGCAGACAAAAAAAGCCTATCAAGCGCGGATGCCGAGTCAATGGAAATCAAGCTGGAAATCTATAAAACCTTGTTCGAAGCGACTTCAGACGCGATGATGATTGCAGACGAATCGACGCGCATTCTTTATGTTAACCCCGCATTCACAAATATTACCGGTTATACCGAACAGGATGTTCTGGGTAAAACCCCCAGGATTCTTTCTTCAGGTAAACAAGACATCCATTTTTACCGACGAATGTGGCAAAGCATCACGACCAATAAGCGTTGGCAGGGCGAAATTTGGAACAAGAAGAAATCCGGAGATATCTTTCCGGCCTGGCAAACTATCAACGTGATCGGCGAAGAAGGCAAGCCGGCGCACTATATTTCAGTATTCAGCGATATTTCTCAAATCAAAAAATCACAGGCCGATCTTTGGACCTTGGCGCACTATGACTCGCTAACCGGACTCGCCAACCGTAGTTTGCTCGAGGAGAGGATAAAGCAAGAGTTGGCTACCACGATCCGTTTCAAGATTTACGGTGCATTGTTTTTTTTGGATTTGGATAACTTCAAAACCATCAATGATTCTTTGGGGCATAAAGTCGGGGATTTGTTACTCAGGCAAGTCGCCGATCGCCTTAGAAGGGAGCTTAGAGAAGAAGATATGATTGCACGTTTGGGTGGCGATGAGTTTGTTATCGTGCTGTCCAATCTTTCTTATGATAAGGCAATTGCATCGAACCAGCTTAAAGTTGTCGCCGAGAAAATCCTCGATCTATTATTAATGCCTTATTTACTGGAAGGTCACGAACTGCGCGTTTCTGTGAGTATCGGCATTACCTTATTTCCGAATAACGGAGATACGTTCGATCATTTGCTGAGACAAGCCGATACGGCGATGTATGCCGCTAAAAACAGCGGAAAGAATACCTATTGTTTCTTTCATCCCGATATGCAAGATAAAGTCAATCAAAGACTGCAACTGGAGAAAGAGCTTAGAAATGCATTGGT
Source organism: Methylotuvimicrobium buryatense 5G (assembly GCF_000341735.1). GTDB lineage: Bacteria > Pseudomonadota > Gammaproteobacteria > Methylococcales > Methylomonadaceae > Methylotuvimicrobium > Methylotuvimicrobium buryatense. The sequence continues at coordinate 1,499,561 of NZ_KB455575.1, read as the reverse complement.
TCATGATCACCTGGGATTGGTTTATCAGCCTCAATTTAATTTCAATCAACAATTGCTCGGTTATGAGGCATTGGTTAGATGGCATCATCCCGAGCAAGGCGTCATTTCGCCGCAGGATTTTATTCCGCTAGCCGAAGAGACCGGTTTAATTGCCCAAATCGGTAGTCAAGTGCTGACGAAGGCATGCCAGCAATGGGTGGCTTGGCACCGAGCAGGCAAGAATGTGCCACATATTTCAGTCAATATCAGTCCTAAACAGTTTAGCTCCCCAGGCTTTGTCGATTTAGTTAGTGGTATTGTTGAATCGACTAAAGTCGATCCTAGGCATATCATTCTGGAAATTACCGAAGGGCTGATCGTTCAGAATGTAAAGGGCATTATCGAAAAAATGCATGCGCTAAAACAATTAGGCTTGCGCTTTTCAATAGACGATTTCGGCACCGGTTATTCTTCGTTATCTTACCTGACCCGATTGCCGATCGATCAATTGAAAATCGATAAGACTTTTGTAGTCAATTTGGGAATAAACGATAACGATGCGGTGATCGTCGAGACCATTATCGGCATGTCGAAGCACTTGAAGCTTGATTTGATTGCCGAAGGCGTCGAAACATGGGAGCAGCTAGAGCATTTGTACAGATGCGGTTGCGATGGTTTTCAGGGGTATTATTTTAGTAAGCCGTTAAACCGGGATGATATCTGATAGTCATTTACTTCTCAATTGTAGCTGCGAGAAGTCTATGTTCTAATGCAATCGGTTATATAAACAGGCAGGGATAAAATGAAAATTGCACCTCTGGAGACGGCATTACTTTATAAACCTTGTAGAGTCGGCGATTTAAACTTTCAAACGACCGACGAACTCAAGGATGTCGAAATCATCGTTGGACAGGAGCGGGCAATTGCATCGATCCGGTTTGGGATACGAGTCGATAAAGCCGGCTATAACATTTTCGCATTGGCACCTTCGGGAACCGGTAAGATGACGACCGTTATGCAGTTGGTCGAGCAGGAAGCCGCACATAAAAAAATTCCTTCGGACTGGTGTTATGTGTTTAACTTCGAACAACCGGCCAAGCCTCGGCTTTTGTCTTTACCCGCCGGAAAAGGCAAATTGTTCCAAAACGATATGGAGCAATTGATCGATGAACTTCGAATTGCCTTACCGGCGTCGTTCGAAGGCGATGAATACCGCTCCCGCGTCGAGGAAATCGAGGAGGAGTCGCGGCATCGCGAGTTTCGGGAAATCAACCGATTGCGTGAAGAGGCCGCGAATGCCCGTATTATTCTAACCGAAACGCCGACCGGCTATGCTTTCGCGCCGGTCGATGACAAGGATGTGGTGATCGATGCCGAGCACTTCAATCAACTCTCCAAGGAAGAGCAGCAACGCATTCAGCATGCGATCATCGAGCTGCAACAGCGCCTGCAAAAATTATTAAAGAAATTTCCGGCGTGGCGTAAGGAAACTAAGCGTAAGATCAAGGACCTGAACCGTGAAGTGGCCGAATTTGCAGTCGGCCATTCGATCCATGAACTCAAGGAAACCTACGGTGACCAGCAGACCGTGCTCGATTATTTGGATGAGATCGAGCGCGATATTATCGGTCATGTACGCGATTTCATTCCTCACCGCGAATCGGCGCTGCCGTTCATGGAAATGCCTCAACAATCCGATCCTTTCAAGCGTTATCAAGTGAATTTAATGGTCGACTTGAGCGATAACAAAACCGCGCCGGTCGTCTATGAAGATCATCCGAATTACGCCAATTTGATGGGACGCTGCGATCATGAAGCTTTCATGGGGTCGCTGGTTACCGATTTCACGATGATCAAGCCGGGAGCATTGCATAAAGCGAACGGCGGCTATTTGATACTCGATGCGCGTAAGCTATTGATGCAGCCCTATGCCTGGGAAAGCTTGAAACGGACGTTGCAATCCGGCGAGATCCGCATCGAATCGCTGGAGCGAAGCCTCAGTCTAATCAGTACCTCGGCGCTTGAACCGGAACCGATTCCGCTCGAATTGAAATTGATCTTGTTGGGTGATCGGCTGATTTATTATTTGTTGAATTATTACGATCCCGAGTTTCAGGATTTATTTAAAGTCGCGGCCGATTTCGACGATACGGTGGGCCGAGAAGACTCGGCGATCGAATACGCAAAAGTTTTGGCAACGATTGCAAGGCAGGAAAAATTGCAGTCCTTGAGCCGGGATGCCGTCGCGCGAGTGATCGAACATAGCGCCAGGATGACCGGCGATGCCGAAAAACTCTCGACACATTTGCGCAGCATTAAAGATTTACTGATAGAGGCTGATTATTGGGCCGGACAAAACGGACACGATTGCATTAATGCCAGTGATGTACAGCAGGCGATCGATCAGAAGGTCTACCGCTTGGATCGGATTAGGGAAAGGCTCTACGAGCATATTCAGCGCGGTACGGTGTTGATCGATACGCAAGGCAGCGTGGCAGGACAGATCAATGGTTTGTCGGTGTTGCAGATCGGCGAATTCAGTTTCGGCCAGCCCTCCCGGATTACCGCGACGACGCGCCTCGGTAACGGCAAACTGGTCGATATCGAACGGGAAACCGAATTGGGCGGCGCGATTCATTCGAAAGGGGTGTTGATTTTGGCCGGTTTCATCGCCTCCCGATACGCCCGAAGCAAGCCGTTTTCTATGTCGGCGACGCTGGTGTTCGAGCAGTCCTATGGCGGTGTCGACGGCGATAGCGCCTCGCTCGCCGAATTGTGCGTAATTCTTTCATCGCTGACCCAAATCCCGTTGCGTCAGGATTTGGCGATGACCGGTTCAGTTAATCAGTTAGGACGTGTGCAGGCGATCGGCGGCGTCAATGAAAAAATCGAAGGCTTTTTCGATATCTGTAAAAAACAAGGACTGACCGGTACTCAAGGCGTGATTATACCTTCGGCGAATATCAAGCATTTGATGTTGCGATGGGATGTCGTGCATGCCGCCCAATCCGGGCAGTTTCATATTTATGCGGTGAAAAATGTCGATGAAGCCTTGGAGTTGTTGACCGGAATGGTAGCGGGCGATCCTGATGAAAACGGCGTGTTTCCGCAGGAGACTGTGAACGGAAAGGTCGATGCGCAATTAGCCAGGTTTACCGAAATCAGTCAGGCATTTTTGTCGAAAAATAACGGCCATGATTGACCTTAACGTTACCCCAAAAAAAATGTTGATCGCTGTCGATGCTCTGCAAGATTCGGCCTTGTTGGAGTTGGCGGCAAGCTTGGCCAGGTCGCAAGGGGCACAGCTGACAGCTTTGTTTATCGAAGATATTAATTTGTTTCATTTGGCGGGTCTTCCTTTTGCAACCGAAGTGGATAAAGTGACCAGTGCAGAACTTAAGTTCGATGTCGACCGTATCGGTTCGGCATCGGCCCGCCGTGTTAAGAGAATTCGCCAACAGCTCGATGAGTTGGCGAAAAAATCCGAATTGACGGTATCGTTGACAGTCGTTCGCGGTCATTATTTGGCCGAGGCGATGGCCGCTTCCGCTACGATGGATTTATTGCTGCTGGATAGACCGCGCGTTAGCCGGTCGTTGACGATTAAAAAAATTTCCGTTAAAAAGTTTAGTCCTCCGGTTTGGGCAATTTATGATGGTACGGAAGGATCGGAACGAGCATTTAAATTGGCTATCGATATTGCTGAATCGCAAAAATCGGGGCTCAACATTATTTTACAGAGGCAATCCGATAACGGCATTGCCGAAATGGAGCAACAAGTTAAAGCTTTGCTCGCGGGGAGCAATCTCGCTTCTCATTTTTTTATTCAATCTAGTCGAAGTTACGATTCGATCATGCAATATGTCTTAGAGCGTGGTTGCAGTATCGTCGTGCTGCGCGCCGACAGAACCGACCCTGAAACTTCACAAAGTGCTGCGTCGTTGTTTGCCGATCGGCTCGGTTGTCCGGTGTTGCTAGTAGCATAAGCCGGGCTTGACAGCATTGCTGCTTCCATAAACACCAGCAATTCCCAGTTTGAGCATTTTCGCCGATCTTAGGGTGTGGGGTATGCCTGTCGAGGAACGCCGTAAACCCATCCATGGGGCTTGACGGCAGCTCGAACGCCAAGGATGGCGTGAATGCAGATTTTGCATGGAGCAAAAATCTGCCCTGCTGCCGACATCCTCGCCAAGCACACCCCACACCCTTTTTGATCCCCAAATTGGGAATTGCTGCCATAAACACTGCCTTCGATGCGCATGGTTTCTGCGCATTTCGTAGCCCGCTAATCTTTGGCGGAAAAAGCTATTTTCAACTTGTGAAACAAGACTCTGACGTCTTCGGCAACCAGATATAACGACGGAATCAGTACGAGTGTAATCAAGGTCGCAAACAAAATGCCGAAACCGATTGAAATCGCCATCGGGATCAGCATTCGCGCTTGCCGGGATGTTTCCAAAATCATCGGCATTAAGCCGAAAAAAGTGGTTAGCGTGGTTAGCAGTATTGGTCTGAAGCGCTGGATTCCGGCGGCTTTGATGACTTGTAAAGGTGTTTTGGCACTGCCGATGCGATGTTCGTTCGCATAATTGATCAATACCAGCGAATCGTTGACGACGATGCCGGATAGGGCGACGATACCCAGCATGCTAAGGATACTCAGATCGTAACCCATCAACAAATGCCCTAATATTGCGCCGATGATGCCGAACGGAATGCTGACAATGACGATTAGCGGCAGAATGTAGCTGCGAAAAGGAATCGCCAACATTGCATAGATCGCCAGCAGTGCAAAGACAAAACTGATTTTGAGACTGCTAAGATTATCGGCCATTTCGGCTTGACTACCCTGAAAGCTATATTGCAAACCTGGAAATTCTTCTTGCAGGCGCGGCAGTTCGGTTGCTTTGAGGTCGTTAATGATTTCACCTGCCCGGCTGCGCGGCGTGACGCCCGATTTGACTTGGATATTGCGTCGGCCGTTACGGCGGTTGATTTCGGTGTAGGCGCGGCCGCGTTCGATATGCACGGCTTCAGTGAGCGGAATCTCGACTCCTGCCGGTGTGCGTAACATTAGGCTTTCGATGTTTTTTAGCGACATTCGCTCGTTTTCGGGTAGCCTGACCATGATTTTGACTTCATTACGGCCGCGTTGCTGACGGAGCACTTCGGCACCGAAAAACGCATTTCTGACTTGTCGCGCAACATCTTGTGCCGTCAATCCCAAGCTTCTTCCTTCGGGCAGCAACGTAAAGTCCAGTTGTTCCTTGCCGCTGGTCAAGCCACTGTCGACGTCATTGACGATAGGGTAGGCGCTAAGCATTTGAGCAAGGCGTCTGCTTGCTTGTTCCAAGACTTGTATGTCGCGGTGATTGAGTTCGACGGTGATCGCCGGACCCCGACTGGGGCCGCCGGCGTCCGATTCGAATAAAATCGCTTCAATGCCGGCAATTTCGCCAGCCTCTTCGCGCCAACGCCGGGTAAATTGCTCGGTACTAAGAATATCGTCGCGAACTTCGGGCGGCGCCAAATAGGTGCGCACGGTAGCCAAGTGGCTGCCGAGTGTCTGTTGCCTGTCGACGGTGCCGATTTCGATAAATTGCCCTTTCAATAATCGGTCGCCGTTCGGAACGTTAGATGCGACACGTCGCGCCGCTTCCGACAAGTGTCGGGCGATTGTTTCGGTTTTTTCTACCGGCGTTCCGAACGGCATCGTTAATGTGACTTGTGCATAATCGGATTCGACCTTCGGAAACAAGGTCATGCCCATGCGTCCGCTAGCGGCATAGGCCAATGCTGCAATCAACAATGAGAATGCGAAGGTGACGGTCAGATAGCGATGATCGAGTACGCTTTCGAGAAATGGGCCATAGCGGTGCACTGTCCAGTGCCGGAAGCCATCGCTGAAGCGTTGTTGATAATGATGAATTTTGGCTTGAACACCATGGCTTTTCAATGGCTTTAGGTGTCCGAGGTGATTCGGCAGAATGAATAGGCTCTCGACGAGAGACAGCAGGAAAACCGTGATCACGACCAACGGAATCATAAAAAAGATTTTGCCGGTGAACCCCGGAATGAACAGCAGCGGCATGAAGGTTGCGATATTCGTCAGGATGCTGAATGTAACCGGCATCGCCATTTCGCGGGTGCCCTGAATTGCCGCTTGTAGCGGAGACAGGCCTTCTTGTCGATGATGATAGATGTTTTCTCCGATGATGATTGCATCGTCGACGACGATGCCGATCGCGATGATAAACGCGAATAATGAGATCATGTTCAGCGTGACGCCGATACTGGGTAGGAACAAAAACGACCCGAGAAACGCAATAGGAATCCCCATCATGACCCAAAATGCCAGGCGTAGCTCAAGAAACAACGCCAGCAAGATAAATACCAGCGATAAGCCCATGGCGCTGTTTCGCAACAAGAGGTCAATCCTTTGCGCGTAGTCTTCCGAGGCATCGCGCCGGACATCGGTGTAGATGCCTTCGGGTAGTTCCGGAGCAATTTTATCGAGATGGTTACGAACCGTTTCAGACACTTGTATCGGCGTTTGTTCTCCGACGCTATAGACTTGCAGCATCACGGCCGGCTTGTCGTTGAAAGTCGCATAATAATCGCTTTCATCGAAGCCATCTGTTATTCGAGCGATGTCGCCGAGTTTGATCTGGCTACCGTCGGCGGTAGTAATGATAGGCAATTGACTGAATTGACGCCCGTAATCGCGGCGTTCTTTGATACGGATCAAAATCTCGCCGCTGCCGGTTTTGACGCTCCCGGCCGGAAGGTCGATGCTGGCCGCCGCGATTCGTTGAGCGATGTCGCCTAAAGACAAGCGGTAGCGCCTCAGCATGTCCTGCGGAATTTCTACCGCGATTTCGAGCGGTTTGACCCCTTCGAGATCGATTTGCGTGATGCCCGGGTCCTGCAGTAATTGATCGCGAAGTTGTTCGGCCAATTCGTGTAAAACGGCTTCCTCTGCGTCCCCATATAATGCGACCGAGATTACCCGGCGTTTACTGGCGATTAAAGTTATTTGCGGTTTTTCGGCATCGATCGGGAAAGTCGTAATGCGGTCGACTTCTTTTTGAATGTCTTGGGTAAACCTTTGCATGTCGGTGCCGCGGAGCGCTTCGGCGGTGACCGTGCCGGCATTTTCCATTGCCGATGAGTTAATTTGTTTGATGCCGTCCAAGCCGCCCACCGCGTCTTCGATTGCCAGGACAATGCCGCGTTCGACCTCTTCCGGGCTGGCGCCCGGATAAGCGACAGTGATACTGACGCTGTCGATTTCAAAGTCGGGGAAAACTTCTTGGCGGATATTGTTTAAAAACAGCAGTCCGCCTATGATGCAAACGACCATCGCGAGATTGGCCGCGACCGAATGACCTGCCATCCATGCAATGGGACCGGTGTGACTTAGGTCTTGATGTGACTGCATGATGCTTACCTAGCGAATGAGGAGCGGTCGGTTTCGGTGGTGCGAATACGCATGCCTTGAACCGGTGTGGAAAGATCGCTGACGATGATGCGCGGATGATCGGGTAGTTCCGAGGCATGCAAATAAACGACGCCTTGTTCGGTCCAGACGGGGGTGATTTTGACGATGTCCAGTGTGTCTTGTTCGTTCATTAGCCAGAGCCGGTTGCCGTCGTGCAAGGCGGTTTCCGGGACAGGAAGTACGTCGACGAGGGTTTTTCCGGTAATTGCCGCGCGAACCAATGTACCTAACATCATACGCGGCGCGTCTTTCTTGGCCGGCGTCAGGGCGAGCGGATCTTCGACTTCGACCAATAATTTGGCCATGCGGCCTTCGGGTTCGACTTCGGCTTTCAGACGTTTGACGGCACCGATTCTGAATGCATCGGGTCCCCAAGCTCTTTCGTAACTGATCGTGACCGGCGAGCCTTGATCGCTGTTGAAACCGGGAATCGTGATCCATCGTAATTTGTCGAGCGGCAGCGAAACGTCGATCCAAAAATAATCGGTTGCAACCAACTGTACGAGCGGCGTGCCGGTCGAGAAGGTCGATACCCAGGAACCGATATTGGCGTTGCGGGCCGTGACGACCGCGTTGAACGGCGCGATCGTGCGGGTGCGGTCGAGATCCAATTTGGCTTGTTCCAGCGATGCTTCAGCGGCATTTAACGATGCCTTGGCGGCTTCCAGATGGGGTTTTCTTTGGACCAGTTCTTGAGCCAGTTCGTCCAATTCCTGGCCGAGCAATTGATATTCGCGTTGCGCGATGGCTTGTTGGCCCAATTCCATTTTTAGGTTGAAGCGGGCTTGGGTGAGGTCGCTTTGTGCTCTGCGTACGCGTAATTCGTAATCGGTCGGGTCGAGCCGGACGATTTCTTCGTCCTTTTTCAACAAGCCGCCTTCGATGAACTGGTCGCTGACCGAAACGACCATGCCGTCGACACGCGAATTAAGATTGACGCTTTGTGCCGGGATTACATTGCCGAGCGCGAAAACGGTGGTTTGATGATCGATGGCTTGCGGCGTGATGATTTCGACTAATGGTGCCACGGCCGTAACGGGGGCGCGTACAGCGCGGGGCTTATTGCTTAGCCAATAATAAGACAGTGCCCCGGCAAATGTGATGATTGCCAGCGAAATCAGCAGTGTGGCAAATTTCTTGAAGGGATTAGTCATGAATATCGTTCCTGTTCGAAACCGGTTCGGTAAGCGGCCAACCGCCCGCAAGCGACCGGTAGAGTTGAATTCTGTAATCGATCAATTCGCGTTCGGCGCGAATGAGTGTGCGCTGCATCGCTTGTAAGCTGTTCAATGTCGACAGCACCCGCAAGAAATCGAAAATCCCATAGGCGGACCGGATGCGGATGTTCTCATTGGCTTCGTTCAGATAGCGCAGTTGATCTTTGAGGCTGTCGAGTCGCTCGTGCTGGCGCGTTTCCTGTGCCAAGGCGTTTTCGACTTCCTGCAACGATTGCAAGACGCTCTGACCGAAGAGATTCAGTGCTTCTTCTGTTGCAGCCTCGGTGCGCCGGACTTCCGCCACTCGGCGTCCGCCGTCGATCAAGGGCAGCACCAGATTGCCCGCTAGCGTTGCCATCCAATTATTGAAGAAGGCTTGTAAGTCCGGCGCCGAGGTATCGAGGCTGGCCGATAAACCGAGTTTCGGAAAGCGGTCGGCCACGGCCGCGGCAATACGAAGATCGGCCGCTTGCAGGCGATAATAGGCCTTCATGACATCGGGGCGGCGTTGAATCAAATCCGAGGTCAAACCGGTTTCGGGGAGACCTGCGAGTTCGGGAAAACGATCGCCGGCGACAATGTCCAACGTGCCGGGGGCTTGTCCGGTCAAGACTGCTAGTTGATTTTTTAATACCTCGATATTCGCGAGCACCGTATAGCGGTCGCCGACAACGCCTTCAAGCAACTGTCGCTGTTGGAATACGTCGGCGGCGGTTGCTTGACCGCCTCTGAACCGGACTTCGACTAAGTCCGCATATTGCTTATTGACTTCGATTTGTTCGTTCAATAATTCGAGCTGTAGTTTTTGTTCGGTCAATAGATACCAAATGCGCGCTATCTCGGCCGACAAGGCAATCGCGGCGGTATGGATGTCTTGTTCGGCGGCTTTGATTTCCTGTTCGGCCGCGTAAGTGCCGGCGCGGATTCGGCCCCAAAGGTCGACTTCATAACTGGCGATCAAGCCCAGCGAAAAGTTGTCGAAAGTCAGCGAACCGGTATTGGCGTTGTCTTCGATGAAACGGTTTGTATGCGTTGTGGCATTAACGGCGGGGATCAATTCGGATCCGGCCTTGCGGGCTTCGGCTTCGGCTTGTTTGAGCCTTTCGAATGCCGCGGTTAGATCGAGGTTTTGCCGAAGCGCCGTATCGATCAGGGTATTCAAGGCCGGATCGTTAAAATTTAGCCACCAGCGGTCTTGAAGGGATTCTCCGCCGGTAATCGAGAAGGTTTCCGGGACTGGAATCGGCGGATTGAATTCTTTGATGTCAATACTGCATGCGCTGAGAAAAAAGAAGATGAGTAAAACCGAAGGGTTTATGACTCGCATGTCTCGTCTCCCCGGCTTGATTCGAGACGGTCGCGCAGTGCCTTAATTCCGGCCAATGAAAAATGCACGACATGATCGGCGTAGGCTGTCGGGTTCTCCAATTCCGAATTGCATCTTCGTGCCGGAAAGTGGCTTTGCATGTGTTTGACTTTTAGGAGATGAAAACATTGGCCGATGATGCTGGCATGACAAAAGTGAATCGTTCGTTCATCCGCATTCGGTCCCGCGCATTCGGCAATGAGTTCAAGCATGGCTTGGCGCTGCGGATTGATTTCTTTTTCGAGAATTTCCGGAAGCAACGAGGTCGGTTGCGCCATTTCCTTGTTGATGATCGCGAAAAAATGCGAATCGTCGTCGGCGATGCGGGCAATCAAAGAGCGAATGCGGCCCGCTAGGCGTTGTTCGGCGGATGCGCTGGGATCGACACCGCCATCCGAGGGATAAATTTCAAGGTCCTTGAGAAACGCATGGCGCCAGGCTTCGAGATAAAGACTTTCCTTATCGCGAAAATGATAATTGACCGAAGCGATGTTAGTTTGGGCTTGTTCGCAGATTTCGGCAATCGTTGCTTCTTGAAAGCCTTTTTCGGCAAAAATTCGGCTGGCCGCGATAATCAAGCGGGTTCGGGTTTTTAACGGTTTGGATGTTGGTTCGGGCATCGCGGATCAGATATTCAAAAGCGAATTTCAAATATACATTTAAATTATTCATTAGACAAATGCCTTTTGTGATTTTTAGGAATGGGCATAACTTATGAAATGCACGTTCTTTAGGAATATGCACAAAATAATTTCCCGAAACAGTAAGGATTCCGTGATAAATATCGTCCTGGAACTATCCCCTTTGCTGGTCAAATTTCGGCGCCGGAGTGTCCGTCAAAGGACGTCGTGAATACGTCCATGTAGGCTCTGTGACAGCATCCCTGCTGTCAAAGCCTTTGCGAGCGCCATGGATGGCGTGAATGTCGATTTTGCAGGAGCAAAAATCGACCGAACACCCCGGCACCTCCATGCGTCAATGCCGAAATTTGAAGTGCGATGGGTATATGAGCTTTGTTGAGGGTTAGGTAACTCGCTGGACAGGACGTCCCTGAGCCGAAATTTGAGTAGCAAAGGATATATAGGTTGATAGGCTAAGGGATGAATCAGGCTATAACTTCAGTGGCTTTTCGATCGGTGAATTGATAATTAATGCTCAGGCAGTGATCCAGCCATTTCAGCAAAAAATAATTTAATTGCCATTTATAATTCAAGATTTCAGAGGTCTTGCCGGGGTCTTTATAGACGCGCGAAACATCGGATCTGGCATGATCGCGCAAAACTTCCGCTAATTCAGCATCCAGATAAACGCGTACTGTGACATCCGGCATCCATAGGTCGTTGGGTAATTGATTAAATCGATGGCTGAGTTTAACAGTGAGTGTGTGCGCCGAGCGTTCGAGAACCTCTAACTGTAGATCGGGTTTTTGAGACGCTTTTCCGATAGTCGATTGGGCAAGATTTCTGATGTTCGGAATTAAGTTTAACAACTTTCGGTAATTAGAGGCGCAGATGGTTTCCAAGCACGCCGCTTTGTTTTGCGGATGAATTCTGCTCATGATAGATCAGTCTTCCCGGTAACAGGCATGAGCGCTTGCGGTTTCCCATAAGGTCACTTGATCGACATCGAACCCTTGTTCTTTAATATGCTGATAAATCATTTGACTCAGTACTTCAGCTGTCGGGTGCTCTTCAAGAGCCATGAATCGCTCTTGGGTTTCGGTTAAGTACGGAATGATCGGGTCGTTTTTATGCAATAAAAAATTATGATCCAAGTGTTCATCAATATAGCGTTCGACACACGCTTTTATGTCCGAAAAGTCACAAACCATGCCTTGCTCGTTAAGATGTTGTTGTTTAATCGTGATTGCGGCCTTAACGCTGTGCCCGTGAAGATGACGGCACTTGCCGGGGTGGTTCATCAGTCTATGCCCATAGCAAAAATAGACTTCCTTAGTAATCGTGTACATGGGTTAGCAATCTCGGCCGAGTTGAAACAATTTAAGTTAATGACCTTTAATACTCTTGATTGCGGCGGCAATTTCGTAGCGGCCGCTGTCTTGTTTTGTCGTTCTGACGACTTCGATATATGCGGTCATGGGGGGTGTGATCGCGTTTTTAGGCGTAATATTAACCTCCATTGCGCTTCCGGGATCGAAGGATTGATCCGCAATGAAGGAGACACCAGAACCGCTAATGGATGTACAAATTCCGGAATGACTTTCGCTTGCATCGGCTAACTTGTAAGTGAGTTCGCAATCGACGCTCATTCGGATGTAATTACGTTTTTCATCGTATTCCAGCATGTCAACTCTCTTTAAAATTTGGTAAATTGATTTTTCTGTGAATGGCAATGCCCGTGTTTGCTTTCAGACTGTTTGCGCGAAGTTTACTATAAATAAAAGGCTTGTTCATGAAAATAACCTTGAAAGTTGCGTAACTTCATATTATAGGATTCTCTTTTGAGATTGTTTCCCGGTTTTTTCCAGGGTAGTGTTGGAAAACATTAATTTTTTGTGGCTCACATTGTTGTATGCGGATGCTTAAGCCAGTTCATGTTGAGTGAGATTTAGGTGCCGTCGCGCATTGGTGAGCAAAAGTTTTCGAATAGACTATGGCAATTGGTTGTAAATTATGTAATATTTTGCAGGTTTTAATGGTGTGAACCCCGTCAGGGTTTTGGGGATTTATTTATAATGACAAAAGCGACTGTTTTAACCGGTATTACGACCACCGGTACTCCTCATTTGGGAAATTATGTAGGCGCGATTAGGCCGGCTATTGCCGCCAGTAAAGATGCAAACGTCAGTCCATTTTATTTTTTGGCCGATTATCATGCCTTGATCAAATGCCAGGATCCGGAAAAAGTCAGGCAATCGAGTCTCGAAATCGCCGCGACATGGTTGGCTCTCGGTTTGGATACGTCGAATGCGGTATTTTACCGGCAATCCGATGTTCCGGAGATTAGCGAGTTGGCCTGGATGTTGACGTGTGTAACGGCAAAAGGGCTCATGAATAGGGCGCATGCTTATAAGGCAGCGGTTGCCGAAAACGAACAAGGCGGCGAAAACGATCCCGATAAAGGTGTCACGATGGGTTTGTTCAGTTATCCGATTTTGATGGCGGCCGACATTTTGATATTCAATGCGCACAAGGTTCCTGTGGGCAAGGATCAGATTCAGCATATCGAGATGGCGCGTGATATTGCTGGGCGTTTCAATCATATTTATGGCGAACATTTTGTCATCCCGGATGCGGTTGTGACCGAAAATGCCGCGACTCTGGCCGGTTTGGACGGGCGGAAAATGAGTAAGAGTTATAACAATACGATTCCGTTATTCGAACCCGAGAAGAAACTCAGGAAATTGATTAACAAGATTAAGACCAATTCTCTGGAGCCGGGAGAACCTAAAGATCCCGATAGCTGCACCTTGTTTGGAATTTATCAGGCTTTTGCCCGTCCTTCGGAAGTCGATGAAGTTCGAAAACTCTATGCGGACGGTATTGCTTGGGGTGAAATGAAAAAGTTGTTGTTCGAATATATCAACGACCATATTGCTCCGGCCCGAGAGCGTTATGAAGCCTTATTACAGGCGCCTGAGCATATTGAAAACGAATTACAGGAAGGCGCTAAAAAGGCCCGCGAGATTAGCGTGCCTTTTATGAAACAATTGAGAGAGGCAGTTGGGATTTCTCGTATCGGTGCTTAGGAATATTCACAATATATACTCATCGTAGATGAGAATTCGGCCTCGGGGTGCTCGTTAAAGGACGCCGTAAATACGTCCATGTAGGCTCTAGCCAGCTCCATGCTGGCAAAGCCTTTATGAACGCTATGGATGGCGTGAATGTCGATTTTGCAGGAGCGAAAATCGACCGGACACCCCGAGGTCTCCTCCGGCACTATCGAAATTTGAAGTGCGAAAGGTATATCTTGTACGAGAATTATGTTTTTGGCAGTTCGGTTTACTCGCTTGACAAGCCCAATGCCAAAATCCAGCACCTAAATAAGCCATGGTTTTGAATCATTGCCAATGACCTATGGATTTAGGTGCTGGGTTCACGGCGATCCACTAACACACCCCGCATATTTAACGAAGCTCAGCGATTTTTCGGTACGAACGGAGTAAACGAGTTTTCTCAAAACTGAATCGCAGTGACTTTCTTGTTTAGGGATTCGTTGCGTCGGAACCCGTACCGATTTTCAATTAACTTCTATTTTGCAGTATTTCCCTTGACCGAAATTATGTCTGAAGAATATGTATTCGACCGCGATTACGCAACCGAAGCTTTAAAAGTATCGCCGCATTCAATACAAGCCGAGCAATCCGTACTCGGTGGTTTGATGCTGGATAACCAAACCTGGGATTCGATAGCCGATAAAGTTGTCGAAGGCGATTTTTACCGCAAGGATCATCGAATGATTTTTCGGGCCATCGAAAAATTGGCAGAAAAACAAGATCCTTTCGACGTCATTACCTTATCCGAGGCACTGGCTTCCGCCGGACAATTGAATGAGGTCGGCGGTCTGGCCTATTTAGGTACCTTGGCAAAGGATACGCCGAGTGCCGCGAATATCGTCGCTTATGCGACCATTGTTCGCGATAAGTCCGTTTTAAGGCAGTTGATCCATGTCGGAACCGATATATCCGACTCGGCTTTTAATCCGGAAGGGCGCGATACATCGGAGTTGCTCGAAAATGCCGAGCGCCAGGTATTTCAAATCGCCGAACAGCGCCAACGCGGACAGGGCGGTTTCACGTCGATCAAGTCGTTGCTGGCGCAGGCGGTCGATAAGATTGAAATGCTTTATGAGCAAGAAGGTAATATCACCGGCGCCAGTACCGGATTCAATGATTTCGACGAAATGACCTCGGGCCTGCAGCCGTCCGATTTGATCATCGTCGCGGGTAGGCCGTCGATGGGTAAAACTACGATCGCGATGAACATGGCGGAGAATGTCGCGATTAAAGGCGATAAACCGGTTGCGGTGTTCAGTATGGAGATGCCTGGAGACTCCTTGGCAATGCGTATGATGTCCTCATTGGGACGTATCGATCAACATAAAATTAGGACCGGCAAACTTGACGACGACGAATGGCCGCGTTTGACTTCGG
The DNA here is from genome assembly GCF_000341735.1 of Methylotuvimicrobium buryatense 5G. Taxonomy (GTDB): domain Bacteria; phylum Pseudomonadota; class Gammaproteobacteria; order Methylococcales; family Methylomonadaceae; genus Methylotuvimicrobium; species Methylotuvimicrobium buryatense. Next base: position 1,484,382 of record NZ_KB455575.1, on the reverse strand, counting down.
CGATTAATTTATTGGCCGAAACCAAGTTGTTTATCGACGATACGCCGGCCTTGACGCCGACCGAAGTTCGCTCGAGAGCGCGACGATTGATGCGCGAGCATGGTCAGCTGGGTCTGATTGTATTGGATTATTTGCAATTGATGCAGTCGCCGGCCAGCGGCGATAACCGGGTTCAACAGATCTCCGATATATCTAGGGGCCTGAAAGCCTTGGCCAAGGAGCTGAACGTGCCGGTTATCGCGCTCTCGCAGCTGAACCGTAACCTTGAGCAGCGGCCCAACAAACGGCCGGTGATGTCCGATTTGCGTGAGTCGGGAGGTATCGAACAGGATGCCGACGTGATCGTATTTGTTTATCGGGATGAGGTTTACAACCCGGATAGTCCGGAGAAAGGCGTTGCTGAAATTATCATCGGTAAGCAACGTAACGGTCCGATAGGCACGGTTAGGTTGACTTTCCTAGGACAATACACTCGGTTTGAAAACTTTGCCGGAAATCCTTACGGCGGAGACGATTACGAATGACGCCGGCCGCTTATGTCAAATTGAACCTGGATGCGTTACGCCATAATTTGAATGTGGCTAGACGCCACGCACCCGACTCGAAAGTCATGGCGGTCATTAAAGCCAATGCTTATGGGCACGGCTTGTTGCGTGTCGCTGAACGATTAACCGATGCGGACGGCTTTGCCGTTGCGCGTGTCGATGAGGGTATCCGCTTGCGGCAAGCCGGCATTTCGCAACGCATCGCGGTTATGGAAGGTTTTACGTGTTCTGAGGAATTGAATGATTTAATCAATTTCGGTTTGGATCCGTTAATTCACTCATTCGGGCAGTTGGATATCATTGATCGAAAATCCGGCTCTGCCGGAATCGACGCCTGGTTAAAAATCGATACGGGCATGAACCGTTTGGGTTTTTCGGTTGACGAGGTCGATAAAGTTCATCAGCGTTTGATATCGAGCTCGTTGATCAAGAAACCGGTTGGTTTTATAACGCATTTGGCAAATGCCGACGTTCGATCCGACTCAATGACATTGAAACAAATCGATTTGTTTAACAAGACATTATCGGGTTTTTCAGGGCCGCGTAGTATCGCGAATTCAGCCGGGATTCTGGGTTGGCGGGAAGCGTTGACCGACTGGGTGAGACCCGGAATTATGTTGTATGGGATTTCCCCGTTTCCCGAATCGACAGGAGGTGATTTCGATTTAAAGCCTGTCATGGGGTTGCATTCCCGGTTGATTGCCGTTAAATCCGTACGACAAGGCGAGACGGTTGGTTACGGCGGCTCTTGGGTGTGCGACCGGCCGATTACGATGGGTGTTGTCGCAATTGGCTATGGGGACGGTTATCCTCGTCAAGCTAAATCTGGTACGCCGGTTCTTGTTAACGGCAAGCGCGTCCCGATGATCGGCAGGGTATCGATGGATATGATCACGGTCGACTTGAGCGGGCAAGACGATGCCAAACCGGGTGATCCGGTGACGCTATGGGGGGGCGGATTACCGATCGAAGAGGTGGCGTTCTGGTCGGAAACTATCCCCTATACATTGGTTTGCGGCATTACTCAGCGAGTGCAGATTGTCGAAGAGTGATCTAGGTTGAACGATTTAGTACTTTGGTACAGTTAACAATTGCCTAAAGCAGACTAGACTCTGTTCTATACTCATTGGAGGTCAAAATTCGGCGCCGGGGTGCCCGTCAAAGGACGCCGTGAATACGTCCATGTAGGCTCTATGCCAGCTCCATGCTGGCAAAGCCTTTGCCGAGCACCCCGTCGCCTCCTAGAGGCTCTGCCGAAATTTGAAATGCGAAAGGTATAAGTTGAAAACGTGGATGGTTTTAACTCAAATAAACACAGAGGGGAGGGATTGGCATTTTGAAAGCAGGATAACTTAAACGATCGGTAACTTTATGATTGATTTGCAAATAATTGATAATGACGAAGGCATTCTGAGGTTTATCGACGATTCGAGCCTAAACATTCGAGTCGATCATGACGAAATAAAGGCCTTGATCGCGGTTGAAAGAGACAAGCCGCTTATCGTTGTGCTTCGCTATGAACTTCGCGAACAGCAAACCGCAGAATATATTGCGTTATTGAATGCGGCGAGCCCCGATAGCAAAATAATTTTAGTCGCACCTGAATTGACCGATCGCGAAGTTATCGATTGCTTGGTTTCGGGTGCCCAAGGCTATTTACAGTTTGCAGATTTGGCTAGGTTTTTTAATAAAGCAATCAAGGTGATTCGGCAAGGAGAGACTTGGGTATCCCGCCGAATTATCTCGTTGATGTTGGAAAAATTTCAACATCCGGAAAAAAAAGTGCAATTCGGGTAATTTTATCCATCTATTTTCCGCAGGTAGGACAGTTCGGATTTTTTCTTAATTTCATGCTGTTCCATTCCATCGTCAAACCATCCAGCAATAACAGACGTCCGGTCAGTGTTTCTCCGGCGCCGGTAATCAACTTGATTGTTTCAAGCGCTTGAATACAGCCAATAATGCCGGTAATTGGCGCAATAACACCGTTGGTTGCGCAATTCTGCATCTCTTCCCCCATGTCCGAGTACAAACAGTTATAGCAAGGGCTGTCATGTAATCCCGGTGTAAAAACCGACACTTGGCCTTCAAACCGTATCGCCGCGCCGGATACCAATGGTGTTTGGTGTTTGACACAGGCGCTGTTAATCGCGAATCGCGTCGAAAAGTTGTCGCTGCAATCGAGGACGATATCGGCTTTTTGAACCGTTTCATCGAGTGTGGTTCCGATCAAGCGTTGCTTGAAAATATGTACTTGAGTATCCGGATTTAATTTTTTTAAGGTCTTTTGGGTTGAAATTACTTTGTCCGTCCCAATATCGTCGGTGTAGTGAGCGATTTGTCGCTGTAGGTTCGAAAGGTCGACCGTGTCGTCATCGTAAATAGTGATTTGGCCGACACCGGCTGCCGCAAGATAGATCGAAGCCGGTGAACCAAGGCCGCCCGCACCGACGATCAGGACGTGTGCGCCAAGCAATTGTTGCTGGCCTTCGATATCGATTTGCGGCAGCATGATTTGCCGGCTGTAGCGTAATAGTTGGTCGTCGTTCATATTTTGAGAATGAATATCAATTTAGGTGCGAATGATGCCAAAGAACTTGACAGACTGCAAAAGCTGATTATTATTAGCACTCATTACTAGCGAGTGCTAATAATCCACTTTATTATTTATATCGATTAGGAGATATTGATGAAAATACGCCCTTTACACGACAGAGTGATTATCAAACGTGTTGAAGAAGAAACCAAAACCGCCGGCGGTATCGTACTGCCTGGTTCTGCCGCCGAAAAACCGAGTCAAGGTGAAGTTTTAGCGGTTGGAAGCGGTAAAGCGCTCGATAACGGTCAAGTTCGCGCGTTAGAAGTTAAAGTCGGCGATAAAGTGTTATTTGGTAAATATTCAGGTAGCGAAGTCAAAATCGACGGTGAAGAAGTCGTTGTGATGCGCGAAGAAGACATCATGGCTGTTCTGAGCTAACGGTCCCTTTTTAACTGATTAGTATTTAACATTAACCACAGAATCTAGGAATAAACATGGCAGCAAAAGAAGTTAAATTCGGTAGTGACGCACGCACCTTGATGGTTGCAGGTGTCAATATTTTAGCGAATGCGGTAAAGGTTACTTTGGGTCCTAAAGGCCGTAATGCAGTTTTGGATAAAAGCTTCGGTGCCCCGACCATCACCAAAGACGGTGTCTCGGTTGCAAAGGAAATCGAATTGAAGGATAAATTCGAAAACATGGGCGCGCAAATGGTTAAAGAAGTCGCGTCTCACACGTCCGATGTTGCCGGCGACGGTACCACGACTGCGACCGTTCTGGCTCAATCCATCGTTAACGAAGGTTTGAAAGCAGTTGCAGCGGGCATGAACCCGATGGACTTGAAACGCGGTATCGACTTGGCGGTGACTACAGCGGTTAAAGCCATCGAAGCAGCCGCGACGCCTTGCACAGACAGCAAAGCGATTGCGCAAGTCGGCACGATCTCGGCCAACTCAGACGAGTCGGTCGGTCAAATCATCGCCGAAGCGATGGAAAAAGTCGGTAAAGAAGGCGTTATTACCGTCGAAGAAGGTTCAGGTTTGGACAACCAATTGGATGTCGTCGAAGGTATGCAGTTCGATCGCGGTTACCTGTCTCCTTACTTCATCAACAATCAAGACAGCATGAGCGCCGAACTGGAAAATCCGTTCATCCTGCTGTACGACAAAAAAATCTCCAACATCCGTGATTTGTTACCAGTACTGGAAGGCGTTGCCAAATCAGGTCGTCCGTTGTTGATTATTGCCGAAGACGTCGAGGGCGAAGCTCTGGCGACTCTGGTTGTGAACAATCTGCGCGGCATCGTTAAAGTCGCTGCGGTTAAAGCGCCTGGCTTCGGCGATCGTCGTAAAGCGATGCTTGAAGATATCGCGATTCTGACAGGCGGCACAGTGATTGCGGAAGAAGTCGGTCTATCTTTGGAAAAAGCTGAATTGGATCTTTTGGGTACAGCGAAAAAAATTCAAGTCAACAAAGATAATACTACAATTATCGACGGTGCAGGCACAGAAGAAAGCATCAAAGCGCGTGTTTCACAAATCCGTAAACAAGCCGACGATGCAACTTCCGACTATGATAAAGAAAAATTGCAAGAGCGTTTGGCTAAATTAGCTGGCGGTGTTGCGGTCATCAAAGTCGGCGCGGCGACTGAAGTCGAAATGAAAGAGAAAAAAGCCCGCGTCGAAGATGCGCTGCACTCTACTCGTGCTGCGGTTGAAGAAGGTGTCGTTGCCGGCGGCGGAACCGCTCTGGTTCGCGCATTGAAAGCGCTGGAAGGTTTGAAAGGCGCAAATCATGATCAAGACGTCGGTGTTAACATTCTGCGCCGCGCGATGGAAGAGCCTCTGCGTCAAATCGTTAAAAACGCGGGCGAAGAGTCTTCAGTCGTGTTGAACGAAGTTGCAAAAGGCACTGGTAACTTCGGTTACAATGCAGCAACCGGCGAATACGGCGACATGATTGAAATGGGTATTTTGGATCCTGCAAAAGTCACTCGTTTCGCATTACAAAACGCTGCATCTGTCGCGAGTCTGATGATCACCACGGAAGTGATGATTGCCGACGCACCGAGCGACGATAAAGGCGCTGGCATGCCGGATATGGGTGGCATGGGCGGAATGGGTGGTATGGGCGGAATGGGCGGCATGATGTAATCGCCGTTCGAGCTCATCGCTTGACGCAAAGCCCCGGTCGAGTCACTTCGTCCGGGGCTTTTTTATGGGTTAAAAAAGGGGCACGTGATGAAGAATCAAGCAATCGCCTGCGAGCTTCACGACTATATCGAAATAGCCTGCATGTACGGCTATCGCGTCAAATTGATGCTGACGGAACATCGAATAGTCGAGGGAAAAGCGATCGACATCTTGACTGAGCAGGATAAGCGTGAATTTTTGGTTATTGATAATGGTGAAAGGCAAAAAGTCGAATTATCTGAAATAGTCGAAATGGAAACGCGGACGCCAGGGGCGAAATTTCAAAGCATTCGATTCAAATAATCGTTTTTTGAGTCGCTGTAGGCCCCGGTTTTAGATTTAAATCGGGGCCAGGTATGATTGACTTAAATTATTACCCGATCAGAGATAGCTTCGGATATTGGACTCGTCTTGGGCGACAAGGTTTTTGTCGATCGATTTGCCGACTAGTTTCATGATTTGGTCGTTCAGGGTTTGGCGCAGTGTACCGAGGAAAGCCGGAGGGGCAATTAATACGAGATCGTTGAATTCGTTATTAACTCGGCCCTGTTCCAATTTATTGCCTATTTGATGAGCGAAACGGATGGCTTCTTGTTGCTTGACATCGGTAACCGGTTCAAAAGAATGCGCTCCGTTGCCGCGTCCGCCTTGTTGGTCGGAAACGACATCTTGAGCCTTTAGCTTTCCTTCGGCATGGACTAAGTCCTCAAGTTCCCGCAGTGGTTCTTTTTTCCCCTCATAGAAAAAAAAACGTGCTTTGCTACTGTCTGCTACCACGACCCATTTACTATACATAAGCTGTACTCCTTAACCAATATGTCGGAACGGTTTATCGCATCCTTGCAATTATGGCTGACATTCCATTGTCATATTGAGTGTAGCTCTTTGCTGAGGGTTTGTCTAAAGGAATGGTGCGCAGGAGGTAGCGGAGCCTTCTACCTGAGCTTACGCTAAGGGAGGGGGCGTACACCTAGGCTATCGAAAAAATCCATTTTTAGCTAATTGCTGTGTTTCCGCTTTTTAAACGCAAAATATTTTTGAAATCGTTGGTGTTGTAAGCTATTGACCGCCAGGTTTAGGGTGCGCGATGCGCACCCTACGGCGATCATGATATCTTGGCAATTGTTGATGATCATAGGTTATAAAGCGCCAGTTATTTTTTCTGACATGAAAATTGGTAAATTTCGACACCCTCCCGTACACCCCGACTCCTTCTCGTGCACTGCCTAAATTTGAGGTGCGAAAGGTATATATATTGTCGGTTTCATTATTCGTTAGTGGGTTCGCTGCTAATAACGCCATCGCTATGTTTGACCAATTTATCGATCAATTTACCCTCCGCATCGATCAGCTCCAATTGCAAAGGCATTTTGCCGACTGCATGAGTTGCGCATGATAAACACGGATCATAGGCGCGGATCGCGACTTCCAGATTATTTAACAGCGGTTCTGTCAATTCGCGTCCGCTCAAATATTCGGCGGCGACCTGACGGACCGATTCGTTCATGCCCATGTTGTTGCTGGTTGTTGAAACGATCAGGTTGGCGCGGGTAACAATATCGTTTTCATCGACCTGGTAATGATGAAACAGCGTACCGCGTGGTGCTTCGATCACGCCGATTCCTTCGAATCGCTTTTCACCTTGCGCGACGAGGTCGTCGCTCATGATTTCCGGGTCGTTCAGCAAGACTTTGATGCTTTCCGCGCAATGCAGCGTTTCGATCATTCTAGCCCAATGGAAGGCTAGTGTGCTGTGGACCATCGCTTCGCCGCCGTGTTGTTTGAATTCGATGCGAGCCGCCTCGGCCAACGGGGTATCGATATAGTCGCAATTATTGACGCGGGCCAGAGGGCCGACGCGATACCAGCCGTTTTCCTTGCCTTCCGACAACAAATAAGGGAATTTCATGTAGGTCCAGGAGCGGACTTCTTCATGGATATAGTCGTTATAGAGACAATAATCGACATGGTCGATGATCGTTTCTCCGGTGTCTTTTTTCGCGCGGATGCCGCCGTGGTATAGTTCCAGTGCGCCGTCGGGACGCGTCAAACCGAGATAGTTGCTGCGTATCGTAGCGAAATCGTCGTAATAGGGCAGATTCGAACAATGGACTCTTTTGACCAGTTGTACGGTTGCCGCCGCCCATTCGATCATTTGATCGATATCGGTCAGTAGGTAATCGCGCTCTTCACGCGACAGCGGTTTGTTCATGCCGCCGGCGATTGCGCCGGTGCCATGTACCCGTTTGCCCGAAATCATGCGAATGACTTCTTGGCCATATTTGCGTAGCTTGACGCCTTGCACGCCGATTTCAGGATATTCGGCCAGTACCGCGATGATGCTGCGTTTACCGATATCGCTTTCGAAGCCGAACAACAAATCCGGGCTAGACAAATGGAAGAAGTGCAGGGCATGAGACTGCAAGACTTGACCGAAATGCAGCAAGCGCCTTAATTTGGTCGCGGCCGGAGGCAGATTTTCCGGGTCGATGCCGACGAGTTGATCGATTGCCTTGGCGGCGGCTAAATGATGGCTGACCGGGCAGATGCCGCATAGCCGTTGCACTAATACCGGCAATTCCCAATAAGGACGACCCTGAATGAAGCGTTCGAAGCCTCGAAATTCGACGATATGCAAGCGGGCTTGTTGGACCTTATTGTTTTCATCGAGCAATAACGTGACTTTGCCATGGCCTTCGACCCGCGATACCGGATCGACCACGACACGTTTAAGGTTTTCCGAGCTGGCTGCAGCTGTTTCTAAATGTTCGTACATATGTGTTCCCGATAATAAGTCGAATTCTAAAGTACTCGCGCAGAGGCGCAGAGTTTATTTCATGGTTCGTTCAATGGTAGGGTTCATCGCGCAAACCCGTAGAACTGCCAAAATTTTAATAATGCTGTTCTCAGCGCCTTTGAGCCTCTGCGGGAAATAATTCATCCTTTCGAATTATACCTTTCGCACTTCAAATTTCGGCAGTACCCGAGGTGGTGCCGGGGTGTCCGACAAAGGCTTCGCTAGCATGGAGCTGGCATAGAGCCTATAGGGCGTATTCACGGCGTCCTTTGACGGGCACCCCGGTGCCGAATTTTGATCTACGATGGGTATAACTCAGCGCGAGAATCCAAATTAATCATAATGCACCAACTCGTATGGCAGCGAGGGTTCGCGGCCTTCGAGCAGGTCGGTCAAAAATTTCCAAAAAACATCGGCTGACGGCGGGCAGCCCGGTAGGAAATAGTCGATCTTGACGATTTCATGAATCGGGCGAACCTTGTCCAGCAATAAAGGTAACTCCGGGTCGCTTGGAATCTGCGGGTTTTCGACGCCGATACCGTCCAAATAAGCTTCGGTCAGGCATTCCTCCAAAGGAATGAAGTTGCGCATCGCCGGCAAGCCGCCGTTAATGGCACAGGCGCCGACCGCGACCAGTGTTTTGCAGTTTTTACGAAATTCGCGTAACACATGCACGTTTTCCGAATTGCACACGCCGCCTTCGATCAAGCCGATGTCGCAATTAGTGCAATGTTCGATGTCGGTAATCGGCGAACGGTCGAATTCGACCGCCTCGGCGAGCTGCAGCATGCGCTCGTCGATGTCAAGAAACGACATGTGGCAACCGAAACAGCCGGCTAGCGACGTGGTTGCGACTCTGATTTTATTAGCCATGACTTTCGTGCTCCGTTTCCAAGCTGACTTGATCGATTTGTTTATGATCGTAAATGCGTTGTCCGATCGGGACAGTATAGCCGGTTCGTTTGATCAGAATCGCGCCGGTCGGGCAGATGTGCGCGGCCCGGTCGCCGGCATCGATATCACTGTCTTTCAATTGCCCGGACTCTGAATTGACGATCAAGTGCTTGTTAATGCCGCGGCCTGAAATCGCAAAGACGTCTTTGCTGTCGGCTTGTTGGCTGGCCCTGACGCATAAGGTGCAAAAAATGCAGCGATTATGGTCGATCATGACGTCCGGGTGGCTTGCATCCATTTTACGTTCCGCGTAAAAATGCGGAAAATGATTGTCCAGCATATTCAAATGATAAGCGACGCCTTGTAATTGGCAGTTCCCGGATTTTTCGCAGGACGGGCAAAAATGATTGCCTTCGACGAAAAGCATTTGCGTGATTTTTTGGCGGTCCTGATTGATTTCGGTCGTTTCGCTCAATACATCTTGGCCTTCGGTTGCCGGGAATGTGCAAGCCGAACAATTGCGGCCATTGACATTAACGTTGCACAACTTACAACTACCGTGCGGCGTAAATTCCGGGTGATGGCATAGATGCGGTATATATACGCCGGCGGCTGTTGCTGCTTGCATGATGGTCTGGCCATCTTCGAATGGAATGGGCTTTCCGTCCAAGGTAAATGTTTTGCTCATGCTATTCCTCCACCTGGGCTAGATGAGCCCCTGCATCATTACGGTTTGCCATACGTCTGGCTGTTTCAAGGGAAGCGTTCAAATCGAATCCGGGCTCGTAACTGATTTTTTTCAATTGGCTTTGGTATAAGTCGGGATACCTCTCTAAGGTATGAATGATCGGGTTGGCCGCCGTTTGGCCTAAGCCGCAATGGCTATGGTTTTTGACTAGGCGAGTTAGTTCTTCAAGTGCAACCACATCGCCGGCCGAACCGTGGCCGTCGACGATTTTGTCGAGCTGTTTTTTCAATAACGACGTACCGACTCGGCAAGGCGTGCAGAACCCGCAGCTTTCATGCGCGAAGAAATCAGTGAAATTACGCACGATATCGAGAATGTTGCGTGTCGAATTAAAAACGATGAATGAGCCGCCCGTGGCTAAATCCTCGAATCCTAGTATGCGATCGAGTTCCTGGTTGGAAATAAAGGTGCCGGAAGGCCCGCCGATTTGAACGCCGAGCACATCATGGGCACCGCAATCCGCGAGAATTTGCCGAATCGTAACGCCAAACGGATATTCGTAAATGCCGGGGCGTAAGCAATCTCCGCTAATGCTAAGAATCTTGGTGCCTTGGGATTTTTCCGTGCCTTTAGCCGCGAACCAAGCACCTCCGTGTAAGGCAATGTTAGCGGTGGCTACGAAAGTTTCAACATTGTTGACGACGGTCGGCTTGTTTAAATAGCCTTGGGAAACAGGGTAGGGCGGGCGATTTCGCGGAATACCGCATTTGCCTTCGAGCGATTCGATTAATGCCGATTCCTCGCCACAGATATAGGCGCCGGCGCCGAGACAGATCTCGATATCGAAATTCATATCTTTGCCGAGAATATTGTTACCGAGCAAGCCGGACTGACGGCGTTGTTCGAGAACGTTTTCTAATTTGTGATAAAGGTGTAGATATTCGCCGCGTAAATACAGAAAACCTTGCTTGGCGCCGATAAGTGCCGCGCAAATAGTCATGCCTTCGAAAACTTGATCGGCATAGCTATTTAGTAATACTCGGTCTTTGAATGTTCCGGGTTCGCCTTCATCGGCATTGCAGACCACATAGCGTTCTTGTTCCGATTCTTCGGCGCAAAATCGCCACTTCATCGCCGTTTTAAAGCCTGCGCCGCCTCGCCCCCTGAGTCCGGAATGATCGATTTCCGATAGCGTTTCTTTTAGACCGCGTGCGAAAGTCGATTGTAGACCTTGTCCGGCGGTAAGGCGACTGCTCAATAATAAATCGGATTGATAGATGTTATCGCCGACCTCAAAGAATTCCTTGGGCCAATCCTCAACTGCCATTTGTTCGTCGATTAATTGTGCGATCGCGTCGATTCTAGGCCGGTCAAGTCGGGTGATCGCGTGGCCATTGATGAGCCCGGCAGGGCCTTGATCGCACATGCCGGTGCATGAAGTATTATCTAGGCTAACCAAGCCGTCTTCACGAACGCTGCCGGGCGACACGGAAAGTTTGTTAGATAGATAGTCCATCAAGTTGTGTTTACCGAGCATGTGATCGGTAATCGAATCGCTGATCAATATATCGTAACGTCCGCGAGGCGTTAAATGAAGAAAGCTATAAAATTCGATAACGCCGATAATGCGTGTTGTTGGAATGTTTAATTCCTTGGATAACAATCGAATGGCTTGGTTCGGAATGTGGAAGTATCGCGCCTGAACGGCACGTAATATTGCTAAAAGTCGAGTTGGGCGCCTTGAGTGGGTTTCGACGAGATTTTGAATGAACGATTCCATGGTGTCTCTCTGCTGCACTGGGTTATGACGGAGGAGCTTGAGTTCAACTATATGCCAATATAAAAAAAAATACCATTACATAGTGTGAACACAGTGTTTTCTAATGTTGGCAATTTCAGCATAGTTTGTCAGTTGGACACCATATAAGGTTTTTTCGGTTGCTATAACCTAGCTTTTTCCGTTGAAAGGTACGATTCCGGATTTTCTCCCTTTTGATTGAAAAACCGTCTGAGAATAAAGGTATGGGATGTGTCTGTCGAGGAACGCCGTAAACCCATTCATGGGGCTTGATGGCAGCTCGAACGCCAAGGATGGCGTGAATGCAGCCGACATCCTCGCCAAGCGTACCCCCACACCCTTTTTGATCTCCAAATTGGAAATTGCTGTTTTTAAAGGGAGTAGTGGCTCTCAAAATTTTTGGGAATAAGCTGAAACATTCACGGTATACAAAAGCCTATTGTTTTGTCTATTGTTGCTTAAAAGATACGATTTCGGCGGGCGATAACAAGACATTTAATAAGCTAGATAAAGTATTAAAGTTAGAGTCTATTTATATTGATAAATAATGTTTTTCAAGTGAAAATTTGTGTTGATGGCAAAATAATGATGTAAACTATACGTCACTTGGAGTGGTATAAATACAACAGCCTTGGTTGTAAAAAACAACGGGCTTAGTTGGCATTACATGCAGTTTGAGTTTTTCTTAAAAAGTAAACATTTTTTCATATCGGTCATTCCTATCAAGAACCCCGGTTTGTTGAAGGTTTTTTATTCAAATTAGAGGTAGTTATGTGTTTAAAAAAAATAATGGCTAGTGCTTTATTGGCTGGATTTGGCGCCATTCCTTCCGTTTGGGCCGAGGCGCCGCAAGACGACCGATGGTATGTCGCGCCATTCGGCACCTTTATCAAATCAGGTGGTGACCGGGGCGCTAAAGACGGTTGGGGCGGCGGTATGGGTTTTGGAAAAATGCTCAACGACCATTTCAACGTCGAGTTGAGAGGTTTTTACCAAGGTTTCAGTGGCTACAATAATGCCGAAACAGGTCAAACCAATGGGCGTTGGGATTTAACCGGCGGTTCAGCGGATCTGCAATATTACTTTTTTCGCGATACCTTTTCGCCATATATCGTTGCCGGCATCGGCGGCATGAATACCAGCGTGCCAGGTGATAGCGCAGCTTCGATTACCGGCGAAGGCGGTGTTGGTTTTACTTACGAATTGCATGATAACTTCCTACTGCGGAGCGATGTGCGTTACCGTTACAACAATAACTTCAACGCCAATCTGCGTCCCGGTACCGAGGAATATCATGACATGACTGTCAATGTCGGTTTTGTGATTCCATTTGGAGAAAAACCGAGAGCGGCAGTTACGCCTGTGAAATTCGAACCAGCCCCAGCAGCTGCCCAGGATTGTTCGACCCTGGATTCTGATGGAGACGGCGTCAACGATTGTTTGGATAAATGCCCGGGTACTATTTCCGGGAGTAAGGTTGATGCGCAAGGCTGTCCTATTAGTATCGAGCTCAGAGGTGTGAACTTCAAATTCGATTCTGCCGAACTGACCGAGGAAGCAAAGGCAATTTTAGATGGAGTCGCTGAAAAACTGATCGCCTATCCGCAAGAAAAAGAAATCGAAGTTCAAGGTCATACCAGTAGCGAAGGTGGCTACAACTACAACATGAGATTGTCCGAGCGCCGTTCGCAGTCGGTCGTAGATTACCTGAAAGCCAAGGGGGTAACCGATAGTATGCACGCTAAAGGTTACGGCCCCAATCGCCCTGTTGCCGATAATAGAACCGAGGCAGGTCGAGTTCAAAATCGCCGTGTAGAATTGATCTGGATGGAAAATTAAGTAATACATTTCATCGGTTTTGAACACAAAAACCCGCTTTCGAGCGGGTTTTTTTATATTTGGGCCGGCTTTACATTCATCCATACGCATCAAGTTATACCCATCGTAGATCAAAATTCGGCGCCGGGGTGCCCGTCAAAGGACGCCGTGAATACGTCCATGTAGGCTCTATGCCAGCTCCATGCCGGCAAAGCCTTTGTCGGACACCCCTGCGCCTCCTCGGACACTGCCGAAATTTGAAGTGCGAAAGGTATAAAAACGACCAACCCACATCTCGCTCGCTCGTTTAATCTTTCTTGATTGCGGGAAGCTAGAGCTTCCTGAACAGGTTACCCAAGCTGGAGCTCTCATCGGTACACAGTCAAAAATTACCCTTTTGCAACCTTAACCAATGAGACCTCGATACCATTTATTGTGACTTAACACTTTCGACCTCGAGATCGCGATCAGGGGGATCGCTCCCACAGAGCGTCCGCCGCTCTCTGTGGGAGCGACGCCTTCGTCGCGACTATCGAAGCCAGTAAAGCTCAAACACCAATAGCCTTTCCGGACAACACAACAATTTAGCGCTCGGTCGCTACTTTTTGCACAATTAGATATATTTATACTTATGTATAAAGACGAGAGCTGGAGCTTGGGTAACAGCATATTTTAGTCTTTTTGATCTCGATGCCATTTATTTTAACGTGGTATTCTCGGCTTTCCCTCATCTAACGCTATGCGAGGGAAAACCACTGATGCTCGACACCCACTGCTTATATGTCGAAGCCCTCGACGCGCCCTAAATGAAAGAAGTTTGGCAATTCAGTAAGTTAATTTTAGCGACATCCGGCATTAGACGAAGAGCAACAATCCATCTAATTTCCTCTAAAAATCGATGCAATATTAATATACTCATCGTTGATCAAAATTCGGCGCCGGGGTGCCCGTCAAAGGACGCAGTGAATACGTCCATGCTCTATGCCAGCTCCATGCTGGCAAAGCCTTTGTCGAGCATCCCGGTGCCTCCTTAGTCACCTGCCGAATTTTGAAGTACGAAAGGTATATCTTGGAATGGAATCAAAACTTGTCGGCATTCCATTGGTAGGACTCCATAATGTCTTTGCAAAGGCCAGGCTCTTGGCCGCTAACCCAACCTTTGCCTTCATGGAAACCTTTAGGAAGGTCGGCAAGTGTCGGACCGAATTTGCGGGTTTTGCATCCTTGGGACTGAGGGTTGTCGCAACAGCATTTCATTACGGCGACATGTTTTTTTATCACGTCCGGGGCCACGGTAATCGGCGGCATCCAGTTTCTTTCATTCGGCCCTGAGGTGAGCCAAGTACTCAGTGTTTTATCGGGATGTCCCGTGGCAAATTCAAAACTGTAGCCACAGGTTCCCGAGGTCGTCATTTTATGGCACTGAGTACAGAGTTGCTGTTTGCCATCGATAGGGTCGGTTGTAATCTGGAGAATATTATGATTATTGAAGAAATTTTGAAAAGGCTTGCCAACCGCTAAAAAGGGTAAAGGCGCCATCGTATAAATATCCGGTAGGCCGTGTTTTGAATTAATGTACGGACTGTATTTGACACCGTGCGCATTATGGCAGGCAACGCAACCGGCTTCCGCGGTAAACGCCGGAGATTTAAAAGCCTGGTTGGCATCACGGTACCAAAGATCCTGCGGAAAGTCTTTCGGTGGTCTTGTTTGCTCCTTATTGTATTGATCTAAATAATCGTCCTTGCTAGGCAGGGGGGCATCGAGGGGCGGTAAAAAACCGACCACTGCTTCGCCATATTGAGTGAGATAACAACTTTTTCCTGTTTTTGTATTCCGAAGGATAATGCCGATATCGTTAAAAGTATTGTAAAGATAATAGAGTTCGGTTTTCTCGGCGCTAGACGCTTTCTCAAAGCGTTCTTTTCTTTGCTGCTGGTTCATGCCGAGATTGGCTTTGGATTTTCGAAACCAATCTTTTTCGAATTGATTCCCTTTTTGCCGGCAGTTGAGCACCATGATGTTGTCGTCGTCGAGTTGCTTAATTTGTAAATGCGAGTAGGTCCAGCAGCCCATATCGCCGCCGAGCCAGTGAGGGTTGTCGCATCTTTTCGAGTTTGAGAGTAGTTTTTCCCAGTTGTCTTCTTGAATTTCTTGTTTATCGACATAAATTGGCACTTGTGTTCCATCCAAGCATGAGAGTACCGGCAATTTTCGGGTGATTCCAAGTTCAGCTTTGCATGCCTCGACATGCTGGAAAACGGTATAGTCCGATGAGGCATCATGAGTACCGGGACGGTAAGCCAAGTACGCAATGACACCGAGAATCAGTGTAACTGTCAGGATTAGTGTTGTTTTCATAGTCTACTACCTCTTAATTTGTTAGGTTTGTTATAGAAAAGAGGTGTTGCCGGTTGAGTTTTAGTCTAGAAAGAGCAGTTGAGAGCCTTAAACTAGCGTTCGCCCTGAGCCCTTCGGCTACGCTCGGTAGGGCTCTGTCGAAGGGTGAAGGGTAGTTTGAGGCTTCGCCAAGCCTGTGAAAGTGTAGTAGACCCTTCATACTTCGACTTGGCTCAGCACGGAACGGTCTACTACACATGCCAACTGCTCTTTTTAGGCTTAAATAAATAACGCTTTAGCTTTTTTTATGCAAGCCCTATCCGTAAGAGTCTTAAGGTTATTGCCATGGAGCGGATAAGAGCGCTTCGGTTTCGGCTTAGCTAGAGACAATAAAAACAATGAGTTATTTTGTTTTTGTGCGGGAAGGTAAGTTTTTTTAATCAAGGGCTTGAAAAAATGTGAAATCGATCATAATATCCCACTAACGCAGTCAAGATATACTCGTCCGACACGCCCATAAGCTTGTCGATCATTATTGCCAAATTAGAGGTTAATCCGGTCAAAACTTAATTTTTCATCGTAAATTTAGTTATTTAGGGGGGCGTATGGACATTACACATCATAGTGAAATCAGACGCGATAATTTTCCTATATTCTTGTTCGCGTTGACGTTATTCAGCAGTGCTTCTTTAATGTTTGTTTTACAACCGATGTTTGGGAAAGCGCTTTTGCCTTTATTAGGCGGCTCTGCATCCGTATGGAATACCTGTATGGTGTTTTATCAGAGCATCCTCTTTCTGGGTTATCTCTATGCCCATTTTCTTTCCACTCGCTTTGGTTATCGAAAACATCTTGCCATCCATCTTTCGATACTGCTTATCAGCCTTTATTTCCTTCCGGTAAGTATCCCTGAGGGTAGCCGGCCGCCCAGTTCGGAAAATCCCAGTATTTGGTTGTTGTCGACTTTATTCGTGTCGATAGGCTTGCCGTTTTTCGTGTTGTCCACTAACTCGCCCCTATTGCAAAAGTGGTTCTCAAAAATCGGCCATCAAACCAGTAACGATCCTTACTATCTTTCGATCGCCAGTAATGCCGGTAGTTTGATTGCGTTATTGAGCTATCCTTTTTTACTGGAGCCCGCCATCGGTATTAGTCAGCAACAGCAATATTGGAGTGCGGGTTTTCTTGTACTGATAGGCTTGATTTCATTGTGTATGCTAATTCTAAAACAGCAGCATTTTCAGCCTGCAGTCAATAAGGCATCGCAGGTTAATCTAGTCGAAAAGCCCGAGCTGAAATTACAAATTCAATGGTTATTATTGGCGTTTGTGCCTTCCAGTTTATTATTGGGCACGACTAATTTCATCAGCATCGATATCGCCACGGTGCCGCTGTTATGGGTTATTCCTTTAGCCTTGTATTTATTCTCATTCATTCTGGTCTTTTCCGGCTACGGTGCGGCGATTCATAGAAAAATATTATTGATACAGCCCTGGCTGGTTGCACCATTTTTGATTTACTATTTTTCGAATCAAAAACTGGCTTCTTTTTCAATCGAATTATTTATTCATTTATTCATTTTCTTTTTATGCATCATGGTCTGTCATGGCGAGTTAGCCAAGAAACGCCCCTCGACAGACTATCTGACTCAGTATTATTTAGTCATGTCCTTCGGCGGCATGCTCGGCGGTATTTTTAATAGCTTTGTCGCGCCATTTATATTCAGCTCGATTTACGAATACCCGCTTATGATCGTTTGCGCATTGCTTTTGAACCCAATCAATGGCTTTGGTCAGTATGTTAAGGAACATTTGGCGAAAATTATCTTTAGCGCTTATTTGATTACCTTCGCGGTTATTTTATCGATCAGCGTCAAACAACTGGACGATGCATTTCTCATCAGTTTTGCGATCATTGCTCTAATGGGCGCCGCTTACTTTCTATTTAAAAAAAATTCGTTGTATTTTCCCCTGGTTGGGCTGTTGGTATTGTCCTGCGCAGCGCCGGAAAAGCATCAAGGCGGAGACCAGCTCTTGCATCAAAGCCGAAATTTTTATGGCGTATTGTCGGTCAAGAAAATTTCGGATCTCAATGTCGACAATACTACGCACACATTGCATGAAATTTATAGCGGTACAACTCGGCATGGCTTGCAGTTACTGAACGATGTCAATCGACAATGTACGCCGAACGGATATTACAGTCCGCAAGGGCCTTTAGGCTCCATTTTTGGTAATTACAACAACCGAAATAACGCTTGGCGGATCGGCGTTGTCGGTCTTGGAGCCGGAGAGATGGCCGGTTACGCCAAAGCATCTCAACACTGGACATTTTTCGAACTCGATCCGGCCGTTGTGCAGATCGCAACGAACCCCGAGTATTTTACTTATTTAACGGATTGTATCAGCGGTTACGATATTCAAGTCGGGGACGCCAGAATCACATTGGAAAATCAACCGAATCCTTTTGATTTATTGGTTATCGACGCGTTTACTTCGGATTCGATACCGACCCATTTGCTTACCAAGGAAGCTTTGGAGTTGTATTTTTCCAGGTTGGAAAATCACGGTTTGTTGGTTTTTCACATTTCCAATCGTTATCTGGAGCTGAAGAAGGTGTTGGCGGATCATGCGGAAAAATTGGGATTGACGCTGTTGTTGCAAGAATTCAGGCCTGAGCAAAACATTCCTTTTGTCTATCGATCGGATTGGGCTATTTTGGCTAGAAATGAGGCGGACCTCACGCCTTTGGTCAATGCCGACTTGCAGAATAATTGGCAAAGAGTGCCTCATTATGCCGATGCTCGTTCATGGACGGACGATTTCACTAGCATTATGAGTGTTTGGAAATAAGCTATACCTTTCGCACTTCAAATTCCGGCAGTGCGGGCGCTTAGGGTTCTCGGTCCTACACCTAGCGTTCGCTGCCATTAAGTTAAGTCGTTCGTGGTGAGTCTGTCGAACCATGGACGGCTTAACTTATCGACTCGTACTTTCATTTGCCGTGGTGATTACCAGGCCCCATCAACGTTACTGTTTCGGAAAGTTATTCCCGTTATATACCTTTCGCACTTCAAATTTCGGCAGTGCCTGAGGAGGCGCCTGGGTGTCCGACAAAGGCTTTGCCAGCATGGAGCTGGCATAGAGCCTACATGGACGTATTCACGGCGTCCTTTGACGGGCACCCCGACGCCGAAATTTGACTAGCAAAGGGTATAGTTCGTGTATATTCCTTAACATCCGCCGTGCTCGACAAAGGAGGAAGTCAGTGAGTTATATATTCGATATCGATCGTCTTCATGAGATTGCTCTGCAAGGAATCGGAAAGCCCCACGACGAAATGGTGAGCGTGATAGTGGAAGAAACCTCCCGGGCCTATCCCAATCACGTCGATTCCAATCCAAATCGCCGATGGCTATTCAGCTTGACGGCGGGCGCGACCGGTGTGATGACGATACTCCATGCATCTTTCACTGAATATCTGATCATCTTCGGAACGCCGGTGGGTACGGAAGGCTTTTCCGGTCGCTACCGTATGGAGATTCATGATTTTTTTATGGCCGGTGAGGTTTGGACTTATCGGAAAGACCGTTGTGGAGTACGCGAAGTGGCAGGGCCGGGCGATCATACCGTTCTGGAACGTGGTAGCGTCAATGGGTTTAAAATCCCTGAATCGGCTTGGATGTTGGAATATGGTCGAGGATTCATACCATCCGCTTTTCCGCTTATTTTAGGCGATGTGGTATTCAGTGCCGTCGATGGGACGACCTTGGCCGAGACAGTTTGGTTATACGGCAAAATGGCGCTACGGGAGCTGATAGTCAATCAGAAGTTCTAATGCTGAAAAGGAGCGGATAATGAGTGAACAAGAATCGAGAGACAATGCGGCCGCGGATGCGGTTCGTCAGAAATACGGTTTCGGCTTTTCCTGGCTTGTGCTCATGATAGCGTTGCCGCCACTGGTCTATTATTTGTGGATTTGCGTCACTTATTACCAAGGCGAGCTGATCTTCACTAGCGACGCGGAGGCTTGGCGGCGGTTTTGGTCTCATGTTTCGCCGCCGACCTGGCAAGCCGCAGGCCTTTACGCGGCTTGGTTTTTAGGTCAGGCCGCGTTGCAGGTTTGGGCGCCTGGTCCGACCGTTCAAGGCATGAAATTGCCTGACGGCAGTCGGCTCGATTATCGGATGAATGGAATATTTTCTTTCCTTTTTACCCTGGCCGTGGTGTTCGGTTTGGTAACGATGGGGTGGTTGGACGCTACCATTTTGTATGACCAACTCGGCCCATTGCTTACTGTAGTGAATATTTTTACCTTTGTTTTTGCGGGTTTTCTCTATTTTTGGGGCTTAAACGGGAAGCAATGGGAGCGGCCGACCGGACGTCCTTTTTATGATTATTTCATGGGAACGGCGCTTAACCCACGGATTGGATCTCTTGATCTCAAGCTGTTTTGCGAAGCCCGCCCCGGCATGATTTTTTGGTTACTGATGAATCTTTCGATGGCGGCCAAACAGTATGAATTGCACGGCACGGTGACTGTCCCGATGTTACTGGTGGTGGGGTTTCAAAGTTTTTATTTGATCGATTACTTTATTCATGAAGAAGCCGTCCTGACGACTTGGGATATCAAGCATGAGAAGTTTGGCTGGATGCTTTGTTGGGGCGACTTGGTGTGGCTGCCTTTTACCTATACCTTACAGGCTCAGTATTTGGTCCATCATACCCATGACCTGCCCGTATGGGGCATTATTGCTATTGTGGCTTTGAATTTGGCCGGTTATACAATTTTTCGGGGCGCCAATATCCAAAAGCATCATTTTCGGCGCGATCCAAACCGGATCGTGTGGGGGAAGCCGGCAAAATATATCAAAACCAAGCAAGGTTCATTATTACTGACTTCCGGTTGGTGGGGCATTGCTCGTCACATGAATTACTTCGGCGATTTAATGATTGCACTCTCGTGGTGTTTGCCCGCTGCTTTCGGTAGCCCCATACCTTATTTCCATATCGTATATTTCACCATTTTGCTTCTGCATAGAGAAAAGCGCGATGATGCGATGTGCTTGGCGAAGTACGGCGAAGATTGGTTGCAATACCGGAAAAAGGTGCCTTGGCGTATCGTGCCAAAAATTTACTAAGGATTTCGCGATACATACCCATCGTAGATCAAAATTCGGTGCGCGGGTGACGGAGAACGCAATGCCATTAAGTAAAAAGGACTTTTCCGTTCGTCTTGGGCCCTTCGGCTGCGCTCAGGAGAGTCTTGTCGAAGGGGAATGGAGGCGTCCGAGTCGATAAATTAAGCCATCCATGGTTCGACAGACTCACCACGAACGGCTTAATTTAATGCTATTGGGACGGCGAATAGAAATCGGAGCTCTGTTTATTGTTTGTTAATCGGTAATTGGGCGATTCGATGCTCTATTTTTTGCATCATTTTCTGATAGGCGGGGCCTTCTAAACCGCCGTAGAGTCGATTAAATTCCTGTTCTGCAAGATATTCGGGTAAGTCGGCTGTTTTCGGGATGATGTCGCGCTCTTGGGCCGTGCTCATAAAATCTTGAATTTTTCTGGCTTGCGATTGATTTTGCACGGCGAGCTCGCCCATGAGCGTGCCGGCCCGATTGGCGGTCATATCGATGAATGAAAAGCCGCTGCCGCCTCTCGAATCTTCCAGTTCTTTATATAATCCTATGGCGTCGGCCAATGGCGTGCCGGCATAGGCTGCAAGCGTAGCCGATACTAAATAATGTTTGCTTAAATCGTTGCGTTGATTGAGAGTCACGGTTCGCCAAATCGGACGATATTGGCTTTTTAGTGAAGGAATGATTTTATTAAGCGTTAAACGGTTGGCGTATAACGTTAGCACCAGAATGACGGCACGGTTTTCACCAATCGGGTCGCTTCGGCGACTGCGTTCGTTTGCCAATTGAAATAAGGGTTGCGTGAGCTCGGTTAAACTCAAGTGCTTTTTGGAGGGGCGTGTTAGCATTACCAAACGTTGCTGATAAACTTCAATTCGATGCTGTTCTTGTTCGGGTAAAAGAGCGCCGCTGAGTTTGGTCGGTAAATTTTCATGCCATTTATAAGTCACGATCATTCGTTTGTTGATGAATCTGACCTTTCTGATCATGGCTTGAAGCGCCTTCCAATCGGCATCCGGCAGCATAAGGCTGTAGATACTTTTGCTTAAATTATTTGCTATAAGTCCGGGTATTCTTAATTTGCCCAACGATAGATGGTCGATTTCAGGAAGACTATGTGTTTGCTTGAGTTCGATTGTTAAGTTTAAATAATTGCCCAGTGGGTTTGAAGGTAGTTTTAGAGTGCTTTCAATGATGGCTCGATCTTGTTTGATTGTTAAACCGGCAACGCCGCCGAAATATTGATTGACGAAATAATTGACGGCTAGGTCCAGGTCTCTCTGTTCAATGCTGGCTCTTGCTATCGTGCCGGTTGCTAGGCGTCGCGGGTCGTTTTCTACAAAAATTTGTTTTCCTCTAGCTATTTGCTCGGGGGTGATATCAGGTCTTGCTCTTAGCTTGGGTTTGTCTTCCACGACTAGCACCAGTAAGGTGATAGTCAGGACCAGAAAAACCAAAAGCGATGAGAACAATAGTTTTATAATTAATTTCATTAAAAAGTTTTGAATTCGCCAATTTAAAAGATACCCTTTGCTAGCCGTATTTCGGCGTCGGGGCTGTCAACGCCATTATTAAGTGTCAAGAAGTTAGGCGCGGGGCAAATTATTATACCCTTCGTTTATCAAAAATCGGCGCAGGGGCGTCCGTCAAAGGCCCATCCCTAAATTTGAAGTGCGAAAGGTATATAGCGATGAGAGCTGGAGCTTGGGAAAGAGCGTGATGCGGGTTGGTCGTTTTTAGCTTGATGCGCTACAAAACTCATGGCTCCAAAAAAGTTATTTCTCACGAAATCCTAAATAAATTTGACCGTTATAGTAAGTTTTTTTATAGTGAGTCGATACTATTTTTGGAAGTTTTGTACAAATTATTACGAATACAATGGTCTGATAAGGAGTCGAAAACATGAAATTTCTTGCTGTTCATCCTAGCCCGCTGATGTATACCAAGGTGTTTTTACGCCTTGAACCGCTTGGGTTGGAACAAGTTGCCGAAACGGCCCGGCGGCAAGGTTACGATACACGGTTGATCGACTTGCAAGTAGAGTCTCATCAAGATTTATTTCGGTTAATGGACGATTGGCAACCCGATATCGTTGGTTTCTCGTTGAATTATTTGGCCAATGTTCCCGAGGTCATCGATCTCGTCAAAGCCGTGAAAGCTCGTTTGCCGAAGAGTTTTGTCTTTATCGGCGGGCATAGTGCGTCGTTTACCGCCGAAGAATTATTGGAACACGGCGAAGGCAGTCTTGATGCTATTCTCAAAGGGGAGGGCGAGTCGGGTCTTCCTTTGTTATTACAAGCTATTAAAGAAGATAGAGAAAACGTTCATGACGTGCCCGGTGTGGTGACGATGAAAGGCGAGGGCGGACAGCCGACGTTTATCCCTGATCTTGACAATCTTGCGCCGGCTCGCGACTTAGTCCGACATCGTAATAAATATTTTCTCGGTACGCTCGATCCTTGTGCGTCGATCGAATTTTCCCGAGGTTGCCCGTGGGACTGTTCGTTCTGCAGTGCTTGGACATTCTATGGACGAAGTTATCGCGTGATGAGTCCCGATAAAGTTGTCGAAGAAATGGAAAAAATTCGCGAGCCCGGTATTTTCATTGTCGACGATGTCGCATTTATTCAAGAAAAAATGGGCTTCGAAATCGGCGAGGCCTTGGCTCGGAAAGGCATTAAGAAAGAATATTATCTGGAAACGCGCGGTGATGTTTTGCTGCGTAACAAAGACGTCTTCAAGTTCTGGAAGGAGCTTGGGATGAGCTACATGTTCTTGGGTATCGAGTCGATCGATCAGGACGGGCTCGAAAAATATCGTAAACGTATTGATTTGAGTCGTAATTTCGAGGCTTTAGAGTTTGCGCGGACTCTGGGTATCAATGTCGCGATCAACATCATTGCCGATACCGACTGGGACCACGAGCGTTTCCGTGTGGTCAGGGAATGGTGTAAAGAAGTTCCTGAAATCGTTAATATCAGCGTCAATACGCCTTATCCGGGAACCGAAAGTTGGCTGACCGAGTCGCGTAATTTGACGACCCGCGATTATCGATTGTTCGATATTCAACATGCGGTGTTGCCGACGCGTTTACCGATAGAGGAGTTTTACGCGGAATTGGTCGAAACTCAGCGTGTGATGTTTACTAAGCACATGGGGTGGGCGGCTATGCGCGATGTGACGAAGGTTTTGGTCGGCAATTTAATGCGCGGTCAAACGAACTTTGCGAAGAATCTGTTTAAATTCGATAAAGTATTCAATCCGGCATTGCAATTGGCCGACCATCAAATGCCGGTTAAATATCAAATGAAGCCGCCGGTTAAAGACGCTAAATTTTCCAGCGCCAAGGCGTTATCTAAGTCGCTGTATGTTCACGAGCCGTTAGGGCGGACGAGTCGGCAGTTGGATGACGATACCGAAAAATTCGTCGATGAAAGCCGGGGCGCCTTGAGCGAGTCTTAACGAGACTCGTTTCATAATATGGAAATTGTTTGCTTTATCGGTTTGACAGATATACCTTGCGCACATCAAATTTCGACTGCACTCAAGGAGGCGCCGGGGTGTTCGGCAAAGGCTTTGCCAGCATGGAGCTGGCATAGAGCCATGGACGTATTTACGGCGTCCTTTGACGGGCACCCTGGTGCCGCATTTTGATCTGCGATGGTATATACCGGTAGAGACGAGTCGACTGTCTCTACCGGCCTAATGTTTTGAAAGGAATAATAATGGAGCTACCGGATCCAATTTGTGTTCCATTTCAAATGCGAAGCTAATTCCGCTTCGATGAGTTGATCGTAATGGCGTTGCAGAGTTGCCTCTGTCGGACGCGGATAGACTTCGGTTTCGATTTCGCTTCGTAATTGGCTTATAAAATGACGTTGTAAAACGGAATCCTCAGGGATTGTGATTTGTTCAGGTTCGTTTTTTGCTTTGGAAGCAGGCTTATTAATTAGCGTATCAATGCGTTTGGGTTTCGAGGGCGCGGAAGAATCAAGCGCCGATTCCCGGCCTTCGATGAATTTAAACAGAGATAAATCTTCCGGGTTGACTAGGCGGTTTTCCAATTCGGATTCGACCAATTGTTCATAGTGTCGCAGCAATACGCAATCGGTCGGACGCGGAAACAGCGACGCTTCGATTTCGCTACGTAGTTGTGTCAACCAGTCTCTTCTCAATACGCTATCCTCGGGGACTTCGTGCTTAGAGTCGGATTTGCTTGGCGTGCCGACGATTGCGAGTTCGATTGGACTTGATTTTTCCTTTACGTCGATAATCGAAGTAGACGCGGCAGCGTCGGGTATTTCGATGCCATCGATAAATTTGAAATGTTGTAAGGCTTCCGGATTAAGTAAGCGATTTTTCACTTCGGATTCGCCCAATTGTTCATAGTGTCGCAGCAATACGCAATCGGCCGGGCGCGGAAATAACGACTCTTCGACTTCGGTGCGTAGTTGCGTCAACACATGACGTCTCAAGACCGAATCTTCGGGAATCGGAATCTTTTGTTCAACCCGTATTGTAGTGTCTGTAACCGGAGCACTTTCAATTATTGATACCGTGGATGCGGCGGGTTTTCGGCTTTGTTCCGATATTTCAGAGTGAGATTGCTTGAGGTTTTTTTCAATTTGCTTGAGTGTCCGTCCTGCCCGGCTTTTGATTTCTTCCCGTTGTTTAACCTCTCGCCATATCAGAAAAGGCAATATCAAGCCGATGACGGCAAATAAACCTGAAACCGCAGCCCAGATTAATACGCCTTTCGTGAATAACTGAAAAGTCCACCAAGAAAATCCCAATAACACGGCAATGCCGAAGGAAATTTTCAGCGATAACTTAAAAGTTGATGTACTTGAATTGCCGCTATAGATGTAAGTAGGGTCGATATCGTTTTTTAGTGCTTGAAAATGAGCGGTATCGTATTTCGAATGTTTGGCGGTTTCGAGCCAATCAAGGCTTCTTCTGAGTCGTTTTTTATGTACGGTGTTTCTTATAGCCAGAAGCATAATAACCAATGTGGTCGACAGTGTAGCGGCCATGGTGATCATGATTTCGTCGGTAATCATAGCTACCCCCTTTATTGTAATAATTTTTGGTTGTGTCCATTTGCCGTGACAACAGAAAAGCTGAGTTGTCATGAGATCCTGTGACATAGCATGCGTTCAGATGAAAGTCAAATGCAAATCTAACAGAATTGACATTAAATATCTAATAATTTATTGAGAGGGGTTAAAACATGCCGCAAAAGGGCATTACGGTAACCCAATCGCCGGCGGATTTTGATGTATCTTGATGATTCAAAATAATAAACGCATTGGCTTTGCTCATCGACATCAAAATGCCCGAGCCTTGTTTGCCGGTCGTCTTGACGATCCAGTCGCCGTTTTCGTCGCGGCTGACAATACCGCGTTGGATTTCGGTTCGGCCCGGTTTTTTGCGTAAATTTTCGGTCGTTCTTGCCGTTAAGGTCGGGGCTATCGGCTTGTCGACGATGCCGAGCATTTTTTCCAAAGCCGGCAGCACAAAAAAATAAAAAGTCACCAGCACGGCAACCGGATTCCCCGGCAGCCCGAAGAAGGCGGCATTGTCTATGCGCCCGAATGCAAGCGGCCGGCCCGGTTTGATCGCGACTTTCCAAAAATCGACTTGTCCGGAATTTTTCAAAGCCGTCTTCGTAAAATCGGCTTCGCCGACCGAGACGCCGCCGGTCGAAATAATCACGTCGGCATGGCGGCCCGCCTCATTAAAGCGCTGCAAAAGCACTTCGGCATCGTCTTCGATGATGCCGAGATCGATGATCTCGATGTCGGATCTGTCCAATGCCGCGAACAAGCTGTAGCGGTTACTGTCGAAAATGCCTGCTTCGGTCGGAATTTGATGCGGCGCGACGATTTCGTTGCCGGTCGATGCGATCGCGACGGTCAATTTGCGTTTGACGTTGATTTCGCAAATGCCCAGGGAAGCAAGCAAGCCGATATCGGGCGGAGTCAGCAGTTTACCGGAAGCCAATACGGTTTCGCCTTGTTTGATGTCCTCCCCGGCGCGGCGAACGTTTTGGCCGGCCTTATGCCGGGAGTCTATTGTGATGAAACCGTCCTTAATTTCGGCATGCTCTTGCATGATCACGGTATCGAGCGCTTCCGGCATCGCGGCGCCGGTCATGATGCGCAGACAAGTTCCTTTTTCGATGCTGCCGCGAAAGGGTTCTCCGGCCAAGGCAATGCCTTTAACGGCTAGACGAGCGATGCCTTGATCAGGAAGATCGGAACTGTGCAGCGCGTAACCGTCGACCGCCGAATTGGTGTGCGGCGGAACATTCGACGCCGATACGACGGTTTCATGCAAGACTCGACCGCGCGCTTTTTCGATCGGTAACCTTTGGTAGCCTTCGATTGCAGGTAGATTGTTTAAAATACGGGACAGCGCCTCTTCGCAAGGCATCAGCCCCGATTCGAAAATGTCGGTGCAACTCGGTTGGGTGTGAATCATTTGCGGATACTCGGGCCGTTAATCGGAATGCCGTTGCTCATTGTGCTTAAAAAGTATTCGAGATTACGAAATTCTTCGCTCTGCGCGCCGGGAGATTCTGCTCTAATTTGTTTGAGGCATTCTGAAAAACGCCGGTGCAATGTGCCGGTTTCGCCCCATTTGAGACGATACACCGGCCAATGGCTGGTATGGCCCAACGACGGGCTCAACAATTCGGAACGCAGCAGTTTGCCGGCGTTTTGCACATGACAGGTCGCGCAGGCGAAATTCAATTGACCTTGCCGCCGGTAATAATAGTCCTTGCCGGCTTCATAAGCGGCCAATGCGCGCGGGTCGGAAGCGGGGATTTCGATCGCGATGGTTTTTCCTCGGCTGGTGTAGGCCAGATAGGCGAGCAGTGAGGCGATTTCGCCTTTCTGATAAGGAAGAGGGGCTTCATCGTTTCGTTGCCGGCAGTCGTTCAGGGCTTTCGCAAGCGTGACGACTTCGCCGCTTTCACCGTTCCAAACCGGATAAAGCTGCGCGATTCCGACTCCTCGTTCCGGCAGGCAATCGGCATAATGTGCGCCGTTGCCGAAAGGGGTGTTGAATAGGGTTTTGCCTTCTTCGATCGCCCATTCGTAAGGCGGAAACTCCTCGATCGCTCGCCAGGATTCGCGCGCATTCGGATCGATCGCGTAAACGCCGTCGGCGTAATCTTGAAGCGACAACGTCGGAAAAAGCTTTCGATAATGTTCGACGAAGGCGCTTCGGTCCTGTTCAGGACTTGCATGTGTCGAATCGGCAAAACCGCAGATGAGCAGGGCGCCGGCAAACAGTACGGTTTTGGTCATGACGGATCGGTCAAGATTTGCTCGGCGCTGCCGGTGAGTCCCCGGTTATCGGTCCAATCGACTCGAATCAGGTCGCCTATTTCGATGTCGTTCAACACAAAAGCGAAATATGGATTCTTTGAGATGCTGCCGGCCATCCGGGCGGTGATTACCGTTTTGTCGTTATGGCGAACGGTCAACGTTTTGATGAAATGCGCTGGAATCAATTCCTGCGTTTCGGGGTCCCGGTTGCGGCCGTGTTCCATCGGGTGTGCGATCAGGATTTTGAGTTCGGTCGTGTCGTCTTTGCGCTTGATGCGAATTTTCGTGTTTGCCATCTTAGCCACCGCATCCGCCGATCGTAACTTTGACTTGTTGGCGCGCGCTGTAAAGCGTTTCGCCCGATTTGACGACCGCGATCACATCGCAGGTTTCGGCCATTTTTAGATGAGCCGAGACGAACGGCTCGGTTTCCGGCGCGATATTGAAAATAGCGGCCAGAGGCACCGGGTTCTTTTCGACCAGAATCGCGATGCTTTCGACATTGCCCAGCGTGCTCGATACCGTGATGGGTACGACAGCGCCGTCTTCTGCGATTAGCGGCAATTTGAGCGCGATCGCATCCGATTCGACGATGGTCGCGTCGGCGTACAATCGATCCAGCGTTCGATCGAGCTTGCCGGGAGCGAAGTGGTCCTCGGCCCAATCCGCGAACGCAAGCCGAGGTGCGATTACACCGCTACAGGCGATCACCGATTGTATCAAAAATGTTCTTCGAGAATTGGACATGATTTCGTTAAAATAAAGTCGAATAGGGCTATTCTATCCGATAAAGGCAAAATATGATTACTCTGGAAATGGTCGAATTATATAAAAAATACGGCGGCGATATCGATGGCTGGGCGCGCACGGCCGTAAGCAATGAAAAGTCGGTCATGAGCGACGCGGACTGGTATGAAATCGACGCTTTCGTTCATGAATACGGCTTGGTTAAATCGGGTCTGGCATCGGCGCGTTATGCCGAAAAACTGCACCATCGAATGTCTGCGGCGGTCAGCGACGAAGATGCTTTACAAGGACTGAAGTCGCTCGTCGAAGAATCGCGGCAGGGCGCGCTTTGAGTTTGTGCAGGTTGGGGCGCCCGGCTCGTCATGGATAATGATGAGTGTCTGACAGGGCGTCGGGTGAGCGCCCGGAAAACCGAAATTTGATATGCGACCACAATACTGAAACGGAGCAAGCAATGACTGTCAAAATTGTTGAAATCATCGAGGCGATTGAATTTATCAGCGCAGATCCCAGCCTGGATAGCGAAGCATTTTTGTCGCGCGAAACCGGTAAAATTCATATCCGCCCAGGTGATTTTGATTTTGATGATGCGGAGGATTTACCCGAGGATCTGGACGACCCCGATCGCTATATCGGCTTGCCGCATAAGCACGATCTTGATCTCGGCAACTCATTGGTTCGTTCGTTTGTTGCTGAGTTTTGTCCAGCCGAAAGCGAAAAAGTCCGGGATATGTTCAGAAAGCGCGGAGCCTATTCGCGATTCAAGAATTGGGCGGAAAGCAAAAATCTCCTGGACGATTGGTACCGATTCGAGAATGAGTCTGCCGAAGCGGCTATTCGCGAGTGGTGCGAGGATAATGATATAAAACTGATGGGGTGATCGGGCGTATCGTTTTCTTTATACCCTTTGCTGGTCAAATTTCGGCGCCGGGGTGTCCGTTAAAGGACGCCGTGAATAGGTCCATGTAGGCTCTGTGACAGCATCCCTGCTGTCAAAGCCTTTGCCGAACACCTCGGTGCCTCCATCCGTCAATGCCGAAATTTGAAGTGCGATGGGTATAACCTAGAAATAGCATTTCACCATGAAGATCATGAAAAATAGGAAGTCAATTCAATAGACTATTCTGCGAATCATAGGATATGGATTCACCCAAAACGTGAGCTTTCTATTCTGGGATTCCGCGTTGCTTCATCCCGACCTACACTGTCAAAACAGTGGAGTATAGGCTGGGGTGAGGCACTAACCCATGCGCATCAAGCTAAAACGGTCAACCCGTACGCTTTCCCAATTTCCGTACTCATCGCTATACATAAGTCATGTATTACCCTTTTGCAATCTTAGACAATGTGACCTCGAAGCCATTTATTGTAACTTGACATTCTCGGCCTCGAAATCGCGATCTGGGGATCGCTCCCACAGTGCATTAGTCACCCTCTGTGGGAGCGACGCCTTCGTCGCGACTTTCGAAGTCACTGACGCTCGACACCCACGGCTTATATCGAAGTCCTCGAAGCGACCTAAATTCAATACAAGGGCGATTTTAATCGCCCTAGGCGAATGAGAACTTGTTCCTATAAGAAACATGAGCAAGCCAGGAAGTTAGTTTTAGCGACATCCTTAGCTTGATGCGTATGGGCACGAACCCCGGCATGATACTGCGGCATTATCCGCAAAACTGCTCGATGCCTTGCAGAATCCCTTGTGAGTCCAAGCCGCACAGACTCAGCAATTCCTCGCGCGTGCCTTGTTCGATGAAGGCGTCGGGCAGGCCGATGTTGAGCACCGGCATCACGATTCTTTGCGCCTGCAGAAATTCGTTGACTGCGCTGCCGGCGCCGCCGGCGACGACGTTTTCCTCGACCGTGACGATGACTTCGTGACTCTTGGCCAGTTCCAGAATCAATGCTTCATCGATCGGCTTGACGAAACGCATGTTGACTACGGTCGCGCCGAGTTGCTTGCCGGCCTCGACCGACGGAGCCACCAGGCTGCCGAACGCCAGAATCGCGATGCGACCGCCTTGATGGCGCAATTCGGCCTTGCCGATCGGTAGCGCGGTCATGGTGCAATCGACCGGCACGCCCGGGCCTTTGCCGCGCGGATAGCGTACCGAGGCTGGNCCCTTATGCATGTAACCGGTATAGAGCATCTGCCGGCATTCGTTTTCATCGGCAGGCGCCATGATCAGCATGTTCGGCAGGCAGCGCATGTAGGTGTAATCGAAACTGCCTGCATGGGTCGGGCCGTCCGGGCCGACTAANCCTGCGCGGTCGAGCGCAAACAATACGTCCAGGTCCTGCAAGACCACATCGTGTATCAATTGATCGTAGCCGCGTTGTAAGAAGGTTGAATAGATCGCGACGACCGGTTTGCCGCCCTCGCAGGCCAGGCCCGCCGCTAAGGTTACGGCATGCTGCTCGGCGATAGCGACATCGAAATAGCGCTTCGGAAAGCGTTCGGAAAACGCGACCAGGCCCGAGCCTTCGCGCATCGCCGGGGTAATGCCCAATAAGCGCTCGTCCTGCTCGGCCATGTCGCAGAGCCATTCTCCGAATACCTGCGTATACGTCGGGTGCGGAGAAGGGGCCGATTTCGGCAGGCAATCGCGGCTCGGGTCGAAGGCCGGTACGCCGTGATAGGCGAGCGGGTCTTTCTCGGCCGGCGCATAGCCCTTGCCTTTCTTGGTGACGATATGCAAGAAACGCGGGCCGGAAATGTGTTTCAGATTCTCCAGCGTCGACACCAGCATGTCCAGATCGTGGCCGTCGATCGGACCGATATAATTGAAACCCATTTCCTCGAACAAGGTGCCCGGCACGATCATGCCTTTCATGTGCTCCTCGGTCTTGCGCGCCAGCTCCCAGACGCTCGGCATGCTGCTGAGAGCCTTCTTGCTTTCTTCGCGTACCGAAGAATAAATCTTACTCGACAGAATCTTAGTCAGATAATTATTCAACGCGCCGACATTCGGCGAAATCGACATATCGTTATCGTTCAAGATCACCAACAAATTCGCGTCGATCGCACCGGCATGATTCATCGCTTCGAAGGCCATGCCGCCGGTGATGCTGCCATCGCCGATAATCGCGACGCAATGCTTGTCCTCGCCGCGCAAACCGGATGCGATCGCCATGCCTAAGGCCGCGCTGATCGACGTGCTCGAATGGCCGACGCCGAAGGCATCGTATTCGCTCTCGGAACGATTCGGAAACGCGCAAATGCCGTCGCGCGTGCGAATCGTCGTCATGCGCTCCTTGCGTCCGGTCAGGATCTTATGCGGATAAGCCTGATGGCCGACATCCCAAACCAATTGATCGCGCGGCGTATCGAATACGTAATGCAGTGCCACGGTCAACTCCACGGTACCGAGTCCTGCCGAAAAATGCCCGCCGGAAATACTGACCGTGTGGGTCAGAAACTCGCGAAGTTCTTTGGCAAGCGGAATCAGATTGGCTTTGGTCAGTTTTCGTAAATCCGCCGGTTTATCGATCAGGCTCAGTAATGGATACTCGTTAGCTAGGTTCATAGTATTTTCTCAATGGATGCTTCATTAACCATCAAACGAAGCGGGCCAAAAGGCTTAATAAAGCGGCTCTTGATAGAACATCAAGATCATGCCGACTTGTAACATCGCGAACGCCGAGATTAGGCCTGCGATTTGTTTTTGTTTCGGATCGTGCAGTTGTATTTCGAGCCAGCGTGCACTGGCGACGATGATTGAAAAAACTCCCATTAGGGTGTGTCCGGCTTGAATCAAGAAGGCTGTTTTGGCTTGAAAGCCGACATGCGAATGCGTCAGCAACATCAATCCGCCAAAAGCTCCCAATATCGGAAACATATACACTAGCTGTTTATGCACGTTATTAGGATGCCGCGCTTTATATTCCAGTACGCCCATGATGAAGGCCAAGAAAGTCGCGATACGGTGTTGCAGAATCTCGCCGCTATTCAATGTGCTTTCCCAAAAGCCGACCGGTCCGAGCGGCCAGACTTCAGGATCGCTACGAATGAACAGGAACATGCCGAGAACCGCGAAGCCGAGCGGCCATAAGGGACCGCGATGCGGCGGTGGCGGACGTAGATTGGCATAGATCGACAGTAACGCAATGGTTGCGACGAAGACGCCGGCGACATTGTGATTATGATCGGACCAATCGGCCATCGCGCGCGACGGGACTTGACCGACAATCGCGGTTCTTCCCTCTTCGCCCGCCATCAGTTCCTCATGAGACGGCGAAGTCAGCATTGGCATTCGCGGTTTGAAAGTGGCGAGAGTTTCCTGCCAGGTCGCGGTGGTTTCCGGAATATCAACCGATGGCGGTTGGGTGGCCAGGCTGACGGCGGTAAACAATATACTGATCAAGATAAAGGTTTCAGCCTGGATGTAATAGGGTATTTCTCGGTAGAGATTGCTCTCCCGATGTTGCGCAAAATATTCCCGGGTCCCACGGTTATTCAAATAGGCTAAAAACAAGGCAATGCCTAGCATGAATAACTTGACCAGTAATAAATTGCCATAGCCTGTGCCGAAAAAACCGTTCCAACTATCGATGTATTCGAAGGTCATCGGCAGCCCGGTCAGCAATAATATGGCAAGCGCGGCGATTCCGAGGGAGGTGAATTTTTTTAGAAACGCCGGCCAAATATCGATGGCTATGGCCTTGCGCCGAGTTAATCGCCAGATGTTAAGCAGCTGAAATATGCCCCCGACCCAAATGGCGGCGCCGATTTGATGCATCACGGTTAGCGTCATCAATTGAATACGCGCCTCGTAGCGGCCCGCGCCGTGCGCTAGCCAGGCACCGGCAATCAATACCAAGGTGGCGATTGCGCCGGCAATTAACCACCTGTCTTTCGAGGCAGGTTGAGTGGTTAGTTTATGGCCGATATAGAATGCCAAGCCTCCAGCCAACAGCAAACGGGCCATGCCGGCTTTAAACTGAATGGTTTCGGCGAATGCCGGAAAGGGCCATACGCCTAAGGTGGCGCTTATCAACCATACCTTCAATATCAGCGATAGGGCTTGAGATAAGGCAAGACCGAGCGCGCCGTAATAGATCAGTGAAACGGTCGAATTGAGTTGTGGGTCGGAATAACGCTCGTTGGTATTCCAGGGTTTCAATATAAACAAGCCCCATACCAATCCGCCGATCACCGCGCTAAAGAAGACGCGGTCGACACCGCCGACCAGAGAGTCCAAAAAATCAGCTAATCCACCCATTGCAAAATCCTTATTCGACAACAAAGAAATGAATGATGTCTTCGGTCAAATGACCGTCGGCGGCGAATACTTTGAGCCGAATCGCATGCTCTCCGGGATCCAGTGCAGGAAGCTCGACGATGACTTCTCCCCGTTTTTGACCTCGATCAACCTTTAGCCTTTCGTGGATATCGCCTTTTTTGACCAGGTCGAAATGTGATAAAGCCAGTTCGACTCTGGAGTTAAAGATCAGAGACACTTTGCTGCTCTTGCCGGTCTGAACCGGATCTATTTTTAAAGAAGTTTCGGTGACCACGGCATGGGCGAAAGCATCGCCTAAGCTTAGGGTAAACAATAAGAAAACGAGTTGAAAAAAGTGTTTAAACATTAGCTTTAAAAAGTTTTTAGAAATAAAAAATGATTAGGATCGTTTCTGTTTGTTTGTGTCAATTAACGCCGGTAGAACAATCAAGCTACTGGCTAAGGTCATCGTAATGCCGATCGACAACAATAACCCCATGCTGGCGATTCCCAAGTGCGACGTAAACGCCAGGCTTGTAAAGCTGCACAGCGTGGTCAATGCGCTGAAAAACACGCCGCGCGCCGAGCTCGATTGCAGCAAGTCGGTTTGATTGCTGTGTTTGTGTTGTAGTCGATGCACGATATGAATCGCGCTGTCGACGCCCATCCCCAACAGCAAAGGCAAGACGATGATGTTTGCGAAATTAAAGGGATTGTTCAGTAGGACGTTGAATGCGCCGGTGAGTAGCGCGGCAAGCAGTAGCGGCACGATTACCAATAACGTCGATTTTATGCTGCGCGTGATAATCAGTAGCAGCGCTACAATGAATATCAGTGCGCTCGAAAAGGCTTGGATGAACGCGTCGACGACGGCTTGTCCGGAAGTGACGTCGCCAATCGGCAAGCCGAATACTTGCGGATAGGTATCGAGTACTTGATTGACGAATACTTTTAGATGATTCGGGTCGTTAAGGTCTTGTTCGGGTAAAACCAGTAGTCGGACGATGCCGTCGGGGCTGATCCAATGGCTTTTGACAGTTTCGGGAATGTCGTCGATTGCGAATTCGGTAGCGGTCAGGCCATCCCGCAACATACGCATCGTTTCCGGCAATAAAATCATCACATTGGTTTCCAGTTGCGAATAGACCGAATCGGGGCGTTCGGCCTTGTCGGCATGGTCGATGAAAGCTTGAATGTTGCGGCGAAGTCGTTCAAGCAATTCGGCCGAAACCGGAGTGGCTTTTTGCGACAAGGCTTGTTGCAGCGATTGGTCGAAATGGATCAAAGCGCTTCTGATATCCGATTTTTCGTAAGCGCGGTCGAATCGATCGAGTTGCGCGGGCATGATCAAATTGAGCGTATCGAGGATGTCGAGTTTTTCGTCTTGCTGTTCGGGGACTAGGTTGCTCAGTGTGATTGCTTGATGAACGCTCGATAAGGTGCTGAATTTTGCGGCTAGGTTGTCGGCGTCTTCTAGGCTGTCGGTGAGTGCGGAAATGATGAATGGCGAGTCGGTTTTGCTTTGCAGCAGTTTCTTAAAAGCCACAACCGACGGCGTTTTCGGATCGCGTAAATGAATCGGGTTCGAATCGAAAGTCAATTGCGTCAAAATAAAGCCGCTAGCGACCGCCAATAACAATGCGATCTTGCGGATAGACCTGGAATGGCGGAACGGAAACCGATAGAGCCAATCGGGCAGTGTTGCGGTCGGCTTCGCGCTTATCGGTTTGAAACGCATTAATTTCAACAAGGCGGGCAGCAGAAGCAGTGAAATCGCCAAGCCGATAAACATGCCGGCGCCGGAAATGATACCGAGTTCCGAAACGCCCTTGAAGTCGGTGGGTACGAATGCGAAAAAGCCGATCGCGGTCGTCAAGGCGCATAAAAACAATGACGGGCCTACTGTATGAATGCTATCCGAAATGGCTGCATCGGTGGGCATGGCATGCAGACGGCACTCTTGATAACGCAAGCATAGGTGGGTCGCGAAATCGACGCCCAATCCAATATACAAAACCGCGAATGCGACCGAAATCAGATTCAAGTGGCCAATGGCGACAGCAGCAAAACCTGCGGTTAGGACGAGTCCGGCGATCAATGCGATGAAGGTCGAGAAAACCAATCTTACCGAGCGAAGCCCTAGCCAAAGCGCGGAGCAAACTAATATTAACGAAATAATTCCGGATATGACCATGCTTTCGTTCACGCTTTCCATTTCTTCGTGCTCTAACGCCACTTCGCCGGTGAAGCTCAGGCGCACGCCCGGAAATCGCGATTGCATTTGTTCGGAAAGCGCTCTGAGGTAGTCCATCGGTTTTTCTGCCGGCATCAAATCGCTGAAATCGAGATGCGGTTTTGCAATGACGAGACGACGGGTTTGGTCTTTTCCGAAGCTGTCTTCGGTCAGCATTTTTTGCCAAGATAAATAATGATGGCGGTTTTCTTGGGTTGCGGATATCGTTTGATTGAAAGCGTTCAATAACGGGTCGATCGGCATCGTTACATCGCGATCGCTTTCTGTTAGTGCCCGCGAAAGAATGTCCAGAAAGCCCGCGAAATGATAATTCTTGGATAGATGGCCGATAAACGGCTGTGCATCGACCAGTTTTTCCGATAAGGCTTCGAGTTCGTCCAATTCCAAAAATAAAAAACCTTGTTGCCGGAAAAACGGATTGTCGTCAGGAATATAAACCGATTCGAATAGGTTTTGCCTCGTTTGCAAATCCTGTTCTAGGTATGTGGCGGCGAGAGAAGTTTCTTCGGGCGTGTCCGATTCGACAATGGCAATAATCGCGGCGGCATCGAGCGGAAATGCTTGCTCTAGTTTGAGTCTGACTTTTTGAAATGGCAGTTCTTGTGACAATAACTCGGCGGTGTTGTTGTTGATGCCGAGATTTTTGATCGTGTAATTCAGGCTCAGAGCGCATAACAAAACAAACAACGACAACAGAGTCCAAGGAAAACGCAAAGGAAGTTTTGCTATGGATTCGAGCAAGCGGGTTTGTATCGTTGCGGTATGTTTTGCCATGGTTTTAAAGGTGGATAGTTTGTTGAATGTCGGTTTAAGAGTGCAGGTTTACAATGTGTTTTGTAATGCTTTCGTGTCAGGCGGCTTTATTAAGTCAATACCGTATCTTGCTTCGTGTCGAAAATGGAGCCATAAAGGTGCGGAAAAGGCATTATTCATGTGGTATCTGGAACTCGACCGTCAAGCCCCCTTGCGTCATTCATTCGAGTAACAGGACGCGC
Source organism: Methylotuvimicrobium buryatense 5G (assembly GCF_000341735.1). Classification (GTDB taxonomy): domain Bacteria; phylum Pseudomonadota; class Gammaproteobacteria; order Methylococcales; family Methylomonadaceae; genus Methylotuvimicrobium; species Methylotuvimicrobium buryatense. Next base: position 1,447,070 of record NZ_KB455575.1, on the reverse strand, counting down.
TTATCGGCATGAAACCAAAGTTAGGCATTTGATCTAGCGGGACGGGGTTTGCAACCCCGTCCTAAACGTTTAGACTTTGGCCGAGGTAAGCCGAAATGTTTAGGGTAAACCGAAACATTGGGGACGGGTTAAATAACCCGTCCCGCAGAAGTATCGGAAACCCGTCATTCCGTCATGGATTGCCGGAACCAGTTGCCACGGATGGCTGTATTAAGTGCACCTTTATGGTCTGAATTTCGGCAATCTTTTGTTACATGACGACTTAACTTAATGGCCCATGAAACCAAAGTTAGGCATTGATTATAGTAACGCTGTTGGCATTATGCAAAATATTGTTGTATTTAGGCTAAATGATACAAGTATGGGTAAAAATGTGACGGCATGTTTTTTGATAATCTATAAGCATGGTTGTTGTCAGGATTTTAGTGCTCCTCAGCGATTGATATTGCTTGATCATTTAAGGATATTGAGTGTTCTGCTTCACCGCCGGGATTGTTTTTAACCGAATTTGCACTTGTTGCGTTTGAGCCAATCAAATATAATACCCCTCGCTTACTATATTAAAGCCAATCTATATGCATTTTCGTTTCGGCTTTCTCAGCTACGAAATCAGTCACGTCATTCGTCAGCGGTTTAATAAAAATGCCGAAATTATCGGTATTACTCATTCGCAATGGCGGGTCTTGGTGCATTTGTCCGAAAACCCTAACTGCCGACAAGTCGATTTGGCCGATATTCTCGATATCAAACCGATCACACTGGTCAAGCAGCTCGATCAACTCGAAGCGCGGAATTTGGTGCGTCGCATCAAAGACAGCGATGATCGGCGCGTCTATCGGCTCGAGTTGACCGCAAATGCATTGCCGGTCATGCAAAAATTGTGGGACATTGCCGACCGGGTTGAAGCCGAGGTGTTAGGCGCATTGACTCCGGATGAGCAAGCATTGGTCATTCGGCTATTGTGCCGGGTTAAAGGGGCTATTTGCGGCAAAGAACCCGATATGTCCTAAAATTCTCTTCGGTGCCGTAACGCGCGGCAATAACATCAAAGGCAAATTGTGTTTGATTTCATTAAAAAACTGAAGAAATCGCAAACTAACGGATGGATAGTCGGTTTATTTAAAAAGCCCGCTCCGGCATCGCCCGACGAAAGCGATCGGCAAATGCTCGCAAGAGTCGCTCGGCAGTTTTTTTGGTTGTTTATCATTTTGTTTTTTTTCGAAGACCTGCTGGATTTTGCAGTCGAAATCGTGCATTCGGTTTTTGAAATTCTTCATCTGCTAATCGAGTTTATCGAAGGCTATATCGAAGAAATACTCGAACATCTGTTGCATACCGATCACCATCAGAGCGAGACAATTATCGTCAATGCGGTTTTGTTGATCGGAATGTATGGATTTTATCGTTTCGTCCGCGCATTTCCGCGTATTGTCCGGCGCTTGAAAAGAAGCTGTTACGCAGCCTGGCTCAAATACAAAAGAAATAAATTAGCTTATTGGCAGGCGTTATTGCCGGAACAGAAAATTAAACTGACGGCTGCTTACCTGGTCGGCCTGGCGATACTGCTGTTTTGGTTGACGCTATGAAGTTAAACCGGATTCCTACACTATTAAATTTATTCTCGATGACTCATACACATACGCCACCTTAGCGTTTTCCCTGATTTTCTTAACCACTCCACATTTGCTCACAGCCTTCGAAGGCTCTTTTCGTCTCGTAAACAGGGCAGGATACGGGATTGGAGTGAGCATATTTGTTCTCCTAATTTTCATTCGGCGGTCGGACCGGCCGTCGACGGTTTTGTATTGACAGGAATACCATGCTCTTTTTATCGAAAAAACAAGATTGGCTCGGCAATATCCGGGGGGATTTATTGGCCGGCATCGTTGTTGCACTCGCACTGATTCCCGAGGCGATCGCATTCTCGATCATCGCCGGCGTCGATCCGAAAGTCGGACTCTATGCCTCGTTTTGTATTGCGGTCGTGACCGCGTTCGTAGGCGGCCGTCCCGGCATGATATCGGCCGCAACCGGGGCGATGGCGCTGTTGATGGTGACCTTGGTCAAGGATCACGGACTGCAATATTTGTTAGCGGCAACGCTATTGACCGGCATGCTGCAGATCGTCGCCGGCTACATCAAGTTCGGCAGTCTGATGAGTTTCGTGTCGCGCTCGGTCGTAACCGGTTTCGTCAACGCCTTGGCGATTTTGATCTTCATGGCGCAATTGCCGGAATTGACCAACGTGACCTGGCATGTCTACGCCATGACTGTGGGCGGATTAGGGATTATTTATCTGTTTCCGTTGATTCCGGCGATCGGCAAATCGGTGCCGTCGCCGTTGCTCTGCATCGCCGCATTGACCGCTTTATCGATCTATTTGGGATTGGACATCCGCACGGTCGGCGACATGGGTGAGCTGCCCGACGATTTGCCGATATTTTTGTGGCCGGAAGTTCCATTGACGCTTGAAACCCTGAAAATTATTTTTCCTTATTCTGCATCTTTGGCGGTGGTGGGATTGCTCGAATCGTTGATGACAGCGACGATCGTCGACGATTTGACCGATTCCGGGAGCGACAAGAACCGCGAATGTAAAGGCCAAGGTTTGGCCAATATCGGTTCGGGTCTGCTCGGCGGCATGGCAGGCTGCGCGATGATAGGACAATCGGTGATCAACATCAAATCGGGCGGTCGCGGACGTCTGTCGACGTTGGTGGCCGGTACACTGCTGCTGATCATGGTTGTCTTTCTCGACGAATGGATTTCGAAAATCCCGATGGCCGCGCTCGTAGCCGTAATGATCATGGTGTCGATCGGTACCTTCAGTTGGCGTTCGGTACTCGATTTGAAGAAACACCCCTTATCGAGCAGTGTCGTTATGATCATGACCGTGATCGTAGTGGTATTTACGCACAATCTCGCCATCGGCGTGTTTGTCGGCGTGTTGTTGGCGGCGCTGTTTTTTGCGAACAAGATCAGTCATTTTCTATATGTCGAATCTGAAATCGACGAAGATCAAAGCGTCAGAATCTATCGTGTGGTCGGGCAGGTGTTTTTCAATTCAGCCGAAAAATTCATCCAATCGTTCGATTTCAAAGAAGCAGCCGAAAAAGTCGTCATCGATTTACATCGCGCGCATTTCTGGGATATAACCTCGGTCACGGCATTGGACAAGGTCGTGATCAAGTTTCGGCGCGAAGGTGCTGAAGTCGAAATTATCGGCATGAACGAAGCGACCACGACGATTGTCGACCGGTTCGGCGTACACGACAAGCCGGAAGAAATCGAAAAAATCATGGGAGGACACTAATGAATAATAACGAAAATAGAGTGCTGGCTTGTATCGACGGATCGGCGTTGACCGAAGCGGTTTGCGATTACGCGGCCTGGATCGCGCAGCGCGTCGAAGTGCCGCTGAAATTATTACACACGATCGATCATCATCCCGAAACCGCGACAATGTCCGATCTGTCCGGCAATATCGGTTTGGACAGCCGCGACGAATTGTTGGAGGAAATTACTCGATTGGACCAGCAACGCATCAAGTTGCGTCTGCAGCAAGGTAAATTATTATTGGAGCATGCAAAACAGCGCGTGATACAGGCCGGCGCCAGCGATCCGATTCTAACTCAACGGCATGGCAGTTTGGTCGAGGCCTTGATCGAACTGGAAGATGTGACGCGCGTTTTGGTAATCGGCCTTCGCGGCAAGGTGCATGAAAACCAGCCCGACAAGATCGGCGCGAAACTGGAATCGATTATTCGTTCGCTACACAGACCGATATTGGTCGTCAACGAGTCGTTCAAAGCGCCTGAGCGTATCATGCTCGCCTACGACGGTAGCTCGGCGGCCGAAAAAGCGTTGGATATCGTTGCCAACAGCCCGCTCTATAAAGGCTTGGTTTGTCATCTAGTCTGTGTCAGTAAGGACGACGGTAAGGGACAATTGCTCGAAATCGCCGAGAACAAACTGAAGCAGTCTGGCGGTATCGAAGTGGTTGCACAAAAACTGGCAGGAAAACCCGATTTGGTACTCTGCGAATATCAAGAAACCCATGATATCGATATGACCGTGATGGGCGCGTTTAGTCATACCAAGTTACGCGATCTCTTGCTCGGCAGTTTTACCGCGAAAATGCTGCTGCATAGCAAAAAGCCGTTGTTGTTGCTGAGATAAACAGGCGAGGGGCGAGGAAAGACGTCAGATCTTCAAGGGGGCTCATGTTCTGTGGGAGCGATCCTCTGATCGCGATTTCGAGGGCATGAAGGTTGGCTAAAAATAAATGCCATCAAGGTTGCATCGGCAAAGATTGGGATACTGATGAAGAATGGGTGGCTACTTCGGGCTATTTTTGTTGCTAAGATTACGGCAATTTAGTCCGTAATGACGATTAGTTGTAGCCATGTAATAAAGTAGGGTTAATGCGTAACGTGAACTTTTATTTTGAGGCTCTCAAGTTGAGGTGTTTATGTTGTCTGATGCGGAAATAACCCGATTCAAGGTGCTGTTGGAAAAACAATTATACCTTTCGCACTTCAAATTTCGGCATTGGCCTATGGAGGTGCCGGGGTGTTCGGCAAAGGCTTTGACAGCAGGGATGCTGTCACAGAGCCTACATGGACGTATTCACGGCGTCCTTTGACGGTCACCCCGTTGCCGAAATTTGATCTACGATGGGTATATTCAAGTTTTTCATGTTGAGTTCAGACGTATCAATGACGCCTTAGACCTTCATTCTCTTAAGATGCTCGAAAAATCTACCGGTCTGTCATCGTCGATTTCCGCCGCAAGAATTATCAATCGCATAAAGTCCGTTTGGCTGAAATCGATCCGCGGTCATTCGAATCACCACAGTTTTAGTCATGATACATCCGTCGATATTCAATCCTACCGAAGCAGCTGAAAGAACCTATCTCGAACGAGTCAAAACCAAACTCGGCGATGCCTTGCAAAGCATCGACGCCCGAGTCAGGAGCTATGCCGAAGACATTCAGGAACAAAAGACCTATCTCTGGGAAAGACGCGCGGAGATGGATCATGCCGAAAAAAATTCCACGCGGGAAATCGTACCCGACGCTTCCGAAATGAATTATGCGACCGAGTTTGACGGAAATCTGCTCTATGTCGCTTGCAAGCGAGCGATGCACGAATTGACCTTGACTTTTGCCGGTAACGCGACAACTTTCATTCCGGAATAGGCGGGTAGAGAGGGGGGGCTAAATGAAGCTGGAAGCAGCTTCTTGTAAGAGCTATGAAAGATTAATAGACGACAATATCCGGTTTGTCGATAGTTTCGGATGAATCAAGCGATCTCCTATGTTGTATTGTTAGAATTAAAGTTAAATTCGGCAATTTAACCATGAAGCACTTGAAGTTCATGAAGTCTTTCAAAGGCTAGTCCTAAAATTGCGAATAACCTTTTAGGGGAGAAAAATGAATTGCATGGGTAGAATAAGTCATTCGCTGAAAATCTTGGAAACGGAGCGTTAGCGAAGTGAAGATTTTTAGTCCCCGATAGCCGTAGCGCCGGGTGTTTTGCCGGAGTCTGCGCGAATAGCGCAGGCGGAGGCAAAATACAAGGCATCGCGACACGGCGTAAAGCCATTTGTGGGAGTGCTACGGAGCCGCATCGAGTATACGATGATGTGGCGTAGTGGCACGGACGCAGGGCGAATCGGGGCCGCCGAAGGCAATAATCGCCAAGTCATTTTTCGCTGCTGAAATCGGACGGACCCCATTTCAGCTTTCGCGAAAAATCTTGGCGCGCTTGGAATTAATTTCTTATTCTTTATGGTCTTCATAGTGGAATGATTTATCTTGGTTAAATTGAATATTATTTTTAATAATAAAACGATTGAGGAGTGAATGTGAGCGATTCAAATGTATGGGATATCGACATGAAGTTTCTAAGCGAATACGAGGAACGCCATACACACAGCTATGATTTGGCCAGCGAGTATATGAATCCGAAACTGGTCGAAGTGATGGATATCCTTGGCTTCAACAAGCATTATGCGAAAGCCGAGGGGAATTATCTCTACGACAACGAAGGCAAGGCCTATCTGGATATGCACAGCGGCGAAGGTTTCGCGAGCCTCGGGCACAATCACCCCGCGATCAATCGCGCTTTGATCAAGGCGTTGGATTCGAACTTGCCGGACGGCGTGCAAATTCATCATTCGACCTTGTCCGGTTTGTTGGCCGAGAATCTGTGCAAGCGCTTACCGGACGGTTTGGACCGCGTGTTTTTCACGAATTCGGGTACTGAAACGGTCGAGGCGGCGTTGAAGTTCGCGCGTGCGGCATCAAAGCGTCACCGTCTGTTGTCATGCGAGAGCGGTTATCATGGCCTGACTTACGGTGCATTGTCGGTATCGAGCGAGGAGTATTTCCGCAAAGGTTTCGGTCCGCTATTGCCGGGCTGCTATAGAGTTCCGTTCAACGATCTAGAGCGGCTCGAAGAAGAATTGAGCGCGAGGGACGTCGCGGCGTTCATCGTCGAACCGATTCAGGGACGCGCCGTGACGATGCCGAGCCACGGTTATTTCAAAGAAGTCGAGCGCCTGTGCCGTAAATACGGTACCTTCTTGATCTTCGACGAGATTCAATCCGGGCTCGGACGAACCGGGCGCTGGTTCGCGCTCGATCATTGGGGTATCGAGCCCGATTTCGTTTTGGTCGCAAAAGCCTTGAGCGGCGGTCACATGCCGGTCGGCGCGATGATCTCGCGGCGAAGTATTTTCGATAAAGTCTTCAATACGCTCGATCGCTGTTATGTGCATCATTCGACGTATGCGCGCAATCGTTTGGCGATGGTCGCGGGGCTCGCGACGCTCGAAGTGATGGAAAACGACAAATTGGTCGAGAATGCCGATGCGATGGGCAAACGTTTGATGGACGGTTTGAACAGGCTGAAAGAGCGTTATTCGCTGCTCAAGGACGTACGCGGCATGGGCCTGATGATCGGTTTCGAACTGGGTTGTCCCGACTCGCTACGCAGTAAAATGGAATGGAAATTGATTCATGCCGCGAGCTCCGGTTTGTTCCCGCAGTTGATTGTGATTCCGCTACACCGCGATCATCAGATCATCACGATGGCATCCGGCCATAACGATGTGATCAAACTATTGCCGACGATGGTGATCACCGAAAAAGAAGTCGATCATTTCCTGAATGCGATGGAGACGATCTTGCGTAACAGCCAGGAAGTCGGCAGCGAAAACTGGAAGACGATTTATCAAATCGCAAAGCGGACGATCAAGGGAGGCGATTGATGGTGCCGAGCCTCAAAGTCGCCGTGACCGGCGCATCGGGATTTGTCGGCAAACGTTTGGTTGAGCGCTTGTGTAGCCAAGGTCATTCGGTGGTGTGCCTGCTAAGGCCGACCTCCAACGCCTTGGGTCTCGAGCGGCCGCAAGTCGAGCTCAAGCGCGGATTTTTAACCGATGCCGGTTTCGTTGGCGAGGCGTTAACCGGTTGCGATGTCGTGATTCATTGTGCGGCCTTGGTTTCGGATTGGGGAACCGTGCATGAAATCAAAACCGCGAATGTTGGGGCGACCCGTGTCTTGGTCAAGGAAGCGGCTAAATGCGGAATTAGTCATTTTATTCATGTCAGTACGACCGATGTCTACGGTCATTCCGGAAAAAGAGGGGTGTCGGAAGACCATCGACCGGTGGAAAAATTTGCGAATTGGTATGCCGAAACCAAAAAAGAAGCCGAGGGTGTGGTGTCGGCAAGTTCAGTGGTGCATACGATCTTGCGTCCGGCAACGATTTATGGGCCCGGTTCGAAAACCTTGGTCGGCGAAATCGCGAAAGCGGTCGAATCGGGCTTCATGTTGTTGATTGACGGCGGTAAGCAATGTGCCGGTTTGACATACATAGACAATCTCATCGATGCGATCGAGTTGACGCTGTTCAATGAAAACGCCTTTGGCGAAGTGTTTAATGTTTCGGATGCGAGTTCGGTCACCTGGGCCGAATTTGTCGATCATATTGCATTGGGGCTTGGCTCGCGTTATCGAAAAATCAGTTTGCCGTATCCTTTAGCTTTTAGGCTGGGACATTTTTTGGAAAGCGGTTACCGTCATGTCAGAGGCGTCACCGGTTTGCAAACGCAAGCCTTGTTATCGAGACAGGCTGTGCAAGTTCTAGGTATTCATCAGGACTTTTCGATCGATAAAGCACGGAGCCGATTGGGATTTGAGCCTGCGGTGCCGTTCGACCAGGGTATCGAAAAATCGATCGAATGGGTTAAAGGGCAATTATTGTAAAAGTTCGCAGATCTGGACTTGTTATACTCATCGCAGATCAAAATTCGGCGCCGGGGTGCCCGTCAAAGAACGCCGTGAATACGCCCCTGTAGGCTCTATGCCAGCTCCATGCTGGCAAAGCCTTTGCTGCACACCCCGGCGACGCCTCAGGCACTGCCGGAATTTGAAGTGCGAAAGGTATAGTTTCTTTCCGAACTTATTGCTATTCGATATTAATTTTCCTGATTAGCAAGTTTCTTCAGCTAAAGGCCAAAAACCAGCATATCCCTAGCAGGACGGGGTTTGCAACCCATACGCATCAAGCTAAGCGTAGCTCCCCGCAGCTAAACCGTTATCGAGTTCCTCCGACGAGTCTGAGAAGCTGTCCAAGTATCCTACTTGTTGTGCAATCAATTGCCGAGTCGTGCGCCGCTTTCGCTTGGCTTTAAGCAGCCTTCGCAGGTTACCTAACAGCTTACGCATCAGCGTGTCGAACTGCCGCTCGACAAAGGCTTTCAAAAACCGATCCTGTCGCAACAACCATTGGATAGCTTTGTCAAAAGACAGTTCGCGACCTTCGTTTTCCGCCTGCCGTGCAGCCAGCGCGAGCAACCGTTGCACGGTCAGAATGACGATCAGACGCCCATAGAGAAGACATCGGATACGTTCCGGACGCGTGCCTTTCAAGAGGTCGATGCAGAACAACGATTTCCAGTGTTTAAACGTCAATTCGACTTGCCAACGCAAGCGGTACAGGGTACCTAACGCTTCTTTCGGCCAAACATCGGCGGGGACGTTGGTCATGAAGAAGCTATACTTGAGAAATTTCAAGTAGGACAAGCGCGCCCGGCGGCCTTTGCGTTTGGCCGTTTTAATCGCCGCTTTTTGTCGCTTCCGGTAGACCTCTTGCGGCAGCCGATAAACCACTAAGGAATGAGCACGAAATAACTTGAGCAAGTAGTCGTTGCAATGCGGTAAAGTTAACGAACCTAAAACATTACCCCAAAACTTATAGTGAAGCCTGCTTACCCAATAGAAATTGAAAAACAAATGCAAGAAGTGTTCGACCGTCTATCCGAAAAAGATAAGCGTTTGTATGCGGGGGTTGAAGCATTAAAATTTCCTTATGGCGGCATCAGCTATATTGCTCAGCTGTTTTCCTGTTCTCGCAATACCATCCGACGAGGGATAAATGAACTGAAAGAGAAGGCAATTATCCCCAAAAAACGAGATAGAAAAGCGGGCGGAGGTCGAAAACAAACTATTAAAAAACACACGGATATTAATGACGCGTTTCTGTCTATTTTAAAAGAGCATACGGCAGGCGACCCGATGGATGAAACGAAAAAATGGACTAATTTGACGTGTGCCAAAATGGCCTGTCTATTGGCTGAAAAGGGTTTCAAAGTCAGTCGCAATATTGTCAGAAAATTATTAAAAAAGAATGATTATGTGAAGCGTAAGGCCTTGAAAAAGAAAGCGGCTGGCGGGCATGTAAATCGTAATGCGCAATTTGAGAATATCAGTCAATTGAGAGCTTTATATACGGCTGCGGGAAATCCTGTCATCAGCGTGGATACCAAGAAAAAGGAGCTGATTGGTAATCTGTTTCGCGATGGCAAGGTCTATACCACTCAAACAGTTGAAGTTTATGATCATGACTTTCCGTCATTAGCCGAAGGCGTTGCCGTACCTCATGCGCTTTATGACACTGAGCGCAACGAAGCCTACGTCAACATTGGCACAAGCTGTGACACCAGCGAGTTTTCCTGTGATTCGATTCGTCACTGGTGGTACACCTATGGCAACCTCTACTATCCGCTGGCAACATCCATTTTATTGCTGATGGATGGCGGTGGCAGTAACTCATCCAGACACTATATTTTCAAACAGGATTTGCAGGCATTAGTGGCAGAAATAGGCATTGAAATACGGATAGCGCATTATCCTCCGTACACCTCTAAATGGAATCCCATCGAGCACCGGGTATTTCCTCATATTACTCGTGAATTATCCGGCATGATTTTAATCAGCCATGTCTTTATGAAAGAGTTAATTGAAAAGACAACAACAAAAGCGGGATTAAAAGTCTTTGCCTGTATTTTTAACAAGGTTTATGAAACGGGCAGAAAAGTTGTGGAGGGCTTTAAAGAATCCATGCGAATTGTATTTGATAAGCATCTGAGGCAATGGAATTATGTCGCCATACCTGAAGCGGTAAATTTATAAGTTGCTCAAGTTATTTCGTGCTCGTTCCTAAGCGGATGGGCAGACGGTGTTTCTCACCGACAAACAGCGAAAACTCCATCGTTTGCTGACCACCGCCGAAACGATTGATGTACTGGATCAAATTAATCGGTGACGCGGCTTCATCGGCGCTCTTATAGAGATTGACGGTATAGCTAAGTCGGCTTAAGAAATACGCACCGATCAGCATGATTTGAGCAAAGGCGGCCAAACTGAAATAGCCCAAATCTCGAATGATCAAATCTCCCTTACGCACTCGCGCGAGCACGTCTGTGGCAAAACCCTGATCGCTGTCGGTGCCCTGACGTATCGCGATATGTTCGGCCCGTTCGTTTTTGACGTCATAGCTGAAATCGATTTTAACGCTGGCCGTGCTGGCGTTACCGCCACTCCCTTGGAACGCTTCGGTCAAGGCTTCGTTCACTTCGATTTGGCTACTGTCTTGCAGTAAAACCCGAGGAAACGGAGCTAGCCATGCGGTTTCTTGTGCCGTCAAAGGCGGACCGACCGTCTCGCGCAAAGTCTTGGTCAGCGCCGCTTCCATAAACTGTACCGCACCATCGCTGTTCATTCGCCCGCACAAGGCTTGCGGCGTCAGATCCACGCCGCTTCGTTCCTCCAGGCTATCGCACAAACCTTCATAGCTGATCGTCGGCTCGCTGAGCGTATCGACCGTCAGCAGATTTAAAAAAATCGCTGCCGGTCAAGCGACTCGTGCTGCGTTGAATAAATCCGCTAGACTTGGCCAAGGTTTCACAGGTTTCTTCGTCGAACCAAGTTGCTAAATACTGGTCAATTTGATGTGTGAGCGTTTCAATCGGGGCGGCTTCCATTTCTGGTTATCCATTGAGTAATGTGGACCGCAAACTATACATCCCAAAGCGGATTTGTGAAACCACGTAGTACGCTCTCGACCACCAAATCGAGGAAGGCGATTTTTAGCTTGATGCGTATGGGTTTGCAACCCCGTCCTAAACGTTTTGACTTTGGCCGAAATCAGCCGAAATGTTTAGGGCAAACCGAAACGTTGGGGACGGGTTAAATAACCCGTCCCGCAGAAGTGGCTACGACTGGCCACTGCTCGGACAGTTGGCTTCAGCAAACTGAAGCATCTTGCTAATCAGGACGTTTTATCAGCGTTCTATGGCAAGCGCACGGATGGGGGCATCCATCAGGCGATCCGCATAGGTCAAACTAGGCGTTAGCCGTAACCCGATCTATTCTACGTCTTTTCCTTTAACGCATTGCCGCACGAGCCGCCTCAGCCAAAAAACCGGAGCGCGTTGCGCCGTGCGCTTTCGCATAGCGATCGATTCTCGCCAACAACAGGCGCGGCAGCGTGATGTTGATTTTCTCGGCGGGGCCGAAGTATTTTTCAACCGGAACGTCGACGAAAGCCCAAACGCCGCCCGAATAATCCGGATTGGATAGGTGCTCGGCAATCGGTTTGCAATCAGGAATATCGGGCTCCGTCTTCAATCAATGTTTCAATGTGACAATCAATCGCTTCAGCAACGGAAGCCAATGCATCGTCAAGGGTGTCGCCCGCCGAAAAACAGCCGGGCAAGTCGGGGACGGTAACGCCGTAACGAACGCCGTCATCGGTATGCAATACTACAGAAAAGCGCATGATAACCTCTTATTTCCATCCCGCCTGTTTGCGAATGCTGTTCAGCGTACCGGCGGGAATGTCGCTGTCAGGATGTTTGACCGTCACCAAGCCGGGTTTATCCGGGTGCTGTGAACTGGTGATGTGAGCCTTTGATTCGTGCCAGAATCCAGCCGTCGGCTTCAAGTTGCTTGATGAGTTGTTTACTGTCCATGATGGTTATTATAATTACTCAATAAAAAGTATCAACACTATAACCACCGTTGGTGTTGACATAAAGCACCAAAAAAGCCGGGTAGCCGTAACCCAGCCTACGCGAACAGCCCGGAGAAAACGCTCAAACTGGGAATTGCTGCTACGCGAATCACATTGATGTTTTTTACCCGAATAGGCGTAAAATGACAGATCCAGTATTGACTTCTATTTTAGTGTCATGAACGAATCCGCTCCGGACGAATACGATAGCCCTTGGAAAGAAGCGGTTGAGCGCTACTTTCCGGAATTCATGGCGTTTTATTTTCCGGACGCCGCGAATCTGATCGATTGGAACCAAGCCTATACGTTTTTGGATCAGGAATTACGCGCGGTCGTTCGAGATGCGACGCTTGGGAAACGCTTCGTCGACAAATTGGTCCAAGTGATGTTGCTCGATGGCGTTGAGCAATGGGTCTATATCCATGTCGAAGTGCAGGGCTCCAAACAAGCGCGTTTTGCCAAGCGCATGTTTACTTATAATTACCGAATTTTCGACCGTTATGATCGACCCGTGGCCAGTCTGGCGGTTTTGGCGGACGAGCATCCCGGTTGGAAGCCCGATTGTTTCGGCTATAGCGTGCTAGGTAGCGAGACGTCGATTCGGTTTCCTGTCGCCAAAATTACCGATTATCATGATCGTTTGGAAGCTTTGTTGACTGAGCATAATCCGTTTGCCATCGTGACTGCGGCCCATATTCTGACCCAGCAAACGCGAGGCGATGATCGTTTTCGCTTTCAGGCCAAATGGCGTCTGATACGTTTGCTTTATGAGCGGGGTTGGGACAAGCAGCGTGTCATTGATCTATTTCAGGTGATCGATTGGATGATGAGATTGCCGAAAGAGCTGGAGCGGCAATTGTGGCATAACATTCATGAACTCGAGGAGCATGGCAAAATGCAATATATATCAAGTGTGGAACGTATTGGCTTGGAAAAAGGCTTGGAAAAAGGCTTGGAAAAAGGCTTGGAAAAGGGCATGGAAAAAGGAAAATTGGAAGCGGAGCAAAACACGCTGCGGCGACAGATTTCCCGCCGGTTCAAAACCTTACCGGCTTGGGCGGATGAACGTATTGCACAGGCCGGTCAAAGCGAATTAGAGCAATGGCTGGACAACATTATCGATGCGCCCACGATAGAAGCGGTGTTCGAGACCGATAATTCAACGCATTGATTGCCGGATTCCAGTTTGCTTTTGGCCCCCCTCTTTGCTTGGGAATGCAGCTTCACTGCCATTAAGTTAAGGACTTTTCTGTTCACCCTGGGCCCTTCGGCTGCGCACAGGAGAGCCTTGTCGAAGGGGCAATGGAGAAGTCCGAGTCGATAAGTTAAGCCGTCCATGGTTCGACAGGCTCACCACGAACGGCTTAACTTAACCTGATTTGCAAGTTTCTTCAGCTAAGGCCCAAAAACCAGCAGTGGGTAGGCTGGAGGATCACCACCAGCCCCCCGTTGCCGCAAGAAGGTTAATTCCCTCTATTTACCATCGTGTCTCTTTCAGACAATGGGCGGCTCCGCCTAGATTGCCCTCGAAAGGGAGTCATTGTATTTGCTATGCAGGTTCATGATAGAACGCCCTGAGACTCAACAACCCTTTATTCTTAAAGTGCTTCAGACGTAGACGCCTGTTATCGGTCTTCCATTTCCTGTTAAACTTCATGCACCGTAAGCGAACTCGAATCCACTTGTCCAATTCCGTAAACAGATAACGATTATGAGAGAACGGCGTTGCAAAATAATTTGCCGTCCCTCGTATCACCTGATTAACCCGCATGATGCGGTAACTATCCAAGTTATAGGAGCGACAGGTCAACTCCCGGATTTTATCTTTGAATTTCTCTATGGACTTTGGGCGCATCGTGACCGCCCTTGAGCTAATATCAAACCCCAAGAATGCAAAACCCTCACTAAATGTGGTGACCTGCGATTTCTCAGGGCAGAGTTTCAACTCAAGATGCGTGTTTAAAAACGCCCCGACAAGAACCAATGCCTCTTTTGCCTGTTCCTCGGATGGGCATAGAACGACAAAGTCATCCGCATAACGCACAAAGTTCAAGCCATGCTCATGCAGATGCCAATCCAGATAGTTCAGCGCAATATTTGCCAACAAAGGCGAAATGACACCGCCTTGCGGCGTGCCGATCGTCGTTGGTTTAAAAACGCCGTCTTCCATGACGCCAGACCTAAGAAACCGTTCAATAATACCCAGAATATTCCCATCAGCGACCACATTGGATAGCCCCGTCATGATGACATGGTGCGGGATGTTATCGAAAAATCCCGATATATCCGCATCCAGCACATAGCGATTGCCCTCGCGCCAGATGTCCAGCACCCGTTCAATGGCCTGATGACAGTTCCTATTTGGCCGAAANCCACACGAGTTTGGATGGAACAAAGGCTCGAACAACGGTTCCAGCAGTTGCCGCAAGACATCCTGCGCAATCCTGTCACGGACCACGGGAATGCCCAACGGGCGAAATTTCCCATTCCCTTTGTCGATACGCACACGTTTGAGCGGATGCGGAGAAAATGTCCCCCGCGTTTTTAAATCGCTCAACAATGCTTGCAAATTCTGTTCAAGATTCGCCTCGAACATCACAATGCTTTGCTTATCAACGCCGGCAGCGCCCCGGTTACGTTTGACATTAAGAAATGCCTTGCGCACCCGTTCGATGGTTATTCTGCCTGTTAAAGAATGATGTTTAATCTTAAGCGGTTTCACTAACATAAAGACAACCTGATTTACCCCTCATACACTAACCAATACCTTGCCAACGGTCGTGCCGTGGAAGGCGTTTCTTAGCGACCGTCGGGTTTTCCAAAAGAGGAAGGACAGACCATTTTGGGGTCGTAGCCGACGGACTAACTTTCTTCATGGAAAAACCATGACAACGTATTTCTAACAACGGAGTCTTCTATCACCGCGCAATTGCGTGGCTACACCGAAGACGCTGCCATCCTTAAAGTGCTCAGTTTGGGGAATCTCACACACCAGCGCATAAACCCGCCATTTCGCCATAAACTTATAGGCGGGCATTACTCTTGAAGGGGTTAAAATCAAGAGACGCCGTAGGACTTTCATCGGTCAGTACCAATAACCATTATGTCTGGGCGACAACAGCAAGCACCCCTAATAGCCACTGAGAATAACCGTATAAATCCCAGTGAGAGAAGAAAAAAAAAACTCCCCAGTGTTTCAGGCGGACATAGACCCTGACACCTGATTCGAGGCTGAAACCTGCCACCTCCCTGACTATGCTTGCCTGGCTCCTTCAACGCCACCAGTTACCTGAGTGACCCTAACTGCGTACCCCGTCTAAGACGAGTTCGAGCAAGCATTTCTGTACAAATACGGATTCGCACAGGTAGGATTAGACACATCGCAACGTTCCTGTCACGATAGGTCGCACCGTTTAAGACTGAGCCGTTGGTACCTGCGACTCACACATATCCCTAGCAGGACGGGGTTTGCAACCCCGTCCTAAACGTTTTGACTTTGGCCGAAGTTAGCCGAAATGTTTAGGGCAAACCGAAACGTTGGGGACGGGTTAAATAACCCGTCCCGCAGAAGTGGCTACGACTGGTCACTGCTCGGACAATTGGCTTCAGCAAGCTGAAGCATCTTGCTAATCAGGTAACTTAATAGCATTGGAATGCAGCCTAGGTAGGTTGGGTTACGGCTCGCGCTTAACCCGACCTATACGCTGCTTGGGAACGCAGTGCGGGAAGCTCCAGCTTCCCGAAGCCAATAGACTGTTTAATCGTTTCGTTAAAGACAAATAGGTGTGAAATGGGTTTGCCTCAATTGAAACCAGCGACTTATCAGGATTTGTGCGCGGTGCCGGGAAACATGGTTGCGGAAATCATTGGCGGCGCTTTGTATAGCCAACCGCGTCCTTCTCCGCGCCATGCTCGGGCTTCGTCTCTTTTGGGTGGAAAACTTACAGGGCCTTATGACGAAGGAATGGATGGGCCGGGCGGTTGGTGGATTCTCGATGAACCCGAATGTCATTTGGGTTTCGATATTTTGGTTCCTGACTTGGCCGGCTGGCGGCGCGAACGTTTACCGAAATTGCCGGAGGGCGCTTTTTTCGATTTAGCGCCGGACTGGGTTTGCGAGGTGCTTTCGCCCGGTACGGCGAGGATCGATCGCGTCGAAAAAATGCCGATTTATGCGCGGGAGGGTGTTTGTCATATTTGGTTGATCGATCCGGTGTTGCGTACGCTGGAGGTTTTTGAAAACACGCCAGCCGGCTGGTTATTGCTAGGCGTATTCGAGAATGACGATGCGATTTCGATCGCGCCGTTCGATGCAATTACATTTGACTTAAGTGTTCTGTGGGTCGACTGAGAAATAGCTTATAAGCAATTACTCCCTTGATAGTCAAAAAATGGCTAACTTTATGAAGGTATGGGGTGTGGCTAGCGAGGATGTCGGCAGCAGGGCAGATTTTTGCTCCTGCAAAATCTGCATTCATGCCGTCCATGACAATCAGATTCCGCCGTCAAGCCTACAGGGACGTATTCACGGCGTCCTGTCAAGCGAGTCACCGAACCCCCTTCCAACAGTTGTCTAAGTTATTTCATGCTCGTTCCTTAGTTGGTAGCGAAAGCGCTATTGGATGAATAATATTTCACACCCAGTCTAAGATGTAATTATTCACACCCCCTATCGTTCCCACGCTCCGGCGTGGGAATGAAGACCGAGACGCTCTAGCGTCTCGTACCGCTGGAGCGGTACTCAGGCATTCCCACGCAGAGCGTCACTGCCATTAAGTTAAGCCGTTCGTGGTGAGCCTGTCGAACCATGGACGGCTTAACTTATCGACCCAGGATTTTTCCATTCACCCTTCGACAGGCTCAGGGCGAACGGAAAAATCCTTAACTTAATGGCAGTGACGCAGAGCGTGGGAACGATAATTGCCGGGGGCTGAATAGTTACTCTAAGATAAACAATGCATCAACTTCAGAAGGAAGTCTTGTGGGACGTTCGCCCGGAGTCCTGCAATTCCCAATTTGGGGATCAAAAAGGGTGTGGGGTGTGCTTGGCGAGGATGTCGGCAGCAGGGGCAGTTTTTGCTCCTCGGCAATTGCTGAGTTACATGGATGTAATGAATGCAGAAAATGCAGGAGCATTTTTCTGCCCTGCATTGCCCTACTACACGCCATCCTTGGCGTAATGCAAAATCTGCATTCACGCCATCCTTGGCGCTTAACTGCCGCCAAGCCCCCATGGATGGGTTTACGGCGTTCCTCGACAGGCATACCCCACACCCTAAGATCGGCGAAAATGCTCAAACTGGGAATTGCTGCCCGGAGTCTAAGCGGTTGACGAATCGGATGGTTCTGTGCGAGGGGCTTTCTGCAGTTTTCTCATTTGGCTAGGCGTTTCGCCGTTAATCATAATTAGTACCGGAACGAATAAAAGCAGAATAATCGCCGTCGTATAAAAGCCTTTGTTTATGATCCCCGCCAGCCAAAGACAGCCGAGGCTTCCCCAGACCATGCGCATTGGTCCGGGTAGTTTGATTTCGGGCATGCTACCCTCCGAGTTTATGTCATCAATTCAACCAGTATGTTGTGATAGATATCGGTCAGAGTATCCAAATCTTTAAGATCGACGTTTTCGTTGATTTTGTGAATCGTTGCGTTGATCGGTCCGAGTTCGACGACTTGCGCGCCGGTGGGGGCAACGAAACGTCCGTCCGAGGTTCCTCCGCCGGTATCGTCGACCGGTTCGAAACCGGTGACTGAATCGATCGCGGCGTGTACCGCATCGATCAAATCGCCTTTGTCGGTCAGAAAAGGTTTTCCCGACAATCGCCATTCCAAATCATATTTTAAATCGTATTTATCCAGAATGGCTTTTGTGCGCCTTTTGATACTGTCTTCGTTTGATTCGGTGCTGAATCTCAGGTTGAACTGGACCTCGATACTGCCCGGAATGATGTTTTCGGCGCCGGTGCCGGCGTTGATGTTCGAGACTTGCAGGCTGGTCGGCGGAAAGAATGCATTGCCCCTATCCCAGATTTCCTCGGTTAGTTCTTTCAGTGCCGGGGCGAAACGATGAATCGGGTTTTCGGCGATTTCGGGGTAGGCGACATGGCCTTGTATGCCGTGTACGGTCAGTTTCGCGCACAGCGAGCCGCGCCGGCCGACTCGAATGACGTCGCCAAGTTTTTTGTCGCTCGACGGTTCGCCGACCAAGCACCAGTCGATTTTTTCGTTGCGTCGTTCCAAGGTTTCGACGACCTTGACGACGCCGTTCGTTGCGGGGCCTTCTTCGTCGCTGGTTAGCATTATCGCGATAGAGCCTCGGTGATCTGGGTGTTTTTCGATAAAGCGTTCGACCGCAGTGACGAAACAGGCGATGCCGCTTTTCATGTCGGCCGCGCCGCGTCCATAGAGTTTGCCGTCCTGTATCGTCGGTTCGAACGGCGGCGATTGCCAGCGCTCGATCGGGCCGGTCGGCACGACATCGGTGTGACCGAGAAAAACGAACAGCGGTTTGTCTTCGCCGCGTTTCAGCCAGATATTTCGGGTATCTTCGAAATCGAGATATTCGGCACGGAAACCGGTTTTTTCGAGACGTTCGGCGAGCAGTTCCATGCATCCGGCGTCGTCGGGCGTGACCGATGCGCGGCTGATCAAGTCTTTAAGTAATTCCAATGGATCGTTCATGAGTTGTGTGCGGCGGGTTTTGTAGCGTATTTCGTTGTTATTGAATGAGGTGTTTTCGCTAATTTCCAAACTCTTTGCACGGAAGTGCAATGCGAGAAGCTCTAGTTTATCGAAGTTGGCAAGCTAGAGCTTGCGAGTTTGATTCCAATGTAGGATCTATGCAGGACGGGGTTTGCAACCCTGTCCTGAACGTTTCGACCATGCCCAAAGCAAACCAAAACGTTCGAGGCGAGTTGAAAAGGGTCAGCGGTCAAATTCGGCTTGATAGTGTTCAGCCTTGAAGCCGACGATTAATTTATCTTCGGTATCGAAAACCGGGCGTTTGATCAGTGTCGGCGTTTCGAGCATCAATTGTAAGGCCTTGTTTTCGTCCAGGTCCGCTTTTTGCGCCTCGTCGAGTTGGCGCCAGCTGGTGCTGCGCTGGTTGAGCAAGGTTTGCCAGTCGCTTCGAGCCAAAAAGTCTTTCAGTAATTCGGTCGTCAGGCCGTCTTCGCGATAATCGTGAAAGCGGTAATCGATGCCGTTTTGATCGAGCCACTTTCGGGCTTTCTTGATCGTGTCGCAGTTTTTGATTCCGTAAAGTGTAGGCATAGGTTGGGTTTATAATTCGCTATATAGCAGTTCATCTAGGCTAGGTAGGGTTTTATCCGCTTTAAGGCGGTTTTTATATAGCTCGATAAACTCCATTAAGGCTTGCTCGAGATCGGCGAGCGTTTCTTCTTCGTATTCTTTTTCGTCTACCGGCAGTTCCGGCGAATCGAGATAATCTTTTTGTATGGCAATTTCGCTGTTGATCGAAAGCATTGCGTAGATGACGGCATCGTTGGATAAATTTTCTGTCATGGTCGAGGTGTGGTTGGTTAAGAGTTAAAAAGCTTTTAGGGCACGCATCGCGTACCTTGTTCGGGGAGCGTTAAGAATCAACGTTCAGCAAAATACTTGATTATGTCGGCATTGTCGACTTGATAATAAATGTCCTCAACCGAAACCGATACGTCTAGCGAAGCAAAGTAGACGTCATCGCCTAGGTAGTAATAAGTCGACTGCCAGTGATCTTTTCTTCTGAAAACCTCGATTTCGCAACGTTCCTGTTCGATGATCGCATATTCTTCCAAGCTAGGAATATTCTGATAAGTTAAACGTTTATGAGTTTTATCGAATTTCCGGGTGCTTTCGGATAAAACCTCGATAATCAAGATCGGTGCACTTTTGTAGTATTCATGTTCGCTGTCTTCTTCGCAAACGACCACGACATCCGGGTAAAAAAAATCGCCGCCGGCTTTGACTTTCATATCCGACATGAAGGTTTTACAAGACGAGCCTTTTAGTCGGTTTTTCAATTCGGAAAAAACGTTGCCCGACACTAGATTGTGGTTTTCATTCGCGCCGGCCATCGCATAGGCTTCACCATTGATCAATTCATGTCTAGTCTCGGCTTCTTGTTCGCCTTGGAGATACTCTTCCTCGCTTATGAAATGTTCGGCTCGTTTTAAGCTCATCAGTGATTTACCGTTTTAATCGCAGTCATTCAAGAAGCGGGTATTTTCTTGGGGCGGATTTTTGGTTCCCACGGTCCTGATACTGTGAAAGTATTCAAAATCACGAAATAACTATGAACCTAAAAATAGCATTTGAGTGCCTCAAGCTACCGTTCGCCCTGAGCCCTTCGGCTTACGCTCAGGAGAGCCCTGTCGAAGGGTGAGGGTGGTTTGAGGCTTCACCAAGTCGGTGAGAGTGTTGTAGACCCTTTATGCTTCGACTTTGCTCAGCACGAACGGTCTACAACACATGTCAACTGCTCTTTTTAGGATGAAGGGCATGAAGTCACATGATGAATTAGGCTGTAGATCTTATAGTCTTTTTCTTCATTACCTTCATGTTCTTCATGGTGAATAATCTTTTACCCTAGCAGGACGGGGTTTGCAACCTCGTCCTAAACGTTTTGACTTTGGCCGAAGTTAGCCGAAATGTTTAGGACAAACCGAAACGTTGGGGTTGTAGATCCTTCATGCTTCGACTTGGCTCAGCACGAAAGATCTTGTAGTCTTTTTCTTCATTACCTTCATTACCTTCATGTTCTTCATGGTGAATAATTTTTTATCTTGTATCCGCCAATATTTTCGCAGCCTTTGGGGCGTGGGAATGCGTATCGGGCAAAATGCGAATCAATCGCGCAGTAATTCGTTAATGCCGGTTTTGCTGCGGGTTTTTTCGTCGACTTGCTTGATGATCACTGCGCAGTATAGGCTGTATTTGCCGTCCGAGGAAGGTAAGTTGCCAGGCACGACGACAGAACCTGCCGGGACGCGGCCGTAAATGATCTCGCCGGTCATGCGGTTGTAGATCTTGGTGCTTTGGCCGATGTAAACGCCCATCGAAATGACCGAGCCTTCTTCGACGACCACGCCTTCAACGATTTCCGAACGCGCGCCGATGAAACAGTTGTCTTCGATGATAGTCGGTCCCGCTTGCAAAGGTTCAAGTACGCCGCCGATGCCGACGCCGCCTGATAAATGTACGTTTTTACCGATTTGCGCGCACGATCCAACCGTGACCCAGGTATCGACCATCGTGCCGCTGTCGACATAAGCGCCGATGTTGACGTAAGAGGGCATCAATACCGCTCCGGGCGCGATGTAGGAGCCGTGGCGCGCATTCGCGTTCGGCACGACGCGTACTCCGGCTTTGGCAAAATCGTCCGGCGTATAAGACGCAAATTTGGTTTCGACCTTGTCGTAATAACGGTTGACGCCGCCGTCCATGACGCGGTTCTCATTGACGCGGAACGACAATAACACCGCTTTTTTGAGCCATTGGTTAACGACCCATTCGCCGTCGATTTTTTCGGCGACGCGGGCTTTGCCGCTGTCGAGCAGATTAATGACTTCTTTTATCGTCTCGCGCAGTTCCGGATAGACGTTTGTCGGTGTGATGTCGGCGCGGTTTTCAAAGGCGGCATTAATGATGTTTTCTAGTTCAGACATGATTTTCCATTTGTTATAACGTGTGAATGAAATTTTTAATGCGCCTTGCAGCATCGATACATTCGTAGATCGGTGCTACTAAGGCGATCCTGACGTGATTCCGGCCGGGGTCGGACTCATTGAACGGTCGGGATAAATAACTGCCCGGCAAGACTGTTACATTTTCGGATGCAAACAGCTGTTGTGCAAATTGAATTTCCGATACCGGCGTTTTTAGCCAGATATAGAAACTTGCCGGAGGGATGGTAACGGCAGTGGCTTCGGATAATATATCTTTGAATGCACTGAACTTTTCCCGGTATAACTGGCGATTGTCGACGACATGCGCTTCATCGCGCCAGGCTGCTATGCTGGCATGTTGCGTCGGTACCGGCATCGCACAGCCGTGATAGGTGCGGTATTGAAAATAACGCTGCAGTATTTCTGCGTCTCCGGCAACAAAGCCCGATCGCAAACCCGGCGCATTCGAGCGCTTCGATAGGCTGTGAAAAATCACGCAACGCTTAAACTCGGTGTTGCCGATCGCAACGGCCGCCTCCAAAAGTCCGGTTGGCGGGTTATTTTCGTCGGCATAAATTTCGCTGTAGCATTCGTCCGACGCAATTACGAAATCGTATCGCTCGGCCAATTCGATCAAATATTCCAGCTGCGTTTGGGGGATGACCGCACCGGTCGGATTGCCCGGCGAGCAAATATACAATAACTGGCAACGCCGCCAAACCGATTCGGGAACAGTGTCGAAGTCGGGTAGGTATGCGTTTTCCTCGGTCGTATTCAGGAAATAAGGCTGTGCCCCGGCCAGTAAGGCCGCGCCTTCGTATATTTGGTAAAACGGATTCGGCATCAAGACCAACGGTTTTTCGCTCGGTTCGACGAGGCATTGCGCGAACGAAAACAAGGCTTCGCGGGTTCCGTTAACCGGGAGTATTTGTGTTTCAGGATCGAGTAAATCGGCCGGTATTTGAAAGCGCCTCGCGATCCATTCGGACATCGATTGCCGGAGTTCCGGCAATCCGCGCGTCGATGGATAAGCCGATAGACCATGCATGTGCGTGATGAGCGCTTCTTGAATGATGTGCGGCGTAATGTGTTTGGGTTCGCCTATCGATAGAGCGATGTGGGCTTTGTCGGTAGGCGGAACGATGCCCTGTTTGAGCCGAGCTAGCTTTTCGAACGGGTAAGGCTGTAGATGGTTTAAATTTGGATTCATTATTTACTGCAACGAGGTTGTTTGCCTTGAGCGGCTGCTTGTTTTTGAATTTCTAATGCTCTTGGTATGGCATTTTGCAGTTCTTGAATTCGAGTGGCATGAGCTGGATGTGTAGACATGAATTCCGGCGGTTGTTGACCGTCGCCGGCTCGCGCCATCTTTTGCCAGAGTGTAACGCTTTGGCGGGGGTCGAAACCCGCCTTGGCCATCAAGTCGAGGCCGATTTTATCGGCTTCGTTTTCATGTAGTCGGCTGTAGGGCAATAGCACGCCGTATTGAGCGCCGACACCGAGCAGTCCGAGAGCCGTTTGGCCCATTGCGGTTTGCGGTGCGCTGACGGCTTGAATCAAGGCCATGCCTGAGCTGACGGCCATTTGCTGCGAGACGCGTTCGTTGCTGTGTCTTGCCAATACATGGCCGATTTCATGACCGATGATAGATGCTAATTGGTCTTGATTGTCGACGAATTTGACCATGCCTGAATGCACGCCGATTTTATTGCCGGGCAAGGCGAAGGCGTTCAAGCTGTCGTCTTCGAATACAACGACTTCCCAATTGCCGCCAACCTCCCGGATAATCGCATTGGATACGCATGTAACAAATTGGGTATGCCTTTGATTGGTGCTGACCGGATTTTCTCTTTTTAAGCTGTCGAAAGCCTGAAGCCCCATTTGATTGAGTTGGGTATCGGGCATGAATGCGAATTGCGTTCTGCCTGTCGGGCTGGTGGCGCAGGCGCTCAATAACAGGGTGACGCTAAGTGCAAGTGAGATTTTATTAAACATAATGCGGTACCCTTTGCCGAATTGAAGACGTTAGGTTGATCAGGAATACTTATGCGATTATCGGCGAGAACATACTCTAATCAGACAAGTCAAATTTCGGTGCCTGCATACGCTAAAACCGAAAATTGAAGGGCGATGGGTTTATACTGTGAGATCGCCGTAATCTGCAATGAATATTCGTAATTTCGATCGATATTTTAACGTAACTCGATATTGAAGGTTCGAAAAAGTATTCAAGAAGATTTTAAACGGATAATGGTGAGGTCATGTCGTGCTTTCAAAGTTGATTGATTTTTCGGGCTCTCAAAAAGTTGATTGATTTTTCGGGCTCTCAATCTAATGGTTGTCTGTATAGGATGAATGAAAAATTCTAAGCAGGAAATGCCGGGTGAAACGGGACAGGGCCGTTATTTCGGGTTAAAATGCCTGCCATTGCTGCAGTGTCGGTTCGCGTTATTCGTTTAATCGGCATGGCTAAATCCAAATCAATTTAAGATAAAAGAGGAAAAGCGCGTGACTGAAATTACCGAAGTGCCCAGTCCTTTTTGCGGTATTGGAACCGATGATCTGACAATCAGTGTCGACGGTTTGTCGTTGAAGGTGCTTAGCAACGGCTGCGCGGTCAATACCCCTGCATTTGAACAAGTCATTACCGACTTTAAGCCTAGAGTCGCCGGGAAGCAAGTCGCTCTTGAGCATGCTGTGGCTAAAGCCGTTGAAATACTGCAAGATTCCAATCAGCCTATCATCGGGGGGTGTGCGACCGATGTTAACGGTATGCGCGCGTTGCTGGCGTTGGCCGACCGTTGTGGCGCCGTGGTCGATCAGATGAACTTCAATGCATCAAGACGGAATTACTTGGCGATGCAAGATTCCGGATGGATGACGACAACGCTGGCCGAGGTCAAGAATCGTTGCGATTTACTGTTGGTGGTCGGTAAGGATTTGGAAAGTTTCGTTCCGCGTTTTTTCGAACGTTATTTTTGGAACCAGGAGTCGATGTTTCTGGAAGATACCGCTAACCGAGAGGTGATTTATTTAGGCAAGGCTCCCTCCGGTACTGCCCAGGTTTCGCCAAACGGTAAACAAGCGCAAGTATTGACTTGTGCCGATACCGATTTGCCCGAGGTTGTAACGGTATTGAGAGCTCTAGTCAAGGGACATAAGATCGTTATCGATTCGGTGGGAGGTATTAAGGTTTCCGACTTGCAGACCGTGGCCGAGCGTTTGCAAGCTGCGAAATACGGCGTCGTGACTTGGGCCGCGTCCTCGTTGGTTTTCGATCAAGCCGAACTTACTGTCCAATCGATTTGCGAGTTGATCAAGGATATCAACGATCAGGGAAGCCGTTGTTCCGGTTTGCCGTTGAGCGGCAAGGAAGGCGACCTGACAGCCAATCAAGTTGCCGGATGGATTTCCGGATATCCGGCACGTATTAGCTATGCAAAAGGCTATCCCGAATACGATCCTTATTTGTACGACAGTCGTGTAATGATCGAGAACGGTGAGGGCGACGCTTTGCTGTGGGTGCAAGCATTCAATAGCAAAGCAATACCGCCTGTTACCGATGTGCCGACCATTGTCTTAGGTCGTTCGGGCATGCTATTCGATAAAGAGCCGGATGTTTATATTCCGCTTGGAACTCCGGGTATCGATCATGCCGGCCACGCTTATCGCGCCGATAGCGTTGTGGCGATACGTCTGAAAAAATTGCGCGATTCAGGCTTGCCTGCTGCCGCTGACGTATTATCGGCAATCGAGCGGGGGCTATTGATTTAATTATACTTTTCGTACTTCAAATTTCGGCAGTGCTTAAGGAGGCACCTCGGTGCCGAATTTTGATCTACGATGGGTATATCTCGGGCAGGGCGCGGAAAAAATAAGAATACGAGATTGTTGGTAGGATAGCGTCAGACATTTTGTTTTACGGTCGTCATTGCATATGAAACGATCGTTTGGTTTTTTAACCATCAACTCTCTGCGCCTCAGCGCCTTGGCGCGATAATGATACAATTCAACCTAATAATCCGATGTCTATGTGCTTCGATGTACTGCTCATCTCTAATCATTTGGAAAAGCTATGCTGATTAAATTAACAGGTGGAACGGTTTATGACCCCGCCGGCGGAATCGACGGCCAAAAACGGGATATTTATATTCAGGACGGTCGCATCGTCGATAAACCTGCGGCCGATCTCAAAATCGATCAAGAATATGATTTAACCGGTAAAGTCGTGATGTCCGGTGCGATCGACATGCATACGCATATCGGCGGCGGTAAGGGCAATATCGCGAGAATCTTGTTACCGGAAGACCACCGCTCAGATCCGGTCATCCGCACCGATTTGACGCGTTCCGGAAGCGGTCATGCGATGCCGAGCACTTATGTTACCGGCTATCGTTATGCCGAGATGGGCTATACGGCCGCATTCGAGCCGGCGGTGTTGCCGGTTAACGCCCGACAAGCGCACATGGAAATGGGCGATATTCCGATCCTCGACAAAGGCGGTTACGCGATGCTCGGCAGCGACGACTACTTGCTGCGCATGTTGACTGCAAAAAAAGATCAGAAAGCGGTTAACGATTATGTCGCATGGACGCTTCAAGCGTCCAAATGTATCGGCATTAAAGTCGTCAATGCCGGCGGCATCAGCGCGTTCAAGTTTAATCAGCGCAAGCTCGATCTCGACGAAAAAAATGCGTATTACGACGTGACGCCCAGGCAAATTCTGCAAACCTTGGCGACTGCGGTCAAAGAATTAGGCGTTCCGCATCCTTTGCATGTGCATGGTTGTAATCTGGGCGTGCCGGGCAATGTCGACACGACGCTCGATACGATTCAAGGCGTGGGCGGCCTGCCGATGCATTTGACGCACATTCAGTTTCATAGCTACGGCACCGAAGGCGACTTCAAGTTTTCATCGGGCGCCGCGCAAATCGCCGAAGCCGTCAATAAGCACAAGAACATTACGATCGATGTCGGGCAAATTTTGTTTGGGCAGACCGTTACGGCTTCGGGTGATACGATGCGTCAGCATGCGAACCACAAGCACGCGCATCCGAACAAGTGGGTGTGCATGGATATCGAATGCGATTCCGGTTGCGGCGTCGTGCCGTTCAAATACAGGGACCAAAATTTCGTCAATGCCTTGCAATGGGCGATCGGTCTTGAAATTTTCTTGCTGGTCGACGATCCGTGGCGTGTATTTTTGACCACCGACCATCCGAACGGCGCGCCGTTCACGACCTATCCGCATCTGATTCGTTTGCTTATGGATAAAAGCTTCCGCAACGATATGCTCGCGACGATTCATCCGGAAGCGCAAAAAATGACGACGCTGGCATCGATCGACCGCGAGTACACGCTGAACGAAATTGCGATCATGACGCGCGCGGGTGCGGCCAAATTGATCGGCCTTAAAGATCGCGGCGGCCTGACCGCTGGGAATTGGGGCGACATCACCGTGTACACCGAAAACGCCGATCGGCAAAAAATGTTCGAAAAACCGGATTACGTGTTCAAGGACGGTGAGATGGTCGTCAAAGATGGTCAGATCGTCCATGTAAAATGGGGAACGACACATGTTGTCAAACCTGATTATGACGCGGCCGTCGAAAAAGACCTCAAGTCTTATTTCGACCGCTATCTGACGATGAAAATGGGCAATTTCAAAATCAGCGACGACGAATTTACCGAGGACGGGCGGGGAA
Source organism: Methylotuvimicrobium buryatense 5G (assembly GCF_000341735.1). Classification (GTDB taxonomy): domain Bacteria; phylum Pseudomonadota; class Gammaproteobacteria; order Methylococcales; family Methylomonadaceae; genus Methylotuvimicrobium; species Methylotuvimicrobium buryatense. The sequence goes on along the minus strand of NZ_KB455575.1, from coordinate 1,419,332 downwards.
GTTTGACGGTGCATCCGTTGCAGGTGTGACGAAGCTGTTTTTCGCATCGCTGATTCCCATGCTGGATTTTGGAAATCAGCGTATGGACTACGAGACTACTAGCTGATGCCTGTTATACTCATCGTATATCAAAATTCGGCGCAGGGGTGTTCGACAAAGGACGCCGTGAATACGTCCTTGTAGGCTCTATGCCAGCTCCATGCTGGCAAAGCCTTTGTCGAACACCCCGACGCCTCCTCGGACATTGCCGAAATTTGAAGTGCGAAAGGTATATTTCCTATTTTTTTGGCATTTACATCCGGATGTATCACGATGATCACAATCCACCGCAATTTCACGCTGAGTATCAAGGTCATCAGGCGTTAATTGCGATCGAAAGCGGTGAGGTGCTTGAAGGCCGTTTGCCGAGTAAAGCATTAAAACTGGTTAGAGAATGGGCGAAAGAGCATCAGGAAGAATTAATGGCGGATTGGCAGTTAGCCATTCAGTTAAAGCCGTTGCAGCGTATAGCCGGAGCCGATAATGATTAAAATCGTCAAAGCCAAATATATTGAACATAAAACCATACGCTTGTGGTTTTCCGATCAAACCGTCGGCGATTACGATTTGCAGCTTCTGTTGGACAAACAAACTGAGTTAGTCATTCCATTACAAGATGAAGGTTACTTTAAACGATTCTTTATAGAGCTAGGGGCATTATGCTGGAAAAATGGTTTGGAGCTCAGTCCTGGAAATATACATAACAAACTCAAGCAGCAAGGTAAGTTGCAGCGTGATTTGAAGGCTGCTTGAGGTAGTTAATTGGACAACTCGCAAAATTGGAACATATCAGCGTTTCCGCGGCATTATCAAACGAAAATAGATTGATAACAGCCGTAGAAGAAATAAACAAAAAATCCGGAGATACCTATGGCTATAGATTATCGCAGCATCATTACTATCGAACCCGGAAAGCGAGGTGGTAAGCCTTGTATTCGCGGGTTGCGGATTACGGTTTACGATGTTTTGGGATGGCTTGCGGAGGGTATGAGCGAAGTGGAAATTTTGGACGATTATCCTGAACTGGAGTCAAACGATATAAGGGCTTGTTTGGCTTTTGCAGCCGAACGTGAGCATAGCTTAGCGGCAATTATTTAATGAAGCTGCTGTTGGATGAAAACTTGTCGCGCCGTGCAGTGGCCTTTTTAGTTGAAGCATATTCTGAATCCACACAAGTTGCGATATTAGGTTTGGAACGCGCCGGTGACTGGGAAATTTGGGAATATGCCAAAACCAACGACTTTGTTATCGTCACGAAGGACGCTGATTATTTTGAAATGTCGAATCTTTACGGTCAACCGCCTAAAATTGTTTGGCTGAAAATAGGCAATCAGTCCAAAGCGGCGATTATCAATTCTTTGTTGACTAAAAAGGACGCGATAGAAATGGCATTGATCGACGAAAACAAGGCCTGCATCGAGATATACCGATAACGTCAACACTTTACTTACTTTCAAATATTTAACCATGTGTACCCATGATGATTATTAACGGCGTAACGATAGACAAAACCTTTGCCGAAGCCTTTCCGATGAAGGCGACGCGCGCGATCATCACCGCGCAAAACGAAAAATGGGCGATGATCTCGGCACAGGCGATGACCGGTTTCGCGACTTCGGTCATCGCTTGCGGCTGCGAGGCCGGCATTGAGCGTGTGCTCGATCCTTCAGAAACACCCGACGGACGCCCTGGCGTCTCTGTGATGATCTTCGCGATGGGCGGCAAGGGCCTTGCGAAACAATTGGAAACGCGCGCCGGGCAATGCGTGCTGACTTCGCCGACTTCGGCATTGTTCGCCGGCATTGAAAGCGACAAACCGATTCCGCTGGGTAAAAACCTGCGCTATTTCGGCGACGGTTTCCAGATTTCCAAAGTCATCGGCGGTAAACGCTATTGGCGCGTGCCGGTCATGGACGGCGAGTTTCTGACCGAAGCGACGACCGGCCAGGTCGATGCGGTCGGCGGCGGTAATTTCTTGGTATTGGCCGAATCGCAGCCGCAAGCGTTGGCGGCCTGCGAGGCCGCGATCGAGGAAATGCGCAAGATTCCGAACGTGATCATGCCGTTTCCGGGTGGCGTCGTGCGTTCCGGCTCGAAAGTCGGCTCGAAATATAAGGCGCTCGGCGCATCGACCAACGATGCGTTTTGTCCGACCCTGAAAGGCATCACCAAAACCGATTTGTCGCCTGAAATCGAATCGGTGATGGAAATCGTGATCGACGGTCTAACCAAGGAAGACATCGACAAGGCGATGCGCGTCGGCATTCAAGCGGTCTGCGATTTGGGCGCCGAAAACGGCATCAAACGCATCAGCGCCGGCAATTACGGCGGCAAACTCGGCCCCTTCCATTTTCATTTACAGGAGATCATGGCATGACTGCGTTAACCTTCACGCTGAAACAGCGACCGGCTCAGCGCGTCGATTTGTCGCCTCTGGTTTGTCAAAAACTGGCGGGGTTATCGCCGACCGACATTGCAGCACTCGAACTCGATAGCGGCAAGCGCAAAATTCGCGTCGACGAACTATTCACGATTGCCGGTTACGATACACAACAGATTGTCATCAAGAACAGTTATGCCAAGCTCGATTTTATCGGCAAAGAATTAACTGAAGGAGAGATCCGTATCGAAGGCGATGTCGGTTCTTATTTGGGCCTAGGCATGAAGTCCGGCACGATTACCGTCAACGGCAACGCAGGATTATTCGCGGCTTGCGAAATGAAAAAAGGTTTCGTTCAGATCAACGGAAACACCGGCGATTTTCTCGGGGCGGCCTTGCCCGGTAACAAAATGGGCATGAAAGGCGGCACCGTTTTGGTTAAAGGCAACGCCGGCGAGCGGGTCGGCGATCACATGCGCCGCGGCGTCATTTTGATCGAAGGCAATGCTGGCGATTACTGCGGGTCGAGAATGACGGCCGGCACGATCGCGGTAATGGGAAAAACCGGACGCTATACCGGTTTTGCAATGCGCCGAGGTACCTTATTGCTCTGGAATAAGCCCGAACTGCCGGCGACCTTCAACGATTGCGGCTCGCATACGTTGGCGTTTTTGCCGATGCTGTTCGCGTCGTTCAGATCGTTTGATTCGAAATTTGCAGACCCTGCGGCGGTCTTTAATCGTGTCCGGCGTTACGGCGGCGACATGGCTGAAATGGGGCGCGGTGAAGTGTTGGTCAGGCTATGACGATGTAAAACGATGAACTGAAGAGGCCGGCAGACATGAACGAGAGCATTTCGGACAAGGAGGCGGTCAAGGATGACGAAGATGCGGATTACGCGGCCCGCGTCTTGTTGATCGACCTCGAAAATTGTCCGAAACAAGTTTATCAGTTGATGGAAGATTTAGCCGCCTATACCCACGTCGTGATTTGCTATGCGCAGTGCGGCGCGCGCGTTCCGCTCGATTGGATCGTGCCGCTGACCGCAACGGTCAATCAAAATCGTCTTAAAATCATTAAAATGCCGAACGGCGGCAAGAATTCCGCCGATTTCGGCATCACCTTTTGGGCCGGCGCAATGATGGCCCGGCTCCCCGAAAATACCCATTTCGATGTCGTTTCCGACGACAACGACCTCGATCATGCGGTTAGCCTGTTAATCAGCCAGAATCGGAGCGCGCAACGTATCGGTGTCAAACTCGAAAATATGCCGGGCTTCGCACCGAAAAGCCCTGAAGTCTTGGTACAAGAGTTTTGCGCGCATTTGATCAAGCACAGTCGAAGCCGGCCGGTCAAAAAAGAAACCCTGCTCAATAGTATTCGCAGTAAATTTAAGAATAATGTGGTTAATGAGGAGGATTTATTCGATGAGTTGATTCAACAGAAGGCTATAGAGATTAAGGATAATAAAGTCACTTACAATCAAACTAAAATCGAAGTGTTAGCGACTGAATAGTCGCTCTTTACCTTTGCCGCAAGGGGTTTGTATACTCATCGTAGATGAAAATTCGGCCTCGGGGTGCCCGTCAAAGGACGCCGTGAATACGTCCATGTAGGCTCTATGCCAGCTCCATGCTGGCAAAGCCTTTACCGAGCACCCCGAGGCCTCCTCCGGCACTGCCGAAATTTGAAGTGCGAAAGGTATAACCCCGTCCGGAAAGTTTCGACTATGCTCAAAGCAAACAAAAAACGTTTGGGGCGGGTTGAATAACCCGCCCCGCGCCAGCATTAGTGCGCGGGGCGTACTCAACCTGGTTTTTCCCAGCAGGACGGGGTTTGCAACCCCGTCCTAACGTTTTGACTTTGGCCGAAGTTAGCCGAAATGTTTAGGGCAAACCGAAACGTTGGGGACGGGTTAAATAACCCGTCCCGCAGAAGTGGCTACGACTGATCACTGCTCGGACAATTGGCTTCAGCAAGCTGAAGCATCTTGCTAATCAGGAAAAACGTTTGGGGCGGGTTAATAACCCGCCCCGCGCCAGCATTAGTGCGCGGGGTGTACTCAACCTGGTTTTTTAGTGGGATTGAGACAGGCGCTTTAAATCTTTGTCGATCGCTTTAGCCAGGGTTTTTACGGTCTTATTGGTTTGGAATCGATTGGGTCCTTTGGCTTCGAAAGTGTAATCGGCAATCAGTTTGCCGTCTTCGACTCGTATCAAATGTCCCATGATATAAGCAAACAAGAAGCTCGGTTTATGCAGTCTACCGACTAGAATGTAATCGGCGCCGAATTGCTTGCCCAGTTTCGCGGCCACATCATGGTGATCGAATAGATATCCGGTTCCGGCATCGGCCTGTTGTTGGGATGCGAAGTCGGTTTCGACTATGTCATTCCCTAATGTGGTTAATTCGGCTTCAAGTTGAGGCTTGATCGAAGCGGTGCGCTCCTGTTCCTCGGGGATGCCGGGAGCCAATGTGAGGTCTTTTAGTTCGAAAACCAAAACGGCAATTCGAGATTCCGCTAAGGCGCTCGTTCCGAATATCATCAGGAAAAAAGCGGCAATGAGGCGAGCATCAACAGAGTTTTTCATCGGCTTTCTCGTTCGTGATTGATAAGAGAAGGACAGTCTACCCGTAAATCGAAACGATAGAAAGCGTGATCGTTACTTCAATAAATCCGCCATAGAAATGACGTTTTTAGCCATTTCGCCGATCGAAATATTCCGGTCCATCGCCAGTTTTCGCAGCGCATGATAAGCCTGAGCTTCGTCGAAGCCTTGCGATTTCATTAGAATCCCTTTTGCTCGGTCGACCGCTTTTCTTTCTTCCAGTTGCGATTTGGTTTTTTTCAATTCTTCCTTGATGGCGTTTTGCTCTTTGAATCGAGCCACCGCGATATCGATGATGGTTTTGATGCGTTTGGGATCGAGCCCGTCGACGATATAAGCGCTGACGCCGGCCTTGATGACTTTATCGATCGTGTCGCTATCTTGATCCTCGGCAAACAGGATCACCGGCGCCGAATGGCTTTGATTGATCGTCAATATGGCATCGAGTATCTTCGGTGTCGGGGTATAAACATTCAACACCACGATGTCCGGCAATAAATTTAATACCAACGAATTTAAATCGATAGTATCGAACGGAAGACAAGCGGTTTCGAAACCATGCTTTTTCAGGGTTTTCTCGAGTAGTTTTTCGCCTTGAATTTCATCGGCGATTAAGACTTTCAGCGCTTGCATGTCAATCCAGTTCGATTTTCACTAAAGTGCCGTCAGGCATGATTTCGGTAATGAACTCTTTAGGCTCTTCGAGGCGGCGCGCCAAGATTGCCGATGCCAGTGCGCAAACTGCCAGAATGATGAAAAACGTAGATGGTGCGACATGGCCCATTAGCGCTAAAAAAAAGATGGCTCCGGCATTGCCGTAAGCGCCGACGATGCCGGCGATCTGGCCGGTCATGGGTCTTTTGATCAAAGGTGCGATGGCAAATACCGCACCTTCGGCGGCCTGAAGAAATATCGAACACAACACCGTCATTGAAATAGTCATCAAAATGGGCCAATCGCCGGCAATAAAGGACATCAAGTAATAACCGAGCGAAGTGCCGGCTAGAAACATCGTCAGCGAGAGCTTGCGGCCGATTCTGTCGCTAAGCCAGCCGCCGACCGGGCGGGCGATAAGATTCATGACAATGAAGCTCGATGCCATCAGGCCTGCATCGATCATAGAGACTGCTTGGGTTTCGCGGTAAATCGTAAAGAAAAACATCGGCAGCATCGATACCACGGCTAATTTGGAGCCGAACGTCATCAAATAGGCGACGCTAAGGATAGTGATCTGTTTGAATGGATAATGGTGAATGCTGTCGATTGGACGACTGAGCCGTTCCGCATTGATGTCGACGATTTGACAAGCTTGAAAAAAGAAAAGGGCCCAAATAATGATGTTAATCGCAATGACCCAGGGTGTGCTAAGTAAATCGGCTTCCGGTGTCGATAGCTGCCAAGTGAGCAAAGACATTGCGGTATAAAGCGGTACGGTCGTGCAGATGTAAAGGAATAGATCTTTTATCGAAGTAACCTCCATTGCGCCCGAACGTCTAGGTTTCAAATAGGGCACGTCGGGCGGCGTATCCTCGACATTCCGGTAATAGATGAGCGCATATGCTAGCGACAAAATACCGGTTACCGCAATCGCATAACGCCAGCCGTTTTCGGCGCCGAAATATAATGCCAGTCCCGGTAGCAGGATGGTCGCGGCGGCTGAACCGAAATTGCCCCAGCCCCCGTAGATGCCTTCGGCAACGCCGACTTGCCGAGCCGGAAACCAATCGCCGATGATGCGAATGCCGATCACGAAGCCCGCGCCGATAAACCCCAAACAGAAGCGCGCCCAAGCTAATTGTTGAAACGATTCAGCCATCGCAAAGGCGAAGCAAGGTAGGCTACTCAGTGCCAGTAGAGTGCTGTAACTGATTCTTGCGCCGAAGCGGTCTACGACCATGCCGATGATGATGCGAGCAGGAATGGGCAACGCAAAATTTAATAACAGCAGAATGTTGACTTCGGATTCGGTGAGATTCACAGAATCCATGATCATCAGCATCAGAGGGGCGTGATTGAACCAGACGACAAAGCTGATGAAAAAAGCCGTCCAGGTCAAATGCAGTATTTTGATTTTGCCGGAAAAGCCGAGTAACTTGAGTTGTAGTATGGACATTAGCTGGTTTTACTGTGAAAGTTCGTAGATTTGGACTCATTATCTAATCTTTCGATATAAGAAGCTCGGCAGAGAAAATACCGGTTCCGGAGAGGGTGCGGTTGCTCGATCGACAGGCGTCGGCGGCAGGGCAGATTTTTGCTCCTGCAAAATCTGCATTCATGCCATCCATGGCAATCAGTCGCCGCCGTCGAGCCTACACGGACGTATTCACGGCGTCCTGTCGGGCGAGTGACCGCGCCCTCCCCACACAGAGAGCTTTCATTTGCCGGGGCGATGGCCGGGCCTTCATGAGAGTTACGGTGACCGAGAGGTGAATAGTGCTCAATTTAATAAATATAGCAATTAATATGCCGATTTATGTTTTGGTATCGCACGCTTGTTCATCCGGTTGCGGATAAATATCTTGCTTTATATTGGTGCGGAAAGTTAACGCTATTCACCGAATGTGTGCGATGAAAGCGGTAACTTAATGATTATCGAATTCGAATTGACTAATTAATGGTTTGTTAAAACCAGTTAAATCAAGGCTTCGCGAAAGTTGCTTGAAAACATGGCATTCATATTGCTTTATCATTAGCAAGACTCCTAACGGAGTACCGATTTTGTTGGGGCATTGGCGTCCTGTTCGAGTGATTCGTCACATCGACTGGACGCCTTTTTTTTGCCTAAAATTTAGATACAGAAAACCGAGGTTGCCGATGAGCAAGAAACAAACATTAGTCGTGATTGGTAACGGTATGGTCGGCCAAAACTTTTTGGCCGGACTGGTGAGTAGTGGCGCGAAGGAACATTTTGAGATCGTCGTGTTTTGCGAGGAGCCCAGGCCGGCTTACGACCGGGTTCATCTGTCGGCGTTTTTTTCCGGCAAGACCGCACAGGATCTATCGATGGTCGAGGAAGGGTTTTTCGAACAACACGGCATCACCGTGCACTTAGGCGACAGAGCAAAATCGATAGACCGTAGCGCTAAAACAGTGCTGTCGGAAAATGGCGTCCGGATCGCTTACGACAAAATCGTGTTGGCGACCGGGTCATACCCGTTCGTGCCTCCGGTACCGGGGCACGAACGCGATCGTTGCCTGGTTTACCGAACCATAGAGGATTTGGAAGCGATTGAAACTGCGGCCGAACAATCCAAGGTCGGCGTCGTGGTCGGCGGCGGCCTGCTCGGACTGGAAGCCGCCAAAGCCTTGAAAGACTTAGGCTTGACCACGCATGTCGTCGAATTCGCGCCGCGCCTGATGGCGGTGCAATTGGACGACGGCGGCGGCGCGTTGTTGAAGCGCAAGATCGAAGCGCTCGGCGTGACTGTGCATTTAAATAAGAACACGACCTTGATCGACGACGGCGAGAGCTGTTTGCATAAAATGAATTTCGCCGGCGGGGATGCACTCGAAACCGACTTGATTTTGTTTTCGGCCGGTATCCGTCCGCGCGACGATATCGCCCGGGACTGCGAATTGGAGGTCGGCCCGCGCGGCGGCATCGTGATCGACAATCAATGTCGGACCTCCGATCCGGATATTTTCGCGATCGGCGAATGCGCCTTGTGGAATAACCGGATCTTCGGCCTGGTCGCGCCGGGATACGCGATGGCGCGCACCGTCGTCTCGGTGCTCGAAGGCGGCGACAATTATTTTACCGGCGCCGACATGAGCACCAAGCTAAAGCTGATGGGCGTCGATGTCGCGAGCATCGGCGACGCGCATGCGCAGACGCCGGGCGCATTGGTCTACACTTATCAAAACGGCGATAGCGAAGTCTACAAGCGACTCGTGGTCAGTACCGATAAAAAAAGGCTGTTGGGCGCAGTGCTCGTCGGCGATGCTTCGGGTTACGGAACTTTGCTGCAATATTGCTTGAACGGCATCGAACTGCCGGAAAATCCCGATTCGTTGATTTTGCCGCACCGTTCCGACGAGTCGGTCGGCCTCGGGCCCGATGCACTGCCGATGTCGGCGCAAATTTGTTCCTGTCATGACGTCGACAAAGCAACGCTTTGTTCGGCGATCGAAGCCGGTTGCAATACGGTGTCCGCGCTCAAGTCGGAAACCAAGGCGGGGACCGGTTGCGGCGGTTGCGTGCCGTTGATGAAATCGGTGATGGAATGCGAATTGGCCAAACTCGGCATCGAAGTCAGCACCGACATTTGTGAACATTTTCCGCATACCCGGCAGGAGTTGTATCATTTGATCATGGTCGAGGAAATCAAGACCTTCGACGAATTGATCGAAAAACATGGGCGCGGCCGCGGCTGCGAAGTTTGCAAACAAGCGGTCGGCTCGATTCTGGCTTCTTATTGGAATGACTATATTCTCAAGAAAGAGCATATCGGTTTGCAGGATACCAACGATATTTTTCTCGCGAACATGCAAAAAGACGGCACCTATTCGGTCGTGCCGCGCGTGACCGGCGGCGAAATCCAGCCCGAGAAATTGATCGTGTTGGGGCAGGTCGCGAAAAAATACGGGTTGTATACGAAAATTACCGGCGGTCAGCGGGTCGATCTATTCGGCGCCCGGGTCGAGCAATTGCCGTCGATCTGGCGGGAATTGATCGACGCAGGCTTCGAAAGCGGACATGCTTACGGCAAATCGCTCAGAACCGTCAAATCTTGTGTCGGCAGCACTTGGTGCCGTTTCGGCGTCGACGACAGTGTCGGTCTCGCGATCGAGTTGGAAAACCGTTATAAAGGACTTCGGGCGCCGCATAAGATCAAATTTGCCGTGTCCGGCTGCACACGCGAATGCGCCGAGGCGCAGAGCAAAGATATCGGCGTGATCGCGACCGAGGGCGGTTGGAATCTCTATGTCTGCGGCAACGGCGGTATGAAGCCTCGGCACGGCGATTTGTTTGCGACCCAACTCGACAAGGAAACACTGATCAAATATATCGACCGCGTGCTGATTTTTTATGTGCGCACGGCCGACCGGATGCAGCGGACGTCGGTGTGGATGGAAAACATGGAAGGCGGCTTGGATTATTTGCGTTCGGTCGTGATCGAGGATAGTCTCAGCATAGGCGAGGCACTGGAAAAACAAATGCGCCATGTCATCGACACCTATCAATGCGAATGGAAAACCACGATCGAGGACGAGAGCAAATTGAAACGTTTCCGGCATTTCGTCAATAGCGACCGACTCGACGACAACATCGTGTTCGTCGAGGAGCGCGGCCAAGTTCGCCCTGCCGATGAACAAGAGCGGGAGGCATTGAAGGCCAGGAAGCATTTCAATATATTGGAGGAGGCATGAGCATGAGCGAATGGATCGATGTCTGCTCGGTCGACGATCTGCAGCCGGATTCCGGTGTTTGCGTCTGGGCGGATGGCAGGCAAATTGCTTTGTTTTATATGCCGAAGGAACAGGCGGTTTACGCGGTCGATAATTTCGACCCTTTCGGCAAAGTCAATGTATTATCGCGCGGCATGATCGGCGATATCGGCGGTCAGCCGATGGTAGCATCGCCGCTTTATAAACAGCATTTCAATTTGGAGACGGGCGTTTGCTTCGAGGACGAGACTGTGAAAATCGAAACCTATGGTGTTCGTATCGAAAATCGGCGGGTTGCCGTTAACGTTTAGGGAGATTTATGAAATATCATTATTATATTGCCGACGTTTTCACGAATCGGGTTTTCAATGGCGCGCAGATTGCCGTTTTTCCGAAAGCGGACGGACTCAATGCCGAAAAAATGGCCTTGATAGCCAAGGAACTGAATTTGTCCGAAACCGTCTTCATTTTTCATAAGATCAACGGCGGCAATGTACGAAGAATGCGCATATTTTCGCCGCTGGCGGAGATTCATTTAGGCGGTCATCCGGTCATTGCCGCGGCTTTTGTCTTGGCCAGTTGCGGCGATATCGAATTAAACGAGCCGATTACCCGGGTCGTGTTCGAACAAAATGCGGGGCCTGTCGAGGCGAACATTACGAGTGTCGGCGGTAAGCCTGGTTTTGTGCAATTTACCCGAAAAGTCAGCGCCATTGTCGACCGGTTTGCACCGGGCGATGAAGAATTAGCCGCTTTTCTAGGGTTGGAGCAATCGGAACTCGATCACAAAAAGTATTCGCCAAGACTGGTTTCCTGTGGGTATCCCTATTTGATCGTGCCGGTTTGGAAATACGAGTCGGTAAGAAAAGCGCTTTTCAATTACCCCGCCTGGAGCCAATCCGCCGCGCCGCAAACCGCCGCGCAAGAGATTTTGCTATTTGCGCCGAAAACGCCGTTCCCCGATGCCGATTTCAATTTGCGGCTTCTTGGGCCACGCCTTGCTTTAACCGAAGATCCGCCGGTCGGCAATGCGGTGCCGGCTTTTTGTTCGTATTTGTGTTCGTTCGAGCATACGCGTAAGGGCACGCACAGTTTCGCTGTGGAACGTGGCGACGAACGTTCGCGACGCAGTGTTATTCGCATCGAAATGGATAACAAAGGCGAGGAGTTACTGCCTCTTCGCGTCGGCGGCGAGGCCGTGATGTTTGCCGAGGGGCTAATCGATTTGCCGAAATGAAGGTTTACCTTTAGCCGTGTAGCCCGGGAAGCGTAGCCCAATCCGGGACGTTCGAAGCCATGTCATTCCCGTATTCCACTATGCTGCATACGGGTTATACTCATCGGAGATCAAAATTCGGCGCCGGGGTGTCCGTCAAAGGACGCCGTGAATACGTCCATGTAGGCTCTATGCCAGCTCCATGCTGGCAAAGCCTTTGCCGAGCACCCCGGCGCCTCCTAAGGCACTGCCGAAATTTGAAGTGCGAAAGGTATACATGCTGCCACATTACGGTTTGAATAGAGTTGGGTTATAAAGCAAATCTACCTAGCTTACCAAGACTTATAAGGCAAAAACTTGCCGTTCATCGTGATAATAACGCGATCGCCCGCCGGGTTTTCTTCTTTGCCGACCGTCATGCTGAAATCGATCGCGCTCATGATGCCGTCGCCGAATTTTTCGTGAATGATTTCTTTCAAGGTTTCGCCGTAAACGCCGACGACTTCATAAAGCCGGTAAATGAGGGGATCTTGAGGTACGTCGAAAGCCCATTGTTTGTAAGGGAACATTGCCAAGGCGACTTGTACTTCGTTGGGTAGTTCCAGAACGGTGCATAGCTTTTCGGCCAGTTCCGGTTTCATGCTGTTCATGCCAAGGCAAGCCGAGGTCAGCCAAACTTCATCGACGCCGATTTGTTCGGCAATGGCCGTCCAGGTGAGTTGCTTTTGTACTTTTGCCGTGATGATCCGATCGGTCATTTGCTCTTTGGTGAGCAAGGAGTCGGCTTTGCAAGATGATGGAGTCGTTTTCATATTAAATACCTCTTTTGCTTTGTTGGATTAATAACGTGACGACGATAATCGTCAAGATGAGAGAAATGCTTTTCCAGAAGGTTACTGGGTCGCGCTCTATGAGCGGCGGATGCGTTTTATTCAAAAAAGTTTGGTTCGGATAACGCAGGTCATGAATAAATTCGGATAATGCTTCATATCGCTTGTAGGGATTCGGGTGAACGGCTTTCTTGATGGCATCATCGATCCAGGCAGGAATCGCTCGCGCATCGTCCAGGATGGAGTAATAGTTCAATCGATTTTGAGCCGCTTTCGTCTTACATTTGGCGACTTGAGTGCCATAAGGCAGCTTGCCGGTCAGCATTTGATAGGTAATGACACCTAACGAAAATAAGTCCGAGCGAGCCGTTCCGATTTCGCCTAAAAAATATTCGGGGGCGCTATACGGAGCGGTGCCGAGTAATGGGTGCCGTTCGATGGGGCTGTTCATTTCCGTCAGTCCTGCAACTCGAGTCGAGCCGAAGTCGATGATCTTTACCGTGCCGGAGCTATCGATCATGATATTTTCCGGTCTCAAGTCCTGATGGACCATTTCCAGCCGGTGAAACGCGCGTAAGCCTTTGGCAATTTGGTCAATGATGCCGCGTACGGTTTCCAGATCGGGTTTCGGGTTATCGATCATCCACTGTTTCAAGGTTAGGCCATCGATGAATTCGGTGACAATGTAGAGATAATTGCGTTTTCGGGTTTGTTCGCAGGGTTTTAAGACATGGGGACTATCGATGCGGCGCGCTATCCAGTCTTCCATGAGAAAATTCTCAAGGTAAGCGGGATCGTTTCGAAGATCGATCGAAGGCGTTTTAATGACGACCGGTGTATTCGTTTCGGTATCCATTGCCAAATAGACATGGCTCCGGTTGCTATTATGCAGCTCTCTCATGATTTGATAACCGTCGAAAATCATCCTGGCGGTCAATGTCGGCGGAAACGGAAGCTCTGTTATTTGCCGATAAATCTCATCCGCATTTTGATTCGGCAATTCCTCGACAGCGACAATCTGTATCGTCAAGTTATCCGAACTCCCTTGCCGGTAAGCTTCGTTGACGATCATTGTTGCGACAGTAGCTAAATCGTCGCCATGCTTCTTGATCGCATTAATGATGAAAACATGATTAACAAATTCATAAACGCCATCGGTCATCAACAAGAAGCGATCGCCCATTTCGATCGGTAGCGCTTGGTAATCGATTTCAAGGTGATGATCGATACCCAATGCACGACTCAGGTAGCTTTTGTCTTGGGAAACCCAAAGTCGATGATCGTTAGTTAATTGCTCCAGATGATTGTCCTGTAATCGATAAATCCGCGTATCGCCGACATGAAAAATATGCGCGGTATTAGACTTGAAAATCAAGGCGCTAAAGGTACAAACATAGCCTCTGTCTTTATCGTAACGATATTGGCTTTGTTGGGTTTGAGCATGCAGCCAGGAGTTGGTTGCAAGCAAGACCCGTTGCGCCGATTTTTTGACCGACCAAGCTTCCGAGGTGCAAAAATAATCTTCTAGGAATCCGGTGACCGCAGCTTCACTGGCAATATGGCTTACAGTGCTGCTGCTGATTCCGTCGGCCATCGCAATGGCAACACCTTTTGAACTCAATTGCGGTTCTTTCGGCATATAGACGCCATGAAAATCCTGGTTGATTTCCTTTCGGCCCTTATCGGAATATTGCCCTACGGATATTTTTAGTGTACCGGACATGGGTTTTCGTTTAATGAAGAGTCTCAACCTTAAGCTAAGTTTGAGACTCTGTTAAGGGGGCGAGTTACAGAGCACGCTTCGGTGCGGTTCTTATGTGAGTGCTGTACAGCGTCATGCCGGTAAATGCGAGTCCGCCGACTAGGTTGCCCAGAACCGTGGGTATTTCGTTCCAGATGAAATAGTCCATGATCGAGAAATTACCGCCCATGATCAAGCCGGCGGGAAACAGAAACATGTTCACTACGGAATGTTCGAAGGCCATGCCGAAGAACAGCATGATCGGCATCCACATCGCGATTACTTTACCGCTGACCGTGGTTGATATCATCGCGCCGACCACGCCGGTAGATACCATCCAATTGCATAGCATGCCTCTAGTAAAGATCGTAAACCAGCCGGCGACACCATATTGGGCATATCCCAACGTACGGGCCTCGCCGACGCCGGCGAGTTTTTTTCCGACGGCATTCGGTTCCACCGAAAACCCGTAGGTGAAGACTATCGACATCAACAACGCCACGGTCAAAGCGCCGAGGAAATTGCCGACGAAGACCAATCCCCAGTTTCTGAAAATACCGCCTACCGTCACTCCCGGGCGTTTATCGATCCATGCCAACGGCACCAGAACAAAAACACCGGTCAAAAGATCGAAGCCTAGCAAGTACAACATGCAAAAACCGACCGGAAACATAATCGCGCCGAAGATAGGAGAACCGGTTTCTACAGTGATACTGACTGCAAATACGGCGGCTAATGCAAGGATCGCACCGGCCATATAAGCTCTGATCAGCGTATCTCGTGTTGACATATAGACTTTGGATTCACCGGCATCTACCATTTTTGTGACAAATTCCGAAGGGACTAAATAAGACATGGCATTCCTCTGATCAAGTTAAAAAATACGTAACTATTCAGCGCATGCGGTAGGTTGGTGTCAGGCATTGATTTCTAAGGACGCGTGAATACATCCCTGTAAGCTCTGACTGCAACGTCCTGTTGCAGACAGCCTTATAAATCAGTGCCTGACACCTTCTCATACATGACTTATGCTGAATAATTACAAAAACACAAGGCAAAAAAAAGGCGCTTTAATCCCTAGTGGGGATAAAGCGCCTTTGCTTTAAGAAACTCGAATGAAGATAAGCGGAAATCGTGCCAAGTTCTATTAAAAATATAAGCTATTGATATTATAAATAGTAAATATTAGCTCTTGTTGGGTAAGGGTTGTTTTGTGTCTTTGTGAACCGGTCTGGTGCATTGCGGAGTAGATTTTAGTGCGTCGTCTATGACGTAGCTGCGGAGCGCGGCTTATTGTTCATTTTCATCGACGGCAACGGTTTCCCTAACAAAATGCAAAGCAAAATTGAAGCGGGCAGGCCTACCGAGTTCCGTATGTAAATCATCCTCGAGCCGAGTAAACACCGATTCGTCCGGCATGGTATTGGTGAGTAGATCGGCATTTAGATTGAGCGGTCGTAGCGTATTGACTTTGATATTCCTAAGTTCAAGCCGGTGTCCATTGATTTGATAGGTTCTACCGGCCAGTTGCGTTTTGATATCGGCGATATGCTCCATGGTTTGGAAAGAATAGAACAAGGGAACGGAAATCAATGCCAACAATAGGCTCGATAGCAAAATTCCTTTTCTGGCCCGAGTAAAAGGCGCGAACCCGATAACCATAAATGAGATGAGGGCGGCCATCGTAATTCCGATTAAGTTGGTCAAGAATAAGAGCATGGCGCCAAAAAAAATATCGGATTCAAGCCAACCGATGCCGATACCTGCAACGCAGAGGGGAGGCACCAAGGCGACTGCGATGGCAACGCCCGGCAAACTTTTGGCTATGCTTTCGCGGGCTTGGGCCATCGCGCCGGCGATACCGGAAAAAACCGCGACCAATAAATCCAACGTCGAAGGATGCAAACGGGCTTCGATTTCCGGCGTGGCATCTTTGAAAGGCAGTAATGCCGCCATTGCCGATGAAATCGCAAGCGCGATGCCAATGCCGATCAGCAGCGAAACGATTGATTCTCGAGTTAAGAATTTTTCGGAGCGAAGCAAGCCCATCGACAAAGAAATAATCGGTGCCATCAAGGGTGCCAAAACCATCGCGCCGATAACGACGGATGGACTACTCAGGAATAAACCCAACGTGGCCAGCATGGAACTGAGTACCATTAATAAGACATAGGTACTCGTCGTCCTGGCGTTTTCCTTGAGTGCTAGGAACAAGTCCTTAAAGTCGGATTCGAGCGCATGGGGAAAAAACGGTAAGGTTTTACTGAAATATTTCAGCCGCGCTTCCCCTTGCGGCAGGTTTTCGACATTGAAATTTTCTTTGTCGCCGGATTGCGAGTTGAGCGATCGAAAACTGTCGCCGACGGTGATTTTAAGGGCTGCAGGAACCGTTTCTAACAATAGCTCGCGAGTCGAGACCGGTTTGTGTTCTATCCAAAAGTCAATATCCTGTTTTGCAGTTATGCGCAAAGAAACGCTTCGAACGAATCCTAGTTGTCTCGGTAGTTGTGCCGAAGCCTGCGGAATAGTTATCGATGTCGATTGTATGTAGCTTAAAATCGATTGCGGTGCAAAGAACACGAACGACAATCGGCCATCTTTAAGCGATGCCGATTCGCCGAAAAGTTTGGCGAATGGATTTCGTTTTGCAAGATCCAATAGATACAAGCCGATGATCGCCGTTTTGACTGATTTTCCTTTCGCGGTTTCTATTTCGATGGCAATCGGTTGTAAGTTGAAGGCATGAATCAAACGCTGACAATAAAACTTTGTTTTCTTGAAGAGATTTCGCGTATTGCCGGCCTCGATCAATTCGGCTAGTGCTGTTTGATTCAACAGGCCGATGCCGCGGCTAATGAATTCTCCGTTGCAGCGGATCAAATCGACCGGAACTCTTTCTGTTTCTAATACTAAGGCCAAGCAGTCGTCAAGCTTATTGGGCAGACCGAGATGATCGAAAAATACGGGTCGTAATTCGTTGGGATACGGCAGAAAACTTAATGCGATGGTTTTATTGAATGCAGCAGTCAGTACGGCTTGAAATTCGGTATGTTTAACCCAAACCAAGGCATGATTTAGATTGCCGTTGACATGCAGTCCGCTAAGGTTCGACACCTTAATCGGGCGAATTGAGATGTCGTTCTCAACAATTAGCGGATGTTGCTTGACTAGAACCAAATTCTTTTTATCCAACTCATCGGAGTGAATGAGGTAAAGCGGTTTAGATTCTGTCATTCGATATATACCTTTCGCAAGTTATATCCTTTGCTAGTCAAATTTCGGTGCCGGGGTGTCCGTCAAAGGACGCCGTAAATACATCCATGTAGGCTCTATGCTGGAAAAGCCTTTGTCGAACACTCCGACGCCTCCTCGGACATTGCCGAAATTTGAAGTGCGAAAGGCATAATGATCGTTTATTTCAACGGTCTGCCTTTGGCGTCTATATCGAAATTTTTGCTGAGTAACAGGGCGAATTCAATAAAGCCCCATACCACGCCGAAACCGATGGTTAAAACGGTCACTGCGATCTGAGCAAGACCGATCCAATAATAGCCGAGATAAAAACGATGCGCGCCGACGCCGCCCAAAAGCAACGCGAGTATCGTTGCCAGCAGTCGAGATTTTACCGGTTTGTGCGGATTGAGATAGGATCCGATCAAGATAACCGATTTGGCTTCGCCTTCTTCCAATT
Source organism: Methylotuvimicrobium buryatense 5G (assembly GCF_000341735.1). Taxonomy (GTDB): domain Bacteria; phylum Pseudomonadota; class Gammaproteobacteria; order Methylococcales; family Methylomonadaceae; genus Methylotuvimicrobium; species Methylotuvimicrobium buryatense. The sequence goes on along the minus strand of NZ_KB455575.1, from coordinate 1,401,438 downwards.
CGAAATTGATATCGTCGCCCGGTTCCGGTAAGCCGGGCGATTGCCAGCTGTCGAGATGAAACTCGTAAAAAGAGTCGCCGCTTTTTATTACGCCGGTTTGTCTGCCGAGGTCAAAACTTTCTATATGTCCGATCATGTTTGTAAAATGAGGTTCAAGGTTTAGGGTTTAAGGTCGAGGGGGGTTATTCGTCTTTGATGCGTACCGCAAGGACATCGCATTTGGCATGATGTAATACGCCATTAGCCGTTGATCCTAGCAGCAATGCGAGTCCGTGCCGGCCGTGCGAGCCGACGACGATCAAGTCGACCGCGTTTTCCTCGGCAATTCTGACGATTTCGATTTTCGGGCTGCCTAATTCGAGGAAGCGATTGTTTTCGGGAATTTTGAATCGTTCTGCGAGTTTTTCCAGTCGTAATTTGGCCGACTCCATTAATTGCTCGGTCAAGTCGATTTCATAGGGGATAATCGGCCCGTTCACTGTGTCGACAATCGGAAGGTTATCGACGACATGCAGCAGGCTTATTTTAGCTTGGGATTTATCGGCCAAGTCGCGTGCGCGTTCAGCAATGGGATCGGTATGATCGGAAAAGTCAACCGCGAGTAAGATATGGGTATAGTTTTTCATAAGGATTCCTGTTGAAATGCCGGTGTTAGGGGAACAACTGAGCCATGACCCAATAAGAGGCCATGATATACAAGAATGCGATACCCAAACCGAAACTAAAAGTTTCGGACAAAGCATGACGCAAGATGTGGCCGATGATTAGCCAATTCCAGATCATTAGCGCAACCATTGCCGCGAAAGATAACATTGAAACCCTGCCCGTAGTCATTCCGGCAATGATCGGGATCGCGAAAAAGCTGATTAAGGCATCGGTTCCAAAGAGCGCGCTCGATGTTTGCACAAAACGGCCGGGTTTCCGTGAAATGAGCAATATGATTTTGGCGAAAGCCAGCAATAATAAGGCGCCGACCGATACCTGCATAATTGCGTTAAACCAGCCGCTTTCGATATACAGCATCAAAAATCCCAGTATGGCATAGGCCGTAATAGAACTCAGCAGCAAAGCCTGAGAATATGGAAGGTCTTGCGGGCCTTTCCGAAATCGGCAAAGATCGAAAAATAGCAGGACCCATCCGTACATAAGCTAGTCGGCCTCTTCAAGTTTCGTTTCGGCCTCGAGCCATTCCGCTTCGGCTTCTTCAAGGTCCTTATCGATCCGGGTTTTGCGCGCCAGTAGTTGTTTCAAACGGTCTTTTTCCTGGTCTTGATAAACAGCCGGATCGGCTAATTGCTGTTCCAATTCATATTGTTCCCGATGTAGATTTTCTACAGCGAGTTCGGCTTTTTTCAGTGCGTCGAGCAGCGGCTTGTTTTTTTGCCGGCGTTCGGCGTCGAGCTTGCGCTGATCTTTTCGCGAAAGCGATTGATTGGGGATGTCCTCAGGCGGTTCTTCGTTTTTAGTTTGTTCGGTCAGCCAGGAGCGGTAATCGTCCAGATCGCCGTCGAAAGGCCTAACCTTGCCGTCCGCGACTAAAAGGAGTTGGTCGGTGACCGAGCGCAGTAAATGACGGTCGTGCGAGACGATCAGCATGGCGCCTTCATAATCTTGCAGCGCGACGCTCAAAGCGTGGCGCATTTCCAAGTCGAGATGGTTGGTCGGTTCGTCCAGCAGCAATAAGTTCGGGTTTTGATACACCAAAATCGCTAAAACCAAGCGTGCTTTTTCGCCTCCGGAAAAGGGACCGACCGGTTCCAGAACTTTGTCGCCCCTAAAATCGAAACCGCCGAGATAATTGCGTAAATCCTTTTCGGTCGCTTGTTTATCGAGTCTTTGCAGATGCTGCAGCGGACTTTCATCGATTCGCAATTGCTCGAGTTGATGCTGGGCGAAATAGCCGATGTTCAGTGCGTCGGCGATCAGTATTTTGCCGGCCAGAGGCTGCATTTCTCCAGCTAATACTTTGATTAAGCTAGATTTGCCTGCGCCGTTGGGGCCTAATAAGCCGATTCGATCGCCGGGAGCAAGCGTCAATTCCGCACCGTCGATCACTATTGTCGTTCCGTAACCGATACCGGCCTCTTGCAATTTGAGCAGCGGGTTAGGCATTTTTTGCGGTTTACGGAAACTGAAATTAAAGGGCGAATCGACGTGCGCTTGAGCGATGAGTTCCATGCGTTCAAGCGATTTAATTCGGCTTTGCGCTTGTTTGGCTTTGGTGGCCTTGGCTTTGAACCGGTCTACAAAACTTTGAATATGAGCGATTTCGCGTTGCTGTTTTTCGAATGCGGATTGTTGCTGTGCGAGTTTTTCCGCGCGCATTTTTTCGAAAGCCGAATAATTGCCGGTATAGAGCTCGATTTTTTGTTGTTCGATATGCGCGATATGGCTAGCGATGGCATCGAGGAAGTCGCGATCGTGCGAGATCAACAATAGGGTGCCTGGATATTTGCAAAGCCAATCCTGCAGCCAAATGACCGCATCCAGATCGAGATGATTGGTCGGTTCGTCGAGTAGTAAAAGATCCGAACGGCACATCAAGGCTTGCGCCAGATTCAAGCGCATGCGCCAACCGCCCGAAAACGAACCTACCGGGTTTTGTTCTTGATCGGGGCGAAACCCTAATCCGTTCATCAAACGGGCGGCGCGGGCTTCGGCGGTATAACCGCCGATGATATCCAAGGCCGCATGTAATTCTGCCAGTTTTAGCCCGTCGCCGGTTTGTTCGGCTGCGCTTAACTGTTTTTGCAGTCGTCTTAACTCTTGATCCCCATCGATCACGTAATCGATCGCAGAGCAGGCGACTGCCGGCGTTTCTTGTGCGACATGGGCGACTTCGAGGCCTGGCGGCATCGAAAAGTCGCCTTCATCGGTGTGCAACTCGCCCCTCAGTAGTGCGAAAAGGCTGGATTTTCCCGCGCCGTTCGCACCGGTCAGGCCGACTTTTTGGCCTTGATGAATCGTAAAAGACGCTTGGCTGAACAGAACGTTAGGGCCACGTCTCAAGGATACGTTTTTAAAGTTCAACATGCTTGGGTTTAGCCTTTTCGATCGATCATACTCTGCACTTGTTCAGCAAATTCTTTCAGTTTGCCTTTTTTAACGGTTTTTGCAGGAATGACCAAAGCCGTATTGAGACTAATAAAAATATAGACATAATGATCGCCTTCTTGTTCGACTCGGATCAATTCGTTCCACGGCATTTTGTGTTTGCCGCTCGGCGATATTTCGAGCAAATGATCGGGTTCTATCTTGAGCGTATATCGGCCGAACATATCGGCTTTTTCTTTTTCGGTATAGTTTTTCATGATTTGGCGACGCATGTCGAGCATCATGATTTTCGGCGAGAGCAGCGCCCAAAGGATGGCAATGCTGGAAATATAGGCCGCCGTCATCATATCGCCATAGTACAAATAATAAAAAATACCGATAATCACTAGCGCACCGGGGAAAACTAGCCGGTTTTTACGGATATTATTCAGGACTTCGTCGTTTTGTTGCAGTTGGACTTCGTTGAAATGGATTAAATCCTCTTCACGAAAAATGTATTCAATTTCAAACATGATAGTTATTAAAGGTATGTGGTTTGTAAAAAAGAAGCTGATTGAGTCTGGTTCTTAGTGCATTTTGATTTTGGCATGGGCACTGCGTCGGAATAAATTGGAAAGTGTCAACATCGCGGTTCTAAAATAACCGTGTATCGCGACCTGATGCATTTTATAAAGCGACAGATAAACAATGCGGGCGATAAAGCCGCCGATCGTGACCGAGCCCATTAAGTTGCCCATCAAATTGCCGACGGTGGAATATTTGCCCAACGAGACTAGCGAACCGTAGTCGTGATATACAAATTTGACGGGGTCTTTGCCTTGCAAGCGATTGACGATGGATTTGGCCACGGTCGAGGCTTGTTGATGAGCGGCCTGAGCGCGCGGAGGAACGTTTTGTTCATGCCCCGGCCACGAACAGGCTGCGCAATCGCCAATCGCGAAAATGGTAGGGTCGGCTGTTTGTAAAGTGTCATCGACGACTAACTGATTAATTCGGTTCGTTTCCAATCCGTCGATTTGTTGCAGCCAGTCCGGAGCTTTAATACCCGCCGCCCAGACTTTGAGGTCGGCTGGAATGAATTCGCCGTCATGGGTCGTGATGCCGACTTTCGACACTTCGGTTACGCGACGTCCAAGCTTTAGGTCGATATTGAGCTTGACCAATTGTTGTTGCGTCGCGTGTGCCAGCTTAGTCGGGAGAGCGGGCAATAATTGCGTGGCCGCTTCGATAATCGTGATTTTTACATCGCCGGCTTGGTCGAGTCCGTAGACGTTCAAAAGATGCGTCACTTCGTGCAGTTCGGCTGATAATTCGACGCCGGTTGCACCGGCGCCGACGATCGCGATCGATAACGGTTTGTCCTTGCTGCCGCCTTTACTGACATGGCGTTTGATATAGGTTTCGACCAATTGTTTTTGAAACTTGAAAGCCTGCGAGGTGGTATCGAGAAACATGCAGTGTTCGGCCACGCCTTTGATATTGAAAGTGTTGCTGACGCTACCGACAGCCATGACCAAGGTGTCGTATTTGAATGTGCGTTCAGGTATCAGTTCTTCGCCGCTATCGCTGTAAGTCGGGCTTAGATAGACTTCTTTTTTAATCCGGTTTAAACCGGCCATTTTGCCGAGGCGGAAACGGAAATGACTGCGATAGGCCTGCGCCAGATAGTCGACTTGCTCGGTTTCATCTAAGGTACCTGCCGCGACCTCATGCAATAAGGGTTTCCAAATATGAGTCGAGGAGGCATCGATGAGGTTGATTTCAGCCAACCCCGCTTTGCCTAGTTTATTACCCAGTGTCGTTGCCAACTCCAGTCCGGCCGCGCCGCCGCCGACAATCAGAATCTTATGAAGTTCGTTGTTGCTATCACTCATGCATCCCCCAGCTTATTTTCCGCTTGTCGCGGTAATTGTTTTTTAGCAACGTATTATAACGAATCAACTCGAAAGTGGACGATTTATAAAAAATTCCCTACCTCATAATTTTGGGGTATTAATAAAACCAATGAGGTAATCGTTTAGCCCCCCATCACTAAAAAAGTAGCATCTCCCGTTAAAACATGAAAAGCTATAGGACATGACGTTGAGCGACCGAGACCTTAGCCAAATGGACACGGACTATCTGGATGATTTGCCGGAGGGTGAGTTGCGTCCATTGAGTAAGCAACTGTTGGCGGATCTCAAAGAAGCCCGAGAACGACTCAAACAATCCCCGGATACGAGTTCGCGTCCGCCGTCATCCCGGGAGCCTTGGCAATCGAATCAATCCAGCGCCGAACCGTCGGAAGAAGCGCCGGCAACGGACGACTTGTCGGCACTGGATTCGTCTGAGTCTTCGTCAGATGACTTACCTAGCCAGGACTCGGCAACACCTCCGGCGGCGACCGGTGATAGCGGAAAGCCTAAAAAAGCCGGGCGCCAAGTCGGTAGCCCAGGCTATAGCCGCAACCTGACCTTACCGGTGACACGGACAATTGAGCATCGCCCGGATTGCTGCGCCGCGTGTAGGCAATCGTTTGCCGACAACACCGACTACCGACCCTGGAACGCCCGGTTCGAACTGGAGCTTGAAATCGGCAACGCCGAATCGCCGAAATTACAAATCGAACATAGCCGACATGACTACTTCTCGGCGACCTGTCCCTGCGGTCATCAAACCCGCGCCGAGCCCGGGCGAGGCGCCGACGAAGATGGCTGGAGCGTAGCCCTGAGCGAATGGCATCTGTGCGGCCCTCGGTTGGTTAGCTTTTTGGTTTATCTCTCATTGTCCCTACGGGCATCGCGCAGCAGAATCCAAGCCTATTTGCGCGATTGGCTGGGAATCTACCTCAGCACCAGCACCATCAATCAATGCATTCATGAAGCGGGACGTGCCGTTGCGCCGGTCGTCGACGAGCAGTTGATCGCGGAACTCAAGGCCGCCGGCCTCTTACATATCGATGAAACACCCTGGAAAGAAGCCGGGCAGTTATTTTGGCTCTGGGTCTTTGTCAGCGCACAGACGGTGATTTATCAAGTGGGCAAACGCCATCGTCTCGTCGTGAACCAGCTCTTAGGGGAAGCGTTTTGCGGCTTACTGATGACCGACGGCTAAGCGTCTATCGCATCTTTCCTAGGCGCTTGCGCTGTTGGGCGCACTTGGTGCGCAAGGCCCGAGCACTGTATCAGTGCCTGGATAGCGAAGGACAAGCTTTCGGCGAAGCCTTGTTATTGGCCATGATCCTGTTGATGCGCAACATCCACCGACTCCGCGAATCGCCGCCGGATGCCGAATCCTTATGGGCGCAGAATCAACAGTTGCTGACCTTGCTGCGCTCGCTCTGCGAGACGCACCGAGACATCGCGCATGTTGACAGCCGACAATTAGCCGGCGAATTTCTCAACGATTGGGAGGCCATCGTGCGCGTGGTCGAAACGCCGGCGCATCCATTGACCAACAACGTGGCGGAACGCAGTTTGCGGCACTGGGTATTGCTGCGCAAAATCACCTTCGGTTCGCGGACGGCACAAGGCAGTCGCGTGGTTGCCTTGCTGGCGAGCGTGATTGATACCGCGCGTTTGAGAGACCTGAATCCTTGGGAGTTTATTGCTCAAACACTGGCCGAACGCCGTAAAAACCAACCCGTCCCTCGTTTGCCTATGCCGGTTTTGGCGTGATAGGAACAGGGGGGGGCTAAACGATTACCCAATGAGAGGCTGGTGACGAACTCCCATATTTATTTTAAGGAGTGCTAGTATTAAGCACTGATCGGCTAATTCTTGGATGTGTAAAGAGACGTTATTTTAGATTTCGCAAACAACATTTATTCCGGATATCTGGATAAGCGTTATTTTATGGCTATGTATGCGTTAATAGTTGAAAACACGCGCCATTACCGGACGCACTTAAAATTCAATGTAACTATTCAGTCCCCCGACAATTATCGTTCCCACGCTCTGCGTGGGAATGCCTGAGAACCGCTCCAGCGGTACGAGACGCTAGAGCGTCTCGGTCTTCATTCCCACGCAGAGCGTGGGAACGATAGGGGGGGGAATAATTACAATTCAATGTGAATTGTAGGTTACGCTGTGCGTACCTACAGTCTTCAAGTTTTGAAATTGGTGTGGTATTAATTTCAACTATTAACGCGAACATAGTCTATTTTAAAGGGCGCTTTTTCGGGAAAATTAGTATTGGAAATCGGGTTTATAGTAAAGAAATTCTTATGAAAATATTGGTAATAGACGATAGTAAAGCCATTCGAATGCTGGTTGCGGAGTGTGTCAAGGAGCTTGGACATCATGTGATTCATGCCGAAAACGGAGCAGAGGGGCTTGAATTTATTCGATCGAACGATGTCGATTTGGTCATGATGGATATTGAAATGCCCGGTTTGAACGGATTCGAGACGACACAAGCGATCCGGTCTTTGAAAGGCGACGATTGGTTTCCGATTATTTTTTTAACGATCAAAACCGATGACGACTCCTATGCCGCATGTATCAGAGCGGGCGGCGATGCGTATCTGGCCAAGCCGATTAGTCCGAAGCGTTTGGAAATGCAAATCGTTGCGATGGAGCGCATTTATGAAATGCGGCGAAAACTGCATGCCGTCCAACGGGATTTGATGCATGCCAATGAAGCGCTCAGTTTTGCATCGCTACACGACCAACTGACCGGTATCGCGAATCGACGCAATTTCGATACTACCTTGTCAAGGGAATTTAATCATGCCAGACGAGACAAGCAACCGCTTTCGTTGTTGATGTGCGATATCGATTATTTTAAAGTTTATAACGATCGGTATGGGCATATGGCGGGCGATGACTGCTTGAAAAAAGTCGCCGAGGCGATCGCTTCGGTGCCTCAGCGCGCGACCGATTTGGCCTGCCGTTACGGCGGCGAGGAATTTGCTGTGATCATGCCGAATACGGACTGGCAGGTAGGCAGGGGTTTAGCCGAAAAAATTAGGTCGGCCGTGTCCGCTCGGCAAATTCCTCATGAAGGGTCGAAAGCCGATAGTTATGTTTCGCTGAGTTTGGGTCTTGCAACCTACAACGGTCAGTTTAAAAACATTGATGAATTGATGAAAGCATCCGACGACGCGCTCTATCGAGCCAAGGAAAAAGGCCGAAACCGGCTCGAGAGTGTCTGAGCATTTAGTAGGCCAGGATGTGTCGAATAAAACGATTTAAACGAATGTTTTTATCGGAATTTAGTAATTATTATGTATTTAGCGAAAGATTTCATTGAGACTGCTGAAGGGCTGGTTTTTGCCGTAGTGGAGCACGGTATCGAGCAGGGCAGGGTGTTGTGTTTTTTACGTTATCGGCGAAGCGCAGACGGCTGGCAAAAGCAATCCACCCGGCAAGCGGACGACTTATTGAGCCGAAATCATCCTGAATATTTGTATTATTGCCCGATGCGGGATGTCCGTGTTCATGCCGTTCCAGAAGAACGAGTGATTAGGCATTATCAGCCGCGACAACGCTTGAGCGAGCTATTATCGGCGGCGCGGCTAGACCCGGTCGAACAAGATTTGCTTCGATTATCGAATCTGTATCAAAGTCGGGGGTTGGATGTTAAGCAAATGGGCGTGACCGGCTCTTTGCTAATCGGCGCTCAAGGCAAGTTATCGGATATCGATTTGGTTTTTTATGACAGGGATCTGTTTCATCAGGCCAGAGCGATTAACCGTGAGTTGATTCAAGCCGGCTTGCTGCATGAGCTCGACCTGAGGCATTGGCAAGAGAGTTTCCGTCGCCGGGATTGTCATATCGATTTCGATGATTATGTTTGGCATGAACAGCGCAAATTCAATAAGGCTTTGGTCAATGATCGTAAATTCGATTTGAATTTCATCGATCCAGAGTCGTTTGCTACCGAGACTTACCGCAAATGCGGCGAAATCTTATTGCGTTGCGTCGTGATAGACGATAGCCGGGCTTTCGATTATCCGGCGCTGTTTAAGTGCAATGATCCGACTATCGATGAGATTGTCGTTTTTACCGCGACTTATACCGGTCAAGCGCAAAACGGAGAAGAAATCGAGGTTTGCGGTTTGTTGGAAGAGTCACAGAGCGGTTTGAAGCGTATTATCGTCGGTTCGAGCCGCGAGGCGAAAGGGGAGTATATAAAGGTGAAAGGTGAAAGGTGAAAGGTGAAAGGTGAAAGGTGAAAGGTGAAAGGTGAAAGGTGAAAGGGGGGTGAATGGAGGTCTTTGTGGGAGCGATCCCCAGATCGCGATTTCGGAGTCGATAAGCTTGGATAACACTAATTTGGTATCGAAGTCACATTGGTTAAGCGCCGTAGGATGGGTAGCAGCGAAGCGGAAACCCATCGTTTTTTTTTGAGCGCAGGTACGGTTGCGGTAATGCCGCCATTAATCAAGCCCGCGATTTATCACAATGGCGAAAAAGCCGACTATTTGTAGAAGTTATTTTGTGCATATTCCTTAGTAAAGGTGAATGGTGAACGGTGAGGCGGATGCCGTTCGGCAGGCTTTGAGGGCTGTCGAGGGGGTGATATTCGATCTGGATGGCTTGGTGTTGGATACCGAGAGCACTTATTTTATGGCGTGGCGTCAAGCTGCCGAGCACATGGGATATCAGCTGCCGAGTGCTTTTTGTTTGTCTTTGTCGGGACTTCATTATCGCGATGTCGAAATGCGCTTGCTCGAATTTTGCGGGAATGCTTTCGATCTTCAGGAATTTAACCGTCTGAGCGGTGTGTGTTGGTATCGCATCGTCGAAAAACAAGGCATCGGCATAAAAAAGGGTTTTTTGACGTTGCTTAGGTTATTGCAGGATTCCGGCATTCCCTACGGTCTTGCGACTAACAGTCGCCTGAATAATGCACTCGAGTGTCTCGATTTTGCCGGTCTCGGCAATGTTTTTGAGACGATTGTCGCTCGCGATCATGTTGAGCTAGGCAAGCCGGCGCCCGATATTTTCTTGAATGCGGCCGAACGTTTGTCGATTCCTATTTCACGTTGTCTAGCATTGGAAGATTCCACTGCCGGTGTGATGGCGGCGTCTGCGTCCGGTGCTTTTACCGTCTATATTCCGTCGGTATTGCCGGCCGACCTTTATACCAGCGAATTATCACACCTACAATGCCGCGATTTGGGCGAGGTCGCGGCTTTATGGGCGGCGCGGGACTTGTAAAACTGCTTGACGCTAACGTTTCCTTCGCGTTTACTTGCCGCTAATATCCGTACGATTCATACCAAATTAATAAAAATAAATTAAGAGGAAGCCATGAAACCATTAAGTGAAGATGAACGTGAAAAAATCCTGAACAGCTCGCCGGTCGGCACTTGGGCGTTGATGATCGCTGTCGGCGCAAGCATGGTTGTCGCATGGCTGTTCCTTTACTACGGGGTATTCTTGCCGCGCGGCGCGATCAATTAGTGGTGAGTTTATGCATATAGATCCTCTTGAAAAAAAATGGGCCTATGCGGCGGTCGGCATCGCCGGTCTTTTTGTCGGCATTATCTTGATCGACGCATTATTTCACGGCATTAATGCTCCGAGTCATGTCGAGACCATCGACTCGGCGAGTCTGCATCTGAGCGAGGAATTCGACGAAGATAACCTGGGCGTGCAAGTCGACGAAAGCGGCAATATAACCATCCGAATGGTTGCCGGGCGCTACGGTTTTTATCCGAAACACATTACCGTCCCTGCGGATACTTCTTTGACATTCCGCTGGGTCAGCATGGACGTACTTCATGGCGTGCATATGCCGATGACGAATATGAGCACGATGATCGTACCGGGCTATGTCGCGCAAGTGACGACAACCTTGCCGAAACCCGGCGAATATCCGCTGCTATGTAATGAATATTGCGGCATAGGGCACGACCACATGTGGAGCAATGTTTCGGTTGTCGCAAAAGAACATTGGGCCGCGCCGGGAAAAGCCCCTTCAAAAGGAGGAAAAGACAATGATTGATGCGGTCACCAAAAAACTGGCGTTCTGCCATCTGTGGGTCGCCTTCGGCGCGTTTCTTTTGGCCTGTTTCATGGGCGAGTATCAAGTCTTGGAACGGAGCGGTTTCATTCCGGCAATCGAATCGCCGTCGGTGTATTTTGCATCGGTCAGTACGCACGGCGTATTGATGGCTTTCGTGCTAACGACATTTTTCATCATGGGTTTCGGTTATGTCGTCGCGACGACTAGTCTGAAGCAACCTATTTGGAATCCTCAATGGGCCTGGGCCGGATTCGGAATATCGTCGTTCGGCACCGTGCTGGCGGCAATACCGCTATTGACCGGTAAAGCCTCGGTTTTATATACGTTTTATCCGCCGATTATCGGGCATTGGATGTTTTATGTCGGTGCGACATTATTGATTGTCGGTTCCTGGTTGTGGTGCGTCATCATGATCATGATGATGCGCGAATGGAAGAAGGCCAATCCCGGCGCGCCGGTGCCGCTCGCGATGTTTGCAACCGCCGGCAATGCGCTATTGTGGCTTTGGACTAGTGCCGGTGTCGCGCTGGAAGTGCTCTTCCAATTGATTCCGATGGCACTCGGCTGGATGGATACGCTCGATCCGGGCCTCGCGCGCACTTTGTTTGCATGGACCTTGCATCCGATCGTTTATTTCTGGTTGATACCGGCATATACCGCCTTTTATGTCTTCGTTCCGAAACAGGCCGGCGGTTATTTGTTCAGCGATGAAATTGCCCGTGCCGCCTTCGTGGTCTTGATCGTCTTTGCGTTGCCGATCGGTTTTCATCATTTATATATGGACCCCGAGCAAGCCAAGGGGTGGAAATTGCTGCATGGCGTCGGGACTTTCGTTGTTTCGCTTCCGACCTTCATTACCGGTTTTACCGTGATTGCATCGCTCGAAATCGCCGGCCGGTTGCGCGGCGGCAAGGGGTTGTTCGGTTGGATCGGTTCGCTGCCCTGGCGTAATCCGATGGTGCTGTCGGTTATTCTGGCTTTGTTAATGCTGATTCTCGGCGGCTTCGGCGGCCTAGTCAATGCCAGTTATGCAATGAATGCAATGATTCATAACACGGCTTGGGTGCCGGGACATTTTCATTTGATCTTCGCCGGTACGACAGTGATCATGTATTTTGCGATTGCTTATTATCTTTGGCCGATCATGGCCGGTAAGCCGCTATTTTCCAAAGATATGGCGCTGGTGCAATTATGGACCTGGTTTATCGGCATGACGATTTTAACCACGCCTTGGCATGTGCTCGGTTTGTTGGGGCAGCCAAGGCGCATTTCCGGTGTCGAATATAACTCGCTGTTGACGCTGGCCTGGGATCCTTATGAGCTGGCGATGATCTTCGGCGGTTTGGTGATGCTCGGTTCCGCGTGTTTGTTTGTTTACAATTTAGCGATGACGCACCGTTCGCAAGAGGTATTCGAAGCCGAAATCGAATATGCCGAGCCGATTCACCCGGTTACCGATCTGCCTGAATACCTGAACGATTTTACGCTATGGAATAAAGTCATTGCCGGTTTGATGGCTGTGAGTTTCGGCGTACCGATTCTGCAATTCTTTTTTATGAAAACATTCGGCTCAAGCGCGTGGGGATTTTGAACATGAATAAAATGGTTGTCGCGGCCCTTACGGGTCTTCTCGTTTCGACTGCCGCCCAGGCCGAGCCGGCGTCAAAAGTCGCCTGGACGCCGGAGCAGTTGAACTTCGTCAAAAAAGGCAGCGCCGCCAAAGGCAAGGAATTATCCGCGACCTGTACGGGTTGTCATGGAGAGCAAGGCGTGAGTCAGGTGCCGAATTATCCGTCTTTGGCGGGACAGTTGGCGACGTATACTTATAAACAGTTACAGGATTATAAAACCGGTCATCGAAAGCATGAGCTGATGGGGTCGATGGTGACCGGGTTGAGCAATCAGGATATGGCCGATCTTGCCGTTTGGTTTAGTACGTTACCTACTCCCAAACCCCAGGGAAGTCGCCAATCGCTGGCTAAAGCCGAATTTTTAGTCAAGAAGGGCGACGGCAAACGGACTCTGCCGCCTTGTGCGGTATGTCATGGGGTCGAAGGAAAAGGAGAAAAAATGGATATTCCGGCGTTAGCCGGTCAACAAGCGGACTATTTCGTGCAGACCCTTGAGGCCTACCAAAAAGACGAGCGGCGTAACGATATTTTCGGCCGTATGAGAATTCTCAGTAAGCAATTGACTGCCGAGGAAATCAAGGAATTGGCTCAATATTACCAGGCAAAATAAATACCGGGCGCCTCTTCGGCGCCCGAAACTCAACATTCTCTAGGAATATCACGGAGGATGCTGACGTATTCGACAAGGATGTCGGCAGCAGGGCAGATTTTTGCTCCATGCAAAATCTGCATTCACGCCATCCTTGGCGTTCGATTGCTGCCGTCAAGCCCCCATGGATGGGTTCACGGCGGTCCTCGATAGACACACCCCATACCTTTTATTTTTAGACGGTTTTTCGATCAAAAGGGAGTAAATTGGGAATTGCCCCTTGTTTCCCTTATTTGAATTGCGCCAACGCTAAATAGGCTACTGCGATGGCCGGTGCGCAATCGGCAGCGGACATTGGCGAGGAGACTAAAGACTGTTCGAATAAATCGTTGAAATCCAGATAAGGGTGACCTAAGTTGGCGGCTAATTGTTTGACCAAAAAGCGGCCAACACCGGCGCCGACAAAAGGCTGATCTGAAGGTAAACGAATTCTGGATATTTGCCTTTCGCAGCCCATTTGTATTTTGTGCAATTGTTGGTTGCGAAGATAAAGCGCGAAATGGCGCCAGCATTCCGGCAACTCGTGTTCGACTTCATGACCGATCATACGCGATAAACGCCTGGCGCTGGCCGTAACGGTTTTTTCGCCGCCATCGGCGGTATCGTTTTGATCATGGGCTTCGTCCAGTTCGCCGGTTATGCGGTATACATCGGCCATCGTCGCGAAATACTCGGCCATCAAGCCGATTTTGACGCCTTTGAATATGGCTGTTTGCGCGATGGCCATTACCGGGGTGCGCACGACGCCGGTATAAACTAACTCTTCGGAAATGAGCCGCTTATAATCGGTAAAACCTTTGGCATTAATTTTTCCGTTTGCCATCGCAATGATATCGGTTGTGGTGCTGCCGATGTCGATAAATAATCCGCTGTCTATGTTGCGTGCGGCAAAAGATGCGCTCGCCAACCAGTTCGCCGACGCGATGCTTTCGCTATGCTCAGGCAGCACCGAACCGGCTCGAATGAATCCGGACAAGCCGGCATAAATCCACAGTGGATCGCCTGGAAAGTAAACCGACATGGCTTCGACGATACGTTGAACGCCTTGCTCTCGGCTCTCGAAATGATCGACTAATTCCCCCGTCATCGTAATCGCATGCCGGTATCGGGCTTCCGGCAGTTCGGCGGTAACGGCTTGTACGGCTTGTTGCAATTGTTCGATGCCTTGCCATAACGCGCAGGGTCGTTGAACGATTGCCAGAGCTTCGCCCAATTCGTTAATCAGCGCCGCTTTTAAATGGGCGCCGCCGATATCCCAGCCGATAATGTTAGTTTGCATAGGTTTCGTCTCCGTCGATGAGTAGATTGATGCTTCGATTGATAATGGGATTCACGCTTGGTCGGTTTTGCGGCATTCGCAAAACCTCTGCCGCGACATTAATCCCCAAGGCCTCTCGTATTCCCGCGTAAGACGTTGTCAAACGCGGATTGATTTCTAATACTGTAATGTATTCAGGTGTTTCGATGATATCGATTCCGGCATAACCGGATAAGCCTGGTAATGCATGGGCGACACGGTCGACCAGGGCTTTATAATTAGCATTCACGCCGGGTTCGTTGACTCGGCAAGCGTTCAACTTAAATCGGCAGTCCTTGATTTCGATTCGTTGCACATTATGGCACAAGAGCCACCCCTTGCCATGGTTGAATAAACAACTCAAACTAGCCGGCGTCCCGTCGATGTAAGGCTGAACAATATAAGGTTCTTCACCGAGTTGCGGTCTGACGAGCGCCCAATCCTCGGCGTTATCGACTCGGAATGTTCGTTCGCAACCCATGCCGTCTACCGGTTTGATCACTTGTCTACCGATCGGTTGGAAGCGATGCGGAATGAATGGTTCCGATGGCACGGTTTCGATCCGGTGTTGTGTCAGATAACGAAATGTTTCGAGCTTATTCGAGGTGATTGCGACGGCTTCGGACGAAGATGACAGCAGTCTTTTCCCAAGGCGTTCGATCATGCGCGTTAAATCGAACAAAATATTGTTTATTTCGGGAGCGACCGACCAAACCGCATCGCAACGCACGACTTGTTTTTGAAATGTTTCGAGTACCGATTGGTGCGCATCAATCGGCACAATTTCGATAGTTCCGGCATATTCCGATATTGAGTCGGCAAATCGAGTATCGAGCATCACTATCAACTTGATATCGGCTATTTCCGATAAATCCTGTAATAAAGCCTTCAGCATCAACAGGCCTTCCGTGGCGAGTGTATCGGGAATGCGTTCACGGTTAAAGCCGCCGCCGGTGACATATTCAAAAACGAGTATTTTCATTGCGCACAGTATAATACATATCATTTCTTAAAAATTCAGAGGGTTGGTTTCGTACTCCCTTTTGATTGAAAAACCGCCTAAGAATAAAAGGTATGGGATATGTCTATCGAGGACCGCCGTAAACCCATCCATGGGGGCTTGACGGCAGCTCTCCCAGCTGCCGACATCCTCGCTGGTCACATCCCATACCTTCATAAAGCTAACCATTTTTTGAGTATAAAGGGAGTAATATGCAAATTATTCCGGTCATCGATCTCAAAGACCATCATGTCGTTCATGCCGTCAGAGGTAATCGGGCCGAATACGCGCCGGTTTGTTCTTCATTATGCAAAGAGCCGAGCATCGATCGCGTAATCGAGGCTTTTTTGTCGCTATACGATTTTAAAGTGTTTTATATCGCCGATCTGAATGCCATTACCGCTTGCGAGTCGGTTCATCAAAGCCTTTTACTCGATGTATTCAGCCGCTATCCGGATAGACGGTTTTGGGTCGACTCGGGAAATCATGGGGTCCAGCGGCATTACCAAGGTTGTGCAAATTATTTGCCGGTTATCGGCTCCGAGTCGTTGATCGATGACGATGTCGAGCATATCGAACGATTACCGGATGATTTTGTGCTATCGCTCGATTATTCGGCAAACGGCCGGCTCGGCTCGTCGTTGATTTTTGACAATCCTAAGTTATGGCCGAACGCAATTATTATCATGACGCTAGCGCAAGTCGGTAGCGAGCTCGGTCCGGATTTCGCGAAGCTGGACTATTATTGTCGAGAGTTTCCTGAAAAACGGATCATCGCCGCCGGCGGTATTCGGCACAAACAAGACCTAGTCGAGCTACAAAAAATCGGCGTGAACGATGTCTTGATAGCCAGCGCCTTACATTCCGGCGCATTGTCGGAGAACGACATTAAACAAATCGCTAACAATGAATTCGAATAAATTGTTTGTTAATTCTGTAGAAGATTCTGTCAATTTGTTCGACACAGTGGTATATCGCATAGGCGCTAACTTAGCACCCACTCTATAGTGTATTTACTGCATTATTCGTCATATCGGCATGGATTGCCGATATTCAAGTTACATGGGGGGAGGCTATGTATTGCCATCCATGGCACTGGATTCCGCCAATCCCTGGCGGAATGACGCGTTATTTTCTTAAGTTGGCGCTTATAGGGGTATATCGCTTCATTCGCTATTTACGGCTAACTGCTTACCGCTAACTATTTACTGTTCACTATCCCTCCGCGGCTGCAAAACCAATCGATGCTCGGGTTGTCTTACCTGGAGCGGTATCGGTAAACCTTCCACCCAGTATGCTTGTTGGTCGCGGTAATGAGGCGATAAAGGATGATTCGATTGGCCGCCTGGCATGTGCAGTATTCCTGCATCGATATGACGCGGAGAAACCACAAGTCGTTCGCTGGCGCCGAAATCGGGTCCGGCCACTCGAATGCAATAAGAACAGCCCGATAATGGGTCCTCCGGCATATCAAGGAAACGTCCGGCCCATGGCAAAACCCTTGAGAATGGATGACGAAATTGCGCTTGGTTGATTTTTCCCCAAGTCAGCTCCGGAAAGCTCGCTTCGGGGCGTAGGTTTTTGAGTCGACTGAGGCTTTTTTTTAATTGGTTTAGAATGAACGCATCCCAATTTTGAAAGCGCGCCGGGTCAGGTAATAGTTCGGCCGGTTTTTCAGTCAAAAGCCGTTGTAATGGCGTGTCGATGTATGTCCAGGAATAGTTGAAATTCCTATCCGATTTGCGGCATGCCGATAAAAAAGGCTCGAATACCGATTTTGCCAATTGCTTGCGAAATTCCACCAATAACGCAAACCCCAAACTGTCTCGATCCGCATTACCGTTCCAGGATTGAATGTAGCCTCGCAATTCGGTTAACTCCGGTTCTTGCTCGAAATTTTTCGGCGTCAGAACCGATAACGCCAATTGCTGGTAAAACTGATAAAACTCGCTCTTGCTATCGAGTTGTAATGCGAACATCGTTTGTTCGTTCAGTATCTCAATTTGTCCAAGCCGCTCAGTAATTCGGTAAGCTCGATAGCCGTTGGCAAACTGTCGTCCGATGATATAGGGGTAGTTTTTGTCGAAGCGACGATCATTGGCCGAAACTAAAATACCTTCCGGCGGATCGATTATGTGGGGCAATGTCTCAGGAGCCAAATAACCGTTCCAGCCCGCGGAACCGTCAGCCCAAGATCGGCTTACCGAGCCGTCGTTGCCGTACCGCTTAGGTATGCGTCCCATCAGCGTCCAGGCGATTCGGCCTGTCTTATCGGCCAGTAAAAAATTCAATTGCGGCCCGCCGCTTTGGTTGATCGTCGGAATGGCTTGTTCCAACGTTCGATTTTGCTCCAAGTCGATCAATTCGATATTGATGGCGTTAGGGTCCAATGCGGTCCAGCGGACGGCCACTAAGTTATCCATCAGAGGTTCGGAGGCAACCGGGCCCCACTCCGTTTGTTTGACTGTTATTTCTCGAGAATCCCCTCCTTTCACGGCGATGATTTCACGCCGTTGCTCAAACCGTTGCCAGCCTCCGTCAACACGATATTCATTTGAGTTGTCAGGATTGATTTCAAGGCTGACCAGATCCAGAAAATCACCGGAAAGATTGGTTGCACCCCAAGCTAAATGCTTGTTGCTGCCGGCAATTATTATCGGTACGCCGGGTAGCATCACGCCGCTTGCATGAGTTTCGGTATAATGAACTTCGATTCGATACCATAAATTGGGCACGGTAATGCCTAAGTGCATATCGTTGGCAAGTATCGCGCGTCCGTCCTGGGTTTTCTTGCCGCTGACGGCCCACGCATTGGATCCCGGCAGAGTGTCGTGTAATTGCACGGCGTCGGCTACTCTCAGGGCATCCGAGGAGTATTGATCAAGGGCCGCCGTCATCGAGGCTAAAGGGATAGGCCGAGCCGGTCGCGATGATTCGCGATAATCTTGTAATTGCTCGGTAAATCGGTCGGTGTCCGGTGTCAAAAATGCAATCAGATCGGGAGGCAAGGTTTTTTCCATCACGGACAACATGCGTTCCTCTCTTTCGGTCCAACCCGTGAGCGTATCGAACATGCCGAGCATGACCAGAATGCTGTCTTCGGCTTGCCAAGGGGAGGGGCGATAATTCAATACGCTAAACTCAAAGGTTAAGGCATTAGTTTGCTCGATATAGCTGTTGACGCCTTCGGCATAGGCATCGAGGAAGTGCTTATGGCGTCGCGGCAGTTGTGTTACCGTTTTTTCGGCAACTTGATTGAAACCGAGCGTTCGGGCTCTGGTGTCGCTACTGACGGCCATTTCGCCGAATATTTCTGCTAGACGTCCTGCGGTTTTTCGTCTCATCAAGTCCATTTGAAATAAGCGGTCGCGCGCGCTTAGATAGCCGAGTGCTCGAATCGCGTCGAGGCGATTTTCGGCGTGTACGGCGGGTATTCCGAATTCATCGGAGTCGACTGTAACGGGTTCGACAAGACCGGTTAATTCGATTTCGCCGTCCAGTTTCGGCATCGATTCTTGCAGTAACCAATAAGTGCCGCCCAGTCCTATCAAAAACGTCAGTGACGCAAACGCTGTGAAATAAAGCGCGATGCTTCTTATCTTTTTCATATTCTGTTAGTTCTTTTGTATTGGGCTTATGTTCCATTGAGAACGAGCCAGCTGAAGCACGGCTCCTATTGTTATATACCCTTTGCTGGTCAAATTTCGGCGCCGGAGTGTCCGTCAAAGGACGCCGTGAATACGTCCATGTAGGCTCTGTGACAGCATCCCTGCTGTCAAAGCCTTTGCCGAACACCCCGGCACCTCCACGCATCAATGCCGAAATTTGAAGTGCGATGGGTATAACGTATTTTACTGAAAATAGTTAAGCTGCATTGAAGGTAGGGTACGTGTTCGGCTAAGATGTCGGCAGCGCGGCGGCACTCTTCAGGCACTGCCGAAATTTGACGTGCGAAAGATATATATCTGCCCATTCTAGGATAAAAGCCCGGATTCGGCCGCTTACTACTCACCGCTATCCAATTTCTTTTAGGCAAAAAAAACCCCGGGCTAGCCGGGGTTTTTGGTCATTCTATGCCGAGCTAAATTTTAGTTGGCAGCGAATGGGTGTGTTGCAGTGGCTTTAGCAGCAACAACTTCTTGAGCTGTTGGAGAGCCGGCAACAGCGCGTTCGATAGCTTCTTTAGTTGCTTCGTAGTTGTATTGTTGAATTTTTGCGTCGTCTTCAGCCATCCAGTGAATGAAAACACCAACAGAAATGAACAGGTTGTCAGCTTCATCGGCAGGAATGGTGCCGTTTTCAACTGAATCCGCAACAGCCATGGCTACGCCGCGTTGCGCAGGGCCGAACATTTGAACGGCTTGTTTCGAGCCTTTGATGGTTACTTTGTTGAACATAACAGTTGCAGGTTTAACCATCAGGTTAGGTGCAACAACAGCCAACAAGCTGGAGAAACCGTCTTTGTTGTTAGTCAAGCAGTTAGCGAAAGCGGTTTCGGCAGCCGAGCCGCGTGGGCCGATGATCAAGTCGATGTGCGCAACTTCGTTGCCGTCACCTACCAATGATTCGCCTACGCGCAGGTTGTTGATTTTAGCCATGCTAGTTGTCTCCTTTGAAGAATAATATGAACAGTGAGAATTAATTTATTTACTTTAAGTGTAAATCCGTTTTGAAGACCCATTAGCAATTCGAATTGCTAATATGATCCTCCAGAAATACCGCTAAAATCGTCGCTACTGTTAAATCGGCCGTCGTGCCCGGATTGATGCCTTCGGATTTAAATTCCGCGTCAATCCTACGCAGTAAAGGTTCGATTTCTTTCGGATTATCAGAATCTTGCAGGGCTTGGTTAACCATGTCCATTTTGGATGTCACCGAAAGCGTAAAGCGATTGCCGTATTTCCGCTCGATATGACTATCGGGATAAAGGCTCAGCAACCCGACATAGACTGCTACAGCCGCCCAATTAGCTTCAGCCCATCGAGTTAGCCAAGCATTATACCTTAAAACTCCGAAATCAAAAATATCTTTATAATCCGAGCAGTACTGTAAAGCGATGCGATCCTTGTCGGCCGCGATTCGCATCGCTTCAGTCAAATTGACGGCCGGCCGCTCTGAAACGTCTTGTTCGGATGAGTGGCCTAAACCGCCCGGAGAGGCTAAAACGATCGCTTTGAAGACCCAGTCGGCATCGTCGACTGACGTATTATTTAATACGTCGTGTAAAGCTTGTCTTAACGTCGAATTCGGTTTTCGTAATAATGCGGCTTGAAGAAGTGGCGCGCATAATAAAACAATGCCCAGATTGGTATTACAGCCGACTGCATCGCGCGTGGCCTTGATCGCATAATAAATTTTTTCGCCAAGCGAGTAATTTGGATTTGCGATATGCGGTGCGCTGACCTTTGCGCTGATTCTGAAATCATCGACGGACATGTCGTGCCCGTCTGCATGAACACTGACGTTGCCCGGCTTAAAAGCCTGTAATTCGATCTCGCAAGCTTGTCGGTACAAATCTTCAAGCGTTTCGATAGTCATCATGAGGCAACCGTTTGCAATTCGGGGCGATGATCGCCGACAAGCCTGTCCAGTAAATCCGCGACGAGTAATTCGGCGATATTGATATCACAAACGCTTTGCAGGCCCTTCCATGCGGGAATACTGTTGACCTCGATCACGGTGTAATCGCCGTTTTTTTCGCGAATGATATCGACGCCGGCATAGTCCATTTTGACGACTTCCGCTGTCTTGATAGCTAATTTCGATAATTCGGATTCCAATTGGACCCGTTCGCAACTAGCGCCTTTGGCAACATTATTCAACCAAAATGTACCTTTCCTCCGCATCGCGGCGACCGCGCGGCCGTTGATAACGAATACTCGCGTATCGGAATAGCCTTCGCCGTAACAATCGACAAAGCGTTGCAAATAATAGATGCCGCGGCTGCCGGTTAACCAAAACAAATCCAGCATTTTTTCGATGCGTCGGACGCCTTCGCCTTGCGAGCCGAATAAAGGTTTGCTGATGATCATGCGGCCTTGCGCGAGTTCGCATTCGGCGATGGTTAATGCTTCTTTTCTATCGCGTAAAACCCAGGTCGGAGGCGTCGGCAAATCGTTTTGCCGAAGCAGGAAGCTGGTCATCGCCTTGTCGACGCTGCGTTCGATTGCTCCGGCGTCGTTGTACACCGGAACGCCGATGATCTTCAGCGCATGGAGGATGTCGAGATAAAACACGACTTCCTCGAGGGAGCCGCCCGGTACGCCGCGTACAAACACGGCGTCGGGCAGGGCATGCTCGAAACCCGGAATCGAAACAGGAAGTCCTTCCGAAACCAGATTCAAGCGGCACTCAGTTAACGATACATAGTCCGCCGAATAGCCGCGAGCGGCGAATGCAAGACGCAATGCTTTGCCGTGCCAACCCGGATCGTCTGTGAAAACGGCAATTCTACCCATGTGTCGAAACTCTTAAGCGCCGAACGATTGATCGAGCAACGCATTGTCGAGTTTGCCGGCGCGGAAACTCTTGCCGGATTCGACTGCGGTCACGATGACACTTGCCGGGCTGAACAGCATTGCATCGACCTTGAAAAAGTCGTAATTGTATTCTTTGAAGACTTGCGCGAACGGTTTGCCGTAATCCTTCGAAGTCGAGCTAGGCAACTCTTTTGCGAGCTTCTCGGCTGCTTCGTCGCTGCCTTTGACGAAAATATGAACTTGCCCCGCGAACAATATCGCATCGTTGGTGCGCCCCATCGCCTTGATAAAATCCGGATGCGGCGGGCAGATTGGCGCGCTGCCGCTACCGTCGACGATGTTTTCCAGCGGAAAATGCAAGGCATGCGCCTTATGCATCGCAACTTCCAAAACCCGCGCGACGACCTGAACGCCGCCTGCCAGGCTGCTGGTCGGCGTGACGATGATGGTTAAGTTGCAAGGGTCTACTTGACAAGCGTTTGCTACTTTTTCGACGATTTCGAGCGGCGGGATCGCATCGTTTTCGATCACCAATACGGTGTTTTCCGCATCGTCGCGATAGGCCAATTCTTTGTATAGCTCCTCGACAGGCTCTTGTTGGCCATCCTTGATTTTGACCGCCATGGCCCGTGCAGGACCGGAGCCGAGCGCGTAATATTTTTCATGCGACAAACTCCAGCCGGCGTATTGGCTGCCGAGACAGGCCAAGACCGGGTTACCGGTATGCACATTGACTGTCAATGGCCAATTCGCGGTGTAACAACTGTGCGAGATAGAGACCGAGCCCATGCCGCCCAAACAAATTTCGGCAATGATTCGGCCTGCTTCCAAACCGCCCGGCATGTCGATGCCGGCGTCGATGATGGTGCAGCCGTTCGCCAACTTTTCTACGCCGACTCGTAATTTAGCCGCATTTTCGATGAGTTCTCTAACCAGAGGCTGCGCTAGTCTATTAACGCTCGCTTTTGATGCCATGACCTAAAACACCTTTAATTGAATGATTGAAAAATGGTTTGCCGGATTTCGTTCAATTGCCGCTGAACGTTCCGAACGTTTATATCGCGGGCAATGATACTGCATATAGGCTGTCCTTTGCGAATTATCGAGCCGGCAATCGGTAAATCCCGGCAGGCTTTCGGCCAGCAAAAGGCATCGGGAATAGTGATGCTTCTGTCGGCGTAAATGATTCGATAAGCGCAAACCGTACGACTCGTAAAGTTCGTATTGTCTAAGTTGCCCCGACAGGCATTGAGATGCGCTCGGAATAAATCGGCATCATATAATTGCATGCTAGCCGATGGGCGGGGATTGATCTCCAATACATAAATTCGCTCACTTTGGATAATGAAATCGAGGGTGTTGAGGCCTTTAAGCGGGATTGCTCGCACAATGGCGGTGATCCACGAATGAATGATATCGGCTTGCTCGGCGGACAGGGGGCAGCGATTGATGACGCCGGCAAATAGGAAGGGTTGGTCGGCATTCAGGTTTTCGCACCATTGCGTATGGAAACCGATAATGCGAATATTTCTTCCGTCTGCAAGAAATAAAGCGGAACAGGCCGTCCCTTCGATAAATTCTTGCCAGTAGAGGTTTCGTTGGGTCGGCATGCCGGCTCGAAACAGACGAATACCCAGGCCGCCTTCACCGGTTTCGGGTTTGACCAACCATTGTTCAGTCCCTTTCGGTTCGGTAAAGGAGACGTGAGGATAGTCTATTTCCAAATGATCGAGTAATTCGAAAAAACATTTTTTTTGCTGAATCAGTCGAATGGTTTTTATATCGTTGCCGACTAATTCGCATTCGCGGCTAATGAGCTCGAGCGCCTTGGGATAATGCTCGAGGCCGCTGCCATATACCGCTGGAGACATCGGGTGCAGGGAGCTGAAACCGGCAATAATGGCTTTTAAAAAGGGTTCGTCCAATGCTTCGATTCGAAATAACCGTTCGGAATATTTCAGGGTATCTTGGTCGGCAAACAAATCGATTACCCACGGCATGAACCCCGACTGGAAGGCTGCCTCGGCCAGCATGCGGCCGGAGTTGGCAATAATCAAAATAGGGTTGTTAATGCTGGGATTCAAAAATGGCAGTTTATGATGTTAAAAGTCTATCGCTTAAGCGAGTATGTGCCGGCTTTAGGAATCAATAAGCGAATTAGACGGCCGATACTTGGCCGCCGCTGTTACTGACGCCGACCGTGACAAAACTCAAATGAGGATGGCGTGAAAATTGTCGGCGCGCTTGTTCGGTGATCGCTTCGGCTTGCTCGGCTCCCAGCAAAGCGCAAAAGCCGGTCGGCCCCCAGGAGGTCTGGCCGATCGCGACGCAGCCTTGCGCTTCCAACCATGCCATGGATTCGGCAACTTCCGGGCTGGTGAAAATGCCGCCCTGTGCCGGAGCGAAATGTTCGCCGACCGAGCGCTGCAATTGCGTAACGACTTCGCCGAATCTGACAATATCGTGTTCGGCAACTGCGGGTAATCCTTGCATCATCAATAAATAACAAAGCCGAGCCGCTTCTTGTTGCGGAAATGGGGGTAGCGCTTCGAAAGCCTGAATTTCTTGCTTACCATGCAAGCCTTGTCCGCGCTTGTCGAACACTAAAATAATGCGCCAATCGTCGGGAATTTGCATGTGCGCCAATACCGGGGGGGTCACCGTTCGCTCGCCCCGTCCGCCATCGACAACCAATCCTCCTCGTTCAAATACACCGATGCCGATACCCGAACGCATGCCTCTATCGGTTAATCGCGCGATATCGCGAACCGTTAGATTTAAGCCGAAATAATGGTTCAAGCCCATGCCGACCGCCAGCGACATTTGCGTACCGGAGCCTAATCCGACATGTTCCGGGATCGACGTTTCGACATCGATGCTAAATGACTCGGGAAGATTGAGTGCCGCACAGAGTTTGCGCGCACATTTTTCGGCTCGAGAAGCGGACATCCCGGTTACGGTCAAATGATCGGCCGGTCTAATACTTAAGCGGGTGTTGATTTCATTCAGCGCGACGCCGATGCTGCCGAAGTGGCGCCCCAGCGCGCCGCTCAAATCGATAAAGCCCATATGCAGACGGGCGGGGGCTATCACGCTAACTTTAGAGTATTGCACGTTCAATGAGCTGATTCTATTGAAAACAAAAAGGTATTATACCCAAATGTAAACGAGAATGTGGTCCGAGCGTCATGGGCGTTGTCTATGGTTCCCAGTCTCTACATCAATGCCATTAAGTTAAGCCATCACAGAAATAAATAATGCTTGCATTCAGGCTCTAATACACCTCAAAAGCTTGCCATCCATGGCACTGGATTCCGCCAGTCCATGTCGGAATGACGAGTTTCCGTTAACTTAATAGCAGTGATGCTCTGCATAGAAACTGTTTGAGGAAAATGCACGTTCCTTAAGATTTACCTCTTGGCTTTCGGTTGGGCTTTAAGGTTTTTAGCCCGACGGTTAGAAAATAGGCGTCTAATCAATTTTTCCAATTCCAGTATGATGAACAAGAACAGGCCGATTCCGACGATTTCCATGCCATGGATGAAGTCGACCGGACGGGTGTCGAAAAAGTGTTCCATGAACGGTGCATAAGTAAATATGGCTTGAAGCGTAATAACGACAAAAATTGCGATTAAAACGGCTTTAGAGCTGAATAAGTGTTTGAACGATAGAGAGGAACTGCTTAGGTAACGTACATTTAAAAGGTAAAAGACTTCCAGCATAACCAACGTATTGACCGCATAAGTTCGTGCTTCTTCGAGCGTCGAGCCGTGCAGTTGGCTCCAGAGGAAAATACCGTAAATGCCGGCAAAAAACAGCAGCGAAACGAAGGTGATGCGCCACAATAAAAAGCCGGACAACATCGCTTCGTCTTTAGGTCTCGGAGGACGCTGCATGACGCTAGGCTCGGACGGCTCGAAGGCCAGCGCCATTGCCAAGGCGACCGAGCTGACCATATTGACCCAAAGGACTTGTAGCGGCGTGATCGGCAAAGTCAGGCCGGTCAATACCGCGGCGATGATGCTCATCGATTCGCCGCCGTTGACCGGCAATAAAAAAATGATGGCTTTCTTTAAATTATCGTAGACGGTACGGCCTTCGCGGACTGCGCGTGCGATCGATGCGAAATTGTCGTCCGCCAGCACCATTTCCGAAGCTTCCTTGGCGGCTTCGGTTCCGGTCCGACCCATTGCGATACCAACATCGGCTCGTTTCAAAGCTGGAGCATCGTTAACCCCATCTCCGGTCATGGCAATGACATTGCCGCCTGCCTGCATGGCGGTAACCAGTCGCAATTTGTGTTCCGGCGATGTTCGGGCGAAGATATCGACGCGCGCGGCGACTTCGATCAATTCATCGTCGCCGATCGAAGACAGGTCTTGGCCGGTCATGACTTCATCGTGATTTTCAAGGTGTAATTGCGCGGCAATCGCGCGGGCAGTCGCGGCGTGATCGCCAGTGATCATTTTGACGCGGATACCGGCCGCGCGGCATTCCTTGACGGCTTGTATCGCTTCCTCGCGCGGCGGGTCGATTAGGCCGATAAGTCCCAACAGTATCAAACCGTCATCCAGGTCCGAAAAATTAAGCTCGGTTTTACCTTCTTCGACCGGTTTGAAAGCGATGGCCAAAACGCGTTGTCCGAGTGAGGCGACCTCATCGATCCAGCCGGTCCAATAAGCAGGATTGATAGCAACATCGCCGTCTTTTTGACGTTCTAAGGTGCATAGTTCGATCAAACGTTCCGGTGCGCCTTTGACGATAATATACTGATGGTTTTCATGGTCGTGATTCAAGGTAGCCATGAAGCGGTGTTGGGCATCGAACGGAATCACATCGCCTCGAGTATTTTTGCGGTGCAGGTCGGTAGGTTCGAAACCGCCTTTCATGGCAACGGTTAATAAGGCGCCTTCCATCGGGTCGCCGTCGACAATCCATTGATCGTCTTTTTGGCGCAGGGACGAATCGTTACATAAGGCGCCGTATTTAACGATTTGCTGCAAAATAGGGCGCTTGTCGATAGCGACATGTTCGCCGCCCGAGAAAAAGTCGCCGGAAGGCTCATAGCCGACGCCGCTGATTTCATAGAGTTTGGATGACGTTACGATGGATTTGACGGTCATTTCGTTACGCGTCAGTGTGCCGGTTTTGTCCGAACAAATGATCGATACGGCGCCGAGTGTTTCGACTGCCGGCAGTCGGCGGATAATGGCATTGCGGGAGGCCATGCGCTGGACGCCGATGGCCAATGTTACCGTTAGGATTGCCGGTAAACCT
Organism: Methylotuvimicrobium buryatense 5G; assembly: GCF_000341735.1. Taxonomy (GTDB): domain Bacteria; phylum Pseudomonadota; class Gammaproteobacteria; order Methylococcales; family Methylomonadaceae; genus Methylotuvimicrobium; species Methylotuvimicrobium buryatense. The sequence continues at coordinate 1,374,095 of NZ_KB455575.1, read as the reverse complement.
TCAGGAATGGCCGCTACAGCGAGGCCGACCACGGTCATGAACATTTCCGAGGGATCGGTTCCCTGGATATAAAAACCGAAAGCAAAGACGCTTGCGGCAATCAGGATGATCGCCAAGGTCAGCCAGCGGGAAAAAATCGCGATTTGTTTAAGCAGCGGAGTAGTCAACTCTTCGATACTAGAAATCATGCCGCTGATGCGGCCGATTTCGGTATCGGCACCGGTCGCTACGACGATCGCTTTGCCGTGTCCGGCTGCAACCATCGTTCCGGAATAGGCCATCGGAAAACGGTCCCCTAAGTCGGCATTTGCTTCGACCGCTTGGGTTGTTTTTTCGACAGCGACCGATTCGCCGGTCAGGACGGCCTCTTGGATTTGCAGGCCCTTTGCCGAAATTAAGCGCAGGTCGGCGGGAACTTTATCGCCCGGTTCGAGAATCACGATATCGCCGGGAACCAATTCTTCGGCCGGAATCCCTATTCGATTACCGTCGCGCAATGCCGTCGCGCGTGGCGCCAACATATGTCGAATTGCTTCGAGCGATTTTTCAGCCTTGCCTTCTTGAACGAAACCGATAATCGAATTGACAAACACGACGGCGATGATCACGTAAGTATCGATCCAATGATCGAGCAATGCCGTGACGACTGCTGCACCTATCAAGACGTAGATTAATAAGTTATGAAATTGGGAAAAAAAGCGCAGTAACGGACCTCGGGTTTTGGCCGGGGGCAAACGATTTGCGCCATATTTTTGCAGACGGGATACGGCTTCTTGTCCGGAAAGTCCGTCCGGGTTGCCGCCGAGTTGTTTGAGAACTTTCTCGGTCGATGATGCGTGCCAATCGATCTTCGCTATTTTCTCGACTTTTTGCTTTGATTTGCCCATATAAAGCTCCTTTATGGTTGATTTTATGCTGACAATATCATTTCAATAGACGCGTAAGGATTTGGTCATCAACAATTTCCCTATTTTATGGAGGGTTCGGTTGCTCGATTAACTGGTATCGGCCGCAGGGAAGTGTACAAGGACGTAATCCTGTCAAACGAGTAATCGAATTCTCGACAAAGCTGGTAGCTCCAGGGAGTTATTTATCGCGAAATCCTAAGTCTTTGTATGATGGTCGTATCAGGCGGCGATCAGGAAGTTTGATAACTCAAGTCCTGTTAAAGATTATAACAGTGAAACGGGCAACTGTGCGGTCAAGTATTGCGAGCTTGTATAAGCGATAGAGGAAATATCTATTTTTGGGGGGCGGAAACCAAGGTCATGGTTTGGTTTCGGCGACTTGGTTCAATTGCACAACCGGCCTGCAACGAAGGAGTTGCAGACCGGTTGTGACGAATAGTTAGTTCGTTTTCGGGTCTGAGCGCTCCCAGAATCGACTGGCGATTAAGGCATCGAGCAAATCTAATTGATCCCCGTAATGCTTAATCGCAACAATCGGAATCGGAGAGTCCATCATGATTTGCGATGTTGCACTGCCGAGTAGAATAGTCGCGGTGTTGCTTCGCCCGCGGGTACTCATTACGATCAAGTCGCCATCCAGTTCCTTGGCTCTATGCAGAATCGCGTTGCTCGGAATACTGCTTTCGACAAATTCCGGTTTTACGGTGATGCCGTGAGTTTCTATTTTAGCTAAAAACTCTTCGAAAGCTTGTTGTTCGTGCCACTTGACTTCATCGATATGTTCATCATAGCGAATCGTCGACGGATCGAAATAAACATGCAAGGCTGTAACTTCATTCAGGCCATGCAATTTAGCTATTGCAGTCGCATGAGATAAGCTATCGGCCGAAGGCTGCGAGAAATCCACCGGAGCGATAATGCGCTTGATATCCCGGCTCGTGCCTTCGGGAACCATCCAAACAGATGCCTTGGTTACCATTGCCAGACGGCGGCCCAACGAGCGTTGTCCGGTACGGTTTTTCCGGTGACCTAATAGGATCAGGTCCGAATTGGAGGCGACAGTATATTCAATCAACTTATCGAGACGCGATGGACCGCTCAGTACATGCGACATAAAAGTCACATGCTCGATATCGGTATCGAAATACTTCTCGACTTCGTCGCGTATACTTTGTTTGATCGATGCTTCTTGATTCGGTTTAATAGGTTGTTTTTGCGGAGGAATGACATGGACGAAATGAAATTCCTTGGCAATATCGCGTTCCGCCAATTTGGCGGCGTAATGCAGTAATTCCGCGTCTTCGGCGGTCATCGCCAAAGGAATCGTTACCCTGTTAAAACGGCCTGGGGCGGAAATAATGGCTTGATCCGCGCCGACCACCTCGGCAACGTGCTCTTCTTCGCGCTTGACGGGCTTGTCCAGAAATTTAAACAACAAGACATAAATAACTAAAGCGGAAAGTACGCCGGTCAAAAAGTCGGTCATCGGCACCATTACCGCAGTGTAAATCATCAATCCGGCATGGAATTTATTGTGTCCCAGCACTTCCTTCATTTCGGATGGTTTAACCATGTTGGTGGCCACCCATAATAAAATACCGCCGATGCAAGCCATGGGTACGGCTTCCAGATAGCTGGCGATGTAATAAGCCAACGCCAATTTGAGAACGGCTTTGAAATAACCGGCCAAAGGCGTCACCGCGCCGGCCTTGATGCTGGTCGCGGTTCTCGCCAAGGCGCCGGTGCAAGGAAAGCCGTTTACCATCGGGACCAGAACTTGTACCAAGCCTTGTCCCCAAAATTCCTTATCGGGATTGAACGGGGTTTTACGATTATCGGCAAGGCGGTCGGCCATCGACGAACACAGCAAGCTTTCGACGCCCGATACGAAAACGATGGCTAGTGTGAAATAAACGATATCGACCATAACACCCGAAGTCATCGTCGGCATCACCGGCGGGGTGAAGACGAAGAAATTGTTGGGAATGGAACCGTAAATATCGCCAACTAAAATAATACCTTTATCTTTCAGCAGTGTCGCGGTCACGATAGTCGAGGCAGCGATCGCAATCAGCGGTGCCGGAATAAAAATCGAGATGCGCAGCAAAAACTTCGTCAGGACAAACGTACCCAAGCCTATTGCGACAGACCAGCCATTGATCATGTGGAGATTGTTAAACGCGGCTGCAATATTATGAGTCAAACCTCCGGTGATTCCCTCATCTTGGCCGAGCATATCCTTGAAGTTTTCCACGCCTAGGATATCTTCGACATTGGTGAGCGCAATCACGATTGCGATGCCGACCGTAAAGCCGACGACAATCGAGTTCGGGACCAGCTTGGCGTATTTGCCGAGACCGAAGACGCCCATTAGCATCAATATCACGCCGGCTATGATCGAGACTAATACGAGAAAGCCGTGGGCTTCCTGAGCGCTGCCCCCATTGGTTTCGCCGTACTTCATCATCAGTGCGGCAATTAAGGGAATAAAGGCTGCGGTAGGGCCGTAAACTTGATATTTTGAGCCGCCCCAGGTTCGCCCGACTGCACAAGCTAACGCTCCGGCGATAATGCCTTGTTCGGGACGCAAGCCCATGGCCATTGCAAAGCCCATGGCCATCGGGATTGCTGTCAGTGCCACGATCAAGCCGGCGCTGAAATCTCGATAGGTCGTTTGCATCCAAGTGTCGCGGGTCAGGTCCTCCCAGCGACTGTCGAAAAATGTGTTAAATAGTCGTAAACGTTGCAAAATCATCGTTCATTTCCTCGTGATTTGGGACGTATTGTCCGCTCTATATTCATGCATATTGATAATCGTATTTGAATATCGGGTCAATTTCGGCATCCGGATAAATCGTCGCTAGCGAGTTTAATAAGCCGTTCTCCAGGCCATAGACCCAGCCGTGAATGATCGGTCGCTGTTCTTGATGCCAGGCTTGTTGAATAATCGATGTATGCGCGAGAGTTTGGACTTGCTCGAGAATATTGAGCTCTACCAGCCGGTTAACGCGCTGTTCTTCGGTGGGAAGGCTGTCGATTTCATCTTTATTTAAGCGATAGACGTCCTTGATATGCATGAGCCATTTATTGGTCAGCACCAATTTCGGGTGTTGTTTGGATAAAGCGGCTTTAACTCCGCCGCAGTTGTAATGACCGCAAACGATAATGTGCTTGACTTTCAACACAGCTACCGCATATTGCAAGACGCTTAAGCAATTGAAGTCGGTCGCCACCATCTGATTAGCAATGTTGCGATGAATGAAAATTTCGCCGGGTTCGGCATTTACGATGAGTTCTGCCGGAACACGGCTATCCGAACATCCGATCCAAAGGAATTCGGGTCTTTGCTCTTTTGCAAGATGTTTAAAAAAATTGGGGTCTATGCTTTGCTTGTCAGAGGCCCATTTTTTGTTTTCCATTAACAGCTTTTCGAATGATTTCATAGTTTCCGCCTTGCTGTTTGCAATTTTCTATAGTTGAAAATCGTAACGTTTCGATCTGTTTAATCTGGATGTTATAGCTTATTGATTTGTCGGCTTTACAACGGCAAGACAGATTTTCTTCATATACTCTTCACTGGTCTTCGTTTCGTTTTGTTCGAGGCGGTGACCTGCGAGTCCATGTTTTAGAGTTTTCAAAGGGAGGTACAACGGACGCTTAAATTCTTAAAGTTCGATACAGTGAAAAAGAATTTATGTGTCAGTGAAACGCTTCCTGTTAAATCAATACACTAGACCAGTCCGGCAAAAAACCGAATTGTTACAAATTAATTTTGTTTGGTTTAAACCAATCGCATCAATTAGCGATTATCGAATCTAATGAGGACCGATAGTTTGGTTTGGAAGGTATTGTATCGATACTACCTTTCAAAATGCTTTCAATTCAACGATGTTTATTTTTAACCGGATTGTATACCCTTTGCTGGTCAAATTTCGGCGCAGGGGTGTCCGTCAAAGGACGCCGTGAATACGTCCATGTAGGCTCTGTGACAGCATCCCTGCTGTCAAAGCCTTTGCCGAACACCCCGGCGCCTCCATACGTCAATGCCGAAATTTGAAGTGCGATGGGTATAACTATTTAGCCTGAGTATGCAGTTTAGTATTAGGCATTGATTTCTGGTCCATTCTTACTTAATAATCGTTCAATTTTGTTAGGTATGAGGTATGCTTATTACGGAACGTTATGAACTCAGTATCAATGTTCGATAGCCTAAAGTTCATGAAAGCCTGGCAATCGCCCCAGTAAATGAAAGTGCGGGGCGTTGGGGAGGGTGCGGTCACTCGCCCGACAGGACGCCTTGAATACGTCCATGTAGTCTCGACGGCGGCTATCCTTGCCGCCGACGCCTGTCGGACGAGTAACCGCACCCTCTTCGGAACCGGCATTTTCGTTGCTGAGCTTTGCATATCGAAAAATTAGATAAGGACTTCGGATTTGCGGACTTTCACAGTAAATGACTATTTAGATAATTTTTGGTGCGGGGTGACCCCATAATCGCCAACTTAGTGCCTATACTATGGTGTATTTGTGGCTTTATTCGTCATATCGGCATGGATTGTCTACATGAGTGTGAAGCTAAGCATTGCCATCCCTGGCCCTGGATTCCGCCAACCTGGCGGAATGGCGCGTTTTTCCTTAAGTTGGCGCCTATGCGGGGTGAACCCGTCCATGAGGGGCTCTCTTTGCCCAACACGAACGAATTCCAAGCGCTCCGACTGATTTTTTAGGTTTATCGTTTTGTTTATGCTTTAACTATTATGAATATTTTATTGATCGAAGATGATTCCGTTCTTACCGATGGATTGATTCATACGCTTAAAAAAACCGGTTACGTTGTTACCGCCACCAAAAGCGGGCGTTATGCCGAGCAATTGGTAGAAGCACAAGATTTCGATTTGATTGTGCTCGACTTGGGGTTGCCCGATATGGACGGTTTAGAATTATTGCGCAAATTTCGTAACCGCAAGGTTTCATTGCCAATATTGATTTTGACGGCACGGGAAAGTATGAACGACCGCATCGAGGGTATTCGTCAAGGTGCGGACGACTACATGACCAAACCTTTCGAGCTAATGGAGTTGGAAGCGCGTATTCACGCTTTGATCAGGCGTTGTTATGGGGGCTTCAGCTATACCATCGAAGTGGGTCGTCTTTCGCTCGATACTCAAAATAACCAAGTTTCCGCGGATGGGCAGTTATTGGTGTTATCGGCTCGTGAAGCGGCGGTTCTCGAAATTTTGCTGTTACAAGCAGGCAAAGTGGTTTGCAAGGATCGTATCGCGCAGCGTTTGTCGGCGGACGGCGATGCATTGGCCGATAATGCGATCGAAGTATATGTGCACCGCGTTCGAAAGCGCATCGAACCTTACGACGCCGTTATACGGACAGTACGGGGTTTAGGTTACTTGCTGGAGACGGGTAGCGATGGAGCAAAATAGAACGCTAAGAACCGAAATACTGATTCGGTTAATCACGCCGGTTTTGCTGTTTGTCGTGTTTGAAGCCGTTAGTTCCTATTATGTTACGCGGCATTATGTCGATGAAGCTTACGATCGATGGCTATTGGATTCGGCAGGTTCTTTGGTGCAGGAAATCAAAGTGAATGACAATCGGATTATTGCGGAATTACCCCCGGCTGCGTTGACCATTTTCAAATGGGATGAATTAGACAAGACTTATTTCAAAATCATCGCTGAAAACCAAGGCATGATCGCCGGAGATAGCTTCGTTCCCGAACCTTTCGATGAATCGACCGATTGGTCGACGCCGGTTTTTTTCAATGATACGGTTCGAGGCGAGTCTGTCCGAGGAGTCTCTATCCTTGTCGCGCGGGAAGATCTTCCGGAAATCGTATTCGTGCATGTTGCCGAGACGCTCAACAAGCGCCGCAACATGATGATGGATATTTTATTGGCCGATTTGATTCCGCCGATTGTTTTAGCGATTTTTATTGGTTTCTATATGCGCAAGGCCGTTTATCGAGGCTTGAGTCCTTTACGCGGATTGGCCGATGAAATTGCGATGCGCTCCCCGAAAGACTTAAGTCCGATCCCTGAAGCGCATGTTTTTGCGGAAGTACGGATTTTGACCGATACCATTAATGGCTTGTTGAAGCGCTTGGATGGCGCGATTGCTTCTCAGCAACGCTTTATCGCTAATGCCGCGCATCAACTTCGTACGCCGCTAGCGGGGCTGAAATTGCAATCGGAGAGAGCGTTACGGGAAGATAACATGGCGGCAATGAAGCCGGCCTTACTGCAAATTCAAAGCAGTGCCGACAGGGTTTCTCATATCATCTCTCAACTTTTGGCATTAGCTAAATCGGGTGCAATTGAAAGCGGGCTGCTTTTGGAAAAGTTCGATTTATTGGCGCTGGTGAGGGAGGTCAGCAGCGAATGGGTTCCTAAGGCCTTGCAGAATAATATCGAGCTCAGTTTCGAAGGCCCTAAACATGCGGTTTATATCAATGGCAACGAAATTTTAATTCGCGAGTTATTGGTCAATCTTCTCGATAACGCGATTTGTTACGGACGAGAGAACGGTAGCATAATCGTAAGGTTAAAGCCGGGTTCTTCGCCTACGTTGACTGTCGAGGACGATGGGCCGGGCATACCGGTATCCGAAATGGATAAAATCTTCGAGCGCTTTTATCGAATTCCGGGAAGTCCTGGGGATGGCTGCGGATTAGGACTTCCGATTGTCAAGGAAATTGCCGACTTACATCAAGCGGAGCTAGTTCTCGGCACTTCGCCAGGCAAGGGTGGGACGAAAGCCGATGTGGTGTTTAAGCAAACGTCGACTGAGAAGTAGGTTGATTTTTACGGATTAGGTTTATGCCAAGCAATGAATTGTTGGGCATAAACCTAAATTCGGTAGTTTAACCATGAAGCAGTTGACGTATTTTAAGAGATTATCTGAACATTCCTGCTAACCTCTTGCGTGAACGAAAGCTCTATACAAACGAATAACACGTTATTGTATTATACCCTTTGCTTGTCAAATTTCGGTGCCGGGGTGCCCGTCAAAGGACGCCGTAAATACGTCCATGTAGGCTCTATGATAGCATCCATGCTATCAAAGCCTTTGCCGAACACCCCGGCACCTCCATTGGCTAACCTGATTAGCAAGTTTCTTCAGCTAAAGCCCAAAAACCAGCATATCCCTAGCAAGACGGGGTTTGCAACCCCGTCCTAAACGTTTTGACTTTGGCCGAAGTCAGCCGAAATGTTTAGGGCAAACCGAAACGTTGGGGACGGGTTAAATAACCCGTCCCGCAGAAGGCATATTTTAGTTTTTTCGACTACGACTGGCCCCTGCTCGGACACTTGGCTTCGGCAAGCTGAGGTATCTTGCTAATCAGGTTGGCTAATGCCGAAATTTGAAGTGCGAAAGTTATAACTTCTTATTCTTCATGGTGAAATGCTACTTTAGAATAAACCTAAATGCGAGATTTTACTCACGAAGTATGTCAGCGTGAATTTGATGACTCTCTTCGATTGAATGACCTGCCGGAGGAATAACCGCCTGAGTCGCCGCGACTATTGTTACTGTTTGAGGGTCGATAACGCACACCTGTCGATGAGCCGCCTCTATCGCGACTAACGGTCGTCGAGGAAGACGGAGTCTGAAGTCGGTTTTCGGTTCTTGTTACGCGCGCATTAGTGGAGGGGCGGGTTTGTTGACGTTCTGGTGAAAAAGCTGGAGACGTTGGTCCGTATGAGCTGGCGCGTCTATTTTGAATAGTTGCTCCACTAGAAATTTGACGATGAAAATCTTGGTTTCGATTAGTTTCTCGGTTAGGGGCGCTAGAGCGTCGTTGCGCAGGAAGACTCCCGGCTTCGCGGTTTGAAGATAAATCGGAGGCCGTTCGCTGCGAAGAAATTTCTCGCCGTTGCGCGTTGCCACGATTATAGGTACTGCTTTGCCTCCGGGTATTGCCGAATGAAGCGCTTTGAGCGTTTGTGCTGGAATTGCGCGAACCTAAATCGTTTGACAAACCGCTTGACGAAATTCCGCTGGATTGGCGCCAACGATCTCTTGTCGACATTCTGTCGGTGTCGGAGCGATTATCTCTGCGTCCGGAGCTTTGGGCCGTTGATCGATCGTCATGACTTTGCGTGGTGGCATAACTGCTCCGATCTCGATTGCGCTGGTCGGATTGGGGCCGGTTGGTGCTATTAGTGCGCCAACGATCTCTTGTTGTCATTCTGTCGGTGTCGGAGCGATTATCTCTGCGTCCGGAGCTTTGGGCCGTTGATCGATCGTCATGACTTTGCGTGGCGGCATTATTGCTCCAGCCTCGATTGCGCTGGTCGGATTGGGGCCAGTTGGTGCTATTAGTGCGCCAACGATCTCTTGTTGTCATTCTGTCGGTGTCGGAGCGATTATCTCTCCGCCCGGTGCTTTTGGCCGTTGATCGATCGTCATTATTTCGCGTGGAGGCATAACCGCTCCAGCCTTGGTTGCGCCGTCCCGATTGAGACCGGTTTATGTTATCGGTGCGATCGAATTTATTTCGGCGAGTATTGGCATAGTCGGCACCGAAACGTCTTGACGTTCCGAATTGACGCTGCAGCGAATCATGGCGATAGGCAACACCTCTGCGGTGATTCGAATTATGCTGCCATCTAGGAAAGTCTGCATAGCGTACGTGTCGTCCCGAATAAAAATGAGGTCTGTGTTGATAAATATGATGGCGATGGACAACTACGGTCTGGCGTCGATACCAGTCGAAGCTGCTGAAGAAAAAACCCGGCGATACGAAGATGCCGCGTCCCCAGCCCCAATTAAAGCCCAAGTTCAAATGAATGCCGGGCGGCGGCCCCCAGTAAATGGGGGCGTAACCGGGCCACCACCATGAGCCGTAAACGATCTGTGGATTATAATAAGGCACATAGACGACTTGAGGGTTGGCCGGTTCGATAACGATAACTTGATTTTCTCGTACGACTCGCGCGTTTTCCGTCGAATTGAGGTTGCCCGCCTCATAGGCTCGTTGCCGCAGGTTCTGAACGCTATCCATGACTTGCGCTTCTTGAAATAAAAACGCGTCGCCGAGCGCGCGAGTCCAGTTCAGGTCGTCGTTCATCCGGTTCAGGACGCCCGGAAATGCAACCAAGGCTTTGACGCTGGGGTCCCAGGGTTGATGTTCGGCGGCATTTGCAGCCTGTTCGCCTTCGAGGCCCGGATTGTCTACCGACCAACGGGCCGCTTCGACGACTTCTAAAGGGTAGGTGGCCGCCACCAGTATTTGCGACAATAGTGCGTCGGGATACAACGCGATCGGCGCCAGCATTTGATCGAGTTCGGCTTGACTGAAAGCCGGATTCTCTTGTTGAGCGGATGCGGTCGGCACGTAAGATATCAACGCGACAAGCAGCATGATAATCGTTTTCATCGTATTTGCCTCCAGGCTTGGGCCTTGGCGGGTTAGGCAGGAAAGGCATGCGATCGTCGGATATCGGCGTCGGTCAATTTTCCCGCACTTGAGAGATTGTCGCATTTGACGCTTAATCTCTGCTGAATAAGGAACGCACCCGACTCCACGATTTTTGTTCATTGGCGGGACGGGGTTTGCAACTCCGTCCCGCAGGAGAAAAATCTTTTGTGGGAGCGACGCCTTCGTCGCGATGTCGAGGCCGGCGTCGTTCAAGTTGCCGTTGTCCTTTTTCGAAGTCTGTAACGTTTAGCCGTTTATTTCGGGGCTTTGGCGTTGCGACTTCGATACCGTTGTGCGTTTTTCGGTCGTATCGAGTTCGACGATCGCGATCAGGGGATCGCTCCCACAAAGGCTTCCCGTCGCTGTGGTAGCGACGCCTTCGTCGCGATGTCGAGGCCGGCGTCGTTCAAGTTGTCGTTGTCTTTTTTCGAAGTCTGTAACGTTTAGCCGTTTTTTTCGGGGCTTTGGCGCTACGACTTCGATACCGTTGTGCGTTTTTCGGTCGTATCGAGTTCGACGATCGCGATCAGGGGATCGCTCCCACAAAGGCTTCCCGTCGCTGTGGGAGCGACGCCTTCGTCGCGATGTCGAGGCCGGCGTCGTTCAAGTTGTCGTTGTCCTTTTTCGAAGTCTGTAACGTTTAGGCGTTTTTTTCGGGGCTTTGGCGTTGCGACTTCGATACCGTTGTGCGTTTTTCGGTCGTATCGAGTTCGACGATCGCGATCAGGGGATCGCTCCTACAAAGGCTTCCCGTCGCTGTGGGAGCGACGCCTTCGTCGCGATGTCGAGGCCGGCGTCGTTCAAGTTGTCGTTGTCCTTTTTCGAAGTCTGTAACGTTTAGCCGTTTTTTTCGGGGCTTTGGCGTTGCGACTTCGATACCGTTGTGCGGTTTTCGGTCGTATCGACTTCGACGATCGCGATCAGGGGATCGCTCCCACAAAGGCTTTCAGTCGCTGTAGGAGCGATGCCTTCGTCGCGATGTCGAGGCCGGCGTCGTTCAAGTTGCCGTTGTCCATTTTCGAAGTCTGTAACCGTCCCGCAGAGAGCTATTTCGCCGCAGCTTCGGCTTTTACCCCAAAAAACAACGCATACAACACCGGCACGGCGATCAGGGTCAACACAGTCGCGAAGGCCAGTCCTCCCATGATCGTGACCGCCATGCTGGCAAAAAAGGCATCGGTTAACAATGGGATCATACCGAGTATCGTCGTGCCGGCGGCAAGGAATACCGGGCGTAGACGGCTAACGCCGGCGTCGACGATCGCGGCATGGCCGTGTTTACCTTCGTCGATTTGCGCGTCGATTTCGTCGACCAGCACGATCGCATTTTTCATTAGCATGCCGGACAGGCTCAACAGACCGAGTAGGGCCATGAAGCTGAACGGCTGATTGGAAATCAGCAGACCGATCACGACGCCGCAGACCGACATCGGCACGACCAGCCAGATGATCAGCGGTTGACGCACTTTGCCGAACAACAAAATACTGATGACTAGCATGACGACGAAGCCGACCGGTATCTGGGCGTTGAGCGCGGTTTGTGCGTCGGTCGAGCTTTCGTATTCGCCGCCCCATTCGAAACGATAACCGGACGGTAGCGGAATGGCTTCGATTTGCGCGCGGATGCGGCGGAAGGCTTGATCGGCGGTCAGTTCCGGTAACGGGTCGGCCTGCGCGATCAATGTACGCACCCGGTTGCGCCGGTGTATTAAGGTATCCTCGCTGACCGTTTCGAAATGTTCGGCGATTTGCGCGATCGGGATATAAGATTGGTCGGCATTGCTCCAAACCAAGCGGTCGCGCAATTGTTTGGCATCGCGCCGCTCGGCATCCGGCGGGCGAACGACGATGGGGATTTGTTTGTCGTCCTCGCGGTAAGTACCGGCTTGGATGCCGGTGCTGGCGAATTGCAGGGCCTGCGCCAAGTCGCTCAAACCGATGCCGGCAATACGCGCGCGTTCGGGACTATAGACAGGTTTCATCACCAGTTCCTTTTGCCGCCAATTCGTGCGCAGATCGATGAGATTGCCGTCGGCGCGCATGATATCCAAAGCTTCGTTGCCGAGCCGGCGCAGCACGGCGGAGTCGGGACCTGAAAAACGCGCTTCGATTTTCGCGCCGCCGCCGGGACCGAACATCAGTCGTTCGGTGCGGATTTCGGCATTGGGATAGGCGGCGTTCAGTTCGTTTTTCAATTCCGCGGCCAAGGCGGGAATGGGGTCGAGATTTTCTGTACGGACAATAAACAGTCCATAGGAGCTGTTCGGTTGTTCCGGCGCGTAAGTCAGCATATAGCGGCTGGCGCCGCGGCCGATGAAGCTTGCCACTGACACAACGTCCGGTTTGGCGCGGATAATTGCGTCGATTTCGCCGATATCGCGTTCGGTCGAGCGGATATCGCTGCCTTGCGGCAGTTGATAATGAATGTAGAACAACGGCGTGTTGGCGTCGGGAAAAAAGGCTTGCTTGACCATGCCGAAACCGGCGAAGCAGGCCGCAGTCAACAGGACCATGATCAAAGCGGTCAAGGCTCTGGCTTTTAAGGTAGCGGTTAGCGTTTTGCGGTAGGCTTGATAGACCCACGCACGGTAGGGGTCCTCACCGGTTTGCTCGACTTTCAAGAATAAATGACCGAACAAAGGAGTTACCGTGATCGCTAAGATCCAGCTTAACAGCAGCGACATCCCGATTACCGCAAACAGCGAAAACAAAAATTCACCGGTGACGTCCGGCGACAGCCCTATGCCGGAAAAGGCCATGATGCCGATCACGGTCGCGCCGAGCAGCGGCAGTTGCGTGCGTTTGACCGATATGGTCGCGGCGTCCTTGCCGTTCATGCCGTGCTGCATGTTAATCAGCATGCCTTCGGCAACCACGATCGCGTTATCGACCAGCATGCCCATCGCGATAATCAACGCGCCGAGCGAAATGCGCTCCATATCGATATGAAAAACACGCATCAAGAACACCGTACCGAGCACGGTTAGCAGCAGCGTCGCGCCGACTATCAAACCGACGCGCCAGCCCATCATTAGGCACAGCGACAGAATCACGATCGAGACCGATACGATTAGATTGACGATGAAGTCATCGATCGATTGGTCAACGACTTTGTGTTGCTCGTAAATCGGATGAATCTCGATCCCTAAAGGAATGCGCGGCGCCAGTTCGGCCAGGCGCGCCTCGACCGCCTGGCCGATCGTGACGATGTTGGCGTCGGTGACGCCAGAAATCGCCAACGTAAAGGCCGGCATGCCGTTGAAGTGCACGAGATGGTCCGGGATTTCGGTCGGTTCGCGGCGGATCTCGGCAAGATCGATCAAGCTGATTTGTTCCGTGCTTCCGGGACGACCGATGCGCAACGCTTCGATCGCGGAGACTGAATCGAAGCCGGCGGAAGTGGTAATGCGGATGCGCCGGTCGTCGATCGTGACCGCGCCGGCATCGGCGATCCTGTTTTCCGAAGAAATGGTATTTAAGACCTGAGCCATCGGTAGCCCGAAACGCGCGAGCCTGGCATTCGATACCTCGACATAGATGGTTTCGGTGCGCATGCCGGCGGTTTCGACTTTTGCTACATTGGTCACGGTCAGCAGCTCGCGGCGTAAAAATTTAGCCAGATCTAAGATTTCCCGATCCGAAAATCCCGGTGCGGTGATTGCATAAAAAATACCGAATACATCGCCGAAGTCGTCGTTGACGGTCGATGGGTTCGCGCCTTCCGGCAAGGTTTTTTGAGCATCGCCGACTTTGCGCCTCAGCTCGTCCCAGACCTGCGGCATCGTATTGCCATCGTAGGTGTCCTTGATTTCGACTTCGATTTCGGAAATGCCGGGTTTGGATCGCGAGGTGATGTGTTTGATTTGCGGTAATTGTTGAATCGCCGATTCCAAGGGTTCCGTGACTTCCAGTTCGACCTCTTCGGCCGTCGCGCCAGGATACGGCGTAATGACTAAGGCTTGTTTAATGGTAAAGGCAGGGTCTTCGAGGCGCCCGACCGTGGATAGGCCCCACAGGCCTCCGATCAGGCAAGTCAGGATGATCAGCCAGGTATTGACCGGGCGTTCGATGGCCGCGCGTGCGATATCGATAGACATGGCGATAGTCCTTAAAATCCGGTAAAAAGGCGTACCGTCATGCCGTCATGCAGCAAATGTCCGCCGGCCGTGATGATATGTTCACCGCCGCTCAAGCCTGATAATACCGGTACGCGGCTGGCGGCGACGGCGCCGATTTCGATAACGTGCGGCGAGACGGTTTCGGTCTGCGTATCAAATAGCCAAACTCGGGTCTTTCCATGTTCATCGGTATCGATCGCAGAGAGCGGGATCGTGATTTCGGTCGATCCGTTGACGAAAGGGCTGCCGACCGAGACGCTGACGGTCATGCCCGGTAATATCTTCATATCGTGCGGGCGTTGCAATTCCAGTGTCACTTCGTAGGTCTGCGCGACCGCATCGGCTTCAGTGGCATGTTCCAGATAGCGTAGCGGCAGGCGTTTACCGGGCTGACCCGGAAACTCCGCCTCGATACTCATTGCGTCGGCAAGGCCGATTAGTCTGATTAGATCTTCCGGTACATTAATCTTGACGTGTAAAGCACTGACGTCCTGAAGCCTGACTACGGCTTGGTGCGGCGCAACATGGGTATGGATATCCAACAAACGGCGCGTAATTAACGCATCGAATGGTGCGGCGATACGGGCATACGATAGGTTACGGCGGGCATTGTCCAGTGCGACTTGGCGCAGTTTAAAGGCGGTTTCGGCTTCGTCCAGCATGATCTTCGGTATCGTATCCGAGGCCGCGAGATTGCGTTTGCGACCGAGATCGAGTTGTGCGAAGGCGTATTGTGTTTTGGCTTCTTGTTCGTTCAGTCGAAAATCGGTCGGATCGAGCGCAGCAATCAAGCCGCCCTTGGCAACCACGGTACCTTGTTGTACCGGCAATTCGGCCAGGCGTCCGCCGACTTGAAACGAGAGATCGACCGTTTTTAACGCGTCCACGCGGCCGACGAAGCGGCGTTGCGCAAGCGCCTCGGTAACCTTGACCGTTTCGATACGCACGGTGCGGACGATTTCTTGTTCAGGTTCTCCGTCGTTATTGCCGCAGGCGCTGAGCAACGCCGTGATAACAAGTAATAAAACCGCTTGTCCGGTCGATTTGGATTTCCCCATGTTACGATTCCTTTGCAAAGATAGGTAGAGTGTCAAGATAATGATTGTACTCATCGTAGATCAAAATTCGGCGCCGGGGGCCCGTCAAAGGACGCCGTGAATACATCCATGTAGGCAAAGCCTTTGCGATCGACATGGATGTCGTGAATGTCGATTTTGCATTACGCCATGGATGGCGTGTATTAGGGCAATGCAGGAGCAATTGCCGAGGAGCAAAAATCGACCGAGCACCCCGGCGCCTCCTTAGGCACTGCCGAAATTTGAAGTGCGAAAGGTATATTTCGAGATGCGTTGGGCGGATTACAAAATCCCGAGCGCACGGCGCAAATTCAATTTCGCCAACGCCGCATCGTAACGGGCATTATTGAAGTTGTTGTGCGTCGTGATTCTGAGTTCTTCGGCCTTCAGCACTTCGGTCTGCGTGGATAAGCCCTGCCGATAGCGTTCGCGGTTGACCCGCAAATTTTCATCGGCTTGGGCGATCGCTTGTTGGCTGACCTCGATACGCTTTTCGGTTTCCTGAATGTCCAGCCAGGCGCGCCGGACTTCAAGTCCGATCATGCTAGCCATGTCATCCCGCTGTGCCTGCAAGGCCAACGCCTGTCTGTTGAGCGATTGACTCTGATGGTGCGTGCCGCCGTCGAGTTTCCATTCCATGCCGACATTGACCATCCACATGCCTTCGAATGCCATGTAACGGTTTTCCTGGTATTGATAGCCGCCGTTGACAGCGACTTGCGGTAATAGGCCGGATTGAATGCTTCTGGCTTGTTCTTGCAAGGCGGTAATTTGGCTGTTTAATGCGTTAAGTTCAGGGCGTTGGGCGAGTGCCTCGGTGGATAATTCGTCCGGTGCGCCGTCGGGGGAACTCGGAAAGCGTTCTTCCAGTTCGACAGGGTCGTCGAGTCGGCGATTCAGTAACCGGTTGTATTGCGCTTTGGCGATATCAAGCCGATTGTCGTTTTGCACGACGAGTTGCCGGGCATTGGCGTATTCGACTTCGGCGGCTAGTCGGTCGTTTTTCGAAACCATGCCTTGGCTATGCAAGCGCTCAACATCGACGGCGTTAGCTTTCAGTGTTTCGGCGTGACTTTCCGTTACTTGCAGCGCGCTTTGCGCACGTAATACTGCCAGAAAGGCTTCGGCTATCTGTAATTTAATCGTCAATGCGGTTGCGACTTCATTCTGCTGTGTCGCCGATAGGGCGGCTTCGGCCGCATCGATACCATGACTGATGCGCCCGCTAGTGAAGATCGGAACCGACGCAATCACTTCGGCTTGGCCGCTACCGGCTTGTGACATCGGAAATTGTGCGGCTTGACCTTCGATCTCGGTTTTCGCGGCGGGGGTTTCGCTCAATTGAGTGTAGCCCCCTTTGATGTTGAGCGATGGCAAACGTTGATTTTGCGCCGAGTATAGTTGTTGTTCGGATGCCTCGGTATCGGCTTTGGCCGATTTAATTAGGTGATTTTGATTCAATGCATGTTCGAAAGCTTCTTCTAGTGTTTCGGCTTGAGCGCAAAAAACCGGCAATATTGCCAACAATGCGCTGTATTGTTTAATGCTAATTGGTCGCATTCAAAACACCTCGCAGGTAAAACTCAATAACTTGGTCGATCAAGAGACGTTTTTGTTCGGGGGAGGGCGGTGCACTGATGCCAAGCAAGCATTGAAAATGCAAATCGCCTTTGAGAAGGCTGAAAAAAGCATCGGCGGCAAATTCAATATCGGGAATATCGATGCGTCCGCCGGCTTTCAAGTTATCGAGATAACGCTCCAATTGAGTCAATGCTATTTTGGGAGCGCTGTCGTAAACGACTTCTCCCAACTCAGGAAAATCTCGGCATTCAGCGATTACGAGCCGATATATCGCCAAGGCTTCCTCGGTATAGATTAAATCGATGAATGCTTGGGCGATTTCACGAAGATTTTTTTTGATATCGTTCGAATCGGGGGTGATTTCGGCCATGGTGTCCAGTAAGGATCGGCATAATTCAAAAATGACCGCAGAAAAAAGCGCGTTTTTATTTTCGAAATATTGGTAGAGAGTCGCTTTGGAAACCGGTGCTTCTTTAGCGATTCTGTCCATGCTGACTTGATGGAAGCCATGTTTTATAAACATGCGTGTCGCGCCTTCGATGATGGCTTCTCGTTTAGGTTCGCAAGATTCCGATGACATAGATAGACTGAGCGATTGTTTGTTTGAGGCAATACTAAACTAAACGGTTTAGTTTTTAAAGAGGATATTATCCTAGAAAAGTATTTCACCATGAAGATCATGAAGAGTAAGAAGTTAACTCAATAACTTGTTACGAGTTATACCCGTCGTAGATCAAAATTCGGCGCCTCCTAAGGGACTGCCGAAATTTGACTAGCAAAGGGTATATTAATGCGAACATAGCCTAACTTGATGGCATTGACGCCAATGGATAGGCAAGGTTAGTTTCTTAAGCGTTTATTATGGCGAACTCATTTCTTTTAGAAATAATGCTAGATGTAGTCGGTCCTGTATTTCTAATTTATTGAAAATAGAGGTTAAATGGGCTTTGACCGTTCTTTCGGATATGTTGAGCTTGGCTGCGATTGCTTTGTTGCTTTCGCCGGTTTTGATAAGCTCGGCTACATCTAATTCGCGTTTAGAAAGCAGGGTTAATTTATTTTCAATGTCTTGTTGGTGATGTCGATTTTTTCTTAAGTCTCCACTTAACTCTGACAGCGCATTGATTAAGCGAGGGATTAAGTGTCTTTGTATCCAGATATCTCCTGTCAGAAGGTGGTTCGCAGCTTTCAGGAGTAATTGATCGACGGTATCCATTTCGCAGTAACCGGAGCATCCGGAAACCAGGGCTTCGATTTGATTGTCGTCGGACCAATTTTGACCTATGACAAGTACTTTAAGGTTTAATTGCGCTAGTGAAACTAAGGAGGAAAAACTCGAATCGAGAAGTTTCGCATCGATAACGACCAAGTTAACAGTATCGTGAGCGGTATTTTCAGAAACTTTGTTCAGATCATGCAAAACTTTGGTTTTATGTTCCTCGCTGAGGATGCTTGCCCAGCGTTCGGCTTGATTTGGAGTTTCGGATGAAATAATAATATGTGCCACTTTTGCCTGATTCCTTAATTAATCTCTGGCATAAGATTTGCCTACGTGTTGGCTCGAGCGTTTAGGAGCGCTTACGATCGGCTTGGATGCGTGGATTAATTTGTTTCGATTATACCTGCGAATGACGATATAGGGTACGAGTTACTCCCTTTATACTAAAAAAATGGTTTGCTTTATGAGGGTACGAGGTGGCTAGCGAGGATGTCGGCGGCAGGGCAGATTTTTGCTCCTGCAAAATCTGCATTCACGCCATCCTTGGCGTTCGAGCGCTGCCGTCAAGCCCCCATGGATGGGTTTACGGCGGTCCTCGATAGACATATCCCATGCCTTTTATTCTTAGACGGTTTTTCAATCATAAGGGAGTATGATTTCTTCATGCAATTCGATGGGTTAATTTTTTACTTTCTCAGTGGTCGGTAATCGGAACAAGTCATGTTCACAGAGATTGGGTAATATTTGTGAATATGACTTTTGAGTGAGAATAGGGGCGATAATGAGTTCCCAAAATACAAAATAATACCTAATTAATAAGTTTCTTCAGCTAAAGCATCTTGCTAATCAGGAAATAATATGCCCTGAACGACTATTTTCTTGATCAGAGGTGAAACTTCCGACTTCATGATCGTCAGAATAAACCTAGAAAAAGCGTTTTACCATGAGCGTCATGAAGAATAAGAAGTCAATTCAATAACTTGTTATACGTCTCTATAGAGCTTTCGTTCACCAAAAAGGTTAGCGAGAATGTTTTGGTAATTTATTGAAATCTTTCATGAGCTTCATGGTTGAACTGCCGAATTTAGGATAAAACCTTTCTTTTTGTCACTTACTACTGTGGTCTGCTTTGAATTCTAAATCGCTCAGTTTTCGTTTATTGGTTTCCGCCGGCGTCGTTTTGGCCTCGTTTTTTATATTGGTTGCCATTGTCTTGGAGCAAGGTTATCGAGAAAGCGCCGAGCAAACGCTCCGGGAAAACTTAAAAATTCAAGTTTACTCGCTGTTGTCGGCAGCTGAGCTGACTCGAGCCGGGCAAATCAAGATGCCCAAAGAGTTACGAGAGCCGCGCTTTTCTAATCCGGGTTCCGGCCTTTATGCTTGGATACAGCCGGTCGATGGGGATGTCGTGTGGTTTTCCCCTTCGGCAATCGGTTTGAATGCCTCTTCAGCACCGGAGATGGAGTCCGGTAAATTTGTATTTTTGCTCGACGAACAAGGTCGTTATGTTTTGCATTACAAAGTGATTTGGGAAAATCACCGAGGCAAGGAGCAAGAATATATTTTCAGCGTAGCCGAGGAAAGTTTGTTTGTCGCTAAGCAAGTCGATCGATTTAAAACTGCATTAGGTTCTTGGTTGTTGGCGATGGGCTTGATTTTAATTCTGATTCAATTTTTAGTTCTGCGCTGGGGTTTGAGTCCGCTTCGTTTGATCGTGAGAGATCTGGAAGCAATCGAGCGAGGAGAAAAGTCTTTACTTGATGGTAGTTATGCGACGGAATTGCGAGGATTGGCTAGAAACCTTAATGCATTGATCAGTAGCGAGCGGGCGCATCTTGAGCGTTATCGTAATACTTTGGCGGATTTGGCGCATAGTTTAAAAACGCCGCTAGCAATTCTAAGGGGGAGTATTGATTCGCCTGTGTTGAATAAAAAGACCGTGCATGATCAGATTTCTCGGATGGACGAAATCGTTGAATATCAACTTCAACGGGCCGCGGCTAAGGGCGAAAAAAAGATAACCGGCACGATGGATGCCTCTCTGGGAGTTGATAAAATTATTGCGTCAATGAAAAAAGTACATGCGGATAAACCGATTGTGTTCGAGATCAAAAAGCCCGATAAATTCAAGATTTATTGCGAACAAGGGGATTTTTACGAAATCGCCGGTAATTTGATCGACAATGCTTGTAAATGGTGTGATAAAAAAGTCAAGGTCAGTATTCTGAATAAAAATCAAATCAAGCAGGAAGGATTTTCGTTTTTATTGCAAATCGAAGACGACGGTCCGGGGATTCCTGTCGACCATCTGAACGATATTCTTAAACGGGGTGTCCGGGCCGATCAAAATACCGACGGGCATGGGATAGGCATGGCGGTGGTCAATGAAATTATCGATTTGTTGGGGGGGCAATTGTTGGGCGATAAAAGTCAAAGTCTGGGCGGCATGCGCTGGCAGGTTTATTTGCCGTAAAATTTATATGTGGTTTTCAGTTAATAATTTATACTGTTAGCGAAACTTCTTTAAACAATTTTTATGTTTTTTGGCTAAATTAATGCTTCTTCGGGGATGTATCCATGAGCGAACCTAAATTATCATTTCCTAATGAATTAACTGAAAATGACAATGAACCGGAATGGAGCGGCGGGGTTTACTCGAGACTTAAAAAAGAGCCGCAAATGAATTGGGATAAAAATCCGGTCGATATTACGGGGTTTTTAAAAAAAGAACCGTCCACATCGGCAGTTGAGGCCAAGTCGGTCGATTGGAAAGAATATGCTGTTCCTGAAATGAATGAAAAAGAAAAATTGCTGAACGAATTGTTGCTGGAAAAAGATAAAACCATTGCGGCTAAAGATGAAATTATCGATTTACAAAGGAAGTTGATCGAGCAATTGTTGAAAGACCGCTAAGTTTGCATCATTACCCTTCTTGGCGATAATGCTTTTTCGATAATTGAATGTGATGAAGGAATAAGGTGGCGAGACAAGTATACCATCGTAGATGAAAATTCGGCCTCGGGGTGCCCGTTAAAGGACGCCGTAAATACGTCCATGTAGGCTCTATGCCAGCTCCATGCTGGCAAAGCCTTTATGAACGCTATGGATGGCGTGAATGTCGATTTTGCATTACGCCACGGATGGCGTGTATTAGGGCAATGCAGGAGCAATTGCCGAGGAGCAAAAATCGACCTAGCACCCCGAGTCCTCCTCCGGCATTGCCGAAATTTGAAGTGCGAAAGGTATACATTGAATTTAGTTCGGCAAAGTAAAATAAATTCAAAATTACGGTTGAATTAAACGAATGATTCAAGGATAATGCTCGTTCTCAGCCAAGCAGGCTGTTAAGTAATTATGGTAACCGTGTCGGTCCTCCCGCAACGATACGCTGTAAACCCCGCCAGGCCCGGAAGGGAGCAACGGTAGCAGCAGATTCGTGTGCCGGGATGCGGCTGGCAAGGTTACCGCCCAATCTTAAAGTAACCTTCTCCCCGAGTCTGTAATGACTTACCAGGTTCTCGCCAGAAAATGGCGGCCTCATAATTTCTCCGAAATTGTTGGTCAAGAACATGTTGTCAAATCGCTGATCAATGCATTGCAACATGATCGTCTACATCATGCCTATTTATTCACCGGTACGCGCGGCGTGGGTAAAACCACGATAGCCCGAATTCTCGCCAAGGCCATCAACTGCGAAAACCTTCAAGGTCATAATCCTTGCGGCGAATGTAATGTCTGCACTCAACTCGACCAGGGCCGCTTTCTGGATTTAATCGAAGTCGATGCCGCTTCCCGAACCAAAGTCGAAGATACCCGAGATTTGCTCGAAAATGCGCAATATGCGCCGAATAGCGGTCGTTACAAAGTCTATCTGATCGACGAAGTCCATATGCTGTCGGGGCATAGCTTTAACGCCTTATTGAAAACGCTCGAAGAACCCCCTCCGCACGTCAAGTTTTTGCTGGCTACGACCGATCCCCATAAAATTCCGGTAACCGTACTATCCCGCTGCCTGCAGTTCAATTTGAAAAGAATGCTGCCGGAGCAGGTATTTAAGCAAATGGAATTTATTCTTCAGCAAGAAGGCATCGAGTCGGAATCGGCGGCGCTGAGATTGCTTGCGCGCGCGGCTGACGGGAGTATGCGCGACGGCTTGAGTTTGCTCGACCAAGCGATTGTTTACGGCAACGGTAAGGTTGGCCTCGACGATGTGTGTTTGATGCTTGGAACCATTGCACAACATCCCGTCAATGATTTGCTGACCGCCTTGGCGGCTGCCAATGCGCAGGAAATGCTTAAAGTGATAGGCGAAATGGCCGATTTGACTCCCGACTTCGGCGATGT
Organism: Methylotuvimicrobium buryatense 5G; assembly: GCF_000341735.1. GTDB lineage: Bacteria > Pseudomonadota > Gammaproteobacteria > Methylococcales > Methylomonadaceae > Methylotuvimicrobium > Methylotuvimicrobium buryatense. Next base: position 1,351,410 of record NZ_KB455575.1, on the reverse strand, counting down.
ATTGCAACAAATTTTGCAAGCGTTGCACAGGATCGCGCTTTATCAAGCAGTGCCTTCCTCGATCGAACACGAGTTCGATGCGGATATGATTGTCGAGTTGGCTAAACTTTTCAGCCCCGAGGATATTCAGCTTTATTATCAAATCGCATTGATCGGCCGGCGCGATTTGGATTTGGCTCCCGATCCTAAAAGCGGTTTTGAAATGGTCATGCTGAGAATGCTTGCTTTTAAGCCTTCCTCGTTGCAGACGCCAACTTCGTCGGTCCCGCAACCGGCAAACAGCGAGCCGGTAAAAAACACTACGAACAAATCCGTTGCATCGCTCAAGAGTACCGAACACACTATAAAACCGGTGGACGCTTTTGAGTCCGGTCCGTCCGGATCGGAAACAAGTCAGTGGGCTGACATGATAGCCGCAATGAGAATCGGCGGTATGACCCGCGAATTGGCGAATAATTGTGTGCTGCAAAGTATTGATGATAAAGTCTGTACATTGCTGCTGGACCCGGGACATAAGCAATTAAGCGGCGCCCGAACGGTAGAGAAATTACAAAAATCGTTGCAAGACTTTTGCGGTAAACCGATAAAGCTGAACATTATTACCGAGAAAGCCGAAGTCGATACGCCTGCGGTACAATTGCAAAAAGACCGTGAAGAATTGCAGCGTTCGGCGGTCGAGGCTATTGAAAACGACGAGACGGTACATGCGCTTAAAGAACGATTCGACGCAAGAATTTTGCCCGGAACGATAGAACCGGTCGCTCAACAAGATAGGAGAAACACATGAAAAATGCCTTAGGCTCATTAATGCAACAAGCCCAAAAAGTGCAGGAAGAATTGAAAAAAGCCCAGGAAGAACTTGCGCTGATGCAAGTGCAGGGCGAATCCGGCGGCGGCCTCGTAACAGTGGTGATGACCGGTAAACGGGAAGTGAGAAAAATCAGCATCGATGACTCGTTGGTCGGCGACGACAAGGATATGCTGGAAGATTTAGTGGCGGCAGCGATTAATGATGCAGTTCATAAAGTCGCTAAAATGAAGGAAGAAAAAATGTCCGCATTCACTTCCGGTTTTCCGATGCCTCCCGGTTTTCAAATGCCGTTCTGATATGATCAGGCAGGGATTGCTCGGGCAATTGATTTCGGATTTATGCGCCTTGCCTGGAGTCGGTCCTAAATCGGCGCAGCGAATGGCGTTTTATTTGTTGCAGCGAGACAGGGGGGGCGCTATACGCTTGGCCGAAACGTTGTTATCGGCCAGCAAAAAAATCGCTTATTGCGAGCAATGCAGAACCTTGACCGAGGATAAGCTGTGCCGGTTGTGTGCCGATAAATCTCGCGATTCATCGATGGTTTGCGTCGTTGAAAGTCCGGCCGATGTTTGGGCGGTCGAGCAAGCCGCAACTTTTAAGGGCGTTTATTTTGTGTTGCATGGACACCTCTCTCCGCTCGATGGCATTGGCCCCGAAGAAATCGGATTGAATTTGCTAGAGAATAGATTGGCGGCAGGCGATGTCGGCGAAATTATTTTAGCGACCAATTCTACCGTTGAAGGCGAAGCGACCGCGCACCTGATTGCCGAGATGGCGAAGAAATATCAAGTCAAGGCCACGCGTATCGCACACGGCGTGCCGATGGGCGGCGAATTGGAATATATCGACAGCGGCACGTTATCGCACGCGTTTAACGGACGCCGGCAAGTTTGAGGAGTTTACGATGACAGATTGTTTGTTTTGCAAAATGGTGAGCGGCGAGATCAAGCCGGATACGGTTTATGAAGACGATAAAGTCTTGGCGTTCAGGGATATTCATCCGCAAGCGCCGGTTCATATCTTGATCATTCCGAAAATTCATATCGCCACGTTGAACGAGCTCGACGATGCCGGCTTGGCCGGTCATTTATTGCTGACCGCATCGAAGTTGGCGGCTCAGGAAGGCTTGGCCGAGGACGGTTACCGGACCGTCATTAACTGCAACGAGCATGGCGGCCAAGCGGTGTATCATCTGCATTTGCATTTGCTCGGCGGACGTTCGATGCGCTGGCCACCGGGGTGATGGGTTCGCAATAAACTTTTCGCATGATGTCAAGTTGTCAGAATTCGACCGGCAAGAAAAAACTTGCCAGGTTAGGACCAATAATGAAATCATCAGGCCCTCGTCAAGTTAACAAAAACAGGAGGGGGATATGAATATTTTCGATGACAATTCATTATCGATAGGCCGTACGCCATTAGTGAAACTAAACCGTATCGCCGGCGACAAGGCTACGGTATTGGCCAAGATCGAAGGCCGGAACCCGGCATATTCGGTTAAATGCAGAATAGGCGCGGCGATGATTTGGGATGCCGAACAACGAGGTATCTTGAAACCCGGCATCGAAATCGTCGAACCGACCAGCGGCAATACCGGTATTGCCCTAGCTTATGTCGCCGCGGCGCGCGGTTATTCATTGACCTTGACGATGCCCGACACGATGAGTATCGAGCGGCGTAAAGTCTTGGCCGCGTTCGGCGCCCAATTATTTTTGACGCCGGGCGCCGAAGGCATGAAGGGCGCGATTCAGCGCGCCGAAGAAATCGTGCAAAGCGATCCGGATCGTTATTTTATGCCGCAGCAATTTAAAAATCCGGCCAATCCCGCGATTCATGAAAAAACCACCGGTCCTGAAATTTGGAACGATACCGACGGCAGTGTCGATGTACTAGTTAGCGGTGTCGGTACCGGTGGAACGATCACCGGTGTGTCGCGCTATATCAAACAGACCCAAGGCAAAAATATCTTGTCCGTCGCGGTCGAGCCGAAGGAAAGTCCGGTGATTTCGCAAAAATTAGCCGGTCAGGAATTGCAACCGGGACCGCACAAAATTCAAGGTATCGGCGCCGGTTTCATTCCGGATACGCTCGATTTGTCCGTCGTCGATCGGGTCGAACAAGTCGAAAGTATGGAGGCGGTTGAGATGGCTAGACGATTAGCGCAAGAGGAAGGCATTCTTTGCGGTATATCCTGCGGCGCGGCTATGGTCGCGGCGATTCGGTTAGCCGAACAAGACGAATTTGCGGGTAAAACCATCGTCGTGATCCTGCCCGATTCCGGCGAACGCTATTTGAGTTCGGTGTTGTTCGATTCCCTCCACTAAATCACGTTTGAATCCAGTCTATCGATGCCGCCCGGTGTTTTTATCGATATTCACAGGCATGGCAAAGGCGAGGGCAGGGTCATTGTCAATTTCGATACCTCGGAATGGGCCGGCCAAGAACCGCGAACCGGTTATTATTCATTAGGAATTCATCCGTGGTTTATCGAACAGCAGAATTGTAGGGCTGCCCTGCAAACTCTAGAGTCCGCATTAGCCGATACGAATTTACTGGCACTCGGCGAATGCGGTCTCGATAGACTGACCGGCGCGCCTTTTTCCGAGCAAGAATCGATCTTCATTGCGCAGCTTGAGCTCGCTGAGCAATCCGGGAAACCGGTTGTGATTCATTGCGTTCGCGCCTTCAACGAATTACTCCGTATCAAATCGACACGAAAACCCTCTGTGCCTTGGGTCGTGCATGGCTTCAACAATAAGTCTTCAATCGCAGCGAGCTTGATTGAGCGAGGGTGTTATCTGTCGTTCGGTAAGGCTTTGTTGCATCCTAATAGTAATGCCGCTAAGGTATTGCCCTCCGTGTCCAGAGACCGGTTTTTTTTGGAAACCGACGATTCCGGTCTGGCTATCGATAGTATATACCGGGCTGCGGCGGCTATTTTGCAAATCGATTTGCCCGAACTTCAACAACACCTCGAAAATAATTTTAACCGAGTTTTTTTACATGACTGATTTAAGCTGGCTGTCCCGTACCGAATTATTAATCGGACCTGCCAAACTGGAGAGTTTGCAGAAGGCCCATGTTTTAGTGGTAGGTATGGGCGGAGTCGGCTCGTTCGCGGCCGAATTCATATGCCGTGCCGGTGTCGGCGAAATGACCATCGTAGACGGCGACGTGGTCGAGCCGAGTAACCGTAATCGCCAATTGCCGGCGTTGGCGACGACGCATGGTCAATCGAAAGCCGATATCATGGGCGAGCGCCTGCTTGCGATCAACCCCGATTTGAAACTGCACGTCAGGCATGAATTCATCACGCCCGATACCGCGCCCGAGATATTGAACACGCCATACGACTATGTGGTCGATGCAATCGATAGTTTGAAGCCGAAAATTACGTTGATACAGGCGGCCAAGCGACGCAAAATGAAGATCGTTAGTTCGATGGGAGCGGGGGGCAAGCTTGATCCGACACAAATCAAAGTAGTCGATATTTCCAAGACCTATCATTGTCCGTTTGCACAGTTCATTCGGATTCGCTTGCGAAAAATGGGCATCCGAAACGGCGTTAAAACCGTGTTTTCGCCAGAAGCCGTGATCAAGGAATCGTTGATGATGACCGAAGGTAGTCAGTATAAAAAATCCGCCTACGGAACGATCTCGTATTTGCCGGCGGCTTTCGGCGGGGTCTGCGCATCGGTCGTGATACGCGCTTTAATGCAGGAACAAGTACTCGATTCGAATAAGCCTTGAATTTCAAGTAAGGAATATGCCCAAAATAACTGCTACAAGTAGTAGGCTTTGCGGCGATTCGGTGACTCGCTTGACAGGACGCCGTGAATACGTCCCTGTAGGCTTGACGGCGGCTTTCCCTGCCGCCGACACCTGTCAATCGAGCCACCGAACCCCCTCCCAGAAGTTGTCGAAGTTATTTCATGCTCGTTCCTAAGTAATTTGCCCATGAAACACGCAAATTCTTAAATTAACAAGATGATCATCAATTGTGCGGCAATGATTCTGAGAATCATGACTAACGGATAAACGGTTGCATAGGCGATCGAGACAGCCGGAGAAGGGCTAAGTCCGTTAGCGAAAGCCAGGGCCGGCGGATCGGTCATGCTGCCGGCCAACAAGCCGCATAGCGATAGATAATTCAGCTTAAAAAACAATCGTGCAAAAAAACCGACGAGCAGCAACGGCAATAGCGTAATCAATGCCGCGCAGGCCATCCAATAGAAACCGTCGCCATGAATGAGCGTTTCGATGAATCTGTCGCCGGAATGAAGGCCCACTGCGGCGAGAAATAAAACGATTCCCATATCTTTGAGAATAATGTTCGAGCTTTTCGGCAAATGCCAAGTCATCGTGCCCCAATTGCCGATGCGGCTCAATATAATCGCGATAATCAAAGGTCCCCCGGCCAGGCCTAATTTGACCGCCGAAGGCATGCCGGGAATCCAGATCGGCCAACTGCCGAGTAAGATACCAAGGCCGATGCCGATGAAGATCGGCACGATTTGCGGATGATTCAAAGTTTCGAGCGAATTGCCCAGCAGTTCCTCGAGGCCTGCCAGGCCTTCCTTGCTGCCGACAGCCAGCAACTCGTCGCCGAAATGGACGTGCATCGCGCCGGTCGGCGTAAATTCCACATCAGGCCGATGTATTCTCGATATCGTGACGCCGAATAAAGCGCGAAGTTGAGCGATCGATTGTCCGACGGCCTTTTTGTTAGTGACGACGAAACGGCCGGTGTGAAGGTTACTGCTTATATCATGAAGATTGACGATAGCCTCCGGGCCGATCAACATTTTTAGTTTTGCCAATTGTTTCGGGCTGCCGACTAGACGAATCGAGTCGCCGGTATGCAGTCTGCTGTCAATTGAGGCAACATGGACTTGCCCGTCATGAAGTATTCGAGTTACCACGACGCCCATTGCTTCGAAAAATGAAATCTCGCCGATCGCGATATTATTAAGATTCGGATTTTCGACCGTTAGATCTTTCCAGACCGGTGCTTGAGCATTGGCCCGTTGAATACGCGAGAACACATCGGCTTCGTGCTGAATCATCACGTTGAAAACCCGCTTGATCAGAAGCATGGATAAAATGATGCCGATAATTCCGAACGGATAGGCGACCGCATAGCCCATGCCGGGGAGTTTTAAGGTTTCGGCGTCGATCATCGGTAAACCGCCTAAGACTTCTTGAGCCGCAGCAAGGGACGGTGTATTGGTCGTCGCGCCCGAAAATAAACCGACTATCGCGGCAATCGGAATATTTTCGATCAGCCCGATCGACACGGCCGTTAGGGCGCCAAGCAGCACGATCGTCGCGGCCAAGATGTTTAACAATATGCCGTGATGATAAAACGCATGAATAAAGCCGGGACCGACTTGAAGTCCGATTGCATAAACGAACAGAATAAGGCCGAATTCTCTCAAAAAATACAGGATTTCGGAGGAAATGGTGACCTCGAAATGGCCGAAAGCCAATCCGGTAAACAATACGCCTGCAATTCCTAGGTTAAAGTTGAATAGTTTGAGCCGGCCTAGGGCTAGCCCCGACGCGGAAACCAGACTGATGACGATTAGGCTGTGCGGGACCGATTCCTCGCTGATGAGCTCGATAAACCAATTCATAGAAAACGAATGACTCCCTTAAATGCTTGACTAAAAAATCGGTTAAAGGCATGGGGTGTGACAGGCGAGGAGCCTATTTAATAAATTTTTATAGTTATACCTTTCACACTTCAAATTTCGGTATTGTTTAAGGGGACGCCGGGGTGTTAGGTCGATTTTTGCTCCTGCAAAATCGACATTCACGCCATCCTTGGCGATTGCAAAGGCTTTGCCAGCATGGAGCTGGCATAGAGCCTACAGAGACGTATTCACGGCGTCCTTTGACGTGCACCCCGGTACCGAATTTTGATCTACGATGGGTATAGTTGGAGGCTTGGCGTTAGTTTGAATGTTACCGGCATTCTCGCAAAACAGAACTTATGTTGGCCTATTATTAGAGGACTGCCTTTTAAGATGGCGGTCGACAAATAAAATTTGCCGAAGTCGAACAGGGTTTACTCTTCATCTTCGTAAATTTCATCGCCTCGATAAGCCTGTTCGATTTTGTTTCGGATGGAAGGAAACAAAAAATATTTTTCGTAATAGAGTCCTAAAATAATAACGGGTACCGCGATGAATACCGAGCGTCCGACTTCGCCTTCCACTGCAATCGTTAACCCTGCCGTTAAAAATAGAAAAAAACCGATTAAATAGAAGCGAATTCCGAGTAGCGTTCCGGTTAGGAGCATGGTATGAGCAAGAATGATATGAATAATCAAACCGGTTGCTTCGGTTTCGATAATGCTGGCATGCCAAAGTAGCATGATTAGCATTACCGCAATGAAAGCACTCAGCCAAAAAATCGCTTCGTATTTTAGAAAATGCGGTGTATCTCTTCCGCTTTGCAGTGCGGCGGCTTTTTCGCTAATAACAGAGCTAATAAAAAAAATCGGCGTCATCGTCAACCAGTAAAAAAGCACCGCTCGTTCGGATAAGTAGCCGATCAGGTCGCCGATAAAACACAATCCGATTAGGCCTAGAAAAATAATTTCATTGAGATAGATATTCCGGATAATGCCGTCAATATTCCAAGGGTTTTTATGTCGGCTCATAAGTGCGTTCCTAACGATTAGAGTAGTCGCTAATATACGGCAAAATAGGGTTTTTAAAAACATTGTCTGCGATAGCGGTAATAGTCAACATAGCTGACTTTTACCATCGAGCAATTTGATGTGATCATTTGTTCGACAGTTGCGGATATTGTCGACTGTCAGTTTTCGCACAGTCTAACTCTGACTTCCCAGTAAGCGTCGAACAAAATGGCCTTGTCATAAAATCCGCAAACATGACCGCGCGAAGTATATGTAAAAAGCCGATTGGGCGTTAAAATGGCCGGCCGGTCCGAAATCGTTTGTGAAAAGCTGCTCACCGGCATTTGCCGTTCTTCTCTATTCGAGGCCTCTGAATGAATCTTGAAGTATTTTTAGCGTTGTTTAGCTTGATGCTAATTTCGTTGGGTGTATACATGGCGGCGCAAAAGGCCCGCATCCCTTATACCGTGCTGTTGGTGATCGTCGGTTCGTTATTGGTGCCCTTGTCGCGGGTCGAAGCCTTCGCGTTTATCAATAGTTTCGAGCTGACGCCCGAGTTGTTGTTTTTCGTATTTTTACCGATTTTGATTTTCGAATCGGCTTATAACATCAAAATCGGCGACATGATTAACAATATCCGGGCGATCAGTTTGCTGGCGATACCGGGCATGTTGGTGTCGACTTTTTTTATCGGTATCGCCGGTTTTTATGTGTTCAGATGGATTGGCTTTGAAGTGCCGATTATCGTGACCTTGTTATTCGGCGCGATCATATCTTCGACCGATCCGGTCGCCGTATTGTCTTTATTCAAAGATTACGGAGCGCCGAAAAGGCTCACGTTGATTTTCGAAGGCGAAAGCTTGTTTAACGACGGTACCGCGTTCGCTATTTTTTTGGTTTTTCTTGAAATTTTACTGCATGGTTTTGCCGGATCGACTTCGATTGCGAACGGTTTTTTGAATTTTTTTATCATGCTGTTCGGCGGAATTTTGTTCGGCTTGTTAATGGGTTTTGTATTCGCGAAACTGATCGAATGGGTCAAAGGTCATGAGCATTTAGAAATTACGCTGACGTTGCTGGTTGCGCATTTTACGTTCATTTTGACCGAGGTGATCTCCGAGCATATTGTGTTATTCGGTCAGCAGCTTCGCTTCTCATCGATTATCGCAACCTTGGTCGCGTCGATGGTGATCGGTAATTTCGGCCGATTCAAAATGTCGCACGGCGTCGAAGAATACATGGAAAAGTTTTGGAGTTATTTCGGGTTCGTAACGAATTCTCTGGTTTTCATATTAATGGGTTTATTGTTCGTCAAACAATCGATCGATTTGCATGTTGCTATTCTGCCTATATTACTGGCGATTGTTGTCGTGATGCTGGGGCGCGCGTTGTCGATTTATCCGTTGCTGGGTTTGTTGAATCTGACTCGGAAGGAAGAGCCGATTCCCGTTTCCTGGATGCATTTGTTGTCCTGGGGTAGTTTAAGAGGGTCGTTAGCGGTCATCATGGTCTTATTGATTCCTGACGATGCGACCTTGCCGGGTTGGACTTATGACTTTTCGGTTAAGGATTTCGTTACCGCAATCACGATCGGTTGTATTTATTTTACCTTGTTGGTCAAGGCGACCACGATCGGTAAAGTGATGCACGCGCTCGGTATCGACGCTTTGACGGATTATGAAGAAGTCAGTTATTACAAAGGTAAGGCATTGATATATGATGAAGTCTTGAGCTCTCTGGAACGTTTGTTTCAAGATAGAAAAATCAGCGAGGAACAATACCGGACGATGCGCGACAGTTATCAGCGGTTACATGACAAGGCTTTGAGCGAATATAAAGGCAAGTTTCCGAATGCTGCGGAATTGACTGAGAAGTTACTGCGTATTTTTGTGTTGGGCATGGAAAAGAGCGAATTGAAAGAAATCTATCATCGCGGTGACATTAATGAGAAAGTTTATAAAAAAATTCTCAATTTGCTGGATATTCAAATGGCCCGTATCGAAAAAGGGCATTCTCAGTTAAATAAATTGGACGAGAAGTTTCCGGTGGACGGAATAGAGCATCTGATCAATGGCGTGCGAAGATTGTTATTTTTGTCGTCGCAGAATTTGCAGCCTCAAGAGCTTTATATTTATTACCGGACTCAATATCAAATGCTCGAAACGGTGGTCGGGAGGTTGGAGGGTTTACAAAATACCAGTCTAGGCGAGATTTTCGACGACGCCGATGCATTGTGTCGAACTATCGATCTATACAAAGCCTTGGCTGCGAATACAAAGCAAAACCTCGATAAGATGATTGAGTCGAATTACGAATTGTTGACGGATTTCAATTCGATTAGCGGGCAAAAAACGCTCGACGCCCAGCAAATGGAGACGCTGGCCAAGTTGAGTAAAAACGAGATAATTAGCACGAAGCTTTACATCATGCTGTTTAATGAATTACGGGATGGGAGGAAATAGGTGAGATGAAAGGTGAAAGATGAAAGGTGAAAGATGAAAGGGGAAAGGGGAAAGGGGAAAGGGGAAAGGGGAAAGGGGAAGCGAATTAAGATTTAAGTTAGGAGCAGGCCGTAATTCTTAATCGGTCGCTATTGTCAACTTTGAATAATTGTTGAACCGAGCCTTGTTAATTAGTATCAATGAAAAGAAGGGAGTTTTTATATCGATTGGGATGTTATCCAGCTAATTTTGCGGAGAAGATCATGAGACGAATCTATTTTTTGGTTCCGGATATTGCTACCACGCATAAAATTGTCGATGAACTTATGTCCGAAGGCATCGAGGAGCGCCATATTCATATTTTGGCTAAACGCGATACGCCGCTCGAGGGGTTGCCGGAAGCGGGCGTGACAATAAAAACGGATTTTCTTGCGGCAGTCGAACGAGGCGCGGCGCTGGGCGGTTCGACAGGCGTGCTGGCGGGGTTGGTGGCATTGCGGTTTGCCGGTTTTGCGATTGCCGGTGGTCCTTTATTGGGCGTACTTTTGGCCGGCGCGACCATTGGCTCTTTAATGGGAGGGCTTTCGGGGATGAATTCGGGTAATTCTCGCTTGAGGCAATTCGAGCAAGCTATCGAAGCAGGGCAATTGTTAGTGTTGGTCGATATTAATAAAAATGAAATTGATGAAATTAGGCTGTTGATCAAAAAGCACCATCCAACCGCCGAGTTCGAAGGCATTGAGCCAATTTTGCCTCCTTCTTACTGAAAAATCATTCAGCTTCCTGATTAGCAAGTTTCTTCAGCTAAAGCCCAAAAACCAGCAGTGGGTAGGCTGGAGGATCACCACCAGCCCCCCGTTGCCGCAAGAAGGTTAATTCCCTCTATTTACCATCGTGTCTCTTTCAGACAATGGGCGGCTCCGCCTAGATTGCCCTCGAAAGGGAGTCATTGTATTTGCTATGCAGGTTCATGATAGAACGCCCTGAGACTCAACAACCCTTTATTCTTAAAGTGCTTCAGACGTAGACGCCTGTTATCGGTCTTCCATTTCCTGTTAAACTTCATGCACCGTAAGCGAACTCGAATCCACTTGTCCAATTCCGTAAACAGATAACGATTATGAGAGAACGGCGTTGCAAAATAATTTGCCGTCCCTCGTATCACCTGATTAACCCGCATGATGCGGTAACTATCCAAGTTATAGGAGCGACAGGTCAACTCCCGGATTTTATCTTTGAATTTCTCTATGGACTTTGGGCGCATCGTGACCGCCCTTGAGCTAATATCAAACCCCAGAATGCAAAACCCTCACTAAATGTGGTGACCTGCGATTTCTCAGGGCAGAGTTTCAACTCAAGATGCGTGTTTAAAAACGCCCCGACAAGAACCAATGCCTCTTTTGCCTGTTCCTCGGATGGGCATAGAACGACAAAGTCATCCGCATAAACGCACAAAGTTCAAGCCATGCTCATGCAGATGCCAATCCAGATAGTTCAGCGCAATATTTGCCAACAAAGGCGAAATGACACCGCCTTGCGGCGTGCCGATCGTCGTTGGTTTAAAAACGCCGTCTTCCATGACGCCAGACCTAAGAAACCGTTCAATAATACCCAGAATATTCCCATCAGCGACCACATTGGATAGCCCCGTCATGATGACATGGTGCGGGATGTTATCGAAAAATCCCGATATATCCGCATCCAGCACATAGCGATTGCCCTCGCGCCAGATGTCCAGCACCCGTTCAATGGCCTGATGACAGTTCCTATTTGGCCGAAACCCACACGAGTTTGGATGGAACAAAGGCTCGAACAACGGTTCCAGCAGTTGCCGCAAGACATCCTGCGCAATCCTGTCACGGACCACGGGAATGCCCAACGGGCGAAATTTCCCATTCCCTTTGTCGATACGCACACGTTTGAGCGGATGCGGAGAAAATGTCCCCCGCGTTTTTAAATCGCTCAACAATGCTTGCAAATTCTGTTCAAGATTCGCCTCGAACATCACAATGCTTTGCTTATCAACGCCGGCAGCGCCCCGGTTACGTTTGACATTAAGAAATGCCTTGCGCACCCGTTCGATGGTTATTCTGCCTGTTAAAGAATGATGTTTAATCTTAAGCGGTTTCACTAACATAAAGACAACCTGATTTACCCCTCATACACTAACCAATACCTTGCCAACGGTCGTGCCGTGGAAGGCGTTTCTTAGCGACCGTCGGGTTTTCCAAAAGAGGAAGGACAGACCATTTTGGGGTCGTAGCCGACGGACTAACTTTCTTCATGGAAAAACCATGACAACGTATTTCTAACAACGGAGTCTTCTATCACCGCGCAATTGCGTGGCTACACCGAAGACGCTGCCATCCTTAAAGTGCTCAGTTTGGGGAATCTCACACACCAGCGCATAAACCCGCCATTTCGCCATAAACTTATAGGCGGGCATTACTCTTGAAGGGGTTAAAATCAAGAGACGCCGTAGGACTTTCATCGGTCAGTACCAATAACCATTATGTCTGGGCGACAACAGCAAGCACCCCTAATAGCCACTGAGAATAACCGTATAAATCCCAGTGAGAGAAGAAAAAAAAACTCCCCAGTGTTTCAGGCGGACATAGACCCTGACACCTGATTCGAGGCTGAAAACCTGCCACCTCCCTGACTATGCTTGCCTGGCTCCTTCAACGCCACCAGTTACCTGAGTGACCCTAACTGCGTACCCCGTCTAAGACGAGTTCGAGCAAGCATTTCTGTACAAATACGGATTCGCACAGGTAGGATTAGACACATCGCAACGTTCCTGTCACGATAGGTCGCACCGTTTAAGACTGAGCCGTTGGTACCTGCGACTCACACATATCCCTAGCAGGGCGGGGTTTGCAACCCCGTCCTAAAGGTTTTGACTTTGGCCGAAGTTAGCCGAAATGTTTAGGGCAAACCGAAACGTTGGGGACGGGTTAAATAACCCGTCCCGCAGAAGTGGCTACGACTGGCCACTGCTCGGACAATTGGCTTCAGCAAGCTGAAGCATCTTGCTAATCAGGTTCAGCTTTGCGTGGATTCTTCGATAACGGTAAGCAAACCCCGCGCCTCGGCAGAACGGGGTTTGCAATCCATATGCATCAAGCTAAAAATGGCCAACCCGCATCCCGCTCTTTCCCAGGCCCTAGCAGGACGGGGTTTGCAACCCCGTCCTAAACGTTTTGACTTTGGCCGAAGTTAGCCGAAATGTTTAGGGCAAACCGAAACGTTGGGGACGGGTTAAATAACCCGTCCCGCAGAAGTGGCTACGAATGTCCACTGCTCGGACAATTGGCTTCAGCAAGCTGAAGCATAAATTGATGAAATTAGGCTGTTGATCAAAAAGCACCATCCAACCGCCGAGTTCGAAGGCATTGAGCCGATTATGCCTCCTTCTTACTGAAATATTATTCAACTTTGCGGGGATGCTTCAAGCCTACAAAGTACCTTCAATAAGCTTGAACGATTTTCAGTATAAAGGGATAAGCGCCAACTTAAGGAAAGAACGCGTCATTCCGTCAGGGATTGGCGGAATCCAGTGCCAAGGATGGCAATGCGTAGCTTCACATTCATGTGTCCTGGATATTGACAACCCAACTGATTTTTTTAGGAGAATCGGAATTCGAGGTTATGAATGCATAAAAAGTATCGATTCAATGCTTTTTTGATATTTATTATGTTGTTGAAATATAAGTAATATAATTTTTTTAAAGAGTATTTTAAGTTTGTTTTTAGGGGCGATTGCTTTGCATCGTTCTACAACTTATTGGATAATGGCGGCTTTTGTGCAAGCGAACTCTATTTCTCCTTGCGATTCTCCTCTCGTCAATTAGGATATATTCTGTGAAGAAAATGTTGCCTATCCGATTTATCTCTTTACTATTGTTTTCTTTCTTATTGCCGGTGTCCGCATTCGCTTCGGCCGCAGGGCACGAAATACTCAATTTGACCGATCATGGGGTCGGTTATTTTGCATTGTTGATTTTTGTTTTTGCTTATGCGCTGGTGATTCTCGAGGAACAATTACACTTACAAAAATCCAAGCCGGTTCTACTGGCTGCAGGTATTATTTGGGCGATGATCGCCGCCGTTTATGCATCGCACGGTTTAAATGAAACGACCGAAGAAGCGTTGCGCCATAACTTTTTGGAATATGCCGAGCTATTTTTCTTTTTGTTAGTGGCGATGACCTATATCAGCGCGATGATAGAGCGGGATGTGTTTCAGGCTCTGCATTTTTGGTTGGTTTCGAAAGGCTTCAGTTATCGGCAAATGTTTTGGATGACCGGTATTCTGGCCTTCTTTATTTCGCCGATAGCCGATAACCTGACTACCGCGCTGATTATGTGTACCGTGGTGATGACGGTTGGCGCAACCAGACCGGAGTTTGTCGCGATAGCTTGTGTGAATATCGTCGTGGCAGCGAATGCCGGAGGCGCATTCAGTCCGTTTGGCGATATCACGACACTGATGGTTTGGCAAAAAGGCATCATCGAATTTTCCGGATTCTTCAAGCTATTTATTCCTTCGGTAATCAATTTTGTCGTGCCTGCCGCGATCATGCACTATTTTATTCCGGTGGGTTTGCCGGCCTTGCCCGAGGAAGATAGCGCCGAGATCAAACATGGAGGCTTAGTCATTGTCGGTTTGTTCTTAATGACTATCTTAACAGCAGTATTATTTCATCAGATTTTGCATTTGCCGTCGGCTTTCGGCATGTTGACCGGTCTTGGGTACCTGAAATTTTTCGGTTATTACCTGCGCATGAAGCATCGCCGCGAGTTTTCCAGTTTCGATTCGGTTCCGGGCAGCGAAGGGCAAGGCAGCGGTTTTAATGTGTTCAGCCAGATCGCTAAAGCCGAGTGGGATACGCTGTTCTTTTTCTACGGCGTCATCATGTGCGTCGGCGGCTTGGGTTTCATCGGTTATTTAAGCATCGCTTCGGAATTCATTTACGGTGAATTGGGTGCGACTTACGCGAATATTATCGTTGGCGTGATGTCTGCGATTGTCGATAACATTCCGGTCATGTTCGCGGTATTGACGATGAACCCTGACATGCCCGAAGTGCAGTGGCTGTTGGTAACGTTGACCGCTGGTGTCGGAGGCAGTTTGTTGTCGATCGGTTCGGCGGCAGGTGTTGCGTTGATGGGTCAGGCACGCGGCAGTTATACCTTTTTCAGTCATCTGAAATGGACACCCGCGATCGCATTAGGCTATGCGGCCAGTATCGGCGCGCATATGCTGATTAACGGTTGACCTATAGTTTCCCTTAGAGATGCAAGCTAACGCTTTTGTTTCGCTTCGACACATTAAGCGCGCTATACCCATCGTAGATCAAAATTCGGCACCGGGATGCACGTCAAAGGACGCCGTGAATACGTCCCCTGTAGGCTCTAGCCAGCTCCATGCTGGCAAAGCCTTTGCGAGCGCCATGGATGGCGTGAATGTCGATTTTGACAGGGAGTCGCTATTTTTGCGAAAGAATTTTCCGGGCATCCTGCTTGAAAAATCAGCAAAAATTACGCGACTGCTAATGCCTTCGGCGGCCCCGATTCGCCCTGCGTCCGTGCCACTACGCCACATCCTCGTATACTCGATGCGGCTCCGTAGCACTCCCGCAAATGGCTTTACGCCGTGTCGCGATGCCTTGTATTTTGCCTCCGCCTGCGCTATTCGCGCAGACTCCGGCAAAACACCCGGCGCTACGGCTATCGGGGACTAAAAATCTTCACTTCGCTAGCGCTCCGTTTCCAAGATTTTCAGCGCAGGAGCGAAAATCGACCGAGCACCCCGGCGCCTCCTCAGGCACTGCCGAAATTTGAAGTGCGAAAGGTATACATTTGGTTTGCATCTCTGCCGGAGTAAGCATTAAAAAAATCCGATGATCATGGCCTGAATCGCTCTTTCATCGACACCCTTGACGCCGTATTTGTTGTACCAATGCGAATATTCGGTGCCGATGTAAACCGTGTCCTTTTTCCAATTGGCCAAATTGCCGATGTCGACCAATAACTGCGGCTGTGCCAGAATGTTGAAGTTTCCCGATGTATTGGTATTTCCGGTTCTGAAGTCGGTAAAACCCCGAAATTTAAAGTCCACACAGCCTATCGAAAAGGGCAGGCTCCACACCGGTGTAAACTGCAAGCCATAGCGACTGCTCACATCGTCCGCTTTATAGACGGTTACGTCGAATTGCAGATAATCGAATAGACTGTTCGCCAGGTCGAAGCTCAAGCCGAACATGTAGGCTTTAAAGTGGTCTTGTGCCGGTAGATTGCTGATGTTAAGGCCTAGCGCCAACGAAATGTCCTTGATCGGACCCAATGTCAGATTGAGCCCGGTTACTTTATTCCAACTTAAATAGGTGTAGACTTCGGCATAGACTTCGGTGCCGACATCGTTGCGAGGCATGATGTCGACAAAGAAAAAATTGGTTCCGTATTGCCAGCCATGGGCATGTTCGACCGTGATCGTCGTGCGTTTCGGCTCGCCGAATTCGAAATCTCCTCCATACAACAACTGAACATTGCTCGCAGTCCAGTCGATCGCGTGAACAGGCAGGGCGCAACAAAGTAGCAGCACAGACCAATGCGCTGCTGCTTTTGCCATGTTACTTCCAAATGCTGATGATATTCGTGAAATCGTCGGTCCAGGGCCGCATGCCGAAATACAACGGCATTTTTTCCCAATTTCCGAGCCGACTGGCGATGAGCGGGTTCAATATCTTCTCGTCTTTCGCCATCACGACCCAATCGGTAGCCGTGACCAATGGAATCGAGCCGTCCGTTTTAAATTCTTGGATCAATGCGGCTAATTGCATTTGTTTGGCATGGTCGGCCAGCACTTTTTTCAAGGCCAAATGGCGATTGGTGATATGAAACGCCAAAATACCATTCGGTTTAAGTTTTTCGAAATACAAATCGAGTGCTTCGCGTGTCAATAGATGGGTCGGTACGGCATCCGAGCTGAATGCATCCATGATCAACAAATCGAATTTGTGGTTCGGTTCTTCCGCCAGCGATAGGCGAGCATCGCCGATATTATGGGTCAAATTGCGGGCGCAACGTTTCAGATAAGTGAAATAGTCCGGGTTTTCGGCAATTTCGACGACCAACGGGTCGATCTCGTAAAAAGTCCATTGCTGATTATCCTTGGCGTAACAAGCCAATGCGCCGGCGCCGAGGCCGACCGCGCCGACGACCCAATCGCCGTTTTGTTCGTCGTAACTTTTAAATAACTGACCCATCGGTCCGGGGCGGCTGTAATAGGTCAACGGAACGGTTTCCAAATGAGCTGCTAAGCGTTGCGCGCCGTGCTTGGTCGTGCCATGAAACAGCTCACGGTATTTTTCCGGACGGTTTTGTTCATCGAGTAAAACATTTTCACGCACCGACAGTACGCCAAAAAAGGTTCTATCCTGAAAAATCGTGTTGGACACCAAACCATGCAAACCCTGCGTGAAGAAGATTAACGTTCCCGCGAGCAAGGCCAAAGATAAAGGCTGATTTCTGAACGCATAAGTGAGACCGGCCAATAGAATCAAGGCTGTGCCGATCGTGTCCAGATATTGCAGTAGATCGTCGACCGTTAAATAGATGATCAATCCGCAGGCAATCACGATGGCCGGAAAAACGGCTTGCATAGCCCAGCGATAACCGGTCGAAATATCCAGTCCGGGACGCAGCAGTAATGCCGCAATGATCATGATTGGATATTCGTAAACCGCGTTGAAAACGAACGGCGCCACAAAGGTGTTGAACATGCCGCCGAGCATGCCGGCGAACGACATGATCAAATAAAAGTCGGTCAGATGGCGCGTGTGTGGGCGGAGTCTGGCTAGTTCGCCGTGACAAACCATGATTGCCAGGAAAAAGGCGGTCGAATGCAGCGCTAAATCAAGCCAATAGGGCAAGATTGCCGGGTTGATGAACGAATAAGCGATAAACGGCAGCAATATTACCGGCTGCAGTGCCGTCATGACCGGATGTGTTTTGAGGTTCCATTTCGAAAACACGATGATGAAAGACAGCAAATAGAGCGTTAGCGGAATGATCCACAGCAGCGGCACCGATGCGATATCGGTGCTGATAAAGTTAGTCAAGCCTAATAGCAAGCTCGACGGAACGAAGGCCAAGACGAGCCAATGCAGGCGGGTTTTGTTGTCGAGCTCAGGGGACAGCAGGATGTCTTCCTGTGCCGATGCGTCCGTTCGCGGCTTGTTTTGCCACAAGCGCCAACCGCAACCGGCAATCATCAAACATAAGATTGCATAGCCTCCGCTCCAAGCGATTTGTTGCGAAGCCAGTCCGATATTCGGTTCGATCACAAACGGGTAGCTTAATAAGGCCAACAGGCTGCCGGCATTGCTTGCGGCATAAAGATAATAAGGGTCGTGACTGGTGTGGTGGCCGACTTGCGCGAACCATTTTTGCAACAGCGGCGCTGTGGTCGAAACGACAAAGAAGGGCAGGCCGATCGCAAGGAATAGTGTGCCAAGCAGCCATAACGTCGGGTTGCTCTCGGTTGGAGGCGAAAGATTATCCGGCAAGGCAACCGGCAATATCACCAGACTGATGAATAGGACGGCGGCATGAATCTGAAGCTGTCGCCGAGTATCTTGGCGTGTCGATAAAAAGTGCGCATACATATAACCTAGGAATAGGATGCTTTGATAAAACACCATGCAGGTATTCCAAACCGCGGGCGTACCGCCCAATTTAGGCAAAATCAGCTTGCCGAACATCGGTTGTAGGCTAAACATCAATGTGGCGCTGGTGAATAGCGTCGCGGCGAAAAGCAGAATGAGCGAGAGCCTGCGGTCTTGTAAGGAGAGTGACGGGGTGTTCATTATTATTATCGGCTGTAAGAGTATGCTGTTTCGAGTGCGCTATGATAAAGCATTTTCAATGGAATTGGGGTGTTGGTCTTAGCAATGAAGTTGGTTTGCCGGCCCGGTGTATGTCTTGATGAGCAGAGTCAATATACGCCACATTGCTAATCAAATTTTGGTAACAATAGACATCTCAATTCCGAAATTTGTAGTGTGGATAGTTTTAATTTAGGAACGAGCATGAAATAACTTCGACAAATGCTGAAAGGGGGTTCGGTGGCTCGTTTGACAGGCGTCGGCGGCAAGGATAGCCGCCGTCGAGTCTACATGGATGTATTCACGGCGTCCTGTCAAGCGAGTCGCTGAACCTCCACAGTGCCTAAAACTTGTAGAAGTAAATTTGTGCATATTCCTTAGTCATTTTTATCAAGAAACCATGACAAACTTTTAAGAAAGTTTTCTGCGTCGGCAGCTGGTAGGGGCTTGCTGAAATAGAATCCTTGCACGTTATCGCAGCGGCTTGTTTTGAGAAAATTCAATTGATTTTCACTTTCCACGCCTTCCGCCGTAACAGCTTTACCTTGAGCATGCGCTTTATTGATGATCGATATGACGCTGTCCGCATTTTCGATATTCACAGGTAGAGTGCGAATGAGTGCGCGATCGATTTTGATGGTTTGCACCGGAAGGGAATCGAGCCGCTCCAAAATAGGCGAGTCGGAACTGATATCGTCTATGGCAACCGAAAGGCCTGCAGCATTGAGTTGATCGATGATATCAACGGCATGATCGATATTTTGCATGATCGTACTCTCTTTAATCTCAATTTCCAGCCAGTTCGGAGTTACTCCGAAGTTATCGATATCGCGTAGAATTCTTTCTAACAAACTCTGTTGTTGAATTTGATTGATCGAAAGATTAATGCTGATTTTGGCGGGTCTAAGGTTTATTTTTTCCCAAGCCAGTGCCTGACTACAGACCTGCCTGACGACCCAATCGGTAATTTTATCGATTAAACCGGCTTTTTCGGCGAGCGGTAAAAATTCCGAAGGCGATAAGATGCCTTGTTCGGGATGATACCAGCGGACTAAACTCTCGAAACCGATTATGTCGCTGTTGATTAATGAATGTCGACTTTGATAATAAATCAAAAAGTGACCGTTCATGCCTGGATTTTGAGTATTTTCCAACGAGCTTGCTGAGGTTATCCGGCTTATTCGCAAGCAATGTTTAACGGTTTTCGCCAAGTCTTCGGTCAGTTGTTCTGAGCTTATGAAAGCCGGTTGCATGTCCTCGGAATAAAAGGCATAACCTAATTTTTCCTTCTTGGCGTGATACATTGCGGTATCGGCATGATTGATTAGGCTGTCGCCGTCGGTGCCGTTGTTCGGATACACCGAAATACCGATACTGCTTCCGACAGTCAGCATTTGTTCGCCGATGTAATAAGGCTGTTGCAAGACTTTAATGAGCTTGTCAGCGACCGATATGGCGGCTTGGGCATCGGAATCAGGTAGAAGTATGACGAATTCATCTCCGCCCATGCGGGCCGCAATATCGGAGTCGCGTATGGCCGACAGTATTTTTTGCGCCGTTTCCTTAAGAACTTCGTCTCCTGCGGCATGACCGAGCGTGTCATTGATCGATTTAAACTTATCCAGGTCAAGATAAAATAGCGTAATCGAAGCTTTATTCCGGTGCGCAAGATTGATCGCTTGTTGTAAACGATCGGCAAATAAGCGACGGTTGGCCAAACCGGTCAGATCGTCATAATAAGAAAGCGATGTGAGTAATTCATGCGTTTCTTTACGCTCGGTAATATCGTGTGCAATACCGTCGACGCCTATGCATTGGCCGTTTTGGTCAAATACGGGCGAGTCCATGACTTCAAGCCAATGAATATAACCATTGCTATCATAAACCTCGACTTCGTAAGGCGGTTGAGGCATGCCTTTTAAGCATAAATCCGTGTTTTTATCGATATTTAAGTTAGCGGGGTTGTCGGTCAGGAAAGCGCGGTGATTGACGATAAATTCCTCTACGTTATAGCCGAGTATCTTACTGACCGAGGGACTCACATAGGTCAATAACCCCGAACGGTCTTGGCGATAGAAAAAATATTCGTGGCGCAAATTCTCGACCAAACTACGGTATTTTTGTTCGCTGGCTTTAAGTTCGGCAGTCCTTTGCTCGACCAAGTTTTCCAATTCGTTTTGTAGATTGACTAACTGTTGATTGACGAGTAACACTTCATCCTTGGATTGCTCGATACGGCGATTTTGTCTGCGGACTTGAATAATCCATAGCAGCATAATGAGCAGTACCAGTGCGAATGCCGCGACAATTTTTCCGATCAGCACATAGTCGGTGACTACGGTTTCAACTTTGGGAACCCATTTTTCGAAGATCGCCTGTTTTTCATCGGAGCTGAGCGAGTCGAGCCCTTTTTGTAATATCGAAGCCAATTCCGGCCAATCTTTACGTATCGCGATGCTTTCGTTTGCGCTGTTGTGATCGTAGAAAGCCGCTATATTAAGGTCGTTGAGTTGGTGTTTATCGATTAAAAAATGACCGGTTCCGGTAAAAGTGATTGCGGCATCTGCTTGTCGATTCGCAACTGCCTTAAGCCCTTCAAGGAAAGATTCGACTGCGTGTATTTTGATCGAAGGAAATTCTTCGCGAACTCGATCGATATATTGGTAATTGTTGACCAGGGCAATTTTTTTGCCGGCGATATCGGTGCGTCGCTTGATGGTGAAATTGTCTTTTCGGGTAATGATGACTAGCGATTTGTTGAGATAGGGTTGAGTAAAGAAAAACCATGTGCGACGCTCCGGTCTATTAACCATTGTTGCCACGACATCGGTTTGTCTCGTTACGGCTGCTTCGTAAACTCGGCTCCATTCGGTATGCGGATAAATTTCGAAGTCAATGCCAAGGCGTCGACTTATCAGGCTAATGATTTCGACGGCGACACCTTCAACAATACCTTTTTCATTGACAAAGCTAAAGGGTGGAAAGTCTCCGTCGAAAGCGATTCGGATCTTTTTATGTTTTTCCAGCCATTTTTGCTCTTTCGGGTTTAAAGTTATGCTACGTATCGGTTCGGAAGCCTTATCGTTTGATATATCAGCAGCAACCGACGGTATCGACAAAAAAAGAAAAATGAAGGGAATGATCAGCTGCACAATGGAATACATGAATGATTGTTAATACGGAATCGCTATTTGAGTGGAATTTTCTAGATTATAGTTGTTTTTGCCTTGAATAACTGCCCATTTATGACTTTATGGCTGGATTGCCATGAACCGAATGCTTTGCCTAACACCCCGGCGCCTCATCCGGTGATGCCGAAATTTGAAGTGCGACAGCTATAGGCTAAATGTATGACAGTTGCGGTCTACAATAGGGGGGTAGACAATTTAGGCTTTGATTGCTACGCTTTAGTTTCAATATCAAGGCAACTCAACAATCCCCATGCTTACATCCAATCGTATTCTGATTGTCGATGACGTCATCGATAACATTCGTGTCGCCATGAACTTTTTAAAGGAAGACAATTACGATCTTTCGTTTGCCGGCAGCGGAGAAGAAGCGTTACGGTTGATTCGAGATAATCCTGCGCCGTTCGATTTGATTCTGCTGGACATTATGATGCCGGGCATGGACGGCTTCGAGGTTTGTCGAATTTTAAAAGCCAATCCGCGCTATCAAGATGTGCCGATTATTTTTTTGACCGCCCGTGTCGATGTCGATTCGATGGCGAAAGGCTTTACCGTCGGCGGCGTCGATTATATAACCAAGCCTTTTCATGCCGATGAATTGTTGGCGCGCGTCAAGACGCATATCGATTTGTTTCATGCAAAAAAAATACTGCGCGAACATAATATCGCATTGGAAGCAAAAGTCGCCTATGAGCGGGTCCGCTTACTTACGGAGTTGGAAGAAAATCAAAAAGAAATGATATTTATGCTGACCGAATTAATGGAATCGACTTCGGATGAAACCGGAAAGCATATCAAGCGCTTGTCCGAGATTTCAGCATTGCTGGCTAAATATCATAAAAGCCTCTCCGTTCACGATATGGATATGTTGTATCACGCCTCCCCGATGCATGATATCGGCAAGATGATGATACCCAAGGAAATATTGAATAAGCCGGGGCGATTGACCGAGGACGAATTTAATGTCATCAAGTCGCATACCACTAACGGTTATCAATTACTATGCCGTTCGGATCGAAGAATCATTAAATCCGCCGCCGTCATCGCTCACGAACATCATGAGAAATGGGACGGTAGCGGGTATCCGCGCGGATTGAAGGGTAACGATATTCATATTTACGGCCGAATCGTCGCCTTAGCCGATGTGTTCGATGCGTTGACTCATGTGCGATGCTATAAAGCCGTTTGGAGTCGCGATCGGGTTGTCGATTATATTGAGGGACATCGCGAAACGCAGTTCGACCCGGAGTTAGTCGACATTTTCTTAGACCATGTCGATGATTTTTTTGCAATTGCCGATTTGAAGTGAGTGCCGGTTCAATGCCGTTTATGGTCGTAAAAACCGGTATCGTTATCCTATGGTGCTTCCTTTATCTATTTTTAAGGGGGGCGCACGCAGCAGCAGACGAATCGGCGCTAGACTCGGATTCGGTCAGTATTCAATTACGTTGGGAACATGGTTTTCAGTTTGCCGGTTATTATGCGGCTATCGAGAAAGGTTTTTACCGGGACGAGGGGCTCGAAGTTCAGTTAAAAGAAATCGATTATTCGAAAGACTTCGTCAAGCAGGTCCTTGCCGGAGAATCGGAATACGGCGTAACCGATAGCACTTTGCTGATCTATCATTTACAGGGCGATCCGGTCGTTCTGATCAATCAATTTTTTCAACATTCTCCGCTGGTATTCATCGCCCGCCGCGAATCGGGCATCGTCAGTCCTTATGAAATGATCGGCAAAAAAGTCGCGCTCGACTTATCCAGCCGGGGCGATGCGGCGCTGAATGCGCTGCTGCTGAAAACCCTCGGCGATCTGAATAAAGTTCAACGGATCAAGGCAACCGGAGCTTCCTATCAGGATTTACGCGACGGCAAGATCGATGTCGTTACCGCCTATGCGACTTCCCAACCGTTTCTTCTAAAAGAGCAAGGGGTTGAAGTCAATGTCATCAATCCGCTAAATTACGGAATCGATTATTACGGAGACAATTTATTCACTACCCGCAATGAAATCATCGAACATCCCGAGCGAGTCGAAAAAATCAGCCGGGCGACGACCAAAGGTTGGCAGTATGCGCTCGATCACCCGAAAGAAATCATCGAGTTGATTATCGATCGTTATAACCCTAAGCTTTCCCGCGCTTATTTGGAGTACGAAGCGCGCATGACCCGGCAGATGATTATTCCCGAGTTGATACAGTTGGGCTCGGTCGATCCAAAGCGTTATCGTTTGACGGCCGAGGATTACCAACGTTTGGGATTTGTCGAGCACAGCCTCATCGAGGATGATTTTTTTTACCGTTTGCCGAATGCCGAAACCGGTCCGGTACTGGCTTTTTCGGCGAAAGAGAGAGCCTGGATAAAACGTAACCCGGTGGTCCGTTACGGGGGAGAGCGGGATTGGGCGCCTTACGATTTTGTCGATCGTAACGGTGTTCATAACGGCTTGAGCCGGGATATATTGCAATTGATCGGGCAATATACCGGACTGACTTTCGAAGCCGAGATCGACGACTGGAATAATCTTCTGCAAAAGATCCGGCAACGGGAAATCGACTTACTGCCATCGCTGTATTATTCCGACGAGCGGGCCGACTATATGCTTTTTACCGAGCCTTATCAGTGGATGTTGGATTATTTTTTCATTCATGAAGATGTCCAAGCCAAGTCCTTGGCGGATTTAGCCGGTAAAACGATCGCGATACCGAGAGGTTTTTTGCATGATGAAACCATAAAAAAAATGTTCCCGGAACTGAGTATTCTCGAAGTCGAGGATCTGATGGGAGCTTTGCAAAGCGTTATTGAGAGAAAAGCGGATTTACTGGTCGATGCGCATTCGGTTATCACTTATTGGTTGAAACGTAATGCGATAACAACAATTCGGCCGTTTAAGGTATTGCCTCCTGGCGAGGCTCAGCAATTGCACATGGCGGTTCGTACGGATTTGCCGGAATTGCATTCGATCTTGAATAAAGCGCTTGCGGCGATTCCCGAACAGGAGAAGCAGCAAGTACAAGATAAATGGTTCGGTGCCAGATTCAAGGGACAAACGGTCGCTATGACGTCTTACGAGCAAAAATGGCTGGCCGAGCATCCGGTCATTCGAGTTGCCGCCAAGAGAAATAAGTTACCTTATGAAAGCGTCGATCGTCAGGGTCGATATATCGGCATGGCGGCCGACTATTTGGCATGGATCGCCAAAATACTCCGTATCGAGTTGGACATTATTCCGCTTGAATCGTGGCGCGAAGCCAAACAAAAAGTCGAACTCGGCGAAGTCGACATCATGTTTGAGGCGCTTGATAGTTTAGACGATAAACGCTTGGTTCTTACCGAATCCATATTCAGTAGCCCCGTTGTAATCGTGATGGGCGATCGAGAGCCCTATGTCGATAATATCCGGGAAATCCGGCATCGTCGATTGGCGATCGTCCAGAGTTACGCCTATGCATCGACCATTGCCGATCATTATCCGGAAATCGATTTTCACTATGTAGATTCGGTCGCCGAAGGTTTGACTGCGGTTTCGACAGGCAGCGTAGACGCATTGCTTTGTACGCTGGCGGCAGCCGGTTATCAAATTGCAGACCAAGGCATCCATAATATCCGCATCGTAGGTAAAACCGAATTTACCAGCGATCTGGGGTTCGCCATTGCACAGAAACAGGCGCAACTGGCACCGCTTTTTAATCGTGCCTTACATACGATCGGACCCAGCGAACATCAGAAGATACGCGATACTTGGGCAAGCAAAAGTATTGCCGAGAAAATCGATTATCGGTTGATCGCATGGATCGTTGGGGGCTTTTTGCTGATATTGGCGTTCGTGTTTTTTTGGAACCGGCGTTTGGCCGACGAAGTAGTCCGGCGTAAGCAGAGCGAGCAAGAAGCCGCATTATTAAACGAACGGCTAACGCTTGCGGCCGGAATCGCATCGATCGGCGTTTGGGAGTTGAATTTGACCGGAGAACCCAATTTGCTGTTCGACGATAGGATGTTCGACATATACGGCCTACCCAAACAGCCGAGTCTTGCCTTTGCCGAATGGATAGCACGTATCCATCCGGAAGACCGGTCGCTGGTTCAAGGAGTGATCAGTCAGTTACACCTGCGCGATGATCAAGCTCATAACGAATATCGGATCATTCGTCCGGACGGTATCATTCGCACACTCTACAGCGGAAGCCGGATTACTGGCAACGAAAATAATCCGGGGAAAATCATTGGCGTGAGTTGGGATATCAGCGAGCGCAAAAATGCTGAAATCGCGCTGGCTAAAGCCAAGGAGCAAGCGGAGTCGGCAAACCAAGCCAAGTCCCGTTTTCTTGCGAACATGAGTCATGAAATCCGAACGCCGATGAATGCAATTATCGGTTTTACCGATTTGCTCGACGAGCAAATCAAGGAACCCCATCTCAAATCTTTCGTGAAAACGATCAAAACCGCTGGACAAAACCTGTTGGCATTGATCAATGATATTTTGGATTTATCGAAAATCGAGGCCGGTAAACTCAGTATCGAAAAGCAAGCTTGCAATCCGCATGAATTATTTACCGAGCTAGGCGGAATTTTTACGATGAAGATGCGAGAAAAAAATTTGGCATTGATTTTAAATGTCGATCCCGCAATTCCACGCAGCTTGGTGCTTGATGCCGCGCGTTTGCGCCAGGTGCTATTCAACTTGATCGGCAATGCCGTCAAATTTACCGATCAGGGCCATATTCGTTTGATTGCGCGTACCGCTAATGAAGACGATATTCGCAGTCGATTGGATTTATGTATCGATGTCGAGGATACCGGTATCGGAATTTCACAGGAACATCAACAAGTCATTTTTCAAGAGTTCGAGCAATCGGAAGGGCAGGATATTCGGAAATACGGCGGTACCGGTTTGGGGCTAGCGATCAGTCGACGTTTGGTCGAAATGATGGGTGGCGAGATTACTGTTGCTAGCCGTTTGGGCGAAGGCTCCATATTTACCGTCAGACTTTACAATGTCGATATCGCGTCCATCGACGAATCCGAACAAATACCAATCGGGACGAGTCATCAAAAAATCCGGTTTCACCCGGCAACGGTTTTGGTCGTCGACGATATCGAAAATAATCGGCGTTTATTGCAAGAGAACTTTTCCGGAACCGCTTTGACTGTCTTGACGGTCGAAAACGGGCTTGATGCCGTTGACTTGGTTAAACGGCAGCCTGTCGATTTGATATTGATGGACATTCGTATGCCTGTAATGAGCGGCTACGAGGCGGCCGAGATAATAAAATCGTTTAGCGATACGCCGATTATCGCGTTGACCGCGTCGGTTATGAAAGACGAATACGATCGGGTAAAAACCGCGCACTTCGACGCTTATCTGAGAAAACCGATATTGAAAGCCGACTTGATTGAAGAGCTTGCGAAGTTTTTACCGTTCGATAGAGACGAGACGGCACAAGTCGAGCCATATCCGCTCGTATTAACGACGGAGCAACAGGCTGTCTTGCCCGAAGTACTGGCAGCCTTGGAAAAATTAAGTCCGCAATGCGAGCAGGCAGCGTTCAGTAATAACATATCGACTATGAAAACATTTGCCGAAAACGTGTCGGCAATCGGCGAGCGTTACCGGTTTACCCCGGTCCTTGACTACGCCGAACGTCTCGAGCGGCATATCGATAGTTTCGATATTGCCGAAATTAAGCAAGGATTGAATGAGTTCTCGGCTTTACTCGAGCAATTGCGGGATTCGTAAGGTATTGCACTTGTTAGTTGAATCCGCGTTTCAAATCCGCGCACTTTCACAGTAACGTTCATGAAGGCCTAGCCCTCGCCCCGGTAAATGAAAGCTCTCTGGCGGGGAGGGTGCGGTCACTCGCCCGACAGGACGCCGTGAATACGTCCATGTAGGCTCGACGGCGGCTGTCGATCGAGCAACCGCACCCTCTTCGGAACCGGCATTGTATTGAATATCGAAAAACTAGATTAAGATTTCAAATCCACGAACTTTCACAGTAACGTTATCCACTATTTTATGGCAAGCCGTTGAAAGACTTCATGTGCTTCATGGTTAAACTGCCGAATTAAGGATTAACGGTTTTGGGCATCATCGTCGACTTTGAAAAAAGCCATGGCTTGCTGAAGTTCCTCGGCATTGCCGGAAAGTTCTTCGGCCGTTGCCGCAAGTTGCTCGGACGCGGCGGCATTTTGTTGGGTGGCTTTGTCCAGTTGCGCCATGGCTTCGTTGATTTGCGCCAAGCCAGATGCTTGTTCGTTACTGGCGGATGTGATTTCTTCGATCAAGGTCGCGGTTTTGCCAATATCCGGAACGATTTGTTGTAACAATTGCCCGGCTTGGTTGGCGATATCGACACTGTCGGTGGCCAGTTCCCCGATTTGTTCCGCGGCTTTGCGGCTATTTTCGGCGAGATTTCGAACTTCCGATGCGACGACCGAAAAGCCGCGCCCATGTTCTCCGGCGCGAGCCGCTTCGATTGCGGCATTGAGCGAAAGCAAATTGGTTTTTCTGGCAATGTCTTCGATAATCTCGATTTTATCGGCAATTTCGCGCATTGCCTGCACGGTCCGAGATACTGCATCGCCGCCTTGTTGCGCTTCCGCTGCCGTTCCTGTCGCGATTTTGCTGGTTGCAACGGCATTCTCGCTATTTTGCTGCACTGACGCTGTCAATTCTTCCAAACTTGAGGTCGTTTCCTCCAGTCCCGAGGCTTGTTCCGTGGCGCTTTGGCTAAGGCTCTGCGAGGTCGCGCTAACTTCATTCGCGGCACTGGTCAAGTAATCCGCACGGTTTCTTACTTCCTCAACCGTTTGCTTAAGGTTGTTGATCATTTCCGCCATCGATGCATACAAGCTTTCCCTGTCGCCGGATTTGACATTTAATTTCATCGTCAAGTCGCCAGTAGCCATGCGTTTCGAGATCGCCGCCAGTTCCGCCGGTTCCCCTCCGAGCTGTTTGAGAATGTATCTGACGATGACCGTGGCCAGAATGATACCCGCCAAAACCGCGGAGAGTGTGATTGCAATCAAAACGAAACGAGCTTGAGTGCTGTCGTTTTCCATGGCTTGTTGAATGGCTGCCGCCGAAGCATTGACGATGTCGCGCATTTGTCCAAGATAGTGTTGCACGCTCTGAAGATTGGGCACGGTTTCGTTTTTATAAAGCGTACCGGTTTGTTGATCTTCGCTCCGGTCCTCGTTGCGGATTATGTTGACTCGGGCATCCCGGATTAATTTCGCCGATTCGTGCAAGAGTCGGTGGGGTTCTTCGACATTGGCGAGTAGCGGTTTTAATTCAGGAAAGCGCGATTCGGCGTGCCGTCTTTCCTGACCGTAAAACCATCGTCCGAAGGCGCATTGCGTATGATCCAGCTGTATATTCAAATCATGAGCATGATCGTCATAAACAAAGGCATTGAGTTGGGCGGCCCAATTTAGATGATCGACCTCTCGTTCGACCAAATCGGTGCGCAGATTATCGGCTTCGACGACATTACGAGTTTCGTCGACTAGCGAAATAAGTCGTTGAATACCGATTCCGGATGTCAGTAATAACAGAACTAGGATGCCGGCGAAGCCAAGTGAAATTTGCGTTCTGAGTTTCATGGATGAGGCTTGATATTGGATGTAAGGGTTATTTAATTTTAGCGTACAAAATTATTAATGCAGCTATTTATTAAAATAATCGCGCAGTCCGTAAGGTTTTTTACGATTTATCCTAAATTTAGCAATTTAGCCATCAAGTGCATGATGTTCTTGAAGTATTTCAAGAGAATATTCATAATCTTCATGGTGAAATGCTTTTTCTAGGTTCATCGCTTAAGGTTTCCCCTGAAATCTGCCGAACCGTAACAAAATAACCGGCATGAGTAGTAGGTTGAGTAGCGTCGAGGAGGCCAAGCCGCCGATGATGATTGCCGCCATCGGCCCCATGATTTCACGTCCCGGATTATCGCTGTTCAATGCGATAGGCAGCATCGCTAGTGCGGTGACCAATGCAGTCATAAGAATCGACGGCAGGCGTTCTTCCGCCCCTTGCATGGCAGTGGCGAAATCCCAACTTTTGCCGTCGGTTTGGACCAGATGCCGATAATGGGCGATCAACATAATGCTGTTACGTACGGTAATGCCGAACAGCGTGATGAAACCGACAACCGAACCGACCGATAGTGACGCTCCGGTCAATAATACCGCCGCGACGCCGCCGATCAACGAAAACGGCAGATTCACGAGTGTCAATACTGTGTGACGAAAGCTGCCGATCGCAATGTAGATCAGCATCAATACGCCCGCACCGGCCAACAACGAATGCAAGACCAATTCTCGGCGCGCCTCGGCTTGTTCGATCGCGGCGCCGGTAAATTCCGGATACATATCGGCCGGAAATGGGATTTCGTCGAATACTCTTTGCTTTAATTCGGCGACGAACGATTCGTAATCCCGGTCGATAATGTTTGCGGTAACGGTCTGCCGTCTTTGCGCTCCTTCATGCAGGATATTGTATCGCCCGGAGCTTTGCTCGATAGCGGCGACTTGCCCGAGCGTCACGAGCGTACCGTCCGGGGCGCGTATCGGCAGTTTTTCAAGTGCTTCGGGCTTATTGCGGAGATTGGCATCGAGGGTAACCGCAATGTTGTCAATACGGTTACCCTCGATATGCTTGCCGACGATGCGGCCTTCATAGGCGCTTTGTACGGTGCTCATGACGTGAGTCGGCCGCAAGCCCCAAAAGGCCAGCTTGTCCGATTGTAACCGGATATCGAGCATCGGCGCGCCGGGAGGCGAACGGACCGTTACATCGGCCGCACCCGGCATTGATCGTAGCAGCCCCGCGATATCCTCGGCTTTCCTGTCGAGAAACGCTAAGTCATTACCGTAAACATTGACCACGAGAGGCGACGTATAGCCGGAGATGGTTTCGTCGACCCGTTCGGTCAAAAAGGTATTGGCTTCGTACACGATGCCAGGTACGCCGTCCAAAGTCTTGCGCAGTCGGTTTAAGACTTGTTGCTGTTCCGGACCGGACATCGGCGCCAGGCGCACTTCATACTCGCTGTAATGACTGCCGTAGGTATCGGCCCCACGCTCCGCGCGCCCGGCCCATTGCGAAACCGAAACGACGCCCGCAATTTCTAAAAATTGCTCGGTGATTTTCGTACCGATTCGGATCGATTCCTTCAGCGCCGTGCCGGGAATACTGCTGGTATGCACAATATAATGACCTTCACGCAGCGGCGGTAGAAATCGGCTGTTCGTGAAAAACAAAGCAGCCAGGCCGGTGATACAGATTAGCACGGCAGTCGCTATCGCTAGTTTAAAATGCCGGCTAATGAAACTGAGCCAACGCCGGTAAACCGGTTTTAAGTACCGGATCAATGGCGGTTCTTTAACGCTTGAGTCGTTTTTGCCCAATAACATGAAGCACAGCGCCGGAGTTAGCGTTAATGCCGCGATTAACGACATGAGTATGGCAAGAATGTAGGACATACCCAGCGGTGAAAACAGACGTCCGGCGACGCCGGTCAAAGTTAGCAGCGGCACGAAAACCAGTGCGACGATGAAGCTGGCATAGACCACCGAGCCCCTCACTTCCATCGAGGCGGAGTAGATGACTTCGGAAACCGGACGCGGTACTGCCGAAAGCCGATTTTCGCGCAGCCGACGAAAGATATTTTCGGTATCGATGATCGCATCGTCGACGACTTCTCCAAGCGCAATGGCAAGTCCGCCCAAGACCATGATGTTCAAATTGACGCCGAATTCGAGTAGCACTAGAACAGCGGCAATCAGCGATACCGGTATTGCCGTCGCGGCGATGAGGGCGGTCCGTATTTCGAATAAAAATAGATACAGCACGATCAGCACGCACAAGCCGCCGATTAATAAATGTCCCGATAGGTTATGCAACGAGGTTTCGATGTAATCGGCCGGACGGAATAAGTTCGGATAAAAATCGATCGCTTGCTTGGCGAATAGCGTATTGAATTCGCTCAAGGCTTTTTCGACTTGTTTCGAAACGGTGAGCGTATTGGCGCCGTATTGGCCGATGACCATCATGACGATACCCGGATGGCCCATGATTTGTGCGGCGCCGATCGGCGGTTCCGGCCCATAGCGAATATCGGCGACATCGGCGAGTCTGACACTTCGGCCTTGAGTATGCCTGACAATAATGTCTTGAAGTCGTTTCGGGTTGAGATTTTGGCCGGAAAGCGTGATGCTAAAACGCTGATTGTCGGTTTCGATGAAACCGCCGCCTTGTAGGTTCGTCGATTCCGAGGCGGCTTGAAAGATTTCGTCGAGCGCCAAGCCGAAGCGCTGCAAACGGGCGGAGTCGACTTGAATTTGCAATTGCCGAATTTCACCGCCGAATACATTGACGTCGGCAACGCCTGGGACAGCCATTAATCGCGGGACGATCGTCCAATCTGCAAGGCTTCTCAGGGCCATTAAATCCTGTCGATCCGAATGCAGACCGATTGTCAAAACCGTTGCCGATGACGAAGACAAGGGGACTGCCAGAGGCGGGCCGATGCCTTGCGGCAGGCGATTGGCGATACCGGCCAGGCGTTCGCCGACCATTTGCCGATTACGGTGGATATCGCTGCTTTCTTCAAAAAGCGCGGTCACGACCGATAAGCCCTGTATCGATTCCGAGCGGACCGTTTTTAAGCCGATTAGCCCCGAGATTGAGCTTTCAATCGCTTGCGTGACCAGCGTTTCGACTTGCTCGGCGGAATAGCCGGGCGCTTCGGTTTGGATGACAATTTGCTTCGGCGAGAACTCCGGAAATATGTCGAGGCCTGCTGCGGTGAAACGATAAAAGCCGTAGACGAATAGCAGCATTGCAGCGACGATCACGATGCCATGTTGACGGATCGCAAAGCGGATTAAGGCGCTTAGCATTTTAAAACGGATTTCCCGCCGCCCGGCGTTTCAGGGTTCTGCAATTCAATCATCGTCATCATCTTCATCGGGAATTTGGCTTTTGAATTCCTCCGAAAGCAGCATTTGCGCACCGCTTACGACTAATTCCTGACCCGCATGCAAACCGTCCGTGACGAAATAGCC
Source organism: Methylotuvimicrobium buryatense 5G (assembly GCF_000341735.1). GTDB lineage: Bacteria > Pseudomonadota > Gammaproteobacteria > Methylococcales > Methylomonadaceae > Methylotuvimicrobium > Methylotuvimicrobium buryatense. Next base: position 1,318,368 of record NZ_KB455575.1, on the reverse strand, counting down.
GGCATGTGTGTCGATAAATCCGGTAATAGTCAGTCGTTGAAAATGTTCCGGAGACGTTTTGACGTAAACGAAAGCTTGACCGAGATGGCGAATGACGGATGATGCCGGTATTAAGACGCCGTTTTCGGCGTTTTCCTGCAATGGAATGAAGGCGGCGATGCGCATGCCGGTTCGAATGCCGCCGTGTTCGGTTTCGAAAAAATAACTTTCCCCTTGGGTGAGCGGGTCGGTTTGCGGTGCGGGCGATATAAAACGCGCCGGTTCGGCTCGGTTTCGATCGCCGTAGCGTGAGACCCGGATTTCGTCGAGCGTATCGACCGGTTTATTATTAGGCGGCAACGAGATATGCAATAAATTTTTTTGCCCCGACAAATAGGGGAGCAGGGTGTCGGTATTGGCATCAAGGAACAATTCGGCAATCGCTTGGCCCCAATTGAGTATCGCCTCATTGCGAACGGTTTCGATTTGTAGGCGACTGCCTTGAGTTAACGCTTGTTCCGATTGCCATTGCGACTGTTGTTCTTGCAGACTGCGCCCGGAAACGGCGCCGCCGCGGTGTAAAAGCCGGGTTCGGTCGATCGATTGTTGAGCCAGCGTTAGTCGAGACTTGGCGCTCTCATGCCCGCTGAGTGCGGCGAGGTAACGGTTTCTCAAATCCAGCAGCGGTTGTAACGCAACGACATTGCCGTAAGCGGTCAGTTCCGGACGATACCGATGAGGTTCGAGTTTTATTGTTTGCAACCCGGAGCGAGTTTGGGACGCCGAGTCGATGTTCAGAGTGCCTTCCTTCCCGTAGTCGTCAACATCGGTTTCGGTTCGAACGGGAGCGGCTTCTTTGTCTTGATTCGTCGCAAAGGCAATGCCGTTATCGCTTAATGCAAGCGCTACGGTAATCAAAGTCGGCCATTTCAAACCGCCCAACAAGGTTATGGGATAACTAACGAGGCTAATAAAGGAGAATTTCATGTGCGGCATGAGCAAATTATAAGGGCCGGAAGGGGCGTAACCGAAATTATTTGTTGTTTTTATAATTGATCGCGTTATTCTTTACGGTTTGCGCCGTTAGGCACTATTGAACGGAGAACTATCGATGAGCGATTTGCCGGAAAATTTGAAGTATGCAAAAACCCATGAATGGGCAAAACTGGAAAGCGACAATGTAGTGCGCGTAGGTATTACCGAATTCGCGCAAGCCGAACTCGGCGATTTAGTTTTTATCGAACTGCCTAAAGTCGGGCGTGTCGTTAAAGCGGACGAACAATGCGCTGTCGTCGAGTCGGTCAAAACCGCTTCGGATTTATTCAGCCCCGTGTCCGGAGAAATCGTTTCGGTTAATGAAGAGCTATCCGATGCGCCGGAGCAGGTTAACGACGATGCCTACGATGCTTGGCTGTTTTGCGTGAAGGCCGATAATCCGGCCGAATTGGATACCTTGCTGGATGCCTCGGCCTACGGTCAATTGATTGCCGAATAAGCCGAAAGCCTTGTTTGGCGCGTTATGGGGGGGCGGTCATACGCTCAAGCTAAGCACAGGTCGCCGCTGCTAAATCGCTACCGATCGCTTCCGGTGCGTCCAATTAGCGTAGCCCGGATGGAGCGAAGCGCAATCCGGGAAGTTCGAGGCCACGCCATTCCCGTATTCGCTACGCTGCATAACGGGCTACATATACTTGAATAGTAACTTGGGAAAGAAGGGATGTGAGTTGGCCGGTACTTTGCCTGTAAGTGATGCGTCCGTTTGTCAGTTTTCCACAAAATCTGTGGATAACTCTGTGGATAGCGTCTTGAGAAGGTTCTCAACAATTTGACTTAGCAGGCGTTTTTACAAATCGAACAAGTATTGGTCGGAATATAATATCATTAATAAACAATGACTTATAAAAATTATCAAGCTTATTAAGACGCTGTAAAATCATTGTAATTAAAATGACAAAAGGCTTGTGTAATCTGGCGTTTTAATCTACCGGAATTTGTATCAAACTATGGCAAATCAAAACGCAAAAGGTTTTAAACGCATCGTAAACGCTTTTTTCTTTTCGCTGTCGGGCTTTAAGGCCACTTGGTTTCATGAAGAGGCGTTTAGGCAAGAGGTTTGGTTGTTTATAGTCACGACGCCGTTGGCCGTTTGGCTCGGCGAGACAAACATTGAGAAATTGCTGCTTATCGGCAGCATGGTCCTGGTTTTATTGGTGGAACTACTGAATTCGGCGGTTGAAGCGGTCGTAGATCGAGTCGGATTCGAGCATCATGAACTGTCCGGCCGGGCCAAGGACATTGGTTCGGCCGCTGTCATGCTTTCCTTGGTTTGGGCGGCGGCGACCTGGATATTGATTTTATTTTTTTAGGAGAAACAATGAGTGCATTAATCTGTGGTTCGATGGCTTACGATACCATCATGGTCTTTCATGATAATTTCAGGAATCATATCCTGCCGGAAAAAGTCCACATTCTTAATGTTTCGTTTTTGGTGCCGGTCATGCGCCGCGAATACGGCGGTTGTGCCGGCAATATCGCCTATAACCTCAACTTGCTTGGCGAAGATCCTTTGATCATGGCGACGGTCGGGCACGATTTCGAGCCGTATTCGCAGTGGTTGTCGCAATGCGGTCTCTCGAGCGAATACATCCGCATTCTCGACGACAATTACACCGGTCAGGCTTACATCACGACCGATCAGGAAGACAATCAAATCACCGCGTTTCATCCGGGCGCAATGAATTTTTCGCATTTGAATTCGGTGCCGACCGACGGTTCGATCAGCATCGGCATCGTTTCTCCGGACGGCAAGGAAGGCATGCTGCAGCACGCCGAGCAATTCGCCGAACAGGGCATTCCGTTCATATTCGACCCGGGCCAAGGCATGCCGATGTTCGACGGCGATGAACTACTGAAGTTTTTGGAACTGGCGAATTGGGTCACGCTAAACGATTACGAATCCGAAATGATGCAGCAGCGCACCGGTTTGTCCTTGGATGAAATGGCCGATAAGGTCGAGGCGTTAATTGTTACCTTGGGCGGTAACGGTTCGAAAATATACGTCGGCGGCGAGTGTATCGAGATTCCGCCGGTTAAGCCTGCCGCGGTTGTCGATCCGACCGGTTGCGGCGATGCCTACCGCGCCGGACTCTTATACGGTTTGATGAACGATTTGGGTTGGCCGACGACCGGCAGGATCGCTTCGTTGATGGGCTCGATTAAAATTGAGCATCACGGCACGCAAAATCACAGCTTCGACATCGATTCTTTTAAGGACCGTTACCGCGAGACCTTCGGGGCGTCGTTTTGAGTTTAAGCAATACCGAAAAATTGCTCGGTATCATGGCGCAGCTACGCTCGCCGGACGGCGGTTGCGCCTGGGATATCGAGCAGGATTTCTACAGTTTGATCCCATATACGATCGAGGAAGCTTATGAGGTTGCCGATGCGATCGAGCGCGGCGATTTGGACGACTTGCGCTTGGAACTCGGCGATTTGTTATTGCAGGTCGTCTTCCACTCGCGCATCGCCGAGGAGCGAGGTCTGTTCGATTTCGAACAAGTAGCGGGCAGCATCGCCGAAAAGCTGGTCAGACGGCATCCGCATGTCTTCGGCGATGCTGTCTATCAGAGCGACGAAGAGCGTAAACAGGCCTGGGAGCAAGCTAAGCTCGAGGAGCGTCAATCGAAACGCTCCGCTGAATTACCGGACAGTGTGCTTGATGGCGTTCCGGGAAATCTGCCGGCATTGGTGCAATGCGAAAAAATCCAGAACCGCGCCGCGAGTCATGGGTTCGATTGGCCCGAAGTCTTGCCGGTGTTCGATAAAGTTACCGAAGAATTAGAGGAAGTCAGGGAGGCGTGGGAGTCGGGCGATCAAGCCCATATTCAGGAAGAAATCGGCGATTTGCTCTTGGTCGCGGTCAATCTGGCCCGGCATCTGAAAGTCAATCCCGAAATCGCGTTGCGCGAAAGCACGAAAAAATTTTCGTCGCGGTTTCAATATATCGAAAAACACGTTCAAGAATCCGGGCGCGATTTGAGAGACTGCAAACTGGCCGAACTCGATGCCTTATGGGACCAAGCGAAACAGGCTTTGAAAAAGAAGTAGGTCGAGTTAGGCGAAAGCCGTAACCCGTCACCCGCACGTGGGTTGATCGATTCTCTATTCTCCGGTTTAAAAAAACATTCCTGCAAACTATAGCTTCCCGTCTTCGAGAACCTGGAGCTTCTCTTACCGCATTTCTAAGTAAAGAGCTTGAGAAGGAGCGAAATCACTTGAATTGCCCATTGGGTGATCAGCTAATTCAGCTTGGATTGAATGTTTTCGTGATCTTCGTTTGTTTCGTGGACAAAATGTTATTCCATCAACGCCACCGATTTAATCTGAAGCCAGATCGCTTGTCCGGGTGCTATTTCGAGCATGTGCGCGGCACGCTTGGTTAGTCGCGCAACCAAAACGCTTGGGCCGACTTTGACGCTGACCAAGGCCAATCCCGGATGTTCGTCGTCCGCGATGGCTTCCACCTCGCCGGGCAGTACGTTCTGAATACTGGAATGTTCTCGATTGTCGCGGGCTAGACTGATATCTCTTGCCAGCACTCTGACGCGAACGCGGCGGCCGAGTGCAATGCCTTTGTCCCGCGTCCATAGACTACCTCCGGAAAAATCCAATTTTGCCAAATGCCAGCTTGAGTCACGTTCCGCGACGACCGCGTCGAGCACGACGCCGGCCTCTTCGCCGAGGCGTATCGGCAAATCAATTCGCGCCAGTGTTTCTTTGAGCGGTCCATGAGCCATGACCTTGCCGTTATTCATCGCAACCAGATAATCGGCCAGCCGGGCGACTTCCTCGGGCGAATGGCTGACATAAACGATAGGAATATCGAGTCGATCGCGGAGCTTTTCCAAATAAGGCAAAATCTCTTGCTTTCGAGCCGAGTCCAGGGCGCTGAGCGGTTCGTCCATCAGCAGCATGCGCGGATTGACCGCGAGCGCGCGGGCAATGCCGACGCGCTGACGTTCGCCCCCGGACAGGCGGTCCGGTTTGCGGCCCAATAAATGGCCGATGCCGAACAACTCGATGATCGGATCGAGATCGGTTTGCCGGGCAGCGGGAATTCTTTTTCGGCCGTAATGCAAATTATTCCGCACGGTCATGTGCTCAAATAAACTTGCTTCCTGAAAGACATACCCGATCGGCCGTCGGTGCGCCGGTAACCAGGTCTTGCCGTTTTGCCAGGTTTCGCCTTTGAACGACAAGAATCCTTCATCGGCGCGTTCCAGTCCCGCCATGCAGCGCAGCAGCGTGGTCTTGCCGGAACCGGACTGTCCGAACAACGCTGTGACGCCGCGTCCCGGCAAAGTCAGGTCGATATCGAGCGAAAAGCCCGGCCAATTCAATAAAAAGCGGGCTTCGATTTGGTCTTTCGTCATCGTTCAAGCCTTTTCCGCGCCGGGTCGCCAGGCGTAGACAGTCAGCAGCACCAGGAAAGAAAAAATCAGCATGACTGCGGCCAAACTGTGCGCCTCGCCGTATTCCAACGCTTCGACGTGATCGTAAATCTGCACCGACGCGACGCGGGTGATACCGGGAATGTTACCGCCGATCATCAATACGACGCCGAATTCGCCGACCGTATGCGCGAACGTCAGCACGCCGGCGGTCAGGAAACCGGGCAAGGCCAACGGCAGCGCGACGGTAAAAAACGCGTTCAACGGCGAGGCGCGTAATGTCGCGGCCGCTTCCAAGGGCCTGTCGCCGATGGCTTCGAAGGCGTTTTGCAGCGGTTGCACCATGAACGGCAGCGAATAGAATACCGATGCCAGCACCAGACCTTCAAACGTGAATGGTAACGGATCGATGCCCAGCGCGCTTGTCAAACGGCCGACCGGGCCGTTCGGTCCCATCGCCAGCAACAAATAAAAGCCCAACACCGAAGGCGGCAAAACCAACGGCAGAGCCACGACGGCGCCGATCGGGCCTTTCCAGCGCGATTTCGTTCTTGCGAGCCACCAGGCGATAGGCGTACCGGCAACGAACAGAATCGCGGTCACGACCAGCGCCAGTTCGAGAGTCAGGATGACCGCTTGGAGGTCGCCGGCGCTCAATGTCATCGGTCTACCTCCGCGCCGGTAACGTGAATCCGTAGCGGGTCATCACCTCGCGCGCCGGTTTTGAGTCGACATAGGCGGAGAAGCGTTCGGCCAGGGCATTGTCCGCGGCCCGTTTGGTGATGATATAGCCTTGTGCGAGCGGTTCGTGCAGCGTGTCCGGGATCAAATAATGGCCGCCTTGCCTCGCCAGTTCGGGATTCAACGCCAGAGACAACGCGATGATGCCGATTTGGGCGTTGCCGGTTTGCACGAATTGCGCGGTATGCGCGATATTTTCTCCGTACACCAATTTCGGTTCCACGGCCGCCCAAATTCCCGTCGAGCGGAGCGCTTCCTCGGCCCTTTTGCCGTAAGGCGCATGTTTCGGATTGGCGATGGCAATGCGGGTAATCGATGGATCGGTCAGGTTTTTCAGCGTCAGTTTGGAGGCATCCATCTGCGCGCTCCATAACACGATGCGGCCCACGGCATAAGGCTTGACTTCGGATGCCGCGAAACCGGCTTTCGACAGTTTATCCGGAAACGCGATGTCGGCCGAGAAATACAGATCGTAGGGCGCGTCCTGCTGAATTTGCGTAAAAAACTTGCCCGACGAACCGTAAACGATTTCGATAGTGTCGTCGGGATGCGCTTTCCGGAATTCGGCGGCGATTTCATCGAGCGCGAACTTGAGGTCGGCCGCCGCCGCAATTAAGATTTTTTCGGCATGAGCGAGCGAGGCCGACAAACAACAGACGATCAGTAGTAACGTTTGAATCGTTTTCATCCGTTTATCTCCGGGGGTGTTGGATCGGCAATCAGAAGCGAAACAGGCTTTGTACATAGAAATATACCCGTCGTAGATCAAAATTCGGCGCCTGGGTGTCCGCCAAAGGACGCCGTGAATACGTCCATGTAGGCTCTATGCCAGCTCCATGCTGGCAAAGCCTTTGTCGGACACCCAGGCGCCTCCTCTAGCACTGCCGAAATTTGAAGTGCGAAAGGTATAATCGACGTCCTGGCCGTCGGGCGCATTCGGCGCGTCGTGCGCGAAACCGCCTTTGAACAGATGCGTCCAGCCGGTTTCTAGGTTCAGGCTGCTGTTGACGTCCCAACGTGTCGACAGCTCGATCTGGTGGCCCAGATAGTCGCCCGATGCGCCGCTCGTATCGCGCAAGTCTGCTGCCGTCCAGGAGTCGCGGCTTTCGGCGAGCCAGAAAAAACGATGGCTGAAAAAAGCTTGAAGGTCGTCGCGCGGCGAAATAATGAGTCGGTAGCCTGGCGAATTCAGATTGCCGCGCGCGACGGCACCGTAGATGCCGGTCGGGCTATATTCAAAGCGCCGCGCGCCGAACAAGGTATCGAAACGCTCGCTTTTGTTGTCGTTCGGATCGCTGTCGCCGCTCGCGTAATCGTAGTGCAGGGCGAGACGCGGCGACCATGGCATGTCGACGGTATAGCCGACCGAAACGTGCTGAAACCAGGCGGTATGATCCAAATCGCGTTCGTCGCCGGCTTCCTTCGTCGCGCGGACCGTGCCGAATTGTCCGGCGGTTTCGAGTTGAAAACCGAACTCGCCTCTAGCTTCCTTGCGGTACCAGCGCATGCCTGGGGTTAACAAGCGCCGGTTGAGTGTTGCATTATCGTTTTGATCGCCTTCGCTCAGATGATACAGATAGAGTTCGGCATTAGTTTTCCAGCCTATGTCGTAAATTTCCAGAAAACCGCCTGAAAACCAGGTCTTGTACAATTCCTTATCCCACTTGTGCTTGCCGTCCAGCAGTTCCTGACGGTCGTTCGGATAGCGGCCGACCGGCATCGTTGCGAAACCGTTGAATTGCCATTTGCCGTTATCCTGGAAACGCAGCCGCGCACCGGTGAAGGCATTGATCGTGTTGCGGAAGACATTGCGTGCGACCAGACGGCGGCTGCCAAAATTGAGCGTCTGCCGGCCGAGAATCACTTCGGCGCCGATGCCGCTGTCGAGAAAATTCCGTTGCGCGAAGGCCAGATAGGCCTGCAGAAAATCGGCTTCGTTGGCATGGGTGTTGTTGATCGGCGATCCCGAATCGCTGCCGAATTGCCGCGAATCGAGAAATTCGACGCCGAAACGAAACGCGTCGAAGCTCGCTTCCAGGCTCAGGCATGTTTCCAGCGGAATCTGTTGATCGCCTCCTTGTGCATGGGCTCTGAATTGCCCATCGAGGAGTTCATAGCGCGTGCGTTGTTCGAGCGAGATCGAAAGCCAGTCGGGCAGTGTTAACGCATCATGTAAGTTCCAGAGCGGTTTTTCATAACGCGGGTGATCCGCCAAACGGTCGTTCATTTGACTCGAAAAGCAAGCAAGCGGCGGTGCGGCCGCTCTCTTGGCGGTGGCGTCGGCTAGCGCAATCGGACTCGAAATCAAGCCGGCGACCGCCAACGTAATGCCGGGTATTGCCGTATCTGTCGAATATTCCGATACTAATTGGGAAAGTGGTTTTTTGAACATCGCGTTAATTTTTACCGTCGGGTTGAAATTGTCGCATTTAACGAATCGTGTGGTCAAAAATGATATAACGCTAGTCATTAAGCGAATTCCATGCCAATCAATGAAAAATGGGGCTGTGTCTTCTTATTCAGGAAGGCGATCCGCTAAATCGCATAACGCTTTGATTTCTTGGCTCGATGCGTCGTTGATCCGTTGTTCAAGCGCGGTATAGCGTTCCAAAAGATTTTCTCCCAGCGGCGTCAAAAAGGTTCCGCCGCCTTCTTTACCGCCGCTCGCGGTGCTGACGACCGGTCGACCAAATCCTTGATTGAGACTGTCGATCAAAAGCCAGGCGCGTTTATAGGGCATTTTGAGAGTGCGAGCCGCCGCGGCTATCGAACCGGTTTGGGCGATCGCCCTAAGCAAATCGATTTTTCCGGGGCCGATGGCAATTCCCTTGCCTGTTCCGATATGGATACGCGGGCGGACTAAATGATGAGAATTGGATTCGTCGGATGCCATGCGCGCAAGCCTAGCAAAAACGGTCGTCACAGTCACGCGTAGGACTCAATCTTCGTTGGCGTTTTTGGATAAGATTGAATTGCCGTTTGCTGTTGTGTTTCCGATAAATGGGGTAATTTTGTCAATTAGTCGACAAATGTAAAATTTGCAATTTTAAGCTCTATATACCCATCGTAGATCAAAATTCGGCACCGGGATGCACGTCAAAGGACGCCGTGAATACGTCCCTGTAGGCTCTATGCCAGCTCCATGCTGGCAAAGCCTTAGCGAGCGCCATGGATGGCGTGAATGTCGATTTTGCAGGAGCGAAAATCGACCGGACACCCGGCGCCTCCTCAGGCACTGCCGAAATTTGAAGTGCGAAAGGTATAGCAAGATGCTTCAGCTTGCCGAGGCCAATTGTCCTAGCAGGTGCCAGTCGTAGTCGCAAAAATTAAAATAGGCTGTTACCCAAGCTCCAGCTTGGGTAATCTGTTCAGGAAGCTGGAACTTGGGAAAGAGCGTGATGCGGCTTGGCCGTTTTTAGCTTGACGCGCATGGCTTGCGAACCCCGTCCTGCTAGGAATATGCTGATCTTTGAGCTTTATCTGAAGAAACTTGCTAATCAGGATCAATGATGCACAGCGAAACTATTTGCGATCACGTAAAAGCCGCGTGCGGTGAGGCGTAGCAACAAAAGTGTCGGCAGATGGATAGAGCAGGCTTCGCTGAGAGGAACCGGTCTACTCGACGGACTTAGGAGCAGCCAGCAAGGCTGTGCGAATCTCGGAAGGTGAAAGTCCCTCTACCGGTCTAGTGTGCATATCGTAGTCGTGTATCTGTGTTGTCATCGTTTTCTCCCTATTGAGGTTCGTCCAATACTCTGTTTGGCGCTTGATGCAAGATAATCGCCGGAAGGAATGCAAATGAGATCCTTGATCGGGCGGTTATAGAGATAAACCCAGGCGTTCAGGGTTTTACCTTTGCCGAGCATGACTGGTTCGATGGACCTCGCATATTCGTGGGGTCGAGGGTCGCGGATGGAGCACTGTTCGTAGCGGTCGAGTGTGGCTAGGATCATTTTTGGACGGCCGATTCGGTATATATCGCCCAGCACATGGTCACCGGCTTTGTTGGATTTTACGACGCCCGGATATTTCCCAAGATTAAATAATTTTCCCTGAAAATATCCGGTGCCAATCCAGTCGGCGCATTGACTTAGCCAACGCGACATGGGGTGTCCGTGATGTCTTCTTAAAGTTCCGTATACGAATAGATAGTTCGTTTGGCGTTTGGGGATAGGTTTCATTTTTTGCGGCTGTCATTCGAATGGTACATCCTGTCGACTGCGTCTTTAAACCAGCTAGGCAGAAATATTATGATGAATAATCCGATGATTGGAGCGATCGGTATGGGTCCGATTTCGAGCAGCGCCAAAAACGACATTAGCAAAGCATACTTCAAGCGTATGAAAAAATTCATGGCATTGTTTGTTAGTTTTGTTAATGCAAGTTAATCGTAAGGGGTTCCCTCGCCGGTAATCGCGAATTTCTATTTTTGAAAATGGTGAGTAGGGCAGTGATCGTTGCGCAAGCTAATAATCGGCCAATTCGATTGTTCCGCATAGGCTTTGAGTTTTTCGTCGGGGTCGACCGCAACCGGGTTTTGCACTCGATTCAACAGAGGCAAGTCGTTGTGCGAATCGCTATAAAACCAACTGTTTGCAAGCGTTTCTTCCGAGGATGTCAGCCAGTTTTCCAGTAAAGCGACCTTGCCGGCTTGAAAACAAGGCGTGCCGCTGAAATTGCCGGTATATCGGCCGTCGATGAACTCCGGGGTCGTCGCCAACAAGTGTTCGATACCGTAAAGCTTGACGATCGGCTCGGTGACGAAGCGATTGGTTGCGGTAATCACCATCAATGTATCGCCTTTGGCTTTGTGTTTGTCGATTAAAGCTTGAGCCGGTTTGAGCATTAACGGTTTGATGATTTCTTCGGTAAATTGTTCCCGCCATTCAAACAGTTGGCTAGGGGCATGCTCAGATAAGGGTTTTAGTGAAAAGTTAAGAAATTCCACGATATCCAGGCAGCCTTGTTTGTAATCGTCATAAAATTTGGCATTGGCTGCTTCATATTGGGCTTTGTCGACAATGCCTCGGTCGACTAAAAATTGCCCCCATAAATAATCGCTGTCATCGGCGATTAAGGTGTTATCTAAATCGAAGATCGCTAAACTCACTGCTGTAACCTATTGAAAAGTTTTAAAGGGCATCGCGCTATAGCCTTGTTGATTGTTTTGTGGAACAATAACGCAATATTTTAAATTCCTGGTTTACTGGGCCATTCTAACACTTAGAAATAATACGCTGTAGTTCTCGCATCCGATTATTTTGTCCTCAACCTATCAAGGGCGAAAATCGGGTCAGGTAGTAATTTGTGCGTTTTATCGTCTCAGTTTAGGAGTCTTGGTCATCAGGCTTATATTGACAGGTTTTAACATGATTGACTCAAAAGGATACCGGCCCAATGTCGGCATCATCCTTTGCAATGACGAGGGTCGCGTGTTTTGGGCTAAGCGTACGGGCGCCAATTCATGGCAGTTTCCGCAAGGAGGCATCAATGAAGGCGAGGACCCGGAACAGGCGATGTATCGGGAGTTGTGGGAGGAGACGGGGTTGCGTTCCGAACACGTTCAGTTATTGGGCAGAACTCGATATTGGTTACGCTATCAATTGCCGGAACGTTACATGCGCAAAAACTCGTGGCCGTTATGCATAGGGCAAAAACAAATTTGGTTTATTCTTCGTTTGCTGACACAAGATTCGGAAGTACGATTCGATTGCGGGGCCAAACCTGAATTCGACGGTTGGCGTTGGGTCGATTATTGGGAACCGCTCAAAGACGTCGTGTATTTCAAGCGAAAGGTGTATCGCAGAGCCATGTCCGAGTTAGGCGAGATTTTGTTGGCCGATTCTGTGCCGGTCAAGGCGGACGGTTTTTTAGCTAAGAAATGGCAGCAACAGAAAGTTCGGTAATTTAGTAAGTATCAGGCACAGCTTCCGGAAGAGGCCGTGAATATATCCCTATAGGCTTGGGCGCGGCGTCCGTTCCGCGCACACTTGTTCCAGCATTACCTGATACTGACGGATAAAACCGGGTAGTAACTTTTAAACAGTTTCTTAATATTCCGTGCAGTTCCGATCGATTTCTTGCAAGATGCCCGGCAGGCGGTGAACTTGGGTGGTGATCCGGCCGTCCGAATGTAACTCAATGGTTCGATAGCCCGGCATCAGCTCGTCTAACGTAAATCGCGAGCATAGCGGTTTGAATTGGAAGCAAGTCGATGGCGTACCCAATATTCTTAGCGAGCCCAAGTGAATATCCATTTCTTGATGAATATGCCCGGTCGTGAGGCCCCTTATTTGTGGATAACGGCCTGCAATCTCTAAAAACTCGTCGCTGTTTTTGATGATCATCGTGTCCATCCAGCTACTTCGGGTCGGTACGCAGTGGTGATGAACCGCAATCAACGTAAAAAGATTCGGTTTTTTTTCTAACGCGTCTTCAATAAACCTCAATTCGTTTTCACTAAGGCTTCCCTCGGCTTTTCCCGGTATCTGGCTATTCAGGCAAAGCACTTGCCAATGCTTGAATTCGATATGTTTCTTACAGCTGATGTTGTCTTGGTTTAGCCATTGCTGCATTAAAGCATAATCGTCGTGATTGCCCGGAAGGCATAGCGTATCGACCGATAATGCTTGTAGTCGACCAAAAATTCTTTGATAAGCTTCAGGACAGGGGTCCTGAGTTAAATCGCCGGTAACCAATACCAAATCATAATGAGTGTTCGTTTTCCGCGCATGTTGCAATACGGCCTCGAAATAAAATTCGGTGTCGACTCCTAGCATTTTTTCGCCGGGGCTCGGAAGAATGTGTAGGTCGGTTAATTGTAATAGCGATAACGCGCCTTGAGTGCTCATGGGTATTAATTCAGATGGATTTGCACAATATTTTAGAGTTACGCTGCGGATTGTAGACCGATTTTAGATGTTCAGGCAGCGTTTCGACTGCGGTTGGCGCGAATCCGCGCTCTAAGAACCAATGACTGGTTTGTGTCGTGAGTGCAAAAAGTTTCCGCATGCCTAGTTTTTTCGCTTTGTTTTGCAAGTCCTCCAGTAGTCTACCGGCTCTAGCCGCACCTCGGTAATCGGGATGTACGGCCAGACAGGCAATCATGCCGGCGTGTTCGTTTTCGATCGAGTGCAGTGCGGTGCAGCCGATAATCAGACCGTCCCGTTCGATAATAATATAGTCGCCGATCTCCATTTCCAATTTTTCCCGTGAGCGCTTAACGAGGATGCCTTGTTCTTCCAACGGTATGATGAGTTCCAGGATGCCGCCGATGTCGTTTAGTGTCGCTTGACGCAATTCTTCGTAAGGTGTTGAGCTAATTAATGTGCCCGTGCCGTCTCGGCTGAATAATTCCAGAAGCAGGCCGCCGTCTTGATGGCGATTGACAAGATGCACTCGTTCAACGCCGGATTGGCAGCCATGGAGCGCGGCCAGCAAAGGCAGGCTGATTGTTTGTTCTATATCCCGAAAGCGATCAAGAAATTGTTTGGTTTCGGCGGTCGTCATTTGCTGAATTTTGTCGCCGGTTTCAGGATGATTGATGCTTTGTTCGGTGAGTAATAACAGTTTTTCCGCTTTTAAGGCGATCGCAATTTCGGTGGCCACTTTTTCGGCCGATAAATTGAATGCCTCGCCGCTCGGAGAATAGCCGACCGGAGAGACTAATACAACGGAATTCATGTCCAATTGTTGGTGTATGGCTTGGCTATCGATTCTGCGGACTTCTCCGGTATGGCCGTAATCGATGCCGTCGATGACGCCGATCGGTTTGGCAATGACGAAATTACCCGAAACGACGCGAATTTTGGCGCCGGCCATAGGCGAGTTGGCCAGTCCCATCGATAAGAGAGCTTCGATTTCTACTCGGACGAGGCCTGCAGCTTCTTTTACGCATTGCAGAGCCAAATCGTCAGTGACTCGGAGGTTCTTATGAAAACGGGGGGAGATGTTTTGTTTGCGTAGGCAGGTATCGATTTGAGGGCGAATGCCATGTACCAGAACTAGCCGTATCCCCAGGCTGTTGAGCAGCGCGAAATCATGCACATGATGCGCAAAGCCGGGATCGAGTAGGGCTTCGCCACCGAAAGATACGACGAAGGTGCGGTTACGATGGGCATGTATATAAGGCGAGGAGTCTCTGAACCAGTTGACGAAAGCGCGGTTCAGAGACGGGGCCGGTAAATTCGAATTTGTCACAAAAAAGCTGACTCGGTCGGTTTTCCTCGATCAATCTAAATTGTCGGTTACGGCACCTTTTGAAGCCGAACTGGTCAATTTGGCAAATTTCGCCAATACGCCTCGTGTGTATTTTGGAGCCGGTTGTTGCCATTTTTCCATGCGACGGTTCATTTCGTGCTCGTTGATATGCAGCGTCAATACGTTGTTTTCCGCGTCTATCGTAATGGAATCGCCGTCCTGCACGATGGCTAGCGGGCCGCCGGTGAAGGCCTCAGGGGTAATATGTCCGACCACGAAGCCGTGCGTTCCGCCTGAAAAGCGGCCGTCGGTGATCAATGCGACGTCTTTGCCCAAGCCTTTGCCCATGACGGCTGAAGTAGGCGACAACATTTCGCGCATACCGGGGCCGCCTTTCGGTCCTTCGTAACGAATCACGATAACGTCGCCTTTGACGATGTTGCCGTTCAAAATGCTTTGCAATGCCTGCTCTTCGGCATCGAATACTTTTGCTTTGCCGGTAAACAATAAACCTTCCTTGCCGGTGATTTTTGCGACCGCGCCTTCCGGAGCCAGATTGCCGTATAAAACGACCAGGTGACTGTCTTTTTTAATCGGATTGTCGAAGGAATGGATCATGTCCTGACCTTCAGGATACGGTTGTACGTCGGCAAGGTTCTCGGCCAGCGTTTTGCCGGTGACAGTCAAGCAATCACCGTGCAGTAAACCGCGGTCCAATAGGGCTTTCATCAATGGCTGAATGCCGCCGATTTCAATCAGCTCGGCCATTTGATATTTTCCGCTCGGCTTCAGGTCTGCCAGCATTGGAACGTTTTTGCCGATGCGGGTGAAATCGTCGAGCGTGACATCGACACCGGTTGCATTGGCCATCGCAATCAAATGTAACACCGAATTGGTCGAGCCGCCGAGTGCGATAACGATCGTGATCGCATTTTCGAAGGCTTCTTTGGTCATGATGTCGCGCGGTTTGATGTCTTTAGCGAGCAATTCGAGCACGGCCGCGCCGGCGCGTTCGCAGTCCAGGCGTTTGTCTTCGGAAACTGCGGCTTGCGCCGAACTGTTCGGTAAGCTCATGCCCAGCGCTTCGATCGCCGAAGCCATCGTATTCGCTGTGTACATGCCCCCGCAGGAACCCGCGCCGGGTATCGCTTTTGCTTCGATTTGAGCGAGTTCTTCGTCATCGATTTTATTGTTCGCGCGAGCGCCGACCGCTTCGAAAACCGAGACGACATCGAGCTTTTTATCATTATGGCATCCCGGCAGAATCGTACCGCCGTAAACGAAGATAGCTGGGCGGTTCAGGCGCGATAATGCGATCATGCATCCGGGCATGTTTTTATCGCAGCCGCCGATCGCAACAACGCCGTCGAAGCCTTGGCAGCCGACTACGGTTTCAATCGAGTCGGCAATGACTTCACGGGAAACCAGCGAGTATTTCATGCCTTCGGTACCCATCGAAATACCGTCAGAAATCGTGATGGTATTGAAAATAACCGCTTTTCCGCCTGATTTATCGACGCCCCGTGCTGCATCGTCGGCGAGCCGATTAATATGCATGTTACAGGGAGTTACCATGCTCCAAGTTGAAGCGACGCCGATTTGCGGTTTTTTGAAGTCTTCATTTTTGAAGCCGACTGCATGCAACATTGCGCGGCTAGGCGCGCGCTCCATGCCGTCAACGACTTGTGATGAAAAGCGTCTTGTGGATTTATCACCTGAATTTGCCATCTGAATTCCTGATGTGTTCAATTGTTAATAGTGGATTGGGGTATCAAGCTGAAGCGGTTCCTTAGGAATGAGTAAAATAACTTAGGATTTCGCGATAACTTCCGGGAGTTATGAGCTTTGTCGAGGGTTCGGTTAGGAATATGCACAAATAACCTCTACAAGGAGTAGGCTTTACGGCGCCTCCCTACCGCGAACATCTATCAATCGAGCCGCCGGGCCCCTGCCAACAGATGTTGAAGTTATTTAATGCCTGTTTCTTAAAACGTATCCCAACTGCTGGTTCGTCTTCCCAAACTCAGTTTCGGTAATAAAAAACCGAGTAAAACACCGCCTAATGCGAGTATTCCGCCATAGAGAAACCAGTCTTGATGGGCGCTATCGCGTAAGGCTTGATTTTCGCGCTTAATTTGCTGTAACTCGCGTTCGGCTGAAACCACGCGCTCTTGAAATTGATCACGCTGGTTTTTAATGTCGATAGCACTTGACGAAATTTGTTTGATTTCGGCCAGTTCCATCATCAATTGGTTGCGCTCGGCCATTAATGTCTCGCTAGATTTAAAGGTCTCTTGCAATGAAGTTAACTCGGATTTTAGTCCTACATTTTCATTTTGTAGTTGGTCGATTTTTTTATTTGCTTGTTCAAGTAGATGACTGTTAGGCGGCGTGGTTTTTAAAAAACGGGTTAGAAAAAAACCTTCGACACCGTTACTTGTTTTGACGTAAGAATAGCCATTGCCGCGATCTTCGATCAGTGTCAATGGAGTGCCGGAGCGAAGCATTCGCAAAATTTTACTGCGTTCGTTTTCGGCGACTCTGAGTGTTAATTCCAAGTCGTCGGTAACATACACGGTTTTAGCTTGGGCAGTATTGATAACTATTGCAGAGAGAATTAAAGCGTATACTAATATTTTCACAAGTATCCTTGATGCAGACATGGTTGCATTATTGTATAGGAATAGGTCGAATTTTACTTGTCACTCATTAATAATTCCAGCAAAGCCTTTTGTGCGTGCAGGCGATTTTCCGCTTCGGGGAAGACGACGCTTTGAGGACCGTCGATGACTTCAGCGGCGACTTCCTCGTTTCGATGCGCGGGTAGGCAATGCATGAAAAGCGCGTCCTGGTTTGCCGCGTTCATGACTCGTTCGCTGACTTGATAATCCTTGAAAGCTATTTCGCGTTGTTTTTGCTCTTCTTCGTGGCCCATGCTGGCCCATACGTCGGTGACAATCAAGTCCGAAGCTTTTGCCGCTTCTTCTGGGCTATTAAAAAACTTGATGTGCGACTGTCCGGCTTCCACTATTGCCGGGTTCGGTTCATAGCCCTGCGGGCAGGCAATATGTAATTTAAAGTTCAATAACTTTGCAGCGTTTATATAGGAGTGACACATATTGTTGCCGTCTCCGATCCAAGTAACGGTTTTGCCTTCTATATCGCCGCGATATTCGAAATAAGTTTGCATATCGGCAAGTAACTGGCAAGGGTGCAGAAGATCTGTAAGGCCGTTGATGACCGGTACGCTGGAGTATTTTGCGATCGTGGTGACCGTTTCATGTTTGAACGTTCTCAACATGATGCCGTCGACCATGCTTGAGATGACTTTCGCGCTATCTTGCAAAGGTTCGCCACGGCCGAGTTGCGTGTCCCGCGGCGATAAAAATAAAGCCGAACCGCCCAAATGAATCATGCCGGTTTCAAATGAAATACGGGTTCGCGTCGATGATTTTTCAAAAATCATGGCAAGAACCTTACCCTTCAACGGCTGATAATTCGGATCACGATATTTCTTTAGCTCGATTGCCCGATCGATTAAGGTTCGAAATTCGGTCGAAGTTAGATCGTTTAGGCTAATAAAGTGTCTAGGGTTCATTGGCTTGATGTTTTTCCGTGAATTCTTGGATGACGGCGGTTAGTGTTTCCACCAGTCTTTCGATTTGTTGCTCGTCGATAATCAACGGCGGTAATAACCTTATGGTTTTTTCGTTAGTTACGTTGATCAATAGTCCTTTTGATAAGGCGTCGCTGACGAGCTCGCCGCAAGGTACCGATAATTCGACGCCGATCATTAAACCTTTGTGACGAATTTCTACGATCTTATTTTTGTCGACCAAGCGCTCATGTAGTTTGGACGCGATCATTCGTCCTTTGATCTCGGCTTGTTCGATCAAATGACCGTCATTTAATTCGTTTAATACGGCTAGGGCTGCACTACAAGCTAACGGATTGCCGCCGAAAGTTGAACCGTGAGTGCCCGGCGTCAAAATTTGCGCGGCTTTTCCTCTCGCTAAGCAGGCGCCGATTGGAACGCCATTAGCGAGCGCCTTGGCAAGTGAGCAAACATCGGGAAGTATGCCGTTATGCTGGTAAGCTAAAAACTTGCCGGTACGGCCAATGCCGGTCTGGATTTCATCCAGCATCATCAAAACATCGTGCCGGTCGCATAGTGAGCGGATGTTATTGAGATAATCCGGTGCGGGGATATTAACACCGCCTTCGCCTTGAATCGGCTCGATAAGAATGGCAGCAATATTGCTGTGCTGTTGTAAGGCGTTTTCAATCGCGGTAATGTCGTTATATGGTACTCGAATGAAGCCCTCAACCAGTGGCGCGAAACCTTGCTGGATCTTGGTATTACCGGTCGCGCTAAGTGTCGCCAAAGTTCTGCCGTGAAAGCTTTTTTCCATTACGATGATGGCAGGACGTTCAATGCCTTTTTGATGACCGAATCGGCGTGCTATTTTAATAGACGCTTCATTGGCTTCGGCACCCGAGTTACAGAAAAAGGCATTATCCATGCCGCTTAGGGTCATTAACCTATCGGCGAGTTGTTCTTGTAAATCGATTCGGTATAAATTGGATGTGTGAACCAATTTCGCGCTTTGCTCACAGATGGCTTTATGTATGGAAGGATGGGCATGGCCCAGATTGCATACCGCAATGCCGGAGATAGCGTCCAGATAACGATTGCCTTGTTGATCCCAAAGCCAAACGCCTTCGCCTCTATCCAAGGAAATGGTCAAGCGTCCGTAAGTTGGCATAATGTGGCCGGTCATTGATTACACCTTACCTAAAATGCAAAAAGGCGGCTAAAAGCCGCCTAGAAGAAAACCGATGATTATATGTTTGATAATCAGGCTAATCAAGAGTAATGCTATAAAAAGAAGCTTTTTTATCCGGTCTAATCTTGATAGTATTACTAGGTTTTTATCATTAACGGGTAATTTTTATGGATGTAATAAGCAGAATTAAAGATCAGATTGAAAACAATCCGGTAGTACTTTACATGAAAGGTACTCCCGATTTTCCACAGTGCGGGTTTTCCGGGCGCTCGGTGCAAGTATTGCGCGCCTGCAAGGCCGATTTCACGTTTGTCAATATTTTCGAGGACCCTGAGCTCAGAGAGGCATTGAAGGAATATTCCAATTGGCCGACTTACCCTCAGCTCTATATCAAAGGTCAATTAGTTGGCGGTTGCGATATCATTCTCGATTTATATAACACGGGTGAGTTAGTCAAGCTGTTGCAAGATGCTGAAGCCATTAGTGCTTAAGTTTTTTTACCGGCCATGGATGGTCGGTGCTTGTTTAGGCTTTTCGTAACGGTTAAGTTATTGGCCGCTTCCTCTAGCTTTCAGCTATGTCTGAGCCTGATTTTGTCATGGTGTCAGATTCTAACGATTCCAGTTGCTTCCAGCGATTAACGATTTTACAGAACAGCTTAGCCGTTTGTTCGGCATCGTATAACGCCGAATGTGCTTGGTCGCTGTCCCAATTTAATCCTGCTGCTGCGGCAATTTTTGCCAGTACTGTTTGTTGATAGGCTAGCCCCCCTAACGTTGCGGTATCAAAAGTGCTGAAAGGGTGAAATGGACTCCGTTTGATTTGGGTTCTTTGGATAGCGGCATTTAAAAAACCAATATCGAAAGCCGGGTTGTGGCCAACCAGTATCGCTCGGGTGCAGTCATTTCTTTTTACAGCCTTTTTGATTGGCTTGAATAGTTTGTCCAATGCATCTTTTTCTTGAATAGCCATACGAAAAGGGTGATAGGGGTCGATTTTGTTGAATTTTAGAGCAGACTCGTCTAATTCGGAGTTTTGAAAAGGAATGATATGACAGGCGTGACGCTCGGTAATTTCAAGGTTACCGTGACTATTTAATTCCACGATAACCGCCGCAATTTCCAGTAACGGATTCTTTTTGGGGTTGAAGCCCCCGGTTTCAATGTCGACAATTACAGGAAGGTAGCCTCGGAAGCGACTTCCTAGAGGGGTTATGGTTTTTTCCATCGATACATAAAAATTGAGAAAAATTTGAAAAAAGGAGTAGCGGCAAGTTTATTGCCAATGCTCGAAAGGGCAGGGATATTGTGGTATGTTACGCGAAAAACACCGAATAATAAAAATTTAGGTATTGCGAGGCTGTATATGAATTTAAAACCAATGGTGATCCGTTTGGCGATGCCGGTATTGCTGAGTTCTGTGGTCGGATGCGCGTCGGCGCCCGCATCTAGGATAGATGAGAGTGATCCGTGGGAAGGCTTTAACCGGAATATTCAAGTCTTTAACGATAACTTGGACGAGTATGCCATGAAGCCTCTTGCCAAAGGTTATCAATGGATTACTCCGACTTTTGTTGATCAGGGGGTTACAAACTTTTTCAGTAATATCAATGATATAGGCGTTACCATTAACGATTTGTTGCAATTTAAATTGGCTCAGACCGGATCGGATGGCGCTCGTTTTCTTGTGAATACGGTGGCGGGTATCGGCGGTTTGTTTGATATCGCGACAGAAATCGATTTGCCGAAGCATAATGAGGATTTCGATCAAACTTTAGCGGTTTGGGGCGTGCCGTCAGGTCCTTATTTGGTATTGCCGCTTTTTGGCCCGAGTTCTGTCAGAGGCGTTTTCGGCCTTGTCGGCGATGCCGCGATGAATCCGATTAGTTATATCGATGGCGGTATTGTATCAGGGACCTATGGTGCTATTGGGGGCGGTCTATTTGTATTGAATACGGTCGATACTCGCGCCGATAATTTAAGCACAATGAGAATTGCGACAGAAGCCGCTGTGGATCGATACGAATTCTTTAAAAATGCCTATATACAACAACGGGAATATCTGATTTTGGACGGGAATGTGCCCGAAAACGATTGGGATCTCGATGTTGATTTTAACAATTTCAACGGCGAATAAACCGAACCGGATGAGATTTAACTGAAGCGACTTGGAGAAAAGAGGCCATGGTCAAAATTCTTGCCTTTTCCGGCAGCGCTAGAAAAGATTCCTATAATCAGAAAATAGTTGAGATTGCTGCAGGTGGAGCTCGGCGTGCGGGTGCGGAAGTTACTTTGATTAATTTAGCTGATTTTGAAATGCCTATTTTCAATGAGGATCTCGAAAAAAAAGAGGGAATGCCGGCGGCGGCTCGCGATTTCAAGTCGCTTCTAATCGTACACGACGGTTTTTTAATCGCATCGCCTGAATATAATAGTGCATTTAGTCCATTATTAAAGAATGCAATAGACTGGGCGTCACGCCGGGAGGGTGATGAGTTGCCTCTGCTTGCATATCGCGGAAAATTAGCGACAATTATGTCCGCTTCGCCTGGGGCCTTGGGTGGTTTGAGGGGCTTGGTGTTTTTAAGGTTGTTGTTGTCCAACATCGGTGTAACCGTTCAATCCGGTCAACAAGCGATAGCCAATGCTGCAAAAGCATTTAACGATGACGGTTCATTGGTCGATTCCGTTCAACAAGAAGCCGTCATCGATTTAGGCGTTGACTTAGCTCGGACACTGGAAAAATTAAAATCTACGGGATAGCGAATGTAATTCTTGACCGCCGGGCTCTAATGTACCTTAAAAGCTTGCCATCCATGGACTAGCTTCCTCAGTCCCAGCAATTCCCAATTTGGGGATCAAAAAGGGTGTGGGGTGTGCTTGGCGAGGATGTCGGCAGCAGGGCAGATTTTTGCTCCATGCAAAATCTGCATTCACGCCATCCTTGGCGTTCGAGCTGCCGCCAAGCCCCCATGGATGGGTTTACGGCGTTCCTCGACAGGCATACCCCACACCCTAAGATCGGCGAAAATGCTCAAACTGGGAATTGCTGCCTCAGTCCATGGCGAAATGACGGGTTACTCTTAACTTAATGGCATTGACGCAAAGCATGGGAACGATGATAAATAGGGGTGTTATTTGTCACGAAATCCTAGGATTTATTTTGGATTGCCCCAGCTATCGTCACTTCGGAAATTGGCCGAACGTCATCCATCTCAGTTTCTCGATTTAGTAATGGAGATAATGTCGGCTCCAGCGATTTGACAATTTGCACCGGTAGCGAACTGGTGAATCGGTAGTTTTCCGCGTCGGGTCCTTTGACATAAGCGGTAATGACGCCAAAGAATCGATCGCCAAGGAAAAATGCAAACGTTGCGGCGCGGCTGATGAATTTCGACTCGATCAACCGTCCTCGTTCTCCCCATATCTGACGCCGATGATCGCCGGTACCTGTTTTTCCGCCTATTGCGATCGGTTTGACATCGGTGTCTTTGTAGACCCCTCTTAAGCGTGTTGCCGTTCCTCCTTCGACGACGCCAATCAACGCATCGCGGGTTACTTTGGCAATTTCGGGCGCAAAGACGCGCTGGCCATGAGCCGGTTGTCGAATCATGATGGTTTCATAGGGTGTGTCTTTTGCGAAATGAAGGTTTTCAAAACGAACTAAAGGTTGCCTGATTCCGTCGTTTTGTAGAATACCCATTAGCTCTGCCAATGACGCCGGACGGTCTCCCGATGCACCTATTGCGCTGGCATAGGAAGGCGTCAAATAACTGAAAGGGTAGCCCGTTTTTTGCCAGGCACGATGAATTGAAGTAAACGCTTCGATTTCCAACAATGTCATAATTCGCCGTTGTTGAGCACTGGCACGGCGACTCTTAAATAACCAGCGATAAACTTCCTGGCGTTGCTCCGTGCTGGCTTCTAGGATTTCTTCTCTTGTTGCGTTAGGGTGTTGGGCTAAATAACTCACCAACCAAAGTTCGAGCGGATGAATTTTGGTGATGTAACCTTGATCCTGTAAGTCGAAATTGGCGGGAGAATATTTTTCGTGCAGTTTTTCGATTTTTTCATTGCCAAGTGCGGAAGCAGGTAAGTTTTTTTTCAGAAACTGTTCCAGCGCATCGATACTCGCCTCGGGATGAATCGATTGGTAGAGCATAGAAAATCGGGATGCTTTGGCGTAAACGCGTTTTGTCAGCATGGCTAGCGCTTCTTCTGGCGACTTATCTTGATATTTTGCGTAGAACCGGCGCAAATATATACGTCCTTCGCGGTCCGCAAAGCGTTGGAGATATTCCTGACGGCGAGGGTCGTCCGGAATTTCCAGCCATCGTGCGACGCCTCCCGGTTTGTATAGATGATGATAGACGACTTCGCGCATGAGTCGTATGAAGACTAAATTGACAGAGTCGCGCAGGGCATCGCGAACCGATAAGATTTTTTCGTTGTCTATCCGGCTGAAATTGCTAAAACGATGGATACCGCCCCCGGTATAAAAACTTTCTCCCGGGCTTGCCGAGAAACGCCTGTCGAGGGCCCGGTTTAATAAATCTTCCAATTGTATATTAGGGTTGGCGCGAAGTTGATGGATTACCCAGGCGGAAATGTAATCGCGAGAATGCAGTTCGATTTTGTTCAAATCGGAAACGGGTGTGTTTTTGTAAAGTTCGTAAACGTTGGTCACTAGTTCAAGATAATGAACCATCGTTCTGAGTTTAGCCGTAGAGCCTAGGTCGATCTTGATGCCTTCATTGATGTCCAGCGGTTGATCATAATTATCGGTTTGTACGCGCAACAGGTTGCCTTTCGGGCTTCTCTCGAACAGCATCAAGCTGTAAATAATAGGCGAGGGATCGTTGGCCTCATTTAGCAATCTGAAACCGATGGCGCCCGCTGCTCGGGCGCCTTCTATTTCGCTCAAGCGTCTAAGCGCTTGGCCGACCGCTTGCTGAGTATCAAAATCGATTGACGATTTTGCGGTCAAGTCAATTCGGTCTAATTCGTAAATCGAATGAACACCTAGCGCTTTAGCTAATCGTGTTCGGAGAACGGCTTGGGTCTTTTTTTCGGCCATGAATTTGGCCGGTTCTGAATTTTCGCTTGGCGGGCGGGTGACGGATGCTTGTAATGCGGCATCGCGTAATGATTTGGAAATTAGACCTTGTTCGGCCATGACTCTTAGATAGCTGTCAGTAAGATTTTGTAAGGCGTTGAAACCGGTCTTAGAACCAAGTAGATGCGATGGTCTGCGTTGCGATAGAAGCAAGCTAAGCACTTGCCGGTAGGCTTTGCCTTGCTCGGGGCTGATTGCTTGTTCGGGCTCGAAGGCGCTTGAAGCGAGTAGGCGATTGATTTCTTCAAAGTTCGCGCCGTACCAGGCCGATAATCCATCGCCCAAACCATGAATCTCACCTAATTTAGGCGTCGCAGCCAGCGGCATTGAGTTTAGATAAGAAAGCGCGATTTGTTTTCTCATTTCTCGGGTATCGGGTCCCAATAAATAAGCGCGTAACGAAGCGCTGACCATTTGTTGCAGTTTATCTTTTATCGAGCGGGTATAGCCGTCCGGTGAATGGCGATATTTTTCCAACTGAGTCGCCAGGGTGCTTCCGCCCGGTACGTTGATGTTTGAGCCGAATTGCTTAGCAATAAATTGAATGCCGGCGAATCCTAGTCGACTCCATTCAACAGCCGGATTGACCGTGGGGAATTTATCATTGAGTAATTCCCTATTTTCAATAAACAACAAAGTGTTGAGAATAATCGGAGGAATCTCATCGAAATGAGCATATCCGTAAGTCGGATAGTGAGTGCTGAATAATTCGCGGTCTTTGTAATCAATAATTCGAAGACCTGCTTGGGTTTTTTCTTGGTATATGGGGTTGAGGCCGTATTGGTTCAATTGCAACATCATATCGGAGGAGCTTGCCTGCGCCGATATCTTGAAATCATTGTTTTCCAGACGGGAGATCATGTCGGGTAACGATGTGTACCCGAGTCGCCGATCGTAAGGGCCGTCAGCAGGAAAGCGGATCGACGAACTGGCGCCGGGTTCGAGCTTGAAGCTTAATTGTTCGGTAATCTCGGAAAGATAGCGGGCTTGATAGCGTGAGGTTTCTATTTCTTCCTTGACTAAGATGACAAAGGAATAGCTTAACCATGCCGCGCCGGTCCAAAAACTCAATACCAATAACCGGCGAATTTTCAGTTTAACATTTCGCATCTTCTCTGGTTACCTTGTCAGTCAGATTTTGTTGAATTGGGGCGTCCAAGTGTTGGATAGGTCGACATTTTTAAGTGAGATGATCGTCAATAACTGATAGTAAACCCTTTATCCATCACGCACTTAATTATAAATTAATGCAAAGAGGCATTTTTTAATTGAAAGTTCAGTTGCAATAACCGGAGTTACTAAAATAATCCGAACGGTCGAATGGTATTTTGATCGGAGAGTATAGCGATAGCTTTGCAGTAAGTAAAAATTGTTAATGACCAAATAGCGATAATTTCGTAGAATTAGCACAGTTTTGTCTTTCTGTAACGGGATGGGCCTTGTGCGGCTCCTCCCGTTTTGCACATTTGAGGTAGCAGATTTTGAGTAAACCCGCATTACTGGTATTGGAGGATGGATCGGTTTTTAATGGCGTATCCATCGGAGTGGACGGTTGTTCCGTTGGAGAAGTCGTTTTTAATACTTCCTTGACTGGATATCAGGAAATTTTGAGTGATCCATCTTACGCGCGTCAAATCGTAACATTGACATATCCGCATATCGGCAATGTCGGGACCAATGCTGAAGACGATGAGTCTTCGAGCGTTCGTGCCAGCGGCTTGGTTATTCGGAATTTACCGTTGCAGGCTAGTAATTGGCGATGTGAGAAAACCTTGCAGGAATATTTGATCGACCGTAATGTGGTCGCGATTGCCGAAATCGATACGCGCAAACTGACCCGCTTGTTACGCGATAAGGGTGCTCAGCGCGGTGCCGTTATTGCTGGCGATAACGCTGATGTCGAAATTGCCAAAAAAGCGATAGCCGCTTTTCCCGGCCTTAAAGGCATGGATTTAGCCAAGATAGTGACTGTCGATAAGTCATATGAATGGACGGAAGATGTTTGGGATCTCGACAAGGGGTATCAGTCGGCGACCAATTTGACCAAGCATGTCGTCGCTTTTGATTTCGGAATTAAGCGCAATATCCTGAGGTTGCTTGCCAATCGAGGCTGCAGAGTAACCGTAGTTCCTGCACAGACACCTGCTGAGAAAGTATTGGCAATGAATCCGGACGGCGTGTTTTTATCAAACGGCCCCGGCGATCCGGAGCCATGCGATTATGCGATCGAAGCGATAAAAAAGATTCTCGATACCAAGGTGCCTGTTTTCGGTATTTGTCTCGGCCATCAATTATTGGCCTTAGCCAGCGGCGCAAAAACCGAGAAAATGAAATTCGGGCATCATGGAGCGAATCACCCCGTTCAAGATCTTGCGACCGGGCGGGTTATGATCAGTAGTCAAAACCATGGTTTTGCGGTCAACGAAGCGAGTTTGCCGATTCATTTAAAAGCGACTTTTCGTTCGCTTTTCGATGGCAGTCTGCAAGGCATAGAGCGAACCGATTGTCCGGCTTTCGGCTTTCAAGGGCATCCTGAGGCGAGCCCGGGACCGCAGGATGTCGAAAGCTTATTCGACCGTTTCGTCGACATGATGAACCAAGCCAAAACGCACTAAACCGCCACCGACATAGAATTAGTTAAAAAATGCCAAAAAGAAGCGACATAAAATCGATTTTATTATTGGGCGCAGGCCCTATTGTTATCGGACAAGCTTGCGAATTCGATTATTCCGGCACGCAAGCGTGCAAGGCATTGCGCGAGGAAGGTTACCGAGTCATTTTGGTCAATTCCAATCCGGCGACGATCATGACCGACCCGGATATGGCCGATGTGGTCTATATCGAACCGATCGACTGGCAAACCGTCGAAAAAATCATCGAAAAAGAGCGTCCCGACGCAATATTGCCGACGATGGGCGGGCAGACCGCGTTGAATTGTGCGTTAGCGCTCGACAAGCACGGCGTCTTAGAAAAATACGGCGTGGAAATGATCGGTGCGACCAAAGAAGCGATCAATAAAGCCGAAGACCGGGAGTTGTTCAACCAGGCGATGCGTAAGATCGGCTTGGAAGTCGCGAAATCCAAAACGGCACACACGATGGAAGAAGCGCTGGCCGCGCAACAGGAAGTCGGCTATCCGACAATTATTCGTCCGTCTTTTACAATGGGCGGTAGCGGAGGCGGAATTGCCTACAACAAAGAGGAATTCATTGAAATTTGCGAGCGCGGATTGTATTTGTCGCCGACCAATGAATTGCTGATTGAAGAGTCCGTGCTGGGCTGGAAAGAATTCGAAATGGAAGTCGTGCGCGATTCGAAAGACAATTGCATTATTGTCTGTTCGATCGAAAACTTCGACCCGATGGGCGTTCATACAGGAGACTCGATTACTGTCGCCCCGGCGCAAACCTTGACCGACAAGGAATATCAAATATTGCGCAACGTTTCCTTGGCCGTCTTGCGAGAAATCGGCGTCGATACTGGTGGGTCGAACGTACAGGTTGCTATCAATCCGGAAAACGGACGGATGGTCATTATCGAGATGAATCCGCGCGTTTCGCGGTCGTCCGCCTTGGCATCGAAAGCCACCGGTTTTCCGATTGCGAAGGTTGCTGCGAAACTCGCGGTCGGTTATACATTGGACGAGCTGCAAAACGAAATCACCGGCGGTGCTACGCCTGCCTCGTTTGAGCCCACGATCGATTATGTCGTGACCAAAGTGCCTCGGTTTACCTTCGAAAAATTCCCGCAAGCCGACGATCGACTGACGACACAAATGAAATCGGTCGGCGAAGTCATGGCGATCGGACGCTCGTTTCAGGAATCGTTGCAAAAGGCCTTGCGTGGGCTTGAAGTCGACAAGACCGGTCTTGATGAGATTGTCGATTTAAACGCCGAGGATGCGAAGGAAATTCTGCTTAGAGAAATGCGTCACCCGGGTGCGGAGCGTCTATGGTATGTCGCCGATGCGTTTCGCAGCGGTATGTCGCTTGAAGAAATACATGATATTTGCAAAATCGACCCCTGGTTTCTAGCGCAAATCGAAGACTTGCTGATTTCCGAAAAATCGCTGTCAACCAAAACCTTGGCGACTTTGGAAGAGGGAGAGCTCTATCGTTTGAAGCGTAAAGGGTTTTCCGATGCCAGGCTGGCAAAATTACTCGATACCAGCGAGTCGGAAATTAGAAATGCTCGACATAAAAATAATATCCGTCCGGTTTATAAACGCATAGATTCGTGCGCGGCCGAATTTTCATCCGATACCGCTTATTTATATTCGAGTTACGATGAAGAGTGCGAGGCGAGAGTCAGCGACAAGGATAAAATCATTATTTTGGGCGGCGGTCCGAATCGAATCGGGCAGGGCATCGAGTTCGATTATTGCTGCGTGCATGCCGCATTGGCCTTGCGCGAAGACGGTTATGAAACGATCATGATTAACTGCAACCCGGAAACCGTTTCGACCGATTTCGACACCTCCGATCGCTTGTATTTCGAGTCGTTGACCTTGGAAGATGTCTTGGAAATCATTCACCTCGAACAACCGAAGGGCGTGATCGTTCAGTACGGCGGACAGACTCCGCTGAAATTGGCGCGCGCGCTCGAGGCCGCCGGGGCTCCGATTATCGGTACGTCTCCCGATTCGATCGATTTGGCCGAGGACAGAGAACGCTTTCAAAAATTGTTGGAAAGATTGGGTTTGAAACAACCGCCCAATGCAACGGCGCGTTCGGTCGAGCAGGCGATTATTTCGGCAAAGGAGCTCGGCTATCCTTTAGTAGTTAGACCTTCTTATGTGCTAGGTGGCCGGGCAATGGAAATCGTTGTCAATGAAGAAGGTTTGCAGCGCTACATGAAAGAGGCTGTTAGTGTTTCGAACGATTCGCCGGTCTTGCTGGACCGGTTTCTCGATGATGCGGTTGAAATGGATGTCGATGCGATTTACGATGGCGAACGAGTGTTGATTGGCGGATTGATGGAGCATATCGAACAGGCGGGCGTTCATTCGGGCGATTCGGCTTGCTCGATACCGCCATACGATTTGCCGGCGGTTATTCAAGATCAGTTGCGCGAACAAGTCGCTAAAATGGCGGAAGCGCTTGGTGTGAGGGGATTGATGAATACCCAGTTTGCAATTCAAGGCGATGATATATATGTACTTGAAGTCAATCCTCGGGCATCAAGAACGGCGCCGTTCGTATCCAAAGCAACGGGTTATCCGTTGGCCAAAATCGCTGCTCGTTGCATGGTTGGTAAATCTTTAGTTGAGCAGGGTATTACAGAAGAGCGTATACCTTCGTATTATTCGGTCAAAGAAGCGGTGTTTCCTTTCGTTAAATTCCCTGGTGTCGATCCCTTATTAGGACCGGAAATGAAGTCGACCGGTGAGGTGATGGGTGTTGGAAAAACTTTTGGCGAAGCATTCGCCAAATCGCAACGTGCCGCCGGTGTAGATTTAAGTCAAAGCGGGAAAGTATTGATTAGTATTCGTGATGCGGATAAAGCTAAACTGCCTGAATTGGCTAAAATGCTGGTTGCGAAAGACTATCAAATCGTCGCGACTCGAGGTACGGCTAGAGTCTTGAAAGAAGCCGGTATCCCTTGCGATGAAGTCTTCAAAGTCAACGAAGGTAGGCCAAATACCGTGGATATGATCAAAAACGACCAAATTCAATTGGTCGTCAACACCACTGATGGCAAGAAAGCTATTCACGACTCATTCACGATGCGAAGAGAAGCACTGCAGCATCGTGTAACTTATTACACTACGATGGCTGGTGCGCGTGCCGCGTGTTATGCATTGGGAGAATTGGCGGCGGGAACCGTGACTAGCTTGCAAGAACTTCACAAAAGCTTAATCGATGCCGATTAATCACTCGTGTCTCTCAACAAGCTGAAAGATCTCTGTCAGTTTCCATCGTGAGCTGACAATTTTTTTAAGCGTCACATTGGCTTATTGCAACAAGTCATATGCCGACTCATTCCGAATTTTTTACCAGGCAAATTATTTTTGCTCGGGAACTAAAATAAATTAAAGGAGTTGTATCCATGAATAAAGTACCTCTAACAGTCACCGGAGCCAAAAAATTACGAGAGGAATTAGACGAACTGAAATCCGTGGTGCGTCCCAGAATTATCAAGGCCATTGCTGAAGCGAGGGAGCACGGAGATTTGAAGGAAAATGCCGAATATCATGCAGCGCGCGAACAGCAGAGTTTTGCCGAGGGGCGCATCGCCGAGATCGAAGGCAAGTTGTCCAATGCTCAAATTATCGATGTCACTAAATTAGATGCCAACGGTAAAGTCGTATTCGGTGCAACCGTTGAAATCGAAGAGCTTGAAAGCGGTGATACCGTTACTTATCAAATCGTAGGCGAAGACGAAGCCGATATCAAAGCCGGTCGTATCTCCGTCGGCTCTCCGATAGCACGGGCCTTGATAGGTAAAGAAGCAGAGGATGTGGTCATCGTCAAAGCGCCAGGCGGCGATATAGAATACGAAATCCTTTCGATTCAGTATATTTAACGATCGTGTGAAACGGCGGGCGGTTTGTGCGTTGCCCGCTCATACGCTTATTTCTCCGGATTTAATCGATGAATAACAAGAATCTGGCCTATGCTTTGAACGAAATCGGCTCCGGTTTGTGTGCAAATTTCCTGTTGTAGCTTTTTTCGATCGTCGCGTTCGGCGCGTATTTTTACTTTAATGAGTTCATGACTATTGAGCGCAATATCCATTTCAGCCAAAACGCCTTGCGTTAAGCCTGAATGGCCTATTATGACAACCGGTTTCAGGCTGTGGGCTTGGGCTTTGAGTTGTTTTCTTTCGGCAGGGGTCACTCTGTGTTTCCTTAGCTATAAATAAAACGCGAATTTTACACGATTTCCGATATGGCACGAAGCAAAAGCAGTAGTCGCTGGTTACAGGAACATTTTCACGATGAATACGTCAAAATGGCTCAAGCGCAAGGATGGCGATCTCGTGCAGTATTCAAGTTAATTGAAATACAAGAAAAAGACGGCATCATAAAACCGGGAATGAATGTCGTCGATTTAGGCGCGGCACCGGGCGGCTGGTCTCAATATGCCAGACGCATTATCGGAAAAAAAAATAAAATTATAGCTCTGGATATATTGCCGATGGATCCATTGGAAAATGTCGATTTTATTCAAGGAGACTTTCGGGAACTGGCAGTGTTGGAACGGTTGCAAAGCCTGTTGGCCGGAGCGACTGTCGACTTGGTTATGTCGGATATGGCACCGAATATGACCGGCAATAAAGGTGTTGATCAGCCTAATTCCATGTATTTATGCGAACTTGCGCTTGATACTGCGCGCTCGATTTTAAATCGCGGCGGTTCATTTTTAGTCAAGGTTTTTCAGGGGGAAGGATACGAAAGTTTTCTTAAAGATGCCCGGCAAAGTTTTTCATCGGTTACGATCAGAAAGCCGAAAGCCTCCAGACCAAGAAGCAATGAAGTATATATTTTAGGGAAAGGGTTTAAATAAGCTGATTGAGTCACCATGTTAATGAATGAGAGTGGCGAAAATCAATAACAACGATCAGGAGTGCAGATTCCTGATACAATTGCAATGTTTTTAAACCGAGGGCCTGATAAGGTCAGAGGCTAGTAACTTGAACGATATGTTAAAAAATGTAATTTTATGGGTTGTCATCGCCGTCGTATTGATGTCGGTATTCAACAATTTCGCTCCGCGTGGAGATCGCGGCGATCTTACGCTGTCTTATACGCAGTTCATACAAGCGGTTAAAATGGGGCAGGTTCAACAGGTTTCAATCGATGACAATGTCGTCAAGGGAAAAATGCAAACCGGCGAGACGTTTCGCACCTATGCGCCGAACGATCCACATTTAGTCGATGATTTGCTCGAAGGCGGGGTCGACATTAAAGCACTACCGCCTGAACAACCTTCCTTCTTAATGCAGCTTCTGGTTTCATTTGGTCCTATCTTGTTGTTGATTGCGGTTTGGGTCTTTTTTATGCGCCAAATGCAAGGCGGAGGCGCTGGCGGAAGAGGAGCTATGTCTTTCGGTAAAAGCAAGGCGCGTATGCTCGAGGAAGACCAGATCAAAGTGACATTCTCCGATGTTGCAGGATGTGACGAAGCCAAGGAAGAGGTTGCCGAGATGGTCGATTTTCTAAAGGACCCCGCTAAATATCAAAAACTCGGCGGAAAAATACCGCGAGGCGCATTGATGGTGGGTCCGCCCGGGACCGGCAAAACGTTATTGGCTAGGGCCATTGCCGGTGAAGCAAAAGTGCCGTTTTTCACCATCTCCGGTTCCGATTTTGTCGAAATGTTCGTCGGTGTCGGCGCGTCTCGAGTTCGCGATATGTTCGAGCAGGCAAAAAAACATGCGCCTTGCATTATCTTTATCGATGAGATTGATGCCGTGGGTCGCCAACGCGGCGCTGGATTAGGCGGCGGGCATGACGAACGCGAACAAACCTTAAATCAGTTGTTGGTCGAAATGGACGGTTTTGAAGGGAACGAAGGGGTTATCGTGATCGCCGCGACCAACCGTCCGGACGTATTGGATAAAGCCTTGTTGCGCCCCGGGCGATTCGATCGCCAAGTCACGGTCGGTTTGCCCGATGTGAAAGGACGGGAGCAGATTCTGAATGTTCACATGAAGAAAGTTCCTGCTGCCGATGATGTCGTGATCAAATATATAGCGCAAGGCACGCCCGGTTTTTCCGGTGCAGATTTGGCTAATTTGGTTAACGAAGCCGCCTTGTGTGCGGCAAGAACCAACAAGCGATTAATCAGCATGGTCGACTTGGAAAAGGCGAAAGACAAGATCATCATGGGTGCGGAGCGCCGCTCGATGGTGATGAGCGAAAAAGAGAAAAGAATGACGGCTTATCATGAAGCCGGGCATGCCATTGTCGGTCGTTTGGTGCCTGACCACGATCCGGTCTACAAGGTAAGCATCATGCCGCGTGGGCGCGCCTTAGGGGTGACGATGTTTCTTCCTGAAAGCGATCAATACAGCATTAGTAAACGTAAACTCGACAGCATGATTTCGAGTTTGTATGGCGGACGAATTGCCGAGGAAATGATTTTCGGTTGGGAGGAAGTCAGCACCGGCGCATCCAATGATATCGAGCGTGCGACCGAGTTGGCCAGAAACATGGTTACGAAATGGGGCTTGTCGCAACGTCTCGGTCCTTTGGCTTATAGTGAAGAAGAAGGCGAGGTGTTTCTAGGTCGGTCTGTTACGCAGCATAAGTCGGTTGCCGAGGAGACTTCGCATACGATCGACGAAGAAATTCGCTCGATTATCGATAGGAACTACGAGCGTGCAGAAAAAATTCTGAAAGAAAACGAAGATATTTTACATGCGATGGCCGAGGCTTTGGTGAAGTATGAGACGATCGACAAAGCCCAACTCGACGATTTGTTGGCAAGGAAACCGGTTAGAGCACCACAAGGCTGGGAAGATCCCTCGCCACCTCAAGGTGGTATCAAAGTGGACGGTCATGCCGATGCTAAAGATTCCGAGTCGCCATTAGGCGATGCCGCCGAACAAGGCCAATAATCTTTTCGGAAACAAGTGAAAAGGAGAGTCGGTGACGGCTCTCCTTTTTTATACCCATCGCACTTCAAATTTCGGCATTGACGCATGGAGGCGCCGGGGTGTTCGGCAAAGGCTTTGACAGCAGGGATACTGTCACAGAGCCTACATGGGCGTATTAACGGTGTCCTTTGACGGACCCCCGGCGCCGAAATTTGACCAGCAAAGGGTATATTATACTTATGCCACATCAAATTTCGGCACTTCAGCACCGTCTCCCTTTGGAAGAAGGCTAGGAAGCGGGGATAAAAAACCGAAATTTGATGTGCGAACACTATATTTTGAAACAAGCATGCTTTTTAACGAATAAGTAACAAACGGGCTTAAATATGAAGGAAAAAAAATATTTTGGAACCGATGGCATTAGAGGAAAAGTGGGTGAGTATCCGATAACGGCTGATTTTTTGCTCAAATTGGGCTGGGCAACCGGGCGTGTATTCGCAAATGAAGGGCACGGCTTCGTATTGGTCGGAAAAGATACCCGAATTTCAGGATATATGTTCGAATCGGCTCTCGAAGCGGGATTAACTGCTGCCGGTGTCGATACGCGTTTATTGGGACCGATGCCGACGCCGGGGGTAGCCTATTTGACACGAACTTTGCGCGCCCAGGCGGGTATCGTCATCAGCGCATCACATAATCCTTACTATGATAACGGCATTAAGTTTTTTTCAGTTGAGGGAACGAAATTACCCGACTCCATGGAGAAAAAAATAGAGCATTACATTGACTCGCCGATGACGACGGTTGACTCGGCTAAACTAGGTAAAGCCAATCGTGTTGGAGATGCGGCAGGCCGGTATATAGAGTTTTGCAAAAGTACGATTCCGACTTGGATGGACTTTAACGGTCTCAGAATCGTAGTCGACTGTGCCAATGGCGCGACTTACCATATCGCACCTCACGTTTTTAGCGAAGTAGGCGCTGAAGTCGTTACGATCGGCGCCGAACCGGATGGGCTGAATATCAATGAAGAGTGCGGGGCCACGAAGACCGAAAAATTGGTTTCGACTGTTCTTGCCTATCGGGCCGATTTCGGTATTGCGCTCGACGGTGATGGAGATCGGTTGATCATGGTCGATCATAAGGGTGAAATCGTCGATGGCGACGAATTAATTTATATCATCGCTAAATCGAGATTAAATGCTGGAGTCCTAAAAGGTCCGGTGATCGGTACCTTAATGACCAATCTCGGTATGGAGCATGCGCTAAAAAGCTTAGGCATCGAATTGTTTCGAGCAAAAGTCGGAGACCGTTATGTCATGGAAATGCTTGAAGAGAAGAAGGGTATTTTAGGGGGTGAAAATTCGGGGCATATCATTTGTCTAGACAGAACGACGACAGGCGACGGTATCGTGGCGGCTTTACAAGTCATGGCCGAAATGAAAACCAGCGGTAAGACGCTGCATGAGCTTAGGTCCGGAGTTCGCATGTATCCTCAAGTTCTGATTAACTTGAGAACCGATATCAAAATCAATCCCGATAATCACGAAAAAATACAAAAAGCGGTTAAGGATGTCGAAAAAATATTGGGTGCTAACGGTAGAGTCTTGTTGAGAGCCTCAGGAACCGAGCCTTTGATTCGTGTAATGGTGGAAGGAGTCGACGAAGCGTTGGTGAATAAATGCGCTAACCAATTAGCCGATGAGGTTAAGAAAGCAATCGATGCTTGAACAAGTTTCGATAAGCATATATCATACGCAGCTTAATTTTGGATGGAGAGGGAGAAATTATGCGTCAAACACTCGTGGCTGGAAATTGGAAAATGAATGGCTCTAAAGCGGCCACAGAATCATTATGCAAAGCCATCATTGCCGGACTTAACTCATCCGATACCGGAATCGTAGTTTGTGTTCCTTATGTTTATTTAGCCGATGCAGCCAAATTAACGGAAGGCACCCCTCTTGATCTTGGCGCACAAAATGTTGCCGATCAAAGTTCTGGCGCATATACCGGAGAAATTTCAGCATCCATGCTGAATGAATTTAATTGCAAATATGCAATCGTCGGTCACTCCGAACGTAGAACTTATTACGGCGACACCAACGAATCGGTCGCATTACGTTATTCTCAAGCTCAACAACAAGGGATCATTCCTATATTGTGCGTTGGCGAAACATTAGAGCAACGTGAAAACGATCAAACGTTTAGCGTCATCGATGAACAGCTCGATGCGGTTTTAAGTGCGGCAGGCATCGAATCTTTCAGTAAAGCAGTCATTGCTTATGAGCCGGTATGGGCCATCGGTACAGGAAGAACTGCCTCTGACGAGCAAGCTCAGGAAGTTCATCAGTATATCCGTCAAAAGTTTGCTGCAAAAAATCAAGCGATCGCCGACCAACTGCAAATTTTGTATGGTGGCAGTGTTAAGCCGGACAACGCTAAAGGCTTATTTGCAATG
This sequence comes from Methylotuvimicrobium buryatense 5G, assembly GCF_000341735.1. GTDB lineage: Bacteria > Pseudomonadota > Gammaproteobacteria > Methylococcales > Methylomonadaceae > Methylotuvimicrobium > Methylotuvimicrobium buryatense. Next base: position 1,282,096 of record NZ_KB455575.1, on the reverse strand, counting down.
CCTGATATCGACGGCGGATTAATCGGCGGCGCATCACTCGATGCCGAAGGTTTTTTGAAAATATATAGCGCATCTAAATAATCACAGCAAAATAACCATAATAATATGTATCAAGTTATCATAGTCATTCATGTATTATTCGGACTGGGTGTTATTGGTCTAGTATTAATGCAGCAAGGCAAAGGTGCCGATGCCGGTGCCGCGTTCGGAAGCGGTGCTTCAGGAACTTTATTCGGCGCACAAGGCGCGGCTTCATTTTTATCGAGAACCACTGCAGTTTTAGCGACTTTGTTCTTTGTGACAAGTCTTTCACTTGCAATGTTGAGTGGTGGTAGTAAAGCCGCGAAAGACTTCTTTGATGACGCAGAAACCGAAGAAGCTTTCGATATTCCATTAATGAGTAAAGAAGCAGCGCCGGTTGCCGTCCCCTCCATATCTGCCGAAACGCCCGCTATCGAAGATGAATCAAAAACGGTTGAAGCAAAAGAACAACCGGCAGAAGAAATAAACGAATAAAAAACTATCAGCCGATGTGGTGAAATTGGTAGACACGCCATCTTGAGGGGGTGGTGACGCAAGTCGTGCCGGTTCAAGTCCGGCCATCGGCACCAAATTCAAGTTCGGGACAGTCCGAACAACTCCAAAAACCCGCAAGTTTCAAGGCTTAGCGGGTTTTTTATTGTCCGGAGAAATCTTGCTAATACTTTTCGTGCAGATCGGAAAAACTCATGGTACCGAGGCGACCTGGAGCCACAGTCTGCCCGACTGGTTAGGCAGTCAAAGGGCTAAGCCGTTGAGTTTTTTGGTGGTACAACCGTGATGCTGGTCCCCGATAATTTAAAAAGCGGTGTGACTAAAGCCTGTCGTTAAGACCCTGAACTCAATCCCAGTTATCAACAGTTAGCGTCCCATTATTCTGTAGCGGTGATGCCTGCCCCCGATGTAAATAATGCTTCACAGTCGGATGTGTATTGAACAATACAATCTGTTCTACATAACCTTCGCGTTAATTCTGTCAAAAAGGGATTGGAAAGTACCTATCGTACTACTTTAATCCTTAAAAGAGCTGTTGACATGTGTTGTAGACCGTTCGTGCTGAGCTAAGTCGAAGCATGAAGAGTCTACAACACTTTCACCGGCTTGGTGAGGCTTCAAACTACCGTTCACCCTTCGACAGGGCTCAGGGCGAACGGTAGTTTGAGGCTCTCAACTGCTCTTTTTAGGTTAATTAGTCCCGCATGTTTTGATCGATATAACGATGGTGTTATTCAAGCTTGTCTGTTGAGGACTGCCAAGCCAGTTGAGCTCAACTATGCCGTAGATGACGAATTCAGCAGGAAAATGACTGATGTGTTGTGCTCTGTCGTCGATAACTGACGAAATCCGCAAGGTGAAACCTCATTAGAATTCTTACTGGCACCTTGGACTGGTCAATTGCGTTTATCTGAAATATACCAGGAAAGACGAATCTGTACGGGCATTTATCGAAGCCGAATATATCGCGGAATACACGGCGGATGGGGAACTGGAACAATCGTGTATCGATGAATACGCGCTAAAAAATGCCAGTTATCATGTTTGGCCTTATTGGCGCGAATTTTTGATGAGCCAGAGCGGCCGCATGCATTTGCCGAGATTAGTGTTACCTACCATCCAGCTTGCGCATAATCGGCACCAAGAAAAAAGCGCTTCAAGCATGATTTCAAAGTGACCTATTTCGTAATCCAGGCATGAATTCGCTCGAGCGAATACTGATCGAAAAAGCGGGGCGAGAACATGGCTTCGAGTATGTCTTGCCCGTCGATGACGATGCTGTGTGCTTGGGTTCGGCAAGGCATCGCGCCCAAGTCCGGTTTACAGCAAAAAGCATCGATATTTTGACGCAATTGCTAAGTCGAGCGGCGGCATTGGCTCAATCGCTTCCCAATCAGGCCGAACTCGATTACCAGGCCGAAGTTCAAAAAAAAACTGACCCAGTTGCCGCTCAACGGCACCGAAGTCGAATGCATGGTCCGACAGCGCATCGGGCAAAACGTCTTTTGCAAGGCGACGCTGGATTTTTGAGGGAATGCATGTTCGGTGACAGGCATTGCCGTGCCCGAAGTCTTGCGCGCCAGTCATGCTACACCCTGGGCCGATTGTGACAGCAGATAGGTAGATTAATTTTTACGATTCATTCCCTTCATCATTTTAGTGCGACGGTTTCAACTCGATTGACGGTGTCGAGTGTGATTTTACCTTCTTGGGCTAACCAACCGATGCTGCGCTGGATAATTTTTTCTTCTTCAGGAAGTTCCTTGATTAATTTTGCAACGGAAGTTTCGCCATTTTGATCCAAGTATTGCCAGATGTTACCCGCAGTTAAGCCGACGCGTTCACGTATGCTTAATTCCGGCGTTTCGGCAACCGGAGCTGGAGCTGGGCTGCTTGTTTTTTTAGTGGCAGCTCGGGAGGGGCTGGTTTTTTTTGGCGTTACTTTAGCGGTTTCAGTTGTAACCGGTTGTTCGATTGTTGCTTTAGGTGCTTCGGTGGCTTTAACTTTTTTAGAGGCCGGCCGGGTAGGGCTTGCTTTCTTCGGCGTTTCTTTAACCGCTTCGGGTGTTACGGTTTTTTCAGTCTCAGGTTTAGTTTTTTCAGTGGTGGCGTTAGATTTTTTCATAATGATATAAATAATAAAAAGTAAAAAAAATAGAATCGACCATTCAAGCATATAGGCGTTCCTCTTTATTGATCGATTTTAGTCGAATTTCAAAAAATAAGTAAAAACGAATAAGAGATATAAGCTCTTCGCGAATCAAATTTTGGCATCAGCCAAAATCTATCAATTAGCCCGGTTTTAACAAATGTAGTGTAATTATTCACATCCCCTATCGCTCCCTCGCTCCATCGTGGGAACGATAATTGCCGGGGACTGAATAGTTACAACCATTTTACTTCCTTTATATTCCATTCGCACAAACTGTCGCTATTATGAACAGAACAATGTTCATAAATCAATGGTCTAGGTGGATCGTGTTTGACAGGTTAAGAATTTATGGCATGACAGAAAATAAGTAATGCTTGCTTCAGGCTTTAGTGTGCCTCAAAAGCTTGCCATCCATGGCATTGGATTCCGCCAGTTCCTGGCGGAATGACGGGTTTTTTTAACTTAATGGTAGTCCTGGCAAAGAGTATAAACCTAAAAAGAGCAGTTGAGAGCCTCAAACTACCGTTCGCCCTGAGCCCTTCGGCTACGCTCAGGAGAGCCCTGTCGAAGGGTGAAGGGTGGTTTGAAGCTTCACCAGGCCGGTGAAAGTGCAGTAGGCCCTTCATGATTCGACTTGGCTCAGCACGAACGGTCTAATGCACATGCCAACTGCTCTTTTTAGGATAAATCATTATGATAAATCACCGATTTTTTTTACTGGCTAGCCGAACCGTTGTTTAAGATTTATCTGCTATGATGCTCAATGAAATTAAGCCGTTCCGGTGGGGACTTCGTATTTCATTCTTAAAGGCCTAAGAAAATCTTCCTCTATTAAATTGTTCGATATGCTTCTGCTGCGCTTAATTATCTTGTTTTTATCGTCGATGTTGCTCTTGAGACCGGCGTCTGTTGTTGCGGACGATACGGTACGTATCGGCGTATTGGCGAATCGGGGCAAGGACCGCGCTTTGGCCGAATGGTTGCCGACCGCCGAGTATTTGACGAGTGAAATATCCAGCCGAAACTTTTCCATCGTTCCGCTAGATTTTAACGAAATCGATAAAGCTGTCGCTTCGGGCGCAGTGGATTTTTTTGTCGCGAACTCGGGAATCTATGTCGATTTCGAAGTGCGTTATGGCGCGGGGCGTATCGCTACAATGCGTAAACGTAACGGCGGGCGCGGCAATACATTTTTTAGCGGCGTGATATTCGCGCGCGCGGACCGGGATGACATAAATACAATCGCCGACTTGAACGGCAAGCGTTTCGCTGCAGTGAGCCAATCGTCACTAGGCGGATATCTGGCCGCTCGGCGTGAAATGCAGGCTCAGGGCGTGATGCCGGAGAAGCATACTCGGTTAAGTTTTCTTAATACCCATGATGCGACCGTTCGAGCGGTTTTAGATGGAGTTGTCGATGCCGGGACCGCGCGTAGCGATACTTTGGAGCACATGCATAAAGAAGGCGAGATCGATCTGAATGAACTGAAAATCATCAATCCTATACAGCATGAAAATTTCAGTTATTTAAGCAGCACTCGCCTTTATCCCGAATGGCCATTCGCCAAACTTGCCGATACACCCGAGTCTTTGAGTCTCGAAGTTGCCTCGGCGTTAATGTTGATGTCAAACGATAGTTCTGCAGCTCAAGCAGCGGGAATTACCGGTTGGACTGTAGCTTATAACTACCGCCCGGTGCATGACTTATTGCGTGAGCTTCGTTTGAGCCCATATGAAGGTGTTGGCCGGATCGGTTTTGAGGATTTTTTGCGTCATTATTGGCATTGGTTGTTATTGTCGATACTGACGCCGTTGGTATTAAGCCTCGTTGTTGTTTATTTCATACGTCTGAATGGCCGCCTGCGCAAAACTGAAATCGAATTGATCGACGCGCGCGATTATTTAGCGGATAGAGTTAGGGAAAGAACCGCCGAATTGGAAGAAAGTCGGCGACGATTGGAGCGCATTAGCAAAGATTGGAACGATGCTTTCGATGCGATTGGCGATCCTATCTTCATTCACGATGCCGCGATGCGCATCGTTAGAGCCAACCCCGCTTATTGCGATCGTGCGGGAATGACGCTGGATCAAGTCATTGGACGCTTGTATTTCGAATTATTTCCGAAACTGAATGAACCGATGCCCGCATGCCGTAATTTTCCGGAAGACAGTTTTGCAAAAGCAAACGAATTACAACTACCTAATGGAGATATATTCGTTTCGCGCTCCTTCGGGATTATGCATGCGGATAGAAGCGTCAAGAGTGCGATTCATATTTTGGAAGACGTAACCGAGTTGCGCAAGACGGAGGCGCGTCGAAGAATATTGAACCGAGCCCTAGAGCAGGCTGGCGAAGGTATTATGATATTGGATTGCGAGCGCCGGGTGATTTTTTGCAACCCGAGTTTGAGGGCTCTTCTAGGCTGCGATTCGCACGAACCCGAGTGCAACAAGCGCTTGTTTAATAAGGGAGACTGTTTATTGGTCACGGCCTATTTCATGTCGCAGTTGCAAGCGCTATTCGATAAAGCCGAGCGAGACGGCGAAGACTTTTCGGCCGAAATGGAATTGAATGTGCCGAACGGTCTTGGGTTGCCGGTTTTTATCACGGTTGCGGGAATTTTAAACGATAACGATGAACGAGAAGGCTTTGTCTTGACCGTTCTGGACCTTAGCGAAGTCAAGCGGGCCGAGCAGGCACTGACCTATCGTATCGGTTTAGAAGCCTTGATTGCCGAAATCGCTTCGAACTTGAGTAACGCTAGACCGGAACAAGTCAATGAAGTGGTTTTGAAAACCCTCACGCAATTAGGCCGGTTTTTAGACGTCGATCGGGTGTATATTTTCGATTACGACGATACCGAAGATATTTTTGGGCATACTCACGAGTGGTGTGCGGAAGGCATCGAGCCGGAAATCGATTCACTAAGCAAATTTACGGTCGAATCCTTTCCGTGGTTGTTCGGAGAGCTGATGAGCGGAAGGAGCGTAAAGATAGAAGATGTTAATCGCTTGCCTTCCGTCGCTATCCTCGAGCGCGAGGAGTTCAAGCGGGAGAATATACTTTCGCTACTTTCTGAACCATTTAATTACGGCGGCGTTTTCTCGGGGTTTATCGGCGTCGATTCCGTCAAGCGTCTTCGTCGTTGGAACGAAGAAGAAGAGCGTCTACTGCAAACGGTTGGCGAGATGATTGTCAACACCCTCCGCCGCATCAAGACGATGATTCATTTGCAGATCAGTGAAACGAACTTGGCCGCGGCTCAACACATCGCTCATCTAGGCAGTTGGGAATGGAATATTGTCACCGACGAGTTGTCGTGGTCCGACGAAGTGTACCGCATGTTCGGTTTCAAGCCGCAACAATTCGTTGCGACCTATCGAAGGTTTCTTGAGTCGATATCGCCGAAGGATCGCGACTTTGTGGCCGATGCCGTGCAAAATGCCTTCTCGCGAGGCGATGAATACGAGCTCGATCACCGTATTCGCCGTGCCGATGGTGTCGAGCGAGTGCTTCACGAAATCGGAGAAGTGATTGTCAACGATGCGGGAGAACCGATCCGTATGATCGGCACGGTACAGGATGTTACCGAGCTGCGTCAGGCCGAGAGTGAAATGCATAGGCTCAACCGGGCATTGCGCACGCTGAGCCTGTGCAATACCACGCTTGTCCATGCGCAACAAGAACAAACTTTGATGAACGATATATGCCGTATCTTGATCGACAGCGGCGGTTACCGTTTTGCATGGGTCGGCTATGCGGAACACGACGATCGAAAAACGATTCGTCCGATGGCTTTTGCCGGGGGCGATATCGACTTGATTACCTCGGCCGAGCTGTCTTGGGCCGATGATGCAAGCGGACGTAATCCGGCCGCCTACGCCATTCGCAACAAGGAAACGTTTATTCTGAAAGATATCGTCAATAATGCTCATGATTTTGCCCCTGCATGGCGAGAAGCCGCGTTGGCACAAGGTTATGCGTCAGTGGTCGCGCTACCGTTGATTTCGGATGACGAAACCTTGGGTGCGATCACGCTCGATTCTGCTGAGCCGGATGCCTTCGATCAAGCCGAGTTGAGATTGCTCGAAGAAATGGCCGGCGACTTGGCGTTCGGTATCCGAGCATTGCGTATTCGACAAGAGCGCGAGCATGCCGAGTCGGTATTGAAAGTCGCCGAGAATCGATACGAGGAATTATACGAAAACGCGCCTAATGCTTATGTATCTGTTGCACCTAAAAACGGAGTTTTGTTGCAGTTCAATCAGTCGTTATGCGAGATGTTGGGATATGACAGGGCTATTTTGGAAACGAACACGATTTTCGATCTGTTTGGGGAAACGGAAGTCGGGAAATTATTCGCCGGCGAGCAAAGCATTCGCGATATCGAGCTCAATATGCGCCGTGCCGATGGGCGCGGGCTGTGGGTTAGTCTTAGCATCGATCCAATAAAAGACGAAACAGGCTGCGTTGCCGAATACCGGGCCAGTATCATCGATATTTCGGTGCGCAAACATGCCGAGGAAGAACAGCAGCGTTTTGCCGAGAAATTGCAAGGATCATTGATACAAACCATTCGCGCGATAGCCATGACGATTGAAAAACGCGATCCGTATACCGCCGGGCACCAAGAGCGAGTTGCCGAGTTGGCCGTGCAAATCGGCAGGCGTATGGGTTTCGATGCTTATCGCTTGGAAGGATTGCGGTTAGGTGCGACGATACACGATATCGGCAAGATTGCCGTCCCGATCGAAATACTCAATCGGCCCGGTAAGCTAGAACCGATATTGTTTACTATCATTAAAAGCCATCCGTCGATCGGTTATGAAATTGTCAAAGGCATCGAATTTCCATGGCCGATAGCCGAAATGGTTGTTCAGCATCATGAGCGCTTGGACGGCACCGGTTATCCTCATGGGCTAAAAGGCGACGAAATTTTGATGGAATCGCGCATTCTCGCCGTTTCCGATGTGGTTGAAGCGATGGCCTCGCATCGGCCCTATCGGGCGGCTTTGGGAGTGCAAGCGGCTTTGAACGAGATCGAGCGAGGCAAGGGCTCCATCTATGATGCGAGCGTCGTAAAATTTTGCCGCGAAGTCTTGGAGGACGGCGGAACGCTATGGCAATGAATCTATACCTTTCGTACTTCAAAATTCGGCAGGTGACTAAGGAGGCTCCGGGGTGCTCGACAAAGGCTTTGCCAGCATGGAGCTGGCATAGAGCCTACAGGGACGTATTTACGGCGTCCTTTGACGGGCACTTCGGCGCCGAATTTTGATCTGCGATGTGTATAATCCCTTTATAGATACACCCCATACCTTTTATTCTTAGACGGTTTTTCGATCAAAAGGGAGTAATACCTGTAAATGTCAACGAAGTCTTCGGTTTTTCCACTGAAGACACTCGAAGGCAAAAGATGAAAGCGCTCTTTTTTACCCTTGTGGATTTTTGCAGGAGCAAAATTCGTTACTCCCTCCATGCTCTTGCGGATTTTCAAATTGGGAATTGTGGGATTAATCATCCGGTACTTGACAGTCGAGTATTCAATTGCCATTATCCCCGGCGCAGTGTGCTAGTTTAAGGTTTTATGACTAGCATACTGTCTTGATACCCATCTTATTCACCGATCGCTTTAAAATCACATGCCCGAACTCGTTATACGCTTCCTTAAACCCGCCGATTGGGCGGATTTCGTTCATATTCATTACTGGAATACTTATCCGAGCGGCGAAAACACTCATTGGCCCGGCGTACCGGTAATGGTCGATAACGATGGTTGGTTCGTTTATCGCTTTAATGGCGTGAAGTCCGCCAGCGTGGTCTTCAACGACGGCAATGGTTCGCAGACTGGGGATTTGCACTGTGCGCGTAGCGGCTATTACGCGAACGGGCATTGGCATGAATACGAAGAGAACGTCGATCCGCGAGTGGCCGCCTTTAGCGGGATTTCAGCCGCGACACGGCCGAGCTCAAACGCTTCGGCGAAGCCTTTACATGTTCCGGTCGATCCGAACGGGCCATTGGGCGATTTTCGTGAGGAAACGATTTATTTCTTGCTGACCGCTCGTTTCAATGAAGGCGACCCGAGCAGCAGTTTTTTTTGCCGCGACCGTATCAAGTTCAATCCTGATACCGGCGAACCGGAAGACCCGCATTGGCGCGGCGATTTCAAAGGTTTGATCGAACGTCTCGACTACCTCCGCGATCTCGGTTTCACCGCGATCTGGATCACGCCGCCGGTCGAGAACCGTAGCGGTTTGGATTATCACGGTTATCACGCCTACGATTGGACCCGCATCGATCCACGCCTAGAATCGCCCGATGCGACTTATCAGAATTTGATCGACGAAGCCCATAAACGCGGCATCAAGATCATTCAGGATGTCGTCGTCAATCATTCTTGCCAGTACGGTATTCGCGGCAAGGTGCACATCGATCATCTGCCGATCAAATATTATGTACCGCAAGGTTCGGAGCAAGGTCGAGTCGATCATGGTCCGTATCAAGGCCATCTTGGCAATTACACTTGGCCGAACCGCGACGACATCGACAACCCGTTGGCTCCTGACTGGTATCGTGAAAGGCATCATAGCGATCCCGAAGGCAAGTTGCCGCTGCAAGATCCCAAGACCGGTGAAACGATTCCGAAACCCGGTTACGATCCCGGCCGTTTTTTCGGCATCGACGCGCAAGCTCTCGATCCCGAATGGTACATGCAGCAAGGCTTTATCTGCGGGGGAGATTGGGAAAGCGAGGCCGTTCAGAAGAAACATATCGCCGGCGATTGCATCAACCTCGCGACCGACCGTCAAAACGTCAAGGATTATCTGATCGGCGCGGTCAACCGTTATCTCGACATGGGCGTCGATGCATTGCGTATCGACACGGTCAAGCATGTGCCGCGCGACAATCTATTGGAATACGTCAATGCCTGGAAGGCGCACAAGCCGGGGCTGTTCGTGTTCGGGGAAAATTTGGTCAAGGGCTACGGTTGGGGCGATCTCGGCGGCGGCGACAACGGGCCTTCGTTTATTCGTCCGTGGTGGTATACACGCTTGGGTCACGATCCGCGTAATCCGCATTCCGGCGGTGATTCCGGTTTTCCGCAACTCGATTTCGGATTGTTCTCGACCTTTCGCGATAATCTGAGTCGGGGCAGCTTCGAAGGTGTGGCTAGGGTGCTGGAAATGGATTGGATCTACGGCAATGCCTCGACGCTGGTGACCTTTCTACAGAATCACGATGTCGGGCCTGACAACGACTTTCGTTTCCGCTTTAAAGGCGAGCAGTGGATGGCGGCGGCCGCTTATAATTTGTTGTGGACCGTGCGCGGCATTCCTTGCTTGTACTACGGCGAGGAAATCGAGTTCATGAAAGGTGCGCCGCAGGATGTTATCGGCAACGACGACACGCTCGATCAAACCGGTAGGGCCTATTTCGGCGATCATCTGACCGACGAGAACATTGGTACGACCCAAAGCCATCCGCTATATCAACACATCAAGCGCTTGAATCAGATCCGGCGAGCGATACCCGCATTGCAAAAGGGCGAAATGAGCCAAATCCATGAGTGGGGAAGCGGCATGCGATTCGTACGCGATTTTCAAGATGGAGCGAGCTATGCCGTGGTCGGCCTGTCAATCGGAAGTGATCAGGACATTGCGGTTGAAAATATCCGTAACGGCGTTTATCGCGACGCAATCACCGGGAAGGAAATGTCGGTCGGTAACGGCTGCCTGGGTTTTCATGTGCCAGCCAATTCGGCAGGTATTTATGTGTTGAACGGGGCGGGGAAGATTGGTTCGGACGGGGTTTATCTTCGCTAAGTATGCACATCGCAGATCAAAATTCGGCGCCGGGGTGTCCGTCAAAGGACGCCGTAAATACATCCCTGTAGGCTCTATGCCAGCTCCATGCTGGCAAAGCCTTTGCCGTACACCCCGGCGCCTCCTCAGATACTGCCGAAATTTGAAGTGTGAAAGGTATAACTGTCTATCATTTATTTACCGAAGTTTAGCGTAACGCGCCCGAGAAAAATCGGGAGGCAGTTTTTAAACAGTTACTTAGCCAATGAGACTTCGATATCATTTGTTGGCGTTTAACGCTCACGGCCTCGAAATCGCGACGAAGGTGTCGCTCCCACAAAAGGGTTGGGTGCTCTGTGGGAGCGATCCTAGGCTGTCGAAACGCATGCATCAAATCACATACCTTATTAATATTCAATAACTTAAAATCATTCTGGATGCAATCGTTTGACCAAAACGACAGCTTAAGCCGCTTTTATTTTGCTCATAAAGCGACTAATCAATGACTTAGCTAAAAGAAGCACAACTATATGGTTTATAATCGTTCACTTTACAGTGATTTTATTTCCTCAGCTTGTGGATTTAAAATTATCGCTGTATGCGGTACAAATAGGTCTTATTTTAACCCATCCCCCAAATACTATGCTTCAAATGTCAAAACTACTAAACAGCCGCGATGAATGGAAAAACAAAGCGACTGAGCGCGCAGCTGAGCTTCGTGAGCTTAGAAAAACACAAAAACGTCATTTGAAAAAAATAGCGGAACTGAAACGGAATAATTGCCAGTTAGAGCAGCTTGTCGAAGCAAAAAAAACATTACCTTCGAGCATCAGTCAACCCTAACAACCCAGGATATTGCTGTTGTACCCGCGAATACTTCAACGGTTATTGACATAACACAAGCTCAGCAAACGCGACTTTTATGCGTGCTTATCGTGCTTGATGCGGTGGTTTCTTTTCGTAGCGTTCCGCGCATTCTTGAATTAT
>NZ_KB455575.1:738101-1270518 GCF_000341735.1 Methylotuvimicrobium buryatense 5G | reverse complement strand
ATTGAGCGCTTCGCGTTGACGACTAAAATAGTCTCAGAGGTGATGGAAATCATTAAAAACAAAGGGCTTAACAAAGTCACCTACCAACAATGTTACCAATTATCAAAAACATTGCCGCGAAATTCTAAAGTCAAAACACACCTACAAGCTTGGTTAAAAAAGCATTTGCAGATTCAAGCAGAGCTGACCGAACTGCCGTTGTTAAGCAGTAGCGATATTATTGAAACGCTGTTTGGAAATTATAAATATATGCTTGAACGCAGTCCGCAAGCCGACATGAATCGCTCCGTGCTATTGATTCCTGCTTTATGTGGCAGTCGAAAAGAAGCGGTGATTGACCAGGCATTAAATAAAGCATTTCAAGTAGATCTAGCACACTGGGAGGAGAAGAATATCCCTTATACGGTAAGAAAAAAGCGCCAAGAATTTTTTAAACATAAAAGCTAAAAATCGGGGAAAATAATAACGGACTAGATCAGTCTTTCGACAGGCTAGGATCGCTCCCACAGGGCATTCGGAACCCTTGTGGGAGCGAGGCCTTCGTCGCTCTCTCCTAACGCTAGGTGAGGGGAAGCCGCTGATGTTTAACATCCGCCTAACACCCTACGCTTCCCTGCGCTAATGCCGAAAACTATAATAACGCGAGCATAGTTTTATTTTTTCCAGCGTTGGAGGTAGCCGTTGGCGGCGATGCTCCATATTTTCGATTCATTGTCGGTAAAGCTCAAAGACAAAATGGTTGCGGCCGAAGGGCGCCAGGCGTCTTCTTTTTTGGGGCGCCAAAGCTTTTCGAGTTTGCCGGTACTGACTCGCCAAAGATCGATGCGTTGCGAGGTGCGGCCGGTAACTACGTATTTACTATCGCGGGAGAAGCGCGCGGCGGATAAGGTTAGCAGTTTGGGGCCGACGTCTTTGTGTACTTTGCCGGTTGATGTTTTCCAAATCAAAACTTGACTCAAGGCCGCATTGGTCAATGCGTATTGTCCGTCATCGCTTAATGCCACAGTTGCCAATTTATTGTGGTGCGGCCAACTGAATTTTAGCGTGCCGTTGGTCAAGTCCCATAATTTTGCAGTGCTGTCTTCCGACCCGGTTAATGCATAGTGACCGATTCGGTCCAGCGAGGTAGTTAAAACGGCTTTGTCGTGCGGGAAGGCGTAAAGCGTTATTCCTTGATTCAATGCAAAATAGACGGCTTTATCCGGCAGTCCGATCAAGGCGTGAAAGCCGTCATGGGATAAGCTGACCGAACCGATTCCGGGTAGGCTCCAAACATTCAGCAGTGCGCCGTCTGCGATTCGCCACCAAGCAATCGAGTCGCGCTGCGCGGTGACGGCGTAGCGTTCGTTTCCTGAAATGGCGGCATGGACGATGCCGCTTTCATCTTCGAGGTGCTTCCAGCTATGTAATAGCGCTCTGGGTTTTAATTGCCATAGTTCGGCTGGTCCCGAGGTTCTTCCGATTAACGCATAATGATCGGTCAGTGCGGCGGAAAAAATGCCGTCATTAGCCAATACCACCGTTTTATCGGCTTTCGGCGTTCGGTCGCACCCGGTCGGTATTGCGACAAACCAGAGTGCTAGGATAGCCCGGATGATCATATCGGTGTTCTCATAAGACGGTTGCGGCTTGATTGCCGGTAAACCATTGAAGTTTTTCATGCAAGGAGACGACAGTGCCGATAATGATCAATGTTGGCGGTGTAATATCTTGTTTTGCGGCAATTTCGGGCAGGGTACTCAAAGTACCGGTAAACACGCGCTGCCGATCGGTTGTGCCTTGTTGTATCAATGCGGCCGGTAAATTTTCGCTGGCACCGTGTTCGATCAGGGAGCGGCAAATGATCGGTAGGCCGACCAGACCCATGTAAATGACGAGGGTTTGATTCGGTTTTGCGAGTTGTTGCCAGTTAAGGTTGATGGTGTCGTCTTTCAAATGGCCGGTGACAAAGGTAACGGATTGCGCATGATCCCGGTGGGTTAAAGGAATGCCCGAATAAGATGCGCAACCCGATGCGGCGGTAATACCGGGGACGACTTGAAAATGAATGCCTTGCTCCATCAGCGTTTCGATTTCCTCGCCGCCGCGCCCGAAGATGAAGGGGTCGCCGCCCTTAACCCGCGCCACGCGTTTGCCTTGTTTGGCTAAATCGGCCAGCAATTCGTTGATCTGGTCTTGCGGCAGGCTATGCTCGCTACGTTGTTTACCGACATAAATTTTGGTGCTGTCGCGGCGCGCTAGATCCAATATGGCCGGTGCGACTAGGCGGTCGTAAACGACGACATCCGCTTGTTGCATTAAGCGTAGGGCTTTAAATGTGAGTAAGTCAGGGTCGCCGGGGCCGGCGCCAATTAAATAGACCTCGCCTTGGGGCTTGGCGTTTTGATGCTCGCGCAAGGATTTTTGCAGTTGTTGTTCGGCTTCTTCATCCTTACCGGCAAACATGAGTTCCGCCACCGCTCCTTGAAAAGTATTTTCCCAGAAAATTTTACGTAAAGCGGGTGAGTCTATTCGTTGTTTTACCAAGGGTCTGAACTTCTCGGCCAGTTGCGCCAAGCGGCCGTACCCTGACGGAATCAGAGTTTCGATTTTTGCACGAAGTAGCCGAGCAAGCACCGGTGCGGCGCCGCCTGACGATACGGCAGCTACCAGAGGCGAGCGGTCGATAATGGCCGGAAAAATGAATGAGCAAAGCTGCGGGCTGTCTACGACATTGACCGGTATGTTGCGTTCGTGTGCGGATTTTGAAACCTGTTGGTTGGTTTCAAGCCGGTTAGTTGCCGAAACGACCAATATAAAGTTTTCAAGGTCTTCGGGTTGAAAAGATTTTTGTTTGATCGTCAATTGACAGCGTTCGGCCATTGCGGCGACCGTTTCGCCGATGTCTTCGGCGATGACGGTAATGTCGGCTTCGGCTCTGGCAAGCAGGTCGATTTTACGGGCGGCAATTTCTCCGGCCCCGACGACCAGGCAGGGTTGGCCGGTCAATTTGAAAAAAATCGGAAAATAGTCCATTAGGTTTGGCGATTCGCGTATGGGTTCGAGAGTGATATTATAGCGACTCCTCGGATTGTACTGAAAATTAAAACTGAATCATGATTGAATACGATATTGAAGTCGATGCCACCGGCCTTAATTGTCCATTACCCTTGTTACGCTTGAAGAAGGCATTGCAGCAAATGCTGAGCGGCCATGTAGTCAAAGTCATCGCAACCGACCCCGCAGCGCATTTGGATATCGGAGTTTATTCCGATCAAACCGGACACCGGATTCTCAGTTATCTTAAAGAAGAAGATAAGCAGATTTTTTATATCAAGAAGAAATAGGTGAAAGGTGAAAGGTGAAAGGTGAAAGGTGAAAGGTGAAAGGTGAAAGGTGAAAGGTGAAAGGTGAAAGGTGAAAGGTGAAAGGTGAAAGGTGAAAGGTGAAAGGTGAAAGGTGAAAGGTGAAAGGTGAAATCCGCGCTTGACAAGCCGTTAAAAATCTGAATCATTTCACTATTCACTATTCACTATTCACTATTCACTATTCACTATTCACTATTTCACGAGTACTCTTTCAACAATTCCCACATCCTGTCCTTGTCCACTGGTGCGCTAAACAAATACCCCTGAATGACATTACAACCTTTTTGCATGAGAAAACGGCTTTGTATTTCGGTTTCGACGCCTTCGGCTACTAGATTTAAACCCAGATTTTTCGCGAGATCGATGACGGCGCAAGGGATGGCGGTCAAGTGCGGATTATTAAAGCTCGATTCGTCGGATATTTCCATGATGAACGAGCGATCGATCTTGAGCTCGTCTATCGGCAGTTCTCGCAAATAGCTGAGACTGGAATAACCGGTACCGAAATCATCTATCGATATAGAGAAGCGCAAGTCCTTGAGTTCTTGCAATTGCTGTACGGTTTTTTGCTGCCCGCTCATGACTACGCCTTCGGTCAATTCGATTTGCAGCAATGACGGATCCAAACGGTGATTGATCGTCGATTTCAACAATGCCTTCTTGATGTTGCCGCGATGAAATTGTATCGGCGAAATATTGACCGCGATCGGCACCAAATTGATACCTGTAGCCTTCCATGCGGCTAATGTTTGACAGACCTGCTCAATCACCCAGCACCCGATATCGACGATATAGCCGGTCTCTTCGGCGATTGGAATAAATTCGGCGGGCGTTATGTTTTCGAGAGTCGGACTGCGCCATCTCAGCAATGCCTCGGCACCGACAATCAGGCCGCTATCAAGCGCGAATTTTGGCTGATAGTGAATATAGAATTCTTTCAACTTCAATGCGCGATGCAAGCCATGTTGTATCAGCATGTACCTTTCGGTTTGGCTTTCGAGCTTTTGGTTGAAAAACTGATAATTATTGCGACCTTTTTTCTTGGCCAGATACATCGCGCTATCGGCATGCTTCAGAAGGGCTTCGGTATTGTCGCCGTCGTCCGGAAACAAGCTAATCCCCATGCTGAAACTGATGTGCAATTCCTGTTCGGCTAAACGATAGGTTTTTTTGACCGCGTGGAAAATTTTATCGGCTAGTCTTGCCGCGGCTTCCCTGGAACTGATTCGCGGCAACAGTATCGCGAACTCATCACCTCCCAAGCGGCTGAGCGTGTCGGATTCACGTATTGACGACAGCACCGATTGCGCGAAATCTTTGACTAACTCATCGCCAAAGCCATGCCCTAAGGTATCGTTGACTGTTTTAAAATTATCGATATCCAGACAAATGACCGCCAATTGGCTGCGATCTCTTTGCGCCTGTAATATCGCGGTATTCAATCGATCCAGCATCAATACGCGATTAGGCAAGCCGGTCAATGGGTCGTGATGAGCCAAATAGCGGATTTTATCTTCCGCGACGGCTCGTTGCGTAATATCCGAAAATACCGATGCATAATGCGTGAGAGTGCCTTCTTCATCCCGAATAGCATTGACCGTGATCCATTCGAGAAACAATTCGCCATTTTTACGCCGGTTCCATATTTCTCCGGACCATCGGTCGGTGGTATTCAAGGATTCCCACATCTGCCGGTAAAACTCGGAGTCATGCTTGCCGGAACTGAGAATTTTCGGATTGCAGCCTTCGACTTCGGCGAACGTATAGCCGGTAATCGCGGTAAAAGCCGGGTTGATCGCAATGATGTTTCGGTTGTGGTCTGTGATTGATATCGCCAACGGCGAAGCCATGAAAACCGATGCCGACAACTTCAAGCTGTTGATATATTTCAGGTGCTTGATGCATTGAAGAATCGTGCTGACCAATTTGTCCTCAGTTAGAGGCTTGGCGAGAAACTTATTGATTTCCAGATCAAGCATTGCTTCGACTTGCGCGACACGACCAGGTCCCGGTTCAATGCCGCTGATAAGGATGATGGGCACGTTGGGATCGCACGCGCGAATATGTTCGACCAACTGCAAACCATTCATCTCGGGCAAGACAATATCGCAAATCACCAAATTGGGACGGTATTTTTTGTATAATCGCAAGCCCGTTTCGGCATTTTCAGCAGTGTATAAGACGCCGACACGGCGCTGCAAAAATTTCGATAAGCAGGCTAGCGAGTCGGGATCGTCTTCGACATAGAGTACCGATATCCATTTGAGCGGCGATAAATCGTCGGTCGTATCGTTTTTTTGTCGAGGGAGGTGTAATACGGAGTCATTAACCCTGTTGTCTTGTTGGTCCAGTAACTCCGGGCCATACGCAATCTCGAGTAGGGTGATGTCATCGTGATAGAGCGTTTTCGGGATACTTTTCAAATAGCCGTCGATTCGATTCAAATAACTGTTATGGCCGGTCTCGGCTATTTGTTCGATGAGTGTCACAAGACCTTGCTTTTGAGTTTGATGTTCCAATAATTCGATCAAACCATCGCTGAATATATATAACTTCGCTGTTGTATCGCAATGAAACCCTTGTACCTCAGGTAGAAAATCGTCACCTCCGACGATTCCCCACGCCAGGTGATTGGATGGAAAAGTATGAACGATCCGTCCATTACTGTCCGTCAGTAAAACCGGCGGATTGCCGCAATTGACCACCTCGATTAAGCATTGTCGCGGATCGAGTTTTATCAGTGTTGCGACCAAAAAGTGTCCCGATAGATGCTGATCGTACAAGGCTTGATTCAATTCGTCGGCTATTCGACTCAAGCTGAATCCCCGGCCAGCCAATTCTCGAAATTTCCTGGGAATGTTGAGCGCCGGTAAAATCGCCGACAAGCCATGTCCCATACCGTCGGCAAGCAATACATACAGCTCGGTTTCGGTATGCTCGATTGTGTAAAAGTCGCCGCTAATTTTATCCCTGGGCCGGGTTATTGCGTGTACGGCAATATTTCGATCATTGCCTATCATTTGAGAGACATAACCTTGCAGTCGTTCCGTTTCTTCTTGCTGCAGTTCGATTGTCGTATGCAATTGATTCAACGTTTCGTTAAAGCTATGCTTTTTATGAAGTTTATCCAGCGCTGTTCGAAATGCGGAGTTCAACGAATCGGCATTAACCGGTTTGATGATGTATTGAATCGTCTCCAAATCGATCGCTCTCTGCAGTAGTCCCGTATCGCTGTGAGCCGTTAAAAAAAGCATCGCCGCGTCGGCATCGAGCTTTCTGATCGTTTGGCACATCGCGATGCCGTCCATGACCGGCATACGGATATCGGAAACCACAATATCCGGCCGATGGGATTCGAATAAGCGTAAACCTTCTTGTCCGTTTTCGGCTTCGAAAACCGTTGCGCCTCGCCTTCTTAAGTAATTGGCTAGCACTTTGCGAGGCTCGTGTTCATCCTCGACACATAAGATCGATACGTTGTTCAACGATAATGCCGGTTTACTCAAGGGTTGTTCGGTTCTGTCCATCTGAATAGCTCCATATTGGGATGTTTGGGTAAAAACAGGCTAAACCTAGCGCCTAAATCGGTATTTTCAACAAGAACACTACCATGCATCGACTGCTCGACCGTCAACTTGGTAATGTAGAGCCCCAAGCCGCTTCCTTGGGGTTTAGTCGTAAAGTAAGGATCGAATAGTTTCGGCCAATCGTGCTCAGCGATACCGCCGCCATTGTCCTCGACGCGTATGATGCACCAATCGTCATCAGTATCGATTTCAACATAGATAAGCCCCTGAACCATTTGCTTTTTGACTATTTGATCCTTGGCATTGTTGATCAGGCACAAAATGGCTTGAGATAATTCACCGGCATGGATATATCCGGTGATGCCGGGGATTTTTTCTGTCACATGCAATTGAATATGGCTAAGGGTCAATGTCGCCTCGAGCAAACCAAGGGTTTCGGTGACGACTTGTGAAATTTCTGTTTTCTCGAGTGTCTTGTCGTTTTTAAAAAAATTGCGGAAATCGTCGATGGTCGAGGACATCTTGGACAACAACTCGTTCGATCGGTCAATAGAATGTCTGATGGTTTCGGCCGTTGCTTCGCCATGTACGAAAGCATCTTCAAGATCCATCAGGATGATGGCCAGAGCATTTAAAGGCTGGCGCCATTGGTGAGCAATGTTGCCAATCATTTCGCCCAGCGCCGCCATCCTATTTTGTTGTTGCAGCAACAGATCTTTTTTCCGATTAGCGAAAACCTCTTGTCGGACACGCCGGTCCAATTCGGAATTGAGTGAGCGCAATTGTTCCTCGGCCCGTTTTTGCAAACTCAGGTCATGGACGACGCCGACGATCTTTTGCAGCGCATGATTGGCATCCAGGATTGGCGTCATGCTGACTGCCATCCATTTCCATTGGTCATTGGCGTCTTTGATTCGGTGTTCTAGGTTTTTGATTGGAACATGCTTCTCGAGTAGTTCTTGGAAAGCCTTTAATAGAACCGGCCGTTCCGCTGCATGAAACCGATCCGATTCCAGCACCGAAATAATCGGCTTTCCAATAATTGCTGTCGTATCGAATCCCAATATTTGCAAAGCTTGTTGCGATACATAGTCGATCCTTAAATCGGCATCGATCGACCAAATAATGGCGTTGACGGCATCTACCAACGTGCTCATTTTTGCTTCGAGCTGTTTCATTTCGGTGATATCCAAGACGATCGCCAAAAAATACGGCGGCTCATCAATTGGTTCGAACAATTGCAAGTGTACTTCGACGTCGTATAAGCTGCCGTCCTTGCGTCGATGCACCGTCTCGAACAGTTGTCCCGGCTTCTCGTGACGTTTGAGCGGCTCTATTAATCGGTTGAAATCGGTCAGCGAATAGGCGGGCTTGATATCCAGCGGCGTTATTTTCTTCAACTCAGCCATGCTGTAGCCTAAATTAGCTAACGCTCCTGCATTGACGAAGCTGAAGCGCAAGGATTCGGCTTCGAATATATAGATCTCATTGATGCTGGCGGCGATGCTACGATAAAAACGACTGTTGTTTTTGCGCAAACGTTTATGTTCGGTAATGTCGAATAGCACCATCAAGCAATCATTCCGATTGACTCGACTGACCGTCAGTAAAACTTGATGCGTCGCGGCTGATTTGTCTTTTATGGAAATCTCCCGATCGATTACATCCGAGTGTTCGAATTCAGTCCGGTTGAGTAAATTGCGCCACTTGCCGATCGCTTCTTGCCGCTTTGCCTCGTCCGGAATTGCCCTGGCCCACCAGTCGTCAACTGTCTGAACATCGCTCGGATCGTATCCGAAAGTTCGTTTAAAAGCCGGGTTGACATAGAGGATTCGGCCTCGGTCGCCACTGAGGGCCATCGGCACCGGCGTCGCCTCGATAATGGCATGCGCTCTTGCCTCACTGGCTTTTAACTCGTTGCTGGTGTTGACGAAGTCCGTAACATCGCGCGCCACGCCCAACAGCGAAATTAATTTTCCGTCGGTCCCGAAAATCGGTGTTTTCACGATCTCGAGATGACGTTCGTCGCCCTGTTCTCTGTGTTGCAGTTGCTCTTGCAGAAATAACGGTTCGCGCATCGTCAATGTTCGTTGATCGCTTTCCCTGTAATGATCGGCAAGCCATTTCTCGAACAAAGCATGATCGTTTTTGCCGATTATGCTATCGCAAGAATTTTGCAAAAAACGCTCGAAAGCTTGATTGCACGCTAAATAATTCAATTGCGGATCTTTGAGCCAAACCATGTCCGGAAGCATATTCACCAAGGTTTTGTACTTGATCGCTTCGGAGTCGAATTTCTTTTCGGTGAAGCGTTGCTCATAGAGGGCGATTGCCAGTGTCATACTACAAATGACTAAGGCCATGTGATGAAGCCAAAAATCCAAATAAGACAAATCTATAGGGTGGTGACTTTCGACTCGCAAGCCGCACGATAGAACGATAATCAGCAAACCTATCGAGACACCGTGTCGTCCCAAACGCAACGCGGTAAAGATCATCAACAAAAACATCCAAAAGCTCTCGAACTGAGCCGTTTGCCAATGTTGCGTAAGGCTAAAGGCGCTAAGTCGCTCAAGAATTAGCGTTAACAGCAAGAACAATACGAATTCCAATTTACGTTGCTTTAGCGTAAAGCCATGTCGTTGATAATAAAAAATCAGGATCAATGGTGTAAGCAACATAATGCCAAGCGTATGACTCAACCAAGTCGATGAGGCCCAGGCGCCATACTCTTCAAGTGTCAGGCCGTTAAGGACTATCCAAACCAATATATTCAGTGAAGCTGCGCATATCGACGCGACTCCCGCTCCAAAAATTAGCAAGACGTAATACGACTTAATGTCGACTAATCGCGGATCGAAGTTTATGCGCCTTAACAAGGCCAAGCCTAATAATGGCTCTAGTGTGTTTCCTAAAGCCCAGAAGAGCGAAGGTATAATATCGGCACCAGAAACGATGTGGGTTACGAAAGCGCTGCAGACTATCAAGACTGCCGAAGAGGCACCTCTTATCAACATATAGGCCAATGCAAAACCCGAAGGAAACCAAATCATTTCTTGATTTGCAAAGGTGCCGGCAAACAAATCGCTCAGTTTGACGAAGAAGAAATAAAGTCCAAAAATCGACAATATATCCAAACAAAATCTTGTATTGAAAAGCTTCATAATCCCTTGTGTTTCAATTTTTATGAACTAAATTTTATGCTGCCCGGAGAGCTTGCAGTTGTCGGGCTATCTTTGTAAGTCGTTCGACTTTGTTGGCGATTTTTCGATCGGGTTAAGAGAAGCCAATGCCGCTGTGGGTTTCATAGATTGGCGAAACGCCTTGACTTGCCTAGTCTAGGGCATTGAGCAAGTCGATTCCGCACGCCGAGCGTCGACAACAATGGTCAGACGGCCAACACATGACTGCGTTACCGTCCTTCCGGATTTTTTTCTTGGAGGTCGTTAAAAATCAATAGAGCATGTCTTCTACCATCGCCGATGCGCGGCTCGCCCGGACAGCTTCAATTATACTCATCGCAGATCAAAATTCGCACCGGGGTGCCTGTCAAAGGACCCAGCACCTAAATTATCTAAGATAATTAACCATGGCCAATGGGCTATGGAATTTAGGTGCTGGGTGAATACATCCATACTCTATGCCAGCTCCATGCCGGTCCCTCTACCTAGCGTTAGGTGAGGGACCGAGCACACCTCTTAAGGCACTGCCGAAATTTGAAGTGCGAAAGGTATATGTCGATCTAATAACATAATCGGGTTCTTGGGATGCTGCGCAACATCAGTTATGGTTTTGCCGACGATACTTCTTAATAATAAAAAACGCTCTGTCAATAATAAGTCTACTTTTCATAGGGGATTTTGTCACACAATTCCATTTCCCGCAGAATTTCTTGCGATTTTAAAATCATATTACCGTACCTTGATTTTCAACTCATGCGACAACTACGTCGACATTTACGGGGTGAATGTAGCAATTCCCAATTTGGAGATCAAAAAGGGTGTGGGGTATGCGTGGCGAGGATGTCGGCAGCAGGGAGCTGCCGCCAAGCCCCCAAGGATGGGTTTACGGCGTTCCTCGACAGGCATACCCCACACCCTAACATCGGCGAAACTGCTCAAACTGGGAATTGCTGGGGTGAATGGTGGGGCTTGACAATAACTCGAAATGCCACATCATTCTACTGCTCACTGCTCACTGCTCACTGCTCACTGCTCACTGCTCACTGCTCACTGCTCACTGCTCACTGCTCACTGCTCAACGAACAACAAATGCCTCCGAATTTACTGCATTGTTATGTGTTTTTGGCATTAAGCGGAAAGCGTCCTGGATGTTTGATGATTTCCTCCGTTAAATCAACATCAAGATCCGGCCAATAAAAATGCCCGGGAGATTGCTCTTCCACGTTGATTATTGACTTAACTGCCTGATCCTTAAACCAAGGGAATTTGTCGTATGGCATGAATAGCTCTTTATCATGAGCAAGCAGCCATATACCATGGGTTGATATATTTGTTACTTCAACTTCTAAAGTATTGTTGCCATGCGCTAATGAGCTCATTGTAGTGAACCTCCACGAGTGATTCGATTTCTTTCAGTTGCTTTCGGGAATAACGGTAGTTCTTTGCCAATTCAATCTCGGGTTCTAACCAAAATTTAGCCTCGCCCTCGCTAGATACTACATGGACGTGCATTCGCTCTTCTTCTCTTGAGAAAAAGAAGAACCTGTAACCATTTTCTCTAAATACCGTTGGACTCATAATTTCAATCTACACATAACGTCCACAGTTCGCGTAACTCCGAATAGCGAAGCGTATTTTGAGGAATAAATGCCTTCATTCTTACGGTTACGTTGACCTGCGGCCATCTTTCGTTTTCGATTCCGCATTGTCAATCTATGCACGATGTTTTGCAAGCTGCTCATTCGTTAGATAGCATTGTTGCAAATACCATCCATGAAGTTTCACGAGTGATGGAAACAAGCTAAATGGGATGCATCTTTGAAAAGCATGCAGAAATTGGCGCTTGACAAGAAGCAGAAACACCCAATCATTTCACTATTCACTATTCACTATTCACTATTCACTATTCACTATTCACTATTCACTATTCACTATTCACTATTCACTATTCACGACCTTCCTCCACGCCGAATGGCTTTCAATCTTATCCAAGGCCGATTCCAGCAAGGCCATGCCCGGTTCGGTTCGGTGCCAAGTCGAGGCGCCGGACGGATGGGGTAGGGGAATCGCGTCGGTTCGGTGGCCGTAAAAGTTTACGCTGTGAATGTCGCCGACGACGTCGTTGAGTCTTTTGACCGGCATTAACTGAGCGATGGCAAGTTTGCCGACCGGGAGAATTAATTCGGGTTTCAATAAGTCCATTTCGGCTTGCAGCCATTTCGCGCAGTTTTCTATTTCCTGCCGATTCGGGACGCGGTCGCCGCCTTCCGGGTTCTTGCCCGGAAAACAGCGGCAGACTGCAGCCATATAAACACGCCGGCGAAATTCGGTTTCATTCAGGCCGATGCTTTCGAACCATTTGAATAAGGTTTTTCCGGCTGTCCAGGCAAAGGGTTTGCCGAAACCGCCTTCCTTGTCCCCAGGCGCTTGGCCGATCAGCAATATTGGCGACAAGACCGGGCTGCCCGATACGACCGGTCCGGTCATTTCCGGGCAGTCCTTGCATTGGGCCAGTGCCGAACGATGCTCGCGCATGAGATGTTCGCGTAGTTGAAATGAGGTCATGCTTAAAGGTCGATCTCGATGCCGACAGGGCAGTGATCCGAGCCGAAGATGTCGGGCGCGATAAATGCGTTTTTGACTTTGCCGATCAATGCTTGGCTTGTCAATACATAATCGATCCGCCAACCGATATTTTTTGCGCGCGCACCGGCCCGGTAACTCCACCAACTGTAGGCGACGGTTTCCGGATGTAAATGCCGGAAGGTATCGACGAAACCCGCTTCCAACATTCGGCTTATGCCATCGATTTCGGTTTGGGTGTAGCCGGCCGATTTATTGTAATTGGCTTTCGGGCGGGCGATGTCGATTTCTTGATGCGCGACATTGAAATCGCCGCAAGCGATTAACGGTTTTCGGCTATTGAGTTGCTGAAAATAGGCCAACAATTCCTTATCCCAGATTTTTCGGTAGTCGAGGCGCACCAGTTTTTCGCCGGAATTGGGGACATAGACATTAAGCAGAATGAAATTTTCAAATTCGGCCGCGATGACACGACCTTCCTGGTCGTGTTCGTCGATACCGATATCTTGCAGAATTTGTATTGGCTCTTGCTTGGTTAACAGGGCGACGCCGGAATAGCCTTTTCGCCCGGCCGAGTTGGAATAAATATGATAACCGTCGATACTTTCCAGGGCCGTTTGGACTTGGTCGTCCTGTGCCTTGGTTTCCTGTAACAGAATACAGTCCGCGTCGAGTTTTTCCAGGGATTCGGCAAAGCCTTTGCCCATCACGGCTCGAATGCCGTTGACGTTCCAAGAGATGATTTTCATGAATGAATAGTCCGAAAGAATAATGAATTTAAAAAGCTATTTTTTACTCGTTCCCATTGCCCTAGCTTGGGAACGAGCGAAAAAAAAACAACGTAGCCCGGATGGAGCGTTGCGTAATCCGGGAAACTCGGAGCAACGCCATTCCCGTATTCCGCAGCGCTGCATACGGGCTACACGCTGTAAATCCCATCGAGCAGCGGACTTCATGTGCTTCATGGTTAAACCGCCGTATTTAGGGTTATCGGGCATGTTTGAAAAACAACGGTTTACTGCCAATCGATCACATGATCTTCCAGGTCGTCGACTTCGGATTCTTTGATCGCAAAACTCGAAATCGATACGCCGGCTTCCTTGACACTGTCGGAGTTACCGCTTACCAAGGGGTGCCAATCGGGTAGGTCTTCGCCTATTGCCAGCAGGCGATAAGCGCACGTTTCCGGCATCCAGTCGAAAGCGGTCCATGCCGTCGATTGTTTTAAATCGACGCAGTCGGGCACCAGCCGGGTTCTTTCCTGATAACGAGTACAGCGGCACGTCTTTAAATCGATCAGGTCGCAAACGGCATTGGTTAGATAGACCTCGCCGGTGTCCTCATCTTCCAGTTTATTTAAACAGCATTTGCCGCAGCCGTCGCATAACGATTCCCATTCCTGAACGCTCATGTCGATCAGCTTTTTGGTTTTCCAGAAACTCATAGTTGTAATCTTTCCATTAGATAACAGAGACAATCTTGCTTGATGACCTTTTCGTCCAGTGTCAGCATGGAAGGCATGGCTTTGCGTGTAATGCACAATTCACCGTCTTGAATCATAAAAAACCGATCGCTAATATTTTGTGCATTGTCGTCCAAGGCAAGAATCGGCAGGGTTTTTAGACCGTCGACGGTCCCCCAGACGGTACCGGCGGGCATTTCATTGAAATTCATGCGGTCGAGATCTTTATTGAGCAGCAAGTCGGATGCTGTTTCTTTAAAGCTGAAGGTAATCGAATCGGGTATTTTAACTTGTGCGACAGTATGATAAAGATCGATGTCTTGCGGATAAACCGGATGTTCCGGGAAATCGCTCAAGTTTAAACAACTATTGAGAAATTCGAAAGCATGTTCGATGCCGTGTTGTTGATCCGGTTTACCGCATTCCAACGTGACCGATGGGCAGAGTTCGGCGAAGGCGGCCGATTGCACACCTTTCGGACGCGTAAAATAAACGATTAGGCGACCGAATAGCGAGGCCAGTTGTAAAAATTTGTCATCCAGTTTATTGACGCAGGCGTAATGCGGATTCAATCCGGTATTGTTATGAATATCGATACTCGCGAATACATTTTTAGCCCGCATAGTATCGACAACTTGTTGAGTCATTCGGGTTTCGGGGCATTCCGGCAACTCGGTACCGGGCCAGATGCGATTGAAATCGGGTTGCCGGTCGAGTCTTCTCAAGCCGAGTCGGGCGGCTTGCGTATTACCGAAAAATATCGATACCGAACGGGACAGCGCGCGTTCTTGATATTTTTTTAGCAAGGTTTGCACCGCATACAAACCGGTCGGTTCGTTACCATGCAATAAAACTGATATGAATAAGGGTGCCGGGTCTTTTCCGGTTAAATGGATCAGCGTCGGGTTGGGTAGTATCTTATATAAGGTTTCGGGAGCGGCAGTTAACAGGCCTTCCGGTAAGTAATCGATTTGATTCAGTTGCACAGGATTTTTTATGAAGCAGTATTTATTGAAGTAGAGTTTACATTATTAGCCATTCGCTGACCGGCTTGCCTCGGTTTTGGTTGTCCAGATATTGCCGAGTCATTGCGGTAAAGTCGTCCGGGTTATTTGTCATGAAATCGCGTTGCCATTGAGAGCCGGTTTGTTTGGAAGCGATTCGGTGTTGCACGACACCGAGAAAGTCTTCGATATCGCAACGGCTAATGCCGAGAGATTTTAATCCCATTACCGCGCGTGCGACGAGCTCTGCAACGAATAGAGACTGCAATCGGTGTTTGGCGCCATCTAGCCAAACGATCGGGCTCTCCAGGCCGTAACGTGCGGCTTGATAGAAATTATCCTTGGCCTGGCTAAACGGAACCGTGATGCCTTTGTCGACGATTTCATCGCATAGATTTTTGGTCAATCCATAAAAAAATAAGGCATTGGCGATTGCGTCGATCACGGTCGGTCCGGCTGCGGGCGTTCGATGTTCGATCCGTATATGCGGGGTGCCGTCGTCGTCGAAACCGATCAACGGTCTGTTCCAACGCCAAATCGTACCGTTATGCAATTTTAAATGCTCGAAAGTTTCCGAGACGGGGCCTAAGTCTTCGGGCAGTAAGATTGGGAAATGATCCAGGTTTTCTTGAAAGCATTCTAGGATCGTTTTTCTAGCGTATCCGGTTCCGAAGCTGACCCGTTTGACCGGTCCTTGTGCGGCGCCGGCGTAGCCGCCCGTTTCGATGGCTTGCTCGAACAGCGGAATTCGCGATTCGTGCCACAGATTTTTACCGAATAAATACGGCGCATTGCCGCATAGCGCGACCATCGGAGCCGAAGCGATAATCGATGCGTTATAAAAATGATGCGCGATAGCAAGCGGCACCTGCGTGTGGATTTGGAATGACGTCGTGGCCGATTCCAACATCACGTCATAATGGACTGTTTTTAGATGTTCGATGCCGGTGATATCGAGATGTATCGGCTTGCCCCGGGAATGCAGGATTTGTTCGTTCAGCGCGCGGTAGCGATTGAGATCCGACATATTGCCGAGGTTGAGGTCGGCTTGTTTCAGTGTCGGAAGCGTGCCGATCATGATGATTCGAGTGTTAATGCTTTCTGCCTGACGGCGCGCCTTACTCCAGGTTGTTTGCAATTGTTCGGCAAGACGGCTGCCGAGATTGCCGGCTAAAGGTGTCGGTACGCTGTTGAGTTCGATATTGAATTTTGCCAGCTCCTCGCAAGCTAGAGGATCGTTTAAGCCGGATAAGAACAGGTCGTTAATCGGTGCGGGAATCATGTTATCGTCAACCAGCCAAGCTTCGATCTCGAAACCGGCGACTGGATGGCGGGTCGAAAAGGCTTGTCGATCGAATAATTCACTGAGGAGTAAAGTTTCCTGAGTCAATTTTCGATGGAACCGGTCGAAATCGCCTAAATCGTAATGCGACGCTGAGATTTCCTGACCCATAATTGTTATCCGGTTGAATTGGAGTCATGTTAATTTCAATCGGCTTAACACGTCAACCGATAGTGGTAATCGTGACCGAAGCTCAATATTTAGGCGCGCGCTTCGAATAAATCCCAAACGGGTTTGATCCGTTCGGGTAACGGGTTCAAGCGCCCGAGCTCGACCCAAACGTATTTAGGGTTATGAAAATCCGAACCTTTCGAGCCGGCCAGGTCGAATTTTTGCGCGTATTGCGTGGAGGTTTGGATTTCGGCCGGGTCGTTGCGGCCGCAGACCACTTCGATTGCGTTACCGCCGACTTCTTTGAACGCGGTTAGTAAGCGCTTCATCCAGGAAGCGGTGAGTTTGTAACGCATCGGGTGAGCCAATACCGCGACCCCGCCCGATTCCTTGATCCAACCGATGGCTTCTTCGAGTCCGGCCCATTCGGTCGAGACATAGGCGGGTTTCCCTTGGCCGATGTATCGGTCGAAAGCCTCTTGTTGCGTCGTGACATGGCCTTCCGACAACAAAAAATCCGCGAAGTGAGTGCGTGTAATCATGCCGGCGCCTGCGGCAGCTTTAACTGCTTCGAGGGCGCCAAGAATACGTTTTTTTTCCAGTTTCCCGGCAATTTGCTCGGCACGTTCGCGGCGTATCGCTTGCAGTTTGTATATGCCTTCTTTCAAACGCGGGCTTTCCGGGTCGATATTCAAGCCGACGATATGTAGGCAGTGTTTATGCCAGGTGGTCGATAGTTCGATACCCGAAATCAGATCGATACCTGCCTCGGTTGCCGCTTGCTTGGCTTCGGCGAGTCCATCGGTCGTGTCATGGTCGGTCAATGCGAGACATGTGACGCCTTTCTCCTTGGCTCTCTGAATCAGTTCGCTGGGTGACAATGCACCATCCGATGCGGTGGAATGGCTGTGTAGGTCGTAGTTTTCTGGCATGATGAAGGTTCAAGGTTCAAGGTTCAAGGTTCAAGGTTCAAGGTTTGTAGGTTAAAGGTTAAAGGTTGAAGGTTGAAGGTGATTTTAATTCCTTTTACCTTTTACCTTTTACCTTTTATCTTTTATCTTGCACCTTTCCCCTGCTTTTCTCATTGATATTCACCGTAAAGTTTGGCATAGAGACCCTTTTGGGCGATTAAGGTTTCATGGCGGCCTTGTTCGCAGATGCCGCCTTCCTCGAATACGTAGACATGATCGGCTTGTTTAACGGCGCTCAGGCGATGCGCAATGATGATCGTCGTTCGGCCTTCGAGAAATTGGGCCATGGCTTGATGTAGTTTGTGTTCGGTTTCGGAATCGAGCGCCGATGTGGCTTCGTCGAGTATTACGACTTTAGGATTTGCGACGATCATGCGGGCGATCGCCATTCTTTGCCGTTGTCCGCCCGACAGACGCATGCCTTGTCGGCCGACGATGGTATCGAGTCCCTTGGGCAATTCGTCGATGGCGCTTTTCAATTGAGCAATCTCAAGGGCTTTCCAGAGTTCACTATCATCCACCGGTTTACCGAGCGTCAGATTCGTTCGAATCGTGTCATTAAATAAAATCGGATGCTGCAATACCGTGACGACATGCTCACGGATAACTTCGAGTCCAATCTGTTCGACCGGGACTTCGTCGTAATAAATGGTGCCGCTATCGGGCGTGTACAGGCCGATTAAGGTTTGTACCAAAGTCGATTTGCCGCCGCCGCTGGCACCGACCAAAGCAACTTTTTCGCCTGCAGGTATGGTGAGTTTGATGTTGTTCAAAACCTTTTCGTCGCTATAACCAAAATTCAGGTTTTCGACGCGGATCGAGACGGTTTTTTTATGGCTAAAAGGGTTTTTAATATGCGGATAATGGGGTTCTTGTTGCAACGCGTTGAGTTTATTGATTCGATTCAACGCGCCTTTAGCGGCATAAAAGGCATATTGGATGCCCAAAATTTCCTGAACCGGCGCCATCATGAACCAAAGATAACCGAATACCGCAAGCATTTGGCCGATACTGAGGTCGGAATAAAATACCATCAGCATTGCCAGGGCGCGGAATATGTCGAACCCGAATAAAAAAATCAAAAAACTCAAGCGGGTTGCCGCATCGCTTTTCCAGGCAAAGGCGGTCGAATAGTCTTTGACCGAGCGCGCTGCGTCGATCAGTTGCAGGCAATAATGTTTCTCTCGGTTACTCGCTCTGATTTGATGAATCGCTTCGAGCGTTTCGGTCAAGGCTTGTTGAAAGACTCCGTAAGAAGCATTTTCTTTCGATTTGAGGTCCTTTACTCTGGAACCGACCGCGCGCGTGAAATAGATAACGATAGGGTTCAACAGCAAAATAAAGAGACCCAATTGCCAATGCATCCATAGCAAAATTGCAGCCGTGCCGAGAATGGTCAGCACGGCAACCAATAAGCGACTGATCGTGGTGCCGATAAAGCTGTCGATCGTATCGAGGTCTGTCACCAGGTGCGTGACGACCGTACCGGCGCCCAAGCTTTCGTATTCGGACATCGATATGGTCTGCAGGCGGTCGATCAGGTTACGGCGAATTCTAAAAACGATATCCTTGGCGATGCAGGTGAATTGTTTGCCTTGAATGATGTGAAACAGGATAGAGATGATACGCAGCAATAGGCTGAGCAATAGAATCGTAACGATATAGAGAATGGGGGCTTGCCAGGCTTCCGGCGTGAAACGATTTATTGTGGCGATGACTGGGCCGGGCTTGTCGAGCAGCACTTCGTCGACTAGCAGCGGCATCAGTAAAGGCACAGGAACACTGGCAATCGTTCCCAGAATCGCTATGATATGGGCAACAAGCAATTCTTTTTTATGCAGCAGCGCGATGCGATAAATATAATTCCAAGTGTATAGTGATGGTTTTTGAATGAGCTTTTTACTATGCACGTTCCGCCGCGTTGACTGAGATAAATAACTGAAATTAGTAACTATTCAGCGCATGCGGTAGGTTGGTGTCAGGCATTGATTTCTAAGGACGCGTGAATACATCCCTGTAAGCTCTGACTGCAACGTCCTGTTGCAGACAGCCTTATAAATCAATGCCTGACACCTTCTCATACATGACTTATGCTAAATAGTTAGCGAAATTATAAGCCGTGTCGTATTTTTTAAAAACCCTAAACCCAATGAATGTTCAATTAATAATTTGTTTGATAGGGCTGTTAAGCCCGTTTTCAGTCGCATCGGCAATGAATATGGACGATCGGCGCCAGGCATTTTTAGATGCCGAGAAACAAATTGCGTCAATTAATCGCGGTGCTTTTCCTAAAAGTGCCGAAGCGCTCAGCGATTATCCCTTATATCCGTTACTCAAGTATCAATGGCTTAAAAATAATTTGGATCGCGATCAAGAGATTAAACGTTATTTAAACGATTATTCGGATATGCGCTATTCGGCGTTGTTGAGACGCGAATGGTTAAAGTATTTGGCGGACGGCAAGCGATGGCAGGCATTGGTCGAACATTATCGGCCAACTGATAATGCCGAGTTGGCATGTCATTATCAATGGGCCAGATTAAAAACCGGGTTTCGGGATGACGCGTTGAGCGAAGCCAAAAAACTTTGGACGGTCGGTTATTCGCAGCCAAAAGCTTGCGATGCTCTATTAAACGAGTTGATGGCATCGGGTGAATTTACGCAAGACATGGTTTGGCGGCGATTCGAGCTGGCATTGAGAAACAACCGGGTTCCGTTGGCCCAATATCTTAAAAAGGTGCTCGGTCCGAACGAGCGGTCGACGGCAGACTTTTGGATCAAGGTGCATCAATCGCCGCGTTTGGTCGAGCAGCCGTCCGAATGGCAAAAAGATTATCGTACGCTGGGATCGATTTTCGGCTACGGCATCGAGCGCTTGGCCGGTTCCGATGTAGATGCTGCGTTGAGCGTTTGGGACGCTAATAAACATCGTTATTGGATGTCGGTCGAGACTGTCGATAACGTCGAGCGTAAGTTAGGCTTATCACTGGCTTTTGCGAGAAGGTCGGGAGCTTATGATCGATTGAGCAGGGTTAACAATGCCGATAACACGGTCAGGGAATGGCGGGTTAGGGCGGCCTTGCTCGAACAAAACTGGCCTTATGTCATTGAGGCTTTGAACGGCTTAAGCGAACAGGAAAAAAATCAACCCCGTTGGCAATATTGGTTGGCCCGCGCGTTGACCGAAACCGGGCAGCGCGAACGCGGACATAAAGTGTTCGAAGCGTTGGCCGGCGACCGCAGTTTGTTCGGATTTATCGCGGCGGAAAACGTGAATCAGACGCCGATGCTTTCCGATCGGCCGTTGGCGTTGACTTCTGAGCAATTGGCAAGTTTTGCTCAACGACCTGCCGTGCGTCTCGTAGCCGAATTGAAGGCGCTAAATCGGGAGCAGGAAGGACTTCGGCAATGGTGGTATTTGCTGACTCGGCTCGATAAGCAACAAATTCAGGTTGCCGCCAAAGTAGCGCAGCAATGGGGCTGGACGCAGACCGCGGTATTTACGATTGCGAAAGCGGAATATTGGGACGATGTCGGCTTGCGCTTTCCGCTCGATTATCTAGACGACATCAAAAAGGAGGCACGAAAACAGTCCTTAGACCCGGCTATCGTATTAGGGTTGATCCGTCGAGAGAGCGTTTTCGACCCTAGGGCAAGGTCGCCGGCCGGCGCTCGCGGTTTGATGCAAATCATGCCGCAAACCGGTCGGCAAATCGCGCGAAAACTCAATGAAACATGGTATTCGGAAAATAGCTTGTACCAGCCGCATGTAAATGTTAAGTACGGTACACATTATTACAAACAAATGCTCGACCGTTTCGGCGGTCATTTTGCCCTTGCCGCTGCCGCTTATAACGCCGGCCCGGGAAGAGTCGATCGATGGTTGCCGAGGTATCAAACATTACCGGCCGATATTTGGATGGAAACGATCCCGTTTAAGGAAACCCGGGAATATGTCGCTGCGGTTTTAGGTTATGCGATGATTTATCAGCTTATGATGGAACGGGATTCGATTCGGCTCGGCGATGTCATGAAAGATGTACAGCCCGGTTGATGTTTGTCGGGAAGTATTGATATTGTCCCTTGCCGCCATTTCGGAAGCAAAAAAATTGAGCTGATTTTTTTTGTTATCTAATGGATAATACGCCGTTTAATAAAAATTAAGCTCAGGTACTAATAATGGGGAAGCAGCATAGTTTTACGCGCGAAGAATTATTAATGTCCGGCAGAGGGGAGTTGTACGGACCGGAAAATGCGCAATTACCATTACCGAATATGTTAATGATGGATCGCATCACTCATATTTCCGACGAAGGAGGTAAGTATGGTAAGGGTGAAATCATTGCTGAATTGGATATTAAACCCGATTTGTGGTTTTTCGAATGCCATTTTCAAGGCGATCCGGTGATGCCGGGATGTCTAGGTTTGGATGCAATGTGGCAATTGGTCGGGTTTTATTTATGCTGGTTGGGCGGGCCCGGTAAAGGCCGTGCATTGGGAGTCGGCGAAGTTAAATTCACGGGCCAGGTTCGTCCCACCGCAAAGAAAGTGATATATCGTATTCATTTGAAAAGAGTGATTATGCGAAAATTAGTGATGGGCATTGCCGATGCCACGATGGAAGTCGACGGAAAGGAAATATACGAAGCGACCGATTTGCGAGTGGGTCTGTTTACTTCAACAGAAGATTTTTAGGGGCGTAGTTAATGAAAAGAGTCGTAGTGACCGGTTTAGGAATTGTTTCCAGCATCGGAAATAATCGAGAAGAGGTAGTCGATTCCTTGAAACAAGGTTGTTCCGGAATTTCGTTTGCCGATGATTATCAAGAACTTGGTTTTAGAAGCCATGTGCGCGGCGCGATTAATATCGATCTGGATCAATTTATCGACCGGAAAGTCAAGCGTTTCATGGGCGATGGCGCTGCGTTCAATTATGTTGCGATGCAACAGGCGATCGAGGATTCGGGTCTTGAGGAGTCTGAAATCTCTAATTTCAGAACGGGGTTAGTCATGGGGTCCGGCGGCCCCTCAACATCGAATTTAGTCGATGCTGCCGATATTTTGCGCGAAAAAGGCATTAAAAAAGTCGGTCCTTACATGGTGCCGAGAACAATGTCGAGCACGAATACCGCCTGTTTGGCCACGCCGTTCAAGATTAAGGGCGTTAATTATTCGATTAGTTCGGCTTGTGCGACCAGCGCGCACTGCATCGGTCATGCGATGGAATTGATTCAAATGGGTAAGCAAGATGTCGTATTCGCCGGCGGCGGCGAAGAAGTCCATTGGACTATGTCGCTATTATTCGATGCCATGGGTGCGTTGTCGTCGAAATATAACGAGGCCCCCGAAACTGCATCGCGCCCTTATGATGCAACTCGCGACGGCTTCGTGATCTCCGGCGGCGGCGGTGTGCTAGTAATCGAAGAACTCGAGCATGCCAAGGCGCGCGGCGCGAAGATTTATGCCGAATTAACCGGTTACGGCGCGACCTCGGACGGCTACGACATGGTGCAGCCATCCGGCGAAGGCGCAGTGCGGTGCATGCAACAAGCGATGGCGACCGTCGATGCGAAGATCGATTATATCAATGCCCACGGAACCAGTACGCCAGTCGGCGATACCAAAGAACTCGAGGCGTTGCGCACCGTGTTTGGACAAGGTAATGTGCCTAATGTTAGTTCGACCAAGTCGCTGACCGGCCATGCACTCGGCGCGGCTGGTGTCAATGAGGCGATTTATTCATTGTTGATGATGGAAGAAGGTTTTTTGAGCGCCTCGGCCAATATTACCGAACTTGACCCCGATGCGATCGATATCCCTATCGTTCGTGAATTCAAGGACAATGTGACCTTAAATACGATCATGTCGAACAGTTTCGGCTTCGGCGGCACCAACGCAACATTGATATTTCAGCGTTATAACGGCTGATATTTATTAGGTTCCCACGGATTCCGCGCGGGAACCTTCTTTCCGTAGGGTGCGTATCGCGCACCTTTGCAAGCGATTCCTAGTTCCCGTTGCGCCAGAGAATTTGAAAGTATTGGTGCATTCCTCGTTCCCACCGCTCCAGCGTGGGAATGTGCATACCGATCTTGCTTCGGCAGATAGGGTATCAGTTCCCACGGAGGACCGTGGGAACTAGAATTTATTTTCCGCGCCCCGAATAAGGGTACGCGATGCGTAGCCTATAATTTATTTCGTATGACCCATTCCACTCAAAAATCCCGGACTCAATTCAATAAACTGCAGAAACGTTTGCGCCATGCGGTCGGCGACGCGATCGCCGATTACAACATGATCGAAGACGGCGATAAAATCATGGTTTGCTTGTCCGGCGGCAAGGATTCGTTCACGATGCTGGACATCTTGATGAATCTGCAAAAAACCGCACCGGTCAAGTTCGAACTGCTGGCGGTCAACCTTGATCAGAAGCAACCGGGTTTTCCCGAGCATGTTTTGCCCGAATACCTCGAATCCATCGGCGTTCCTTACCACATCATCGAGAAAGACACCTACAGCGTGGTCAAGCGTGTGATTCCCGAAGGCCAAACGACCTGCGGCCTGTGTTCGAGATTGCGGCGCGGTACCCTGTACGGTTATGCCGAAGCAAACGGCATTACCAAAATCGCCTTGGGCCATCACCGCGACGATATTTTGGAAACTTTTTTCCTGAATATTTTTTACGGCGGTAAACTAAAGGCGATGCCGCCTAAGCTACTGAGCGACGATAAGAAAAACATCGTGATCAGGCCTCTCGCCTATTGCCGCGAAAAAGAAATACAACGCTTCGCCGCATTCCGTGATTATCCGATCATTCCGTGCAATCTGTGCGGCTCGCAGGAAAATCTGCAACGCCAGGCGATGAAAGTCATGCTGAAGACCTGGGACAAACAGTTTCCGGGGCGTTTGGAGACGATTTTCACGAGTCTGCAAAACGTCGCGCCATCGCAATTGGCCGATACTCAACTGTTCGATTTCGCCGGACTCAAAGCCAACTCGAACCTGCTAAACGGATGCGAAGCGATCGATGTCGACGCCGGGTTGTCGTTCTTGGCAATGTAAATGACCGGCGCTGCTATCGTACTGTTCACCGATTTCGGGCCGGCCGGCCCTTATCTCGGGCAAGTCGAAATCGTACTTCGGCAAATCGCGCCATCCAGTCCAGTCATTTATCTTGTCAGTAATGCGCCGTGCGGCAATCCCCGAGCGGCCGCCTATCTATTGGCCGCATTGCGGCAACAGTTTCCGCAAGACTCGATATTTCTTTGCGTCGTCGATCCCGGCGTCGGCGGGGCGCGTAAGCCCGTGGTATTGCATGCGGATGGACAAACATTCGTCGGCCCGGATAACGGCTTGTTGAATACCGTCGCCAAACATGCCGAACGCCGCGATTGGTTTGAAATCGTCTGGCGTCCCGAAAATTGCTCGATGAGTTTTCACGGCCGCGATTTGTTCGCGCCGGTCGCGGCACGCCTCGTCCTGGGTCAAGCGGCAGACGATTTAAAACCTTACGATGTCGATATCGCCGATTGGCCTGAAGATCTGGCCGAAATTATTTATTTCGACGGCTACGGCAATGCCTTTACCGGTCTGCGTTACCGTTCCGAACTGGATGGACGGAAGTTAATGGTCGACGGACGCAGGCTCGAGCAAGCCGGCACCTTCAGCGAAGTCGGGGTAGGCGAGCCGTTTTGGTATTGCAATTCATGCGGCTTGGTCGAAATCGCCGTCAATCAAGGCCATGCCGAACGGCAATTGGATCTTCGGATCGGCATGAAGGTCGCTTATGAATGAAGTCAAACGCTGGCAATTTTGGATAGACCGGGGCGGCACCTTTACCGACGTTGTCGCGAAAAGCCCGGACGGACGCCTGCTTACGCATAAATTACTGTCGGATAACCCGGAACGTTACCGGGATGCCGCGTTGCAAGGCATGCGCGATATCCTGAATGTGGGTCCAGCAGAGCCGCTGGCGGATGCCGTCGAAATCGTCAAAATGGGCACGACGGTCGGCACCAATGCCTTGCTCGAACGCAAAGGCGAACCCGTCGCGCTAATAATCACAAAAGGCTTCAAGGATTGTTTGCGCATCGCTTACCAGAACCGGCCCGATATCTTCGCGCTGAATATCCAACTGCCCGAACAGCTTTATCGAACCGTCGTTGAAATCGACGAGCGTATCGACGCGCAAGGCAGCGTGCTTAAAACCTTGGACGAGCAGCTTGCCGAACGGCAGTTACAAGCGCTTTACGACCAAGGCTTGCGCGCGATCGCGGTAGTATTGCTTCATGCCTGGCGTTATCCGGCGCATGAAATCCGCTTGCAGAAAATCGCCGAAAGGGTCGGCTTCACGCAAATCTCCATTTCGCATCAAGTCAGTCCTTTAATGAAGATCGTCGGGCGCGGCGATACGACCGTCGTCGATGCCTATTTATCGCCGATGTTGCAGCACTATGTCGATCAGGTTGCCTCGGGTTTGGGCGGCGAGCGCTCGGATGAAGTTCGCTTGATGTTCATGCAATCGAACGGTGGCTTGACCGATGCCAAGCGTTTTCGAGGCCGCGATTGTATTTTATCGGGCCCGGCAGGCGGTATCGTCGGTGCGGTCGCGATCGCGCAACAGGCCGGTTTCGACAAAATCATCGCGTTCGACATGGGCGGCACCTCGACCGATGTCGCGAATTCCGCAGGCGAATACGAACGCCGCTTCGAAACCGAGGTCGCGGGCGTTAGAATGCGTGTGCCGATGATGGCGATACACACCGTCGCGGCGGGCGGCGGCTCGATTCTGCATTTCGACGGCATGCGCTACCGGGTCGGTCCCGATTCGGCCGGCGCGAATCCGGGGCCGGCCGGCTACCGGCGAGGCGGTCCGTTGACCGTGACCGATGCGAATATCATGTTGGGGAGATTGCCGCTGTTTCCGGCCGTTTTCGGCACCGAAGGCAATTTGCCACTCGATCGGGGCCGGGTTGGAGTTTTGTTCGCCGAACTTTCACAGCGCATACAAGAGGCGACCGGCGATAGCCGAAGTCCCGAACAAGTCGCCGAAGGTTTTCTCGATATCGCGGTCGAAAACATGGCGGCGGCCATCAAGACTATCTCGGTGCAAAAAGGCTACGACGTTTCCGAATATGCCTTGTGCTGTTACGGCGCGGCGGCGGGACAACATGCCTGCTCGGTGGCCGAACGCTTGGGGATGCGGCGTATTATCCTGCATCCGTTCGCGGGCGTCTTGTCGGCCTACGGCATGGGTCTGGCAGACTTGCGCACGGTTCGACAAAAAGCCTTGGAACGGCCGTGGGGCAAGGTTTCGTTGGACGCTTTACGACTCGAATTCGATGCGTTGGAACGAGAAGGGCATGCCGAGATTGCCGCGCAAGGCGTTGTAAAAGTTCGCATCGAAGCGGTTCGCCGCCTGTTTTTACGCTACCAGGGCACCGATACCGCGTTGGCGGTCGAATTTGCCGAGCAGTCGGTCATGCTGGCCGATTTCGAACGGCAATACTTGCGCCAATTCGGGTTTACCTATGCCGACAAGCCGCTCATTATTGAATCGATGGCCGTCGAAGTCATCGGACTCAGCGGGCAGGACGCATCGATACCGGCAGAGGAGCATAATTCAGAATCCATCGCGCCGCTGACGATCGAATCGGTTTTTTTCCGTGGACGGCATTGGCAAACCCCCGTATATCGGCGTGAACAATTAAACCGGGGCAGGGTCATCGACGGGCCGACTATTATCATCGAACCGACCTCGACCCTCGTGATCGACCCAGGCTGGTGTGCCTCGGTCGATCAGGGGCGCAATCTCATTCTGACGCGGCAACAGGGCAGCGAACATGCCGCATTGACGACCGGTGCGTCGCCCGATCCGGTCATGTTGGAAATTTTCAACAAACTGTTCATATCGATTGCCGAGCAGATGGGTTTCGTCCTGCAAAATACCGCGCACTCGGTCAATATCAAGGAAAGGCTGGATTTTTCATGCGCGCTGTTCGATGCGCAAGGCGAGCTGATCGCGAACGCGCCGCATATTCCGGTGCATCTTGGCTCGATGGGCGAGACCGTCAAATGCTTGGTGCAAAACAGCGATTTCACGATGGCGCGCGGTGATGTCTTTCTGGTCAATTCGCCTTATCGAGGCGGCACGCATCTGCCCGATATCACGATTATCACGCCGGTTTTCGATCGGGATAGGCTGCTGTTTTTTACCGCATCGCGCGGTCATCATGCCGATATCGGCGGCATCACGCCGGGATCGATGCCATCGCACAGCCGCTCGATCGAAGAGGAGGGCGTGTTGACTTCCGGCATCAAGATCGTCGAACAAGGCCGTTTCAACGAGGAGTCGCTGAGGGGTTGGTTGCTGTCGGGAGGCTATCCCGCGCGCAATTCCGAGCAGAATATTGCCGATTTTCAGGCACAGATCGCCGCGAACGAAAAAGGCGCTCAAGAACTGCATAAAATGATCGCGCATTATTCATTGGCGGTCGTGCAGGCCTACATGCGCTTCGTGCAGGACAATGCCGAGGCCTCGGTGCGCAAGATTTTGGCCAATCTGCCGGATGGACAATTTCGTTATGCGCTCGACGACGGTGCCGAAATCGCCGTGCGCGTAACTGTCGACCGCGAACACCAGCGCGCGCGTATCGATTTCAGCGGCACCTCGCCGCAACAATCCGGTAATTTCAACGCGCCGTCGGCAGTCTGCAAGGCGGCGGTACTCTATGTCTTCAGAACCTTAGTGCAAGACGACATTCCGCTTAATGCCGGTTGTCTCAAGCCGCTCGATATCGTCATTCCGGAAGGCTCTATGCTTAATCCGAAGTACCCGGCCGCAGTCGTAGCCGGCAATGTCGAGACATCGCAAATCATCGTCGATGCCTTGTACGGCGCATTGGGCGTATTGGCCGGATCGCAAGGCACGATGAACAATCTGACCTTCGGCAATCAGCGTTATCAATATTACGAAACGATTTGCGGCGGAGCCGGTGCCGGCAACGGTTTCGACGGCTGCAGCGCGGTACATACGCACATGACTAATTCGCGCATTACCGACCCAGAAGTGCTGGAATGGCGTTTTCCGGTTTTGCTCGAAACATTTTCGATACGCCAAGGCAGCGGCGGCCAAGGCGCGTTCAACGGCGGGAACGGGGTCGTGCGCAGAATCAAGTTTCTCGAACCGATGAGCGTTAACATTTTGTCGAGCCATCGCGCAACCGCTCCATTCGGACTGAACGGCGGCGAGCCCGGCGCGGCCGGCAAAAATAGCCTATGGCGGGCAAGCGGGCCCGTCGAGTCTTTAGGCGGTTGCGCCCAAGTCGAAATGCAAGCCGGGGACGTGCTGCAAATCGAAACGCCCGGCGGCGGCGGGTACGGTAGTAAAGTGGTTTGATAGATTGTGAGGCAAAAAAGGAGACTTATACCCTTTGCTATTCAAATTTCGGCGTTGGGGTGCCCGTCAAAGGACGCCGTGAATACGTCCATGTAGATAATCCCTTTATACTCAAGAAATAGCTAACTTTATGAGGGTATGGGGTGTGTCTAGCGAGGATGTCGGCGGCGATACGAAAAGTAAATTCGTTTTCAAGCCGAATCAAATAAAAAAAGGAGGAATTAGAGGCATCTTTGTTGCGGCATTCTGTAGCAAACGCCTGATCAAGGTCGCAATAGGAAAAAATAATTTTCCTAGTCAATTAGCTTAGATATGATGGCGGAGAGACAGAGATTCGAACTCTGGGTGGGCTACAAACCCACGACGGTTTTCAAGACCGCTGCCTTAAACCACTCAGCCATCTCTCCGTGAGCCGCATATGATAACGGATCGAATTTATTATTCAAGTTTTTTTTTATTTTTTTTCCGCCCTTCTTTTAAAGTATACCTTTCGCACTTCAAATTTCGGCATTAGCGTATGGAGGCGTCGGAGTGTTCGGTCGATTTTTGCTCCTCGGCAATTGCTCCTGCATTGCCCCAGCAATTCCCAGTTTGAGCAGTTTCATCGATTTTAGGGTGTGGGGTATGCCTGTCGAGGAACGCCGTAAACCCATCCATGGGGGCTTGGCGGCAGCTCGAACGCCATCCTCGCCAAGCATACCCCCCACCCTTTTTTATCTCCAAATTGGGGATTGCTGGGATTTGAAGATAATGAAGACAGGGTTCTTGAATTGTGAATTCATCCTTCACCCTTCATCACCTTCTCGCTGTATTCTTCCGGCGTAATGGTGCCGCCCAGTTTTTCTGCAAAACCTTGTTCTGAAGCGGGAAGCGCATCCTGTACCGCATCGATGCGTTTCCATTGTGGAATGGGCGTTTCTTTGCCGGGTTGAGGGACGTATTTTGACGTTTCAATGCGCTGCATGCGATGGATATAGCGTGGGCAGTTGATGAAGATCTCGCCGATTTTGACTCTGACGATCATGTCTGCTCCGGGATATTCCGATAGCAATGAGTCGCCTTCTTGAATCGATGCTTCGCCGTGCACTCGGATACGGTGCGGCGTGTCAAAGTCGATGAATAGCATGCCAATCTTGGGATTACCTTGGATATTGCCCATCGACAGAAACATGCCGTTGCCGTCATAACTGGGGAAGGCTAACGTTTGAGGATCGACTACGCGAGTCAACCCCGGGTTGCCGCCTTTGTAGGAACAGGTGGGAAAGCCCCGGTGGTCGATCGTGGTCAAGAAGAAAAAGTCTCGGCTTTCGATGAAAGGCTGATGTTGTTCGTTGATTTGATTTTCGACGATGAGCTCCTGTACCCGGTCGGCCAGGTTGCGCGTATCATGCCGGTCTTGCAGTTGTCGATGCTGTTGACTGTAAATATCGTTCATTAAGTGGTTCTCTCAAAATTGTTCTCCGACTTATTCTGCCATAACCTTTCCAGATGGGTAAAACAAACCTGGGTATTTGATTCCACTATGACAAGCTCGGTGCAGCGCGGTCATGCCTGACGAAAGGTATGCCGAAGTATCGCCTAAGAGGATGAAATATAACCCGCCACGCGTAGCTCTAATTCCGGTCCCACATGACATTGCAATTGGCTTTTGCGGCGGCAGTAAGTAATTCGATCAGCGGCAATGCCCGATGAGCCAAAGGAACCGGTTTTTCTTTCCAGTGCTTTTGTCCGGCGTCCGTTTCATCGTCTGAATTTACCGACGACTGCGCCTTCTGCTTTTCAAGGGCGCTTTGCAATTGCTCCAGGGCTATCGGAACATCTTTCGCCAGAATAGCGCCCGGCACGTTGCCGCGTTTTCCCATCATTTTCAGCAATGTTTGCGCGATATCGCCGAAATAGGTGGTGTTGGGGTATACATCACAACTGAATGTTACTAACATTTGATTTTACTGAAACTCATTGGATTTTATGATTCAACTTCATGGCCCTATTGTAGCGTTATTGACACCATTTGATGCAAGCGGAAAAATCGAATGGCAAGCCTTTAAAGCTTATTTATCGTCTTTGTATTCCTGGGGAGTGCGGACGGTCATTGCCAATGGTACGACCGGAGAATTCCCGTCGATCACGATAAGGGAACGCCGGCAGGTTGTCGAATTCGTTAGAGAATATTTCGCAGGTACTATAATCAACAACGTCAGCGCGACCTGCGTCAGCGATGTTCGCAAGCTGATCGCCGGAACGAAAGGCTGCGCAGACTACATACTGTTATTACCGCCTTATTATTATTCCGCCTGCCAGGACAGAGGGCTCTCTCGATTTTTCATCGACGCGATATCCGGCGCCCCTTTGCCGGCGATGCTATACCATTTCCCCCAGCATACCGGTAATCATCTCGGTATCGATCTGGTGACTACGCTACTTGATCAGGGTCTTTCGATAGTCGGCATCAAGGATTCGAGCGGCGATATAGACAATGCCCAGCTATACCGGTCGAATTTTCCCGAATTGGCTGTATTTTTGGGCAATGACGCAAAAGTTTTCGAGGTCTTGCAAAAAGGCTTATCCGGTTCGGTCACTGGGGCGGCGAATCCGATGCCTGAATTGTTGATCGCGATGCAAACGGAATACCGATTATCCGCCAGCAAAACGCAATCGATGCAGTGTTGTCTCGATGTTTGGAACCGGTTTCGGAATACCGGCGGCTATTCTGAAATTCCTTTGGTCAAAGCGGCCATGACTGCTCGAATCGATCACTTTCCGATACATGTACGCCCGCCGTTGACTCCAGTTCCAGTTGAAGTAATTGATCGAATTCGAAAAGTCATTTACAACTGCTTGAACGATTTTAGACTGTTAAATTAAAGCCTTAGGCGGGGCATCATTCGGCGATCCTGTCCGGCAATAAACCGGCTTTATTTGGTACCGAATCTCCTGAAAGTGAACAAAATAAGTGATTGTGTGAGTAATTGCTCTTTTAAAAAATGAGCGTCGTAAATTGTTCATTCTCGATTTATCGTGTGATTTTTAAATCGGTTGCTGTATTTTTCTCCCGACGTGGCTCCAAGCTCTGCAACACCAAGCTATAAAGCACTGGAAACACCAGCAGCGTCAGTACCAGCACGGTCAGCATGCCGCCCAAGGTCGGCACGACGATGCGTTGGGTCACATCGGCGCCGGCGCCGGTCGCCACCATGAACGGAATCAGGCTCAACATTGTCGTGAACGCGGTGATTGCGACCGGGCGAACACGCAACGCAGTGGCCGATTCGACCGCCTCCCTGATTTCCGCAGCCGTCAATGATGTCTGTTTTTGCGCGCGCAGTTTGGCTATTTCGATATCGATGAAATTCAATACCATCACGCCGGTTTCGGCGGCGGTGCCGGCCAGCGCGATAAAGCCGACATAGACGGCCACCGACAGATTGAAGTCGTACCAGTAGATCATCCAGATGCTACCGAT
Organism: Methylotuvimicrobium buryatense 5G; assembly: GCF_000341735.1. Lineage (GTDB taxonomy): Bacteria > Pseudomonadota > Gammaproteobacteria > Methylococcales > Methylomonadaceae > Methylotuvimicrobium > Methylotuvimicrobium buryatense. The sequence goes on along the minus strand of NZ_KB455575.1, from coordinate 1,238,129 downwards.
CAGACCGAACGGAATCGTCAACATCACGAGGACCGGTTCAACGAAATTCTTGAACGAAAAATACAGCAGCAACAGAATCAGCGACAGCGTCAATGGAATCACGATACGCAACCGTTCGGCGGCCCTTTCCATATACTCGAACTGGCCCGACCAACTGACAGTGTAACCTTGGGGTATCTCGATCTGTTGTGCCAGCATTTTTTTGGCTTGTTCAACATATCCGCCGATGTCGGAAGTCTTGATGTCGACATAGATCCAGGTGTTGGGTCGAGCGTCTTCGCTTTTAATTCCGGGCGGGCCTCGGTTCAATTCAATCGCGGCGACCTGTGCCAACGGGATTTGCGTGCCTTGCGGCGTTGGTATCAGAACGCGTCTGAGGTTTTCCTGATTATCTCGCAATTCTCGCGGATAACGCAGATTGACCGGATAACGCTCCAGGCCTTCCACTGTTTGTGTGATATTTTCTCCGCCGATCGCGCTTTGTATCACGTCTTGTATATCGCCGACGGTCAAACCATAACGCGCCGCTTCGCCGCGGTCGATGATGAAGTCCAGATAATAGCCGCCGACCGCGCGGTCGCCCATCGCCGATAGGGTATCCGGCAAGGTTTTCAATTCTTGTTCGATGCGTTCGGTGATGGTCTGTAAAACGGTCAGGTCGGGACCGGATACTTTGATGCCGACCGGGGTTTTGATGCCGGTCGATAACATATCGATGCGGTTTCTGATTGGCATGGTCCATGCATTGGCCATCCCGGGAAAGCGAATCGCACGGTCCATTTCGGCGACGAGCTCTTGATTCGTTTTGCCGGGTTCGGGCCATTCCGTCCGGGGCTTCAGATGCACGATCGTTTCGATCATCGACAGTGGGGCCATGTCGGTCGCGGTTTCGGCGCGCCCGACCTTGCCGAACACATGATGCACCTCGGGAAAGGTTTTCAAGATTTTATCGGTTTGTTGCAGCAGTTCCTTGGCTTTGGTGATCGAAATGCCCGGAAACGTAGTCGGCATGTACAGAATATCGCCTTCATCCAGCGGCGGCATGAATTCGCTGCCAAGCCGGGACAGCGGATAAAGCGTGCTGGCCAGCAGCAGTAATGCGATGAGCAAGCTAAGGCCGCGATAGCGCATCGCCAGTTTCAAGACCGGCGAGTGGATGAAATGCAAAAAACGGTTGGCCGGATTCTTATGTTCGGGAATGATTTTTCCGTGAATACAATAGCCCATCAAGACCGGGACGACCGTAATCGTCAATAGCGCCGCAGCCGCCATCGCGTAAGTTGCGGTGAAGGCGAGCGGACTGAACATACGGCCTTCCTGCGCCTGCATCACGAAAATAGGCAGGAATGAAACAGTGATGACCAGCAATGAAAAAAACAGCGACGGCCCCACTTCCTTCGATGCGGCGGTAATGGCCTGCCAGCGCTCTGGCCGCGTCAATTCGGCCTGTTTTTTCTCGGCGGCTTCGGCCAGATGCTTATGGGCGTTTTCGATCATCACGATGCCGCCGTCGACCATGTCGCCGATCACGATCGCGATGCCGCCCAGCGACATGATGTTGGCGTTGAGCCCTTGCATTTTCATGACGATGAAGGCCATGAGTACGGCCAGCGGCAAGGTGATCACGATTACCAGCGACGAACGCAGATGTAGCAGAAACAAGCCGACCAGCACACAGACGATGATGAGTTCCTCGGACAAGGCTTGGTATAGGGTATCGACTGCGCGTTCGATCAAATCGCCCCGGTCGTAGACCGAGACGATTTCGACGCCTTCGGGTAGGTTTTGTTTGAGTTCCTGCAGTTTTTCCCGCACGCCGAGAATCGTAGCCCGGGCGTTTTCACCGAAGCGCATGATCACGATGCCACCGACCACTTCGCCTTCACCGTTCAACTCGACGATGCCCCTACGCAATTCGGGACCGATCTGCACATGCGCCACGTCTTGTATTCGGATCGGCGTGCCGTTATTGTCGACGCCGAGCGGAATCGTCTTGATGTCTTCCAATGAGCGGATATAGCCTGGCGCGCGCACCATGTATTCGGTTTCGGCCTTTTCCAGCAAGCGGCCGCCGATGTCGTTATTACTGCGTTTGACGGCCTGTTTGACTTGCGCCAGCGAAATGCCGTAGGCGGCCAGCGCATTCGGATCGATCTCGATCTGATATTGCTTGACGAAGCCGCCGATCGACGCGACTTCGGCAACGCCCGGCACGGTTTGCAGCGGATAACGCAAATACCAGTCCTGTATCGAGCGCAACTCGGCTAGATCGTGCAGCCCGGTTCGGTCAATCAAGGCATATTGATAGACCCAGCCGACTCCGGTCGCATCCGGTCCTAATGAAGGATTGACGCCTTGCGGCAAGCGTTCGCGAATGTAATTCAAATATTCCAGGACGCGCGAGCGGGCCCAATAGATATCGGTACCGTCCTCGAATATGATATAGATGATCGAGATACCGAAATCGGAACTGCCGCGAACGACCTTAGCCTTCGGCACGGCCAGCATCGCTGTCGTCAACGGATAAGTGACCTGGGTTTCGACGACTTGCGGCGCCTGTCCCGGATATTCGGTGAATACGATGACTTGCACGTCGGATAAATCGGGGATCGCGTCGAGCGATATGGTTTTGAACGACCAAAATCCGGTGATGGCCAACAGTACCGCCGCTAGTAAAACCAGAAAGCGGTTATTCAAGGCGCTGCCGATGATCGCTTCAATCATGCTTGTGATCCCCCGCATCGTGAAGCATCGGAATCGATTCGGCTTGAGGCTGCGTCGGTGCTTCCAGCATTTTGGCCGTTGCTTCGCGCAGTTTCGATTCGGAGTCGATTAGGAATTGAGCCGAGACGACAATCTCTTCGCCTTCGTCGAGACCGTCGAGAATCGCCGTCCATCCGTCCGAAGCCAAGCCGAGCTTGACTATACGAGGTTCGAATTTGCCTGCCTCCCGGACCACGAACACCTGATTGCGCGTGCCGGAACGGATGACCGCTTCGGTAGGAACGACCAGAGTTTCCAACTGCCTTTGAGTAGCGATTGTCACGTCGGCAAACATATCCGGCTTCAATAAGCCTTCCCTATTATCGAGCACCATGCGGATTCGGGTGGTGCGGGTTTGTCTCTCGGCATAAGGATAAATGAATTCGACCCGGCTTTCGAAAACTCGTCCCGGAACGCCTATCAATCGAATTTCGGCCCGATCACCCGGCTTGATCCAAGGCAACTCATATTCATAGACGTCGGCATAAACCCAGACATTGGCGATATCGGCGATCGTGAAGATTTCGGTATCCGGCGTGACATATTGGCCTTCGCGGGCGCCGATTTGTATCACGATGCCGTCAGTCGGCGCATGAATATGCAGGCTCTTGATGATGCGCTTTGTGTCGGTCAATTCGTGGAGTTGATGCGCCGGCACGTCGAGTAATTGTAGGCGTTTCCGGGAGCTTGCCAGCAGATCTTCCGCACCCTGGCGGATGCTTTCGAACGGGCTATCAGACAGAATTTTCCGATTTTGCAGAGCCAGAATATATTCTTGTTGAGCCGCGACCAATTGCGGGGAATAAATACTCAATAAATCGGTATCTTTTTTAACCCATTGACCGGTTTTATCCACATTTAAAGATTCTATCCAGCCGGCCGTTTTTGGGTGCAGACGGACGATGCGTTCTTCGTCGTAATCGACCCGACCGACCGCACGCACGTTTCGAGAAAGCGTGGTACGCGACGCTCTTGCGGTACGCACACCGATGTTTTGTACCGTCACAGGATCGATTCTAACCGTTCCGGGCTCGGCGGCGGTTTGTTCTTCTGCGTAAACCGGAATGTAATCCATGCCCATCGAGTCTTTGGCCGGCACCGGCGAAGTAATCTCGGGGTTCATCGGGTGGCGGTAAAACAAGGGCTGACGGTGTTTCGGCTTTTTATCGTCGAGTCTATGTTCGGGTAAGTGCGCCTCAATGGACAGGCTGCCGACACGGCCCGCCAACCAATAGCCTGCGCCGAGGCCCAAAGCGAGCATCGATAAGCCCGTGATCAATAAGCGTTTACTCATAAATGTCTTCCTTGCCTGTCGCTGCGACAAGCTGCGCCAAAGCTTGGTTGGCTTCGGCGAAGGCTTGCCAATATTGCGCTTCAAAGTCGTAGACCGTAATTTGGCTGCGTATTAGATTCAGAAAGTCGACTTTATTGACCTGATATCCGGCCAGCATCGATGCGACTGTTTGCTGGGCTTGAGGAATGATGCCTGTTTCATACAACGATACTTGTTCCTTTGCGCGTCGGTAGTCGTTGCCGGCTTGTGATATTTGTTTGCGCACGCCGTTCCATTGATCTTGCAGGGCATATCGTTCGCGCATCAACTCGCTCGTAGACTGGCTTACACCCTGAGCTTGTTTTTGCGCATAAAAGATCGGCACGTTCATGCTGATGCCGAAACTGAGCAAATCGGAGCGCCGGGTGCCGTCGGGCATATTATCGCGAGCGCCGTAAGCGGCATTGACATTAAAATCCGGTAATATCTCTCTTTTGGCCAAGTCCAGCTTGGATTTTGCCGCGTTAACTCTTTCCCGTTCGCTTGCTAGTAAGGGTCTGTAGGTTTCGGCCAGTCGATAAAGCGTTTGATCGTCATAAATGTCGGGCAATTGTAACGCTACCTTTGTGGGCAGTTGCACGGGGATATTGCCCGGTAGGTCCAACAAGGCATTCAACCCGGCAACGGCATTGCTCCGCATGCCGTCGATCTTGATTTTTCGATCCAGCAGTTTCGACAATTCGAGTTGCGCCAGCAGGACGTCTTGCTGTAAACCCTCGCCGACTTCATATTTCGTTCCGGCAATATCGACTAACTGCTGCAACAGCATCCGATTGTTATCGGTGATTTCTAGTAAGCGGTCCAAATAAAATAGCTGCCACCAGACGGTTTTGACGTCACTTAGCAAACTCAGACGCAATTCATCTTCGTTGTAGGCGGCGGCTTGCGCTTCATAAGCCGCCGCTTGTTCGCGCAAGGTCAGTTTTCCGGGAAACGGAATGGCTTGAGAAATACCGAATCCGATTTGCGCCATCTCTTCTTTCCGGGTGTCGAAATGATCGACCGGCAGGCTCATGACGTTGAAACCGATGACGGGATCGGGCAGGGCTCCGGCTTGGGAAGGAATCGCCGCTAATGCCTGTGCGGCGGCCTTGATTCGGGCCAGGCTGGGATTGTTTTGAACGGCAGCGCCAAGCGCGGCCTCAAGCGTCAAAACGTTTTCCGATTTTACAAAGCCGGATACCACGACTAGCGCAAGCGCAATGACGCTTATTATGAATTTTCGGACTGGCATCAGAGGTTCTTATGTCCTTTATAAAACGGCCGGTGGTTCATGATGAGAGCTGAGGAGCATGGTAAATATCCAGTTAAGTTTGTTTAAGGAGCTAACATACATAGTGCGCTTCGCGTTTTAATATCTCTTGAAAGGTAATACAAAACGGTAATTTTTAGGTGCTTTCCATCCTTAATTTATCGTAACGCTGTCTTTTGGGCCCATCAGCCGTGTTACAAAAATGGCTGTATAGCTTGAAGGCTTTAGGCTTTAGTGTAGCGAACCTTTCGAATTTATTTTTAATTATCGGTATATAATGCAAAGCCTTATAAAAATAAAAAGGAGATATCGATGCCATTGGATATTTTGTTGACAATCGTAGCGACGACAGTCATTCAGTCGATTTTTGGCGTAGGTGTTTTATTGTTTGGTACGCCCATGCTGTTGTTATTGGGCTATCAGTTCATCAATGCGCTTGAGATTTTGTTGCCGATCTCTATTGCCATCAACTTGTTGCAGTTAGTTAAGCATCATCATTTTATAGATATCAACTTTGTTAAGAATGTACTGAAATACAGCATACCGTTCGTTGTGGTGTTTTTATTTATCGTGACTAGCGTTCGGATCAATATCGGTGCATTGATTGGGGTGTTTTTAATTTTCGTTGCGCTTAAGGATGCGGTCGGCGCCGTCAATAAAATAATTGAAAAACTGGTCGGTTACGAAAGAACGTATTTAATTTCGATGGGTATAGTGCATGGGTTGACCAATTTAGGCGGATCTTTATTGACTGCGATGGTGCATAGCAAACAGTATGAAAAAAATCAGACTCGGTCGACTGTTGCGGTTTGTTATGGCATGTTCGCAGTGTTTCAGGTTTTGACGTTATTTTTTGTCAAGCATCAGTATTTAATTTCTTATGCCGATAATGTGTCGTTACTGCAAATTGCCGTGGTTGTATTTTTGTTGACTGAGGAAATGCTTTATAAGAACATCGATAACGAAAAGTACGCTAGAATTTTTGCGGCATTTTTGGGAGTTTCTGGCGCCGTATTGATTTGGAAGTCTTTGTAGTCTTGTTGCCACTACCGTTAAGTTATAGGAAACCCGTCATACCGCCATGGACTGGCTGAATCCAGTTCCATGGATGGCAGGCTTTTGAGGTACATTCGAGCCTGAATGACTTTATTATACCCGTCGTAGATCAAAACTCGGCGCCGGGGTGTCCGCCAAAGGACGCCGTGAATACGTCCCTGTAGGCTCTATGCCAGCTCCATGCTGGCAAAGCCTTTGCCACACACCCCGGTGCCTCCTCGGGCACTGCCGAAATTTCAAGTGCGAAAGGTATACGTATTCTGTGACGGCTTAATTTCATAATAGCGAGTCTTGTTGCCCGGATAAGGCAACGAGTGCCGAATAAAGAACTGCTAAAGTGTTACGGTCTGTCATTACAGAATATATCAATTAAAAGGGGGCATGATGAATCAACAGTTCAAGGCGATTTTAAATAATTTTTTGATCGGAATTTTCGCGGTTATTCCGATTGTGATCATTTTGCAGATTGTCATCTTTGTAAAAGATAGGGTGTCCGATCTTTTTAGGATGGTATACGGCTATGCCGATAATTACCTTTATACATTGATGGTGTTTGCAGTTAGTTTTTTAATTTTATCGATGGTTGGACATAAAATCGTCAAGGAAGGAAAATTTTGGGCGATTGCTGCGTTCGATTTTATTATCGATAGAATTCCGTTGTTGAATAGCATTTATCGGGTTACTAAGAAAGTCATTAACATGTTTTCCTCGCATGATCGTAAGGAAGCGCGTGAGGTGGTTTATATTGAGTATCCAAAAGAAGGGCTTTGGGTTCCTGCTTATGTGACCAATAAGCAGGATGATCAGTATGTGTTGTTTGTGCCGACGTCGCCGAATCCGACTTCAGGTTTTACGGTGATTGTGAATCAATCCAGAGTCATAAAGTCCGAAATGAATATTGAGCAAGCGACTAGCTTTATCGTTAGCGTAGGGGTTGATTTCGATAAAATGGATGAGATGAAAAAACTTCCCTAATTGTAAAAATGGTTTTAACCGAGGCAAACGCTTCATCATAAAAAAAGCATTTCACCATGAAGATCATGAAGAATAAGAAGTTAATGCAATAACTTGTCATTCGTTTGTATACAAGCTTTCGCTCACCCGAAAGGTTAGCTACTCCCTTTATACTCAAAAATTAGCTAACTTTATGAAGGTATGGGGTGTGGCTAGCGAGGATGTCGGCAGCAGGGCAGATTTTGCTCCTCGGCAATTGCTGAGTTACATGGATGTAATGAATGCAGAAAATGCAGGAGCATTTTTCTGTCCTGCATTGCCCTACTACACGCCATCCTTGGCGTAATGCAAAATCTGCATTCACGCCATCCCTGGCGTTTGAGCTGCCGTCAAGCCCCCATGGATGGGTTCACGGCGGTCCTCGATAGACACATCCCATGCCTTTTATTCTTATATGGTTTTTCAATCAAAAGGGAGTAGAACGTTTAGATAATCTCTTGAAATACTTCATTAACTTCATGTTCTTCATGGTTGGACTGCCGAATTTAGGTTCATGGCTCCTTCATGGTATAAGTTATCGGAGTTAGGATTTACGGCCCTCGAGTTCGAGCTTCCAAGCTAATGACTCGCCGGCTTTGAGCGGCGTGATGTTAATTTCCCCATGCCCGTAAGATTCAGGTACGAGCCAAGGTTCCTTAATCAATGTGACCGAACGAGTGTTTCTGGGTAAACGGTAAAAATCGGCGCCGAAAAAGCTCGCAAACCCTTCCAGTCTTTCTAAAGCGCCTGCCTTATCAAAGGCTTCAGCATAAAGCTCGATCGCAGCATGAGCACTGAAACAGCCGGCACAACCGCAAGCATTTTCTTTTAACCCCGTTATGTGAGGAGCACTGTCGGTGCCCAAAAAGAATTTCGGGTTGCCGCTGGTTGCGGCTGCAACCAGCGCTTGGCGGTGTTGTTCTCGTTTCAATATCGGCAAGCAGTAATAATGAGGCTTTATGCCGCCGACCAACATCGCATTACGGTTGTAGAGTAAATGCTGAGGTGTAATGGTTGCGGCAATGTTATTCGGCGTCGATTTGACAAATTCGACCGCATCGCTTGTGGTGACGTGTTCGAGTACGATGCGTAAATTAGGAAATTGGCGAACGATATCGCTGAGCGTGCGTTCGATAAATACGCGTTCCCGGTCGAAAATATCGCAGTCATGATCGACGACTTCGCCGTGAATTAAAAGTGGTATGTCGAATTGTTGCATTGCCTCGAAAATCGGATAAATCGTCTTTGGGTCGGCGACTCCGGCATCGGAGTTGGTGGTCGCGCCGGCAGGGTATAGTTTAAACGCGTAGATGTGTTCGCATTCGGCGGCTTCTTTGACGTCTTGGATGGTAGTTGACCCGGTTAGGTAAAGCGTCATCAAAGGCGTGAAATATGACTCTGAAGCAAGGACCGACAAAATTTCATTTCTGTATTGCAGGGCCTGCCGGACCGTTGTTACCGGAGGCTTTAAGTTGGGCATGATGATGGCTCTTGCAAACTGTTTAGCGGTATGCGGCAGTACGGTTTTTAGTATCTCGCCGTTTCTGATATGCAAATGCCAGTCGTCGGGCTGGGTAATAGTGAGTTTATTCATTATAATGCGCTTATTTTTATAAACGATGATTTTACCTTATGGGCTTGAAAAATTAAATCGTGCCCTTATTTTGGCAATTGTTTCTAGTTACGGAGTCGAAAAATGCCTATTTACGAATATCAATGTCAAGCCTGTGGTCATGAGCATGAGGCTTTGCAAAAAATGAGCGATCCTGTTTTGGTTCATTGTCCTGCCTGCAGCCGGCCCGAGTTGATGAAAAAAATTTCCGCAGCCGGTTTTAGATTGAAGGGCGGCGGTTGGTATGAAACCGATTTTAAAAGCGGCAATAAGAAAAATGTCGCTGGTGAGGCTTCCGCTCCTGCGTCGTGTTCTTCAACCGGCGGCGGATGCGGGAGCGGCGCTTGTTCTGTCCAATAACAGCAATTCCCAGTTTGAGCAGTTTCGCCGATTTTAGGGTGTGGGGTATGCCTGTCGAGGAACGCCTTAAACCCATCCATGGGGGCTTGGCGGCAGCTAAGGGCCAAGGATGGCGTGAATGCAGATTTTGCAGGAGCAAAAATCTGCAAGCGCCAAGGATGGCGTGAATGCAGATTTTGCAGGAGCAAAAATCTGCCCCTGCTGCCGACATCCTCGCCAAGCATACCCCACACCCTTTTTGATCTCCAAATTGGGAATTGCTGGCCCAATAACGGCGGCTTGCATAACAGAGTGTAAGTAAGTAACATCGGCGAATTTTTTGGATTAACACGAGAAGAGTTATGCGTAGCCACAAGTGTGGAGAATTAAATACACAACATTTAGGACAATCAGTTGCTTTGTGCGGCTGGGTGCATCGTCGCCGGGATCATGGCGGCGTTATATTTATCGACCTGAGAGATCGTGCCGGCTTAGTGCAGGTGGTATTCGATCCCGATGCGCCGGAGTCGTTTTCAATAGCAGAGAGTGTGCGTAGCGAATATGTTTTACGTATCGAAGGTATTGTTCGAGACCGTCCTGAGGGTACGCATAATCCAAATATGACAACAGGTAAGATTGAGGTGCTGGCTAAAAGCATTGAAGTCTTAAACGAATCCGAAACGCCGCCGTTTCCAATCGAAAGCGAGATCGAAGTCAATGAGGAAATGCGTCTGCGTTTTCGTTATATCGATCTTCGCCGTACCGAGATGCAGCATAAAATGAAGGTGCGCCGGGATGTGACGCGCAATTTGCGTCAATTCCTCGACGATAAGGAGTTTTTTGAAATCGAAACGCCTTATTTGACCAAAGCAACGCCGGAAGGAGCTAGGGACTATATCGTACCGAGCCGCACGCATCAAAACGCCTTTTTTGCCTTACCGCAATCGCCGCAACTCTATAAACAGTTGCTGATGATTGCCGGCATGGAACGCTATTACCAGGTAGTACGGTGTTTCCGAGACGAAGACTTGCGCGCGGACCGGCAGCCGGAATTCACGCAGCTCGATATCGAGACTTCGTTCATGAACGAACAAGAAATCATGGCAATTATGGAACAAATGATTCGCCGTTTGTTCAAAGATATCATCGATGTCGATTTAGCCGATCCGTTTCCGGTTATGAGTTATAGCGAGGCGATGCGTCGATTCGGTTCCGATCGCCCCGATCTGCGTATTCCTCTGGAATTGGTCGATATCGCCGAAGAAATGCGAGAAGTCGATTTTAAGGTGTTTTCAGGGCCTGCCAACGACCCGCACGGGCGTGTCGTCGCGATGCGTCTGCCCGAGGGCGGTGAATTGAGTCGAAAGGAAATCGACGATTTAACCAAGTTTGTCGGTATCTATGGCGCTAAAGGTCTGGCTTATATCAAGGTAAATGATTTGGCGGCTGGTGTCGAAGGTCTGCAATCGCCGATTGTTAAATTTGCGCCTGATGAAGTCTGGGCCAAGGTGATGGCTAAAGCCGGCGCGCAAAACGGCGATCTTATTTTCTTCGGTGCCGATAAGGCCGATGTCGTTAATGAGGCCATGGGCGCTTTACGGGTCAAGTTGGGTCTGGATCGCGGCTTGCTCGAGGGCGATTGGAAACCGGTATGGGTCATCGATTTTCCTATGTTTGCTTGGGACGAAAAGGCTCAACGCTATACCGCGATCCATCATCCGTTCACCGCGCCGAGTTGCTCTATCGAGGAATTGAAAGCCGATCCTAGCCATGCTTTGTCGCGCGCCTACGATTTAGTGCTGAATGGAACCGAAGTAGGCGGTGGGTCGATTAGGATCAATCGGACCGACATGCAACAAATCGTGTTTGCGATTCTCGGTATAGGCCACGATGAAGCGCGCGAGAAATTCGGTTTCCTGTTGGATGCATTGAAATACGGTGCGCCGCCTCATGGCGGTATTGCTTTCGGCTTGGATCGCCTAGTGATGCTGATGACCGGAGCGCATTCGATCCGCGATGTGATTGCATTCCCGAAAACGCAATCTGCAGCTTGTCCTTTGTTCAATGCGCCCGCGTTTGTCAGCGAGGAACAATTGAAGGAATTGGGTATCAAACTGCGTAAGCCGGCCGGAAAAGACGAAAAGCAAGAGTAACGTTACTTGCGAATTGTGTTTGTCGGTTCGTATGCGTCGCTAGTCTTAATGAATAGAGCGAATGAAGTTTAAAAATGGTGCGCAGTGCGTACCCTACAAAATTTGAGTGATGAAAATGTCTGCGACAGCCTTAGCAATTCAAGATTATGCGCTTCTCGAAGATGAAGAATGCGATACGCTCATCGCAGCCGCGAAGGAAAAGCTCGGTTCGCGTTGTGTCATTCTTGGGCATCATTATCAACGTGACGAAGTTTTTAAACATGCCGACTATAGTGGGGATTCGTTGAAATTGTCGCGTAATGCGGCAGCCTCTGAAGCCGAGTATATCGTGTTTTGCGGTGTGCATTTCATGGCCGAAGTCGCCGATATTTTGTCTCGGCCCGATCAGATTTCAATTCTTCCCGATTTGGCGGCCGGTTGTTCTATGGCCGATATGGCGAATGTCATCAAAGTCAATAAATGTTGGAAAGAATTGTCATCGGTTTTAGACCCGGATAGCATGGTGACGCCGGTGACATACATCAATTCCGCGGCTGATTTGAAGGCGTTTTGCGGTGAGCATGGCGGTATTGTTTGTACATCGTCGAACGCGCAAAAAATTCTTGAATGGAGTTTTGCCAGACGCGAGAAGGTGTTGTTTTTTCCGGATCAGCATTTAGGGCGTAATACCGGTTATCGAATGGGTATCCCGCTTGAGGAAATGGTAACCTGGGATTTCGATAAGCCTATGGGGGGGTTGACCGAGGAACAGATCCGAAATGCAAAAATGATTCTTTGGAACGGTTTTTGTTCAGTACACCAAATGTTTAAGCCCGAGCATATCGACCGTTTTCTCGAAAAGTACCCCGAAACCCATGTGATTTCGCATCCCGAGGCTAGTTTTGAAGTCTGCCAAAAATCCGAATACATTGGCTCGACCGAAGCGATTTTGAAAATCGTACGAGAAGCTGAACCCGGAACGCGTTGGCTAGTTGCGACCGAGTTGAATCTTGTCAATCGACTGAACGACGAATGCAAGGGTCAAGGCAAAAATGTGCATTTCATGTCGCCGACGGTATGCATGTGTTCGACGATGTTCCGAACCGATCCGCAGCATTTGGCTTGGGTTCTGGAAAATCTAGTAGCAGGGCATGTCGTCAATCGGATAGCGGTGCCGGAGCGCGAGTCCGTGCTAGCAAAAAAAGCATTGGACAATATGCTTTCGATACATTGATATTCTTTATAAGAAGTAGGTATCCAATGATTTGGGGGTTTTCTTAGATCTTTCGCGCTTCAAATTTCGGCAGCGCCTAAAGAGGCACCGGGGTGCTAGGTCGATTTTGCTCCTGCAAAATCGACATTCACACCATCCTTGGCGATGATGTATCCAAGGCTCCTTTGACGGGTCCCCGGTGCCGAATTTTGATCTACGATGGGTATACTCTGATTAGTATTAAAGTTTTTATGTGACATGAAGCTTTAAATGATGTGATTGTCATGTAGCATCGAATCGACACAAAAAAGCCGTTACTTACTTGGTATGTAACGGCTTTTTTGTTTTTGAATATGGTGTCGAAAATTTTCAACTCATAACAATAAATCGAAATATGCGTAATAGGTGACAGTGTGTTGACTCAAAGGACATTTTATCGATCTTGAGAACGGAACGAAATTATGGTCTAATGCCACGGTTTACGTCTTCAAGTGCCTCTTATTTCGGCCGTTTCGAATAAGGGGGTTGTTCGCCGCGATATGTCTGGAGAGCAGGCTTATTTACTATGCAATTTAATTTAAAAAAAGGTTTGGATCTTCCGATCACGGGAGAGCCCGAACAAATAATAGAAAACGGTAATAAGGTTAAGTCGGTTGCCGTTCTTGGGATGGATTATGTAGGAATGAAGCCTACCATGATGGTAGCCGAGGGTGACAAAGTCAAACTCGGTCAAGTGCTTTTTTCCGATAAAAAAAATCCAGGGGTCAATTTCACATCGCCCGGTGCCGGTATCGTCAAGGCGATAAACCGCGGAGCCAAGCGCGTTTTGCAATCGGTTGTCATAGAACTGAAAGGTAACGAAGCGGAATCGTTTGCAAAATATAAAGATTCCGAATTGGACGGCTTATCAGCTGACCAAGTTAAGGAAAACCTCATTGCTTCCGGTTTGTGGGTTGCGTTGAGAACGCGTCCTTACGGTAAAGCACCGGCAATCGATAGCAGACCTAGTTCAATTTTTGTGACCGCAATCGATACCAATCCATTGGCCGCCGATCCGTCGGTAATTATCAAGGAACGCTCTGCCGACTTTACCAACGGTCTGGCTGTGATTGCTAAGTTGACCGACGGCAAAGTTTACGTCTGTAAAGCTCCCGGTGCCGACATGCCGACCGGAAACGCGTCTTCCGTTACGGTTGCAGAATTCACAGGCCCACACCCAGCCGGTTTGCCAAGCACGCACATTCATTTTATTGACCCTGTCAACGCCAATAAATCGGTCTGGCATTTGGATTATCAATCCGTGATGGCAATCGGTTCATTGTTCACGACCGGTAAATTGAATGTTGAAAGAGTGGTTTCGTTGGCTGGCCCTACCGCTAAAAAACCAAGATTGCTAAGAACCCGTGTCGGTGCATGTCTCAGCGAACTCGTAGCTGGAGAGCTGATGGACGGGGAGAATCGCGTGATTTCCGGTTCGGTCATCTATGGTCACAAAGCGGCCGACTGGTCGGATTATTTGGGTTATTACAGCAATCAAGTTTCGGTATTGAAAGAAGGTCGTGACCGAGAGTTCTTCGGTTGGATCGTTCCGGGCAAGGATAAATATTCGGCCTTGAATGTTTATACGTCAAGTAAAGACCGAAAAAGCGGACGTAAGTTTCCGCTGACTACAAACAAAAACGGCAGTAATCGGGCCATTGTTCCGGTTGGCGTCTACGAATCCGTGATGCCGATGGATATTTTGCCAACGCCATTATTAAAGTCTTTGGTTGTCGGCGATACGGATCAAGCGCAAATGCTAGGTTGTTTGGAGTTGGACGAGGAAGATATGGCTCTGTTTACCTTTGTCGATCCGGGTAAACATGAGTTCGGTCCGGTTCTGAGAGCGAATTTAACTAAAATCGAGAAGGAAGGCTAATGTCGGCTAGAAACTTTTTAGACAGCATAGAGCCGCATTTTACCAAAGGCGGTAAGCTAGAGAAGTACTACGGTCTCTACGAGATGGTTGATACTTTTCTTTATACACCCGCCGAGGTAACGCGCGGCGCTACACATGTTCGTGACGGTAACGACCTGAAACGGACTATGACGTTTGTTGTTATTGCAACGTTTTTTTGTATCCTGATGGCTTGGTATAACACCGGCTATCAAGCTAACGTCGCGATGGAAGCGATGGGCTTGGATAAGGCGGACGGTTGGCGAAGTCTGCCAATGATGATATTTGGATATAGCCCATACAATCCGTTATCTAACTTGGTTCATGGCGCGCTTTACTTTTTGCCAATTTATATCGTGACCCTGGCTGTCGGCGGTGTTTGGGAAGTCTTGTTTGCGACCGTGCGCGGTCATGAAGTCAACGAAGGCTTCTTGGTATCGTCAATGCTTTATACATTGATCATGCCGCCCGATATGCCGTTGTGGCAAGTTGCGCTGGGTATTTCGTTCGGTATCGTAATCGGTAAGGAAGTTTTTGGCGGTACCGGTAAAAATTTCTTAAACCCTGCTTTGACCGGTCGTGCATTTCTGTATTTCGCGTATCCGGCCTCCATTTCCGGTGACTCCGTCTGGGTTGCGGTTGACGGTTACACGGCGGCTACACCTTTAGCTTTAGCCGCGTCAGGTGGTCTGGATGCCGTGCATGAAGCAGGTTACGGCTGGATGCAAACCTTCTTCGGTTTCATTCCCGGTTGTTTGGGCGAAACCTCGACTGTGGCTATTTTGATTGGCTGTGCGTTTTTGCTTTACACACGCATCGCTTCGTACCGAATTGTGGGTGGAGTGTTCCTCGGTATGCTGATTATGTCGTCGGTATTCAATTTTGTCGGCAGCGACAGCAACCCGATGTTTGCTTTTCCATGGTATTGGCATTTGACCGTCGGCGGTTTCGCTTTCGGTATGGTTTACATGGCTACCGATCCGGTAAGTGCAGCGATGACCGATACCGGTCGCTGGATTTTTGGAATGTTAGTGGGTGTTATGACGGTTTTGATCAGGGTAGTGAATCCGGCCTTTCCCGAAGGAATTATGCTGGCTATTCTCTTCTCGAACATGTTCGCGCCTATCATCGATTATTTTGTCATTCAGGCAAACATTAGAAGAAGGGTGAAGCGTCATGCCTAATCTAAAAGATTGTAAACACTACGAAAAATTCAAAATTTACGCGGACAGAATTTTAGCGCAAAGCAATGACAGTCTTGAAAAGACGCTTGCGATTGCGTTATGGGTTTGTTTTGTTTGCGCGATATTGGTTTCCATTGCAGCGGTTGCGCTGAGACCAATGCAAGCCAATAACAAAGCCTTGGACATGAAGAAGAATATTCTTGATGTCGCTGGTTTGTTACAAGAAGGGGGCGATATCAATGCTGCTTTCGATCAACAAATCGAAGCCAAGTTGGTCGATCTGGAAACCGGCGATTATGTCGAGGGTATCGACGTAGCTTCTTATGATCAACGTAAGGCGGCAAAGGATCCCGCACAAAGTATCGTTATTCCATCCGATAAAGATATAGCCAGCATTAAAGTGAAAGCAAAAATCGCTAAAGTTTATCTGGTTAAGAAAGGTGAAGAAATACAGTCGATCATCCTGCCGATCAGCGGTTATGGACTGTGGTCGACGCTATATGGTTTCTTGGCGTTGGATGCCGATGGACAAACGGTACAAAGCATCAACTTTTACGATCAAGCCGAAACACCGGGGCTGGGTGGTGAAGTAGTCAATCCTAACTGGCGTGCGTTGTGGCAAGGCAAAAAAGTCTATTCCGAAAGCGGTGAGCCCGTATTGAAATTGATCAAAGGCGTGGTCGATACCGGTAAACCTGGGTCCGAATACCAGGTAGACGGCTTGGCAGGCGCTACACTGACCAGTGTTGGTGTTTCCAATCTGATCAAGTATTGGATGAGCAAAGAAGGCTTTGCCACCTATTTAGAAAAAGTCAGAACAGAAGGCTAGGGGGTTAATCATGAGTGCAATATTAACGAATGAAACTAAAAAGGTTCTAATAAAACCTTTGATTAATGAAAACCCGATTACCCTTCAGGTACTCGGCATCTGTTCGGCGCTGGCGGTTACGTCGCAAATGTCGACGTCGTTGATCATGGCGATTGCTTTGACGTCGGTAACGGCGTGTTCAAGTGCATCAATCAGTTTGATCCGGAATCATATTCCGAGCAGCATTCGGATCATCGTGCAAATGACGATCATCGCGTCATTGGTTATCGTTGTCGACCAAATACTGAAGGCGGTTGCTTACGACATCAGCAAGCAATTGTCTGTATTTGTCGGCTTGATCATCACCAACTGTATCGTGATGGGGCGCGCCGAAGCTTATGCAATGAAAAACCCGCCGTTGGAAAGCTTCATGGACGGAATCGGTAATGGATTGGGCTATAGCTTGATTTTGGTTATCGTCGCTTTTTTCCGCGAGTTGTTCGGTTCCGGCAAACTGCTCGGCATTGAGATATTCGAATTGACCAAAGACGGCGGTTGGTATGATCCTAATGGTTTAATGCTGTTGCCACCCAGTGCATTTTTTATCATCGGTATGATCATTTGGGTTTTTCGTCAAATCAAGCCCGAGCAACGAGAACATGTCGAATTCCAAATCATGCCGATTGCTCATGGTGAAGGAGGGCATCACTAATGGAAGCCTATATCAGTCTGTTTGTTAAAGCGGTTTTCATTGAAAACCTGGCGTTATCTTTCTTCCTGGGAATGTGTACATTCCTTGCGGTTTCGAAAAAGATTTCGACCGCGATGGGGCTTGGTGTTGCGGTTATGGTCGTGCAAACGATCACCGTTCCTGCCAATAATATTATCTATCACAGCTTGTTGAAAGAAGATGCGTTGTCATGGCTAGGGATTACCGGCGTCGACTTGAGCTTTCTATCCTTGTTGAGCTGTATCGGTATGATCGCCGCATTGGTGCAAATTCTGGAAATGATTTTGGATAAGTTCTTTCCGGCTTTATACAATGCCTTGGGTGTTTTCTTGCCATTGATTACGGTCAACTGTGCGATTCTTGGCGGCAGTTTGTTCATGATCGAGCGCGATTACAGTTTGGGCGAAAGCGTCACTTACGGAGTCGGTAGCGGTTTCGGTTGGGCATTGGCTATTACGGTCATGGCCGGCGTGCGCGAAAAGCTCAAATACAGTGATATACCGGGTGGCCTGCAAGGTCTTGGCATCACTTTTCTTACCGCGGGTCTGATGTCTCTTGGCTTCATGGCTTTTTCTGGAATCCAACTTTAAAAAGGTATCGTAATGCTGGAAATTGCATTAGGAATTATTATTTTCACGGTGATCGTGATTGCGCTGGTCTTCGTGATCATCGGCGCAAAGAGTAAATTGGTGGCTTCGGGAGACGTTGAAGTTCTCATTAACGATGAGAAATTGATTCATGTTCCTGTTGGCTCTAAGTTATTGACCGCGTTAGCGGACAACAAGTTGTTCGTTCCTTCGGCGTGCGGCGGTGGCGGTTCATGCGCGCAATGCCGTGTGAAAATATTTGAAGGGGGCGGCGAAATTTTACCGACTGAGCGTTCTCATATAACTAAACGCGAAGCGGCAGAAGGCGAACGCCTGTCTTGCCAGGTAACGGTAAAGCAAAACATGAAAATTGAAGTCGAAGATTCTGTTTTCGGCGTCAAAAAATGGGAATGTACAGTAAAATCGAACCATAACGTTGCGACATTTATTAAAGAATTGGTTTTAGAATTGCCGGAAGGCGAAGCGATCAATTACCGCGCAGGCGGTTACATTCAAATTGAATGTCCTCCTCATGTCGTAAAATACAAAGATTTCATTGTTGAAGAACGTTTCCGCGATGATTGGGATAAGTTTAATCTATGGCGCTATGTCTCCGAGGTAAAAGAACCTGCCTTGAGAGCTTATTCGATGGCGAGTTATCCCGAAGAAAAGGAAATAATGTTAAATGTCAGGATCGCTTCGCCACCGCCGGGAGCACCTGAAAACGTTCCGCCAGGTATCATGTCGTCCTATATCTTTAATTTGAAACCAGGCGATAAATGTATTATTTCAGGTCCTTACGGCGAATTTTTCGCGCAGGAAACCGATAAAGAAATGGTATTTATCGGCGGCGGAGCGGGTATGGCGCCCATGCGTTCGCATCTCTTCGATCAATTACGCCGTTTGAAATCGAAACGCAAGATCACTTTCTGGTATGGTGCGCGAAGCAAACGCGAAATGTTCTATGTTGAAGATTTCGACATGCTGGCGGCCGAGAACGAAAACTTCGAATGGCATGTCGCGTTGTCCGATCCTCTCCCAGGCGATGATTGGGACGGCTATACCGGCTTTATTCACAATGTGTTGTATGAGAACTATCTTAAAAATCATCCGGCACCGGAAGATTGTGAATACTACATGTGCGGACCTCCGATCATGAACTCGTCGGTTATCAACATGCTGTTGGAAAACGGAGTCGAGCCTGAAAGTATCTTCTTGGATGATTTCGGCGGTTGATAATTTAAAGGCAAACACCTCTCCCGAGTATTTCGGGAGAGGTTGCAAAAAATAAATCTATGCATGTAAAACAAGATCAACGAGGATTCGGGTTTTTTCTGGTCCTCGTTTTTTTATTGGTGGGCTGTGATGACCAGGGGGCTAAGAAAGCTGTTTTCGCTTTCGAGATGACCGGTCAAACGATGGGAACTAGTTTCAGCATCAAAGCATCGGTGTTGCCTGATGGAGTCAAAGCCGACCAACTTAATATTGACGTCAAAGAATTGTTGGAACTCGTCAACGATCAGATGTCGACCTATCGGCCGCAATCAGAATTATCGTTGATTAATAACAGCGACTCAGTCGAATGGCAGCCGGTTTCCGAGGCTCTGTACGGTGTTTTGGCAGAAGCTAGGCGCATTAGTGATCTGACGGAAGGTGCTTTTGATATTACGGTCGGTCCTTTGGTGAATCTATGGGGCTTTGGTCCTGATCCATTATCGTTTCAGGCGCCTTCGAACGA
Organism: Methylotuvimicrobium buryatense 5G; assembly: GCF_000341735.1. GTDB lineage: Bacteria > Pseudomonadota > Gammaproteobacteria > Methylococcales > Methylomonadaceae > Methylotuvimicrobium > Methylotuvimicrobium buryatense. Next base: position 1,218,453 of record NZ_KB455575.1, on the reverse strand, counting down.
ATCTATTCTATTAGCGATGCAGCGGATTGGTTATCGGCATCTAAAGTTGAGAACCGAACCCCTATCGATCAAAAAAAACCTTCCTGATCTATATCTTGATTTATCGGCGATCGCTAAAGGCTATGGAGTGGATCAAGTCGGTTTGCTGTTGGAAAAGAAAGGTATTAACGATTATTTGGTTGAAATTGGAGGTGAGCTTCGGTTGAGAGGACGCAAACCGGATGGTAATGCTTGGCGCATTGCAATAGAAAAACCTACCTCAGAACAACGAATGATACAGAAAATCGTGTCGATTACCGATATTTCGGTGGCGACCTCCGGAGATTACCGAAACTTTTTTGAAGCGGAAGGGGTCAGATTTTCACATACGATCGATCCTAGAACGGGGCGGTCAATTAATCATAATCTTGCCTCGGTGACGGTATTAAGCGAAACTGCGATGGAAGCAGACGCATGGGCGACCGCATTTATGGTCTTAGGTGCCGAACAAGGTTTACGATTGGCAGAGCAGCAGCGTATTCCTGTCTTATTTATTACCAAAACCGAGAAGGGGTTCAGCGAAATCTCAACCTCGGCGTTTAGCGATTATTTTAAGGAGTGACAATGACTTATTTTTTAATAACATTTGCATTTATGCTCATTGTTATTGCAATAATGGCAGTGGGCGTTTTTTTTGGCAGAAATGCTATCAAGGGCTCGTGCGGCGGAGCCGATAAAGGCGATTGCGTTTGCATTAAAAAATGTGATAAAAGAAAAAAAATGGAAGCGGAAGGACGAGTTTAACGCTTGTGTTTGTCTAATGGTTTCTTTCGTTGATAATAATAACCATAATCAGGAGTTAATCCATGCTGGCTAAAATTACTGTTGCCGATTACATGACCAAAAGAAATATGGTCACACTCAAGGAAGATGTCAATGTCGTTGAAGCGATAAAACAATTGCTTTCCCATAAAATTACTTGTGCTCCCGTGATAAACGGGCAAGGCAAGCTAGTCGGTATGTTTTCCGAGAGGGACAGTATGAAAGTCGTATTGGAATCGGCTTATAACCAAGGTTCGGCCGGTAAGGTTTCCGAATTTATGAGCACGGATATCGTTTCGGTCAATGCGGATGCGAGCATCGTCGATATTGCGGCAAAATTTAAAGACTCTACGATTAGAAGTTTCCCTGTTTTTCGAGATTCCGAGCTTGTTGGTGTGGTCAGTCGGACCGATGTGCTGAAAGCCCTGGTCAATCTTTAAAAGGCTGTTGACCCATTGTGGCCGGACGGACTTTTTATTGGCATGACTACGAAACGTTTGGAATAGACCCAAGACTCGATAGGCCGGTTCAATTTGCCGGAATTCGCACCGATTATGATTTCAATGTTTTAGGCGATCCGCTTGTTATTTACTGCAAGCCCGCACTTGATTGTCTTCCCGATCCCGTTGCGTGTTTAATTACAGGCATTACTCCGCAAACTGCCGAAGCAAAAGGAATTTGCGAGGCTGAATTTATCGAAGCGGTTTCTCGTGAAATTTCTCAGCCCAATACTTGCACCCTAGGGTATAACAATATTCGTTTCGACGATGAGGTGACTCGCAATACCTTATATCGAAACCTTTACGATCCTTATCAGAGGGAGTGGCAAAACGGTAATTCGCGTTGGGATTTAATCGATGTAGTACGTGCCGCTTACGCGCTTCGTCCGGGGGGTATTGAATGGCCGGTAAACGAGGAGGGACTAGTTACTTTTCGGTTGGAAGAGCTCACCAAGGTCAATGGTATTGAACATGCCAAGGCTCACGATGCGCTGTCGGATGTTTACGCAACAATAGCTGTGGCTAAACTGGTCCGTGATGCGCAACCTAAACTTTATAAATTTCTTTTTGATAACCGAGTTAAATCTGCCGCAAACCATTTGTTGCAATTAGGTAGCTTTAAACCGGTTGTTCACATTTCAGGAAAATACGCTGTTAGAAATCATTGTATGGCCGTGGTTTTGCCGATTTGTCGGCATCCGACCAATACTAATGGGGTCGTAGTTTACGATCTTTCTAATGATCCCGATGCCTTGATCAGTTTGTCGGTCGATGAAATCAAGCAAAGAATTTTTACTGCCACGAAAGATTTACCGGAAGGAGTCGAGCGAATTCCGCTAAAAACCGTGCATGTCAACAAATGCCCTGTTCTGGCGCCGATAGCGGTCATAAGGCCCGATGACGCAGCTAGGCTTAATTTAGATATCGATCGTTGCTATCGGCATATTGATAAAATCCGTAGCGTTTCTAATATATTAGAAAAAATTACCCAAGTCTTTGACACGGATTTTCCGGAATCTGATGCCGATCCTGATTTGATGATTTACAGTGGCGGTTTTTTTAGCGATAGCGACAAAAAGGCGATGGAGAAAGTTCATCAAACCCGTCCTGATGATTTAACGAATTTGCGTTTAAACTTCAGCGATCCGCGTTTGCCGGAAATGTTTTTTCGATATCGAGCCCGGAATTATCCTGAAACGTTAAGCGAGGAGGAGTGGGCGCGCTGGATGAAAGATTGTGTGAAGCGTTTGACCGGCACCGGTTGCATTGGTCTGAATATAAATGAATATTTCTCAAAAGTGCAAGATTTGCTGGGCGATAGCTCTGCGGATCCGGCGATTTTATCGGCATTACGACAATATGCGCTGGATAAAATGAGATTATTGTCGATTGTCGGTATGGATCCAGAATAATTTTAATAATAATCTCTTAATACTCGAAAAATGTTTAGCTTTATGAAAGTATAGGGTGTGCCTAGCGAGGACGTCGGCAGCAGGGGAGATTTTTTCTCCTCGGCAATTGCTGAGTTACAAGGATGTAATGAATGCAGAAAATGCAGAAGCATTTATCTGCCCTGCATCGCCAAAGCGCCTACTGTTGGTGCCCTAATACACGCCATTCATGGCAGTCAGATTCCGCCGGCGAGCCTACATGGACGTATTCACGGCTTCCTGTCGGATTTTTGCTCCTCGACTGTTATGTTCCATGAATAGAGTGAATGCAGAAAAGAATTTTTCTGCCTTTTCTGTTCTTCTGCACGTCATCATTAGCCCCATGCAAAATCCACATTCAGCTAGCGCCTAAATTCCATAGAATATTGACTATAATTATACCTATCGCACTTCAAATTTCGGCATTAGCGTATGGAGGCGTCGGGGTGTTCGGCAAAGGCTTTGGCGGCATGGATGCTGTCCTAGAGCTTACATGGACGTATTCACGGCGTCCTTTGACGGGCACCCCGACGCCGAAATTTGACTAGCAAAGGGTATAATAATCTTCATGTGCTGGGTGAATACGTTCTTGTAAGTCCTACAATCCAGCGAGGGATCATAGAGCCTCCACCGGCACCCCGGGGCTTCTGTGAAAGTCGGTGCCGATATTTGATGTGCTTAAAAGGTATATAAAAACATTTGTAATAATCGAGCGTTTTTTCTTTATATTCGTTGCAAACGAGATGTTGGGTCAAGCACATGTTTCAGTTTTTGGTTGAACGCTTAAATCTGAGGGATCGGTGAAAAATTCTTTTTTTTTAGTGATCCCCGCCCAAAAGGATATTCCTGAGAGATTAAGAATATTCGAAGAAAAGGCATTGCAGCATTGGCTTGATGAGTTGCCGGTTGCCAATCCCGGATTGTCTACGCGATTAATATACGATTTTTTGAAAGAGTTTAATGGCTTGGCCATGAGCGCACAAGCTCGCCTCGATGCGCTGGAAATATTAAGTTTTCGAGTTTCCACTGTAGAGGAGTATTTGCGTTTCAGACTAATGCAAGAGGGATTTCCGAAAGAGTCTGACGAGCACAAAATATTTAACGTATTGATCGCAATAGAAAAAGAGTTTACGCTCGGTTATTGGATTGTTGTAAAAGAACTTACTCGAAGAAGCTTAGGTTGGTTTCAAGGTAAGAGCGCTCCTTTATCTATTCAAAGAGCGATCAGAGGTCTGAGCAACATTGTTGTCAGTCATTATCTAATGAATTTAACAGTACCGGATTGGGTTTGGATAGATATTCATTCACTGTATCGCCTAAGCGTAAAAATCAAAAAAGATTCGATTAATGTTTCCAAGAGTCATTTGGCGCCAGGGCAGGGGCTTTCTGTGGGCGATTGCTATAGGCAAATTTTGTTGCTCTGCTTGGCCGAACCATCCGGTCTTATGCAAAAAGAGGTATTGCAGGTATTTAATTTCATTGAACAACATAGTGCCCATTTGGTGATTGGTCACAGTCCCTTCGAGACTCAACCGCATCAATGTATTATTTTGACAGATGAGGATCAAGGCCCGCATTTTATATCGGAATCTAAGCCGCCTTCAGATACTTCAGTTTTATATTTGGGTTTTAATAAGCTAATAAAAATACTTCAAAACAAATCCAGGTTTGTATCCAAGGAACAAGCGCGTTTTAGTTCATTAATGCTAGTGAAAGACGATGATGGCTTATTGCCAGCTGAATTACTGGACTATCTCATTTCAAGATGGACCGGAATCGAGTTTCATGGTGTGCCGGTATTTGGCGATAGATTAGAGCGTTTTTTTTGCATCGGATTGGAAGCATGCCACGATTTGCTCAGCGGAGATCCTGCAACGAAATTAAGTGAGAATGAAATGTTGGCGGAGTCGGCTTCGGAGAGGTCGTTGGCGTGTCAGTTCAAAAAGGCTGGCATGGTCTCAATTGGAAGTTTAATCAGCTTTAGAAAAAAAAATTCATCGGTTTCTAAGCGATCGTTGGGTGTTGTTAACAAAATTACTTCAGTCAAAGCTGACGGAAAGATTGGTTTTGAAATCCAATTACTGGCTAATCAAGTTTTTGCTGTTTCTTATAAGTCATATACAAAAAACGAAACAGACGAGTTGTCTCAAAAGGCATTGATTTATGGTGTTAAGAGCCAAGAAAGCGAAAAAAGCTTTATCATACTTGAGTCGTTCAGCCTTAAGGATGGCGATATGATTCGTATGACCATGAACAATGAAACGTTTCCGATTATTCTCCGAGATAGAAAAAATATCGGATTGGGTTATTGGCAATTCGAATGTCGAAGAGTCGAGGAGTTAAATGTTCAAAAGACCGAAACCAAAAAAGGATATGATTTTATTTGAGTAGGCTGTGTTGAACTAAAACGCGCTGAAAAACTCCGATGGTTCTAATTATTTTTGAAGTAGAGTTAAGTGACTTAATTTTAAGCTTGAAAACTTTTGCTATCGTGGTAATTTGAACCATTCGAGATGAGTGTTTTAGCATTGTGTTTTTTTAATGCAATTGGATTAGGTTTATACTGACTTTGTTTAATACTCATCGTAGATCAAAATTCGGCACCGGGATATCTATCACACGACGCTATGAATACATCAGTGTAGGCTCTATGCAAATATCATGCTGGTAAAGCCTTTGCGATGATTATGGGTGACGTGTATTAGGGCATCAACATTAGGCGCTTTAGGCGATACAGGAGAAATTACCGAGGAGCAAAAATCGACCGACCACTCCGGCATCTCTCAGGGACTGTCGAAATTTGAAATGCGAAAGGTATATAACAAGTAGAAACCTATTGTTAACTATAATAACTAGAAAATTGAGAGGAAATTATGAGCAGTGAAGAAGACAACAATAACCAAGCTTCGGAAAGTACCCAGGAAACAGTTGAAAAAGAGACAGTTTCTAAGAGTTCTGAAGATAAAACAGAATCAATAAAAAAAATGGCGGGTGGTTTTTTAAGTTCCACATTGAAACTCAAGGAAGAAAAGCCTAAGGTTTTTTACGGTGCGGTAGGCGGTGTCGTAGTCTTGTTGGGTATCATGATGTTCGGAGGTGGGTCGGGTTCTTCCGTATCCGGGCCGGTTATGAAAGACTTGGTGGTTGGTCAAAAATATGTTTTACAAGGACCGAATGCTTACGATAAGGATTCCTCAATACGGTTAGTTGCAGTACCTGGTACGATTGCAGCTTATGATGATACAGAGGAAGACGATAGAGTAGGCGGTTGTAAACATATGCCGGCTGGAACTCCTGTTACTGTTCTGGGTTTTCAAGATGCTTTCGGCAAAAAGAATGCCTTCGCTAACGTGAGAATTGAAGCTGAAGGCGAGTGCCAAGGTAAAACAGCTTGGACTAATTCAATAAATGTTCAATAAAATGTTGACGGGCTGAAATATTTAAGTATAATATTCGTTATTGAAGCGATGCGGGAATAGCTCAGTGGTAGAGCACAACCTTGCCAAGGTTGGGGTCGCGAGTTCGAATCTCGTTTCCCGCTCCAATAATTTATTAAGCCGCGAATCTCGCGGCTTTTTTATTTAATATTATGGCTGCGTAGCAAAGTGGTTATGCAGTGGCCTGCAAAGCCATCTACGCCGGTTCGATTCCGGCCGCAGCCTCCATTTATGTGCAAAAAACCGCTTATCACAGCGGTTTTTTTTTGCCCAAAATTTATTGGGTGATTTCAACTTAGAAAGCCAGCATTGATAAATTTCGTACTTCAAATCTCGGCTAGGGATAATGATTTGGTCGTAAATAACTTCCTTATTTTAAGGAGGGTTCGGTTGCTCGATTGGCTGGACTCCGTGAATACGTCCGTGTAGTCAGCTATAGTAAACGAAAAGGACACATCTCAAGTTAAAGCTAAACTTGAGTTTAAAGGGAGTAATGTTTCATTATCGATGTTTATATTGAAAGCGAGTTAAACAGTATCAGCGTATATCTAAATCGGAGTTTGAAATGATTGAATTAAAAAAGAATAAGGATTTTGCAGGGCCTAATGGTCCTGTGGTGTTGGCCATTATGGATGGGATAGGAATTGGTAAAAATCCGGAAAGCGATTTTGTGCTGCAATCCGCAACGCCAAATTTGGATTGGTTGCGTGAGCACGCCTTGTATACAGAGTTGCGTGCTCATGGCGTTGCAGTCGGGCTCCCCGATGACGGCGACATGGGTAATTCGGAAGTCGGCCATAACGCCATTGGTTGCGGACGTGTTTTTTCTCAAGGTGCATCCTTGGTTGGTAAGGCGATCGAATCCGGAGCTATGTTCGCGTCTGGGTCGGTTTGGGATGAGCTTATTCGAAACGTCATTAACAAAGAATCGACCTTACACTTTATCGGTTTGTTTTCGGACGGCAATGTGCATTCCAATCTGAATCATTTGGAAGCGATGTTGCGGAAAGCCAAGGGACAAGGCGTTAAAAAGGCGCGAATTCATGCCTTGATAGACGGGCGCGATGTGCCGCCGACTTCGGCGTTGGAATATGTCGAGCGCTTCGAAACCTTTTTGAACGAGATCAATGCCGACGGCAGCGTCGATTATTGTATCGCATCCGGCGGCGGACGCATGAACATTACGATGGATCGTTACAATGCCAATTGGGATATGGTGCGGCGCGGTTGGGATACGCATGTGAAAGCCGAAGGCCGGCGATTTGCGTCGATGAAGGAAGCAATAGAAACCTTCCGTAAAGAAAAACCCGGTATTTTGGATCAAGATTTACCCGCGTTCGTCATCGAGCGTAACGGAGCGCCGGTCGGACCGATTGTCGATGGCGATAGCGTAATCTTCTTTAACTTCCGAGGCGATCGGGCGTTGGAAATTACCAAGGCCTTTGAAGCGGACGAATTGACCGAGTTCGATCGTGGTCCGAAACCGGATGTGTTATATGCGGGTATGATGCAATACGACGGCGATCTTGGCGTGCCCGAGCATTATTTGGTAACGCCGCCCGCGATTGATCGAACGATGAGCGAATATTTGTCGAACGCCGGTATAAAACAGTTGGCGATTTCCGAAACGCAGAAATTCGGCCACATGACCTATTTTTTCAATGGCAATAATTCCGGTAAATTCCCGACCGAAACCTGGGTGGAAATTCCGTCGGATTCTTGTCCGTTCGAGGAAGCGCCGCGAATGAAAGCGGACGAAATCACCGATGCTGTCGTGCAGGCGATCGAGAGCGGAGAATATCAATTTATTCGCCTGAATTATCCGAATGGCGACATGGTCGGTCATACCGGCGATGTAAATGCAGTCAAGGTGGCTGTCGAAGCCGTCGATCAAGGGGTCGGCAGGATTATCGAAGCACTGAAAAAGACAGGCGGAATTCTAGTATGTTCGGCAGACCACGGCAATGCGGACGACATGTGCGAGCTGGATAAAAAGACAGGTAAGCTGGTTCTTGACGATGAAGGCAAGTTCAAGCCCAAAACGGCTCATTCATTGAACCCGGTGCCGGCAATTATTTACGATCCTTCAGGGGAGGCCCATGCCAGTTTGGCCGATGTGCCAAACCCCGGTATTGCGAATCTGGCGGCGACTTGTATCTCGTTGTTAGGGTTCGAGCCGCCGGAAGATTATGTTCCAAGCCTCGTGAAAGTCGGTTGAGGAATGAGTATGAAATAACTGAGTTATACCCTTTGCTGGTCAAATTTCGGCGCCGAAGAGTCCGTCAAAGGACGCCGTGAATACGTCCATGTAGGCTCTGTGACAGCATCCCTGCTGTCAAAGCCTTTGCCGAACACCCCGGCGCCTCCATGTGTCAATGCCGAAATTTGAAGTGCGATGGGTATATGATTCCCTCACCTCACGCTAGGTGAGGGAAAGCCGCTGACGTTCAATATCCGCGGATTTATCAAACAACTTCGTTCCAAAATATTCGATAACCTCTGTTCAGCGAGATTAATACTTGGTGACAAAAGCTCCTATCCTAAATTCGACAGGTTAACCATGATGCGCATGAAGTTCATGATGTATTTCGAGAGATTACCTAAAAAATAAGCACAAAATAAATTAGACTTTTGATTCCCGCATCCAATCCTCTCTCAGTGAATAAAAAGATGGACGCTCTAGCGTCCCCGTCCAGGTTCCCACGCAGAGCATGGGAACCATTTGTAGAAGTTATTTCATGCTCGTTCTTAAGTTTACTTTCTAACCTCTTAGATGAACGAAGACGCTAATTCTTCATGATCTTCATGGTGAAATGCTTGTTCTAGGCATATGCCCTCAGGCATTCTATCGACCGATCAAATCCAGATATTCGGCTTCGCTCAGTATGCGTACGCCGTGTTTTTCGGCGGCATTTAATTTGGTTGCCCCTACCTTTTCCCCTATGACCAAATAGTCGGTTTTTCCGCTAACCGCGCTACCGACTTTCGCGCCCATTGCTTTGGCTTCGCGAATCATATCCTCGCGCGAGCCTTGTTGCATCGTGCCGGTGAACACCAAGGATTTGCCGGCTATGGGGCTTTGTCCCGCAGGCATTTCCTGGGTTTTGGTTTCGTTCAATACAAAGCCTAAACGATATAATTGGTTGAACAACGGTTCGATTTTTTTCAAACCTTTCAGTACGATATCGGCAGTTTTCTCGGCGAAGCCTTCGAGCGCGACGATTTCTGCTTCGCTCAACGAAAAGATTTCCGGTAAACGGTAGTGTGCGAGCAGTTTTTCGCAGTTGCCAAGCCCCATTCGGAATACGCCGAACGCGGCCAGAAACCGCCAGTCCTCGATCGGTTCGGATAAACTACGCTGCAATTGATCGACCAAATTTTGCGACTGCTTCGGGCCGAAACCCATTGCTTCGAAATCCGATGCGTTGAGTTGGTAGATTTTATCGATCGTTCGGATATCGTTATCGTAAAGTTTGGCGATCGTCGCCGGGCCGTAACCGTCGTTATTGCCGAGTACCCGAAAAAAATGTTCTATCGAATGACTGACCTGGGCGGGGCAGTCGAAATTGTTCGTGCAATACAAAAAGTCGCCGTCCCAAACCAACTCGCTGCCGCAACTTGGGCATTGTTCCGGAAGATCCGGTTCGGCCGGTGTGATGACTTCCTCGATTTTCGGAATGACCTCGCCGCTTCGGGCGAGCTTGATCACCGCGCCGGGACCGATCCCTTTGTCGACGACCATCTTATAATGGTGAGCGGTCGCCCGTTGCAACATTGCGCCGCTCAGACGGATCGGTTCGACTTCGACGACCGGTGTGATGCGGCCTGAGCGCGAAGTTTGCGGTACGACTTGGAGGATCTTGACTTCGGCGGTCGCGACATTTTCCTTGTAGGCGATTTGCCAACGATGATGATGGCGGGTGGCACCCATATGGGTTTTTATTCGCTCGTCGGTAATTTCGAGTATTACGCCGTCGACGTCATAATCTACCGCATGCCAGATTTGTTTTACGATCTCATCGAAGCGCTCGGCAAGTTCCGTCCAACTGCCTTGCCAAGCGGGCAGTTTCGTAAAAGGAAAAAATACCGCAGCTTGATCCTTAATCGCCTGTTCCGCGTGTTGCTCCAGATCTTTTTCCTTGATGACGCTGGCCTGAAAGTTACGTGTGTTATCGAAAAACTCGGACAGATAACGCTGAAAATAGGTTTTGCCGACGACGATTTCGCCGGCACCCAGGCCGCGGGAACCATTATCCGCGACTTGTAAGCCGCGCTCGAAGACGCGTGTGATGTCGGTGCCTTTTCTGCCGTCGCCGCGCGTATAAAGCCGTTCGCCGTCGTCATAGGCCGCATAGCCGTCCAGTTTCGGCGTTACCTTGAAAACAAGAGAATCGAAGGCTATGTTTAGTTCGTCGGCCGCTTTTTTAATGCGTTTGGCCCAATTCTCGATTTCGCTTTGACTATAGGCCTTGTCGGTCGATAGCATTCTAACCGGTAATTCAACCGTTTTACCGGCGAAAGCCGATTCCGGTTCGACGCGCGTTACGAAAGGGTGGTTCGGATGACGGCGCTTCAGTTCGGCGATAAAAGTAAAGTCGTATTCGGCATCGCTAATCAGCGCATCGCCGCCTCGATACAAGGCATTGGCTATCTCGATGAATTCGACGAGTTCCTTGTCGTTGAGTTTCTCTTCGTCGGTCGTTCGCGAGGCAATTGCTATGAGTTTTTCCTCGCTCAGTTGTTTTAATTGAACATTTGAGCGCTCGAGAATGTCTTTTTGATTATCGGTTAGCATCTGCGGAATGATTTGATAATTTTTATGCGGATAAGTACGAAATTATAGCCGAAATCTCCACATGGCGCCTGTATGGCTGGCGAGCGGTATGCGGAAGGCATAGGTTGAAGCAATTTTCCTCTCAGATCAAAAATATATCCATAATTGTTGTGCGGCACTTGCTTTTGTATGTTAGATTTGGTGAAAATTTCGTAGCTATTTAGTCCCCTTTAATTCTCGTTCCCACTTAGATCATCAATGCCGTTAAGTTAAGCCGCCACAGAATAAGTAATGCTGTCATTCGGGCTCGAATGTGCTTCAAAAGCTTGCCATCCATGGCGCTGGATTTCGCCAGTCCATGGCGGAATGACGGGTATCCCTTAACTTAATGGCAGTGACGCAGAGCATGGGAATGATAGGGCGGGAATAATTACAAAATTTCAGGTGCTTGGAAGTTTTTAGCGCTCTACTCCATTTCCACTCATCCATGAGCCTATCAATGCCGGAAAACTCTAACGCTAAAATACTGATCGTCGACGACTCGCCGGAAAATTTGTGCGTTCTCAGCGATTTACTGCAAACTCAATTTCAAGTGAGCGTCGCCACGTCTGGAGAAAAGGCCTTGCGTATTGCCGGCACTGCGCCGCATCCCGATTTAATTTTGCTCGATGTGATGATGCCGGGTATGGACGGTTATCAAGTATTCGAGCATTTGCGTGCCGATTCGGCCACGAAAGATATTCCGATTATTTTCGTCACCGCGATGGACAGTGACGAAGCGCAATTCCAGGGTTTGGAATTCGGTGCTGTCGATTATATTACCAAACCGATTTCGCCCCCGATCGTCATGGCGCGCGTCCGAATTCAATTAGAGCTTAAACAAGCGCGCGATCGCTTGTCGGCTCAAAATTCTTGGTTGGAAGCCGAGATTGCGCGGCGTATGGCGGAAAACGAGCTGATACAAGAGGTCAGTATCAGGGCTCTCGCTCATCTGGCCGAAGCGCGCGATCCTGAAACCGGCAATCATATTCTGCGAACCCAAGGTTATGTGCAAGAGTTGGCCTTGGCTTTGCGCGATTCCCCTGGATTTTGCGATATGCTGACCGATAAATTTATCAAACTATTGAGTCGTTCGGCGCCGTTACACGATATCGGCAAGGTCGGTATTCCCGATGCCATCTTGCTCAAGCCGGGGCCATTGACATCCGCCGAATGGGCCGTGATGAAGACGCATGCCCGTATCGGTAGCGAAGCGATTGAAATGGCTGAACAAGATGCCGCGGGGCAAGTCGAATTTTTGTCGTTGGCTAAGGAAATAGCCCATTGGCATCATGAAAAATGGAACGGTTCCGGTTATCCGGATGGCTTGTCCGGCGAAAGCATACCGGTTTCGGCGCGCATCATGGCGCTGGCCGATGTCTTCGATGCTTTGATTTCTCCGCGTGTTTATAAGGCGCCGATGAGTTACGGTGAAGCCAGGGATATTATTGCTTTGGGGCGCGGCAGTCATTTCGATCCGGTCATGGTCGATGTGTTTTTGAAGCATTTCGATGTCTTTTGCGAAATAGCCGACCGATATAGCGATTCGGTAATGGCATAACAAAATGTCTCGTCGACACCCTCGGGCGGAAATCATCCGTGTCGTATTGACTTATGCGTTGTACGCCGCGTTGTGGATATTCTTTTCCGATAGCTTGTTATCAAGTCTTATTGATGAGTCGGATAACATAGCGTTAATTAGCACCATTAAGGGGGGGGGCTTCGTTATTGTCACATCGTTGCTGCTGTTTCAATTAATGCACCGCTTGGTGGACCGGGAAGCCATTGCAGAAAATACCGAAAAAAATCGTTTCGGCACAGGCGTGCATTGGACGTTATTGATTGTCGCCGTTTTCTTATTCGTATTTGCTTATAGCCAATATGGATCTTTCGGCAATCAACCATTGCAATTATCGCCAATACGATCGGCAACGATGCAAGACTCGGCTTGGTTGGGACTTGCCGGTTTAATCTCGATATTTACAATTGGGACGGGATTCTATCTGTTACGCCAACAGGAACGTTTAGCCGAGTCTCAAGCAATACAACGGGCTCAAGCGGAGCGGTTAAAGGCCCTCGGTTTATTAGCCGCAATCGCCGATAGTTCAAACGATGCGATTTTCGCAAAGGATTTGGAAGGTCGTTATACGCTTTTTAATCCCGCTTCGGAGCGTTTTACCGGAAAAAAGGCCGTCGATGTTCTGGGGCTTGACGATACGGCGCTTTTTTCACCCGAACAGGCCGAAATGCTTATCGCGAACGATAGGGCTGTTTTGGAAGAAGGTCGAGTCATTACTTACTACGAGGATCTCGAAGTTTCGAACGAAAAACGCACATTTCTTGCCACTAAGGGGCCTTTGTTCGATAACGACAATAATGTCATCGGGATATTCGGGATTTCCCGCGACATTAGCGAGCTAAAACAAGCGGAACGGTCGTTACGAAATAGCGAGGAGCGTTTTCGGGCATTGGTGGAGCAATCGCTAGCCGGTATTTATATCATTCAGGATAATCGATTTCGCTACATTAACCCGGCGTTTGCATCGATTTTAGGATATGACTCTACACAGCATATTATCGACACATTGGCGGTCGACGATTTAATCAGCCCTGAGTATCTTGAGGAAGTCACCAATAACATCGCTAGCTTGATCAATGGAACGGTATCCTCGATCAGTAATTACCGTTTTACCGCATTACGCCGCGACCGAAGTCCTGTGTATATCGAAGCGCATGGCAGTGCCTTCGACTATCAAGGCCGGCCGGCCGTCATAGGGCTCTTTCTCGACATCAGCGCGCGCAAAGCCGCCGAAGACGCGCTTCGTGAAAGCGAGCGGCGTTTTTACGATATCGCAAATGTTTCTGCGGACTGGATTTGGGAAATCGACACAAACGCGCGTTACATTTACTCATCTGACGGCGTATTCGAAATGCTTGGATATGCGCCCGAAGAAGTGCTAGGTAAGACACCCTTCGATTTTATGCCTTCCGAAGAAGCCGACAAGCTACGTGAATGGTTTGCAGGCATTAAGACCCATCGTAAATCGTTTCGTGACATTGAGAGCATAAATTGTCACAAAGACGGCGCCTTGCGTTTTATCATGTCTCACGGTACGCCGATTCTCGATGATGGTGGTCAATTGCTCGGTTTTCGAGGCCTCGATCAAGATATCACGGAACGAAAGCAAGCGGAATTGGCTGTGCGGCAAAGCGAAGCGTTTAAGCGTGCGATTTTGGATTCGGTTAATGCGCATATCGCTGTATTGGATAAACAGGGAATCGTTGTAGCGGTCAATCAACCGTGGCGGCGCTTTGCTCATGACAACGGACTGGCGTCCGGAGAGGCGTTTAATTCAGTTGATGTCGGCGTAAATTATTTGGACGTTTGTCAAAGAAGCACCGGCCCATCGTCCGAAGGCGCGATGACGGCAAGAGACGGAATTTTAGCGGTTTTGGAAGGCCGTGTTCCAGTTTTTTACTTGGAATATGCCTGCCATTCGCCGGAACGGCAGCGCTGGTTTATGATGACTGCCACTCCATTGGAGACTGAGGAACACGGCGTGGTCATCGCTCATACCGATATCACCGCTCGTAAGGCCGTTGAAGAGACGCTTCGCCGGCAAACCGAAGAGCTAGAGGATCGTAATCAGGAATTGGAGCGCTTTAATCGCGCGACGGTTGGGCGTGAGCTCGATATGATTGCATTAAAGCAGAAAATCAATGAACTTTCTAAGCGGCTAGGGCAGAGTCCGCCTTATCCGCTAGCTTTTCTCGATAATTCTCAGCAAGATATACAATTCAACGAAAGCGGTAAGGAATGAGCGTGAAATAACTTAAGCTTTTGATACCCCAATACGCTCCCGGAGGACTTGTAGTGTATTCATCGTCGCCACGCTCCGTGCTTTTCGTTATGCACATTTCTTTTTCGATACGCTGCCGGCCATCCAGCGCGATGGCAAAATCATGCAAGCGCTGGAACTCTGTAGGGTACGCTGTGCGTACCAGGGTAACCCTGCCAATTTCGACACAAGACCTTATGGTTCGATCTAGGTAGAGATTCGATACTTAACGGCATGAAGGTATGCGCAGCGTATCCTACAATATCTATACCCTTTGCTTGTCAAATTTCGGTGCCGGGGTGCCTGTCAAAGGACGCCGTAAATACGTCTATGTAGGCTCTATGATAGCATCCATGCTATCAAAGCCTTTGCGAGCGCCATGGATGGCGTGAATGTCGATTTTGCAGGAGCAAAAATCGACCTAACACCCCGGCACCTCCATAGGCTAATGCCGAAATTTGAAGTGCGAAAGGTATATAAGGACGAGGACAGAGAGTCACTGCCATTAAGTTAAGCCGTCATAAAAATAAGTACTTCTTGCATTCAGGCTCTAATGTACTTTAACAGCTTGCCATCCATGGCACTGGATTCCGCCAGTCCATGGCGGAATGACGGGTTACCCGTTCCTTAATGGCAGTGGGGCAGAGCGTGGGAACCATTTGAAGAGTCTATTCAAGCCCATGCCCGATTGCGTAGCCTACGCCATGCTTTAACGACCCAGTTTAGATTTGAGTCTCAGGATCTATTGAAATATGTTAAATACAATCCATTTTTTAGCCTTGATTCGGTGGCGTCATGATCGATGAACTGAGCCAATTTCTGTCAACAAAGGGTTTGCTTCCTCACGGTTATTGTTTAAGTTGGTCGCCGCCCTTGGTGATGGCTTATGTCGTCAGCGAAACATTGATTTTTCTCGCTTATTTTTCCATGCCGGCCGCGTTGTCTTATTTCGCGAGACGACGCAAGGACTTTCCTTATCAATGGGTGCTGTGGATGTTCGCCACGTTTATCATGGCTTGCGGAATGACTCATCTGCTCGGGGCCGTCTTACTGTGGCAACCTTGGTATGGCTTGGATGTTATTTTCAAGTCGGCTACCGCTCTGATTTCGATCGGCGCCGCCGTGTCACTCTGGTATGTACTTCCCGATGCTCTTAGATTACCCAGTCCCTCGCAATTGCGTCGAGTCAATGAGCAATTACAAGCTGAAATCATCGAACGAAGAAGGGTCGAAGAACAGTTAAGGCAAGCAAAGTCTGAAATCGAACTAAGCTTGCATAAGGAACGAATACTTCGTGCGGCTATTGTCGAGTTTTCCGATGATGCGATTATTGGCGGCAGTGCCGATGGAATCATAACGGATTGGAACAGGGCGGCTGAGGCGATGTTTGGCTATACCTCGAAGGAAGTTTTAGGGCAATCGCTGCTCTCGCTGATGGCACCCACACAGCGTAATCAAGAGCAGATGCTAGTCGAAGCGGTCGGCAGGGGGCAATCGGTCAGGCAGCACGAATTACAGTGTTTACATAAGAATGGCAATTTGTTCGATGTGGCGATGACTATTTCACCTATTTTCGATAAAGAGAAAAAAGTGGTGGCTTCTTCCACGATTGCTCGGGATATAACCGAGCGGAAGCATTACGAGTTAGAGATACTCAGACTCAATGCCGATTTAGAGCGGCGCGTAGAGGAAAGAACCGAAGAACTGACCTTGGCGAATCAGGAATTAGACAGCTTCGCTTATGCGGTCTCCCATGATTTACGGGCTCCGATCCGAGCATTGAATGGTTTTAGTTGGGCCTTAATCGAAGACTATGCGGATGAACTGCAAGACCAGGCAAAAGAATATTTGCAGCAGATCGGTGTTGCGACCCGCCGTATGAATGATTTGATCGACGGCTTATTATCGTTATCGCGAAATACCCGCGGCGAGCTAAGCCGTGATCGGGTTGATATTTCTTCGCTGGCGGTTCGCGTGCTCGCCGAACTCTCCGATAGTAATCCGGGGCGTCATGTCGATGTGCGGGTCGAACAAGGTCTGAATGCCAGTTGTGATAAACGCATGATCGAGTCGGTCATATCAAATTTGCTCGAAAATGCTTGGAAATATACGGCTAAACAAAAAGCGGCGAGCATTCGCGTGTTTGCCCAAGATCGAGAAGGCGTTCGCTATTTTTGTGTGGCCGACAATGGCGTCGGCTTCAATATGGCAAATGCCGAACGCTTATTTCAACCTTTCCAACGCTTGCATCATCAAAATGAATTTCCCGGAATTGGTATCGGTTTGGCTACCGTTAAACGCATCATCAATCGGCATGGCGGCGTAATCGAAGTCGATAGCCAACCGAGTAAAGGCGCTGAGTTTTGCTTTTCATTGCCTGAAATTGCAGTCGAAGGAAACAAGTCGTCATGAATGATGTGCAAAAAATTCTTGTTATTGAGGATAGTGCGGCAGATTTTTTGTTGTTGGAGCGCTATTTGCGAAGGCATGGACTCGCATCTGTGTGTTATTGCGTAAACTCCAATGCGGAGTTGCAGCGGGCCTTGCAAAACGAATGGGATGTGGTGCTCTCCGATTATAATGTACCCGGCATGAATTTTCGTTCGACCCTCCAATCTATCAAATCGTACCGGGATGACTTGCCGGTAATTTTAGTGACGAGTGCGATCGGCGAAGAAGTCGCCGTGGACTTGTTATGGCAAGGCGTCAGCGATTTCGTACTCAAGGATAATCTTGCCCGCTTGCCTTCGTCCATCCATCGCGCTCTAAATGAAGTCAAAGAGCATCGAGCTCTGCAACATGCCGAAGTCGCGTTAAAGCAAAGCCAGGCGAAAGCCCTCGAGGAGCAACGCCAAGCGCGTCTGGCCGCGTTGAACTTAATGGAGGATGCGATCGTTGCGCAAACCAGGGCTGAACAGGCGCATGCCGCATTGTTGGAGTCGGAAGCCAAATTTCGGTTGTTGGCCGAGAATTCTTCAGATTGTATTTTTTGGCTCAATCCTGATGGGCAATTCAATTATATTTCGCCGGGGTGTGCGCAAATAACAGGTTACCCCGCCGATGCGTTTCTTGAAAATGCCAAGCTCATGGACGAGCTTGTGCATGAAGAGGATCGGGATAGATATTGGCACTATCTGATGAGCGATAGCAAAGACAAAAAGGGCTATTTGGAATTTCGAATCGTACACAAGAATGGCACTATCCGTTGGATCAGTCATCAGAATAAGGCTATCCATGACGAGAACGGGGCTTATCTAGGCAAGCATGGATACCATCGCGATATTACTGCGCAAAAATTGATGGAGCAAGAGTTGCGCGATAGTGAAGCGCGTTTCCGGGTGGCGGTGGAGAACATTCGGGATGCCTTTATTTTAATGGATGCAAACGAACAAATAATTATTTGGAATCCCGGAGCCGAGGCAATATTCGGTTATACGCAAGACGATGTGAAGGGGAAAACGCTGCATTCTTTGATTGCGCCTTCCCGTTTACATGACGCGGCCTCAGCCGGGTTATCGTATTTCAAACAAACAGGGGAGGGACCTGTTGTCGGCCGTACTTTGGAATTGCCGGCCGTTCGCCGAAACGGCGAGGAGTTTTTGGTCGAGCTTTCCCTGTCGTCGGTCAAATTGGACGGGCATTGGCATGCTGCTGGTATTGTCCGCGATATTACTGAGCGTAAACGAACCGAGGAGCAGTTGCGCAAGCTCGCTCAGGCTGTCGAGCAGAGTCCCGAAAGCATTGTGATCACCAATTTGGATGCCGAGATCGAATATGTCAATCAAGCATTTTTGGCCATTACAGGCTTTAGCCTTGACGAGGTAATCGGTCGTAATCCTAAAATTTTACACTCCGGTAAGACGCCGCCTGAGACGTTCATTCAATTTTGGGATGCAATGAGGCGCGGTGAAACTTGGAAAGGCGAATTTATTAACCGGCGCAAGGACGGCAGCGAATATATCGAGTTCGCGATCGTTTCGCCGCTCCGTCAACCGGATGGTCGTATTACGCATTATGTGTCGGTCAAAGAGGATATTACCGACAAAAAACATAACGGCGAGGAATTGGATCGCTACCGTCATCATTTGGAAGAACTGGTCGCCGATCGAACGGCGGAGCTGGAAAAAGCGCGTGCCGCGGCGGATGCGGCAAACAAGGCTAAGAGCTCGTTTCTAGCGAATATGAGTCATGAAATCCGTACGCCGATGAATGCGATTCTGGGATTGACATATTTATTAAAACAAAGCCCGTTGTCGCCCGTGCAAGGCGAACGCCTGACTAAAATCGAGGTTTCCGCTCAACACTTGTTGTCGATTATTAATGATATTTTGGACTTATCCAAGATCGAGGCTGGACGTTTGCAATTAGAGCAAACCGACTTCGCGCTCGAGGCCGTATTGGATCATATTAAGTCATTGGTTTCCGATCAAGCCAAGCTCAAAGGCTTGTCGGTTAGTTCGGGTAGCGACGGCGTTCCTCATTGGCTTAGAGGCGATCCGACACGTCTGCGTCAAGCGATGTTGAACTATGCGGGCAATGCGGTGAAATTCACCGAGAAAGGCTCGATTGTCTTGCGCGCCAAACTGTTACAAGAGAACGAGCAAGGCTTGTTAGTACGTTTTGAAGTTCAGGATTCGGGAATCGGCATCGCCGAAGAGCACTTGCCGTTATTGTTTGAATCTTTTTCTCAAACCGATGTGTCGATTACCCGAAAATACGGCGGTACCGGTTTGGGGTTGGCGATTACCAAAAGGCTTGCGACCATGATGGGCGGGGACGTTGGCGTTGAAAGCCGGATTGGGCAGGGTAGTACATTTTGGTTTACCGCTTGGCTTCGGCGCGGGCGTGGAGTGATGCCTGCGGTACAAGTTGAAACAACTAGAGCTGTCGATGATCTATTGCGTCGCCGATATGCGGGGGCGCGTTTACTTGTGGCGGAAGACAACCCGATTAATCGAGAAGTCGTTTTAGAGTTATTACATGGTGTCGGTTTGTCGGTGGATACGGCCGAAAATGGCCGTGTGGCATTGGATAAAGTCCGGTCGAAACAGTACGATTTGATATTGATGGATATGCAGATGCCCGAGATGGACGGTTTGGCGGCTACCCGGGCGATTCGTTCTCAAACGGAGTATGTGCGGTTGCCGATTTTGGCGATGACCGCTAATGCTTTCGACGAAGATCGTCGTGTTTGTTTTGACGCCGGAATGAATGATTTCATCGCCAAGCCGGTGATTCCGGAGGTACTTTATACCGTGGTGTTGCGTTGGTTGGCGCGCGAAAAACATGACTTGCCGGAGCTCGATAATCGGTCTGAGGAGTCTCGAATGGTGTTCGATCAATCGAATAGCCAAAGCGAGCTAGGGGATATACCGGGCGTGGATACGGTTAAGGGCCTGCAAATGGTCAACGGCGATATTGGTAAGTATCGACGGCTTCTACGCATGTTTGCGCAATCGCATCGACAAGACATGAGTCTGGCACGGAAACAATTAGCTTCCGGCGATAACGAAGCCGTTCGTCGCTTAGCGCATGGTCTGAAAGGCGTAGCCGCGACTTTAGGCGCTAGGGTTGTCGCCGATTGTGCGGCAGCATTGGACAATGCCTTACGTGCGGATGCCGGGCCGGACGATTGTATGAAATTGGCGCTTGCATGCGAACATGAATTAATACAGTTGGTCGAGGCAATTCAGTCTTTGCCCGAAGCAACCGAACAGGATGATCTCGAGTCGATTGATATCGATCCAGAGCGTTTGAGGAGCCTCATCCAAGACCTTGAGCGCTTACTGGATGAGAGCAATGTTAAAGCCGGCAGTTTAAGCCGTGAATCGGCGGCGATGTTGCGGGTCTATTTGGGCGATCGTTATGCGATATTTAATCGGTATATTGACCGGTTCGATTATGATGAGGCTTTACGGATATTGAGAAGTGTATCGGATAAGGATAATGACGGTTTGTCTAAATCCTAACAATCATGAAGAAGCCGTCATTACACCGGAAAATGAGAGCGCGAGGGGTAAGGGTAAGGTACGGTTACTCGCCCGACAGGACGCCGTGAATACGTCCATGTAGGCTCGACGGCGGCTATTCTTGTCGCCGACGCCTGTCGATCGAGCAACCGCACCCTCTTCGGTACCGGCATTTTCGTTGCTGAGCTTTTGTATATCGAAAAATTAGATAAAGAGTCTACATCTACGAACTTTCACAGTAACGTTCATGAAGGCCTAGCCATCGCCCCGGTAAATGAAAGCTCTCTGGGGTGGGGAGGGTGCGGTCACTCGCCCGACAGGACGCCGTGAATACGTCCATGTAGGCTCGACGGCGGCTCCCTGCCGCCGACGCCTGTCGATCGAGCAACCGCCCCCTCTTCGGAACCGGCATTGTGTTGAATATCGAAAAACTAGATTAAGATTTCAAATCCGCGAACTTTCACAGTAAGCGTTCGGTATTCGATTAATGCGCGGCTTGATAAGTATGAGAAATGAGCATGGATAATAAAAAAAAGATACTGATCATCGACGATATGCCGGCTAATCTTGAACTGATGGCTGGAGTTTTAAAAGATGATTATAGTGTTCAAGTTGCTACATCCGGTGAAAAAGGTTTGAAATTGGCGCGCGAGTATATGCCTGATTTGATATTGCTTGATGTGATGATGCCGGGGATGAGCGGTTACGATTTGTGCCGTCGACTGAAAGCCGAACCGGAATGTTGTGAAATCCCGGTGATTTTCGTGACGGCGCTAGACGATCAAGCCGATGAGGCGTTCGGTTTGCAATTGGGGGCCGTCGATTATATCGTTAAACCGATTGTGCCGGGCATCGTCATGGCTCGAGTTAAAAGCCAATTGGCGCTAAAAAACGAGCGCGACTTACTGGAAAGTCAAAATGTATGGCTAAAAAGCGAAATCGAACGCCGCATGGGCGAATTAAAAGAGGCTCAGGCGTTTTTATTTCAATCCGAAAAAATGGCATCATTAGGCTTGTTGGCGGCCGGTATTGTTCATGAGATCAATAACCCGCTGAGTTATGTATATGCGAATTTGGAAGGCTTAAAAGATCGCTTACAGTCGGTGTTGTCTATTTTCGAATTGGCCGAAAAATTTTCCCGGCAGTTGCCGCAAGACCACCCCGATGTGTTGTTTTTCCAGAAGCTTAAAGAAGAATTGGATTACGATGATTTTAAAGCCGATTTAGGCGATTTGATCGAGGAGTCGATCGAAGGGGCAGTGCGAGCAAGAAAAATCATTCAGAATCTTCGCGAGTTTTCGCATATGAATGAGAACGAAAGCGGTCTGCATGACCTTGAGTCGGGCATCGATGCCACACTTAACATCGTGAATAACGAATTAAAATATAAGGCGGAAATTATCAAGGAATATGGGGGGCTTACACCGATTAACTGCGTCGGCTCACAGATCAATCAAGTCGTGATGAATTTGCTGGTGAATGCCGCCCAAGCCATCGAAAAATCAGGAAAAATAATTATAAGAACGGGCGGTCAAGGTAACGATAGGGTATGGATAGAGGTTGAAGATACCGGTTGCGGCATGTCCGAGGAGGTTAGGCGGAAAATATTCGACCCGTTTTTTACGACTAAGCCGGTCGGTAAGGGGACGGGCTTGGGTTTATCGCTGTCCTATAAGATCATCAAGGAGCATGGCGGGACGATCGATTTGACATCGGAATTAGGTAAAGGAACAAAATTCCGTGTCTATTTGCCGGTCAATAAAGAGGCCGGAGCTGAGGCTCCGTTATAAATCCATAAAAAGCATTTTGTCCACGAAACACACGAAAATCACGAAAGTATTTAATTATACCTTTCATGCTTCAAATTTCGGCAGCGCCTGAGCAGGCATCGGTGTGTGCGGTCCATCATCTAACGCCCGGTGAGGGACCAGAATGGAGCTGGCCTGTCGGGTGAGTGATCGTACCCTTCACCACGACGGTGAAAGTGTTGTATACCCTTCATGCTTCGACTTAGCTCAGCACGAACGGTCTACAACACATTTCAACTGCTCTTTTTACTGTGAAAGTTCGTAAATTTGGATTCATTATCTAATTTTTCGATATACAAATCTCTGTTCTGGCAATGCCGGTTCCGGAGAGGGTGCGGTTGCTCGATCGACAGGCGTTGGCGGCAGGATAGCCGCCATCGAGCCTACATGGACGTATTCACGGCGTCCTGTCGGGCGAGTGACCGCGCCCTCCCCACGTCTCGTACTTTCATTTGCCGGGGTGATTGCCGGGCTTTCATGAACGTTAGGATAAAGCTTAGAGCTGACACATATTGACTCTGTTCAGAAAGTAACTGGATACCGTTAATAAATTTCTTATTATCAAACTGCGTTACGATGGCTCGATTCAGTCAGTTTGACAAAAACGTCTTCAAGCGATTGTTTCATTTCGGTAATTTCCAGTAGTCCCCAACCTAGGCGAACGGCAGTTTCGGTAATATGTTCGTTAAGATTTTGCGTATTATCGTGGTGTAATCGCGTAATGTTTCCGGGTAAGCCTTCGACTGACAATATGCCGGGTATCGCTTTCAAGCTATTGAAATCGGCCGGTAGTCGCGTTTTGATTTGTAGCGTACTTGTCTTTAACTGACGATTGAGCCCTTCGATCGTTTCGTGAAAAATCAATTTGCCGTGCTGAATAATTTGTACATGTGTGCAGGATTCTTGGACTTCCGGCAGAATATGAGTGGACAGAATGACGCCGTGGTCTCGGCCCAGTTCACGGATCAGGTTTCGAATTTCTCGGATTTGTATCGGGTCAAGACCCACGGTCGGTTCATCGAGAATAACGACGTCAGGATTGTGCAAGATGGCTTGAGCGATGCCGACCCGTTGTTGAAAGCCTTTGGAAAGATTGCCGATGAGCCGGCTCGCGACTTCTCTTAAGCCGCAGCGCTCCTTGGCTGTTGCGATGGCTTTTGAAATATGGCCGCGCGTTAGACGATGGAGTCGCGCGCAATAATGCAAAAATTCATCGACGGTCAATTCACGGTATAGCGGAGGTGTATCCGGTAAATAGCCGAGTTTCAACTTAGCCGATTTCGGTTTATCGAGTATGTCGTAACCGTTGATAGTAATGAGTCCGGCGCTGGGAGCGAGATTGCCGCAGAGCATCTGCATCGTCGTGGTTTTACCGGCGCCGTTCGGTCCTAAAAAGCCTAGTACTTCGCCTTTAGACAGGGTAAAACTGACATCGTCGACCGCGCAAAGTTTGCCGTAATAACGGTATAAATGTTCGGCTATTATCAGATGACTCATAACGCAATTCGGTTAGATTCTTTGTAGCAGTGCTTCGACTTCCGTTTGTAGTTTTTTCCGGAAGAACAAAAATTTCCAACGCGATCCGCCGCATTGCTTCCATAGGATTGCCGAGCGTATGCCAGCTAGCAGCAGGGCTCTGATTTTATTGACGGTATCGGGTCTCGATAAATAATGTTGTTCGCCGTTGACCATGATCCTCGGTTGTAGCGTACTGATCGTGTTGTGATAAATGTCGCCGAGGTTGGCTAATACGTTTTCGTGCAAAAGCCCGAAAGTTTCGCTTTGGTGTTGGGCTTTTTCGATGCCTTTACCGATGACTTCCATTAAATCGGGACGGTTTGATACCTGTTTTTCTAAAAATACTAGCGATGCCGCATATCGTGCTTGTTCGGGATCTGCGATATCGAAACCGGTCATTTGCCGGTTGAGTTGTTCCAATCCGAATTTGATACCGGCTAGGCCGCCATAAATGTCTTCAACCGTATCCGAGTCGATTTTAAGAATGCTGGCGATACTGGCTTCGGTTGCATCGGGATCCGATTTGCCGGTTGTTGCCAATTGCCTGACCAGCGCGGCCGCTTGGGCGATGCCTGCGAGTGCGATTGCTTGGTTGGTGATGGTGTTGAGATTTTTTGTCATTGTTTACAAGCCAATAGACCGGGGCAATGTTGAGTGGTGGCATAGCCGGCTTGAATCCAAGGCTGAATACCGTTTTGTAGATGGTTAATATTGTCTAAACCGAATGTTTGTACTAGGAGATTACCGGCTTTTTCACTTCGATTGCCGGATCGGCATACCAGCACGACGGGTTGATTCGGTGAAGTGCGTAATTTTTCCATTTCGCTTAGCCATTGTTCTGCATCGTAGCTGCCTCGACTATCGAAAAATTGAAGCCTTACACTGTGAGGTATCGTTCCAGTCTCGGCCCATTCTTTTTCGGTACGGATATCGATGATCAAAGCATTTTGCTTGTTTTTCATTTCGAGCATTTGCGGTATATCGATAGCCCCAAGCTCATTTGCCGATAGTAACTGCGTATGGATCATCAATGAAAATAAAAATAAAAGTTTGTTCATGGAATCGGTTATTCGATGTTGTTCATGATTTGATTCGCCCAGTCGATGCTTTCCAGATACGCAGTGTTAATCATCGCCGGAGTTAAAGCTTTGAAGTGTATCGATTGCGGCAACCATTGCTCGAAACCGAGCACGAATTGAAGAATTTCTCCGCCTAATCCATTCTTTTCCAAAATAGCAATCGCGACATCGGCCGTCAATGGTAATTGACCGAGCGCTTCATCGATCGGCAAATCTAGAATACTGTCGAGACTCGATAGTATACCGATTAAAAAGTAATGTTCGGGTTCTTCGCTAAGGTGCCGGGCTAATAGTTCGCACATTTTAGCTCGAATCAAGGCTGTTTGAAGTAGGGCTTTCGGTTTATTCGATAATGAGGCGAAAGTTAGAATATTACACCATCGTTTGATTTCATTCAGGCCAAGATAAGAGACGGCATGCCGGATCGATTCGATGCGTCGTGGAATCGCAAAAAAAGCCGAGTTAATGTAGTGCAATAATTTAAAGCTTAATGTGACATCTTGCGAAATGATTTGTGTTAGTTCGAGAAATTCTACGTTGGGATTATTGACTGCAGCCAACAATCTGATTGCCGCTGTTTGGTTTATACCCAAACGCCGGCCTTCGACGATGTTCGGTTTGCTGAGAAAAAAACCTTGAAAATAGTCGCAGCCAAGTTCGAGTAGTTGTTCGTATTGTTGGTGGCTTTCGACTTTTTCGGCCAATAACTTAACGGGGTAATGTTTGAGTTGTTTGATTATGTCGAGGGTTTCTTGCTCGGACATTTGCAAGACATCGAGTTTGATGATGTCAACGTACTCTAGTAAAGGCCGCCATTCGTCAGTCAACACAAAATCATCCAGTGCTAAGGTATAGCCGAGTTGCTTTAGCTCTTTAATGTTGTTGATGATTCTTAAATCGACTTTGATGTCTTCTAGTAGCTCAATAACAATGCGTTCTTTGGGAAGGCTTAACGGTGTTTTTTCAAGGATATTTTGGCCGGTAAAGTTAATGAAAGCCCTGTGGCTTTCGACCAATTGATTAATGCCGAGTTCGAGTATCGTATCGGTAACGATTTGGTTGGTCGCTTGCGTGGCTTGGCTTTCTTGCGCCAAGTCGTATTCATGACCTCGAAAAAGAATTTCATAGGCATAGATTTCAAGTTTTCTATTGAAAATTTGTTGACGACCAATCAAAAAGTTTGTCATTTAGATATGCCCATTGCTGAATATCCCGGTGCTTCTTTAAACCGGCGCCAAAATTCGAGTATAAAACAAAGTATGAAAGCATTGTATTTGGTTGTATTGTATTTGAGCGTTAGACTATTTTTTTGAATTAGTTTATATCATGTTTAACAAATATGCGTCGAGCGGTGCATAGTGCGTTTTAATTTAATATTATGACTAGAATCAGTGGAGAGGACATGAGCGAGACAATTGTGCTGACGGTAACAGGTATGAAATGCGGCGGTTGCGAAACCAATATCAGCGATAAATTAAAAACACTGGATGGTGTGTTATCGGTTTCCGCAAGCCATAAAGACAATAAAGTGGAGGTGGGCTACGATCCGGCTAAGATCGAGGTCGAAGAAATAGAAGATGCCGTGATCGATGCGGGTTTTTCTGTGGAATGAGGGATTAATAAGGTTCAAGGTGAAAGATGAAAGATGAAAGATGAAAGATGAAAGATGAAAGGTGAAAGATGAAAGGTGAAAGATGAAAGGTGCTTTGCCCCTTAAGCTCCTTGCCCCTTGCACCTTAAGCCTTGCCCCTTTAACCTTATTCACTTCTATTCGGAGATTATTATGAGCACACAAAACGAATCCGAGATGACGATGCCCG
Organism: Methylotuvimicrobium buryatense 5G; assembly: GCF_000341735.1. Classification (GTDB taxonomy): domain Bacteria; phylum Pseudomonadota; class Gammaproteobacteria; order Methylococcales; family Methylomonadaceae; genus Methylotuvimicrobium; species Methylotuvimicrobium buryatense. The sequence continues at coordinate 1,191,439 of NZ_KB455575.1, read as the reverse complement.
AACTGCGCCTGTCGATTTTGGGCATGCGTTGTGCCGGGTGCGTTGGAGCCGTTGAAACCGCCTTGGCGGAAGTTGAAGGCGTGGCCGAGGTTTCGGTCAATTTTGCCGATCATTCGGCTCAAGTCAAAGGCGATGCCGATCCGGACGCATTGACCAAGGCGGTAAAAGCGGCGGGTTACGATGCGGCCGTCATGGAAGGTTTGGATGAAGATCCCTCCGAACAGGAAGAACTCGAGCTCAAACGCTATCGTTCGTTGATGAAAAAAGCAGCAGCGGCTGCCGCGTTGGGTATTCCGTTGATGTTGGGCGATCATTTCAACTGGCTGCCCGAAATCGGTTCGGAAGCCGGTCAATGGTTTTGGCCGCAGCTTTCCTTGATGACCTTGGGTATTTTGATTTATTCAGGCTGGCATTTTTATAGCGGCGCGATCAAGTCGCTGTCTCACGGTCAGGCCAATATGGATACCTTAATCGCGCTGGGAACCGGTTCGGCTTGGTTGTATTCGTCGATCGTGATCGATTATTCCGATGCCTTGCCGTCGCTCGCCAAGCATGCTTATTTCGAAGCGGCCGTGATTATCTTGGCGTTCATCAATTTAGGTTCCGGTTTGGAAACCTTAGCGCGCGGCAAAACGTCGGGTGCGATTCGTCAGTTGATCGGGCTTCAACCGCGTACCGCGAGAGTCATCCGTGAAGGCAAGGAAATCGATATTCCGATTCACGATGTCGGGCTCGGCGAAATCTTGCGGGTCCGCCCCGGCGAAAAAATTCCGGTGGACGGAACAGTGACCGAAGGGCATTCGTCCGTCGATGAATCGATGTTGACAGGCGAACCCTTGCCGGTCGAAAAAACCGAAGGTTCATCGGTTGCCGCGGGCACGATGAATCAAAAAGGGAGTTTTATTTTTAAGGCGACGCGAATCGGCCGCGACACCGCATTGGCTCAGATTATTAAAAGCGTGCGTCAGGCGCAAGGCAGCAAACCCGATATCGCGCGTTTGGCCGACAGAATTTCGAGTATTTTTGTGCCGGCCGTAGTCGCCTTATCTGTATTGACATTTCTTATATGGTTAGGCTTCGGTCCCGAGCCGTCCCTGGGGTATGCCTTCGTGACTTCGATGACGGTACTCGTCATCGCGTGTCCATGCGCATTGGGCTTGGCAACGCCGATTTCAGTCATGGTTTCGGTCGGACGGGCGGCACAAATGGGGATTTTGATTCGTAACGGGGAAGCCTTGCAGACGGCAGGTAAAATGACTTGTGTGATTCTCGATAAAACCGGCACGGTTACCGAAGGTAAACCCTCGGTTTCAACAATCGAGGCTGTGAACGGTTTTTCCGAAGAACAAGTGCTGCAAATCTCTGCCAGTATCGAGTCGGGTTCCGAGCATCCTTTGGCGGGAGCTATTTTGGCCGAAGCGGAGCGACGCGGTATCAAGACGTCACGGGCACGGCGTTTCCAAGCCGTTGCAGGCCACGGAGTTTGCGCTGAAATCGATAAACGTCAGGTTTATTTCGGCAATACTGCGCTAATGGCGCAAAAAGACGTCGATTGCGCGGCTTATTCGGAGCCAATGCAAGCATTATCGAAGCAGGGCCAAACGCCGATGCTGTTGGCGGTCGATAACGAAATCGCCGGAATTGTCGCGGTGGCCGATCCGATTAAAAAAGATTCTAAACAAGCGATTAAACAGCTTAAAGAGCAAGGCATACGCATTATTATGGTGACCGGCGATAACGAAGTTACGGCAAAAGCAATTGCCGGCCAGGCCGGTATTTCGGAAGTTAGGGCGCAAGTGTTGCCGCAGGACAAAGCCGCCGTCGTCAAGGAATTACAAGAGAGAGGAGAAAAGGTCGGCATGGTCGGTGACGGCATTAACGATGCGCCGGCTCTGGCGCAAGCCGATGTCGGTATCGCGATCGGTACCGGCACCGATGTCGCGATCGAAAGCGCGGATGTCGTTATTTTGCAAGGTTCGTTGATGAAAGTGCCCGAAGCCATCGAATTGTCCAAGGCGACAGTCATCAATATTAAACAAAATTTGTTGGGCGCGTTTTTTTATAACACAATCAGTATTCCGGTCGCGGCCGGCTTGTTGTATCCGTTGTTCGGTATTTTATTGAACCCGATGATTGCTGGTGCCGCGATGGCAATGTCGTCGGTCACTGTTGTGATGAATGCCAACCGGCTTCGGTGGGTGAAATTAGGAGGAAGGTGATGAATAATTTATTTAAGCTTATTTTTTGTGCGACCATTGTGTCGGTAGTCGTGGCTTGCGGTGATTCTTCCAGTAGCGCGAAACAAGTCGGGATCAGCTCTACGCATGTTATTGAGGGCACCGTGACCGATCGAGACGAATTGATTGTTAGTGGAAAAATTCTCGCGAAGGACAAAAATGGATCGACGATTGCTACTGCCGAACCCGATCAAGAAGCCCACTATTCGATAGCATTGCCGCCTGGATCCGCTTATCCGGTGACGCTCGAGATTGCCGTAGACGAGAATACATTACTGGAAGCGGTTGTGATGGATTCGGCATTGGCGATGCAGGATATTTCGACGATGTCGACGCTGGTCGTCGAATCGGCTAGAAATTTGGGGGGGGTGACTAAGCAAAACATGGCTCAGGCCGCTATCAATGCGATTCGACAAAATAAAAAGTCGAGTGGAAAGGGAACGTCTACCGGCTTTAAAGGTGACCCGACTAAGCAATATGGTGGCTGGCATTAATGGAGTGCGAGCGCTTACTTAAGATTTTGTCATAAATAACGTCCTGGAAATATGAGCTTTGTTGAGGGTTCGGCAACTCGCTTGACAGGCCCTGCTGCCGACACCTGCCAATCGAGCAACCGGACCCTCCGAAAAATAGGGTAGTCATATTGCCCCGCAAAGCGGGGGTTTGACGGTTATTAGCAGCCCCAAGGGCTGCCGTTGCTATGCGTTCGATCTCGCACTTTTCCCTGTGATGTATCCGACCAGTACTAACCTCCGGCAACCCTAAACAGCGTAGCCCGGATGGAGCGCAGCACAATCCGGGAAGTTCGGTGCCACGCCAGTCCAGTATTCCGCTAAGCCGCATACGGGCTACATGTTTTAATAGCAACTTGGGAAAGAGTGGTGTGGGTTGGCCGTTTTTAGCTTGATGTTTATTTCGCTAAGCCTCGACGAGCAATTCAAATGTCTTTAAAAACTAAATCTAAAGGCAAAGCCTTGATAGTCTCACTGGTCAAACCAGTGGCTTACCTGTCAACGAGTTATTTACGACCAAAACCTAAGTCCATTTTTAGAATCGATTTCGTCAATTCATGCCGGAATTATAGGTTTCCGATAAATTAGTAGTAGCTTGATTGAATAAAAAGGTTATACTTCATCCGTTAGAATTTATTGCTTCGAATAGCCTGTTATCATAGTGTTCCGAGATTACACATAAATTATTTTATAATTAATTGATTTATAATATTTATTTATTTCGAAAATAAATTAAACCAATTCAATTGTCTTTAATCCTGGAAACAGAAGATACGGAAAGCGTGAAGTATACCTTATAGCACTTCAAATTTCGGCATTAGCGTATGGAGGCGTCGGGGCGTTCGGTAAAGGCTTTGGCAGCATGGATGCTGTCATAGAGCCTACATGGACGTATTCACGGTGTCCTTTAGCGGACACCCAGGCGCCGAATTTTGATCTACGACGGGTATAACATCGTAGGGTTAATTGGGGTGAAAGCGCTAAACTGCCGATTTTTTGTTAAAACTTATCAGTTAACTATTTGAAAATAGTTATATTCCTAATGTTTTAATCGCTTAATTTAAGTAATTCGGTCGGTATTGTCTTGTGTGGCCGGCTACGATAAGCCAAGCAATAGTTTTTTCTGCAATGGTCAGATTGCTCTCGAATAGAGTATTTATTTCAGTTGAATTCGACGGCACATTTTTTATGTCGTTCACCCTATGCGGAGCCATAATATTCAGGTTATAGAGGTGTTTATGTCATGGTTTGATTGGTAAGTCCGATGGATGAATCTCCTTTTTTCAGTTTGCGCTGGAAATTATCGATTTTATTCGGCATAGGAATGTTGTTCGTGTATGGCGCTTATTTCTATTATGCTTATAACGAAGTGAACCGGGTTTTCAAGCTCGAACGCGAACATATTCAAAGCAAGCAATTCGACACCGCTCAGGTTTTATCCAACGAAGCATTCCAAACTTTGGACCAGCTCGCCGAAGGTTTAGCATTCTCAGTAGAAGATGCTGATAAAGAAAAAAAACTGTCCGAAATGTTGGAGCGTAATGGAGAGCAATTACAATTAATTTGGGATATTGAAAATGTTACCTTATTCGATCAGAGTGGGCGACTCATTGGTGCATGGGGACGTAAACTGGCAATATCCAATGCTGATGTGCATCAGGTTTTAAATTCCGAAGAACCGGTTCACAGGATTGTATGTCCCGATGCTTGTTTTCAACAAGCGATAGTTCCAATGTTGGGGCAGTCAAAGTCGGCCGGTGTATTGAGCGTATCTCAGTCTTTTGCAGACATTATCATCAAATACAAAAAGCTAACGAATAACGATATCGGCATTTTAGTCGAAGATTCCCTCACGTCTGAAGACCCGAATTATACGGTCAAATTAACCGCTAGAACATTTTCCGGTTTGGATTTCGATATCTTAGGTATTTTATCCAAGAGCGACGCAGTCAGCCGTTTTGCCGACCGTAACGAACGGTTATCTTTCGGAGACCGCTACTATGAGCTCGGTATGAGACGTATGAATCACTCGGAGACAAATCGTGCGCCATTTTTTGTCTTTGTTAACGATATCACTCACGATATTGATGTTTTAAATGCCAAGCGGAGATCAATTTGGATTCAAACATTGCTGAGCTTTTTCTTATCGCTATTGGTATTATCGACTGTCCTCTGGTTTTTCATTGGTCGCGTGGTCCGACTGTCAAGAGCGATTCCGTTATTGGCCGGTCGGCAATTTCCGGCATTCAGACAGCAAGTAAAGACTAAAAGACTGTTTCCATTTTTTCATGACGAAATAGATCAACTGAATCATTCCGTATTAGGATTGGCTCAACAGCTTGAGTTGGCGGAGCAAATCGTAAATACCAATACCCTTGAAATCATAGAGCATAACCGGAATTTAGCCGATGAAAGAGATTTTATTAATCGTATGGTGAGTACCGCCCCCGTCATAATGATTACGCAACGGATGAATGGGTTGATTGCGTGTGCGAATCAGGCGGCGGCGGATGTATTGGGTGAAGAAAGGGATTCGATTATCGGTAAGTTATTCGATCTCTATTTGCCGTCTTCCGAGGAACATCATCGGGCTCAATTAGCGAGGCTAAGAAACGACAGGTATGCGCAGCGACTGCAAATTGAAGGACGTTTAGTATCGAAGCTAGGTGGAAGTCGCGACATATTTTGGATTCATGCGCCGTTTTATCAGGATGGTGAAAACCAAGAAGCATTTGTGCTTTCGATGGGCGTCGATATGAGTGTCGAACATATCGTTGAGCAAAAGTTATTAACCATGGCAAATTTCGATCCGGTTACCGGTCTGGGCAATCAGAGAAGCTTTGAATCCGAATTAGCCGATCGTCTCGCATCGGCTAAAAGACATGGCGGCAAGTTGGCCTTGCTGGTATTTGATGTGACTCCGCGTGGTACCGGCGATTTACGTTTCGATAAATCTTACATGCTTCGTGTCGCAAGCAGACTTAAGCCCATTCTGAGATCTTCCGATCGATTGTATCGTATTGGCGATAATCGTTTTGCGTTGATAATGCCGAATTGTCAACAGCGAGGGATTATTGTATTAGCGAATAAAATCATTGATGAAGTCCAATCACACAATGTGGAAATCGATTCGCCAAACCTTTTCTTATCAACGGGTATCGGTATAGCGCTCTATCCGCAGCATGGCAATACTGTCGATCAATTAAGGGCTAATGCTCATTCGGCGATGCATCATGCAAAAAAAGACGGTTTCTATTTATTTTTTGATCGGGAGCGTAATAGTCAAGGTAATGGCAAAAGGCGGAGTGAATGGCAAGTTTTATTTGATATCGCTTTCGATAGGGACCGATTCGTGTTGAGTTATCAGCCGGTTTGGGATATCGATCAGCGTTGCGAAAGTTATTTTAACGTCCGCTTATGTATACGGCGAGATGACCGTAGTTTGATTCCGCCGGATGAATATTGGCTTTATGCTGAGCAACTAGGGTTCGCGCCTCGATTAGAGCGTCTTCTGGTCGTTACGGCAATTAATGAACTTGCTTTCTATAATCAATCAGGGAATCGGATTAGCATCTCGATCGGTTTATCCGGCGCTTTGTTTTTAGACCCCGATTTTTGCTCGGATATGGCAGAATTATTAAACAAAAACGCGGTTGATCCGAGTCAAATCATATTCGAAATTAGTGAATCTTCGGTGATTGGGCAGTTCGTTATCGCTCAACGTTTTGTAAGGCGCATTAAAGAATACGGCTGCCGGTGCGCATTAAACGATTTCGGGATTGAATTTTCATCGTTTTTTTACCTTAAACATTTGCCGGTCGACTTTGTCAAAATCGGTGGATACTTCGTTGATCAAATTGAAAAGCACAAAGACAGCAGCAAAAATTTACAGTTGATGGTCGAAGCCGTGCAAGCGTTTGATAAAGTTACGGTTGTTGAGTCGGTGAGTACGCGCCGGGTTTTTGATGTGGTTAAAAAGATGGGAGTTAATAAGGTTGCTGGAGACTTAATCGGTAAGCCAAGCGAAACACCCTTCATTAAAGCGAATCGAGTGGTATGATCGCTTTCTTGCCTTGCAATTTACGCGTAAAACTCAAATGCCTTATCGACTGGTTCTTGTTCGATAGACATGACGGCTTGATTCAGGGCGATCAATTTTTTTTCTTCATCGATTTGTAGGCCAATCATATAGAAAATAGGCATCCACAACGGGTTGATCAATAATCCGCCGAGTATTGATTTAGCGGTACGCTTGATATTTTTAAAAGGATTAAAAGATTGACTTAGCGATTCATAGGGGGATGCTTTAAACACCGCTTCAAGCGGTTTGAGTTTGGATTGTTCCGGTTCTTCAATCATCACTAGGAAATTCGCCAATTTCCGTTCGATTTTTCGGTAATTTAACCTTGCCAGTCCCGCCGATACGGCGAAAGTAACAGCGACAAAAGGCAATAATACTGCCGGAGGAGCCACCGGTGCAAAAAAAGTCGACATCATTACGATACATAAGCCTGCCATCACAATGTCCTCTCCACGTTCAACATCGCGATCAATGGACTCAACCATTTTAGTTACGTTTTCGTCCGGACGATTAGCTGAATTGTCTGTTTCTCGATTCATTTTGCATACTCCACAAGAAGGGTTAAACGGAGAGTGGTCAAATAAAGCTTACCTCAAAAGAATACCATCAAAGTTTCAACGAACAAGTTGCTTAGTGAAAAAGTTTACCTGATTAGCAAGTTTCTTCAGCTAAAGGCCAAAAACCAGCATATCCCTAGCAGGACGGGGTTTGCAACCCCGTCCTAAACGTTTTGACTTTGGCCGAAGTTAGCCGAAATGTTTAGGGCAAACCGAAACGTTGGGGACGGGTTAAATAACCCGTCCCGCAGAAGTGGCTACGACTGGCCACTGCTCGGACAATTGGCTTCAGCAAGCTGAAGCATCTTGCTAATCAGGAAAGTTTATGTATACCTTTCGTACTTCAAAATTCGGCAGGTGACTAAGGAGGCACCGGGGTGTTCGGCAAAGGCTTTGACAGCAGGGATGCTGTCACAGAGCCTACATGGACGTATTCACGGCGTCCTTTGACGGACCCCCCGGCGCCGAAATTTGACCAGCAAAGGGTATAAGAAAGACTGCGGCATTCGTAAATTTTTATTTTACTGCTAATCTTTAAAGGCTAACTGTAGCGATGATTGTTACTCCTTATCTGATTGGAAAACGCCTAATCCTTAGGTGGGTTTGTGGTGTGTTTGGCGGCGATGACGGAAGTGGATCGGATTTTGCTTCATCAAAATCGGGATTTCCGTCATCCTTTGCGGTCGAGATCAGCCGTCAAGTTCCCTAAGGATGGATTTTTCCAGCTCTTAAATGCCATCCATCTTTATCGTTGGATCGAATTTCGCTAAAAAATTGATCAGTATATTGGTAAGGGAGTAGGACTTTTATTAATGAGAGATTTAGCTTTGGAAGAAGATTTAACGACCGATTTGTCGATATTGCAAAGTCATTTAGATGGCATGATCAATCGGGTTCAGCATAACAGTAACGCCTTAAGGCGATTTCAAGCTTTTGAAAGACGCTTGCTTAACTTAAATTCTTTATCCGAAATGATTGTTCATATTCTTGAAGATGGTAAGGCATTTTTCGACCTTGATGTTATCAGTCTATGTTTGGTCGATAAAGAAAACGAATTATCGGAGTATTTGATACAAGACGGTTTCGATATCAAGACCACAAAGCAATTAACTCTGCTTAAAGACCGTCATCAGTTGAAAACTTTGTTCGGTTTTGCAGTAAAACCCTATATCGGCGCCTATCATCCAAAATGTTCAGAATTCTTTAGCTATACCGATCGAAAGCCTATTAGTGTCGCATTGATTCCGCTAATCCGACGCGGAAAATACCTAGGGTCGTTGAATTTCGGTAGCTTTCAGCAGGAACGTTTTATCGATACAATGGCGACCGATTTTATCGAACATATGATTTCGGTGGTCAGTATTTGTTTGGAAAATAATCTCAATTTCGAGATGATGCGCAGGACCAGTTTGATCGATACACTGACCGGCGTCAACAACAGACGTTTTCTTGAGCAAAGGCTTGGAGAAGAAATCGACCGCTGCCAACGAAGCGGCGAGCCATTGTCCTGTTTGTTTCTCGATATCGATTATTTTAAGTCAATCAACGATACCCACGGACATCAAGCCGGAGATTATGTGCTTAAACAAGTGTCAGGATCGGTAAAAAATCTGCTACGTAACAACGACGTTTTGGCTAGATACGGTGGCGAAGAGTTTGTGGCTTTGTTGTCGAACCTTGACGAAAGTAAATTAATAGCTATCGCCGAACGTATAAGATGTACGGTTGAAGCGCTTAATATGGTTTTCGATGGTAAACCGATTCAGGTGACTATTTCGATAGGCGCAGCATCTTATTCGGCGCCTAAGCATATACTTTCGAGCGCAGCCGATATTGCGATGCGGCTAATTGAATCGGCCGATGCCGCGCTATATCAAGCCAAGCACAACGGCCGCAATCGGATTGAGAATAATGGTTTTATTATTGACCGAACGTCGATCGACAGTGCTGCATCCTATTAAGATTCCATCGTACAGCCTTTGATAGGCATCTCAGTGCTGAAAATTGGCTAGTAAAGGATTAATTAAGAAAAAGCCTATAGGTAATCTGATATCGCCGATTGTTTTGGTAGCGCGCAATTGCGAAACTACTGCTTAACTTCTCTATTCCGAGCCGTATATCAAAAATAAGACTCTATATCGGCTTGACTTGTTATCATAACGTCATCTTACAATATTATAATCCGCTTATATTTAGGCTAATTTCCGGGGTTACGCATGATCGAACATATGGTCAGACATTACAATATTTTGTCCATTGTCGGTAATATCATTACTGTGAAAGTTGACAATACCTTCGCAAACCAAGAAATCACAACCCGGTTCGGGGATTTAGCCGAAGTCGAAGACGGCAACGGCAGCGAATCTTTGGCACAAGTTATCAAAATCGACGGTAGCAAGGTGGCTTTGCAGGTTTTCTCGGGAACTCGGGGCATTTCGACTGCGGCGTCGGTGCGTTTTTTAGGTCATTCGATGCGAGTGACTTATTCTGCGAATATTCTTGGCCGGATTTTTAATGGTACGGGGGAGCCGATGGACGGTGGTTCGACGCTTAAGCCCGACCCGAAAGTGACGATTAACGGTGCATCGGTGAACCCGATGAAACGAGTTTTAGCTTCGAAAATGATACGAACGCAAGTGCCGATGATCGACCTGTTCAATTGTCTGGTGGAAAGTCAGAAGATACCGATTTTCTCTATTTCCGGCGAACCGTTTAACGCATTTTTGGCTAGAATCGGCATTCAGGCTGATGCCGATATCGTGGTTTTTGCAGGGCTTGGCCTGATTTTCGATGATTTTCATTATTTTAGATCGCAATTTGAGGAAGCGGGAGTATTTGCGAGGACCGTGATGTTTTGCAATCTGGCTTCCGATCCTATCGTCGAACGGCTATTGGTGCCGGATATGGCATTGGCGGTCGCGGAACGCTTTGCAGTAGAAGAGGGCAAGCGGGTGTTGGTGTTGATGACTGATATGACCGCTTACGCCGATGCAATGAAGGAAGTCGGTATTTCAATGGAGCATGTTCCGTCGAACCGCGGCTATATGGGCGATCTCTATTCGCAGTTGGCGCGCCGATACGAAAAAGCCTGCGATTATAAAGGTGCCGGTTCCGTTACGATTTTGTCGGTGACAACGATGCCGGGTAACGATGTGACGCATCCGGTTCCGGACAATACCGGTTATATTACCGAGGGCCAGTTTTATTTGCACGACGGCATGCTCGATCCTTTCGGTTCGTTGTCTAGGTTGAAGCAACATGTCATCGGTAAGGTCACGCGCGAGGATCATGCGCAAATCATGAATACGATGATCCGTTTTTACGCGGGCTCGGTCGACGCCGAACAAAAGCAGGCGATGGCTTTCGATTTGTCCGATTACGATAAAAAATTGCTTCGATTCGGGCAATTATTTAAAAAACGTTTCATGGACATCAATGTCTCTATTTCATTGGAACAGGCCTTGGATTTAGGATGGCAAACCTTGGCCGAATGTTTCGAGGAAAGCGAGTTATTAATGAAACAAGCCTTGATCGATAAATATTTCCCGAAGAAAAGTCATGGCCAGACTCTCGCTTAACAAGGCTTCATTGCATAAGGAAAGCGCCAAACTTAAACGCTACCGGCAATATTTGCCTTCGCTCGATCTCAAACGAAGACAGTTGATGGCCGAGCGGGCCAAAGGCTTGGCGCAGCTCAAAACTACCGAACTGCAAATTGAACAGTGCCGGCAAAAAGTGAGCGAAACATTACCGATGGTGTCCTATCGGGATATTAATTTAAACGATCTGGTTAAAGTCTCGGCGGTCGAAATAGGCGAGGAGAATATTGTCGGTATTACGGTACCGATACTAAGGAAGGTTGACCTAGTGACGATGACCTACTCGCCTTATCTGAAGCCGCACTGGGTCGATGCGTTGGTCGTGCAATTGAAACTTATGCTGGAGTTGAAGTTGCGGCAACAGGTCGACAGGCGTCGATTGACGATTTTGGAAGCGGCGGTCAAAAAAGTGACACAAAAGGTTAATTTGTTCGATAAGGTGTTGATTCCTAAAACGGAGCGCAATATACGCAAAATCCGTATTTATCTGTCCGATGCCGAACGAGCCGATGTTGTTCGGGCAAAAATGACCAAACAACTCCGTATTAAACAAGGTGTCTAAATGGCAATCGTCAAGCTGAAAAAGATTACTTTTTGCGGCATGTTGTCCGATAAGCGTCGGATATTGGAGCAAGTGCAAGCCTTAGGCGGTCTGCACTTGATTCCTTTAGCCGAACCGCCTGGGCAGGAGTTCGGCGCGCCTAAAAATACCGAAGGCGTGGTCGAAGCGCTTAAGTATCTTAATGCCTGCGCGAACAAAAGACATCAAATCAAAGACGCGACGCGTTTCGATCTTGAAAGGATTACCGAGGAAGTTTTGGCCATTAAGGCGAAAGTTCGCGAGTTGACCGATATTTACGACGCCTTGTCGAAACGAATCGATGAGGTTGAACCGTGGGGCGACTTCCAGTTACCGGAAACCGCGCAATTGGCCGGTTACCGATTATGGTTTTACATTATTCCCAAAAGAATGATGAAAAAGCTCGAGGACTGCGACTGGGTTTGGCAGACGGTTTATCAGAATAATTTATATTGCTATGTCGTCGTCGTTGCCGAATCCGAGCCGCCCGAAAACAGCATGCCGGTGGTAAGAACTCATACCGGCTCGATACCGCTTTCGACATTGAAAACTCAGCGAAGCCAGGTCGAATTGACGCTCGAGGATTTACAGGCCGAACGAGAGTCCTTGACTCGCTGGATTACCTTGATGACGGTGCATTTCAGTGAGGCGCTGGATCAGGCCGATTTGGCCAAGGCGCAAACAATTACACGCGACGAGGCCGGCGTGTTCGCCTTGCAAGGCTGGTTGCCGGAAGCACATACCGAAAAATTTCTTCGTTTTGCCGAACATCATGGTTTGGCCGTATTGGTCGAAGACCCGGATCCCGGCGACAATCCTCCGACCTTGCTCGATAATCCTCGGCAACTGGCCGGCGGCGAAGATATCGTCAATTTTTATCAAACGCCGAATTATTACGGTTGGGATCCGTCTATTGTCGTGTTTTTTTCATTTAGCGTTTTTTTTGCGATGATTCTGTCCGACGCAGGTTATGCCGCGGTTTTCGGGTTAATACTGATGTTCAAATGGCGCAGTCTCGGGCAGAGCATCAAGGATCGGAGACTTAGAGTCCTGGCTGCTAACACCGTGTTTGTTTCGCTTGTTTGGGGAGTTTTATCGGGCGGTTATTTCGGCTACAGTCCATCCGAAGAAAGATTTATTTCTGCATTAAAGATTATCGATATTAACGATTTCGACGGGATGATGCGCTTGTCGATCGCGGTCGGCGTCGGGCATATTGCCTTGGCCAATGCGATTCGAGCCTATCGCCGATACCCTTCCTTAACGGCATTGGCCTCTATCGGCTGGCTGTTGGCAGTAGTCGGCGGTTTTTGTTTTTGGCTTTCGGCGACAACGGATAATGACGGGTTGCGTCAAGTAGGCATTATTTTGCCGGCTACGGGCGGCGTTTTGTTGTTGCTGTTCAGCAGCGAACGAGGTTTAAAACGCTGGAGCGACTTGTTTTGGCGTTTGCTGGACGGTGTCAAGAGCTTGATCGGCATTACTCAATTATTCGGTGATGTGCTCAGTTATATGCGTCTATTCGCATTGGGTTTGGCTAGCGCATCGTTGGCGCTGACTTTTAATCAATTGGCGGTGCAGGTTTATCATGCCTTACCCGGTCCCGGGTTGTTGTTCAGTATTTTGATCTTAATCGTCGGTCATGTCTTGAATCTGATGTTATGTTTGATGAGTGGCTTGGTACATGGTTTACGTTTGAATTTTATCGAATTTTATAACTGGAGCGTTTCCGATGAAGGTTATCCCTTTAAAGCATTTTCCAAAAAAGGAGTCCGTTGATGGCTGAGGTATTAGTGATTTTAGGATGGATCGGTTTATATGCGCCGATGGCCTTGGGTGCGATCGGCAGCATTATTGGTTGTGCGGTTGCAGGCCAAGCCGCGATCGGCGCGATGCTCGATACCGAAACCGGGCACGGTCGCTATGTCGGGGTTTCGGCGATGCCGTCTTCTCAGGTGATTTATGGCATTGTCGTGATGTTTACGCTGAATCGGCCGATTACCGAAGCGAATGCTTCCGGTATTTTTGCCGTTGGCGTCTTGGCCGGATTCGCACTGATGTTCAGTGCGATTTATCAAGGGCAATGCTGCGCCTCGGCGATTCATGCCTCGAAGGCCAAACCCGAGATTTTCGGCTTATCGGTAGCCCCCGCCGCGATCGTCGAAGGCTTTGCCGTCTTTGCATTTATTTTCGCCCTAGTAATTAGCGGCGGAATTCCTCAATCTTAAGAGTCGAGAGTATGAAAGCGGAAAAAGCGGAAGTTGCATCGAGCGGCGTCGAGAAATTGATCGAGCGCTTGAGAGAGGAAGCGATTAATGCCGGACAAGCTAAAGCCGAGGATATCGTCCTTAACGCACAAAAACGAGCCGCTTGGATTGTCGAGGAAGCCGAGCAAGAGGCGCAATTATTGCTTGAAAAAGCACGAGCCGAAGCCGAAGCGCTTAAATCTTCCGGTGTCGATGCGTTGCGCTTGGCGGGGCGGGATGCGTTACTTAAATTACGCGATACATTGCTCGGTAGCTTTAGTCAGGAAGTCATGCGCGTGGTCGGTAAACAAATGGCCAAATCCGAATTTATCGAGCAATTGATACTGGCATTGGCGGGCCGAGTCCGAGAAAAAACCGGGCTCGATCAAAATTCTAAAATCATTTTTCAATTACCCGAGGATATCGTCGGCGTCGAGGATTTGCGAAGAAACCCGGAGGAGCTTAAGCAAGGAGCCTTATCGCATCTGACCGCCGCGATCGCATCGGATTTGTTGCGCGATGGCGTATCCTTTGAAGTTTCGGATCAAATCAAATCGGGTATCGTAATCAAGCTTGAAGAGAACAACATGGTCATCGATTTTACCGATGAAGCCGTTGCCACTTTGTTTTTGGAGCATTTACAACCGCGTTTTAGAGCGCTCTTGCAAGGCATCGTCAAGTGAGCGGCGAAAATTATAAATATACGCTTTTACTTAGCAGCCTTCCTGTCCATCCGACGGAACTATTCGAGACCCGTCAGCCGCCGATTTCGCGCATTCAGTTGGATAAGCGTTTGGCCTTGCTAGATAACGAAGATGCCGACGATTTGGCAAGAATTGAAGCCTTGCTGCATTGGTCGAAAATGAAAGAACTCGATGACGAAGCCGTCGTTAAACAAGGGATGGTCATGTGGCGTGCAATCAGGAACCCGTTTCTAAAAGATATCGTCATGTGGCGTTTGGAATTAAGGACTATTTTGACGGCGCTCAGAAGAAGGCGCGACGGCGAGAGTTTAACCTTGGGCGCGCCTTTTGACGGTTTTGGCGAGCGTTTACGCTTTATCAAAAAACATTGGCGTGAATCGGCTTTCGGAATGGATGCCTTATTGCCTTGGGTTAGACAAGCCAGCGAATTGATTGAACAAGATCGGCCGCTGGAGTTGGAAAGACTGATTCTCGAGTTGATTTGGCGGCATTATCAGAGAGTCGGGCAGGGGCATTACTTCGATTTTCCCGCAGTCGTCATTTATGTATTGAAATGGGATGTCATTAACCGTTGGACCCATTACGACAAAGAGCAGGCCGTTTTACGATTTGACGAATTAGTCTCGGCCGGATTAGACGGCGTTTCGATTGAATTTGGATAAATTTCTACGATGAATGAAAGCACATTGACAACGGGTTTGGATCAGGCTTCGGCGAGAGTCGTCTCTGTTCAGGACGATATTGTATCGATCGAATCGGTTGCTGACACGCCGCTGACGAAGAATGAAGTCATTTACATTTTGCCGAGCCGAAGCGAAGCTAAACATAAAGAGCGGCTTAAAGCAGAAATATTGCGTATTTACGGCAATCGTGCCGATGCGCAAGTTTATGAAAACACAACAGGAGTCGGTGTTGGCGATCCGGTTGTGTTGACCAGCGAATTACTGTCGGTCGAACTTGGGCCCGGGCTTTTGGGACAAGTCTATGACGGCTTGCAAAATCCCCTCGATTTATTGGCGACCGAATACGGCTATTTTTTGCCTCGTGGAGTCGATTTGCCTGCGTTGGATCAAAATACCAAGTGGGCATTCACACCGTGCGTACAAGCCGGTGCAAAACTCTATGCCGGTTGTGCGATCGGGGCCGTTCAGGAGCGCCGATTCAGTCATAAGATCATGGTGCCGTTCGACATCAATGGCGAGATCGAGGTGACTTGGATTCAGGAAGGTAATGTTACGGTCGATGAGGCCGTCGCAAAAATCAAACTGGCCAACGACAAAGAGCGAATCATTACGCTCAAACAGCGATGGCCGATTCGCTTGCCGTTATCGCAACAATTGCTGCGCAATAATGTGGTGCAACGCCAATATCCATCTGACCCCTTAATAACGCATTTACGTTTGATCGATACTTTTTTTCCGATTGCCAGAGGCGGCACCGGCTGTATCCCCGGGCCTTTCGGCGCAGGTAAGACGGTTTTACAGAGTTTGATATCGAGAAATTCGGAGGTTGACATTGTCATCGTGGTCGCTTGCGGGGAGCGAGCCGGCGAGGTCGTCGAGACCATCACCGAATTTCCGATGACCATCGATCCGAAGACCGGCGGATCGTTGATGGACCGCACGATCATTATCTGTAACACTTCGTCGATGCCGGTTGCGGCCAGGGAGGCGTCGATCTACACGGGAATCACGCTCGGTGAATATTATCGGCAAATGGGTTTGAATGTGCTGTTGCTGGCCGACTCGACGTCTCGTTGGGCGCAGGCGATGCGCGAAACGTCGGCGCGGCTCGAGGAGATTCCGGGCGAAGAGGCTTTTCCGGCCTATTTAGACTCGGCGATCAAAAATATTTATGAGCGAGCCGGCGTAATAAAAAACCGTGACGGAGGAACCGGAAGTCTGACGATGATCGGAACCGTTTCGCCGGCCGGCGGTAATTTCGAGGAACCGGTTACGCAATCGACCTTGAGCACGGTCAAGACTTTTTTAGGACTGAGTGCCGACCGGGCCTATAAACGTTTTTATCCGGCTGTCGATCCGTTGCTATCCTGGTCTCGTTATTTAGAGCAGCTTAGGTCTTGGTATGATCGTGAGCTTATTTCAGGGTGGACTGAACGCGTATCCAAAGTTTTAGACTTGCTTGTTCGGGGCGACAGTGTCTATCAAATGATACAAGTCGCCGGCGAGGAAGGCGTGACTTTGGACGATTTTGTGCTGTATCAGCAAGCCTTGTTCGTCGATATGATCTATCTGCAACAGGATGCTTTCGACGCTGTTGACGTGTCGGTTCCGCTTGAGCGGCAAAAAGAAATATTTATGCTGATTATCAAGTTGGTCGATGCGGAGTATCGCTTTACCGACCAAAACCATGTGCGGGATTATTTTACTCGTCTGACCGGACACTTCAAAAATCTAAATTATGCGGTTTGGCGTTCAGCCGAATATAACGATTTACTCGCTAAAATAGAGAGTTTGTATAAATCGGTCGATAATCCGGGTTAACTTAGACGAGTCTGCGATATTTATGTATAGGGTAGTCAGGTTCGGTTGCTCGATTGATAGGTGTCGACGGTAGGGCGGATTTTGCTCCTCGGCAATTGCTCTTGCATTGTCCTGCTACACGCTATTCTTGGCTATACTCATCGTGGATTAAAATTCGGCACCGGGGCCCGGCAAAGGACGCCGTGAATACGTCCATGTAGGCTCTATGCCAGCATCCATGCTGGCAAAGCCTTTGCCAGGCACTCCGGTGCCTCCTTAGGCACTGCCGAAATTTGAAGTACGAAAGGTATATGCAAAATTTGCATTCAACCCAGCGATTCCCTGTTTGAGCAGTTTCGCCGATTTTAGGGTGTGGGGTATGCCTGTCGAGGAACGCCGTAAACCCATCCATGGGGGCTTGGCGGCAGCTCGAACGCCAAGGATGGCGTGAATGCAGATTTTGCATGGAGCAAAAATCTGCCCTGCTGCCGACATCCTCGCCAAGCATACCCCACACCCTTTTTGATCTCCAAATTGGGAATTGCTGGTAAATATGTCCATGGCTTGACGGAGGCTATCCCTGCCACCGAAACCTGTCTAGGGTATTGCTGGCCTCCTATGTTTTAAATTGGCCAACCATTTCTTTCAATTGGCTGGCCAAGGTCAACAATTCTCGGCATGCGGTTGTTGTATTTCTAGCGCCGATCGATGTTTCGTTGGAAACGGAACTGATGTTGCTAATGTTGCGGTTGATTTCCTCGGCAACCATGCTTTGTTGTTCGGCGGCGTTTGCGATTAGATTGTTCATGTCGTTGATCGTATCGATTTTGTCGCTAATGCTGGCGATTGCTTCGCCGGCCGATGCGGCTTGCTCGACACTGGTCGTGGCTTGTTTTTTTCCGTTTTCCATAACTTTGACTGCTTGTTCCGCACGTGCTTGTAAGCGTTCTATCGTTTTTTGGATTTCCAGCGTTGAATTTTGCGTGCGGCTGGCAAGCGTTCTGACTTCATCGGCGACAACCGCGAAGCCACGACCTTGTTCTCCGGCTCTGGCTGCTTCGATTGCGGCATTCAATGCCAGAAGGTTGGTTTGCTCGGCGATACCTTGAATGACGCCCAGTACTTCGCCGATGCTATTACTATCCGATTGAAGTTCATGAATGACATGCGCGGCATTTTCCACTTCGGATGCCAATCGGTTAATGTCTGCAACGGCGGCCGTCACAACATTTTTGCCTGTCAGCGCTTCGGCGTCTGCTTTTGATGCGGCCTCTGAAGCTTTAACCGCATTGCGGGCGACTTCTTGAACGGTGGCTGTCATCTCTTCCATTGCCGTGGCTACTTGTGTGGTTTCGGATTGCTGCCTATCGACACCATGTTCGGTTTCCTCGGAAATATGGGCAAGGCGTTGCGAGGCTTGAGTCAGTTGCTCGCTGGTCGTGCTGATATGGTCGACAGTCTTGGCTATTTTTTTTACGAAATTGTTGAAGCTATGCGCAACCCAAGCAAATTCGGTCTTTCCTTCGGTTTTCAGCCTGGCTCTGAGATCGCCTTCTCCACTGGCAATATCTTGTAATTTTAGTGCCAGATCGGTTAACGGTGCAATGATGATGCGGTTCATCGAAATATAACCGGCAGCACCTATTACGATCAACGTGATAACCGTAAAGCCTATTGCGTACAGAACATGGGTTCTTAGTTGTTCATTGACTCGGTTCAACGGGGTGATGATTTCAAAAGCGCCATGAAGGTCGCCGGCGCGTTTGTTTTCCATTCGATAACCAAGAATATCGCTTCCTGTGTAATTACCCCATAGTTCGCTAGATGTAGCCGGATCGCCATGGCAGAGTTCGCATTGCTTGGCCAGTCTTACCGGTCTAAAGTAACGGATTTCTTGGGTTTCTTCATCAATGTAGGAATATTCGGTGGACTGGGGATTATTTTGAAAAAACTGAAGGGCTTTTTGTTCCAGCGCATCAGCTTCGTTAGCAGGATTTCTCGCGCCGACTCGAGGTGCTTTGAATCGGAAGTTCCCTTCTTTAGCTTTGGCTTCGGCGACATCCATTGCATTCATGACCGGGACCGTCGCCAATATTTTTGCTCTTCGTGCCGGATTGATGCTGTCGCCGGCCATTATTTTTACAAGCTCGACAGAAAAAATACCGCTTTCCCATTTTTGATTGGTGTTTTCCCTAACCGACTCGGAAACCAGCAGCAGGTTCTTGGCATTTTGAATTTCGGATTCGATTAGTTTTTGTTTTTCCGATACGCCGTAAGTTATCAATAAGCCGCAAGCTATAATTGCCAGTCCCGTAAGGGTGATAGCCACTACTTTAACGCCAACAGAATTCCAATTCATCATTATCATATTTGTTCTCCGGCATATCCTGAGTGAATATTATATGCGATATGCATTGTCAATTGGCCGTACAGCTCAAGTCTGGTTACGGATATAGTTGTTAAAAAGTAAATGTTTGGCTTTGGTTAATCGTTAATCAATTCATAAATATTTCGAGTCCCTGCGTATTAACCTGAATTCGGCAGTTTAACCATCAAGCTCATGAAGTATTTCAAGATATTAGGTAAACATTCTCACTAATCTATTGGATTAACGAGAGTTCTATGCATATGCATAGCTATTGAATTAACCTCTTATTCTTCATGGTGAAATGCTTTTTTCGGATTAATGAGGCGAAGCTGCGTTCTAAGTCTGTACCCAAATAGATCCAAAATTAATTACGTGCTGATTGCAAATCCAATCGCCGGAAACGGCCGGAATGGCTTTTTTTTGCACTGAGCAAAATGACCTAACACCCCTGCGAATCCTTAAGCCCTACCAAAATTTGAAGTACGAAAAGGGATGTTTCGTTTCCATCGCTTAGTCGAGCAATCAGCAGGTTATTTCGTTAATTAGGATAGCTTATAAATCGGCAGATGAGTATTTTACTTTAATTGTATAAGGTTATATCCCTAAAAAAAGCGAAGTTATGAATTAAATCATAAAAATAACCTGTATCATCAGGCGCGTAAACGCAAATTTGAATTTACTCCATAGATTCAATCCTTCAATTGCGATTAAGCTGATGTAAACTATCGGTCGTTTTTTAATCAAAATCGATCGAACAGCTATGAAAAAAATCAAAGTTCTTTTTGTTTGCATGGGGAATATTTGCCGTTCCCCGACCGCCGAAGGAGTCTTTACTAAGCTAATTGAAGAGGAGGGGCTTAGTCATTTATTTGAAATTGATTCAGCCGGAACGCATGCCTATCATGTTGGCGAACAGCCTGATTTACGGGCTCAAAAAGCCGCAAGAGAACGCGGTATAGAATTGCGACATTTGCAAGCAAGAAAGGTTATTTATGCCGATTTTGAGGGCTATGATTATTTGCTGGTGATGGATGACGACAATTATTCGATTCTGCTCGAAGCTTGTCCCGAAAATCACCGGGGTAAGATAAGTTATTTGTTGGATCATGCGCCGCATCTCGCTACACGCGAGGTGCCGGATCCATACTATGGAGGCCGGTACGGTTTTGAGCGCGTGTTGGATCTAGTTGAGGAAGCCGCAGTGGGTTTTTTGAATATGTTAAAAGAGCAAGGGAAGGTATGACGTGGAAAGTTTAAAAGCCGCGTTGTGCTGTATCAGGTCGGCTAAAGAATTGAGAAGGTTAGGCGATAAGTGAGCAATTCGTCGAAATAAATAAGGCATAAATATCTTTTTTGCTAATCGAATTTGGGCTCAAAGATTTGTTATACCCGTCGTAGATCAAAATTCGGCGTCTGGGTGTCCGCTAAAGGACGCCGTGAATACGTCCGTATAGGCTCTATGCCAGCTCCATGCTGGCAAAGCCTTTATGAGCGCCATGGATGGCGTGAATGTCGATTTTGCAGGAGCGAAAATCGACCGGACACCCAGGCGCCTCCTCTGGCACTGCCGAAATTTGAAGTGCGAAAGGTATAAAAGGATGCCGTGAATGCTCCCGCGAGTCGTCGCTGGTTTAGGCTTGGCGCGGAGTCGACAAAGACTTTGTCGAGCCCTAGCGCCTCCTCCTTGGCAGCAATTCCCAGTTTGAGCAGTTTCGCCGAGTTTAGGATGTGGGGTATGCCAGTCGAGGAACGCCGTAAACCCATCCATGGGGGGGGGCTTGGCGGCAGCTCGAACGGCAAGCTTGGGCATTGCCGAAACTTGAAGTGCAAAAGGTATATAATGATTGGAAATGATTTTGCATTGAGCAAAAATCCACCGAATATTCGGGTTTTTCCCTACAGTCGGTGCCGACATGTATGTGTTAAAAGTATAATCTATAAAAATTCCAATAAACGAGGAGAGAATTATGGCAATTGTGTCGAATACTGTCG
Organism: Methylotuvimicrobium buryatense 5G; assembly: GCF_000341735.1. GTDB lineage: Bacteria > Pseudomonadota > Gammaproteobacteria > Methylococcales > Methylomonadaceae > Methylotuvimicrobium > Methylotuvimicrobium buryatense. The sequence continues at coordinate 1,170,080 of NZ_KB455575.1, read as the reverse complement.
ACTACCTGGATGGTGATGCGGTTTTAGAAGGTTTTTTTGCCTATGACGATGCATTAGATGGGCGGAGGCCTGCCGTGTTGATTAGTCATGCTTGGGGTGGGCGAGACGAATTTGTTGCCGATAAGGCAAAAAAGCTTGCAGAGTTGGGATATGTCGGTTTCGCATTGGATATTTACGGTAAAGGCAAACGAGGGAACAGTATCGAGGAAAACTCTCAATTGATGCAGCCATTTATGGATGATCGCGCGATGTTGCAAAGGCGCATTGCTGCAGCATTATCGGCGGTTAAATTATTGCCTTGGGTCGACGATCAAATGATTGCGGCGATCGGTTTTTGCTTCGGTGGTCTGTGTGTGCTCGATTTGGCTAGAACCGGTGCCGATCTAAAAGGCGTGGCCAGTTTTCACGGCTTGCTGATTCCGCCGGGTAATCTGGTTGCTACTGATATTAAAGCTAAAGTATTGGTGATGCACGGTAATGACGATCCGATGGCGCCGGTCGACCATGTCGTGGCGCTGGAAAAAGAGTTGACCGATGCAGGTGCTGATTGGCAAATACATGTTTACGGTAATACCGTGCATGCGTTTACAAATCCGCTGGCTAACGATCCTGGTTTCGGAACCGTCTATAACTCTCTTGCCGACAATCGTTCTTGGAAAAGTTTGCTTGCGTTTTTGCAAGAAGCTTTCGCGCGATAAGTTATATCTCCCATAGCGCCAATCTGTATTTTGGATTCAACAAATAAGAGAATGTAGTAATTCCCAGTTTGAGCATTTTCGCCGATCTTAGGGTGTGGGGTATGTCTGTCGAGGAACGCTGTAAACCCATCCATGGGGGCTTGACGGCGGCTCGAGCTCCAGGGATGGCGTGAATGCAGATTTGCATGGAGTAAAATCTGCCCTGCTGCCGATATTCTCGCCAAGCACACCCCGCACCCTTTTTGATCCCCAAATTGGGAATTGCTGAAGAGAATGAGCAATCGCTTGCCCAGTATTGGTAAAACATTTATAATCGCCGGTTTTGGCGCATTCCGTGCCATATCCTTGCTTTACCATCTTTCTTAAGACTAGAGATGGAAGGCTTTTTCCCGAAAGGAGTAATCATGCGACATTATGAAATTGTCTTTTTAGTCCATCCCGACCAAAGTGCTCAGGTTGCGGCGATGCTTGATCGTTACAAAGCGACTATTGAAGCTGCGTCCGGCAAAATTCATCGTCTTGAAGATTGGGGTCGTAGGCATTTAGCTTATCCCATCAACAAAATCCATAAAGCTCATTACGTTCTGATGAACATCGAATGCGATCAGCCGACTCTCGAAGAACTGGAAAGTGGTTTTCGTTTTAACGATGCGATTTTGCGTAGCATGACGCTGCTGAGAAAAGAAGCAGTTACCGAGCCTTCTAAAATAGCGACTTCGACAGCGGATGAAAATAAAGCGGCTGAATTGAAAACTAGAGCCGACGCTGATGATTCCGATGCCGACGAAGCTTTAGACTTGGCAGAAGATGATAAGGCCGACGAAACTGTATCCGAAGAATAACCGTTATTGAATCGAGAGAATATTATGGCACGTAACATGAGACGTAAAAAACTAAGCCGCTTTAGTACGGATGGATCAAACGAAATTGATTACAAAGATATCGATACCTTGAGCGAATATATTACCGAAACCGGAAAAATCGTCCCTAGCCGCATCACCGGAACTAGCGCCAAGCATCAAAGACAGTTGTCGACGGCAATTAAGCGCGCGCGTTTTATCGCATTATTGCCGTATTGCGACGCACATAAATAAAATTTAAACCGGGCGTATGAAATTTTTAGCGGAATACATCATGCGAGGGAGGATGCAAGCCATCATGATTGCATCGACCCTAGCTTTAATATCGCTGATCATTCCCCCGGTAAGTATTGTAAGTTCGGCTACCGTTGCTTTGGTGACATTGCGCCGAGGCGCGCATGAAGGGCTATGGGTGCTATTATTTGCCAGTGCCGCAGCTGCTGCATTGGGCCTTTTGGTCTTGGGCGGATATCAATTTGCATTGCTATACGGTTTGGTGATGTGGTCACCGATATGGATTATTTCAATCGTTCTGAGAGAAGGCAGACATTTGTCTCTTGCGGTTGAAATAGCGATATTACTCGGTGCGCTTGGAGTGCTAGGGTTTTATCTTTATCAAGCCTCTCCGTCCGAATTTTGGCGACCGATGCTGGAACAGATGATAAAGCCAATGCTTGAGTCATCGCCGGATGTACCTGTTGACAATATCGAGCAATCGGTTCAGTCCATGGCTCATTATATGACGGGGGTCGTAGCTGCAGGCACTATATTTAGTCTTCTATTCGGGCTTTTTTTAGGCAGATGGTGGCAATCGATGCTCTATAATCCCGGCGGCTTTAGGGCTGAGTATTTGTCCTTGAGTACTCATCCGCGTTTAGCTATAGGCAGCATCATAGTAATAGCAGTTGCGTGGTTCGGTAGCGGCATATTTTCGGAAGTCGCGTGGAATATCACAATTCTATTGTTTGTGCTCTATACCTTCATCGGGGCTGCGGTATTACATTTGATGCTATCAAGGATGAGCTCCGGGCGTTTTTTGGTGCCGATGTTTTACGTCACGTTATTGATAATACCTCATGTCATGTTTCCGGTTGCCGGTATAGGCCTGGCTGATGCGTGGTTGAACTTACGAAATAAATTTTCCAAATAATCCGGCGCCTGACGGCGCAAAATAATTCGGCGATAGCCGAAACAGAGGTATATAACGATGGAAGTGATTCTTCTTGAAAAAATTGCAAACCTAGGCAATCTAGGCGACAAAGTTAGCGTAAGGCCCGGTTACGGCAGAAACTTTTTATTGCCGAAAGGTAAAGCGGTTGTTGCAACAGCTTCAAAAATAGCCGAATTCGAAGCTCGCCGCGCCGAACTAGAACAAGCGGCCGCCGAGAAATTATTAGCAGCTCAAGCGAGAGCGCAAGTATTGAATAATCTGTCGATAACCGTTACGCATAAAGCCGGCGACGAAGGAAAATTGTTCGGTTCCGTCGGTACTCAAAACATTGCCGATGCACTAACTGAAGCCGGTGCTAAGGTTGAAAAGCACGAAGTTCGATTGCCTGAAGGGGCGATTCGTCAAGTCGGCGATTATGAAATCGATATCGACCTGCATTCGGATGTTGTTGCAACCGTTAAGTTGACAGTCGCAGCCGAATAAATCTCAAGTTCGGTCAACCAAGGCAGAAACCTTTCTGCCTTGGTTGATTTTTAATCATTAGTCTTATCCTCCGCTAACCGGTCTAATGCTCCGGTGTCTTAATATCACCATCGTTTTTCGCAAATTGGCAGAAATTAATGAATGAGGCAATGGTTTTTTTTAAGTCTTCCGATGCCGCTTGTTCATCAACAATGCCTGCCACGATCGCATAAGCAACGTTAAAATGAATATCTCCGTAGTTATATTTTCTATAGAGAGATTTTGACGCGCCTGTTTCATGCCGATGCACGCGATGACTCAATTCGATACTGCTAATCGAACCATTACGCCATTCAGCAAAACTTTTATCCAGTTTTTTGAGCTCAAGAGCAAGTTCATGTTCATAGGCTTGCGCGGCTAATTCTCGTAACTCGCGTTTAACCTTCTTTAGAATAATTGTTGATCATAGCCTTTAGAAATCTTGATGTTAATAATGTGCCACTGAATCCCTCCGAATTCCGTTCGTCTTGAGCGCAATCGAAAGCCTTCAATCGCTGAAAATCTTGGAAACGGAGCGTTAGCGAAGTGAAGATTTTTAGTCCCCGATAGCCGTAGCGCCGGGTGTTTTGCCGGAGTCTGCGCGAATAGCGCAGGCGGAGGCAAAATACAAGGCATCGCGACACGGCGTAAAGCCATTTGTGGGAGTGCTACGGAGCCGCATCGAGTATACGATGATGTGGCGTAGTGGCACGGACGCAGGGCGAATCGGGGCCGCCGAAGGCAATAATCGCCAAGTCATTTTTCGCTGCTGAAATCGGACGGACCCCATTTCAGCTTTCGCGAAAAATCTTGGCGCGCTTGACGATTAGCGGATTTTATATTGCAAAATATCTTTTTAAGTTTGCGCTATAATTTACGGAAATATAATGATTTTGTTGTGATCAGTATGAGTTTGCCTATGCGTTTTTTAATCGGTGATTTAAAAATTATTGCTTTAGTTTTTGCACTCGCGCTTTTAACTGCTTGTTCCGGAGGGCAGAAGAGAACTGCTTCAATAAGTTTGTCCGGTTCCGAAGCGGCATTAAAGCAAACGCTCTATGGCCATTACCGCGAATGGGCGTCGATTCCTTATCAATATGGCGGGCTTTCGAAATCCGGTATCGATTGCTCCGGTTTCGTTTATCTGACTTTCGCGAAAAAGTTAGGTGTTCATTTGCCTAGAACATCCGACCGCCAAGCGCAGACTGGGAAGCCTATACCGCAGCAGCAATTGAGAACCGGAGATTTGGTATTTTTTAATACGGGTCCCCAACAGCATCATGTCGGCATCTATATCGAGCAAAGAAGATTCTTGCATGTCTCGACGATCAAAGGAGTCGCGATTTCCAGTTTAGATAATCAATACTGGTCCGATAGATATTGGAAATCGGTGCGTGTGCTCAGTTCGTGATGAGCAACGAATAAAGCAATCCCAGTATCGCGCTTAAGCCGATCACTGTTACCATGCCACGTTTAAATTTAAACAGCAATACGAAAGCGACTGTGCCGGTCAATGCGGAAAATACATCGAAAGGGCCATTGAAGTTTAGCGGCCAAAGAACATGCCAAGCAAAAAATACCGCCAGATTTAAAATTACTCCAACCACGGCGGCAGTAATACCTTTGAGCGGTGCAGTCATTTTTAGGTCGTCGCGAGTGGCTTCGACTAAAGGTCCGCCGATCAATATAAATAAAAACGACGGTAAAAAAGTGAATAACGTTGCGATGCTTGCCGCGGCGATGCCGGACCAAACTAAACTGTTAGTCTCAAACACCGGATGATTCCAACCGCCGACGAATCCGACGAACGCAACGATCATAATCAACGGTCCGGGAGTCGTTTCGCCCAATGCCAAACCATCCATCATTTGCGTTCCGGTGAGCCAAGAGAAGTCCCTGACTCCTCCTTGGTAAACATAAGGCAGCACGGCATAAGCACCCCCAAAGGTCAAAAGCGCGGCTTTGGTAAAAAACCAGGCCATTTGTGCCAATAAGCCGTGCCGACCGAAATTGATCAGTAAAACCATGATCAGGCTTGCCCAAATCCCCAAACCGGTCAAACCGGTTTTATAGATTTTTGACCAATTAAACTTAGCGTGCTCAGGCATGGCCGTATGATCGTCAATAACGGCAGGTCCATAGGATTTTATGGAGCTCGCAGGATGTTCATGCATATGAAATTGATTCGGAAAATAATGCGCGCCGAGCCAACCGAGGATACCTGCGCCGAACACGATCAAGGGAAACGGAATATTCAATGCGAAAATGGCGAAGAAGGAAAGTGCTGCAATCAGTTTAAGATAACGGTTGTTTAACGCTCGGGAGCCGATTCGATAGGCGGCGAAAACGATAATGGCGGTGACAGCCGGTTTAATACCGTAGAGTATGCCGGAAACGGCGGGAACATCGTTGAATACCAGATAACTCCATGTTAAGGCTATTAAAATAAACAGCGAGGGTAGTACGAATAAAACGCCGGCGGCAATACCGCCGCTTACACCATGCATCAACCAACCGATGTATGTGGCTAATTGTTGGGCTTCCGGACCGGGTAGAACCATGCAATAATTCAAGGCATGTAAAAAGCGGTGCTCGGAAATCCATTTTCTTTTTTCGACCAACTCCTGATGCATCATGCTGATCTGGCCGGCCGGACCGCCGAAACTGATAAAACCGAGTTTAAACCAATACCAAAGTGCTTGTTTAAAAGGAATCGTATCCATATTCTTGTTCAATGTGATTGCCGAGGTGAATTGAGTTTCTTGATTTGCAAAGTGCTTCAGATTAGGATGTCGTTATAATAACTTCCTAGAACTATGCGCTTTGTTGAAGGGTCGGTCGCTCGCTTGACAGGCTCCGCACCCTGAATAAGGCAAAATTTCTTAAACTGAGAATTGCTGCCCCGATGCATAATTTTGATCTACGATGAGTATATACCCTTTGCTGGTCAAATTTCGGTGCCGGGGTGTCCGTCAAAGGACGCCGTGAATACGTCCATGTAGGCTCTGTGACAGCATCCCTGCTGTCAAAGCCTTTGCCGAACACCCCGGCACCTCCACGCGTCAATGCCGAAATTTGAAGTGCGATGGGTATAACTACTACAATCGGCCACTTTCGACTACTTTTGATTAATAAATATATAAAGATATGAAATTAACGCAGCAACAATTAGACGGTTTCAATGTGCTTCTCATCAATGAAGAGAGGATCGATGCTCACAATTCGGGCGATTTAAAGGCATTTATTATCGATATGATAGAAGAAAGTGAGCCTAATATCGTCGTACAATTACAACAGGTCAAGTTTATCGATAGTTCGGGTCTGGGTGCGTTGTTGGCGGGATTTAAACATGCGACTGCCAAATCGGGGAAATTGGCTTTGTCGAATTTGCAGCCGCAAGTGATGTCTATGTTTGAATTAACCCGACTGAATCGGGTATTCGAAATTTATAATGATTTGAACGAAGCAACCACCAGCGAATCGTAGGGGCTTTTATGCAAAGTGCGGATATTCAGGTTGATGTAATTATCCCGACACAAACCAAATATCTGGATTTGATCGGTAGCATCGGGGAGCGGATCGGAAGAGAGCTGGACCTTTATTCCGGCGATCGAGATGCCTTGGCTTATCAATTGAACCTTGTGTTAACCGAAGCGACAACAAACGCAATTAAGCATTCCAATTATAAAGGGCCGAAGGACTGTGTCAGAATTACGATTCACATTCAGGAAGACGAGCTCAATATTAAAGTTTTCGATCATGGACAAGGTTTCGATATCGAAGCTGTGCCGATTCCGGATTTCGATAATCCGAAGGAAAACGGCATGGGGATTTATTTTATAAAGACACTGATGGACTCGGTTACTTATACACGAATGGAAGAAGCAAACGTTTTAGAAATTAAAAAAAGCCTACGATAATGATCGCCCCAAATTGTTGATCAAATTTTTGTTTGATGATCATCTCCTTGCTATATAGCCAACCTTTATCACTAAATCTTCATCCTAGAAAAAGCATTTCACCATGAAGATAATGAAGAACAAGAAGTTTATTCAATAGCTTGGTATTCGTTTATATAGAACTTTCGCTCACCAAAAAGGTTAGCGAGAATGTTTAGGTAATTTCTTGAAATCCTTCATGAAATTCATGTGCTTCATGGTTAAACTGCCAAATTTAGTTTCATGCACTACATTTTTAGCGTGGTAGAGTAATAACCGTGCATGAAATAATAGCCTTAAGTGATTCCCCTGATTCCTCTTTGAAAGGAACGGCCGCCTAAAAGTCTTGATAAACTTATTTCGTGTGCAATTCTTAGCCGTGACTTTTATCAACAGAAACTCAAGGAGTAGTTCGTGAAAGTATATCTGAGAGCCGGTAACCTTGCTCTAAAGGCATCGCGTCAACGCCGAAAATTAAAGGCGGTACAACACATCCTCGAAGGACAAGGCGACAATCAAAACCGGCGATTTTTAATTAAATTGGCGGAAATGCTGTTATTCCCGGACAGCTATTTTGTTTCATTGCCCCCCCATATATCGTCATCGCTGATTGCCAAGATATTTGAACTCTTCACTAACGATATCGAAACGCATATCGTGAAAGCACTGACGATACCGAACGATCCTCAACAATTCATCGTGATTGTCTGTCGCAACTTAACGCATGTTGTCGATTCTTTATTGGCGTTACAAAGCGATCAACAACTTCCGTTTCAATTATTGGCACATCCCGTTTTGACCATTAAGCGTCAGGGAACAATGATAACTGATTTGGAAAGTAATGGTTTGTCCGGAACCAAGCAACTGTTGATCGTATTGCGTCTTGAAGCGGTTGATTCAGGTGTCAAAAATGCATTTTTCGAAAGGATAACGGCAATCATCGAGTGGGCCGAAACCCTTGATCGAGATCGCATAGCCTTGAAGGAAAGCTTGCTTGCGCTTAATGAAATTTCCGAGTTTTCTCAATTTAGCGCCTTGATCGATTGGCTTGAGCAAAAGGCTTTTATCCCTTTTAGGACATATCGATTTTCGTCCGAGGATCAAGACTCGGTGACCGCGCTTAAAGCCTTGGGTTCAGAATTTTGTCATGACAATAATCCTACAGCAATATCGGACTTTCTCCGAGTGATGCAGGCTGTTTGGGCGCGCGATTATCCTCTAATCATCCAATACTTACCGATAAGAAGCCCATTGATTCACGACCAATCCTTGATTTACATAGGGTTCAAACTCACGTTGCCGAATGGAGGCGGTTTTTGCGACTACGGTTTTTTCGGCGTTTTTGATGAGGCGGAAATGGGGGGAGCATGCAGCAATATTCCGTTTTTACAACGTAAAATCGAACAAACATTAGCGCATCATAAAACCCCTGAAAATAGTTATGAATATCTGCAGCTTAAAGAGATATTCAATTTGTTTCCGAAAGTCGACTTATTTTTGCTCGAAATACCTCAACTGGACTTGTTGATTCGGTCGCTCAGGCGTTACCTGTATCGCCCGGAAGGCATCAAACTAGTGGTTTTAGGCGGTTTCGGTCTGGAATCGTTGTCCGCTCTGATTATCGTCCCGATTCAATTGTATAACGAAGAGATTGAATACCTATTGTTAGAGCGCTTGTCGTCAAATCTCGATAGCAGTGCCGAATTAGTCCGTAAAATTATGCTTAGCGGCCCTTATTTGGGGTTGCATTTTTTGCTGAAGCCGAGTGCCGAAACCATAACGATTGATGTCGATCAGTTGGACCGGGATCTCAACAAACAGGTCAGGCCCTGGTCTGCATCCTTGTGCCGAACTCTGGAGCGCGCCTACGGTAAATACAAGGCCGGCAAATTATGGCAAAAATACCGCATGGTTTTTCCGCCCGGCTATCAAGCATTGATGCCTCCGCGTCATGCCGTCAAGGATATTGGCTTAATCGAATCGTTGCAGGATGATAGTCCGATGACAATCGGTCTGTTGAGACCATGTGGCCTGGTTCGTCAGTATCGTTTACATTTTTGCAGCCGGCAAGAACGCTATTTGGACGAATATATTCCAATTCTCGAAAACTTTAACTTGCGAGTCTTGGATCAGGTTCAATTTCCATTGACGGTATCCGGCCGCTCGGTTTTTATTAAAAGCTTTACGATTTCGGCTGCGAAGTCTCAACATGACAGTTTTACGGAGTTAAAGTCACGCTTGTTATCCGGTATCGGTGCGGTATTTAACGGAAAAGCCGAAAACGACGAATTGAATAGCTTACTAGTATTGGCTGGTATGACTTGGCAGCAGATCGATGTGTTGCGTGCGTATCGCAACTATTATCTGCAATTGGGCTATCCGACCACTACTAGCAGTTTCAATCAGGCATTACTCGCCAACTCTAGTACCTCCTACGCCTTGCTTGAGTATTTCGAGGCCCGTTTCAGGCCCGACCCTAATTTAGGGGAGCCGATGCAGCGCGAGGAACAGTTGTTGTTTCCGTTACGTCTTAAATTGCTGGAGAATCTTAATAGCGTAACTGATATCAATCACGACAGAATATTGCGTACGTTGTTTAATTTAATTGATGCAACGATGCGCTGTAATTTCCATATCAGACAAAATCGGGACGATTTTTTTATCGCGTTCAAGATCAATAGTCTCGGCATCATCGATATGCCGGCCCCTAAACCTCAAAATGAAATATATGTGCATGCCGTCGATATGGAAGGGATTCATTTGCGCGGCGGTAAAATCTCTCGCGGCGGCATTCGCTGGTCGGACCGTCCCGACGATTTCAGAACCGAAATTTTAGATCTGATGCAAACTCAGATGAGCAAGAACGCGCTGATTATTCCGAAAGGCGCAAAGGGCGGGTTTATCGTCAAGGCGCCGGTTGCCGATCCCGGCTTTAGAGAAGCGGGCCGCAAGGCTTATGTCAAGCTGATTCAGGGTTTGCTCGATTTGACCGACAATTATGTCGAAGATCAGGTTGTGCCTTTACCCGGTATCGTGAGCTATGACGATCACGATCCCTATCTGGTTGTTGCGGCCGACAAGGGGACAGCGCAATTTTCGGATTTGGCTAACTCGGTTTCGGCTCAATACCAGTTTTGGCTTGGCGATGCCTTCGCGAGCGGCGGTTCTAACGGATATAACCACAAAACGTTAGGGATTACTGCCCGAGGCGCTTGGGAATGCATCAAGCGGCATTTTCGCGAACTTGGCAAGGATATTCAATGCGAACCGTTTACCGTAGTCGGTGTCGGCAGCATGGATGGAGATGTATTCGGTAACGGAATGTTGTTGTCTCATAGCACCCGCCTGCTAGCCGCGATCAGCGGGCGCCATATCTTTATCGATCCGAATCCAAGCGACCTCGAGCAATCTTATTTAGAACGTAAGCGCTTATTCGAATTGCCTGGGTCGAGCTGGGACGATTATGACCGAAGCTTGATTTCCGAAGGCGGCGGTGTTTATCCCCGTCATGCGAAAGACATAGCCGTCTCTCCGCAACTTCGGCAATGGTTGGGTATTCGTTATAAAAACCTCGATGGCGCCACACTGATTCGTCTGTTACTCACAGCTCCGGTTGAGTTGCTTTGGTTGGGCGGTATCGGCACATATGTGAAAGCATCAATCGAAAAACATGAAGACGTAGGCGACCGAAATAACGACGATGTACGTATCGATGCGCTGCAATTGCGTGCAGCGGTTGTCGGTGAAGGTGCTAATCTCGGTTTCACGCAAAAAGCGAGAATCGAATACGCCTTGGCAGGCGGGCGTATCGATACCGATGCGGTTCATAACTCGGGCGGGGTCGATTGCTCCGATCATGAAGTCAATCTCAAAATATTGCTAACGGGGCTTCAGAAAAAACAAGGAATAAGCGATTATCGGCAAACTTTTGATGCTTTAACCGGCGAAGTATGCGATGCGGTTTTGGCCAATAATTACAAACAGAGTTTGTGTCTATCGCTTGAGCAATTACGCGTGAAAGGGAATGCCGAACAATATTTGTTGCTCTCGGAACGCTTGGAAAGCGCCGGCGTGCTTGATCGCAATGTTGAGTCTTTTCCATCTTATAAAGAAGTTATGGCTAGGCCCGGGCAAATGATTACGCGGCCGGAATTTGCCGTGTTGATGGCCGCCAGTAAGATTCAGTTGACACAAGACATCATGGATAGAAGCGAATCGATATCGGCTCCCGATTACGATATTTACTTGCATAGCTACTTTCCAGGACCGATAAGGCAAAGCTACGCCGAACATTTAGCCAGTCACCCTCTCGCGCCGGCGATAAAAGCGACCGTGATGAGTAATACGATTATCAATCAAGCCGGATGCGGCTTTTTGAATTGGCATAACGACAACGGCGGAGCCGTCATCGATAGCGTGACAAGTTACTTGACATTCGATCAAGTGCTCGAAGCCGCTGACTTTCGCCGAGAAGTTTTTAGTTTGGATAATCGCATTTCGGCGGAACAACAATACGGTTTGCTATTGGAATTGGAAAATGTCCTTGCCGAATTCAGTCAATGGGTATTGATGAACGGACAGGTTGTGCGCCCGGATCCGCTGACATTGGAAAATTATCGATCTTGCTTAACCGCTTTCGCCAATGAGTTTATTCCACCCGATTCCGTGAATGACCCGGCTAATGGTTTACCCGTCAACCTGGCAAAGCGTATCGCATTTATCAATTCACTGAGCGACTTTCCACAAATTACACTATTGGCTACTGAATCCGGGCAAGTCTTCAGTGCAGTTCGCAAGACGTTTATCGACGTTTCGAAATATTTGGACTTGGGCAAGTTGTTTGAGCAACTATCGGCTGTAACCGTACAAAATCATTGGGAGCGAAAGGTTTTTAACAATCTCAAGGCCGAAATCAAACAAACGCAAGGTAAACTCGTGCAAGCCGTTTTGGTTTCGGATGCACAAGATTGCAAAACTTATTTCGCGGGCTCTGTTAACAAGCAAAAGCTGATCCGTTATCAACGAATTTTTCAAGAAGTTTCAAGAAGTCCGACAAACAGCTTGATGCCTTATTTAACCTTGAACAAAGCATTGATAAATTTAATTTGATTACTTGTTGAATCGACGAGTGTGCCGAAATGTTTATCAGAACGATCGTTTTTTGGATAACCTGCTTTTTATGCAGTGGCTGCGGTTCATCGCCATCGGCGCTTTATGCAAATGGCAGCGAACAAATGATTATCCATGTCATCGATCACGGATTGCATACCGGTATCGTGGTCGATGCTCAAACAGCGGCGGACAGTATTTCCGGACTGGCGTTCGATTTGACTGAAATCGGTTTTATCGAGTTCGGTTGGGGCGATCGCGCTTTTTATCAAGCCGAGTCGTTTTCGTTGTGGTTGGCCATAAAGGCGTTGTTTTTACCGACCGGCTCAGTCATGCATGTCGCTGGGCTTCGGCACCATCCTGAGCATTATTTTCGGCACAGTGACATCGAGCGTATTTTGTTGTCAAAAAGTCAGGTGGTCGCAATGTTGGGCTTTATCAATCAGGCGTTCGTGAGGGATGGGCAGGGCGATTTAATTAATCTAGGACGAGGCTTGTATGCTTATAGCCGTTTTTACAGCGCCACGGGCTCCTATCATATTTTTAACAATTGCAATACTTGGGTTATGGAGGCATTGAACGTAGCCGATGTCGCGACAGATAGTCCACTCGCACTTACTGCGAGAGGAGTCATGCGGCGAGTAAGACGTCATCAAAAAAACCTTTTATCCGATTAAACTCAATTTTTCGACCTTTGATCGTTTTGAGAGGTTAATTCGTTAATTAATTGCCTGGCATGGTCTTGGTGACTGCAGCAATTCCCAATTTGGAGATCAAAAAGGGTGTGGGGTATGCTTGGCGAGGATGTCGGCAGCAGGGAGCTGCCGCCAAGCCCCCATGGATGGGTTTACGGCGTTCCTCGACAGGCATACCCCAGACCCTAAAATCGGCGAAACTGCTCAAACTGGGAATTGCTGTGGTGACTGCCGGACCAATAAATTTGATCGCAACTGAGGCAGATCCGAAAGTCGTCGTAGTAAAGCTTAGTTAAAGGCTCTAGTCGATCGATGAGGGCGTCTTTGCTTGTTTTTATCAACGCGCCGTTGCAACGTGAACAGAGTGTGAACAGTGCGATGAACCGGTATAAATCTAAACGCTGCAGGATTTCTTTGACTTGCTCTCTAGGATGAACCGAGCGCACGAAATAACCGTGAGTGATTATTTTTCGTCGTAATAAAAAGCGATCCCGAGTCAAAACTATCCGATGCTGCTGACCCGCTATCTCGGCAACATCGCCATCCTCATAATCATTTCGGTACAAACAATCAAAGCCCAATAAACGTAGATATCGCGCTAGCCGGCCAAGATTAGTATCGAGAATGAAGCGAGGGTCTCGTAACGGTTTAGGGCGTAGGCGCAGAAGCGGCGCGATATCGAAACACTCAAACATCGGATAGACGCTAATTCGATCATTCTCTTGAACAATATAATCAAAATCGACCGAGCGGCCATTGGCCAAAATAATTTCGACTTCGGTGTGCGGAATACCTACGGATTCGATCAAGTCTTTGATCGAAGTTCTACGATTAAGCGTATGTTCAAATTCGACTTTACGCCGCTCGATGGGTAAAAAATCGTTTAATTCTTCGTAGAAACGCAAATAAACTCGACTCACAGGGATTAATGTCTACGACTATATATCAACCTAACGTTCATGAAGGCCCGGCCATCGCCCCAACAAATGAAAGTTCGGGCGTGGGGCATAGGTATCTACACAAGTTTTCAGCTTTATAAAACAATTAGTTAAGTTAATTCTTCTGTAATCTAAGATAAAAAAGTAGACTAAAAACTTCAATTTTTAATCCCTATCTTCATAAAAAACCAGAAGAAACTTTATAACAGCATGATTTTAAATGATAAGGATGTGTAGATACTTATGGGCGTGGGGAGGGTACGGTTACTCGCCCGACAGGACGCCGTGAATACGTCCTTGTAGGCTCGACGGCGGCTGTCCCTGCCGCCGACGCCTGTCAGTCGAGCAACCGCACCCTCTTCGGAACCGGCATTTTCGTTGCTGAGCTTTTGCATATCGAACAATTAGATAAAGAGTCCAAATCTACGAACTTTCACAGTAAAAAGAGCAGTTGAGAGCCTCAAACTCCCGTTCGCCCTGAGCCTGTCGAAGGGTGAACGGGAGTTTGAGGCTTCACCAGGTCGGTGAAAGTGTTGTAGACCCTTCATGCTTCGACTTTACTCAGCACGAACGGTCTACAACACATGCCAACTGCTCTTTTTAGGATCAACGGTTGATATTAGCTGCCGTTGCCTTTTTTTTATTTTCATACATGGCTTTATCGGCGCGGTCCAGCAGCGTTTTAATGTCGGTGCCATCGTTGGGATAAATGCTCATTCCGGCACTGACGCCAATATCGATCATTCGGTCATCAATAAGATAGGTTTCGCTGATGACATCGACCGTATGTTTAAGAATTTTATCGACCATTTCCAAATCGGTCACATCCTCGAGTAATATCGCGAATTCGTCGCCACCTAATCGAGTAACGGTGTCCGTTTCTCGAACACTCCGGGCGATTCGGTGCGCCACGCTCTGCAATAGGCGATCACCGGTCTTGTGACCGAACAAATCGTTAACCGGTTTGAATTTGTCTAAATCCAGAAACAAAACCGCCAGACTGGTATTGCTTCGCGCGGCTTTCTTTATGGCCCTTTCCAACCGGTCGTTAAACAAAATTCGATTAGGCAAATCGGTCAACGGGTCGTGATGTGCGATATGTCGGAGATGCTCTTCTTCGGCTTTGCGTTCCGAAATATCCGAAAGTATTGCCACATAATGCGTGATTTGATTATCACTGTCTTTAACTTGGCTAATGCTGATCCGCATCGGTAATAATGCGCCATTTTTGGTGCGATCGACAATGTCGCCTTGCCATTGACCGTTTTGGTTTAGAGAATCCCACATATATTGATATTGCTCGGTAGACACATAACCCGATTGCAAGATCGAAGGCGGCTTCCCCAATAATTCTTCTTGATCGTATCCGGTCATTTTACACAGTGTTTGATTGACCGATACGATGCGTACCGATGGGTCAGTAATCATAATGCCTTCGCTAGTGAAGTCAAAAACCGTAGCCGCAAGTTTTAATTGTTGTTCGGCCTTCTTGCGTTCGCTTAGATCCATTACATAAGCAATACCTTGTTCACGATTACCGCTAAGCAGTGCCGCGCCGATATATACAGGTACCCAATATCCTTGTTTATGGATCAGCGCTTTTTCATAAGGCTCGCATCGGCCCTGAATTAAAAGCTCGTCGATAGCCTTTTGATCCTTGGCATGAAACGCAATTGGAGTAATATCTCGCCAATTGACCGCTGCTTTTTCAATATCGGCCTGGACAAAACCCAGCATGTTCAAAAAAAGGTCGTTTGCTTCGTCGATCATACCATCGAGGCGCCATGAAATAATACCGATGGTATTAGACTCCTTCAGACTTCGAAAACGCGATTCGCTGAGAGCTAGTTGCTTTTCGAATTTTTCGATACTCTTGATAATTTGCCTGCTGACTAAGAGTCCGATACCGACAAAGATTATTAATATCAACACGCTAATTTGCCATGCAATAAGTTTAACCCATCGGGCACCTTCGCTTAATTTCAACGAAAATAGGTTTTCTAGCTCATGAAGCTCATCATTGAGTTGTCTTATACGTTGCCTTAAATCGGCGATTTTTTTGCTGTCGCGGCGCGAATCGGTAATTTCATTTCGTATTTGTTCGCCGATATCTTTTAATGCATCGATTTTTTTATCGGCAGACTGCCATATCTCGATCGCTTCGCGCATATAGGAAATGCGGTTAAATTTTAGAAAAAAATGGATCAGCGCACCGATGTCGTCCGGATGGTTTTGTCCCTGAAGAAAACCTTCTCTTGCTGTTTGCTTATCGGGTGGAAATTGGGATAAAGCCGTTCGAGCCGTGCTATCGCCGCTGATGATTTCGAGGGCTTCCAAATAAGCTAGATAATCCGCCTCGGCATGACTGTAGGAATATTGAGTTAAGTAAAAAACCGCATCTTTTTGCGCTTTGGCCCAGAGGCCTTCTCCTCTAACATATGAACGAACTCCCTCAAAGATATTGCCGTTCCAGTAAATCATGCCGACCAGGGATACCGAAATAAGTCCGAACAGGCCGATAATGAAAACGACTTTTTTTCTAGTCGACCATCCATGCCCCCTTGAGTCGTAAACTTTATTGGTTGCCATAAGTCTCAGGAAAAAGTTGCGAAGTATCTAACGGCTGGATTGATAGTTTCAAAATGACGTGGATCCATCTATGAGGCTTGACGGCAACTCGAACGCCAAGGAATAGCGTGTAGTAAAAATCTGCCCTGCTGCCGTCATTCTCGTTAGACATACCGCACACCTTTGTAAAGTTAGGAACGAGCATGAAATAACTTCAACAACTGTTATTGCCAGGATTTATCAGTGGTCCGTGAATCGATTGTTTGATCCTCACTTGAGGGAAAGATCTTTTTCTGTCACCAATTTTTCATCGAAACGACGCGAAATTGAAATATTACTTATTTATCTTATCGATAAGTAAAGCATTTGCAGCCAACATCATGAAATTAATCGACACACAGATAAGAGTTAGTCCTACACGCCGACTGGATTGTTTTGTCACACACGATCAGGCTTTGATCGAACAAGCGCAGCGTCTTCGATATCAGGTTTTCGCCAAGGAAATGGGGGCGAGACTCAAAACCGACAAAGAAGGCTTAGATTATGACGAAATCGACCATTTTTGCGATCATTTGGTCGTGGTCGATACGACTAATGAAAAAATTGTAGGCTATACACGCTTGCTAAATCAAGAACAAGCCCGCAAATTGGGATATTTTTATTCGCAAAAAGAATTTAATCTGGACCGAGTGCTGGCTTTACCTGGGCGCTTTCTCGAAATAGGCCGTACCTGCGTGGACCCGAAATACCGGGGCAGTACGGTATTAACCACGCTCTGGTCGGCGTTAGTAAACTATGCGCAGTTGGGCGATTACCATTATTTGATCGGGTGCGCGAGTATTTCGCCCGGGCCGAGCGGTTATGCGGTCGATGCGGTTTATCGATCGATCGATTCAAAAAACAAGGCTTCGGACGCGTTGTCGGTAGTGCCCTTAATCGAAGTGCCTGAACATTTACGCTGCGAACGCGACGAGTCGGGGATTCCGCCTTTGTTGAAAGCGTATTTACGCTTCGGCGTGCAAATTTGCGGCCGCCCGTTTTGGGACGAAGATTTCAACGTCATGGATTTGTTTATCCTGTTGCCGTTGGCGCAACTGGAAGACCGATATTCGAAACATTATTTAAAACCCCATTTATTTACCGATGATCGCAGCCTTTCGCCAGCTTTATAAAATAAAACTGATTGTGTTACTGTTCTTATCCGGTTTCGTGATCGCTCTCGGCGTGTTTCCGGTTATTAACCAGTCAAGCCGGCCGATTAAAGCTCGCGAAAGAATCAACCGGATCAAACTGAGTTGGCTCAAAGCCTTCAAGCGAATCTTAAACCTCGAAGTCATTATCGAAGGGCGGGCGGCCGATGGGCCCGTTTTAGTCGTTAGTAATCATGTATCCTGGCTCGATATCATCGTTTTGGGTCAACATTTACCGGGTTATTTTGTCGCCAAAAACGACATTCTCGATTGGCCCGTCATCGGTTATTTGTCGAAAGAGGCCGGGACAATATTTGTTCGACGCGGAGACAAGAAGGAGATTCATGCCACGACCGAACAAATGAGCTGGTTATTGAAACAAAACAGCAAGGTCTTTGCGTTTCCGGAAGGTACGACTTCGGACGGATCGCAAGTTTTGCCGTTTCATTCGTCTTTGCTGCAGCCCGCTTTGTTGACGCGTTCGGCGATCCAACCTGTCGCTATACGATACGAAGGCAAGGCAAAGTTTTTAGCGCCATTTATCGGCAATGACGAATTTATACCGCATTTGTTGAAAATGCTGAAACTCGGCAAGATAGAGGTCCGTGTCAAAATATTGCCTGTTCTCGAAATGGCCGATAAAAGCCGGTCAGCTTTAAGTTATGAGGCGCACACAGGCATCATTGAGGCGCTTCGTGCAGAAACGATTATTTCTCAGGTTCCAGCATCGCTTCCAGTTTCTCGCAAACGGTTTTCAAGATTTTGATGCGCGCATAGCGTTTGTCGTTCGCTTCTATCATTAGCCAAGGAACGGCGCGGGTGCTTGTTCGTGCAATCATTTCGTTGACCGCGATTTTATAGTCATCCCATTTTTCCCGGTTACGGTAATCGTCCTCGGTGATTTTATGTTTTTTGTAACTGATTTGCTCGCGGGCTTTGAAACGCTCTAGTTGCTCGTCTTTATCGATGTGCAGCCAAAACTTCAACAATAGAATGCCATGTTCGATCAATGCTTCCTCGAAATTGACGATTTCCGAGTAACTGCGCATCCATTCCTTTTCTTGGGCAAAGCCCTCCACGCGTTCGACCAAGACGCGGCCGTACCAACTTCTGTCGTAAATGGTGACCTTGCCGGCTCTCGGTATATGTCGCCAGAATCGCCATAGATAATGATGCGCTGCTTCTTCGTCGGTCGGCGCGGCGGTTTGAATGACTCGGTAGCTTCTGGCGTCGATTGCCGATGTAGTGCGCCGTATCGCTCCGCCCTTGCCGGCGGCGTCCCAACCTTCGAATACCAGTATTGTGGAACGCTTTTGTTCTCGTGCCATTCTGACCAATTTATTCAATTTACCTTGATAGTGTAGTAATTGATCGTTGTAGTCTTTTTTGTCGAGTTCGAGCGATAAGTCCAACGTGTCGAGTAAGCTTTGCTGGTTAATATTGACGAAGGGTAGGCCGTTTATGTTTTCCGATTTTCCATTGCGGCTTTCGATATGTTGACGAATTCTATGCAAAACATGCTGCCCGACTGTCAAGCTGCTGTAACGAATATCGGCTCCTTCGACAACTAGCCAAGGCGATATTCCTGTGCTGGTTGTCGTTAATACATTTTCGGCGATTTCAACGAACTCGTCATACAGTTTCAAATGTTTTTTATCGCGTTCGGTGACTTGCCAACTGGTTTCCGGATCTTTTTCAAGTTCCTTGAGACGTTTTTTCTGCGTTTCTTTTTTCAAATGCAGCCAACATTTTATGATTAATGCGCCGTCGTTTATTAGTAATTGTTCCATTTCGTTGATGTGCTTTAGCTCCACCGATAATTGACTATCGTCGATGTCTCCATAAACTCTGTGCGATATCGGGTCGCTATACCAAGAACCGACATAGATGCCTATTCTTCCCTTTGGAGGCAGAGAACGCCAATAGCGCCAATATTTAGGACGCTCTTTTTCCTCATCGCTGGGTTCGTCGAAGGCGAATGTTTCCATGTAGCGCGCATCCAGCCATTCGTTCAGTAAATTAATGACTTGACCCTTGCCGCCGCCGTCCACTCCGGAGATAAGAATAATGACAGGGAAATCGCAAGTGCCGAGCTGTTGTTGCAGCAGCAACAACTGGGTTCTGAGTTCCGGAATTTGTTCGTTGTATTCTGATTTTTTTAGGGTATGACCCAGCTCGGCAATTTCAAACATGGATGTTTCTCGTATTAGCGTTAGATTTCTATATTATGTGTCAATCTAAGGGATGGAGGCATTTTGGAACTACTATAGTTCATATCGACACTATCGTTAAAGCTTGTTCTATACCTTTCGTACTTCAAAATTCGGCAGGTGACTAAGGAGCCACCGGGGTGTCCGGTCGATTTTCGCTCCTGCAAAATCGACATTCACGCCATCCATGGCGCTCACAAAGGCTTTGCCAGCATGGAGCTGGCATAGAGCCTACATAGACGTATTCACGGCGTCCTTTGACGGGCACCCCGGCGCCGAATTTTGATCTGCGATGAGTATAACTCCGGTGCCGCAAAGACTGGATTGATAATGTATAATTCCCGCAAAAAATCGGAGTTAATTAATGTCTCAAACCGGCGATTCAAAACAGGCCTGTGCCGAAACCTTTAACCATGATCATAAAATCTGTAAGCAGGAAGCCTTAAAAAAAGCGGAAAAGCTATGTTTGGAGAGAGGCGCACAATTGACGCCGATACGTCATAAGGTTCTTGAGTTGATTTGGGATAGTCATGAGGCCGTCAAGGCATATGATTTATTGGACCGCATCAAGCCGTTCAACGATTCGGCAAAACCGGCGACCGTTTATCGCGCGTTGGATTTTTTGATCGAACAGAAATTAATTCACCGCGTCGAAAGCATGAATGCTTTTATCGGCTGCAATCATGTTGAAGGCAAACACGATTTATTGCTGTTGATTTGCGAAGGTTGTCGGCAGATCGAAGAAAGGCCGGCGACGCCGGTCATGGACAGTTTGGCGGATGAACTCGAGCAAGCAGGATTTACCGCGCGCCGTAAAACGCTTGAAATTCACGGTATCTGCAAGCATTGCGCCGATGGCGCGGCATAGCCGCCCGGGATCGCTGCCATGGCTCGTAATACCCATCATTTGATCGACGCTTATAGGCGATTTCGGAATAACACGGAAAATGTTGTTCTGGCGACGATCATCGAAACCCTTGGTTCAACTTATCAAAAAGCCGGTGCCAGAATGCTGATAGCCGACAATGGCGGATCGAGCGGTCTGTTGGGCGGCGGTTGCTTTGAAAGAGACTTGATAGAACAGGCGCATACGGTTTTCGAAACCGAAAATCCCAAAACGCTATTCTACGATATGCGTTCTCCCGACGATGCGGTTTGGGGGCTGGGTTTAGGCTGCAATGGGGCAGTAAGGGTATTGTTGCAATTATTGAAAGCCAACAATGATTTCCATCCGCTGAACCGAATTGTCGAGGCATCTGAAAGCGATACGGCAGGCATTTTGGCGACTATTTATGAATCGGACCATCCCGATTATTCAAACGGCGATAGTTATTTTTTGACTGAATCCGAATTAGACGTTCTTAGCCAACAGGGCAATACTCCCGAATCGGTCGCCGAGGCGGCCAAACAAACTTGGATGCAGCACAAAGCTTGTTTAAAAACCTGCGAGATCGATTGCTATGCCGTTAAATTGTTTTTCGACTTAATCCGGCCGCCAGCTCAACTGCTGGTGTTGGGAGCCGGTGTCGATGCGCTTCCGGTCGTGCAGTTCGCCAAAGCGCTCGGTTGGCGTGTTACGATCGTCGATCATCGGCCGGGCTATGTCAAGCCCGAACGATTTCCCGCAGTCGATGCCTTGTTGCATTTAATGCCCGAGGACTTGCAGGAGCGTTTGTCGTTGGATCGATTCGATGCGCTCGTGTTGATGACTCACAGTATCGAATATGATGAACGCTATTTAAGAGTCATAGCGACTAGCCGAATCCCGTTCATTGGTTTGCTGGGCCCTGTTCATCGCAGAGATAGACTCCTCGATAGTTTAGGCGCGGATGCACCGAAGATTGCCGCTAAGGTCTTCGGCCCGGTCGGCTTGGACATCGGCGCCGAAACGCCCGAGGAAATTGCCTTATCGATCATGGCCGGTATTCATGCCGCAATGAAGGGTCGAACCGGCGGACAATTAGGCATTTAAAGTTGCATTCACTATGACTCGTGATTTTGAGAATGTATATGCAATAATTTTAGCCGCCGGCGCATCGCGCCGACTGGGTAGTCCCAAACAACTCCTCGAATGGCGCGGCCGAACCTTACTCGGCAATACAATCGAAAACGCTCGTTCATTACTAAACGAGCGTGTCATTGTTGTTTTGGGCTCGCAAGCAGAAACGATACAAGAAAAGGTCGATTTGGGCGAGGTTATCGCAGTTGTTAACCCGGACTGGCAAACAGGTATTGCTTCGTCGATTCGAGCCGGCATCGACTCTCTGCCGGTTAACGCCGACGGCGTATTGATGTTATTATCCGATCAACCTTTGGTCGGTTACAGGGCGATGCAGAACTTGTTAACACAGTGGCAAATTGAACCGTCCCGTATCGCCGCAAGTCAGTACCATGATACGGTCGGCGTTCCGGCGCTATTTCCGTCGGCTTTTTTCGGTGCGTTGCGCTCCCTGCGGGGCGACCGAGGCGCGAAGAGCCTGTTGTTGCAATTTGAAGATAAACTTCAGAAAATTCTTTTACCCGAAGCGGAACTCGATATCGATACCAGGGAAGATTTCGACCACCTAAGCGGCCATTACGATGCCGGGGAGTGAACGATGACGACCTTGATGATCAACGGTAAGCAATACGAGTTAGACGCCGAGGACGATATGCCCTTACTGTGGGTTATCCGCGATATCGCCGGTTTAACCGGAACCAAATTCGGTTGCGGTATCGGGATGTGCGGCGCCTGTTCCATCCATCTCGATGGCGAGCTGGTGCGGTCCTGCATGATGTCGTTCGGTGCGGCTAAGGATAAAGCGATCACGACCATCGAGGGTCTTGGTTCCGAGCAAGGTCTGCATCCGGTACAACAAGCTTGGATCGATAAAGATGTATCGCAATGCGGATACTGCCAGCCCGGCCAGATCATGGCGGCTGCCGCTTTGCTGCGGGAGAATCCGAATCCGAGCGAAGATGAAATCCGGACAAAAATGACCAACTATTGCCGCTGCGGAACCTATTTGCAAATATTCGAAGCGGTCAAACAAGCGGCGCAACTTCAAGGAGAGCAGTCATGAGCACTTTATCGAATCTGTCGATGACGCGCCGGCAATTTCTCGGAGCCGCCGCGGCCGGCGCCGGCGTATTCGTGTTAGGGATATCCTTGCCCGGTTGCGCCAAGGTTGACGAACAAGACGAAGGCGTGATCAATGCCTTTATCGGAATCGATGAAAACGGCGTCGTGACTTTTCAAAATCCTTTCATCGAAATGGGGCAGGGGACCTACACCTCGATACCGGCTATAATGGCCGAAGAACTGGATGCCGACATGGCCATGCTCAAGGTCGTGCAGGCGCCGCATGGGCCGGAATACCGCATCATGTTCAACAATACGACGCGTTTTACTGGCGGCAGTTTCAGCGTGCGTTCGTCTTATATGACCATGCGAAAAGCCGGTGCGACCGCACGGGCAATGTTGATCGAAGCCGCCGCCGGCACTTGGCGCGTACCTCCCGGCGAATGTAAGACAGAACCTGGTGTCGTGATTCATCGCGAGAGCGGAAAAATAATGACATACGGCGAATTGGCGCCCTTGGCGGCTAAACTGGATATACCCGCAGACGTGCCGTTAAAAGACGATGCCTCTTTCCGGCTGATCGGTAAACCGATCAAGCGAACCGATAACAGGGTTAAAGCCACCGGAGAAGCCGAATTTGGTATCGATATCAAGGCCGATGGACTGCTGTATGCCGCAGTCAAACAATCGCCGGTATTCGGCGGTTCGGTCCAATCCTACGACCAAGACGCTGTGCTCAAAATGCCAGGAGTCGTCGCGGTCGAGGAGATACCGAACGGTGTTGCCGTGATTGCCGATCAATATTGGCGAGCCAAAAAGGCTTTAGAACAATTGCCGGTGACTTTCGATGAAGGCGATAATGCCGATTTTTCATCGAAGTCGTATTTGGAAAAACTTAAAGCCGCGTTGAACGAATCGGGAGTCAGGGTAGAAAATGTCGGCGATGCGGATGAGGCTTTCTCCGAAGCGGCTAAAACTATCGAAGCGGTCTATCATGCGCCGTTCCTGGCGCACCAAACGATGGAGCCGATGAATTGCACCGCGCTGGTCACGAAGGATCATTGCAAGGTTTGGGCGCCGAATCAAGGCGCCGATTTCGTCGCCAAAGTCGCAGCCGAAATTACCGGTCTAAAATTGGATGCTATCGAAGTCATCACTCCTTTCCTCGGCGGCGGTTTCGGACGGCGCTTCATCATGGATTATACCGCGCAGGCGGTAACACTGGCCAAGAAACATCCGGGTAGACCGATCAAAGTTATTTGGACGCGCGAGGAAGACACGCAACACGACCATTATCGTCCGATGACCGCCGCCAAATACCGGGCCGGCTTCGATGCGCAGGGTAATCCGCTAGCGATTCAAATTACGACGGCGGGTGAGGGGCCGTCGGGCCGTCTCAATCCCGAGTTTCTGAAAGACCCTACTATCGACGAGAGCATTTTCGAAGGCGGTCCGCATCAACCCTATGCGATACCGAACAAGCGTGCCGATGTGGTCAATGTAACGGTCAAGCCGGTGCCGATCGGCTACTGGCGCTCGGTCGGGAATTCGCAGAATGCCTTCTTCAAGGAGTCGTTCATCGATGAAATGGCTCATGCGGCAGGCGCCGACCCGGTCGAATTTCGCCGTAATTTATTAACCGAACAGCCACGATTTAAAAAAGTGCTCGATACCGCTGTAGGTATGGCGAATTGGAAATCAGAGGTTTGGCAAGACGAAAGCGGCGTCAAACATGCGATGGGCGTCGCCTTGCATGAATCGTTCGGTAGCATCGTCGCACAGGTGGCCGAAGTGGCGGTTGACGATGGCGATATCCAGGTTGTTCGAGTTTGGTGCGCGGTCGATTGCGGCTTCGCGGTAAATCCGGCCATCGTAAAAATGCAAATGGAAAGCGGTATCGTTTACGGCTTGTCGGCAGCGTGGAGCGAAGAAATCACCTTCGAGAAAGGCCGCGTGATGCAAAGCAATTTTCACGACTACCCGATCTTGCGGCCCGATCAAATGCCGGCTGTCGAAGTCGAAATCATCAACAGCGGCGAGCCGCTCGGCGGTATCGGAGAACCCGGCACCCCCCCGATCGCACCGGCGGTCTGTAATGCCCTATTTAAATTGACCGGGCAAAGGGTGAGGAGTTTGCCTCTTTCGCAATATACTTTTTGAACATTTAAACCTAAATTAGGATTTCGTAATAAAAACGTCCAACTATGAGCGTTGTTGAGGGGTCGGTAACTCGCTTGGCAGGACGCCGTGAATACGTCCGTGTAGGCTCGACGGCGGCTGTCCCTGCCGCCGACGCCTGTCGGTCGAGCAACCGAACCCTCTTCGGAACCGGCATTGTATTGAATATCGAAAAACTAGATTAAGATTTCAAATCCACGAACTTTCACAGTAAACATCGCCGCTCAAATTATAAAATTTGCCGACAACGATTCAAGCCGAGCAGGCTTCGATAATTTGTCCGTAACTGATGCCTGCGTCATTGGCGGGTAATCGTTCCGGTAGATAAACCTCGAAGCCTTCCTGTTTCAAGTACTCTATCGCCAATTCGGTCAATCGTTTATTCTGAAACACGCCGCCGCAGAGACCAATTCGGTCGATTCGGTGCGTTGTTCTAATCCGGATAGCCTGACCTCGGATCGTTTCGGCTAGACTGGCATGAAATTGACCGGCTCGTTCAGATTTAGATAATTTCTCGTTCTGCAGCATCGCCAATAACGGCGTCCAATCGCTGCGCCAAATACCGTTTTCGTCTTGTGCCAAGGGAAGCATTGGCCCCGGTCCGCCATCGGCGCTCAAGGCTTCCAGTTCCATCGGGGCTTGGCCGTCGTAATCGGCTTTCGATACCAGTCCCAGCAATGCCGATGCGGCATCGAACAATCTGCCGGCTGAACTGCATAAAGGCGCATTAAGCTCGTGTTGCCAAGCTTTTTTCAAGAGTTCGGTAGGGAATGGGCATTCTTGCCATTCCCGGCCGCATTCCCAAAATAAAGCCGCTGCGCTTCGCCACGGTTCGCGACCGGCTTTGTCGCCGCCGGGTATTCTGAAGGGTCTCAAAGATCCCGCGCGTCGCCATTCCCCGGGCTTGCCCAATAACGCTTCGCCTCCCCAGATCGTGCCGTCTTCGCCGTAGCCGGTCCCGTCCCAGGTAAAAACCAGCATGGTTTCGAATAAGCCGTATTCGCCGGCTAATGCCGAGGCATGGGCATGATGATGAAATACCTGCGTTACTGGAAGTCCCGATTGTTCGGCCCATCGGCTCGAACGGTAATCGGGGTGCGCGTCGCGAATGACTTTTTTGATGCTTATGCCGTAGAGCGTTGCGAGCTCGTCTATGGTTTGTTCGAAGACTTCTTGACTCCGCCTCGATCCGAGATCTCCGATATGCGGGGAGATCACGGCGCGGTCGTCCCAAGCCAATGCTATAGCATTTTTCATATGTCCACCCACTGCAAGCACCGGCTCTTGTAACGTAAACGGTAGCGTCATTTCTAATGGTGCACAGCCGCGGCCAAGTCGAAGCGGTCTCATGCTACCGGCAATTTTTCTGAAGACCCCGTCGTCCGCCGGTCTCAGTATCGGACGGTTATGATGTAAAAAAGCATCGGCTACCCGGCTTAACCGCCTCTCGACTTCATCTTCGTCGATCATGACCGGTTCGCCGCTGATGTTCGCCGATGTCGCAACCAAAGGACCGCCGAAGTCGTTAGTTAAAAGGTGATGCAGCGGACTATAAGGCAGCATGATGCCGATTTCGGCGATGCCGGGCGCGACGGATTCGGCCAGTGGACTGCCGTTCCGTTTCTCGACCAAGACGATAGGACGGAGCGGGTCTTTCAATAAAGTCAATTCCTCCGGGCCGGGTTCTGCGTATTCCATCACGGCTACTAGACCTTCTTGACCGCGCCAGGGAAGGAGAACCGCGAACGGTTTGCGGGCGCGTTGTTTACGTTCACGCAAGCGCCGGACTACCGCCACCGAGCTTGCATCGCAGATCAAGTGATAACCACCGACGCCTTTGACCGCAACGATTGCCCCTGCGCGTAAGGCTTCGATGCAGGCGGTCAAAGCCTTTCCGGTATCCGGAATGGTTTTTTCACCGGCGATGTGGAAAGTCAATGACGGTCCGCAGAGCGGGCATGCCAAAGGTTGAGCGTGAAATCGCCTGTCCAGGCGATTTTCGTATTCTTCTCGGCAGTCTGAACACAGTTCGAATTCGGACATCGCGGTGTTGAGACGGTCGTAGGGCAGTTTTTTGATCAGCGTGTAACGGGGGCCGCATTGCGTGCAATTGATGAACGGGTAACGGTAACGACGTTGATTCGGATCGCTCATTTCGGCAAGACAGTCGCCGCATAAATAATAATCAGGCGGTATGTGAATGGCAGAAGCCGACTCGGCAATGCTATCGAGAATCGAAAACGTATCCAGGTCGTCAGGTTCGGCGGTTTGCCAACTTGCGAGTGTCGGTTTTGCGAGAGGAGGGGCGTTTTTGATGAGACGATCCATGAACCGGTCGATCCGGTTCGGTTCGCCTTGTATCAAAATTTCAACAGTACCGGTCCGGTTAAGCACCCAACCGCTTAAGTTTAATTCATGGGCCAAACGGCATATGAAGGGGCGAAATCCGACGCCTTGCACTTGACCGGTGACAATCAAACGGCGTGCTTCGGTTTTGCAGGAAGAAGGTGTTTGAATGGATTTCAATACAAGGCGGGTTCAGCAAATTAAGTGCAAGTCGTTTCTTCGTGTTCGGCTGATCGAGTCCTGATTCCCGACGACCACCAAATTCGGCAGGCGCCTTCATCGGAAACCATGCACGGCCCAACCGGCGAGCGTGGCGTGCAGGAAACGCCGTAGAGCTTGCAATCGACCGGCTTGATGCGTCCCAGCACGACTCTCGCACAGTCGCAGCCCGGCGGCATCGCGCCGGCATTTTTTCTGGCATTTTCGGCATGAACGGGAAAGCGAAGCCGGGCGTTATGCTGTGCATAGTCGGCGCGAAGCTCAAGTCCCGATGCCGGTATGATGCCGATTCCTCGCCAAGGGGCGTCGACGATCGTTAATGTGCTTTCGATTAATCGGCGGGCAGTCGGATTGCCATGCGGTTTAACGACTTGTTGGTAGCAATTATCCAAAAAAATTCGGCCGTCGAGTTTTTGTCGTAAAACAGAATAAATCGCCGCCAATAAACTGTCCGGCGTGAAACCGGCAATCGCGGCCGGGAAGCCGTGGCGGTCCACGACGAATTGCCATTCCTCAGGCCCCATCACGGTTGAAACATGCCCCGGGGCAATCAGCGCATCGAACGACGGCGTTTCGTAGTCGAGTAGCATCGCAACCGCCGGCCAAGTCAGGCGGCCGCTCATCAGAAGCAGCAAGTTATCGGGAATGCCTTCGGCGAGCATGCCGGCGACCGGGGCGCAGGTCGTTTCAAAACCGGCGACGAAAAACACGACAGTTTTACCGGGTTCGGATTTCGCAATTCGAACCGCTTCGGAAGGCGAGGCGATCGGGCGAATGTCGGCGCCGGCGGCTTTAGCTTGTTCGAGAGAACGTACCGACTTGCTCGAAACATTGACCGGCACGCGCAGCATGTCGCCGAACGCCACGACGATGCTATCGGGTTCGTTCAGGCCGATTTGTATCGCTTGATAAATGTCTTCTTCCGGACAAACGCAAACCGGGCAGCCGGGACCCGGAATTAGATCGATCATGTCGGGCAGGGCGCTTCTGAGTCCCGCCATCGAAATCGAACGCTCATGACCGCCACAGACGTTCATGATGCGCACCGGCGAGGTCAACGGCAGTGCGCGGATTTTATCGAGCCATTGTCGTGCATCGTCGAGTGCCATTGGAAGACCTTAGGCTGGTGCGCCGGCTTTAAGAACCGGGCGAAAGCGGACTTGCGCCGGATCGGCGTGTAATAGTTGGCCGTCGCGCTGGACGTTAGGGCGTGTCGTTTGTTGTTGCGCCAGTTTATTTCGATGCGCTTGGAGTTGTTCGTGCAGCCAATCAATCCAGGCACCCAATCCGGAATCGCCATTCTGCCGAGAAGATAGGTTAAACACAGGAGCTTTACTGGCTAAATTACGTAGTGCTTGTTCGGCCCTTTCCGGTGAAAAATCGTCGAGAAACGGCAATAAGTCGGTCTTGGTGATCAGCATCAAATCCGCCGCTCGGAACATGACCGGATACTTGGCCGGTTTGTCGTCGCCTTCGGTCGTTGAGAGCAGGGTGACGTTCAGATGATGTCCTAGATCGAAACTGGCCGGACAAACGAGGTTGCCGACATTTTCTATGAACAAGATATCGATAGACGACAAGTCGATATGATGCAGGGCGTCGTGAACCAGATGCGCGTCGAGATGACACGCAGTCCCTGTCGTGATTTGATAGGCGGGAACGCCATGCGCGCGAATTCTGGCGGCATCGTTCTCGGTTTCAAGATCGCCTTCGATTACGGCCAAGCGCAAAGAACCGTTCAGGCGCTTGATCGTCGCTTCGAGCAAGGCGGTTTTGCCCGAGCCGGGCGAGGACATCAGGTTGATCGCCAAGACTTTCCGGGCATCGAAATGGCTCCGGTTATGTTCGGCTTGGCTGTCGTTTTTGGCGAGTAAATTTTTCAGTACCGTGACCGTCGTGGTACCGTTAGCCGGTTTTTCCGTTAAAACAAACGGACGATTACCGGGCGTGATATTACAACCGCAGGTGTTGCACATAGGGGTGGCCTCTATATTACTTCTAATTAGTGCATAGCTATGTTATATGAGCGCTATGAATGGCACAAGCCGATAATAACACTTCGAAGGTTTGAGGGTACTCAAAATTCGGCAATCCTGAGTAAGATTGGAAGGTTGAATCTCGGAGTGAAATTCCCATAAACTGTTTTTTTGTATTTAAGGAGTCAATAAGATGCGTTATTTACACACGATGGTACGGGTTCGCGATTTGGAAGAAGCATTGGATTTTTATTGCAATAAGCTCGGATTGATCGAAACCAAGCGAATGGAGAGCGAGCCGGGCCGCTTTACGCTCGTTTATTTGGCGGCGCCGAAAGATAAGGAGCAGGCCGAGATCCAAGAGGCGCCGTTGCTGGAATTGACCTACAATTGGGACCCTGAGGAATACACCGGCGGCCGCAACTTCGGCCATTTGGCTTTCGAGGTTGACGACATTTACGAGACGTGCCAACAATTGACGGATGCAGGGGTTACGATCAACCGTCCGCCTCGGGACGGTCATATGGCCTTCATTCGCTCGCCGGATGAAATTTCGATCGAGTTACTGCAAAAAAGCGAGCCGTTGGAGCCGAAGGAGCCTTGGGCGTCGATGCAAAATACCGGAACGTGGTAATCAGGTCCGCCGGATTTGGAAATTTAGGCATTCGATTCCCGCGCCGGAGCACGGGAATCGAATGAAAGCCGTATTAGCTGCTGACTTGAGCAATCCAGTCTTGCAAATTGTAGTAATTGGTAATTCGGGCGACTTTATTATCGCGGATTTCGAAGAAGGCGCCGGCAGGCAGGCGATAAGTTTGCCCGGCGGCTTCCGGCAAGCCTTCATCGGTTTTTAGGTATTCGCCTAAGACGACGAACTCCGCTGCGGCGCGTTTGCCGTCCGGGGTAGCCATGATCACCATGTCGACCAATTCTTCCTTGTAATTATTGTTCATGCAGGCCATGAACTGCGTAAAGGCTTCTTTGCCGATTTGGCGCTCGCCTTGATTGATATCGTGAATGACGTCATCGGTCAGCAAGCTTAAAAAGGTATCCATGTCGCCGGCATTGAAAGCAGCGTAGTATTGTTGAACTAGGTTAATGGTATCTTGATTCATAATGGCCTCTAGGGATTGAAAGGTGATTTTTATAAAACCGGCTATTTTATCGTTGTATTGGTTTTTACGCCATAGAATGCATGGCATTCAGTTTCGATCGGGTCTGATTAGGCGGTGACAGGCGCGTCTAATTGACGCAGATGCTTGCATTACGGCGGTTGCTTGTTTAGTCTTCCCCGGGACATTACTAGAACGGACTTGACGTATGAATCATCCTGAATTTCCATTGACCGGGGAATTAATTTATTTAAACCATGCTGCTGTTGCTCCCTGGCCACTACGGGCATGCAATGCCGTAAAAGCATTTGCCGAACAAAACACGCAGTTCGGTGCTTACCATTATCCCGATTGGCTCAAAAAAGAAAACGAGCTTCGCGTTCAATTTCAAGCTTTGTTGAATGCGCCTTCGTCTGACGATATCGCGTTGGTTAAAAATACTTCAGAAGCGCTTTCGTTTGTCGCTTACGGTTTGGATTGGAACGACGGCGACAATATCGTCTCGACAAACGAGGAATTTCCTTCCAATCGAATACCCTGGCAATCCTTGGCAGGACGTGGCGTCGAATTTCGCCAGGCAGACTTGAACGGTACTTCCGCTCCGGAAGAGGCGCTATTTGCATTAGTCGATAACAATACGCGCTTATTGACCGTGAGTTCGATAGAATTCGCTTCGGGCTTACGTCTGGATTTGGAAAAAATAGGCCGGTTTTGTAAAGCCAACGGTATCTTTTACTGCATCGACGCGATTCAAAGTTTAGGTGCTGTTGAATTCGATGTGCAAACCTATCAAGCCGATTTTGTGATGGCCGACGGTCATAAATGGATGTGCGGTCCCGAAGGCTTGGGGGTTTTTTATACGCATCCGGCCGCCCGAGCTCAATTGCAATTGACTCAGTTCGGCTGGCACATGATTAAACACATCCATAACTATGAAAACAAGCCCTGGGAAGTACATCCCGGCGCGAAGCGATTCGAGTGCGGAAGTCCAAATATGCTGGGAATTCATGCCTTATCGGCCAGTTTGTCATTGCTGCTGGAAACCGGTATGGATCATGTTGAAGCAGCAGTTCTCGCCAACGCCGATCGGCTTGCCGAAGGTATTATGCAAAATGAACGCTTGGAATTGATTAGCCTTCGAACTCGCAAATTGAAATCCGGTATCGTCGTATTTAGACATAAAACACTGGCGAATAAGCTGTTGTTCGAGCAATTGCAAGCCTGCGGTATCGTTTGCGCATTGAGAGGCCAAGGAGTTCGCTTTTCACCGCACTTTTATCATTCGGAGGCCGACATCGAGCGTGTACTGGATAGCTTGTCAAGCTTTTAAGGGATCGCTTTTAAATCTAAAAAGAGCAGTTGGCATGTGTTGTAGGTCGTTCGTGCTGAGCCAAGTCGAAGCATGAACGGTCTATAACGATTTTACCGGTAAGGGGTATTTAGCAATTTCACTTGCTTCAAATACCTCCGCACGTCAAAATCGGTTGCTTTCTTATATCAAGTGATGACTTCAAAATGTCCATCGATAGTCTATGAGCCGGAATAATCGGATTTTATTTGCCGGAGACCCCCATGGAGATTTTCAATCTTTGATTGATGCGGCGATTGAAAATAGACCTGATGCAGTGGTTTTATTAGGCGATTGCGACCTTGAGCGGCCTTTGGAGCGCTATCTACAAAAGATAATCGGTTTGACACGAATTTGGTGGATTCCAGGCAACCACGATTTCGACTTTCCCCTCCGTTATCATTATCTTTTCAACTCCGAATTGGCCGAATACGGCCTTCATTTGAAAGTCCATGAAATCGCCGGACTTCGAATAGCCGGTTTAGGCGGAATATTCCTTGGGCGCATCTGGTATCCGCCGCAAAAGCCCAGATGGAAAAATAAAGCGCATTATCTCGCCAATCAGCCCGGGCATATTAAAAAAAACGGATTGTCGCTTAAATTAAAATCGGCGATTTGGCATGACGAGGTGGAGTCATTGAAACGCCTTAAAGCCGATATATTGGTGACGCATGAAGCGCCCGGTTGCCATGAATACGGTTTTAGCGCGATTGATGATATTGCCAAGGCCATGGGGGTTAAAAAAATTTTTCATGGGCATCAGCATGACAGTTATTATGCAAAGTTACCTTATGACATCGAAGTCTTCGGGGTTGCCGATCGGAGTGTTGTCGATCTTTCCGGTAAAGTTTACCCGGTAATGACCGACTAAGCACTGAGTGGCATAATAGCTATTTTGATGGTGGTGTAGCAAATATCTGCCGAATACACTGCGACCATTACAAAAATGCCGAAATTTGATTATGAGTAGGGGTTAAGAAGAGTTATTGTTATTTATCCGCGTTATTTAAAATAAGAGCAACAATAATCGGTTGGGCTTTTGATGTTGATTTTAAATTGCGCATTCGCAGGAACGTCGAACGATTCGCCCCCCTTAACTTTTTGCCACTGTTCGGAGTCCGGCAATAATACTTCGAGTTCGCCGTCGATGATTTCCATCAATTCTTTATCGGCGGTGTTAAAGGTGTATTCTCCCGGCAACATAAAGCCTAAAGTTTTGATGCTGCCGTCGGAAAATTTGACGGTACGACTCGTAACATTACCATTATGGTAGACGTTGGCCTTTTTGATGACAGAAACATTTTGAAATTCCGACATGGCGATCCTTTATTATGTGAAGTAAAAAGGATGGAATTCTAGCAGATTTTCGAGCTGCTCTAAATTAAAAAGTAGGTGAGCTAGGGGAGAACGGGTCTCAGGAGAACGTTAACGCGCGAACGGAATTAGATACAAGAGCTATATTGGAATCTTGCGGTGTTTGGTCAAGCTTGGGCAACCTATAGTTGCCCAAGCGCCGGTTTAACGTAAATTAATATTCGGCTTTGACTTCTTGGTAGCCTTTAACGGCCTCGACTAATGAAGCCTCGGCTTTAGTTTTGTCGCCTTTTCTGATGGCGCTACGTGCATTTTTCAAATGAGCTGCGGCTCTTGTTCTTTTGACATCCAATCTGCCGACTTCAATGCGTTTAGAGTCTTGACGGGCTGCTTCAATTAGTTCCAATACAGTTTCGTCAGCTTCTCCATTTTTTAAGGCAGCCAAGGCATCTTCAGAGTTTTTTGCTGCGCTAGCAATAGATGCGCCCACTTCTTCCGGTGTTGCGTTTTCAATTTTTCCTGCGGCCACGACTTGAGTAAAGCTTCCTACGGAAAACGTGATGGCGAGAGCGATGACGATCTGTTTTAAAAATTTCATGTTCTAGTTTACCTTTGGTGAGTTAAAAATTTTGGCTATCGCTAAAACCTCGGGATTACAATCGCTGGTAAGGCGCGTGTTTCGCAAGCCTGATGCGCAATAGAGCGTCTTGTCTAGCTTTAGCCAGTGCAGGGCCTTGTCATGAGCAAAAATCACGCTAAGACCTTACAAAATCCATAGTAACACACTCAGAAATATTTACTTAGTAATTCTTCAGCAATTCCCAATTTGGAGATCAAAAAGGTGTGGGGTATGCTTGGCGAGGATGTCGGCAGCAGGGTGGATTTTGCTCCTCGGCAATTGCTCCTGCATTGCCCTACTACACGCCATCCTTGGCGTTCGAGCTGCCGCCAAGCCCGATGGATGGGTTTACGGCGTTCCTCGACATACATACTCCACACCCTAAAATCGGCGAAACTGCTCAAACTGGGAATTGCTGTTATGTCATGGTTCAGCTGATTATTTACAGTATAATGCCGCTTTTTTACTGTATTTAACGCATGTCTTTGCACGCCCAAATCAAACAGCTTGCCCATCGATTACCGGAATGCCTGAATCAGGACCGGCAACGCCTGAAACGCCAACTCGACCGTTTACGCCATGACTTGAAAAACGGCAAAGCTTCGGCCGATGCACTCGTGACACTATCCGGCCGCATCGAACAATCGGCGGCATTGTTCTCGAAACGGCGCGCGTCGATACCCGCCATCTCATTTCCCGATTTGCCGGTCAGCGGCAAAAAAGACGAAATCGCTCAGTTGATTCAAGACCATCAAGTCGTGATCGTCTGCGGCGAGACCGGTTCCGGCAAGACCACGCAATTGCCGAAAATTTGTTTGGCTATCGGACGAGGTTCTGCCGGCTACATCGGTCACACGCAACCGCGCCGCATCGCCGCGCGCACGGTAGCGGACCGCATTGCCGAGGAGTTGGGCGAGCCGGTCGGCAAATCGGTCGGTTATAAAGTTCGTTTTCACGATCAAACTCGCAAGGAATCGTTGGTCAAATTAATGACTGACGGTATTTTGTTGGCCGAAACGCAAAACGATCCGTATTTGAATCAGTACGATACGATCATCATCGACGAGGCGCACGAGCGCAGCCTGAACATCGATTTTCTGCTCGGCTACATGAAATGGCTGTTGCCGAAGCGTCCCGATCTGAAATTGATCGTGACGTCGGCGACGATCGACCCTCAGCGTTTTTCGAAACATTTCGCCGATGCGCCTATCATCGAAGTTTCCGGGCGTACTTATCCGGTTGAAATTCGTTACAGGCCGATCGACCAGATCGAGGAAGATGACGAGACGACGGCCGATTTACAACAGGCCATTTTAGACGCGGTCGACGAACTTGCGCGTAACATGCGCGGCGATATTTTGATATTTTTGAGCGGCGAGCGGGAAATCCGCGAAACGACCGAATCGCTACGCAAGCATCATCCAACCGGCTACGAAATTCTGCCGCTGTATTCGAAACTCAGCGTTGCCGAACAAGAGCGGGTGTTCAAGCCTAAAGGCGGGCAGCGCATCGTGCTCGCGACCAATGTCGCTGAAACCTCGCTGACGGTCCCGGGCATCCGCTGCGTGATCGATACCGGACACGCGCGTATCAGCCGTTACAGTCATCGCAGCAAGATTCAACGCCTGCCGATCGAGCGTATCTCGCAGGCCAGTGCCAATCAAAGGGCAGGGCGCTGCGGCCGCGTAGCCGAAGGTATCTGCATTCGCCTGTATTCGGAAGAGGATTTTCAAGCGCGTCCGGTATTTACCGAACCGGAAATTCTGCGCACCAATCTGTCGTCGGTGATTCTGCAGATGATTGCGCTGAACCTCGGCGATATCGAGGATTTTCCGTTCATCGAGCCGCCCGAGGACAAGATGATCCGCGACGGCAAAATGATGCTGCATGAAGTCAATGCGCTCGATAAACAGGGTAATTTGACCGAAGTCGGCAAGCAGCTCGCAAAACTGCCGACCGATCCTAAATTGGCCAGGATGCTGTTGGCAGCGGCTGAATATCAATGCCTTCATGAAGTATCGATCATAGTCGCAGCGTTGAGCATACAAGATCCGCGAGAAAAGCCGGCCGACAAGATGCAACAGGCGGATGCCAAACATGCCGTTTTCCGTCATGAAGAATCCGATTTTCTGACCTTGCTGAACCTGTGGAATCATTTCGAGGAGCAGAAAAAGCATCTGTCGAACAACAAGCTTCGCAAATATTGTAAAGATCAGTTTATATCCTATGTCCGTATGAAGGAGTGGTTCGACATTCATGCACAGATCATGCAGGTGATCAAAGGCGAATTAAAGCTCAAGCCAAACATGATCGAGGCCGGTTACGGCGAAATTCACCGCGCCTTGCTACCGGGCCTGTTGTCGAATATCGGCTTCCGGCACGAGCAATACGAATACCTCGGCGCGCGCGGACTCAAGTTTTTCATCTTTCCGGGTTCGGGATTGCACAAGGCGCGTCCGAAATGGATCATGGCCGCCGAGCAGGTCGAAACCAGCAAGGTCTATGCGCGAACGGTCGCCCGCATCGAACCGGAATGGATCGAGGCCTGTTCCGGGCATCTGGTCAAACGCAATTATTACGATCCGCATTGGGAGAAGAAGGCAGGGCGTAGCGGTATCTACGAGCGCACGCTACTGTACGGTTTGACGCTGCAGGCGAAGCGTAAGATTCCATACGAACACGTCGATCCGAAGGCGGCGCGCGACTATTTTATTCGTTTCGGGCTGGTCAATCAGGATTATCAAACCAATGCGCCTTTCTTCAAAGCTAACCAGCAATTACTTGAGGAAGTCGGCTACATTCAGCATAAGGGCCGGCGCGTCGATTTGATCGAGGACGAGGAATGGCTGTATCAGTTTTATGATAAAAAAATTCCCGAATCGGTCGTCAACGGCATTACGTTCGATCAGTGGCGCAAAACCGTCGAACGCGACAATCCGAAATTTCTGTGCCTGACCAAGGAGGATTTGACTCGCGAGCAGGATGATTACATCAATGAATGGGACTTTCCGGACAGCAAGCAAATTGGACGTTTGAGTTTCGATTTGCAATATCGTTTTGAACCGGGACACGACGAAGACGGCGTGACTGCGGTCATTCCGGTACATCAACTCAATCAAGTGATTGCGCAACCTTTCGATTGGTTGGTGCCGGGCATGCTGGAAGAAAAACTCATCGCGTTGATCAAGTCGTTGCCGAAACAACTGCGTAAGCATTTCGTGCCGGTGCCGCAGACGGCGAAGCAGTGCCTCGAAATCGAGCCTGATTTCAAGGGTTCGTTATATGAGTGGCTCGGCATGCGTTTGCGTAAGTTGACCGGCGAAGCAATTCCGTTGACCGAATGGCATCCGGAAACCTTGCCCGAGCACTTGACGATGAATTTTCGTATCGTCGACGAGCACGGCAAGTTGCTCGACTACGGGCGCGATCTGAAAAAGCTACAGGATAAATACGCCGTCGAGGCTGTCGACAGTTTCGACAAAAAGGCCGCCGATGAATTGAATTTCACAGGCTGTATTCAATGGGCCTTTGACGATTTGCCGGAAACTTATGAATTCATACATGAAGGCCAGTCGTTTATCGGCTTCCCTGCGATCGTCGACGAAGGCGATTCGGTCGGCGTCAAGATTTTCGATACGCGTGATAAAGCCGACCGCTTACACAGAGCCGGTTTGACTCGGTTGTTCCAGTTGCAGTTGAAGAAGGAAAAAACCTATCTGGCAAAGAACATGCCTCATTCCCCGGCTGCCGAGCTGGTTGCCAATCAATTATCTGTGCATCCGATTTTAAAAAAATATCATGGCGTTTCCTATAAGGAAGATTTGTTACACGCCGTGTTTTCGCAATTATTCGTCGGTGACCGCATAATCAGAACACAAGAAGCATTCGAGCAAAGTTTGGGTGAACATAAGAGCGAGTTGGTTTCGTTTGCGAACGAAGCCGGCAAAACCGTTTTGGAAATCATCGAGCGTTACGTTTCGATCAAAAGCCGCATTGATCGCTTGCAAGCCGATAATGCTTCGGTCAAGGACATCAACGCACAATTGAGCCTGATGATTTATTCGGGATTCATTCGCAATACGCAGCTGACGCAACTAAAACAAATACCGCGCTATTTAAAGGCGATCGAATACCGTCTCGATAAAATTGTGGGCGATGCGCCCAAAATACCGCTCGTGCAGCGTTATTGCACGCGCTACTGGAAAGATGTCGCGAACCGAGCCAAGAAAACCGTCGTGCTACCGGAACAAGAAGCGTTCCGCTGGATGCTCGAGGAATTTCGCGTGTCGGTGTTCGCTCAGCAATTAAAAACCCCGTATCCGATTTCGGAAAAGCGCATCGAAAAGGCCTGGGATCAGCGGCAATAGTTCGTAGTCGCTACGAGTTGTACACAGAGCAAATCAAAGGCTTATCTCGCTAGTAACGGCAACCGTTTGAAACTTATGTTAATAATGTAAGCTATTGATTTTGTATTAATTAAAGTGTTGTATGGATTTTAGACAATTTGACTGAAACGTAATAAAACCGGTGCGTTAGCGAATTAAAAAACAACGAATCCACAGAGTTATCCACAGGTTTTGTGAGTAACTTTCGAAATTATTCCGCGTGTTTGTGTTGTAGCAAAGATTGTTAATTGCTAAGAAGGTGTGAATATGAATTTTGCAAGCTACCGAACACTTCTGTCCTTCTATTCGCTAATGCTGAAATTTGTGCAGTGCGATAGGTATGACAGGGGGAAAGCAAGAAAGAGGCAAGAAGAAACTCCCCGAAAAGATCGGGGAGTAAGGGTTTGAGCTTATTTAAAAGTGCCGCCATATGATGTAGGACGATCGAACTCCGTCCAAACATATTTCGGTTCTACCATACTTTCGGTTGGGATCGGGCTCGTGATAATGTCGAAAACCCCGGAAGCAGTTCTTCCTACAGTTTGTAATGTTCCGTTGATCAATCCGCCTGTCGCACCGACAACCGGGTTAGTTTTGTTGGTTACATCGATCAAGTTTTTAGGTACTTCAGCAAGACCGGTAAACATATTTGCAACACCACCTAAAAATTTATCGCCAACTCGAGAAAGATAGCTTTCCTCTGCATGACTGATTGGGGTGTAAGCACCTAACGTTAAAACTAAAGCCACTGCGACAGGCTTGAACGTATACATCATTTTTCTCCTTGGTGATTTTTAAAGTATAGTATCGTATCGCTATCACAGTATAGAGGAACCCATATGACTGGTCAAAGGCTTAACATATAAAACTTAAGTGACGCTTAACTCGTATTCTAGAATTTCAGGCTGGTTTAATGAGGTAAAGGCGGGGCGTACTCTTTTGATTTTCCTGACTGTTGATGCATGACTTATCGTAACGGGAACCCTCCAAATCGGCGCACCATTTGTCGACTTCATCGGCTTCTTGGTCGCCGCCGGGATGGCCAGGATAGGCAAGTATCGTCAATAAACCATCCGGTGCAAGCATTCGAAGGGCTTGATTCAGGGCTGCAATCGTCGTATCGGTTCGAGTGATCAGCAATTTGTCGCCGCCAGGAAGATATCCCAGATTGAACATGACCGCTTTGATGCGTCCGTGAAACTGCGCAGGAATCATATTTGTCATTTCCGCATGATTCGCTCTGAATAGCTCGACCGGAGTGTCGATTTTTCCTTGTTCAAGTCTGCGCCGCGTTTTATCGATCGCGCTTTGCTGAATGTCGAATCCGAGCACGATGCCTTCGGGACCGACATGCCGAGCCAGAAACAGCGTATCGTGCCCGTTGCCGACTGTGGCATCGATCGCGTAATCGCCGGCTTGCAGTATAGTCTGTAAAGCTTTATGCGCTTCGTGAACCAAGGAAATGCGTTTCATAATAACGTTGGATGTTGCAGTGCTTATCTAAGGTTGCGTCGTTAAGTAAGGTATCGGCCAAATGACGGCTGTACCACGGGATTTGCAGGCTACCCTTGGCGCCGAAACCATTGAATACCCAAAGCTTGGTATTTGCGGGATGTCTGCCTAGAAAAGGCATTCGGTCCGGCGTGCAGGGGCGGATGTTGGCCTGTTGATCGACGATGCGCGTTTTGGACTCGAAACGTGGATCTATCTTAGAAAGCGATTGAATCATTTGATTCTTGGCCTGCTCAGTAATGCTTGTGTCGGTGCAATGCCTGTCGAATGTAGCGCCGGTCCGGCAACGATTTTGCCCGATAGGAATCAGCCAATTGCCGAAATTGATGATCTGTTCCGGTAAGGCAAAATCGCTTTCGATGGTCAGTATCTCGCCTTTGACCGCTTGCAATGGTAGCCAGTAAAACCACGGGTTATTGATTAAACGGTATCCTTCGCAAAAAATGAT
Source organism: Methylotuvimicrobium buryatense 5G (assembly GCF_000341735.1). GTDB lineage: Bacteria > Pseudomonadota > Gammaproteobacteria > Methylococcales > Methylomonadaceae > Methylotuvimicrobium > Methylotuvimicrobium buryatense. The sequence goes on along the minus strand of NZ_KB455575.1, from coordinate 1,129,684 downwards.
CTGTTTCGGCTTGAGTCCTTGCCGGTACAAAGACTCAAAGACTTGTGCGCCACGAAAATCGAACGTGACTTTTCGATAGCTGTCGAGACCGATAAAGAAGTCCCGCAAAGCAACGAGCAGCGGACGGGTCTTTAGATAACCGGTTTGTTTTTGCTCCAATAGCCAGCGGCAGTCATGGAAGGGATAAGCGAATGATTCTCGTGGATGTATTTTCGATACGTAGGCAGCATACTCCGAGTCGTTCAAGCGTTTTTGACATTGCGCTAGCTCGGCCTTGTTGCGCAACAGGCGAAACATCCTCTTTTCTACGAGAAAATTCCGTGCGAAAACTTTCGACAGACGGCTGTAGAGCGCTTTGGCTTCCGGCAATAAATCGTCTACCCGATCGGATTTGACCAGGCGTATGCCGGTAACAGGATTGATGAGGCCAGCTGCGACTTGCGAAGCATTTTCGCGGTCGTCGTCGACGACCATGATCCTTGCATTGCGTTGTATCAGCTCAAAGGCAAGCAGGCTTCCGGCCAGTCCTTGTCCTACGATCAGAAAATCGATATCCATTTAGTTTTTAGCCGCAACGTAGACATCGTTCCGAAACGGCTATTTGAGCGTAAGCGGCATACTCTTGAATTGTATACCTTGCCAGCCGTAGCGCATGAAATTTCGGATGTTTTGATGGCCGGTTCCGGTTGGATCGTTCAACACGTCCAAACGATAATAATCGCCGAATAGATTCAAGGTTTGTTGCTCATCGAGTCCGTTCATTTTTGCGAACGCGAAAATTTTGCAGGAGCCTTCGTTTGTACCGGCTTTATTGATCAATTTATTATGTTCGAGACCGTTGCTAAATTCGGCTGGTTGATATTCGTAGTGTTCGGCTATCACAGCCATCGTTTCTTCGAAATCGACCGGTTTATTGGATTTTAATTTGTCGAGAAATTCAGTCAAAGTCATAGTTATCTATTGTTATGTTAACCCAGCATTAACATTTTTCTGGGTATAAGATATTGAATAGTAATAAAAATAATAAATATTATGGCGCTATAGCGCCATTCCAGCCTTATTTGTAAAAAAAAACTGGGGTAAAAAGCTTTTTCCCAACCTCTTGTTTGAGCGGCCCTTCATGCAAGCTTACCGATTTCGAGAAACTCTTGCCCTGAGCTCTTGTCGAAGGGGGAGCTTCTCATACTGCATTCCCAAGCAAAGCGCTTGGGAACGATCGAACGGCCAAGGTACTTCCGTCCGCTCACTGCTGACTGTTAACCGCTATCTATTATTAAGCGTGTTTCATCAAGCGTTCTTTTTCGCGCTGCCAATCTCGGTCTTTCGATGCCGTTCGCTTGTCATGTAATTTTTTGCCTTTGGCCAGGCCAATTTCAATTTTGGCTCGACCGTTTTTCCAATACATTGATAAAGGAATCAATGTATACCCTTTGCGCTCGACGCTGCCGATCAATTTGTTCAGTTCTTGACGATGCAGCAGAAGCTTTCTACCGCGTATGGAATCCGGATTGACATGTGTGGAAGCGGACAATAGCGGCGAGATATGAGCGCCATACAACCACGCTTCGCCGCGCTTGATTTGCACATAACTTTCCTTTAGTTGCGCCCGGCCTTCTCTCAGGCTTTTGACTTCCCAGCCCTCTAAGACTAAACCCGCTTCGAAGCGTTCTTCAATAAAATATTCGTGCGTAGCCTGGCGATTGGTGGCGATGGTATTGTTTTGCGACTTGTTTTTTTTCTTCGATTTTTTATCGGCCATGGCGTGTTAAGTGGATTTATAAACTGACGGGATCTAATAATTTTGGTATTTTACTCGATTTATCGATAATTATTCAGCTTTATAGCAAAGAACAGGCACGGAAATGACGCAAACAAAGAAATCAATTCATGGTGAATGGTCATCGCGCTTCGCATTCATTTTGGCAGCGACCGGTTCGGCGGTCGGTTTAGGCAATATCTGGAAATTTCCTTACATTGCAGGAGAAAACGGTGGCGGAGCTTTCGTTATCGTTTATTTGCTTTGTATTTTGCTGATAGGCCTTCCGATTATGATCGCGGAATCGCTTATCGGCCGCCGAGGACGGCAAAGTCCGATCAATACGATGTCTGATTTGGCCGACGAGGCGAATGCCGATCCAAGATGGCATTATGTGGGTTGGCTGGGCGTTATTGCCGGTTTTTTGATTTTGTCTTACTACAGCGTAATAGCCGGTTGGGGCCTTTCCTATGTTTTCAAAGCTTTTTTCGGCGGCTTTTCAGGTGCGGACGGCACAACAATCAAAGATACTTTTAGCGGTTTAATGAACAGTCCGCCGCAACAAATTTTTTGGCATAGTATTTTTATGCTGGCGACCATGCTAGTGGTCTCAAAAGGGGTTGCCGGCGGCTTGGAGAAAGCGGTCAGATTTTTGATGCCCGGTTTGTTTACTATTCTAATGTTGTTGGTTGCATATGCGATGACGACCGGTGCTTACGAACAAGGCATTAATTTTTTGTTCAATCCTGACTTTAGCAAAATTACCGGTCAAGCCGTGCTGACTGCAATGGGGCATGCGTTTTTTACATTGAGTCTAGGCATGGGCGCAATCATGGTGTACGGTTCTTATTTGCCGAATAGCATTTCGATTACGCGGACCAGTATCTTGATCGCAGGGGCAGATACCGCTGTTGCTTTGCTGGCCGGTATCGCTATTTTTCCAATTGTTTTTGCAAATAACTTGGAAATCGCAGCCGGCCCCGGATTGATTTTTCAAACGCTACCGATTGCATTCGGCAATATGACCGGCGGCTGGCTGTTTGGAATTTTATTTTTCGTTTTGCTGGTTTTTGCGGCGCTTTCTTCGTCAATATCGCTGATTGAGCCGGCTGTAGCATGGCTGGTCGAGAACAAAGCAGTTGATCGCAAGAAAGCATGTGTCTGGGCCGGCCTTGCAACGTGGGTTATAGGTTTAGGCACGGTCTTTTCTTTTAATGTGTGGTCGGATTTTAAAATTTTCGATCGGACCATTTTCGATTTATTGGATTATTTGACGGCTAATTTATTATTACCCATCGGCGGTTTCTGTGTGGCCGTTTTTGCAGGCTGGATCATGAAACCCGAAGATAGCGAGCATGAATTGCGTAGTTCCAGGCCAATACATTACCAAATCTGGTGGTTTCTGGTTCGATACGTCTCTCCCGCAGCAGTTTTTCTGGTGTTTTTGAACGTGGTCGGAGTGCTGTAAACATGGTGTTGGTACAAAAAAGCGCGCTGGTTAAATACTCCGCGCAAAAGATGTTCGACCTGGTCGATAATATCGAAGCGTATCCGGAGTTTTTGCCCTGGTGCTCAGGCAGTCGGATTTTGTCTCGCAATGATGACGTTGTCGAAGCCGAATTGATGATTGCTAAGGGAGGGTTCAAAAAATCGTTTGCAACCCGTAATCAACTGGACCATGGCGGTCGGATTACGATTGAATTACTGAACGGGCCATTCACGTACCTGGAAGGCAAGTGGGATTTTATGCCTCTGCGGGAGGATGCGAGTAAAATCTCATTGGATCTTGAGTTCGAAATGTCCGGAAAATTGGCGAGTCTGGCTTTCGGAGCCGTCTTTAATCAAATATGCAATACCATGGTGGCTTCGTTTACCGAGCGTGCAAAGGATATATATGGCTGAAAAATTAATTAGGGTGGAAGTCGCTTATGCCAAACCGGAAGAGCAGGTTATTTTAAACACCACATTACCGGAGGGTGCGACTGTCGAGGATGCTATTATCAAATCGGGGATTTTAGTACGCTTTCCTGAAATCGACTTGTCTCAAGTTAAGGTGGGTATTTTTAGCGGCGCCTGCAAACTGAATCAGGTGTTAAAGGAATTTGACAGAGTAGAAATTTACCGGCCATTACTGCATGATCCTAAGGAGTCGAGAAGAAGTAAGGCTGCAAAAGAATAAGCGTTTATACCCATCGTAGATCAAAATTCGGCACAGGGGTGTCCGTCAAAGGACGCCGTGAATACGTCCATGTAGGCTCTATGCCAGCTCCATGCTGGCAAAGCCTTTGTCGGACGCCCGGCACCACCTCGGGCACTACCGAAGTTTGAAGTGCGAAAGGTATAGCTTGTTAAATTCCTTCAGCTAGTTCGGCTCTCTTAAGGAATTTTCGCATCAATTAACGCGGGAAGATGAAGTCAGCGGATCATTATCGATTACGTTGACGTCCGGTTTTTTGAATTCGATTGAGCTGCTTGTTGTTTCATCGCTACTGAATAACCCGGTTATTTTTTCCCAAACCGTTTTATCTAATTTGCGCTTGGGTAACACGAGTGTTGTCTCGTGCGAGACTCGTTCGGTGGGTTTTGAGCTGGGTCTGAAATCGCCTTGTACTCCTATCAATTGATCCTCATCGAAGATTAGAGATACTTTTTTTTGCAGTCTAGCTCCCCCTCCCAATTGTTCAGAGAAAATATAATCCCAACGTTGCTGTTGAAAGGGGTCGAGCAACATGGGTGACCCCATGATGTATAAAACTTGGCGTTTATTCATGCCAGGACGCAACTGATCGATGGTTTCCTGGTCGATCATATTGCCTTGTTGAATGTCCAATGTATAGACGCCCGGCAAGTTTTCCATGATAGTCGTACATGAAGCGAGTATTAAGCTTGCTAGGAAGCATGAAAAGACAAGCGGCTTTCTCATTTAGCGTCTAAGGGATAAGCAAAACGGGAATCTTACATCAATTACAATAATTATCCTAGAATGCAGTTGTGTACCAGCAATTCCCAATTTGAGGATCAAAAAGGATGTGGAGTGTGCTTGGCAAGGATGTCGGCAGCAGGGAGCTGCCGCCAAGCCCCCATGGATGGGTTTACGGCGTTCCTCGACAGGCATACCCCACACCCTAAGATTGGCGAAAATGCTCAAACTGGGAATTGCTGGTTCTGTACTGTTAAACTGTATGCTCATTACGAGTAAAAAAGGCTACAATAGCTTTTTGCTTTTCAGTTCGCTACATTTTCTGGTACCTAATAGATTTAATTTATCCCGGAAAGCAAAACGATCCATTTTTTGATAGGAGATTTTATTTTGGAAAAACAAGATTTAAGGGACGCAGGCTTAAAGGTCACTCTACCTCGCGTTAAAATTCTTGAAATTCTTGAAAGCCAAAAAGACGATCGTCATCTAACTGCCGAACAGGTCTACAAAATCCTGTTGAGTGAAAATGAAGAAATCGGACTAGCCACTGTTTATAGGGTTTTGACTCAATTTGAAGCCGCCGGTTTGGTTGCAAGACATCATTTCGAAGGTGGAAATTCGGTCTTCGAACTAAATACTGGCGGTCATCATGATCATATCGTCTGCGTCAAATGTGGAAAAGTCGACGAATTCACCGACCCGGTCATAGAAAGCAGACAAAAAGAAATCGCCGACAAGCTGGGTTATGAATTAACCGATCACAGCTTGTACTTATATGGATTGTGCGTTAATTGCAAAAAATCCTAATTTCGTCCATCCTCTATCCAACACTGAATGTTTAAGCCTCTCATTTTGTATATTGGCCTGCGCTATACGCGGGCAAAACGCCGTACACAATTTATTTCATTCATCACGCTGACATCTATACTCGGCATCGCATTGGGAGTGACCGCATTGATTACCGTCTTATCGGTGATGAACGGTTTCGAAGCGGAATTGCGCGAACGGATTTTAGGTATGACTTCACATGCCACCGTTACAGGGCTCGATGGCCAATTGGAGGACTGGCAAAAACTAAACGGTTTGATTGGCAACTATCCTAATATAGAAGGTACGGCTCCATTTATTAACGGCCAAGTCATGATTAATGCGGACCGACGAGTCAGCGGTACGATGCTGCGAGGCATCTTGCCGAACGTGGAGCATCAGGTTTCCGAAGTTGCCGAAAAAATGAAGGCCGGTTCGCTCGAACAACTAATACCCGGCGAATACAACATCGTTTTAGGTGCGGAATTGGCCGCCTATCTCGGCGCGATGGTTGGAGACAAAATTACTGTAATCACCCCTCAAATCACGTCCACGCCGGCCGGAATATTGCCTCGTATGCGCCGATTTACCGTTAGCGGTATTTTCGAAGTCGGCATGTATGAGTATGACCGAAACATGGCGATTATCCATCTGGATGATGCATCAAGATTGTTCAGAATGGGGGAGGCGGTTTCCGGTCTACGCTTAAAGCTTGACGATTTGTTCAATGCGCCGCAAATCAGTCGATCCATCGCTCAAGCATTGTATGAGGATTATCGGGTTAGCGATTGGACGCAAGCGCACAGTAACTTTTTCCGCGCGATTCAAACCGAAAAGCGGGTCATGTTTATCATCTTGCTTTTAATCGTCGCGGTGGCCGCTTTCAATATTGTATCGACGCTGGTCATGGTTGTAACCGATAAGCGCGGTGATATCGCTATTTTGAAAACTCAGGGACTATCCTCGCCTTCGGTCATGGGGATTTTCATTGTTTTGGGTGGGATTATCGGTGTGGTCGGTACTTTGCTAGGTACTGCAGGGGGGATTGCCTTGGCGCTGAATGTCGAAACCATTGTGCCGGCGATCGAACAGCTTTTCGGCGTGCAGTTCATGGCGGCCGATGTCTATTACATCAGCGAGTTACCTTCGAAACTGGAATGGGAGGATGTGTATACAATCGCAGGAATGGCTTTTTCGTTATCGTTACTCGCAACCCTTTATCCTGCCTGGCAAGCATCAAAAATTAATCCCGCGGAAGTTTTAAGATATGAATGATTCGACTATTTTACAATGCCGCGATTTGACAAAGAGTTTCAAGCAAGGCGGACTCAATGTCGATGTGTTGAAAGGCGTCGATTTAAATATCGGCATTGGCGAACGTGTGGCTATCATGGGCGCCTCGGGTTCAGGTAAAAGCACCTTACTGCATATGCTCGGCGGTCTCGATAAACCCGATGGCGGCGAAGTCGTTTTGGACGGAGTCAATCTCAATAAAGTCAATTCGACTAAATTAAATAAACTGAGAAACAGCTCTTTGGGCTTCATTTACCAATTTCATCATTTGCTGGGCGAGTTTACGGTATTGGAAAATGTGGCGATGCCGTTGTTGATCGGAGGCGAAACAGTCGGTCAAGCTCGTCATAAGGCCGATGAGCTATTGCAACGAGTCGGTTTAGGGCATCGAGTGGAGCATAAGCCCGGAGAGTTATCCGGTGGTGAGAGGCAGCGGGCCGCCGTTGCCAGAGCATTGATCAATCAACCGAAATGCGTATTGGCCGACGAACCGACCGGTAATCTAGATAGTAAAACTGCCGAGCAAATTTATCAATTGATGTTGGAGTTGAATCGCGAACTCAAAGTGAGCTTCTTGGTCGTTACTCACGATCCGGTTTTAGCTCAGCGCATGGATACCGTGTTGCATATGGAAGATGGTCTGATCGTCAATCACTGAAAGGTGAAAGGTGAAAGGTGAAAGGTGAAAGGTGAAAGGTGAAAGGTGAAAGGTGAAAGGTAAAAGGATGTGGCTTTTCTATCTCTTGTCAAGACTACATCATTCACATTTCATCGATTTTCATGCATTTGCACGAAACTACCCCCTTTATACTTGTAAAGTTGACTAACTTTAATAAAGGTGTGAGGTGTGGCTAGCGGGGATGTCGGCAGCAGGGCAGATTTTTGCTCCATGCAAAATTTGCATTCACGCCATCCTTGGCGTTCGAGCTGCCGACAAGCCCCCATGGATGGGTTTACGGCGGTCCTTGCTAGACACATTCCATGCCTTTTATTCGTAGACGGTTTTTTGATCTAAAAGGAGTAAAAACAAGTTATTTAGAGCCATGTCCTAATATACCTTGTCATCTCTGACGCTGAACCTGACGATCCCTGCCGCCGACTCCTGTCAATCGAGCAACCGAACCCTACAGGAAATAGGGAGGTTATTTATGACCATATCCTATTAAGTACAGGAACTAGCGCTTCTGCCGCTTAGTCCAGCGCTTACCGACATGATAGCGCCAGAGATTGCTCATGCCGAAATAGCCGGCAGTCGAGCATATCGTACCAATTACCAAGCAACCGAGTAAAAACGGCGCCCAAATATCGCTTAATTCGGTCATGACGTTTTCAACAGTAAACTCGACGTCCTCATGTGGCTTTCTTGCCATCAACAACAAGCCGACGCGGTAGGCAAAATAAAACATCGGAGGCATCGTCAAGGGGTTGGTAATCCACACCAGAGCGACGGACAGCGGTAAGTTGGCCCGAAAATAAAAAGCCCCGGCCGCAGCGATTGCCATCTGGCCGGGGACAGGAATCCAGGCGGTAAATAAACCGATTGCAAAAGCTAGCGCTACCGAACGGCGGTTTAAATGCCATAAATTCGGTTCGTGTAAACGCTCACCCAAAAATTGTAGGTTTTTGTGTCCTTTGATTTTATCGGGATGAGGCAGATACTTTTTGATGAGCTTTTTAGGCATGATCTTTGTAGTTATAGTTTTTCAGGCCCGTAGTTTATCAGGTTTCTTTTAAGCCGAAAAAGCATAAATCATTCGGAGAATCGATGGTTGAATCTGCGCTTTTCTTCGCAGCCGGTATTTGGACGGTTCAACAATTTCCACAATTGCCTGGAGGATGGCATTGGCTAGTCTCTGTTTGCGTTTTGGTCGGAATCTTACTCAGACTTAAGTATCGAAAAGCCGCAATCTTTTTGTTCGGTATGCTATGGGCGATTGTTTATGCATCAAATGCTTTATCGAATCGACTCCCGGTCGACTTGGAAAGCAAGATAATACCGATAGAGGGTCGCGTGACCGGACTGCCCCGTCAAAGCGATAGACGTGTGCGTTTCAACCTAACCGATATTCAGGGTCCTGAAGGCACACCTAAGAAACTGCGCTTGAGTTGGTACAATCCTAAGCACGAAATTAAAGCCGGTCAGTATTGGTCGTTTTCGGTCAAACTCAAACGACCGCATGGCAATTTGAATCCGGGCGGTTTCGATTTTGAACGTTGGTTACTGAGCGAAGGCATCGGGGCAACCGGTTATGTTCGTGATAGACCGACGCCAGTTATGGTTTCGGATAAGACGTCGTTTTTTGATATTTCAACTTGGCGTCAACAGCTTTCGGATAGGCTCAATAACACAGGTGCTTCAAGCGATACGATCGGCATTATCAAGGCTCTGGCAATCGGCGAAAGGCAACAGCTAAGTTCGGCCCAATGGAATATTTTCCGTAACACCGGAACCGTTCATTTAATAGCGATTTCCGGTTTGCATATCGGGCTGATTTCAGGGCTGATGTATTTAACGATCCTTAAATTCTGGGCCCGAACCGGAGTATTGAGATGGTCGCCCCATTATGTCGGCGCACTTGCGGCGCTGTTTATCGCTGCGTTCTATGCCGGTTTGGCCGGGTTTTCGGTGCCGACACAACGCGCATTGATCATGCTGGCAGCAGTTATGCTTTCGGTCATTTGGCAAAGAAACGTTAGTCTCTCCAAAACATTAGCGTTAGCTTTATTTGCCGTACTGACGATGGATCCCTTGGCAATATTATCACCCGGTTTTTGGCTCTCGTTTTTGGCGGTTATCTTTATAGTCTTCATTGCAGGAGGGAGACTTCAGAAAACAAATCGCTGGCTGGCGGCGCTAAAAATTCATTGGGCGATGGCATTTGCGCTTGCGCCGGTATTGTTATTCTTTTTTCAGCAAACGTCATTAATTGCGCCACTGGCAAATTTAATTGCTGTTCCTGTCGTTAGCTTTCTGGTTGTACCCATTCTGCTTCCTTCCATGTTTCTTCTCGGGACGATACCTGGGTTAGCGGAACCCCTATTGTTGCTAGTCGACTCAATATTAAAAGGATTGCTTTGGTTTTTGGCTAAATTAGCCGATTGGCCATTCGCGACAGTTTATTATCCTCAACCTACGTTGATTGCAGTGGCTTTTTTTGTGCTGGGTGTTTTTATTTTGTTGACGCCGCGAGGATTAACCGGGCGCTGGCTGGGATGCCTAATGCTTTGTCCATTATTTTTTCCGAGCTTGGATCGCCCGGAAGATGGCGAGGCCAAACTAACCTTACTCGATGTCGGACAAGGTTTAGCTACCGTAGTGCAAACCGCAAAGCATGTTTTGGTATTCGATACCGGAATTCGTTTCGATTCCGGATCGGATAGCGGCACATCGGTCTTGTTGCCGTTTTTACGTTATCAAGGCATCGATCGAGTCGATAAACTGATCATCAGTCACGGCGACAATGATCATATCGGTGGCGCGGCTTCATTACTCAGCAGTATTAGGACCGATGCGGTTTTGAGCAGTGTGCCGGAGCGAATTGATCATATATCGGCTGATTTTTGTAGAACCGGTCAAAGTTGGTCATGGGACGGCGTCTCATTTGTTATGTTAGCGCCTGGCGAAACGGCCGGTTTTCGTTCGAACAATGATAATTCCTGCGTGCTCAAGGTTATCGCCGAGCAAGGCAGTATCTTGTTGACCGGCGATATTGAAAAAAACGCTGAGGCATGGTTAATCAAAAATTACGCTTCCGATTTGCTTGCCGATATTTTGATCGTTCCGCATCATGGCAGTAAGACTTCCTCGACTCATGCTTTTTTGCAAGCCGTTTCCCCAAATTATGCGCTAATTCCATCCGGTTATAAGAACCGTTTCGGATTTCCTCATCAAGAAGTCATCGAACGTTTGGATGATTTAAACATTAATTGGTTTGATACTGGGCGTCATGGGGCTTTGACCGTAACGACGACAAAACACACGCTAAAATTGGAAGCGCAGCGCTTAGCCCGTCGGCGCTATTGGCATGCGGCCCCATGATTAATCTATACCCTTTGCTGGTCAAATTTCGGCGCCGGGGTGTTAGGTCGATTTTGCAGGAGCAAAAATCGACCTAACACCCCGGTGCCTCCATACGTCAATGCCGAAAGTTGAAGTGCGATGGGTATAACCCCATAAAAAAGCCTAATGGAAAAAATAATAACCAAGCGCTTTACTATGGTATTAAATAGGACTAAAATAGTCCTGAATTTTTGGAGCAGAGTATGTTGCGTCTAGGCAAGTTAACAGATTATGCGACAGTGATTTTAAGCTATATGGCAAAAAACCGCTTCCAGATGCATGCTGCCAATGAAATCGCCGATATAACCGGTATTGCACCGGCAACGGTCAGTAAACTTTTAAAACAACTCGCCAAGGCTGGGCTAGTTTGCTCGACTCGAGGCGCGAAAGGCGGTTATGAGTTGGCGAACTTACCCGAATATATTACTGTGGCGAGCATTATTAGCGCCGTAGAAGGCCCTATTGCTTTAACCGAATGCAGTATTTCGCAACAAAACTGCGAACAGGCCGGCGGCTGCGAAATTCGCGGCAGTTGGGGGAAAATCAATCAAGCCATCTTTAATGCGCTTGATTCAATTACACTAGCGGATTTGATTTTGCCGGCATCGAAGCCGGATGAATTTTATGTGCCGGTAGCGAGTCTTTACCGGTAACGACGGAGAACGAAATGTCAGCAAGCGCAAAAGAAATCGAACAACTGATCGGAAAAGAATACAAGCAAGGCTTTGTCACGGAATTGGAAACCGACACTTTTCCGCCCGGTTTGGACGAAGAAGTAATTCACAAGCTCTGGAAAATCAAAAACGAACCCGAGTTTATGCTGGAGTACAGGCTGAAAGCGTTTCGCCATTGGCAAACAATGAAGTCGCCTGAATGGGCCTTCGTTAAGTTCGAACCGATCGATTATCAAGCAGTCAGTTATTATTCTGCACCTAAGCGTAAGGAAGACGGGCCGAAAAGCCTTGACGAAGTCGATCCGCAAATCTTGGAAGCCTATAAAAAGCTCGGTATTCCGCTCGACGAGCAAGAGCGTTTGGCCGGGGTTGCGGTCGATGCAGTGTTCGACAGTGTTTCGGTTGCAACCACATTTAAGAGCAAGCTGAAAGAGGCAGGGGTAATCTTCTGCCCGATATCCGAAGCCTTACGTGAATACCCGGAATTGGTTCAACAATATCTCGGCTCGGTCGTGCCGACCGGCGACAACTATTTCGCAGCCTTAAACTCGGCCGTGTTTACCGACGGTTCGTTCGTCTATATTCCGAAAGGCGTGCGCTGCCCGATGGAATTGTCGACTTATTTTCGCATCAACGCGGCCAATACTGGCCAGTTCGAAAGAACGCTGATCATTGCCGACGAAGGCAGTCACGTCAGTTATCTCGAAGGCTGTACCGCACCAATGCGCGATGAAAACCAGTTGCACGCCGCGGTCGTCGAGCTGATCGCATTGGAGAATGCCGAAATCAAATATTCGACCGTGCAAAATTGGTATCCCGGCGATAAAGAAGGCAAGGGCGGAATTTATAATTTCGTGACCAAGCGAGCCGATTGCCGTGGCGACAATTCGAAGGTTTCGTGGACGCAGGTCGAAACCGGATCGGCGATCACCTGGAAATATCCGAGCTGCGTGCTGACCGGCAATAATTCGATCGGCGAATTTTATTCGGTCGCGCTGACCAACAATTATCAGCAAGCCGATACCGGCACCAAGATGATACATATCGGCAAGAACACGCGGAGCACGATCATTTCGAAAGGCATTTCGGCAGGACACGCGCAGAACACTTACCGGGGCTTGGTCAAGGTCTTGAAGGGCGCAGAAAACGCACGCAACTATACGCAATGCGATTCGCTCTTGGTCGGCGACAAATGCGGCGCGCACACGTTTCCGTACGTCGAGGTAAAACAACCTTCAGCGCAGGTCGAACACGAAGCGACGACGTCGAAAATCAGCGAGGATCAACTGTTTTTCTGCCAACAACGCGGTCTTTCGGCCGAAGACGCCGTTTCGATGATCGTCAATGGTTTTTGCAAGGAAGTCTTCAAGGAATTGCCGATGGAATTCGCGGTCGAGGCTCAGGCTTTGTTAGGACTCAGTTTGGAAGGATCGGTAGGTTAGCGACGATCATCTAATGAACGCGGCTTTATAACGATCAAACCATATAAATTTTTAGGAAATCAACATGCTCAACATTGAAAATCTCCACGTCAGCGTGGGCGACAAACCAATTTTGAAAGGTATTAATCTTCAAGTGAAACCCGGCGAAATTCATGCCATCATGGGGCCTAACGGTTCCGGAAAAAGCACGCTATCCCATGTTTTGTCCGGAAAAAGCGGTTATACCGTCACCCAAGGTCAAGTGACTTACGAAGGCAAAGACCTGACTGAAATGGCGCCTGAAATCAGAGCCCGCGAAGGCGTGTTTTTGGCATTTCAGTATCCGGTCGAAATTCCGGGTGTCAGCAATATCTATTTGCTCAAAGCAGCGTTGAATTCGATTCGCAAACACCAAGGCTTGTCCGAGGTCGATGCGATGGATTTTCTGACGCTGATCAAAGAAAAAGTCCGTTTGCTTGAAATGGATGAAAAATTTCTGTACCGGGCCGTTAACGAAGGCTTTTCGGGCGGTGAGAAGAAACGCAACGAAATCCTGCAGATGGCGGTGTTGGAGCCGAAACTGTGCATTCTCGACGAGACCGATTCCGGTCTCGACATCGATGCATTGAAAGTCGTCGCCGAAGGCGTCAATTCGATACGTTCGCCGGAGCGTTCGTTCGTGATGATCACGCATTATCAACGACTGCTCGATTACATCAAGCCGGATTTCGTGCATGTCTTGGCGCACGGACAAATCGTCAAATCGGGCGGGCCGGAGTTGGCCTTGGAGCTCGAGGAAAAAGGCTATAGCTGGGTTGAAAACAAACAGGCCGCTTGATATGACTACGCAAACCGCTAGCCGTTACACGGCAGAATATTCGAAAATCGAAACGACGTTACCCGGCGGGTCGCTGCCGTGGCTGCGCGCATTGCGCAGTGATGCGCTGAAGCAATTTTCCGGGTGCGGTTTTCCGTCGCTACGGGAAGAAGAATGGCGCTATACGAACGTTTCCGGCATCGAAAAAAATTTGTTCGAACCGCGTCTTGAACCGAGTGACAATCAAATCGACAAAGATTGGCTCGAAAATTATCGTTTGGCCGATTGCTGGCAAATCGTGCTGGTCGACGGTTATTACTCGGCTGAATTTTCCGTTCTGGCAGGGCTTCCGGAAAACGTTACGATAAAAAGCCTAAAAGAATCGCTCGAAGCCGGTGACGGGCAAATCGAGCCTTATTTAGGCAAAGCGGTTGGTATCGATGAGCACAGTTTCGTCGCATTCAATACGGCGTGGTTTACAGATGGTGCATACATACGCATACCAGCGAAGACCGTTTTGGACAAACCCGTGCAGTTGCTGCATGTTGTCACCGATCCGAATCGCTTGGCGGCGACGCGCAATCTCGTGATTGCCGAATCGATGGCACAGGCCCAAGTCATCGAAACCTACGTCGGCGTCGATCAAGCCTATCTGTCGGCAGCGGTTACCGAAGTATTCGTCGAGCCGAACGCTGATTTGACGATGATCAAACTGCAATGCGAATCGGAAAAAGCCTATCATTTCGGCGGTACTTACGTGAAACAAGCCCGTGACGCGCGTTTCAATCATCACAATTTCGCCTTCGGAAGCCTATTGGCGAGAAGCGACATTCACAGCGATTTGAGCCATGGCAGTGAATGCCATTTGAACGGCTTGTATCTGGGTGTCAAACGGCAGCATCTCGACAATCATACGCGCATCAATCATCTCGAGCCTTACGGCATCAGCCGCGAACTTTATAAAGGCGTTCTGGACGGCAGGGCGCGCGGCGTGTTTCAAGGCCGGGTCGTGGTCGCCGAGGATGCACAAAAAACCGATTCGGAAATGAACAACCGAAATTTATTGCTTTCGAACGATGCCGAAGCCGACACCAAGCCGCAATTGGAAATCTATGCCGACGATGTCAAATGTGCGCATGGCGTGACGGTTGGACAACTCGACGAAAAATCGGTGTTTTATCTGCAATCGCGCTGTGTCGACGAGGAAACCGCTCGCAATATGCTGACGTTTGCGTTTGCGAACGAGATGGTTACTAAGATAACGCAAAAAAGCCTACACGATCTGGTGCTCGCGGAAGTGCTGAAACGATTTCCGCAGCAGGGGATTATGCAAGATTGGTTGTAACCGGTATTGGCCGTTGATTCATCCACAGGGAACACAGAGCATTTGTAGCCATGCCTCTGTGAACTCGGTGTTCTTTGTGGTTTTATTGTTTTGAAGAGATAAATGATAAAAGCCTAAAGCAGCCTGAGTTCGGGTTAAGAAACTCAGCCAGTATCAGGCCTCGCTTCCAGAAGACGCCGTGAATAGCTTGAGCACAGCATCCATGCTGCGCACACTTCTTCCAGCGAGGCCTGATACTGACTTGACCATCTGGAATATATGCTTTTTATATTTCGAACTCAGGTTAAATTATGTCGCCGATATCGATTGTGATTTCTGGGAGTTCGGACAAGGCGATCGAATCACCGGACGTCAATGTTCGCTTCTCGGCATAAAGATCGCCGGCCGGCTTTCGGTAAATTTCGACCCTGGCCTCGTTGAGGTTGACTAGCCAGTACTCGGGAATTCGGTGCATGGCATAAAGATGCATTTTTTGATTGCGGTCGAATTCGAGCGACGAATCGGCGACTTCGATCAGCAATAACACATCGGCGGCGACAGGATGACGGGTCGAGTAAAAGTCCAGGTTCGGTTTCAAGAGCATGAAGTCGGGTTCCGGTTCGGACAGATCGCCGAGTCGCAAAGGATTTTGCGCATTCATGATAGCCTTTCCGGCTACGTGAATGGCAAAGAAATTCATTAGCCGGATGACATGACCTGCATGATTGCAGCCTATCGGGGACATTTCCAAGATTTCTCCGTTGATCAATTCGAGACGGCTGTCGGGCGGGAAAATGCCGGCTTCGCCCAATCTGCGCCATTCGTCGATATCGGTCAGATGTTTTCGAGGATTTGCGATCGCCATAATTGAAACCGGTTGATTTTAAAAAAGATGTCATTATTCAGCATAAGTCATGTATGAGAAGGTGCCAGGCATTGGTTTATAAGGCTGTCTGCAACAGGACGTTGCAGTCAGAGCTTACAGGGATGTATTCACGCGTCCTTAGAAATCAATGCCTGACACCAACCTACCGCATGCGCTGAATAGTGACAAAAAGATAAAATATAAAGAATATACGCCAAACAAGCAAACCATGACTCAATTTCCTATCGATAAAATACGCAACGATTTTCCGATTCTGAACGAGAAAATCCGTAATAAACCGCTGGTCTATCTTGACAATGCAGCCTCCAGCCAGAAACCGAACGTCGTGATCGATTGCATCAGTCATGTCTATCGCCATGATTACGCGAACGTGCATCGCGGCGTGCATACGCTTAGCGTGCGCTCGACCGATAAGTTCGAAGGCGCTCGGGAAAAGATCAAGGATTTCATCAATGCCGGATCGGACAAGGAAATCATTTTCACGAAGGGTACGACCGAATCGATCAATCTGGTCGCGCAAAGTTACGGCAAAGCCAATATCAAAGCCGGCGACGAGATTCTGATCAGCGCAATGGAGCACCATTCCAACATCGTGCCGTGGCAGATGCTGTGCGAACAGACCGGCGCGATACTGAAAGTCGCTCCGATTAATCTTCGCGGCGAACTGATTTTCGACGAATTCATTAAACTGATCGGCGATAAAACCCGCTTGGTTGCGGTCGCGCATATGTCGAATGCGCTGGGTACGATCAATCCGGTTAAACAAATTATTGCCGCCGCTCATGAAAGAAACATTCCGGTATTGCTTGATGGCGCGCAAGCGATACCGCACATGCCAGTCGATGTGCAAGAATTGGATTGTGATTTTTATGCCTTTTCCGGCCATAAGCTATACGGTCCATCCGGCATCGGCGTGTTGTACGGCAAACAAGCCTTGCTCGAAGCGATGCCGCCGTATCAAGGCGGCGGCGATATGATTCGCAGGGTTACGTTCGAAGAAACCGAGTACAATACGCTGCCTTATAAGTTCGAGGCCGGCACACCGAGCATCGCCGACGCAATAGCCCTTGGTGCCGCAATCGATTATCTAAGCGCAATCGGTATGGATGCTATCGCCGCATATGAGGCCGAACTACTCGATTACGCGACCGAACAGGCTAAGAAGATCAAAGGCCTTCGAATCGTCGGCGAAGCAAGCGAAAAAGGCGCGATCCTGTCGTTCGTGCTCAATCATATCCATCCGCACGACATCGGCACGATGCTCGACAGTCTCGGTATTGCGGTTAGAGCAGGACACCATTGCGCGATGCCGGTCATGGACTTTTTCGAAGTGCCCGCAACCGCACGAGCGTCGTTCGCGATATATAATACGAAGCAGGAAATCGATGTATTGATGAACGGCATAGAATCTTTAATAGAGGTATTTGGTTAATGTTTGACGATTTAAGAGATCTTTACCAAGAGGTCATTTTCGACCACAACCGCAATCCGCGTAATTTCAGGATCATCGAGAATGCGGATAGGAAAGTGGACGGTTTCAATCCGCTGTGCGGCGACCGTCTGACGCTGTTTTTGAAAATGAACGGCGATGTGATCGAAGACGCGAGCTTTCAGGGTTCAGGTTGCGCAATTTCGACCGCCTCGGTTTCGTTGATGACCGAAATCGTCAAAGGCAAAACCGAAGCCGAAGCCGAAGCCCTGTTCAAAACTTTTCACGAAATGACGACTGGCAAGGACGAACAAATCAATCTCGAAGCGGTCGGCAAACTGGCCGTGTTAGCTGGCGTCAGAGAGTATCCGGCGCGCGTCAAATGCGCAACGCTGGCTTGGCATACGCTCGATGCCGCGCTCAAAAACGAAAAGCAATCGATTTCGACCGAATAAGCGCCTTTGACTGAGCCACTTTATTTGGGCAAACTCGCGGTGCTTTATGAAGGGCAGGGCAATGCCGATGATTTTAAGCGATTGGCCGAAAGGTTGGGCGTTCCGCTTAGAGTAACGTCCGAACCCAATTTCGATCAGCTTGAATCATTTTATTTGACCTGGCGCGATGGTGTGCTGAAACTGCTCGACTGTGAGCTACTGAAAAAAGGCGGTCTGGCGGTCGACATTGAACCCCGTCCCGGCGAGCAGCGTTCCTGGCCTGCTCCGAAAAACACGCCGCTGGGTCAAGCCTTGGGACGAAAAACGCAGACCGTTGTCGATGCGACGACAGGCTGGGGCCAGGATAGCCTTCATATCTTCAGGATGGGTTATAGTTTGCGCTGCATCGAACGTTCGCCGGTCATGGTTGAGCTATTGCAAGATGCTTTTCGGCGTTTGGGTGAATTGGAGTGGGTCAAAAATCTGTCGCTCGAGTTACCCGAACTGATCGCCGGCAATGCGATTGAAATTCTCGCCGGGCTCGATGAACATCCAGATTGCATCTATATCGACCCGATGTTTCCGCCGAAACGCAAAAAATCGGCGTTGGCGAAAAAATCGATGACGATTTTGCAAGAATTGCTAGGCGATGATCCGGATAAAGATGAATTATTTTCCGCAGCGATGCAGTCAGCAGCGAAGAAGGTGGTTGTCAAGAGTCCCGATTATGCCGAGCCGCTCGGCGGCAAACCGAGTCAGAGTTTTCAGGGAAAACTGTTGCGTTACGATGTATATGTCAAAAATTAAAATCTAGGAGTCATCATGTCCGATTGGATAGATGTCGTCGATCAAGATGCCTTGGCCGATGGCGAACATGTCGTTATCGATGTCGATGGTGCCGACGTCGCAATATTCAAAATAGACGGCGAATTTTTCGCGATCGAGGATGTCTGCACGCATGACGGCGCAGAAATCGCCAGCGGCGAACTCGACGGAGACGAAATCATTTGCCCGAGACACGGCGCTCGGTTTTGCGTCAAAACCGGCGCTGTCAAGTCGCCGCCTGCCTATGAAGACATCCCCTGTTTTCCGTTGCGTATCGAAAACCACCGTATTCAAGTTCGCGATGATCGTTGGGATTAGCCGTTCAGTCGTTTCAGAAATTCCCAATTTGAGGGTAAAAGGGTGTGGAGGATGCCGTCGAGGAACGCCGTGAACCCGTCCATGGGAGCTTGACGGCGGCTAAGCGCCAAGGATGGCGTGAATGTAGATTTTTGCAGGAGCAAAAACCTGCCCCGCCGCCGACATCCTCGCCAAGCATGCTTCACACCCTCAACTCCTTGCATATGTTCAAACGAGGAATTGCTGAAATCGTTTTTCGTTTATGAATGAAACGTGCTAATCGTATATAATCTAATGTTTTTCCATGAGGCTGATTGAGTGCGAGTCAATGTTCGGCCAATGGTCTTTCGGTTTCTTTAGATTATAAATATTCATGCAAGAAATTAATCCTATCAAAAACAAAATCTCCGACCTCAAAAGCCGCGGCGACGCGCTTAGGAGGTATCTTTGACTTCGATATCAAAAGCGAGCGCCTGGTCGAAGTTCTGAAAGAACTCGAAGATCCCGCAATCTGGAACAATCCCGAACAGGCCCAAGCCATGGGCAAGGAAAGGGTGGAACTGGAAAAAGTCGTCGATACGATCAACGAGTTGGATAGCGGCCTTGCCGACGCCGAAGAACTGCTGATGATGGCGGTCGAAGAAGGCGACGAAGAAACCGTTGATACGGTTGCGAGCGACCTCGATCAACTTGAGACTAAAGTCGCCGAACTGGAGTTTCGGCGCATGTTCTCCGGTGAAATGGACGCGAACAATGCCTTTCTCGATATCCAGTCTGGTTCCGGCGGTACCGAGGCACAAGATTGGGCATCAATGATCGAGCGCATGTATTTGCGCTGGGGCGAAGCGAAAGGTTTTAAGACCGAACTGATCGAAGAATCGCCCGGCGATGTCGCCGGCATCAAAAGCGCAACGATCAAATTCGAAGGCGAATACGCCTTCGGTTGGCTGCGTACCGAAACCGGCGTGCATCGATTGGTTAGAAAATCGCCTTTCGATTCCGGCAACCGCCGTCATACCTCATTTGCATCGGTGTTCGTATCGCCCGAAATCGACGACGATATCGATATCGAAATCAATCCGGCCGATTTGCGCATCGACGTCTATCGAGCCAGCGGGGCGGGCGGTCAGCACGTCAATCGGACCGAGTCTGCGGTGCGAATTACGCATGGGCCGAGCGGCATCGTCGTGCAATGTCAAAGCGACCGTTCGCAGCACAAGAACAAAGATACTGCAATGAAACAGCTCAAGGCCAAGTTATATGAAATGGAAATCATGAAACGCAGCGAACAACAGCAGGCGCTCGAAGATTCCAAATCCGATATCGGCTGGGGCAGTCAAATTCGATCTTATGTCTTGGATCAATCGCGCATCAAGGATTTGCGTACGAACGTCGAAACCGGCAATACTCAAGCAGTACTTGACGGTGATCTGGATCAATTTATCGAAGCGAGTTTAAAAAGCGGGCTATAAGTTTAAAGACTAAAACTCACATCGAGAAATTCACCATATTAAGGAGAGATGCAATCAAAAAGAAAGTGGCTCTCTCCATTGGTGCCCCCCGAGTATCCCCTTACTTAATACCGACTTTTTTAAAATTTAAAATCTTATATAAGACCATAAAATCATGTCCGAACTTTTGCAAGACGAACAAGAACAAATTAGACAACGCCGCGGTAAATTAACTGAAATCCGCGAACGCGGGATAGCTTTCCCGACCGACTTTAGGCGCAATGTCGTGGTCGGCGAATTGCTGGCCGAATACGGCGAAAAGTCGAAAGAAGAACTCGAAGCCGAACCTATTCGCGTCAAGGTCGCCGGACGCATGATGACTCGCCGTATCATGGGCAAGGCGAGTTTCTGTCATATTCAAGACATGTCGGGCCAAATGCAGCTTTATGTCGCGCGCGACCATCTGCCGGAAGGCTTTTATAACGAGCAGTTCAAGAAATGGGACATCGGCGACATCATCGGTGCCGAGGGAGTGTTGTTCAAGACCAATGTCGGCGAATTGAGCATCAAGGTCGACGATATTCGTTTATTGACCAAAGCGCTTAGGCCGTTGCCTGAAAAATTTCACGGCATCGCCGATCAGGAAATCAAATATCGCCAGCGTTATTTGGATTTGATCATGAGCGAGCAATCGCGTAAGACTTTCCTGATCCGTTCGAAAATCGTCACGTACATTCGAGATTTCTTGGTAGCGAGACAATTTCTCGAGGTCGAAACGCCAATGATGCAGGCGATTCCCGGCGGTGCGACCGCGCGTCCGTTTAAGACGCATCACAATGCCTTGGACATGGAGCTGTTTTTACGGATTGCACCGGAATTGTATCTGAAACGGCTGATCGTCGGCGGTTTCGAACGTGTCTTCGAAATTAATCGCAATTTTCGTAACGAAGGCCTGTCGACACGGCACAATCCGGAATTTACGATGCTCGAATTCTATCAGGCCTATGCCGAGTATCACGATTTGATGGATTTGACCGAAGAAATGGTACGCGGCATCGCGCTCGAAGTGCTCGGCCAAACGCTAATTACTTACCAAGGCGAACAATACGACTTCGGCAAACCGTTCGATCGCATGACCGTGGTCGAATCGATTTTGCATTTCAATTCGGGTTTGACGGCCGACGATTTGGCGACGCGCGAAGCGGCGGAGAAGGTGGCCGAAAATTTGAAAATCCCGATCAAGGACAGTTACGGTCTCGGAAAGATTCAGATCGAGATATTCGAAAAAACCGTCGAACACAGGTTGATGAATCCGACCTTTATTACTGCGTATCCGGTTGAAGTATCGCCATTGGCCAGACGTAACGATGACGACCCGCATGTGACCGACCGTTTCGAGTTTTTTGTCGGCGGCAGAGAAATCGCGAACGGTTTCACCGAGTTGAACGACGCCGAGGATCAGGCCGAACGCTTCCGCAAACAAGTCGAGGAAAAAGAAGCCGGCGACGACGAAGCGATGCATTACGATGCCGACTATGTCACGGCATTGGAACACGGCATGCCGCCGACGGCGGGCGAGGGCATAGGTATCGATCGTCTGGTGATGCTGTTTACCGACGCGCCGTCGATTCGAGATGTATTGTTGTTCCCGCATCTTCGGCCTAAGAACTAAGCATGTAATCCAGTGCCTATGTGTTTATGCTAATCGCTGCGTTTGTCTAAGCCAATCTACCGTGGCTTAACGAACGTTTTCTGGGCGTTTTCCTATCCGGAAAAATGCCTGGTGGCGCTGGTTGGAATGGCTGATTCTGTATGGATTAATCGGTTTGCTCGCTGTCTTTTTGGAATATCGTCAAAACGGCGTGATACATCGTCAAGACTGGGAGTTTTATGAGACGACCTTGTCGCTATTCGTTGTATTCGCGCTGCCTGGTTTCATTTATCATTACGACTTGAAAAGGACTTTATCGAGCAAAAAGGAAATGTAATAGACAAAACGGTTAGACCGAGGAGTCCATCATGAATCAACCGGCTTTACGCGAGGCGACTTACGAAGACTTGTTCGATCTGCCCGAACATATCATCGGCGAAATCATTAACGGGCAGTTAATGACTCAACCGCGTCCGGCGCCGAGGCATGCATTGGCCGCTTCGGTGATCAGCGACCAGTATATCAGTCCTTATCATCGAGGTAGAGGAGGGCCTGGCGGCTGGTGGATATTGTTCGAACCAGAATTGCATTTGGGTCGAAATATTCTGGTTCCGGATTTAGCCGGTTGGCGGCGAGAACGCATGCCGCAACTACCCGAAGAGGCTTATTTCAGTATTGCTCCCGACTGGATTTGCGAAGTGATTTCGCCCGGCACTTCGCGCATCGATCGCGCCGTCAAGATGCCGACTTATGCGGCATGCGAGGTCTCGTGGCTTTGGCTGGTCGATCCGGGGCCAAAAACCCTTGAAATCTATCGTTTGCTGGAAGGACATTGGTTGCTTGAGCATACCTGGCAAAATGACGATACAGTCAAGGCGCCGCCTTTTGATGCAGTTGAACTGGCCCTGGCGGACTTGTGGGCTCCTTGATGGTCACTCGCGGGCTTTCGTATGAATAAAAAACTTCTTATCGGCGCAACGCTATACACTTTGTTTGTCGTTTATGGCAGCTTGGTTCCGCTCGATTACCGACCAATGCCTTTCGACGTTGCGCTGGAAAAGTTCCGAAATATTCGTTATCTCAATCTGGGCATAGAATCGCGTGCGGACTGGGTTGCGAATATTTTGCTTTACATACCGCTGGCTTACTTGTGGGCAGCTGGTTTTGGCGGCCAATTTCGCGGATACACCAGACTACTGGTTGCTGTGCCGGTTTTGCTGTTTTGTTGGGTTTTGGCTGTTTCGGTCGAATTTGCTCAGTTATTTTTCCCTCCCCGTACCGTTTCAATCAATGATTTGATCGCCGAGGCCATGGGCTCGGCCATGGGCGTAGGACTTTGGTTATTTTCAGGCGATTATTTTCGACGTTTATCCCGTCATCTTTCGCTTGGTAATTTTCTATCGATCAAAGCGGCAATTATTTTCTATATCGCCTTCTATTTTGCCTTAAGTTTTTTTCCGTTCGATTTTGTTATTTCCCATCAAGAGCTTGACACTCGGCTGACTTCCAGAAGTCACAGTCTTTTTATGTCCATCGATACCTGTCGCGCCGATGGTATTCGCTGTTTAGTCAAACTCGGGGCAGAAATAGTCGTATTGATTCCGTTAGGAGTTTTACTCTGTTTATTGCCTTATATTTCTCACCCCAAACTGGTTTGCATCTTGACCGGTTTTTTTATCGGATTGTTTGTCGAAACCGGTCAATTATTTCTGGCGTCTGGTGTGTCGCAAGGTATTTCGGTTCTGACGCGCATGACAGGCCTGGGGCTAGGCGCGGTCGTGTTTGCCTTTTTTTCTAAACATGACAAAGACTATTGGATCGCTTGGTTAAAGCCCACGATGTTAACGCTTCTGCCAGTCCATGTCTTTTTGGTAGCCGCGCTGAACGGCTGGACAGGCGGGAATTGGATCGGTCTTGAAAAGGCGTTTGAAAAACTCGAAACGATTCGGTTTTTACCGTTTTACTATTTCTATTACACGACCGAATCCTTGGCCATGGTGAGCTTGCTCAGCAACATCGGCATGTATTTTCCGATTGGCTTGGCTTTTTGGTTATGGAACTATGCAGACTCCAAACCCGATCGCTTTCACTGGTGTTTAGTCGGATTAACTGCCGCTGTTTTTGCCACATTGATAGAAACCGGCAAGTTGTTTTTAGCACCTAAGCATCCCGATCCGACCGATGTTTTGATCGCATTTGCTTCGGCGGCATTGGTCTATGAATTGCTGAATCATGCGATGCGCTGGTTTGCTGACGGTACGATCAAGCAGGGAAGGGGCTTATCGATCGCCGAAGCATTTCACGATCACGATAATCCTATTTCGGAAGATAATCCGATTCGATCATCGACAACCGTCAAACCGGAAGAAATCGATAAACGTTGGCGCTTATTCTCGGGAATTCTTGCGCTGATTATTGGTTGGGCTTTATTGAATTATCCGTTCGGCGCACCATTTCTATCGGCATTATTAATTGCTTACGCTGTTTTACTGTTTCGTTATCCTCATGCCTGGCTATTCCTCTTACCGGCAATGCTACCGGTTCTAGACTTTGCCCCTTGGACCGGTCGGTTCTTTTTTGACGAGTTCGATCTGGTCGTCATGACAACCCTTGCGGTTTATTATTGGCAAAAATCGAGCATTCGATCAAGCCGACAGTTTTCCGGAACAGTTAAGTTATGTTTAGGATTATTTGCATTAATTTATCTAATTAGCGTATACAGAGGCTTATTTCCACTACAAGACATCGATATCAACGCCTTTTCAAATTACTACAGCCGCTATAATAGTTTACGAGTAGGCAAGGGGGTCATTTGGGCCTTCTTTTTGTTACCGCTGTTAAAACAGACATTGCAGCAATACCCAAAGGCAAAACAGTATTTCGGTTACGGAGCGTTGTTGGGATTGATTGGCGTCATTGGCGTTTCGATTTGGGAGCGCTTTTTGTTTTCCGGTTTGTTCAATTTCGAAAGCGATTATCGCATCACCGCAATGTTTTCAACCATGCATACCGGTGGTGGGCATATTGATGCCTATCTAGTCTTGGCATTACCTTTTATTGCAATGTTGTTTCTGTACTCGCCTCGCAGATTGATGGGCGGAATGGCTGGCTTTGGAATTTTTGCTGCCGGCCTTTATGTCTTAATGGTGACCTTTTCCCGAGGCCCTTATCTGGCTTTTGCGGTAGCGTTTATCGTTTTTTTGATCAGTCTATTATTTGCCGTTAACGCGAAGCATTTGCGTACTAACAGAAAATCAATACCGCTGTTGAGTGTGGTATTACTCGTTCCGGTAATGGCTATTCCGGTCTTTCAAGGCGGATTTATACAAGAGCGCTTCAAGCGTATCGATCAAGACCTGGATGTTCGCCTGCAGCATTGGCAAGCTATTCTCGACATGAGAGATGACGATGTTATGACAACCTTATTTGGAATGGGCGTTGGCAGTTACCCAAGAACCTATTTTTGGTGGCATAGAGGCATCGGTATGCCGGCCACCTACAAGATACAAAGCGATGACGGAAATCGTTATTTGCGTTTAGGGTCAGGTGGGGCGCTTTATTTAGACCAACGGGTCGCGATAGAGCCCGACACTGAATATCGTTTGTCCGCGGATTTACGTTCGGAGTCGGGGCGAGGGGCGATTACCTTACCCATCTGTGAAAAATCGTTATTATATTCGTTTCGTTGCGTCTGGAGTACCTTACGAATCGATTCCGAGCCGGGTACATGGAGCCGGGCGGAAAAAATCTTAAATACAAAATATGTAGGATCCAGTTTGGGTAAAACAGCTGGAGAATTATCGAGACGTCCGGTTAAATTGGGTGTTTACAATAATAGCCAAGGCAATGTCATTGACATCGATAATATCAGCTTGATTGATTCTAACGATAAAAATCTGCTTAGCAATGGTGACTTTTCCGAAGGTACCGATTATTGGTTTTTTACGATCGATAATCATCAAGCCCTCAATATCGACAATTTTTGGGTGCATCTATTATTCGATCTAGGCTGGTTTGGTACCACTGCATTTATAATCTTACTGATTTATGTTTGTTATCGACAGCTTAAAGCGCTTAGCAAAGGTGACTACTATGCAGCGATCTTACTCTCATCGATTTCGGGATTTGTTGTTGTCGGTACGGTTGGTAGCCCATTCGAAGCGCCTCGACTCAGTTTATTGTTTTTCCTGATCGTGTTTTTTGCATTGAGCGAAAACAAAAAATTACCATTACGCAAGCGAACCCCGGAATTCCAGCAATCCCCAATTTGAGGATAAAAAAGGGTGCGGGGTGTGCTTGGCGGGGATGTCAGGGGCAGCGTAGATTTTTGCTCCTGCAAAATCTGCATTCACGCCGTCCTTGGCGTTCGAGCCGCTGTCAAGCCCCATGGATGGGTTTACGGCGTTCATGACAGGCATACCCCGCATCCTGAATACGGCGAAATTTCTCAAACTGGGAATTGCTGCCGGAATTCGTTAAGTCGTCATTAAGTTAATCCTTGGAAAATGTAACCCGGTCTTAGCTTAACGGTTATGACTACGGCTACGGATACTTTAACCGTTATACGCGTTACTTTTTTTCAGGAGATTCAACAATGATGAAATTGATAGCAATAATCATCACGGGTTTGGTTTTTTCAACATCGGCCTTGGCTTCAGGCGGACACCATCATCCAGGCCGAGGTAAAGGTTATAGCAAACATTATTACCAACCGAAGCATAGAGCTAAACGATACCGGCCTGTCGAACGCGTTTATTATCGCGAAGAGGTTCATTACTATCCGCAAAGAGTCACTGTTTACGAGACAGTGCCTCGTTATATACCGGAACCCGCTTATGTACCGGCTCCGCGCTATAGCCGCTATGACCAAAGATCCACGCAAGGACTGGTAGGCGGCGCCGTGGGTAGCATGTTAGGTTATGAAGTTGGAAGAGGCGATCCGATTGCATCGGGAATCGGCGCGGCGGCCGGCTCATTGCTCGGCAACGAATTGGGCCGTAGATAACGATTGCAATTTTTTCGTTGCGAATTGCTATAAGTCAGGCATAGAATGCCGGTTTTTAACCTTCTCGATAACAGGTATTTTATATGTCAGAGTCAATTTGGTTTAGAACCGGCGAAGCCACCGTATTTTCCAGTGAAGGGCAAGGCACGGATGCCATGCCTGAAATTCTTATCGGTAGCGTTCGAGGGCCGGCTGGTCACGCATTTGCTAACCTGATGGGGCAAACCGAAGGGCATACCCGTATGTTCGCCATACGAGCCTGTAACCAACAAGTCCGGCCAGCCACTATTATGGTGCCTAAAGTCACGATAAAATCGACCGACTATGTGAATCTATTCGGCGGTCCCGTGCAATCGGCAGTCGCCGATGCAGTACTGGACAGTGTAATCAATGGCGTGATCCCGGCCGATCAGGCCAATGAAATTTGCATCATTGCAATGATTTGGATTGCGCCGGAATGCGCAACTAATTCGGATCTCGACCGCAAGGATTTATATCGAACCAATTACGAAGCAATGAAGTTGGCCATTCAGCGTGCGATGACACAATCGCCAAGCATCGAGGAATTGATTGCGAACCGCCATAAAATCGCACATGAGATGTACGATCCGGAAACCGGCGAGTCACAATGGTAGTTAGTTTCTATTAGGTTCTCGCGTCATAAAAGGTATTTAACCACCAAGGGAATATTTGGGTTCTTGGTGGTTAATTTTCACTATCAATCACTGAATCTTAGCAAGTATTCAATAATGATCCATAGAAAAGCGATGGCAATTATTATTAGATTCTCATAATTGTTTTTCTTCAGATCAGTCAATAATTTATCTTTTGATACCAATTTTGATTTTCTAGACTCAATTTTAAGGCTCCATTGCTTTTTTTGGTCGAGTTTACGCGTGTCATTTACGTCTATATTATAAATCAATGTCCGACACCTTAAATCTAGAAACGGATTAATGATTGGGGATACACTCGTAATTTTCCGGATGCCAAGAAGCCCGAAACTGGAAGAACTATTACAGCGCATAATGTATATTATGTTAAATATTGGCGATATAGGATTGTCGCTTGTAATAATCTTTATCAATTAACCCCTCCATCATTTGATATTCACAGAATAGTAACTAAACTTTGATTTCTTTTTTACAGCTCACTTTAAGACCTAAGGCGCTTCCCATTTGAAGTCAAACGAATCGAATAAAAATCTACGACGAAAGCAATTTGGATTTTTAGTGTTGCTCTTTGTTTTGATGTCGCAGGTTTTATCCGCTCCCACACCAAGCATTTACCCTGTCGTCAACAGCGCATTAACGCAAAACTCTGTTAGCCGAAACGGATTGAGTGCTATTTTTAGAATGCGGCTTCGTCAATGGCAAGACGGGTCACCCATCACTGTTTTTGTATTGCGTGACAACAATCCTCTCCATCAGCAATTTTGCAAACAAGTGTTAAATGTGTTTCCACATCAGATGCGTCGAAGCTGGAACAAGCTGGTATTTAGCGGGACCGGCCAGGCCCCCGTTACCGTTGCCAGCAAGGATGAAATGGTTGATAAAATCGCATCTACACCTGGCGCAATCGGATATTTAAGCGATGAAGACATCACTGAAGATATCAAAATCCTGATCATTAAATAAGGCCTTTTCCAGTCATGCGTCATACGTCGACTTTAAACTGTTTTTTTAAATTGCATAACTACGGAATCGTAATAGTTTTATGCTGCCTGTTTACAAACGCTCAAGCCTTCGAAAGCGATTGGTTACCTCAGAACCTTCAGATTCACGGTTTTTTATCCCAAGGATTTATTCATACTTCCGATAATAATTTTTTTGGTAAAACTGACGACTCGATATCAACCGACTTTAGAGAACTCGGTATCAATGCCTCTTATAGAATTTTGCCGGAATTACAAGTCGCCATGCAGGTAGTTTGGCGTGATGCGGGTAAAACAGACGATAGCAATGTCCGAATCGATTACGGACTAGCCAGCTATAATTTGTATTCGTCGGAAAATTCATTATTAACACTCAGGGGTGGCAGGGTCCCTACTCCGCTGGGTTTATACAACGACACCCGCGACGTTGCTTCGACTCGGCCTAGTATATTGTTACCCCAATCGATTTATTTCGATGTCAATAGAAATTTGGCGTTATCAGCCGATGGCGGCTATATCTACGGAGAGCATAGAACCGACTATGGCGATTTTTCGTTGAATTTCGGTGTAGTTATGCCCCGATTGGACGATCCTGATTTCAAGAATGTTATTGTAGGCCCCGACCCTGGAAAAATGGAAGGCGATATTTCCTGGGTATTGCGTACCGGTTATGAATGGGAAAACGGCTTAGTCAAGTTGGCCGTCACCTATGCCGACTTTAATGGCGATTATAAACCGTCCTCCGGCGCTCTTTTACAGCCTGGTTCTTGGCGATTCAATCCATTGATTTTATCCGCTCAATACAATGCCGAAAAATGGTCGCTTACCGGCGAATATGCCATACGCCGAGCTCAATTAAGAAATTTCGGGGCTATTCCGGATACTCAATTTACCGGCCAAAGTTTTTATATACAAGGCACTTATAGACTAACTTCTTCTCTGGAAGCGTTAGTGCGTTATGACGACTTAATTTGGGATATGGATGATAGAAAAGGTTTGAAACTCGCGCAAGCCGCACCCGGAATTACCAATCATTCTAGGTTTGCTCAGGATTGGACTTTTGGTTTACGTTATGAAATATTGCCGGCATTAAATTTTAGTGCCGAATACCACCGAATTAATGGAACCGGCTGGCTATCCAACTTGGAAAACCCCCAAGGAACAACACAGCATTGGGACATGTATACTATTATGATGTCTTACGATTTCTAATTTACTTATGGAATTCAAGAAACGGCATCGGCTTGCCTATTCCGTAACCTTGGGCATAATCGACACCCAGTGTTGCCAGTTTTTCGAAAATAGCGTCATTTTCAACGAATTCGGCAATCGTTTTTAAGCCCATTCCTTGACCTACACTGTTAATGGCGTTGACAAATAATTGATCATCCAGGCTTGAATTAATATTTTTTACAAATGACCCGTCTATTTTTAAATATTCAACCGGCAGTTGTCTTAAATAGCTCATCGATGAAAAGCCCACGCCGAAATCGTCCAAAGCAAAACTTCCGCCTATGCTGTTTATTTTATTTATAAATTCATGGGCGGACTGTAGGTTGGTTACGGCTTGCGTTTCGGTGACTTCAAAAATAAATTTATGTGCATCGAGCCCATATGAACGCAGCAATTTATCGATTTTTGAAAATGCATCGACATTTGAAAGTGTCTCCCCGGACAAATTAATTGACAACCTAATATCGACGCCTTGCTCTATCAATTCAACCTGCTTCATAAAAGCGAGTTCGACAACGCACATATCAAGTTGAAAAATCAGTCCCGTTTGTTCGGCAACTTCGATGAACATACCTGGCGGAATTATTTCACCGTTGCTTCCAAGCATCCTCAATAGACATTCGTAATGAGATATACTCTTATTACGAATATGCATGATCGGTTGGTAATATAGCTTGAATTGCCGATCGTTCAGTGCCTGTTCAATTTTGGCTTTCCAATTAACCTTCGTTTTGATTTCGCTCCGATGAATATCTTCGTTATTTGCGAGTCGCCACCCTCCCCGGCCGGATTCTTTGGCTTTATACATCGCAACATCGGCAGTAGCCAAAAGGTCTTGAGCAGAACAATTAGGCTCTGGAAACATTAACAAGCCTGCACTAACCGAGACCCGGTGCTGTTGATTGTTGTCCGTTATCGATACCGAGGTCATTCCGGTACAAATTTTTTGCACTAAATCTTCAGCTGCTTGTTGGCTAATTTCAGGAGCCATTACGATAAATTCATCGCCTCCAAAGCGAGCGATAACATCGGTATCGCGAGTGAAGCTTCGTAGTTTTTCGGCCACTTTAACTAGTAGTTCGTCACCGACTTGATGGCCGCTGCTATCGTTAACGTATTTAAATTGATCGACATCGAAAAATATCAAAGCAGAACTATGATGATAGCGAGTCGCCATATTGATAGCATGCTCGAACTCTTTTTCGAATTTTCGGCGGTTATATAGACCTGTCAACGGGTCGTGTTCGGCTAACCAAGTCAATTGTTTTTCGGATTTGCGTCTATCGGTTAAATCCAACCCGACAATGAGAACTTCAGGATCGGCATCGATACCTAGCTCTTTGAGCACTAATGGCGATAAAAACCATGAGATATAGAGTTGAGCACCGTCGGCGGAATAAATCGGACATTCGTATTGAAAGGTATTGTTATGCTTATCCGGTAGTTGTGTTATTGAACTTTCAATCATTCCTCTATGTTCTTCAGTAGGAATAAATTCGACAAAATCTGTATTTAATAATTCGGCTTCCGTATATTGAAGCAAATGTTGCGCATACAGATTGACCGATTTAATACGCCCCACGCTATCGACCGTCATAATAATGACTTGAGCCGAATTAAGAATATTGTCAATAAAATTCTTTTCAATTTGCAGTTCCAAAGCCTGCTCGGAAAGGCGTTGGGTGCGTAAATTAACTTCATCATCCAATTGCTTAAGGGTTGAAATCAGTTGATGTGAGGCAGACTCTAAAACATCGATTTCATCTTTAAAGAAACTGTGTTTTTTCGAATGAAGTAATAATTTAGCCACTAAGTCGTATTGTTTTTTTGCGATCAACGGCAATAATACAATTAGTCTTTTTAATTTTTGTGTCGGTCCAATCAATAATAGTAACAATACTCCACCTGACAACAATAAACTAAGCAATCCATTAATTGCATAGAGAGCGGTTGCTTTTTTGATTTCATCTAAGCCCCGACTAATATCTTCAATAATCAAAAGTATTGTGTTGTTGTTTCCGTTAAATGGAAAAGGAATTACTTCATAAGTCCTACTCTCAAATATAAAAATCTCCGGATGAAGGGGTATTCCATCGGGGTATTGCCGACTAAAGGCGTTAAGTAATCCGATATTCCGTTCTGAATCCGTTAAAGCCACTATATTTGCTTGCCATGGCTGAATAGAAAGTAATTCTTTTTTTGGATTTGTAAATTCATGAGGTAACGTTAAGATGCTAATCCCGGAACCGGTCAAGTCTCTCATCTTTAAAACAGTATCGGCAAGATCGATACCAAAAATAAATACGCCTATAAAACTTCCGTGATGTAAAAACGGCGTAGCATGAAAATGAACGCAGCGCTCCTCACACAAAATATTATCGAACGGTGATTCGTGGGTAATTACATAATCCAACCATTCTGAAAACTGCCCTTGATATAGCGTGTTCCCCCAAGAGCCAACTAACTTTTCATCCGAGCTAAACAGAAATGCCGATTCAATATCCGATTCGACTTCAATTTTAAACCAATTGTTATCGATAAAATGGTTAATGACCTCCAATGCGTTTTTAGGGCTGGTTTTGTCATCGATAAATGCCGGAATCAACCAACCGATATCGACCCTGTCGTTCTTGATGCCTTCCAAAATACCTTTAAATGCTTGTCGATAAAAGCGATGAACACGAGATCTTTCTTGCTGGTAATTCTGGTTCAATGAAAATTGTCCGAACAAAACAATCGCGCCGGACGCTAATGCGGTTGCAAAGCCGACAGCGAGTATTGTTTTCCAAACCAGACTGAGAGACGGCTGTTTATTTTTTTTAACAGTTCGCATGTAGTAAATGAAAGTGCGTCGAGCTTAAGATCGAATTAGTTCCGATCTGATGGTATCGAAAAGAATTCGATATTCCGGCGATAAATTTTGATACGAATGTTCAGGAAAAATACAAAATGGCGCACGTAGACCAAAATATTCAATGGATTGACCAATCTGTTTCAATTCGATCCCAAATCGGACTAACAATTTGGCTAAGCGAGGCTCCATTAACGCTACTCCATAATCGAGTTTTTGCTCCAGCATTAATTCGATTGCTGCAAATGCTAAACACATCGGCATATAGTTAATAGGATATCTTCTATTTTCCAAATCGACTTGATTATCGATTTGATTGGCAGAGTAATCGATATCGGCCGGTCTTCGCCTGAATGATGGCAGAATAGCCATTCTTGAAATCTCCCCGGTTTTTCCTGATCTAAGTGTTGTCAACCCTAGCTTGGAAAAGTCGAACTGATGCTTGTAATGCTTCTCAACAGGCAATTTCATATCAGACGACTCATTGACAATAATGAGCCTTACATTTCCAATTGGAAGATGATTTTTTTTCAATATCAGAAGACTATGTATCGCATCATTGTCCCATTCATCAAACTCCAGTTCATTGGAAACTGAATCGGCAGATATCATTTTTTGGTCCTCATAATACACACGATATCTAAGGTTATATGCTTGTCTTTTTAAATCCGGCGTCAAAGCTTTTTGGGTACAAAAATATTTCGAATAATGATCTATCAAACTCAAATTGGAATTCATAAATGACTCCCTGTCTTAATTGAAGTTTTTGACTAGACTTAAAGCATAGTTGAAAGCCATTATTTATCCAGGAGTCTAGTAAATCAATGAACAGTTTTCATGGGGTAGTGAACAGTTTATATCTACAAAAAGCCGCAGAAATTTTCTTGCCTATCAAACAGCTCACCTATGAGCGAATGCATATTATTCCTGGCGCTACTCTACTTGATGTAGGTTGCGGTCCTGGAATCGATGTTAATGCGCTATCTAAACTGACAGGGGCCACTGGAGAGGTAATCGGGATTGATCATGATCTCGATATGTTGAAAAATGCGGCGCAATGTTGTGAAAGCAATCTGAGGAATAAAAAAATTGAATTCATACAAGGGACTGCAAACAAACTACCCTTCAAAGATCGTTATTTTGATGCATGCCGGAGCGAAAGGCTTTTTATGCATCTCAATTATCCCGAGCGGGCATTATTCGAAATGCATAGAGTGACGAAAAGAGGAGGTATCGTTGTGGTTGCCGATACCGATTGGAGCAGTTTATCCATTGATACCGAACATCCGGAAACCGAACAAATTCTTTCGAATTATCGAATCACTCAGGTGCTGAATAATGGATATTCCGGCCGAAATTTACATCGCTTGTTCAAGCAGACTGGCTTTACAAACACATCTGTAGAGGTTATGCCAATTTGTCTAACCGATTATAATTTGTTTAATTTTCTTTCTATGCAGCAGAGTGTGGAAGATCAAGCTTTAGCTAGCCAAAGCATCAAAGAGTCAACGTTAAAACATTGGCGCGAAAATCTAAAAAAGTTTTCTGATAACAATTGTTTTTATTGTTGCGTTAATATTGTAATAGTTTCAGGCGAAAAATCCTGTTAAAGACATGAGGTATCATTGTATACCTTTCGCACTTCAAATTTCAGCATTGCCTTAGGAGGCGCCGGGGTGCTCGCCAGCACGGAGCTGGAATAGAGCTTACATGACGAACGTACTGCGTCCTTTGACGGACAACCCCGAACCCGGTGCCGAATTTTTATCACGATGGATATAAATTGAAAAGCCGCTTGAAATTCTCGTTGCTTTGCTGAGCAATCGTCTCAAATGTTGTGTTTCTCAATTTTGCTATAAACTCTGCCACATGACGAACATAAATCGGATAATTAGGCCGTCCGCGAAAAGGAACCGGAGCTAGGTAAGGCGAGTCGGTTTCAATCAAATATCGATCCACCGGAATTTTTTGCGCTACTTCTTGTATTGCTTTGGCATTATTGAACGTTACAATTCCAGAAAAAGAAATGTAGAAATTCAACTCGAGCGCACGAAGCGCAAATTCCCAGTCTTCGGTAAAACAATGGATGATACCGCCGATCGAATCGGCACCTTCTTCTTGCAAAATACGTAAAGTGTCTTCTCGAGCCTCTCGCGTATGGACGATTAACGGCTTGTTTAAACTCTTCGCCGCCGCGATATGCCGTCTAAATCGCTGATGTTGCCAAGATAAGTCCCCTTCACTTCTAAAATAATCTAATCCGGTTTCACCGATGCCGATGACTTTTTCGGCTTGGCCGAGCGTGATTAATTCATCAGTTGTCGGTTCCTTTCCGTCATGTGCATTGGGATGCACGCCGACCGTCAAGGAGATCTGGGGATAAGGAGCTACTAGTTCGCACATCGAAGGATAAGCTTCAAGATCGATGCTGATGCACAGCATGTGCTCAATTTGTTGTTTCGATACTTCTTCCATGAAGCAAGAAAAATCATCTTGATAAGGAGTAAGATCGATACGATCTAAATGGCAGTGTGAGTCGATTAGCATTGGGTAAAACTGATGTTATGGATTGAGTCTAATTGGAAAAATTGGAACGTGGATTTCGTGAAAAATAATTTCCTGTAGTTATGAGCTTTGTAGCGGGTTCGGTTACTCGCTTGACCGAACACCGCGAATACATCCGTGGCTTGAAGGCGGCGACTGATTGCCAAAGATGGCATGAATACAGATTTTGTAGTAGCAAAAATCTGCCCTGCCGACGACACCTGTCAATCGGTTCCGAACCTGCCTGCCTTAACATTAAAAATAGGAAAGTTATTTATGACCGAATCCTAAGGCCCGACAAAACCAAACCGTCACATTGTATGGGTGGCTCGATCCGATTCCAGCGCACCGGCTAAATAGGTTTCTATTTTATTACGTGCCATACCGCCATCCTGGTCGCTGAACTGAACGCCGATACCGGTAGTACGATACCCTTCCGAACCGGCTGGTGTTTTCCAAATGATTTTACCGGCAATCGGCAATCGCTCCGTTTCTTCCATTAAATTCAACAGCATAAAAACTTCCTGCCCCATTTCGTATTCGCGATTTGTCGGAATAAACAATCCGCCATTGGTAATGAAGGGCATATAAGCGGCATATAATGCGTTTTTATCTTTAATCGACAAGGATAATATTCCTTGTCTGGGCGATGATGATTCAGACATGCTTTTTCCTATTTTTCGTTAAGCTGCGCCCACTCGATTAATAGCTCATCGAATAATAATTGCTTATTGAGTTGGGTATCGATGCGGTTTCGACTGGTAAGCATAAGATCGTAGACGCTATACAAACGAGATAATTCTAAAGTTTGCGCGGATTTGTGCAAGTCTTCGAATAAATCACGGTTAATCAGTCTTTCGGCAGGTAAATGAAAGCAACATTTAATTAAATCCGTAACCCATCCCGTTATCCAAGTCAACAATAGGGCTGGATCCAGTTTAACCCATTGTTCCGAGACAATATACGGATGAGTGCGCAAAGCGGCGATGTCGAGCCATTGATCGAAACATTTTCGACGTAATTCAAGGGTATTGTTACTCGCATAATCCAAGGCCAACAAGGGCGAGCCTTTCGATACGCTTAACAATAATTCACTATCTTTTTTTATTCCTTGGTCGAACAGCCACTGTTTAACACGTTCCGGATCGGGTTTCGAAAAATAGACCTTTTGACATCGACTCATCAAAGTAGCCGGAAGTCGGCTTGGTTTATCCGTGATGAGTAACAGAACGGTTCGTTCGCTCGGTTCTTCAAGAAATTTCAAAAAAGCATTAACCGCTGAGATATTTAATTGATCGGCCGGTTCAACTATGACGACACGATTTGCTTCATATTGCGGTTTTAATGATAACACCGAGAGGATGTGTCTGATTTGATCGACCTTGATAGCTTTACCGGGCTCCTCCGGATTCAATCTGATATAGTCAGGATGAGTTTGTGCGTTGACTAACTGACAGCTATGACATTGCCCGCAAGGTAGTCCGTTAGTATCTGTTTGAGAGCAAAGCAAGGAATGTGCGAAACGCTCCGCCAACCGGCTTTTGCCTATGCCTTTATTTCCGGCAAACAATACGGCTTGAGGTATGCGTTGACCGGTGATGTAGCGGACAAGATGCTGCCAGTCCGCTTCCTGCCAAGGCAATAGATCAGGAGTGATGGTCATTAAAAACAAACGGGTGCAAAAAACGTGTTATTTCGCTTTGTACATCGATAAGTGCTTGGTCGGATTTAATAACTTTGATACGTTCTGGTTGCAATTTAGCCTGCAATAAATAAGCACGCCTGACTTGTTCGAAAAAAGCTAACGTCTCGGATTCGATGCGGTCTAACGAACTGCGATGACGAGCGCGCTTGAGCCCTATTTCGACCGGCGCATCGAATAAAAAGGTTAAATCAGGCCGTAGATTGCCTTGAACGAAATTTTCCAGCCACTGAATCGCTTGAGCGCTCATATTGCGCCCCCCGCCCTGATAGGCGTAGGTTGCATCGGTAAAGCGGTCGCATATTACCCAGGAACCGGCATGTAAGGCCGGCTCGATTACCTGTTTGAGATGTTGAGCGCGGGCTGCGAACAACAATAACAATTCCGCTTGATCGGTGAAGACTTCGTCGGATGACTCTAATAGTAAGGTTCGAATATGTTCAGCGAGTCGGGTCCCTCCGGGCTCACGAGTGAGAATCACTGGAATTCCGTGTAAGCTGAGATAATCCTTTAAAAAACTCATATTGGTGGTTTTACCGACCCCTTCTCCACCTTCAAGCGTTATGAATTTTCCTTTAATCATCATTGTTTTAATTGATAAGTGGTTACAGCCTTGTTGTGTTCGTCAAGATTGGCGGAAAAAGCATGCGTGCCATCTCCCTTAGAAACAAAATAGAGGCTCTCCCCTGCCTCAGGATGAAGAACCGCATGTATCGAGGCTTTTCCGGGCATCGCGATCGGCGTCGGCGGTAACCCGCTAATGACATAGGTATTGTATGGAGTATGCGTCAACA
Organism: Methylotuvimicrobium buryatense 5G; assembly: GCF_000341735.1. Classification (GTDB taxonomy): domain Bacteria; phylum Pseudomonadota; class Gammaproteobacteria; order Methylococcales; family Methylomonadaceae; genus Methylotuvimicrobium; species Methylotuvimicrobium buryatense. Next base: position 1,091,856 of record NZ_KB455575.1, on the reverse strand, counting down.
GGTCTTTTTTGCGAATATTGCCTTGATAATCCTCGCCCATGCCGTAAATAACGGTTGGATCGGTTTGCAGTAACATGCCTTTTTCAAGCCTGCGAATAAATACGCCGGCAATGATCGGACGTTCCTCGGGAACGCTCGTTTCTTTTTCGACAATCGATGCCAGTATCAATGCTTGATATGGAGACTCAAACGGAAGATTATCCTGTTTTTGCTGCCACTCCTGATCCAGGATACTCAGCATGCGATCGTGGGCCCTTTTTAATAAAGCCAGATCGGTCGTGTTTTTGTCAAAGAAATACGTATCGGGAAAAAAAAGGCCTTCGGGATGAGCGTAATCGGAATTTAAATAACTGAGTAAGGATTCGCTATCCGATTTATCTAGTGTTTTTTGAATATTAGGATGGTTATTGATCTGCTCAAGAAACTGATTGAAATTCCACCCTTCCGGAAAGGTAATGGCATATTGCCTGCTTTTTCCGGATGCGAATAACGAAAGAATATCAAAAGCGGTAGCGCCTTGAGCGATTTCATAGTCTCCGGCTTTTAAACGACCTGCGGATTGTGTTTGCAGGGCTAATAATTTTAACCATATCGGTTTAACCGCTAATTCTTGTTCCTTAAGTTTTTCAGTAATACGTCCGAACGAATCGCCTTTGTTGATTTCAATATAAACCGGCTTGTCGGCTAAAGGCGTAGCCACGAAGTGCTGGTAATCGATCCATAGCCAGCCGAGTAAAAAGCTGGTTAATACAATCGAAATACCCACGAGTTTATTCAGCATGCTTGGAGCCATTTTTTCTTGTATTGTTCTAGCCAGTCCGTTATTTCGCGGGTTACAGGGCCGACAGCAAATGGCTTGCCATCAATTTGGGTGATCGGCCATAAACCGATGATCGAATTACAAACAAATATTTCATCCGCGTTTAATAATTCGCCGATACTGAAATAACGTTTCGACAAGACTAACGCATTTGATTCTGCGAGTTCCAAGATAATTTCGCGCATAATGCCGGCTACGCCGGAGCTAATAATCTCGGAGGTATGGAGTTGTCGGTTAATGACATAAAATAAATTAGTCATCGTTCCTTCTATAACGTTCCCATCGGCATCGAGCATCAAACCTTCATGAATGTTAGCATCGTTCCATTCGGCGCGAGCTAAAATCTGTTCGAGGCGATTGAGATGTTTAATGCCGGCAAGTGCCGGATTTAGTCCTAAACGGGTAGAACAAACCCTGGCAGTAATGCCATTGCGAGTATAATTGTCGGGATAATCAGGAAATGGATAAACGCTAATAACTCGAGTCGGTTCGATTCTGTCCGGTTGTCGATAACCTCGCCCACCCGTTCCGCGCGTTACGATAATTTTTAACACGCCCCGGACGACATCTTTAGCTGCACTCTCGGCTTCCGCGACTAAATTTTCGGTATCTTCTAAAGGGATCTGTAAACGCCGGCAACCTTCCTTTAGTCTGCGGATATGTCTGTCGAAAAAAACCAGCCGGCCTTTATTGATTTCAATCGTTTCAAATAAACCGTCGCCATATTGAAATCCGCGATCCGAAACATCGATGGTGCTCCCCATCGCACCATTGATTAAAGACACCGGAGCCTCGCCTATGGTATCGAGATAATTATTCGAATCGCTTAAAAATCAACGTACCGTTAGTTCCGCCAAAGCCGAAAGAATTCGACAAAGCGACATTCATCGACATATCCCGAGCAACATTAGGCACATAGTCTAAATCGCATTCGGGATCTTGGTTTTCTAAGTTAATAGTTGGCGGCGCTATTTGATTTTTGAGACTCAAGGCTGTCAGTACCGCTTCGATGCCGCCTGCAGCACCCAAGAGGTGCCCTATCATTGATTTGGTTGAACTGACTGCAACCTTATAGGCATGATCGCCTAACGCGGATTTCATCGCCTGTGTTTCACCGAGATCGCCGGCGGGCGTAGAAGTACCATGCGCATTGATATAGTCGACGTCTTCAGGATTCAAACCGGCATCGCGTAATGCATTTTTCATGCATCGAGCAGCGCCTTCTCCGCCTGGCGAAGGTGAAGTCATGTGATAAGCGTCTCCGCTCATGCCGTAACCCACCAGTTCAGCATAGATTTTCGCACCGCGTGCTTTGGCATGTTCCAACTCTTCCAGAACAACAACACCGGCACCGTCGCTTAACACAAAGCCGTCACGATCACGATCCCATGGGCGACTCGCACGTTGCGGATCATCGTTTCTTCTCGATAAGGCTTTCGCTGACGCAAACCCGCCCATCGCGGTCGGTGAAGTGGTGCAACGCTCGGCACCTCCGGCGATCATTACGTCGACATCACCGTATTTGATCAGTCTAGCGGCATCGCCAATGTTATGTGTGCCGGTTGAACAGGCGGTAACAATCGCAAAATTAGGTCCTTTTAAGCCATATTTAATCGATAAATTACCGGAAATCATATTGATAATATTGCCGGGCACAAAAAACGGCGAAATACGCCTCGGCCCACTTTTATCATATACCGCGTAACAGTCTTCAATACCTGTTATTCCGCCTATTCCCGAACCGATTGCCACACCGATTCTTTCGGCATTATTATCATTAACCTCGATGCCGGAATCCTCGAACGCTTGGCATCCTGCGGCTAACCCGTAATGGATAAAACCGTCCATGCGTTTTGCGTCTTTTTCAGGAATGTATTGAGAGATATCGAAGTTTCTTATTACGCCACCGAAAGTCGTGGCAAAGGCAGAAATATCGAAGGAATCAATGGCGGAAATACCGCTTTTACCATTGACGATTCCGTCCCAGGTTTCCGAAACTGTGTTAGCTAAAGGCGTAACCGCGCCTAGTCCAGTTATTACAACTCGGCGTGTGCTCAATGTTTTATACCCGAAGTTAATTTTAAAGAGGGGATATTTAGGCATGCATAAGTGGATATTAACAGCATCCACTTACATACTTCGAACGGTTATATTTTCGGTGGTTTGGCGCGCTCTTTTGTTCTATAACGCTGACACCTCAGTTTGCTGCTTACTTCCGTGTATGCGTCGAACAAAATTATCATGCATTAATCGCCGAGAACATGACCGTTCGAAATATAAGCAGTTTTTATGCGTTTTTTTCGACGTAATCGATCGCTTGTTGAACAGTAGTGATTTTTTCGGCTTCGTCGTCCGGAATTTCACATTCGAATTCTTCTTCAAGGGCCATGACGAGTTCAACGGTATCCAAAGAGTCTGCACCAAGATCATCGACAAAAGAAGCATCGTTAGCGATATCTTCTTTAACACCTAATTGCTCAGCGACAATCTTTTTTACTCTTTCTTCAACATTACTCATAATTATTATCCTCAACAATGTAAGATTATTTTTAAATCATAATACTTACAATAGTATAGTTATTTGTTTTACTTAGAAATCCCGTCATCTCATTCCAGACGGCGGGGGAATTATACTTTATATTATAAAAATATCACAATATTATGCCATGAACATGCCGCCGTTTACATGCAGCGTTTCTCCAGTGATATACGCGGCACGCTCCGATGCTAAATAAGAAACGGCATAGGCAATTTCTTTAGCATCGCCCAATCGACCTAATGGTATTGAGCTTAAAAGTGCCTGCTTATGCTCTTCGGCCAGTTCACGGGTCATGTCGGTATCGATAAACCCTGGAGCAACAGTATTCACGGTAATGCCGCGCGAACCGACCTCCTTGGCCAGCGACTTGGAAAAACCCACGATGCCGGCTTTAGCGGCGGCATAATTGGCTTGGCCGGCATTGCCGGTCGCACCGACTACCGAGGAAATATTGATTATTCTACCGGTTTTAGCTTTCATCATGCCGCGTAAAACGGCTTTACTCATGCGAAAAACGGATGAAAGATTCGTAGCAATAATCTCATCCCATTCGTCATCTTTCATACGCATCAGTAAGTTATCACGGGTAATACCTGCATTATTGACGAGAACGTTTGGCGTCCCAAAATTGTCATTAATGGTTTTAATTACCGTATCAATCGAGTCAGGATCGGCGACATTGAGTTTAATGCCTGTTCCTGCGTCGCCTAAGTATGCGGCAATCGCTTCAGCACCCTGGTCGCTTGTTGCTGTTCCGATTACAAAAAACTCGTCGGCAGCCAATTGCTCGGCAATTGCACGACCGATACCTCTGCTCGCACCGGTTACCAATGCTATATTTTTAACCATTCACTATCTCCAAGGCTTGATTTAATGAGTCAGGATCATAGATGCTTAAATGTTCGGCATTCTTGGCAATTCGTTTATTCAAGCCAATGAGAACCTTACCCGGGCCGCATTCAACAAACGCCGTAACACCTTGGTCGGACATAAACTTGACGCCGTCTACCCAACGCACCGGTTTAAATAATTGCTCCTTTAACGCATTGCGAATGACTTCGGGAGCGCTATGGGTGCTGACGTCAACATTATGGATCAGAGTGATTCGAGGTGAATCGATACTGGTTTGCTGTAAGAGGTCGCCCAATTGCTCCGCAGCCGACTGCATTAACGCGCAATGCGAAGGGACGCTAACCGGAAGCAAAACTGCGCGTTTAGCACCAACTTCCTTAGCCTTCGCCATTGCGCGCTCGACCGCTGCTTTATCCCCGGCAATGACAACTTGACCAGGCGCATTAAAGTTAGCCGGCGCTACCACACCACCTTCTGCCGCATCTTTGCATAGTTTTACGACTTCGTGATCTTCCAGTCCTAAAATTGCAGCCATGGCGCCCTGTCCTGCCGGAACTGCCTCCTGCATCAGGCGACCCCTTTCGGAGACTAGCTTGATTGCATCCTCATAAGCCATCGCACCGGAGCAAACCAATGCGGTATATTCTCCCAAACTATGTCCTGCCACCCAACCGGGTTGGACAGGACACTGCTTGTTCCAGATTTTCCAAACAGCGTAGCCGGCAGCTAACATAGCCGGTTGAGTTATTGCCGTTTGATTTAATTTTTCTAAAGGACCGGCTTCAACGATCGCCCATAAGTCATAAGACAACGCCTCGGAAGCCTGCTCAAAGGTTTGCTTAATTTCCGGATAGGCTTCCGCCATGGCCGATAACATGCCTACCGACTGGGAACCTTGCCCCGGAAAGACAAAAGCCAAATTATAAATTTGTTCAGTCATTCATTTATTCTCTAGTATTTGATTAAAGCGGAACCCCACGTAAACCCTGCTCCGAAAGCCTCCAATAAGAGCACTTGACCGCGCTGAATTCGCCCGTCTCTAATGCCTTCATTCAATGCTAGCAACACGGATGCCGATGACGTATTGCCTTGAGTCTCTAATGTCAATATGACGTTATCCATCGACATTTTAAGCTTCTTGGCGGTTGCAGCAATGATTCTCGTATTGGCTTGATGCGGGACCAACCAGTCGATCTCGGAGCGTTCCATATTGTTCGCCGCCAAAGTTTCATCGACTATTTGGCCGAGTGTATTGACAGCAATCTTAAACACCTCGTTACCGCGCATATTGACATAGCCGGGTTCATCGCGATTAGACTCTGCCGCGACTTGCGGATTAGGTAAATAGAGCAACTCTTCATATCCGCCGTCCGAGTGGATGTGGGTCGATAAAATGCCGGGGCTATCGGAAGCTTGCAATAAAACGGCGCCGGCACCATCGCCAAAGAGTATGCAGGTGCTTCTATCGCTCCAATCCATGATCCGGGAATAAATTTCGGTGCCGACAATTAAAATGGTTTTAGCTGCTCCCGATTTAATATATTGGTCTGCAATACTTAACGCATAGATGGTGCCCGAACAAGCGGCTTGAATATCGAACGCCACACAATTTTTGATGTTCAAGCGTTCTTGCAATAAACAGCCGGTGCTCGGATAAACGCGATCCGGAGTGCCGGTCGCGACAATAATCATATCGATTTGCTCAGGAGCTATGCCGGCTGCTTCAATAGCTTGGCGAGCGGCAATTTCCCCCATGCTTGACGCAGTCTCGTCGGGTGCCGCGATACGACGACTTTTAATACCTGTACGCTCATAAATCCAAGCATCAGAGGTATCGACGATCTTTGAAATATCGTCATTTGTGCGAATTTGCTTAGGTAAGTAACCGCCTGTGCCGATTATTTTAGAGCAATGCGTCATAAACTCTCTCTTTTCGATAATATGGTTTCGACCTGCTCGCCTATCTTTCTAATGACGCCTTTGGAAACTTCTATTTCCGCTAATTGCACGGCCGTTTTAAACGCCAGAGCATCCGCACCGCCATGGCTTTTGATCACTAAACCATTTAAGCCAAGAAAACTGGCACCATTATACATCCGCGGGTCTATTCGCTGCTTGAAGGATCGAATGACCGGATAGATTAGCAAACCAGACAGTCGCGTAAAAATATTTTTATTAAACGCTTCTTTCAAAACGGTACCGATCATCTTAGCGGCTCCCTCAATGGATTTTAGAGCTACATTACCGACAAACCCGTCGGCGACAATCAAATCGACCTTGACGTTACCCGCCGTCAAGGAATTCCCTTCTACATAACCTATATAATTTAACGATGAGTTTTCAAGCAATTTGGCGGCGGCTTTGACTTGCTCGTTACCTTTCACGTCCTCTTCGCCGATGTTGAGTAAACCAACAGTCGGATTATCGATGTTTTCAACGGCTTTGACCAATTCGGATCCCATTACCGCGAATTGAAAGAGATGCTCTGCCGTGCAATCGACATTGCCGCCTAAATCCAAAACATGGGTGTGACCGAATATCGAAGGTATTGTCGAGATAATCGCCGGTCGATCTATGCCCGGAATCATTTTTAAAACAAAGCGCGCGGTCGCCATCAGCGCACCGGTATTACCCGCGCTCACACAAGCATCGGCTTCGCCGCTCTTAACCAGATTAATCGCGACACGCATTGAAGAATCTTTTTTATTTTTTAATGCTTTAGAAGGCGACTCGTCCATGCCGACGCATTGCGATGCATGTCGAATCGAAAGCCGACCGGCAAAATCGACCAAAGCCTGAGGCATATGATCTCTTAGCACGGCTTCGTCGCCTACTAAGATCAGTTTTAAGTTTGGATTGTTCTTTAAGCAATCCAATGACGCCGGAATAGTTACCGCGGGCCCATGGTCCCCGCCCATCGCATCAATTGAAATTGTTAAACTCACGCCTGCGAATGACCCTGAAAAATAAGATGCTCAACCGAGCCGGATAAATCCGGTTCGGTTGAGCATCTTGATATAAAAGAAATCGACTTAACTTAGTCTTCGTCGTTAGTGTTCACGATTTGGCGGCCTTTGAAAAAACCATCGGGGCTAACGTGATGACGCAGGTGAGTTTCTCCAGTCAACGGATCCTGAGATAGGGTCTTGCTGGTTAACGCATCATGAGAACGACGCTGTCCACGTCTTGAACGGGTTACTTTGCTTTTTTGTACAGCCATTATTTCACTCCAGTATGCTTTAGTTTGGCTAAAATTGAAAAAGGGTTATTAGAATTCGATTGCTCGACATCCAAAGAATCCTGACGATCGATACTTGTCTCAGTTCTAAAACAAGCTTCCGAATGACGCGGAAAATCAGGCAGGGCGAGCAATAGCTCATCCTCAACAATATCTTTGAGGGGAATTTTTCCTTCCCCAACCAGCAAAGGCTCATAATCTTCCGGCAATCGATCCGCTTCATCCAATGAATTAACGATTCCGAGCTTAATGTTGTTTTCTATATGCAAATCCATCGCATTTAAACAGTTTTGACACGCCACGTTCAATGTCGCTGCAATTTTCCCTTCAATGCTTGCCAGTCGTCCGTGTCTGCTAAAAAAAAGTTCAACAGTGGCAACACCCGCGTCATCTTTTAGCAAAGGCGCTAAACGACTTAGGCTTTTTAGTTTTATTTGTCCCGAGAGTTCGCTATGCTTATCAGCAAAACTCAAAGGATCTATAAGTTCGGGTAATCGATCCAACATAACCGGGCAATGATATCCGTAATAGAGTACTTCGTCAAACCGCAATATAACTTTCTAAAATGGAAATCAAACAACTGGTCCTTGCGTCATCTTCCGAATATCGACAATTTTTGTTACGAAAATTACATTTGGAATTTATTTGCGATTCGCCGGGGCTTGACGAAACACCGCTACCCGATGAGTCTCCAAGGCAAACCGCTCGCCGGCTTAGCGAAGCCAAAGCCGGCGAATTAATCGGAAAATTTCCAAACAGTTTAATTATCGGCTCCGACCAAGTCCCGGTTCTCAAAGGCTGTCGGCTTAGTAAGCCGGGCAACAGAAAAACCACCATTGAACAACTATCGGCCGCCTCAGGTCAATGCATGACATTTTACACCGGGGTAGCGGTTGCAAACAGCTTAACCGGTGAAGTGATTAGCGATATCGATGAATGCCATGTTTATTTCAAAAAATTAACAAACATCGCCATCGAGCGTTATGTCGACTTGGAAAAACCGTTTAATTGCGCGGGAGGATTCAAATCTGAAGGAATGGGTATTGTTTTATTGAGCAAAATTGAGGGAGACGATCCTAATGCTCTGATTGGACTGCCTTTAATTAAATTAATTGGCTTACTGGAAAAGTTCGGCGTTAAGGTGATTTAAATAATTCATTAACCAAGAAAAAGCATTTTGTCCATGAAACACACGAAAATATTCAATTAGTTATACTTTCGAGTCGCTTATCCAATTGAGTGATTTAAGAGATTTATGTAACCGCATGATTGCTTTGGTGTATTTCGCGATTTTCGTGGACTGACTGCCGAATTTAGGATTAAGAGCCTTGAAAAGGCTTAATGGAACTGTTTGCCCGGTGCCAATATGTCGAATGTGGCATTGGCCTCATCAACCGCCGCCGCCATTACTTGTTTGATTTTAGCTTCATTGAGCCGAAGAATAGATAAGGTTGATGACGATAAGGTCGACAAAAACTCATCACGCGTTTTACTCTCATTCAAATTAATCGCCAAATAAAGCAAATGAGCATCTAATTTATGGATTAATGCTTTTTCAGGGTGCAGTTGGTAACGTATCGCTTCCGATATGGATTCGGGGAGTTTCCATGATTCTGCCAGCTCCCCTCCTACATCGGCACGAGTAAAACCCAAGACTTGCCGCTCTAAATTGGCCAGTTGACGCTTGTTTTGGAAATTGTTCTTCAGTATTTGCTGAGATTGATCGGGCAACTTGGTATAGATGACCAATGCTCCGATATCGTGCAGCAAACCGGTCAAAAATAACCGTTCGCAATGCAAAACTGCCGCCTTCTTAGCTAGTAGTTTAGCAATGACCGCGCAATGAATGCTTTGTATCCAAAAGTCGGTCATGTTAATCAAGTCATCGGGAATGTTGTCGAAAGTATCGACAACCGAAGTCGCTAACGCCAAGCTCTGTAATTCATCTATTCCGACAATGGTAACGGCTCTGGAAATGGTATCGATTCTTGCTTGAAAACCGTAAAATGAACTATTGACGATTTTCAATAAACGCATACTTAAAGCCGGATCTTTTGTTATGACTCTACCGATATCGACAGCGGTATAGCGAGGGTCTCGAACCATTTCCCTGATTTGAAAATAGATATCGGGCAACGAATAGAGTTTGACAGAGTCTTTTATTAAGGATTTTGCAGTCAAGCTCTTTGCCACCGTTGAGCCCGCCTTACTTGTGATAAAGCGCTAAAACCTGTTTAACATAATTACGGGTTTCAGGATAAGGAGGAATGGAATTATTATATTTTTTTACCGCGCCTTCGCCGGCATTATATGCGGCAACGGCCAATGTTAAATTTGAATTGAACATCTTTAGCAAATCCTTCAAATAGCGTGTCCCGCCATTGATATTTTGCGCCGGATCGGTACGATCTCGAACGCCGTAGCGCTTAGCGGTATCCGGCATCAATTGCATTAATCCTACCGCGCCTGCCGAAGAAATTGCTTGGGCATGATAAGCGGACTCTGCTTGAATAACGGCATGCAAAAGCTTTTCATCGACCTGGTGTTTCGAAGCTGCTTGCGCAATGATATCGTTATACTTCTGCTTATTACCTTTCATTTGCCCCACAGCCCAATTGTAACTCGAAGGACGGGTGCGGATGATTCGCTTATAAAATCGATGGGAAGGCCGATCGGTATAATAAACTTTTCCGTCGGGCGAAACATACTTATAAATATCGGCCGATAAAACCTCGGAGAACAAAAAAAAGGCTACATAGAAAACGATCTTTTTTCGCATGACTTGTTCCCAATTTTTATTTCGAACGATTAGTCCAAATTATGCGCAACAATTGTTATAAAACCTAAGCACCATTTCACACAATCAGTGTAGTCCATTCCATAGAACTTTTTATTTTAACTGGCACCGCCTTTCGAATCGGCCAAATATTTGTCGATATCTTCCTTGGAAAACCCGATTTTCTTAGCTACCCGATCGGCATGACTGACTCTGGATATACCCTCTATTAACTTATAGGTAGGCGCACCGCCGGCAAATTCGACTTGTTTCGGCAAGCCGATGCCCTCCGCAACAAAATTATCAACTAACTGATGATTATGTGTGATTAAAATAGTACTATTGCCTTTTCGGTAAAAGCCGTTAAGCACGTTGGAAGACGACTCGAGCTTTTCTTCGAAGGTCGTGCCTTCGGATAACTCATCGAGCACAACGAGGCTTTTAGCTGTCGTAGCCAAAAAGATATCCCGAGTTCTTTTTAGCTCGGTACCAAAACGACCTTCTCCATCATCCAAATGACTGATTTCCGGTACTTGATAGAAAATCTTATCGGCAACGGTTAGAGTCGTAGATTTGACCGGTACATAGCAACCGATTTGTCCCAATAGTTGAATTTGCGTAATCGTTTTACAAAATGCTGTTTTACCGCCGCTGTTGGGGCCCGTAACTAAAACTAGTTTATCATCGTCCAATTGAAAATCGTTACCGACATACTCCGGGTTCTGGTAAGCAAGAACAGGGTTGCGTGCATTAACGAGATTGATACGATGATGATCGGCTTCGATAAATTGCGGAAGAGCAAGGTCCCCACCGAAGCTTTCCCGGAATTTTATAAACGCAAGCAATTCATCTAATTGGCCCAGCGCATCTAAGGTTTCGCCAACCGCTTGCGAAGTTTTAAACTCATTGCGTAACGGAATAATACAACTGTCCCGATCAAAACCGCCGACCACAGGAAAATAAATTAACAGTAGCGGCACAAAGAAAATCGATGCCACCGGTATCGATTCCTTCGAAATACTAAACAGGCTAGTAGGAAAAAAGTTCGCAAGCGCCCAAAGCACCCCAAAAAAAAGAGCAATCAATAAGGGTTTAAAGAGATTAGGCTTAAAAATAATCGCTGGGATCCACGATCCTTTTCGTTCCTGTTTGCTCTGTATGCCTTGTTCGCTGATAAATACCGGGCCTTTCATCAATGAGTAAGCTCGACTCTCGGTAAAGTTTTTAATCTGCCCCAATACCTCATTCAAATAGGAGCTTTGCGTTTCAGGCACGGCCTTGACTTGGTCAACTAGGTCCAGCATGAACCGGGTGCCACGCTTGTATTGAAGATAGCCGAAACCTTCGATTTCATTATCTTCGCGTGCCGTTCCGAAAGAACCCAAAAATTCACCGTATAACAACAAATAAAGATTCTTTTCATTACTCGAGGCTTGTTCAACAATGCCTTGAAGCTGTTGTCTCAATTCGGCGTCATCAGCAATGGCTTCGACCGCTTGTTGCTTCGCTTTGATAGCTTCGATCGAATCGAGCGGTTTGGCGAGCGAGCGATACAAAACCGATTGTCCGGCAATAGTTTGAGTATGATTTAAAGTATCGAAGATTTCATCGACTTCAATCGCGCTGAAAGCGCCCGCGTCGATTACGCCCGGTTCGCCATCGGCAAACCAGTTTGATCGTGTATCCGGCCAATTTTCAGGCCAAGTTTGTAATATTGTCGACTTCATGGTTTCTTCTTTCTATCGATAATGCCAAACACAATAATGGCCGCAGTCACAATTCCGACCATCGTAATGGTTTCTCTTGACGCTCCGAACAGATAAGCGACTCCACCGCCGATACCCATGCCGAGCCCGCTAAATGCTAAACTGCGCATCAGCCTGCAAACCGCGCAATTTCTATCGTAGTCTTTCATCGCAAAACCTTACGAGGACAAAATGCCTACCATTTTTTGGCTGGCATTAACGATTAATTAAATTCAAAAACTCCGAGCGAGTGCTGATTTCTTCCCTAAAAATCCCCGTCATCACTGACGTTGTCATCACCGAATTTTGTTTTTCGACACCGCGCATCATCATGCATAGATGTTTGGCTTCTATAACTACTGCAACACCTCTGGCATTGATGGATTTCTCGATAGCATCGGCGATCTGTTTAGTCAATTTTTCCTGGATCTGTAAGCGCCTGGCATACATATCGATAATTCGTGCAACCTTTGAAAGACCCAGCACCTTACCCTGAGGGAGATAACCGACATGGCATTTGCCGATGAAGGGTAACAGGTGATGTTCGCATAACGAATAGAGTTCGATATCCTTAACGATGACCATATCTTCGGTATCGGCTTGAAATATAGCCCCGTTCAACACATCATCCAAGTTTTTTTCATAACCATTGTTCAAAAACTTGAATGCATCCGATGCCCGCTTAGGCGTGTCGACCAAACCTTCGCGGGTAACGTCCTCTCCGACTGCTTCGATAATTTTGGAAAAATACTCTTCCATCGTTCGTTCTCTATAATTAAAAAAGCAGGCCAGTATACCTTATCGGGATATTAAATCTAATGCCTTGAGTAGCGTATTTTGATCGGCATCCTGTTTCGTCCCGTTTTCGCTAATATGCCGTCGCCAAGACCTGGCACCAGGAACCCCGTGAAAAAGCCCAAGCAGGTGCCGTGCTATCGAATACAATCGCACGCCCTGTTTTAATTGCTCACCCACATAAGGAAGTAAGGCTTCTACTATTTGTTCACGACTCTTGATGGCATGAAAATTCCGGTAAAACAGTTCATCGACGCCGGCTAATAAATAAGGATTCTGATAAACCTCTCTTCCGACCATGACGCCATCGACCTCGTTATTAATGACAAGCGCTTGATCCAATGAGCGGACGCCGCCATTCAAAATAATTTCCAATTGTGGAAAGTCCCTCTTGATCCGATATACCACATCGTAGCGTAGCGGCGGAATTTCCCGGTTTTCCTTTGGAGACAGTCCGCTCAACCAGGCTTTTCGGGCATGAATGATAAACACCCGGCACCCGGCTTCGGAGACCAGAGTAATAAAACGATGCAGCGCTTCGTAGGAATCTTGATCGTCTATACCGATCCGACATTTGACAGTCACGGGAATCGACACGACCCGACTCATTGCCGATAAGCATTCGGCAACTAATTCCGGAGTCGCCATCAAACATGCGCCGAATCGTCCATTTTGCACACGGTCGCTAGGACAACCGACATTCAGGTTAACTTCGTGATAGCCGTAATCTTCGACCATTTTAGCGCATGCCGCTAATTCCAGAGGATGACTACCGCCCAATTGACATGCCAATGGATTTTCGTCGGGATGGTATTGTAAAAACCGGTCCCGGTCGCCATGCAGTAAGGCACCGGTCGTAATCATTTCGGTATATAAGTAAGCATGTTTTGACATCAACCGATAAAAATACCGGCAATGCCGGTCCGTCCAATCGAGCATAGGGGCAACGCAGAACTTTCTTGGCGTTATGATTTCCGGCAATGCTGAATCGGATTTCGATGTGATGACAGTGGCTACATTGCAAGTTTGAAATTCAGATTGAGCCATGATTGTATTCAGCAACTGGGCTGGTTCGGTTGAGCCGTATTATGTTGCAAATGCTCATTTTTCAATTGAATGTAATGCTGATAGGAATATTCCAAAAATTCTTTTTCACGATCCGACAACGGACGTATTTGCCTGGCCGGACTGCCGACATAAAGAAAACCGCTTTCGAGCTTTTTACCGGGCGGCACCAGCGCACCGGCGCCGAGCATGACGTAATTTTCTAAAACAGCTCCATCCAAAATAATCGCCCCAATGCCGATTAAACAATAATCACCGACGGTACAGGCATGAACCACCGCATTATGACCTATCGTAACGCCTCTACCGATCGTTAAAGGCTGACCTTGAGGCGAAAACGGACCGGCATGGGAAACATGCAAGACCGAACCGTCTTGTACATTAGTACCATCGCCGATACGTATCGATTCAACATCGCCCCGAATAACGGTCGAAGGCCAAACCGACACATCATCGCCCAATACGACGTCGCCAATGACAACAGCGCTTGGATCGATCAAAACCGAACGGCCTATGATAGGCTGTTTATCTTTAAATCTTCTAATCGACACATAACCTCCAGGTTATTTACTATAATTTTGCTAAAGATTTGGTCGAAAATAACTTCCCTATTTTTGGAGGGTTCGGTTGCTCGATTGGCAGGTGTCGGCGGCAGGGCAGATTTTTTCTCATGCGAAATCTGCATTCATGCCATCCATGGCATCAGATTACGCCGTCAAGCCTACAAGGACGTATTCACGGCGTCTTGTCAAGCGAGTTACCGAACCCTCAACAATGCTCATAGTTCCAGGGGGTTATTTATCACGAAATCCTAAATTCAAAAACGAAAACTTTAATGCGATGAACAAGAGTCGTCAACCGACTTAAAATTGAATCATTATAGCCTTCATACGAGAATACCAATGCTTAACAAATTAATAAAACAGAGGTTGCCATTGTGATTTTTAACGGTATTAAACGACAGCTTCGTTCGGTCATACAATGGAATAACCCGCATCCGGAAGCGCTGCTCGAACAATGGACAGACAACGGCGACGAAATCAAAAATGCTTCCAAGTTGATAGTCGGGCCCGGACAAGGCTGCATTTTTGTTTACGAAGGTAAAGTCAAAGCGGTCATTCAAGAACCTTGTCTTGTCGAACTCAACACCGCGAATATTCCTTTTTGGACGACGATTAAAAAATTCATGCAGTTTTTTGTCAGCGAACATAAAGTTGCGATCTATTTTTTCAGAAAAACTAAAATTCTCGATCAAAAATGGGGGACCACATCACCCATCAAATATGAGGATCCGAAGTATCATTTTCCGGTAGGACTAAAAGCCTACGGCAACTTCAGTTATCGAATCTACGATGCCGAGGATTTTTTCATTAACGTTGCCGGAAACCATAACAATTTTTATATCAACGAGTTTCGCGAAATCATGGCGGCTCGTATCATGCATCCATTAGCCGATTATCTTGCCGAAAGTCGTTTCAGCTATGCCGATATCGACGCGAATCGCGAAGAAATCGCACACGGTATGCACATCAAATTATCAACGGCCTTTCAAAAACTCGGTTTTGAAATCACCGATTTTCGCATCGAAGGCACCGATTTCGACGAGGATACGCAAACACGCATCAAACGTATTGCCGACTTGACGGCCGAGACACATGCCGCGCAAATCGCAGGTATCGATTATACGCAACTGCAACAACTAGAAGCGATGCGCGACGCAGCCAGAAACGAAAGCGGTGCGGCAGGACTTGGCATGGCCATGGGTGCGGGCCTCGGTTTCGGGCAATCCATGGCGCAAACCGCTATACCGGTTCAAACCAGTCAACCGCAAGGTAATTCGGAAGCGGTGCAAAAGTTAGCGCAATTAAAACAGATGCATGATTCCGGCTTGATTACCGAGCAAGAATACGCCGATAAAAGAAAAGAAATTCTCGATCGTTTTTAAGTCCTATGAAACGCTGTCATAACTGCTCCGCGCCGCTGCTCGCCAATACCAACCTTTGCCGCTATTGCGGTACGCGAAATGACGTCGACTTGCATGGAAAGCATCATTTTGTCACCATTGATCATGAATCGGAACGAAAATGTCCGCACTGCGCAGAGTCTTTACACACGGTTGGCTTAGACCTCAATGATGGCCTCGGCGAATTCATGATAGAACGCTGCGAACACTGTTTCGGTTTATTTTTCGACCCCGGTGAGATCGAACGATTACTGAAAAGTTCGGTTTCTAATGTTTTCAGTATCAATCAACAATTGCTTCATAATATCAGTGTCGAGCGTTATCAAGCACACAGCAAAAAAGTTAAGTACATCAAATGTCCTGTATGCGATGCCTTCATGCGTCGCATTAATTACGGTCATCGAAGCGGCGTCGTCATCGACCGATGCAATGCGCACGGAATATGGCTCGATAATGGGGAAATTACGCACTTGATGGAATGGAAAAAAGCGGGTGGATTACTATTGCATGAGCAAAAGTTTCGCAATAAAACCAAAGTAAAACAATTTGTTATACCCCCAAAACCCCATCGGGTTACTTACGAAAACTCAACGAGTGAGCCGGTTTTTCTGGACGCGCTATCTTCATTAATTGCTAAACTTTTTAGTTAATTGTGATTAGCTACTCCTAGAATCGAGCGAAAAATCGCCTAATAATCTGAAAGGTTCTGCTTTCACTGCGGCCCTTGACAGGCATACCCCACACCCTAAAATCGGCGAAACTGCTCAAACTGGGAATTGCTGGCACAATTTTATCGAAACTACTTCGGATGCTTAATTCAGTTATAATAGGCGGCTTAGTTAATACCCATCGCAGATCAAAATTCGGCGCCGGGGAGTCTGTCAAAGGACTCCGTAAATACATCCCTGTAGGCTCTATGCCCGCTCCATGCTGGCAAAGCCTTTGCCGCACACCCCGGCGCCTCCTCAGGCACTGCCGAAATTTGAAGCGCGAAAGGTATATTAAATCTATTTTTTCAAAGATATTTGAATGACAAAATTTTTTTATCCATTAAATGACGCTAAGTACATGACGACACTCATACATTGACGAGATGCCAGCAAAACGCAACCGTTATTGAAGTATTTTATATTTTTTAACCGTTACTTAAGCTTTGCTGAATCTAATACCGTAAAATCAATTCAGCTTGAATGAGAAATCTAAATGTACACAAAATTCTTCGGTCTTAATAAAAAGCCATTCTCATTGATTCCCGACCCGGAATTCTTGTACCTGAGCTCAAAGCATCGAAAAGCGTTAAGCACCTTGCAGTACGGTTTGATGAGTCACGCCGGCTTTACCGTGATAACCGGCGAAATCGGCTCAGGTAAAACCACATTGATTCGAAGTATGTTAAATAAAATCAAGGATCAGTGCACCGTCGGCGTAATCACCAATACTCATAGTGCTTTCGGCGATTTGTTGACTTGGGTGCTAGGTGCGTTCGACATCAGTCATGACACGAAATCCAAAGCAGAGCGCTACCAACTGTTCGTCAAATTCATTACTGAACAAGCCCGGAAAAAGCGGCGCGTCGTGCTGATTGTCGATGAAGCGCAGAACATGGAAATTGAAACACTGGAAGAACTCAGACTGCTCTCCAACATTAATGTCCAGCAAGAAATCATGCTCCAGTTGATTTTGATCGGCCAGCCTGAACTCGTGGATAAGCTGAACGAGCCGCAGCTGATTCAGTTTGCTCAGCGTATCTCGATCGAATACCATCTGACTCCTCTTAACTTTGAAGAAACCGAGCTTTACATCGATCATCGCTTGCAAATCGCAGGCAGCCAGACCAAAGTATTCAATCAATCGGCTTGCGCGGCTATTTTTTATTACAGCGCAGGTGTTCCGCGCCTTATTAATAATATATGCGACTTGGCAATGGTCTTTGCATTCGCCAATGATACTAAGGAAATCGGCTGGAAAACGATTGTCGAGGTTATCAATGAAAGGAAAACGGGCGGGATTAATCGCTTCAGAGGAAAGCATTGCCCGGAACCCGACTTAATGCAGAAGGTAGCGGAAGCAGAAAAATTACGCCGGGCAATTCTCGAAAAAACCGGAGTCGATATTTCAAAGTGTCATTAAACGACCGCTAGAAATATTTAAGAGGAACCTTCATTAATAGCCACTAATTCAATATGCTGTAACGCGGCTGTGACATGCAAAAGCTTTCCAATACGATAAAGCATTCTTTGATTTCCCCGATGAACCTCAATCGTCTGCCCTGGTTTTAAGTAATGCGCACCTAAAACAATACTCTCAGGCTGATGTAAAATCGAATCGGCAGGGACATAAATCGCCAGTTGGCCTTCTTGCTTATTAATTCCAAGCAAAATGATCCAAACCAATTCAGAACGCATTCCCATCAATTCAATGCCCAGAATCAGCCCCTCGTCTTCAAGTCGACTGATTCTTCGGATCTGACCGATTTCCAATTCCTTAAACCCTGGTTGTTGAACCGCGAACAACTCGCCAACTTTGATTCTTTGTTCTTCCGAACTCCAAACCAATGCATAGCCTTTAATGCTGCTATTCAAGATCAAAAAATCGCCGAACGGAATTTCATTGAGTAGTTCAAGCGGCTCAGGTTGCGACCAAATTTTCTTAGTCCCTGAAGCCAGTGCGCTGAGTTTATGGATTTTGGCCGCTTTCGGATCGATAGCCGAAAGTCCGGTTTTTTTCTGGTTTAAGTTATAAGCAATTTCATCGCCTTCCGGAACCAAATCTAAATCCGGTACTTGCCAACTTCCGGCAATTCTTGGGTCATGTGCAGACCGCACTTTAATTGTTTCATTGTCGACACCCTGTATTTTTGCGAGCACACTGACGATTGACTTAAAACCGATATAGCCCCTAGCATTCTCTGTCGATACGATACGGGTGTATTTTCTTGTGCGTTTTTTAGTCAATACTTCCGCCACTCTGAAAAGCAGATCCTTGTCGATAAAGCGAAAATCCGTTTTTTTATCTTTTCTTGTTTGAGCGGCAGTAATGAGAAAATTAACGATTGGCAGTGTGGCAATATAACGGGTATTGTTTTGTGGTTCGGTTAGGGGGGGTAAATTTTTGCTAGGCGCTTCATCGATATCCAAGTTTAACTGAAAAGTACCTTGTATAGCTTCAGGTGCCACCTCGCTAGTTAAGCTGATGGTATCAACACACTCTGCTAGCAAATTGAATAGAGTATTCATTTCACGAACTCTAAAACAATCCGTATCACAGCACGAAAAAATAAGCATTTGCTTGAAGACGCTTGCGATCGTTTTATGCTTAACATGACTCATATTCACTGGAATATTTAAAAGCTCAAGGGTTTGCGCTCTTATGTAATTACGGTAACAATTTAACCAAAAGCCTTTCTGAACGCTAGCATAGACTTGACTTATATGCAGTAAAACTTGACTCGCGGAATACATTGCCGAAAACAATATTTGTGCTTGTTCCTGCTTGCTCCAATTGGTATCTATCGATTCGAGCTGATGACTCAAATCCGAAAAACTCATCGTCAATTGCGTGTAAACCCATACTAAAATTTCGACATTCGAAGATTCTTCTCCAGATAAGGGAAAGCCGCTATCCAAATATAAGCTTTCAAGCCTCTCGGCCACTTCATTAACCAGCGGAATTGCTTTAAGAAGACATGTAAAGCGAAATCGAGGACTGATATCCATGCTATTCATGGCATGAAAAACCGAAGCCAGTTGACGACAAATTTCGTAACCATTTTCAGAAGACAGTAAATCCAGCCATTTCGCAAAAGATTGTTCGTCAGGAGCGAATGGCATTGCTTCGTATGTTAAGTTGGATTGCAATCTGAATTTAAGTTTATTCATTTTTGTTCTTAATCATTAGTAAGTGTCATTAAGCGGGTGCGGTTTCTGCTATACTCGATTGCAGTTTAGACTAACAGTCGAATCAGTATTCCAAATTTTTACTTTTGGCGAATGTTTTTTACGGAATCAGCATGTCTTTATTGAATTATTTTTTCAAAGATAACAAACAAGGTTCCGCGTGCAGCATTAACCCTGACCCGATAACGGTCGAAACGCTGAAAACGTTGATTCCCATTCGTAGTTTACATACAGAAATGCTGGAGTCTTTCGCAACCGACCGGTACTCTGAGGTTTTTCCCGCCAACACTATCTTATTCAATCAAGGTGAACAAAACGACTCGGCTTATTTTTTATTGAAAGGAACGGTCATTATTTCCGACAGCGCCGGAAAAAATTATGAAGTCGAAGCCAATACCGCACGCGCTAAATTCCCCCTCTGTAGCGGTATCAAACACGCCTTGAATGTTATCGCTAAAACCGACGTAAGTCTATTGAGGGTTTCGCATAAAATCATGTGCGCATTGCCGCCCGCTTCCCATCATCCAGCGCCGCTTAACATACCGAAAGAATTAACCGATAATCGATTATTGCAAGCTTTTTCACAGTATTACCTAGAGGAGGAAATGGAAGTGCCGTCGCTGCCGGATATTGCTTTTAAACTGCGCAAAGCAATTCAAGCCGAAATTGGCGTGGCCGAAGCCGTTAAAATAATCCAACTGGATCCGGTCATGGCGGCGAAATTGATTCAAGTTGCAAACTGCCCGTTATATTTAACCGCTATTCCGGCTAAAACATGCTTCGAAGCAGTCAATAGAATCGGTTTAAAAGCAACCCAAAATTTAGTGATTTCTCTCAGTCTTAAACAAATATTTCATTCCCAGAATCCACTGATCAAAAAAATACTGGATAGGGTTTGGAGGCAAAGCATCTACATTTCCTGTATTTGCTACGTCTTAGCTAGCGAAACCAAAAAAGTCAATCCGGAAGAGGCTTTACTCGGGGGCTTGGTTTGCGATATAGGGATTGTTCCTTTCTTGAATTTTGCCGCTAACCTTCCGGAGGATTACTACAAGGAAGAGTCGCTTGAGCGTGTCATTCCCTTTATAAGAGGCCCCGTCAGCGCCTATATCTTGCGAGAATGGAGTTTTCCCGAAGAACTCTACGAAATACCTTTGTATGCCGACGATTGGTACCAACATCGCGGCAATCAGATTTCTCTAATCGATATCGTCGTATTATCAAGACTGCATAGTAAAATCGGCACACCGGAGATGGCTAATTTGCCGGAAATAACTTCCATACCAGCAGCAAGCAAACTGGATTTTATCCAACTCTCGCCGGAAAACTCGTTACATATTCTTCATGACGCGCAAACTAAAATTAACGAAGCCAAGCGAGCTTTTGCAATATAGATACTATGCTACTGAATTTATTTAAAAAAAGACCTATTCCAAAGCCTAAGCAAGCTCCCAAAAGGGAACAATCGATAACGGCTGAAATACAGCTTTCAAGAGAAAATCACTCAAGAAACAACATTAAACCGGTTAGAATTCCGGTTAATTTTCTTAAACGGTTAATGCCTTTAGGGCAACTGTTAACCGAAGAAGAGATACAGGCTTTAAAAATTCGCACCGAAAGTTTCGCCCCGGGGGCTGCCCTTTTCATTCGCGGTACCGAGGTCGATGCACTCGTTTATCTGTGCAAAGGTACGGTGTATTTAGAAACGGCCAGCGGTATTGGGCAAGAAATTAACGAAGCCATTCTAAAAGCATTGTTTCCATTATCGAGCGGGGATTTTCACCAGTTTACCGCCATCGCTAAATCGAATGTTACGGTCATCTATATTCCAAAAACCGTATTACTACTTAACCGTAACCCGATTAACCCGTTAAATGACCCGTTACTTGCCTCCGATTCGCTACAAAACAATCCATTTTTCCTCCGCTTTTACGAGCATTTTCAGCAACGCGATTTAAAAATTCCCAGCTTTCCCGATGTCGCTTTCAAGCTTAGGCGATCGGCAATGCAAGACATCGGCATTGCCGAAGTCGTCAAGATCGTCAACATGGATCCGTTTATCGCGGCAAAATTAATTCAAATCGTCAATAGCCCGGTATATCGAACACTCAACCCAATTACAAACTGTCATGATGCGGTTAATCGATTGGGGTTTAAAAATACCATGAACCTGGTTACAGCGATCAGCATGAAAAACCTGATAAAAAGCGAAAAACCTACGATTAAGAAACGTATTCAGGAAAATTGGGCACAAAGTATTAAGGTTTCTTGCATTAGCTATACGCTGGCAAACTTGACTCGCCAAGTCAACCCGGAAGAAGCCCTGCTGGCCGGACTGCTGCATAATATCGGCACCCTACCCATGTTAATGTTTGCCGACCAATTGCCGGAAAGTGCTTTCACAGTGAGTGATCTTGACCAATGCATCAAGACATTGCAAGGCCAAATTGGCTCAATCATTTTGGAAAGATGGGAGTTTCCTGATAATCTCAAAACAGTTCCGGTAAAAGTAAGCAACTGGTTCGATCATTCCGGCGAAGCCTTAAACCTAAGCGATATTGTGCTGTTGGCTAAATTCCATTTCTTATTGACACAGTATGAGTACAGGGTTGAACTGCCTTTAATCAATACTTTGCCGGCATTTCAAAAGCTGGATTCTCAATTATTGACACCTGAACAGTCACTGCAAATATTGCAAGATGCCAAACAACAAATTAACGAAACAATGAAATACTTTCTGGCTTGACGTATGCCCAATTGGTTTTTCCATTTAATCGGTCGTTTTACATCCAAGCCTTCCGAGTCTAAAAACGATCCACAGGAACATGTTGAAAACCGTCCCGTTACGGCTGCGGATCCTATTTTAGCCTGCGATAAACCTTTCAAAACAAGCCGCATAAAACAGCCAGTCGAAATACTCAAACAATTCGTGCCGATAAGAAATCTTAACGATGCAGCAATCGAGCTTTTGCAGCAACGGACAAACTGTTATCGGGCCGGAGCTACGATTTTCGTAAGGGGGCAAGGCAATAATGGCAAAGTGCTTTATTTGCACAAAGGAACACTCGAATTGACGCCGGACTGCGAAAGCATCTATCAAATGAGCGCCGATTCGCCGCTGTCGCATTTACCGATTAACAGCGGCAAAGTTATTGGCGCTACGGCAATCGCCAAAACCGATGTTGAGATCATCGAAGTCTCGGCAGAGCTCATTAAATTGTGGACTGAGCAAAGTAAAGCGGATGCAACGCACCTAGAACTGATCGATATCGACCTGCCTAAACAAATCGAAGATAACGTTTTTTTTGCCGACTTTTCCCGAATTTACCGCGAAAACAAGCTAACCTTGCCTTCTTTACCCGCAGTCGCTCTAAAGCTCAAGCAAGCGATGGAATTCGAGATTGATATCCGCGAAGCCGCTAAAATTATTCAAATCGACCCGCCAATCGCCACCAAGCTAGTCCAGATCGCCAACAGCCCTCTTTACTCTCCAATTTCGCCGGTCACCAATTGCCAGGAAGCGGTTACACGTCTTGGCTTAAACGCCACGCGTCAGCTAGTGATGGGCATCGGACTCAAGCAAATGTTTCGATGTCAAAACGAACACTTGCTTGCCGCCATGCAATCGCTTTGGAAAAACAGCCTTTACATTTCGAGCCTGAGTTTTATATTGGCCCAGGAAAGCGGCCGGGTTAACCCCGAAGACGCATTATTAGCGGGATTAATCAGCGATATCGGCATCATCCCTTTGCTTCATTTTGCCGAACAACACCCTGAGCACTATAAAAATCGCTCGGAACTGAATGAGGCAATCCCGGTTTTAAGAGCCCCAATAGGAAAATTAGTCTTGCATACCCTCGGTTTTTCTGAAGAACTTCAGCAAATTCCGCAACACGCCGAAGACTGGTATTATGACAGCGGCGATAATCTGACGCTGATCGACATTATCATACTGGCTAAATTACACAGCTATATCGGCATTCAACATGATAAAGAACTACCCTATATCAATTCGATTCCTGCATACACCAAATTGAACAACGGTAAATTGACGCCGGACTTTTCACTGCATATCCTGCACAAAGCGCGGCAGCGCATCGATGCGGCGATGCAAATTCTTTCTTGATCGATACCCAAAACACATGAACAACCCATTACTGACCGATAACACTTTGCCTCATTTCTCCGAAATTAAACCCGAACATGTCGTACCCGCCGTCGAAAAATTACTGTCAGACGCGCGCGCGACGGTCGATCGGCACCTCAAGGCCACCGACCAATATAGCTGGGAAAACTTGATCGAGCCGATCGAAAACGCCGAAGACAAGCTCAACAAAGCCTGGTCTCCAGTCAGCCATATGAATTCGGTGGTCAACAGCGAACAGCTTCGTGAGGCCTATAACGCTTGCTTACCGATGCTCAGCGATTATTCGACCGAAATGGGCCAAAACGAAGCTCTATTCAAAGCCTATCAAGCGATCGCACAAAGCGAGGAATTTCAAAGCCATGACAAGGCCCAGAAAAAAATCGTCGCCAATGCTTTGCGAGATTTTAAACTGTCCGGCATAGACTTGGAGCCGGCCAAGAAACAACGCTACAAAGAAATCAGCCAAGAACTATCGAAGCTGACTTCCCGCTTCGAAGAAAATCTGATGGATGCGACCAATGCCTGGAGCAAACTGATCACCGATAGCGATGACCTAGCCGGCCTACCGAAATCGGCATTGGTACAAGCCAAACAAACCGCTCAGGCCAATCAACAAAGCGGCTGGATGATTACGCTGCAATTTCCGTCATTCCAAGCCGTGATGACCTATGCCGACAGCCGTGCGTTGCGCCGCGAACATTACGAAGCCTTCGTCACGCGTGCATCCGATCTCGGACCGCACGCGGGACGCTGGGACAATAGCCAAATCATGGAACAAATTCTGGCGCTACGGCATGAAAAAGCACGCCTTTTAGGTTATGACAACTACGCCGAATTATCCCTGACCACCAAAATGGCCGACAGTCCCAACCAGGTCATCGGCTTTCTCGAGGACTTGGCCGATAAATCCTGGCGACAAGCGCGCAAAGATTTATTCGAACTGCGCGAATTCGCCGCGAAACACTACGGAATAAAAGACTTGCAGCCTTGGGATATCGGTTATTACTCGGAAAAAATGCGCCAGCATTTTTATCAACTTTCACAGGAAGAAGTGAAAACCTATTTTCCGATCGACCGGGTCTTGCCCGGCCTGTTCGCAATCGTCGAAAAACTCTACGGACTCGACATCAGCGAAATCGACAATTTCGACAGCTGGCACAAAGACGTCCGTTTCTATCAAATTCACGACCGCGACGGACAACTTCGCGGTCAGTTTTATACCGATCTCTATGCCCGCCCGAAAAAACGCGGCGGCGCCTGGATGGATGTCTGCGTTAGCCGCAAAAAATACCAAGGCGAAGTCCAAACGCCGGTCGCGTATCTAACCTGTAACTTCACTCCGCCGACGGGCGACGATCCTGCGTTATTGACCCACGACGAAGTGACGACGTTGTTTCACGAATTCGGACATGGGCTGCACCACATGCTGACCAAGGTTGACCATCTCGGCGTTTCCGGCATCAGCGGCGTCGAATGGGATGCGGTGGAGTTGCCGAGTCAGTTCATGGAAAACTGGTGCTGGGAAAAAGACGCGCTGGAATTGATTTCAGGCCATTATCAAACCGGTGACAAACTGCCGGACAGCCTATTCGATAAAATGCTCGCCGCGAAAAATTTTCAATCCGGCATGATGATGGTTCGGCAACTCGAATTCAGTCTATTCGACTTGAGAATCCATAAAGAATACGATCCGGCCAAGGGCGGGCGCATCTACGAAATTCTCGACCAAGTCAGAAAACAAGTCGCTGTGGTTACGCCGCCGCCGTTTAACCGCTTTGCGCACAGTTTTTCGCATATCTTCGCGGGGGGCTATGCGGCAGGCTATTACAGTTACAAATGGGCCGAAGTGCTATCCAGCGACGCCTTTTCGATGTTCGAAGAGCATGGTATCTTCAATGAAACCATCGGTCATGCATTTTTGACCAACATTCTCGAACAAGGCGGAAGCGACGACGCGATGGAATTGTTCATCCAATTTCGCGGACGGGAACCCGAAATCGACGCGCTGCTCAGACACAACGGAATCGCTGCATGAAGTATCACGACCTGCGCGATTTCATCGCGCAACTGGAAAAACAAGGCGAATTGAAGCGAATTCAATACCCGGCCGACCCGGTGCTCGAAATCACCGAAATATGTAATCGCACGCTACAACAAGAAGGACCTGCCCTGCTCTTCGAAAATCCGAAAGGTCATTCGATACCGCTGCTCGGCAACCTCTTCGGCACGCCGCATCGAGTCGCGATGGGCATGGGCGCCGATTCAGTCGAGTCCCTGCGCGAAATCGGCAAACTCTTAGCTTATTTAAAAGAACCGGAACCGCCGAAGGGTTTTCGTGATGCACTCGACAAAATCCCGGTATTTAAACAAGTATTGAACATGGCGCCGAAAATCGTTAAATCGCCGCCCTGCCAGGAAGTCGTGCTCGAAGGCGATGAAATCGACTTAGGCAACTATCCGATACAAACTTGCTGGCCCGAGGATGCCGCACCGTTAATAACTTGGGCCCTGGTGATAACCAAAGGCCCCTACAAGGAGCGTCAGAACCTGGGTATTTACCGGCAACAAGTCATCGCAAAGAACAAAGTCATCATGCGCTGGCTCGCGCATCGCGGCGGCGCTTTGGATTTCAAGGAATGGCAAGAAGCCCATCCCGGCGAACCGTTTCCGGTCGCGGTCGCGCTCGGCGCGGATCCCGCGACGATATTAGGCGCCGTCACGCCGATACCGGACAGCCTGTCCGAATACGCCTTCGCCGGGTTACTGCGCGGCAGCAAAACCGAACTTGCCGACTGCCTGTGCAATAACTTGCAAGTGCCGGCCAGCGCCGAAATCGTGTTGGAAGGTTTCATTTATCCAAACGAAACCGCGCCCGAAGGTCCTTACGGCGATCATACCGGCTATTACAACGAAGTCGACGAATTTCCGGTGTTTACGATCGAAAAAATTACACAGCGCCGGGATCCGATTTACCACAGCACCTACACCGGCAAACCGCCCGATGAACCGGCCGTGCTGGGCGTGGCATTAAACGAAGTTTTCGTGCCGATTCTGCAAAAACAATTTCCTGAAATCGTCGATTTCTACCTACCGCCCGAAGGTTGTTCTTATCGCTTGGCCGTCATCAGCATAAAGAAACAATACCCCGGCCACGCTAAACGCGTCATGCTTGGGCTTTGGTCGTTCCTGCGCCAATTCATGTACACAAAATTCGTCATCGTCGTCGACGACGACGTCAATCCGCGCGAATGGAAAGATGTCATCTGGGCGATGACCACACGCATGGATCCTACCCGAGATTTCACGCTGCTCGACAACACACCCATCGATTATCTCGATTTTGCCTCGCCGGTCTCCGGATTAGGCTCAAAAGCCGGTTTCGATGCCACCAATAAATGGCCCGGCGAAACCGACCGCGAATGGGGGCGGCCGATCGTGATGTCCAAGGAAATTATTCAGAAAGTGAATAGTATTTGGGAGGATTTGTTTTAATTGCCTTCCTGTGGGACGGGTTATTTAACCCGTCCCCAACGTTTCGGATTGGCCTAAGCGGTTTCGGCTTGCTTCGGCCACGGTTGAAATGTTTCGGCGTACAGGGAAGTATGCTTACCGAAAAGAATTTCAAGCCTGCACCACTATACCTTTCGCACTTCAAATTTCGGCAGTGCCTGAGGAGGCGCCAAGGTGTGCGACAAAGGCTTTGCCAGCATGGAGCTGGCATAGAGCCTACAGGGATGTATTCACGGCGTCCTTTGACGGACACCCTGGTGCCGAATTTTAATCTGCGATGGGTATACAAAATCCGAGCAGCGCAATTTGTTGTTATTGAACCCAATAGTGCAAAATTTGAGTAAAAGTACCATCTCCATTGTTAACTGACTCCATTTGCCCACTGATGCCAGAATATTGGCCTGTACCGCCAACAATCGCTATAGCTGACGTTCCTGTATCGAATTCACGCCCAGCCACCTGAATACTGCCGTTCTTCATGGTCAAGGTCCATTGACATTGGAAGCTATGGCCAACGCGCGTACGTATGCACATGCCGCTATTATTACCGATCCGTGAACCTTGTTCATCGAGTAAGGGTTGATCGAACGTCAAAATATCCCCCTCCGTATCTCCTAACTCTCCAATATCAAGCAGTTTAGCCTGATGCGTTCTCGCATCCGCGATGGTGATCAGTGTTTTGGGCATACAATGTGTGCAGGCTGTCATGCTTAAGATGCAGACCAATAAGATGAGGCGGTCTAAAGAGTCAAACATCTAATTTTCCTCGCGATTAATGTATCATCATCGTAGATCAAAATTCGGCAGTTTAGCCATGAAGCACATGAAATTCATCAAGCTTAGCGAGAAAGTCGACGTGTGCTATCAAATCTCCAAGGCGTAGCCTCCCCGCCGCGGATCGCCGATGCCGAAAAAACCGTCCGGTGAACTACTAACCGAATGCGTGCCTCCAAAGAATAGATTACGGCTGTTCCAGACTTTATAGTTCGAATAATGTTCAAGAAGCCGGGCGACCTCGTTATTATCAAAGCCCCCCTCTATGCTGAGCAACCCGGCTTCATGATGAATGCGCGGATGCCTGACAGCCAGGTCCAGCGGCATTTTAAAATCGATTATGTTAATTAATACTTGCAGTATTGCCGTACGGAGCCGATTGGAACCGCCCGATCCCAAAGCAATACGCCGTTTGTCCGAAAGCGTCACGATGCATGGCGCCATCATCGAGGTCATTCTTTGATTAGGTGGCCAATCATGAAAACCCTTGGGGTTGAGGTCTTTTTCGCCCAGCATGTTGTTGAGCAGAATGCCTGTGCCGGGGATGAACACGCAGGGTAAACGCATTAAAACTACATATAAAATCAAATGGTTATAATGCGTAGTATTTTCAGTAATTTCATAGCGGCAGCCTTTATTGCCACAAAATAAAAAACTAACAAATAAAATATTCTGCAAGCTTAGGTTGAATAGTCATAACATATTGATATGGCATTTATTTTAATGCGTTTGCCCTGGATGAACACGCCGCATCCTTCCCCGTTGCTGGTAGTAAGACTGGCGATATTGCCTAAACCGTCGATGACACTGATTTGCGTGGTTCCCCTAGAACAAAACGGAGCGGGTTTGATACGCGTTCGATAAGCTTCAACATTTTCCGGATCCAGAACATGCTCCCCCGGATGGTACGAGCTACCGTTCAGGTAGGAGTCGACGCGTGCCTTATTGGTCAGATCTTGAACCTGTGCCAATAAATCGAGATACGACGCCGTGCCGCAACGATAGCGGGACAGATCGAAAGATTGTAGCAATTGTAGTGCAAAGGCTATCAACGTGCCGCCTGAACTGGGAGCGGGATTGGTTTGCACGGTGGCGCCGCGATATTCGATCGACAACGGTTTTCGTTTGACCGTTCGATAATGCCTAAAATCTTCACTAGCAAGATGGCCGCCTTGTTCGGCGCAAAGCCGTGCGGCAGCGGCGGCGATGTCACCCTGATAGAAAAATGCTTCGCCCTCCCGAACCAGCACCTCGAGACAATCGGCAAAATCCGGCAGATATAATAATTCTCCTTGTTGCAGTAATTGGCCTTGGTGCATTTTGCTGCCGAAGGTATTGCTCGCTTCGGGATAACTCAGATAAATGGCCTTGACGATGTCGAAAATATAGGATTGAAAGGCATTCATAACGACGCCATTTCTTGCCAGTTCAATAGCGGGTTCGGCTAGAACCGTCATCGGTAGCGTACCGAGTTCCCGGTGAACCGCAAATAATCCTTTAACAGTACCGGGCGTCGCGACCGAACCCAAACCGATATGAAACTCCTGCCGAACTGTGCCGAAGTCTGCGGAAATCGGAAAAAAGTCCGTGTCATCGACGCTGCGCTTGGAGAGCGGCGTTTGAACAAAAAAATCATAGAGCACAGTGCCGCCGGGCGCGGTACGGGCCATCAAAAAACCGCCGCCGGCCAATGAGGATAACACCGGCTCAGCAACACAAGCCGCCAAATGCGCGGCAATCACCGCATCGAAAGCATTGCCTCCTTCGCCGAGAATATAAGCGGCTGCTTTTGCAGTTTGCTCATGACCTGCCGCCACCACACCCCTACTCTGCATTTTGTATCAGACTCCAATTCTTCCGTAACGGAAAAATAAGCATATCATGCTAATGCTATTCATCTCTTGACTTAAAACGATCCCTAAAGACGAGAGTCAGCCAGATCGTCAACGTTATGGTTGTAAAGACTGTCACCGCAAGTTCGATGATTTAACTCATACGATTTTCGCTGGACATCATCAACCGTTGAAAACCTGGATACTCTGCTTATACTTCATGGGGTTGAACATGTCGAATTCCGATATTGCGCGCGAACTAGACTTGAATGAATCGGACGCGCAACAAATGACACGCCAGTTGCGCTCCGGTATTGTGGCTAAAAAACCGACGGTGGTTCTAGAAGGCGAAGTGGAATGCGATGAAGTCTATGTGGTCTCAGGCCACAAAGGACAGCCCGCTAAAGTAAAAAAAAGGGCGTAAAGGTCGGCGTAACCGATTAAAAGGCGCGCGTGGACGCGGGACTTTGGCCAAGGAAAAGCCGCCAATATTCGGCATGATTCAGCGAGGCGGACAAGTCGTCATTCACATGGTCGAGAATGTTCAGCAAGCTACCATCAAACCTTAAGTGCAACAAACGATTGCTAGCGGTACATTGATCTATACCGATGAATACACGATTTATGATCGCCTTGAACAATGGGAATACATTCGAAAAAGTGTCTGCCATGGGGCCGGAGAGTATGCGCGCGACGAGGATGGCGATACTTTCACGAAGTCCATGTCAACACCATGGAAGGGCTCTGGTCTTTGTTACGCTCCTGGTTGCGACCTCATCGCGGTATCTCTCAAGAATATCTACCGCTCTATCTGGGCTTTTTTGAATTTATTCGTAACACAAAACGCGGCAAAGCGTTATTACAATCTCTGGTTGAATTGTTGGTGGCGTGAAACAGCTCCCCGGATTCCACTATGAGCCAAAGCTTTTTTACGTTACCTTTGTTTTACGATCACAACGGAAAACCCAGAAGAACCGACGGATAATTTTTTACATAATCTGATTTCTAATTGACGTTAAAACCGGATATTCATATTCGGCATCAAATCCCTCTAGCTCTTGGTCTCCTGAAATTACGTTAAACCAACCTGTAAAATCCGAATCGAGAGGAATAGTGTCTAATTTAAGTTGCATGCGCTCTTCTCCGTTATCCAGCTTCGAAATCACCAACATACCGCATGTGGTCCGACAGCGCATATCGGACGATTTGAAATGATTGGGCCGTTCATACACAATTTTTAATATACGTTTGTTATTCATAATAAAACTCCAGTTATGTATTATTACTAATAAATCTATGCCATTACCGTAAAATCGGATTTTTAGGCCGCCATTCTTTCTGCCGTTTCTGACGACTTCCGAACCATTGATGCAACACTTGTTATATCCGCTATTTCAAACAACGATAATACTTGATCGATATTCAAAATAATCACGAACCGACCTTTGATCTTACCCATGCCACCGATGAAGTCGGAACGGATATTAGCGCCGAATGAGGGAGCCGGTTCTATATCGGCCGGTAGAATCTCCAGGACCTCATTGACAGCATCAACCATAACGCCGATATCTTGTTTTTCGCCTTCTTCCGTATGAATTTCAACAATAATAATGCACGAACGGCGTGATACGCGGGCCTCAGGCATATTGAACCGGGCATTCAAATCGATAACAGGCACAACCGCGCCGCGCAAATTGATAACCCCTCGAATAAACGCAGGCATGCGAGGAATTTCAGTTAGCTGACCATATTGAATGATCTCTTTTATAGCCAATATCCCCATCGCAAAAGTATCGCCAGCAATCATGAATGTTAGATATTGATTCTGCTCAAGATCGACATCATGCGCTTGTTTCTTATTTCGATCGGCAACTTTTTCCATGATAACCTCCTAGAATCGGGCGTATTCGAATTCGTCATCCGCCAATTCCTCGTCTTGAGCTTCATTGACGATTTTTTTGGTCCGGCTCGAAACTTTATGCACTAATTTCAAATTCCCGCCAGCAGCCAAGCGATTTCCCGCAGATTGTTCGGTAATTTTGAAAAAGCTCATCAAATCGCCCAGTTGCGAAGATTTTGCCCCCAATTCTTCGGAAGTCGACGACAGCTCTTCCGCTGCGCTGGCGTTTTGCTGTGCCACTTGATTCAATTGACTAATCGCCGTATTAATCTGGCTCACACCGGCCGATTGCTCTTCGGATGCAGCTGCAATCTCCTGCACGAGGTCTGAAGTCTTCTGGATCGACGGCAGCATTTGATCGAGCAGTCCTCCTGCTTTCTCGGCAGTATCGACGCTTTTCCCTGCCAGTTCCCCGATTTCC
This sequence comes from Methylotuvimicrobium buryatense 5G, assembly GCF_000341735.1. GTDB lineage: Bacteria > Pseudomonadota > Gammaproteobacteria > Methylococcales > Methylomonadaceae > Methylotuvimicrobium > Methylotuvimicrobium buryatense. Next base: position 1,059,583 of record NZ_KB455575.1, on the reverse strand, counting down.
TGTGCCGCGACCTGACTGCGCTCCGCTAAATTACGCACCTCGGCTGCAACAACAGCGAACCCCTTACCGTGCTCCCCGGCTCGCGCGGCTTCAATTGCCGCATTGAGCGCCAATAGATTGGTCTGATAAGCAATATCGTCGATGATGCCTATTTTCTCGGCAATACTTTTCATTGCCGTCACGGTCTGTTTTACGGCCCCCCCACCTTCTTCGGCTTCCTTAGCCGCTTTAGTTGCAATGCCGTCGGTAACTTTGGCATTCTCAGAGTTTTGATTGACCGATGCCGACATTTGTTCGATCGACGATGAGGTTTCCTCCACACTAGCCGCTTGCTCGCTAGCAGCCTGACTTAAGCTCTGCGCGGTTGCATTAACCTGCTCGGAAGCATTATTTAGCTCCTGAGTCGTCATATTGATCTCGGCAACAGTTTGAGACAAACGAGTCAGCGTATTATTCAACATGTCACGCAATTCCTTCAGTTTCCCTTTGTATTCGCCATCGACGGTTCGCGTCAAATTGCCTTTTTCCATCGCAGCCAACGATTGCATCACGTCGTTTACCGGACCTATCACCGAATCGAGCGTTTGATTTACGCCTTCGACTATCTTCCGGTAATCACCTAGGTGCTTCGATGCGTCGGCTCGCGCCTCCAAACGGCCATCAATGGCGGCTTCGGCCAACATCGCCGCATCTGCAACCATTCGATTGATTGCGTCAATACAGGTGTTCAAATTGTTTTTGATCGTATTGAAATCACCGTTATAACTGTCGGTAATCTTCGGAGGAACCTCGCCTTTGGCGATTTTATCGACGTAATCTGCCGCAACATTAAGCGGACCTATTACCGCATCGAGACAATTGTTGACCCCTTCGACAACTTTGCGATAGTCTCCTTGATATTGACTCGCATCGGCGCGAACCGACAACATGCCTTGTATTGCAGCCTGTTCGAGATTACTGGCCTCAGCCACCATTAAATTAATTGCTTCGATACAGGTATTCAGGTTATTTTTGATGACATTGAAATCCCCGTTGTAGGTCGCGGTAATCTTCGGCGGCATGTCGCCTTTCGAAATCCTGTCGACATAGTCGGCCGCAACGTTTAGCGGGCTGATTACCGCGTCGAGACAATTATTGACTCCCTCGACAACTTTGCGATAGTCTCCCTGATATTGACTTGCATCGGCGCGAACCGACAACATGCCTTGTATTGCGGCCTGTTCGAGATTGTTAGCCTCAGCCACCATTAAGTTAATTGCTTCGATACAGGTATTCAGGTTATTTTTGATGACATTGAAATCCCCGTTGTAGGTCGCGGTAATCTTCGGCGGCATATCGCCTTTCGAGATCCTGTCGACATAGTCGGCCGCAACGTTTAGCGGTCCGATTACCGCATCGAGACAATTATTGACGCCCTCGACGACTTTACGGTAGTCGCCTTGATAACGACTCGCATCTGCACGGGTCGACAGACGGCCTTCGATAGCGGCCTGTTCTAGATTGTTGGCTTCGGCGACCATTGTATCGATTGCTTCGATGCAGGTGTTCAAATTGTTCTTGATCGTATTGAAATCGCCTTTATAAGTATCGGTAATCTTCGGCGGCATATCGCCTTTCGAAATCCTATCGACATAATCGGCCGCAACATTAAGCGGACCGATTACCGCGTCGAGGCAGCCGTTGAATCCCTCGATAACTTCGCGAAAATCTCCGCTGTGTCGTTCGGTATCGGCCCGAGTTGAAAGCAACCCTTCGCGAGCCGATCGGGTCAACATCGAGGTGTCGTCGACCAGCAATCGAATCGCTTGCTGTATCCGCCCCATGCCATACAATAAACTGTTCGTATCGCCCGGCTTGCAATCAATTTTGCTGCTCAAATCGCCGCCAGATATTTTGTTGCCTATGTCATAAACCAGCGCCGGCTCGCCGCCCAACTGATTCATGACGCTACGGGTAATCGCTAAACCGAGCCATGCGGAAACAATCATCGAAACGACGATAATCACTGCCGTCAGTTGTAACATGAGCAGATAATTATCGGCCGACATACGATAGATTTCATCGGCCACATTCAATTGCAAGTCGATCAATTCGGCGACTTTATTACCGATTGGATCGATATTGGCGTAAAGCGGTCCGTCGAATTCTCTTAATTGCCCTTCAATGAGTCCCGATTGGCGTTCCAATAGTGACTCCAATCGCTGAATATCGCTATTGGCTGCCTCGAACAACTTGCCTGCTTGTTCGGCCAAGCGTTCTTCCTCGTCCGTCAGACGCGTGGCCGTGTAGGCCTTCCATTCACGGCCAATTTGTCGACTAGCATTACGAATACTCTGTAAAGCTTCTTCGGCACTCATTAATCCGGCATTAGTCTTATTGACCGCATCAATAACATTGATCGCATAGGCATCGGCGATTGCCTTAAGCCCTTTTAAGGGAACCACCCTATCTTCGTATATCGTTCCCATCTCTTGATTGGCCGATTTTAAGTTCATCGCACCATACACACCGCTAAGCAATAAGCAAAACAATGCAACGAAATAACCCAAACCGATCCGGGTGCCCAATTTCATAGTAGTAAACATAAACAATCTCCTTCGAGCTATTTTTCAGACTCGATTGTTGCACAACGCAGAGCCGTACATTAGTCCGTCTTCGTTCAATATCAATGCACGGTATCCTCCTCGCGTTCATGCTCAAGAACAATTTGCCGCATCAACCCCGGCACGTCTAAAACCAATGCGACATCCCCGCCACCCAGTATCGTAAAGCCGCTAATACCTTGGACTTTCTCTAACATTTTCCCCATCGGTTTAATCACCGTTTGAAATTCGCCCATCAATTTTTCTACGACTAAACCGAATTTTTCGCCTGCATAATTCAAAACAACGACGTTGCGCTGTTTGCCGATCTTGCCCGATATTCCGAAATGTTCATGCAATCTCAGATACGGCATCACCTCGCCGCGCAGATTCAAATAACGCTTGTCGTCTCCGACCTCTTGATTCCAGGCGGCTAGCTCTATACATTCGACAACCATGTCGAGGGGTAAAACATAGGTCGCGTTGCCGATGCCGACTAAAAAACCGTCGATTATAGCCAACGTCAACGGTAATCGAATCTTGACTGAGGTTCCCTCTCCTAGCCGGCTCGACAATTCAACGCTACCGCGTAAATCGACGATATTGCGCCGAACGACATCCATCCCGACTCCGCGGCCCGATAAATTACTGACTTCCTTAGCCGTCGAGAATCCGGCCTCGAATACCAAATTGAAAACTTCATGATCGCTCATTGATTGGCCTTCGCTAACTAAGCCTTTCTCGACCGCTTTCGCCAGAATGACATCCCGATCCAACCCACCGCCGTCGTCCTCAACTTCGATTACGATACTGCCCGACTCATGATAGGCACCGAGTCTGACCGTACCTTTATCGGGCTTACCTCTATCCCTACGCAGCTCAAACGGCTCAATGCCGTGATCGATTGCGTTTCTGACTAAATGCATCAACGGGTCGGCAATGCGCTCAACGACCGTTTTGTCTAACTCGGTTTCAGCGCCTTCGACAATTAATTCGATATCTTTACCGAGCTCTTGACTTACGTCGCGAACGACGCGCTGAAAACGATTGAAAATCGTACCGATTTGCACCATTCGCAAATTTAATGCGGTATTTCGTACCTCCTCGACCAATCGAGAAAGAATCGAAGTCGATTCCCGCAATTCGGCGACGCCAATTTTTCGGGCCACCATGCTTGTACTCGCGCCGGCGATGATCAATTCGCCGATCAGATCGATCAATCGATCCAGCTTGACCGAGTCCACACGTATAAAGCGATTTTCTCCGTTCTTTGCGACGGTCGTCGCATTGCGTTCCGATGGATTCGATTTAGGCGCGGGTGGACTTGCTTCGATATCGCTTCTAGATACCTGAGTTCTATCGGCTGCACTTACCCGCTGTATTTCCGAAAGCGCGGTTCGACATTCTTCTTGAGTCAACGAACCGCACTTCCGGATAGATTCGGCGACCCGCTCGTTCGATTCCGGCAATATTGTTATCAACTCAATATATTCGGAAATATCGGCATGCGGCGGTATCAGTCTAATCTGACTACCATCGCGAATGAAGTCGAACGTACTATCGATCGCCGACCGCTCGGCTCGGCTCTTGAAACTGAGTTCATATCCCAAATAACTGATTTCAGGATCCATTTTCTCTTCTGAAGGAATCGCGTCCGGAACCGTGCAAACATGGTCGATATCGCCGTAAGTGGACAAATAACGCAGAAACGAAAACGGTTCCATGCCGTTTTTCAATATATCAGGAGCAAACCGTAACGAAATATGCCAATTTTCTGAACGAACCGGCCGCTGATCACAGTTTGTCCGGTTTGGGGCAACCGACGTATCTTCGTTTGGTTTAGTCGGCATTGATTCATCGCTACCAAGATGACATTTCAATTGCTCGACGAGCCGGTCGCCTTTCTCGCGCAACTCGTCGCTGACATTACCAGGTTCGGGGGTCATGTCTTCAAGCAAATCGGCGATATGATCGCGGCTATACATCAACAATGCGATCAGATCGGAAGTCAGCTCGAGTTCCGCCGTCCTAACCCTATCCAGCAAACTTTCGACAACATGGGTAAACGAAACTATGTGATCAAACCCAAACAAACCGGCCGATCCTTTGATCGTATGCGCCGCCCTAAACAGTACATTGACGATTTCAGAAATTTCTTCGGATTGCTCGGACAGTATCAAAGCTTCTTCCATTTGAGTCAGTAAGTCGCTGCTTTCTTCAATAAAAGTCTGTAACGCTTCATCCAGATTCATGCCTCCTCCTCGGCTTCGATACCGTTCATTCCAAACGCTTCTTGCAGGGAACACAAAAACACGACTTCGTCGAATGCCGGACTCGATGCGACAATACGGATACATTTATTTTTGGTCGCAGCGTCCCTGAACATCAGCAATAGTAACTGGACTCCCGACGAATCGATTTCGCCGACACGGGACAAATCGATAGCGAGCGTTTCGGATTCATGCAGTCTCTGCATCAACCGGCCTTTGAGTTCGGCCGCTGTATAAATCGTCATCTCACCATCTAAACTCAGACGATTATTTTCGGGATCGTAATCGAACCGAATATTCATGACATGAACTCCTACGACATAATCAATTTCGAAACGGCCGCAATCATCTGCTCGGGTTGAAACGGCTTGACTACCCAAGCTCTCGCACCAGCGGCTTGACCTTCCTGCTTTTTCGCCTGCATACTTTCGGTTGTCAGCATGATTACCGGAATGAATTTTGTTTCCGGAATTTTTTTTAGCTCCTTTACAAAAGAAATACCGTCCATTTTCGGCATGTTGACATCGCTGATAATCAAATGAACTCGCTGCCCGCTAACTTTCGCCAGTCCGTCTTGACCATCGCAGGCTTCGATAACCTGATAACCCGCCCCCTTCAGAGCAATGCTGACAACTTGCCTAATAGATGCTGAATCGTCGACGATCATGACCGTTTTACTCATAGTGCTATCTCCTCAAAAAAAGGTAATTTCCGTCGGCTTAGTTGTTACTGTTTGCTTCGAACCGTATCCCGATTTAACGTGATGCATCACGCGTTGCTCGTGCATCGTATAAGCACAGGACAACTCGTTAAGCCACGAATCGGCATCGATCTCCGTCTGTGCATACCCGTTCGGATGCGAGTCTCGCTCAAGTAAATAACCTTCCAGCTTGTTCAAATCGGTACATACATGATCGAGCATTTGCCCGACTCGATCCTGAAACTGCAAATCAATCAAGACGTTCGAAATTTCATCCTTGATTTGACATCCTTCTTTTTGGAGTACGATACAAGTATCGGACAATGACGACACAACCCCTTGAAAGCCCTCCAATACATGTTGCATTGCATTCTCGGCGTTACGAATGATGACAGCGTCTTCGATGGAATAATGCTCTGATGCATCGAATACGGATTTGATGGCGGCATTAACTAACTCCACTTTTTCAGTAATATGACGCCCCGCATCCCCCGATAACATCGACAGCTTTCTAACTTCATCGGCGACTACAGCAAATCCGCGACCGTGCTCTCCGGCACGTGAGGCTTCAATTGATGCATTAAGTGCCAGTAAATTTGTCTGTCCGGCAATATCTCTAATGCTCGCGGCCATTGCTTTCAATTCGACGGTAAATTTCGTTAACTCGGTTATCTGGCTAAACAAGGCCTCTCGTAGATTGAGCGCACTTTTAAACGAATCGATGATATCGCCAAGAGTCGTTTCGCTTTCCTTAAGCACTTGCAAAATACCACTTGTCTCTCCTTGTCCGGTCGTTTCAACCGAAGTAGAAACAGTCGATTCGATTCTTTCCACTAATTCGGAAAAACGCTTCGCCAAGCCGCTGATCGACTCTTCGGTATGCCGCCTAGCCAAATCGATTTGCCGAGACCAAACCGGAAGCACATTTTCACATAACTTATCAAGTCCTTTGACCGTCTCAGCTTCGAGCGCTTTTCTTTTCGATTCCTGCTGAGCACGTTCGGCTTGTACGGCATGTTCTATCGATGCGCAGGCTTTATTCGCAGACACGTGAGACAAATATAACGATACAACGGTTAATGCAAGTACAGGATCCACCACTTCGCCACGATCGAAGAACAAGATAAATACACACCCAAGCAAGCCGGTAAATGCAGTCGGCCACGCATGATGAAAGATTCGTCCCATAAATGTTTCGTTTTGCATAATCTTGTCACTCGGCAGGCAAACTCATGTCTTTCGACATCTTGATCAAAGGTAATGTAAATACTCTATCCGCTCTTAATGCACTTCAGACGTCAACTACCGCTTACTGCTCAATAGCTATTGAACCATTGCAAAATCCGGCTAACGAACGATAGCAATACGTAAAGATTAGCGTGCAGATTATCAAATATCTATTAACTCCTACTATAGGCGGCCGCTGATTTTAATATCGGAATTTAAAAATATGGCACTCGGAATTTTCTTAGGTTTTGGTGATAAATGTTGGTTTTACGGCATCCTGTCAAGCGAGTGACCGAACTATCAACAAAGCTCATAGCTCCAGGACGTTATTGATCACGAAATCCTTATGCTTTAAAAAATAAGTACGCAAAAACTGACTTAAAAATCAGAAATTACCGATTCTTTCAAACCAAGAGCACTGATAGGATAAAAACGTAATTGAATAAGCACCCGGCGTTTTCATACTACTGTCTTACCACTTTCGGCGTCGTAGTATCCGGCCAAAGGATGCCACATGAAGTATCTATAAGGCTCTTTGCTCCTCCTCACCTAACGTTGAAAGAGGTACTGCCAAAGTCTTTACGAACACCAAAATTGACGTGCAGTATGCGACGCAGAACAGAAAAAACTAAATTTTCTGCATTCATTACATCCTTAGGATTTGGTCGAAAATAACTTCCCTATTTTATGGAAGGTTCGGTAGCTCGATTGGCGGTGTCGGCAACAGGGAAAGCCGACGTCAAGCCTGCACGGACGTATTCACGGCGTCCTCCTGTCAAGCGAGTTACCAAACCCTCAACAAAACTCATAGTTCCAGGAGGTTATTTATCACGAAATCCTTATAACTCGACAGTTGCCGAGGAACCAAAACCCACATTCGCACCGGCTACTTCATACGCCTAATGTCGAAATTTGAAGTGCGATAAGTATATGAGGTAAATAAGATTACCAGAATCAGTTACTTTCTATTCCTTTGGTTAAAAAATATGGAGCCTAAAATGTTCTCAGAACCCACCAATATGACTTCTAATAAATGTGATATATTTTCTAAAACGATAACGCGAAATTCTGCGTATATGTTTGGAAATCACCATTATCAATATTCTCGACCGGAAGCCGGATTCTGTTCAAGACAAAATGAAAATGAATTAATTTTCCATACACAGCCCTCCATATATACAGGTAATACTGAGAAAGAACAAAAACAAGTTCATATATTGCTGGTTGAAAAAAAACAAAATGACCGAATAGCTTATCTCCGTTCTTTAGATCAGAAGTATTTAGCGGATTTCGATTTAACAATATTAGAATGTGAATCGGGCTCTCAAGGACTGGCTAGTATAGAGAAATATTCGATCGATTGTATTTTGTTAGGAAATTCGATTTCCGACATGCATAAGTCGGAATTTTTATCTCGATTAAAACACATAAGAAAAGAATTAGCTCCTCCCATACTTAGCATTTCCGACAATAATGACTCGAATCAACAAGAGATTGAATTAGAATTCGGCGTCACTGATTTTTTGCAAAAGGATTCAAATGGACATTATTTGAATATATTACCCTTCTGCATTAAATATATATTAAGTCACCATTACACTTTAAAGCAAAAATATCGTACAGAAGCGATGTATGATTCTTTAATGGAGCGAATACAAGCCGTTTCATATGTAATTTCGCTTGGCGATGACGAGCGCTTTATTTATCTAAGTCCTAAGGCTGAAGAATTTGGAATTTCAACGGAATTATGGAAGATTGATGCGCAATCCCGTTTCGAAAGCATGCACGAAGAAGATAGAGGCAACATTGAAAGCTTTTTTCGTCAAAGCTGTCAGCAAAAACACCCCTTTTGTTGCGACTATCGGCTACGTTGTTCCGACGGCAAATTTCGCTGGTTCCATGATTCAGCAACTTTTGCGACAGACAGGCATAATCGAACCGTGTTTATGCAAGGCATTCTTATCGACATAACAAGAACTAAAAGCATGGAAGACGAGTTGACCTCACTTCGTTATTATATGGACACTCAGATTGCAGTTCGTACCGATGAAATGGTTAGACGACTTAAGGTTATCGAATCTTGTAACGAATCATTGAGCGATCAATTGGATGATCTTTATCAAACTAATTCTCAACTACAAGGTGATTTAGATCGCAATCGTGCCGCGATGAACGCATTGGATGCTGCAATTATTGTACTTAATGCAGATGGCTGGATTACCGATATGACGGTAGATGCGGCACGCTTAACCGGATGGGAATTAAATAGTTCAACTTTACATAAAGTGGATGAAGTACTGCAACTAAGCGGAGAAGATTTTCAATCGATCGAATATGCATTAATGACATGCATCGAAGCAGAAAAGAAAGAAGCTTATTTTAAGAAACTGTTGTTGAAATATTTGGATGGGCGTATGGTTTTTGTCGATTTAAAAATAACAGCTATTCTCGAAAATAATTTACTTAATGGTTTTATTTTAATGCTGACCCAACACGAAAACTGATACAGCCCTCTACTAAAAATGTGTTTTTTAAATCATTAATACTACTTCATTGTAATTGTTCACTCACCCTGCATCCAAAACAAGTTGTCGATTTGTCTTCCTCATTTAACAAAGGGGATTGAGGAGGATTTATTTAAAAATCTCCTCCCCTCTTTTTCAAAGAGGGGAGGCTGAATATTTACACTTCACTCTCCAAGAATTAAATTTTTGCTAAGTCCAAGAAAAAACATCATCAGCGTTATCCGGTTGATTTAACTCTTTCCGTAGGACGCCAACTTAAGGAAAAATGCGTAATTTCGTCAACGAATTTGAATAATCCAGTGCCATGGATGGCAATTCCTAGCTTCACATCCATACAACCTGGATATCATATCGAAAACCCATACCTATATGACGAATACTATCGCAAATGCGCCATAGAGCAAACACTAAACAGGCGCTTTTGAAGTTTAATCTATAGTAGCTGATTTTGCATCGCATAACGTACAAGTTCTGCTACATTCTTCATATCCATCTTTTCTAATATATGCGATTTATGCGTACTAACCGTTTTAACACTGATAAATAAACGGCCTGCAATTGTCATTGCATCCATACCCTGCACTAGCAGCATAAAAATTTCATGTTCTCTTTTGGAAAGCTGTTCTAAAGGAGACTTCTCTGCTTTACCTGAAAATAATGCACGCTCAGCTAGTCTAGGTTCAATATATTTACCTCCTGAAGCAACTTTGTTAATCGCTTCCAATAAAATCTCCGGCGAACAACTCTTCGTGACATACCCTTGAATCCCCGCATTAACCGCACGCATGACTAACTGTAAATCATCTAACATTGACAATACTAAAATCGGTAATTCCGGATAATATTTTCGAATTCTTCCAATCAAAGCCAATCCATTAATTCCGGGCATAGACATGTCAGTCATTAATATATTCGGAACATGTTTGTTGAGAAGACATAGTAATTCCTCGCCATCCTCAGCCTCGCCTATTAATTGAATATCGGGCGCTATATTTAATATTTCCTTGAGTCCGCTTCTTAAAATAGCATGATCGTCGGCTAGTATAATTTTAACCACTCTCTACCTCCTTTATAAAAAAACTCTTCTGTACTTGCTATGATAATAGTGTATCGATACATGTATTATAAATTTCGATAACCATTACGCGATTGATAATACGAGCTAAATTTAACAGTCCAATCCGTCCAATGTAATTGTTCAGATTCCCCCTCAAAAATGAGTATTTTCCCTGAAAAACTGCGGCAAGCCATTGATAGCTAGTTCTGTGGTCGCGAAAACCTGTACAATTCAGGTAGGGGGCTGAACGCTTACGAATAGTTACTCATTATTAGTTCTATGACGATTCGTTTTTACTTGAAATAGGGATAGTCAACATAGTACTGCATCCAAAACCCGGTTTAGTCTCTATAGTCAACGACCCTCCTAATGCAATCGCTCGCTCTTCCATACCGAGCAAACCGAAACATTTTTTATTCCGATCGACTCCTTCAAAATCAAAACCAATGCCATTGTCTCGAACTACTAAATAAATCAGATTATTAGTCGACCAAAACTGGATTGAGGCAGATGTCGCACAGGCATGTTTAGCGATGTTTGTTAACGATTCTTGCATAATACGGAAAAGCACCGTTACCTGCTCTTCGCTTAACTCGGGTATTTCTCCTTTTATCTGTAGCTCGCAATCAATTCCGAACATTTCTTCAAAATCGTCACGCAACCATTCAAGCGCCGCATCAAGTCCAATGTCGAGAACATTCGGGCGAATATGATCGACAGCATTTCGAGTGCACTCAATTGCTCGTTCGAGTATATCCATCATCTTGATTAATCTTGGCTCAAGTTCCGGAGCACTTGCCGCATACTGCATTTTCAATAGCCCGATATCGAATCGTAAAGCGCTTAAGAGCTGCCCTAAATCATCATGCAATTCTCTTGCAATATGCTTTTTTTCCGCCTCTCGCACCATTTCGGATTCAGCAGCAAATAAACGTAATTGCTTATGAGACTCGATCAACCGATCTTCTTTCTCTTTTATCTCAGTGATATCACGAATCACTACTAGTATAGTTATTTCATTATCGACGCCGTCATGTACCATATATGCTTGAAAAACTCGCCTTCCTATTTGATCTGCATCGTTCGTTTCAAAAACCAACTCTATGCGTTGCTGCGCACCGTTAATAATTCTGTCTATCGCATCGTTCCACAAACTAGCAACATGTTCGTCTCCCCATAATTCGATTACTTTTTGACCAATCAAACCAAAACCATTCCGTCTCAGGAAGGATGTCAGTGCTTTATTGGCAAAAAGTATTCTACCGGACGGCCCCACGCGAAGGATCATATCGGGTGAATGCTCGGTTATTGCACGATATTGGCGTTCGCGTTGACGAACAATATCGCCTGAAATTTTGGATTGGGTGACATCCAAAATCATCACCACAACGCCGGAGGAACCGATAAGTTTAGGATCTATCGGTGTCACGATCATCTTGCGCCAAGCAAACTGGTTCGAGCACGTCTCCGAAAACTCGTAGACAAATTGCGGCGCTTCTCCATGCAATACCTTGAAAATTCCGTTTCTTGCGTTGACATAGCCTGAAATGGGCATGTCAGTCAACTGAGGACAACCCGTAAGATGCTCCCCGCAAACAGCTTTAACATCGGAATATTTAGTACACGCGTGCTGGCATTTATAAAGCCAACTTCGATTGACGGCAACAATTGAACCATTTTTATCAAACAATCCAACCTGGGCTGGCAAAGCATCCAAAACAGTCTGTAGCAAACGAACTTGCTTCTGATATTGAATCGTACTCTGTCTCAACGTCTCGGTAATTGATTTTTGTTTGGTTATATTTCGTACGATGGTTACGATTCCAACTCGGTCACCGTTTTTACCAAGCCTAGGGAATTTGCGTATTTCAAGATAACGAGCCGCACCGTTCTTTTTTTTTATTTTACGTTCACCTCTCATCAAGCGTCCGTTTTTGAAAGCCATTTCGGTACTTTCCGAGCAATACTCGAATAGTAAACGCATATCATCGGATTGCGAGCTAACCGCTAACTGCCGTTCTGTTTTACCGTACCAGTCGGATTTATCATTTAATTGTGTAATCGCCAATCCTGCCCGATTTGCGATTTGACATTGACCTAGACCGTCATTTAGAAAAATACCGTCGGGAAATGTTTCGATCAGCGAGGTCAATTGCTCATTCTTTTCATTTAATTGGATTAACATAAGCCGGTTTGACGATATCGCGATATGGATAGACAATGCCATTAGCGCAGTCATCCACATAAAAAACATCAACGACTCTATAGACTGCGGTGTTTGATAGCCAAATATTACTAACGAAAAAAAAGATGCCGTAAATATGCATAAAACGACATCTCTTAATGAAAAACGCAACACAGCCCACGCAAGAGAAGGAAAAGTCGCCATGACGATTAGTCCTCTAAGCTCTTCTATTACCTTACTCGATACGATTAAACCCAAATATCCACAAATGAAAACCGTAAGATATAAAGTCCCGCGTAAAAAAAAGCCGTTTTTTGCAAAGACATAATGACTTTTATCCGTCCATGTCAAAACTAACGGGGTAAGTATTAAAACTCCAAGTGCATCTCCTGTCCACCACTTAAACCAATCATTAATATAGATTTCGGGAGATACGTCCGAATTCGAGTAATAGATAAAAAAAAGATTAATATTAGAAAATATCGCTGAACTTAATGCAGCGGAGGCTACTAATAACCATAAATCGTAAACTCGAAGCAATGCCGAATCAAAATTATGCTTATTTAGTAATGTAAAGCAAACCAGAACCCCCATTGAAGAACCAAGCCCTTCCATTGCCGCATAGCCAATACCTGCCCCCCTAATTATCGATGAAAAGCAAAATGCGCCGACAAAGGTTACAATCCAAGCAGAGTATCCCATTCGTATCATCGCTCCTAGTCCGATACCTGCAGCAGGCCAAAACGGTATACCATAAGAATTCATTGGATAGAGCAGTGTTATCGAAATTGCAAATATAAAGTATAAAAACGTATAAATGATACAAAGCGATAAATTTCGGATATTAGTCTTCTTATTCATAGAATATGACATCAATATTATTCCATATTTCTGCAAGTTTTAGATGTATTATTAAAAGAATTACAATCATATGAAACAGAATTAGCATATCAAAATAATCGTTGCAACAGGAGCAATGGTAATATTCAGTTACCCTCTTGAAAAAGACTACGACATATATAATACAGATTCCTTAACTGGCAAAGGTTATCAACGAGAAGCCCTCACCTCCGTAAGTCATATTAGATTTGGCGTAGTATTAACAGGCAAATAAACTTGAAACTTCGCGCCTTTTCCAGGTAGCGAAAATACATTAATAAATCCTTTGTGATCTTTAACGATCTTATAAGCAAGAGCCAATCCTAACCCGACCCCTTGCCCAACAGGCTTCGTTGAAAAAAAAGGATCGAATATTTTACTTTTAATCTCTTCGGGAATTCCTATCCCGTCATCCACAATCTCAACCCAAAGCCAATCATTACCCCAATACCCGGTATTGATAGTGATTGTTCCATGCTCCTCAATGGCCTGCGCCGCATTTATCAATAAATTCGTAAATACCTGGTTAATTTGATCCCCAACACAATAAATTGGCGATATACCATTGTAATTTTTTATGATAGTTGCTTTCTTTTGGAGTTCGTTTTGATATACATCTAGAACGACATCAATACCCGACTCTATATCATGCAGATGAACAGCCTCTTTTTCAAAACGCGAAAAATCGCATAACTTTTTGACAATGTTAGAAATTCGTTCAACTCCTTCACGGGATTCATCAACGATATTGATTAGATCCTGTTTGATAAAATCGAAATAAAGATCATTTTTAAGCTGTTTATACGCATTAAGATCCCGACAACCCTCTGAAAAACTCTCGATCATTCGCTCAGCCGACTCTAATATATTAAATATATCCTGATGATATTGTTTCAAACCGTTTATATTGGAATAAACATAACCCAACGGATTATTTAACTCATGCGCTATACCGGACACCAGTTTCCTTATGGAATCCATTTTTTCCATTTGATAAAACCAAATTTGATTTTTTAGTTTATTTTGTACACTCCTTAATTCCAATTGTGTCTTGACCCTTGAGAGAACGACAATTTTATTTATCGGTTCAAAGATATAATCGATGTTATCAATCTGCCAATCGATCAGATGATCTTCAAGCATGCTCGATTCAGTTAGTAAAATTACCGGTATATCCTGCAACTTAATACAAGACCGAAGATTCCGGATAATTTCGAACCCAAGCATGTCTTGAAGGCGATTTTTTAGAAAAATTAAGTCCGGAGGATCATCTTGGATCAAACGCAGCCCTAGCACGCCTGTTGCTGCGACTCGTATGTTATAGTCGTTACCTAACGTATCGAGCAGCATTCGCTGATTTGAAGGCCAGTCTTCTATTGCCACAATTTTAAAAGGGGATTGAACCATGACTTGTCCTCGTGTGGTTTTGCCTCAGTTTGGCATACCGTGCAGACACCAACTTAGCGCCTACCCTATGGTGCATTGACTGCATTATTCGTCAACTCGCATGTAGATTGCCGATATTCAAGTTACATAAATAAATGAGAAGCTAAGCATTGCCATACCTGGCACCGAATTCCGCAATCCTTAGTGAAACGTCCCGTTATTTTCTTAAGTTGGCACTTATGCCGTAGGCAGTTAGCTTTAAGCAACCTTGCTCATTGTCTCATACCCCTTTATTCCAAAGGCGCCTCTCGCTTTCCACTATAAAGCCGGCTATCTCAGATGCCCGAACCGGCCTACTAATAATGTAACCTTGAATATAATCACAGCCGTTATCGCGTAGCAGGTCGAATTGTTCAATCGTCTCGACGCCTTCGGCGACGACGCGCATGCCGAGATTATGCGCAACGGAAACGATAGCGCGTATGATTTCCAAATTACCGATATCGTCGGCCAGCCCGTCGACGAACGACTTATCGATCTTGAGCGCTTTCGACGGGAAACGCCTCAGATAGGAAAAAGACGAATAACCGGTACCGAAGTCGTCGATCGCTATCTGCACACCGTCATCGCTCAATGCCCGAAACACTTGCAGAGCTTGCTCCGGATCGTGCAACACCATGCTTTCGGTCACTTCGAGCTCCAGATATTTAGACTCGACGCCATACAACGACAAGGTTTTCATGACTCGAGTATAGATATCGTCGCGTCGACACTGTCCGGCCGACAAGTTGACCGAAACACGCAGCGGCGCCATGCCTTCAGCTCGCCACTGAGAGATTTGTCGGCACGACTCATCGATTACCCAGGCGCCGATATCGACGATCAGTCCGTATTCCTCGGCCAACGGAATAAAAAACCCCGGCGCGATCATGCCTTTTTCCGGATGCTGCCAACGAATCAATGCTTCGGCACTGCTAATACGACCCGTATGCAAATTGAGTTTGGGCTGATAATGCAATTCGAATTCGCGGTTTTCCAATGCTTGCCGTAGCGCATTACTGATTTCAAGGCGCATTTGCTGTGTTTTGTGCATGTCCCGACAGTAAAACGCAAAGCTGTTGCGTCCTTTTTCTTTCGCGCGATACATTGCCATATCGGCATTGCGTTGCAGCGTCAACGTATCGTCCCCATCGTCCGGAAATACCGTTATGCCGATGCTGGCACTCACCTGTATGCGTCGGTCGTCAATGTCGCAAGGTTGATCGATCGTTTCGAGTACGCGTTGCGCAACACCGTCGAGCTCCTCTCTGTCCCGAACATTTTCAAACATTAATACGAACTCATCTCCGCCGATATGCGCCAATTCGTCGAATGCGGGCAATAAGCCAAGTAAGCGTGTCGCAATCTCGCACAAGAAAGCATCGCCAATTCCGTGACTGAGCGTATCGTTGATATTTTTGAAATTATCGAGGTCGACAAACATGAGACCCACCATGGTGCGATTTAATCGAGCCCGCACTATCGCGTCGTCGAGACGTTCCAACAGCAAGGCTCGATTCGGCAAACGCGTCAGCTCATTATGTGTCGTTTGATAGGAAATCTGGCGTTCGAACTGTTTGCGTTGCGAGATATCCCGTACGACAGCGATCAACAAGCGGCCTTCGATCGAATCCAACAAGCCGAAATTAACTTCCCCCGGAAACGTGCCACCCTCTTTTTTTAAACATGAAATCTCACATAATGAAGAATCGATATTGTTGTCAGCACATCCGCACAAAAGTTGCGCCCGGTTTTCATGAAAAGGGCAAAAGGGAATCAGCGCAAACAAATCCATGCCGATCAGCTCGGCTCGCCCGTAACCGAACATTCGCGCAGCTTTAGTGTTGACCAGTGTGATTTTCCCATTGACTTCGGCAATCAACAACGCATCGGGCACGAAATTCAATAAATCTTGGAACATTCGATCGCTGAGATCGAGCGCATCTTGCGCCCGTTTGCGCTCGGAAATATTTCTGAGCACGATCAACGCGCCAGGCTCCCGGCTTTCCGGTAATTCGATCGGCACCGCGCAATCTTCGACCGCGACATCGCTGCCGTCGGGCCGGTGCAAAAACAACGGACATTCCCTATCGAAAAACGGTTCCGTAGAACAAAAACGCTCGAAAAAATTGACCTCAGAACAAGCGCTTTTGTCGTTGAACAACTGCACCATCTCGGAAAAAGACCGCCCGATCAACTCGTCACGACCCAGATTCAGTAGGTTAAACGTTGATCGATTACAATATTGGATGATGCCTTTGGCATCGACCGTGATAATCGCATCGCTCGTCATGTCTAGCGACGCTTCGGTGAACATGCTCAACGGTTTTTTAATGCAGCAGTTTACGCATTTTAGAAACCAACGCGGAGCGAAACTTTCTAAAGCTGTCATGTAGCGTCCCATATTCGTTCCTTACCCGCATATTTCATAATCTCAGGCGAAATGTCCGAAAGCGAAAGCACCGTTCCAACCGCCCCTAATTTGAGCGCCTCTTTAGGCATGCCGTAGATCACGCAACTTGCTTCGTCCTGAATCATTGTTTGCGCGCCGCATTCGTAGAGTTCTTTTAGCCCTCTGGCACCGTCATCGCCCATGCCGGTCATCAAAATACCCAGCGCGTTTTTTCCGGCAAATTTAGCCGCCGATCGAAATAACACATCGACCGAGGGACAGTGCCGGCACACGGGAGGCCCGTCGACGATTTCGACGTAATAAGCGCCGAAAGCGCGTTTGACAAGCATATGCTTTCCGCCGGGCGCAATCAAGGCCTTGCCCGGCATAATTCGATCGCCGTTGACGGCCTCCCGGACTTCGATTTGGCAAATGCCGTTCAAACGCGCCGCGAACGCTTCGGTAAATTTTGCCGGCATATGCTGCACGATCGCTAAACCCGGACAGGAAGAAGGCAATGTCGTCAAAACCTTTTCGAGTGCACGCGTACCGCCTGTCGATGCGCCGACGACCGCTATTCGCTCGGTCGCAGGAGCAGTCAAGCGGTCCGGCTTCGATAGAATGGCATCGGCATTTAATTTAGGACCGACCTCGATTGGGCACTTGCTTTCGTTCGGGCGGCTGTTCGATAAATTGATCACGCGCGCTTGCGAGGCTTCCTTTACCGCGTGAAGAACGCTGCCGGCTGCCGACGGAAGTCTTTCTCTAAGCCCCGCTCTAGGTTTCGTGACAAAATTGACCGCTCCGGCGGCCAACGCACGAATCGTCGCTTCCGCGCCTTTTTCTGTAAAAGCCGAACACATCACCACCGGAGTCGGACGATCGCTCATCAATTGTTTAAGAAAAACGATGCCGTCCATTCTGGGCATAACGATATCCAACACGATGACATCGGGCCATTGTCTTCGCATATGTCGCATCGCGAAGATCGGATCGGCGGCCGCGCCGATTACATCGATGCCGCGGTCTTCCGAAAGTATTTCAGTCAATATTTTTCGTACGAAAGCCGAATCGTCGACTACCATCACTTTGATAACCATCATCGCCTCATGAAAAATTACTCATTGATTAACGCCCAGACCACGCGGTTTTTTTTATCCGTGTATTCCTTATCGATTTACATCGTTTTGAAAGCAGCACCAGATATAGGCTTGCTACTTAATCCATGCAATAAGTCAACTCGAGTCCAAGTTTGTTATATCCGACCGATATTGCACACGACACATGCACCAACGGGAAGTTTCCTCTAGACCGGTTTGCGATAAATCGACGGCGCCACCAACGTCAAACCGCATTCGATATCGTTCAGCGTTTCGGAGTGACTGACAAAAAAATAGCCGCCGCTTCGTAGCGACGGCAATAGGTGCAAAACTACCTGGCGCTTGGTTTCTTGGTCGAAATAAATCAAAACATTACGTAAAAATATCACATCGAATACACCGAACTGCTCGCCGCATTTCGTCAGATTGTATTGACAAAATCGCACTCGATCGCGCAGTTTTTTTTCCATCAAAAGAGTCCCGGTTTTGCTGCCGTATCCTTTCAGACAATAGCGGTTCAAATAATATTTGGGAATTTCATTCGCTTTGTCCAATGAATAAACGCCTTTTCTCGCTGCACTCAACATGCGCATGCTCAGATCGCTCGCGATGACTTCCCAATTTGTATCGCCGAAAGCTTCGGATAACAGCATCGCCAACGTATAGGGTTCTTCTCCGCTCGAACAAGCCGCGCTCCAAACGCGAAACAACGCGCGATCGGACCATGAAGACAAAATATGTTGCGACAAAAAATCGAAATGCTTCGGCTCGCGAAAAAAATGCGTTTCATTGGTGGTCAACAAATCGACTGCCATTTGCAATTCTTTTTTTTGTTTCGGATCACTTAACAGCCGATAATATTCGGCGAAGCTGGACATACCGTAATAACGGAGGCGCTTCATCAAACGATTCGCAACCAGCGTCTTTTTCGCCGGCGACATTGAGATACCGGCAATCCGGTATATCAAATCGCGGAATCGGTCGAACTCGTGATCGTACAATATCGGTAAATTGCCGCCGCCATACCCGTTAATCGTTTCCGCTCTCATCTAAAACTATCCATAAAATCTCGCCCTTAGATGTCATATTGGCCAAAACCCTGAAGAAATACTATAGGCGCAAATTGATTTCGACATCGGAATAAACTGATACCGAAATCATCGAAACCGTAGTTTCGTATTGGCTGCTCGAAAGCCATGCCGTTCGCTCTCCTCATTATCGATTCAATACGCGATTTAACGCATTACGCAAATCATTTCGCGTAAACGGTTTGGCAAGCATTGCTTTGACGCCGACCAATGCGGCCGACTCGAGGTTGAAATCGGCACTTATCGATCTTCTTCCGCCGGAAATCGCAATGATTGGAATCGGGTAACCGCTTCTGTTCAAGTCCATAATGATTTCGATACCGTCTTTTTTCGGCAATAGAATATCGGTAATGATCAAATCGTGTTTTTTTTGCAATGCCAGCTTGAATCCTACTTCCCCATCAACGGCCAAATCGACTTTGTGAGAATCCGAAACCAGCATTTGTACGAGCATCGTACGAAACTGTTCGTCATCTTCAATAAGCAAAATATTCGCCACAAACCTCTCCTCAATATCTAACACACCCCACCATCAGCCGGAGGCCGCACGGGGCAAAAAAACCCGAAACTCCGTACCGGTGTCGCCACCGGTCGAGCGACTACCGACTTCAATCATCCCACCTAAACTCTTCACAATACCGTAAACGACCGAAAGCCCCAGACCGCTACCGCCGCTCGGCGCTTTTGTCGTAAAAAAAGGATCGAAAATTTGTTTTTGGATTTCAGGTGGCATGCCCGAACCGGTATCGGCAACCAATAAATAGATATTGTTGTTACAATGTTTCGAAAAATCACCGGCGATATGTCCTCTCGCCAAGCCTACCTCAATATCGATACGTCCGCCGCGCGGCATCATCGATTCCGCGGCATTGATACACAAATTCATGATGAGTTGTTGAATCTGTCCCGGATCTGCCATGACGCAAAGGTGTTCATCCATTATCGAGAAATTTATTTGTATACACGCATCCAGCGTTACCGACAACATGGTCAACGCTTCTCGTATGGGATCGGCAATATCCAGCAATATGGGTGTAGCCGGTATTTGGCGTGCAAAAGAAAGCATCCGCACTACTAAATCATGCGCCCGACTACAGGCAATCGAAATTTGCCGAATGTTCTCCTGTCCTTGCCTTGAATCGGCAAGCAAATCGCCGGTCATCTCTGCGAAACCGATGATACTGCCGATAATGTTGTTGAAATCGTGCGCGATACCGGCTGCCAACGTACCGATCGCCTCCAGCTTATTTGATTGCAGAAGCCGTTCGTTAACAAAGGCCTCGTATCTTTGTTCAATTTGCTCGCGAAATGCCAAACCGTAAGCCATCGACATCTCGAGCAACGGCTTGGATAAACGATGCACGACTTTTCCTATAGGCGTTTCGAAATCTCTATGGCTAAGTTGAATCAAAGCCTCGTCATGCAAACCGACGACTTCATCCGGTGAAATCGCATTCCTCGCCAATTCGCGCCCCAATTCGAAGGCCTCGGTCAAATAATCCTCCGCGATGTAGTTGTCCTTTGCGTTAATAAAGCCATCCAATATTCGAACATAGCGTTCCAATGCGGATTTGTCGGAATCATAGGGTAACGAACTAGGCATCATGACGATAAATCAACATTGATGCGTCGTCTCGGCCCGATGCCCAACGCGCCAATGCTTGTTCGGCTGTTACACGAGAATTAGACTCATTATGTTCAAACAATTCGCGTAACGGTAAATATTCCGCAAAGCCATCGGAATACATGGTCAGCCAATCAAATTTCGTCAACGTGAAGACTTCAGGCGCTAAATAATCGTATCCGGCGCCTATAATTCCGCATGCCCCGGATAAACGTTTCTCCGCATCACCGTTCAAAATAACAGTCCGGACATTGCCGACCGACGCGTGAACCATTCGTCCGGTATCCAACTCTATGGAAGCTACGCATAATGCGGCGCCGCGTGTATCGCGCAGTTGTTCGTCGCATTCTCCGAATAATCGTTCGAGCGGCCAATCAACGCGCGACCCGATAATACACAATGCTTTTTCGGCTGCGCTCGCGGCATGCGATCCATGGCCTAATCCATCCGCCAGTGCCAGCACGATTCGACGGTTATTAGTCCAAATTCTACAACTGTCTCCGCAAACCCGCTCGCCCGGACACGGGCGAGTCGCATAACCGGCGGTACAAGCATCGTCGTGTATTGATTTTTCGGTCATTTACTCTTCCTTGCAACGACACAGGTACCGATACCGATCTGCGTTTTGATTTCGATGTGCTCCATTAATCGCATGACACCCGGCAAACCGCAGCCCAATCCCCCAACCGTGCTAAATCCGTCGGTTAATGCGAGATTAATGTCGGCGATTCCTGGACCATTATCCTTTGCAACCAATGTAATCCAGCGACCATCGGCGGCTATTTCGGCTTCGAAATAGCCGCCGCCGGCATGTATCAACAAATTAGTTGTTAATTCCACCACCGCCGTCGCAATGTAACAAACCGCTATACGACCGAAACCGGCCTGCGTCGCCAAGGCTCGTGTCTGTCGCATTGCATCGGCGATATCTGATTCAATGACGATAATCGTACGTACAACGCCATTCGATACAGTCGATTCTTTTAGCATAAACCGCTTTCTCTTTGCATCGTAATCGAAACTCGCGTCAACCCCGGACGCGATTCGATCGAAAAGCCGTCGATCAGCCGACGCGTACCCGGCAAACCGGCGCCCAACCCGCCATTCGTACTGTAACCATCCTGCATGGCTAGAGCTATATCGGGGATACCGGGACCGTTATCTTGAAAAACAATATGCAAAATCACCGACTCGGTACTAGAAATATCCGTCACTTCGCAAACGCCACTACCGGCATTCTGTATGATATTGCGCGCCAGTTCCGACACGGCGGTGGCTAGGCGCGTCTGATCCGCACTGCCGAACCCCATCGAAGCCGCTATAGTGCGAACTTCGCTTCTAGCCCTGACGATATCGGACGAAGCCTCGATCGAAATTGATTTTTCGAAATGAGGTTTGGCCATGACTCAATCCCTCAAGTATGAAAATTTGTCGCCTCTCTCCGCGATCCGTTCGTTAAGCCGCTCCACCGCCTGTTCAAGATTAAAGACACAATCCGCTCCGATCAGCCCCCTGCCCATTTCAATCAGCGTCATCGCCACAAAGGGCTGAATGCCGCTGATGATCACTTCGGCACCGAGCATCCGCGCCATACCGGCGGTATCGCTGAGCACGCGCGCCATGTACGAGTCGACGACATCGAGCGCCGAAATATCAATCGCGATGCCCAAAGCCTCGACTTCCGATATCTGGGCGACCACATCGCTCTGAAATTGCAGGACATCGTTGTCCGACAAGTCGATTTGCACCGAGGTCAATAAGATACGCCCGAGACGTAAAATAGGTATTTTCATGATTTGGCCTTTTCGTCAACGATACGGCAGCCAATCATTTTCAACGCTTCGGCCATACCGGCTCGAAGGCTGGCCCTACTGATCACGCCGTCGAAAGCAATACCGAGCTTGGTCAATGTTTGCGCGCCTTCCGGACTCAAACCCGTCATTACGACACGCGAACCGAGCAATTGCGCCGCATCGACGGCTTTCATAATGTGCTTCGCCACGCCGGTATCGAAAATCGGCACGCCGGTGACATCAATAATCGATACGGCTGCCTCATGCCGCGCGATCGCTTCGAGCAATCTTTCGGTAAATTGGCGGGCTCTTAAGGTATCGATCAACCCGATCAGCGGCAATAAAATCACTTGATTCCAAAGCAGCACGGCCGGACTCGACAATTCCAACAGCGATAAGCTTTGCTGAGCGATAATCTTTTCACGCGAGTCGACATAGGTCTCGAAAGTCAGCAAGGACAAACTATCCAGCAGATCGTCCAACGCGGAAAAGCAAGCAACCATATCCTTGACCGCAAGATCCGGTTCCGCAAGCGCACGCCGCATCAAGACTTTCTTCAACGAAATGACGTAACGTACCGTATCGGCTGGCGGCATGCCTAGTTTTGCGCATTTCGCGCTCAACTCGATCACCAGTCCGCCAAGCCTAGTTGTTTTATCGGCCCGAACGGCAGTAACGTTCGGATGATATTCCGTTAGCCATCGCACAATTTCATCGAACATGCGTTCGGCATATATTTTCCATGCATCGAGAGTCATCAAATGAGGCGTTCCCGCCACGATTTCGGCGATTTCAGCCATCCATTCCTCGGCGATATTTTCACGGTCGTGTAAAAACAATGTTTGGATAATCGATCGCGAATTGTCATTCATGAATTCTTCCCCTTAAGCCCACAACCTCGCGGACATCGTTGTCTATTAACCGTTATAGGCGGTATGTTCGAAAATTTTTCACCTTTTGAAAGCCGACTCGCAACGAAAATCCTCAACCCCGGCATTAAACCCTAAAACAATTCGAGTCTCGATAAAGCGCCATCCATATTCGCAAGGCCGGAAACATGGCATTCCTCTTCCTCCCGATAGCCTTTGAGTAATTCGCACAGCCCCGACAACATAGCCTTCGGTAACTTATCCGACGATGCTTCGCCTTCCTCCAGATAATCGGCCATCTCGCGAAAAATGGCTTCGCGCTGCTGCAATGTGTTGCGCATTCGCTCGATGCGTTGTCGCACAACGTCTTGAAATTGTATTTCACCCAACACTTCGCAAATATCCCTAGCCAAATTGGTGTTGTACTCAGTCATTACGTCCAGAACCGTCTTGTAAAACTGCCTCATATCCATATAGCCGTTACCTAGCTTTTTGATCGTAGCGATAACGTCTTCCGCATTCTTGATTTCATCGTTCATCCGATCACGATAAGTCTCGTCGAAACCTTCTTCCAGCGCTTTTCGTACACCTGACATCGCCGTTTCGATTTCCTGGGCGACAACGGCCGATGTTTGAGCAAGTTTTCTAACCTCGTCGGCAACTACGGCAAATCCTCGTCCGGCCTCGCCGGCTCTTGCAGCTTCGATTGAAGCATTGAGCGCCAACAAATTGGTTTGATCCGCTATATTGCCTATGACACCGATATTTTGCGTCATCGCACGTATCCGTTCAGTCAACTGACAAACCTTTTCTTGATCTTCTTTAATACGCGCCGGCATAACGCGCACTATATTTTCAATCACTTCGGTCTTTGTCTCGATTTCCTGTTGCATATCCGTGGATTCGAAGCTCGCCTTATCCAGATAATCGACCAATCGCTTTGCCGTCGCCGCCAACGCGCTGACACGTTCGATAATGCGATGCGATGCGTGTTCGGTATGATTTTGCACATCCTCTAGATTGGGGTGAATCAGCTGATCGAGATCGAGACTGACATTGATGAACTTCCCGCCATGACGGCACTTTTCCTGGAAAACTTCTGTCGACGCCATTTGTGCTTTCGTTTTTTCAACCAGCAATGTCAAGCGTTTGTTACTGTGCAAAAGCACCAGCCAAACCGGGATGCAAAGCGCGGTCACCGCTACCGAAAAACTTAAGAGAACCTGGTCGGAATCAGACAAAAAAAGTAACAACGCAGGCATAGTAAAAATGGCGGCGGCGATACTGAACGCCGCATTTTTTCGCACTGCGGCAAGCTCCCGGTCGAACTCGGCAAACAACCGTTCCGTATCATTCATTAGCACCCCCCGGATTTCATGCGCCCGGCAAAACTTGTTTAATGATCTTTAGCAGATCCGTACCTCCAACAGGCTTAACCAACCAACCGGTAGCGCCGTACTTTTTCGCTTCGTCGCGTTTGGCCTGCTGGCTTTCGGTCGTCAATACCAAGATCGGAACGAAACGGAGTGCCGGCAACTCACGTGTTTTCATGATCAAATCGATGCCGTTCATATTCGGCATATTGATATCGGTAATGATCAAATCGGGTTTGTATCCGGTTTTGAGTTTGTTCAGAGCCTTTACGCCATCATCGGCGCTTTCGACAGTGAAGCCGCCGATCTCAAGGCTATTTTTGACGCTCATCAGCATCGTACTCGAATCGTCAACGATCAATATTGTTTTTGCCATGTCATTCTCCTGGATTCTGTGGCCACAACTCGGTTAACCAATTGCATAATTCTTCGTTCGCAGGAAAAACCGAAACGGGCGGCTTAAACATCATCAAAACTTGTAAGATAGCCGTGTGTAGATGTTGACATTTTTCCAGAACCACAGGCTTGCCCGGGTTTATTTCAAGCCATTCCAATAAGCCGTCGGCTTCTTCGACGCCGACCACATCGCTAAATACCGCGCATTCATTTCGATAATCAATCGCCATCACACAAGCTCCTTCGGATTCAAAACCATGAGCACCGAACCGTCGCCCAATAGGGCGGAACCGGCATACGCATTCAATCCGCTCAAAATTCCATTTACCGGTTTGAGAATGATATCGACGGTTTCATGGAAATTATCCACCAATACGCCGACTTGCTCGCCACGTATTCGCACCACAAGCGCTGCATATTTATTATCGTCATCGAGTCGCTGCCGGGTACCGATTCCCAACAATCGGTTCAACGAAAGTAATGGCACTATACGACCTCGCAACACTGCTGCCTGTCTTTTTTTGATAACGCGTATCGCGGATTCGGATACTCTTACCGTTTCCACAACCGTATCCATCGGTACTCCAAAAATTTGGTTATTCGATTCGATGATCATGACATTTGTGACGGCCATCGATAGCGGCAATGAAAGCAATACTCGGGTGCCCTTGCCGTTGTCGCTTTCCATGACAACCGTACCGTTGACTTTTTCGACGGCATTGCGGACCACATCCATGCCTACGCCGCGCCCGGATATTTCAGACACCTTCGCCGCCGTGGAAAAACCGGCCGCAAAAACCAAATTGACAGCTTCGCGGTCGCTCATTCGCTCTCTTTCGATTTCATCGATTAAGCCTTTTTCATAAGCTTTACGCTTAACGATTTCCGGATCGACGCCCCGGCCATCGTCCGTAATTTCAATAACAACTCTATCCGACTCTTGGCCTGCGCGTATCGTCAATCGACCAGCTTTGCTTTTCCCAGACGCTTCTCTCGCATCCGGCTTTTCAATTCCGTGATCAAGACTATTGCGAATAATGTGTATCAACGGATCGGCCAAAGCTTCGACAATATTTTTATCAGCCTCAGTGTTTTCGCCTTCCATGACCAAAGTCACTTGCTTACCCAATCTTTTCGATATATCCCGCACGAGCCTGGGAAATCGTTGAAAGATAAACGATACCGGCAACATGCGCACTTGCATGATCGCATCTTGCATTTCCTCGGCGATGCGGTTGATGACGGCATATTCAGTTTTGATTTCACGCGCCAGTTCGCGGCTCCCGAATTGGTTTTCGGCGCGTAAGGCTAAATAAGGCAAGCTGTTTTTCGCAACGACCATTTCGCCGATCAAGGCCATCAATCGGTCGATTTTTTCTTGGTCGACTTTGAGCGTTTTAGGCCCGCAAATAACATCTTCAGCACGCCGACCGAATTTAGGCTCGAAATCGGCATTTTCTTCGAGTGCTGTCGATATAAGTGCGGTTTCAGGCGCATGCTTTTCGAGCCATTCCTGCAGGGGGGCCGACGTCTCATGTGCCAATGCATCATTTAATGCAGCTTCAATCATCGGGATCGAATCAATACGACCAAGCGCTCTATGAATTGCCGTCAAGGCGACCGCGACTGAGCGTAAACGGCCTTTCAACCATGGCACATCATCGGCCTGTGCCAATACGTCGCGTTGAGCACATAGAATTTCACGAAGCGCAATCGTCTGTTCTTCGGTGAGCGCTAAAACCTCCCCCTCCCCGAGTTCGTCCAAGGTCTGATCAGTTCTTTCGGCCTGAATCCCTTCAGGAAATTTAATGCGATCGAACGGTAATAGGTCCTCGGGAGTCAACGAAATTATTTTTACCTGTTCGGGAGTATATCGGAAAAGTTCTTGTAACTCGGACGCTTCCGCCCGACACAATATCCGGAATTTGAGGCCACATTGATAGGGGTCTATGTGTTTGATATCGAAATCAGGCGAGGTTACTTGTATAGAACGCCACACGATTTCGGGAATTTGTCTCACTTGAAAAAAAGGATCTTCGCCTTTGAAAAAACATTCCGATTCCGGCGCGTATTCGATATAGACTACCGGTAGGCTATCGTTCACAATGGCGCAATACAACCTTTTACGCAAATCGCTATCCAATTCGTTCGGCAACTTAAAAATGGTCGATCGATCGTTTTTTTGAGCCAAGCCTACAGCCTTATTCGATTCTTGTTTAGACTCGATCAAATGCAGTAGCGAAGCCGTCAACTCGACCGACATTCGCGCATGCTTGGAATCGATCTTTTCCGATGACTCGATTTCATCGAGTAACATGCCGCTAAAATCCATAGCTTCCAACAAACAATCGGCCATGCTTTCCGAATAGGACGCCCGATTATCGCGCACGGCATCCAGCAAATCTTCACAAGCATGTAATACACGCGTCATCTCGGGAAAATCGAATAGGCCGCTATTACCTTTGAGCGTATGAACCAAGCGAAATAATTCGTTCATAACTTGGGCGTTACCGGCTTCGGTTTCCAGGCGCATCAATTTTTCATTGATTTCCGGCAAAAAGTCGCGCGATTCGGAAATGAATTGCTCGAGCAATGGCGTCATGCAGCCTCCTCCCCAAGTAACAAACCGATATACGTCAACAATTCCTGTGGTTTCGTTGGCTTTATAATGTACAGGTTGGCCCCGGCCATGTATGCCTTATCCCTGTCGCTTTCCTTGGCTTCGGTCGAAACGATCATCGCCGGCGCTTGCGCGATATCTTGACTTCGCAGTTCTTTAATAAAACCGTAACCATCGAGTTTCGGCATATTGATATCGACCAGAAATAGGTCGAACGGCATAGACAGCGCTTTCTCGAGGGCTTCGATGCCGTTGATCGCTTCATCTGCCACAAAACCGGCCGATTCGATTATATTGCGATGATATAGCCGCACCGTAGCGGCATCGTCGACAATCAGAATGCGTTTCATATGTCCTCCTTTGGCTTTTGGTAGACGATTCCCTCTGGAAACTTACGTACACGAAAGAGCGAAGATATTCGGCTCATCGACTCCGAATGCCCCAGGCAGACAAATCCGCCCGGATTCAAAGCGTCGTAGAACGTATCGGCGGCCTGACGGCGTGACAAATCGTCGAAATAAATCAGTAGATTTCGACAGAAAATTACATCGAATTCGCGATATGCGCGAACCTCCATCGGATCGATCAGATTAACTCTGGTGAATTCCACGGCATCGCGTAAATCGTCACAGATCTGAAAACCATCGTTTTTAGGGACGAAATATTTTCTCAACAAATACTTGGGAAGATGCTGAACCGAACGATCCGTATAGTGGCCTCGTTTTGCGCTGGCTATGATATCGGTATCGATATCCGAAGAGATGATTTCAACATCCCACTGTTCGATACCCGGCCAATGCTCCAATAAATAGATCACGATTGAATAAGGCTCTTCGCCCGAAGCCGACGGTATAGACCAAATCCGTATCGGCCTTCGGTCATTTTTAGTATCTGTGATTTCGTTCAAAATGCTGTTTACAAGACAGTCGAATTGGTATGCCTCCCGAAAGAAATAGGTTTCGTTGACGGTCATCAAGTTGACTAATTTCTGTAACTCAAGGCCATCGCTGTCGAAACGCAGCATCATGAAATAATTTAGAAAATTATCGGATTGGGTAGCATTGATCCGTTCGATCAAACGCTTGTCGACGAAATAACGCTTCGAAACCTCGAATTGAATACCCGTTTTACGGTAAAAATATTCCCCGAATTTTCGAAAATCTTCATCATTGATTAACGTTTTCGTCATGGCGTCTCAACTTTATGTGATTCGATTCGCTTTGATTCGATACAATGCCAATTCCGCGGCAAATCGTATATACGGCTCGTCCGAAAATCTTGTTATAAAAACCTCCAACGCCGGTCGCGATTTTTCCGTAGCCAATTCGCAAAGCAAATCGACTGCAGCGGCACAAACATTAACGTGTGAATCTCGCTCGATGATATTTATCAACCATTGCTCCACTTTGGGATGACGCAACGATTCCAAAATATTCACGGCTAAAATCCGCACATCCGGATCGGGATCGACAAGCAATTGTTCCATCACCGGTACGACTTCCACAGTTATCGCTTTCATGGCTTCGATGACTTCATTGCGTAACGAGGCATCTTCGCTTCTCAAACAATCAGCCAATTCCTCTACAAATTCGGGAGAATCGCATCGAGTCAATGATGTCAAAATGACTTCCCTGACGCTCGAATCGCATTCCCGTTTTAGGCACGAAACCAGTGTTTGTGCGGCTTCAGGATAAAACGCCAATTCGCGTGCGGCCAAACGCCTGACATTCACGTCGCATGATTCCATCGCGTCGATCAATTCCGGTAACGCCCGATGAATCTGCTTTGTATCGTTATTCTGGGCATTCTCGATTGTTCGCTTTTTTACAATACTCATCATCCGTCGTTCTCCTAATACATTTCCTGACAATCACTTTCGCACTCCAAATTTCGGCATAAATCTATGGAGGTGCCGGGGTACTCGGCAAAGGCTTTGCCAGTCCCTCTCCTAGCATTGAGCGCAATGCCATTAAGGATTTGGCCGTAAATAACTTCCCTATTTTTCGGAGGGTTCGGTAACTCGATTGGCAGGTGTCGGCCGCAGGGAAAGCCGCCGTCAAGCCTACAAGGACGTATTCACGGCGTCCTGTCAAGCGAGTTACCGAACCCTCAACAAAGCTCATAGTTCCAGGACGTTATTTATCACGAAATCCTAAGTTAACCGGCCCACTGAACGATCTGATCGGCAATGCGCCCGGAATCGAGCACGACCGTCGCGCCGCCGCGTTTGATCAGTTCTGCCGGCATACCGAATACGACCGCAGATGCTTCCGACTCGGCAATCGTACGCCCGCCTTTTTTTCTGATTTCGGCAAAGGCATCGGCACCGTCATACCCCATCCCGGTCAACATGACGGCAATTACCTGTGTCGGCTCGTAATGCTCCAATACCGACCTGCCTAATAACTCGACCGACGGATGCCATAAATACTCAGGGGCTTCGGGTTTCGCCTGCATCGACAGACGGCCGACTCTCCGAGTCAATACGGCATCGGCGCCACCCTTGGCAATGTAAATCGTTCCGGCTTCGAGCGGTACAATTCTCGAAGCTTCGGTTACCTGTAACCGGCACAAGTCGTTCATTCGATTCGCAAAAGGCAATGTAAAGCTGCTCGGCATGTGTTGAGCTACTAGAATCGGCCAAGGAAAATCTTCCGGTAGTTGCGGCAAAATATCCTCCAAGGTTCTAGGGCCTCCGGTCGATACGCCAATGACGACCACTCCCGAATCAGCAGTTTCGAAATGTTTTTTGACTTCTTTCTGAGCCGGCTTGATCGCGTCGCGCTGAAAATTTTTTCCGCCCCTCGCGCATTTCGGTTTGGCCCGATAAGCCGCTCGCACTTTGTCGATAATTTCACGCCTGATCGCATCGATCGAAAGCGATATGGTTCCATCCGGTTTCGCGATATAGTCAACCGCACCGAGCGCCATCGCCTCGAAACTGGCCAAAGCGCCTTTTTCCGTCAGCGACGACACCATGACAACCGGCACGGGGCGTTCCGCCATCAACAATGCCAGGGCAGTCAAGCCATCCATTTCCGGCATATTGATGTCTAGGGTTACAACATCCGGTTTGAATGCCATATTTTCTTCCACCGCTTCCTTTCCGTTGCGCGCCAAACCTATCTCGAATCCGCCCTCCGCTTCGAACACAGCTGCCAAATGGCGTCTCATCAATGCCGAATCGTCAACAATCAATATTTTTATCATGCGCTACCCTGTACCTTTCATTATCGCCAATCTATATTGCCGCATTGAAACATTCATTGAGGGCCATCTTGCTTTGTCAACTCTTCCAATCCCTTCAAATCACGGCTTTCGATCAACCGTGTCGGTTCAATCAATTGAATCAACCTTTTTTGCTTTTCCAGATTAGCAACACGACTTATCAATTGCGCTTGCTCGTTGGACAAATGCGGTGACGGTTCGATGGTATTTTTCGAAATTTTCAATACTTCCGAAACCGAATCGACTATAAATCCCGTGCGAATGCCGTCTAACAAAAACACCATGATACGTTGTCTGTCGTTGCGTTCTACTGCCGAGAATCCCAATCTCAAGCGTTGATCGACGACCGGAAGCACCGATCCGCGAAGATTGATCACACCTTCGACAAAAGCCGGCGCCTTCGGCACATGCGTCAACGAATCTGGAACACGAACAATTTCCTGAACACTACCGATCGGCACCCCGAATTCCTCCTTGTCCAAACGAAAAACAACTACTTGCTCTTCGTCTTCGATAATCTCGGTCTCTTGGTTTTCGATAATCTCATTGTTGGACATGTTTTCGTTCTCGCGTAATTGATCCACAGTATTCAATGCTTCCTTGACCGCAGTATGCCGAAACATATTTCCGGCAGAGATAATCGAAACCAGTCGCGCTCCTCCGTCAAGACGACAAATTTCGGATATATCGGACAAATCGCCGTCGCGAGCGAATAGCCCCGGCATATTTTCGACATAAGCTTTACCGACGCGCAAAACCTCATTGACGCTATCCATTACCACGCCAACCGACGCCGTTCCCAACGATACGACAACGATACGGCTATGCTCGTCCGCCTTCAGAGCGGGCAAGCCGAACATGCAGCGCAAACTGACCAACGGCAACAGCCGGTTTCTCAGAGTCATGATCCCTAACACATGCGACTCGGAATTTGGAACCTGTACGATATGATCCGGTACTTGCACGATTTCCTGAACGTCCTCGATCGCTATGGCATATTCCTGTTCGGCTACGACAAAACTCACCAATTGCAACTCATCGCTTACCGTCTCTTCCATTTCAGCCGCTTCATTACCATAATCGCTTGATATTCCAACGGGCGACGCGGAACAATTCAATTCGGCGATATCTTTAAACTCTCGAATAATCAATTTTGAAAAGTCCAAAATCATGATCATTGCATGACCGCCGACATTCTTAAGCAATCCGGAAAGCAAATCGGTATCCACGGTTCCTTTGATCGAACCGACATCTTCGATGTTTTCGGGCTCTATGCCGACCACACTGGATACTTTATCGACCACAAAACCGAGCGGTTGTCCTTGCTTGATGACGACCGCACGAGTCGCATCATCGTATTCACGCTCTTGAAAACCAAATATTTTACGCAAGGAAATAATCGGCAAAACATTGCCTCGTAAATTGGCTAATCCCTCTAATGTTTCGGGAGCCAACGGCACGCGCACCACATGAGGAACTCGAATAATTTCTTGTACCGGTTCCATATCTACGGCAAAAACTTCTTTGCCGACGATGAAAGTAACAAACTGGCGAATATCGGAATCGGTATCTTTAACAACCGAGTCTTCAACTTTGGTTAGCTCCATCCGCTGCTCTAGGGTTTCTGTTGTCATGGCATACTCTCAGCAATATTTGGAAACATCTTAGGCACTTTGTAGTTCGTCGGCGAGCGAGGCAATTTCCTCGATTGCGGCGGCCAATTCTTCCGCACCCTGAGATTGCTGATTTGCAGCGGACGCGGCTTCAGACGCCGCTTTTTCGGCTTCTTGTGCGGCCGCTGCAATTTGATCGACTCCCGTTTTGACTTGACCGATCGCGGCCGCAATTTCATTGGCTGCCATTAAAATTTGTTGCGTACCTTGCTCGACACCTAAGATATCGGATTCGATGGTTACCAGACTGTCTGTAATCGTTTTGGCTTTTTCCACCTCGCTATGCGCAGAAATTGCAATCTCTTCCAAATCCTTTTCCACAACACCGATCTGATCTTGCACCGCTTTCACCAAATCCTTGATACGATCCGCATTTTCGGCCGAATCATGCGCCAAATTACGAATATCGGTTGCAACGACAACAAACCCCTTGCCGAACTCGCCCGCACGCGCCGCCTCTATAGAACCGTTGACCGCCAACATATTCGTTTGAATCGAAACGGTAGAAATCGCATCGACAATCTTGTCGATACGGCGGGACACCATTCCCAAATCTTTAATTTGTTTAATACAGGAGCGAGAAGCGCCGGCCGAATTGGAAATCCCTTCAATCAATGCATCGACGCTCGTCTTGTTGCCCGCCAACATATCTTTAATCGCATTGACCTTCTGGGTACTCGTCTCTGCTCGCCCTTGCGCAACTTCCAATCCCTTGTCGATTTGGCTTATAGCGGCTGCCGACTCTTCTGATCCGGACGCTTGTACCTGAGCGCCCTTACGGATTTGTTCTATCGCCGCCATGATCTGAGTACCAGAGCGATTGATTTCTTGAACGGCCGAAGACAATTGTTCGGCCGCCGATGCCACCTCTTCGGCACTCTTGGCAACGTCTGTCGAATTTTTCAGATCCTCCGCCAACTCCGACAAGCTTTGTGCGGCTTGTTCGCATTCCGCAAGCGCTTGGGCCTGTTCGGCGACCGTCTTAGCCGCTTCTTCTGCGGCAGCCGACTGTTCTTCGGCTGCCGCCGCAATGTTTTCCGAGCCTTTCAATGCCTGCAAAGCGGCTACATTCGATTGCTGAGCAACGGCCGCAATCTCACGAACCCCATTGATAATATCGATCGTATTCAGACGAATTTGCTCTAATTGTTCGGTAATGGCCTTGCCTTTTTCGACCTCGCCCTCGATGTTTTTGGCGGAATTATTGATGCCGTCGGCGATAATCTTGACTTCCTGTTGTATCTGCCCGACTAAGTCCTGTATCTGCTTGGCGCTTTTTTCCGAGGTTTCGGCCAACGTTCTTACTTCATCGGCGACAACAGCAAATCCCTTTCCATGTTTTCCGGCTCGAGCGGCCTCGATCGCCGCATTGAGCGCCAATAGATTGGTTTGATCGGCAATACGGGCTACGGCTTTGACGATATCGCCAATGTTGGCCGCCTGTTTTTCCAACTCAACCACCATTTCGACAGATGTCGATTGGCGTTGAGCGGCAATGCCCACATTATTAACAAGGCCCATGATTTCATCGCTGGTTTTCATGACCAAGGACTGTGTGGCATCCATTTTCTTTTGGCCTTCTTCGGCATTTTGCATTTGACGAGTAACCGCATCACCTACTTGCTTGAACGCGGTCAACGATTCGTGCGCGGCCCCCGATGCTTCTTCGGCGCCCGTAGCGATTTGGTCGGACGCGCGTTTAAGTTCCTCCGCAGCAGATGCTGCCTCATTGATGCCGGATGCAAGTTGACCTGTTGCAGCGGCTATCCGCTCAGCGGCTTGTTGCTGCTTGGCGAGAGTCCGCGCCTTTTTACGTTGAGCTTCCGCTTCACGCACTGAAACCGTCGATTGTTTTGCGCTATCGACAGCAACAACATGAGCTTGTGAAATATTTTTTTTTACTATGGCCATCGGTGGGTCTCCTTAAAACGCCGGACTTGCTAAATACGGCAATCATCTATTAGCATTCGGAAAAAATTACATTTCTGTCGAGTTGTCTTCAAGCCGCTATCTACCTTAGATTTGCTTTTGACCGAATATCATTTTGAGCTTCTATACCTTTCGCACTTCAAATTTCGCCAGTGCCTGAAAAGGCAACGGAGTTCAGGCAAAAACTTTGCATGCATGAATGCCGACACAGTGCCTGGAAGTTTATACGGCGCTCTTTTGACAGGAACCCCAACACCGAATTTTGATCTGCGATGGATACAGTTTCCCAATTAAGCTCTACGGAAACAATCAGCGATATCAGATTTACCTATAGGTATTTTCTTACCTGATTACGTAGAACCATCAGCCAAATCAGGAGTCGAATGGACTATGAAATACTAAGGAACAAGCATGAAATAACTTCGACAACTGTTAGAAGAAGGTTCGGTGGCTCGATTGACAGGTGTCGGCGGCAGGGAAAGCCGCCGTCAAGTTTACATGGATGTATTCACGGCGGTCCTGAAGCGAATCACCGAACCTCCGCAAAGCCTACTACTTGTAGCAGTTATTTTGTGCATATTCCTAAGGAGGCTGAAATGAGAAGGCGGTACGCGCCTTGATGAGCGCCGGCCCGAAGGCCTTGGTCTTGGATGATTCGATTCAGCAACGGTTCGGCAAGAAGATGCCGGGCGTGTCCAGTCACTTCGATCATACGACCGGGCGGCATGTCATGGGGCAGCAGGTGTTGACCTTGGGCTTGAGCTGCGAAGCCGGATTTGTGCCGTTGGATAGCGAGCTTTACATCAGTCAAACCCGAGCGCAGCCGTTGACGCAAGCTTTTCAAGATGGGCGTAGTATCGTGGCCAAGCGCTATGCCGCAGCACAGTAACAGACTAAGCCGGAGATGGCGAAAACCATGATACACCGTGCGTTACGGACGGGCATCGAAGGGGATTATTTACTGGCCGATGCCGGGTTTGGCAGCAAAGCGATGATTCGCCTGAGCCAAGAGGCGTCGTTAGTAGCCGTGCTACGCATGAAGAAGAGCAAGCTGAAGTACCGGCTCCGCGAGTATCGCGGGGAGGCGGTGATCAACCGTGACTTGGATGTCCAGGCGCTGTATCGACACGTCGTTCGGAAACACTGGCAACCCATTGTCGGACAGCCGTACCAGGCTAAAGTCGTGGATGTTGAAATCAACCTGGCCGAACAGGACAAGCAGCCCGAACAGTGGGCGCCGGTTCGACTGTTGTTTGTGCGCGGCACCGCCCGCACCGATAAAACGCAAGCCGGTAAAAAGGATTGGGCGGTGTTCCTCTGCACCGATACCGCCTTAACGGCGACACAGATACTCGAACTTTATGCGATGCGCTGGGCGATCGAAGTGTATTTCAAGGAAGCGAAGCAGCAGCTGGGCTTTTTGAAAGAGCAAAGCACACACTATGCGGCTTACGTGGCTTCGATTCACTTAACGGCCATACGCTTTTGCCTGTTGGTGATTGCCAAACAGATGCACGGTGTTGCCAGCGTTGCCGGTATGAGGCAGCAATTGCGAGCGAACAGCACCGACATCCATTATGCCGCCAAACTGTGGTAGGTATTTCGTGCCGTGCTCAGCGGTGCGCTGGATGAATTAACAGCGGTATTGGGTGATGCGGTCACCGCACTCGTGCTGGAAACGATAGATGCACACATACACTGCTGGTTTATGCAAGTCTTGCAACTTGACCCTAAAACCCTAAGGCTTGAGGCCTTATAGATCAAGGGTTTTGGGCTATTTATGGGGGTTAAAATAAACTCCGAAACTTTAGTAATAATTCACCTGATTAGCAAGTTTCTTCAGCTAAAGCCCAAAAACCAGCATATCCCTAGCAGGACGGGGTTTGCAACCCATACGCATCAAGCTAAGCGTAGCTCCCCGCAGCTAAACCGTTATCGAGTTCCTCCGACGAGTCTGAGAAGCTGTCCAAGTATCCTACTTGTTGTGTAATCAATTGCCGAGTCGTGCGCCGCTTTCGCTTGGCTTTAAGCAGCCTTCGCAGGTTACCTAACAGCTTACGCATCAGCGTGTCGAACTGCCGCGCGACAAAGGCTTTCAAAAACCGATCCTGTCGCAACAACCATTGGATAGCTTTGTCAAAAGACAGTTCGCGACCTTCGTTTTCCGCCTGCCGTGCAGCCAGCGCGAGCAACCGTTGCACGGTCAGAATGACGATCAGACGCCCATAGAGAAGACATCGGATACGTTCCNGACGCGTGCCTTTCAAGAGGTCGATGCAGAACAACGATTTCCAGTGTTTAAACGTCAATTCGACTTGCCAACGCAAGCGGTACAGGGTACCTAACGCTTCTTTCGGCCAAACATCGGCGGGGACGTTGGTCATGAAGAAGCTATACTTGAGAAATTTCAAGTAGGACAAGCGCGCCCGGCGCCCTTTGCGTTTGGCCGTTTTAATCGCCGCTTTTTGTCGCTTCCGGTAGACCTCTTGCGGCAGCCGATAAACCACTAAGCGGATGGGCAGACGGTGTTTCTCACCGGCAAACAGCGAAAACTCCATCGTTTGCTGACCACCACCGAAACGATTGATGTACTGGATCAGATTAATCGGTGACGCGGCTTCATCGGCGCTCTTATAGAGATTGACGGTATAGCTGAGTCGGCTTAAGAAATACGCACCGATCAGCATGATTTGAGCAAAGGCGGCCAAGCTGAAATAGCCCAAATCTCGAATGATCAAATCTCCCTTACGCACTCGCGCGAGCACGTCCTAATCAATCAAATCGATTACGCCAGACAAGTCCTCCCTTACGCACTCGCGCGAGCACGTCTGTGGCAAAACCCTGATCGCTGTCGGTGCCCTGACGTATCGCGATATGTTCGGCCCGTTCGTTTTTGACGTCATAGCTGAAATCGATTTTAACACTGGCCGTGCTGGCGTTACCGCCACTCCCTTTGAACGCTTCGGTCAAGGCTTCGTTCACTTCGATTTGGCTACTGTCTTGCAGTAAAACCCGAGGAAACGGAGCTAGCCATGCGGCTTCTTGTGCCGTCAAAGGCGGACCGACCGTCTCGCGCAAAGTCTTGGTCAGCGCCGCTTCCATAAACTGTACCGCACCATCGCTGTTCATTCGCCCGCACAAGGCTTGCGGTGTCAGATCCACGCCGCTTCGTTCCTCCAGGCTATCGCACAAACCTTCATAACTAATCGTCGGCTCGCTAAGCGTATCGACCGTCAGCAGATTTAAAAAAATCGCTGCCGGTCAAGCGACTCGTGCTGCGTTGAATAAATCCGCTAGACTTGGCCAAGGTTTTACAGGTTTCTTCGTCGAACCAAGTTGCTAAATACTGGTCAATTTGATGTGTGAGCGTTTCAATCGGGGCGGCTTCCATTTCTGGTTATCCATTGAGTAATGTGGACCGCAAACTATACATCCCAAAGCGGATTTGTGAAACCGCGTAGTACGCTCTCGACCACCAAATCGAGGAAGGCGATTTTTAGCTTGATGCGTATGGGTTGCAAACCCCGTCCTGCTAGGGATATGCTGGTTTTTGGGCTTTAGCTGAAGAAACTTGCTAATCAGGAAAATCGATTGTGCGTTATTTCGATTGTGGAGTTTTTCCATCCGTCGCTGATAATCCAGAAAAGACGGGCTTTGCGTGAAGAACACCGAGAAGGCGCTCAGAACGGCATCTTCTATCCTGTATTTCCGATTGTTGCCGGGTTTACGGGAGTCCGGTAAGTCTTCGAAGGTGCGACGTATCAAGTCAATTATTTCCAAGTCAGGGCAAACGCATTAAAATAAATGCCATATCAATATGTTATGACTATTCAACCTAAGCTTGCAGAATATTTTATTTGTTAGTTTTTTATTTTGTGGCAATAAAGGCTGCCGCTATGAAATTACTGAAAATACTACGCATTATAACCATTTGATTTTATATGTAGTTTTAATGCGTTTACCCTGATTTCCAAGTCCATTTGTATCTACCAATGGCTTTATTAATGTTGCGATTGATTAGTTTTAAGTGCCCCTTATTTTATCAGGGTTTTAAATTGGGAATTGCTGATTTCATCCGAGAAATCATACTCCCCCTGCAAGTTAAACAGATTCCCCACTATTCTCTGATCGTTGCGTTTTCACCGATGACTCTACTCATCCGGGTATCAGGTCGCCTCAAATCTGCGGATTTCGAACAGCGCCTCATTTAGGTCCATTTCGTCGGCTTCCAGGAGTTTGCCGACCAGATGCTCCGTTAGCGGCTTGAGTTGGGCCAGCACGGCCTTGGTTTCGCCGTATATGCGCTCGCTCTGTGCTTCCATGATGCTGCGCGTTTCCTCGTCCACTTCGGTATGTTCACGGGAGAGTGCGCCGAAGTTCAGCCGAGTCTTGCGGTACATGCCCATTTCGCCCACGGCGTGGTGCAGCAACTGCGTCACGCGGGTGATATCGTTGTGTGCCCCATTGGTCGTGCCTTCCTCACCAAAGAATAGTTCTTCATTGGCCATGCCGCCCAGCAGCACGCGCACGTCGTGTTCGATATCGCTCTTGGTCTTGAGCAGATTGCCCCCCTGCTTGTGAAACACAAATCCCAGCGCGTTGGTACGCGAGTTGGCCTTAAGCGAAATCTTGATGGTTTTCAGATCGGCCAGGATCTGCTCCCAGTTGTCGTTGGTCAGCTTGCGTTCGTGCTCAAGGTCCACCAAAAAATGACCCCATTCGTGCACGGCGATGATGCGACGGTCGCGCTCACGTTCCGCAGTGGTGTCAGTATTTACGTTACCCACCAACACGCGTTCAGCAGCCTGCATCAGGGTATTGGCGCCGATCATTTCGCCGGTCTGCACGGCCGAAATGCCCGCCTGATTGACGATGGTCTCCAGGTCTGCCGGGCTGCTGCCTTCGGTCACATCCACCAGATGGCGCAAGTCCAGGTTGGGCAGCACTTTTTCGGCTCGCTGGCCCAGGTAGTGATTGATGACAGCCAGCCGCTCTGCTCGGTTAGGCATACGAAAATCCACCTTCATCTGAAAGCGGCGCAGCATGGCCTCGTCCATCTCCATGGTCTCGCTATTGAAGTTGCTAGCCACGATCCAAATGATCTCGGCTTCGTTTTTGCTGCGCACACCATCCAGCACGGAGAGAAATGTGTTCGCGGTGTCGTCGTCGAACTTGCGGCGGCCGCCGCGTTTCATGAACAGATCCTGTGCCTCGTCCAAGAAAATGATACAGCGCTTGCGCCGTTTGGCCATGGCCACGATACGGCTGAGCGTATTCGAGCCGCCGGACACGAAGCCCGTTTCCAGATTGGCGGCAGAGTGGAACAGGATGGGCAACTGCAACTCCTTGGCCAGGTAGCTGGCTAACTTGGTTTTTCCGGTACCAGCCGGGCCGCTGAACATCACATTAAAAGGTTTGAAGATGCCGTACTCAGCATATTCCGCGCGGCGCTCATACTGATCCTTGATCTGTGCCACCTCGGCCTTGATGTCCCCCATGCCAACCAGGTCGTCGATAGAGCCGTGCACCTGTGCCGGCTCGATGAACTTGAGCGACTTGTGCTGTCCCATGAGCTGGAAATACAAGAATCCCAGTACGCCGAGCGTAAGCGCAACCGACAGTACACCACTGACGTTGGCCTTCCAGCCGTCCTTTTCGGATTGCGGGCGGGCGCTGGCAAAACGCTGATCCAGGCGCTCAAACAATTCACTGCTGCTGGCGCTGAGTTCACCGCGCGGTATGAAGACAAGCTTGGCGCCCCAAGGCGCTATGGCCGCTTTGTCGGCGAAGATCTTGGTCTCCATGTCGCTGGGGTAGTACGCGTACTGCTTGCCCTGCGATTCGATCAGGATGATGCGCTCCGATACGTTCCACAGCAGCGGCTCGTAAACCACCGTAATACGCTCGACCGGGTTCGTTTCCAGGAAGCTCAGCAACGGGCCGTTACCAAATACCACAGGCAGCTTGTCGTTTAACGACCACACCTCCTCGCCCTCCGTACCGGCAACAGCCATGGCCTTGACCTGCTCAGCAATGGCGGCCTGCTTCTGAATGAGTACGAACGAATAGATGCCGGTGGCTGGAATTAGGAGAGCCACAACCAACATCGTCACCTTGACGGCGGTCGATTGAATCACGAACCAGTCCTGTATCCGTCTAGCGGCCTTCTTGATGGCGAACCACAGACCCGGGGATTCCGAAGCCTCGTCGCTACGTTTTAACAAATCCAACATGGAAACCCCTAGTTACGATCGTTGCGGCACGGTCCATTGCAGGAACGCAAGGCGCTCAAACGCCTTTTTGAAGCCTCTTTATGGGTAACTGGCAGAGAAGAACCTTGAAGAAACCCGACTAGCGATTGGAGTCTGATTCTGGCTAGAGGTTCAGTCTGTCGAGCCAGAAGTGTGGGACGTCCGGGTAGCGTCCGTTCCAATCCGCCCAGTCCTGCTGGTAAAAACGACCATCTTCTTAGGCCCCGCGGCATCCCACGCTTCTGCGGTAAGTTTGGTTCCGCTCAGGATTGGGTCTTGGGCGATTCGATTGAGCGGCGGAGCTTCGGCCAACAGCTCTCAGAATATATTCCTAAATCGGATGATATTCAGTTTCTTCTTTCTTACCAACAGGACTAGCGGGAGCATTTGAACAGAAACTTACGGTTTCGATTCATCGTCATCGATACGGATTCTGCTCAGGCCGTAGTTATCGATTTCCGTTATCCATTTTTCCTCGGCCTCCCCGATAGCTTTAAATCGTTCGCTCATTTCAATCTCGCTCAAATGATTGACCCCGGTTTGTCTCATCGCGTCGCGGTCCGATAACCTTCCAATTAACTGACTCCAAAAAGTGTTATCTTCGAACTCTTCAATATAATCTTCAGCCACGGATTCACCTGCGAATTCACCTGAAGTGACGTACTCCCCTCGTTCTTTATCGAAATCGACAAGAGCCTCGAAGCCCATCTCCTTGGCGTACGACATCAATTTTTGCATCAAATTTCTGTAGTCTTTGGTATCGGCGCGATCATCTGTGCTATGTGCGTGCAAGACCCAATCGGCGATATGGATCAAATCGAGCAATATCCGGTATTCTTTTTTCGTGAAGTTTATTTGCATGATGGGCGCAAAGTTTTAATCGTTAGTCTTAACAGGATTATAAACCTTCGTCGCGAATATTGCCGTATGAGACAGGCAGCGTGAAGTTATCGTTCCCAACAAGACTCTGAATCGGGAACTGGCACATTGAAATTACCGATTCTGTGGCTTTCTGTTGCAGTTTGGAGAA
The DNA here is from genome assembly GCF_000341735.1 of Methylotuvimicrobium buryatense 5G. Classification (GTDB taxonomy): domain Bacteria; phylum Pseudomonadota; class Gammaproteobacteria; order Methylococcales; family Methylomonadaceae; genus Methylotuvimicrobium; species Methylotuvimicrobium buryatense. The sequence goes on along the minus strand of NZ_KB455575.1, from coordinate 1,017,367 downwards.
CAACAACATCTCTGGCCGGTGAACAAGCATGTAAATCAGCATTGCCGACGACTGGATTGCTTCTCGTTGGATAAAACATTCATCTACAGCAATCGATAATCGGTTAAAATCATTCATTTTTTATTCACCCAATAATTCAAGATTATGGCAAGACTGGGCTCAGATAAGAACCCCATTATCGTTTGTGTGCAAAACAGTAAACGTGGCGAATACGTGGCAGAAACCTGTGCTTCGCAGGGTTGGCATTACATCATTGGTATCGAGCCGGATAAGCCGGAAGATATTTCAGACCTGGAGCGCGCCTTAAATCCACCGGAACCGGCCAAGTCCGACAAAGTCGGTAGGAATGATCCTTGCCCCTGCGGTAGCGGCAAAAAATACAAGAAATGCTGCGGTGCCGCTGGTATTCTGGCTTAACGCTAACGGCAGCATGAATAGAATGCCGGTTATTCATGTCTAGTTTGGGATGGACAAAACAATGATAGGCGCTATTGCAGGTGATATCGTTGGATCGATAGCGGTATGTCGCAGATTGCCCGAGATACCGGTCTTTCCCGCGAAAGCCTGTATCGATCCCTGGACGGCGAGCATATCCCCAGTTTCGATACGATCCTCAAAGTAACGAAGGCACTAGGCATTCATCTGCATGCCGATCCGGCTTGATTTTGGAAGTGAAAATCCAACGGGTCGAAAACGTACGTTAGCACCTAATATAATTCGCATATTGCCTTTCTTGAATCGGCTGATGGTCAACATCCGGCCATTATGTGAAGTTTCCTTTTATGCATAGTAATAATGAGAAATTCCCCCGGCTTTGTCCGGGGGATGTTTACTTTCAGTTTTGTAAAACCATGAATCAAGTTGGTCGCGCCCTTGAGCTTTTTCGACCGTTTCTAGTGAGCGTTGTCATGATACCATTTCGGCATCATGACAATACTGTTTGGAGTTAGGCCTTGATTTTTAAATGTATCAATCGTCATTTTTACGGTCGATTTTTGCAAATCAACTACCGTAATAGAACCATCGCTCATATTTGGTAAATTTAAAAGGTTATTTTGCACAAAGGCATATCGTTCATCAGGAGAAAAGACAACATGATGCGAGCCCTCCGCAGTTGCAATCGATTTTTCAAGTACCGGTTTGGCTGGATTTTTAATATTGAAAATATTTAAATAACCTGGGCTTGCTGTCGTAATATACATTTTGTCAAGTTTATGGTTAAAGTAAATTTCTAAAGGGACTCCTTGTTTTAAAGAGTTAAAATCAAAAACTTGTGAAAAGCTAAAGTTTTGACTCATGCTATTCCAAACGCCTGTCCACAAGGTATTGCCAAACATGGTATTGATATAAAGCCGCACTGGATTTGATTTAGGTAAAAATACCGCCTCAACAGGGGCTGAACCTGAAGGTGATGCTTTTTCCGACATTTTATGTGTAGAGAGTATTTTACCACTGCGGGCTGTAATGATCGTTACTGTTTCATCTGCATCGCTGAAATCAGTCGGGTGCACCGTGTTAGCAATGACAATTCGATTAATTTCATCGTTTATTCCAATACCGTGCGGATGGCTAATAAATTTTTTGCTTGTCGCCGTTTTGGCTGCGGCAATGACTTTAATCTGCTTATCTGTTTGTGCATCACCCATAATGACATTGCTAGAACCCATACAGGTGACATACCATCTTTTTTTATCGCCTGAAAAGACCAAGTCTTCCGCAACCTGACACTCAGGAACAGAAATGGTCTTAAGCTCATAAGGTTGTTTTGTCATATCGATTACTTGCAAGGGGTTACTGCCTAAGGAAGCGACATAGGCCTTAGTTACATCTTTATTATAAAAAATATGATGCGCCACTAAATCTGTGGGTAATGGAATATCCTTTACAATCTTTCCAAAGTTCTCAGAGTTGAAATCAAGATCAATAATCGCCAACCCTTCCCGCTTTAGCGTTTGATCGGGTTTACTTTGATAATTAACTAACGCTAGAATTTCAGCTTGTGCCAGCATTGGATAAAGGAAGGTTAAAATAATAAGTGATTTTTTTAAAAGGTACGTTATTTTCATAATATTTTTAATATAGAGTGGATGTTGAGTTATACCTTTCGCACTTCAAATTTCGGCAGTCCCTAAGGAGGCGCCGGGGTGCTCGGCAAAGGCTTTGTCAGCATGGATGCTGGCATAGAGCCTACATGGATGTATTCACGGCGTCCTTTGACGGGTCCCCGGTGCCGAATTTTGATCTACGATGAGTATAATAATTTATTATCAATGGGCTAAATATCTACCTAACAGCGTAACATTGTGAGGCGTGAGGGGAAACTTAGTCTGCATAACGTTGATAATAGTTGTCACCTATTTAAGTAAGCAGGCCACCTAAAATTGACTGATTAATCATTCTTCATCTGCCTGCCAATAATACGCATGGTGCCGATAAAAAAATGTAATGAACGGCGGACATCCGGGTCGTTTAGGGCGCTGATTAGTTGAAACAATCCGGGTGGCTTTTCTAATGCTTCTGTTTGAGCATGCGCCATACGCACGGCATTACCGGCCGTCCAACCCAAGGCTAAAATTTCTTCGCCTACTTTAGTGGTTTTTTCCAACGCCGCTTCATCAAGAAATTCGATATTGTCCGATATGATTGACAATAAATCGATGATGTTATTGAAGCGTCCGGCTTGTACTAAGGGAGTTGCTTTATCGATTAAATTCTTAATACCATCAATGGTTGCCGGGTCATTAAGAACCGTATCCGATATAAGTTTTTCTACGTTTGTATTTAACTGTATTTCTTCAGACATAAGTAATTCCTCTGTAATCAAACCATTCCACGCGCAACAGCCCAATAAATGCCGCGATTAAACGTTTTACGCATTAAGCCCCCGAGCTTGGTAGGTGGGGCGACCTGTACATCATGTTTATAGTCGTACCAGAGTGGCATGCCGGCTTCCAATCCCATTTGAGCGATTGCCTGTACTTTCCCATCATAGATAGCAGAGGTATAGCCGCGACGAATTTCCGAAGCGATATTTTCCACGACAACAGGTGATTGGTTATGGCAAGTGCCACCGGCTTTACTAACCGGCAAATCAACGGTATCTCCCATCACATAAACATTATCGGTGCCGTACATTTTCAAGGTCTCAAAGTCGGTAGGTAACCAGCCTTCATTATTTTGGGCTTGTGACTTTCCTGAATTAATGACGGCATCTACCGCGCGAATAGGCGGCGTAGCCATTAAAATATCGAATTCTTGAGATTTACCTTCTTCCGAATAAGCAATTTTTGCTTCGGGATCGACCTTGTCTAAAGTAAAACCGCGTTGATATTTAATGTTTTTACTATCGAAAATGGTAGGCAACACATCGCAGGTTGGTTTCTGCAAAAATAAACAATTACGCAATAATTGAGAGACGGTGGGGTAGCTGTAAATAATTTCTACACGGTCACGCACGCCGCGTTTACGTAAATATTCATCAAGCATTAACGTGGTTTCGATAGGGGCAATGCCGCATTGATGAGGTACGTTCGGGGTCTTGGGAAAATTGACAGTGATAAATATACGGCCCTCTTCAATGGTGCGTAATTTATGAGCGAGTTGTTGTGCCGCTTTAGTCTGATAAAAATGATCGCCTGCCTCTTTCAATCCTTCAATACGTTCCGGTGCCGGAATACAGCCGGTAGAAATAACCAGATACTCATAATCGTAGCGCTTGCCGCTTTCGCAGAGGACACGATTTTGCTCAAATTCGAAACTTTCAACGCCATCGACATGAAAAATAATTTCCGGGCGTAATAATGAACGTTGTTTACGCACCAGTTCATGGGGATGATAGGCATTAAAGGCCACATACATATTGGCGGGTTTGTAAATATGGTTGGGGGAATTTGAGAGCATCATAATCTCAATTTCACCTTTTAGAATCTCCGGATAAAATTTAGCGACTAAATTATTGGCGGTCATCGTACCGCCAATTCCGCCGCCTACGACGATAATGCGTTTTGTCGAGCTAGTCATAATGACTCCTTTACTTGATTATTCAGTTAAGGGGCAACGTGTTAGGCGCATCAATAATGAATATTTTGCGCCATGTACAAGAAACCCCGTTTTTTAGTCAGTCGACGCGTTTGAGCGCGCCCGAAGGGCATTGATTGACTACCTTGACGATTTCAGCATCAGTCGCTTTGTCCTGTTCGATCACAAATTGTCCGTCGACCACTTTGAATACTTCGGGCAGTGATTTGACACAGTTGCCGGAATGAGAGCATGTTTGTTTATCCCATTGTATTTTCATGGTGTTTAACCTCCGCTATGTTCAGCTGTGGTTGGATTAATCATGGTTTTTACTTCGGCAATCGAATTGGCCGGAAACTCGCCACGTTCCGCATGTGTTTTTATGCTTTGTTTATCGGGGGCGATGTAAATGCAATAGATTTTGTTATCTGTCACATAACTTTCCACCCACTGAATTTGCGGCCCCATGTCGTTCAGAATACAGCAGGACTTTTGTGATATTTGTTGCAGCTCTGCCGCGGTTAATTGGCCTGCATTAGGGATTTCTCGTTCAATAATATATTTAGGCATATTGTCTCCTATGCTGTTATATGACCAGTCGTCTGATGTTGGTTGTTTAAAAAAACGATATAAGCCATCATGGCGATATCGTTTAAAAGTTTGTTAGTTAAACAGTCCTTTCAAATGATTCATTCTTAAGTTTGTGGTGGAATGCTCACGGCTAATTCGGCCGCCTTCCAGGCTGCAATGCCGCCATTAATATTCCTAATATGTTTAAAGCCCATTTGTTGCATCACAGCCGCCGCCATGGCAGAGCGCCCCGAACTGGCACAAAGTAGTAGCCATTTTTTATCGCGATCCATTAATTCTTCACGACGACCTGCGTATTGGCGGTCTGCCGCCGCTTCCAGTATCCCGCGTGGAATATTTAATGCACCCTCAATAGTACCTGACATAAATTCGGCAGGTTCGCGAACATCCAGTACCTGATAGCCTTCATCCAATAGAGATTTAACATTTAAGACCTCTATTTCGTGTATTTGTGATTTTGCTTGTTTAACAAAATCCATTAAGGTTTTTTCTTCGCTCATATCAAATCCCTATAGCTAATAGTTGACCGGTCGTCTTGATGTTGGGCAAAAAAAGACCTAAACAACCGGCGGTTGTGTCGACTTGCTTTGTTCCTAATCTAAATTGGACTTGGCAACAAAATAATCATTCAGTAAGGTATCGCAAAACTCTTGCAAAGGTTGCACGGATTGTTCGATTTTCATCCGTAACAACGCACCTTGCCAGTTATTTACCAACAAGTTAGCCATAATTTCGGCGCTTCGATCAGTACGTACCGTGCCTTCTTTTTGTGCTTGCAGTAATGCTTTATATTGCAGCGCTTTGTAGCGTTCAATGGCAGATTTTAGTGCCTGATTGCACCGTTCACTGGTATCGCCAATTTCACCCATCAGGTTACCCAATAAACATCCACCTTTGTATCCATTCTTTTCCACTGCAACAATAAGCTCTGCATAGTAGTTTTTTAAAGCAGAGAGCGGGTCAACCTGTGAGTGTTGTAGGTGCCTCGTTAATAGCTGTATAAATGGCTCCATATAATGGGTAATGGCTTGAGCAGCAAATTCTTCTTTGCTATCAAAGTAGCTATAAAATGAACCCTTGGGCACCTGTACGGCATTTACGATTTCGTTAATACCGGTTGCATGATAGCCCTGGTTCATCAGCAGATAAACACCCTGATCTAATAATTTTGTGCGTTTGGAGAGTTTGCTGTTCATAGTGGATACCAATATACGACTGGTCGTATATTTTGTCAATAATTTGTTTCCGACAAGAGGAAGTTCAGTATTGATTAATGGAAAAACTCCACAATCGAAATAACGCACAATCGATTTTTGGTGTTCATCAAATTCCTTCGACCAGCCAAATCGGCAACTTGCTGGATCCCATTGCATCGGAAACACTCTATCCGGTGTTGGCCGAAGTAGGTGACAGATTGTACACACAAGGTTGCCTGAAGCCGTTCGTGAGTGTTGGCGGTACCCTACCTGCTAATTATGAATTAGTTTTTCCTCAACGCTCACTACCTGCACTCTTAATACAAGCAGCTTGAGGTGGTTTAAAGCCGGTTTCCGACAGCAGACTTTGATGGACCTACCATCATCTTCCAATGAGCTTATACACATCTGATCCCTATTTCCGTATAGCGTCAGTTTGTGTGTCTGTGGCACACTCCAAGATTTTCAGCAGATGCGGGCGTCCAGCCAACTCCAGACAACGCTTCGCTAACCAAACGTTAAGCGAAGTAAAGTCGGCACAGCGCGGTAGCGGTGTAAATATCCATTCGCGAATGTTACGCACCTGATTTTCCACCTGGCCTTTTTCCCAACCCGACTCCGGTGTGCAGGCTACTGGCTCAAACAGATAGTGATTGGCTAGTGTTAAAAGCGCCGGTTAAAGCGACGCTCCTTGCCGACAAAGACCGCATCCACCACTGTTTTCAAGTTGTCCGGGGCCATCCGTTTCGGTACACCACCAAAGAAAGCAAAGGCCTGATTATGCGCATCTAACACTATTTCCTGGGATTCTCTTGGATAGGCGATAACGAACATTTGACGACTATAGCTGAGGCGGAAATGGGCAACCTTGACGAGTTGCTCTACTCCGCCAATCACCGCCGTTTCATAACTCCAGTCGAACTGACAAGTTTCTTCGGGGGAAAGGCTAGCGGCACGAACGCCTGTTTGATAGTGGGGCTTTTAGTTCGAGTCCGTTTCCAATCTCGCACATGGCGCTGCACTGCGGTATAAGTGCCACAATAACCCTCAATCTGCAAGCACTCAAATAGCCGTTGGGCATTGCGTCTTTGTTTGCGAGGTAATCCTGTGTCTTTTTCCAGCCAGCCATTTAACTGGTTGAGATAGTCACCCAGTTTGGGCTGGGGTTGTTCTTTGCGGCTTGAATAAACGGGCGTTTCGATCGTCTTTAGATGTTTACGAATAGTCGGGCGGGAAAGTTTAAACCTTTTTGCCAGCTCGCTGATTTTTATGTTTTCAACAAAATGCAGTCGCCTGATTTCGGCAATTGTATCCATTTTTATCACTCCAGGATTCTCCGGCAAAAAGCCGGTCATTAAACAACCTGGGGTGGAAACTTTTCAACGCTCATTTCCCCAGGATTCTGGAAAGTTTTGCACGCCGTTTTGCATCCAACTCACAACATCTGAACATAAGCTTGCATTTAGAGTCGAATGAAAGTGATTAAGTTATTAACGAGATATTGTTTTTTCAATAAACTGAAAAGTCCCAATCCTTCCAGGAGCGATACATGGGAATAGAGAACAGCAAAATAGCAAGATCAATCCCTTATTATCAGCTACTTGAATATCTTGGAGAGAGTCTGAATGCCTCGATTTTTAAAGCCTTCAGCAAAGATAACCCGGACGACATTGTCACTGTAAAAATCCTGAAGCGACAAATCAATCATGAGGCCCAACGTCGCTACCTTCGACAAAGAGTTGAACGGCTGAAAATCATACATGATCCAAGAGTCATTGTTCCCCGTAGCATTGAGTATTTCAGCGAAGCTCACATTATTGTCAACGACTATTTCCCCGGCATAACGCTTGATAGTTATCTCATGCAAAACAAAAGCCCGCTGAACCTGAATACGTTCTTCATCATAGCGGCTGAATTGACACAAGCGATTAACAATATTCATGAGGCAGGCATTATTCACGGTAATGTCAAACCCCATAATATTCTGATTCAACACGAAACACGCAGCATTCGCTTGATCGATTTTCTGAACCCCATCGATATCCAAGAACTCAGTCATTTTATTTATGATCGCAGCTTTGTTGAAGGCACATTAGCCTATACCTCACCGGAGCAAACCGGACGCATCAACCATCGGGTTGATTATTCGACTGACATTTATTCGCTAGGGATTGTCTTTTATCAGCTTTTGACTGGAAAGTTACCGTTTGCCAGTACCGATCCGCTAGCATTAATTCATTCACATTTGGCCGAAGAAGCCTTGCCAATTTCAAGCTTAAACGCCGCTGTACCGGGCATCGTTGCCCAGATTATTGCCAAAATGTGTCTCAAAGAGCCCGAGAAACGCTACCAGACCGGCAGTGGCCTGTATGCGGACCTGCACCGATGCTCTGAAGAATATCGGCAAAATGGCCGTATAGAGCCGTTTACGTTAGGTTTGCGCGATCATACCCGTCGAGTCATTTTTATATCGAAAATGGTCGGCCGAGATCGAGAAGCCAAAGTCATTCTAGCACAGTACACCAAAGTCACTGGTGGTAAAGGTTTTCAATCAGCCTTCATCTCCGGTTTACCCGGCATTGGTAAAACCCGTTTGATTCAAGAGTTGCAACAACCACTAGTCGCCCATAAAGGCTATTTTACGTCCGGCAAATTCGACCAATATCAGAAAAACATCCCTTATAGCTCGTTAATTCAGGCGTTACGGAATCTTATCCGCACCCTGTTGACCGAAAGCGATAGTCGTGTCGATGAATGGAAACAACAAATAGTATCCGCTTTGAATCAGCACGCTCGCGTCATTTGCAACGTCATTCCTGAACTTGAGGTTTTGATCGGCTCGCAACCTGAAGTTACGGAGCTTCCTCCCGTGGAAGCTCGGCATCGATTCAATAATTTATTCAGCGCTTTTTTAACCTGCCTAGCGCGTAAAGAAAATCCATTAGTGTTGTTTATTGATGATTTGCAATGGTGCGACAGCGCTACCTTCGATTTTCTCAGTCATCTTTTTACGGCAGCTGACGAACACCCTCACCTGTTCTTTATTGGTGCCTATCGACACAACGAAGTTGATACTTCGCATGCTTTAGTGTTTTTATTACGACAAATTAAAGAACAGCACCAAGCAATTCAAGAAATACGTATCGGCGCGCTTGACGCACAAGCCTGTCATGAAATGGTCGCCTATATTCTGGATTTACCTTTGCCGAGAACAGATCATTTGGCGGCATTTCTCACCGAGCTCACTGAAGGCAACCCATTGTTTGTCAGCGAAAGCTTGTCCTGGTTGCACAACGAAGATTTACTGGTTTACAGCGATCAAGGGCAATGGATTTGGGACATGGCGAGAATTAGGCTATCAAACATGCCAACCAGTGTCGTCGACATGTTTGGATTTAAAGTCCAGCGTCTTGAGGCGCAGACTTTGGAAGTTATCAAGGTCTGCGCTTGTATGGGTAACCGCTTCTCGGCCGACGATGTCGCGCTTATCTGCGACATGCCACTGCTCGATTTGTTTGAACGGCTCAAACCCCTACTGACTTTGGGCCTGCTCATAGAAAGTAAAGCAGAGTTTCAATTTGTGCATGACCGAGTTCAGGAAGCTGTTTTACGGCTGATCGAGCCACACCAACGACAGAACATACACTGGCAAGTAGGTTGGCATCTTTTAAGCCACCAAGTTATTTCCGAGGCATTAGAAGCTAAGGAAAACCTGTTTACCGTCGCCGCTCATCTTAATCTGGGTTATCCGAAGAATATCGACGAAAAGCAGAGCCTCCTACTTGCTCAAATTAATTTATACGCAGGCAACAAGGCGCTCAATGCGCTGGCAACCCAGGCTGCAAACGAATACTACCGGTCGGGATTAGCGTTCTTATCGAAATCGGCCTGGCAGACACAATATCCCTTAATGTTCAGGTTACATCAGAAACTGGCCAAAACAGAACTGATGTGTGGACGTTATGAACAATCCGAAGTATTGCTAAACCAACTGTTAAAACGGGCGGAAAATGATTTAGATCGCGCCGAGGCCTTGGCGGAACAAACCACCTCATTGTCCTCCATAGGCAATTTCATTAAAGCCATAGATTCCGCAAATCGCGGTCTTGGTTTTTTTGATAAATCGATTCCGGAGGACGATAAAGAAGCCACAGAACGCCTAAATGTATTGATGCAATCGATTCATCGAGACTACGGTGATGTTTGGCAAAAAATCTTGAACATGCCCTTCGTCGAAGATCGCCAAAGCAAAATCGAGTTGGTGTTTTATAGCGAATTGATTCCAGATCTGTATATGTCGGGCTTGGTTCCACAATTGTACCTGTCCGCGGCTCAGTCAACGATTCACTGTTTGGAAGGCGGCATGGATGAATCGGTGATTTATTCCTTCTCCATTATGGGACTGAATTTAGGTGAACAGGGGCAGTTTGAAATGGCCTTCCGTTATCAAGACCTAGCGCATGAACTTTGTACGCGCTATCCCGATACTTTTGGCGCAACTCGTGGTATGAACGGTATCGTCTGGTGCAACATGCATTCGCGTAGTCATCCAAACGAAATTGTCGACTTTTGCCGCAAAGGCATTCAATGCGGTAAAAATTGCGGTGATTTATACAATGCCGGCCTGTCTTATGGACCATTAATGTGGAATTTGCAGGTACTCGGTGCTGATTTTGCCCTTATCGAAGACACTGCGTTGGAGTGTCTGGAGTTTTCGCAAAAAAACCAACTGTCTTTTTCTGTAGGACTTGCTGAAGCGGTAATGGCTGGTTGGGTCAATCCTATGAAACATCCTCAAGCCACTGCAGACACAATGAGCGAACAACTGGCCTTATGGGAAAGCCGTAACCACGTCGCCTCTGCTGGAAGTTACTATGTTTTGCTGGGTGCCAGCCATTTTTACTTTGGTCGTTATCAAGAAGCATTGACCTGCCTTGATAGCGTCAAACGCTTTTTGAACGGCATGACCGATAATGTACTCAAGCGGCAGTGGTATGCATTTCAGATTCTGAATGCGTTATGCGTTGCGCCGGTCAATGCGGGAAAAGAGCTGCATGACGAACTGACACCCTTCCTTGATCAATTAAAAACCTGGGCTGCCTTAGGCCCATTATTGAAACCCTACCTAGCCTTATGCGAAGCTGAATGGCAGCGAGTTTTCGATCACTCACCGACCATCACAAACGGCTATCTGGACGCCATTGAATCCGCTCGTGCTCTAAACTATGTTTTTCTCGACGGTTTCATCAATGAACGCTTCGCTGAATGGTTGATTGCACAAAAACGAGTGAGCGCTGACAGCTATCTGGAATTTGCGCTGAAACAATATCAGCAGTGTGGCGCTAAAGGGAAAGTAATACAACTATTGGAACGTCATCCGCAACTGTTTCGAAGCAACTCTCCGATAAGCAATGAAGAGGCTGTGGTGTTAGAAGAAACGTCATTGTTGCCGAATTTAGACACTGACTACTTGTTGAAATCATCCCTAGCATTATCGGCTGAAATCGACCAAAAAGCTTTGCTTGCCAAGATCATGCAGGTGGTACTGGAATGTTCAGGTGCTCAACAAGGATACTTGCTTCAAGCCCAGGCTAAACAATGGCAATGTGTCGCGGCAAGGCATATCGAAAAAAAGGCCACTGACGCCTTTACTCGAGAATTCTTGACTGATATTAACGATATATGCCAGGGCATTGTGCATTATGTTATTCATACACGCACTAGTGTTGTACTCGATAATGCCATGGAGTCTCAGCAATTCAGTAACCTGCCCGAAGTGATGGAACTTCATATACGGTCGTTATTTTGTCTTCCAGTTTTGCGTCAAGGTGAACTGATCGCGGTGCTGTACCTGGAAAACCGTCTGGCCACCAGAGTATTTACACCGGATAAAGTGCGGATGGTCGAATTACTCAGTCTACAAATGGCTATTTCAATTGAAAACGCACGTTTGATCAATGAAATTGGACAGTTGAATGCTGAACTGGAGCGGCGAGTCACGGAAGAAACACGTAAAAGTCGGAAAAAAGACCATTTGCTAATTCAACAATCTAAATTGGCGACCATGGGCGAGATGATCAACAATATTGCCCATCAATGGCGACAACCACTCAATGCGTTAAGCCTGATGCTAGGCAATATTCAGGATGCTCAACGCTTCGATGATTTAAGCACCGACTTTTTAGAAGAACAGCTTCAACACGGCATGCGGTACATCGAAAAGATGTCCAGTACTATTGATGATTTCCGCGACTTTTTCAGCCCTAACAAACCGCGGGAAGCATTCAGCCTGCGGCACGCTGTTAAGGATGCGATTGCCTTAGTCGAAGCGAGTTTCAAAGCGCATAGCGTTAACATAGAATTAAATATCGAAAACGATGTCCAACTTCACGGCATCCTCAATGAATATTCCCAAGTCTTGTTGAATTTGTTGACGAATGCCAAAGAGGCCATTCTCAGCCTCCACTCGACAGGGACTATCCGTGTGTCGGTCGTTTTGGAAAACAATCAGTGCCGCTTGCTGGTTAAGGATAATGGCGGTGGGATACCCGAAAACAGTTTACCGCACATTTTCGAACCCTATTACTCAACCAAAGAAGGCGGCATGGGTATTGGTTTATACATGTCTAGAATGATTACTGAAACGAGTCTAAATGGTCAGATTGAAGTCGTTAATGATGGCGACGGCGCTATCTTTACAATAATCACTCCTATTTTATCTGTGAATTCTAATTAACGTATTGTTGTCGGCACAAGTTTAATGGAGTTGCTAGATGAACATGACAACCCGCAATGAAGATCCAGACCAGGTCTATCTGAAATCCTTGACTGTTTTATATGTTGAAGATGAAGACGACATCCGCGATCAATTAAAGCTTTTCCTGACTCGGCGTTGCCGAAGAGTGTATATAGCCGCGAATGGCAAAAAAGGGCTTGAAGCTTTCCAAAAATATCAACCGGATATAGTAATTACCGACATTCTGATGCCCATTATGGATGGTCTGAAGATGGGCGAACACATCAAGGAAATTCGCCCCAACATACCCCTCATCGTCATTACTGCGTTTGAAGAGCCTCGTTATTTTCATCGCGCTATTGAATTGGGCGTGCATCAATATGTCAACAAACCGGTAAAACTGGATATTCTGGAGGACGCCTTAATCAAAAGTGCGCGTATCCTCAGAGCGGAAGCGGCACTAAAAGAGGTAGAAGAGCGTTATCGACTGCTGTTTAAACTCTCTCATATTGCGATATCGGTAGCCGATGCAGACCATCACCACATCTCGCAAACATTGATTGTCAAACCTTCGGATCACAAACAAGCATTTGAAGGCACTCTAGTTGACTGTAACGAAGCTTTTCTGGCGTTACTTGGCTATGAAAGCTTAACCGCCCTGCAACTTCGCGCGGAAAACATTTTGGGTCTTATCAGCGAAGAGTCAGCTGTCCTTCTGCTACATGCGGTGCAACAGGAAGTGTTGGTCCGCGGTTTTTCCAGCGAATTCGAATTGGAGCTGAAAAGTATCAACCAAACACCCGTACCAGTGCTTGCACAGTTAATCATGCGCTATTCGGAAACGGGTGAACCGATGGAAGTTTGGATTATCATGCGCGATATTCGGGAACAGCGTAAAGCGGAGCAATCCTTACGTTTATCGGCCAAAGTGTTTGAGTCTTCGCGCGACGCCATCATCATTACCGATAGCCAAAACAAGATCATTTCAACCAACCAGGCTTTCACTCAGATTATTGGATATACGCAGGAGGAAGTGATCGGTAAAGATCCTAAAATTTTTCAATCTGGTCGCCATGAACAAGCATTCTATCAAGAGCTTTGGTCAACACTGAATTTAACCGGTTATTGGCAAGGTGAAATATGGAATCGGCGTAAAAAGGGTGAAGTTTTTCCGGAATGGATATCCATTAGCGCGATCAACAATTCGAAAGGTGAAATAGTTAACTACGTTGCTATCTTCAGCGATATTACAGATATCAAGCAAGCAGAGGCCAATATTGAATTTCTGGCCAATTACGATCCACTAACAGAATTACCGAATCGGCGCTTATTTATCGATCGACTGGATCAAGCCATCAAAACTGCAAATCGCGAAAAAACAAAAGCCGCCGTCTTGTTTTTTGATCTAGATCATTTCAAAAACATTAACGATTCTTTAGGACATGGTATTGGCGACCAGATGTTAATTGAAGTGGCGTCGAGACTAGAGGGCTGTATGCGGGAGGTGGACTGTGTTTCCCGATTGTCAGGTGATGAGTTTGCGGCGGTTATCTCAGATCTGCACGACATCGGCAATGTCATAACGGTGGCTCAAAAAATCGTAGGTTCAATGCGGCTACCGTTCAAAATCAACGATTATGAACTGCACATGACGATTAGTATTGGTATCAGTGTGTATCCTAACGATGGTAAAGACTTTGAAACGTTGCTGAAAAATGCCGATACGGCCATGTATTGTGCCAAAAAAAATGGCCGCGATAACTTTGAGTTTTTTTCATCGTCGATGAGTACTCAGGCGCTTGAACGCTTATCGTTGGAAAATAGTTTACGTAAAGCCGTGGAAAACAATGAGCTAAAATTACATTATCAACCGCAAGTGGCGATAGAAAGTGGAAAAATTGTCGGTATGGAAGCTTTATTACGCTGGCCCCATAAAGACCTAGGTATAATTTCACCCGCTAAATTCATTCCTTTGGCAGAGGAAAATGGTCTGATTATTCCTATCGGCAAATGGGTTCTCAATGAAGCCTGTCGTCAAAATAAGACCTGGCAAGAACAAGGCTTGATGTCAATACCGGTTGCGGTCAATTTGTCCGCCTTACAGTTTCGCCAGAGTAATTTTCTGGAAATTGTCCAGGAAGCACTGACTATAAGTCAGTTGAAACCCTGCTTTTTAGAGCTTGAATTGACCGAAAGTTTACTAATGGATTGTTCCGAATACAGTGTCCGTTTACTAAAAACACTGAGACAGATGGGGGTTCAGTTATCCATTGATGATTTTGGCACGGGTTATTCCTCTTTAACGTATTTGCGCCGTTTTCCCATCAGCAAGCTAAAAATTGATCGCTCCTTCTGCCAGAACCTTCCTGATGATAGCAACAACTCCGCCATCACTCGGGCAATTATTAGCTTGGGTCACGAGCTTGGCTTAAGCGTGATTGCAGAAGGTGTTGAAGAAACCAGGCAGTTAAACTTTTTGGAAGCCCAGCAGTGCGATCTGATCCAAGGTTATTTATACAGCAAACCCCTGGATGCTGAGGAAATGCAAAAACTCTTAGGTTCTGTTGACGTTTTACCAAAGGTGTAAAATCAGTTAATTTTTTTGGCATGAACAGAGCGATACTGAGTGATGGGGAATGGGACCGGATATTGGTTTATTTAAGGCAATTGCCGAACCTGTATATCGGTGAGGCCGAAACATGCAGGCGGTTTCTGGATGCTTGTTTATGGGTATTGCGCTCGGGGGCGCAGTGGCGCCTAGTCCCGACAGCCTACGGCAAATGGAACAGTATTTTCAAACGGTTTTCCCGTTGGTGCGCGAATGGCTCATGGGAAAAATCGCTTGGCTTCGTGTCCGAAGAGGCTGATCTACAAGAGATTTCCTTGGATGGATCGAACATCAGGGCGCATGCATGTGCCGCCGGTGCGAAAAATAGTTCAGCCGCAGCAGAAGCCCTTGGGCGGTCAAAAGGCGGCTTCGGCACTAAAATACACGCCCTCTGTGATGGCTTGGGGCTTCCCATCAAATTTGCCCTGACTGGCGGGCAGGAGGCCGAATGCAAGCAGGCCATCCCCCTATTGGAAAACGTCGGAGCTTCGGCGGTTTTGGCCGATAACGCCTATGACACCAACGAGCTACGGGAATGGCTTAAAAAATAAAGTGGACCCCATTGTCCAGACAATTTATCACCGAGTTTAAGAGGGTGTTGTCTCTGTTACAGCTGACTGGCGCTGCCTCAATTCTTCTCTATTGTCTAAACCAATGACTCAAAAATTAAGTCATTTCCTTTTTCATTTTATTAGGGGCTGTTGCCGTTTTGTAACTTACCCTTGAATTTCAATAATTCCGCCTCATAGTTTGTTTATTTTGAGCCAACAACAAGCAAACTATGCCGCGACAAATGTTTACGGATGAACACTGGGAAAAATTGAAGATGAATTATGTTGAAAATGGGGATATATGACAAACCCTTTCTTCGGCAAACAACCGAAGGGATTTTTTATCGTTTGCGCGTAGGTTGTCCCTGGCGAGATCTGCCCAGTGCCTTTGGTAACTGGAATGCTGTTTATAAACGCTTCAATGAATGGTCTCGTAAAGAAAAACTGATGGGTATTTTTAACGAACTGATAGTTGAGCCTGACTTGGAATGGGCATTTATTGATGGCAGTATTGTGAAAGCTCATCAGCATAGTAGCGGTGCGGCCTATGGGCAAGAATCGGCGATTGGTAAATCTGTTGCGGGTAATACGACCAAAATTCATATGGCTGTTGATGCCTATGGTCTTCCCATCCACTTTACAGTAACAGGTGGCGAAGTTCATGATTGTAAAGAAGCGCCAACCTTAGTCGCTGAACTGCCTAAAGCTGACTATATCGTTGCTGACAAAGGCTATGACAGTGAACTGAAACATTTCAGAGCTATTGCTACACGATATGACAAGCTAAAACGAAATTTTGAAGCTTCTGTGGCCTTAGCTTGCGCTTTTTTATAGTTACCTATGTGAAACGGCAACAGCCCCTGCTCGAGTAAACCGAACCACCAGTATTGTAAGCGCCATTCTTAACAAAGCATGCAAAAAGTGGGGGTGGATAGACTCAGTTCCCTACATTCGCAAATTCAACGAAAGCAACCAACGCCTCCGTTGGCTCACACCCGAGGAAGTGGGTAGGTTGATTCCAGAATTACAACCACATACTCGGTATATTATGCTGTTCACCTTAGCCACTGGCTTAAGGGGGTCTAACATCACAGGGCTTGAATGGAATCAAATTGACATGCAACATCGCATTGCCTGGATACATGCAGACCAAAGCAAAAATGGCAAACCGATAAGAATACCTTTAAATGATGATGCATTAACAATATTGCGAAAGCAAATCGGAAAACATCAAACCCGAGTATTCACCTATAAAGGAAAACCAATTGAAAAAGCGGGAACCAAAGCATGGAGAGCTGGTTTAGAACGCGCTGGCATAAAGAATTTCACTTGGCATGGACTTAGGCATACTTGGGCTAGTTGGCATGTCCAAGCGGGAACACCGCTTAACGTACTTCAGGAACTTGGAGGATGGAGCGATTATAAGATGGTGTTACGCTATACTCATTTGGCGCCCGAGCATCTAGCGGAACATGCAAATCGTCTTAATGGAATCGTTGCAAAATCGGTTGCACCTGATAATGTAACAAAATTAAAAGCTCGCTAACTTATTGATTTATTGGTGGCGATGGGTGGACTTGAACCACCGACCCCGGGGTTATGAATCCCGTGCTCTAACCAGCTGAGCTACATCGCCATTGAAGAGGTCTTGCAAAAGAGCGGGCATTATAGAGACCCGCTCTTGGTTTGTCAAACGTTGAAACGAAAATGCATGACATCGCCGTCTTTAACGACATAATCTTTGCCTTCGAGACGCCATTTACCGGCATCTTTTGCGCCCTGCTCACCTTTGTATGTGACGAAGTCTTCATAAGAAATGACTTCGGCGCGGATGAAACCTTTTTCAAAATCGGTATGAATGACTCCTGCGGCTTGCGGAGCCGTGGCGCCGACGGGTATCGTCCAAGCTCTGACTTCTTTGACGCCGGCCGTGAAATAAGTCGATAGATTAAGCAATTGGTAACCGGCGCGTACGACTCGATTCAAACCCGGTTCATCCAAGCCTAAATCATCAAGAAATTCTTGTTTTTCGTCCTCATCAAGCTGCACGATTTCCGCTTCGATTGCCGCGCATACCGGCACCACCATGGCGCCTTCTTTGTCGGCAAATGCTTTTACTTTGTCCAATATCGGATTATTTTCAAAACCGTCGTCTTGAACATTGGCGATGTACATCGTGGGTTTAACGGTTAACAGACACAAGTCTTTAATCAGGGCCATATCATCATCGGATAAATCCATCGCCCGAACCGGTTCGCCGGTGTTCAAATGTTCGTTAACTTTTTCCAATACGACTTTTTTGGCCAGTTCGTCTTTGTTGCCGGATTTCGATGCCTTGGCCGCCCGTTGCAAGGCCCTTTCGACGGTCGCCATATCGGCCAGCGCCAATTCGGTATTGATGACTTCGATATCGGCTATCGGATCGATTTTTCCGGCGACGTGAATAACATTATCGTCTTCGAAACAACGAACGACATGTGCGATAGCATCGGTTTCGCGAATATTGGCAAGAAATTGATTGCCCAGCCCCTCGCCTTTTGAAGCACCGGCAACCAATCCGGCGATATCGACAAATTCAATCGTGGTTGGCAGTACACGTTGAGGATTGACGATTTCAGCGAGTTTATCCAACCGCGGGTCGGGCACGGCAACAACACCGACATTGGGATCGATAGTACAAAAAGGATAGTTTTCGGCGGCGATTTCCGCCTTGGTTAAAGCATTGAATAAAGTCGATTTACCGACATTAGGCAAACCGACGATTCCGCAATATAGCGCCATAGAGGTCTCTGAAGTGTTTAAGCAATTGGGATAGTTGCTTTGATGATAAAAAGCCGCAAATTATACAATTTTCGAACGAATTGATGAAACAACATTCACCGAATCTTTAAGCGGCAAGCCTTAGAGCAGGCGCTAACCAAAATAATGTCGCATAAAAACCCGATTTCCTATTCTTCTGTTGAACCGGTTATTTTTAGATATACGGTTAATCTTCGAAAATCGATTTCGTCCATGGCATCGTTAAATATGACCTGGTAATGTTTTTTATTTTGCAATTCGTAATGAAAAAATATCGCAATCGGCGTTAAGACCGTTGATCCGAGAATCCGAATTTGAGCGAAGCTTTCTCCTGTGAATAGTTGCCAGCCGAAATCCTCGGAATACCTGAGCAAGCGTTCGGGATCGCTAATAAAATAGCGGCGGCGATAGACAATACCGCTAAAGGCAACTGCCGTTATCAATAGCCATTGAACATAAGGCTCGATAGCACTGAGCACAATGGCAAGCAAAGCCATCATATGCATGAGCAGTAGAATTTTGTTCTCTCGCTTCGATATTCCGATTCGCAACGTTACCAACTCTAAATGTTTCATACAATAACAACGATGGCAGCAATTCCCAATTTGGAGATCAAAAAGGGTGTGGGGTATGCTTGGCGAGGATGGCGGCAGCAGGGCAGATTTTTGCTCCTGCAAAATCTGCATTCACACCATCCTTGGCGTTTGAGCTGCCGCCAAGCCCCCATGGATGGGTTTACGGCGTTCCTCGACAGGCATACCCCACACCCTAAAATCGGCGAAACTGCTCAAACTGGGAATTGCTGCAACGATGGTTTGATATTTTTCAAGCATTAAACAGACAGATGTATAATCGGAAACTTTCAATCAACTCTAGCGATAATTCATGAATCAAGCTTGGAAATCTTTTCTTATTGAACAGCAGACACGGATTAATACCAAAACTGCCGACATAGAAAAAATCGACGATTTAGACAAACAAACCGGGCAGGTTTGTCCGGTTATCGATCTAGCCGTGTTAAAAGTCACCGGCAACGATGCAGGCCGATTTCTACAAGGCCAAGTAACTTGCAATATCAACGAACTCACTGAACAAAAGTGCAGTTTCGGGGCATTTTGTAATGTTAAAGGGCGCGTTATCGCCAATTTTCTCGTATTCAAGTCGAACGACGGTTTCCTTTTAATCTTGCCCTCCGAATTACTCGATAGCATCACTGAAAAACTACAAAAATATATTTTACGGGCCGATGTACAACTTATCGATAGCCGCGATGAGTATTGCCTAGTCGGTATCAATCAAAGCTCATTAGACTCTTTTTCGCCCGTTCCGGAGCATGAACTTCACATGCTTGCCGAGCCCTTCCGCTTGATAAAACTGCCTTCATCGAAATCACGTTATATAGCCGTTGAGTCGGCGGCAAAAGCCATCGAACTATGGTCCTTGCTTACCCAAGAACATGACTATCATGCAAGCACTCCTGAGCAATGGCGGATATTCGATATCGAAGACAAAATACCATGGGTCGATAAGGAAACTAGCGAAGAATTTATTCCGCAAATGCTGAATCTCGATCAATTAGGCGGCATTAGTTTTAACAAAGGGTGCTATACCGGACAAGAAATCGTAGCGCGTACGCATTATCTTGGAAAAACCAAAAGAATGCTGTTCTTAGCCGAATCCGATGCTGCGGAAACGCCGCCCCCAAATACGGCTATTCTCGACGGCAGCGGTCAAACCATAGGAAAAGTGCTGCGCGCCCAAAAGGAACGAAATAACATTAAGCTGCTTGCGGTTCTTCCGAATTCCGAACTCGATAGCGAAAATTTAACGCTAGATATAACGACTAAGGACAAAATCAGGCTAATAACGCTATAATTCCACAAATTATTGTGCGGTTGTTTCGAACCCCTTGCCATTAAGCTATACCCATCGCACTTCAAATTTCGGCATTGACGCATGGAGGTGCCGAGGTGTTCGGCAAAAGCTTTGACAGCAGGGATGCTGTCACAGAGCCTACATGACGTATTCACGGCGTCCTTTGACGGGACACCCCAGCGCCGAAATTTGACCAGCAAAGGGTATAAGCTGTCAAAGAAATTAAGAAATGCCGTCTTAAGGCTCTAATGTGCTATAAAAGCTTGCCATCCATGGCGGAATAACGGATTTCTGATAACTTAATGGCAGTGCCCTAAATATTCAGACAAACTGATTCCTGATTATTTACTATGGTTTTCGTAATAAATAACGTCCTGTAACTATAAGCTTTGTTGAAGGTACGGTCATTCGACATACAGGTGTCGGCAGCAGGGGGCCGCCGACAAATGCGGAATTTCCTACTTGGGCAACTTGAATTTAAACTGTAAATCTTTGATGGGAACTTGAACTCGAATGCAATTTAAATCAGTCCAGGCTTTTCTTGACCACGTTCAAAAAGAACTGGATGCCAATCGCCTGATATTGCCCACTCTCCCTGACATTGCGATAAAAGTCCGTGACGCGGTAACTAAAGGCGAAGCAACGGCGCAGCAATTAGCAGACATGATAGTCACCGACGCTGCCTTGTCTGCGCGCTTGATTCAAGTCTCCAACAGCCCTTTATATCGCGGGGTCAACGAGATCAAGAGCATTCAAATGGCGGTCACGCGCCTAGGGCTTAAAACCATTAGCTCGTTGGTAACCAGTTTGGTAATGCAACAAATGTTTAACCCGGCATCAAAAGTGCTCGAGTATTACTTCAGACAGTCCTGGGAACAAAGTGTCAATGTCTCGGCCATTAGTCGAGCATTGGCAACATGCACCCGGCATCTGAATCCAGATGAAGCCATGCTGGCCGGACTCATACACCAAATCGGAAAATTGCCTATTTTGATGCTGATTGAAGACATTCCGGAATTCAGAGACAGCCCTTCTCGTCTTGAAAAATTGCTGGAAAAAGCCCACCCAGCCGTTGGAAAAATCATTATGGATACCTGGACCTTTCCCGACGAGTTAAAATCCGTTCCGTATCAATATGTTAACTTTAGCTATGATTCGGGTGAAAAAGCCGATTATGTTGATCTCGTGCAAGTCGCTTTTTTACAAAGCATAGCCGGAACCGATCACCCTGCAACACGGGTAGACTGGTCCACCGTGCCGGCATTTGCCAAGCTGGGCCTGTCTTCCGATGCGGAAATTTTGGAAATAGAAGGATTATCCGAAGAAATAGAAATCGCCCAATCTATGTTTTCCTGATTTTCACACCCGAATTGCCCGATTCCAGACCATCGCTGGCGTAATGCAAAATTCGCATTCACCGATATCCTTTCAAAAACATACAGATCACACCAATGATTGATATTGAAGCCGCACTTAGATTCAGACGCATCGGAACCATTACCATTTTCGCTGTTTATTTCTTGATCCTGGTCGGCGGCATCGTTCGCGCATCCGGCGCCGGAATGGGTTGCCCTGATTGGCCGACTTGCTTCGGCAAATTGATTCCACCAACCGATGTTTCTCAGCTTCCGCCGGACTACAAAACCATCTATGCCGAACGCGGCTATCAAAACACCGATTTCAATCCGGTCAAAACTTGGACCGAATACCTTAACCGCTTAACCGGCGCCAGCATCGGCATTCTGATTTTACTGACCGCCTGGTCGTCCCGTATTTATCTCAAGTCCGATAAGACGGTATTTTATCTTTGCTTAGCGGTGGTTTTTATCGTCGGATTTCAAGCCTGGCTGGGTTCCGTGGTTGTCGCCAGCAATCTAAAACCGTTGATGATAACCTTACATATGCTACTGGCTTTGTTCATCGTAGCCTTGTTAATTTACGTAATAGCAAGGTCGCAGCGGGAGTTTTTTCAAAGTCTTGATACACAGTCGTTGCCCCGTGTTTTCAAGGGCGTATTGATCGCCGCATTGGTCATGACCTTGATTCAAGTCGCGATGGGCACGCAAGTTCGAGAAGCCGTCGATCTAATTGCGAACGAACACGCCTATATCGACCGTCAATATTGGCGCGATGACCTGCCCATCATTTTTTATGTGCACCGCTCGTTTTCGTCGATTATCTTGTTTACAAACCTATGGCTGGCCTGGAAGCTGTATCGCTCGTCCGCTCAAAACAGACTATTACATACACTCGGCATAGCCTTGACAGCCATGGTCGTCATTGCAATTCTCGCCGGTGTCAGCCTCGACAGACTCGGTTTTCCCGCTGCCGCGCAACCGATTCATTTATTGATGGCCAATTTTATTTTCGGTACGCAGTTTTTTATTTACATCTGCTTGATCTATTCCAAGCAGAACAGTTAAGCCGCCGAGCCTAAGGTTAACCTAAAAAGAGCAGTTGGCATGTGTCTTAGACCGTTCGTGCGGAGCCAAGTCGAAGCATGAACGGTCTACAAAACTTTCACCGGCTTGGTCAACTGCTCTTTTTAGGATTAAGCATTATCGCATTCGCCGATATCTTCAAACCAGATATGCGGCGATTGCTCGATAAAACGCCTCATCAGCTCAATGCAATCGACATCGTTCAACTCGATGATATTGACTCCCGCTTCCCTGAGCCAATCCAAATGACCTGAAAAATTGACCGATTCGCCGACAACAACAGTGCCGATATTAAACTGCCGAATCAATCCGGAGCAATACCAACAAGGAGCCAAGGTCGTCACGAGAATTTTATCGCGGTAGTTCGTTTGCCGCCCCGCCTTACGAAATGCGTCGGTTTCACCATGTACCGATGGGTCTCCGTCTTGAACCCGCCGATTACGCCCCCGACCAAGCACACGGCCTTCGCAATCGAATAATGCCGCACCAACCGGAACGCCGCCTTCGTCAAATCCCGTCCGGGCTTCTTCCAAAGCCACGGATAACATATCCGAATATTTCATCATACTCTCCAAGTTAATGGTGTTTTAAGTATAGTGTTCGCACATCAAAATTCGGTTTTTTTTAAACCCATCACCCCAGCCCGGTAGCGTATCCTACATTTTATGTATAGCGACGAGCGGAGGACCGCGAGAACCGTAAATAACGATGAATGCATGAACCTGGAAACGAGTAAAAACTCATTTTTTCAAACAACCGTGTAAAAACAAATCGACGGTCTGCCTAACCCAAAGATCTATTTCGGCCTCTTCCGGCGTTGATGCCAATCCAAGCTGTAACTTCTGAAAATGTTCGTTTCGCAGACAACTCAAAAAATGATCGGCCAAAACCCGCGGCGAAACATCCGAAAAATGCCCTTCTTGCTGTTTTTTGACGAAATAATCGACCAGCGTATCCCGGGCGCGTTGCGGGCCTTGCTCATAAAACTTTGCAGCCAATTCCGGAAAACGCAGCGACTCGCCGATTAAAATCGTCCTGATCCGCACCGCATCAGGGCGCGTTATGAGATGAACATAGTGTTTCGCGAAAACTCCCAGCGCCTCTCCCGGCTCGAGATTTTCGGGCAATCTGTCGACGAACTGGTCGCTGCAACGTTTGATTACGGCGCCGAATAACCCCGCCTTATTACCGAACCGGCTGTAAATCGTCCGCATCGATACGTGAGCATCCTTCGCGATCGTTTCCATATTCAGATCACCGTAACCGTGCTCCAGAAACAGTTGCAACGCACTGTCCAACAGGCGCTCGCGGCTTTCACACTCCTGCCCTTTCGGCGGACGTCCACATTTAACCATGCTGTCTTACTCATAAAATACATTGACAAGAACGACGATCATACCTAAATTAAACGGTAATTTGTATTACCTTTTAATCCGCAGCGATCGAGGTCGCCTTACCGATGAATCCAAAAACCGAACCAGCCCTTGCGATATATCGCCCCTCCGTCAACGAAGTTTCGCTTACGAGCGGTGGAAACATTCCGTCTTTGTCGCCAAGTCTGCTAGCGTTTTGGGTCATTACGGTTATTGCGATCGCGCTGACCGGATGCGGTGACACAGCCGAAATCCAAGCTCCACCGGCTGCCAAGGTCAAAATCGCGCACCCGCTGTCCCGTGATGTCACCGAATGGGACGAATTCACGGGCCGCATCGAAGCGATCGAAGCAGTCGAGGTCCGGGCTCGGGTCGGCGGCCATTTGGAGAAGGTCAATTTCTTCGCCGGCGAAAACGTCAAAAAGGGCGATTTATTGTTCACGATCGATCCGAAACCCTATCAGGCTCAATTGAATCTGGCTCAAGCCGAATTGGAACGAGCCAAATCCAAACGAGAACTCGCGCAGAACGACCTCGAGCGCGCCGAAAACTTATTAAAAGCCAAAGCGATATCCATCGAGGAATACGACGGGCGCAGCAAGGGCCTTCGCGAAGCGTCCGCTGCGGTGCAAGCCGCTGAAGCGAACGTTTACCGAGCCAAACTCGATCTCGAATACACGCGTATTCATGCGCCGATCGACGGACGCGTCGGGCGCGAATTGATCACGACCGGAAACCTCGTCAACGGCGGCGGCGCCGCGACGCTGCTGACCCACATCGTCTCGATCGATCCGGTCTATGTCTACATCGACGCCGACGAGCGTTCAGTATTGAAATATAAACGTCAACTCAGCGGCCGCGAGAATCTTCAAGGCATGCCGATGCAACTGAACTTGACCGACGAAAGCGATTTTCCGCATCGCGGCACGCTCGACTATATCGCGCCGAGCGCCGATACCGATACTGGCACCGTGACTCTGCGCGGCGTATTCGAAAATACCCATAATCTGTTGAGTCCGGGCTTCTTCGCCCGCGTGCGCATACAAGGCGGCGCCCCCTATCCGGCGCTATTGCTGCCGGATCGCGCTATCGGTACCGATCAGGCGCAACGCTTCGTCTGGGTATTGAATCAAGACGATCAAGCCGAATACCGTAAAGTGATTCCGGGCGCGCGCATAGACGGTTTGCGCGTCATCTCCGAGGGCTTGACGGCCGAAGACAAAGTCGTGATCGAAGGACAGCAAAAAGTCTGGCCCGGCGCCAAAGTCGCGCCAGAACTCGTCACGTTTGGCGGAGAATAAACAATCATGTACCGATTTACGCATTTTTTCATCGACCGTCCGATCTTCGCGTCGGTCTTGTCGATTCTAATCGTCATGGTCGGCGGTCTCGCGCTGATCGCATTGCCGATCGCCCAGTATCCTGAAATCGCGCCGCCGACCGTGATGGTCAGCACCGTCTATCCCGGCGCGAATGCCGCGGTCGTCGCCGAAACGGTCGCGACGCCGATCGAACAGGAAGTCAACGGCGTCGAAGACATGCTGTATTTGTCGTCGCAATCGACCAACAGCGGCAATATGGCGCTGACGATCACGTTCAAGCCCGGCACCGACCTCGACAAGGCGCAAGTCCAGGTGCAAAACCGAGTCGCGCTGGCCGAACCGAAACTGCCCGAGGAAGTCCGGCGTCAAGGCATCAGCGTCAAGAAGCGCAGCCCGGACCTCAGCCTGGTCGTCAACCTGATTTCGCCGGACCAACGCTATGACAGCGTCTACCTGAGCAATTATGCATTATTGCAAATCAAGGACACGCTCGCGCGGCTGCCCGGCGTCGGCGAAATACTCGTGTTCGGCGCGCGCGATTACAGCATGCGCCTGTGGCTGGACCCGGAAAAAATCGCCGCGCGCAATATGACGGCAAGCGACGTCGTCAATGCCGTGCGCGAACAAAACATACAAGTCGCGGCCGGCGTCGTCGGCCAACAACCGTCTCCGGAAGCGACCGACTATCAATACACGGTCAGCACCTTGGGCCGGCTGACCGATCCGGAACAGTTCGCCGATATCGTCATCAAGCAAGGTTCCGACGGAAAAATCACGCGTCTCAAGGATGTCGCGCGCATCGAATTGGGCGCGAAGGATTACAACTCCAGTTTGTACTTGGACGGCGAACAAACGGTCGGCCTGGCCGTTTTCCAATTACCCGGCTCGAATGCCTTGGACACCAAAAAAGCCATCGAAGCCGAGATGGAAAAAATGAAGACTCACTTTCCGGAGGGCCTCGACTACACGCTCGTCTACGACACGGTCGTTTTCATTCAGCAATCGATCGACGCGGTCGTCAAGACCTTATTCGAAGCGCTGCTGCTGGTCGTTATCGTGGTTATCGTCTTCCTACAGAACTGGCGTGCCGCGATCATTCCGCTGCTCGCGGTGCCGGTGTCGTTGATCGGCACTTTCGCCGTGATGGCCGGCATGGGCTTATCGTTGAATACCTTGTCGCTGTTCGGATTGGTGCTCGCGATCGGCATCGTCGTCGACGACGCGATCGTCGTCGTCGAAAACGTCGAACGCCATATCGCCGAGGGCATGAGCGCCCGAGACGCGACGCGCAAAGCGATGGAGGAAGTCATCGGGCCGATCATCGCAACGACGCTGGTGCTGGTCGCGGTATTCATACCGACCGCCTTCATCACCGGCGTATCCGGTGCGTTCTATAAACAGTTCGCTTTGACGATCGCGGTTTCGACGCTAATCTCGACCTTGAATTCGCTGACCTTGAGCCCGGCGATGTGCGCATTGTTGTTGGACCGCGCGCACGGCAACAAGGATGCTTTCACGCGCTTGCTCGACCGGCTGTTCGGCTGGTTTTTCGTCGGCTTCAACCGCTTTTTCGATCGCTTCGGAGAAGGCTATGCGCGCCTGGTCGGCCGCTTGATCCGGATGACCGCCTTGGTATTGACGCTCTATGTCGGGCTGAACGGCCTGAACTGGCTGGCCTTCGAAAAAGTACCGACCGGTTTCATTCCGCAACAAGATCAGGGCTATCTGATTCTGTACACGCAACTGCCCGATGCCGCATCATTG
Source organism: Methylotuvimicrobium buryatense 5G (assembly GCF_000341735.1). Taxonomy (GTDB): domain Bacteria; phylum Pseudomonadota; class Gammaproteobacteria; order Methylococcales; family Methylomonadaceae; genus Methylotuvimicrobium; species Methylotuvimicrobium buryatense. Next base: position 990,094 of record NZ_KB455575.1, on the reverse strand, counting down.
AGCCGCACGCAGGACGTGGTCAAGGAAGCCACTCGCATCATTCTCGATACCGAAGGCGTCGCGCATGTGATCGCGTATTCCGGCTGGTCGGTACTGACCGGCGCCAATCAGTCCAATGTCGCGACGATGTTCACCCCGCTGGACAAATTCAAGGACCGCGCCGGCAAGCCCGAACTGCATGCCAACGAGATCATCAAAAAACTGCAACAACGCCTCGCGCAAATACCCGATGCGCATATCGCGGTATTCGCGCCGCCGCCGGTGCGCGGCATGGGTTCGGTCGGCGGTTTCAAACTGCAGATTCAGGACCGTACCAGCGCCGGCATCGATGCCTTGCAAGACGTTGCCAATGAGATGATCGCCGAAGGAAACCAACAATCCGGACTTGCCGGATTATTCACGACCTTCCGGGCCAGCGTGCCGCAATTATTTCTCGACGTCGACCGGACTCGCGCGAAAGCGATGGACGTACCGTTGAAGGAAGTCTTTGAAACGCTGCAAATCTATTTGGGCTCGATGTACGTCAACGACTTCAATAGCTTCGGGCGGACCTACCAAGTCGTCGCGCAGGCCGACTCCGAATACCGAATGCTTCCGGAAGATATTACCGAATTGAAAACCCGGAACGCAGCCGGCGGCATCGTGCCGCTCGGCTCGCTCATCGACGTCAAGGAAATCACCGGTCCGGACAAGATCACGCGCTACAACATGTATCCTGCCGCCGAAATCAACGGAGGCACCTTGCCCGGAATCAGTTCCGGCCAGGCCATCGATATCATGAGCCGCTTGCTCGACCAACAACTGCCGCCCGGATTCGGCTACGAATGGACCGAACTGAGCCTGCAGCAAGTCTTGGCCGGCAACGTGGCATTCCTGGTGTTCCCGCTCAGCGTCGTGTTCGTATTCCTGGTGCTCGCCGCACAATACGAAAGCTGGTCATTGCCGCTTGCGATCATCTTGATCGTGCCGATGTGTATCTTGTCGTCGATGACCGGCATCTGGCTCAGCGGCATGGACAACAACATCTTTACCCAAATCGGCTTCATCGTACTGGTCGCGTTGGCCAGTAAAAATGCGATTCTGATCGTCGAATTCGCGAAGCAGCGCCAGGAAAGCGGGCTCGACCGCTTCGCAGCCGTCATGGATGCTTCGCGAGTTCGGCTGCGTCCGATTCTGATGACATCGTTCGCATTCATCATGGGCGTTTTGCCGCTGGTGCTGGCGCAAGGCGCCGGCGCCGAATCCCGCCGCTTGCTGGGCACCGCGGTATTCAGCGGTATGATCGGCGTCACGCTGTTCGGCCTGTTGTTGACGCCGGTGTTTTATGTCAGCGTGCAGGGACTGGTCCAACGTCTGACCTCTTCTCGGAAACAAAAGCCGCAACACTCTACATCGGATTCTGAATGATGAAACAAGTCATTTTTACGAATAGCAGCCGGGCGCGGTCCAATCTCGGATTGGGTCTGACTTCGTTATGCCTGACATTGCTCAGCGCCTGTGCGGTCGGTCCCGATTATCGACTGCCCTTTATCGAAACGCCGCAAGAATTCGGCCAGGCCGTCCATCCCGAATTTTCCAAGGAAGGCATCGAGCTTAACTGGTGGACCTTGTTCGAGGATAGCCAGTTGAATGACTTGGTCGAACAAGCCGTCGAGCACAATTACGACCTGAAAACGGCCTATGCCAATCTCGAAGAAGCCCGCGCGCTGTACTTGGAATCTGGATTGGATCTTGTCCCCGTCATCAACTCGCGTGCGGGCTATACCGACCAGAAACGCAGTTTCGGCGCGATGAATAACCGCACCTTCGCGCCGCGCGAATTGAAACTGTATAACATCGGTTTCGATGCCTTTTGGGAACTGGATTTGTTCGGCCGCGTTCGCCGCAGCGTCGAAGCCAGCGACGACGAAGTCGACGCACAAGAAGCGAGCCTGCGCGATTTGAGCGTAAGCCTGATCGCCGAAGTCGCGCGTAATTATTTCGAGTTACGGGGCTTGCAAAATCAATTGGCCGTCGCACAAAAAAACGCCGAGAATCAGGCCGAAACAGCCGAAATCACGCAGTCCAGGCTCGTAAACGGTCGAGGCACCGAACTCGACACATCGAGAGCGCTTGCCCAACTCGAAGCCACGAAAGCCGGTATTCCGCCCCTAAAAAGCGCGATCCAAAAAACGATACATCGTCTGAGCGTATTGACCGGGCAATTTCCCGGTGCACTGACCGAACGATTGTCGCGCCCTGCCCCGTTGCCGAAATTGCCCGAAACGATTCAGATAGGCTCGCCGGCCGAACTGCTGCGCCGCCGCCCCGATATCCGCATCGCCGAACGCACATTGGCCTCATCGACCGCGCGCATCGGCGTCGCAACGGCCGATCTTTTTCCGCGCGTCACCTTCGTCGGTTCGATCGCACTCGAAGCCAGTTCCTTATCGGGACTCGCTACGGGCGGTTCGGACGCTTTTTCGGCGGGTCCGAGAATCACTTGGGCAGCGCTGGATCTCGGCCGCGTCCTCGCCCGTATTGATGCAGCCGATGCCCATGCCGAAGCCGATTTGGCACAATACGAACAAACGGTTTTGAATGCGCTCGAAGAAACCGAAAACGCATTGATCAATTACAACCAGGAGCGCGCCAGACGAAAATTGCTGGCCGCGGCGGCCGAGGCAAGTCAAAGAGCCCAAGAACTCGCTCACTTGCGCTTCAATGCCGGTCTCAGCGATTTTCTGACGGTCTTGGATATCGAATCGAGACTGCTGCAGGATCAGAGCAGCCTAGCTCAAAGCGAGACCGCGACCGCTACAGCGCTTGCCGCGTTATATAAGGCCTTGGGCGGCGGTTGGGAGACGACTCTAGAGACTAATGATGACGATTGATTTAAATATAATTTTTACGAAGTTCATTAGACTTCGCTCATTCCCAAGCTCTTTGCTTGGGAATGCAGTACGGGAAGCTCCAGCTTCGCGAATTTGGCAAACTAGAGCTTGCGAGACTGAATACCAAGGAGTTTGGGAAACAACAAAATTTACCGCGTCTTGAACGGCGTTTGCGGCTATAGGCGTCATTGTTCGCTAATTTTCCAGGGAAATTACCTGACCGGATCGGCAAAACTGCCTTTATCATTGCTCTCCTTGACTGACGACTACAATAGCCAGTCTGCGGTACGTCATCAAAACCATGATGAATACGCATGTTAACCCCAACACGGCAGGGAAAAGAACGGTAGTCAGTGAATGGTGTTCAAGCGCCATAACAACCAATAGATTGCGGATAGCGAACAAAGCATAAAAGTGTAACGGCTCGGATGTCGGCTGGTGATAGGCTTTGCGAATCGTAGGACCGAACCCCAGCACATCCACTGTTGTGAGAATAACAACCGCCCAGAGCGGATCCGAGGTGAAGTACCACAGCGGTAAAGAAGATAACGCCGTTACCAGGAAAACCCAATCCGTTTTTGCGATCGTTACATCCCCGCGCTTTGCGAAAGCTAAGATGGCAATGAAGATCGTAAGAATCCCCGAAACCCCGATTGGCCAAGCCCCAGCGCCGCCCTTGTTATTAAGTTGCGCCAGAAAAACCACGAAGGTGGTTGTACCCCAAATCACCCAAGAAAATACATGCGGTTTGGTCGCACCTTTCAAAATGGAATATATGTAAGGAGCCGTCGCCAGAAAAGTCAATACGATGGCAACAATGCTCAATAGCTCTTTGTAAGATACGGTTTCCATTGTTTCTATTGCCTATTTGCCTAACATTACCAATCACCCTGCGGCGACGAGTGATCCATTTGAAAACGCCAGACTTTGCCGCGCGGGTGCATTGGATTGTTATTCGCTCGGGTTACGCCTCGGCACCATTTAGCCTTAGGCGCATTGCCAGTGGACCAATTTTGGAGATGTCATCGACACGAGATTGTAGCGTCAGATTTCCCCTAAAGTAACTGCTCCGCAGTTGTATTTAAATCTCTGTACAAGTTAATTTTATTGAACTTCAACAATTGAGGGCGCATCGAAGCCGTCAGCCACATATTGCGGACGATAACGAGCTTGACTTCATCATTGTTATCCTTCATCCGTTCGGCCAAGGCTTTGCGTTGCTGCTTGGTGGTGTGATGTTTGGCCAGCTCGGAACCGTCTAACGAGTCATCCATTTTTACCATTGATTAAATTGATTATGACTTTGACGATGGTATCTTTTTCTTCCGGTTTGCTTTCGGCAATCAACAAAGTAAAGGCAACCAGGGCGTTATCGGCAATGCGTTTTTCGCCGTCTTGGTTGTACAGAAAATCGTGCCGCTGCAAAAACCAGGCAAAAATCGCCGCCGCGATACGTTTGTTGCCATCGCTGAAAGAATGATTTTTGACGATGAAATACAACAGATTCGCCGCTTTTTCCTCGATGCTCGGATACAGTTCTTCGCCGCCGAAGGTTTGATAAATCGTGGCCAGCGAACTTTTGAACGAGTCGTCTTTCTCGTTGCCGAACAAGCCGCTTAATTGTTCCTGTTCACGCCATAACCGGATTTGAGCGATGGCTTCTTCATAGCCAATCGGCGTTTGCGTGGCTTTTTGCGTACCCGCGATAACCAAGCGTTGATGGTCGTAATCATCCAGCACCGTCAAGGCGTGGCTGTATTGTTCCAGAATCGCCAAAATGCCTTGCGACTCGCTGGCTGACAAGGCTTTGTTATGCACCAGGCGCGACGATAAGGCGATAGCCTGTTGCAGATCGGCCAGCTTTTCCTGGCTGGCTCGCAGTTTTTGTTCGTTGAGCGCGTAGCCTTGCAGTAGGTATTGCTTCAAAATTTGGGTTGCCCAACGCCGAAACTGCACGCCTCGTTTAGACTTAATACGATAACCTACGGAAATAATCACATCCAGATCGTAATAGGCCACAGGTTTGTCAGAATTTGCAATATGCATTTTTTGCATATTGCTTTTTTCAGAAACCTCCTCATCCTTGAACGCATTGGCAATATGCCGCGAAATAACCGACTGGTCACGGCCAAATAATTCAACCATTTGCGCTTGATTAAGCCAAACGGTATCTTGTTCCAAGTGAACATCAATGCGAATGCTGCCGTCTTCATTTTGATAGATGGCGATTTGTTGGGGCGGGTTTGTTAAAGTCATGCGCTGATGCTTAGGGTTGATAGTTCATAGTGAGCTGCGTAGCAACGGCCAATAGGCGTTTATCGCGTGTCCATAAGGTAGCGTTAAGCGCCAATTTTGCAGCGGCTAACAGATGCACATCGACAAAACCGATGCCTAAACCAAATAAGGCATTCGCTTCGATAAACCGGTTGATTTCCGCATCGAAGGCAACCGGGGCTTGCGGCAAGTTATCCAATAACCCCAAAAGGGTATGCCGTTGCGGTAAATGACCTAACGCGAGTTCACCCCGGACAAACGGATGACCTAACACTTGGCCGCTTTCCAATAAACCGACTAACGCAGGTTCTTTTTTGCGAAAGTGGTCGATCCATACCGAGGTATCCACTAAGATCGGCATTGTTACAACTCGGTTTGCCGGCGCGGGATGGGCTGCAAATCGGGGGCAATACCGCCCAGGCTGGCTAGGCGCTTGGCGCTCTCGCGTTCAATCAGGGCCTTCAAGGCTTCTTTGATGAGGCTGGATTTTTCTTTTAGGTTGGTTAAGGCTTGGGCTTTTTCGAGTAAGTCATCATCTAAAACAACCGTCGTGCGCATAATGTCCTCCGTACTATGTCATCGAATGATGCGCTTTTTTGTGCAGTTAGGCAACTTTCACCCGCACTTCGCCGCTCATGAGTTTGGGAAGCAGGGTATCGCGGAGTTTTTCTATTTCTATGGTACGAATTTGAACAGCATTTATCAGTCTTTTTTCTTCTATACGTCTAATAATGTTAGCAAACCTATTAATACTTTCATTGTCGGGGAGCATAAAATCGACATCATATAGCCGTCAATTGTTATTTGTGGTTGCGCGGAGACTGATACGTAAAGTTTGAAATCCTATGTAAGTGCCCAATATTTGAGCAGCTCAAAGCATATTTCAGACTTTTTATACCTTTCAAGAGCCTAATAAGACAGATATTGACCTTTCCTGACGCTTCACCTCGACAAGAAACCTTCCGTCGATCAAATGTGTGTTTCAATCCACGCGCCCGCACGGGGCGCGACGATACACTAAAGCCGAAAAAACGACTCAGCAGCGTTTCAATCCACGCGCCCGCACGGGGCGCGACGGTTTCGTAAGTGCTGCTATCAACAAAACCCGGTTTCAATCCACGCGCCCGCACGGGGCGCGACGCGCGAGCTTCGCTTGCTGCTCGATACTGAATCGTTTCAATCCACGCGCCCGCACGGGGCGCGACTTGGACCGGTCTCATCACAGCATCGAGGGCAAGTTTCAATCCACGCGCCCGCACGGGGCGCGACGAGATAAACCGCCGTTGCGAGCTTTTTTAGCTGTTTCAATCCACGCGCCCGCACGGGGCGCGACAACTTGATAAAGCATAGTGGAACCTCGAAATAGTTTCAATCCACGCGCCCGCACGGGGCGCGACCACAGTTTATGCAATTATCCGGCATTAAAGATGTTTCAATCCACGCGCCCGCACGGGGCGCGACCTTGCATACCGCCCGGCGACTCTGCAAGTCTAAGTTTCAATCCACGCGCCCGCACGGGGCGCGACCCCGATCCCGAGCCAGACCCAGAGCCAGACCCGTTTCAATCCACGCGCCCGCACGGGGCGCGACGCCGCGGACTGTCGGACGTAACGCAAAATCAAAGTTTCAATCCACGCGCCCGCACGGGGCGCGACCACTGGACCCAGACCCAGAGCCCGACCCTGACCCGTTTCAATCCACGCGCCCGCACGGGGCGCGACTCTGATATCCGAGAGGAAATCGATATTTGCAAAGTTTCAATCCACGCGCCCGCACGGGGCGCGACAACTTTTATAGTTGCAGCCCCATACTCAGAGCGTTTCAATCCACGCGCCCGCACGGGGCGCGACCAAATAGCCGAGTTTTTACTGCAATAATTGTTGTTTCAATCCACGCGCCCGCACGGGGCGCGACCTTCATATGCTAGCAAGTGGGGCATTGAAGATGTTTCAATCCACGCGCCCGCACGGGGCGCGACCTCTCTGTAAATATTTTAAAACGACACCAGAAGTTTCAATCCACGCGCCCGCACGGGGCGCGACTATCCATGTAGTTTTTTTCCGGTTGACACTGAGTTTCAATCCACGCGCCCGCACGGGGCGCGACATGATGCTTTTGAAGCATTTAAAGCAGGATATGTTTCAATCCACGCGCCCGCACGGGGCGCGACTGTCAACGCTGAATATCTCACACTATATAAGTGTTTCAATCCACGCGCCCGCACGGGGCGCGACTGCATTTACCCAATCGGTTGAAATCAAAGGCTTTACGCGCTTTCAAATGCGAACCTATCGAAACAAATACGGTATTCATTATAGTCAGACGCCATGCAATAACAAGAATACAAAATAAATCAATCGATTGGGCATTGACAGGCATTTTGCGAAACCCCAAGCATTTTCATGAGTACTTGGGGTTCGCGCTACATCAATAACAGCCCATTCAAATCCAATACCTTTTTGGCTCCAACATGTTCTACCTTTCGTTCCCAATTGTTGCCCAGATAATAAAACCGCAAACTATCCTCCTCCGGGTCCATCACATTAATCAGGTCGTTTTTCAACTGCGTCCATTGAGCCATATCGACTTCGATCTCGAACACCGAGTATTGAACCCGTTGCCCGAATACTTGGCAAAGTCTCGCGATTTTCCGCAAGCGCTTGGGCCCGGTTTCGGTCTTAAAACTAACATCGTAGGTCACCAGTATCATCATCGATCTATCTCCCATTATTTCCACAAGAACGGCACGTAGCTGTCGCAATCGCCGCGCAAGAATCTCGCCAGTATTTGGGCTTGCAGCCACGGTAATAAACCAACCGGTACGGTTTCTTCAAACCAAGGATGCATCAAGGTATCTTGCTTGCGATCCTGCCAGGCGGCCAACAATGTTTTACGCGGCTCTTCCTTGAGCGTCACCGAACCATTCGGCCAGGTTTCGAAGTCATTAAGGGCAAGTTGACGTTTGTTGATCAACGACAGGACGAAGCGTTCGACCATCGGCCTGAATTCCTCGACCAAATCCAACGCCAATGACGGTCTGCCGCTACGCAATTGATGCAAAAAACCGCTGGCAGGATCGAGGCCGACCGTTTCGAGCGCGGAGCGGCAATCATGGGTCAGCAGGGTATAACAAAACGACAAGAGTGCGTTGACCGGATCGGTCGGCGGCCGGCGTCTGCGTGCGTCGAATTCGAAGCCCGGTTGACGGATCAAGTGTTGAAACACGCCGAAATAAACCTGTGCCGCCTCCCCTTCCCTGCCCATCAAGGTATCAATCCCGTTACAGTCGGCCAGTTGTTGCATACATCGGCTCAAGCGTTTCTCGGCGGCTGCCAGATCGTGCGTCATATTTTGCTGCTCGGCTTGATTCCCGTAATCACGCAGATAACGTCTCAATACCGAGCGCTGATTATAAAGCTTTCCGGTCAACATCGTTCGTGCGATCGCGACGCTCTTTGCGGTATCCGCGCCGGTCAGGTGTTGGGTACGACGCAGCAAAACATTGCCGCTTACGGGCCCTTCGACTCGCGCCAGAAATTTTCCGAATTGATTTAGATAGGTAATCGTTATGCCGTTTTCCGCGCAATGCGCCATCAAATAAGGCGAAATACTGACTTGCCCGAAGCAAACCAGTCCTTGTAATTTATGGATCGGTACACGCGCTTTCAGCTCTTTATCGACTTTTAGAACCAGATTCTCGTTGTCTTTGTGTAACCAGGAATTTTGAGTTTGGATATAAATGACGTTTCTTAACGGTCGCATATTCAGTCCTGTGCAAGTTGCCGGGCCAACCAGGCCGACGCGGATTTGCCAAATATTTGCGGATGGCATTGTTCGAGCAACGAACAGTTTCGGCATTTTTTCGCTTGGTAATCGGCTTTCGGCGTTTCTTTGCTGCGGATAATTTCGCGGCAGCCCGTAATAGTCTCCAGCGTCAATTCACGTAATGTCTGATCGAAAACGACCGCATGCCGCCTGCGTACTTCGCCGTAAAACAAAGCGCCTTCCGGCACTTCGACATTTTCCATATCTTCCAGACAGAGCGCTTGGGCGCATAACTGGACTTCATCGGCCCGGTGCGCCTTGGGCCGGCCGCGTTTGTATTCGATCGGAAATGGAACTTCCGTACCGTCCGACTGCCGGTGATATTCGACCACATCGGCCACGCCTTCGATGCCCAATTCGGCATGAGACAAACGCAGCGCTCTAACGGTACGAATATCTCCGCGCGTCTCGCGGTCGGGTTGGTTGACTCGCTGATGCAACACTTGTCCCTCGGCGGTAAAGCGATCTTCGAGCCAAACGTATTCCAACTCGATCAGCGCGAATTGCCGGGGACAATACAGATAGTGTTGCAAACGGGATAGGTAAATCGGCTCTAGATCGTTCATCGTCAAAATTTGCAGAAAACCATTCAGTCGCGCTCTGGAAGTCGCTCCTACAGCTTGTCGTCAAAAGCCTTCTTTTTCCTCCGGCTGCAATCCAGGAAGCGTTTCCAGCTCATAACTGCCGTCGGCATTGACCGTCAAACTGCCATGTACCTTGGCCGAAGAATATTGACCGCTTCGGCTATTATGTTGCCACCAAATCACTTTTTTGACGGCCATGGAGCCTTCGGGCCTTGCCGATGACGCATCGCCTTCGAACAGTCTCGGCAAAACCTTTTTGATCGCCTCGGCATCGTCATCGCTGAACCCGGTTTTCTCGGCCAGTTGCGGCGTGATCGCACCGTAAGCGACATAAACGGCATGGTCGACCCTGTGCTTCATGCCCATCGTATCGGCTCCTTTTTTACTACCATCGCCTTCGCTGTTGACGCTCTTGGTGATTTGCGTACTGGTAATACTGACCGGTTCGACGCTGAAAGCCGATTGGATCGTGACCGGCCCTCGAATCGGAATCGAAACGCCGGCTGCATCGCCGTCCTTACCGAACGCAAAGACTTGCCCGAAAGCGCGAACGTCAAACCATTTCGCACAGGCCATTTGCGCGGTTTGATCCTTGCTTTGCTTCTTGGGATTGAACGCATCCTTACCCAATCCGATTGGTGGTTCCGCTTCGGCCCGATTTTTCAAACTGGTCATACCGTCGGTTTTCTTTTCGTCGGATTGCACGAAAATCGAAAAGCTTTCGCTTTGCAAGCGGTCGCGGATTTTCCGTTTCAGACAAACATCGGTCATTTCGCCGTAACCGTCATAATCGGTGCGCGGCCGGTTGCCGTTGAGCGGGTCGCCGTTGGGATTGGCGTGATCGACGCTGAAAATAACGGCAAAGTCGATTTTATGGCTCAATGTGTTTCGGTCCAGTTCGCTCATTCTGAGTCTCCTTGTGCTTCAGTTTCGTTGGGTTCGTGAGTGTCTGTTTTCGTTTTGAATTTTTGCCGCTGGCAGTGATATGCCAGCAAAAATTCGCCGGAAAGCGGCGCTTTGCTTCTGAAATCTTCGCCATTAAATAAAGCGATCACGGCATCGAGCTCTTTCTGCCGGTTGGTTAAAAAGCCGGCGCGCGACACGCGCAATCGTTGAATATAGGGTTGCAAGGCCAACTCGATCGAGCGCCAAGTTTCGTAGGGACGGTCGGCGAAGCGTTGCATCAAACGAGCCGCTGTAGTCGACCGGTTTTCCCCGCCGACATTAAGAGCCACTTCTTCGATACGCTCGGCGATCGCAAGTAACCGTCCGTACAAGTAGTCTCGCGATCGATTGTTTTCTTCTAATGCCATGGCATAGTTTCTCCTTTGATTTGAGTTTGGGTGTCTGCGGTAATAGCCTTTGAAAAGCGCGCAGGCAATGGCGAGGTTTTTCTCCCACAGCCATTGTCCATCACTGGCGTAAGCGTTGCGGTTAGTCGCCTTGCGAATGCAGTTGTCGACCAAATCCCAAGGAAAGGGTTGACCGTCGACGATACAGGGCACCAAGCGCTCGATGACTTTTTTCTTGAGATTGTCGGTGACCTTCTCGCCGTAGGCGGCTTTGGCAATCGCGATAGGAACGGGCGAACTGACCGGCCAAATGACTTTGGTTTTCGGTTTTCTCCCCGTATCGTTCGGAATTTCGAGCGTATGACGTTGCGGCCACGAAAACTCGGTATGCCAGGACTCAAGCCGATTGAAAAAATCGTCCCGAAATAATTCACGGTAATAAAGGATTCCCATACGCCCGGGTGTCGCCGAATCAATGCCCATCACGACGATTTGCTCGTTGGCCGTCAATTCGGCCCGATAGCCGGCCATTTTTTTGCTCAGCTGTTGCGCATAGGATTGGCCTAAATCAATCGAATGATCGACAGTGTCGTCCGTTTGCTCAGGCGCCTCGGCCTGATCGACTTCTTCCAAATCGAAATCGCCGGTATTCAGAAAAGACCAGGTATCGGCCAACGGTTCCGGGATCGGCTTACCCGAAACCGCCCAGGCTACATAGACTTGATCGCCGTTTCGATAACCTTGGCGGGATATGAGCCAGCGCAAGGCGTTATGCGCTTTTTGGGAAATGTCGAAACTGATGCCGCAGGCTTCGCCGTCTTCGAGAAATCGGCCGCGAAAGGTAAAGCCACTGTCGTCATTCGACGAAATCAGTTTCGCGCCATCGGCTGAATTCCTGAGAAACCGGGAATGGTTTTGTATTAGCCGAGCACACGCTCCGCTGACATAGCAAACGCCTTCGTCCTGATGATTCGCCCGATCGTACTGAATCCATTTTTCAATCAACTCTTGATCATCCCACGTCGCAGAACAAGGATTTCCAGGCTCTTCAACTCTCCATCTTACGAATGCCTTATCTGCAGAAACTTTGGTTTTTTGACCGCTCCTATTTGTAAAAGATAACGGAAACTCAATAACTCGAGTGATATCAAGCCATAAGCTTTGTTGTTCAAGATAGCGGTATATTGCTTGTACTTTCGGATGCGTATAATCGGATAAACACCAGGTTTTCAATTGATTCATAAACATCTGGTTTTTTTCGTGTTTTCTTTCCGGTAAATCCGCAGCACAATAACCTAGTTCGTCGCAAAGAGGATGCGGCGCAATTTTGGTACCCGACCGCCCTGCCGAACTCTCTGTCACTGGTATCAGGGTCAATGTTTCTTCTCCCGACAACAGTTTAATACGATCGTTTTTGAGATTACCGTTTCCGTCGATCACGACTTCAATATGGGCCGTTTTTACAAAATGGGAAATCGGCCATGCCTTGAAGGTTTCCAAATGACTCCCTTGCTCATAGGTTTGATAAAGCTTTTCCATCCAACTCATTAGCGATTCTCCTCATCCTCGACGGCCAGTAAATTACTGCCTATTCCGAAAGGCTTGCGGCGCATCGGTCTGACGAAACGGCTGACCGGACAGTTTTCCGGTCTTGGAAATTCTAAAATGCCTTTTTTCATCGTCGCGTGCCAAAATCGGCTGTGCAGTTCGTCGATGCCGGTTTCATCGGGGTAGGCGAAACTGTGGAACATCAAGCCGAATGCCAGTTCGTCAATGTCATCGTAAGCGCCTTTTTCGGTGCCGAATTCGCACGGTTCGACGTAAGCCTGGCAATCGCGCGTGCCCAAAAAAATATCCTGCCGGCCGCCCCGTTCCAGCATGCGCTGTACGATGCTGTAATGCTTGCCGTCGATTCTGTCCTTTGCCAATTCGGGCCGATGTTCGTTCCATTCGAAATGCGCCTGCACCTGGTACTCCACGTCCTGCAAAAAGGTATAAATAGCCAAATCATGAAAAGATACTTGTTTTTTTAGAGAGTCCTTGTCACTTGGATAGATTCCATGATATTTCACAGGTTTTACTCCTTTGGTCTGCGTTCTCAGCAACTTGATCACTCTGACTTTATCGACGTGCCAGATCAAGGTCGGTTTCCAGTAGATCGACTTGAGCACCCCTTTGATCGCTTCGTAGGTTGGCAGATGATAGGAACATTTCTCGCCGCCGATGCGCGTTACCGGATCGGTAAACAAGGCATGACGCCCCCACAATCGAAAACTGATGCTGTTTTTCACACATACTCCTTATAAAATTATCGCCTCGGCCTTGCCGACCGGCTCGGTCGACAGACCGAAGGCTTCGCTGTAATAACGCTGGTCCAGACCGTAAATTCCTTCGCCCGGTTGAATTTCGTAGACCGCCTGCTGTTCGACCAGCCGTTTCCAAACGTTCGGAAAGACATTGACGCTGTATTGCTGAGCGCGTTGCAAGCATTCGCGAAACCGCCGCGCTTCAAATTGTTTGGCGATACCGCCCAACTCGACGAGCAATTGTTTGCCTTCACGATAAGGTACGATGACCGAATGTGTCGGCGCGTCGATCGCCTTGAACACATTGCCGGCGGTCATGAACGATTGTTTTAGATGCAATAGGGCATTGTGGCCGATGTTGTATTTGTTTTCACTCAATAAATTGAGCAATGTATCGTCCCGTCCTACCTGCTTGGCCGACAGCGGGTAACTCATCGCGTCGGCACGGTCATGAAAGTAGTATTGAAAATAACGCCGCATCGCTTCGGGCGACAACAGGTCTTCATCTTCGATTTCGCTCAAGACGCGCCTCGTTTTTTCCTGACCGACCTTGATGTCGATCAATTGCGCAATGGTTTCCCGAACCGGATTGACGATATGCACCGTCGCGATCGGCAAGCGTCCGTTACGGTTGCAACGCCCGGCCGCTTGCGCGATCGAATCGAGCCCGGCCAAGAAACGAACCACGCTGGCAAAATCGATATCGACGCCCGCCTCGATCAACTGCGTGCTGGTGCATAACACCGGCAACCCGTCCGCCAAGCGCCGGCGCATAAGCTTGAACAAGGCCTTTCGATGCGCGGCGCATTGGCCTGTGCTCAGATGAAACAGGCATTCGATATCGACGGTTTCGGCGCATTTCAAATACAAGGCCTGCGCCCAGGCTTTGGTATTGACGATGACCAGGCAATTTCCTTTTGTGTCGAGTTCGGTCAGCGCCAATTCGGCGATTTCGTCTTCGCTCCAACCTTCGGGTTTGGTTTTGTCACTAATAACGACCCGTTTGAGTTGATCGAACAGGCTGCCGACATCGGGCATCAACTCGCTGTTTTGCGGCAACCATAGCTGTCCTTTGTCGGGCGCTCGCAAAAGATCCAGCACCGGTTGCGTAGCGGTGCACAGTACGGAGGTCATCCCGGCATGATCGGCTAAAAAGTTTAGCGCATTACAGAATAAATGCGTGCACTGAATCGGTAGGGTTTGAATTTCATCGAAAATCACGACGCTGTTCGCCAGTTGATGCAAGCGCCGAACACCGCGTGTGCCGCCGCCGAACAGAGTTTCCAAAAACTGCACCATCGTCGTCAAGACTATCGGCGCGTCCCAGTTTTCAGCGGCCAATTTGCTGTGCCAGGTTTGTCGTTCCGGTTCCAAATTGCTGTGTTGTTCAAGCACCCACGGATACGCATCGCTTTCCCGTTCAAGTGCGCTGCGTATCGCGGCGGCATTTTGTTCAATGATCGAGGTATATGGAATGACGTAAATGATGCGCTCCAATTTATGCTTTTGAGCGTGGTGCAAGGCATAGCGCAAACTTGCGTAGGTTTTGCCGCCGCCGGTCGGCACGGTCAGCGTATAGATGCCTTGCGGCTCGTGGGCACGGTTTTTACACACTTCGGAAATCTCGCGCCGGATTCCGTCAATCGGAGTATTGGATTCGGTCGGTTTATTCGAGAATCCTGCCAAAAACAATTCCAGACGCTCTATCGCCACTGTCAATTGCAAGTCGTTTTTGTTTCGGTAGCACGCATTACCGGGTGTTTCAAAATCGGCGCTGTCGATGCGATCGGCATCGATCAGACAGCTAAACAAAAATCGCGTCCAAAAGCCCAAATAAAATTCTCGTATCGTTGTTGACTGCTTCGAGCCGGACATCATCATTACCCTGATTTGTTCGAGCATCGCTTTTAGCAGCGGCTTGTCCATTAGTTTCTTTGCTCGTTCGAGAATTTGACTGTCGGCGTTCTCCTTGCATTCGGCCAAATGCGTTCGGACGTCGTCTTTCTGCATGCGCACATTGAAACCGTTGCTGCCGTCCGGTTTCAGGCAGTCGATCAGGCCGCTGTGATGCGAGGCAATGCAAACCGCC
This sequence comes from Methylotuvimicrobium buryatense 5G, assembly GCF_000341735.1. GTDB lineage: Bacteria > Pseudomonadota > Gammaproteobacteria > Methylococcales > Methylomonadaceae > Methylotuvimicrobium > Methylotuvimicrobium buryatense. The sequence goes on along the minus strand of NZ_KB455575.1, from coordinate 974,851 downwards.
ATAATCTGCCCGCACAAGCGGCCTTCGCCGTTATTGCCATAACGGCTCAACTCTTGCCAAATCCATTGCGCACCGGCGCTGGAGTGATCAATTTTACCTTTCAGCGCTTTGGCGTCGACGGCTTCATTGTCGATGTCAGGATCGATCAGCCCCGTGGCTGATTGCAGATAATTTTGAAACTCAGTGCTGTATTTGCCGAAATCATGCAGCAAACCGATCAATTCGCCCGCTTCCGGCAGGTTGATTTTAGCGGCCAGTTTTTTTGCAATTTCAGCAACATCGATAAGGTGCTCTTCCAAAGTTTGTATTTTCTTATCATTAGAACGAACATGTGCAACATAAAGCGTGTCTTTTATTTTCAAAATACGATCTCGATACAAAATTTTTATCTATTTCAGACGAGATATACCGTTCACTCTGGTGAAAACTCCGAAGGTTCCAAGACAAATTAAATCGGCATTCTCATTGTGCAAATGTAGAGCATGCCAACCGTTTACGCTAGACAATAAAGCCTTGCCCTTGGCAAAGTAATCGAAATGACCAAAGTAAGCCGAAAAAATTGGAACTAGGAAAAGGGGCAGGATTAATTTCCCTCACGCCGACGAAACTGCATTGCACTAAAAGCCTTGTATTTTGCCTCCGCCTGCGCTATTCGCGCGGACTCCGGCAAAACACCCGGCAATACGGCTATCGGTGGCTAAAAATCTTCACTTCGCTAACGCTCCATTTCCAAGATTTTCAGCGAATGTTGTTGAAACGATTTCCCTCATTCCCATAACGCAAAGCTAAGCCGACCGCTTGAGCGCCTCGTTAAGTTTATAACGTAATTTCGGCAACTAACTCATCAATTGAAAGAATTGCTCCGCCAGCGATAGCATGACGATCTTTTGGGTGCGACGGAAAGACAGAAATTGGCGAAGAGGTGCGACATCAGTGCGCTTTAACGCTCTGCTAATGTCCGCCGCTTGAGGCGTCACCATTGAGGGCTTTGTTAGCAGCTTCAGCTTTCAAGCGCTCAACCAGCCAGACCTTGATGATCGATTGCCGGGTAACACCGATACGAGCCGCTTCACGGTCCAACGAGTCTACTACCCACGAAGGAAAGTCGACATTTATGCGCTTCTGTTCCTGGTTGACACGACGCGCCGTAAACAAGTCAAGATCATCAATGATGTCTTTTTTGCCTTGGTCAAATTTCTTATCAAAATCTTTAGCGTTCATATAGTTCTACCTCTCGTTTGCGGGAGCGCCTTACAGAAATAAGCCGAACTGTTCCGTTTCTATAGGTGACGACGGCTGACCAGTGTTTCGAACCAATCAGACCTATGACCAGAAAACGAGGTTCATCATCCGATCTAGCTTGGAGTTCCAGCAGGTCAGTGTCTCGCCAGAGGGCCTGGGCATCCAGAAAGTCGATTCCGTGCTTTTCCAGATTGGCTTGGCTTTTATCGTCATCTTATTCAAAGTCGCTCATGAGTATAAAATATTCTTTTTTTACTCATTTGGCAAAGAGGGGCAAACGTGGGAGTAACTGCTAACGCCAAGCTTAGCCGGGGAGGCGCGTCAGCGCCGACGTCGTCTGGAGCTTAGTGTAGAACAAGCCCGGCCCGGTTGTATCAGCATGGATGGGATGCTTTATCCTAAAAAGAGCTTCACCAATCCGGTGAAGGTGTTTTAGAACCTTCAAGCTTCGATTTGGCTCTCATGAAGATAATTTTTTATACTTTTAATATCAATTGCTTGATGAGATATGAAAAGAGCAGAAAATGTTGGTAAACAGCGGCGGTTTCATGGTAACGCCATGCACCCATAAGAGCTAACTTAGCGCTTATCCTATGCGCGCTGAAAATCTTGGAAACGGAGCGCTAGCGAAGTGAAGATTTTTAGTCCCCGATAGCCGTAGCGCCGGGTGTTTTGCCGGAGTCTGCGCGAATAGCGCAGGCGGAGGCAAAATACAAGGCATCGCGACACGGCGTAAAGCCATTTGTGGGAGTGCTACGGAGCCGCATCGAGTTTACGATGATGTGGCGTAGTGGCACGGACGCAGGGCGAATCGGGGCCGCCGAAGGCAATAATCGCCAAGTCATTTTTCGCTGCTGAAATCGGACGGACCCCATTTCAGCTTTCGCGAAAAATCTTGGCGCGCTTGCATTTGCCGCTTTATTAGTCATATTGGCATGGATTACCGATATCCAGGTAAGGTTAGGCATTGCCATCCATGGCACTGGATTCCGCCAATCCCTGGCGGAATGACGCTTAAGTTAGCTGACCCTACGGCGCTTTCTTTGCTCGGCAGGAACGGCCTACAGCACATATCATCTGCTGCTTTAGGTTTATAGTAGCGAGCAAAATCTAAACAACCTTGCCTTCTTTGATGAATTCGCGTTGAATCGCGGTTTCCAGTCTTTTTAGATCGAGCCTTGCGCTTTGCGCCGCTATGATTTCAACCGCGCAATAGTGGGTAACATTTAAAATGCTCGCACCAGACAATTCGTAACGATTCGCTACCTGCCGCCAATCGATGTCGATATGAACCTCGAGCTGTTCGGGAATTGTTTTGCGCCAAATTTCGTAGCGCTCATCCGCACCCGGCAGTGGAAAGTGAATGATAGCTTGAAAGCGCCGCACGAACGCCTCGTCGATATTAGCTCGCTGGTTTGAGGCCAGAATCACTAAGCCGTTATAGTTCTCGATGCGCTGCAATAAATAAGCGACTTCCTGATTGGCGTATTTGTCGTGCGCATCTCGTATGTCGGTGCGCTTGCCGAACAATGCGTCGGCTTCGTCGAAAAATAAGATCCAATCTTTGTTTTCGGCCTTGTCGAACAAACGCGACAGGTTCTTTTCGGTTTCGCCGATATATTTCGATACGACGCGCGACAAATCGATGCGGAACACGTCCTTGCCGGTCTGCTTGCCGAGCAGTGTCGCAGTCAAGGTTTTGCCGGTGCCGGGCGGTCCGTAGAACAACGCCCGGTAACCGGGCTTGATCTTTTTCTTCATGCCCCAGTCTTGCAGTAAGGTATCGTTGTATTCGATCCAATGTTCGATTTCGCGTATTTGTGTCAAGGTCGACGGCGGCAATACCAAGTCGTCCCAAGCCATTTCGGTTTCGATATATTCGGCCGGAAAGTCGATACCGAAGCGCGGTTTGCTAACCGTGCCGAGCGTCAACCATTCGACGATTTCAGGGTCGAGCACCAAGCGCCCGCTCATGATCGGCTCGCCTTCGGGTACCGGGTCGAGCCGGAGAATTTTTTGTTTCGCGAACCAATGGTCGTCGCTGAAGATTTTTTGAACTTCGAGACGTTTTTCCAGATCGTCCCCGGCCAGAATGAATTGCGCGGTTTCGCCGGTGGGAAGAATGCCTCGGTGATTAGTGCCTTTGACGCCGCCGAATTCGGGGAAATCGCCGCCTTCGGGAAGAAACTCGGAAATCAATTTATTGAAGAAATGAGGTTGGAGGTGAGGAACGATAGCGAGTAACAGTACGACAAACTCTTCCAGGCTAGGGTTGTATTTTTCTATGAATTCGGTCAGCCATGATTCACTGCTATAAAAACTCAACGACTTTATTTCAATTTCCGAGGGTTTTCTAAGGCGCGAATATAGGCAATCTTCAATAAAGGATTTTAACCAGTTAAGGGCTATTTCAAGGTTAGCGATATCAACATTCATTGAGCGTCATTTTTTGAATTTTATTTAGGACAAAGACCGTAAAAAAATGCCGATTTGTGCTTATTCCTAACCACTGAATCCTTACTCAGGTCAAATCATATTGGCTTAGTTAACCTCGGTAGGGTTGCCGTGCTACTCGTTCCCACCGCTCCAGCATAGGAATTCATATCGTTCTTGCCTCGGCAGCGAAGGTATGCGTTTCCACGGAGTACCGCTCATCGTTATACATAAGTCATAAATTCCCCTTTTGCAATATCAGCCAATGAGGCCTCGATACCATTTATTTTCGCTTAACACTCTCGACCTCGAAATCGCGATCAGGGGATCTGCTCCCACAGAGCATCCAGCCCTTTGTGGGAACAACGCATTCGTCACGATTGACTTTCAATATCCACAGATTTTTCAAATAGTACCATTCCCAGGTATTCGATAACCTCTGTTCAGCACCTTTACCGGTCTTGTGTATACATTGGGAACCAAAAATCTTTTATGCTATGTCACAAATTCCGGTTTGGGACATCCTGACGGCAAACTCTGGCTTGCGGATTTTTCAACTATTAATACGAACATAGCCTTGATATCACCCGAACAAACGCCCGACAAGTTCTACGGAAAGTAGAACTTTGGGATTGTTTTCACTTTTGGTGTAATCAAGCTCAATCGTAATATCGCAAATTGTCGCTTTCTCCTCACCCTTATGTGCAGTCACAACATAATTAACTTCTTCCAATACAGCCGTTCTTTTTCTACGAATAGCCGGACTCAATTTGAATACCACGCCTGGAGGTTCTATTTCAACGAGATGTTTCATAAACGTTTCTATTCCGTGCTCCATGTAACTCAGATTGACCAACTTAGGAGCATAAGACATCCCCTCAGATAAATCATGCCCAATAATAGGACCAAAGATATGAGAACGATGCTTGCCAGTTTGTCCGGTCTTCTCCGGTCCAGATAATACATTTTCAGCACCACCGGATTTAGGGCGAGGTATCGGAACACCAATAGTTTGTGTAGGAAGCTTAATCATTTCCCTAGGTAGCACAGTATCCATCATCGTCGGCGACTTAGCTTTAGGGTTGATTTCCGCTTCAACATGAAATTTCTCTGTAGCTCCTTTCCGTGACTCAGTAACAAATTCCAATTTAGACATTCTGTATTTTTGCTTTATTAGCATCAGGTTAGACACTTTTTTATTACGCGATAGTTGATGGTTTTCCATCATGGGAATGACTTCACTCATTGCTTTGCCTAAATCCGCTTGTTTCTGAGCATCGGTTCGCTCATCCGATTTGCTTTTCCCGCCAAAGAACTTCGCAAACAAAGCCTTAGCCCTGCTGACGATCCAGCCAATCAACTTATCCAACGCCTTATCAATCGGCACGCGAACTTTTTTGATTACTCCCATGACTTTATCGGCGACTTTACCGAAACCTGCGAAGCCGGCGAGAAAACTGATGGCCAGCGACAACATGCCGGCCAGTACCGATTCGACGCGTTTGGCCGCCGCACCGATGTTGCCGGCGGCGATTTGAACGATCGAACCGATGAATGCGGCGCCGACCTGGGCGATTTTCGACAATTTCTGCACGACGACCATCACTAGATCGTAAATGGACAAAATAGCCGAAATGAAACCGGCACCCGGTATAAACATTGAAACGATCTTGGGAACAGCCTTTTTGACGACCATGTCGACAACCATACTTATAATTCCACCGATCACGGTGTCCTTGAGGTCCGAAAGCTGATCCTTGATTTTATCCCATGCGGCAGCAGGTCCTTGCGTGACCAATGTTTTGACGATGTCGAAACCGGTTTCGAGCGCCTGAACGGTTTTTTCGCCGAGCACTTTGACTAATTTGACGCGCATATTTTGCCAAGTTAATCCCAACACCGAAAACACGAACTTCGCAATCTCGCCCAATGCAAACGATGCAGGGATATAAACACTCGGCAATGAACCGGTTAGCCATTCGAACAGCCCTTTTTTGAGATGTCCTAGAAAATTGCCGGCGAACTGTTGAAAACCCAATTTACCGGCCGCAGCCAAATTACCGACGAAAGGTAACGGATTTTTTAAAATCGCTTTCAGTGCACCGCCGGTACGCTTGACGATACCGATTACGCCGGGCTTAACGGTGTCAAAAATAATCTCCAGCAGATTCCACAAGGCGCTTCCCGCCCAACCGATGAATTGACCCGCAAACGAGCCGAAAACCTTGGCCAGTTTTCCGAACGCGAGCGGAATCAAAATAATATCCTTGATTTCCAATGCCTTGAACGAGGCAATAAAAAGCCCCGGAATTTGTACGGCAAAAGTTTTGACCGTTTGCATCGATTTTTTGAACCAAGCCATGCAGCGTGGCACTGCATTCGCTTCCTGAATCTTGGCCCAGACATCGCCCTGATTAATCAAATTCATGAATCCGCCGATCAACGCCTCGGCATCGTCCGGCGCCTTATCGCCGGTAATCGGATCCTTGCCGAGAACAGAGCACAACAACGGATAAGCATTCGTTTGACTGCGCGCAAACTCGGCAATCGGATTGAGAATCGCATCCTTGATCAAACCGGCAATTCCGCCGACGAGACCGGCGGCAAAAGATTTTACTTTGTCTATTGGTCCGGTAATTAGGCGCTTGCCCTGCTCCCAAACAGCATCCAGATTTTTGATATCGGTAATCGATCGCTCTTTGATAAATTGTTTAACGCTTTCCCAAATACCGCTCCCCATTTCCTTGAGTGCATCGAATTGCTGATAAACCCAGTCGCTTATTTTCGAAAAGATTCCATGATTATCCAAGGCTTGATTGATAACCGGGCCGATTCCGGGCAGCAGACTGATGACTCCCCGCATGATGTTGCCCGGACTGCGATCGACAGCCGCACCGGTCACCGGGTTCATGCCGATCACCACGGTCAACATCGGGAAGCCCGGTATCAACGCAGCCTTTCTGGCAATGAAATCGCGCGGATCCGGTAAAAAACTGCGTTGTAGCGCAGGATGCGTTGCAGTCGTTGTCACCTGCGGACTCCGCTGCACGGCGGCGCCCTGTTGTATCGTATGGGTCAGTTCGTGTGCAAGCAGTTGCTTACCTTCTCCGGTACCGGGCCGGTATTGGTCGTGGGAAAAGAATATGTGATTACGGTAGGTAAAGGCTTTCGCGCTGAGTCGGTTGCTTAAGCCGCCGGCTTCGGCGTCGTGATGAATCCTAATGTTGCTAAAGTCGGCGCCGAAGCGAGGCTCCATGAAGCCTCGGATATCGCCGGATAAAGCCTCGCCGCCGGTGGTTTTATTATGAATCGCCGATTGGACTTGGCTACTGACGCCGGGCGCGCCGTCGCCTTTGCGTTGTAATTGGTCTTCTTCTTTTTTTCGGATCTCTTCGTCGCTTGATTCGGCTTTCTGCAGTTCTTCGTCGGGAGCTTTAGCCCTTTGTAAGGGCTCTTCCTCTTGCTTTTGCAATTTTTCTTCAGGAGCTTCCGCCTTTTGTAGTTTGTCTTCAGGTCTTTCAGCCTTTTGCAGTGTTTCGTCTTCTTGCTTTTGTATCGTTCGCTCGGGCTCTTCGGCTTTTTGGAGTGGTTCTTCCTCTTGTTTTTGGACTTTTTCTTCGGGAAGCTCGGCTTTTTGAAGAGGCTCTTCTTGTTTCTGAACTTTTTCCTCCGGTAATTCCGCCTTTTGCACTCGCTCTTCCGGCGCCGGCATCTTCATGACCTTATCGGCCATGTTATCGGCCTCATTTTCGAATTTGTCGCCGGGTTTGTTGGCCGTCATTTTCAATTGCACGGCCGGCGCTTTCGGTTCGTTCGCGGCCGCAAAAAATCCGCTCGAACCGGCCTTGGCAAAAAAAGCTTGATTGGCCGGTTTCGAAACAGTGCCGGATGATTTTTTTACACCGGTCTTCATAGGCTCCACTCCACCCAAAGCAGGTTTTGCATCCACGGCAGCTTAATCGTTGCAATGTTCCAAGGCAGGCTATCCAGTAAAATGTCGCAGCTTCGATATTCGACATGCAGTTGCCAGTCGCCATCGCCGCGCCGCATCAGTTTTCCGGGCCTCAGAATAAACGTTCCTCGTAAACTGTCGATCGAGGTATTTCGTAATACGTCCCAATGTTTCACCACGGCAGTCAATAATTCATCGGCTTCGCTTCGTTCTTCGAGACTCAGTTCCGTTAGGGTTTCGACCGGCACGGGCAAGTCGATATTGCACAGTACCTTAGGTAATACCAAGTCGTATTCGTGTGCAACTGTTTCTGCGGTTGCCAGATAATGTAAAAGCGCCAAGGCCCTGCCGGTTTTAACAATTTTATAGTCTTGCAAACAAGTCGATGCGGTAAACAGTTGCGGCAAAAATGGATGCAGCAACACCAAGCCGGCATTATCGACATAGACGCCTTCGTCGATATCCGGATCGTCGAAGGGATACGATGAATGCGCTAGTAGCTCATCTTCCTGCCGATGTGTCGAGGGTGTTTGGGACCGTGATGCCGAATCGCTTCTCCGAGACACTTGATGTTGCTGTTTCCCTGCGAAACGCCGATCCAGTGCGTAGTTTGCGTCGTATCGGTCTTTAACAATTGCATCTATTTCGTCCAGCATCGTTTGGCTAACGGCTTGACCCGACGACAATATGACCAACAGGTTCTGCACAACAGTTCTTAAGCGGTCGTCTTCGGCAGTCGCGGGCGGTACGGAATCCGTTAAGTCTTGCCGTATTTTCTCGAAAACGACAGCGGTTTCCGGAAAATAACGAACTAACAAGCGGGCAACGAAATCCGTCGAAAACTGCCGAAGCAAACGGATTCTAGCCGCATCGTCTCGTAAAACTCCGATCAGCGCCTTACTGAAATGCCGGCCACCCAAGGCGGACTCGTTATCACGCCAGTTTTCGGTCAAAACCTGTTCCAAATTTTGACCGGTCGGCAAACGGAACGACCAAGGCAAACGCCCTATCCTCAAAAAAAACAACAGTGCTTTGTTTACGGCTTGTTGTCTCGATTGCCGATAATTTCCGCCGGCGATGAGCGCCCGCGAATCGTCGGTATGCGAAGCGCTAATATCGGCTAAGGCGCTTTCCAGATTGGTAGCAATTCTTTTCGGTAACTCGCTTTCCAGATTATCCAATTCGATGCTTCCGACATCGATCGTCAAGCGTTCGAGATACAGATAATCGTTCGGCGATGAACAACGCTCCAAAACACCGTCGAGAATTTGAACAATTTTGTCGTGAGTCAAGCGAGTCAATAGGCGTTGTAATTCGACGCCGTCCGCATCGGAGCCGGTCGTTTCGGCATCGAGCGCATAGCATCGAATCACTGCGTTCATCGGAGCAATAAGGTTCGTTCGGTAACGTAATGGCAGCCGTTCGCAGTGATTACGGTGAGTCTTGCGCTAGGTCCAAGGCTCTCGAACTCAACTTCGACTTTTTCGCCGGCATATAGCGGTTCTGACGTTCGAGCAGATGGAAAATCCCATATCCAGGCAATGATTGGAGGCGATGCTCTCCCTTCGACGCCTCCCGAGAAACTCATTCGGTTTGTACCAACCGACTCGAATGTTATCGTGGGCCGGATATCAGGGCCGTCGCAAAGCCTTCTGAATTCGCCGTCCACGCATTGATTGCGTTCGCTGCAGTCGAAGGCCGGAATCCGGGTTTCGGTATTGCGCCTGCGGTCTCGTAGGATCACACCGTTGAAGAACGCATTGCCGTTAGGCAACGGCTCATTGCTATAGCGCACGCTAATATCGAAGACCGGCGCCGGTTGCCCATAGCTCATGGCCCATTCCAGACTGAAGCGTTCGCAAACAAAATGCTCGATTCGCAAGACCGAGAACGGTTCCTTTTCGTCCGGCTCGTATGAGACGATCAGGCGCCCCCTGCCCGCCTCGCCGAATTCGTCGACCAACACTTCTTCTATCGATGCGTTCAGTATTTTAATGGCTCCGCCTATCGTATTATCGAAAGATTGATTCAAGTTAGCCGCTGTGACATCCGCAAAGACTTTTTCTGCACCTATCTCGAAATTTTGACCATTGAAGCGGAAATGGATCAAATTGCCGCTTAGTCGAACTACTTCATAAGGCGTTTCCGGACCGGGCGCTTGCAGCCATAAACGATAAGCGCAGCGCCGCGACAAACCTTCGCACGGTAAATCGCATTCCGCTTCGCAAACGAAGACCAATTCGGTTCTGACGCTGCATTGATTACGGTCCACGACCTCGACCGGCAGTGTTTGGCCGCTCGCTGTCGGCGGTGAAACGAACTCACTGGCGCTTAGCATTTCGCCATTCACCGAATACGGCGGCGTGCCGCCGGTAATTCGCATAGTCGCGATATAGGCACCGGCATCGGTGCATCGATATTCCGGTTCGAGCAAAAGTAAAGACTCGGCGATCACGATTTCGCGCACCGTCGACTCGCTATCGTCGGCATCGATGATGCGCATGCGATGAGCGCCCGTGTTTAATATCAGCGGCTTATCGGTTAAAGGCTCAAAGGCTTGATTGTTTAGTTGCAAGCGATAAGGCGCTTTGCCGCTCAGCGGTATCACGGAAACTTCCGCTTGATGGTTAGGATTCGTGCAGCCCACTTCAATATCGAAGGTCGGCGGCGATTTTGGCAAGACGAATTGAATCGGCGCGCAGTCCGAACAGCACAAATAAGGCAGATAAAAATCGGCGATGACCGAGCCGTCCGGTAATTGACCGACAACCGCATCCAAGAGTTTTTGCCAGTTCGACGGCGCTGCTGTCTCCGGACGAAACGGTCTTCCGGTCACGGTTTCAAGTAGCCATTGCAAATCTTGATCGTTCGCCAATGCGGGATTGTTTTTCAGCCTATCGGCCGCCGCCTTCACTCTTGTATGTGCAACGGATGGCTGCATGCCTTCAACGGTTAATGCTGGGGCGGCAACATTTTTCACTGCGGATACCCCAGATTTTGCTTCGGATTTGGACGTCTGGTGATAGACCAACACGAATGTGCCGCCGATGGGCACGCCGGCTTTATGGCGGATACCCGGATGTTTTTGTAAAAAATGGCTCAGAAAGCGTTTTTTCTTGACTTCGCGAACCCGACGCAACAACTCTTCTTCTATGAGTTCCAGGGCTTCGAGCTTGCATTGATCAAGCATCGATTTCAAGACAAGAGAAAGCGCTTTCCAATCGAGTTCGCCTGCGGTTTCATCGCCTTCCCGCTGTTTTTCGATTTCGGCCGTCCATTGTTTAAGCCCTTCCATGTTTTGCTGCAATGATGGCCAGTCGATTTCGGCGAGATCCTCGACCAATAGATGTTCGAATTTGTACAGATACCCCACCGACCGAATCGCGGCATTCATCAAAGGGGGTTCGCCGATATCGACCAAATCGCACACATCACGTCCCTGATATTTTTCGGCGAATAAGGCGCCCAGAGTACCTGGCTGCCGATCGAGTCTTGCTATGCGGCTTTCGGCGGAGAGAGCTTGCCGGCCGATGTTTTTGTTCAACAAGGCCGATAGCGCCTTAGAAGACGCGCATAAAATTTCTCGCTTGTAGGCTCGGTAGAGCGTCAGCAAATCCTCGAAATAACAGGCATGCTCTTTAAGATCGACTGTTCCGGATTCTTCGAACGCTCCGGTACGCAATGCCATGATTTGTATCGGCAATCGGTAGCGATCTTTGTGCTGCAATAGGTTTTCCAGTACATTCTGATAGGGCTTGCCTAAGTGTCCTTCAATGCGCAAAAAATTGTAAGGTTCAAGATCGAAACGCAGCGGATCGAGCACGAACGCTTGCGAAGCATATTCAAAGGCGCGGTAGCCTAGATTTTGCGCGGCCCGACCGCGCCGGGTCATAACCGGATTCCATAAGCGATACAACGGCGGATTGCCGTTTTGCAAATAATAGTAAGGGATCGCCTTCTCCGATAATGCGACGGAGCCCAAACGGCTAGGCGTTATCTTGATCTGCTGCGTTGCATCGTTCGTTAATGGCGGCTTATTCGAAAACCGCTCGACCATCTCGACCAAACGCGCGAACAACTGTTGTAGCGTTCGGGTTTGCTCTGTACAGGCGCCGACCGCAGGAGACGGCAAAAAACGATGCCGGTAATAGCCGGGCTCGGCGACGGCTTCGGGAAACAATAAACCCACCATTAAATGCCGTGGAAACAACTCTGCCGGCGGGCCGCATAAACAAATCAACTCAGCCGCTTGCCAGCGGAATTCGTCGTAAGCGGACAACAAGTCGTCGAAACAATCGTAATAATACGGTAGAAACAAAACTTGTTCGGCCGAATCGGGTTGGCTATTCAAAAAACCGAATTTCGCGTCGAAGCCTTCGAACGGATCGTTCGGATAATCGTTCTCGACGAGCGGTTTAAAGGCTCGATACGCGGCCGATAAGGCCTCGCCGACTTTAGCGGCCAAGCCGGAAGAGGAAAAAACAGCGTGAAATGCAGCCAAGACCTGCTGCGAAGTCGCCAAGGACGTACTTGGCACGCTGATATTCGGCAAACGCAAATCCGGCAAATTGAAACGTTCGGCCAATTGATTTTCCAAATCGGCGGAACTCAGACCCGCATCGAGGCCGTTGAGCGCGGCAATGATGTCGGCTAAATCGGTGCGTTTGATCAACAAACGCCTAAGCGTGACCGTCACCGACGATCCTTTGTCGTCGCAATTATTCGGACTGCAATTGCGCAGCGGGGCCTTTTTCAACTCCAAAAACAGCAGCAGCGCCTTATCGTTCAAGAAACCGGACGGTTGATTCAAGGCTTGGGTATTCGGCTCGCCGTTCGGGAACAGTTCCCAAATCGGATGGCCTTCGAAGGAGGCATACCCGATATCGTTGGGCAGCGTGTATGAACGATAGGCGCTCAGTTCGATATCGTCGGCTTCGCTGACCAAATAGCCTTTCGAAGTGATACCGACGCCCTTCGATAGCCGAATAACCGCTTCCGGAGACGTCGTGTATTCGATTTCGAAACCGCATACGATACCGATACCGATCAGGTTCGAACGCGTCAGCCGGTTTTGCTCGTCCAAGTAATTAAATACCTGATTCAGATGCCGGTTGCTCAACACCTGATTGGCTTCGAAAATTGGAAATTGATCGTATTCAGCTTTCATGACGTTTTGACCGTATTCATGGGTTTTCAAAGGGCCGTGGTACGGCATTGAGCGAACCGAGGGCCGTTTTATCGAGCCGTACCGGATTATGATCGCTGCCGTCGTCGCAGTCGTGCAGAGTCGCTTCGGGGTATATAGATTTCAGATCGGCCAGCAAATTGACCACGATTCTCAGCCGGTAAGACACTTCGATATAGCGTTGATAATGCTTATCAAGCAAGGCTTTCAATTCGTCTTCGGTACCGGTTTTAAATTGAGCATCGGAACATAGCACGATCGGTGCCGGCTCGAACGATGACAAATCTTCCGGCGGTTCCAAGCCGTTTTCGACATAGCCGTTCAGCCAATCGGAAAACGCCGTGCCGTAATCGGCAAGAATGCCGGCGGCGCATCGGCACAACGTCGTTTCGTCTCCATCGAGCAAAGCCTCGGCCAACAAGGCTTCGACTCTTTCCTGCAGGCGCTGTTCGGTCCAATTGATCGAGGCGTTCGCTTCAAGCCACAAGCACCAAGCCGTTTCGAAACGTTCGAACTGCCGGCCGTAACGGGCGATTTCAGCAAAATGTTCGGTCAACCGAGAAACGATAGTGTTCCATAAAACGGCGCCGATCGCCGCGGCACACTCTATCCCGCCGGGATTCAGGATCGACTCGAATTCGCTTGCCAGCTGCGCCCGTAAAACGTCCGGATCGAAATAATCCAGCGTTTTGCCGTGGTACCAGTCATTGAAGACTCGGCTGAAATCACTGTAAATCGCTTTTGCACAGTCGCAGGACTCCTCTTCCGTAGCCTGGTTTTGTTCGAGCAATAGCGCGGCCAACTCGTTCACGAGCGGTTCGCAGGGATTGTCGATAATCCTTTTATTGCCGACCCAACAGATTTTGCTCAATAAGTGCGTCGGCGTTTCTTGGCGTATCGTGCGTTCGGCAAACGCTCGCAAATCCAAGTTGACGTTATACGGCGAGGTCCAGCCCGGCATGACCCAGGTTAAACGAAACGAATAAGGGTCCTCAAAGCCGCAGGTTTTACATACGCCTTCAGAGCATACGGGATAAAGCGCGTCGCCGGGAAACTTCGGTCTGAGCAGCACATGTTCGACCAGGATCGTTCGTTGGTGCGCGCTCCAATTCAGTAAAACGGCCTTGATCTTTTGCGCCTCGGCCTCTGTCGTCAAATCATCCGGATGAGCGGCGCGCAATACGATCGTATCCTCCTCAAGCGTTAATCGATGAGTCTGCTCATCTATCCGATAAATTTCAGGGTCGCTCATTTGCTTGACGACCGTACGGTAAGCGGCGGTGTTCGATGCAGCGTATGCGTCAAGCTCAAGCGTCCCGGTCAACCAGGGCCGATTATTCCAATCCATCAATTCAAAAGCGATTTCGGTCTTGCCGGCGATGGTTTCCAATGGCGACAATGTCATCTTCAGATCGGCAATGCCCAGCAGCAGATTGACGCGTTTTTTCAGAACCGGATATTGCTTTTGCGCGCAAGCTTCGCCGGTAGTGTCGAACGACCGGTAACGGTACCGGCTAATTTCCGGCAGTCCTTTGAGCAGGGCGAGTTTGGTATCGATCAAGGATGCTTGCGCTTTTTGACGGCCGGCAAGGTCGCTTAGCAATAAGGTGTAGTCGGATAACTGTTCGCCGAAACGGGCCAATAAGTGATCGAGAAACCGGTTACGCCGCTGCAAGAATTCCGGTTCGGACTCGATCAGCTTTTCAAGTTTTTCTTTATCCAAATCGGCGACCAGATCGTCGTAACCGTCGATGATATCTTGCGTTAACTCCTTGATAAAATAGGTTTGACGTATACCGGGGTCCAACGAAAAACAATCGGTACTTTGCGCTAGCTGTGCTATTTGATTGGCCAAGAATTGCTCGAATACCAGCAAATAGGCTTTCAATTGTTTGGCTTGAGCCCGGCGTAATTTGGACGCATGGCTGGGCAGGCCTTCGGGGCCGATGCCATAGCTCTGCGGAAATTCGTTTTGTATCGAAAAATAATGGCCGGGATCTCGGTACATTCCCTTCGGCAACGGCAGGTCTTTCGGCGTATTTTTGATCTTCGGGCGTTCGGCTTCGCCGCGCAATTGATGCAAGGTCGCGACGGCTTCGTCGTGCCTCGCTTGAAAAGGCAGGCCGTTTTTAAAAAACAAGAATCGCGATGCTTCGCGGTAAAATCGCGGCTGTCTGCGATCGTCGAGCATCAGCAACCAGGCCGCGCTGATTCGATCCGGATCGAACAAAGGCTTGCCGTCGTTTTGCTGAATGGGGTCGGCCTTGCCTTTGACGATTCGGCCTTGCGGGTCATAGAGGGTCAGCAGCAGGTTGTTGACCGCCAGAACGCCGTCGATCGCCATTAAACGCTTAATGATATCGGACGCTCTGATTTCCGACTTCAACATCGCCCGTTGCAGATCTTCGGACTTGATGAAACCGTTGTCGAGCGCCGGTCCGTTAAAAATGGCCTCGACCGACAAGCCTTCATCGCGCAATTCTTGCAAACTGTAAAACGCGATCGGCGGATTCAGGTAATGTTCGATTTCCTGCCAGATACGCGCTTGCACGCGGTCGATATCGGCATCGGAGGCCACTTCGACATCGGCGCACACCGCAATTTCGGCCAGCGCTATACCTTCGATACGGCAAAAATCTTCATCGAGATTGCGCCTCTTATGCAATGACTGCTTGGCCTGTTCAACAGCTTGAGCGATCTTGTGCACTTTGCGCCGGTAAAGTCCGACGATTCCCGAATCCGAAACGTCTTCCAGCAACTCTACAAGTTCGGCCAGCGTTGTTTCTTCCTTTGCATCGGCATTGCCGAACACCCGTAGCGTGGCATGGTCGATATTCAGCGTCAATCCCACCGATTCCTGTTGAAAATCGACTTGAAAATCGACATAGAACAATTCCCGCCAATGTCTCTTTAAATAGCGATCCTTGCCGGCCTGATCCAACAACGGGTCGGTCAATACGTCATAGTCATCGGTCGCACCGATACGTACGCTGACCGAATAGTCGTTCGGATGATCTAAAAAAGCTTGCCATTCCTCCTCAGCGGACAAGGATAAATCGGGGAAACGCAGCTCAATGACTCGGGTCTGCACTCTGCCTTCGGCATCGTAAAAATGACGCATTTTCTGAATTTTGCGGGCATTCAAGTCGCCCAACTCAGGGTCGGATTCCAATTCCAGCAAGACTTCGTATAAACCCGATACCGTGACTTTTTTCGCATCGAGTTCGCCTTGTTCGAGTTGCCGATAAGACAAAGCCAAACGGTCTTCGTCGCACACTACGTAATAATCGGTTTCGCAGGCGCATTGCTTACAAAATATCCATGCATTGCGCACCGGTTCCAAATCGATTAAAACGCGCCTGAAATCGTTCGGCGTCACAGGGCCGCTCGTTAAAATCTCGCGTGCGGTATAAAAAGCTTGTCTTGGAAAAGGGTCGGCAGCGGTCGAGGTTTCAAGGGTTAATAGGTCCTTGATATCCCAACCGCTTCGGTAAGCGATATCGGTCAACGCATAACATAAGGCTTCCAGGATCGTGATGCCCGGATCGTGGGTGTTGTAATCGGTCCAATGCCGACTGCCGGCCTGCTCGATATAGCCGATGCCTTCGCGGCGCAACGCAAAAAAGTCTTCGCTAGGCTTTTGCGAATCCAGTCGGGGTAAGAAAACGGCAGGCTCTTTCATGGCTCGCACGGACAGGTTTCGCCGAGTTCATGCACTGCGGCGGGTTTGATGACATCGATTTGGTGTTCGCCGGCCGGCGCCGAAACCAAAATCGATGCCGCAGTCGAGCCTGCCGCTTCATGGACCGCAACTTCTCCTGCCGTCCCGCCGCTATCGTGATACAACACAAAGTCGGTCAAATAATCGACATAAGTCTGCTCTTCGATGAAACGAATCAATACCGATTGATGAATTTTTCCGCCGAAAGAGGGCTTTGCATCGTTCGCAAAAGCCCAGGGCGACAAAAACCGGGTAATCGCTTGGCGTAGCGTATTGCGATAAAACGTCTCGTCGAAGCCTTCATGAAAACGGACTTTACACGAGCAATGCACGGTCTCGAAGCGCGGATTGCGGACATGCAAGTTGACGAAACAGGGCACGCGCGAACTCAAAAAATCCTTGATTTCATCGAGCAAGCCGAGACTCGTATAGGGTTTGAGGGGATCGCGATACGTTTGGAATCGCAGATTGGGAATCGCGACTAGCGTAACATGGCCCGGCGCGAGTTCCCGATAGACGAAATCGCCGTTTTCTCCGGGCTCGTACTGAGTATGATTCAGGCATTTGACGCGATAAATTTGCGGAAAGGCTTCCAAAACCAGGTGTTCGTAATCCCAAAGCGCGACCGCTCTGTCCTTATGACGCAAACGCTCGCTGACGCGCGTATAAAAAGCCGCCGGCGTTTCGGCGCCGCGTCCGCCGAACGAGGAAAAAGGCTGCTCGATCTTTTTGACGGCCGCATTTGGCCGCTCCAACTGACTTATCGTGCCGGCTTTTAGCGGTTTCGCCGAGAAGCCGGGATCGTTGCCTCGGTCGCTAAAGGTCGCCTGCAAGGCTTGCGCAGAAACGGCTTGTAAACGGCAAACCGCTTCGCTGTGCGATGCAACCGCCGCCCTTAGCCAATGCATGCCGGGGGGCAAAATCGAGTTGTTGTTATCGGCGTCGTTCGGTAGTGCAAACCTGATGATGCCGGAGTTCAATAGACCGCCCGTGCCGTCCTCGACTTCGTCTTTTTTGAAAGCAATCCATTCGTTGCCGCGTAGATAGTTCCAGTGGATATGCGGGTCGGGTTTGATCGTCAACGGGTCGGCCGTGCCGTCCGCGACTTGGAACAGCAGAGACAGGTTTTGCGGCGGTTCGAGCCCATCGATGCCGATATAGCATTCGGCTTCGCTATGAACCGTCAGTTCATCGCGCATAAAACCGAACTGTGGCAGCAGATTGACCTGTTTGGCGGTATTGAGCGCCGGGTGTTGTTCGGCTTGACCGAACGGGCCGATATGGAAAAAATGCACTTCGCGCTGTTGCATGGCGTCCGGTAACGCCGAATTCAGCATGATAGCCTGGGAGGCCCGATAATCGATAATAAGCTGTTCGATAAACGGTCCGACCGGCGGCGCGCCGGGATGCGAATCCGGTTTAGGTTCTTGGTCGGTCAGAAAATTCGTTAAATCCGTTAAATATTGGTCGAATCCGAAATCCCCTTGAAAAATCAAACGTACAAAACCGTTGACATCATCGATGCGATAAACCGCATTGTTCGCAAAACTGATGTCTTGATGGAAGGCATGTTGCGCGGTATCGGTCAAATCGAATTCCGTCGCGGCGAAATTAGCCGAAGCCGATGACGCTTGCCATTGCCCGGCTTTCAAATAGGCTAGCCCAATCGTCGGTACGCCGCTTTGAACGATATTTAACGTAGTGTCCATTTGACTCGCGGTGAACGGCGGTTGAGGCTCGCCATTGCTTTCTAAGATATTGAATACAATAGGATAAGCGTGTAATAACAATCCGCCCGGCGGATAGTACGACGGGGGATTTTGCCATTCGATGTATAATTTGGCCGAGTCGAGACGTTTTTGAAAAACCTCGCTCGACCCGATCGTCAACCGGTTGCCGTTGACCGGACGCGCACCGAAGGGTTGAAACGGTTTCGACAAATCCACCGTACCGAAATCGTTCGATACGGCAAGCGAGCGCACGCCTTTTACGTCGACGCTCAATTGAATCGAGGCGATGACCGGATCGCGCAACGTTTCATAAGCAAAAACGCTGTCCGCACGATGCTTCAATCGAATCATCAGGACCGGCAGCGACGTCTTAAAGCCTCGAGCATGCACTTTCTCCGAATAAGGCGTCACGGCCGGGTCGGCGCCGTCCAAGCGAAGCTCGAATGTGATCGAATTACCGCTTAAAACGAAGGTCGTAGCGGTAATTTCGAACCAATCGTCTTCGCCGGTCAATTGGCAAACAATCGCATTTTTTAATTCGGGCGAGTTTCCTGCGGGACTGCCCGATAACTGAAACTCCAGCGTGATGATCCGATCTCCTTCCGCCAACCATAAATAGTGCGAAGCGATAGCAAAACCCAGTTCGGCCTCGGGCATCGCAATGCTTTCCAGTAGCGCATTGCTATAGCGTTTATTGAAAAACGGATGCCAAGATTGTTCTTCGTTGGTCAGTTTCGCCCCCAGTCCGTCTTCGGAATCGGCAACCGGCGAGGCATAGTAACGGCCCGACTGTTTAGCCGCATTGACACCCAATCCGGTGACCGCTTCGCCGCCATGACGGTATACGGTTTTCAGCTCTGCGACCTTCGCTTTATTGGCAATGAAATCGCGGTCGTTCGTAAAAAAGGCCTCGATGCCTGACTCGTCCTTTCCGGCCTTGAACGACACGCCGCTATCGAACCGGTGACTGTCGGCATGTTTAGCCAATTCGGCCAATAAATGGACCCGAGGCGGTTCGGCGGGTTTTTCCTTGAGCTGTAAAATGTCCCGGTAATAAAAATCCAGGTGCCGGCCTGTCAAGGTGTTGATCTCGGCCCGAGTCCCTTCGAATAAGCGTAAAAAGGCGATCAGCAGTGCATAATGCGGCTCATGATTGCCGTTTTGAATGAACGAATTTTCCAGTTCTTGTTTGGCTTCGACGACGATGCGCGCATAGATTTTTAAAAAATCATCGAATATCGATGTAAAAAGGTTGTGGCTCGCGATCGAATTATGGATCGAAAACCAATAATTCGGATTGGACGGGTCAAGCAGTGGGCCGAAACCCCCCGCATCCTTGACGATGCTGTCGATGTAATGCGGCCAATCCGGAAAGTTGCCGATGATCCAATCTTTCGAAAAGGGCCTTCGATAGATATCGCCGAAGGATTGGGCTTCTTGACCGAATATCGTCAATTCCGCAGCAACGTCCAGCTCGTCGTCGGTCAATCCGAAATCGCTCTCGTAAGCCTTGTAGTAGGCGATAAGCCGTTTGAAACCTTGCGCCGACTGCGATCGTATGCGGTTTTGCAAAAGATTTTTCAGCGCCGTATCGACCGGCAAGTTTTCTTTCAAGCGGTCTAGTCGCTTGGCCATGGTCGCCGCGATACTGAACAAGAAACCCACGCGTTGTTTGAGCGCCTCTGCTTGCGTTCGATTGCCGCTATTATTCAAAAAATCGAAATAGGCTTTGACGGCCGAGCGGTACGCGTCGACGTCTTGTATCGCGGCGACAGCCAACAACACCGAGACATCCTTATCGAAAAAACTTTGCCAATCGCCGGTGACGCTGTTGTTCGGGTCATAATAATTGAGATAGGCCGAATAGGCTTTTGCAAACACCAGGCCGTACTCCGGTCCTCGTTCATTAACCGGCACATGGTTCGGATCCAAAGCCTTCGGCACACGCAAGTCTCGGCTTCTGCCTTCATGCGCTAGCCTCGAGGCATCGGTGTTTTGTTTGCAATCCGAGTTGGCCATGATTCAATCGCTATCGGGCAAGAGGTTGACGGCTGCGGTTAGGTTAATATCGGTACCCTCCAATTTGTAATAGGGATAAACGAAATTGAAGCGCGAGTTCGTAGCCTTGACGCGGTAGATCACTTCGATCAATACCACGCCCTCGAGCTCCAGGCTATCGTCGAGCCGAACGCTTTCCAGTTCGATACGCGGCTCATGATATAAAATCGCCGATTCCACTTTGTCCGCCATCAAGGTTTTCATGCGCGTATCTAAATTTTCGAACACCAACTCCTGCAAATTACAGCCGTATCTAGGCAGCATCGTGCGCTCGCCTTGCGCGGTGCTCAGTAGAATCTCAAGGCTCGAAGCGATGTCTGCTTCGGCTTCGAGCATCGTAACGCCGCCGCTTGCCCGGTTGAATGTCGGCGGAAAAGACCAGCCGCGTCCGAGAAAACTCATGTCATCCTCCTATCAATACTGTCGGCATACCGGGCGGCAGGATCGCGCCGCCCGAAGCGCTCGAATCGCCGACACGCGCGGCCGGCATGCCGCCGATCATGACCGTTGCCGAACCCATGATAATCGCATCGACTCCGCACGAATCTCCCAAGCGCGCCGCCGGTAAACCGCCGATCAAAACGGTCGGTTCGCCCGGCGGAATGATCGGCACCGGAGCGCCTTGCGTCGCGGTGCTGACGATCATGTCGGTGATTCTGGCTGCCGGTAACATCGCTTCATCTCCTCAATTGATCTGCACGACGCCGCCTTGGATCGTGGTGCTGGCGCTGCCCTTGACCGTGGTGCTGGCGCCGGAAATTTCGGCCGAACCGGAACCCGAGGCCTTGAATTCGGCTTGCGCACTCAGTTCGGTATTGATGCCTTCGATCTTGACGTCGCCGGCGGCTTGTAATATCAAGTCTTTGACGCTTTCGAGCTTGATGCCGTCGGCATTCATGGTGACTTTATTGCCGTTCTGATCCTCGATCACGACAGCCTGCTCGTCTTCGGACAAATTCAGACGGTTGCCGCTCGGCGTTTCGAGCACGACGACTTTGTTTTCATCGTCGAAGGTCAAGGCCATCTTTTCGCGGCTGACATAGCCTTTCAAATGATTGTCGTCCTTCGCGGGCTCCGGCGCCGGTTTCGCACTGCTGTGACACATGCCCAACACGACCGGATAACGCGGATCGTCGCCGAGAAATCCGACCACGACTTCATCGCCGATCTCGGGCCGAAAAAACGTTCCTCGCCCTTCGCCGGCATCCAGCGTTGCAAGCCTTGCCCAAATGCCTTCATCGGCCGTGTCGACCAGCGGCAGCCGAACCTTTATTCTGTCTTCGCCTTTAGGATCGTTTTCCAATACCGTCACGACGCCCATTTGCAATCCGCAGACCGACGGCAATAATCCTGACGCCGGCAATGGGCGTAAGTTATAGGTTTCGGCAAATAGATCGGGATTTAGGCCCAGTTGGGCATCGGTTTCCCAGTTGCCGCCGGAAACGCAATGCCGCACGCCCGACACATAAAACAGTCCGGCAAAGCGCTCGCCGATGCCGCTGACTTCGATCACGGTCCCCGGCATGACCTCGGCAATGCCTTGAAATTTCGCCCGGCCTCTGATTCTGGCTAGACGTTCCTTCAACAAACGCGCATCGGCCCAGGCTTTCAATTCCGGCTGACTCAATCCGCCGCCATGGCGTATTTCATGCATTTCAGTGCCTAATATCGCCGCCAATGTCTCGGCATCGATATTGCCGGCACTGGCGGATTTCGGTTCGGAAGCTTCGGCTTCGATCAATGCCTGATCGGCCGCATGCCAAGCCGTAGCCTTGATTCCGGGACTTTGCAAACGTGCATCGATTTCGGCATCCAGTTCCAACAGGGTCGAACCGTAACCGACCTTCACGACCGATTCTTCGCCGGTTGCGGGCTTGCCGACGGTAATCGCATCGTCGCCGACATTGACGACGAAACCGTTCGCTTCGGCCCGGCATAGCATAAAATCCCAATCGGTCGATTCGAATTGCACGACCTCTTGTAAATCCGGTTCCGTCGTATCGCTCGTGCCGGTCAAGCCGTAGTCGCCGAATAATGTTTCGATAATGTCGCTGTCTTTTTGTTCGGTAAAGTAGCGGCTGTGTATGCCGGACGTCATTTTGACCGCTTCATGCCGGCAGTCCAGAATCAAGAGGCTTTCGTTTTTTCTGAGCTTGATACTATGCTTGACGATCATGCCTTTAAATACCGTGGCGTTTTGCGAGCGGTAACCGAACTGAATTTCGATCTTTTGACCCGGAATGAACAATCCGGTATTACTGGCGGGAAAGTCGGCTTGCGCCGCTTCGCCGTCTTTTAGTTGAATCGTGGCTGACGGAATCCGGTTCAATTCTTTTTTGACGCTGACCGATAGCACCTGAAATTGTCCCGGAATTTCGGTGCCGTCGATTAATAAAGCCACCGTACAAACATCGGGGGTGGCCGGCGTTGGTATGGCGGATTCGTTTCTCATGATCGAGCCGTTTTGTTGACCGGAGGAAACACGATTTCACGGCCGGGTTCGAGCGACCTGAAGTGATCCAATCGGTTGATTTTTGCGATTTCCAAGTAATAACGCGGATCGCCGTAGATTTTGTAACACATCAACGGCAACGTATCGCCGGCCTTGACTCTGCGGCTGTGGCTCAAGTCGGGCGAACTTTTGTTTTCTTTCGCGGCGCGTTTTTCTTCTTCGATACTGCTTTTGAACTTGACCTTGACCAATGCCCGTATCGGCGTACCGTCCGGTCTGAACAGTTTGTAAGTAATGCCGACTTCGACGACCCGCCCCTTAAAAATCGAATGCTCGCCCCAAACCAGCTTAAAATGCCGCGGTTCGTGAGCATCGCCTTTATAGCCGGTCAACACTTCCTTGAACGCCTTGATGTCGTCGGCGATCGAGTCGCGCGGTTTACCGTCGATGATGCCGGTATTGTCGAATAAAAATTCGAAGGAAATTTCTTCCGGTTCGGTATATTCGTATTTTAATTGTTGACCGCTGGTCCCCTGCCCTTGCCCGGATTCGGAAAACTTGAGCTTATAGTCGAGCGTATAGCTCTCCGGATTGATCAAGGCCTCGAAGCTTTCGTCGGCTTCGAGCAAGCCGCCGCTTTCGGCTTTTTCCGAATCGGAGAAAGCCAGTATCAACATCTTTTCCAGTTTCCCGTTCTCGGCCATCAGCGCTCCGTTTTATTTTGCAGAATCTGTAAAACTTGTTCGACGCACTCGGCAATCAAGGCATCTTGGTCGATCGGATTTCCCGCCGCGCCCCCTCTGCCGGCATTGCCCGGTTCTTGCCGAAGGTTCCCCTCTTCGGGCGGGTTGACCGTGACTTTGATATGCAGTTCTTTGATTTCAATCGGCATGGCGGACTCAGGTTTGCACTGTGAAATAACGGTAGGTCAATTCGATCGTTTCGATGACGACCGCGCTTTCGTTGGCGTTGAAATCGCCGATCTGCCATTTTTTCGGTATCGCCTGAGCGACTTTCCAAGTTCGCAAGGGTTCGCTTTTTTCATTCATTAAAATTACATTGACCGACGCGGGCTTGAACACACGGTCGCGAAAGGCATCGAGCAACCAATCGATCACGTCGGAATCGGTCAACATACCGCGTTTCAAGACCATGTCGGCATACTTGGTTCGGACCGGCAATTTATGTTCGAAACGGTTTTCGCCGCCTTCCTTGAAACTTTCATAATCGTATTCCACGGTGAGACCCGAGACCGACTGAAACCGGACGTCATTGCTCACTTGGCTGATGCCGAACTCCACTTTGTAATAAAAGCCGAGCGGCGGATAGTAATCGGCCATCGGCGTTATACTTTCATTAGTTTGAGTCCTTCGTGCGCGACCTCGATGGTTTCGATCGCGACTTCATTGGCGTCGGACTTTAAATCGGGCGCGGTGACCTTGACCGGAAAACAACGTGTCGCCGACCAAGCCGCGACCGGTTCGTGTTTTTCGTTCAATAAACGAATCACGACATCGCGGCGGCCTTCGACTCGTTCGTTGGCGATTTCGTCGAGCCAATCGTTATAATCGAAGTCGCCTTCGAATTTGCCGCGTTTCATCGTGATATTGCTGAGTTTGATCAATCCGGGCATGCTGATCTTGCTGAAATCCTTGCTGTCGCTGTGCCGGTACTCGACCTTTTCACGCTCCATCACAAGACCCGTGACTTCGGTAAAACTCAATTTTGCACCGCCCCAATCCACTTGAAAGTGAAAACGCGGTAATGGATAGACTTGCGCCATGATGATTCCCTCTTGTTTGCTAAGGATTTGGTCATAAATAACTTCCCTATTTTGTTGCTCGATTGACAGGTGTCGGCGGCAGGGCAGATTTTTGCTCCTCGGCAACTGCCCCTGCGTTGCCCTAATATGTGAAGCGAGTCACCGAAACCTCTGCAACCTGAAAAGAGCAGTTGGCATGTGTTGTAGACCGTTCGTGCTGAGCCAAGTCGAAGCATGAAGGGTCTACAACAATTTCACCGGCTTGGTGAAGCCGCAAAAATCAGGATTCGGGCATTTTGTGCGAGAATCTGAGAATGATGAATTCGGCCGGTCTAACCGCCGCCATGCCGATTTCGATAATCATCCGGCCCTCCAATATATCGAGCGGCGTCATCGTTTTACCCAAGCCCACCGCGACATAAAAGGCATGCTCCGGCTTGATGCCTTGCAACGCGCCTTGCCGCCATAACACGGTCAAGAAGTTTTCGATCATCGCCTGTACCTTGACCCAGGTATTCGCATCGTTCGGTTCGAAAACGAATTGTTCGGTCGCCTTTTTGGTGCTTTCCTCGACCATATTGAAAAAACGCCTGACATTGACATAACGCCATTCGTTGTCGTTGCCGGCTAGAGTACGGGCACCCCAAACTAGTGTACCTTTGCCTAGGAATGCGCGAATAATATTGATCGATTTTCCGCCATTTGGATCGACATTGAATTCGCCTTGTTGCTCGTGAGAAATGGTTACAGCCGGCGCGATGACGGCGTTCAAACTAACATTAGCCGGCGCTTTCCAAACCCCGCGATCTCGATCGACAGCAGCATAAACGCCGGCTATTGCACCGGATGGCGGCAATAAATTGAGCGCTTCTGCTGCTTTCGTGACTAAGGTTTTATAAAGCCCGAAACCGGCAATCAAGTTTTCGTTCAGAGCTTTTTCATAACTGTGTTGAGTGGTTTCCAAAAAATTAAAAAACGTAATCGCTTCGTTTACGGCAGCCAAAATAGGACTGATAGCAACATCGGCTCGTTGCTTAACTGTAGTTAAACCGCTGTAGCTACCAGAAACATTTACCAATGGGGTTGCCAATAAAGTGTCCCCATCGGTATACCCCATAAGCTCCGCGGCATCATCAAGATCATTATTCGCCGTCAATAACGGTATTGCGGCATCTCCGGTTAAAGCAGCCAGAAAGAAATGATGATCGGCAACCGTTCGAAATGCCGATTTAATCTGCCCGCTTTCGATATATTTTTCGATTTCGGTTCGTAATTTAAATCTGTCGGAACCCGGTGGCGCTGCTTCATAACGTTTTTGGATTTCAACGATGATTTCCACGATATAGTCCGTAATATCTTGAATAGCCGATTTGATTTGGCTATCGCTTACCGCAGCATTGTAGTCGTCCTGTAATTCCTTAGCGCGATCTTCAAGCGTAATGTCCGCGCCGCCGCTCAATACGTCTTTAATCGATTTGGCTTCATTGACAAAGCTTTCTACCAACAGCAAATCCGCAATGACCGCTTGTGTTGGTTGATCATCAGTTAGATTGGCAAGTTTAATCGTCGTATTAACGCCGTCACGCAGTAGCGTAATATTTCTTCGCATCAAAGAACGGGGTAAATTGGCTTTGATCCACGGTCCATAAGCAGCGCCATATTTGAGAAAATTGATGCCGATATTATTTCGGAAGGTGGCGACCGATGTATTGAACTCAGTATTTGTGACGCTTTTGGTGAGATCGCAAATGACGAATCGATCTTGTAACTTATTCGCTTGCGTTAAGGCCTGTTTCTGAAATTCAAATGGACCATTGTCGTCCGAAACACCGTCGGGGGCTAGAATCAGTGTCGGTTCGTCTTCTTGTTCAAGCCATTTCAGAGCACCTTCTAAATCGGCGGAGGACACGCTATCCGGAAACGCTCCAACCGATACGATAAAACACTTGCCGCCGCCATTCGCGTAAAACAACCTCAAACTGTCGTATAAATAAAGCTTGGCGGAGGCTTCCGATCGCACGAGTTGATTATTGGTGTCCAAATACAGTGTAACGTCCTGAGAAGGAGAGCCACCAAAATACAATTCATATTCGGCTATGGACTCGATTCGTAACGGCTTATTAGTTAAGCTCTCACCATTTCTAACCGCCTTCTCGGTGTAACCGATAAACGCGGGAATCGCGGTTTCGACCGGTGCAATGGACGGAGGGAATTTCGGAATTTCCTCGATATAAACGCCAGGAGTTTTATACGCTGTAGCCATGATAATTACCGATTCATATTAAAGATTACTCATAAATCTCCGAAACGAGTTTAATCACTCTATCGCCGCTTAAAACCGGCTTGACTGAGTTTTCGGAGGGTTTGCGGCGATTTCCGGCATTGCCGAAATAAGTTGAGGGCAACGGCTCGGCGGTTTCGAATTCCAAGGAACCGTTGTTTTGGTTTAAATAATGCCAAAATGTCGAGCGATTTTTCAGTCGCACATGAAACGAAGGCGGGGGTTGCTTTGCCCTGCCCTGACTATCGATCAAACTGAATCGGCTATCGCCCGGTCTTTCGGCATGCAAGCGAATCAGCGCAAATACATCCTTCGGCAGATTCGAATCCAAGGCAATACCGCGAAAAACCGCGCCCTCCATCTCCGGCACTGCCATTACCGGAACATCGCCTTGATGCACATAAACCGGCCAAAGCCCGGCTTGATCGGTAATCGTATGAAGCAGATCGCCCGGCTGATCTGCGATAAGCTGTGTCAGTGCATTGCCCGATAAGCCTATCGCTTCGACGGGATCGTCATTAGCAATCGCCGGAAATTCCTTGGATAAAAAAAGGACTTCATCGTCGCCGGCGCCTCTAGAAGCACCGGTCAAATTCGATAAGACCGGTACGTTTTCCTTGTACAAATAACGTTTGCCTAGTTCGGCATCGAAAAAATCGATGATGCGTTGCCGTCTCAGCGTCAACGCGGTGTAATTAATGAATGCCGGGTTGCGCACGATAACCGCAAACTCGAAAAGCGCATCGCTAGCAATAACAGCCTCTTCCGGAACCGCCGCGATCACGCCTAAAGTGCTATTGATCAAAATAGCCCGATAGGCTTTCAGTTGCTTCTCTGTCTTTGGGGTCGGACGAATCTCAAGAAAGGTGCGGACATCATATGACGATAAGCGCTGTTGTATTTTCAGCGGGTCGGCGATCGAATCGAATACGGTCGCACCATCGTCCAGCCAATAGTGATGCAGCACCTTCACTTCAAAGAGGCGCCGATATTTAACGCGAATTTGCTCACTCATTGGCGACCGCCAATCCGGATTTATGCCGGAAATCGTGAACGACTTCAGTAATGACGCCCCTCTCGCTTTTGACCGCCCGGAATTTCAAATCCAACATACGCAGTACGTAGATCGCGAACGGGTATTGTTTACCGCCCAAGGTTCCCCAGAGGTGATTGACTTCCTCCATCGTCGGAGAATACAGATCGAAAATCAGTTTGAACGACTCGAGTTGATCGAGCGGATTGGCGGGCGCATTATTCGAAATTGACGCGGGGTCGACCGTATCCTGCGTGAAAACGTTTTGCGCCTGAAAAAAGCGTATCGCTCGCGACAGCATCAATAAGGCATTGGTGTAATTACTGTGCGAGGCGACGAGCAGTAATTGAAAATTGAGAAAGGTCGGCGGGTTTTCATAGACGGTGCGAAGCGTAACGTCGTTGCGGGTGAAGTGCGGCACGTTCTTTAAAGTTTTTTCTTCCTTGATGTTGACCACCGATAAATAAAGTACATCACGCGGATTGGCGCCCGCCCCGTTTCCAAAGCCGTCGGCCAAGTTCCCCAAGCGACAGACATTCATGACGTCCGCCCCGTAATGACCAGTCAAATGTCGATTGAGTTCGTTCAGGACTATCGTCAGAGCATGTGCGATCATGCGGCGCTTCCTATTACCGAATTTATTCATTGAACAGCTTTTTCATGAATAAACGGCAAAAACGATGCCATGTTTGACGAATCGATTAAAAACTCAAATTCTTGATAAATATAAGAAAATATTAGATTGAATTCGTCACATTTTGCTCTCTGTAACAACAGCCTGTTACAGAGAGCGAAGGAAGGCTTATCAATCGAATAGAATATGCTTTATTAACAGAGACTTGAAATCTGTAACATTAAGGTGTTACAGACTGTGACAGTTGTATTCGAAATAGGACTTAGTAACTCAGTCTCGAGCATTTCGAACAAGGCCTAAGCAAATCCAAACGTTTGGAGAGGTTTGAACAACCCGCCCCATGAGTTGATTTTCAATAAAAAAATTTGTCCTGTTATCGTACCTTTGGACAATTGACAGAATCTTTATTTAATATCTAAGATCTCGTGAAGGATTTGGCCTGGGCGTTTACTAAGATTTAAATTTATAACAATAACTTCGATTGAAATAAACCGCCTTGAGGATGGTAAAGATTGTTAACAACCTACGATTATTTATAAACACTTACACCCCATTTCAGGCCATTTCAGGGACGAAGTAAACTTTTTGGTCTTTTTTGAGAGGCGTAAACTATGAACCGAATAACCCAGCTTAAAGTTTCCTCCCGATTCGCAGCGCTTAATTTAGGCTTGCTGTTAGCGATTGCTCACTTTCCACAAACGGCCGACGCGGCCGATCCCGACATAATCTTGTTAGAAAAGCCAGGCGATGCTCCCTACAGCCACAAATCGATTACGATTCGTCCCACAGGCGATGCAGCCCAACTGCTCGTAATTCAAGACAGCGAAACGACCGTATGTCCGATTCCCTATGAGAGTTACAGCGCGATTCTGGACTTTCTAGTGAAATATGAAGCCGATCAATTGGAAGACCAACTGGCGGGCCCCAATTTCCCAGTAGCACCAGGCGGATCAAGGTTTACGCTAAGCGTCATTGGTAACTCTGAAAAATATCAATGGATCGCCGACGATGTCGATAACCCCAGGGCTAATAGGGCCTATAAGGATATCGTCAACCACATCATGTCCAGCACCGAAAGATTGCTCAATGACGATAGCATCGAGTGCATCAAAAGGGGCGACGATGACAACGGCAACGATGATCAAGACGAAGAAACAATCCGATAACCGACATTCACACTCGGAGAGAACAGTCATGTTCGCCTGTTGACCGCTAGGCGGTCAAACCGAGTTTTGCAGCATGTCGATCCCTATTCAGAAGGCTGGGAGTAACCAATCATGTTTAAACCAAAATCGAAACTTTGCTACCCGATTCTGCTGATCCTAGGCCTAGCGCCAATGGCAGGTTATGCAGTAAATACCACAATTGTAGGAACCGTCGGTGACCTAAACAATTCCGGCAGCGATGCCGACGAGCGAGCCCTCGTTGAATCCGCCGCAGCCTGCTGGGATGCCCGCATCACGACCAATCGCAATTTTAGACTTGAAGTCAGCGGCAGCTCATTAACAGGTGGCACACTTGGTACCGGTTTTACGTCGGCCGTTAACGCCTCCAATATCCCCACTGAAGGCATCACGACGTTCGATAATGACGGCAGTACCGTCTGGTATGTCGCACCGGCACCAGACGGCGCGGCATCACCAACCGACACTTACGATTTCGATCCGATCGCCGGCTCACAATGGCAATTTGAAAACGGCCCGAACCGCGCGGATTTGTATTCGACTCTGTTACACGAATTCGGTCATGCGCACGGCTGGCTGTGTGGAGAGCCTTGCGGCTTCACGAATCCGAACTATGACGCGATGAAAAATCCTTCGCCGGGAAATTTCGTCAGCAATTCGGCCTGCACTTCGCCTTTTCCGGTGGCTGGTCAAGCGCCAAACCCTGGCTGCGTGCATCTACAATCCGGCGCTTATGACGTATCGCTTCGCGGCGACGGTTTGGGCGGCTCGGGTTCCAGCGTCGTCAACGAGCTGAGTCATCCCGGAGTCGGTGGTGACTTGATGTTGGGATTCAGCGGCGGAAACGGTGTTCGGCGCACGATTTCGCAAGACAATCTGCGTATGTTCACAGAGGCTTATGGCGATACGGTCAATTTACCGCCGACCTTGAACCCCCAAAACATCACCGAGGAATGCAGTGTTACCGGTGGAGCGAATATCATCTTGGATGCGAATGCCCAGGATCCGGAAAACAACCCTTTGACCTACAACTGGCGCTGTCCCGCCGATGTTGCCTTGAACGACGACTCAGCGGCTAACCCCGAAGGCTTCTTTCCGCTTGGAACCAAAAGATGCCGGGTCGATGTGAACGATAATGTCGCGGCTTGTCTGCCCAATGCAGCCGAATTCACGGTAAGAGTTCAAGACACCACCAAACCCAATCTGACCTGTCCGACTGCGGTCACGCTCGAATGTAGCGCTCCGGGCGGCAACAATGCGACCGACTCCGAAATAGCGGCATTTTTGGCCGGCGCCAGCGTCAACGATATTTGTGATGCCAACCCATCGCTTAATAACGATGCACCCGACTTCTTCGATTTAGGCGTCACACCGGTCAAGTTCAGTAGCTCCGATAAATCCGGCAATACTGCCAGTTGTTCGTCGAACGTCACGATCCAAGACACGACTCCGCCGGAAATTGAAAGCCTAACCGCGACACCCGCTAGCCTTTGGCCTCCCAACCACAAGATGGTGAATGTAATGGTCGATGTATCGGTTTCCGACGTCTGCGATCCTAGCGCCTCGTGCAAAATCACCTCGGTGAGCAGCAACGAACCAGTCAACGGCCTCGGCGACGGTAACACCAGTCCGGATTGGAACATTACGGGTGACCTGACAGTTGAGTTAAGAGCCGAACGCTCAGGAAAGGGTTCAGGGCGAGTTTATACAATCACGGTCGAATGCTCTGATGCTTCGAACAACACATCTCAAAAAACCGTTGATGTAAAAGTCGCGCATGATCAAAGATAGGCTATTCGGCTTAATTCTTCACTTCATGCACTTTTAAACAGCAAACAGATCTGTTCTGCCGTTTAACTAACCCTAAAGCAGGACTAAAGCAAATCAAAACGTTTGGGGCAGCAATTCCCAATTTGGGGATCAAAAAGGGTGTGGGGTATGCTTGGCGAGGATGTCGGCAGCAGGGCAGATTTTTGCTCCTGCAAAATCTGCATTCACGCCATCCTTGGCGTTCGAGCTGCCGCCAAGCCCCCATGGATGGGTTTACGGCGCTCATCGACAGGCATACCCCGCACCCTAAAATCGGCGAAACTGCTCAAACTGGGGATTGCTGCGTTTGGGGCTGTTGAACAACTCGCCCCGCGAAGTGTGAGCTTTTCAGAAGTAATGTAAATATCTTTATTTTCGCTAGGCTTGAGTATTCGATTACGACGATTAAAGTTTGCATTCCATTATCGTTTGCAGCGTTCCGTCTTCAGCCACTGTTTCAAGCCGAACATCGAAGCCCCAGAGTCTTGCGACATGCTTTAAGACATGTTCGGCACTTTGAGCTAAGAACCTTCTGTGATATTGGGTATGGCGTAGCGTCAGCGAA
This sequence comes from Methylotuvimicrobium buryatense 5G, assembly GCF_000341735.1. GTDB lineage: Bacteria > Pseudomonadota > Gammaproteobacteria > Methylococcales > Methylomonadaceae > Methylotuvimicrobium > Methylotuvimicrobium buryatense. Next base: position 942,810 of record NZ_KB455575.1, on the reverse strand, counting down.
CGGTCGCCTTTACGGTCAACGTGATAAACCTGAATGTTCGGTTCGTTACTGCCCAAATTGTACTGTTCCGACAAGGCTTGCCGGATATGCCGATAACCGTCTTCGTCATGAATCGAGGTCACGGCGATTTCCCGCTCATTGGAATCATCCAAGATGGAAAATAGTTTGAGGTCGCGAATGACTTTAGGGGATAAAAACTGGCTGATAAAGCTTTCGTCCTTGAAATTGTGCATCGCAAAATGCAAGGTCTTGTTCCAATCGCTGCCGGCTATTTCCGGAAACCAACGTTCGTCCTCGGGCGTCGGTTTTTCACATATTCTGCGGATGTCGCTCATCATCGAGAAACCCAAGGCATAGGGGTTTATACCCGAATAATAAGGGCTATCGAAGGCCGGTTGGTAAACGACATTGGTATGCGATTGGAGAAATTCGATCATGAACCCATCGGTCACCAGGCCTTCCTGATACATTTGATGCAAGATCGTGTAATGCCAGAAAGTCGCCCAGCCTTCGTTCATCACCTGAGTTTGGCGTTGCGGATAAAAATATTGGGCTATCTTGCGCACGATGCGAATGATTTCGCGTTGCCAGGGCTCCAGGAAAGGCGCATTTTTTTCAATGAAATAGAGAATATTTTCTTGAGGTTCCTCGGGAAAGCGGACGGCTTCGTCAGCGGCGCTATAGACCGGTTCTTTGGTCGGTATGGTGCGCCATAACTCGTTGACTTGGGATTGCAGATAGGCTTCGCGATCACGCTGCCGGGCCTGCTCTTCTTGTAGAGACAATCTGGAGGGGCGTTTGTAACGGTCCACGCCAAAGTTTCTCAAGGCGTGGCAAGAGTCGAGAATGGCTTCGACCTGCTCTTCGCCGTAGCGCTCTTCGCACTCGGCTATATAATTTTTGGCAAACAGCAGATAGTCGATAATAGAATCGGCGCTGGTCCAGGTCGTGAATAAGTAATTATTTTTGAAAAACGAATTGTGGCCGTAAGCGGCATGCGCGATAACCAGGGCCTGCATCGTCATGCTATTTTCTTCCATTAAATAGGCGATACAGGGGTTCGAATTGATCACAATTTCATAAGCCAGGCCCATTTGGCCTTTTTGATAGCGTTTTTCGTTCTTGACGAATTCCTTGCCGAATGACCAATGGCTATAGCCGATGGGCATGCCGACCGAGGCATAGGCGTCCATCATTTGTTCGGCCGTGATGATTTCCAGTTGTACCGGATAGGTATCCAATCCGAAATCACTTGCGATACGGGCGATTTCCGTATGGTATTTTTCAATCAGCTCGAAGGTCCACTCCGATGTTTCCGATAGGGTTTTTCTACTCATGCTTTTGACTTCTCGAAAAGTTTACGAAATACCGGATAGATATCGGCCACTGTGGCAATTCGTTGCATCGCAAAATTGCTCCAGGTGTCTTTCAGAGTCGAATATTCGTGCCAAAGGTTTTGATGTCTGTCCTCGGTGATTTCGATATAAGCGTAATACTGCATATAGGGCATGATCTGTTCGGACAGTATCTTTTTGCAGTCTATCGAATCGTTATCCCAGTTGTCGCCGTCGGAGGCCTGCGCGGCATAAATATTCCATTCCGAGATCGGAAAACGTTCCTCGATGATCTTTTTCATCAAGATGAGTGCGCTCGATACGACCGTACCGCCGGTTTCCCGGGAATAGAAAAAGGTTTCTTCATCGACTTCATTGGCTTCGGTATGATGAGAGATAAATACGACCTGGGTTTTTTCATAGGTGCGCGTCAGAAAAAGATACAGCAGCATGAAGAAGCGTTTTGCCATATCTTTTTCTTCGGGCCCCATCGAACCCGAAACATCCATGATGCAAAACATCACCGCTTGGGTCGTCGGTTTAGGCATGTCTATGCGGTTGTCGTAGCGTAAATCGAAGGTATCGATGAACGGAATGCGCTCGATTTTTTCCTTGAGCCGTTTGATTTCTTCACGCAACTCGATAACCACGGCATCGGTTTCGCTGTAACGTTTGAGCAAGTCTTCCAGTTGTGCTTCGGCCTCCTCAATCCTATTACGATAGGGCGCGCGCAAGGCGATGCGCCGTCCCATCGCGCTGCGCAATGAACGAATGACATTGATATTGGTAGGTATACCGTCGCTGGTATGGCCGGCGCGCACTTTTTTGGTTTCCTGGAGCGTCGCCAGACGGGTTTTGACTAGGTTGGGCAACTCGAGATCTTCAAAAAAGAAGTGCAAAAATTCCTCACGAGTTAATTCGAAGACGAATTCATCCATTCCTTCGCCGGAGTCGGAGGCCTGTTTGCCTCGCCCGCCTCCGGCGCTTTCGGGCCGTTTTATTTTATCGCCTTGCCGAAACTCCTTGTTTCCCGGATGAATGATCTCCCGATAACCGTCGTTACCATGGTGAAAAAAAGGCTCCGAGATATCTTTTGCAGGAATGGAAACTTTTTCGCCTTTATCCAAATCCGTCACGCTCCGCTCGTTTACCGCGTCGGTCACGGCCTTTTTAATCTGGCTGCGAAAACGGCGAATAAATTTCTGCCGGTTGACGGCGCTCTTATTCTTTCCGTTCAGACGTCTATCTACAATTTGAGCCACACATTTCTCCTCAAGCGTTAAGACGATTTACGCACCCTCAAATACCATTCGCTAAGTAAGCGCACTTGTTTTTCGGTATAGCCTTTTTCAATCATCCGATCGATAAACTGTTCATGTTTCTTCTGATCTTCGGGCGAAGCCTTGGCGTTGAAAGAAATCACCGGCAATAAGTCTTCTGTCGTTGAAAACATTTTCTTTTCGATCACTGTGCGAAGTTTCTCGTAACTGGTCCAGGCCGGATATTTTCCGCCGTTTTTGGCGCGAGCCCGTAACACAAAGTTGACGATTTCGTTACGGAAATCCTTCGGATTACTAATACCGGCCGGTTTCTCGATTTTTTCAAGTTCATCGTTCAAGGAGCTCCGGTCGAACATCTCTCCGGTATCCGGGTCGCGGTAATTGGTATCCTGTATCCAATAATCGGCATAGGTCACGTAGCGATCGAAGATATTTTGTCCGTATTCCGAATAGGATTGCAGATAGGCGGTTTGAATCTCCTTGCCAATGAAATCGATGTATTTTTGCGTTAGATAACCCTTGAGGTAAGACAAATACCTCTCCTCGACTTCGGCCGGAAATTGTTCGCGTTCGATTTGCTGTTCGAGGACATACAAAAGATGAACCGGATTGGCCGCGACTTCGGTGTTGTCGAAGTTGAATACCTTAGACAGAATCTTAAAAGCGAACCGAGTGGAGAGACCGGTCATGCCTTCATCGACGCCGGCGAAATCGCGGTATTCTTGATAAGACTTGGCATGCGGATCGGTATCTTTCAGATTCTCGCCGTTATACACCCGCATCTTGGAAAAAATATTGGAGTTTTCCGGCTCTTTCAAGCGGGATAACACCGCAAATTGCGCCATCATTTCTAAGGTGCCGGGCGCGCATGGCGCGTCGTGCAATGAGCTGTTTTCCAGCAGTTTGTCGTAGATTTTGATTTCTTCCGAAACGCGCAGGCAATAAGGTACCTTGACGATATAAATCCGGTCGAGAAACGCTTCATTGTTTTTGTTGTTCCTGAAAGCCTGCCACTCCGATTCGTTCGAGTGGGCCAGAATGATGCCCTGGAACGGTATCGCCGGAAAACCTTCCGTGCCTTTGTAATTGCCTTCCTGCGTCGCAGTCAGCAGCGGATGTAGTACCTTGATCGGCGCCTTGAACATTTCCACGAATTCCAGCAAGCCTTGGTTGGCCCGGCACAAGCCGCCCGAATAGCTGTAGGCATCGGGATCGTCTTGAGAATACAGTTCCAGTTTACGGATATCGACTTTACCGACTAGCGATGAAATATCCTGATTGTTTTCATCGCCCGGCTCGGTTTTGGCAACGGCAACCTGTTTAAGAATAGAAGGACGAATCCGAACGACTCTGAACTGACGTATATCGCCGTTGAACTCATGCAGCCGTTTCGTCGCCCAAGGCGACATGATGGTATTGAGGTAACGGCCGGGGATGCCGTAGTCTTTTTCAAGAATATCGCTGTCTTCATCGGCATTGAAAAGCCCCAATGGCGATTCGAATACCGGCGAACCTTTAATCGCATAAAACGGCGCTTTTTCCATCAATACTTTAAGCCGTTCGGCCAGCGAAGATTTACCGCCGCCGACCGGACCCAGCAAATAAAGAATCTGTTTCTTTTCTTCCAGACCCTGGGCCGCATGACGGAAAAATGCGACTATTTGCTCGATGACTTCTTCCATTCCGTAAAATTCGCGGAAAGCAGGATAAATTTTTATGACCTTATTGGAAAATATTCGGCTAAGTCTGGGATCGTTATGCGTATCCAATAATTCCGGCTCCCCTATAGCCGCTAGCATGCGCTCGGCCGGGCTGGCATAAGTCAGCGGATCTTTTTTGCAAAGCTCCAAGTATTCCGGAAGAGTCAATTCTTCGTCCTTTAATTCCTCGTATTTTGCTGTATAACGCTCAAATATACTCATCACAACCCCACAATGATTGATTACTTCATTTATTTGTCATTAGACCATGGATGCGCTCATTGTCTCCAAAGTCACACAAAACATTAGAATATGAACTTATGTTTTTAAGTGTCTTTAGGTTTAAACAGTATTTTTTACTATAAGTTTCGTTTGCTATGCCGTTGTCGCCTCATTATGCCAAACGTTTCTCGTATTACTATAGCAATTCAATTGCCGGCTTCTGCTAAGTGAAATCGGAGGATTTTTTCTTAGACAAGTTCTACGATAGGGAGTTACAGGTGAAGTTAATAAAAACTATGTATGCGGTAATAGTTGAAACACCCACCACTACCGGAAGCACTTAAAAGTTCAATGTGGATTGTAGGGTACGTTGAGCGTACCTGATGTCGGCACAAGGCAACATATGAAGGCGCGTTAAGCTACGGGTGGGACTGCTGTGGTCACTGCCATTAAGTTATAAGCCATCACAGAAATAAGTAATGCTTGCATTTAGGCTCTACTGTGCCTAAAAAGCTTGCCATCCATGGTACTGGATTCCGCCAGTCCATGGCGGAATGACGGGCTTCCCTAAACTTTATGGCAGTGGACTGCTGTGGTACGCACAGCGTACGTAGTAGTAATTTCAACTATTAACGCGAACATAGCCTTAATAAAGCCGAACGGGATAATGCGGATTAGACCACCCCGTTCGTCGAATGGTAGGTCTCAACCGGATGCGGGAATCCTACCGAATTTGCCCGCCCGGTAATCGGCTAAAGCCTGTTGAAGTTCGTTTTCGCTGTTCATTACGAACGGCCCGTAGCCGACGACCGGCTCGTCGATCGGTTCTCCCGCGAGTAAAAGCACCTTTGCGTCATCGCCTGTTTCGAAGCCGAGATAATCGCCAGCACGATCCAATACGACCAGTTGGGCCGCTTCAGCGACAAGGTCGTTATTGATTTTGATTTTGCCATGCAATACGACCAGTATGGTATTCCAGCCATTAGGTACGCTTATTTTGGTTTGCCCCGAATTTAGGCGCATGTCCAGAACGGTCATCGGCGAAAACGTCCGCGCCGGCCCAACCGTATCGGCATGACTTCCGGCAATGACCCGAATCGTCCCGGCTTTGTCCGGCAATTCGACTTCCGGAATCGACCGGCTCAAGATGGCCTGATAGTTGGGCCGAGTCATTTTGTACTCGGCCGGCAGATTGACCCAAAGCTGAACCATTTCGAGCATCCCGCCCGTTTGAGTAAAGCTTTCGGAGTGAAATTCTTCATGCAGGATTCCCGAGCCAGCGGTCATCCATTGAACATCGCCGGGCCCGATTACGCCGCCCTGCCCGGTCGAATCCTTGTGCGCCACCTCGCCTTGATAAACCAGCGTGACGGTTTCGAAACCCCGATGCGGATGTTCGCCGACTCCGCGCGGTTTATCGGCGCCGGCAAAATATTCGGGGCCCGCATAATCGAGAAGCAAAAACGGACTGACTCTATCGGTTTGCCCGGAACCGTAGGTAAACAAGGACCGTACCGGAAAACCGTCACCTACCCAGTGTCTCGATGGTGCGCTTTGAATAGCCAAAATTTTTTTCATCGCTTGCTCCTGATGTAATTGATTGACGTAAACCGCATATTTTTCGCACTTCAAATTTCGGCAGTGTCTAAGAAGGCGTCGGGCTGCTCGGCAACTGCTGGAAAGGTTTGGTGGCTCGATTGACAGATATCGGCGGCAGGACAGATTTTGCTCCTCGGCAATTGCTGGTTTTAGTAGGCTTTTTTAGTACTGATGCGGTGTTTTTCCATCTTTCTGTAAAGTGTCATTCTCGAGCATTGCAACTGTTCGGCGGCTTTACTTTTATTCCAATTTGCAGCATTTAAAGCGGCCAATAGATGCTCACGTTCAAGGTCATCTAGACCTGAAAACGCTTTAGACACTTTGTTGCCGCAAATCGGTTCCGGTAAATCTTCTCTGGAAATTCGTTCATGGGGAGAGTCTATAAAGACGGTTTCTAAGACGTTTTTTAATTCACGTATATTCCCCGGCCAATGATAATCGAATAAAGCCTCTAAGGCTTCTACACTTAAGCCGAGCAGATTTAACCCAAATTGCTGATTGAATTGGTTGAGGTAAAAATTGAGTAATTCCGGAATATCTTCTTTGCGTTCCCGTAAAGGGGGTAAATGAACTCGGGCGACATTGAGACGAAAATAAAGATCGTCCCTAAATTCTTTTGCCAACATCATTTTTTCCAAATGCCGATTAGTGGCCGCGATAATTCGAATATTGAGTGCAACGCTTTGCTTAGCGCCTAACGGATAAACCTCTTTGCTTTCCAGAACGCGGAGTATTTTAGCTTGCGCGTATGGGCTCATATCCCCGATTTCGTCGAAAAAGACCGTCCCCCCATCCGCCATTTTTAATTTTCCCGCATATGCGGTTTGCGCGCCGGTGAAAGCCCCTTTTTCGTAACCGAATAATTCGCTTTCCAATAAACTATCGGGTAAGGCCGCGCAATTAATCGCGATGAAGGGTTTATGCGAGCGTTGACTATAAGTGTGAATAAATTTAGCAACGAGCTCCTTTCCGGTTCCCGTTTCTCCGGTAACCAGCACATGACTGTCGACATGAGCGACTTTTTGCAAATAGGTTTTTACCTTTTGCATCGAATGACTACTTCCGACGAAAGGGTGATGAAGGGCCGAATTTAAAGCCTGGGCGCTAGAAACCGTTGAGGCCCGGGGGCTTAACAATTTAGTGATCGAATCAATCAAGTCTCGATCGGAAAACGGATATTCAAAATAATCCTTAATTCCTATGCGTAATGCCGAAATCGCAAGCCTTTCAGATCCTTGCGTTGTGACCAAGATAACCGGAAATCTTCGGTCTCTTTCATGAAAGGATTTAACAATAGCCAGCGTATCGACACCGTCCTGGCATGGAGATTCGAGGATCAGTAATTGCGGATTCGATGTTTGAAAGTATTTCAACGCTTCCTGACAAGTCTTAGCTTCGACCAATTCGACTGCTTGATGATGTAAGACGGTCTGTATCGATTGCTTTAGCTCATAACTCTGAACGGCAAATAAAATCGTTGGTTTATTCATCGAACTCCCCATACTTATCGCAATAAACAGCGTGAGAAATATATATACTTCGAGCCTATTGATTAGAATAGTAGCTGAATTTACGACTATCGACAGGACTTAAAAGTCGCTTGTCAGGCCTGGAATGCCGATACGTTGAATCCGCACGGCATTACTGCCTTCTTGGTAAGCCGGAAGCGAGCCTTCCTGTCGCCAAAGTCTAAAAGCAAGCGCGTAGGACAATACTCGAATCGGATAATCCCTCGGCAAATGCTGAAGATAAGGCTGAATTGTCGTGAAGTCGGTGACGCCGTATTTTTGCATGATAAAACGTAGACCGCCGTTGGCCGGACCTATGTTGTAGGCCAATAGCCCTAACAACAAATCGCCTTGCATTTCGTCCAAATAATATTTAAAGGTTGCGGCCGCAAGGTGGGCATTATAACGATCGTCGATAATCGAAAGCTTTTGTCCGGAGAAATGTTTTTGCGCTTCGTTTTCGACGATTTTCGGCACCCGGGTAATTTGAAATAATCCACGGCCGCCATCCGAACTATTCCGAGGGAGAAAAGAAGATTCCGCCGCCGCAATGCCCAACAATAGATCGGGATCGATATGGAAACGCCGCGCGGCGTCCTGAACAAGGGGGCTGTATTTTTCTCCTCGAGCCACCATTTGCTGCATTGCGCCGACCCCTTGACGGCGATATGCGGCATAAACCTGATGCGCAAGCGTTACCCTGCGCACTTCTTGCTTTCCGCCGACCAGCATACGAAAATGATCGAAAGCTATCGCAAATTGATCATTCATGATCATTTTTCCGGAGCCGACAGCTAAAATCACTGAAAACACGGGCATTAACATCACGGCTCTACCCTGTAAGCTTCGCCGAAGCTTCCACCAAATCAAGAACAAAAACGAAGCGAATAGAATTAAAACCAATACCCCTACAGCAAACGGCAAAAGACTGGTAAGAAATTGAGTTCCAGTAAAGTGTTCTGCCGAATAGCCTAGCAGCACGATAATCGCTGATACAAGCGTAATGCTTAAACCGGTCAATTCAATAGCCGCCAACATTAATTTATGCTTGAAGCTATCCGGAAATCTGACGTTTTTTTTCTTAGCTGATTTAGCGGAGCGACGAGCTTTTGGCTTAGGCTGTCGGCGCGTATTATTTTTTGGCTTGTTACGCTTTGATTTTATACTTCGCGCGGTCATATTTTCGGGTTTTATGGCAATGCTATTTTGTTCGGTAGCAAGGCGCGAAAACAGGCGCATAGCAAGCTATGTAACTGTTTTCGCAAAGCTTCCGCTCCTGCTCACGCCCCTTACCTACATCCATGTAGGTAACGCAGCTACCGGACAAAAGAGCGCGTTAGCTTACCAGAAAATGTGGCCGCGCGAAGTATATAGTGGAAGTAGTCAACGATTAGGAAACAAACAAATCATTTTAGCGATGAAAATAGATTGATTAGAATGCTCAGAACAAGACTGATAACAATCATCGACGTGATCGGAATGAAAATGGATCGTCTTTCATCAACGATTTTGATATCGCCCGGCAAATTACCGAACCAACTGATCAATCCGGGCGCGTAACTAATGAGCAAGCCTAATACCAATAAAAAACCGCCAATCATTATCAATAATTTGCCCATAATTTACCTCATCATGAACTCAATCGAAAAACCCGTTTACAAATGCCGCTCGATATCATGCGCTCTTAGCCCCCAAGCCAAAAGGTTTTCAATGCGGTGATTGGCACTTTTCATGCGTTCAGTCAAAATAACGAATAATTTTTTATAAAACAAATAACCGAGATCGGGATGCTTCTCAAAATACGCATTTAATTTATCACCGACAATTTCCCAAGCACAACCTTCGGAAATTGCCGTAACGGTCGCAGTCCGCCGGTGAATCTCATGAAGACAGCTTTCTCCGAAAATATCGCCTTCCTTAAGATCGCAAAATCCGGCCTGAAGTTGTTTCTTTTGCTCTAGGCCAACCTGTCCGGTTACCCGCAAGTTGCCCTTTTCAATCACAAATAAGGTATTGCCGATATCGCCCTCTTTCACCAACACATCCTGTGCCTTGAATGCATGACGAAACCATGCCTCACCTTCTTTGAATTCAGGGTCGGCTAAAATTTCTTTAAGCGTTTGATTCACTGATATACCTACTAATAGTGTATTGATTATGTCTATGATTATAAGATTAACGAAAGTAATCCACCAACAAAAACCGGGAAATCGATCTGTTACGCATATTGATAAAACCGGCCGATGAGACAAATGGGCATTTTTCGGTGATACTATTAATTCGTCCCTGGAATACGAATGCTACGGACTCATACGTCATTATGCAATCTTGTTTAGCGTATTAATCTTTGGCAATATTCGTCAAAGCATCAAGATAGCAGGCTTTTCTTCGCTGCTTCCTAAATTACCTGAATGGATAAACAGTCTATCAGGTTTCATTTTCCGCTTGCCACATGCAGATAGTGGTCGGGAGCTAAATCTTCTTGCCTAATTAATTTAGTCAAAATCGACATCGATTCAATTCTTTTTTATTTTTCAATAATCGTATAACCTATTCTTCAAATACTCGAAACGGCCGAAACTTAATTTAGGAAACGATTGACTTCCAGTCTTATCGGATTCGTCGAAAAGCTAAGGAACGAGCATGAAATAACTTAAACAACGGTTGGAAGGGGATTTGGTGGCTCGATTGACAGGTGTCGGCGGCAGGGATAGCCGCCGTCAAGCCTACCCGGACGTATTCACGGCGTCCTGTCAAGCGAGTCACCAAACCGCCACAAAGCCTACTACTTGTATAAGTTATTTTGTGCATATTCCTAAACGGTTTATTAATTTTTATCCAGAAACCGCCTGCACTCGAGATTAAATCGTGCCGCCTCGAACACAGCTAGACTGAAACCTTGCCGGAGCCGACCATGACCTTATCAACCGCACCCATCCAAAATAGTCCGAGTAGCACCGAAGAGCACGAAGGGCTACAGCATATCAATCTGAAACTAGCCGCACTGAATCAACCCACTTGCGAAGCCGAAGGTGATCGGCAATATCTAAAAATCGCCGATAGCCTGTTAAAGAATTATTCGCAGCAACGCCGCCTGTTGGCCAATTACCGTTGCCCAGCGGATCAACGGATACAAGACTTTTTAAACGCTTACCTCATCGAAAATAACGTCGACGTTTCGGTTCAGTTACCCGGCGAAACATTCATTCTCGAGCAAAAAGGTCAAGCCCGGGAATTATCGCTGCCTTATCGCCATAACGAGTTTCACTCCGCTTATGTCGACTCCTATCGTGTTTTACAAGGCGTCTTGCATAATCCTCAAAACGATCGGCGGACAACTAAAGGGGTCTTTCATATAGTTGCAGGCGGACTTCCCGTGCCGGGCGATAAAAGCGAAGTACCCGTCAACGCCTATGCCGCGTTATTACAACACGCGTTGACTCCACCAAGCGATCTACTTCGCTTGCCTTTCACAAGCCTACAAAATAAGCCGGCCACGCTTTGGGTCTCGTTATTATTGAGACCCATCGTTCGTCCTGCAATCGAACCGATAAGCCCGGTCAAAACCATGGAAACCCGTTTTTTCGCACCGGGCGGATTGGTCGCTAACTTGGATTTCGTCGAATCGATCTTCGGCAATGCCGGCGATCCTTTCCTACCTGAGAACGATGCGGCACTCGATATCGAACATTGGACAGGGCATACCGGTTGCATTATTTTAGCCCCGCATTTGGTGCATTGCCGGAAAAAAGATATCGGCCTCCCCCATTACGACGATGCTAGCGAACGCCAACGCAAGGACGGTATGTGCTGGCATCGTGAAGACGAACTTTACAACGACGGCAAACCGTTTAAATTGGTTTGTCGCAATATGCAAGGCGTCGTCGTCACCTTAATCGCCGACAATTATTTCGGTTACAGCAAAAAAGAGATCAAATCTCAAATCAGCTATTCGGCCAATCTCTTCGGCGACTGCGAGGAAGAACATGCAGGCGGCGCGTTGGCGTTTCCCAGAATGAATCTTGGCGACATTTATCTACCGCATGGCACCGATCTCGATCAACGCTATTCGTTCGATAAGCTATGCGAACAATTATCGCCGATGATTCAAAGGAAGGATGAAGGTTACGCCGTCGACAACAATTTTCCGGAGATCATATACATTCCGGCAGCAGCCGAGATCAATGTGCAGCAGCAACGAATCAATTGGCTGCAAAACGGCCGCCCACAATCGCTTAAACTGCTCGCTAAACACACTTACATCTATCCAAACGGTTTCAAGGTCCACATGGAACGCCATCCTCATGCGCCGAGCTGGCGTTTGGTCGGCACCCTACCCGAAGGGACATTTTGTCACAAGCCCAGCACGGTCTCCGGCGGCGGTAAATCGGAAATTTCCAAATCCATAGCCGGCGCCGTCATTTCCGGAACCATTTTCGTCGAAGACTTCGAAAAAGACATGGATATCGTCGAGACTATTTTCAAACACGATTATTCGACCCGTTTCCGCGACCCGGCCCGACACGGCAGCGATAAGCGCAGTTTGCTCAGCAATCAACGTACACTGGGTTCGGTCATCAAGCTATTGACACCTTCGATCACCGACTATTCCGATGCTTATAACGAATGGTTGGAGCAAATTCCCCAGCACATTTGGGCAATTGTGCTGATTATCAAACGCTTTTACCGTGAGGAATGGGGCAATAATTGGCGCGATCATTTTTCAGTAGATGTGGTTAATAGCTACCCCGGAAATGAGCTGAAATACCAAGGGCGCAAACTGATCGCCAGTTACCTACGAGTTGGCTTCGATTCGAACGGTGCTTGGCGCGTTTTCAAACTCCGCCAAGATTTTATCGCTTCGGCTAAAGTTCAAATGGAAGACGACATCAGCGCATCGACCGTTGTGCCTTCTGAAAAACTCACTGGGCTCGACCCCGATTATCAAAATTCTTCCGTAAAATTAGTCGAAAATTGCGAGCAAAGTTTTTTCCAGCGCCCCGACGATGCCGTCCATCGAGGCAGCGATTTACAAACCGAGCGTGATTTATCAGGAGGCAATAACTTTATCTCCAATTTTCAACCACTAACTACACAAGATGCACGCGATCTTATTGAAGATATCATTCACTTCGAAGAATTCAGCGAGCCGATGCGTAAATTGATCGAACGAGCTGCCGAAGGACAGGAGGACGAATTTTTCGTCTCATCGGCACATCCGAGATTGGTCGACGGCAAACCTAGCCAAAATGTGCGCTATCTGCAAATACGGCCCGATATCGCCGATCCGAGAATGCGTTATATTGCCGAAATATCGACTCGTTTGGCTAGAAGCCTCAATGCCGATCAAGCGGTTTACTTTCCGGTCAATGCGGTTCTTCCCGGGCGCCGCAACAACCCGCAGGACTTAGCTGCCGGCATCCGGCCTTTGGCAGTTTACAACCCCATCCATTATCAAGAGTTACCGGAACTGTTCATGGATTTTGTGTGCAGTCTAACCGGCAAATCTCCTTCCACGACGGGAGCCGGATCGGAAGGCGCATTGACCAAAGGGCCGTTCAATGCCTTGAGTACGACCGCCGATCTGAATACCGCGCTAGTCTCGTTTATTTTGTGCGGCTACGACGGCTTTTCGACCGCTGCCGGTTACATCGGAACTCAGCGTAGAATCGATCACGACATCAGTCTGCTGATTCCGGAAATCTGGTCGCGCTTGCCTGTTGCCGAGCGCGATGCGCGCTATCTGATAGCAAACGGCCATCTCGAAAAGCTGGAAGATTTCGAATACGAAGGCAGAACCGTGTATGCAAGCCGGCTCGGTTACCGGATAACCGAGCGTTTCGTGCATACCAACTTCGGTAAGGTCTTCGATTATCCGACAGCGGTATTCGACGAAGCGATGTTGAAACCTGAAACCCAAGATCTTGCCGCTTTTGTCGACGGCATCGATAACGTCTATGAAACGCAGCAACGGGTGGCTCTGATTTATTTCCAGGACGGCACGATAAACGATGCCTGTCCGCCTCTCAAAGCCCTTTTACATATCATGGCTTATGGACACTATGAAGGTAAAACCATCGACGACCCGGCGATTCGGGATTTATTTACACGAGACTCACTACTGGCAAGCGATTGGTATCGTGAGCGACTCTCCATCAAACACCAGCGCGATTTGGCCTTATGGCGGCGTCATCGCGACATAATTACAGAACGCTTAAACGAAACAGAAAACAGCGATCCATCCGAATATTCGAAACTGGAAGTGAAGCTTGAGAAAACTGAAACTATGCTTGCCGAATTAAGCCAAGCGGGTTATACGGAAAGTTTAATCGGCACGCTAGGCGCAGACTGGGTTCATCACTGAGGTTCAAGTCTTGGAGCTTAATTATACCTTTCGCACTTCAAATTTCGGCAGCGCCTGAGGAGGCACAGGGGTGCTCGGTCGATTTTTGCTCCTGCAAAATCGACATTCACGCCATCCATGGCGCTTGTAAAGGCTTTGCCAGCATGGAGCCTACAGGGACGTATTCACGGCGTCCTGTCGGGCGAGTGACCGCACCCTCAGCCACCGAGAACTTTCATTTGCCGGGGCGATGGCGGGGGCTTCATGAACGTTAGGCAAACGATTTTTTTGTATAAATGGTGTAAATATACCTATCTCACTTCAAATTTCGGCATTAGCGTATGGAGGCGTTGGGGTGTTCGGCAAAGGCTTTGGCAGCATGGATGCTGTCATAGAGCCTACATGGACGTATTCACGGCGTCTTTTGACGGGCACCCCGACGCCGAAATTTGACTAGCAAAGGGTATATATTCATCATTATTAAAAGGAGAAAAGTTTATGATTGGCACTGTTGTCGCGCTTGCAATTGCTTATTGGTATTATCGAGACGCCGAAGCTAAGGGACGCAATCCGTTAAAGACGGCAGCCTTGGGCTTTTTGTTTTACTTGATACCTGCGGTTTTGTGGACTTGGCTGGTAACGCCGAGCCTTCGAGATGCCGCTACCCACAACCCCACTGGTTTATACGTTTTCGTCTATAGCTACACCTACATATTGGTCGGAATTGCTTGTGCCGCTTGGGTAAAATGGAAACATTTCAATTAGAAAATATTGATATACCTTTCGCACTTCAAATTTCGGCAGTGCTAGAGTAGGCGCCTGGGTGTCCGACAAAGGCTTTGCCAGCATGGGGCTGGCATAGAGCCTACATGGACGTATTCACGGCGTCCTTTGGCGGACACCCAGGCGCCGAATTTTGATCTACGAAGGGTATATTTCCTTGAATGACTAAGCGATAACATCTTGAGCAGAAGCCAGTCCTTTACTCTCCGATAATCAAGAATCGGCCGGCTAAGTGCATAAGATGTCCGGCCCAAAATCCGCATCATACAAAATGATCAAACACAAGCTACTCGCTAAATTAATCGATGAATTAAACGGCATCGTTCCGGAAACCGATCATTTCAATATCTACGAACTGCGCGGATTTTTTTATGCAATTGCCATCACGCCGCCATCGATCCTACCCGAACAATGGGAAAACTGCCTTTTTTATCATCGTTCGCCCGATTTCGAGCTGAAGCACATCGAAAACCTGATGTCGGCTGCATTCGATGTATACGACGCTTACGTCCATTTGCGAGTCTCCGGGCAACTTAAGTTTCCATTCGATATTGAAAAACTCAGAGGAAAACAATTCGATTGGGTTCAACAGTGGTGTATCGGTTTTTGGACCGGATTAGCGCTCTGCAGGGAGTTTTGGTTAGGCGATGATGGTGATACCGCTAATGTCGACGCTTATTGGGACGATGTCGCACGAAACGCTAGCCTGTTTGAAGTTTTGATGACCCACGATTTTTCCAAGTTTCCGAATATCGAACAGATCAAAGCTAATTTCATAGAAGAAGGCATAGAACCGACCGATGACTGTTTATTAGCCCGGCTTTTCGTAATGATCCCCTCCTCGGTTGAAAATTTGCAACATGTCATCGACGATATTGAAGCCGAATTAGAGGAGCAAAAAACCTTGGGGCAAGCAACGTCTAAGCCGAAAATCGGCCGCAACGCCCCTTGTCCGTGCGGCAGCGGCAAAAAATTCAAGAATTGTTGTTTGTCTTGAAATGACCTTTCCTCCAGCAATTCCAATTTGGAGATCAAAAAGGGCATGTAGGGAAGAGAATTGAGTGCTTAATTAACTGTCCCAGTATCACAGATGAACTCAATGCGGTAATACAGCGTTTTCAAATCAGCAATTTCCAATTTGGAGATCAAAAAGGGTGTGGGGTATGCTTGGCGAGGATGTCGGCAGCTGGGAGCTGCCGACATCCTCGCTAGCCACACCCCATACCTTCATAAAGTTAGGCATTTTTTGAGTATAAAGAGAGTAATGATGACATAGGCTATTTATGGTAAGTAACTCAATTTAAATTGAAAACGCTGTATCTTCAAGTCCTTCATGATCTTCATGGTAAAAATAAACCTGATTAGCAAGATGCTTCAACTTGCCGAAGCCAACTGTCCGAGCAGTGACCAGTCGTAGCCACTTCTGCGGGACGGGTTATTTAACCCGTCCCCAACGTTTCGGTTTGCCCTAAACATTTCGGCTAACTTCGGCCAAAGTCAAAACGTTTAGAACGGGGTTGAAAACCCCGTCCTGCTAGGGATATGCTGGTTTTTGGGCTTTAGCTGAAGAAACTTGCTAATCAGGAAAATAAATGACATTTTTTGGAATCCGCACCCACTTAAAATCAATAACTGCATGCAAGAAGCATACCGAAAAGGGGCTGGCATAGCCAAAGATCTCTTAAGTTCACGCTGATCGCATCGAACGATGGCGAATTGACGTTGTCTTCGGATTGCCAAGTGCAATTCGATAAACCAAGCGCGCCAAGATTTCTCGCGAAAGATGAAATGATGAAATGGGGTCCGTTCAATTTCAGCAGCGAAAAATGACTTGGCGATTATTGCCTTCGATGGCCACGATTCACCCTGCGTCCTTGGCACTCACTAGTTCAAAGAACTAACATATCCGCGGCAGCGGGTCGTCTTCAAGCTCCTCTAATATCCGTTCTCCGCCTAACGCCGTCTCCAAAATCACTTGGGTTCTCCCGTCTTGAACTTCGCCGATAATCGCCGCTTCGCTACAGCCTGCGCCGCGCATTCGTTTAAGCGCTTCTTCGGCATCGCCCGCACCGACTACGGCCATTACCCTCCCTTCGCAGGCTAAATAATAAGGATCGTAACCTAAGATTTCGGCGACGGTTTTGACTTGTTCGTTAATCGGTATCGCCGTTTCGACCAGTTTGACCGTGCCGGCGACAGCCGAGGCCATTTCGTGCGCGACAGTCGCTATTCCGCCTCGGGTCGGGTCACGCATAAATCGTAACCCGGGCAAATCCAGCAATGCACGAGTCACCGGGAAAACACTCGCCGCGTCGGATTTTAACGTTCCGCTCAAGCCGAATTGCTCGCGGGCCAATAACACGGCACAACCATGATCGCCGGCAGTTCCGCTAAGCAAAATGCAATCGCCGGTCTGAATTTTATCAATACCCAGATTAATCGATCGATTACGCTGTCCGACCCCGGTTACGGCAAAATAAACGCCGCCGCCCTGCCCCCGGCGTAATACTTTGGTATCGCCGGCTACGATATCAACACCGCATTCTCGGCATGCTTCCGCCATACTGCGAATGAGTCGATCAAGCACGGCTATCTCCAAGCCTTCTTCGATAAATGCGTTGAGACTCAGGTAACGCGGCGTTGCACCTGCCACCGCTAAATCGTTCACGGTTCCATGGATCGCCAGGCTACCGATATTACCACCGGGAAATTCTAATGGATCGACCGTAAAACCGTCCGTCGTGATCATCAACTCAAAATCCGATTCGTCGAAAGGCATGGCAGCTGCATCGGCACGGGTATCGAGCCAGGCATTATCGAGGTATTTGGCGAATAAATGCTCGATCAATTCGCGCATGAAACGTCCGCCATTACCATGTGCAAGCGTAATGTAGGTATCGGAAAATGAATGTTCTGTTATCATGATGACTATAGTAAAACTCTTAGGCGGGTTTATTTTTTCAGGATGCGTAAGTCGTAAAGCCATTTAACAATCACGACTCTATTAACTGCTTTTGCCGCCAAGATACTAGCATGTTATAAAATCAATTGTCCTGGAGTGTTAAGGATTTGGTCAAAAATAACCTTCCTGTGCATACCCCTCTCCCAGCGGGAGAGGGAGCACAATGCGGAAGTTATTTTTAACGGAATACTAAGCCGGTTTTTTCACTACTACCACGATGTTTTATTTTCAAATTTGCCGAAAAGGTGTGACATGAATAGAAAGTTTATCAATGCAATTATGGGAATCACCGCGTTCTCTGCTTACGGTACGACGGCTCAAGCCCATACCTTCGGCGCGGAAGGCGCGGGTTTTGTCGAAGGATTTATCCACCCGTTCATAGGCGTCGATCATTTGCTGGCGATGCTGGCAATCGGTGTTTGGGCCGTACAATTAGGTCATAAAGCACTCTGGCGCTTGCCGGCCGCATTTGTCGGTACGATGAGCCTGTCAGCATTATTGGCCTCGTATGGCCCGAATCTACCTTTGCTTGAGTTTGCCATAGCCGCAACGGTATTGCTTTTAGGCGTTTTTTTAATGTTTTCGGTGCGTTTACCCGTCGTCACCGGCATGCTGATCGCAGGTTTATTCGCAAGCGTTCATGGCTACGCGCACGGACTGGAAATGCCGCAAGCCGGATCGCCTTTATTCTACGGCGCCGGTTTCATTGTCGCGACTTCACTAGTTCATGCGATCGGCATTACGATGGCAGTGCTAATTAAACGCCGGCTTTGGTTGGCTAGAGTCGGAGGTCTAGCAATTGCGGCCGCGGGACTTTACCTAACCACTGCCACGATTTAAAACTCATTTCGGGAATTCTCATGTGTCTTGCCATTCCTATGCAAATTGCCTCTATTAACGGTAGTCGCGCTGTTTGTTCGATCAAAGGCATCGAACGAGAAGTCAGTTTGTTTTTACTGCAGGATGAACCGATAGGCATCGGCGATTACGTTCTAATCCATGTCGGCTATGCCATCCAGAAAATCAGTGCGGAAGAAGCGCGGTCAACTTGGGAATTACTCGATCAAATGCTAACCGAGGATGCGCAGCATGCATGAACTCTCGCTATGCGAGGATTTGCTGGATCAAGTAAAAAATCTGGCCCGGCAAAATCAAGCAACAACAGTTGCCAGCATCACGGTTAAAATCGGTGTTTTATCGGGTGTAGAGCCCTTATTGCTGCAAAGCGCATTTGAAATCAATCGCGTCGATACCATAGCCGATGGTGCCGTTTTGATTATTGAACGACAACCGGCGAAAATAGCCTGTGAACAGTGCGGCATCGAGTCGGAGGTGCCGGCTAATCGGCTCTATTGCCCAGTCTGCCAAAGCCGGGATACTCGGCTTACTGCCGGCAGCGAAATGATTCTCGAAAGGCTTGAACTGGATACCTTGGCTTGACTGTTATGTTAAAACTCATGTTTGCCTTGGCTTAGCTAATTGAGTTATAAATAAATCACTATCGGTATTTCATAGAAAATTGTGTTTGGTACGACTATTTCATCCATCATTAAGTAAGGCAACGTTATGGCAGATTATAAAAAATATCAATGTTTAGAATGCGGACATATTTACGACGAGCAATTAGGCGACCCGGATAGCGGAATCGAACCCGGCACTCGTTGGGAAGATATTCCCGATGATTGGGTTTGCCCTGAGTGCGGAGCTGAAAAAAGCGCTTTCGAACCCTTCTAAGTGCTATTACCATGAAAGTCGTGATAATCGGATCGGGGTTTGCCGGCATAACGTTTGCCGAAAAACTACATAGTTTAAGCCCGGCCGCTCGCATCACCGTGGTGACACGAGAAAGCGACGGTTTTTATTCTCGGCCGTTGCTTTCTCACGGCTTTAGCAAGGAGGATATAGAGCACTCCATCATTCTCAAAACTTTTGAAACTATTCGCCAAAAAGGGATTGAAATTCTAACAGAGACCGAAGCGGAGGTTATCGATCGCCACCATAAAATCGTCAATCTGGTAGCCGGATCAATAAAAACGACTATAGGATATGATGCTCTAGTTTTAGCCCAAGGTTCCTCAGCCTTCATCCCGCCGACCTTAATAGCCGATCGCAATAATTTTTATCTCCTTAACAGCCTTGCCGACCTCAAAGAATTACGTCAGATTCGCCAAACGTTGTTGGACAAGAACAAATCGCCTCATTGGGCTATTATCGGCGGCGGCTTAATCGGTTGCGAAGTAGCGTCGGATTTAGCCGTTTCCGGCGATAAAGTCAGCCTGTTTCATGCCATGGATCGCTTGATGGAGCGGCAACTAAGCAATGACGACTCGGCAAAACTGCTTAAAATCTTGAAAGATAGCGGAGTTAACGTTTTATTCAACCAATCTGTCGCTGGCATCGACAAGAAAGGCGGCGAAATACTTGTCAATTCCAATAACGGCGGTAAATTCGATGCAGCTTTAGTCTCTTGCGGATTCAAGCCACGGACTGAATTGGCCGCGGCCGCGGGACTGGCCGTAAACCGAGGGATAAAGGTGAATTCATTCATGCAAACCACTGACCCGGCTATCTTTGCAATCGGCGACGTTGCCGAATTGCCAAACGGTAAACTCTATGCTTTTATTTTGCCGATACGCGGGCAAGCGCAATGGCTGGCTGAATACTTAATCGATGAAGATATTCAACCTTGGATAGCCCCGGACTTTAAACCCAAATCGAAGGTACATGGCTTTGTTGCCGATAATCCAAAGTTTTTTTAAACTTTGATTGACTACTGCTGCCCACTCTCTTGATTCAAACTATTATGTAAACCGATTAACATGCATTCGTTTATCGACGGTCCGGTTTTAAGCTTAATCATCGCCAGCATTGGAAATCGGACACCTTCGACACCGGTTATCGAAGCGGTCAACGAAAGCGCGATCGCGCTTTTCGGTTATCAAACGCAACAACTCATCGCTAAGCCCATCGATAAACTGTTATCGAAGGCTAATCCAGCGAATTTTTGGCAGGAAATGCTGGGGAAAATGACTTTCGAGCAAACCAGCGTCAGTTTTCAAGCCGAACTGAAGGATGCAACCGATTCGCCATTTCCCGCATTGATTTCATTATGCCGCCTTGCTTCAAGCGAAGCCGATAATGCAAGCCGATTTGCTTTGCTGATTCAAAAACTCGGTGAAAAGACTCAGCTCGACATCAACCTTATTTTAATGCTCAGAGCCGTCGAGCAAAGCGCAAGTGCAGTTATTATCACCAACCCTTCCGGACGCATCGAATACATTAATCCGAAATTCTGTGAAATGACCGGATACTCTAAGGAAGAGCTACTCGGTTTTAACCCAAAAATTTTACAATCGGGCGATACAACCACCGAGCAATATCTTAATATGTGGCAACAACTGTTAAGCCGGGGCGAGTGGCGCGGAGAAATCAAAAATCAAAAGAAAAACGGTGAAGATTACTGGGCGTTTGAAAGCATCAGTACCATAAAAAACAGCCAAGGCCAAATCACCCACGTTCTCGCTGTCGAGGAAGATATCACCGAACGCAAGCATTTTGAAGCGGCATTAAAAGAAAGCGAGGAGCGTTTTCGGCAAATGGCAGAAATGACAGGAGAATGGCTGTGGGAGCAAGATCCGAACGGATATTACATCTATAGCAGTAATGCGGTCGAAACCATCATCGGCTTTACCCCTGAAGCCGTCTTAGGAAGGCACTATACGGAACTGTTGACACCTCAAGATCAAACCAGCTTTCAGCCCTTTTCTTCGGTACATAAACCTTTCTATTCGCTCCTTAATCATTATCGTCATAAGGACGGACACGAAGTAATCGCCGAATCCACTGGATTACCGATTACCGACAAACAAGGCAATTTGATTAAATGGCGAGGTGTAGATCGGGACATCACTGCACGTAAACATTATGAAGACGCATTGATAGAAAGCGAAAAAAGAACACGATTGATTATAGAAACCGCGCTCAATGCCATCATCATCATGGATTCCTACGGCATCATTACCGATTGGAACCAAAGGGCAGAACTCATGTTCGGATGGTCGCGCGAGGAAGCGATAGGGCAAAATGTCGCCGGGTTGATTGTACCTAAGCGCTTTCGTAAACCGCTGAACGACGAACTACAAACCTTTTTGCAAACCGGCAAAAGCCCGGTTTTGAATAAACTAACTGAACAGATCGCTTTACGTAAGGATGGTGTCGAATTTCCTATCGAACTGAGTGTCGCGCCGCTAAAAATTGGCCATGCTTACGAATTCAGTGGATTTGTGCATGACATTACCGGTCGAAAAGCCGCTGAACGCCAAATACGCATGGCCCAGGTCAATTTGGCCATTGCACAAAACGAAATGAGAATTGCTCAAAACATACAAGCATCCTTGCTTCCCTCTGCACCGGTTATGTCGGATCAGTTCAAGATCACCGGGTTTTGTCTACCTGCTACGCAAGTCGGAGGCGATTATTTCGATTATTTTTACCGCGACGACACTCATCTCGACATGGTCATTGCCGACGTCTCCGGCCATGCTGTGGGACCCGCTTTATTTATGGTTTCGGCAAGAAGCGCCATTAGGGCGCAAGCGCATTGGCCGGCATCGCCGGCGCAAACGCTCAATGTGTTAAACGACTTTCTGTTTGCCGATCTCAACCATTCCGACTACTTTATCACCTTGTTTTACTTGCAATACGATACGCAAACTCACCACCTAAGGTATTCCAATGCCGGACACCCAACCCCTCTACTTTACCGTCGTGCTCGAGCTCAATGCGAACAACTCGACACGGACGGACTGATCGTCGGCATACGCGAGCATGTCGATTTCGAGGAAAAAAGAACCGTGCTGGCCGAAGGCGATTGTTTACTACTTTACACAGATGGCTTGACCGAGGCGGAAAACCCCCAAGGCGACTTTTTCGGTACCGAACGGCTCGTAAATATTTTTTCTCAGTCCATTGAATACGAGCCGAACGACATCATCGATAATATTGTTCAACGGCTCAAACAATTTTGCCAAACCGAAGTGTTTAATGACGATATCACGCTGATGGTGTTTAAGAGGGTGAATAGTGAATAGTGAATAGTGAATAGTGAATAGTGAATAGTGAATAGTGAATAGTGAATGGACTGCTTGCTTGGATTTAGGTTCGGAAATACTTATTAATTTTTCTCGATTGAATTGAATGGTCTGCGCTATTGCTGCAGTTGGTGGGGACATTTCCGCTTTTTTACAAGCACCGGAAGGTTGACAATGCGTACCTTTCTTCAAGGACTTCCCGTTGTCCCAGTCATACTAGGTTACGCGATTGATGCCTTTCCTACCTTAAAAACGTTACGGACGGGTTTACAAAACCTCGTCCGGCTAATCATTGACTATTCACCTTTCACCTTTCACCTTTTACTATTTACCATTCACCATTCACCATTCACTATTACCCGCCTATTATTCGCTATACCATTTTGCTCATTAAGAGCCGTTATAAAACCGATTCACTGGAAAATCATGGAAACCCCATTAAGCCACTTTGTTCAGGTATTAAATTCTTTCCGCGAAGGTGAAACAACCTTCGGCGATTTGTCGAAACAAATGCGTCAGCTACTTAGCGAACATCCCGAACAATCAGGCGAACTGCGCAAGTTGCTGGATGATTGCTTTGAACAGGGCTATTTACCACAGCAAATTCACCAGGGCTTAATCGCACAAACAACCCTATCTCTGCATCATACCGACAATGACAACGAAACACGACTAAGCACGTCCTCTCACGATCATGATGAAACCATCGTCCGGCCAACAACAAAAAACAGTACACCTAAACCGGGCGAAATCATTCAACCGAATGTTGACCTAGAGAAAACCCGGTTGACCGATCGTTTCGAGTCCACTGCTCAAAGAGGGACGGTTAGCTCGGTTGATATAACATCCGGACAAACGATTAATACGACTCGAGGCACAAAATACGTCGGATCATCTGGGTTTAGCTCAGCCGAAACAGAAAAAATAGGTATCGGCTCGGTGCTAAAAGACCGTTTCATACTCGAAGAATTGCTCGGTAGCGGTGGCATGGGCGTCGTTTATAAGGCACTCGACTTGCGTAAACAAGAAGCTCAAGATAAATCCCCTTATGTCGCCTTGAAAATTTTAAACGACGAATTCAAGGATAATCCGACCTCTTATATTGCTCTTCAGCGGGAAACGAGAAAAGCTCAAACACTGGCACATCCGAATATCATTACCGTCTATGACTTCGATAGAGACCGATCTCATATTTTTATGTCGATGGAAGTATTGACCGGACAGTCGTTAAAAGACTACATCAATAAAGTTATTCCAAACGGCATGCCGTTTAAAAAAGCTTGGCACATTATCAAAGGCATGTGCTTGGCTTTGGCTTATGCGCATAAAAACGGCATCATCCATTCCGACTTTAAACCGGGCAATGTTTCGATATTAGAAAACGGCGAAGTCAAGGTTCTCGATTTTGGTATCGCCTGTGCGGTCAGTCGTCCCGATAAAGATCAGGACGAAACTATTTTCGATGCTCGTAGGGACTTAGGCGCATTAACGCCGGCTTATGCCAGCCTGGAAATGTTTTCTAATAAAGAGCCCGATCCTAGCGACGATGTTTACGCGCTCGCTTGCGTCATCTATGAAGTTTTGACTGGAAAACATCCTTACGGAAAATTATCGGCACTCAAGGCCCACGAGCTTAATCTACAGCCTAAAGCAGTGCCCGGACTAAGTCGTCGACAGTGGAAAGGTTTGCAACGCGCTTTAGCATTGGAAAGAAAGGACCGCACTCCCTCGGCCAAGCAGCTCATCACCGACTTGCAGCCACGTTCGCCCCTACCGATTATTCTAGGTACAACGGCTGTAATAGCCATTGCCGTTACGACCGGAGGCTATATCAAACTATCGCAGGAAACCGACCCGCTTCAAGATAAAATTATTGAGCTAACGCCGAAACAACAACTTAAGGTTAAAGACTTATTGGAACTGGCCGAGATTCATTTTGAAGTCGGTTATCTGACCGCCCCGACCGGCAGTAATGCTTTATGGTCGTATCGACAAGCACTCGAAATCGACCCTTATAATAAAGAAGCCAAAAACGGTTTGAAGAAGATTGCCGATATCCTGGCAGAACAAGCCCAGCAATTATATGCTCAAGGAAAATACGATGAAAGCCTAAGCAAAATTGAAGAAGGGCTCGAAGCAATACCCAAGCATGACGAATTATTGGCTTTGAAGAAAAAAATCTTAAATTAAACGAATTTATACCCATTGCAAAGCAAAATTTTAAATTATCCTTTAGTAAAAGTTTATGCGTTTTGATAAAAGAGTGCCGAAGCAGATAAAGACTATGACAATATTCAACAGAACACACGCCTGAGAGCAGCCGAGGTCAAATGCTTAACGACGAATCCCATTCCAATACATCGCTGATCGATGAAGACGACTCGACACGTTTTGCCACAAATCGTCCTTTGACTATTGAACCCGACAATAAAAATTCCGGTAATCAAAGATTCAAGAATCTGAGCGTACTCGATATTCTCGGTCAAGGCGGTGTAGGTCGGGTTTATCTGGCCTATGACGAAACCATCGGCAGGCGCGTCGCAGTCAAGGAGATGCTGGATGAATTAAGCGGTGACGTCGAACTCGATCATTCGTTTTTACATGAAGCCAAAATTACCGGAAAACTTGAGCACCCGGGCATTGTCCCTGTCTATGAACTGGGTCAACGAAATGACGGTAGGCCTTATTATGTGATGCGCTATATTAAAGGCGAAACGCTGGCCCGGAAATTCGAAAAAATATCCGACACCGATCCCAAAACTGGATTCAACCAACGCATTCAACTATTAGATACTTTAATCGATGTTTGCAATACCTTGGCCTATGCTCATGCCAAAGGCGTCATTCATCGCGACTTAAAACCCGCGAATATTATTGTCGGTAATTTCGGCGAAACCATCGTTGTCGACTGGGGATTAGCCCAGGTGCTGGACGATGATGACAATACCTATTTTTATCGAGAAGCGCTCACTCACCAACGCGATAGCTTAAGCGATTCAAGCACATCGGAAGCGCTGGGTACACCCGCCTATATGGCGCCGGAACAATTCAGCGGCCACGCGGATAAAACATCGGATGTTTACAGTTTAGGAGTGATTCTCTATAAAATTATTACCGGCACCCAACCTTACCGTGGCTCGATTTCCGCAGTACAGCAACAAATAGAAAAGGATTCCGATACTCCCTCTCCTAAACAATTCAATACTGCAGCACCTCCTGAATTGATTGCAATCTGCGAAAAGGCCGTGCATAAGAACCCTTTGCAGCGTTTTACCGATGCCGGAAAATTCGCGGAAGAATTGAAGGCCTTTCGTGACGGACGGATGGTCAATGTCTATGCCTATTCAAGACGTGAATTATTAAGCCGTTTTTTTGCACAAAATAAATTTGCCGTTTTCTTGACCGCATTGCTACTCATTGCAATTAGTATCGGAGCGGGCTTTTCGCTTCATTATGCACACCAAATGCATGAAGCTAAACATGAAGCCGAACAAGCCTTAAGCCGAATCACTTTTTACGGAGAACGCTCACAGCAACAAGCACGTTCCATCGCGCATGCGCTGCAATCGAAAATCGCACTGGTATTTTCCGTTCTGAGCCAAGCGGCAGAAAAACTCAGCTCCGGCGATATCGACGAGTCGTCGATCTTAGAAGAATTACAAAACCGTTATCCGCAGTTTGATTCGTTTTTTATTCAACCTATTTCAGTGCTAACAGGAGCGTTTATCGCAAGTGAAGAAAACGATGAGCTAATACCGATTGCCGATTTCGAAAATAACCGACTTATTCTAAAATACCGAATGCCTATCAAAAAGGACGGTCGCATTGTCGAATACCTCGAAGCTAGAATGTCCCCGGAAAAGATACTGCCCAAACTGTTTGCGACCATTCTGAACCAGGATGAAATACAACCGGATATCTGGATCATGCGTAACGATGGCTTGATCCTGTATGACGCCAATTCGGACTATATCGGTACGAATCTTTTTATCGACCCGGTCAGCCGCCAATCACCCTCGCTGCAGGCTTTCGGGAGATTAGTCATGATCGATGACGACAGCATCAGTTATTACAGTTATCGCGAAGACGGCGCAGAGGTCTTTAAAATCGCCGCTTGGGATTCTATTGAATTTAATGTCAAACACGATTGGAAAATCATTGTCGACTATACTTATCTGCGCAAAGAAATGAGGAACACATTCCGTTTATTCTAAAAAGTAACTGCGAGTTCACTAAGGATTTCGTGATAAATAACGCCCTGGAACTATGCGCTTTGTTGAGGATTCGGTAACTCGCTTGGCAGGACGTCGTAAATACATCCTTATAGGCTTGACGGCGGCGACTGATTGCCAAGGATGGCATGAATGCAGATTTTGCAGGAGCAAAAATCTGCCCTGCCCCCGACACCTGCCAATCGAGCAACCAAAATTTACGACCAAATCCTAAACAGGCAAAATCTTCAAACGAACAGCAGCAAAACGGCGACGATACCGAAAATCATCGCGAGCCTTAACCATATTCGCGCCTCTGTCGTTAGGCCTGATTGACTGACAAAACTCTTAACTCCTTAATGGCATAGCAAAAAGGAAAATACGGCAGGGTAAATCATCCATCCAGCGGGATCGATCGGGTTGCCGTTTACTCGCCCGAGCGGGCTCGGGGTCGTGCAAAGCGTGCAGAACTAGGCTGTCAATGATGGCATCACCGCGAGCGCAAGCTCGCCGGATCCAATCCCAGCCGATACGGGCATAGCTATAACCGCGAAACCAATGCGGATCGACACACCGCCGCTTGCCTGAGGCAACGATCGCACCCCCTTGGCAAACCAACACCAAGGTGGCGACAGCCATGATGAAACAGAGCCTTTGAAGCACCTCGGTTTCGCGCAATTGCGAAGACTCCCACTGAAAACCGTTGGATTTGTGATCCAAAAAGCCCTCTTCGATGTTGAAGCGCCGCCCATATTCATAGAGCGTATCGCCATTGGTGGGCTGGTCGCTGACGATGATCCATGGTTCTTTCGCCCCTTTTTCCCAGCCGACCACCAAGTGCGCCGGGATATGCGCACCGGTCACCCCGACATGGTGGTAATAACAAACTTCCCCGGCTAGCAATCGTAAGGTCAGCTTGCGGTAGCCNCTGCCCGTTTTTTGGTAAAACCCGACGGAACGCTTGCAGCGAATACGCGCGTGCCAGCCGGCCGTCTTGCGAATCCAATTCAGCAATTCGCCATGTAAAAAGCCACGATCCGCCAGCAAGATGATCTCTCGTTCCGGAAACAGTCGCGCCGCAAACCCCAATACGCCTCGGTAGTCTTTGAACGCCACGCTCGCACTGGGATGTTTCATCACTTTCCAAACTAATGGAATCGACCTCCCACGATAAACTAGCGCCAACTGGATCACGCAGAACGTGTCCCAGAGCATCGAAGTATCTAAGGCGACCAGCAACGGCTCTTCCGCCACGTCNTTCAGAGCCTCCCGCAATAACGCCGCATACAAACGCAACACATCGATACGCCCATTCGTCAGCCAACGCTTGAAACGTCTCTCGACGCTTTGCGCCATTTCCGCACGGCTAACGACATAAGGCGACCACTTACTTAGACTGATCCAACCACTGGACAATAAACCCAACACCATCCAAGCCACGGTATACAGGTGCCGTCTATCGCGCCATGGCGCATGGTGCAATAATTTCAAGATGCTATCGTATAAAGGCGTGCTCTGTTTCATGTTTCGCTTCCTTGCTAGAACCGGTCAAATATCGATATTATCTCCTAATTTTTTCGAATTTTGAGTTTTGTCAGTCAATCAGGTCGTTAGGCTGTGCCGGTGAGTCCAAAAGTTTCTTAATACCAAACCGAAAAATACAATTGAAACGAGCAAAAAAATCAATCCTGCAATGGATATCGACATGAAACGTTCTCCCCGCTTATTCGCTTAACCATGATTGTTGCCGCCATCCTGGTGCGCGCACTTCGAACAGAGGCGCTTCAACTTGCATTAAAGCAAGTTCCAAGGCCGCCGACTTACGCTGGCGCTGATAACCTTCGGTCAATATGCGTTTACACTGCAATTCCGAGATCGGCATGCCTGAAAAATAGCGAACGCCTTGGTTGAAACGTCCCTTGTTCGTGTCCCACCAAGCGGCTATTTTTAGAGGGCAAGGCCAAGGCAAGTCTTCGTCGCTGTCCATCGTTACATCTTCATCTGCCGGATTTTCGGTAGGCCCCGCATCGAAGCCTTGCGGCGGTTCGTCATCCAAATCTTCATAAGCGATATCGACGCCGGTGATGCTGCTGAACGCCTCGCCGGCCACTCGCGACAACTCGGGAATGCTCATTTGCTTGATCAGCCAAGGAACGTAAAACGGATCGCCGATGATGCCGACGCCGACGACCAAATCGCGTTGCCATTCCGGATATCGAGCCAAGTTTTTCAGCCAGCGATGCGCATCAATGGGAGACATTGCGCGTAATAGCAAATCAAACGCGCGCTGGCCCAACGGGGACTTGATGCAAGCAGACGTTTTCAATGTTTCGATCGCTCGTATCCTATCGCCTAACAGCACTGAGGACCAGGCGGCCCAAAATTGGACTGCTTCATCGTCCGCTTTTAGCTGATCCTGAATCGGTTCAATCAAATCACGGCGTTTGAGTTGCCCCGCGGCTCTTAATGCACAGGCCTTTAGCGAAGCCGGTGCTTGGTCATCAGCGATAGTCTTAGCGAGAACCAAGCTCGGATCGGCGCGATGAACTGCGCAGGCGGCAATGCCAATCTGTATGAGTAAAGGCGAATCCGATGTCAAATAGCTTTTGACCGTACCGGCAAGTCGTTGCGGCGCAACCCAACCGAACGCCGAAACCAGACCGCGCAATGCTTCCGGAAATTGCGTCACTGTTTCAAGAACGCGTTCGAGACGATTCGCATACTTGCTCTCCAGCGCCAAGATTCCTGCGGCAAAGACCTCCCCCGGTTCGCCGAATTTTAAGGCCTCTTCGCATAACTGCCAAGCCTCGCTCCCGGCAATTCGTAAACCGTCCAGATGCGCTTCGATGCGGCTGTCGAGTTTTGCCAAGTCTTCCAAGCGATAATGCGGGGCATAGACGGCATAACTGCGTAATATCCACAGAAAAGCCGTTTCTTCGGCGTGTTGTTCGAGAATCTGGGGAATGATTCTTTTGGTTATTACGCTGGGAGTTTGCAAATTGCGTTTACCTGGTTTCTATTCGGATAGTTGATGAATGATATTAATCGGCATTCTCGAAAAGCGTAGCGCAATCGATTGCCAAGTCTACGCTTGAAAAAAAAACCGGTTCATTCTCACAGAATTCATACAAAACCCAATGCCCGGTATCGTCCCGCCGAAAGATTTCCGCCTTACGGGCAACCGGGTCGATTAATACATATTCGGCCAAGGATGAAAACTTTCTATAGTTGGCAAACTTCTCTCCCCGGTCATATGCTTCCGTGGATTCGGACAAGACTTCGATGATCAAACGCGGTTCGGACATATAGCATTCGGCTTTATGATCCGACTCGGAACAGGTGACAAATACGTCCGGATAAAAAAACGCATCCGCCAAATCCAATTTCAATTTCATGTCAGACATGTAGACACGGCAGGGAGTCCCTGCAAGGTGGTTTCCAAGGAATCGAAAAAGGTTCCCGGCTATCGTGGCATGCTGACGCGTCACGCCAACCATCGCAAAAATCTCGCCACCGATGAATTCGTGTTTATCTTTTTGCCGTTCCTCCCATTCGAGGAATTCCTCGGGGGACATCGGTTCAGTTGTTGCCGGGAATGACATCGTCAATGCCTCCATAAAGTCTATTAAGGGCCTAAAGTACAGAATAGGCAAATTTTGTACGGCGAAGCTTATTACTATGAAAGTTCGTAGTTTTAGACTTTTTATCTAATTTTTCGACCTGATTAGCAAGATGCTTCAGCTTGCCGAAGCCAAGTGTCCGAGCGGAGGCCAGTTGTAGCCGCAGCCACTTCTGCGGGACGGGTTATTTAACCCGTCCCCAAGTTTCGGTTTGCCCTAAACATTTCGGCTTACTTCGGCCAAAGTCGAAACGTTTAGGACGAGGTTGAAAACCCCGTCCTGCTAGGATCTCCTGGTTTTTGGGCTTTAGCTGAAGAAACTTGCTAATCAGGTTTTTCGATATGCAAAAATATTCTGTAAAAATGCCGGTTCCGAAGAGGGTGCGGTTGCTCGACCGATAGGCGTCGGCGGCAGGGATAGCCGCCGCCGAGCCTACATGGACGTATTCACGGCGTCCTGTCGGGCGAGTGACCGCACCTTCCCCAACGCCTCGCACTTTCATTTACTGGGACGATGGCAAAGCCTTCATGAACGTTACTATGAAAGTACGGAATCGGAACAGAGTAGGGTTACTCGGCAGCACACATCAAATCGATATGGTCGGCCAACAAATCCCGTTTACGTTCCAGAAAATTGACCGTAAAAAAAATAACAACCGCCCGGCACAAAATTACGCCGATAATTCGGCATGCCATCTCCCGAATATCAATTTAGATTCGTAGGGCGGTTTCGCGCCAGCAAACCTTCATTAAAGCCGCCCAGAAACATTGACGGACATTACAGAATCATTGCTCCGTCCGAAGGTGAATTGCCAAGGTAAATCTAGCTTACGTTCATTCGCCGTAAGAACGAGATGCCATTGAAGAGTTATTTGTGACCGCTCGTCCATAGTTTCAGGGTATAAGTTATGAAAGTAGCATTAGCTCTCGCCAATCAGATCCGTCATATTGCACTAATTGCTTGGAACCGATGGACCAAACACAGTCTATGCAAGTCTTAAGTCGGTAAGTGAAACTGGGTATGTCGCTAAATTCTGAATATTCTATAAATTGTAATTCGTTATCGACAATTTCATAGATTGAATTCATACTGCATACGAAAGTCCTTCCCTCAAATGAACAGATACCCCAAAGCTTATCGCCAGTAATTTCATTGTTTATTATCGACCAATCGTTTAAGCCACGCCCCCTAAGAATGGTTCCTTGATCACCACAAGTGTATATAAAGCCATCGTTAGTTAGAACAGCGTCATAAATATCTAGATTTGTTGGCAAATCTAATCTCGTGCTACGATTGTCAGCGAATAAAATTCCAATCCCATGCCAACCGAATAGATAGAATGATCCTTCAGGTAGTGCCACTATTTTTTCAAAGCCTACATATTTAAATTGTTCAATATCCTGGCTCATTTTGATTTCCTGATCTTTCCATTCGGAAGTGGTTTTTTTTAGGAAAGCAGTGTTTCCTCCCCCCGCAACTATATGATATGAATTAGAAGAAAAGGCTTGGGACCTAAGTGCTCCGAAATTTTTGTTTGAAGTAATGGGATCGGATGCCTCTATAGTATTACCGTTGTAAAACCATATCCCACCGTCTTCGCCAAGAAAGTAACCGTTAAGATTTCCACCTTCATTTGCGAGAATAACATCACAGCAATTTGATGAAACTAGAATACCGTTGGTGACGTCATGATCCTTAACTACGAGTAAGCTGTGTGGCTCCTTATCATGAAAAAGTTCATCAATTGAAAGTATCAACAATCCAGTATCACAGGAAATGGGAGCTCCTGTTACAAAAGAAATCCCTGGATTTGTAAAATTTACATTACTCATTTGCATTTTAGATATCCTAAACTTTCATCCCAGCCACGATTTGGCTAGTTTTGCTGCTCTGACTGATATACCTTGTTTCCAAGGAGCACTCTCTCCAAGTCCAAACTGTGACATAGATACCTTAGCGTTGTTATCCTGGACCTTTCTGTGATAATCAAGCAGTTGGGCTTCTAAACACTCGACACTGCACCCTTTAAACGTATCAGAGGCTGTCACTGCGCCAACAATGGCAAGTGTTTCTAAATCTGTCTCCGCTCCTTTTCCTCCCATCTGGTTAACAAAAGCTTTACGCTTGGTCGACAATACACCATGAGTTGAGCAGGTAGCCGCACCGCCTTCGACGCACATGGAGGGTGCGTCCTTGTCATTATATTTATCCCAGCCTGGCTTTCGTTTTCCCGTTGTTCGATCCTGTCCAGCTTCGACAAATGATTTGACATCGATTAAGTGATCAGGTGTCTGTCCAGGGCAACATTTATTAGGTTCATATGGCGATAAAAAACAGCGCAAGGCCTTCTGGCAAGGATCTCTTTGCATTTCCCCACCTAGTTTCCGCTCTAAAGCCTGTTTTTCAGCCTTACTTTTGCCGGAATTTTTCTTTCGTGCTTCAACTAATTCGTATCCTGAGGTGGGGCACTTAACCGGTTTATTAAGATCGCCACACTTCGATTCAACATTATTTTTTTCATCTGCACATTCACCAATATTACCCATTGCCATCCGGTCAGAAAATATCCAAGGAACTGCCTCATTAGCCATTGGGCTTGCATGGTTATCAGTCGTTAAGTCCAAATGCCGATCAACATTCTCTCCTTCAAATTTGACATTCATCGACCATTTGATGAAATAAACTTTTCCTCTATTGGTACTTGAAATTACCCCTTTTTTGGCAGCCGACCCTGCCTCGTCGCCGGTCGATTTCTTGAAGTAAGACTTATTTTTCAGCATGACTTCTTTGCCCGTGATTTTCACGTTTTTGCTACCTTTCGTGGTATCAGAGGCAAATCCAGTATTCGGGTAGGGAATAGGAACGCCAGGCGGCGTCGCCGGATTTTCCGGCGGGGTAAAACAAACGTCCGGAAACGAAGCGATGGTTTTTCCAGAGCCTGCTTTACAGGCTAGTTCCATGCCGTTAGCATACACTTCATTCGCCATTATTTTGCTCCTACCGTTTGCCAAGCCAATATCATAGAAGCCCGCTTACCGTCGTCATTGCCTAGATGGGCCCAAATGTGATTCCCCTTACTATAATTTTTTTCGCAGGCGGATTTCAGATATCCAAGCATAACCAAGCCAATTGCCGAACCGGTTTCGCCGATACAATCCGCAGGATGCCAAATGTCGAATTCTTCTCGCTTAGTACGGTCGACGCGGCTGAAAGCGATGCTCGATTCTTTAAAATGATATTGTTCGCCTGCAATGTCGGTGATTTTGAATTCGAGGATGCTTTCACCGCAACCGGCATCGATTAGCGACTCTTTCAAAGCCGCAGTTAAGCCATCTGCTATCAATGGTTCTTCCGAGTCAATGTGAGCTTTTTCAACAGCAAATCCTAGGCCATGGCAAATGAGCTGTGGCTCCGGCTTTGCGTAAGTCGGTTCTATGATGAGCGCCGCCCCCGCCTCGCCGGGTATGAATCCGTTGGAGTTTTGACTGGTCAGCAAGCGCTCGTGTTCTTCATAGTGCGCTAAGGATTGCGCGACAAGAAGACTATCGGTTGCTGCAATCAACACATGTTTGAGTTTCAATTCCTGAATGAGCGGCCTGGCATGTCTCAGCGCGAGTGCGACGCCGACATGCCCTCCGGCAATGACCAGTGATTTTTCATGAAATTCCAGTTGCAGTTCTTCCAACAAATCATGAAAAAACTGATTGTCGTCGTCGATTACCCGGCCTTTTCTGTCGCGCTCCGACAAACAAAGCAATAATGGCGTCTCGACGGGATTGATCAACGGGTTGCCGGACAAGCATTCTCGGATCGCAGCGGCGGCCATTTTGATCAGCTTTGTTTTGCCGCGCCACGGCTGTTCGAGCGGCACTTCGCAGCCCATGATCCACTCGCCGCCTTGGTCCATGAAGCGGGTTTCCTGAAAATTGTCGATCGCACAGCGTATCGCGGCACAGCTCGCCGGCGCATCAAGGCCGACGCCAGTGACCAGGCCGGTACCGGTAATCGCCAAAGGAAAGCTCATGAGGTCATCCCTTAGCGGTCTTTGGAGAAAAGGTCGGCATGCTATTTGGTTGTTTGCTCGAGTTTTTTTCGCAAAGCCATTGCATGTTCACTCAGTTCTTCGATAGTCATTGAATCATCCTGTTCTTGATGCCACTTTGTGTAATCGAAAGGCTCTCTCTGAATCAAAGCGATAAATCGTTCCGCTTCGACATCTCCGAGATAGTCGGAAAGGATCTGCATGCCTTTTGTTTTAATTTCGGTATCGGTAATCATTGCATCACTTCTTTTATAAAACCAATGGGATCGGTAATCTTGACATCATCGATTGATATGGATTTTTTAATAATGCCGTCATCAGTAGTTAGAAAATAATCAGAATTTGCCATAATTGCACAGGCGATATGAAGCGAATCGGTCTTCTTGATCCCAATTGCGGTAATACGGTTTGCAATTTCAATAAGCTCCGTGCTAGCTTCTATATCGTCTTGGGCATAATTGCGCCATTTTGAAAGTTGTTCTCTTCGCTCATGAAAAGGATTTCTACTATTTTCATAGTCTAAAATATATGACCATACCAACCCAAAGATACCTGCGCGAATATCTTCTTGAATCTTTAATTTTGCCTCTGATTCAAGCTTGATTCTTAGCCGGGACTGATCGTCAAAGGGCCTGTTGAAACAACAATTATCCAAATAAATTTTCATTTACTCCCTTTTGTACGAAAAACCGTCTAAGAATAAAAGGTATGAGATGTGTCTATCGAGGACCGCCGTGAACCACTCCATGGGGGCTTGGCGGCAGCTCTCCCTGCTGCCGACATCCTCGCTAGCCACATCCCATACCTTCATAAAGTTAACCATTTTTTGAGTATAAAGGGAGTAGGATTACTCAACTTTCCTCCTCCGCTTCCGGTCGATTGGCTTTAGCCAAATGCGCCAACGAAGGATAATAGGTTTTGCCTATCTCCCGAGCACGCCACCAAGCCCGAGACATTTCGCCGACCAATACTTGTGAAACTTCGAACATGCTCTTCTTCAACGGTCGTGCGATGCGCCAGGTGATCGTGAATCGCCCCAAATCAGGCTCGATGATCAAGGTATCGATCATCGCCCGGGTTTCTTCCTTGCCCCCTTTTTTCGGAAAAAACACGACCGGCATGTCTATTTTAGGCAGCCAAAAACGGCTTCGTCCCGACGGCGTCAGATTGGCCAACACGATCTCTTCTCCGCCTTGCAAATACGGAATTTGTTGATCGGGCGGCGCCGCCTGAAAATAGGCTTCGTCGAAATCGGGCGGTAGAAACGGAAAAATATGGTCGGTCCAGTGTTGATCATAGGTTCCGGCTAGACGATAACGCGGCTCCCAACTGCGCCCGACCGGACCGAAAGACATCGGTCGATAGTCGCCGGCGGGATTCGTAATCGAACGTTCGCTCTCCTCGGTATTCGGCATCGGCGCGCCGTTCACGAGTTCGCTGCTTAGCATGGCGTGATAGCCAACGCCTACCGGATTAGGCCGATAGGCGCTGTGTTTTTCGGGATCGACATGAAAATCGTCCAATCCGCCGAAGGCGCGATCATAGGTGATCGGAATTTGCAAAAACGGCGCCGGCGGCTTCGCCTCGATGCCGCCGATACCCGCTTGCCAAACGCGATCGCCGACGACGCGAAATACTTTCTTAAAATCGCCGACTTTAAGGCCGACCGGAATTTGATTGACCGGCGTGCCTTCCGGCGCATAGGCGGTTCCGAGCAGCAACACGTCGCAGCGTGGTTTTCTGGGCGCGAAGTCGCTTTCATAAATGGGCGCTGAAAATCCCGGTTCTCCGGTGAAAGTATCGGCGAAAACCAATGGAGTTTGCTCCTCGGCTAGCTGCGGGACAATATTGGCCAACTCGGGTATCTGAAAGGTCCCTTTGATCACGACCACCAACAGTTCTCGGCCATCGACTTGCAAGCCTTGAGTATAGGCTGCCTGCATGCGGGTGGCGTTGATCAGATCCATATCAGTTGATTTGCACCGAGCCGCCCTTGATGCGATTGACGCCGGACGAGCGATTGAGAATATAAGCGCCTCGGATGATGATTTTACCGGCGCGGGTCAACGTGATGCTGGCCTTGCCGCAGCGCAACACGATTTCCTGATTGGCTTGCAGGACTACCCGTTCGCCGTCTATTTCTGCATTGAAAGCTTGTTCATTCGGCTTTTCGGTTGAAATAACCGGCTGTTGCATGCGTCCGATGATCAGCGGCCTCGCCGGGTCGCCATTTTCGAACAATAATGCCACCTCGCAGCCGATATCCTCGCGCGTCAGGTTCGCGGTCGAACGGGCCGGCGCTGCCTCAGCCTGAGGATTACCAGTGAAACCGACCAGAGGCGCGCCTTGACCGTCGAATCCAATCAATAAACCGACAACCACGCCGTCGATCTTTTCTGTGATGGCATTTTCTGTGTAAAGCTGATTCGTTGGTTTGGTCAAAACATCGGTCATGCTTGCGTCTCCGAAAAATTATACTTCGCGCGGTCATGTTTGAGGCTTTTATGGCAATTGCTATTTTGTTCGAGAGCAAGGCGCGAAAACAGGCGCATAGCAAGCTATGTAACTGTTTTCGCAAAGCTTCCGCTCCTGCTCACGCCCCTTACCTACATCCATGTAGGTAAGGCCGCTATCGGAAAAAAGAGCGCGTCAGCTTACCAGCAAATGTGGCCGCGCGAAGTATATATTAATTTTGCAGGATTTTTTTACCTTTGATTACTACATTTTTGTCGGCCTTCGCATTGATTTCGCCGCTGCCTTTTATCGTAATGTTCTTGCCCTGAATCGTGATCGTGCCGTCTTTTTTCATCGTGATGCTGGCCTTGCCCGTCTTGATCACGACTTGGTCGCCGGCATCGATCGTCAGATTCTTTCCGATGCTGAGAGAATTGTCCTTGCCGACGCTGGCACTGCGATTGTTGCCTACCGTTTCATTCAGATCCTTACCTACCGTCACGGCCTGAGTCAGACCGACCGTAATGGTTTGCGCGGCGCCTACCGTAATTTCTTGTGCCGCACCGACGTTGATCATTTCGTTGACGCCGACATTGTGGGTACGGGTCAAGCCGACATTGACGACTTCGTTTTGGCCGACATTGCGCGTTCTGTTCGAGCCGACCGTGATCGACTCGTTAGAACCGACCGTTTCGGTGCGATTGACGCCGATTGTGATCGTCTCATTATTGCCGACCGTCTCGGTTCGGTCGTGCCCGACGACGGTTGTTTCATCATGATCGATGTTTTTACTGCGGTCGTTGCCTACCCAGTGCGTCTCGTTGTTTTCGACTTCGATGTCTTGATTTTTTTCAGCATGGATGAAAAGCTGTTCGGAGCCTTTCTTGTCCTCGAAACGGATTTCATTAAAATTATCAGCAGTACCTGCCTTACTACTGCGGGTCTTGATACCGCTTTGCGTTTTATTGGTTGGCAACTCATAAGGCGGCATTTGCTCGTCGTTATAGACTCGTCCGGTGATCAGAGGCCGATCCGGATCGCCTTCCAGGAAACTGACGACCACTTCTTGGCCGATGCGCGGCAACGATATCCAACCCCATTTCTTACCGGCCATCGGATGAGAAACCCTGACCCAACACGAACTGTTTTCATCGTCTTGCCCTTCCCTATCCCAATGAAACTGCACCTTGACGCGGCCGTATTTATCGGTCCAAATCTCTTCGCCTGACGGACCCACGACAATCGCAGTCTGAGAGCCGGAAACGATCGGCTTCCGAGTGAGTCTTTCCGGACGAAAAGCCTGAGCGGCATCGATCGCGGCAAAAGTACACTGGAATATCTCACCCGCTCCACTCATGCTCGATTCAAGATCGTCGCCTTGAATCGCATAAGAAGCCGACACGACGATGTGCTCCTTGTTTTCTTCCGAGAAATAGAAATCCGCGAGCGAAAACTTCATACCGGGAATCAACGCCGAAGCATTACCTTGGCCGCGTTTCAACGAATAAGCATTTTGCCGCTCTTCCAGTCGCTTATCGACCAGCTTGGTATCGACCGATGATACGGTAAATTTTCCCGGAAAGTCATAGATCTCTTGATCGCTATGCGAATAGCCGCCGGGATTGTGCTTCTTGATCGTCAAATCGGAGCTGGGCGATTCGAAATCGAAATCGTTGAGTTCGTATTTTCCTGTCGTTACCTGATTTTCCTGGAGCCATTCGAAAATATGATCGCGTTGGCGGCTGTCTGTGTTGCCGAGCGGAAAATAAGGAATGGTCTGATAACCGCTCCGAATCTGAAATGCTTTGTTCGAATCGGCGATGACCAAAGTATGTTTGCCATTGTCATGCTCGAAGAAATAAAAGATGCCTTCGTGCTCCATCAGGCGGCTGATGAAATCGAAGTCGCTTTCGCGATATTGCACGCAATAATCCAAAGGCTGATAATCGCCATCCAGTTTGTATTGAACGTCGGCGAAGGAGTAGCGGCTGAAGACTTCCTTGATGACATCGATGACCGATTTATCCTGGAATATTCGGCAATCGGCATTCAACGTCAAATACCATAGCCAAGGCCTCAACGTAGCTAGATAGGTAATATAGCGTCCGCGCAGGCCGGTATGTTTGAATTGCACGATCTCGCCGTTGATATGACGCGTCGTTCCGTTCGGCAGATCGAGATTGACGGTCATGCCCTTGCCGAGCAATCGATCGGCCTTGACGCCTCCCAGTTTTTGATCGCGAATCAGCTCGACGTCGAATTCGAACAATCGGCCGATTTCTTCCTTACCTGTCAACCGGTAGAAGATGAGCTGATCGTCTCCGAGCGGAGTCTCGGCTGTCACGGATCGATTGTTTTGGGCCATAAAACAGCTTACCTGGAAATTTGTTTAGGAACGCGCATGAAATAACTCCGACATCTGTCAATCGAGTAACCGCAACCTCTTCGGAACCGGCATTTTTACAGCATTCGCTGAAAATCTTGGAAACGGAGCGTTAGCGAAGTGAAGATTTTTAGTCCCCGATAGCCGTAGCGCCGGGTGTTTTGCCGGAGTCTGCGCGAATAGCGCAGGCGGAGGCAAAATACAAGGCATCGCGACACGGCGTAAAGCCATTTGTGGGAGTGCTACGGAGCCGCATCGAGTATACGATGATGTGGCGTAGTGGCACGGACGCAGGGCGAATCGGGGCCGCCGAAGGCAATAATCGCCAAGTCATTTTTCGCTGCTGAAATCGGACGGACCCCATTTCAGCTTTCGCGAAAAATCTTGGCGCGCTTGGTTTTGCATATCGAAAAATTAGATTTGCGAACTTTCACAGTAACGTTCATGAAGGCCTGGCCATCGCCCCGGCAAATGAAAGTTCTCTGGTGGGGAGGGTACGGTCACTCGCCCGACAGGACGCCGTGAATACATCCCTGTAGGCTCGACGGCGGCTTTCCCTGCCGCCGACGCCTGTCGGTCGAGCAACCGCACCCTCTCCGGAACCGGCATTCGCTCTGTCGAGCGCCGTATATCGAAAAATTAGATAAAGGGTCTATATCTACGAACTTTCACAGTAACTTTAGTGCTGTATCAAAAAGCTCGATATTGACCAACTCGTAATCCAAAATCGTTTGCCAACTATTGGCTTTGCCTTTTTAGCGCTAGGGCATAAAAAGAAAGCTTTAACCGCCTATTAAAACGGTCGGACAACCAGGACCGACAATGACTCCGCCGTGCGCAGTATTATCCAATAAGCGCGCTGCAGGCATGTTGCAAATCAATACCGTGGATGATCCTTTGACAATGGTATCCGGAGGTCCCACACAAGTCGCCATATCCCCGACTTTTGCGGCCGGTAAATTGCCTATCAATACGGTTGGGGTTCCAGGCGGTAAAATAGGCCCACCTATATGGGGCACTACCCCTGTAACCATAGGACAAACATGCATGTCTGTCACTCTAGCTGCTGGAAACATACTCGCTCCTTTAGGATTTCGTGATAAATAACGTCCGGGGACTATGTGCTATGTTGAGGGTTCGGTAACTCGCTTGACAGGACGCCGTGAATACGTCCTTGTAGGCTTGACGGCGGCTTTCCCTGCCGCCGACACCCGCCAATCGAGTTACCGAGCCCTCCAAGTTATTTACAACCAAATCCTTAATTGTGTTCGATCATCAAATTTCGGTTTTCACAACGTGAAGGGTTAAAAGTCCATCTCATCGGACATCTTGAGATTGAGAGAGGGAGCACGATTCCGAAATTCGAATTGGGAAAGTTATAAAACGGTTTGGCTAGCCGTTAGTTTATTTGATTACTGTACAACCTTACGACCGTCGCCACCCTTCGCAATATCAATGCCTTGCTGAATAAATGTCTGCTTTCTGTTTTTGACCTGAGCGGCACCATCTTGGGAAGCAGCCAGCATAATGGCGCCTGCAACCGCTTTTGCGGTAAGATCAGGAGCCGGAAGAACAATATTGTCATCCAAAGGTGAAAGATTATCACCGCTCCAAAATGCCGCTGTTGCCGCCCAACCGGCAGCCGTTTTAAAATCTGTCGCTTCCGCAGCAATAAAAGCGGCTTTAGCATTTTCTTGAATAGGCTTATACACCCAAGCTTCGGCCGACTCCACCGCCTTCGCATCCTTTGGATTCATTTGAGTACTTTGACAACTACGAGCACACAAGCAAGCCCACCATGTCGCTTCTCTTTTGGGTAAGCCATAAGCGATAAAATTAATACAATCAGTGAAACATTCTTCTTGTATTAATTTTTCAATAAATTCAGCAGGCGTGACGTCTTGAGTTAATAACGATTGACCTAATTCGCTTAACTCGAACAACCCAGAGATTTCGGAAGCCTTTTCTTGTTTTATTTTTATTAAATTTATTTCAGTCATTGCCCATACGCTAGTTAATTTTTGTCAAGCCGCCCTGCAGAATCAACATGCCGTCTCCTTTGACCGTGGTCATTGGGCTCTTTATTTCAGACATCGCACTGCCCTCCACTTTTATCATAGTTCCTTTGATCGTGATCCCTGCTTGGGTGATTTCGATACTGCTGCCGCCCACTTTGAGCTCAATGGATTGCATCGCTTCAATCGTGCTTTTACCGGAATCAATCTTGATCGAATGATTGCCGGTCGATACCTTCAAGTCATAATTACCCTGATCGATCTCGATGTTACGATTGCCTGTTTCAATTTTCAACTTATCGTTGCCGTCGTGCAAAGTAACGGTTCTATCGTTTTGGATCTCGATCGTTTGATCGCCCTTGTCTTTTTTATCTAAACCGATCTTGCGAGTCTCGTTATTTTCGATTACACAATTAAGGTCTTTTTCGGCGTGGATGTAAACCTCTTCCTCGCCTTTTTTGTCCTCGAAACGTAATTCGTTGAAGTTATCGGCCGTACCTTCTTTTGAACTGCGGGTCTTGATACCGCTTTGGGTTTTGTTAGAAGGTAAATCATAAGGCGGCATTTGATCGTCGTTGTAAACTCTCCCGGTTATCAACGGACGGTCCGGATCGCCCTCTAAAAAACTGACGACGACTTCTTGACCGATCCGCGGCAAAGAAACCCAACCCCATTTCTTACCGGCCATCGGCTGAGAAACCCTGACCCAACACGAGCTATTTTCATCGTCTTGCCCTTCCCTGTCCCAATGAAACTGGACCTTGACGCGGCCGTATTTATCGGTCCAAATCTCCTCACCCGACGGGCCGACGACAATCGCGGT
The DNA here is from genome assembly GCF_000341735.1 of Methylotuvimicrobium buryatense 5G. Lineage (GTDB taxonomy): Bacteria > Pseudomonadota > Gammaproteobacteria > Methylococcales > Methylomonadaceae > Methylotuvimicrobium > Methylotuvimicrobium buryatense. The sequence goes on along the minus strand of NZ_KB455575.1, from coordinate 900,441 downwards.
CTGCGACCCTGAAACCGAAGGTTTGGGTGTCGATCTGAGCGATCGAAAGGCTTGCTTTGCATCGATCGCGTCGAAACTGCATTGAAAAATCTCACCGCCTCCACCCATACCTGAAACGCTATCGTCGCCTTGAATAATATAGGATGCCGACACAACGACATGTTCGATGTTTTCTTCGTCAAAATAAAAATCGCTTAGTGTGAATTTCATACCGGGAATGAGGCCCAAAGCATTGCCTTGACCGCGCTTAATGGAATAGGCATTTTGCCGCTCTTCCAAGCGCTTATCGACCAGCTTGCTGTCTACCGTTGATGACGAGAATTTTCCTGGAAAATCGTAGACTTCCTGTCCGGAATGAGAATACCCCCCCGGATTATGTTTTTTGATCGTTAAATCGGAGCTTGGCGTTTCGAAATCGAAATCATTCAATTCGAATTTACCTGCCGTGACTTGATTCTCTTGAAGCCACTCGTGAATATGATCGCGCTCACGGCTCTCGATATTTCCCTGAGGCATATAAGGAATGGACCGATAGCCGCTTTGAGTTTCGAAAGCTTTATTCGAATCGGTAATTACTAATTTATGTTTACCGTCTTGATGCTCGAAGTAATAAAAGATGCCGTCGTGTTCCATCAAGCGACTAATGAAATCGAAATCGCTTTCTCTATATTGAACGCAATAATCCAAGGTTTTGTATTCGCCGTCCAATTTATAAAGAACATCGGCAAAAGCATAGTTGTCTAATACCGCTTTGATGACTTCGATAACCGATTTATCTTGAAAAATTCGGCAATCGGCATTTAAGGTTAAATACCATAACCAAGGCCTTAATGTTGCACGGTAACAACTGAAGCGACTACGGAGCCCTATATGCTTGAATTGCACGATCTCACCGTTAAAAAACCGCGTGCCCCCGTTGGGCAGATCCAGCTTGACTGTCATTCCTTTGCCCAACAATTGATCGGCTTTAACACTGCCCAGTTTCAGATCGCGCACTAACTCAACCTCAAACTCGAACAATCTGCCGATGGATTCTGTCCCCGTCATACGATAGAAAACCAGCTGATCATCGCCTAAAGGAGTATCGGCAGTAACGGATCTATTGTTTTGTGCCATGATTTATAAAATTCCGGTTATAAAGTGGTCTAACAGAGGCGACTGAAAAAACTGGTTTTATTGGCTCGTTTATATCAAGGTTTTTAGCTTATATGCTGTCAGTTTCATTGCTTACTTAACTTAATTTCAGACTGGAAACACTCCAATCAATGTCTTAATAATACCGTTTGCGCCAACACCCATTTTGGTAAGCTGGTAATAAAAACTCCATTGCCTAGTTTTTGAGTTACGGACACCAAAAGTGATCACATGAACAGGATCTTTATCCGAGCCCATATACATATGCGGGCTCACGATCGTACTTCCCAGTTTGCTGCCCTTCAAGATAGCGTCCTGTTTGTTCCATGCATTATTTTGCGATTTCATATTAATGTGAGCGACATAGCGTGAACCATCCTCGGCTGGAGAACCAACGCCAAAGCTGCAACCGTTCATCGGCGCAGTAAACATGATATTTGCAGCATTGCTTACTGTCGTAGACTGAATAGAGTCATCCTGATAAGGGCACCAATATATTTCCATTATGCCCTCAGCATTCCCTCCATTACCTGCAGGCCGAGCCATATAAGTTGCAATCTGCGCCCCTGGACGTTCGAGACTACTTGCAAGACCATTAAGTTTTTCCAGAGTAAAAAATTTTTTACCTCCTGTTTTATTAACATCACCTCCTTCAGGAGTTGAAACGATGTTATTTTGCATAAACTCAACAGGGTCAGAAAGAAAGCGATCTACAGCTGGCATAAATACCTCAATTTTATGAATAATAATTTTATCGACTACCTAAGAATTCGGTCATCAATAACTTCTCTTAATCGGCAATGCGACTATCAAGGTGAACTTTAGAATAGGTTCTTGTCCGCAAAAACCAGTGAGATAAATTTATCAACCTTGATGTGGTTTTCCTTTTTTTCGCATCAATGCGCGGTTCCCCCACATTAATTTGCTGTTAAAATTATTTAACGACATCCGAGAATTTGGCGCGTTTTCCGGGTCGTGATAAATCACTTCATTTGCTTCAGAGTCTATACCAATAACAACTGAAACATGAGCCCCCGGAGCCCACCAAGACATCATTAAAGGTCCATACTCTTTAAGCATTTTCGCAAGTTGCCAATTTTTCCATTTTTTATCAGCCGGTTCAGGGACTTCTTCTAATCCTTCGTTCTGCATCATTTTTAATTCAGCATCACCACCTATAGGAAAATGTCCGACATCTGTACCGTGTTTAAGTTTGTCTAGAGGACGTTTAAATAATTCCGGGTTACCTAACCGAGGCCCTGCTTCAAAATAAAAACCAACCATGCACAAACTGGCATACCAGCATCCAGTTGGATCATCCCGTCCGTGATGTTTACCGATCTCTGCGCCAATACCAAGTTGTGTGACAAATGGTACATTTAGATAAAAAGACATAAGATACACCCCTTTGTATTATTTGCATTAACGACTTTAAGAAACGAGTATTCCCAATAAGTAGTTTGATTCAAAACTCATAAATAAACTCTCCATTCGCCACACCGACATGCACCCTTTCAATCGTCTTACCTTCCATCATCCGCGTTAAAAACTCGGAGCTGATACTGGGCAAAACCGTATTGGTCAATATCGCATCGATCATGCGGCCGCCGCTTTCGACTTCGGTACAGCGTTCGGCTATCAATTTAATAACATCCTCATCATAACTGAACGGTACCTTATGATTTTCAACAATACGTTTTTCGATACGTTTTAACTGCAATTTCGCGATTGCGGCGATCATTTCGTCGCTTAACGGGTAATATGGAATAACGACCAGACGGCCCAACAATGCCGGCGGAAAGACTTTTAGCAACGGTTCCCTCAAGGCTTTGGCAATGCCTTCAGGCTCCGGCATCAAATCCGGATCTTTACAGAGATTGGCGATCAGCTCGGTACCGGCATTGGTAGTCAAAAGAATCAGCGTATTTTTGAAGTCGATGACCCGGCCTTCACCGTCTTCCATCCAGCCTTTATCGAAAACCTGGAAGAAAATTTCATGAACGTCCGGATGCGCTTTTTCGACTTCATCGAGCAGCACGACCGAATAGGGTCTTCGTCGAACAGCTTCGGTCAACACCCCGCCTTCGCCGTAGCCGACATACCCCGGAGGAGCACCTTTCAGCGTCGACACGGTATGCGCTTCCTGGTATTCGCTCATGTTAATTGTGATGACATTCTGCTCGCCGCCGTACAAGGCTTCGGCCAAGGCCAGGGCTGTTTCGGTTTTTCCGACTCCCGACGTACCGGCCAGCATGAACACGCCGATCGGTTTATTCGGATTATCGAGGCCAGCGCGCGAGGTTTGTATGCGCCGCGCTATCATTTCCAACGCATGACGTTGTCCGATGATGCGCTGCTCGATGGCATCGGCCAGATGAATGATGGTCTCGATTTCATTCTTGACCATACGCCCGACTGGAATTCCGGTCCAATCGCCGACGACGGAAGCCACGGCTTGAGCATCGACGCTCGGTAAAATCAACGGCGATTCGCCTTGCAAATCATGCAATTGAGATAGCAAGTTTTTTAAATCCTCAAGCAGACCATTGCGTGTTGCCGATTCGGAATCGACTCCCGCAACTTCGTCAACCGCCTTTTCGAGTTTGCTGTCGGTCCCCTCGACTTTACCGCCCTGTTCTCGCAGTTTTTGACGAATATCTAAAATGTTTTTTACGAGCTCACGTTCGTTATTCCAGCGCTCTTCTAACAACGCCAAGCGATCTTTTTCGGCTTTAAGTTTTTCCAGAACAATCGTTTCGCGGTCTTTGATATCGACGCCAACCGACTTTTCTCTGCCGATGATCGCCAATTCCGTATCCAATCCGTTAATCCGTTTTCGGCAATCATCGACTGCGGCAGGAACGGCATGCTGGCTGATTGCTACGCGTGCCGATGCAGTATCTAGCAAACTAACCGATTTATCGGGCAACTGCCTGGCGGGAATATATCGGTGAGACAGCTTTACCGCAGCTTCCAGAGCCTCATCGAGTATTTGAACCTGATGGTGTTTTTCCATGACCGATGCGACACCTCGCATCATCAGTATCGCTTTTTCCTCATTCGGCTCCAGTACTTGCACGACTTGAAAGCGCCGCGTCAATGCCGGATCTTTTTCTATATGTTTCTTATATTCGGCCCAAGTCGTAGCCGCGACGGTTCTGAGCGTACCTCGAGCCAGAGCCGGTTTTAAAAGATTCGCTGCATCGCCGGTGCCGGCTGCGCCGCCAGCGCCGACCAAGGTATGCGCTTCGTCGATAAACAAAATGATAGGTTTTTCGGATGATTGCACTTCCTCGATCACTTGACGTAAGCGGTTCTCGAATTCGCCTTTCATACTGGCGCCTGCCTGCAGCAAACCGACATCAAGCGTACGCAACGTGACGTCCAGCAAGGACGGCGGCACGTCCCCGGCGACGATCTTCTGCGCGAAGCCTTCAACGACGGCAGTTTTGCCGACGCCGGCCTCGCCAGTCAATATCGGGTTGTTTTGACGTCGACGCATCAAAATATCGATGACCTGCCGGATTTCTTCATCGCGCCCAACGATCGGGTCCATCTTGCCTTGTCGCGCCTGTTCGGTTAAATCGACAGTGAATTGTTTCAAGGCTTCTTGTTTACCCATCTGCGCCGGCGACATCGCGCCGCTGGCTTCGCCCGGAACAGCCCCTCCTCCGACTTGAAAACCGTCGCTTGAATGCAGACCTTCTTCAGGCGAGCCGCTGACAATCTCCGCGAAACGTTCGGTTAAGGTATCCGGCTTGACTTTTCCAAATTCGTTGGAAATTTCGAGCAAGGCATGATTCAAACCCTTCGTTTTAAGAATGCCGACAACCAAATGTCCCGAACGTACCTGCGATTCGCCGAACATTAATGTACCGTATACCCATCCTCTCTCGACAGCCTCTTCGACATGCGACGATAAATCGGAAATCGATGTAGAGCCTCTTGGGAGGCGATCCAAAGATTCGGTAAAGTCGCGCGCCAATTTGGAGGGGTCGAGATTGAATTGACGAATGATTTTATGGAGATCCGAGTCTTGCAACTGAAGAATCTGATGCAACCAATGCGTTAATTCTACATAAGGATTGCCGCGCATTTTACAAAACACGGTAGCGCCCTCTATGGATTTGTAGCACACTTTATTCAGCTTACCGAATAACGCGACACGGCTGATATCGCCCATAACTCACTCCCAAAATAATCATTGAATTGACCCGTATAAAGATCTGCGCTCAAACAACGGCACCTGTTATCACTTAAAAACATGCAAATGAAAAACTCTACAGCACTCAGCTTTCTAGCGGTTCGGTGACTCGCTTGACAGAACGTCTTGAATACGTCCTTGTATGCTTTACGGCGGATATTCTTGCCGCCGACACCTGTTAAGCAAGCCACCGAACCCTATTCCAAAAGTTGTCGTAGCTATTTCATGCTCGTTCCTTGGTTTTCAGGCAAAATCTAGACACAAATTCCGCTGACTGCTCACTGTTTACTGTTTACTGCTCACCAGCTTATATCGACTCATTACCGTATCGGATTCAGCAACAGATCGTTCGCATCTTCAGTGCTGTGCCGCTCGCCAAGCCAGCTAGTCCAACCCAGTCGCGTGCAGCCGTCCAATTGACTCATCGGTACCTCGTCATTTTTCAAGATTAGATTAACATCCCAATCGAACTCAAAGCCGCTGTAGTTTCGTACGATCGCAATCAGTTTTTCCAATCGCTGACCGGAAGGCAGCAAACTGACATACTCTGTTAGGGTCAAAGGCCCGAACAGAATCCGGAATTTATGCTGACAACTCCAAACTCTGGAGCCCAATACGACCGACTCGCCCAATCTACCGGTTTGGGCCGATTCACCCAATCGGGTCAAATCCTCGTTTTCTATCTGTAACCATTCGCCGATGAACTCATTGAGTCGCACCGGTAATTTATAGAAATCGGCCAGGATAGCGACCAGCCCGTCGGCATTTTTAGCCTGATTCGCTAAATGGCCTATGTAATGAAACTTGGCCAGATCCGGCATCGCATCGCGATCTTGAAACACTTCATCGCCGATCCCGGCTAACCCTCCTAAATAATCGCCAAATCGGTTTTGGTCAGGTCGGTCGAAACTGAAAGCAGGTTCGGCATCCGCTTTGGCGCGATAGAACAACGCAACCATGCGGTGATGAAAAATATCGCCAAATCGGGCCAGAGTATGATCATGAAAATTATGCTCCCGGCTTCGCACATATTCGGTCAGATGCAAGGGCATCGGACCGTTGGGTCCGAACAGTCCTAAAAAACGCTGTGTCAATCGGGCCGGCTTCCCTTCGTGAGCCGTAATAAATTGACTCAATGTCGACGACTCAAATGCCATGGAGACTTCTTGACCAAACCTTACCGCGTCGTCTACAGGCCGACTGGATTGTCCTATCAAAGGTTTATCGTCATGACTACATTCAATCAACCGTAAGGCATGAAAAAAATCATACTGATGCGGCTGTTCGAGTAAACCTTCGATTAAATCGTTTTTCTTCGACCTATTCTCGCCGGCCATCTAATGATTTCTCCCCGATCCGGGGACTTGACCACGGTTTCGGTAAACGAGTTAATTGAAACATAGCGGGCTAAAAAATTTTCCAGCACTGCTCCCATCAAGAAGACGCCGCTGCCTTCAAAAGCAGACTCTTCGAAGTTCAAGGTTATTTCTAAGCCGCGCCCAAAAACGATAGGGCCGGCCGTATTGATCCGCCTGACGATATCTTTCGCTTGAATCGACAACAATCCCTCGATCTGATTAGTAATAGCGGCAACATTGTATTCGCTATATAACTTCAATAAACTTCTCAGAGCGACGGCACCTTCTTTGTCATTACGGTCGATTAAACTTAAATAGTTCATCGACAAATGATTGATTAAACTCCAATTGACATTGCCATAGGCGGTCGACGACCGAGGTTTAGTGGGACCTGAAAGGCAACGGATGTTTTGTACCGGCGCGCCCTTCTGCATCGTGAAGTCGGTTTTTCCTCCGCCCAACGGCATCAGCAACGGTAAATCGCGATTACTACAAAGCGCCTTGATCGATAGTTGTTTAAGGTCGTTACTGTAAGGCGCCGATTGCCCGTCGACCAGCGTAATAAAGGTCTCATTGCCGATATAACTCGATCGCGGTCCTTGACGTTTTTGTTTCGACGAAGCTATCCGTTGTTGCCGATGTAACGAATAATAAGCAGGCCGGACGTCATGGCTGCGTTCGTCGCTGTATCGATAAAACGGCTGAAATTCCTTTTTTTCATTGACGCCCCCGCTCCCAATGCCAATGACCTCCTTGACTTGGCAAATTTCAAAGTCCATCGGTCTGGAGCGGTCCGGAATGATATGAAATTCGGACGACTTCCGATCGATATAAATAGGATCGGCATGCTTGGGAAACAGATTGATCGCCGGAGTACAAAACAACGCAAATTGAGATCTATCGACGGCATTAATCAGTTTTGCGTGACTTCGTTTTAGCAGAACGATTAAATCCATCTCTTCGGCATCGCACTGATTCAACGCTTGAGCGAAACCGTTAAATTCTGCAAACATAAAGCGTTCCGGAAAGGCAAAATATTCTTGCAGAAGACGGTACCCCTGGAAAGAACGAGGCGAATAATTGAGCAAGGCTTCTTCATCGGAAAAGCCTATCCGGGTTACCGCATTATCTTTGACTAAATGTTGCCAGCGATAAGGTTTTTCGGTCGGCTGCATGCAAACGGCTAACGAATCGCCAATCAATTGTTCATACAAGTGCATCGGCAATTCGCCATGCCCTCTTAAAAAAACGGGTAAGGAATCCAATTTTAACTCATTGAATTTCAAACCTGCCGTGGTTTTGAGCCGGATGCGAATCGCGGCTTTTACCCCGGTCAGATTATGTGCGCAGAGGTTTGCCACGGCCCCAAGATTGGGCAGATATTCCGCTTCGTGGATTTGTAAAGGCCAAAGTTTGATTTCGTGCGCGGTGCGATATTCGCAGGGGGTTTGTTCGCCTTTTGTCGTCTGGCTGCGTAACGCGGTTGCTCTTTCTATCGTAAAACCTTCATTTAACGAACCTTCCGTTAAATCGGGTTGAAATTGCACGACGGCCATAGACGGTGTCGGCTCGAGATAATTCGGATAGATCATTTCCAGCAAATGCTGGGTAAATCGGGGAAACTCGGCATCGAGCTTCAATTGGACGCGTGCCGCCAAAAAGGCAAATCCTTCTAATAATCTTTCGACATAAGGATCGGCGCATTCAAAGCTATCCATACCCAAGCGCGCTGCAATCTTAGGGAACTCGACGGCGAATTCGCCGCCCATTTCCCTCAAATGGTGCAGTTCCGTGTTGTAATAGCGCAATAATTTCGGGTCCATGCCTTAACCGCCCATGTCGCGTAGATTCACGTCGCCGGTCAATACATCGATCTCAGTCCGTAAATAAAGATGTATCGGAAGGGGCTGCGCCCAAAGATTGGCCTCGATGTCGAAACTGATAGCTTGATGACTCATGACATCCGCCGACAATACTTTAACCGACAAACTATTGGGAAGAATTCGCGGCTCAAAGACGGAAATGGCTTGTTTAAGTTTTCTTTCTATATTGGTCAAGTCCGCGCCGACCACGGAAGTACCTGCTAGATTTTGTATGCCGAAATTGATAACCGACTGAGCGACTTCCGGATAATCCGTTAAATCGGCAACGGATTCGAACGAATCGGCATTCAATAGCCAGGAAACGTCGCGCAGGACCGACTGCCTCAATCTCTGCATCGATAACACCCGCTTATCTCTGGATTCAACCCGATTGTTCGGCTCATCATCCGTCAATCGATCGAGTAACGAAGGTTGGAGGCGTTCTTTTTGGGTTAATTCGGCCATGACTTATATGTTATCAGTGCCATCAAAACTAATTTCACGGACATCCATCAAGGCATAATCATTGTGATTAGTGCTTAATAAGCGCTGTCCCAGACCGATGAATAACCCATCATGCGGTTCTTGCCATTCGGTCTTGCGCGCCAGTTGAATAGCCGCATCCGGATTAGTTTCGGAGTTGACATAACGTGTCGGAATAAACCCGACCGCTTCGCCGCCATTTTGCCAAGCAAAATGCACAGGCATCCAAACCAAATCGCGCAGGTCTTCGGGCAATTCTATTTGGATAGTGTTGATATGTTGAAAAGGAACCCAATAATATTGCCCATTAATGATTGCTTCGAGCATGGGGCCGAGCCGGACATCGGCATCCGCCAACCAGTCAAAACGTTCGCCATCAATTGAACCGGCCGTGGCCGGAGCGCCATCAAAAGCTTGATTGCGCAGGTTTTGAGCCTCCTGGTATTTTTCTTGCGCAGCGAGGTTGAGAGATTGCAACAACAAGGCCATCCATTGTTGAGGCTCGCCAAAAATCAACGGTGTTTTCAAGCCTGAGAAAACTTCTTTACGCAATACTTCGCAACGAAGTGCCTCACGATAGGTTTGTACCATCGCCAGAGTTGCCGCATCCATGTCAGCCAAGACATTGAGTTGGGTCAACGCTCTTTCCCATTGACCTATAACCGATAATAATTGAAAGAGGAAAATTCTATTTTTGACATTGGCTGGATCTTTTCTCACGGCCTGTTGAATGTCGGCCAATGCTTGTTCAAGATTACCGTCTTTCAATGCTTGTTCACTGCTTAACATGTATCGGTCCTCGGCTAGCGTCATTCCATATACCTTTCGCACTTCAAATTTCGGTTGTATCCAAGAAGGTACCAGGGTGTCCGGCAAAGGCTTTGTCAGCATGGAGCTGGCATAGAGCCTACGTGGACGTATTTACGGCGTCCTTTGACGGGCACCCCGGTGCCGAATTTTGATCTACGATGAGTATAGATAAAAAGTGGGCGGCACAAACCGCCCATTCTGAAGTATGAGTAGCTCCTTTAATTCATTCGCCTAGCTGAACTTTCAAAAAAATACTACAACCACTATTCAGCTAGAACGGGGAGTTATCAGATTTTATTTTTGGCTTTATTGGTTTTTAAATCATAACCTTTAGCTTCGCCTTTTTTAACAGTTCCGCCTTCTTCGAATTGGTTATATTGTAATGTGATGCCAACATAGTTTATGGAAAAGGATTCATTCGGTCTTTCACCTCCACTGCTCATGCTATAGCTGCTGATCAGCGGTTTTTCTAAAATAATTTCCACAAACTCTTGTCCGGAAACATCTTTTCCGCCTGTTTGAATAAAATGAAAAGTCGCTTTATCCAACGTTTTACCGCAGGCCGCTTCCTGCATTAACTGAGCAGAGGCAATATCCATACTTTTAGTGCATGTGACTTCGGAAAAGGATGGATTACTGGTATCACGGTCGGCGCCGGTTCCGCTAGAACTTACGGCGCGCCCGGTCCCCCATTGCACTGAATCTATGGTTATCCAACCATCATGCTTATCTACTTTGGAATCGCCTTTCAATTCGGGTTCAAATTTTAATAAGATCATTGTTTATCCTCATAATTTACAGAAATAAATAGAATTACAAACTGCTGATGAATAATCTCAAAAAGGATTTAACCAATTTCCAAGAGAGTTTATCTATCGCTTAAACCCCTCTTACAATCATCAGCCGCCTTTTTGTGAAGGCAATTTGGAAGTGAGTCGTAAGGAAACAGTCAAGCCTTCCAACTGATAATGCGGTCTCAAATAAAATTTAGACGCATAGTACCCCGGATTACCTTCGACTTCTTCAACGACCACCTCTGCGGCAGACAAAGGACGAATGGCTTTATCCTCTTCCGTCGCCAATGCCGGATTGGTCAAAACGTAATTACTGATCCAGCTATTGAGCCATCTTTCCATATCGGCACGCTCTTTGAATGAACCGATTTTATCCCTAACGATACATTTCAAATAATGCGCGAATCGGCAAGTTGCGAACAAATACGGCAATCTCGCAGCCAGGTTGGCATTTGCCGTTGCATCGGGATCGTCGTATTCGGCCGGTTTATGCAGCGACTGCGCACCGATAAATGCGGCGAAATCCGAGTTTTTCTTGTGAATCAATGGCATAAATCCGGATTTAGCCAATTCCGCTTCGCGGCGGTCGCTGATCGCGATCTCGGTCGGGCATTTCATATCGACGCCGCCGTCATCGGTCGGAAAGGTATGGACCGGTAAACCTTCGACCGCACCGCCGGATTCTATGCCGCGAATTCTTGAACACCAGCCATAAAGTTTAAATGAGCGGTTAATGTTGGTCGCCATCGCATAGGCCGCGTTAGACCAAGTATAATTGGCGCTGTTGGCCGCTTCGGTATCTTCTTCGAAATCGAATTCCTCGACCGGGTCAGTTTTTGCTCCATAAGGCAGACGGGACAAAAATCTCGGCATCGCCATTCCCAAATATTTGGAATCGTCGGAATCTCGTAACGATCGCCAAGCCGCATACTCGGGGGTGGAAAAGATTTTGGTCAAATCTCTAGGGTTAGCTAATTCACCCCATGAGTCCATTTGCAATGTAGTCGGCGACAAACCTGTAATAAACGGCGCATGGGATGCGGCGGAAATTTTCGCAATTTGATTCAAGAGTTCGACGTCGGGTGGTGAATGATCAAAATAATAGTCTCCCATTAAACAGCCGAAGGGTTCGCCACCGAATTGACCATATTCTTCTTCATACAATTTTTTGAACAAAGGACTCTGATCCCAAGCCGTCCCTTTGAACTTCTTGAGCGTCTTACCCAACTCATTCTTTGAGATGTTCATGACCCGAATTTTAAGCATCTCGTCGGTTTCGGTATTGTTGACCAGGTAATGCAGTCCTCGCCAAGTCCCTTCTAGTTTTTTAAAGTCTTCATGATGAAGTATTTTGTTGATTTGTTCGGTCAGTTTACTGTCGATTTGCGCGATGATAGCCTCGATCGAAGCTATCGCATCGTCGGATACCAACGAAGTGTCCTTTAAAACAAACTCGGCCAGCGTTTGAACTGCATTTTCGACTTCTTGTTTCGCTCGATCGGATTTCGGTTTAAATTCTTTGTTCAATAAAGCCGAAAAATCACTGACTTCAGCGACCTCTCCGGTCGTCACTTGTGCTTCTGTTGCCTGTTCTGCTTCAGCCATGGTTTACTCTCCCCCTTCCTCGGTTTTTGCTTCGGCTGTATCGGCCGGCTTCGGCGCTGCGGTCAGCGACTGCAATAAAGCCGGATCATTGATTACTTTCGCTATCAATTCCTCGGCGCCGCCTTTACCATCCATGTAAGTGACTAAATTAGCCAATTGCGTTCTCGCTTCCAGCAATTTATTGAGTCCATCTACTTTTCTTGCCACGGCCGCCGGCGAAAAATCATCCATGCTTTCGAAAGTAAGATCGACATTCAAATTGCCTTCGCCTGTTAAGGTGTTGGGTACTGTAAATGCGACCCGAGGTTTCATTGCCTTCAATCGTTCATTGAAATTGTCGACATCGATTTCGAGCATTTTTCGGTCCGCGACAGGCGCCAATGGATCGGCAGGTTTTCCCGACAGATCCGCGAGTACTCCCATCACGAAAGGCAATTGAACCTTTTTCTCCGCGCCATAGAGTTCGACATCGTATTCGATTTGTACTCGCGGCGCGCGATTACGCGCGATAAATTTTTGACTGCTTTCAGCCATTTAACACCTCCTCGATAGAAATTTGTAACAGAAATTCCGAGCCTAATTTATTCATCTTCACTCTTAGCCCCCATGATGATACTGGCTTGGCTAACGCCGTCCGGCGCAATATCCATGAGTGCATCCATGAAACTTTTTCCGACTAGCCGCTGCGCCCGCTCAAGAAGCAACGGTACAGGACTCGACGGTTCGTTTTTTTTGTAATAGTCGCAAATCAACTTGAGCGCATTGATGACGTCTTGACTGTTGTTGATCGCACCTGATATCGACTTTTGGGAAGCTTGAGGTTTGCTTGTTATTTCGCTTGTGCTTTCGATCTCGGACGGCGAGGCTTCGATGTCGTCGACCCCGCGTGACTCCAGCCAGCCCGATAACAAATGCACGAACTCCTTCAATAAGTGCCTAAGCGCATCGAAGTTAGGAGCATTGTTGATACCGACGTGCTTAGTAACGAAGTCTTCCAAACTATTCAGGCTATCGGTGCTTGCCACGATCGATGCCAAATTACTTTGTAATGCAACAATATCGCTATCTTGAACGGCGGCTTCGATAGTCCCTAATTTCGGCGCATTCTCACCCTCGGAAACCGTCATTTTCTCGGAGGCTATCATGACATCGCGAAAACAAAAACGGCCTAATGCTTTCGACTCGACTAAATCGACAAGCTGCAAAGGACGCAACATCGTTTCATGATCGCATAAAGCCATCAAAATATTGACGCGTTCCGTGGGATCGTTGTCGTCATCGGGATCGAGCCGAGGGTATAAAACTTCCCAGCGCTTTGCCAACAATGTGTCGATTAACTTTAATCCTTCGCTAAGACCGGTAAGTCCTTCGAGCGCAACCAAGGCGCGCAAGTAATAAACCAGGATTCTTAAATCGCGGGTTCGTGCTAATAAGGCTTCGGCGCTTTTTTTAATTTCCCGCCAGTCCGGCGGTTCGGCTTCTTGAATGGTATCGCCGATTTGCTGTTCGGGCTTGCCGATTATGTCTTGCTCCAACGCGATAAAAGCGGGATCGTATTCCAGATCGTCACCGCAAACATTATTAGGATCGATGTCCTGTAAATATTTTTCGATATCAATACTCAATGCACTCACTCCTTAAACGACAATTGTATTCAACCTAAATTCGGCAGTTTAACCATGGAGCTCATGAAGTATTTCAAGAGATTACCTAAACATTCCCGCTTTCCTCTTGGGTGAACGAAAGTTCAATACAAACGAATAACAAGTTATTGAATTAACTTCTTATTCTTCATGATCTTAATGGTGAAATGCTTTTTTAGGTTCAATTCTTTCATTCAACCGAATTGTCGGTGGTACTGACGACAATTACACTGACATTGTCTCTAGCGCCTCTATCAAGAGCGAGATCAAGCAATGCCCTAGCACTCGTTTTCAAACTATGATTCAGCAGTATAGACTCAATTTCATTAAAGCTGAGTTCTTTATCCAAACCATCGCTACTTAACAAAAACAAATCCCCGAGACGCACATCGGAGTAGCCGCAATCCAGCTCCAATTCGTCATCGGCTCCGACGGCACGAGTGATGACATTCGACTGTTTAACCGTCCAACCTGCCGAAGAAACCGATTGTTCCGGCGCAATCTCATTTTCAGCGCAATGATCACGGGTCAGTTGCTCCAATTTATTGTCTCTTAGCCGATATAAGCGACTGTCTCCCGCCCACAAAAACGCGCAACGATTTGAATTACCGATCAATACTAGAACGGTGCTGCCAACAATAGAATCGTTATAGCGGGTTCTAGAAAGCTGCCGCAATTCCTTATTGACATGAACGATACAGGCAAAAACATCTTTACAATACGCTTCTAAATCAGAACTCGGCGAGACTTTGTTCAAACTCTCGACAATCAGTTGACTGGCTACATCCCCTGCCTTATGTCCGCCCATTCCGTCGGCAACCGCCCAAAGACCGGCTTCAGGCCTGTCGAGTATTGAATCTTCATTGAATTTACGGCGTTTACCCGTATCGGTGAGAGCCCAAGATTGCCAATGCCCTTCGCTTTGGTCCGACAAGGTTTCAGCCGTCATATAGATCGGTACGGTATCATGCTCATTTTCAATATTCTGAGTCTTCTCGACGAAAATCTCAGCCGTACTAGCCGGTTGGCGTAATTTATCGAGGTTTTCCGGAACTGCACCTTTTTCAATATCCCACCCTCTTTGCGTAATAAGTCCATTTAGAAATCCGGAGAAGGCAGCGATAGGAGGTAAACCTTCGCAAGCCAACAATGCCGGAGACTGATCTTCGGAGCCACCGGTAGACCATAGCGTAAAGCCGGGAACAAACCGGTTCATTAACGATGCACTCAATCCGACAAAGGCATCGGCAATCGATTCAGGACGAGTCATCGACAGATAAAATGCATTTTTTCCGGCATTTTTGCGCATATCCCGAACATTGCTTGGAATCTCAGACGTCGATAACGGCGCTGCGGGAATATTTTTGATCAATCGATCGAATACTTCAGGATCGAGCCCGTCTTCCAGGCCGCTCAATGCGGCTTCTTCGAGATGCTCAAACCACTGTTCGGCCGAAGACATCAAATAAGCCAAGCAATTGCCGCTGTCGATGCTCGCCGCAACCGTCAACGGAAAATAACGTCCGACCTTATCGACACTGGGCATCAGAATACCGGCCCAGGCGGAATTGCCGCAAACACCGGGACTCAACGCAAAACGCCAAATCGGGCTGCTTAAATAGCTGTTCAGCCAAGCATTCCCCAATTCTTCCTTGCTGGCGGTAATCGAGCTTTGCAGCCAACTATCCCAAGGATTCAGAAAGTCGCGCGGCAAACGCCGGGAAACAAAGTCGCCCAATATCGGCAGTTTGCCGTAAAACCCGGGTTCCGAATGAGGCAAAGTCATTACAAGCTCGTTGGAAATTGAAAATTTTGCAATTCTTTCAGGGCGAACGGATTATCAACGCTGGTCGCGCTCAATTCATAGCGTGCTTCCAGGTTGTCGATTGCAAAAGTCAGCATGAACCTGTCCTGCGATGTAATTTGAATGCGAGCTTTATCGAGCAATCTAAACCATGCCCAAGCGCCTTCCTCGGAACGACTGACTTGACGACCATCCAACGTATCGAAACCGTAACGCACAGAACCGCTTCCATCCGTTCCAGGCCACTGCAGTTGCGTACTTCGCGCCGGACCATGCCGGTAATCCAATTGCTGACCTTCCAAATTCAGCCAAAACCGTGAAGCTTTGGCATCGAGCGATACCGGTCTAAGATTGAATCGGACGGAGGGTAATTGACTGCCTCCTTGAAAAAACACTTCACGGATTTTTGCCGCATACTGAAACTGCATCAGCACCGATTGCGAAATACCGATGGATTGATTATTTTGAGCGATCAGACGCCAAGTACGCCCGCTGGTATCGACAAAGGGCTTGAGATTGGCATTGAAAAACTGATCCAGAATTCCATTCGGCGCAAAAAACCGGCTAAAATCTTGCAAAGTAATTTCTCGAGTGGCGCGTCTGGACAGCGGATAACGGCCTTCGAGTCCCGATTTATAAAGCGGCATGACCTCGCTCTGCCAAAGCTTATTGAGCTGCGCCTTGCTCGACCCCATGATCAGATTCAAATTGCCGCTGGACAGTTTTTCGGTCATGCTTTTTAACGGTTCTGGCAAACGCGCCGATTCCATTTTCATGCGCGACATGACATCGCCTCCGCCGCCCCCTTCGCTACGTTGTGCGGCAATCCGTATCGCCGCGCCTCCGCTATCCGAAGTGCTGCCCAAATCGATCATGAAACCGTACAACTGACCGAGCAGATTGATGGTCTGGTCGAATGGCGCACCGGCGCCGCCGACGCTCCTTACCAATGAAGCTAGCGGTTGAAAATGGCGCTCGACGGCTGTGCCCGGCGGATCGGTCGGTGCTTGCACGACACCTTCGGCTTGTGCGGCTTGCAGTAATTTTTGCGTGCGCGAATCTACTGTTTTTTCCGCGCCTTCCTTGACCGCCGCCAAAGCATCCAAAGGACTTGGCGGTTTGCGTGTTAGGGAGGTTTCCTTGTCGATAGTCTCCAATAATAGCCGAATCGGCGAGTTGGGCGCCGAAGCGAATTCGAGTAATTCGGTCGATTGTTGAATATTGCCGACGCTTCTGATTTTTAGATTGCCAAGCATATCGCTCCAATACTGGATGAAATCCTTGTCGTAATAGGTCTGAACGTCTTGCTGCAAGCGGTCGGGGTCGGGCGCGCGGGCTCTACCGACATCGCCCAACACCCAATTATCCTCGACCGTCTCTTTAGCCAAGACTTTGTTTTGTTTTAGAAAAACTTGATAAAAACCGTCGTGCGTGAACAAATAAGGAATGGCTTGCTGTTCGATTTTTCCCGACGCGACCGTAAAAACCCGAGACGCATTCGGCCCTAGCGCATCCGACAAACGGAGATCGCGGCTACCGTCCTGCATCGCCTCGCTCTTGATGCGCATATAGACTTGCTGCGCGACAGGAATCCGGTTCAATACTTGGCGCGTTGCGGCAACCAAACGCGGGTCGAGAGTCTGGGGCTCTATTTTTAGTTTGAGTAAATTATCGAGATGAGCGAGTAAGCCTAATTGAACATCATCGGCATAATTTTTTTTCCAATCGATAGCTACCCATGGCCGCACCAAGCCGGGCTCGAGCCGCTTGGGCTCGCCGAACATCAAATAGACTTTCAAGAGTTCATAGAGTATTTCGGGGTTATTCGCCTCTTCGCCTCGTATACGTTGTTCGAGCCTTGTCTTGATCAACGGAAAAAACTGCTTCAATAAAACTTGATCATAAGTATCGTTAATGACCGGTTGCACTTTGCTGCCTTGAAACAAGCCGAAACGCATCGAAAAGGGTTTTTCGTCGCCATAAACTTGTTGAATGTCTTGCATCGCATTCATGCGTTGCAATAAGTCGGCAAAGTCCGATCGATTCGGATAATTCGCCGCGATTTGTTCGTATTGTTGAATCTTTTGACTCAGCTCGTTCAATGCCGATTGATTTCTAGTAAAACTAAAAGTCCATAACGCCACCATTAATAATGTCACAGCCAGTGCCGAACCGTATGCAACCTGACGAAGCAAGGCATAACGACGCTCTAAGCGTTTGTTCAAACCGACGATCAGCGCTTCGTCGAAAATGACATCTTTCAGCAAACGGGTAATGAAAAAACTCTTTCCCTTGCCACTGAACATCGGCACCGAAAAACGATCGAGTTTGAAAGTACTCGCCAAAATCCCCATCAGACGGTCGATCGGCGTGCCTTCTTGCGTCCCGCTGGTAAAATAAACGCCTCTGAGATAAGGGGCTTGTTGATATCGGTTCGCGCCGTAACACTCTTTGAGAAACTCCAACAAACTCTCTTTCAGCAAAGCCATGCGTTGCGGAAAGCCGAAAATCGAATGACGGCGCTGCAAGTCGCGCTCTTCTTGAAGTCTTTTCGGCAAACGCGCATTCAAACGATCCAGCAGGCCATCAAAATCATCGCCGACCCGACCAACAGCATCGATAGGATGATCTTGATCTTCTTCAGGAAAAGTAACACCCCAAACTTGGGCTCTTTCTTCTTTGCCTAGATCGGCAAAGAAGTCGTTGAAACCTGCAATCAGATCGCATTTGGTAAACAGCATATAGATCGGAAAGCGAATGCCGAAATGTTCGTGCAACTCCTGAATACGCTGCCGAATCGCTTGCGCATGTTGAATTCGCTCCTCCTCGGTCTGCTTGATCAAATCGGACAGGCTCATCGTGATCAGCACGCCGTTGACCGGTCTGCGCGGCCGATGTTTTTTCAGCAAATTTAAAAAACCGAGCCATGCCGCCTTATCGACCGCCTCGTGACTGTCTTGCGTCGTATAGCGTCCGGCGGTATCCAACAGCACCGCTTGATCGGTAAACCACCAATCGCAATTGCGGGTCCCGCCAACGCCTTTGACCGCGTTTTTGCCGAATTTGTCGGCCAGCGGAAATTCCAGTCCCGAATTGATCAATGCGGTGGTTTTTCCGGAGCCCGGCGGCCCGATGATGATATACCAGGGTAATTCATAGAGATATTGACGACCCTGGCCCGACTGAGTTTTGATTTGTTTTAGCGTGCGTAGCGCATCGTCGAAATGCTTACCGAGTTCGCCGATTTCCTCCTCGCTATCTTGCTCGACTTGACTGGGCCCGGTCGTTCCTTGGGCGCCCCCGACCAGCTCATTGACCATTTGCGTATTGGCACGATTGGCTTTGACCTGAATACGCAGATTATTCAAACCCCAAAGCAAGACGATGACTAAAATCGTGATTAGCCTGAAAACTTCGGATTCGAGAGGAACACGTCCGGCTATTGCAATGAGCGACCCGAAAAACCAAATCAATAGGCTGACGGCAATAATGCCGATCAGTTGAATGACCCATTTGTTTTTGAAAAAACCGATGATTTTTTTCACGCTTGTCCCTTATTGACAAGTCTTATAAGGCGAGCCGTCCACTAGGCTCTGATATTTGGCTTCCAATTTAGGTCCGCCAGAATAGTTAAATTCTGTATCAACCGAAAGCACACCTTGCTTTTCTCCCGCGTTGAAGGTCAGCAGT
Source organism: Methylotuvimicrobium buryatense 5G (assembly GCF_000341735.1). GTDB lineage: Bacteria > Pseudomonadota > Gammaproteobacteria > Methylococcales > Methylomonadaceae > Methylotuvimicrobium > Methylotuvimicrobium buryatense. The sequence continues at coordinate 881,054 of NZ_KB455575.1, read as the reverse complement.
AGCGGTCTTTCTTTATTCGGATCGTAATAGGGAAAAAACCAGAGGCTTATGCCTTCGTAAAAATTCCCGCCATAGCTGGCGGCAAATTCAGGGTTGGTCGCATTCTCTGATTTTCCATTGACTTCAAAAGTAAATCCTGTTTCGTCGACAATGATCTGTGGTTGTTTTTTGCAGTCACCGGAGGGCGCATAGCGTCCGAAAATGGCCTTGAAAGCATCTAAATTATTGACTTCGATAGCCGTTGTTACCGATGAAAATAAGGAAGCACCGAACAGTCCGGCAATCGGCAGTAACTTCTTGAATGGCATAGTTTTCATGATTATCCCCTGAAAAGATCCATGTATACGATAAACTAAGTTTTACCCGGGTTAAAGTCTTGCCATTCCGGACAAGCCCGAGAGTTGGCAATCCAACGCAAATAAGTGCAAACCATCCTCAACTGTCTCCACTCCTTAGGCGATCACTTGTCGCTTTATCCTGAAAAAATGATTTCAACACGACGGTTCATTGCTTTATGCTCGGCACTGTCGTTCGGCACCAACGGCTGAGTTTCGGCACGCCCTTCTGATGCAATAGTCGCACTGATATCCGGTTTGCTGCTCAGCATATTGGCGACCGATTGCGCGCGGGCTCGCGATAAATCCCAGTTGGATGGAAATCTCGCTGAAAAAATCGGATCGCTGTCGGTATGACCGACAACTAGAATACTGCCGGTAACTTTGGTCAGCGCTTCACCGATTCTATTCATTAACGGATAATATTTCGCGGTCACCGAGTCGCTAGCGGAAGCGAAGAACCCCTTACCCATGATACGTAACACGATTTTGTCGTTCTTGCGTTCTAACACGACTTCGCCGCGCGCAATTTCCGGCGCAAGAAAACCGCTAATATCGTCATACAATGAATAAGCTGTAGGAGTATCGGGAGATTTAGGCGTTTCTGGCAACGGTTCAGCGACTGCGACTTGTAGCGGCTCAAGGCCGTCCTTGATCGCATAAAGTTTTGCCAACAATGGATTGGACGCGGCATTGATGAAATAGAGATAGCCGAGATAGGCCAGCATCAGGACCATACCGACCACCGCGCCGATTACCCATAGCGGCACCAAGCGGGTCAACACATTACGTTTGTCTTTGATGCCCTGCCATTGTATAGACAACTCTTTTTCAATATCGCCGCGCTGCCGCTGTATGATTAGGTATAGATTTTCCCGAACTTCTTCAAGCCGGGTCATACCGTGTTCCTGAATGCGGTATTTCCCTTCGAAGCCGAGACAAAGGCAAAAATACAATAATTCCAACAAATGCAGATGCGTGCCGGGCTGCTGCATAATATTCTTCAAAATTTGGAAAAACTTTTCTCCGCCCCAAGCTTCCTTATGAAAAGTAATCAACAGGCTGTGCGTGCTCCATATACTGTTACAGCCCCAAGGCGTATTAAGCACCGTTTCGTCGAGTAAGGTACAGAGACAATAACGCGCCGCCTGAACTTGATCGGGCGATACGCCGCGACCTAGCGCCTTCGATTCGAAACGCTTGACTTCGTTGATCACATTATCTCTCAGACCGGCAATGTCCGGATGCGATGCGGTATTGCGTAATTGCGCGACTAAAGACAACAATGACAACGCGCAGGCGGTCAACGGATTATCTTTCGAATAGACGATTCGTTCGTGAAGGCCTTCAGGAGGTATCGGCGTATTATCGGGTAAATGCGCCGGCATCGGCTCCTGAGGTTTGGACTTTCTTCCGCCCGGCGTAGGCCTGAGGATGGTTTTGTCGTCATCGATGTAATTGCCGAATGGGTCGTCTTGATTCACTGTCGTTAACCGTTTTTGATTGCCCAAAATTCAAGTTCAAGCCCTGGAAACTCTCCGGCGATATGGATGGCAAAACCGCCCGACTGAGCCATTTGCTTCCATAGCTCGCTTTGTTTGTTGAGCTCGAAATAAGCGAAACCTGCATGATAAGGAATTTGCCGTGGCGCGACCGGCAGCGCATGAATCGAAATACCGGGCAAGGCCGAACGAACCAATTGCTGAATCTGTTCGACCGGACCGATTTTGACCTGCGTCGGAAAACTGCTGCGCAATTGTTCCTTAGACACTTGCGCATTGGCGGCTAGCACGAACACCGCATCCTTGAGCAAATTCGGATCCGGCACCTTCGCGCCGCGAATGCCATACTTCGGAGCAGTCAACGGAATCGGAATCGCGTTTTGCTCCAATACCGCGCTCAATAATTGGCGCAACTCCTCCATGACATGCATGAAGGTCGTTTGTAAATCGTCGTGCCGATAAACCGGAAAACTCACCGGTCTTTTATTGGGCCGGCAAAATGTCGATAACTCGCCGGCCAATTGCACCGCAATTCGGTAAAAACTTTCCGGATGCAATGCGGGAATGGATTGCAAATGTTCAAATAGCGGCTCGACACGATTGACCATTTGCAACAGCATGTAATCGGAAATTTCGGCAACTCCCCCCCGGCCCGCTTCGGAAGCCCGGCCGCCGAGCGCTTCTCCGCGGGTGTGCAATAAGCCGAACAGCTCTTTTATAAACCCGTTCAAGACCGGCACGGCATTGCAATCGAGCGAAGGCGGAATAAAACCCTGATCGAGAATCACGTTTTTATCGACCCTCGACTCGATGACTCTGGCCACCCCGATACAAACATGACCGGAGCGCTCTTGCCGCTCCAATAACAACCTAGCATGCAGCTTGCCGACCAAGATCGCAGAGGTTGCATTCGATCCGGTATTATGGTCGCGAACTTCGCTTTCGAAGGCATGATAGCGTGCCAGATTGTGGCGGTTCTCGTCGGTATCGATTTCAATCGTACCCGGTTGGCGAACCGGTAGCGACAGGTAAACGATATTGTTTTGTACGTCGGTAGGAATATCGACGGGTAAAGGCAAGTCGTCGTCTTCAGGCAAATTAAACGGCGTTCCGTCCGGAAAAATCCCGCTGCATTCAGCCAAGGCGAATTTGCCCATGGCAAGCTGCCGCTGGTCTATGGCAATTTTTTTGACGCCCCAATCATACGGCGTAAGGTTGCCGCATCGTTCCTTGACGAAGGTTTCGATATACCGGTCGTGTTGTTGAAAATGCTGGGGCCGCAAAAACATGCCTTCCGACCAAACCGTCCTGTTATTTTCCGCCATTGTTCTTGTAACCTTTACCCTGTGATATGAATTTTCGAGCTAACCTTAGGTTTAATACCATTAAGGATTTCGTGATAAATAACGTCCTGGAACTATGCGCTTTGTCGAGGGTACGGTTCGCTTGGCAGGACGCCGTGAACCCAGCACCTAAATTATCCAAGATAGTTAATCATAGTCTATGAACTATGGAATTTAGGTGCTGGGTGAAGTGTCCTTCTAGGCTTGACGACAGAGTCTGATTGCCAGGGATGGCGTGAATGCAGATTTTGCATGAGCAAAAATCTGCCCTGCCGCCGACATCCTCGCCAAGCATGCTCCACACCCTTTTTACCCTCAAATTGGGAGTTGCTGTTGAAAAACGGCTTTCTCAAACCTCCAATCATCATAGTCCAAATTTTTCATTTTTGTTCCGCGCTGTCGTTAAGGCTTTCATTTGTTCTTCATAAGCCTCTACGAAGGCATCGCCGAAAAAATTCTCAACGGCTTCTTCGGACTCAATGCGATAAGTGTCCTGATAACTGTCCCAACATTTGGCTTTTTTTTGTAACACGATGCCTTGCTCGAATTGTTTTTCGATTGTTTTCGGGTCGAATCGTTTCAATAAGTCGGCCAATGAGGCTTGAATCCCTGCTTGCATGGCGAGCTGATGATTCATAATGTCATTGAAGCCTTGCTCGATCGATTCGACCGATTCGAGAAAGCCGCCTTCTTTGTTTTGAATTAATTGCTTTAAAACATCATCGGTCGATACGGCGAACTTCAACGGATTATTGTCGGCCGCTCTTATTACGGTCACATTGACGCGAAATAAACTCTTGAATTCGGCTCGGCTTCGTAAGACCGACACGGTACCGGCAACCAATTGCCGAAACATTCTGCCAACTCTTTGCATCGCCTCCAATTGATTTTTAGTTACGCATTCATTTTGATCAAGACCGGCACCTTGCAAAAAAGCATCGAATAGCCCGTTATCGGAAATACTCTGGACGGTTTGTGCGATCGGCGTTTTAGGGGAAGAATCAGCCGGGTCGGCTAGAATATTTTTTAACTTTGGAGCTTGTGGTCTGTCAAGAGATTCGATTGGCGATGAAAAAGATTCTGAAGTCGATTGGTCCGGCTCGGGTAGAGACGGTTTCTGGGCGAAATCCTCGTTAAGCAAATCCATGCTCGATGCTCTCGAATCATCCTCTATCTGTCTATCGCTGGAGGGCGTATCGGAGTCGGCAAAAAGATCCTCGAAACTCAAATTTTCAGGAATCTCCTCAAAAGGTTTCGGCGTCGATTGTATTTGAGGAGCGATAAAGCTGTCGAAAAGCGGTGAAACATGATCTTGCAGGTAGCTTTCAAATTCCGGCGTATCGCTTTCTTTAGCGTCGATCAATTCTTCATGGCGCGGAAAGGGTGAATCATTATCGCCAATCAGTCGATCGGCTTCCGTATCGACCGGCGTTGAAAATAACTCCTCGGGTTCTATCGATTTTGACGGCGAATCGGCAAAAATATCCGGAAAAGGAAAATCATCCTGCCTAGTGTCTTCTGTGATAATGGTCTCTATTTCATATTCGCCGACTTTTAAAAGGGTGCCGTTATGGAGAGGTGTCGAATCGTTACGTAGCGGGTTAGCTTCGTTATCGATAAATACGCCAGCCAGACTAGAGTCGGTCAAATAATATATACCGTTTTCGTACTTGATCGATGCATGATGCCGAGATACAAATTTATCAGGATCAAGTAAAACCAGCGTATTGTCATCGGAACGGCCTATCGTGCCTTCGCCGTTTGGAAAGGCCACCAGTTTAGATTCGGATAAAGGCTTGCCTTTGTACATTGTGATCTTGAGAGATAAAGCCATTTCAACTACTCGATGAGAAATACAAAATCGTTATTTTCAAGCCAAATTTATACCTTTCACACTTCAAATTTCGGCAGTGCCTGAGGAGGCGCCGGGGTGCTCGGTCGATTTTTGCTCCTGCAAAATCGACATTCACGGCGTCCTTTGACGTGCACCCCGGTGCCGAATTTTGATCTACGATGGGTATAAACAGAAAAATTTAGTTCCATTCGCTTCTTGATAAAGTAACGTTCAATCTTACTTCAAACAAATTCTAGTATCTGTTCGACGGTTCTTCAAATACACATTAACTTCGGATTTACCGAATTTTATATAACTTGTTGAAAACCTTATGACCGAATCCTAAAAGTTGTTGTAAACCGTTGGGAATAATTCTTTGCACTAGCTTTAGCTCGTAATGTAATCTTTTCAGGAGTACGCAGGATACTTTGCCTGATGTCGGGATTCTATTGAAGCTTGACTCGACTTGGCAAAATGCAATGCCTTAGGCATACTTTAACCAATCAAGCGAACAGCGAGGAACAAATAATGGACGAAAAGAAACCAATCAGTGCCTTTATCGTAGGGCTTTTTTTATTTTTAGGATTGTTCTCGCTGGGTTACTTACTAAGTAATGCCGCGATTAAATTCAAAGAATACGATCGAAGCATCACTGTTAAGGGATTATCGGAACGAGAATTTCCGGCTGATATCGTGATCTGGCCGATTCAATTTACAATTGCCGATAACGATCTTAGTCTACTTTACGAGTCTCTTGAAAAAAACACGGAAACGATCAAAGCTTTTCTAAAAAAAACCGGTATTGCCGAAGGTGAAGTTTCTGTCTCAACTCCTTCCATTACCGATAAGTCTGCGCAAAGTTATCAAAATAGCGGAAATGTTGAATTCCGATACAGTGCAATGCAAACTGTCACAGTCTACTCCGCCAATGTAGATCAGGTTCGTTCCGCTATGAATGGCTTATTGGAATTGGGTAAAAAAGGCATTGTCTTTACGGCGCAGGATTACCAAAATCGAACCGAATTCTTATTTACGCAACTCAATCAAATAAAACCTGAGATGATTGAAGAGGCGACCACCAAAGCCCGGGAAGTCGCAGAAAAATTTGCCGAAGACTCAAGTAGTAAACTCGGCAAAATTAAAAGAGCCTCACAAGGACAATTTTCTATCGAACCTCGCGATACAAACAATCCTCATATAAAAAAAATACGAGTCGTTTCAACGATTGAATATTATTTATCGGACTAAGGATTTCGTGATAATCAGCAAATGATCCTTACTAATACCCATCGCACTTCAAATTTCGGCATTGACGTATGGATGCACCGGGGGAGTTCGACAAAGGCTTTGACAGCAGGGATGCTGTCATAGAGCCTACATGGACGTATTCACGGCGTCCTTTGACGGACACCCCAGCGCCGAAATTTGACCAGCAAAGGGTATACATACGCACAGCCATCCCTGGGATTTGATCCCGCCAATCCCTGGCGGAATGGCGTTTTATTTTCCTAAGTTGACGCCTCTATCGGGGTAAATGCCAGTCAGAGCCTATATGGATGCGCATTAAGGCATGTCGCGCCAAAATTCGACTCGAAAAGGGTATAAACATTCATCATTGCCACAATATGGCGTCATCATCACTCAAGGTAAGAAAAGGAATGTTAAAAAAATATTTTTCAAGTTTATCGAGTTTATCGAGTTTATTATTAGTACTCTGTCTCCTTCACGGCAATGATCTAATTGCCGGCCCAAAGGAAGATTTTCAAACTTGGGGTAATATCACTGCTACAGGAAGCCTTGATGTAATCGATCCCGATCTTTCTAAATACCGATATTGGCTGGAGGGCCAGGGTCGCTTCGGTAACGACACGTCGCAAGTTTCCCAAGGCATGTTGCGAACCGGTTTAGGCTATGCGCTCAGTGAAACACTGACTATGTGGCTTGGTTATGCGTTTATACCGACCGAAGAGCCTTTTGTAAGCGAGCCCTTCGATGAACATCGCATTTGGCAGCAACTGTTATGGAATCAACCGTTATCTTTCGGAACTTTCAGCAGCCGCAGCCGCTTAGAGCAACGGTTCATGCAAATCGGTAACGATGTCGGTTGGCGTTATCGTCAATTGTTTAAAATATCACTGCCTTTGACTTTTGCGCCAAATTTTAGCCTGGTCGGGACTAACGAAGTTTTTATCGACATTAATAAAACTGATTGGAAATCTGTGAACGGTTTCGATCAAAATCGAGCCTTCGCCGGCATTGGATATAATTTTGACGAGCACATCAGAACCGAAATCGGCTATATGAATCAATATATCTATAAAGCCACTGCTCAAGATTTTATGAGTCACATCATTTCAATCAATTGGTATCTTAATTTCTAGCTTGAATTCGGCAGCTTAACCATGAAGTCCATGAAGGATTTCAAGAAAATATCTAAACATTGCCGCTTACCTCTTTGGTAAGCGAAAGTTTTATACAAACGCATAGCAAGTTATTGAATTAACCTCTTATTCTTCATGGCGAAATGCTTTTTCTAGGTTTATAGGTTCTTGGAAACCCTTCGCTATCTCCATGTTATGGGTATATTTCTTGATTGACTCCCAATTTGTGGAGATTGCCTTCAAACTCGAGTTTACAAAAAAAGTATCAATCGAAAAAAGTCAGTAGATTAGTAAAAATAGTGCTTTCTGGAGGAGTCTGTGGAGTTTCGACTATTTTACCGGGCGCCATCACTTGTGCAGTAATCGAAAATTCCGATAACAAGCGTTTTTTTGCCGAAACCGCATCTTGAGAGCTAGAGAAAGGCCCTGCAATCACGTTTGTAGCAAAGGAATGCGCCGGAATTGGAGGGCCTTGATGATTCAGCATGGCCGCGAATTGACGAGCCTCTTTCTCGGTCGATAATTTTGCTACTCTCAGTTTCCATGCATCGGCATCAATTGTCTTGGGAATCGGTCGTTTAAACTTGATCGAAGGGCGCGATATGGTCAAATAAAAGTCATCTATATCGCCATTTAAAATAGGTGTTAAAACACCATCGGAGCGCTCAATTGCCGCGTGAACTTTATCCCAATCGATCGATCGACCGGATTTTTGCTCAATTTTTTGTAAGCGGGCCATCAAATCCTGGACAAGTCGATTGACTTGTTTCGGATCTTTATGGGTAGGTGGATAAGCTTGCAAAAAAAGTATTTCGCCATCCCATGCGGTTAAGAAAGGTTGATTGACAATCCTGACTTGTGAGCCGACAGTGACATGCCGAAATAGCTTTGCAATATCTTCAGGATAAAGCCGAACACAACCATGACTTACCTCCATGCCAACGCCATAGGGTTTATTGGTACCATGGATCAGATAACCGGGAAAACCTAATCGTAAAGCATAGTCTCCAAGCGGATTGTTTGGGCCGGCGGGAACGACGCTCGGCAAAGGGTCGCCTTTTTCGGCATGCTCGCGTCGAATCGATTCGGGAACAGTCCAACTAGGATTTGCAGTTTTCACAGTAATTCGGGTCAAGCCTTCCGGCGTTTCCCATCCTTCCCGGCCGATTCCAACCGGATAAGTAAATACTTTATAAGCGTTTTTTTTGTCGTATAAAAAAAGCCGCTTAGCCGCCAAATTCAACACAATACCTTTTCGAGGCGCTTCGGGAATAATGAACCGCAATGGCAACCGAACTGTACTGCCCGGCTCCGGTAACCATGGGTCTAAGTTAGAATTGGCTCGGGTTATTTCGTCATAACCCAAACCGAAATGCCGACCGATTACCAACAAAGAATCTTGTTCATCAGTTTCTATTTGCGCAGCAACACCAATAATTTCTTGACCATCGAATAAAGGAAATTCCCTAATCGGTGAAAATTCAAGCGACGATTCCAATTGCGGTCCGCGTGATAGCTGACAAGAGCATAATAGACAGAATGACATGCCTATAAAAAGGCGCTTGAATAGGATAAAGTTCATCGACGGATACAATTATTGGAACTAGGTCTCTCTCGAATTAGACGTTTTACAATCATAGCGGAAAAGCCAGCCACCCTGATTATTTGTTCCTAAGTGAATGCGGAAGGTTAATAGTATTTTTGAATTCGCGAGAGTATGAATGACGAATATGAAATTAAGCTTATCTCAATGTTAAACCTTTCGCACTTTAAATTTCGGCATTGCTTAAGGAGGTGCCGGGCCTGTAAAGCGGGTCACCAAACCGCCAGTAAGCTTAATAGCTGTAGAAGTTATTATGCGTATTCCCTAATGCTAAATCATGAACTGCAAGACGTATAGCAAAGCGGACAAATCATCCTCTTTTTTGTAACTCGGCCACTGAAATACCGCTCATCCATTCTTTGATTCGGTTAGAATCGCCAACCGGCGTCAATTGCCCCCATGAGTTGAGTAATACAACGATCGTTGGCCTGTTATTTATCCAGGTTTGCATGACGAGGCATTTTCCGGATTCATTGATAAAACCGGTTTTCGATAGACCGATTTTCCAATTAGGATTTTTAGTCAATACGTTGGTATTGTTGTATTTAAGCATTTGCTTACCGACTTTTTGGGTATGACTTTCTGTGGTCGTCAACGTTCTAATCAAGGGATATTTAGTCGCGAAGGCGACAAGCTTGGCCAAATCCCTCGCTGTTGACTTATTCTCAGTATATAAACCGGTAGGATCGCGAAAACGAGTGTTTTTTAATCCGAGAGCCTGTGCCTTACGATTCATGGCTTTGACAAAAGCGGGTTTGCCGCCCGGATAGGAGCGAGATAAAGCGGAAGCTGCCCGGTTATCTGACGACATCAGGGCCAACCTCATCATTTCCCTTAGCGTTAATTGTGTTCCGACCGGTAAACGCGAACGGCTATGGCGCAACGTATCGACATCCTGTTTCGTAATCGTAATGGATTTATTTAAGTTGGGTTTGGAATCAAGCAACACCATTGCCGTCATCAACTTGGTAATAGACGCGATAGGCATGACGTTTTGCGATTTTTTTTCATAAAGAATCATTCCCGTCTCTTGATCCATGACAATCGCTGCCGATGACTTCAGGTATAAACCTTTTCCTGCCGCGTTTACGGAAAATACCGTAAACATTAACGTAAGAATGGCGATTATAGCGAACAGATTTTTAAACATTTTTTTCATGTGCGGGCGATAATTAATCGGGAAAATAAATCGAAACGGCTTAATTATAGGTATTATTCAAAATGATTAAAGTCAATAAGTTAATTTCTTAACTTTACCTTAACTATCACAATAATTTTAGAAGGGTTATTCTAACGTTGTATCAGGCTCAGTTAAAGCCCGATTGCTAACGAAGTATAATCTCTTACCCTTTGCGGCTCTATGATCCTGCGCTTATCGCTAGACCGTGGACTGTTGAAGCCTTTACAACCATCCAAGGTAGAAGCAAAATCTAAAGCGCAATTTTCAATTAAAAACACAGCTGTTATTGACCTTGATGGCAAAGTCAGGATGCGATTTTTGCCACCGGTCACGGCTGATAATCAGATTGTCTTCGTATTCCTGTTTAATATGAATATGAGCAAAAATTCTTTGAGCTTTTTTATAGCGAGGTTTAATTAAGACGTCCAAATTTTTGGCTGCCAATTGTTTTTTAAAAGTCTCCGCTCTAATTTCACTAGAAAAAACACCTAATGAAATATCTCCTTTTGCCTCGCCTTTCGGAAATAGCCAATAATCGGTGATCCCTTTTTGTTTCACTAAATCAACATTCGCTAATGATTGCTCATAAGTTTCGCCGGCCGGCAAATACACCATGTAATCGCTAATTTTTTGTTCTTCCCGGCTCACAGATTTGATTGAAGCGGAATTGATACCCGTCTGTCTTCGCCAACTGTAAAATTGTTGCATCGTATCAAACGGCCCGGCTTCATAACACATACTTGACTCGACCCTGTTTTTTTTCGGCACCATTGCTTGTTTTTTAATAAGCAATTCGTTTACGGTGCCAAATTCAGCCCGTTTAAGCTCTTGGCTGGCATGGCGGTGGATTTCGTCCGGAATACTGGTTTTAGCAGGTGTTGGGGTTGCCTTAGTCAAAGCCGTCGAATCATCGTTGAAAGCGATAATGGAGGGTGATTCTTTTGGCTGCGTATGAGGTGCCTGATGCGAAACGAGATGAGCATCGAGCCATTCGGCCAACAGCAAACCGGACCTTGCCCCCGAAGATGGCGTTAAATTGAAATCCGAAACGAATATAGCACTGCGAATCGATTGTTCAATCGCGGTACCGGCGCCACACCATAATAAACCGGATTGCGCTTGCTTAAGACTCGATGAGTCGTTTAATTCCGACATTAAGGTAATTTGCTGTCCCGTGTCCGTTGTATCGATGAGAACATCACGCTCCAATGAAATAGCGCCGGAATGATATTGCCATAAAAAAAACGTGATATTGAGTATTATTAGCAATAAGGCCAATAGTTTCATAGCTTATTCCGCGAGAATCAATGACAAGCCTTTTAAGACCAAGTCCGGTACAACACAAGATAAATTATCAAGATGAGGGGCAATATCACCCGCGTCTCCACCGGTTAAAACTAACTTAGGATTTCGTGATAAATAACGTCCTGGAACTATGAGCTTTTTTGAGGGTTCGGTTGCTCGCTTAACAGGATGCCGTGAATACGTCCGTGTAGGCTTGACGGCGGCTTTCCCTGCCGCCGACACCTGGCAATCGGGCAACCGAACCCTCTGTAAAATTGGGGAATTATCTACGTCTAAATCTTTAACAGGCTTGTTTAAATCCGCTATCACGCTCTTGATCAAACCGATAACGGCATAAAGGGCGCCATTATCAATAGCATCGTTCGTATTTCGAGCCAAGCTCGGTAAACCGCTTTGTGCGGAAAGTTGTAAATTAGCCGTACCATTTGACAGAGATTGCTTCATAAGGGTTAAACCCGGACAAATGAGCCCTCCTAAATGACAACCGTTTCGGTCCATCGCATCAATGGTAATGGCGGTCCCGCAATCAATGATACATACCGATTCCGACCAATAATGCCTAGCCGCTATCAGGCACAACCAACGATCCACGCCCAGTTTTTCCGGATATTCATAAGCATTTCGAACACCATACGCTTCGGCTACGGAATGCGCTTGTATTATGGACAACGAGGGCCACAAGTCCAGAGCAATTGTCTTGACTTGATCTAAAACGGACTTCGAAGCCACGCAGGAAATAGCCATACGCCGAGGTGATTTCGGCAAGGCTCGCCAAATCGAAAACAACCGGGCTTCAAAATTACTATCTTGATGAATAACCGGCACTCCCGGTTCTAAACGATTATTGTTAATGCCCCACTTTACACGAGAGTTGCCGATATCGACCAATAAATCCATTCGGTCAATTCTTGCTAAAACTTACTTCGCCGGATGCAAAACAACAGGCTTTGCCATCGGCAGTCATTAAACGAAACAAGCCATTATCGTCGATTCCTCCAGCATTGCCTGTTATTGCGGAATCGCCATGATAGATAACGACAGGACGCCCTTCCAGGCAGTCATAAGATCGCCATTCATCTAAATAAGGTGTTAAGCCATGGCTTTCATAATCGGCAAGTATCGGCAATAATTCATTCAACAGCGTTCCGGCTAAACGATTTCTCGAAATGGATACCCCTCCCATAATCCGAGTCAAATCGATCCAGGCTTGATCGATCATTGCCGCTTCACGATCAGGTATATAAACATTCAACCCGATACCGATCACAACCGAGCAAGGCCCATGAGTCTCGCCGGTCACTTCGATTAATATTCCGCCTAATTTATGTTCCTGCCAATAAATATCGTTCGGCCATTTTAAACCGATACCGGATAAACCTAAGGATGCCAAGGCTCTGATCACGGAAACGCCGACAGCAAGGCTCAAGCCTGAAATAGCGGAGGGGCCGTTTTGAAAGTGCCACAAGACCGATAGGTAAATATTTGAACCGAACGGCGACACCCAGGACCTACCTCGCCGGCCTTTACCTGCAGTTTGAAACTCAGCTAAACAAACCGTTCCGGATCGGGCGGCGCTTTTAGCAAGATTAATCAAATGGTTATTCGTTGAGTCAAGCCGGTCATGGATGTTTAAATCCGAAATATTTAAACGAACATTCTCCATTAACACGGATTCGATTTTTTCACTGCTTAAAAATTCGATCGGCCGTTCTAGGCGGTAACCCTTGCCGCTCACTGCGACGGGTTCCAAGCCTAGTTCGGTTAAACTATGTAACTGTTTCCAAACCGCCGATCTGCTCACACCGAGAGTATCGGCTAAAACGGAACCCGAGTGAAATTCGCCGTCGGCAAGGAGACCCAGAATTTTTTTTTGTTGATCGGTAATTGTCACTGCACAGTAAAAATAGAATTATCGTTTTATCCGCGAAATAATTAAGGATTTTATGAAAAAACCTAAAGTTAACACTACGGCTCTTTGTTCTCGCGGAGTTTTTGCATTTGTCTTTTAACGACATGCCTAATCAACAATTCCCGATCTTGTTCCTTCATATTGATATAGTCGACACCGATAATATGAGAATAAAGGCCTTCAGGATTCTTTTTTGGCTTGCAATAAATAACTCTTCCATAAGTCACAATGACTGCCATACATGAAACCAACAACATTTTAATTTCCAGATAGTCGCCGATCGCCAAGGCCTCCGCGCTTTCGAAAGCCAATCCGGATGCGCTTAGATTAGCATTGCGAGTATCCTTCTCTTTAAAATCGGTGCCTTGCATCATGATTGCCTGAGCAATCAAATCGATTTTACTTTCAATTAATTTCAAGTAATCAGCGACATCCGGCACAGTCCGATCGAGCCGATGCATCATGATACGGGATTCTTGTGAAATCAATTCCAAAGCGGCGGATAGCGAACAGTTTCCCAGTACGTTATCGCTCATATGACTGGCCGGCGTGGCGGTCGCTTCATCCACTTTTTTATAGTAAAGATTAACTTGATCATCAATGCGAAAAAAACGCCGTCTATCTTTATCCCGATTCATTTAAATTTCCTGGAAATGAAATATATTTTTTGGATGCATCGCCCTCGGCCATCCCAATATTACTCGACAAAGTCTTGCCCTGCTTCGTCGGCGCCTGGTTCTACTTGCACGATAACAATCTCGACTCTTCGATTAAGTGCCCGGTTTGCGGGAGAGTCGTTAGGAACTAACGGCCGGGTATCGGCATAACCCTGAATGACGAATCGTGACGGCACGGTTCCCGGTTGATCCAGCATATAATGAGAAACGGTTACGGCACGAGAGGCAGACAACTCCCAATTCGAGCGAAAGATCTGAGTTCTAATCGGTATATCGTCCGAATGCCCCGACACCAGAACCTTCCCGGGCGATTCGTTAACCGATGCAGTAATTTTAGTCAATATGGGCTCAAATCCGGTATTGAGCACCGCACTACCGGATGGAAACGAACCTTTTTCGCTAATGCGAATAATGATTTTCAGATTTTCCGTTTCTACCGAGACCAAACCCATCTTGATTTCTTCTTTTAAATCTTCTCTGATTTTTTCTGCCTGTTCCTCAATTTCAGCCTGAGTCAATTCCATTAACTGTTTTTTTGCCGCTTCCAAGTTCGGCGAGTCTTGCATAGTCGTCTGTTTAACTTCCTCTAGCGGTGTAGGCTCGGTCGGTGCCGGCGAAAAATGCTGAGCGATGATGCTGGTCCCCATCGGGATATCGTATGCCGGCACATCCTTTTGTACGCCAAAAGCATTAATCATCGAATCAGCCATTTTTTTAAACTTGATGGTATCCATGGTCGCAAATGATAACAACAACACAAAGAAACACATCAGCAGCGACATTAAGTCGGCAAAGGTCGCCAACCATGCGGGTGCTCCGACCGGGGGGCATTTAGGGCATTCGTCAGCCATTTTTCACCTATTCATTGTCGGTTTTTCGCTTTTTATCGGAAATATAGGAATTCAACAAAGACTCCAGAACCTTAGGGTTCATGCCTTCTTGAATACCGGAAATCGTTTCTAAAATAAGCTCTTTGTTGGTTTTTTCATAAAGCATGACCTTAGATAGTTTGTCGACGATCGGGAGTGCGAAACAGTTTGCTACCAATGCGCCATAAAGTGTCGTCAGCAAGGCAACGGCCATCGCAGGGCCTATACTCGACGGATCGGACATATTTGCGAGCATTTGCACTAAACCGACCAGCGTTCCGATCATGCCCATTGCCGGCGCTAAATCGCCGACGCCTTTCCACATATCTTGCCCCACTTCGTTGCGCGATATCATTTGGTTAATTTCTTGAGACAGCATTTTTTTTACGAAAGCAGGATCATGTCCGTCGACACAAAGATTGATACCTTTTCTCATAAATTCGTTTTCAATGGTCTCATTTTCCAAGGCCAGCAGTCCGTTTTTTCGAGCAACATCGGAAAGCCTTACGGCTTCTTCGATCAACACAGCCGGGTCTTCCCTTTTGTTTAAAAAAGCTTTCCCTAAAACACCGAAGGACCGTAAAAAATCGGATATCGGGATACGCATCAACGATACGCCGAAGGTACCGCCTATGACGATTAATATGGAAGGCAAATTTACAAACAACATAACATCGCCACCAGTAGCAATGGCGGCCATAATAATCCCTATGCCCAATAAAAAGCCGATTAACGACGCTATATCCACATTTAACCTCTTCGTAATAATGGATAATCAATGAGAACATTGAGCAAACTCATTTGAGCCGCCCTTTTATTTTAATCGGAAACTAACCGCTCGTATTTCCAATTAATAATTTTTCAAAATCCCCTTTGCTAGTCGAGTAACAGTGCTAGGGGCCACCAAAGAACACAGTAAGCCCGGCAATCCGCCTAACACTCCTCCGCTTTAATCCAGCAATGCCTAAAGAACGGTGTCCGCACCAAAGTTACGGGCATCGATTACGCTAATTTGTCCTCGGTGACTTCTAAAAAGGAATATCGTCGTCAAAATCGTCGTAAGGAGGGGGCGCTGAAGTCGGGGGTGTGGATTGTTGGGGCTTAGACTGAGAAGAGGCCGGGCTCTGAGACGAATAAGCGCCTTGATTGTCGGAATAATTTGCAGTACCGCCGCTTCGGCTTCCCAGCATGTGCATTTCTTCTGCGACGATTTCTGTCGTATAGCGGTCTTGTCCGTCTTGTCCTTGCCATTTATTAGTACGAAGACGACCCTCTACGTATACCTGGCTGCCTTTTTTTAAATATTCGCCGGCAACTTCGGCCAGTCTTCTAAAAAAAACCACGCGATGCCATTCGGTAGATTCTTTCCGCTCGCCGGTTTGTCTATCTTTCCAACGCATGGTCGTGGCTAACCTGATTGTGGTGACGGCCTCGCCGCTTGGCATGTAGCGAACTTCGGGGTCGGCCCCGAGATTGCCTATTAATGTAACTTTGTTAAGCATGTTTTCTCCGAAAAACGATTGAGCAAAAAAATATGGATTCTCAAGGGTAACTTTATATTTGGAACACCGATATCAGACTGAGTGATTATCGATAAATCAGCCTAACGATCCTGAAGAAGCTTTCATCACCCGAAAAAATCAAAGTGATGATTTAGAGTGCGGTTACTCGACAAAGCTCATAGCTTCAGAAAGTTATTTATCGCGAAATCCTTAAGCGAATCCGTGCCCCATTTTAAAATTTAGGTTGACTCTTAAAAATAGTAAAAAATCTTTTGAATTATCAGGAATCGAACTGACTTATCGAATACTGTAAACGATCTTTATCCAATAACCGATTATCGACTTTTAGATAAGCCACCCCTTCGCCGAAATGCAACTTCACTTCCTCGACTCCGGTAACCTTGAGGATCTCTTCGGTGAGTTGCTCAGCTTGAATTCGGGTAAGATTGCTAATGGAGATCAGCATATTGGCCAGATAACGGGGTGGTTTCATTGTAAAAGACACCGCCAACCAACTCGCTCCCGCCACAGCACTCATAATAAAAACAGCGTTTCCGCCGAATTCGCCATAACTCCAACCTCCAAGCGCCCCCCCTAAAAAAGCCCCTAAAAATTGAGACGTTGAATAAAAACCCATGGCCGTTCCTTTCATATCGCCCGGTGCCGTTTTAGAAACCAAGGAAGGTAACGTGGCTTCGAGTAAATTGAAACCGCAAAAAAACACCCAAAGAAAAACAACAATTCCGGGCAAACTTTGATGAAAGTACTGTAAGCCTAATTCTGATACAACGATAACCGCAATCGCACCGATAAAAACGGGTTTCATTTTACGCTTTTTTTCAGCCAAAATAATAAAAGGTATTGCGGTCAATAAAGATACGATAAACACAGGCAAATAAACTTGCCCATGTTGACTAGCGCCTAATCCGGCATCCCTCATCAATAGAGGAATGACAATAAAACTGGCTGTTAATATCAAATGCAGAATAAAAATACCGTAATTGAGTCTTAGCAACTCGGCATTTTTTAACACATGCTTTATCTGGCCCGGAATCAATTCGGCATCGCGGTGAATTTTCGACTGAATCGGGTCCGGAACGATATAAATAATGACCACTATCGCTGCTAATGAGAGTAGCGCCGTTAACCAAAAAATACCTTCAACACCGACATAACCTGCAAGTACAGGCCCTGCAGAGATCGCGACACCGAACGAAACGCCGATACTGATACCGATCAAGGCCATCGCTTTCGTCCTATGGACTTCCTGGGTTAAATCGGCGACCAAGGCCATAATGACTGCGGCGATTGCTCCGGATCCTTGCAAAGCCCGACCGAATAACACACCGTAAATCGTCGTTGACATCGCCGAAAGCACGCTGCCGGCGGCAAACAGCAATAAGCCGAGTATAATTAATTTTTTTCGCCCAAAGCGATCGGACATTAGTCCGAAAGGGATTTGCAATAATGCCTGGCTTAATCCGTAAATACTGACCGATAACCCGATTAAAAGCGGCGTGGAACCTTCCAAATGCTCGGCAAATAACGGCAACACCGGCATAATCATAAACAAACCCAACATCCTTAATGCGTAAATGCTCGCCAATGAACCGGTTGCCCGTTTTTCCAGCAATGTCATTGGGCTGGTAATATCCTGCATTTGTGCCAAAACACTTATCTCCTGAATAAAGTACGCTATCGAACACTATAAAATATGAATGGCCAATCGAAATTCAACAGCCTTACACTGCGAAGTACCAATCAACATCGTTGACCGACACAGAATGCCGGCTATTATAACAACGGTTGCTTGAGCAGTCTGTTTGAAATTAGACTTGAGAAATCAAGGGTAAGGAAGGGGCGCGCTAAAACGACTCTCATAACAGGGGATAAAAGAAATACAAGCGCGCCAAGATTTTTCGCGAAAGCTGAAATGGGGTCCGTCCGATTTCAGCAGCGAAAAATGACTTGGCGATTATTGCCTTCGGCGGCCCCGATTCGCCCTGCGTCCGTGCCACTACGCCACATCATCGTATACTCGATGCGGCTCCGTAGCACTCCCACAAATGGCTTTACGCCGTGTCGCGATGCCTTGTATTTTGCCTCCGCCTGCGCTATTCGCGCAGACTCCGGCAAAACACCCGGCGCTACGGCTATCGGGGACTAAAAATCTTCACTTCGCTAACGCTCCGTTTCCAAGATTTTCAGCGAACGATTTCTAGGCAATCGAAAAGTAAGGAGAGTTTGGGGCGTCTTTCGGCAGTATACCCATCGCACTTCAAATTTCGGCATTGACGCATGGAGGCGCTGGGGTGTTCGGCAAAGGCTTTGACAGCAGGGATGCTGTCACAGAGCCTACATGGACGTATTCACGGCGTCCTGTCAAGCGAGTTACCGAACCGCCGCAAAGCGTATACTTGTAGAAGTTATTTTGTGCATATTCCTAATTTCGTGCCTTTCGTGAACTTACCGCCGTTTTTAGATCGAGCGATCACTATTAAGGCGTCATGAAATTGATGTGCTTCATAGAGAAAGCACCGGAATTGACAAACACGGTTAATTGCCTAATCGAGAGCCCGGATTCGGATATTGCATGACAGGCACTTCAGTGTGCCGCGATCTCGGCAGTCGTTACGGTCGCGAGATTTATTCCAGGTTCGCATGTCTCGATCTCATTTCTTCCTCCGGAATGCCTTTTTCGTGGATGACATGAGAGATGGTCGCTTCCAAAAATGCCAATGTGGAAAGTTCGAAAACCGTACCCATCGGCATACCGACAACCTTGCCATACTGTTCCGGGCTGCCGACTCTAAACACGGCATCGGCCATGTCGCCGATTGTCGACTCGCTTTTCGCCGAAATCAGTACGATTTTTGCGCCAATCTCGCGAGCACGTTTAGTGAATGCGACCAACTGCTCGGTTTCGCCGGAACCGGAAATAATAATAAGCAAATCGCCTTGTTTGATGCTGGGTGTAACGATTTCACCGACTACACTGGTATCGTAACCGCTATGCATCAATCGCATCGCGAAAAAGCGGCCAATCAAGCCCGACCGTCCCGCGCCTGAGACAAAAATTCGGCGAGCTTGATCGAGCATGTTCGTCAGTTTTCTATCATAAGAGTCATCGGTCGCATATAAGACATCCGAAATCTTATCGACGACAAATTCACGATGCGTGCCCTTGCTATTGACCAAGCGTTGAATTTTTCGAGCGGCATTGGCTGGAGATGGCGCGCCGGTAATCGCGCCGCCTACGACAATTATGTCAACTCCGGCCTCAACAACATCGCGCACAGTTTCGGGCTTGATACCGCCGGCAACTGATACTCGAGTGTTTAACCCCAAGCGCAATAAATCTTGTAAATCCGCAAAGGGTGTCTGTCCGGCCGCCTGGGCGTCGATGCCGGTATGAATGCCGATAATTTGCGCGCCGGCCGCCACGGCTTCCTCAGCGCAACTCGCTTTATCCTCGACGTTAATCAAATCGACTTGAACTTCGGCATTATATTTTTTTGCCGCGCTGATAACGCCTTTGATAGTTGAAATTCCGGATGTTCCAAGTACCGTGCAGATATCGGCACCGGCTTCGTAGAATGGGCTGGCTTCGTATTCACCGGCATCCATCGTTTTAAGATCGACCAGCAGCAATTTATCGGGAAATCTGCGTTTAATTTCCTTGACCAATTCAAGCCCGTTAAACTTGATACAGGGTGTACCGATTTCAATGATATCGACATAAGGGGCCGCTTGCGAAGCAAGTTCCAGGGTTTTGTCGAAATCCAAAGAATCTAGTGCCAATTGAATCAATGGTTTTGCCATTTTATGCGCTCCTGATTAGTTATATTATTTATCACACAATAGCATTCGGTCAGAGCGGCACTCTAAAGCAGAAAAAGGATATCTGTCAATTTTCGAAAGACTCCGGCATCGAAAAAGCCAAGAATGAAGGAGATATAGCATTGATACAGCGGATTGAGGCCTGCATTAATATTCCAATGCTACTCGTAAATGAATCCTTCTAAGGAAGGTACTGGACCAATAAGAGTCCACAAGACAACTTTATAACAGACTCAGTTGCGATGATTAAGCAAGATTAAATGGGGAGAACGCTTTCTTTTGGTTTTTTGATAAATTTCGCTTGCCTCCATCATCATATGCCGGCACCAAGGACAAATTCTATCGTCGGGCCGGCTTTGTTCCGATGGTAAAATCTCATCGCCACAGCGTTCGCAAATGATCGGTCTTGGTAAAAATTTCATTTGAACTCATCCTTAAAAAATGTTGAGCACAGACTAACCTGAGTCCATGCTGTTTTTTTGTGACGAATTCACACTTTGGGTGCGATATTTACTAAAACCTTTAATTTATGTTGGTTATTTCACATTTCGATCATTGTTGCTTACAAGCGACTATCGTAGCTGCAATTCCTAATTGGGGAGTACTGGACGAAAATTTCGGCAGCAAGCACACCGCATTCTCAAAATGCAGCGATAATGCTCAATTTCAGAATCACCGCTATTCGTAGCGAATCATCAACTCAATTGTTGCAACAAAAAAGGTATTAATTCAACCATCGGCAATTCTTGGCTTTCACTCGCAGTCCGAGCCCGGTATTCGATCATGCCGGAGTCGAGACTGCGGTCGCCGATTACGACACGATGCGGAATACCGATCAATTCCATATCGGAAAACATGAAGCCAGCTCGGACTTTTCGATCATCGAATAACACCTCGATTCCGGCATCAAGTAGTTCTCGATACAGTTTTTCGGCAGCAACGCGCAAACGTTCCGACTTATGCATATTCATCGGGCACAAGGCCACTTGGAAAGGTGCCAATTGAGCCGGCCAGATAATGCCGTTGTCATCGTGGTTCTGCTCGATCGCCGCCGCAACAATGCGCGAAATGCCGATGCCGTAACAACCCATGATCATTGTCTGATTCTTACCGCCTTCATTGATAATGTCGGCTTTCATCGCTGAACTGTATTTCATACCCAGTTGAAAAATATGACCTACCTCGATACCTCGAGCAATAGTAATCGTGCCCTCCCCGTCCGGACTCGGATCGCCTTCGACCACGAGGCGTAAATCCTCGATTTGATCGGGCAAAGGAATATCCCGCTGCCAATTTACGCCACGGTAATGCTTGCCGTCTTGATTGGCTCCGCATACAAAATCGGACATCAATACGACACTACGATCCGCAATGATTTTAATTTTCAGACCGAAAGGACCGACCGAGCCGGGTTTTGCATTGCAAGCGGACAGCACTTGCTCTTCGTCGGCTAATTGCAACGGAGCTGCGATACCGAAAACTTTTTCGGCCTTGATCGCATTCAATTCATGATCGCCTCGTAATAACAAAGCGACTAACTCGTCTTCTTCGCCTTTGACGATCAAGGTTTTTAGGCAACTAGATTTGGCAATCCCGAAAAAAGCACTGACTTCGTCGATCGAATGTTGATCCGGAGTGTCCACTAGATTGAGCGATTCGGTAGCCGGCCCCCTGTCGCCTTCGGGCATTAACGCCTCGGCTTTTTCGATGTTTGCGGCATAATCGCTTTTCGTCGAAAAGGCAATCGCATCCTCTCCGGATTCGGCCAATACATGAAATTCGTGCGATACCGCGCCGCCGATCGATCCTGAATCGGCGATCACAGCCCTATATTGCAAACCGAAGCGGTTGAAGATATTGCTGTAGGCCTGATACATGACTTGATAGGTTTCTTGAAGGGATTCTTGATCGAGATGAAAAGAATAAGCGTCCTTCATAACGAATTCCCGAGAACGCATCACGCCGAATCGAGGACGAATTTCGTCGCGGAATTTGGTTTGGATTTGATAATAGATGATTGGCAACTGCTTATAACTTTTAATCTCATGCCTGGCTAAATCGGTAATGATTTCCTCATGCGTGGGTCCCAAACAAAAGTCTCGTTGGTGACGGTCTTGTAAGCGAGCCAGTTCGGGTCCATACTGTTCCCAGCGCCCCGTCTCCTGCCACAACTCGGCGGGTTGCAGGGCCGGCATCAAGACTTCTAGTGCACCGGCTTTTTCCATCTCCTCGCGGGTAATCTTTTCGACTTTCCGCATGACTCTAAGCCCTAGCGGTAACCAGGTATAAAGACCGGCGGCTAATTTGCGAATTAAGCCCGCACGAATCATGAGTTTATGACTGGCGATTTCGGCATCCGAAGGCGTTTCTTTGACGGTATTGAGAGGAAATTGAGAGGTGCGCATGTCTATGACTAAAATGTTAAAATGCTTATTCTACCGATTAAACACCGCCAAAGTCATCACATCATCGACATCCGGTTTTCTGATATCATTCCGCATGGATTGTTTACCGGCGATCGAACAACACTAAAGCGAAGGACAACTCACCTTGAATTATAGAACCTCCGTTAACTCGACTTTAAGTCGTATTGCATTAACGGCTTTACTGTTTTATTTTGCGGGACAATTGGCATTACCGCTATCCTTGCCGCCCAGTTACGCAACAGCAATCTGGCCGCCGGCCGGTATCGGCTTCGCGGCAACGTTGCTCTGGGGAAACAAAGTATTACCGGCTATTTTTTTGGCTGAATTAGCCATCCATTATGAAGTCTACGATTTCATGACCTTATGGCAATCTCCCGGCCAACTCTTAATTTTTCTCAGCTCACCAGTCAACAGCGTGCTTAGGGCTTGGACCGGAGCCTTCTTGGTAAAAAAAATCGTAGGCTACCCAAACCCTTTGATTTCCGCTAAAGAAATCATGCTGTTTTTTTTCTTATCCGGTCCGGTCGCCACATTTATACCGGCCTTATTAAGCGTTTATGCATTGGTTGAAACCGGTGTCATCGTCGAATCGGATTTCGGATTCGGATTCCTGACCTGGTGGCTCGGAGATTGCATCGGTATCGTGGTTTTCACACCTTTGTTCTTGACGATTTTTGAACCTTCCTTACAAAGCCGCACGAAACGCTGGTTACCGTTATGCACCGCCTTAATAGTAGGTTTAGCCTTAGTCGCAATTTCTTACTTAATGGCTCATCAACGAGAAGGACTGCGCCTACGGGAAATCATCGAAAACAAGGCGGAAACGATACAATACGCTTTAGAAGACAATTACAAGGCACATGCAAATACCTTATCGCTTTACCACTCATTAATCGGTTCGAACGATACGATTGACTATCAATCGTTACAAATTTTTTCGGACTGGGTTTTCAACACCTACCCAGGCGTTCCTTATATTGAATGGTTAGAGACTTCGAAAGCAAGTCAAGATAAAACGACATGGACAATCAAGTATTCGACTAAAAAGTATTTCGATGACTTCCAGCCTATCTCGGAAAAACGCCACCAAGAGATCGTGTTAGCACTGGAGCCTCAAGCAACAACCGATCGAAGCTCTAAAATATTGGCATTTGGAAACAGTTCCAGGCAGTTTTTTATCTATACGCCTTTTTTCGAGACCGAGCAGACCTTGAAGGGCTATATTATCGAGGCTTTCGATATTGAACGTTTTATTGAAGACGCCTTAGTTCGAAAAAGCATTGAATATATCAATATTAGGCTTTTCGAAAAAACATCCGATGGAGAACAACAATGGTTGTTTCCGTTAGAGCCTAAGCGCGCCATACCGGATCCGTTTGCCATCACCACGTTAAAACCGCTCAATATCGGCGGGCAATCCTGGTTCATTCAAGTTTCGCCGGATTTAGGTTTTCTTGGAAATTATTATTCCTGGCCGGTTTGGGGTATTTTGGCCGGAGGGATGTTGCTGACCAGTTTAATGGGTATCGGTTTTTTGATTGTCACCGGACAAACCGAGTTAATCCTAGTCGAAGTGGAAAAGCGCACGCATGATCTTAATCAAAGCAATCGAAAACTACGACTTAGCGAAGAGCAATTACGCTTGGCAGCAACAGCCTTCGAAACCCAAGAAGGGATTATGATTACCGATAAAAAAGGCAGGATTTTAAGGGTCAATAACGCTCACACTGAAATCACCGGTTATTCCAGCGAGGAAGTGATTGGTAAAATTCCCTCGGTTTTAAGCTCCATACATCATAATCGTGATTGTTTCGATGAATTTTGGAAGCAATTAGCTAGTCAAGGACAGTATGAAGGCGAGATCTGGAATCGGCGAAAGAATGGAGAAGTCTATCCGGAATGGCAGACCGTTACCGCCGTTAAAAACGAAGCCGGCGAAATCACCCATTTTGTGTCAATTTTTTCAGATATCACCGAAAAAAAAGAAAATGAATCACGCATACACAATCTGGCTTTCTACGATCCCTTAACCAACTTGCCCAATCGACGCTTGTTAATCAATCGTCTCGAAAAAGAAATTGCTATCGCCAAACGACATGGCCATTTCGGCGCCGTGATATTCATGGATCTGGATCATTTTAAATTTCTGAATGACTCGCTAGGCCACCATGTCGGCGACGAATTACTCATTCAAGTAGCCAATCGCTTGCAATCGGTCGTACGAGATGAAGATACTGCTGCCCGATTAGGCGGCGACGAGTTTATCGTACTTATTAATTGTAATGCCAAAAACCTATCGGAAGCCGCCGATCACGCACTAACGGTCGCAGAAAAAATTAATGCTAAAATCAACGAACCGTTTCTACTTAATGCATTCCAACATCAACTCTCGCCCAGTATGGGTATTACCTTATTTCCGGATAATGACGATAATCCCGACCGGATTCTGCAACAAGCCGATACGGCGATGTATCGATCTAAAGCTTCCGGCCGTAATAGCATCAGCTTTTTTCATCCGAGCATGCAAGAAGCTGCCGATCTGCGCATTAAAATGGAAAACGAGCTTCGAGAAGCGATCGATCAAGGTCATTTCGTTTTAAATTACCAAGCGCAGTTTGGCGCCAAAAACGAGATTATAGGAGCCGAAGCTTTAATTAGATGGCAACATCCCCAAAAAGGCCTGATCCCACCTGTTGAGTTCATCAAAATTGCCGAAGAATCTCGCTTGATTTTACAGTTAGGGCGCTGGGTAATCATGGAGGCGTGCCTGCAAATCCAATCATGGCAACAAAATGGTTTAATTGTGCCGCGTATTGCAATCAATGTAAGTTCGAATCAATTCAGACAAAGCAACTTTGTCGATCAAATAGAACATTCTCTGAAGGTTAGCGGCATTACGCCCGATTGTTTAGAGATAGAATTAACAGAACACGTTGTTATCGATAATATCGAAGATACCATTGAAAAAATGAAAGCCTTGAAAGTGCTGGGCCTATCGATTTCGATCGACGACTTCGGCACCGGTTATTCCTCGCTTGCTTACTTGAAACAACTTCCGTTGAATCAATTAAAAATAGACAAAAGTTTTGTTCGAGACATTTCCACCGACCCGAACGATGCGATCATCGTCGAAACAATGATCGACATGGCTAAACATTTAGGCTTGACGATGATTGCCGAAGGTGTGGAAACGGCCGAGCAATTGGCATTTCTGAAGAGTAAAGGCTGTACCGGGTTCCAAGGCTACTATTTTAGTCATCCGGTAACGGCAGACCAATTTGCCGAACTCTTGTCGGAACAATCTCCGCAAGTAATATGATAAAAAATTCGGCAAGAAATACGCGTTTTTTACTAGATGCTTTGATAAATAGGGCATACATTCGGCGCCGGGATGCCCGTCATAGGACGCCGTGAATACGTCCATGTAGGCTCTATGCCAGCTCCATGCTGGCAAAGCCTTTGCGGAGCGCCATGGATGGCGTGAATGTCGATTTTGCATTACGCCATGGATGGCGTGTATTAGGGCAATGCAGGAGCAATTGCCGAGGAGCAATAATCGACCGGACACCCAGGCGCCTCCTCAGGCACTGCCGAATTTTGAAGTGCGAAAGGTATAAACCATAATCAATGATTTTTTGTAACTATTCAGCGCATGCGGTAGGTTGGTGTCAGGCATTGATTTCTAAGGACGCGTGGATACATCCCTGTAAGCTCTGACTGCAACGTCCTGTTGCAGACAGCCTTATAAATCAATGCCTGACACCTTCTCATACATGACTTATGCTGAATAATTACGATTTTTTATCATGAATCTCATGGTGAATAGACTTGGCTGTGACTCATTTTGTACCGGCTTTTTCATTTTTCATATGTTTTAGATAATTGACAATCGCCTCCGCTTTTTGCCGATCAAGAATCTTTTCAAAAGACGGCATTTTAGTACCCGATCGGTAAGCTGGGGCGTTAAGAATAAAACCGGCCAACTCCGCCTCGATAAAATATTCGGTAATGTTTTTCGGAATATTGAGTTCCGGCCCGACTTGACCGCCGGACAAATTAACCGAATGACAACGAATACAATAAGTCGAAAACAAATTAAAACCGGTACGAATAGCATCTGTTTTTTTGGCCGGCGCCGCCGCGCCGAAATAAGTCGATGCCGGTTGCAGCGAAATCGATGCCAATTGGAACGGCCATGGATAGCGCCATTTGTCTAGCCCTTGCGTAGGCCAAACTAAATAAAACGGCGCCGGCGTTGTGGTTTCTTTTCCGAATTTGAAAGTCAGCCATTTTTGCCCCGAAGGCGCTTCGGTATCGCGAAACGCAATATAGCCATGCTCCGACATTGCGTCCGCCAACGCCATAGAAACGCTGTAACCATCTTTGGCAACAAACACGACCACACTATCTTTAGCTGCTAAATCGGTTTTAGAAAACTGACTCAAAACTTGCGCTAATGGAATCGCTTCGTATTCTTTAGCGGTTTTATAAACCGGATCTTTCTCGATTTGAATGCGCTTTGCCGCACTAAGGTCGATGCCGGCAAGCTCGATTGTCGGCCACTCATCCGCAGATACCGAATGCGATATAAAAATTGTGATCAGTAAAAATAAAAAAAACTTTAAGCTAGTCATAATCGAAACAGTGGATTAGTTGGTTTAATTGTTTGGTATCGATAGGCTTCGTTAGATAATGATCGAAACCGGCATCGAGCGCTTCTCTAATTGTTTGTCGATCGGCATAAGCACTAATTGCGATCAATTGAATATCATTGTTTTCTTGTCTGAGCAATCTTACCAGTTCGATTCCGTTCATAACAGGCATATTCAGATCAATAAAAGCGACTTTGTAATGATATTTGTGGATCATATTCAAGGCGTCGACTCCGTTGTCTACGCAGTCGACTGCACAATCTTGCTTCAACAATAACTGTTTCAGCAGTATTAAATTAATTTCATTATCATCCGCAATTAAAATCTGTAATTTACCGAAATGCTTATTGTAAGGAATAACTAAACCGGAAGTTTTAGAGGCTTTTGTAGAATCGGTTTTCAGCGGTAAATTCACTGTAAAAACACTACCGCTCCCCTGCTCGCTTTGCACCGAAATACTGCCTTGCATGAGCTTGATCAACTCCTTGCATATAGCCAAACCAATGCCAATACCTTCCTTGTAAAGCCCCTTTCCTCTTAATTGAATAAAAGGGGAAAAAATCAAGTTGAGATGCTCGTTAGCTATGCCGCATCCGGTATCCGCTACCGTAATAATCAACTGGTCGTTTTGATAATCCGTCGTTAATGTAACGCGTCCGCGATCGGTGTATTTAATTGCGTTATCCAATAAATTAGCAATTATTTGACGCAAGCGTTTTTGATCGCCATGAAGAAATTGCGGCAAACTATGCTGATTATGAACAAACGCTAATTGTTTATCAGCGGCCTTTAACCTAAATAATTCGACAATATCATTGATTAAACTTACAAGATCAAAGCGTTCTACCACAAACTTAGTTTTATTATTCTCAATCGCGGCAATATCAAGAATATCGTTAATTAGCGTTAATAAGTCCTCGCTACAATGACTGATGATATTGATTTGCTGCTTTTGTGCTTTAGGAATTTCCGGCGATTTTTGCAATAATTGTGCGAAACCCATGATACCGTTCAACGGTGTGCGCAGCTCATGACTAATTTTTGCCAAAAACTGATTCTTCGCTTCATTCGCGGTTTCAGCCGCCTGTTTGGCACTCAACAATTCCGCAGTCCTTTCACTGACGACCAATTCTGTTTTGACATGCCGACCGGTTAGCATTAACAACCCGGCACCAAGCAAACTGGTAAATAACAGACCGCTTATCAAAAACCACCACATCGGCCAATGAAAATGGGCGTAAATCGAGCTATGGTCTTGATAAAAATAAAACTGCCATTCTTGATTGCCTAATAACAACGAATATTTACGAAAATTATTATGCAAATGATCCTTGGTATTACTGTAAATAATGCTATAACCGGATTCGGAATCGGAACCGGTTATAGCAAGGTAAACGCCTCTTGTATTAAGCCCCTTAAATGTCTGTCGAATCATGCTTTCGGTAGAAACCGTACTTGCTAAGATGCCTATAGGAGTTTGCGGGGTTTCCTTCTTTGACCGATAAATCGGTAACAGGAAATGAATATGTCCCTTAGCGGGCTCAATAATTGCTTTTACCAATGAATCGAAACTTTGAACACGAGCAAATTGATCAAGCCGCCGTTCCGATAATTCGAGCGCCACCGAAATTGACTCATCTCGATGCTCGCTATAGACTGGAAGCAATTTTAAGCGTGTCTTCTCTTTTATGCGGTAACGCTGCCAGCTGATCGATTGTATTTCAGGAAATTCATCAAAACCATGCCGAGCCGCCAATTTAAAATCATTAGGCCCAACAGCATTGTCGCCGATAAAAAGATTGCCGGTTGCATAAACAATATGCTGATGCTGCTTGATTCGATGCTTAAGCGCCTCGGCTAACATTAGCGATTGATTTTCGAAATCTAGATCGTGCTGTTTACGATCGAGTTTTTGCACATAAAAGAAAAAACCGATAATCAGCATAAAACTTAACAATAAAGGAATTCCGACAGGAAAAAAGCGTTTACGCCAAACCGACTTAGGGTTGGCAAAAACAATCAGTAGCAATGGCGTAAACACAAAAACGCCGATACTGTCTCCAACCCATTTGATAAACCAATTGATGGGGATTTCCGAAGGCCCGAGGACTCCGCTCAGCGTGAGCGCTGCAATATCCAATGTTGCAGGAATCGAACAGCTAACCGGCCCACCGAATAACAAAAAAAGAATGATATGCTTATCTTCCAGCAAAACGCTGGGAAACCCGACAATACGACCGATTAAATAACGACCGGTTAAAGCGCTAACCGAAGCGCCGCTTGCCGAGATTAAGGAAACGGCCAACATATTGTCGTCGAAACCGAATGTCTGAGCGGAAATAAAAAAATTGCCGATAAAGATTCCTGGCCAAACCCGGTAACCTAAAAGTAAAAGCAATCCTAGCGCAATGCCTGCGGAAGGCCAAACCGCGCTTGCTGTACTGGGAGGTAGAGCCAATTCGAGGCCGAGTAGTCCAAATACAAAATAGAGGAGTCCAACCGGTATAATCAGCGAAACGGATTGGCCTAAATCGGCAAGAGATAATCGTAATCTCATTTTTTGTTTACAGGACTTGATTTTTTTGTGTTTAATTAAAAAAAGTATTACGACTCGGGCCTAACAATTCACGGCGTCTTTTGTAATATGGTACCTAAAAAGCGTTGTAACTATCCATTCCCCTGGCAATTATCGTTCCCACGCTCTGCGTCACTGCCATTAAGTTAAGCCGTTCGTGGTGAGCCTGTCGAACCATGGACGGCTTAACTTATCGACCCAGGATTTTTCCATTCACCCTTCGACAGGCTCAGGGCGAACGGAAAAATCCTTAACTTAATGGCAATGACGCTCTGCGTGGAAACAATAGGGGGAGATGAATAATTACAAAGGGTTAGATAGTTATAGCTTCGACCGCGAAAAATGTAAGCGTTAATGTAAGGATTCAATTAAGGATTTCGTCTAACGAATATCGTTGCTCTTTTAATTTTAACTCATATCATAAATACCCCCCTAATCCATTGAACATCATCAAATTTATTAACGAAGACGTCTGGAGAATTCAAGAGCAGTCATTGAATCGCTATGAAGCATACGGATTGCATGCCTTGAAAATCATATTGTTATCTTCAAAAGGCTTCATTCGTGACCTTTGTATACTCCGTTCCTCGGCTTTGGCTCTTTATACGCTATTAACGATCGTACCTGTTTTTGCAATGCTGTTCGGCGTCGCCAAGGGCTTTGGTTTTGAACGAATTCTAAAAGAAAAATTACTGGAGCAAGTCCCGGAACACGATACGATGATCGTGCAAATAATCGGTTTTGCCGAAAATATGCTGGAAACTGCCCAAGGCGGCGTCGTAGCGGGGATTGGGGTAATTTTTTTGTTTTTTACGGTGATCAAGGTTATCGTCTTCATTGAAGAATCCTTCAATGCAATCTGGAAAATCGACAGCGGTCGTCCGCTGAACCGTAAACTCAGCGATTATTTGTCCTTGATGTTTCTCGCTCCGATTTTACTCATCATTTCCAGTGGCATTACGGTTTTTTTGAAAACCCATCTTGCTTGGTTACTGGGCGTCATGCATTTACCCGATTTCGGCGCCAATCTGGTGTTGCAGCTATTAGGTCTGTCTCCATTGGTTATCATGTCGGCGTTATTATCGTTCATATATATTTATATTCCGAATCATAAAGTCAAATTAAAACCCGGATTAATCGCAGGCATTTTGGCCGCTATTGCCTATCAGACTTTTCAATGGGCCTATCTCACCTTGCAATTCGGCGTCTCGGAATATAACGCGATATATGGCAGTTTTGCGGCCTTGCCGCTATTTATCCTATCGTTACAGATCGGCTGGATGATTGTACTGTTCGGCTGCGAAATCGCTTTTTATATACAAAACTTTACCGAGTTCAAGGAAGATCAAAAATACAGCGAGCCGAGCATTGTGATACAAAAGGCCTCAGCATTAAAAATGATGCAATTGATAGTTCATGCATTTACCGAAGAAGCGCCGCCTTTGACAGAAGGCGAAATCAGTAAGCGACTCAGGCTTCCGATTTCAGTTGTTAGTACTGTTTTAAAGAAGTTGAAAAATGGCGGTATCATTATTGAGCTAAACCGGGAGGAAGACGACGAGACGGTATTCCTACCCGCGGTCGACAGTCGCCGGCTTGATGTAGCCCGTGTCATCAAAACGCTAGAACAATATGGTCAGCACAAACTACCGGACATTCAAGGTATCGAAGATTGCTTAAAGTTGATCGAGGAATCCGAAAAGTTGCTTGAATCCAGTCAAATCAATACATTAGTCAAGGATATTTAAGTAGTAAAAACGTTTTCCTGGCAATCTTGTCGTCTTTTGACTATGATTTTTCCAAAACCCATCACTACACTGCTAGGAAGTAAAGCCTTGTCTACATCCAACGATAAGAGAATTCATCCACGATTAATCCATCGGGCCCCCGTACTGGTCGTTATTCCCGCTTCAGGCAAAACCGAACGATTACAAATGCAGGACTTTTCATCCGGAGGGGTATTTATCAATTGTCTGAACGATACATTGCCGCAAATCGGCGACGAAATACAAATTCAAACCTTGGAAATCGAAGATGCTCCGGTTTTAGACGTCAAAGTCGTAAGAGTGATACCTCAAAAAGGCTTTGCGGTTGAGTTTATGTGAAGTCGGACCTGACAACTTTTTGAATCCGACCAGATAAGGATTAGTGATTATCCTTACCGGTCAAGCGCATCCAGCTTTTTCGAAGCAAATGAGGAATCAGTAAATGCACCGGCATTCTGAGCCAATGGGAACGGATGTAAAGCAGCCAACGCGCGAGTCCGGTCCAACGGTCCGAACAACTGGGGTGGTCCGGCATCAAGGCGTGTAGAAAAAGAAAATCCATGATCTTTTGTCTTAAACCGTTCGGACGCCATTGTACTGACCTATCAAGCACGTGCTTAGGAATAGGCGTTTTAAGTATAATTGACGTATAACGAAGCGCATAATACAGAGGGATTTGTTGATTAAGTTCAACAGCTCGAAATAGCAAGTTATCCCAAAAATTTTCTTTAATAGAAAACTCTTTTATTAGTAAATCCAAATCCGATAGATCTCTAAAACCATGCTCTAGCTCACCTTCGTGAAACAAATGGGACGCACTATGAATTACACGGTCTTCAGTCGCTAATATCCAACTGCCCTGCTCAGGAATCTTTATTGCACATTCCAACAGTTTTTTAACATCTGGACAAAAAAAACAAGTTTTAGGCAATATATTATGATGAACGTCAATTGACGTTTGTCTTTGCACATGACGCATAGGCGGAATCTCATGCATCCATTTACGATAGTAACGCTGATCATAAGCATCAATATCATCAAATTTCCAACCGGCATAGATTAGCGCTCTTTCTACATCAAGCAATTTCTCTTCGGGCACCAAAATATCAACATCAGAAAAAAAACGACCTAATGCTGCATCGTTATCCCCAACAATATAAGCCGTGCCTTTCAAAAAAATTAAAGGCAAATCCAACCTGCATAAGGCTTTTTTAATACATTTTATTTCCCAATTCAAGGAAGTTCGCATATTTTCCGCGCAAATCATCGAGGATTCAATATGCTTTAGCGCGCAACTAGGAATACCTTCTACTGAATTTCGCTTAAATAAAAATCCTAATCTTGCCAATAAACCTGCTCTACGTGCCTGTCTAATTAATAAATCCCAGTCGGATAACGTATAATTTAAAACAGTTTTTGGTTCCCTTAATACTAAAGCAAGAAGCGGCAAGTTTTTCATTGAAATTTAAATAGAAAAAGTAAAAGCATGTATTATTCAAGTAACTGGTCGAATAACACTACTGCTTCATCTAAATTACTATATATAAAATTATAGCAGTCGGATCGATCCACCAACTGGCATAAATTACTGAAACCATATCCGCCTAACATATTATAGTTAAAAGAGTTTTTAATTAATTCCAATACCGTTTTCCCTTTCGGAAAAGATTGTAGGAGGGTCTGGCTATGCTCTTGATATTGAGGAAAAACAATCCACTTACTGAAAGCTTTTTTATTTGCCAAAAACACGCTAGCGCTATTCGGTTTCATGTGAGCAATAATTCCTTTAGCCGTATCATGAAAACAAGGACCAAAAACGGCTTCAGGAACAAACTCTTGAATTAAATCAATCGATCGATTTTTCAAACTGACAGGACGAACAAATGGCACTAACTCATTTGTCTTTAAATCAATAATAGCCATTTCATCAGAAAAAAGCCGCCAACCGTTCCCGACCATAGCCGCACATAAAGTACTTTTACCGGCTCCAGGTTTACCGCACAATATCAAAGCATGACCGTTCTTTTCAACAACTGCAGCATGAAGTAGCAGATAATAATGAATATGACTTGCCACTATCCAATTTAATCCCCACTCAAAAAAAGGATAGGCCTGAGACAAAGGAAGAGGTTTAAACGGTGTTTTACCATCTATATAGCATTGAGCCTGACTATAACCTCGAAAAAAACCACCCTTCTCTATTTTTATATAAAAATCCACGAAAACCGAATCATCATAGATAAAATAGTTATAGTCACTATATAGTGCCTTAATCGTATCGATAACCGCAGGCAAAGATGTTTCGATGCAAACTTTAAAAGGCTTAATCTCAAGAAGAATGGCTTCCGATTTCACGCGGCTGCTTAACACGAGTTGTCCGAATTGTCGTTGCAGATAAATCCAAGCTCAAATAACTGTTTTAATGAGCGGTGAATAAAATCAACACAGTCATCATCGCTTCGATCTAAGAATAATTCATCAAATAGGTCGGGTACAGTCATCGGTCGCAATGAAAGACAATGCAACATATCATAAACGGTTGAACTTATTACCGCAGTCTCACTGGTAAGCGGAGCGTAGGCCAAAAAATCATCGCCTAATTTATAAGTTAAAACACCTGAATACAAAAACCATTTCACCTTACAACTGGATTCCTAATATATCGGCTACTTCAGCTACAGTAAGATCCTTATCTTGTATTAATTGCAAATTACTAAAAAGCAGCCATTGCCCCCAATCGTTTACTATTTGCTCTACGGTATAGGGAAAAATTAATACAGGAGAAATCGCATTCAAATATGCCGCAATATAATGCAAAACTTTAGCTCTTTTAGGGTTTTCAATATCGATCTCGATATAAACCTTCTCATTTTCCTCATTAAGAGTTCCTTGCTCAAATACTACATCATCATGCGCAGCATCCAAAAGGTCTTTTAAAGTTGGATTATCATTAGCGCTACTGCTATTTTCGCTTTTCTTTTTCTTTTTATTATTAATAGTGACTATCTTGGCTCGCCATGGATAGAATATGCTATTGAAAGAGGCGTCGGTTACACCATAGACCGCCTCCCATCTGCTTACAGGTTGCCCCTGATAAAACCCAGGCGATCTTGAGCTAAGCCTATTAGGCCCACAACTCGTTGATCCATTTGGTGATGTATTTCCTGAAAGTGCCTGAGTAAATGAACAATTATCACCAATTGTTTGCGCCCATGCCGGTCTACTCATATAGCTCATAATCACAGGAGTCGTCATACCGGCTTTCGTAAACGACCGTCTCTTCTTGTCGACCGGAGGCGTTGGTTTTATTTCCTTCGTTGATTGATTTTCTGGATTCATTTGGAAGCCTCGCTCAAAAAATTTAAATTGTTGAAACATTAACAACAAGAACCGCTTTTGTCCATTGCACATTAGTACAATGTGTCTTATGAGGTTTCATTACGAAAAAACGCCTCAAACATTAATAAAGACCAAATCGATGTGCTGTAATCCCTGATTCCGCTTTGATGCTGGTCGACGATCTTTTTGACAAACGCCTGATCGAAATAGCCGCTGTCGCGCATCGTCTCGCCCAATAACGATTCTCGCACGCGATCTTGCAGCGGACCTCTAAACCAACTTGCCAAAGGTACCGCAAAACCCATTTTCGACCGATACAAAATATCGTCCGGCAAATAGTTTTCTAAAGATTTTTTGAAAATATATTTGCCTTCGCGACCTTTCAGTTTCAAATCCGGTTGAAGACCAGCAAACCACTCGACCAGCTTATGATCGAGTAGCGGCACGCGGACTTCGAGCGCGTGGGCCATGCTGGCGCGATCGACTTTGGTCAGAATATCGCCCGGCAAGTAGGTTTTGATATCGAGATATTGTACTAGCGACTGAGCGTCATAGCTAGCAGCATTTTTGGCATGCCGCCTGAATACCTCGACCGCTTGATAGCCTTGCAATTCTTGTTTTAAGTTTTGGCTAAACAGTGCGTTACGAATTTCGTTCGAATTTACCGAAACGCTGTGAAAATAGCCTTCGAGCGAATCGCGCGCGATCGATTCGAACGTCGATTTGGCCCTGAAGATTTTCGGCGCCCAATCGGCTTTCGGATAGGTTCTCCCTAAAAAGCCGAACAATGGTTTGCGCAATCCATCGGGCAGAATTTGCCTCATCCTGTCTTCGTAGGTATGCCAGCGGTAGCGCCGATAACCGGCCAGATTTTCGTCGCCGCCGTCGCCCGAAAGCACCACGGTCACTTGCTTCTTCGCCAGTTCGCAGACGCGGTAAGTCGGTAGCGCGGAACTGTCGGCATAGGGTTCGTCGTAAAGTCCGGCCAGACGATCGATCAAATGAAAATCGTCCGGATCGACTTGTTCGACGCGGTGCGCCGTATGATAGCGTTCGGCAACTAACTGCGCATATTTCGATTCGTTAAAGGCCGGATCGCCGAACGAGATCGAGCAAGTATTGACCGGCTGTTCGGAAAGCCCGGCCATCATTGCGACGACGCCGCTTGAATCGACTCCGCCCGACAAAAAAGCGCCGAGCGGCACATCGGCAACCATTCTAATGTCGACTGCTTCGCGAAAACGTTCGATCAGTTCTTCGGCGGTTTCCTGTTCGCTCTTGACTTGCCTTACGCCGAACTCGACATTCCAATATTGCACGGGGCGGTATTCTTGTTGACCCCGACGGATCGTCAATTTGAACCCGGGTTCGAGTTTATGAACATTTTTGTAAATCGTTTTCGGATCGGGAATATAACCGAAACCGAAATAGTCTTCGATCGCGGTCGCATCGAGCTCCCTCGGTAATTGCGGATGAACTTTGAGTGCTTTCAGTTCCGAACCGAAAATAAACTGCCCGTTCGACAATTCGGCGTAATACAAAGGTTTTATGCCCAAGCGGTCGCGCGCTAGAAACAACGTTTCTTTCGCCCTATCCCAAATCGCGAATGCAAACATGCCTCGCAAACGGTCGACGCAAGACTCGCCCCATGCCTGCCAACCGATCAATATCACTTCGGTATCGCAATGCGTCTTGAAGGTATAACCCAGTCCTTCGAGTTCTTTACGCAATTCGGGAAAATTATAGACTTCGCCGTTGTAAGTCAATACGACATTGCCGTCTTGACTGTGCATCGGTTGCTGTCCGCTCGAAAGATCGATGATCGACAAGCGCCTATGGCCGAATCCCAAACCGGGTTCGGTATGCAAGCCGCCTTCATCAGGCCCCCGATGAAATTGCACCTCGTTCATGCGACCGAGTAACTCGCGGTCGATTTCGCGTTTTTCCTTTAGATCAAATATACCGACGATTCCACACATGATTTTTCCTGGAAAATAAAAATTCTTGAATTGAGCTTGTGACTAGGGTGTCGAAATTTACCGATTTCCAAGTCGGATAGAATGACTGCTTTATGGATTTTGAGAAAACAACGCCTATGATCATCAACAAATTCGTAACGATTCAGTCCCCCGGCAATTATCGTTCCCATGCTTTGCGTGGGAATGCTTGAGTACCGCTCCAGCGGTACGAGACGCTAGAGCGTCTCGGGCTGCATTCCCACGCTGGAGCGTGGGAACGATAGCGGGATGTGAATAATTACACAAATTCCAAGATATACCTTTCGCACTTCAAATTTCGGCAGTGCCTAAGGAGGCGCCGGTGTGCTCGGTCGATTTTTGCTCCTCGGCAATTGCTCCTGCATTGCCCTAATACACGCCATCCATGGCGTAATGCAAAATCGACATTCACGACATCCATGTCGATCGCAAAGGCTTTGCTAGCATGGATGCTGGCATAGAGCCTACATGGATGTATTCACGGCGTCCTTTGACGGGTCCCCGGTGCCGAATTTTGATCTACGATGAGTATAGCTTGAATGCCGCTGGGTGCGCATCGGGCGCCTTTTCAAAAATATTTTGAGTTTAAAAAGCGGGTACACGGCAATTAGCTAAATGCGGCATTTTTCCAGCAATTCCCAATTTGGAGATCAAAAAGGGTGTGGGTATGCTTGGCGAGGATGTCGGCAGCAGGGCAGATTTTTGCTCCTCGGCAATTGCTCCTGCATTGCCCTACTACACGCCATCCTTGGCGTAATGCAAAATCTGCATTCACGCCATCCTTGGCGTTCGAGCTGCCGCCAAGCCCCCATGGATGGGTTTACGGCGTTCCTCGACAGGCATACCCCACACCCTAAAATCGGCGAAACTGCTCAAACTGGGAATTGCTGGCATTTTTCGACAGCCTAGCTTGTTACTGTAATGAATCGTACACGCTCAGATAATTTTTAACCATCGCATCGATAGAAAAAGCTTGCAAGGCCCGTTCGCGACCTTTGCTGCCGTGCTCGATACATAGCTTCGAATCGCCGATATAGTCGCTTAGCCTACCCGCTAACTCGACCGGATTTTGTTTTTCAACTAAAAATCCGGTCTTGCCGTGTTCGACCAGTTCGGGATTGCCGCCGACACGTGTCGCGATCACCGGCAAGCCGCTCGCCATCGCTTCGAGTATCGTATTCGAAATGCCTTCGGCCTGGGACGGCAAGACGAAAACATCAAAACCGCGCATCAGTTCGGCAACGTCGCTTCGTTCGCCCGGCAGCCAGGCGTGATCGAGCAAATCGTTTTCGTCCAGCAATTGCCTTACTTGCTCACGCAGTGGGCCGTCGCCGATCATGATCAATCCGATCGCATTTTTAGATTCTGGATGTCGCCTCAGCAATTCGACAAATGCTTGCGCCAACGTCATCTGATCCTTGACGCCGTGCATTCGGCCGACCGTACCGATGATCAACCTTTTTTCGGCATCGGGCCACGGACAATCGCCGACAACGACTTTTGGGCGTGCGGGCTGAAAGCGCTCGATATCGACGCCGTTACAGATACGCCGGATTTTCGAATCGGGAATGCCGACTTTTGCGCGCAGATAATTGTCGAGATGACCGGAAAGCGGAATGAAGCGATCGATGATCAGCCCCAGCATGCGCCGCAATAATCGATATTTTTTGTTGCTGCCGTCCGGATCGAACACATCCCAGCCGTGCTCGCCATGCACTCTATGTTTGACACCGGCTAACAGCGCCGGAACCTGATATTCGATCGCGGCGAGATTGCGCGTATGTACGATCGCCGGCTCGATTCGTTTGAGCAAACGATACATTTTCACGAATGACTGCCAGTCTTGCCCTTCCCGTTTGTTCAATTCGTAAATTTCGATGTCTTTCCGCTGCAAGCGATTTTTGAAATCAGTGCTGTTTTTCAGGCAAATGATCGCATGCCGGTAGCGATCGGACGGCATACGATTAATCAAATTCACCAAACCATTCTCCAATCCGCCGACGCCGAGGCTGTAAATGATGTGGGCGATTAGGGGGGGGCTATGTTGCTGCATTTTATTATTGGTGAATGGTGAATGGTGAATGGTGAATGGTGAATGGTGAATGGTGAATGGTGAATGGTGAATGGTGAAAAGGATAGAGCCCTTGTAGTTTCTGTCAATCGAAAATCTTTCAAAAATACAAAAAAATCATTGTTCAGCCAACTGCATTTAAATCCGGTTGAGCTTTTGCCTCGCTCTGAGAAAAAGGGGGATTTGCTCAAATAATCTCCCCTAACCCCTCATTGTCAACGAGAGAACTGAATGCTTACCCAAAAAATCATTCTATTCACTATTTACCATTATCTATTTTCTAAGCTGGTGAAACCTGTAAAGGCCCGACACCAATTTGGCTGTTTTCACCAAAGTGTTTTCAAGTTCTGCACTCGCTTGAGCGAAACCCAAATCAATTGCGATCAAATACTGAGTTTCCAGCTCACTCAACGAACCCTGTGCGATGCTAAGAAAATGTGCAAATTCTTTAGAACCTTTCCTTCCGGCACCCTCCGCAATATTTGAAGGCACAGAAATTGCTGCTCTCCGTATCTGAGACTGCAATCCATATTTCTCTTCAACAGGGAATCCCTTAGACCAAACATAAACCAGCTTAACCAAGCTCATACTAAGCTGCCAAGCCTGTAATTGATAATGCGGTCTAGTATCATCCTTTCCGTTTAAGAAGCGCCCCACCCCATTCATTATTCACTATTCACTATTCACTATTCACCATAATAACTCCCATACCACTCCACAAACCGCGCTATCCCAACTTCAATCGGCGTTCCAGGCTTATAACCGACATCTTGCACCAGCGCTTCGACATCGGCATAGGTGTCGGGGACGTCGCCGGGTTGCAGCGGGAGCAATTCTTTTTCCGCAGTCTTACCGAGGCATTGCTCGAGCACTTCGATATATTTCATCAACTCGACAGGATTTTGATTGCCGATGTTGTAAACCCGCCAAGGGGCACGGCTAGTTCCGGGGTCGGGTTTCGCGCCGGTCCAATCCGGGTTAGGTTGAGCAATATTATCAAGTGTTCGGATCACGCCCTCGACAATGTCGTCGATATAGGTGAAATCGCGGCGATGCTTGCCGTAGTTGAAAACTTGGATTTTTTCGCCGTTCAGAATGGCTTTTGTAAACAAAAACAAGGCCATATCGGGCCGACCCCAAGGTCCGTATACAGTAAAGAATCGTAATCCGGTCGTTGGCAGGTTATAAAGATTGCTATAAGTATGCGCCATCAATTCGTTGGCTTTTTTCGATGCCGCATAAAGACTCAGCGGGTGATCGACATTGTCGTGTACCGAAAACGGCATGCTTTCGTTCGCACCGTATACCGAACTGCTCGAGGCATAGACCAAGTGCTCGACGCCGTAATGCCGGCAGCCTTCCAAAATGTTGATGAAGCCGACGATATTGCTGTCGATGTAGGCATGCGGATTTTCGATCGAATAGCGCACGCCGGCCTGCGCGGCCAAATTGACGACGCGTTCCGGACGATGCTCTTTAAATACCTGTTCAATCCTGTCGCGGTCGGCCAAGTCGGCTCGGATATCGGTATAGCGATTATGATCGAGTATGCGCGCCAACCTTGCTTTTTTCAGATTGACATCGTAATAATCGTTCAGATTGTCGATCCCAATGACTTCGTCGCCTCTTTCGAGCAGCCGCAAAGCCAAATGATTGCCGATAAAACCGGCGGTTCCTGTTACCAGTATTTTCATAAATTACAAACGTGCGTCAGTCAGTTCAGCCGGAAAAACGTATTTCAAATCGTAAATCACCGACTCTTTTTTACCCAGCGCTTTGATTGAAGTGATATCCATTCGCTTAAATTGCTCATGCGCAACGGCCAAGAGGATCGCATCGTAACAGCCGACTTCCGCCTTGTCGATGGTCGTTATGCCGTATTCTTCCATTGCTTCGGCGGGATCGATCCAAGGATCGTA
The DNA here is from genome assembly GCF_000341735.1 of Methylotuvimicrobium buryatense 5G. Lineage (GTDB taxonomy): Bacteria > Pseudomonadota > Gammaproteobacteria > Methylococcales > Methylomonadaceae > Methylotuvimicrobium > Methylotuvimicrobium buryatense. The sequence continues at coordinate 840,029 of NZ_KB455575.1, read as the reverse complement.
AACATGCACGTTAACGCCGTAACTTTGCAGTTCTTTGACGATATCGACGACACGGGTATTGCGCAAATCAGGGCAATTTTCCTTGAAAGTCAAGCCCATTATCAGCACATCGGAATCTTTGATATGGATGCGTTTTTTCAGCATCAATTTGATTAATTGCGACACGACATATTCGCCCATGCCGTCGTTGATGCGGCGTCCCGACAAGATGACTTCGGGATTGTAACCGATCGCTTGCGCCTTATGAGTCAAGTAGTAGGGATCGACTCCGATGCAATGTCCACCGACCAATCCGGGCCGGAACGGTAAAAAATTCCATTTGGTACCGGCGGCCAACAACACTTCTTCGGTATCGATGCCGAGCTTATTGAAGATGATCGCTAATTCATTGATCAATGCGATATTCAGGTCGCGTTGCGTATTCTCGATAACTTTGGCCGCTTCGGCGACTTTAATACTACTGGCCTTGTGTGTGCCCGCTGTGATGATGCTTTGATAAAGCCGGTCGATGCGGTCGGCGATTTCGGGAGTCGAACCGGAGGTCACTTTGAGAATATTGGTGACTCGGTGTTCTTTGTCGCCGGGATTAATCCGTTCCGGGCTGTAACCGACAAAGAAATCTTGATTGAATGTCAGTCCCGATATTTTTTCCAGAATCGGCACGCAAACTTCCTCGGTCGCACCGGGGTAAACGGTCGATTCGTAAATAACGATATCATTGGGTTTAATCAGCTCGCCTAGCAAGGTGCTGGCTTTTTCCAATGGAGTCAAATCGGGCTGTTTATATTCATTGATCGGTGTTGGCACCGTAACAATGTAAATATTGCAGGTTTTGATTTCCTCGGCCGATGAGGTGTAAGTCAAATGAACGGCTTCTTTTAATTCTTCCTCGTCGACTTCAAGCGTGTGATCGCTCCCGTTTTGCAACTCTTTGATACGCTCTGCATTGATATCGAAACCGATTGTCGGGTATTTCTTCCCGAATTCAACGGCTAAGGGCAGACCGACATAACCGAGACCGATCATTCCCAACTTGACATTTTCTAACATAGATTTTTATTCCTTATGTCTAAAACTCGAATATTAACTATTTTTCTAAAGATTTCGTAACAAATAACTTCGCGATTTATCATCGTTCCTACGCTCTGCGTCACTGCGATTAAGTTAATGGAACCCCATCATTCCGCCATGGACTGGCGGAATCCAGTGCCATGGATAGCAAGCTTTGAGGCACATTCGAGCCTGAATGCCAGCATTACTTATTCTGTGACGGCTTAACTTAATAGTAGTGACGCTCTGCGTGGGAATGCATCCCGAGACGCTCTGCGTCCCCTGTGATCGATAAAACAAGCAAGAGCTAACCAATGCATTTAAAGTCTCTCAATCTACCTAGCCGCCGCAATCGACGCGGAGCGTCTACCCTCTGTGTCAATATACCTGAGACACCGCCCTATGCATTAATTAGGAAAGTTATTTTTACCGTATCCTAAACGGCAAAACGTTACAAAGACGATTCTTAATTTAAGACTCACTTTTCTAATTTTTGATGAAGCTTAGCAGAGCTTAATTTAATTTTAAGCGCGATTTATTACAGTTTCGTAATTTTTTCGACTACTTGAACCAATCGAACCGGCATCCGTTATTCTATTGAATTCGCTAGGGGAACTTACGGCTCATTTATGAACTCATAGTGTTCGACACTATGTAAGGAGATACTTCATGAATAGCAATGAAACCGATAATAATAAAATTAACGCCGAAAAAATGGAAAAGCTTAAAAACCTAACCGGCATCGTCTATTTATGTCAAGTCCTGGCATTCGGTTTTGCAGGCTTGCCTATTTTCATCGGTGTCGCGATTAACTTCATCAAGCGAAACGATGTTCGGGGCACTTGGTTGGAATCCCATTTCGACTGGCAAATCAAAACCGCGTGGGTCGCTGTCGCATTGTTAGCGGCAAGCGGATTGACCTTTGCGATGGGTTTGGGTTGGTTTCTATTGATTTTTGCCGTGTTGTGGTTGGTTTACCGAATAGCATTGGGTTGGCATACCCTATTCGATAATAAGCCGATGGTTCCCAAAAATTTCAAATAAACCGAAACACTCAAGTCCATCGACTTCTGAGTTTATCGCGATTCAATGCCAACCATTGAATCGCGACGATCGGAATGCCCGAGTTAATTTTACCCTGCTCCATGAGCCGAAAAGCCTCATCGAAACTCACGACCGAAACCCGAATATCCTCTTGCTCATGATCCAACCCGTGAATTCCGCCGACACCGGTACTATCGATCCTGCCACAATACAAGCTAAGCCACTCCGACGAACCGCCGGGAGTCGTGTAAAACGCATTGATCGGCAGTAATTCCAGAATCTCGCAGCCCGCTTCCTCGATTGCCTCTCGGTAAGCGACTTCCTCCGGCGATTCGCCCTCTTCGACCGCTCCTGCAACGATTTCCAACAACCAAGGGGCTTCCGGCCTTAAAATCGCACCGACCCTGAATTGTTCGATCAAAACCACAGTATCTTTGACCGGGTCGTATAACAAGACCGCGACACAAGAACCGCGTCTAAATAATTCGCGTTCGATTTCCGGGCTCCAACCACCGGCGAACAAACGATGTTTAAGCCGGTATTTTTCTAGCCGGAAAAAACCGTGATAAACCTCATGCTTATCGAGAACTTCAAAATCCTTATTCATATTTATTTTCGATACTCAACTTTATAAATAACGCCTAAGTTGTCGTCAGAAATCAATAAACTGCCGTCCGGCATTTCCAGGATATCGACCGGGCGCCCCAAAACCTCATCGGACGAAGTCAGCCAACCGGAAATGAAAGAATGTTCGGATACAGGCCGACCATTTTTGAACTTGACCATGGCAATACGATAACCGTGAGGTTGACTCCGGTTCCATGAACCGTGTTGGGCGACGAATAGCTGTTGTTTAAAGCGTTCGGGAAATTGCTCGCCTCGATAAAAATGCATACCCAACGGCGCTTTATGAGCCTTGAATTGCCATGCCGGAGCGACAAATTCCTCGCAGCTTCGTTGCTTGCCGAATTCCGGGTCGGCAATGGTGCCGCCGTGGCAATAAGGAAAGCCGAAGTGCTGACTAGGCTCCGCCCATTGATTCAATTCATCGGGCGGAATATCGTCCCCCATTAGATCGCGGCCGTTTTCGGTAAAAAACAGCGTATTCGTTCCGGGCTGCCAATCGAAACCGACGGTATTTCTTATCCCTTGCGCTAAAATTTCAAGATCGGAACCGTCTGGGTTCAAGCGAATCAATGTTGCATAGATTTCTTTATCCGGCTCGCAAACATTGCAGGGCGCGCCGACCGCGCTATAGAGTTTGCCGTCCGGGCCGAAACGTAAATATTTCCAGCCGTGATGCCGATCGGAAGGTAAACCGTCGAATACCACGACCGGCTTAGGCGGGTTCGCCAAATTGTCGATAATATTGTCGAAACGGATAATCCGGTTAACTTCTGCAACATACAGCGAACCGTTTTGAAACGCCACGCCGTTAGGCATGTATAAATCGGTTGCGATGACATAGCGTTTGTCGGCCTTACCGTCGCCATTAGTGTCCTGAACGGCGTAAACAGCGCCTTGCTGGCGGGTGCCGACAAAAATAACGCCCTTTTCGCCTCGGGCTAACGACCGGGCATTCGCAAGATCCTCGGCAAATAACGAAATGGAAAAACCGACCGGCAACTGTAATTGTTTTAAAACTTCATTGACGCTTGCGGCTTGGATCGGACACGATACAATTAGCGATAGCATTAAAAAGATTTTGGCTTTCATACAGAGGCCTCCTACAAATAAACTTTTCGATATGGTAACACTCTAAAATGCGCTTGAAATAAAAAAATTGTCCCTTATATCGTTATCAACCCTCAATAAACTCAAGGTAATACAATTATGATGCGTATTCTTCTTTTTTTAGCAACCAATGCCGCCATATTGGTCGTTATCAGCGTTATCTTCAATATATTCGGACTCAGCGGGGTATTGGATGCCCAAGGTGTCGATCTCAATCTAAACGCCTTACTGCTAATGTCGGCTATTATCGGTGTCACCGGCTCGGCGATTTCGTTGGCGATATCCAAATGGTCGGCAAAGAGCGCGATGGGCGTGCATGTCATCGAACACCCGCAAAATCAAACCGAAAAATGGTTGGTCGATGTTGTCGCTCGTCAAGCGAGAGCGGCCGGTATCGGCATGCCGGAAGTCGGCATTTTCCAAACACCGGACCCGAATGCATTTGCGACCGGCATGAATAAAAACAACGCCTTGGTTGCAGTCAGCACGGGTTTGTTACAAAGCATGAGCGCCGAAGAAGTTGAAGCGGTTCTCGGCCACGAAATCAGTCACGTTGCCAACGGCGACATGGTCACGATGGCCCTGATGCAAGGCGTGGTTAATACCTTCGTGTATTTTTTCGCGACGGTGATCGGCCATACGGTCGACCGAGTCGTGTTCAAAACCGAACGCGGTTACGGTCCGGCTTATTACATCACGCAGATAGTCATGCAAATAGTCTTGTCGATGCTTGCATCGATGCTGGTCATGTGGTTCTCGCGTTACCGCGAATACCGTGCCGATGCCGGCGGAGCTAAATTGGCCGGGCGCGACAAGATGATCAATGCGCTACGGGCCTTACAACGGGCGCATGAACCCGAAGAACTGCCGGGACAATTGGCCGCATTCGGTATTCACGGCAGCCGCATGCACCGTTTGTTCATGAGCCATCCGCCTTTGGAAGAGCGTATAGCCGCATTGCAAAATAGCCGTTAACCCGCAACAGACCACCGGGCCAGCCTGCTGGCCCGGTACTTTTCGATGAACCAATCAATTTTCATACGCTTCAGGCTCAACCTGAGCTACGATCAATACCTCGGTGTCTATCAAGGCCTGGCCAAAACCATATCGGTCATCGCCGACGACGGACGACGCATTCAATTTCCTGCCGGCAACATCCAGTCTTTTTTGACCCGACAAGGTATTCATGGATATTTCGAAATGGAACTGACGCCGCAAAACAAATTCGTCGGGATCAAAAAGCTGAGTTGAACGCAGTCAATCATGACGCAAGAATCAGACTGATGTAACGATTTAGTACTTGGTGGGCCGGATTTTTCCTTGGCAGAACGGAGTTTGTAACTCCGTCCTGAACGTTTCGACCGTGGCCAAAATCTAATCAAAGCCGCTCGAGGCAAGTTAAATAACCCGCCCCGCCTGAAAAGTTTCAACATTTGAACATTTTCGTGGACAAAATGTTTTCTTGGGTTCAAATCATAAGTCCGCTTTGGATCATCCCTGCTCGATTCGAATAAATCAACCCTCTTCGAAACTTCTCCGACGTTCGGGTATCGCGTCGAACTCGATATGCTCGCTGCCGTTCAACACCAAAAAGTGTTTGCCTTTTGCCCTCGATATCATCGTAACGCCGGCTTGCCTGGCCATTTCGAGGCCCATTTGGGTCGCTCCGGAACGCGACAATAATATCGGTATGCCCATTTGAGTGACTTTAATCACCATTTCCGAGGTTAAGCGTCCGGTCGTGTAAAAAATTTTGTCGGCACCGGATAAATCATTCAGCCACATCAAACCGGCAATCGCATCGACCGCATTGTGCCGCCCGACGTCTTCGACGAAAAAATCGATCCGCTCGCCGGTACATAACGCACAACCGTGGACCGCACCGGCTTTTTTATAAACTTCGTTATAATTTTTTAACGCATCGAGCATTGCGTAAAGCATCGATTGTTTGATCGACACATCCGGCACTCGGATTTGCTTGAGTTTTTCCATCAATCGGCCGAATACCGTACCTTGCCCGCAACCGGTCGTCACCGTTCGCTGTGCCATACGTTCGGAAAAGTCGCTGCCGCCTTGCCGGGTTACGACCGCGACCGCCTCGGTTTCCCAGTCGACCTGAACAACTTTAATGTCAGCGATATCCTCGAAAAATCCCTGATTTTTTAAATACCCGAGCGTCAATAATTCGGGATGCGCGCCAATAGTCATCAAGGTTACGATTTCTTGCTTGTCCACATAAATGGTCAAGGCTCTTTCACCGACTAATTCGATAGCTTGAGCTTCTCCTCGTTCATCGATCGCGACGGACGGCAGTGAAAAACCCAATCCGGCATTGGTCATATCAGGCCTATAGAGATTACTCATTGCCCTGCCCCTCCAACGCGGACAATTCGCCTAAAGTATTCACGTTGACAAAAACCTCGGGGGCGTCGCTAAAATCGACCTGAGTCATTCGATGTTTCATCAACCAACGGTCGATCTTACGCTCGCCGCTGCCCAAATAATCTATCAAGCTGGATTCGAGCGTTGTCTTGATGGCCAAAAACACGGGATGTAAGCGCTCGCCATCGAACGCAACCGCCACATCGATTTCGGGATTTAGACCGGCTTTTAACAATCGTTGCAAATGATCGGTCTTAATCAACGGCGAATCGCAAGGCATTACCAGCACTATTCCGGCATCGGCATGCGCCATCGCGGAAAGAATACCGGCCAAGGGTCCTTCGAAATTACCGTTTTGATCGGAAACGACCGGCAAGCCGAATTTACTATAGGCGTCGAGATTACGATTGGCATTGATAATGACTTGGTCGACCAGCGGCTTAATTGAATCGATCGCATAGGAGACCATTGGCCTCCGATGAAACAGCACCAAACCTTTGTCTTGATTGTTCATGCGTCGGGCCAGTCCGCCGGCCAAAATAACGCCGGTCACTTTTGTTGGATTGCTCATAATGTTAAGCTGTTAGTAGCGAATGGGAATAAAACTGTATGACAAGATCGATCGTTATTTTCGCAAGCCTGATGATTATTGCAAGCTGCGAAACCTTACAACAAAAAGGCGAGTTCATCGAATATTACCGGGTCGAAACCCAAAAACCTTACGATGACGTGCTGGCGGAGATTAAAATTGCCATTGCAGAACACAATTTACGAATTACCGCACATAGTCGTATCGGAAAAGTCATCCGAGATCGAGGAACGGCAAATTTTCCGGACTACGATACGATACAATTTTGTAACCTGACTCATGCCGAAACGTTATTGACTCTGTCGCCCCATTCGGTCAGTCATATGCCTTGCAATGTCGTGCTCTATGCGTTTGAGGGTAAAACCATCGTCAGTACGCATTTATTACCCACCGACACAGGTAATCCTGAACTCGATGCATTCTCTGTTAAAATGAACGGCATGCTCAAACTAATTGTCGATTTTGCCGTCGAGGAATAGTTTTCCGTTCGAGATCCGATATTGCATCTTAATTGAACATTAATATTTAATGCATTTTATACCTTTCGCACTTCAAATTTCGGCATTGCCAGAGGAGGCGCCTGGGTGTCCGGTCGATTTTCGCTCCTGCAAAATCGACATTCACGCCATCCATGGCATTCATAAAGGCTTTGCCAGCATGGAGCTGGCATAGAGCCTACATGGACGTATTCACGGCGTCCTTTAGCGGACACCCAGGCACCGAGTTTTGATCTACGACGGGTATACGTAAATTAATAAACAGACCATACTTTTGTTAGCCCAGTTTTAATATTTACCGAGCATAAGCTACTAAATATTAAGGCTATGCAAAGCCATTTTGGCACGTTGTTTAATTTTTATGCTTCAATAACTTAGACTGTAGACACTACATTTGTTAAGGCTGGGTTAAGAGCATTTTTTTGTAACTATTCAGTCCCCCGGCAATTGTCATTCTCACGCTCTGCGAGGGAATGCCTGAGAACCGCTCCAGCGGTACGAGACGCTAGAGCGTCTCGGTCTTCATTCCCACGCTGGAGCGTGGGAATGATAAGGGGAATGTGAATAATTACTATTTTTTCACTTTATCAAATCAGGAATTAGAGACCTTCGCATGAAAATGAAACTTCTAATCGGTTCAGCCATTCTAGCCACACTTGCCGGGTGCAGCACAACTCAAGAAAAACTTGCTGAAGACGCGCCTTTTGTCAGCGATTTTCCGACTCAGGAACGCGTCGATTATGTTCTGAGCTGTATCGCAAAGAAAGGCGGGCTGACCTACATCACCCAATACGGCTGCGGATGCAAAATAGACAAAATCGCTGAAAAAATGAGTTTTGCCGATTACGATCAAGCTAGAACCTTCGGCTTTATGCGTAAAACGCCGGGCGAGGCCGGCGGCGTATTCCGCGACCCGCCGGAAGCCAAACGATTGAGGAAGCTGATGGAAGAAGCCGAAGCTTATGCCGAAAAAAGTTGTTTCGTGAAATAACACCCTCACGATTCGCCCATCAAAAGAGGCTTTTGGCGAATCGGATGAGCTCAAACAAAGGAGGCTGTTTATGTCTGCTGTACTCAAAAAAAAGTATTATACCCAAGAAGAATATTTAGCAATCGAACGCCAAGCGCAAATCAAAAGCGAATACGTCGACGGCGAAATGTTCGCGATGACCGGCGCAAGCCGCGAACATAATTTGATTAATATCAATATTGCGAGTGAACTAAGAGCTCAACTCAAAAGCCGCCCCTGCGAGGTTTACATCAATGACATGCGGGTCAAGGCTAAAGAGGCACGCAGCTATCATTATCCGGATATCGCAGCGGCTTGCGACACGCCGCAATTCGAAGACAACCATGTCGACACATTGATCAACCCGTCGGTTATCATCGAGGTGTTATCGCTTTCTACCGAAGCCTACGATAGAGGCGCTAAATTTTCGCATTACCGCAAGATCGAATCGCTTCGCGAATATCTGTTGGTCGCTCAAGACCAGCCGCTGATCGAGCGCTATGTCCGGCAAGGCGACGCTTGGCTTTTGACCGAAACCGCCGGCCTTGATACAAGCGTTCACCTGGAAAGCATCGACTGCGTGTTAAGCCTAAAAGAAATTTACGACAAAGTCGCTTTCGAACCCGATCCAAGCAGCTAGACGAAGCCAAACCATGTCGGCTTTGGTTTCGTCAATAGCCGGTCATATACTGTTTTACGGTTTTACAGCCAAAGTTTCGGTAAAGCTTTGGCCTGCTTTACAGTTCGCTCGGCTGGTTGGACTTAGACAAGACATATCGGTAAATTCCGCTTTCAAAATGCCGCTCTTTTCCGGTATGAAATAAAACCGGAAATTCGGATCGGCACTGATCGCGATATCGGTTTTCGCCGTCAAGATCGGCTTGTCATTGAATGACACATTAACCTGATTGACGAAATGCGATTTTTTGACGAAGCGCGTCACTTGATCCATCTGCATGCCGGTGATGTTGGGATGGCTAATGAATAATTGTGCCTCATTCGCCTCGCCCGGCTTGATATTATCGGGCAACCTAAATTTGGCTTTGCCGAGCCGTTGCATTGCCGCATCCAAATCCGCACCAATCGGCGCCGAACAGCCGCCGCTAGCTTTAACGAATTTCTTGGTCATATAAAGCTGGCCGTCGCTCGTTTCGGCGATCGCGCGAACAAAGCTATAGGTATTGACACGAACTCTCATCGCTAAATCCGCTTTACCGCTATCGGGCGTGAATTCGAATTCGCCGACATAGGGAAAAGGATTCTTGTCTACCAGCACCAAAATCTTTTTGATGTATCTGTCGTTGGTTTGCGGAATTTTACTAACGATTTTCAACGGCACCAATGCAGGGTCTTCGGCTCGATAAGGCGCATCAAGTTCAATCACCGCATCGGATTCGGTAATCGTGCGACCGGCGAAAAATTGATCTTTCAATTGCGAAGTCCAGGCCGACTCGTCTTCGGCGGCCAAAGCCCCACTTGCGATCAAAGCCAAGCAGAGGGCCCCAATTATTTTATTTATCATTTTATTTCTCCTGTTAGGTAAATTAATGGGTTAGGAATATGCACAAATTTACTTCTACAAGCTTTAGGCACTGTGGAGGTTCGGCGACTCGCTTGACAGGACGCCGTGAATACATCCATGTAGGCTCGACGGCGGAATCTGATTGCCATGGATGGCATGAATGCAGATTTTGCATTACGCCACGGATGGCGTGTATTAGGGCAACGCAGGGCAGAAAAATACTCCTGCATTTTCTGCATTCGTTACATCCTTGTAACTCAGCAGTTGCCGAGGAGCAAAAATCTGCCCTGCCGCCGACGCCTGTCAATCGAGCCACCGCCCCCCCTTCAGCATTTGTCGAAGTTATTTCATGCTCGTTCCTTAATAAACGAAATATCAATCTTCCCATTCCAATTCGGCAAACGCCGCCGTGACGTTTTTTTTATGAAATTCGTCGAACAACTGCCATTGGCCTTTAAATTCATAACCAACCTGCTCGATCGCCTCTTCAATAAATCTTCCGTTTTTAATCATGTTACGAATCTCGGTCAATAAAGTGCCGAGATAACGTTGTTGAGGATCGAGACTCTTCGGCCAATCCGTGACCACTGGCCCGTGCCCGGGAATGACCTGCTTGAATGACTTTTGTTCCAATTCGGCGAGTTCGACCAACCAACCTTTTAAACTGCCGTCGAGAGTCGGCAAATGTCCGATAAAAAACAAATCGCCGAGCCATAAGGTATCGGTCTTCCGGTCGTAGATGCTCAAGTCGTTATCGGTATGCGCGGTCGGATGCGCGGTCAACAGCAATTCCCGCCCCCCCAGATCTAAGAGCAACGTTTTTTCAACCTCTATATCTGGCGGAATGATATGTTCGGCGGTTAATGCCATGCCAATCTGATCTTCTGCCTTATCGATATAGAATTGCCCACGCGCGGCCATTGCTCTGGCTAGTTTATGATGTCCGACAAATTGAGTGCCCGATTCCTTAAATGCGATATTGCCGAAAATATGATCGGGATGAACATGGGTATTAATCACATAACAAATTGGTTTACCAGTCGTTTTGGCAATCGCGCGCTTGAGCGATCTTCCTTCTTCCGGATTACCGCCGGTATCGATCACCGCGACGCAGCGTTCACCGACGATGAAACCGATATTCGCAATCGCACCGTGATTTTTATGGTCGGGCCACTCATGTTTGCCTTGATGCACATAAATACCGTCAGCGACTTGCTCAATGCTCAACACGACGCCGGCATGGGTCGCTACACAAAAAAACGACGAAATGGCAATAATTAAATAACGCAAAACAAACTCCTACTCCCTTTATACTCAAAAATTAGTTAACTTTCATGAAGGTATGGGGTGTGGCTAGCGAGGATGTCGGCAGCAGGGCAGATTTTTGCTCCTCGGCAACTGCTGAGTTACAAGGATGTAACGAATGCAGAAAATGCAGGAGTATTTTTCTGCCCTGCGTTGCCCTAATACACGCCATCCTTGGCGTTCGAAAGCTGCCGTCAAGCCCCCATGGATGGGTTCACGGCGTTCCTCGATAGACACATCCCATACCTTTTATTCTTAGGCGGTTTTTCGATCAAAAGGGAGTAAAATAAATATACCCATCGCAGATCAAAATTCGGCGCCAGGGTGTCCGTCAAAGGACGCCGTGAATACATCCCTGTTGGCTCTATGCCAGCTCCATGCTGGCAAAGCCTTTGTCGCACACCCTGGCGCCTCCTCAGGCACTGCCGAAACTTGAAGTGCGAAAGGTATATTTCATCGCGCGGAGGCGCAGGGAGGCAGAGAATAGTGCGGATAGAGTATGCTTTCCATGGTCATAAACCAATTTCCGACTTTGGTCTCATGCTTTCAAACTATGAGTCGTAATCAAAAAAATCGCTGCCCCCCTGCGCAAGTCATTACAAAGTATCAACCCTCATAAACACAAATCCAAAAAAGCCTGTGTGACTCTGGATCGTATCGCCTTTTTCGGAGCGATGATCTTAAGTTGCCAAATCAAGCCGGACGGCGCATTGAGCCTTCTCGCGACCAAACCCTGCCGTTCGTTTCGCAATGCTTGCGACGAGGCAAAGCCAATTCCCAAGCCCGCGCGTACCGCTTCTTTGATACCCGAGACACCAGTCACTTCAATTGAAATTTTTGGCTGTATTCCCGCCGAAGCCAACCACGTTTCCACTGCTTGCCGGGCGCCTGACCCCGGCTCCCGCCATATCACCTGATATTTCATGAACACATCCAATGGCACAAATTCCGGATAATCTCGGGCAATTTGATGGTCTTCGGGCAAAACTAAAACAATCTCGTCTTCCTGCCAATTGATAACTTGATAATTACCGGGCAGTTCCTGAGCATGGACCGGCCCTTCGATAAAGCCTAAATCCAAATCTTCGAGATTTCTAATGATTTCATCGGTATCGCCGGTCTTCATTCTGACATTAACCCCGGCATGCGAAGTCTGTAATAACACCAAATACTGAGGTAAATAAAAACTGGCGATCGTCGTCGTCGAACCGAGTCTTAAAGTTCCGGCATTAACTTGTTGCAGGCAACGGACGTACTCGCCGGCCTGATTGAAGATATCGGTCATTTGCTGCGCATATTCCAATAAACCTTGTCCCGCAGGTGTCAACTCGATTTGATAACCTTTACGGAAATACAAAGGTTCTCCGATTTGATTTTGCAGTAATTTTAATTGCCCGGAAACTGCCGGTTGCCCCAAATGCAGATACTCCGCAGCTTGCGTAATACTTTTAAAACGAGCCACTATAGCAAAGGTCAACAAATGTGTTGGATTCATAAATTACTGAATAATCATATTAAATAATGTTATTGCAAAATCATTTTAACGACTCGCCCAACTTTCACCAACGCCTTTATCAGCATTTCTGATGATTTTACTCAAAAATGATGAGTTGAAACCTATATCATAGCTAAGTTAAAGTGCTCACACTGAGCATGAACCCGAACATCCGACAACATCGCGAGTTCCTTGAGCATGAACAATTGGCTATAATTCCGCTCTACATGCGGACTATTTGGAGGAAACACCTGTGGCAGTGATCAATATTAGCCCCGAACAGATCAAAAAAAAGAAGCGTCAAGGCCCTAAAGGCCATGCTGTCGATCTTCGGGCACTGGAAGAAGTCAGGACTTTATTGGGCGACGAGTCTCGCCGAAGGGATTTATTGATCGAGCATTTGCATAAGATACAGGACCGTTTCCACCATATTTCTTCGAAGCACTTGGTAGCGCTGGCCAGAGAAATGAACCTGTCTACAGCTGAAGTCTATGAAGTCGCTTCATTTTATCATCACTTCGATATCGTCAAGGAAGGCCAAACACCGCCACCCGATTTAACCATCCGTGTTTGCGAGTCGGTTTCTTGCGAAATGGCGGGCGGCCATGAACTAATCGATGCCTTGGAAACCGTACTCAAAGACAAGGTTAGAATCCAAAAAGTCCCTTGCGTGGGCCGATGCCAACATGCACCCGTCGCCGTAGTCGGCCAAAACCCGATTGATGAAGCGACCACGGAAACCGTCTTAAATACAGTTGCCGAACATGAAATCACAGCGCCGGTTGCCGACTATATCAGCCTCGAACAATACCGATCCGATGGCGGTTATCAAACGCTGAAAAAAGTCATCGAAGGCGACATCAATCCCGAAAGCATCATCAAAAAAATGGAAGATTCGGGCCTTCGCGGTTTGGGCGGCGCCGGTTTTCCGGCCGGCAGAAAATGGCGCATCGTTAAAGGCTTTAAAGGCCCGCGTCTGATGGCCGTCAACATTGATGAAGGCGAACCGGGTACTTTCAAAGACCGACACTATCTCGAACAAGACCCGCACCGTTTTCTCGAAGGCATGCTGATCGCCGCATTAACGGTCGGTTGCGATGAAATCTATGTCTATTTACGAGACGAATACGCAGGCTGCCGCGAAATTCTCACCAAAGAAATCGCCAATCTGCAAAATAACCCGCCGTCAACGGTCTACCGTCTTCCTCCGATTCATTTACGCCGCGGTGCCGGCGCTTATATTTGCGGTGAAGAATCGGCAATGGTCGAATCGATCGAAGGCAAACGCGGCATGCCTCGGCTAAGACCGCCGTTTTTGGCCGAAGTCGGCCTGTTCGGTCGGCCGACGCTCGAACACAATATGGAATCGGTCTATTGGGTGCGTGATATCGTCGAAAAAGGCCCCGACTGGTTCTCCTCACACGGCAGAAACGGCCGTAAAGGCCTTCGTTCGTTCTCGGTATCAGGACGCGTCAACAAACCCGGCGTTCATTTGGCACCAGCCGGTATCACGGTACGCGAGCTAATCGACGAATATTGCGGCGGCATGCTCGACGGTCACGAGTTTTACGGTTACTTTCCTGGCGGCGCTTCCGGCGGAATCTTGCCGGCTTCGATGGGCGACATTCCGCTCGATTTCGATACCTTGAACCCGCACGGTTGTTTCATCGGTTCCGCCGCAGTAATCATTTTTTCCAATCAAGACAGTGCACGTAAGTTGGCATTGAACGCGATGAAATTCTTCGAAGACGAATCGTGCGGTCAATGCACGCCTTGCCGCGTCGGTACCGCAAAAGCGGCCGACTTGATGATGCAAGACAATTGGGACACCGACTTGCTCGAAGAGTTATCCTCAGTCATGGTCGACGCATCGATCTGCGGGCTCGGCCAAGCCGCTCCCAATCCGCTGCGCTGCGTCATCAAGTATTTTCCCGACGAATTAACAAGCACTAGAGGTTAACTCATGGCTGCGAATCCTGAATTTATGAATCAACCGCAAATCGGTTTCAAACTCGACGGTGAGGAAGTTTTCGCTTTTGAAGGCGAAACGATCTTACAGGCTGCAAAACGACACGGTAAAGAAATCCCGCATCTATGTTACTCGGATAATCTGCGCCCCGACGGCAACTGCCGGGCCTGCGTCGTCGAAATCGAAGGCGAGCGAGTACTCGCTCCGTCATGCTGTCGAAAGCCGTCCGAAGGTATGAACATCAAGGCGGAAAGCGAACGCGCAGTCCGTTCGCAAAAATTGGTATTGGAACTGCTCAAATCGGACATGCCGAAGCAGTCCCAATCTCCTTATACCCTGAAATCGGAACTGGATTTTTGGGCCGAAAAAATGGACGTCGGCACGCCTCGTTTCAAAGGCCGTAGCCAACCGCAAGCCGATCTTTCACATCCGGCGATCTCCGTCAATCTTGACGCCTGCATACAATGCACACGCTGTCTTAGAGCCTGCCGCGAAGAACAAATGAACGACGTGATTGGATATGCGAATCGCGGTTCGCATTCCGAAATCGTCTTCGACATCGCCGATCCGATGGGCGCGAGCAGTTGCGTCGCTTGCGGCGAATGCGTCCAGGCCTGCCCGACCGGCGCGTTGATGCCTGCCGGAAATGTCGGTCTGCAAGAAGCCGATAAAACCGTCGATTCGACCTGTCCTTACTGCGGCGTCGGCTGTTTAATCAAATATCATGTCAAAGACAACAAAATCCTTTATACCGAAGGCCGCGACGGTTACACGAATCATTTCCGTCTCTGCGTCAAGGGCCGTTACGGTTTCAATTACATCCACAACCCGTTGCGTCTGACCAAGCCATTGATAAGGCGCGAAGGGGTTCCGAAAAGCACTGAATTACTGGACCCTAATGACTTAGATAAAGAATTCAGGGAAGCAACTTGGGAAGAAGCGCTCGACTTCGCCGCAAACGGTTTGAAAAAAATCCGTGACGAAAAAGGCAAGAAAGCGCTGGCCGGCCTTGGCTCCGCGAAAGGCAGTAACGAAGAGGCCTATTTGTTCCAAAAACTGGTGCGCATCGGCTTCGGTTCGAACAATGTCGACCATTGTACCCGTCTATGCCATGCCTCATCGGTCGTCGCACTGTTGGAATGTTTGGGCTCCGGCGCGGTATCGAACCCGGTTTCCGATGTCGCCCAGGCTGAAGTGATCATCATCATCGGCTCGAATCCGACCGTCAATCATCCGGTCGGCGCGACGTTCATGAAGAATGCGGCCAAACGCGGCACCAAAATTATACTAATGGACCCAAACCGCACCGCGATCGCGAAATACGCGTCACACGTACTGCAATTCCGCCCCGATACCGATGTCGCATTGCTGAACGGTATCATGCATACGATATTGGCTGAAAATCTGCAAAACGACGCCTATATCAAACAATATACCGAAGGCTTCGATCAGATGCGCACGCATCTACGCAATTACAGCCCGGAAAAAGTCGCACCGATTTGCGGTATCGACGCCGAAACCATCAAAGAAGTCGCAAGGCTTTATGCGACTTCGAAAGGATCGATGATCCTTTGGGGCATGGGTGTATCGCAGCATATTCACGGTACAGACAACGCCCGCTGCCTGATCGCGCTGGCTTTGATGACCGGCCAAATAGGGAGACCCGGAACCGGCCTGCATCCGCTGCGCGGTCAAAACAACGTACAAGGGGCATCGGACGTCGGCTTGATTCCGATGGTCTATCCGGATTACGAATCGGTTGAGGATCCGAAATTCCGCGCGAAATATGAAAAACTCTGGAATACGGAACTGGACCCGAAACGCGGCCTGACCACGGTCGAAATGATCCATGCGATACTCGACGGCGAAGTGTTCGGTATGTATATCGAAGGCGAGAACCCGGCAATGTCCGACCCGAACCAAAACCACGCGCGTAAGGCTCTGGCCTCGCTTGAACATTTGGTTGTGCAAGATATTTTCCTAACCGAAACCGCGGGGTTTGCCGACGTCATCCTGCCGGCTTCAGCTTTCTACGAAAAGACCGGCACGTTCTCGAACACCGATCGCCGCGTCCAGATGGGGCGCCAAGCGGTCAACCCGCCGGGCGAAGCAAAACAAGACCTATGGATCATTCAAGAAATCGCAAAACGTTTGGGCTGCGATTGGAATTATCAAGGCCCCGAAGACGTATTCAATGAAATGCGTCAAGCGATGACCAGCATTGCCGGCATGACTTGGGAAAGACTCGAGAATGAGGATTCGTTGACCTATCCGCTCGAAAATGTCGGCGATCCGGGACAACCGATCATCTTCACAGACGGCTTCCCGACCGCGACCGGCAGAGGCAGATTCGTACCGGCCGACTTCATTCATGCAGATGAATTGCCCGACAACGAATATCCCTTGATATTCATCACCGGCCGCCAACTAGAGCACTGGCACACCGGCAGCATGACGCGGCACTCGCCGACGTTGGATGCAATCGAACCCGATCCGGTCGTCAGTCTGCATCCGCTGGATCTGGAGAAACTCGGCGTCGAACCGGGCGGCTTCATCACGGTCGAATCGAGACGCGGCAAACTCAGCGCCTATGCCCGTGCCGAGTTAGGCATACAGAAAGGCACTTTGTTCATGGCCTTCTGCTATAACGAAGCCAGCTCGAACCTAGTCACCAATGACGCGTTAGATCCCGCTGCAAAAATTCCGGAATTCAAATTCTGCGCAGTCAAGGCTTACGCAGGCGGGACACCGGATCAGCGAATAAACTAAGCTCTTACCTTTCTCCCCGGCTTTGTGCCGGGGAACTCATGATCACAGCCAAAGAAACCGGCATGAAAATCCAATTCAAATTGATCTCAGGACTATTAACCATAGCCCTCGCCGCTTGCTCGGATTCCGAACAGCAAACTGACGTTTCTCAACAATCAAAGCTACTCGAAACGCAAACCAAAGCACTTGAGGATGCTAAAAAGATGGAATCATTGCTGCAGGAAAACGCCGATCGAAGAAAGGAACAAATGGAGCAAGAAGGGATTTGAATGTATCGACTCCCACGGAAGACCGTGAAGCAGGAAACAAGTTGTGATCACAACCCGCAATCGAAAAAATAGAATAGGTCCGTTTATCTTTGTAAAGCGTAACCTTGGCGCACCGGTTTCTCAAACTGGAGAGGCTGCGAGGGCATCATAAACCATCAATTCACCATGAAGAACTGCGCTAAAAAATCAACAAACTCAATCTTCAAATCACTTCATGGTACCCATCGAACTTCAAATTTCGGCATTGACGTATGAAGGCGCCGAGGTGTTCGGAAAAGGCTGTGACAGCAGGAATGCTGTCACAGAACCTACATGGACGTATTCACCGCGTCCTTTGACGGACACCCCTGCGTCGAAATTTGACCAGCAAAGAAAGGGGATAAATGCTTTTTCTAAATCGATCCTGATTAGCAAGTTTCTTCAGCTAAAGCCCAAAGATCAGCATATCCCCTAGCAGGACGGGGTTCGCAAGCCATGCGCGTCAAGCTAAAAACGGCCAACCCACATCACGCCATTTCCCAAGCTCCAGCTTCCTGAGACCGACACAACCTCCGCACATTCTCAATCAACCCCGACTCGCTCGTTCAATCTTTCTTGATTGGCGGGAAGCTAGAGCTTCCTGAACAGGTTACCCAAGCTTGAGCTTGGGTAACAGCATATTTTGGTTTTTGCGACTACGACTGGTCCTTGCTCGGACACTTGGCTTCGGCAAGCTGAAGCATCTTGCTAATCAGGAAATCGATTGTGAGATCAATCTTTCAAACCCAACACATCCTGCATATCGTACAAACCGTTCGGTTTGTCTTTCAGCCAGATTGCGGCTCTAACGGCACCGTTCGCGAAGGTCATGCGGCTGCTGGCTTTATGAGTGATTTCGATGCGTTCGCCTTCATCGGCAAACATCACGGTGTGCTCTCCGACGATATCGCCTGCCCGAATCGTCGAAAAACCGATCGTTTTGCGGTCTCTTTCGCCGGTGACACCTTCTCTACCGTAGATCGCGCAATCCTTTAAGTCTCGGCCTAATGCCGATGCGACCACCTCGCCCATGCGTAATGCGGTTCCGGATGGCGCGTCGATTTTATGACGGTGATGGGCTTCGACGATTTCGATATCGGTATAATCACCCATGACTTTCGCGGCCATTTCCAGCAATTTGAGCGATAAATTAACGCCGATACTCATGTTAGGCGCCATTACGATCGGCACTTGTTTTGAAGTCTCGGCGATGACATGTTTTTGCTCTTCGCTATAACCGGTCGTGCCGATCACGATACTTTTTCCTGCTCGGCGACAAATGTCGATATAGTCCATCGACGGTTCCGGCCTCGTGAAATCGATCAACACATCGAACCGGTCTATTACCGATGCTAAATTATCGACTACCTTGACCGCCAACGGGCTGATACCGGCCAACTCTCCGGCATCCTTGCCGATCGATAAGCTGTCCGGCCTTGAAACGGCAACAGTCAATTCGGCGTTATCGGCAAAAGCGGCCGCTTTGATCAAGCACAACCCCATTCTTCCGGAAGAGCCAACTACAGCAATTCTTGTCATCATGATTATCCTGTCAATTTGTCAAAAAAACTTTTCACACCATCCATCCATGAGTGTTCCTGAGGGCTGTGCTGCTTGCCTCCGCCGGTTAGAGACTCGCCGAGTTTTTCGACCATCTCTTTTTGTTCCTTGGTCAAATGCACCGGAGTTTCGATTTGCACGCGACATAGCAAATCGCCGACTGCGCCTCCGCGAACGGGTTTCACGCCTTTGCCGCGCAACCTGAACAATTTACCGGTTTGAGTTTCGGCCGGAATTTTCAATTTGACTCGGCCGTTCAACGTCGGCACCTCCAGTTCCCCCCCTAAACAAGCAGTCGGGAAACTTATCGGCACTTCACAGTACAAATTGGCTCCATCGCGGGTAAATATCGGATGATCCTTGACATGAACTTGAACATATAAGTCGCCGGCCGGTCCGCCGCCCTTGCCGGCTTCACCCTCTCCGGACAAACGAATGCGGTCGCCGGTATCGACGCCGGGAGGTACTTTGACCGACAATGTTTTAGTATCCTGTACCCGGCCCTGTCCATGACATTTCCGGCAAGGGTCTTTGATTTGCTTGCCAGTTCCGCCGCACGTCGGACAGGTTTGTTGAACCGAGAAAAAACCTTGTTGCATCCGAACTTGGCCATGGCCATGACAGGTCGAGCATGTGACCGGAGACGAGCCTTTTCTTGCACCGGATCCATGACACTCGTCACACACCACCATGACCGGCACGCGAATTTTTGCCTCTGTTCCGCCGACCGCTTCCTCTAGGGTTAACTCAAGGTTGTAACGAAGGTCGGCACCACGTTGAGCGCCGCCGCGGGCACGTCCTCCGCCACCAAAAATGTCGCCGAAAACATCGCCGAAGACATCACTAAAACTTTCGCCGCTGAATCCCCCGCCGAAACCGCCCGGCCCACCACCCATCGATGCATCGACGCCGGCATGGCCGAATTGATCGTATGCGGATCTTTTTTTAGGATCGGATAAAACCTCATAAGCTTCTTTAATTTGCTTAAATTTTACTTCGGCTTCGTCAGGATTATCTTTGTTTCTATCCGGATGGAATTTCATTGCCATGCGGCGGTAACTTTTTTTGATTTCCGCGTCGCTGGCGTTTCTGTCGACGCCGAGAAGCTTATAGTAATCTTCTTTTGCCATGTTTTTTATATGATCGTTCGATGCAGGCTTATTATTTTCCGAAGAAATAAAGGCCTGATTGGGTAGGTTTTAAAATACCATACCGTGGTATTTAGATTAAGTTATACACCGGTTGACAAACCGTAATCGACAAGCCAACCGGTACCGGAATAGAATTATTTCTTGTCGTCGTCTTTGACCTCTTCAAACTCGGCATCGACGACACCATCGTCAGCACTAGACGAGCTTTTCGATGATTGCTCACCGGCATCAGCACTACCTTCGGCTTCCGATTTTTGCGCATAAACGCGCTCGGCAAGTTTACCGGACAATTCGGTTAGCGCATTGGTTTTGGCCTCGATAGCCTCTTTATCGCTTCCTTTCAGAACGTCTTTTAATTCATTGATCGCAGTTTCGATTGCCGACTTTTCATCGCCCGAAACCTGGTCACCGAGATCCTTCATCGATTTCTCGGTAGCATTCATGATTCCTTCAGCATGATTACGCGCACTCACCAATTCGGTCACTTTGCGGTCTTCATCGGCATGCGCCTCGGCATCCTTGACCATACGATCGACTTCTTCATCGGATAGACCGCTCGAAGCCTTGATCACAATCGATTGTTTTTTACCGGTCGCTTTGTCTTTAGCCGAGACATTCAAAATACCATTTGCGTCAATATCGAAAGTCACCTCGATTTGCGGAACACCGCGCGGCGCCGGAGGAATATCGGCCAGATCGAAACGCCCCAGTGATTTGTTACCGCTGGCAACCTCCCGTTCGCCTTGTAAAACATGAACCGTTACAGCGGTTTGATTGTCGTCCGCCGTTGAAAAAACCTGCGAAGCATTGGTTGGGATCGTCGTGTTTTTCTCGATCAGCTTGGTCATGACACCGCCCAAGGTTTCGATACCGAGCGATAGAGGCGTCACATCAAGCAACAATACATCTTTGACATCGCCGCCCAATACACCGGCCTGAATCGCAGCACCTAAGGCAACCGCTTCATCCGGATTAACGTCCTTACGCGGTTCTTTGCCGAAGATTGATTTAACGAATTCTTGAACGCGAGGCATTCGAGTCTGACCGCCGACCAAAATCACATCATCGATATCCGATGCAGATAAGCCGGCATCTTTTAGCGCCATTAAACAGGGGCCTTTGGTTTTATCAATCAGGTCATCCACCAAGGATTCCAATTTAGCCCGAGTCAATTTGACATTTAAATGTTTAGGGCCTGTTGCATCAGCCGTGACATAAGGCAGATTGATATCGGTCTGTTGAGAAGACGACAATTCGATTTTGGCTTTTTCGGCAGCTTCTTTAAGTCTTTGTAGGGCCAAAGGGTCGTTGTGCAAATCGATACCATTGTCGCGTTTGAACTCATCAGCCAGAAAGTCAATGATTCTAAGGTCGAAGTCTTCACCGCCGAGGAAGGTATCCCCATTTGTCGACAATACTTCGAACTGATGCTCGCCTTCGATCTCGGCGATTTCAATGATTGAAATATCGAATGTACCGCCACCCAAGTCGTATACGGCAATTTTCATATCGCCTTTCGGTTTGTCCATCCCGAATGCCAGTGCCGCTGCCGTCGGCTCGTTGATGATACGCTTGACGTCGAGACCGGCGATACGACCTGCATCTTTGGTAGCCTGACGTTGAGAATCGTTAAAATAAGCCGGTACGGTAATAACCGCTTCTTTGACTTCCTCGCCTAAATAAGCTTCGGCGTCTTTTTTCAGCTTCATCAATATCCGAGCCGATACTTCGGGCGCGGCCATTTTTTTACCGTGACATTCGACCCAGGCGTCGCCGTTGTCGGCCGGTACGATTTTATAAGGCACCATTTTGATGTCTTTTTGCACGACATCGTCTTTGAATCGGCGGCCGATCAAGCGTTTGATCGCGAACAAGGTGTTTTCGGGATTGGTTACCGCTTGGCGCTTAGCCGATTGTCCGACGAGTACCTCGTCGTCTTTAGTGAAAGCGATGACCGAAGGCGTGGTTCTAGCGCCTTCGCTATTCTCGATCACGCGTGCGGTGCCGTTTTCGAGCACAGCCACGCAAGAATTGGTGGTTCCTAAATCTATTCCGATTATTTTAGCCATTGATTGCTCCAGACTTGAGAGTGTATTTAAAATTTTAGTTGTTTACGATATGGGGGCTGTTTTAAAGCGTTCAAGCCTGTTCATCGATTTTTGGTGTTTCTTGCGGAGGGTTATCGTCGGCCTTGGCGACAACAACCATTGCCGGGCGCAACAACCGTCCATTCAATACATAGCCCTTCTGAAATACATTAATGACCGAGTTCGGTTCGGCATCGGCGGATGGTTGCATCGCCATCGCCTGATGAAGCTCAGGATCGAACGGTTGTCCGAGCGGATTAACCACTTCTATATTGAATTTAGAAAAAACGGCTTCGAATTGTTTTAATGTCAGTTCGCTGCCTTCTCGAAACTTTTGCACTTCGGGGCTGTCGCCGATAGCGGCTTGCAAACCAAGCTCCAAACTATCGACGACAGTTAATAATTCTTTGGCAAAATTTTCCAACGCAAACTTATGAGCGTTTTCCAAATCCTTTTGGGTTCTTCTTTTCAGGTTTTCCATTTCCGCTTGTATGCGCAGAACTTTGTCCCAATTTTCCGTAGCCTTTTGTTCGGCCTCCTCGAGCTTTTGCGACAACTCTTCGACATTTACCTTTTGAGCCGCCTGCGGCTGACTGCTATCGTCTACATTGCTATCTAGCTGCGCGCTGGCGCTTTGCGCCGAAATGACATCAGCTTGCTCGTCCGTTGCCTTTTCCGGCAACTCCTGCTCGTTACTCATTATTAAACTCCGGTTTAAATAAAAACGGTCCGCTTCCGCGGAAAACTTCATGTCAAGGAATGTGGGGCTTATGTTTTAGGATTCAAGGCCGCGCCTAATAATTTTGCCGTAATATCGACAAAAGGAATCACTTTTTCATAAGCCATTCGGGTGGGTCCTATTACACCTAAAACGCCGACCACTTGTTCGTTAATCGAGTACGGGGCGGTGACTAAACTGCATTGTTCGAATGCGTGATAACCTGATTCTTCACCGATAAAAATTTGCACGCCTTCGGCATTTAAGCATTGATCTAGCAAATGGATAACACCGCGTTTTTGACTAAAAGCATCGAACAGCTCCTTAAGCCTATCCATGTCCGATAACTCGGAAAATCCCATTAAATTGGTCTCGCCGCTTAGCACATAATCTTCATCCGACTTTTCAGGATCGAGCGCCAACTTGGCCATTTCTACCGCGTCCAACATTTCCCTGTTCATTCGCTCTTGAGCGTCCTTGAGTTCTTTCAGTACGGCTTTTCTAACTGCGGCTAGACTTAACCCGGAATAGACGGAATTTAAATAATTAGCGGCTTGCTGCAATTGAGCGGGCGTAAATTGCTTTGAGGTATGGAGGATTTTATTATGCACTTCCTGTTCGTTAGTCACGAAAATGACCAATACACGGGTGTTGGATAACGGCAAAAACTCGATATGGCGTAGACTGACCAGTTCGCGCTTGGGCAATGTCACGACACCGGCCATGCGCGTGACGTCGGATAATATCCTTGATGCCACACCGATGACATCATTGACGTTATCTTTGGCAATTAAATTTTTGCGTAACAGCTTAAGTTCTTCAGAGTCCAGAGGCTTAACAGTCAGCAGCGAATCGATGAACAAACGATAGCCGCTTACGGTTGGCACCCGGCCAGCACTGGTGTGCGGAGAACGAATCAAACCCATGTCTTCCAGATCGGCCATGACATTACGAATCGTTGCCGGACTCAATTTCAATTCGGTATCCTTAGACAATGCGCGCGATCCTACCGGTTGTCCGTCTTGGATATAACGTTCAACCAATGCTTTCAATAATTGCAGCGATCTTTCGTTCAACACCTGATTGTTACTCACATTAAACCCTCTAGCGTATTAGCACTCTACCCCATCGAGTGCCAACCGCGCAAATTAGCAGCTCACCCTCTGCTTGTCAATACTAGCAAATACAATAAAAACACCCACTTAGCATAACTCGCGTAATACCCCCCATCACAGCCCACACCACACCACACCCCTCCCCTTTCCCCTTTCCCCTTTCCCCTTTCACCTTTCACCTTTCACCTTTCTCATCTTTCATCTTTAAAACCTCATCCCTTGACTTATTGAGTATAATTCGAACAAATCCTTTCCCAGATTAACGACCATGCACAGCCCATTCAAAACCATCGGTATTATCGGTAAAGCCAGCGATCCCGGCATTGCCGATACTTTAGCGATACTTTACCGCTACCTCAAACAGCACGACTATGCCGTCGTAGTAGACCGTTTGAGCGCTCAATTTATAACGGAATCCGGCATTGAAAGCTGTGCCATCGAGACTATCGGAGAGCGCTGCGACCTGATTATCGCCGCCGGTGGCGACGGCACGTTTTTATCCGCCGCGCGGGCAATCGCCGAATACGACATTCCACTGATCGGGATCAATTTGGGCCGACTCGGGTTTCTGGTCGACATTTCGCCGTATGAATTATTACCCAAGCTCAATAACATTTTAACCGGCCAATATAGCGAAGAAAGGCGCTATCTATTGCGAACCAAAGTCATTCGCGACCATCGGGTATTTAACGAACAAACCGCCGTAAACGAAGTCGTCGTGCATCGCTGGGTCACGCCGAGCATGATAGAAATCGTCACGCACATTAACGGGGTCTATCTGAATTCGCAACGATCCGACGGCATGATCGTCTCGACCCCGACCGGTTCGACCGCTTATTCATTGTCGGCGGGCGGCCCGATTTTGCACCCGTCTCTAAATGCCTTGGTTTTGGTACCGCTTAATCCTCATACGCTATCGAATCGCCCGATCGTCATCGACGATTCGGCCGAAATCGAAATCAGCTTTTGTCAAACCAAACAAATCAATGCCTTGGTTACTTGCGATCATCTCGAAATACCCGAAGTATTGATCAGTGATAAAATTTTGATTAAAAAAGACCCGAAACCGATTAGAATTCTCCATCCCGAAGGACACGACTTTTTTGAAATCCTCAGAAAAAAACTCAACTGGAGCGGCGGTTATCCTTAACTCATTCTCATGCTACTAAATCTTTCCATTAACGACCTGGCTGTCGTCAAAACATTAAACCTGGATGTAAACACCGGCATGTCGGTATTGACAGGCGAAACCGGCGCCGGCAAATCGATTTTATTGACCGCACTTGGCTTGGCGCTAGGCGATCGGGCCGATTCCGGCTATATCCGGCCAAATAGCAAGCGTGCAGAAATCAATTTGGAATTCGATTTATCGGATGCCCCTCTGGCAAAAAAATGGCTTGAAGAAAACGAGCTGGATGATGATCAACACTGCCTGATTAGGCGCGTCATCAACCATGACGGCCGATCAAAAGCCTATATCAACAATCGCCCGGTTACATTGCAAACCTTACAAGAACTCAGTGAAAAGCTAGTTGAAATACACGGACAGCATGCGCATTTGACTTTACTCCATAGCGATGAACAGCGCCGATTGCTAGACGTTTTTGCCGGCAATCAAGCCCTACTAGACCAAGTCGATACCCACTTCCACCAATGGCAACAAACCCACAAGGAACTACAAGCTCTGAAAAAAGCCAGCGCGGACAGAACCGAGCGCGAAGAATTACTGCGCTACCAGCTCGACGAATTGCAGCAACTCGACTTGAACAATTTCAATTATGCCGAACTAACAGAAGAACACAGCAAACTAGCCCACCTCGAAGAAATCCTAGCGACCGGGCATCGGCAGCTTGATTTACTCTACGAAAACGACGAACAATCGCTCAACCGGTTGCTGCTACAATCGACTCATGCCTTGAACGATTTAACGCGTTTTGCGCCGGATATCGAATCTATCAACGGCATTTTAAACGAAGCGCAAATTCAGATCGAGGAAGCCGCGCACCAATTACGCCGCTATTTGGATAGCCTGGAGGCAGACCCCTTGCGCTTGGAGTCACTGGAAAACCAAATCGGCATCATTCAAAGCCTCTGCCGTAAACACCATGTACAACCCGAGGAATTGCCGGAACTGGCCTTCGGTCTCGAGCAGGAATTGAACAATCTGACCCACAGTGGCGAGCGCATCGAAGAATTAACCGAAAAAACCGAGAGGCTACTTGCTGCATACCATGAATTAGCCGCTCAATTAACTCGAAAACGCCAACAAGGCGGCCAGCTATTGCAAGAACGGATTTCGGCGATGATCAAGGAGCTTGGCATGCCGCAAGGCGATTTCATCGTACAAGTTTCACCGCTAGGTGCTACACACCCACGCGCCGATGGCCAAGATAAAGTGGAATTTCTGGTTAGCGCCAATCCTGGCCTTCCGGCCAAGCCTTTATCAAAAGTTGCATCCGGCGGAGAACTATCACGAATCAGCCTTGCTATTCAGGTTACAACCAGCCATGACAAAACCACGCCGACGATGATCTTCGACGAAGTCGACTCCGGGATCGGCGGCGGCATTGCCGAAATCGTCGGACAAAAATTGCGCGCTTTGAGTCTCAATCGGCAAGTCATGTGCGTTACACATCTACCTCAAGTCGCATCGCAAGCCCATCATCATTTGTATGTCTCCAAAAATAACCGGAGCGATATCACGACATCCAATGTCAGGCCGCTAGCCCCCGAAGAACGCGTCGAAGAAATCGCTCGCATGCTCGGCGGCGTTAACATTACCGAAAACACCTTGGCCCATGCCCGAGAAATGCTTTTTCAATCGATCTCCGACACTTCGTCGACTTTATAACATAGGAAAAACAAAAAATGATCCGTTTTCCAGCAGAATGGGAAAAACAATCCGCCGTACTGATTGCATGGCCTGATCAATCCGGCGATTTCGGGGGGAATCTCAACGACGTCGAACAAAGCTATCGCTTCATCGCCGAAACGATCTGCCGTTATGAATCGTTGATCATCTTGTGCAAGAGCGCTGTTCAGCAACGACATATCGAAACGCTGTTACCAGTCGAAAAATCCGGTATCCGTTTCATACATGCCTATTACAACGATATCTGGGTTAGAGATACCGCATTTCTGACCGTCGAAAAAGACGGCAAGCCGCTATTGCTAAATTTCCGTTTCAACGGCTGGGGCGGCAAATACGAACATGCGGCCGACAATGCCTTGAATCGGAATTTACTGAAACACGCCCCGTTCGCAAGCAACCCGCATCTCGACATCGACATGGTACTTGAAGGCGGCAGCGTCGAAAGCGACGGCGAAGGCACGATATTGACGACCAAACAATGCCTGCTCAATCCGAACCGGAATCCGGAATTGAACAGGGATCAAATCGAGGCGCAATTACAAAAGCATTTCGGCGCCGAACGCGTATTGTGGATCGATCAGGAAAATCTCGACGGCGATGACACCGATGCCCATATCGACACGCTCGCCCGCTTCTGCAGTTCCGACACAATCGCCTATACTAGCAGCAACGATCCGTCCGAGAAGCATTACCAAAGCCTAAAAAACATGGAGGCACAGCTTAAGGCCATGAAAATGATTAGCGGCGAACCGTACAAGTTGGTTGCGCTGGATTTGCCGAAACCGATTTTCGACGCAGACGGCAAGCGTTTACCCGCCAATTACTCGAACTTTCTGATCATTAATGATGCGGTCATGGTTCCAGTTTACGACGATCCAATGGATCAAACCGCCGTCGATAAACTAGCCGAATGTTTCCCTCAACACGAAATCATTGCCACGCCCTGCCGGCCGATCGTGCATCAATACGGCAGCCTGCATTGCATGACGATGCAGTTTCCGGCAACTATCTCGACAGATTAAGGAATAAGGATTTCGTGATAAATAACGTCGAGGAACTACGGGCTTTGCTGAGGGTTCGGTAACTCGCCTGATA
Source organism: Methylotuvimicrobium buryatense 5G (assembly GCF_000341735.1). Taxonomy (GTDB): domain Bacteria; phylum Pseudomonadota; class Gammaproteobacteria; order Methylococcales; family Methylomonadaceae; genus Methylotuvimicrobium; species Methylotuvimicrobium buryatense. The sequence goes on along the minus strand of NZ_KB455575.1, from coordinate 811,779 downwards.
AGGCGCCATGAATTTTATCCCGCAAAGGGTATAACTGCGCCCGGCAATTGGCGATATAATACCGAACTTCTTCGAACAGCCGTCATATCTCACAATCATGAAATCGAACTTCATCGCCCCGTCAAGCTTTGCTTGTATACACACCAAGCAGAGCTTGGACTATATACACTCCCAAGCTAGGGCTTGGGAGCGAGAGATTTTTCCGAACCGCAGTCATACATCATAATCATGAGCTCGAACATCATCGTCAGCGCGATTCAACAACCTTGTAACGCCGACAAAGCCGGCAATCTAAATCTATCGATCGATTTAATCAAAGAGGCCAAACAATCCGGAGCCAACTTGGCCGTTTTGCCGGAACTACATTTAGGCCCGTATTTTTGCCAGAATGAAGATTTTAACTGCTTCGCCACGGCCGAACCGATTCCAGGACCGAGTACCGAAATACTGTCTCAAGCCGCCAAGGATCAAGAGATCGTCATCGTATCGACAATATTCGAAAAGCGCGCGCCGGGCCTTTATCACAATACTGCCGTCGTATTCGACACAGACGGCAGCATCGCCGGCAGATACCGAAAGATGCATATTCCCGACGATCCCGGTTATTATGAAAAATATTACTTCACACCCGGCGACATCGGTTTTAAACCGATAGAGACCTCGATCGGTAAATTGGGCGTGATGGTTTGCTGGGATCAGTGGTATCCGGAAGGCGCCCGTTTAATGGCCTTGGCAGGCGCCGATATTTTGATTTATCCGACCGCGATCGGTTGGGATCCTGCCGATACTAACGACGAAAAGCAGCGCCAACTCGACGCATGGATCACGATTCAACGCGCGCACGCGATCGCTAACGGACTACCGGTCGTTTCGTGTAACCGCATCGGATTCGAAGCATCGCCCGATGACGCCTCGACCGGCATCGAATTCTGGGGCAACAGCTTCATCACCGGTCCGCAAGGCGAATTTCTCGCGCAAGCCGGAACCAGCGAACAAATCATCTTGACTAAGGAATTGGACCGCGCGCGTAGCGAGCGCGTCAGACAAATTTGGCCCTATCTGCGCGACCGAAGAATTGACGAGTACGGCAATTTAATTAAACGATTTATCGATTAATTAGCCTATACCCATCGCCCTTCAAATTTCAACATTGACGCATGGAGGCGCTTGGATGTTCGGCAAAGGCTTTGACAGCAGGGATGCTTGCTGTCACAGAGCCTACATGGACGTATTCACGGCGTCCTTTGACGGACCCCCGGCGCCGAAATTTGACCAGCAAAGGGTATAGAAAAAGCATTTCGCCATGAAGATCATGAATAATAAAAAGTTAATTCAATAACTTGTTATGCTTTTGTATAGAACTTTCGCTCACCCAAGAGGTTAGCGGAAATGTTTAGGCAATCTCTTGAAATACTTAATAGACTTCATGTGCTTCATGGTTAAACTGCCGAATTCTGTATTATCGGCATATCGAAAAGTATAACTTTCGCACTTCAAACTTCGGGACTAGCTCATAGAGGCACAAAGTTTCGGCGGATTTTTGCTCCTGCAAAATCCGCATTCGCACCTTCCTTGGTGCTTGCGGATTTTTGCTCCTGCTATCTTTTATTAAGACGTTCCATCATCGATGAAAAATATCTGTTCGACAACCCAACCGATCTCTCCGGCAATTATTGGCTTGCTTATTTTTACTTTACTAAGCAGCTTAATGCCCCAACTCGTTTTGGCTCAAAGCCAAACCGGCAAGCCAGTAACATCCGAATATGATCCGGAGAACCTACGCAACAAAATCGAAGCACTTACCACCCGGGAAGGTATCGACGAAGGCGTAAAAGCCAAAACGCTTAAATATTATCAGTCCGCTTTAGATAATCTTGCCAATACCGGAGAGTTTAATTTTCGCAGCGAAAACTATCAAAAAGCCCTGCAACAAGCGCCCGACAGAATTAAAACCTTACAAAATGAAATCAAACAAACCCAACAAAAACTGGAGAAACAAAAGCAAGAGGACTTCAGTCACATCCCCATCGAAGAACTCGAGCAACGCCTGATTATCGAAAAAGGCAAAATTAGCAACCTCGACCAACAAATCAAAAGACTCGACGCGCTCTTAACCGAACAAAACAATCGTCCGCAGCAGATTCGCCAAGAAACGGTTGAGGCAAAACAAGACCTCGATGCCGCCCGAAATAAGCTCGAAATCCCGCCAACCGCTGTAGAATCGAAACTGGAAATCGAAGCCCGGCACATTCATTTAAAAACCTTGATCGAATCACGCACGGCCGAATTAAAAAAGCTGGAAATCGAGGCTGCCAGCAATCCGCTTAGGACCGAAGCCATCAAATCCGAACTGCAATTGTTGGATATACAGAAGAATTTGCTCGCCCCGGTTATCGCTGCAATAGAAAACACCCTGTCCGAACGCCGCCAACAAGAAGCCAAGGAAATGCAGGAAGCCCTCGACCAAGCCGAACGGGAATTGGCCGATAAACATCCGGTCATACAAGTCGTTACCCGTGACAACATTCAATACAGCCGCGATCTTCAGACCATCACAGCCAAGATAGAACAAAGCGGCGAACAGAAAAACAAAATCGATAGCAAATCCGCCGAAATTGAAACCGATTTCAAAAGTGCCGAACGTAAAATCAGCTTAGCCGGACTCAGTCCTGCACTCGGCAAAATACTTAGAGAACAACGGCGTAATGTACCTACCGCCGGGCAATTCTCATTTCAATCCCAGACCATCCAAGACGAAACCGCTCAAACCGGTCTTGCGCAATTCAAGGTTGAGGACCGACTGAAGCAATTGGCAGATATTGATCAGGAACTACATAGAATCATGGACTCGGAGGTCGACAGCAAGCTACCGGCCAATGAACGAATGATGATACAGGCCGAATTGCGCGTATTACTTAATAGCCAAAAAGATTTACTGAACCGATTATCGATTGCTTACACGACTTATTTGCGAAGCCTCGGCGATCTGGATTTCGCAAGACAACAAATGCTTAGTCAAGCTGAAAAATTTGCCGCTTATCTTGATGAACGTTTGTTGTGGGTACCGAGTTCAGCTCCGATCGATACCCATTACCTCATCGACTTATTCGGTTCATTTCAATGGCTGCTGTCGCCTCTAAACTGGTTAAGCTTTACAAAAGACATCGTTAAAGCCGCACTATCCAAATCGCTATTTAGCGCCTTTTCGATAATAATTCTGATCGCACTCATGACGATCAAGGCTAAGGTCAAACAGCAATTGACAGCCATTTCAAACCGAATCGGAAAAGTCTATACCGACAAATTTTCCTATACATTGATCGCGATGGGCGACATTTTCGTTTTAGCACTGCCTCTGCCCCTCCTGATTTTTTTAGTCGGCTGGTTATTGGTCGACAATCCTCATGTTGCCGACTTTAGTCAAGCAATCGGAGCAGGATTGCAAGCCGCTTCAATACCGTTATTAACGCTTTCGATTTTTTACCGACTGTTCGCACCGGAAGGCGTTGCTCAGCAACATTTTCAATGGAAGGCCAAAAATGCCGGGGTATTTCGCAAACAAATCGCTTGGGTACGATTTGTTGCCGTGCCGAGCGTGTTTCTGACCGAACTGAGCGGAAGCCCCGCTATAGCATCGCATAGCGATAATCTCGGACGACTGGCAGTCATTATCTTAATGCTTTCTTTAGCCGCGTTTTTATTCATTATCCTCAAGCCATCGAAAGGAGTGCTGCAGAATTACCTTGAAACGAATCCGAACGGATGGCTTTATCGATCGCGCTATATTTGGTATCCAGCGTCGGTCGTCATACCCCTAACCATTATCGGATTTGCGGCCGCAGGCTATTATCTAAGCGCTTTGGAATTGCAGCACAAATTGATCGTAACGCTGAGGATGATATTTATCAGTATTATTATTTATGACTTGGTGCTGCGTTGGCTAACTTTGGCTAACCGCCAACTAGCCCTGAAAAACGCACGGCAAAAACGCAAGACTGCTGCCGCGCAAAGTTCGAAACCGACAACCACTGGCTCGGAAGATAATGTTGTAACCGCCGAAGAAGAACTGCTGGATATCCCTAAGATCAATGCCCAAACCAAAGCGCTACTGAATGTTTTTATCGGATTTACGCTTATTATCGGATCATGGATGATATGGCGAAATATTCTGCCGGCCTTCGCGTTTCTCGACAACATCACGTTGTGGCAACACCTCGTCATGATTGATAACCAAGAAGCCTATCAGCCTATAACCCTGACCAATTTGTTTCTAGCCGGCCTCTATGCCTTCATTGTCGGTGTTGCGATCCGCAATTTTCCGGGCGTTATGGAGTTGTTGATTTTTCGGCGCATAACGGTCGATGCCGGTTTTCGCTATGCGGTCAATCACTTGGCCAAATATTTATTGATTTCGATCGGCTTTATCGTGGTCGCGAATGAACTAGGCGGCAGTTGGTCTCAGGTGCAATGGTTAGTCGCCGCACTCAGTTTAGGCTTGGGTTTCGGTCTGCAAGAGATCTTCGCGAACATGGTTTCCGGTATTATTATTCTGTTCGAGCGGCCGATACGAGTCGGCGATACCGTGACTATCAGCGATATCAGCGGCAAAGTCAGCCGCATTCAAATGCGTGCCACAACCATCACCGATTGGGATCAAAAGGAATTGATCGTACCGAACAAAGCATTCATCACCGAGAAAATGATCAATTGGACCTTGACCGATCCGACGACACGGGTAGTGATCCCAATCGGTATAGCCTATGGTTCCGATATCGAGCTAGCCCATAAAGTCATGCTGGAAACGGTTAGATCTACACCATTGGTTTTGCAAGATCCAGAACCCAGTGTGTTGATGCTTGGCTTCGGCGATAGTTCTTTAGATTTTTCTATACGGGTTTATGTTAGCGAATTGGGTCACCGACTGCCGGTTACCCATGATATTCATTTCCGAATTAATCATGCCTTCCGTGAACATCATATAGAAATTCCATTCCCGCAGCGCGACATACATGTACGCTCGATCGTCGAAAGACCGACAAGCGAGCCGACTCCGATTTTTGAGCCTAATACGAACATTCCGAGCTACTGAAAGGACTTACTCTCTTTTGATCGAAAAACTGTCTAAGACCAAAAGGTATGGGATGCGTCTACCGAGGACCGCACCCTAACCTCCCCGAGTGCTTTCATCATACGAAGTTGATTGCCAGGCCTTCATGAAATGCTATGTACCGGGTCTTTGACAGGCACGCAGTCGGCCGATATTTGTTCTACGGTGGACTAGATCAATCTTCGGTCCATTCCTGCAATGCACCGATGATGCTTTTGGCTTGATCCTTACTGGAAATGTTGAATTTGGATTTTTGCTGGTATTCGCCGTTGCGTTTTTGATAGCGGCGAATCGTATATTTATCGGGGCCGTAGGCTTCTTTCTTGCGATCCCAATCTTGGTAGCGATAGATCACCGTCGCCCATGCGCCTTTACTCAATACTTTTTTATCGAGTTCCTTGACGGTTTCAATACCGCCATCTTCGTAGGTGACAGTCAATTCATCTACAGTTTCAGCCATACAATCTCCAATGAGTTAATTTTTAAAAAACATCCAACCTACATCGTCTCTTTGTCATAAAAGAGCCGGTATTTCCCTATGCCGAACGCGCAATCCCGTAAATATTACCCACTCTTTTCTAATCGGGTTTTCCATCGGGTCTAGGCGCTAATAAAATCGGCGCGTAAACAAACACAAACAGAGCAAAGGCCGCCAACCAAGCCAGTGTCGAGATATAAACAAACTGACCATACCAAGCAGGTAACAAAGCGGGAAGAATAACCCTAACGAAAGCGGATAAATTCAACAGAACAAAAGCAATGACAATAACATTCGAAACCTTCATAACTCGCCCCGTATGCCCCAGTGATACTCTGACCATCATGCCCAAGGTCAACACACCGATTCCACCTAGCGTAAACGCATGCAAAACCAAAGAATACGAAATTTTTGCATAAGCGGCCAAAACGGTTAAGCCCAACCCCAAAATGATCCATCCATAACCGATATACAATATCCACAGCAGCGGCACATACCAAACTTGCCGCACATGCCAACCAGCAATACGCATAAGATTGATCACCAAAGCGGCAATAGCACTCACAGCAAGAATGTGCCCGGATATACCGGCCATTTGCAACAAGAAAACCGAGGCGACCGAAACAATCGACAAGACGTCTAAAAGCGGATTGCGAATCGCGATAACGCCCTTTAAGCCGCGTTCGGTAAAAAACGGAAAAACACGCCCGGCAACGACCAAAATCATCACGATGATAATAGCCAAAAGCATGTTGAGTCCCAACATGGCCGTACTTTCATAAACATCAAGCATTTCAAGGTGAACCAAGGCATTAGCCGTCGCCATCAACGCCAATAAGGCTATGAAAACCAAACTCTTGTTATGCCCGGATCGCAGAATCGGCCGACTGACCGAATAAGCCAACACCGGCAAAAAGGCAAAATCGGTCAACGCGATCAAAAATTCCGGTAATAGCTCGGCATAAAACGGCAAAATCCGGCCATACAACCAAAGCAAACAAAGTCCGGCCAAACTATCACCGCTTGCAGTTGCCTGTCCTGTCCAATTTTTCACGGCCGTTAACAAAAAACCGGCAATGACGGCCACCGAGTAACCGGCCAACATTTCATGTGCATGCCAGATATTCGGTGCATAATAATTTTGAACCGACAACTCGCCTTTATAGATGGCATTCCACAATAAAATCAGCAATAACGCGAATAAACCGGCCAATATAAAAAATGGCCTGAATCCCAGACCAAAAATCGGGTAATCAAATACAGGCGTCGAAGCATTATTGTTTTTGTTCATATTCCAGCCAATCCAGTTCAGCATCCGAGAAGCCGGCAATTATACGCATTTCGCGATTAAATGGGCCTTTCGGTTTGCCTTTGAAGTAATGATTGATGAGTTTTTTATAGGTTTCGCAGGGGTCGAGCGATTGTTGGCGGCACTGATAATCGAACCATTTCGAACCCAATTGCACATGACCGACTTCATCATTCAAAATTCGGGTTAAAATCGCAACACCATCAGCATGGCCTAATGCTTCAAGTTTTTCGATCATCGCCGGCGTTACATCCAGGCCGCGCGCTTCCAAACAACGAGGCACAATAGCCAATCTTGCTAACAAGTCGTACCGGGTATCATGTGCATGATCCCATAAACCGCCATGTGCCGGCAAATCGCCATAATCGTAACCGAGTGTCGCAAGATGGTCGCTTAATAACGTAAAATGTTGTGATTCCTCATCGGCTACTCGCAGCCAATCCCGATAAAACTCGTTGGGCAAGCCGCGAAATCGGTAAATAATATCCCAGGCCAGATAAATTGCAACGAACTCGATATGCGCCAAGGCATGAAAAAATGCCGCAAGGCCTTCCGGAGTCGTTAATTGCCGACGTGGCATTTGTTTCGGCGACAATAACCGAGGTTTATCGGGAAATTGCGTAGCTTCAATAGTCTTTGGCGTATCTACCGACTCATAGCTTAGTAAGTCGTCCTCGCAGTACCGCCAAGCCTGATGAGTGTGCAACAGTTTTTCCGGAATCGAGGCTTGGAACAAGCAACTTTCGGCTATTCGAAATATGTTTTTCATTACCAACGAATTCAAATGATGACTAAATTTAGGGACTTTTCACTTTTGGCTTCTTACTGCGGATTTATTTTTTGGCTGTCGCATCAACCTTCCCTGCCGGCGCCAATGTGGTTCGAACACCAAGACAAACTGTATCATGCCGGCGCCTATTTTATTCTGGCTTTATTTGCCTGGCGTTTTTTAAAACATTTTATTGCTAAACCGTGGCTCTTGGCAGTTGTTAGCCTTATTTTCTGCAGCTTATACGGAATCAGCGACGAATGGCATCAATCTTTCGTCGACGGACGTTCCTCGGATGTTTATGACTGGATTGCCGATACGATTGGCGCTGCAATTGCACTATTCGTTCTGTATAAATTCACAACGCGCGCCCGCTTCCGCTAAAATATTCTGTTTTTTAAAAGCAGGTTAACACGATGTCAAACAATATACGCATTGAAAGATGGAGCGGCAAAGATTTGGAGCAATACATCCCAGAACTAGCTCGCCTTCGTATCGAAGTTTTTCATGATTTTCCCTATCTTTACGATGGCGATTACGACTATGAAAAAAAATATCTACAAACCTATATTAATTGCCCGGAAAGCGTCATCGTATTGGCCTTCGATGGCGAAAAAATCATTGGCGCATCGACCGCGATTCCATTGAAATACGAAACCGACGAAGTCAAAAAACCTTTTATTGAAAACGGCTATAACCCGGACGAAATTTTTTATTGCGGCGAGTCGGTTTTGAATAAAAATTATCGAGGCCTCGGCATTGGCGTTAAATTTTTCGAGCAACGCGAAGCGCATGCCGATGACTTGGGCGGTTTCAAGCATATTTGTTTTTGTTGCGTCGAGCGGCCTGCCGACCATCCCCGCCGTCCGGCCGATTACATACCGCTCGACAAGTTCTGGAACAAACGCGGCTATTTCAAACACCCGGAACTGCAAACTACCTATACCTGGAAAGACCTGGACGATGAAACCGAAACCCCTAAGCTGATGACATTCTGGTTGAAACATGACAATTAAAATAGCGGCCGCACAATACGATATCGGTTTTCTCGAAAACTGGGCAAATTATCAAACCAAAATCGAATGCTGGGTTCAGGAAGCCGCCGATGAAGGCGCAAAAATTTTAGTGTTTCCGGAATACGGCAGCATGGAATTAGCTTCGCTTTTTTCGGAAGAAATATACCAATCTCTGGAAAAACAACTGGATGCCATGCAAAGCCTGCATGACGACTATGTCGACTTATATCGCTCGCTGGCGCAGCAATATTCTTGCTATATTCAGGCTGGAACTTTTCCAGTCAAAATCGAAAACGGAGACTATCGGAACCGCGCATACTTATTCTGGCCCGATGGTCGTTACGATTTTCAGGATAAACTGCAGATGACGCGCTTCGAAAACGAGCAGTGGTTGATTAAAAGCGGTGAAGCATTAAAATGTTTCGACACCGACTACGGCAAAATTGCGATCAATGTTTGCTATGACAGCGAATTTCCGCTGCTGGCTAGAAAACAAGTCGAATCCGGCGCGAATCTGATTTTGGTGCCGAGTTGTACCGACACCGTTGCAGGTTATCATCGAGTTAGAATTGGCTGTCAGGCAAGAGCCTTGGAAAATCAATGTTTTGTCGTACAGTCACCGACAGTAGGCAACGCTCCATGGTCCGAAGCGGTCGATGTCAACGTAGGTGCGGCAGCGATTTATACGCCGGTCGATCGAGGGTTTCCAGACAACGGTATTGCAGCGATTGGCGAATTGAATGCCACGCAATGGGTCTATGCCGATATTTCATTGGCCGGGATTGCAAAAGTTCGTGCAGAAGGCCAAGTCTTTAATTACAGAGATTGGCCTTTGCAAGAAAGATTCATTTAAAGCAAATCCGTTAGTGAAAAATAGACTCAAAGGAATAGCCGCCGAATTCCAATATTTCTTTGAGTCTTTTTAAACCGTCCATCTGAATCTGCCTGACTCTTTCCCGGGTGACTCCCAGCTCTTGAGCCACTTGTTCCAGAGTTGCGGATTCATGACCGCACAACCCATAGCGCCGGCAAATGACTTCGCGTTGTTTTTCCGAAAGCTGATAGATCCAGTTCGTTACATTATCCTTGATACCTTCTTCTTGCAGGGTTTCAGTTGGAGACATACTCCATTCATCAGAAATCGAATCCACCAACGGTTTATCGAAATCCTTTCCGGCTGGAACATCCACGGAGCTGACGCGCTCGTTCAGTTTGAGCATTTTTTCGACGGTTTTGACTGGCTTATCAAGATGACGGGCGATATCTTCGGCATTCGGCTCATGATCAAGTGTCTGCGCTAATTGCCTTTGCGCTTTGAGATAGACGTTCATCTCTTTAACAATATGAATAGGAAGCCTGATTGTGCGAGTCTGATTCATAATCGCTCTTTCGATGGTTTGTCTTATCCACCAAGTAGCGTAAGTTGAAAATCTGAATCCACGCTCGGGGTCGAATTTTTCAACAGCTCTAATCAAGCCGAGATTTCCTTCTTCGATCAGATCGAGCAACGGTAAACCTCGATTTAAATAACGACGAGAAATTTTAACGACTAAACGAAGATTACTTTCGATCATTATTTTACGAGCATCTTCATCGCCTCGTAAAACCCTTTTACCATACATTTTTTCTTGATCGGCAGTCAGTAACTTCGACCGACCCAGCTCATTTAAATAAAAGCGTGTAGCATCGAATGTGTAGTCATTTTGGGAATCATCAATCAGCACATCTTCTATAACAGGCACTTCATCGAGACACAAACTTTGATCATCATCGTCGTCGAAAACGAGATCATCCGAGAGTGTACCGTGCGGCTTAATGGAAGTAACCTCAACGAATTCTTCTTTCATTATTATTAACCCCCAGGTTAATCGGCTTTTGCCGAAGTGGTTTCGTCAATTTTTCGGCAAATACTCGATCGGATTCACCGGATTTCCGTTTTTTCTTATTTCGAAGTGCAGCGCGGCTTGCCCCGACGCCGATTTACCTACTTCAGCTATTTTTTGGCCCTTATCTACATACTCTCCTTCTTCGACCAGCAATAGACTGTTATTGGCATAAGCACTCATGTACGTTTCATTATGTTTAACGATGAGTAGATTTCCATAGCCGATCAAACCCGTACCGCTATAAACGACTTTACCCGCTTCCGTCGCCTTAACCGACTGACCTAAACGACCTGAGATATCTATTCCTTTTCTACCGGATTGGGAAAAGTTTTTTAGTATTATTCCGGTAATCGGCCACTGCCAGTGCAACTTTAACAGTTTTTTCTTATCATTTGAAACTATTGATTTTTTTTGTGACGAATTTCTCTTTTCAACTGGGGCCCGCACTAAGCTTCCCAGGTCATTTGAAGGTTTAACGATAGTAGGTTTTTCGGGACCTGGATCAAACATTTTGAGCCTCTGTCCGACCAATATTTTGTAAGGCGGTTTAATCCCATTCCAGGCAGCAAGCACCTGATACCCATGACCCGATCGAAACCCGATTGAATAAAGCGTATCGCCCGGTTGGACGACATAGTAACTGGAGTCAATAGTCGCTTTAGCCGGTTCAGGCCTTGATACGGAAGGGATTGTCGCCATTTCCGAATCCGGCAAAACAACCTGCCCACAAGAAACGGCGGCTCCGGCAAGCATCAATACCCGCCAATCGCGGCGTGCGACTAATTTAAATAAAAACATCAGGCTACATACTTTAGTAATAAATCTTTTGCTTGATTGATCTTAGACGACAAATAACCCGACCCTCCTCGATCCGGGTGTAATTTTTGCATCAACTTTCGATGAGCGGCAATAATATCCTGACGAGCCGCGCCTTGTTTTAATCCTAAAATCTCGTAAGCTTCTTCAATCGACATTGAGGCATTGCTAGAGCTCGAATAACTACGTCCTTGGCTGTTTTGTTGCTTACCCGATTTAAACATAAACCAAAGCTTCTGTAACGCCGGCGCGTAATGCAGCAAAGCCGGAGCAAGCCGGGACAAGACGGCAACCAAGATACCCAAAAATGCTATCAACCAATTCAGCTTTCCTGTCGCGCCAAGATATAGCAGAATCAATCCGACGAAAACGGCTATTATTAGTTTTGCATGACGAGCCACCACTTCAGGTGGACGACTTAAAAACCCGCGTAATAGCCAAAAAAGGGCGGCTAACGCCAGTATCGCCAAATAAATTCGAATCAAAATGTTCTCCGATTAAAATGATCCGCTTACTGAAATAATTGCATATTCAACCTTAGGATCATATCTTAGTTCCTAATTCTTCACGATTACAAAAATTAGTCGACCATGCTACAAACTCATATTCCTATCCTCGGTTTCGCAGCATTCAGCGGAACCGGTAAAACTACCTTATTGACACAACTAATACCCATTCTCAAAAATCATAAGTTACGAATCGGTTTGATCAAACATAGTCATCATAATTTCGAGATCGACCAACCGGGCAAGGACAGTTACCGACTGCGCAAGGCGGGTGCGATATCCGTGTTATTGGCATCAAAACACCGGCGCGCAATTATTACTGAAATCGAACCAGCTCAAGAACCTAAGCTTGCCGACCAGCTGCAAGTTATCGACCAAAGTAACCTGGACCTTATTCTAGTCGAAGGCTTCAAGGCTGAAATATTCCCAAAAATCGAAATCCATAGGCCGGCGCTTAACAAACCGCTGATATACCCAAACGATCCCAACATTATCGCCGTTGCATCGGATAGTCCGCTCGAATTACCCAAACATTTACCGGGTTTCGACTTAAATAATCCGGATATGATAGCCGATTACATTTTAAACCAATTCTTGGAGCGCAAGCATGATTGATGCCTGTATTCAAACAGAAGACCGCCTGCTGACCCTTGAAGAGACGCTAACCCGCATGAGATCGTCAATAGAGCCTATAAACGACGCTGAAAAGGTTAATTTGCACGATGCGTTAGGTAGAGTTTTGGCGGAATCGGCCATTTCACCTATCGATCTGCCTTATCATAATAATGCTTCAATGGACGGCTATGCGTTAGCCAGTTCCGATATCAATCCCGACCATCCGTTCAGCTTAAACCTAATCGGTACGGTATGGGCCGGGCGCCCCTACGAAGGAAGTATCTTACCCGGGCAATGCGTCAGAATTTTTACCGGCGGCGTGATACCGGAAGCACTCGATACCGTCGTCATGCAAGAGCACGTGCAAAGAATCGGCGAAACCGTCCATTTTCCGGCCAAGGTTCAAGCCTTGCAGCATGTCAGAATTGTCGGGGAAGATATCGCAAAAAATGCCATCCTGATAACCGCACCGAAACGACTCTCCGCTATCGATCTTGGTTTGCTGGCTTCTGCCGGCATTTATCAAGTCAACGTAAAACGCAAAATTAAGATCGCCATCCTATCGACCGGAGATGAATTGACGCCGCTTGGTCAACCCTTAACTTCCGGAAAAATATACGACAGCAATCGCTATATGCTGAGTGCATTACTAAAAGAAGAAGCCTTCTCAACTACTGATTTAGGCGTTGTGCCGGACGATAAAGCTCAACTCGAAAATCTATTAATTGCGGCAGCTGATACTCATGATGCGATCATAACCACCGGCGGCGCTTCAGTTGGCGAAGCTGATTTTATCCAAGAAATACTAGACAAAATCGGACGGGTCGAACTTTGGAAAATAGCGGTAAAACCCGGAAAACCGCTTGCATTTGGCTCGATCGGCGCTTGCCGATTTTTCGGATTACCGGGAAATCCGGTCTCGGTGGTTTTAGCTTTTCAGCGTATTGTCATACCGGGGCTTCAGTTCATGGCTGGAGTCTCACCGAAAAAACCGCTGCAATTAACTGCCATTTGCCGGGAATCAATCAAAAAATCGCCTGGCCGACTTGAGTTTATAAGGGGGATTTTATCGCAATCGGATAACGGCGAGCATCAGGTTCGCTCGGCGGGAAAACAAGGCTCACATATACTGTCAAGCATGAGCCAGGCTAATTGCTTCATTGTACTTCCCAGCAATTGCGAAGGCATAAAAAAAGGCGATAAGGTCGTCATCGAGCCTTTTTCAACCTGGATCGACTAAAAAATATGTGCACAATAAACTTCCTGAAACAGTAAGCATTGCCTCAAATATCAATATCTCGGTACCGAAGCGTCGCATTCACAAGACCATGCATCGATTCCTCCTCGTAGATTCAGTAATTTTCGAAACGAATGATGCTTTAAAAAAGACGCCGCCTGCTGACTACGTATGCCATGGTGACAAATTACGACAATTTCCTGATCGACATCCAGCTCATCCAACCGCTCGGGAATTTGATGCAACGGGATCAACACGCTACCTGCTATCCTGGCGTAAGCAAATTCATAAGGCTCTCTTACATCAAGCAAAAAGGGCGGGGTATCGCTTTGCAGCTTAACATTTAACTCGGTGGCGGAAATTTGTTGTATCGGCATATTTGATCTTCTATTTTTCAACTTTATTCAAAAAACGATCGCCATTGTAAGCCTTTTATACATATCAACAAATTCGGTATTTGCGAGAACTGTAATTGCCTTGTATGAAAAGTTCATTAAACATTAGTACCATTTTGGTGAACAATCCATCTATTTTTAATGCTATTGTTAACATCAATCCTGTTCAGTATAGTTAAACCGTAATTTAAACCTTTAACTAGATAAACGAGGATTCATCTAATGAGCGACTTCCAAAAAGACATTTTAACTGGCGCGGTATTTGTCACCGGTGTACTTGGCTTTGTTTCCGGAGAATTCATACTCTCTTCTACGTTATTTGCCACGGCCGCCATTGCCGGAAACATTAACGCGACTCACAAACGCAATAAAAGTGAGCGCCTGTGATATATGACTGATTTAAGTAACACCGACACTTCAACTTTTAACTTCAGAGCTTCCAAGTCTAGCTTCTTGGAAGCTCTTTCTCTTTGAGCCATTAGATCATTATCAGCTCCGGAAGGAAATAGGCTTTTCCTAATTGACGGATCTAAAACCGGCGCAGAAAACCCTACCGGCTCATCAATTATTTATAATCATAATTGCCGACCTGACTAAGCCCCCCCCCCCCATTAAAATAAAACAAAAAGCTTAAAACCTTACTCAATAACGTTACGTTATTTCCCTACTGACTTAACAATCTAAGTTGTTATACCCTATAAACAACCTAATCAATTTCGAATTCCGAACGATCACGACCTTGTTCAACTAAAGACTGGAGCCATTTAGGCATAACACCACGTCCAGTCCATGTTTTGTCGGGGTCGTTTGGATGTCGATATTTAACAGGTACTTTAATGCCTTTTCTAGCGGATTTTTTTTCATCATCAATAAATTCAACGGTAACATTGATAGATGCAGCAAGTTCTTTTATCTGATTTATAACTTCTTTACGTTTATTTGCTTGCTTGGCTTTAAGCGCTTTTTCAGCATTTAAAATAACAGCTTGTAATTCATTTTCTGAAAGATTCTGAAAATCGGTCATGCGTAAATTCCCACTTAATGTAAAGTTTCATTTTATTAAGATCCAAAAAAACTCAAGTTAACATGGCAAATGCTTAAGTCGTCGGTTTACACATAATCACATGAAACAAATGATTATGCTTTGTAAATAGATTTTCCAGTGTTCAAAGATTAATACACCTAAAATGATTTTTCTTTATTCAAGGAAACTATTGAATAATTGTAACTAAAAAAACATCAAATGAGCAACAACTCAAAGTTTTAATAAAAACAAATTAAGCCAAATGACTTTTAAATCAAATTTAGTTTGTTTATCAGGTTATTTTCGCATCGCCCCGAGCAGTAGAGGTTGGAGTTTAGCAGTTAGGGATGATAAATAGGAAAATCAAACAAGAACCTTACCGATACCATAGATATTATTTGTAATTATTCTGACCCCTCCGTTTAAAACAAGCTGGAACTTTGCCTCCCCTTTGGAAAAGGGAGGATTGAGGGGGATTTATTTAAAAAATCTTCCCTAACCCCTCTTTTTCAAAGAGGGGGACTGAATATTTACCCTTGGGGGACCAATGTAGTGGAGACACTCATGACCTAAGGAAGAAAGGGGTTTAAGAAAGGAGCTGAATATTTACATTTATTTTAATCACTCATCACCTCGAAAATAATTTCGTTATAAATTAATCCATTTTTATCTATTAATTGAACCATCCAATGCCCGACATCCGAATAAATCAATACCCTGTTACTCGAGACTCTCCAACGATTACCTTGCGGATTAATAGGTATTTTCCCAACGACCACACCATCTTTAACCCACTGATGAAAAAACGATTCGCTTTTCATATCTTTGAGCTCAGTAAAATAGTAAAGTTGAATTGACTTTTTTTCTCCGATAATGAAGGGTGAAACTAACTCTTTTACCGGTTCTTTGTTAACAATGGCATTAGTTAATAAGCCCCTAGTAACCTTATAATGGCTTATTGTCTTAAATCGCTGGTCAATTGGAGCTTTTTTTGTCGACTCAGAAATAACCTCTATATTCCGGCGATCTTTATCGGTAGTCGGCTGATCTTTTTTCTCAGTTACTTTTTTTTCAGCTAGAGAAACCCCCTTCTCTATTCCTTTGGGCGAAGCCTGATCGGTTTTTCTGTCAACTTTATCTTCTAATCCATTACTCAGATAAAAATAAGGAATTACTATAAATAAAATAGCAATAATTACAGCCAATACGATTCGCCTGACATTCCAGATAACAATTTCGGAAGGCGCCGAGTTTCTCGGCATATTGCCTTGTTCTCTTCCGGATCGATTAATTTTGATTACAATTTTTTTTGCATTTGCCATAAACTTTTCCCGGTCCACTAAGTCACAACCTTGCGCCGCCGCATTCAGTCATGTAGGCTGGTTTTTATAACAGGCGGCACTTTAATACTTGGTAATATAGCATTTTCCCCCTAAGATATCGGCATTGGCTTCAGATTAAACGGAAATCATCCATGAGCGAACTCCTCAAGTTATTTCAAGAATCTTCCGCACTTTATGGCGGAAACGCCGTATTTATCGAAGACTTATATGAAAAGTACCTGCAAAACCCCGACTCGGTCGACCCCAGTTGGAGACACACGTTCAAGAATCTGCATAACGGCATGGCACAGGAGATCATCCATAGTCCGATCGTTGACAGATTCGCCAGCCTAGCCCAACAATCTCAAGGCCGCCTGGCTAAGTTGCAAGGCTTTACCGAAGAAAGCGTAAAAAAACAATCGGCGGTCGCGCGGCTTATCAATCATTACCGGGTTAGAGGTCATCAAATTGCCGACAATAATCCACTGAATAAATCGATTCCATCAGTTCCGGATCTTGAGCCTGCGTATTACGGACTGACCGAGCTCGATATGGATACACTTTTCGATACCGGCACACTCTATGGTGAAGACAGACTTCCGCTCAGAGAAATCCTGAGCAGACTGAAAGAAATTTATTGTGGTAGCATCGGTAGCGAATACATGCATATCGTGGATACCGATGTCAAACGCTGGATTAAAAACCGGCTCGAAGGCACCCGCGCCAAGCCAAACTTAACAGCCGAGGAAAAACTATCCATCCATAAGCAATTGACTGCGGCGGAAGGCATCGAAAAATATTTGCATCGCACTTTTGTCGGGCAAAAAAGGTTTTCACTGGAAGGCGGCGAGTCTCTGATCCCTTTTTTAGATAATATCGTACAACGCGGCGGCGACAAGCAAATCAAGGAAATCGTCATCGGCATGGCCCATCGCGGGCGTTTGAATGTCTTGGTCAATATTCTTGGAAAAAACCCAAGCGTCCTATTCGACGAATTCAAAGGCATGCACACCTCAACGCCCGGCATGAATTCCGGCGATGTGAAATATCACATGGGATTTTCGTCGGATATTGCCACCCCCGGCGGGCCTATTCATGTCACGCTGGCCTTCAATCCATCGCATTTGGAAATCATCAACCCGGTCGTCGAAGGTTCGGTTAAAGCCCGTCAAGATCGTTACGGTCCCAATAGCTTCAACACCATCCTGCCTATTTTAATCCACGGCGACGCCGCCTTTTCCGGACAAGGCGTTGTCATGGAAACCTTAAACATGGCTGGAACCCGTGCTTACTCAACCGGCGGCACCATTCATGTCGTCATCAACAACCAAGTCGGATTCACCACCAGCAACCCAAGAGATGCCCGTTCGACCTATTACTGCACCGACATTGCCAGCATGGCGCAAATCCCGGTCTTCCATGTCAATGGAGACGACCCCGAAGCGGTGTCATTCGTCGCGCAATTGGCCTTGGATTTTCGGATGACTTTCAACCGGGATGTTGTCATCGACTTGATATGCTATCGGAGATTAGGCCACAACGAGGCCGATGAACCGGCAACAACCCAACCATTGATGTATCAAAAAATCCGCAAACATCAGACCACTCAGCAAATCTATGCTCAAAAACTCATATCCGAAGCGTTGATCACGCCTGAAGAGGATCAAAATATCGAAAATGATTATGTGTCAATGCTGGAAGCCGGCATGGTCGTGTCGCGCCCCGTTCTCAGCAACAAGGTTTATTCCTATTCGGCGCTTTGGGAAAAATACCATCACGCTAAGTGGACTGCTTCTTGTAAAACTTCGGTATCGCTCGATGTACTCCGGTTCTGTAATAAAAGGTCACAGTGCCTGCCGACCGGTTTCGAATTACACCCCAGGGTTGCCAAAATCATGGATAGCCGAAATAAAATGGCTGCCGGTGCTCAACCTCTGGACTGGGGGTTTGCCGAAAACATGGCTTATGCCACCTTGCTGTTGGAAAAACGTAATGTGCGCTTGACCGGACAAGATGTCGGCCGAGGTACTTTTTTTCACAGACATGCCGTTTTACATAACCAGATTGACGGCAAAACCTACTTGCCGATCAACCACCTGGATTCCGAACAAGGCCGAGCTTACATCTACGACTCGTTACTTTCCGAAGCGGGCGTATTGGGTTTTGAATATGGCTACAGTACTACCGCCCCTGAAACCCTGGTAATTTGGGAAGCACAGTTCGGCGATTTCGCCAACGGAGCCCAGGTGGTCATCGACCAATTTATTAGTTCGGGCGAAACAAAATGGGGGCGTTTGAGCGGTCTCGTGATGCTGCTGCCGCACGGCTACGAAGGACAAGGCCCGGAACATTCATCCGCGCGTCTGGAGCGCTATCTGCAGCTTTGCGCCGAACAAAACATCCAAGTTTGCGTACCGACGACTCCGGCACAAATCTTTCATCTTCTCCGCCGACAATTACTACGCCCTTATCGGAAACCGTTAATCGTCATGACTCCGAAAAGCTTACTGCGACACAAGCTTGCCGTATCATCGCTTGAATGTCTCACTAAAGGCAGATTTCAGACGGTCATCAGTGAAATTGACCCGATTAAACCGGATAAGGTAACTCGTCTGATACTGTGTTCCGGCAAAGTGTATTATGATCTTTTGGAAGCCAGACGAGAGCACGAACTCGATCATGTCGCGATTGTCAGGATAGAACAACTGTATCCGTTTCCAAATAATCGGTTTAAACAAGAAATCGATCGTTTCCCGAATTTGGAACACTTGATTTGGTGCCAGGAAGAGCCCAAAAATCAAGGCGCTTGGTATCAGATCCGACACCATTTCGTCGATACGCTGGCAACCGAAATCAATCTGCAATATGCCGGACGCCCGGCTTCCGCAGCGCCCGCCGTAGGCAATTTCAAGAAGCATCTTGAACAACAGCAACAGGTTGTTAACACCGCTTTGTTTGGAAAACACACAGGAAAATAACATGAGCATTGAAGTCCTCGTTCCTAATCTGCCTGAATCCGTTTCCGATGCCACACTCATTAACTGGCAAAAAAAACCCGGGGATAGAGTCACAAAAAACGAAAATCTCGTCGATCTCGAAACCGATAAAGTCGTACTCGAAGTGCCAGCGCCCGAATCAGGCGTTTTAACGAAAATCCTGAAAAACGACGGCGACATTGTGGTCGGTAGCGAAGTGCTAGCCATCATCGACCCGCAAGGCGCCGCGACTGAAGAAACCGCCGTTACGCCTGCAAGCGATGCCGACAATTTACCGCAACAGGCCGCTGAAAAAGCACCGGAATCCGCGTCGGCCAACATTCCTTTGAGTCCCGCGGTCCGAAGGCTCGTCGTTGAAAAAAACCTCGACCCGTCGGCTATTAGCGGCTCGGGAAAACACGGCCGCATCACCAAGAACGACATTCTCGAATATTTGCAGGACGAACCTGTTCTCGAAACATCGTCCCGTACAAAAACACTGCCGGAAACCGTAAAAACGGATTCGAAACCGGCCACGATTCCGGCTGCATTGAGGCCCGAACAACGGGTCCCAATGACTCGGCTTAGAGCCAAAATTGCCGAACGCTTGCTGCAAGCGCAACAAAACGCCGCGATGCTAACGACTTTCAACGAAGTCGACATGCATCATGTGATGGATTTACGAAACCAATATAAAAACCGCTTCGAGCAAACGCACAATATCAAATTGGGCTTCATGTCTTTTTTCGTCAAAGCATCGATCGAAGCCTTGAAAAAATTTCCGACTATCAATGCCTCGATTGACGGTAACGACATCATTTATCACGGCTACTATGACATCGGAATCGCGGTCAGTACGCCGCGCGGCTTGATCGTTCCGGTTCTTCGCGATGCTGATCAACTGGATTTCGCCGGCATCGAAAAAAATATCGCCGATTTCGGCAAAAAAGCCAAAGAGGGCAACATTAGTTTTGAAGACCTGACCGGCGGTACGTTTACGATAACCAATGGCGGCATTTTCGGTTCAATGCTATCGACTCCGATTTTAAATCCGCCGCAATGCGCGATCTTAGGTATGCACGCAATCAAGGATCGACCCGTCGTTGAAAATGGACAAATAGTCGTTAGACCGATCATGTACCTTGCCTTATCTTACGATCATCGCTTGGTCGACGGCCGCGAAGCGGTGCAATTTTTGGTCACCATTAAAGAGTGCCTGGAATCTCCGGCGCACTTATTGCTTAACATATAAACGGTTCACTGCCATGTCAAAACCCGAATCAACTTATGATGTTATCGTAGTCGGCGCCGGCCCTGCCGGCTATGTCGCCGCGATCCGAGCCGCCCAATTGGGGCTGAAAACAGCCTGTGTTGATCATTGGACCAATATCGATGGCGATCCTTGTCTGGGCGGGACTTATATCAACGCCGGCTGTGTTTCTTCGATGGCGCTGCTCGAGTCGGCCAAGATCTACGATTTAATGCGGCATGGGCTTGCCGATCACGGCATATCGGTCGACAACATAAAGCTGGACCTGTCGAAGATGATAGGCCGAAAAAATGAAAAAGTAGCGCGATTAAGCCGGCAAATCCTCAATATTTTCGCCGAAAAAAAAATCAATTATTATCATGGCCAAGGCAAGCTACTCAACGCCGACCAGGTCAGCGTATCACCCGCCGACGGCGCCAAACCAATCATACTCAATGCGCCCAACATAATACTGGCAACCGGCTCCACTTCCATCGAGCTCCCGTGTGCGCCGATCGACAACGAGTTTATCGTCGATACGACCTATGCGCTTAACATGACCAATATTCCCAAAAGACTCGGAATCATCGGGTCGGGTGTCATCGGTCTGGAGCTTGCAGGAATATGGAAACGCTTGGGTTCCGAAGTGATTTTGCTGGAGGCGCAAGAATCTTTTTTACCGATCGTCGATCACCAAATCGCAGCAGAGGCCTATAAAATCTATTCCGAACAAGGTTTGGATTTACGTTTGGGAGCTCGCGTCACCTCGGCTAAAAAAACTAATAACAAGGTCGTCGTGGACTATCAAAATCCAGAAGGCAGCCATACGCTACGACTCGACAAACTGATCGTAGCTACGGGTAGAAAGCCTAATTCGGAAAATATTGCAGCCCCCGAAGCCGAACTGCTTTTGGATGAAAACGGGTATATCCATGTCGACGAAAACTGCTGCACAACGGTCCCCGGCGTTTATGCGATCGGCGATTTAACCTTGCTTGGGCCGATGCTGGCGCATAAAGGCTTAGAAGAAGGCGTATTCGTAGCCGAGCATATCGCCAACCGGCACAATCCGATCAACTATAACATCATGCCGAGCGTCATCTATACCGACCCTGAAATCGCCTGGGTCGGACAAACCGAACAAGCACTACAAGCCATTGGGCAAAAATATCGTACCGGCACATTCACATTGAAATCCAATGGCCGGGCCGAATCGATCGACAGAACCGAAGGTCTGGTCAAAATCATCACACATGCGGAAACCGACTTGATTCTAGGCATACACTTCATCGGAGCCAATGCTTCCGAATTAATTGCCGAAGCGGTTCTAGCGATGGAATTCTCGGCCAGCGGCGAAGACCTAGCTAGAACCATACACGCCCATCCCACCATTTCGGAAGTCTTGCATGAGGCAGCACTAGCAATAGAAAACCGATCCTTGCATCTTCCTTGATATGGTTTTTTGGCAAATAATATAAAAGCCGAGAACAAACAGGTTGGGCGTACGTCTTTAGTCTATATATTCGAACCTTTAACCTAACGTTCATGAAGGCCCGGCCATCGCCCCAACAAATGAAAGTTCGGGCGTGTGGGGAGGGTACGGTTACTCGCCCGACAGGACGCCGTGAATACGTCCTTGTAGGCTCGACGGCGGCTGTCCCTGCCGCCGACGCCTGTCAGTCGAGCAACCGCACCCTCTTCGGAACCGGCATTTTCGTTGCTGAGCTTTTGCATATCGAAAAATTAGATAAAGAGACCAAATCTACGAACTTTCACAGTAACGTTCATGAAGAAGCTTTCATCACCCCGGACGATGAAAGCTTGAGGCGTGCAGGGTGCGAACACTCGTCAGACAGGACGCCGTACCCAGCACTTAAATTCCATAGCCTATTCGCCATGATTGATTACAGAGATAATTTAGGTGCTGGGTAAATACGTCCGTGTAGGCTCGACGGCGACTAGAACGCACTCTCTTCGAAACCGACATTATGTTGCATATCGAAAGATTAGATAAAAGGGTCTAAATCTACGAACTTTCACAGTAATTCAGCAGCCAGTCCGCGAAACAGAAGCGGACCGAATAGTTTCCGCTTTAAACTTCTATTTAACTTAACTTAAAACTAAAGAGCAATAACATGGAAATATTACTTATCGGAGCCGTATTAATGATTTTCGCGGTATTGGCCTCGGCATGGCTCATGACCTTTGCCAAATGGTTTCCTATCGAAGGCATCGACGGCGGCTTTCTAAAAGACTATAAAACGATGGTCAGAGCCCATGTCGATTTTGTACTGATGGCACTGTTTTGTTTAGCTTTTTATGCGGTAAAAATTCCGCTGCCGGTTTTGGCCTGCTGGCTTGTCGTCATCGGCGGAATGACTAATCCCGGCGTTTTCGTTATCGCGGCTTTCGACCCCAATTTTTGGGATAAACCCATTTGGAAAGCTTATACGATTGTCAGTTTTGCGATAACAACGATCGGTTTCGTATGGGTCGGACTGACTCTTTTGAATTTCGCCTTGTAATGTTTCAGTTTCCCACGACTCTTAAACTTTGAAAGTATTGGCGAATACATCATGAAGACAATGAAGAAAAGGCTATAAAATCGACGATCTAATTCTTCGTGTCACGTTACTCCTCATGGTTATTTCGTAATATTGAATCCAAGTCCATTTAATAATGCAGCATAGCAAACTTTTATTGACTCAGGGAGCAGCCAATGGCCTTTCATGCAATCAACCCCGTTGACGGTAGCACTATACTGACCTTGGACAACTGGGAAGCGTCCCGGTTGTCCAAGGCAATGGATGTTGCCGAACTGGCAGCCGGGCCGTGGGCCGACACGCCGATCAAAAAACGTTGTGCGCTGATGCATAAGGCAGCAGAGGTCTTGCGGGCACGTCAAGAAGAGCTGGCCACGATCATCACCCAGGAAATGGGTAAGCTGATCAAGGAATCGCGCGGTGAGATCGAGAAGTGTGCCTGGGTATGTGAGTACTATGCCGAACACGGGCCGGGGTTCCTCGAAGATGAACATATCGAAACCGACGCCGCCAAGAGCCTGGTCGCTTATCAGCCGTTGGGGATCATCCTGGCGGTGATGCCATGGAACTTCCCATTCTGGCAGGTCTTTCGCTTTGCGGCTCCGGCACTGGTGGCGGGTAATACCGGATTATTGAAACACGCCTCGAATGTGCCGCAGTGTGCGCAGGCAATTGAATCTGTGTTTAAGGAGGCCGGCTTTCCCGTAGGGGTCTTCACGACACTGATGATCGGATCAGTACAGGTACGTGGTGTGATCGATGATCCACGAGTCAAGGCTGTGACCTTGACCGGCAGTGAGCCGGCCGGAAAATCGGTGGCGGAAGCAGCCGGTGCGAATATTAAAAAATCCGTTCTGGAACTGGGCGGGTCGGATGCCTTTATCGTGCTGGATGATGCCGATTTGGAACTGGCAGTAAAGCAGGGTGTGACCTCGCGTTATATGAATGGTGGCCAGAGCTGTATCGCGGCCAAGCGGTTTATCGTGGTGGATGCGATTGCCGATGCATTTCTGGAAAAATTCAAAGCCGCTGTAGAAGATCTGCGTACGGGTGATCCAATGAGTGTAGATACCACCCTGGCACCAATGGCGCGCCATGACCTGCGCGATGAATTACATAAGCAGGTGATTGAAAGCATCGAGGCGGGCGCGAAGGTTATCACCGGTTGTGCACCGGAAGCCGGCAGTGGTGCTTATTACCAAGCCTCCATTATTGATCATGTTAAACCCGGTATGCGTGCCTGGCACGAAGAACTGTTCGGCCCGGTCGCAATCGTGATTCGCGCCAAGAATGAAGATGATGCAGTGTCTATTGCCAACCGCAACGACTTCGGCCTAGGCGGCAGTGTCTGGACGCAAAGCAACGCGCGCGGTGAACGCGTGGCGCGGCAGCTAAAATGCGGTGCGGCATTTGTGAACGGCTTGGTAAAAAGCGATCCGCGGATGCCGTTTGGTGGTATCAAACGTTCCGGTTATGGGCGTGAGTTATCGCATCATGGTATTCGCGAGTTTGTGAATGCCAAGACGATCTGGATTAAATGATTACTACTGTCATTGCGAGGAGCCTTGGAAAGACGACGCAAAACGGGTACCAGGACTGGCAATCAAGCATCTATACTCAAACTAACAGGCAGCTATCCCCAAACCTTACGCCGGTCGGCGCTTTGCTAAATCTTACAGCAACTCCTATGTGGATGGTTACTTGCTTTATGGGTCGAGGGTTCGCATACGACCCAAACCGGTCTCTTAATTTAGATGTTTGACTGTCGATTGAGTTGGTAATTGCGGTCATTCAAAACGTGGCTTTGGAATTATCCCGATCGGTTTATCATGAATGAAAAATAGGTTATACTGTTTAGAGCATCTAGCGTTGAAGCAGCATTCTTGACAATAAAGCAGGAAAAGCCGTATGTTAGCCCGGTCGGGACAATAATTTGTTAGCACCTAAAGTCAACCAGTCTGTGATGCTTTATGAAAATCCTAAATAACGAAGAAAATCTCGCCTCTTTCCTTGAGGATATTCGTGAGCGAGAAGTTACCATTGTCTCTGCATTCGCTAGCGGTACAGAAAGCGTTATTGACTTGCTGCTTGATCATGGAAACAGGTTGGAATTATTGATTGGAACTATAAACTCATTTTCATCTCCAGATTTATTTGATCATTGTAAGAACATTGCAAATGATAATTTCTCTCTGTTTGTCGATTTTGGCTATCAAAGTAGCATTCATTGGAAGCTTTATTTGATAGAACCGGAAACGGTAATAATTGGCAGTGCCAATTTTACTGTTACCGGTTTGAGTCTGATGCGAGACACGTGCGTTGTAATAGAAAATAAGACGCTATTGGAAAGCTATATAAAGGAATTGGCTGCAATTAAATCATCAAACAATGTAGTTAGTTGCGATGGAGCGCATTTTGAGGATTATCTCCAAAAGTACAGAGAGAACCATCGCCGTATGCAGGCCGGAAGAGCTAGATCTGTACGGGCAGGCGATGGAAATGAGTGGCTTTCCGCAGAGGAAAATCAGCTAATACCTGTTTTAATTTGGGACTCCAGACATACCAAAGACACCATTGAGGAAGCACATAAACTGCTGAAAGAGGACTCAGATGAAGAACCGGCTTCCATGTTACGGGATTTCTTTACATACGACTGCGACGAGGCAGATCTCCCATATAGCCAAGGTGATCTTGTACTTTGTATGAATAGCAAAGGGTCATATGCAGATTTCTATTCATTCGATAGGATCCTCCATGAAGATGGGATTAACTATATTTATTCATATAAGCAAAAACGTTACACGCGCCCATTTAGATTAAGCAACGAAATCAAGAGTGAGATTAAAAATAGAGTTGGAGATTGGTATGAACGAGAGATTACGGAGCTTGGAAGAGCCGAAATTCAAGACGTTATAAAGAGTGCTAACAAATAGCTCCAGCTGACCATGGCGTTATGCGCTTCTGCGACACAATCTGTCGTTCGGGTAGCGTAAGCTGAAAGAAAAAGGAGCAAAAGGGAAAAGTTATGTCGAATTTCGATAAAAACTTTGAAGCAGCACGCCTTGCCATGCTGGCTAAGCAACATTCGGACATTGTGAAAGTTACAGGTGAGGTGGTTTTCCGTGCAGAAGATGATGAAGACCGCTTGAGTGGCACGTCTTGGACACTTGAAGAGGATATTTTCGATCAGGTTACGGAGTCTGGTTTCAAGTTGCATCTGATTGAGCTTCTAGATGTTTTTATTGCACACCGAGGCCAATGTAACGAGTTGCCAAAAAAAGAAGGGATTGTTCGCTTCGCTGGTGGTGACTTGAGCATCGAATGGTTGCCAGATGGCTCAACTCACCTTTCCAAAGGAGACTCGTAATGGAGGCGCTGCTTGATGAGTATGGTAGGATTTTAAGAGAGCTAAAATTTGACTCATTTAACCATAATGAAGATAAGTACTCTGGTGTATTCTTGCCTGCCCCGTTTGATGAGTACTGGAACTCTAGCCTAAAAATAATGTTGGTTGGCCGAGAAACTTCTGGTTGGAATACAGACAATCAAAAGAATACAATCAAGCGTATAGCAGAGTTTTCTGAAAATAATAAAATTTCCGATCTTGTGCAAGAGGCCACTGGGCGTTACAAAATACATCTACCAGTGAGTAAGGACGGGAAAGTTATTACAAAAACTCGAAGTCGTTTTAAGCAGTACTTTTTTCGGCTGGCGAAGGAGCTTGAAATTAACCCTAAGTCAATTATTTATGGGAATTTATTTGCTTGGGACTACAACAAAAAAAGCCCTAGAACACGCCCGAAAAATGAGCTAGAAGAAATAACAGAAATTTCTAAAAAGCTTCTTGCAGCTCAGATAAAATGCTTGAGGCCAGACGTGATTATTTTTGCTGCTGGCTTTGTTGGTGTTGATCAAGTAATAAGGGATCTATTCGAAGAGCACTTTAGTGGCTATGAAAATGGCGAAGTTATATCTGGTAAATACTGGGAGTTTAGGCCATTTAATAGCGAATTTTCAAATATTGAATGTTTTAGAATTGCTCACCCGAGAGCAACTCACGGACATGGAGAGTTCCGAGAAAAAGTGATTCAGAGTATTAAAGCTCGTGCTGCTGACTAAAAATAGTTCGCATAACAAAGCATTGCAGCGGACAAGCCGCTGAATGCGGCGTTAGAGCTGATCGTAGTGACCACCAATAGCGAAGATATAAATGGACCTTTCGTCAAACCGATATATCAAACGATCTCTTTGTGATATCCGCTTGGACCAAAGGCCAGAGAGGTTGTGCTTAAGTGGCTCAGGCCTCCCTAAACCTGAAGCAGGGTCGTTTGAACGCAGCATTTCCTTGAGTAATTTACACAAAGCCTTGTGCAATTGTTTGTCCTTCTCGCGCATAGTTTCATACGCTTCCCAGGATTTGCCTTCAAATACCTGTGATCTCATTCATTTGCTCTTCAGTCGGTATATAGCCTTTACCACGGTTGTGGGTTTCAAGGGAGTAGGCAATCTGTTGCATGAGGCTCTGGCTTTGAAGAACATGAAGCGTTTCTTGCTCTCGCTCCCAGTCGTCGGCGCTCATTACAACGAATGCCTCTCCGGCTCGTCGAGTTACCTTGAGTGGTTCATGCCTGCTAACCACTTGTTCTACAACGCTCTTCAGGTTGTCTCTAAATTTGTTTACACTGATTGTATCCATGATGGCACCTTGATGTACGGAGTTTCCGTACAAGTATACGTCAAGTGCCCTAACAAGGCCAAGCACAGCGACAGCTTTTTCGTTGCGGCTTCGCCTTCACTTCTAAGCTGCGCGTGTTGGCGGCGTTAAAAATAGGGAAGTTATTTATGACCGAATCCATAGTTACTATTGCCCATTCTCGCGCGAATCCTTAAGGTCAACCTATGCCACGCAAAAGCGGGAACTGTGGAAAGAAGCAAAACCTAGTCACGATAAAAACTTGAACAAAGCCTCTTGGTTGGCGGCGGGTAATTCAACCAGCAAATCGATCTGCTCGGAAAAATCCTGCTGAATAATTCGCCCTTCCAACTTTTTGAGTTGATACTCGAACTGCTGCATTTGAGGATAGGCAAGCGTTAATCTGACACTTGTCAGTTCCACATAATCAACGATTTCCGCCGACTCGATGACATGCTTCGCGGCGTTGCCGTAAGCCCGCGTCAACCCACCGGCGCCGAGTTTCACGCCACCGAAATAACGAATCACCGCGACTAACACGTTGATGAGATCTTTGCCCTCCAAATGCTGAAAAATCGGTTTGCCGGCCGTGCCGGACGGCTCGCCGGCATCATGAAAACGACAAATGAATACTTGCTCCGTCCGAATTCGATAAGCGAAAGCGATATGACTGGCATCCGGATAGTCGGCCGCCAACTGCCTGAGACATTGCAAAGCCTCCTGCTCATCGGCAACAGGTATAATGACGCCGATAAAACGCGATTTTTTGATGATGTCTTCAATCGTATGACGCGACTTGATGTACTGCATTTTTATTCTCGATTTCTTTAGGATTTAATAACGAATCGTCACCTGGCTATAAACCTAGAAAAAGTATTTTTGTCCACGAGATATACAAAAAATCACGAAAATATTCAATTAGTTATACTACTCAAGCTATTTACCCCGTGGGTGACTCAAGAGATTTATACCCTTTGCTGGTCAAATTTCGGCGCCGGGGGGTCCGTCAAAGGACGCCGCGAATACGTCCATGTAGGCTCTGTGACAGCATCCCTGCTGTCAAAGCCTTTGCCGAACACCCCGACATCTCCATGCGTCAATGCCGAAATTTGAAGTGCGATGGGTATATGTAACCGGATGATTACGTTAGTTTATTTCGTGATTTTCGTGGACTGACTGCCAAATTTAGGATCAACCTTTGTTCAATTATGACTACCCCTTTTAATTATTGCCTACGCTATTATTGCTCCATCATCGGGATTTTCGCCCTAACTTTAACGGGTTGTTCGACGGTAAGGGAATCTTTGCCGGCGCGGACCGCGACCGAACAACTTCTACTCTCCACCGCTGCCGATCACGCCGCGCAAAAATTAGCGATTGATTTACCGAAACACCATAAAATCTTCCTGGACACTCAATATTTCGATACCGTCAGCACCGATGCTAAATATGCCATAGGCGCGATCAAGAACCAGTTATTGACTCTTGGATACCCCGTTGTCAGGGATAGAAAGGAGGCCGATTCCATTATCGAAATTCGTTTGGGCGCCTTGTCGATCAATCAACACAAAAGCCGTTGGCTGGGACTACCGGACCTGAACGTCCCCATTCCGCTGACGGGAACCATTCCGATACCGGAAATCGTTTTACTGGGCAACAATAAACTGGAAGGCATCGCCAAAATTGGCTTGTCTGTGTATGACGCCAAGGAAGGCACGCTGGAAAGTGTTATTGAGCCAAGCTATGGTTTTTCTCGATTCGTTGAGTGGACGGTGTTATTAATCAGCTGGACCGATTCCGATTTGGTACCGGAAAATGCCCGCGACGAACATGAAAGTCTCAGGCTTCATGAACGTTTATTGATCAATGGCGAATTTTAGACCTGAAGATAGCCAAGGCTTGCTTAAGCCTATAAACGGCATTTTGTCCACGAAAATATTTAAATAGTTATGCTTTATGATTACTTTCGTATATTTCGTGATTTTTGTGGACTGACTACGGAATTTAAGCTTAAAGAGCACCTTTGTGTTTTTGCTTTCGCATCTGCTTTTTCGCTGCCTTCTGCTCTCTAATCACGGCCAACTCAGCCAATTCTTGTTCCATCATCGCCGGCGTTTCCAGCGTGAGTCTGCCCAACATCCCCGAACGAAGTTCGGACAACAATATCTTAGCGGTCTTGTCGAGATCGACTCGGCCGCCGGAGCGCAAACAACCTCGGCTTTTCCCAATAGCAAGCATCAAGTCGTGCTCGTTGTTAGGAAGAGGATCGAGCTTGAATCGATCAACTAGACAATTCGGATAAAGTTTAAGCAAAAATTCGGCGGCAAAATACGCAATATCGTCATGCTTGATCGCGGTATCCTTGATCGCGCCGGTCACCGCGAGCCGGTAGCCGGTATTTTTATTTTCCAAATTCGGCCAGAGCATGCCTGGCGTATCGAGCAAAACGATATTGTTTCCGATTGCGATGCGCTGCTGAGATTTAGTGACAGCCGGCTCATTGCCAGTCTTAGCGATGACTCGTCCGGCCAAGGCATTGATCAATGTGGATTTCCCGACATTCGGAATGCCCATGATCAACGCATGAATCAATCGATTATCCGACTCTTCAAAAGCCAGCAATTTGCGGCATAATTCCGGCAACTGCTTGATTTTTTCCGGTTGTTCGATACTGAGCGCTAGCGTCTTCACGCCTTGTTCGCGCTCCAAATAACCTTGCCATTGCCGCGTTGCATCAAAGTCGGCCAAGTCGCATTTATTCAATACCTTGATGCAAGGCTTAGAGCTTCGAAGTTGCGCCAACAGTGGATTTTCACTGCTGAACGGAATGCGCGCATCGAGAATTTCAATGAACAAATCGACCTGAGGTGCAATCTCCCTGATTTCCTTCCCAGCCTTGTGCATGTGCCCCGGATACCATTGTATATGCATAATAAATCGTCAAATTCCAATAAAAATCATAAACCAAGCCCACCTTTTATCTTTCAAGCTCCGAACGGGTGTTATAAAACCGTTCGCAACGTTTCCATTCTAATTGTCACAAATGCATCTGAAGCTTATCGATGACAAGACCTCCGCTTAATCACGTAATGATCCGTTCATTCGTATCGCAGGCTTCTGCCTATCTTATTGTCGTTACTGGACGCTGGAGTTTGGCAACGAGGAATGTCGCGGTACATGCGATGATACACATATAGCACCACTTTATGCCTCTATATCGCGAAGCTAGAGCTTCGAGTATAGCTTTCCCAAGCAAGGCAGCGGAATCTTTCCCCTTTCCCCTTTCCCCTTTCCCCTTTCCCCTTTCCCCTTTCCCCTTTCACCTTTCACCTTTCACCTTTCACCTTTCACCTTTCACCTTTCACCTTTCACCTTTCACCCTTCACCCTTCACCTTTCACCTTTCACCTTTCACCTTTCACCTTTCATCTTTCATCTTTCATCTTTCCCCTTTCACCTTTCCCCTTTCACCTTTCATCTTTATTCCCTTCCCTCTGCTCCAAAACAATCAACCAAGGGCGCTCTTGGGTCGGCTTTACAATACCTTTGCCATCCAATTCCACGCGCGTCATCGACACCGCATCGAGCACATTGCCGCCGATCACTTCGAGTGCATCGTAGTTTTTGGCCACGACCAAGTCGCAATGATAAGGCCCTCTGCGTAATTGTTTGAATGACTGGACTTGTTGCGTAAAAACTTCGCTGCGCGGCGCGCATAACAAATCGCCGGGTTTAGGACTGAAAAAATGCGCGTCGCGGGCGATAAAGCGGGCATTTTTTCCGGCCGACAGCGAATGTTGGATATAGTCCCAATGCAGCACAGTCGAAGGCAAATCCTGTTCCGACACACCGGCGCTACGCGCCAACCAAACAATAAAGGCAGCCGACCAGGGTCGAACTTCACCTTCGTGATTTAATAAAGGCAAATGCGTCGCGTTGTACCAATAAAGAATGACTCGGGAGAAATAAGGTGCTTGGGTTTCGTGCGCCGCTTCATTGTCTACCGTAAAAATCAATTCGGGTTCGCCGCCGTTATAGTCGGCTATGGGACGTCCGAATAGAGACCATTCCTGTTGCGCCAAATAGATCATGCGTTCCCGAACCGAAGGAATCGCGAAAACCGGATCCATACCGCTTTGATACATGATCCGAAACGTCCCGTCCTTGACCGGTGTCGTGCAAGCGGACATCAACAGTATCGGCAGCCAAAATAGCGATCGTAGAAAAGATTCGGGGCGTCTTATCCATTGCAACAGGTACGCGGTGCACATCCTACAAGCTATCGAAAGTCTAGACACGGCTCCTCCAGAATACGGCTCAACCCGGCTCGACAATATACCGCAAAGCGAGGTCCAATGCTTTCGGATCGCCGCTGATTAGTGCGTGAGCATCGCTTTCACGACGCAACCAGGTGAACTGCCGCTTCGCCAATTGCCGGGTCGCGGCGATGGCTTTCTCGGTCATCTCGGCATGCTCGTATTCGCCTTGTAAATACGACCACACTTGTCGGTAACCGACCGCACGTATCGACGGCATTTTTTCCGATAAATCGCCGCGCCGATAAAGTTTTTCCACCTCTTCGACCAAGCCTTGTTCCAACATTTGATGAAACCGTTTTGCGATGATTTCGTGTAGTAGTTTTCGGTCCTGCGGCGCGATGATCAATTTGACCGCGCGAAAAGGAAGCGGCTGGGTCTCTGCTTCGCTGAACAATTCGGTCAAGGTTCTGCCGGTCAATCGATACACCTCGAGCGCCCGTTGCACCCGCTGCGGATCGTTCGGATGAATACGCGCGGCGGAGTCTGGATCGACTTGCGCCAGTCGCCGATGCATCGCTTCCTTGCCGATGTGTTCGAGCTCTTTATCCAGTTCAGCCCTGACCGCAGCGTCGGCGGTCGGCAGTTGCGCCAATCCGTGATTGAGCGCATTGAAATACAGCATCGTGCCGCCGGTCAACAAGGGCAATTTGCCGCGCGCGCTGATATCCGCGATCAATTCCAGCGTTCGGGATCGAAATTGTCCGGTCGAAAATGCCTCGCTCGGATCGAGAATGTCGATCAAATGATGCACAATACCGCCTCTTTCGGCCTCCGTAGGTTTGGCGGTGCCGATATCCATACCGCGATAGACAAGCGCCGAATCGACACTGATAATCTCGGCATCGAGCGCTTCGGCCAGTCGCACCGATAAAGAGGTTTTGCCGGAAGCTGTCGGCCCCATCAAAAAAACCGCCGTGGGTTTGGCTTTTTCGTTCACGATACGCTTACCGTCCGCGCAGGAAAAATTTATCCAGTTCCTGAGTCGATAGTTCGACCCAAGTCGGGCGTCCATGATTACATTGCCCGATGCGTTCGGTCCGTTCCATGTCTCGCAACAAGGCATTCATTTCGTCGATCGACAAACGGCGGCGCGCTCGGACCGAGCCGTGACAAGCGACCGTCGCAAGAACTTCATTGGCTTTTTCCTGAATCCGCGTGCTCAAGCCGTGCTCGATGATATCGGCCAACACGTCCCGAATCAGTGCCTCGCTATCGCCGCCGGCCAACAATACCGGCACCGAACGCAACACGATCGTTTCAGGACCCGAGCGGTTCAATTCGAATCCGAGCGCATTGAAAAAATCCTGGTGCTGTTCGGCCAAATCGGCTTCACCAGCGCTGACCGCGATCTTGATCGGCAACAACAATGGCTGACTCGGCACGCTACCGTTATTGAATTGTTGCTTCAAGCGTTCATAGGTGACGCGCTCATGCGCGGCGTGCGTATCGACCAGAATGATGCCTTTCGGCGTTTCGGCAAGAATATAGATATTATGCAGATGCGCGACGGCATACCCCAAAGGATGATACGACTCTTCGCCGGCTGGTGCGGGCTTGGGGCTTTTGCTTTCAGGTTCCGGCTCGACCGCCGGATACAGTGAGGCGTAAGCGCGAATATCCTCCTCGACATGCAGCGGCAGCGTATTTTGCTTCGGCTTGGATTGTAATTGGACTTGCGGCTTGACGGGTGGCTGCTCCGGAGTTTGCGGCGGCATCGGAACGAATTCTTCGATCGGATTGGACCGTTGTTCTTGACTCCCCGGCCGTAAATCGGCCAACGACCGATGCAGCGCCCGATACAGAAAATCATGGACTAGACGACCTTCCCTGAAACGGACCTCGAGTTTAGCAGGATGCGCGTTGACATCGACCAAAGCCGGATCGAGATTCAAATACAGCACGAATACCGGATGGCGGCCGTGATAAAGCACATCCTGATAAGCCTGTTTAACCGCATGCGAGACCAACTTGTCCTTGATCAAACGGCCGTTGACATAAAAAAACTGCATGTCCTGCTGGCTTCGCGAGAAAGTCGGCAAACCGACCCATCCGGTCAATTGCAAACCCGAAGCCTCGAAATCGATTTTGACCGAATTGTCGATAAACTCCGAACCGCAAATGCCGGCGATACGCTGTTCGCGCTGTACCTCGGTCGTGACCGGTTTCAGATTCAACACTCCGCGTTGATTATGCGTCAAGACAAATCCGATATCGAAACGGCTCAACGCCATGCGTTTAATCAGCGTTTCGATATGACCGAATTCGGTTTTTTCGGTTTTGAGAAATTTTCGGCGCGCCGGGGTGTTGTAAAACAAATCGCGCACATCGACGGTCGTGCCTTGAGGATGCGGGTCAGGCTTCGGATCGAAATTTTGCTCGGAACCGTCCGCATCGACTCGCCACGCGCAATCGGCAGCCTCGGTTCTGGAAATCAACGTCAGCCGGGCGACCGAGCTAATGCTTGGCAAGGCCTCGCCGCGAAAACCCATTGTCGAAACATGCTCCAAATCGTCGAGCGTTGCGATTTTGCTGGTGGCATGGCGAGACAATGCCAGCGGCAGGTCATCCTTGTCGATACCGCAGCCGTCGTCTCGAATTTTGATCCGGCGCATGCCTCCCTGCTCGATTTCGATGGCAACAGACGTAGCCCCGGCATCGAAGCAATTTTCGACCAACTCCTTAACGACCGAAGAAGGCCTTTCGACGACCTCGCCTGCGGCGATCTGATTGACGAGTTGAGTCGGAAGAGAATGAATACGCATTGAACAGTCTGAAACCAAATCGGCTATTTTAGCCGATCGGTCAAAGCCGTGTCAGTTTGAATTACAAGGCTACTCACTTAATGCGGAACAGTTTAAGGTTAATCCGTTCGTGGTGAGCCTGTCGAACCATGGACGGCTTAACTTATCGACCCAGGATTTTTCCATTCACCCTTCGACAGGCTCAGGGCGAACGGAAAAATCCTTAACTTAATGGCAGTGCCGCCTTAGGTGGGAAGCCAATTAAAACAAGCAAAAATCTGCGTGTTTTCGCGTGTTTCGTGGATAAAGTGCTTCTTATCCTGAAAAGAGCAGTTAGCATGCGTTGTATACCGTTCGTGCTGAGCCAAGTCAAAGCATGAAGGATCTACAACACTTTCACCGGCCTGGTGAAGCCTCAACTGCTCATTTATGTTTATATACTCATCGTATATCAAAATTCGGCGCAGGGGTGGCCGTCAAAGGACGCCGTGAATACGTCCCTGTAGGCTCTATGCCAGCTCCATGCTGGCAAAGCCTTTGTCGAACACCCCGGCGCCTCCTCTGGCATTCCCGAAATTTGAAGTGCGAAAGGTATAGATAACAGGACTGGTAAACCAAACCCCGATTCACCTTTCACCTTTCGTCTTTCCTCTTTCACCTTTAAAAATCACCCATCAACCGGAATACTCAACACCTGGCCGATCCTAACCTGATTATCATTCATCGCATTGGTCGCTTTAATTTTTTGCATACTGACACCATACTGCTGGGCTATGCCCGACAGGGTTTCACCCCGACTGATGACATGTTGCCGGCCTTGTTCGGCAATCTGTGTTCCGGCCGGTGCAGCCTGTTGAAAATAACTGTCGATGCCGTTGAAAATTGCTCGGGCCATTTTGTCTTGGTGAGCGACACTACGAAGCTTGCTTTCTTCATCGGGATTCGAGATGAAGGCGGTTTCAACCAGAATAGCAGGAATATCGGGTGATTTAAGCACTAAAAATCCAGCTTTTTGCACCGATCGGGAATGCAAATGACCGACTTGCCTGAGACTGCCAAGAACGCTAGAGGCTGCATTTTGACTAGCTTCTTGAGTAGCGGTCATCGATAAATCGAGCAGCACAGACGCCAATACATCGTCTTTATCGACTAGACTAACGCCCCCAACCAGGTCGGCGGAATTTTCATGATTGGCTAACCACCGAGCCATCTCGGTCGTCGCGCCTTTGTTGGACAAGGTGAAAACCGATGCGCCTTTTACATTCGGATTATCGTAGGCATCGGCATGGATCGATACGAATAAATCGGCCTTTGACTCTCTGGCGATTTTCATACGTTTTTTCAGATCGATGTAATAATCGCCTTGACGCACCATTACGGCTCTCATTCCTGATTTTTTATCGATCAATGCCGCCAATTTTTTTGCGATTGCAAAAGTTACATCTTTTTCATGAGTGCCATGTGGGCCTTTTGCTCCAGGATCCTGACCGCCATGTCCGGCATCGATAGCTATCACAACATCTTTGCTGCGTTGCGGCGATTTTTTTACCGGCTTATAAGCGACAGCTAATGCTTCTGATCTCGGGGAAGGACTTTTAGCGGCATTAGGGGAGGAGTTTCGCTTTGAAACCAATGGATGCGATGAAACCGACCGTGTAACGGACGGTTTGGCAGCAACATCTTGTTTGGCAAACAAATCAATCATTAGTTGATAGCCGCCGGATTGACTAGACGGAATCGTCAAACTCTTAGCTATTCCATTCTTTTTCAAGTCGACGACAACTCGCAAATCTTTGTCGTTCCGAACCGCGCTTCGAATTTTTTTAAACAACGGATGATTGGAAGACGGTTGATCAAGTTTTCCGTTTAAGCGAGCATCACTGATGTCGATAACTAAACGTGGTGGTTTATCCAGTTGAAATACTTTGTGTGAAAATTGCGTCGACAGATCGAAAATCATCCGGGAGTGATCGGAAGAAATTTGATGCTTCAAGGAATTAACCGCCGTTTGTTGCGCAAACGCCGACCCTGCCCAGAAATGCAACACCGCAATGAATAATATATTGATAAAACTACGCATGATCCAACCCAAGCTTGCTATTTTACCGACGGAAAATCCCCCGTCATTGACTATTTGCCGCTAAATTTCCTGACTTAACTTCGATAAGTATCAAGTTCAATTAAAATTAGCAGACATTATGATTTTTTAACTTTTCTATATCTTTAAAACTTGAACACCGAAACTAGACGCTAAGGAACGGGCATTTTATATATTTCGCAACCGACTGGTCTTTTTTGTCCTTTCCTACTCCCTTTATACTCAAAAAATGGTTAGCTTTATGAAGGTATGGGGTGTGGCTAGCGTAGCGAGGATGTCGGCAGCAGGGCAGATTTTTGCTCCAAGCAAAATCTGCCCTGCTGCCGTCAAGCCCCCATGGATGGGTTTACGGCGGTCCTCGATAGACATATCCCATACCTTTTATTCTTAGGCGGTTTTTCAATCAAAAGGGAGTAAATGATTGAAAATACAAGCACTTCGATGAATCGCTTCGTCGCCTCTCAATTTTAAAAGTATTCAAGTTATAAATTTGTTTAAAGTATAGCAGTATGTCTTTGTTTTATCACGCTAGATAAAAAGTTTTTTACGCTTAAATTGCTGGTCTCCACTTTTAGGTTTCGCTCTTGCCCTACAACGCTTAAGGTCAAGACTAAATCAGGCTCCGGTAGAAAACCTTCGCCCATTTCCGGCCACTCGATTAAACAAACCGCATCTTGATCCAAATAATCATTAATCCCGATCCACTCCAGCTCTTCCGGGTCGGAGAGGCGATACAAATCAAAATGAATAACGGCCCGACCATTCGACATATACTCCTCAACGAGCGTATAAGTCGGACTTTTAACCGCGCCCTGATGTCCAAACGCTCTCAACAAGCCCCGGACCAACGTAGTCTTTCCGGCGCCTAATTGGCCTTTTAAAAAGATCAGACACTTATGCGGCAACAGCCTAGACAACTCGGCGCCGAAGGCTTCGGTAGCCTCTGTATTTCTCAGTTTTATTTGCATTAGTTTACCAAGTGCCTCAAATAAGGCATCAAATCGGTCGCCAAAAGGCCCCGCTCACCGCCATCGACAGCAGCCGCATCGGCAGCCGAACCATGAATATAAACACCTTGTTCGGCGCTTTCCCAATTGCTGAACCCTTGAGCCAACAGCCCGGCAATCACGCCGGTCAGAACATCCCCCATGCCTCCTGTTGCCATGCCCGGATTACCGACATCGGCAACTGCGATATGATGGTGACTAGCAATCAATGTACCCGCCCCTTTCAGTACACAAATACCCCCATATTGCCGCCTGATCGACGATACTGCGGCGAAGCGATCCTGTTCGACTTCGGATACTGAACATTTCAACAACCGCGAAGCCTCGCCCGGATGCGGCGTCAATATGAAATGGTCACCGTATTGCCCCGAATCCGCCAGCCAGTTCAAGCCGTCAGCATCGATCACCATCGGCTTAGCGACTCGGGTCGCGGCATCGAATAAACCTTTCGACCAATCGCTTCGTCCCAATCCGGGACCCAAGATAACAACATCTGCGCTATCAATGATTGCATCGATGCACTCCGGCTCGATGACGCCACGACACATCAGTTCCGGCCGCGAGCTATTGATCAATATGGCATGCTCAGGTCGGGTCAACACAGTAACGAGCCCTGCTCCAACCCGTAACGCGGCTTCGCCTGCCATACGAATCGCTCCCGAATAACCGAGATCACCGCCGATAACTAAGACATGCCCATTATGACCTTTGTGCGCACAGCGACTTCTTCGCGGTGGTTGCAGAAAACGAATGCGTTGCGCCGCACAATCGACCTTGTCAAAAACCGCGTTAGGAATATCGAGCGATGCATAATAAATTTTTCCGCAATAATCCGGCGCATCTCCGGTAAACAAGCCTTTTTTCAACCCGATAAAAGACACGGTCAAATCCGCTTTGACTGCACAGCCCATGATTTTTCCGGTATCGGCATTCAATCCGCTTGGAATATCGACCGCAATGACGAAAGCCCTACTGGCATTGATGGCCGCTATCGCATCGGCATATAAACCTTCGACTTCACGATCCAAGCCGGTACCTAGTAACGCATCAATGATCACTTCTTCGCCAAGTAAAGCTTTCGTATCATAGGCCGCAACTTTACAGCCGCTATCGATGCAATCTCGATATGCCTTGAGCGCATCGTCCTTAAGCCTAGAAGCCTCGACAACAGAATAAACCGTTACCTCCATTCCGGCTGCGATCGCTAAACGCGCGATCACATAGCCATCTCCGGCATTGTTACCGCCACCACAAAAAATCGCGCAACTTGTCGCCTCCGGACAGAACGCCTTGACCCGCTCAAATACCGATTGACCTGCCCTGCACATTAATTCATAACCGGGAATGCAAAAGTCATCGATTGCCGTTCGGTCCAGTTCTCTTACTTGATCGGCGGAATATAATTCGTTTGGAAGGTCTTGCCTATTCATTGCTTCATCGAAGATAATTGTTTTTAAGTTCGGCTTAATAGCCCCAAAACTTATTGGCTTGATCAACGTTAAATCCCTTTGGCGCCGAACAAGGCTTGCTAATTTTATACAGCGCAATGCCGCAATCGCGTTTTTGAGGCTCTCGATAAAAGGCACCCCAAGGGCTTACAAGAGCGAGCGCGTAAGGCCCAGATGTTTTACTGCTCTTAACTGTGGCTCGCTTAGTAATCAAAGCAATTTCGCCGTTTTGCAAACTCACAAATGTACCGGGGGGATAGATACCGGTTTCGCGAATGAATTGATTGGCCAATTGCTCATCGATTTCACTGCCGCGTTTCGCAAACAGCGATTTGATCGCATCATGCGCCAAAATCGGATCTCGATATTTGCGGCCGGTGATCAACGATGTATAGATATCAGCCAGAGAGATGACTTTAGCCCCTTCGCTGATAGCATCTCCACTGAGCTTATTGGGATAACCGCTACCGTCGTTTTTTTCATGATGATGCAAAACCATTGCCAGCCAATCTTCGGACTTAATTCCGGCTTTTTTTAATAACATGGCGCTTTGTTTAGGGTGTTCTATGATTTGCTGACGCTGCTCACTCGTCAGCGGAGAATCTTGTTGATAAAGCCGATCCTGTAATTTCAGCATGCCTAAATTCATCGTCAGCGCCGCGCTAATGATCAATTCGTTATCTTTATCGGATAACTGCCTGCGCCGACCAAGTAAGCCGGACAATACAGCCGTATAAATCGAATGAATGACGGCGTAATTATTAGCGCAGCCTAGTAAATGAATCGCGCCTAATGCGGCATTAGGATCGAATACCGTAATAATCCGTAAAAGCTCGGCAATTTTCGTTATTCGCGGTTGTGCACCCTCGGCTTCTTGAGCTGCTATATCTTGCAGCAGTGGATACAGTTTTTGGTTGCAATAAGCGATAGCGGTAAACGGATTGGTTTGTAGTTTTTTTTGATCCGGCTCTTGCTTTAAAGCCTCTCGTAGCTCGATCTCTTGTTCGGTAAGATTCCTATAAACACCCTTTTCAAGCAACACGTTAAGTTGCTTTTCAGTGCTAACAATCGTATTTTTCTTCAATAACAACGATTGCTCAAAGGTAAAAATGGAAAAAGGCAGCGGCGTATTTAATTCGATATCGCTGGGCTGGACTTTGACTAATTCTATTTCCATAGCGCACCTAAAGCTTCGGAATTTTTTCGTACCATTCAGTATAGCCTGAAGACTACAAATTTTACGAAAAGCTGAACTCTAACGTCTCAGTATATCTTTCACACTTCGTAGCAATACTTTAGATAGTTCAGTAATGGTCGGTAAGATCAGCCTCGTTCGTATTCCATTATTTAATTGAGTTTTTCCAGATACTGAATCACAAATTGTAGGGCTCGATTGCCTCGGTATTCATTGATATCAAGCTTGTAAGCAGCATGGATCGTTCGAATTCCCAGCCATTGTTCTGGCTTTTCGATAAAAAACGCAATCGCGTCGATCAACTGCTTGTTTTCGGCCTGACGCAGCACCAGTTTTAAATGATGCTGCCCGACGATACGGGCCTGAATGACTTCGAATACGCCATCGAAAACCGGCTCCGGAAACTCCTGCCCCCAAGTGCCAGAACGTTGCAATAACTCGGCGAATTCCAACGTCAACTCGTTTTCCGATAGTTTGCCGTCGGAATACACCGTCTGTTCCAGGTCCATATTCGCTATACGCCGACCGACCATTTCATCGAAGGCCAACGCAAAGGGCGGATAATCATGCATTTGTATGCTCATTCCGGCAGCCATCGCATGGCCGCCGAATTTATTGAGAATATTGGGATGAGCTGCAGCTATGTCGCTCAGAACGTCACGAATATGCACGCCGGGAATCGAACGCGCCGAACCTTTGATTTCGCCGTTACCGGCCGGCGCAAAAGCTACGACCGGGCGATGCAGTCTATCCTTGATTCTTGATGCCAGAATACCGATCACACCTTGATGCCAATTTTCATCGAACAAGCAAACGCCGGCCGGCAGATGTTTTTCATCTAAGGCTTTCATTTCGTTCAACAGTCCCATCGCTTCGATCTTCATCTGACCTTCGATATCCCGGCGATCCCTGTTCATCTCGTCAAGCTGCTGTGCGATATCCTTGGCCAAAGGAAGATCATCCGTCAGCAAACACTGGATGCCCAGCGCCATATCGTCCATGCGCCCGGCAGCGTTGAGCCTTGGCCCCAGTGCAAAGCCTAGGTCGGATGAGGATAAATACCGATAATTACGACCCGATACCTCGACCAAGGCCAGTATTCCCGGATGACAACGGCCCGAACGAATTCGCTGCAAGCCTTGATGAATCAAGATTCGATTGGTCTGATCGAGCGGCACGACATCGGCGACCGTGCCCAAGGCAACCAAAT
Source organism: Methylotuvimicrobium buryatense 5G (assembly GCF_000341735.1). Classification (GTDB taxonomy): domain Bacteria; phylum Pseudomonadota; class Gammaproteobacteria; order Methylococcales; family Methylomonadaceae; genus Methylotuvimicrobium; species Methylotuvimicrobium buryatense. Next base: position 769,822 of record NZ_KB455575.1, on the reverse strand, counting down.
CCAGTAGTTGCGCTAGATTCGGTTCGGGGATGGCTTGTTGTTGAAACCAATCGATTTCACGAAGACGGCCTCTCAGTGCGGTCAGTACATAAAACATTACGCCGACACCGGCTAATGCTTGGCTAGGAAAAGCTTCGTCCGGTAAATTAGGATTGACGATTGCATCGGCCTCAGGCAATATCTCGCCGGGCAAATGGTGATCGGTAACCAAAACCTTAATCCCTAGTGCCTTAGCCGCGTCAACGCCGGCTATGCTCGATATGCCGTTATCGACTGTGATAATCAATTCGGGCGCTTGGCGTTTGGCCAACTCGACAATCTCCGGCGTCAACCCGTAACCGTATTCGAAACGATTCGGCACGATGAAGTCAACATTGACCGCACCGAGCATGCGCAAGCCCCTGATAGCAAGGGCGCAACTGGTCGCCCCGTCGGCATCGAAATCGGCCACAATAGTGATTCGCTTCTGCTGATTTAGCGCTTCGATCAAATGAGCGACCATGTCCTTCATCCCGGACAAAAGCCACGGCGAAGGCAATCCTGCCAACGAACGGTCTAATTCATCCGCGGATTTAATACCCCGGCTTAGAAATATGCGCTGCAACACCGGGTGCATATCACCCAAATCCAGCTTTTTCTTACCCGGAGGACGGGGAATAATTGTTTTTTTAACGCCTTGGGAGTACATGGGTAAGGTGCAAGGAGAAAGGGGCAAGGTTCAAGGGACAAGGGACAAGGGTCGAGTGGAAATTACCCAACCCAGTTTCGTTAGTATAACCGTCAACTACATGACTGTCTTACCAGATAGCACGCCATCACTGCTCTCAAACCCTGGCGAATTCAACCCATAAATGCAACACCCAGCAAATTATCGTCACTTAATACCCTCGAATCTCCCTCACCTAACACCAGATGATCCGCGTAGGGTACGCTGTGCGTACCATGGTAACCCCGCGATGTTCATGTGCCAACCGAACCGCCAGGGCACGGCTTTGGTACGCGCAGCGTACCCTACAATTTATGTATAACGATGAGCGATCCAGCGTGGGAACGATAAGGGGGTTTTAATAATTAAGTTTATCCTAAAAAGAGCAGTTGAGAGCTTCAAACTACCGTTCACCCTGAGCCCCTTCGGCTGCGCTCAGGAGAGCCCTGTCGAAGGGTGAACGGTAGTTTGAGGCTTCACCAATCCGGTGTAAGTGTTGTAGACCTTTCATGCTTCGACTTGGCTCAGCACGAACGGTCTACAACACTTACCAACTGCTCTTTTTAGGTTTATAGACTATCGAGTATCGCTTTCTTGACTGCGTCCAAATCGGCTTCGATCGTGACCGGATGCGCGTCTTTACATTGCTTGATCGCGATATCGGGATCTTTGATGCCGTTGCCGGTCAATGTACAAACGATCGTGCTGCCTTCGGGAATATTCCCCAATTCGATATCGTGCAACGCGCCGGCCAGCGATGCCGCCGAGGCAGGCTCGCAAAAAATGCCTTCGTTCGAACTCAACAATTTTTGCGCTGCCAAAATTTGCTCGTCGGTCATTGCCGCAAACCAACCTTCCGATTCGCGTTGCGCGGTCCAAGCTAAATCCCAAGATTGCGGGCGTCCGATGCGTATCGCGGTTGCGACCGTTTCGGGATGATCGATCATTTCTCTGGCGATGAAAGGCGCGGCGCCGGCCGCTTGATAACCGCACATCACGGGACGCTTATTCGTCACGGCTTTCAGGGAGCCGATATCGGTCGAATATTCCTTGTAACCTTTCCAATAGGCCGAAATATTGCCGGCATTGCCGACCGGTAGACAGTGATAATCAGGCGCGGTGCCCAGTTCGTCGATGATTTCGAACGCAGCGGTTTTCTGTCCTTCGAGACGGAACGGATTGATCGAATTGACAATCGAGACCGGCGCATGATCGACGATTTCCTTAACCAAAGCCATGCCCTGATCGAAGTTACCGTTGATCTGAATGATCTTGGCCCCGTACATCAAAGTTTGCGCCAATTTACCCAGCGCGATCTTGCCTTCCGGAATCAGTACGAAGGCTTTGATGCCGGCGCGTACCGCATAAGCCGCCGCCGACGCCGACGTATTGCCGGTCGATGCGCAGATAATAGCTTGACTGCCTTCTTCGACGGCTTTGGTCACAGCCATCGTCATGCCGCGATCCTTAAACGAGCCGGTCGGATTCAAGCCCTCGAATTTCACATAAATATCGACGTCCTTGCCGATCAATCTTGGAATGTTTTGCAGCTGTATCAAAGGTGTATTGCCTTCGCCCAAACTGATCAACCGAGTGCCATCAGCGACCGGTAGACGATCTCTATAAGTTTCGATTAAACCTGTATAGCGTTTACGAATTGTCATTGTGTTTTATCCCAGAGTTTCCAGACGAATGCGACACACTTTGCCGGTTACGGTCGTCAATTGTTCGATCACGGTAATCGCTGCATTCATTTCCGATTCCAGTGTATTTTGAGTCAACATGATAATCGGCACCGATTTTTCGTTTTCATGCGGTTCTTTTTGAATAATCGCTTCGATACTGATGTCGTGCAAAGCCAAGATGCGAGTAATGTCCGCTAACACACCCGGCCTATCCTCGGCATTGAGCCGTAAATAATAAGCCGTATGAATTTGCTCGGCCGAAAGCATCGGAATATCGGCCAGCGCGTTCGGTTGAAAAGCCAAGTGCGGCACGCGGTTTTCAGGATCGCTCGTCATTGCCCGAACGACATCAATCACATCGGCAACGACCGAAGAAGCCGTCGGTTCGGCGCCAGCACCTGCGCCATAATATAAGGTCGGCCCGACCGCATCGCCTTTAACCAATACCGCATTCATCACACCATCGACATTGGCGATTAATCTGCGTGCCGGTATCAAGGTCGGGTGCACGCGCAGTTCGATGCCTTCGGAAGTTTTCCGCGCAATGCCCAGATGCTTGATGCGATAGCCCAATGTTTCAGCATAATCGACATCGTCGCGCGTGATTTGCGTAATCCCTTCGGTATAAACCTTATCGAATTGCAAGGGAATACCAAACGCGATTGAAGCCAAAATAGTCAATTTATGCGCCGCATCGATTCCCTCTACGTCGAAAGTCGGATCGGCCTCGGCATACCCCAATGCCTGAGCCTCGGCCAAGACATCGGCGAAATCGCGGCCTTTGTCACGCATTTCGGTCAGGATAAAATTGCCGGTGCCATTGATGATTCCCGCCACCCACTCGATTTGATTGCCGCTCAAGCCTTCACGAATCGCCTTAATGATAGGAATTCCGCCGGCAACGGCAGCTTCGAACGCAACCATGACACCTTTGGCACTGGCTTTTGCAAAAATTTCATTTCCGTGCAGCGCAATCAAGGCTTTATTCGCGGTCACGACATGCTTACCGTTTTCAATCGCTTTGAGCACTAAATCTTTCGCAATCGTATCGCCGCCGATCAATTCCAAAACGATTTCAATCTCCGGATCGTTGACGATCTCATAAGGATCGGTCGTCAACGCGATGCCTTGCGTATCGCAAATACGGCTTCGCTCGAGATCGCGAGTACTGGCGCGCGTTACGATAATTTCACGCCCTGCGCGGCGCGCAATTTCAGTGGCGTTGCGTTTCAAGACATTGACGGTGCCACCGCCGACGGTACCTAGACCTAAGACCCCAACTTTGACCGGCTTCAAATTCGACTCCTACTAATTTCCCATAACCCGAACAAATCGAGCATTATACAACTTTGTCTTTCTTGAGCATATGTCGAATGCCGCGAATCGCTTGTCGGGTTCTGTGTTCGTTTTCGATCAAACCGAAACGAACGTGATCGTCTCCGTACTGTCCGAACCCGATGCCCGGCGACACTGCCACTTTCGCATCGGCGAGCAATTTTTTCGAAAATTCGAGCGACCCCATTTCTTTATAAGGCTCAGGAATCGGCGCCCAAACAAACATCGTCGCTTTCGGCTTCGGCACCGGCCAACCTGCGGCCGTCAAGCCTTCGCATAAGACATCTCGCCTTTTCCGGTACATCTCGGCAATCTCGGCCAGGCAATCTTGCGGCCCTTCCAGCGCGGTGATCGCGGCAATCTGAATCGGCGTAAATGTGCCGTAATCGAGATAGGATTTGATACGCGCCAACGCCGCAACTAAATCTTTATTTCCGCACATGAAACCAACCCGCCAGCCGGGCATGTTGTAACTCTTCGATAATGAGAAAAATTCGACCGCGATATCGGTCGCACCTTTTACTTGGAGTATGGACGGAGCCTTGTAGCCGTCGAAAACGATATCGGCATAGGCAATATCTTGTACCACCCAGATATTGTGTTCTTTCGCCACTTCAACGATTTTTTCAAAGAAATCGAGCTCGACGCATTGGGTAGTCGGATTACCCGGAAAATTGAGAATCAGCATTTTCGGCTTCGGCCATGAATCGACGATGGCTTTATGCAGTTCCTCGAAAAAATCCACACCGGCAACCAACGGCACATGACGAATATCGGCACCGGCGATCACGACACCGTACGGATGGATGGGATAGGCCGGATTCGGAACGAGAACGACGTCGCCGGGACCCAGCGTCGCCAAAGCCAGATGCGCAAGCCCTTCTTTGGAGCCTATCGTAACGATAGCCTCGGTATCGGGGTCTAAATCCACGTTGTAGCGCGTTTTATACCAAGTACAAATCGCTCTCCGTAATCGAGGAATACCCTTGGAAACGGAATAACGGTGCGTGTCTTCTCGCTGGGCCGCCTCGACCAGCTTTTTGACGATATGCTCGGGTGTCGGCTGATCGGGATTACCCATCCCGAAGTCGATGATATCTTCCCCGGCCGCTCGTGCTTTCGCTTTTAGCTCGTTGACAATATTGAAAACATAGGGAGGCAAGCGACTGATTCGATGAAATTGTTCCATTTGCGGCTCTGAAGAAAGATTTGTTAGTCAGTAAGTTTAAAAAACCGTCTAAATTACTGTTAATCAAAGGCTCTGTCAATTATACATCAGAGGAAAGATGAAAGAAGAAAGAGGAAAGATGTAGGCTGTCGAAATAAAATATTAATCATTATAATTCAATTGTTTATTATTTTTTTGAGGTGAAAAACAGACAGTCAACCTACTTTTATTTGCTTCCTAGAGCCAAAAATCAACGACTTAGCAGGAGGCATCAAAATGAAAATTGAACTTATTAAAGAATTTATCAATACTTTTTTACCGGTTTATCGCCGGAACTAAAGGGTATGTTGCGCGTACCAAAGCCGTACCCGCCAATATTAGCCAAAGCCCTTAGGGTTTAACCTGGGTTAGGTACGCGCAGCGTACCCAATCCTCTTTCATCTTTCATCTTTCATCTTTCATCTTTCATCTTTCATCTTTCATCTTTCATCTTTCATCTTTCATCTTTCCCCCTAAAACCTCTTCCACGCGTTTTAAATCGTCCTCGGTATCGACACCGGCTTCCGGAGTTTTAGCGACGGTGTTAACGAGAATCGACTCGCCGTGCCACAGTATTCGAAGCTGCTCCAATGACTCGACCGCCTCAAGCGGTGAAGCTTCCCAGCCGCAATAACGCCGCAAGAAATCGACGCGGTACGCATACATGCCGATATGACGCAAATAATCGATTTTTCCTGAAAAGGCTCCGCCCTGCCGACTGAAATGATCGCGATCCCACGGAATCGGCGCACGACTGAAATAAAGCGCATAATCGTTCTTATTCAGCACCGTTTTGACGGAGTTGGGATTAAAGATTTCATCCGGATCGGTAATGCGTGCCGCAAGCGTTGCGATACCTGCACGATGTTGGCCTGCCAAAGCCTCCGCGACATCCCGGATATAATCAGGCGGAATCAGCGGTTCGTCGCCTTGCAGATTGACGATAATCGTATCATCGCTCCATCCGCATAACTCGGCGACTTCCGCAATACGCTCGGTCCCGCTTTGATGATCGTGGCGAGTCATCACGGCTTGAATACCGAGTTCCAACACTTTATCGAAAATCCTCGCATCGTCGGTTGCCACGACGATTTCTTCGGCATCGGCTTCCCTTGCCCGTTCGCAGACATGCGCGATCATCGGTTTTCCGGCGATAGCCAGCAACGGCTTGCCCGGCAGCCGAGTCGATCCGTAGCGTGCCGGAATCACGACTTTGAACGGAATACTCATTTACGCAGGGCTTCGGCTTCTTCTTGACTCAATTCGCGGGCTTCGTCTTCAAGCATGACCGGTATGCCGTCCCGTATCGGGAACGCCAAGCGATCGGCAATAGAAATCAATTCCTGCTTTTCTTTGTCGTAAATCAGCGGCCCCTTACTGACCGGACTGACCAGAATTTCAAGTAATTTTGTATCCATCATATTTTTCTCTCAATAAGGTTAAAAATCGATTCGTAAAGGCCGGCTCCAGTTGGGCCGTCACCGGTACATACCAATGCGTATCGCGCGCGAAACCAAAGCATTTGACCGCGTCTTTTTCGGTCATCAATACCGGACACTCCCCGAATTCAATATCGTCGGCGCGATACGAATAATGATCCGGGAATTTATGATTGATGCAATGCAGGCCGGCGGCGGTCAACTTGTTGAAAAACCGGTCGGGATTGCCGATTCCGGCCACCGCATGACAACTCAAACCGATAAAGTCTTGCAATGGCTTGGTCGAACCGGTCGCCAGATTGACAGCCATATCGCCGTTGAGTGTCATCGAAAAACGTTCGTCTTCGGTTTTTGTTCCATTCTCGATGATAAAGTCGACTTCAAACAGTCGTTCGACCGGTTCTCTCAAAGGCCCGGCCGGTAGACAATAACCATTACCGAACTGTCTTTCGCCGTCGACGACAGCAATTTCGATATCGCGCGCCAATTTGTAATGCTGCAAACCGTCGTCCGATAAAATGACATCGCAGCCATCTTGCTCCAACAATAAATGTCCTGCTTCAAAACGATTTGCGCAGACCGCGACAGGGCAATCGGAGTGCTTGGATAATAACAAAGGCTCATCGCCCACTACTGCAGCATTGCCCGAAGGATCGACTTTAACCGGAGCGTCACGGACCTCACCCCCATATCCGCGGCTAATGACGCCAGGTTTATAACCGTTCCGCTTCAAAAGCCTAGCTAACGCAATAATTAACGGCGTTTTCCCAGTACCGCCGACGCTGATATTTCCGACGATGATGACCGGAACCGGCAGACGCCGATTTTTGACCCAACCTGCGCGATAAAAAAAACGCCTGAGCTCGACGACTCCTCTAAAAACCCAACTAAGCGGTAATAAAACCTTAGCGGGAAATCGGCCTTGATACCAAACGGTATCGAGCGATATACTTCGTGCGGTCATGTTTTCGGCTTTTATGGCAATGCTATTTTGTTCGGTAGCAAGGCGCGAAAACAGCCGCATAGCAAGCTATGTAACTGTTTTCGCAACGTAGCTACCGGACAAAAGAGCGCGTTAGAAAACCGAAAATGTGGCTGCTCTAAGGAACGAGCATGAAATAACTTAGACAACTGTTGGAAGGGGATTCGGTGGCTCGATTGACAGGTGTCGGCGGCAGGGATAGCTGCCGTCAAGCCTACATGGACGTATTCACGGCGTCCTGTCAAGCGAGTTACCGAGCCGCCGCAAAGCCTACTACTTATAGAAGTTATTTTGTGCATATTCCTAAGTATAAGTCGTTCATTTATCCGCCATTAGGTTTTATTGCCGCAAAGGTAATATGTTTAAAACCGATTTGCCCGGCAATATCCAAAGCCATTACGACCGATTTATGCGGCGTTTTACCGTCCGCATTGATGACGAAAGGGATCGATCGCGACGAACCGGCCAATTTGAGCAGCTCTTGTTTGAGCGTTTCTTTTTCTTGATTAACCAATTGACGAGGCAAACCGTCTTCGCCGGTCAAATAATAGACGCCGTCCGAATCGATGCTCAACTCGATCTGCCTCAGTTTTCTTTCGGGTTCGCTGCCTTCGGCTTCAGGTAAATCTATGTTCAATACGGTTTCCCGATTGAAGGTTGTCGTCACCATGAAGAAAATCAATAATAAAAAGACGACATCGATCATCGGCGTAATGCTGATTTCGAGCTTTTCTCTTTTTTTACGATGAAAATCCATCAGGCTTCCTCACGCTCTCCGTGCAACACATCGATCAAGCGTAACGCTTCCTCTTCCATATTCAAGACATATTCATCGACCAAGCGCTCGAAATAGCGGTGAAAAATCAGGCTCGGAATCGCAACGCTCAAGCCGGCAGCGGTCGTAATCAATGCCTCGGAAATACCTCCGGCCAATATCGTAGGATCGCCGACGCCATGCATCATGATAGCCGTAAATACCTTGATCATCCCGACCACGGTTCCCAAAAGACCCAACAACGGCGTGATCGAGGCAATCGTACCCAAAGTATTCAGAAATTTCTCCAAATCATGAACGATTTGCCGTCCCACCTCTTCGATGCTAGTGCGCATGATGTCCCGGCCGTGGCGGCTATTGGCAAGCCCTGCGGCTAAAACCGCGCCCAACGGCGAACTCATTTTAAGGCTGCGCAACGCCGAAGCATCGAGCTTGCCCTCGCGGGACAATTTCCAGATCTGAGGAACGAGATCGGGCGGCAATATTTTATTTTTGCGTAGCGTCCAAAACCGCTCGCCAATGATCGCCATCGCACCGATGGAGCATAAAATAATCGGCAGCATTAACCAGCCGCCGCTTTTAATCAAATCGAACACTATTTTTACCTATGTTTATAAAACTTAAGACAAAAAATATACCGCTTCAGATAAATCAGCCGGAATGACGCTTTCGATAACCCGGCTTCCCACTTAAGGCGGGACAAAAGCACTAAGGATTAACCGTTCGCCCTGAGCCTGTCGAAGGGTGGATGGTTAATCCGCCTATGGTCGACAGGCTCACCACGAACGGATTAACCTTAAACTGTCCCGCGTTAAGTGAGTAGCCTAACTAATTTAAACGAATCCCGCTTGCTTGGCGTTATCACGGCCCACCCAAACATAGGCAATCAATAACGCCAAACAGCAACAAACCGCTGCAATGCTATACACGAACCGGGCGCCTTGCGAATCCCAAAAATAACCGCTGTACAGGCTACCAAGCACGCCGCCTAGGCCGAAGCTGACGCTGCTATAAAGCGCCTGCCCCTTGCCTTGGTGTCGATGGCCGAAATAATAATCGACCAGATGAATCGCCGTCACATGCGTTGCTCCGAAAGTCGCGGCATGAAGCACTTGCGCGAATACCAGTAAAGCAAGATTATCCGCACACCAACCAATTAACAGCCAACGAACGATACTCAATAAGATACTGACCAATAAAATATGTCTTAGCGAGTACTTTACCAATACCCTACGCATCAATACAAACAACACGATTTCGGCAAAAACTCCCAACGACCACAACATACCGGTCGTCGTTCCCGAATAATCGTGCTGATTCAAAAAAATCGAATAAAACACATAATAGGGGCCATGCGCGACTTGCAAAAGCATATAAACGAAAAAAAACGCCCAGACTTCAGGCTTTTTTAAAATTCCTCCGATGGCGATACCGTCAATGCCTTGCTGGGATGCATAAGCTTCGGGCGTCAATAACGCCATAAGCCAAATCGATCCCAAAAGCCCGGTAATAATTTCCGGCATGAAGGCCAAACCTTGCCAGTCGAGCAAGCCGCCGATACCGGTAACGGTAACGATAAAACCGATCGACCCCCATAGCCGAATTTGGCTGTAGCGTTGCGGTTCTTGCTTTAAATGAAACAAAGTTGCCGCTTCGAATTGCGGCAGCGCGGCATTCCAGAAAAAACTAAACGCCACCGTCAATAAGGCAAATGCGAAATAACCTTCAACGAACAAAAAACCGCTGAATAAAATAGCCGCAAAAAAACATGCTATGCGGATAATCCGTAAACTTCGCCCGCTTCGATCGGCAATCCAGCCCCAAATATTCGGCGCTATGATTTTCGTACCGACCAATAATGCCGAAAGCTCGCCGATTTCAATCGCATTGAAATCTACGCTTTCCAAATACAGGCTCCAGTAGGGTAAAAAACCTCCTAGCGTAGCAAAATAACAAAAGTAGAATCCCGACAGTCGCCAATAAGGTACGGACATACCGCGACTTATCTCAGAGTCGGCAAGCCGGAATCGACCTCGAAATTTTGGGCACGATGCCGTAAGAGATGGTCCATTAGCACGAGTGCGGTCATCGCTTCGGCGATCGGCGTCGCGCGGATGCCGACGCAGGGGTCGTGACGGCCTTGTGTGACTACATCAATCGGCTCGCCCCTGACATTGATGCTTCTGCCGGACAATCTCAAGCTCGAAGTCGGCTTCAACGCGATGCTGGCCCGAATGTTTTGCCCGGTGCTGATGCCGCCTAGAACCCCTCCGGCATGATTGCTCAAGAAACCTTCCGGCGTGATTTCATCGCGAAAGGCGGTACCCTTAGTATCGATACAGGCGAAACCGTCACCGATTTCGACACCCTTAACCGCGTTGATGCTCATCAAGGCATAAGCCAGCTCGGCATCGAGCCGGTCGAAAATCGGCTCGCCTAAACCGGGCGGCACATTCGACGCGATCACTTCGATTCTGGCGCCGATCGATTCGCCTTCCTTACGCAAAGCATCCATGTATTGCTCCATCTCCGCGACTTTATCGACATCAGGACAGAAAAAAGGATTCGTTTCGACGACGGACCATTCGAATTTTTCGATCTTAATCGGGCCTAATTGCGACAGAAACCCGCGAATTTCAATATCGGCCGATGCCTTTAAATACTTTTTCGCGATTGCCCCGGCAGCCACGCGCATCGCCGTCTCGCGGGCCGATGAACGCCCGCCGCCGCGATAATCGCGAAAACCGTATTTATGCTGATAGCTGTAATCGGCATGGCCGGGCCTGAAGCTTTCGGCGATTTTCGAATAATCTTTCGAGCGCTGATCGGTATTTTCGATCAGCAAACCGATCGGCGTACCGGTGGTCTTGCCTTCGAAAACCCCGGATAGAATCCTGACCTGATCGGCTTCGCGGCGCTGCGTGGTGTGTCTCGAGGTACCCGGCTTGCGTCGGTCGAGATCGATTTGAATATCGTCTTCCGACAACGCCATGCCGGGAGGGCAACCATCGACGATACAACCTAATGCGGGTCCGTGACTTTCGCCGAACGAAGTCACGGTGAACAACTTACCTATCGTATTTCCGGACATATTAATTTAATGCGTCTATGAATAAAGGATGAAATTGATCGACTTGTTCGGCGGTCAACAAAAATACGCCGTCGCCTCCTCGCTGAAAGTCCAACCAATAAAAAGGGATTTCGGGAAACCGGTTTTGCAGCGTTTCGGCGCTGCTGCCGACTTCGACGATCAAAACGCCGTGTTTCGACAAATAATCTTTGGCGTTCGCCAAAATTTGCAGCACGATATCGAGACCCGACTCGCCGCCCTTGAAGCCCATCGCCGGTTCGGCATGATATTCGGGAGGCAGATTTTGCCATTCTTCGACGGCCACGTAGGGAGGGTTACTGACAATGATGTCGTAACGTTCGTGAGGCAATTGCGAAAACAAATCGGATTGAAACAGCGTGACTTGCTCGACCCTATCATGTTTTTCGACATTGATCGCGGCCACGGCCAACGCATCTTCGGACAAGTCGACCGCATCGACTGGAACGTCAGGAAAAGCATAGGCGCAGGCGATCGCGATGCAGCCGCTGCCGGTACACAAATCCAGAATTCGGTTGACCGAATCGGGATCGACCCAAGGGTTGAATTGATCCTCGATCAGCTCGGCGATCGGCGAGCGCGGTATCAATACGCGCTCATCGACAAAAAACGATAAACCGGCAAAAATCGCTTCATGGGTCAAATAGGCCGATGGCTTACGTTCATTGACCCGCCTCTCGAACATCGCAAGAATCGACTCGCGCTCCGACATCGTCAAGGTACTGTCTAAATAAACAGGCGATAGATCGTAGGGCTGATGCAAGGTATGCAAAACGATAGCCGCGGCTTCATCGATCGCCGACACGGTGCCGTGCCCGAAAAACACGCCGGCATCACGAAACCGACTGGCGCCGTAACGAATATAATCGCGAATGGTCGTTAATGTGGCGGATATATCGGAAAAATTGTCTGACATGGTAAATAACGGAAATCTCGACTCAACGGGCAATTTTAAACTAAACTCTTTTGGCTTGCCCGAATATTAAACAGAACATGAGCACATCACCGGATACTACCGCCATTGCTTCGAGCCTTGCCAAAAATCAACTGTACCTCGACTGTTATAAGTCGATGCAGAAGGATAAACTGCAACTACCGACGATACCCGATGTCGCCTTCAAAATTCGACGAGCGATCAACGACCAGACGGCCAACAATGCCAAAATCGCTAGAGTCGTTCAGATCGACCCGGCGATTACCGCCCGTTTGATCAGAATTGCGAACAGCCCGCTTTATCGAGGCAGAAGAAAAATTGAAAGCTGCCCGGAAGCTCTGACCCGCATCGGATTAAAAGCGGCTCAGGACATTATCACCTCATTCGCGATGAAAGCAGTCTTTCAAGCCAAAACGCCGGTGATTCGCAAAAAAATGACCGATCTCTGGGCGCACAGCAGCTATGTTGCCGCTATCAGCGCGGTATTAGCCCACAAAATCCCCGGTTTCGACCCTGACAAGGCGATGCTGGCCGGCCTCATCCACGACATCGGCGTCGTCCCGATATTGACGCATGCCGACAAACGCCCGGAAATTATCGACAATCCGAAAGACCTGGTCGAAACGGTACGAAAACTGCGCGTCGATATCGGCCTGCAAATTCTGCGTAAATGGGATTTTCCGCAAGACTTCGAAGATGTCATTATCAACGCCGAGAACTGGTATCGCGACAATGACGGCCCACCGGATTACGCCGACATAGTGATGATCTCGCAACTTCATAGTTTCATCGGCAAGATCGACATCAAAAAAATGCCCAAAATAGATCAACTACCCGCTTTTAGAAAACTGGCTTCGGGAGGACTAACGATCGATGCCAGCATCGGAATCTTGGACATGGCCAAGGAAGAAATCGAACAAATCCGGCTGATGCTGCATTGATGCTCCGAATTAATAGCGCTTCATCAACATCAACAACGTTAACGAAGCAAACAGCGCTCCGCAATAGAAGGTAAATTCGGCGCCGTAACGGTCCCACAGCCAACCGGCCAACACGCTGGCCAACAGCATGAAGACACCGCTGACAAAATTAAAAAAACCGTAGGCCGTGCCTTTCCAGTGAGCCGGTGTGGTGTCGGCGACCATCGCGGCCAAAATGCCTTGACTGAAACCCATGTGCAAACCCCACAAGGCCAAACCCGCAAACAACATCGGCAAGGTCTCGGCTGTTGCCAGAATCAAATCGGCCAGAACCAGAAACGCCATCCCCAAGGCCAGCAAGCCTCTTTTCTCGACCCGGTCGGACCAAAGCCCTGCAGGATAAGCCGACAAGGCATAAGCCAAACTCATCAACACCATCGCCAACGGTATCCAGGTCACCGCCAAGCCGATTTGCGCGGCGCGCAGCACCAAAAAAGCCTCGCTGAACCGAGCCATCGTAAACAAGGCCCCCAATGCGACAACCCAGCGATAGCGCCCGGAAAATTCCTTCAATATCTTGAAACTCAACGGCGAGCGCGCCGGTTTGTGACTTGACCGTGCCTTCGGCTCTTCGATTCCGGCAACAATCAACAGCACGGCGAACAAAGCCGGAACGACCGCAACCCACAACACCAGCTCGATATCGCCCTGATAAAGAAACAATAACAACACCGCCAGCAACGGCCCTAAAAAAGCGCCGACCGTATCCATCGATTGTCTCAAGCCGAAGCACGCGCCGCGAATTTCCGGCGGAGACACATCGGCGATCAAGGCATCACGCGGCGCGCCGCGTATGCCCTTGCCTATCCTATCGAGAAAACGCGCGGTAAACACCGTTTCGACGTTACCGGCCATCGGAAACAAAGGCTTCGACAAGGCCGCCATGCCGTAGCCGATAAAAATGAGGAATTTACGCTTGCCGAAAAAATCGCTGATCGTTCCGGAAAATACTCTGACCATCAAGGCCGCCGCCTCGGCCACACCTTCGATCAAACCGACCGTCAATGCCGAGGCGCCGAGCGTCGTGACTAAAAAAATCGGTAACAGACTATGTATCAATTCCGACGATAAATCCATAAACAAGCTGACGAATCCAAGCGTCCAGATTGTTTTGGGTATGGGTATTCTATCGACCTTCATCACGCCCCTCCCGTAGAACGCATGGCTCATTTTCTCGTTATGCGGATTGAAGACTATTTCGGGTTCCCACGATCCTGAGGCCGCGAAAGTATTCCAAATCCAAGCGGTTCCCAGGATGCTCCGCGTTCGATCGGCCGTCAAGACCCCATGAACGGGTTCACGGCGGCCCTAAACAGCGTAGCCCGAATGGAGCGTAACGTAATCCGGGAAGTTCGGAGTCACGCCAATCCCGTATTCCGCTACGCTGCATACGGGCTACATGTTTTAATAGCAACTTGGGGAAAAGCGGATGTGGGTTGGCCGTTTTTAGCTTAATGCGTATGTGTTGTAGCCCCTTCATGCTTCGACAGGGCTCTCCTGAGCGCAGCCGAAGGGCTCAGCACGAACGGACTCCAACATATGCCAATTGCTCTTATTAGGTTGAACGATTATCTCAATAAGAAGGGTATAGTGCCAGGGCAAACGCATTAAAATAAATGCCATATCAATATGTTATGACTATTCAACCTAAGCTTGCAGAATATTTTATTTGTTAGTTTTTTATTTTGTGGCAATAAAGGCTGCCGCTATGAAATTACTGAAAATACTACGCATTATAACCATTTGATTTTATATATAGTTTTAATGCGTTTACCCTGGGTATAGTGCCTGATCTATTGCGCTACCGTAACAAACGACAACTTATCGATACCGGAGCGTTGCGCGCTGGCCATCACCTTGGCAACCGACTCGAACAACGCGGCCCGATCGGCTTGCAGCTGAATGCTGATTTCCGGATCACGTTCTTGCAAGGCTTTCAGTTCGCCTTCCAAATTCGGTAGCGGGATGGTTTTGTCGTCCAGTTGCGCTTCGCCGCCGGCGGTGACTGCCAATATGGCGACATGTTTATCAGGCGTTGGTTCGGTCTGTTCGGTTTTGGGTAGTTTGACTTTGACGACTTGGGTTAATAACGGTGCGGTGACGATGAACACCACCAGCAGCACCAGCATCACATCCACCAATGGCGTGACATTGATTTCACTCATTTCTCCGCCTTCTTCTTCGCTGGGCAATTGCATGGCCATGACTTAGACCTCCTGAGTTTGGCGTTGGGATTGGGTGGCAACTAAATCGGTTTCGATACAACTGCGCATGAAGTCGGTGGCGATATGTTCCAAACCGGCCAGCAGTTGGCGGTTCCGGCGCAGAAAAAAGTTGTAGCCAATCACTGCCGGAATGGCCACGGCTATTCCCAAAGCAGTAGCGATCAAGGCTTCGCCGATCGGCCCTGCGACGACCTCAAGACTGGCCGAACCTTGAGTTCCGATGTCTTTTAAGGCGTGCATGATGCCCCACACCGTACCGAACAGACCGATAAACGGCGAAGTGCTGCCGATGCTGGCCAGCCAGCCCAGTCCTGAGTCCAGCAAGGCCTTTTCCTTTTGCAACTGCTGTCTCAAAGTACGTTCGATTAGCTCATGCCAGGCGGCATGGTCGGTTTTCTGATAGCTGGGTTGGCTCTGAGCCCGTACGTAGGTTTGATGGCCGACCGTCAATACCCTCCCGGCTTGAATAGCCAACGGCTTGCTCTGTTGCTTCGCCAGGGAAGAAACCGATTTCAGCGACACATCGCCTGTCAGGCTTTTAATCAATTGTCGATTGCGGTAGCGATGCCAGGCGATTTCTCCGGCTTTCAGCAAGATCACGCTCCAAGTCAGCAATGAAAAAAAGCCCAGCGTGTATAGCGTGCCGTCAACGATGGCGGTTTCGGAAAAGTTCATAATTTTCTCCTGAATAGTTTTTAGTTTTTGTAAATAATTATTTCTTGCATTTCCTTGTCATCCTGCCGAATCATCATGATCCGGTCGTAACTATTCAGTACCCGGCAATTATCGTTCCCACGGGGGAGCGTGGGAACGATAAGGGGTTCTGAATAATTACATCCGGTAAGGCCAACATCCGTGTAATCCGGGCAAGGTAGGCCACCCGTCATTACAGGGAGGCTATTTCAAATGAAATACGATAGGTATTTTGACCCAACTGGCCTCGGCTATTTCTCCGCGTTTAGCCGGTACAAACCGCCATTCCTTGACGGCATCCATCGCCGATTCGTCGAGTACGTCATGGCCGCTGGAACGTTGAATAGTCACCCGTTGCGTATGGCCATCGGCACCGACATGAACGCGCAGCACGACGGTACCTTCCCACCCCCGGCGCCGGGCAAACGTAGGATAAACCGGCTTGGGGTTATTCAGATAAGCGGCATTACTGTCGGCAGGGACAAAGATGTCATTCCTTGGCGCGGCCATGGCGTCGTGTTGTTGGGTTTGAAGTGCCGCGGCGGCGGGCGGCGCACTTTCCTGTTCTTCTTTTTGGACATCAACTTGTTTCACTGCCGTTTCAGCGGGGCGTAATTTGGGTTTAGGCTTAACCTTCGGCTTCTCAGGCTTGGGCTTGATAACTTTCTTCGGGGGGTCCGGCTTGGGCTGCGCCAAGTCTTGATTCGCAACAGGTGCCGGCGGCGCCGATAATTCCATCGAGATCATCGGCAACGGCGCTGCGGCGGAAAACGGCACAGGCGCGGGTTTAGTGACATACCAAAACAACAGGAATCCGTGCAGCAGCGTTACGACTAGCGTAGCCAGCGCCACAGCGATAGGCCGGCAGCGGGAGGTTGCCGGGATTTGTATGAGCTTGGGTGAAAAATCGTCCCGGCCATTCATTGCGGAATCCGCCAAAAAGCTATGCCGGCTTCCTCGCTCTAACCTATACCAATTGAATAGTTTTCCGCTCATCGCCGTCCAACCCTTTTTTCCGATATCCGTGGCGCTCGCGATAACGAATCCTGATGACTGGCCAGGCTTTGCAATGAGATTGCAAAGCTCTCCTGCTTTGCTTTATCTTTCGCCATTTGCTGCTCAAGCTGCTGCATTCGCGTTTGCAAAGATTCCAGCATTTCCAAAGTCTGCTGAAACTGCTCATGCAGAAACTCAAAATGAACTTGAAAATAGCGCACCGACGGAAAAGAAGTGTCTGTGCATTGAACAGGTTCGGTTTTGGATTGTTCTATTTCGGATTGGCTATGCATGAAACTGGCTCCTCATAGTTGTTTATAAATTCAGTCAGACGACAGAGCGGCATGAGTACGGGGAACGACCGGCGATCTGCGACGATCCAAAATGGTATAACAGACCGGCGTCAGAATCAGGCTGGCCAACATACCGACCAGTAAGCCCGCGGACAGCGACAAGGTCATCGGAATCAGAAATTGCGCCTGCGCACTGGTTTCCAGCAGCGTCGGTAAAAAGCCGGCAAAAGTGGTCAAAAATGCCAATAAAATAGGGCGAAAGCGTGAGGCGCACGCTTCAATGATTAGCGCTTCCACAGGCGGGTCTCGGTCGTCGCCGGATTGGCGTATGCAATACAGCAATACCAAGCTGTCATTAATCACGATCCCGCTGGCGGCGATCATGCCGACCAAGGATTCCATCGATAACGACAAACCGACGCCCCAATGCGCCAGCACCGCACCGCACCAAGCCACAGGGGCGGCCAACAAAAAAATGATAGGTTTGCTATAGGAACGAAACGGCACTGCGATCAGCGCATAAATCACCAACAGCGCAATCAGTGTGTTTTTGCTAAAAGCAGCCAGCAACGCTTTTTGTTCCTGACGCTGTTGACCGGTTTGGATATTCAATCCGGGAAATTGATTTTCCAAGGTTTGAAAGACATCCTTTTCGAGCAGGACATAGAGTTCATTGGCATCGGTCAGCGTCGGATCGACGCGTGCTTGTACCTTCAATACGCGCTGCCGGTCTTCCCGATGGATCCGAGAGTAACCTTGAATCAACTCGACTTCTGCTAAATTGGTCAACGGTGCACTCGTTTCGTTCGGCAAGCGGATCGGCTGGGCTTTCAATTGATCCAACGATCGCCGTTCATGCAACGGATAACGCACCATCACTTTCACTTCCTTACGTCCGCGTATGAATCGATAGACCTCTGCGCCGTAATAGCCTTGGCGGACTTGTTCGGCCAATTGTTCCAAACTCAATCCCAGCCGTTCCGCATCCGGTTTCAGCGTCAAATGAATTTCCGGTTTGCCGGGTTCGGCCGAGTCGATGACATCGTATACGCCCGGAAAAGCCTTGAGTTGCTGTTTGAGTTGTTCGACAGCCGGGGCCAAGATATTCGGCTGATCGGAACCGAGCATCAACTCGATGTCATAAGGCTCGTCACCTTCCTTAAAAATAAAGTCCACTTTACCTCGGCCGATGTCGCCGATCCGTTGCCGCCAATCCCGGATAAAGTTTTCAACCTTGATTCGTTGCCGGCCTTCCGAAGAGAGCTCCAGCCAGATACCGGCGCCATGCTCCCAAATAATCGTTTCAATGCCGACGATAACGCTCCGTTCATACATCTGCGTTACGTTATCCCTGTTGTTTGCATCCCGGCCGGCCTCAGCAACGCCATCCAGTTCATCGCGCAATGCAAACAAAGCATTTTCAACGCGGGTAGCCAGCGCTTGGGCTTCGCTGTAGGGCGCGCTTTGCGGTAATTGTATCGATACCCAGAAACTGTCCTTGGTCACATCGGGATTGATCGATTGCCGGACGCGATCGCTTGCGACCAGGCCGGAACATAAGATCAACAAGGCTGCGAATAAGGCTACCGTCAAATAGCGCCAACTCAAGGCAATTTTCAATAACGGCCGGTAAACCCGGTCGACGAAACGGTCCATGCCTTGATTAAGCTTGGTACGTAACTTCTGCAAACGGGTCGGATTGGCGTTCGATTCGACAGCGGCAACCAAATGCGAGGGTAATATCAATAATGCCTCGATCAGGGAAAAGACCAAGGTCAAAATCATGATCAGGCAAATAGGCCGCATCATCTGTCCGGCCCAGCCCGGAAGATATAAGCCGGGCAGAAAAGCCGCCAGCACAATCAAGACCGATAACGTGACGGGCAAAGCAACGGCCTTTACGCCATTGACCGCAGCTTGTAGGGGCGTCTCACGCCCCTCCATTTGCCGGCTATGAACGCTTTCACCGATGATAATGGCGTCGTCCACCAGGACGCCCATTGCCAGCAAAAAACCGAACAGAGATAGCATATTCAAGGAAATATCCAGCATCGGCATCAGCCAAAAGGCGCCGAGTATCGAAGTAAAAATACCCGCACCTGCCCATAAGGCTACGCGCAATCGTAAGAACAGCGTCAATACCGAACAAACCAATAAAAATCCGATTAGGCCGTTTTCCAACAACGCTCCAATCCGCTCGTCATAGGCTTGCGAATCGTCCCACCAAGTAATCAAACGCAAGCCTTCCGGTAAATTAGCGCGCATGGCTTCAATCGTCGATTTCACCTGCCGCGCCACCGCGACGCTATCCTGTTCGGTGTGGATTTCCCAGCCTTGAGCCGTTTGACCGTTATGCCGCCAAGTGTATAAGCGCTCTTCCAAACCGTCCTTGATCGTAGCGATTTGATCCAACCGCAAACGGTTGCCGTCGGGTAAAGTTTTAATGATCAAACTGCCGACCGCGTCGGCATCTTTTGCGCGACTGTCGACGCGTAACAACAATTCGCCGTCCGGGTTTTTGACCAAGCCGCCCGGCAGTTCGACCGATGCTTGACGAATGGCCCCGGCAACGTCATCCAAAGTCAGCCGATATTTGCGCAGTTGCTCCGGCGCGACCTCAACGCTGATTTCGTAGCCGATTTCGCCGTAATTGCGCACGCGGCTGACGCCGGGAATGGTAGCCAGTTGCTGTTGAATCCGGTCGCCGAATCGTTGCAGGCTGAACGCATCGGTTTCGCCATGCAGGGCCACCCAAATCACGCCGTCATCGTCTTTGCGGTCGGACGGCAAGACGTCGATGTTCTCCAGTTGCTTCGGCAGTCGCCGAATCGACTGAATTCGGCTACGCAACAGCGCCATCATTTGTTCACGGTCGCGGTTCGGCAGTATCTCAACCCCTATGGTACAAGTATCGCCGCGGATTTCGCCGTGCAGATGTTTGATGCCCGATAAATCGTGCACCGCCTCTTCAATCGGGATACAGACGGACTGTTCGACTTCCGCCGGACCCGCGCCGGGAAAAATAGCCGTCACCTCGATCTGATGCGGACTGAAGCGAGGAAACACCTCTTTGTCGACATCGATCATGCCGAATGCGCCTCCGGCGAGAATCACCAGCATCAACAGATTGGCGGCAACCGGGTTATCGGCAAACCAGGCGAGTAAACCGTCAAGTTTTACTTGATCCATCGGCCGACTCATGGATTTTCAACCGCTTGCGTATTCGTAATCACAACTTGCATCCCCGCGACCGGCATCGGCATTTCGGAAATCACCACACTTTCGCCCGCGTGGAGACCGGCCCTGACGATCACCCTATCGGTTTCATGACGCAATACTTCAATCTTGCGAAATTCCAGGCGCCGTTCTCCATTGACCACTTTCACCTGCTGCAAAGAATTGAGTGCCGCAGGCGGCAGCGTAAACACTTTTTCCCGTGTGACGCCTTCGATTTCGGCCTGTACGAACAAGCCGCTCAACAAAGGCGCACGCCCCGGACCCTCCCATTCCGGCCGGTCGACTTGCGCCACCAAAAACAATTGACCGCTGCTGCCGTCCAGTGCCGCTTCGCTTCGAACAATGCGGCCTTGCCAGTGCTGCAGTCGACCGCCCACTTCGGCGCGTAGCGTCACGTTAGGCCAACGGTGCTTGCTGCGATTATTCCGCGGCAAATCCAAAAACGCCAGTTGATCGATCCCGATAGGCAAGCGAATTTCGGCAACATCATTGGCATAAATACGGGCAACCGCACTACCGGCCGACAGATACTGTCCGCGGCCGGCTTGTTTGCTCAACACGCGTCCGGAAAAAGGCGCCCTGAGCTCACAGCGGCTCCGGTTCAGCTTGGCCTTGGCCAGATCGGCTTCGGCAGCCGATAATTTTGCTTCGGCTTCGGCCAATTGAGGTTTGCGCAACGCAAGATCGCTCGCCTCGCCTTGCCCGAGTGCCAGCCATTCGCTTTGGGCCTGCTCGGCTAATGCCTTTTCGTTGATCAGTACCCGTTTCGCCTCGGCGATGTTAGCTTGGGCGGCCACGATGGCGAAATCGTAATCGCGCGGATCGATCATCACTAATAAATCGCCCGCTTCGAAATAACCGCCGGATACCAACGCAGGATGCAACTCTACTATTTTACCGCTCACTTCGGCGATTAAATCGATTTCCTCGCGCGGCGTTACAACGCCTTGCGACATCACATTGAGCCTAACGGTTTGCGGTTTAACCCGGACGATTTCCACCATGGGCCGCGTGGATTTATCGGCCTGCGGCAACATGCCGGGACGTAATTCGATCATTGCCCAGGCCGCACCCACGGCACCCAGTAACACCGCTATCGGTAATAGTGCTTTCATCAAGTATTTTTGTTCGTTCAAACGGCACCGCCTAATGCCAAGTACAGAGTGATTCGGTTGTTGAGTAATTGTCTTTGCACTTGTAGATGCGCGCTTTGCGCATTGAGCGTACTACGATAGCTATCGAGCAAGGTCAGAATTTCAATCAGCCCCTGCTGATAGGAATACACGGCCAGTTTCCGGCTGGCTTCGGTTTGGTCGACCGCTTCCCGTAAGGCCTTTTCTTGCGCACGCAGCCGGGATTCGGCAGCCAGCGCTTGCTCTACCTCGCGAAAGGCATTGAGTGCCACGCTTTGGTATTGATTGAAAACATCGCTGACCCGGGCTTCATTCAGGCGAATCTCGCCTTGTAGGCGACCGCCAGTGAACAACGGTTGAACCAGTCCGATCGCCACGTTCCAAGCCACCGCACGCGGGTCGACCAATTCGGTTAGCGCCGGACTGCCGGTGCCGCCGGCAGCGGTTAACGTAATTCGCGGCAGCAGCGCTTTCTCGACGCTTTCCAGTCGAGAGTCGGCAGCGCGTAAACGTTTGAAAGCAGCCATCACATCGGGGCGGCGCGCCAACAGTTCGGAGGGAAGGCCCGCCGTTAAAGCCATCGGCGGTTGCGGCAAGGCTCGATGCCGCATGAGTATACTGTCATCCGGATAGCGGGCCAGCAGCGCTTGCAACTGGCGCCCAAGACGCTGCACATCGTTACGGGCTTGCGCCAGTTGCGCTTCGGCATTGGCTACATCGGTCAATACCAGCCTTAGATCGAGGCCGCGGCTTAAGCCTTTATTGAAGCGGCCGCGTATCAGGCCGGCGATGATGCTTCTATCCTTGACCGACTGTTCCGCAACCTGCGTTTGTAATTGCGCTTCGAGCCATTCGAAATAAACCTGAGCGATTCGTGCCGCTAACGATAACTGTGCCGCCCGAAAATCGTCGGCGGCGGCCAAGGCCTCTTCCTCGGCCGCCTGTTGCCCTGCTTTGATTCGGCCCCAAACGTCCAATTCCCAGTTGAAATTGAATAGAGCGCTAAACGCTCCGAATACCGAAGCGCCGATGTTGCTATCGTTCTTGCTTCTTTGGTAACCGGGCGAAAAAAATAATTCAGGCAAACGCTCCGAGCCGGCAATGACGGCTTGTTCACGAGCTGCATCGATACGAGCTACGGCGGCTTTCAGATCAAAGTTGTTAACAAGGCCTTCGTGTACCATGGCAGTCAATAGCGGGTCGTTAAACGTCTCCACCCAGGAAGCGACTAACGGCTCGACAATGGCGTCGGCTTCACGCCATTGTTCGGCAACCGGAAAATCCAATGCCTGAGCATCGCGTTCTTGAGCTGTAGTGCAACCCGCCAACGCTACACAGATGGTTAGCGATAACTGGGCAAGCAGCCGCGAAGACACTTTCATTGTTTTGCGGCAGGACCTTGCGGAACAACTAACGTTCGCTTTTCTCGGCGAGTACATGAATAAATATGGCACCGACATTAACGACGCTTCTTCAACCAAATCACGACACCGGTAACCGATAGCATGACAATAATCAACCCCAACGCACAAACAAATATCCGGTATGGCAAACCGAAAATATTGGCCATATGCAGAGCCATCAACCAGGATGTCACCGTGTTACCATTATATTGTCCGCTAGCCAACAACAGCATTTTTTGTTCCCCGGTGGAGGCGTCAATCACGACTCGGGTTTGGCCGGCATGATCTTGAATATCGGTGCTACTGCGCACGCAATACACATAAAATCCTTTGGCCGAATTGAACCATATCGCAACCGGCGCCTCGATTTCGAACCCATGTTCGGTAGCGGCTCGGCTCATGGCTTGATGACTTAATAGATATGCTTGACGTAAATCGATTGTAGGATGTGTTAAAGGTTCCGGTAAATCTCCGATGTCGGTCCAGGGTTGGTGATAATCGCTGACCGATTGCATGACCTTTTGATAGACAGTATCGCTCAAATTCATGTACACACTCGACCAGGCAAACACCAATAACGCCAGCCATACCCACAGTCCGCCGGCGCGATGTAAATCGTAATTGATTCGAAAAGAAGACCCCCGCCACTTGATCGTCCAGGATCGCCGCCAACGCTGACAAAACGACGCGCTGGTCGATGTATTGTTTTGTGCGACAAACAGCTTGGCAGGCAGAGTCAAATAAAAGCCGACAAAACAATCGACCGTCCAAATCAAGGCAGTAATACCTAAAATCCACTTACCCCATTCACCCAACGCCAGATTGAAATGTAGCTTGTAGATAAAAGGCATTAGATTAATCATCCCCTCGGTAATACTGCCCCACTGACGTCTGCCCAACTCTTCGCCTGTATATGGATCGACTATCAATTGATCGAAATCCAGTTCGAATAATTTTCCGGTTTGTGCGTTAAGTCGAGGCGACACCGATATTTGTGCGGCTTCAGGACTCATCCACAATGATTGCACATCGGCTTTTGGGGCTGCGTGCAAGGCAGCATGCTCGATCAGTACTAAAGGCTCGAGCGGGCTACGACCGTTCGCTTCAACATACAATTGCGGATTGATAGTGCTATCTAGCTCCTTGTAAAAAGCCAAAAAACTCCCGGTTAAACCGACTATAACCAAAAAAACGGTCATCGCCAAACCTGAATATCGATGAACGAGTACCCCAAAAGGGCGGATTTTCATAAAAACTCCAAAGTCTTCTCAGTCAATAAGGTTTAGACATATTTATAAGAAGACGATTAAGTCTTAAAAATACCCGACTACCGCGAAGAATTTGAAAAACTGCCGACAATTGGCTAAGCAATTGGCAGTCGCCAAAACATACCGTTAATTGACGTAACACGCTGCACACGTAGCCCGTATGCAGCGCAGCGGAATACGGGAACGGCGCGACTTTATTTTTCGCGACGAAGGCGTCGCTCCCACTGGCGGCGGCGCATGCGACGATTAAACTTGCATGCAAACTAGCCGACTATAACCACCCAATCGGTCAGATAAGTTATCTTAATATCCATCGTTTTTTGCAAAACATCTAACATATCGCGGGAATCCTTGATTCTAAGGCGGCCATTGATTCTTAAATTGCGTAACCTTTCGTCTCTGAAATAGACCACTCCGAACCGGTATCGATTGATCTGATCGATAACGGTTTCCAACGTCTCATTTTCATATACCAAGACGCCGTTAATCCAAGACGTAGTCAACTTGGAATCCAGTTTTTTCAATTGGCCCATGGTTGTCTCGTAAACGGTCACGGACTCCTGATTGTTTAGTACCAGTGGTTTTTTCCCATACCTGCTTTCAGAAACTTCAACTCGCCCGGAAAGCACCTTGATTTCATCGCTATCGCTTTTACGATGGACGAAGAAACGCGTGCCCAACACACGAGTCGTCGAGCGGTCCGCTTTTACAAGAAAGGGGCGGCTGCGGTCGGGTTTTACATCGAAATAGACTTCGCCTTTCAGCAATTCTACCAAGCGTTGCCCGGCTTCCATTTTTACTGCCACCGCACTGTCAGTGTTGAGCATCACGGTCGTACCGTCTTCCAGTTGAACTGTTTTAAGCTCGCCCTGCCTTGCCGAGTAATCCGCATTCAACAGGACATGAAGCTGCCCCGAAAGCGAAACGGCAAGGACGAAACAGGCGGCTAAAGCCAAAGGGATTGCGGTTTTAATGCGGCGTTTTTTTTTGGGCTTCGGGGCAATGCCGTGTTTGTTCGCGCTGTCGGTAAGGCTTTGTAAAAAGGCTTCATCGCCCCACATGACGCAGATTTCATAGAACGCTGTGCGGTGTTCGGCGGCTTGCTCCAACCACTGAATAAATGACGCTCTTTCTTGCCGGCTGACGTTATCGGCACGCAATCGAACAAACCATGTTACGGCTTGTTCATCTATGCTGTCGTTATTATTGGGTCCCACAATAGTTCACCCGATCTTTAATATAGTATTGATATTTTAATAACTACTCAGCGGTAACTAATCAGTCCCCCAACAATTATCGTTCCCACGCTCCGCGTGGGAACGATAGGGGATGTGAATAATTACACTCAGCGAATGCCGCCGACCGAATTATCGTTATTCAAGGGAGAATAAACCGTAACAATCCGAGGCATTTTCAACCTTCCTTGAATAGCCACAATATTTGTGTATTTTATCGAAAAGCGCCGTCAGCATTTAATTATTTATTCAGGAATCAAACGAAGCGTGTGCTCCGGATGGTCCGCGATCAGAGAGAGAGGTAAACCGTCCAGCCAAAACGGTTGCTGGTCCCGGTAAAATGCAGACAGCGGATGGCCGGATTGCCCGCCCGGCATATGCAAAATGCCGTCTTGCAGATGATTCGGCGACACCACCAAGCGCTCGCTGGCACCATAGTCGGGACCTGTCACCCGCACGCAATAACCGCCGCAACCGGCCACCGGCCGACGCGGCATATCCAGCACCGGCGACAGCAGCGAAAAGGCCTTGGAGAAAGGATGGGCGTGACCGACGACATTTTGTTTACCCCAATTTAGGTCGGCCAAGGTAATGCCCGAATGGCGGGACATGGCTTTTTCGGTACTGACGACCAATTGCGCCAGGATAAACCGATCCCAGTTGTTATACCTTGGGTCCGGCAATAATGGCGCGGGTTTTTCATTCAACAAAGTCTGCAAGGGAGTATCGACGTAATTCCAGGCATAAACAAAGTCCTTGTCGGCTTGTTTGCATGCGCTCAAAAACGGCGAGAGCACCGCATCGATCAATTGTTTGCGAAATTCGATCAAGACCGGCAGCCCCAAGCTTTCGATATCGGCGCGGCCGTTCCAACGCATCAAATAGCCGCGCAATTCCGCCAATGCCGGCTGCTGGTTGACCACTTCCGGCGTCAGCACTTGTAAAGCCAGTTGCTGATAATAGCTGTAGAATTCGGTTTCGGTATCTTGTTGCAGGTTAAACAGGGACCATTCGCTATGCTGTTTCGTTTGCTTGAGGCGCTGATCGATCCGATAGGCACGATAGCCGTTGGCAAACTGATGACCGATCGTGTAAGGGAAATCGGCGGCAAAACGCCGCTCGTTGGCCGAAACTATAATGCCTGCCGGCGGATCGACAATCCGAGGCATGTCGCTGGGCTGAACATAGTGATTCCAGCCGGTTTTGCCGTCCGCCCAAGAACGGCTAATCAAGCCGTCTCCGCCAAACCGGCGAGGAATTTTACCGGTCAGAGTCCAGGCGATATGCCCGTGTTCATCGGCGAGCACGACATTCAATTGCGGTCCGCCGGCCCGATTGGCAACCGCCAACGACTGCTCCAACGTTTCACTCTGTTCCAGTTCCAAAATATCGATATTAACCGCATCGACATCCAAGGCAACCCAATGAATCGCGACCGGCTCGTCCAGTATAGGTTGTTGAGCAACCGGCCCCCAAAGCGTTTCTCTAACCGTTAATAACTTGGACTCTTCGCCCTTAATCTCAATCACTTCCCGGCGTTCGCCGAAATCGCACCAAGCATCGCCATGCCGATATTGCCCGGAGTTATCCGGATTGATTTCCAGCTTGACCAAATCCAGAAAGTCGCCGGCTAAATTCGTCATACCCCATGCAACATGTTGGTTACTGCCGGCAATTAGAAAAGGCGTACCCGGTAAATTGAGACCAGCCGCTTTAACTTTGGGATAGTGAAGTTCGACCCGGTACCAAATGTTAGGCACACTAATGCCTAGATGCATGTCGTTAGCCAATATCGCTCGGCCATCGCCCGTTTTGCTGCCGCTTACCGCCCAGGCATTCGAACCGGCCAGCTCTTCGCCGGGCGAAGCGGTGGCTAATGTTCCGAAGCTGGTAGAGCGGTTGGCCAACAAGGTCTGCATGGATTGAACAGGGATTGGTTGCGGCGGCCTTAACGACGCGGCATGTTGCATCAATGCATCGGTAAAGCGGTCGCTATCCGGAGTAAAAAACGCCACGACATCGGCGGGCAAGGTGCGCTCCATAACGCTAAGCATTCGCTCGCCGCGTTCGGCCCAAGCGGTCAGATTGTCGAACATACCAAACACAATCAGCAAACTGTCTGCGGCTTGCCAAAGCCCAGGGCGATAACCGAGCACTTTAAACTCGAACGGTAATGCAGTATTTTGCTGAAGATAGCTGTTTACTCCCTCGGCATAGGCCTGCAAATATTGACGGTGGTGCACGGGCAACTTTGGCAATAGTTGCTTAGCTTTGACGTTGAAACCATAGATTCGCGCTTGCGTGTCGCTATTGACGGCCATTGCTCCGAAAACCTCCGATAAACGACCGGCGGTTTTACGACGCATCAAATCCATTTGAAACAAGCGGTCGCGGGCAGTAACGTAACCCAATACCCGTGCGGCATCGATCCGGTTATCGGCGCGAATCAGCGGAATACCGTGGCTGTCCGTGTCAATGCCGGCCGGAGCGGACAATCGGGCCAACTGAAACTCGCCATCCAAAACCGGCAGCGGTTGGAACAACCACCAATAGCCGAGGCCTGCTGTCGCAGCTAACAAACCAACAGCTCCCAAACCAATCGTTAACCCAATTTTTTTAGTCTTATTAGTCATCATCGAAAACGGTTGTCAAAGAGGCATCGTTTCCGCATCGGCAGGCTGCAAACCGTCTTGATCGGGCGATCGCTGTCTATGGGCCTGAGGATACTCAACGGCTGTAATACGGCCTTCATCGAGCTTGATGCAACGGTCGGCCAGATTAAAATATTTGTCGTCATGCGTGATGGCCAGCACCGTTTTTCCTTGCGCTTTCAATGCCGGCAACAAGTCGGTATAAAACAAATGTTTGAATTCCGGATCTTGATCGGCCGCCCATTCGTCGAATACATAAAACGGCCTGTCCTCTAAATAAGCCACCAGTAGCGCCAAGCGTTTGCGTTGACCTTGAGACAAATTCAGCGAAGAAAACCGGCCGTTTACGATTTCCACTTTATGATTGAGATGAAGGCGTTGCAAATAATCGTCCATCAACGATCGATTCCGCTCGATATCCACACCGTACAATTGATCGAATAAATAAAAATCGGAAAAAATCGCCGAAAAATTCTGCATATAGGCGTCGCGGTTACCGGCCTCGATAGCGCGGCCATTCCAGCGGATAACGCCTTGTTCGGGATGATAAAGACCTAGCAACAGCATTGCCAAAGTCGTCTTGCCGCTGCCGCTGCCGTTGCCGCCGATCAGGAACACTAACTCGCCCGGCCGGAATTCCAAATCGATGGGGCCGAGAATGAAATTGCGGTTTTCCTTTTCCCGATGAAAATTATGGGTCAGACCCGACAAAGTTAATGCGTTAAACTTTTCCGGCATGGTCAATTCGGCCAATCGATCAGCCGAATGGCATTCAGCCAGTCTATCGTCTAATTGAAGAATCCTATTCAACGATACTTTAGCCTTGCTGAATGCCGGTAGGCTGTTGGTTAAGATAGTGAGCGGCGACATCATGAATAAAAACACGATGACATAACCGCTCACAATTTCTTGATTAAGGGTTTGCCATACAGGGAATACATACAAAATCAAGCCGATGGTTAGATAATAAAGAAATTGTATCCACTGATTTACCCATAAATAAGCCACAGTAGCGCGGAAAGAATGGCCGCGATAGGCATCCGCGCTGCCGGCAAGAGATTCGGAAATAAACTGATCGCTTCGCCGGCGATGCAGCTTCAGCTCCCGCACAACTTCGGTCAATGCGGCAAATCCTCTGCTGAGCACATCGTATTCGTCCCGCGCGTTGCGCACGGATCGCATCGGTATGTCTTTGCACAGATTAAACGTTGTTATGCCGAACAGGATCACGCCTGCCAATACGGACGCCAATTGCCAGGACAGCCAGCTCAAATAGGTCATGCACCCGATTACGATGGCAAAATTTATACACAGCAACGGAAAAAGTTCGCTTGCATTAGCAATCGCGGCGACATCCTCGGTCAAATGGCTCAGCAATACCGGTTTCCCGATTTTCTGTAAATTAGGGTAAGGCGCGTTCAAGATCAACCGACTAATGTGCAACCGCAGATCCCGAACCATTTTGGTACTGAATCGATTCAACAAATAGTGCGAGATAAATCGGCTGACTAATACGATAACCGCAAGTCCTGCAAACCACCAAGGGGCGGCAACCATATCAAGCTTACCGGCCAAACTGGTATTGATGTAGGCAATCAACGCGGCATTACTTAGGCCGCTTACAGCGCCCGATAGAAATACTCCGGTAATGATGATCCACGATGATCGCCATAAAAAGAACAACATATCGACTCCAAAGGTTACGAATTGACAGTATCGCCCGATTATCCATTTCGCGTAGCCCGGATGGAGCGCAGCGCAATCCGGGAAGTTCGAAGCCGCGCAGTCCCGTATTCAGCTACGCTGCATACGGGCTACATGGCTAGAAAAAACGTGAATAAGACTTGCAACGTTAAATTGAAATGTCGCCTACAGTACAATCGGGAAGTTAGCCGATTTCATGCCTATCGACACGAAATAATGAACCCGTAAAAAAGGATGGCCGGCATGTCGATTCCGAGCCGAATTATGAATTCATCATCTAATAGATCAGGCAAAAAAAAACCGCATCCATATGATATATATAGATTTTATTACTCAGATAAATCATAGAAATAAGAACTGTCTATCCCTCTTTATAAAGGAAGACGCTTTGAAGGTGAAATAACCACAGTTGTAAGGCAGGTATAAAAGGAAAAGTTAACGAAAATTGACCGACAATCGTTGCGATACAAAACAACGCACATTGTCTGTAAACAGCCAAGGGAGGAAGAAATATTAAACTGTGTTATTTGCCATAGCTAAATTAAGGCATATCACACACATCATGCTCATATGGACTTACTGTATGATTCTAAGCTGTTGATATTTAAGGCCAACAATATATGGCTCGATAATTGCTTTCATGACTTTGCAAATGAGTCTTTATAACAGCGTAACCCGGATGGGGCGCAGCGCAATCCGGGAAGTTCGAAGCCACGCCATTCCCGTATTCCGCTACGCTTCATACGGGCTACGTGCTTATTGCAGGAATAGTAAACTGCGTCATTTACCATAGCTAAATTGCGGCATATCACATAATTCATACCCAAATGAACTTACTTTGCGCAGCTATATATATTTGATTTTTAAGCCATATAATCCATGGCTCGAAAATTGCTTAATATTAAGTTAACTATTGCAAAGAATAGCTTGGCAGTTACCGCTATCCAAGTGCACACAATTTTAACCGCCGCAAAATAGTCCCGCCGTCAAAAACCGGAAATAGAACATGAATCTTGAATCCGTTTACATTGAACATCAATCAGAATTACAACTGCACTTGGCTCGCATCGTCGATTGTCCGGAGATCGCTGCCGAATTGGTACAGGAAGTCTTTATCATTTTTTCCAAAGAAATCCGGAGGCAAAAGATAGATCATCCAAGGGGATTTCTATTTCGTACCGCCAAAAACCTTGCCTACGACCACATCAAGCACCGAAAAGTAACCGAAAAACATATCAACAACACCTCGCTGCTACCTAGCGAAGAAGCGCCTTCAGCCGAACATCAGGCCTTGGTCGAAGAAAAACTTTCCATCTTTTCCGCTATTGTTGACGAATTGCCGGAGCGCGTCAGAGAGGCCTTTATTTTAAACCGCGTTTACGGCATGACCTACGCGGAAATAGCCGTAGAACTCAATATTTCCGGAAGCGCTGTGGAAAAGCTGATATCGAGAGCATTATTGCATTACCGTCAACAATTCAAAATCCGTCAGTCCGATCTTAGTAACGACTGAGGTGAAAATGAAAGTAAATCGTCTTATTCATTGGAAGGGCTATGACCGGCAAAGCGCACAGCCTTACATATTAACAATCTAATCCAAGCGCGCCAAGATTTTTCGCGAAAGCTGAAATGGGGTCCGTCCGATTTCAGCAGCGAAAAATGACTTGGCGATTATTGCCTTCGGCGGCCCCGATTCGCCCTGCGTCCGTGCCACTACGCCACATCATCGTA
>NZ_KB455575.1:737230-738001 GCF_000341735.1 Methylotuvimicrobium buryatense 5G | reverse complement strand
AGCCGGTTTCCGACAACAGACTTTGATGGACCTACCATCATCTTCCAATGAGCTTATACACATCTGATCGCTATTTCCGTATAGCGTCAGTTTGTGTGCCTGTGGCACACTCCAAGATTTTCAGCGGACGGAGAATGGCATGAATTGGGACGAGGAAGACACAACTATTTATCAGGTCGTAATCAATCACGAAGAGCAATACTCCATCTGGCCGGAATACAAAGACATCCCAAACGGCTGGAAAGCCGTCGGCCCCAAAGGCCTAAAACAGATATGCCTTGATTATATCAACGAAACCTGGACGGATATGCGACCATTAAGCTTACGGCAGCATATGCAGCAAGCCGGATTGGAGTAAAATTTTAGGCTCTGTTCTCGTTGGGGGTTGAAAAAACATCGGCAACTTTGCAGGACGGGTTATTTAACCCGTCCCTAACGTTTCAATTTGCCCCAAATATCTCGACTTGCCTTAGCCACGGCCGAAACATTCAGGACGTGGCGCAATACCGTCCTGCCAAAAAACACGTAGCCCGTATGCAGCGCAAGCGGAATACGGGGAATTCATCGCCACGCCGGCCCCGTATTCCGCTACGCTCCATCCGGGCTACGCTGCTTTTTTATATTCAAATATGGGATTAACTCTGCCAGTATGTAATCGTTTAGCCCCCCATCACTAAAAAAGTAGCATCTCCCGTTAAAACATGAAAAGCTATAGGACATGACGTTGAGCGACCGAGACCTTAGCCAAATGGACACGGACTATCTGGATGA
>NZ_KB455575.1:526717-737130 GCF_000341735.1 Methylotuvimicrobium buryatense 5G | reverse complement strand
AATTAGCCGGCGAATTTCTCAACGATTGGGAGGCCATCGTGCGCGTGGTCGAAACGCCGGCGCATCCATTGACCAACAACGTGGCGGAACGCAGTTTGCGGCACTGGGTATTGCTGCGCAAAATCACCTTCGGTTCGCGGACGGCACAAGGCAGTCGCGTGGTTGCCTTGCTGGCGAGCGTGATTGATACCGCGCGTTTGAGAGACCTGAATCCTTGGGAGTTTATTGCTCAAACACTGGCCGAACGCCGTAAAAACCAACCCGTCCCTCGTTTGCCTATGCCGGTTTTGGCGTGATAGGAACAGGGGGGGGCTAAACGATTACGCCAGTATTGCTGACGGAACCCGGAATCACGCCACCCGCCTCTCCCCCAGAGTAACCCGGATTTCTACGCTATCCCACGGTACATACACTTTATTCTCATCGCTTTTTTCAATCAACCCGTGCGCCATCATGGCTTGAATATCGCGGTGCACGTTACTGTAATTGCGCCCGAGTCGCTTGGCCAGTGCGTAAATGGATTGCGCCCCCGTAGCTTTCAACACATCCAGCAACCGGCAGCGTTCGCCGGTAAACTCGGCAAACAATTGCCCGGCATCGGTAAACCCCAGATGATAATCAGCCGGGGCTGACTCGCCGGCGTCAATCGCCTTGACCAACGCCAGCGACCGGGTAAATACATTATCCAGAGTGCTCAATTCAATAATCGCTTTACTCATTGTTCACGCTCCATCACGCGCCGCACATCGCTGCGAAAATCACTAATCAGGGTTTCATAATCGGTAAACCAATACGGTCTTTCATTCTCGCCATCGTGAATGTGATCACCCTTACCTCGCTCATTGTCATAACGCAATCGGCATTGACCATTACGGCCGCAATATAGACGGTATTTATATAAATGGTCGCTACCCACCACCGGCGCGGCCAACCGCCAAATGACCATCTGCACCGTCCATTCTCCCAAGACGACTTTTTCATTTAAAACCGGTTCGGCTTTAGTTTTCATGTATTGCATTCTAAGCAATATAGTGCTTAGAAGCAATGTTTTAAAAGGTCAGATCCTGAGGTATCCCCACAAATCGCTAGTTCCCAAGCTCTTTGCTTGGGAATGCAGCGCATAAATAACAATAAGTTATATATTACATGAAACATTATGTTGTTGACTTTATAGTCGTTTATCTTCATGGCGAATGAATTTTTTATGATGTATCCGCGAATACTTTCGTAGCGCGTAGCCCGTATGCAGCGCCAGCGGAATACGGGGAATTCGTAGCCTCGCCTGTCCCGGATTGCACTGCGCTCCATCCGGGCTACGGTGTTCAATGATCGTCGAACACCGCCGGCAAGTTCGGCGCATCCAAAATCCGCTCTGCCCAGATTTCGAGTTGCTCCGACGTGGCTTGATCCAGACGTCGTTGAATCGCGCCCGGCAACGGGCCGAAGCGTTTGATCAACTGGCGCTGAAGCAGTCCAGCCTCGCCCTCTATTTTTCCTTCCACTTTTCCTTCGGCCTTCCCTTCCAATTTACCTTGCTCCAGAGCCAAACGCTCTATCGACATCACATAAGTCATCGTTTCCGCCTCCAGTTGTTTGATTTCATCGGTTAATTGCCGTTCTAACTCATCCGGGAGCTGCATCAGCCAATCTATGACCCGTAACAACTCCATAATATCCTGCCGCGCGTAATCGCGCGACAACCGAAATAATTGCTCAAATATGTAACCCCTTTTTCTACCAATGTATACGAAAAAACCAACTTATCTTTCAATTTTCAACCATAGCAAATTATTTTATATAGCTATTTTTTGGGGATATCTCAGGATCCGACCCTATTTATTAACAACGTCATCTCGTTAGGGATTGCCGAGATCCAGCCCACAAGGAACTACCGCAACCTACAACCAGACCCCTACCCGAGATGCTTGTAAACAATCTTCGGCATATCCGCGCCCGAAATAGTCACTGCACCACTCAAGCCATTAGCTAAATCCAAATCGATCAAACACCATCCTTTCGGCGAACCGCATCCGCTCGGCAACGACAAGAATCGGCTCGGCCCTTGCACTGCGGTTTCCACTTGAGAAACATCTAACGAAAATCCTAGGCCGACAGCTTTGATGAAGCTTTCTTTCCTTGTCCAAAGTCTGTAAAAAAATTCTTGCAGCCGCTCCTTCGGCAAATCCGACCAAAACCGAGTCTCTTCCTCAGAAAAACATAACGCCACAATCCCATGATAATCGACCCGATCCGTCCATACTTCGATATCGACGCCGATATCATAAGCATAACCGACACCAACCGCCATATGATCGCCGGAATGAGCCAAATTGAATCTAATGCCATTGGAATTGCCGCAGGCAACAAAAGGTTTGCCGTGCGCTTGTGTTGAAAACGTGATTGTTTCAGGAGGCATGCCCAGATACTCGGCCAAAATCAACCTGAGCTTCCCGTGGCTTGCCACATAACTCCGGCCACGCCTTGTTTGCACAAAACGCAAGGCCTTATCTTGCTCATTTTTGTCCAGTAGAGACCAATAATACCGATACTCTTCATCGGTAATGACTAACGTTTCAAACCATAAATCGATCTCCATACATAATCATCCTGCGATCGATCAAATCGTCGATCACGAAAAGCAATATTCGATCCGGCCCGATACAAGGAAATCCCCAACGACAAGCGCGCCGTCAGCCCCTAGTAAGAATGCCCGGATTACATCAAGGAAGTCTGAATCAATATGCGACCGCTGAGTTTACGGCAGCATATGCGAGGTGCGGGATTGGAATAATGGAAAAAATCGGACAAAAGGATGTATACAACACTTTTACCGGCCAGCGGATTCAATACACAACAGTCATTTAGTACCAAGCATCAAAATTGGAAAGAGTAAAAGCCTAAATCGAGGACTGTTCAACTTCTATCTTGATAACTCGCTAATTTCCGCAGAATTGCTTTCCCCTTAAAATACCAAGAAGCAATTTCAAATAGTAAAGGTGTATGCCAAGGTATGCCCGGTGGGGGCAGCCATCTCAAACGACGTGGATCATTCCAGAAAAAAACAACAGCCGATGTGAATTCCTGCGTGTCAACGCCATGCCACCAATAGATTGGAAAAAAGAGCATTTCTCCCGCGTTGACTTCACACTCATAGTAGTTTGCATTTACATACAAAGGATACTTTTCTAAATCAACGGGCTCCTCCGTAATTTTGCTAAAATTATATTTCTGATATAAAAATTTAGTTTGATCAGGTGCGAAAAGTTTAACTTTTTTACGGCCAGAAACAACACAAAGCAAAGCTTTTCCATAAGGATGAAAATGGAGCTGGGAATATACATGACTCCCGATATAGCAAACCGCCAACGGATCCGAGATATAGTCAAATCTGGTGTATGGCTGAATTGAATCAGGCGGCCATCTGCTGTGTATCTTCTGTCTGCTTCGGTTCCATGATGACAGCAATGCCATCCTGAAAACGGATGCCCTCAATCACCTCCGGCAATCGTTTAAAGCCGCGAATCTTGCGCCAACTCTTCTCGGCGGTTAGCGCCAATTGGAACACTAAGCCCAACAAGGTATTGCGCGACACGCAGTTCTTAGTGCGGGTTGTTCGATGGCGTATCGTCCCAAAGCTGGATTCGATCGGATTCGTCGTCCGAATGTGTATCCAGTGCTCGGCGGGAAAGTCGTAAAAGGCCAATAACGATTCACGGTCTTTTGCCAACACGCTCACTGCCTTCGGATACTTGGCTTCAAAATCAAGTAAGAACGTGTCAAAGGCTTTATTGGCCTGGGCTTTGGTATCCGCCATCCAGATCTCCTTCAGCCCCGCCTTGGCTTTACCTTGGATCGAATCCGGTATCGCCGCTAACACATTCGCGGTCTTATGTACCCAGCAACGCTGGTGTTGTGTTGTGGGCCAGGCCTCATTGACAGCAGACCAAAATCCCAACGCACCATCGCCGGTGGCCAATTTAGGTGCCCCCGTGCCTGTAAATCCTGTAAGACACTCAACCAAGAGGCTTTCGATTCCCGATAACCATCCGATTAGGCCAGCAAGCGTTCCTCACCTTGTTCGTTGACACCGATGATGACCAGTAAACACAGGCTCTCATCCTCGCCCCACAGCGTCGAATAGATACCGTCGGCCCAGACATACACCGTGCGTTCCTGCGATAAATCTCGTCGACTCCAGGCCAGATAATCTTCAGCCCACTGGGCTTTCAGACGGCTAACCACGGCAGGCGACAAGCCTTTAGCATCGTCACCCAACAGAACCGATAAGGCCGACTGCATGTCGCCTGTTGAAATGCCTCGCAAATATAGCCAGGGCAAGGCCGCTTCCACCGCGAATAAGCCTTCCAATTCGAAACAATCCCGGATATTAAAACCGGTTTACCCGGTTCTGCATACAGTGCATTAAATTCTTCTATCGACGGTGCATGAGCGCGTGCTACTTTTAAAGGTAAGGTATAGCTTAGCTTCATTATGCATCCTTATATAAATTACAAATGACTTGAAAAAGTGCATGAATTAATATATTAAAATTTATCATGCCAATTATCCTATATAAAATATTATCCATAAGATAGTTTTATTCGATACCAGGCACTCGAGCTAATTAATATTTTTGAAACGCTTGGATTGTATATACATAAAACATCAAATGCATTGGTGCCTACAAGTACCAGAAAATACGGCACCAAATCGCACTAAAAATACATGTTTACATATTTTTGCTAAGCGTATATTATGAAAGTATTAATCTACCAAATGATATTAACTTATCTTTATCGTTAAGCCCTTCTACTTCTATTTCCCCTTGTGAAAACGCTTCTATTCCGTCCCTTATACCATTAAACATATCGGATAATAAAGAAGATGATAATCGTAACGTAAAATCGGCTTGCGTATCTCCTTTTACAAAAATCGTTTCCTGACCCGACAAGTCGATGGTCCAAATACCATCTTCGTTACCTATTAGCACGATTTTCCAAATCCCTCTAAGCAAAGGAAAGTTGGCTCTATTTGCTCTAATTGCATTTTCGAGATATGTTTCTAATATATTTGTATCAATTTCCTTTGCTCTATCGCAGCTACCTTTATTTTGATAATAGTTGTCGAGATTACCGTAACCCAACTCGCAAAGTAGAGCGTCAAGTTTTGATAAAAACTTATCAGGTATTCCAGATTTAGGTACTTCTGTCCCCTTTCCAACAGAATCTTGACGAATTTTACTGGATAGAAGCGCTCTACCATCCCCTTCGCCATTATCATGCTCAATCTTAAATACTCTATCAATTAAATATTTATCCCAATAGACACCCAAAAAATTAAACAACCTCTCTAGAGTCTTTTCTGGCTCCAGAACGATAGATTCATATTTTACTCTAAAACAGCGAGCTTGATGCTTCTTTTCAAATTCCGAGAGCTTTTCAGTCTTTTCTAGCCAATTTTCCGTCATGGCGGCAATGATATTTCCTGGGTTCCGATGCACAAAAGGCACATGCTCAGGAAGAAATCGATGTTTACTTAAATTTAAGCTGGAATGAACAACATCCATACAATGGCGATAGAGGCAAATGTATTTTGCATCAGGGTAATGCTCGTCTAGCAAATCCAGATGCTCTAAATTCATTGGTGTCTTTTCGCACCAGATGGATTTGTTTTTTTCTATGATATAACTTGTCATTATATTATCAATAATCTTCCTGGTTTCGTTTAAGACGAAGTTTCTTTTGTCTATGGCGCATAAATTTTTTTGGTTTTGCATCAAAGTGCTAGTTAGTAAAATATTTAAACTGGCGCATAACTCACCTATATATAGATGTCCTGGGCACGCTATTTCCTTATGAGAATCGACTATATATCTCAACATCGTAGAGCCAGATCTCTCGCATGAAAGAATAAACACTGGGTAAATAAAGTCATGATTTACATTTTTTTTCATATAGACACCTTTCTAATATATATTTTTCACATCTTAAGCCTTAGCATTACAGCGTGGAGATGCTGGAGTATTCAGCAGATAGAATGCTGTTATAGGAACTATAAGGATGTAATTACAATGTCCATTGATGTATACCTATATGAAAACCAAAATAGTGAATGCCTAGTTGTATGTAATGTATTGCTTTATAAGTGCTCGGCGCCAATCAAAATCAGTTTTATTGATTAACAAGCCCTTAATTTTTTGAGTCAGTACAACTTGAGTATAACAAAATGACTTAAAGGCCATTAATGCTGGCACTCATGCTTTGGAGTAAATAAATTATAAGTGACTATTATCTATATATCAAAACTCAATTTTAATCGACCCCAAAAAGGTCCTCGATGTAGCCGGTATAACATTAAGTCGGGATTCGCTATTGGAAACATCATAGTAACGTTTGTCGAGAAAATTAATTACATTAAATTGGGTTGATAAGCGAGTAGAACCTACTTTAATTTTGTATCCCAATGCTGCATCAACCCTAAAAAAACCAGGTAATTGAAAACTATTTGCTCGATCACCTTCTTTATTGCTCGAAAAATATACTCCGGTTCCTATATTAAATCCAGGTAAATCAAAGTCGGCAAAATCATATTTAGTCCATACTCCACCACCATGCTCCGGCACGTTAGGTAGCCGATTCCCTAAAATTGAATTTTGGTCTTTTGTAATTCTCACATCAGTATATGCATAATTAGCTATAACACTCCAATTTTCGGTAATCTGACCGGAAAAATCGAATTCGATACCTCGACTACGAGCCTCACCTACAAGTTCACTTAATCCGAGCGACGCTAATTGAAGGTTACTATGCGGCACGGATATGTTTTTCTTGGTCAGATCAAAATATGTCAAAGTTGCCGTTAATCGGTCATCAAACCATTGCCCTTTAACGCCTACTTCATATTGCTGTGATAATTCAGGCTCAAGCGTTTGTCCATCGCTTAACTCAACAAATGCATTTGCAGCATTAAATCCTTTGACAAAATTTCCATATAGACTTACCCAAGAAGCGGGCTGGTAAAGAATCCCATAACGTTGACTGAACTCAGCATCATGTGTTTTGTTACTGCCCAAAAAACCGAGAAAATCTGAATCGGATGATGTTTTAGCGTTATCATAACGGCCACCTAATAGAAGATGTAATTGATCGTTAATGGTAATTTGATCTTGCAAATAAATTCCGTACCAATTATTTTTAGTTAGGAAAAAAATATCTTTTTGCTGCGACAAATTAACTGTAGACGAATCATACACGGGCGAGAAAATATTAATCGGATCGGGTGCATTCCCGCGAAATGGAACAAAATTGGTGCTAGTATTTTGTTGGTTAAAATCCCGATAATCCCCACCTACCAATACATTATGTCTCACGCCCCAAGTATTGAATTTTCCATTGAAATTAATGGTAGAGAACCATGCTCCTTCACTTATAGGGGTTTCCGAGTAAGCGCCACGGATCATATCTCCCGTTGTTTCATTGAAGGCGATTGGAAATGTAACCTTATCTTTCACACGACGATCATAGCGAGTTAAATTCGCGGTAACTTTCCAATCATCGTTGAAATGATGATCGAGTTTTATAGTCTCCTGAAAGATATCAACCTTAACGAAATCATCCGGTTCTCCAAAGAATCGGCTTATCGGTACGTTTGCCGGACGTGTGCCGATAACAGGAATACCGTTATCTGGTACAAAGTTATGATTCTGATAAGAAAAATCAAGATCAATCTGTGTTGCATCCGTGACATTCCAGGACAATGCGGTTGTCAAATGCAATCGTTCATTGCCCACGTAATCTCGAAACGAATTATTATTGAGGTATTCCAGATTAAACCGATACGAAAGTTCTCCATTTTGATCAATAGGGCCTGTTGTATCGAGCGAGGTTCTATATAAATCAAATGAGCCGAATTGTTGTTCAAGAGAGTGATAAGCTGTCTTCAGAGGGCGCTTAGTGACCACGTTGATCAACCCACCGGGTTCCAAACGTCCATACAACATGCCGGCTGGCCCTTTAAGAACCTCTACTCGTTCTACACTGGCGAGCGAGAGTGTAGTTCCCGGTGTAAGAAAACCATCACGATAGACATTTTGCTTTACGTTAAATCCTCGAAGATAAAAATTCTCATATTGAAAGCCCAAGTCATCCCCTTGAAATACGCCGCTGATATTTTTAGTAACATCTTTCAAACGGATTGCTTGTTGATCGTCCATAACTGCCC
This sequence comes from Methylotuvimicrobium buryatense 5G, assembly GCF_000341735.1. Lineage (GTDB taxonomy): Bacteria > Pseudomonadota > Gammaproteobacteria > Methylococcales > Methylomonadaceae > Methylotuvimicrobium > Methylotuvimicrobium buryatense. The sequence goes on along the minus strand of NZ_KB455575.1, from coordinate 728,910 downwards.
GGGGGACTACCTGCACCGAAAACGGTGTTTCCATAATTGGCGTATCGGTCTTGGTCGCTGTACTGGCACTAGTGCGATTGTAATTGGGGTTGTACGGATCAGTCGAGTCGTAAACGGCCTGTCCAACCACTCTCATAGCAGGCATAGTCGTTGGATCCTTCGCTTCAGCCAATTGTATTTTCTCGACCGTCACAGTGCTATTCCCTGTAATTCGATAACTTAGGTTGCTACCTTTAAGCAACTGGCGCAACGCTTGTTCGGTGGTATAACTGCCCTTCAAACCGTTGGATTTAACTTCGTTTACAACGTTGGCTGGGTAATTAATATCGAGATTGGACGTATCGGAAAAATCCTCCAATGCCTTGGACATGGACCCGGCAGCAATATCGAATTGGTAAACCCTGTCATTGCCTTCCGCAATCGATGCGGATGCGTATAACAAGCCGCATAGCATAGCGATCGACTTTACGGTATGCCGCCGACGGGATTCCTCTATTGAATTATAAATAGCAGTCCTTGTTGTTAAACTATGGGCTTTTCTGGAGCGAATCATGGTCGATCTCGTTGGTAATTTATGATGCCTAGGCATTTAGTTGTCGGGGGTATTTCAAAATATTCGTTTATTAAAACGTTGCCAGCTCTGCTTGAGCCTGCAGTTATTTAGTTAGAAGACGATTACCACCCCAATTTCCCTCCGAAATTTCTTCTCCTTTAGCACCGATGAATCCGCTACGCAAAAAATAGTCCCGATAACGGCCCAACAAGATGTCGTCGAACTCGCTATATTCGGCGCCTAAGATCCGCAATGCGTATTGACTAGCGAGACAGGCGTATCCGCTTTCGACACCGTCAGATGGTTCGATGGGATCGTCAGTAAATAGGCTTAGCAACGGCTTTAACGCAAAGTCCTCCATAGTTTTCGCCGAGAAATGTATTGCGCTTAGCCATTCCGGCATCGGCACCTTGCGTAGAGGGAAGTCTCCGTCAGAAAACCAATCCAACAACGCATTCGCGGTCGGCGGTTTAGGATGGTTTAAATGGAAAATGCGGTTTTCCGCACAATCAACCTTCGCTAGAGCAATGATGGCGCGACTGATGTCGTCGACAGTTGCCATTTCCAGCTTGGCATCGCTATCCGGCGCCAAGCCCATCTGCACGCAGCCTTTCAAAATCCGGCACAGGAAATCATCGGTATTCCATACGCCGTTGCGCCGGTCGCCAGCTACTGTCGCCGGGCGATAAATGGTCGTGAAAAATCCGCGACTGCCGGCAGAGCGCACAATGGCTTCCGCGACCCATTTACTTTGCGCGTACCCGCCGGTCAGGCTTGCGTTCAATAGCGGCTCGTCGGTTTCCGCAAATCCGGCCGGGCTGTTGGGTTTTCCGGCGAACACCGATAGTGTTGATACGTAATGTATTGCTTTGGGACGCTCGGTTGTCGCCATGCGCAGGACTTCGACACTGCCCAACACGTTTGCCGGTTTTAAAAAGCCGTAAGGCTGTACGAAATTGACCAACGCACCGTTATGGAAAATCGCATCGGCAGTAGCAGAAATTTCCCGATAGCGCTCTCCGGTCAAGCCCAGTTTTTCAACCGCCAAATCGCCGCACACCGCGATGACTCTGGACCATTCGACTCGGTCGTACAACTCGTAACGCATCAACTGTGTTTGTAAGCGTGCAGTTGCCTGAGTTTCGTTCTGGGCTCGCACTAGGCAATACACGTTGGCATCCGTTTGCTCCAGCAATTCGACCAACAAAAAGGCGCCAAGAAAACCGGTTGCTCCAGTCAACATGACTGCCCGAGATTGATCGAGCGGCAAAGGTTGTGTCGGTAAGGGGTATATGTCGCAACCCAATTGAGTGTCAGCCAGCAGATTGATGTTGGTATCCGAAATGTCCCCAGCCAGCCAAGCGGTTTGCTGTGCAACCGTTGGATGTTCGAATACCGTTTTGACCGGAAATTTCTTCTGCAATCTTTTTTCGCAAGCAAACGCTAATTGGGTGGCCAACAAGGAATGCCCGCCCAATTCGAAGAAATCGTCTTTGATGCCCACTTGCTCGACACCTAAAACCTCTTGCCAAATCTCGGCCAACGCTTGCTCGGTATCGGTGCGCGGTGCTTCGTAGCTCGCTGCCATGCGCGCATGCCAATCCGGCGCCGGTAATTGTTTACGTTCCAACTTGCCGTTGGCGGACAGCGGCATGGTCTCCAGTACCACGAAGGCGCTGGGCACCATGTAGTCCGGCAGATGTTGTTTGAGCGCGGTTTTGAGGTGCTCAGCAAGGTCGTGCTCGGCTTCTTTGTCCGTAGCCTGCGGAACCACATAAGCCACCAACCGCTTGTCACCGGGTTGGTCTTCTCGTGCAATCACTACGGCATCCTTGATCGCCGGTTGTTGTAACAATTGCGCTTCGATTTCACCCAGTTCGATGCGAAAACCGCGAATCTTGACTTGGTGGTCGAGCCGCCCCAGGAACTCGAGTGCGCAATCGGCGCGGTAGCGCACCAGGTCGCCGGTCTTGTACAACCGCCCGCCGGCCGGGCCGAACGGATCGGGGATGAAGCGCTCGGCGGTCAGCTCGGGGCGTTGCCAGTAGCCGGGCACGATGCCGGCACCACCGATGTACAGTTCGCCGACCACGCCGGCCGGGGCCGGGTTGAGTTGGCGATCCAGGTTGTAAAGGCGGACGTTGGCGATCGGCCGGCCGATCGCTAAAGGCCGATCCAGGTCGTCCGGTCCGGCGAGATAAACGCTGCTCCAGACAGTGCCTTCGGTCGGGCCGTATTCGTTGTAGAGTTTTACATCGGGTAGCATGGCAAGGTGGCGCTTGACGACGTCGGTCGGACAGGCTTCGCCGGCAACGATGGCGACTTGCAGACGGCTTAAGGCTGGCGGATATTGTTCCAGGAGCACCGCATACAGCGAAGGCAAGGCCAACACGTGGGAGATGTCATGTCGCTCGATCAAGGCCGCCAGCGCCACCGGGTCTTTGCTGCTGTCTTCATGGGGTAGGCATAAACAACCGCCTTGAGCCAGGGTCCAGAAGATGCCGGCCACCGAGCTGTCGAAAGCAAACGAGGACAGCAACAGATAGGCTTTGACCGGTTCGGGATATTCGCTGAGCCGGGCCCAGGTGGAATGCAACGCGTTGCGGTGGTTCACCGCCACGCCCTTGGGCCGACCGGTGGAACCGGAGGTGTAGATCAGATAGGCCAAATGCAAAGGATGCACGCTCACTGACGGGTTCGTGGCGGAATACCCGGCAATAGCCGGCCCGTCGCGGTCAAGGTGGATGATACAATCTCTCGTCATCAAGTCCGTAGGGTGCGCAGCGCGTACTTTGTTCTCGTCAAATCCCGATTCAAGCCCCAAGGTACGCGCTGCGTACCCTACTGCTACTTCCGCATTCTCCGTAAGTTCGGCGTTCAGCGCTTCGCGGGTTAGCAATAGCTTGACGCCGGCATCTGCTAATATCAACGCCCGCCGCTCGGCCGGATAGTGAGAATCGAGCGGTACATAAGCCCCGCCGGCCTTCAAGATGCCCAGCAAGCCGATCACCATTTCCAGAGAACGTTCCAGGCAAATGCCCACCAGCACGTCCGGTCGCACGCCCCGGTCGATCAAATAGTGCGCCAGTTGATTGGCTTTGGCGTTCAGTTCGGCGTAGCTCAGTCTTTGGTCTTCGAACGTCAGCGCGACGGCGTCTGGAGTTTTCTCAACTTGCGCTTCGAACAGTTGATGTATGCAGCGGTCTTGCGGGTAGTCAACGTCGGTCGCGTTCCAATCGACTAAGATTTGCCGGGTTTCCGCCTCGCTCAGCAGCGGCAGTTCGCTGACTCTGCGCCGGGGGTCGGCGGCGGCCGCTTGTAGCAACCGTCGGTAATGCCGGCCCAGGCGTTCGATGCTTGTCGTATCGTACAGGTCGGCGTTGTATTCCCAGCTTCCGCCGATTTGGCCGTCCGGCCAGTCTTGAATGTGTAGGGTTAGGTCGAATTTGGCCACCGTGCCGGAATCTTCGATCAGTTCGACGGCTAAATCCGGCAGGCTTAAGATCAATTGGTCCTGTTTGGCCAAGACAAACATGACTTGGAATAGCGGACTGCGGCTGGGGTCGCGCTCGGGCTGCAGCACTTCGACCAGTTTTTCAAACGGCAGGTCTTGGTGCTGTTGGGCATCCAGCACCGTGGTTTTTATTTGTGTCAGAAACTCAGTCACCGTCGGGTTAGCCGATACGTCGGCGCGCAGAACCAAGGTGTTGACGAAGAAGCCGATCAAGCTTTCGATTTCCGGCCGATTCCGGTTGGCTACCGGGCTGCCGACACACAGATCGGATTGGCCGCTGTAACGGCCGAGCAGTAATTGGAACACGGCTAGTAGCGCCATAAACAAGGTGGTATTGTGTTGCCGGCTCAACTCCCGTATCGCTTGCGCCACGGCCAACGGCAATTCAAAAGCCAGACTGGCGCCACGGTAGGTGGTCACCGCCGGTCGCGGCCGGTCGGTCGGTCGGCAGGTCCAGCACCAGCGGCGCGCCGTCCAGTTGTTGCCGCCAGTAATGTAACTGGCGCTCCAGTACCGCGCCGCTCAACCATTGGCGCTGCCAGCAGGCAAAATCGGCGTATTGAATCGGCAATTCCGCCAGTGGCGCGGCGAGACCTTGCGTGAACGCCCGGTACAGCGCGCTGAATTCCTTGACCAGGAGTTCCGCCGACCAGCCGTCGGACAAGCGCGCCAAGATTTTTCGCGAAAGCTGAAATGGGGTCCGTCCGATTTCAGCAGCGAAAAATGACTTGGCGATTATTGCCTTCGGCGGCCCCGATTCGCCCTGCGTCCGTGCCACTACGCCACATCATCGTATACTCGATGCGGTTCCGTAGCACTCCCACAAATGGCTTTACGCCGTGTCGCGATGCCTTGTATTTTGCCTCCGCCTGCGCTATTCGCGCAGACTCCGGCAAAACACCCGGCGCTACGGCTATCGGGGACTAAAAATCTTCACTTCGCTAACGCTCCGTTGTTGAGTAGACCGCAGGCACTTCCCCCACAGACTCTCGCAGAACGGTACGTGAACCTCTCGATTCATACCGCTCCCATCAGGCAAACGCACCTATCATTCCCGCCCGCCAATGGGCAAACAAGTTTGGATGTTGATCTGCAATCTTCTCCAGAAACAGCATTGCCTTTATTTTATGCTGGCGTAGCGGCTTGAACTTTCGTCTTACCCACCTCACCAGAGTCATGTTGACGTGACGACACATACCATATAACGCAGATCGGGTATAACAACCATAATAGCCTATCCATCCCCTAATGATGGGATTCAACCATTGTGCTATTTGCCCTAAGCTCAACTCGGTACGCGTTCTGACTCGTAACTTTCTGACCTTTCCTCGCATTGACTTCAGCGCCGCTTTACTCACCGCCGGCGTAAAGTTTACAAACACACTGTTTCTTTTGCGATTCCTACACAGTCGCCGTCTGAACGTATACCCCAGAAAATCAAAGGAGGTATGCTTATAGCGCCCTTTGCGACTTCCATCTTTACAGTAAACAATCTTGGTTTTCACCGGATGAAGTTCAAGCCCACAGGACTGAAAGCGTTGCTTCAGTGCTTCCAGCATGTGTTTGGCTTCTGCCTCACTCCGGCAGTGCACCAGACCATCATCGGCATAACGACACCAGGGTGTATCCGAGTAGTGCTTTTGCAACCATTTGTCGAAGACATAGTGCAGAAACAGATTACTGAGCACCGGACTGACAACTCCACCTTGTGGCGTGCCTTTTCCCCGGCTACTCAATTCCCCATTGGGCATCTGCATCGGCACCGTCAACCAGCGCTCGATATACAATCTCACCCAAGCCGTATCGGTATGCTTATAGACCGCTTTAAGCAATAGATCATGCGGTATATTGTCGAATAATCCCTTAATATCAAACTCAAGTACCCAGTCATAGCGCCAACAACGTTCTCGCGTGACACCCACCGCATCGAGTGCTGACTTATTCGGCCTGTAGCCATACGAGTCAGGCAAAAAGTGCGGCTCAACCTGGGGTTCAAATTCCAGTTTGACGACCATCTGAGCAATACGATCACTCACGGTGGGTATACCCAAAATCCGTTCGCCACCTGCTTTCTTCGGTATGGCTACCGCTTTGACAGGCGGCGGGAAGTAACTGCCGGACGACAGCCGATTCCATAACTTGTAAAGATTGTCTTTCAGATTTCTTTCAAAATCTGCCAACGATTGCCTATCAACACCTGCAGCACCCGCATTGGCTTTCACCAATTCAAATGCACGCATCACTTGCCATTTCGAAATGACAAATGGCTTTGCCTCGCTCATATCATCCTCCTGCCTTTCAACAGTTGTGATAGCAATAAAGGCTGCCTGATGTTGCCCCTTCGCTCCTCGTTCATTACAAACGCTTCAACACTACTACGAGCAACTCCGCCCCAGTATCACGCATCGGTACTCTCATACTTATCAATTTAGTGATTTGCATTTCTCCCTTAACATCATGATGACTGGTTCCCACAGTTCCCATTGAAAGCCCGGTACAGAGTCACGCCCACTATACGCCGGACACCATCTGCACAGACTTCGGATCCGCTTGCAGACTCATCCCTGAAGTCTTGGACGCCCCAGGTTTTGATGTCGAGTCTCTGAATAACGACGCGTCAACATAGGTTCGGTTTAACTCGTCTCTCTGTACCCTACCTGCTAATTATGAATTAGCTTTTCCTCAACGCTCACTACCTGCACTCTTAATACAAGCAGCTTGAGGTGGTTTAAAGCCGGTTTCCGACAACAGACTTTGATGGACCTACCATCATCTTCCAATGAGCTTATACACATCTGATCGCTATTTCCGTATAGCGTCAGTTTGTGTGCCTGTGGCACACTCCAAGATTTTCAGCGGACGATGTGGTGCATGGTCAACAACAGCACCGCATCCTGCTGTTCGGCACTGTCCCTCAGCCGCAATAAGCGGGCACGGATCAAGGGTCCGTTACGCAAGTCGAAGGGCTTGGCGGCTTCTTGCCGGCATAGCGCTTGCCAAGCGGCATCTTGGCCGGGCTCTAAGCCGGTCAGGTCGATGTGCTCCATTTCTACCGCCAGATTTGGGCGGACGGTTTGCACCGCCACGCCGTCCGAGCCGGTCTCGAACACGGTTCGCAGGATTTCGTGCCGATTGACGATGGCCGCGAAGCTTTGCGTCAGTGCGGCAAGATCCAGGCGGCCGGTCAGGCGCAGGGCTACCGGGATGTTGTAGAAGGGGTTGTCCGGCTCCAGCTGGTCCAGAAACCACAGGCGTTGCTGGGCGTAGGATAACGGGATTGAGGCGTTGCGGGAGGGGGCAATGCCATAGACGCCAACTTAAGGCATAAAACGTCCTGATTAGCAAGATGCTTCAGCTTGCCGTAGCCAATAATCCGAGCGGGGTCCAGTCGTAGCCGCAGCCACGATAAGGCGCGTAGTAATGGTATCGAGTCGGAAGCGCCGGTTAAAGCGGTACGCGAACGCACCTAAGTAACGGGTGCCGTATTTTGCGAAATCGAAAGCATGGTAGGCGCCACCTAGACTGGTTTTGAGATTGCCCAGTACCGTATTGATCCAGCAGAACTCAGGCAGGTCTTTGGGTTTCCGACTACCGGCGACGGTTACCTGGTGTTGACAATCGGCATCGGTCACGCCGGCAAAACAGGCCAAGCCGTCGGACCGCACGACACAACCGGGGCTGAGATCGCCTTGTGCCCAATTGGCAATGGCTTTACGGGTAAAACCCGGAATCGGCGCCATTTTGATAAACCTCGGCTGTCCCTCGGGGCTGAGCGAGAGCGCCGCGACAAAGGGCACCTTATTCTCAGAGCCGCGCCCGGCCTTACCGCCAGCCAATTCGCCACCGAGATAGGCATCGTCCACCTGAACTTCGCCGTCCAAGGTGTATCGGGCATCCCGTTCGACCATCGCTTGCATCAGTTTCTGTTGGATCAGCCAAGCGGTAGGGTAACTGACGCCCAACTGCCGTTTCAAAGCCAGGGCGGACAAACCGGTCTTAGCCTGACTGATCAAGTAGATCGCCAGAAACCAGGTCGTCAATTTAAGGTGAGTGCTCTGGAATAAAGTGCCCGCAATCAGCGACGTTTGTAACCGGCAGGACCGGCATTGGAAGGTTTTGCGTCCGCCTGATTTAAGCACATAGTGTTCGGCATGACCGCAGTCGGGGCAGCGAAAGCCTTGGGACCAGCGGGACTGTTCTAAACTGTCTTCACATTGCGCTTCGGTGCCGAATTGCGCTAAAAAAGCAGGCAGTGACAGGCCTGCTTGAAACTGGATTTTATTCATGGCCATGAGCTGGACTCCTTGCTAATTAAGTGGCCAGTATGCGCCTTCTAGCCAAGAATATTCTGGTTTTTGGGCTTTAGCTGAAGCATCTTGCTAATCAGGACAGTTCTTGTCTGATGCCGTTTTCACTGTGACTGTGGAACATTTCGATATCGAGGTGCAATTTTTCATCACGATATTGTTCTTCAATTCGCCAGCGACGGAAATACAGTTCAACCAGTGATTCGGCGGGATACTGACGGCTGCCGGTAAGATTGGTTAATAAGACCGACAGCGTGCCGTCCGGGCTTTCCAAACGGACCGCGCGTAGCTTGATGCTTTTGGGGCCCGGTCGTTTCCGGCGAATCCGCGAGGCCGTATCCAACCAGATGACGGCCTCTGAACGCCCGGATTGGACAAAGTTCTCGACCGCTTTAAAGGTCGATTGGGCCGGACAGCGGAACACGAAAGCCGAATCCGGCGAGGTATCTCGTAAGTAGTAAAGCAAGTCATAGCTGGGATAACCGCGGTCAAACAATAAGACCAAAGGACGATCGGGGAGCTGCGGTAGCAGCTCTTTCACATCCTCGCGCTCGTCGCCTTCCGCTAAGGGACTGATCGCGCGAGCGATCGGTAACCGTCGAAAGACATCGAATGCGGTCGGGACCAGACATTGCGGATAGTGGCCTTTGCCGGGAAAGGTCAAGCCGCTGTTGGGATCGAAGGCTTTGCGAAGCTCGGGCGAGGCCGGCAAGTGATATTTGGAACCGTCAAAAGCCACCGCCGTCATGCCATGCCACGTATATTCCGGCGACTCCGGCCAAAGCGAATAAGCTAACTGCACACTATCGGCTAATAGATCAGTAAAGACGGACCACGGTAATCGACTTCGGGCTTTCGTCACTGCACTCCGATGCACGGCTTCAGCCTCAGGCCAACAACCGCTTCGCCGCGCTTGTTTGAAGAATTCACCGGAATGAATGTCCACGCCAGCGGATTTATCACTGGTAACCAGTGATAACACCAAGGTAATTAGGTTGGGTAAGGAGAGTTTGCGTGTGCGGGTAAAGTGCTCAGCCGATTGCTTTTGATCATCGGCTAACGTGTGTGGAATTAAACGGCGAAATTGTTCAAGATAAGACGAAAGTTGGCATGAATTTTCAAAGCGATGTTTGTGCCATGTTTGCGGTGCTGGTCATAAATGAGTCTCTCTGTAGTGATTTCATGTGCTTATTATAATAAAAACAAGGTATTATGTCTTTATTTTTCTTAAGTCAACAGCATTGATTGTTGGCCTCCCCCTTTGAAAAGTAGGATTGAGGGGGATTTATTTATAAAATCTCCCCTAGCCCCTCTTTTTCAGAGAGGGTGACTGAATACTTACATTCCATTTGCACGGTTTTGATGGGTAACCTATAATCCCAAGCTTGTTTTACGGTTCCCGCACTGCGCGGGTGAAACTGGAAGCCGGTTAAAAGCCGGCGCTGCCCCCGCAACGGTAAGTGATTTTTCACGAGCCCGGAGACAGGCCTAAAACTGACTCATTAATTATTAGTGACAATGCGTTCGTTTTTTAACGCTGATTCTAAATTTAAAGAGTAGAAATCAACAGTATTGCGGCGGGCAATCTGTCAAATCGTTTTTTTTAGGTTTGTCTTCCCCGCTATTCATTCGCCAACCAGACTTGGGAAGGACAACAACCATGAAAACACTCGCCGGCTCTTCCGTCGTTTACTCCGCTAAATTTCTCCCGGGCTTGAGCGCCATCGTATTGGGCTTGACCGTGATTCTAGGCCTCGGCTTCATGCAGGACGCCAACAACTACATTCATAATGCCGCACACGACGGACGCCATAGCGCCGCATTTCCCTGTCATTAAGCGTGGCCGATTTTCGTAAACTGGTGATCGCCGCATTGGCGGCCGGAATCCTTTCCGGCCTGCTGCTCAGCGTCTTACAGTATTATCTGACGCAACCTCTGATTTTAGCCGCGGAACAATTCGAAGCGCCCGCAACCGGCTCCGAACATGAATGGCAACCGGAAAACGGCTGGCAACGCTTCGCCTTCACGATGCTGTTTAACGGACTGAGCGGCTTCGGCTTTGCCTTGCTCTTGAGTGCGGCGATGTATTGGCACGGCACAGGCGGCTATTGGCGCGGCTTATTGTGGGGCTCGGCCGGGTATTTGGTTTTTTTCGCCGCGCCTTCATTGGGCCTACCGCCGGAATTGCCCGGAACCGACAGCGCCGCTTTGCTCAGCCGGCAAGCCTGGTGGCTGTTCACCGCGGCATCGACCGTGGCCGGTTTATACGGACTCTTATTGAGCAAAAACCATGGCCTACAAATCGCCGGCGGCATGTTAGCGGCTGCCCCGCATTTGATCGGGGCCCCGCATCCGGAAATAGCGCAAGCCTTGGCGCCCGAAGCCTTACAACAACGCTTCGTAGTGATGTCCGCCTTTAGCAATGCCCTATTCTGGCTGAGCCTCGGCGCTTTAGCCGGATTCAGCATGACCAAACTCAAACTCTGATTATGAACACTAGCCCATCCGTCCGCCATTGTCCGGCCATGCTGATCAGCGCGCCCGCTTCCGGCCAAGGCAAGACGACCATTACCGCCGCGCTGGCAGCCTATTACCGAAGTCAAAACCGCAAGGTCAGCGTATTCAAAACCGGCCCGGATTTCATCGATCCGCAGATTCTGGCTCATGCCTCGGGACGGCCGGTCTATCAGCTGGATTTGTGGATGATGGGCGAGGCGCATTGCCGAGACTTGCTCTATCGCGCCGCCGCCGAGGCCGATGTCATCCTGATCGAAGGCGTAATGGGCCTCTACGACGGTGACAGTAGCAGCGCCGATCTGGCACAGGCGTTGTCGGTACCGGTCGCCGCCGTGATCGACGCGCAAGGCATGGCGCAAACCTTTGCCGCCGTCGCCTACGGTTTGGCTCATTACCGGCCACACCTAAGGTTTTCCGGCGTTATCGCCAACAAGGTCGGCAGTCCAGGCCATGCCGGATTACTGCAAGAAGCGCTGCCCGAAGACATGCCCCTGCTGGCGGCCCTATCTAAAGACGCGGATATCGCCTTGCCGTCGCGGCATTTGGGTTTACTGCAAGCGGACGAGATCGGCGACTTGGACCGAAGACTGGCGCGAGCCGCCGAATTATTGACCGAATCCGCGCCATGCCGCTTGCCCGAACCGGTTGCCTTTGCTCCGGTTGCAACGACGCCGACGCCGCGCCTTCTTGCCGGCAAGCGCATCGGCATCGCCCGCGATTCGGCCTTTTCGTTCATCTACCAAGCCAACCTCGATTGCTTGCAGGCCATGGGCGCCGAGCTGTGTTTCTTCTCGCCGTTGACCGACACCGAATTGCCGGAGGTCGATAGCCTTTATCTTCCGGGCGGATATCCGGAACTGCATCTAATGGCCCTCGCCGATAATCGCGCGATGAAACAAGCCTTGCATGATCATCACCGCGCCGGTAAACCGATTTATGCCGAATGCGGCGGTTTTTTATACCTCTTGGAAACGCTGACCGACAAACAGGGGCAATCAGCCGCGATGGTTGGCCTGTTGCCGGGTCGCGCGACAATGCAGAACCGGCTGGTCAATCTGGGCATGCACAGTTTGCAGCTGGAGCACGGAGAAATACGCGGCCATAGTTTTCATCATTCGCTTCTGGAAACCGATAAGGAAGCCTCGACCGTATCGATTCCGCAACGCAACCGCAGCCAAGGCGAAAGGTTTTTCCGCGTGGGATCGTTGCAAGCCTCTTATCTGCACACTTATTTTCCGTTCAACCCGCAACAAGCTGCAGGATTTTTTCAATGACCGGATTAGCAAAAGTCTGGTTTGTCGGCGCCGGCCCCGGCGATCCGGATTTGATCACTGTCAAGGGCCGCGATTTGATTGCCAAGGCCGACGCCATTCTGTTCGCCGGTTCCCTGGTACAACAAGCCGCGACGCAATGGGCGCCGGCGCATTGCGCGGTCAAAGATTCCAAGGACATGACGCTGGAACAGATCACCGATTGGTTGATCGCCCAAGCGCAACCCGGCAAGACCGTGATCCGCCTACAAACCGGCGATCCGGGCCTCTATGGCGCCCTGATCGAAATGGTTCAACCCCTGGATAAGGCCGGCGTTGCCGTCGAGGTGGTGCCGGGAGTGTCGTCGGCAATGGCCGCGATGGCCTGCGCGGTGGAAAGCCTGACCTTGCCGGAAGTCACGCAAACCGTGATCCTGACCCGTGTCGAAGGCCGCACGCCGATGCCGGAAGGCGAATCGCTTCGGGAATTGGCCGGCCATCATTCGACGCTGTGCTTGTTTTTATCGATCACCTTGCTGCCAACCATCGAACGCGAACTGAAAGCCGCCGGCTGGACCGACGAATCGCCCGTCCTGGTCGTGCACAAGGCCAGTTGGCCGGGCGAGCAACACATCATTCGCGGCACGCTCGCCGACATCCGCGAACGCTGCCGCGTCGCCAAAATTAACAGCCAGGCGATGATCGTCGTCAGCCCCACGTTGGGCGCGCGCCATTGGCCGGACTTAAAAAAATCCAAACTTTACGACGCCGGCTTCACGCATCGTTTTCGCCGCGCCGAGCAATCAGATTCTTAAGGAACACGCATGACAACCACGATACTGTTAGTCGGCCACGGTTCGCGCAACCAGGCAGGCAATGACGAAATCCTCGAATTTCAACGCCAATGGCAGGCCCGACACCCCGAATGGCGCATCGAACTCTGCTATATCGAACTGGCCGATGTGCTCTTGCCCGAAGGCCTGCGCCGCGCGGCGCAAAATTCCGACAAGGTCATCGTCGTGCCGCTGATCATCAGCGCCGCCGGCCATGTCAAGATGGAAATTCCCGAACACATCGAAGAAGCCCGAGCCCTGAACCCGAATGTCGAATTCGTTTATGCGCCGCATCTGGGCAGTAACGAGACTCTGCTGGAAATCTTGAACAAACAATTGAACGCCACGCTGAAAACCCTGGCGATGCCCGACCCAAAAACGACCGGCGTCATTATCTTGGGACGCGGTTCGTCGGACCGGGTCGCCAACGGAGAACTGGCGAAACTGGCGCGCTGGCTGTTCGAGGCCACCGAACACGAATTGGTCGACATCGCCTTTACCGGCATCACTCACCCGCGCCTGGAAACTGCGGTGCAGCGTCAAGCGCGTCTCGGCATGACGCAAATCGCGATCCTGCCCTACTATCTGTTTACCGGGCTCTTGATCGAACGCATTGCACGACAAGTACAGCGATTGCAAACACAGTATCCGCAAATCGCGATTGCTTGCGGTAATTATTTCGGCTTCGACCCGGGCGTATTCGAACTACTCGACCGACGCGTCGAGGATGCCGCCGACCCGAATTCGCCGAAAATGCTCGAATGCGACGGCTGCCAATACCGCGAACAGGCCGCGCATCAGCACCATCATCACCATTGAAGCAAAGCCATGACCCAAAACATCAAGACCGAACAACTGACCCAAGCCGGACAGCAAATCGAGCACGATTCGTTTGCGATCGTCGACCGCGAAGCCGGTGCTCATCACTATACCGGTGCACAATGGCAAGTCGTGCGGCGCATGATACACGCGACCGCCGACTTTGAATTCAACGGCCTGGCCGAGTTTTCCGATGACGCGGTCGAAGCCGGTATCGCGGCGATTTTGAACGGCGCGCCGATTATCGCCGACGTGGAAATGATTTGCGTCGGCCTATCGAAGCCGCGCCTGGCTCATTTCGGCATGCACACGCATCAATTCATCGCCGATGACGACGTGATCGCGGATGCCAAACGAGTCAACAGCACCCGTGCGGTACAAGCGATGCGTAAAGCCGCTCGCTTGGATTTGCTGAACGGCGGCATCGTCGCGGTCGGCAACGCGCCGACCGCCTTGTTGGAAGTCTTGCGCTTGATCGAGGAAGAAGGCGTCAAACCGGCGCTGATCGTCGGCATGCCGGTCGGCTTCGTGTCCGCCGCCGAATCGAAAGACGCGCTGAGCGCATCGAAAAATATTCCCTGGCTGATCACCCGAGGCCGCAAAGGCGGTTCGACGCTGGTCGTAGCGGCGCTGCATGCGCTCTTGAGTTTGGCGGAAAGCCGGCAACAAAACGGCTGATTCGATGGCGATGGCGGAACGCAAACCCAAAGGTACCCGTAAAGGCTACACCACCGGCGCATGTTCCGCTGCCGCCGCGCGGGCCGCCGTGTGCGGCTTGCTGGAAGGCAGGGTTCCCGAGACCGTCGAATGCCAACTGCCCAACGGCGAGACGGTTCGCTTCAAGGTGGCGGAGGCTTGGGTCAACAGCGATGGCGCGCATGCGGTCATTGAAAAAGATGCCGGCGACGATCCGGATTGCACCAATCACGCCCGGCTGACCGCCGACGTAGCTTGGATAGCGCAGCCGGACACGGTCGTACTGCACGGCGGCGAAGGTGTCGGCCTAGTAACCCGTCCAGGATTGGGGCTGGAAGTCGGCAGCGCGGCGATCAACCCGGTACCGCGCAAAAATATCGAACACAATATTCGTCTCATCGCATCCGAGGCTTTGAAAACCCGTGGTTTGCAAGTGACCATCTCGGTGCCGGACGGCGAAACGATGGCCAAAAAAACGCTCAATTACCGCCTAGGCATTATCGGCGGTATTTCGATTCTGGGGACGACCGGCATCGTCCACCCCTATTCCACCGCCGCGTTCCGCGCCAGCGTGGTACAGGGCGTCGAAGTCGCCGCGAATCAAGGACAAGACACCGTCGTTCTGACCACGGGTGGGCGCACCGAGAAATTCGTGATGCGCGAATTGCCGGCATTGAATGAAAGCTGTTTCGTGCAAATGGGCGATTTTTTGACCCCCGCGCTCGATACCGCTGAACGCTGCGGCATTCGCAGCATCATCATCGGCGGCATGGTCGGCAAACTCACTAAAATGGCACAAGGCGAAACCATCACGCATGCCGGACGTAATCCGGTCGATGTCGAACTGGTCGCCGACATCGCCCGCAGCATCGGCGCTCCGGAGACAGTTTGCCGGGCCATCGCCGAGCAGGAAACCGCTCGCTATGCCTCGGAATGCATGGCCGAGTTGGGTTTGGAATACGAATTCCACATCGAACTGGCCAAACGGGTGATCGCCACATTGGAACGGCGCTACCCTGGGAGCTTCGACATCGGCGTCTTGGTTTGCGACTTCGACGGCAATAAACTGGCGCAAGCCGGAAGGACTTAATCTCTATGTCATTGTGCACTATCATCGGCGTGCTCGACGACGGCGCCGCCAGCTTGAGCTGCGAGGCCTTGCAATCGTTGCGCGAAGCCAAGCACGTCATCGCCGGCAACCGCTTGCTAGCGGTACTGGCGGAAGACATCGCCGGAGCCCGGCATTACGATTTGACCGCCCGGCTCACGCAAGTGCCGGACTGGATCGACGCGGCCTTGGCCGACGAGGAGCCGGTGGCGGTCTTGGCCAGCGGCGATCCTTTGTGCCACGGCATCGCGGGTTATTTGACCGGCAAACTGGACCCGGCCCGGGTCCGAATACTGCCGAATCTCAGCAGCATACAACTGGCCTTTGCCGAACTGCGATTGCCCTGGCAATCGGCTACCATCGTCTCGGTGCATAGCAAGGATGCCGGCGAGTGGACGCCGGGAGCCACACCGCAACATGGCCTGTATGAACTGATGCGGCATTGTCGAAGCAAAGACTTGCTGGCGGTATTAACCAGTCCGGACAATACCCCGGCACGCATCGCTCGCATGTTGCAAAGCGAAGGTTTGGCGGACCAGTTCGATATCGCGGTTGCCCAGCGCCTGAGGCAAAACGAACAGCGCGTCACCGGCTTTATCGGCATCGCCGAAGCGGCCGAAGCCGTCTACGCCGACCCCAATGTAGCAATTCTGAAACGCAAAGCGCCGGCGCCGGCGCCGGTGCTGTTCGGTTTGAGCGATGCGAGTTTTCGTCAGCGCAAACCGGAAAAAGGCCTGATCACCAAACGCGAAATACGCGCCGTCTCGCTGGCGCGCATGCAGTTGACGCGCCGCAGCATCGTCTGGGACATCGGCGCCGGATCGGGCTCGGTCGGGCTTGAAGCGGCGCGCTTATGCCCGGACGGTCATGTCTATGCGATCGAGAAAAATGCCGGCGACATCGACAACATCGAGCAGAACCGGATCAATTGGCGCATCGGAAATTACAGCGTCGTCCACGGCAAGGCGCCGCAATTTTTGGACGCCTGGCCCGACCCCGATGCGGTCTTCATCGGCGGTTCCGGCGGCGAACTGGCCGAATTGATCGACTTGTGTTTGCAGCGCTTGCGGCCCGGCGGCTGGTTGGTGATGAACTTCGCGACCCTGGAAAACCTGTCGACGGCCATCGATACTTTAAAGCGCTTGGGCGCGGACTGGGACGCCTGCCAAATTCAGGCATCGCGCAGCAGTCCGATACTCGATATGCACCGATTACAAGCGGAAAACCCGGTATGGATCATTTCAGCAATACCTCATCATGAACAATAAACTCGGCACCCTCTACGGCATCTCGCTCGGGCCCGGCGACCCCGGCCTGATTACTCGACGCGCCTGGGACTTACTCTCCGGCCCCGGCCATTGGGCTTACCCGGTGCGCAAAAAAAACAGCGACAGCTATGCGCTGGACATCGCCTTGCGCGCCGGACTCGCGATGCCCGGTGAACATAGCCCGTTGCATTTTCCGATGACCCACGACAGCGAAGTCCTGGAGCGTTATTGGCAAGAAGCGGCGCAAACCGTATTGACACGGTTGCAACAAGGCCAAGATGTGCTATTTCTAGTCGAAGGCGATGCCTCGACCTATTCCACCTTCGGTCATTTGCAACGTAGCGTTCGCGCGCTGGAACCCCGAGTACCGGTCGAAGTCATTCCCGGCGTGGCCTCGTTTCACGCCGCCGCGGCGCGTTGCGGCGAACCGTTGGCCGATGTCGACGACACTGTCGCGATCGTCCCGGCCGGCTACGGCATCGAACAGATCGAACGCATGCTGAACGATTTCGATACACTGGTGCTGCTGAAAGTCAAACCCTTACTGGACGACATCATCGAGCTCTTGCAACGCCGCGATTTACTCGACTACGGCTATTTCATCGAAAAAGCCGGCGCGCCGGAAGAGCGCGTCGTGCATGATCTGGCAAGTTTACGGGGGCAAAAGGTCAATTATCTGTCCCTGATGATTATCAAAAACCCGGGCCGCCGGCGTGGCGAGATGCAACGCGGCTGCCGCAAGAAAAAGGAAAATACCGATGCATGATGTGCGCGTTGCGATTATCGCGATTACCAAACACGGCGCGGCCATCGCCAGCCGCTTGGCCCCGCAAATCCCGGAAGCCGAAGTCGTGGTGTCGGCCAAACAGGCCGAACATCTGAGCGAGTTCGCCAATATCCGCAAGGTTTATCAGGGTGCATTGAGCGCGCAGATCGCAGACTTGTTCGAGTCTTACGATCAGCTCATTTTTTTGGTGTCGCTCGGTGCGGTCGTGCGCTTAATCGCGCCGCATCTCAAGTCCAAGGACGAAGACCCCGGCATACTAGTCATCGACGATGCCGCGCAATTCGTGATTCCGGTGCTGTCGGGCCATGTCGGCGGTGCCAATGCCTATGCCGAAAAAGTGTCCGCGCTGCTCAACGCGACACCGGTTCTAACCACCGCATCCGATGTCGGCAAGACCATTCCGGTGGACATTCTCGGCCGCGAATTAGGCTGGCGAGTGGAAGCGCCAAAGATCAACATCACCCGCGTTTCGGCGGATGTGGTCAATCAATTGCCGATCGCTTTCGTACAGGAAGCCGGCAGTAAAAATTGGTGGACCCGGCCGACGCCGTTACCGGACAACATACACCGTTTCGAGCGTTTCGAGGATGTCGATCTCGAACGCTACCGGTCGATTTTATGGGTCACGCACCGGGAAATCGATCCGTCCGTCTGGCAGCGGCTCGAAGAAAGGCTCGTGGTCTACCGACCGCCGCAGGACCCGTCATGAAAGTCATGATCGGCATCGGCTGCGACCGTCATGCGAGTCTAGCCACCTTGCAAGAGGCCTTGGCGCAGGCCTTGCAAAGCTGCGGCCTGGACGAATCGGCGATTGCAGGGCTCGCCAGCATCGACAAAAAACAAGATGAGACTGCGTTAATGCAACTGGCGGCAAGCCGGGATTGGCCGCTGTATTATTATCCTGCCGAAGCGCTGGCGAGTATTCCGGTGCCGAATCCGTCGGCTGTGGTATTGAAATACATGGGCACTCCGGCCGTGGCCGAAGCCGCCGCCATACTGGCCGCGAACGGCGATATGCAAGATTTGCTGGTCGAAAAACACAAACACCTAGGCGCGGACGGCAAAAACGCCACCGTGTCGATAGCGAGAATACCATGACACCAACAGGAAAAATTTTACTGGTCGGCATCGGTCCCGGCGCGCACGAACACATGACCTTTCGAGCCCGAGAAGCGATAGCCGAAGCCGATGTCGTGATCGGCTACAGCACCTATATCAAACTGGTCAAGGACTTGCTCGACGGCAAGGAAGTGATCAAAAAAGGCATGACCGAAGAACTCGATCGCAGCATCGAAGCCTACGAGCATGCCAAACAAGGCAAGACTGTCGCGCTGATTTCCTCCGGCGACATCGGCGTCTACGGCATGGCCGGCCCGACTTACGAATTATTGCTCGACAGCGGCTGGACGCCCGACGATCCGATTGAAGTGGAAGTGGTTCCCGGCAGCACCGCGCTGTCTAGTTGCGCCTCCTTGGTCGGCGCGCCGTTGACTCATGATTTTTGTTCGATTTCGTTGTCCGATTTATTGACGCCGTGGCCGGTCATTGCCCGGCGTTTGGAAAGCGCCGCGCAAGGCGACTTCGTAGTGGCTTTGTATAATCCGAAAAGCGGCCGTCGTACCCAGCATATCGTCGAAGCGCAACGCATTCTGTTACGCCACCGCAGCCCGGAAACGCCGGTGGCCATCGTCAAATCGGGCTACCGCGCCTTGCAGAACATTCAACTCGTCAAGCTGGCCGACATGGCCGATTGCGATATCGGCATGTTGACCACTGTATTGGTCGGCAACAGCAGCACCTTTGTCCGCGAAGGCTTGATGGTAACGCCGCGCGGCTACGCCAACAAATACGATGCTCTGACCGGTGAAACACGGGACGGCGAACAAGCGGGCCGTTCGCTGAGCATGGGCCTGGACGGCTGGAAAGGCGCAGTCCGCCGTTATTTACGCGACACCCCCGAAACGACGCTGCAAAAAACGGCGGCGTATTTCGGTCAACCGCTGGCTGAAATACTCGATGCCGTCGGCCAGTCGACGCCTGACGAGTCAGCCGGTAGTTTCACCGCGCGGCAAGTGAGGCAGGACCTGCAAGACGGCTTGTTGGATTCGTTGCCGCACTGGGGCAAATTACGCGCCGTGGTTCGCAGCGAAGGCGGTGCGGTGGCCGAATTGTTGATCGACGGCGCCGATTTACAGAAAAAAAACGATTGGCTGAACATTGTCAACGACGCCTTTCATTTACACATCGATTGGAGTCAGGCCCGGCAAACCTGGTTCGTCAGCCGCGGCGAGAAGGCTCACGGCATTCAAGTGACCGATGCTCAGGGCGATTTGTTGTTCAATCTATGGCTGGTCGCCGGCGATGCCGGATTCGACGCCCGAGCCTTGCAGCGCTACCGGGACGACCGCGAGGAATTATGCCAAACCTTAACATCGGATATTCATCATGACTAATCACACACCCTCCATGCCCGAAAAACCCAAAATGGGCGACTACAAGCGCCATCTGCTAGTTTGCACCGGTCCGCGCTGCACCGAAGACGGCGAAGCGCAGGCATTATTCGAAACTTTGGGCGAAAAATTCAAAGCCGCCGGCATCGATAAAGGCGCGCTCAGAGTCAAGCGTACCCGCACGCACTGTTTCGCCACCTGCAAATCCGGACCGATCATGTGCGTGCAACCCGACGGCATTTGGTACTACAACGTCAACGAAACCAATCTGCAACGCATCATCGACGAGCATTTGCTCGGCGGCAAACCGGTCGAGGAATTGATTTATCATCGCGCTTGTTCTGCTGATGCAGTGAGCAGTGAGCAGTGAGCAGTGAGCAGTGAGCAGTGAATGATGCGGTATTTCAATCACCTGTCAAGACCGCATCTTAGGCATCTTTTGTGGGAGCGATTCCCTGATCGTCCCTCACCTAGCGTTCACTAGCGTTAGGTGAGGGAAAGCCGCAAACGTCAGAATACAATCAATGCTATCGAGATCGAATTGGCTAAACCTATGCAGATTTATACAAACGCACATTAACAATCGATAGTCATGGACTTCTTTCCGCTGTTCTTGAACATAAAAGACCAACCTTGCTTGGTGGTTGGCGCCGGCGATATCGCGGCCCGTAAGATCGAACTGTTGCTTCGCGCGGGCGCCAAGGTCGTCGTGGTCGCGTTGGAAGTCGGCGAAGCGGTCGCCGCCCTTCAAGACGAACATGCCATCATTATTCGCCGAAAAGCCTTCACGAGCGACGACATCGACGGCATGCGCTTGGTGGTATCGGCGACAGACGATCGCCTCACTAATGCTAAAGCCGCAACGCTAGCCAATCAACGCCGAATTCCAGTCAATGTCGTCGATAACCTGGACCTATGCAGTTTTATCTTTCCGGCGATCATCGATCGTTCGCCGCTGCTGATTGCTGTCTCTTCGAGCGGCGCATCGCCGGTCTTGTCGCGACTGCTTCGCGCGAAGATCGAAACGGCGATTCCGGCCTCCTTCGGGCTATTGGCAGGATTCATCGAACAGCTTAAAGCCCGAGTCTTACAACAAATCCCCCAAGCCCGTCAGCGACGAAATTTCTGGGAGACTATCGTACAAGGCCGCGTCGCCGAATTAATTTTTACCGGCCGGCAACGAGAAGCAGAGAGTCAATTGCTTACGCAGCTGGACCATGCCGGCGCCGCAGACAGACAAGGCGAGGTTTACTTGATCGGCACCGGCCCGGGCGATCCTGATTTACTGACGTTCAAAGCCCTACGCTTACTAGGGCAAGCCGATGTCATCGTTTACGACCGCTCGGTTTCCGGCGAAATTCTTAAACTCGCGCACAGCGATGCCGAAACCATTTTTGTCGGCCAACAAGACGGTAATCACAGTCTGACGCCGGCGGCCATCCATCGGCAGCTGGCGGAACTGGCTTCATCGGGCAAAAAAGTGGCGCGTCTAAAGGGCGGCGATCCTTTCATATTCGGCCGGGGCGGCGAAGAAATCGAAACCTTGATGCAATCGGGCATTCACTTTCAAATCGTTCCCGGCATTACCGCAGCGTCGGGTTGCGCAAGCTATTCGGGCATTCCGTTGACCCACCGAGATCATGCACAGTCCTGCACTTTTGTCTCCGGTCATATCCAAAACGGCCGCATCGATCTCGATTGGCGGCAATTGGCCAAACCCAAGCAAACGGTAATCATTTATATGGGGATATCGGGCCTTGAAAGCATTTGCCGGTCTCTGATCGATCATGGCTGCCCTGCCGACCTGCCTATCGCCGTGATTCAATCGGGCGCGACACACAAGCAACGCGTGTTCATCGGCACGCTAAGCGATAGGCCTGCCTATTCGGAATTTGCCGAAAGCGATGCGCCGGCATTGACCATCGTCGGTACGGTCGTCAATCTGCATCGGCAATTGAACTGGTTTTCAACCTAGATTCGAAGATTTGTCCACGAAAATCACAAAATACACACGGTTGTTACATAAATCTTTTGAACCTTCTATTGGGTGAGCAACTTGGAGAGTATAACTAACGTTCAGGAAAGCCTGGCAATCGCCCCAGCAAATGAAAGCTTAACCGCGTAGCCCGGATGGAGCGCAAGTGCAATCCGGGACGTTCGAGGTCACGCAATCCCCGTATTCCGCTTACGCTGCATACGGGCAACGAACTTTCCCAGTAATTAAATATTTTCGTGTGTTTCGTGGACAAAAAGCGGGGCGATGTTTCGCGACGGCAAGCAGGGTTTCCCTGCCGCTACGAGCGAATACCAGTGAGTGATGTTCTTTCAACGCCATTCTCAATAGACCTAAGTTATAAGATTCGTCGTCGGCACATAAAATCGGACCATTTACCATCATGGTCTTCACTCCATATCATTGCTCAAGCGATAAATTAGTTGCCCGGTTTGTTCCTCGGCGGCACGAAGATCGAAGCTATCCACTAATTCCTGAATAGGTCTCAGCATCTGCCGAGGCAAAGTTTTTCCTGATTAGCAAGTTTCTTCAGCTAAAGCCCAAAGATCAGCATATCCCCTAGCAGGACGGGGTTTGCAAGCCATGCGCGTCAAGCTAAAAACGGCCAACCCACATCACGCTATTTCCCAAGCTCCAGCTTGGGAAAGACACCCCGGAAGCTCCAGCTTCCTGAGACCGACACAACCTCCGCACATTCTGAATCAAACCCGACTCGCTCGCTCGTTCAATCTTTCTTGATTTTCGGGAAGCTAGAGCTTCCTGAACAGGTTACCCAAGCTGGAGCTTGGGTAACAGCATATTTTAGTTTTTGCGACTACGACTGGTCCTTGCTCGGATACTTGGCCTCGGCAAGCTGAAGCATCTTGCTAATCAGGAAGTTTTTTCAAGCTCGAGCAATACGGGTTCGGCAACATCGCATCATTTTACTTATCTTTACCATTCAGACGGCCGATTTCGCGCAACGTATCGTTCAATATAAGCTGCAACTGTTGAATCGACTCATCTATCGTAGCTCCGTCTTTTAAAAGACTAGACTCGATCTTTTCAGCCAACTTCCACACTTGTATCAGCGCCAAGTTTCCTGCCGTTCCTTTCAATTTATGCGCCAAGGCAAGAGCACTTTCCCGCTCGCCTTGAGCCATCATTTTGGCGATTTCGTCTCCGTCATATCCGTGCGATTCGGCAAACTTTTGTAAGTATTTATAGTAAGTTGCAGCATCCCCCCAATTATTAAGGCCTCTGTCTATATCTATCATGGGAAACTGTGAATCGTCTTTCTTAGCTGAAGCGATCGGCTCATTCTTAGAATCAGCCGTTACTTGTGGACCGGTAACATATTGTTGCAAATAAGCGATTAATTCCTCGACATCGAACGGTTTGGCAATGAATCCATTCATCCCGGCATTGAGCGCTGCAGCCTGTTGATTCTTGAATGCACCGGCGGTCAGCGCCACAATAGGCAACAGAGTCAGGCCAAGGACTTCACGAATTTGCCGAGTCGCTTCATAACCATCCATGAGCGGCATTTGTATATCCATTAAAACTACATCGGCCAAATCCGGATTCAGTCTTAACCATTGCAAGGCCGCATGACCGTCGTCCGCCAAATAAACGGTAGCCCCTTCGGCTTCCAAAATACGCCTTGCCATATCGCGGTTTATCTCACTATCATCGACCAGTAGCAGATTTAAGCCGTTGAGACGTTTCTCGGATGGCGTTGTATTGTTATGCTGTATTGACCTTTCGCCTTGACGACGCTGTTTGGCATCGGATACGGCATTATAGAGCGAAGAAGCGGTAATCGGTTTGTGCAAGACGGCATCGGCTATTGCCACATCCGGTTCGCGCAGCAATGCATCGCGGTCATGAGCCGTGGCAATAACGATGATCGGAGCATCGGCAATATCGCCAAGCTCCTGTCTTATGCGTTTGCCGGCTTCGAGACCATTAACACCGGGCATACACCAATCCAATAATACAATATCGGGGAGTTTATTATTCCGTGCTCGTTCGATAATCCGTTCTACAGCCTCTTCGCCCGACTCGACGACCTCGGGAGTCCAGCCCAAGCTACGCACCGTTGCCGCCAACATTTCCCTGGCCACGGGATGATCGTCGGCGATCAATACGTTTTGAAACGCGATGGACGGATGCACATACTCTTGAGGCTCAACCCGCTCTATCGGCAGCATCAACCAAAACTCGCTGCCGATACCAAGCTCGCTGTTGACGCCGAGTTCTCCGCCCATCATTTGCACCAAATACCGACATATCGATAAACCCAGCCCTGTTCCGCCGAAACGGCGTGTCGTCGAAGTGTCTTCCTGAGAAAAAGCATTAAAAATTTCCGCTTGTTTTTCAATAGGGATACCCATGCCGGTATCGCGGACGCTGAAACGTAGATAATCCCGGCCATCCTTGGGCGGTAATTTGATGACGGAGATCGTAACGCTCCCCTGCTGTGTGAATTTAAGCGCATTACTGGTCAAATTAACCAATATTTGTTCGAGCCGAAGCGCATCGCCCCGAAGAAACTCGATACCCTCGGGAGCCGGCCCCATAATCAATTCGACTTTATTGCTGTATTCGATGGACGACATGAGCGTGGCTAAGTTGTCCAGCACATCGCTCAGCCGAAATGGCGCGTGCTCGATTTCAAGGCGCCCCGATTCTATTTTGGAAAAATCCAGAATATCGTTGATGATTCCAAGCAACGACCGGCCGGCTATGCGAATTTTCTTCACCAAATTAAGTTCATCGGTACCAAGTTCGGCTTTTTCCAATAAATAGGCCAATCCAAGTATCGCGTTCATTGGGGTCCGTATCTCATGACTCATATTGGCCAAAAAGTTGCCTTTAACACTGGCAAGCCGTTCGGCCTCCTGTTTTGCCGCCTGTAATTCAGCGGTACGCTCGACCACGTTTCGCTCCAAGGTTTCATTCATTCGAAGCAAGGCATCTTGGATCCGCTTGCGTTCGGAGATATCGACAATGGTTGCCACGACAAAAAGTTGATTATCGCTCCGATAGGGACTCAAGCCGATTTCTATCGGAAATATAGAACCGTCCTTGCGAGTTCCATATAAGTCTCTTCCCTCACCCATCGCCCGAGTCGTTGGGTTTTGTAAATAATCTTTACGCTGCCTGGCATGGCGTGAACGAAACTTTTCGGGAAGCAATATTTCCACAGGTCTATTGATCACTTCCGATACTTGATAGCCGAATAGATTCTCGAAGGCCGGGTTAGCCATGACTATTTTCCCTTCGGCATCGACGACCAACAAGCCGCTGGCATTTGCTTCGAATAACATTCGAAAACACGCTTGAGCCTCTTGTAAACGAGTCGCCGACTCCGCTTCGCCCCGCGCCAGAGCCGCTTCCTTCTCGGCCAGAGCGCGCGCCGATTTTGCCTGAATTAGACGCCCTATGCCTATCGCAAACAATAGCAAGATCACCGAAGCACTCGCGACCTTAGCCGACCAAACGTTATTTTCCACCGTCGATAATTTTTCCATTGGTAAATGACTAATCACTTTCCAGTGTATGTTGTGCGATAAGCGAGCATCTTGTATGGGCGTTAGCAAAACGGAACTCCATGTCCAAAGACCGTCATCAAGTCTGATCTGGCCTTTTTTTTGCCGGGTTATCGCTTCCCATACTCGAGGATTTCGTGTAGCCAGAGTCGCTTCCTGTTGAAACATGAAAGCCCATTCATCCTGTGCATTGGGGCTTTTTAGCCAATAGCCCTCGTCATTGACCAACATCAACCTGTCAATGGCGGGGCCGGCGCTTTGGACGAAAGCATCCAGCATGGATTTTGCCATGATATTAATGATGAGAATGCCTCGAGGTTTACCTGCCACATCAAATACTGGGCTTGAGACCCTTATCGTCGGCTTGTAAGGAATCTCGATACGGCCGTCGTCCATATTCAAATCGAGCGGGGAAATATAAATCTCCCCTTGATTAAGCAGCATGGTATCGCTAAAAAAATAACGGTCCTCTTTAGCCTGTAATTCGTCGTGAGGAACGACGATCGGGCGCCCTCTTCTGTTATTGACTCGCACTTGCTCTATTCCTTGTTCGTCGATCCAGCGTACTTTGTCATAAATTGGGTTACGCGTCATTAACGAAAAAAATGCTTCTTGCATAGAGCTCGTGTCCGAGCCATTCGGGGCCTGATAAACCCTGCGAACCGGATTTTCATCGATTAAGCTCATCAAATGACCTATTGGAACAGCCAACTCTTGATCCAAGCGACCTTGCCCCAACTCGACAAAAATTGTTTCGTCGGCCATCAGCATAGATAATTCGGCATGAATGCGCGATTCGCCCAACAACAAAGTACCTGCCATGACTAAAAAGCTAACGGGCAGAAATAGCAGCATAAAATCCTTAAAAAATCGGCCTCGACCTAAAGTCGTTTGATAAGGATCGTGCTTGCTTGAACGATTGAGTAGTGTATTCAAAACGGCTGTTATCCTCTAAATTACAAATAAATGACTTTATCAAGGCGGTTGCCGGTTTAGTGCAAGCCTAACAGAGCCATTCAGCCTGGGTTAAAAGCTAGCTTTCAAATTGAGTTTTTATTGTTTTTATTTAACGCCAACCCTTTGTAATATCGATTATTTACCTGATCAATAAATAACTTACCACATAGAGTGTAGACTAGATTTTATGTTCTAGCGGCTAAATTATGCAACCCGACATATCGCATTCAAGCTTATTAACCCAATTTAATAGTATTGAGGCTACTAATACCTAGCGCCTAATCTGAGCAAGCAATGCTTAAACCTAACGTTCATGAAGGCCTAGCCATCGCCCCGGCAAATGAAAGTTCTCTGGTGGCGGAGGGTGCGGTCACTCGCCCGACAGGACGCCGTGAATACGTCCATGTAGGCTCGACGGCGGCTCCCTGCCGCCGACGCCTGTCGATCGAGCAACCGCACCCTCTCTGGAACCGGTATTGCCAGCACAGAGCTTTGTATATCGAAAAATTAGATAAAGTGTCCAAATCTACGAACTTTCACAGTAAAAAAACATTTCACCATGAAGATCATGGAGAATAAGAAGTTGATTCATTTGTATAGAACTTTAATTTATCCAATGTAACTATTCAGTCCCCCCGTAAATTATCGTTCCCACGCTCTGCGGGGGAACGCCTGAGTACCGCTCCAGCGGTACAAGATGCTAAAGCGTCTCGGTTTTCATTCCCACGCCGGAGCGCTCATCATTATACATAAATTGTAGGGTACGCTGCGCGTACCAAAGCCGTGCCCTGGAGGTTCGGTTGGCACATGAACATTGCGGGGTTGCCATGGTACGCACAGCGTATCCTACGCGGTTCGTCTGGCGTTAGGTGATCCACTTGTTAAGTGACAATAAATGGTATCGAGGTCTCATTGGTTAAGATTGCAAAAGGGTAGTTTTTGACTTATGTATAACGATGAGCGCCGGAGCGTGGGAATGATAGGGGGTGTGAATAATTACTATCCAATAGATTAGAGGGAATATTTAGGTATTCTATTGAAATACTTCATGTGCTTCATGGTTATACTGACGAATTTATACCTTTCGCACTTCAAATTTCAGCAGTGCCTTAGGAGGCGCCGGGATATTGCAATCTGAAAAACAATAAAGGGAGCCAGAAGAAATACGATTATTCCGTTGCACTCCATTTCATGCGTCGATTCAAAATTGCAAAATGAAGTGCTTTTAGGGGAAAATAGGCGGTTTCGTGTAGCTTATGCTTTTCGAAAAGCATAAACGAGAGCATCGGCTTTGGCCTTCATCATTCCACACATTAACTCGCATCGAAACCACAGGCGAAAATCATGTCAATAGAGTCAAGACACATTCAGTTGATGGACACTACCCTGCGTGACGGCGAGCAAACGCAAGGCGTCGCCTTCACGCCGACCGAAAAAGTCAGTATTGCCAAGGCCTTGTTGCAGTTTTTGCGCGTCGATCGAATCGAAGTCGCTTCGGCTCGAGTGTCGGAAGGTGAAAAAGAAGCCGTCAGCCAAATCAATCAGTGGGCCCGGCAAGAAGGTTTCGCCGACCGCGTCGAAGTATTAGGCTTCGTCGATCATACGCGCAGTGTCGATTGGATTCGATCTACGGGCGGATCGGTCATCAACCTGCTGGCCAAAGGCAGCGAAAAACACTGCCGCGAACAACTCGGCAAGACGCTCGAACAACACAGCACCGAAGTTCTGCAAACCATCGCCTATGCTCACGAACAAGGCCTGATAATCAACATCTACCTGGAGGACTGGTCGAACGGCTACAAAGATAGTCCCGATTATGTCTATGGGCTCGTGGACCGCTTGCGGCATAGCCCGGTCAGCCACTTCATGCTGCCAGACACATTAGGCGTCATGGCTCCGAACGAAGTTTTCAACAGCTTCCACGATATGTGCGGGCGCTACCCGGATTTATTGTTCGATTTTCATCCGCACAACGATTACGGTTTGGCGACTGCCAATGTTATGGCTGCGGTTAGGGCCGGCATCAGCGCCGTACATTGCACCATCAATTGCTTGGGAGAGCGTGCCGGAAACGCTTCGCTAGCCGAAGTCGCCGTGGTCCTCCGCGATAAAATGAACATGCAATTGTCCATCGACGAAAGTCATTTGGTACGCATCAGCAACATGGTGGAAAATTTTTCCGGCAAGCGCGTTGCCGCAAATGCGCCGATCGTCGGCGCCGATGTCTTTACACAGACCGCGGGCATCCATGCCGACGGCGACCAAAAAGGCGGCCTATACAAAACCCGCTTAGGACCGGAACGCTTTTCCCGAACTCATAGTTATGCCTTAGGCAAAATGAGCGGCAAGGCCTCGCTGAAAAAGAATCTCGAACGACTCGAAGTCGAACTTTCCGAAGAAGACCAGAAGAAAGTTCTCGCACGTATCGTTAGCCTCGGCGACTCCAAACAAACCATCACGACCGACGATCTACCGTTCATCATCGCCGATGTTCTCGAAAGCAAGAGCTATCAACATATTAGATTGCTGAATTGCTCGCTCAATAGCGGCTTGGACCTCCAATCCACGGTCAGCCTTCGCGTCGAAATCCAAGGCGAAAACCACCAAGCTACCGGCGCCGGCAGCGGCGGCTTCGATGCCTTCATCGACGCAATCAGCAAGGTGCTCAAAAAATACGACTACCGATTACCCGAACTAGCCGATTATGAAGTCCGCATACCTAAGGGCGGCCACGCCAATGCATTGACCGAATGCGTAATAACGTGGAATTGCGGGAACGAATTACGCAAAACTCGAGGCGTCCACGTCAATCAAGTATTTTCTGGAATCATGGCCACGATTAAACTGATCAACATTCAATTACATGAAATGAAATCCTCCGCTGAATAGCGGCAGACTCCGCGAACACAAACTCGGCAACAGTCTAATTCACGATGTATTGAGTTTTAAATTTTTCCATTCACTTAAAAACATAAAAAATGAAACATTATAAAATCGCAGTATTGGCCGGCGACGGCATCGGCCCCGAAATTACCCACGAAGCCCTCAAGGTTCTCAAAGTCATCGAAGAGCGTAACGACGTTACCTTCGAATTGATGCCCGCCTCGTTCGGAGCTTGCGCCTACTTCGAAACCGGCGACGCCTTCCCGCAAGCGACCATCGATATATGCGACCAAGCCGATGCGATTCTGAAAGGCCCGATCGGCTTGAGCCATGAAGAAGCAAAAAAAATCCCCATCGACCAACAACCCGAGCGCGGCGCGTTACTGCCGATGCGCCGTCGCTACAATACCTACGCAAATTTCCGCCCGGTTTCTCTACCGAAATCTCTGGCGCATTTTTCACCGCTCAAGCCTGAAATTATCGGCGAAGGGATCGATCTGATCATCGTGCGCGAATTGGTCGGCGGCCTGTATTTCGGCGAAAAAGAAATGGGTGTCAACGACAAAGGACTGCGTTATGTCCGTGAAACGCTGGAATACGATGAGGAACAAATTCGTCGTATCATGCACGAAGCATTCAAATTGGCCAGTAAACGCCGCAAGTTACTGCACAATATTCACAAAAGCAACGTACTGAAATCCAGCGTGTTATGGAACGAAGTCATGGAAGAAGTGGCCAAGGAATATCCGGACGTCAAGGTCGTCAACTTCCTGGTCGACGCGGCGGCAACAGCCTTATGCCTGAACCCGACCCAGTTCGATGTCATGGTCATGGAAAACATGTTCGGCGATATTCTCAGCGACCAAGGCGGCGGCATATTGGGATCTCTCGGCTTGATGCCTTCGGCCTGCATCGGTCCCGATAAAGCCTATTACGAACCGTCGCACGGTTCAGCACCGGATATCGCCGGTAAAAACATCGCGAATCCTTATTCCATGATCGGTTCGGTCGCGATGATGCTGGAAAACAGCTTCGATATGGCTGCTGAAGCTAAAAATGTATGGGATGCGATGCAAGGTGTTTTCGGCGACGGTTACTCCACCGCCGATTTGTCGAAACCCGGCAGCGGCGTAAAGATGATCAGTACCGAGCAATTCGGTGACAAAGTCGTGGAAAAATTACGGAATATGCCCAAAGTTTAATTCTAGAAAGAGCAGTTGGCATGTGTTGTAGACGTTCGTGCTGAGTAAAGTCGAAGCATGAAGGGGCTACAACACTTTCACCGGCCTGGTGAAGCCTCAAACTCCCGTTCGCCCTTCGACAGGGCTCTCCTGAGCGTAGCCGAAGGGGCTCAGGGCGAACGGGAGTTTGAGGCTCTCAACTGCTCTTTTCAGGTTAATAGTTGAAGTTAAACCACTTCGCTATTTCCCAAGCCCCCGCTCTCATCGTTATGCATAAGTCAAAAATTACCCTTTTGCAACCTTAACCAATGAGACCTCGATACCATTTATTGTGACTTAAGACTTTCGGCCTCGAGATCGCGATCAGAGGATCGCTCTAGCCTGTCGAAAGACTGATCTAGTCCGTTATTATTTTCCCCGATTTTTGGCTTTTATGTTTAAAAAATTCTTTGCGCTTTTTTCTTACCGTATAAGGGATATTCTTCTCCTCCCAGTGTGCTAGATCTACTTGAAATGCTTTATTTAATGCCTGGTCAATCACCGCTTCTTTTCGACTGCCACATAAAGCAGGAATCAATAGCACGGAGCGATTCATGTCGGCTTGCGGACTGCGTTCAAGCATATATTTATAATTTCCAAACAGCGTTTCAATAATATCGCTACTGCTTAACAACGGCAGTTCGGTCAGCTCTGCTTGAATCTGCACATGCTTTTTTAACCAAGCTTGTAGGTGTGTTTTGACTTTAGAATTTCGCGGCAATGTTTTTGATAATTGGTAACATTGTTGGTAGGTGACTTTGTTAAGCCCTTTGTTTTTAATGATTTCCATCACCTCTGAGACTATTTTAGTCGTCAACGCGAAGCGCTCAATAAAGGGTTTCATCCGTAAAAAGCCCGGAAACACCGTCCGTAATTTAGCTAACACGCTGCCTTTCTTCGCGCCGCCTTTAACGGCAAAGACATCCAGCATTTTAGCCCCCCATTCACCGAGTTTACTGATGCTTTGAAAACGGCCCTTTAGTCCGTAATTTAGGGGGTGTCAAACAGGCAAATTCTGTCTGTCTCAGGCATTTCGCACCTTGACCCAGTGCCGCAGTAAAGGCTTTATAATCCGCTGTTTTTTCAAATTGACTTTTCAGCGCGCTGGCCATGCAGTGACCGATGTCATCAATGACGGGCACCGGTTTTTCTTGTTTGGCCGACCAATGTCGCACACCTTTTGCCAGCGTGTAGTCGCAGTCTTTAACAATCGCTTGAGGCACGCCGGCGATAGCAAAAATGTCCTCTAAGTCCTGGCAAACCGTCTGATGATTAACCGTTTCACGCACCTTAAGACCGATACATTCACAATCTTGTAATTGAATAGCGCTGCCGCGTTGGCGCAGCGACTGTGTTTTTACGCGGAGCACGACCAGTGCTTTTTTAGTCCCTATATCAATGGAGTAATCAATGATCGCAATCCAAGGCTCGCACGTTGGGCACACTTGGCGCAGTAACCCTAAGCCGACGCGCAAACTCCAGTTAATCACCGAAGTAAAATGTGGCGTCCACGGTAATTCAAGCGATGTTTGTGAATGAAATAATTCAAGAATGCGCGGAACGCTACGAAAAGAAACCACCGCATCAAGCACGATAAGCACGCATAAAAGTCGCGTTTGCTGAGCTTGTGTTATGTCAATAACCGTTGAAGTATTCGCGGGTACAACAGCAATATCCTGGGTTGTTAGGGTTGACTGATGCTCGAAGGTAATGTTTTTTTTGCTTCGACAAGCTGCTCTAACTGGCAATTATTCCGTTTCAGTTCCGCTATTTTTTTCAAATGACGTTTTTGTGTTTTTCTAAGCTCACGAAGCTCAGCTGCGCGCTCAGTCGCTTTGTTTTTCCATTCATCGCGCGTGTTTAGTAGTTTTGACATTTGAAGCATAGTATTTGGGGGATGGGTTAAAATAAGACCTATTTGTACCGCATACAGCGATAATTTTAAATCCACAAGCTGAGGAAATAAAATCACTGTAAAGTGAACGATTATAAACCATATAGTTGTGCTTCTTTTAGCTAAGTCATTGATTAGTCGCTTTATGAGAAAAATAAAAGCGGCTTAAGCTGTCGTTTTGGTCAAACGATTGCATCCAGAATGATTTTAAGTTATTGAATATTAATAAGGTATGTGATTTGATGCATGCGTTTCGACAGCCTAGAGCGATCCCCTGATCGCGATTTCGAAGCCGGATGCGTTAGGTAACAATAAATGGTATCGAAGTCACGTTAGCTAAAATGACAAAACGATATCTAACTGGTTCCCAGGGTCCTCCGTCACTGCCATTAAGTTAAGAGAAACCCGTCATTCCGCCATGGATGGCAAGCTTTTGAGGCTCAGTAGAGCCTGAATGCAAGCATTACTTAATTTCTGTGATGGTTTGAACTTAATAGCAGCGACGGGCCCCATAAGCGCCAACTTAGTGCCTATTCTATGGTGCGTTTATGGCTTTATTCGTCCTATCGGTATGGGTTGTCGATATCCATGTTGCATGGAAGTGGTGCTACGCATTGCCATCCGTGGCCCTGGATTCCGCCAATCCCTGGCGGAATGACGCGTTCCTTCCTTAAGTTGGCGCTTATGGCGACGGGCCCTCCGTGGGAACCCATACCTTGGCTCACTGCCATTAAGTTAAGGATTTTTCCGTTCGCCCTGAGCCTGTCAAAGGGTGAATGGAAAAATCCTGGGTCGATAAGTTAAGCCGTCCATGGTTCGACAGGCTCACCACGAACGGCTTAACTTAATGACAGTGATACCTTGGCTACCAAGGCAAGATCGGTATGCATTCACACGCAGGGAGGAAAAACGCGGCCATCGCGCTCCTGCCTCACCTTACAAGACAATTATCACTGAGCGACAATGGCTTCGATTGTCGCGGCGAAAGCGTCGCTTCCTCAGTATTAGACCTCGAAATCATCTACCCATCAAACCGCTTGCCATTCAAATAATTATTTCGGTTCAGTTTATATTCAGCCGACATAACAATAATACACCTCAACAAAGCGCTTTTTTACTTTGAAATGCCAAAGAATCAGCACAGTTTCATTGAATTTTTAGCATTAATTGGACGAAAGCCAATCTTTGTTTCGCTATACCCATACTATTATCCTCCAGCCGAAGGCAATGGCTAACCGGAACATGGAAGTACCGGAACTTTTTGTGTAACGCGTTTTGTTTAAAAAACTCATAGCTATTCAGTTAACTTTTTTATGAGGATTAAACCTAATGATGTGCAAACTTCCGCATTCTCACGTAGCCACAGGCAATCGGGCTTGCTGCCATAATTTAGCTATTCGCACTCACGCTTCCTTATAAAACAACAACCTATACACAATCCTTCAAATACACCGAATGATTACAGAAACTCAACCACGCTTTATCTCAAAATCCTAGCGAAACAATTCGGGAAATAATCCCAATAAAATAAACAAATTGTATTTGAATTTTTACGTTAAATCCCCTATTCTTTGCGGCTTTAACTTTTAATCGAACCGTAACCGGGTTATGGTTCTTTTTTAATCACCAAGAGAGGTCAAAAATGAAAAAATCCTTAATCGCAGCAGCAGGTTTCGCAGCCCTGACTTTAAGCAGCCAAGCATTCGCAGCCGGAGACGCAGCGGTCGGCAAAAAAATCTATGATCGCGCATTCGGTCGCGGCTGCGGTGCTTGCCACGATATTTCATCAAACCCGCAATTACGTGAACTGATCAAAAGCGGCGCTTTAGACCGTGCAAAATTCGGTACCGTATTGAAAGAGGGTAAAGGCGGCATGCCTAAAGCTACCGATCAGATCATGAGCTTGGGACCGGTCAAAAAAGCCGGTTTAAGCGAAGAACAAGCAATCGATGCTGTTTACGAATTCCTGAGCAAATAAAAGTAACTGGAGTTGTCGGTCAAGCTTAAACGTTTGACCGATTTGCCCAACAAAAAAGCCGCTAACGATTATCCGTTAGCGGCTTTTTTGTTACTTTGGTATCATCACATTCCTCGTTCCCACCGCCCCAGCGTGGGAATGCATACCGAATCTTACATGGGGTTACCAAGGTATGGGTTCCCACGGGAGGACCGTGGGAACCAGAAAAACAGGTCATTCCGCCAGGGATTGGCGGAATCCAGCACCACGGTTGGCAATGCTTAGCTTCACACTTATGTAACCGGAAGATCGGAAATCCATGCCGATATAACGAAATAAAGCGGCAAATGCACTATGTGATAAGCACTAAGTTGGCGCTAATGGAGGAGTTACTCTTGCTTGTTTTATCGCCCACTGGTGACGCAGAGCGTCTAGGGATGCATTCCCACGCAGAGCGTAGGAACGATGATGCATTAGAATTAATGCTTACCTAAAAAACCGCGACGGGCATTTTGGTGAACTAGCCTTCTGCGCGTTCTAAACCAAACGCCGGCAATTGCCGCGAGCATGAGGCCGCAGGAACCTAAAGTCAAATAAATCAGATTCTTTAATTGCGACATTTCAGCCAGCAACTGTTCGTTATTGGCTTCAGAAAGATTGGGTTTAGCCGCATCGGAATAAGAGCGCAGCATCTTCACATCGTTTTTAAGATCCGCAATCGTCCCCAAAGAATAATTGACGCTACCTAATTTCACGCTTTGCTCGAGCGTTGTCAATTTGCTTTCTATCGAGCCGCTGATCAAACCGATCAACTGCGCCTTGAGAATATCGATTTCAGCGGACATGGCAGGATTATTAGTTTTATTAAAAGCCTGCTCTATTCGAACGGCCTTTAAATGGTTGATGGCGTCCTGAGTAGGCATAAGAAAAAAACCCATCAGAAAGACCATAGCTGTTAAAAAAAACACCGCATAGATCAAAACCCTGTTTACCTTTACCAGACTCTGATGCGACGGAATTCTTTCCACAACGATCAAACCACTGTCCCGTCCATTACCAGAGTTCGAATTTAGCTTTTCGCTCATTATTTCTTCCTCTCGATACGGAATTCCTTAGCTGACAGCTTCCCCACCGAAATTTTTTATTATTGACAAAATTGACCCGCATAAATCGCCTTCATCCGAGAACCGCACAGTAATGTCTAATAATAAGCGGTTTGAGATAAAAAATTAACCTGGCAATTATACAAGTTTAAATAGAATTGTCCTGCTTTTTATCGGGATCGTCAGGCAGCCAAGCAGCAAGACGATCCCATATCGGCTCAACGGCCTTTTTTTGCCGCAATACGCATTCTCAATGCATTCAATTTAATAAAGCCTTCGGCATCCTTTTGATTATAGGCGCCGGCATCGTCCTCGAAAGTCGCGATCGACTCGTCGAACAAGCTATCGGTATCGGAAGCACGACCGGCCACAATGACATTGCCTTTATACAGTTTTATCCTAACCGTACCATTGACATTGGCCTGCGATGCATCGATCATTTCCTGCAACATTTTCCGTTCAGGACTCCACCAGTAACCGTTATAAATCAAACTGGCATAGCGCGGCATCAATTCATCCTTCAAATGCGCGACTTCTCTATCGAGCGTCAAAGATTCGATCGCCCGATGCGCTTTAAGCATGATCGTACCGCCCGGCGTTTCATAACAACCTCGCGACTTCATGCCGACATAACGATTCTCGACGATATCGAGCCGACCTACGCCATTGGCGCCCGCGACTTTATTCAATTTCTCCAACACTTCGGCGGGCGAATGAGGCACGCCGTCGATTGCGACGATATCGCCGCCTTGATAAGTCAATTCGATATAAGTCGGCTCGTCGGGCGCCGCTTCCGGCGAGACCGACCAACGCCACATCGACTCTTCGGGCTCCGCCCAAGGATCTTCGAGAATACCGCCCTCATAGGAAATATGCAGTAAATTGGCATCCATCGAATAAGGCGATGCCTTACCGCGTTTCATTTCGACCGGAATGCCGTGTTGCTCGGCATAGCTAAGCAGTTTTTCGCGCGAGGTCAAATCCCACTCACGCCACGGCGCGATGATATGAATATCGGGACGCAGTGCATAAGCACCCAATTCGAAACGAACCTGATCGTTGCCTTTGCCGGTCGCGCCGTGAGAAATCGCCTCGGCGCCGGTTTCGTTGGCGATTTCGATCAAACGTTTCGCGATCAACGGACGGGCAATCGACGTACCGAGCAAATATTCGCCTTCATAAATCGTATTGGCGCGGAACATCGGAAACACGAAATCGCGCGCGAATTCCTCGCGCAGATCGTCGATATAAATTTCCTTGATGCCCATGGCCTGAGCTTTTGCGCGCGCCGGTTCGACTTCTTCGCCCTGACCGATATCGGCGGTAAATGTGACCACTTCGCAAGAATATACATCCTGCAACCATTTCAAAATGACCGACGTATCCAAACCGCCGGAATAAGCCAAAACCACTTTATTAATATCGGACATATCGCCTTAAAATACCTTGAGTTGAAAAATGCCGTGAATTATACCGTAAAAAAGCCGTAACAATAGCATCGAATCCTGCGTTA
Organism: Methylotuvimicrobium buryatense 5G; assembly: GCF_000341735.1. GTDB lineage: Bacteria > Pseudomonadota > Gammaproteobacteria > Methylococcales > Methylomonadaceae > Methylotuvimicrobium > Methylotuvimicrobium buryatense. Next base: position 691,734 of record NZ_KB455575.1, on the reverse strand, counting down.
ACCGGTTAATTGGTTAACATCCGAACGCAATAAGAGCAGTTTATGCGCGCGGTTCAATCGCTTGATGGCAATCTCGCGTTTCGTTGCGGAACTGCGGTCGTGCCCGCCTTCCAAATAAACCAGACGCGATGCTTGCCGTCCTCGAAAATATTTGGCGCCCAGTCTACCTTCCGAATGTTCCCGGAAACGCCGGTCGATATCATTAGTAATGCCGGTATACAGCGATTCGTCGCTACAAAGAATCATATACACGAACCACTGCATCGCGAATTAGTCGTCCTGTTTGATCTTGAAGCTATGCACCCAAACCAAGTGCTCCGGCTCCCAGGTCATACCCGGATGCATCGATAGAATCAACGCGCGATAGCTTTCCAAATTCGGATAACCTTCCGCCTTGGCGTGCTCATCGGTCATATCGCCTAAACGCTCGCGCTGCAAATCGGTTACGACGAATGCCGTTCCGTCCAACTCGAAAACCTCTCCCGGCCAAGCATAAACGCCGTCCCGGCGTTGTTGAGTTTTCACACCGGACTTAGCGGTCTCGATAAGCTTCGGATGACGAATCAAACGATCGATGGAACAGGTTTTCTCAGGGTATTGGGACATAATGACTAATTTCCAAAAACTCGAAAGTATAGCGGACCTGTCGTTATACACAAGCACAGACGACATAAGCGCAGCAATTCCCAATTTGGAGATCAAAAAGGGTGTGGGGTATGCTTGGCGAGGATGTCGGCAGCAGGGAGCTGCCGCCAAGCTCCCATGGATGGGTTTACGGCGTTCCTCGACAGGCATACCCCACACCCTAAAATCGGCGAAACTGCTCAAACTGGGAATTGCTGACATAAGCGCCAACTTCTATGGTGCATTAGCGGCATTATTGGTCATCTCGGCATGGATTGCCGATTTCCAGGTTTCATGGATGTGAAAGCACGCATTGCCATCCGTGGCACTGGATTCCGCCAACCCCTGGCGGAATGACGCGTTATTTTCTTAAGTTGGCGCCTATGAGCATAGACGACCTGCCGTATAAAAACGGCAACCGGACAATGGATACCATTGAGCGTGAGTACTGTGGGAGCGACGCCTTCGTCGCGATTTCGGAGTCGCAAATGTTGGGTAATAAATAAAGACATCGAGGCCACAGTCGCTAAAAAACAAGCATATTTTTTGCTAGCCAAATTTCAGCACAAGCTCGATAAACTTTGACCGGATCAACTCAAAATCCTATTCACGCCGCCGGTAAACAACAACACATCTTCCGGAAACAACTGCACGCCCAAGGTTTTGATTTCGCCGCATTCCGGCAAACGATAACAACGAATATCATCCTCCCGCTCATCGATCAAATGCCCAAGAGCCTGTAACAAGCGCAACAAACGAGGCCGCTTCATCACAACGATAAAAACCGAATACTGCACCGGCAGACCCTGCCTTTTCAAAACCCGATGGGTTTTCGACAAACGCTTAGGATCGGCAATATCGTAAGAAATCAAATACAAACCCGCCGAACTGTCCGCCATTACGAAGCCCCCATCAAAAACCGGTGCAACTTATTGACCGTGCCCCGAAACAAGATACCGACCCGATCGGAACGGCCTTGATACAACTCGACCAAGGCGCGTTCGCCGGGAAGCGCCGAAGAACGCCCCTTCATATCCAGCAGCGGCAAATAAAAATCCCACAGCAACAAGCGGCTGAAATCGGCGGCTAAATCCAACCGGTTAACTTGAACGGATTCATCCTGCACATCCAATCCCTGCTCTAGTAACAACAACGTCATTTCGCCATACAATAACGACTCGATTCGATTGACGACATTCGGCCAATCGTTCATTAAATTCAAGCGCAAACCGCTAAGCAAATCCGCAACCGGTATTTCCCGCCAATCATGCAATCCCGCGCGCCGGGCAAAACTGCGAGCCGCCATTTTTTGCATGGCCGCCCGCCAAGTTTCATAACGTTGCATGCCGTCCGGCATTGACAATAAATCAAGCAAACGCTGGGCAAACAATTGCCTATCCCGGCTGACGCCCAACCAACGCGCCCTGACCTCGCCGGTTTTCGACAAGATCAAAACGACGATACCGGCATCGGCGCAAGCCAGCAATGCGCCCATCGTCCATTCGACCGAACCGGAACACACCACGCGCGAAATCCGCGCCAACGGAAACAACCGGTCGGCTTTATCCGGCACCGAAATTCTGAGCGCCGGCTCGTCCAAAACCACGCGGCAACCGGGTTTGCCTTCGATATACAAGGGCCGCATTCTTAACCCTCCGCTTCCGGCCGCAGCCTGTCGGCCAAAGCATAACCGTAACGGCGCAACAAACGCCGGGCGCTACCGACTTGGCTCTCGTAAAAACCGTAAAAACGCTGTCGGCCTTCTTTATTAAGCAAACACCGGCCTTTATCGTCGCTGAAATGCTCGGCCCGCAAACGCCGCTCGCGAAACAAATGCCAAACCCATTGATCCATCAACGGCCGCAACGGCTCCATCAGATCGCAGGCCAAAGAATCCCGGCCGAAACTAACATCGTGATAAAAACCCAGCATCGGGTCTAAACCTACCCAATGGCAAGCCCTGACCGCATCGTAATGCAGCAGCGTATAACCCAAAGACAAACACGCGTTGACCGGGTCCGGCGGCGGACGCTTCTTACGGCCGGTAAAATTAAGCGAATCTGCGAACAAATGCCGGTAAGCGCCGAAACACGCCGCCGCTGCGCTACCTTCATAACCCCGCAATTCCGACAATGAAACGCCAAACGCATCGCCGCGTAACGTCCCGCCGATACCTTGCAAGGTATTCAGCGCGCCCGTCAAAGGCTTTCTCAAATCGGGACGCGCAGCCAAGGCATCCTGCAACAAACGCTGCTGCCCTCGCAACTTGGCCAATACCAACCACTTCGCCAGCGGACGCCGTGCTTCATCGCTCAAACTCATCCGGTACTGCCCTAACCTTCTAACCGCATCGCCATGCGGCTTAGCCGCCAACATCGCGGTCGCTTCGGTAGACCGCCCCGACAATACCAAAAAACCGATATTGCGTTGGGTCAACGCCCCCAACACCCGGCTTTCCAATTGAATATTGCCTCTCACTATTACGCGATCCAAAAGATGCAACGGAACCGTCCCTTTCTTTTGACCTGCTTCATAAAGCGCCAAAGCCTGGCCGTCGAGCTTGACCGCCAACTCCTTTCTATCCAAATACAAACTGCTCATCGTTCACCCCACATAAAAAAACGAACCGTCCTGAGGCAACACCGCCTTACCGAGCGTACGAATCGACTTCGGCCCGACCAACTTCAGCAAAATAAAGCGGTCTTCCACAGGATCGATAACCCCGGCAACTTCATCCAACAGCGCACGTTTTTCCGCCGGCGTCAAAAAACATTCGAACACCGACTTCTGCCCGCCGGACGCATAAGCGCGAAGCACATACAAAGCCTTGCGCAAACGCTTGTTGCAGGAAATATCGTAAGCCGCGAGATAAAGTTGCCGTTTTGTCATGGTTTGACAGCATAACGGCAAATTGTGGATATAAGGGGTTTGGCAAGCTTGCCGGGTTTGGGGGTGAGTGGTTAGCGGTGAATAGTGAATAGTGAATAGTGAATAGTGAATAGTGAATAGTGAATAGTGAATAGTGAATGGATTTGCAAGGCGCGTCGCGAGTTCCCGCACTAAAACGCTTTAGCCTGGAACACCTAATTACGGATGTACCAATGCTCGAAAAGTCTAAACCCTCTGTGGGAGCGACGCCTTCGTCGCGATATCGAAGCCGCTGCCGCCAAACAACCGTTGTCGTTTTCGAAGGCTACAACGTTTAACTCATTGGATTTCTGTGCTTAGGCATTGCGACTTCGATTCCGTTATTCGATTTTTGGCATTATCGGCCTCGACAATCGCGATCTGGGGATCGCTCCCACCATGTGGCTTTTATACTCAGCAATAAATTCAGCAACGGTGGGCGCGTCGCGAGTTCCCGCACTAAAACGCTTTAGCCTGGAACACCTAATTACGGATGTACCAATGATCGAAAAGTCTAGACCCTCTGTGGGAGCGACGCCTTCGTCGCGATATCGAAGCCGCTGCCGCCAAACAACCGTTGTCGTTTTCGAAGGCTACAACGTTTAACTCATTGGATTTCTGTGCTTAGGCGTTGCGTCTTCGATTCCGTTATTCGTTTTTTGGCATTACCGGCCTCGACAATCGCGATCTGGGGATCGCTCCCACTAAAGCGATTATCGTTCCAACGCTCTGCGTTGGAATGCATCCCGCAACGCTCCAGCGTTGCGAATCCAATTTAACGGAAAGAGGCGAAACGCCGCTAGACCGGCACGCCTAAAAGCATTTATAGCACAGAGCGCAGACGAAAAATAAAACGCTCCGCCGTTTCATCAACAATGCGGAGCGCGGGATTAAAGGAAGGAAAAGCAACAGAAAAAAATCAATCTACGACCACCGTAGGCGGTACATTGACTTCCTGCTTCAATTCGGCGGCCTCATAACTGTAAATAGCCGGATTATAAGCTTTATTCACATATTCGATAGTCAACGGAATCTCGGTTTCTTCACCCGCATGCGCATAACTGTGAATGGCTTGCCCGTATGCTCTATTGACATAGATCAGAGTCGGTTTCAGAGATACCACGCCGGCTTGTTTGCTTAAATAACTATATATATTGTGATTGATCGATTTGGATTGATAAATGAATTGGGGTTGATGTTCCGTTTCGGCATTCATTCTCGCTTCCGCACTTAATGGCGCCATGCCGATCAATGCTGCGGCCAATGCTACCGACACAGTGTTTTGGGTTCTTCCTGTTTTTGTTTTCATTGTTGTGAACCTCATTTTGTTAAGAGCACATCTGAGACTCAAGACTTGCGGCTGAGGTTCCAATGAAAATTCAACGCTGTTTACAGCAACAGGGTCAAGATACCCATAGCGCCATGATGCCTGACTATATTCCGTTAAACCTGATTCGCAACGCAGGAGCGTTGCGGGATGCATTCCCACGCAGAGCGTGGGAACGATGAAAGTGCACTCCGTACCCTTTTTTACTCTCAAATGGGGAATTGCTGCTATGTAGATTGCTCGTAATTATGGCTCTTCCGAACTTGCCGTGGTAATAGCGGATCGACACCGAATAAAAAAAGAAGATTTTCTTTAAGCAGATGGTATTAAATGTAATTTATTCATTAAGAATTAGCTTTGTCACTAATCTTTCAAATTACCACGGGAAATCCGGAAGAGCCGTAATTATTCACATCCCCCTATCGTTCCCACGCTCCAGCGTGGGAATGCAGCCCGAGACGCTGGAGCGGTACTCAGGCAAAACCGTGCTAAACATCAACAGAGATCCAAGTCTTAATCCCTTCTTAATAGTAATTATTTACAGCCCTTATCGTTCCCACGCTCCGGCGTGGGAATGAAGACCGAGACGCTCTAGCGTCTCGTACCGCTGGAACGGTACTCAGGCATTCCCACGCAGAGCGTGGGAACGATAAAAATAATCAAAAAAACCGCAGTCTTAATCCCTTATTAATAAAGCCTGGTATTCAAATTTGAAGAAATTTGGACAGACTGGCAAGAAACCTTAGTCTTAATCCCTTCTTAATAAGGTCTGGTATTCAAATCCATCAACTCCGCCTGTCCAGCAAACCCGACTACAGTCTTAATCCCTTCTTAATAAGGTCTGGTATTCAAATAACATTCGCCCACCTCAACGAGGCCCCGGAAGAAGTCTTAATCCCTTCTTAATAAGGTCTGGTATTCAAATCATTTCAGCCTTAAGCTTAAGTTAATGTGGCGTCTTAATCCCTTCTTAATAAGGTCTGGTATTCAAATCGCCCAACAATCCAGGCTCTCGGCCCTGCCGACGTCTTAATCCCTTCTTAATAAGGTCTGGTATTCAAATACGGATGGCTTTCTAATACCATTAATTAAAGAGGGTCTTAATCCCTTCTTAATAAGGTCTGGTATTCAAATTATTAAAATAAACGGTAAAGGTTTAATCTAATACGTCTTAATCCCTTCTTAATAAGGTCTGGTATTCAAATGGTAAAGTAATTTCCCACTTTACGGCGGACGGATTGTCTTAATCCCTTCTTAATAAGGTCTGGTATTCAAATAAATGGATTTGCCACCTGTTTGCAGTTCGTCTTAATCCCTTCTTAATAAGGTCTGGTATTCAAATCGATATAATAAAAAATGGGCGTGTAATCGCTCACGTCTTAATCCCTTCTTAATAAGGTCTGGTATTCAAATAATGACATCCAATGATATTGAAATCGAAATTGCGTCTTAATCCCTTCTTAATAAGGTCTGGTATTCAAATGAGTGGGACAACCATCGTTACTCGAAATCATGTCTTAATCCCTTCTTAATAAGGTCTGGTATTCAAATTGTGCCGTTCGACGCATGGCGCGGCAACGTGTGTCTTAATCCCTTCTTAATAAGGTCTGGTATTCAAATTGAACATCATGAAAAGCTTCAACGAAACCACCAGTCTTAATCCCTTCTTAATAAGGTCTGGTATTCAAATTTGACGGGCTAGAAAAATTGTTGCTTGTTTTAGGTCTTAATCCCTTCTTAATAAGGTCTGGTATTCAAATTATTGTTAAAGGTGTCAATGCTCAAGCTATGTCTTAATCCCTTCTTAATAAGGTCTGGTATTCAAATGTATAACCTAAACTTTATATATATATATATGTCTTAATCCCTTCTTAATAAGGTCTGGTATTCAAATCTACTTGTTGCGCGAATCTTTCCCGGATTTGTCTTAATCCCTTCTTAATAAGGTCTGGTATTCAAATATCTAATAATGAACTATTCACACAAATAATAGGTCTTAATCCCTTCTTAATAAGGTCTGGTATTCAAATAGCTCGCCTCTGTTCTCCTTTTGTTATCAATGGGTTGCAAAGGGGGTTGGCGGGATTTTCGGCTTTTGAAAAGTTAATTGCTTTCATCTGATCCATTCCGTCAATTTTTGCGATAAATGCGCCAAACTTCGATGCGCGCAAATGGCGATGCCGAGATCGTGCGCTCGCTGCAGATCGTATTTATTCGGCGGGTTGTAGCTTACCAGCATTGCGCGGGCTTGTAACCCTCCCAATAGATCCTTGAGGCTATCGAGTTTGTACAATGCCTGGGTATTTTTGTTGTTGACCGGATTTTTGTCGTGATGGGTTTTGCATTCTATGATGTATAGCCGGTTGTCCTTGAGCAGCGCGATATCCATTTCATTCCTGATAGGCGGCTTCCTGTGGTTGCGTTCGACCTCGATGCCTCGGCCCACGTCTTGCAATACTAGAGTTTTTTTCAGGTTTAGGCAGATGCCCCATACATGTTGTTCCAACCAACCGCCGTTGATGTAAAAGCGTGTTTCCTCGCTGGGAAAGATTAGTTGGCCGCTTTTTAATTCGAGTAAGCGATGGTCTTGGAATAATCCGATCAAATTTTCGAGCTGGCGGTAATTTTGATGCTTCGGGTCCAGTGCAACTGTCAGCGCGGGTTTTGCTTTTGCCGCGTAAGCATTGAGCACACGCAACGGTTCGGTGTAGGTTTCCGCGTTTAGGATCAGAGTTTTTGTCAATTCCCGGAAGCGTCGCGGCACGCCGTATTTATCGCCTTGGGCGGTCACTTCGGCACCGAAGGCTTTTAGAAACTCCGGCAGTTTTAGGCGATCGGCCAGGTTCCCGCCAGGTTGATCCGCCGGATGCATCCAGATTATTCGGTCGTACTCCGGGTGTACATAAAAAATCGGCTTATCGAATTCACGAAAGACTTCATAGGCTGCAATACTCATCGGTTTGGTGCCGCCGGTGGCGTTGAGCGCGATGTTTTCATGATGCACGGCGAGCAAATCGACAACTTGATCGCGAATGTGTTCGATATCCCAGGCGTTTTCGACCGGCCAACGAGTTATATTGCCTACCCTGCTTCGGATCACCGATTCCAACCAATCGGCGCGTTGCCGCATATCGGCGCTGACCAGCATAATGACTTTCCGGGGCCGGTATTGCTCATCGAGTATCGGCGTGATGTTGGGCACGGCTTGGGCTGAGATTAGGATGAGATGGGTATCGATGTTCATGGTGTTTTTGGGGTTGATATTCTTGTTCAGTTGGGCTTAGGGCCAACCGCCGTGGGCCGATAGGGTTTTGAGCTAGGTTGTCGAAAAAAGCCGCTTTTAGCAAAGTGCCGTGTTCCCGCTTTTTAAACTCAAAAAATTTTGGAATTTGTGTAATTATTCACATCCCACTATCGTTCCCACGCTCCAGCGTGGGAACGAAGACTGAGACGCTCTAGCGTCTCGTACCGCTGGAGCGGTACTCAAGCATTCCCACGCAGAGCGTGGGAACGATAATTTTATTTATTTTTTGCTTTTTCAAAAGGGGTTGCCGAACTCCGGTTTGTTTTGATAGCCGGTGTTTTTATACAAACTTAGACTTTGGGCTTCCCCTCACCTAGCGTTAGGTGAGGAGCGATCTGGGGATCGCTCCCACAACAGCTTAGCCTTGCCGGCTGAGTGTTTCATATATTTCGCTATCGCATTGCTTTAACAGTGCTTCTTTCTGCTTGCCCGGTAAAAAAGCATGAATGAAGCTTTGCTTGATCATCGCAAGAGCGTCCCATTGCGTTAATTTACCCTCGCTCATCCTGGCCGCCGTTAAATATTCGCGGCTCAGCGTAGTAAGACTTATACCTGGATTGTCGGTGCATAACGTCAACGGCAAGCCTTCCCGCCACAATGCCATTAATGGATAAGGCTTGCAGCCTTCGCTTTCCGGCCATTGCGGGTCTTGAAAGCCGACTACTTCGCGGTTGGAGGTCGGGCACAATTCCAAACAAATATCACGATTACGAAACCGTTGCGCCAGCGGCGGATTGTCATTTAATGTCAGACCATGACCTATCCGATCCGCATGCAAATGATAGGCGGCTTGCCAGATCGATTCGGCAGGTTGGCCTTCTCCGGCATGGATAGTAATCGGTAGGCATTGTTCGAATGCCGGCGTAAACAATCCGGCGATTTCCGAGGGCCGAGTTTGCTGTTCGTCGCCGGCCATGTCCAGTCCGACCACAAAATCAGGCCATTGATGTTGCGCCGTGATTGCCAATTCAATGGTTTTTTGCAGTCTTGCCGTTCGGTCTCCTTCAATATCGCGCCGGTCTGCGATCACGATAAAGCGAAATTGCGGTTTCTTACCGTCCGGCAAGCTTGTCAGTGCTTTTTTCAGGGCGCTATAAAAACACTCCAGAAACACCAGACCATCGCCATATTTCTGGGGACTTCCACGCAATTCGATATAGGCAAGACCTTCTTGCACGGCTTGTTCGACGATGGCTTGAGCGTACGGTTCGATCGCCGCAGGATGACTTAATATCGCGGAACCGGTGAGTTCGCCGGGCCGTTCGTAGGCTGCAAATTTTTGCGGATGCCGGCTCGTTAATGCGATGCGCGGTTCGGTACAACGCCAGAGGTTGTTTTGCAGTTGTTCGTCGTCGGCATACCTTAGCAACGCGGCGCTGTTATGACTGCGAACGCCTTGGTTTTTCAAAGATTCCGGCCATTCCCAAGGCCATTCAATGCTTTGCAGCAAGGGCCGACAATGGCCTCTCGCTCGTTGTTGTTCCTGTTGCGTCATGTTTTGCCAGACTGCATCGGCAACCCGGCGCTGGGCTTTTAGATTCAAACAGCCGCCGATATGCCGATGCAAGTCGGCTTTCGGCAGCATATCCAGCCAATCGAGATGTCGTGCATCGAGCGGCACGGTTCTAAGCTGTTCTATCGTTCTCGGCGGCAACCGGTAAAGACTGCGCCAGTTTTCGTGATGTTCGCTTCGGCCGAGTTCGGATAGATAATTGCCTAGCAAGCGGCTGCCGTGTTGTTCGCGTTTTTTCAGTTCTTGCACCAACGATAGCGTATCGACCGCCCAAACTTCCGACAAACCCGACTGCGGTAGCGGCAATGAAAAGGCTTCGGTGGCGATGGCTTCAGTCCGGTCCATGCGCAAATCCAGCAAATCGCTGCGCTGGGTTTTGCCGGTAATGAGCGGTGTAACGGCATGACAGCAGTCCGTATCGAAGGGCCGAGTAAACAATTCCGGCGCCGCGTCTTGTAATGCTTTGGGCATGGCTTTGAAATCTTTGCCGACCACATGCAGCAATGCTTGACAACCGAATAAACCCGCCGCCCATTGCAAATCGGCACTCATCGTTTTGCGTCCGCCGGCCAGCGATAGGACGACTTGTCCGCCCCGGGCTTCGGCGTGTGCTTTCAAACAGGCGCGAGCGATCAATTCACGCATCCGTTCGCATTCCGCTTGAGTGGCCAGTTCGTCGGTATCGGCTGCTTGCCAGATACGCAATGTCATGGGTTTTGTCAGTAGCCGGCTCCATAGGGTCAATGAACTTAGGCTTTTTTGGGTGACTTCGCCTTGCGTGGTGCACAGCCAGATTTCGTCCGGGACTTGTAAGCCGTATTCGTTTCGGAGTCGTTCGAAAGATTCGTTGTCGGGATGTTCGGCATACAGCGGCAAGCGGTCCGGCGCCAAAAAGCCGTAAACTTCGGGAACCACGGCCCAACTGGCGCCAAGGGTCATGAGTACGATGTTTTTCATTGATTGATCATTTGGGAGAGGCGCTATTGTGAAAGGTGCGGGTGTCGCTCCCACAGTAGCTGCGCTCAGCCACCAAGTCTTCTATTGATAAGTTTACAAGTCATAACTTTGCGGCAATTGCGGCGGCATGTCTTTGATCCCGACTCGGCGGCTTTCGATCAGCAGCATCGGTAGGAAGAGCCTTTCCAGCCAGTCCGCCAGTTGCAGCCAATGCGACTGCTGAACGGGCTCGAAGCCGTGCGCCAGGATCGATTGATTGCGGCTTTTGATTTGATTGAGCAAGTTTTTTTCTTCAGCCTTGATAAATTCGGCGGCCGCGCCTTGGGTTTTAACCTTGACCAACTGCCAGGCCTGAAACAAGCCGGCTTGATAGATTCCTTCTCTATTGGCCGTCAGCTCCATGCCGGCGGGAATTTCGGCTTTCGCGATGTTGGACGTATCGATGCCGCAATGCGATTTCAGCAGCCATTGCGCGGTCCATTCGATCAAGCGGTAAACCCGCGCGACGGCATCGTCGTAGCGACCTTGCGCGGCGCGGCGTCGGGCATTGAGATACAAGTCGAGCAGTTGCGCCGGCTCGCGTTTTTCCGGCCGTTGGTCGCGCAAACGCATTGCTATCGACAAATAGGCTCTAAGTTCGTTCGGCAATCCGGGCGCGTAGTTTTGCAGCAGATCGAGCGCGGTTTGATGGTTGAAGTTGTCCCATTCGGCAAAAGCGCGGCTCAAGTCGCGAAAACGCGTGAAACGACTGCGTAATTGCGCACTGCCCGGCGCTTTAATGTCTTTGAGCCCGGCCTCGGCTTCGCCGTAAGCGAAACGGCTCCAAGCTTGACGATATGGCGAAATTTGCCGTTCGAAACGGATGTGTTCGATGTTGGCCAAGGCCGCGTATTGCGAGCCGTCATGTACCTTGATCAAATCGGCCCGGCTGCCGGTCACTAATTGCAATTGGATGTCCTGCCGCTCCATCGCCGCCATAACCAGTCCGGCGCTCATCGATTTGGTCCCGCCGGTGTAATCGGCCATGATCGACGCGTTCGGAAACCGCCGCACCAATCCGTCCAAGGCTCGATTGCAATCGGCGTAGATTTGGTCCAAGTCGTCCGATAAAGTCGTACACAGGTCGTATTGCTCCGGCGTCAATCCGGTTTGTGCCGGAATGTTGGGCAGACTGGGTTTGTCGTCCTTGGGCTCGGCTTTGATGCAATTGCCGCTACCGGTAATTTGCACGACGGAACCGGGCCGTCCGGTCGCGGGGTCTTTGTCGGTGCAAATGAACAAAACGAAGTCGGGGCGTAAGTCGTTGATGGCGGTTACGATCGGCTGATGACTGCCGCCGACGGTGCAGATTAGGATTTGGGTCATGGTTTGATTATTTTTAGTTGTGAATCATCGTTCCCACGCTCTGCGTGGGAATGCAGCCCGAACCGCTCTGCGGTTCGGGGACGCTAGAGCGTCCCTGTCAAGGTCCCACGGTCCTCCTTACGAACGCAAACATTGGCTGCCGAAGCAAAATTGGTATGCATTCCCACGGAGGACCGTGGGAACGAGGATAAAGATCAATCCTGTAGATAGGCAAGCACTTTTAAGCTGCGTTGTTTCAATTTCATTTTTTGCTTATTCGTTCCCTCGAAATCCGGAAGCCATTTGCCTGCATCGACCATTAACTCTTTGATTTTTTGAGCAATGCTTTTGGCGTCTTCTCCCTGCCATCGGTCCGATTCCAAGGCTTGCAACAAGCGGGTGTCGTGTTCTTGTTGTTGAAACGGTTTTAGGAATTCTTCGACTTCCCGGTCTATCGGGCTTAACGCTGCGAGACGTTGTTGCTCCGTTTCTTGTTGCAGTCGAATTTCCTCTGAGCGTTGTTGTTCGGCCTGTTTTCTTGCTTCTTCTTGTTGTTGCCGTAATTCAGCTTGTTGTTTGAGTGCGTTTTGTTTGGCCGATTGCCGCTGCAGCCAATCGATTACGTCTTGATTGCCTCGTTCCAGCCAGTTTTGCAGTTGACTATCCGGGGTTTTCGGATCGATTTCGACCAAGAGCCATCCGAATGGCAGCAGATTGGTTCGATTGCCGATGTCATCGGCGGCAAGCCACCAGGTTTTGGGTTGATTTTCCCAGGTGTCTGGCTTTTTCTTTTGATTATTGATTCTAATGCTGCGAACACCATTTAGCGTCAATGCCTCACCACCACTATGCTTCCCCACCCGCAATAAGAAAGCCTCTCCATCATCCAAACGCTTCAATAACCGATCGATAAACAGTTGCTCAACGTGAGTTAACCAACTTTTATCAAGATAATTGCGTTTTTTCATGTCAGAAATTTCTTGTTCGAGCAATGTTTTATAAAACTTATTACAAGCATGTGCAATTTGCCCTATCGACCAATGCAAATCTTTTAGCGGGAGTTTTTGCGCAGATTTATTGATCGAATCGGTAATGTGGAGCGTCAATGAACCTGAAAACCCTTGGTAATGTTCATGAGTAATACACTCCATTAATTGATATAACCCTTTTTTCTCGGCACTTGAGTCTAATAATTTGCCATCTATTTCTACGGGTTCACGTTTACGATTGACGGCAAATTGCACTTGACATGCCGGCTTATTTTCATTGCCTTGCCAACTTGCGTCGCCAATTAATATAAGTCGCATCGGGTCGGTTTGAAAACTGCCACCCAAAAGCTCCTCTTGTAAATCTTTGTGTTTTTTATGCCGTGTCGATTGTCCATTATTAATTGAATCCAGCATTGCAGTTCTAATAGCTCCTTTAATACTCGATCCGGGCAACATTGGTACCCCATTTGCCGAATTGAAAAAGGTCCGCTCAATTTCAAGTTTGTTAATGACTCGGCCATTTTTTTCACGGTTTTTGGTTTTGCCTACACTGTTTAAATAGTGCCTTATTGCCCCGCTTGAAACTGGAATCGGCGGCTTGGCAAAGGCCAGTAGTTTCTCCCGATGGTTATGAAAGAAAGATTGCACCTTGGTTAGCATCGTGTCATCGGGCTTGCCGTTGACGATAGCCAATAATTGTTGTCTGTCGCTGTCGCTCAAACCAGCCAGCGCAGCCCGGCTATCGAAACTGTATAAAGCCCCTGCTTCATCGTCAATAACATAATTACCCGGCTCGTAGCTTTCATCGGCGCCAATGTGAATGGGCGATAACGGTGTGTATTTCAGCGTGTAGTGATTCAAAAAATGTGTCATGAACATTCCTTGGCTTGAAAATTGACGGCTATGACGGGAGCATAGCCTTGATGTACCGTGGCGGGCAGCGTTTTCGAGAGCTCGCCGTTGCCGCCGATGCCTTGGCCGATAAAGCCGGACGCAGGAGGATTCGTAGCCATTATCGCGGCGGTTTGCGCCAATAGAATCGGATTTTTAAACGGTTTACCTTCTTGGTGGACGGCAATATCGCCGTGCCTGCCAAATCGGGTGAAGAGTTGATAATAGCTGCGTTCAGGCGCAAAGCCCAAGCCTTGCGGGGCGCATGGCGCGAGCGTCAAACTGCTATTGGCATCGGCTTGAGAAGGTAACTCGGCGGCTTGAAATGCTTCCAGCTTGAATTTACCAAGTCCGATGCTGGCATCGCGTCCGAAGCCGAATTCGCCAATATCGGTCAGGCAATTTTGATAATCCTCCGCGCTCAACCGCTCGGTATCCAATAGCACATAGATATGCCAACGCAGACCGGGAATGAACCATTCCTGTTCGATGCTATACGGAGCAAAACCTCCCTCGCCTGTCGTATTGCTTCGCCGGTCGATGGTATTGTGCGGCTGTGGATGTTTTTCGCTCAGCTTACCGAAGTCGCCGGCGATATCCGCCGCCGTTTTCGCCAAGCCCAACCATTCCGACACCGGTTTTTTGATTTCCGCTTCGGCTAGCCAACAACGCTTTTTGACGGCTTTTCGATCCGTTCCGTCGACCGGACGATAATAGCTAAACGGTAGTTTCGGTAACGGTAGATAACCTTGCGGAAAGGCATCGGATGCGACCGCGAACGGCCTGCCTTCAGTATAACCGTTTAATAGCTCGGTCAGGCTTGCTTCACCGAACCGGTTGCGAATCGCCCAACACAGTTGACCGAACAAGGTATCGCCTTTTAGCGGCGTCGCGAATGCCGACAACGGCGTAAGCGTCACACTAAAGCATTGCATCAGACGGCCTCTTTTAAATCGAGTTGTTCGAGTTCCGTTTGAATGTTTCGGCCTTCCAATTGCAAATCTCGAAAGGCGATTTTGCCGTAACCGCGCGATCCGGAACCGCCCAGGCCGGTCAATTCCAACAATTTCATGCCTTGCAGCACGGTAACGAGCAAGTTTTCATCGTCATGGACGCGTATCGTCAGATTGAAATCGAATTTGGCGGTTGCCGGGACGCGCTCGGTGTTGCGAGGATGTTCGGCCGTGCCTTTGATTCGGTCAATCATGTTTTCCATTTTGGTTTCCGTGAGCAGCAGGTTTTTGTCATCCATTTCTTTCGCCCACTCCGGGCATAACGAACAATCCCAGAACGATAGCCGGCTCGGGCCAATTTCAGCCAGTAGATCCGAAGCAATATCGCCATCGGGCGCGCCTCCGAACAATTTGACTAAGGCTTTCGCTTTATCCAGCACGTTGCCATCGAGTTTCTTCAAGTGTTTGAAGCTAAGCGGCTGCCCATCCGTTTGTCCGACCACGCCTAATTGCCATTCCAGGAGGCTACGCATTTTGCCTTTGATGCTGGAACCGGGAATATAAGGCTGTTGGGTAATAGGATTTTTGATAACCGGATTATCGGTGCCGCCAATGTGAATTTCGGTGTTGCCGCTGCCGATATGAAGACCGCTCAATAATTCGATTTGGCCGGTAAGTTTTTGTATTTTGGTAAGTTGCATTTTTTTGCCTCCGATCAATTTGGGCGTTCTTGTTTATAAAAGCCCATGAAGGCTTCCATGAATAATTTGAATGTGTGCAGGGTTTGAGCGCAGATGACTTGTTGTAACCCTTTATGGATCAAGTCAACAAAATTGTCATCGACTAACTTACGGCCTCTCGCATAAGCTGCCTTAGCGTTGATCATCCGAATAAAGGGTAAATAATCATCAAATTTTTCAGGATTTTGGCGTACCTTGCTGTCCCATAACACGATTTCGTCATAGAACTTTCTCAGTTGAGTCGGTTTATTATCGTTTTTTCTGGGATCATCACCCGCGATACGCTTGGCTGCCTGCAAGGCTATGCTGTTAAACAATTCCGGGTCGATTTTTTCGCCCGGTTTACCGATGTTTATATCCATGTTGTTCTCCTGTTTGTCAATGTCGCTTAAATTTGATTTCGCGCCGCTAGAGCGGCTCGGGCTTGCTCCCACGCCGGAGCGTGGGAGCCATGTCTTATGATTCTTATCGTTCACACGCTCCAGCGTGGGAATGCCTCCGGGGACGCTCCGCGTCCCGATGAACAGAGCCAGTCGGCTTCACCAAGGGTCTATCTCCAGCAGAGGCTCACCGCCAAAATAATTCGCCGCGCTCGAATAACGCCAATGCTCCGGCTTTGCAACATAACCCCGCTTGACCGGATTATGGTGAATGTAATCCAGCTTCTGCCTCATCATCGCTTCGTTGAGTACCAACTCGGCATGCGCGCCTTCTTGCCAGAACTGATAAGCTCTATCCGTTTTATGCGCTCGTTTCGCGAAACGAAGCCGGGTCAAGATACGTTCGACTTGATTCTCTTGCAGATAATCGATGATCTTCCGTGCCGTATAGGATTTGAAGCTGTTCAGGCATTTATCCAAGCGTTCCGACTGTGCGACGAAGTGCAGATGGTTTTCCAGTACGACGAAACCGTATAGTTTCAAGCCTTGCTCTTTGCGTTGATATTGCCAGCAATCGAGTAGTACCTGCACGGTCTCCGGACGCGTAAAGACCGGCAGCCATTCCAGTATGGTGCAAGTTAGAAAATGCGACTGGCCCGGTTCCGTGATCTTGTAGCGGCTTCTTCCCATAGCGTTCTCCTATCTCGACGCGGAGCGTCTTCGGATGCATTCCCACGCCGGAGCGTGGGAACGATGACGTATCTGCACGGTCTCCGGACGCGTGAAAACCGGAAGCCATTCCAGTATTGTGCAAGTTAGAAAATGCGACTGGCCCGGTTCCGTGATCTTGTAGCGGCTTCTTCCCATAGCGTTCTCCTATCTCGACGCGGAGCGTCTTCGGATGCATTCCCACGCCGGAGCGTGGGAACGATGAAATTTTTAATCGCGTTGCTGGTATAGGTGACAAAACAGCGCGACTCGATAATTACTGCCGTGCCGAATGATGCCGGCATTGGCGATTTCCTCGGCCAGTACCGCTTGTCGGCGTTTACGCTGTTCTTTATCGAGGTGTTTGTTGCGCTCCAGCATCCGCACGGTACGGTAAGCAAAGTAGCTATGCCAAATCGCGTTTTCCGGCTTTTCGTCGACCTTCTCGGCCATGTCAATCAGATTGAGCAGGCCGTAAACATAGCCGGTGCTTAAGTCCATGTCTTCGCTGAGTTCCTGCAATCGTTTTCGGCGGGTTGCCAAGGCGCTGAAATCTTCCCAAACCATGGCTTGATTAAAACAGTTGACGGCGTTTTTGGGCGAAGGCGCAACTTGACCGGGATTATGCGCTTTGGCTCGCTCCAGCGCATCCTCCGCCATTTCGCCCAGTTGATTAATCGGCAGGCCGGGCTTGGTGGTGCTGATACCTGCGGAAAAGTGTACTTCGGGATTGTGCGCGACGTATTCTTGGAAAGCTTGCCGCATTTTGCCGCCCAAATTTATCTGCGACAGCCAAGGACCTATCAGAAAAAAATCGTCGCCGCCGGCAAACACGGTATAGCAGTTGTCATATTCGGTTTGGCACAGCCATGGTAAATAAATCGTAAAGAATGCGTTGATTTGCCGGGACAAGGCGGCGGTTTTACTGAAACTGGTATCGTCTCCAAGTCCCGATTGAAAGATCATACCGAGATTATCGACATCGCCTTTTAAGGTCGAAAGTGCCGTAATGCCCTGCCAGCGATGGTTTTCCTGCAAGATTTGATCTTCGCAGGCAATATGATTGAGCGTTTTGGCATCGCCTAAATCCAGCTTGTCCTCGCCGGCATATTTGCCCAATAGCGCCTCTGCTTGCGCCTTGTCATCGAATTTCGGCACATAGGCATTGATCGTTCGTCTGGCATAACCGTTCCACAATGCACCATCCGCTGATTTCGGCAGCGAAAAATCCCAAGCCCTGAGCAGATTGCCGTTTTTGGCTTGTTCGCCGAATTTGCCTTGGATGTCTTCGTGTTCGGCAAAGCTGATATGGTAGCCGAACACCGGTATTTTCAGGGTGCTAGCCATATTCAGGGATTGCCGGGTAATCAGAATGCGTTCCCTGCGCGTCAACCATTCCCCGGTTTTCAGTTGATCCCAAGCCAATCGGCTAATACTGGTTTCTTGGTCGAGTTGCTCGCTGGCCGGCGATTTTCCGTCAATTTTGCAAACGCCATTGTCCTTGTCGAAACGATCGAGAAAATCTTTGAAAACAATCGGCGCCGCTGCATCGCCGCACAAATTCAGTCGTTGATTCTTGGCGGTTTCCAGTTGGTCGAATAACTTGGTAATCAATGCCTTATACGGACTCGACTCCCCTGGTTTGGCGCGGCAAAAATCGTTACACGAGGCATCCGTCCAAGCTAATCCGACCCCTGCTTGCCCCCAACTATGCTGTAAAAACCAGTCGTTTAATTCTTGTTGGACCTGTTGCAGTGTTTCGATGGTCGCCGACGTCTTCGGCGCCACGATCATGAACTTGCCGGCGGCGTTGATGACTTGGCTCGTGGATGGTAAAGCCAATGCATCCAAAACCTTGAGCGCCGCGCATTCGCTGAGCAATGAGACATAAAAAGAACGACCGCGCAGCAATTTGGCGGCTCGCTTGTTGGTTTCGCCGCCGCTGGCGAAAATGAAGTCCTGGATGCCAAAGAAGTCGCCCTGGATTAATAGGAATTTGGCTTCAGTCCAACTCATTTTTTGATCTCTTAAGGACTTGGTCGCCGCTTCATCGGTTCGGTTATTTTCGTGGTGATAACGCCATAAAGCGGTCGCCAAGGCAGCAGTTACACGAGAATGATCGTATAAAGATACATCAGGACGAACATTGAAGGCAGTAGCCGACGGTATCGCCTGAGTATAAACACCCCAAACGGTCTCAAAATGATCCAACCATAACGACCAGTTGTTACGGTGGGACTTAGGGAGCTTGGTTAATGCCTGAGTAAAGCCTTGCCAAAGCTGGTTGTATTCAGCTTGGGCTTTTTCTTTGTCGTTATGTTCATAGCCAGCGGCTTTGACAGGAAAAATGCTCTCGGGTGAAAGCGGTTTGAGCGAATAGCGGTAAACAAAATCGTGTTTATCCAGCTCGGTTTTATTGATTTGTTCAAATAAGGTCAGTTGTCTGGCAGTGTAATGATTTTTTCCGGTTGATGTGCCTTCTTCTGCTTCGTTGTAACGCTCGAACTCCTCCCTGTCAAAACCCGATGCCACGCGATCCGCCGTCGCGATGATCCATTGTAAAAAAGTCTCCGGCTTGTGATGCTTGGCTGCGGCATTGATAAACGAGTCATCGGCTTGCTTGGATTTCCACGAACCGAAAGGCGCGAAATCCGCTCCTTTCAATTCGGGCATGAACTCTTCGATCAAATCCATCGCCAAACCGGTATAGGCAGCATGGACATGACTGAACCAGCCTTTGTCATCGATATGATTTTTCCGATGCGGACAATAAAGCTGTTTGTTGGCGTCCAGTATTTCTTGGTTAACCGGTATCCTCGCTCGTTCGGCAAACTTACCCAAATCGTGTAAAAAAGCAGATAAGGCGATGCGGCTCGATTGATCCAATAATTTTCTTTTTTCGTGTTCTTGCATATTTATGACTCCTGATAATGTACCTGCCCCACTGCCAACGGTATCCAATACCCCGTTCTCGGCCTTTTACCGACTGCGGAAATCAGGTAGGGTTTGGCGTTGGCGCCTAGCGCTTCTTTTAGCCGGCTGTTGACTCCGGATTTTCTTTGTTCGAAAAAGGCTTTACTCATGCCTTCTTCAAGCGTTTTCAAGGTTCGGTCGGATAAGCCCAGTTCGCCGGCGATTTGCTTGTAGCTTTTTAGGTATTCGAACACGTATTCCAAGTCGGGCACGCCGTCGGACGGGCATGTGACCGGCGGCATGTTGTGCGCTTGCCGGTTGAGCAGCCATAGGTAAAACGCCAGTTCGACCGGTTTGAGTTTGATTGTGACGCCGTGGGCGCTCAGCGTTCTTTTTTTGAGGTCGATGGTCAATTCGGGCGGGCCGAGTTTTTGTTGCGCGTTGGCCACGGCGCGGCTGAAGCTGGTCTTACCTTCGAGTAGAGCCGGATCGAGTCCGTGGCGTAAGCGTACGAAGGCGATGTCGGCCAGGACGACTTCGGCGTGTTGCGTGTCCAGCGGTTTTCGAGTCGGGTCGTTGCCGTAGATGATTTGCGACCGCGGCGTCGGGTAATAAAACTGCGGATGCGATTCGTAGTCTGGCGATACCAGGACATGGCTGAGCCGGTCTTGCGAACGTCCGAACAACGACAGCGCATAGCCGGCGTAGAAGCCCATGGTTTTTCTGCCGCCGGCGATCGACACATGCAATTCGCGGATTGGGTCGGCGGTCAGTTTTCTGATCCATTCGGTGATGCCGTCGGCCATCGCTTGGTTGTCTTCGCGGCTGCGGATGTCTTGCAGCGGTTCGCCGCTGTCGCGTTGCAGTACATGGATGTCGCTTTCGTCAAAGGTCGGCATGGGCAAATCGTAGTCTTGATAGAAACGTTGTAACCAGCCGTCGTTGATCAGTGTGAGTTTGGCGCGTTGCCGGCCTTCGGCCGTGGTCAGGATATGGATGTGCGCCGGCATTTCGTCTTTTTGCTTGTGCAGTGCGTAGAGCGTTTCGGTAACGATTTGCGGTGTTAGTCCGGTGACGGCGAGTAAGGTTGTGTTCGGCATTGGGTTCTTCTTCTTTTTTTACAAGTTTTCGGTGCTTGGGCCGTGCGGCTTCGATGCCTTTGTTCGTTTTTCGGCATTATCGACCTCGATGATCGCGATCTGGGGATCGCTCCCACAGGGGATGTTTGGGTTTAGTCGATGCTACTCCACTTCGTTGACTTTTCTTCACCTGGCAAGCTTGTCGGGATAATCCTGTAAGCACCAAGCCCCATGCTGGTCGCCTTGCCGGCATGCGTCCATTGGCCTAGCCAAAGGTAGGGCCAAAAAGCTTCATTGCCTTGCATCTCTAGGCTGAATCGGCCGAGCAGTCCGCCCATGTTCATTTCGGTTTGCTGTCTCGATGAGTAGCGCGTCCAGTCGTGCCATTGGAGCTTGGTATCGGTGCAATGTGTTGCCGATGCCTGTTTGGTCAATCCGGCAAAGTCGGTTTCAAGCGGGGTGTCGGTATGAAAGTAGCTGAGCATCGATTGGCGGCGCAGCAGGTTGGCGAAGAATTTGCCGAAGTTAAAATAGTCCGGCGTCAGGTTTTTTCCGTCTTGTTTGATGCGAAGAGGCGTCTCCAGGGAGATCGTAATAGATTCAGGCGGATCGGGTATCTTAGGCATCGATGCCGGCGGCCTCGGTTGCAGTTCACCCTCCCGATATAGGGTTTGTTCTCCCTCCATGGCGTCGAGGTAATCGATATGATGCAGTTCGAAGCGCTGCCTGTGCCCGCCAATGCCGTCGAGCCCGGCTTTTTGCAGGGCATGAACGATATACGGAAAGTAACGTTCGGCATGTCCGAACAAGATTATATCTAACGCATAGCTCGTGTCGATGGCATCTTGCTGTGGAAAACGTAATACGAAGGGATGCGGCGCTGCATTGTATTTGCGCATTTTCTCGCTACCCGGTGGCGGCGGCGTTTCGAACACGACGCTGTAGGCGCAGGCGTTTTTCAACAGACATTGCGCGCAAGGCGTATTACGAACGACGCAGACGGTCTTTTTTAAGGCATGGCCGAATGCGCCTCGCCAGGCAGAGCCGGGGAAATCCGGCAGGCGAACCGGATGTTCGGTTTCGAAATGGAATCGGTAGTGATTGAACGGAATGGTGAGCGGTGTTGAATGCATATAAGACCTCCTTGTGTGCAAGAGTAACGAATCTAACGGCTTTTGCCAGTTTCGGCAAGCTTTTCAGGTTCGTTTATTTTCATATTCATTGCGCAACCGGCAACCTTTCTTTAGAAGAAAATCGGTTTTACTTCCGAAAAAGGGGTGAATATGCCTTTCGTACTTCAAATTTCGGCAGCGCCTGGTAAAGCAACGGGTGTGCGACAAAGGCTTTGCCAGCATGAAGCTGGCATAGAGCCTACATGGACGTATTCACCCAGCACCTAAATTCCATAGCCCATTGCCTTGGCTAATTGTCTTGGATAATTTAGGTACTGGGTTCACGGTACCCTTTGACGAACACCCCGGTGCCGAATTTTGATCTAGACACAACCTCCGCACATTCTCAATCAACCCCGACTCGCTCGTTCAATCTTTCTTGATTGTCGGGAAGCTAGAGCTTCCTGAACAGGTTACCCAAGCTGGAGCTTGGGTAACAGCATATTTTAGTTTTTGCGACTACGACTGGCCCCCTGCTCGGACACTTGGCTTCGGCAAGCTGAAGCATCTTGCTAATCAGGACAACATTTGCCGACAAAAAACTGGATATAGGAAAGCTGGAATACGAATCGGCATGCGCCGTTTGCCGTGGACCAACGGAAAAGACGACGACGACCCCTTTAAAGCCTTGTTGGTAAGACGGGTTCCGAATCTAACCGTTCTAGCCAAGAACAATAACGGCATATTCCCGTTCGACCGCGTCTATAAAATCATCGACGGAAGGGAGAAAGTCAAATCTCACGGGCCTCGCGACATGCTTATATGGGGCCGAGCCTTCACCAACCAAACCTCGCTGTATTTCAACAACTATCCCGAGGCCGATACCGAATCGGCCGCGCGCAGTCGTATTCTTGCTCTGACTGAATATTTATAGTGTTTGCAGGAATAAACCTTTTTCAATGAAAATGTAAAAAACACGGAGTCGAACGATGAAATAAACCCAATGGTTCATTATCTTAGTTGTGGCGGTTATTCTTTTTCTGCCGTTTTCGAACCTGATCGGTCTGTCCGGTGAAAACGAGCCGATCGAAGTAATTGCCGGTAAATCGGAGGCTTTTGCGAAAGCTTCGCGGATTTTGCAGAACAAATGCGTCGACTGTCATTCCCCCGGCATGACCCGCATGCCGATCTACGCTGGCCTACCGATCGCAAAACAACTGATGGAGCACGACATCGAAAAGGCCAGCGAACGATTGTTGCTGACGAAAGAAGCCTATAACGGCAAGGAACCCTTGTCGCCGTTGATGTTGGCCCGGCTAGAAGGCGTTATCCGCAACAATAGCATGCCGCCGGCGCTATACCTTCCGCTCAAAAGGGTCAGGTCTATATTCATAGCTATCTTTTTAATTTTGTCGCCCTGACAATTTTACCGACGGTTGTAAAATGTAGATCAAAAAAATCCGCTATTTGTTGATAGCTATATTCCCCTGTGGCATAGGCCGATATGATCGCCTCGTTCCGACTGGCACAAGTTTTTTGGTATTCCGCTAATGGCAATGCGGGCGCTCGCCTTTGTGCTTTTGGAAAATTGACATCGTTGCTTTTCTCTTTAATTTTGCCCTGCATCCGCGTTACGAATGTGTCATCACCGAGGAATATTTGACGTTTTAGCGCTTGCCAGATGGATTCCTGGTCGCCCCCTTGCATGACAAATTCCCTATAGCGTTTTATTGCCGTGTTGCGATGAGTTGAGAACTGAGCCAACAAGCCATCGGTCGCCAACCATGACGGTGCAGGTGCTTCACCGGTCATCGCCCGATAACTGCTCCATACCCAGTCTCCAGGCGAGGTGACCATTCCGGCGCGGACAGGATTGAGCACAACATAACGGGTCAGCTCTAAAAGGTAACTTTCGCCATCAACCAATATCGCTTTGTAGCGGCCTTGAAATAAATGCCCGACGCGGCCGTGTCGGCGATTCGATGTTTGCGTAAAAACACCGTTCAACTGCCGCATACCTTTCGAAAGATTGGCATCAGGTGTTTCTATGACCAAATGATAATGGTTAGTCATCAGACAATAGGCATGACAAACCCAGTTAAAATCTTCTACAACACGCTTCAAAACATCAAGGAATTGAAGCCGGTCTTCATCATCTTCATAAATGTTTTCACGACGGTCACCACGGGAAGTCACATGATAAAATGCGCCTGAAAATTCGATTCTAATAGGTCTGGTCATGAACAAAGTATATAGTAAACAATACTGCTATTCTAGACCTGACCCCTCTGGCTTGACCCCTCTGGCTTAGCTCCGCCAAGGCCGGACGTTTTGCTTGAAAAAAACTCGCCTGATCCGAATCACCCGCATCATCGATCACCGCCTTATGAACACCCGAGGTATCCTGCCGTGTCCGATAATACCCACCAAAATAATACGGTTGCTGAAAAACAAACCGGATTCAGTTGGGTTTTTGTCTTTGACGAGCTGACCCGAGAAATCCAATTACGCCATTATTCGCCGAAGACTTTGAAATCCTATCGCGGCTGGGCGCGCCGATTGCAGGCGTTTACCCAGAGTAAAGATTACCGAAATTTAACGCAACAGGATGTCGTGGCGTTTTTGAGTGATCTTGCCGTTGAGAAGAAAGTGTCCGCTTCGACTCAAAATCAGGCCTTCAATGCGTTGCTGTTTTTGTTTCAACACGTTTTGAAAAAGGATTTCGGCGAAATCAAAGGTATCGCGCGAGCCAAACGCAAGCCTTATATTCCGGTGGTTCTATCTCGCGAAGAAGTCGAGTTGATTTTCGATCATCTCGACGATCCGATCGATCTCGTCGCCAAACTGTTATACGGTTGCGGGCTGCGGCTTTTCGAGTGTTTGAATCTGCGTGCCCAATGTTTCAATTTCGATGCCGGCGTTTTGACCGTCCATGACGGCAAGGGTCAAAAGGACAGAACGGTTCCGTTACCGCAAACCTTAATACCGGCATTGAAACTTCAGTTGCGGAAAGTCGCGGATTTACACGAAGCCGATCTAAAAGCCAATTTTGCCGGCGTGTTCTTGCCGAACCAATTGAGTCATAAATATAAAAACGCAGCCAAAGAATTTATCTGGCAGTGGTTTTTTCCGCAACCGTCATTAACGCTAGTTGCGGAAACCCAAGAACACAAACGCTATCATCTTCATGAATCCATCGTGCAAAAGGCGATCAAACGCGCGGTGAATGATGCCAAAATCACCAAGCGGGCAACAGCGCATACGTTACGGCATTCTTTCGCCAGTCATTTATTGGAAGCGAATTACGATATTCGCACCATTCAGGAATTACTAGGACACAGCGACGTGAGAACCACGATGATTTATACCCACACCGTTCAGAGCAGGACCTTGAAGCAAGCCAAGAGCCCGTTGGATTTTGATAGGGAATAGTCGAGCAAGCTGGGTTAGCATAAAGATCAGGATCAAGCTTTACGGCTCTCAACACCAACCACCCCAGCAAAGGATCCTCACTACCTTATTGCACCGGAAAATCGAAATACGTATCGGGATAAGGCTCGTTCGCCAAGGTAAAATGCCACCATTCCTGAGGATAATGTACGAATCCCTGTTTTTCCATAACCGTTTGCAATAACATCCGGTGCGCTCGTTGCATAGCCGTAGGCGTCTTAGCATAAGACCAGGACTCCGGGCCAAAATAATCAAAAAAACCGCCCATATCCAGTTCTTCGCCATTGTTTAAATCAACCAGCGTTACATCAACCGTACTGCCCCGACTATGCGAAGAACGTGCGGCAATGTAACCTTCTTCAATCAAGCTTGGCTTGTCCAGATGAGGATAATAAACATCCTTCATAGCCACATCATCCGCATCTTGCGACCAACGCACAAAATGCCGCACGGCGCGCTGGGGCCGATAAGCATCAAAAATTTTCAAGCCTAAATTAAATTTTGCCAACTCATTTTGCGCCGCCATCAACGCTTCGGCTGCTGTCTGAGTCAATAATGCGCATGGCCGGTAATACCCATCGATAGGCCTGCCGATAAAGTTATTGGCGCTCGCATAACGAATATCTAAATGGATAGATGGAATAAGCGTATCGACATAAACAAAGTCTTCTTGTACTTGCGCATAAGCAGGATTAAATGTTTTAAGCGATAACAGCGCGAGCATTAATACTCCTGTTTTTCGAATATTCATAAAGTATCGTTTCTACTTTAAAAAATGAATTCAGCAGGCAATTGCTCTGCCATACCGATTTAAAGACAGCCGCATCAATCACGAAGATGGGAATCAATGCGTCAAGATTCATAGCTAAGGAACTGTTTAAAAAATACTCTCCGATTTTATACCTTTCGCACTTCAAATTTCGGCAGTGCCAGAGGAGGCGCCTGGGTGTCCGGTCGATTTTCGCTCCTGCAAAATCGACATTCACGCCATCCATGGCGCTCATAAAGGCTTTGCCAGCATGGAGCTGGCATAGAGACTACATGGACGTATTCACGGCGTCCTTTAGCGGACACCCAGGTGCCGAATTTTGATCTACGAGGGGGTATAAACTCCGGTAAGTCAATGATAGACAGTTACTTAGCCAACGCAACTTCGATACCGTTTGTTGTTACCTTGCTCACTCGACTTCGAGATCGCGATCTGGGGATCGCTCCCACAAAACGCCCGTAGGTCTCTGTCGGAACAAGATCTTCGTCGCGACTTTCGGAGCCCTCGATAGGCGATGTTCCGCGACCTATCAACCTGAATTCGGCAGTTTTACCATGAAGCGCAGTGAGAGGGAACGATGAAACCTTGTTGATTTCGTGCTCGTTCTTGGCCAAAAAAAACGGAGCCCGAGGGCTCCGTATTCTTGACTCATTCTTCCGAGGTCACATTGATTTTTTTCGGCTGCACCGCTTCTTGTTTCGGAATCGTGATTTCCAAGACGCCGTGTTTCGATTTTGCCGAAATCGCATCGGCATTGGCGGTATCGGGCAAACTGAAGCGGCGGTAGAACGAACCGTAAGTCCGCTCGACTCGCTTATAACCTTCTTTTTCGGTTTTCGCTTCGGTTTTCTTTTCGCCTTTGATCGTCAAAATGCCGTTTTCCATGCTGACTTCGATATCTTCAGGCTTGACGCCCGGGATATCGGCATGCAACACGAATTTATCGGTTTCTTCCTTGATGTCGACGGCAGGCGCCCATTCGGCGGTCGATATCGACCCTTCGCCGGTTCCGCCTTCGCTCGCGCGCTCCAATTCTCTTTGTAATTGACTCAATATGCCCCAGGGTTCGTAACGTGTGATAGCCATAAACACCTCCGAAATAATTGTTATCGATCAAATACCGAACAAACATCGATCAGTATCTGTTAAACAATATAGGGGTATTCAAAATTATTTCAAGCCGTCCATAATCGGGCATTCCTAAACATCCGCATCCAAGGGCCGTATTCGCTCCAATCGTCGGGATGCCACGAATTTTGCACGGTTCTGAAACATCTTTCCGGATGCGGCATCATGATCGTAAAGCGGCCGTCCCGATTGGTTAAACCGGTTATGCCCAATGGCGAACCGTTCGGATTGGCCGGAAATTGCGTCGTTTTTTCACCGAAATTATCGACGTAACACAACGATACCGCACCGTTTTTCATCGCCTCAGCCGGGTCGCCGTCAAAATCTGCTCGGCCCTCGCCATGCGCGATCACGACCGGCATTCTCGATCCCGCCATGCCGGTCAACAGAATGGACGGCGAATCCTGAACCTCAACCAATGCAACGCGCGCCTCGAATTGCTCGGAATGGTTCCTCAAGAAACGAGGCCAGTGTTCGGCACCCGGAATAATCTCCTTAAGCCCCGACATCATTTGACAACCGTTGCAAACTCCGAGACCGAACGCGTCCTCGCGTTCGAAAAACGCCGCGAACTCATCGCGGGCGCGCGGGTTGAACAGAATCGATTTGGCCCAACCGCCGCCGGCGCCGAGCACATCGCCGTAAGAAAATCCGCCGCAAGCCGCAAGGCCTCTGAAATCTTTCAGGCTAACTCGACCGGCAATGATATCCGTCATGTGCACATCGATCGCGGAGAATCCGGCCCTATCGAACGCAGCGGCCATTTCGACATGACCGTTGACGCCCTGCTCGCGTAAAATCGCCACCCTAGGCTTCGACTTGCCGATAAACGGAGTGCAAACATCTTCGTTGCTGTCGAAGGTTAACGCGGCATTGAGGCCGGGATCGTTATCGTCGACGATCCGTTCGAATTGTTCGCGTGCGCAATCCGGATTATCCCTTAACGCTTGCATTCGATAACTCAGTTCAGACCAGTAGCGTTGCAATTCGGCTCGAGAGGCCGAATAAAGCTTCTGCCCGGCAAAATTGATCGTCAAGTCGGCTTGTTTCGTAACCGAGCCGATTCGATGCACACACGCATCGAGGCCGGCTTGCGCCAACAGGTCCATAATTTCGGCGCTATCGCTTTCCCTGACTTGTATAACCGCTCCGAGTTCTTCATTGAACAAGGCCGATAAGGCATCCTTCCCTAAGCCGGACAAATCCACATTGGCGCCGAGCCTTCCGGCGAACATCATTTCGGAGATCGTGGCCAATAGACCGCCATCGGAACGGTCATGATAAGCCAGCAATTTGCCGCGGCTATTCAAGTCCTGAATCGCGTTGAAGAAGGACTTGAATAACGCAGGATCGTCCAAATCCGGGCAACTATCGCCCAGTTGTTTATATACCTGTGCAAATACCGAAGCACCTAAACGATTCTTGCCCTGCCCTAAGTCTATCAAGATCAAGACCGAAGGCTCGTCGCGCAATCGTGGCGTCAAGGTTTTCTCTATATCGACCACCGGCGCGAACGCGGTTACGATCAACGATACCGGCGAGGTCATGGTTTTCTCGCGGCCGTCTTGTTGCCAAACGGTTTTCATCGACAACGAATCCTTGCCGACCGGAATCGCGATACCCAATGCCGGGCAAAGTTCCTTTCCGACCGCCTTGACGGTATCGAACAGCGCGGCATCCTGGCCGGAACTGCCGGCTGCCGCCATCCAATTCGCGGATAATTTAATATTGCCCAACGATCCGATACGCGCTGCGGCAAGATTGGTCAACGCTTCGCCGACCGCAATTCGGCCCGATGCCGGTGCGTCGATGACCGCCAACGGCGTTCTTTCGCCCATCGCCATCGCTTCGCCGGTCGACGCGAAAAAGCCCGAAGCGGTCACCGCGACATCGGCGACCGGCACTTGCCAAGGGCCGACCATTTGGTCGCGCGCAACTAAACCTGTAATCGAACGATCGCCGATATGGATCAAAAAGCTCTTATCGGCAACAGCCGGGAAGGACAATACGCGCTTGACAGCTTCGTCAAGCTCGATGCCGGCTAAGTCCAACGGCGACAAATCGGGTTTGACATGCTCGACAGTTCGATGCATTTTCGGCGGCTTGCCGAACAACACCGACATCGGTAAATCGACCGGTCTGTCGCCGAACAAACGGTCGCTCAGTTGCAAATGCTCTTCATCGGTTGCGATGCCGATCACGGCATACAAGCAATGCTCGCGTTCGCAGAACGATTTGAACAATTCCAGCGATTCCGGCTTGATCGCGATAACATAACGCTCCTGGGCCTCGTTGCACCATATCTGCATCGGCGACATGCCGCGATCGGCGATATTGACGTCGCGCAATTCGAAACGCCCGCCCCGTTCGCAGTCGTGAACGATCTCCGGCACGGCATTCGACAGGCCGCCGGCCCCGATGTCGTGTATCGAGACGATGGGCGTATCCTCGCCCAAGGCATTGCAATGATTGATGACTTCCTGACAGCGTCGTTGCATTTCGGGATTTTCACGTTGCACCGAGGCAAAATCCAGTTCCTCGGCAGCCTCGCCCGAAGTCTGCGATGAAGCGGCGCCGCCGCCCAAGCCGATCAGCATCGCAGGCCCTCCCAGGATGATGATCAACGAACCCGCCGGTATCGGTTGTTTCTCAACCAGCATCGGGCGAATATTGCCCATGCCGCCGGCAATCATGATCGGCTTGTGATAACCATGGAGCGTGTTTTCATCACCGCCCGGTGCGGTTTGTTCGAAGCTGCGGAAATAACCGGCCAGATTCGGGCGCCCGAATTCATTATTGAATGCCGCACCGCCAATCGGACCCTCGAGCATGATTTCCAACGCAGATGCAAGGCGACCCGGCTTACCGTTATCGTCTTCCCAAGGCTGCTCGAAACCCGGAACTCTTAGATGAGAAACGCTAAAACCGGTCAAACCGGCCTTGGTCGCAGAACCTCGACCGGTTGCGCCTTCGTCGCGAATCTCGCCGCCCGAACCGGTCGCCGCGCCTGGATGCGGAGATATTGCAGTCGGGTGATTATGGGTCTCGACCTTCATCAATATGTGCGCGTCTTCGTCGACATAGGCATATTCGCCGGTCAACGCATTGCGGATGAAAACTGAAGTTTTAGCACCTTCTACGACCGAGGCGTTATCGGAGTATGCCGACAAAATACCTTCAGGGCTTTGTTCGGCGGTATGCCGAATCATTTTGAACAAAGATTCGGCCTGTTCGATACCGTCGATGGTCCATGCGGCATTGAATATCTTATGCCGACAATGCTCCGAATTGGCTTGAGCGAACATCATCAATTCGACATCGGTCGGATTGCGCTCTAATGCTTGAAAACTTTCGGTCAAATAATCAATTTCATCTTGGCTTAACGCCAATCCGAGCTCGGTATTGGCTTTGACCAAGGCTTCGCTACCGGACTCAATTACCGGCACGGTTTGGAACGGTTTAGGATCGTGATGGGCAAACAAAATCGCTTCAGTCATCGATTCGCTTTTAACGACTGTTTGCGTCATGCGGTCATGTAGAAGAGCCGAAATGCTTTTTTGCACCTGATCGGTTAGCGCACCTTCGGACAGTATCGTATATTCGACTCCTCTTTCGATGCGACAAACCGCCCCCAAGCCGCAACGTTGCGCAATTTCTGTTGCTTTACTGGACCAAGGAGAAATCGTTCCGGGCCGGGGAATGACTGTTAAACGCAATCCGTCAGGAGACGTTCCAGCCGTGCTGCTTCCATAGGCTAACAGACGGTTTAATAGCGTTTGCTCACTAGCGCCAATCGCACGTTCGAGCTCGACAAAATGGACATAGGAAGCCGAAATACCATTGATGGCTGGCTCTATCTCTTGGAGACGGGCAAGTAATTTTTCGATGCGAAATGCGGATAGCGCGGATGTTCCTGGAATTTTTAACATGGGGAATCCGTTATGAAATAAGGTTCAAATCAGGGTAACGATAAAGAAAGTCAAGAAGATACTCCCTTTATACTCAAAAAATGGTGTAACTATTCAGCGCATGCGGTAGGTTGGTGTCAGCGGGGGCAGATTTTTGCTCCTGCAAAATCTGCATTCACACCATCCTTGGCGCTTAGCTGCCGTCAAGCCCCATGGATGGGTTCACGGCGGTCCTCGATAGACACATCCCATACCTTTTATTCTTAGACGGTTTTTCAATCAAAAGGGAGTAATGCCCAGGGCGTCTCGAAAAAGACTAAATCGCTTGATCAGGAGAAAGATAAAAGGGATTATCAACTTCGTTATTTTCTTGGAGAACGATTGAAACCTAACAAGCAATCGAAAGCCGACTATTGGCCGGCTAGATCGTCTTCAATCGCTTGTTGAATCGTCAGCAATAGAGTCAGGCCGTCACCGCTCGATACGGCTTTATTGGTCTCATCCCTCACAATGACATCGGTAAATTGTTCATACTCGATTAGTCTGACGCGGTACTCTTTCTCGTTGGATGCGTACATACCGAAAACGAACAGAATCTCATCCCAAAAGGAGTCGTCGGTCACTTTCTGTTCTTCAGGATCGTACTGCACGATATAGGTTGCAAGCGATCTATCACGCGCAACGATTTCAATCGACTGTCTTGCCAAAGCCTTGCCGACGATACGCCAGGACTTTCCGACGGGTTCATTAATTCTTAACACGACCGCATCGGCAGTGGCGACCCGCTCGACCTGGGTAACCTTATCGACACCATCGACCACTTGAGTGGTATCGACATGCCTTAGATCGACTCTCGGAATTCTTGCCGGTCTTTCAACTTTTTGAATAGCCAATTCCTTAGGCAGCACCAATTCCGGTAATTCGGTTCTAAATTGGTAATCTTTTTCTTTATCGGGAAACCAGCTTTTGATCGTGCTACACCCGCTACCCGCTAGAAAGGGCAGAATGATCAGGTATAGTAAAGCGGCAAAGATGCGCTTCATAAATTTCAAAGTAACTCCGCTTGACGCATGGCACCGCGCACTGCGTCATAACAATCTTCGGTCAGCCAAGTTAACGGCAAACGGATACCTTTTTGAATCAAACCCATTTCCATCAGTGCCCATTTGACCGGTATCGGATTCGATTGAATGAACAACTGTTTGTGCAATCCGGTTAGTTTTGCATCGATGGCCAGGGCGGTCTCCCGATCGCCATCGATCGCGGCGGTTATCATTTCATGGACCAATCTCGGCGCAACATTGCCGGTCACAGTAATCGTGCCATTACCGCCTAGTAAACAAAACTCGCAGCTTGTCGCATCATCACCGGTATACAGCGCAAAGGTGTCGCCGCATAAGTCGCGTAACCGCTTG
The DNA here is from genome assembly GCF_000341735.1 of Methylotuvimicrobium buryatense 5G. Classification (GTDB taxonomy): domain Bacteria; phylum Pseudomonadota; class Gammaproteobacteria; order Methylococcales; family Methylomonadaceae; genus Methylotuvimicrobium; species Methylotuvimicrobium buryatense. The sequence goes on along the minus strand of NZ_KB455575.1, from coordinate 659,323 downwards.
ACTCTCTCTAATTTACCGGTAGCCTCTTTGATACCTACTATATTATCGATAACAGACAAGCGCGCCACCGTTTCCGGCAGCATATCGCAAGCCGTGCGTCCCGGGACGTTATAGAGAATCTGCGGAATATCGACCGCCTCGGCAACGGCTTTAAAATGTAGATACAAACCTTCCTGTGTCGGCTTGTTGTAGTAAGGCGTCACCAAAAGACACGCATCGGCACCGGCCTCTTTTGCTCTATTCGTTAATTCGATCGCTTCTGTCGTCGAATTGGCACCGGTCCCGGCAATGATAGGAATTCTGCCGCCGGCATAATCGACCACCGATTGAATGAAATCGCAATGCTCGTCTTCATCGAGTGTTGCCGACTCGCCTGTCGTACCGACTGCGACAATCGAATCCGTACCTTGATCTATATGGAATTCGACCAATTTTTTTAAGCTATCCTTGTCAATCGAACCGTTTTCCGTCATCGGTGTAACCAGCGCTACGATACTGCCTTGAATCATCCCAATCTCTCGAACCTGTTAAGCAATTGTAAAAATACCGAGCATTATAACAAGCAAATAAACAAATCCTATCTTTTAAAATTAACAACCGTGCGGAATTAACTGCTGTAGCGTCTAAGCTTGGAGACGCTGGATTATTACTCCGAAATCTTATCGAAAAAGCGTCTAATTTCCTGAAGACTCGCGACATGTTCGACTAGGATGCCACCTAGCGCCGACACTCTCCCTTTGCCACGATACAAGTCACGACCGCATCGCCGGTCACGTTCACGACCGTTCGAAGCATGTCCAAAAGCCGGTCCACGCCTAAAATCAAAGCAATGCCTTCGACCGGCAACCCGACTTGGTTGAATACCATCGCCAGCATGATCAATCCGACGCCGGGCACGCCGGCCGTGCCGATCGACGCCAATATCGACATGCCGATCACGGTTAAATATTGCATCAAACCTAATTCGATCCCGTAGACATTGGCGATAAAGACTGTCGCGACGCCTTGCATGATCGCGGTGCCGTCCATGTTGATCGTCGCGCCGAGCGGGATCGTAAATGCCGCGGTCGAGTTCGGCACGCCCAAATCGTGTTCGACGACGCGTAAATTGACAGGAATCGTCGCATTGGAACTGGCCGTACTGAAGGCGAAAATATGCACCGGACGCATTTTTTTCATGAATTCCCATGGGTTCATCCGCGTCATCAACCATAACAGCAAACACAACGTCACCCAAGTATGGAGAAACAAACTGGCGATAACCACCGAAAAATAACCGAACATCGGTACTATTAAACCAATACCCTGTTCGGAAAAACTCTTTGCGATTAAACAAAAAACACCGATCGGCGCAAATTCCATGACCAGCATCACGAGTTTCATCATGACTTCGTTCAACTGCTCGGCGGTTCTCAACAATTGCAAACCGATTTCACCGGTCATCATCATCGCGATCGCAAAAAGAATCACAAAAAAAATGATCTGCAGCATATTGCCTTCGGCGAACGCATTAACCGGATTGCTCGGCACGATCCCGATCAGCACTTCGGCCAAACCGGGCGCTTCGGGCGCACTAAATTCGGCAACTTCGCCGCTACGTTCAAAATCGCGCCCGGGCCCGACCGAAACGGCAAGCAACAAGGCCAAGGCAATCGCAAGGCAGGTCGTCAACAAATACAAACCAAAGGCTTTAATGCCGATACGACCTAGCGCGGCGATATCGCCTATGCCGCATACGCCGCAAATCAGAGAAAAGCTGACCAACGGCACGACCAGCATTTTCAAGGCATTGATAAACGAAGCGCCGACCACATGAAACAAGCCGTCGACCAGATATTCCCGAATCGCCCCATTGTCATGTCCGAACGCATTGATCGCGCTTCCTGCCAATAACCCCAAGCACATCGCAATCAAAATTTTTGTGGTGATCGGCATTTTACTTTTCATGATTTACGCTCGACCTACCCACTTCCGCCTAACCCTGTAAAAACGCTTTTTTAACCGCAAGTATCGCATCATCATCCAAATGCGAGGTTCTATCGTGCCGCCGACACAAAGCGCCTCGAAAACCTAAATAATCGGGTTTACGGCGTAACAAATTAGGTATATCCACGGCCCTTAGCGACCCGGCAAGACCGCATAACAGGTTGAGTTCATTACATTTAGACACAAATTCCACAATCGCATCATCAGGCAAGACATGAGGCAACGAACCCGAACTTTTGTCCATCGTATCCAACATTACACCCTTGAAACCGGCTTTTTTGAAAGCGGCTACGGTATGTAATTCGGGTTCGTTATCGGCAAACAATACTCCGATTAATGCTAGGCCGGCTTGAGCCAAGGGCGCCAATGCATCCAGCGTGCCTTGCCAATCGCCGCCGGGAAAAAAACCGATCTTGATATAATCGACGCCGGTCGCCGCCATATCCATTACCGCGCTCACGATGACTTCCGGAATCATCGGCAAATCGCCGACCGTCGCGCTAATTGGGCATTGCCCATTGATTGCCTTGACGATACGTGCAACCGTCATGGTATCCAGCGCCCCCAACGCGCCTTGAGAAGGCTGCTTCAAGTCAATGATATCGACTTCGAAATTCAAGATCCTCAGCGCTTCATCGAGCCTGCTGACACTCGCGAGCATCCCTGTCATGCGTTTTTCTCTCGTTTGTGCTCTTCGATGACCGCCATTAACCAAGACCACGCCTTAAGCTCCCTCGGGCTTGCAGTTTTTTCGAGGCCGATTTTAAGATAGTCCAATTCCGCATCGATTTTTTCTTGCGGCAACATACCCAGCCGACTGACCAAAATCGCCGCTTCCAAGACCGAATACTGGGCCCGGTTGAAACCCATGAACGGCGCATGGTTGACGGTATGAATAATTTTGCAAAACAGTTTCGGCCGAATCGGGTCTTCTTCGACACGGACCACTTCGACTTCGCTATGCGCCAATGCGCATGCCAAGACCTTACCGGGAATCTTGTCGGCCTCGATCAAAGGCCAGTCACGCCGCCCCGTCAAACAGCCGGCAAACACCCTGACATCGTCGCAATAATTAATCACAGCATGACCGCTCGTCATGAGATTGTCGAGCGTGGTCGACGGGCGAAACGGCAAAATGATCAATTCATCATCGTGCCGATGAATACCCATTGGTGCAATATGCGCCCTGCCTTGCTGGTTTTGTGTGGTGACTATCGTTTCTAAAATCATCGGTTTAATTTTTCTTTAGCGTCGTGCCGGCCGGTTTAAAGCTGTGCAAATCGACTGTCGACTCGGTTAGATCAGTTGCGCAGCCCCAACTCAAGGCCTCGTCTTGATTGAAGCGTTTGCCGAGTTGCCAGGAAATTTCGGCGCGCGCCAGTTCGACGCCTAAATAAAAGGCGTGACCGCCGTCGTTTTCGACGCCGAGTTTCGGATATAAATCGAACGGGTCGGTCGCCGAATGAAAACCGTCTCGGTTAAAAATATGCAGCCCTTCGGTGCTGGTTTGAATACGGTAGCTCGGGTCGGTGATCTCGCCGGCCAGTTCTTTGATTTCATCGAGCGTATAGGGAAATGGCGCGGTTTCGTGCAGCGCCATCAAACCCGAATCGATATGCTTGGGTAACATGTTGTTTTGTTTCGCGGCATGCATGATACGCCGCGCCAAATCGGCTTCCTTGACCGCCCGGCAAGCATGTTTGCTGACTTCGGTCGCGAGAATTGCATTGATCTCGAGCTCCGAGCAAATACCCAATAACAGCGCGTTCATGCCGACCGTATCGGCATGCGTCAATTCGGTGATATTACCGACGCCCATCATGATCTCGATATCGGGATATTTTTGCCGTACCTGATGATAACGCACCACCGATTGCGTAAAACCGTAATGCAACGGGTCCAAAATAGGGTCGACCAGGAATGGGCGGTTTTTAGCCTGCATGGCTTCGATCGCACGATCGAGCGACGCCAAGTCTTCATGTATTTCCGGAATCAGAATCGGCGTCGTTTCGACTTCATCGGCGACCCAGAGCGTTCCTTCGTGCAGGCTCAACATGAAATCGGCGCCGGCCTTGCCGCCTCTGAGCAAGTCGTCGGCTTCGAGCGAATCGATGCTGACCGTAAAGCCTTCTTGTTTTAAGGCTCGAATAATGGCTTCCATGTGCGGAAACGGCGTTCCCGGCAAACAGCCGATATCGATCACATCGGCGCCGTGACGCCGGTAATAATGAGCTCGCTCGACGACCTCATCGACAGAAACATTCGGCGCATCGACAATTTCGGCAAATATTTTAACGCGATAGTCGCTGAGGTCGGGCTTGTGCGCTTCCTTGCCGAAAAATAAAGGTAAGTCTTTTAACTCATCGGGGCCACGCTCGACCGGTAAACCGAATTGTTGTATCACCTTGTCCAAATCGCCCCGACATCGTCCGGGCAGAATCATTCGGTCGGCTTGATAGGTTTCCTTTAACCGACGGCAAATCATGTCCGTGGTCATCAACGCGGCAACTTTAATACCCAACTGATGCACCGTATAGGTAAACTCCGGCTGCATTTTTTCCAGAATCTGGTGTAATTGTTTTTCGGCCAATTTTCCGGTCAAAAACAAGATGTGCTCGCTCATGCCACACCCAATGATTTCAGGCGCCGATTGACCGCCTCGATCAATTCGTCGACGCTTTCGACGACTTGTGTATAAGGGAAGACGCGGAGTTTATCGGTCGCATCCAGATCGACCGGACGCGGATATACCATGACCTTCTTACCGCCCGGCGCGGTGGTTTCCATTTCTGGCGCGATATCGCACGGATAGACGATGCTGGGGACGCGGCATTTTCCGGCCTGAGAATAAAGATTAGTCACCAGCGAGTCGGCAATGCCCAATATGCATTTGGCTACGGTGTTCGAGGTCGTCGGCGCCATCACGAAGCTATGATAATAGCCGGTATAAAAGCGGCCAACCGGCGGCGACGAAGCAGCCTTATCGCGAAAAACCGGCATTCTGTCGCGAACCTCGTCGAGTTTGATGCCGTACATCTTTAAAACCTCCTCGCCGGCTTGGCTCAGGTAAAGGTCGACACTGTCCAATGTCATCAAAAATTCCAGGCATTCTTCGATATAATGCCCGGAGCCAGTGACAGCCCAAGCTAAACGCGGTTTATCCATTTATTCGATCAAAATTTAAATAGTCCGCTATTATACCCGATCCTCAAAGGCCACTTCGAATACAGCCGAAATTTTATTTATGTTTAACACGATAGAAAAACCGCTGATCATGGGCATCTTAAATGTGACGCCCGACAGCTTTTCCGACGGCGGGCGGCATTACAGCCTTGATAACGCATTGGAGCAATGCCGTAAAATGCTCGCCGAAGGCGCCGACATCATCGATATCGGCGGCGAATCGACCCGCCCCGGCTCCGACCCGGTGAGCGCCGCGCAACAAATCGACCGCGTCGTGCCGGTCATCGAAGCCATCCGGAAGCATCTTGCCTCGGATATACTGATCAGCATCGATACGACACAGAGCCTGGTCGCCGAAGCGGCACTGTCGGCCGGCGCCAATATCATCAACGATATTTCGGCCGGCGAAGACGACGCCATGATTTTTGAGCTGACCGCAAAACGTCAGGTTCCTATCATCTTGATGCACAAACAAGGCACACCCAAAACGATGCAGGATAAGCCTCAGTACCAAGACGTCGTAGGCGAAGTGCTGAATCATTTGATGCAGCGCATCAATCAAGCAATCGAACAAGGCGTTGATCGAAGCACTATTGCGATCGACCCCGGCATCGGTTTCGGTAAACGTAAACAAGACAATTTGGATTTATTGGCGCACTTGGATCGCTTCGTCGAAAGCGGTTATCCGGTTTTGCTGGGCACTAGCCGTAAGCGCTTCATGGGTTCGATTTTGGATGTCGCCGAACCTACCGAATTGATCACCGCCACAGCCGTCACCACGGCATTGGGCGTCATGGCCGGCGTCAAGCTATTCCGCGTCCACGATATCAAAGAAAATAGGCAGGCGGTCGATGTCGCTTGGGCGATCAAACAACGGAGATTATCAATCGAGCCATGATGTCAATCTATGACTTTGGCAAGCAATCTCTTAGGCCGCCGAAGCGTGCCGGAAATAGCTCTCAGCCTTAATTTTGCAAAGACGCCAAGAGTTCCGATTGAGCTTGAATCGTTTCTTCCCCTTCTCCCGGCGATAATTGCTCATATTGTCCGTCCGACTGCAAGAGCCACGCTTGACAATTATCTTTTAAATATAACTCTAAGTCACTCCTAACCCGTTGATGTAATCGTTTATTCTCTATCGGAAAGCCGGTCTCGACTCTTTTGAACATATTGCGCCCCATCATATCGGCGCTAGCAACATAGATTTCCGGATTACCGTCGTTTTCAAACGCGTACACACGGGTGTGCTCAAGGAATCGGCCGATAATTGATCGGACGACAATGTTTTCGGAAACACCTGGAATACCCGGTTTAAGGCAACAAATACCCCTGACAATCAAGTTAATTTTGACGCCGGCCTGCGAGGCCTGATACAAGGCTTTGGTCAACTGTTGTTCGACTATCGCGTTAACTTTAATAATGATTCCGGACGGCTTTCCCGATTGAGCATGATCTATTTCACGTTCGATCTTCTCGATCAAACCGCTATGCAGCGTAAAAGGCGATTGCAATAGCTTATTCAGCTTGGTCACCTTACCGAGACTGGTCAATTGAGCGAAGACGCGGCGAACGTCCTCGCCAAGTTCCTTGTCGCATGAAAACAAACCGTAATCGGTGTAAAGCAACGCTGTTTTCGGGTGATAATTACCGCTACCGAGATGCACATAATTACGCAATTTTTTACCTTCTTTGCGTAGCACCAGACACATTTTGGCATGTGTTTTATAGCCCACGACCCCATAAACGACATGCACGGCCGCTTCCTGTAACTTTGCAGCCAAATTAATATTGGCTTTTTCATCGAACCGAGCGCGCAGCTCAATCACTACCGTAACTTCCTTACCGGCCCTAGCGGCTTTTACCAATGCGCTGACAATCGGCGAATCCACGCCGGTACGATACAGCGTTTGCTTGATCGCCAAGACATCGGGATCGGCGGCGGCCTGCTTCAAAAACTCAACAACCGGCAAAAACGATTCGAACGGGTGATGCAAAAGAATGTCTTGCTTTTCAATAGCGGCAAAAATGTTTTTGTTACGAGCCAGCTGCGGCGGTACTGCCGGCTTAAACGGCGTAAATTTCAATTCGGGCCTTTCTACATGATTAATGATTTCCTGCAAGCGATTCAAATTGACCGGCCCATCGACCAAATACAAGCGATCCTGTGTCAATTCAAAACGGGCCATCAAAAAATTGACGGTTTCTTCAGGACAATTCGAAGCAATCTCAAGCCTGACTTCATCGCCGTAATTGCGCATAGCCAATTCGCCTTCGACCGCAAGCAACAAATCGTCTATCGCATCGTCATCGACAAAAAAATCGCTATTTCGGGTCACCCGAAACTGATAGCAGCCTTTGACATTCATGCCATTGAACAATTGATCGACAAAGGCGTGAATAATCGACGACAAAAACACAAAGTCATGAGGTCCGCTGCCGGTCGCGTCGGCCGGCAATTGAATGATCCTTGGCAAAGCTCGTGGAGCTTGCAAAACCGCCCGACCGCTATTTCGGCCGAAGGCATCCTTGCCGGTTAATGAAATGATGAAATTCAAACTCTTGTTGAGAATACGTGGAAACGGGTGGGCAGAATCCAATCCGACCGGCGTCAAAATCGGCAGTAATTCTTCGTTAAAGTAATTCTCCAACCATTTGAGCTGTTTAGCGGTCCATTCCGTTCGCCGGATAAAATGAATATTTTCCTCTGCCAAGGCCGGCAACAAGATGTCATTTAAGACCCGATACTGATCCTCGACCAGACCATGCGCCTTGGCTGAAATTCTTTCGAGCTGTTCATGCGGCGACAAACCGTCGACGCCGATGGCCTTAGGGTCCATTTCGGCCATTTGCAAAAGACTCGCGACCCGGACTTCGAAAAACTCATCGAGATTCGAGCAAGAAATGCATAAATAATTTAGCCGTTCCAATAACGGTACACGAGCATCCTTAGCTTGCGCGAGGACTCTTTGATTGAATTCGAGCAGGCTAAGCTCGCGATTCAGATACAGGTCATAACTATCGAGATTAATCGCCTCGCCGATTTCGTTTTCTTTTTCCATACTATTAATTTCCGTAATAGATTATTGTTAATTATTCACGTCCCCTATCGCTCCCACGCTCCAGAGGCTGTAAAAGTATTTAAGATTACGAAATAACCATGAAGAGCATGAAGTAACATAAAGAGTTATATTATTGATTTTACCTTCATTGCCTTCATGTTCTTCATGGTGAATAAATTTATTATGATGTATTCACCAATACTTTCACAGACTCTCCAGCGTGGGAATGAAGACCGAGACGCTCTAGCGTCTCGTACAGCTGGAGCGGTACTCAAGCATTCCCACGCAGAGCATCACTGCCATTAAGTTAAGGATTTTTCCGTTCGCCCTGAGCCTGTCGAAGGATGAATGGAAAAATCCTGGGTCGATAAGTTAAGCCGTCCATGGTTCGACAGGCTCACCACGAACGGCTTAACTTAATGGCAGTGACGCAGAGCATGGGAACGATAAGTGTCGGGGGTCTAACTAGCTACGATTTTTGTTAATTTGCCTGACGATACTGAGTGCCGCTTAGGATCTTAATTATTTGAAAATAATAGTTCCCGAAATAAAAACATGCCGGTCACTAATACGTTCGACTTCAAAGTTTAGGCCGGCTTCGCGCAATTGTTCCTCGATTTCTTCAGGCGTAAATGCCGCCAATAACGAATGATAAAAATCGCGTTGTAAAATTTCGGGCTCCTTAGCGGCATATTTTTCAACAATTTCTATGGCTTGCCGATCGCTTTGAGGTCGGAATAAATCCATAATGGCAATCCTAGTTCCATTGCCGGCGTAGCGCTTGATAAAGTGCCACAAGGCTTGCGGTTCCGGCAAATGGTGTAACAGACTATTGCTAAAAATCAAATCATAACGGCTTCGAGACAATGAAACCGTTGGTAATTTACCGTGAATAAAACGAACGCGCGCGCTCAACTCACTCGGCATAATTGATTCGGCATAGTCAAGCATCGCTTTCGACCCGTCCAATGCATCGACCAGAGCCGATGGGTAAATCTTTGCAAAACGGCAACTGATATCGCCCGGACCGCAGCCCAAATCCAATGCATAACCATCGAAACCACTAACGCCAACCAAGGCGTTCAAATTTTGCATAAAATGATCATTGGGCTCCGAAAAATCGGCTTGCGCATAGGCTTGCACCTGTTTGGGATCTTCCATCAATTCAGGCTCAAGTATTCGCTGCAATAATCGGTGGCTATAATGCTGATGCTCTGGGCTTATTTCGAGTTGATTCATCATTCCTAAGCAAAACCTCTGTTGCCTTGTAGGCCGCCGGTATGTATGGCGACAATTCGTCGACCGGCAGGAAAGAAGCCTTTCTCGATTAGGTCGTAGATCCCGTAAAACATTTTTCCGGTATAAATCGGTTCCGGTAGCACCGAGGTCTCGTATAAAAATTGCTCGATAAATTCGATTAATTCAGGCTTGGTTCGCGCAAAACCGCCGAAATGATAATCGGTGACGATATCCCAATTCTCCCGGGGCTGAGTCAACAGCGCCTCTACATCACGCTTCAAAAAAGAGCCGCCTTTTAGCGCCGAGAAACCGATGACTTGGACATCGGGCCGAACCGCTTCGATAATGCCCGCCAAGGTTGTTCCGGTTCCGCAAGGACAACAAACGACATCGTATGGAATATCGATTTCCGAAACCAGCTCGGCCACACCTTGCAAAGCCAAATCGACCGATCCCCCCTCCGGCAGCCAATAAGCGTTGGTATCGATTCCCGGCAAACTATTCCAATGTTTGTATTGCCTGAGATTGCGATAGTCTTCACGCGATACAAATTGCAGACGCATTCCCCAGCGCCGCAAATCGATTAAGGTTGGATTCGACTGTGGCTCGCCGCGAATAAAACCTTCCGTTTGAATACCAAGCCGGCGGCCGACATAGGCCAAGGCATGTAAATGATTCGAATAGGCGCCGCCCATGCTGACGATTTTAATCGCACCTAGCGACAAGGCATGGTTGAGTATGTATTTAAGTTTACGCCATTTGTTGCCGGATACGATAGGATGCAACAAGTCATCGCGTTTAATCCATAACTCGACCTGCCTTCTGTCCAGACACGGAGCTGAAACCTTTGTTAAAATCGAACGTGTAAATTGATTTTCGAGTGCGATAAGTTTAGGGTGCATCTATGTGCGGACGGTTTAATTTAATCACGACGAGCGACACAATCATCGAACATTTCCGGCTGAAGCGTTTGCCGAATTACCGGACCGATTACAATATACCGCCGGGTCAAAAAATTCTGAACATCGTACAATTGGAGGACGGTAGCAACAAAGGCGTTTATTTGCATTGGGGCTTGATACCGTCCTGGAGCAAAGACTCGAAAATCGCCAACCGCTTAATTAATGCCCGGGCCGAGACCTTGGCCGACAAACCCTCGTTCAGATCCGCTTATTCTAAACGCCGTTGCCTGATTCCCGCTACCGGCTTTTACGAATGGCAACAAACCGAAACCGGCAAACAACCTTATCATGTGCATTTTCCAGATAATCGGCTATTTGCGTTCGCAGGGTTATGGGAGCATTGGGAAAACGGCAACGAAACCATTTACTCCTGCACGATCATTACATGCCCGGCCTTAGCACCGGTTTCAGACATTCATGAACGTATGCCGGTTATTATCAACCTTGAAAATTATGGCGATTGGCTGGATAAGCGAAAATTCGAGACCGAAGTGCTCGCATTCGATCAAGCCATTTGTTATCAACAAATGGAATTGACGCCGGTTAGCCAGCATGTCAATAATCCGGTTCATAACGATGAAGCTTGCATTCAACCGATTCAAATAGCGCATTGATGAACCGCAATTTCATTTTCTCGGAAACAAAATAGGCTAAAGACCTTGCTAAAGCTCACTAAAAAGGTGTAGGGTTATTCATCGCGGACTTAAGTTATCAAATAAAGTTCGACTCGATCTTAAAAAGGATATGTGGCGTAACGGCTCGGGCCTAATTTGCCTCAAGGTGCAGAGTCGTTATCCTTAAGCGGAGACATGAAGTCGCCTAAATATCAATGACTTACAACAATGTCATTAAAACTGAATACATTGGAAAATTTCGTTTTTACAATGAAACCGATAAATAAACCATCACGGCATATTTATCGACTAAGGGACGGAAACAACCTAAAACTTCGGCAACCGATTCGAAATGCCTATCTGGTCGAGCTGGGTGGCATAAGGGAATTTCAAGCGGCTTTGCTCGACTACACGAGGATAATCAAGTGAACGTTTAATTATGTTACACATGCAATCGGTCGCTAAAGCTATATTTAATTATGTTCCTTAAAATTTACTATAACAACATCACAAAAGAGGGTATTAATATGAAACTATTGAAAACAATGACCATAGGTTTATTGATGAGCGCCAGCCAGATGGTGATAGCCGAGGATCATTCCGCGGTGGCATTGGAACATGCGCATGCCGCGGTCGAGCACGGCAAACTGGGTCACGCTCCGATTCTGGTCGAGCACGCCGAAGCTGCTTTAGAGCATGCATTGAAAGCAATGGAAAGCGCGGAAGGCGAGGAAAAAGCGCATTTGGAAGCCGCCATTAAAGTACTGGAATATTCCATCGAACATGGCAAAATGGATCATGCCGACATAGCAACGCCACCAGCCGAAGAAGCAGTTGAACACATTCAAAAATCGACTCAAGCCAAAGGGTCGGCTGCTGCGGGAGAAATTGCGATTGAAGCTCCTAAAGAGACTCCAAAATCGTCATCAGGCAAATGGCCAGTCACCGGCTATAAGAAAATAAATCAATAAACAATTTATACCCATCGTGGATCAAAATTCGGCGCCGGGGTGATCGTCAAAGGACGCCGTGAATACGTCCATGTAGGCTCTTTGCCAGCATCCATGCCGGCAAAGCCTTTACCGATCTACTTAAGCATCGCCGAAATTTGAAGTGCGAAAGGTATATTATCGGGTAACCGAAAACGCAACAAAGCTCATAACAAGGTTCGAGACGGACATCCGTCTCGAACCTTGTTAATCAGGACAAGCGATTCCTCAATACTTCTACCGTATCGTCGGTCAACGGCTGCCGCTTATCGTCCCATGGCACGCCATCCAACTCCTCGGCTAAAATATCGATCGTTTCGATAAAATCGTCGAATACCGCCACAGGATCGTCGACTTCACGCGGCTGCATAAAAAACACCAAACCCGGTGTCGTGAATTTCTCCATATCCCGGTCGGGAAATATGCCCGGCTCAACCATGCTAGCCACGCCGAAATCGACCAAGCCTCTGCTATCCAATCGTTCGTAAATCTTAATATTGCCGTAGACCAATCCGACACTGTCGAAAGCCAAAGCCAGATCGGTGCCGTTAAATCCTTCATCCGCGGCAGCTATCAAACTAAATTGAATCAACGCAGGCAATTGATCTTTCGTTTTTTTGGCTTGATGCGACTGCGTCGATACATCGGTTGCCGATTGTTTGCCGGGCTCGTAGCCGTATCGCGTTTCAGTCGAATAATCCTTGAAATCGACCGAATCATCATTGTCTTGCGCAGAGTCGAGCGGCACGATGTCGAATTCGTCGTGTTCGGGATGCAAGGCCAGCGACGGATCGATATTCCGTACCGACTCCTTATCATCGAAATAAAAACCATCCCGCCGGGATTTTTTGCCTTTGAAATAAGACCACAGCAACATGACCGCGATCACAATCAACCCCATGACAATAATAACCATTCTTAAAATTTCTTTATCCATTAGCTTTCCGCCAGACTCATTGCTTCTTCGATATCCACCGCGACCATGCGCGACACTCCGGGCTCTCTCATCGTAACACCTGCCAATTGTTTTGCAATCTCCATCGTCACCTTGTTATGCGATATAAATAAAAACTGCACGGCCGCAGACATTTCTTCGACCATTTTCGAAAAACGGCCCACGTTAGCATCGTCCAGTGGCGCATCGACCTCGTCCAACAAACAAAACGGCGCCGGATTGAGCTCAAAGATAGAAAATACCAACGCAACCGCCGTCAACGCTTTTTCGCCGCCCGATAACAAATGAATCGAACTGTTCCGCTTACCGGGCGGACGGGCGATGATATTGACACCGGCCTCCAATACATCGACTTCAGTCAATTCCAGGTAAGCCTGCCCTCCTCCGAATAGCTTCGGGAATTTTTCTTGCAAACCGCTGTTTATTTTATCGAATGTTTCCCTAAAACGCTGCCGGCTTTCTTTATCTATTTTATTGATCGCTTCCGTGAGAGTATCCAAGGCTTCGGTCAAATCGGCATGCTGATCGTCGAGAAACTTCAGGCGTTCCGACTGAACTTGATATTCATCGATCGCGCTCAGGTTAATCGCACCCAACTTATCGATTTGAGTTGCTAATGCATCGACTTGCGATTTCCAGCCCTCTTCATTAGCGTCTTCCGGTATTCGCTGTAATACCTGTTCGGGCTCGGCATCGATTTCATTTAACTGTTCGGTGATTGTTTGCCGCCGAACCTGACACTCTTGCTGCTCGAAACGAAGCTTGTCCAAGCTTGCTTTCCGTTTTTCCAAGTCGCGCTGAATTTGCGTATGTCTCTCGGTTAAACCGGCGATGGTTTGTTCGGTTTCCTCGAGTAATTTTCTCGCGGCCTTCAGATCCTTCTCAAGTTTTTCTTTATCGGTACGGTATTGTTGCAATAAGAGCTTTTCATCGTCAATCGGCGCGGCCGTGTCGACGAGCTTTTGTTCCAGTTCTGCGATACGCTCGCCGGCTTGTCGATTTTGCAGGCTTAAGCGTTCGATTTGTTTTGTCGTCAAAGACTCTGAAGAACGCAATGATTCGATCTTCGACTGATAACTGAAAACCTGTTGCTTAATTTCCGAAGCTCGAGCTTCGGCGGTTTGCAGCTTAGTTTGCAAAACCCGGTTAGCCTCTTCCAAGGCTTCTTTTTGTTCATCTAGTCGATACAAATGTTGCTCGGCTTGTTGCAATTTCATTTCGGCTTCGGCTTGCATTTCGGCCTGTTCGGCGGTTTCGGCGACGATTTCATCGATTTCGTGACGAACCTGCGCCAAGCGCCGTTGTTGCTGCTCGTGCCGGGCCGATTCCGCGCTCAATTCGGCGCTTTTAGCCGATAGTTCCGATCCGAGTGCTTTTTCCTCGCGCTGCCAGGTTTCCCGATGAGCTTCGGCATCTTTCAAGGCTTGCTCGGCATCTTCGACCCGCTCCTCGAGTTGCTCAATTTGTTGTTGCAATTCCGATTGGCGAAGTTTTAACGACCGCAATTCCTTTTCGCGCTGTAACACGCCGGTTTTGCTGTCTTTAGTCCGAATGATACGCAGCCAACCGCAACCGATCCAAGTGCCGTCGGGTAGAATAATCGATTCATAAGGCTTGAGCGAAGACGCCATCGCCTTTGCAGCGGCCAAATCGTTCGCACAATAAATACCGGTCAACAAGCCATCTAAATTCCAAGGTGACTTAACTTTGTAGATCAATGCCGGCAATGAGCCTTGTTGCGAATCGCCGTTGAACTCTCGAGTTTGAAACAGCGTCACCGAATCCTCGGTCAGGTTTTGCAATACTGGAAACAGTGACTCGGCATCCTCAACGCAAACCGCCTCGAGATAAGCACCCAGTACGGTTTCGAGCGCATGATCCCAGCCGCTTTCGACTTCGAGCAATTCCGCCAGACGTTTATTATCCGTCAATTGGGCTCGATCCAACCATCCGGCCAAATGCTTGTTATCCTTCCCCATCGCATGTTGCTGCAACAACTCCAGCGATGAAATCTTGCCGTTGATACCATGCAGCTCGGAGCGCAAGCCGTGCAACTCATGATTATTTTGCTTAAGCTGTTGGCGTTGTTCCTGGATGCGTGCCAATAAATCCTCCAGTTGCCCATGCATCTCATCGCGCTGATCTTGAAGTAATTCGACCGTTGCAGACAAGTCTTCGATAGCCGCTTGTAAATGGCTTGCGGTCAATTCGCCCTGCTCGGTATACAGTTTATCTAAGCGCCCTTGCAGTTGGCGACTTTGACTATCCAACTGTTGGATTTTAACCCGTTCGATTTCTGCTTGTTCCTTAGCGCCCGAACTTGTCGCAAGATAAGACTCCCATTGCCGTTGCCAAGTACTTTTTTCATCCTGCGCTTGTTGGCGCGCCGCGTCCGCATCCTCGGCGCGCTCCTGGCTCAGCGCCAATGCTTCATCGGCTTCGAACAAGGCTTGTTTAATTTCCTCCAACTGCAGTTGATCGTTATCAAGCTCGTTAGCCGACTGCTCGAGTTGCCGCCTGAGCCGGTCAATCTCGACCACGATCTCCTCATGGCTTTTTTGATTCAACTTGATCGTTTGCTCCAAACGACCGACTTCGGAGGACGCCTGATAATAGTCGCCTTGCGTGCGATTCATCGCCGCTTGCCGATTCTTATGTTCGGCGCGCGCGGCTTCGATCGCGGCGTCGGTCTCGCGCGCCGCAACGAACAAGCGATTATGTTCTTCGGCAACTTCACGTAACTGATCATCCAATTTCCGCAAGGATTGATGATAACCATTCCAACGCATCGCGAGCAATTCCAATTTGAATTGACGCTCTTGCTGCTTTAGGCCGGTATATTTTTCGGCTTTTTCGGCTTGTTTTTGCAGATGTTTCAATTGTTTTTCGACTTCATCGCGCAAGTCGGTCAAACGTTCCAGATTTTCCCGCGTATGCTGCATGCGCGACTCGGTTTCCTGACGCCGCTCCTTGTACTTGGAAACGCCTGCCGCTTCCTCGATATGCACACGAAGTTCTTCCGGCTTGGCTTCGACCATGCGCGAAATCGTGCCCTGTTCGATGATCGCATAACTTCTCGAACCGAGCCCGGTGCCGAGAAACAGGTCGGTAATGTCCTTGCGTCTGCAGCGTGCATTATTTAAGGCATACAATGACTGCCCGTCACGGCTGACCTGGCGTTTGATCGAAATTGTGTTGTATTTCGCGAACTCGCCGCCGGCCTTGCCTTCGCTGTTATCGAATATTAATTCGACCGATGCGGTACCGACCGGTTTACGCGATGCCGAACCGTTGAATATCACATCGACCATGCTGCCGCCGCGCAAATGCTTGGCCGAACTCTCCCCCATCACCCAGCGAACCGCATCGATGATATTGGACTTGCCGCAACCATTGGGCCCGACGATCGCGGTTAAATTGCCGGCAATCGGGATCACGGTCGGATCGACAAACGATTTAAATCCTGAAAGTTTGATTTTTTCCAGTTTCATTACTGGTACAATGCTGCTTGGTTTAAATGGAAATAACCGGGTATTATTAACGATATCCGGATTAACTTCGACTTTTTATTTTTGCTTTTTATCATCGATACATGACGACACAACCCAGCACACAGCTCGAAACCTTCGACAACCCAAGACCCGGCAGGGATTTTACGATTCGCATCGACATCCCGGAATTCACCTGCCTGTGCCCTAAAACCGGCCAACCCGATTTCGCGACGCTAACAATCGAATATGTTCCAAGTCAACTCTGCGTCGAACTCAAATCGCTCAAACTCTATATGTGGTCCTTCCGCGACCGGGGCGCATTTCATGAAGCAGTCACGAACGAAATTCTCGATCATATAGCCGCGGCGATCCATCCTAACTTCATGCGTATCCGCGCGAATTTCAATGTGCGCGGCGGCATTTACACGAATGTGATCGCCGAACATAAAAGCCCCGACTGGCAAGCGCCGGAACCGGTGCATCTGCCCTAAATTTTTCGATGGCGAAGACCTATTACAATGCCGATATTGCCGTCGCGCTCAAATACGACGGCAAGCATGCGCCGAAAGTCACCGCAAAAGGCGAAGGTCTAACCGCCGAACAGATAATGGCCATTGCCGACCAACACGGCATTCCGCTGCAAGCCGAACCCGAGTTGGCCCGAATTCTGGCTCAGGTACCGCTAGGCGAGGAAATCCCCCGAGAACTCTATATCGCGGTCGCGCAAGTGATCGCGTTCGCTTACTTTCTGAGCGGCAAAACTCCTGAAAATTTCACGAACCATGACGATTAAAGAAACCCTAACCACCCTGCCCCAATATGTTTTGCCTCATCATACGCTCTCGCAGTTGATGAGCAAACTGACCCATTGCGAAAACAAGCGTTGGAAAAACCTGTTCATCAAGCAAATCATACGGCACTACGGTGTCGACATGAGCGAGGCGCTCGAGCCGAATATCGACGCCTATGCCAGCTTCAACGAGTTTTTTACGCGCCAATTAAAACCCGAAGCCAGACCGATTGCCAACGAACCCGGCGCGATCGTTTCGCCGGCCGACGGCGTCGTCAGCCAGGCAGGCAAAATCATGGACGGCGATATTTTCCAGGCCAAAGGTAAAAGCTTTACCGCAACGCAGCTACTCGGCGGCGATGACGAACGCGCCGAAGCATTCAAAGACGGTTCGTTCGCAACCATCTATTTGTCGCCTCGCGATTACCACCGTTTGCACATGCCGCTGACCGGAACCTTGAAAGAAATGATCCATATTCCAGGCCGTTTATTCAGCGTCAATGCCGCAACGACCAACAGCGTACCCGGGCTGTTCGCGCGCAACGAGCGTGTCGCGGCGATCTTCGATACCGAAGCGGGCCCGATGGCTTTAGTATTGGTCGGCGCGATCTTCGTATCGAGCGTCGAAACGGTTTGGCACGGTGTGGTCACGCCGCCAACGATCGAAAAAGTCAGAACCTGGCATTACGAAACCGATGCTCCGCAGTTGAATATCGGCGAGGAAATGGGCCGTTTCAACATGGGCTCGACGATCATCGTCTTGTTCGGCAGAGACAAAGCCGACTGGCAAGCCGATTTTACGGCCGACAGCCCGGTGAAATTAGGCCAATTGATCGGAAAGACCTTAGGGTAAAACGAAACATTGAGGACGAGTTATAAACCCGTCCCGCCGAGGGGAATCCCGTCGTCTAATTTTAGAACAGCGATGAGTACAGCAGTGTGAGCCGAAAATCCTCTCAAATGTCACGATCGATTAATCTTGCCGTTGCAATCGTGCTGTATTTGAGTCTGTATCACTGGTTGGGCGGCGAAATCGGCCTTGCTGGCGGCGGTATTGCCATATTGGTCACTATCGCCTGGTTATGGCTCAGCGAGGCGCTCCATATTAGTGTGACCGCGCTATTAGTCCCCTTGCTGGCCTCAGCGAGCGGCATAATGGCTTTTGACGAAGCGTTTAGCCAATTTGCCGACCCGGTTATTTTTCTTTTTCTCGGCAGCTTCGCTCTCGCCGGCGGCTTACAGAAACAAGGGCTTGATCGCTGGATTGCGGCCTCGGTGATTGCAAAGGCGGGCAGCCGTGTCGATATCGCATCGCGCTATCTATTCTGGTTAACCGCCGTCTTATCGATGTGGATCAGCAACACCGCAACCGCCGCGATGATGCTACCGCTGGCGCTCGGCCTGTTATCGCCTTTAAACCCCAAGGAATTCCGCTCGACCTACATCTACATCCTGCTCGGAGTAGCGTTCTCAGCCAACATCGGCGGCATAGGAACCCTTGTCGGAAGCCCGCCAAACGCTATTGCGGCATCCACTGTCGGTATCGATTTCGGCCAATGGATGCTGTTCGGTCTACCCACTGTATTGCTCATGATGCCGCTAATGGAATTGGCCTTACGCATTGCGATTAGTCCGAATTTACAGGTCGATATAGAAACTCCGGAGCACGAAATCCTTTGGTCTCGATCTCATACTTTAATGCTGGCGGTATTTTTCCTGACGGTAGGACTTTGGGCATTCGGAGCACCGCTGAATCGATGGCTGGGCATCGGCCGCGGTTACGATGCGGCGGTAGCCCTATTCTCGCTGATTTTGATGCACGGATTGCGTTTAGTTCATTGGAAAGATATTGAGGACAACGTCGACTGGGGCGTATTGCTGCTATTCGGCGGAGGCCTTACACTCAGTCTCGTTTTGTCCTCTAGCGGTGCGGGCGCATGGCTCGCCGGACAACTCGGCGGCCCATTTGCCGCGATGCCCGTATTAGGCTGTCTGATGTTGATGATCATATTCGCCATGCTGCTTACCCAAGTTGCCAGTAACACGGCTACTGCGGCGCTGCTGATACCTTTGTTTATCGGTATAACTCCTCAGATCGATAATCAATCGATCGCTATCGTGGTGGCCATTACTACTTCTTGCGCCTTCTTGCTTCCGGTCGCAACGCCGCCGAATGCGATAGTTTTCGGTAGCGGCTTAGTGTCGCAAAAACAAATGATCCGTAGCGGTTTATGGGTCAGCCTATTCCTTCTGCCGGTGTTATTCGGAATCGCAGCCGTGATTCGGTAGCGAGTGACTCGGTTATCATTTATACCCTTTGCTTGTCAAATTTCGGTGCCGGGGTGCCCGTCAAAGGACGCCGTAAATACGTCCATGTAGGCTCTATGATAGCATCCATGCTATCAAAGCCTTTGCCGAACACCCCGGCACCTCCATAGGCAATGCCGAAATTTGAAGTGCAAAAGGTATAATCCTAAAAAGAGCAGTTGGCATGTGTTGTAGACCGTTCGTGCTGAGTAAAGTCGAAGCATGAAGGGGCTACAACACTTTCACCGGCCTGGTTAAGCCGGTTCCGAAGAGGGTGCGGTTGCTCGATCGACAGCCGCCATCGAGCCTACATGGACGTATTCACGGCGTCCTGTCGGGCGAGTGACCGCGCCCTCCCCACGTCTCGTACTTTCATTTGCCGGGGTGATTGCCAGGCTTTCATGAACGTTAGGTTAATAACCTACTTGCGAGTCAAATATCGCGGCCGAATTTTGATATACGATAGATATAACACAGGGTTTAAAATTGTCTCTGAACACGTTTGCGCTTACACTGTCAACCGCATGAATTTCAATTTCGGCCTAATATACCATCGTCAATAATGATTACAGCAATAGCCTTACGCGAATTCAAAAGCCTGTTTTTATCGCCGTTGGCCTGGTCCATACTAGCGATTTTACAATTTATCCTAGCCTATTTGTTTCTCACCCAAGTCGAAACCTTCATCATCCTCCAGCCTCAACTCGAAGGCTTGGATAATGCTCCCGGCTTGACCGATGTTATCGCCGCCCCGCTGTACGGCAATGCCGCGATTATCTTCATGTTGGTAACGCCGATGTTGACGATGCGCCTGATTTGCGAAGAACGGCGCAATAAAACCTTGGCCCTGTTGCTTTCGGCGCCGGTATCGAGCACCGAAATCGTCATCGGCAAATATCTGGGAATTTTAGGCTTAATGCTGACTGTGCTCTTGATGATCACGTTAATGCCCCTATCGCTGCTCGCCGGCGGCACGCTCGATTTCGGCAAACTGCTGGCGAATATACTGGCATTGCTGTTATTGCTGGCCGCCTTCAGCTCGGTCGGCCTATTCATGTCGTGTCTCTCGGGACATCCGACCGTTGCAGCGATGGGCGCATTCGGGCTGTTAATGCTCTTATGGATTGTGGACTGGTCGGCCGGGCTTCGCGACGATAAAAGCGAATTATTCGAATACCTATCCTTGCTGAGGCATTTTCAAAACCTGCAAAGCGGGTTGATCAACACCGTCGACCTAATCTATTTCGCGTTATTTATCGCGACTTTCCTGATCCTCAGCATTCGTAACCTCGATAACGACCGGCTGCAAAAATGAAAATTTCGCGCCATATTCACCGGCAACTTCGCATTAAAAACCTGTTTCATACCACGCTTTGGCTTAGCATTCTTTTCGGTTTGGCATGGTTGAGCACGCTGCGCCCTATTCACTTTGACATCAGCGCCGGATCGCGCAATACCCTATCGTCGGTTAGTCAAAATGTCTTAAATTCGTTGACCGATAAAATCGTCGTGACGGCTTATATCAAAAAAGATCCGGCACTCAGATCCCAGATCAAGCAATTGATCGATCGCTTTAAGCTCCACAAGCCCGATATCGAATTGACTTTCATCGATCCCGACTCGACGCCGGAAAAAACGCGAAAACTGGAAATCGGCGCCTCGGGCGCTATCATTGTCGATTATCTAGGCCGCACCGAACGTATCAATTTTCTGGACGAGTCGACACTTACCAATGCCTTACAACAATTGACCGGCGCTCATGTCCGTTGGATCAGTTTTCTGACCGGCCACGGCGAAAGATCTCCCGAAGGGCAAGCTAATTTCGACCTGAGTCGCTTCGGCGAAGAGCTGGCGCAACGCAACATCAAAGCGCAAACGCTCAACTGGGCCGAAATACCGGCTATTCCGGATAATTCGGAATTATTGATCATCGCCGGCCCGCGCGTCGACTTATTACCTGGAGAAGTCAGCATTTTGCATGACTATCTCGAACAAGGCGGCCATTTATTTTGGTTGGCGGATCCCGACAGCCTAATTCCAAGCGGCTTGGCTGATTACCTAGGCATCGACCGCTTGCCCGGCACGATCGTCGATATGAGCGCCGGACTCTACGGCATAAATGACCCGAGTTTCGTGATAATCCCCAAATACCCGGGCCATCCGATCACGCAAAATCTACAGACGATGACGCTATTTCCCGCCGCGGCGGCGCTGCAAAGCCGCGAGGAAAGCTCATTCGACAGCGAGGTCTTAATAAAAAGCTCCGATAAATCATGGACCGACGCCGAAGAACGCAAAGGCCCGTTAAGTCTGGCTTACGCCTTAACCCGCCAAATCGATGAAACGACCGAACAACGCATCATCGTGATTGGCGACGGCGATTTTCTCGCCAATGCCTACCTTGGCAACGTCGGCAACCTTGAACTGGGCCTAAGAATGATCAATTGGCTACTCCGCGACGACCGCTATGTCGCAATTCCGGTCAAATCCGCTCCGGATCGGCATCTGCAGCTGACTCCACTATCGGTCACTTTGATGGGCTTCGGCTTTCTGTTGATTATTCCGATAGTATTGCTGATAACCGGCTGGTTGATTTGGTACCGGCGTAGACGCCGTTGAAAAGCCGGCTTGCCACACTGGATTTAATGCGACAACTTTATCATGCCTGAATTACCTGAAGTCGAAACAACCTGCCGAGGCATCAAGCCTCATATCGAAGGCAGAACCATCCAAGAAACGGTGGTACGCCAAGCGAGCCTGCGCTGGCCGGTGCCGGACCGTTTAGATCGCCTATTGAACGGACTTCGCATCGAACGAGTCGACCGGCGGGCAAAATATTTATTGCTGCACACCGAAAAAGGCGTGCTGATCATTCATTTGGGTATGTCGGGGAGTCTACGCATCGTCAACCGCGAACAAGAAATCAAGAAACACGACCATGTCGATTGGGTGTTTTCCGATACGACGATACTGCGTTTCAACGACCCGAGACGCTTCGGCGCGGTGCTGTGGACTTCCGAAGCGATTACCGAGCATCCTTTGTTGAAAGAACTCGGCCCCGAACCCCTGCTAACCGATTTTAACGGCGACTATCTTTATCGGTTGTCTAAAAAGCGAGGCCTTGCGGTCAAATCGTTCATCATGGACAGCCATATCGTGGTCGGCGTCGGTAATATCTATGCCAACGAGGCCTTGTTCATGGCCGGCATCAAACCGACCCGCGCTGCCGGCCTCATATCGCTCGCCCGTTATCGAACGCTCGCCGACTGTATCCGCTCGGTTTTGAGCAGCGCAATCGAACAAGGCGGCACGACGCTAAGAGACTTCGTCAACGAAACCGGAAAACCCGGATATTTCAAACAACAATTGCAAGTCTACGGACGAGCCGGAGAGCCCTGCCGCACCTGCTTAACGCCGCTCACCGAAATCCGCATCGCCAACAGAAGCTCGGTTTTTTGCAAACAGTGTCAAAAATAACTTCCTGATGCTATGAGTTTTATAGCGGGTTCGGTAACTCGCTTGACAGGAAACCGTGAATACGTCCGTGCAGGCTTGACGGCGGTGACTGATTGCCATGGATGACGTGTATTAGGGCAATGCAGGAGCAATTGCCGAGGAGCAAAAATCTGCCCTGCCGCTGACACCTGCCAATCGAGCAACCGAACCCTCCTTAAAATAGGGAAGTTATTTACGGCCAAATCCTTAATTGAAAAACCGTCCTCCTGCCAAGGACTATTCCTATCCCGAAGGACAAGGGAGCAAAATCCGAAAGTTATTTTAGACAGAATTTTTAAATTACCTTTTACCGTTAATAACTTTCAGTTTGTGCATTTAAATTTTTCATGCACAATCTCGCCAACCTCAAACAACAAATCATTTATATGCCTTGGAAAAGCGTCAGTCATAGATTGTCACACTGGGTAACGTATTATCCTTGGCGCGTTCTTTTGCTTGTCTTTTCGGTCGTTGTTGCATTATCGTCCGGCGCGATGAATCTTGGGTTCAATAGCGATTCACGGGTCTATTTCAGCAAGGAAAATCCGCGGCTTCTTGCTTTTGAGGCCTTAGAGGCCGTTTATAATAGAACCGATAGCGTATTTTTTGTCATTCAACCGCCGAACGATTCCATTTTTAATCTTTCCTCCCTTCAGGCCATCGCGCAATTGACTCAAGCCGCCTGGCAGCTTCCTTATGCGAGCAGAGTCGATTCTATCGTTAATTTTCAACATAGTTATTCAGACAACGAAAACATAATCATCGCCGACTTGATTCCCGACCCGAAGGCTTTGACCGAAACCGAAATTCTATCCATAAAGAAAACGGCACTGAATGAGCCCCTGCTGGTTAATAGACTGGTATCTGTAAACGGCCATGTCGCAGGCGTCAATGTTAATGTGCATTTGCCTGGAAAAAGCCCGATGGAATCGATTCGTCTTGCCGAACGAGCACGAAAGCTCGCAGGCGAAATCGAGAGTCAATATCCCGGCGTTAAAATTCGAATCAGCGGCATAGCAATGATGAGTAATGCCTTTGTTGAGGTGGCGATGAGCGATAATCTGAAATTATTGCCGCTGATGTATAGCGTTATCATTGGGGTATTATGGCTAAGCTTGAGATCGCTATCGGCGACATTCGCCGTCGTCTTGCTCATTATGTTGGCAATGGCTTCCGCGTTAGGAACATTCGGATGGTTTCATGGCCACTTAACGCCTACCTCGGCGGTCGCGCCGACCATCATCATGACGGTTGCGGTAGCCGACTGCCTCCATGTATTGCTTGCGATACGTCAAAATATGGAGGCGGGGCAAGAAAAAAAACAAGCCATTCAAGAAAGCCTACACTCGAATTTTCAGCCGATTTTACTCACCAGCGTTAGTACGATGCTCGGGTTTCTCGGCATGAACTTCAGCGAAGCGCCTCCTTTTAGGGACTTCGGCAATATCGTCGCAACCGGCGTTGCGGCTGCGCTATTCTTAACACTTACGTTGTTACCCTCGCTGATAACGCTATTGCCAATAAGACCCCGGTTAAAACAACAACGTACCGAAAGGCCCATGCATCATTTGGCCATATTCGTGATCCGTTATCGTAAAGCATTGCTACCGATCAACGGTCTGCTTGCCATGATTCTGATCGGCTATGCACCCGACAACGAATTGAACGACGAATTCGTCAACTATTTCGGGAAATCGATCGAATTCAGGCAAGACACCGATTTTCTCAGCCAACATCTCGGAGGCATATACACGATCGAATATTCGCTTGATACTCAACAGGAAGGCGGAGTACAAGAACCCGTTTTTTTGCGAAATCTCGACCGATTTAACGATTGGCTGAAAAAACAACCCGAAACCGTGCATGTCAATACCGTGACCGATATATTCAAACGACTCAATAAAAACATGCATGACGACGACCCGAAATATTACGCTTTACCCGACCGGCGCGAACTCGCCTCTCAATACCTTTTAATGTACGAATTGTCGTTGCCATACGGCTTGGACTTAAACGATCAAATCAACGCCGATAAATCGGGTACGCGGGTCATCGTCACCTTGAAGAATTTGAGCTCTAAACAAATGCTGACATTCGAATCGCGCTCGAAAGCATGGTTAAAAACCGACATGCCGGAAACGAACATTGAAACCGGCAGCACGGCATTGATGTTCGCCCATGTCGGGCAACGCAATATCCGCAGCATGATTACAGGAACCTTGCTCGTACTCGTCTTTATTTCGTTTATTCTAATCGGTGCATTTCGTTCGCTAAGTTTAGGACTTATCAGCATTATTCCGAATTTAACGCCTTCTATTGCCGCTTTCGGTATTTGGGCGCTCATCGACGGGCGCGTGGGTTTGAGCCTATCCGTGGTGGCAAGCATCACGCTTGGCATCGTAGTCGACGATACGATTCATTTCATCAGCAAATACCGGCATGCACGACTGGAAAAAAACTATGGCTGCAGGGAGGCAATACGACACGCCTTTTCGACCGTCGGCGAAGCGATCTGGATCACGTCAGCGGTTTTGATCTGCGGATTTATCGTCTTGAGTTTTTCGCCTTTTACGATAAATTCGGAAATGGGGTTAATGACCGCGATAACGCTAACCATCGCCTTGTTCTTGGATTTATTACTGCTGCCGCCTTTATTGATGCTGTGGGACGGCGATGCGAATAATCGCAAATGAGCTCAATTTAGCCGGGCTAACTGTCAGCTTTTTTTACACTCTAGGCAGACAACTCGAATTGACTTATTCTTCTAAGGTATTGTTTTGCTGAATCATTGATAACTTCAAAGCTACGCCGTTAGATTGGAAACGTAAAGGTATAATAAACACATCCACACAAACGATGCCGGAATGTCCATAATTTTTACAGATCGACATAATCTTTATTCCGCTCAGTAACAAGTCAATTGTACTTTAGTACTAGCGACAAAATACTTGTCGCAAAACCATTATACCTTTCGCACTTCAAATTTTGGCAGTGCCTGAGGAGGCGCCAGGGTGTGCGGCAAAGGCTTTGCCAGCATGGAGCTGACATAGAGTCTACAGGAATGTATTCACGGCGTCCTTTGACGAACACCCTGGTTCCGAGTTTTGATCTGCGATGGGTATAACTATGGCGCAGGCTCCTTACTGTTTAAATCGTCTCGATAATCCTTCAATATGCGCTGACATTGCCTAAGACTGAGATTAACGCCATAGTTTTCGTGTAAATGCGATTTCAATAAACCGCCGCTCCAGCTTTGATCCCGATAGCCTAACTCGATCGGCGAATGGGACAAATCAAGCTTCACCTTGAGCTTCTCGTCTTGTTTCAAAACGGTAAGCCGACCGGTCTTCTTGTCATCCTTAAGGCCTTCCAGTCCGAATATTCGGTAAAAACGCACCCAGCGTTGAACGCTTCGAATACTGATGTCGAAACATTGGGCAATCCGTTCGTAACTCAGTCCCGCCGTCGCTAAAATCAAGATCTGTAATCGATATTGAAAACGCGCGGATCGCGATTTATTTAAATATTTATTTAACGTCTCGATAAGCACCAGACGATTATGGCTTAGATCTTGTCGTTTCATCGTTTTGCTACTGTTGAATAACGGTCGTTAACGCTACGTTCCGCCTGAATCGTGCGACAAGCACAATGACGCACCGTATGACCTAGGCCTTTTGGTATCAATATTGTGTGTTCTTAATTTGTTGGCGAATAGACACTCATGCTAACACATGGCGAAAAAGCAACTTATATCGATTTTCGTTGAAACTTGACTTCAATTTTAAAAAATTTGGGGGAGTTATGTTCTTACTCTTTAATCTTTCGTCCTATAAAACAAGGCGGTCTTTTTATCACTCTTATCTATCAAGTACTCAAGTATTTCGCGACTTAAAATATTTCGCTCTACCATTTGCATTGGTTGCCACGTTGTTATCAACTGATTCCAATGCCGCAGCTATTTGGGAACAACCGTTTGATATTACAGATAGCTTTGGTTCTAGAGGTGTCAAAGGGCTTACCATAAATGGACAGCAAGTAAGTTTTTATGGCACTGGCCCAACACAGGTGATTCGCGACTGCATCTCTCCTGGTGAAATAGCTAATTGCAACCGAACGCCGTTCGAGCAGAATGAGTTTGATACCATCATGACTGAAATGATAAGTCTTCATCTCATTGGAGAGGTTCTTGGTTATGACGCTCAAATACGAGTTGGGCAAGGCTGGTCTTTTTTCGATGACCTTAACGCTATAGGTCTCGATCACTCTCGCGGGCAAATCCAAGACTTAGCCGGTTCACCAACTGATGGCATTATAGACTTTCCTGCAAACAGTATCTTCGATATCTTCTTTGACGTATGGATCGATTTCAATAACGATGGCATTGTTGATGTAGGGGAGGTAGTGAGTAACGATGTCCGTGATTTATCCGGCGATAGCATTCTAGATAGTTATGCATTACGAATGGCATTTGATTTATTGGATGATGTTCCGCCTCCTAAAGGTACAACCTATGTTAGCTTGGGTAAAGTAAGCGCTGGAGATCCATCGATCGGTACTTTTGATGCAGATGTTGAATCTTTGCCTCTTAATTTGTATTTCATCAAACCCGACAGAACTGAACTTGAACCACAACAACTATCAGTATCCGTAATTAGCGCCACACATACTGTCCCTGAGCCAACCACATTCATGCTACTGTCCGCAGGACTAGCATTGTTCGGCTGGCAACATCGCCGCAAACCCCTCGCTTAAGCGTAAGACTATGCGCCGAGTCCTTCGGCGCTTTTTGCTAAGCTTTTGGCTTTAATAACGATAAAAATTTTCTATGGTTGCATTTTTCGGACGCTGCCGACACGCTTTATTCGGCATTTCGGATGCCGAAACCCGAATCGAACTGCGCGGTTTCAAGGTCGGCGACGACCGGGTCAAGGCGCGAATCGAGCGCATCGGCAAGAGTTTTGTCGAAGGTTATCATGCCGCCTTGCTCGATAACGATCCGTTGCGCCTTACCGAGCATTTGAACGCAATCGACGACAACGAATTGCGCGGTTTCCTCTTCGAAGGTGCCGCGATGGGCTTGGTGATATCGGATTTCCTTTGCCCGTGGCGACCGAGCCGTTTTCAAGCATTTTTGACAGGCCCGGCGCAGCATCACGCCTATATGTTGCATGTCGGCGCCGGTTGGGCTTTGGCCCGCTTGCCGGTGTCGCCGGCAAGCCTGACCTCGCGCATGGACTGCCTACTCCGTTGGCTGGTCCTTGACGGTTACGGCTTCCACGAAGGCTATTTTCATTGGCCGGACAGTATCGGCCGTCAACAGCGTCCTTCATGCCTACAAGGCTATGAAAAGAGGGCTTTCGACCAAGGTTTAGGACGCAGTCTGTGGTTCGTCATGGGAGCCGATCCCGAGCGTATCGTATCGGCGCTGCAAGACTTTCCGACGGATAGGCAGGGCGACTTGTGGAGCGGCGTCGGCTTGGCCGGCGCTTATGCCGGCGGTGTCGAACCGGACGATTTAGAGCGTCTGAAAGTTTTGGCCGGCGACTTTCTTGCGCATCTCGCTCAAGGCGCTGCATTTGCAGCCAAAGCCCGACAACGGGCCGGCAATCCGGCCGATCATACCAAGCTGGCCTGCCGCATCTTTTGCAATTTAAGCGCCGAACATGCCGCGCAATTAACGGACGATGCCTTGCGGAAAGTGCCTGCCGATAACGCGCTGCCGGCTTACGAACATTGGCGGCAACGGATACGGCGACACTTTATTTAAGCCTGTATCGCAGCCTCACCTTAGAGGATACCAGCAATATGAATAGCATTTATCCACTGCTACGCCGCCGCGCGACGCTGTTGGCCGCCCTGGTTTGGATCGGCCTTCTTTACGGCTTTATGCAACCGCCGAGCTTGAGCCCTTCGGAACGAAAAGCCATCGCCGGACGCTTCGACTTTACCCGCTTGGCGTTACCGGAGCCGTCCGGAAAAAACCCGCGTTCGGTAAGAAACGTTCATCCAAGCTTGGAACATATTTCCGCGTGGATCTCATCGGTCGGTGCGAGCGTTGCGCTCGGCGACCTTGACGGCGACGGCCTGCCGAACGATCTCTGCCATGTCGATCCGCGCTTCGATTCGGTTATCATCGCGCCCGTTCCGGAAACCGGCGAACGCTATACGCCATTCGAATTGCATCCGGCGCCCGTGGCATTCGATGCCGCGACGATGGCGCCGATGGGCTGCCTATTCGGCGATCTCAACGAGGATGGCTTACTCGATGCTATCATTTATTACTGGGGGCGCACTCCGGTCGCCTTTTTACAGCGTGGCGATAGCACCGGTCTCACCGCGGAAAGCTTTAAACCGGTGGATATCTTTCCCGGCAACGAGCGTTGGTTTACCAATGCCGCAACGCTAGCCGACTTAGATGGCGACGGCCATATCGACTTGGTTATCGGCAACTATTTTTCGGACGGCGCGCAAATTCTCGATGCAAGCGGCACAGGCATCGAGCGGATGCACGACACCAAGTCCCGCTCGTTCAGCGGCGGCAAAACGCATTTATTGCTTTGGGACGGTGCCGAAAGCGGTGAACAACCCAATGTTCGTTATCGAGCCGTAACCGGCGTGCTCGACCCGGCGACCGAGCACGGCTGGGCCTTGGCGGTCGGCGCGGCCGACTTGGATGGCGACTTGTTGCCGGAACTTTATTTAGGGCATGACTTCGGCCCGGACCGCTTACTGCACAACCGTTCGACCCCGGGGCGCTTAAATTGGGTCGAATTGCGCGGTAAAGCGGGCCTCGCCACGCCGAAATCGTTCGTGCTGGGTCAGGATTCCTTTAAAGGCATGGGCGTCGATTTCGGCGATCTCAACGGCGATGGCCTATTGGATTTATTCGTCAGCAATATCACCAGCGAATGGGCTTTGCAAGAGAGCAATTTATTATGGTTGAGCACCGGCGAGCCGGAACGCATGCGCGACGGCGTTGCCCCCTATGTTCAAGCCAGTGAAAAGCTCGGCCTTTCCAGAGCCGGTTGGGGTTGGGACACGCGTCTAGCCGACTTCGATAACAGCGGTTATCCGGAAGCACTGGTCGCGACCGGTTTCGTCAAGGGCGAAACGCCTCGTTGGGCAAAATTGCAAGCGTTAGGCACCGGAAACGACCGCATGATGAGTAATCCTCGGCATTGGCCCTCTTTCAAACTCGGCGACGATTTAAGTGGCCATGAAGCCAACGGTTTTTTTGTGCGCGCCGAGGACGGTCGTTTCTACAATTTAGCATCGGAACTTCAACTGGACGATCCGATGGTCAGTCGCGGCATTGCCGTGGCCGATGTCGACGGAGACGGCGACTTGGATTTTGTCGTAGCCAATCAATGGGAAAGATCGTATTTCTTTCGGAACGAATGCCCTGACTGCGGCGATTTTATCGGTCTACACCTTCGAATCGCCGGCGATTCGGCGCATACTCGAATTATCGAGGGACATCCGGATCATGACATTTCCGCTTATCCGGCAATCGGAGCCCAAGCAACCGTTTATTTACCGAATGGAAAAAAAATAGTCGCTCAAGTCGACGGTGGAAACGGTCATTCCGGTCAACGTAGCCCCGATCTCCATTTCGGACTTGGAAAACTGTCCGGTAATGCTCCTTTGGAGATTGAACTGCGTTGGCGCGGACAAGCCGGCAGCATGCACCGTAAGACGCTCAACCTCGAACAGGGCTGGCACACTGTAATACTCGGCGAAGCAGAGGCGGAAAATTTATGAATATTAACGAAACGATCACGACCCGTTTTTTTTATCCGAAAGGCAGCCCTAAGTTACGCCTGTTCGCATTAGGCTATTTTGCCGCTCTCATTACGCTTTGGACGATTCTTGGACATACCGTGCTCGGATTCGAGCAATCCGGTCTGCAACCGATCGTCGCCGTGGCAAGCGCGTGTTTCACGCATTGGCTCTTGGAGTGGGTGGATAGCCGTTCGACCCGACGCGCGCCGCGATACGGAAACAGCTTATCGGACCGATTTATCTTTTTGCTACCAGCCCTAATACCGGGGCTTGCTGTCGGTATGCTGATTTATCCGAACGAACTGCTTTGGCCGATGATTTTCGCTTCCGCGTTATCGATCGCGTCCAAAATCGTTTTTAGGGCGCCTGTCGGTCAAGGTTCGCAGCATATTTTCAATCCATCGAATTTCGGTATTACGGTAACCTTGCTGCTATTTCCATGGATCGGCCTCGCTCCGCCCTATCAATTCACCGAAAACGTCACCGGCCTTTGGCATTGGATTATTCCGGGGTTCATTTTAATCAGCGGTATTATTGTTCATGCTTATTTTACCGGTCGTCTACCGTTATGCATCGCCTGGATCGGCGGTTTTTTGCTGCAAGCCTTTCTACGCAGTTGGTATTTCGATATTCCTTGGATCGTACCTCTGATTCCCATGACCAGCGCCGCTTTTATCCTGTTTACGCTTTATATGATTCCGGATCCGGCCACGACGCCTTTAAACCCATTGCGCCAAATCCTGTTCGGCCTGGCCGTTGCCGCCGTTTATGCACTGTTGCTGATTGAAAATATCGTGTTCGGATTGTTTATCGCATTATTTGCCGTTTGCGCTTGCCGGGGAGCCGGGCTGTATCTGATCGCACACCGCCAACGACTGTTCCAGAATGCGCAACTTGCCGAGAGTGCCGGAAAATGATCGCGATTGTCGGAATTGCATGCCGTTACCCCGATGCCGACTCGCCGCAAGCGCTGTGGGAAAACGTATTAGCCCAACGCCGCGCGTTTAGGCGTTTGCCGTCCGAACGGCTCAACCTGCAGGACTATTTAGAGAACCGGACCGAGCATTCCGACTCGATATACGTCAAAGAGGCGGCCGTGCTCGAGGGTTATTCGTTCGACCGGCAAAAGTTCCGCATTGCCGGTTCGACTTTTCGTAGCACCGATACGACACATTGGCTGGCGCTCGATATTGCCGCTCGCGCACTCGAGGACGCCGGTCTGCCGAACGGTATCGGCTTACCGAAAGAAAGCACCGGCGTCATTGTCGGTAATACGCTGACCGGAGAGTTCTCTCGAGCAGCTTTGATGCGTTTGCGCTGGCCCTATGTTCAAAGAGTGCTAAACGAACGCTTGACCGCCGAAGGTTGGGACAACGACAAACGCCGCGATTTCTTGCGGCTCATGGAACAACATTATAAAGCCCCTTTCGAGCCGGTCGGCGAGGAAACCTTGGCAGGCGGTCTCGCCAACACGATAGCGGGACGAATCTGCAACTTTTTCAATTTCCAGGGCGGCGGATTTACCGTTGACGGTGCTTGCAGTTCGTCGTTGCTTGCCGTTGCACAAGCCTGCACCGCTTTGCAATCGGGCGATTTGGATGCCGCATTGGTCGGCGGTGTCGATTTGAGCCTCGATCCTTTCGAACTGATCGGTTTTTCTCGCGTCGGCGCTCTTTCCCGCGGCAGCATGCGGGTTTACGATAGAAATCCAAGCGGATTTTTACCCGGCGAAGGCTGCGGCTTCGCTTTATTAATGCGACATGACGAAGCCTTAGGCAGGGGGCTTCGTTGTTATGGTTTTATTCGCGGCTGGGGAATTTCATCCGACGGCAGCGGAGGCATGACCCGCCCTGAACTATCGGGACAACAACTCGCCATGCAACGCGCTTACCGGCGAGCCGGCTATGGAATCGGCACCGTGCCTTTGTTTGAAGGTCACGGCACCGGCACGGCGGTCGGCGATGAAGTCGAACTGAATGCTTTGTCCGAATTACTGGCGGACAACCGAACACCCGCAACGATCGGTTCGATAAAAGCCAATATCGGCCATACCAAGGCCGCGGCGGGCATGGCCGGACTCACAAAAGCACTCATGGCTTTGCATAGCCAAATTTTACCACCCGCCACCGCCATCGACAGTCCTCATCGGGTATTCGAGCAAGGAAATCTACGCCTTCTGGAAACAGGCGTTAGCTGGCCAGAAGAACAGCCGTTAAGAGCCGGTGTCAGTTCTTTCGGTTTCGGCGGTATTAATGTACATGTCACCTTGGAAGGCGCATCGACGGCTCGCCGAAAAAGCTTAACGTCACGCGAAACCGCACTAATACGCAGCCGACAAGATTGCGAGTTGTTTATTTTCTGCGCCGAAACCCCGGTCGCTCTAATCGAATCGACCGAACACTTGCGGCAATTAGCACCTTCTCTTTCTTATGCCGAATTGACCGATTTGGCCGCCGCGCTGACAAACGCGATCAAGCCCTGCAGCGTCCGCGCTGCTGTCGTCGCTGCAACTCCGAAACAACTGGAAGAAAACCTCGGCATTTTGCACGGTTGGCTTGACGAAGAAAAAAGCTCCGGATTCGATACCGAAGCAGGCGTGTTTTTAGGCTGTGGCGAAACGGCTCCGCGCATCGCCTTTTTATTTCCCGGCCAAGCTTCGCCTGTACGGTTCACAGGCGGCGCGATGGGCAAACGCTTTAGCGAAATCGACAGCTTATATTATGACCAACAACCGCCGCTACCAGGCGATCCTGAAGATACCGGTCATGCTCAACCGGCGATCGCCCTCGCTGAAATCGCAGGCTTGCGCTTACTTGACGCCGTCGGTATCGAAGCGCAAATAGCAGCCGGTCACAGCTTGGGCGAATTAACTGCCCTGCATTGGGCTGGCGCTTTAGACGAACAGGCTTTGATGCGCATCGTTCGCCGGCGTGGCGCGATCATGTCTGCCGATAAACGGTCTGAAGGTGCAATGGCGGTTATAGGCGCCAATGAAGCCAACACGCAAGCGCTAATCGGCCAAGAATCCGGCGTCGTCGTTGCTGGTTTGAACAGCAGTAACCAATGCGTGATAGCCGGCGATACCGATGCCATTCGCCGTGTGATGACTCTCGCTCAAGCGCAAGATATTGCATTTACCCTGTTACCGATTACACATGCCTTTCATTCGCCTTCAATGGCGCTTGCCGCCGAGCAATTGACCCGGTCTCTGGAATCCGAGAATTTTCATTCAATTATCCGGCCCGTCGTATCGACCGTAACCGGCGATTTTTTGTCGGACATTCATTTTCCAAAACATCTTGGGGAACAATTAACTTCTCCGGTTCGTTTCACCGAAGCGCTCACCAAACTGCTACCGCATTGCGATCTTTGTCTGGAAGTCGGCCCTGGACGCATACTCAGCGGCTTACTTAAAACCGACCACACCACGCCTGTCGTGGCGCTCGATTCCTCGGGGCCGTCTTTACAAGGGCTGCTCATGGCAATCGGCGCGGCTTACGCGCTTGGGCAGCCAATCAAAACCCGAGGCTTGTTCGCGGATCGATTTACACGGTATTTCGACCCGTTACGACCCTTGTCGTTTTTATCCAACCCTTGCGAGGCAGCACCAACAGATACTATCGAAAACCGTTTAAACGACTCGGCGCCGAAAACGAACACCGAAGCCCTTATCCGTGATCCGCGGAATGAGGCTTTACCGAAAACCTCCGAACGCCTCGACGCTTTACAGTTACTTCGTCAAATGCTGGCTCAAAAAGTTGAACTGCCCGCTTCGGAAATTCAAGACCAACATCATTTGTTACGGGATTTGCATCTTAACTCGATCAGCATCGGACAAATTATGGCCGACGCCGCACGGAAACTGAATCTGCCGGTTTCGTTGGCGCCGACGGAATACGCACACGCCACCGTTGGCCAAGCAGCCCGATTTTTGGAATCGATGCGCACCGTTAATAATGACGCCGATATCGAACGACATACAGCGCCTCAAGGACTAGAAAATTGGGTAAGAGCCTTCACTATCGAACAGCGCCCCTGCGAATTAAAGCCAGCCAAGCCCTCTTCTAATGACCGTCAAAGACAACAGCCTTCGTCTTGGCGTGTATTTGCCCCTGAAGATCATATACTGGCCGCCCCTTTATTAAAGCGGCTCGAGTCGATCGGCGGCACGGGCGTTTTGCTCTGTCTCCCTCCCATCCCAGACTCCGGATACGACCGATTACTGTTGGATGCGGCACAAGTCGCGTTGGAACAAGACGGAACGCCAAGGTCTTTCATTCTGGTTCAGCACAACGGTTTTGCCTCGGCATTTGCAAGAACCTTGTTTGAAGAAGCCGATGGATTATCCGTTAGCGTTATCGATACGCCCTATCGCCAAGAAGCGTTATCTTGGATTGTTGCCGAAACGCTTGCTGCCGACGGTTTTTGTGAAGCGATTTACGATAGTTCAGGACAACGATCGGAACGGGTTTTGCGTTTAATTGCCACTCTTGCCGACGATAGCGGAAATTCGTTATTAACATCGGGCGATGTGCTGTTAGTCAGTGGCGGCGGTAAAGGCATCGCCGCCGAATGCGCCTTTTCGCTGGCGCGCGTGCATGGTCTACGCTTGATACTCTTGGGACGCGCATTACCGGAAAACGATACCGTGTTAGATGAAAACCTGATGCGTTTCAGTGAGGCCGACATCGCATTCCGCTATTATGCCGCCGATGTCGGCGATGCGGATAGTATTCACAACGCCGTAAAGCAAGCGGAATCCGAATTCGGCGCGATTACCGCTATTTTACATGGCGCAGGCGTCAATGAGCCCAGATTGATCCACGACTTGGATATTGAGATTCTAAAGCGCACATTGTCTCCCAAAATATCCGGCCTTAAGCATCTACTGGCATCGGTCGACTCCGGCAAACTCAAGCTATTAATTAACTTCAGCTCGATTATTGGCCGCGTTGGAATGCGCGGCGAAGCAGATTATGCATTGGCGAATGCTTGGCTGAGCCATGAAACCGATTCGTTCAAAGAGCGTAACCCCGCTTGTCGTTGCCTTTCTCTCGAATGGTCTATATGGTCGGGCGTCGGCATGGGTGAGCGCTTAGGCCGTATCGACACTTTATTACGTGAAGGGATTAGCCCGATATCGCCGGAACAAGGCATCGAATGGTTGAACCGGTTGCTGGATTTGGAATTGCCGAGTTCAAACGTGGTAATAAGCGGCCGTTTAGGCATTACTCCGCCTTTGCCGGTTCTGCCGACCAACGAATTACCTTTTCTTCGATTTATAGAAAAGCCCGGACTATTTTATCCGGGAATCGAATTAG
Source organism: Methylotuvimicrobium buryatense 5G (assembly GCF_000341735.1). Classification (GTDB taxonomy): domain Bacteria; phylum Pseudomonadota; class Gammaproteobacteria; order Methylococcales; family Methylomonadaceae; genus Methylotuvimicrobium; species Methylotuvimicrobium buryatense. The sequence continues at coordinate 623,150 of NZ_KB455575.1, read as the reverse complement.
TGACCGATTCTGAAATTTCATTAAACAACGATCCTTATTTGAACGATCATGTTTACCAAGGCGAACATATTTTTCCGGCTGTCATCGGAATGGAAGCTATGGTGCAAGCAGCCCGGTCGGTCACTGGCCGGACTGAAACTCCTTCCTTCCAGGACTTGCGTTTTGCCCACCCGATCGTAGTGCCTCCCAACGAGATCGTTACGTTGCGCACCGTTGCTTTAGTTAAAGAGGACCAGAGCATCGAGGTCGCTCTACGTTTCAGCCAGACCGCATTCCAAATCGATCACTTCCATGCGATATTAAGATTCGATGCCTGTCCGAATAATTATCGCGACGAAGCAGCTCAGGAGAATTCAACTAATCCACAAAAAATAGCCATCGACCCGGACGCCGAACTTTACGGCCCTTTATTTTTTCAAGATGGCCGCTTTCGACAAGTAAAAGCCTATCGGCAGCTTTCCGCATTTCAATGTACTGCCGATATCGGCACAGACCTTTCGGAAGAAACTTGGTTTGCCCGCTTTTTGCCGCAAACCTTACTGATAGGCGATCCCGGTACTCGAGATGCAGCCCTCCACGCAATTCAAGCCTGCATTCCGCATGCAATCGTGTTACCCACCGCCTTAGAACGCTGGATACCGAAAGACTTGAATATCGACGGCCCGACATATGTCTTAGCCCGAGAACGGTGGCAACGACACGATGAATTTTGCTACGACCTCGAAATTCGAACCCATGCGGGCTTTTTGAAAGAAATTTGGCAAGGCCTACATTTGCGCGAGATTACGAACATCGATTGGGAAACTTGGCATGTTGGTTTAATTGCGCCTTATCTGCAGCGCAAGATTGATGCAATCGTTAAACCACACGATTTGAACTTCGTCTTGTTACGCAAAGACAGCCATGTTGCCGAAGAACCGACAAAGACTGCGATAAAATTGGCCTTGGGCAATAAAAACACTATTTTGCGCCGTAGCGACGGCAAACCCGAATCCGTCGATGGCCGAACGATTTCCGTAGCACATGCTGAGGGTTGGGTTTTCGCGGTTACAAGCGAATCACAAGTCGCTTGCGATTTAGAAACCGTTACCGATCGGCCGATTACCGCGTGGGAAGACTTACTCGGCAAAGAACGCTTTGCATTGGCGCGGTTGACCGTCGAACAATTCGGAGAAAACCTGGATCGAACGGCGACCCGCGTTTGGGGTGCCATCGAATGCTTGAAAAAAGCAGGCGCAAGCGCCAATCACCCGTTGACCTTACAATCGGCTGAAAAAGACGGATGGGTCACTTTTACAGCCGGCCCTTTCGTCATTGCCACCTACATCGCAAAGCTCAAAGGCACTTCTTCGCCATTGATGTTTTCGATATTGATCGAACAAAATCGCCAATCAAAATCGCCGGCAGCATTCGGGAAGTAATATGAAAGCCTACGAATATCGGCACATCGTTAGTTTTGAAGAAACCAACTTGGTCGGCAATGTCTATTTCGCCAACCATATACGTTGGCAAGGCCGAGTACGTGAAATGTTTCTACGCGATTATGCACCCGACGTGATCGATGCGCTTGGGCAAGGGTTAAGCCTAGTAACGACGCGGGTATCGTGCGAATATTTTCAGGAGTTGTTCGCATTGGACGAAGTGCTCATAAAAATGTTTGCAACTCAGATCACACAAAATCGCGTTACGATGAAATTTGATTATCTAAGAGTCCGTCAAGAAAATACTGAAGAATTGATCGCCAGCGGCGAACAACAAATCGCCTCTATGATGAAAGAGGGAACGACAATGCGCCCTACGCCACTTCCTCAATCGCTACGCTTGGCGTTATACGAATTTGAAATCTGAAAATTCAATCTTGGATTCAACTCCGAATTTATGCAACCCCGAAGCAGCGATTATAGATTCTACTCTTTAGCGATCCGCTTTTAGCTTCTGTACTCTTTCGCTGATCAATAAAGGTATAATGACCGGCCGAATATCGAATTTTTCTGAATAATCCTATGGCCATAGCGAAATTAACCCGATTTATTTTATTGCCGGTTTTATCGGCGTTTTTGATGGGCTGCGTGAGCGCTTCCCTTCAAAACCTTTCCGACTCTCTGTCCTCGGCAATTCTCGATCAGAACGACATCGAGATCGTGCGCAAAGGCTTGCCGGCTTATCTATTGATGACCGACGGATTGATCGAGCAACAACCGGAAAATACGGACCTGCTGGTTTCCGGCGCTAAGCTCTATGCATTATATGCATCGGAATTGGTGAGGGAGACGTCCCGTGCCCGTAACCTCAGCAATAAAGCGCGCGCTTACGCCGAACGGGCTCTGTGTTTGGAACGGCACTCCCTATGTCGGATCGACCGATTGCCTCATGACGCTTTCGCACCGGCTTTGCAAAATGCCGATCGTGCATCCTTGAATGTTCTGTACACCTACGGACTGACTTGGGCTTCGTGGCTGCAAGCTCACAGCCGCGATTGGGATGCTATTGCCGACCGACCGAAAATCGAATCGTTATTCGAAAGAATACTCGAATTGGACGAGTCCTTCGATTCCGGACGGGCGCATTTCTATCTGGGACTGCTCCGCTCGCAATTATCGCCGGCTTTGGGCGGCGATCCGGAAACCGCTAAAAGCCATTTCGAGCGCGCGATAGAACTGTCGCGCGGTAACGATCTGGCCGTCAAGGTCGCCTTGGCACGCAATTATGCTCGGATGCTGTATGATCGTGATCTCCACGACCGTTTGCTGCGCGAAGTACTGCAGGCTGACCCGAATGTGCCGGGCCTGTCCCTTTCCAATACCATGGCGCAACAAGAAGCCCAACAATTACTGGCCGAATCCGACAGCTACTTCCAAGAGTGACTTATGCATCATTTAATCGCGACTCTGTTTTTAATGTGCCTGACGGTTTTTTCGCCGCCGGCCCTATCGCAAATGCTCAAAATCGCAACAGCTTCGCCGGACGGTACGGTCTGGATGGAAAAAATGCGCGAAGCTGCCGACGAGATTAAACGGCGCACGAACGGTCGCGTTACCTTTCGGTTTTACCCGGGCGGTATCATGGGCAACGACGCCAGCGTGATGCGTAAAATCAATGTCAATCAGTTACAAGGCGGCATTATTCCCGGCGGCGGTTTGAAGGACATTTACCCGGATTCGCAGGTGTATAGCTTGCCGTTGATTTTTCGCTCTTTCGACGAAGTCGATTATGTGCGCTCGCGCATGGACGATTTGATCGTCAAGGGACTCGAGCAAAACGGTTTCATCAGCTTCGGTCTGAGCGAAGGCGGTTTTGCCTATTTGATGTCGGACAAACCGGTGTCGCGGGTCGAAGACCTGAAAGGCCAAAAGATATGGATTCCCGAAGGCGATTACATCAGCCGAAGCGCTTTTCAAACCATCGGCGTATCCCCGATATCGCTACCGTTAACCGATGTAATGACCGCATTGCAAACCGGCCTGATCAATACGGTCGCCAGCTCGCCGATGGGCGCGATTGCGCTGCAATGGCACGCCCGCGTCAAATTTGTTACCGATGAACCGTTGGCTTATTTGTACGGTACGATGATCGTTCAAGCACGGGCCTTCTCGCGATTAAGGCCGGACGATCAACGAATCGTTCGCGATGTAATCGGCGCGGTTTATAAGGAATTCAACAGTATCAATCGCCGCGATAATGCCGAAGCGCTCAGGGTTTTACGCAACCAAGGCATTCAATTCGTCGCAACCGATGAAAACGATCGAAAAAACTGGCAGGCGATGCTCGAAGACACTAAATCGAAAATGGAACGGGAAGGCATTCTCAGCCAATCGATTATCGAGACCCTAAGACGGCATTTAAACGACTTTCGCCAAGGCTCAGTCCACTAGCTCCATGTGTCGGCGTCTCATCAACGGTTTAAGGCGGCTAGAAGACGGCATTTTGGCGTTAGTACTCGCCGCGATGATTTTGCTGGCCATCGGCCAGGTCGTGCTGCGAAACGTTTGGGGCGCCGGCTTGGACTGGGCCGACCCGCTGCTGCGTATCCTAGTGCTATGGATCGCGCTGCTCGGGGCGATGGCCGCAACCCGCGATAATAACCATATCAGCATCGATGTCCTTAGCAAGTACCTGCCCCCATTTCTGAAAATACCCGCTCAACTCATCAGCCACTGGTTTACCGCTATCATTTGCGCACTACTGGCTTGGCAAGGCGCGCGATTGACGCTGATGGACTATCAAGATGCGACTACGGCATTCGCCTCGGTTCCTGTCTGGATTTGCCAACTAATTATCCCATTCGGCTTCGGCATCATGAGCCTGCGCTTTGTATTGCATGGGCTTTCGGTCTTGCTGAATAGAGAGGCGCCCTGATGCTCATCGCAGTTGCGCTAATCGTTCTGGCGCTCTTGGGCACTCCATTGTTCGCGATTATTGCCGCCAGCGCCCTGCTCGGGTTTTATCATAACGAAATCGACTTGATGGTCGTGGCGATCGAGTTTTACCGCCTGGCCGATATGTCGATATTACTGGCGATTCCGCTGTTTACGTTTGCAGGTTTCTTATTAAGCGAAAGCCAAGCGCCGGCAAGGCTGATGCGCCTGACGCAAGCGCTGCTAGGCTGGTTGCCCGGCGGCCTGGCCATGGTTTCATTGACGGCTTGCGCATTGTTGACAGCGTTTACCGGCGCTTCGGGCGTCACGATCGTCGCATTGGGCGCCTTGCTTTATCCGGCCTTGATCAAAGCCGGTTACCGTGAAAATTTCAGCCTCGGCTTGGTGACGACATCCGGCAGCCTGGGTTTGCTGTTCGCCCCTTCATTACCACTGATATTGTTCGGCGTTATCGCACAGCAAATGAGCGTCGGCCGGCCGTTTACGATCGATGAGTTGTTTTTGGCCGGCGTCATGCCGGGTCTGCTGATGTTGGTCATGTTGTCGGGTTGGAGTTATTGGCATAACCGCGATATCGGACTGACTCGATTCACCGTAAACGAAGCCTGGCAGGCTTTGCGCGAATCGCGCTGGGAACTGCCTTTGCCGTTTATCGTGCTGGGCGGCATTTACAGCGGCTATTTCGCGGTATCGGAAGCCGCCGCCGTCACGACGGTCTATGTGCTGATTGTCGAAGTCTTGATTCACCGCGAAATCAGTCTAAGCCAATTGCCTGCCGTGATGCGAAGCGCAATGGTCATGGTCGGCGGCATTCTGGTAATTTTAGGCGTTTCGCTGGCCTCGACGAACGTGATGATCGATGCCGATGTGCCGGGGCGTTTATTCGAATTCGTTCACGATCATATCTCGAGCCGATTGACCTTTCTTATCGCGCTGAACGTGTTTTTGCTGATCTTGGGCATGATGCTCGACATTTTCGCCGCGTTGGTCATCATGATTCCGTTACTGCTGCCGATCGCGGTCGGTTACGGCGTAGACCCCGTGCATTTGGGCATTATTTTTCTGGCGAATATGCAAATCGGCTACTTCACGCCACCGGTGGGCATGAACTTGTTTATCGCCAGTTACCGGTTCCAGCGACCTCTATTACAGCTATACCAAGCCACATTGCCTTTTTTCTTCATTCTGCTATTAGCCGTACTGATCATTACTTATTGGCCGGCACTCACATTAGGCTTACCGAGTTGGCTAGAAGCAAGTCGGTCATAAGCTATTACTCCCTTTTGATTGAAAAACCGTCTAAGAATAAAAGATATGGGATGTGTATATAAAGGGAGTAAGCACCCTGCGGCTCCAGATTTTGATTCTCTTGGCGTTCGATCCACAGACGATAGCTTGGGAATAAGACTTCTCCAGAACGTCGGGTTACGCAACACTAACCCGACTACGCGACTTTATTCGTCGCTCGTTTTTTCGATCATTTTGTGAATCCGTTTCAGGCCCAACGCGACCGCTATCATCACGAACGGAATCGCCGCGCCTACCGCGAGCTCCGGATTGACCGGCCAACCGGCAGCGCGCGCAGCCTTGGAGACCGAGCCGATCAGCCCGGTCGCGTAATAGGTGATCGCGACGATCGAAATGCCTTCAACGGTCTGTTGCATCTTGAACTGCATCTTCGCTCGCCGCGCCATCGAGCTCAGCAGCCCTTGATTCTGCCGCTCGATCACGATATCGACTCGTGTTCGCAATAATTGGCTCGCATTGCCGACTCTTTCGGACAAGGATGTGAATCGTTTGGAGGTCGAATAACAGGTATTCATCGCCGGTTCCATGCGCCGCCGAATGAATTCGCCGAGCGTCTGTATGCCTTGAATCCGGACTTCGCGTAAATCCTCTAGACGTTGACCGACCAGTTGATAGTAGGCGCTTGCAGCCGTGAATCGAAACAGATGCGTCGAAATATGGTTTTCGATTTCGGCAGCCAACGTCGTCAATTCGTCCAACAGCCCGGCGTCCTTACTGTTGTCCGATTGCGCCATTGCATTCGTGATCGTATAAAGCTTCTGATTGGCCCGCCTCAGTTCCGGCGCGAGCTTTTTCGCGATTGGAAACGCCAGCAGTGCCATTACTCTGTAGACTTCGATTTCGAACAGACGATGCAGCAATCGACCTGCCTGCGCCGAGCGCAAATTATGGTCGACGATCAGAAAACGGCTGAATCCGTCGACATGTATCCTAAAATCGGTAAATACCTGAGCGTCCCCGCCGGTAACGCTGGAACCTACGACCGGATTGTTCGCGAAACAGGCGGAAATAGCGGCCATATCGAGACCGTCGCCGTTCTTGACAACAGCCGCCGGTTGGATTACGGCATGCGCGGCGACCATCAATTGACCCGGCAATTCGGAAAGCCAATCGACCGGCACTTTCTTCAACGCAGGGTCGGAAAACGGATCGGCCGGCGTATTCGCTACGTAAAACGTGTAAGTGCTGAACTCGCTGTGCTGCTCCCACCGGATTTCGAACGTATCGAAGGTTTCGCTCAAATGGCTAGCGTCGTTTTCGGGACACGGCTTGCCGTATCGCTCGCAGAGCTTGCTCAGATGGTCGCGCTCGCGCTGTTTTTCATCGCTCGTCAACAGCAAGGCCAGATGAGAGGCCCTGATCGGTAACTCCAAGTTCAGCGATGCGCGGGCATGGACTTCATTGTGCAACACGAAACGTTGCGGGTGGTTTTGCGGCAAGGGAAATAAGGTCGTCACATTATTGTCGGTGGTCATTTATCGAAACATGAAAAGCAGGGGCGCTCTTGAATAACAGCATAGTTTAGCGATTGTTGATAATGATGAAAATATTAAATTGATTGTCAATTCAAGATCATCAAAACGAGAGGCGGTCAAAGGGGTAATGCCACTAAGGAATATGCACAAAATAACTTATACAAATAGTAGGCTTTGTGGCGGTTTGGTCAGCAATTCCCAATTTGGAGATCAAAAAGGGTGTGGGGTGTGCTTGGCGAGGATGTCGGCAGCAGGGCAGATTTTTGCTCCATGCAAAATCTGCATTCACGCCATCCTTGGCGCTCGAGCTGCCGCCAAGCCCCCATGGATGGGTTTACGGCGTTCCTCGACAGGCATACCCCACACCCTAAAATCGGCGAAACTGCTCAAACTGGGAATTGCTGCGGTTTGGTGACTCGCTTGACAGGACGTTATTTATCACGAAATCCTTATAGCCTCGCCAAACGGCTTCAATGGTCCTCGCATGCTTGATTTTTTGTGCAGTCAGATATGATTGACAAAGCGCATAAATGGACATATTTTGTAATTATATCTATGGATAGACAGGAAGAAGGCATGAACAAGAGTACTAAACATAATTTTTCACAGGATAAATCTTCTATCGCAAAAGGCGCTTTAAACACATTCTTCAATATAGCCGACGCATGGCGGCTTAATACAGAGCAGGCCATGAAGCTATTGGGATTAGACTCAAAAAGCACTTTCTTTAAATGGAAAAAGAAGCCCGAGGAAGCCAACTTGACCCAAGATAAGCTTGAGCGGCTTTCCTATATCTTTGGAATCTACAAGGCGCTGCAAATTCTTTTACCTAAACCTGAGGCCGCCGATACTTGGTTGAGCCGACCAAATTCAGCGAGTCCGTTTAATGGGCAGTCTGCTTTGGAAAGAATGTTATCAGGACATGTAGCCGATCTTTATGTCGTCCGCCAATACTTGGATAGCCAACGTGGTTGGTCGTAGTGAGTTATTGCAGACCTCTTTAATCAGCTGGAAATCATGCTGGCGACTCGTTCCAAGCAGGTTTTCACCTGTTGGTCTATTTGATCGAGTTGCAGACCCGGAGGATTTGGAAGTGGTTTTCTTTATTGAAAGCCTAACCAATGACCGTTTACGCGAAGAGGCCGGAGAGATTTTTCTTGTCCCGCCGGACGAACGAATTTCAGGCCCGGGAACAACGCCAATCATGGCCGCATTCACGCATTTAAATCCGGAAGGCAGCCGCTTTACCGATGGCTCATATGGCGTATATTACGCGGCAAAGGATATTGATACCGCTATTGAGGAAACCAAGTTTCATAGGAAACGATTTCTTGAGGCAACCAATCAGCCGCCAATAGAAATAGACATGCGCAGCTATGCGTCGGACATAAACACAGAGTTTCACGATATCCGTGGCAAACAGAGCGACATGCAGGATATTTATAAGTCCAGTCCGGATCAATATTCTTATCCTCAGACGCTTGCGCGTGAACTTCGCAATAATGGCTCAAACGGTATCGTTTACGATAGCGTCAGGCGCCAGGGTGGAGAGTGTATCGCAATATTTAGACCTAAGGCTTTGTCACCCGTACGCCAAGGTAAACATTACTGTTATGTTTGGGATGGTTCTGATTTTTCAAACGTGTATGTAAAAACGGAATATAAGCCAAGCAAGAGAGATAGAACCCATTAAAACAACAATTTATCGGCCGGACATTTGGCGTAAAAGCGTTGTATACCCGTCGTAGATCAAATCGCTCCAAAGTTCTTCAATTATCTTCAGTTTCTCCATGGCGGGTAATTTATGAAGTTCGGTTATACTCATGGTGGAGAAATACCTGCTTGGATGATTGATATTTTTGAGGTTTAGAGTCAAGTTAAGCGCTTGGCTGAATGGCTTTGTTCGACCAATCGTTGTCAACAGTAAATGACCGTCCAAGTGGCTTGAGATGATCAAACTCCTGTTTCTGGAGCTTGGCTCGGATTTCTTCAAAAGACCTAACAACATCCACCGCATAAAGTCGTTCTCCGCACTGTCGGCAAACTTCTGCTGTTACCCTAAATGACAGAGTGTTGCCACCGCCTCGCAATAGTTTCTCTACCGGTTTAGTTTCAAGCTCGCCACCGCATACAGGGCATTTTTCAAATGGAATCATTTCTTCACCCTCACCTTCCAATCATTCCAACGCGCGGAATCCGGTTTATAGACCGTGATCATTACCGCCCAATCATCAGTCGCGATCTGGGCATCGCTCCCACAACGCTGTAATCAATCCGCCGGCGCCAACTGTTTCAACAATGCCTCGATGAACTCCAGCTTTTCTTCCGTTGCGTTGAACGGCATGATGAAGCGCAATTTATCCGCGCCGTCGAATTTGTAGACTTGCGCCTGCGTTTGTATCAATTCGATCAGACTGGCCGCGTCGATCTTCGGTTCGTGCGAGAACACGATGCGGCCGCCGCCGGCGTTCGCTTCGATTTTCTTGATGCCGAGTTTTTCGGCTTGCTGTTTCAATTCGGCAACGCTGAACAACGTCTTGACCGGTTCCGGCAGCAGACCGAAGCGATCGATCATTTCGATTTGCAGGGCTCTCAGGTCGTCGTGCGTGTCGGCGCTGGCGATGCGTTTATACAGCACCAGTCTGGCATGGATGTCGGGCAGGTAATCTTCGGGAATCAATGCCGGCGACTGCAAATCGACTTCGGGACCGGTTTCCATCGGCGCGTCAAGCTCGGGCTGGCGGCCTGATTTCAATGCGTTGACCGCGCGTTCGAGCAGATCGGTGTAGAGCGTGAAGCCGATTTCCTGGATTTGCCCGCTTTGTTCGTCGCCGAGCAATTCGCCGGCACCGCGAATTTCCATGTCGTGCGACGACAGCATGAAGCCCGCGCCGAGGTCGCCCGACGCTTCGAGCGCTTCGAGCCGTTTTAAGGCGTCCTTGGTCATGACCGTTTTCGGCGGAATCACGAAATAGGCATAGGCCCGATGATGCGAGCGCCCTACCCGGCCGCGCAATTGATGCAATTGCGCGAGACCGAGCTTGTCGGCGCGATTGATCACGATCGTATTCGCGCTGGGTATGTCGATGCCGCTTTCGATAATCGTCGTGCTGAGCAATAAGTTGAAGCGCTGGTGATAGAAATCGAGCATGATTTTTTCCAGTTCGCGCTCGGGCATCTGGCCGTGCGCGATTTCGATGCGCGCCTCGGGCACCAGGTTTTCGAGCTGGCGCGCCATTTTCTCCATCGTTTTGACGTCGTTATGCAGAAAGAACACTTGACCGCCGCGCTTGATTTCGCGCTGACAGGCCTCTTTGATTTGCGAGTCGATCCATTCGCTGATGAAGGTCTTGATCGCGTGGCGGTTTGGCGGCGGGCTCGCGATGATCGAGATTTCGCGCAGACCCGACATCGCCATGTTCAAGGTTCTCGGAATAGGCGTCGCGGTCAGCGTCAGCATGTCGATCTCGTTGCGCAGCTTCTTGAAATGCTCCTTCTGGCGCACACCAAAACGGTGTTCCTCGTCGATGACGACCAGGCCGAGCTCGCGGTATTTGATCTCGTTCGACAACAGTTTATGCGTACCGATCACGATATCGACCTTGCCCTGCTCCAGGTCTTCGAGAATCGCTTTTTGCTGCTTCGGCGTGACAAAACGCGACATCACTTCGATGCGCACCGGCCAGTCGGCGAAGCGATCGCGGAAATTCTGATAATGCTGCTGCGCCAACAGCGTGGTCGGTACCAGAACCGCGACTTGCTTGCCGCTTTGCACCGCGATGAAGGCCGCGCGCATCGACACTTCGGTCTTGCCGAAGCCGACGTCGCCGCAGATCACGCGATCCATCGGCTGCGGGCTGGCCATGTCTTCGAGAATCGCTTCGATCGCGGTTTGCTGATCCGGCGTTTCCTCGAACGGAAAAGCGGCCGCAAAGGCTTGGTATTCGGTGTTGTCGACATCGAAGGCATGGCCTTTTTTCATCGCGCGTTTGGCGTGGATGTCGAGCAATTCGGCCGCGACGTCGCGAATGCGTTCCATCGCCTTTTTCTTTGCCTTACTCCACTGGTCGCCGCCGAGCCTGTGCAGCGGCGCGTCTTCGGGGCTGATGCCGGTATAGCGGCCGATCAGGTTCAGCGACGAGACCGGCACGTAGAGTTTGTCGTTGTTCGCGTATTCGAGCATCAGGAATTCCGCGGTCATGCCGCCGAGCTCGAGGGTTTGCAGTCCCATATAGCGTCCGACGCCGTGCTCGACATGCACAACCGGCGAGCCGATCGTCAATTCGTTCAGATTATTGACGATGTTTTCGAGTTCTTTCGCGGCCGATTTACGGCGACGGCGGCGCTGTTGGACTTTTTCGCCGCTCAACTGGCTTTCGGTAATCACGGCGAGCGGCGGCGAATCCAGCCACAAGCCTTGATCCATCGGCGCGACGACCATGCACGGCGACTGTTCGGATTGCAGAAACGCGTGCCAATGTTCGACTTGTTGGGTCTTAATGCCGAATTTGCTCAATTTACCGATCAAGTCTTCGCGGTGTCCGGCCGTTTCGGCGACGAACAATACCTTGCCCGGAAACTCGTCGAGAAACTGTTGCAACGCCCGCGCCGGCTCCTTCAACTTCGCGTCGATCGTTACCTCGGGCAGCGGCTTGCAGCGAAAATCAATCTCGCTAATTCCGCCGAGCTGGGTTTGGCTCAACGTAATACGAGTAAACTTATCGGTACGCTCGCGCATTTCTCCCGGCGACAGGAACAAGGTTTCGGGTTCGAGCAGCGGCCGCTCCACATCATATTTGCGTTGTTCGTAACGCTCTTTTGCCTCGCTGTAGAAAGACTCGGTGCTTTGCGCAAAATTGTCGGCCGTGACCAACACCGCAGAATCGGGCAGATAATCGAATAGCGCTGCGGTGCTTTCGACGAACAACGGCAAATAATATTCGATGCCGCCGAACGCGACGCCTTTGCTGACATCTAGATAAAGACTGTTTTTCTGCGAGGCATTCGGGAAACGGGTTCGAAAGGCTTGGCGGAAATGCTTGATCGCCTCGTCGGTGAACGGAAATTCGCGCGCCGGAAACAATTGTATGCGGTCGATTTTTTCAACCGAAAGCTGCGTCTCGGGATCGAAGGTGCGGATCGATTCGATGTCTTCGTCGAACAATTCGATACGGTACGGCACCCTGCTGCCCATCGGAAACAGATCTACGATGGCGCCACGCACCGCGAATTCGCCATGCTGATAGACCTGAGACACGCACTGATAGCCGACGCTTTCGAGTTTTGAGCGGTTCAGCTCCAGATTGAAGGTATCGCCGACGGCGATTGAAAAACTGTTGGCCAGAACATGATCTCGCGGCGCAAGCCTGTGCATTAGAGTCGAGACCGGTACGATCAGCGCGCCGCGTTGTACTTCGGGCAGCACCGCGAGCGTTTTCAGGCGTTCCGAGACGATGTCCGGCAGCGGCGAAAATACATCGTAAGGCAGGATTTCCCAGTCGGGGAAATGCAAAATGGGATGCTTATTTTGCAGAAAGAACGCCAGTTCATGCTCAAGACGCAATGCAGTTTGACTATCCTGCGTAATAATCACGAATAAGCGCTTTTCTTGTTGTATCGCCGATGCCAACGCAAGCGAATCGCCGCAACCGTTTAAACCTGTCCAAATTGAAATGGTATGCGGTTGTAATGAAATTTCGGTGGGGAAAATCAAATCTTGATGTTTGGACATGACTCGGAGTCAAAATTGAGAAATTTAAAAAGGGTATTATATACTTTTCGTTGTCAGCTTCTCAGTAGATGCATTTGAAATTTAGAATGGCGGAAACGTTAATTCTAACGATCTTCAAATAGGCGGTTTCACCTGACTCCCTTTTGATCGAAAAACCGTCTATGAAAAAAGGTATGGGATGTGTCTATCGAAGACGGCAACTCGAACGCCAGGGATGCCGTGAATGCAGATCTTGCATAGAGCAAAAATCTGCCCTGCTGCCGACACCTGCCAATCGAATTACCAAACCCTCCCTAAAATAGGGAAGTTATTTACGACCAAACCCTTAGGACATTAAAGCACAGATTTCATGCCTGTTCCTAACGGGTGAATTCCGACCCAACCTTGCATGTATAAATTCGTCGGCGTATATTGATAGCTAAGGATCGCAAGAATACGAACAGTCCTATAAGTGAATATCACGGTTTTCTCTTGAGAATTTACTAAGAGTGAAAACCTCTCCCCGCGTTTGCAAGGATCGCAAAAGTTGCGGTCGCTAAAGGCCGCGTAAGGTTAAAGCTTATGTCTATCGTAAAACGTCTACACTCCATGCCGTTCGGCTCTCATATACTCGACGACGGACGCGTCAATTTCCGCTTGTGGGCGCCCGGCGCGAAGCAAGTCGAACTTTGTTTACAAGGTTTGGCTCCGGAAACACGATTGCTGATGGCCCCGGAAGATGATGGCTGGTTCGGCATTACTACCGAATTGGCCAGCGCGGGATTTTATTACCAATACCGAATCGATAAAAAAATACAAGTTCCCGATCCTGCCTCCCGATATCAACCGCAGGATGTCCACGGTTCCAGTCAGGTCATCGATCCTAGCGAATGGCAATGGCAAGACAATGATTGGATAGGCCTGCCTTGGGAAGATTCGGTCATTTACGAATTGCATGTCGGCACTTTCAGTAAAGAAGGCACATTCGCCGGCGTTAAAAAACATCTAGACCACTTGGTCGATTTAGGCGTCACCGCATTGCAATTGATGCCGATCGCCGACTTCCCCGGGCGCTGTAATTGGGGTTACGACGGTGCTCTGTTATTTGCCACCGACAGCCGCTACGGGACACCCGACGACTTAAAAGACTTGATTGCCAGCGCTCATGCCAAGGGTCTGATGGTTTTCAACGATGTGGTTTACAATCACTTCGGACCGGAAGGCAATTATCTGCATCATTACGCGCCGGCATTTTTCAGCGATCGAACGCATACGCCGTGGGGCGCGGCGATAAATTTCGACGGCGAACACAGCCATTGGGTACGCCAGTTTTTTATCCATAATGCCTTGTATTGGCTTGACGAGTTTCATTTCGACGGCCTACGCCTGGATGCGGTACATGCCATTTTCGACGAATCCGACCCGGATTTTTTGAGTTGTCTGGCCGAAGCCGTGCGCCGGGGTCCGGGTTTCGACCGGCAAATTCACTTGATACTGGAAAACGACGCCAATGCCGCGCATTACTTGAGGCAGAATTCGGAGCACCCGGAACGTTATTTTACCTCGCAGTGGAATGACGACTTTCATCATACACTACACGCACAGTTGACCGGCGAACACCAAGGTTATTATCAAGACTACGGCGAGCAGCCGATTCAACACCTGGGGCGGTGTCTTGCCGAAGGCTTTGCCTACCAGGGAGAGATTTCCGGATACCGAGACGACAATCCGCGCGGCGAACCGTCGAAGGATCTACCGCCGACCGCTTTTGTCAATTTTCTCCAGACTCACGACCAAATCGGCAACCGAGCCTATGGCGAACGCTTATCGGCTCTATGCTCGCCCGAAGCGTTACGAGCCGCAACCGCGATATTGCTGCTAGCCCCTGCCCCGCCGTTGTTGTTCATGGGACAGGAATGGGCCTGCAGCCGTCCTTTCAACTACTTTGTCGACTTCTCCGACGACTTAAATAAGCAAGTCGCCGAAGGCAGGCTCAACGAATTTGCCAAGTTCCCCGATTTCAAACCGAACCCCAAAAAGCCGATTCCGACGCCGAATGAGCCGGAAACCTTCGAGTCGGCAATACTGGATTGGAACGAAATCGACGAAACGCCGCATCTGCAATGGCTCGAATATCACCGAAAACTATTACGCATTCGAAGCCGGTATATTCGACCGAGACTCTACGGATTGACCGGAGGGCAAGCCGAATACCGAGTTCTCAATGAACATGCGTTATGCGTGCAATGGCCGATGAATGATGGAAGCATTTTAAAAATGATCGCCAACCTCGGCAGCGAACCGGCTTGGGTCAACTGCTTTAGCGATGGCGAAGTCTTGTTTGCCGCCGAACCGGACGCGTCCGAACGTGTCGAACAGGGCCGGCTGACGCCTTGGTCGGTAATTTTTCTATTGGCCGAAGCCGATGCCGAGTCTTAAGCTTTCTCGAAGCGCAAAAAGCTAGTTGCCATGGCGCTTTCCGATAAGCAAGAGGCCGATGCCGGCTTTCAAGCGCGCCAAGCCGATGCTGATAGCTCTTATCCTCAAGGAGTCCAGTCATGCTCCAGATTAAAAATATCGACCATGTCGTGATCCGGGCCCGAAACCCGGAAACGATGATCCGCTTCTATTGCGATGTGCTGGCTTGCCATCTCGAAAAATCGTCGGAAAAAATCGGCTTGTATCAATTGAGAGCAGGAGCCTCATTGATCGACATCGTCTCGGTCCAAGGCGAACTCGGCCGCCAAGGAGGCCGGGCTCCGAGCGAAGAGGGTCGGAACATGCATCATTTTTGCCTGCGTATCGACCCGTTCGATGAACAAGAAATCAAACGGTACTTAGTAGAAAAAAGCGTTAGCTACAGTGATATCGAAATACATTACGGAGCAGAAGGCTACGGACCTTCGTTGTATATCGAAGATCCGGAGAATAATGTTATCGAGCTGAAGGGAGCGGCAAATAGTAATTTATGAGCGCATCAACGTGTCAAGAACATCGCATCGCCGTAACTGAAAAAACGGTATTCTTGTTCTATGGCATGCCGATAAGCCTTCATAATATTGTCGTAACCGGCAAACGCCGAAACCAGCATCAATAACGTAGACTCGGGCAAATGAAAATTGGTCAGCAAAACATCGACCGATACAAATCGGTAACCCGGCGTAATGAACAAATCGGTATCGCCAAAACCGGGCTCAAGTCTGCCGCTCCTCGAAGCCGATTCCAATGCCCTTACCGCCGTGGTGCCGATAGCGATGACACGTCCGCCACGAGACTTGGCTTGCTCGACTGCTTGGACTGTTTCAGGCGAAACCGCATAATATTCCTTATGCATTAGATGCTGAGACAAATCCTCGGCTCGAACCGGTTGAAACGTACCGCTCCCGACATGCAGCGTCACAAACGTTTTTGGTACGCCCTTTGCGTCTAACTGATCAAGAATAGCTTGGCTAAAATGCAGGCCGGCAGTCGGCGCCGCCACGGCACCCGCTTCCTTCGCAAATACGGTTTGGTAGCGCTCCAAATCGACAGCGTCGTCAGCCCGGTCGATATAAGGCGGCAACGGAATGTGACCGATGCTTTCCAGAATGTCGAGCACGCCGGCGTCGCCATCGAAGCGGAGCCTAAACAAGTCATCCTCCCTACCCTGCACTACGCAGCGATAATCTCGATCCAAATCGATAATCGTCCCGGCTTTGGGCGACTTACTCGCTCGTACATGCGCAATGGCTTCATGCCGATCGACGATGCGCTCGATCAAAATTTCCACCTTGCCGCCGGTTTGTTTTTGTCCGAATAGGCGCGCGGGAATCACCTTGGTATCATTAAATACCAATAAATCATCAGCCTCGACCAAATCGATAAAATCGCTGAACCGCTTATCGCGCAAATTCCCATTAGCGCCATCCAAACACAACAATCGGCTGCTAACGCGGTCAGGTAAGGGGTATTGAGCAATTAAATGCTCCGGTAAATGATAATTAAAGTCGCTTTTTTTCATGGCGCGCGATAATACCAGTTTGCTCCGAATAATGACACTTAAAAAAACATTGGACAATTGAAAAAATTTCAATATAATATCCGTTCTTTGCCGGGGTGGCGAAACTGGTAGACGCGCTGGATTCAAAATCCAGTGGTAGCGATACCGTGCCGGTTCGATTCCGGCCCTCGGTACCAAAGAATAATCAAGGCTTTAGCGGATTTTCCGTTAAGGCCTTTTTTTATTGCCTTTTGAAAAATGCGATACTGCCGCAGCAAAAGCGACCCACTGTTTTTTATTGAGTTGCCGGATTTCAATTCTCCCATCAACATTGCAATAAACAAGCTTGTTTACATCACTAACCTCATCAGTTTTATGTAATTGTCCTCGACGTCGGATTTCACTTGCTCTTCGTTGATTTTTGCCTATCGCACATCAAATTTCGGCGCTTCAATATATTCTCCCTCCGGGAGAAAGCTAGGATGAGGGGATAAAAAAACGAAATTTGATGTGCGAACACTATATGATTGAGTCGCTCGAAAAACATGCGGGCGCATTCAATCTTCGAATGCGCGATCATCCAATTCGGATTGTAGTCACCGACCGGCGTCGACATGAAAAAGCCTTTCGGCAGTTTGGCGTTGACCACTACTTCATCACGGGTGCCGAGTTCGGCTACAAAGTTCCGTTCATTTTGGGAATCGGCGGCTTACTCGACTGTTCGACAACGAGAGCGCTACGGCCAAAAGGCAATATATACTCATCGCAGATGAAAATTCGGCCTCGGGGTGCCCGTTAAAGGACGCCGTAAATACGTCCATGTAGGCTCTATGCCAGCTCCATGCTGGCAAAGCCTTTATCGAGCACCCCGAGGCCTCCTCCGGCACTGCCGAAATTTGAAGTGCGAAAGGTATATATGCTGCCTTTTATGCTGCTGGTGTGGCACCCCTCAAAAGCAACGGATAAGTTGCCTTTAGATATGAAAGCAACTAATATGTTGCTATCCATCGTGAAAGCAACATATGTGTTTACTAAGATGAATTCTTTACTCCACCAGATAAAACAACGGCGACTGACACTCGACCTCAAGCAGAACGACATGATGTTGCGTGTAGGCGTATCTCGTCAGCAATATCAGCGCATGGAATCAAAAGGAAACCCTAGGCTAAACACCTTGGAGTTGATAGCGAAGGGCTTGAATAGCGAACTTATGCTCATACCAAAGGAAAAGCTTGGCGCTGTCATAGCGCTGCTTGAACAGGAGAGTTCCGAGCTAGGTAAGGAGCATATATGCCAGGCGACAAAAACTGCAAAAGAAGAGGCAAAGAAAAGTCTTTCAGATGATCCATGGCAGGACTTGCTGGGGGATGATTCATGAGCGAAGCCCAAGTCGATGAGATAAACGTAATCAAGTTGAGCCTGCACGACAGGCTGGTTGGGTATTTGGCTGGCTTTCAAGGCGGTAGAAATGTACTGAGCTTTACCGAGGAATTTAAAAATGATGCAAACCGTCCTACCTTTAGTTTGATTACTCACCCAGCGTTTCCTCATTCTAAAAAAATAATGGCGGAACCATGGACAAGAAACCAAAGGCTGCACCCTACATTGTCCAATTTACTTCCGGAGGGGTCACTGAGAGAGTTGATTGCTCAAGGACTCAAAGTTCATGTCGACAACGAGTTCCATATTCTTTCCTATTTAGGTGCTGACCTGCCTGGCGCCTTGGTGGCCGAGCCGATGGAACCAGACGATGTTCCAGATAGTGTTCTCAATACTCACGGCAAAGCTCGAGCAATAAAGTTTGACAATGTATCACCGGAAAACAAATTTTCATTGGCCGGCGTTCAGATGAAATTTTCCATGAAGGAAAAAGACGGACGTTACAATCTTTCCAAAGGCGATGTCTTGGGCGATTGGATTGTAAAAACGCCTTCTACCAAGCATAAAGATGTGCCGGTAAACGAATATACCGCAATGAAACTTGCGGAATTGGTCGGAGTGGACATTCCGGAAATTAAGCTGGTTGAGCTAAATAAACTCGATAATCTTCCGCAGATAAATCTGCCCGATGAAAAGCTAGCCTTCGCAATCAAACGCTTTGATCGCGATAATGATGCGCGCATCCACATGGAAGACTTTGCCCAGGTGCTGGTTAAATACGCCCATGAAAAATACAACTCGGCAAACTACGAACAAATAGGCCGAATTATTTACGGTTTTTCTGGTGATGGTTTGGCCGATGCACAACAATTCGCTAGGCGATTGCTTGTCAACATTCTTCTCGCAAATGGCGATGCACATCTAAAGAATTGGAGTTTGATTTATTCAGATAAAATCACGCCAAGGCTTTCACCCGCGTACGATATTGTTACCACGAGCTTATATATCGACGGTGAACGACATTTCGCACTGAATTTAGGCAAGACTAAAGAGTGGTATGACGTATCCTTGGCAAACTTTCAGTCATGGGCTAATCGTGCCGAGATTCCATGGAGAGTAATTAAACCCCACTTGGATGATGTCATGGAGAAGGCTCGAAATCTTTGGCGAGAGGCTATCAAAGATCTCCCCATGAATGAGGCGCACAAGCAGAAACTGAAAGGCCATTGGATTAATTTACACGAGGACTTTCGAATCAAATAGAGTTTGAAAATATCATGATTATTAAACCCAGGGTTTAACAACAATCGGCGAAATTTCAAACAAAGACCCACCAAAGCAGCCCATTCGTCATTCAAAGTCTTTTGATCAACGACAAAACATTTAGGGGGCCATTATAGTTTGCGCCTCCTTTGTCGGGCTGATATATGACAAGACTGTAAAACGCCTGAATCAGCTGTTCATTGCGATCATCTTCAAAATCCCTTCCAACCGTTTGTAGCACTCCAATTCCCGGTCGAGCCTGCAACGGAACCGGCATACCATTAGCCTCGAGTTCAGAATCCTCATGCAAAGAGAGATAGAGTTCACGATCACACTTTGTACGAAGAAACATCGACATGGTGCTTTTTGAGATTCTTTTTCTGACGGTCATGCGTCCATCCCTGTTAGTAATGTTCTTCGATGTAGGCGTAAGCCTTATTAAACAGCTCTTTATCTTTACCCAGCCCAAATTGCGCAAGCGTCACCAGAAGCGCCTTTTGGATTTCACGCGGACCACTATTGGAGTTTTGCCAACCTTCGAAACGGGTGGCTTTGACGATTTTGTCGATCTGCTCAACCACATCGCCTATTAACTTTGGTGTTGTTTCGGGCCGGGTTTCCAGGAAGAGCTTGGTTAAGGCCTGTTTGTTGTCCTCTTCGGTAACGACGCGGTCGCCCGTTTCGCGCTCGGCTTGCACGGTTTCCTTGGCTGCGTCTAACAGTCCTTTTAACCAGTCGATCGCTTTAATCACACCGGCTTCGTAGTCTTGGCGCAGCTTTTCCAGGCGCTCACCCAGCTCGATAAATTTCGGATCGGTGTGACCTCGCAGGCGCCCCATTAAGTTAATCTCCAGTCGCTTCGCGCGCTGTTCTTGTTCTTTTTCAGTCAGGGTAAAAATAGCGTGTTCATCCATGATCAGCTCATCGATATCGTCGCGGATGCGGTTGATATCGGTATGCTCGTGGATCATCTTGATGGTTTCAGGGCCCAATGCCGCCCACACAAGAGCGCCGGTTTGGCCTACAGGGCGGACGGACTCATAGATTTGCGCCAGCCATTTATAATCCTTTCTGAAAGGACTTAAGAATGGGTCAGGATTAATAGCTGACCATAGCTTGGACAACACACCGAAGCTGGCGGCGAACTCATCGCGCTTTTCATTGGTCGGCAAACATTCTTGCGCGGCCATAATGCCTTCGAAGCCTTCTAGTGTGCGGTCCACATCGGGGAAGAAGTCCAGGCACTTGTTTAGCTGAGCAGGCAGCAGCTCTTTAAAGGCCTCAATGCCTTCCACTACGCCATCAATCTCTTCCGGATTGTAGGCCAGCGCGGTACGCAGGTTTTCAAATACGCCGAGGTAGTCAATGATCAGGCCCATGTCTTTGCGCACCTCGTCCGTTTCGTACAAGCGATTGGTGCGACACATGGCCTGTAACAGGGTGTGATCGCGCAGGGGCTTATCCAAGTACATGCAATAGCAAATCGGCGCATTAAATCCGGTGAGCAACTTGGCGGTCACGATAATCAGCTGTATCGGGTGCTTGGGATCTTTGTAGCTCTCGATTAAGTCCTTCTGAGCCTGATCTTCGGCATCAATCTGCTGCCAACGCTCGAAATCTGTCTGCTGAATCGGCAGTTCTAAATCGTCATGCCACTTGCGCCAGTCTTTGTTGAGCTTGTCTTTTTTACCGCCTTCTCCGGCTTTTACCGGTGCTTGGTCGACGTTCATCACCACATCAACGGCATCAAAGCCGAGTTTTTCACCGAGCAAATAGTACATCTGCACGCAAGCGTCGCGGTCGTACACCACCACCATGCCTTTCATCTTTTTCGGCTTCACATGGCTGGTAAAGTGCTCGGCAATATCGGAGCTGACTGCGGCCATGCGTTTGGGTGCTTTGAGCATCACAGCCAATTTACCTGCACGCTTGGAGAGCGCCGCCTTTTCTTCTTCGTCCAGGTTGTTTTCTTGGGCCAGCTGTTCAAATTCTTGGTTAATGGCGTCACGGTCTACGCGCAGTTCAGCCAAGCGTGGCTCAAACTTAACCGGGTTGGTGGCGCCATCGCGAATGGATTGTTTGTAGCTATAGCGGTTCATATAGCGGCCGGGGTCCTCCTCGGCGCCAAATAGTTTGAAGGTGTTGCGGTCAATGCCCGAAATCGGTGTACCGGTTAACCCATAGAAATGCGCATTGGGAAGGGCCCAGCGCATCTTCTCGCCCAAGCCGCCCTCTTGGGTGCGGTGGGCTTCGTCTACGAGCACGATGATGTTGTCGCGGTTATTCAGGCCATTGGGGCTGCACTCGTCAATCTCGACCTCTTTAAACTTGAAGATGGTGGAGATCAATATGCCACGGCTGTCTTGCTCGATATGCTCACCGAGCTTCTTGCAGCTTTGCACCTTGATGAGGTTTTTAACATCCGCACCGCCAAAGGTTTCGTTGATTTGACTGTCCAGGTCGCGGCGGTCGACCACGATCAATACGGTGGGATTTTTAAGCGCATTTTCGGCGCGCAGCATTTTGGCGGCATAGAGCATTAACAAGGATTTACCCGAACCCTGGAAGTGCCAGATCAGGCCTTTTTTCGGGTAACCTTTGCGCACACGCTCCACAATCTGCTTTGCAGCTTCAAACTGCGGGTAGCGCGGTAGAATTTTAATGCGCTTGGGTGGCGTGTTCTTGCCGATTTTTACCGTTGAAAACAACGCGAAGGATTCGAGTAACTGCAACAACGTTTGCGGGTTTAACAAACCTTCGCAACTGTCGAGTACCGAAGCCATGCCAGGCAGTATTTCATTTCGCTGATCTGTGTTGTGCCAAGGCCCCCAATCTTTTACCCGGGCATTGATGGCGCCGTAAGCAAAGGTTTTGCCTTCACTGGCGAAACACAGCAAGTTGGGCACAAAGAAGGGTTCAACGTTTTTCCAGTAGTGCTTTTTGCCACCCATAAAATCGGCGGCACCGTCTTGCCAGGTAACACTCGGGCGGGTAGCGGTTTTCACTTCACCCACCACCAAGGGAATGCCATTCACATACAGCACAATATCAAAATAGACTTCGGTGGCCGCGATATAGTGCACTTGCTGCGCGACCACAAAATGGTTGTTGTCGATATTGTCGAAATCAATCAGATTGATGGTGATATGGTCGCCGTTCTCGCCAAAGGGCAAGGTTTTCTCGGCCATCAACCATTCATGGAAGTTTTCATTGGCCTTCACCAAGCCGGTGTGGCGCGCTTCCAGCACCACACCACGCAGTTTGTAGATCACTTCATCCGCATAATCCGGCTGCTTGGCGATATCGGGGTTTAACGAACACAACGCGTCTTTAAGCCACTCATCGACAAAGATATCCTGCGCTTGTTTGGGCAGGCTCTCACCGTGGCAGTAAGTCCACTTTACGCCGCTTAAACCTTTTAAGCGGTCAATCATTCCATTTTCTGTGACGGTTTGTTCGTTAAACATATGTTACCCCAAATAATTTCCTACTATTTCCTGCCTAATTGAGTTTGCTCTTTCTTCCTTAGAGCGAATAGTGCTGAGTAATTCACGGTACCCATCCAAAATTAGTGCAGTTTTTTCCTGCAAATGCTTTGGTGGCTTAGGAACCCAAAACGTAGAAAAAGAATCAGAGCTTAATCTCTTGGTGCCATGAGTGGATGTGCTAACGCTCGATAGGAACTTTGGCGAGCTCGCAATTAGCCAATTGAGAATAAATCGAGGGCAAAAATCCTCATCGACTTCTATAGCCTTCATATCCTGATTGAAAGCCGCTGTAACATTGGTTATTCCAACCGGGAACGTATGTGCCAGTATCATTCCTCTTACAACAAATAGTATTGTATTCTCAGATATAATTTTTGAACCTGACTTTGCACCTTCATCAGTTATAGTATCTATAGATTCCGATAGATTTACCGTCTTCATGTCTTTTGGGCTGAACCAAGGAATTGAACCTCCCCAATATTCAGATTTCGACTTTGAAGGTGTTCCACCGCTAAGAAACTTGCCTACCAAATCAAACCTAACCTCATCCCACGACTCAGGTATCAAGCCGCAATTCGCTTGCCTTTTTGGTTCATCACTCTTACATCCGTACAACAATTCTTGCATTAACAGCGGCACAAGATTTTCGCCAGAACTAATAGCCGCCCTTGCATAATTATTGATATTTTCTGAAGCTAAAAGAATGTTTTTCTTTTCTGAAAGCGTATTCAATGAGGACTTGGTAGTAGAAAACTCTGCAATTGATTTGAATTTAGTTCTGGGTGATAGCGACCCAGATGATGTGTTTATTGCCGTCATCCAAAATATATTTGATTGAACTATATGCGCCAGTAAATCCCTGTCGAAGTTTGCCTTTGGCTCCATAACAATAATGTCACCTGAGCATATCCCATCAAACTCAGCAATAGCCGCCTTTTTTAGGTATGGACGGCGCTTCCCAAAAAGGATATGCCCTTTTTTAAAGACTCGGGTAAAACTTGGGTTATCTTCAGCAATCATTCCCCAGCGTTTGATTTTTAGCGAACCGGAATCCAAATGTTCTAAGCCGATGTAGCGTTCATAGCCATCGGCAATCGGGTCTTTGGTGGTGAGCTTTACTTCACGGCAAATATCACCAAATTTAACGGTTTGTTTATCAGTCATTGTTTTTTACCTCGTAACCTAACTGCGCGAGGCTCTGGAATAATTTATTGGTCTGTTTCTTCAATTGCACACGGCTGACTTTCCATGCCTCGATGGCATGTTCAATATCGTGTACTTCGCCATTGCTTTGTGCTTGCACATAGAGCGGAATCGACAGGTTGTAGAGGTTTTCTTTGATGGTGTCGATATCAACCAAAGCCGTGATGTCGCTTTGCTTGTCAGGTGCAAAGTAGGCTTCACACAGCACGGCTAAATCCTCATCGGATAAGCGGCTGTGGGCGCGCGCTCGGGTTACGTGTTCTACGCCATTAATAAACAACACCTTGTTTTTGCGCTCGGCAGGTTTATTGCAATTAAGCACCACCACGCAGGATTCCATCGGCGAGTTGTAGAATAGGTTTGGCCCAAGGCCAATCACCGCTTCGATAATGTCGGATTCAATCACCTGTTTACGGATGCTTTGCTCGGAATCGCGGAATAGTACGCCGTGCGGCCAGAGCATGGCGGCGCGGCCAGTGTCGGGTTTTAGGCTAAGGATGATATGGGTATAAAACGCATAGTCGGCACAGCCTTGTGGTGGCACGCCATACAGATTACGGCCATAGGGGTCGGCGGCAAACTTGTCGCGGTTCCACTTTTTGATGGAGTAAGGCGGGTTGGCGAAAATGACATCAAACTGCTTGAGCTGGTCGTTTTCAATAAACTTGGGTTCAGCCAGGGTGTCGCCGCGCAGCACATCGAATTCTTCAATGTCGTGCAGGAACATGTTCATACGGGCGATGGCTGAGGTGAGCAAATTTACTTCTTGGCCATACAAATGCACACTGCGCCATTCTTCACCGCGTTCGCGCAGATCCATCACCGCGTTAAGCAACATACCGCCAGTGCCGCAGGTGGGGTCGTAGGCGGTTTCACCGGGTTTCAAGCCCATGATGCGGGTCATCAAATGCACCACGGTGCGGTTGGTATAAAACTCGGCAGCGGTGTGGCCGGAGTCGTCGGCGAATTTTTTGATTAAGTATTCGTAAGCTTCCCCCAGATCATCCTGAGCAACGGATTTAATACCCAGCGGAATTTTACTGAAGTGTTCAATGAGGTCGGCCAGCAGGTGATCGGGCAGACGCTCTTTGTTGGTCCACTGGGCATCGCCAAACACCCCATGCAAGCGCGGATTGTTCGCTTCAATTAAGCGCAGCGCGTTTTGAATGGCTTCACCAATGTTTTTGCTGGTGTTGCGCACCTTTTCCCAACGCGCTTCTTGTGGAATATCAAAACGGTGGAACATGGGCATGGCGGCGTATTCGGCATCGCCTTCGTGAATCTCCAACGCTTCGGCGTATTCTTCTAAGTACACGTCGGACAGGCGTTTATAAAACAGCAGAGGGAAGATGTACTGTTTGTAGTCTGAGGCGTCGATTTGGCCGCGTAAAAACTCGGCCGCACCCCAAAGGAGGTTTTCTAAATCTGCTTTTTTCATATCTCAAAACCCTCTTGGATCAGTAGGGCTTCCAATTCGTCTTCGGCTTGTTCCAATGCGGCGAGCTTTTGTTGAAAATCTCTCAAAGCTTCCTCAACCGTTATGGTTTCTTCTTCCAGTGGCTTTTGGACATAGCGCGCAATGTTCAGGTTGAAGTCGTTTTCTTCGATTTCACTGATTGGAACCCAGCGCGCAACCCCTTCAATTTCTGCAGCTTTAGGGCCCTGTTGAATCTGGCTTTGGTAGATAGCGTAGATTTCATCGGCTTGATCATTGCTTAGGGTGTTTTGCGCTCGACCTTTGGTGAAGATTTCTTCGGCATTAACGATCAGCACATGATCTTTATGAGTCTGCGGGCGTGATTTGCGTAGCACGAGAATGCTGGCTGGAATGCCTGTGCCATAAAAGAGGTTCGATGCCACACCGATAATGGCTTCAATGCGATTCTCTTGTAGTAGTTTGGTGCGGATGGCACCTTCAGCTCCGCCACGGAACAGCACGCCATGTGGCAAAACGACGGCCATTCGGCCCTTGTCATTTAACGAGGCGAACATGTGCTGTACCCAGGCAAAATCGCCGTTAGTTTTGGGAGCCAGGCCATACTGTTTGCGGCCGAACGGGTCCGCCGACCAAAGATCATAGCCCCATTCTTTGAGGCTGAATGGCGGGTTGGCGATTACACAATCAAAGGTTTCCAACCGATCGCTGACCAGAAACTTAGGGTCACGCAATGTATCGCCGCGCACAATATCGAAGTCTTCCTGGCCATGGAGAAACAGATTCATGCGCGCAATGGCTTCGGTGGTTAGGTTCTTTTCTTGGCCTTTGATTTTTAGCAGGCGTGGATCACCGCCGTTTTCTTTAACGTGATGGATGGTTTCCAGCAACATGCCGCCGGTGCCGCATGCGGGGTCGTAGACACTTTCACCGGCTTTGGGGTCAAGAATATTGACCATTAAGCGAACAATTGTGCGCGGGGTATAGAATTCGCCCGCCTTTTTGTTGGCCTTATCTGCAAAGCGTTTAATCAGGTATTCGTACGCACGACCCATATCGTCATCGCGTACGCTGGCGACACCGAGATTCACCTTATTGAAATGATTGAGCAGTGTGCTTAATAGTTCATCTGACAGGCGATCTTTGTTGGTCCAGCTGGCATCACCAAAAATGCCATGGAGCTTTGGGTTTGCCAGCTCGATGCCTCTGAACGCATCCTTCAGAGCCTGGCCGACGTCTTTCGTTCGATTGAATACATGGCTCCAGTGGCAGTTTTCTGGAATCTGTATGCGATGGAACATATCGCCCTTGGCAAGCTCTTCATCACCCACTTGCGCCAAGGCTTGATCAAACTCCTCGTCGTAGACATCGCATATCCGTTTGAAAAACAGAACCGGAAAAATGTACGTTTTGTAGTCAGAGGCGTCTATGGGGCCGGTGATGATATGAGCGGCGTGCCATAGATGGGCTTCGAGGTCTTTTAGGGATATCAACGTCATTAATGTTTGTTCTCTTGGGGTTCAGGCTCATAGCCTGGCGCGAGCTGCAGATTATCCACCCCGTATACTGGCTCGTTACGTAGCCCAGACTTTTCGCTATCAGTGCTTGCGTTTCAGCTTCCCCCCGTGTCAGGATAGTTGCCGCCATAGCGATATTTGGGATTGACGGTTAAGGTGATTTGCTCCAGTGGTTCATCGGGTGTCAGTTAGTTCGTCTTGCAAGCCATAGGCGTTGATGAACAAGCGGTTGTTTTCTTCCTCCAGCTGTTGCATTTCCATGGTTGTCTGGTGGTTTTGTTGCTGCCATTTGTATCAAATAAAAATCCACCTTCAGAATATCTAACTCCTAAGTATGAAGAACTTATTCTTGACCATACCGGAGATCTGACTAAACGCCCGCGCACCTATGTGGGGCGTATTTTTTGATGTTGTTGGTGTTCATTCGAATGGGCAGTCCAATTTTAACCAGCGGTGCGGCAATTACTTCGTGTCTGAGGAAATTAAGAGATTTTGCCTGATTTGTTCCATAAGGCGAGACGATAAATACATGCCATGTTGTCCGGTTAATTTGTTAATATGCCGCCAAACTTGTACCGGGGTCAGGATGTCGGATTTTGCCATCAGCAACAATAAGCCAAGGGTACCCATGACTTTTAACCCAAGACGCTGGGCTTTTTTTCGGGCCAACAAATCGTCCAGAATGACAAAGTCGGCCAGTGTTTCTTGCGCCAATACCATGGCGGACAATTCGCCGCGATGGAGTTGGCCTAATGCGCCTCTGAGGTAAGCGTCACCGGTGTTCGATAATGCTTTAACAAGCATGAAGCTGGGCAAACTGTCATCGCCTAATTCTGCTTTGACGTCTTCCGGCACCAAAATCTCGGTCGCGCAATGCGTTAGTAAATGCAGACAATTGATCTTGCCAAGGAAAATAATCGGGCTGGTGTTCAAGACTATTTTCATAGTTTGAGGTCATCAACCGTTGCTATATCTTCTAAAACACATTGATCGGCTATTCGGTAACCTTGATCGAAATGTTCTATTAAGCGGTCGTTGAACGCTTCGAAACTAAGTCCGGCAATATGTGCGGCACTGGCGAAACTGATTTTACCTGCATGGTACAAGCTTGCCGCCAGGAAAAATTCAATGGCATGCTGACCTAGTGGTTGCAAGACTTCTTCAAATTCGGGTTGTAATTCTACTAACATCATTGGCTCCCAATAGTGCTATCGATACAGCGGCCGGCATAGATTTCCTCTCTCGTACAAGGACTTTCATCAACGACGGGGCGACTAAAACGCTCGAAAAAAACATCCCATTCGCCGGCTGATTGAAAAGGCTCTTCCTTACCAGCCGAAGTAGAATAGGTCGCCGCCTTGCGCGCACGTTGTTTGATCGTGTCTGCAATCAATTCTTGCAACCATTCATCGGGCGTTTTTCCATTAAAAGGTGAAAGTCCGCGACGACCAAGTCCGCAACTCCTTGGCAAATAAGGCCTGTAGCGCGGGACACAGGCATAAAAAAAGGTGAACTGAGATCAGTTCACCTTCTTGAATTTGGTGGAGGCGGCGGGGATTGAACCCGCGTCCGCAAGCACTCCGCCACAAGCTCTACATGCTTATCCTGATCTTTTGATTTAACCGCCGGCTACCCGTCAGGCCAAGAAAACCGTCGGCGATTCCGTTAGGTTTTAGTGCGTCAGCTCCGGACAGGCATCGGCACGATCTTATGTGCTGTGACCCCTGAGTGATCCGAAGATCCTACCCGCATAAGCACAGATAGTCAGAGGAATGGTGGCTGTTTTTATGCAGCCAAAGCCATTGAGTAGTTTTCGTCGTTTGCGAATACTTTATTTCAGTAGGTTTTACGAGCTGTACTGTGCTCGGCATGCACTCAAGGTTTTGCTACCCACGTCGAAGCCATGTCGCCCCCTTAGTGTTGCGCGATATTAACAATTAAATTCATCATTAGCAAATGTTAATTTATTATCGCGCTTCGAACTTGCCTCTTTCCGTTTCTGCATCGTTCGCATATAAAGACCTTCTTAATGACCGACAGTTCCTTAAGTTTAAATTTAATTTTGGATATGTTTGGGTGAGCGGTGAGCGGTGAGCGGTGAGCGGTGAGCGGTGAGCGGTGAGCGGTGAGCGGTGAGCGGTGAGCGGTGAGCGGTGAGCGGTGAGCGGTGAGCGGTGAGCGGTGAGCGGTGAGCGGTGAAATGATCCGGCATTTAACCCATTTGTCAAGTCCTAATTTCATCTTTCATCTTTCATCTTTCATCTTTCATCTTTCATCTTTCATCTTTCATCTTTCATCTTTCATCTTTCATCTTTCATCTTTCATCTTTCATCTTTCATCTTTCATCTTTCATCTTTCATCTTTCCTCTTTCCTCTTTCCTCTTTCCTCTTTCCTCTTCCCTCCTCTTTCCCTGCTCACCGCTTACAACTTACTGCTTACCAAAAAAACTTTAATCAACCAACATTCTAGCTAAACGACTATCAATTCGTATCGTTTCGATACTTTCTTGACTGCTCTCGCATTGTCGTATTATCTGCTCGACCTCTGCCGCAATTTCGTTACGTTGCTGACAAAGCCTCTCGATGGCATTGACGATCTCCGCTTCGATTTGTATCAGCCCTATCGCCGCGCCCTTTTTCAAACCTTTCAATGCGGCTTTTTCAAGCGATGGCTTGAGCTTTTTCAGGATGAAAAACGGAATCAGCCAACTGAGGCCTACAAACAAAACGCTATGGATCGCAAAGTTCGCCCCCAGATAGTTACGGTATTCCAAACTACTATGATAGTAACCGGAAAAAACCTGGTAACCGACAAAACTCATCGCGCCGAGCGGCAGTACGATTTCGCAAAACCGCATACCTTTTAAAAAAGCACGATGCGCGGCATGTCCGGGATTGGCCAAGGCCTGTCTGACCGCGAGTTCTGTTTGGTCATACATGAGTTTTTCGGCCTTGCCTCGTAATTGCAATAATGCGCGTTTCAGCGCAGCTGTCGCCAACCCGTTGGCATCGGCATGTAGAATAAGGTCGTCGAGCGTATCCTCAAAACGGCTTTGCGCCCACGCATCCCATAACTCGCTTTGCTGCTGTTTCGACGCTTTATCATGTTCGGCATAATAACCGGCTAGATGTCGAAGCGGCCATTCGAAACCTTGCTGCAAAGTTCGACCGGTGTCCTGCCAGCTCCGTCGCCAGCGCTCAGCAAGATTTCGATAATCCAGGTCATTGCCGACATGATTCAAACAATCGGCCAATCTCATTTTCAATGCATCCTTTCGAGCCTGAGTATTTCGATATTCCAATTGTTTGACTGTGGTTTCGGTCGCAAGTGCTGCAATCGTCTCAGCCAAGTTTTCAAACTCGTCGGAGAAATCAGGTTCGCCGCAGGCAGTCTTGAAAATAATCGGGGCGTCAAATCCGGCCACGCTTAACTGTTCTTTAAAATCGCCGTATTGCACAGCCTCACCGCGATCCCATTGATTCATCACAAACAGCCAAGCATGACGCCCGCCTTCGGCCAGCAATAAACGCCAAGCTTTGTTATCCCGGTATCGTTCGGGACTGACGACATAAATCAATACATCGATATGCGGCAGCCATTGCCGCACGATTTCTTGATTATGCAAGGCTGTACTATCGAAATCGGGCATATCGATCCAGATGACATTTTTATTGGTTTCGTCATCGTGCTCGGCCTGACGGATTTCATCGAACGGTAGGTTTTCCGGCAATTTCGACAATTGCACTGCGCGATGGCGGTACATCGTCACTTCTCGCGACGTCGGACGCTCGATGCCGGTTCTTGCGATCGCCTGACCGGCCAAACGGTTCAATAATGTGCTCTTGCCGACACCGGTTCCGCCCATGAATGCGACGATCAGGGGCCGGGATAACGAACGGTCGATCAGCGACTCCGGCGTTCTCGAGTCGATCGCCTCAAGCTGTCTCGCCGTATGTTGGTCTATCCATCCGGCCGCTACTGCTCGTTCGGCCCAACGCTTGGTGTTTGCGACTAAATCAGAGTAATCGTAATCCATGTTTTTTATTCTTGAGTTGCTGCTCGGCCTGTTCTAATTGCTCCGGGGTAATATTGAAATAGCTGTCCGAGGACAATTGCTCGGGCAGTTTGAACAAGGCCTCTCGAAGGCATTCGATATAAAGTTTTTGCCTGACAATTTGCAATTGCCGCTGCTTGAGTTCCGCCTCGACCTTATTCAAATAGCTCCCCATCGCGCTTTCGGTCAAAAACGAAGTCACCGATAACATCGCAGGTGCTATGATTAAATCGTGCAGACCTAGTCCGCCAGCCTGAAGGGAAATGGCAACGGCAGCCGCATCGGTGGTCGCGCGGGTGGCTCTAAGACCGTTCAATACATAAGGCTGTTCCTGTAATTTTGCATAGAGGCGAAAAGCCGCGCTTTCGACTTCCTGCTGAAAATCATTATGATAACGCAGCACGGCATCGTTGAATTCTGCCAATAACGTATGCCGCCGATTGCGCAACAATCCGATACCACCCCGCCACCAAGCGCTGTCGCTATTTTGTTCGGTTTTTTCCAGCAATGCATCCATGATGCGTATCAATAAATGTTCCGCCAGATGATTCAATAAAGCAACCTCCTGACTGCTGTCGGTTATGCGAGATCTCTTCTCCCCTATTTTCATGACTTGCCTAATCGGCCAAGTTAGTGCTTTGCGAGTACCGACCAAAACTCTTGCGAGCCCGGGTATTTCCAACAAACTCAACAATTTTGCCAAGGCGCTTTGAAAAGTTTCGTAATAACGCGGATGATTCAAATAATCGTTTTGATACTGCGCTAACGACTGTTTGATCGATGCATCGACAAGGCTTCGCCATTCTTGCAATGCCAGGTGTTCCGCATGAACAGGCTCCAGCCACTCCTGCCAATGTTTAAGCAAAAACTCTTGAACCGCTTCATTGTAACGGCGGCGATTGACTTGGCGAAACAATTGCCGGACCGCCGACCGCTCGCTTTCCGGCCATGTTGGTGCGGCTTGTTTTTGATAGAATAGCGGCACGATAGTCGGGCAATCGTCGCTTCTCGATTGTCGCCATTTTTCGGTCAACGAACGGATTACGATATGCTCGCTACCTTCGGCCAGCTTGTTCACGCAAATTAAGGTCGGTTGACGCAATGTTTCAATCGAACTCATCAGCTCCCATACCGATTGGTCGGCATATTTCTCTTTGCTGACGACCAAAATCACAACATCGGCCAACGCAATCGAACGCATTAACGCCTCGCTGTAACCAATCGCGCCGATCGAATCGAAATCAGGGGTATCCCAAACCAAGCACTCGGGCAATAAATCGGATGACCCTATGTTCTCGGTCAAGGCATAACACTCGAGCCTGTCCTTACGTAATTCGTCTTGGCGCACTTGTTGAAAACGTCCAAAGAAATGCTGCACATTTTCGCAGTCTTCAAGTTTGACCGCATTACAAAAACCTTGCGCATGCACGGTAAATCCGGCCAACGGACTCACACCAGCCTGAGAGCTGTTCAGCAATAGATTGACCAAGGTACTTTTTCCGGCTTGCGTCGGACCAACTACGGCCACTTGTAAGGGTTGAAAAGTAAACCGTTTATGCATATCGGCCTTACGAATCGATGCTTCGGCCAAAATTTGCCGATCGATGCGTTGCTGATACACTGCCTTGACCGCATCGTTAGCGGTATGCGAAGAAACCGTTTGATAGCGTTGCTTTAGTAATTGAATAAATTCCAGCATATTGATGTGGCTTAGGTTTATAATCGCCAAGTAATTGGAGTGTTCGACTTCACAGCGGACACCGAACAGGAAAATGGAGTTTCCGAAAAATTAATTAGCTAATTAACATTATTATAAGAATAGTACACCAGACACTATAACGATTGAGGTTAACCCTATGAGGATTCTATCAGCCCTTTTGCTCTCCGTATTGACTTTATCGCTAACCGCCTGCGGTAGATCGGAACAAATTAACGGGCGAAGCAGCAGCACCGCTTACCGGTCGGTCAAAATGCTAAAGGAACGCTTGCCCCCGGAAAAACGAATTGAATTCGAAATCTCGTTCTGGACCATTCGTGACGCCTACAAAGACACCGCTGAATTTCTGTCTCAAGTCGACGGCAAAAATCCGGACGAAGTCATTGAAACAGGCCGGGAGATTTATCAGCAACGTAAAAACCAAGGTTTCAGGGAATACCAGCAATATAGCTCCTGGGAAGAAATGATCGACAAATATGCAAGGGAACGCCGCGAACAAGACCGACACATTAAACCCGACCAAAGAGATAAAGCGAACGACGTTCTTTACAAATTGTAAAAGCCCTAAGAGAGAAACATGCAGGGCGGATTTGTACCATCGATCCGCCCCTGCGAATTAGCGCAGAGAAAGCTTCGCGGCCCCTTACCCTAGGTTGTTAAGCGACTCGACGAACAGACTCTTTGCTGTTTAATGACCCCATTTCAAGCTGCGGGCAAGGCTTTTTGCTCGACCAAACCGGCGATAAAGCGGTTCGCTTCGAAAATGGTCTGCTCCATCGCTTGAACCAACTGCGTCATATCCATGCTGATTTCGATGAACTCATGCTCGATCGCGGCAATCGCTTGCGCGTTGAGATTGTGCTTCAAAAACAATACCTGATCCTTGAATGCCGCCAAAACCGGGTTGATTTTACTTTCGGCTCTGTGCATCGTTTTGATTAATTTAGCGTAATGCTGCTGGGATTGCCTTAATTGCTGCCGACTTTTGGTCTTCAACGAGCGATTACTATACTCGTCTATTTCGGCTTCCCATTCTGCAAACAACGCACCGGTGACTTCTTCGATCGCGCGAACGCGGCAACCGACCTCATCTGCCTTCGCCTTACAGAAATCGTATTGTTGCTGCAATAAGCGATATTTGGTTTCGAGCGTCGAATCGTCAACG
The DNA here is from genome assembly GCF_000341735.1 of Methylotuvimicrobium buryatense 5G. Classification (GTDB taxonomy): domain Bacteria; phylum Pseudomonadota; class Gammaproteobacteria; order Methylococcales; family Methylomonadaceae; genus Methylotuvimicrobium; species Methylotuvimicrobium buryatense. Next base: position 589,079 of record NZ_KB455575.1, on the reverse strand, counting down.
ACGACAATCGTTTTAAATCGATCCAAAGCACTTTCGAAATGAATTTTGGTTTCTTGCAAACTGCTGCAGGCTTGTTCGACATGCCTCACCACCATATCCCGTTTCGGATGCCCCATCGACTCCTTGGCCTGATAATAGGCTTGACGGGCTAATTTGCTCACCAAACGTCCGACCGAATTGAGCGTTTTTCGGGTTAAATTGTTATCTGCCATCAGAACTTATCTTTATTAACGACGCTTATTTTAAATCGGGCATTTTCGGTAACTACAGGAAAAGCCCGATCGACAATCCCTAATTCCGCAAGTTTGTTTACATCAGCGGCTTGCGGAATTTCAGCCGACTTGATCAAAATTAATTCATCGGCACCGAGTCTAACTGCGAGCCAAGCGGCAAGACTGTCGGAAGTTACTTCCCAACTTGCGGGGACACCGGCTTGATTAAGTTCATTGACATCGGGTGACCAAATGACCGATTTTCCTAGATCGAGCTGCCGAACAGTATCGGCAATCGACCCAGCCAATACACAATCGCGATGCATCGAATGCATTAGCAAGGCCATCTGCCGCATCGCCAAAAGAGCCATTGCGTGCGCGGTAATATCATCGAAATGCCAACGCTGTTGAGCCTGACGCACTTGTTCGGCAAAATCGCCGCCGCCGGGAACCCAAACACATCCTTCCCGGTAGAAAGCAGCCGCTTTGTCCATACACGATTTTAAAGTACCGCTGCATTCAAGACTACCGCCGAATTTTATGACCCGCAATCCGGCTTTCATGCAACCGTCAACTGACGTAAAACCGATATCATCGCCGAGGCTTTGTCGAAGCACTCCTGGTATTCCTCTTCCATCACCGAGTCGTTGACGATACCGCCGCCGGCCCAAAAACGGATCGTATCATCCGAATGCACCAAGGTTCTGATCGCAATATTGGTATCCATATTGCCGTCGAAACCCATATAGCCGATCGCTCCGCAATAAACACCCCGCCGATGCGGCTCCAATTCTTCGATGATCTGCATCGCCCTGATCTTTGGCGCACCGGTAATCGAACCTCCGGGAAAACAGCTTCTCAATAAGTCCAAACTATGCCGCCCATCTGCCAACTCGCCGGTAACCGTGCTAACCAAGTGATGCACCGTCGCATAACTTTCGATATCGAATAAACGGGGAACTTTAACGGAACCTTTTTTGCAAGTTTTACTGATATCGTTACGCAATAAGTCGACGATCATGACATTTTCGGCACGATCTTTCTTGCTGCTTTCCAACTGACTGATTTGATCCAGGTCGTCGGCGTGACTAGATTTCCTCGGGCGCGTTCCTTTGATCGGCTTGGTTTCGACAAAGCCGTCACGAAGCTTTAAAAAACGCTCCGGCGAGGAACTCAATACGGATGCCTCCGGCGTATTCATATATGCGCTAAACGGCGCCGAATTTAATTTTCGCAGTTTCAAATAAGCCGCCCAAGGATCGCCATGGCATGGTGCACTGAAACGCTGGGCAAGATTGACTTGGTAACAATCGCCATCTTTCAAATATTTTTTGATACGACTAAAGGCTTCGGCATAATCCGCCAGATCGAAGTTGGCTTCGACAGACCCCGTGACACGGAACACATTTTGAGCCCCCTCTTCCGGCAATCGGCTAAACAATGCCGTCAAATCCACCAATTGTGCTTCATCGAGGTAACCGACCAAGCGGCTGCGCCGCAACTGATGATCGACAATAACAGCCCATTCGTAAATACCGACCGCCATTTCGGCAATATTTTCGGCATCTCGCGCAATGACCGGTAGTTTTTCCAAGCGGCGGGCCAAATCGTAGGAAAAATATCCGATAGCGCCACCATTGAATGGCAAATCGTCGAATCCCGACCGCTTCGGTAGTAATTGTTTTTTAACCAATTCAAAAGGATCGTCGGTCGATTCGCTGACAACACCCCCCCGCTTGATCTTAGTGACATTTCCATGTGTGACTAAGGTGCAAACCGGATCGGCGGCGATGATATCGAAACAGCCATGTCGACTAACCGGATATCCGCTATCCAAAAACACCGCCCAAGGTTTACCGGCAAGCGGTGCGAACAAGCGAGCACTATCTTCGAAATATGGAAGTGGTTGATTGATGATTTTAGATAGCGACATTTAATAGAGAAAGAGGGGAACCGTTCGGAGTCATCCAAGTATCCGCAATGTTTGAGAACACAGCATCAAATGCCGATGAACAAGATTGCAATTTTATAACATCCTAGGGTATTTAAGAAACGTAAAAGGAAACGATACCATGACAAGCGCATTAATCTAAATTCGGTAGTTTATCCATGAAGTACATGAAGTTACTTTCATTACCCCGGATAATGAAAATACTCTGGGCGGTTAGGGTGCAGTAACTCGCCAAACAGGACGCTGTGAATACATCCATGTAAGCTTGACGGCGGCTTTCCCTACCGCCGACACCTGTCTGTCGAGAAACCGCACCCTATTTTGATCGCGTACTTTAGATGGCGCACTTTCACAGTAACGTTCATAAAGGCCAAGCATCGCCTCGGCAAATGAAAGCTCTTGGTGTTGGAGGGTGCGGTCACTCGCCCGACAAGACGCCGTGAATACGTCCATGTAGGCTCGACGGCGGCTGTCCTTGCCGCCGACGCCTGTCGGTCGAGCAACCGCACCCTCTCCGGAACCGGCATTTTCTCTGCCGAGCTTCTTATATCGAAAAATTAGATAAAGAACCCAAATCTACGAACTTTTACAGTAAAAAAGGCTTTGTATGAAGTCATCACTGGAAGCGCTATAATTTAAACTTTCGGACGATCATCGAAACGTTTTGCATCGGACGGCAGTTTATCGAATACCGGATGCTTAGTAATGCCGTAATGTTCCGGATAATAAACGCCACCTAAATACAAGCCATCGGGCGGCGCTGTGATTCCGCCTTGATCGCGATCCTTGATCAACAATAATTCTTGTGCCCAATCGACCGGCTGTTTATCCATACCGATTTCCATCAACACGCCGGCAATGTTTCTGACCATGTGGTGCAAAAACGCATTGGCCGAAATATCCATAATGACCTTTTCCTGTTCGCGGTAAACATCGATAAAATGCATCATGCGGCAAGGACTTTTGGATTGACAGCCTTGCGCCCTGAACGACGAAAAGTCATGGTCGCCAATCAAATATTGTGCCGCTCGATGCATTTTATCGGCATCAAGCGACTGATAGCACCATGTGACTTGTTTGCGCAGCAACGCCGATTTCATCGGCCTGTTCAAGATGACATAGCGATAAAACCGGGCAATAGCGCTGTAACGGGCATGAAAATCGAAAACCGCCTGTTGCGCCCAAATAATCCTGATGTCATCGGGCAAATGCGTATTCCCGCCCATCATCCATCCGTACATAGATCGCTCGGCTTGCGTGTCGAAATGCACCACCTGCTCGAGCGCATGCACGCCGGCATCGGTCCGGCCCGCACAGATTATCGTAATCGGCTCGTCGGCGATTTTGGACAGTGCAGTTTCCAACTCGGATTGAACGGTGCGCCGCGCGGTTTGCCATTGCCAACCGAAAAAAGCGCTACCGTCGTATTCGATTCCTAAAACGATTCTAGGCATCTCAATCTAATAATTTATTCATGAATATAAACTTCGGTATTGATCGCAACGCGCTCGAATAAATCGATCAGATCGGCATTGATCATACGAATGCAGCCGTGCGATTCGGGCTTGCCGTTCATCAGTTCGTCGGGGCAACCGTGAATGTAAATATAACGCCAGGCCGTATCGACTGAACCGTAACGGTTTTTTCCCGGCTCGAGGCCGCCCAACCAGAGAATTCGAGTCAAAATCCAATCGCGTTCCGGAAATTGCTTGCCTAATTCCGGTGAATAAATCTCACCGGTCGGCCTACGTGCTTTGAAAACGGAATAGACAGGAATACCCTCACCGATTTTCGCGCGAATCTTATGCCAGCCGCGCGGCGTACATTCGCTGCCCCTCAATTCGCCGGCGCCGTTTTTTGCCGTAGAAACGGGATACGACTTTACAACCCTACCTTCATCGACAATTACCAATCGTTGCACGGGAATCGAAATGTCGATGAATGAGTTAGATTTCATGGGTTTATTAGTGAAGAGTGAATAGTGAATAGTGAATAGTGAATAGTGAATAGTGAATAGTGAATAGTGAATAGTGAATAGTGAATAGTGAAATGGTGCGACATTTTAACCGCTAGTCAAATCCTAATTTCCTCTTTCCTCTTTCCTCTTTCCTCTTTCACCTATAAATCCAGCAACTCGTCATTAACATCTGCCATATCGAAATAGGCCGGGTCGAATTCATCGATTGACAACCATTCGTGCATTTCATCATATTGCGGATTTTCCGGATCGCTTAGGATTTTGAGCAAGTTTTCATAACCTGGAATACCACCACAGTCTTCAGGCGGTGCTGCGCGTTCGCCTTCTATACAACGAGGCAAATGGCCGCCATTGTCATCGTTAGATAGGATTTTTTCTAGTGTAATCGTATGCATCCAACTATCGCCGAAATCGTATTCGTATTTAATTTCCTGCATTTCCTGATTCAGAAGCTCAGAAATCGTATGTTGACTTTCATCCTTTAAGTCAAACTCTTCGTCCGGTACGCCGTAAAAAACGCCATCGGCGATAAACTGATGCAAATGCGATTCAAACCATCCCATCGAAACTTGAATAATATCGTGCAATTGCTGCAAATTCGCGTCTTCCGATACCAATAAACGGCGCCAAATAGGTGGAGTAGAACCATCCAACGAAACTTTGATTTGATATACTTTATTTACCATTTTTTAACCTTTGAATTATTAAACGTATTATTTATCGATTTGATTTCATCATAGGCCCGCCCCCTTCGATAGGCGCGTCGATTCCGAATTGATGTTTATTGCCCTTTTCATTCACCGATCAGCGGCATTAAACAGCGCAATCGATTCCACATGCGCGGTTTGCGGGAACATATTCATGACGCCGGCTTTTACCAGTTTAAAACCTAAATCGTTCACCAGAATGCCTGCATCGCGGGCCAAGGTCGACGGATTACACGAGACATAGACGATACTTTCGGGCTGCCATTGCTTGAAATGATGCAATACCTCCGATGCGCCGGCTCGCGACGGATCGAGCAAAATTTTGTTATAGCGCTGTTTCGCCCACGGTAAATCGACAATCGCCTTGCTCAAGTCGGCTGCGTGAAACTCGACATTATCCAGATTGTTTAAGCGGGCATTCGCCCGTGCATGATTGACCAACGGCAAATCGCCTTCGATACCGACCACTTTCCCTGCATAACGAGCCATCGGCAAGGTAAAGTTTCCAAGCCCGCAGAACAAATCCAGCACGACATCGTCCTTAGTTAAATCCAACGCTTCAATGACCCGGTTGACCATTAGCCGGTTGATTTCATAATTGACTTGCGTAAACATCGCCGGTCTGAACCGGAATACAATATCGTGCTCCGGCAAAGCATAGGTCGGGGTTACTACCGGTTCGCCATCAATCGGCGCAATCGTATCGGGGCCTTTCGACTGTAGACACAAGGTCACATTATGCTTATGTGCAAAAGACCGCATTCGCTCCTTATCCTCGTCGGTCGGCGGCTCCAGTACGCGTACCGCAAGCACGCAATCCTCATCGCCGATCGCAACTTCGATTTGCGGAATTTTCTCTCTGATCGTCAAGCCGCCGATCATCTCCGATAAAGCCATTAAGCGCGTTCCGATAACCGGATGCATGACCTTACAGCTTTCGATCTCGGCCAAAAACGGTTGGCGCTTTTCGCGAAAACCGACGAGCACTCTGCCTTTTTTCGCGACATATTTGACACCCATGCGCGCCTTGCGCCGATAACCCCAATGCGGCCCGTCCAATGACGGCCAAATTTCGGGAATATCGAGCTTACCGATGCGTTTAAACTGCTCTTTCAGCAATTCCTCTTTAATATGGATTTGCTCGCTTGAAGCGACATGCTGAAAACTGCAGCCCCCGCATACGTCATAATGCGGGCATTCGGCCTCGACGCGGCACTCGGCCTTATTCAATAGCTTGACGACCCGGCCTTCGGCGAAATCGCGGCGAATGTCGGTATAGACAAATTCGAGTTCCTCACCCGGCAAGGCCGCATCGATAAATACCGCCTTGCCGTCTACATGGGCAACCCCTCGCCCGTCATGCGTCAGCGAATCGATGATGGTTTTAACGGGGGTGTCCGGTAATTTTTTACGTTCCCTTTTTCTCCGCGCCATGCTTATTTTTGTCTCCAACTGCCGTTCGGCATTTGATACCACCAGCCGGACTGCGCATTACTGACCCAACGCGCGGCAAACGTCGATTTGATCTGAGCGAACCAATTGGGTTGGCCGTTGGCATTGGCAATAGCCTGGTATAACTGATTACGATCGGCGTTCTCGGCGGCCACCAAACGATTCACCTGTGTTCTATCGCGCAAAGGCACGGCAGAGGCATTCCTGACGACTAACAGGCCATCCGAACCGATGCCAACGTAGCCTGCATCGTAAAACGGTTTCAGCGACGAAAAACGGCTTTGCATTGATGCGGTCAGGCGTCTGATTTCGGGCGAGTCGATCGACAGATCGGCTTGCTGGGCATGAGCCGGCGCAATGACGACATTCAATACCCCGTCTATCGCTTGATAGAAAGCGATCCGCCAATCCCACAAACTGCTACTGGGACTCACGGGCGAATCGGTCGTTTGCTGTATATCTTTAATGATTTGATCCGCCGCTTTTTCCGCGGCAGCGGCGGGAAAATAGATATTAATCGTCACACAAGCCGTTAGCAGCAAGGCGCCGATGAATGATATTTTTTTCATGTTTAACTCCGGTTACTCAATGACCATGTCGTCTGAGGCCATCGTAATGCGCTTCAGACGCTCCAATAAAACATTCCAATCAACTCGGGGATTATACCCCATCACATCGATTCTCGGCAGACCGCCGCCTTTGACGATGTAATACCCTTGCTCGGCCGGCTCTACACCTGTCAACTGGCACACGCCATTATGCAAATAACAGCCGATGCCGAGACGCTCGTAACCGAAAGTCTCGAAAAAACCTAAAAAGGTTCTTGAAATTAGGTCGTTGGCCCCGCCTCCGCCGATACTAGCTAAATTTTCGACTGCGGTTTGGCTGATTCGATGCCTCGAATCGTCATCATCCGGCGTGCCTAACCATGCAAAAAAAGTCGCCGGCTGCCAATTTTCCAGATAGAGATCGCGAACAAAACCGGACAAGCGCCCTTCGATACCGCCGAATTTAAATTTGCTCGTCAATAGCGCCAGATCTAAATTCTCTATTTCGACCGAACCATAGAATTGAGAAAATTCACTGAATAAGCCGGAGGATGCTAGTTGGCTTATCGTAACTCGGCCGTCGAACACATCGATCGTCAACTCGCCATCCAAGGCAAGTTTATTATCCCGGTAATCGACGCCGGGAATCCTGCCGCTAATCGTTCCGCTCATCGGCGTCCAATCCAATGCCTGCGTCAACTTTTCTAATGAAATATTTTCCAATTCGCCGATAAAAAACAAATCGTGCTCGTCGTTTTCGCGTGCAGTCCAGTCGAAACGTTCGATGGTTAGAGCACCGCCAAGTAACGGTAAGCGCGATTTATTTAATAGGCGAAACGAGGTCGCTTCAGTCAAAAACGAAACTTGAGCCGAGTCAACCGGCACATTACCCAATTGCAGCCGTTGCCAAGAAAAGACTGAAGGTCTAGCAGGGCCTTCTCGACCAGACCAATGCAACACCCCGATTCCATCGATTAAAGCCAAGCGGGATTGGCTGTCGCTTACGTTCAAACTACTGACATTCAAAGCCAGGTCGAGCAGTGCATTATTATATATCGAAGCGTCGGCGCTTAAACGCCCGGACAGACTCATGCCTTCTGCCGGAGTACCCAAGAGCAGCGAATCGAGATAAATGCCGGATACAGACTGCAAATTTTCCGCTTGGACAAAAAACCGTCCCTGCTCGAGACTCAAAGAAGGAATCGTTTTAACCTGGCCGCTTCCGGATACCTCGAATACGCCGGGGTGGCGAAAATCGACATGCGCGATGTCCACTCGCCGCGAATCGACATACCAAGTACCCGCGCTATTGATCGAGACTGTTTCAGGCGACAGTTCGACAAACCAGGGCTCGATATACAATCCTCCTTTGGAAAATTCGGCGCGGCTCAACCATTGCCAATTGCCTGTCGCCGAACCCGCCCGTAAAGACCATATGGCATCGATATCTTCTCCGGCAAGACTACCGTCCGTAGCTTGTGCGGATAAACCCTTAAGACTGGCATAGACGGAAAGCTTGTCCAATTCGATTCCGGGTCCTTCTGCTAAGACATCGATATCCGCACGCCCCGCACCTATTTGAAAGTCATCGGAATCGATAAAAGGCTTGATAGCGTCGCTTTGCAAGCCGCGCGAATTTACTTGAAGCGCCCAACGTTCGTCTTCGACCGAGGCATGCACGGCAACTTCGCCGCCGCCGGCTTTGAGCCGTTCGATGCGTACTTCACTACGCCGGGGACCGATACTGAAACGAAAATCGAAAGCCGGCGATTGTAACCAGGCGCTTTTAATTTCCGCCCTGCCTTTGAAACAATGGATTTCCTCGTCGCGCCAACTGAAATCCGAACATTCGATGCTGACGAATGTTATTTCATCGAAGGGCGCGGGAAGCCCGAGAGATTGCACCGATAAAACGATATTTTGAGACGGCGCCGCAAATTCGGACAACCGAATCTCTATACCTTCAAGCTGCCAGCCTTCCGCTTCGATCGTAGATATTCTCAAGCCGACCGAATCCAATGCCATTACCGTTGAAGACATCAACAAACACGAGGAAATTCCAAGCGTTTTCATGGCACATAGTAGCCAATAGCCGTAGCGATCAACCGGGAAAAACACCAGTCGATAAATAACGGTCGCCACGATCGCAGATAATCACGACAATCACCGAATTTTCAACTTCTGCAGACAACCTCAATGCAGCGGCAACGGCTCCGCCCGACGATACCCCGGCAAAAATACCTTCCTCGGTCGCCAGCGCCCGCATCGTGATTTCGGCGGTTGCTTGATCGATATCGATAATTCTATCGACGCGGCTACGATCATAGATTTTCGGTAAATATTCCTTCGGCCAACGCCGAATGCCGGGGATTTTCGAATCGCCTTCCGGCTGAACGCCCACGATTTGAATCGCGGGATCTTGTTCTTTTAGAAAGCTCGATGTCCCCATGATCGTCCCGGTCGTGCCCATCGAGCTGACGAAATGCGTGATACGGCCTTCGGTATCGCGCCAGATTTCAGGGCCGGTACCTTCATAATGCGCGCGGGGATTGTCCGGATTGGCAAACTGGTCGAGAATTCGGCCTTTGCCTTCGCGCTCCATTTGCCGGGCCAAATCGATCGCGCCCTCCATGCTTGATGCGGACGGCGTCAAGATGATCTCGGCGCCGTAAGCCTTCATCGATGCCCTACGTTCCTCGCTCATGTTGTCCGGCATGATCAAGGTCATTTTATAGCCTTTGATCGCGGCTGCCATGGCCAATGCGATACCGGTATTACCGCTGGTCGCCTCGATCAAACGATCGCCCGGCTTGATTTCCCCGCGCGTTTCGGCATGTTTGATCATACTCAGCGCGGGCCGGTCCTTTACCGAACCGGCCGGGTTATTACCTTCCAGTTTGGCTAAAATAATATTCGACGAATCTCCGGGCAAGCGTTGTAATTTAACCAGGGGAGTATTGCCGACACAGGATTCTATCGTTTTAAAAGTCATGTCTGAATTGTCTAAAGTAAAGTTATTGCTGTGAGGAAAATAAAGCTATACCTTTCGCACTTCAAATTTCGGCAGTGCCGGAGGAGGCCTCGGGGTGCTAGGTCGATTTTTGCTCCTCGGCAATTGCTCCTGCATTGCCCTAATACACGCCATCCGTGGCGTAATGCAAAATCGACATTCACGCCATCCATAGCGTTCATAAAGGCTTTGCCAGCATGGAGCTGGCATAGAGCCTACATGGACGTATTTACGGCGTCCTTTAACGGGCACCCCGAGGCCGAATTTTCATCTACGATGAGTATAAATTGAACGGACATACTTCGTGCGATCAATGTCTATCCGTGCCAATAGTGTCTATTTTCCAGCTCTTGAAAAGATTTTCCGGCTAAGCCTTGCTGTCGATCGAAGGCGGCTCTAGCGGTATTTCGAATGCGAACAGACTGCCATAACCTTCGCCTTTCGATTCGGCCCAAATTCGCCCGCCATGGTGCTCGACAATGCGCCGGCATAAGGCCAAACCCATTCCGGTACCCTCGAACCGCGTTCGCGGTTGCAAGCGGCTGAAAAAAGCGAACAAACGATCAATCTGCGCCGGATCGATGCCAATACCATTATCCTTGATACGCACTTGCCAAATGCTATTGTCTCGCTTTGAAGCTATTTCCAAATGCGGTTTATGTCCTTCGCAATATTTAACCGCATTGCCGATCAAATTCTGAAACAAACGAATCATTTCATCCGGACTCGCATACACTTGAGGCCACTCGCCGTCGATATCGATGATCGCCTTCGACTCGTTGATGATGGCAGCCAATACAACGAGCGACTCGTTGAGCACTTCGAGACTGTCTACCCGGCGCATTGCCTCGGTTTTACGGCCGACACGGGAAAACTCGAGTAATGACATAATCATCGCATCCATGCGTTTAGCCCCTTCAAGCACGAAATTAAAATTAAGCTGTCCGTCTTCGTCTAATTTACCTTTCAAATCGTTCGCTAAGAATTGCAAATGCCCAATGATGCTTCGCAAAGGCTGACGCATATCATGAGAAACGCTGTAAGCGAATTGTTCGAGATCGGCATTCGACTGCTGCAAGGCTTCAGTTTTCCGCTCGAGTTGTTCGGTCGCACGCCGCCGCTCCATTTCACTCGCGGCACGCGTTGCAAATACCTTCAATAAAGACAACAAGAATTCGGGATTATCGATCGGTTTGACATCCATCAACCCCATATGCCCCAAAAATTGGCCCTGACTATCCGACAACGGTATTCCTACATAACTTTCCACGGCGTTTTGTTTTAGCCAAACATCATCCGGAAAATATTCGGCGACTTTTTCCGAAAAGACGCTAATCCGCTTTTTAATAACATTCTCGCAAGGCGTGCCGCAAATATCGTAACTAAAATTTTCGCCGACCATTTCACCGTTCCAAAACGCAATAGTTCGCGCTTTTCGAATATCGCCACTATCTATTTCGGCAACGAAAGCAAAACGCATGTTCAATACGTTCGCCAAGCATTCAACCAACGACGCAAAAAAAGTTTCCCCGACAACGGACGACGTTCCTTTAATAATCGCCTCCAGCGTATTACGCGTTTGTGTCAAAAGCTCGGACTTTTGTAACACAAGCCGGCGTTCCGCCTGTAATTTCTTATTGACCCTCCATAGACTCAAACTCAATAACGAGATCAAAGCGGCAATGACTACAGCGGAAATAATTAGCAGCGAATAACGCCGCCAAACATCCTCAAGCGTAAAACGAGGCGGCGAATCGAAAGGTGGTAAACGCAAGTCTCGCAACAAATCCGCCACGGCGGTGTAATCGGCCGGAATGGTAAAACCACGAATTGCTAATTGGCGCGTAACCTCGGGATTGTCGGTTAATAAGAATAAAGCGGCGACAACGCGACGAGCCAGCGTTTCGTTAATATGCGGCAAAGATGCAATAGGCCATTCGGGAAACAAACGCGTCGATATCGCAGCAGGAAAATCGGGTAAATCTTGACGATTTAGTACCTGCACTCGGGCCAGGTCGAGTTTTCCTTGCAGAGCCATCGACTCGAGCACACCGCTACGCACAAAACCGACCTCGGCATCGCCGTTAAATACGGCTTCTATGACCCGGTCATGAGGCATCCCTGTTACGAATGGCTTAAAATCCTGACCGGCATATAAATTATTTTTCATTAATTCATGAGCCTGCATTTGATAGCCACCCAGCGACCGGGTCGTGGCGACGGCAACCGTTTTTCCGCGCAAATCGGACAAATGCTGAAGCTCTTTACGATCAGTCAGTGTAAAAATAACGCCGCCAAATGCCGAAAGCGCTTGACCGCCCTCGCTTTTAACCAACGTTGCCAAAGGCGCCGACAAACCGCTTCGGTAAGCCATTAACCAATAATGCGATGGATTCGTCAAAATAAAATCGATTTGACGCGTCGCGACTGCCTGCTCCAACTCCTCATAATTCATGGCCTCGACACTAAATTCGCAATCCGGAATCGCTTGATTCAAAATATCGGCCAGCGGTTGATATTGCTTCTGAATATAGTCTTTAGAACGATAAGCCAAGACACCGATTTTCAGAGGTTCGGCTAAAACAGTTGACTCAAAAAGAACGCACAAAAAAGCTAACCCGACACAACAAGAAGCGTTTTTGCAAATCCCGGCATATTTTTTCATCGGACCATCCTGCATCCAACACACATCAGTCCCCGGAAATTCATACGCCCTTTTGATCGAAAACCAGTCTAAGAATAAAAGGTATGGGGTGTGTCTATCGAGGACCGCCGTGAATCCATCCATGGAGGCTTGACGGCAGCGATCCCTGCTGCCGACATCCTCGCTAGCCACACCCCATACCTTCATAAAGTTAACCATTTGTTGAGTATAAAGGGAGTAAGGCTTCTTACTGATCTCTCAAGCGTTGCAGCCAACTTTCCGCCGGCTCGGGTTTACCGTATAAATACCCTTGATAAATCACTCGGCCGCGAGCTTTCAAAAAATCGCTCTGCGCTCGAGTTTCCACCCCTTCAGCCACCACTTGCAAGCTCAAATGTTGCGCAACCGCTAAAATAGTTTCGACCAGTGCGGCATCGTTCGGATCGGTCGGCGCATCTTGTATGAAACTTTTATCGATTTTTATTTCATGTATCGGCAAGCGTTTCAAATAAGCCAAGCTCGAATAGCCGGTGCCGAAATCATCCATCGAAAAATGAATGCCCATCGTCGACAATATAGTCATCTTAGCCACGACATCTTCAAGATTACCGATCATTAACCCTTCGGTCACTTCCAAAACCAAATGCGTCGGATCGGCACCGCTCAACATCAATTGCCGCTTTATTTCCCCAACGAAATCCGAACGTTCGAAATGCCTCGGACTAATATTTACCGAAAGCCGAATCGAGCGGCCTTCGCCATCGAGCTCGGCCAATATCCTGCAAACCGAACCGAGCATCCAGCGATCGAGCGCTACGATCAAATCGGTCGCTTCGGCCAGCGGAATAAATACTCCGGGCATGATCAAGCCTCGTTCAGGATGCTGCCAACGCACCAGAGACTCCGCTCCTACCTGGACACCGTCGCTATCGACCTGTGGCTGCAAATAAAGTTTGAGTTGTCCTTCTGCGATCGCCGTACGCAATTCACCTTCGAGCTTGAAACGCTCCTTGACCGCATCCCCCATCGTAGTTTCGAAGAACACAACACGTCCTCCGCCTTCGGTTTTGGCGCGATGCATGGCCATATCGGCCTGACGTAATATATCGATTGCTGTTTCACCGTTTCCTTCCGAACACAGTGCGATTCCGACCGCAGCATCGAGATGCATTAGCTCACCCTCGACCTCGAAACCGCGGCGCAATTCAGCCCGCAATTTTTCCGCCAGCGCTAACGCTTCTCGTCCGAACGCTTCTTGCGTAGGCGCTTGACGTGTCAGCAAAACGGCAAACTCGTCGGAATCCAATCTTGCCAATAGATCATCATCACTCAATGCATCAAGCAAACGAGTAGCGACGGTTTTCAGTAATTCATCGCCGATTGCCAGTCCGCGAGCTTCATTGATGTCCTTAAAACGGTCAAGATTTAATAAGAGCACACCGGCAAATCGACCTTCCCGAGAAGCGGCAATCAAGGTTTGCTCCAATTCCTTCAAGAACAGAGCCCGGTTGCCTAAACCGGTCAGCGGGTCGCGCCACGCCAATTTTTCGGCCGCCTCTTGTGCGCGTCTGATTTCGCTTAGATCGGCAAATACGGCGATATATTGCGTCACGTTCCCGCGCTCGTCCCTAACCGCGCTGATCGTTTCCCATTCCAGAAACATCTCCCCGTTCTTGCGCCGATTCCAGATTTCGCCGGCCCATTCTCCTTTATTCTGCAGCGCTCGCCACATCGCCGCCCAAAACGACTTACTGTATCGCCCGGAGTTTAACAGGCGTGGGTTTTTTCCTTGCACTTCGGCTTCGGTATAACCGGTAATGCGCGTAAAAGCAGGATTAACGGCAATAATGTTCGCATCGGCATCAGTCACCATGATCGCTTCGCCGGCCGTCTCAAAGACTCGGGTGGAAAGTCTATGGCGCGCCTCGGCTTGTTTACGCTCGTCAATATCGCGCCCAACCACAACCAAGCCTTTACGGCGACCATCATCATGAAACAACGGAATTTTAATAATCTCAAACGTTCGAGAAGATCCGTCGGGGCGTGGGATGTCTTCTTCAACCCGGGTAATGACTCCGGCTTGCCAAGCTTTTTCGTCGCTGGCCTCACAGGCTAAAAAAGACTCTTTATAAAAGTCTTGGTAAACCGCTAGCTCGGAATCTTTTTTACCTCGATAATCGACATGCTCCAAACCGAATAATTTCAAATCGAAATCGTTCGCTTCGAGCCAACGCCCTTCTCCATCCTTAAAGCAAACGATATCCGGCAGCGCATTGATTAACGTCCGCAAATGCATGCCAGTTTCGGCCAAACGTTGCTCAAGGCGTCCTCGGCTAACCGCATAACGAATCGCACGCACCAATCCATCGGTTTCGAAACGACCTTTGACTAAATAATCCTGGGCTCCGCAATCCAATGTCCGCAATGCGAATTGACTATCGTCATTACCGGTCAAGACAATCAACGGCAAAATTCCGGCGGCTTGACGAACCGCATCTACGGTATCGAGCCCACTCGAGTCGGGCAGAGTCAAATCGAGCAAAACTACATCGAGCGAACCGTCCTGCAACTGGCGTTTAGCTTCGGTCAAGGTCGTCGACCAAATAATTTCGAAATGGACGTCCCGAGACGCACGCAAAGCCTGACGCACCAAATTAGCATCGCCGGGATCGTCTTCCACCATTAATATCCGGTAAGATCCGGTGTTTGGCATCATTTGTTAAACGTTTGAAGGGTAATCATCATTAGGATTAATTATAAAGGTATCCGAAAATTTTTTACTCATTGGTTTTTATTTATCGCTTTTGCTACTTCTTTTCGATCGAAAAAACCGTCTAAGGAATATGCACAAAATAACTGCTACAAGTAGTAGGCTTTGCGGCGATTCGGTGACTCGCTTGACAGGACGCCGTGAATACTTCCATGTAGGCTTGACGGCGGAATCTGATTGCCATGGATGGCATGAATGCAGATTTTGCAGGAGCAAAAATCTGCCCTGCCGCCGACACCTGTCAATCGAGCCACCGAACCCCCTCCCAGAAGTTATCGAAGTTATTTCATGCTCGTTCCTAAAGAGCAAGAGATGTGCGATGTATATAACGAGATAAGACACTTGTAAAATGAAATGAATAAACTAAGCTCTTCTGTATAAAAAAAACCATAAGAAAAATCGATCTCGTAACGCTCCGACGCATTCTTTACAAACTACCCTTGCAATCCGAGACACCAGCCGAACACCTGCTTAGAAATTACAGTATGACTCACGGATGATCGTCGATCTTGTCTATTGATACTTGACTACCCGGACACCTATCCCCATGCCGTTTAGAACCGATTACGACTACTCCACCGAAGAAAACATTCAATTTATGCATCGCATCGTTAAACTCATGATGCAGCATAAAATCACTCCGACCCCAATCAATTATGCCGTATTTTACGAATACACAGCGAGTTACAATGACAACCTCAAGGCCGCTGTCGACCAACTAATTGCCGAAAATAATCCTTTCGATATGGAGACCGGCCTGGCTTTATATAAAAAACATATCTGTCACGCGGCATTGGTATCGTTCGACAAAATCAATCAAGATATCCAAAGAATCATCGATCAAACCGGAAAATCGGTTAATGAAACTCAGCAAAAAGCATCCGAAGCCAGCGATAGTTTTGAGGAAAAATCGATACGCCTAGAAAGCATAACGAATTTGGAAGAATTGAAAACCGTGCTGAGCGAAATTGCCGGCGAAACAAAGGACTTGATTGACACTAGCGATCATTTTAAGTCACAACTGGAAGCCGCTAATAAAGAAATGGAACAGCTGCGCAAGGAACTTTCAAAAGTTAAGGAAGCGGCGACTGTCGACGCTCTGACCGGACTATTGAATCGCGGAACATTTGATGAGACGCTAACCAATCTCCTCGAGGAATCGAGCGACAAAGACATTTGCCTCACACTATTGGATCTGGACCACTTTAAGCAGGTCAATGATAAATTCGGACATTTAATCGGCGACAATGTGTTGAAATTCACCGCATCGCTACTGAAAAAGTATTGCGAAAAACATCATTATGTTGCTCGTTACGGGGGAGAGGAACTGGCCATCATCATGCCCGACACATCATTATCCGCAGCGCAGGATATTGCCGAAAAAATAAGAACCTCATTACAAAACAGCAGGCTAAAACGTAAAAATAGCAACGAATCGATCGGCACCATTACGTTATCGATCGGTATCGCGGCTCGAAAACAGAACGACACAATGGAAAGCCTTATCTTACGCGCCGATCAAGCCCTATATAAAGCCAAAGAAACCGGGCGAAACAAAGTTATTTGCGAATGGGCCATGGACGCAATCAGCCATTGTTAACGAGAACGTCCCGAATCCCATACGCATCAAGCTAAAAACGGCCAACCCGCATTCCGCTCTTTCCCATGCCCCAGCGCTCATCGTTACACATAAGAAAAAAATTACCCTTTTGCAAACTTAACCAATGAGACCTCGATACCATTTATTGTTACTTAACACTCTCGGCCTCGAGATCGCGATCAGGGGATCGCTTCCACAGAGCGTCCGCCGCCCTCTGTGGGAGCGACGCCTTCGTCGCGACTATCGAAGCCAGTAACACTCAAACACCAATAGTCTTTCCGGACAACACAACAATTTAGCGTTCGGTCGCTACTTTTTGCACAATAGGTATATACCCATCGCACTTCAAATTTCGGCATTGACGCATGGAGGCGCCCGGGTGTTCGGCAAAGGCTTTGACAGCAGGGATGCTGTCACAGAGCCTACAGGGACGTATTCACGGCGTCCTTTGACGAGCCCCCGTTGCCGAATTTTGATCTACGATGAGTATACTTCCCGAAGTTTAGCGTAACGCACACATTTGGTGCCGTACTACCCTGGCAATGACTCTCTCTGCACTAAATCATGTCATCGCTTCCCCAGTGGAAAACAGCCCTCCCTCCCTTCTCAAAACCCTTCTCACCATAGCCTATTGTTATCATTGAACTATTAATTACTATTCGAAAACTATCTCACTATTGGCATTGCAATTGCTTAAATACTAATAAATCTCCGACGATGGAGTAACTGACAAGCTCACTGTCGAGCACACCGGACAAAGGCGTCTCTCATGCGATAACCCTCTTATCGCATGGCAGACGCCTTTTTATTTGCCTGAATTTTAAATTTTCGGAACCGACCATGAACACTGACCTAGCATTCAACGCTAAACAACGACCGACCGTACTAGCGGCTACTGCAGCCTTTTTGCTTATCGCAAGCACGAATGCTGCATCGGTAGAAAACATCGAAAAGGAAGACCTGAAATTGGGTTTCATTAAGCTAACCGATATGGCGCCATTAGCCATCGCCTATGAAAAAGGTTATTTCGAAGACGAAGGCCTGTATGTACAACTGGAAGCTCAAGCCAATTGGAAAGTACTGCTCGACCGCGTCATCAACGGCGAGTTGGACGGCGCGCATATGCTGGCGGGACAACCCCTGGGAGCGACAATCGGTTTCGGCACGAAAGCCGATGTAATCACTGCTTTCAGTATGGACCTAAACGGCAATGCCGTGACCGTTTCGAACGACATCTGGCAACAAATGAAACCGCATGTGCCAATGCAAGACGGTAAGCCCGTGCATCCGATCAAAGCCGAATCTTTGAAACCGGTGATCGACAAATTCAAGGCCGAAGGCAAACCGTTCAATATGGGCATGGTGTTTCCGGTTTCGACGCATAACTATGAACTACGTTATTGGCTAGCCGCTGGCGGTATTCAACCCGGTTATTATGCGCCGCCGGGAGAAACGACCGGACAACTCAATGCCGATGTACTGCTGTCGGTCACTCCGCCGCCGCAAATGCCCGCCACGCTCGAAGCCGGCACGATTTACGGTTATTGCGTCGGCGAGCCGTGGAACCAGCAAGCGGTGTTCAAAGGCATCGGCGTACCGGTCGTGACCAATTATGAAATCTGGAAGAACAATCCGGAAAAAGTACTCGGCGTCAGTAAAGACTGGGCCGACAAAAACCCAAACACGCACTTGGCCGTCGTCAAGGCGCTGATCCGCGCAGCAATTTGGCTCGACGCCGATAACAATAAGAACCGCAAAGAAGCGGCCAAGATTATTTCCGACAGCCGTTATGTCGGTGCCGACTACGAAGTGATCGCCAACAGCATGACCGGGTCTTTCGAATACGAAAAAGGCGACACTCGTTCGCTGCCCGACTTCAACGTCTTTTTCCGTTATCACGCCACGTATCCCTATTACAGCGATGCAATCTGGTTTTTGACGCAAATGCGCCGCTGGGGACAGATCAACGAATCCAAATCCGACGAATGGTTCATCGAAACGGCTAAAAAAGTCTATCGCCCCGATATCTACATGGCTGCCGCAAAAGAATTGATTGCCGAAGGTAAAGCCAAGGCAAGCGATTTTCCGCCTGAAAGCGAAAGCGGATTCAAACCGCCGCAAGCCGATTTTATCGACGGCATCGTTTACGACGGCAGCAAACCGAACGAATACTTGACGAAATTCACGATCGGCCTGAAAGGCAAAGAAATATTGAAAGACGGGAAAATCAGCCAATGACGGCGCATCGCTCCGAATAAAACAAGCAAATAAAGAACAACCCCTTCCGATAGTGACATCGAATGTCGCCTAGGTGCAGGGATGCGCCATTTTTTTAGACATTCATGCCTAAACATGACCGTTGGTTAGACAAAGAGGTTCGCCATGTCGACTACATTAATCAAATTTTTCAACGTAACCGGGCTGACCTGGTTCGTACCGTTCGTCAAGCTCTGCGCAGGCGAAAATCCGCAGCAGCAAATGCGGCAAATCGGTTTGACGATCATCGTGCCGATACTGGCTTTTGTCGTATTCCTAGGTCTTTGGAATGCCTCGGCCGTAAAAATCCAAACCAGTTTGGGGGCGATTCCGGGGCCTGAAGCCGTATGGCAAGAAGCGCAGGGCCTGATCGGCGCCCATTATGCCGAAAGAGAAAAAAAGGCCGCATTCTACGAGCGCCAAAAAATCCGCAATCAACAAAGGTTGGCAAACGACCCGAAAGCCGAAATCAAAACTCGGCCTTATACCGGAAAACCGACTTACTTCGATCAAATTTTGACCAGTCTTTATACCGTATTCACCGGCTTTATCATTGCAACATTGATTGCAGTACCGCTCGGTATTCTTTGCGGCATGAGCCCGGTCATCAATACCGCGATCAATCCGATGATTCAGATTTTCAAACCGGTTTCACCGCTCGCTTGGTTGCCGATTGTGACGCTGGTTGTTAGCGCGGTCTACATCACGACCGACGATTCATGGTTCGAAAAAGCGTTTTTGACTTCGGCGATTACCGTCACGCTCTGTTCTCTATGGCCGACTCTGATCAACACCGCGGTCGGCGTCTCGTCGATCGACAAGGATTTGGTCAATGTCGGCAAAGTCCTTCGCCTCAACTGGAGTACGCAGATCAAGAAAATCGTACTGCCTTCGGCCTTGCCTTATATCTTCACCGGCATGCGCATGTCGCTTGGGGTCGGCTGGATGGTGCTGATCGCAGCCGAAATGCTCGCACAAAACCCCGGCCTCGGAAAGTTTATCTGGGACGAGTTTCAAAACGGCAGCTCGAATTCGCTGGGCCGTATCATGGTCGCGGTATTCACGATTGGTATCATCGGTTTCATGCTGGACCGCGTCATGCATTCGCTGCAACAAGCCTTCTCATTCGGCAAAACGCTCTGACCCGGAGACCGACATGAAAACATCCCAACTCTTACGTAGCGATGACGAATCAATCGACACGCCGGCACCCTCTGCACCGTTAGCCAAGGTCCATTCATTGAAACCTTTTTTACAACTCAAAAACGTTTGCAAATCGTACGGCGAGGGAAAAGCTAAAACGTCGGTATTGAAAAACATCAATCTGGACATCGAGGCAGGCGAATTTATCGCGATCGTCGGCTTTTCCGGCAGCGGCAAGACCACGCTGATTTCAACGATCGCCGGATTGATCGAGGCCGACAGCGGCGAGGTACTTAAACAAGGCCGGCCGATCAAAGGACCGGGGCCTGACCGCTGCGTGGTCTTTCAAAATTATTCGCTGCTACCTTGGCTGACCGTATTCGACAATGTCGCTCTGGCCGTCGATCAACGCTTCAAGGATTGGCCGGCCGACCGGCGTAAAGCGCATACCGAAAAATATGTGCGCATGGTCAATTTGGGCGCAGCAATGACCAAAAAACCGGCCGAATTATCGGGCGGCATGCGCCAGCGCGTCAATGTGGCGAGGGCCTTGGCCGCCGATCCCGATATCTTGTTGCTGGACGAACCGTTGAGCGCATTAGATGCACTGACGCGCGGCAAACTTCAGGATGAAATCATCGCGATTTGGCAAGCGGAAAAGAAAACCGTGATTTTAATCACGAACGATGTCGACGAAGCCATTTATATGGCCGATCGCGTCATCGCGCTGAATCCTGGACCCGGCGCGACATTCGGCCCAAACTTCAAGATTCCGCTGGCAAGGCCGCGCGACCGGGCCGCACTGAACCACGACGAAGCCTTCAAGAAACTCCGTGCCGAAATCACCCGTTACTTAATGGGCGTCGGTATGCAAAAAGCCGAATCCGGCAGCGATGCGGTCGTCTTGCCGGACGTGCGACCCAACACTAGCAACGATTGGAAATTGGATAACTCGGCTTTAAAACCCAGACAAAATGACCTTGGCAAACCGCGTTATTTGGAATTCTCGCAACTCTCGAAAATCTATCCGACGCCCGACGGCAAGAGTACGGTCAAGGTTGTAGACGGATTTGATATGTTAGTCAAAAAAGGGGAATTCATCTCGATCATCGGCCATTCGGGCTGCGGCAAATCGACCGTGCTGTCGATGACCGCCGGTTTAACCGACGTATCCGAAGGCGGCATTGTGCTCGACAACAAAGAAATCGACAGCGCCGGCCCGGATAAAGGCGTCGTGTTCCAATCGCCCAGCTTGTTTCCCTGGTTGACCGCATTCGAGAACGTCATGATCGGCGTCGATAACGTTTACCCGCATGCATCGCAATCCGAGCGCGACGATATCGTCGAATATTATCTAACCCGCGTCGGACTTGCCGATGCGATGGAGAAAAAAGCGGCGGACCTCTCCAACGGGATGCGGCAACGGGTCGGCATCGCCCGCGCTTTCGCGCTGTCGCCGAAACTGTTATTGCTCGACGAACCGTTCGGCATGCTCGATTCGCTGACCCGTTGGGAATTGCAGGAAGTCCTGATGGAAGTTTGGGAACGGACCCATGTGACCGCGATCGTCGTGACCCATGATGTCGACGAGGCCATCCTGCTCGCCGATCGGGTCGTGATGATGACCAACGGTCCGCACGCGAAGATCGGCAAGATCGAAACGATCGACCTACCGAGGCCGCGCACACGACAAGCCTTGCTCGATCACCCGGATTATTACCAGTACCGGGAAAGCCTACTGACCTTTCTGGCCGAATGCGACCATACGCATTGAGACGCTTGTAGACGGTACGCGATGTGTACTTGATGTTACCGCGTGTTGCCTAAGCCCGTTCTAATGGATCGCATGTGCGATCAATAAGATTTCATGTTCATTAAGGAGATTACGATGCTGTTAGCTAACGCTTCAACGCTTAAAACCCGAAGGTCTTGGCATACCGCCTGTTCAGCGACATTAATCGCGATTACATCGTCAGCCCAGGCCGGCGGCTTCGACGAAACGATTGAAAACGCGCTCAAGTTCGGGCAAAGCGACGGGAAATACGGTCAAGTCACTTTCGATCTGAACTACCGTTACGAACACGCCAACACCGAAGGTACCCCGCCGGAACCGGCCAATGCCAACACCTTCCGTTTACGCCTGGGCTATTTAAGCCCGAATGTATTCGGTTGGCAAGGTTTCGCCGAGTACGAAAACGTCTTTGCCGCGCAGCGCGATTACAATGGCGTATCCACCGGCAACAGCCGTTATCATGTCGTCGCCGACCCGGCCGACCAACACGAGTTGAATCAACTCTGGCTCACCTTTAACGGTATTCCGGATACCTTGATCAAGGGCGGCCGGCAACGCATCAAGCTGGACGACGATCGTTTCATCGGTAACGTCGGGTGGCGGCAAATGGAAATGACCTACGATTCGGTGTTGGTAACCAATACTTCGATTGCGGATTTGACGATTCGGGCCGGTTATATCGGCAGGGTCCGAACCATTCTTTCGTTGACCGACAACACCGAACTGCCGTTACTCAACGTCAATTACAACTTCGGCAATTTGGGCAGCGCCGTTGCTTACGGTTACTGGTTGAAATATACCGAAGATAAGGCGTTGTTCGGCCGCTCTAGCCAGACCTACGGCATAAGACTGATCGGCTCGCCGCAAATCAACGAAGACTTGGCGCTGCATTACACGGCCGAATACAGCTATCAAGCCGATTATCAAAACAATCCGAACAGCTTCGCATTGGACCGTTACAACTTGATGGGCGGTTTAACGTTATTCGGTATTACCGGAAAAGCGGCGATGGAACAACTTAACGGCAATGGACGCAATGCATTTCAAACGCCGCTCGGGACTAATCATGCATTTCAAGGCTGGGCCGACCGTTTTCTGGCAACGCCGGCCGACGGTATTCGTGACGTCAATTTCACATTAGGCAGCAGCGTGCTCGGCGCCAATTTGATGTTCGTTTATCACAACTTCACCGATGACAGCGGTAGTGTCGATTACGGCAATGAATACGATTTTCAAGTCACCAAGGCGTTCGGCAAGCATTATTCCGTCTTGTTGAAGTACGCCTATTACGTCGCCGACGCCAACGCCCCCGCCTTTGCCCAAAACGACACGCAAAAGGTTTGGGTACAAGGCAACATTTCGTTTTAACCGGTTTGCCGGCGCGACTCGGCTATTCATTCACCCGGTAAAGTCAACGCGCCCGCATCTTCTTTGAGGAGAATGGTCATGAAACAAAAACTGGTCGTCATCGGTAACGGCATGGCGGGCATGCGTACCGTCGAAGCCTTGATCGAATCGGCACCCGACTTATACGACATCACCGTATTCGGCGCCGAACCTTACGGGAATTACAATCGTATCTTGTTAACACCGATCTTGTACGGCGAAAAACGGATCGATGACATCATGATTCACGACTTTGCCTGGTACCGAAAACACCATATCACGTTGCATTGCGGCCCGGGTAAAACCGTCGTCGATGTCGACCGCAACCGCCGCCGCGTGATCGCAAAGGACGGTACGGAGGCCACTTACGACCGGTTATTGATCGCAACGGGTTCGCTGCCGTTGATCCTTCCGATTCCGGGCCGCGATACCGAGGGTGTGATGAGTTTTCGCGAAATCTCCGACGTCGAAGCGATGATCGCAAAAAGCCTAAGCAAACGGCACGCCATCGTACTCGGCGGCGGCTTGTTGGGTTTGGAAGCCGCCAACGGTCTTAAGCAGCGCGGCATGAACGTCACCGTCATCAACCGCGCGGACCATTTATTAAATCGCCAACTCGATAACGAGGCTGGCGATCTCTTGAAATCCCAGCTCGAAGCCAAGGGGCTTCGCTTCGAGCTGGGTTGCACGATCGAAAACATCATCAGCCGAAACGGCCATATCTCCGAAGTCGAATTGAACAACGGAAGTTCTCTACCCGCCGATCTACTGATCATGGCAACCGGTATCCAGCCGAATATCGCGCTCGCAAAAGCCATCGGACTCGACTGCGAACAAGGCATCGTCGTCGACGACGCGATGCAAACCAGCGACTCTGATATCTATTCGGTCGGCGAATGCGTGCAGCATCGCGGCGAATTATTCGGACTGGTCGCGCCGGTGTACGAGCAAGCCAAAGTCTGCGCCCGGCAACTGACCCATCGAACCGATTCGCGTTATCAAAGCCTGTTGCCGGCAACCCGGCTCAAGGTCACCGGCATCGATCTGTTTTCGGCAGGCGATTTCAATGGCGGAGAACAATGCGAGCAGATCGTTTTCAAGGATCCGGCCCTGCATATCTATAAAAAATTGGTCATCAAGAATCGGCGTATCGCCGGTATCGTGCTCTACGGCGATACCGGCGATTCGGCTTGGTATCTCGATTGCTTGAAGAGCCGAACCGATATTTCGCCGTACCGCGATTGTTTGATTTTCGGGCGCCCACCCTTACCGATTGCCGCATGACCGCCGCCATGAACGAAAAGACAATCAAAACCACTTGTCCCTATTGCGGAGTCGGCTGCGGTATCGTTGCAACCGTCGACGATGCTATCGGCCACCAAGTGACGATACAAGGCGACCCGGATCACCCTTCCAATTTCGGAAAACTATGTTCGAAAGGCTCGGCATTGGGCGATACCGTGTCGGTGGAAAACCGTCTGCTATACCCCGAAGTCCATGGCATACCATGCGACTGGAATACCGCGCTCGACACCGTTGCCGACGGTTTGACCTCAGTCATCCGGCAATACGGGCCCGATGCGATCGCGTTCTATGTCTCGGGCCAGTTATTGACCGAAGACTATTATGTCGTCAATAAATTCATGAAAGGCTTTATCGGTTCGGCCAATATCGACACCAATTCAAGGCTGTGCATGTCCTCGGCCGTCACCGGCTATAAAAGGGCCTTCGGCGCCGATGCCGTCCCGTGCAGCTATGAAGACTTGGAAGCCGCCGAATTGATCGTGCTGACCGGGTCGAACACCGCATGGTGTCACCCGGTCGTGTTTCAACGCATCCTCAGAACCAAAGAAAATAATCCGGCGCTGAAAATCGTCGTCATCGATCCGCGCCGAACCGCGACATGCGACAGCGCGGATTTGCATTTGGCGATCAAACCGGGCATGGACGGCTTACTATTCAACGGTTTGTTGGCCTATTTGGCGCAAAACGATGCGCTCGATAAAAACTACATCGCCGCGCATACCGAGGATTTCGAATGGGCTTTGCAGTCCGCCCGAAGCTCTGCAGGAAGCATTGAACGTGTCGCGCAAGACTGCGGTTTGTCCGTGGCCGATGTCGAAAAATTTTTCGACTGGTTTGCGAACACCGGTAAAACCGTCACGGTCTATTCCCAAGGCATCAATCAATCGGCCTCCGGCTCCGATAAATGCAATGCCATCATCAACTGTCATTTAGCGACCGGTAGAATCGGCAAGCCGGGCATGGGGCCTTTTTCGTTCACCGGTCAGCCAAATGCGATGGGCGGACGCGAAGTCGGCGGCTTGGCCAATACTTTGGCAGCGCACATGGAGCTAGATAACCCCGAGCATATCGACCGCGTCGCCCGCTTTTGGCAAACCGACCGGATCGCGCCCCGCCCCGGCCTGAAAGCGGTCGAACTCTTCGATGCAATCGATGCGGGCACCATCAAGGCCGTCTGGATTATCGCAACGAACCCTGTGGTCACGCTGCCGGACGCCGATAAAGTCAAAAATGCGCTCAAACGCTGCAATCTCGTCATCGTATCGGATTGCATCAAGAACACCGACACGGTCGATTTGGCGCATATCCGCCTACCGGCGGCCGGCTGGAGCGAAAAAGACGGTACCGTTACGAATATGGAACGGCGCATTTCCAGACAGCGCCCGCTATTTCCGTTTTCCGGTTTGGCTAAGCCGGACTGGTGGATTATAAGCCAAGTTGCCGCCCGCATGGGCTTCAAGCATGCCTTCGATTACCGGTCCAGCGCCGACATTTTCCGTGAACACGCCGCGCTTTCCGGATTTGAAAATAACAGGGAAGGCCAACCGCGCGATTTCGATATTTCAGCCTTCGCGGATCTGACCGAAGGCGCCTATGACCGTTTACAACCTGTGCAATGGCCAGTCACTAAAATGGATCCTAACGGCACAGCGCGCCTTTTCGCCGACGGCAAGTTTTATACTCCGTCCCGAAAAGCCCGGTTCATTGCGATACGTCCGCGCCCGCCGGTTAATAAGCCCGATCCGAATTATCCTTTCACATTGAATACCGGACGCCTGCGTGATCAATGGCATACGATGACCCGAACCGGCTTGTCGGCGA
This sequence comes from Methylotuvimicrobium buryatense 5G, assembly GCF_000341735.1. Lineage (GTDB taxonomy): Bacteria > Pseudomonadota > Gammaproteobacteria > Methylococcales > Methylomonadaceae > Methylotuvimicrobium > Methylotuvimicrobium buryatense. The sequence continues at coordinate 562,504 of NZ_KB455575.1, read as the reverse complement.
AACTCAATGCTCATAAACCGGAGCCCTTCGTCGAGATCCATCCGCTCGATGCGGCACGTTATCATTTACAAACGCATGACCTAGCGACGATCTCTAGTCTGTGGGGCAATATGATCGCCCGAGTCGTCGTCACCGAAAACCAGCAACCCGGCAGTCTGTTCGTGCCGATGCACTGGACGGCGCAACTCACTAGCAGAGGACGCGTCGGCGTATTGGTCAACCCGGTCGTCGATCCGCATTCCGGTCAACCGGAAAGCAAGCAAACCCCGGCAGCCATCACGCCTTATCGAGCGATCTGGTACGCAATGGTATTGTCGCGTTCGCCATTGATGCTAGACGATATAGAATATCGCGTTACAGTCAAAGGCAACGACTTCATCCGGTACGAGCTAGCCGACCGAACCCCCTTCCCTTCCTGGCGCGATTGGCTAAAATCGCTATCCGGCGAGTCGAACAACCCTCATTGTTTAGAATACAGCGATCCGGAACGGGGAGTTTATCGCAGCGCGCTAATCATCGACGGACGATTGGAAGTTTGCTTATTCGTGTCCTCAACACCGCCATTGCCGGAAACAGGCTGGCTTGAAACGCTATTCGCCCAACCGCAGATCAACAAAGAGGAGCGCCTGCGACTACTGAGCGCTCTGCCGCCGGAAGGACAAGAGGATTGCGGTCGCTTGGTTTGTTCCTGTTTCAATGTCGGCGAAAAATCGATCGCCAAAGCGATCAGGGAATTCAATTTAGCGAACGTCGAACAAATCGGGCAGCGACTCAGCGCAGGAACGGGCTGCGGCTCTTGTCTGCCGGAGCTGAAACGATTTTTGCCGAGGCAATGAGCATCCGCCTGCGGCTCAATGCTGTTGATCATTGACAGACACTCCCAAATCCATTGAAATCACGATCGAAAAACGCAATTTTATCGATAAACCTGGACCGAGAAGGGAGTACATATGAGGGGATTTCCTCGTTGGCTAATTTTAGTCGCATTGATTGTGGGCTTGGCCCAGTGGTGGAACTTCGATACGTCAATAATCGATGAAGCCAAAACAATCATCGGCTCGACCGAAGGAAGCACTAAGCATGATACCGAAACGGCTTTTTTACCGAAAGAAGCCTACCTCACGATCCGGCGTATACAGCAAGGCGGTCCTCATCCGTATCCTCAGGACGATAAAACATTTTTCAACCGAGAAAGACACTTGCCGCAGAAACCTCGAGGATACTACCGCGAGTACACGGTCGATACGCCCGGACTGAGTCATCGGGGAGCACGGCGCATCGTTACAGGCGGACAGCCGCCTCAAGTGTGGTATTACACCGACGATCATTACAACAGTTTCCGTGCCTTTCCGGTGCCGCAATGATGACATTAACGCCGTTATCCACTCCGCGGGAAATCCGAAACGAGGCCCGTCGTAATTCGCTACATCTGGTGGAAATCGATCTTACGGGCTGCCGTGACAAAAAATCCGCCATGCAACGGCTATCCGATACGTTGTCGCTGCCGGCGTCATTCGGCCGCAATTGGGATGCGCTGCTCGATGTACTAAGGGACCTGCAAGTTGATAATAATGAGCAAAACCTCATCCTGATGGTTCTCGGTGCAGACTTGCTACGCCGAAACACTCCCGAGGACTATGAAATATTGCGTACGATTCTCGAGGAATGGTCGGCAGAATACGGCCCCAATAAGGTGACGACTTATCTTTTCGATTCGTGCGGTTAAGAATACGCATCACAGATCATCTTTCCTCGTTTCCATCGCTCCAGCGTGGAAATGCATACCTATCTCTCTTGGCAGCCAAGGTATGGGCTCCCACGGCGGAGACCTCATCGCCGTTATACACAAGTAATGTATTACCCTTTTGCTATCTTAGCCAATGAGTCTTCGATACCATTTATTGTTGCCTAATACTTTCGACCTCGAAATCACGATCAGGGGATCGCTCCCACAAAGGGTTAACAGCGGGCTGTGGGAGCGACGCCTTCGTCGCGATTTCTCCCGTATTAGGCTACACTGCATATGGGCTACAACGCGCCTAAAACGCCTACTGTTAGTGCCATAATAGACGCCATCCATGGCGTAATACAAAATCTGCATTCACGCCTTCCTTGGCCTTCGAACTGCCGTCAAGCCACCACGGACCGGTTCACGGCGTTCCTCGACAGGCATGCTCTCCACCCTAAACTGCGAGAACATGTTCAAACTGGGAATTGCTGCCCAAACGTTTTGATTGACTCAAACCATAGTCGATATGTTACGCCCCCACCCCTTCCAACTTGGCATAAGATAACATCAGCCATTTGATGCCTACTGCTTGAAAATTGATCTGAATGCGCTCCTGTGCGCCGCTACCTTCTCTTTGCAGCACCACCCCTTCGCCGAATTTTTCGTGACGAACGCGCTGCCCTAATTTGTATGTCCCCGGCTCATGACTATCCATGTTTCCGGTGAATGAAACCGGACGGCTGACCTGGGCGCGCATCCTGACTTCCTGAAGCGTTTCGGCCGGAATTTCTCGCAAAAACCGCGAAGCCTTCGGATAGGTTTCGCGCCCCCACAAGCGCCGGGATTCGGCATAGGTCAAACACAAGTTTTCCATCGCGCGGGTCATGCCGACATAACATAGCCTACGCTCTTCTTCCAAGCGCCCCGGATCCTCGACCGATTGTTGCGACGGAAACAAACCTTCCTCGAAGCCGACCATGAACACCCGCTTGAATTCCAAGCCCTTAGCGGCATGCAAGGTCATCAGCTGCACGCAATCTTGTTCGGCATTGCTTTGCATTTCACCGGCTTCGAGCGCCGCATGCGTCAAAAACATGTCAAGTTCGCTCAGGTTTTCTTCGTTATCCTGGTCGTACTCGTACAGTCGAGCGGCATTGACCAATTCTTCTAAGTTTTCGACGCGGGCCTCGCCCTTATCGCCTTTTTCTTTTTTATAAAACTCGATCAACCCGGACTTTTCGACGACGATCTTAACTTGCTCGAACAACGGTAAACCTTGCGTCTGTTCGGCCAAACTCCGAACTAAAGCAATGAATCCGGACATGGCATTCCCAGCCCTTGGCGTCGTCAATTTTTGTGCAATCGCGAACTCAACCGCCTGCCGAAGCGATAAATTCTTATCCCGCGCCAATACCCGAATGTCGTCCAATGATTTAGCCCCTATACCGCGCGTCGGCGTATTGATTACGCGTTCGAAAGATGCATCGTCATCGGGATTGGCCATTAGGCGCAAATAAGCCAAGGCATTCTTGATTTCGGCCCGATCGAAAAAGCGCAAGCCGCCATAGACACGATAAGGAATACTGGTCGCGATCAGCTTTTCCTCGAACTGGCGCGACTGCGCATTGGAGCGGTAAAGAATCGCGATATCGCTTCGCGAACCGCCTTCATGGACCCATTTCCGAATACGCTCGACGACATAATAAGCCTCGTCTTGCTCGTTGAATGCGGCATAGACCGAAATCGGCTCGCCGTCGCCGCTTTCGGTCCAAAGCTCCTTGCCCATCCGTCCTTCGTTATGTTCGATCACCCGGTTGGCCGCTTTCAGAATATGGCCGGTCGAACGGTAGTTTCGTTCCAGTTTGACGACTTTATGATTCGGAAAATGCTTCTGAAAACGGTAGATATTTTCAATTTTTGCGCCGCGCCATCCGTAAATGGATTGATCGTCGTCGCCGACCACGAACAGATTATCGCGGTCTTGCGTCAACAACCGTAACCAAGCATATTGGATCGTATTGGTATCTTGAAATTCGTCGACATGCACATGCCGGAACCGTTGTTGATAAAAGCTCAAGGTTTCGGGATTATCGCGCAGCAATTCATGCGCGCGTAGCAGCAGTTCGGCAAAATCGACCAGACCGGAGCGCTGACAGACCTCTTCATAAGCCTTATAAATCGCCAGCATTTGCCGCTGGAAAAAATCCCCGGTTTCCGGCATGTGCTTGGCTCGAATACCCTCGTCTTTTTGCCCGTTGATATACCATTGCGCTTGCTTGGGCGGCCACTTGGCCTCGTCCAGATTCAGGTTTTTGTAGAGGCGCTTGATCAGGCGCAACTGATCGTCCGAGTCCATGACTTGAAAGGTTTCTGGCAGTTGCGCATCTTTTGCGTGACGCCTGAGCAAACGATGCGCAAGCCCATGAAAGGTACCTATCCACATCGAGCGTGCAGAAATATTGAGCAGGTCTTCTATGCGAGTGCGCATTTCCGTTGCGGCTTTATTAGTAAAGGTGACGGCTAAGATGCTATGCGGCGAATGGCCTTCGACTTGAATCTGCCAGGCGATGCGATGCACCAAGACCCGGGTCTTGCCGCTGCCGGCGCCGGCTAAAACCAACATTGCGCGAGAAGGTGCCGATACCGCCTCGCGCTGGGCATCATTGAGAGGATTAATAATTGAAGTAATATCCATTTGTTATCGTTGAAACATTTCTATAAGCTATGCGCGTTTAAGGAAAGCAACAATGACGGCCGGACCAGGCTTTAATAACCAACATTAATTAGCAGAGGGGACTTACAATGAGCTTCGATTTTAAACGCATGATAAAATTCGAACACAATCTTGGCGATAAGGATAAAAAATACCGCATGTTCGGAGGCGCGGCATTAGTATTGATATCCTTATTCACCGCAAAAATTATTTTATTGCTGTTAGGAACCGTTTTAATCGGCACCTCTTTTTTCGGTTGGTGTCCGGTTTATTCCGGACTCAACAAGAACACTTGCACAAGCGGCGAATCGGAAAGCAGCCAATAAGCGCTTAAATTCTACAGGGACGTAGATCAAGCAGCTTATAAAATAAAGTTCTGTCAATCCTCTTTTTTATATTCGCCTTCCAGAACATTATTATCTTTAGGTCGACCGGGATGAACCGCGCCACCAGCCTGTATCAGATGATTCTCAATCACATAACGGGCAATTTTGCCGCGCAATTGAGGAATTAGACATGCAAAGCCAAGCACATCGGTAAAAAAACCCGGAGTCAACAACAATGCGCCACCAACCAGCAAAATCGGCCCCTCTATCATTTCGTAAGCGGGAACCACGCCCTGATTCAAATTCGCTTGAAAACGCCTTAAGGTCGCAAAACCTTGCTGTCTTAACAAAGCAGCGCCCAATACAGCAGTAAATACCACCAAAAAAACCGTCGGAAATACACCGATCAAGCCGCCGATGGTCAGCAACAAATAAATCTCTAGAAAAGGAATGATCAAAAAACACAAAAATACAACTTGAAAAACTTTCATTTAAAATTCCTAAACAAATTTCACATTGGAAACAGATAACCCCGGAAAGTTTCCCATTTGAAATCAATTATACCCATCGTAGATCAAAATCCGGCACCGGGGTGTCCTCGGGCACTACCGAAACTTGAAGTACGAAAGTTATAAACCCATTTTCACCCGCTCAAGATCAATGAACCAAGGTCGGCGAAAAATTGCCCCGCTGCCTTATCCCGGATTAAACGGTACAATATAGGGATTTTAAAACCGAAACTCCAGTACAAATTGACCGAGTCTCTCGTTATGTCGAATCACATTATCCTCTTTTGCACCTGTCCGGACCAGAATACGGCAAGCTCAATCGCACATACGTTAATCGGAGAGAATTTTGCCGCTTGCGTGAATATTCTTCCAGGATTGACTTCCGTTTATCGCTGGCAAGATCGAATCGAAACGGCGCAGGAATACCTGCTGCTAGTTAAGACACGACGCGACATTTACCCGCAAGTGGAACGGTGCATACAAGAGGCTCATCCTTATGAACTTCCCGAGATCGTCGCGGTCTCTGTCGAACACGCTTTGCCTGAGTATCTGAAATGGATCGATTCATGCCTATCAAAATAATATTGCTTTGCCTCATTGCATCTTTTCATCAAGCCGCCTTTGCCATCAGCGAAAGCGAATTACTGCCGCAAGAGCAAGCATTCAAACTTACTGCCAAGACCAATACACAGAATAAAATCGTTCTAACCTGGCAGATCGCAGACGGCTACTATTTGTACCGCGATAAATTGGGCGTTGAAAGCCGGTCAGAACGGATTACACTCGACGATGTCACTTATCCTCCAGGAAAAACCAAGCATGACGAGTTTTTCGGCGATATGGTCATTTATCGAAACGAACTCATCGTTGAAGTACCGTTCATCAAGCTAGACAATGCGCTTAATACCTTGCAATTGGCGGTTAAACATCAGGGTTGCGCCGATATCGGCATTTGTTATCCTCCTCAAAAGACCGGACTGACGGTAGACCTACCAGATCAAGATCCTTCCGCGAAAACCGGCTCGATTTTCGGCTTAGTTCAGGGCCTGAGCGACTTAAAGCTAAATCTGTTCCAGGATGAATTGCTTCCGGCAGAACAAGCCTTCCGCTTTTTCGCTTCGGTCAAAGACCCGAATACGTTGACCGTCAATTGGCAAATTGCGGAAGGCTATTATCTGTATCGCGACAAATTTCAATTCGATATCCTAGATTCCGATAAAGTAAAAATCGGCAACCTCAATTTGCCCAAAGGCACACCCTACCACGACGAGGAATTCGGCAACGTTGAAATCTTTCGCAACGACCTAAGCTTCGACCTGCCGATTAACCGCTATCAAGCGGATCAACAAAACATTATCCTTCAAGCACGATTTCAAGGCTGCGCGGATCGGGGCGTATGCTATCCCCCGATGTCGCAAAGCACGCCATTGATTCTACCGACGACCGCATCGGTATCGACGCAAAATATTTCTTCGATAAGCACTCGGGTCGATGAACCACAATCCGAACAAGACCGCATCGTACAATCGCTGCATCAAAGCACGCTCTGGCTCACGCTGCTGTCCTTTTTCGGCTTTGGATTGTTACTGTCTTTCACGCCCTGTATTTTCCCGATGATTCCGATTTTATCCGGCATCATCGTCGGCCAACGCAACCGGGTAACCACTGGCCGCGCCTTTCTTTTATCACTAAGTTACGTCACCGCCTCCGCATTGACCTACACGGTCTTCGGAGTACTGGCTGCGTTATTCGGCAGCAACTTGCAAACAGTATTCCAGCAATCTTGGATCATCGCGCTATTCAGCGGGGTTTTCGTGCTATTGTCGCTATCGATGTTCGGCTTTTACAATTTGGAATTGCCTGCATCGATTCAAACCCGACTGCATAAATCCAGCGATAAACATCGTGACGGCTCGTTTTGGGGCGCGGCGATCATGGGCTCGTTATCGTCGCTGATCGTAGGACCGTGCGTCGCCGCCCCCCTAGCCGGCGCATTGATCTATATCGGCCAAACAGGCGATGCGATACTCGGAGGCATCGCATTATTCGCGATGGGCTTCGGCATGGGCGTGCCACTTTTGATAATCGGCGCGTCGGCAGGAAAATTATTACCGAAAGCAGGACAATGGTTGAATACGACCAAAGCGGTCTTCGGCGTAATCATGCTGGCTGTCGCGTTATGGATGCTCGACCGTATTCTGCCTCCCGATATGACGATGTTTCTATGGGCCTTATTGCTGATCATTCCGGCCATTTACCTGAAAGCTATCGACCCGTTAAGTGAAAATGCCGGCGGCTGGAAAAAGCTTTGGAAAGGCGCGGGAGTCGTAATGCTGACTTATGGCGTCCTGTTATTGATCGGCTTGGGCATGGGCAACCATAACCCGCTAAAACCTTTACAGGGACTGAGCTTAGCAAGTACAGCCGAGGCCGACAGCCCTCTACCCTTTGTCAAAGTCGCCTCGCTACAGGAGCTCGAAAATCGGATAGAAACGGCAGCGCGCAACAATCAACCGGTCATGCTCGACTTTTATGCCGACTGGTGCGTCTCGTGCAAGGAAATGGATGCGTATACTTTCGCTCATCCAGAAGTCAAACAAGAACTGAATCGCTTCGTTTTATTGAAGGCGGACGTCACAGCTAACAATCCCGAGCATCAAGCCTTGCTGAGAAAATTTAACTTAGTCGGCCCCCCGGCCACTTTATTTTTCGGAGTCGATCTAGCCGAAAAACAACACTTACGCGTGATAGGCTATCAGGATGCCAACACTTTTTTAAACATACTGCGGCAAGTTGACGACTTATGAAACAAACCACGGTACTTATCATCGCTGCTGCAGTCGCTTTAGCCAGCGGCATTTGGCTGCAAAGCAAAAATCAACCGGAAACGCAAACCGAGGCCATGGAACTGCCGGATTACCGACTACCCGATTTGACCGGCAACGAACGCAGCTCATCCGAATGGCGCGGTAAAATCGTCATCGTCAACTTTTGGGCAACTTGGTGTCCGCCCTGCCGCGAAGAAATCCCCGAATTTATTGCCTTGCAGCAAGAATACCAGGGCCGCGGCTTGCAATTTGTCGGCATCGCTATCGAAACTAAAGAATCGGTCGAAAAATATCTCGACTTTGTCGACATCAATTATCCGATGCTGATCGCCGGCGACCAAGGCATCATCCTGACTCAACAATGGGGCAATTCTGCCGGAATTCTTCCTTTCAGTCTTATCTTCAATCAACAAGGCCGGATGATTCATAAACAAGCCGGGCAATTATCCCGCGCCAAAATTGTCGAAATCATCGAGCCTTTGATCGACTGAAAAAACATTAAATCATTCGATAAACCGGGCAAATATCTTAAAAGATCCAGTGATTACGCCCTATTTGTGTTAAATGACATAAATATGGACAAATGCGCTTAAATTAGGGAGAATTATCGCCTCCGAACCTAAATTAGCACTTCAATTGCATGGCGAATCTTTGCGTTATCAATGGTCCGAACTTGAATCTGCTGGGCCTTAGAGAACCTACCCATTACGGTAGCAAAACCCTAGCCGATATACAGACGGCAATGGAAAAATCCGCCTCGGCTCTTGGCCACGCGCTTCGTTTTCACCAATATAACGCCGAACACCAAATCGTTGAACTGATTCATCGATCATTTTCCGACGATGTCGATTTTATCATTATCAATCCAGCGGCTTTTACTCATACCAGCGTAGCGATACGCGACGCATTGCTGGCGACCAAGATTCCCTTTATTGAAGTACACCTATCGAACGTACACGCCCGGGAAGCTTTTAGAAAACATTCCTATTTTTCGGATATTGCCGTGGGAGTTGTTTGCGGACTGGGTGCCATCGGTTACGAATTGGCCTTGACGGCCGCTCACGAGATATTAGCCAAGAGAACATAACACAATGGATATTAGAAAAATAAAAAAACTGATCGAACTCATCGAAGAATCGGACATTGCCGAATTAGAAATCAGTGAAGGGGAAGAATCCGTCCGCATCAGCCGATATTCGAATAATGCGCCGGTTAGCTATGCACCGAGCCAACTTGCGCTTGCCCCGACCGCCTCGCCTTCGATGCCGGCACCAAGCCCGGCAGAACCAGCCGAGAAAAAAATATCCGGTCACATCGTCAAGTCGCCGATGGTCGGTACTTTTTACCGGTCCGCTACTCCCGGCGCAAAACCATTTGTCGATATCGGACAAGCAGTACAAGCGGGCGACACGCTCTGTATCATTGAAGCGATGAAAATCCTCAATCAAATCGAAGCGGATAAAACCGGTACGGTGACGCAAATATTGGTTGAAAACAGCCAACCCGTCGAATATGACCAACCTTTGTTCGTCATTGAATAACAGACCAAAGGTAATTAATTATGTTCGATAAAATAGTTATCGCCAATCGAGGCGAAATAGCGTTGCGCATTCTACGCGCTTGCCGTGAATTAGGAATCAAGGTCGTTGCGGTCCATTCCGTGGCCGACCGGGATCTAAAGCATGTCAGGCTGGCCGACGAATCGGTTTGCATTGGTCCCGCACCGTCCTCCGAAAGCTATCTGAATATTCCGGCCATCATCAGCGCTGCCGAAGTCACCGACGCCGAAGCCATTCATCCGGGATACGGATTTCTGTCCGAAAATGCCGATTTTTCGGAAAAAGTGAAGCAAAGCGGCTTTGTTTTTATCGGTCCGAATGCAGATACGATCCGCATAATGGGCGACAAAATCGCCGCAAAAAAGGCAATGATAGCAGCCGGCATTCCATGTGTGCCGGGCAACGGCAATCCGTTAACCGACAATAACAAACAGAACCTGCAAATGGCTCAGGAAATCGGCTACCCGGTTATCATTAAAGCCGCCGGCGGCGGTGGCGGACGCGGTATGCGTACCGTACATACCGAAGCCGCATTGATCAATGCCATTACCATGACGAAAGCGGAAGCGGCTGCCGCATTCGGCAACGATACTGTGTACATGGAAAAATTCCTGGAAGATCCCCGCCATATCGAATTCCAGGTGATGGCCGACTCGCACGGCAATGCAATACATCTGGGCGAGCGTGATTGCTCGATGCAGCGCAGGCACCAAAAAGTCGTCGAGGAAGCGCCCGCTCCCGGCATTACCGACGAAGAACGTAATCGCATGGGCGAATTGTGCGCGAAAGCCTGCCGCGACATCGGCTACCTGGGCGCCGGGACCTTCGAATTCTTGTATGAAAAAGGCGAGTTTTTCTTCATAGAAATGAATACGCGGGTTCAAGTCGAGCATCCGGTTACCGAAATGGTCACCGGCTTCGATATCGTTAAGGAACAATTACGTATCGCCTACGGCTTACCCTTATCGATTACTCAAGAGCAAGTCAAAATTCAGGGTCATGCGATCGAGTGCCGACTCAATGCCGAGGACCCTAAAACCTTCATGCCCTGCCCCGGCACAATCCATCAATTCCATATGCCGGGAGGCCCCGGCATACGATGCGAAACGCACATCTATAACGGTTACAAAGTACCGCCCTATTACGACTCGATGATCGGCAAGCTAATCGCGCACGGCGAAAACCGCAATAGTGCGATTGCAAGAATGACGACCGCATTGAACGAAATGGTAATCGATGGTATAAAAACTAATATACCGCTCCAAAAAGACATTATGACCGACTCCGGATTCATCGCCGGACAACGCAATATTCATTATCTTGAAAAGCTACTGGGCTTAACCTAGCGCGCATGGTCGGGTCGGGTTACGCCATCGTTGACCCGACCGCAAAATCCTATCCGCGTTAGCACTTCCAATAAATACCCTCCTTTACTCAACAACAATGGCTTTATGTCTTGGCATCAATTAAGCGTAATTACCGACGAAGTCTCGGCGCCCGAACTTTCGGATTATTTCAGCGATCTGGGCGCGGTTTCGGTCACGTATATGGATGCAGAGGACCAACCGGTTTACGAACCGCTGCCCGGCGAAACCAAGATCTGGCCAAATACAAAAGTCATCGCGTTGTTCGAACTCGATGCGCAGCCGGAAGACATTAAAGCACGAGTCTTCGACGTTTTTAATCGGCATCCGCTCAAGGAGTGGTCGGCAGAGGTTCTGGAAGACCAAGCCTGGGAACGCGCCTGGATGGAACATTATCACCCGATGAAGTTTGCCGATCGTCTTTGGGTTTGTCCGACCGGACAAGAACAACAAGAGCCCGGCACGGTTTGCCTGACTCTCGATCCGGGGCTTGCCTTCGGTACCGGCACGCATCCGACTACCGCATTGTGCCTGGAATGGCTTGCCGAACATGACCTGAGCGACAAAACCGTCATAGACTACGGCTGCGGATCGGGAATCCTGGCGGTTGCCGCTGTGTTGCTCGGCGCTCGTGAAGCTCATGCTATCGATATCGATCCGCAGGCACTAACAGCGACACACGACAATGCGATGAAAAACGGCATTGCCGATAAAATTCGATGCTATTTACCGGAACAATTCGCGGCTTGCAGCTGCACAGCCGACGTCGTCATAGCAAATATATTGGCTCAACCGCTAATTGAATTATCCGGTAAAATTGCCTCATTACTCGCTCCTGCCGGCTCCTTGGTTTTATCCGGCATTTTGAAAGAACAAGCCGAAGCCGTTAGCGCAGCGTACCGGCCGTTTATTTCAATCAATCCGCCGACAATCCAAGAAGACTGGTGCCGCCTTGACGGCCGAAAGGATACATAAGCGATGTTCACACAATGCCCCGAATGCCACCACCCGCAAACGTTGACAATAGATCAATTACGCGAAACTCGGGGCATAATCCGCTGCCCCCACTGCTCGACGCAATTCGATGCACTGCAGCGACTTAGCGACACACCGGCGAATGTTGCAATAGCCCCACCTGAAGAGCAGCTGCCTTGGGTACAAGACCGCAAGCCGACGAATCCGCTTTTATGGAATTTATCCGTAGCCGCCGGCATCATACTGCTATGCGTACAAATCATCTATTTCCTGGGACCTTCAGCATTACAACACGAAAAACTCAGACCCTGGCTCATTGAAGCGTGTTCTTATTTAGGCTGTTCATTACCCGATTACAGAAACCTGGCCGACTTTTCGGTCTTAGCGAGCTCGCTGATCTTGACCGCAGATCAAAATTACTATTTTAAGGCCATCATCAACAATCAGGCCGAATTCGCCCAGCCGTATCCGGGCATTAAACTGACTTTATTGAAGCTTTCCGGAGAACCGTTCGCGCAACGCGCGTTTTCACGGAAAAACTTAACTTTTCGCACCGACAAAATCGCACCTCACGAAACCATCGAAATTGGTCTCGCCATCGCCGCACCCGGCACTTCGGTCGGCGGCTATACTTTCGAACTCATTTAATTCATGCCGCATCCTGAAATTTATTTAAAGAAAAACGAAGACCGACGCTTGCGCCAAGGCCATTTATGGATTTTCAGTAATGAAATCGACACCAAACGAAGCGTGCTCAACGATTTTGAACCAGGGCAACTGGTTAATATACTTGCGGCTGACGACAAAGCATTGGGAAGCGCCTATATCAATCCACACACCCTGATTTGCGCGCGTTTACTCTCCAGAAAACCCGATCTGAGCTGTAGCGTCAAATTTTTTAAAAAACGACTCAATACCGCATTGCAACTGCGCGAACAACTCTTCGGCAAACCTTATTATCGTCTTGTGTTCGGAGAAAGCGACGGCCTACCCGGCTTGGTTGTGGATCGTTTCGGCGATGTCTTATCGGTGCAAATCACGACCGCCGGCATTGAACGCCACAAAGACGACTTACTGACCGCTCTGATCGACCTGCTTGCCCCGCAAGCCATCGTATTGAAAAACGACAATGGTCAACGAGCTTTGGAAGGCTTGCCTTTAGACAACGAAATCATCTACGGCAGTTTGCCGGAAACAATGGTCATTGAGGAAAACGGCTGCTTATTTAGAGTCGATATTCAAGAAGGCCAAAAAACCGGCTGGTTTTACGACCATCGCGACAGCCGCAATCGTCTTATGCAACTATGTAAAGAACGAAGCGTATTGGATCTGTTCTGCTATACCGGGGCCTGGAGTATTCCTGCCGCCGTATCCGGAGCCTCCGAAGTCACTTGCGTCGATGCCTCCGAAAATGCACTGAAACTCGCATCGAACAATGCGCAATTAAACGGCGTGGAAACTAAGATGAAGTTCGTGCATAGCGATGTTTTCGATTTTCTGAAGACAGCCCGTCAAGAAAACCGACATTACGATATTATCGTCCTTGACCCGCCCGCATTGATTAAACGCAAAAAAGATTTTAAGCAGGGCTACGAAGCCTACCGGCGACTCAATCATTTAGCCTTGCAAATATTATCTCCGAACGGCATACTGGTTTCAGCATCCTGTTCACACCATCTAGGACGCGATGCGCTCCACGAGATCCTAAGATCTTCCGCGCGCCATATAGATCGACATTTAATTTTTTTTGCCGCTGGAGGACAGGGTCCCGATCACCCGATACACCCGGCAATACCCGAAACGGATTATCTAAAGACGTTTTTTTGCGCCGTTTCTCCAAGCTTATGATCGTTTCGTTACATGTCTACTGAAGCAAAAAAGCCGCCATGCGCATTATGCGGCCAATCGGTTGAAATAAAAGGATTTACACTCGACACACCCACAAAACAGTTACTCTTCTGCTGTGCCGGTTGTTTGAGTATTTATCAACTGCTCAACGAAAATCAAAGCGCCGACGCCAATCAACCCGACGACCCAATCACACCACCTAATAAAGAGGTCTATTAACCATGAAAGCCTGCAATTCCTGCGCTCACCGCGTTGCCATCGGACGCAATTACCGAAACGTTCCTGTTTGGAAAAGAGCGATCGGGGTACCGTTGATTTATTTACCGATACTGACGTTACCATTCGTATTTGCTAGCGCTTATTTAACCTATCTACATTTACGCTTGATCGGGGCCAAAGACCTCAAAACCTTATCCGATTTCTTGCCGGCCCGCTCGACCCACCGCTATAACCTAAAAAACCAAGTTACGATGGACCCGACATTCAAGCTGAGTCCTTCACAATCGAAACTTTATTGGATATTCAACTGTACTTGGTATTGTCCGCTCAGCGTCGGCCTGTTCGAGTGGCATACTTACATGGTAAAAATCGTTGAAAATTGGTGGTGCCCATTCGGTCACGAGAAAAAAGAAAACTACAAAGACGGCGCCATCGATAAATCGTTCTGGCATATTTATCAAAGTGATGAAGATAAGCTTAATCCGGAAGACCGCGTTAACCCCATCTGGAATGACGAAGTTGAAAAAGAGAAAAGTGAGTAGTAAATGGATTATGGATTCGCAGCTAAACGTTTTGCAGGTGATTTAGCAAGATATTAAAAGTCATACCCTCGTACCATGGGACGCCCCAACGTCACTGTCATTAAGTGAAGGGAAACACGTCATTCCGCCATGGATGACAGGCTTTTGAAGCACATTCAAACCTGAATGCCAGAATTATTATTCTGTGACGGTTTAACTTATACCTTTCGTACTTCAAATTTCGGCAGTGCCTGAGGAGGCACCGGGGTGTGCGGCAAAGGCTTTGCCAGCATGGAGCTGGCATAGAGCCTACAGGGATGTATTCACGGCGTCCTTTGACGGACACCCCGGTGCCGAATTTTGAAGTGCGAAAGGTATAGCCCACAGGGCAAACGCATTAAAATAAATGCCATATCAATATGTTATGACTATTCAACCTAAGCTTGCAGAATATTTTATTTGTTAGTTTTTTATTTTGTGGCAATAAAGGCTGCCGCTATGAAATTACTGAAAATACTACGTATTATAACCATTTGATTTTATATGTAGTTTTAATGCGTTTACCCTGGTATAGCCCACGAAAATCAAGAAATATACGAACTTAATCATACGGTTACAGAAATCCCTTGACCCACCTATTGGGTGAGCAACTTGGATAGCATAACTAATTGAATATTTTCGTGTATTTCATGGACAAAATGCTTTTTCTAAGTTAATGGTAGTGACGCCCCAGCGTCCCAAGCCAGCTTTCACTATTCACTGTTAACTAAAACCATGCAAATAGGACCGCATACTCTCGAAAACAATCTAATTCTTGCCCCCATGGCCGGAATTACCGACCGCCCGTTCCGAACGCTCTGCAAGCAGTTCGGTGCCGGACTTACCGTATCTGAAATGGTCAGCTCCCTGCCATCATTGCAAACCAATAAACGTACTCTATTAAAAGCCGACCACAGCGGCGAAACGGGGCTACGTTCGGTGCAGATCGTCGGAACAAATCCTCGGCAAATGGCCGACGCAGCAAAACTTAACGCTGACCGAGGCGCCGACATTATCGATATCAACATGGGATGTCCGGCCAAAAAAGTCTGTGCAATTGCCGCCGGTTCCGCCCTAATGAGAGATGAGGATCTAGTCAAACGCATTCTCGAAGCCGTCGTCGAGGCAGTTTCCATTCCGGTCACATTAAAAATCCGCACTGGCTGGGATCCACAAAATCGTAATGCACCGACTATCGCTAAAATAGCCGAAGACGCCGGCATTGCCGCACTGACCATACATGGCCGAACGCGCGCCTGCAAATTCAATGGCAACGCCGAATACGAAACCATCAAGCAAATCAAAAAAAACATCGCTATCCCGGTCATCGCGAACGGAGACATCGACTCGGCCGACAAGGCTCGTTATGTCTTGAAAAAAACGGGGGCCGATGCGCTGATGATCGGCCGCGGCGCTCAAGGCAACCCTTGGATTTTTAGCGACATAATCAGTTCTTTAAGTAGCGGGGAGCCCTTAGAACCGCGAACTATCGACTCGACCCGCGAAACTTTATTGAACCATGTACAACAATTATATAGTTTCTACGGCAACCTAAGCGGTGTTAAAATAGCGCGCAAACATATCGGTTGGTATCTTGACAGGCTCGGCATCTTACCTGTTGAAATTCGCAATGCTATCAACCGAGCTCAACAGCCGACCGAACAAATTCAGCGTATCGACTCGGCATTCCGGCATTTTTCATACCATCGTGCTACATAATATGGAAGCAACTCAACAATCCGCTAAGGTGATTAACATTGACAGTAAAATACCGACCGCAATACCGTTGTCCGCACAGGTCAAACAAGCCATTGAGCTCTATTTTTCGCAACTAAACGGTCATGATGCGGCAGGACTCCACGCAATGGTCATCGGCGAAGTCGAAAAACCGCTGCTGGAAGTCACGCTACAGCATGCCGGTTACAACCAAACCAAAGCTGCTAAAGTACTCGGTCTAAGTCGTAGCACCTTACGTAAAAAACTGGACCAATACGGTATTTCTTAATTTTACTAATACCGCTCTCGTTCAAGAATATTATCTTTCCGGGCTACCTAAAATAATTTAATCACGAAGAAGAAAAAGACATTGATCGAAAATCGATGAATAATTTTTCTATACCCCCTAAGGTCTTCATAAACTTTCTTTTTGTTGTGGCTTGACTGCCCAGTGATACCCGAAACCCTTTTCGATATCGATCAACACCTATTACCCGAGGCTCCACTCATGTATAAAAAAGTTACTCGCGCACTAGTCAGCGTTTCCGACAAATACGGCATCGTTGAATTCTGCCGAGCACTAAACGAATTAGGCATTGAAGTTTTATCTACCGGCGGTACGGCAAAAGCCCTGGCTGAACAAGACATTCCTGTTATTGAAGTCTCCGACTATACCGGTTTTCCGGAAATGATGGACGGACGGGTCAAAACCCTTCATCCGAAGATACACGGCGGCATATTGGCACGGCGAGGAATAGACGATGAAGTGATGGCCGCCAACGGGATCGCCGCAATCGACATGGTCGTGGTCAATCTTTATCCGTTCGAACAAACCATCGCCAGACCGGATTGCGACCTGGAAACCGCAATCGAAAATATCGACATCGGCGGACCGACAATGATTCGGGCGGCAGCCAAAAACCATAACGACGTCGCTGTCGTCGTGGACCCAAGGGATTACGAAGCCATCTTGTCGGAATTGAGAGAAAACAACATGGGCTTATCCCAAGAAACACGTTTCAGCCTAGCCTTGAAATGTTTTCAGCATACTGCAAATTACGATACCGCGATTTCAGCCTACCTGGGCCAAGTCAATGGACAAACGTTTCCCGAAGTCCTAAATTTGCAGTTCAAACTCAAACAAACCATGCGTTATGGCGAAAACCCTCACCAATCGGCCGCCTTTTACCGGGAGCGTAACCCGGCCGCAGGAACCATCGCCGCCGCGAACCAAGTACAAGGTAAAGAACTTTCCTATAACAATATCGCCGACTCCGACGCCGCGCTTGAATGTGTCAAGTCCTTCGAAGAGCAAGCCGCCTGCGTCATCGTCAAACATGCCAATCCTTGCGGCGTCGCAATCGCGGACACTATCCTAGAGGCTTACGAAAGAGCCCATACGACCGATCCGACCTCGGCATTCGGCGGCATCATCGCTTTCAACCGAGAACTCGATGAAGCAACCGCCTCAGCCATCATCGAACGCCAATTCGTCGAAGTCATTATCGCCCCAACGGTTAGCGCTGCCGCCCGCGAAATTCTATCGCAGAAACAAAATGTCAGGGTTCTCGAAACGGGTATCTGGACCAGCGGTAACGAGCCCGGCTTCGATTACAAAAAAGTCACCGGAGGATTATTGGTACAAGACCGCGATCATGGCACCGTGGCGCAAGCCGAACTAAAAGTTGTCAGCCGCCGCGCTCCGACCACCCAAGAACTCGCTGACTTAATGTTTGCTTGGAAGGTAGCCAAGTTCGTCAAATCCAATGCGATCGTCTATTGCAAAAACGGCCAAACAATCGGCGTGGGCGCCGGACAAATGAGCCGCGTTTATTCTGCCAAAATCGCTGGTATCAAAGCCGCCGACGAAGGCTTGTCCGTGCCGGGTTCGGTGATGGCATCGGACGCTTTCTTTCCGTTTCGCGACGGCATCGATTCAGCCGCAGAATGCGGAATCACGGCAGTGATTCAACCCGGAGGTTCGATGCGCGACAACGAAGTCATTGCGGCGGCCGACGAGCACGATATCGCAATGGTATTTACCGGCATGCGCCATTTCCGGCACTAAAGAGAGCGTGAAAGGATCGGCGAATACATCATACAAAAATTTATTCGCCATGAAGCACATGAAGTCTTTCAACCACTTGTCCTAAAATAGTGACTAACTTTTTAGGAAAACAAAAATGATTGACCAAGGCAGATTAAGTATTTGAATTAACTTCTTATTTTTCATGATCTTCATGGTGCAATGCTTTTCTACTCCCTTTTGATTGAAAAACCGTCTAAGAAAAAAGGTATGAGATATGTCTATCGAGGACCGCCGTAAACCCATCCATGGGGGCTTGACGGCAGCAATCGAACGCCAAGGATGGCGTAAATGCAGATTTAGCAGAAGCAAAAATCTGCCCTGATGCCGACATCCTCGCTAGCCACACCCCATACCTTCATAAAGTTAGCCATTTTTTGAGTATAAAGGGAGTAGGTATTAATTAAAAACCCAACCTTGAGAAACCGAATGAAAATTCTTATTGTCGGCGGCGGCGGCCGCGAACATGCCCTGGCCTGGAAAGCCGCGCAATCCCCTAGAGCCGAAAAAGTCTTCGTTGCGCCAGGCAATGCCGGAACCGCATTAGAATCCAATCTCGAAAATGTCGATATTGCGGCTGACGACGTTAGCGCATTACTAGCCTTTGCCAAACAACAACAAATCGACCTAACCATCATCGGCCCCGAAGCGCCGTTGGTCAAAGGCATCGTCGACAGTTTTCAAGAAGCCGGCTTAAAATGCTTCGGCCCCACCGCTAAAGCCGCGCAATTGGAAGGATCGAAAGCCTTTTGCAAAGACTTCATGGCACGCCACAACATACCGACTGCCGAATACCAAACCTTCACCGATACCGCCGAAGCGATAGCCTATATCGAAGCCAAAGGGGCGCCGATCGTCGTCAAAGCCGACGGACTCGCGGCAGGTAAAGGGGTAATTGTCGCGCAAACCGTAGCCGAAGCGACTAGCGCAGTCGAAGACATGCTATCCGGTAATGCCTTCGGAGCGGCCGGCAACCGCGTAGTGATCGAAGAATTTTTGGCCGGAGAGGAAGCCAGCTTCATCGTCATTGCCGACGGCAAACATGCCTTGCCCATGGCTACCTCGCAAGACCACAAAGCACGCGACAACGGCGATAAAGGACCGAACACCGGCGGCATGGGCGCCTACTCCCCTGCCCCTGTCGTGACATCGGAAATCCATGATCGAGTCATGCGCGAAGTCATCGAACCGACGCTGCAAGGTATGATTGAAGACGGTAATCCTTACACAGGATTTTTATACGCGGGATTGATGATTGCTCCAAACGGTTCCCTCAAAGTACTCGAATACAATTGCCGATTCGGCGACCCCGAGACCCAACCGATCATGATGCGCCTAAAAAGCGATTTGATTGAACTTTGCGAAGCTGCCCTAGATGGGACCCTGAATACAGTCGAAACCGATTGGGACGAACGCGCCGCACTTGGCGTTGTTTTGGCCGCAGGCGGTTATCCGGCCGACTACCGAAAAGGCGACGTTATCACGGGCTTACCTAAATCGGAACAAACCGACCGAAAAGTCTTTCATGCCGGAACTCAGTTACAAGGCAATGACATCGTCACATCGGGAGGCCGTGTATTATGCGCTTGCGCTTTGGGTGAAACGATTAAGGATGCTCAAGACAATGCCTATGCATTAACCGCCGAGATAAAATGGGATGGCATATATTATCGAACCGATATCGGCTTTAAGGCCATTCGTTAAACATATACCCGTCGTAGATCAAAATTCGGCGCCTGGGTGTCCGCTAAAGGACGCCGTGAATACGTCCATGTAGGCTCTATGCCAGCTCCATGCTGGCAAAGCCTTTATGAGCGCCATGGATGGCGTGAATGTCGATTTTGCAGGAGCGAAAATCGACCGGACACCCAGGCGCCGAAATTTGACCAGCAAAGGGGATAGTTAAGTTGCCCGCTATTTTCAGGAGACTGTATGTCTTTACCACTTTCCAAATTAACCCGCCTCAGTGTCGAGGATTACCTGGAGATGGAGCTAACCAGTCCAATTAAACATGAATTCGTGGCAGGTGAAATTTTCGCGATGACCGGCACCAGCGATAGCCATAACATTATTTCCCTGAACCTTGCTTTTATATTGCGCGAGCACTTACGTGGCACACCCTGCCGAGTGTTCATGTCCGACCTGAAATTAAAAGTCGATACATCTGACGCCTTTTTTTATCCTGATCTGATGGTCACCTGCGAAACCGCCCCGGACAGTCATTTCCGGGAAAAACCGAAGCTGGTGATCGAGGTTTTGTCCGATTCTACCGCCAAATACGATAGAGAGGATAAACGCCTGATGTACCAGTCAATCGAAAGCCTGCAGGAATACGTGCTGGTTGCGCAAAGCTTTATGGACGTGCGCGTGTTCCGGCGTGCCGCCAGTGTGTGGGAAATGTCAATTTACACAGACGGTGCGACGATCCCCTTGCATTCGGTGGAGCAGGAGATTGCCATCGAGCGGATTTATGAATCGGCTTGGGATTGAGAAGAGTCGATATCGACAAAAAGTCTCCAGACGTTCCGTAAAAGACCCATAAAAGTAGCAAACATGACCGCGCGAAGTATATTCGGAACGAGCGTAAAAAAACTTCTTCAAAGGTCGGAAGGGGGTTCGGCGGCTCGATTAACAGGTGTCGGTGGCAGGGAAAGCCGCCGTCAAGTCTACACGGATGTATTTACGGCGTCCTGTCAAGCGAGTCACCGAACCGCCACAAAGCATAACGTTTCAGGAAGTTATTTTGTGCATATTCCTTAATTGCCCAGACCCTATACCTAGCTATCAACCCTGAATTTTTCTTTCCAGTTCTTCGCGGCTCATGTGCCTGACATCCTCGCCTTTAACCATGTATATTACATGTTCGCAGATGTTGCAGGCATGATCGCCGATCCTTTCTAATGCTCGCGCCGTCCACAACACATCAAGCGTTCGTCTGACATTGCGTGGGTCTTCCATCATCCTCGCCACCATTTGACGTATGATGCTTCCGTATTCGCGATCAACCATGGCATCCTGGGCGGTAATCGACACGGCGCTTTCGACATTTAAGCGCGCAAATGCATCCAAAGCGCCGCGCAGCATTTTCATAACCAACTCGGCCAAATGCTGAATCTCGTAATATTCCTCGCTTCGTGTTTTACCTTCGGTATCGCTTAAATGAATCGCCATTTCCGCGATTTTAGTCGCCTCATCGCCGATCCGTTCCAAATCGTTAATCGTTCGAATCACCGACAATAACAAACGAAGATCGAACGCGGCAGGCTGGCGCTTTGCTAAAATTTCGGTACAGGCCTGATCGATTTGCTTTTCGAGCCGATTAACGTAGTCGTCTTGCTGAATCACTTGCTCGGCCATTTCCATGTCGTTGCTGGTAAACGACAATGCCGCCAATTCGATTTGCCTTTCGACAATACCGCCCATCTTCAAAACGCTGTTACGGATATCCTCGAGCTCCACATTGTAATGACTCGAAATATGATGTCCGATTTTATTGATATCCATGGTTTATCCTCGCATGCAAGCGCAGTTAATAAGTAAGCCTAAAATAGCGATTCCGACGTTGCCTCTCGGCAGTCAAGGTATGGGTTCCCACTGAGAACGGCAGTTCTCCCACAGAGACAGGGGAAAGCGAAGTATACCTTTCGCACTTCAAATTTCGGCAGTGCCCGAGGTGGTGCTGGGGTATCCGACAAAGGATTTGCCAGCATGGAGCTGGCATAGAGCCTACATGGACGTATTCACGGCGTACTTTGGCGGACACCCCGGTGCCGAAGTTTGATCTACGATGGGTATAACATTCCGTTAGCCGTAACGCCCGGTGATGTAATCTTCGGTTTGTTTTTTCGACGGATTCGTGAACAAATGGCTGGTATTGTCGAATTCGATCAATTTTCCCATGTACAAGAACGCAGTGTAATCGGATACGCGAGCCGCTTGTTGCATGTTGTGCGTGACAATCACAATCGTGTATTTCTCTTTCAATTCGTTGATCAGCTCTTCGATTTTCAGAGTTGAAATAGGATCCAGAGCCGATGCCGGTTCGTCCAGCAACAAGACCTCGGGCTCGATCGCAATCGCTCGAGCAATCACGAGCCTTTGCTGCTGACCGCCCGACATACCTAAAGCATTATCATGCAGTCTATCTTTGACCTCATCCCAAAGCGCAGCGCCGCGCAAAGCCTCTTCGACGGTCTCTTCGAGTGTTCTGCGATCATTGATACCTTGTATCCGCAAGCCGTAAGCGACGTTTTCAAAGATCGACTTCGGAAACGGATTGGGCTTTTGAAAGACCATTCCGACCCGTCTGCGCAAAGCCGCGACATTTACCGATCTCGCATAAATATCTTCATCATCGAGCAAGATCTTGCCCTCGATTCTGACATTATCGACCAGGTCGTTCATGCGGTTAATACAGCGCAGCAATGTCGATTTGCCGCAACCGCTCGGACCGATATAGGCAGTCACCTTTTGCCGCGGAATATGCATATCGATGCCATATAAAGCTTGTTGATCGCCGTAGTATAGATTCAGATTTTGTACCTTGATGCACACTTCTTCTTGATCTATGCCTTTCAGCTTCTTTTCTTGAGTCAACGCATCCAAATCGAGCATGTGTTTCCGTAAGGATTGATTCGTCATAGAACGCAACCCAGTCTTAACATTTTATGATCATAAGACATTGTAATTAATATAAATAATTAAATAATAAACTAACAATAAATAGCATAGTGACTACATTTGTTAAAGCTGGGTTAACCTTCCAAAGCCCGGTATTTTTCACGCAGATGATTTCTGATAGCGACCGCCGATAAATTCAACCCGACGATCACGACGACCAATAATAAGGACGTGGCATAGACCAAGGGCCTCGCCGCTTCGACATTCGGACTCTGAAAACCGACGTCGTAAATATGAAATCCCAAATGCATAAATTTTCTATCCAAATGCAAAAATGGAAAATTGCCGTCCAGCGGCAACGATGGCGCCAACTTGACGACGCCGACCAACATTAGCGGCGCAACTTCGCCGGCCGCCCTGGCAACCGCCAAGATCAAACCGGTCATCATCGCCGGGCTCGCCATCGGCAACACGGTTCGCCACAACGTTTCAGCCTTCGTCGCCCCCAAGGCCAAACTGCCTTCGCGGATCGATTTCGGAATACGCGACAAGCCTTCCTCGGTCGACACAATCACAACCGGCAAGGTCAATAAGGCCAACGTAATCGACGCCCACAATAAGCCCGGCGTTCCGAAAACCGGAGCAGGAGCGGCTTCCGGAAAAAACAGCTGATCGATATTGCCGCCCAAAATGTACACGAAAAAACCCAAGCCGAACACGCCATAGACGATCGACGGGACACCGGCCAGATTATTGACTGCAATGCGAATCAAGCGTGTCGTAAAGCCTTGCTTCGCATATTCTCGCATATAAATCGCCGCGATCACGCCGAGCGGCGTCACGATTACCGACATAATGATAACCATCATCACGGTACCGAAGATTGCCGGAAATATGCCGCCTTCAGTATTCGCCTCGCGCGGGTCGTCCAGCAAAAATTCGGCGATTTTTTCGAAATAATGCCCGGTCTTAGCCCAAACACTCATCGTATTCGGGCGATAAATTCTGACCAATTTAGCCAAAGGCATATCGACTTCTCGCCCATCGGATGCCTTCACCACCAAGGAATTGCGGTTGATCGTCTTGTACAACGCTTGCAACTCGGTCTGATATTCCCGGTATTGCAGCTCATACTCGCCGCGTTCGGCGGCAAGCAATTGTTTTGCTGCTTCATCCCATTGCTCGTTCAATTCCAAGCGTCTTTGTTTAAGCCTCAGTCGCTCCAAACCGTAATTCACTGCGCCGATTTCCTTCTTTTCGAGCCGTTGAATTTGCTTATAGACCGACAAGGCATCACGTAATCGCTCCGACACGACTGAAAATACTTGCGGGCCTTCGGCGATTACTTTCCCTTCTTGCTTGAGTGCAACCGGATAACCGTAAAAATTCCCCCATTCTCGCCGCTCGAGAACGAGAATATCGTCCGGATACTGTCGGCTCTGAATGTTACGGTCCAGAATCCAGCGAAAATCCATACCGGTCAAATCTCGGTTGCCGATTTTGATCAGGTGCTGCACCAGCAAATCCCCATCGTCTGCCATCGCATGACCTGAAGCGCGTGCCATCAAGGCCGTTGTAGAGCTTGTATCGACGACTTCTCCGACAATAGTTTGCTTGAGCCCGTCTTCTATATAGATAAACTCGGCGACATCCGACGGCCAGAAATGCAAAGCCCCGCGAAACGTGATCAATGCCAATAGGCCGACCACCAAAATCAGACACGTGCTGACTGCCGCGGCATTGAGCCAAATCCACGGAGAACCGCTTTTAAACCATTGCTTGATCATAAGGAACTGTATTTTTCACGTAAGCGCTGGCGGATCAACTCGGCCAGAGTATTGACGACAAAAGTAAACAAAAACAATACCAAAGCCGCCAAAAACAGCACCCGGTAATGTGTGCTATCGACTTCGGATTCGGGCATCTCGACCGCGATATTGGCCGATAAGGTGCGCATACCCTGGAATATGCTCAAATCCATCACCGGCGTATTACCGGTCGCCATCAATACGATCATCGTTTCGCCGACCGCCCGGCCCAGTCCGATCATGATCGCCGAAAAAATCCCGGGGCTGGCTGTCAACAGCACGACTCGCGTCATCGTTTGCCAAGGCGTCGCGCCCAAGGCGAGAGAGCCGACCGTCAAATGTTTCGGAACCGAAAAAATCGCATCCTCGGCGATTGAAAATATCGTAGGAATGATCGCAAAGCCCATTGCCAAGCCCACCACCAAGGCATTTCGTTGGTCGTAGCCGATACCCCATTCGGCATCGAGCCAATGGCGCAGGCTGCCGCCGAACAGCCACGATTCCAAAGGCACGCTGATTAAAAACGCAAACCAGCCGCTCAATAGAATGATAGGGATCAACAAGGCGGCATCCCAACCATCCGGAATTTTATGCCTCACCGAGTCCGGCAATAATTGCCATAGATAAGCGAAAACCAGCACCGCCAGGGGCATCGCCAGCAAAAGCGTGAAAATGCCGGCCAAATGCTCTTCGACGAACGGCGCGAGCCAAAGACCGGCGAGAAAGCCCAAAATAACGGTCGGCAACGCCTCCATGATTTCGATCCCGGGTTTAACAAGAGTACGCATGCGCGGAGCCATGAAATAAGCCGTATAAACCGCACCCATCAAAGCCAGAGGTACCGCGATAAGCATCGCGTAAAAAGCGGCTTTCAAGGTGCCGAACACCAACGGCGTCAAACTGTATTTCGGTTCGAAATCATTGCTCGCAGAAGACGATTGCCAAATATAGTCGGGCTTCGGATAGCTTTCATACCAGACTTTTTGCCATAACGATTTGACGGAAACCTCCGGATGATCGTTTTCGACCGACCAGAAATCCATGAAGCCCGACTCGGATTCGACGATAAACGCATTGGCTCGCGGTGACATCGAAACCGTTTTCGGCATCCCATTCGACACCGGCGTTTTAATCAACTCCCGCTCTGCGGTCGTATTATAAATACCGGCGACGCCTGCGGTATCTAACGCGATAAAACCTTTGCGGCGCTGCTCGGCATTGATGCCGGCAATCGCCTGTTCCGACACCTTGAACGATCGTATTTTTTGCATCGCCGGATTATTTCGGGCGTCCCTGACCACGCTCCATTGTGAAACCAACCCGCCCGAATCGCCGATCAATAACGAAATACTACCGTTCAAAAAGACCATCGAGGTCAATTTACGACCGGCTTCGATTACATTCAGATGCTGGCGAATCACCGGTTTCGACTTATCGGCAATATCGAAAAAACTCAAACGACCTTCGCTATCGGCCAGATATAAATTGCGTTGATCCTTATCCATCAAGATAAACGCAATGTCGAGAGCCGGTACATCGAGTATGCTGTCGGTCCGTTCGAAATCTTCGTCATCATCGAACAACGAACGCTTCTTTTCGAAGCTCGTCAATATCATTCGTTTATCCGACGTTTTGGCGACCACCGTGGTCTGATCGTCATCGACACGAACTGCAATTTTTTCGAGTGCTTGGCCTGAGTCATCCAAAACCAGAGGTTCTCGTCCCAACGGATAATCGACAACAGGCGTTATGACCCGCCGGTTTTCCGGATATGACACGTTGTACTTGTGTTTGAGCACGATCGCGCGGCCGTCCGATAAGCCGTAAACGGCAACACCTTTCTCGGGACCTCCATCGGCGAAACTGCTAATTCGGGCGCTTTCCGGCAAAACGATTGAATGGATCAATAGCGTTTTACCGGTCGGCGCGGCAAAGAAAATAATCCGGCCGTTTTCGGTGAAACGCACGCCAACTTCATTTTGCTCCTCGACCGCCAACATAGCGGTGTCGCCAAGCCCTCGCTCCGGCACAGGGTAATGCGCGACAGACTCTGCGCTCGGCTCGATAAACAGCGGCCAGACGACATACAATAAATAGAAAAAAATCAACATTATCGCGGCGATAATGCTCAAGCCGCCAACGATAACGCCGTAACGAGCCACATTGTCCTTGATGATGCGCCAACGCGGATAAAAGCCCGTCACGGCATTCAGAGAGGCCGAAGCCCCGGAGTTCGGTTCTGTCATATGGATGATTGAATGATCAATGCCGCTAAGAAATAGTCAATAATTCCGGATATAGTGTGCTCGATTTAACAGTGCCTGTGAATATAGTGAATAGTGAATAGTGAATAGTGAATAGTGAATAGTGAATAGTGAATAGTGAATAGTGAATAGTGAAATGATTTAGCATTTCACTTACTTGTCAAGTCCTGATTGCCCCTTTGCCCCTTTGCCCCTTTGCCCCTTTGCCCCTTTGCCCCTTTCACCTTTCACCTTTCACCTTTCACCTCATTTCTATCGACCCCAGAACTTTATTGGCGACCTTGGCTGGCAACGGGATATAGCCGTCTTTAATGACGACTTGTTGACCGGTTTTGGATAAAACCATTTTGATGAATTCTTGCTCGAGGGGCGCTAGAGATTTATTCGGATGTTTGTTGACGTAGACATATAAGAAACGCGCCAACGGATAAGTTCCGGCAATTGCGTTTTCAGGCGTCGCATCGACATAGGCCTGTCCTTCTCTTGACGCCAGCGCAACCGTTTTGACTCCGGAAGTTTTATATCCTAAACCGGAATAACCGATACCGTTAATCGAGCTAGTCACTGACTGCACGACCGATGCCGATCCGGGTTGCTCGTTGACATTGTTTTTAAAATCGCCTTTGCACAAGGCCTCATCCTTAAAATAACCGTAGGTACCGGATACTGAATTTCGTCCGTATAATTGCATGCTTTGGTTTTTCCAAGCGCCGTCAAGCCCAGCCTGTCCCCAAGTAACGATATCGTTTGGATAACCGCATTTACGCGTCGACGACAAAATCGCATCGACCTGAGCTAAAGTCAAACCTCGAACCGGATTGTCCTTATTGACGAATACCGCTAGGGCGTCTATAGCAACAGGAATCGCAGTCGGTTTATAGCCGTATTTACTTTCGAATGCATCTAACTCGTTATCCTTCATTTTTCGACTCATCGGCCCGAGATTGGCTTTACCTTCGGTCAACGCCGGCGGCGCAGTCGAGGAACCCGCAGCCTGGACCTGAATATTGACGCTCGGATAAATGCGCTTGAATTCCTCGGCCCACAAGGTCATCAAATTGGCAAGTGTATCTGACCCTTCGCTCGATAGGTTGCCGGATACGCCGCTCACTTTTTGATAGTCGGATAGACCGGGATCGACCGTCTGCACCGCTAGAGCGGGATCAACAATCAAAAAAGCCAGAGAAAAACTCAGTATCTGAGTTAATTTATTTATTTTAAATGAAAACGTCATGAATCGACTCTCTAAGAAGGTAAGGATTTGGTCGTAAATAACTTCCCTATTTTCGGAGGGTTCGGTTGCTCGATTGGCAGGTTTCGGCGGCAGATTTTTGCTCCTGCAAAATCTGCATTCACGCCATCCATGGCGCTTGCAGATTTTTGCTCCTCGGCAATTGCTGAGTTACAAGGATGTAACGAATGCAGAAAATGCAGGAGCATTTTTCTGCCCTGCATCGCCTAAAGCGCCTACTGTTGGTACCCTAATACACGCCATCCATGGCGTAATGCAAAATCTGCATTCATGCCATCCTTGGCAATCAGTCGCCGCCGTCAAGCCTACACGAACGTATTCACGGCGTCCTGCCAAGCGTGTTACCGAACCCTCAACAAAGCGCATAGTTCCAGGACGTTATTTATTACGAAATCCTAACGCCATTATTCCATTGCGGAACGATTGCATAAGAATATGACTTTTATGTTACAAGATTATGACAACGATGAAGCGCGTGTAATCGAAACTAATTTAGCACTATGCTCTCCAAGCACCGCCCAATCGGACGGCATCGTCAAAACCGCAAGCGTAGCGGTCGCAAGCAGCTTGCCGTCTTCCGGCGTTTCGATTCCGTCAACCAAATAGTGCAACAAAGTTTCAAGACCTGGATTGTGTCCCACCAATAAAATCCGCCCGATATCGGCCGGACAATCGGATAAAACGGCCTTAAAATCGGCTAACTCGGCTTCGTAAAGACGCTGATCCCGAATAATCTCGGAGCTGGCAAAACCCAGTTCTTCACCAGTTCTCTCGGCGGTTATCAGCGCACGTGCGGCAGGCGAAGTGACAATCAAGCCGGGTTTTAGTTTTTGCTCACGCATCCATTGTCCGATGCGAACAGCGGCTTTTTTCCCGCGTTTTTTCAGAGGGCGATTGAAATCATCGACATCGACCTCCCAATCCGATTTACCATGCCGAAGCAACATTAAAGTTCTAGCCATCGCTCACCCAATCCCCGTAACAAAACCCAAAAATCTACCACATTCATATTTCATCTTATTCATTCCCACGCTGAAGCGGTGGGAATGAGGAATACTTTCACAGTCTCAAGAGCTTTGGAACGAGCGAATCTTTCCTCTTTCACCTTTGACCTTTCCCCTTTTTTGTAATTTACTTTTCATATTAACTTGTTAGTATTCCAAAAATATGACAGTTTATGGTAAAGCTGCTTTTGACACATTAATGATATCCCGCCAATGACCACAACAACTTTGAACTTTGAATTCCCGGGGTATTTGACCGCTAACAAATTTTTGAGCCAATTGGCTGACAAGGCGAATTTAAACCCGGTTTCCGAACACTATACCTTAATATCTTATTATGATACTTTCGACTGGCGCCTTTATCGAAGCGGTATAATCTGCGAATTAAATCGTTCCCAAACGGTTTCTATTTTAACGCTGAAAAACCTTCATACCGGCCAACTGATTGCTTCGGCCGACCTCGATTCTGTCCCCAAGTTCGCGAAAGAATTTCCGTCGGAAAACATTCGTAATATACTCGCTCCATTACTCGAAATGCGCGCTCTACTACCGCTGACGACGCTGGAATGTACTCGAAAATTTGTCAATGTACTGAATAAAGATGAAAAGACAGTATTGAAACTAATGATCGATACCTTCGAATATATCCCTTGCCGGCTTCAATTAACCCCGATAAAAGGCTACGATAAAGCCGCGCTTAAGTTCATCGAGGCCTTGATTCGCATCGGTTTGGTCGAGTCCAATCAACCGCCATTAATCGACGCGCTTAAAACTCAAGGACGAAAACCGAAAGATTATACCTCTAAGCTCAACGTCAAGCTCGATCCGAACATGCGCTCGGATCTTGCGGTTAAATATATTTTCAGCTACTTACTAAAAGCCATCAAAATCAACGAGCAAGACACCATCGCGGCTACCGACAGCGAATTCTTGCATGATTTTAGAGTCGCTGTACGGAGAACTCGCGCCGGACTCAATCAATTAAAAAATGTTTTACCCGAAGCCGAAACGGCACGTTTCAGCCATTTTTTTGCCTGGCTGGGTCAAATTACGACTCCGACACGCGATCTCGACGTTTATTTACTCGATTTCGAGCATTATAAGAAAAGCGTGCCGCCTGCACTTAGGGAAGACTTAAACCCGCTTTACGATTTTATCGACCGAAAACAAAAGCAAGCGCAAAAGAATCTAGCCAGTAAATTAAAATCGCCGGACTATATCGCGCCGCTAATCGAATGGGAAGAGTTTTTACGCTCGCCGACGATCAAAAAACCGACTCAAGCCAATGCCTTGTTACCGATCAAGACATTGGCCGACAAGCGCATCTTAAAAGTTTTCCGACGCATTATCAAAGATGGGCAACGCATCACCGATCAATCGCCTCCGGGGGAACTGCACGACTTACGAAAAACCTGTAAAAAATTGAGATATCTTATGGAGTTTTTTCAAAATCTGTATCCGGAAAACGAAATCAAATCCTTGATTAAAAGCCTGAAACATTTCCAGGATATCTTAGGCGAATTCCAAGATCTTGAAGTACAAGAGATAACCTTGAAAAAGTTTAGCGAAGAGATGATGAACGAAGGAATCCCGGCCGACACGTTTCTGGCAATGGGAGTTTTGATTCAAACGATAGACAAGCGCCGACGCCAAGCACGAGAAGCTTTCCAGACAAAGTTCGAAGAATTCGATCAACCCGATATTCAAGATGCGTTTCATTCGTTATTCGGTTGTTAGCGCCGGCCGGCCTCAAAACATAGGGCACAAGAAAACACTATGAAAATCATTGCAACGTTCAACATCAAAGGCGGTGTAGGAAAAACGTCCACGGCCGTCAATCTTGCTTATTTGGCGGCACGAGGTGGTTCACGTACTTTAGTATGGGACCTCGACCCGCAAGGGGCGAGTAGCTACTATTTCAGAATCAAGCCTAAAATCAAGGGCGGCAGCAAAAAATTGATCGATGGAAAGCGTGAATTGGACGATATGATAAAAGGCACCGATTTCGATAACCTTGATTTATTGCCTTCGGATTTTTCTTTTAGAAACCTTGACTTAGTTCTGGAAAGCAAGAAAAAACCGACACATCAGCTCGAAAAACTATTGAAACCGCTCTCTCAGGAGTACGATTTTATTTTCTTGGATTGTCCGCCGAGCATTTCATTATTATCGGAAGCCGTCTTCAAAGCCGCCGACATATTGCTGTCGCCGGTCATTCCAACGACGCTTTCGATACGAACGCTGGATCAACTGAAGCAATTTATTAAGAAAGAAAAAAATAAAAAAATACAAATCTTGCCGTTTTTTTCGATGGTCGACCGCCGCAAAAAAATGCACCTAGACATCCTTGAAACGATGCCTAAACAATATCCTGAATTGCTGAAATCCGCGATCCCTTATGCCAGCGACATCGAGCGGATGGGCTTGGAACGCATGCCTCTGGGCGGCTTTGTCAAAAGCGGCCGTTCGATAAAGGCCTATCAAGATCTCTGGGAAGAAATAAACCTTAATTTGTAGAAACTTGTTTAAAAATTAACCTGATTAGCAAGATGCTTCAGCTTGCTGAAGCCAATTGTCCGAGCAGTGACCAGTCGTAGCCACTTCTGCGGGACGGGTTATTTAACCCGTCCCCAACGTTTCAATGGGCTTCGGCAGGATCAAAACGTTTCGGACGAGGTTGCAAACCTCGTCCTGCCAAGCGTACCCCGGATTACGTTGCGCTTCATCCGGGAACCTCGGAGCCACGCCATTCCCGTATTTCGTTACGCTACATACGGGCTACGTGCTGGTTATCCGCTTACCGGCTGGTATGGCGGGACTTGTGTATAACGATGAGCGCTCTGCGTGGGAATGCTTGAGTACCGCTCCAGCGTCTCGGGCTGCATTCCCACGCTGGAGCGTGGAAGCCAGCCGCGAGACCTGGAGCGGTACTCATACATTCCCACGCAGAGCCTCATCGTATACAAAGCCCGCCAATCACCCGGTAAGCGGATAACCATCGTGCCCTTTCGCATAACAAATAGAATTTCGAGTTTAACAAAGACCGGGGTACCTTCGGCACGGACGAGTTTGCAACCAAGCGAGCTTTTGATCTGCCCGAAGCCATCGAAAGTTGGTATGTCTTCTTTACCCGGCCGGCAATAGCATGCCGGATTAATGGCATTGCTTTCTGGCAGTGTTTTATGTCAGCAGAGTCTAATCAATAAAATATCGGTTCTTTTTTGCTGCCTTTGGTCCTTGGCCTCGACGGTAAGAATGCCTATGCCGGAGAGATATTCTCATGCAGGGACGGCTCGGGGATCGTGAAAATTTTCAAGACGAGTTATTAGATGTTATGAAAAACGGTAAGGGAGCTAGGTTATAAAGGCCGTTTCGATAAGCTTGAAAACCGTAATTGAAAGCCGACGCATTTCGATTCTATGAATACCAGGTATTTTGCCAGGGTTTCATCGCAGCAATTGGGAGAATATGGTCGTCGGATCAACAAAAATAAATTTTGTCGAAGGTGTTTAGTCGATCCAGTGTTTGCGTCATACGCGCACAATTTCAAGGAATACTCCGGCGAATCGTTTAAATTCGAATCGGAGGAAGAGACCGGAAGAGGCGGTGTCATCGTGCATACTTATTTGGTCATACCCGATGATAAAGGATGTTAAATTCGATTATATGTTGAAGAAAAAAGGCAATAGCTGGAAAAATAATCAACATCATTGCCAACGGTGTCAGCGATTTGGCTTTAAGGCGTTCGGAGTACGGCAGTATCTTGAAACGGGACGGCTATGATGTACTGATCGAAAAAATCAGCGAAAAAATCGATCTTTATTCCAAACAATAGGCTTTTATGCGAATTATGAGTAGCAAGCTTAAGCGAATTGTTGTCGTTTTTCTTTGTGCTCAGGCTTATGCGTTAAGCGGTTGCACGACGACGGCGAATCAAGATTTATCGGTATCGGAAGTAGATCCTTACGAAGACATAAACCGTAAGGTGTACGCTTTTAATATGACGGTTGACGAATTATGTCGCCGAACCTGTCGCCAATGCTTATAAAAACGGTAGCGCCGGATGTTGTTCGGACTGGAGTCAGCAACTTTTTCGGCAATCTAAAAACCATTAATACAGTTATCAACGATGTCTTGCAGGGTAAGTTTCAGCAAAGTGCCGAGGATTCCGGGCGTTTTTTGGTGAATTCTACGGTGGGTCTGGGTGGTTTTGCTCGATATCGCAACCGATATGGGATTGGAGCATCATGAAGAAGATTTTGATCAGACCTTCGCGGTGTGGGGAGTTCCTCAGGGTTCTTTATTTATAATGCTGCCATTTTTAGGCCTTCGACCACCAGGGGCCATTCCGGGGCGGTATTGGATACCGCGGCGCGAATCCTGCGGACCTATGTTGGAATGCCGGCGTGCAAGTATTTACAAGTGTTGGAAGTTGTCAATGCTAGAGCTAATGCTGACGGTGCGTTGAAGTTCATTGATGAGGCGGCATTGGACCCTATGTATACCCCGAGAATCTTATCTTCAGTGGCGTAACAATCTGATAAATGACGGTAATGTAAACGCCGACGCTAATGACGATATTGACGAATGCTGGAATTGGGAAGAAGCGTTTTTTGAAGAAAATGATGCTGAAAAAATTAACCGATCAAGCGCCTGGGATAAAAATTAGGGCTGTCATTTTCAACTATTTTTATCTTTATTAAACCTATCGTTCATGAACCCTAGCCATCGCCCGCGGCAAATTGAAAGTTCTCTGGTGGCGGAGGTGCGGGTCACTCGCCCGACAGGACGGCCGTGAATACGTCCATGTAGGGCTCGACGGCGGCTCCCTGCCCCGACGCCTGTCGATCGGGCGCTCTCTGGACCGGCTAATTTGCCAGAGCATCATTTTCTTGAAAAAACAGCCATCTTGCAATGTCCAGTAATTCGGACAATATCGTCAGCCAGAATCGGGCGTACAACATTACCGGTAACTGCAGATTGTGACGCAACTGCGATAAGAGCTCGGGTGAATACGTCCAGGGTCGAATGCCGCTCATGCATGAGCTCAACGCACCGTCGATCAGCTCTAGCATGTACGACTTGCCAACACTCTGTAATATTTGGCACGAAAATTCAATATAGGTCGCAGAATTCACACTGGTATCCAATAGCCGCCGAATGCCCTGCAGTAGTCCGAAGGCAATGTGGCAGTCCTAGCGCGGAGCGGCAAGTGGACTCGTTTTCACCTTAAGTTTGGCGCCTATAGGTCACACCGGCCATGGATTTGCCGTGATATCCAGTCGTTGGACGCATGAGAACTAACGCGTTTGCCCGATCGTTTCTGGACTTGCGTTTGGGCAAGTCGCAACTGAATGAGCGTTTTTCTTGCTGGTGCGATGCGGGGGGATGGGTGACTTTTTTTACAGTAAAAAAGTAGTCTTGAGGACTCTAAAACTAATTTTTTGCCCCGATCGTTTTGGATTGCTTTTGGGCATAGTCAAACTGAGAATCGCGTTAAAAGTGAAGCAGCGAATGAACTTCGTAAGCTTCAAGCTTCTTCACCGGCCTTGAGAAAGAATCCAATTCAACGAACAAATGCACAGGCTTCAACGGGTTGCGCCCAGTTTCCTCGACCAGTTCTGCCAACTGGCTTTTAGCGGTTTCGCCGCCGTTGCCAGCAAGTCGTCTATCAATAAAACGCGGTCCCCCGGTTTCGAACGCATCGCTATTGCGCTTCCAGTGTCGCCGATCCGTATTCATAAATCATGAAGAGACGCTTTGTACGTCATAGGGTTAATTTGCCCGGCTTTCTAAGCGGTACAAATGGCAATCCCAGTTCCCATGCGACCAATGCTCCGAATATAAAGCCCCGTGCCTCATACCGGCTACGGCGGTAATGTCTTTCCTCCAAGAACGGATGCAGTAAATGATGAGGGGCAGCAGGGTATTTAAAAAGCTGATCAAGTGCTCTTTACTGGCCTCTTAATAAAGGATATTATGGCGGAGGATGGCATATCTATTGTTGGGTTTTTTCAAGCTTTAGATGAACTCGAAGTTGAACTCGGGATATTGTGGAGGGGATCTGCAGATGTATTTGACAAAGTCGTCTAAATTTAGGTGAACGAGATTACCCTCTGATATTTGCGGTGCGCTTATACCCAGGGTTATCAGAAAAATGCACGAAAAAAGGGTAAAAATATATAAAAAACATGTTAAAAAAAAAAGCTGAGGTGAGAGCCAGGATTTAGTTTAGCATGCTATAAGTTAGGCAACCGACGCTACCCGCACTCCCGCTTGGAAAATAGCAGATATATGCGTCCTAAACGTTTCGATTGCGTTACTAAAATCTTACCTGCGACCTTACCAATAGGGCTAAAGGAAAACAGCAGGTTTAGGGGGCCTTAAAGTTTCCGTTCTGGCTAAAG
>NZ_KB455575.1:0-526617 GCF_000341735.1 Methylotuvimicrobium buryatense 5G | reverse complement strand
ACCGCGCGTAATTCCTGATCCAAAAACGTATAGGCTTGGTTCCAATCGATCAGATTCGCGGCGTCCGGAAAATAAAACGCCATGAATTCCGGAAAGTAGCGCTCAACCGCTTCTTTCCAAGGACTATCGTATTCGTCCGGAGCGAATTCGTTCATGACACTAAAATAGAAGTCAATACTGGATCTGTCATTTTACGCCTATTCGGGTAAAAAACATCAATGTGATTCGCGTAGCAGCAATTCCCAGTTTGAGCGTTTTCTCCGGGCTGTTCGCGTAGGCTGGGTTACGGCTCACTGCCATTAAGTTAAGCGGCTACTCACTTAACGCGGGACAGTTTAAGGTTAATCCGTTCGTGGTGAGCCCTTCGGCTGCGCTCAGGAGAGCCCTGTCGAACCATGGGCGGATTAACCGTCCACCCTTCGACAGGCTCAGGGCGAACGGTTAATCCTTAGTGCTTTTGTCCCGCCTTAAGTAGGAAGCCAGTTAAGCCATCACAGAATTAAGTAATGCTTGTATCCATGATCTACTTTGCCTCAAAAGCTTGCCATCCATGGCACTGGATTCCGCCTGTCCATGGCGGAATGACGGGCTTCCCTTAACTTAATGGCAGTGTGGGTTACGGCTACCCGGCTTTTTTGGTGCTTTATGTCAACACCAACGGTGGTTATAGTGTTGATACTTTTTATTGAGTAATTATAATAACCATCATGGACAGTAAACAACTCATCAAGCAACTTGAAGCCGACGGCTGGATTCTGGCACGAATCAAAGGCTCACATCACCAGTTCAAGCACCCGGATAAACCCGGCTTGGTGACGGTCAAACATCCTGACAGCGACATTCCCGCCGGTACGCTGAACAGCATTCGCAAACAGGCGGGATGGAAATAAGAGGTTATCATGCGCTTTTCTGTAGTATTGCATACCGATGACGGCGTTCGTTACGGCGTTACCGTCCCCGACTTGCCCGGCTGTTTTTCGGCGGGCGACACCCTTGACGATGCATTGGCTTCCGTTGCTGAAGCGATTGATTGTCACATTGAAACATTGATTGAAGACGGAGCCGATATTCCTGATTGCAAACCGATTGCCGAGCACCTATCCAATCCGGATTATTCAGGCGGCGTTTGGGCTTTCGTCGACGTTCCGGTTGAAAAATACTTCGGCCCCGCCGAGAAAATCAACATCACGCTGCCGCGCCTGTTGTTGGCGAGAATCGATCGCTATGCGAAAGCGCACGGCGCAACGCGCTCCGGTTTTTTGGCTGAGGCGGCTCGTGCGGCAATGCGTTAAAGGAAAAGACGTAGAATAGGTCGGGTTACGGCTAACGCCTAGTTTGACCTATGCGGATCGCCTGATGGATGCCCCCATCCGTGCGCTTGCCATAGAACGCTGATAAAACGTCCTGATTAGCAAGATGCTTCAGTTTGCTGAAGCCAACTGTCCGAGCAGTGGCCAGTCGTAGCCACTTCTGCGGGACGGGTTATTTAACCCGTCCCCAACGTTTCGGTTTGCCCTAAACATTTCGGCTGATTTCGGCCAAAGTCAAAACGTTTAGGACGGGGTTGCAAACCCCGTCCTGCTAGGGTACGAAAGGTATAACGCCTAATTTGACCTATTCGGCTTACCAGCAGGTATCCGCGTTATATCCAGTTGAATAACTGCCCGTTTGGAGTTGTTTCGAGACCTGACCATTGGCAAAAACGATTTCAAAATTACCGCACTTGTCATTGGCTTGCGCTCCTCCAACTTGGCGTGTTGCTCTTAAGGTATAAGCTGTCGCACTGGCTGAAACGATAGACAATGCATAATGCCCATCAGGCGAGCTATTACTATGAACCAAATTGAATGAACCGCCACCACAAGAATAAGTGGTAGCGTGAAGCCCTGTGGCATATTGCAAACAATTCGCCCGGTATTTTTCTTGAGCCAATTGCAAACTCAACAACCCCGCTTTCGCATCCGATCGCCTCGCCTTCATGACATAGCTCGTATAAGACGGATAAGCAATCGCGGCCAAAATACCGATCACGGCAACCGCTATCATTAATTCAATTAACGTAAAACCTTCAAATTTGCGTGTCATTTCAAATTCCTGCTCTAAAATTAAAACAATAATAGCCGCTAAATGTCTAACGGTCAGAAAAATCCGATAAGGCATTGGCGGTCACTATACATTCTTGCAAGAGGTATAGAAATGAATAAGCTCCTGCCTATTAAAATGAACGAAGCCGGCTTTACCGCCGTGGAATTACTGATCACGATCACTATCGCCGGCATTATAGCGACATTAGCCATACCGAGTTATCAAGACATGTTGGAACGCAACCGCCTTAAACAAGCCCTGGAGTCGTTAAAAGGCGATCTAAAACTGGCGCGCACCGAAGCGCTCAAGCGCCATCAACCGATAGTCGTTTCCAGAAAGACCGGCAATCAAGGTGCATGGTGCTACGGACTGGCAATTAGAACGCCCGCCAAGGCCAATTGCAATTGCGAACAAACCAATATAGGCGCCAATGATTTTTGCGACGTTAAACGCATACTCGGCAATGATTTTGAATACATTACCATGGAGCCCGCAGGCATTAACAATAATACTTTTAACCCCAGGCGAGGCACCGTGGCCGCCGGGGGTGTCACTTTCAGTACGGCGAAATACGCAGCCAGAGTGGTTTTTGCCGACACCGGTCGAGTGCGGATTTGTAGACCCCAGTCTGCCAACATGCCAAGCGGAAAAGTTGGCCTACCCTCTGTAACGGCAAATTGTTAAGGACACATAAAATGAAAAACGCGACTAAAACACCATGAAAAATCAAACGAATCAAGGATTCACTCTACTGGAAGCATTGATCACCATTGCCATCGCCGCAATTATATTGGTCTTGGCCGTACCTTCCTATCGTGATGTTTTGGAGCGTAATCGTCTAAAAGGCGCAGTTGAATCAGTGGCAGATGATTTAAAATTTACACGCACTCAAGCCATAAAACAAAGTACCGACGTCACACTTGAATTAAAAGGCACAACCGACTGGTGCTACGGTATTTCTTTAGGCAACAGCGGATGTGATTGCGAAACAGTAGGAAGCTGTTCAATCAAGGTTGTCGATGGAACACAATTTTCTGACATTGCGCTAGACGGCGACAATAGCGCAACCTTCCTATTTAGACGTGGTACAACGGATATAAATAATAATATTGAAATAACACTTAATTCACCCGTATATACGGCAAGAATAATAGTCAACCGTTCAGGCAGGGTTTTTATTTGTACACCTGGTGGAACAACTGGCCTACCTTCATACCCCGACTGTTAAATCGGTAGTGAGCGAATATGAAAAAAGTAATGGGCTTCACTTTAATGGAACTCATGATTTCCCTGTTGTTGGGTCTGATAATCATCGGCACAATCATCACTGTCTACATAGCCACGATACGAGGTAGTTCTGATGTGATCGGCTCTGCTCGGTTAAACCATGATATGGAATCAGCCATGATGCTGATGACCAATGACATCAGGAGAACCGGCTACTGGGGAGGAGCTGTGGACGGTTCAGATAGTCGAAACAACCCGTTTACGAGCCCTACAACTGACATTGCTGTTATAGACTTTAATGGTACCGGTGATTGTATCTTATACAGTTACGACGCAAACGGTAGCGGTCATTTTGACAATAATGGTGATGGGACAGTCGACGATACAAACGAATTCTACGGCTTTAGGCTGAACAATAACACGATAGAAATGCGTTTAACCGGCGTTAATACGACTGACTGCTCCAATACCAACGCAAATTGGCAAGCAATGACCCTAAATGCTGGCGGCGAACAAATCAATATCACGAATTTAGAGTTCAGTTTCGGTCCGCTAGCTGGCTTGGCCGGGACTTCTCGTTGTTTCAATTTTTCAACTAAGACAATAACCGATGACGCGATAGACTGTGACCCTGCCCCTTCGACAGGTGACAATGTTATACAGAAGCGTGTTGTGAATATTCGCATGACCGGAGTTTTAGCCAACGACGTGAATGTAAGCAAAACGATAAACGGCACCGTGCAGATCAGAAATGACCGCCTATACACACAGCCGTAGCAGTTCGCCAAGAGGGATCAAAATGAAGACCTTTGCTAAAAATTTAAATTACCAACGAGGCGCGGCAAGCCTGATAGTCGCTTTAATTTTATTGATCGCCATCACAATAGTTGTCCTATTTACCGCTAAGACCGTACTCGTGGAGACACAAATCACTGCAGACAACTATCGAACGACACAGGCGACCGCCGCGGCAAGTGCCGCAATGGATCAAGCAATAGCATATTTTAACAATCAAGGAATTGATGCAGGAGCCCCTGCCTATACCAATGATGTTGAAGATCTTCCCCAATGCGGCGCTAATTCAAGTGCAAGTCCAGCAACTCATATTACTTTAACATCAGGCTCTCAAACGACCCGTGCTTTATTCTTTTTTAACAATGTGTTTTATGATCCAGATGATCCAAACAATTGCCAAGGCCAAACTTCGCCTGATAATACTCCCCTCCCAATTACCTATCAAGATAGAGCCCAAATTACAGCCCGAGGATGGAGCGATGATTGTGCAGCAGTCCGAACAATAATACAGTGCGTAGGAACCTTTGATGTTTTTAATGCTGGTAAAGGTCCCCGGCAACCTTTTGTTAGTAAAGCCGGTGTCGGCGCTTTCGGTAATGCAAAAATTATCAACCGTTACAACAATAGCAGTATTTGGTCGGGCAGCATTTTGGATACTAGCGGCGCAGCTTTTGGCACATATTTAAGACCCAGCAATACAGAGATAACGAATTTTACCAAAGCAGAGCTAGACAGCGATAATGAAAATGCGAATACCCAACTCGTTTCCAATAGAGACGCCGGAGCCGGAATTGATGTGATAAGTGGCGACCCCAACCTTACTAATGCCTCACCCGATGAATTCTTCAACATGTTTTTTTCGATCGATAGAGATACGTTAAGAGGTTTGGCCGAAGATAGCGATCAAAAGTTAGCAGCCGGAGGCAACCCAAACGGTATGACCGGAGTAATATGGATAGGCCCGGACGGAACACCTTCAACTACAACAACCAATATTGGCGGCACGACAGTAATCGGCTCTCCAAACGTTCCCGCCATCATGATTATAAACGGTGATCTTCAATTGACTGGGGGAACGATTCACGGCGTTGTATATGTTACCGGGGAAATAAAAATTGCCGGCAATGCGGTAATCAAGGGTTCGATATTAAGCGAGTCCGGCAATAATAGCGGTGCTGGAACACTAAAACTGGTCTATGTGCCCTATGGTGGCGAAGGGTCCGGTCCAACACCATTTATTCCAGGAACTGGCGCAGTCATCGCAGGCTCATGGCGAGATTGGAATTAAATTTTGAGGTGATATCAAATGAACGTCACAAACACATTAACACGCAACAATGGAATTGGCCTGATTGAAGTACTGATTGCGACTGTAGTAGTAGCAGTTGGATTATTAGCAATTAGCTCTTTGCAAATCAATTTAATAAGTGGCAGCAGCAACAATAAAATACGTTCGGAAGCCATGTTACTAGCCAACCTAAAGCTCGAAGAGCTTAAGGACCGGATTGAAAAGGAAGATAGTTTTGATGAAATTGCCAGTGGTAAAGAGACTAACTGGATAGTTGGCTCTAATGAAAACTTCGCGCGCTATTGGTTAGTAACGGACCAAACCAACCCGGAAAGAAAAGTAGTTGAAGTTAAAGTCGCTTGGGGAGCCACAGGCCAAATGGTATTGAACGCTGCCAATGCGGCAGCGGCAAATGCAGCGGCCAACAGCTCTGCATCAATCGCAAATGAGCAAGTAATCGTGCAAAGTGTTATTAGCTTTCAAAGCCCTGGCGCTTCAATGTTAGCGGCAAGCGATGATGAACGTGGATTGAATGCCATGAGTCCAAGTCCCAGCGCCGAGTCATCCGACAAAATTTTTGACGATCTCAATGTGCCGCTCGATGACTTAACTTTATTTGATGCTGAACGAGGTATATATACGCGAGAAATTAATGGTGAAACCCAATATTTCAAAGAAAATGACATGGGCGGTGGCGATCGCGTATTCCTGTGTAGCGATTTAGTTTATTTCGAAAACAACCTTTATACACGCAGGGTAAACGATGATTCAATCGCTGGCGACGAATCGATCGAGTTATTTAGCGATAACAACGATGGTTTATCTTGCACAAGACAAATTCGCTTTAATGGCGGCATAATCATCCCGATACGAGGCATTGTTTATTCTAGAGCCACAACCGGAAATAATCCCAATGCAGGATTGTTGGACGTTAATTTATTCACCTTTAATGCATCGGAAAGCGGCGCATATTGTGTTTTCAACCCAATCGCTAACTCAACAGAGGCACCTTACGTTTGCTATGTCGGCGGCAACTGTATCAATGGACCAGACGGCACTCATCTCCCACGCGTCGATGCCGAAACACCGCTTCAATTAGCGACTGCCGGGCAACATACCGCAGTCACTGAATGCCCTAAACCGGCAGTTGCGCAAATAAAGGTTGGTCCCGGCGGTTGGCGAGGTAATGTTGGTTTATTAGGGATCGCAAGCAATGGGAATAATGTCTGTTTTGCTGAAGAGCTTGCCGGCCCATCTTCAACAATCAACACAGCTCGGGCTTATTACACGCGGAGAACGAACGGCAACATCGTCAGTAATGAAGGCATCAATAAACCCTACGACTGTCATAATTTTCTTATAATCAATGGTAAAAATACTCTCACGCAAATTTCCAATGAATGTAAGGCACGCGCGGCAACTATTTCCGGCCTAAAACTCGCCTCTAAATATATCCAACGCAACCTAACCGGAACTTCACCTAATAGCGTCGAC
The DNA here is from genome assembly GCF_000341735.1 of Methylotuvimicrobium buryatense 5G. Taxonomy (GTDB): domain Bacteria; phylum Pseudomonadota; class Gammaproteobacteria; order Methylococcales; family Methylomonadaceae; genus Methylotuvimicrobium; species Methylotuvimicrobium buryatense. The sequence goes on along the minus strand of NZ_KB455575.1, from coordinate 519,728 downwards.
TTAATTACTGATGTATCTTATTGCCCAGGTGATGTAGCCCCTACCATTTTGGTTTCCGGTGAGATAAAAAATGCCAGCACAGCACCGACTGTCACAATAACAGACGGAATACAAACACCTGTTGAATGTCAAGCGACCACAACAGCCTATAGTTGCACTATTACCACTAACGAACCGGCGTTAACTGTTAACGCCACTAGCGGATCATTAGTTGCGACTTGTGTTATGGCTCCATCAACAGTTGGCTGCACATTAAATCTGGCGACTCCAACTTTAACAACCTACACCATTACCGGTAATATTATCGGAGGACGAAGAGAAGAAGTCGTAATCGAGTTAGCCGGAACTGCTTGCACCATCGATCACACAAATGCCCCATCTATTTATACGTGCTCGATACAAACAACAGCAAATATTGCCACATTATCGGCTAGTGGCGGCGGAGTTACTCCGTCATCGGTATCTGTACAATTGACACCAGGAACATCTGACCCTACAACAGTTGAAGGTCCTAATTTCAATGCTATTATCCCTCGAACAATTAGCGGCACTATTTCATTTACCAACCAAGTAACAATTGCCCAAGCATCCATTAGCGTATTAGAAGGGAATTGCGGCACCGCTATTAATCCAACAGGCAGTCAAAGCTATTCCTGTACAGTACCTGATGGTGTTGAAAACACGTTAACGATAACCATTTCTCCGCCGTGTAGTACAGGAAACAATTCCAGGAAATATCAAATTACACAAGGAACAAATAGTTCTTTAGGAACGGGTACTTTAGCAATTCCTTTAGGTACAGTAACCGGCAACCAGACTCGTGATATTTCGGTATCAAGATCAAATACTAATTGTTAGCAATGTAGGTCGGGTTACGCTGACACTAACCCGACCTACGCAAAATTGCCAAACTTCACTGTATTCGGAGTTTCGCCATGCGTTATCGCCGTGTTTATATCAACGCGGGCAGCTATTTGTTTACCGTGGTGACCGAAAAACGCCGGAAATTATTCGCCGATGAGGACAATGTAAAGCTTCTGCGCACGGCGTTTAAAAAGGTCATGCAAAAACGGCCATTGTCTCGTTCCCAAGTTCTACTTGGGAATGCCTACCTTTAAGCTCTGCTTATTGTTCGTCAAGCGGAGCTTGACGGTAGACACTCCCAAACAAGAGTTTGGGAGAGAGCAATAAGCGCTGGAGCGTTGAAACTAGGAATCAAAGCATGAAGAGTTCTCGTCATTTTTCATCACCCTTTCGTCTTGCTTTATTTGACTATCGGGAAGGCGGCAATAAATCGCCTTTTGCCTTACGGCACGCACCGGCTCTGGTCGGCATTATATGGGTTCTGTTTTCATTTAACGTTGCCGCTAAAAAACTTTATCAATATCAGGACGAAAGAGGCATTTGGCACTATACCGACAAGGCGCCCGACACAGAATTACCGGTTACGATCCGGCAATTGAAAGTCGAGCAGAGGCAAAAGGTCTGGTTGATACAAGGGGGCGACAAGCGTCACCCGACCTATGCCATCCGTAACGATTACGGCGGCCCGGTGCAAGTGGAAGTCGCTTTTGTCGAGCACGAGAATGCTTTGGCCAATCCGGCGTTGCCGCATCGCTTTATCGTGTCTCCAGGGCTATCGAAAACGCTGCTCGAAATTAGCGAAGCACAACCGCAAGCCGGTTTTCGTTTTACTGTGAACTATCGTTATGCAATAGGGCCGCCGCTAACGGACTATCTACCCAAGCATGCCTATCTCCCGCCTTTCGCTGCCGGCGAGTCGTTTCAAATTACTCAAGGTTTCGAGGGCGAATTCAGCCACACCGACCCGGAAAACCGTTATGCAGTCGATATCGCGATGCCGGTCGGCACGCCGATTCATGCGGCCAGATCCGGAGTCGTGATGGATGTCGAGCGCGATTTTTTCGAAGGCGGCGTCAAGCCGGCTTATGGCCAGAAGGCCAACCGAATACGCATTTTACACGATGACGGTTCAATGGCTGTTTACGCGCACTTGGAACTAGAAAAAACGCAGGTATATCCGGGCTTGCGCGTCGAAGCGGGTCAATTGATCGCTTATTCCGGCAATACCGGATTCACCACCGGCCCTCATTTACATTTTGCCGTGCAAATCAATAGCGATATGGCGTTGACTTCGGTGCCGTTCGTCTTTCTGTCCGCCTCTGGCGTACCCAAAAATCCGGTTGCCGGTATTTGGTTAAGAGGCGTTACAGCGACTCAAGGCGGGGCTGTCGGGGCGGATTCGATGAAATGAGTACCTGATTAGCAAGTTTCTTCAGCTAAAGCCCAAAGATCAGCATAACCCTTAGCAAGACGGGGTTCGTAAGCCATGCGCGTCAAGCTAAAAACGGCCACCCACATCACGCTCTTTCCCAGGCTCCAGCTTGGGAAAAACACCCCGGAAGCTCAGCTTCCTGAGACCGACACAACCTCCGCTCACTCTCAATCAACCCCGCGACTCGCTCGTTCAATTTTTCTTGATTGTCGGGAAGCTAGAGCTTCCTGAACAGGTTGCCCAAGCTGGAGCTTGGGTAACAGCATATTTTAGTTTTTGCGACTACGACTGGCCCCTGCTTGGACACTTGGTTTCGGCAAGCTGAAGCATATTGCTAATCAGGAATGAGTATGTCGTTTTTCCGGCGACCTCGATCCGCAGTGGGAATTTATACTTTAGCCTTGATAAGACCGGTATGCATTCCCACGCAGGAGCACGGGAACGAGGATACTCGTTCCTAAGTTACATTTATTTTGTAAAGGGAATCCACGATGCTCCGATCCAATTGCTCTAATGAATCGGTTACTAAAATGTCATAACCAAGTCCTAATTCCGACATTTTATCGCACGCTTTGCGGTAATTTATTTGAATCGACTCTTTGGGCGATATTACTAAAATATCCACATCCGAGTTGCCGTGAAATTGTTCTGTTGCATACGAACCGAACAAATAAACCGGACAGGAAAAATCTTTAAAAGCTTGTTTGAGATAAGCCACGACGCCCAGCTTCTTTCGGATTCTAGCTTTTTGGACAAGATTAGTCCTTTGCATAAAGCCGCTCCAGTATCCTCACCGACCGGTTAAAAGCATCCAAGGCCGACAGTGCTTGCTTTTTGGTGATAATGTCCACAGGCGCATCGCATGATGACGGGTATCTTGCTATGGTGTTGTATTGGCTCAATTCTTTGTATAGGTCAATAAGCTCATCATCGAACAAATCGGTATCAAGTGATTTGTTTACATCTTTTGCCAGCTCGTGAACCGAGTGAATATGTCGGATTTGAGCTCCCGCATCGCTGACGACAAACTTTAATAACTTTTCCACCGCTTGTTGAGCGTGGTAGCAAACACCATCCCATTTGCTAGCCTTAAACAATAGCTCTGCCATTTCAAAATCATTCACACCCTGTCTTAGCCAGGCATATTGGACTCCGTCTTGCGCCGCCAATTGTCTTAATAAATCAATTTTCATCACTGCACACTTACCGGAAAAGTTGCGTAACTTAGTTCATGCCCCTTACTAAGCCCGTTGCAAACGCTGCGGCATTACCGTAAAAAATTGTTTGAAATGCGGCAAGAAGCTGATTGTGATCGGTATCGAGAACAGGCAATAAATCGCCGCCGCTTCGCCGGTCGACACGCCGAATAGCCATTGCGGCATCAGCAAGGTCATCAATGCCATGACGCAGTGGTAGGAAGCCATTTTCCAATTGTCCGGCCACATAAACCCACTCAATGCCAACGCAAAAAGGGATCCGTGGGTAATCAACAAACCAAAGGCGCTCGGTATCGCATAACCGATGTGATAAATCCCGCTATAAAGACAAGCCACTTTGTTACCGATAAAATTCGGCTCGATTCCGAATAATTGCCATTCCTTGGGCAGGAAATTGAAGATTAGAAATAACGAACTCAATGTCGCGCTAAAGTAAAATGCTTTTTTTAGTGCTTCTTTATCCGAGGAATAGCTGGCCAATGCCGGCATAATCGCAAATGCCTGAAGACTGATGTGATATGTCGATAACTCGCTGAGAAAAAGATTCGTGCCGTAACCGCATTGATCGGCAACCGGATAGGCGAAATATTGAATGAATTCCATCATTGAAAAATGCAGTATCGCGTAGGTTCTCGCCAATCTCACCTGTAGGGTTTCGCTCTTATCTAAAAAAGTCACGCTTGAAGCTGCCAAGCCTACCAGCCCCAGACCTAAAGACATATTCGCACTAAAACACATAATTATTCCGCCATTTAATCGGCAACGCGATTTTTATGATTCAATATCTGAATGTGATCGCTTTGTTGCTTCATCCGAAAAAAATATCGGCAATTGCATAAAGTCTACATTTACGCATGGATCGCCGCCCTTAAATAGGGGAATTCTAGCAGAATGGCGATAATGATGCTTGAGGGAATATCGATCCGAAAAAGTCTCCAGTCCCCCTTTGATAGCATTTGCTGGTCAAACTTCGGCACCGGGGGGCGGGCCGTCAAAGGACGCCGTGAATACGTATATGTAGGCTCTGTGACAGCATCCCTGCTGTCAAAGCCTTTGCCGCCCCCCCGGCGCCTCCATGCGTCAATGCCGAAATTTGAAGTGCGATGGGTATAACTTTATAGAGGACTGGAGAGGCTGTATCGGTTGAGGAAAAGTCGTTATTCCGAGGCGAGATAGTGAGTCGAGCCCATCGGGCCTTCAAAGTTTACGCCTTCGCGGAAGTAAGCCAAGGGGTTTGCCGCAATGTCTCTCGCAGCTAAAAACTGTGCATAATAATTACGCGACGCAAACCCGAATATCGGGCTGTTGTATCGTTCGACGATTTGTTCGAAATTGCGGCCGACTTGATTTTGTGCCCGCGACATTCCGCCTATACCGTGATTATAAGAAGTCACCGCAGTCGGCCAATCGTTGAGTTTGTTGTAAGCATACTTTAGATAACGAGCCGCGCCATGAGCCGAGGCTATCGGATCATGGCGCCTATCGGGTTTGTTTTTACCCGGCATAAACGTTTCAGCGGCCCCTTTTGTGAACTGCCACATGCCGACCGCGCCGGCGTGGGATTTTGCGGAAGCTTGAAATGACGACTCGACATGCGGCAAATAAGCAAAATCCTCCGGCAAATTGTATTCGCGGAAAATGCTTCTAAATTGCGCATCATACCGACCGCTGATCTCCAGGCCGCGTTTGAATCGCTCTTTTATGCCGCGTTGCGACCGTAATCTTTGACTAGCCTCCGGCAAAATCTCATGCAAATTGCCTTGACTTTGGATTCTGGCGACGATTTGTTTATCGAATTCGTCAAGCGGCGCTTTAGCTCGCAATTTCCTGTCTAAGTCACTCAAGCGATTTTTCCAAAATGCTTTGCGCTGTTCGACCATCGCTTTTTGTTGGTTAGTCAAACCTTCGCCGACATTGCCCGGTAACCTCATCACTTCATAGATAACGCCCATATAGCGATCATCATGAAAAGCGACTTCCGAACGATGCCATACCCCATAAGTCTTACGCCAAAAATCGACTGCCGGTTCCAATGTTGGCGGCCTAGGAAATACGCCCTGCTCTTTTTGCGCGAACTTAGCGGCTATAGCCGGTTTATAGGTCCACTGAGAGCCGGTAGAAACTCTTGGCGGAGTCGTCGGTTTAATTTCAACATGCCGTGAAGGAGAACTGCTGCAAGCCGGAAGCAATGCCATTGCCGCGGATAATAATGAAATGACAAGAGTTTGTCGCTGCATAACCAATCACCAAAAACTGTTTTTTTAAAAGACAAAAGATTCTTCACGAATCATTCAAGGAACCGTAACGAGAGCGTTAAGTTTTGTTTAAGGATAGTAGGCGGGAATTTAAATTTCTACTCTTTTAATGGCAATCTTTAATATTTATTTTTTGGAGGATCAGAATCAATATAAAGGGATACAAGACTACCCTTCCGTCATGATATTTTATATTTTTATTTCAATTACTTATGATTCCACACAAAATATCGCAGCAGTGCCGTAGGGAATCCGTATATCCCTTCGGAGTCAATAATCATGCCGGCAATGATTGCCAAACTTCGAACCAAGAAACACGCACAAAAAAACCGCCCTAAATGGTTCTTTCGCCCTGCGCGCCCATCGTTTCAGATAAATTGTAGGGTACGCTGTGCGTACCAAAGCCGTGCCCTGGCGGTTCGGTTAGCACATGAACATCGCGGAGCTACCATGGTACGCACAGCGTACCCTTCGCGGATCACCTAGCGTTTTAGGCGACACTGCCATTAAGTTAAGCCAGCACAGAATTAAGTAATGCTTGTATCCAGGATCTACTTTGCCTCAAAAGCTTGCCATCCATGGCACTGGATTCCGCCAGTCCATGGCGGAATGACGGGCTTCCCTTAACTTAATGGCAGTGAGCGTTAGGCGAGGGAGATTCGAGGGTGTTAAAGACAATAAACCTAAAAAGAACAGTTTGATAGCCTCAAACTACCGTTCGCCCTGAGCCCTTCGGCTGCGCTCAGGAGAGCCCCGTCGAAGGGTGAACGGTAGTTTGAGGCTTCACCAAGACGGTGAAAGTGTTGTAGACCCTTCATGCTTCGACTTAGCTCAGCACGAACGGTCTACAACACATGTCAACTGCTCTTTTTACTGTGAAAGTTCGTAGATATAGACCCTTTATCTAATTTTTCGATATACGGCGCTCGACAGAGCAAATGCCGGTTCCGGAGAGGGTGCGGTTGCTCGACCGACAGGCGTCGATGGCCAGGCCTTCATGAACGTTAGGATAAAGGATATGTCGAAGCCCTCGAATCGCCCTTGGACGGGTTGAATCACTCACCCCGAACAAAGTATTAGGTATAATTACCAACTTTCTCATTTTTTACGCCCGGACCTCAGCATATATGCCTTCGACTGTTCAGTTCTGTCGCCGCCTTGCCGATATAATCGACTCGCTTAACGAATGGATCGGGACGACCGTATCCTGGCTAACGTTGATCATGGTCGTGGTGACGTTTACGATCGTTTTGCTTCGTTATGCGTTTAATTTCAATTCGATTGCCATGCAGGAATCGGTCTCCTATATGCATGCGCTGGTGTTTATGTTGGGTGCGGCTTACACCTTGAAAACCGGCGCTCATGTTCGGGTCGATATTTTTTACCAACGCTGCGGCAAAACCGTCAGAGCCTGGATCGATTGTTGCGGCGTGTTGTTTTTATTGTTGCCGGTTTCAGGGTTTATCCTTTACAGCAGTTGGCACTATGTCGTCGAATCGTGGAATATCTACGAAAGCTCTAGCAACTCCGGCGGACTTCCCGGCGTATTTCTCATCAAAAGCACCATTCCGTTGACCGCATGCCTTTTAATCCTGCAAGGTATTTCCATGTTCATCGCTAATTTAATGATTGCCTTGGGCTTGCATACTCCCGTGGAAACTCGTCGAATAGAGGCTCGATAAATGGAAAATATGATGGCTCTATGGATGTTTGCCGCGGTTTTTGTCGTGCTATTAAGCGGTTTTCCGGTCGCCTTTGCATTGAGCGGCACCGCGCTGGCATTCGCGGGACTGGGTTTATTGCTGGGCAATTTCGACATCGCATTTTTAAACGCATTGCCCAACCGTCTGTACGGCATCATCGGCAATGAAACGCTGATCGCGGTACCGCTTTTCGTGTTCATGGGCGTAATGCTCGAACGGTCGCGTATTGCCGAAAGCCTTTTAGAAGCAATGACCGATTTGTTCGGTACCCTGCGCGGCGGCCTCGGCATCGCGGTAACTTTAGTCGGCATGTTGATGGCGGCTAGCACCGGCATCGTCGGCGCGACCGTGGTCACGATGGGCCTGTTGTCGCTGCCGACCATGCTACGCAAAAATTACGATCCGGCCGTGGCTTGCGGCACGATTTGCGCCTCCGGAACATTAGGCCAAATGATTCCGCCGTCTATCGTACTGGTTTTACTCGGCGATATCATTTCCACCGCCTATCAACAGGCTCAGCTCGACATGGGGGTGTTTGCGCCGGAATCGATTTCGGTTGGCGATTTATTCGCCGGTGCGCTACTGCCCGGACTCGGCCTAGTTGCAATGTATTTGGTCTATATTGCCTTGCTGGCCTGGCTGCGTCCGAACTTGATGCCGGCCGCAGAACAAAACGCCCGGCTCGAACCGGGCTTTTATCGGAGCCTATTGTTTAGCCTGGCGCCGCCGTTAATATTGATTCTCTCGGTACTCGGTTCAATCATAGGCGGCCTGGCTACGCCGACCGAAGCGGCATCGGTCGGCGCTTTCGGTGCCATTATTCTGGCTTTCGCAAAATGCGAGTTGAATTTAGCTACACTGCAGGAAGTCATGCGCAGCACCACGCAAACCACGAGCATGGTGTTTCTAATCCTGATCGGCGCAGCCTTGTTTTCGTTAGTATTTCGTGGGTTTGAGGGCGATGAACTGATCGTTAACCTGCTCTCGGACTTACCGGGCGGTCAATTCGGCGCCGTATTCAGCGTGATGCTGGTGATGTTTTTTCTCGGCTTCGTGTTGGATTTTATCGAAATCACCTTCGTCGTGGTGCCGATCGTCGGCCCGGTACTGTTGGCGATGGGTATCGACCCGGTCTGGCTCGGCATCATGATTGCATTAAACCTGCAAACGTCGTTTTTGACGCCGCCGTTCGGTTTCGCGTTATTTTATCTGCGCGGCGTGGCTCCGGCCGAGGTTTCGACAGGCCAAATCTATAAAGGCGTGATGCCTTTTATCGCAATTCAGCTTATCATGTTGGCCGTTTTGGCTTATTGGCCGCAGTTGGCCACTTGGCTTCCTACTCAGATATACAACGATGCATTATGAATTATTCCAAACTTTTACTCGCTTTCTTTATCGCATTATGGATCACTGCTTGCGGACAAACCGGACCGCTTTATTTGCCGGACGGGCCGGCGCCGATCCATGTCCCGAAAGAACTACCGGCCGACATTGAACCTGACGAAGAAGACTGACACATGGATTTTTTTAATTATAAAAACGGCGAATTATTCGCAGAAGACTGTCCGGTACGGGAAATCGCCGCTAAACTTGGAACCCCATGCTACATTTATTCGCGCGCCACGTTGGAACGACATTGGCATGCTTTCGACCGTCCCTTCGGCGATAGGCCGCATCTGATCTGTTATGCGGTCAAGGCCAATTCCAATCTTGCGGTGCTGAATATTTTAGCCAGGTTAGGATCGGGTTTCGATATCGTTTCGGCCGGTGAACTCGAGCGCGTCTTAGCCGCAGGCGGCGATCCGAAAAAAATTGTGTTTTCGGGCGTCGGCAAACGCAGCGATGAAATCCTAAGTGCGCTGAAGACAGGTATCCGTTGTTTCAATATCGAGGTCGGCGGAGAGTTGGACAGAATCAATGCACTGGCGGGCCAACTCGGCGTCAAGGCTCCGGTTTCGTTCCGCGTCAATCCCGACGTCGATGCGAAAACCCATCCTTACATCTCGACCGGTTTAAAGGAAAACAAATTCGGCATTGCGATTGAACAAGCCTTACTTGAGTATCAACGCGCCGCGGCCATGCCGAATATCGATGTTATCGGCATCGACTGCCATATCGGTTCGCAATTGACCGACACGACGCCCTTCTTGGACGCATTGGGCCGGATACTCGACCTTGTCGTGGAACTAAAAAAAATGGGAATCGCCCTGCACCATCTGGACCTCGGCGGCGGTCTCGGCATTCGTTACCGTGACGAACAACCGCCGGAACCGGCCGAATATGTTAAGGCCTTGCTCGATCGTCTCGATCAATCGACGCTCGATCATGATGTTGAGATCCTGCTCGAGCCCGGCCGGGCCATCGCCGGCAATGCAGGCATTCTGGTCACGCAAGTCGAATATCTTAAAACCACGGCCGACAAAAATTTTGCGATTGTCGATGCGGCGATGAACGATTTAATCCGCCCTTCGCTCTACAGCGCTTGGCAGGAAATCATTCCGGTTCAAAGCCAAAGTTCGGCGGATGAAAATCATTGGGATATCGTCGGCCCGGTCTGCGAAACCGGCGATTTTCTCGGCAAGGACCGCAAATTGAGACTCTCGCCCGGAGACTTGCTCGCGATACGATCTTCCGGCGCCTATGGCTTTACGATGAGTTCCAACTATAATTCAAGACCGCGCGCCGCCGAAATCATGGTCGATGGCAGCGATTGCCACCTGGTTCGCGAGCGGGAAACCCTTGCGCAATTATGGGCTGGCGAACAATTACTGCCTTAACCGGAAAATAACATCCATGATCGAATTCACCAAAATGCACGGACTCGGTAACGACTTTGTCGTGATCGATGCTATCAATCAAAGCATTTCATTACAGGCCGAACAAATCCGTACCTGGTCGAACCGCCATTTCGGCATCGGCTTCGATCAATTATTATTGGTCGAAATCCCGGTTAGTCCGGATGCCGATTTCAAATACCGGATCTTCAACGCTGACGGCAGCGAGGTTGCGCAATGCGGCAACGGCGCGCGCTGTTTTGCGAAATTCGTCCGCGATAAAAAATTGACCGATAAAGACGAAATCCGCGTCGATACCAATGCCGGCCAACTGTTGCTGAAGCTCAACGCGGACGGCATGATCACGGTCAACATGGGCATCCCGAAACACAAGCCTGAAGAAATCCCGCTAAAAACACAGCATGAAGCGAAGTTTTACAGCGTTATCGCCAATAATATCGAAAGAGGTTTCGGCGCGGTTTCGCTGGGTAACCCGCATGCCGTGCTTCAGGTTCACGACATCAAGCACGCGCCGGTCAATGAATTAGGACCTTTACTGGAAAGCCATCCCGATTTTCCCGAGCGCGCCAATATCGGTTTCATGCAAGTCATCGACCGCGGCCATATCAAGCTTCGTGTTTATGAGCGGGGAGCAGCGGAAACACTTGCCTGCGGAAGCGGCGCTTGCGCCGCCGCGATCATTGGTATCGAACAAAATTTGCTCGATCATGAAGTCAAAGTCGAACTGCCCGGCGGATCATTAACAATTAATTGGCCGGGGAGAGGACAGCCGGTATTGATGACAGGACCCGCCGTTTCGGTTTTCGAGGGACGTATCTCATTATGAAAAAACAAGCACTCAACACACTGACAGAAGAACAAGTTGAAGCCTACTTGCAGGCCAACCCCGAGTTCTTCAACGACCACCTTAATCTCTTGGAAAGCATGACGATACCGCATCCGAGCGGCGATGCGATTTCATTGATATCCAAACAACTGGAAATTTTCAGGGTCAAGCATCAGGAATTGGAAAGTCAATTAACCGCGCTGATCGAAATTGCCCGCGAGAACGATACGTCGTTTAATCGCATGCACAAATTGACCTTGGCCTTGCTCGATGCCGCTACGCTCGACGAAGCCGTCGCGAATCTCGAGCATGTGTTCGTCGAGTATTTCATAACCGATTTTGTGGCTGTGCGTATCATTTCCGAACATGAGCAAACGCCGATTGCCAATTTGTTTATCGCACCGAACGACCCCACTCTTCAGCATTTCGCGCAAATACTGAACAACAACCAGCCGAAATGCGGACGTCCCACCCTAGCGCAAGCCAAGGTCCTGTTCGGCGATGCGGCATCGGAGGTTAAGTCCTGCGCGATCATCCCCATGTCGTTCACCCAACTCGAAGGCATTGTTGCGATCGGCAGCCGCGAAGACAACCGCTTCCATTACAGCATGGGTAATTTATTTTTGACCCAAATGAGCGAGATTATTGCCACACGCTTGATTTCGTTGCTTCACCAATCGGAACATGACTGAAGACGCGCTGACTCAGTTAAATAGCTTTTTAAGCTACTTGCAAGTCGAAAAGCGCTTGTCCGACCATACCGTCGAAAGCTACAGATATGACTTGGAGAGATTGCGCGACTTTTGTGTCGAACACAACATAGAGAATTGGTCGTCGCTAAATACCAGCGATATCCGCACCCATATCGCCTCGAGGCACCGGCAAGGGCTCGGTAGCAAAAGCCTGCAGCGCGAATTATCGGCGATACGCAGTTTGTTCAGATATTTGCTGAAAAAAAACCTCGCCACAGTAAACCCGGCCCAGGCGGTCAAAGCGCCCAAGCAGGATAGAAAACTCCCCAAAGTGCTCGATGTCGACCAAGTAACAGGCTTCCTCGAAGCCGATACCGATTCTTGGCTGGAAATCAGGGATCAAGCGATTTTTGAATTATTTTATTCCTGCGGCCTGCGACTTAGCGAATTGACCGCGCTCGATTTAGTCGATATCGATTTAGCCGATTGCAGTTTAGTCGTACAGTCGGGAAAAGGCGGAAAATCCAGAATATTACCGATCGGCAATAAAGCCGTCGAGGCATTGAAAAACTGGTTGCCATTACGCGCCGACCTCAATCGCGGCGATGAGCCTGCGCTGTTTTTATCGGCCAGAGGCACCCGACTCGCACAACGTAGCGTACAACAAAGACTCGAAAACTGGTGTCGAAAAAAAGGGATCGCCGAACATATCCACCCGCATATGCTGAGACATTCCTTTGCCAGTCATTTACTCGAATCCAGCGGCGATCTTAGAGCCGTTCAGGAATTACTCGGCCATAGCACAATCGGCACGACGCAAATCTATACCCATCTTAATTTCCAACATCTTGCCGAAGTTTACGATCAGGCCCATCCCCGCGCTAAAAAAAGAACGCCTTGAACTGGATATTTTCTAGGTGGGACGGAGTTTGCAGCCCAGTCCTAAACGTTACCTATACCCTTTGCTAGTCAAATTTCGGCGTCGGGGTGCCCGTCAAAGGACGCCGTGAATACGTCCATGTAGGCTCTATGACAGCATCCATGCTGCCAAAGCCTTTGCCGAACACCCCGGCGCCTCCATACGCTAATGCCGAAATTTGAAGTGCGATAGGTATACATGGATGTAGTTAAGGGGCGTGAGCAGGAGCGGAAGCTTTTCGTCCAGGATCAACCCAAATCGAAACGTTGGGAGCGGGTTAAATAACCCGCTCCGCAGTAAGTTTACGATTAGGCCCTTCCTCGTGCAAAAAAGAACACCCTAACTCGGCTTTTTGTTAACGAGCCAACGGCTATAAAACCTGTTATTATTTAGAGCAATTTTAAAAAAATGCTGCACACGAAGGATACCGGAAATGTCTGAAAACGATTTACCACAGAACACACAATATAAAGGGATCCTATGGACGCTTGGTGTCATCGCATCCGCGGTTCTTATTGTAATTCTAATTTTGGCAACCTGGTGGAGCCAGGAACCCGATCCGTTCAATGTTTATGACGAAGCGATAGAACGCTCCAAAGTCGACGACACGACCGACATTCCACTCGGTTATGTTTACGCAAATACCTTAGCGCATATCGCCGAAGTATTACTACACAAGCCCGGCGGCTATATCACTAACGACGCTGCACCTCCGGGCGTATTCATGGATAACATGCCGAACTGGGAATTGGGGGCCTTGGTCATCTTACGCGACGCCACGACCGCACTACGGAATCATTTCGCGCGTGATCAATCGCAATCGGCCGAAGACCCAGATCTTGCGATCGCCGAGCCTTATTTCTATTACGAACGCAATTCCTGGGCGCTTCCGTCGACCGAAGCGGAATATCAAAAAGGCATCGACTCTCTCCATAACTATATGACGCGCCTACAAAAACCAGCCGGGAAAAAAGCCGCACGATTCTATGCACGAGCCGATAATCTTTGGCAATATACCGAAATCGTCATCAAGCGTTTGGGCAATTTATCGGTTCGTCTGGCCGCTAGCACCGAAAAAACTTATATTCGGGAAATGACCCTGCAACAAACGCTAACGCCGGAAGCCGACAAATTAAAACAAGAGCATCTGAGTACCGAGCCTTTGGAACAAACGCCTTGGCTGCTGGTCGACGACATGTTTTGGGAAGCACGCGGTTCGGCTTGGGCTTTGCTGCATATACTCAAGGCAATCGAACATGACTTCAGAAGCATCTTAATCAGTAAACGCGCGATGAATACCGTGGATATCATGATTCGGGCGCTAGAAAGTTCGTTACAACCCATCATGAGCCCGGTAATTTTAAATGGCAGCGGCTACGGTCTATTCGCGAACTACTCGTTGACAATGGCTAATTATATCGCTCGCGCCAATGCCGCCGCGTTGGACTTGCGTGACATCTTAAACCGTGGATAAGAGAACACATGAAGGAACAACTCAACGAAAACCTCAAAAAACCGAACACCTGGAAAAGAATCGCCTTTATGCTGGTATTCGCGGTCATCGCGGGATTGGTCAGGGTATTGTTGTGGGCGGTGATATTGCTGCAAATCGCCTCTATGCTGCTGACCGGTTCGGCTAATAAGAATATTCTCGATCTTGGGAAAAAACTGGCGGCTTATCTGTATCATATCGTGCTGTTCTTGACTTTCAACACCGAGCGAATGCCCTTCCCTTTCGCCGACTGGAACGAGACCGAAACATTGGATTTGCCGTCTCACCGAGAACATTAAGACTGACTCGCGTCAACGACCATGGAAGCCGCTCGTAAAATCATCCACATCGATATGGATGCATTTTTTGCCGCAGTCGAACAACGCGATTTTCCGCAATACCGCAATAAACCTTTAATCGTAGGCGGTTTGCCGGGATCTCGAGGGGTAGTATCAACCTGCAGTTACGAAGCCCGGCAATACGGCATCCATTCGGCGATGCCATCGACTACGGCACATCGCCTCTGTCCTCATGCAATCTTCGTCAAACCGCGTTTCGAAGCGTACCGAGAAGCGTCGAACAGCATCCGCAAAATCTTTGCCGACTATACCGATTTGTTCGAACCCTTATCGCTCGACGAAGCCTATCTTGACGTTAGCCAATGCAATCGCTGCAAAGGCTCTGCGACACTCATTGCGAAAGACATCAAGGAAAAAATCAAGCAACAGACCGGACTGACCGCTTCCGCAGGCGTTTCTTATAACAAATTCCTGGCAAAAATAGCCTCCGATCTCGACAAACCGGACGGCTTGTATTTAATCACGCCCGACAACGGCCCCGGGTTTATCGAAACCCTACCTATCGGAAAATTTCACGGTATCGGCAAGGCCACCGAGAAAAGAATGCATGACCTGGGCATTTTTACCGGAGCCGATTTAAAAACGATGCCCCTCGCCTCTTTGCAAGATTATTTCGGTAAAGCCGGCTTGCATTATTACCATATTTGCCGGGGCATCGATAATCGCCCGGTCAATCACCAACGAATCACTAAATCGATCGGTGTTGAAGTCACCTTTCAAGAAGATCTCGATAACCGGGAGACTCTATTGATACAGTTGCAGAATCTGCTGAACAAAGCACTCGGCAAGGCGAAAGAGAAAAAACTGGCGGCTTACACCTTAACGATAAAAATAAAATATAGCGATTTTGTGCAAATCACGCGTAGCCGAACGCTTTCGAAAGCAATCACCGAAAACTTAAATGCTCTACCGCTATTGGACGACTTATTGAAAACGGCGCCAACCGAACGGCGTAAGGTCCGCCTGCTGGGTGTCGCCTTGTCATCACTCGCCTCGCCAAGCTGCAACCGACAAATCGATTTATTCGAACAATTTCAATAATTTAAACAATCCACGGAGAGCACCCCACGATTGATTAAGCCGTTCGTTCGGAATCGTCTTCGAACAACTCCTTCAAATAACGGTATAGTTCCCGCGAGGATTTCGGAGGCCGCGCTTCGGCCGCTTCTTTTTGCGCACTGCGCATTAATTGCCTTAACACTTGCCGGTCGGTTTGCGGATACTCATCAATCAATTCGGTCAAGGCGTCTTGCCCTTCAGCAATCAAACGATCGCGCCAACGCTCAACCTTATGATGCTCCCTCGTCGAATGCGCACTCTGGTTTTTAATCCGAGCCAATTTTTCTAAAATCTGCTCGACATCTAACTTTCTGAGCAACCCGCATATAAATTTCAACTGTCTTTTTCTGGCACCTTTCGGCGGCATCCCAACCGTACCGATAACCGCCTTGTATAATTCCTCCGGCAAATCCAACGTGCTTAATTGCGCCGTCGACAACGCGACCAATTCCTCCCCAAGATCAAACAATACGGCAATATCGCGTTTGATCTGGGATTTATTCGGTCTTACCGCATAGTATTCGACTTCATCGTCGAATTCTTCGTATTCCTGAAATTCTTCAATCATTTCAAACCATGGCTATTAAAAATAATACAAATAGTACAACGAATCCCAGCGGAAACAATACCGCTTTCCAATCCGTTTCAGCATTTTTACTGTGCTCGAGCGATGCTTTGACACCTGGCCCCATCCAAAATAGCACCAGCAGCACTAATGCCCCCAGTATCAAGCTTTCTGTCGTTGACAGGTTTTCCATATTGACCCCTTTTTTTTTTGATAGCAGTTATACCCTTTGCTTGTCAAATTTCGGTGCCGGGGTGCCCGTCAAAGGACGCCGTAAATACGTCCATGTAGGCTCTATGATAGCATCCATGCTATCAAAGCCTTTGCCGAACACCCCGGCACCTCCATAGGCTAATGCCGAAATTTGAAGTGCGAAAAGGTATAACAGTCAGCGGTAAGCAGATCTGTTTTATCGATACCGTCCCTATTCACTATTCACTATTCACTAATCATTGCCGACCGTTAACTACAATTCCAAGCGCCGCCTTCCAAGCCATGGTTTTCCGCTCCAACGACATCGCCGCATAGGCCGGACTAGTTGAAGGTACGCGCTGATATTCAAGATAATTGAAACGGCTATTCAATATCGGCAACACGCGTTTACGATATAAGCTCTCCGCCGCGCCACCGTTAAACAATACTCGCTTTATATCGCGGTGATGCTCAAAAAAACGGTTAAAGTCGTTTATTTTTATCGAATCCACATCGATATTTGCATCTGCACTGCCTGGACGATAACAGGTCTGCAAGACATCCCACACCGCAAGATGGTGTTCGATTAAAATGCGGCTGCGCTTTAGATAATCCAATTCCGGCCCGGCACCGAACAATTGTCTCATGATTAGCCAAAAGCCGTTGCGCGGATGCCCGTAATATTCGCCTTTGGACAACGACGCTACACTAGGCATTGACCCTAAAATCAACACTTCCGCCGATTTCCCGGCTATCGGTGGAAAACCGTCAACTATACTCATCGTAGATCAAAATTCAGCACCGGGGTGCCTTCTAAGGAACTGCCGAAATTTGAAGTGCGAAAGGTATATCATGCAAGCCTTGTCAGTCGTAAAAAACAAACCGTCATTTTCGGGATTCCCGTTAATCTGCGATAATGATCGATTTTATACGAGATCCAACGCCCATGTGGTTTAAAAATCTATCCGTTTACCGTTTTACAGAAGACTTTACTTTAACGCCGGCCGAATTCGAAGAAAAACTCGAACAAATGCCGTTTCGCCCTTGCGCAGCCCAACAAGAAATGAGCTTCGGCTGGACTGCTCCGCTCGGCAGAAACTCTGAGCAACGGGTCCACACCACCAACGGCTTCATGATGGTATGCGCAAAAGTGGAAGAAAAAGTTTTGCCCGCCGCCGTGATCAATGAAATGGTCCAGGAAAAAATTCAAGAGGCCGAGGACCGCGAAAACCGCAAACTCAGTAAAAAAGAACGCACCGCGATCAAGGAAGAAATCTGTTTCGAGTTGCTACCGCGAGCCTTTACGTTTTCGCGTAAGACTTATGCTTATATCGACCCCAAAAACGGCTGGCTGATCGTCGACTCTCCATCGGCCAAAAAAGCCGAAGATTTAATCAGCAATCTACGAAAATGCCTGGGCTCGCTACCGGTCGTGCCGCCGATTACTCAGGAGAAACCTGTCGCAGTCATGACGCGCTGGCTGATTACACAAGACACGCCGGGCGACATTACGATCGAAGACGAATGCGAATTGCGCTCGCCAGGCGATGAAGGCGGCATTGTACGCTGCAAACGTCACGATTTAAGCTTGCCCGAAATCAAAAACCATCTCGATACCGGCAAGCAAGTCATTAAACTCGCCATCAATTGGGCGGATAGAATTGCTTGCATCGTGGACGAAAACTTGAGTATAAAACGCTTAAAGTTTTTAGATTTGGTTCAAGACCAGGTAGCCGATATCGAAACCCAAGACGAGACCGAACAATTCGATGCCGATTTTTCGATTATGTCGCTGGAACTCTCGACCTTCCTACCGCGTCTTATAGAATTGTTTGGTGGAGAGCATAAATCATGATTATTCAAAAAGCAAAACTTGCGGTTATTGCGCTAATTTTCGCTTCGAGTAGCGGCATACACGCCGCCGAATTCGATCTTCCTAAAAACTCCGGCGACAGCCTAATAGGCGATCGCCTGGAAGGAACCGATAAACACCCCCAACCGCACTTTTATACTGTTGCTGCCGAGGAAGACACACTTCTAGACATAGCAAGGCGCTTCTACATCGGTCAAAATGAAATTTTATTGGCCAACCCCTCTGTCGACCGCTGGCTGCCCAAGGAAGGAACCCAAGTTAAGATACCTAATAGTCGCTTGTTACCTAAGGCGCCACGAAACGGCATCGTGATTAACTTGCCTGAATACCGTATGTATTACTACCCGCCAAACAAGAACCGCGTCGTCACCTATCCGATCAGCATCGGCAGACTAGACTGGAAAACGCCGCTCGGCAAAACCAGAATAACCGCCAAAACCCGAAACCCGACCTGGACGCCGCCGGAATCCATAAAAAGAGAGCACGCAGCGCGAGGGGATATTTTGCCTAACGTCGTTCCGGCCGGCCCTGATAATCCGTTGGGCCTATATGCGATGCGACTAGGCGTACCAGGCTATCTAATCCATAGCACCAATAAACCTTTTGGAGTCGGCATGAGCGTAACTCATGGGTGTATTCGGATGTTGCCGGAAAATATCGAACAATTGTTTCCAAACGTCCCGGTCGGTACCGATGTCCATATCGTCAATCAACCGACAAAAGTCGGGTGGCTCGATGACTCGCTTTATATCCAGGTTTATCCGAATCTGGAAAAAACCAAGGCCAGTTATGAAGACCGACTGGAACAAGCTCTGGAATTGATTGTTCGTGCGAATAACAACCAACATCCTGTCATCAATGGCGCCGCGCTCAGAAAAGCGCTCGAAGAAAAAAGCGGTCGTCCCGTTTTGATTTATAAAAAACCGGAGCCTAAAACAAACTCGCACTCAGCCAAGGCAGCGCCTTAAGAATTCGGTCATAAATCCCTCCCAAACTTAGCAGGACGGGGTTTGCAAGCCCGTCCTAAACGTTTCAACCGCAACCAAAGCAAATCAAACGCTCAGGACGGGTCAAATAACCCGCCCTGCGCTGTATAAACCCCACCCCGCCAACCCGGGATACCCGGCAGCCCATATCGAGGCCCTAAGCCCAGCTCTTAACGCAAGAGTAGCTCAAAAAGGCTGTGTATGCGGTAAAAGTTAAAAATCCCCACCAACACCAGAAACACTTAAAAATTCAAAGTGAATTGTAGGGTACGCTGCGCGTACCTCATGTCGGCGCAAGGCAACACAAGAAGGCATATTCCTAAGCAGCGGGAGAGCTTCCTACGGCACGCAAAGCGTATCTTACTGTCCGCTCCCCGGCATTTCATATCGAGGGCCCAGAGGCCAACTTTTACCGCAAACATAGCCAAAAAAAAAGCCCGTCAGACGAATCTGACGGGCTTTTTTCAAATCAAAAGATGAAGGTCAATTATTTCATCATTGATTTTTTGAACAGACGATCCAACTTGCTGTTGGCGTCTTGTGCGTAGCTTGCTGCGCGATTTGCTGCAGCTTCAGCAGCCGCCGCTCTTGCAGATGCGTCAGCAGCAGCGCTTTTCGCACTAGCCGCATCAGAAGCTGCTCTTGAAACTTTAGTATTCAAATCGTCGATTTGAGATTGCAGGCCTTCAACGTCGGAAGTACTCGCACAACCTACAGCCAGACTTGCTGTAAGAGCAACCACTGATAATTTCGCTAATTTTTTCATATTATTTTTCCTTTTTTTACTGTAAGAGTTGTTACTAAGATTATTTTCAAAAGCATTCGATGAAATATATTGAACTTTTTTTTCAAAATATTCCAGAACTATTTTATCTGCACTGTAATTTCTTTATCAACCCACTTACTTAAAAGATCAATTTGCTTATTAGTCAATGCAATACAGCCATGGGTCCAATTCATGGTTCTATGAATTTTCTCATCGCCACGCCCCAAGCCGTGAATGCCGATTTGCCCTCCCAAGCGAGTATTCTGAGGAGGAATACCATGTCTTTGGTGCGCTTCGACAATCGTCTCAAAAGTTAACGGATCGATAAGCCCCTTGTCAAGTGCGGCATGAGCATTATCGACGGAAGGATAAGACAAGCCGAAAAAACGATAAAAACTGCTTTTTTCATTAATCCAGCTAATTTTGTAAGTCCCTAAAGGAGTGACATCATCGCCCCGCACCTCCTTAAAACCCGCGCCATTACGGCCTATCGCAATGTTTTCCAACCGTTCTAACGTCTGCTCTCCTTTCTTAACTTCAAGCGTCAGCGCATTAGTATCGATCAATAACCAAACATCGTTACTAGCCTGGGCGTTTGACGCCAACAAAAAAAGAATCGGAAACACGCCAATTCGGATCACAAATAAACTACTATTAGCTTGTGTTTTAGTGTAATTTAAAAACCGTGTTATTTGTTGCATTAAAGGCTCACTCATGGAAATAAAAACAATAGAAACTCATCCATTCGAAGACCAAAACCCCGGGACGTCGGGACTAAGAAAGAAAGTGAAAACCTTTCAACAACCGAACTATCTTGAAAATTTTGTTCAGTCAATCTTCGACTCTCTCGACGATATTGTAGACCAAAAACTTGTTTTAGGTGGTGACGGACGCTATTTTAACCGACAAGCCATTCAAACAATCATAAAAATTGCCGCAGCAAACGATTTTAGCGAATTGATTATCGGTCAAGGCGGATTATTATCGACCCCCGCCGCATCAAACCTGATTCGCAAATATAAAGCCTACGGCGGACTGGTGCTATCGGCCAGCCACAATCCCGGAGGACCGGAGGAAGATTTCGGCATCAAATACAATGTCAGCAACGGAGGGCCGGCACCAGAAAAATATACCCAGGCATTTTACCAACGCAGCAAGGAAATCGCTTCCTACAAAATTGCAGAGATTCCTGATATCGACCTCGACACCATCGGCACTCAAAAAATCGGGGCTCTTACGATAAGCATCCTTGATCCCGTCAACGATTACGCCGAATTGATGCAAACCATTTTCGATTTCGATTTACTCAAGCAGAGCATCGGCTCAGGCTATATCACGCTTAAATTCGATGCGATGCATGCAATCACTGGACCCTATGCCAAAACGATTCTGGAAGAGATGCTGGGTGCAAAACCCGGCTCTGTAATCAATGCCGTGCCTTTGGAAGACTTCGGCGGCGGCCACCCGGACCCGAACCTGGCTCATGCGGAAGAATTGGCCGAGGCAATGTTCGGACCGAACGCACCGACGTTTGGGGCGGCTTCGGATGGCGACGGCGACCGTAATATGATCATGGGCTCGCAAATATTCGTGACGCCGAGCGATAGTTTGGCTATTTTAGCGGCCAATGCACCCTTGATTCCCGGCTACGCAAAAGGCATCAGCGGCGTCGCACGTTCAATGCCGACCAGCCAAGCCGTCGATCGGGTTGCCGCGCAACTGAACTTGCCTTGTTTCGAAACGCCGACCGGCTGGAAATTTTTCGGAAACCTATTGGATGCCGGAAAAATCACCTTATGCGGCGAAGAAAGCTTCGGCACCGGATCAGACCATGTTCGGGAAAAAGACGGCTTATGGGCAGTATTATTTTGGCTCAATCTCATTGCCAGAAAAAGACAATCGGTTGCCGACATTGTCACCGAGCATTGGCAACGATTCGGGCGAGATATCTACGCTCGCCATGATTATGAAGCCGTAGCCACCGATATTGCGGACGGCATCGTCGCTTATCTTCGCGAACAACTACCGACCTTACCGGGTAAGGCATTCGGCGATTACATCGTCCAATATGCCGATGAATTCGCTTATACCGACCCGGTCGACGGCAGCGTCAGCAAAAACCAAGGCATCCGAATCGGTTTTGAAAACGGTTCGCGGATCGTATTTCGCCTATCCGGCACCGGCACCGTAGGCGCCACACTTCGAATTTATTTGGAACGTTACGAACCCGACAGCAATTTACATGATCAAGACGCACAAAGCGCATTAGCGCCACTCATCGAATTGGCGGAAAAGTTTTGCGAGATCAAAAAACGAACCGGCAGAAACGGACCTACTGTGATCACCTAAAAGTATGGTGAATAGTGAATAGTGAATAGTGAATAGTGAATAGTGAATAGTGAATAGTGAATAGTGAATAGTGAATAGTGAATAGTGAATAGTGAATAGTGAAATGATTCGGGATTTCAATTATTTGTCAAGCGCCGATTTCACCTTTCACCTTTCACCTTTCACCTTTCACCTTTCACCTTTCACCTTTCACCTTTCACCTTTCACCTTTCACCTTTCACCTTTCACCTTTCACCTTTCACCTTTCACCTTCCTGGTGCTTCCGCTCAAGGCTTTCCAATTCAATGTCATGGGCAAATCCATGCAGCGAACAGATCAACAACACCCCAGCCGCGATCAATGCGACTTGTTGCACTGAAACCTTCAACTCGGTTTTTTCATGTAAGGTCGGAATCAAATCGGCCACGGCGATGTATATAAAACTCGAAGCCGCCATCGCTAAAAAATACGGAAGACTATCATGCAAGTCTTCCAAGCTGAAATACGCAAGAATGCCGCCAACCACCGTCGCAAGACTCGATAGGATATTGTAATAAAGCGCTTTGCCTTTGGAATAACCGCTTTGCAACAATATTGCGAAATCGCCGACTTCTTGCGGAATCTCATGCGCGGCAACCGCCAAACTCGTTACTATTCCTAGTTTGACGTCGGTTAAAAATGCTGCGGCAATCAATATGCCGTCTACAAAATTATGAATACCGTCGCCTATCAAAATCAACATACCGGCCGGATGATGACCTTGTGCGTCCTCGCCATGAGCTTCGCATCGGTTATGATGGCAATGTCGCCAAACCAACAGCTTTTCCAATATAAAAAAACCCAAAATTCCGGTCATAATCACTGCCGACAAACTTTGAATACGATCCGAATCGACATCCTCGAAAGCATGCGGAATCAAGCCCCAAAAGGCCACTGCCAATAATGCGCCGGTCGCGAAACTAATGCCATGAGGCAAAACCCGAGCCCGCTGAACATCATCCAGCCATAAAAAAAACGAAGCGGCCAAAACACTTAAAACTCCGCCCAACGCGGTAAAAATAATAATTAAAAACAATAAATCCATAACGGTTTTATATTCTCCAAATTAAACTTGCCATCCTGCCTGTTTCCTTGTCGCGCCGAAACGAATAAAAACGCTCGACATCGGACAGGGTACAAAACTGTCCGCCATAAACGCTTTCAATACCGGCTAGAGCCAGGTTGATACGCGCTAAACAATAAATATCGGCCAACCATTTACCCTTTGCGACTGCACGAAATCCATCGGCATAACGCTCGTTACTTTCAACAAACGCAGTACGAACGTCATCACCGACTTCAAAGGCATCCGGCCCTATCGCCGGCCCAAGCCAAACCAATAGGTCAAGCGTTTTCATCGCCTTAACGGATTCAACGATCACGCCAGCCAATAACCCCCTCCAGCCGGCATGAACGGCTGCGACACTGCGTCCGTCACGAGAACACAGCAATACCGGCAAACAATCGGCGGTCAATACCGTGCAAACGACACCCGGCTCATGACTAAAACTCGCGTCGGCCTCGACCAGCGTATTCACTTGCGACGCATCGACTACGGTTTTACCATGCACTTGATTCAACCAAACCGGTGCATTCGGCAAATCGAGCATATCGGTAATCCGTTGCCGATTCTTCAACACCAATTCGGGATTATCGCCAACATGCATCGCGGGATTAAGGCTTTGAAACGATCCAGTGCTGAAACCGCCGCTTCGCAGGGTCGTTGCGGCGAAAACATTGGCCGGCGCAGGCCAATCGGGCTTCAGCCAATACTTAGTGCTGTTCATTGTCTCGTAATGCGGCCAATAATCGAATCATATCGTCGGGCAAAGGCTGAATCCATTCGCAGTATTCTTGCGTTTCAGGATGCAGCAAACCCAGTTTTTCGGCATGAAGCGCTTGACGCTTGAATGCCCGCAGCTCTATTTCCAATTGTTCGGAACAGTCCGGCGGCAACTGAAAACGTCCGCCATAAACCGGATCGCCAACCAATGGAAAATGTACATGCGCCATATGTACCCGAATCTGATGCGTGCGCCCGGTTTCCAATTTGACGCGAATTAGGGTATGCCTAGCAAAACGTTCGACAACCCGATAATGGGTTACCGCATCCTTGCCGGCTTGCCTGATCGCATAGCGCTTACGATCGGTCGGATGCCGACCGATCGGCTCGTCTATCGTCGCGCCGGCGATGATTCGTCCCTTGGTAATCGCCAAGTACTCCCTTTCTATCGAACGCTCTTGTAACTGCTTGACCAAGCTGTTATGAGCAGGCAGCGTTTTTGCAACCATTAACAAACCGCTGGTCTCTTTATCGATGCGATGCACAATGCCGGCTCTCGGCAAGGTTTCGAGGCTCGGCACATGATTGAGCAATGCATTCTGCAAAGTCCCCGTCCAATTGCCGACTGCCGGATGCACGACTAAGCCCGCCGGCTTATTGATGATCAACAAGGATTCGTCTTCATAAACGATATCCAGCGGTATCGCTTCCGCCTCGCATTCCAAAACCACCTCGGCTTCGGCATCGAGCTCAATGAACTCACCGCCTTCGACCTTGTCTTTGGCCTTTAATTGGGCGCCGTTAACCACCACTCGCCCGGCCTTCAGCCAAGTCTGTAGCTTACTTCGGGAATAATCCGAAAATAGCTCAGCAAGCACTTGATCCAAACGCATACCCGCCATCTCTTCGGGAATTTGTGCCGATAATCTTGTCATAACTTATATCTTCTGATTAGTTCGCCGTTAAGTTATACTCGTTGCTTGATTAGCGTTAAACGCATCTTGCGCTTAACGAAACCTGTTCATCCACAACGAAAAAACCGTACATATTACAACGTGTCGTCAGCTCTATGCGATTATTTTTAGTAAAATTCCTTCTCGTTATTACTTTAGGCCTGTTACTTCCGGGCTGCGAAACGTTAAAAAACTTCAACCTGGAAAGCACTAGTACCGACGAATATAAAGATTGGAGCGAGGAGAAGCTGCACACCTCAGCCAAGGAAGCGATGGACGATGGTTATTATCAAAAAGCGATCAAAATGTACGAAACGCTCGAATCGCGTTTTCCGTTTGGAGAGTATGCCGCTCAGGCACAATTGAATATTGCTTATGCGTATTACAAAAATGACGACTCCGAAGCCGCGATTGCAGCCGCCGAGAGGTTTATTAAAATTCATCCTCGCAATCCCAGCGTCGATTACGCCTATTACTTGAAAGGGTTGGTCAATTACAATCGCGACATCGGATTTCTCGAAAGATTTTTGCCTACCGACACCTCGCAACGCGATCCGGGTAGCGCTCGGGATGCCTACAATAATTTCCAGGAATTAATCAGCCGTTTCCCGGACAGTCAATATATCCCCGACGCGCAACAGCGCATGATCGCGCTGCGCAATAACATGGCGATGCACGAAGTCCATGCCGCAAGGTTCTATTTGAGGCGTAAAGCCTATGTCGCGGCGGTTAACCGCGCATCCGAAGTCGTGAACAATTACCAGCGCACTACAGCGGTTCCGTTTGCGTTAGAGGTTATGATTGAAGCCTATAAAAAACTAGGCATGGAAACACTGGCTAACAATGCCTCGCGCGTTTATGAACTGAATTTTCCGGACGGACCGCCGGTACCGGAACGGGAAAACAGAACCATGGCCGGAAAAGTCTGGGATTTTATTGGGTTCGACAAATGACCTCAAAAACACGCAACTCATCAGTTTCTAATCGCTTGACCCTTTATTTTTTTACCATGAAGAGCATGAAGGATTTAAAGACCCGGCGCTTTCAATTATCGTCCTAACATTCGATTAAATTAACCGCCAATCCGCCGCGTGCGGTCTCTTTATATTTGGTTTTCATATCGGCGCCGGTCTCGCGCATCGTTTTAATCACTTTATCCAACGATACATAATGAGAACCGTCGCCTCGCAATGCAATACGCGCGGCATTGATAGCCTTAACCGAACCCATCGCATTGCGTTCGATGCAAGGCACTTGCACTAAACCGCCGACCGGATCGCAAGTTAAGCCTAAATTATGCTCCATACCGATTTCGGCGGCATTTTCCACCTGAGCGGGCGTCCCTCCCAACACTTCGGCCAAAGCGCCTGCCGCCATCGAACAGGCGACTCCTACCTCTCCCTGGCAACCGACTTCGGCCCCGGAAATCGAGGCATTTTCCTTGTATAAAATCGCGATTGCGGCGGCGGTCAATAAAAAACGAATCACGCCTTCGTCATTCGCACCCTCGCAAAACCTCCAATAATAGTGCAGTACAGCCGGAATAATTCCTGCCGCGCCGTTGGTTGGCGCAGTCACGACACGCCCGCCCGCGGCATTTTCTTCATTCACCGCTAACGCAAAAAGATTGACCCAATCGAGTTTACCGGGAGGCAATTTCGGAGCATGCGAAGGAATTTCATGTATCAATTGTTTATAAATTTGCGCTGCTCGACGTTTAACTTTCATACCGCCCGGCAACACGCCTTCTTGAGCAATCCCTCTTTCAACGCAGGCCTGCATGACATGCCAAATAGTCAATAGATTTTTTCGTATTTCAGCCTCGCTTAACCAAGCTTTTTCATTATTCAGCATTAATTCGCTAATCGACTTCTTATGTTCCTTGCATAGTTTAAGCAAACCATCGGCTGTCTTAAACGGATAAGGCAAACACGTATCGTCATCGATCAAACGATCGGTCGCGGCTTGTTCGCCGTTAACGACAAAACCGCCACCGACCGAATAATAATCTTTCTGCAACAACTCGGTCCCTGATGCATCAATTGCCGTGAAACGCAGTCCATTCGAATGAAACGGCAAGACTTTACGGTTAAACTGTAGATGTTTTTTCTCGATAAACTGAATGGAATGGCGCGACAAGACTTGTAAACGTCCGCTTTGCCTAATCGTTTCCAGTCTGCCTGGAATGACATCCGGATCAATACAATCCGGCGACTCGCCTTCAAGCCCTAACATCACCGCCTTGTCGGTACCATGGCCTTTACCGGTCGCTCCTAACGAGCCGAAAAGCGCCACAGTGATTGTTTCAACCTGCTCTATAATTTTGTCTTCGTCCAATTTCAAAGCGAATTGCATAGCCGCTCTCATGGGACCAACGGTATGAGAACTGGACGGTCCGATGCCGATTTTAAATATATCGAATGCGCTAATTGCCATGGTAAACCTGCGTTGATTACAAATGAATATCAATGTAGGTCTTCAATATAACGCTTTTTTCTATCTATCGACAGGGGGCGATTGAAAAGGAAAAGTACATTTCAACGACTTTCGCTGATCCTTCGACAACATAAGAAAAGATGATAGTCTTTATTACCCATAAACCTAAAAAAAAACAGTTCGCATGTGTTGTAGACCGTTCGTGTTGAGCCAAGTCTAAACATGAAGGGGCTACAACACTTTCACCGGCTTGGTGAAGCCTCAAGCTACCCTTCGCGACAGCGCACTCCTAAGCACTGCCGATGGACCCAGGGCGAACGGTAGCTTGAGACTGTCAAATGCTCTTTTTAGGTTCATCATCCGGTGTGATTGCCAAACCTTCATGAACATTACTGGAAATTTTAAATGCGCCGAATTAGCTACCTGATCTGTTTATTGTTTATATTGCCTGCATTCAGTCATGCGGATGAAGCCCTAACCGCTTTTTCAAAACTGAATAACGCAGGGCTCATCGTTTTGGATTCAAACGGGCGAACGATACGCGCTGATCACGCCGACAGGCCGTTAATTCCGGCCTCAACGACCAAACTAGCCACAGCCTGGCTCGCATTAATGCACTGGGGCGAAGAGCATCGTTTTCGTACTCGGTTTTATTGGGATGAACCGACCCGAGTCTTATGGATAAAAGGAAGCGGCGATCCTTATCTGGTATCAGAAGAACTCGCCCGAATTGCTCGAAGCCTGAAACAAAAAGGTCTGCAACAAGTTAAAGCCATAGGTCTCGACAACTCTCTCTTTCAAACAGGTTTGGCTTTACCGGGCACCGGAACCACGAACAACCCTTACGATGCGGTGCCTACGGCGACGGCGGCGAACTTCAACACCATAGCAATCAAAAAGATTAACGGAAAAGTTCTGTCTGCCGAGCCCCAAACACCGCTAACCCCATACTCGAAAAGCCTGGGCCGCTCGATCAATAGCGGCGAGTTGCGCGTCAATACCGGCCGAAATCCAAGCAACGCGGAAAACTATTTTGCCGAATTAATGGCTGCCTTTTTACGGGCACAAGGGATTGAAGTCGACCCCCAAATCGTTTTCGGCAAGGTACCGAATCAACCTGTCTTTTATACGCACACCAATAGCAAAACACTCGGCGAAATCGTGCGTACGATGTTGAAATATTCGACTAATTTCGTTGCTAATCAGCTAATTTTGATGCTGAGTTCGGAAACCTATCAACGCCCGGCGAATACCGCCGATGTTCAGCGATACATGGAAGAATCCTTATCTCGACAGTTCGCTTGGGAGAATTTTACATTTGAGGATGGCGCCGGCTTATCTCGTAATAACCGTCTTTCGCCGCAGCAGTTGACCGATCTATTGCAAGCGTTCCGACCGTGGAAACACTTATTACCGGAAATCGAGCCCGGCGTCTACGCGAAAACCGGGACCTTAACGGGCGTCAGTTCGTTAGCAGGTTATTTGGTAAAACGCGGCGAATGGCAGCCTTTTGCCATCGTGATGAATGAAAATGTACCTTATCAATTGAGAAATCGTATCGCTCGAGAACTGTCTCTAAGATAAGTGCCCCCCCAATGATGCCCCCGTAGCGTCCCACTACCATTAAGCCAAGGGAAGCCCGTCATTCCGCCATGGACTGGCGGAATCCAGTGCCATGGATGGCAAGCTTTTGAAGCGCATTCGAGCCTGAAGCCCATTCTGTGCAAGCGCGCCAAGATTTTTCGCGAAAGCTGAAATGGGGTCCGTCCGATTTCAGCAGCGAAAAATGACTTGGCGATTATTGCCTTCGGCGGCCCCGATTCGCCCTGCGTCCGTGCCACTACGCCACATCATCGTATACTCGATGCGGCTCCGTAGCACTCCCACAAATGGCTTTACGCCGTGTCGCGATGCCTTGTATTTTGCCTCCGCCTGCGCTATTCGCGCAGACTCCGGCAAAACACCCGGCGCTACGGCTATCGGGGACTAAAAATCTTCACTTCGCTAACGCTCCGTTTCCAAGATTTTCAGCGAAGGTTTAACTTAGGCTATGTTCGCGTTAGCAGTTGAAATGGTTTTCCTTCCTACTAAAAACCATTTAGGAACTAGTCAATGATTGCTTTCCAATACACTGAGCGTGGAAGAGGGTACGATTACTCGCTTGACAGGACGCCGTGAATACGTCCGTGTAGGCTTGACGGCGGCTTTCCCTACCGCCGACACCTGTCAATCGAGCAACCGTACCCTCCTTTCAACCATTAGCGTCATATTGAAAAAAGGAAAGTTATTCAGAGTTGTATCCTTGAGTTTCATGTTGGCTTTAAGTTCAAAAGTATCAACTATTAACGCGAACATAGCCTTAACTTAAGGGTTACGAAGCAGCGCCCCGCAGAACTTGGGAATAATGAAAGATCCGGTCCTGATGATCACAACCCGGTTTTTAACGACTTCACTGTCGGAGACACGGCGTTGATTTCACGGGAGATATTCGAATAAAGTTCAAGGATCCAACCGGGTAGTTTTTCGGTGTCGGCCACCAGAGGATAACCCCTGGGGTCATGCGGTGCAATCACGACCTTTACATTGTCGACGCCCACATTCGCGGTCAACACGAAAAGCTCTTCTATCGCTTCATCGCCCATCGCCAGGCAACCGATGGAGCTGGCTTTGCCATGGATGAAAATATCCGACCCCGGCTTGCTACGCCCCTCCTGCCAGGCATGGAAGCGATCGAATTCGTTAGGGTAATTGATTTTCATCGACAAGTGATAATGACTGTTCGGATTCAACCCCTCGATACGGTAAATACCCTCCGGCACCTGCTCATCGCCTTGACGTAATTTAGGACCCGCCACGCCGCTGGCGGCTTGAATGTCATAGTTGCGGATAAATCGAAATTCGCCGCTGTCCTTGGCCCATAGCTCCAGTTTTTTTTCCTGTTTCAGAGCGATAAAGGCGACTTTACTCGGCGGATATGAAACCTTGGCCTTGGCGAAATAAGATGCGAGCTTGAGCGTTGCATACGGGCCGTAAGCCTGTAGAACATCTTCGACAGTCCTTTGACCATCTAACGACGGCGGCGGTATGAAATAAAGGTTCGGGCCGGGCTGTGCTTGCGGCACGTCGTCATCGATGGTAGCGAAAGAGATGTCGGAAATCGCGGCAGGCTTGGGCGCGACGCATGCGCCGAGCAAAACTGCCATGAACAGGCCGAAAATGATTTTGGCAGTTGATTTCATAAAATCATGTTGGAAATGAATTTATAACCTGCTTAGTTTAAGCACCCTACCCCATGTCCGCAAGGTCTAAGGCTTTTTCAATCGAAACATGGATTCGTAAGCTTGGCTTATTCGTGTTTTGACGCAATTTGAAAGCGCTGGTTATACCCTTTGCTGGTCAAATTTCGGCGCAGGGGTGTCCGTCAAAGGACGCCGTGAATACGTCCATGTAGGATCTGTGACAGCATCCCTGCTGTCACAGCCTTTGCCGAACACCCCGGCACCTCCATGCGTCAATGCCGAAATTTGAAGTGCGATGGGTATACAATATAGGATCATCTTATTGCACATAGCCTAACCATGCCGACACCTCGTTTATACTATATCCATGATCCCATGTGCAGTTGGTGCTATGCATTCCGCTCGAGTTTTAGCGCCTTACAAAGAAACTTGCCACAATCTCTACGTTTGATTTACTTGCTGGGCGGATTGGCTCCGGACTCCACCACGCCGATGCCCGAGTCTATGCGGCAAACCATTCAACAAAACTGGCGCCGAATCGAACAAACCGTACCCGAAGTCCGTTTTAATTTCGAATTTTGGGCTGTCAATACGCCGATCCGCTCAACTTATCCGGCTTGTCGTGCGCTATTAGCGGCCAGAAAGCAAAGTCCCGATCATGAGATCCCTATGCTAAAGGCTATCCAGTCGGCCTATTATGAACGAGCCAAAAACCCGTCGCTGACCGACACGCTTCTGGAATGCGCTGCCGAAATCGGCTTAGATACCTCTATATTTGGTAAAGACTTGTTGAGCCCGGCGATTGATGATGAATTACAGCAAGAAATTCAATTAGCCCGAAACATGGGCGTGTCGAGCTATCCGTCCTTACGCTTGCTGCATAATGACGAATTTGACGAATTTGTTGCCATTCGCATCGACTATCTCGACCATCGATCCATGCTCGATGAAATAGCCGATATCTTGCAAGTTATACCTGTCGTAGATCAAAATTCGGCGCCTGGGTGTGTCCGCTAAAGGACGCCGTGAATACGTCCATGTAGGCTCTATGCCAGCTCCATGCTGGCACTGCCGAAATTTGAAGTGCGAAAGGTATACTTGAGACATATCTCTCGTTCCCTAGCTCTTGGGAATGCAGCACTCCCTTTTTACCCAAACATCGACTATCAGGTGAAAGATGGAACGCAAAGAAGAAGACTTAGCTCAAATTGAATCACTGACGCTCAGTCATTATCAACACAACGCCGAAGCCTTTTGGCAGGGCACCAAAGATCATGACGTGACTCAGAATTACGCGGCCTTTTTAGCCCCGTTGCCTAAAGATAAAGCGCTGGATATTTTAGATTTGGGCTGCGGACCGGGACGGGATGTTCACTATTTTAAGTCAATGGGACATCGACCGATCGGCCTGGACGGTTGCGAGGCGTTTTGCGCGATGGCCCGCAGGCTTACAGGCTGCGAGATTCTGCATCAAAATTTTCTAAACCTAAACCTTGCCAAGCAACGTTTCGATGGCATCTTCGCCAATGCTTCGTTATTTCATGTGCCAAGCCGTGAGATGCCGCGCATACTCAAAATCTTGCATGCAACACTAAAGCCCGGCGGCATTTTATTTTCTTCGAATCCGCGCGGCAATGACGAGGAAGGTTGGTCCGGGCAACGCTACGGTCATTTCATGACATTCGAAACCAGTAAACAGTATCTGGAGGAAGCCGGCTTCACCGTGCTCGACCATTATTACCGCCCCAAAGGCAAACCAGTACATGAGCAGCCTTGGCTAGCGATCGTCGCGGGGAGCCTTTGATCCTATACCTTTCGCGCTTCAAATTTCGGCAGTGCCCGAGGAGGCGCCGGGGTGTGCGGTAAAGGCTTTGCCAGCATAGAACCTACACGGACGTATTCACGGCGTCCTTTGACGGGCACCCCGGCGCAGGGTAAACGCATTAAAACTACATATAAAATCAAATGGTTATAATGCGTAGTATTTTCAGTAATTTCATAGCGGCAGCCTTTATTGCCACAAAATAAAAAACTAACAAATAAAATATTCTGCAAGCTTAGGTTGAATAGTCATAACATATTGATATGGCATTTATTTTAATGCCTTTGCCCTGCACCCCGGCGCCGAATTTTGATCTGCGATGAGTATATATGTTGTGGCTACTACGGGAAATCCGGAAGAGCCATAATTCTCTTGCGCTAACTGAATAGCCTGTTATCAATTACCCGCGTGTTTGGTAAGATATGCCCAGTGACTTTAAACTTCGAAGTAACCTTCTCATTATTATTTAGGATCGATATCACCATGAAAAAATCAAACCTAGCATTTGCGGTCAGCGTACTGGCAGTCTCACTTCCGCAACTTAACGCTCAAGCCGCGGATGTCGATGCCGGTCGAGCAGCTTTTGAAACCTGTCGAGGCTGCCACAGTATCCCCGCCTACAGTAATGCCTACCCGACTTATTATGTGCCGAAAATCGGCGGGCAACGCGCTGACTATGTGGCCTCCGCATTAAAAGCCTATCGAGAAAAAAATCGCCCGCATGGCACCATGAAAGCCAATACTTACGACTTAAGCGATCAAACGATCGAAAATATCGCCGCTTATATTGAATCCACGCCGGGCAAAGAAACCAAAAGCCCAGCCGGGGGCGATCCGGTCGCCGGCAAAAAGCTCGCTCAATCTTGCCTAAGCTGCCATGTGGAAGGTAAAGATGCGCAAAATAATGTACCTAGATTAGCCGGTCAATACGGCAATTACTTGGTCAAGGCCATGCAAGACTATCAATCCGGCAAAAGAAACAACGCTATCATGCAGTCGATGCTGCAAGGCTTATCCGGTGACGACTTGGAGAATATCTCGGCCTATTTCGCAAGCTTGAAAGGTTTAACCACTACCGATTAAATCGCAAGTATTCACAGCCTCCCTCATTCAAAAAGAGGGAGACTGGATATTTATTCCTAGGAAGGGAGTTGATACTTATTTGAGATATTCCAAACAAAAACCCAAGCGCTCTTTCCTAAATAAGCTTAAACGGCCGGCGCTTTATTTAGCGCTATTTTTTATAACAAGCTCATTGTTATCGGTCGTTTTGCTACGTCATTTACCAGTGCCCGTATCGGTATTCATGTTATATCGTCACGCAGAATATTTTCAACAACATCGATCATTCAAAACAATCGATTATCGCTGGGTAAAGAACGAACAAATCTCACGCTACGCCTTCTCGGCAGTCATTGCATCCGAAGACCAACGTTTTTTTAGTCACCACGGCTTCGATTTCGATGAAATGCAGAATGCTATCGATAAATATTTAAAAGGCGGAAAACTCCGTGGCGCCAGCACGATTAGTCAACAAGTCGCCAAAAACCTGTTTCTGACGCCATCCAAAAGCATTTGGCGCAAAGGGTTAGAATTTTGGTTTACCGGATTGATTGAAATGTTCTGGCACAAAGACCGCATTCTAGAAGTGTATTTGAATATTGCGGAATTCGGCGATCGTCTCTTCGGCATCGAATCGGCCAGCCAACGTTATTTCGGCATACACGCCAGTCAATTGAGTGCCTCGCAAGCTGCACAGTTAGCAGCAACGCTACCCAACCCTCATTTATACAAGGCAGACAGACCTACGCCGCATTTACTCAAGCGCAAAGCCTGGATAATGAAGCAAATGAAAAACTTAAATTATCGACATCGGCAACATTAATCCAAAATTCGCAGCAATTCCCAGTTTAAGCATTTTCGCCGATCTTAGGGTGTGGGGTATGCCTGTCGAGGAACGCCGTAAACCCATCCATGGGGGCTTGGCGGCAGCTCGAACGCCAAGGATGGCGTGAATGCAGATTTTGCATGGAGCAAAAATCTGCCCTGCTGCCGACATCCTCGCCAAACACACCCCACACCCTTTTTGATCCCCAAATTGGGAATTGCTGCAAAATTCGGCAATTCAACCATAAAGCGTATAAAGCTAATAAAGGATTGCAAGAGATTACCTAAACATTCCTCATTCCAGCAAGCCTTTCGAGTGAGCGAAAATCGTACACAGTCGAATGACAAGTTATTGAATTAACTTCTTACTCTTCATAATCTTCATGGTGATATGCTTTTTCTAGATTAATAGAATTCGGAGTTGGCAAAGCGCATAACACTTCCTGATTAGCAAGTTTCTTCAGCTAAAGCCCAAAGATCAGCATATTCCTAGCAGGACGGGGTTCGCAAGCCATGCGCGCCAAGCTAAAAACGGCCAACCCACATCACGCTCTTTCCCAAGCTCCAGCTTCCTGAACAGGTTACCCAAGCTGGAGAGCTTGGGTAACAGCATATCTTAGTTTTTGTGACTACGACTGACCCCTGCCAGCAGTTCTCAATTTAGCCCATGCTGGTAAACTGGGCTGATTTTTTCATATCCGTACACGGACGATGGCTTACCCTTTTAAAGAAAAAGAACAATTCACGCAAGCTCGC
Source organism: Methylotuvimicrobium buryatense 5G (assembly GCF_000341735.1). Classification (GTDB taxonomy): domain Bacteria; phylum Pseudomonadota; class Gammaproteobacteria; order Methylococcales; family Methylomonadaceae; genus Methylotuvimicrobium; species Methylotuvimicrobium buryatense. The sequence goes on along the minus strand of NZ_KB455575.1, from coordinate 484,490 downwards.
TTGATCGAGCGAATCAGGCAAGTCTTCGAAACCTTGCCCGACGGTCGCAGTGGGACTGGTGTTTACCAGAAATACAGTATGGTCGATGCAGCACTGAGCGCCTTTTCGGTGTTTTTTATGCAATCACCCTCGTTTCTGGATCATCAGCGGACGATGCAAAAAGAGCGCGGCAAGAATAACGCACAGAGTTTGTTTGGAGTCTACCAAATTCCGAGTGACAACCAGATTCGGAATCTGCTGGATGCGGTGTCACCCGACGCCCTATGGCCACTGTACCGATGGGTGCTGCAGGCATTGGAAGCGCAAAGCAAACTCAAAGAGTTCCAAGTGCTGGGTGATAGCGTGCTGGTGGCCTTGGATGGGGTGGAGTATTTTTGTTCGCAGAAGATTCATTGCGCCTGCTGCTCAACGAAGACACTCAAGAACGGTGCTATCCACTATGCTCACAGCGCAGTTACCCCGGTAATCGTTTCGCCACATCAAGCGGATGTCATTCCGTTGGCACCCGAATTTATCGCACCGCAAGACGGAAGCGATAAGCAAGATTATGAACTGGCGGCAGCGCGGCGCTGGTTGGAGCGCGAAGGCGGCCACCTGCCGGCGAACGTGACGTTTTTAGGCGACGATTTATATTGCAAACAGCCTTTTTGCGAATACCTCAAGCAACAGGGTCGGCATTTCATTCTGGTGTGCAAACCGGAATCCTATAAAACCCTCTACGAGTGGGTGGAGGATTTTCAGCGGCTCGGGCAGGTTGAAGTGATCGAAAAACGCCGCTGGACAGGCAAGCAACGACTGACCGAGCGTTACCGCATCGCTCAGCAAGTGCCGTTTCGCGACAGCGACGATGCCCTATTGGTGAATTGGTGCGAAATTGAGGTCATCGATGAACAAGGTCATATCGTTTACCGCAATGCGTTCGCCACGGATTACGCATTAGGCGCGCACAATGTGGCCGATATCGTCAGCGCCGGTCGTACGCGCTGGAAGATCGAAAACGAAAATAACAACACATTGAAAACCAAGGGATATAACTTCGCGCATAACTTCGGGCACGGTAAAAAGCACCTCGCGGCCTTGTTAGCCAGCCTGATCATTCTGGCTTTTCTGGTTCATACGTTGTTGCAATGGTTCGATCAATGCTATCGCTTGCTGCGTGAAGAATTGTCCAGCCGCAAGACGTTTTTTAACGATTTAAGGGCGCTCACCCGCTATTTTTGTTTTGATAGCTGGCAACATTTGATGGAATTTATGCTTGATGGCTTGAATATCCCCATTCCACACTGAGAGCTCTTATGGTTATCTGCTTAAATTGAGAATTGCTGGGCCCCTGCTTGGACACTTGACTTCGACAAGCTGAAGCATCTTGCTAATCAGGTAACACTTTGCCCATCGCATTTTTATAACACGGGCTTAGTCGGCGTTTTATTCGCCTTTCTATGTCCTCTCCATACCAGCCAGCCGCCCAACCACAACGCAAACCAGGAAATGTAATTAACAAACGAAAAACCGTTAATCTCCTGCCCCATCGATCTGAATAATTTATCCCAATCTTTCCGACTCTTATCTTGCCCATAAGGCTCGACAACGCCATTCGATGAGACTTGCCAAAGCTGTGCATACATATAAGCATAATCATGCACCAACCCGGGAATCAGCAACAAACCGGTCGGACTCAGCACGGCCCACAATAGTCTCGGGATCGAAGCGCCGTCGAATTCAAAGCCTTTGGGTATAACAATCTTGGAACCATCGGACAATTCGTAATACCAATTTTCGGTTAAAACCCATTTTCTGACTTCAAAAATTGAAGCCACTAACTTTTGTAGTTTTGTTTTTTGATTTTTTGTAGGTATAGGCACCGGTTTAACGACCGGCATTGAATCTAAAGAGATAGCTGGCAAGGCATCCAGATGTATAAATATTTTGATGATATACAACAACAAATAAGCTGCCAGAAGCACAGTGGCAATCCAACCAATGCAGTAAATGAAATCGAGCATAAATCCCCCTTCGAATTATTTTATTGAGGCTAACAACAACCTGCTTTCTAACCACTAACAACCAGGCTTCCTATGACTTGAAAAAACGGTAACACTACAACAGCAATTCCCAATTTGGAGATCAAAAAGGGTGTGGGGTATGCTTGGCGAGGATGTCGGCAGCAGGGCAGATTTTTGCTCTTCGGCAATTGCTGAGTTACATGGATGTAATGAATGCAGAAAATGCAGGAGCATTTTTCTGCCCTGCCCTACTACACGCCATCCTTGGCGTTCGAGCTGCCGCCAAGCCCCCATGGATGGGTTCACGGCGATCCTCGATAGACACATCCCATACCTTTTGTTCTTAGACGGTTTTTCAATCAAAAAGGAGTAGAACAAGCTCCATGATGGGTTTCCGCTTCGCTCCTACCCATCCTACTCATAAGCGACAACTTAGTGTCTATTCTATAGTGTATTTGTGGCTTTTATTCGTCACATATCGGCATGGATTGCCGATATCCAGGTTACATGTGTGTGAAGCTAAGCATTGCCATCCCTGGCCCTGGATTCCGCCAATCCCTGGCGGAATGACGCGTTTTTCCTTGAGTTGGCGCCTATGCCCGCCCTACTCCTGGATTATTTGAAATGCTTTGGCACAAAGGCTGGATTTTAGAAGCTTAACCATCACACCGCACTACTTTCGGTAATCAATTTCTGAAACTCCTGTTCTGAAACGATATCGCGATTCGTTTCGACACGATCGAGATAAACTAACCCATCCAAGTGGTCGTATTCATGTTGAAAAACCCTCGCGACAAAATCCTCCAAAATCAGTGTCCGCCTGACTCCCAGCTGGTTAAGATAACTAACGCTAATTTTGCGAAACCGAGGTACTAAAGCCCGAATGCCGGGAATACTCAAACAACCTTCCCAATCCTTTGCGACCTCGTTCGATAACACATTAAATTCGGGATTGACCATCACAGTTGGATCCATAGTAGGAGCCTTAGGATATCGAGGCGTGGAACGCGAAGCAACGATCATTATCCTAAACGATTCGCCAATTTGTGGAGCGGCCAAACCAACCCCCTCGGTACTTGCCAATGTTGCCTGCATCGCAGCAATTACATCGATCACAGACGGGTCGTCAACTCGTTCGACCGGCATGGCAATTCGCCTTAGGACCTGTGCACCGATTTGCTCGATAGCGCGGATGTTCGTATTACTATTCATCATTTTTCATTCGACTAAAAAAACCTACAAAAGAAGCCGACTCAAAAGTCCTGTCGTCTAAAAGCCTTGCTGCAATTTTGCGATCAAGGCTTGCCGTTCGGGCTTTGGCGACACTTGCGTTTGAAATATCGCATGGATATCACGGACGATTTCAGGCTCGATCAAGTTGCGATAATCGACAAGTCCAGTATCTTTCGGAACAGAAAATTCAGGCATCAACGCCACCCCCATGCCGGCACGAACCATATTCAAAATCCATTCCTCGCTATTACTCCGATAGGCCGCATACAAATCGATATGCAAATCCCGACAGACACTTTTAAGTTTTTCGCGTAACTCGCAATTGAGCCTATCTAGATAAGGCTCGGATTGCAAAGTTTTTAAATCGATGTTCTGCATTTGCTTAAATCGATGCTGATTACTGAAGGCGACGACGTAACGCTCCCGATATAGCAATAATGACTGAAAGGGCCGGACCGGCAAAGCAATCGGCGCACTGATCACCAGATCGAGATACCCCGCATCCAATTGCCTAAGCAAATTACTCTCGGTATCGACAATCAACTCCAGCTCGATACGAGGAAAATCGCGTTGAAAATCTGCGAACACCGGACTCAAACTCTGCGAGCCGACCGTATTCATCATACCGACCCGAATTGGCACAGTATTCAGGCGGGTAAATCGTATCGCTTCGGCTTTGATGGCCTGCGCTTCAAGAAAAATTCGGCGAAGATTCGGCTCGACCAAACGACCTAACGCGGTTAAGTGGCATCCCCCTCTATCCCTAACAAAAAGTTCGCCGCCCATCTCTTCCTCAAGTTTTTTAATCGCTTGCGTCATCGAAGGCTGTGAGACATAGACCGCTTGTGCTGCGCGTGTGAAAGTACCTTTATCGCAAACCGCCAAAAAGTAACGAATTTGATGCATTTCCATAACAGCTAGCCTAATTGCATAGAGAAAAACTATCCTTTCATAGAAAGGGGCTATTTTACATAATCAATAAATAGTTGTTACATAACGCTGCTTATTAAAGATCTATACGAGAAACTTATGCAAGCGGCAAAGTTAATTGTCATGTATCCTAAACCGACCGACCCGGATATCTTCGAGCACCGTTATACGGAAGAGCACGTACCTATGGCCGTAGAAAAAATGGTTGGTAAAACTCGTTTCGTCGCCTCATTAATAATTTCGACTGCCGATGGCAAGCCGGCGCCCTATTACCGAATAGCCGAAGTCTATTTTCCGTCGATGCCGGCTCTAGAAGCCTGTTTGAATTCAATCGGCGGGCAGGAAACGGCTAAACATGCCGTTGAAATTTCCAGCGGCGGCGCTCCATTATTCCTAATTTCCGAAGTCGAAACTGTCGACTTTTAGCCAACCCCAACAGGAGACTGTGATGAACAAAGGCAAAATAACTATAAATCGTTCACGGATCTTACCCTATCGTCGTTTTTTCGAACAATTGTTGATCGCAGCTTTTTTACTCTCGTGCTTGATTATCGTTTCTCCGGCGCATGCACATCGGGGGGCCGTTGATGAAATCGACGCCTGCAATATCCGTGTCGGCGTCGATAGCGTCCACTTCACCGCTTACACCCCTGAATTATCGGGTAGCAAAGGCTATTGCAATGCTATTCCGCAAGTCGGTCAAACGCATTTAGTCTTTGACTACGGCGGCAAGGCGTTGCGCACGATCGACGTGGAATTCGAAATCACGAAGGAGCCGGAAGGCACCCGAATTTTTTATCAAGAACCGCAAAAAGTCAAAACCGGATCGTTTAGCGGCATTGTCGACTTTAGCCAGTACGGCGCGGGAAATTATTTGGCCCATATCACGATCGTCGACAACGATAAGCAACTCGATTCGCATATCCCTTTTTCAGTAGGACTCGAAGATCCCGACAGCTTCAATTTTAAGCCATTACTGTTCGTATTCGGCTTATCGGCTTTTGTGGTACTGGCATTTATGTATGTGAGTAAGGATAACGACAAACCTAGCAATACGCCGGAAGCCTAATCTGCAGCGCATTTAACCCAATTTTAAAATCCGGAATGCGTCAATGATTGATTTCTCAACTATAAAACCCCACCTGACCAAACGAAACATGTGGTTGGCAGCGATTTTTCTGCCACCCATTCTGTTAGTGTTAATCATGTTGTTGATGGAAACCGGGAGCAGTGATTATGCTCAGATGGGCAACGCCGTTTACCGGCCCGAATCATTTCAAGGCCAGTGCCAAACAGAACAGCTCAAGGGAGCTGCCGGCGCCACCCACGGCGAATCCACCGCAGACGGAATTAAGTTTAACGTACGCACACCTTTAAATTACGATCCCACAGTACCTCATCCCCTGCTATTGGTATTATCGCCTGCCGGTTCTAATCGAGCTAAAACCGAAAAAACGACCGATCTAACACTAGCGGCAACAACCGCCGGTATGATTGTCGCCTATGCCGACCATCCACCTCTATCACCCACCACGGCTGTCGAGCTCGGCACCATTCCCGAGCTCATCGCAAAAAAATGGTGTATCGACGATAAAAGAATCTATATCACCGGTCATTCCGACGGAGGCACATCCACCATGGCCTTGGCATTCATGTCCGGTACCAAACATATTCCAAGCGCCATTGCACCCAGCGCGGCCGGCATCAATTATGAGGAGTTGCGCGAACGCCGTTGCCCCGACCCGATTCCGGCCATGATCATGCATAGCGCGAAAGACAAGCTGTTCCCGGGTTATGGAAAGGAATCGGCGGGTTGGTGGGCGACATGCAACCAATGCGACCCGATTCCCGAGCCTCTCGATAACGGATGTAGTGCTTACACGAATTGCGCTAACGGTATAAAAACCTGGTATTGCGAAGGCGATAAACCGCATTCGCAATGGCCGAATATCAATGCGACGTTGATCGATTTCTTTGTTTCATCGGGCCGAAAAGAAAAGTAACCTTAAACTCGATTGATCAAACATGACGTTCATCGAATATTTCAAGCAATTGCCGAGAAGTAAAAATACGCAAGCACCAGGGATGGTCTCAATCCAGGCGCCGAATTTTGATCTACGTTGGGTATAAATTAGCGGCCATTCCTTAGCCAACTCGACCTGGACCCAAATCATCCCAGCACTCGGGAGTGCGAACATGAATCAACCAAAACTCCAAACTTTAGCATTCACCTTGGCGATTAGCCTGACGAGCTTAGTTTTGGTCGCTTATTCATCAACTGCGGCCTCTCGATCAAAAGTTCAGTTGCAAGTGTTGGGTGCCGGCGGCCCTGAAATCAACGACCGGCGTGCGGGGAGTTCTTATTTGCTTCGCATCGACGATAAAGCATTAGTCATGATCGATACCGGACCCGGTAGCAGCCTCAATTTTGAAAAAGCCGGAGCCGATTTCAACGATTTGCAGGCCCTGTTATTCACGCATTTTCATGTCGATCACAGTAGCGATTTTCCAGCCTTGGTAAAAGGCTCCTATTTTACCGGCCGTAAAGTTGACTTACCGATCTATGGCCCATCAGGCAACGATCTCATGCCTTCGACAAAGGAATTTATCAATCAATTGTTCGGCAAAACCGGCATCTACCGTTACTTAAACGAATACATCAACCCCGACAGCCCGAGCAATTATAAAATACATGCTCACAACGTCCGTTTCACCAAAAACAAGATACAATCATTCAATATTGCACCGAATTTAAACATCAGCGCCATTTCCGTGCATCACGGCCCCTTGCCCGCTTTAGCCTGGCGAATCGACGCAGAAGACTGCCGCATCGTCATCTCCGGCGACTCCAGCAACCAATACGAAACTTTGGTTAAGCTAGCCGAAGACTCCGACTTACTCATCGCCCACCATGCGATACCGGAACAAGCAACAGGAGCCGCCCGAAATCTGCACATGCCGCCTTCGGAAATCGGCAAAATCGCACAGGCCGCAAAGGCCAAGCATTTAGTCTTATCGCACCGCATGCGGCGAACCGAAGGCATGGAAGAAGAAACCTCGGCAATCATACGCAAGCACTTTCCGGGACCGATCGATTTTGCCGACGATTTGGAGAGTTATCCATTGACCGCTGTGGAAAGTAACTACCGATCGTTCCTAACGTAATTATTCATACCCCTTGAGCACTTTCCTGGGAATGCGGGCGTGACGCGCTTATTCAACCAACCCGATCGTTTTGGTCTGTAAATGGCATCAACAGAATTCAAATTTTTGATGATCCCACTATGACAAACAAAAAAGCGTTTTTAGACGCTGTTCAACTGCGATTTGATCAGCCGAAGCAAACTGCCCTAATTTCGCCAAAATCAGACGATTGTCCAGCGTGAACAGCTTTAAACGAATAATAAATGGTGATGGTAATCCGGCTGCCATTAAGTTTTCAATTTGGGTATCCAAAGGCCAGCCTGAATGTTTCGCGCTGGTAATCATGGACATAACGCTATGACCGATTGGCGAATTAAAGGTTTTGTCGACGGATAATACCAAGGCTGGGCGGTTTTTACTTGATTGCCGATCAGTAAACGGAAAGGGTACTTTGACAATATCGTAACAGCTATAAGTCACGATAGGACTCGTCATCTTCGGGACTATTCCATTCTGACAGTGTGCCGCTAACAGCGGCCAGACAATCAAGACCAAAAGGCGCTATGCGGCGGCCCCATATCCGGCCATCTGCTTCAACTTCCCAGGCTATGGTATCACCGGTGGTTAGGTGCAGTTTTTTACGTTCGGAAGATCAAGGTTTTGATCTTGCGTCGAGACACGCGCATAGCCAATAAGCATCTGGCTACTCTTGAGACCGAGGCATAACTTTACCTGATTAGCAAGTTTCTTCAGCTAAAGCCCAAAAACCAGCATATCCCTAGCAGGACGGGGTTTGCAACCCCGTCCTAAACGTTTTGACTTTGGCCAAAGTTAGCCGAAATGTTTAGGGCAAACCGAAACGTTGGGGACGGGTTAAATAACCCGTCCCGCAGAAGTGGCTACGACTGGCCACTGCTCGGACAATTGGCTTCAGCAAGCTGAAGCATCTTGCTAATCAGGTAACTTTAACTTGAAACCCATCGGGTGAATCATCATGGACACAAAGCACACAGGGGATGTGTTCCCTTATAAAGGAAAAGATTTTCTTGTGACTGGCGATATTAAGCTTCATCCCCTGTCCTCAATTGAAAAGGTAGTAGTCGCATTCGGGTGCGATTTGGATCAACGGTAAGCAATGCGCCGTTTTCCAATTCGGATGCCATTTGCCGCAAGGCAGCGATGACCTGCAATCCGATCACGTCCGGGCTGACATCCTCGGCACGAATTTGCACGACGCTGGGCTTCTTGCCATGTGTAGCGGCAAGGATCGCGCTGAAGTCCAAATCGTGTGTGAGGACCACATAGTCGTTCGCGCTGGCGTAAGCCATGATTTTCGAATCCGGAGCATTTTTTTCACCCAGTGTTGACCAATGCTCAGCTTCAATGCCAGCATTGACTAACAATCCGATCCAGCGCGGGGACAGGTTCATATCGACGAGCAGCTTCATGCGGAGGCTAGTACGACCTCGCGTTCTTCGGCTAGCCAGGCAGCGTAACGAAGCGCCTGCATGATGTCTTCGCGCTCAAGGTAGGGGTAATCGGCGAGAATTTCATCAACGCTGTGTCCCGCACCGATTTGTCCCACAATCATGCCGACCGTGACGCGCATTCCACGGATACATGCTTTGCCACCCATCACATCGGGTTCTTGGGTGATGCGATTCAGTTGTCCCATGCTCTACTCCTTATCGAAACTCGTTGTCATAGTAGTAGTGCGAGAATATAGTTTCAAGAACTATTTGTGAGAATAGAAGCGCCTTGATTCTGTGCGCCGCAGAGATAACGCAACAAGGCTTCTCAAAAAGCTCCGTTTTCAAGAACAACTTATAAAAGGATTGTCCAAAAAAGGGGTCAGGTTTAATTATTAGTTCAACTTACCCCTTTTCTGTCTCCCTTTTTTCGCAGCCTGTCGGAAGTGGACCCTTACTGAATTTGAAGAAGCCAAGCACCAATTTGCAGTAGAGCAGCGGCACGGCATCACAATGTCATGTGTTAGGGAGATTGCGGAGGCAACTCTGCACGGATAATTCGCCAAACATCAGCAATTCCCAGTTTGAGCAGTTTCGCCGATTTTAGGGTGTGGGGTATGCCTGTCGAGGAACGCCGTAAACCCATCCATGGGGGCTTGGCGGCAGCTCAAACGCCAAGGATGGCGTGTAGTAGGGCAATGCAGGGCAGAAAAATGCTCCTGCATTTTCTGCATTCATTACATCCATGTAACTCAGCAATTGCCGAGGAGCAAAAATCTGCCCTGCTGCCGACATCCTCGCCAAGCATACCCCACACCCTTTTTGATCTCCAAATTGGGAATTGCTGCGCCAAGCATCGCCACCAACTCGGACGCGCAAAAACTACGTTACGCTCCGCTTTTTAAAGGGGTTCAGGTTGAATATTAAATAAACTTGAATCTTTTTTCGGACCCTTTTTTCGCCGCCTCAACGATAATCCTGATAGAGTCGTTCGACCCAGCTTAGCTTGCCGGCCCAGGAAGCCGTGAGGGATTCGAGCGGCTCTGGATAGACTGCGGGCCATTCGACGCTGAATTTCCGGATTTTGCACAGCGGCGCCAAGAATGACGCCACAGCGATGTCGGCGCGCGTGAAGCGGTCGCCGACCATGAAACGGCGGCCTTTCAGGTGTGCGTCAATTTTGTCGATCGCTTTCTCTAAACGTTGCTGCGCGAGTTTGACCGTGCGCGGTTCGATCATCATCAGTTTACGCATTTGCAGACGCAATTTAGGATAAATGACTGGCATGATCGGACGGCCGTACCAGGGACCGTTGGCGGTGAAGATCGGGATCAACAGGCCGGGATGGTCTAAGAGCGTGTCGTAGCAGACCGCCCTAACCGCTACGCCGATGCGTTCGTCGGCGAATTTTTCCCAGTATTGCGCCTCTTCCTTTAATTCCGGTTCGCCCGGCGTCAGCGGCGTGTCGGGATAACGCGAGTCGAGATAGTCGATAATGTCGCTCGAGTCTTGTATGGCCTTGCCGGAATCGACCAGAACCGGTACCGTCGACTCGGCAGCCAGCTTCTTCGTGGTTCGTGCGTGCAGTCCCGGCAACAGGTTCCGGGTCCGGTAATCGAGTTGTTTGTGGTCCAAGGCCCAGCGAACCTTTTCGCAGTAATGCGAAATCGGAAATTGATAGAGTGTACGCATATCGTAATACTCGCGGTGGATTGTAAGTGGCTTGTCGACGCCAGCGACCTCAGCCGCAGATCGGGAGTCTCAAGAGCGAATTTGAGCATTAAGCATCTTGTAAGCGGATTTTAATGTGCTGTTTGCCCCTTAGAAGTTAAACTCTACACCCTACCGTATTACCATTCAGTTTCTTCGCAATGAAAACCAATGGATTCAGGTTTTGGAATAAACAAGGTTAGATCCAAGTTATATCGTATCGCTTGCTTTCCGCCTTCCTCCCCTCCTTTCCTGCTGCTTTCCTGCTAATGTACCAAGCAAACCCAGAAAGATGCAAAGAAGTTGGCCTCCAGCGGCCTTGATGCCAAAAGCAAAAGCCCAGGAATTGCTGGCACTGATCGCAGAAGACCCGTATCGGAAGCCGCCTCCGTTTGAGAAGCTGATTGGTGATCTTGCGGGTGGGCTATTCACGGCGGATTAATATTAAGCAACGCCTGCTCGAAAGATCGGGGTCAAGCATTTAGTCTTATCGCACCGCATTCTGTCCCGCAATACCGGAAATATTGCGCTATCCATAGCACTACTCCTTGATTCATTGCGTAGTCTCGCCCTCCCCAGCCTGCAATACATAAATAGTCGCCCCAATCACGGCGGCCGGCGCGACGATGATATTTACTATCGGTAAGGTTAATCCTACCATCGTGACGCCGCCGAAGCTCATCGAACCGAGACGAATGCTTTTGAGTACTTTTCGTTGCTCGGAAAATAACAAACCGGCATTTTCCAATGGATAAGCCATGTATTCCAATGCCGCACCCCAAGCCCCGAACAAACCCCATAAAAAAGGTGCCGCGATATTAATACCGGGAATGATCGACACAATTAACAACGGCAATGCCCTACTACCCAAATAACCGAAGCGCTTGAATTCGGCCAGGATGATTTTGTTGACGGAATGCGCGCCGGCCTCAAGCTTTCGGCCCGTAATGAGTTCCGCCGATTTTGCCGACAATGCGCCGTAAAACGGCGCCGCAATCAAATTCGCCAAAATGGTAAACGTGAAAAATCCGGCGATAAAAAAACTGAGAAAAAACAGCGGCCATAAAACCCAGCTTAACCATGACAACCAGTCCGGGATAAAATGCGCTATGAGGTCGGCAACATAATAATACCCGAGTACCAACACCGCGCTATAGAGCACGAGATTAATCAAAACCGGAATCACGATAAATTTGCGCAATTCCGGCTTAAGTGCCCAACGCAGGCCGCGAAAAAAACAACTCACTGCCCAGGCCGGATTATTGCCTTTTTTGGAAAATTTCATAATTTAAGACTCCCCATGCCATTTTCCGATGGATTCAATACCACGCCGCGCTCGGTCACGATCGCCGAAATCAATTCGACCGGCGTCACATCGAATACCGGGTTCCAAGCACTGACCAAGGATTCCTGATTATAACTATCCGGTAACAATTCATTAGGTTCGCGCTGTTCGATTTCAATACCGCCACCGTCGGCAAGATTCCAATCGATCGTCGATAACGGAGCCGCTACCATTAACTTGACGCCATGCTGTTTAGCCAATACCGCCAACGAATAGGTGCCGATTTTGTTTGCGGTATCGCCGTTCGCCGCAATCCGATCGGCACCGACGACGATCCAATCGACCGCACCCGACTTCATCAACCAAGCTGCTGCTGAATCGGCTATCAAGGTCGCCGCAATATCGTCTTGAGCCAATTCCCATACGGTCAGTCGGGCGCCTTGTAACCAAGGGCGAGTTTCTCCCGCAAAGACTTTATTTAAGCCTCGCCGGCAGGCGCTTCGAATCACGCCGAGCGCCGTACCGTAACCGCCTGTCGCCAAAGCTCCGGCATTACAATGCGTCAAAACGCCTTTAGCCCCACCGATAATGTCGGCGCCTAACTCGCCGATTCGATGATTCGCGGCAATATCGTCCTGATGGATTTCTACGGCCAAGGCTTGTGTTGCCGCCACCGGATCCTCCGGTTGGGAATTTAAAAGCGCTTTCATCCGGTCCAAGGCCCAAAATAAATTAACCGCAGTCGGGCGCGATGCCGCCAGCCGTTCGATATCGGCAAACACCTTATCAGACCAATTTACCGAACGATCGTGACAATGCTGCTTCACCGACAACGCCACACCGTAGGCCGCCGCAATACCGATCGCGGGCGCTCCGCGCACACGCATAGTTTTTATGGCTTCAGCGACTCCCAGCGCATCGCGGTAGTCTTCATAAGCGATAGTTTCGGGAAGCAGCCTTTGATCCAGGACTTTTAACGAATCGCCTGTCCATTGCAGGGCTTGTACCGCTAATTGTTTGGGTTCAGTCATTGTTTATCGAATAGGTAGGAAAAAAAGTTATAATTCGGTTTTTATAGCCATTGCGTTGCATACTATCGGCATACACTGCTCGTAGGCTATTCATTTAATTTGGAAACCGTTCATGAAAGTCGATATTGCTATCAATGCGCGCTGGATTATACCCGTTGAGCCCGAATCCGTAACCTACGAGCATCATACGTTGATTATCAACAAAGGTCGTATCGTCGACCTATTGCCGACAACGGAAGCCTCGCAAAAATACCAAGCCGGTTCGGTGGAGAATCTCGACCGTCACGCTCTCATTCCCGGCCTAATCAACTGCCATACTCATGCCGCGATGACGCTATTGCGCGGCATTGCCGACGATTTACATTTAATGGACTGGCTGCAAAATCATATCTGGCCGCTCGAACAACAATGGGTCGGCGAAGCTTTCGTCCGGGACGGCACAGATCTGGCGATCGCCGAAATGATACGCGGCGGCACGACCTGCTTTAACGATATGTATTTTTTTCCGGAAATCACCGCGCAACAGGCTATACATCATGGCATACGCGCAGGGATCGGCATGATTCTGATCGATTTTCCGTCCGCCTGGGCCGAGAATGCCGACCGTTATATCGAAAAAGGCTTGGAACTGCACGACCGCCTCCGCCACGAGCCGTTGATCATAACACCGTTTGCGCCGCATGCACCTTACACGGTCTCGGACGAACCGTTACAGAAAGTTAGAACTTTTGCCGACGAACTCGATGTTCCGGTACACATGCATGTTCACGAAACGCGGCATGAAGTCGATGAGGCATTCGAAAAGACCGGTACGCGCCCGATAGCAAGACTCAATGAACTCGGCCTGATCAACCCCTCTTTCGTCGCTGTGCACATGACTCAATTACACGACGACGAAATCGAATTGTTCGCCCGCTCCGGAGCCCATATCGTGCATTGCCCGGAATCTAACTTGAAATTGGCCAGCGGCTTTTGTCCGGTCGCAAAATGCCTCGATGCTGGAATCAATGTCGCACTAGGTACAGACGGGGCCGCCAGCAATAACGACCTGGATATGCTCGGCGAAATGCGGAGTGCCGCGCTCCTGGGTAAAGCCGTCGCAAACGATGCGTCAGCGATACCGGCCATGACCGCGCTTAAAATGGCGACAATCAACGGCGCCAAAGCCTTGGGCCTCGACAACGAAATCGGATCGTTGGCTATCGGCAAAGCGGCCGATATCGTAGCGATCGATTTGAGCGGCATCGAAACCCAACCCATATATTGTCCGGTCTCGCAAATCGTCTACGCGGCAAGCAGACACAATGTTACCGACGTTTGGGTGTCCGGCAAACGCTTATTGAAACAACGACGCCTCACAACACTTGACCTTGCCGATTTAACGCTCAAAATCGACGCATGGCGTCAGCGTTTGTCTCAATAATTAACACTGACTTCAAATCCGCCGCTAGCAATAACCTAGTAATATAGTATACAATTATTCAACCTAAACGGTTCACTCTCATGACAGTTACAGACAACGTACATCTTCACGAAATCAATAAATTCGGCTCGCTTGCGGAACGCTGGTGGGATACTAGCGGCGAGTTCAAAACTCTCCACGACATCAATCCGCTGCGAATCCGTTTTATTCAAGAGCATGCGGAAATTGACGGCAAGCGTATCGTGGATGTCGGTTGCGGCGGCGGCATTCTTTCCGAAGGACTGGCCAAAAACGGCGCAGATATGCTCGGCATCGACTTGAGCGAGGAATTGATCGATATCGCCGATCTACACGGACTGGAATCCGGCATCAACGCGCATTACCGCAAAATTAGCGCCGAAGCCTTGGCCGATGAACAACCCGAAGGTTTCGACCATGTCACTTGCATGGAAATGCTCGAACACGTACCCGACCCGGCATCTATCGTCAGAGCCTGCGCGAAGCTGGTTAAGCCCGGCGGCACGGTGTTTTTCTCGACGCTAAACCGTAAGCCGAAAGCCTATTTATTGGCCATCGTTGCAGCGGAGTATGTATTGAGAATGCTACCTAAAGGAACGCACGATTTCAAAACCTTTATTAAACCTTCGGAGTTGAGCCGCTGGGCACGCGAAACCGGGCTTGAGCTACAAAGCATGGCAGGCATCGAATACAATCCGTTAACCAAGCGTTTCAGTCTCGGCAAAGACATCGACGTTAATTATCTTGCCGCTTTCAAACGAGTCGACTGACTATGGTCTGCGATTTTAAGCTTTCTTGCGTGCTATTCGATCTCGACGGAACGCTTGTCGACACCGCTCCGGACCTAATTGCCTGCCTGAATCACGCCTTGCTTGAACACGGCTTTGTAAATATCCCTAACGAATCGGTTAAGCCCTATATCTCATATGGCGCCGCAGCGATGGTTAAAGCCAGCATTGGCGATACCGTCCGTGATGAAATTCGGCAGGCGGTTCTGAAAACAATGCTCGACCGATATCAAGACAATATCGCCGAATTCACGGTTTTTTTCGACGGCATGCCGCAATTACTCGAAGCCATCGAATCACAAGGTCTTAAATGGGGGGTCGTGACCAATAAGCTTAAACGCTACACCGATCCGCTGATGCAAGCACTCGACCTAACGCAACGAGCAGCCTGTATCGTGAGCGGCGATAGCACCGGCAACAGCAAACCGCACCCCGAACCGATGCTGGAAGGCTGCCGACTGGCCGAAGTAAAGCCACACGAATGCGTTTATATCGGCGATGCGAGACACGATATCGAGGCCGGAAAAAATGTCGGCATGAAAACCTTGGCCGCGTTATACGGCTATTTAAAGCCGGAGGATGTTCCCGAGAATTGGGGCGCCGATGCCTTGATCGATCATCCCCGCCAAATCGATTCATGGATAAAGTCAACATTATGCAATTAACAGGAAAGGTCATTCTGATCACCGGCGCGGGCGGTGGCCTTGGCAGTACGGCTGCCTTGGCCCTCGCCAAACAAGGCGCACAGATCATTTTACTGGACAAAATCATCGCTAAACTGGAAGCGGTTTACGACAAGATCGTCGCTGCCGGCGCACCGGAACCGATCATGTACCCTTTTGACTTAGCCGGCGCAAACGAAAACGATTACCAGGAACTCGCCGACCGGATTGAAGCAAAATACGGCTCGCTGGATGGTTTGCTGCATTCTGCAGTCGAATTCAGCGCATTCGAGCCTTTGGCATTGCATAAAACCAAGGACTGGGGGCATTCGCTGAATGTCAATCTGAATGCGCCCTTTCTGTTATGCAGAGTGCTACTGCCGATCATGCAAAAAAGCGATTCCGCTTCTATCGTGTTCACGTCGGATTCCAAGGCAAGAACCGGTCAAGCCTATTCGGCGTCTTACGGCGTATCGAAAATCGCGCTGGAAGGCTTGTCTAAAATACTGGCGGAGGAACTGGAGTCGGAGGGAAAAATCAGGGTGAACACCTTGATACCGGGCCCTATCGATTCGCCTTTTCGAAAAAGGGCCTACCCGGCCGAGGATAAAAGCCTATTACCGGCAATGTCCTCATTAAATGAGATTTATACCTATCTTTTCAGCGCCGACAGTATCGGTCTAACCGGTCGCATCATCGACGCGCAAACCTTTAAGCAACAACCAACGAATAATCATGGCTGAAAGAGAAAGCATCGTTTTAACGCGGGATGTCAATATCGTCACTATTCCCGACGGCAATGCCGGGACCCTAAGCAAAGGTAGCGTTGTCACGATACACCAATCGCTCGGTAACAACTACACGGTTGTCACCGATTACGGGCACATGGTACGCATCAACAGTGCCGATGCCGACGCCTTGGGCAAAGAGCCTCACGAGCTCCACACCTTAGTCCGCGACACGGATCCTGACGCAGTCGAGAAAAACTGCTGGGAGGTCATGAAAACGGTCTATGACCCGGAAATCCCCGTCAACATCGTTGATTTGGGACTGGTTTATAATTGCGCGGTCACACCGACCGGGGAAGGCAAAAACAGAGTCGACATTCAAATGACGTTGACCGCACCCGGCTGCGGCATGGGCCCCGTCATTCAAAGCGATGTCGAAAAAGCGATACGTGCCCTGCCCGGCGTCGAACGGGTCAATGTTGAAGTGGTACTGGACCCGCCCTGGTCGAGACACATGATGTCCGAAGTCGCCCAAGTACAACTCGGTTTGTTTTAAAATCGCTTGGCAAAACCACAGAGCATTGTATCCGCAACACTATGCTCTCTGTGGTTGTAAAAAATCGCCTTCGCTGAAGGATTATACGCCAATTGCCGTCGTGAATTATTATCGTTCCCGTATGCAAGTTTCCGAGATACGAAAAGCACGCATTATGGCGCCGACTTAACCCAAGACAGTCGAATAAACGCCGACCGACGTGCGAATTTGTAGTTGATTGCAATACTGATTATTGTTGAGCTTTGGTTGATCGGGCTGGGCTTAAAAGGAACAGCCAACAAACGATAAATCAAAGCCTGCAGCAATCGTGATCGTTCTCCTTATTCGGTCATTTTTCTTGCCCGCATCGGCTGTCAATATGTGGTATTTGAGTTGCCGGAAAATTTATTGGAACACGCTCAGGCTCTCCTCCTACTCCCTTGATAGAAAAACCGTTTAAGAGTAAAAGGTATGAGATGTGTCTAGCGAGGATCGCCATGAACTCACCCATGGGGGCTTGACGGCGTTCCTCGACAGGCATACCCCACACCCTAAAACCGGCGAAACTGCTCAAACTGGGAATTGCTGGGGCGCCCCAGGTCCTGACCCTGGCTTTCTTGACAATATGCTAGACCGGCCTGGATAATTACAAGCACTCTCCATGCCTTGTAGGGTAGATGTATGAATATCTTGATAGATGTCAGAATCTTCCCCTGTTGACAAAGGGATGGTACGAAAAAGAAATGATGGCGATGGAGCTCGCCGAAACCGCTTAGCGTTTTTTAGCATTATCACAACGTATCTGGCTGATGGCTCCTACTTTACCGACTTGTAGCGCGAGGTGAGGGCTGTACATGCATAGGCTGAAATATGTCTGCCACACTACAAGTCACGTTGATTAACCCACTCAACTGCAACGTGATGTTATGTTAGAGAGCATTATCTGGATTCTGTTAATGGGATTTTTCGTTGGGCAAATTGCCCGACGACTTCGAGTTCCTGCACTGGTTGGTATGGCGTTGGTCGGCGTTGTGCTTGGCCCCCATGTAGGAAATGTGATTGCACCAGAGGTTTTAGGAGCTGCAGATTCCCTACGCGTGATCGCCGTCATGGTAATTTTAATGAAAGCTGGGTTAGGGCTTGATCGGGAAAAGCTAGCTCAGCAAGGTACCGTAGCATTGCGATTGGGCTTTTTTCCCGGGGCTTGTGAGGCAATCGCCATTGCGTTTGCTTCAATGTGGCTGCTTGAGTTTGACTTTGCCACGGGACTTCTACTTGGTTGCATTATTGGTGCGGAATCTCCCGCCGTTATTGTGCCTGGGATGTTGCGCTTAAAGAGTCTAGGATGGGGAGTTAAGAAAGGTATTCCTGATGCCATATTAACCGGAAGCGCGCTGTCCGATGTCTTGCTTTTGCTGGTCTTTAGTTTACTGGTTGCGTTTTTGTCTCAAACTGCCGCGACGGGAATATCCTTGCCGGGCGGATTAACTCTGACCCCATTGCAATTGCTGCCGCTTCAAATCATCCTCCAAATCAGTTTAGGGGTCTTGCTGGGATGGTTTGCGGCTCACCTATTGGTCTCATTATTAGCCAACCAAAACTGGACGCAAAATGCGGTGCAGGATGCGTTGGTTGCTGCAGGCTTTGCCTTGTTGCTGGTCGTTATGGCGGAAGATTTCCCCGTGTTTTCCGGTTATCTGGCGGTCATGATGACAGGCTTTTTCATGATCGAGATAGATGCTCCATTAGCGCGTCGATTACGCAGTGGCTTTGACAGTTTATGGGTGGTTGCTGAGATCATCCTCTTTGTGCTGTTGGGAGCTAGTATTCAACTTGATGTGCTTGGCAACACCTTTCTAATTGGATTAGCTGTACTAGCAATAGGTCTTTTGATCGGTCGTTCCATCGGCTGGTATCTATCAACTCTAGGCAGCAACTGGACGTGGAAAGAACGGCTATTTCTGCTCCCTGGGAATTCCGCTAAGGCAACTGTACAGGCAGCGATCGGTGCGATTCCCTTGGCTCTAGGCATAGATGGGGGCGAAACGATTCTTGCCTTAGCAGCCCTGTCGATTTTGGTAACAGCCCCGCTTGGAGCTTGGTCTACTCCTTTATTTGCACCGAAACTTTTGGAGCGGGGCGAGGTTGACCCTACCAAAGTTTCGGTGTCGCGGCGGATTGTATTGCTGGCAGCCGTCGACACCTCAGCCTTAGCGACACAAGTGCTGAGAAAAGCGGCGGAGTTAGCCCGTCGTAGCGATGCCGAGGTGGTGGTGCTTCACGTCATTCGAATAGATGATCCTGAAGGAAGCGAGCAACTCAGCCATCAGGCGAGACGAATCCTGGCAGATATTCGTTATCGATTTGTCATTGCCAATGGCTCCGTATCTGAAGAAATTATCCGCACCGCTCAAGATAATGATGTGGCGGAGATCGTCATCGGCAAACGCGGTCATCGTCCCCTGGACGAAGTATTGGTTGGATCAGTTTCTCAAGCCGTGCTGGAAAGCAGTGCGATACCCGTTTTGGTCGTGGAAGATGAACTAGCCTCATCTCATAATTGATCAACAAACCACCTGATTAGCAAGCTTCTTCAGCTAAGGCCCAAAGATCAGCATATCCCTATCCGGACGGGGTTCGTAAGCCATGCGCGTCAAGCTAAAAACGGCCAACCCACATCACGCTATTTCCCAAGCTCCAGCTCTCGTCTTTATAGATTATCTATACCTTTCGCACTTCAAATTTCGGCAGTGCCTGAGGAGGCGCCGGGATGCTCGGCAAAGGCTTTGCCAGCTAGAGCCTAGAACCTACAGGGATGTATTCACGGCGTCCTTTGACGTGCACCCCGGTGCCGAATTTTGATCTACGATGGGTATAATTGTGCAAAAAGTAGCGACCGAGCGCTAAATTGTTGTGTTGTCCGGAAAGGCTATTGGTGTTTGAGCGTTACTGGCTTCGATAGTCGCGACGAAGGCGCCGCTCCCACAGAGAGAGCTGCGGACGCTCTGTGGGAGCGATCCCCTGATCGCGATCTCGAGGTCGAAAGTGTTAAGTCACAATAAATGGTATCGAGGTCTCATTGGTTAAGGTTGCAAAAGGGTAATTTTTGACTTATGTATAACGATGAGAGCTGGAACTTGGGTAACAGTATATTTTAGTTTTTGCGACTACGATTGGCCCCTGCTCGGACACTTGGCCTCGGCAAGATGAAGCATCTTGCTAATCAGGACAATTTATGTGGGCGGGGCAGATCAATGACAAGGTAAACCTTGTATCTTGCTCTGTTAGGAGAAGCGCGTAGTCAAGGGATAATTAGCGCAACCATGCTGTGGGGTATGACCGGATATGGCAAACATAACCCAAAGCGGGTTAAGTCCCTCGGCATTACTCCTTTCATACTAAAAAATCGCTCGCCTTTATTGAAGGTTCGGGATGTGCCTGTCGAAGACTGTCATCAAGCCATCTATCGGGCTTGGCGGCAGCCTGATAGCCATGGAATGAATGCGGATTTTGAATGGAGGAAAAAGTAATATTTGATTCAATCGCCGACGATAAACTGACCGAAGGCCCGGCTGCCGCCGCCCGTTTCGATCGTATCGATCACTTCAAGATTTAACGCATCGATGACCGACACATTGTCATCGAACCAATTCGCAACATAGACAAAACGCCCCCCGGGAAGCGTTCCGATGCCTTCCGGCTTGTCGCCAACTTCTATCACGGCTGTCTCGGTTAACGTTACGGTATCGATCACCGAAACCGTGCCATCGTCTTGATTCGTTACAAACAATAAACTGTCATCGAGCGCCAAAGCCGCCGCATAAGGCAGCATTTTAACTTTCACGGTCGCAATTCGCTTAAGATGATCCCGTCCCAACACCGTAATATCATCGCTCTCGACATTGGCCACATAGATTCTTTCGCCTTTGCTGTCGACAATCAAACCGAACGGGTGCTCTCCAACTTTAGTGGTATTGCGAATCCTCAAGGTTTCAAGGTCGATTTGCGACACCGAATTATCGAGTCGATTGGCGACATAGAGCCAACGGTTATCGGGACTCACGGCCAACCCCGAGGGCGATCGCCCGACCGGAATTGTCTTCTTGACCTTCAAAGTTTGAGAATCGATGACCGAAACGATATTGTTATACCAGTCGGCAATAAATATTGTCGTGCCCGTTTTATCGACCGCAATACCTAAAGCGCCGGCGCTCGCCGGTACCTGAGCGATTAACCGATTGTTTGCAGCGTCGATAACCGCTAATTCGCCCGATTCCGGCGTCGTCACATAGACTCGATCGCCATTCGGCGATACCGCGACGCCGGCCGGCTTACCGGGTACCTTAATCGTTGCAACTACCGAATTCGATACGGTATCAATCACCGAAACGCTATCGCCCAGTTGATTCGTAATAAAAGCACGAGGAGCTGCTGCTAGCGGAAGGGATAAAAAAAACGCGACGGCAAAAGCCATCGCGTTTTTTACGTGTCTTAATAACACCGAAAACAACCTTATTTTTCGGCTAAGGCTTTCAGGTTTTCCAAGCCTTCCTTGAAAATAGCGTTAACGGCAGTATTAGCCGCTTCTTCGTTCATTTCAGCGGGCGGATTGTTATTCATGTAAGCGCGGTAGTAACCAGCCTGCCAGATGACCTGCGTTTTGTCGCCTTTAGCCTTGAGGTCTATGCTGGCCGCGTAGTTGCTAACCGGCAATACCGGTACGTCTTCATCTTGACCGGAGTGCGAAATGGTTTTTTCGACACTCATTTCTTTGATTTTATAGGCATAACTCATTTTTTTATCGTCATGCTTTTTCAATTCTTCGGTAATCGAGCCCCCGTCTTTTAGCGTCAAAACGCGGGTCGCGCCTTTCTTGTTACCGCCCTCACCTGTTGTGCTGGCTACTGCCGGCAACCATGACATATCGTCGAAGTTTTTAATCAATGCCCAGACTTTATCAGCCGGTGCATTAATGGTGATATCCTGCTTTACTTTCTGACGCACAGGGCCATGAGCATGGGCACCGGCTGCAAACAAAAACAAAGCTGAAACTAAGAGCGTGAATTTTTTCATTATTGACTTCCTATTGCGGAAAAGTGAAAAGATAGCTGACTATTATATGCCAAAACACCGATCGCTAAAAACGAGTCGAGGGTTAATACTGCAAAAAAACACCTGAATTTTTCCTGAATTCATGCACCAAGGATTTGTTCATAAACTTATAAAAAGTATATTCTGTCCACGAAACACACGAAAATCACGAAAATATTCAATTAACTATACGTTCCAAGCCGCTCACCCAATGAGGGCTTAAAAAGATTTATGGAACCGCATGAATACTTTACTGTGAAAGTTCGTAGATTTGGACACTTTATCTAATTTTTCGATATACAAAACTCTGTGCTGGCAATACCGGTTCCAGAGAGGGTGCGGTTGCTCGATCGACAGGCGTCGGCGGCAGGGAGCCGCCGTCGAGCCTACATGGACGTATTCACGGCGTCCTGTCGGTCGAGTGACCGCACCCTCCGCCACCAGAGAACTTTCATTTGCCGGGGCGATGGCTAGGCCTTCATGAACGTTAGTGTATTTCTTGGACCGAATGCCGAATTAAGGATAAATAATTTCTATATTATGGAGCCAGCAGTGACCCGCTACAAAGCCATAACTCCGAAAAATGATTTGTTACGAAATCCTAAACAAAAGCATTCACTGCTGACAAATCTTTTTTGATGTCCTCGATGTTTTCGAGACCGACCGAAATACGCACCAAACCATCCTTGATTCCCGCAGCGTCCCGCGCCTCAGGCGACAGACGGCCATGTGTGGTGGTCGCAGGATGAGTGATTGTGCTTTTGACGTCACCCAGGTTTGCCGTAATCGAAATCATGCGCGTCGAATCGATTAAATTCCAAGCCGGCTCCTTACCGCCCTTCAATTCGAAACTCACGATGCCGCCGAATCCGGTTTGCTGACGCTTTGCCAACTCATGTTGCGGATGCGATTCCAGACCCGGATAGTGAACCCTTTCTACTCCTGGTTGCTTTTCCAACCAACGAGCTAAATCCAAAGCATTGGCGCAATGTTTTTCCATGCGCAGTGCCAGCGTTTCGAGTCCCGACAGAAAAGCCCAGGCATTAAAGGGACTCATCGTAGCGCCGCCTGTGCGCAAATAAGGATAAATAGCTTTTTCGATGATTTCATCGGAAGCGACAACAGCACCGCCGACACAACGGCCATGACCATCGATATATTTGGTCGCCGAATGGACGATAATATCGGCGCCGAGGTCGAGCGGTTTTTGCAGTGCCGGCGTACAGAAACAATTGTCGACAATGAGCAAGCAATCATGCCGATGCGCTAAGTCGGCAAGCGCTTGAATATCGGCGATTTCAGTCAACGGATTAGATGGCGTCTCCAAAAACAAAAAACGGGTATTCGGTTTGATTGCCGCTTCCCAAGCGGCCAAATCGGTTAAGGCGACAAAATCGCTGTCCACGCCGAACTTTGCAAAATAATTTTGAAACATTAATACGGTATTGCCGAATACACCGCGCGAAACTACCACATGATCGCCCGATTTCAGCAAACCCATGCCTACCGCCATGATTGCGGCCATGCCCGACGCAAAAGCCAGGCAACGCTCACCATTTTCCATCCCGGCTAGCCGTTCTTGAAATGCATTGACAGTCGGATTGGTAAAGCGGGAATAGATATTACCGGGAATTTGGCCGGTAAACTTCAATGAGGCTTCTTCGGCGCTGTCAAACACATAACTGGATGTCGTAAATATAGGAATGCTATGCTCTGCTTCGCCCGTGCGACGATGCCCTGCTCTAATGGCCTGAGTTTCGAGCGAATAATCGTTCCAATCGGTATCTTTCATGTTGCTCCTTTACTCACTCGTGAGACGTTTCTATAGGTTTCCAGCATAGACTTTGCTTAGTCTGAATTCTGTATTTCTATAATAAAATTTTCCGAATTTCTTTTTGCCTGAGCATCATCGTTACGCAAGGCTTGAACATTCTCCAAATAGGCATCGTCGATATCACCGGTAATATATTCGCGGCTGAAGCACGATGTATCGAAATGCTGAATATCTCTATTGCCTCGTCTTACCGCCTCGATCAAGTCCTCTAAATCCTGATAAATCAAACGATCCGCGCCGATCGCTTCGCAAACCTCGTCTTCGGTACGGCCGTGCGCAATTAATTCTTCCACTACCGGCATGTCGATACCGTAGACATTAGGATATCTGACCGGCGGTGCTGCCGATGCAAAATACACTTTTTTAGCCCCGGCTTCCCGGGCCATTTGTATAATTTGTTCCGAAGTTGTTCCTCTGACGACAGAGTCGTCTATTAGTAGAACATTTTTACCGTCGAATTCCAAATCGATCGCATTGAGCTTTTGCTTAACCGATTTTTTGCGCTTTTGTTGCCCCGGCATAATGAACGTCCTACCGATATAACGGTTTTTGATAAAACCTTCTCGGTATTTGACATGAAGTTTGTTAGCCAACTGCAATGCCGCAGTTCGGCTGGTATCGGGAATCGGTATCACCACATCGATATCGTGATCCGGCCAAATACGCATAATTTTATCGGCCAGTTTTTCACCCATTCTCAAGCGGGCCTTATAAACCTGGATATCGTCGATGATCGAATCGGGTCGAGCAAAATAGACATATTCGAACATACAAGGGCAATGATCGACGAAATCGGAACATTGCTTGGTATGCAAGGCACCGGATTCCTCAATGAACACCGCTTCTCCGGGCTCGATATCCCGAATAAGATCAAAGCCCAAGACATCCAACGCGACGCTTTCGGAAGCGATCATGAATTCACTGCCTTTATCGGATTTTCTTTCACCGAATACGATAGGCCGGATGCCGTGCGGGTCGCGAAAGCCTAAGATGCCGAAACCCGCTATCATTACGACGACCGCGTAAGCGCCGCGTACACGCTGGTGAACTCTGGAAACCGCGGTAAACACATCGTCCACAGTCAATTTCAACTTACGCAATTGCTGCAGTTCATGCGCAAAAACATTGAGCAATACTTCGGAATCGGAGTCGGTATTAATATGACGTTGATCTTCGATGAACAAAACGTGTTTCAATGCTTCGGTGTTAGTTAAATTGCCGTTATGAGCCAACGTCAGGCCGAACGGCGAATTCACATAAAAAGGCTGCGCCTCGGCCGAGCTCGTGCATCCGGCGGTCGGATAGCGCACATGACCAATGCCCATATTACCCTTGAGCTTCAACATTTGACTAGTCGTGAAAACATCCCTAACCAGGCCGTTATCCTTACGCAAATGCAAGCGTCCGTTTTCACAGGTCACGATGCCGCTCGCATCTTGCCCCCTGTGCTGCAATACGGTCAACGCATCGTACAGTTCTTGATTAACGTATTTATGAGCAACAATACCGGCAATACCACACATGCTTTAAACCTAAAATTTTAATCAACGATAATTAACATAGCTCATCACGTCTGACGGGATATGTTCCCGTAGCCAAACGGCAAGCGATTGAAAGGGCGGAATCAAAGTCGATTCCTTCCACCAAGCATCTTCGGGAAGCGGCGTCAAACCGGCCAACATGATGCACACCGTGACGACCACCAATCCGCGAGCGATACCGAAAATCATTCCGACAAAACGATCCGACCCGGTTAATCCGGTCTGCTTGACCAATTTTCGTAAAATTAAATTGACCAACGCACCTCCAATCAACACGGCAAAAAACAATGCCGCAAAGGCTGCGGCAATGCGTGCCGAAGGCACGCTAAAAACCGGCTCCAAAAGCGCGGAAAACTCCCGACTAAACGTTAATCCGAGCCAAATCGCGACGACCCACAATACCAGTGAGAAAGCCTCTTCGACAAAGCCTCTAAACAAACCGATCACCAAAGAAATGGAGATCAACCCCAAAATGGCATAATCGACCCAGATCATATCCGCATCTCCTATAAAACTCATTCGGAAACCAGAAAACCTTTCAGACTGTGTTGGCTGTCCAATTGTATCAGTTGCGTTTCAGCCCGTTTTTTATCGAGTTCGGGACCGACACGAAGACGATACGCTTTACCTTGCACGGTATCGACTTCGGTAACGGCGGCAGGAAAACCTTGCGCGCGCAGCTTATCACGAAGTGAATCCGCATTTTCCTGTTTACTGAAGCTGCCTAACTGGATATACCACTTAACCATTCCGGTACTTTGAGTAGGTACACTCTGCGGAACGGCCGATTTGCTTGCTTGCGCCTTAGCAGTTGCCGGTTCAAGAGCTTTGGGCTTATTGACCGACAATAACAAACTATTCAAATTATTGGCGGCATCCAATCGAACTCTGAGCGCCTGAGCTTTGCTTTTATCGGTTTCAGGCCCAACCAAAACCCGATAGGATTTTGCTCCACGGACATCGAACTCCTCAACCGAAGCCGGAAAACCTTGGGAACGCAATTTGTCGCGTAATGCAAATGCATTATCCCTCTTACTAAAACTGCCTGGCTGTATGTACCAAGTCACGAGTTCCGCAATCGGCAATGAAGCGGGCACCTCTGTTTTAGTTTCGGGTACTTTGGCAATCGGAGTCGAATTCGTCGCGGTTTTGTCAACTGTTAACGATTTAGCCGTTTCCGCTTCGACCAAGGAACTCGGTAACGTGGTTTTATCAATAGGTTTGAGCTCCGATCCGTCATCGACAGGCCCCATGTAATCGAGCTCTTCTTGAGTTAATCCTTCGAGCTCGTCGGAAAGCTTTGCAGTTTCGTCAACTGCCACTTCCACCGATTGCGGACGACTGTCCTCCGGAAGACTTTCGGCAGTCTTGGTAAAGGCCTCCACAGGAGGTTCGGGTAAAGTCAATTCGTTGACTATTTGACCACTTTCTTCAATGGGATCGTCAAACAGCATCGGTACAAAAATAGCGGCCAACGCGGTAATGACAACTGCGCCGATCAATCTTTGTTTTAATTCCTGGTCCATCGTTAACCTCTAAGCTAAACCAGCCAAATATTCAGATACTAAAAAGAAAGAGCCGAAAACCAATAATAAATCGTTTTTTCCGGCTTTAGCCTTGGCACTATTCAATGCATCTTGCAATCCGGAAAAACCGAAATCGACAGCCGTAATTTTGCACTGCTCAAAATACTCTTGCATCATCGTCTCGGAAGCGCATCGCGGATTGTCATTTATCGGCGCAAAATACCATCGATGAACCAACGGCTTCATGATATCGATAACGCCCGGAATATCCTTATCCTTCATCATCGCAAAAACGGCATGAATGCGTTTGTCCGGGAAATTATCGCTCAGATAGTCGACCAAGGTCTGAACCGCTTGCGGATTATGCCCGACATCAAGCAAGACTGGTAGTTCGTCATTAATGAATTGAAAACGTCCGGTAAGCTCAACGGATTCGATGCCCCGCCTTATCGAATCCACACTAATCGGCAGTCGTGAAGACATTAGGGTCACGGCCATTACCACAGCAGCCGCATTTCGATATTGATGCTCGCCTTTGAGATTAGGTTCCGGCAATCGGTCGATCTGCCGATCTGGTGTGTACCATATCCAACCTTTCGACTGCTTCCGATAAGCAAAATCGCACCCGATAAAAAAAGCCTGAGACTCGATTTCGTTTGCATATTCGGATATCGAGTCGGGTGGCTCAGGATCACTGATAATCGCAGGAACTTGCTTTCTGAAAATACCGGCTTTTTCACGACCGATCAGCTCGCGCGTTTCGCCGAGCCATTCCGCATGATCGATCCCGATGCTGGAAATAATAGAAACGTCGGGGTCCACAATATTGACGGCATCAAGACGCCCGCCCAAACCTACCTCCAACAATTGCACATCGAGATTGGCCCTGGAAAAAATATCAAGCGCGGCCAAAGTACCGAATTCAAAGTAACTCAACGACACACCGTCTCGCACCGATTCAATACGCTCGAAAGCCGAACAGATCAAATCGTCGCTAACCGGTTTACCGTCAATTTTTATACGTTCGTTATACCTTAAAATATGCGGAGAAGTATATGTGCCGACTCGATAACCTTGAGCCCGATAAATAAATTCTAAAAAAGCCACGCAAGAGCCTTTACCGTTGGTTCCGGCTACCGTGATCGTCGGCGGTTTATCGTAATCCTGCTGTAATGCGCGAAATACGCACAGAACTCGCTCTAAGCCTAGATCGATTGTTTGCGGGTGCAAACCTTCCTGCCACTTCAGCCAGCCCTCAAGCGTATCAAAATGCTTCATCTCAGAAAAATTATGGGGTCCACGAAAACACAAAAAAGCACGAAAGCGCCAACGTAATAGCCAGTCGTGGATCGCCACATCCAATAACTGCAAACTTAAGCCCTATCGCGGACCGATTTTTGTTGTGTCTTTCGTGCTTATCGTGGTCTAACCGCAACTGTAGAATCATTGTGCCGATTATAATTGCTGCCAATTTATAATTACACTCAATCCTGAACGACAGGCAAAGGCTCGGCTTCGGCCAAGATAATAGGCTCGTCTACATTCGGACTTATTTTCGTTTCCATCCGGGAAGCCATCAACATCGCCAGCATAGCAGCAATTTTATCGCGCATTTCACGCCTATCGATAATCATGTCGATTGCGCCGTGCTCTTGCAGAAACTCGCTACGTTGAAAACCTTCGGGCAATTTTTCTCGAACGGTTTGCTCGATGACGCGAGGCCCTGCAAAACCGATCAAGGCATTCGGCTCGGCGACATTGATATCGCCAAGCATCGCCAAACTCGCGGATACACCGCCCATCGTAGGGTCGGTCATACACGAAATAAACGGCAATCCCGCTTCCGACAACCGTGTCAAGGCCGCGCTGGTTTTCGCCATTTGAAACAATGAAAACAACGACTCCTGCATGCGGGCGCCGCCGCTGGCGGTAAAAACAATGAACGGCGCACCGATTTCGAGGCTCTTATTAACGCCTCGCACAAAACGCTCACCGACAACCGAGCCCATCGAACCGCCCATAAAACTAAAATCGAACGCGGCAGCCACGATATCCTTATTCTTGAGCTTACCCTTAATCACTACCAGGGCGTCGCTTTCCTTAGTCTGTTTTTGCGCTTGGCTGATACGGTCTTTGTATCGTTTGGAATCCTTGAATTTAAGCGGGTCGGTCGGTTTGATTTGTTGACCGATTTCTTCTTGACCCTGCTCATCGAGAAATAATGCCAAGCGGACTCTTGCCGATATCCGCATGTGATGATTGCATTTAGGGCACACGCTGGAATTGCGTTCCAATTCGTTGTTATAAAGAATCGCGTTACAATTCGGGCACTTGGTCCATAACCCCTCAGGCACTGCGCCTTTTTTCTTGTTATTCCCGTCTGTTCTGATAGTTGAAGGGACCAGTTTTTCAAACCAACTCATATTTTAAACTCCGAATTCGCTCATGTGATCGACGACTTATTCATCCATTGCGGCGCGCATGGCTTTAAGTAAATCGACTATTTCGGAGCATGCCTGCTCCGGATTATCCAAATTCGCTTCGATTTTACTGATCAAGGCGCTACCGACAACGACACCATCACCTAAGTTCGCCACTGTCTTCGCCGTTTCGGCATCCTTGACACCGAAGCCGATACCGATTGGCAATCGAGTATTGGCACGGATTAACTTCAGCCTTTCCTCGACATCGGCGGTGTTCAAGTGCCCGGCGCCGGTTACACCTTTGAGTGAAACGTAGTAAATATAGCCACTACCCGCCGCATCCATTTTACGAATGCGTTCTTCATTGCTATTAGGCGCCAACAAAAAAATCGGATCGATGCCGCGTTCTTTCAGCAACGAAACACAGAAATCGGCCTCTTCGGGCGGCAAATCGACCGTCAGCACGCCATCGATTTCGACGCGTTGTGCCGCATTGGCGAAATCCTCGTAACCCATTGCCTCGATCGGATTTAAATAACCCATTAACACGACAGGCGTTTGGTCATCCTTTTTCCTGAACTCGGCGACTGCATTGAGTACTTTTCTTAAACTCATTTTATGCGCCAAGGCGCGTTCGCTGGCTTTCTGAATGACCGGTCCGTCCGCCATCGGATCGGAAAACGGTACGCCAAGTTCAATAATATCAACGCCCGCTTCCACCATCGCATGCATCATCGGTACGGTAAAATTCGGATGCGGATCGCCGGCCGTCAAAAATGGAATTAAAGCCTTGCGGCCGGATTTGGAAAGCTCTTCGAATTTAGCGGCTAATCGGCTCACAGTTCTATTCCCTCGCGTTGCGCCAAGGTCATGATGTCTTTATCGCCACGACCGGAAAGATTGATAATAATAATGCTATCTTTAGGCATGGTCGGCGCCAGTTTTGTCGTATAAGCAATCGCATGACTCGATTCCAGCGCAGGAATAATGCCTTCCATTTCGGTTAGATCATGAAACCCCCTTAAGGCCTCATCATCGGTGATGTTGACATATTCGGCACGTCCGGCGTCTTTCAACCAGGCATGCTCGGGTCCGACACCGGGGTAATCCAAACCCGCCGAGATTGAATGCGTTTCGATGATTTCACCATCATCGTCCTCGATTAAATAAGTCCGGTTGCCGTGCAAAACTCCGGGGCGTCCAGCGCAAAGCGGAGCAGAATGACGTCCGGTTTCGACGCCGTCTCCGGCCGCTTCGACACCGTACATCTTAACCGAGGCATCATCGATAAACGGATAAAACAAACCGATCGCGTTCGACCCGCCTCCGACACAAGCGACCAGCGCATCGGGCAACCGCCCGGTCATGGTCAAACATTGTTCTTTGGCTTCGCGGCCGATCACGGTTTGAAAGTCGCGCACCATCGCGGGATAAGGATGAGGCCCTGCGACCGTACCGATAATGTAGAATGTATTGTCGACATTGGTAACCCAATCACGGAGCGCTTCGTTTAAAGCGTCTTTCAGAGTTTTCGAACCCGATTCGACCGCAACGACTTTTGCGCCAAGCAGTTTCATTCGGTAAACATTCAAGGACTGTCGCGCGACATCGACCGCCCCCATGTAAACAACGCACTCGAGCCCCAGCCTGGCTGCGACCGTAGCTGTAGCAACGCCATGCTGACCCGCGCCGGTTTCGGCGATGATCCGGGTTTTCCCCATGCGCTTAGCCAATAGCGCCTGCCCGATCGTATTATTAACTTTGTGAGCGCCGGTATGATTGAGGTCTTCTCGTTTCAAATAAAGCTGCGCACCGCCTAAATGCCGACTCCAGCGTTCGGCATGGTAAAGCGGAGAAGGGCGCCCGACATAATGCTGCAAATCGGCATCCAGTTCGGTTAAAAATTCAGGATCCTGCATATAGCGCAGATAAGCCTCTTCTAACTCTTGAATAGGCCCCATTAATGTTTCGGCAACGAATTTTCCGCCATAAGGACCGAAATGTCCGCGCTCGTCCGGCAAGTTATAATGCTGTGTCATGTTACTAACTTCTATTACCCTCGTTAATTATTCTTATAAATGCCGCCATTTTATCGGCATCCTTAATACCTTTTTCCGATTCTACGCCGCTGCTGACGTCCAGTGCATAGGGTCCGACCGATTCTATTGCCTGCCTGGCATTGCCGGGTTCCAACCCGCCGGCCAAAATAATCGGTTTTGCGCAATCTTGCGGAATCAAATCCCAATCGAAACGGTTCCCAGAACCGCCCTTCACTCCCGGGTGATAGGCATCGAGCAACAGACCGGCAGCCCCGGAATACCGTTTAGCCAAATCAGCTATATCAACGCCCTGCCGCATACTGATTGCCTTGATGTAAGGCTTTTTGTACAGTTCGCAAGCTTCCGGCGGTTCGTCGCCGTGAAATTGCAAACAGTCGATCGACACCCGACTCAACACTTCACGAATACGTGGTTCTTGCTCGTCGACAAATAAACCGACGACACTGGTAAAGGCCGGCAATGCTTCGACAATCGCAAGCGCCTGATCGATATCAACATTTCTTGGGCTAGGCGGATAAAAAACCAACCCGATCGCATCCACGCCTAGATGCGCCGCACGGACTGCGTCATTGACCCGGGTAAAGCCGCAAATTTTAACGCGAGTACGCATAAAGAGATACGATATTTAATAAAAAATTTAGCCGAATAGAATACCATAAAACAAAAGCGCTAAGCTAAGGCTATACTTCGCGTGGTCGTGTTTGAGACTTTTATAACAATGTTATTTTCAAGAAATAACCGAAATCGGCTAACAAATCCAAAGAAAACCTGGACTACTTAAGAACAAACATGAAATAACTTCGAGAAATTTATTGCCTGTCTTTCTTACTCCTTTATATACCCTTTGCTGGTCAAATTTCGGCGCCGGGGTGTCCGTCAAAGGACGCCGTGAAACTTCCATGTAGGCTTGACGTTGGCTGTCCCTTCCGCCTACACCTGTCAATCGAGCCACCGAACCCCAGCAATTCCCAGTTTGAGCAGTTTCGCCGATTTTAGGGTGTGGGGTATGCCTGTCGAGGAACGCCGTAAACCCATCCATGGGGGCTTGGCGGCAGCTCGAACGCCAAGGATGGCGTGTAGTAGGGCAATGCAGGGCAGAAAAATGCTCCTGCATTTTCTGCATTCATTACATCCATGTAACTCAGCAATTGCCGAGGAGCAAAAATCTGCCCTGCTGCCGACATCCTCGCCAAGCATACCCCACACCCTTTTTGATCTCCAAATTGGGAATTGCTGACCGAACCCCCTCCCATAAGTTGTCGAAGTTATTTCATGCTCGTTCTTTAAGACGGTTTTTTCAATCAAAAGGGAGTAAATTTCGTAGATATTAATTTCGGTCAATATCGGAGCATCATCGAGAAAACATTCAATGCTGATGACTGTGGTCTGACTCAGAATGTTCGTGGCTGTCAGGTGAAGGTGAAGCGGAATGCTCATGATCAGCCTCATGACTATGTTCGGTCGTATGCGAGTGCTCGAGCTCATGATTATGCTCGGTGGTATTGTTCGAATGGCCGTGCTCATGAGCGCTTGCCTCTGAAGCATCCACCGCCCCTTCGACCGCAACACCGTAACGATAGACCATCAATCCGCCCAAATCGGCGCCCAAAACGACCAACACGGACAGACCCGCCGACAGCAATAGAAAAAAACCGTTAGCCGCACCTTTAAGCGAACTGCCGGCCAACAGACGCCAAACCGATAACAACGCCGATAAGCTTAACACCATAATACCAATTTGCTCATGCCTTTCCATGATGTCATGAACATTACCTCCGTGAGCAACCGTTTCGGCAGCCTGTAAACCGGTATAAACAGTCACTGCTGCGCCAATCGTCCCAAAATAAAGCATCGCCGAAGCGGCACTGCGCCAAACCGGGTTACGAATCAAAGTCCCTAATAAGTCGAGAATAAAAAAACCGATCAATAAAGCGATTGGAAAATGTACTAGCAAAGGATGAATATTATCCAATTCAGCGATTCCCGGAAATATATTCGCAAATATGTCCGAAGGCTCTTGTGCAGCAAGGCTTTCCAGAAATCCTAAAAAATGCCCGACAGAATCGGCGACTCCGCCGCCATGATCGGCGCCGCCATGAATTTGAAAAGAATAAAAGTGATTCACATCAATTACGCTATGTTAAGTTTCGAATAAACACAATGTACTCGAAATCGTCGGAATTGCAAACTGCTAGAAAGCGATAAAGCAGACTTGTAAGACTTCATCCTACCGAGTTTTGAAATCGGCCCGGTTTCGCCGTATATTAACGGTCTGTTTCCTAAAGCGACATTTCATCAATGGACACCATCAGCATTCGCGGCGCGCGCACCCATAACCTAAAAAACATCGACCTGGATTTGCCCCGCGACTCATTGATTGTCATTACCGGTCTCTCAGGTTCCGGTAAATCGTCACTGGCTTTCGACACGATTTATGCCGAAGGCCAACGGCGCTATGTCGAGTCGCTATCCGCCTATGCCCGGCAATTCCTGTCGATGATGGAAAAACCGGATGTCGATCATATCGAGGGACTGTCCCCGGCCATTTCGATCGAACAAAAATCGACCTCCCACAATCCTCGCTCGACGGTCGGCACAATTACCGAAATCTATGATTACTTGCGTTTGCTGTATGCCCGCGCAGGCACGCCTCGCTGCCCTGACCATAATGTTTCATTAGCCGCACAAACCGTCAGCCAGATGGTAGATAGCCTGCTCGAACAACCGGAAGGCGGGCGCTGGATGTTATTGGCACCCGTCATCAGCCAGCGTAAAGGGGAATACCTGCAATTGCTCGAGGATTTACGCGCGCAAGGCTTTATCAGAGCACGTATTGACGGCGCCGTATACGATCTCGACGAAACGCCGGCGCTCGACCCCAAGAAAAAACACACGATCGAAGTGATCGTCGATCGATTCAAAATTCGTAACGACATCGCATTGCGCCTTGCCGAGTCATTCGAAACGGCGCTTCGCATCGCAGACGGTATCGCGCTGGCCGTTTCCATGGACGACAACACAACCTTATTATTTTCCGAACGCTACGCCTGTCCGCACTGCGGGTACAGCCTCAGCGAATTAGAACCGCGCATTTTTTCGTTCAACAACCCGAAAGGTGCTTGCCCAACTTGCGATGGACTTGGTGTTCGTCAACACTTCGATCCGGAACTGGTGGTGCATAATCCCAACATCAGCCTAGCCGGCGGGGCAATCCGAGGCTGGGACCGGCGCAACGCTTATTATTATCAAATTATCTGTTCGCTGGCCGAACACTACGGTTTCGATCCGGAAATCCCTTATCAGGATCTACCGGACAACATCAAAAAAGCATTATTATTCGGCAGCGGCAACGAAGCGATCGAGTTCAAACTGATAGGCGGACCACGCGCCGGCCAAACCAAGCGCTACAGCTTTGAAGGCATCATTGCGAACATGGATCGCCGTTACCATGAAACCGACTCTCCGATGGTCCGTGAGGAACTGGCCAAATATCTATCGCAAAAAACTTGTCCTGACTGCGGCGGAGCCCGCCTAAACAAGGCTGCCCGCCATGTTTTCGTCAACGAACGACCTTTGCACGAACTCACCCGCCTTCCGATACGCAAGTCTTTACAGTTTTTCGAGGAATTGGATTTACCTGGAAAACAAGGCGAAGTAGCTGCGAAAATCATCAAGGAAATCGTCGAACGACAAGAGTTTTTGGTTAATGTCGGCCTGGACTACCTGACCCTCGATCGTAGCGCCGATACGCTGTCCGGCGGCGAAGCGCAACGTATCCGGCTGGCCAGCCAAATCGGCGCAGGCTTAGTCGGCGTGATGTATGTGCTCGACGAACCGTCAATCGGCCTGCATCAGCGCGATAACGACCGCTTGTTGAATACCCTGTTCCGGCTCAGGGATTTGGGTAATACCGTAATCGTCGTAGAACACGACGAAGATGCGATACGCTCGGCCGATCATATCGTCGATATCGGCCCCGGCGCCGGTATTCACGGCGGTAGAATCGTCGCACAGGGATCGCCGCAAGACATCATCGACTCGCCCGATTCGCTGACCGGCCAGTATTTATCGGGGAAACAAATGATTGTGATTCCGAAAAGCACGACGCCGGTCGACCCGGAAAAGCGGATCGTGATCCGCAACGCCCAAGGCAATAACCTGAAAAACGTCGATATCGCTCTGCCGGTCGGCCTACTTACCTGTATCACCGGCGTATCCGGCTCAGGGAAATCGACGCTCATCAACGATACGCTCTACCGCTATGTTGCGCGCGCAATCAATCGAGCTGGCACCCTGCCCGCACCTTGCGATGAAATCGAAGGCATTGAATATTTCGATAAAGTCATTGATATTAATCAAAGCCCTATAGGCCGAACGCCCCGTTCGAATCCGGCCACTTATACCGGAATTTTTACGCCCATCCGGGAATTATTTGCGGCAACGCCTGAAGCCCGATCACGCGGTTACACGCCGGGGCGCTTCAGCTTCAACGTCAAAGGCGGCCGCTGCGAGGCCTGCAAAGGCGATGGAGTCATCAAAGTCGAAATGCATTTCTTGCCGGATATTTTCGTACATTGCGACGTCTGCGGCGGTAAACGTTATAACCGTGAAACGCTGGAAATCCGCTATAAAGGCAAGGCAATCAACGAAGTATTGGATATGACCGTCGAGGATGCCGCGCAATTTTTCAGCGCCGTCCCGGTATTATCCAAAAAACTGCACACCTTGACCGAAGTGGGACTGAACTACATCACGCTCGGACAAAATGCCGTCACGCTTTCCGGTGGCGAAGCACAGCGCGTCAAACTGGCCAAGGAACTCTCGAAACGCGATACCGGCAAAACGCTCTATATTCTCGACGAGCCCACAACTGGCCTGCATTTCCACGATATCAAACAATTATTGCGCGTATTGCATACACTACGCGATCATGGCAACACCGTGATCGTCATCGAGCATAACCTGGACGTGATCAAAACGGCAGATTGGATTATTGATATGGGACCGGAGGGCGGCGATGGTGGAGGCACACTGGTCGCTGAAGGTACACCGCAACAATTGAGTAAAAACAACGCCTCGCATACCGGGCATTATTTAAAACGATTTTTTAGCTGATTTGGCGAATTGGCTCGAATTTTTATGCGCGGCTCAATCTTATACGCTATCTTCATTCTAACGTTCATGAAAGCCCGGCAATCACCCCGGCAAATGAAAGTACGAGACGTGGGGAGGGCGCGGTCACTCGCCCGACAGGACGCCGTGAATACGTCCATGTAGGCTCGATGGCGGCTATCCTGCCGCCAACGCCTGTCGATCGAGCAACCGCACCCTCTCCGGAACAGGCATTGCCAGAACAGAGATTTGTATATCGAAAAATTAGATAATGAATCCAAATTTACGAACTTTCACAGTAATTCTGCAGTTTAACCATGAAACACATGAAGAATTTCAAGTCCTTCATGGTAAATATTACAAAATAAGGATTGAAAACAAAAAAGGCCGGAAAGAGCGCTCTTTCCGGCCTTTTTTGTTTAGCTAAGCGGTTAAACTTTTTCCGATTCGGCTAGCGCGTTGAATGCATCGATTTTAGCTTTGCCGGTATTGACCAATTCGACTCCGGTATCGATGATCATTTTGACAAGCCCCGGAATTCGATAGACTCTCAAGCCTAAATAAGCCACGATCGGAATCGCAATAAAAGCCGCAATCAACCCGTTTAAACCGAACAAGGTCATCAACTTGATCAATAACACGGCAGCATCCAGCGGCAATAAAACCATCGCGCCAAAATAAATCAATACCATGAATGTAAACAGAACGAATACGACGAACTGAAGTAGCCTAACTAATGCGACGTTAATATTTTTCATTGTAATTTTAATTTCCCGACAAAACTAAGAAGCCTCGAAGGACGAGTACCACAGCCCTTTGATCGTGTAGAGGCAAGCCTTTTAAAAGCCGCTTATTATACAGAAATGAGATCCAATTTCATTTTTTATTGCGCGGGCTCATTGCGTAGAAAAAACCGATATAAGATCGCCCCCGCGATAAAACCGCCTAAATGTGCCCACCAAGCCACATCAACCGTCACGTCATCAAACATCACCGATGTCGTGGCTTTTTGCAGCTGAATAATGATCCAAAACCCCAAAAAAGCTATCGCCGGCACATGAAAAACCAATGGAAAAAATAGGATAGGTATAAAAACAACGACGCGCTCAAACGGATATAGAAAAAAATAAGCCCCCAAAACTCCTGCGATCGCTCCCGATGCGCCAACGACCGGTATCGTTAAATAGGGATCGAAATAAAACTGCAAGGCTTGAGCCGATAATCCGCAAACCACATAAAAAATCAAAAAGCGCCCCCTGCCCATCAGGTCTTCGACATTATCGGCAAAAATCCACATGAATAACATGTTAGTGACTAAATGCAACCAACCTCCATGCAAAAAAAGACTGGTCAAAAACGATAAATAATAATCGGGCGGCAAACCGAAATGAGCAGCCCAACCAGGGCTTGAATAACGCAACGGCACCATGCCGAACAAATAAGTTAAACGGTATTTCGATTGATCGGGAATAATTTCCATCGCAATAAAGATCACGATACATAAAACCATTAAACTCCACGAAACAATCGGCCTTGAATTACACGGTGCGGTATCTCTAATTGGAATCATGATCTTTCCGTCTATAGACAGCCTTTCTAAAATTCAAAAAAATATCGGCCATGCCGAGAAAAGCCATGCCGACGATCGCATACTGAGGCATAACAAACAATAATAAATACGGCGGCAGCAAATAATTTTTGCTACGTTCGGAAACGTCAACCGTACAATGCAAGACCGCCATACCATGGAAGAAAAACGGCATCGTAAAAACCAATAACAAATCATAAAGTACGGCTTCGCTGAATAACGCAGTCACGATCAACACGACACCCAAAACACCCAAGGCATATATGGGATATCTAACTCGGTAAAATTCCTCGGCGAATCCCCCAGGGTTGTATAAAGTCGCCTGCATCCAACGCCCGATCAACATTGACGAAGCCACTGCAAAACCGAACATCATCGCCACCAATCCATTCATCAACCGTAAAGTGCCGTCGGCCTCGAAGCCTTGATAAGTGGCTCCTTTAACGCCTTCAACAGCTTCTTCCAACCAATTAGCCCACCATTGCGCGGCATCGCCCGATACGACCTGTATCGAAACCGCTAAGATAGCCGCAAACACCGCCGCGACCATTATCGCCAAACTTTGCGATTGGGTAACACGCAATACTTTCGCCGAAGCCGCCAACGGCACCAACAAAAACAAAACTACAGGCGTATCGAGGCCCGGCCTACTTTCGACAAAAAGACTGCTGACATAAACCACCAAAGCCGTACCGATCAAAACAATCAGCCAATAGCTATCCGAACGCGACAATACGCATAATGCGATGATGCCGCAACAAAACAGCGCCAACGGCAAAACAAA
Source organism: Methylotuvimicrobium buryatense 5G (assembly GCF_000341735.1). Lineage (GTDB taxonomy): Bacteria > Pseudomonadota > Gammaproteobacteria > Methylococcales > Methylomonadaceae > Methylotuvimicrobium > Methylotuvimicrobium buryatense. The sequence goes on along the minus strand of NZ_KB455575.1, from coordinate 445,572 downwards.
TTGGGATAAAGCGCCCAATATACAAGCAGCGACCAAGGCCTGATACGGTCCCTGCATCACAAAATTCGCTAAAGCCCTCATAAATACCCATCCTCCTTAAAACCCAATCTTAAAGATAAAGCCGGTATATTGAATTTGAAATTCCATACCCGGCGACTTTGCTGCTTAGCATATCAGCATGCCGAGAAAGATAAAATCAATGACGCTTCATTCAGATCTTATCGACACTTATAACTTTTATTCGAAGTTGCTTATATTTTAAACAAAACGTAACATTGCCGGATTTATCTTTACGGCGCTTCTGTTAAATCGGAAAACTGCCGGCTCAGCCCACTCATTCAAGGCTTTATGGAAACACAACCGGAACCAACGTCCTCTTTAACGTTCAGCCAATTCGAGCTTGATTCGCGCATCAAACAAGCCACGCAAGCCATGGGGTTCGGTCACCCAACCGAAGTACAGGCTGCCGTCATACCTCTGGCCAACGAATCCAAAGATCTTTGGGTTTGCGCAAAAACCGGGAGCGGCAAAACTGCGGCCTTTCTGATACCCGCCTTGCAGCATCTACTGCAAAACTGCCCCGAGGACAGCGCGGCAAAAGTCTTGATACTAGCGCCGACACGGGAACTAGCCAAACAGACACATAAACAATGTCGACAACTGGCTGAATTCACCCCGATCAAGTCCGGCTTGATTATCGGCGGCGAAGACTTCAAGAAGCAATCCGCTTTATTTGCTAAAAGTACCGCCATCATCATCGCAACACCAGGTCGCCTAATCGAAGTCATCGAGGAGGGTTCCGCCGATTTCAGCCGACTCGACCTACTCATTCTCGATGAAGCCGACCGTATGCTCGACATGGGCTTCAAAAACGATTTACTGAAAATTGCAAGCGTTTGCAACCCGGAACGCCAAACCCTTCTATTTTCCGCGACACTTAATCCGACGATCAAAGGCATTGCCCTCGCACTGCTTAAGGAGCCGAAAAAAGTCTATCTCGATGGCATACAGGCGGAACACGAAGACATCGAGCAGCAAATGTTGCTGGCCGACGATTTCGAACATAAGAAAAAATTATTGATCTGGCTGCTAAGCCACGAAACATACGAAAAAGCCTTGGTCTTCACCAACACCAAAATCCATACCGATCAATTGCGCGGCCCATTGAGAGGGCAAAAACTGCGCGTAGGCTCGCTGCATGGCGACATGGACCAAAGCGAACGCAACAAAACCATGGGGGTTTTCCGAGACGGAACCATCGACATATTGGTCGCAACCGACGTTGCCGCGCGCGGTCTCGATATCGAAGGCGTGGACCTGGTCATTAATTTCGACTTAGCCCGTAACGGTAATGACTATCTGCACAGAATCGGCCGTACCGGACGAGCCGGCCGGCCGGGACTTGCAATCGCATTGATCAACTCTACCGAATGGAACGTCTTGGCGGGCATCGAACGCTATCTACAACAGCGACTGACCCGGCGCACGATCAAGGAATTGGAAGGCCGCTATAAAGGCCCCAAAAAGCTCAAGGCCTCAGGAAAAGCCGCCAGTAGTAAAAACAAAAAAGCGGAACCGAAGAAGAAAGAGTCCAAAATCAAAGATCGTCATCGTGACCGGAAAACCATCGGTAAAAGACGCAAGCCAAGCGAACTGAAAACCAACGGTTAATCTTAATAAAAAGCATTTTGTCCACGAAAATCACGAAAATATTCAATTGGTTATACTCTCCAAGTTGCTCACCTAATGGGTGGTACAAGTGACTTTTGTAACCGTATGATTACTTTCGTGTATTTCATGATTTTAGGGTTTGGTCGTAAATAACTTCGCTATTTTAGGAAGGGTTCGGTTGCTCGATATTCATTACGAAATCCTTAGTGTGCTGACTATACCTTTCGCGTTTCAAATTTCGGCAGTGCCTGAGGAGGCGCCGGGGTGTTCGGTCGATTTTTGCTCCTGCAAAATCGACATTCACGCCATCCATGGCGCTTGCAAAGGCTTTGCCAGCATGGAGCTGGCATAGAGCCTACAGGGATGTATTCACGGCGTCCTTTGACGGACACCTCGGCGCCGAATTTTGACCTGCGATGGATATATCGAGTTTAGGTTAATCTCAAACTTTCAAGCGTTCGACAACTCTCCCATTCTGCAAATGCTCCTCGATAATCTCATCGATATCGGCTTGATTTTCATAACGATACCAAATAGCATCGGGATAGACGACCATTACCGGCCCTTCCTTGCAACGATCCAGGCAACCGGCATTGTTGATGCGGCATTTACCGGACCCGCTCATTTTTAGCTTTTTCAATTGCGTTTTCGCATAATCTCGAAAAAACTGAGCATCATGATCCTGGCAGCAGGCCGCGCCGTTCTCGCGCTGATTGGTACAGAAAAAAACATGGTGTTTATAGTAATTCATCTCACTAACTTAAAAATTGTCTAATTTCTGGTTCCCACGGTCCTCCGTGGGAACCCATACTTTGGCTGCCGAGGCGAAATATGCATTAGCAGTTGGAGCGATGGAAACGAAAACCAACTTTATACCCTTTGCTGATCAAATTTCGGCGCCGGGGTGTCCGTCAAAGGACGCCGTGAATACGTCCATGTAGGCTCTGTGACAGCATCCCTGCTGTCAAAGCCTTTGCAAGCGCCATGGATGGCGTGAATGTCGATTTTGCAGGAGCAAAAATCGACCGAACACCCCGGCACCTCCATGCGTCAATGCCGAAATTTGAAGTGCGATGGGTATACTTCAATCGCCATCTGCAGAGCCGTCATCGACAAAATCCCGACTATCGATATCTTGCGAATCGGGCCTAGTTTCAGGACCCAATTCTTGGATGGCGCCATCAGCGCCTACCAATACCGAACTTGCCAAGCCCCGAAATATACCATGCTCGATAACGCCAGGCAGGGCGTTGAGCGCATCGTCGAGATCATCGATATCGATCGTGGCATCGAAAACGGTATCGAGCACCAAGCTTCCGTAAGATGTTACCACCAAGCCGTCATCATTTGCAGTCCGTCGTAGTGTCGGCCTACCGCCCAGTTTTACCAAATTATCTTTAACCATTCGCCAGGCAAACGGCATAACCTCGACTGGAACAGGAAATCGCTCGCCGATTCGGCCGACCAACTTGCTTTTATCGATCAGAACGACGAACCGGTCGGCCGCCTTCGCCAACAATTTTTCTCGTACTAAATCGTAGCCCCGGCCTTTGAGCAGCGTCTTATCGAGGGTAACTTCATCGGCGCCATCGACATAAAGATCGATTCGCTCGGTTTGCTCAATCGACTGTAGGGGTAACCCCATTTCACGAGCCTTAATCGCGCTGACAACCGAACTCGAAATTACGATCACGTTTAGACCTTCATCTTTATGGAGGCGAGACAACTCTTTAATAAAACAGTCGGCCGTGGAACCGGTTCCGAGTCCGACACGCATCCCGTCTTTAACCAGCTTTGCGGCATGGACTGCCACCAATTCTTTATCATTCATTGCGACTCCTAGAAAGACTTCTTTCGTAAATCAAGTTTCGATATAAGTGAAGAGTGATTACAACTATTAACCGCCCTCCATCAACTTATAAGCCACTCCTCCGATAACCACCAGTGCAACCAAAGCCCAACCCAGACGATCCATATATTCGCGTAATTTCGCTTCGAGTTTTTCGCCACCCGCCGCGATCAGTAACGACACCAGAAAAAAACGCGCGCCACGACCCACCGTCGATGCCAGCACAAACGGTAAAAACACCATGCTCATCACGCCGGCGGCTATCGTGAAAACTTTATAAGGGATCGGCGAAAAACCGGCCACCAAGACCGCCCAAAACCCCCAATCGGTAAACCATTGCCGAGCTAATAGAAAGCCCTCCCAATAATGCGTGGTTGTTAACCAAGGCTCGAATTGGTCGAACAGAAAAAAACCGATCGCATAACCTAAGATGCCTCCCAAGACCGAAAAAACCGTGGTCCATAGCGCAAATCGAAAAGCTTGTTGAGGACGACCGAGTGCCATCGGCGCCAACATAACATCGGGCGGAATCGGAAAAAAAGACGATTCGGCAAAGCTCAAAGCACAAAGATACTTCAAGGCATGCTTATGCCGGGACCACGATAGAGTCTTATCGTATAGCGCTTGAAACATACTTATTCCCTACCCGATAAAAACGGTACGAAATTGACCGACTCCAGGATTTCGACTTCGAATCCTGATGCGTTTCGAATAACCCGTTGTAGCTCCTGTCCACCGGAATGGCCAATAGGAATCACCATCACGCCGCCGATAGCCAATTGCCGCAGCAGCATTTCGGGAATTTCGGGCGGAGCCGCAGTTACCAAAATCCCATCGTATGGAGCATGTTCCGGCCATCCCCAGCCGCCATCGCTGTGCAAATAGCTGATGTTTTTATGTTTCAAACTCCATACCAAATTTTTGGCTTTCTTTTGCAACGGCTGAATCCGTTCGACTGTATAAACATAATCGACCAATTGCGACAACACCGCCGTCTGATAACCGCAACCGGTACCGATCTCCAGGACCTTGGCAAGCGGTCCTGATGCCAGAAGCAATTCGGTCATTTTAGCGACGATATAAGGCTGCGATATCGTCTGGTTATAACCGATCGGCAAAGCGGTATCTTCGTAAGCCCGGCTAGCGAGCGCCTCATCGACGAACAAATGACGCGGCGTATTACGCATCGCATCGAGAATTTTATGATTGGTGATCCCTTGTTCCTTCAAACGCCCCACCATGCGCTCCCGGGTTCGCATGGAAGTCATGCCTATTCCTTTCACATTAAGCATCATCATTACTATATTTCTCCTAAGGCAACCATTTTTCCAAAGCGCCTATACGCTCATAGCGTGTCAAATCGACCTGCAAGGGACTAACGGAAACATAACCCGTTTTAATTGCATAAAAATCGGTTCCGGGTCCCGCATCTTGCTCCGACCCTGGCGGCCCTACCCAGTAAATAGTTCTTTCCCGCGGATCGACGCCTTTGACTACCGGCTCGGCCTTATGGCGTTGCCCCAAACGCGTTGCCTGAAACCCCTTAAGCTCGCTAAAAGGAATATCGGGTACATTTACATTCAAAATACTATCTTGAGGTAAAGGCTCTTCTATCAATCTTTGTAGTAATATAACCGCAACTTGCGCTGCCGTATCGAAATACCTCGGATTATTACCGACCAACGAAATCGCCACAGCCGGCAAACCTAAAAACCGGCCTTCGGTCGCCGCCGCCACGGTACCGGAATAGAGTACGTCATCGCCCAAATTGGAACCGTGATTAATTCCGGCAAATACCATATCAGGCTCTTGCGCCAACAAGCCGGTGATCGCCAAATGAACGCAATCGGTCGGCGTGCCGTCTACTCTAATAAAACCGTTAGCGGTTTGGTAAGCTCTGAGCGGTCTTTCCAGAGTCAGTGAATTACTGGCTGCGCTGCGGTTTCGATCCGGCGCCACAACCGAAATTTCGGCATGACCGCTTAATGCATCCGCCAATGCATTCAGGCCTTCCGCCAGATAGCCGTCATCATTGCTCAACAAAATATGCATTTTAAGTCGCCCCGTGCGCAAATAGTTTATAAAATCCCTAATATTAACAACTTATCGTATTTAAATCAGCTAACGTGAGAAAAAAAAGCCTAACACAGGAAGATCGAGATCTGTTTCGTCATACCGTCGGCAAGGTGATATCGGTCGCTACCGATAAACTGCATTTGAAGACTTCTCCAAAACCGAAACCCATACCCGCTAAACGTTCAGTTGAACATACACAAGCGCTTGACGAATCGATCTCGGTAACGGAACAGCTCAGTTTAGAGGATAGCATGGGCTTTTTAAGCCCCGGACTACAAAAAAATGTCTTGCGAAAAATGCGCAAAGGTCATTACGGACTCGATGCCGAAATCGATTTACACGGACTGAGTAGCCACGAGGCGAAAAAGCAATTATTACGCTTTCTGCATAGTTGTGTGGAGGAAGGTTACCGTTGTGTCTGCATCGTGCATGGCAAGGGCTATCGCTCACCGGATAACCTACCGATTCTGAAAAACAGTCTCAATGTATGGCTTCGTCAACACCGGGATGTACAAGCCTTTTGTTCCGCGCCGCAAAGAGAAGGCGGCACGGGGGCGGTTTTTGTTCTGCTGCGCTTAACGGATAAATACGACGAACAAAACGATGCCGAGCGCTAAACGATACCAAACGAAAGGAATCATGCCGATACGATTCAGCAATTTCAAAAACCAACCGATTGTCAAGTAAGCAACGACACAGGAGATCGCTGCTCCGATCGCCATGAAGTCCCACATGACTTCGATATCGGACTTGAATAATTCAAAGGCCTTTAGCATACCGGCCAAGGCAATGACCGGAATCGACAATAGAAACGAAAATCGCGCGGCTTGCTCGCGCTGTAATCCCGAAAACAAGCCGGCTGTGATCGTGATACCCGCACGGGAGGTACCGGGAATCAATGCAATCGCTTGAAACACGCCGACCAGCAAAGCATCGAATAAAGTCACGACAGTCCGGCGCTCTTTAGCGAACTTTTCCGAAACCCACAACAACATCGCGAAAACGATGGTCGAAGTCGCAATCACCAAAGGCGATCTCAATGACTCTTCAAGCGAGTGAGGCATCGATAAGCCCGCAAGACCAACCGGAATCGTGCCCAACACTACATACCAGGCCAAACGGGAATCGTCCGAAGCCCCTTTGCCGGTGAACGAACCGAACCATGCCGCAATAATCGTCAATAAGTCTTTGCGGTAATAGGCCACAACAGCCGTTAAGGTTCCGACATGCACCGCGACATCGAATGCGAGCCCCTGATCCTCCCAACCCAAGATAACCGGCAACAAAATCAAATGTGCGGAACTCGAAATCGGTAAGAATTCAGTCAGCCCCTGCAGCAAGGCCAACGAGATGGCTTGAATAATATCCATTATTTAACTCTCTATTATTTCTCGAAGTAAAGCGGTCGCATAGCTACCCGCCGGTAAGGTGAATTTTAGTTGCAATCGGCCCCGCGAGATAAAGCGCCACTCTAAATCGGTCAAACTCATTCTAAGCGCCCTGCGTGCGCCTTCCAGGCCGCAGTCGAACAAACCGCGAACCATAAAATCGAAACGTTCGATCACGGCTGATTCGATAGCCCAGGCCTCACCTGTTGCTTCGGAAGCCCCCTGCCCGCAAAGGACTGCGCTCGGGTGAATTTCGCACGCGTCGATCCGCTTAGAAATGGTCGGATCGATTTGGTCGACTTTAAAAAAACCTCGGGATCCTTCAACAATGAACACATCGCCATCGATCGGTTGATTCCAATTATCGAGTCTAATTCTCTCGGCCAAAATATGATTAAACAAAAACGACCGTGCCGCCGATAGGTAAATACCGCGCTGTTCACGCTTAACCTTGGCTCCTTCGAATAGAGACAGAGCTTTATTGACATTCTGCCCAAGATTTCCGAAGCGTTGCTCGCCGAAATAATTCGGTACACCGCAGGTCTTGATCCGACTCAACTGATCTTCAAGACGCTTTTCGTCACCTTGCCAATCTCTGATCAATAGCTCGAAACGATTACCGGATAATATGCCGCGTTTCAATTTACGAGCATGACGTATTGACCGATGAACTGTAATCGTTTCCGATTCGAAATCGGACCATTGCGGTGCTTCTTTGCCCGGTAACCACACACTGAACCATTGCGTCGTGACGGCATGACGATCCTTCAAGCCGGCATATCCGATATCGCGCTGCCTAACGCCGGCAAAACGAGCCAGTTGTCTCGCCACAAACTCGGTATTTTCGCCTTTTTTCTCGATGAGCAGAAAAACATGCTCGCCTTCGCCCGAGGGCTCGAACGACAGCACTTCATTGACGATAAAGTCCTCAGGCTCTGTCCGGATCTTTCCGGTTCCGGATGGGCCTCCGTAGGCATGGGGCCACTGTGGTATTTCAATGTTTTTCAAGGCTAGGAAGAATCAGTTGGTTTAACTATTGAGACTTGGATGGTGTCGATCAAGCTGGTTCTTGCTGATATACACCTATCGCTATTCAAATTTCGGCAGTGCCTTAGGAGGCACCAGGTCATAAGCGCCAACTTAAAGGAAGGAGCTCGTCATTCCGCCAGGGATTGACGGAATCCAGGGCCACGGATGGAAATGCTTAGCACCACATCCACGTATACTCCTCGTAGATCAAAATTCGGCACCGGGGTGCCCGTCAAAGGACGCCGTGAATACGTCCCTGTAGGCTCTATGCCAGCTCCATGCTGGCAATTTTTGAATATAAAGGCAGCACGATGGGTATATCCAAGGTAATTGCGACAATCATCTGGTCTTCAGATAACAATCTATCATCCTCAATCCAGCTCCATCAGCGTTACTCTACCTTTCGATCAATACGGCCACCTGGACGGCAATACCTTCTCCACGACCTTCGAAACCGAGTTTTTCGGTCGTGGTCGCCTTGACATTGATGCAGTCGAGTTCGACATTCAAATCTTCGGCTATATTACGGCACATTGCCTCGATATGCGGCGCCATTTTCGGCGCTTGGGCAATAATCGTGATATCGGCATTGACGAGAAAATAGCCTTTATTTTGCACGATCCGATAAACATGACGAAGCAATACGCGGCTATCGGCTCCTTTGAAACTTGGATCGGTATCGGGAAAATGCTTGCCGATATCGCCTAACGCGGCTGCTCCTAATAGCGCATCGGACAAGGCATGCAGCACGACATCGCCGTCCGAATGCGCGTCGAGGCCTTTCTCGTATGGAATCTTCACGCCGCCCAGAATGACGTCGCCGCCTTCCTTGAAACGATGCACATCGTAACCTTGACCGATTCTGATCATTGTTGTTGCTCCATATAAAATTGCGCTAAGGGTAAGTCTTCAGGTCGAGTAATCTTGATATTGTCGGGACGTCCTTCGACGATCTTGGGTTGAAAACCGAGCAATTCGAGCGCGCTGGCTTCGTCGGTCACCGCCGGATTTCCGACCGACGCCTCGAGCGCCTGTTTCAACCGGCCGTAACGAAACATCTGCGGCGTCAACGCGCGCCAAATATGCGTTCTGTCGAGAGTTCCCAAGATCGAATCGCCATCGACATTCTTCAGTGTGTCGTGCGACGACAGCGCAAGGATGCCACCGACCTCGTCGTTTTGTAACGTGTCGATCAATAAGCGGATATCGGCGGCGGTAATGCAGGGTCTGGCCGCGTCATGAACCAGCACCCAGTGGTTTTCCCGTGCACGATCCTCGATTGCGCGCAGCGCCGACAACACCGAATCGGCGCGTTCCTTGCCGCCCGGCGCGGTGAACACCCGGACGTCTTGCGAAATCGTTAGTTCCGGCCAATAGGGGTCTTCGACCGAAATCGCCACAGAAACGGCGGCAAAGACATCGGCCTGCAGCAAACGCGTCAGCGTGTGCTCCAAGACGGTCTTGCCCAATAACGGGAGATATTGCTTGGGACGATCGGCCTGCATGCGTTTGCCGACACCGGCCGCAGGCACAACCGCCCAAATGGATTGGGTATTTGTCATCGATAAGGAATGTGTTTTAAATGACCTGGACAGGCGTAAAAAGCGGAACACGGCAATAGCTGAAGCTATTGCACTCCTCGCCAAAATTCGAAGCGCCGTAGGCCGAGTTGAGCGTCAGTGAAACCCGGTGTTCCATGTGCTGAACAGCTGGGTTTCACGCTGTTCAACCTAGCCTTCCTGCCTGTATGCTATGCCTTTCAGGCAACTATTCCAACACCTGAAAAAACGTCTCGTCTTCCCTGATCATCCCTAATTCATACCGCGCTCTTTCCTCGATGGCCTCTTGACCTTTCCTCAAATCGAGAACCTCGCCATAAAGGGCCGCATTACGTTCCTTTTTTTCCTGTACCTGCAAGGCCAATTCATCCAACCGGCTTTGATAGTGATTGATTTGAACAATGCCTCCATCGCCGAACCAAAGGCGATATTGCAGATGCACGATGATCGCAATCAGCACCGCGACGAGAATCTTGAAATTATTCATTGAACGGCTCATCCTGAATCAGGGCGGCGACAGTGCCGCCCCTTTTCAGACAGATCAGAGCATTTTAAATGCGCTGCGGCCTGCGTAAATCGCCTTGCTGCCCAGCTCGTGCTCGATCTTCATCAGACGGTTGTATTTCGCGACACGGTCGGAACGACTCAATGAACCGGTCTTAATCTGACCGGTACCGGTTGCGACGACTAGGTCGGCAATCGTGGTGTCCTCGGTTTCGCCCGAGCGATGCGAGACGACCGCGGTATAGCCCGCCGCGTGCGCGGTATGGATCGCATCGAGCGTTTCGGTCAGCGTACCGATTTGATTGACCTTAATCAGAATCGAATTCGCGATACCTTTTTCGATGCCTTCTTTCAAAGTTTTCGGATTGGTCACGAACAGATCGTCGCCGACCAATTGGATCATGCCGCCCAGCTTCTCGGTATGGATTTTCCAGCCGGCCCAATCGTTTTGATCCAGGCCGTCTTCGATCGAGATGATCGGATATTTTTTGACCCATTCGACGAAGAAATCGGTCATTTCTTCCGACGTGAAGCTACGGTTTTCCGCAGACAAGACATACTTGCCGTCTTTGTAGTATTCGGAGCTGGCCGCATCCATACCCAGATAGATGTCTTGACCGGCTTTGTAGCCGGCTTTTTCGATCGCTTCGAGAATCACTTCGATCGCTTCTTCGTTCGAGGACAGATTCGGTGCAAAACCGCCTTCGTCACCGACTGTGGTAGCCAGGCCTTTACCTTTCAGTACTTTCGCGAGGTTGTGGAATACTTCTGCACCGTAACGGATCGCTTCGCGGAAGTTCGGGGCGCCGACCGGCAGAATCATGAATTCTTGCAAATCGACGCTGTTGTCGGCGTGCGAACCGCCGTTGATGATGTTCATCATCGGCACCGGCATGATGAATTCGCCGCTGGTATTCATATAGTTGTACAAAGGCAGTCCCGCGTCTTTTGCTTCGGCATGCGCGGCCGCCATCGAAACTGACAGAATCGCGTTCGCGCCCAGACGGCCTTTGTTTTCAGTGCCGTCCAGCTCGATCATTTTTCGGTCGATCGCGGATTGATCGCCGGCATCCATACCGATAATCGCGGAGCGAATTTCGGTGTTGACGTTGTCGACCGCCTTCAAAACACCTTTACCCAAATAACGCGATTTATCGCCGTCGCGCAATTCGATTGCTTCACGCTCACCGGTCGATGCACCGGAAGGCACCATCGCGCAGCCAATAAGGCCCGATGCGAGAACGACTTCGGCCTCGATCGTCGGGTTACCGCGTGAATCTAAAATTTCTCTTGCACGAATATCTACTATTTCAGCCATATAGGGTTCCTTATAAAGTTGTTTCGATCAAACTGTTTGCTTTCACAGCCCGATCCAGGGTGATTAAAATTTCAAGTAATTCTTTGATGCGATGCATAGGCCAAGAATTAGGGCCATCGCTAAGCGCCTCGGCCGGATTCGGGTGCGTTTCCATAAACAGTCCTGCAATACCGACCGCTACCGCAGCTCTCGCCAGAACCGGAACGAATTCGCGTTGCCCGCCGGAACAAGAACCTTGCCCGCCCGGCAATTGCACCGAATGCGTCGCATCGAACACGACCGGACAACCGGTATCGCGCATAACGGCCAGCGAGCGCATGTCAGAAACCAGGTTGTTGTAACCGAACGAGACACCTCGTTCGCAGACCATGATCTGTTGATTGCCGGTCGCTTTGGCTTTGTTTGCGACATTGGCCATGTCCCAGGGCGCCAAGAACTGACCTTTTTTAATATTGACCGGTATACCTAATTCGGCCACGCTTTGAATAAAATTAGTCTGCCTGCACAAAAACGCAGGCGTCTGCACGACATCGACTACTTCGGCGACTTCTTTTAGCGGAGTGTCTTCGTGAACATCAGTCAACACCGGAACACCGATTTGTTGCTTGACCTTTTGCAGAATGGCCAACCCTCGTTCGAAACCGAGGCCTCGAAAACTTTCCAGCGATGAACGATTCGCTTTATCGAAAGACGACTTATAGATGAACGGAATACCCAATTCAGCCGTAATTTCTTTCAGGAAACCCGCAGTTTCCATAGCCAGTTCCTCACTTTCGATCACACAGGGACCGGCGATCAAAAACAACGGCTTATCGAGCCCTACTTCAAAATTGCATAATTTCATTTATCGGTTTCCTTTTTATGAAGAGCGGCTGCGGCAACAAAACCGGAAAATAACGGATGCCCTTTACGCGGAGCCGAATTAAATTCCGGATGAAATTGGCAAGCCAAAAACCAGGGGTGACCCGGAATTTCGATGACTTCGACCAGGCGCCCGTCGATCGATTTGCCTGAGAAACGCATGCCGTTTTGCTCAAGCCTTTCAAAATATTTATTATTAAACTCGTAACGGTGCCGATGCCGCTCTCTAATGACTTCCTTCTGATAAAGCTCGTATGCCAGCGAGTCAATTTGCAAACGGCATTTTTGCCCGCCCAAACGCATCGTGCCGCCCAAATCGGAATTAGCGCTACGAACTTCCACCTGTCCTTCCGCGTCCATCCATTCGGTAATCAAGCCTATCACCGGATGCGGCGAATCGGGTAAAAACTCGGTACTGTGCGCGCCTTCCAGTTTCGCGACATTACGTGCAAACTCGATAACCGCCACCTGCATGCCCAAACAAATCCCTAAATAAGGTATCTTATTTTCCCGAGCATACCTTGCTGTCGCAATCTTACCTTCAACCCCCCGCTCGCCAAAACCGCCTGGAACCAGAATCGCATCGACGGGTTTCAGAGCAGAAACCCCCTCTTCCTCGATCGCTTCCGAATCGATATATTCAATCCGTACCTTATTTCGGGTTTTAATACCGGCATGAATCAATGCTTCATGCAATGATTTATAAGCATCGGAATGATCGACATATTTACCGACGATCGCAATCGATACCTCATTGACCGGATGCATCAGGCCCTCGATCACATTTTCCCATTCTGTCAAATCGGCTTTAGGGACATCCAAACGAAGTTTTTCGACAACAATATCGTCCAAGCCTTGCTCATGAAGCAGCAAAGGAATACGGTAAATAGAATCGGCATCGATCGCGGAAATAACGGCTCTTTCGGCAACATTCGTAAACAACGCAATTTTACGACGCTCGATTGCCGGAATCGGTTGCTCGGAACGACAAATCAAGATATCCGGTTGAATACCGATTGTCCTAAGTTCTTTAACCGAATGCTGGGTCGGTTTAGTTTTGATTTCGCCGGCCGACTTGATATAAGGAACTAGCGTCAAATGAATGAAAAGCGCTCGATCCCTACCCAATTCAACATACATTTGCCGAATCGCCTCGAGAAAAGGCAGCGATTCGATGTCGCCGACCGTGCCGCCTACTTCGATAATCGCGACATCCATGCCTTCGGCACTGAGTTCGATTCGACGTTTGATTTCATCGGTGATGTGCGGAATGACTTGAACGGTCGCGCCTAAATAATCGCCTTTGCGTTCTTTGCGCAATACATTTTCATAAATTTGGCCGGTCGTGAAATTGTTCTTCTTGGTCATTGTGGTTTTGATAAACCGCTCGTAATGACCCAAGTCGAGATCCGTTTCAGCCCCATCCTCGGTGACGAATACCTCGCCATGTTGAAAGGGACTCATCGTTCCGGGATCGACGTTGATATAGGGGTCCAACTTAGTCATCGTCACTTTCAGCCCGCGCGCTTCAAGAATTGCGGCCAACGACGACGCGGCAATGCCTTTACCCAAAGAGGAAACGACACCACCGGTAATGAAAATAAATTTGGTCATGTAAGGAATAAAACTTTCGGGAGACGGCTTTGAAATAGCCAAGATTAAAATTCGACTATTTTAATCGACTAAGACACATTCGTCATGGCCTTTCCGGTTTTTATTTTTTTGCGACCGAATTAACCGAATGCAACCCGGCTTGTTTTCGCAATAAAATTCGGAACCGATCCAAAGATCGGCAATTGCCGCCAAGCGCCCGTCTAAATAAATCAATGGGATATAAGGTCTTTCCCAAGGCGGAATACCTGCTTCCTGATAAAGATTTTTCAATCGATGCCGCCCTTCTCGATTCGGCAAACCAATTTTTTCCCCGCCGCTACGAAACCTAACGTCGATATGCGACCTAAACCAAACCGATTGATCAATTCCGGAGGGGGCATAAGCAATTTTCAGTTCCGTACCGTCAGGCAAGTCAAGGGGAGCCTCGCTATTCGACCATATAACGCCTTGCTCCGGTAATTCAACGGTTTGCTGCGGCACACAAAACAAGCTATTCCGAAAACGGCGTATCGTATGCTTTTGATTCTGCAACCGCAGGTCACCAAATGGCGACTGAATCATGGATAAAATGCGCAACACAAAAGCACGGGAGGGCATTTTTAACCCCAAACTCGCGAACCATTGCCGAATAACCAATGCCTGCTCCGCCACGTCAAACCTTACCAAAGCCGATATCGATAGTGTTGCATCCTTTGTTTGATAGACTTGTTTGAATTGATCGCAAGCTAATTTACTCAATAGCTCAGATGCTTCCGCGCAATGAACCGCTGAACGAGAGACTGTTTTATCAATGGACGGCCAACGCTGCTTGAGTAAAGGAACAATTTCATTGCGTAAAAAATTACGATCGAAGTCAATGCCTTGATTACTGGGATCTTCAATAAAATTGAGATCATGCTGTCGGGCGTATTGGTCGATGATTTGTTTTGGTGTATTCAATAAGGGCCTCAATAGCACCCCTTTGCCAAAGGCCATTATTTCAGGCATGCCTGAAAGCCCTTGCAAACCCGCCCCTCGAAACAATTGCAATAAAACGGTTTCCAATTGATCTTCTCGGTGCTGAGCCACCATCAAAACATCGTTTTTCGAAAGCAAGGCCTTTAGGGCATCATACCGCGCATTCCTGGCAGCCTCCTCGGGGCTTTCACGACCGGCGCTTCGCGCATCGACATAAATATCGATAAAATCGACACCCAATTGCTCAGCAATCGACCGGCAATGAATCGGCCAAACATCGGCTACTGCTTGCAAACCGTGATGCACATGAACAGCGGTAATTTTTTTTTGTAGCGAAGACATTGGAGCACACAGATGCAACAACACATGCGAATCTACTCCGCCGCTATAGGCAATATAAACTTGTTGCGGTGATTTTAATTTTTGCAGGCTTAATTCAACGACTCGCGACTCTAATTGAAGCATTTAATTTACCAATTGTTAACCAAATTTGGATGCCGAGGAGCCAATCAAAGGCTCAGCACCTAAATTACCCAGGATAGTTATCATCGCCAATGGAACGGACTATGAAATTAAGGTGCAGAGTCTTGCATACCTTTCGCACTTCAAATTGAAGTGCGAAAGGTATAAGTTGATTTTAATGAAATGTGAAATAACGCTCGGACAAAACAACATAAAAGAGCTAGCCTGCTCCATGAGAGCATAGCAATAAAGAAACATGCAATTGAATTTAAAAGACTGAAATTAGTTTCTATAATTCCACTAAGCACACTTATTTTACGAGGGTTTGGCTATGGACATTTCACCAACAAACAGCGCATTGAATCTCATCAACGGCGCACAACATAAATCAGCCGAAGCGGCTCACAAAATTGCTGCATTGCCGATAAAAAACGATGAAGTAGGCAGTTCTGAATTTGAGCCTCGAGACATTATTAAGCCGGTACTCAGCTTAAAAGAAGCGGAATTTGAAACATCCGCAGCCGTTAAAATTCTCGAAACCGAGAAAAAAACGATAGGAAGTCTATTAGACATCAAGGCTTAAGCACGATTTGAGACTAAAAACGGTTTTCAACCGAGAAATAAAAGCTGAGTTTACAGCCTTCTTCGGTCGTATCGCTGGATTTCCGGTGCGCTATATTATCCGATAACGCCCGATATCTGCCCGTCTCTCAACCCGGCTCCATTCACCACTCCCTGCTAACAATTCACCCTAAGCCATCAACCCGAAATAAAGCAGCTAACAATCCACCCGAACCTCAAAACCAAGCGCTCTGATCTCGTCAGCAAAATGCCGCATAACTTCCGGCGACAACGACCTCATTTTAGCCGCTTCCGGCTGCATCGACGGGCGCGCAATGGTATAAAGCATAATTTTATCAATCGCCACACCATCGTTCTTGATTCTTGTTAAAAATTGCAAATACGCGTTTTTTTCCACGTCAGTCAATCCCTGACCGGAATAATCAACTAGACAAGTTTGAATTTTAGTCTGACAGATGGCTGCCGAAATCTTTAGATTTCTTAATGCCGACGCCATCGTTTGCGCTGCGTTATTAATAAAATTGCGCCCTGTATCGGTCGCGCTATCGAACTTGAACCAAACCTCCCCCCCATAACGATGCAATGATCGAAGTCCGTCCTGAACCTTCGGTTGATGCATTAAACTACCATTACTAATCAAAACAAAACCGCTATTCGACAGCACCCCCATTTCAGTGGCAACACGGCCGATCAAATCAACCGCCTTATCGAAATCCTTAGCGCTGGTCGGCTCGCCGTTTCCCGAAATCGCAATATCTTTGATTACTCGATTAGGAGGACCGACTTGAAACCGGTCAAAAAAATCGCCATGCAATACATCACTCAAAAACCGTCTCAATTCTTTTTCCAATAATGGAAAGTCAATCGGCGGCGCAGCACCCAACGTTAAATCGGGAACTTGACAATAAATACATCGCCAGTTGCAAGCATTGTTGATATTAAAATTGACACCGATCGACAAGCCTCCGGAACGCCTTGATAGAACAGGATAAATATAAGTTAATCCGACAGAATCCCTACTATGATCCGTCGTTGTCAATTGTACTGAGTTCGTCACGGCCTTAAGATTAAAAGTCAAATATGCTATTCTAGCCGCTCGAAACCTTTCCCTGTAACACTTTTATCGAGGAGATTATTATGAGCGAAAGAATTATCATGCGTACCGGTGAGGCATTGGTAGCGGGCGGTCCTCCGGGAACCGCGGCCGAACCGGAAATCGTCATCGGCGAACTGGACGGACCGGTCGGCACGGCCCTCGCCACTCTGACAGGAGACCAAGTCAAAGGCCATAGCCGGGTTTTCGCGATTTTGAATACCGACATTCAAGTCCGCCCTGTCACACTGATGGTGAGCAAGGTCACTGTTAACAAT
This sequence comes from Methylotuvimicrobium buryatense 5G, assembly GCF_000341735.1. Lineage (GTDB taxonomy): Bacteria > Pseudomonadota > Gammaproteobacteria > Methylococcales > Methylomonadaceae > Methylotuvimicrobium > Methylotuvimicrobium buryatense. The sequence continues at coordinate 428,331 of NZ_KB455575.1, read as the reverse complement.
AGCCGCTACACCAATATATTAATGGGTACCGTTCAAGCCGCTATCGCTAACGGTGTACTTGATGCAGTTCGCGCGGGCGATATTCCGAAAGAAAAAGCGAACGATTTGGGAATCATCTGCTCGGTATGGCTTAACCCAAGCGTCGCAACCGACGACAACCTCGACCACCAAATCCTGTTCGACATTCATCGAAAAGCGATGGCACAAGCCATCCATAAGGCCATGACCAATACGCCTGATATCGATTGGCTTCTGGAAAATCAAGAAAAAATCACTCACAAATATTTCCAGATGGGCCTTGACGGAAAAATTTAAATGGTTCGAGGATTGCCCCCGACATCAGCTTTAAAAACTTGATTTTTAGTTTGGCGGTTTCAGTCGTGATATTCGCGACTGAAACCGCTACAAAATAAACTAGATTTCCTCCAACAAGCGATAAACCAATTCCTTTATATTTTTCGGTTCGAACGGCTTATCACAAATCGCGGAAACTCCGGCCTGTTGAATTTTATTGAGCGTTGCTTGGTTCGACTCACTGGTTACCATTAATATCGGAATCGAGCTATTTTCCCTATTGGCACGTATCGCCTCGATCAATTCCTGACCGTCCATTTCCGGCATATTGTAATCCGTCACGATCAAGTCGAAGGCATCCGGCGACTCGGCGAATATCGCCAATGCGTCCGTCCCGTCGTTTGCCAACGTTACGCACTGTATCCCCATATTGTTGAGCACTTTGGTAATATGCTTTCGTGCCGGCGCACTGTCATCGACCAACAAAACCCTGACAGTCTCGATATCATAAGAGTCTAATTCCAGTTCCTCCGGATCGACAAACTCGACCGAAGCGCGTAATGCCCTTTTCAAATCGGCATGATCGAACGGTTTGGGTAAAATTGCCACAACGCCGGCTTGACGTATCGGCTCCAGCGCCGCTCGACTGGTTTCGCTGGAAATCAGCATGCACTGCATATCCTGAAAATCGTCCGATTCCTTAATTCGGGTAAACAACTCGGTCGCCGTGGTATCGGGTAAGTACATACTGCTAATCAGCAAGTCCGGTTGATAATTACTGATAGCCTCCAATGCCTCCTCACCCGAAGAAACGCCATTGATATACTTGACTCCTTCTTCCTGCAAATGCTTCACAATGAGTTTCAATTGTGGAACCGAAGGCTCAATCAGGACAATAGACAAGTCCGAAATAGTTAATTTATACATGATTTAATCGATAGATTAGAAAAGCGAAAACGATCGCACTCAAAAATTAATTCAACTGAAAATCCCAATCGCCGACCATTACTTAAAATCAACGACTCCGAGCGCCTTAATCGTCCCGCCGATAATTATCAATAAACCCGTCCTGATTCGGCATGACGACAGCCGGCAACAATTGTGCGTTCATTTCGTCGTCCGGGCCGATAATACGATTGAGATAAAGCAAATAGGCGGTTACCGCATAGACTTGATCATCGGTCAGCGACCCAGGATTCGATAACGGCATGGAGCGTCGCGTAAAATCGAAAAGAGTCGTCGCATACGGCCAATAAGTACCGATCGTTTTATCCGGCGGATCGTCGATCAAAGAATGCTCGGCGCCGGCCAACTCCTCGGCGCTGCCCCCACGCCCTTCGGAACCATGACAACCGATGCAATGCGCCCGGTAAACGGTCTCACCTTCGCGAACGGTACCTCTCCCTAAGGGCAAACCCGTTCCATCGGGAAAAACATCTCTGTTCCATTGTTTCAACATTTCCGGCGGCGCTTGAAGACCTAATCCGGGACCAATCAGCTCATCGGCTACAACCATATTAGCCGAGCCGAGGCTAAAGCATAGCAGACTCTTAAAGATAGACATGGCTAATCTCACCCGCTTCCGTGATGGCCCAACTCACAATAGCATTATAATGAAAATAACCATGCCGGCCGCGCCTTGCGATCAATTCGGCACGCTCCGGCTGAACCGCGCCGGCTTCGTCGAACGCACGGCTTTTGAGCACGACATCCTGACCCTGCCATCTCCAAGGTATCCGGAATCGCGTGAAACACTTCGGCAATACCGGCTCTTGTAACTCGGCCTCGGCCCAACTCTTACCGCCATCGGCGGATACTTCAACTTTCGCGATTTTACCGCGACCGCTCCACGCCAAGCCGCTAATCTGGTACAAACCGTGCCGGTCGAGCCGGTGCCCGAACGATGGATGGGTAATCACCGACTTCGGCTCCATCACGAAGCTAAATTGCCTCGCCTTACCCGAAGGCAACAATTCGGTGTATTTAGCGGTTTCGTTACGAGCCATGACAGGTTTAGCCGCAAGGTGTAATCGCTTGAGCCATTTGACATTGAGCACTCCTTCCCAACCCGGAACCAACAGCCGCAACGGATAACCGTTCTCGGCCCGAAGTCGCTCGCCGTTTTGATATAAGGCCAGCAAACAATCGTCGAGCGCTTTGTCGAGCGGCAAACTGATATTCATCATCGACGCATCGCCCCCTTCGGCGATGATCCATTTTGCACGGCCTTTAATGCCGGCCTCCTGCAAGACAACGCTCAACGGCACGCCGGTCCATTCGCTGCAGGATGCCATGCCATGAAAATAACCGACTTGAGTTTGTATCGGCTCGCTCCGCCAACCGGCATTGCTATTGCCGCCGCATTCAATGAAACATAAACGGGATTGCATCGGATATTGCAATATATCCGATACCGAAAACGTCAAAGGACGTTTGACTAAACCATGTATCAACAAGCGATGCCGCTCAGGATCGATTGCCGGCACACCGTTGTGATGGCGCTCGAAATGCAAGCCGCTTGGCGTAACAATACCCTCGAGTTCATGCAGCGGGGTCCACGATACGCCATTACCCGGAGCATCGTCGTTGGCCATAATCCAACGAATCACCTTTTTTTCATAGTCGGATGGCGACCCGTAATTAGAAAAAGGCTTGCCCGGTTGTTTCGTCCACGATTCACGATCGAGTTCGGCCGTTGCGGTCTGCGAACTAAGCGCACCCCAAGTTGCGGCGGTAAAAATCATACCTTGCTTTAAAAACAAGCGCCGATCGAGCAAACCGCCGCCCGCAACTTCAAATTCGGTACTGGATTGAACGGCATTTAGCGATTGCTTAGGCATCGACCGTTACGGATTTTTTAAAACACTTCCGGGCCCAAATACCTTGCGCGATAAATCCCAAATAAATCGATGCAACCATCACGAACGCTTCGGGGTTGCCCAAGCCCAAACCCGCAACAGCTGGCCCCGGGCAATAACCGCTCATCCCCCAACCGATTCCGAAAATCATCGCCCCGAACAAAAGCGGTTTGTCCAAAGACTTCTTCCGAGCGACATGAAATTCCTCAGCCCATATCGGTTTCGGACGTTTTAAGATGAAACGAAACGCAATGACGGAAACGGCCAAAGCCCCCATCATCACGAAGGCCAAACTCGGGTCCCAGCTTCCTGCGACATCGAGAAAACCCAAAACCTTGTTCGGGTCGGTCATTTGCGACAACGATAAACCGAACCCGAACAGCGTACCGCTCAATAAAGCCGCTAAACAGTGCTTCATGCCCCGACTCCCACAATATGCCTGATACAATAGACCGTGACGACACCGCTGATCATGAAAATCAAAGTCGCCGTTATCGAGCGCAACGATCCGTTGGCGATACCGCAAATTCCATGACCGCTTGTGCATCCGCTACCCATGCGAGTACCGAAACCGACTAGAAAACCGCCCACGGCCAACAGCCAATAAGGATAGTCGGAACGCGGCGTGAAAAACCCGGGATTGAACCAATTAAACAGTAAAGCGCCTAATACCAGGCCGATTAAAAAATTGAACCGCCAAAGCCACTCCGACTTCGGGGAATTGAGTAAACGATGCATGATGCCGCTAACCCCGGCCATGCGACCATTTAGCCATAACAGCAAGGTGGCGGCCAAACCGATCAATGTTCCGCCGAGAAAAGCCGAGAACGGTGTAAAATTTTCCACAAAGAATTCCTGAATAATTTTGAAATTTAAAAAATAATCCTTATATACCCTTTACTAGTCAAATTTCGGCGTCGGGGTGCCCGTCAAAGGACGCAGTGAATACGTCCATGTAGGCTCTATGACAGCATCCATGCTGCCAAAGCCTTTGCCGAACACCCCGACGCCTCCATACGCTAATGCCGAAATTTGAAGTGCGATAGGTATATACACACGTAGGTAAAGTGCATTTTATTGTTTTTTGAGAAAAGCCTTAAAAGCTACCCGCTAATATTAACGCTCGAGGATTCAGTCAACAAGGCAAAAACATATTGGCCAAAGAATCTTTTATACCCTTTGCTAGTCAAATTTCGGCGTCGGGGTGCCCGTCAAAGGACGCAATGAATACGTACATGTAGGCTCTATGACAGCATCCATGCTGCCAAAGCCTTTGCCGAACACCCCGACGCCTCCATACGCTAATGCCGAAATTTGAAGTGCGATAGATATAACCCAAAATGAACAGTTGGCATGTAATTATTCAGTCCCCCGAAAATTATCGTTCCCACGCTCCGGCGTGGGAACGCCTGAGTATCGCTCCAGCGGTACGAGACGCTAGAGCGTCTCGGTCTTCATTCCCACGCCGGAGCGTAGGAACGATAGGGGGTGTGAATAATTACGTTGGCATGTGTTGTAGACCGTTCGTACTGAGCCAAGTCGAAGCATGAACGGTCTACAACACTTTCACCGCATTGGTGAAGTCTCAAACTACCCTTCACCGCTTCGACAGGGCTCTCCTGAGCGTAGCCGAAGGGCTCAGGGCGAACGGTAGTTGAAGCACTCAAATGCTCTTTTTAGGTTTAAACTTTTACAAATTTCCTTACGCGCCATAAGCAACAGAAAAGAAGGTTAAATTTATGAATAAAAAATATTTTTTACCGTTACTACTGTTAATTGTCACATTTTCCCCTCTCTCATTCGCGCAAACGGGCGGTATCGAAAATCTTCGCGAAACCAGTAAAGCGTTTGCATCGGTCGCACGGCAAGCTTCTCCCTCGGTTGTCTTCATCCAGGTGGAAAGCTCTCGTGAAGGCGTCGCGCAAACACCCTTTGCTACTCCGTTCGGAGACGAATGGCCTTTCGGCGATGATTTTTTCCGGCGTTTTTTCGGTGACGAATTTCCCGGCACGCCAAGACGCCCGGGACCGGCCCCTACCCCGCAACAACGGCCGCCCGCGATAGGCCAAGGTTCCGGCTTCGTTTTTGCGTCGAAGCGAGGCTTGTTGAGCGAAACCTCCTATATCATCACGAACAACCATGTCGTTGCGAATGCCGACAAAATTCGCGTGACATTCCAAGACGGGCGGGAATTCGACGCCAAGATTACCGGCACCGATCCTAAATCGGATATTGCCGTCATTGAAATCAAGGCCGGAAACTTGCCGGCCCTGCCGCTAGGCGACTCAACAAAACTAGAAGTCGGCGAATGGGTCGTGGCTATCGGCAATCCGTTCGGCTTGAGCCATACGTTGACCGTCGGGGTCGTAAGCGCCAAGGGCAGAACCAGCCTCGGCATCAGCGATTATGAAGACTTCATTCAAACCGATGCCGCGATCAATCCCGGTAATTCCGGTGGCCCGCTCGTCAACCTGGATGGTGAAGCAGTCGGCATCAATACCGCGATTTTCAGTCGGAGCGGCGGTCACATGGGCGTTGGTTTCGCGATCCCGATCAATCTGGCAAAATCGATCGCCGACCAATTGATCGAACGAGGCGAAGTCACGCGCGGCTATTTAGGCGTCGTGATTCAGCCGTTGACGCCGGATTTGGCCGAATCCTTCAATTTAAAAAACCATCAAGGCATTTTAATCGCACAGGTCACCGATGATTCGCCGGCGGCGAAGGCCGGACTCAAAGCCGGCGACATCGTAACCGAATACCAAGGCCGGCCGGTCAACGATATCGGCGATTTCAGAAACCGCGTCGCATTGACACCGCCCGGCAAAAGCGCCCAAGTCACGATCCTGCGCGATGGAAAATCGCGAACAATCGATATAAAAATCGAAAAACTCGGCGATCAACAAATTGCGGCCGCGCAAGCGCCCGCCCAAAGCACCGAAGAATTAGGCTTGACCGTGCAGACCGTGACCCGAGATTTAGCAAGGCAATTCAATGCAACCCCCGGCCAAGGCGTCATCGTCACCGAAGTCAATCCGGGCTCCATTGCTGCAATGGCAGGCATTCGCCGCGGCACCTTAATCCTGCAAGTCGACCGTAAACCGGTTAACTCGGCCGATGAATTCAACCGTGCCGTCAACCAAAGCAAAGGGAATAAACAGGTCTTGTTACTGATCAGCGATCGCGGCATGTCTCGCTATGTCGTCTTGCAATGGCGCTAAACGTAAACGCTTTGGCAGTCATGCGCTGAATCACACATGGATTGCATCCTTGAATGAAAAGGTGCGGGGGGTTTGCCTAGCGAGGATGTCGGCAGCCGCCGCGTAGGTCGGGTTACGCTAGCGCTAACCCGACCTACGCGACTAATTTAGAATCATAACACCCCTCTACCTTATTCAGATCAATGACTCAACTCAACACACTACTGCAACTCGACCGCGACCATATCTGGCATCCCTACACGTCAATGACAGCACCGACACCGGTTTATCATGTCGCCAGCGCCTCCGGCGTCATGCTTAAACTGGCCGATGGCCGCGAATTGATCGACGGAATGTCGTCTTGGTGGTCGGCAATACACGGTTACAATCACCCCAAGCTCAATCAAGCGGCCACGGAACAATTACAATCGATGGCCCATGTGATGTTCGGCGGCATTACGCATACGCCGGCAATCGAATTGGTCGAGCGTCTATTGAAAATCACCCCCGAGGGCTTGAGTTCGGTGTTTTTGAGCGACTCCGGATCGGTCAGCGTCGAAGTCGCATTGAAGATGGCCATTCAATATTGGCAAGCGCTCGGCAAACCCGAAAAAAACCGATTCGTGGCGCTTCGGGGCGGTTATCACGGCGATACCTTCGGCGCGATGTCGGTCTGCGACCCGGTTACCGGCATGCATCATTTATTCAATCCCGTATTGCCTCAGCACCATTTCGCGCAGCGGCCCGCTTGCCGTTTCGGCGAATCTTGGAATCCGTCCGATATCGATTCGTTGGAATCCATTCTATCGAAGCACGGCGACTCCTGCGCGGCGGTCATTCTCGAACCAATCGTACAAGGCGCGGGGGGCATGTGGTTTTATCATCCCGACTATCTGAAATCGGTAAGCGCCTTGTGCAAAAAATATGATGTCTTGCTGATCGCCGACGAAATTGCGACCGGCTTCGGTCGTACCGGCAAACTGTTCGCTTGCGAACATGCCGGCATTTCTCCGGATATTTTGTGTCTCGGCAAGGCCTTAACCGGCGGTTACCTGACGCTAGCCGCAACATTAACGACCGACAAAGTCGCCGAATCGATTTCGGAAGGACCGGCCGGCTGCTTCATGCACGGGCCGACATTCATGGGAAATCCGCTGGCCTGCAGCATCGCATCAGCAAGCATCGACTTATTACTCGACTCGGATTGGCAAAGCCAGGTCACGGCCATAGAAGCCGGGCTAAAAAAGGGCTTGGAACCGTGCCGCAACCTGGCTAGCGTCGACGATGTCAGAGTGCTCGGCGCTATCGGTGTCGTTGAAATGAAAAACCCTGTGTGCCTTTCCGAAATTCAAGACCGCTTGGTTAAACAAGGCGTTTGGTTAAGGCCTTTCGGGCGTTTAATCTATACTATGCCGCCTTATATAATCGATGAACATCAACTGCAAAAATTAACCGAGGCGGTTTTTCAAACCTTACAGTAATCGATTCAATAAGCCTAAATTCGGCAATTTAACCAGCAATTCCCAATTTGGAGATCAAAAAGGGTGTGGGGTATGCTTGGCGAGGATGTCGGCGGCAGGGCAGATTTTTGCTCCTGCAAAATCTGCATTCACGCCATCCTTGGCGCTTGCAGATTTTTGCTCCTGCAAAATCTGCATTCAGGCCATCCTTGGCGTTCGAGCTGCCGCCAAGCCCCCATGGATGGGTTTACGGCGTTCCTCGACAGGCATACCCCACACCCTAAAATCGGCGAAACTGCTCAAACTGGGAATTGCTGCAATTTAACCATGAAGCACATGAATTTCTTGAAACATTCAAGAAATTATCTAAACATCGCTGCCAACTTCTTGAGTAAGCGAAAGTTTTATATACCCTTTGCTGGTCAAACTTCGGTGCCGGGGTGTCCGTCAAAGGACGCCGTGAATACGTCCATGCTGGCAAAGCCTTTGCCGAACACCCCGACGCCTTCATACGCTAATGCCGAAATTTGAAGTGCGATAGGTATAACTTCTTAATCTTCATGCTCTTCATGGTGAAATGCTTTTTTAAGATAATTCTTTTGCTCCAACTGCCATTCTTTTAACCAATTGAGCAAATCCTCCTCTGGCATCGGTTTTGCAATTGCATACCCTTGACCATTTTCACAACCTAGCTCAAGTAATTTCAATAAGTGCGCGACTGTTTCGACGCCTTCCGAGATGACTTGCATTTTGAATATCGAGGCTAGATCAATAATCCCTTTAACGATCGCTAAATCTCCTTCATTTTCCAGCATACCCAATACAAACGACCGGTCGATTTTTAACGTTTTTGCCGGTAAGGATTTCAGATAACTCAACGACGAATAGCCTGTTCCGAAATCGTCGAGCGCAAATACGACACCCAAAGCTTGGCAAGCCTTCATTACCTTAATCGCGCGTTCGTCATCATCCAATGCTCCGGTCTCCAGTATTTCCAACTCAAGACAGCCTGACTGCAAATCCGGATATTCGGCACATTTAGCGGATAAATTCTCAACAAAGTCAGGGTGCAGCAATGCTCCAGCGGCAATATTAATACTAATGGCAATATCGACCCCTGCTTTTTTCCATTGATTCCACCGACTCAAGGCAGTCGATAACACCCAATCGCCGATATTAATCTCAAGCTGACTGCCTTGAATCATCGGCAAAAACATGGAGGGGCTCAGTAAACCACGCGCGGGATGTTGCCAGCGAATCAAGGCCTCGACTCCCAGAATAGCGCCATCGCGAAGATTGATCTTCGGCTGAAAATACAACACAAATTCATTATTGGCCAATGCGCATTCGATACGGGCAAGTTGCTTCCCTTGCTCGTATGCATGTTTTTCTTGAAGCATGTCGAAACGTTGAAATCGATTCTTACCTTGTTGCTTGGCTTGATACATCGCTTGATCGGCATGTCGAATCAGTGTTTCAGTATCGGAAAAATCATCCGGATACAGAGTAAAACCCAAGCTCAATGATACCGACACATATTGATTCGCCAACAACATTTTTGCCGAAACAGCTTTGAGAATTCTTCGTAATATCGTCTTACATTCGCCTCTGTCATTGATATCCAACAATAATAATACAAACTCATCGCCGCCTATGCGTGCCAACGTATCGCCTTCGCGTAAACAAGCCTTGATGCGACGGGTAATTTCTATCAATAATTGATCGCCGACTTGATGACCGAATCGATCATTGATCGGTTTAAATTCATCCAGATCCAGATAACACACCGCCATTAATTTTCGCGACCGCCGCGTATGAACAATGGCTTGTTCCAATCGATCCGATAATAAAAAGCGGTTCGGAACCCCGGTCAAGGGATCGAAATGCGCGATACGTTCCAATGCGTGCTGATGTTCTTTGATCGGAGTAATGTCGATAAATGAACCGATGAAATGATGAATGCTGTCTTGATCGTCCCTGACCACAGCAATAGACGTCAAAGCCGCGTAAATCTCACCCTGCTTGTTGCGATTCCAAATTTCGCCGCTCCAGTGACCTTCCGATAACAAGGCTTGCCACATGTTTTGGTAGAATTCGGTATCCTGCCGCCCCGATTTGAGTATGCTTGGGTTTTGGCCTTTGATTTCGTCAAGTCCATAACCGGTAATACGGCTAAAGGCGTTATTGACATTGATAATACGGTTTTCAACATCGGTAATCACGATGCCGTCATGACTATAGGCAAAGACGGTCGCGGCAAGACGTTGATCTTCTTCCGTCTGACGCAACGCCTGCCGCATTCGTTCGGTTTCCAATAAATTGCGCACCCTAAGCTGAGCAATCTGGAGATTAAACGGTTTGACCAAATAATCTGCCGCACCCAGCGATAAACCTTGAATTTCAGCTTCGATTTCGCTCAACGCAGTCACGAAAATAATCGGTATATGCCGCAACCTTTCATCGGCCTTGAATAACCGGCAGGTTTCATAGCCATCGAGATCGGGCATCATGATATCGAGCAAAACCAAATCGGGCGGAGTCTCGCTAGCCAGCTCCAAGCCTTTTTTACCGCTAGTCGCGATCTGGATCTCGTAGTGATCCTTTAATGCCATCCCCAACAACGTAATATTGGCCGGCGTATCGTCGATTATCAGGATTTTCTGGCGCTCAATGCCCACAATGCGTTTCCTTCGTCTCGGTCTCGGAGAATCGCTCGCGCAATAACTTTAGCTGTAAATGAGCCTCCTCAAAATTCATATCATTGATTAGTTTACCAAGCGCGACAAAATGCGAAGCGATCGAACTACCGTCCACTTTTGCTTGCAGCATGTTAAACTGCTCAACAGCCGTGAACATATTTTTTTCCAACTGGCGTTCGAGATCATCGAGAATCTCGGTGATACCCTCACAATTCTTGAAAAACAAGCGTTCTTCCTCATTACAAATGACTGTCTTTTGTTGCAGAGCCGCAGATAAACGAATATGGCTTTCGATAACGTTCACTAAATGCTCTATCGTAAAAGGCCGAACGAGCAACTCATCGATATCCTGCTCAAATTCCGTGTCCAACTCATCGCTATGCTGTTTATCGCTAATACCGATGATGAATGCGCGAGGAAGACGATTAGCCGACTCCAAGTCACGAATCTTTCTCGCAAGGCGGCTAAGAGATCTATTTTCCAAACTTGACTCAATAATGATTGCATCAAATCCTAGATCCTTGTCGATAACGTCCGGAATTTGATCGTCAAGATCAATGCTAAACGCGTCGATAGATCGAGCCTTAAGTTGTGCCGACAAATTAGCACCATGCACGGAATCGCTAGCGATCAATAATACGCGTTTTAACTTAAGATTTAGATTCGATAATTGGGATGATTCATCGATATTGGATGGTAAAGCGGTGTTGTCGATCTCATTATCGACTCGGGTAGGTATCCGAAACCAAAAACGCGAACCTTGCCCTTCATCGCTCTCAAACCCTGCTTTGCCTTGCATCAACTCGGCAAAACGCGACACCAGCGACAAACCTAGCCCAGTACCCACATAGCGTCGATTCGAACTGCTATCGACCTGGGTAAACGGTTTAAATAACTCGCGCTGCTTGTCCTTTGGAATACCGATACCGGTATCGCTGACCGAAAACTCCAACAAGCAATTCCCCGACTCATCAAGGATTGAACGTGCCTCAATCCGGACAGAACCGCGATCGGTAAACTTAATCGCATTACTGACCAGATTGGATAACATTTGCTTAACTCTGAGCGAGTCAACTTGATAAGCCTTTACCTCGCCATCTACCCAGGCCGCATGAATTCTCAGGCCTTTTTGCTGGGCGGCACCGGAAAAAAGCGTCATGATTTCGTCTAAGATCCTTTGTGGTTGAACGGCTAATAAATTTAACTCCAAGCGATTCGCCTCGATTTTAGACAAATCTAAAATATCATTGAGCAAAGCAAGCAAATTGTTGCCGGAGGTCAAAATCGTACGCACACACTCCATACGCTTGGCATCGCTACATTCTTGCTTGGCCAATAATTGAGCCATACCTAAAATCCCATTTAACGGTGTGCGGATTTCGTGCGACATCGTCGCTAAAAAACTGCTTTTAGCGCGATTAGCGGCTTCCGCTTTACGGGTTTGGATTTTATTGTTCAGAATCAGCGCAATATGAGAAAAAAACGGTGCCAAATAATTGCGCATCTGTGCCGACCCAAGCAAATCGGACATTTTGACAACACCCAAAATTTGGTCGCCGATAGTTAAGGGCATCACCCAAGTACAAGCCACCGCCGCTACATTATCCTTGAGCAAGGTATGGTTCAAATCGGTATTTTGTTCGACAAAATGGCGAGTGGCAAAGACCTCCGCCACCAACGAATCTTCAATCTCACCGACAATCCGTTTTTCGCCGAATAAGTTGACATAGTGAATCTCGCCTTCGTCCAGATAATAAATCTCCGTATTGGTACCGCCTAAACTACCGCAAAGAGCCGCGATCATACTATCTAAGAAATAATCGATACCGGCAATCGGATTGAGCAATTCCACCATATGCAGGACAAGATGCAGATTGGCCTTTTCTTCGGATAGCTTACGGACACGGTGTTCCAAGTGCTCTATACGCATTTGCAAATCATGTTCGTTTGAATTCATCATGCCCGTTCAAGTCGTTGCTTGATCTAATCGCTGCTTAATAGCTTCGAACAACACTTGCTTTAAGTGTTCAAGATCCACTTCGAGCCACTGTAAAGGCAAATCCACAAAATCGGCCGCCGTTTGAGCGGCTTCGGAAAAATCGACGCTGCATGGGGTTTTGAGTGCAAGCATGAATTTATGGCTACTGTGAAAAATTTCGCGTACGACAGTAATATTGTTACCGAAACATGCCGTGATCATCGGTTGCCAGGTCAACGCCCAATCCTCGACCAGAAAGTACGCACCCTTTTCAAGCTCCTGCATGAAACGCTCATAACCCAATAACATAACGATGCAATTTTGCCCCCGGGTACGGCAAGTGCGATGCTCGTCCAAATAATTGTCCATCAACGGATGGCAACTCCCGTAAAAAACAAAGGTTTTTTCGCCTTTCGCCTCATGCTCTTGCAAGGCTTCGTTAAGTTCTTTCGATAAACGATTCAGGTAATTGTGCAGGGCCGAATCCAAAAAATGCGTTTGCACATTCCAGCCATGAGTCCGGATCAAATAGTCGACTTCTTTGCGCAAAATACCGCAACCGACCATCGTCAAGGGCTCTGTATGCTCCTGATGCAGGACAAATTTTTTCATGTCAACTGCCCGTACTCAAAGGCAGCCGTTATCATCGCCTTGATATTGACCTCCGGCACTGCCAGAGGCATAACGCCATTACCGAATAAAAAATGTCCGCCCTGCTTGCCTATCTCGACGATGCGTTTAACTTCGGCTTTGGTTTCCGCCTCAGTCCAATGAATCATTTTGATGTCGTCTATCACACCACAAGTCAAGCCGCGGGTATTGATCAAGCGCTTGGCTTCGGCCAAGTCAGCCAATGGACTGATGTAATGCGAGGTGATGCCCAGTTGGTCAAACACCAAATCGATGACGCCGTTAAATGGCGCCATACCGCAGTAATAGACGACATCATCTACGCCGCCCGGCTGCAAATCGAGTTTCATCCAGGGCAACACGATTTGTTCAATGATTTTATTACCGACCAAATAGGGCGAACCGAACGGCGTCGAGTAAATCAGAACATTCGCTCCGGCCGCACGCAGCGCGTTAATGTGCTGATGAAAAAAATCAACGCATTTGCGCAACAATTCGTCGCGCAGATCGACAGGCCCGGTCAAAAACAGCTCCATCCAGTTATCCATGCCCATCAATAGGGCCGGCAAGGTCGTCGAGGCCGTCACGTAAGCGCAAATGGCATGCGTCTGCCCTATTTCGGCACGTAAAATCGATAAACAATCGTCAATGGCCTGCCACGCTTGATGTTGAGTAATATCGGTTGGGACTTCGAATTTGGCGATATCGTCCCAATTCTTGATCACGAAATCTTCCACATTAGGCACGCCGTCATCGGCAAATAATATTTTTTGGCAGCCCAACAATTCGGCTTCCTTGCCGACATAATGCAAACTCCACGCATTGTCATGACCGAAGCGCTTTAACATTCGCAATTGCGCTTCGGCCACGCATTCTCCTCGAGCAAAATAATCTTGCGAGTGCATATTGAGTTCGCGCGCGCCTTGATCGAGCAAATTGCAAAAGATCGGAATACGCGGTGCCGGATCGCCGTTTATAGCCGCCGCTAAAATTTCTAAAGGTGTCATGCGTTCACCTCTTTGATCAATTGGATAATAACTTTTGCCGCCGTCACGCCGTCGGGAGCCCATGCGTCGCCCCCCACTTTTTTGTATAACTCCGGATCGAATCGGTAAGGCGCGCCGCCAACCGCCAATTTTATTTTGTCTTCCAAGCCTCGCTCCTTTAATAAGGCTCGAACCTTGATACTGCCGTTCTCGCCGGTCGCGGTATGCACCATCATGGCTGAGATCGCGATGACTTGCGCGCCGTTTTCAACAGCCCTGTCGACAAATTGTTCGGCGCGGATATTAATACCTAGATCGATGACATCCACCATCAGCGATTTAAGACACCCGATCACGATACGTTTACCGAGCGAGTGTAAATCGCCATAGGCGGCGCCGATCACCACTTTGCCTATCGCTTCCGGCGGGCTAGCGAATTTTTCCAGCATTCGCTCGGTCACTTCCGAGGCGATTTGTGCCGTCATGAAATGTTGCGCCAAATTGGAATCGGGGTCCTGTTCGATGCGCGCCATCATGGCTTCCACGGCAGGGATGACCAAATTGAACACAATATCTTCCGGGCTATAACCGTCCTGTAGAGCCCCGTCGACCACGGCCAAGGCCGCCTGTTTATCGGTTTCGAAAACCGCTTCGTTGTATGCCTGCACATAACGACTCAACATATTTCGGCCCCCTTATGCCATCGGCTGCAAGCGCAAATGCTCGATAAAACTTTCTTCATAGCTACTTATCCCGCCTAAATTGATCGATTTTGTCTTACTTATGATCGTATTTAAACGAGTATTTGCATTTCGGTCCAGCAACAACTGCTCGCACCCGGCCAGACTCGCATTCGCAAAACGTTTGAATCTGTCGACCGGTAAACGGGGCAACAAACCGACACGAATCGCATTGTGTAAATCCAGATGCTGCCCCAAACTGCCGCAAATCCAAACAGCCTGTAAATCGCTTGGTTTCAAATCGGCAAATCCGAGTAATTGCATCATGGCTGCGGCGGTCGAAGCCTTGGCTCGTTGAAAAATATCGACATCACTACCAAAAATCGCCGACCTAGCATTGTCGACATCAAGCCGATAACCCGTACCGCTCGGTTGCAATGATTGGGTAAAGCGACCGGAGGGCTTGAGAATTTGTTTGTCCAACATCACTGCAATCGCATCGATGAAGCCACTGGCACAATATCCTCGAATCGGCTGATCGCCAATCGTAGCAATCAGCCAACGATCGCCGTCATCGCGAACCCGATAAACGGCACCCGTTTCAGCCGCCATACCATTGCGCATCCCGACGCCTTCAAACGCCGGACCGCCCGGTACCGATGTCACCCATGCCGCAGTGCCGTCCCACAGAGCAATTTCAGTATTGGTTCCCAAATCCGCCAACAGCATCGGAACGGGTTGCTCGGTTATACCTGAAGCCAAAAGATCGGCCAATAAATCCGACCCGACAAAACCGGCCAATGGCTGAGCGATCGAAATATCCGCATGGGGCATACGCCAATCATGGCGCCAAGCGGCAATATCATCGATTCGACACTCGACAGGAATATGCCAATTTTCAAGCCGATACAGATCATCGCTATCGTTACCGCCGCCAATCAACATCAACATGACGGTGTTTCCGACGATAATAATCTTTCCGGTTTCGTCAAGGACGTGAACGACTTCCCCAAAATCTCGGCTTAAAATATCTCGAATGCCGTCCAAGATAGCCTTACGCCCTTCGATCATCAAGTCCCGCGAGGCATGAACGTCCAATCGCCGGGAATCCAAACGAGTCAAGACATCGGCACCATGAGCCACTTGAGGATTGATACCTACCCGGCAACCGATGAGCCGAGCGGTATGACGATTCCAAATAGACAAACGAATATGAGTCGTTCCTAAATCGACCGCAATCCCATACGGCTGCCGAACCTCGTCGATATCTTTTGAAAACTCGACCGTAGGCCACTCGCATCGATCCGGACTTCTCCATTGCGACGGCGGAGCAGGATGGGCAAGGTAGGCTTCACCGTCACTCAGAGTCCTTAATTGACAGGCGAGTCGATATCCCTGAACCAATTGATCCGGCAATAATTTTTGCCGCTCTGCCGGTGTCGGAGGATTGAACCGGCCGGAAATGACTTGTATCAAACAAGCGCCGCATGTACCTAGTCCTCCACAGGCCGCACGAACCCGAATTTCGGTATGATCTAGCGCTTCTCGAACCGATAACGAATCGGACAGGTAAAGCTCTAAACCGCAATCATCCGTGCTGACGCGCAACCGATAATATTTTTTTTCTTCGATGGATTCTAAATTTTTTGGCATCGGTCTTTTAGCCGCAATTCGGGCACTATCTTGGAGGGTGGAACTCATATTACTATAGTAATATTCATGAAGGTCTGGCAATCGATCGCCCCGGCAGATGAAAGTACGCAGCGTGGCGAAGAGTTCGGTCACTCGCCCGATAGGACGCCGATGCCGAATTTTGATCTACGATGATGATAAATAAATTTTGAGGTCTTGATGTCAAACGATACCACGAGCATTAATAAGCGCCCCAGCATTCTGATAGTCGATGACGAAAGCGTCAACCTTTCGGTTTTCGGACAATGTTTGATGACGGATTATGCGGTATTGGTCGCAACATCGGGCGCTAAAGCCTTGGAAATAGCGAATAATACATCCCTAGACCTCATACTGTTGGACATTATGATGCCCGGCATGGATGGTTACGAAGTCATTAAAGCGTTGAAGAGTAATCCGAAGACGCAAGACATTCCTGTCATTTTCGTGACGGCGTTGACCTCCGAACTAGACGAAACATTCGGTTTTTCGTTGGGTGCGGCGGATTATCTCTATAAACCCTGCAACTTATCGATATTATCGGTCAGGGTCAACTTACAAATAGAACTTAAAAAAGCGCGCGAACGCTTACAAAATCAAAATATCCATCTCGAGACGGAACTGCAAAAACGCATGCAGGAACATCAATTGATTCAATCCGAACTGATGCAATCGGAAAAACTCGCCGCGATCGGTCAATTAGCGGCCGGCATTGCACACGAAATCAATAATCCGTTGGGGTTTATTTT
Organism: Methylotuvimicrobium buryatense 5G; assembly: GCF_000341735.1. GTDB lineage: Bacteria > Pseudomonadota > Gammaproteobacteria > Methylococcales > Methylomonadaceae > Methylotuvimicrobium > Methylotuvimicrobium buryatense. Next base: position 411,126 of record NZ_KB455575.1, on the reverse strand, counting down.
TTCCAACCTCAATTCCTTTCAAGAATATGCCCTCGAAATATTCGACTTGATCGACCAATACGATAATCAACTTTCCAAATGCCGGCCCCAACCGGACTGTATCGAAAAATTACAAGCCTTGAAGCAGCAAAAAGACTGGAATTTTTTGCGCGAGGATATAGCCGATCTGATTAGCGAATCCAAAGAAGGTTTAACCCGAGTACGAAATATCGTACGTGCCTTCAATCAATTCACCGATGACAACGGCCAAAACTGGCAACAATACGATATCAAGCAGAGCTTGGATACGACTTTAAAGGTGTTCGTCTGCAGCCAAAATATCCAATGCCGTATTCGCAAAGAATATGGAGACACGCCCGAGATCGAATGCATTCCTCAACTCATGAATCAAGTTTTTTTAAGTTTGCTGACTAATGCCTGGCAAGCCGTCGGCGAATCCGGCGAAATCATCATACGAACCGGTATCGACGACAAACAAATATGGGTGGAAATTGCAGACGACGGCCCCGGGATTAATCCGAACCATATGCATCGATTATTTGAACCGTTTTTCACGACGCGCCCTATTGGCAAAGGTATCGGCCTGGGCTTATCGACCGCAAATAATATTGTCCGAGCTCATCATGGCAGAATCGATGTTTCGAGCCAAATCGGAGAGGGCGCCAGTTTTAAGATTTGGTTGCCTATTCATCAAACGTATGACTGAATGATTTATACCCCTCGTAGATCATAATTCGGCGCAGGGGTTGCCCGTCAAAGGACGCCGTGAAACGTCCCTGTAGGCTCTATGCCAGCTCCATGCTGGCCCCTCACCTAGCGTTAGGTGAGGGGCCGCACACCCCGGTGCCTCCTTAGACACTGCCGAAATTTGAAGTGCGAAAGGTATACTTTCGCGTCGGCATCGACTATCTATTGCTACCGGCATACTCGCCGATATACTCCACTTCCACTTCGACAAGTCCTTTAACGCCTATCGCTTTAGCCGCGCCTTTCGATAGATCGATCAAACGATTTTTGGCGAAGGGGCCGCGATCGTTCACGACCAAAATAATCGACCGGCCATTTTGCAAGTTAGTCACTTTGACTCTGGAAGGTAAAGGAAGCGTTTTATGCGCGGCGCTTAAGCCATCGGGATTAAACTTGACGCCCATCGCAGTCCGATTGCCGGATTCGGCGCCATACCAAGAAGCAATGCCTCTTTCTTTATATCCATTGGGATTGACTAAGGGATAGTAGCGTTTGCCATTCACTTGGTAAGGCCTGTTATAAGGCGCATCTCTCTTGAATTCGATTGCTCTATCGAAGCCATCTTCCGGCACCGGTTGTTTGACTGAACAACCGAATAACATCAAAGCAGAAATCGCCAAAACGACAGCGAACCCGAAATTACGTCTAACGAGCAAATGATACGATTTTTTATGCAACAACTGAAAAGCCATAAGATACTTAAAATTCAATATATTGACAAACATTCTTAAAATAGCTCATTAAACTTAACGTCTGCTGAAGAACAACTGGCGAATTGATACGAGCGCCAGGATATTTTCGCCAAAACCCCAAAAAAGAAATTGCCACCACCGGTATTCTGATCGGCCGCGATTTGCAGTGAAGTCTTAAATATTAGATACTCCCAGTTCCAAAAGGGGAGCTTATAATCATTTTTCATTGATTTCACGACACTTCAAATGCAGCTGCCGCTCATCCATCAAATTTAAGTTTCCAATTAATCATACTCTCTCGCTAATACCCGGGACGTAGATACCAGTAAAAATTGGCGTCAACTCGGTTAATCGAAGTTTCCACCTTCACCAATTTACACACTTTGATTGCTGACAACCGGGATGATTGCAATGCCGCGACATTTTGGTAAACACGACTTATGACCGAGTACGCTACGAAAACGGCCTACTAATAAATTCGAGGAATAAACATGAACATCAACGAAGCAATTTCACTGACCCGAAATCCAAGTCTATGGCTATTGCTATTTTTCTTGATGGCACCGTTTAATGTAGCCTGGTCTCAAGACGCACAACAAGCTACGGAACCCGAGAATAGCACCGAATACGCCACGCTCGACCAAACCATCGAAGCCATTACGGAACGTCGTAAAGCCTTGGAAAATGAAAGAACTGAAATCAACCGGCGTTTGCAAAAAGCATCGGACCAAGATTCCGAACTATTACAAAAGCAACTCGCACTGCTGGAACAAACAGCGGCAACCTTTACGGCACAAATCATCGAACTCAATCGAAGTCAGGAATTAGATGCACAAAAAACCGCCGACTTACAAGAAATTGCCCGACTAGAGAAAGAGCCTGAGCCTGAAAAACCTTTTTCAGTTTTGGATTTGGACCGCGCACGAGAACAACTCGCCATAGAGTCGGCCCGGGTTAAAGTAGTTCGCGCCAAAGTCGATTTCGCTAAAGAAGGCTTGGCGCAAACGCAACTGGCATTTAAACAAACACAAGACAAACTGACTCAAATACAAAATCAAAATGGCGCAATCGAGCCCTTGCTGCTGAAAGCGGCGGAATTGGAACATGCTCTCGCCGAACAACAACAAACGCTTCGCGAACTGGAACTGAAAAACGAAGAAAAAACGTTTTCAGTCTACGACACCCATCTTGATCTATTACGTCGTCAAAACGACTATTTACAGCAACACGCCGGCTTCAACAGTTCGGAATTGACCCAAAAAAACGAGAGCATTCGCAAACATCAATTCGAACTGAACCGCGATTTGTCTCGACTCAACGATCAGCAATCAAAGGCACAAAGCCTATTAGATCAAGCCAGGAAGCGTCTGGAAGCGGCTTCTTTCGAAGATATACACGCCATTGAAGAAACAGAAGCGCGCCGTCTGGAGCTAGAAGCACTTAAATCGAAAACCGATGCCGCGCAACGCGAACTAAAATTAATTTCGGAAAGAAAGGAGATATGGCAAAAGCGCCATGACTTATTCAATGAATCGGTCGAACAACAGGAATTACCGAATTGGCGATCGCATTCTAACTCAGCCATTACACAAATCGAACAAGAACAAGCCACCATCAAGCTTTGGCTCAGCGACTGGCAAAGCCGACTGAATGCAGTCGGCAGCAAAACGATACCGGACAAGCCCATTTGGGAATCCCGTCAAAGCGAACACATACAAAGTATCATCGGCACGTTGACCGAATTAAACGGTGCCATGGATGAAAGCCGCCGGCTTCACCAATACTTAATCGAAGATATTAATGCCAGAACCTCGCAATACAACCTTAGCGATCGGATCAAAAGTTTAATCAACATGGAGATCAATCATAATTCGCTATTGGATTGGTTTTACGCCTTTGCCATCGCGTCGGTGACCTTTATTTTATTATTCGTTTTGCGTTGGTTTCTGATACGCGGATTGAGGCATGCCGCCGAACGCAAACATTTCTCCCAAGCAAATGAAATTCTGAGCACGGTCAAACGCGCCAATCTTATTTTTTTTCTGGTCGTCGCTGTCTTTTTCGCATCATTATCGCTAACGCTTGACCCCGCCACAGACACAACGATCGCCAAAATCACAAAAGTCGTCATCGCACTGCAGATCGCGATTTGGCTGAGCGGTTTTATACGGGCCTGGATTTTCCGTATTTTGTCGCGCAAAACCAAGCGCGACGGCGCGAGCATGGGCGCTTTGGCAATCCTTAATTTCATTAGCCAGGTGTTGTTATGGGCAGTTGCACTGCTACTGATCCTGCAAAACATCGGCATCGATATCACCGCGTTGGTTGCCGGTCTCGGTATCGGCGGTATCGCGATCGCTTTGGCGCTGCAACGCATCCTCAGCGATTTATTCGCATCGCTGTCTATCGTGCTCGACAAACCCTTCGTAATCGGAGATTTCGTTAATTTCGGCGACTTTTTCGGCACCATAGAACATATCGGCGTCAAAACCACCCGGTTGCGCAGCCTCACCGGCGAGCAGATCATTTGCGCCAATGGCGAACTGCTCGACACCCGTATCCGCAACTACAAACGCATGCAAGAGCGGCGCGTGGTATTCAAACTTGGCGTGGTCTATGATACGCCCTATGAAAAGCTGCAAGCCATTCCGGCAATGCTCAAAGCAATCGTCGAGAAGCGAGATAAAACTCGCTTCGATCGCGCTCATTTTTTTCAATACGGTGAGTTCTCTCTCGATTTCGAAATCGTCTATTATGTGCTCAGCCCTGACTACGGTGTATACATGGATGCGCAGCAAGCCATCAATCTGGACATTTACCAACAGTTCCAACAGGAAGGCATTGAATTCGCCTACCCGACTCAGTCGCTGTATGTACATAATAAGACAGTTTCGGAGCCTAAATTATCTGAAATTGGTTAATCAAGCCTCCAGGAAAACCCATTGGCCAAGAACGTGAGTCTAAATCAAGGAAGCATCATCGCGAATGTTGTTCAAATACTCGAACGGCGGATAGTCTTGTCCGAAATCGGTTGGGATAACGAAACGATCGCCTCGATCATCGAATTGGGCGATGAAGACCCGGACAAACCTTATCTGTTGCCGGGTTTTATCGATGCGCATGTGCATATCGAAAGCTCGATGTTGACGCCGGACGAATTTGCCCGAATCGCGTGCCGGCACGGTACCGTCGCTGCGGTATCCGACCCGCATGAAATTGCCAATGTGCTCGGCCTGGACGGGATTCGCTTCATGTGCGACAGCGCCGCATTGACGCCGATGCCGATATTGTTCGGAGCGCCCTCATGCGTGCCGGCAACGCCGTTCGAAACGGCCGGCGCGCGCCTCGACAGCGAACAATTGGCCTGGTTGTTCGAAAACCGGCAGGCAGGTTATCTATCTGAAGTGATGAATTATCCCGGGGTTTTGCATGATGATCCTGATATTACGGCAAAATTGGCATTGGCCAAGCGTTTCGGCTACCCGATCGACGGTCATGCGCCTGGCCTGAGCGGCGAAGACGTCAAGCGCTATGCGGCAGCCGGCATTTCGACCGATCATGAATGCAGCACGCTCGATGAAGCCCGCGAAAAACTCGCGGTCGGGATGCACATCTTGATTCGGGAAGGTTCGGCGGCGCGCAATTTCGAGGCATTGCATCCATTGATCGACGAAGCTCCCGAGCGCGTGATGTTGTGCAGCGACGACAAGCACCCGGATGACTTGGTCGCAGGTCATATCAATGTCTTGGTTGCCCGGGCCGTCGCGCACGGTCACAGCGTTTTCGATGTCTTGCGCTGTGCCTGTTGGAATCCGGTCGATCATTATAATTTGCCGGTCGGACGTCTGCGCGTCGGCGAACGCATGGATGCGGTGCTGGTCGAAAATCTGGCCGACTTTAGCGTACTCGGCACTTGGGTTGGAGGCCAAAAAGTTGCCGAGCACGGCAAGAGCCTGTTAACGCATCACGCAACAAACCCCGTCAATCGCTTCGCCGCCGCACCGATTAGCGCATCCGATCTCGAAGCGCCGGCGAGCGGCGAGCAAATCCGCGTCATCAAAGCGTTCGACGGCGAATTGTTCACGCAAGCCGTGTTGCGCACGCCTAAAATCGTGCATGGACAGATCGTGCCCGACATCGAATCCGACCGGTTATTACTAACCGTTGTCAATCGTTACGAAGCCGCCCGCCCGGCGCTGGCCTTCATCGAAGGCTTCGGATTGCAACGAGGCGCATTGGCGTCGAGCGTAGCCCACGATTCGCATAACGTCATCGCGGTCGGCGCCGATAGCGAGGCCATTTGCCTAGCTGTCAATGCGGTAATCGCGGCGCGAGGCGGCATTGCCGTAGCGGACCGGGAGCGTGTCGAATTATTGCCACTGCCGATCGCCGGCTTGATGAGTGACGCCGACGGCGACAGCGTCGCGGCGCGCTATGCCGATTTGGACGCACTGGCCAAGCGACTGGGTTCGCCTCTGCGCGCGCCGTTCATGACCTTATCGTTCATGGCTCTGCTGGTCATTCCAGAATTGAAATTGAGCGACCGGGGTTTGTTCGACGGCCGAACATTTTCCTTTACGCCACTGACGGTGACTCCGCAATGACTCGTTTTATCTTGAATCGAAAAGCGATCGACGATCATGCCGACCCGGCAAGGGTCGTGCTGGATTTGATTCGTCAGCGCCAAGGTCTAACCGGCACCAAGGACGTCTGCCGGGAAGGAGACTGCGGCGCCTGCCAAGTGTTGCTCGGAAAAATTCGCGGAGGCCGCTTACGCTATCAGGCCGTCAATGCCTGCTTGTTACCGTTGGGCGCGATCGACGCTTGTCATGTCGTAACGGTGGAGGGCCTGAACGCCGAATCCTTGAATCCGGTTCAACGCGCCTTGGTCGATTGCGGCGCGATTCAATGCGGCTTCTGCACGCCCGGCCTGGTAATGGCCTTGACCGGTTTTTTTCTGAATGCCGAAACTTCCGATGAACAGGCCGCGATCGATGCGCTTGCCGGTAATCTATGCCGCTGCACCGGTTACGCCGGCATCAAACGCGCGATAGCACGGCTCTGCCGACAATTCGACCTGTCCGTCTCGCCGCCGGAATGCAGAATCGACGATTTGGTCCGCTGGCAAATTCTGCCGGCTTATTTTTCGGAGATTGCCGCGAAACTCGCGGCCCTTGCGCCGCGCGATGCGGTCGAGCCGTCGCCGGACGCGTTACTGGTCGGCGGCGGCACTGATTTATGGGTGGCCAGACCGCATTCGCTGCACATCCGGCCATTGGCATTTTTGCCCGATAGCGCCGACAGTGTTCGTTTTGATGCTGACGATTGCATCGTAAATGCCGCGGCATCGATAGAACAACTTCAAACCTCCAAGTTGTTTCGGCAATTGTTTCCGTCGGTCACGCAAGACTTTGAATTGATTTGCTCGGCGCCGGTCCGTGCGCGCGCGACGGTCGGCGGCAATCTGGTCAATGCCTCGCCGATTGCCGATCTAGCTGTGTTTTTTCTGGCCTTGAATGCCCGTCTGCTGCTGGTTTCGCATGACGCATGCCGCACCGTTTCGCTCAAAGATTTTTTTCAAGGCTATAAACAAGTCGATTTGCAAAGCGGCGAACGCTTGCAGGCCATCCGTTTTAATCGAGCCGCGGCACAGAGTTTCAGTTACGAGAAGGTCGGCATGCGTCGGCATCTCGATATCGCCGCCGTAAATTCGGCGCTCGGCATCGAGCATACCGACGGACGCATCGTCAGCGCCTGTTTATCGGCCGGCGGCGTCGCGCCGGTGCCGTTTTATTTCGAGAAGGCCTGCGACTATTTGCAAGGCCGACCGATAACTCCGGAGACCGTAACTGCCGCGGCCGATATCGCCCGGCAAGAAATCGCGCCGATTTCCGACTTGCGCGGTTCCGCCGATTACAAACGTTTGTTGTTGAGACAGTTGATCTTCGCGCATTTCATGAAGCTATTTCCGGAAGCGATTCGCTGGGAGCAATTACATGCACGCTAATGATCTCGAACTGCATGCCCAAGGGCGCTCGACTTTCGTCGACGATATCGCGCCGCCGGCCGGTTTGCTGCATGCCTTTCCTGTCGTGTCGACAATCGCTCACGGCCTGATCGCAAGCATCGATTTCAGCGAGGCTTTGGCGTGCTCGGGAGTCGCCGCGATAATGACCGCAGCCGATATACCGGGCGACAACAACATCGGCAATGTCGAGACCGAGGAGGTACTGTTTGCCGAACAAACCGTGATGTATCAAGGCCAGCCGATCGCCTTGGTCGTTGCCGAATCCGAACACGAAGCCCGGCACGCGGCCGCCCGCATCAAAGTCGACTATCGAGAACTGCCCGCCGTATTCGATGCCCGAGAGGCGCACCGGCAAGGCCTGCACATCGCGCCGCCGCGCATTTTTTCGCTCGGCGATATCGAGCAAGCCTGGCAAACATGCGATGTGATCGTTGAAGGCAAGACGCAATCGGGCGCGCAAGAGCATGTCTACCTGGAAACTCAAACCGCGCTCGTTTATCCGCTGGAAAACGGCGGTTTAAGAGTCGTATCGGCCACGCAGTCGCCGGGCATGGTGCAGCGGGTCATCGCGCGCGTGTTGAAACTGACGATGACGCAGGTCGAAGTCGATGTGCTGCGTCTCGGCGGCGGTTTCGGCGGCAAGGAAGAACAGGCGACGGCCTGGGCCGCAATCGCGGCATTGGCGGCCAGCCGTCTGCAACGGCCCGTCAAAATACGATTGAGCCGAAGCGACGACATGCGTTGGACCGGCAAGCGTCACCCTTACGATGCCGACTTCAAGATCGGCTTGGACCGCAGCGGCAAAATCTTGGCTTATGACGTCAATTTTTACCAGAATGCCGGTGCGGTCGCCGATCTTTCGCTGGCTATCTTGGAGCGCACGCTGTTTCATGCTTGCAATAGTTATTTCATTCCGAACGTGCGCGCGTCTGCGGTCAGTTGCCGCACAAATCTGCCGCCGAACACCGCATTCCGGGGCTTCGGCGGGCCGCAGGCGATGTTCGTGCTGGAAGCCGCGATTTTCAAAGCCGCGGCGGCATTGCAAATCGATGCAGCCGAAATTCAGCGCCTCAATTTAATGCAAGAAGGACAAGCGTTTCCTTACGGCATGCCCGCGATAGAATGCCGGGCCGGCCTCTGTTGGGAGCGCTTGCAGGAAAATCTTGCGTTGTCTCGGCGGCAACAGGCGATAAACGATTTCAACGCGAGCCATCGACTCGAGAAAAAAGCCTTGGCGTTAATGCCGATCTGCTTCGGGATTTCGTTTACCGCAACCTTTCTGAATCAAGCCGGCGCGCTGGTGCATATTTACGCCGATGGTTCGGTCGGCGTCAGTTGCGGCGCGGTCGAAATGGGCCAAGGCGTCAAGCAAAAAATCGGAAACATCGTCGCGTCGACCTTTTCGATAGATCGGGAGCGCGTCAAGGTCGAAAGCACGAATACCTCGCGCATCGCGAATATGTCGCCGACCGCGGCCAGCGTCGGCGCCGATCTCAACGGTCAGGCGACTTTACTGGCTTGCCGGCAGATTCTGCAGGGTTTGAAGCGAGTCGCGGCCGGACTGCTCGATATCGAGGCCAAAGCGGATAAAATCGTCATCGAACAAGAACGCGTATATTTCAACGGCCAGCCGACCGCAATCGGCTGGAATCAATTGATTTCCGAAGCCTATCTGTCCCGGACGGCGTTGTCGGCGCATGCGCATTATGCGACGCCCGGCGTCTATTTCGACAGAAGCAAGGAACAGGGCCGGCCTTTCGCCTATCATGTTTACGGCTGCGCCGCCGTCGAAGTGACGGTCGATTGCTTGCGCGGAATTTATCGCATCGATGAAGTCGCTATCGTGCATGACGGCGGCAAGAGTCTCGCGCCTGAGGTCGATCTCGGCCAGGTCGAGGGCGGTCTGATGCAGGGCTTGGGCTGGATGACGATCGAAGATATCCGTCATGATAGCCAGGGCCGTTTACTGAACGATACGCTGACCGCCTATAAGATTCCCGATATTCATTTCGCACCGGAAATCAACGTCGAATTTGTGGCCAAGGACAATCCGGCCGCGATTCTGCATTCGAAAGCGGTCGGGGAGCCACCGTTCATGTACGGCATCGGCGTGTATTTCGCGCTGATCAAGGCGATACAGGCTTTCAATCCGGCCTTTGAACCGGAGTTCACCGCGCCGATGACGCCGGAAAAAGTGTTGCTGGCCTTGTATGCTGAGTCATGATCCAAGAAAAAACATTTCACCATGAAGAATACGAAGATCATTTAATGGCTTATTATGCCTATGCAAATCATTTTTGCTCTTCTAATGTTCATGAAGACCTGGCAATCACCCCGGTTGATGAAAGTTCTCGGGGAGATGAGGGTGCGGTCACTCGCCCGACAGGACGCCGTGAATACGTCCTTGTAGGCTCGACGGCGGCTTTCCCTGCCGCCGACGCCTGTCGATCGAGCAACCGCACCCTCTTCGGAACCGGCAATTTCGTTGCTGAGCTTTTGCATATCAAAAAATTAGATAAAAGAGTCTCAATCTACGAACTTTCACAGTGAGGTTATTCACTATTTTAAAGCAAGCCGTTGAAAGACTTTATGAACGTCATGTGCATCATGGTTAAACTACCGGATTTAGGATAATGGCGTTGTTGACGTTGCGTAACGGTGTGTCCGGCGCGTTGATTTATGCTGCGGGCGATAGCTGGGCGGCGCTTTTGACCGGCGAATTTCAATGGCCGCGATTGCTTGGTATGATGCTGGTCGGCGGGACGTTGTATGCGATCGAAATTCCCGCCTATTTCAGTTGGCTGGCGCGTCGTTTCGGAGGGAGCGATCTTCGCAACCGTATTCTACGCGCCCTGCTGGCCCAGGCGTTTTTCAATCCGCTCTGGATAGCGCGGCATATCGCATTGATCTATTGTGTTTCGGGCCGCTTTGCCGAACTGCACTGGCACTTGCTGAACATCGGTTTGGCCTCATTTCTGCGCATCGTGCCGCTGGCGCTAACAGCCAATTACCTGATTCAAAATCATATTCCGCTGCGCTGGCGTTTCATCAGCAGCGCGATTTTTTCGGCTATGATGGCGGTCTATTACGCGATGAGTGAGGCATTCTTTGGCTAAATCGGAATCTTTATGGCACTGGCTTGCGGACCGGCTAACACGGTATCGGTCCGTCATGCTCATGATCGTCGTCGAAAGTCATGGCAGTTCGCCCGGCAAGCCAGGGGCGAAAATGGCGGTGACGTCGCATGGCGAATGCTTCGGCACGATCGGCGGCGGTGCGCTTGAAAGCGCCTTGCTCAAAGAAGCCCGTTCGGCCTTGCAAGAGGATGGTTTAGAGCCGAGGCTGAGACGCTTGCAGCATCATCCGACAAGAGACGGCGAAGCATCCGGCATGATCTGCGGCGGCGAACAAACCGTTCTGCTGTATACTTGCCGGCAAGATCAGTCCGCCTTATTCCGAAGCTTGGCGGATAATCCGCAAGGCGTGTTGACACTGTCGCCGGCCGGTATCGCATTCGATGACGCGCAGACCTTGCCTGAGTCGTGCCGGTTTACCCGGCAGGGCGACAACGATTGGTGGTATAAGGAATCCGTCGGTTGGTCCAAACAGGCTTATATCATCGGCGGCGGTCATGTCGGTCTGGCCTTGTCGAGAATCCTGGCGACGCTCGATTTCGACATCACCGTGATCGACGAACGCGAAAATCTCGACACCCTAACGCGCAATGTGTATGCTCGGCAAAAGTTGACTCTGCCGTACCGCGAAATCGGCACCGCGATACCGGAAGGCAGCCAGATCTATGTCTTGATCATGACGCATAGTCATTATGCCGACCAGAAAATAGCCGAGCGCTTGGCCGGCAAAAAAGTCGACTATCTGGGCGTATTGGGTAGCCGCAAAAAAATCGCCCAAATCAAAGCCAAGCTTGCCGAAACACTGTCGGCCGATGAACTGCAACGCATTCGAGGTCCCATGGGCTTGCCGATCCATAGCCATACGCCCGAGGAGATCGCAGTCAGTATCGCGGCAGAGTTGATACAGATTAGCAATAGTGCGAATTCCACACCCGAATGACTTGCTGATGGTTTGCATAAAAATTTCGCTCATCGAATAGATTAGCGAGAATATTTAGGTATTTTCTTGAAATCCTTTATGCACTTCATGTACTTCATGGTTAATCTGCCAAATTTAGGTTTATGGTTTAACTACCGAATTACTGTTAAAGTACACAAAACCAAGAGAGTGCGGTCGTTAGACTGATAGGCGCCGTCGAGCCGAACAAGCTCCAACAACTCCTGAGGCTAATGCCGAAATTTGAAGTGCAAAAGGTATAAAAGCCGATGGTTGACGCCGTTATTTGTCGATTATCCATGAGGACACACAAATGAAATACGGTTTCCGACAAGCGCTGACGTGGATCGTCGTCTATTTGGGCATAGTGCTTCTTCCGCTGATACTAGCGATCGGCTTTCAAGCGCCGCCGGCACGTCCATTCGCGGCTGAATTCGGTGCACTGCTCGGCGCTCTCGCGCTCGGCGCTCTGGCAATGCAATCCGTTATTTCAGGACGCCAACGCTGGTTTGCTCAAGGCGCCGGTATGGACAATATCCTGCAATTCCATCGCCAACTCGGCATCTTCGCCCTCTTATTAGTGCTATCACATCCGGCAGCGATGTTCATCGCAGATCCGGGCTATCTGCTTCTTTATATCGACCCTCGAGTCAATTTTTTACGCGCCGCGGCTTTAGGTTTCGTCGTCGCCGCCGCCCTATTCTTAGTCACAAGCTCTCTGTGGCGAACGAAATTCCGGTTGCCCTACGAGCTATGGCGCCTCATTCACGGAATCTTGCCACTGCTGATCATTGTTGGCGGACTCGGGCACGCACTGCTGGTCAACAACTATTTCGCTCAGGATTGGAAAAAAGCGGTCTTGGCGTGCCTGATCGGATTGTCGCTACTATTGATTATCGAGTCCCGCCTTCTGCGCCCCCTAAGAATGCTCCGGCAGCCGTGGCGCGTCATTGAAGCCAAAGCTGAAACCGATCAAGCCACGACCTTGGTGTTCGAGGCCGAAGGCCACGTTGGAATGAAATTCCGGCCCGGACAATTTACCTGGTTGACGCTAGGCGATTCACCGTTTTCGCTCCAACAACACCCTTTTTCGATTTGCTCGAGCGCAGCCCATCCGGAACGATTGGAGATTACCGCCAAGGCGCTCGGCGACTTCACCAGCGGACTAAGTGAAGTTAAACCGGGCACCCGCGCTTGGCTGGAAGGCCCTTACGGCGTATTCTTTCACGATGCGACCCGCTCGCGCGCTACTGTATTCATTGCCGGCGGCGTCGGCATCACGCCGATTATCAGCATGTTGAGAACCTACCGCGAGCTGGGCGCTCATTCTCCTTTATGGCTGATTTATGCCTGTTCGGATGCCGAAGCCATCCTCTTTCGAGAAGAGTTAGATGAGATGGCTGCCCAATTGCCGTTGACCTTGGTGTACGTCATTACAAATCCACCGGAAGATTGGAGCGGCGAGACCGGCTACGTCGATGAGGATTTACTCGCCCGTTATCTACCCGATGATAACGAGTCGATCGAATATTTTCTGTGCGGCCCGCCGCCGATGATGGACAGTGTCGAACCGATTTTGATCGCCCGGGGAGCCGCACTCAACCGGGTTTATTCGGAACGTTTCAACCTCGTCTAAAGGAATCGCCGATGCTACATATTAAAGCCCGCCATTCCGGGACCCTGACCGCCATCCTGCTGGCAATTATCACATTTGTCTTGGCGGGCTTACGAACCGACGCTCTTGATCCCGAAGCATGGCAAGTCGTTTTATACGGTTGGCAAGAGACGCTCGACGCTATTGCATTCGCCGACGCATGGCCGTTAAGCCCACTATTTATTTGGACCGGCATCGTCATTTGCCTTTCGCAATCGGCGTCATTATCGGGACTGAATCTGGCGATATTCAGCTTGAGCCGTTTGCATCTCGAAACCGCCGCCGAAAAAGGCGACCGAAATGCCCGCCGGGTTTTGGCGTTACGCCGGAATTCCAACTTTACCCTGACCGCTATTTTGTGGGGTAACGTCTCGGTCAATGTCTTGTTAACCCTATTGGCCGATTCGGTATTGTTCGGTTTATCGGCTTTTTTCTTCTCGACCGTCGTGATCACACTATTCGGCGAAATCGTTCCTCAAGCATATTTTTCGCGTCATGCGCTACGCGTAGCGGGTTTCCTGACGCCTTTATTACGCTTTTATCAAGTCTTACTGTGGCCGCTGGCTTGGCCATCGGGCAAACTTCTTGATGCCTGGATCGGCCAGGAAGGCATCCCTTGGTTGAGGGAACATGAGGTGCATCAACTACTTGAGCTTCACGCGCGGGAAATCGACACCGAAATCAGCCAAGTCGAAGCCACCGGCGCGATCAATTTTCTGAAACTCGATGACATACCGGTCAGCCAGGAAGGCGAACCGCTCGACCCGCGCAGCGTGATTAACTTACCGTTTCGTGACGGCCGCCCGGTGTTCCCAACATTACAACGCAATGCCGACGACCCATTTTTACAAAAAGTTGCCGCCTCCGGTAAAAAATGGGTCGTGCTGGTCGACGACCGCGGCGAGCCTCGTAGAATACTGAGCGCACCAACCTTCTTACGCAGAGCTTTATTCGGAGCTACGCCATTCGATCCGCAATCGCTCTGCCATCACCCGCTAGTCGTGTTCGATTCGACTCGACCGCTCGGCCAAGTACTGCACCGCCTTACCGTTCGCTCTGAAAAACCGGGCGACGACGTCATCGACGAGGATTTGATCTTGGTTTGGGAAGATAATCAACGCCGCATCATTACCGGCTCGGATTTACTCGGACGTTTATTGCGCAAAATCGCCCAACCTGCCCCGCCGTTGAAGACTTAAAAATTACTCGCACAGAGACGCAGGGGCGCAGAGAACTCATTTACCGATCAAGTGATATGAAGAATTAGACTATTGATTTTATAGTCTTTTTCTTCATTGCCTTCATGTTCTTCATGGTGAATAAATTTTTATGCTGTATTCGCCAATATTTTCAAAGCCTCATTAGCGAACCAACGGAAATTTGAAAATAAAAACAGATCCGCCTTCATCATTATTTGTCATTTCGATATAGCCTCCATGACCGCATGCAATGGCTTGCGAAAGCGCCAAACCTAGACCCGCTCCGGCAACATGCCTCGTTGAAGCAACCGAACCACGATAAAATCGCTCAAAGATTCGTTGCTGCTCATCCTGATCAATACCTGGCCCGTTATCGCAAACGCTAAGCGCCGCCTTGTTTTCTGTAACGGCCAAACGAACCGAAACGCGGCCGCCGGGCGGAGAAAATTTCACGGCGTTATCCAGTAAGTTGGTCAGAATCAGATCGACCGATCCATAAGCCATATTGGTGACGACCTGCGGCATCGGCTCGGCGATAATTTGCACATCGCGTTTGCCGGCCATCGATTGCATGCGCTTGACTGTCGCTTCGACGATCGCATTCAGAGAAACCGTTTCTGTCGAGCCACGCTCCAGACCGGCATCCATGCGAGCAAGAACGAGCAACTCCTCGACAATCAAGGTCAATCGTTCGACTTCATCCATACAAGATTGCAAGGTTTCATGATATTCCGACGGATCGCGGGAACGGCGCAGACTGATTTCAAGCTCCGTGCGCAATCGCGATAACGGCGAACGCAGCTCGTGAGAGGCATCGGCCGTGAATCGGCGCTGCACTTCAAAGCTACGCTCGATACGATCGAGCATTTCATTCAGTGTGTCTACTAGGTTTCCGATTTCATCTCGACTTCCCGGATGCGGCAAGCGCTCGTTTAAATTAGCTTCATTGATGTGCTGCGCTCGCTGAACGATATTTTCAATCGCTTGAAACGCCTTGCGGGTCAACGACAACCCGACACCGGCTACTGCAGTGAGTAAACCGAGCGTCATCATCACGAAAAGCAAGCTGGCGACATTTAATACATTGTGAACATCGTCCAACGATCCGGCCACTTGTACGATTACGGGCGTATCCAGCCGATCGATCGGCATCGACACCATGCGCACCGGTTCGTCGCCGAACGAGAACAGCGTTTCAAAGACAGTTTCACTATTCGCGAACATTGCCGATAGGTTGGCCGGTACCGGTAGTTGCGTATTCCCTAAGTTGGCACTCTGGGCCAGTACCTTGCCCTCGCTATCTACAACCTGTATCAATCGGTCGATACGAGCAAAAGAGAGCCTATCGGAACCCGACAAGGTATCGTTAAGCTTGATGGCTCGGTACGGACTCGACGACAACACCGCTGCTTCCGTTTCCGCGACGACCAACAAAGCCGCATCGAGTTGGTTATACACCGCTCGGGAAAGCATCCAGTAAGCGGCAAAACCAACGCTTGTCAGGATGACAACAATAACGGCCAGGTGACTCAAGATGAGCCGCGTTCTAAATTTAAGCATCGTCGGCACCGCTTGTTATCAGTCGGAATCCTCGGCCGCGAACCGTATGGATGAGTTGCGTAACGCCCGGGCGATCGATTTTCCGGCGCAAATTGCGAATATGAGCGTCGATCAGATTATTCAGGCCAATATGGTCGTTGCTCCATAGCGATTCCGCAAGTTCGTTTCGGCTTACTACCCTATCTACGCGACGCATTAACATTTCCAGAATGGCGTATTCCTTTTGGGTCAAATTGATAATCAACTGGCCCCTGGTTACCCGGCGCGTTTGTGTATCCAATATGAGGTCGGCCACCTCAAGACTTGTCTGTTGACCAATGTCCGAACGGCGCAATAAGGCGCGGGTTCTCGCCAACAGTTCCTCGAACGCAAACGGTTTAGTCAAGTAATCGTCGGCACCGGCGTCGAGCCCTTCGACCCGGTCTTGCAAGGCATCTCGGGCGGTGAGCATCAAAATCGGCACTCGCACGCCTTGTTGCCGGAGTTCTTCACACCAAGCAACACCCTGCTTGCCCGGCAAAAACCAATCTAAAATAATCAAGCGATACTCCTGTATGCGCAGGCACTGTTCGGCTTCCTCGACCGAGTATGCCGGATCGACTGCAAAACCTTCTTCGGTCAGGCCCCGTATTAAAAGACCGGACGCTTTTCTATCGTCTTCAACCAATAAAATACTCATTCGATAACCGTCATTTTGGCGCTTTTGATCCGCTCAGCTTGCTTTCAAAAACCGATTATCAGTTTACCTTGAGCCATTTAGTAGAGGGTAATTCTGAAGAAAAATTCAGGATTGGCACGGCAGTGGATTGCTACCATAACGCAAGTTCAATTCAAAGAATCTTCAATGGAAAGCCATAGTCGATATTTCAAACACCAACTCAAACCACTGAGCTTGCTTCCTTTGCCCGCTGTCAGAATCTCCTCATAAATCGAGGCGTTCTCCCGCGCGTGCGAATTGACGCATGCTTTTGGAGAAAATCATGACTTCCATCATTTTACACCCCGCATTAAATCGATCGCTCAATCGCAGCGACATCGAACGCATTCGTCAATCTTCAAGTGCTTTTCAAACGACCGATTATTAGCGGATAGTCGGTCAAGTAATTTTACACATATCACTTTTATCTTGAATTCATAGCAATGGAGGCCATCATGAAACAGATACATGCAATCGAAATAATCCAAAATACTTCAAACGCCAACAACGGCACTCGACGAAATATTTCAATCCTTATCGCTGCCGTATTGAGTATGCTCGCAACCGAATCGAAAGCCGTTCGGCCTTTTGTAACCGACGATGCACGCATTGTCGATGAAGGACAAGTCGAAGCCGAAACTTGGCTTGAAGCCGGTCATGTCGGCGGCGATTGGTCTCCTTTTCCGGCATACAATGTCATGATAGGCACGTCGGTCAACCAATGGTTGGAGCTGATTGCCGGTGTAGGCGTTGGCCGGGATAGCAATGACGAATTGACCTATTCCAACCCCGCCTTTCAAACCAAAATATTATTCAATAAAGCGGAAATCGACAGCATTATGCCGGGGTTCGCGTTCGGTGCCGGAGCGACATTCGATACCGGGCGCGGCGATATGCACGATGTCGGTAGCAATTATTACATCATCGGCATGTCGACTTGGCGCTTCAATGACGATAAATTGATGCTGCACACGAATTATGGAGCCCGCATGGATAGAGAGCGGGGCGGGCCGCAGCGCATCACGCCTTACTGGGGCATCGGTTTCGATTTGGAAGCCTTTCATCCGGAAGCTCGTTTGATCGGTGAAGTCTTTGCCGGCGACCCTTTGGTTTTGAACGAACCGAAGTATGCATCGCAATTCGGTATCCGTTGGCTGCCGAGTGATTATTTGAATCTCGATGTTACCTTCGGATTGCAGCCTGAATTGGACGAGGGACGCAATAAAACCGGGCGTCTCGAATTCACCGGTCAGATCGGCATTAGAATGCTGTTCGATGTTTTCACGCCAGGAGGAAAACCGGGGCGCGCGGACGGTGCGGATGGCTTATTTAGTAATCCCAGTTATTAATTTCGACGGAGTCCTTATTTACCCCCCTTTTAACTCAAACGCCGGAAGAGGTCGGTAGCGATTTAGCAGCGGGGATCTTTGCTTAGCTTGATGCGTATGGGGCGCACCCGCTGCAATTAACATACCTGCAATCATTAAACTGAAAACTCTGCGCCTCTGCGCGATAAATTTACCCGCCTTCGCGAAAGCCCGGATAGAGCGTCATGCCGCCATCGATATACAGCGTTGTGCCGACTACGTAATCGGAAGCATCGGATGCGAGCCAAACCACGGCACGGGCAATATCGGCCGGTTCCCCGACGCGTTCGTACGGAATCAGTTTCAGTAAATCGGCTTCCGCCTCGGGGGTTTCCCAGGCGCTACGATTGATCGGTGTTTTGATCGCGCCCGGCGACACCGCATTGACCCTAATCTTGTCATGAGCGACTTCCTGAGCCAGACTCTTCATGAACATCAACAGGCCGCCCTTAGAGGCGGAATAATTGACGTGTCCGGCCCAAGGAATGATGTCATGCACCGAGGAATTGCAAATAATCTTGCCGGCCGAACAGGACAATTCCGGCACCACGCCTCGGCGAAGAAACTCCTTGACCGCTTCTCGGGCGCACAAAAACTGCCCGGTCAGATTGACCGCCATCACGGTTTCCCATTGTTTCAAGGTCATCTCGACAAACGGCGCATCAAGCTGTATGCCCGCATTGTTGACCAAAATATCGAGACTGCCCCAAGTCCCGATGACCTGTTGAAACATCGCAATCACTTGATCCTCTTGGCTGACATCGGCCTGAACCGCAATCGCTTCGCCGCCCAAGGCTTGTATTTGATCCACTATCTCCCCCGCCCCCTCGGCATCGGACATATAATTGATCGCCACGCGCGCGCCCGCTTCGGCCAATGCGGCGGCAATCGCCGCGCCAATGCCGGAGCTACTTCCGGTCACTAGAGCACGCTGCCCGGCCAATGATTTCTCGATAATAAGCGGCATAATTGTCTCTCCTCTTTTTTATGGTTTAATGGAAAATCAAGGCCAACCCGAACCCAGCACGTCGGCGCGGGGCGGGCAGTTTGTGGGAGCCGCCACCCGGCCGCGAACGGTGCGGGCAGATAAGCGCTTCCGGCTCCGCTTAGGAGTAGGCACGAAATAACTTTGGCTTTTTTATTCCCTCTCCCAAAGGAAGAGGGTGATATTATCCAAATTATTTCATGCCTATTCCTTATCGTACCGAAGTCGGCGCTCCCACATGCATAAAACAAAATCTGATTAGCAAGCTGAAGCATCTTGCTAATCAGGAATTACTTTAACAGCAGCGGCGACAGGAATCGGGTTTCGAAAATCTCGCCAGGCACAGGTTTACTGAATAAATAGCCTTGCATTTCGTCGCAGTGCAACCGCCGGAGCATACTCGCTTGTTCTTCGGTTTCCACACCTTCCGCCACAACCTTGAGCTTCAGCGAATGCGCCAGATTGATAATGGTGGATACCAGCAATAGTCCCTCGCTTGATTCGGTCATCTCGATCACGAACGAGCGGTCTATCTTCAGGGTATCCACCGGCAATTTGGACAGGTAGCTGAGCGACGAAAAGCCGGTGCCGAAATCATCGATGGCGATGCTGATGCCCATGGCGCGTATGGTTTGCAGGCTGGCGATACTGTGTTTGACATCGGCCATGATCAGGCTTTCGGTGATTTCCAGTTCCAGTCCAAAAGGCGCCTGTTCGTGAATGTCGATAGCCTGCAGGATTTGACCGGAAAACCCGCGATCGCGCAGTTGCAGCGGCGAGACGTTGACCGCAACGCGCACGGCGGCCAGCCCCGCGTTGTGCCAGCGCAGATAGTCGTCGATAGCTTTGTGGAGCGCCCAGCGGCCGACATCATTGATCAATCCGGTTTCTTCCAGGATAGGGATAAACCGGGCCGGCGGCACCAGGCCGGTGCGCGGATCGTTCCAGCGGATCAGCGCCTCGGCACTGGTCAGCTTGCCGCTGGCCAGATTCACCTTGGGTTGGTAATGCAGCACGAATTCTTCGTTATCTAGCGCCTGGCGCAGCTGATTCTCCAGCGACAGCTTATGTGCCATGGCTTCGGTCATTTTCTGCGTGTAAAACAAGTAGGGAAAGCCGCTGGTCTTGGCTTTTTTGAGCGCGGCCTCAGCGTTCCTGACCAAGGTATCGGCACTGGCGCCGTCGTCCGGGAATAAGGTCGCGCCAATCTTGATGGCAATCCGGAATACAGCGTCATGCAAGTGGAATTGATGCTCCTGAAAGGTTGCCAGGGTTTTCTCGATCAGCCGGACGACATCGACATCCTGCGTGACTTTCGGCAACACCACCGCAAAGTGGTCCGCACCCATCCGCGCGATCAGGCTGGCCTCTCCGGCGTTAGCGGTCAGCCACTCCGCCACCTGCTTCAACAGCGCATCGCCGCCCAACTGGCCCAGACTGTTGTTGATGTTCTTGAAGCGCTCAAGATCGATCAGCAACACGGCCAGTTTGTGCTCGCCGCCGATCGCGCTACTCATGTACTGCGCCACCCGCTCAAGAAACAGCCTGCGGTTCGCCAGCCCAGTGAGTTCGTCGTAGTAGGCTAGATAATCCAGCCGTTCCCGCTTGGCGATGTGATCGATGGCGAAGGCGATGTCGCCGGCCAGTTCCGTCAACAGCGCCATCTCTTCTTCACGGAAGAACCCTATCTCGCTGGCGTAAAGCGCGAATACGCCGACCACTTCATCGGCAACAATCAAGGGCAAGATTGCCATCGAGCGGACGCTGAATTCGGCGTACTTCCCGCCTAACAGCACCTTGGGGTCGTTTTGTGAGTCGTTGGAGACGACGGCCGTCTTTTCCTGTATCGCCCGAACCACCATGCTTTTTTGCACCTTCTCGCTCGATGATAAGATACCTTTGATGGCTACCAGTAGAGCCTCGTCGCCACCTGCCGAAGCAATCGGGATAAACCGCTTCAAACCCCGATCCATGATGACAATCAAGGACATGCGGAAGCCGCCTGCTTCGACCGCAATCCGGCAGGCTTCCTTGAACAGGTTGTCGCGGTCATGTTCGCGCACGATCAGAGCGTTGATGTCGCTCAACATGGCATATACCCGGTTCAGGTAAGCGATTTTGGCTTCGGCTGCCTTGTACTCGGTAATGTCCTTGGCAAGGCCGGCGATACGAACCAGCGAACCATCGTCGTCGCGGACCGGATAGCTTTTCACTTCGATCCAGCGAATCGAGCCGTCATGGCGCACAATTCGGAACTGAAAATTGGCATCGACTGCCATCAGTGATTTCCGATAGGTCTTGTAAGTCGCTGCCTGGTCGTCCGGGTGAACGGTTTCCATCCATGATTGCGGATTTTTATACAGACTTTCGCAGCTGTGCCCCCAGATTACTTCATAAGCCGGGCTGACGTACAGCATGCGGCTGTCAACGGCATCCAGTAAAAAGAAGACGTCACCGATGTTTTCCGCCATCTGGCGAAAGCGCAATTCGCTCGCGCGCAGATCTTCCTTGGTCTGCCGTTGTGCCGTCACATCCATATGCATGACCACGGCACCCTTGGAACGATTGTCGTCCATCGGGGTTACCGTCATCAGAAACCAGCGTTGTTCCGTGGGCGAATGGCAGGGATATTCCAGCGAGAAGCTTGTTATGCTGCCAGTTAATATCGAACGAATGGCCTCAGCCGCCTGATGAGCCTCTGACGCACCTTCACCTTGGGCACTGTCGCAAATTTGCAGATAATTGAGGCCGATGCCGAAGCCGGTGTACGGGAAGGCATTCTCGCCGGCAAATCGTTGCCAGGCCTGATTTACCGAGATGATAATGCCTTGGGCATTGAGCAAAGCGATATTCGCCGGCAGTGCATTGAGGATGGCTGCCTGCTTGGCGGCCTCGCTGAGTCGCAAGTGTTCCTGGGCACTTTGTAACAAGAAGGTCCGGCCGCTGCTGTCCGACACCGTATCCACTTCGCCCGCGGTCAGTTCCTCCAGACGTTGGCCGGTGCGGTGTAGCGATTCGATCAAGGCGACAATTTCTTCATTGGCGCCCTCGGCTGGAGACCCGCTGTTCATGAGGCAGGGATTGCCAGTCAGGGTAAACGCATTAAAATAAATGCCATATCAATATGTTATGACTATTCAACCTAAGCTTGCATAACATTTTATTTGTTAGCTTTTTGTTTTGTGGCAATAAAGGCTGCCGCTATGAAATTACTGAAAACACTACGCATTGTAACCGTTTGATTTTATATGCTGTTTTAATGCGTTTACCCTGGATTGCCAGTCCCAAACTCAGTAACAAGGGGTGCATCAGGTTAAGGCTGCCGACGATTTTTCTGGTAGGCGAGGGAGTGAGCTTAACCAGGGTCGGTGTCATGAAAATGCCGTCCGCCAGCGCCCGTTTCGGCTCCAGATACACATCCACCACTTCGACCCGGTGCCGATCCGGAAGGTGGATCCGGCAAAGATTGGTAAGATTGGCCAGTGCCTGCGCGGAGTTGAGCGCGTCGCCTGCGACATAGAGCCGGAAATCGAAGATCTGGTGTTGGGTCATTATGGATTCTCCCCTGCCATGGTTTCGCCATCAGCTCCGCGCAATTCTTGTATCCGGGTACGGCTTTCCGAAATCTCGCCCTCGTGACTGAGGGTGTCGCGGACCAGCAAGTCTTTTTCGATCTGTTTAGCCGACAGTTCGGCCTGTAGCGATTTCAAGCGCACCTCAAGATCGGCCTCCTCGGCTTCCAGTTTCACGCGCTTTAGTTTTGCAGCGGCTTCGGCGGCCTCGTGTACAACACGCTCGGCGCGTTCCTTTTCCCAGCGTAAGGTTCCCATTAGCACCTCGCCACCTGCGGTATAGGTGTCGGCCAGGGTCACCCCGGCATCGCTGAGAATTAACTCGCGTACCTGGTTCGAATGCGCCATACCGCGCGACTTGACGATGGATAAACCCCGGTTGCGTTCCCCGGCCTGTACCAGATAGCTGAGGTGGATCCAGGTGTCCACAAGCGCCGATATCTGCAACTGCGAGCTGCTCTCCACCTGGTCGGACATCTCGTCGAGCAGACTGGTGCAGACCAGTGTGGTGCCCTCGCCCTTGGACCAGTCGATCAGGAAAGGCGACTCGTTTTCGTCGAAGCTGGAGCCGCGATATTTCTGCACCCGAAGACTGCGTTGCGACACCCCGAACTCAACGTTGTGACTGAGTATCACCGCGCAGTCCACCATGAAGTGCATGAAGCCGAATGGCTGCTGGCTGATGCTACTGGTCTGATCGCCGTCGGCCTTCAAGGTGATCAGGCCGGTCATTTCGTGTACCGATAACCATTCATGTAAGCGGTAGATCTCCCGCCTGATGGCCGTCTGATCGGGTAGCAGCAGCAACAAAATATCTAGCGCATCGAACAAGATGCGCCGTGCGCCCATTTCCTTGATCTGACTTTCCAATGCCGCCAACATGCCGCCCAGGTCGAAATCGCCGGACTGGACCAGGTCCGGCGAAGGCTGGGCATCCATGAAATACAGGCTTTTCTCCTGCAACTCATCGAGCTTCCAGCCGAAACTTTCGGCATTGGCGATGATGCGCGGTGAAGTCTCCTCAAAAGCCACAAAGATACCCGGTTCGTCGCAATCCTGCGCGCCATGCACCAAAAATTGGAGCGCGAAGATGGTTTTGCCGGAGCCAGGTCCGCCAACCAGCAGCGTTGTGCGTCCAAGCGGTAAACCTCCGCCGGTGATGTTATCGAAACCGGCGATTCCGCTTGACGCTTTGGTTTGCGATTTCACGAGGTGGGATGCTGTCGGTTTCATTAATTCTTCCAAGAAATACTCTGTTTCAGCTCCGATTGTTACCGACGCAAGACAGAACTGAATGAGGTACGTGCCTTTCAGGAATGGCTTAGTCTACATGAGCAAATAGGCTTAAGTTGGTAAGCAGAAACCGATTTCAAAAACAGTCGATAAAATATACCTATCGCACTTCAAATTTCGGCATTAGCGTATGGAGGCGTCGGGGTGTTCGGCAAAGGCTTTGGCAGCATGGATGCTGTCATAGAGCCTACATGGACGTATTCACGGCGTCCTTTGACGGGCACCCCGACGCCGAAATTTGACTGGCAAAGGGTATAGCTTTCAAACATAAACAAGGCGAATGGTATCCTACTGATCGCTACTGAGTATGTGCGCTAGACCACATAGAATATGTAGCATTCGTTACCCAGACCCATCGCTATGAAAAAAAGGAAGCCGGTAAACCGATCAACCTTGATATACCTCATCATGACTACCGACATTAACCAAAATGATCTCTTTTTCGGAAATGATCATTTCAATGGTTATCCGATAGCTGAGATTAATAGATACCGAATGCAAATCGGCTAATTTTTCTTTTAGAGCATGTAAACGAAGCGCCGGATGAAAAGGGGTTTGAGACAGTAATTGCAAGGTTTTTCGGTATTGCTCTTTTAATTCAGGGTGTTGCTTTGCAAAACGCCGAGCGCGTTTTTTGTAACTCTCGGTAGAAATAAAGCTATAAGTCATTCCACAAATGACTCGGCGATATGCTGATCAATATTGTCCTTGCTGAAACGGCCTGCCGAAAAATCCTGTTTCGCTTCATGCGGCGAAGAGAAACGACATAGGTATCAAGAGGCGCATCTTAGCTCCCCTGTAAAGCATGATGCAGAAGACAGCGGCGCGCATTAGCGCGTCCGCTGGTCTGACTTGTTCGCAGTGATGTCCTTAAGTCCGCCGGAGACATACTTGTGCAGGACACTAGACACCAAAGACTGGTATGAAAGACCTTCTTCTAACGCTCTGCGCTGAAGTGCCTCCAGATCACGGCTGGAGATACGGATATTGATCCGTTTATCTTTCTTGAGTGTTTCTTCCGCTGCCTGGGTGAGATACTCCCGACGAGCAACATCCAGATCTGACCTAAAGTCCCCAGACTCATATGCATCAAGCAGCTCTTGTTCTTCTGGATCTAATTTAATCTTGTCCATACTAATCCCCTAGAAATTTCTTGGTAGCCTTGCGACTGGGAATAATCGTCTTGAGAAACAATTCTTTATCATTCTCAACATACGGCACCAGCCAGGCATAATCATCAATTCGAACCACAAACAGCCTCTGATTCGGGTACTTGTCCCTGCTGGGATGAGGCCCATCATCAAGTAAACCACCGGATTGAAGAGCGAACAGGACATCTTCGAAGGAAACTCCGCGCTCGCCCATCAACTGCTGGTTCTTTTCCGCATTCCAGTTAATCTGCTTCATGGGATGAGTCTAGCAGGGCATGTGCCTATTGTCATCTTGCTAACAAGTTACCTGATTAGCAAGTTTCTACAACCAAAGATCAGGACATTCTGGGCCTGAAGGCGCATACAGGCCACGTAATTACCAAGTAACCCGTTGAAGCGTAGCGGAAGTCCTGCATAGGTCTTCTGGAAGCCATGTCTGATACTGAATGGGTTTGTTAATCTGAACTCAGGTAATGGATTAATGGAAAATCAAGGCCAACCCGCACCCGGCACATCGACTTCGACCATTTCGATGCGCCCCGATTTCAGACTGTTGGCATTATCGGGATCGTCCGTTTCGGAAGTCGTGATAAACAAAGTCCGGCGCCCGGGACCGCCCAACATGCAAGCATAAGGGACGCCCAACGGGTTGATACGGGTCAATATTTTGCCACCCTGTTCGACCCGGATCACTTCGCCGGTTCCGGGACTGGCAACCCAGATCGCGCCTTCGTCGTCGAGACAAATACCGTCCGGCGTTGACTCGCTTAAATCGGCCCAAGTTCGGGCGTCTCGTAACAAGCCGTCCTCGCCGATCGTGAATGAGGTCAAGCGCGCTGCGAAAGTTTCGGCAACGATCAATGTCGCGCCGTCCGGCGTGATCACGCAACCGTTCGGAAACAGCAAGCCTTCGGCGGCGATCCGGCAACTGCCGTCCGTTTCGACCGCTATCAAATGAGTCTTGGCTTGCGGCGCGCCGCCGTGCAAATCGTAACCGAAGTTGCCGACATAAGCGCGGCCGCCGGCTGTCGCGATCATGTCGTTGCAATGAAACGGTGCCAATGCGGACAAATCGGCATATCGCGTCCAGGCTCGGTCTTCGAGCTTATAGACGGCACGCTCGGTCATCGCAACGACCAAAGGCGTTCCGTCAGGCAGCCAAGTCAGTCCGCCCGGCAGATCGTCGGTTTCGAGTATACACTCGGCCTGTCCGTCGGTTTTCACGGTCATCACACGCCGCGCATGCTGATCGGTAAACCAAAGCCGATCGCCGCGCCAACGCGGCGCTTCAGGAAAGGCCAAACCGGTCAGCAGTATTTCGGTGTCATGTTTCATCGCATTCGCTCCCAGAATAAGCCAGCCAATCCGCGATCGATTCAACCAGCGTTTCGACGGCTTGTTCGCTGTCGATTAAAAGAATGTCGTGAGACGATTCAAAGGTCGCGAGCTGGCTATCGAGCAATTCGGCGCCCAGGAAATGGCCTTGCCGTGTCGTCAAACGTCGATGCAGACTTTCCCGGCTACAACTCAAGAAGACAAAGCTCACGTTAACTTCGTCCCCGCACAATATGTCGCGGTAACTTGCCTTCAATGCCGAACAAGCCATCACCGCCGAAATACCCCGATCGAGATGATAGATGATTTCGTTGTGCAAGCTTTCCAGCCAGGGTCGTCGGTCGTTATCGTCCAGCGCCTCGCCGCGCCGCATTTTTTCTATATTCGCTTCGGAATGAAACGCATCGCCTTCAATGAAGGACCAACCTAAATATTCGGCCAGCGCCCTGCCGACCGTCGATTTTCCGCAACCGGAAACGCCGCCGATGATTACGACGCGCGCGGCGCGGTGCCGGCTATCGTTCGACGAGTTCATATTTGACTCGTCAGTCCGGCAACGTAAAAACACGATAGCCCCACGCCGGAAAGTCGAACCGAATGCCCTCTTCGTTCATTTCGACGCCCGGCTTCTGCGGCTGCGAACTCAACAGGACTTGCGTGTTATTTTCGTTTTTCGGTATCTGCGCTCCTTCAAGACGGCACTGGCCCGGCTGAGCGGCATAGTTGACGGCGACCCAGACCGTTTCATCGACCGATCGCCATCGATAACCGATGAAATTCCGCCAGGATTCGTTGCCGTCTTCGGCCGGACGGCAGTCCGCCAATGCCCATTCGCCGCTTCTAAACACCGGTCTTTGCAAAGTCTGCAATAAACCGCTGTAAAACTCGCTCAAGCGTTGATCGGCGGTCTCCTCGGGCCCACGGCACAGATGAATCGGAATATGTACGCTGTTACCGGTCAATTGATCGTCATGAAAAAAACGTAAGCCCGGCGAAAGAAAAGTGACGATCGCCGCGGCTTCGTGAACCTCCGGCGGAAACGTATGCGCGGCGCGCGGTTCGTCGTGGTTTTCGAGAAAACGTGCCAGTTTGCTCTGAAAATCGAGACCCGCGACCAAATGTTCGCGCACCGGGCAGGCTACCCGGTCTCTAAGCCGGTCGTAAAGCCGTTTGTCGTAAGTAAAATCGAAGCCTTGTTGCTGCAGCGTCCATTCGAGATCCCAATAGACTTCGGCCAATAACACGAAATCCGGAAAACGCTCGCGTACCGCCGCGATCGCCTTCGGCCAAAACGGCTCTATCGATTTTCCCCAGGTTCTATCGAACACTTCCGGTAAAATCAACATCGCCATGTCGCAGCGCACGCCGTCGCAGCATTCGGCAACGGCAAGCAATTCGGCGATCATCGACTCCTGTACTTTCGGATTGCTGTAGTCAAGTTGCAGCGTATCGGGCCAGCCGTCGAAATAAGGATCGCGGCCGTAAGCAAAGACTTGTTTACCCTGCTTACTTTCGAGCTCGATATAATTTTGCGGTTCGCGCTCGAGATCTTCATTCGAGCCTTGAATATAAAATTCCGGGTGTTCCCGAACCCAGGGATGGTCCAATGCCGTGTGATTCGGCACGAAATCGAGCATCAGCTTCAACCCTTGCTCGTTCAGTTTTTTGCGCACACCGGCGAGGGCTTTATCTCCGCCGAGATACTCCGCCGTTCGATAGCTAGTTACCGCGAAGCAAGAGCCGCAGATGTCGTCTTCGGACAAGTCGGCCAGACTGGCCTGAAAGCCTTGCTGCCACGGCTCATGACTTCGGGAAACTTGCGCTCCGGCTTGACCGGTTTGCCAAACGCCCAGCAACCATAGCCAATCGAAACCTTGTTCGGCAATGCCTTGCCATTCGCCATCCGGCCAGTCGTCGATGCCGGCGGCCCCACCCCGATCGAGGCAAAACCGCCGATGCCGAACACGTGTATTGATTTGATAAAGCGATGGATAATGTGAAACCTTCATTTTGTCACCTCGCTTACTGAGTTGTGTTTTCGTCCATTCCCGCCAATGCTTCGACGACTCCCTGCATGCCGCCTTTGAGCAAATCCTCATGATCGAGCGAACCGAATATCGTCAACAGCGTCGCCAGGGTTCCGGTCCAGCCGGTTTGATGACTGGCCCCCAGACCCGAACCGTCGTCACCGTGAAAATACTCATAGAACAACAGATGATCACGAAAATGAGGATCGCTCTGAAACTTTTCGGCGCCACCGAAGACCGGCCGTCTACCGTTTTGATCGGGCATAAATATATCCATCAGCCGACATGAAATTTCCTTGGCGATTTGAAACAGATTGAGCCGGTTGCCTGAACCGGTCGGGCATTCCATCTTAAAATCGTCGCCGTAATAGGTGTGCATCGTCAATAAGGCCTGAACGATCAATAAATTGGCCGGCAGCCACACCGGACCTCGCCAGTTCGAATTGCCGCCGAACATATAGGTTTCGGACTCGCCCGGTATGTAAGCGACCGTATGGGTTTGACCCTCCCAATGAAACTGATAGGGATGATCTTGATGATATTTGGACAACGAGCGGATGCCGTAAGGGCTTAGAAACTCTTGTTCGTCGAGCAGGCGGGTCAGCACGCGCCTTAATTTCTCTTCATCCAAGATCGCCAGCAAGCGGCGATTCTCGATGCCTGGCGTCATCGGACATGAAATGTTCTCGGCCAGATGCTCCTTACGCTGAACCAGTTTTTCATAGCGAGCCGCGAGCTCAGGCAATTGCGCCAAGGTATCGGCTTCGATCACCGTCACCGCACATAACGGCAACAAGCCGACTAGTGAGCGTACTTTTAAACGTGTCGAGCTGCCGTCCGGGAAACGCAGCACATCATAAAAAAAGCCGTCTTCGTCATCCCACATATCCCGGTGTTCGCAGCCGATATCATGCATCGCCGCGGCGATTCCCAAAAAGTGATCGAGATAAGCAATAACCTTTTGTTGATAGCCGGGATCGTGCTTGCTCAACTCCAGGCCGATCTGAATCATGTTCTGCGCATAGAGCGCCATCCAGGCGGTGCCGTCCGACTGTTCGATATGGCCGCCGGTCGGCAGATGTTCGCTACGGTCGAATACGCCGATATTGTCCAAACCCAAGAAGCCGCCTTGATAAACATCGCCGTCGGGGCCCTTGCGCGTTTCCCACCAATGAAAATTGCGCTCCAAACCGACAAAGGCGTTCTTCAAAAAGTCGATATCGCCCTCGCCCCGGCGCTCGCGATCGATACGATAGACCATGCGCACGGCCCAGGCATGTACCGGCGGATTGACGTCGCTGAAATTCCATTCGTAAGCCGGAATCTGACCGTTCGGGTGTAGATAACGTTCGTCAAGAAACAAGCTGAGCTGCCCCTTCGCGAAATCGGGATCGACCAATACCAGCGCCAAGGTATGAAAAGCCGAGTCCCAAACCGCATACCACGGATATTCCCACTTGTCCGGCATCGAAATGATGTCGTGATTGCGCATGTGCCCCCAATCGCCGTTGCGGGTAGCCTTACCGTGATGCTCGTCGAGCCAACGGCCGACATCGAATTCGTAATATTGCTTGGTCCATATCATGCCCGCCAGAGCCTGCCGCAACACAAGCCCTTGCGGGCCCGGTAGTTCGCCGATCAACTTCTGATAAAATTCATCCGCTTCTTGGGTTCTTTGCTCGAAGATGGCGTCGAAGTCCTCGAAAGCCGTTTTCGCTTCGCCGTCCGCTTTCCGCAGGCGCAGTTTGACGGTTTTCGTTTCGCCAGGCCGAACGGTCAGCGCGTAATCGGCCGCGGCTTTCGTGCCGAATTCTTCCGGATTCACGGCATCCTGCTTGCCTAGCACGATAGAGTCGTTGATGCCGTCCTTGACATAAGGGCTATGGTTTTCGCCACCGAACAATAAGCGGTTATTGCTTTCATTGTCGACGAACAACCACTCCGGCGCGCCTTCGGCAATCAATTGGTAATCGCCTAATTCCGCATGACTCGCCGACACCGCACTCGCGCCGTTTCCGCTTTCGCCCCGGTTCAGTTGCGGCTTGGCCGTCCAATTCGACCCCGCCCAAGTGTTGCGAAACCACAGCGTCGGCAGCACCCGGAGCGATGCGTCGTCCGGCCCGCGATTCACGATGCCGATGCGGATTAGAATATCCTCGGGATCCGCCTTTGCATATTCGACGAAGACATCGAAATAACGATCTTCTTCGAAAATACCGGTATCGATCAATTCATATTCGGATTCGAGTTTGGAGCGTCCGGCGTTCGTCTCGACCAGGTCTTTGTAGGGAAATGCGGCCTGCGGATATTTATAAAGATATTTCAGATAGCTATGGTTCGGCGTCGCATCGAGATAGTAATAATATTCCTTGACGTCCTCGGCATGATTGCCTTGCGGTCCGGTCAAACCGAACAGACGCTCTTTCAGTACCGGGTCTCGGCCGTTCCAAAGCGCCAGCGCGAAACAAAGCTGCTGACTATCGTCGCTGATGCCGCCCAAGCCGTCCTCGCCCCAACGATAGGCGCGCGATGTCGATTGCGAATGCGGAAAATAATTCCAGGCGTCGCCATTGTCGCTGTAATCTTCACGCACCGTTCCCCACTGCCGTTCGCTGAGATAAGGCCCCCATTTCGACCAAGCCTTGCCAGCGGATTTTTCGAGCGTGTCTTTTTTTGCCATGGTCGTCTCTCCGAATTTTTATGTGTCAGGAACGCTTTACAGCGTTGAGTCTAAGTCACAAAATCATTTCTTTACTCGAATACGAGGGTAAGACCGGCTCTCTCACTCCCCTATGCAAACGACAAATCATTGCCGACAAAAGAAGGGAGTGGCCGAATAGTTACACTGCTCTTTTCAGATTTATTACTCTGAAGGTGTATTCGGATCCAAAAGATTTTCAACTTTACCTTCTATATTTTCCTTTGAAATCTGATTTTCGACAGTGCGGTCGACTGTCATATCATGGACTTCCTCAGTTTGATTGTCGATGTTTTGAAGGTCTGTTTTTAAAGCTGTCTCAACTTGCTGTTGATTTGTTTCCTGGGACGATTCTTGGTTATGAGTCATTCTAAGATCGTAAATCGGATTCGGCATCGTGATTAATGATTCGTCGAAAACCTGCTTCACGGATTTAATCGCCTCGCTACGCACTTTTAAAAAATCATGTTGTGTTTGGTTTACCCAAGCGAAAATACGCATCACTACATTGGAACCAACTAACTCATGAATAATGGCTAAAGGTTTTGGCTCCTGTAAAATACCGGGTATCGTTTTGAGCATGGCCAACGCTACAGCCTGAGCTCTTGACAAATCGTGGGCGGTACCTACACCGATATCGAATTGGAATTGTCTCACAGGGTTTCGTGTAAAGTTGGTTATCGTGGCTTTGAATACCGTGGAGTTCGGAATACGGATATGATTGCCATCCGGTGAAATTAATATAGTAGCTCGTGACGTCAGACGAGCGACATTGCCTTGCCGGCCTTCAATATCAATAAAATCATTGATTTCAAAAGGATTTCGAATGCTCAACAAGATACTTACGATAAAATTTTCGACTGTATCTCGTATAGCAAAACCAACGGCCAAACCGAAAATACCGGCCGCACCGAGAATTGTGGTCAATAATGCGACAGAATCCAATAGGTTTAGCGCTAGGACAATGCCTATTAGTATAAAAACAAAGTGGGTGATCTTTCCCAATAATTCGGCAATGAAATTGTTAACGCTAATACGACGAAAAAGTGCTGTGCGTTGAGAAAGCCAACCGCCCAATGCCCAAAATACTAAAAAAATTAGAGACGCCATTAGAATCAAGGGAAGTCCGGCGATCAACTGCTTGCCGAACGTCGATATTTTATTGATCGTCTCCGGAAAACGTTTTGTGATACTTTGATCAATAACTAACCGGTTCTCAACTTCGACAACGCTTTCGATTTGTTGGGCAAATTGAATAGCTCTTGTTTCCGCTGCTTTTGAAATAATTTCTCCTTCTAAGATTACAACACCATTACTAACGGATACTTTTATGTCCTTTAAATTATCCAGCTCTGAGAAAATCTGCAGCAAACGTTTTTCTATTTTTTTATCATTTTGTTTCAAGTGCGTTACCGTAATGACTTGACCCGGTGCAGGAGCACTTTCATTAGCATCATTGCCGGTCAATAATTTCGATAAATCCTGAGCTTGAGCGATATGAATTTCGGATAGAAAGCAGAGTAGCCAAACGATAGTTACGAGCATCTGTTTCATTAATGTTTTCATTTTATTTACCTTTCGACCCTAGCTCAGTCTTATGTTTCATTGTTTTAGTCCGTCAGCGATGTAAGTCGGCCCGAAATTCATATCACTCAGGCTCAGAACTTATCAAACCCAAAATTGCCGGGAATTTAGAGTTCAATCTCGGCTATCAATGGTAAATGATCGGAAGCGACTGCGCTTAGTTCCGATTCATGAACTTTAATTGAAATCATGCGTTCCGCCGGATCGACCCAAATTCTATCCAGACTCAGTAGCGGACGATGAGCCGGAAATGTCGCCAATGCCGGCATATTGTCGAAGCGGCGCTTCAACCAGCGCATCGAACGTCCCCATAACAACCATTCGTTAAAGTCGCCCAGCACGATATTGACATCGGCGGTGCTGCTTGCCAATGTCGACAACACGCCTCGAACTTGCCGTCGCCGTTCTCCCGGGGATAAACCCAGGTGAGTCGCCAGTATCGTCAGGTTCTTATTGTCGAGCGTCAGCTTCGCATCGATCAAGCCGCGCGGTTCTCTACCGGGCACGCTGATATCGATATGCTTCACTGCGCGAACAGGAATGCGAGACAGCAACACGTTACCGAAATGTCCATGCTTCGCCAAATAAGTGAACCCGCTGATCGCGTTCGCCACCGCGGCTTGTTCGAGTTCCGCCAGCACGCTTTCGGGATGAGCGATCAATGTCTCCACTTCCTGCAATGCGATCAAGTCCGCATCGATTTCTTTCAACACTTGAGCGATACGGGTCGTATTTCTGGCACCGTCCCGGCCGATGCAACTGTGAATGTTGTAAGTCGCGACTCTTAGCTTCATATGCTCCCGCTTCCGCCGCTCGCCCCTTTTCCGTATTTTTTTCGCAGACGCCCCAGAAAAAAGGACAAAGCAACACCGGATAAAGCGATTGCAATCATTAATCCGACGAAATAACTCGATCCCGAATCGCGTATCGCCACGGTAATGCCGTAAGCCACAATGACCAAAACGGATAAGGCAGGCAGCAAACCGATCATCGTTCCGAGCGCAAAGTCGTATAGGCGTATTTTGGAAACGCCGGCGATCAAATTGACGATTGAAAACGAAGCCACCGGGAAAATACGAAAGAATATGACCGATTTCAGCCCGGATTCGGAGAATTTCCGAGTCAGACTGTTCAATAAATCGCCGCTCAATCGGCTCACTTTATCGCGCCCGAGCCTTCGTCCGATCAAGAACATGCTCACCGCGCTCAATTCGGCGCCGATCAACGCATACAAAAAGCCTTGCCAGGGCCCGAATAAAAGCACCGTGGCTATCAGCAGCACTGTAACCGGAAAAAAACACAAACCGCCCGCGATGTAAAGAAACGGAAGCAAAAGAAATGTGTAGTGCTGTTGTTGCAACCACAAAGAGGCAGCTTCGATTGTGTCGAAAACCGAATATTCGCCCAAGTCGGCCCAGCGCCATAATGCCGCAACCACCAGAAAAATAGCGATCAACAACACGTTTTTCAACATATGCCTGAAAACGGGGAGTTGTTGTTTCGGGTCGACAAGATATTCGAACAACTCGTCCGGCTCTAACGGCTGCTCAGGGTCCAATAATTCGGATTCGGGCACCCATTGATCGACTTCATCGGGAATTTTGCCGTCTAACGCCAAGAGCCGACGCTCGCCCTTGCTCAACGATTCGATCGCGCCGGCCAGTGTTCCTGTTTCACTATACGCTTTCGCTACCTGCTCGATTTCCGTGCCGAGATGTTCGGCCAGCAAACCATTACGAAACGCCGATATCGCTTTCGATTCCGGAGAGCCTTCCTCCGCCGCGATCGCCAAATCGCATTCCGAATCGAAACCGAGCGAGCGATTACTCAGGTTCGATGAACCGACGCGAACAAAACAATCGTCGATCACCATCGCCTTTGCATGCACCATCAAATCCACCTCCGGATCGACGGAAATTCTCGGATAATACACATGCAGGCGCCGATGGCGGTCGGCCTCGCGTAATTTGAACAAGATCCGCCCCCGCAACACATCCATCGTATGCTGTTCGAGCCAACCGCCGGTTTTTTTCGGCTGCACGATGATCACTTCAGGCCCGTCCGTTTCTTGTAAACGCGCCGTCAATGCCTCGCCGATTCGAAAGGAACTCAAATACTGGTTTTCGATATAGATGAATTTCCGCGCCGCGGCAATCGTATCCAGATAGAGCCGTTCGACCTCGCGCACTTCGCCGTAATCGCGATATGCGGGCCAGGTGCGCGCGATCGCGACGTCAACATCGTTGAAGTCCGCTGTAACGCTTTCCGGCCAGGGATCGACGATCTCGATCCGTTCGTCGATCAACGGCGCTTCTCCGTAAGCTCTTCGCCAGCGTTCGCCGGCCAATTCGCCGAGTGCTTGCGCCGCCGGGCCGTCGACAATCATCTGTATGTCGTGAAACGGCGGATAGGCTTCGCCGTCGGGATCGATCCGGCGTTTATCGTCCGGTAAATGCTCCGAAGTATCCCAACGCCATTTGCTCAAGTCCAAACCGCCCGCAAAGGCGACCGCGTCGTCGATGACGACCATTTTCATATGCTGGGACGCGCCAACCGGATGTTCCCCGTCCAGACAAAAACGGACTTGCTTGCGGGTACTCCATAGCAATTTGTAGCGGGGAAAAAACTCGCGCTCCATCGCATAGATCATCGCAAAATCCCAACTCAGCACATAAATTTGCAGACCCGGATTCCGTTTAGCCAAAAAATCGAGCAGTTTTCCAAGCTCTTCAGGGCATTCGGCGGTTTCGCCGTTTCGAATCAAGCGCAATTGGCTATGCACATCCCAACCGACGATCATGATCGACCGGCGAGCGTTCTGAAATGCTTCATACAAAGCCCGGAAATAATTTTCGCCGTCTATGACAAAAGCGGCCCGATGCGCTTTTTCAATTCGCCAACAGTTTTCGTTTCGGAAAATATTTTCCACGCGCTTTGGCCTTCTTGCTTTCGGTTTAAATATTCAATCGCCTCTACAATTCCATGAATGTTAAACCACCTGGCAAGCAATCGCCAATAAACGACAAGCGTGCTATGAAAATTTAGGTAGTCGAGATGATACTAAAACAAGGAAGAAAGTCTTGAAGTGGGCCGGGCTGAATTTAAGTTTTCAAATTCTAGCCCGGCCGGGTTGATTGTAATTGAGGCTTTTTTATGAGTTTGAAATTCTTATTTGAATTTTGAAGCAGCCGATTTGAACGATTGACTCATCGAATCCCACGCGCTATCCAAACCGCCTTTGAGGTCTTGCCAGGCACCCTCTCCGGCTGCTTTGAGCTCCTCGAGTTTTGCCGAAGCTTCATCACGCTTCTCTTTTAAATCGCTAATTTCTTGCTTGTATTGAATCTCAGCATCGGCTTCGGCCTGCTTCGCCTTGGCCTGTAGCTTGTCAATCTCGGCATTCCATTCGTCGAGTTTGGCTTTCATTTTTTCTACATACGCATCTTTTTCGCTCATGATCTTACTCCCACTGTTGTCGTATTGAGTAGTGAACTAAAAGAGATTTTTCAGCTAATGGTTCCTGTAAAACGATTCACGGGAACCTTCGTGCAATATACTGAACTCCCACACCGGAAGCAATCTAATAGCGCTTTGCTTGTGCTTAAAATTAGTATCCGGTATTTTCTATCTTGGGGTAAGCCTTTATCCTAAAAAGAGCAGTAGGCATGTGTTGTAGACCGTTCGTGCTGAGCCAAGTCGAAGCATGTACGGTCTACAACACTTTCACCAGCAGGGTGAAGCCTCAAACTACCCTTCACCCTTCGACATGGCTCTCCTGAGCGTAGCCGAAGGGCTCAGGGCGAACGGTAGTTTGAGGCACTCATGCTCTTTTAGGTTTATGCTGACGAGGCTTAGAATGAATTTTCGCCAGAACCGGTCAAACTTATTTTAATTTCGTTATACTTCGAACAGCTGCACTATCCCATTCATAAAGCAATAAGAGGAACGGGCCTTGCCTATCATGAATAGCCAACCAAGCGAAAAAGCTGAAAAGCCCGAAGCGATTGCATTATGGGAATACATACCGATTAGCGATTTTGAGTGTCCCATTGTGTTAAGTGCGGATGTTGCGCGGCAAAAATGGCGAATGTTCAAGCGCCTTTTTACCAATACCGACCATTCATCGGAGCAAATAAAATCCGAAGAGGCATTACAGACTTTTTCAAGGGCACGCTTGGACGAGTTGGTTCCCGAGATTGATTGGCATGCGGCCGTCGATGCTCTCGATTGCGCACTGGATGATTGGATACAAAACCAACCAAACGATAGTCCGGTTAAATTCATCGTGGGCCATCCCTTTATGGGCAATGGCGAAATTCTTGCCCGCTGGACCGGCCGGCATAGTGCTCGACTGATTGCAAAACCCAAACAAGAACAGATACTCGACAACGACCAATCTTGGCTAAATCACTGGCCCGATTCACAGACCTGTTGGGTCTTGCCGAATTTGGACAAATGTTTTTTGCGCCACGCCGAAGGATTGGCACTGATACGACGTTTTTTAGCGCTGGCGTTGAACGGCGATTTAGGAACCGGCCTTATCGGTTGCGATAGCTGGTCTTGGGCTTACCTACGCCGAGTTTGTTTCATTCCGAGCAGCAATGCATTGACGCTTCGAGCTTTCGACGGCGAACGACTCTCAATCCTATTCTCGCAATTAGCGGATTCCGCACACAACAAACAGCCGATATTTCTCAACGCCAAAACCGGAAAAGCCGTCTTACCCGACTCGCAAGAAGAAAATAATGGCGCTAGCAAAGACTTGGAGCAATTGGCTATGCGCTGCCAGGGCAATGCCGAAATCGCTAGACAATTTTGGCGCGAAAGCTTGAGAGATGAACCGAACAAAGAATCACTTGAAAAATCGACATCAGAACTTACGATTTGGGTCGGTCAATTCACCGAAGGCGCTATCATACCGGACGCGAATGATGAAAATATTGCACTGATCCTGCATGCCTTACTGATTCACAACGGTTTGCCGGTTTCCGCTTTAGCTGAAGTTTTGCCCTTTTCCGACTATCAAATCATGGACTTATTATTGCGCTTGACGTCCTTAGGTGTCGTCGGTCTGCATCATGAAGACTGGCAAATTACGCCAATGGGCTATCTTGCCAGCCGGCAATATTTAAACGCGCAAAACTTTCTATTGGACGATTTCTAAAGGACGGTCATGGGTAAAGACAAGCTTTCAGACATTTTCATCGAGCCCCACTTAGGAAACTTCCTGGAGGTGCTTTTAATTATTTTCGGCGCTCTTCTGCTCATTCAAGCGATACAAAAATTGTTTACATGGACTGCCAACCGTCTTCATGGCGCCTCCCGGCTGTTCATATTAGCGATGATACCTCTATTACGGTTAATTTTGATCTTGACAGCGTTTATTTTGATCGTCCCTCGCATCATCGAGCCTTCGCTGCAGAATTTGATACCGTTACTGGGAACGCTCGGCATTGCCTTAGGCTTTGCCTTCAAAGACTTTGTCAGTAGCCTGATAGCCGGCATCGTCGCGGTCGGCGAAAGACCCTATCATAACGGCGACTGGATTGAAATTAACGGCATATACGGCGAAGTCAAGCATATCGGTATGCGCGCCGTACAAATCGTCACGCCGGACGATACCGCCGCTTATATTCCGCACATCAAACTATGGACCGAACCGATTCTGAATGCCAATAACGGGACGCCGGCTCTGCAATGCGTGGCCAATTTTTATCTGCACCCGGATCATGACGGGGCTCGGGTGAAACAATTACTGCACGATGTCGCATTGACCAGCCCTTATTTGAATTTCGAGATACCCATTGCCGTGGTCGTCAAGGATCAGCCCTGGGGCACGCATTACCGTATCAGGGCTTATCCGATCGAACCCTACCAGCAGTTTCAATTTATCACCGATATGACTATCAGAGCCAAGGCCGGTTTAAAAAACCTTGGTATTATTTTTGCCGTAGTGCCGGCACTTCCGAAGAATAAAGACATCCATTAATTTGAAGGGTTAGCTAGGACTCTTTTCTCTTAGACAGCTCTCCGCGCAACGGAAAAACGAATTGGCTGCCATTTATTTTCTACATGTTAGAATCAACCGGACACTCATAATAACAATTGGGGAGGTATCATGACGCCAACGGAAAAAACCTTATTGATTCATCAGCAGCCCGAAAACTCGGTTCGGCTCCGCAGCGCCTTGGAAGCCGCAATTCATTACGGCGGAGAATTGGAACCGGTATTGCTCGACGAGTTTATGAACGATCCTGCAGCCTTCCTGGGAGGCCGAACACATGTCGTGAGTCTCTTGACCAACAGCGAACTGTCCCAATTATTACGCGAAGCCCATCGCTATCAATTCAGTGTCGGCTTATTGCCGGCCAAGGATAAGTCGATTATTTGCCGATTGTTCAACATTGCCGAACAAATCGAGGATGCGGTTCCGCGTGCGTTAGACCCTGCCTTAGCATATCCTGTGGATTTATTGCTGTGTAACGACGAAGCGGTCATCTGGACGGTTTTGATCGGTGAAGCGCCTTTCATCACGATGCGCCAGCATACTTATGAAAAAAAACCGTTACGGGAGCAAGTAAACGAATTTATTGCCAGTATTCCCAATCTATCCAAACTCAAACCCTTCGAATTGACGGTCACGACCGAAAAAGGCCAGCATATCGAGACCGCCGTCACCGGTGTGTTGGTCATTGAAAACGATATCGAAACGCTCGCCGCGAATCTCATCAACGAATCTATATCATCACAAGACGGCAAATTATCGGCAATTTTTTTGGCGCCTTCATCGGTCATGGAGTTTCTCAATTTCTTGATGATCGCGATTTATTGCAAGCTTCGCGCGGTCAGTCATTTACCGAAAGCGGTCGGTTATATCAAGAGCGCCACGTTGGAATTATCCAGCCCCAATAGCTTTTCGTATGCGATCGACAGCCGGCAGCGCAAAGCCGAACGTATCTCGTTGAAAACCATTCCTCAAGGCATTGCGATCAACGTCGGCGAACGCTACAAAGCCGTGCATAAAGTCATTCATGACGACGCGAAGGACACGGCCAAAATTAAACCGCTCAGACATAGCGCAGAGCATGTTAACCGCTTAAAAAAGAGAATGCCTTTCTTCTCGACCGCGATCGAGTCCGATTTCAAGGAGTTGTTTTTGATGCTACGCGACAACGCCAAGCTATCCGGGCCTTATATTAGCCTAATGATCTTGAGCAGCATGCTGGCAACCTTCGGCCTGTATCTTAACAGTAGCCCGGTCGTCGTCGGCGCGATGGTGTTGGCGCCGCTTATGGGTCCGATCGTGTCGCTATCGATGGGCATTTTACGCAACGACAGCAAATTACTCAGAAGCGGCATGACGGTGTTCGGCATCGGCATCGCCTTGGGTCTGTTCGTGTCGATCATTACCGCGCTACTGATTCCTTACGAACAATTAACCCCCGAAATCCGTGCCCGCTCGCAACCAAGCCTGCTGGATTTAGGCGTTGCGATCATCTCGGGCAGCGCTGCCGCCTATACGCATGCCAAGGCGACCCTGCTCAGAACGCTGCCGGGTGTCGCTATCGCGGTCGCTTTAGTACCACCGCTGTGTTCGATGGGCATCGGCATTGCCTGGTGGGACTGGAATATCATTAGCGGCACCGGCTTGTTATTTTTGACCAACTTTGCCGGCATTGCGCTCGCCGCCGCAATTACCTTTCTATTTTTAGGTTATTCGACGATATTTCGAGTCAACCGGGGACTCGGTTTATCGCTGTTGCTATTATTCTTAGTCAGCGTGCCGCTCTATCATTCTTTCGTCAACACCGCGGTCCACAGCCGCATTACCAACGCAATCAATGCGAAAACCTATAAGGTGAACGATAAAACGATAGAAGTCGACGATGTCGAGGTTGTGTCGATTGGCAAAAAAGTGCGCTTGTCGGTGAAGCTGCACAGTTCCGACCCGTTGGTATCGGAAGATGTCGCCGCGCTTCGCGATTACATCAGCAAGCAAATCGAACGCCCCGTGTTATTGGATGCGTCATTTAGTATTTTGCAATAGCCGGAAAAACCAAGACGCTCATTTGCCTTGTTCTCAAGTCCGGGAACAAGGTATAGACCAACAATCTTGAGCACAAAAAATACATCACCGCCGGACGGGTTTTGTAAACCCGTCCACAAAAAATTGACCTCGACCCCTGTCCATTTAACGCTTCAATTCGCTCTCTTATGAGCACAAGCCGGCAAGACCAAGGTCGTACAGACAATCATCAATAGCAAACCGATCGATAGCAGCAAACCCATACTGGCCAAGCCCAGATGCGGCGTAAATGCCATGCTGACTAAACTACACAAGGTCGTCAGACTGCTGAAAATAACGCCCCGTGCCGTACTGGTTTGCAAGACACTCCGCTGTTCGTCCGGCATACTTCGCAACCGGTTCATGATGTAAATACCGCTGTCGACGCCAAGCCCGAACAACAACGGAATCACGATGATATTCGCGAAATTAAAAGGGTTATCCATCACGACTGTCGAGGCGGCAGTCAATATCGCGGTCATCAACAACGGCAACAAAATTAGAAATGTATCTTTAATACTGCGATTGACCAGCAACAAAACGAACGTAATAGCAACAAGCGCGCCGACCAAGGCTTGTTGAAAGGCCTTGACTACCGCATTACCCGACTCGATATAAATCACCGGCAAATCGGTGGCATTCGGCGCAATTCCCCTCACTTCGGCAACGAATTGCTTCAGATTTTCGTGGTCGCCAAGGTTTTTACTCGGAAAGACTTGAATACGGAAAATGCCGTCCTTGCTGAGCCAACGTTCGGATAAATCCTTCGGCAAGTTATCAAGCGTCACGATATCGGCATCGAGGACTTGCAATAGCAGATTCATCGTATCCGGCAAGGTGCCCAGCAGATTGCTTTGCAAGCGGTTCAACATGCTTTCTTGTTCGGGCAAGGATTTCGATTGCAATTGAAGCAAAAAACTCTCCAAAGCGTGGCGTAGCCTCAATAAATTGCCAATCAACTCGCTATCGGGATGATCCTGTAAATGCTGTTCGATTCGATTT
This sequence comes from Methylotuvimicrobium buryatense 5G, assembly GCF_000341735.1. GTDB lineage: Bacteria > Pseudomonadota > Gammaproteobacteria > Methylococcales > Methylomonadaceae > Methylotuvimicrobium > Methylotuvimicrobium buryatense. The sequence continues at coordinate 369,399 of NZ_KB455575.1, read as the reverse complement.
TTAAATTGCGTCAACGCCGTCAAATGATTGTCGACACTGTCTTGTTGCAACGGCGGAAACGTAGCGAAACGAAAACCCATCAGCAAGGCCAGCTCGTGAATCGTATCGAGCTTGATGTCTTGATCCTCCGGAACGAAATCGAAGATCGTCAGAGCCGATTCGACCGATGGCAAGCGGCTCAATTGCCGCGCCTTGTCGAGCGCTTCCAATTCATTGTCCGCCAGTATCGTCAAGGTCATCGGCGAGGTCTGTTTGGTTTCAAGCAACTCCAAAAAAGTCGCCACGGATTCGCTTTTCGGATCGCGCAAGTTCAAGGGATTGAAATCGAATCGCACTTGCGTCAATAAGCCTAAACCGGCGAGCGTTAAAGCGAGCGCCATCCATTTAATCCGCATATGATGCCGCATCGGAATCTCGTAAACCCAATCCGGAAAGGTGCTTTGAGACAGATTAACGCCAGGCTTGAGCGGAAACAGCTGTAACAATGCCGGCAATACCGTTACCGACACGACTAAAGCAATAAACATACCTCCGCCGGCAATCACGCCGAGCTCGGAAACCCCGGTGTAGGCGGTCGGAACGAAAGAAAAAAAACCGACTGCGGTCGTCACGGCGCAAAGCATGATCGACGGTCCGACTTTTCGCACGGCTTGAATCAGCGCTTGTTGTTGCGGAACGTGTAGTTGCAAAAACTCTTGATAACGCAAACTGAGCTGTATCGTATAATCGGCGCCGATACCGATATAAAGCACCGCGAACGATACCGAAATCAGATTCAAGTGTCCGACCGCCAAGGTGGCGAATCCTGCGGTCAACACCAAACCCATCAACAGCACGGTAAAGGTAATCAACACCAATTTCACCGAGCGTAAGCCGATAAACAAGGCCGTACACACCAGAATCATCGAAAAAAACGAAGCGATTTGCGCACTGCGCTGAACGCTTTCCAATTCGTCATGTTCCAATACAACCTCGCCGGTCAAGCGTATCGACACATCGGGAAGCGCAGATTTCGCTTCCTCGACAATCGCTCGAACGCTCTGCAAGGCTTTTTCACTCGGAATCAACTCACTGTAATCGAGCACGGGCTTCAACAAAATGAAGCGTTTCGTGCTCAATAAGTCCTGCTCATCGCTCAACATCAATTGTTGCCATGACAGACGGATATCGCGGTCATCGAGCAATGCCTCGGTCACATGACCGGCATTTTCCAATAAGGGATTCAAATCGACCGGCAACCCGCGGTCCTCGGCGATCAAGGCCAGTCCTATAATCTCCAAGAAGCTTTTCAGCGTGTTATCGCTCGATAAGGCACCGATAAAGGGTTGCGCTTCGATCAAATTCGCCGCCAATTCATTGAGCGTTTCGAGATCTAGATAAAGCAAGCCATGATGGTCGAAAAACGCACCCTCTCCCGGTGCATAAACCGACTCGACTCCTTCGGTTTCCCGCCTAAAACGCCCTCCCAAGTACGCAACCGCCTGCGCGGCCCTTTCCGGCGTCTCGGCATCGACCACGACGAGAATAGCCTCTTCGTCCTGCGGAAAGGTTTCCAGAAAACGGGTCCGATCCTGTAAAAACGGCAACTCTTTCGACAATATTTCGGTCGTGTCGGTATTTATGCCCAGATTGTGGACGGCGTAGTGCAAACTGAATCCGCAAGCGATCAACAGCAATACGATGACCGTTTTCGGAAATTGAATCAAAAAGGTTTCCAACCCGGCAAACAATCTGCCGAATATTTCAGATAATTTCTTCATAAATCACCCATTGCGACGCTTTTTTGCTCAGTTTGCAATAGTTCAACGAACTTGTCGAATAGATGCGATTGAACAAATTTTCCACGAATAACTTGATATGAAATTAAGTGATTTTTTTGGCTTCGCATCCACTCCCTGCGAAAACCCGAAAGACGCGTGACGCCGGAGCGTCACGACCTATTCGACACGCGAAGTCTATAACTCGTTTCTATCTTGTATCCTATGAATCGACCAAGAATTCATCGTGGATAATTATATTGCTGCTGCGGATAACCGGGTTGTTGCGGATATTGTTGAGGATAGCCCTGTTGCGGGTAACCTCCCTGTGGTTGCTGAGGATAATTCTGTTGCTGCATACCCCCTTGAGGTTGCTGCTGAGGATTAGCTCCTTGAGGTGCAGAGCTTTGAGTAGCGACGATGGCCAATTCGACACGCCGGTTTTGAGCTCGATTCTCTTCGCTAGTATTGGGGACTTTCGGCATCGATTTCCCCATCCCTTGCTGTGTGATCCGAGCATAATTGACTCCGCGCTGAACCAAATAATTCGAAACACCGCCGGCCCGTTGATCGGACAGCTTTAAATTATAATTTTCGCTGCCTATATCGTCGGTATGTCCGGTAACAGTGATGTTGGATTCAGGATAATGATTCAAAACATTAGCAACGGAATCCAGCGCGGACATCGCCTGGGGCGTCAATTGCGCGGAGTCGAAGCCGAACGTAATGCTGCTCGGCATCGTCAGGTTGAGTGTATTTTCCGAACTTCTTTGTATTTCGATGCCGGTACCCTGCAAGGATTCGCGCATCTCTTGTTCTTGATTATCCATATACAGACCGACCGCAGCACCGACCGCGCCTCCGGCCAATGCCCCCAGACCTGCATTTTTCCAGTCATTACCGCCGAATAGCGTACCGGCGCCGGCGCCTACCGCCGCGCCAATGCCGGTTCCCATCGCGGTCTTGCTCATCCGAGATTGTCCGGAGTAAGGATCGGTCACACAAGCCGATAAAAGCACGGAACTAAAAGCCAGTATTAAGCATTTTTTATTCATAAAATACAGATTCTCTCAAGGTGAGTTAAAAGCGAATGATCGTTCTAAACCAAAATACGGTAGTTTAAAATAAATGACATTTTACGAGGTGTTCATCAGTCTGCAATCGGTTCTTCGTGATCGCCCGTAGCGTCTCCTACACATTACTCCATTTTCTCTTTCTTTAATTGTCAATTTCCAGGCCGTGCATTTCGAGGAGTTGTTTATCTTAACCTTGTTCTGAAAATACCGTATTTCCCGGCAAGTCTAAAACTCAAGGATAAATTCAAGCTGAACAAGACGATTTATTGCCATTTGGATCACCTTACTCACCAGTTTATCCCGATGAGGAAACCACCGACTGGAGAGCCGTGCGCGGGAGAACCCCATGCACGGTAGGGGTGGAAAGTTTAAACTCACCTCCCCTATCAAAAAGTTACAAGCACTGTGGAAGCGACGCCTTCGTCGCGATTATCGAAGCCGCTAACGCTCAAACACCAATAGCCTTTCCGGATGACACGGCAATCTAACGCTCGGTCGCTGCTTTTTGCTAGATAGGTATACATATACGTGTGCATAACGACGAGCGGTCCTCTGTGGGAACCCATACCTTAGCTACCGATACAAAATCGGCATGCATTCCCACGCTGGAGCGGTGGGACCGAGGAGGAACGACAATCTTGAGCCAGACGGCGGCTTTCCCTGCCGCCGACACCTGCCAACCGAGCAACCGAACCCTTCCAAGTAGGGGATTATTTACGACCAAAACCTAAATCGTTTTATCTTCTTCCGAGTGATACTTTCCAACAATCCAATAAGTAACGCCTAAAGCCAGTAAAACAACGCCTGATGCATAGACATACTGCGGATCGATCGCTTTATAATCGAAGATGATAATTTTCCGAGCAACCGCCATAACTGCGGTTGCAAGTACTAACCTTATCGGAATGACATCGGTACGTAGGTACAGCGTAATATTGATAAAAATTTCGATGGCAATCAAAACCATCATGAACGATCCGAAAGTTGCCAAGATATCGCTGACTGTCAGCATTAGATAAGGCGGAGTAAATAATTTATCGAAAATAACGACAACGACATCCCAAACCCCGAATAGGATCACCGCTACCATTAAAACGGCTAAAACATTGACGGCTTTAATGATTGTTTTATGCAAACTTCCAATCAGAGGATTCACATCTTCCGTGGGCAATTCGGCGTGAGCCATTTGAGCTTGATATTTTTTTCTAAAATGCTGCATTAGCAGCGAAACGATGTTTTGCTCGTGTATGAAATAATCCGACCCGGCATCATGCTCAAAAAATGAATTAAGTCCTTCCACATTCGATAAGTCCGCATCGGTAATTTTTTTAAATCCCATGCTCCAATCGGGAAACTGTCTTTTATCAACAACTTTACGTTCAAGGATGTTGACCCCGCTATGACGCGGATCTTTTTTAATACAGTTGTAAAGCGCGTCTACATCCTTATCTTCGCCTTCCAAAACTTGAACGAAGGTATCCTGGCAGTACAACAACATGCCGGTAATATTGCGAGCAGCATTATTTATTCGGCACTTCTCAAGCATGTTCAACATATCCTCATCACTCATCGAACTAGTCGCCGAACTGATATAAAGCATACGGACTAACATGTTTACCCCTCCAAAATTTATAATTATTATTGAGCGATTAATTGCTAACCTAATGGTTTGGTTACCCTAATTGCTTTCATCGAGTCAGCAAGCTAAATTTACGAGATGCGTGATTTCCGGCTCGATACTTAGAACGGTTTTTTAAAATCTAAGCGGCCGATTATAAAACCTAATGAACCTCTAAAAATAGAATACCTCAATTATAGCTTTCGACAATGAAATTGAATCGTTCCCTGCACTTTTTGACTAGCTGAGATTGGGCGCTGACAAGCAAAGATAATGCGAGTGTCGTTTCCGAGTAGAACTTGAGGAGCTTGAGATAAACTCCAAAATCACCTGGCAAGGAGTAGCTTTACATCTATGCTAATCCCTTCGAATGATCTTCGATATCTAGGTAAACAGCATCCGAAAAACGTGGGGTGCAGATCGCAAGAAAAATCAAATCTTCCGATCCGATATTGGCAATCCGTTGACGGCACTCTGGAGGAATCAACACGATATCGCCGGGCGCAACTTCTTGCGGCGGTAAACTTCCGACTTCAACCCGTCCTAAGCCTTGTATGATGACATAACGCTCGACGGTTCCGACAAGGCGATGCCAGCGTGTCGTAACGCCTGGCTCGACGCGGGCCCTTGCAATGGACACGTCCGGATCGTCGCCGCTATTGGACTGCTCGATAATGAAACACTGCTCCGGAGTGTAAAATTCATCTTCGAGGTTTAGTTTTTTGATCGATGCTTGCATTGATTTTTCCAGGCATTGCGTGAAGATTTAATCGAATTAATCAAGAACGGGGGAATTATGCATCACCCTGTTTTCTATACCAATTAGTCCGCAATTCCCAATTTGGAGATCAAAAAGGGTGTGGGGTATGCTTGGCGCTTGCAGATTTTTGCTCCTGCAAAATCTGCATTCACGCCATCCTTGGCGTTCGAGCTGCCGCCAAGCCCCCATGGATGGGTTTACGGCGTTCCTCGACAGGCATACCCCACTCCCTAAAATCGGCGAAACTGCTCAAACTGGGAATTGCTGGAGTATATATACAACACACCTTAGGGAAAAACGAATTTTCTGTTATGTTAAGCGATTTCCCCACGTATTCACTTTCGAATCATTTCAAGATGCGTCACGCCAATTTAGTCGAATCCTTCCAAAGCATTCTGCCGACCGAATCGGTGCTGTACGAGACCGAAGACCTCAAACCTTACGAATGCGACGGACTGTCGGCTTACCGGCAACTGCCGATGATCGCGGTTTTGCCGGGCAACGAAGCCGAGATCATCGAAATTCTGAAAATCTGCGAAGCGGAAAAAATTCCGGTCGTCGCGCGCGGGGCCGGCACCGGACTTTCCGGCGGCGCGCTGCCGCATGCCGACGGCGTATTGCTGTCCCTCGCCAAGCTGAACGAGATTCTCGAAATCGACCCCGTGGCCTGTACCGCGCGCGTGCAACCCGGCGTGCGGAATCTTGCGATCAGCGAAGCAGCCGAAGCCTACGGATTGTATTACGCGCCCGACCCGTCATCGCAAATTGCTTGCACGATCGGCGGCAACGTCGCCGAAAATTCCGGCGGCGTCCATTGCCTGAAATACGGACTGACCGTGCACAATATCCTGAAACTGCGAGTGTTGACTATCGAGGGCGATGTGCTCGAAATCGGCTCGGAAGCGCTCGACAGTCCCGGCTTCGATTTACTGGCTCTAATGTCAGGCAGCGAGGGTATGCTAGGCATCATCACCGAAATCACCGTGAAACTGCTGCCGATACCCGAAGCGGCGCAATTAGTAATGGCCGCATTCGACGACATCGAAAAGGCCGGCGCGGCGGTCGCGAACATTATCCGGGCAGGCATCGTGCCGGCCGGTCTGGAAATGATGGACAAGATGACGATAGCGGCCGTCGAAGCCTTTATTCATGCAGGCTACGATCCCGATGCCGCAGCGATCGTATTATGCGAATCCGACGGCTCGAACGAAGCGGTTGCCGAAGAAATCGAGAAAATACGGGGCATCATGCGCGAAAGCGGCGCGGTCCGCATCGATACCGCGCGCGGTGAGGCCGAACGCCGGCGTTTTTGGGCCGGGCGCAAGGCCGCCTTTCCGGCGGCCGGCCGGGTCTCACCCGATTATTACTGCATGGACGGCACAATTCCGCGCAAGCATCTCGCCGAGGTTCTGCGCCGCATCGAAGACTTGTCTTCCGAATTCGGACTGCGCTGCATGAATGTGTTTCATGCCGGCGACGGCAATTTGCACCCGTTGATTCTATACGACGCAAACCGGAGCGGCGAACTTGAAAAGGCCGAAGCCTTCGGCGCGCGAATCCTCGAAATATGCATCGAGGCCGGCGGTTCCTTGACCGGCGAACACGGCGTCGGCATCGAAAAATTGAATCAAATGTGCCTGCAATTCGGCGACGCCGAGCGCGACCTGTTTCATGCCGTCAAAGCCGCATTCGATCCGGATTCGCTGCTAAATCCCGGCAAGGCTATTCCGTCACTACACCGCTGCGCCGAATTCGGCGCGATGCATGTCCATCGCGGCGACGAACAGTTTCCGGATTTACCGAGATTCTGAACATGGAAGCGATAGTCGAACACCTCACAGAATGCGTCGTCAAAGCGAACGAGAACAAACAGGCGCTTTGCATTCGCGGCGGCGGCAGCAAAGACTTTTACGGCAATCCTAAAGGACTGCACGATTCGAAGCTGGAAACCGGACCGTATCGCGGCATCGTCGATTACGATCCGACGGAACTGGTCGTCAGTGTCCGAGCCGGAACGCCGTTGAACGAACTGGAAAGCCTATTGAGCGAACACGGCCAGATGCTGGCCTTCGAACCGCCCGGTTTCAACGAAACGGCGACGCTGGGCGGCTGTATCGCTTCCGGGCTTTCGGGGCCCAGGCGCGCCTATAACGGAGCGGCCAGAGATTTCGTGCTCGGCATCAAACTGCTCGACGGCCAGGGCCGAATTTTGAATTTCGGCGGACGGGTCATGAAGAACGTCGCCGGCTACGACGTCTCGCGCCTGATGACCGGCGCGATGGGCACGTTGGGCGTGCTGCTCGAAGTCTCGCTCAAAGTGCTACCGAAACCGGAAACCGAACGAACGCTCTGTTTCGAACTGCCGGTCGAGCAGGCACTGGAAACGATGCGGCGCTGCGCCGGACAAACGCTGCCGGTCTCGGCAACCTGCCATATCGACCGGCGTCTTTATATCCGGCTCTCCGGCATCGAGTCCGCCGTTGATGCCGCGCACGTCAAGCTGGGCGGCGACGAATTCGGCGACAATCTGAGCTTTTGGGAATCGATCAAAAATCAGACGCATCCCTTTTTTCGCGACAACAAAAGGCTCTGGCGTTTATCAGTCAAGCCCACTGCCCCGCCGTTTTCGATCACCTGCGAACAAGCGATCGAATGGGGCGGCGCGCTACGCTGGTTTGCGGCGGCCAAAGACTATGATGCGACAGCGGTTCGCGCACAAGCCGAAAAGGCCGGCGGACATGCGACGCTGTTCCGCGGCAACGACCCGAGCATTCCGGCCTTTCATCCGCTGCAGCCGGCCCTGTTGAAAATTCATCAACGCCTGAAACGTCAATTCGACCCGGTTGGCATTTTCAATCCGCGGCGCCTGTATCCGGAGTTTTGAACGATGCAGACCCGACTCGACGAACGATTTCAAAATACGCCGCAAGGCCGCGAAGCCGAAACGATACTGCGTAGCTGCGTCCATTGCGGCTTCTGTCTTGCGACCTGCCCGACCTACCAGCTTTCGGGAAACGAACTCGACAGCCCGCGCGGCAGGATTTATCTGATCAAACAGCTTCTCGAAGGCAGTCAAGTCACGCGGAAGACGCAACTGCACCTGGACCGCTGCCTAACTTGCCGCGCCTGCGAAAGCACCTGTCCTTCAGGCGTGGACTACGCGCGCTTGCTCGATATCGGCCGCAATGAAGTCGAACAAACGATAATGCGCTCACCGATCGAGCGGATGCTCCGTTTTACGTTGCGTAAGGTGCTGCCGAATCGAGGATTGTTTGCGTTTTTATTGAAATCGGCCAGATTGACCCGGCCCTTGCTGCCCAAACGATTGCAAAGAATGGTGCCGACCCAGCCGAAAATTCGGCAAAACTCGCCGCCGGCCAATCATTCGCGCAGAATCCTAATACTGCAGGGTTGCGTGCAACCCGCGTTGAATCCCGACATCAACCACGCTGCAAAACGCGTGCTGGACAAACTCGGCATAACGCTCGTCGAAGCGCAACAAGCCGGCTGCTGCGGCGCTCTCGCCTATCATCTCGACGCACAACCCGAAGGACTGGATGCGATGCGCCGTCTGATCGATGCCTGGTGGCGCTACATTGCAGATCCCGATAAGCCGATCGAAGCGATTGTCGTCACGGCGAGCGGCTGCGGCGTTACGGTCAAGGATTACGGCCATCTGCTGAGGCACGATCCGGCATATGCCGAAAAGGCTGCACGCGTTTCGGAACTGGCCAAAGACATCGGCGAGATCGTCGCCGCGGAACTGCCCGAACTGACTCGCCTACTGGAAAACAGACCGGTGCCCGAGGCCGAAGCCATCGCGTTTCACGCACCTTGCACGCTGCAACACGGACAGCGGCTCGACGGCGTCGTCGAAAACATTCTGAAAACGGCCGGCTTTCGTTTGACCCGCATTGCCGAAGCTCATCTCTGCTGCGGCTCGGCCGGCACCTATTCGATAGTGCAACCGCACATCGCCCGGCAGCTACGCGACAGAAAAATCGCCGCATTGACCCGGGACGATCCGGCTATCGTCGTCACCGCGAACATCGGCTGTCAGATGCATTTGCAAAACGGAACCCAACTGCCGGTGCGGCATTGGATCGAAATCCTGGATCGGGTTTTGTGCGGAGAAACAGGAGATCGGTATCCCTAAATTCGGCAATGCGTCCACGAAAATCACGAAATACACTAAAGTCATCATAGGGGGTATATCAAGCTCTTGAATCATCCATTGGGTGATCGGCTTGAAAATTATAAGCAATTGAATATTTTCGTGTGTTTCGTGGACAAAATACTTCCTGATTAGCAAGTTTTCTTCAGCTAAAGCCCAAAAACCAGCATATCCCTAGCAGGACGGGGCTTGCAACCCCGTCCTAAACGTTTTGACTTTGGCCGAAGTCAGCCGAAATTTTTAGGGCAAACCGAAACGTTGGGGACGGGTTAAATAACCCGTCCCGCAGAAGTGGCTACGACTGGTCACTGCTCGGACACTTGGCTTCGGCAAGCTGAAGCATCTTGCTAATCAGGAAATGCTTTTTATTAGGATAACTGCTTCGTGCCAATTTTTCGCCGGATCAAAAATCCCCCCTGCTCCCGCCAACCTGATGCTATTGATATATATCTTATTGCTGATACATATGTTAAAGCTGCAGCTGCTTCGATTGGACCCCGTCAAGATATTAGCCTCGACAAGCCGAAGCTTCTTGTTAATCAGATTACTTTTTACTGGGTAATCAATTACTATATTAATCGATTCAGTTGATTTCTCCAGCAATGAACTCGAGGTATGCAATGTATTTAGTCAGACTGATATACGCCAGCAGAGCAAGAAAAGGTTTCGGACCAAGCGATGTCGAGCAAATTTTAGAAGTTGCCCGCAAAACCAATGCCCAAAAAGGCATTACTGGCATGTTGTGTTTCAATGGTTATAATTTTTTGCAATCATTGGAAGGCTCGCGTACAGCTGTCAATGAATTGTACCGTCATATTCTTGAAGATAAACGCCATTTCGATACAACCTTGTTGGAATACCGCGAGATAATAGCCCGCGATTTTGATAATTGGCATATGGGATATCTAGGTTTAACCAAAGAAAACCAAGCATTATTGTTGCGTTTTTCAAACAATTTGGAATTTGATCCTTTCAAGATGAGTGGCGCCACTGCTCATGCAATGTTGTGTGAATTAAGCGCGACACTTTAATAGGAACCATCAGAATATCTTCAATCCAAGCTCCAAAACCCGGCCGACCTTTCTAAGTAACTTAATCTAATCCACTACTATGCCAAAATCTGCCATATTGAAATCTCGATTAACTATCCATGTCTTTTATGCGGTGTTTTTTTCTTTATAGCGAGCCTAATCTTTACTTTCTCTCTGCAAAACCATGACGTTTTTAATACATTATCGGTAGAAGTACGATCGTAAGTATTCAGACCCCGTTGGCAAATTACCGCAATTCAGGCGTATTGTTGGCCTCCCCCTTTGAAAAAAGGGGATTGAGGGGGATTTATTTAAAAAATCTCCCCTAGCCCCTCTTTTTCAAAGAGGGGGACTGAATACTTACGTACGATCTCAGGTTTTGCAAATCGCTTATATTTTTCTCGGCATACTGATAGCATTTATAGCGCTTGTCGTTATTATGCTCAATATACTGCTAGAGAAAAACCTCGCCGCTCCTATTAAAAAAGGCATTTCGCGACTGGAAAACATACAAAAGAATTTGAATAAAGGACGCCGCGAATACGTCCATGTAGACTCTAGCCAGCCCCATGCTGGCAAAGCCTTTGCCGGACACCCCGGCACCACCTCGGGCACTGCCGAAATTTGAAGTGCGAAAGGTATACTTTGCCGAGCCGGCCGCCTGCGTTATCGTTCGGTTTTCAGTAAAACCAGCGAGGAACGCGGCTTGAATAATGAGCCCATTCCTCTCCATACTTTCGCGCCAGTAACGGCTCCTCGCCCAGTACAACCCGAAGATAAAAACCGACAGACAGGATAACGGTATAAACAAACTGTCCGGGTGCACCAAAACACAACACCCATCCCAGAAGAATCAGCATAACTGAAATATACATTGGATTTCGCGTGTAGCGATAAAGACCGACATTCACCAGGCGAGTTGGCGGCGCCCAAGGAGCGAGAGTGCCCTTGCCCGAGACATAGAAATCACGCACGCACCAAAACAAAGCCAAAGATCCCGTGAATAAAGGCGCAATTCCTAAGGGCTGAACAAGACTAGTGTGATCGCTTAGCCAAAGCCAAGTCACCGGAACGGCGAAAGCAACGATACCCGGCAATGCTAAAAAGGCAAACAGCGCTTGGATGAACATATGGTAAAAAAACTAGAGAACATTAGATGCGGATCGTACGGTCAAATATGTTTTGACCATTTGTCTGACACATAAATAAGGTTAATGTTCCAATATCTACCATCGCACTCAAATCTCTCGGCAGTGCATCTGAAGGAATCGGAGTATTTATAACTTTGGTACTTCAAATTTCGGCATTGCTTAAGGAAGCGCCGGGGTGTTCGACAAAGGCTTTGCTGGCAAAGCCTTGTATGATTAATTTAAATGAATTTTAGCCAGGAAATACTTTAAGCTGTACCGAGTTCATTGGGAGGCCGCTTGAGCCTGAGGGCAGGATTAAACCAGCGCCGTAGGATGGGTAGCAGCGAAGCGGAAACCCATCGCTTTGTTTGAGCGCAGGTACGGTTGCGATAACGCTACCATTTACCAAATCCGCGATTTGTTGCAATAGCTCTCATGATGTTCCTACGATGATAATCGTCCCCGCTTTCTTTTCGTCGTCTCGATATAATCCATCAACGTAGCAATAAATCCGCACCAAACCAGCCGACAACGACATTACGATAATGCTCCGCCTTGTAAACCTGCATCTGTTCCAGCGGGTTGAAATTATCGGTCAAGACGATACCTTGATCCTGCGGCACTTGATAGCGCCGCTGTTTAAGCCATAGCCGCTCGCTTGGTTTTAATTGCGGCGAATCGCTTTCGATAGCAGCATCGGACGCAAGAAAAATAAAATCATTGAAATTTTCGCTGGGTTGCGAAAAGAACACGGTTTGCCGAGAAAAAACCTGATCGAGTGTTTTTGCAACAGACGACAGCGCCTCGTTATTACCCTGAGTAAAGGAAACGAAATTCAGTGCCAAAATACCCTGTTCGTCCAATAAACCTTTCAATTGCATCAACGTTTCAAGCGTCAGTAAATGCGAAGGCTCCGAACCGCCGGTAAAACAGTCATGAATAATTAAGTCATAAGGCCCGGTCAAATGCCTTATTTCATAGCGTGCATCGCCGACAATATCGCGACCGTTCGACTCATATCCGAAATGCACGACCGCGGCATTGGCAACGGCAGGATCGATCTCGAGCGTATCGACGACAAGACCGAAACGCTCCCGTAAAACATTAGCCATATGCCCAGCCCCCAAACCCACGATCAGAGCCCTTTGCATGGATGGGCGTAAAGCAGGAATCAAGCCAACGATTTCTTGATAGATCAGCAAGTTTTTACCAGTTGAAATGCTTGCTGCACCGATCGTCGACGCGTCCGAAGTCAGCATACGCAAATCATTACCGGGTTGATCGATTACCCGCACCCAACCGTATAGGCTCTCATGTTCGGAAACGATTTTAAATTTACCATTGCCGTCATACGTCTTCCCAGAGCCGATGATGCCAGGCAACAAAATCAAACCCAGCGTAGCCAACGCCAAACACGGCGCGACGGTATAGCGGAAACCTAAAGTCCTTCGTTCGATCAAGGCAATCACCAGAGCCAAACCCATTAAAAGCAAACCTAAGACAATCAAGATTTCACGCGACCCGACCAACGGGAATAAAAAAAAGCCCAAAATCAAAGTTCCGATGACACTCCCCAAGGTACTCATCGCATAAATGCTTCCCGAACTCGAGCCGACGGAATTTAATTGCAAGGTAGCCAGTTTTATCGCGAACGGGCCGACCATACCAAGCAAGGTCAATGCCGGTGCAAATAAGATAAACGAGCTGACAAAAGCGCCACCTCGCAAACCGAGAGGATCCGTCATCAATAAAATCGGCCGTGTCATCCATGGAATCAATAAAGTCAAAAAGGCCGCCAAAGCGATCACGACTGCCAGACCAACCGGCTTGGAGGAATCGGCTAAGCGTCCACCGGTGAAATAACCGAACGCCAAGGCTATCATCGTCACCGAAATCAACGAAGACCAGACATAAAGACTGGCCCCATAAAAAGGCGCTATCATACGAGTGCCTAGTAGCTCGATCACCATTACCGATGCACCGGTCAAGAACACCGTCACGAACAATCCAATGCGCTGACGGTAAGAAGCGTTTTTCAAAGTCATAAATTTTCCTGGTAGGCCCAAAATTAGAGTGCTATGTTCGCGTTATACTCATCGCAGATCAAAATTCGGCGCCGGGGTGCCCGTCAAAGGACGCCGTGAATACGTCCATGTAGGTTCTATGCCAGCTCCATGCTGGCAAAGCCTTTGTCGAACACTCCGACGCCTCCTCGAACATTGCCGAAATTTGAAGTGCGAAAGGTATCCATAGCCTTTCGGAGATCGAAATTGGTCAGAAGGCTGCCGAGTTTTAATTCATTCTAGAGGGTTTGGCTTCGAAAATGATATAAATCCTCTATCTCGCGTGAATTCAGCAATTCCCAATTTGGAGATCAAAAAGGGTGTGGGGTATGCTTGGCGAGGATGTCGGCAGCAGGGCAGATTTTTGCTCCTGCAAAATCTGCATTCACGCCATCCTTGGCGCTTGCAGATTTTTGCTCCTCGGCAATTGCTCCTGCATTGCCCTACTACACGCCATCCTTGGCGTAATGCAAAATCTGCATTCACGCCATCCTTAGCGCTTGCAGATTTTTGCTCCTCGGCAATTGCTCCTGCATTGCCCTACTACACGCCATCCTTGGCGTAATGCAAAATCTGCATTCACGCCATCCTTGGCGTTCGAGCTGCCGCCAAGCCCCCATGGATGGGTTTACGGCGTTCCTCGACAGGCATACCCCACACCCTTTTTGATCTCCAAACTGGGAATTGCTGGAGTGAATTACCTTCTACCAAAATGAATTAAGCTGTCTCACAAAACAGTTCGCAAAAAAATCCTCATCATGGGTGCCGCTGGGCGAGATTTTCATAATTTCAATGTCGTCTACCGCAACGATCCCGGCAATGAAATTGTTGCATTTACCGCCGCACAAATCCCGGATATCGCAGGAAAACGCTATCCGCCTGCGTTATCCGGCCCATTTTATCCCGAAGGCATCCCTATCGTCGATGAAATCGAATTGGCAGACCTATGCCGAGAACAACACATCGACCAAGCAATTTTTGCCTACAGCGATGTCCCACACAGACAAGTGATGCATCAAGCATTGATCGCGCTGGCCGGCGGAGCCGATTTTACCCTGCTCGGCCCCAAACACACGCAATTGCAAGCTTCGGTCCCGGTCATCGCTTGCTGCGCGGTGAGCACCGGTTGCGGCAAGTCGCAAGTCACGCAATGGCTTTCGAAATTATTGAAAGCCCACGGCCTTAAAACCGCAGTAATCCGCCATCCGATGCCTTACGGCGACCTCGAAAAACAAGCCGTGCAACGTTTTACCAGCATGGCCGACCTCGATCGTGCCGATTGCACGATCGAAGAGCGGGAAGAATACGAACCCCATTTGTCGCTCGGCAATACCGTTTTTGCCGGCATCGACTACGCCGAGATCGTCGATCCGAGAGAATTTGCATCCGAACGGTTAAATGATGTTTACCGACAATATCCGCATATCGGCAAGGTGCTGCCGGCAGTCGGTTATCATCCTTCGCAATTAAAGGCATTGCAACAAACCTTGAATGCCGCCGATATAGAACTCGTCGTTTCGGCCACGCCATACGACTTATCGGCCTTGATCGCTATCGACAAACCGATTGTACGCGCGCGTTATGAATTTGTTGAAGACGACAATGCCGAATTAAGCCGACATATCGAAACTTTTTTAAGAAACCATTTATGAATCCCAGTATACCTTTCGCACTTCAAATTTCGGCAGTGCCTGAAGAGGCGCCAGGGTGTGCGGCAAAGGCTTTGCCAGCATGGAGCTGGCATAGAGTCTACAGGGATGTATTCACGGCGTCCTTTGACGGACACCCTGGTGCCGAATTTTGATCTGCGATGGGTATAAATAAATGCCATTCATAACGCTTATTGCGTTTTCAGAATCAATTAACCGGTTCCGTTTTATTTTTTCGCCTTTATAATACCGAGCAACTCGTTCTGTTTTCGACTTTCAAACGAAATTATAAAAACATGAAAAAACCTAAATCGATACAGTTAAAAATCATCGAAAAGCCGGAAGATCTGATTCACAAAGCAAAACAAGCCGCTGAAAATTACGGCTTACAATTTTTAGGCGATATTGAACAAGGCATCATAAAAGGCTTCGGCATAGAAGCCGACTATATGCTGCAGGAAGATATTTTGACGATTACGGTTTTTCGCAAGCCGATTTTGATTTCGTGGGCTACAGTCGAACAAAAAGTGAGAACGTTAGTGCAACATGGTTGATGCTCCGGACTGATGCTAATCGGAAGGTGCCCGGAAACTTTGTGAGTTTTTTGCCAACTGAATCGCTTGCCGTTAAGGCAGAAATCCACGTCCTTTTAAACCTTCATCCAAAAAAGAGCAGTTGGCATGTGTTGTAGACCGTTCGTGCTGAGTAAAGTCGAAGCATGAAGGGGCTACAACACTTTCACCGGCCTGGTTAAGCCGGTTCCGAAGAGGGTGCGGTTGCTCGATCGACAGGCGTCGGCGGCAGGGACAGCCGCCGTCGAGCCTACATGGACGTATTCACGGCGTCCTGTCGGGCGAGTGACCGCACCCTCCGCCACCAGAGAACTTTCATTTGCCGATGCGATGACCAGGTCTTCATGAACGTTACTGTGAAAGTTCGTAAATTTGGATTCATTATCTAATTTTTCGATATACAAATCTCTGTTCTGGCAATGCCGGTTCCGGAGAGGGTGCGGTTGCTCGATCGACAGGCGTTGGCGGCAGGGTAGCCGCCATCGAGCCTACATGGACGTATTAACGGCGTCCTGTCGGGCGAGTGACCGCGCCCTCCCCACGTCTCGTACTTTCATTTGCCGGGGTGATTGCCGGGCTTTCATGAACGTTAGGTTTATTCAATGCCGGTGCCTAATATCCTTACCTTCAACCATGAAAATCATGAATTCGGCGATATTGATACAATGATTGCCACAGCGCTCGAGCGCTTTCATGATTTGCAGGATATCCAGAGCTCTACCGATCAAGCGGGCATCCTGAAGCACGAAGGTCAGTTGCCGGCGAATACCGTCTTGAAATTCTTGTCCGCAATCCCAGTCTCCCCTGATAAGCACGTAAGCATCATCCAGATTACCGGTATCGAAAGCGTCGGTCGCTTTTCTGAGCATGCCGCGCGCCATTGTGCCCATCCTGACGATGTCCCTGAGTAACTGAGGATTCGGATCGCTGGTTTGCGGGTCGAACATGTCGATGATCAATTTCGCTATTCTAACCGTCTCGTCGCCGATCCTTTCCAAGTCCACAACGATTTTCGAAATGGAAATCACTTTGCGCAGGTCATTAGCAACCGGACTGCGTTTAGCAAGAATCGACAGAACCTCGGCGTCGATTTTTAGCTCATATTCGTTAACTTCCCGATCCCGTGCCACCACTTTTTCGGCGATAGAGACCTCGCCTTCATCGAGCGACGTCATGACCGTATCCAATTGATCGATGACCAAGCCGGCCATTTCCAGTACCAGATAATGTAAATGGCTGAGTTCGCCGTCGAACAGATGAACCGTATGTTCTTTCATAAATTATGATCTTGGTTTAAATAATTAGCCGCTTCGGTTGGCTTATCCGAATCTTCCGGTAATGTAATCCTGTGTCAATTCGTGCAAAGGATTGGTAAATACATCGCTGGTCTTACCGACCTCGATCAATTTACCGAGATGAAAATAAGCCGTACGCTGCGATACCCGTGCGGCCTGTTGCATCGAATGAGTCACGATCGCAATCGTATAACGCTGTCGCAGTTCGTCGATCAATTGTTCGATTTTCGCGGTCGCAATCGGGTCCAATGCCGAACAGGGCTCGTCCATCAAAATAACTTCAGGCTCGACCGACAAAGTCCGAGCGATGCACAAACGCTGTTGTTGTCCGCCCGATAATCCGGTACCGGGCTGGTGGAGCCGGTCTTTGACTTCGTCCCAGAGGCCGGCCTTGCGCAACGAGGACTCGACGATTTGATCCAATTCGGCCTTTGTCGAAGCCAGCCCATGGATTTTCGGGCCGTAAGCGATATTGTCGTAGATCGATTTCGGGAATGGATTGGGTTTTTGAAACACCATGCCGACTTGCGCGCGAAGCGGAACGACATCCATGTGCTTGGAATAAACATCGACATTATCGATCTTGATTTCGCCGTTCACCCGGCAACTTTCGACTGTGTCGTTCATTCGGTTCAAACAACGTAAAAAAGTCGATTTGCCGCAACCGGATGGGCCGATTAACGAAATGACTTCATTCGTGCCGATATCCAGATTGATATCTTGTATCGCATGGTTCTCTCCATAAAACACATTGACATTACGGCAAGTTATCCTTGGATTGTCGGCATGTATCGACCCGACTGTCGCACCCATTTCACCTTGTAGATTCAATGGCTTAACAGAGATATTTTTACTTATGAGTGTTTTCATGCGGGAAACCGATTTCGGTTTTAATTGAGTTACAGTATTCATAATGTTTAACTTCTATCCGATCGAAAAAGCACCTAACGTTCATGAAGACCTGGCAATCTCCGGATGATGAAAGTTCTCGGGAAATTGAGGGTGCGGAGTGTGTTTGGCGAAAATATCCGCATTGATAAATGTTCACCAACGCCGCTCGAATCGCTTGCGTAAAAACACCGCAATTGCATTCATAGAAATCAAAAACGCCAACAAAACCATGATCGCCGCCGAAGTGCGCTCGACGAAAGCCCTTTCGGGACTATCCGCCCAAAGATAAATTTGCACCGGCAGCACCGTCGCCGAGTCGAAAATGCCTTTCGGTATATCGACGATGAAAGCAACCATTCCTATCATCAATAGCGGTGCGGTTTCGCCGAGCGCCTGAGCCATGCCGATGATGGTACCGGTCAACATGCCCGGCAGCGCCAACGGCAAAACATGGTGAAAGACCGTTTGTAATTTTGACGCGCCCATGCCAAGCGCCGCTTCGCGAATCGACGGAGGCACCGATTTTAGCGCGGCGCGTCCTGCAATGATGATAGTCGGCAAGGTCATCAGGGTCAGCACCAGTCCGCCGACCAACGGCGCGCTACGAGGCAAACCGAAAAAATTGATGAACATCGCAAGGCCTAATAATCCGAATACGATCGACGGCACCGCCGCGAGATTATTGATATTGACTTCGATCAAATCGGTCCATTTATTAGTTGGCGCAAACTCTTCCAGATACACAGCTGTCGCGGCGCCGATCGGAAACGACAGCACCAGCGTGACGAATAATGTGTACATGGAACCCATCAAGGCTCCGCGTATACCGGCCATCTCGGGAGCCCGAGAATCTCCTGAAGTGAAAAAGAAGGTGTTGAAGCGCTTCTTGATTCGGCCCTGTTCAAGCAATTGGTCGACCCAAGCTACTTGATGATCTTTCAAACGGCGCTCGCTTTCCGGAACAGTGCCATCGATATGACCTTTCATCAACATGTCGTAATCGTCGCTGGCCAGGAGCCATATCCTTTCGCTTTGGCCTATCACACTGGGGTCTTCCAGTACCCGGTCGCGCAATTGAAACATCGCGCCGGTACTGATCATCCGGTTCAGATCGCGTATTTGGCGGCGCCCTTTAACTTCGGGAAAGGCCTTACTCAATGACTTTCTTATCAGGGAATTGTAATCGGCTCTCGATATCACCTTATTATCGCGCGTTTGATCCGGATCGATCACGGATTCTAAAAACTCGATATCCAGCGCGATCTGAGTTTGTTGAAATGCGCTATATCCTTTGCCGATGATACTGATAAACAGAATCAACACAAAGACCAAGCCTAAAACGATGCCGGTCAATCCATAAAAACGGAATCGACGTTCGGCTGAACGCCTTTTCGCAATGCCTTTGCGAACTTTTTCCATTGTCGATAATGAATCAGTCCGATTATTCATATTGCTCCCGGTATTTTCTAACGATATGCAATGCAATCACATTCAAAGCCAAGGTCACGACAAACAACATCAAACCCAGCGCGAACGCAGCCAGTGTTTTCGGGCTATCGAACTCTTGATCCCCAACCAATAAGGTCACGATTTGCACCGTCACCGTCGTGACCGCTTCCAGCGGATTGGCCGTCAAGTTGGCAGCCAATCCCGCCGCCATGACTACGATCATCGTTTCGCCGATGGCCCTTGAAGCCGCCAACAAAATACTGCCGACAATACCCGGCAACGCAGCCGGTAAAATCACTTGTTTGATCGTTTCGGCTTGCGTGGCGCCCAAGGCATAGGCCGCATCGCGCAAAGACTGCGGCACGGCATTGATGACGTCGTCGGATAACGAAGATACGAACGGAATAATCATGATGCCCATCACCAAGCCTGCAGCCAAAGCGCTTTCCGATGACACGACCCAACCCCATGATTCGCCGGTTTCGCGAATAAATGGCGCAACTGTCAACGCGGCAAAAAAGCCATAAACGACAGTCGGGATACCCGCGAGAATTTCCAGCGTCGGCTTGGCCGTAGCACGAAGTTTCGAACCGGCAAATTCCGAGAGATAGATGGCTGACATTAAGCCGATCGGCACCGCGACAATCAAGGCGATGGACGAAATCAGCAAAGTGCCCGCAAATAACGGGACCGCGCCAAATGCGCCGGAAGATCCGATTTGATCTGCGCGTAAGGCCGTCTGAGGACTCCATTCCAAACCGAACAAAAAATCGAAAAACGGCACTTGCCTGAAAAATAATAACGATTCGAATACTACCGATGCGACGATGCCGACGGTCGTGAATATTGCGATCGTCGAAGCTAATATCATGAGCCCGGTCATGATCTTTTCGACAACGTTACGGGCCCGGTAATCCTTGCTGATTTTTTTATGCGCCAACCAAATACCGGCCAGGGAGCAGATTAAAACCACGAGGGTCAACGTGGTTCTACTAATTTTTCGGAGTTGGTTATAGCGTTCGGCGGCTTCGGCGATGATTGGATCGACCTGTATGGCAACCTGCATGCCTGCGGCAAAATTTTTGATTTTGTTGAGTTGAAGATTCAGCTTGCTGCTCGGCAGACTTTGGATTTCCTCCGGTAGTGCCGCAACGGTTTGATAAGACAACCATGCGGGTTCGAACGACAACCAGGTCAATATAATGAACAAACCCGGTATCAATCCCCAAAGCGCAGTGTAATATCCGTAATACGCAGGCAAGGAATGCAATTCCCGGAGCGCACCTTCAACAACGGTCGCCGACCGCATCTTGCCGATAAAATAAGCGAGGATGCTTATAATCAGCAAAGTAAACAATAAATAAGGGGTTTGCATGTCTTTTGAAAAATCAGTTACCGTCGTTGGTTAAGATTTAGTTAGCAGTAAGCAGTAAGCAGTAAGCAGTAAGCAGTAAGCGGTAAGCGGTAAGCAGTAAGCGGTAAGCGGTAAGCGGTAAGCGGTAAGCGGTAAGCGGTAAGCGGTAAGCGGTGAATAGTGAATAGTGAATAGTGAATAGTGAATAGTGAATAGTGAATAGTGAATAGTGAATAGTGAATAGTGAATAGTGAATAGTGAATAGTGAATAGTGAATAGTGAATAGTGAATAGTGAAATGATTCAGCATTTCGAGTAGCTGTCAAGCCCCGATTCACCTTTCACCTTTCACCTTTCACCTTTCACCTTTCACCTTTCACCTTTCACCTTTCACCTTTCACCTTTCACCTTTCACCTTTCACCTTTCACCTTTCACCTTTCACCTTTCACCTTTCCCTTCACATCTCCAATTCCTTCAAATTCCGGACATCATCGGCAAATCGCTTACGCTCATCTACCGGCATTGGAATCAAGCCTTTATCTGTAAGATAACCTTCCTCGCCCCAGGCTTTTTCACTGGTAAATTCCTCCAGAAACTCTTTTAACCCCGGTATCATCGGAACATGCGCTTTTTTTACATAAATATACATCGACCTGGAAACCGGATATGCACCGGAAGCGATTTCATCGAAATCAGGTTCGACACCATCGATTTTCAACCCGAAAAGCCTGTCGGTGTTCTGGTCCAGGAAACTGAAACCGAATATCCCCAGAGCATTCGGATTGGTATCCAGCTTTTGCACGATTAAGTTATCGTTTTCACCGGCTTCAACGTACGCGCCATCCTCTCGTATCGAATGACACATCGTTCTATAGGCGCTTTCATTACTGTCTTTCAAAGCTTTGATGAATGGAAAGGCTTGGCAACCGCCCTCCATCGCTAATTCCACAAACGCATCGCGCGTGCCGGAAGTCGGCGGCGGCCCCATGACTTCGATAGCGGAATCAGGTAATGAAGGATCGATTTGCCGCCAATTAGTATAAGGATTGGGAACGGTTTTTTCGGAACCATCCGGATCGGGAATTTCCTTCGCCAATGCTAAAAACAACTGCTTCAACGTTAAATCAAACGCTTTTCCTCTGTTGGAACGAGCAATTGTGATACCGTCATAACCGACCTTGACTTCGACGATGCTGCTCACCCCATTCTTTTGGCAATCCGCGAATTCAGAACTCTTGATTCTGCGTGAAGAATTGGCGATATCGGGATGTCTTACACCAACGCCCGCACAGAACAGCTTCAAACCGCCGCCGGAACCGGTCGCCTCGACGATCGGCGCCCTGAATCGAGTCATTCTGCCGAACTGCTCGGCGACCACGGTGGTAAAAGGATAAACGGTCGAAGAACCGACAATAACAATATTGTCGCGCACGTTCCTAGCCGAAGCTGTGAAATGAGCGGTCATTAAGGCTAACGCGGCAAATACGAGAAGTTGTTTATTCATGATATTCGGAAATAATGATGAAATGGATATACGAGAAACTTTAATGCCTCAATATGACAACAACATGACAGATGATTGAATACTTGGCCGATTCAACGATAGCCCGAAGGTTCATCAAGTTGTCAAAAAGCACGGCTAAAATCGAACACCGTCTCGCCGCAACATTTTTTTGATGCTTAATCATGACTACGACCGCTAAAGATCATTCCTTCCCGTTCGATAACGACCCCTATCGTGAAATTTTGTCCCAATTGCTCCAAGACATAGCGGAAATCCGGCATAAAGTCGGCCTCAATGCCGAGAAGCGCTTACAAAATTACACGCAGTATTACCGGTCCGGCGTTTTGACGAAAAGCGCGTCGAACTTGGCTCACTACCTGGCGCTTCGGCAATTCGATCTGCGCCATTTACAGGAACGGCTCGCCCAAGCGGGGCTATCCTCATTGGGCCGCGCCGAGTCGTCCGTCATGTCGACACTGGATACGGTCATAGATTTATTGCATAGAGCGCTCGACCCCGGCTATCAAGCAATCGGTAAAAACCCCAGCGAACTCGGCTTCAATCGAGGTCAGCAACTACTCGATCAACACACGGTCGAATTGTTCGGTTCGCATTTCGAAAACAGCAAAGCCCATGTCATGGTCACGCTTGCAAGCGAAGCGGCATGGGATTACAAATTAATCAAGGCGCTGCTTTCGAAGGGCATGACTTGCGCACGGATCAATTGCGCCCACGACGAACCCATTATCTGGCATTCCATGATCAGAAACATCCGCCGCGCCGAAGTCGAAATTGGGAGGGATTGCCGTATCTTGATGGACTTAGCCGGACACAAAATAAGAACCGGACCTATTGAGCTCGGTCCCGCGATCCATCACATCAAGGTCAAGCGGGACGCTTACGGTAACGTCGTCGAACCTGGACGAATCGTATTGTTCGATGCGGCATGCTCGGAACCGTTACTCGAAGGCGAAGACACGCTGTTTCGAGTCGCCATCCCAACGGAATTATTTAAGGTCTTGGCCGCAGGCCACCGCCTCGGTTTCGTCGATGCGCGCGGCAAACAACGTATGCTAACGATTGAGAAGCCGATATCCGAACAAGCATGGTTGGCTTGTTGCGGCCAGCCGGCTTTTTTACCCTCAGGATGCGATCTTACTTGGATGCCGCCTATTGCCGAAAACGAAAACATTCCCGAGGTTGTTTATCGTTTAGGCGAGTTTTCCGGCGCTCCGAAATTGATCAAGGTTTTCAAGGACGACTTTTTATTGCTGACCGATCACGGCATCGACGGTGCACCGGCACAGTACGACGAAAGTGGCGTACCGATAAAACCGGCTCAAATCGGCTGTACATTGTCTTCAGCCATTAGCAAACTCCAACCCACCCAAGCGGTTTGGATAGACGACGGTAAAGTGGGTGCCGTGGTTGACAAGCTAACCGAGGCAGGCGTTTTGCTTAAAATCACTCACGCTCGCAGCAATGGCGTCACGATACGAAGCGATAAAGGCATTAATTTTCCCGAAACCGAACTCGACTTACCCGCTTTAAGCGATAAAGACAGAGAGGATCTCAACTTTGCCTGTACGCACGCCGACATGATCGGCTTTTCGTTTGTCGAATCTCTTGCCGATATGGAATGTTTGATCGAAGAATTGGCGCAACGCGGCGCGACCGATTTACCGATCATCGCCAAGATAGAAACCAACCGAGCCGTTAGAAATCTGCCCGAGATCATTCTCGGCACGATAGGCCGGCACAGTCTCGGCATCATGATCGCTCGAGGCGATTTGGCTGTGGAATTGGGTAGCGCTCGGCTCGCCGAAATCCAAGAAGAATTGCTATGGCTTTGCGAAGCCGCTCACGTACCGGTTATTTGGGCGACACAGGTCTTGGAAACCATTGCCAAAAAAGGCGCTAAATCGCGCCCCGAATTTACCGATGCAGCGATGGCGGTTCGTGCCGAATGCGTGATGTTGAACAAAGGTCCCTATATTCTCGATGCACTGCAGGCCCTGATTAATGTCATGATAAGAATGCAAGAACATCAACGGAAAAAATTCCCCATACTTAGGGCGTTACACTGGTAATCGGAATTCCGACGGGTTTATGCCGCCATTGAATGATCAATGACCAACACAGAAGTGAGCCGGTTTATCGGAGGCACAGAGGGAGACGGTGGAAGCTTTTGACAGCAAGAACGCCGTCAAAAGCGCCGCTTGATTTTAAGGCGTTCCTCAACAGGCACACCCCATAAGCGCCAATTTAGTGCTTACTCTATGGTGCATTATTCGTCATATCGGCATGGGACGCGTTATTTTCTTAAGTTAACGCCTATGATGCAGACTCACCCCACACCTTCCATGAAGTCGCATGATTTTTCAGTATGAAAAGAGTAAACACGATAACAATGCTTTCACAGAGAATTGCTGGAATGATAATCTTGCAAGCAAGATGTAAGTTTAATCGTTTATTGTCTAAAATTTTTTAAAGAGAAATTTCAAACCTATTTGTTTTACAGGATTCCGTTTTGCGTTCAGGAGAAACCATGCATTCAACCAACTCACCGGCTTCGCCATTCAATATCATTCTGCTAACCGCCCTCGCCTGCTTACATACTATCCAAACGGCCAGTGCCGAAACGATGAGAACCGAAGAAGGCGATGCCGCGCTCAGTAGCGGCGCCCCCCATATTCCCGAACCGATGGTCTTCGATATGGTGCGACCGCTCGGAGTCAGGCAAGGCGATGCTGAAGTTAACGTGCTAGCCGAGCACTCGCTACGTACTGGCAATACCGAATGGGCGCCGGAATTCGAATTCGGGTTATTCGACGACTTTGCCATCGAATTTGAACTGCCTTTCGACAATTTAAGGTTAAGCGAATACAAACTAGGTCTGCAAGGCACGATCGGCACCGGTTTTAACGATCACTTCATACACGGCTGGCAAATGATCGGTTATCACGACCGCGATACCGAAAAATATTCCATCGATGCACTGTATTTGGCCGGTTATCGCTTTAATTCCGAGATCAGCAATTTTAATATGATCGGAATGAGGCGCGACGATATGGAGCGCGACGGGCATTTCGTGGGCTTATTCAACACGACTTGGTTTTATGATTATTCCCAGGATTTAACTTTTGGCATTGAAATGAATAATGAGTTTCGCGAAAAGTCCGACTGGACTTATTTGTTGATGCCGCAAATTCATTGGGATATCACCAATCACGCAACATTACAATTCGGCGTAGGCTTAAGCCAAGCCAATCGCAAAGAAACCAATTGGCTTGGATCTTGGCGAATGATTTATGCGTTTTGATCCCGAATATCGTGAACGTTTTTATACTTAGCGAGGTGTTGTTTTCTTCATGGTAGAAGTTATACCTTTCGCACTTCAAATTTTGGCAGTGCCTAAGAAGGCACCGGGGTGCTAGGTCGATTTTTGCTCCTGCAAAATCGACATTCACGGCGTCCTTTGACGGGCTAGATTGCTCGAATAATTTATGTTCAATGCTAACAATGAGTACATGCCGGCATAGCAACGTTCAGATGCAATAGCTTTAACCCTTTTACGTAATTCCTGATAAAGTTTGCCATAACTTTAATAGCAAATGCCCCGCCAATACACCATGCCATCCACTTTATTCATTCAATTATTGAGACTGATCCGTCTGGCCGTATTCGGCGCGATCATTCTTTTTGCCGCTGTCTATATTTTGCAGCATTATCCAACGCTGTTCAGCCCGAAAAGCGCTGAGCCGCGAGCCGTCACGCCGCGCGGCACCCTCACCGAAACGGAATTAACCACGATATCGATTTTTGAGCAAGCCAGTCCCTCGGTCGTCAATATCAGCACGATCGGCAGACGCGTCAACCCCTGGACGCGAGATGTTACACGCGTCCCCAGAGGCAGCGGCAGCGGTTTTTTTTGGGATGAACGCGGATTTATCGTGACCAATCATCATGTATTGGCCGGCGCCTCGGAAGCTTGGGTCCGCCTTCAAGACCAACGCAACCTTCGCGCTTCGTTGGTCGGAACGAGCCCCGAGCACGATCTCGCCGTCCTCCGTATTTTGGTCCCTTTCGACAAAACTACGCCTATCCCTATCGGTTCCAGCAAGGAGCTCAAGGTCGGGCAATCGGTCTTTGCAATCGGCAATCCGTTCGGTTTGGATCATACACTGACTACCGGCGTTATCTCGGCTCTCAACCGTTCGATAGCGCCCGGTCCAGGCCAAACCTACGATGACTTGATTCAAACCGACGCTGCCGTCAATCCCGGCAATTCCGGCGGGCCCTTACTCGATAGCGCAGGCCGATTGATCGGTATCAATACCGCCATTTTTAGTCCATCCGGCGCCAGCGCCGGCATTGGTTTTGCCGTGCCGGTCGACACTATTAATAGAATCGTGCCGATGCTGATAGACAAAGGGCGCTATATCAGACCGGTCATCGGTATCGGTTCCGACAACCGTATCAGCGCGATGATCACGCAAAATCTCGGGGTGACAGGCTTGTTGATTTTGGAAGTCAAGCAGGGGTTTCCAGCCGACAAGGCCGGACTGAAAGGCAGTTCCATCGATGATGCCGGCAACATCATCCCCGGAGATATTATCCTCTCTGTAGAAAATAAATCGGTCCGAGACATGGAAACCTTATTGGATATGTTGGATAAGTACAGCGCCGGCGATGCAATTAAAATCTTAGTATGGCGAAACGGGAAAACCTTCGAGACACAGCTAAGGCTACAATAAGCGAGATAATGTTCTACTCCCTTTTGATTAAAAAACCACTTAAGAAAAAAAAGGGAGTAGTACGTAAATTTAACGCTTGAAATATACTTTCATTGAAAAATGATTAGTAATTCCTCCCCATTCACCGAAATCAGGCATTTTGCAATAACGATGATATGATGAACGATTATTTCATGACATCTTTTATCGAGCGCAGATGAATTATTTTGCGGCTAATTCGCCTTTACGCTATTTAATTCCCGGTATTTTATTGGCCGGATTATTACTCTTGGGCTATTGGGTATTGAGCGAATTTTTATTATCGCTAACTTGGGCTTTCATCATTGCCTATGCGACTTGGCCGGCTTATCGGCGGCTGCGCACTTCATTAAAAGATAACGGCAATCTCAGCGCGTCGATCATGACCGGCATCATTGCCATGATCATTATCCTGGCAGTATTCGGACTTGCCACACTCCTACAAGAAGAAATTAAAATCGCCTATCAGGCATTGGCATTTAATTTATTGCAAGGCCCTTACGAATTACCTGAACCTATCAAACGCATTCCCTGGCTAGGCAATTATTTGCAAGATTGGCTAGATCGACTGATTAGCGACCGGGCTAGCCTTACCGCACAGATAACCGACTTGGCAAGGCAATCGCTAGGTTATCTGGGTAAAATCATGGGGGGACTCGGTTATTACATCATGAAAATCGGGATCGTAACTGTCACGCTATTTTTTTGTTTTAGAGATGGTGAAGATGTTATGGAGCAACTCCATAAAGGTTTGGTGCAATTTCTCGGCAAACATCAAGATATTTACCTACACGCTATCGCCAATACCACTAGCGCCGTCGTTTACGGCTTGGTTCTTACCGCATTGAGTCAAGGACTTTTAGCCGGTTTGGGCTTTTATATCGCTGATGTTCAGGCCCCTGCCCTCTTCGGCGCAATTACTGCCTTACTGGCTTTGGTACCGATGGTGGGGGCCGCTTTGGTTTGGATACCAATCGGCACCACATTAATTTTTATCGACCGGGTCTCGGATGGAATAGGTGTACTTCTATGGGGTTCGTTAGTGGTCAGTACTATCGACAACGTTGTCCGTCCGATTATTATCAGCGGTGCGGGCCGCGTTCCTTTTTTAGTCGTCTTTTTCGGCGTTCTCGGCGGCTTGGCTTCTTTCGGAGCGGTCGGGTTATTTTTAGGCCCAATCATCCTAGCGGTATTATTGGCGGTATGGAGAGCCTGGCTGGAACAACAAAGCGAAGAACCAAATATCAATAGTTAATCGCTTGTCAATACTTTTTTAATTTTCCTTTGCCTGATCCATTATTATTTTGATGACAACAGGGCTCGCAGACGCTCCACGCCGACCGGCTCCCGCATTTGCACGGGCACGATGGCCAGTCGCTCGGCATGGTCTTGCCGTATCAAGGCCAATTGCTGTTGCTCTTCGTTTGCGCGTTGCCGCAGCAAAGCCGAGGTAGGCCGGGCCGCTACCAAGCTGCTGTTGACGATCCAGGCCCAGGGCTCGATGCCGGCCCGGCGCAGATCCTCCTGCAGGTTCGCCGCTTCGAGTACCGGGGTCGTTTCGGCCAATGTCGCGATCAACACCTTGGTTTGTTCGGGATCTTGAAGACGCATCATCGGCGTCGTG
This sequence comes from Methylotuvimicrobium buryatense 5G, assembly GCF_000341735.1. Classification (GTDB taxonomy): domain Bacteria; phylum Pseudomonadota; class Gammaproteobacteria; order Methylococcales; family Methylomonadaceae; genus Methylotuvimicrobium; species Methylotuvimicrobium buryatense. The sequence goes on along the minus strand of NZ_KB455575.1, from coordinate 340,677 downwards.
AACTGCAACGACTTGCCTTCCATGTGCCGGGCGATTTCACGATGATACGATCCGGTCGCATCCAGCAATAGCAGGGTATGCCCGGTCGGCGCGGTATCCATCACGACGAAATGCGCCGAGGCCTCGCGGATGGCACCCGAGAAGGCTTGAAATACCGCGATCTCCTCGGTGCACGGCGAACGCAAATCCTCTTCGAGCAGCGCTCGACCCTGAGTGTCGAGTTTTTTGCCTTTGGTCTCCAGGATATGTTGACGATAGCGTTCCGTTTCCGCTTGCGGATCGATGCGGCTAACCGTCAAATTGTCTATCTCGCCGGCCAGGGTTTCGGTCAAATGTGCAGCCGGATCGGTCGTCGTTAGAAGCACCCGATAACCGCGCTCGGCCAGAGCTATCGCGATCGCGGCGGACAGCGTGGTTTTGCCGACGCCGCCTTTGCCCATCAGCATGATCAAGCCGTGACCCGGTTGAGCCATCTCGTCGATCATCGCCTGCAACGAAGGCAGGTCGGGTAATTGATAATTGCCGTCGGTCGCCTCGGCGGTCTGATGACCCTCATTCAACAACGAACGCAATGCATTCAGGCCGACCAAATTGCAAGGCAACAAGCGGGTGTAATCGGTCTTCAATTCACGCAATGGCTCAGGCAGGGATTTGAGCGCTCGGCTTTCGCGCTGAAAGATCGCCTCGGCCAAAGGATCGGAGATTTCGGATTCGGGCATGCAGCCGTTGATTACCAGATATTGATTGCTCAGACCGGTGTCGGCCAACTCGCCGCTGGTTCGCGCCACTTCCTGTAAAGTAGAGGACTGAGCGCGGGCCACCAGAACCAAGCGCGTGCGCGACGGATCCGAGAGGGCCGCGACTGCCTGTTGATAGCGTTGCTGCTGTTTTTCGAGCCCGGCCAATGGCCCCAGGCAGGAAGCGCCTTCGGGATTGCTTTCGATGAAGTTGCCCCAAGCACCGGGTAATTGCAGCAGGCGAATCGTGTGTCCGGTCGGCGCGGTATCGAAGACGATATGATCGTAACGTTTGATCAGTTCGGCATCGGTCAGTAAAGCGGTGAATTCGTCGAAAGCGGCGATTTCGGTCGTGCAGGCGCCGGACAATTGCTCTTCGATGCTGTTGACCGCCGATTCCGGCAATTTTCCGCGTATCGGACCGACGATGCGCTCGCGGTACAGCGCGGCCGCCTGCACCGGATCGATTTCCAGTGCTTCGAGATTACCGACCTCAGAAATCGGCGCGATGCGGTGGCCGATAGCGGTGCCGAAAACCTGACCGACATTCGACGCGGGATCGGTACTGACCAGCAATACCTTCTTACCGGCATCGGCCAGATGCACCGCCGTGGCACAAGACAAGGAAGTTTTACCGACGCCGCCTTTGCCCGTGAAGAATAAAAACTTTGGAAGCTGCTGTAAAAAATTCATGATCGGCAATCAACAGGAACCCGGTTTGCAGCAAGCGGAAGCGGCGGCCTTGCTTTCGGTAGGCACAATCTCGATGGCGCACCAGCGCCCTAATTCCTCCCGGGAAGGATAGCGTCCGGCCAGCGCGATTTCGCCGTCGACCAACACCAGCGGCAGCCCTTGCTCGCCGGAACGTTCCAGGAAACCATTGACGACCTTGTTGTCGACAAACGCCATCGGCTGCTGAGACAGGTTGTAGCGGACAATGTTTCCGCCCTGTTGTTTCAGCCAATCCACATCGGCCGAGAATGTCACCAATGCTTCGTCCACATCGGCGCCGCACACGCCGGAGCTGCAGCACAACGCCGGGTCGAATATTTCGATGTTTTTCATAGTTATTCACCCTTTTGAAATTGAAAAAATTTATTAAACTATGACGGATTTACAGACGACTATACCCTTTGCTAGTCAAATTTCGGCGTCGGGGTGCCCGTCAAAGGACGCCGTGAATACGTCCATGTAGGCTCTAGGACAGCATCCATGCTGCCAAAGCCTTTGCCGAACACCCAGACGCCTCCATACGCTAATGCCGAAATTTGAAGTGCGATAGGTATAAATAAAACCCGCCTTACCGACTTGATTGCTTGACTGTCTCTTCGGAAAACCAACCTTTCGTTTTTTTGCAGAAACCGACCAAGGCCAGCATCAACGGTACTTCGATCAAAACGCCGACGACGGTGGCGAGCGCCGCGCCGGACGATAAACCGAACAGCATCACGGCGGTTGCGATCGCGACTTCGAAATGATTCGACGCGCCGATCAGCGCAGAAGGCGCGGCGTTTTCATAACTGAAACCCCACAATTTCGCGCCCAGATAGGTGATCGCAAAAATCAATAGAGTCTGAATCGTCAACGGTATCGCAATCCATAGAATCGTCAACGGATTCGCGGTAATCACGTCGCCTTTGAACGAAAACAGCAAGACCAGCGTCAACAGTAACGCTCCGATCGTAACCGGCGTCAACAGATGCAAGAATTTCTTTTCGAACCAAATCGGTCCCTTACTTGCGATAATCCATTTGCGCGAATAATAGCCGGCGAACAGCGGCAGCGCGACGTAAATGCCAATCGACAGCAACAGAGCTTCCCAAGGCACCGGCAACTCGCCGACGCCGAGCAAAAAGCCGCCGATCAGGCCGAACAAGAACAGCATCACTAACGAGTTGATCGCGACCATGACCAGCGTGTGACCGGCATTGCCGCGCGCCAGATATCCCCAAACCAGCACCATCGCCGTGCAGGGCGCGACGCCCAATAGAATGCAACCGGCCAGATAGCTGCGCCAGAGCGGCACTTCGAGCATCTTGATGCCGTCTTGCAACACGACGGTACCGGAACCGTATTCGCTGCCGACCGGCAAATCCAGGCCGAAGGGCATCTTGACCAGATCGACCGCATCGGCGCCGATCAGTTCGTAAAACACACCGCCCAGAAATAACGTGGCGATGGCGTACATCGTGAACGGCTTGATCGCCCAGTTGACGAACAAGGTCAGCGACACGGGCTTGATGCTTTTGCCGGCCTTGACGACTTCGGCGAAGTCGATCTTGACCATTATCGGATACATCATGAAGAACAGACACACCGCGATCGGTATCGACACGACCGGCGCGCCATTCACATCGATACTCATACCGTCGAGTGTCTTCGCAAACTCCGGTGCGAACACGCCGAGCAGAATGCCGACGACGATGCACAGCGCCACCCACAATGTCAGGTAACGTTCGAAAAAGCCTATATCATGTGTTTTTTCGGTCATAATGCCTCCTCACGGCTCTCAAGCCGACAACTGGCCGATTTCGTTGAGTTTACGGGTCAATTCGTCGCGCGGCATCGCTTCCAACGGCAGCTCAAGCATGGTCTTGACGCGCAACTCCAGCGTCGCGAAGGTTTGCTCGAACGCGGCAATTTTCTCTTCCTCGCTGCCTTCGACATGGCCCGGATCGGACACCCCCCAATGCGCCCGTACTGCCTTGGTCAGATAAACCGGACAGGTTTCGCCGTGTGCGCTGTCGCAGACCGTGATCACGATATCCATCGGCTGATGCTCGAAATCCTCCCAGGACTGGCTTTGATAGCCTTCGGTCGGCAAGCCGTGACGCTTCAAAGTCGCCAGCGCGCCCTGGTTGATCCGTCCTATCGGATGACTGCCGGCCGAAAAGGCTTGGATGCGGCCCTGGCCGTGATGATTGAACAGGGCTTCGCCCATGACGCTGCGGCAGGAATTACCGGTACAGACAATCAGAATGTTTAGCATGTTTGATCCTAAATGGTAGTTATTAATAATTTGTTATTCGAATAAGCATATATTTAAATCAAAATTTTTAGTCGCAAAACGCCATTTCCGGACGGCAGCCCATCTGCCGCAGGCGATCCAGATCGTTTCCGAAGGATACGCCCGATTGAACCGCTTTCAACGCGTCGTCGAGCAGCGGATAGGCCCAGCCCGGCAAATCCGGGTTGATACGGTAAAACACCCACTGCCCTTCGCGGCTGTCGAGCAACAAACCGGATTGACGCAACAAGGCTAAATGCCGCGAGATTTTCGGCTGCGACAGAGCCAAGGCCGCCGTCAATTCGCAGACGCAGAGTTTGCCTTCAAGGTGCAGCAAGGTCACGCAGCGCAGACGGGTGTCGTCGGCAAGGCATTTGAAAAATTGGACCGGTGTCAGCATAGTGAACATAGTATATATGAAAAAACGCATATTGTATCAATCGAGCTTCTAAATGTGTAAATTATCTGCTTTTACACACATTGCAATCCCATGAGAACCAATATAGTAATCGACGATGAACTCATGACCGAAGCCCTCAAGGCAAGCGGTCTGACAACCAAAAGAGAAGTCGTGGAGCAAGGTCTTAAACTGATCGTTCAGCGCAGCAACCAACAAGCTATTCGCAAATTGAGAGGCCGACTCAAATGGGAGGGGAATCTGGACGAGATGCGAGGTGGAAAATGATATTGGTCGATACCAGTGTCTGGATAGATTATTTCAACGGCAACATCAATGCTCAAACCGACGCACTGGATGCCGCGCTAATCGAGGGCACAGTTGCGATTGCCGACCTGATTTTTCTGGAAATACTGCAAGGTTTCAAAAGCGATAAGGACTATCAGATAGCCAAAGAAAGATTGGCCTCGATCGATCAATACTCCATATTCAATAGCGGCATGGTCGAAAAATGCGCGCAAAACTTTCGAACTTTACGCAAAAGAGGCATCACTATCAGAAAAACGAATGATGTCATCATTGCGACTTATTGTATCGAGTACCGACTTCCTCTTCTTTACATCGACCGTGATTTCGAACCTTTTGTGAAATATCTCGGCTTGATAGCGGCTTGACTGATGAAGCTTGAAATTTTCAAGACAAACCAATCCTGGCGCTTAGTCAGTCAATTCTGGACTACCCGCCGCAACACGAGCCCTGTTGCTGAATCGGCGGGCATTTGACCGAACCGTAAGAGCAAAACACGCAGCAATCGCCGGGTTTCGGTTTGAGCAGGGTTCCGCAGGTCTTGCATTCGTAAAAGTACCAACAGGCATCGGTCGACATCGTTTCCGTTTCGGCATGTCCGCAGTTTGGGCAGGTAATCGTCGATTCGAAAATGACGGCGCTCATTGAATCTCCTTTTGACTACCAATAACAGATACGGCTAATTTTTAGGAAGCTTTTACAAATTTCCCGACAGCGGCGCTCGACATGACCCGGCGCAAATCGTCGGCATTGATATCTAAAGCATATCCCAATATGCCGCTGCCAATAACAACCCGTGCGTAATTAAAAACGCCTTCATCGACGAGTATGCGAATCGAATCGGGTAAAGCAATAGGCGGTACCGCGCCAATCGGAAAACCGGTTGCTTGCAAGACCTCTTCCGGTTCCGCCATTGCCAAACGGCGTTCGCTTAACTGTTTGCGCAGCACGCCCCAATCGACGCGGCCGCCGCCGGCGACCGCCAACAAAACAAAATCGCCGGACCCTGTTCGAAACAATAAACTGCGTACAATTTGCTCAGGATCGCGACTGATGACTGCCAAGACCTCTTCGAGTGACCGAACCGGCTTTTTATCAGGGTCGAGAGGGATTTCGATCCATTCGTATTTAATTCCCATCTCGTCGAATAAACGTGAGACAGGAGATTTCAATTGATCGGTCATCAGTGACTCCTAATAATGGCAACAAATAAATCAGTCTTGCAGAGCCTCCAGCGCTTCGGCTTTCTGTTCGACCGACCACAATTTTTCCAATTGATAAAACGCACGCGCTTGATCGGTCATCAAATGAACGATCACGTCGCCCAAATCCAGCAATACCCAATCCGCTCCGATACCGCCTTCTTGCCCTAATGGTTTCTGCCCGTTTTCCTTGACTTTTTCCGAAACATAATCGGCCATGGCATTGATATGTCGATCGGATGTGCCGGTTGCCAGTATCATGTAATCGGTCACGCTGGTCTTACCCCGGACGTCCAACACGGTGATATTATGACCCTTCCTTTCGTCCAAAACGTCCTGGACTATTTTCAATAACGCTTCTGTTTGCATTCAAATTCCTATCAAATTCGCGCCGAATTAGCGCTAATAAAGTTTATGTTGCCGGATGTATTGTATGACGGACTCGGGCAATAAAAAACCCGGATCCCGATGTTTAGCTATGATTTGCCGAATGGCGGTTGCGGAAATTTCGAGACGGGTAACCGACTGAAAAAATAAATACCCTGCCGAATATTCATTCAAGACTTGGCGATCTTCGGTCAAACGGTTGGTCAAAAACTCGTCAATTGTCTGCGCATTAAAACCCGGCCGTGTCATCACGACAACATGCGCGAATTCAAACAAGCGTTGCCATTGATACCAAGCGGTAAGACCCGTAAAGGCATCGGCGCCGATAAATAGCAATAAAGGCCGTTCGCCGATCTCGGCACGCAAAGATATTAATGTCTCAACCATATAGGAAGGACCGCCCCGGTCGATCTCGCGCGTATCGACCGTCATATTCGTACGATCTTCCAGCGCCAATTCCAGCATCCTTAACCGCATCGAAGCGGGTGCCGAGGGGCTATCGCGGTGAGGCGGAATAAAGCAAGGGATCAGGCGAATTTCGTCCAGCGCGAAAATTTCTTTGACTTCGAGCGCGGTCCGCAAATGACCGAAATGAATCGGGTCGAACGTGCCTCCGTAAATACCGATCATTTATTGCCGAACGTGGCCATCGCCGAGCACGATGTATTTCAAGCTAGTCAAGCCGCTTAAACCGACCGGCCCCCGCGCGTGCAACTTGTCGGTACTGATACCGATTTCGGCGCCGAGGCCGTATTCGAATCCGTCGGCAAAACGCGTCGACGCATTGACCATGACCGAGCTCGAATCGACTTCCCGCAAAAAGCGTCTGGCTAGCGTGTAGTTTTCGGTCACAATCGCATCGGTATGCGCGGACCCGTATCGATTGATATGCTCGACAGCTTCATCGAAACCGGCAACCACTTTGATCGACAGAATCGGCGCGAGATATTCGGTTTGCCAGTCTTCCTCAACGGCCCGCTGGCAATTCGGTATCAATGAACAGGTTTTAAGACAGCCGCGCAATTCGACGCCTTTCTCCCGATACTTCGCCGACAGGCCGGGCAAAATTTGTGAAGCCAAGCTTTCGTGCACCAACAGTGTTTCCATCGCATTACAAACACCGTAGCGGTGCGTCTTCGCATTGACCGCGATCGAAACAGCTTTGTCGAGATCGGCTTCACTGTCGATATAGACATGACAAATGCCGTCCAGGTGTTTGATAACCGGAATCGTCGCTTCTTTCGATATGCGCTCGATCAAGCCTTTACCGCCGCGCGGCACGATCACATCGACGAAATCCGACATCGTAATCAATTCGCCAACCGCCGCACGGTCGGTCGTTTCGATCACCTGTACAGCCGTAGCAGGCAAGCCGGCCCGTTCCAAACCTTTGCCAATGCATTCGGCGATTGCCTTGTTCGAATGGATCGCCTCCGACCCGCCACGAAGAATACAGGCATTGCCGGATTTCAAGCAGAGTGCGGCCGCGTCGACCGTGACATTAGGACGCGACTCGTAAATAATGCCGATCACGCCCAACGGGACGCGCATCTGACCGACCTGAATGCCGGAGGGCCGATAGGTCATATCGTTGATTTCGCCGACCGGATCGGGTAGAGCTGCAACTTGTTGCAATCCTTCAACCATCCCAGCAATGCCTTTGTCTTTCAATTCCAATCGGTCCAACAAGGCCGCGTCGAGCCCATTGTCGATACCCGATTGAACGTCTTTGCCGTTTTGTTGAATCAAATATTCCCGGTTATTTTCGAGTTCTTCGGCGATAGCCAGCAAGGCCGCATTTTTTATTCCGGTTTCGGTACGGCTCAAAACTCTGCCGGCTTTTCTGGCCTCGCGGCCGAGTGACTGCATATAATCAGTGATATTCATTATTGAAAAAAGCTCGTGTTAAATAGGTTTAACGGCGGTAACCAAAGCATTGACTTTCATTCGCTGATTTAAGGCAATATCGACAAAACCGGCTTCCTCCAACTGCTTTAGCGAAATGCCTTCGCGCATGACGTGATTTTCCGATTCGTCGTTAAATAAATGAATGATCCATTGTTCAAGCAAGTCCGGTTTATTTTCACCGATCAATACCTCGAAAAAACCGCTGATTTCTTCTTGAACGGTACGGGTATGCTCGAAAATATCGTCCAAAGCATAACGATCGCCATTGATGAATTGTCCGCCCGGCTTTAAAACTCGAAAAATTTGTTCGATGACGCGCTCGCGATAACTGTGTTCGAAATTATGAACGGTGTATGCCGTTGCCAAAACATCCGCGCTGTTGTCAGCCATTTTCGTTAATGCACTGTAGGCATCGTCAAGTTTGAAAAATAGGCGTCCATTATCGACCCATTGCTTTAGGTTTTCCTTAGCTTGATTCTGCATCGTCGGCTCGCTATCGATGCTTGTGACTATCATATCGTCGTTGGACGACAAGATAGCCAGCGTCGTGATGCCAGTACCACCGCCTAACTCTACAACATTCAAAGGCCGCCCGGCTTTATCGGCATAATGCTTGACTGCACGACCGACTATTTTGCTCATTTCAGCCGATAATGGACTCATGCGCTGCAACATGTCGTAATCACGCCCGATGATTCCGGAAAACATTGCATCATAAGAACTACCATTACTCATGTTTTTTTCCTTTTTGCTTGAGCTCGTAGGCCGCTAACTGTTCGGGCGTCGCTTCGGTTTGATGGCGCGTCTTCCAATCGGCATAAGGCATGCCGTAAATAATTTCCCGGGCTTGATCATAATCAATCTCGACCCCCTTATCTTTCGCGGCCCCCGAATACCATTTCGCCAGGCAATTACGACAAAAATCGGCCAGAATCATCAAATCGATATTCTGAACTTCCGGATGGCTTTGTAAATGCTCGACTAGGCGCCTAAAGGCGGCCGCTTCGAGTTCGGTTTGAATCTGCTTATCCACGATAACACCTCTTTAAAACTGAATTATTCTACCAGAAAGCCATTGCCAAGCATGTACAATCAAGCGGATTAATTCTACAATAGCACTCAATTTTCCATTGCATTATGCCTTGACATGGAAATACATGTAACTTCGCTTAACACTTCCGCGCTTAAATTAAACCCGCAAAACGCAGGACAGCAGGATACTGTCCAAAATCAACCTGAAAATAAGCGCGTAAACTCCGATAAGCCCTTACAACATTCGGCAAAGGCAACTCAAACGCCCGAGGAAGTAGAACAGCTATTAGACAATGCCGGATTATCCGACATCGCCATGCTTAATACCGACAGAAGCGAAAACCCCATCAACACACGATTATTAAATGCCGTCAATGCTTACACCACAACCCTCAACCAGCCGATGCAAGATCAGCGCGCTCAATTGGTAGCCGGTATTGATTTTTACGTATAAACCCATCAATTGAATCGACATGAAGCAACTTTTTGAATTTTTCCCTATCATTTTATTTTTTATCGCGTTTAAACTTTACGATATCTATATAGCCACGGCTGTAGTCATTGTCGCAACCATTCTTCAAGTCGCCTTCACTTGGTTTAAATATCGAAAAGTCGAAACGATGCAATGGGTCACACTGGGGCTAATTCTGGTCATGGGCGGCGCAACAATTTATTTGCAAGACGAGCAATTCATCAAGTGGAAATTGAGTATTGTCGAATGGCTGTTCGGCCTTGCTTTTCTGGCTAGCCAGTTCTTCGGCGAAAAGCCGTTTATCGAACGCATCATGTCCGCCAATATCACATTGCCATCGCCGATCTGGCGACGGCTTAATCTAATGTGGGCCTTGTTTTTTATCAGCGTCGGTTTTATCAATCTTTATGTGATGTACAACTTCAACACCGACGACTGGGTTAATTTCAAAACCTTCGGCGTACCCGGTTTGATGGTTGTTTTTATCGTATTACAAATGCTTTATCTCTATAAACATATGCCGGATACCGAGGAATAAACCGTGCTCTATGCAATTATCAGCACTGATACCGATAACAGCTTGGACAAAAGAAAATCGACCAGACCGGCTCATCTTGCCAGGCTACAAGAACTCCAAGACCAAGGCCGATTAATTTTAGCCGGCCCCCATCCCGCCGTAGACTGTGACGATCCGGGAGATGCCGGTTTTACCGGCAGCCTGGTCGTCGCCGAATTCTCCGATCTTGAAGAAGCCAAGCAATGGGCCGATGCCGACCCCTACCTGGAAGCCGGCGTTTACGCAAAGGTTACCGTTAAACCATTTAAAAAGGTATTACCTCAATGACTACCGAAGTAATTAGAAAACTGCTCAACGACTCACTCAAGCCCGAGCAAATTGAAATCATAGATAATAGCGCGGCCCATGCCGGCCATATCGGCGCCCAAAGCGGCGGCGGCCATTACCATGTCACGATCGTATCCGAGGCTTTTGAAGGTAAGACCTTGGTGCAACGCCACCAACTTATTTATAAAGCGTTGGGCGATATGATGAAACAACAAATTCATGCCTTAGGCATAAATGCGATGAGCCCCAGCGAATACACCAACCCGTGAAACTTACAAAGGAAACCTAAATGACCAATAAACTCGTTCCATTCTTTTTAATCGGCGCTTCGCTTGTAGCCGGTTGCGACAACCAACAGTCCTCAACGACAGCGCCCATGGCGCCCAAAGTCGATAAAGCCGATGCAGTCGCTTCGGTCAACGGCGTCTATATCAGCAAAACCGCATTGCAAGAGCTTGAAAGTGACATTGCCGAACGCACCCAAGGCCAATCTTTTCCGAAAGATAAGTTAATCGAGGAATTAGTTCAACGGGAATTGCTGGTCCAAGAAGCACTGCAAAAACAACTCGACAAATCGCCCGAGTTTATTCAAAGAATGGACGTCGTTAGAAAATCCTTGCTTTCGCAGGCCGCCTTACAAAACTATCTAAAATCGAATCCGGTGACCGATGAGGAAATTAAAGCCGAATACGAAAAAAATGTCGGCGGCGAAAACAACATGGAATACAAAGCTCGCCATATTTTGGTAAAAACCGAGGATGAAGCGAAAAAAATTATCGCACAACTCGATAAAGGCGCAAAATTCGACGAACTGGCTAAAAAGACTTCTACCGGACCTTCAGGCCCGGAAGGCGGAGACCTAGGCTGGTTTGCACCAAGTCAAATGGTAACGCCATTCTCCGAAGCAGTCATCGCGCTTGAAAACGGCAAATACACAAGCGAACCGGTTGAAACCCAATTCGGCTGGCACGTTATCTTGAGAGAAGATTCACGCCAACAAACCATGCCGGCGCTAGAAGAAGTTAAAGAGCAAATAACGCCTTACTTGCAACGTCAAAAAGTTCAAACGATGATGGAAAACCTGCGTGCCGGCGCTCAAGTCGAAATCCTGATTCCAATCGAAGCACCTGCGGCCCCACAAATCGGTGAAACACCAGCACCTGATGCCGGAACAGAAGCTGCCCCAACTGAAGAATCGCCAGCCGCCGACCAACCCACAAGCGAAAAACCTACGGAATCGTTAGAAGCGCCGGCAGCTCAATAAAGGTTACTCCTTTAGATAATACAGCTATACAACAAGTATCCGCCCGCCCGCGGCGGATACACCGCTTTTTGTTTATCCCGCCTTAACCAATTTCCTGATTAACAACTTTCTTCAGCTAAAGCCTAAAGATCAGCATATTTTTAGCAGGACGGGGTTCGCAAGCCATTCGCGTCAAGCTAAAAACGGTCAACCCACATCACACTTTTTCCCAAGCTTGGGAAAGACACCCCGGAAGCTCCAGCTTCCTGAGACCAACACAACCTCCGCACATTCTCAATCAACCCCGACTCGCTCCAGCAATTCCCAATTTGGAGATCAAAAAGGGTGTGGGGCATAAGCGCCAACTTAGTGCCTATTCTATGGTGCGTTTATGGCTTTATTCGTCATATTGGTATGGGTTGTCGATATCCATGTTGCATGGATGCGGTGCTACGCATTGCCATCCTTGGCCCTGGATTCCGCCAATCCCTGGCGGAATGACGCGTTCCTTCCTTAAGTTGGCGCTTGTGAGGGTGTGGGGTATGCTTGGCGAGGATGTCGGCAGCAGGGATCTGCCGCCAAGCCCCCATGGATGGGTTTACGGCGTTCCTCGACAGGCATACCCCACACCCTAAAATCGGCGAAACTGCTCAAACTGGGAATTGCTGGACTCGCTCGTTCAATCTTTCTTGATTGTCGGGAAGCTACAGGTTACCCAAGCTGGAGCTTGGGTAACAGCATATTTTAGTTTTTGCGATTACGACTTGCCCCTGCTCGGACACTTAGCTTCGGCAAGCTGAAGCATCTTGCTAATCAGGATCAATTTAGAAGTTAAATCCAATCATATCTTTTGGCTAATTCCCTAGTATTTTAGTAAACTTTTAAACTATTATACCGTCCAAGTTATCTTTTTATTTAGGACGCTATTTTTAGATAGCCCAACTCAAACACTTTGCTGAAAGCCAATAGAATCATGATGCCGTCATTTAACTTCGATAACACCTACGCACGCCTACCCGAACGTTTCGGTACGCGATTAAATCCTACGCCGGTACAAGATCCTCGCTTGATCAAACTGAACAGAAACTTAGCGGATCAGTTGGGCTTGGACTTGGATGAACTAGATAACAAAACCGCAGCTGCACTCTTTTCCGGCAATCTCGTTCCTGAAGGCGCGGAACCGCTCGCCATGGCTTATGCCGGGCATCAATTCGGAAACTTCGTACCTCAATTGGGAGACGGCCGGGCGATTTTACTCGGGGAAGTTATTGATCGCGCCGGAAGGCGCTGGGATATTCAACTAAAAGGCTCGGGACAAACGCCCTTCTCGCGTCGCGGCGACGGACGAGCCGCATTAGGGCCTGTTCTTCGCGAATATTTGATTAGTGACGCGATGCATGCACTCGGCATTCCTACGACACGCGCTCTGGCCGCCGTAACGAGCGGCGAACCGGTATTCCGAGAAACGCCGCTACCCGGCGCCGTATTAACGCGCGTTGCTTCAAGCCATATTCGCATCGGCACATTTCAATATTTTGCCATGCGAGAAGACAGGGAAGCCGTCAAGCTTTTAGCCGACTACGCAATAGGCCGTCATTACCCGGATTTGAAATCCGCACCGAATCCCTATTCGGCATTGCTGACAACCGTTCAAGAACGGCAAGCGTCGCTGATTGCGCGTTGGATGCATGTCGGCTTTATCCATGGCGTCATGAACACCGATAATATGACGATTTCGGGCGAAACGATCGACTACGGCCCATGCGCATTCATGGATCAGTACAATCCGGACACCGTATTCAGCTCGATCGACGACTTTGGCCGTTATGCTTTCGGCAATCAACCACGAATTGCCCAATGGAATTTAGCAAGGTTCGCGGAAACCTTATTACCGCTACTGCATGACGAGCAAGACTCGGCAATCGCTATCGCCGTTGAAATCATCAATCGTTTTTCAGATATTTTCGACACTTTTTGGCTGACGGGCATGCGTCGCAAACTAGGCTTAGCAATCGAGCAACAGGATGATAAACAATTGATCGATTCCTTGCTTCAATTGCTGCAACAACATAAAGCCGACTACACCAATGTTTTTCGAGCACTGAGCCATATCGCCGAGGGACCCGCTACAGAACCGACCCTGAATGATTATCTGCCACAAACGCCGGACTTTGACAATTGGTTAGAGCGCTGGCAAACCCGTCTCGATCAAGAAACGGAGTCTCCGGCACAACGAGCCGAAGCCATGCGTCGAGTCAATCCGGCTTATATTCCGCGTAACCACAAGGCTGAACAAGCATTGAGCGCGGCGGTTCAAGACGAGGACTTTTCAAAGTTTGAAGCATTGCTCGCCGTACTCAACAAACCATTTACCGAACAACCCGGTTGCCGGCACTATCAAGAACCGCCTCAACCCGACGAACGTGTTTATCAAACGTTTTGCGGGACTTGATTATCCTAAAAATTCATTTCACTTTGAAGAGTAACAAGTTAATTCAATAACTCGTTACTCATTTGTGTAAAACTCTCGCTTACCCGAGAGGTTAACAAGGATACTCAGGCAACCTCTTGAGTTAATTCATGAACTTCATTTTCTGCTTGGTTAAACTACCAAATTTGACTCGCAAAGGGTATCGATGGGCTCCGGCTGCTCAGGATTATCACCCTTTTAATTGTTCTTCCATTTTCAAAATCCGCTGAGTTGTCTGCAACACCGTATCCGGATTCAAACTCATCGAATCGATGCCGATTTCGACTAGGTATTCGGCCATTTCCGGATAATCGGACGGCGCCTGCCCGCACAAGCCGGAATGCTTGCCGTTACGGCGCGCGCCTTCCACAGCCATACGAATCATTTCTTTAACGCCCGGATCGCGCTCATCGAAATCTTCGGCAAGTATTTCGGAATCCCTATCGACGCCGAGCGTCAATTGTGTCAAATCGTTCGAACCGATCGAAAAACCGTCGAACAGTTTCGAAAACGCATCGATACGAATCACATTATTCGGAATTTCGCACATCACATAAATTTCGAGTCCGTTCTCCCCTCTTTTCAAACCGAGCTCGGCCATATAATCCAAAACGCGCACCGCCTCTTGCTCCCGGCGGCAAAACGGAATCATAAGAATCACGTTGGTCAAACCCATGTCTTCGCGAACCCGCTTCATCGCTCGGCATTCGAGTGCGAAGCCTTCCTTATAATCGGGATGCACATAACGCGAAGCGCCTCTGAAACCGATCATCGGATTCGCCTCGTCGCGCTCGAACCCGCGACCGCCGAGCAAGGTTGCATATTCGTTAGTCTTGAAGTCGGACATTCTGACCACGACCGGCTTCGGATAAAACGCTGCAGCGATCGTACCGACTCCCTCCGCAAGACGCTCGATGAAAAAATCCTCCGGCTGCGCATAATAGCGGGTCAAGCGTTTAATCTTTGCTTTTTCTTCGGCATCTTGTATGCGTTCAGGATGAATCAACGCCATCGGATGAGCCTTGATAAACTCGGTAATGATGAATTCCATCCGCGCCAATCCGACGCCGTCATTCGGCAAAAAGCTGAGTTTGAATGCCAATTCCGGATTGCCCAAATTCAGCATAATTTTAGTTTTCGGTCGCTTCAATCCGGAAAGATCGGTCTTATTGACATCGAAACTCAACTCGCCGTCATAAACCTTGCCGGCATCGCCTTCGGCGCAGGATACCGTGACAGTCGTACCGGTTTTAATCGTTTCGGTCGCATTGTCGCAGCCGATCACGGCCGGAACACCCAGCTCGCGAGCGATGATTGCGGCATGACAGGTGCGCCCACCTCGATTGGTCACGATCGCTGCGGCCGTTTTCATGACCGGTTCCCAATCCGGTGTGGTCATGTCGGTAATCAACACTTCGCCGGGTTTGAAGGTATTCAATTGGCTGACATTTTTGATCACATGCGCGGTACCGACCGCGATCTTGCTGCCGACCGCTCGTCCTGTCACAATCGCCTCGGCCTTTTGTTTCAGTTCGTATTGTTCGAGCGTCGTCCCGCTCAACTGCGATGCGACTGTTTCGGGCCGTGCCTGTACGATATAGAGTTGTCCGTCCAGCCCGTCCTTCGCCCACTCGATATCCATTGGCCTGGGCATGCCAGCCTTCGCGCTGTAGTGCTTCTCGATCTTGATCGCGTAATCGGCCAAAGTCAGCACCTCGTCGTCGCTCAAGCAAAATTGCGAACGCTCCTCGGCTGACGTCACGACATTACAAGTTTGCTCGCGCGTACGGCCTTCGCTATAGACCATCTTAATTTTTTTCGCGCCCAGCGACCGTCGCAACACACAACGATGACCTTGCTCGAAGGTAGGCTTATGCACATAAAACTCGTCCGGGTCGACCGAACCCTGCACGACATTTTCACCGAGGCCGTAAGCACCGGTAATGAATACCGCATCTTTGAAGCCCGATTCGGTATCGATCGAGAACATTACGCCGCTCGATGCCAAATCCGAGCGGACCATTTTCATCACGCCGATCGATAACGACACCTTGAAATGATCGAAACCTTGATCGATCCGATAATGAATCGCCCGATCGGTGAACAGGCTCGCGAAACAGCGTTTACACGCATCGAGCAGAGCCTGTCCGCTATGCACGTTCAGATAGGTGTCCTGCTGACCCGCAAAGCTCGCGGTCGGCAAATCCTCGGCCGTCGCCGAACTTCTAACCGCAACGGTCAATTCCTCATCGTATTGTCGCTGCAGTTGATCGAAAGCAATCAGAATTTCATGCTCCAAGTCTTCGGATAGCGGCGCCGCGTAAACGATATCTCGCGCTTTTCTGGCTCGCTTAGCCAAGTCATTCACATCGTCCGGATTCAAGGTATCGAGCGCCTCATGTAAGGCTTCCCAGGCATCCGCTTTATCGAGCATGTGCCGGTAACCTTCCGCAGTAATCGCGAAGCCGTTCGGCACGCGGATGCCTTCGGCGGCTAGTTCGAGGTACATTTCGCCCAGCGAGGCATTTTTTCCGCCAACCAAGGGAATATCGTCGATCGTTAGTTCCTCAAACCAACGGATGTACTTGAATTTTTCTGGCATGTGCGTTCCTCCGGTTTTTACTCAACAGTCTAAATCATTGTAGCCCTTTGATCATCAATCTTCACGCATGATTAACACCCAAGCAATACAATCATTGGCGAATACCGTCTTTGAGATACAATCCTCTATGACGTCACTTTTCTTAGGAAGCATGTGCTCATTTATGCCTATTTTCATCCTATCCTGCCTATCACTGGGCTACCTTGCCGATAACAATCATCCGCTGGTTGCTTATCTATTGTCGCCGTTTGTCATTCCGATCATGGGTACGGTAATGGTACTTAGCGGAATCGGCGTATTGATCGATAAACCAAGCTATCTCAACTGGCATGATTTTTTTGCATCGAGCACCTTATTCGTATGGTTTACTTATTGGCATCGATTTTTCGAACCCGATGCGCCGATGTTCATTTATTTCCCATATTTTCTGGCTTTCATTTCACTGATAACGGTAATACTTTTTGTCGGACAGCGGAAAAACATAGATCATGAAACGCTGAAGGTCATGTTAAAGATAGCCGAACGCAAGCGCTTACTGTCTATGGTAACAATGGCTTTTTCAGTTGCCTGTTTGTTTCTTATTGAACATTTTTTGCTATTCCCCGTGGCGATTACGCTATTCATCATTCAATATTCATTGTTAGAATGCGTCAAACAAGATGAACAATAACAGCAATTCCCAATTTGGAGATCAAAAAGGGTGTGGAGTATGCTTGGCGAGGATTTCGGCAGCAGGGGCAGATTTTTGCTCCTGCAAAATCTGCATTCACACCATCCTTGGCGCTTGCAGATTTTTGCTCCTGCAAAATCTGCATTCACGCCATCCTTGGCGCTTAGCTGCTGCCAAGCCCCCATGGATGGGTTTACGGCGTTCCTCGACAGGCATACCCCACACCCTAAAATCGGTGAAACTGCTCAAACTGGGAATTGCTGGAACAATAACGCCTTTCACTACCATTATTACGATTAATTTAAAGAGGTCATCATGAGCTGGAGAGAACGCAAACACGAAGAAACCTATTCCGATGAAGAGGTCGAAGCTAGACTAAAAGCGGAATTGCCGAATTGGTATCTCGAAAAAGGCTGGATTCGACGCAAGTACAAAACCAGTGGCTGGAAATCGACATTAATGGTCGTCAATACCGTAGGCCACTTGGCCGAAGCAGCCTTCCATCATCCCGACATGACTGTATCTTATGCTTTCGTGATCGTCAAATTGGTCAATCATGCCGCAAAAGGCATAACGAATAAAGATTTTGAATTGGCGCAGAAAATTGAGGACGTCGTGATGTGGCAACCGGGATTGGACGAAGAGTCCTCGCTGGAAGGCACCCCGGATGATCCTCGATTTAAATATATCAAGTACGACTAAGCCATATCTGTCATTCTCCAATTTGGGGATCAAAAAGTGTGTGGAATATTCTTAGGATTTCGCGATTATAGGTTATACCCTTTGCTAGTCAAATTTCGGCGTCGGGGTGCCCCGTCAAAGGACGCCGTGAATATGTCCATGTAGGCTCTATGACAGCATCCATGCTGCCAAAGCCTTTGCCGAACACCCCGACGCCTCCATACGCTAATGCCGAAATTTGAAGTGCGATAGGTATATTTAGGAATTCGTGATAAATAACGCCCTGGAACTATGGGCTTTGTTGAGGGTTCGGTAACTCGCATGGCAGAACGCCGTGAATACGTCCGTGTAGACTTGACGGCGGCTTTCCCTGCCGCCGCCGACACCCTCCTTGCCTCATCCAGCAAACCCAAACACCACATCCCGCTTTCAGCGACTCAAATCCAAGCATTCCGTTTTATACCCTCGTAGATCAAAATTCGGCACCGGGGTGTCCGCCAAAGGACGCCGTGAATAGGTCCATGTAGATACTCTATGCCAGCTCCATGCTGGCAAAGCCTTTGCGAGCGCCATGAATGCCGTGAATGTCGATTTTGCAGGAGCAAAATCGACCTAGCTCCCCGGCACCTCCTTAAGCACTGCCGAAATTTGAAGTGCGAAAGGTATACAATGACGAACGATTTATTTGCCCTCGGTCGATCTCACGCAAGATTGGTGAAAGGTTTTCGCAATAATATTCATTAGAACTCTCGATTCCTAAGGACTGAATATGTCAATCGGCATTATTTTCCAAACCATGGAAAGAACCGGCCGAATGGACGAACTGGTGCGATTTTCACTTGCCGGCCAATCTGATTTGATTTTATTGGGACACATTAAAAGCAGAACCGGGCAACGTTTAATATCAAGACGCTTGGCCACGATAACCGGTTGCTCGGTATGGATGGAGCCGGAAGCCTGTGGAACCAATATAAGCTGTCTTATCGCACCGATAAATTTTTCTCAACCGCCCGCCAGCAGCTTAAGCCAAGCAACTGTTCTAGCCCGCGCCAACAATAATACAGAACTCATGGCGCTGCACGTCTATTTCGCCTCATCGGTCATTCGTTATACCTTTCGCACTTCAAACTTCGGCAGTGCCCGAGGGAGGCGCTGGGGTGTCCGACAAAGGCTTTGCCAGCATGGAGCTGGCATAGAGCCTACATGGACATATTCACGGCGTCCTTTGGCTGACATCCCGGTGCCGAATTTTGATCTACGATGGGTATAATTAACGAAGACTCAAATCTTAAGCCCCCGTATTGCAGGGGTCTTAAATGGGACTATAAACACAAGTTAATTTAAAAACATGAAAATCCTAATAGTAGAAGACGATGCCGTCTTGGCTGACGGCTTAACATATACGCTCACACAATCGGGCTATGATGTCAGCTGCGCCCAAACCGGCGCTTACGCGCAAGGTCTTTTGCTCGCTCAAGATTTCGACTTGGTAATCCTGGATCTAGGTTTACCCGACATGGACGGAAGTGAAGTTTTATGGAAACTAAGGCAACGAAAAAATGCAGTTCCCGTCCTAATTTTGACGGCTCGTGACGCAATGAGCGATCGAATCAACGAACTTAAACGTGGCGCGGACGATTACATGGTTAAACCGTTTGATTGTCGAGAACTGGAATCACGTATTCATGCATTGATTCGCCGCAGTTATTGCGACTTCAATCAACATATTGTTATCGGTCGACTAACGCTGGACACACTTCAACATCAAATTCTAGTTGACGATCAACCCTTGAATTTACTGCAGCGGGAATACGATGTGCTTGAAACACTAATGCTTCAAGCGGGATATGTGGTTAGCAAAGATAAAATTGCTCAACGTTTATCGACAAGTGAAGACGAATTAACCGACAATGCCATCGAAGTATATATACACAGGCTACGCAAGCGTATCAAACCCTTCGGGAACAATATCCGAACGATTCGAGGCCTAGGTTACTTGCTGGAAAACTGGTCTGATGAATAAATTGAAAAGCACCCTAAATTTATTTCCGAAAATATCATTCACCGCTTAAATAACGCAAGCCTATTAAGGCACCATTTTGCTCTTGCTCGTGTTGTATCCAGCAAATCTTAGCCATCCCTTTCATTTGTAAAGGTTCAGAATATAAACTGACCACCGTATGCTGCAACAAATCTTTATCGGGATCTTTTACATAGATCATCAAGCCGTCTACCGAAATGTTTTTTCCTTCAAATTCAACCCGCTTGTTTTTAATCATCAAAAAACCGGCAAAAGACTGTTTTTTACGATAATACTGACGCTTCAACCATAAGCGGTCGGCATTGTAAATAACATGTTTGAACTCCAACCCCATCAAGACATTGCCATCCTTTTCTTTTATCCAAATAATTTCAACTTCACCGGTTAGCATTAAATCTTTAACAAAAATTTCAGCCGCACTATTTTCATTTATAAACGATTCAAAATCGCTAAAGCTAGACAACAACCTACCCGGCACGATTTCGATCAAGATCCCATTCACCGAAACATCGTGACTAATAAAGTCCAATGTTTCACCTGCTAAATGCAATTTTCCTGAGGAAGTAAGGTTTTTTCTATATTCTTTTCGTTCTCGAAACATTGGTATATAACCTTGCCAATTAAATATTTATCATTGTAACTATTCAGCGCATGTATACCCATCGTAAATCAAAATTCGGCACCGGGGTGTCCGCCAAAGGACGCTGTGAATACGTCGATGTAGGCTCTATGCCAGCGCCATGCTGGCAAAGCCTTTGTCGGACACCCTGCGCCTCCTCGGGCACTGCCGAAATTTGAAGTGCGAAAGTTATAGATAGCTTGGGGGCAGGTATTGATTTGCGCTGTTTAATTACTTATCAATAAAGATAGACCAAATATTACCGGTTGAATAAGAATTTATGCCGTATTTTACGATTCTTGAGACAGCTATACTTATCGTAGATCAAAATCGGCACAGGGGTATCCGTCAAAGGACGCCCTGAATACGTCCATGTAGGCTCTATGCCAGTTCCATGCTGGCAAAGCCCTTGTCGGACACCCCAGCGCCTCCTCAGACACTACCGAAATTTGAAGCGCGAAAGGTATACACCGCGGTCCTTGATAGGCACAACCCAAACCTTTTATTCTTAGACGGTTTTTTAATCAAAAGGGAGTAATATAAGCTTTCGACTATCTTAATTTAACGGCTATCCGATCGAATAGATTTGAAACTCCTCAATTCCCTGCATCCAAAAAAATTGTCGCTTTGGCTTCCCCTAACGTTCATGAAGGCCTGGCAATCAACCACCCCGGATGATGAAAGTTCTCGGGAGGTGAGGGTCATTACCATTAAGTTACCTGATTAGCAAGTTTCTTCAGCTAAAGCCCAAAAACCAGCATATCCCTAGCAGGACGGGGTTTGCAACCCCGTCCTAAACGTTTTGACTTTGGCCGAAGTTAGCCGAAATGTTTAGGGCAAACCGAAACGTTGGGGACGGGTTAAATAACCCGTCCCGCAGAAGTGGCTACGACTGGCCTCTGCTCGGACAATTGGCTTCAGCAAGCTGAAGCATCTTGCTAATCAGGTTAAGTTAAGTATTCTTCCACCTTGAAAAATGGGGATTGCGGGGGATTTATACTCATCGTAGATCAAAATTCGGCACCGGGGGCCCGTCAAAGGACGCCGTGAATACATCCATGTAGGCTCTATGCCAGCATCCATGCTGGCAAAGCCTTTGCCGAGCACCCTGGCGCCTCCTTAGGCACTGCCGAAATTTGAAGTACGAAAGGTATATTTAAAAACCTCTAGCCCTCTTCTTCAAAGAGGGGCTGAAAGTTTACAAAGCGTTAATTGCTCACCATGCCTTTAATTTCAAATTCAAATGTTTTCCGTCCTGGGCATTTTTTTAATTTAAACTCTATTTAGCCCCGGAAATTTAACTTAACCAATAAAGTATTTCATGTTTTCAGACTTACTACCAAAAACCGAGTTATCGACAAAACAAAATCTGAAATGGCTATTCATCTTGAGAAATCTGATGATTGCCAGTCAATCGGTGCTCATCCTAATATCCGTGCACGGACTAAACATCGTTCTGCCTCAGGAGCAGCTTTGGCTGGTCGTGCTTTCGATTGCATCGGTCAATCTCTATACTTGGATGCGCTTGAAAACCGACGATCCGGTAACCGAACTGGAAATTTTTTCTCATCTGGTCATCGACGTCTTGGGCATCGCAGCACTCCTCTATATGACGGGCGGCGCCTCCAATCCGATTATCTGGGTGTTTTTGTTGCCGTTGATCATTACTGCGATCATGCTGCCACCGTCTTATGCATGGTATATGGTGATTCTAACCACATCGACTTATACGGTATTGATCACTTACAACATCCCCTTGCCGGCCATAGAACCTCATATACCGACCACAACCCCCGAGTTGATGATGATCGAAAAAATGACTACTGCCTCGCCGCATTCGGACATGGATCATTTCGAAATGCTGCGCCAAATGCACGAAATAGGCGATAAACATTATTTCAATCTGCATATTTTCGGCATGTGGTTCGGTTTTGTATTTAGCGCCGGCTTAGTCGCTTTTTTTGTCGTGGAATTGGCAAAAACACTTAGGACTCAGGAACGATCGCTCGCCGAAGCACGTGAAAACGCCTTGCGGGATGAGCGGGTTGTCTCGCTTGGCACACTAGCGGCAAGTGCCGCTCACGACATCAGCACACCGCTGGCAACCATCGCGATCGTCGCCCATGAATTGGAAAACGAATACCCCGAGCACCGTTACCCAGATCTGCATGAAAAAGCTCAGATCATGACTCAGCAGATCAATCGTTGCAAACAAGCGTTGTCTGTCATGTCGGCCAGCGCAGGTGAAATGCGGGCGGAATCCGGTAAAATCATGCCGTTGACCGAATATATCGATGAAGTACTCAGCCAATGGCGCACGCACAGACCCGAAACCAAACTCAATTTGTTTATCAACCCTTTGGTACCGATGAATGCCGGCATCATTGCCGAACGAACATTGACTCATTCATTGATCAACATACTGAACAATGCCGCCGAAGCGACTCAAGACGATCTCGGTATCGAATTTCATGCTTCTTGGGATTTAGAGCAGGCCCACATAAAAATTCGCGACTTCGGCCCCGGCGTGCGTTCAGAAATTTTGGAACTGATCGGTAAACAACCGGTCATTAGCAATAAATCCGGCTTAGGTGTGGGGCTTTTTTTAACTTGCAGCACCATTCGCCGATTAGGCGGCAAAATAGAATTTACTAATTTAGAATCAGGTGGGGCCTGTGTGGAGATTACCCTGCCTTTAATCGCTTTGGAGGAAGCAAATGACATTACAGGAACCGGATAATCCCCGATTACTTTTAGTCGACGACGACGAAACTTTTTGCAAGGTGTTACAAGGTGCGTTGGAAAAACGTTCATTCGAAGTCCTAGTCGCTAACAACGTCGAAAACGGTATCAAGCTCGCCGAACAATTCGAGCCGGAATATGCTGTGATTGACTTACGCATCGGCCATCAGTCGGGGCTGGAATTGGTCAAGAAGCTAATGTCGCTCGACGATAACACACGGATCGTTATGTTAACCGGTTTCGCCAGTATCGCCACGGCGGTCGAAGCGATCAAGCTAGGCGCGATCCATTATTTGACGAAACCGGCCAATGCCGATGAAATCGTCGCCGCACTGAATAAAAACGAAGGCGACGCCTCGGTCAGCATCAATGAAAATCCGTTGTCGGTCAAACGATTGGAATGGGAGCATCTGCAAAAAGTGCTGATGCAACATGACGGCAATATATCGGCCGCGGCGCGCGCATTAAACATGCACCGCAGAACTTTACAACGTAAACTCGATAAGCGGCCCGTTAGAGATTAATATCGCCACTTTATTCCTAAGCCACCTCTTTCGCCAACAATTTCCAATTTGAGGATAAAAAAAGGGTGCGGGGTGCGCTTGGCGAATAAGCCGGCAGCAGGGCAGATTTTTGCTCCATGCAAAATCTGCATTCACGCCAAGCACACCCCAAACCCTTTTTGATGGCTATGTTCGCGTTAGCAGTTGAAACGGTTTTCCTTCCTACTAAATAAACCATTTAGGAACTAGTCAATGATTGCTTTCCAATACACTGAGCGTGGAAGAGGGTACGATTACTCGCTTGACAGGACGCCGTGAATACGTCCGTGTAGGCTTGACGGCGGCTTTCCCTACCGCCGACACCTGTCAATCGAGCAACCGTACCCTCCTTTCAACCATTAGCGTCATATTGAAAAAAGGAAAGTTATTCAGAGTTGTATCCTTGAGTTTCATGTTGGCTTTAAGTTCAAAAGTATCAACTATTAACGCGAACATAGCCTTTTTGATCCCCCAATTGGGAATTGCTGGTTGAACGCACCCTTCGCTTCATCGCTAGCCGGTACATGCTATACTTCGACAATTGTCATGTCCTCCGGACCTCGCGATAACTCCATCGCCGATCATGCTGAACATCATCTGGATTTTCTTTTTTTTGAGCGCCTTCATGACGGCCGTCATCAAACTGATCGTTTTGGGCGACCATCAGGTTTTCGAGCGCATCATGTCTTCGATGTTCGCGCTTTCTAAAACAGCTTTTGAAATATCGTTAGGTTTGACCGGCGTTTTGAGCTTATGGCTCGGTATCATGCGCATCGGCGAACGTAGCGGCTTCATACTTCTCTTAACGCGCGGCTTGACGCCGCTTTTCACGCGCCTGATGCCCGAAGTTCCGAAAAACCATCCGGCTTTGGGCGCAATGGTCATGAATATCGCCGCGAACATGCTCGGTCTCGACAATGCCGCTACACCGCTCGGCATCAAGGCAATGAAGGAACTGCAGACCTTGAATCCTAACCCGAATAGCGCGAGTAACGCACAAATTTTGTTCCTAGTCATTAACACTTCGGCGGTCACTTTGTTTCCGGTGACGATTTTCACGTACCGAGCGCAATTGGGTGCCGCTAATCCGACCGATGTCTTCATTCCTATACTGATTGCCACTTATTTTTCAACCGTGGCAGGCTTGATTGCTGTCGCGGCGGCTCAGAAAATCAACTTGTTCGATCGAGTCGTTGCATTATATCTGGGCGGTTTCAGTTTAATGATTGCTATCGTGGTCGGATATTTTTACCGGCTACCTAAGGAACAAATGCTCGAACAGTCCGCACTTATCAGCAACATCATTCTGTTCACGTTGGTCGTTGTGTTTATCAGCGGCGCCGTTTATCGACGCATCGACGCTTATGAAGCCTTCATCGAAGGCGCGAAGGAAGGCTTTCAGACCGCAATCGGCATTATTCCATACCTGGTCGCGATGCTGGTCGGCATTGGCGTGTTTCGCGCGAGCGGCGCGTTGGATTTGGTGGCTGAAGGGGTTAGAGCACTGGTCAAAATGCTGTCTTGGGACGACCGTTTCATCGACGCATTGCCGACCGCGTTGATCAAACCGTTCAGCGGCAGCGGCGCGCGGGCGATGATGATCGATACGATGCAAACGCTCGGCGCCGACTCATTCGCGGGGCGTCTGGCTTCTATCGTACAGGGCAGCACCGAAACGACCTTTTATGTTTTAGCCGTATATTTCGGCGCGGTCGGCATCAAAAATATTCGCCATGCGGCTGCTTGTGGGATAATAGCCGACTTTTTCGGCATCTTAGCTGCCATACTCATTACCTATTGGTTTTTTGGATAATGTACGTACATCTTAAAACATTGGGCTGCCGTCTCAATGAAGCCGAGCTCGAAACTTGGGCCCAGGCCTTTCAACAAAAAGGCCATCAAATCACGCGCCAGGCCGAGAACGCGAATCTGATCGTGATCAATTCATGCGCGGTCACGCAAGATGCGGCACGTAAATCGCGTCAATTAATTCGGCGCATACACAGGGCCAATCCGGCTGCCAAACTGGTCGTCAGCGGCTGTTACGCCACACTCAACCGCGAAGAAGCCGAGCAGTTGATGGGCGTCGATCTCGTCATCGGAAATCAAGACAAAGAAAGTCTGGTCGCCAAAACCCTGACCGAACTGAACATGGACAGCATGCCGGCCATGTCGACCGAACCCGGCGAAGTCTCATTATTCAGCCGCGGCCGTCAACGTGCGTTTATCAAAGTGCAAGACGGCTGCCGTTACCGTTGCACGTTTTGTATCGTGACGGTTGCTCGTGGCGAGGAAAAAAGCCGACCGATACGAGAAATCGTCGACGAAATCAATACGCTTTATAGTCAAGGCATCAATGAAGCCGTCATCACCGGCGTGCATCTCGGCGGTTACGGCTCCGATTCCGATCAAAGTCTGTCCGACTTGATCAAAGCGATTCTTAGCGATACCGAAATTCCGAGACTTAGGCTGGGTTCTCTGGAGCCTTGGGAGTTGCCGAACGATTTTGTCGAGCTTTTCGATAATCCTCGCCTGATGCCGCATCTGCATCTGCCGTTGCAAAGCGGTTCGGATTCGGTGCTGCGACGCATGGCCAGACGCTGCAAAACCGAAGAGTTCAATGAAATCGTGACCGGCTTGAGAACCGCGGTTCCGCACTTCAACATCACGACCGACATCATCGTCGGTTTCCCGGGCGAAACCGAGCAAGAATGGCATGAAAGCTTCGATTTCATCGAAAACACCGGTTTCGGGCATATTCATATTTTCGCCTATTCGCGACGCGAAGGTACGAAAGCCTCTACGCTACCGAATCAAATCCCGGAAGCGGTCAAGAAACAACGCAGTCGAGAGCTACATGAATTGACCGAAACAATGAAGCGGCAATTTCAATCGGAAAACATCGGGCGAACAACGCCGGTGCTCTGGGAAAGCCAAACCGAGCCCCTCGACAACGGTAAACATCGGATTTTCGGTTATACGCCGAATTATCTGCGCGTCGGCTGTGAGGTCGACGAACCAGAAGCGATAGAAAACCGAATTATCGATGCCAAGCTAATGGCGACCGATAACAATCATTTAGTTGCGACACTGGTTTAGGAAATTTCTTCAGCGTTAAACCTAACGTTCATGAAAGCCCGGCAATCACCCCGGCAAATGAAAGTACGAGACGTGGGGAGGGCGCGGTCACTCGCCCGACAGGACGCCGTGAATACGTCCATGTAGGCTCGATGGCGGCTATCCTGCCGCCAACGCCTGTCGATCGAGCAACCGCACCCTCTCCGGAACCGGCATTGCCAGAACAGAGATTTGTATATCGAAAAATTAGATAATGAATCCAAATTTACGAACTTTCACAGTAAAAAAGCATTTATACCCTTTGCTGGTCAAATTTCGGCGCCGGGGTGTCCGTCAAAGGACGCCGTGAATACGTCCATGTAGGCTCTGTGACAGCATCCCTGCTGTCAAAGCCTTTGCCGAACACCCCGGCACCTCCACGCGTCAATGCCGAAATTTGAAGTGCGATGGGTATATACCTTTCGCACCTTCTGGAAACAGCCCGTTTCTTCGACCGGATAGGAGTCAACAATACTTGAAACCCGATTCGACTTTATTCCATTCAGTCAATTGCTTTAGTCGTTCCGGTTGTTTATCTTAATCGACAACGAATCACTGGGAGCGGCAGCGATGATTAATACGAAAGACGACCCGATAAAAAAATTTTTGGAAAACACCCATGTCTTGACTGATTTTTGCAGCCAAAACGGGTGGATTATAAACGAATCGATACAGTATGAGGTTTTGGACCGGCAACCCGGCGAATTGTTGATTTATGTCACATTCCTTGAAAGCATCATGGAAGGTTCAGGATGCCAATGCGATCAAAAATCTTGCTATGGCCGTTTAAAACTGATATTGAACAACAAAGGCGAAATCGTCTCGGCTTGCACTGTTTAAAAAAATCGGCTACTCACTTAACGCGGGACAGTTTAAAGTTAATCCGTTTGTGGTGAGCCCTTCGGCTGCGCTCAGGAGAGCCCTGTCGAACCATAGGCGGATTAACCATCCACCCTACGACAAGCTCAGGGCGAACGGTTAATCCTTAGTACTTTTATCCCGTTTTAAGTGGGAAGCCAAAAAACATACGCTTTTCTAATTTTTTCACCCAACGCTTGATTACTTTTGCACACCGGCTTTTCTATGGCAAAACTTATAAAGAAAATCAGCAATTTATTCTTAGGCTTTTGGGTTTTTATTTATATTCTACTGGAAGAGCTGATCTGGGATACGATTGCTATTCCGGTTTTTAGGTTTGTCCATAGCCTGAAGGTTTTGCAACGAATAGAATCCTCGGTTGTCGACTTGAATCGCTACGCGCTTCTGTGCGTTTTTCTG
The DNA here is from genome assembly GCF_000341735.1 of Methylotuvimicrobium buryatense 5G. Lineage (GTDB taxonomy): Bacteria > Pseudomonadota > Gammaproteobacteria > Methylococcales > Methylomonadaceae > Methylotuvimicrobium > Methylotuvimicrobium buryatense. Next base: position 312,380 of record NZ_KB455575.1, on the reverse strand, counting down.
TTTTTATTCATTCAGGTCGAGCTACTCGGCTTTATCGCAATCGGCTTGCTTGCCAAAGGTAGTCTAGCTTTTGGCATTACCCTTTATATCGGTAAAATTCCAATTGCTGCATTTACTTTCTGGCTTTTTCGCATTGCCAAAGCCAAGCTCTTAACATTTGTTTGGTTCAAGATATCCTATGAATTTTTAATGCGGATTATCGATTCAATCAAGGCAAGCGCGATGCATCAACGCATCGTTGGCCAAATCGTCAATTTGAAACAAAAATTTGAGAAACTATTACCGAAAAATTGGGTTCAAGCCCTTAAGAAATCATCGTTATTCTTATCGATAAACCGATTCCGACTTGCTTTCATTCGGCATCTCAAATCTCTTAGATAATATGAAAATCATCACGCATTTTTTGTTTTTTCCGGTCTTTTTATTGTTCTGCGTAACGCTCGCGCATGCCGAATCCGAGTCTTTGTCGGCTTATTTAGCGCCGAAAGCCATTACTCTCAAGCAAAATTCGGACCTCAACCGTTTAATCGAAACCGCCGGCGATAAAAAATTGGTCTTACTCGGCGAATCGACGCACGGTACGCATGAGTTCTACCATTGGCGCAGCGAAATTTCCAAGCGCTTGATTACCGAAAAAGGCTTTTCATTCATTGCCGTCGAAGGCGATTGGCCTTCGCTCTATCGACTCAACGACTATGTCAAAGGCCGATCCAAGCCGGGCACGACGGCTGTCGATGTGCTCAAAACCTTCGCCCGCTGGCCGCAATGGATGTGGGCGAACCGGGACATTGAGGCCTTGGCCGAATGGCTTCGCGAATTCAACAAAACCCGTCCGGAATCGGATAAAATCGGCTTGTTCGGCATGGATGTCTACGGGCAATGGGAAGCGATAGACGACCTACTAGCACTAACCGGCGCGTATTTTCCCGAGCAGCTTCCCGAAATCGAACGCCGGCTGAACTGTTTCAAGGAGTACGACCGTGATGAATGGATGTACGCGAGAGCCACGGCGCGAGGCGGTTTTTCATGCGAAAAAGAGTTGGCAGAAGTCCTTAAAATCATTCAAGATCTAAAGCCCGAAGCCGCTGATAACGACCCTAAAATCCGTTTTCGAGCCAGGCAAAAAGCCCTGGTCATCAAGAATGCCGAGGATTTTTTCCGCTTGGCGATCCGCGAAGGACCCGATGCCTGGAATAGCCGTGCCAAACACATGTGGGTATCGGTCGAGGGCTTGCTCGAACGTCATGGTCCCGAAGCAAAAGGCATCGTTTGGGCGCACAACACGCATGTCGGCGATGCCAGCAAAACCACGATGATTCTGCGAGAAACCTTGAATATCGGTCAATTGAGCCGGCAATCGCTCGGCGCGGAGCAGGTATATATCGTGGGTTTCGGAACCGATCAAGGCAAGGTAAATGCCGGGGCTAATTGGGGCGCGCCGATGTCGATCATGACCATACCCAAAGCGCAGCCAGGCAGCATCGAGGAAGTCTTGGCAAGGCTCGAACCGGAAGCGTTTTATTTGATGTTCGGCGACGAAGAACGGCGCCACGAAGCGCTCGGTCAACTGATTGGAAACCGTGCGATCGGGGTGATTTACGATCCAAGACGGGACTACGGCCAGTATGTCGGATCGCGCGTCGCGCGGCGTTACGACAGTTTTGTTTTCATCAAAAACACTCGGGAATTGACGCCGGTTCGATAGTTCCCCGGGCGTATAAACCTAAATTCGGCAGTTTAACCATGAAGTTCATGAAGTCTTTTAACGGCCTACTCTAAAATTTTAACAACCTTTTACTGCGAAAGCTCACAGATTCGGACTCCTTTTCTAATTTTTCGATATACGAAGCTCAGCAGAGAAAATGCCGGCTCCGAAGAGAGTGTGGTTGCTCGACCGACAGGCGTCGGCGGCAGGGAGCCGCCGTCGAACCTACATGGACGTATTCACGGCGCCCTGTCGGGCGAGTGACCGCACTCTCACCCACCCCTCGTACTTTCATTTGCAGGGCTACTGCCCATTGCCATTAAGTTAAGCCGTTCATGGTGAGCCTGTCGAACCATGGACGACTTAACTTATCGACCCAGGATTTTTCCATTCACCCTTCGACAGACTCAGGGCGAACGGAAAAATCCTTAACTTAATGGCAGTGAGAGCTACTGCCAGTCCTTCATAAGCATTTGGAGAGCAAAAATAATTTGCGTAGGCAAAATAAATCATTGATTTACCGTTTTTTTCTTCATGATCTTCATGGCAAAATACTTTTTCTAGGTTTATCTTTTCGCCAACATTCGCCAATCGCGCTGATCGGCTCCTGATGGCAAAGGCTTGTGCGATGCCTTGACCCATGCAGCGATATCCCGCCAAATCACTTTAGCTTGCAAATCGCGCAACAGCATGTGATAGCCGTTCTCGTAGAAAGCAACGGTTCTATCGGCGCCTTCGGTGTCGAGAAAATCCCGCAAAAAACGCAGCGTCGGCTGCTTTGGTATGACTTCGTCCTTTTCACCATACAGCATCAAAGTATCGACATGAATATTCTGAGCATTATTGAATGCCGAATCCATCAGATCGGTTAACCCATGAATCGTTTCGACGCGAGTTTCCTTAATCACCAGCGGATCTTTACCCAACTCCCGAAGCATTTCAATATTATCCGAGGCTTGTATTTTCAAACCCCGCCCGGTCAACGTCATCCAGGGCATCGTGTGGGACATAAACCACAACAAACTGCGTTGATACCACGGCATCGTTTCGCGAGACCAAACGGCAGGCGCCGATAAAATTAAACCACTAACCGGCGTCGCCTTCTCGCGGGACATAGCCGCGATGATGACGGCTCCTCCCATGCTTTCGCCCAAAAGATAAACCGGCAGCCCCGGATGCTTGCTTTTTATCAGTCTGACAAACAAATCCAGATCCTCAGTATACGCATCGATACCGCTCCACAAGCCCCGACGCGGGCTTTGACCGAAACCGCGTTGATCGTAGGCATAACTGGCGATTCCTTTTTGTTTTAGAAATGCCCCAGGCTCCTCGAAAAAGCGGCTGTAATCGTTGAAACCGTGTAAAGCGATCAATACAGCCTTCGTTTGGCCCGGTTCCGGCAGCCATTTTCTGACCGGCAACCAGGAGCCGTCCGGTGTGATATAGCGATCTTCCAGCAATAGCGCTTCTATGACGGGTTGACCTGGCTTATAAACGGCCGGCGCGCACCCGACGAGCCAACTTAAAAGCACAACAAACAAAATTCTCGAAAATCTAATCATCAATACAACAGTTATTTGTGGACAAACATTTTTTGGAGTATAAAAAATACCAAGGATTCAACTTAATATGTTATCGGCAGATCTTTTTCTTAAAATAGTTAATTCGTTCGCACAATAACGTAAACTTTCTATGGTTAGTCTTTCTTTATCAACCTTGCGCAAAGCTATCGATCAAGCCTACTTGAACGATGAAACTGCTAGCGTAATCGAATTAATGGTTGGCTTGACCGATTATAATCCCGCCGAAGCCGAAGCGCTGGCTCGTATACTGGTTGAACAGATCCGGGCCGATAAAGACAAGCAATCCGTTGTCGATGCCTTTATGCATGAATACCGGCTCAATAGCGAAGAAGGCGTGGTATTGATGAGCATTGCCGAAGCCCTATTACGCATACCGGATAGCGCGACACAAGACCGTTTTCTCGCCGATAAATTATCTTCGGCCGATTGGCAAACGCATCTCCATCATAGCGACTCGATGCTGGTTAACTTATCGACCGGCGCTTTACTAGTGACCGGTTTATTCGAACGCTATATCAAGGCTGACGAGGCACAAGTATTCGAGTATTTGCTCGGGCGTTTAGGTCAACCTGTCATCCGTCTGGCGTTGCAAAAAGCAATGCATTTTTTAGGCTCGCAATTCGTCATGGCTGAAACGATTTTCGAGGCGCTGCATGCCAGCCAAAAGTATCCCGAATACCGTTATTCCTTCGATATGCTCGGCGAAGCGGCGGTCACCGTCTCGGACGCGGAGCGTTATTTCTCGGCCTATCTCGATGCGATCCGGCAACTGTCTCAAGAATCCGACGGTGAATCGTTGTTCGAAAAACCGGGCGTTTCGGTCAAACTATCGGCACTTTGTCCCCGCTATGAAGCGTTGCAACACCAACGGGCTACCCCGGAATTGACTGCAAAACTACTCACGTTGGCTCAATACGCGCGGCAAGGCGGATTAACATTGACGATCGATGCCGAAGAATCGGAACGCTTGAGTCTATCGCTGACGATTTTCGAGGCGGTCTTCACTCATCCGAGTTTAAAAGGATGGCCTGGACTAGGCCTTGCGGTACAAGCCTATCAAAAACGGGCTCCGCATGTCATCGCTTGGCTTTCGGCTCTGGCCAAAACAGAGCATAAGAAGATTCCGGTCCGATTAGTCAAAGGCGCGTACTGGGACACAGAAATTAAACGCGCTCAGGAATTAGGACTCTCCGCTTATCCTGTGTTCACGCGAAAATCGGCGACCGACATTTCTTATCTGGCTTGCGCAACGCGATTATTGATAGAACCCGACATATTTTATCCACAATTCGCGACACATAATGCCCATACCGTCGCCGCGATCAGGCAAATGGCTGGCAATCGTAAAGATTACGAATTTCAGCGCCTGCACGGCATGGGCGAAGCGCTTTATCAAAATTTGGCGACGCACCCGAATTGGTCTATTCCGTGCCGGATTTATGCGCCGATCGGCCATTATCAAGAACTATTGCCTTATCTGGTTAGGCGTTTGCTGGAAAACGGCGCGAATACCTCTTTCGTCAATCAAATCGAAAACCCCGATATCGACATTGAACGCATCGTGCAAAATCCAGTCACTTTCTGGCTTGGACTCAATGATTTCGAGAAAACCAGCGTACCGCTGCCGGTCGATCTATTCGGTAAGGAAAGGCGCAATTCGGAAGGCTTCAATCTGGCCGATACCGAACAGTTGTACTCGTTGCAAAAAAGTCTCGACGAATTATCCGGCCTCTCTCATCATGCCGGCCCGTTGATTAACGGAAAATGTCTGTCGGGTAGCGAACGGGTTATCGTAAATCCCGCCAATCATTCGCATAAAGTCGGTACCGTTGCATTTTGCGGTGCCGATACCGTTGCCGACGCTCTCGACACAGCTTCAGAGGCTTTTGATGCATGGCGTTCGACTAACGTGCAAAAACGAGCGCGCTATCTTAACAATGCTGCCGATTTGTTGGAGTATAACCGTACCGAACTGGTCTCTTTATGCGTCAGCGAAGGCAGCAGAACAATCAAAGACGCTTTGGCCGACGTCAGAGAAGCGGTCGATTTTTGCCGCTACTATGCCGCACGCACCCTTGAGTTGTTCGACCGACCGATGGCTTTACCCGGGCCATGCGGCGAGGATAATTTTTTGGCTTATTACGGCCGCGGCGTATTTTTATGCATCAGCCCGTGGAATTTTCCGATTGCCATTTTTACCGGCCAAATCGCAGCGGCGCTAGCGGCCGGCAATACGGTCGTGGCTAAACCGGCCGAAGCGACTTCGCTCACCGCGGCAGCATGCGTCAAACTTCTGCATCAAGCCGGCATTCCGGGCCCGGTATTGAATTTCGTGCCGGGCATCGGTTCTGAAATAGGGCCCCTGTTACTTCGGGATCCGCGTATTGCCGGCGTCGCGTTTACCGGTTCTACCGAAACGGCGCGTTCGATCAATCGACAGCTCGCCGAACACGCCGATATCGTGCCGTTGATCGCCGAGACCGGCGGTCAAAATGCGATGATCGCCGACACGTCGGCACATAAGGAACAACTGGTACTGGATGCGGTGCAATCCGCTTTCAACAGCGCCGGCCAGCGATGCTCGGCCTTGCGTGTATTATTCTTGCCCCACGAAACCGCCGATAAAGTCATCGAACTTCTGATCGGCGCGATGCAGCAGTTGACGATCGGCGATCCGGGCCATTATGCAACCGATATCGGCCCGGTCATCGACCGAAAGGCCTTAGACAAATTAAATACGCATGTTGAAGCCATGCGTCAACATGCCGGCATTTTATTTCAATCGCCGTTACCGCACGAATTGCCGGATGGGACTTATTTTCCCCCAACATTGATCGAAATCGACTCGCTTGCGCAACTGACCGAAGAAGTGTTCGGCCCGATACTGCACATCGTCCGCTATTCTAGCAATACCCTTGAGCAAGTAATCGACGACATCAATGCCACCGGTTACGGCTTGACGCTGGGCATTCACAGCCGAATCAACGCAACGGCACGCAAGATTCAACAACAAGCCAAAGTCGGTAATCTCTATATCAACCGCAACATGATCGGCGCGACGGTAGGCGTACAACCCTTCGGAGGCATGGGCCTGTCCGGAACCGGCCCGAAAGCCGGCGGACCCGATTATCTAAAACGCTTTTCAGTCGAACAAACCGTCACAATCAATACCGCCGCAATCGGCGGCAATGCCAGTCTACTGAACCAAGACTTACGCTAAACACCAAATAGCCACCTTACACCTTACACCTTTCCTCTTTCCTCTTTCCTCTTTCCTCTTTCCTCTTTCCTCTTTCCTCTTTCACCTTTAACCTTTAACCTTTAACCTTTAACCTTTAACCTTTAACCTTTAACCTTTAACCTTTAACCTTTAACCTTTCCCCTAACCTTCGATTTGCGATCAATTACTCAAATCCAAAAAAACCGCTTTACATTCTAATGAGAATTGTTATTATTTACATAACCAACATTTATTGGAGCATGACTTATGTATGTTTGTGTCTGTAAGGCGGTTACCGATAAGCAAATCAAATCCGCTATTGAAAACGGCCACTGTTCACGCAAACACCTGAATCAGTGTCTAGGCGTCGGCAGTGTATGCGGCAAATGCAGCCGCCACGTCAAACAAATTCTCGACGAAAGCCATGCCGAACAACAGTTGATGCCGCAAGCTGCTTTCGCCTGATCGATTACTTGCTGTTACCGGGCAAACCGATGCTTGACCTCCATCGGTTTGCCCGTTTTTTGCTTTCATCGTTCCCAGGCTCTGCGCCAGTGCCATTAAGTTAAGGGTAACCGTCATTCCGCCATGGACTGGCGGAATCCAGTGCCATGGATGGCAAGCTTTTAAGGTACATTAGAGCCTAAATGCAAGAATTACTTATTTTTATGACAGCTTAACTTAATGGCAGTGATGCAGAGTAAGGGAACCATTCAGGGAAGTCATTTTATGCTTGCCCCTTAATTTCCTTGAAGCCTTGAGCCAATCGCGCTACTCTTTTCCGAACATCAACCATCTCATTATCATTATCGGAGCCGCCATGAAAGGAGACACAAAAGTCATCGAATACCTCAACCAAGTTTTGGAAAACGAACTAACCGCAATCAATCAATATTTTTTGCATGCCAGGATGTATAAAAACTGGGGTTTTGCCAAACTCAACGAGAAGGAATATCACGAATCGATCGATGAAATGAAGCACGCCGATCTAGTGATCGAAAGAATACTGTTTCTCGAAGGCCTTCCGAATCTTCAAAACCTCGGTAAATTATTGGTCGGTGAAAACCCGGAGGAAATGCTGGCTTGCGATTTAAAACTCGAACAACAAGCGGTTCCGGTACTCAGAGAAGCGATCGCTTATTGCGAAACGGTACAAGACTTTGTCTCCAGAGAAATTTTTGAGCATATTCTCGACAGCGAGGAAGATCATATCGATTGGTTGGAAACGCAATTGGAATTGATCGGAAAAATCGGCCTGCAAAATTATTTGCAATCTCAAATGTAACGCTACCGGCGCTGTTTCGGCAGCGCCTTTGCATTCAAACGATTTCTGTTTTTTCAGTCCAGGACTCTATATTGGCTACTGAGTCGACTCTGCACCAGGCCTTCCCTAGTTAAGCCCGCCCTCATTTATATGCAAGAACAAGAAGGCGTCATTAAATTCCGCTTCGATCATCAAAACCGGCCTATCGATCAAGCGATTTCCTTAAGCTCGCTCAACGCATGGCGTTCGATCTTATTCAAGCTTGGCTTGATTGGCAAAGATCCCGCACGTTACGGTGGGCTCGGATACGGCAACATCAGCTTGAAGCCTGACCTCAATAGCAATAAGTTTATTATCAGCGGAACGCAAACCGGTCACATCGAAGAATTGAGCCGCGAGCATTACTGCGAAGTGTCGAATATCGATATCGAGCGCTATTTTCTACAATCTAAAGGTTTGACCAAGCCGTCTTCGGAAGCGATTACTCATGCCTGCGTTTATAGTCAAGACGTCTCGATTCGTTCGGTCATTCATATTCATAGCCCCGAAATTTGGCAAAAAACCGCCGAACTCGCCCTCCCCCATACGCCGGCCGATGCCGCTTACGGAACTCCGCAAATGGCTCGAGCCGTTGCCGAGCTCTTTCAATCCGGACGACTCGACGATAGGCCGGTATTCAGTATGCTCGGCCACCAAGACGGCATCGTCGCCTTCGGCGATTCGATCGAACACGCGGCATGGCTGTTGATAAAAGCGCTGGGCGATGCATTACGCATTGAAGACATGATCGATAAACAGTAGAATATCTAGGCTATATTAGAAACTATTAATATTATGTCGAATATCATTATTTATACCTCTACTTTCTGCCCTTACTGCACAATGGCCAAGCGCCTGCTCGATAAAAAGGGCGCTGTTTACAGTGAAATCAATGTCGATGCCGAACCCGGCTTGCGACAGGAAATGGTGCTTAAAACCAAGCGCAGAACGGTGCCGCAAATCTATATCGGCGATTTCCATGTCGGCGGTTTCGACGATTTGTATGCGCTGGAGCAACAAAGCCGATTGGACTCGTTGCTGGCGGCCTCATAAACAAGTACCAGCCAAAAATTTCACTTTTCATCGATTTGAGCGGCAATAGCTTCGATGACCAAGGCGTGGCTATGAAACATCTATTTTGCTCTTGACCGATCGCCCCGGTTTACTTGGGCGATCGCTTCGCCAAGGTCTGCCTGCAACGATAAAGGCCGCAATCAAAGTCAGAATCAACCAATCCCTTCCGATCAGAATTAAGGCCGCCCAACTGTAACCGCCGTAGGGCCTTTGCAGTTCGTTGTAAATGTCGCCGAAAAAGATGATGCCGAGCATCAACGGAACGAATACTTTGATTAACAATATCCAGCCCATTCCTAATTTCAAACTGGATATCCGGTTGATATGCTGACGCAGCTTGAACAAATCGAACGCCCAACCGATCACGATGCATTCCAAAATACCTACTGTCACCAATCCGTAATGCGTGATAAATCGGTCGACGATATCCAGCCAAAGTAAACCGCTTTGCGTCGTGAAGACGATGCCGCCGAGACAACCGAATACGCTAACGAAGGTCACCAGCAACTTACGATCGAAGTTGAATTTATCGATCACCGCCGAAACGAAAGCCTCGACGATCGATACCGCCGATGATAATCCGGCGACTGTCAAACTCAAGAAAAATAACGCACCGAACAGATTACCGCCCGGCATTAGACCGATGGCTTTCGGATAAGCGACAAACGCCAAACCGATGCTTTGCGTCACAACATCGGCAATTTCCTTGCCTTCACTTTGCGCCATGAAGCCTAACACAGCGAACACGCCGAAACCGGTCAGCAACGAATACGCGCTATTGATCAATGCAATCAAAACCGCATTTCGAGTGATGTCGGTTTTGTCCGGCAAATAACTGGCATAAGCGATCATGATTCCGAAACCGAGGCTCAGCGTGAAAAAAATCTGGCTGTAGGCATCGATCCAGACTTGCGGATCGTTGAGCTTGGCAAAATCCGGCGTGATATACACTTGAATGCCGTGCCACGCCCCATCCAATTGAAGAGACCAAGCCACTAAGACAACGGTCAGTAACAACAAAACAGGCATCATGATTTTATTGGCCAGTTCGATGCCTTTTTGGATACCGCGATAGACCACTAACCAAATCGCGAGCCATGTAAGGATAAGACCGAATAAGATAGGCGTTCGAATTTCGCCTAATCGAAAAGGACTATCGCTTACTCGTAAAAAATGCTTGAAAAAATAGGCGTTAGGATCGTCTCCCCAAGCCAGATTAAACGACAGTGCGAAGTAATTCAAACACCACGAGATAATCGCCGAATAGTATAATTCGATGCCGAACATGACGAAAATCACCGACCACCAACCGAGCCATTCCCAGCGTGGGCTTATTTTATGATAAGCCAGCGGCGCGGAACCGACGCGTTCATGACCGATGCCGTTTTCCAGTATCAACAGCGGAATGCCGGCCGTTAGTAACGCCGTCAAATAAGGAATCAGGAAAGCCCCGCCACCGTGCTGGTAAGCCAGATAACTAAACCGCCAGATATTACCCAATCCGATCGCCGAGCCGACCGCAGCCATCAAAAAACCAAGCTGCGAGTTCCACCTTTCACGCGCCATGATTGCCTCCTATACCCCGTAGATCAAAATTCGGCACCGGGGTGTCCGTCAAAGGACGCCGTGAATACATTCCTGTAGGCTCTATGCCAGCTCCATCCTGGCAAAGCCTTTGTCGCCCACCCCGGTGCCTCCTCAAGCACTGCCGAAATTTGAAGTGCGAAAGGTATAAATTAACGATCGAATCACTCTCTCGATTACGAGTTTAGCATTTTTAATCCCCCGACTAACGATGCGCGTAAATGATTAAACCGGACAGTTCTTAACACGGGCATTATTATCGCTAGCGATTCGCGGACTTTTATGTCAGGATTTATCAGCGTTCCATTTAAACTTGGCGCATTTTAGAATTGGCTATGCTTTGTTCGAGGAATGTTTCCAGTTTTGAATGTGAACACCAAAAATAATCACAAAACCGAGGAAAATCCCGATGAAAAAAATAATCAGTTTAGCTTCAATCATTGCATTATCCGCATTAACCCAAGTATCCGTTGCAGCGGAAGACACTCCTGCAAAACCGAAACATGAAATGAAAATGGATCATGACATGGGCGGCAAAGGGAAAATGGGAGATATGGGCCAAGGAAAGATGCAAGGCAAGGGTGAGGGAAAAATGGGAGGAATGGGCGGCATGGGTGACATGGGCGGTATGGATCATGAAAAAATGCGAGAGCATTTAAAAATGAAACAAGAATACCAACTGAAACTGCATGCGCTAACGAATAAAATTCTGGCCGAGAAAGACCCTGCGAAACAACAAGCGCTCAAAGACGAACAATTAAAACTAATGGAACAACATCACATGCAAATGATGAAAATGCATAAAATGATGAAAGGCCATAAAATGTAAAACCGATCTCAAGATCGTTTTCAAGTCGCGGCCGGCATGGCCGCGATTTCAAACTAAAGCCCAACTCGATTAATGATTTCCAACCCTCCGCATAAAGGCCGAGGCGCGACCGGTAACCCTAACGGCCGTTATAACCTAGAAAGCCGTGAGGCGTTTGACGACGGCTGGGATTATTTCGACGACGAAACCCCGCTACGCACCGAAGTTTCTCTGGAAAATGCACGAACGATCATCAGCCGGAACCAGTCGCCCGACATCCCCTTCGAACAATCGCTCAACCCGTATCGAGGCTGCGAACACGGCTGCATTTACTGTTTCGCACACCCGACTCATGCTTATTTAGGCTTGTCGCCTGGACTGGATTTCGAAACCAAACTCACGGCAAAACCCGAAGCCGCAGAATTACTGCGCAAAGCACTTCAAAGCCGCAAATACCGCTGTACGCCGATTGCACTAGGCGCCAACACCGACCCCTATCAACCCATCGAACGCCGATACCGTATCACCCGGGAAATACTCGAAGTACTGAGCGAATTTCGCCATCCCTGCACGATTACGACCAAATCAGCCATGGTTGAACGCGACATTGATTTATTGGCGCCGATGGCCGAAAGCAATTTAGTTCAGGTTAATCTTTCGCTCACCACATTAAAGCCCGAACTTTCCCGAACACTGGAACCTCGCGCAAGCTCGCCGCAGCGCCGACTGCAAACCATTGCACGACTGCATGAGAATAAAATACCGGTCAATGTCATGGTCGCCCCGGTGATTCCGGTACTCACCGATTCGGAACTGGAAAGCATTCTCAAAGCAGCATCCGAAACCGGTGCGCAATCCGCCGAATATATCCTGATCCGGCTACCGCTTGAAGTATCGGAATTATTCGAAGAATGGCTGAATACGCACGTTCCAAATCAAGCCAAGCATGTACTCAATCGTATTCGAGACTGCCGAAGCGGGCGCGCTAATGATCCGCGTTTCGGTACCCGGCTACGCGGAGAGGGCGTCTATGCCGATCTGATAGCGCAACGCTTTCGTATTGCTACGCGCCGGCTCGGACTCGATACCGGCATGCCGGCACTCGATTGTTCCCGTTTTAAATCCGGCCCGATTCAAATGGATTTATTCTGAATCAACGAACTCTGTTCTCAGCGGCAGGAAAACTGAAGGCTGCCAAGGCATAGAGCCACAATGCCGAAAACACCAAGACGGTAAAGCCGAATTCGGTCGCTATCAGCGCCGCCAATATCGCACTTATAACCGAAGCACAGCCGTTTACGCCCCAAGCCCAAGGAATCAATGCCGGAACGCTACGCCCAAGGCTAGCCATGCCCATCGGAAACGGCATGCCCATGAAAAATCCTAGCGGTGCGATCAAGGCTATCGAACCGAGTACCTTACTGAATTCGCTACGTTGCAATAAAAAGCCGGTAATATATTGAAATTCCAAGATATATACTGCGCTCAACAGAACTATCGCGGCAATCGGCATGGTAATCCATAACCGGTTGTTCTTGTCGGACAGTTTTTTGGAAAAACGGCTACCAATACCCGCACTCAACAGAAAAGTACTGACCACGACGGTAATGGCATACAGCGGATGGTGCAGAATTAGGATAAATTTTTGGATGAACGCAATTTCCACGAACAAAAAAGCCAAGCCGAGACATGAAAAATAAAAGAAGATACGCCAATGCAACGCCGAGCCGGCTTCGATACCCAGTTTTCGTTTCCAAAACCAAAGCGGCACGATGATCAACAAAAAGCTGACACCGACCGCCTGCACCAAACCGGCAATCAACAATAAATAGCCGCTTTCCAATAGGGACATGCCGCCTTGGCCCAGCAGCGACCAGATTTCAGGTAAGGTTCGCCATTTGAAAAAATGGAAAAAATACGGCCGATCGTCGGTGGCAGGTTTGATATTGAATTTGTAATCGGCGATAAACGCTTCGCGCTCCTCGCCTAGCAATGCCGTTGCCGCTTGATAATAATACGGCTCCTGTAAAATATTGAAGCGATTGACTTCAGACTGTGCAACGCCCGGATAATAATCGGTATCGAAGCCTCGTTCATCGCAAAATCGCCGTAAAGCGGCGAGCTCCGCTTCAGAAAACGCCCCGTTTTTGATCAGCATCGTCGCGGTTTGCCAACTGCGAATCAACACGATGTTTTGTTCAGGGTTCTCGCTGCCCAACGTTTTTAAGGCAGCACTGGCGGTCGCGAGTAATTTAAGCGTATCGCGCGGCGGCATCTTGACCCAGCGCGTCATGCTCACATAACCGCCCGGCGTCAAATGTTCCAAATAAGCCTTAAGCGCTTCCTCGGTATACAGATAGGTTTCCGCCAACGCGTAAAGTCCGGCAGACGAAGCGCCAAACGCGTCGAGCAGTGAAAGATTGATCAAGTCATAGCGATCACGCGAAGTCGCGACAAAACCGCGCGCTTCGGCGGTATGCAACCGGACCCGAGGATCGCTGTAAATATGGCCGGCGAAATCGGCATGCTTATCCTTGACTAAAGCGATCGTTTGAGGATTCAGCTCGACCGCATCGATAGCCGGTATCTTGTGATAAAGTGCCTGTAACACATCGCTGCCGGTTCCCGCCCCCAAAATCAACACTTTTTCTTGGGCTTGCAAATGATAAGGCAAGGCCGATGTGCTTTGATCCAAATACGCCAGATTATTCGAATTACCGTCATAACGCGAAATCGCCGACAAATTGTCGGCATCGGTGAAAACGCCCAACTGCTCGGGCGGCTCGGCGTCGGCATTCAGACTCAAGCCGGGCGCATGGCGTAGCGGCATTTGCGTGCTTTCGATGACGCTCAAGAGACCCAGCGGGCTGGAATAATTTTCGACGACTTCAGTTCCCGGAATTCTCAATTGTTGGCTCAAGCCTTTATAAGGCGAGATGCTTAGAGTCCAGTCCTGCAGGGTCAATACGAAAACCGCGGCCACGGTTGCCGCACCGACGGTGAACCTCACCCCGGCCCGCCAGCGCCGGAAGAACAAACTCTGCACTAGCAAGCTGGCGACAATGCTCAAACCGCCGATGGCCGGCAATATTTTTTCCGGGAATAAGACGAACAACAAGACAATGATGCTCAAGCTGCCGATGCCCGCTCCGCATAAATCGGCCGCATAAATCGACGAAACATCGCGGCGATAGCGGAAAAAAGACAAGCCAATCACATTCGCGGCGAAAAAAAACGGCAATGCCAGTAATAAATACAGACCGCTTAAATAGCCAAGCTGTTCTGGCGCCCATAACAGTTCGGCCGGGTTAAACGGAATTTGTTGCGCGATTAGAAAACAAGCAGGCGCGGCAATACCGAATAACAGCAGATTGATCGTGACGGCCAGCCCGTAGACACCGATCAAACGCTCCCGATTGAATGCCAAAAATACCCCACTCACGCCATAACCGAGCAAGGCCAAACTGATGATCAAATAGGCAAAATGATGCCATTGTATGATCGAAAACAAGCGCATCAACAGCACTTCATAGGCCAGCGAACCGGACGAAGTGGCAGCTATCGCCAATAACAAAGGAAAAGCCGGTCTTCTTGTCATGGCTTAACGATCTCCCGTTAAAGGCACAAATCTAACCGGCAATAACTGGCGGCTCGTAATGCGGTTTTCTTGGTCCTTGTTCACCAGCACGAGATGCTGTACAGTAAAACGGCCGCCGACCGGAATGATCATGCGCCCGCCCGGTTTCAATTGTTTGATCAGCGGCGGAGGAATATGACTGGCGGCTGCGGTCACCATGATCGCATCGAACGGCGCGGCCTCTTCCCAACCGTAATATCCGTCGCCCGCGCGCGATTGCACTTTATCGTAGCCTAGACGTTTAAGATCGCGCGCGGCCTGATCCGCCAAAGCCTCGATAATTTCTATCGTATACACGCTACCGGCCACTTCTGCCAAAACAGCCGCCTGGTAAGCCGAACCGGTACCGATTTCCAATACGCGGCTATTTTCATCAAGCTCCAGCAAATCGGTCATGATCGCCACGATATAAGGCTGAGAGATTGTTTGCCCGTGCCCGATCGGCAAGGGCCTGTTTAAATAGGCATTGGGCCGCTGCGCCTCCGGCACGAATTCATGACGGGGCACTTTACGCAATGCCTGCAAAACTTTCTCGTCTAATGCGTCTTTACCGAGAAAATAGCTCGTCGACCTGACATCCGCCTGAATCATATCGATCAATCTATTGCGTTGCCGTTCATAGGCCGTCTCGCCGGCCATTGCATAATTGGCAACACCAAACAACATGATTGCGAAAATTAATAATCGGAATTGTTTATTCATTGTTTTACCCCCTCCCCACCCATCATTTCAGTATTCGCCGAAAAGATCTAGGCTTAGTTACTGTGAAAGATCGTAAATTTGGATTCATTATCTAATTTTTCGATATGAAAAAGCTCAGCAACAAAAATGCCGGTTCCGGAGAGGGTGCGGTTGCTCGACCGACGGGCGTCGGCGGCAGGGATAGCTGCCGTCGAGCCTACAGGGACGTATTCACGGCGTCCTGTCGGGCGAGTGACCGTACCCTCCCCACCAGAGAACTTTCATTTGCCGGGGCGATGACCAGGCCTTCATGTACGTTATTGTAGAACAGTCTCGTAGTGCGGCATAAGTCATGCCGCACTCATTCATTTACGAAACTTGTCAGCGTTAAAAGTTCGGTTTATTGTGAATTGAAACCTTCGTTAATCGTAATTTGTATAAATCTTTTAATCTAGATTAGGCAGTTTAACCATGAAGCACATGAAGTTTATGAAGGATTTCAAGAAATTACCTAAACATTCTCGCTAACCTTTTTGGTGAGCGAAAGTTCGATACAAACGTATAATAAGTAATTGAATTAACTTCTTATTCTTCATGATCTTCATGGTGAATTGCTTTTTCTAGGTTTAAAAAATTATTGCTAAAATTTTAATTGAGTAGCACTGTTTACTTCATGACAAACTTATTCAAACTGATCGCTTTTTCGTGCTGTTTAGCCCTGCCGCTTATCGGGAGCGGCTGCTCGCATTCGCAAGTCGCAACGGAACCTTACCCGATTTGGGGAGAGTCGATTTTTTTGCCGGTGGAAAACGGCGAATCACGGCGTCATATGCAAATCCGGGAACTCTCGCAATCGGCCGACGACATCCAAGCTTGTATTTTGATCGTACACGGCATGAACGAACATACAGGCCGCTATGCTGAAATCGCCCGGCATTTCGCACAAAGCCACCTGGTCGCCGGCATCGATATGACCGCACATGGTTTGAGCAATCCGGTCTATTTGGACGCGCATGAAAGCCTCAAAGCCGGTGCCGATGAGTTCGACGTCGGCTCGGCGTTTTTGGAGCAAGCCCAACTTAGAAACCTCGATGCGATGCGCGCGGATCTACATTTGGCAATCCGGCACCTGAGACAACGCTGTGACAAAAGTGCGGGAGACGACAAGCCGCTGGTCATTCTATCGCATAGCCTCGGATCATTGGTCAGCGCTTCTTACTTACTCGAAGCCAAACTGCAAGATACGGTCGACGGCATCATTTTCACAGGCCCCGCGTTCGCGGTGACCGAAGTACCGGGCTGGCGCGGTTGGTTTCAGAATCCTTTGATCCGCTTTACCTACCACACCCAGGAGCATTTCCTTCATCCGCATGACGAAGCGTTCCCGCTGATGCTGTTCAATCAATTCACGGCTTTACTGACCGTCCCGTTGCAAAACAGTATCATTGAATTTTTATCATTGCCCGGCATGCGAAATATATTTTCACCCAGTAACCCGGACTGGGTCGCTGCCTATCTCAGCGATTGGGAAGTTGAACGTTTACGCCATAAACACGATCGCTACATCATGCATCGATCGATACTGCGTTATGTGCAAGGCGTGCAAAAAGAAATCATCCGATTCAGACGAAACATGGCCGATTTCGACACGCCCTATTTGTTGATTTATTCCGAATACGACCCGATTACCGCAGCGTGGGGCAACATCGACTTCGCTGCCGTGACGCTCGAAAAACATCCGCTAAATGAAGTCATGCCGCTCATCGGAAAAAGCCATCATGAACAACTGTTTTCCGAACCGAGATTGCGCCGAGAAGTCTTAGATAAAATTGATCGATGGCTCGAATCGCTGATTGCGGAACACAAACAACCGAACGAATACTAATTGAGGCCGTCGCGGTGGACATCAAATTACCGGTCAATACTCAAACGTTTACCGGATTAGCCAAGGTAAAAGATCAGCCGCTGACACCAAAAATCGGCCAAGCGCTCGATGCTGCAGTGATTCGAATCGACGACAAACAAACCGGCATCACTTTAAAAATAAACGATCATATCGTAGAGGTTCAAAGCAACCAGCCTTTACCATTGGAAAAAGGCCAACCCTTAAAACTCATCGTTACCCGACTGATACCGACGCTCGAATTTAAAATAGATTCCAATCCGTCACAGACCAAAAACGCTCCGGTTACCCTAACGGAACAAGCGACGGTTCCCGCAAACAAGTTCGATACCGCCACGCCCGACAAGACCTCGTTTATCCGCTTACCGCCACCGTCCAATGAAACGATACAGGCTAAAGTCGTATCGGTAGGCCCGGATAAAATTCAATTCTCGATTTTGCCGGATAAATCAACTGCGGGCACGTCTCGGCAAACATTCGAGTTAACGGCCGACAAAAATTCCTTTCAAAATCTGAAGCCTGGACAAAACGTTATCTTGGAGATCGCCCGACACGGACAAACCCGGGAAATTAAAATCGTACCGGCAACTCTCCGAAATATTCCGACTACCCTTGGTCACGAAATCGAAACCTTACCGATAGTGCACCGTGACATTCCGACAATTGTCCGTGACATTTTACCGAGACACGAAACGCCAACCGTACTACTCAATCAACTCATTGCCGACCTGCCGTCTCTTCATGCCAATAAAACCGTTTCCGAAACATTGAAACAGTTGGCTCAAGAAATCCTGCAAAACCTCCGAACGCCGGAACAGTTGACCGACGGTAAACAACTCAAAACGGCGGTCGAACGTTCCGGTTTGTTCCTCGAAGCCCGATTGCTCGAATTGACCAAGCAGCAACCGGAACTCCTCAAATCGGATTTCAAAGGCTTATTGCTCAAATTGATACAGATTCTCAAACCGGAAACGACACCCCTGCCGGAAAAACCGCTTAGCGTGTCGGAACTGGAACAACTCAAATATTTGCTGCAAAAAACCGAAAACAGTGTCGCCAAGTTGACTCTGGATCAACTCGCATCATTACCCAAGGACGACTCGCCGAAACAAGTCTGGCTTCTGGAAATACCGTTTCTCGGCGAAAGCAAGGCGCAATCGGTCAAAATAGAAATCGAGCGCGATAAACGTAACGGTTCCGAACAGGACGAACAAACCAAATGGTCGGTATATCTTACGATAACGCCGCCAAATTTAGGAACGCTGCACTGCAAATTGTCTTATTTGGACGACAAAATCAATGCGCATTTTTGGAGCGAACAAGAGACAATAACCGGCCTTATCAAACAAAATATCGAACATTTAAAAAAACAATTCGAAGCCGAAGGACTCAATCCCGGCTTTATCGATGCTTTGGACGGCACGCCGCCCAGAAAGGAAACAGCCCCAACGATCGAGATGGGCTTGATTAACGAAAAGGCATGACCACAAAAAAGTGGTTTGGATTAGCTAGCTATCAACCATCCTCGAAAATACATTTCATCATGAAGAATAAGAAGAATTTAATGGTTTATACCTTTCGCACTTCAAATTTCGGCAGTGCCTGAGGAGGAGCCTGGGTGTCCGGTCGATTTTCGCTCCTGCAAAATCGACATTCACGCCATCCATGGCGCTCATAAAGGCTTTGCCAGCATGGAGCTGGCATCGAGCCTACATGGACGTATTCACGGCGTCCTGTCGGGCGAGTGACCGCGCCCTCCCCACGTCTCGTACTTTCATTTGCCGGGGTGATTGCCGGGCTTTCATGAACGTTAGGTGAGGGATAGCCGAGTGTATTAAGTGACAATAAATGGTATCGAGGTCTCATTGGCTAAAATTGCAAAAGGGTAATTTTTGACTTATGTATAACGATGAACGGAGGACCGTGAGAACCAGAAATAATAGTTAACTTTCAATACCTTAGGGAGCCATCTAAGTTTAAGAGGCTTTAAGTAATGTTTGAATGATTTTTTCGCAAGCATGGCCGTCGCCGTAGGGGTTATGGGCTTTGGACATACGCGCGTAGACATCGCTGTCCAGTAGTACCTTTTCGACGCCGCTGACGATTTTTTCTTTATCGGTGCCGACCAATAACACGGTGCCGGCATCGACCGCTTCGGGTCTTTCGGTCACTTCGCGCATCACCAATACTGGCTTACCCAGCGAGGGGCCTTCTTCTTGAATGCCGCCGGAATCGGTCAGAATCAAATCGCTTTGGTTCATAATCCAGACGAACGGTTCGTAGTCAAGCGGAGCGATCAGGTACACATTATCGAGTCGGTCGAGAATTTCGTAGACGGGTTTCTGCACGTTCGGATTTAGATGAACGGGATAGATCAAGTCCCAATCCGGATGTTTTTGTGCCAGTTCTTTGATCGCATTGCAAAGGTCGATGAAGCCTTGGCCGAAATTTTCGCGTCGGTGTCCGGTAATCAGAATGAGTTTTCGGCTGGAATCGCAAATGGTCTTAAACAATGTTTTGCCGAATTTTTCCTGCCATACGCTATCCGGTTCGCCGATGACTTTGTCCCGGACGATCAATAATGCGTCGATAACGGTATTGCCGGTCACGACGATGTTTTGCTCTGTAACGCCTTCAGCGAGTAGGTTGTTTTTCGAGGATTGCGTCGGCGCGAAGTGATAATCGGTTATGCGTCCGACCAAAGTCCGATTCGCTTCTTCGGGAAACGGCGCCCTAAGGTTGCCGGTTCTCAGCCCCGCTTCGACGTGGCCCAGTTTGATGTTTTGGTAGAACGCGGCAAGTCCCGCGGCGAAACAGGTGGTGGTGTCGCCGTGTACCAGCACGATGTCCGGCTGCGCTTCGCGTAATACGTCGCGTAAGCCTAACAGCACTTTCGAGGTGATGTCGAAAAGGTCTTGATTCGGCGCCATCAGGTCCAAATCGTAATCGGGTTTAATGTCAAACAAGTTGAGCACTTGGTCGAGCATCTGCCGATGCTGGGCGGTTACGCATACGAGGGATTCAAGACCTTCGGCTTGTTGTAGAGCCAATACGACGGGCGCCATTTTAATCGCTTCCGGCCGGGTACCGAAAACGGTCAGGATCTTTTTGGTCATAAAATGTTTATGTGATGGGTTAGCGGTAATTGATTGAGAACACGCATTTTTGTTTTAAAAGGCGACTTCTTGATCGGGTACGCTTTTCAAAATACTCATGCCATTCGGTTTTTTGACCATTTGCAATTGGGCTTTGATGCGCTTTTGCACCGCTTCGACATGCGAGATCACGCCGACCTTTTTACCGTGCTTCTGCAAACTTTCCAGGGTCGAGATCACGACATACAGGGTTTCGGCATCCAAGGTACCGAAGCCTTCGTCGAGAAATAGCGAGTCGACCGAACGCCCGTTACCGGCCAGTTCGGAAAGTCCCAGCGCCAAGGCTAAGCTCACGACAAAACTTTCGCCGCCGGACAAAGATTTCGGCAGTCGTCGAATGTTGTTTTGATACGTATCTTCGATTTCGAGCGCCAAGCCATGCTCGCTCGGCATTTGCCGTAAATAATAGCGGCCGCTGATTTTTTCGAGTACTTGATTGGCCTGGGCCAATAATTTATCGGCCATTTTAATTTGTACGCGCCGACGGAATACGGCGCCGTTTTCTTCGTCGATGCGTTTGACTTCCAGCAAGCATTCGTCGACGATTTCTTGCTGTGCAGTCAGTTTAGTCGACAATACGTCGAATTGTTGCCGCATCGCCAGATTTTTGCCAAGCATCGCTTCCAAGCGGGCGGCTTCTTGTCGGCTAATGTCGATTTTTTCGTCGATACCTCGTATGCGAAGGACGATATCTTCGACGGTCTGGGTGGTCAATGCCAACGCTTGTTCGGCCGCTATTTCGGCCTGGGTATTTTCAAGCCGGGTTGCAAGATCAGCCAATTCGCTTTGCAATACCGACATGCGCTGCTCAAGTTCCGTTCCGCGCGCTATCAAATGCAGCAATTCGATGACTTCATCAACTCGCCAGGACTCGTATTTTGTGCCGACGAGCCTTTCCCGGAAAACTTCGCGCATTCGCGCCGCTTCGGCGGTCTGTTGGCCGATCAGTTTTTCCTTGTCTGCAATTAGTTTTTGTTTTTCGATCAATGCCAGATGCAAGCCGGCGGTTTCTTCTTGCTGCAGTTGCGTGCCGGCGGCGGCAATTTTTTCGGATAGTTGCGCAATTTTTCGATTGCTGACATCGATCTTTTCGGTAATCGCGGCGATTTCATCGGTCAGCCCCTTGCGGCGCAATTGATAGGTTTGATATTCCTGACGGCGTTGATTCAAGCGATCGTAAAAGGCATCTTCCTTTCCTTTGCCGGGCATTTTTTCGCCGACCAAGTCCAATTGATGCAACACCTTCGCAGTTAATTCCTGCTCGTCCTTGCGGCATTTTTCGAGGGTTTGTTCCAGTTCTTTCAGTTCTTGAGGACGGCTTTGCCACTCTTGATCGAGTTGCTTAGTATTTTCCTGTAAGCGGCCGATCATCGCTTCGTGCCGGACCATCAATTCTTTGATTTTATCGATACGCTTGGCTTGCACGCGGTATTCTTGCGCCAGCTTGGTGATGTTTTTCAATTCGATCGTTTCAGTCTTCAAAAAGCGCTTGATCGCCCGCGAATTGTTGATTTCCATATCGTCGTTGACCGCATTCAGCCGATTACACAAGGTCAACCATTGCGAGCGGAGTAACTCGATGCGTTGACGTTTGGCCTTGCTGCCTTCAAGCCGTTTCTCGGTCAATTTGGCTTCTTGTTCGATACGCTCGGACGCCGCGACCAAGGCTTGGATTTTTGCGCGCTGGTCGGCCAATGCGCGTTTGGAGTCGCCGATCTTCGGCGGCCGAATGACATACGGGTGATTCAGCGCGCCGCATAACGGACAAGGCTTGCCGTCTTCAAGATGGACTCGCTCGTCCGCCAATCTGGCAAGTATCGTCTCGTTCGCTACCGCTTTTTCGAGCGTCAGTCTGATATTGTCTTCGCGCATGATATCGTCTTTGTACTGCGCCAATTCAGCTTGTAAGTCGTCCAGCGTTTTTTCTTCCTTCGCCTTGCCGAAGCCGAAGAAACTAAAACGTCCGCCGGTTAGGCGCGCATGTTCGCGGCTTAGGTTGTAGAGAGACTGAAAGTCGGCCAAACGCTCTTTTTGATCTTTTAAAAGCTCGTCGATTTCAGCCGCATCCCTACCCAGCGCCACGCCTTCGAGTTTTTGCTCATTGATTTGCAGCTTAAGCTTAAGACGTCCGATGGTTTTTTGGGATTTCTGAATTCTAGCCTGATGACCGCTAAGCGAGGCGCCGGTCGCTTGTACCGATTTGGCGGAACGCTTATGTTGTTCGGTCAAAGACGCCAGTTCGGCTCGTAATTTTTTTAATTTTGCCGTTTCGGGAAAGTTTTCGAGCAAATTTTCATCGCGCGCGTTCAGTTCCAGCCATTCATCGACCGTAGCCAGAACACTCTGCTTTTGTTCGCGTTGGATTTCCAGTCCTCGCGTGACATCGGTTTCCAGATGCTTTTCTTGCGTGTGCTGCGAAATCCTGGCTTTTTGCGTTTCTATGGCCCGCTGCTGGTCTTCAATCGATTTAGTCGGCGCGGCACCAAGCGATTCGGGAGCTACGCCCGATAGCGCCAGTTTGTCCTGCAGTCGCTTGAGTTCGCTCCGGTAAGCATTTAAGGTTTGCTTGCCTTGTTCGATTTCTTTTTCAAGCGCCTCGAGTTCGTCCGCGGCCTCTTTAAAAAACAGGGCTTCCGGATTTTCGGCAATTCGGGTTAATTGTTGCTGGGTTTGTTCGGCTTGGGTCTGCGCTTTTTCTTGCTGTTGGGTTAACGCGATAATCCGTTTTTCCAGCGTTTCGATATTTTGCAACCAAACTTGCTGCTGCTTGAGTTCGTCGCGCTGTCCGCGAAACTCGCTTATTTGATCTTTGAAATCCGCCAAGTCGTGTTCGAAGGCCTCTTGTTTGGCCGGCTCGAGCATATCCAATGCATCGATGTCTTGTTTGAGCGAAGCCAGTAACGCTTGTTCTTCATCGGCTTTGGCGATTACTGCGTTTTTGTAATCGGCGTAGATGTCGCTACTGATGATTTTTTCGAGTATATCCAGGCGCTCGTTATCCAACGCATTCAAAAACGCTGCAAAGTCGCCTTGCGCGAGCATGATAGAGCGGGTGAAATTGCGGAAATTCATGCCGGTGATTTCTGCGATTTTTTGACATACCGCATTGGGCGTTTCGGCCAGCAATTGTTCGCGGTCGTCTTCGATTTTTATCAATAGCATTTGCGGCGATTGCAAACGGCCGTTCGGATCTTGCCGTTCGCGTTGTACTTTCCAAGTTGCGCGGTACAGGTTGTCGCCGACCGCAAAATCGACTTCGGAAAAGCTTTCCGCCGTGCGTTTGGTCATGACATGCACAGCCGGCCGATCGAAACGAAAAGTCTCCCCGTAGAGACCTAAGGTGATGGCATCGAGAATACTGGATTTACCCGACCCGTTCGGCCCTGTGATCGCGAATAAACCGGAATCGCTGAATGGCGCCTCCCTGAAATCGACCTGATTATCGCCTTCCAACGAATTGATATTTCTAAATTTTATTTTGAGTATTTTCATTAACGAAAGACTGGGACCGGCAAATGATTTTTCATCGGGCCATTATAGCGCCGTCGGTTTGATTTTTCTCATGTTTGAATCGATCGCGGAACTTAGGATACGGTAAAAAATAACTCCTCCAATGGTTCCCGGGCTCTGCACTCGCCGTTATACATAATATTGTAGGGTACGCTGCGCGTACCTCCTGCCATTAAGCGCCGAATCCCCGCACAAATCAAACCATAAGGGCTTGTGTTAATGGTGGTGAGGGTTGCCATGGTACGCACAGCGTACCCTACAGAGCTTTATTCGTCATATCGGTATGGATTGCCGATATCCTGGTTACATGGATGTGAAGCTACGCATTGCCATCCGTGGCACTGGATTCCGCCAATCCCTGGCGGAATGACGCGTTTTTTTACTTAAGGAATATGCACAAAATAACTTCTACAAGCCGTAGGGTACGCATCGCGCACCTTTCCACGGTGCCGAACCGACAAGAGCACGATCCAGGTGCGCGATGCGAACCCTACACCTGTGCTAGCCGTTATAGATAAACTGTATACTTGCGCTACAAAGTAAGTATTCAGGAAAATAATTAACTCTCGACATATTCCCGAATATTTCGAGAGGACAATATGCTATTTTTATAGTCTATTAAAAAAATAACAATGCTTGAGGAAGCGCATCATGTTGAAACCATTTTTGCATCGGCTACTGACTTTTATCTTCAAGGTCGAACTTAAAGGCCTCGATAACTATCATAAAGCCGGCCCCCGCGTAATGATCATTTCCAATCACACCTCGTTTCTCGACCCATTATTGCTCGGTGTTTTTTTACCGGACGATATTACCTTCGCGATCAATACGCAAATATCCGAGCGCTGGTGGCTAAAACCGTTCTTGAAGTTGTCGAGAGTGTTTCCGATGGACCCGACCCATCCGATGTCGCTAAAAGAGCTAATCAATCATTTAAAGAATCCCACTAAAACGGTGATTTTTCCCGAGGGCCGCATCACAGTGACCGGCTCGGTCATGAAGATATACGACGGCCCAGGCATGGTCGCCGACAAATCGCAGGCAGCCGTTTTACCGATTAGGATTAAAGGCGCCGAATACACGCATTTCTCGAAATTGCGTAACATCGTAAGACTGCGCCTTTTCCCGAAGATTACGATACAAATTCTGCCCCCCACTACGATAAAAGCACCTGACGACTTGCGGGGTCGCCATCGCCGTCAGTTTTGCGGACGAGTTCTCGCCGACATCATGGCGGAAATGATGTTCGCAACGAGCCATTATCAACAAAGTATTTTTTCCGCCTTGCTCGAAGCGCGCAGTATTCACGGCGGCAAACACACAGTCTCCGAGGACCTTGAACGCAAGCCTTTATCCTACGACCGATTGATCACGGCCACGTTGTGTCTGGGTGGAGTCTTTAAAAAAATCACCTCAACAGGGGAAAATGTCGGTGTTATGTTACCGAATTCGACTAAAACGTTATGCACGATTTTAAGTCTGCAGCTATACGGCCGCACACCGGCGATGCTAAATTTTTCGACCGGCTCGGCCGGCATGCTATCGGCCTGCTCCACTGCCAAAATCAAAACCGTGCTGACTTCCCGCCGTTTTATCGAACTGGCAAGACTGCAAGATGATGCCGATCGATTAAGCCAACAGGTCGATCTGTTTTATCTCGAAGACTTGGCTCAGCAAATCACTCCGCTAAAAAAGCTAGCCGGCTTGATTAAATGCAAAACCGCTAATATCTGGTATAAGCACACCGAGTTCAGCCATAACGATCCGGCGGTAATTTTATTTACGTCAGGCTCGGAAGGCACGCCAAAAGGCGTCGTGTTGTCGCATGCCAACATTCTAGCCAATCACAAGCAATTGGAGGCGAGGATCAATTTTAACGCGCAGGATGTCGTACTTAATTTTCTGCCGATGTTCCATTCGTTCGGCTTTACCGTCGGCACGATGCTGCCGATATTGAACGGCATGACCACGTTCTTTTATCCGTCGCCTCTGCATTATGCAATCGTCCCTGAGATGGCTTACGAAATCAATGCGACAATCATGTTCGGCACCAATACGTTTTTAGCCGCCTATGCAAAAAAAGCCCATGCTTACGATTTTTATAACATGCGCTATGTCGTGGCAGGTGCCGAAAAACTGCAGGAAAGCACGCGGCAAATTTGGTCGGAAAAGTTCGGCATTCGTATTCTCGAAGGTTACGGCGCCACAGAAACAGCCCCGGTAACTTCGGTCAATACGCCGATGGAATTCAAGGCCGGCACGGTGGGACGTTTCATGCCGAAAATGGAATACAAACTAGAGCCGGTTCCGGGTATCGAGCAAGGCGGACAACTGCATGTCAAAGGGCCTAACATCATGCAAGGTTATTTGCTGGCAAAAAACCCCGGTCAATTGGTGCCGCCGAAATCGATTTACGGCGAAGGCTGGTACGATACCGGCGATATCGTCGATGTCGACGATGAGGGTTTTATTACGATCAAAGGACGCAGTAAGCGCTTCGCCAAAATCGCCGGCGAAATGGTTTCGTTGACTGTAGTCGAACAGTTAGCGACCAAGGCTTGGCCGGATGCGCTTCATGCTGCAGTCACTCTGCCCGACGAGAAAAAAGGCGAGCAGATTATTTTGCTGACCACGCAAAAATCGGCATCGGCCCACGATTTGGAAGCGGTCGCCGAAGGCATCTCTAAAATCGTTTTACCGAAAAAGATAATGATTGTCGATAAGGTGCCGGTTTTGGCGAGCGGTAAGATCGATTATCCTGCGGCAACGGAGTTGGCTAAGGGCGGTTAGCGGTTAGCGGTTAGCGGTTAGCGGTTAGCGGTTAGCGGTTAGCGGTTAGCGGTTAGCGGTTAGCGGTTAGCGGTTAGCGGTTAGCGGTTAGCGGTTAGCGGTTAGCGGTTAGCGGAATTGTGAGGCATTTTATACGCTTGTCAAGTACTAATTTCTGCTTTCTGCTTTCTGCTTTCCGCTTTCTGCTTAACGTTCACTACTCACCGTTCCTCACCAACAAAAGCCCGAACCAGAACCCGCAATGTTTCCTCTGCTTCTTGTAAAGATTCCTTATTCGGCATGCCGTTAATCGACAACAAACAAACGCCGTGGATGCCTCCCCACAATGCATTTCCGATGCGCTGGTTTTGTTGCGGGTTATTTTCCGGATGCAGCCGAGCTATTTGCGTTGTAATAATTTCTTCCAGTCGATTCATTTTTGCCCGATACCAATCCGGAAAGTGCCCGCTCTCGACAAATCGGTTGCCGAATAACATCGACCATCGATTAAAGTTTAAACTGGCAAATTTCAAATAAGCTTTGGCTATTTCCTCCAAATCTCGAGACGTCGACCCCGTCTCGACTTTATTCAGCGCACCGGCAATCTCGTCCAAGGTTTCCGCATTGACATGAAGAACCAAATCGGCCATGTTTTCAAAAACCATATAGATACTACCGACGGTATAGCCGATGTTCTTCGCGATATTACGAACATTTAAAGCCGCCCCGCCCTGTTCGACAATAATTTTATTCGCAGCTTGCAAAACCATTGCTTTGATCTCTTCCTGGCTGTGTTCATATCGTCTTGCCATAAATGACTCTGATTTAAAAATTATAGAATCCCGATCATTCCCACACAGAGTGCTCGTCGTTAACATAAATTGTAGGGTGCGCTACGCGTACCTCCATGCCGTTAAGCACCGAACCTTACCCGGTACAAACCGTAAGGACTTGGTTTAGCATTGGTGGGGCTACCATGGTACGCACAGCGTACCCTACGGAACTCCATTGCGGGAACCAGAAGCCCCGTCATTCCGCCATGAACTGGCGGAATCCAGTGCCATGCATGGCATGCTTGAGCGCACCATTACATAATAACTTCCGCAAACGTATGTATTCCCGAGCAGGGATATTCTTACGCA
Organism: Methylotuvimicrobium buryatense 5G; assembly: GCF_000341735.1. Lineage (GTDB taxonomy): Bacteria > Pseudomonadota > Gammaproteobacteria > Methylococcales > Methylomonadaceae > Methylotuvimicrobium > Methylotuvimicrobium buryatense. The sequence continues at coordinate 284,306 of NZ_KB455575.1, read as the reverse complement.
TCAGCCTCCCGTTTTTTTGCCCTAACCGCTCCTGCATTCATTTGCCAATCAAAATATCGAGTCAAAAAATTCACAAATGTAGTGATCTTCGCCGGAATAAATCTTCTTTGCATATAAGTGGCATAAATAGACAGCGAGGGTATCCGGTAATCTTTTAATATTTCTATTAACTTACCCTGCTCCAAGTAATTGGCAACCGAAATTTCGGGCGCCTGGGTAATACCCATACCCAATGACGCGGCCTGGCACAATGCCCTGCCGTTATTCGATGCGAAGTGCCAAGTGGTGCGTAATTTTTTTTCCTCGCCATCGACATTAAAAACCCAATAATCCTCATGAGGCGTGTCGATATAATGCAAGCAATGATGACGACTCAAGTCTTCAATGCGTCTCGGCTCGCCGTATTTGGCTATATAGCCTGGCGAAGCGAAAGTACATAATCGAGTTTCCGCAATCTTTCTGGCCACAACACCTAGATCGAGTGAGTTGGAAACCAATATCGACAAATCATAAATACCCTCGCTCAAATTAATATGCGTGTTTTGCAACGACATCATGACTTTAACATTCGGGTGTTCGCTTTGATAGGCATCGATCGCCGGTACCATATAAATTCCGCCGAAATCGATCGGTGCGGTAATTTTTAAGACACCTTTAACATTTTGCCCCAATTCAGCCATATCTTCATCCAGCTCGGCGAATTCGTCTAGTAAAGGCTTGCTTCTCGCGTAATAACTCTCACCGGCTTCGGTTAAACTAATCTTGCGGGTCGTTCTATTCAACAAAGCTACACCGAGCGACTCCTCGAGCTGCGCCATGTACTTGCTCACCATCATTGCCGATACTTTCATTTCGCGAGCAACGGCTGCAAATGTACCCAATTCGACAATTCTGCAAAACACTTTTATATTATTCAATTTATCCATATTGCCGCCACTATAAACTTATGGTTTATAGTTTATAAACTTTTTTTGCTATTTCAAATAAGATTAGTCCTGATAGACTCTTAACCGGAGATAGTTGGACCACCCGGTTTTTTGCATCGTCATTGGCCGGGAGGTTCAGTTCTATATTTTCCAACCCTTCGCGATAAAAACTAAGCCATTGCGCTTGTTTCAATCTGCTTCGTACGTCTTCTGATTCATCCCATTTCTCCCTATTTCCCTTCTAGCATACGTGTTTTTCGTAAGTTTTCAGCGGCCGTTGGCAAATTACCGCAATTCAGGCGTAATTGTCGGCCTTCCCCTTTGAAAAAGAGGGGATTGAGGGGGATTTATTTACATATACCCTTTTGCCCGTCAAAGGACGCCGTGAATACGTCCATGTAAGCTCTATGACAGCATCCATGCCGCCAAAGCCTTTGCGAACACCCCGACGCCTCCATACGCTAATGCCGAAATTTGAAGTGCGATAGGTATAATCCCCCTTAACCCCTCTTTTTCAAAGAGGGGGACTGTATACTTACTGTTTTTCTGTTGACTTATTGTCTTCGAAAAGGCTTTATACGGGCCTTTGCCAAAATCCATTTTCGCCATGCATCAAGAACTCTTATCGATCGTAGACGAAAACGATCGCGTAATCGGCAGCGCAGCTCGGAATATAATCCATCGCGACCGACTGCTTCATAGAGCTGTTCATATTTTAGTCTTTAACGATTCTAATTTATTATTTTTACAAAAACGCTCTCTAACCAAGGATATCAACCCCGGATTATGGGATAGCTCGGCTGCCGGGCACGTCGATATCGGCGAAGATTACGACGCATGCGCTGTAAGGGAAATCAATGAAGAACTCGGAGTTCAAGTGGATCGGCTAAGCCCGTTATTTAAATTATCTGCGACACCCGCCACCGGCATGGAGTTTATTCAAGTCTACCGTTGCGGACATAACGGGCCGTTTTCGCTAGCCGCCGAGGAAATCGAAGAAGGACGATGGTTTGATACGAAGGAGATCGACACTGGGGTTAACGCCGACGACCCTACGTTAACCGAGACTTTTAAAACGCTCTGGCGCCGCTATGAAATATTGAATAAGGACTAAACGATGATCAGCCGTCAACAATTAAACGATTTTTATCGTACTCTGCTAAATCCTGATGCTTATAAAGATTACGGCCCGAATGGTTTACAGATCGAAGGTACCGAAACTATCGATAAAATTGCCTTTGCCGTGTCGGCAACACGCGATTCGATTTCCCAAGCCATCGAGCAACAGGCCAACGCCTTAGTTGTTCATCACGGCCTATTTTGGGACTTTCATGGCGCACGCACGCTGACGGGTTCTTTTGCCAATCGTGTATTGCCTTTAGTTAGAAACGATATGAACCTGTTCGCCTATCATTTGCCTTTGGACGGCCATCCTGAAGTCGGTAATGCAGCGGTGTTAGGCAGACTAATCGGCTGCATGCTGCAAGAACCCTTCGGCGATTATAAGGGCTGTGCGACCGGCATCAAGGGAACTTTGGACAAGCCGCTGCCGGCGTCGCAACTACGGCAAATATTGGAATCCGTGCTGAACCATCCGGTTATTCTGGCGTCGCCCAATGAAAATCAATCGATTCATTCTATCGGCATCATTACCGGCGGCGCGAATCGCGAATGGAAGTTGGCGGCAAATGAAGGACTCGATGCCTATATAACCGGAGAAATCAGCGAGCATGACTGGCATGACAGCCAAGAACACGGCATTCATATGTTCGCAGGCGGACACCATGCAACCGAGAGATTTGGAATCAAGGAATTGATGAGAAAAACAGAACTGCATTTCGAAATAAAATGCAGTTATATCGACAGCGATAACCCTGTCTGAGGAATTGTTGGCGGAGCGGACGGGACTCGAACCCGCGACCCCCGGCGTGACAGGCCGGTATTCTAACCAACTGAACTACCGCTCCGTTGAAGAGCGCGTATTATATAGGATTTCACTGCCACGTCAAGTAAATTAACGCAGATTGTAAAAAATACCCTTTTTTCGGTCCCTCTGCCTCAGTGTGGAAATACATACCGATCTTGTTTCGGCAACCCTGGCATAGTTATCCACGGAGGACGACTTATCGCTACGCATAATTTGTACTCTGCGCGTACCCCATGCCTTTAAGCACCTCCCTACCCGGATCGAAACATAAGGGCCTGTGTTAGTATTGGCAGGGTACGCATTGCGTCACTGCCATTAAGTTAAGCCGTGATAAAAAATAAGTAATTTTTGCATTCAAGCTCTAAGGTACCTTAAAAGCTTGCCCTCCATGGCACTGGATTCCGCCAGTCCATGGCGGAATGACGGGTTTCCCTTAACTTAATGGCAGTGACGCATAGCGTACCTACGGGGCTGGCGTTTTATTACTTATGATCATCAACAATTTCCAAATTATTTTGAGCTAAATGCGGGCAACCGGAAAACATTCACTATTCACTGCTTACTGCTAACTGTTCACCGCTAACAAATACAACGTCAAATGAAACCAGCCGATCCTCTATATTGTCCGCTCTGCGCAGAATCGAAGATTGAACATTTTCATAGCGATAAACAACGCGATTACTTTCTTTGCTCGACCTGCGCGCTGGTCTTTGTTCCGCCCGCCCAGCAACTCGATTTGCAAAAACAAAAAGCGGTTTACGATTATCATCAAAACGATGTCCATGACACAGGCTATCGGAAATTTTTGTCGAGGCTTGCAATTCCGCTTTCCGCTCGTTTGTTACCGGGAGCAAGCGGGCTCGATTTCGGCTGCGGCCCCGGCCCGGCCCTTAGCTTAATGCTAAACGAACAAGGATTCCCGACGGCATTATACGATCCGATTTACGCCGATTATCCGGAGGTTTTGCAAGACCAATACGATTTCATTAGCTGCACCGAAGTAGTGGAACACTTTACCGAACCGGGCCTTGAATTCAGCCGGCTATTTTCCATGATAAAACCCAAAGGCATTCTGGCTATCATGACCAAGCGCGTAATCGACCGACAGGCATTCGCGCAATGGCATTATAAAATCGACCCGACGCACGTTTGTTTCTTTTCCGACAAGACTTTTCTCTGGCTTGCAGACCGTTACCGGTGCCGAACCGAATTTATCGACAGAGATGTCTTGATACTAAGCCGGTTGAATTGAACCCTAAGACCCGAGCATGAGATAAGTTCTTTAAATGTCGGAGGGTTCGATATAGGCACCAACTTAAGGAAAAACGCGTCATTCCGCCAGGGATTGGCGGAATCCAGTTCCATGATGGCAATGCGTAGCTTCACATCCATATAACTTGAATAGCGGCAATCCATGCCGAGAGGACGAATAATGCCGCAAATGCACCATAGAATATACCCTTTGCTGGTCAAATTTCGGCGCCGGGGTGTCCGTCAAAGGACGCCTTGAATACGTCCATGTAGGCTCTGTGACAGCATCCCTGCTGTCAAAGCCTTTGCGAGCGCCATAGATGGCGTGAATGTCGATTTTGCAGGAGCAAAAATCGACCGAACACCCCGGCACCTCCATGCGTCAATGCCGAAATTTGAAGTACGATGGGTATAAGTACTACTCCCTTTTGATTGAAAAACCGTCTAAGAATAAAAGCTATGGGATGTGTCTATCGAGAACCGCCGTGAACCCATCCATGAGCGCTTGACGGCAGCTAAGCGCCAAGGATGGTGTGAATGCAGATTTTGCATTACGCCAAGGATGGCGTGTAGTAAGGCAATGCAGGACAGAAAAATGCTCCTGCATTTTCTGCATTCATTACATCCATGTAACTCAGCAATTGCCGAGGAGCAAAAATCTGCCCCTGCTGCTGACATCCTCGTTAGCCACACCCCATACCTTCTTAAAGTTAGCTAATTTTTGAGTATAAAGGGAGTAAGCCGGTACCTATGGAGGAAGCTATTTTGTTGATATTCCTAATTCGACAACGGCCAAATGAACGGAATCAGCCCTATCGAGGTAATTGCAATGATGATATTCATCGGCACCCCGACTTTCAAAAAGTCCTTGAAATGATAACCGCCGGGCCCGTAAACCATCAAATTGGTCTGATAACCGATCGGCGTTGCAAAACTGGCCGACGCTGCCATCATTGTGGCAAATACGAAAGGCTCCGGATTCAAGCCCAGATTTCCGGTAATCGCCAAAACGATCGGAAGCATCAGCAATGCCGCTGCGTTATTGGTAATAACCTCGGTCATTATGGAAACGATAATGTAAGTCAGACCCAACAATAGCCAGGCGTTACCATCGGCAATGGACAACACATGACGGGCAATAAAATCGGCGGCGCCGCTGATTTGTAACGCATTACCCAGAGCAAAACTCGCCGCGATTGTGACTATTACGGTCAAATCCAGGCTTCTTCGCGCCTCGTTGATGCTGCAGCAACCGGTCGCGACCATCGCTCCGGCACCGATCAAAGCGGCATTCAACATACTGGTTAAGCCGCTCGTTGCCAGAATAATAACGCCTAGCAATAAGGCCCAGGATAAATTCGCTCGACTGTGATTAGGTCTTGTTTCCGCCAAGTCGTTAATCATCAAAAAATCGCGCTGCACGCGTTGACGTGTGACAAAAGCCGGGCGTGCTTCCAGTAACAATACATCGCCGGCCTGCAACTCGATCGACCCAAGATTACCTTGAATGGGCTCGCCGTCACGGGCAACGGCAAGCACGACGGCGCCGTATCTATCTCTAAATTGGGAATCCCGTATCGTCGTGCCGATGCTATCGCAATGCGGCGAAACCACCGCTTCAACCAAACATCGCTCCGGCGCGTCTTTTTCGATGACCGGATGTTGATTATCGGAAGGCACCAAACCATTGGTTCTTAAAATATCGAAAATAGCACTGGTTTCCCCGACGAATACCAGCCGGTCGCCGCCTTGCAATTTTTCTTCCGAAGATACGGCCGTCACGATACTGCCATTGCGTTCGACTTCGGCTAAATAGATTTTGTGGAGGTTTCTTAAGCCGGCTTCGGCAATGGTTACACCTTCCAAGGGGCCATTGATCGCCACGGCCACTTCGAAAGTAAACTTTTTTCTATCCGCGAATTGCTCGGAAGCGCTTTGCCGCTGCGGCAATAATAGCGGCAACACGAACACGATAAACAGAATGCCGACTAAAGCTACCGGCAGTCCGATCAGAGTGATATCGAACAATCCGAAGCCGCTTTTGCCGGTCAAGACTTGGTATTGACCATTGATAACCAAATTCGTACTGGTCCCGATTAGCGTTAGCGTGCCGCCTAATATGGCAGCGTAGCTCAATGGAATCATGAGCTTTGACGGACTGACTCCGATACGTTTGGACCAGCGAGTCACTGCTGGAATCATTGTTGCAACAACCGGCGTGTTATTGAGAAAAGCACTCAGCGGAATGATAGGCAACACCAAACGAAATAAGGCGTTACGAAGGCTTTTAGGATTACCCAACATGAGATTGACAATCAATTCGACTCCGCCGGATGCTCTTATGCCTGCAGCAATAATAAACATGGCGGCAACGGTGATCAACCCTTCGTTACTGAATCCTGACAACGCTTGTTTGGCATCGAGAACCCCGCAAACGCTCAATACGGTCAGCGCGGCCATCAATACGATATCTGGGGTTAGGCGTGAAAAAACCAGGGTAGTTAAGACCCCAAGCGTCAAAAAGATAGTAAGCCAACCTTGCCAGTCCATTGTTTCCTCTAAAAATGATTGAAGGCGATTGGTACGCCTGGGACAGGAGGCTTATTATAGAACAAATATCTAATGTTCAGCACTTCCCTGTGCTTGCGCTCGATGTTGCGCGAATCAACCTTTACCGGGCAACATGCCTACGCTTCCAGGCTTGATACGTTTGCATTGCACTACAACGTCTTCCATATGACAGGTTACGCCGGTTTTAGACGTATCGGGACAAGCTTCGCAAACTGCTTTTCCGATATCTTTAACTTTATCGACGTGCCAACCGTAGCCTTGAGTTTGACAGAATTTTTTACTGAATCGCTTGATATTATAATCTTTCGAAGCGCTCGCGATTGCCTCTTTTTCGTCCATGCATTTCGGCGAAGCCAATGTATTGGCCATCAGATCTCGATAAATATATTCCGTGGCCATCGACCCGCCTGCGTATAAGGACAATGTCATCAATAAGCTTATCAACTTTAGTTTCATAACTTTATTCTCTGCTTTTTCTTGGATAATGGAGCAAATAAACCTTTTGTTCGTCTTGAATGCTTAATTCAAGACTCGAATATTCATCAAAGCTTCTTCTTCCTTGAGTTGCTCTTTGATTGGCGCGAATTTTTCGTCCTCGTTCATTTTGACCAATACCAGAGTAATGACTAAAGCCGCCGTCACGCAGCCGACATAAAGCCAAAATCTATCTTTTTTAGGTTCTTCAATCGTCATGGTTTTTTACCTCTCTTATAATTATGTTAAGTCGTCGATCGATGCATCTCGCCGGAGCCTATCCATTGCTTAGATCCCATCGTCTTCAATGAGCGTTAAAAAACGACCATCATGAGTTCCGCAATGCGTTACGCCAGTATCTAACAAACATCCTTTTATCCGCATTAGTGACCTAGCCAGGCCCTGATCAGCTCATGCAAGCCGCTGGATTTTATTATCATCGTCAACATACAATCGCTACCAAAACGGCAAGTCGCTATCAACTCGCTCTAGTTAGTAGTGATTCGAAACTATAAGAACGATAGAGAAAAAAGTCAATCAATTATCGATTCGATACCAATTAACTTTTCTGATGCCTCGCGAATGTCGAAGCCGATATGGGAATGAAACAGCTGTTATCGACACTTACTCTTCGGCATTGATTGCCGAAAATCTTTGCGTTAGATAAGAAGGCGAAATTGTCGGCATTACCTTTGAGAAGACTCTGTATGCGCTAATAGTTGAAAACACCCTTCACTACCGGAAGCACTTATAAATTTACCTGATTAGCAAGTTTCTTCAGCTAAAGCCCAAAAATCAGCATGTCCCTAGCAGGACGGGGTTTGCAACCCCGTCCTAAACGTTTTGACTTTGGCCGAAGTTAGCCGAAATGTTTAGGACAAACCGAAACGTTGGGGACGGGTTAAATAACCCGTCCCGCAGAAGAAAACACCCCTCACTACCGGAAGCACTTATAAATTTACCTGATTAGCAAGTTTCTTCAGCTAAAGCCCAAAAACCAGCATGTCCCTAGCAGGACGGGGTTTGCAACCCCGTCCTAAACGTTTTGACTTTGGCCGAAGTTAGCAGAAATGTTAAGGGCAAACCGAAACGTTGGGGACGGGTTAAATAACCCGTCCCGCAAGGGATTGCCGGGAGCCAGATTGCATGGATGCGACTAGGCAAAGTATCAAAGGCGCATGAGTACGGTCCCTGTACACTGGATACCGGCAATCCCTGCCGGTATGACGGGTCGTTTGGCCTTTGTCGATTCGGCTGAATGTTCTTCGTAATCAGGAATTGAATTGTATGCTGCGCATACCTAATGTCAGCAAAAGGCGAAATATGAGGGCGGCGGTTCCCAATTTGAGGGTAAAAAAGTGTGTGGGATAGGCGGGAATGAATACAGAGGTGCCAATTTAAGCGTCATTCCGCCATGGATTCACTCCGGGCTATCCTGCCCGGAGCCCTTCGGGTAAATGCAAATCCGTTCCATACGGATTTGTCACTCCGGGCTATCCTGCCCGGAGCCCTTCGGGTAAATGCGAATCCGTTCCATACGGATTTGTGGCGGAATCCAGAGCTACAGATGGCAACCTCGAGCACACATTTAGCGCCCGAATGTCGACACAGAAAAATTTATCGGAAAACGATTTTTTGCCAAATCCTCAAGGGACGGTATGTTCCTGACAGATTTTTTCGCTATCGGATTTTGTGAGCGGTTCGCCGGTTAGGCCGCAAAAGAAGCCTTCGGGTTTGGTCGTAAAATATTTGCATGTTCCGCAAAGCCCGAAAGAATGCGACTTATGTGCTTTTTGCAACGCGGTTAGTGCTTCGACGAAGTGCGTATCACCGATCTCCGGACAATTTTTTTCAAGAAATTCCGCCGCCTTATTGAACAAGTCGGTCGGATAAGCTTGACGCAGCAAATCCCACCCCTCCGCAACCAATTGCAGATGGACCATGCGTTTATCGGCAAGATCGGGAACTTTCCGAATAAATCCTTTTCTTTCCAATAACAATAAAGTCTGTGAAACGGTTCCTTTGGTCATGCCCAGATAATGGGTCAATGCCGCCGGCGTATCGCTGTACTTATTGCATCGCGACAAATAATCCAAAACCTGCAAATGAACGATCTGAATGCCTAGTTCAGTGCATCTTTTGCGTTCTTCGGACCGGATCAAGGCCGCCATGCGCTCAATGACTTTGTAAATATCGGCTGTTTCCATGGCAATCGGCTAATTAAGTATTAACTCTGTTGACAACTGCAGAGATATTATCATACATTAACACTTGTTTCGATTCGAAACAAATAATGACTTTCTGTCATGCTTTTTTTCAGATCCAGGAAGGACATTGCTATCCCTCGTATGAGAACTTTAATACCGGCGGATTTTCCGCCGGCTTTTTTAGAGGACTTAATCATTATGCCCATATCCCACGTATACGATACCTATGCTAAAACCGCCAAAGGAAAGATAATGCACTTTGACGTAGTACTTGATGAAAAAGACCAGGATAAAGCCATGGCATTCGCCAAAGAATGGCTTGCCGAAATCGGCGAACCCGATGCCATCGTTAACCAAACGAATTGCATGTTTTGCCATAGCACTGAGGCGCCGCCGGAATTAAGAAAACAAATCGACAAGCAAGGTTACGCAATTTACAAATTGGAAGGATGCCCGGCTTAAAGCGAAATCCGGATATCGACCATTTCGCTCAAGAAGGCACGGACTAGCAGCGAATTATAACATTAACCTATTATTGTATACCCTTCACACTTGAAATTTCGGCATTGCCTGAGGCGGACTGGAGGCATACACATCAAGCTAAGCACAGATCCCCTTTGCTAAATCGCTACCAACCGCTTCCGGTGGGGCTAGACAGCGTAGCGCAATCCGGGCTATGTGCTTGAATCCTAAATTCGGCAGTTCAATCATGATGCACATTAAGTTAACCTGATTAGCAAGCTTCTTCAGCTAAAGCCCAAAAACCAGGGTATTCTTGGTTAGATGGCGCATACTGACCGCTTAATTACCCAGGAGTCAGTACAGGACCATGAATAAAATCCAGTTTCAAGCAGGCCTGTCACTGCTTGACTTTTTTAGCGCAATTCGGCACCGAAGCGCAATGTGAACCTAGTCTGGAAAAGTCGCGTTAGCCCCAAGGCTTTCGCTGCCCCGACTGCGGTCATGCCGAATACTATGTGTTTAAATCAGGCGGACGCAAAACCTTCCAATGCCGGTCCTGCCGGTTACAAACGTTGCTGATTGCGGGCACTTTATTCCAGAGCATCCACCTTAAACTGACGGTCTGGTTTCTAGCAATCTACTTAATCAGTCAGGCTAAGACCGGTTTGTCCGCCCTGGCTTTGAATCGGCAGTTGGGCGTCAGTTACCCTACCGCTTGGCTGATCCAACAGAAACTGATGCAAGCGATGATCGAACGGGAGGCCCGCTACACCTTGTACGGCGACGTCCAGGTGGTCGACGCTTATCTCGGTGGCGAACTGATTGGCGGCAAGACCGGGCGCGGTTCGGAAAATAAGGCGCCATTTGTCGCGGCGCTTTCGCTCAGTCCCGGTTGTATCGTGCTATCCGACGGCTTGGCTTGTTTTGCCGGGGTGACCGATGCCGATTGCTAACACCAGGTGGTCATCGCCGGTGGTCGGAAATCCAAATACCTGCCGGAATTCTGTTGGATCAATACTGTGCTGGGCAATCTCAAAACCAGTCTAGGCGGCGCCTACCATGCTTTCGACTTCGCAAAATACGGCACCCGCAACGATGGTGCGTTCGCATACCGCTTTAACCGACGCTTCCGACTCGATACCATTACTATGCGTCTTACCGTGGCTGAGGCTACGACTGGACCTCGCTCGGACACTTGGCTTCGGCAAGCTGAAGCATCATCTTGCTAATCAGGTTATTTTATGGCCGAGTAGTTACGTGATAAGTTGATTCAACCGCCGCTTCTCTCAAACCGACTTCTTCCTCAAAATCGGGCATATCCGGCAAACGTTCAAAAATCGGTACAGGGTCGCCATCGAGAACAGTAAGCGCTTTTTTCAAAACTGCTTCATTCACCTCTGGAATCACCCCGTTATTCGCTTTGGCAATGAGCTGCATTGCTGTATCGAGGCGCTGTTCGAGAGTTGTTTCAACACCTTCTAAATCTGGATGCGCCTCGATATAGAGTTGATTATCGAGCCAACCCATTTTTATCTGTTGTTGTACGATTCGCACGGGCGTGCCGACTGAAACCGAATGATATAATTGTTCGATATCTTCGGGATACATGCGAACACAGCCGTGAGTAATTTGCATACCGATACCGTAAATCTTATCGATATCGGTACCGTGAATCCGATACTCCCCCTTCAAAGCCAAATGCAAGGCATAAGCTCCCAAAGGATTATGCGGTCCCGGAGGCACCACGGTCGGCAACGGATCGCCCATCGCCGCATGTTCCCGACGAATCGACTCAGGAGGATACCAAGACGGGTCTTTAACTTTTTTGACGACCTTGGTTAAACCCAACGGCGTCTGCCAATCCTGTCGCCCGACGCCATGAGCAAACGACATTACCGTACGGGGCATACCTGCTTGAGCCGGCGGATAATAATACATGCGATATTCGGCGATATTGAGCACAATGCCTTCATGCGGCGTATCGGGTAGCACGCGGCGATTAGGCAAACGCACAACCTCATCTTGTTTGACCGACCAACGATCCACATCTTGATTCAGACGCACAATTTCCACCTGACCCAACGAAAATCGTCGTGCTATATCTAACAAAGTCTCATCCTGGTTAGCACGAGTAAAAGGAAAACCGTCGGCATGTTCGGTAACCACATTATCGTTAGGATCTTCCGGCCAAGGATAAGTTACAGCATGAGCACTACCCAAGAAACCCACAACCAACAAAGCGAATAATACGCGCGTATTCATTAAAATAACTATCTCAACAGCAAAAGGATATCTACAAAATTGCCGAATTAAGCACCCGGCGAAATCACTCAATCATTACACCGAACGCTTTAAATAAATCTGTATTAAAACGCAAACGGCCTATCTAACTTAAAACGATAACGGCGCAAAGACGATCGGCGCGTATTCTACCAAAGGATTAAAAAAAATCATTTTATTTCAACTAGATTCATACTATTTTCTTCCATTTTTTTATGTGGAATCGACTTCTTTCGACAATTCTCCAAAGAGCGTTTACTTGGCTGCGCAAGGAAGCAAACTGGTCATAAGCGCCAACTTAAGGAAGGAACGTGTCATTCCGCCAGGGATTGGCGGAATCCAGTGCCACGGATGGCAATGCGTAGCTTAGCATCCATGTAACCTGGATATCGACACCCATACCGACATGACGAATAAAGCCATAAACACACCACAGAATAGGCACTAAGTTGGCGCTTATGAGTAAACCAGTTAGGACTTTGCGGCTCTTTGAGTCACATTTCTAAGCTGCCTGTGCGGCAGTGAACCGAATTATGAAATATTCGGCTATAGAATCAATTTTCTAAGCTGCCTGTGCGGCAGTGAACAACAGGTCGATATCGAGACCGCTAAAGCCTCCTTTCTAAGCTGCCTGTGCGGCAGTGAACCGGTCGGCATCACCGCCGGCGCATTTAATACCTTTCTAAGCTGCCTGTGCGGCAGTGAACGGAGTAGTGCACGGTGATGTCGCCGTCGATGTTTTCTAAGCTGCCTGTGCGGCAGTGAACTCTAAAGCCTGGGTCAAGTCCAGGTCAGAAGATTTCTAAGCTGCCTGTGCGGCAGTGAACTCGGAACGTCAGGGTCGTTGTCGTCACATAGATTTCTAAGCTGCCTGTGCGGCAGTGAACACGGTTAGGCATGTAAATTTTGTAATACCAGTTTTCTAAGCTGCCTGTGCGGCAGTGAACCCGAAGATTACCCGCTTCAAACGGTTCCGCGTGTTTCTAAGCTGCCTGTGCGGCAGTGAACCCGTTTTCTTGATACCGCAAATAAAGAGGCTATTTCTAAGCTGCCTGTGCGGCAGTGAACCGGCGGTAGATGGCGGTTTCTATGTGTCTGACTTTCTAAGCTGCCTGTGCGGCAGTGAACCGCTTGGCTTTTCTAACTTGCAAGAAATCATCTTTCTAAGCTGCCTGTGCGGCAGTGAACCAAAAATTAGACTCAATAAAGTCATTTTAAAATTTCTAAGCTGCCTGTGCGGCAGTGAACCATTACCGCCACGCCGTCTATGCCAGGGCCAATTTCTAAGCTGCCTGTGCGGCAGTGAACGTTTACGAACTCGTGCAGAACTTCTACCCCATTTTCTAAGCTGCCTGTGCGGCAGTGAACAAACTGAAACATCCGGTAATTGATAAAACAATGTTTCTAAGCTGCCTGTGCGGCAGTGAACGCGACCAGGAGGCGTATGCATTGCGCTGTGTCTTTCTAAGCTGCCTGTGCGGCAGTGAACTCCAAATAGAAGCCACCCCGTTTGAAGTTCAATTTCTAAGCTGCCTGTGCGGCAGTGAACAACGCATTGGACGCAGCTGCGCGACGGTCGACTTTCTAAGCTGCCTGTGCGGCAGTGAACCAATGCCCTCTCAAGGGCTGACATGAAGAAAGTTTCTAAGCTGCCTGTGCGGCAGTGAACGTCGCCGACCGGCCGCGTGTCGATGCTAGACGTTTCTAAGCTGCCTGTGCGGCAGTGAACGCTATTGGCCGGGGTAGTTGCTGGGAGGAAACTTTCTAAGCTGCCTGTGCGGCAGTGAACTTGGATTTATCGAACTGCTGCCGCATGTCAAATTTCTAAGCTGCCTGTGCGGCAGTGAACGATGCCCGACAAACGCATCGACGCACGACTCATTTCTAAGCTGCCTGTGCGGCAGTGAACTGTGGGCGCAGCAAGTGGGCATTGCGTTATAGTTTCTAAGCTGCCTGTGCGGCAGTGAACCGAAAACACCGCCGTTTCGGGCGGAGCCTCTTTTTCTAAGCTGCCTGTGCGGCAGTGAACCCAGCATTCAACATTCCGGAGGACATCATAACTTTCTAAGCTGCCTGTGCGGCAGTGAACTACCGACTATTGTTCCGCCATTCCTGCCTGACTTTCTAAGCTGCCTGTGCGGCAGTGAACGATTGTTGAGTAGATCAACTGAAATAGTTTGCTTTCTAAGCTGCCTGTGCGGCAGTGAACCCAATACTCGCGATGGATGAGGACTTTAGAACTTTCTAAGCTGCCTGTGCGGCAGTGAACGGGCGCATTCTTGGCATTCTCGGTTGATTTCTTTTCTAAGCTGCCTGTGCGGCAGTGAACGATGCCGCGTATTTGCGGCGTTGATATGAATATTTCTAAGCTGCCTGTGCGGCAGTGAACCGATTGGCATCACCGCCGGTGCATTTAATTTATTTCTAAGCTGCCTGTGCGGCAGTGAACCACGGTATACCGTCGACGTAATCAAGCCGTCTTTTCTAAGCTGCCTGTGCGGCAGTGAACTGCCAAAGGATGAGACTACGCCGTGGGGCACCTTTCTAAGCTGCCTGTGCGGCAGTGAACTTGTTGGTGCTGCTGCCTATCTTCGTGTTGTTTTTCTAAGCTGCCTGTGCGGCAGTGAACTTGTCGGTCCTGCTCAAAGTGGCAAAACACAATTTCTAAGCTGCCTGTGCGGCAGTGAACCGACACATCTTTAGACTCAAAATAAACAATTTTTTCTAAGCTGCCTGTGCGGCAGTGAACCGCTAATCACGAGCCAATCGTTAGCCGCCAATTTTCTAAGCTGCCTGTGCGGCAGTGAACTTTGCGCTGTTGTGCGAGGGTTTGCCGGATAATTTCTAAGCTGCCTGTGCGGCAGTGAACCAGCAATCGCATTGTTAGCCGTCGTCAGGATCTTTCTAAGCTGCCTGTGCGGCAGTGAACACGAGAAGCGGGCAGCGGCTCGCGACAATATATTTCTAAGCTGCCTGTGCGGCAGTGAACTAGGCCCAGGGTCAGGATCTGGATTATTAGGTTTTCTAAGCTGCCTGTGCGGCAGTGAACGGAGAGCAAAGCACGGTGAGTTGCTCATAAACTTTCTAAGCTGCCTGTGCGGCAGTGAACCAACCTTCATGCCGCGTTTTTTGTCGTTATACTTTCTAAGCTGCCTGTGCGGCAGTGAACAAATTATTTAAATTTTCTTCCGCGAAGCGCTGTTTCTAAGCTGCCTGTGCGGCAGTGAACCTTTAGGCATAGGTATCTCGCGGGTTGGGTTATTTCTAAGCTGCCTGTGCGGCAGTGAACGATCGAGTTTTCACCGAACGCGGCTTTTGATTTTTCTAAGCTGCCTGTGCGGCAGTGAACTAGTTTGCCGACTCAAGAGCGTGCTAACTAATTTTCTAAGCTGCCTGTGCGGCAGTGAACTGTCACGGTCAACAATGTTCATACTGTAAAGCTTTCTAAGCTGCCTGTGCGGCAGTGAACTGCGGGAGCAGGCTGCTGGGCGTTCCGGGACTTTTCTAAGCTGCCTGTGCGGCAGTGAACGCTAACCCATCAGAGGCGCAACCATAAAAAGATTTCTAAGCTGCCTGTGCGGCAGTGAACACGGCTTGTCCGGTGTCGCGCTGTGCGATTTTTTTCTAAGCTGCCTGTGCGGCAGTGAACCCACCCAAAGAGCATTCCGGTATTGTCGGATCTTTCTAAGCTGCCTGTGCGGCAGTGAACTCGGCACGGTTCGAGCGCTTGAAATTACTTACTTTCTAAGCTGCCTGTGCGGCAGTGAACCCGCCTCCGCCCGAGCATACCGCTAAAGACCTTTTCTAAGCTGCCTGTGCGGCAGTGAACTCCGCGGCCTGATGTCGCTGCTCGACATCAAATTTCTAAGCTGCCTGTGCGGCAGTGAACAATGTCCAGCGGTTCAGACATTACTAGCTTTGTTTCTAAGCTGCCTGTGCGGCAGTGAACTAACAACGCTGGTTCGGCTTCGTGACTACAACTTTCTAAGCTGCCTGTGCGGCAGTGAACTAAAAACGGTGAGAAGAAAAGCGAAACAGAATTTTCTAAGCTGCCTGTGCGGCAGTGAACCAGTGGTCTGACGCAAGACGATTGATTGAAGATTTCTAAGCTGCCTGTGCGGCAGTGAACTATGCCGGAAGAATTATGAATCGACATAAAGCTTTCTAAGCTGCCTGTGCGGCAGTGAACGGCATAAGCACGATATCGCACACTAAGAGCGCTTTCTAAGCTGCCTGTGCGGCAGTGAACACAAAGTCGAGTAAATATCGCAACAAAAAAGTTTTCTAAGCTGCCTGTGCGGCAGTGAACGCCCCAACAACGTGGTCTAGCAAGATCGACTTTTTCTAAGCTGCCTGTGCGGCAGTGAACAATCCCGCCATGTTTTCTTTCCTGTATCTCATTTTCTAAGCTGCCTGTGCGGCAGTGAACAGCGAACAAACCGCCATTGACGAAATCAAAGCTTTCTAAGCTGCCTGTGCGGCAGTGAACTGTAGTATAAAGCGCAAAAAAATAATGGCAACAGCTACTTATCCGCAAATAACCGTTTTAACCATTATTTTTCGTTGCTTTATAACTATTTGATTTTTCTATATTGTTAAAGAACCTAAAATTTTTGGGTCTAATCGCTTAATTTTCAGTATAAAGCAATTAATGCGCCAATAACTCCTTTGTCCATTCCGGAATTGAGTTCAGCTTTAAATTGGCTTTCCCGTTCCGAACAATTGCAACTTGTTTAAACGGGTTGTCCGCACGGGAATTATCCAACAGATAGCATTGATGGCTTCCCACTTAAAGAGGGACAAAAGCACTAAGAATTAACCGTTCGCCCTAAGCCCTTCGGCTGCGCTCAGGATAGCCCTGTCGAAGGGGGAAGGTTAATCCGCTCATGGTTCGACAGGCTCACCACGAACGGATTAACCTTAAACTATCCCGCGTTAAGTGAGTAGCCGCATTGATCGCATAGCGGTAAGGTTTGCTTAATAAGCTTTAACAACCTGGGTACTCGGCTTCGTACTTTTTCGTCGGGAACGGAATGCCCTCCTTCGCTGACCCGCTGGTAAATCCTCGCTTGATTGAGCGATACGTTATCTAAATGGATTAAGACCAAAATAATTTTGTAGCCCAATGCTTTTGCTTGGGCGACAAAATCGATCTTCGAGGAGTGTGAGAATACGGTTTCAAAGCAAAATGCGCCCTTCCGACAACAATTGCGAACGCAGTTGCGCGGCAATCCTTGCCGCATCGTAACTGTGCGCTTCCGATGCAAGGGAATAAAGTTAGTTAGCCAAAATATCGGCATTAACGAATGGAATGCCGAGCCTTGCCAGCTGCGTATGATAAAACGTGCTTTTCCCGGCTCCATTGCCACCCGCAAGCAGCCATAGCTGTTTCTTGGCCATTAAGACAAGGTTTTAGTGATTTCGACAAATTCGCCGTCAATAAACTTGCCGACCCTGATTCGACCAGTACTGTCGATTTGTTCCAGACAGCCGGGGTGATCGATAGACGCTTGATAGGTTGCCGGACTGTTTGTAACACGCTGGGCCAAGCTTCCCGCAGCGCGTTCGTCCTCAAGCGTTTGAAAGACCGTAGCCGGATCGACCGGCTTGCCGTATACCGGAACCAATTCGAGTTTTACCACGCCGGCTGCGATTGCCGCCAAATCATCCGGGTCTACCAGCACTGAAACATTGCGCCCCATTTCAGCCCAATATTCGATTTGCTCGGCAGTGCTCCGATGAAAACGTTTTCCTGCTAATTCCGCCGCACTCATCAATTCCTTCTGCAAACGAATCGGCGATGCTGCTTTAGCCATTATGCACCTCATTAAGCAAATTAATCAGATCGATTGTAGCTATTTGCTACAGTCGATCCAAATGATTTATACGTTAATTCTTCAAAAAAGCGGCACGGAACAGTCATTACTCAATCCGTAATAACTGAATGCAGCCATGCTAGGTTCTACATCGGTTTTTTCCGTAGCGATTAATAATGGATAACGATGGTCGTTGTTTTGGTTGCTGCTTTGTTTAACTCTTACCCTCAAGCATGGGAACAAGAACTGATAATTTAGAACCACGGTATCGTTGCTGTTTTACTCAAACCGAATTGGTCAAATTCTCCCTGCATGGGTTTATCCATCAACTCGCTAAACGCAAGATAGCGCCTGTGCAAATGTCCATTAGAACCACTTTCTAATTCCAGAAATGGGTTGTCCAATCCTTTTTGGAACATCTTGGCTTTGTATTGCTTAATTTCACTTTCCCGGATAGACCCACGCTTGATTAAACGTTTGAGCTTTGCCGGTGACATGGAGCTCTGGATACGCGAAACAGTGCGATATTGAACTTGGTCGGGTATTGATTGGACTAGAGAAATTGCACAATAGCCGATCAAGCCACCTAACCATCCGCCTTGCTGCAGCGCTTCTAGTCGCTTTTCCACAGCATGAATACGAATCACAGAACCCAGTTTTAATTTGTATTCAGGAAAACTGACGCCTATGTCTGTAGACTTTAGATCGTATAATGCTTTGTGCAGTTTGGTGTATACCTTATTGAGTAATACGTTTTCCCGAATTTCAGCATCGGGTTTTATTTGAATATCAATAAAATAATCCATTAGGATTTTACCTCCCTAGGGTCAATACGAGCCACATAAGCCAACCCTTTTTTACCAAGATAAAAGCTCGATACTCCGGCATTTTCAATGTCATTTCTAATTTGTTCGGCTCTTTCTCTGCTTACATTAATGTTTATATCTAATACCCCCGATTGCTTTTGGACAATACAAGGCGTTCCTACGGCTTTTTTTCTTCCTCCTGCCATCCGATTTAACCAGTCACGAATACCATTAAAACCTCTTTTGGAAAAGCCTTGAATATAAATTTCGCCTTTTTTATCCTTTAAAAATTCTAAATCATTACGAATTTTTGATAATCGTTCGGCTTGTATATATAAAGCCGCTGCATATAAGCTTAACGGATAAATAACATCGTTAGTCAAATACTCATTGCCCGGGAATTTGTTTGTTAGATATCTAATGACATTGGCAATTTTTAAATCCTGTTCATTTATCTCAGCATCAACTTCAATTTGTAAAAATGCTTCCTTCAATTGAAGAATTTCCTCGTTGATTTCTTTTATTTTGATTTCGTGCTTAACAATTTGGCTTTGCGAATTAGGTGATTTGACTTTTGCCTTTTCAAGAGTCGTTTCTAAGAGGTTTTCCTTTTTTTCAATTTCTTTAGTTTTATCAAAAATCAGCCTCTTCTTAGTCATTAACACAGAACCTGTTTCCACTTTTATGTTGGAAATATCTTCAATTCTGGAGATCAAGTTTTTTGGAGAACAATCTACTTCCGTATTTTCAACTTCATTATTCAAAATAAAATCAAGCAACTGTTCTTTGTTTAAAAACAACACCGACCAGAGTTTGGAGGAGACGTCTGAAAAAAACCAAGGATTATCGGAAGATAATACGCCCAAGAAAGTTGATTGCGCACAACGGTCATCCGATTTATTGGTCAAATATATCAGTTCCTGCGATGTTTGATTAATACGGCTTAGCGAAAAAGAAACTTGTGGCTCAATGTCTGCAAAATAATAGTTCTCGCTGTTTCTTGCTTGATAAAGTTTTCTTTGATCACCCACTAAGCGGCACAAAATTCCTAGCACAGTATTTTTTGTAATAGGCGTTGGTTTTTCACCCCTTTCTTTTGATGTTGCAACAAATTTTTGCTTATAACCTTTTAAGTCATGTTTATTAGCATTTTTACTATGAATAATCGGTTTTTTTAAATCATCGCCTAAAAATCCGGTTTGCCAGCAAGAATCAAATTCAATTGAAATGCGCATAATTTATCTTCCCTCATAGTAAACCGCATACGAGTCAGTTTTTTTATCTATGGTATCGCCACCCTGTTTGATACGCATCATGTCTTTTCCTGTTCCACTGTTGTAATCGACTTTAACCGAGTCAACATACATATACCCTTTAGCCTGGCGAATGCTCAGATTTTCTATTAGTTCCAAAGTTTGATTCACCAAAACATCACAAGCCGCATCATTTAGCAGTACGCCTTGTTCACCCTCGTCAAAAATAGCTCCTTTTCTGACGTAGTTATGATGGTAAGTCGCTTTAACGTCTTTATTACCGCTCAGTGATTGGATATAAGCTTCCAATTTTTCAGCGACACCTTGCCCCTCCTGGTCATTGTTGACGATCATTGCTTGTCTCCCGAAATCCGCACAAAGCGGAATAAACTGCAATAATTCTATGCTGATAGAACCATATGCCTCATATTTTGTTTCACCGAATGTTGTTTTGGAAAATAACGCATTACTGGCATCCTTGCCTGATTTTGTCTCTCCTTTTTCCTTGCTGCCTGATCGCCCCATTTGTTCGTAGTTGCCATTTCTCAATTGGTCAACAAAGTCAGTAATTAACAAGGGACTGGTACGTTTATTTTCATTTTTTGGAATGACATAGCCGCGAATTAGACCAGTTAGAGAACAAAGCAAGTCGATTGTGTCTGTTATCAATTTTGGTGAATTCAGATTATATGGTTCTCCTCTAAATAAATGATGGCGGATACAATTTTGACTGATATATAACTGAACCTTTGAAAAATCTACGGCTTCCGGGTGATGATAAAATTTGCCTACTCCGTTATCATCATATTCTTTTATATTTGAGTAGCCTCGTAGTTTAGGCATACTGTGATTTGTTACGTTTTTGTATTTCCCATCATCGATAATTGTTAAATTTGGAGATCCGTTCCAGTTGACTACGCCGTACCCTAACGCCTTAATTTTAAAATCGACGCTTTTGATACCTGTTACTTTTTCCATGATTTTCTCCTTATCTTTAAGGTGGTTGATAAATTAATTAATTTTTAAAAAATAATCTATACTCTCTTATTCAAGTGCAAGCTCATTAAATGTAGTGATTTGATCACGAGAAAGCGCGCCTATGGGCTGAAATTTGCCCACTGCATAATAGATGGCATAAGGGTGTGGCCGAGTTTCCAATTGCTTTAAGTCGGCTGGGATATAGCTTAAATAAATAGGAGTTTCAGATACTTTAGAGCTACTCAGGTATATTTTATCTTTATATTTAGTTCGATCTGTAACACCATATTTTTCGGCATTATCATTGATGTTGTGATGTTTTTTAGTCATGAAGGCCAATAAGTCTTTCTCACTGTCATCGTTGCCACATATCGTTTTTACCTCAAGGGTCAAATGGCCTTGGGTATCCGCTTCATCATAAGCATATTCATTGGGAAACTCCTCTTTGCCATTACCAATATTCCACACGGCCATTTGCACGAAACGATTTTCACCACGCAATGAGTTTTTCTTGATTTTGGGTTTATCAACTT
Source organism: Methylotuvimicrobium buryatense 5G (assembly GCF_000341735.1). GTDB lineage: Bacteria > Pseudomonadota > Gammaproteobacteria > Methylococcales > Methylomonadaceae > Methylotuvimicrobium > Methylotuvimicrobium buryatense. The sequence goes on along the minus strand of NZ_KB455575.1, from coordinate 262,822 downwards.
TGGTTTTATTTTTGTTAGGAAATGCAACCGGATCCATGATTTTGGCATTGATGAGATCGACGCTTTTTTTCAATGCCGCTAACATGTCTTGTTCAACAGCTTTTTGTACGACTGGATCGTCATAAAAATCCTGATAAATTTGATAAATCTCTGCAATGGACATTATTGGCTTTTCCGTAATTTTATCGACTAAGAAGCTATGCCATGCTTTCGTGCTTTGCAAACAATTGGATTGATTTAAAAAGCGAGCGCAGGCACCACTTTGTTTGCCATTGGCCAAACTTTCGGGAACTGCAGTTATATAAACATTAGGATCAGAGTTTTCACCAAAACGATCAAGTCGCCCTAAACGCTGCAGCCAGTTTTCAGCGTGGGTTATTTCCGTCATCATCCGGTCGCAACTGATATTCAACGATGCCTGAACGATGGGGCCGGCGCGTAACACAGCATAGTCTTTTGTGCCTCGATATTTGAAGGTTTCAAAAACTTTTTTAAACAATACTTCTTTATCCAGTTTTTTGTACTTAGAATGGAACAGTAAAGCCTTTTCCTTAGCCTGGTTTCTGATAAAACCTCTTTGCGCGGTTATGGCTGTGTTACTGATAATAAAGGTATTGTCCGGCTGGGTTTGATACAGCGGATTATTGGCTTCATCGCCTTCATCAAAAGGAGGAACAAATTCAATTTTGTATTGGCTTCGATTAAAACTCTCTATGCCAACCATATCATCCTGGTTGAGTCCCAACAGTTCTTTGACAAAATAGGGATTCGGGGTAGCGGAAACAAGCAAGCAATTATTTTTCCGTTCTTGGAGTCGTTTACAGGCAACCAATTCGGCAAACAATAGATTGAAACCCGGCATATTAATGTATTCGTGATACTCATCAAACACGACATGGGCGTTCATATATTGCACCAATCCGGTGACTTTGCGATGGGTAGTTATGGTATTGAGTATTTGGTCGATGGTGGTGATAACAATGTCGCCCGAAAACTCCTGATTGTCTGGTGTGGTAATTGACTTGCCGTATTGATACAAGGTTTTAAATTCACCGGTACAAATTTCGATTTTAGTTTCAGGCAAATATTCCTTGCTTGTCAGGTCGGTTAGCATCCCTTGGCACACCTGCACTCTAGGACAAACCCAAATAATTTTACGCGCATAAGTGTTTACAGCCCATTCCAATGCTATTTTGGTTTTACCACAACCTGCCGGGCCTTTAAGTACACCAATCATGACTTCATCATCGGATAATTCAAGTGCAGCTTGAGTTTGTTGTTTATTACGGTCACTATCGGGATATTTAATATTAAACTGTTCTAAACAATGGGAAATTGCCACCGTTAATCCACGATCATTTAGCAATGCTGTTTCAGCTACTGCATCTAGTGTTTGTTCTTCCAAATGCGCTGTAAGCTGATCGGCACTCAAAGAAGACACCAACCTGTCGGCAGTGACAACGACAGTACGAACTATATTGCATTTAGCATTCTCTAGAATATTATCTTGATATGCCTCGACGTTAAGTTTTGTCGTGTATTTTTTATATTTCGGCAAATGTGCATCCTCTATCTCAGCTAACTTATCCTCATCAATATTTGAGTTTGCGTGATTTATTAGCAGGTTGTCATCTTCGGAATAATTCTCTGCGATAATATTGATTTGCTGGGTCAATGTTCTGACTAATTGCAATAACGTGTTGAATTTATCGACTCCAACCTTTTCAATCATTTTGTTGTAGACCATATCTAGGCTAAAGCTGATATAGTCGCCATTTTTCTCTACCCCTCGAAACCATTTATCATGATGCCAATAGATGGCGTGTTCGGTGTATTTTTTCGATTGGGAATTGGCAAACGTTTGTTTGTTGAGAAGATAAAATAACAGTAGTGAGATTTCATTGTGGCGCGGATAATTCTTCGCTTTACTATCGACATGTTGACCGCTCTCTGGCACTTCCTGATTAAGAATACCTTTCTTTTTTAACTCCTTGATCAACCAGTCAGCAAACACATCATCCACTTTGCCCATATCATGCCAGCAACCCGTAATAAATGCGGTTTTGGCCATGGTTTCATTATTTGTTAATTGCAAACAAAGTTTGTAAGCAACATAACCGACAGCGAAAAGATGTTGAGCCAAGGGTTGTTTTTTCGTATTTGCAAAATATTCTTCAATATTCACGTCTAATTCATCCATCTTTAATACATTAAGCTGATTGGTGTAATTGACCGGTACAATGCCTTGGTCATTGAATTTATATTGGTTACCCACAACCCACTGCAACTCGCTCCGGCTCCTACTCCGTATCCAATGACACGCCACAGCCGTATTCTTGGTCGCGCTTTTTCTCAGTAGCTTTTTCACCGCTTGTAAGCCTTCCTCGGTGATCACGGTTTGCCAGGTGCGGCTGCCGATGCGGTTGGCGAAGGCGTCGAGGACGCGGCGAGTGCGGTTCAGCGCTTTTTTCTCGCATTCGCAAATGAAGGTGACCATCATGATGGGATCTCCAAATAATTGTGTCTATACCGGCTTAGTGCTAATGTAAACACATGCGATATATACATGAGGTGTTTTATGACGACAACGCGCGTTTTTAAAAGCGGCAATTCGCAAGCGGTGCGGATTCCCAAAGAATTCCAGTTTGATGCGGATGAGGTAGAGATTTTTCGACGCGGAGATGAGGTAGTATTACGCAAAAAACCGGATAATCTTGCGGATGTGATGGACATTTTCGCCGGCTTCTCAGATGATTTTATGGCGGAAAAACGGATTGACCCTCCACCACAGGATCGGGATTTTGAATGATGCCGGCTCGTTTCATGCTGGATACGGATATTTGTATTTATCTTAAAAAACGCCGTCCGGCTTGCATAGCAGAGAGGTTCAGGCAATTGCGGCATGGCGAGGTAGTGATTTCGATGATTACCTATGGTGAGTTGTTTTCGGGCGCATTGAAAAGCCGAGAAAAAGAAGCGGCCATCATGAATGTCCAACTGCTGGCTGCTCGTTTGCCGGTGCAACCTATGCTGGTTGAGGTTGCGGAGGTTTATGCTTCTATTCGCAGTGACTTGGAAAGAAAAGGTTGTCTGATTGGGGGCAATGACCTTTGGATCGCCGCTCACGCAGTTGCTTTGGATTTGACATTGGTCACTAATAACACAAGGGAGTTTAGACGTATTGATGGCTTGCGGCTTGAAAATTGGGTTGAGTGATTTTAAGCTTTGAGCGTTTTCACGCGGACGCGTAGGAATGGTTCGACCCGCTAAACTCATGCCTTATCTCCCTGCAAGGCGATATCCTTAACAGTGTCAAACATAAAATCCAGCGCTTTATGTTCGGTAAATTTTTGCAGGATTTGCTGGCGGAATTCCTGTTCGGTTGTTTTTTCCTTGGCGCTGATGAAGGCCCACGGCAAGATCAAGGTATCTTTGACTAGATCGGCGACGTCGAATACCAATGCGCCGCGCCGGGTTTTGCCGTGCATCACTGCAAAACCGTGCGGGATGCCGAGCACCCATAGCGTGGTGGCGCCCAAGCCGTAGGCCAGGTAGTTACCGTGGTTTAGAAAGATATTAGCGTCGTCGACGCTTTCGGCATTGCGGCTAAAATCGCCGAGTTGGGTGCGTTTGACAGCGGCTTTGTACAGGCTTTTGGTCAGTTGCGCCTCACCGACCAATAATTCGGTGACGTTTTTGGCATTGTCTATTTTCGCGGCGCAATTGGCTAACGCGCCTGCTATGTCCTCGTCTCCGCTGTCGAATCCTTCGGTTTTAAGATCCTTGTCTTTACCCCATATACGGCGCAAATAGTCGATGCGTCCGTGTTGAAACTGCTTGGCGACTTCCAAACGCTTTTGTGCATCAAACCAAAAGGAAAGCCAGCCTTGTACATACTCCGTGGGCCGGTATTCGCTTTGCGGCGTTAGCCATTCGATTTCATTGCCCATTAACAACGGCGTACCTCCGCCTCCGCAAAAACCGATCAGTACCCCGGCCGAAGCTAACATGCGAGCAGCAGCTTGTGTGATCGAGGTACCGGTACCGAGCAAGATGACGGTGGTATTCGCGATCGGAATATTCCAGTATTGTTTTTCTTCCTTGGCTTCTGTCAGATAGAGTACGCGGCCATCCTTTTGCATGACCCGGCATTTTTCCAGGTAGTAAATATTGGCGCGTTTGGAGTGCAATATCGCTTTTAGATCGGTGAGTTGTTCCATTGTTAAGTACCTACTATGCCAGTCAAATTCGTATCTATACCTTTCGCACTTTAAATTTCGGCAGTGCCAAAGGAGGCGCCTGGGTGTCCGACAAAGGCTTTGCCAGCATGGAGCTGGCATAGAGCCTACAGGGACGTATTCACGGCGTCCTTTGGCGGACACCCACAGACGCCGAATTTTGATCTACGACAGGTATATAAACATGCTATCGCCTATCGAATATCATTGTTAATAACCATTACTTGTATTCGAAAAGAAATTTTTTATCTCTTCTCCGCTCTAATCTTTGTTAACTGCTAAGCTACTGATAGAATTCTTAACCATTCCACAATAAACATATAAATTTAGTTTTCATGACTCTAACACCATGGGTAATCTCTTGCAACCGAATTTAAAGTGGGAACAGCGTCATCGATTAACTTTGCTGGAAGCAACGGTGTTTTGGAGCGGTGAAATTTCGACCGGTACGTTGATTAATTATTTCGGCATTAGTCGAGTACAGGCATCGAAGGATTTGACGCTTTATCAATCGTTGTGTCCGGGAAATATTCGTTACGATAAGTATTTGAAACGCTATGTGGTCGACGATTCGTTTAAACCGGGTTTCATGGATGGAACGACCGGCGAGCTGTTACAGGTTTTAAAATTACAGCAACAAAACGGTTACGAAACCCTGATCGCATTAGTCGGTAACCTTCCAACCGTTGAAATTGTCAATCCGTTGGCACGGCAAATCGATGCGCGAGTCTTGCGCGGCATTGTGCAGGCGGTGCGTTTTAAATTCGAGCTGGAGATTTCATATCAATCGTTGTCCAGTCCTGAGCCTAAGACTTTGCAAATCAATCCTCATACTTTGGTGTTCGACGGTTTGCGTTGGCACGTTCGGTCTTTTAGCGTAACTCACAACGACTACCGCGATTTCGTTCTGGCACGTATTCATCGCGTCTCTATTTTGGGTAAGGCTGACGAGCCCCCTTTTACAGACACTTTGTGGAACAAGTGGTTGACTGTCGAAATCGGTCCGCATCCGGGGTTGAACGATGCGCAAAAAAGCGTGATCGAGCGCGATTTCGGGATGGTCGACGGTAAATGCGTTACTCAAATTCGGGCTGCCTTGTTGTCGTATTTTCTTTTGAGTATGCGAATCGGCAAGGACGATCTGCATCGGGAAGCGATGGAGCAGCAAATCGTGCTTTTGAATCGCGATGAGATCAAGGACTTTATCTTTTTTTAACGCACGGTATCCTTCCTTGAAATCTAAGCATATCTTTCATTTGACATGAACAAATGCCGATGGGCTTTGTCCAGCCCGCTTGAAGAGGACTATCACGACCGCGAATGGGGCGTGCCGGTGCATGACGACCGTCTGTTGTTCGAGTTTTTGGTTTTGGAGGGCGCCCAGGCGGGCTTGAGTTGGTCGACGATTTTAAAAAAACGCGACCATTTCAGGGCGGCGTTCGACAATTTCGATCCGGTATCGGTGGCCGGCTATGATGAGGCAAAAATTTCGGAGTTGCTGGCGAATCCGGGCATCATACGCAACCGGCTCAAAGTGAATGCCGCTGTGACCAATGCTCGCGCTTTTTTGAACGTCAAAGAAGAAACCGGGAGTTTCGATGCGTTTCTATGGGATTTTGTCGACGGCCGGCCAGTCCAAAACGCGTGGCGGACGCACGCCGAGTTGCCGGCGAATACGCCTTTATCGGATCGGCTCAGTAAGGAATTGAAAAGACGCGGTTTTAAATTCGTCGGCTCGACGATTTGCTATGCGTTCATGCAGGCCGTCGGCATGGTTAACGATCATACCGTCGATTGTTTCCGTTATGGGGAGATTGCGCGGATTTCGGATTGATAGACTTCCGGTTACGAGAAGGTGATTATTTCCTACTCTTATGGATTCCCACGGAGGACCACTCGTCGTAATACTTAAGCGGTAGATACTCTGTCTTGCTGTCTTTTAGCTAATGTGGCCTCGATACCCCTTATTGCCACCTAACTCTCGTGGCTTCGAAATCGCGATCAGGGGATCGCTCCCACAAGGGATTACAATCGTTGTGTAAGCGACGCCTTCGTCGCGGCTATCGAAGCCGCTAACACTAAACCCCCAATAGCCTTTCACACAACGTGGCAATCTTCTAGCAATCGGGCGCTTCTTTTTGCACGTCAGGTATATTCCTGCGGAGCGGGTTATTTAACCCGTCCCCAACGTTTCGGTTTGGACTAAGCGTTTCGGCTTGCTTCGGCCACGGTTGAAACGTTTCGGACGGGGTTATAAAACCCCGTCCTGCCAAAATATGGATTCTCACGGAGGATTATGGAAACCGGAAAACGTTTGGGGCGGGTTGAACAACCCGCCACGCGTGTAGTGCCCGGCGTATTATGCTTCCAGCACGAATGCGGCTTTCAGCTTGTTCATGGCGTTTTTTTCCAGCTGCCGGATGCGCTCGGCTGAAACGTTGTAGCGTGCAGCTAAATCATGCAATGTCGCTTTTTCTTCGCTTAGCCAGCGGCTATTGAGAATGTCGAGACTACGCTCGTCGAGTTCCGCCATTGCTTCGCTTAGCATGTTTTCTTCATAACCTTGCCATTGCTCGTTTTCCAGCAGATCAGCCGGGTCTGCGTTATGTTGCTCTAAGTAACTGACTGGAAAGGCGTAAGTGCTTTCGTCGGATGGCTCGTCATGCGGCATGTCGAAAGCCATATCCGAACTGTCCATACGCTTTTCCATTTCATAAACGGTTTTGAGATCAACGCCTAAATCGTCGGCGACAGCTTTTGCTTCGTCGTGCGACAACCAGCCTAGGTCGCTTTTCGATTTGCGTAAATTGAAAAACAGTTTACGCTGCGATTTGGTTGTTGCAATTTTTACGATACGCCAGTTTTTGATGACATATTCATGGATTTCCGCTCTGATCCAATGTACGGCAAAGGTCACTAAGCGAACCCCGACATCAGGATCGAAGCGTTTGACGGCTTTCATTAAACCGACGTTGCCTTCTTGAATGATGTCGGGCAACGGCAGTCCGTAACCGCTGTATCCACGCGCGACATGAACAACAAAACGAAGATTCGACATAACCAGTTCCTTCGCTGCTTCCAAGTCGCCTTCATCGCGATAGCGAAGCGCCAGTTTGCGTTCGTGGTCGTGCGACAAAGTCGGCGTTTGCGCGACCGCATTCAAATAAGCGTCGAATGTTCCTACGGAAAGATTGGTTGGTAAGGCAAAGGCTAATGCGTTACTCATGATTTCCCCTCATTTTTTGATTTTCTCGATTTTAGCACTCTCGCGTTATGAGTGCTAAAATTTTTATAAGTTCCGCATTGTTTTGTGAGTCCATTCATTATCGATAGGGCTCGGAGCGACTCTGATTCTCTAGGGATTTCGCGATAAATAACTTCTTGGATTCAAGGACTGAAACTTACTCTCAGTTTATTCGGGCTTGGTCAGTCTTAATTGATAGCAAAGCACCGCCCAGGCAGCAGCTACTCCAAGCAGTGAAGAAATCGCAACTAACGACATCATTTCTCCGAAACTCAAATAGCGCATCGAAAATACGCCGTCATAAAGACCCGACAATCGATCGATCGGCTGTTGTAGTATAAAAAGCATGACCGTCACAGCAATCCAAGCCAAAATGCCGGAACTAAAACCCAACCAAAAACCGGTATACAGAAAAGGCCTTTGAATAAACCGGTTGGTCGCGCCAACCAGCTTAGCGATAATAACTTCGTCACGCCGATTGTGTAATTCCAGTCTTATCGTATTCCCGGTAATGAATAATACGGCCAGGGCCAATATGAAACTGAGCAGCGTAACGCCACGATCCGCCAGTTCCATGATCGAATACAAGCGTTTGACCCATTGCATATCCAATTGTGCAAAATCGACTTCTTGTAAATCCGTTAAGTTTTTAAACAATTCGTCAAGTTGCGGCCCTTCTTCGAGGCTATGTTCCGGCATAACCTGAATAACGGTCGGCAAGGGGTTTTTATCCAGTGCTTTCAGTGCGTCGCCGAAACCGCTATATTCGCGAAATTCGGCGAGCCCTTGGTTTTTCGTAATGACCTTGGCATCCTGTACATGAACGAATGTTTTAATTTTCTCGGCTAACTTTACGCCGGCATCATCGGTGACTTGATCTTTTAAAAACAACGAAATTTGATTGCTATCTTCGAGCCCGCCGGTTAATTGTTGAATATTGGCGACCAACAGATAAAATCCGGCAGCCAACGAAATTGCAATGGATAATACGCTGACGGTCATCAGCGATGTCACCGGCGCGCGCGCCAATCGGCCTAGACTGGAAAACAAGGCTTGCGCATGAATATCCAGGTAAGCCTGCAGCATAACACTTAGCTTACCGGAAACAACTTTTCGTCGAACTTCCTTTTTCTGTCGGGGTTGCGGTCTTCTGTGGTTGATATTCGGCTTTTTCATCTGTTAACTTGCGACCAGGCGGCCATGATCCAATTGCAATACACGATGTCCCATTCGCTCAACCAAAGCGATATCATGCGTGGCAATCAATACCGTTACGCCGACTTGTTGAAAATCTTCAAATAATTTCATAATCTCGGACGACAATTCCGGATCTAAATTACCGGTAGGCTCGTCGGCGAGAATCAAAGGCGGTTTGTTTATAACGGCGCGGGCAATACCGACGCGCTGCTGTTCGCCGCCGGACAAAGTCTGCGGCAGCTTTTTTTCTTTACCAAGCAAGCCGACCTTATCGAGCGCAGCTCGAACACGCCGACCGATATCAAAATGACTGTAACCCGCCACCACCAACGGCAATGCGACATTGTCGAAAACGGTTCTATCTTGCAGCAATTTATAATCCTGAAATATTAAGCCCAGCTTCCTCCGTATATAGGGTATTTGCCGATCGGACGCCGTGTTCAGATTTTGCCCGTCCAACAAAACTTGACCGCGCGAACATCTTTCCATGACCGCTATCAACTTTAACAAAGTGCTTTTACCGGCTCCGGAATGGCCGGTCAAAAAAGCGAATTCTCCGCGCTGTAGATGAAACGTGACATCCAGCAATGCATCGCCGGCATCGGGATAACGTTTACTGACATGATCGAATTTGAGCATAATCCTATTGATCTTTGGCAAATAAGGCGTCGACAAACTGTTCCGCATCGAAATCCTGCAAATCGTCGATCCCTTCACCGATACCGATAAAACGAATCGGCACGCTGAATTGCTTAGCCAACGCAAAAATAACGCCGCCCTTCGCGGTGCCGTCCAATTTGGTTAATGCGATCCCGGTCAATGCTACAGTTTCGTTAAATTGTTTCGCCTGAGACAGCGCATTTTGTCCGGTTCCCGCATCTAAAACCAACAAAACCTCGTGCGGCGCGGTTTCATCGAGCTTTCCGATAATGCGTTTAACCTTTTTCAGTTCGTCCATCAGATTGGACTTGGTGTGTAAACGTCCTGCGGTATCGGCAATCAATACGTCGATACCTTTAGCTTGCGCCGATTGCACACCGTCATAAATCACCGAGGCAGAGTCGGCGCCGGTGTGCTGTGCGACGACATGAATGTTGTTGCGTTCACCCCAGGTTTGCAACTGTTCGACTGCCGCTGCCCTGAAGGTGTCGCCCGCAGCCAGCATCACGCTATGGCCTTGAGATTGAAAGCGCTTGGCCATTTTACCGATCGTCGTAGTTTTGCCGGCACCGTTGACGCCGACTACCAAAATCACGAACGGCTTATCTTGTTCGGGAATCTGTAGGGGGTGGTTACAAGGCTTAAGAATAGCCAATAATTCTTGTTTCAGCGCATTTTCCAATGCTTCCCCGTCGTTTAATTGATGCCGTTCGAGACTATCGGTCAATCGCCGAATGATTGCTGTCGTCGCTTCGAAACCGATATCGGCCATCAATAATCGGGCTTCGATTTCCTCAAGCAAATCATCGTCGATGGCTTTTTGACCAATGGGAATCGTTGCCATCAATCCGCTAAGGCCGGACCGAGTTTTTTGCAGCTGCGATTTAAGGCGGCGCGCCAGCGATTCCGGTTCCGGCTCGACATAGCCGACTTCGATTACTGCTTCGGCAGCTTCAAACTCGGCGACAGGACGCTCGACCGTTTCGCCGGCCAACACTTCGCCCGCATATCCGTAACGGCTATAAACGGCGATCGCGAGCAACGGCAGCATCAATATTGCCGAAACAAAATTATGCACAATGGCCGACCATGCCGGTAGTCCGTATTTTGCCGCAATAACGCTAAAGCCGATTTGCACGAATAATAAAATACTTAGCATCATGCCGGCTTTTCTGACCGGTTTGGCGCAGTTAACCGAAGTGGCTCGCAGCACCAGCCAAGTTAAAACAACAAAAATCGGCAGGGCAAAGACTCTATGCAACCAATGGGCAGCCACCTGTGCGTCGTAGGATAAAATCCCTTGATAACCGGTGACAAGACCATTGAATATATTCAACGCGGCACGGTAATCGGCTTGCGGCCACCATTGCCCGTTACACTGGGGAAAACCGCTGCAGACTTGTCCCGCATGATTGGCGTTAACCCATAAACCGGATAGGGTTTGCACCAACACCAACAAGCCGGCGAAACCGGCTAGCCAGATGGGACCGCTTATTCGATCCAGTTTATTTAAGGCAGGATTTAATCGTAAAAATAGCCAACTCAATAGCCAGAACTGGATAAAGCCAAGCAATGCCTGAGCAATGACTATAATCGGCATCGCATTCAATTCGACCGCTTTGACGGCCGTGCATACTTGCGCAGCCGCCACGATAAGCAGCGCCACCGCGCCAGTTGTCGCCACGGAACGTTGATACTTCTGGCGCCATGCGATCAATGCCAACAGCACGACGGTCAACATCGATAAGCCGAATACATAGCGTCGCGCCATTTCTTGCCAAGCTTTACCTACATCGACCGCTTTTCCCGGATAAAGCTGTTCGGCCGAAGCTTTAAACTCGGCACTATCGGCGATAAACCATTGACCGTAGCATTCAGGCCAGTCCGGGCATGCCAAATCTGCTCCGGTCAACTTGACGACGGAACCGGCTACGATAAGCAATAAAGCCAAAAAGGCGGAAACAAAGGTAATTTTTCTAAACATGGTTTATCCGATTTGCGAAACACTAAGTAATTTTCTGAGATCGCTCTTTACATCATAAGGGTTAAATCCGGGCTGATAACGCATCATGATATTGCCCAATGGATCCATGATCAACAGCATACCGTTCGCGATCCCGGTTCCGTTGAGCTTAGTCATTTGCTTCTGCAAGTCCGAACTGGGGCGAGTCTTTAACAGCCGGTCGTCGTCCTGCCACCACGTCTTTATATGCTGTTCGGCATCGGGATTCAGCAATATCACTGTTCTACGGATACGAGTTAACTCCTTGCCCATCATCAATAAGAGTTGTTTGGATTTATAAACGGCATCAAGGCAGGTTTGATCGCAATCCGCATCAGGCACCACATTGATTAAAACCCAGCGGCCTTTTAATTCGTCAATATTTTCGGCCGAGAATGAATCGATACCGATTAGATCGAGGCGCTCGGTCAGTAACGGCGGAATAATCAATTCGCCATGATTGGTTGCGCCTTTAAGTAGATTGGGATGTTCTTTTAAATACCACGCAAAAAGAAACGGGATGATCGACATTCCGAAAATAATCAGAATTAGGTTGCGATTTTTTTTCTGTTGATTATTCATGTTTTGTTTTGCACGCGTACCATATAAATAAAGCCGTTAAAGTTAAAGCCAAGCCATACCATTGCACCGCATAGGCCACATGCTTTTCAGGCGGTATGACAGTCGCGATATGCCATTCCCGCAAATAACCTTGATCCTCGGCTGGGTGTAGTTCAATTTGATAATCGGCCAACGGATAACCCAGTTTCTCAGCAATAACGTTGCTGTCGATCAGTTGCACGAGAGACGGCCAAGTATCGGTCGGAATCTCCGCGCCTTCCAGATGATAACCGACATCAGGAAAAGTATTGATTCGTCCTTGGATGGTAACCTTGCTTTCTTGCAAGGTAATATCAGGCAGCGTTTGTCGATCGCGACCCGCTTCAATCCATCCCCGATTAACTAAGACTGCCGTATTGGAGTTTTCCGGCAACAGCGGCGTCATCACGAAATAACCGGCTTTTCCGTGTCTAATTCGATTATCCAGCAAAAATTGACGCTCGGTATCGTAACGCCCGGTTAATTCGACAGTTCGATAACGAATACTCGCGGCATCGGCCGGCAACTCCGATGTTAACGACAACGGAGGTAATTGGCTTTGTTTCTCCTGCACGGCCAGATAGTCGGCTTTTTCCGAAGATCTGGATAATTGCCAATTTCCTAGCGAAATCAGTAGCGCCATCAACAACACATAGGCGATTGATGGAATTAATGTGAGTCTAAGATTACAAAGACCGATTTTGATCGTCATGGTTTTTGGATTGTCCTATTGGCAAGCGTCGATTAATCGTTGAGAATACCCGATTATCACCGATCGCTTTTAGACTTTTTATGCTTATTAAAACTATCTTCATTATTGCGTTTGCTGCAATCCTTATCAGCCTGGGCTCCGCACTTTATCATATCGTTGTCCGCAAACCGGAAGACCGGTCGGATAAAGCCGTCAAAGCATTAACAGTCCGAATTTCATTATCAATCGTGTTATTCATTTTATTGTTTCTGGCGATGGCCTTCGGCTTATTAAAACCTCACGGTATCGGCTCGGCCATTCATGCAAAAAAACCGCCCCAAGCGGAACAAAGCCAATAAAACCCATCTCTCAAGCAGGACGGGGTTTGTAAGCCTGTCCTAAGCGTTTCGACCGTAGCAAAACCAATTCGAAACACTAGGGATGGTTAAATAACCCGTCCCGCAAAGCCAATCCAGCCCGCCTTTCCGTCAAATCAAACGACAAAAAAAAAGCGCTACCTGGCAGGCAGCGCTTTAATTTGATGCCCTGTTATCGACTTACATCATGTAAACGAAGACAAATAATCCCAACCAAACGACATCGACAAAATGCCAGTACCAGGCGGCCGCTTCGAATGCGAAATGATTCTCCGGTTTAAAATGACCTTTCCAGCTGCGGAACAATACCACAGAAAGAATAATCGCACCGACACAAACGTGGAACCCATGGAAGCCGGTTAGCATAAAGAATGTCGACCCGTAAATACCTGAACCTAAGGTCAAGCCCATTTCGGTATAGGCTTCGTGATATTCTATTGCTTGAAATCCGACGAACAGAAAACCCAACGCAACCGTTGCAATCAGACCTTTAATAAGTTGATCGCGGTTTTTTGCCAGTAAACCATGATGCGCCCAAGTACAAGTGACGCCGCTTGTCAACAAAATCAGTGTGTTTAAAAACGGCAAACCCCAAGCCCCCATCGGTTCGTATTCGCCGCCGATTTCACCCGGACCGTTAGTCGGCCACATCGCTTCGAATGCCGGCCACAAGGTTTCATGAGTCGCACGTCCGGGACCGTCACCAAAACCGCCAAGCCAAGGCACTGAAAGGTTTCGCGTATACCATAAGGTTCCGAAGAATACGGCAAAGAACATGACTTCCGAAAAAATGAACCACATCATTCCCATACGGTAGGAAATACCGACTTGAGTGCTGTACATTCCCGATTCGCTTTCAACGGACTGAAGCGTAAACCAGCCGGCCAGCATGATAATAAACACGACGAAACCCATAATCATCATCGCAGGGCCGATCGAGGAGCCATTTAACAAATTGGCAAATCCTGCCAGAGTCATCATAAGACCAACCGTACCGATAATCGGCCAGGTCGCCTTATGAGGAATGTAATAAGCGTTTGTAGACATAACCTTCCCCTATTTTTGCTTTTTTGCTGTTAATTCAGTGTTATCGAAAAATGTGTATGCAAGCGTGATTGTTTTGTACTTTTCAGGCAGTTTCGGATCTACGACGAAACGAACCGGCATCGTTTTAGATTCATGGGCTTCGAAACTTTGTTCGTCAAAACAAAAACATTGCGTCTTTGTGAAAAATTCCGCAGCCTGACCCGGCGTAATACTGGGTATCGCCCGGGCAATCATCGGCTTATCGGTAAGGTTTTCGGCATAAAAGTTAACCGTATAATATTGTCCGGGATGCACCTTCATTTTATACGTCTCGGCACGAAATGCCATCGGCGCGGCTTGGTTCAACGAAGTGACAAATTCAACAGTCACTTCACGGCTTTCATCGACTTCGCGTGCCGTTTCTGCTACCGCAACCGAGGCCGTTTTGCCGTTCAGACCCGTTATGTCGCAAAATACATCGTAAATCGGTACCAGCACATAACCGAAACCGAACATGCCCACTGCAATCAATACTAAATTGCGAACCAGTTTTCTGTTTTTTTGCTTCGTATCATCATTCATTGCGAAATAGCTCTTAAAACCGCAAAAACGTATATCGCGACCGCGACAGCGACCAGCACAACTGCTGTCAAAATATTCTTTGTCTTCGTCTTCATATCACCACCACTTTGCCCGCCGTCAAGCGGGCAAAGTTTCTGAGAAAAGTCTATCCCTGTACCGAAACGGTTTATACCTTTCGCACTTCAAATTTCGGCATTGCCTATGGAGGTGCCGGGGTGTTCGGCAAAGGCTTTGATAGCATGGATGCTATCATAGAGCCTACATGGACGTATTTACGGCGTCCTTTGACGGGCACCCCGGCACCGAAATTTGACAAGCAAAGGGTATACAACCAACCGAAGCCCGCTTAGAAATGCTCGGTTGGTATTTCTTTCGGCGGCGTTGTGAATGTATGGTATGGCAATGGAGAAGGCAGTGTCCATTCCAAGCTGTGTTTAGATGCATCTTCCCAAACTTCGCTGGTGACTTCTTCGCCGGTACCGCCTCTGATCGTTTTGATAACAATATACAAGAACAACAACTGACTGAATCCGAAAACGAATGCACCGATACTCGATACCATGTTCCAATCGGCGAATTGCACCGCATAGTCAGGAATACGACGCGGCATCCCGGCTAAGCCTAAGAAATGCTGAGGGAAGAACAATACATTGACCGAAATCGCCGACAACCAGAAATGCAGTTGTCCCAATTTTTCGTCATACATATTGCCGGTCCATTTCGGCAGCCAGAAGTAACCTGCCGCCATCAATATAAAGATAGAAGCCGGAACCAGCGTGTAATGGAAATGCGCAACGATGAAATAGGTGTCGTGATATTGGAAATCCGAAGGCGCGACTGACATCATCAATCCGGTGAAACCGCCCATCGTAAACAACACGACGAATGCAATCGAAAAAAGCATCGGTGTTTCGAAGGTCATCGATCCTTTCCACATGGTCGCGGTCCAGTTGAAAACTTTGACGCCGGTCGGAATCGCAATCAGCATCGTTGCATACATGAAATAAAGCTCTCCGGCGACCGGCATACCGACCGTAAACATGTGGTGAGCCCATACGATGAACGATAAAAATGCAATCGATGCGGTCGCATAGACCATCGAGCTGTAACCGAACAACGGTTTACGCGCAAAGACAGGAATGATTGTCGAAGCGACACCGAAGGTCGGCAGAATCATTACATAAACTTCCGGATGACCGAAGAACCAGAAAATGTGTTGATAAAGGACAGGATCGCCGCCGCCGGCTGCATCGAAGAAACTGGTATCGAAGAAACGGTCGGTCAATAGCATAGTCACCGCACCGGCGAAAACCGGCATGATCGCAATCAGCAGAAATGCAGTGATCAACCAGGTCCATACGAACAATGGCATTTTCATCAGCGTCATGCCGGGTGCGCGCATATTGAAGATCGTCGCGATGATGTTGATCGCGCCCATGATCGATGAAATACCGAGCAAATGCACAGAGAAGATCGCGAACGGTAGCGCGGCGCCGGTTTGCAACACCAATGGGGGATACAAGGTCCAACCCGAGGCTGGGGCACCGCCTTCCATGAACAAAGTGCTCGCGAGCATCAATGCACCGGCCACGAGTAGCCAGAAACTCATGTTGTTCATACGTGGTAACGCCATATCGGGCGCACCGATCATTAATGGGATCATCCAGTTGGCTAATCCAACAAATGCAGGCATGACCGCGCCGAATACCATGATCAGCGCGTGCATTGTCGTCATGGAGTTGAAGAACTGGGGCTCAACAAACTGCAATCCCGGTTCGAACAACTCCGCGCGGATAACCAAAGCCATCGCGCCGCCTAGAAAAAACATCGCTAAAGCAAACACCAAGTACAATGTACCGATGTCCTTGTGATTTGTGGTAATGATCCATCTTAACAGCCCCTTTTCCGGACCATGGTCGTGATGATCGTGATGATCGTCATGTTCAGCTACTACCGCAGACATATTGTTACCTCTATAAATTTTAAAAAGATTAGAATTTGAATAAAGTTAAGCATTACTCTTCATCATCCTCATCTTCCTCTTCATCCGTCGGTGCGGATGATTTTAATGACTTTATCGCAGCGGGTTGAACCGAATCGCCCACCGAGTTACCTAAGGCATTGCGGGTATAGGTGACGACTGCGGCAAATTCGGTTTCGCTCAGCATTTGTCCAAATGCCGGCATCATTCCTTTCCCGTTATACATTAGCTCGATTTGAGCATCGATATCGCCCGTGACGACAGAACTACCGGTCAAAGCCGGGAATGTGCCTTCCATGCCGGCACCGTCGGCCATATGACAGGAAGCGCAGTTATTGGCATAAACGGTTTCGCCCTTAGCCATCAACTCGTCTGTGGTCCATTCCTTATCCGCCTGTTGTTTTTCGACTTCGGCCCCCGCCTTCTGAGATTCAACCCATGCATCGTAGTCCCCTTGCTCCATCGCGATCACGACGATCGGCATAAAACCATGATCCTTTCCGCAGAGTTCTGCGCATTGCCCGCGATAAGTTCCTGGTTTTTCAACGTATGTCCAAGCTTCGTTGATAAATCCGGGGATCGTATCCTTCTTCCAACCGAGATCAGGCACCCACCAGGAATGCAGCACATCGGCCGCGGTGAATAAAAAGCGGATTTTCGTATTGACCGGAACAACCAACGGATGATCAACATTAAGCAAGTAATGAGGCACGGACCTCGGATCGATACCGGAACCCAGCTGTCGCGCTCTATTGCTGGCTTCGTCCAGGGAACTGAAAAAGTGAATGCCGTTATCCAGGTATTCATATTCCCATTTCCATTGCCAACCGGTGACTTTGATCGACATATCCGCATCTTGAACATCGTCCAAATCGAGCATCGTTTTTGTGGCCGGAATCGCCATACCGATTAAAATCAAAGTCGGAATAATCGTCCAGATAATTTCGACTTTGGTGCTCTCATGAAATTGAGATGCGACATGCCCTTTCGATTTGCGATGGTGATAAATCGAGTAGAACATTGTGCCGAAGACAGCAATACCGATTAACACGCATATCCATAAAATCAACATATGCAAATCGTAGACTTCTTGACTGATCTGAGTTACGCCTTGCCTCAGATTCAGGGTATATTCGGCCTGTGCAGTCCCTAGTCCCAAGGACATCAAGAACAGGCTTGCGAACAGTTGCTTGGTTTTCTTCACGGAGCAGCCTCCCGGTGGTAGTTAGAAACTCTTGTATGCAATTGATAAATTTTTAGTAACGTCATCAGCGCCAGTCTGTTTTAAAATCAAGACTTGTTCAGTTTGGCTTTCTAACGGCAAGCACCCTATCCTAAGTCAATGAAATAGAGAAAAAGTTTCTCTCGCTGATCAGCTACTCTTAGCCGGGGTTCAAAGCAAATCAACATTCACTAATTTCCCTGTTTTTATAATAGCTATTTTAAAAAACGAGAATTTTAACCCATGATGCGACGGTAAGCCAGAAGAGCTTTGCCGATGCCTTAAAACTAACGCGCACAAAAAAGCCCGTGACTCCTCCTTCACGGGCTTCGATGGTCTGCATTTTCACTAATCGCCCCGAACTGACAGTCTTCATCGACAGTGACTTCAACCGTCAATTTAAACCACAACCGTACCGAAAATCTTGGAAAAAATGCCGACTCTTTGTTGAAAAATCCTCAATTCATTTTTTCATCAATTAACTCAAAACGGCAGCATAGCCTCTATCGAAAATCGGAATGTGACTTTCCAACCAACTCTTAACCATTTCTGATTAGCAAGATGCTTCAGCTTGCCGAAGCCAAGTATCCGAGCAGGGGCCAGCCGTAGTCGCAAAAACTAAAATATGCTGTTACCCAAGCTCCAACCTGTTCAGGAAGCTGGAGCTTCCGGGGTGTCTTTCCCAAGCTGGAGCTTGGGAAAGAGCGTGATCAATTAACTCAAAACGGCAGCATAGCCTCTATCGAAAGTCGGAATGTGACTTTCCAACCAACTCTTAACCATTTGCCCCACTTCATCGGTTACATCGGCTTCGCCGGCATGGAATTTTTTTTGTAGATCGGCGCAAGTTCCCACTAAGGCCTCGTGTTCGGCTTTATGTGCCGCCAAACCGGCAAAACCGGCCGCTTCCATTTCTTTTTCTTCATGCGCGAAATGCCCTACGACATAGGCAATTAAATCATCGAGTTGCGCGCCGATTGCGGATCTTTCCGCCCCGCCTGTCGCCAAATCGTAAAGTTTATTGAGTTTGTCGAACAAAACTTTATGTTCATCGTCGGCAAAACCGACATTGGTGCCGAATTGATCTGCCGTCCAAGTGATTAAAGCCATAATTTCCTCTCCTGTGTTGATTAATTGCCTTGTTTGAGCCTTTTCACTCGTCAAGGCTTTGAATTATGAGAATGCGGCGCATTCGCCCTCCCCTTGCATTGCAAACTGTTTTGCATGCCGAAATAACCGCAAAAGAATTATGGTTTATTTGGAACTTAATTTCAATATTTTTTATAGGGTTTTCTCGAATGCCGCCGACAGATCATCGAAGTCGGGTTCGGGCATAAAAGGAAATACTCCTAGCAACGGTGCGTCGATCATTGCCTTAATCGTGGCGATATTTTCCTCGCGCAGCAGCATGTTGTTATCGGAGCAAACGGCTATCCAACCGGCGCAAGCTTGTCCGGACTGCACAATCGACTCATAAGTTAATCTTGCATGATTGATACAACCCAGTCTTATCGCCACCACGATGACTACCGGCAAGCCCAGTACGCGCGCCAAATCGGAGACATCGGAGTCGGCATTCAACGGAACCCGCCAACCGCCGACGCCTTCGACCAAAACGATATCGGCATTTTGTTGCAGTGTTTGAAAAATCGAACATATATCATCCAAAACCGGCGGATGCTCTGCTCCAGCCAAATGCGGCGAAACCGGCATGCGATAGGCGTAAGGGTTAACCCATTCGTATTGCACCGGTATCGAGGCGTTTTGCTGTAATAGCAGCGCATCTTCGTTTCTCAGTTTGCCGTCGATTTCGAGACAACCCGAGGCGACCGGCTTCATGCCGATAACCGTATGCCCTTGATTTTTGAAATGACGCATCAACGCGACCGTCGCCCAGGTTTTTCCGACACCCGTATCTGTGCCGGTTATAAATAGCCCTTTAGTCATTGTTTTCTACTCTCGCCGAAACGATAAAAACCTCAAATGTCGCCCCAATATTGGCATCATTAAGCGGATAAGCCTCGATCATGCTTGTCATTTCCTGTTTTGTCGTTAGCCTTTTATTACGTCCGGAAGACACATTATGTGCCCCCATCGATTTAAGCTCTTTCATTAAAGCCAATACGGAACCGTAAACCGGCCGATAAATTTCGGATTGCACCGCTATTTCCTTAAATCCGGCATCGGCCAGGCAACGCCTTATTTCCGTTTCGCGGTAAAACTCGTTGACATGATGATAGTCGTCGACTGCGGCCCAAGCCTGTTTTAACTCGCAGAGCGTATGCGGACCGAAGGTCGAAAATACCAATTCGCCGTCCGCCTTGAGAATACGATGCAGACCACAGAAAACCGCCGTTAAATCGCGGCACCATTGCAAGGCCAGATTGGAAACCACCGTATCGACCGAGTTCGTATTTAACGGCGGGCTTTCCGCATCGCCGCAAACATAATGCAAACGACTGGTATCGCCGAGCTTTTGCCTTGCCGCATGCAGCATCGGCAAGGCAATGTCGAGCGCAACAATTCGCTCGACATTTTCGGCATCGAGCAAGGATTTAGTCAAAAATCCTGTGCCGCAGCCCAAATCGACAACGGTGCCCGTCAATTGTGCCGGTGCTACTCTTTGCAATAGATTTAAACCAACCGTTCTTTGCAAACCGGCAACACGATCATAAGACAGACTCGCCGAACCGAACGATTCTCTGAGCTTGGTCTTATCCAGTTCAAATACCGCGCTCACCTCGACTCCCAAAAATCGATAAGACTCTCGATCAATTCCGGTCGATGCGATAAAAACGGCGCATGCCCGGCATTTTTAATCACGCTCAAATGCAGGTCCGGATTGATTACCCGCATTGCTTCGCCGATGCCAACCGGAACCAAGGTATCTTTTTCGCCCAACATCGCCGCGACCGGTACGCGAAGATCGGCAAGCGCCGACCTTAAATCGGTCTGCTTTAAAACAGCTAAGCCGCCCTGCAGCGTTTTTTCCGTCGGCATGCGGGATTCGCGAAGCACGGCCGCGAGTTTTTTAGACAATTTCCTAAACTCTGGCAAACCATTGATTTGCAATGACAAGAAACGCAATAGCGTCGATTCGCAATCGGCGCTGAGATTCTCGGCGAATAGATCGAGCTGATTTTCCGGCATACCCGGCCAATCCGCATTTTCGACAAAACAAGGATTGCTGGCCAGCAAAACGACCGACGAGACGGCTTCCGGAAACAACCTAGCCATTGCCAAGGCCACCGACCCGCCCAACGACCAACCGATCCAGCAAGCTTTACTATCGACAATTTTGCTCAACTGCTCGCATACCGACTCGAGCGTGAACTCGGGTATTTCGGCGCTTAAGCCATGCCCCGGCAAATCGACGCAAACGACGCGGCGGGTTTGCGCCAATTGCTCGGCAAAATTGCGCCAAATGCCCGAATGCATCGCCCAACCATGGACCAAGACGACAGGCTCCCCATCGCCGTAAACTTGATAATGAATAGTCATTGCGATATAGATTTTGCCAAGGATTCGAGCAAACGATCGACTTGTTGCTCGTCGTGTAGCGCCGAAAAAGTCACGCGCAGCCGAGCGCTGCCTTGCGGAACGGTGGGCGGCCGAATTGCACCGACCCAAAACCCGTCATCGAGCAAACGCTTGCCGATTTCGACCGCCCTTCGACTATCGCCGATCAGGATAGGCTGAATCGCCGAATTCGAGGGCATCAACGGAAAACCGAGCTGTTCGGCGCCTCGGCGAAAACGTCGCACCAAATCGTTTAAATTTTCCCTGCGCCACTGATCTTCGATAAGGATATTCAAAGCAGCACGGGTTGCTTCGGCGACGGCGGGCGGCAATGCGGTCGTGTAGATATAGGTTCGAGCCTTTTGAATCAAAGTCTCGATCAGCGTCTCGGAGCCGGCGACAAAGGCTCCAAAGGTACCGAAAGCCTTGCCGAGCGTTCCGACCAAAATCGGCACCTGTTGTTGCGTCAAGCCGAAATGCTCGACGATTCCCCGCCCTTTGTCGCCGATCACGCCCAAACCGTGCGCATCGTCGACCATTAAGCAGGTGTCCTGATCTTTCGCGATTTGCGACAGGACGTCGAGCGGCGCCAAATCTCCATCCATGCTGAACACGCCGTCGGTTACGATCATCGCCCGCCCTTCGGTACGGCTCAAACTGTCGAGCAAACCTTCCGCGTCGGCATGGCGGTAACGCTTAAAGCGCGCGCCCGATAACAAACCGCCATCCAATAAAGAGGCATGATTCAACCGGTCTTCGAAAACCGTATCTCCCCTACCCGTCAGCGCCGAAATGACGCCGATATTGGCCATGTAACCGGTCGAAAACAGTAGTGCACGGTCGCGGCCGGTGAACTCCGCAAGTTCTTCTTCCAAGGCATGATGCGCGCGGCCGTGACCGCAAATCAAGTGCGCGGAGCCGCTGCCCACGCCGTAACGAGCCGCGCCGTCTTGAAAGGCCTTGACGACCGCAGGGTGATTGGCCAAGCCGAGATAATCGTTGCTGCAAAAATTAATCAGCTTTCGTCCGCCGCACTGTAATTCGACGCCTTGAGCGGATTCGACGACTCGGCGCGTCCGGTACAAATCTTCGCGCGCCAAGCGCTCGAGCTCGGCATCCAGCCCGGATTCGATACCGATCATTGAACGTGACAAGACCCGCCGGAACGCACGCCTAAGCGTTCGAATAACGCTAGATCTTGATTGGTCATCGGATTGTCGGTCGTTAACAGTTTTTCACCGTAGAAAATCGAATTGGCGCCGGCGAGAAAACATAGAGCCTGCATTTCGTCGCTCATAGCATTACGGCCGGCCGACAAACGCACGCGGGAAGTCGGCATTAGGATACGCGCGACCGCAATCGTTCTAACAAATACGATGGGATCCAATTTTTCGGTACCGTTCAGCGGCGTACCCTCGACCTGAACCAGCATGTTGATCGGCACACTTTCCGGATGCTTCGGTAAATTAGCCAATTCGATCAACAGTTTCGCTCTGTCTTGTTCGCTCTCGCCCATGCCGACAATGCCGCCGCAACAGACATTGATACCGGCATCCCGAACCCTCGCCAAGGTGTCGAGACGGTCTTGATAGGTACGGGTCGTGATGATTTCCGAATAATAATCTTCCGAAGTATCCAGATTATGATTGTAATAATCGAGACCGGCATCCTTGAGCGTCGCGGTTTGAGTGTCGGTCAACATACCCAGGGTCACACAGGTTTCCATGCCTAACGCTTTAACGCCTTGAATCATTTCGACGACGCGCGCGACATCTTTGTCTTTCGGTTGTCGCCAGGCCGCGCCCATGCAGAACCGAGAAGCGCCTTCGTCTTTTGCGCGCCGCGCCGCCTTTAACACGTCATCGACCGGCATCAAGGCTTCCGGTTGCAAATCCGCATCATAACGCGCGCTTTGCGGGCAATAAGCGCAATCTTCCGAACACGATCCGGTTTTAATGCTCAATAAGCTACTAATCTGAATCTCGTTCGGGTCGAAATGTTCGCGATGAATCGATTGGGCACGAAATATCAAATCGTTGAAAGGCAACGCGAATAAGGCTTGAACCTCCTCAGTGCGCCAGTCGTGGCGAATCGTGCTTATTGCTGGGTTTGCTGACATTCTGTTAATCTCCGGATTATAAAAATTGAGCGATATCGATCAGGCTTTTGTCGGATTCGAGCTGCACCCGGTACCGATCTTTTTCAATGACGCACCGCTTGTCAACCTGACCGCTTTATAATGGTAAACAACTGGCTCGATATTATACAGAATTACTTATTGCCGCCCACCTGCATTTTATGCGGCAATCAGGGACAGGCTTCGAGGGATATTTGTCAGCCTTGCGCGGCGTTACTGGTCACTAACCCTTATTGCTGTTACCGCTGCGGCATTCCTTTCGTACACGCGCCAACCGGGCCGATATTATGCGGCGATTGTCAAAAACGCATGCCCGGCTTCGACGAAACGCATGCGCCTTTTAAACATCAAAGCGTTATCCGTTTTTTAATCTCAGGATTGAAATTTCGCCGCCAATTCAAAAATGCGCGACTGCTAGGATTGTTGATGGCGGACTACTTGAAAATATCCGCCGAAATGCCCGATTGCCTGGTGCCGGTGCCGTTGCACCCTCGCCGCTACCGGGAACGCGGCTTTAATCAATCGATCGAAATCGCCCGCACGCTAAGCCGCGAACTAGCGATACCGATTGATCTCGACTGTTGCATTCGCAGCCGTAATACGCCACACCAAATCGATTTGCCCGCCAAAGAACGGCGTAAAAACATGAGAAACGCATTTACCGTCAACGGACCGTTAAGATTCGATCATATTGCGATCGTCGATGACGTAATGACCACCGGCACGACCGTTTCCGAACTGGCGCGAGCGCTAAAAAAAGCCGGTGCGGCCCGGGTCGACGTTTGGGTTTGCGCACGGGCATGAGAAAACGCGATTTTTTAAAGACAAAAGGTTGTAATTATTCAGCTAACTGTACTTTAAAACGCTTGGTAACATATCTCCCCTTTTGAAAAAGGCTATGTTCGCGTTAATATAGTTGAAAAAATGAATACTACGCCAATGTTGAAACTTGAAGAGTTTAGGCTACGCTGTGCGTACCACAGCAACCCCACCAGCAGTTTAATGAGACCTCATGTATTGCCTTGTGCTGGCATTAGGTAGGCGTAGCGTACCCTACGATTCACTTTGAGTTTTTAGCGCTTCCGGAATTGGTGGGTGTTTTCAACATGGAGGGCTTTATTTGTAACGTCAGTTAAAGGTCTTGCTGAAGTAGTCATTACTCGATTACCTAGATTAAGTTCCAAAGGCGAAACCATCTTTGTATGTTGTTCTGTTTCCATCTGTCTTGCTCACCGAAGAATTGAATAACCTGGGGCATAGCAAAGTTACAGTTTATTAACCGCCGATAATATCATTCAAACCTTCGATTACATGCGCAAGCTCATCCGGTGCGAGATTCCCGATCTTCTTGCCGATACGCTCAGTTGAGAGCGTACGAATCTGACTGATTTTCACCCATGAACGCTTTGGCAGCTTTGAGGCAAGAACTTCGTGTGTAAGCGGAAAGCCCGCTTTCTGCTCTTGACTTGTAAGTGCCATCGCTATGACAGTACCAGAGCGCTCGTTGAATATATCTTGGCTTAGGATAAGAACCGGGCGCTCGCCAGACTGCTCCCGACCTATCGTAGGATTGAGATCAGCCCAGCGAATCTCGCCTCTCAGTATTTTGGCCATGCATCCAGATCCTCAGACAATCCTTCGTCAGCCATGGCCTTCTCGAAAGCAGGATCCAGCTTGGCACATTCCTCGGCCAAGCGATTGCGCTCAAGGCGCTCCAACTTCTCTAGCACAGCCTCCTGGATGGCGCGGCTACGATTGCTAAATACTTTGCGCTTCACCAGGGCATCGACCTTGGCGAGAACCCCTTCCTCAATGGTTATTGCTACTTTCATCTGACTCATGATCATTACCCTTAACGGTATGATGGATTATCATACTCCCGAGATGAGAAAGTGGCAAGGCGATGCGGTTAACGTTAAAGTAAGGGGCGCGACGATCAGCTAGGCATTTTTTTACACTGACCCCAATTAGTGAAACACATAAACACCTGTTCCGGTTTTCAATTCAATAAGTGCAAAATTAAAGACCTGCCCCCTATCTTCATGACCCCTCTCGTTCCAGGCGTGGCCGGCATTTGCTGCCGTTTGGGGGTTTCTTCGGGCGAGTTTGGTGCTAGACTGAGACTATCGATGCCCAAACAGTGTGATCAATTACCGCAGCAGGAGGAGGTTATGAGTAATAAAACACCTATTGAATGGACCGAGCAGACGTGGAATCCGACGACGGGGTGCACGAAGATCAGTCCCGGATGCAAGCATTGTTATGCCGAAGTGATGGCGCTGCGTCTTCAGGCGATGCGCGCGCCTGGGTATGACAACGGTTTCGCGTTGTCGTTGATGCCGAATAGGCTCGATCAACCGTTACACCGTAAGAAGCCGACGCTCTATTTCGTAAACAGTATGAGCGATTTGTTTCACGAGCAAATTCCTTACAATTATCTTGATCGGGTATTCGCCGTCATTGAGCAAACCCCGCAGCATACGTATCAGATATTGACTAAGCGCGCGGAAAGGATGGCCGACTATTTCGCCGCGCGGCCGGTACCGCGCAATGCCTGGCTTGGGGTGAGCGTGGAGGACAAGCGGTACGGTCTACCGAGAATAGAGGTGCTGAAGCGCATCGATGCGGCGGTTCGGTTTTTGTCTTGCGAACCGCTCCTGGAAGATTTGGGCGTTATGGATATCGGCGGCATTCATTGGGTAATCGTCGGCGGCGAAAGCGGCGCGAATGCCAGGCCCATGAGTGAGCATTGGGTGTTGTCGATCAAAAATCAATGCGAGCGCGCCGGGGTTGCTTTTTTCTTTAAGCAATGGGGAATGTGGGGCGACGATGGCGTCAAGCGTAATAAAAAAAATAACGGCCGATTATTACAAGGCAAGACCTGGGATCAGTATCCTATTCATGCTGCTTAAGCAGATGATTTGCGGCCTTTAACGCCAGCCCGATCGCTTTTCCGGAATCGTTCGAGACGCAAAAAAACAACGAGAACAGTTGAGCGCCTTTTTGGGGCAGTGGGAGCGGATCGAAAACATAGGGAAAGCAAGTCTTCAGTCGCGCTTTGATCCATTGCTCGATTTCTTTGACGGGGATCCGGTGCTTTACCTCTTCGTCGAACAAGTGCGTTTGATTGGATGACGGGTAAAAGGCAGTTTCCCATTCGTCGGTGCCGAACAGCTTGTTCAGGTTGTCTTTTTTGTAGTCTTCCAGTTTTCGATAGTCTCGCGGCGTTTGCCGGTAAACGCCGCTTAATGGAAAGAGCAGCCAAACATCGAAGGCTTTGGTCGATGCGATGGCTTCAAGGGATCTCCATTCGATTTGATTTCCATAAGGATCTAAGAAAATAACGCCCCGGTATTTGTTTTTGTCCCAAATCGGTTTCTTGGCTAGGGTCTGTATGACTTGATTGGCATCGTTATTGTCGATTTGAATGTGTCGTTCAGGATGGGCTTGTTTTAGGCTGTTTAGGGCTTGGCAACGGGTGGCGTCTTTTTCGACGAACAGGTAACGATCGAATGCCGGGTCGATATCAAGGGCTATTTTTGCCGAGCCGTCATAGGTTAGTTTTTGTGCGGATTCGTTAAAAAATGGCGCTTCGGGAATGTTCTCAGATCGGCTTCCGGATCCGGCAAAGGCGTCTATATAAAGCAATTCGAAATTCTGCTTTTTCAATGCCGTGGTGTAAAACTGCAAGTATTTCCTCAAAATATCCAGCTTAATTTCCGTCCATGAGCCGCCAAAGTAATGATCGTTGTTTGGCGGGGAAGTGGGTATGTGCATTTTGCTCTCCTTCCTCCGCTGAAAATCTTGGAAACGGAGCGTTAGCGAAGTGAAGATTTTTAGTCCCCGATAGCCGTAGCGCCGGGTGTTTTGCCGGAGTCTGCGCGAATAGCGCAGGCGGAGGCAAAATACAAGGCATCGCGACACGGCGTAAAGCCATTTGTGGGAGTGCTACGGAGCCGCATCGAGTTTACGATGATGTGGCGTAGTGGCACGGACGCAGGGCGAATCGGGGCCGCCGAAGGCAATAATCGCCAAGTCATTTTTCGCTGCTGAAATCGGACGGACCCCATTTCAGCTTTCGCGAAAAATCTTGGCGCGCTTGTTGTTGCTTTGCCGGAGGATTGTTTTCGTTTTACTTTGCCGGATGACGATTAAATGCTTTATTCCAATTTTTTGAATCTTTTTTGGCCTGTGCAACCCACTGTGCGGCTTCTTTTTTTAATTGCTCTTTGCTGCTGTTCCCTAGTTCGACGAGGACTGGGATCGATTGTCTTGTTAATTTTTTCATATATTTGCCTTATCGGTCGCGCGATCTTTTAATTCGCTAAGCGCATATTCTATTAATATTCTCTTTTTAAAAACTTCCAGTACCTTTATATATATTTCTCGTTTTTCTTCATCGAAAAACTGTTTGTTTGCGGTAATTCTTATGACAAGAGGGATTTCTTTTGTGTGACCTGTATTTATGGGATAGCAAATTGCCGACCCTTCTTCTAAATTGCAATATTCTGAGATTTTGCGGTTCTTTTTCTTTTTTTCGGCTTTGATATCAGAAATTATAGTCATTCTCTTGTTTTTGGCTGAATATGACGCTAAAGATTTTTGGTCGCTAATGAGATCTGACTCTGGTATTTGTGATTCAGGATAATAGCTCCATACGTCTCTCGATCGATTGTTCTTCATTCGGAAGACAACGGTTACGATATCGACTTTGTCTTTGTTTTCGATTTTGTACAGTCCTTCTAATAAAATATGAATGGCTCTTGTGATCTCGGCAAGCTGTTTTTCGGGTTCTGTAATTTTGTTAAAAATTTTTCCAGGACTGGTTGCGCAAGTACTTTTGTTCAGCGCCGTAAGAAATCTATCCATCTTTTTATCGACTGGTGAATCGAGTGCAGATAGTAGAAGAAAAAGCCCCTCTGTTGAAATGTTGTCATCATACTTTGAAGACTTGGAGTCTATGAAATCTTCAAAACTGGACAGTATTGGAACAATAACAAGCCCAAATACAATAATAACTATATGCGCATCAATTTTTTCTATAATGATTGGCGGCATAGCGTTTTTCGCAGAGTCTATTTTGTAGATTGCTAACACCGCACTTGGCAAGGCCAAGACAACAGGTTTTACGAGTATCTTGTATAGAAAACTTCTAATGACGGCTAAATATGCCTTGACCAGTTTTTTAAAAATCGGCTTTCTAAGAACATATATCAAAATCAATACAGCCACTACAAGTAATATGTCTAATATCAACAACTTGGCGTTCTCATTTTACTGCATATGGACGAAATACTATGGCACTTCCGGATTCCCCCATAAGCGCCACCTTAAGCGCCTAAGTACTTGATTAAGCAAGGCTAACACCTAAAGCCCAACATTCAACGACAGGGAAAGGGAAAGGGGCGAAAAAAAGGGGGATTACTTTTTGGCTGATGGCATGCGATAACAAAAGCAAACCGAACCCTTTTCTAGGGCATGATAGCGGTTGGTCATCGCTAATCAAATTTAAACAATTTGCATCTATAACGAATGGCTAAAAATGTTTGATGCAAGACCCCGAAGCCGCAAACCCCTTCCGCTCAAGAACAAAAAGATCTGAACGTCAAATACAAGCCACCCGATCTTAATGCTTAATGCCTGTAATGATCGTAGTATTCAAGCTTCTCGCATAGCTCATCAAGCTCGAAAGCCAAACTATTGCTGTTACAATGATTGCACTCTAGCGACAAATAGCCGATCAAATCTTTAAGTTCATCCGGTTCAATATCAACGGTTTTACGCCGTTTATTAACCAATTGCGACTTTATGTTTTTAGGAACGACGTACCAATACTTATGAATAAGCTCTTTCTCTCTGCTGTCGAGTTCTATTCTCATAAATCGCTCAAGTTGCTTCTTTAATAATCCATCCTGTAGCATCATCCGGCATGAAGCCGGAACCCGAAAAACTAGGGCGAATGCCCTGTCATTCGCTATAGGCATTGTAAAACTGCTTTGCGGTTCGGCCGCTTTTCGATGCCCTGAGCTTGGCAAACTCCAGGGCTTTTTGATGGAGTTGTTCGCTGTCGCCGTCGTAACTGGTGAACAGACTATCGACGATTTCCAGAAAAGTTTCGGTATTCGGCGGGTAAAACGACAACCACAAGCCGAAGCGGTCGGAAAGCGATATTTTTTGTTCGACCGCATCGGAATAATGAACTTCGCCGTCGACCAAGCGGGTGTCGAGATTGTCGCGCATCTGTTCCGGCATCAGATGGCGCCGGTTCGATGTGGCATAGAGCAATACATTTTCCGGCGGCAATTCGATGGAACCTTCCATGACGCTCTTCAATGCGGTATACAAGCCGTTATCGGCTTCGAAGGAAAGGTCGTCGCAATAGACGATGAAACGCTGCTCTTGTTCGCGAATGTCGTCGACGATTTCGGGCAGATCGATCAAATCTTGTTTGTCCACTTCAATGACCCGCAGACCCCGATCCTTGTATTCATTGAGCAAGGCCTTGATCAACGACGATTTACCGGTACCTCGCGCGCCCCAAAGCAAGGCGTTATTGGCCGGTTTTCCCGCTAAAAAGCGCTCGGTATTGTCGATCAAGCATTGCTTTTGCCGATCGATACCGAGCAAATCATCGAGTCGAATCGCATCCAGTTGCTTGACCGGCCGCAGACATTCTTTCCGCCGCCGCCAAATAGCGGCGTGAGTTTGATTCCAATCGATCATGACCGTCCCTCCTTCAATTAGCGCTTAACTCGCCGGTTGGCAAAGCAATTCCAAACGAACCTTGCGCTCGTTGATATGCCGGGTCAATTGCCTGGCCAAGTCGCCGAGCGGGTCTTCGCCGCTCGCTTCGGCCTCGCCGACCGTGCTCATCAATTCGTATAATTCCGTTTGCTTTTGTTCGCTGAGTTCCTGTTCGGCCTCGGACAAACGCCGGCGCAATTGTGCGATACGGCGAATCACTTTGACCAAGCGCGCGCCGGTATCGCTACCTTCGACGGCTTCCGAATCTTCGCCGAAATCGATAACCAATTGTTCGATTGCCGCCAAATCGCCGGCCTCGTAGGCACGATTGACTCGGGCCATCATGATTGTGCGGCGTTCACGTTCGATCTCGTTGGTGGCGCGGTCGGGATGCATCAGCTTAGTCGCTTTACGGTAGGCTTGTTTGATTTCCGGCGTAATTTTGGCCGGCGGCGCCTGATTTTCGGTTAAACCGGCTTCTTCGGCCGATCGCCGCGCCTGCTGCTCGGCGTCATGGGCCCGCGCTTGCAACTCGATATTGTCGGGATAGCGCTCGGCCTCTTCCGATGTAATTCTGGCACCCAACTCATCCATTTCGACATACAAATACCCCACCAAGCGGTAGTAGCGGTAATGAAACTGCGACATTTCGGTTTTTAACGTTTCCAACGCCAACTCAGCGGATGCGACCTGCTCTTCAAGCTCGGTTTCTTCACACTCCAAGCGCTTGAGTTCTTGTTCTTCCGGTAGCATTAACGATTCTTCCAATTGATGCCGAATCTCGACAGAAATTCTTGCGTTTTCACATGCCCGCGACCGGCAATCTTGCGATACCAATACAAGGCTTGCTGATCAACGGCTTCAACCACCGGACCGTTCGGATAAACTCGATGCAGCATATCTTGCGCTCTCGGCGCGCCTTGTTCGGCGGCTTGTCGATACCAAAACACGGCTTTTTCATAATCTTGCGCCACTCCCAAACCGGCCCAATACAATTCGCCTAAAAAATCTTGCGCATAAGGATGACCTTGTTCGGCCGCTTTTCGGTACCAAAACGCTGCTTGCTCGCCATCTCGCGCCACACCTACACCGAACTCGTAGAGCGCCCCCAGCTCGATTTGCGCATAAACGTAGCCTTGTTCGGCGGCACGGCGGTACCAGAATGCCGCCTGCACTGTATCTTGCTCGACCCCGTAACCGCATTCGTAATTCAACCCAAGGTTGCATTGCGCTCCGGCATAGCCTTGATCGGCCGATTTGCGGTACCAAAAAACGGCCTGAATTGCATCTTGCCTGACGCCTAGTCCATATTCGTTTTTTAAACCTAAATTATATTGAGCGCAGGCCAAACCTGCTTCGGCAGCCTTTCGGCACCATGACAATGACTGAACCGGATTCTGTTCAATGCCAAAACCATTACCGTACATTTCGGCCAGGTCCATCCAAATTTCCGGATCGGCAAGCGCTTGATGAGACGTACACCAGTTGAACGCCATGCGCATATAATATTCGGCTTTTTCGGCATTTCGAGGAATCCCTTGTCCGCCCAAATACATTCTCGCAAGCGGAAAATAGGCCTTACCGTAATCTTGATCGGCTAATTCTTGGAACGTCGAGAAATCTTGTTTCAGCTGCTGCCTCATCGAAAACAAGGGCCGCAGCGATTCGCTTTCATTGCCGTTTATGACTGTAGCCGTCGCATCGCAGTTAAATCGGATTTCATTGCCGTCATCGGTAATGCGATTATAACTGTCGCGAGCTAAGCGGTAACGCTCGTCCGAATTAACCGCTGGGTCATTGGGTCGAGGGTTACGGATGGCCTCCAATCCGCGTCCGACCATGCTTGTCGATGACGAAAAAGGGGAAGAGAGATTGCGCTGCACGCTGACGGAGGGCAATCGTTCAGCCATGTCTATTTCCTTGATAGTACTTCATGATTAGAAAACTTGAGTCGTTCGTAAAGTTGGCAATATCGGAGTGTACCGAGCTTAAAATGTGGTTGCACTAAGTATTTAGATCTCGTTGAAAAAAACGGCAATTCGGGCGTAATTTTTAGCCTGCCCCCAAAGATCCCTATTACTGCACAGGGCTCTTCAAAACTGCTCGCTTTGCACACGGCGAACTCTTGATTCTTAGACAGCATGAAGTATACGTGGTTTGGCAATTTCAAAACTCTTGACCAGTGCTTTAAAACCTTTCCAGTTGTAGCTTTTGGGTTGGCAGCGCCTATTAAGCCACTTGAAAAACAGTCCTTTCACCTGGTACGCAAAGCTGTTGAGACTTTGAAAGTTTCCAGTCACACCGAAGTAGTTATACCCATCGTAGATCAAAATTCGGCATCGGGGGGTCCGCCAAAGGACGCCGTGA
Source organism: Methylotuvimicrobium buryatense 5G (assembly GCF_000341735.1). Classification (GTDB taxonomy): domain Bacteria; phylum Pseudomonadota; class Gammaproteobacteria; order Methylococcales; family Methylomonadaceae; genus Methylotuvimicrobium; species Methylotuvimicrobium buryatense. The sequence goes on along the minus strand of NZ_KB455575.1, from coordinate 230,235 downwards.
ATACGTCCATGTAAGCTCTATGCCAGCTCCATGCTGGCAAAGCCTTTATCGGACACCCAGGCGCCTTCTCCGGCACTGCCGAAATTTGAAGTGCGAAAGGTATAAAGATCGTGCCGTCCTTGGCATGGGAGAGGTTGAACCGGCATTCACGTCACGCCGACCCAAAAACAAGAGATTTACCGGTAAACAGGCTTTCATTACTAAGGTCGAATTAACTACCTTGCCATGAAGGCCATAAGGTAAGTATTCAATCTCCCTCTTTAGAAAAAGAGGGGCTAGGTGAGATTTTTTAAATACACCCCTTTTTTAAAGGGGATGCCAGTATTACGTTAATTTGTCAGCGGGGTCGATACTTACACCATGAGCCTATTAGGTCTCCCTTTGACAAGCCTTATAAGCCTACTTTGATTGACTTACGGTTAAAAATCCAAGTCGAAATCATCGATATCGCCGAATTCCTCTTTCAATTTACGTTTTTCCCAATAAAGCTCAATTTTTCTGCGCGCATCTACTTTGTCATAAGCCGACTTTGCTTTTTTATCCGCTAACAGCTCATCGGAATCATCGATGCTGCCAACTTCATCCTCATCCTCAAAATCCATATCATCCGACAAAACGTCCGACGTAGATCCTGCCATAAATAATACCCTCAAGAAAAAATTGCTTTTTATCGCGATAATTTTCAAATGTAAAGTACTTTTTAACCACCGAATGGCGGGTATTTTTCAGTGAACACTAACTGTACCGTAACCATTCGGATTTTAATGACTTTCTTAAGTTAACGCTCGCAGCAAGAAAAACGAGACGCATACCCTGCTAACTGCTATACCCGTCGTAGATCAAAATTCGGCGCCTGGGTGTCCGCCAAAGGACGCCGTGAATACATCCATGTAGGCTCTGTGACAGCATCCCTGCTGTCAAAGCCTTTACCGAACACCCCGGTGCCTCCATACGTCAATGCCGAAATTTGAAGTGCGATGGGTATAACTGCTAACTGCTAACTAAGATCAGTCTTGATCAGTAGTAGTTCCATTGCAACTGAGCACGAAACACGTCGCCTTCCGCTTGACCGAACGCGCTGTTGTTCATATTGGTTCTATTCATATGCGAATAATTGACGACTAATTCCAGCGCCTTCATGATCTGCCATTCGACACCGATCTCGAGTTCGTCGACTTCCATTTTCGGCATGTTCGCATTGGCCTTCCAAACGCCTCGATAGGTTTGCCATTTGACATAAGGAATCCAGTTACCGTAAAAGTCATCAATTTGGTACATCGCCTGCACATAACCGCCGCTAAGAGACGTTTGTTCGATCCTTGCATTGTCGACGTTCAAGGCACCCGCATTACCCCAGTTCCATTCGGCCTGGAAGCCGAAAGGTTGCGGGAAAAGAATTGCATGGACGGCTACACGCTGCTCCGTGAAGTCTCTGTTTTTTCCGCTATTTGCTTCGATTGTGCTTCCTGATATGTTGATCGAGTCATCGAATGTTTTGAAGTTTCCGAAAGTCGGCTTGAATTTACCCGAAAACGCATCGGCACCGACTTCAAGAACCTGCCCACTTAGACTATCGCTCATGAATCCCAGGTCGAAAGGATAAGTCGAGTGCGCCACGAAATACATGCCATCATTGGCTTCTTCTTTATTCAGACTCTGGCCGTTATAAATACCGACACCGAGAACGCCGTAGTCGCCTGAAGTTTTCTGACCTTTCTTACTCAAGTCTTTCCAAAGCTCCTGGACATGCGTTGGCGTATAGTAAGCAAACAAACCGAGATCGCGCTCGCTCGGTACCGCACTGTTGATTGCATCGTTTCGATCTAATGCGATACGATTTTGAGACGATTGAAGATTTTCCCAACCGAACGGCACTTTCGATTGACCGGCACGGATCCGATATTCGTGATCCTTCGTCAAATAGATATCGGCATAGGCGTCGCGTAATTGCGCGAAATGCAAACTGCTTTCTCCTCCGCTCTGATTTCGCACCGTCGTCGCGAAATCGGGCTGTATGTAGAGATACAAAAAGTTGCTGATGTCTCCGTAAATGACCAAACGCACCCTACGGAACGTAAAGTTTTGATTGTCTTTGACTCCACTGTCCATTACCGAACGTAATTCCGGGTTGTCTCTACTGCCGACACGATCGCCCGAAAATAGATGGTTATAGCGCATCTGCGTATAGCCCCTCAGGTTAATCCGGTCATACCAATGGTCTTCGGGCGTTTCCTTGAGTTTCCGCGGCGTATGTACGCCGGCACGCGTATCGACGTGAGGGTCGACATCGACTGCACGGGCACGCGCCATCTTGACGTCCATATCCTCGGGAAGCGCTTGCTCGTCTTGCATCGTTTCTTTGCCTGAAACCGCTCGATTTGCGATAGCGTTATCGGCTTTTGCCGACGCCTTGTCGTCAACTCTTTCGAAATCGCCTAATTTCGTCCGATTAGGCCCCGGCTCTGCATACAATTGTTTGGTTTCGATATCGACATAGAGCTCGAGCGACGCAGCATCCGGCGAAATAGCCGCCCCCAGTACCGACATGATCGCAATGGAAAGTTTTTTAAATTTCATATAAATGGAGATGTCATCCGGTGATGTTGTTTAACCGGCCGCCATAATATGACTGAAATGTTACAGTTTAATGACAAACGAATACTCGTGGATTACTCGCAGCCGACAAATCAATGCATAATCCGCGGAGAACCTGTACTGCCCGGCCGATTGACAAGCGCGCCAAGCGTTAAGTAAACTGCCCTCGCATGTAACAGCATTTATGACGCCAAACCGGTCTTACTTTAAGGACCGGCCCGATATGTTTTCCCAACCACGCACCCGGCAGCAAACCAATCATGCTCGCAGGTTTTCGCATACGCCAATAAACCATTCAAAAGGAACTGTCGATCATGACTCATCCGATCATCGAATCATTTCTGCGTCACTCGATCGAACGTAAGGATTATCAGGTTGTCAGGCAATTTTTAGAGGAGTTTCAACCGGCCGATTTGTGCGATCTAATCCAGCAAGAACCCTTACCGACCGCACTGGATATTCTAAAATTTTTGTCTTACGAACGACGCGCCAGTGTGTTCGGTTATTTACCCAATACGTTGCAGGAGCAACTGGCTGCGGAAATGAGCGACGACGACGTATCGTTGTTGCTAAAACACATGGACGCCGACGAAGGTGCGGACTTATTGAATCTGTTGCCTGAAGAACGTCATGACGGCGTGTTACGTTCTATCGCCAAAAAAGAACGCGAAGACTTGCGTCGCTTGGCCAGCCATTCCGAAGGCACCGCCGGCGCGATCATGACCAGCGACTATGCGGCGATCCCTGCCCATGTCAAAGTTAGCGAAGCATTAAATATCGTCCGCACGACCGCTCCGGGCGCTGAAACGATTTATCAAATTTTCGTTACCGACGGCCAGCACCAGCTGTTAGGCACGGTATCGCTAAGAGAACTAATTTTGGCACCGCAAACGGTCAAAATCCAAGACATCATGACGACCGATATCGTCACGGTTTCAGTCGATGCCGCGCAAGAAGACGCGGCAAAAACCATCAGCCGCTATGATTTACTGGCCTTGCCGGTTATCGATAGCGAAAGCCGTTTGGTCGGCATCATTACTTATGACGATGCGATGGATGTCGCCGAAGCCGAAGCCACCGAAGACATGCATAAAAGCGCGACAATCGGTAATTTGGAAGGAAATTTTCGAGACGCTCGGCTACTCACGCTATATCGCAAACGCATCGTTTGGCTCATTTTACTGGTATTCGGCAATCTATTTTCCGGAGCGGGAATTGCTTTTTTCGAAGACACGATCGCAGCGTACGTCGTTCTGGTGTTTTTCTTGCCGGTTCTGGTAGGCAGCGGCGGTAATGCAGGATCCCAAGCGGCGACCTTAGTTATTCGCGGCTTGGCGACCGGTGACGTCGACCTTAAAGATTGGGGTCGCTTACTGGGAAGGGAGTTGGTTATCGCTTCCGGCTTGGGCTTAACCATGGCAATAGCTATTTCTATGGTCGGTCATTTCCGCGGAGGCGATGAAATTGCGCTGGTCGTCGGATTAAGCATGGTGTCAATTGTAATCGTAGGCAGTCTAGTCGGCATGTGTTTACCGTTTATACTGAATCGCTTAGGTTGGGACCCTGCCACAGCCAGCGCACCTCTCGTCACGACGATCGCCGATTCGGCCGGGGTATTAATTTATTTCTCGATCGCAACAGCGATACTGGGCTTGCCGGTTTAGGGTGAGCGGTGAGCGGTGAATAGTGAATAGTGAATAGTGAATAGTGAATAGTGAATAGTGAATAGTGAATAGTGAATAGTGAAATGATGCGGCATTTTAACCACTTGTCAAGCCCTAATTTCCCCTTTCCCCTTTCCCCTTTCCCCTTTCCCCTTTCCCCTTTCCCCTTTCCTCTTTCCTCTTTCCTCTTTCCTCTTTCCCTGCTTACCGCTCACAGCTCACAGCTATCTAAATCACCCAACCATTCCAAAACACCGTGTCCAGCCGCAAAACCGCTCGCAAAACAAGCCGTCAATAAATAACCGCCGGTCGGCGCTTCCCAATCGAGCATTTCGCCGGCGCAAAATACGCCTGGCAGGTCTTTCAGCATCAAACAGTCGTCGAGCGCTTCGAACATCACGCCGCCTGCGCTGCTGATCGCTTCGTCCAGCGGCCGGGTTGCCGTTAATCGAATCGGTAAAGCTTTGATTTTCGCAGCCAATCGATGCATATCGCGATAATCGTCCGCATCGGCTAATTCGCGCAGCAATGCGGCTTTAACGCCTTTTATGCCGGCGGATTTTCTTAAGAAATTGGCCAGAGAATTTTTGCCTCGCGGCCGGGATAATTTCTTAATCAAGGCCTGTAATTCGGTTTCGGGTAGTAAGTCCAATAGCATCAGCCCCTGACCGGTTACATCGATTTGCTCGCGCAATTGCGCCGAAAAAGCATATATCAAGCTGCCTTCGACACCGTATTGCGTAATAGTAAACTCTCCATTCAAAGGATGCGAGATACCCCCTGCAGAGACGCTTACCGCCACAGATTTGACCGCTTGTCCGGCAAAAGCCTCGCGAAATCGATCGCTCCAGGCCGTTTCAAAGCCGCAATTCGACGGTCTAAGAGGCGCTACGGGAATATTACGATTAACCAGACAATCAACCCAAACACCATCCGTACCCAGTTTCGACCAACTACCACCGCCCAATGCCAAAACCGTGGCATCGGCGCGAATCGATTTTTCGCCTTGAGGCGTTAAAAATATCAACTCGCCGGTTTCGGACCAACCTTGCCAACGGTGGCGCATGTGAAAATTAACGCCCGTTTCGCGCAAACGATGCAACCAGGCGCGCAGCAAGGGCGCTGCTTTCATGTCGGTTGGAAATACGCGCCCGGAGCTGCCGATAAAAGTTTCGACACCGAGGTCGCGCAACCATTTTATAAGCTGATCGGAACCGAACGCATCGAGTATCGGCTTGATGACGCCGCTTCGCTTACCGTATCGCGATAAAAAAATATCGTAGGCTTCGGAATGCGTAATATTCATGCCGCCCTTGCCGGCCATCAGGAATTTACGGCCCACCGACGGCATCGCATCGTAAACATCGACCCGAACGCCGCTTTGACTTAACGCCTCAGCAGCCATAAGCCCGGCTGGACCGCCGCCTATGATTGCAACGAATGGCTGAATCAATCGACGGGAATCATGTCGAGTATACAGATGAGAATGATTGAGCACGAAAGGTTCCGAATGAAGACTTTTGCTGCAAAAGAGTTGAAGCAAAATGAGGAGATTAACCAAGGCGGCCGAAAAAAAAGCGATTTTAGCTAAATTTCTATGTCCCCGCTTTTTAATCTCTAAATATTTTGGAAATTATTGGTGATCACGGATTATAAAGCGTTAGGTGGAGGGCGCACATCGCGCACCCGGGTCGGGAGCTATGCCGGGTTCTGTACCGTGGAAAGGTGCGCGATGCGCACCCTACGGTACTCGCTTTGAATTTTCTATTTCTGGACAGGAATCACACCGAAAAACTCTCGCCGCAACCGCACATGCCGGTGACATTCGGATTATTGAATTTGAATGCTTCGTTGATGCCCTCGCGGCGATAATCCAACTCGATTCCATCAATCACAGCGAGATCGTCTTGCGTCGTAATGACCTTAACCCCGTATTGTTCGAACACCCGATCGCCTTCATGCACTTCATCGGCATAATCGATCGTATAAGCGAAACCGGAACAACCGGATTTTTTAACGCCTAATTTCAAACCCACGCCGCTGCCGCGTTTGTCCAATTGTTTTTTAATTTGTTTTGCCGCGCTCTCGGTTAAAGAAATCGCCATTCAACACCTCTTAACGTTACTGTGAAAGTTCGTAGATTTAGACCCATTATCTAATTTTTCAATATACAAAACTCAGTTCTGGTAATGCCGGTTCCAGAGAGGGTGCGGTTGCTCGATCGACAGGCGTCGGCGGCAGGGAGCCGCCGTCGAGCCTACATGGACGTATTCACGGCGTCCTGTCGGGCGAGTGACCGCGCCCTCCGCCACCAGAGATCTTTCATTTGCCGGGGCGATGACCGGGCCTTCATGAATATTAGGTTCGATTCAAAATAGTTTTTAAACATTTCACAAAATCGGTAATATCCGCTTCGGTATTGGCTTTACCCAAACTGACGCGCAAAGCGCTTTTAGCTAAATCCCGGGCAACACCCATCGCCGTCAATACCGGACTCGGCATGCCGCCGCCACTGGCGCAAGCCGAACCGCTCGATACCGCAAAGCCTTTTTTATCGAGTTGCATCAACAACATCTCGCCATCGACGCCGTCAATCCCGAATTGCACGGTATTGGGCAATCGTTCTACCGCTTGGCTGAAAATGGTTGCGTTCAACTCCGCCAGTCCCGGCTCCAACAATTGCCTTAAATCGAGCATTTGGTTTCGCCATTGCGACATTTCAGCAAGTGCTAATTCTGCCGCTTTACCGAAGCCGACGATTGCCGCGACATTTTCGGTACCTGCTCGAAAACCTTGCTCTTGACCGCCACCGAGCTGCAAAGGTTCCGGTTCTGTGCCTTTTTCGACGATCAACGCACCACTACCTTTGGGACCGTAAATTTTATGCCCGGATATAGACATTAACTGAACATTGAGCGCATTGAAGGCCAACGGAATTTTTCCGGCCGCCTGCACCGCATCGGCATGCACTATTGTTCCCTGTTCGCGTAACATGCCGGCCCACTCGGCGATAGACTGTATCACGCCGGTTTCATTATTGGCCAATATCAAAGAGGCGAAATTAGGCCGGTTCGCACAGCATCGCTCGAAAGATTCGCGATCGAATATACCGTTTTCATTCACGGCCAGAATATCGACTGAGCAACTACGATTTCGCAAGCGTTCGACGGGCTCGGTAACCGATGGATGTTCAATGCTGGAAATCAATAGCCGCGTATGACTCTTGATCGAGTTCAATGCCAAATTATTCGACTCGGTACCCCCGCTGGTAAAGACTACCTGACCGGGAGAGACGCCGACGAGCGCAGCAACTTGCTCCCTAGCCGCTTCAATCGCGCTACGCGATAACCGGCCGATCCGATACAGGGCCGACGGATTACCGTAAAAGGATTTCAAAAACGGCAGCATCGCCTCTAAAACGCGATCATCGAGCGGCGTCGTAGCATTGTGATCGAGATAGACCATGCGTTCGAAGACTTAAGCGCTGACTCTTTCTTGCCGATGAATTTCAACCACTTTAGCATCTTGTTCCTGCCGCTTAGCAACTTCCTGAACATGATGCCTCGTCAACAAATCGCCGAGGCTGATGCCTTTTAAATATCCCCGAATCTGATCGCTAAGCCCCATCCATAAGTCATGAGTCAAACACGCTTTGTTGTTTTGGCAATTGCCTTCGCCGGCACATTTGGTAGTATCTAGGGGTTCATCGACGGCCTCGATGATTTCGGCGATATTAATCTCGCTCGCCGCACGACTCAGACGATACCCCCCGCCGGGCCCACGCACACCGGTAACCATGCCGGCTCTACGCAAACGAGCAAACAGCTGTTCCAAATAAGATAACGAAATGGTCTGACGAGTCGCGATATCGGTTAAAGTGACCGGATCTTGCTGACTGTGATAAGCCAGATCAAGCATGGCTGTAACTGCATAGCGGCCTTTTGTGGTTAATCGCACAACCTAATCCTCAAATAGCAAATCAATGCGCATTACTATACTTAACCAAGCAAATTAGTCAACTTTGAAAAAAACTCATTTGAATTATACCGATCGTAGACCAAAATTCGGCACCGGGGCACCCGTCATATGGCGGATACTAGCAAAGCATTTGTCGGACACTCGCCCCTACGCCTCCTTGGACACTACCGAAATTTGAAGCGCCAAAGGTATAACGTCCCCCAAGAGCAAGAAAAACAGCAGATGTTCATCTTTCATCTTTCATCTTTCACCTTGCCCCTTGCCCCTTAAACTTTTCAAATCTCATCCAACTTATCGCTCTTATAATCCTCTTCCGGAATCGACTGATCCGGACATGCGATACCGGCGTCTTTTAGCGCTTTTTTCATGACTTCAAGCTGCCCGTCGACTGCTTGCATATGATCCAACATATGATTGATCGCCTTAGCGACAGGATCCGTCATGTCGTCACTCGTGCCGTAAGCATCGAAGCCCATTTTCGCGACTATTTTTTTTCGATGAGAATCAGGCTTTTTAGCCTTAGGGTCGATCACATGCCCCGGTATCCCAACCACGGTCGCACCGGCCGGAACCGATTTCAGGACAACCGAATTCGAACCGATACGCGCGCCCTCGCCTATTTCTATCGGCCCCAATACTTTCGCGCCGGCGCCTACTACAACGCCGTCATGTAAGGTCGGATGACGCTTACCTTTGTTCCATGAGGTTCCGCCTAGCGTAACACCATGGTAAAGCGTACAGTCGTCGCCGATCACTGCAGTTTCGCCGATTACGACCCCCATGCCGTGATCGATAAAAAACCGTCTGCCGATCGTCGCGCCCGGATGAATTTCAATCCCGGTCAACCAACGACCGACATGCGAGACAAAGCGCCCAAGCCATCGAAAACCGGCTTGCCAACAAAAATGCGCGACTCGATGAATCAACAACGCATGAAAACCGGGATAAGCGGTAATCACTTCAAACACCGTTTGTGCGGCAGGATCCCGTTCAAACACACAATCGATATTCTCTTTGATTTCTCGCCACATAATTAGCCCTTCTTTTTATTGCCTTGCGACATTCGTAAAATTCCGCGTAATAGGTCCACCTCTTTACTCTCTAGACGAGCCCGGTTATAGATTCTACGCAAACGGCGCATCACCGACTTCGATTTATCGGGATGCATGAAGCCGATATCGGATAGCGCTTCGATCATGTGTTCATAAAACGCTTCCATCTGAGCGGCTGTCGCCAACAAGCCTTTGCCTTTATCACCGACAGTGACTTCATAGTCCTGGCCTGAAGCCACGAAGAGCTCATAGCTGACGACTTGCACGGCGGCGGCAAGATTTAATGAACTGAAATCTTTGTTGCACGGGATTCGCAATAAATAACGACACAGGTCCAATTCATGATTTTTCAACCCGGAGTGTTCTCTACCGAATACGATTGCCGCCTTATGATCGATCGCTTCCGTTTTCAAGAGATTCGCACACTCCCTAGGTGTTAACTCCGGCCAACTAATCGTTCGGCAACGAGCACTGGTTCCTACCACAATGGAACAATCGGCGACAGCCTCTTGCAAGCTGTCGCAAACCAAAGCGGAACTCAAAATATCATCCGCCCCGGAAGCTCTGGCAGTGGCATCCGCGCAGGGAAATTGCTTCGGAGCAACCAAAACCAAATCTTTAAGGTTCATATTCTTCATGGCTCGAGCAACCGCTCCAATATTACCGGGATGAGAGGTTTCGACCAATACGATTTTAATATTCGACAACAATGCGTAGCCCCGCCATTTGAAAAAACAGAAAATTTTAACAAAAGATTTGATATGCTATTGATATTTTCTAATTCAGCTTCGTATCAAATATCATGCATCCCATGCTCAATATTGCCGTGCGCGCCGCCAGAAACGCCGGTGAGATAATTTCCCGCTCGGCCGACAATGTCGGAAAACTTCAAATCAACCGGAAAGGCATCAACGATTTCGCGACCGAAGTCGACCGCATGGCCGAACAGGAAATCATAAAAATTATTAAAACCGCCTTTCCCGATCATGCTATTTTGGCTGAAGAAAGCGGCGAACACAAAGGCAACGATTTCGTTTGGATTATCGACCCGCTGGACGGTACAACCAATTTCCTACACGGTTTTCCTGTCTATGCCGTATCAATAGCACTGCAAGTCAAAGGCAAACTGGAGCTCGGCGTCGTTTACGATCCGTTACGCGATGAATTGTTTACCGCCGAACGCGGCGGCGGCGCGATGATGAATAACCGCCGCATTCGCGTGACCAATCAAACCGGACTCAAAGGCGCACTGATCGGAACCGGTTTTCCGTTTAAAAGTCAGCAACATCTCGATGCCTATCTTGGCATGTTCCGGACCATACATGCCGATTCCGCGGGCATACGCCGTGCCGGAGCGGCCGCACTCGATTTAGCCTATGTCGCAATCGGCAGACTCGACGGTTTTTGGGAAATCGGATTACATCCTTGGGATATGGCGGCCGGTATTTTGCTGATCAAGGAAGCCGGCGGCGTCGCCACCGATTTTGCCTTCCAAGATAATTACATGGAAACCGGCAACGTCATTGCCGGCAACCCGAAAATGCACCAGGTTCTGTATCAAGCCATCGAACCGCATGTCACCGAAGCATTGACCCGGTTAAAAGCGAAATAAAATCCGCCTTCGGTGGTGCGAGTATTTACTTCTCCTAATTTAAAAATTAAAGAGAGGAGTTAGCTGAAAACCAACTTGGCTTTCTTAATGGAACCTGATTAGCAAGATGCTTCAGCTTGCCGAAGCCAAGTGTCCGAACAGGGGCAGCAATTCCCAGTTTGAGCAGTTTCGCCGATTTTAGGGTGTGGGGTATGCCTGTCGAGGAACGCCGTAAACCCATCCATGGGGGCTTGGCGGCAGCTCGAACGCCAAGGATGGCGTGAATGCAGATTTTGCATGGAGCAAAAATCTGCCCTGCTGCCGACATCCTCGCCAAGCATATCCCACACCCTTTTTGATCTCCAAATTGGGAATTGCTGGAGCAGGGGCCAGTCGTAGTCGTAAAAACTAAAATATGCTGTTACCCAAGCTCTAGCTTGGGTAACCTATTCAGGAAGCTCTAGCTTCCCGACAATCAAGAAAAATTGAACGAGCGAGTCGGGGTTGATTGAGAGTGAGCGGAGGTTGTGTCGGTCTCAGGAAACTGGAGCTTCCGAGGTGTTTCTCCCAAGCTAGAGCTCTCGTCGTTATACATAAGTCGTAAATACCCCATCTTAGCTAATGCGACTTCGATACCATTTATTGCTACCTAACGTACCCGACTTCGAAATCGCGATCAGGGGATCGCCCCCACAGAGCATCCGGCCTCCTGTGGGAGCGACGCCTTCGTCGCGACTATCGAAGCCACTGACGTTTAATATCCGCAATTTTATCAAACAACACAGCCGCGTAGGGTACGCTGTGCGTACCATGGTAACCCCGCGATAGTCATGTGCCAACCGAACCGCCAGGGCACGGCTTTGGTACGCGTAGCGTACCCTACAATTTATGTATAACGATGAGCGGAGGACCGTGGGAACCAGAAAAATTCGGAGCGGGAATCACCGTCAAGGGACGCCCCTGCTCCTATAACCTCATCCTAACATCCGACACCTGTTAGAGCGACAAACTCGACACCTTTCCTGGCAAACGCCAGCCGAACAAATAACAACTATTGCCGATAAGCCATTCATGGCGTAGACTCGAGATAGCCGCTTCTGCTTGGATAATCAGGTAGCCATTCATGAAAAGACACATCGACCGCCGCACAGTTCTGCCGCTACTTTTTGTCATGGCTATGTTTATCAATTCCGTCTCGGCTGAAAATAATCAAGCTGCCATTCCCGCAACACCGATTGTTCAATTAACCATTCAAGATGCTATTGGTCCTGCGACTTCGGACTATATCGAGCGCAGCATGGACAAGGCTTCCGAATCCGGAGCTAAAGCGATCTTGATCACACTCGACACGCCGGGCGGCCTTGACACATCCATGCGGCAAATCATTAAAAAAATCATCGCCTCGCCGATTCCGGTGATCACTTATGTCACACCGGGCGGGGCACGAGCCGCCAGCGCCGGAACTTATATTCTTTACGCAAGCCATATCGCCGCAATGACGCCGGGAACCAATCTTGGCGCCGCAACACCGGTACAATTGATCGGTCCAACCGAAACGCCCGGTGAACAACCCGACAAAGATCAATCCGTCGACCAGACCTCTTCTAGCAAATCGCCTAAAAACGCGATGGCGCAAAAAGCCATTAACGACGCAGTCGCCTATATCAGAAGCCTGGCCGAAATGCGCGGCAGAAACGCCAATTGGGGAGAACAAGCCGTTCGAGAAGCGGCAAGCCTTTCTGCCGAAAAAGCCCTAGAACTCAATGTGATCGATATTCTAGCAACCGATCGATACGATTTGCTAAAACAACTCGATCAACGAAAAATCAACGTACTCGGGCGCGATATTTCCCTATCAACAGACAATGCGGCGATTCAAGCCTTAGAACCAGACTGGCGCAGCGAATTACTGGCAGTAATTACTAATCCGAATATCGCCTATATCTTACTGATTGCCGGAATTTACGGCCTGATATTCGAATTTTCCAATCCCGGAGCCATCGTCCCGGGCACCATCGGCGGTATTAGCTTGTTACTGGCCCTTTTCGCGTTCCAAGTATTACCGATTAACTATGCCGGTTTCGCACTGATTTTATTAGGCATTTCATTAATGATTGCCGAAGCTTTCGTACCCAGTATCGGTATACTCGGTTTCGGCGGTTTGACCGCGTTCGTGATCGGCTCTGTCATTCTAATGGATACCGATGCCACCGGATTCGGCATCGACATTGCCTTAGTCGGCGCTTTCGCGCTTACCAGCGCAGCATTTTTAATTTTCGCCTTGGGCATGTTGTTAAAATCCAGGCAAAAGCCCATCGTATCCGGCCGGGAAGAATTGCTTGGCGAAACCGGCATCGTGCTTGCCGACTTTACCGATACGGGGCCTGTGCGGGTCCACAGTGAAATATGGCAAGCCCGCAGCCGCGAATCACTCAAAAAAAACCAGCGGATTCGCGTAATCGGCCGGGACGGCCTTATACTCGAGGTTAATTCCACGCCCAACCAGGAGCACAAAGATGTTTGAATATTTCGGTTTAATTTTCGGCAGCTTCGTATTATTGTTGTTGATCAGCGCATTTAGAATTTTACGTGAATACGAACGCGGCGTTATTTTCACGCTTGGCCGTTTTTACAAAGTCAAAGGCCCCGGCTTTATTATCGTGATTCCGCTCATTCAACAAATGGTCAGGGTCGACCTGCGTACCATCGTCATGGACGTGCCGTCGCAAGATGTCATTTCGCGCGACAATGTCTCGGTCAAGGTCAATGCCGTGGTCTATTTCCGAGTTATCGATCCCGACAAGGCGATCATTCAGGTCGAAAATTTTTACGAAGCTACCAGCCAATTGGCGCAAACGACGCTTCGCTCGGTATTGGGCCAACATGAACTGGACGAAATGCTGGCCGAGCGCGACAAATTGAATATCGATATCCAAACCATTCTCGACCAGCAAACCGACGCCTGGGGCATCAAGGTCGCGAATGTCGAAATCAAGCATGTCGATCTCGACGAAAGCATGGTAAGAGCTATCGCCAAACAAGCAGAAGCGGAACGCACCCGCCGCGCGAAAATCATTCATGCGGAAGGCGAAATGCAAGCCTCGGAAAAATTATTGCAGGCCGCTACGATACTCGCGCAACAGCCACAAGCCATACAACTTCGCTATCTGCAGACGTTGACCGAAATCGCCGGAGAAAAATCGTCGACGATCGTATTTCCGCTGCCGATCGACATCGTCAGTAATATCATTAAAGGCCAAGCCACCGATGCAAGTTCGTAATCCGATGCGAAGGATGCTGAACCAAATCAATCGACGACAGCGAGCACTTCCACTCATCCTAAAATATGTTGAGCATTTTAAATCCCGCCCACCCTTCGACAAGGCTCAGGGCAAACGGGATTTAGAATGCTCAGCCAAAGGGTGGCGCTTGGAATCCGCTCATACTTCGACTTCGCTCATCACGAACGGCCTACAACACATGCCAACTGCTCTTTTTAGGTTTATAGTTTATAAAGTAACATTTTGCTATGTTACGTAAGCGGTTTACTCTTTGATCCTGTCTTTTCCGTGTTAAGCATTTTCAATCTTTGTCCGAAATCCAATTATCAAAACGAACTCTGTGCTATTTTTACAGGTATCGAATGTCCGACATTCAGAATCGCATTATTTCCTCGAAACGTTCAAAACCATGAATACCATCCTGCATGTATACCTATCGCACTTCAAATTTCGGCATTAGCGTATGGAGGCGTCGGGGTGTTCGGCAAAGGCTTTGGCAGCATGGATGCTGTCATAGAGCCTACATGGACGTATTCACGGCGTCCTTTGACGGGCACCCCCGACGCCGAAATTTGACTAGCAAAGGGTATAAACGCGCATTTGAACTCTGAACGGGCACATCTGCTTTTTACGAAGGATTTTGTGACAAATAATTTTCTGGAACCATGAAGTTTGCAGATATTTGCATCATGCCATGCAATCTTAGCCATAAAACTAATAAATAGAGACCCTGTGAAACAACCTGTCTACATGGATTTTGCAACCATCTTCGGCCCATTTGTCGCCTTATGCGCGATTGCCGTCGCTGTATTGCTGGACCACGGAAACCCTTTTTCCTTAATCAACGGACCGTCGATCATTTTAGTCGCCGGCGGTACGCTGGGTGCGACAATGATGGCTTACCCGCTAAAAACCTTCGCTATGTTACCCAAATATATTTGGCAAAGCTTCAGAATGGAAAAGCCCAATCCGCATGCGCAAATTAATTTATTCGTTAAATTAGCCGACCGAGCTCGCCGAGGGGGCTTGCTGGCATTGGAAGAGGATATGCTAAAGATCAAGGACCCGTTTATCCGGAATGCGTTGATGTTGGTTGTCGACGGCATCGCACCGGATGAAGTCCGGCGCGTCATGGAAAACGATAATGAAATGACTTCGCAGCGCCATCAAACAGGTATTGCAATGATGTCGACAATGGCCGGCGTGGCCCCGGCCATGGGCATGATAGGAACCGTCGTCGGTCTAATCGGCGTTATGGGCAATTTATCCGATCCTTCGCAATTAGGCCCTTCGATCGCGGTAGCTTTTTTAACGACGCTCTACGGTTCTTTATTAGGCAATCTAGTATTCAGCCCAATGGGCAATAAACTCAAACAAAAAGATAAAGAAGAAATGTTTATCCGTGAAATGATTATTGAAGGAATCTTAGCGGTACAGGAAAGCGAGAACCCCCGCATCGTCCGGCAAAAACTCGAGTCTTTCCTGCACCCTGCCCTCAGAACCCATCGATAAGTTCAAGGCTAGCGTCGATAACAACTTTCTGTTTTAAAGATCGAGCCTTTTCCGGCTAATCTAAGCAACGCAGCCCGGATAGAGCTTAGCACAATCCAGGAAATTCGGAGCCACACCATTCCCGTATTCCGCTATGCTGCATACGGGCTGCGTACTTTAATTGCATAGCAACTAGGGAAACATCGGAACACTAAACGCCCCTCTCGAGCCGCCTATTCACCATTCACCATTCACCATTCACCATTCACCATTCACCATTCACCATTCACCATTCACCATTCACCATTCACCATTCACCATTCACCATTCACCTTTCACCTTTCACCTTTCACCTTTCACCTTTCACCTTTCACCTTTCACCTTTCACCTTTAACCTTTAATCCCCCTCAATCCTCATTTGGGGTATAAAATAACGACAACCACTAAATTTTTCATGGCGACGCGGAGGCCGAATGAATACCGCTGATTTATCCGAACGGATACAAAATGGATTACGACACCTGATCAAACCCGCCGCAATCCTCTCGATCTTGTTTGCATTTTATGCACTCGCCGGCTTTTGGATCTTGCCGGCCGTTCTGAAAAATCAACTCCCTAAAATCATCAACCAGGAAACCGGGCGCACAGCCGCCGTAGAGAAACTTGCGATCAACCCATTCACATTGGAAATGGCTATACAGGGCTTCGAATTAAAAGAAACCGATGGACAATCGTTCGCGGCCTTCAAAGACCTTTATATCGATATCGCCGGGTTTAACTCGATCGCTCATTTTAAGCCTATCATCGAAAAAATCACCTTGATCGAACCGTTCGTCAGAATCGCCAAGGACGCTGAAGGCGTTTTCAATTTCGCCGATTTAATCGAAGCCGCCCCGGAAGAACAACCTATCGAAAAAGATGCCGAAATATCGGCATTCCGGCTAAGCGGCCTAGCCATTCTGGATGGCTCTGTCCTTTGGGAGGATCTACAACTTGCCGAACCGCAAAAAGAAACTCTGGGCTCAATCTATCTGACGCTCGCCGGATTGAATTCGGTCGATCCCACGCCTGCCCCTTTGCAATTTTCGTTTGTTTCTGACTCGAAAAGTACGCTCGATTGGCAAGGCTCTATCTCACTCAAGCCGCTGCAATCGCAAGGCTCGATTAAAGTAGAAAAAGTTGGTTTGTCGCGAATCGGACAGCTTTTTTTACATGAGGCCGGCGATATCAAAGTCGATGATGGCGATCTGAATCTTTCTGCCGACTATGCGTTCACTGCCGCTGAAGACGGCTTAACCGCCGAAATCAAAGCCATCGTGCTTGACGTCGACAATCTCAAATTCAACATCGCGACAGCGCCCGATCAAACGTCCGGCATTGCAACCAAGTCGATCAAGCTCGAAGCCGGTTACTTAATGACGGTCTCAAACGGCGAACTGATGGTCAAAACCGAAACAGACAACCAACTCCGCGTCGATGATCTGACTCTTAATATGACCACACGCCCAAGCCAAAAGACTGATATTGCCGTCAAATCGATCAATTTAGGCGCCAACTTTGCATTGACAAAGACCGGTGACGATTTGACCATCAAAACAGCAACGCCCAATCAACTCAAAGCCGATGATCTGAACCTCAATATCGCCGCAAACCCCGGCCAAAGGGCCGAAATTGCAGTTAAATCCATCAAGTTAGGAACCAACTACGCCTTAACAATGTCCGGCGATGATCTAAAAGCCAGCACCGATAGCGCCAAACTGCTCATCGATACGTTTAACCTGAAACCGTCCAAACCGTCTGCCAACATCCCGGAATTATCGGCGCGCAACATGACTTTCGATGCTGTCTATACAGCCGAAAGCACCGAAAAAGGTCTCAAACTGAACATAGATCAAAGCCGATTCGATCTTAACAAACTGAAAATGGCCTTCAAGCCGCATACCGAAAGACTCGAAACCGAGTTGAGCCTTTTAACGGTTACAGCCGATGTAACGATAGCTCCTGACATGGCCGTCCAAATCGAAAAAGGCAAAATAGATCTTAGCGAACTCAAATTCGGGGCGGACGGGCAAGATATCGAACTCATCAACATTCCGGCAATAACAGCTAGCGGTATCAAGGCCGATACCGCTAAACAGCGCATTCATATCGCGTCGTTGACATCGAAAGACGCGAAGCTGAAAGCCTGGCTCAACCCGGACGGTCAATTTAACTATCTAGCTCTATTCGGTAACGAGAACACCAAACAAACCGATCCGATACCGACACCCGATAGCAAACCCTGGCAATTCGCGCTCGACTTGCTCACTATCGACGGCTATCGAATAGCGTTTACCGACAAAACTCAAAAAACGCCTGTTCCGCTCACCTTGTCCGGTCTGTCCATCGGCATCGAGCACTTAACGGATCAAACCGATCAAAAATTACCGCTGCGTTTGCACACGAAGGTCAACGAAACCGGCTCGATCGACATCGAAGGTCAACTAGCCCCTGCCCCGCTCTCGGCCGATCTCGATCTTAAAGTCGACACGATCGCGCTAAAAACTTTCCAACCCTACTTGGAAAATCATGTTCGTTTGGACCTCATAGAAGGCGATTTTTCCGCTCAGGGTCAGGCTTTATTAGCCATCGACGAACAGGACGAGCTGGACTTGAAATTTCGAGGCGATGCTCATATAGACAGGCTGTTAACTCGCGATCAAGCTCAACGCAGGGACTTCGTCAAATGGCGCAAGCTTGACCTCGGCAGTATTTCGATTGACCTAGCGGCTAATCAGTTCATTTTTGAAGACATCCGCTTCGACCGGCCTTACATTCGCGTATTGATCAAAAAAGACGGAACGACCAACTTCAACGATATTATCGTAGCGACCGAAACTCCGGAAACCGAACAGACCGAAGCCGAACCCGCTAAACCCATCCATTATCATGTCGGCCGAATCGAGGTCAGAAGAGGCTTGTCCGACTTCGCCGATTATTCTTTGATACTACCTTTCGTCACGCAAATGAATAATCTTGACGGCGTCTTGTCCGGCATTTCATCCAAACCCGGCGCTACCGCCGAGTTGTCGCTGCAAGGCAAGGTTTATAATTTGGCCGATGTCAGCATTGCCGGCAATTATCAAATGGATAGCGGTGATTCAGCGATCGAATTAAACTTCAAGGACATGCCGTTGCCGCTGGTCACTCCCTACATGGCTCAATTTGCCGGTTATAAAATCGAAAGAGGCCAAATGTCACTGGATCTCAAATACACGATCGACCAAGGCAAACTCAACGCACAGAATAATCTTTTCATAGATCAATTCACGCTCGGCGAGAGAGTCGAAAACCCCGATGCGGTATCGCTACCGTTGAATTTAGCGATCGCATTGCTGAAAGACTCCAAAGGACAAATCAGTATCGACTTACCCATCACTGGAAGTCTCGACGATCCGGAATTCAGCGTCGGCTCGTTGGTGATGAGAGCGCTCGGCAACCTAATAAGAAACATAGCCACATCGCCGTTCAGAGCCATCGCATCGATGTTTGACGCGGAACAGGATTTAAGCACAATCACTTTCGAACCGGGTAGCACCAGGATCGCGGAGGCCGAACAAACCAAGCTCGACGCACTGGCCAAGGCACTGAAAGACAGACTGGCTCTCAGATTAGAAATCAGAGGCGCCGCCTTCGAGGCTCTGGACTGGCCGGCACTACGCTCGGAAGCACTGAACGATCAACTGAAATCGATGAGAGCGAAAGAACTCAGAGCGGAAGGTAGAAGAATCCGCGCGGAATATGTCACACTCTCTGAAGACGAGGAGCAGCGTTTGCTTGCGCAACTCTTCATCGAAAAATTTCCGATGCTGGCCGACTATTCGTTCTTCGGCAGACCGAGATTAAAAAACCCCGAACAAGGCGACTTTTACGAAATCGCTCGGCAAACACTCGAGGCGACCTTGGAACCCGATCAACAGCGACTAAACGACTTGGCGGTACGCAGAGCCGGAGCAATACAAAATTACCTGATCGCCGAAGGCGGTATCCCAGGAAACCGGATCTTCCTACTCGCGACCGAACTGAACCCCGTCAGGAAGGAGCCTGGCATCACGGCGACGCTGAGTTTGGGAACACGGTAATTACATTGGATTCAGAAAAGATCGGTTTAGCTTTAGAGGTTAATATACAGGGCACATGTTCAAGAAGCGGCATTCAAGCAAGTGCGCTCCAAGTATTCAAACTATGTTATTAACCGCCCATCATATTCACCAACAACGCCCTCAACTGGTTTTTACAATTTTCCATATTCTTTGCTCTGATCTCGTCCAGTTTGATTCCCCAACCGCTATGTTGGTGTTCATAATCCGGAGCGAGCCGATCCAATAACAAGAGATCATAAACATTGACCCACTCGCCTTCGACCTTCAGCGCCAGATTCGGATTGAAAATATAGTAGCCGGTCCTGACCCGGTAAAACAGTTTTCGATTGTATTTGTCATCCCGGTTGATTTCATTCTTCGACAAAATACTGCTCAGATAAGCGCGTTTTTTTTCGCCTTTCGGGCAAGATAATATTCGGGATGTGTTGTATCGCATCAAGTATATCCTGGGTCGCGAAGCCCTCGAGTCGATAATGCATTTTTTTAGGCATGACCCGGTAAAACAGCGCGATCATTAAATTCAGCAGAAAAAATTCCATCAAGTGCTGATCCAGCTTTATCAGGCGCCCGTCAACCTGAATGCTCATACTGGAAGGCTCCAATTGTTCGTAAATCTCGGCCAATTTCTTTTTGGCATAGGCTTCGTCGCGCTCGCTCTGACCAAGAGCGATTTGAAAGGCATTCAGGCCGTTACCATCGACTTTTTCGGTATCGGCTCCCAATTCGCACAGCGCCTTGACCACTTCGACATTTCCCGTCCATGCGGAAACCATCAACGGGGTTTGGCTGAATACATTGCGAAAATCGGGGCCGTACAAATCGACCTGCTTCAACACCGCATCGGGTTTCTTGAAGGTGTAGGCAATATAATGATTTTGTTGCAGCATCTGCAGGCCCTTTACGGGATTTTGCGCGGGCTTGAAATCGCTTTTGATCAATTGGTTAATCAGGTTACGATCTTCATAAACCAAGGCGTATTCGAAAAGTGCCATTTTGGCTTTCTTATTATTGTCGACGAGCGCTTGTTGCTTCAGATTTTCCAGATTTTCACCGGCAATGACCTGCCAATTCGGTGTTTTTTGCTTCAGAATCTCGCTACGTATACGATCCGCCTGCTCCTGTTTGCCTTGCAATTCGAGTTTATGCGCTTCTTGCCGCCAATCGTCGAGACTCGAATTTTGGTTTGCTAACTCCAACGAATCCCTGGCATCGCGCAGCCCCACCAAGTCGAGCAAAGGCTGTTTCGGGTTACTTTCTATCCAATACAGATTCTTGATCGCCCGGGTCAGCGCGACATACAAGGCGTTGATATAGAATTTGTAGACTTCCAGCGACTTGTCGGTTTTGTCCTTACCGCGCGCATATTTGAGATCTAATTCCAAATCGGCCTGACTGACGCCTTTGCTGATTTCGCGGTAGCGCGCCTCTTCCAGGCTTAGAAAGTTGTACAGAATGATATTTTCATATTCCAATCCTTTGGCTTCTTGAATCGTGAACACCAGCGGCGTGCTGAAGTGTTCGCGGGCCATCGGTTTTTGTTCGGCGGTCATCACGATCACGGCGAACAGCGTCGAAGCCTTGGTTTTTTTATCCAATTCCTGTTTGATTTTGTCGTTATCTTGTAAAAACAGCACTTCGCCCTGGGTATGTCCGTTGCTTTCGACCAAGTAATGGCTTTCCTTGTCGATCGACCCGAAGCGGCGGTTTTTGATCTTCAAAATCCGGTTCGCGATGTCGGTAACCTGCGGCGAATTGCGGTAGTTGGTATTGAGAATCCGGATCAGGTCTTCGGAACCCTGCAAGTCTTCTTGTTTGTAAAACAGCGTCTTAACCTTGGACCAGGAAAAGAAATTCGGATGTACGATCTGATTGGAATCGCCGCACAAGATAAAATCCTGCGTCTGCCGCAACGACTTCATGATCAGGTAAAGCTGAATATTGGTCAGGTCCTGAACTTCGTCGACGACGACAAAATCGTAACGCGGCTCGCTGATCTTCAGATAATCGTGACTGACGACATTGCTGTCGTAAAGCCGATTTTCGCGTAAAAATTCCAGATATTTCTCGAAGATGCCGTAAACCGCTTCGCGCTCCTCGGCCAGAAAAATCGATTCCTTGACCCCCAACGCCAGATAATCCTCGCGGCTGAGCCAGCTTTTATCGGTGGCAGGCCCCGTGATGACGCCGCGAAATTCCTCGAACAGCTTGTGTGCATCTTTGAATTGGCCGCCTTGCCGATGACGGCCGAACCATTGTTGGAAATGTTGAAACGTAACCGGCTTACCTTCCGGCACCTTGATGCTTTCGAGAAATTCCTGAAACGACAGAAAATCGACCTGTTGATCATCATTCCGGTAATGATGCGAGTAATAAAGATCG
Source organism: Methylotuvimicrobium buryatense 5G (assembly GCF_000341735.1). Classification (GTDB taxonomy): domain Bacteria; phylum Pseudomonadota; class Gammaproteobacteria; order Methylococcales; family Methylomonadaceae; genus Methylotuvimicrobium; species Methylotuvimicrobium buryatense. The sequence goes on along the minus strand of NZ_KB455575.1, from coordinate 208,062 downwards.
CGGGAATTTTTGACCAAATAGGCCGATTGCGTAACATAAAGGACATCGCCGACCGCCTGCTTCATCTTTTCCAGCGTCAATGCGGTTTTGCCGCTACCGGCCGAGCCGATCACGATCAACGGCGGATTCAGCGCATAAATCGATTGCTGGCTATCGTCGAAGGAAATAATTTTATCGAGCAGATTAAAGCACTGATGCCCCGTATTCAGATACACCAAGTCTTGCCCGACGTTTTCGTCAGGGGCGTTCAGCACCGGAATTTTATCTTCGTCGACCGTTGCTCCATGACGTAAAAACCGCGAATCTTCATAGGCATGGCCCTTGATCAATTCCAACATCAACGCGTAGGCTTGGCCTTGATGGCGATAAATCGAAAACAGCAGCCGATCGCTACGATTGAGACGAGCGCGAAACAAATTATCGCCGACCTTTTTGACGTCGGCAGACTTGAAATCGCCGGCTTCGAGATAGTTTTTCAACTTGGTAAAGCCGGGTATCGTTTTCGGATTCAGTTCGTTATAAAGCAAGACTTGCATGACGCGCCATTTTGATAAGAAAAGTTTTTGATGTAAGTTTCGATCGCTATCCCCGAGCATCACGAAGTTTTCGAAATAACGATCGACGCCTACGAAACTAAGTTTTGTACAGACCATAGGCCGGTGTACTACCAGGCACGGCAATTGTGTTTGACTCTTGTTTTCGTGCCTTTCGTAAATATTTTAACGTATTTGCGCATAGCTTTAAAATTATGACACGGCTCCCGGAAACTCGTAAAAAGCCCCGTTAATGGCAGCGATTCCCTGTTTGAGTGCTTAGCGTTTTAGAGCTTGAACGGTTTTCAGTATGAAGGGAGTAAATGCCATCACCGTCCGACGTGTAACCTTTTTCCTACATAGAGACGGTATTTTCTATTGCGTCGCATCAAATGATATCATTCCACAACAGACTTCATTATCGGAAAAATCATGCAAGCACTCACAGACCGAGAGCTTTATCAAGCCCTCGAATACGCCAAAAGCATCGACGAAACAACCGGCAGAAAAATCATAGCCAACTTCCAATCCGACCAGACGATGCTCGCGCAGATGCTGTTCGGTATTTTTCCCGGCATCATTGCCGAGCAAAACCAAGACATGGCGCATTTGTTCATGGATTTGTGCTTCGACTTGCTCTGCGTATTTCAAAAAGCCTTCGGCCCTCTGCCCGCACAAAACGAACTTGATATCGATTGGCTTCAAAAACAAGCGATGCTACTCGATACCGAATTGCAAGCCGTGAAGAAAAATCAAGACATGGACGATAAAATCCGGAACTCGTTGCAAGAAAGGATGATTTCAAGAACACACGATGAAACCCCGCAATCCGGACTCATTGCATTTATGAACGCAGCGGTCGATGATTATGCCTCGGAAAATCCAAGCCGGGTGCCTGCCACACAAATCACGCAAGCGCTGATTTTAGTTGCAATCCGCCTATTCAATAACCTCTACACGCATTCGCGGAAATACTGATATGTCGGATATTATGAAATTAACGGTCGGCGAACGATTCGAGCACAATCTGCCCGACGAAGGCATGAGCGTGATTCTGGTCAACGGCACACCGATGCTAACTTTTAATTTTTCGCTGAATAAACAGCAAATCGATTCCTTTTTGAATGGCTCGTGTTCGTTCGGACTGTTTACCGAAAACGATGCGCTGTTTTTTTTGTTTAAGATCGATAATTTTTTGGAATGGTCGGACTTAGCCTTCACGATTCATTTAGCCGGCGATGAAACTGTCGCAACCGGCCCCGGCTATCTGCCGTTCAATCTCGTATTGGTCGATTCGGCCACGAGTATCGTCAAAGGCTTGCGCGTCGTGACCACAACGCCGGAATTCGGCGCCATACTGGCTGACATCACCAAACGGCAGGCCAAGCAGCCATTCGATACGATTGCTTATTACAAAACGATCGGCGACATTTACGAAAAATACCCGTCGGCTAGCGACATGCTGAAAAAAGCGCTAATCGTCGAGGAAGGCGGGATTACATTACCGAAACACTAAAACTTAACCGAATACCGGACAGATCTCGTCTTTTATCGTTTAGATTGTGAGAATACTGCAATTTAGTTAAGGAGACTCCGTCATTCCGCCATGGATGGCAGCCTCTTGAAGCACATTCGAGCTCGAATGCTTGCATTACTTATTCTGCGACGGATTAACTTAATGGCAGTGGATTAAGAGAGGGGGAGCCATCCATGGCATCGAATCTTACTATGTGGCTCCTTCACATTATCCTTCGAGTCAATGCAAACCGGCTATCCTGCCGATTTGTCCGGCCATCCCGGCCGGAAACGGTCAACTTTTTCCTTAATTTGCCGCAAATGGATGCGTCGCAGTCGCTTTTCCGGTGACAACTTCCTGAGCTGTTGGAGAACCGGCAACGGCACGCTCGATAGCTTCTTTGGTCGCTTCGTAGTTGTATTGTTGAATTTTGGCGTCGTCTTCAGCCATCCAGTGGATGAAAACACCTACCGAAATAAACAGATTGTCGGCTTCGTCGGCAGGAATAGTGCCGTTTTCGACCGAATCGGCAACCGCCATCGCCACACCACGCTGAGCGGGTCCGAACATTTGTACGGCTTGCTTGGAACCTTTGATCGTGACTTTATTGAACATCACGGTCGAGGGTTTTACCATCAAGTTAGGGGCAACAACAGCCAGCAAGCTGGAGAAACCGTCTTTGTTGTTGGTCAGGCAATTTGCGAAAGCGGTTTCGGCAGCCGAACCGCGTGGGCCGATAATCAGATCGATGTGCGCGACTTCGTTGCCGTCGCCTACCAATGATTCGCCTACGCGTAAATTACTGATTTTTGCCATGCTTGTTGACTCCTTAAAAATAAAGATGAACAGAGTTTAAAAATTAAACTAAAACCTAATACGGCACATTCCGTTTAAGTCGTGAGGCATTGTAATGCCGATTCCTTTCAGGCACCTTTCATGGAATTTTCAGAGCCAATCAACCTTAAAATACGGTTGTATACCTTTCGCAATTCAAATTTCGGCAATGGCAGAGGATGCGTCGGGGCGTTCGACAAAGGCTTTGCCAGCATGGAACTGGCATAGAGGCTACAGGGACGTATTTACGGCGTCCTGTTAAGCGAGTCACCGAACGCATCAAAGGGTATTGCTTGAAGAACTTATTTTGTGCATATTCCTAAGGAACGAGCATGAAATAGTTTTGGAAGGGGGGTTGGTGGCTCGATTGACAGGTGTCGGCGGCAGGGCAGATTTTTGCTCCTGCAAAATCTGCATTCATGCCATCCATGGCAATCAGATTCCGCCGCCAAGCCTACATGGATGTATTCACGGCGTCCTGTCAAACGAGTCACCAAACCGCCACAAAGCCTACTACTTGTATAAGTTATTTTGTGCATATTCCTAAGCGGAAATTTTAAACCCTATCGAACAGTGCAGGCTAACAAATGAAACATTGGCAAAAGGTGAGATTATGCTGCCGGAATTAACCAACATTCAACCCGCTTTTGTAGGATTTAATTTTCGAAATACGGTAGCTGCCGAACAAAATCCTAACGCTTCCGAAAACGACACTCAAATCCAAGGACGAGACACAAGCCTTGCGGATGATGCGCAATTTTCTATCGAGGAACAGCGTCAAATCGAGGCATTAAAGGCCCGAGACGCCGAAGTTAGAGCTCATGAGCAAGCGCATGTGAATGCCGCCGCGGGCATTGCCGTCAGCGGCGCAAGCTTTTCCTATCAAACCGGACCCGACGGAAACCGCTACGCTATTGGCGGCGAAGTCCAAATCGACACATCGCCGGTCCCCGGCGATCCGGAGGCAACGCTGAGAAAAGCCGAATCTATTCGCAGGGCGGCACTTGCTCCGGCGCAACCATCCTCTCAAGATTTTAGTGTGGCAGCCAACGCCGCCAGAATGGCAAGCGATGCCAGAATTGAACTTCTCAAACAAACGCAGGAAAACGCCGACCCTAAGTTTGGCACCACTATCGATATCGCCGTTTAAACCTGAAAAGAACAGTTGGCATGTGTTGTAGACCGTTCGTGCTGAGCCAAGTCGAAGCATGAACGGTCTACAACACTTTCACCGGCCAGGTGAAGCCTCAAACTACCGCCCATCCTTCGACGAGAGGCTCTCCTGAGCGCAGCCGAAGGGCTCAGCGCGAACGGTAGTTTGAGGCTCTCAACTGCATTTTTTAGGTTAAACGCAGGTGTGGACCAAAATTCACCTAGAGAGTAAAAGAAGACATTATTTTCGGGTTTGAGTGCGCCATAACTGCACAATTTGATCCACATCCAAATCGTCAGGGCCTTCACGCCAACCCGTATAATAATCCACGTCATTACTTTTCGGCTCGGGATTAGGGCGATAGATCTGCACGCGCGTCGGCAACGGCGCAGCCTCACCCAGCACTAACGCCTCACCTCTTCCGAGCGAGGTTAAAATATCGGTCAAGTCGCCTTCGGCTTCCGGAACCAATCCGCGTATATAAGCTTGATCCTCGGGGTTGGTAGTTCTCAGGCAAAAAAACGAACTGCATTGGGCTAACATCGTTTCCGATAATTCGGTCGGCCGTTGGCTAATTACACCGATCGAAACGCCGTATTTTCGACCTTCCTTTGCGATACGCTCCATCATCTTTTTCGTACCTTCGAATTGACCGCCTTTTTCACGCGGGATATAAGCATGAGCTTCCTCGCAAATCAGCGTGATCGGAAATTCCCTGCGTTTCGGATTCCAATAATTGAATTCATAGGCCAACCGGCCCACTTGTGCGGAAACGGCCGGCCGAACATCGGTCGGCACCGAACTTAAGTCGACAACGGTAATATTGGCCTTGTTATCGCCCAATCCGATGAACTGCCGAAGTAAATCGGCCATACCGGCGGAAGTGTTACGTTTTTTCGGCTTTAATAAAAAATCGTAACGCACATCATTGAATCGGCTTTGCATTCTGACTAAAAATTCGTCGAATTGACCAAATAAGGCGCCTTTGCTTTTACCGAAATCCTTACGCTCTTCATTGGCGTTCTTGAACTGCATATACAATTCGGCTAGGGAAAAATAAATCGGCGTATCGATCGAAACCACGCCTAAACCGATTTCCTTTGCTTCCTTCCGCTTGAGTTGTTGCAAGATTTCACGCATGAATGCCATCTGCATCGAAGCGCCGCTATCGTTGCGATCGATAAAGAGATCGACCAATTCCGCATAGCTCATCATCCAATAAGGCATCTCCATGTCCATCGCATCGACATAGTTGACTATGTCGCTAGGAAATGCCGATTGAATCGCGCCATTATCGTCCTTCCAACAATATTCGCCATGGAGATCCAACATGATCAAATGAGCCTTCGGCATGGCCTTGATGGTATGCTGAATCAAACTCGTGACTGTCCAGGACTTACCCGAACCGGATTGCCCGATGATCGCAAAATGCCGTCCGAATAAAGCGCGAGGATCGAGACTGAGATGATATTCCTTATGCGACGCTAACTGGCCGATAAAAAATTCGTAATCTCTAAAGGCAGAAAAAATAGCGTTAATTTCGCTTAAGCCGACAGCGTAAACTTTTGCACCGGGCGTCGGATAATGTCTAACGCCGCGAACAAATGTGCCGTTTTCCTGGATTTCCCCGACCGGAATCAACGAAATAAACCGATCCGCCTTGCGTATCCCGACCGAATCGAAACGATCGCGCTCCCACATTTTAAAAACCAAAGCCAGAACGCCAATTGTTCCTTGCCTTATAACGACATACGAACCAATATGACCGGCAAGGATTTCTTCATTACCGATTCGAATAATCGGCAAATCGGAAGAATGCTGTTCCGCTATTCTGGCCTCCATGCCATCGCCGCGCACTTCGGAAAGATAGCCGATCAGAATACTATTTAAGGGTTGCTCGGACATTATGTGCTTCCTATCAATTCAAAGATATTAAGCATTTTAGACGAAATTTAAGTTTTAAACCTCGTTCGGATGTTTTTTGGCTGTCATTTCAAATTTGGAGAAAAAACACGCTATCAAACGACATGAATTTAATCCGATCGTGTTTTAAGTGAAAAATAGCGCCCACCTTCCTTACTTCGCGAAGCTAGAGCTTCGCATACCGATTTCCCAAGCTGGAGCTTGGGTAACAGCGAATTCACCTTTCATCTTTCACCTTTCATCTTTTATCTTTTTTAATCAACCCATTCATAAAATTCGGTCAATGCCGGGTCGCATTTACAACAACTGGTTCCGCATGACCCATTCGGCGATGACGATTTAATTTTTCCTTTACTGATCCACTTGCCCAACATGCCTCTTATCGCATCGGCATCCATATCGAAATGATTGACCAGATCGACCATCGCCACTTTATGCCTTTGCTTGATATAGTCTCTAAGATCGGACAGTATCACCGGTTTTCTCCTGTTGTACGGGGTTGCTGGAATTTCTCCCGGATAAGCGCAACACTAACAACACCAATAAAAAGAAAAGACTTAGCCCAATCAACCATGTCAACGAATAACTCGGGTGATCGCTAAAGGTCGATAATTGATAGAAAAATGTCGCGGTCATATAGGCAATACCGGTCGTCCAAAAGACGACAAACAATGTCCAGCCCAGATTAGTTTCTCGATAGATCGCCGCCGTCGCCGCAACGCAAGGCGCATACAATAAAATGAATAATAGATAGGCGAAAGCCCCGGCTTGACCGTCGAAACTGACTCGCATTGCCCCGTAGGTTCCTGCATCGACGTCTTGGTCATTGACTGCGGTTTCAATGTCGAGCCCCAATGGATCCAACAGATTGCCGGCAACACCCAATAAGTTTTCAGGAATCGTCTTCACCGCCTCACTCAGGGCTGCGACTAAATCGAAACCTTCATCGTCAGCCTCAGCCTCATCGAACGCCATTTGGCTGTAAAGAGCATTCAAAGTACCGACTACGGCCTCTTTAGCCAACACGCCGGTAAAAATACCGACCGTGGCCGGCCAATTGTCGCTCTCTATGCCCATAGGTTTGAATACCGGCGTCAAGCCACGGCCTATTTCGCTTAGTACCGATTGATCGCTGTTTTCACGACCGAAACTACCGTCCGTACCCATCGCATTGAGAAAGTTCAAAACCAATACCATCGGCACGATCACCTTACCGGCATTGAAAATGAAAGTTTTGAGTCGATCCCAAGTTCTAAGTAAAACACTCCGCAGGCGCGGAATATGATAAGCCGGCAGTTCCATGATAAATGGCGTGGCCTCGCCCTTGAATAAGGTATGGCGCATAATCAGGCCGGTAAAAACCGCCACCGCAATGCCGATCAAATACAATCCGAACACTAAATTTTGTCCGCCGACCGGGAAAAAAGCCGCCGCGAACAAAGCATAAACCGGCAACCGAGCACCGCAGGACATGAACGGGTTCATCATATTGGTTAGAATACGATCACGTTGATTTTCCAGCGTTCTGGTCGCCATGATTGCAGGTACGTTACAACCGAAACCGACGATCATCGGCACGAAAGATTTTCCCGGCAAACCCATCATGCGCATAAAACGGTCCATCACGAAAGCGGCACGCGCCATGTAGCCGGAATCCTCCAAAGCGGATAACACCATAAAAAGAAACCCGACAATAGGAATAAATGTCGCGACAACCTGAACGCCGCCGCCCGCGCCTTGAGCGATTAAAACCACTAACCACTCCGGCCAATTCAGTTGATTTAATACAAACGCTAAACCATCGACAAAAAAAGCTCCGGTCACTTGTTCAAAAAAATCTATGAAAGCGCTGCCGATATTAATCGTGAACATGAACATCAAATACATCACCAGCAAAAAAATCGGTATGCCTAAAAAGCGATTCAACACCAAGGCATCAATTCGCTCGGTGGTATGCCGATTTAATTGTTGAGTATGGATCACGCAACGCTGAGTCAATGAATTGACGAATCCATAGCGGGCGTCGGCGGCTAGAATATCGATTTCGTCATCAGCTTCGGTTTCAATTTGTCGTTGCAGCGCCGCAACAGTCCCTTTGAGTTCATGGCCGGCAATTTGTTTGGCCAAAGTGTCGTCTTCGAGCAAACGAACGGTCAACCAACGCAGGTCGCAATGGTGCTGTTCGGCCAGCGGCTGCAATAATGGCGACAATTTGCCGATAGCTTGTTCCAAAGTCGGCGCATAAGGAATATCGAGACTCGGAACGGGCTTATCCTGCGCGGCACGATTGATGACTTCTTTTAAATGCCCTATCCCTTCTCCGGTCGATGCACTGATTGGCACAACCGGGCAACCCAATAGATTGGACAGTTCATCGACATCGATCGCCACGCCTTTTAGACGAGCGGCATCGATCATGTTCAGCGCGATCATCATCGGCACCCGCATTTCCAGAAGCTGGGAACTCAAATATAGATTACGTTCGATATTTGACGCATCGACGATATTAATGATCAAATCCGCTTCCCTAGCCGCTACATAGTCTCTGGCTACTTTCTCATCGAGAGAAACATCGTCATCGGCCGCTTCCAGGGAGTAGGTACCGGGCAAATCGACCACACGGACGATTTTATGATCGAATCGATATTCGCCGGTTTTCTTTTCGACGGTCACACCCGGCCAATTGCCTACATGCTGTTTAGAGCCTGTCAAAATATTGAACAGCGTCGTTTTACCGCAATTCGGATTACCGACGACGCCTATCGTAAAATCGATTGCCATTAAATTTTCTCGATCAATAAGACAGATGCTTCATCCTTGCGTAATGTCAATGAAAAACCACGCAGCTTTATCTCGACCGGGTCCCCCATTGGAGCAAAGCGAGTGACACAAAACTGTGTGCCGGGCGTTAAGCCCATCGCCAACAAGCGTTTTCGGTAGGCCTTTGCAGATTTATCGAATCCGGTTATGCGGCCGCAATCGCCAACGATGAGGTTCTTTAAACTTAAGTTCATTCGCTTAGCCTCTTAGTCTTGGATACCCAAAACAATATAATAAGTAATAATGATTCTCATTAAATGACTATATCATAACTAGACTTAAGGTCAAAACATGGTTTTCCGAACTTGTTTGATATTGGCGGGTCGAGCGCAGTACGCGTCTCTTGCCTTGATTATTCGTGCATGAGAAAGCTCAACATAACAACGCTTCGCTTGATTGATTATACCTTTCGCACTTCAAATTTCGGCAGTGTCTAAGGAGGCACCGGGGTGCTCGGCAAAGGCTTTGCCAGCATGGAGCTGGCATAGAGCCTACAGGGACGTATTCACGGCGTCCTTTGACGGGCACCCCGGCGCCGAATTTTGATCTACGAGGAGTATATAAAGGGAGTAACAATGCTTCGCTTGATTGATGTAGTAGAACCGATTCGTCCTACTTGAGGTCGCCGATGGTTGACGATTTATATGAATTTTCCCATGAAATATGTGAACTCCATGGTTAGCTATCCGATTAAGGACTATTGACCTTTTTCGATTTTCTTCATTAATTTTGCATATTGGCTTTTCAATTTAAATGAACTAATACCGGAAACCAATACGCCAATGATAATACCCGCCAGCAACTCTAACGTTAAAGCCAAAGTGAGCGGCATCGAAATAGTAAAGAAATAAAAATGGATTTGAACTGTGTGAAAATTTAGAACGGAAAAGATCAACGCAACAATGAAAATACTGATGAAAATAACGATCGAGAGAAATTTCATTATTGTCCAATTGTTACGTTGATTGGGAATATCTGTCAGTGCCTAATTTATGAAACACTGGATTGGCAAAGGAATATTTAACAATGCCAAGCAGTTTGACGAAACGGCGATTAATCCGTTATTTTGCAATGCTCGCGAGACATATCAACCCTATCTCTAAGCTCCTTACCGGGCTTGAAGTGCGGTACATATTTTTTGGGCAGGGCCACCGACTCACCGGTTTTAGGATTGCGCCCCATTCTAGCTTCGCGTTCACGTAACGAAAAGCTGCCAAACCCCCTAATTTCTATTCTTTCATTGGAAGACAACGACTGACTCATCTGTTCGATGATGCATTTGACCGCCAACTCGACATCTTTTAAAGCTAGATGCGGCTGATGTTTTGCGAGTGCTTCTATTAATTCCGATTTTGTCACATTCTATCCTGCGAAAATGAATAAAATCAAAAGGGTGCGCCCCATGGCGCACCCGTCTGCATGACTTTACTTTTCCATTTGCTTGAAGATATCGCCCAAGGTAGGCGTACCCGCAGGCTGTTGAGTATAGTCTTTGAGGGCTTCGGACTCTTCATCCTGATCCTTTGCCTTAATCGACAAGGAAATCGATTTGCTCTTTTTATCGACACCGATAAACTTCGCTTCGATTTGCTCGCCTTCTTTCAGTAACGTCCGAGCATCTTCAACGCGGTCGCGTTGAATCTCGGAAGCACGCAGGTAACCTTCAACATTATCGGCTAATGTGATGACAGCGCCCTTCGCATCGACTTCTTTAATCGTTCCGTTAACGAGACTGCCTTTTTCATGCAGTGCTAGGTAGTTTTGGAACGGGTCTTGCTCAAGTTGCTTAATACCCAACGAAATACGTTCACGCTCCGCGTCGACTGCCAAAATAACGGTTTCTACCTCGTCGCCTTTCTTGTAATCGCGCGCGGCAGCTTCAGTATCGTCGGTCCAAGAAATATCGGACATATGAACCAAACCGTCAATACCGCCATCCAGTCCAATGAAAACACCGAAATCGGTGATCGATTTGATTTTGCCGGAAATTTTGTCGCCTTTGTTATGAGTCGCGGCAAATTCATCCCATGGATTGGTTTGGCATTGCTTCATACCCAACGAAATGCGGCGACGCTCTTCGTCGATTTCCAAAACCATGACTTCGACTTCATCGCCCAATTGCACGACTTTGGAAGGATTGACGTTTTTGTTGGTCCAATCCATTTCGGAAACGTGCACCAAACCTTCAACGCCTTCTTCGATTTCGATAAAGCAGCCGTAATCGGTCAGGTTATTGACTTTACCGAATACGCGAGTACCGGCCGGGTAACGACGAGCGATGTTTTGCCATGGATCTTCACCCAATTGTTTCATGCCCAACGAAACGCGGTTTTTCTCTTTATCGAATTTTAGGACCTTGACTTTAACTTCCTGGCCTATTTCAACACACTCGGAAGGATGACGAACTCGGCGCCACGCCATATCGGTGATATGCAACAAGCCATCAATACCGCCCAGGTCAATAAAGGCGCCGTAATCGGTCAGGTTTTTGACGATACCGGTGACTTCGGCGCCGTCATGCAAGGATTTGAGCAGTTCTTCTCTTTCTTCGCTGTATTCTTTTTCTACGACAGCGCGACGCGACAATACAACATTGTTACGTTTTTGATCGATTTTGATAACCTTGAATTCCAGATCGCGGTTTTCCAAGAAAGTCGTATCCCTGATAGGACGAACATCGACCAATGAACCGGGCAGGAACGCTCTCAACGCACCCACGGCAACGGTAAAGCCGCCGCGAACCTTGCCGGTAATACGGCCGGTAATGGTTTCTTCTTTTTCGAAGGCCTGTTCCAATTCGATCCAAGCTTTGTTTTTCTTGGCTTTATCGCGGGAAAGAAGAGTGGCTCCCAAGCCGTCTTCAAATAAATCGAGAGCGACTTCGATCTCATCGCCGACTTCTACTTCCAAATCACCATCGGCATTCAAAAACTGCCATTTCGGGATCACACCCTCTGATTTGGCTTGGGTGCTGACAATCACGAATTCATTTTCGATATCGACAACGGTACCCATTAACATTGCACCAGGACGCATTTCGGTCTTGGCTAAACTTTCTTCAAATAATTCAGCAAAGCTTTCGCTCATTGTTCTTCTTTCCCAAGCTTGTTGTAAATAGGCACAAGCTTCATATAAGTTATCAAGGTTAAAAAAAAAGCCGCTTAATACTGCTTGCGGCGTATGTAAATACTACTCAGCGAATCAAATTTACTATCTGCTCAATGACCGTCTCGATGGACATATCGGAAGAATCGATAAAAACAGCATCATTAGCCTGCATCAACGGCGCGGCTTTGCGCTGTTGATCGCGGCGATCCCGCTCTTCAATCTCTTGAGTAATGAGCGAAAGGTTAGCATCAATTCCTTTTTCTTTCAACTGTTTATATCGGCGCATCGCTCTTTCTTCAGCACTTGCCGTTAAAAACACCTTATTTTGAGCATCAGGAAATACGACGGTACCCATGTCCCGACCGTCTGCAACCAAACCGGGCGGCTTTTTAAAATCCTTTTGTTTTTGCAGTAGAACCTTTCTAACTTCAGGCAACGCGGCGACCACCGAAGCTGCATTGCCTGTACTTTCAAGACCCAATTGACCGGTTATATCCTTACCATCAAGCTTAACGGTCAATTCGTCGGCGGATTCGAACTCCAATACCATCGCTTTGGCAACTTCCGCAACAACCGCCTCGTCGCTCAAGTCGGCTCCTGCGGCAATGGCGGCAATGGCCAACGAACGATAGATCGAACCGCTGTCCAAATAGTGCCAACCCAATTTTCTCGCAATTGCCCGACTGACCGTGCCTTTACCGGCGCCGGACGGACCGTCGATTGTCAATACCGGAACCGACATTAGCCTTGCTCGGACTGCAGTTTTAAACCCAGGGCCGGAGCGATCTCTATGAACTCCGGAAAGGATGTATTGACGTTTTCGCAATCGTTGATGACGATTTTTCCGTCGGCTCTGAGCCCGGCAATTGAAAAAGCCATCGCGATACGATGGTCGCCATGCGACTCGACCGAACCCGAACCGATTTTTCCGCCTTGGATGATCATGCCGTCCGGCGTCGGCTGAGCATCGACTCCCAAAATTTTTAAGCCATCGGCCATGACTTGAATCCGGTCGGATTCCTTGACCCTGAGTTCTTCGGCGCCGGTCAAACGGGTTTGTCCTTCGGCGCAAGCCGCAGCAACAAACAATACCGGAAATTCATCGATCGCCAGCGGAACCAATTCCTCAGGAATATCGATGCCTTTCAATGGTGCCGATTTAACATGCAGATCGGCTACCGGTTCTCCACCGACGATACGCTCGTTCAATATTTCGATATTTGCACCCATCAGTCGCAGAATATCGATCACACCGGTACGAGTAGGATTGATACCCACATGATTCAGCACGATATCGGAACCTGGCGCAATGGATGCTCCGACCAAAAAAAACGCCGCTGAAGAAATATCGCTGGGCACATCGATATCGGACGCCGTGAGTCTACCTTCGGCAGTAATCGTCACCCTGGCCCCATCTTTTTCGACCGGATACGAAAAACCGCTCAGCATCCGCTCGGTATGATCGCGTGTCGGCGCCGGCTCGGTAACGCGGGTCGCCCCTTCTGCGTACATCCCAGCCAATAACAAACACGATTTGACTTGCGCGCTAGCCATTGGCATTTGATAATCGATGCCTTTAAGTTTGCCGGCCTGCCCTTTGATATGCAGCGGCGCCGTGCCCTTTTCCGTCGTTTCAATCACCGCACCCATTTGCGCCAACGGATCGGTAACCCGTTTCATCGGCCTGCCGGACAAGGATTTGTCGCCGGTCAATACCGAGTCGAAAGCCTGCCCTGCCAACAACCCGGAGAGTAAGCGCATCGATGTGCCCGAGTTGCCAAGATACAATGGTTTTTGCGGCGCCTTCAAACCGTGTTTGCCGACCCCATGAATCGTCAATTCGCCATTTTTCGGCCCTTCGATAACGACCCCCATGTCTCTGAATGCCTGTAGCGTCGCCAATGCGTCTTCGGCTTCGAGAAAGCCTTTGACATGCGTGACGCCATCGGCCAGCGAACCGAGCATGATAGAACGGTGAGAAATCGACTTGTCGCCAGGGACCCTTGCTTGCCCATTTAATGAACCGCCGGGTTGTACAGTGAAAGTTATCGTTTTAGCCATTTTAATTTGTCAATTGATCGAGAAAACGCTGCCGGGCTTGACCCGCGTATGTGAAGGTTTGAAAAATCTGCTGGCTATCGTCGTTTTCGAGAGCCAGTTCCATCGTATCCAATTCTTGTTTAAGCTGTTGAATCAGCGGTATTAATTTTTGTCTATTGGCCAAACAAATATCCAGCCACATGGTCGGATCGCTTGAAGCGATGCGCGTAAAATCCTTAAAACCACCGGCTGCGTATTTAAATATTTCGACTTGCTCGTCCTTACGTCCGAGCAAATCGACCAACACAAAAGCCAATAAATGCGGCAAATGACTGGTCGCGGCTAGTATCGCATCATGATGATCGACTTCCATGATCGACACGATCGCTCCCAAGCGCTGCCAAAACTGCTGAATTGATGCCGTCGCCTTCGGATCGGTTTGCTCAACCGGCGTGATAATCAGTCGCTTATCATCGAATAAACCATTCACCGAAGCCGTTACACCGCTTTGTTCGGCTCCGGCAATCGGATGGGCCGGGACAAAATTACTCGGCACGGACCCGAACACTCGCTTAGCGGCATCGACGACATTGCCTTTGGTACTGCCGACGTCGGAATAAACGGCTCGATCGGACCAATAAGGCTGCAACTCGCCAAGTACCTTTTCGATTGCGCCGACCGGCGTCGCGATGACGATGCAGTCGGCATCCTTCACGGCCGCTTCGAGGTTTATAAAATACTCGTCGACGACACCCAACCGCCGAGCTTCTTTCAAATTATCGAGATCTATTTCACGACCGTAAGCGACGATAGTCTTACACAAGCCTCGATCGCGTGCAGCACGAGCTATCGAGCCGCCGATTAACCCGACGCCAATCAGACACAGCTTATTAAACATCAGCGAGCACAGCCTGTAACGCCTCGAGACAACGGCTATTTTCGGTGGGCGTACCGATACTAATGCGCAAATAGTCGGGCATTTCGTAATTCGCGACCGGCCTTACGATGACGCCTTTTTGCAACAAAGCCTGATAAACGCCGTCTCCCGAACGCTTGACATCGACCGATACAAAATTGCCGGCCGACGGAATCCATTCCAGTCCGAGCTGACGGAATCCATCGATTAACTGCTGCATGCCATCGTTGTTGGTCGCTATCGTACGTTGCAAATGCTCATGATCTGCAAGCGCCGCTTCAGCCGCCGCCAATGCAAGCATATTATTATTGAAGGGTTGGCGCACTCGATTCAAAAAATCGGCAACCCTCGGATTGGAAAAACTGTAACCGACACGTAAGCCCGCTAATCCGTATGCCTTGGAAAAAGTCCGGGTCACGATCAAATTGGGATGGGCAATCAACCAGGCGATTGAGTCGGCACGGCTTTGCGGGTCGATAAATTCGTAATAAGCTTCGTCCAAGACGCAAAGCACATGACTCGGCAATGCCGCAATAAAATGGCGCAGCTCATCGGGCGCCAATAAGGTGCCGGTCGGATTATTTGGATTCGCAATAAAAATAAGCCGGGTTTTATCATTGACCGCCGCCAACATCGCATCGAGATCATGCCCGTATTCGCGCGCCGGAATAACGACGCCGGTAGCACCGACGGCCTGCGTCACAATCGGATAAACGGCGAATGCATGCTGCGAAAAAATCACTTCATGAGCCGGTGTTAAAAAAGCTCTGGCCAGTAACTCCAGAATTTCATTAGAACCGTTACCCAATGTAATTTGCGACATATCGACGCTAAATTTTTCGGCCAACGCGCGTTTCAACTTGAAGCCGTTACCATCGGGGTAACGCGCCAAATCCGGCAAGGTCGCATGAATCGCCGCCAACGCCATTGGACTCGGCCCTAGCGGGTTTTCATTCGATGCCAATTTAACGATATCGCTCAGACCTAATTCGCGCTCGAGTTCTTCGATCGGTTTACCGGGAACATAAGGAATAAGGCGCTGCACGCCAGGCGTGGCCAGGGAATAAAAATTATCGGTGATATTCATTAATAAATATGATTTTAAACGTTATACGCACGAATAACGCTGATTAAGCCGACTATCAAGAAGCTAGACGCTCCGGAATTTACGCGTTTCATTTTTATAAAACCGCCTTCGGGTACGATCCCAATATATTCAACATACTGACTCGGGCACCCAGCATTTTTAACGCCGCCGCGACATTTTCGTCCTCGGCATGACCTTCGATGTCAATAAAGAACACATAATCCCACAGACCTTGACGCGACGGCCTCGATTCGATATGCATCATGCCGATACCGTGATGCGCGAACGGCTCCAAGACTCGATAAAGCGCGCCCGGCTGATTGCCGGTCGACACCAACAGCGAGGTTTTATCCTTACCGGTCGACCCTGAAATCTGGCGACCGATAATGATGAATCGGGTGGTATTATTCGACTCGTCCTCGATGTTGCCTTCGATGACCGAGAGCCCGTAAAGTTCGGCAGCGAATTTTCCAGCTATCGCCGCTTTATCTTTCGAACCGGCAGCTAAGCGAGCCGCCTCACCGTTACTGTTGACAGCGGTACGTTTCGCATCGGGCAAGTGCAGATCCAACCATTGACGGCACTGCGCCAAGGATTGCTGGTGCGAAAAAACCTCCGCGATATCCTCAAGACTCCCGGCATTACCGATTAGATTATGATGAACCCGTAATTCAACCTCGCCGCAAATCTTCAGCGGCGAACTAACGAACCGATCCAAGGTATGATTGACCACGCCTTCTGTCGAATTTTCGACCGGCACGACGCCGAACTGACAATGCTCGTTTTCGACCGCATTGAATATTTCCGCGATCGTCGTAGCGGGCACTGCATTGACCGCATGCCCGAAATGCTTAATCGTTGCCTGTTGAGTAAAAGTACCTTCCGGCCCCAAAAACGCGACGTCCAATGGTTTTTCAAGCGCTAAACAGGCCGACATCAACTCCCTAAAAAAACGCATCGCGGTTTCATCGGCAAGCGGACCTTGATTGAGCGCCTTAACCCGTCTTAATACCAACGACTCCCTATCCGGCCGGTAAAAACATCCCGATTCACCTTCCGCCATCTTGGTTTTAGCCACTTCGATGGCACAAGACGCGCGTTGATTGATCAACTGCAGAATCTGTTCGTCGATCGAATCAATTCGTGCCCTTAAATCGGCAAGAGGAGTAATTGAAGTCATGTTGCAATACTCAGGCTCGGGTTCTTTCGAATTCGGCCATGAATTCAATTAAAGCGTTTACGCCTTCCTCAGGCATTGCATTATAAATACTCGCACGCATACCGCCAACGGAACGATGCCCTTTTAATTCGGCGAACCCATTGGCTTCGGCTTGGGTTAAAAATTCTTTATCGAGCGATGCATCGGATAAGATGAAAGGTACGTTCATTCGCGAACGAAATTCGGTTTGCACCGGATTGGTATATAACGAAGAACTATCGATTGCATCATACAAACTCGCCGCTTTTCTGATGTTGACGGCTTCTATCGCATCGACACCGCCGGCCGATTTGAGCCATTTCAACACCAAACCGACCAGATACCAATTGTAAGATGCCGGCGTATTTAACATCGATTGATTTTTGGCCTGTACCGCGTAATTGAATACATCGGGCAAGCGGGAGTCGGCCTCGCCGATCAAATCATCGCGTACGATTACGACGGTGACCCCGGCCGGCCCCATGTTTTTTTGTGTTCCGGCATAAATCAAGCCGAATTGGCTTACGTCGATCTTGCGCGACAAAATATTCGACGACATGTCGGCAACCAACGGCAATCCCTGCGCATCCGGGATAAACGGAAATTCAACGCCGTGTATCGTTTCGTTCGAAGTGTAGTGCAAATACGCCGCATTCGGATCGATTTGCCATCCGGTCACATCTGGTATCGTGGTGAATTTTTCGGATTCGGAACTGGCCGAAACAATCGCCTCGCAAAACCGCCCGCCATCCTTAATCGCTTTCTCGGACCAGGCTCCGGTGTTGATATAGCAAGCTTTAGTCTTGCCCCGCAATAGATTCAAAGGAATAAATGAAAACTGGCCGGTCGCGCCGCCTTGTAAAAACAAGACCTTATAATTTTCGGGAATCGCCATCAATTCGCGTAAATCGACTTCCAATTGTTCGGCAATCGTCGAAAAATGCTTGCCTCGATGACTCATTTCCATCACCGACATGCCGCTAGCCTGCCATTCGAGCATTTCATCGCGCGCCTGCCGAAGTACCGCTTCGGGTAATGCCGACGGTCCCGCGCTGAAGTTATATATTCTGGCCATTATTCTTGTTCTCCCGAGTCCTGTTCTATCTCTGTTTCATTATTGACTTCCCCACCTAAATCGGACTCCTCTTCCATTCCGGCGTCCTCGTCTTCGGCCAAACCTTCTATTCGATCGACTCCAACTACTTTTTCGTTTTTGTCGAGGCGAATAACCGTAACGCCTTGCGTATTCCGGCCGACGATCGATATTTCATCGACGCGGGTCCTAACCAAGGTACCGCCGTTCGTAATCAGCATGATTTCATCGCGCTCGGACACCAATACCGCCCCGACGACATTACCGTTACGCTCGGACGTTTGTATCGAAATCACGCCCTGCCCGCCTCGGCCTTTACGCACGAATTCTTTCAAATGCGTCCGTTTACCGTAGCCGTTTTCGGTGATCGTCAATACAGTTCCTTCAGCCGATACGATCAGCGAAATGACTTTTTGCCCCGGCTGTAGTCTAATGCCGCGCACACCCGCCGCAGTCCGTCCCATTGAGCGAACATCCTCTTCGTTGAAACAAACCGCCTTGCCGTCGGTCGAGAATAGTAAGATATTTTGCTGACCGTCGGTCACGGCCACACCGACCAAGGCATCTTCTTCTCGCAAATCGATCGCGATTTTACCGTTGGTGCGCTGACGCTCGAATTCGGGAAGCGGCGTTTTCTTAACGGTGCCGTTCGCGGTTGCCATGAAAATGAACTTATCGGCACTGAACTCTCTAACCGGCAGCAAGGCGTTAATATTTTCCCCGGATTCCAGCGGCAGTAAATTGACGAAAGGCTTGCCTCGCGAGGCGCGGCTCGCAACCGGCAATTGATATACCTTGAGCCAATAGACCTTACCTAGCGAAGAGAAACAGAGAATCGTATCGTGCGTATTCGCAACGATCAATTTGTCGATAAAGTCGGTTTCCTTCGTTGCCGTCGCCGATTTGCCCCGACCGCCGCGCCGCTGCGCCTTATAATCGTCGAGCGGCTGCGCCTTGACATAACCTTCGTGCGATACGGTCACGACCATATCTTCCTCGGTAATCAAATCCTCGTCGGTCAAATCAAGATGATCCTGCAAAATCTCGGTGCGCCGCTCGTCGCCGTATTCGGCTTTAATGGCTTCGAGCTCTTCCTTAATAACCTCCATCAACCGGACATCGCTGCCTAGAATCTCCAAATACTCGTCAATCAGTTTAAGCAAGTCCCTATATTCATTGACGATTTTTTCCTGCTCGAGACCGGTCAGACGGTGCAGGCGCAAATCTAAAATCGCGGCTGCCTGCGTTTCGGATAATCGGTAGTAACCGTCTACCAAACCGAATTCAGGCGTTAAATCCTCGGGCCTGGATCGGTCGGCATCGGCACGATCAAGCAAGGTATTCACCAAGCCGGCTTCCCAAGTCCTGGACAAGAGTCCGGATTTCGCTTCCGCCGAGTCTTTAGCCGATTTAATTAATGCGATCATTTCGTCAATATTAGCCAAAGCGATTGCCAAGCCTTCCAGGATATGAGCCCTATCCCGCGCCTTGCGCAAATTATAAACCGTTCTGCGCGTGACGATTTCCCGGCGGTGATCGATAAAGGCCGTGAGAATCTCTTTCAGATTCATGCAATGAGGACGACCGCCTAAAAGCGCAACCATATTGATACCGAATACCGTCTGCATTTGCGTTTGCTTGTACAGATTATTCAGCACCACTTCGGGAACTTCCCCGCGCCGTAGCTCGATGACCATGCGCATACCATCCTTGTCGGATTCGTCGCGCAAACCGGAGATACCCTCAAGCTTGGCTTCCTTGACCATTTCGGCTATTTTCTCCAACAGCCTGGCCTTATTGACCTGATACGGCAACTCGGTCGTAATGATCGCATAACGACCGCTTTCGCCGATTTCCTCGAAATGGCAGCGAGCGCGTAAATAGACTTTGCCTCGCCCCGTGGCATAGGCGCTTCGAATACCGGCAGCTCCGTTGATCGTTGCCGCCGTCGGAAAATCGGGTCCCGGAATAAATTGCATCAACTCGCTAATCGTAATTTCGGGATTTTCGATTTGTGCAAGACAAGCACTGACGACTTCGGTTAGGTTATGCGGCGGAATATTGGTTGCCATGCCGACCGCGATACCCGACGAACCGTTGATTAAAAGCGTCGGCACCCGAGTCGGCAAAACTTTAGGCTCGGATTCCGATTCGTCGTAGTTCGGTATGAAATCGACGGTTTCTTTATCGATATCGGCCAATAATTCATGCGCAATCTTGGCCATGCGAACTTCGGTGTACCGCATAGCCGCCGGCGAGTCACCGTCGACCGACCCGAAATTTCCTTGCCCGTCAATCAACATATAACGCAGAGAAAACGGCTGCGCCATCCTAACGATCGTGTCGTAAACCGCGGTATCGCCATGAGGGTGATATTTACCGATCACGTCACCGACTACACGCGCGGATTTTTTATAAGCTTTATTCCAATCATTGCCAAGTTCGCTCATTGCATAGAGAACGCGGCGATGCACCGGTTTCAGGCCGTCCCGAACATCGGGGAGCGCGCGGCCGACTATGACGCTCATGGCATAGTCGAGATAGGACTGTTTCATCTCGTCTTCGAGATTGACAGGAATAATTTCTTTAGCGAAGTCCGACATTGATCCGTTTTTTACAAAAATAAAGCCCGTTACCTAAATCGGCAAGCGGTTTCCTTCAATGGGATAATTCCGAAAAGACTTAAAAAATCCTTACATCCAATGGAATTACGCGAGATACCAAAACTGGGTGATTATAACAAAATGTCGAACGAGAGTCGAAGAGCTTACGACTTTATCAAAGCTTCTCAAATAGGGCTAGCGCAACAAATGGCGCAAGACTGCAAAACGTTCAGCACAAACGCCATTTTTGACACAAAAGCGTCACAGACCTGCCGTTTCTGTCACTTTTTTTTACAAAAGTCTAATACGCTCTTTAATAACATATGGCTAAATCATTGAAAATACTTATTTTGATTAGATGGGCCTTGATATTGCTTCATTTATTATGAAACAACATTGATCAGAGGTGACGACAATGGAAAATCAAACTATAGAAATCACAAGCCAAGCACAGTCCGCATTCATCGAAATGCTAAGCGCTGAATTTATTGCGCAAACCGGCGTTGGTGTTTATGCCTATCTGACACCGCTTGCGATCAACAGCTTATTTAGTCAATATTTACAACACAGAGAACCGCTAAGGGCATTCACGAAGCACTACGTGAAAACCGTTTTGGTTTAATTGCAGCCAAAAAAAGGCGACGAAGAGAGCTAAAACCGGTTTTCGTGCATTTCTTCGGACATGGATTTTGCGAAAAACGCAAGCTCCATGTCTAAGGAAATTTAAATAACCTTCGAAAACTGTTGCTTTTCAGTAAGATAACGATCAAATACCATACAGATATTGCGAATCAGCAAACGACCGGCAGGCCGTACTAAAATTTGGTCGGTATCGATCGTCAAAAGTCCATCTTCGGCCATTTTCTGCAACTTAATCAATTCCTGCTCGAAGTATGTCTTGAAATCGATTGAGAACTCGCGCTCCAGCGTCCTGAATTCAAGCTCGAAGTGACAGATCAACCCGCTGATGACCGCTCGCCTCAGTTTATCGTCCCGGCTCAATTCAAACCCTTTGAACACAGGCAAACGTCCCTGCTCTATCGTTTGCCGATAAGTGTCAAGATCTTTTACATTTTGAATGTAGGCATCGCCCACTCGACCGATTGAAGTAATCCCCAAACCAATCAAATCGCATTCGGAGTGTGTCGAATAGCCCTGAAAATTTCGGTACAGCTTCCCTTCGCGCTGAGCAACCGCCAATTCGTCATTCGGTTTTGCGAAATGATCCATGCCGATATAAACATAACCGGCTTCGGTCAAGCGCTGAATCACCATTTGCAAAATTGCCAACTTGACCTCGGGAGCCGGTATATCGACATCATCGATCTGGCGCTGAGTTTTGAAACGCTGCGGCAAATGCGCATAATTGAAGACCGAAAACCGCTCGGGCGAGGCTTCAAGAACCTTTTCCAATGTTCGTGAAAACGACTCTACAGTCTGTAGCGGCAACCCGTAAATCAAATCGATACTGGTCGAACGAAAACCTTCGTTGCGCGCCGCCTCCAATACCGCAAAAGTTTCCTGTTCGGTTTGAATGCGATTGACCGCTTTTTGCACATCGGGTTCGAAATCCTGCAAACCCAAGCTAATCCGGTTAAAACCCAATTCCCGCAGCACGGCTATTGTCCGATCGTCGGTTTCTCTAGGATCGACTTCGATAGAGTACTGCCCTTCGTCATCCTCGCGCAGATTGAAATACCGGCGAGTCGACGCCATCAGCCGCCGCATTTGGCTCTCATTCAAGAAAGTCGGCGTTCCGCCACCCCAATGCAATTGATCGACGACACGACCTCGATCGAACAAAGCGCCCTGCATTTCGATTTCGCGACAAAGATCGTTCAAATACGGCTCGGCATGCGCGCGATTTTTGGTCACGATCTTATTGCACGCGCAGTAGTAACAGACCGTATCGCAAAACGGAATGTGAAAATAAAGCGATAACGGCCCTCCAAGCCTATTCGATTGCTCGATATGACGTAAATAATCCGCTTCGCCGAAATTCTCGTGTAATTCCAACGCAGTCGGATAAGATGTATATCGAGGCCCGGCCTGATCGTAACGATGGATGAGATCGAGATCGAACGTTAAGGACTGGTCCATTATTGAACCTTTTGATCGATCGTTATAGTAACGCCCTCTGTTTCAGCCGGTGCAACGCTCTCCACGATACCGATCCAATCGCCTGGACGTGACTCTGCCTGGCCCGACATCGAAATCCGGGCACTAATTTTAACGCGATCAAAGTTAGACAACTTCATCGCCGGCATCATTGCCTGCTCGTCGCTCAACACAACTGTTACCGGTAAATCAGCCACTTGCATCTTAACGATCGCTAGCGGCATAGGTGGGCCCTGTAATGCCTGAGCATAAACAAATACGGTATCGGTGGCGGAAACGACGCCTTGCAATTCGTCGGAGATAGCTACATTGACTTTAAGGCCTTTAGCAATAGCTGCCGGCTGCTGCTCGACAGGCGCCGTACCTAGCCTCTCCATGACTTGCGCAATCAAACCCTGAACCTCACGGTATGGCTCTGAGCCTTTCGGCATTTGCGCGGCTAATTTTTGCCAATGCCGTAAGGCTTCGTCATATTTACCCGCTTCGGCTTTAGCCATGCCCGACAACCACAATGCCGTCGAATCATCCGGTGCCAATTTAAGTGCCTTCGCAACAAATTCCGCCGGTTTCCCGGCCAACCGACCATCATTAGCCATCGCCAACGCATCGGCGTACTGAAGCAGCACATCGGCTCTATCACCCAACAGACGATATGCCTCCGAAAAGGCTTGCGCCGATTCGGCATAGCGATTCATATATTTGTAAGAACGCCCAAGCATCAACCAACCTTCCGCATCGTCGGGTTGGCTTTGCAAACGCTGCGCCAATCCTAAAACCATCGCATTGATTTCATCCATCTGCTGAGCGGTTCTGTCCGCTTCCGGCAACAACGCATCGGCGTTACCTAAAGTGCGGTACAAAGTCACCGAAACCAACGGAATAACAATCAATGCCAGAACGATCAACCACCGACCGGATGATTCCGATTGCCGCGAAACCGACTCAGTTTGCAAATCATCGGCCAGCACCGATTGCAATTCTTGGTATAAGTCTTCGTATTCATCAGCCGTAATCGTTCCGGCCGAGCGCTGTTCTTTTAAATCCAGTAAACGCTGCTTAGCAATATCGACGTTGAAACGCTCCGTTTCAATATCTATTGAACCCGGTCGACGCCATAAGGGCGGCAATACAAACGCAAACGCTATCGCAATCAAAACGCTTGCGGTCAGCCAAAATTCTGTCGTCACCGATCATCTCCTTGTTCCAATAAGCGGCGAATTTCTTCCGATTGCGCGGAATCATGCGCAGACTCGGAACGAGTCGCCAAACGTTTTTTACGCACGACACTCCAAGCAACCAATAAACCGATCACTAAAAACAATAACGGCGCCAACCATAATAAACTGGTCTTAGCCTTCATCGGAGGATTGTACAATACGAAATCGCCATAACGCTGAGTCATAAAATCGACAATTTCCTGCCTTGATTTGCCTTGTTGCAGCATTTTGTAGACTTGGGCACGCAAATCCTTCGCCAAATCGGCGTTCGAATCGGCAATAGTCTGGTTTTGACAAACCAGACAACGTAACTCTGAAATCAGCGAGTTGTAAACGCGTTCCTGCTCTGGAGTATCGAAATTCTTGACCTCGACGGCCGCAGCAATGGCCTGAACGCCCCACAATAAAAAGAAGACTAAAAAAATAATACGCATAATTGCATTGATCGAATGATTAGTAACGTGCATGAATTAACCTGAATAAGCGCCTACCTTGCCCTTCAAGAGAGGTTTAGATCAAGGAAATACAAATTATTGAAGCTTAGGCTATACCCGCAATAGAAAAAAACGCATGACTCGATAAATTCCGTTCATGACGAATAGAAAACCCAGCATGAATAGCAAATTGGAAACGGTCAATAATTTGGGTAAATTGATGAAATATGCAAAAAGGCCCTCCGGCTCGTTGTCATAGCGACGATTATTGTTCTCGGAGTCGGCATATTGCGCGGCCAGCTTTTTGAATTCGACAGCATGGTTATTAGCTTGAGAATTATCCTCGGAAAACTGAGTATCGAATCCAAGATAGCTGACCCCTTGGTAAATTTTATGTGTGACCTTTTCATCCAAAGTATTCCAGGCCTCGTTAACATGAAGCGCCATGTTGACTGTTTCGTCGACCATTTCTCGTAAGGCTTCATCAATAACAAGCTCATCATCGATAATTTCCAGGCTCATAATAAACTCTTTCGATACAAGCAAAGGATTAAATCCAGGTTGATGATCTGAATCGGATTGTTTAAAAATATACGGCGAAACTTCAGTCTCGGCAAACGGGTTGAAATACAAAGGATTTTCAGCTTCGGCGGCTTTAAGAGTAGAGGGTTTAGCGCCAAAATCGCCTTGTTTTTTTGGGGTCGCCAATTCCTGCCGATCGCCCGTTTCACTTGAAGACGATTCGGATTTTTTTTGTACTTGCCTTAAAGCATCGGCTACCAGAGACCTTTCTTTAAGTTCGGCACCATTATCAAGCCGACTTTCGGGTTGGATTGTATCGAGATTGCTCGCATCACCTTGAACATCAAGCGTAATGGTAGCCGCCGTAGCGAACAGACTATAAGCGCTCAACAAAAAAAGCAGAAATAACTTCGTCACATAGCCGTACCATTTCCGGGATTTACTCAGCCTGCAAAGTATTCAACAAAGGTAAAAATGTCGTTTCAATATCTTTGTCGGTCACAGGTCCTGTATGCTTGTAACGAACTACGCCCTGCTTATCGATTACAAACGTTTCCGGAACACCATAGACTCCCCAATCGATTCCGGTCAATCCTTCCATGTCCAAGACACTGACATCATAGGGATTACCCAATCTAGCCAGCCAGTTTTTCGCATCTTCTGGTTCATCCTTGTAGTTAAGGCCAATAATAACAGCCAATTTTTGCTCCGCCAACCGATTAAGCACCGGATGTTCGGCTCGGCACGACACACACCAGGAAGCCCAAACATTCAGCAACCAAACTTGCCCCTTCAAATCCGCCGTACTCAAGGTACGAGACGGATCATCCAAAGTTTGCAGTGTAAAAGGCGGAGCCGGCTTATCGATGAAGGGCGACGGAATTTCACGCGGATTGAGATTCAAACCGATCGCCAAAAAAATCGCCAGTACTGCAAAAATTAAAAGTGGCGTCAAAAATTTAAGCATTTTTGCTGACTCGCTGTTTTTTATTGCCTATTCGATAACGTCTGTCGCAGACAGCCCAGAGGCCACCCAATGCCATGAAAACACCGCCGATCCATATCCACCGTATAAAGGCTTTATAATAAACGCGCATGCTCCATGCGCCCGAATCGCCCAACGGTTCGCCGATCGCGACAAAAAGATCGCGAAACAGACCGGCATCGATCGCGGCCTCGGTCATCGGCATTTGTTGCACGCGATAAATTCTTTTTTGCGGTTCGAGTTTAGCCACCGTCTTATCATCGTAACTGACCGTCAAGTGGCCTTGTTGCGCCCGATAATTCGGCCCATCGACTACATCGATACCATGAAATTCGAATATATAACCGGACATTTCTAGCTTGTCGCCGGGGGCCATTCTAACGTCTTTTTCGATGCTATAAACCGAGGTCAAGGTAATTCCGACGATGAAGACCGCAATACCCAAATGCGCCAAGGTCATGCCGTAAAAGGCTCTCGGCACTTTCAGCAAGGCTGTAAAATCAGGCATTTTATGCCCTAGACGCTCTGAAAAGGCCAGTCCGGTCAGTGCCGTCGTCCACAGCGCCAACGTCAAGCCAATCGCGGCAGCCCAGGAATAAAACGGCATCAACAACGGTAATGCCGCGCCGAGCAACAGGCAGCCCAGCATCAGCCAACGGATTCGTAGCGCGAGCGCGTTGAACTGGTCTTTTTTCCAACGTAGCAAAACGCCGATACCCGAGACCACGGCAAGCGGCGCCATCAAAGGAACAAAAATCGCATTGAAATAAGGCGGCCCGACCGAAATCTTGCCCATGCCCAAGGCATCGATAAACAAAGGATACAAGGTGCCGACCAAAATACTGGCCGCCGTCACGACCAACAGCACGTTATTCAACAGTAATGCGGATTCTTTCGAAATCATTTCGAAACTGGCGCTGCTTTTAACCGCCGGCGCTCTAATCGCATAGAGCAATAAAGATCCGCCGACGACAATAGCCAAAAAAATCAAAATGAACAAACCACGGGCCGGATCGCTGGCAAAGGCATGCACCGAGGTCAATACGCCGGAACGGACCAAAAAAGTCCCCAGCAGACTCAACGAAAACGCGAAAATCGCCAACAGCACGGTCCAGGTCTTGAACACACCGCGTTTTTCACTGGCTGCCAATGAATGAATCAACGCCGTGCCGACCAGCCAAGGCATAAACGAAGCGTTCTCGACCGGGTCCCAAAACCACCAACCGCCCCAGCCTAATTCGTAATAAGCCCACCAACTGCCCAGCGTGATGCCCAAAGTCAGAAACATCCAGGCGATATTGGTCCAAGGTCTGGACCAACGTGCCCAGGCGCTGTCCAAACGACCTTCGAGCAAGGCCGCGATCGAGAACGCAAACGCGACCGAAAAGCCGACATACCCCATGTATAGCATCGGCGGATGAATCGCGAGCCCAGGGTCTTGCAACAGAGGATTCAAATCGCGGCCTTCAGGCGGCGCCGGAATCATGCGCTCGAACGGATTCGAGGTCAGCAACAAGAACAGTAAAAAACCGATGCTGACCAAGCCCATCACACCGAGAACCCGTGCAATCGTCGCGTCCGGAATACTGCGGCTAAACTGCGCAACCAAACCGGTCCAGATCGTCAAACTCAAGGCCCAAAGTAACAATGAGCCTTCATGCGCGCCCCATACGCCGGAGACTAAATATAGTACCGGCAAATGAGTATTCGAATTGTTCGCGACATAGGCGACCGAAAAATCATGCGTCAAAAACGCATACGTCAGACACAAATAAGACAAGCCGACAAAGAACAATTGCCCGAACGCGGCGGGACGCGCCACGGCAATCCATCCAGGAATCGCACGAAAACTACCGACGATAGGGACAATGCCCAACATCACCGCCATGCACAAAGCCAGTATTAAAGAAAAATGCCCCAGCTCAGGAATCATATACCACCTTCTGCCGGAGGCTCCGGTTGTTTTTTCAGGCTATCTGCGACTTCGGGCGGCATATAATTTTCGTCATGTTTGGCCAAGACTTCCTCGGCAACGAACACACCGCTTTCGGACAAACGACCTTTTGCGACGATGCCTTGCCCCTCCCTGAACAAATCCGGCAAAATGCCGGTATATTCCACGGTCACTTCTTTATTGAAATCGGTTAACTTAAAGCGCACAAGCAAACTCTCCGCCGGGCGATCGACACTGCCGTCGACTACCATACCGCCAATTCGAAACAAAGCGTTTTCCGGCGCCTTGCCTTCGACCACTTCGGTCGTCGAGAAAAAATACATCAAATTTTCATTGAACGATTTCAGCGCAAAAGCGACGGCAAGCCCCATACCGGCCAGCATCAATCCAATTAAAATAAGTCGTTGTCTACGAATCGGTTTCATGATTTTTTCATCCGTTTCATTTTATGAGCCAACTCTTTTAAAAAAAGTTTGCGTTGAATAACGGGCAAAACCGCAATCGCAAGCAACACGAGTAAAGTCACCCCATAAGAAGTCCAAACATAAAAGGCGTAACCGCCCATTGCAAAAAATTCTTGCCAATTCATTCTATTAAGCCTTTAACCCATTGACTGTTTCGTTCGCGCTGAATCAATTCGGTCCGCGCGCGCTGCAACATCGCAACTAGATAATAAAATTTGAAGGCGACCGCCATCGTCAACAAGGGAATCAACATGCTGACATGAATCGAAGGTTTATCGATCTTGGACACGGTCGGACCCTGATGCAAGGTATTCCACCACTCGACCGAATAATGAATGATCGGAATATTGACTACACCGACAATCGCCAGAATTGCCACCGCTCTCGAAGCTGTTCGTTTGTCGTCGATCGCTCCGTACAATGCGATGACGCCCAGATACAGAAACAGCAGAATCAATTCCGAAGTTAAACGTGCATCCCAAACCCACCAGGTCCCCCACATCGGCTTACCCCATAGAGAGCCCGTTAATAGGGCGATAAAAGTAAAACCGGCGCCGACAGAGGCGCTGCTGATCATGACGATTTCGGCCAACTTGATACGCCAAACCAGTCCGATGGCGCCGGCAACCGCCATCACGACATAGATGAACAATGACATCCAGGCGCTCGGCACATGAATATAAATGATCCGGTAGCTATCGCCCTGCTGATAATCGGCGGGCGCCAAAAACAAGCCGCCATATAGACCTACGGCGGTCAAAATAATAAAAATCGCCGTCAACCAAGGCAATAATCGGCCGGTAAACGCATAAAAATGCGGTGGTGAGGCCATGCGATGGAAAAAACGGCCTACGGAATCAGGAATCAAAAACATGCGATAAGCTTATAAAGTGATCTACGATAATGAGCAAAATTGATTCAATATCGAATAGTAAATTTAGAAGACCGGGCATTCGAATATGCCCGCATGGATGAATAGGACGCTATTTTACGAAAAATTATCCATTCATACTCATTTTTAATGCGGCGGCGGCCGGTAACGGCGCCAGCACCAAGGCCGCGAATAAAATCGCCGCCAGAATATTGAGTTGCGCGCCGACCGGCAAACCGCTACCCGCCATTTCGACGGCATTGCCGGCAAAGATCAGCACCGGAATGTACAACGGCAAAACCAACAACGCCAAGATCATCCCGCCTCGTCGTAAACCCACCGTCAGCGCGACACCGATCGAACCGATCAAACTCAATACCGGCGTACCAAGCAGCAAGGTCCAAAGCAGCACAGGCACGGACTGTTCGGGCATGCCCAAAAATATTGCCAATAAGGGTGAGATCAACAATAAAGGCAAGCCCGTCACCAACCAATGCGCGACGATCTTAGCCAAAATCAGCACCGAAAGCGGATGCGGGCTCAAGATAAACTGTTCCAGCGAGCCATCGTCGAAATCCGACCGAAACAATGAATCCAGCGATAGCATCGCGGCCAATAGCGCGGCAATCCAAATGATTCCCGGGGCCATCGCTTGCAATAACTTGGTTTGCGCACCTAGCCCCAACGGAAACAAGGTAATGACCAAGACAAAAAATAACAGCGGATTGGCGACTTCGGCACGCCGCCGATAAGCCAGGACCAAATCGCGTCGAATGATGGCGGTAAATGCGTTCGACAATGTCATTAAGCTAACCTGATTGTTTGCACGTCGATGCCGTGCAGCGTGATATCGTGATGCGAGGTCAAAACGACCATGCCTTCTCTGGCAATATGGTCGACCATCAGCGCCTCGAAAATGGCTATACCCTCTTTATCCAAAGAGGTGAAAGGCTCGTCGAGAATCCATAATTTATTGTCGGTAATCAATAAACGAGCTAGCGACAAACGGCGTTTTTGCCCGGCCGACAAAGATTGCACCAGCACATCGTCGTAACCGGATAAATAGACCTTCTCCAGTGTTTCCTCGATCGAATAATAGCCGGGCTTACCCAGAGCCGTGGCAATCTTGAGATTTTCCAGAACGGTCAATTCCTTTTTGACACCGTCCAAATGGCCGACATAGGCCATCTGTTCAAAGAAAGTACCGTTATTAATTTCAACACCGCACCACAAAACCTCTCCGGCATCCGGCTCCCGAAAACCGCATAAAATCTTCAATAAAGAGCTTTTGCCCGAACCGTTTTGCCCTTCCAGCAATAACGCTTGCCCGGAAGAAACATTAAACGACAAATTATCGAACAACACTCTATCGTCGCGAATGCAGCATAAGTTTTTAACTTCCAGAGATAACAAACGTTCCATCCTAAATTTAAAAAGTAATGATATCGAAAAACCTTCTCATCGCTCCGCATTTTGCGACAATCAAAAAAACTTGAGCCGGATAAAACCAAGCCCGTTATACCCAAAACCCACCAACTCGAGTAAGCCTCAAACAATAAAAAAGAGCTTAGACTTTCATCTAAACCCTTGATCATAAAACCCTAAAACAAGGATTTCGGGCATGTAGATTTAGCATTACGCCACGGATGGCATGTATTAGGGCGATGAACAGCATCGACTTTATAACCGAGCTAGATTAGGCAAAACCCCAGCATAAATCAAGCGCTTCGTTTTCTTTGTTACGGAAATGATAAAGGGCGAATAAAATCGCCCTTTATCATGTTTATACCTATCGCACTTCAAATTTCGGCATTAGCGTATGGAGGTATCGGGGTGTTCGGTCAAATTTTTGCTCCCCGGCAACTGCTCTTGCGTTGCCCCTAATACTCGCCATCCATGGCGCTCGCGAAGGCTTTGGCTTTGAGGAATAGAGCCTACATGGACGTATTTACGGCGTCCTGTCGGGCGAGTGACCCATACGCATCAAGCTAAACGCTACTCCCCACCGCAGCTAAATCGCTATTGGCCGTACCTGCGCTCAAACAAAGCGATGGGTTTCCGCTTCGCTACTACCCATCCTACGGCTAAACACAGCTACGGATTACCCCATGCGCATACGCGGGAGCCCGCTCAAAACGCCGAACACACTCAGCAGCCACAAAATCACGGCGATGATCACCACAATGTTCAATATCTGCTTGATACGCCCGTCCATCGGAATATAACTATTAACCAACCACAACAACAAACCGACTACGATCAAGGCCACTACTACCGAAACCAATGCCCTCGGAAACATGCCCATAATGCCGAATATGCTCAGTAACCAAAGCACCACCGCGATGAGCACCACGATGTTCAGTATTTCCTTGATACGACGCTCCATCGGCAAATAACTGTTGACTAACCATAAAAGCACGCCGACAACGATAAGAACGACCACTAATGAAATAATATCCATTGTTTTTCTCCCATAAAGTTAAAAAAATATATCTCTTTCATACTTCAACATTTTGAACGAGTACAAAAACAAACAAATATTTCAGCAATTCCCAATTTGGAGATCAAAAAAGGTGTGGGGTATGCTTGGCGAGGATGTCGGCAGCAGGGCAGGTTTTTGCTCCTGCAAAATCTGCATTCATGCCATCCATGGCAATCAGATTCCGCCGTCAAGCCTACAAGGATGTATTCACGGCGTCCTTTGGCGGACACCCCGGCGCCGAATTTTGATCTACGATGGGTATATTTATCGCAAAACACCTAACTCATTCCAACCCATTACACCTTTCGCACTTCAAATTTCGGCAGTGCCTGAGGAGGCGCCTGGGTGTCCGATAAAGGCTTTGCCAGCATGGAGCTGGCATAGAGCCTACATGGACGTATTCACGGCGTCCTTTGGCGGACACCCAGGCGCCGTATTTTGATCTACGACGGGTATACAACCCAACACGACCCGCACCCGATGAACCTGTCCGTCATCCGTCAAGATAATGGAATTTCCGCTTGACTGGCGCTCGCCGTCCAACTCTATCGCGGCAATCCCGCGTGTTACGCCGTCCGGATTTTCCACGGCAATTTCGTAGCGGGAATTTCCGTGCCGATAAACGATGCTGTAACCAGACCAGTTTCTGGGAATGCATGGATCGAAACACAATGTATCGTTCCGGACTTGCAGGCCCAATACCCATTCCATGCCGGCGCGATAAAACCACCCCGCAGCCCCCGTGTACCAGGTCCAACCGCCTCGTCGCACATGGGGCGACTCTGAATAGATATCCGCCGACAAAACATACGGCTCGACTTTATAGGCATAAACGCCGGTTCGAGTCGTCGTGCGCTTGATCGGATTCAGCATGCTCAGCAGTTCCCCCGCTTGGTCGCCATCGCCAAGCATCGCATAGGCGATAACGGTCCAAATCGCCGCATGGGTATACTGCCCACCGTTCTCCCGTATTCCCGGCGGATAGCTTTTGATATAACCCGGGTCCCGCTCGGTCTTGTCGAAGGGCGGGGTAAACAGCAACACCAAATCGTCGCCGTAACGGACCAAGTATTCCCGTACCGAACACATTGCCCGCCGGGCTCGCTCGGTCTCCGCGAAACCTGAAATCACGCCCCAGCTCTGTGCGATCGAATCGATACGGCATTCGGCATTGGCCGCAGACCCGAGCGGCGTTCCGTCGTCGAAAAAAGCGCGTCGATACCATGCTCCGTCCCAGCCTTCCGCTTCCACCGCAAGCTTGAGTTTATCGATATGGTCGCGCCAGCGGACGGCGCGCTCGTGATCTCCCCGCCTTTCCGCCAACGCCGCGAATTCGGGGAGCGTTGCCAGTAGGAACCACGCCATCCATACGCTCTCCCCTTTACCCTGGTTGCCGACCCGATTCATACCGTCGTTCCAGTCGCCGCTTCCCATCAATGGCAATCCGTGTGAGCCCGTCTCCAGGCTCAGGTCGAGTGCAAGCGCACAATGCTCGAAAAGACTGGCTTGTTGCGATGACCCAGTGGGTTCGTAATAAAGATCGTCTTGTTCCGGCCCCAGCACAGGCCCCTCCAGAAACGGCACCTGCACATCGAGTACATCGGCATCGCCGCTTACCTTGATATAATGAGACACCGCATAAGGCAGCCAAACACGGTCGTCGGAAAAGCGTGTCCGAACGCCACGCCCTGAGGGTGGATGCCACCAATGCTGTACATCGCCTTCAATAAACTGACGACCCGCGGCACGTAGCAAATGAGCGCGGGTTAAATCGGGTCTGCTGACAACAAAGGCCATACTGTCTTGCAATTGATCGCGAAAGCCGAATGCCCCGCCCACCTGATAAAATCCGGCCCGAGCCCACATGCGGCAACTCAAGGATTGATACAACAGCCAACCGTTCAACAGCAGATCGAGCTCGCGGTCCGGCGTTTTGACTTGAACCTTATCGAGTACTTGCTCCCACGATTGTTTGACGCGAGTAAATGTAGTTTCCACCTTGGTTTCCCGATAGCGTCGGACCAAATCGCCGGCATGGGCACGATCATTTCCTTGTCCCAACAAGAATACAAGCTCGGCACTCCCGTTGGGTTCAAGTTCGATCATCGTCTGCAGCGCCGCGCAAGGATCCATTCCCGCGCCGACTCGGTTTTTCAGCGTATGGGTTGCCAACAAGCCGGCCGGAGCGTCAAGACTACCGTTGCGGCCAATGAATTCAGCACGATTACCAGTCCAACACGACTGTATCCCGGAAAAATCGGCGAAGGCTATCCGTTGGCCGAACTCGGCGTCCCAGTGATTGAATGCGAACACTGCGCCCGTTTCAGTATCCAGTTCGGTAATGACATGAGGCGCAGTCATGGAACGTGAAGCGCCAAGCACCCATTCCACATAGGCCGCGACTGTCAACCGGCGGGTTCGCCCGGATTTATTTGTTAACCTCAATGAAGAAATTTTGATCGGATCGTCCGGACTAACGAATTGCAACAATTCGCTATGAATCCCGTGCGAGGCATGCTCGAAGCAGCTATATCCCTGACCGTGGCGTATGACATAACTTGCATTGTCGACCCTGATAGGCAATGCGGTCGGGCTCCATAATTCATTCGTCTCATCGTCACGAAGGTAAAAGATTTCTCCGGGAGGATCGCTAACCGGGTCGTTCGACCAAGGCGTCAATAGGTTTTCCCGGCTGTTACCGCACCACGTACAACCGCTGCCCAATTCCGAGACGATAAAGCCGAATTCGGCGTTGGCGATCACATTTACCCAGGGAGACGGTGTCCACTGTCCCTTGTCGAGTACGATCACATATTCGCGTCCATCTTCGGCAAAACCGCCCAAGCCATTGAAAAATTCAAGCTTGGGTATCGTTAGCGTCGGTGCATCGGTTTCGGGAGCCGGCAATGCTCTCGGTTCGACAAAAGCGGCGTCCGGCCGAATGCTTCTCAACAATTGTTCCGCCAAGGTCCCTCGGTTGCTAACCAGAACCGCGCGGGCGACCACCTGTAATTGGCGTTGTTCTTCTGCCGAAAGCTGATCGCCCCGTAGCACGAATATCGCCCCACGGTTTCCATATTCACGCTCAGCTGAACGCGCCAGGTTATCCCGCACCATACCTTCCAGTAGGGTCTGCAAATCATCGATATAAGATGCCTTCTTTTCGTTCAGAATCACGATGTCCACGGTAAGACCTTTCATGCGCCAGTACTCGTGGGCTCGCAACAATTGTTCGACGAGGGTGCGATCCTCAAGCGCTGTTATCCGGAGCAATAGGATAGGCCTATCTCCCGAGACGCCATGCCGCCATAATCCTGCGACGTTCATGTTATTCATTCGCATCAACCTTCCTGACGACCGCAGCGATGAATCGGCATAGATCAGACGGTTAGCCAGAAACTGAAATAACTGAGCCTCATCGGGCATGGTACGCAAATGATGCAATTGCACATGAGCGTGAGTCCACGCCAGTGCGGATACACGATCCCACACAGCCATGTTGTGATACTTGTCCGCCAAATCCTCCACTGCTTGGCGTGATTCAGCCATTAAGGTAGTCAAAATGATATGTTCGGTCGCGCCCGACTCTATACGAATTCGTTTGCGCAGACTGAATATCGGATCGAGAACGGCTCCAACCGTATTGGTCAGCGGCCGGTCATCCATCACCGCAACCGGATCCCGAAGCGTTTGCCCGCGTCCGACAAAACGCGCCCGATCGGTTTCATATTGAAGTCCATCGCCGGGCCGCCCATCGGCCAGCACATGGGCAGCCCAAATGTCAGGATCGCCATCGGACCGTCGGCGCCGATGCGCGACCAGTCCTTGCACCTTAGGAAAGTATTCGGTCCGGACAAACAGATTGGAAAATACCGGATGCGCAATATCCGAAGGCATCGGAGCAAGCACTACCTCCGCATAAGAAGTAATATCGATTTCACGTGCCTGCGGACCGTCATTGGTCAAAGTCAAGCGTCGGATTTCGGCATCGTCCTCCGGTGAAACAATGATCTCCAGAGTAGTGACAATGCTGCCGTCCGTTCGCGTGATGCGGGCACGGTCTTCAGCGAAGACGACATCGTAATGGTCGGGAACCGCCGACGTCGGTTGATAGCCGGCCGACCAAACCTGACCGCTTGCAACATCGCGCAGATAGAGATAGCTTCCCCAAGCATCCTTTGTTACGTCTTCGCGCCAACGCGTCACAGCCAGGTTCCGCCAAACGCTGTAGCCTGATCCGGCCGCTGTGATCATGACCGCGTAACGGCCGTTGGACAAGAGGTGCGCTGAAGGTACGGAAGACGTAGGCGATGGAACAAGGCGAACCGGTGGCTGCGCGGGTTCTTTTTCTTCGGCAAGAGCCTGCAACAATGGCGTGATCTTGGTATCCGCACCGTGCGGGATCCGTTCTTGCAACAATAAGTCGGCGGATTGGATCAGCGGCGCACGATGAAAACGATGGCGCATTTCCCCGTCATGTAGAACATTGGCAATAGCCACCAAGAACATACCTTGATGGTGCGCCATGTAGCAGCGTACCATCGCAACATTTTGACCTTCCGCCAACCGGACCGGTGTGAAATCTAGCGCTTCGTAAAAACCGAACAGGCCCATTGCGCCTTTTTTTTCCAAGCGCGCAAAGTTTTCCACGGCGGCATGCGGTAAATACATCGCCGCCAAAGCCGTGGCGTAGGGAGCAATCACCAATTCTTCGCTGAGACCCCGCTTCATTCCCAGGCCAGGCACGCCAAAAGCCGAATACTGATAGGTAAAATGAAGATCGCGACCATTAAAAGCCGACTCCGAAACGCCCCAAGGCACATTCCGTTCATTGCCGTATTCGATCTGCCGCTTAACAACCAGGCGGCAGGTCTGATCGAGCAGACTGTATCGTGGAGTGAAAGTCACCAGGGAAGGCATCAAGTATTCAAACATCGAACCCGACCATGATAGCAACACAGTGCCATGTGCGGCGCGTGTCACCCTACGACCCAGGTGGAACCAGTGAGATCGCGGCACATCGCGCTTGGCGATCGCAATGAAACTTGCGAGACGTGCTTCGGACGCCAGCAAATCATAATAACTGGAATCAAAAGCACCTTCCGAAACGCGGTAACCGAGCGCGAAAAGATGACAGCCTTTGTCGTAAAGAAAACTAAAATCCATTTCGCGGAACAGTGTTTCAAACCGTGCGGCCATGTTTTCCAGTCGCTCGGTGACTGATTCGACGTGGGCTCCGGCGCTCCGTAATTGCATCGCCAAAGCATTACGATCCACAGTTGCAACAGACTGTTCGGACAATGCTTCGAGGTCAGCTAGGCACTGACGATAACAGCCGGAATAGTCACTCAGCGGAGACTCAAAGGTTAGATGAGTTTGAAACAGACGAGTCATCGCGGGTTCCATACCGGTCTCGTTACGGACCGTAAAATGAATCCAAGGAACCAAACACTCCACATCGTTCGCATGCGAACGAATGTCATTCCGCATCAACGTAGCCCATACGAGTACTTCGCTGTCATCCTCATCGCCACACTCGGCGACATAGGCATGAGCCAGATCCTGCAGTGTGTCGGCGCCGTCGGTCAGCTGTCGCCACTGACGGCTCCATTCGTCCGGATCAACAGGACTCTTGGCCAAAAGCTCCCCGAGCATGACGACATTTTGCCGCAGTTCTTTCAACGGAACGATGAGTGTTCGCCGGTCATCGCTAATTTTAGCGAGCGCGTCCATCAACAACCGATGAGTATCCTTAAGGCCTTCCAATGCAGAGTAAAACGCGAGCGGTCGATTCAGCGTTTCCCGGCAGAACTGCGCCAATACCAGCAAATGACCCGCTAAGTTACCGCTGTCAACGGTTGACACATAACGTGGTTCCAGCATTTGCAAGTCGCGGGTATCGTACCAATTGTAAAAATGACCGTGTAAACGCGGCAGTACATCGAGCGTTTTCAGCGTGGCTTCGAGTCGCTCTACGGTGTCGATCAACCCGATCCAACCGAAATCACGGGCGGATACGACGGACAACAAATAGAGTCCGAAATTAGTAGGCGAACTACGATGAGCGATGACGGGTTGCGGGTCTTCCTGAAAATTATCCGGCGGCAGATAATGCTCCCCCTCGGTCACGAAGGTCGTGAAAAAGCGCCAGATACGCCTGCCGATCAAGCGCAAGCGCACAATATCCTCGGCCGGTAAGGACTCGGCCAGATCAAGCTTCGGCGGAAGACTCAACCATCGAGCGATGATCGGTGACAATATCCATAATATTAAAAACGGCGAAGCAACATAAATTCCAATCGGATTTAATAGCAAAACTATTGTGCCCGCGCCAATAACGACTATGGAGGATCGCCCCATGGGTCGAATAAGATTCTTCAGCGCATGATCCGACTGCGCCTTTGCCTGCAGGGCGGTAACCCATTTCAACAATTGCCGCCGAGTAACGAACAAGCGTACCAAAGTGGTGACAATAGCATCCGTCATCAGCCAAGCGCGTTCTGCGAGTAAGGTCAACGCCACGAAGCTGTTGCCAATTGCCCATAACGTATTTTCTCCCACCGCACGCAGATGGGTGCTCAACGCGATGCCACGACGAGGTAATGTAAACCCGCCGATGATCGCCAAGATCGCAGGAAAGGCTAATGCCGTTAGTACGAAACCGGTCAGCACTAATACCGGTGCATTCGGGATGGCCCAGATTGCGACCAGGGAGGATAAAGCTGCCGGAGCCAATAGGGAGCGACGCAAATTATCCAGCATTTTCCAACGCCCGATCATCGGCATATCCTTGCCGCGACGTCCGAAAATCCAAGGTAACAGTTGCCAATCGCCCCGAACCCAACGGTGTTCACGTGAAGCCGCAACTTCGGTGTGGGAAGGAAATTCTTCGAAAAGCTCGATATCGCTCACCAACGCGCAACGCACATAAACACTCTCGAACAAATCATGGCTGAGCTGAGTGTTGTCCGGTACACGTCCGGCCAACGCGGCCTCGAACGAGTCCACATGATACAAGCCTTTACCGCTGTAAGTACCGAGCCTGAACAAATCCTGATAAAGCTCGGATACCGAACTGGAATAGGCGTCAATTCCGGAAGCCCCGGCAAAAATCTGGTGAAACATCGAGTGCTCCCGCCGATGCGGCAAGGTCGGTGTCACGCGAGGTTGCAGAATTCCATAGCCGTCTACGACACATTGGGTGTCGGGATCGAATACCGGCTGATTGAGCGGGTGAGCGGCGACACCCACCAGTTGCGTTACGGCACCCATCGGCATCTTGGTATCGGCATCAAGAGTAATGACATAGCAAATGCCGGGCGGCGCCACGGCTGGCTTACCATCGACTGGAAGAAATGACGTATCGGCAGCGCCGCGTAACAGCCGATTAAATTCGTGTAGTTTACCTCGTTTGCGCTCCCATCCCATCCACTTGCCTTCGCTTGGATTCCACAAGCGTTTTCGGTGAAAAACATAGAAGCGTTGGTCTCCATACTTGGCATTGAGTGCGGCTACACCGGCAGTGGCTATATCCAGCAACGGTGCATCGTCCGGCATGACTTCCCGATCGGCATCCGACCAATCGGACAACAGCGCGAAGCGCACCGCACCATCCGAGTTGGACAGATAGCGTACTTCAAGCTGGTTGATCTGCTCCTTGACCCCGGCCTCGTTGACGAACATCGTCGGCACGACGACGAATGTGCTCAATGCCTGAGGCACGCCGTCTTTTAGATCGATCCTTGGCAGGTGTTGCGGCGGAAGATTCGCACTGATGAAATGGTTTACCAGGCCGACAGCTATATCCGATGCCGGGAACAATCCGAACAGCGCGAGCAGGAATAGCGGTAATCCGCTGATACCAGCGGCGAAGCTCAAGCTCAACGGCAGCGCGAGCAACAAAAGTGTCAACAGAACCAAACTACCCATATATGCGAGCCCGGCATGGGCGATATAGGCACGCAAGAACTTTTTTTTGAACGAAGGTCGAAACTTAACCTCCTTTTCGAATGCGTAACGGCCAGTACCGATCAAGTGATAACCCGGTTCTTGTTGTCGTTTGTCGGCAATGGAATGCTCGCTTCCGCATCGAACTTTATCTATCACCTTGCGAGCGATCTCCAACTCTGAATACGGCGAGCGCTTGGCGAGGTCCTCGATCGCGTGCCGGTAACGATCGCGCGTCAAAAAATCGAAAGAACAATAGCTTTCATGAACACGCAGGCACTCGTCCACGAGACTCACATCCTCGACGAATTGAGGCCACTCAAATGCAGAGATGGCGCGCATGCTGATAATGATATTCCGCACCGTCCAGTTATCGGCGATCTGATCGGCGTGCTCCCGGCTCACGATTTCATCGAGTGCTACACCTTGCCGGTCTAGCCATTCATTAAGAAAATCAAGGGAAACCACTGCGCCTAGATGCGGGTCGTGCGAGCGTTGCAAGATTTGGACGGCGTATGCTTGAATCAAGGGCTCGGCGGGTAATACCGGCACCGGTAATGGGGCGTCCGGCTTATCGCTTTGGGCAATAATTTGTTCGCATTTATCGACGAACTCGTCGGCCATCTTGCGACCGGTTTGGGAATGCAAGATACGGATCGCGAGTCGCCGAAGATTTTCGACCAGCAAGACCCGCAATGTAATCGGAATCGCCCAGAGTTCGCCGAGCGTGAGAGGATCGACACTTTGATAGGCGCGCACAAAGACTTTTAGCAACTCCGGGTCGAAGCGGCTATCCAAATGCGCAACCAATGCCCAGGCAATACCGTAAACACGAGGAAAGCCTTCGAGCACGCCTTCGTCTAACTTAGGCAGTTCCCGGTAATAGCTTTCAGGCAAGTCAACGAGAATGTCACCGACCTGCTCTTCAATGACATGAAAATTATCCAGAAGCCATTCGGCAGCCGGCGTAATGGCGTGCTTGTCACGAACTCCCTTGGCGACTGCTTTATAAGCATTAAGCAGCACAAGAGAATTATCGCGCACCCGAGGAATCAGTTTTTGACCCTTCTTGTGGCGACTGACTTTCTTTTGCGCTTGCGCCAAAGTGATCGCATGCTGTTCGAGCCGTTCGCGACTGAATAACTCGAACCGAATAGGCGATTCATCGCTAACCGGATGATCGACTCTAACATATCGTCTTTGTTCTCGCCGTTTGGCCATGATTTGACTCTCCTGTCTTTATTAATCGGCATAGCTGGTTTGCATTAGCCCGAAAGGCAATGCACAAGAACGCGCATCAGGAGTCCGGTCTCCGGATATAAAGCTAAACGTCTATGGCACTGGGATACCGGCTCTTGTGTCCTATGGGTATCCCGGGGGAAAATGACGATTACCTAAATCGAAGAGTGCCTTACGCTGAAGCACGAATGTGACACCCCGCATAGAGTTACGGCGCATGAAGATCCATAACGAGCGAGCGGGGTATTACAGGCTAGATGATGCCCATTAAAACTAGAATCAATATGATGATCAAAATCGTCCCTAGCCCGCCGCTCGGTCCGTATCCCCATCCTCGGCTATGCGGCCAGACTGGAATGATGCCGACCAGCATCAGAATAAGAATAATCAGTACAATTGTGCCAATTGACATAGTAGCGCTCCTGTTGGATAAAAAGCATAAGCTTGAAAATTCATTTAGGTCTAGGAACCCAATCACCTACTACAACAGATTATTATGTTGCATTAGCCCCAAGACGCCTCGAACGATCAAATAAACAGCCACGAAGTAATTTAAAAATCTAGGCACCACCAAAATTAATATCCCTATCACAAGTGCCAACATAGGTTCGATTGCAATAGTCATTTCGATCCTTGTCGAGTTAAGAGATATTACAAACTAACGGTAATAATGAACTTAGTCTGTTCGGTATCGAACACATAGCTTCTTAAAACATGACATCCTTAATTCACCGCCGAACCTGATACACTGCTAGCCTATACTCATCGCAGATTAAAATTCGGCGCTGGGGTGCCCGTCAAAGGACGCCGTGAATACGTCCATGTAGGCTCCATGCTGGCAAAGCCTTTGTCGAGCACCCCGGTGCCTCCTTAGTCTCCCGCCGAATTTTGAAGTACGAAAGGTATACTTTCAAAACTTGAATATCTGGTTACGTTGAGCCATTCAGTGTTTTCCTTGTCGGCCGTGACCCGAAAAATCTCAAGGCCGCACGTCAGCTTCCCAAGAAACGCTTGCCGGACACCATTGCCAGATTCCCAGACTAATGATTCTTGTCAGCGCTGTTGGGAAACATGCGCCTCGACCGACGATCACTTTTCGGTTAATCAATTTATCGGAGTCTCCGCACCGACTGAGATAATCATCGGCATTAATCTCATTGAGGTCGGCGTGGGGCATAAAAAATGCCAGTACAGGAATCGGTATGACGGCGATGGAGGAGTCATCGGCACCTTCACTACCGGAGCAATGAATGGTGCCTGCTTCGTCCATTCGCGTGTCATCCTTTACAAGGGTTTGAGAACAGCCGGACAAAACCACGATGGCAATACCCAAGAGTAATAGCAACCGGCTAACTTTGGCTCTTAACATAATATTTTTCATATAACCTCCAACGGTTATGGCGTACTAAAATTCAGCTAAATTACACCATGCGAATTCAATTCCGTTCCTAATTAGCAAGATGCCTCAGCTTGCTGAAGCCAATTGTCCGAGCAGTGGCCAGTCGTAGCCACTTCTGCGGGACGGGTTATTTAACCCGTCCCCAACGTTTCGGTTTGCTCTAAACATTTCGGCTAACTTCGGCCAAAGTCAAAACGTTTAGGACCGGGTTGCAAACCCCGTCCTGCTAGGGATATGCTGATCTTTGGGCTTTAGCTGAAGAAACTTGCTAATCAGGATTCCGTTTGTCATTACGATGAATCGAAACGCTCACGGTCGTTGATACAAAATCTAACACCATCATCAGCACAAGTCTGTACGGTAGCGAACACTCGATATTCAACCAAACGATCATGAAGAGGCTGTCATCACCCCGGATAATGAAAGTACCCAGGGTATGGTCCACTGCCATTAAGTTAAGGATTTTTCCGTTCGCCCTGAGCCTGTCGAAGGGTGAATGGAAAAATCCTGGGTCGATAAGTTAAGCCGTCCATGGTTCGACAGGCTCACCACGAACGGCTTAACTTAATGGCAGTGAGGGTATGGTCAGGGTGCTGTATTTTTACAGCAGAGTTTTGCATATTGAAAAATTAAATAAGGAACGAGCATGAAATAACTTAGACAACGGTTGGAAGGGGATTTGGTGGCTCGATTGACAGGTGTCGGCGGCAGGGATAGCCGCCGTCAAGCCTACACGGACGTATTCACGGCGTCCTGTCAAGCGAGTCACCAAACCGCCACAAAGCCTACTACTTGTATAAGTTATTTTGTGCGTATTCCTAAGCAATCCAAAACTGCGCACTTTCAAAGTAATATACCTTTCGCATTTCAAATTTCGGCAGTGCCTGAGGAGGCGCCGGGGTGCTCGGCAAAAGCTTTGCCGGCATGGAGCTGGCATAGAGCCTACAGGGACGTATTCACGGCGTCCTTTGACGGGCACCCCGGCGCCGAATTTTGATCTACGATGGGTATAACTGATGTTACGAAGAATCATCACTTTTCCCACCGAATGTAGCGGTAAGAGTTTCGGGGTTTGCTCTACATGCAGTAGCGGCGCGTAACATCGGCAAATAATTTGCACCATTCACGGCAAATGAGCGTTTGCGGTTGCATTACAATCGTTTGGGATCAAAATGCACCAGCCGAAAACCTCGTTGCTGAAGATTGCCGACAATTTCATCGAGATGTCGGTAGGTGGTGGGACGATTGTCGTGGAATATCAATAAACAGGGGTGAGGCTTGCTCCACGCCGCCAAAATAGACTGCGTCTTTTGTTGAATCATGGCAACCGTTGCCCCCGGATTAGAATCGCCTACCAATTCCCCCATGACGATCTGATAGCCTAATCGATCAGCCGTTTCACGCACATGGTTATTGAGAATCAAATAGGGCGATCGAAATAGACGCAAGTCCGATTTACCTAATACCCTTTCATGAATGGCCTCCCACTCGGTAAATTCGGCGAGCACAGCCTTCTTCGTATCCAGCCAAGGCCATCGAAACCATGGATGATGAGTCGTATGATTACCGATAATATGTCCTTCCTGTTTGATTCTCCGGGTAATTTCCGGATATCTTGCGATGCTGCCCTTTTGAGTCCAGAGTTCGTAGGGTGCGTAATAAAGCCGCCTTCGCCAAAAATCATCGGGCGCATCGGCCAGCAAGAAAAAACCGGCTTTTACCGGTGCCCCGTCAGAAGCCTTAAGTTTTGCCAAACTATCCAACACGCGCTCGGTTGTTTCGGGCAGCGGCCCATCATCAAAGCTGAGCATAAACTCGACACTTTTCGTTGGTGTGTATCCTCGCAGATAGTTCTCGTCCCATCCTGTCACACAGCCAAATAATAGACCCGAGACCACTAGGACTAACCAAATAATAGACTTCTTGATTACGTTGATTTTTTAATTACCTTTCAATCTAGAAAAAATCAGGCGAACAC
This sequence comes from Methylotuvimicrobium buryatense 5G, assembly GCF_000341735.1. GTDB lineage: Bacteria > Pseudomonadota > Gammaproteobacteria > Methylococcales > Methylomonadaceae > Methylotuvimicrobium > Methylotuvimicrobium buryatense. The sequence goes on along the minus strand of NZ_KB455575.1, from coordinate 163,628 downwards.
GTGGAATCCGTTCGTTCTGAGCCCTTCGGCTAGGCTCAGGGCGAACGGGATTTAGAATGCTCAACTGATTTTTTAGGTTCAATTCAATAGTCACCTCGCCTAGGCAGTCGTTCATATGCCCAACCTTTTCCGATCAGCAAATATCAATCTCAGAAAACGAATTCGTCCGGAAAAATAGTTAAATTAGCGGGTGGATATTATACCTTTCGCACTTCAAATTTCTTCGGTAGTGTCTGAGGAAGCGCCGGGGTGTCCAACAAAGGCTTTGCCAGCATAGATCCTACATAGATGCATTCACGGCATACTTTGACGGCCCCGGCGCCGAATTTTGATCTACGATAGGTATATATCCGGAAAACTTTCGCCAGTATGTACGATAGCGTACAGACCAATAAGCATCCGATACTTCACTATATCTCTCAGAGCAGATATAAAAAGCGAACCGTTTCTTGCATCCCCAACCGGATCTAACGATCCAAGTCTTATGTAGATGCCTTACGTTAATCATGTATCCATCCAAGACCAAGACAGGCACGCAAAGAGATCACGCCGATTTAGAACAGGAATCCGGTATGCCTTCAATTTCTCCTCGAGGAAAGTTGACTAGACCAAACTTTACCTTTGAATAATTTATTAAATTATTGAAACTATTTATATTCTTTAGATGGACCTTGATATTACTTTTTATTATGAAAAATCATTGATCAGAGGTATCGACAATGGAAAATCAACCGATAGAAATCACAAGCCAAGGGCAGTCCACGTTCATCGAAATGCTAAGCGGTGAATTTATTTCGCAAACCGGCATTGGCGTTTACGCCTATCTTACACCGCTTGCGATCGACAGCTTATTCCAACAATATTTACAACACAAAGAACCACTAAGGGCATTCACAAAGCAATTAGTGAAAACCGTCTTAGCTTAATTGCAGCCAAAAACAGCCACCGAAGAACGCCGAAACCAATTTTCATACCTTGCTTCGGACATGATATACCCATCGTAGATCAAAATTCGGCACCGGGGGGCCAGTCAAAGGACGCCGTGAATACGGTCCCCGTAGACTCTATGCCAGCTCCATGCTGGCAAAGCCTTTGCGAGCGCCATGGATGGCGTGTATTAGGACAATGCAGGAGCGATTGCCGAGGAGCGAAAATCGACCTAGCACAGCGGCGCCTTCTAAGGCACTACCGAAATTTGAAGGGCGAAAGGTATATTTTCAGAAACGCTAATCCCACACCTCACAAACTATCAAAATTTTGGAGAACAACGATGACTTTGGATCAAATTGAAGACAAATCGGTAATATCAAAAGAGAAATTCGGGGAAACATCGAAACTTGACCTGAGCCATTCGGGAGAGCGGATGCGGCCATCCATGAGAGCAGGGTTGACGCTTGGCGTGATGAGTCTCGTAGCCGGACTCAGCGGTTGCATGATTGTCGATGCGCCGATTAAAGGCGTTTTAGGTACCGAAGTCATCTGGGGCGACATTGCGACCGGGGAAACTACCGACCCAGCCACGATGAAGGAAGGCAAAGCCTGCGCGGAATCCATACTTGGCTTGCTGGCCCGCGGCGATGCTAGTGTTCGCGCGGCAAAGCAAAATGGCAATATCACGGAAGTCACTTCAGTGGATCACTCGGCGAGGAACTTACTCAACATCGTCGGCGAGTGGTGTACGATCGTCAGAGGCCATTAACCCCTTTTACGTGATGGCAACGAAAGAAAGGTCACTGCGAATGAACTCCGGTTCACACCCATCTGCGCAACACAGAATGAGGAGTGACATAGCCAATTCGTATACATCGATAAAGCCCCGCATCAACCGGCTTATGAGCAACAAAGGCAACACAATCGTCATTGTGGGGCAAGCCTACCGACTGAAACCCATCCCTCGCAAAAACGATCCGGTTTGTTTCAGCTGCAAACTCCTCGGTCGTGAGCAAGTTTTCGGCCCCTTCTGCATCGCGTCCCATGAAACAGGCTTGGCTTGAAGTACCGGAGCGAAGCAGCCTGTTCTGGTTAAACACCATCAAATGGATCGCCTTGCGGGCCGGGCGATGGTTGTCGCGTCTCCTACTTTACCCGATCACAATCTATTTCGTTGTGTTCTCGTACCGCGCCCGCTCGGCATCCCGCAACTTTCTGCGAAAGGTTTTGGGCAGGGATTGCGGCTGGGCCGAGGTATTCCGGCATTACCACACCTTCGCCCACACGTTACTCGATCGGGTTTACATGTTTGCCGGACAAGGTCAGCGATTGGATATTCGCATCAAAGGCCTGGAAGTGCTGGACGAATACGCCCGTTCCGGGCGCGGCTGTCTGCTCGTAGGCGCGCATCTCGGCAGCTTCGAAATCATCCGTGCGGTAGGAAAATTACAGAGCGGATTCCATATCAAAGCGCTCGTTTATGGGGAGAGTACGCCCCAAGTTACCGGCATATTCCGAAAGTTGAACCCGGCATTGTTCGAAGATATTGTCTATGTGGGCGATATCGGTTCCTTGATTGGGCTCGACGAGCACGCGCGCCAGGGCGGTCTCATCGCGCTATTGGGAGACCGCAGCGTGCGTGCCGACAAACGGATACGCTGCGAATTTTTCGGCGAACCGGCATGGTTTCCAGAGGCTCCTGTCTTGCTGTCTCGAATTCTCGACATGCCCTTGGTTACGTTCTTCTGCCTACATCGGAATGACGGAGGCTACGACGCCTGGTTTGAACACCTGGCCGACCCGCCGCGGGTCGACCGAAACCAGCGGGAAACAGCGGCTCGTTGCATTATGCAAAACTACGCCAACCGCCTGGAATATTATTGTCGACTGGCGCCGTATAACTGGTTCAATTTTTATGATTTTTGGAAGGACGAATAGAAACGCGGCTAATGCCTTATTGCCTGACAACAATTCGCTAAGGAACGAGCATGAAATAACTTCATCAAATGTCGGAAGGGGGTTCGTTGGCTCGATTGACAGGTGTCGGCGGCAAGGCAGATTTTTGCTCCTGCAAAATCTGCATTCATGCCATCCTTGGCAATCAGATTCCGCCGTCAAGCCTACACGGACGTATTCACGGCGTCCTGTCAAGCGAGTCACCGAACCTCCACAAAGCTTACTGTTTCGCGAAGTTATTTTGTGCATATTACTTATGAATGGAGAGATCAACATGAACGGAAGAGACAAATACGTACTGGTAATCCCAGCCTATAACGAATCCGCCACCATCCGCGAGGTAGTGCAAGGCGCCTTACGGCATCTCGGCACGGTGATTGTCGTTGACGACGGCTCCAACGATGGCACTGCGGACAAACTCTCAAATTTACCGGTGACATTGCGGCGCCATCCCGAGAATCTGGGAAAGGCGGCAAGCTTGTGGAACGGCATGCAGACCGCCTTGAATCTCGGCGCGAAAGGAATCGTCACCATGGACGGGGACGGCCAGCACGATCCGGCAGACTTGCCAAGGCTCTTGATGGCGGCAAAAGTCCATCCGGACAAACTGGTGATTGGCTCACGCCTCTGGAACCGAGACGTGATTCCAAAGGCGCGCTACCGGGCCAACCGTTTCGCCAACTTTTGGATCGCCTGGGCCGCAGGACAAACCATCGAAGACAGCCAGTCGGGTTTCCGCGTGTATCCGGCACAATTGATCCGACGCTGCCGATTCGTATTGGGCCGGAAACAGAGCTTCGTTTTCGAAAGCGAGATCATCATCGAAGCCGCCCGACACAGATTTCCATGCGCCTTCGTACCCGTGAGTACAAGCTATCCCGATAACGCCAGACCCAGCCATTTCCATCCGATGAACGATATCGCTCACATCACCCGCATGGTGGCCTGGCGATTGTTTATTCAAGGCTTTTTTCCGTCCGGATTATGGCGAAGCCTTAATGGCAGCCAAAGTCTAAAACTGTGAAAATTATTGTGCTTTCACCTATCGAAGGTATTTCGACACTTTCGCGTAAAACGTCGGGTTACGCTATCGCTAACCCGACCTACGCAACTTTATGATATAAAGTCCCCGCATTCGTTGCGGTAGCGCCCTAGCGCCCAGAGCGGAAAATATTTGTCGTAACCGTGATATTTCAAATAAAAAAACTTGGGAAAACCCGGCGCATTAAAGCCATCGTCTTTCCAAAACCCATCGTCTTGTTGGTTTTTCAAGAGATAATTTATTCCCGATTTAACTTCGGGGCAACCCGCCTCGCCGGCCGACATCAAGGCCAGCAGCGCGAGCGCGGTATGAAATGCCGAGCCGGTTTCGCTTTCGCCGCGAACCCCGACATCGTGATAACTATCATTGTCCTCCCCCCAACCGCCGTCGGCACGCTGCTTGGATTTTAGCCAAACCACAGCTTTACGAATGTGGGAATCATGCTTCGAAATACCGGCGCTTTCGAACCCGGTCAATACAGACCAAGTTCCGTAAATGTAATTTGTTCCCCACCGACCGAACCAGGATCCATCGGCTTCCTGCTGATTGCGCAAATAGGTAATGCAGGTGTCGATAACGGCCCGGTATTCCGGCTGTCTATCGACCAGTTTGCTCAAAAACATAACGCAGCGACCGCTGACATCGGCGGTAGGCGGGTCGAGTAAAGCGCCGTGATCGGCGAACGGTATATGGTTGAGATAGCTATGCGTATTGTCCGCGTCAAAAGCGCCGTAGCCGCCATTGGCGGATTGCATGCCGGCAATCCATACGCCTGCCCGTTCGATATTTTCGGCAAACTCGCGATCGCCGGACTCTATCATCGCCAGCGCAACCACCGCGGTATCGTCGACATCGGGATAATGGCTGTTGCCGAACTGAAAAGCCCAGCCGCCGCCCGGCAGATTGGGCCGTTGCACCCGCCAATCGCCCGGTTCGTTGCTCAATTGCCGACCGGCCAGCCAATTTAAAGCCTTAGTGAGCGATTGTTCGGCAATCGGATCACGCTCGCGGCGATCGACTTCCTGCAGTACCAGCGTGGCGAGTCCGGTATCCCAGACCGGTGAAACGCAAGGCTGACAATAAGCCTTATCCGGCTTGACAACTAGCAATCGATCGATCGCTTCCCTGGCGATACGCCGCCGTTCATCGTCGGCAGGAATCCCTAAATAATCCATGGCCTCATAGGCATTGACCATGGATGTAAAGATAGCACCCAGTCCATCGTACCCATTCAATCGGGACAAAAACCAATCGCGAGCCTTGATCGTTGCCTTGCGGCGAACGAAACCGGGAATCAACGGTTCCATCAAGCGGCCCATGCGGTCCGCGGCCAATATGGACTTGCCTAGCGGTGTTTTGACGTGTGCAAAATAATTTTTTTCCGACTCAGGCTGCGTGATAAAAAGCTCTGAAATCCCCACGTTATTCGGATTACGAGCCTTGACTTTATAAGTACACAAGATGAATAAAGGCACCATTACGGTACGGGACCAATACGAAACTTTATCGATATGGAACGGAAACCATTTCGGTAAAAGCATGATTTCGACCGGAATAAAAGGCACGCCGCGCCAAGGAATCTGCTCGAACATCGCCATCATGATACGCGTAAAGACGTTAGCCTTGGCGCCGCCGCCCCGAGCCAGTATCCAACGGCGCGCTTTGACCATGTGCTGCGCTTGAATCGAGTCGCCGGCCAATTTCATCGCGTAATAAGCCTTGATCGTGCAACTCAGGTCTCCCGGTCCGCCTTTATAAAGCGGATAACTGCCGTCCCGGTCTTGTTGTTCGTGGAGATATTGAACGATCTTGGCCTGGAGCCTTGCATCGATTTCACCCATGAAATGCATCATCAAGATGTATTCGGAAGGAATCGTGCAATCCGCCTCAAGCTCGAAAACCCAATAGCCTTCCTCGTTTTGCAGCTCTAAAAGCCGCGCCTTGGCGCAAGTTATCGCATCGTTCAAGCTCAAACGTGGATAGGACAGGCTAGTCGATGAAGCATCCTGATCAGGATGAAAAATGGTCTCTATTAGCATGGATAGTTTTTCTGACTTCCCTTTAGTATTAGCGGTATCAGACCTGAAATAAAGTCGGTGGTGCAGGACAAAAAAAACTGCAGCAATCAATTGCCGCAGCGAGCCGGGAGGAGCGCAATAACAAAAATGAGTTTTATGATGGATTAAGTTAAGCCAACCTTTCGGCAGTCCGTACCGGAATATACCTTTCGCACTTCAAATTTCGGCATTAGCCAATGGAGGTGCCGGGGTGTTAGGTCGATTTTTGCTCCTCGGCAATTGCTCCTGCATTGCCCTACTACACGCCATCCTTGGCGTAATGCAAAATCGACATTCACGCCATCCATGGCGCTCGCAAAGGCTTGGATAGCATGGATGCTATCATAGAGCCTACATGGACGTATTTACGGCGTCCTTTGACGGGCACCCCGGCACCGAAATTTGACAAGCAAAGGGAATAACGACTTAACATAATGGCACTGTTGACCAGATATGTGCCGCTGAGTTATCACGCTGTATTGCCGATTTAAGCCATCCCGGTAACATTGCTTATATGTCTGCAAATTAGTTTTCTGTCGATACGTTACTTTGAGGTAATGATAACAGTGACTTTTAAATGTCGTCGGTACGCTGCCGCACATATAACCATTTCCGGTTTTTAAGGATGCTTCCTTCTATACCCGTGGATCAAAGTTCGGCGCCTCTTCAGGTACAGCCGAAATTTGAAGTGCGATAAGGTATACATGCACTTGCCGACAATTACTCCTCTCCGTTCACTTGCACCCCTTAAAGTTCTCTGCTATAAATTAGCAGCCTTAATTCCATAAAAAATACCCGGCTTTTTCTATAAGCTTATCGAGGCTACGAACCGGTTCGCCACATAAACTATTCGTAGAATTTCCCTTTCCATGACTATCTAGTTTTGATTACTTATGACCGATGCATGCGATCCTCGACAAAACCATCTGCTCAACTTGCTGCCCTCAAACCAATATGAGCGGATAATACCTCATCTTGAAGGCGTATCCATGCGACTTGGCGAAGTCCTTTACGAATCCGGGGGCGAATTGAATTATGTCTATTTCCCCACGAATTGCATCGTTTCGCTGCTTTATGTCATGGAAAATGGCGCTTCGGCAGAAATTGCCGTAACCGGCAACGATGGTATTATCGGCGTTGCGATATTCATGGGCGGAGGAACCATGCCGAACCGTGCTATCGTACAAAGCGCTGGACATGCTTACCGACTTCGAAAAAAGGTGTTCATGCAGGAATTTAACCGATCGGGCGGCCGCCGCTCGAGTGCTTTGCAACATCTGATGCTTCGTTATGCTCAAACCTTGATCACTCAAATGTCGCAGACTGCAGTTTGCAATCGGCATCATTCGGTGGATCAGCAGCTTTGCCGATGGCTATTGCTCAGCCTCGATAGACTGCCTACCAATGAATTGCGCATGACGCAGGAGCTAATTGCCAATATGCTTGGCGTTCGCCGGGAAGGTGTCACGGAAGCCGCCGGTAAATTACAGAAAGCCGGATTGATCGAATACAGCCGTGGGCGCATCATGGTAATAGATAGACCCGGATTGGAGGAACGCGTCTGCGAATGCTATGACGTCGTAAAAACCGAATTCGATCGTCTGCTTCCCTCCCCTCCGATCTAAACGCTGCGCTCCTTTTCTTACTGAATAATCGTCCAACTTGTTAAAATTTGATGAAGGCATTTATGGGCGTTAGCGTACAGACGCTAGAAAGCTTATCCGTTAGTCTAATTTCCACTTACGGAGCCATCCACTGACATCAACCGATGTGCCGAGCCTTAACCGGTTATTCATTTCGACTACGCTCACCTGCTCCGAAGCGTCGCGTCATTCTTATCGAACCTATGTTTTTCTAATTAAAGAACATAGGTTTTCAAAAAATGTAATGACTTGAGTGATGAAAATCTAAGAGTTCCAGGAGAGCAACCCCGTGCAGACCTCCAAAGCCGGCCCAGCTAGTAATCAACTGTTGACGGCACTACCCTGCAAGGATCGGAACCGGTTGCTCGCACATTGCGAACCCATCGATCTTATTTTTGCCGAGGTACTCTGCCGTCCAGGAGATCTCATTACACACGTTTATTTCCCGACCGGAAGCTTTATTTCCCTGGTAACATCCATAGACAGCTCCAATTTGGAGATAGGAATGGTCGGTAACGAGGGGCTTTTCGGAATTACTCTGATGCTGGAAGTCGACATCGCCCCGTTTCATGCAGTAGTCCAAGGAGCAGGCCCCGCGTTACGCATTACAGCGGAGGCATTTCTCCATGAACTCGAACAAAGTCCCGCACTACAAAAAGAGCTAAAGCGTTACCTCTGTGCATTGATGAGACAACTTGCGCAAACGGCCGCATGCTCGCAATTCCATAGGGTAGAAGCCCGCCTCGCGCGTTCGTTGTTGATGATTCATGACCGGGCGCATTCCAATACCTTCCATGTCACGCACGTAGGTCTAGCCTATATGCTAGGCGTAAGGCGCGTCGGTATCACCAGAGCTGCGAATTCACTACAGCAGCAAAAACTTATTAGTTACAGACGAGGAAACGTTAGGATTATCGACCGACCAGGTCTAGAAGCCGTTGCTTGCAGTTGTTACCGAGCCGACAATGAAATTTATGAGCGAATGATGAGATGTAGACGCTAGACATTTTAACGAAATCTTTCGAGCCCAACATAGATTCACTAGCTTCCACCCCGCGGCCGCTAGAACCGATAAATGTCGACTTCAATAACATTTACCGATTGATCAGGGATATAAGAACACCGGTCATTCGATCTGTTCGAAAGAGGCATCTTGTTGAGTAATATCGGTCAAAGCGACCCGCAACTTCGAAGAGGCATCCAAAGATTCGCGATGCAAACAATCGAGATAACCGGAAAAAAGAGTCCCATCGGCACGCATCATCGTTAAACCGAATCTTTGCTTTTCCCCTTCAGGTTTTTCCTTCATATTCAAAAACAGTCGATACCAACGGTCACTGTCCTGAGGAGAAACAAACTTAGAGAAACGGCTATTGATCAGTTTAGCGCGATCGACACCCAACAGTGCCGCCCCGGTCAAGTTGATTTCGCTAATCAAACCATCCCTGTTAACCGTAATGTAGGCGACCGGTGCGAACTCATAGAGATCGACATATCGATCCAGCGCATCTTCCAGTAAGGTGCGAGCTTTTCGTAACTCCTGATTTTGCAGCTCCAATTCAATCTTATGAATAATGAGCTCATGCATCAAAACTTCGCTAGGACGGGCCGATTTTTCATCCACTGATAAGCTAGCCACCATGGATTCCGCTTCTTTTCTTAGCGATTTACGAATCTCAACCGCCTCCATCTTTTTCTTCATCATTCATGCCTCTTTGCTGACTCATCGTCGCTTATACCTTCAGCCGTCGCTTGAACCGGAAAAAACGGCCGTTTATTTGCTTTGCCGACAATGCGGCGCGCATCCGGATTTTATCAGTTATCGCCAAGAGGATGCCAGGATTCTCGACTGGCCAGTCTAGAAGCGGCGACTTGCGGATGTTACCAAGCCGATAAAGACATCAACAAGTCAATTCTGCGTTGCAACTTACCCTGTCCGCTCAGATGTCGAGAAAGGCAAGCAAGTCGGTATTCAGTTGTTCTTTATGTGTTTCGGCCAAGCCATGCGGGCCGCCTGAATAAACCTTTAGAGTCGCATTTTGAACAAGTTTTAACGACGCGTGCGCCGATGCGTCGATCGGTACAATCTGATCGTCGTCGCCATGGATAATCAAAGTCGGCCTATCGCATTTCTTGAGATCCTCGGTAAAATCCGTTTCGGAAAACGCCCTGATACAATCCAGTTGATTCTTGAGGCCGCCCTGCATGCCTTGCAACCAGAAGGCTTCACGCACGCCTTGGCTAGTTTTGGCGCCCGATCGGTTAATGCCGTAGAACGGCGCCGTGAGATCCATAAAGAATTGTGAGCGGTCGGCGGCGACGCCGCTACGAATATCGTCAAACACCTTGATCGGCAAACCAGTCGGATTATTGTCCGTCTTGACCATCTGTGGAGATACCGACCCTATCAGCACGACCTTAGCGACACGTTGACTGCCGTAACGACCGATGTATCGGGCAACTTCGCCGCCGCCGGTCGAATGACCTACCAAGGTAATACCGTTCAGGTCTAGGCTTTCAATAAGTTCCGACAAATCGTCCGCGTAAGTATCCATGTCGTTACCGTTCCATGGTTGACTCGAACGGCCGTGACCGCGTCTGTCATGCGCAATGCAGCGGTAGCCGTGGGATGCCAAAAATAACATCTGGCTTTCAAAGGCATCGGCGTTGAGTGGCCAACCGTGGCTGAAGAAGACGGGTTGTCCAGCACCCCAGTCCTTGTAATAAATCTCTGTTCCGTCTTGGGTGATAATAGTGCTCATGATGAGTTTTCCTAATCTGAGTGAGTTAAACAGTTATCGTCATTGTCGGACCTGATTAGCAAGATGCTTCAGCTTGCTGAAGCCAATTGTCCGAGCAGTGGCCAGTCGTAGCCACTTCTGCGGGACGGGTTATTTAACCCGTCCCCAACGTTTCGGTTTGCCCTAAATATTTCGGCTAACTTCGGCCAAAGTCAAAACGTTTAAGACGGGGTTGCAAAGCCCGATAGGCTCATACTGCGTCCGAGCCTTGCCAGTTGCTATTCTTAGTGCGCGGCTTGCGATCGGGTTGAGGCAGTAGCCGTGGTTGGCGGCGCCGTTACACGCCAGATAGTATTGCCGACATCATCAACGACCAGTAAAGCCGATTGTTTGTCGAGCGCAACCCCCACAGGCCTACCGTAAGCTTCACCGGCTTCACTAACAAAACCCGTCAATACTTCGATGGGCTCACCGAAAGGCTTGCCAACACGAAAAGGGATGAAGATGACCTGATAGCCGCTGCGTGGCTTGCGGTTCCATGAACCGTGCTGACCGATGAAAACCCCATTATCGAATGGCGCCGGCCAAATGGAACTTTTTGAATATGCCAAACCGAGTGAAGCGGTATGAGAACCCAGCGCATAATCCGGAACCCTTGCCTCAGCGACTAAGTCGGGCCGCTGAGGCTTAACGCGTATATCCACATGTTGGCCAAAGTAACTGTAAGGCCAACCGAAGAAGCTGCCATCGGGTACCGATGTCAGATAATCCGGAACCAAGTCGCTCCCGAGCTCATCGCGCTCGTTGACTACGGTCCAAAGCGCTCCGCCATCCGGCTCCCACGCAAGTCCATTAGGATTGCGCAATCCCGATGCGTAAATGCGGTAATTGCCGTTCCTAGGATCCACCTCCCAAATGGCAGCGCGACCGACTTCTTGTTCAATTCCACTTTCGGCAATATTACTGTTAGAACCCACTGTCACATAAAGCCTTGCACCATCTTCACTGGCCAAGAGGTTTTTGGTCCAGTGGTGATTGATTGGCCCAGCCGGCAGATCCAGAACCTTGGTGCCCGGTTGAGTGATTCGAGTTGCGCCTTCGGTATAGTGAAACTTCACCAGCGCATCCGTGTTCGCCACGTAGAAATCGTTGCCGACCAGCGCCATGCCGAACGGCGAGTTGAGTCCCTCGATAAACACCGTTCGTATTTCCGCTACACCGTCGCCATCGCTATCTCGCAGCAAGGTGATGCGATTAGCGCTCGGACTAGCTGCGCCAGCCTTTTTCATCGCCCGCTTCATCATCCAGCCTTTGATGCTCCAACTATCGTCGGACTGTTGCGGCGCATTGGTCTCGGCAACGAGTACATCTCCATTCGGTAACACATAGAGCCAGCGCGGATGATCGAGATTGCCGGCAAAGGCATTTACGGTCATACCAGGCGCCGGCACAGGTTTTATATTTGATGGCCAGCCCACAGCCTTAGCGATGTTTACAGTGGGAATCAACGTCGGGTTGGGTGGCGGTAATTGTGGATTAGGACCGATACCCGCAGAAATCGGCAACAGTGCCGACTCGCCGCATGCGGTCAGCACTGTCGTCATTACCGAGCATAAAAAAACTATCCTTGGATACCACATGGCCTTAATGCTGAGCGCTTATCATTTTCCGGCAACTGTCGGCACATGCTTGACACGCTTCAACACATTCGTCCATATCGCCGATTTCCTTGCAATCGGATGCGCACGCTTCGCAAATCTCGGCGCAAACTTCGTGGAGGCGATGCTGGAAACGAGAGCTACTCAGTTGGAAATTCGCCGAGGTCTGGCAAATCTCGGCACAGTTCATCATCAGACGGAAATGTTCGGCCTCGACGTGCTTTCCGCCGGTTTCCAGGCAATGATTCATAGCGGTTTGCAAGCAAACCTGATGGCAACGCGTACAAGTCTCTATGCAGGCTTGCATAGCGGAATCGGTGTGGGAAGATTGATGCATGGGATACTCCAAAGAAAAGTTAAATGAAAGTGTGTCGTCTTGATTGACACACTCCACGCTTTATGAAAGTTGTTTTATTTATATACCCTTCGTACTTGAAAATTCGGCAGCGACTAAGAAGGCTCCAGGCTGCTAGGCCGAATTTTGATCTTCGATGGGTATAAGCCAAAAAGGAATAGTAATATTGCCGATGAGCAAAAATCCGTTTTTGGAGAACTGATTAATCGCAGCAGGATTGATCAGGTCAGACGCTCTCTCATCAAAGCTGACATTATTTAATTGCCTTCCTTAATATCCTTTTTAATATCGCCATAGCCTTTCTGGATCTTGCCTTTATTCTTTTGAATATTTCCTTCTATCTCCATACCTTTGTCGTCCAGTAGCTTGCCGGTGCCTTCCTTGACTGTCCCCTTCATTTCTTCGACGCGGCCTTCTACTTGATCTTCGTTCATGGGGGCTTCAATTTTGCTATCTTCGGCATAAGCGTTTAAGGATAAAAGTGCCAAAATGAAACCAGCCGATAAAACGCTGAGTTTGTTGTGTGTATGTTTCATGATTATTTCCTGTAATAATGTTGGGAATCTTAGCGCCCTCGAACAGTTAGCCCGTCATTCAGGGCTCACTGCGCGATTCGGTATTTCTAGTTATCAGTCGCCTTCTTAACATCTTCTTTAAGATCGCCATAACCCGACTGAACCTTGCCGCGGCTTTCATCGACCTTACCTTCTAACTCCATATCCTCGTCATCCATGACTTTGCCACTGACCTTTTTGACTTTACCTTTGGCCTGTTCGACCCGACCCTTTACTTGATCTTTGTTCATGAGAGTTCCCGATAGTTGGTTGAATGGTTATTGAGCAATTTCCGAAGTTATTCCGGCGCTCGAATATAATCGTACTCATAATACTGAATACAGTCGGTACGTCACCGCACATTGAGTTTTATTATTAACGACTAGTGCTGGAAAAAAAGGGTAGGAGAGATAAGGTAATTGTTAAGACCTTGCATTTAAAACAAGTTGTAACTTTGCGTCCCCCTTTGAAAAAAGGGGATTGAGGGGGATTTATTTAAAAAATCTCCCCTAGCCCCTCTTTTTCAAAGAGGGGGACTGAATACTTACGGTGGATGTTTTCAATTATTACCGCATACAGCGTCTTATTTAAAACGCGGCAAGCGAATTCAATAATTGTTACCGTTGACTTGCGATATTTTCTTTTCCCAATATGTCCCAACACGTAACGAACAATGCCGCGATAATAGGGCCTAATACAAATCCTGTTAATGAAAACCAAGTTAATCCACCTAGAGTGGATACGAGTACCAAATAATCTGACATTTTAATATCTTTACCTATTAGCCGGGGCCTTAGAAAATTATCTATCGTGACAATAACTAAAACAAAGACTGATAATAATATGAGTGCTCGTATAGTTTCGCCCTGTAAAAATAAAATTAATGCAGCGGGAACCCAAATCAGAATGCTTCCTACGGGCAGCAAGGATAGAACGACCATGATCGTACCCCATAAAAAGGCCGTGGGAATACCAACAAACCAAAATACCAACCCTCCAATAACTCCCTCAATAACAGCCACTATTAATCCCCCTTTAACAGTACCCCTCGCTACGCTGGTAAAACGTTTAAATAACTCTATTTCTATCCTATCGCCTATCGGAATTAGTGAAATGAGTTTTCTTATCAAATAATGACCATCCCGTAACATAAAAAACAGCATGTAAAAAGTTAACGAAAATTGAACGATAATACTCAATATGTTCTGAGTTAATATGGGGACTTGTTGTGCTAAATATTTTACTGCTTGAGAGAATATGTCTCCTACTGCCGATCCCATTTGCTCAACACTGACAGCTTCAACATATGGAATCTTATTGAATATTGGTAAAAAAAGCTCGAGATTATCTTGAAAATAAAGCTGTGGATTTATTTCTCCGCTTTCAATTTTTTTATAAAAAGTAGTGCTTTCTTCCGCAATCATTAAGGTTATCGTTAAAATTGGAATGATAAAAACTATAATAATCACCACCAGGGTCAGAAGCACAGGCAGTATTTCGGTATTTTTAAAATATTGTTTGAACTTTTTATGAATAGGATCAAAAACTATAGCTAGAATGATTGCCCAAAAACAAGCTAATAAGAAATCCTTGATTAAAATAAAAAAAGACACCGTTACTAGCAAAATAAATATCAGAAATAAAATATATGGGGTATTCTTTTGCATTGAAGAAACCTGTGTCAAAGGGATCGAGTATTCAAACCTAGCTGGCAAAACAGGCAATTCAGATGTAATTATTCACATCTCGTCTATCATTCCCATGTTCCAGCGCTCAACTTTATACATAAGTTAAAAAGTAAGTATTCAGTCCCCCTCTTTGAAAAAGAGGGGCTAGGGGAGATTTTTTAAATAAATCCCCCTTTTTCAAAGGGAGATGCCAACAATACGCCTGGATTGCGGTAATTTGCCAACGAGGTCTGAATACTTACGCTAAAAATTACCCTTTTGCAATCTTAGCCAACGAGACCTCGATACTATTTATTGTCACTTAACGCGTAACTATTCAGACGTAATTATCCCCCCATAAGCGCAACTTAGCGTCTATCCTATGGTGCGTTTATGGCTTTATTTGCCATATCGGTATAGGTTGTTGATATCCATATTACATGAATGTGGTGCTACGCATTGCCATCCGTGGCCCTGGATTCCGCCAATCCCTGGCGGAATAACGAGCTCTTTCCTTAAGTTGGCGCTTATGATTATCCCCCCTTATCGTTCCCACGCTCTAGCGCTCATCGTTATACATAAGTCAAAAATTCTCTTTTGCAATCTTAGCCAATGAGACCTCGATGCCATTTATTGCCACCCAACGAAACCGGCTTCGAAATCGCGATCATGGGATCGCTCCCACAGAGCATTTATCGCCCGCCCCTGTGGGAGCGACGCCTTCGTCGCGACTGTCGAAGCCAATGACGATCAATATCCACAGATTTATCAAACATCAACGCTCCCAGTGATTCGATAAACTCTGTTCAGCAAGTGTACCGGCACTTATGTATATACCTTTCGCACTTCAAATTTCGGCAGTGCCTAAGGAGGCACCGGGGTGTCCGCGACAAAGGCTTTGCCAGCATGGAGCTGGCTAGAGCCTACATGGACATATTCACGGCGTCCTTTGGCGGACACCCCGGTGCCGAATTTTGATCTACGATGGGTATAACGATGAGCGCTCTAGCGTGGAACGATAATTGCCGGAGGACTGAATAGTTACACTAGCGTTCTTTAACGATGCCTGTTTCATCAGAGATGATTATTTCAACTCTGCGATTTTGTTGTCTGCCAGAGGAAGTTGCATTGGTGGCAATGGGATAAGTCTTGCCATAGCCAATAGCAGTCATACGCGCATCATCGATACCCGCATGCCGCAGTGCTCTGTGAACGGCTTCGGCTCGGCGTTCAGACAACTGCTGATTGTAAGAATCGGAACCGACACTATCCGTATGACCTTCTATGCTAACTGTTATTTCCGGATGTTGTTTTAGGAATTCAGCCAATTGACTAATTATTCTCATGCCTCCAGCTTTGACATTGGATTTGTCGTATTCGAATAATACGTCACCCATCGTCACAATCATTCCTCTTTCACTCGGTTTAGCCTTTAATTCAGCGAGTTGTCGAGCCAGGTCATCTGCTTCACGCGTGCGCGCCTTGATCTGAATTTGTTGTCTTTCTGTTTCAGCTTGAGCGATGAAATCTTTAGCAATGGCGGTATTGGCTTTTTCGCGGGCAATTTTAGTTTTGATCTCCGTCTTATAAGCTACTCTTTTGATTTCCTTATCTTTGGCACCGTCTTCAACCATCCATTTTAGTTTTGCTAATGACTCTTCGGCTTCAGCATGAGGAATGGGAGCCTTAGCTGCAACTAAAGGATCGGCATTGATTTCGTCAAAAAGTCTCTGCGCACTGACTAAGTCCGGATTAGGAGACGTTGATGCGCATCCGTATATTAATCCAGCAATACTCAGTACAGTAATAAACTTCAAGTCAGTGATTAACTGCTTCATGATAGATTCCTTATTAAATTATTGAATGACGTAAATGATGCAAACGGCCTGATGTTCAATAGGCCGGATGATATCTTTTAAGTTCTTCTTTTAAGATACGATTACCATCCTTGATCTCTTCAGCTGATTTCTGGACTTTTAATGCTTCAGCTTTTGCTTTAGCGAGCTCCCCTTCCAATTCTGCTTGAGCCGCTAAATTACGCGCTTTTTGGTAATCTTTATCATCCATAGCAGCCCGTGCGTTTTCAAGAGTTTGGCTTGCATTTCTAAGTTCGAGTGGTGCAAGTTGCCTTGCACCATCAGCCTCCGCCTCTTTGATAACATAAGAACTGCGCGTGATTTCTTCATGAGGCGGAACTCCAGCACAACCCAGGATAAACATAGAAACTCCAAAGGCTAGCCCGAGCTTAATTGTTTTTGTAACGCTTCGATAATTTTTCATATTAACAACCTCATTTTTGTTGTAGTTGGGCCTGGCAATTTAGCCGATGACAAGTTTAATTGGCGACACAAAGCATTTCTTAATACTGATGCAAGCCAGTGACCAACCGATTATCACATGCTAATAAATATTTCGCGCTTACCTCAAATCAATAAACCTTCACTGACATTATCTGAATCATCCTATGCTTAAAATTGCGAATAATATTAAAAAGTGAGGAAACGATTTCGCTAAAATGTAATATTTTATTTTTAATTCAGGCTCCCCAAAATTTCTCATTTATCGTAAGTATTCAGTCCCCCTCTTTGAAAAAGAGGGGCTAGGGGAGATTTTTTAAATAAATCCCCCTCAATCCCCCTTTTTCAAAGGGGGAGGCTAACAATTACGCCTGAATTGCGGTAATTTGCCAACGGGGTCTGAATACTTATCATTTATCACTTGCAATCGTAATTTTTATAACCCCTGCATTGTAATTATTCACCCCCCTATCGTTCCCACGCTCTAGCGTGGGAACGATAATTGCCGGGGGACTGATTAGTTACCCTGCATTTTAGACAAGCTATAACTTTGCCTCTCCGTTTGAAAAAAAAGATTGAGGAGGATATATTTAAATAATCACCCCATACCCCATATTTTTCAAAGAGGGGAACTGAATATTTACAAGTTGGATACTACTATATTACTTAGAATTTCTCTGTTCGTTATCGAACATAACATTCCAAATTTAAGGTTTGCTAAACATATGTAATGTATCTATTCAGTCCCCCGACAATTATCGTTCCCACGCTCTGCGTCACTGCCAAAGTTAAGGGAAGCCCGTCATTCCGCCATGGACTGGCGGAATCCAGTGCCATGGATGGCAAGCTTTTGAGGCAAAGTAGATCCTGGATACAAGCATTACTTAATTCTGTGATGGCTTAACTGGCTTCCCACTTAAGGCGGTACAAAAGCACTAAGGATTAACCGTTCGCCTTAAGCCCTTCGGCTGCGCTCAGGAGAGCCCTGTCGAAGGGTGGACGACGGTTAATCCGCCCATGGTTCGACAGGCTCACCACGAACGGATTAACCTTCAACTGTCCCGCGTTAAGTGAGTAGCCGCTTAACTTAATGGCAGTGACGCTAGAGCGTGGGAACGATAGGGGGGTGAGTAATTACTATACCTTTCGCACTTCAAATTTCGGCATTAGCGTATGGAGGCGTCGGGGTGCTAGGTCGATTTTTGCTCCTCGGCAATTGCTCCTGCATTGCCCTACTACACGCCATCCTTGGCGTAATGCAAAATCGACATTCACGCCATCCATGGCGCTCGCAAAGGCTTTGGCAGCATGGATGCTGTCATAGAGCCTACATGGACGTATTCACAGCGTCCTTTGACGAGCACCCCGACGCCGAAATTTGACGAGCAAAGGGTATACATGAGGCGAACAATTAGTAACTATTCAGACCCCTACTACAAAAATCATCCAATCAGTCATTAAAAAACTGTATTTTTAAGCCACCAAGACGTATTCTGTGCGCCATGCAACTGAGCGATCACGACCTAAACCAACTGGATGAAGACAAGCTTCTTGACTTGCCGGAAGAGGCTTTGCGTCGCCTTTCGATTCGTTTGCTCAACGATCTCAAGGAAGCACGCGAGCGCTTGAAGCAAAACTCGCGCAATAGCTCCCGGCCACCCAGTAGTGAAGCACCGTGGGATAAGGCGAACGATACAGCCAGTGATACCGATGCTATAGACGCTGGCGAAGACACGCCGGATCAGGAGGTGGATAACACATCTCCCGCGCCACCTGCTAAAGAATCCAAACAAGATTCTCAAACCGACTCGTCTCAAGCTTCGGATAATGTGCGTAAACCTGGTAAACAGCCCGGCGCGCAAGGTTTCGGCAGACAGCAAGTCCTGCCAGTGACTGACTATCAAGATCATCGTCCCGAGCTTTGCGCGTGTTGCGGTACTGTGTTCACGGCAAGTCAGCAAAAAGCGTATACCGCTTTTGATACTGTTGACCTCACCTGGGCTGACGCGAACGATCCGGGCTTGAGATTGATCACGACGCGGCATACCTATTATGAAGCGACGTGTCACTGCGTCCATGTGACGCGAGACGAACCGTATCGTCACGTGCCCCACGGCAGTTTGCCGAACGTCGTGTGCAGCGAATGGCGCCTGGTCGGGCCGGGTTTGGCCGCCTTGATTGTGTGTCTGGCCTATCGCATGCGACTATCCCGTGCGCGCATCCGCGAATTCTTGCAGGATTGGTTAGGTTTGAGTCTCAGTGTCGGCACGATCAACAACACCCTGCATGAAAGCGGCGCGGCGGCGATGCCGATCGAAGACGAACTCATCGAGGCGGTGGTCAACAGTCGATTATTGCATGTCGATGAAACATCCTGGATGGAACTGACGACCTTCTTATGGCTGTGGGTGTTCAGCACGGATAGCGTGACCGCTTACTGGATTGCCTACCGCAGCGCTGAATTGCTCGAGAACCTCTTGGGCGCGGATTACTTGGGCTGGCTCATGGGCGATGGCTACCAAACCTATCGCAGATACCCGAATCGTGTGCGCTGCTGGGCGCATCTGCTGCGCAAAGCCCAAGGGCTGGAAGAGAGTTTCGACCCTGTGGCCCGCCAGTTCGGCAAGCACACACTGGCGTTGCTGAATACGCTGATGAACGCGATTCGAGAGGCCCGTGTCGACCCACCCGACAAACCGTTGACGGAAACCTTTCAAGAAGCATTGGCGCTCTATCGAGCGCTATGCGAAAGCCTGCGCGAAGCAACGCATAAAAAGACGCGTGAGCTGGCCGGTGAAATGCTCAATGATTGGGAGGCGATCTTTCAGGTCGTTGCATCCTATCATTTGCCGTTGACCAACAACGAAGCCGAGCGGGCACTGCGGCACTGGGTGATTTTGAGACGCATCAGCTATGGCACGCGCACCGAGCAAGGCTCGCGGGTATTCGCCATTTTAATCAGCGTGATCGAAACCTGCCGTAAAAGACAGCAATCCCCTTGGCTTTATTTGGCTGTAGTCATTGATCATCAGCGGACCGGACGGCCGATTCCAAAATTACCACCAGTGGCCAGGGGGTCTGAATAGTTACAACAATTACGGCCAAGAGGTAAATACTTACCATTAATTACTCGAGGCAAAGGCGCTCCATGACCGAACGCCGGGTATATAATTTCCGGGCTATATCCTGCTCTGCTTCCAGCCAATCGTACATTTCATTACCCGGCTCAAAACCGCGTTTCTCGGCTTTAAAATAAGCCGCCTCGGCAATCATCGGCATGGTCTCCTGCCTTACATCAAAAGGAATTGCTTTGGGCCTCTGGGTTACACCGAACTTCAACAATTTTAAAAACGTCAACGGCGGCTTGCCATTGATGCCAATTTGTTTGGGCTCCAATTCGGCCAAGGTCCCGAACAGACGGTCCCAAATCGAAAACACCGCGCCGTAATTTCTGTCGTGTTCGACTCGAACCGTCGAATGATGGACCCGATGCAGATAAGGGGTAATAAACAAATACCCTAGGTTTTGTTCACGGGAAAATGCAATATTTGCGTGATGAAACATGACAAACAGCATCATCAATAATTCGTAAGCCAATACGCTGGCTTTATCGAAACCGAAAATGACTATACTGAGTACCTTAATCAGCGTTACCGCCAATATTTCCAATATATGCACACGGTATGCGGTTGAGACATTGAGATGCGGCTCGCTATGATGGACTTTATGAAATAACCATAAGCCATCAAAATCATGGCATGCCTTGTGCCAAAAATAAAATACCAAATCCAGCAACAGTAATGACAGAGCGGCTTTTATTGCCGCATTCGACATCCCGCTCAAAATTCCCGCACCGGAAAAATGTTCGGCGACGATTAGCAACGAAGCAATCGACATTATCGACAACACTAAACTGTTGAACAAAAACAATGTGATATTAACCCGGTAAGAGTTTTTCAACTCATGTGTCGGTAACTTTTTTCTAGGGCGATGCGTTTCGATGATGAACAAAATGATAAAAAACATCAATATTGAAAATCCCGCCAGATCGAATGAAGTGATCATCGACCAAACACCCACTGCATCAAAAAGATTCATGGAAGCATTCATTGTTAGAGTCATGACTTATCCTCACTGAAGTTACAAAAAATTGTCTAACAACCGGCTAGGATTACAACAATTCCCAGTTTGAGCATTTTTTGCCGGGTTTAGGGTATGAAGTCTGCCTGTCGTGGAATATCCTGTCCCTTGATTATCGAGATTGGATCCAGCGTAACTATTCAGTCCCCCCGACAATTATCGTTCCCACGCTCTGCGTCACTGCCATTAAGTTAACGGAAACTGGTCATTCCGCCATGGACTGGCGGAATCCAGTGCCATGGATGGCAAGCTTTTGAGGTGCATCAGAGCCTGAATACAAGCATTATTCATTTCTGTGATGGCTTAACTTAATGGCAGTGACGCTAGAGCGTGGGAACGATAGGGTGGGTGAATAATTACTCCCTTTTTAGTCTTAGGCGGTTTTTCAATCAAAAGGAAGTAATATGTAACATGTAATTGTTCAGACCCCTGCATTTAAAATAAGTTGGAACTTTACCTCCCCCTTTGAAAAAGGGGGATTTATTTAAATAATCTCCCCTAAACCCTCTTTTTCAAAGAGGGGGACTGAATATTTTACAGTAACATAACTTAACGAGTCTATTAATAACTATACTATGGCTTTGAACGCCATTTTTCTGGGACACTGTCCTCTGGAAACTTCTTAATAGATTGCTCAAAGTTTTGAGTAATTATGGATTGAAGAAACTTATAAATACTGGCCGGAAGAATGGCGGCATACCTACCTACTGATGCGATCAATTTATTCATATATTTGCTTTTATTGGATTGTTCATTAGTATTGATAGATACGAAAACATTAACCTATAATCAAGACTCACTGTAACTATTCAGACCCCCGGCAATTATCGTTCCCACGCTCTGCGTGGGAACGATAGGTTGGTGAATAATTACTTATAAATTGACATCCCCCTTTAAAAAAGGGGATTAATTTAATATATCTCCCCTCTCCCCTATTTATCAAAGAGGCGGGCTGAATACTTACTAGGAATCTGGTGCCAGTCTATTAAAAAACTTTCTAACAGTCGGTACGGTAGCGCACTTTGAACCCAATCAGTTTTTATATATTCAAGTTACAGTATTTCAGTAATCATTTAGCCCCCACCACTTGTAAGGTAAGTATTCAGACCCCGTTGGCAAATTACCGCAATCCAGGCGTATTGTTGGCATCCCCCTTTGAAAAAGGGGGATTGAGGGGGATTTATTTAAAAAACCTCCCCTAGCCCCTCTTTTTCAAAGAGGGGAACTGAATACTTACCTTGTAAGTATTCAGCCCTCATATACGCCAACTTAAGAAAATAACGCGTCATTCCGCCAGGAATTGGCGGAATCCAGGTCCAGGGATGGCAATGCTTAGCTTCACACTCATGTAACCTTGATATCGGCAATCCATGCCGTTATGACGAATAAAGCCACAAATACACCATAGTATAGGCACTAAGTTGGCGCTTATGACCGTTTAGCCCCCTATCTTGATATTTAAGCCATTGATTGTTATGTTCTATTTTTTGAGTGATCGCAGCATAAATTTAGGATGCCAAAACTATTAATCGATATTTTTCAATAACTTGGAATTATTCGCTGTTTGATCGTATATTATTTATACCCTTTGCTGGTCAAGTTTCGGCGCCGAGGTATCCGCCAAAGGACGCCGTGAATACGTCCATGAAGGCTCCATGCTGGCAAAGCCTTTGCGAGCGCCATGGATGGCGTGAATGTCGATTTTGCATTACGCCAAGGATGGCGTGTAGTAGGGCAATGCAGGAGCAATTGCCGAGGAGCAAAATCGACCTAGCACCCCGGCGCCACCTCGGGCACTGCCGAAATTTGAAGCGCGAAAGGTATAAATGGTAGCGAGGTCGAGCAGGGATAATGATGTCGACCACAGACTTGGCTTTGTCGTACTGTTGCGAAGACGGCTAGCATACGCGGCCTTTGTCAATTCTATGTGCGTTAGCGAACAGAAAATCGCCACCTTTTTACGGTTAAATTGAAAAAAAATGTGCGGAAGTGGCGTCCATAGTCTATTCATAATCTATTGGCACCGTAATTTTGCGAACTGGTGGTAGGTTTATATGGCAATAAATTGCTCTAGAGACAGGCACCACGGAACATTGAGCCGGCACGTTCGAAATTCACTTCCATCAATAAATTAGAATCTTCTAAGAGAGCCTTGATATGAGCATGTCACAGCAATTCAAAATCGAATTGGATAGCGTTAGGGACGAGGCACGGATAGCCTATTTCTCAATGGAGATTGCTCTGCACCCTGCGATGCCGACTTACAGCGGCGGATTGGGAATTCTTGCCGGCGACATGATCCGCGCCGCCGCCGACCGCGAACTACCGATGGTGGCAGTCACGCTATTGCATCGCAAAGGTTATTTTTATCAAAGACTCGATAGCGGCGGCATGCAGACCGAGGATTCCGTTGAATGGGTGGTCGAGGATTTTCTCCAAGAATTTCCGCAACGGGCCGCGGTCTCGATAGAAAACCGGACGGTCCATTTGCGTGCCTGGCGTTATGAGGTTCGCGGGTGTACGGGCGGCATAGTGCCGGTTTATCTTCTGGACAGTGATCTTGCGGAAAATGCGGAATGGGATCGTAGCTTAACGCATTGGCTGTACGGCGGCGACCAGCATTACCGACTGTGCCAGGAAGTCGTGCTCGGTATGGGGGGCGTGTCTATGCTGCGCGCACTCGGACACCATGGCATTGAGCGCTTTCACATGAACGAAGGTCATGCCAGTTTGTTACCCATCGCGCTGCTGGACGAACAAGCCGAACGAGCCGGTCACGATCGTGTCACTCAAGAAGATGTCGAAGTGGTGCGCCGGCATTGCGTGTTCACTACCCATACACCGGTACCCGCGGGTCATGATCGCTTCCCGTCCGAGCTCATCAACCAGGTGTTGGGCCGCGTCGAGACCGAGGCTATGAAGGAAGTATTGCTGTGGGACGACTATCTCAATATGACCTATCTGGCGCTCAATCTGAGTCATTATGTCAACGGGGTTGCCAAGAAACATGCCGAAGTATTGCGGCAAATGTTTGCTCAGTACCGCATCGATTCGATTACCAATGGCGTACATGCAACGACCTGGACCAGCCCGCCGTTTCAGGCCCTGTTTGATCAGCATGTGCCCGGTTGGCGCGAGGATAATTTTACGTTGCGCTATGTCTTGGGCATTCCACCGCAGGAGGTGTGGCAGGCCCATGATCAGGCTAAACGCCAGCTGATCGACCACGTCAATCGTGTTACCAATGTGGGCATGGATGCCCAAGATTTGACGATAGGCTTTGCTCGCCGGGATGCGACTTATAAACGTGGCGACCTGATATTTCGGGATATTGAACGCTTAAAGGCCATCTCCGCCGGCGTCGGCCGTTTCCAGATCATCTATGCCGGTAAGGCCCATCCGCAGGATCAGCAAGGCAAGGAACTGATTCAGCGCATCTATCAGGCGCGGGATGCGTTGAGAGGCTATGTCAAAATTGCTTATCTGCCCAATTACGATTGGCCATTGGCGCAATTGATGACGGCCGGCGTGGATATTTGGCTGAATACCCCTCAACCGCCGCTTGAGGCATCCGGTACCAGCGGCATGAAGGCGGCCCTCAATGGCGTGCCCAGCCTGAGCATATTGGATGGCTGGTGGATCGAAGGTTGTATCGAAGGCGTTACCGGCTGGGCAATCGGTGAGTTACCGACCTCCGTTAGCTTCGAAGAGGAACGGTCGGCTCGGGATGCAGCGGCGTTATACGACAAGCTGGAGCAAGTAGTCGTTCCTTTGTTTTATCATGACCGCGAACGCTTCATCGATGTAATGCGTCACACGATTGCGCTCAATGGCTCGTTTTTTAATACTCAGCGCATGGTGTTGCAATACGTCACCAAAGCCTATATCCACTGACTGTAGGAACATCATGAGAGCGATTGTAATCACGGTGGTCCTCGATAGACACATCCCATGCCTTTTATTCTTAGACGGTTTTTCAATCAAAAGGGAGTAGAGCGAAGCGAAACCCATCATGGAAAGTCATGAGAGCCATTGTATACCTTTCGCACTTCAAATTTCGGCAGTGCCTGAGGAGGCGCCAGGGTGTGCGGCAAAGGCTTTGCCAGCATGGAGCTGGCATAGAGCCTACAGGGATGTATTCACGGCGTCCTTTGACGGACACCCTGGTGCCGAATTTTGATCTGCGATGGGTATAACAATGTTTCGCGAAATTATTGCGTGCAGCGCTTTAAGATAATAACTTCTCGAACTCCTCTGCGGATACCGCTTTCGAGACCAAATTCCCTTGTCCGTAATCGCAACCCGCTTGCCGCAACAAATCGAATTGTTCCTGTGTTTCGATACCTTCAGCGATAATTTTCATATCCAGTTTGTGCGCCAACAGAATCATCGCTTCGCATAATACCAACTCGTTGGAATCGGCCGTTAGATTGGCGACGAAGGATCTGTCGATTTTCAAATAATCGATATCGTACTTTTTGAGACTGTACAGCGACGAATTACCGGTACCGTAGTCGTCAAGCGATACTTGGATGCCTGCGTCCCTGAATGCAAGCAATTTTTCAGATACGATGGCGGTTGCATTCAACAATAATCCTTCGGTAATTTCCACCGCAATACAATCCCCGGATAGGCCTCGATCCTGCAAATAAACAAACCATTCGTTTAACTTGATACCATTATTTTGAAACTGCGCGGATGAAGTATTGATGCTAATTTGAAAATCCGCACGGTAATTGGCGCGCCAAATGGCGACCTGGTCTACCGCCTGATGAAAAACCCATTCGTCGATCTCCGTTATCATGCCGTTATCTTCTGAAACGGCTATAAAATCTAACGGATGAATCCAGCCTCGCGTAGGATGTTGCCAACGAATCAAGGCTTCGGCTTTTTGGATTCGACCGGATTCGAAATCCACGATGGGTTGATAAAACAAACTCAGTTGCCGATCGGTCAGCGCATGCCGCAAATCGTTGCCTAAGCGCAACCGCATCGCCGACGCTTCTTGCATTGCCGGCATAAAGTAACAATAACGACTTCGCCCCTGATTTTTCGCGGCATACATGGCTTGATCGGCATTCTTCAGCAATTCTTCTAGGGTTTCGGCATCGCTCGGATACAAGGCGATGCCGATACTGACCGAAATATAACACCGTTCTTTTTTCACTATAAACGGCGCCGTCATACATTCAACCATGATTTGAGCGACACGATCGACACTGCTGAACTCGTCCAATTCGTCCAAAATGATCGTGAATTCATCGCCGCCGGGACGTGCCAGCGTATCGGTTTCGCGCAGACAACCTTTCAAACGCTGTGTAGCCTCCTTGAGCAGCTCGTCCCCCGCGTCGTGACCCAAGGTATCGTTAACATCCTTGAAATGATCCAGGTCAAGAAACATCAGGGCCAACTGCCGCCCTGTCCGGTTGGCTTTATTGATAGCCCGTTGCAGGCGATCGAGAAATAAGTACCGATTAGGCAAGCCGGTCAGTTGATCGAAATGGGCTTGCCGACGAATGATTTCCTCCGTCCGTTTTTTGTCGGTAATGTCGGTAGCCGTGGCGATACGCCGGATGACCTCGCCGTTTTGACTATACAGCGTATTAATCGATAACCATTCGAGAAATTCTTCTCCGTTTTTACGTTTGGTCCATATTTCTCCCTGCCAATGGCCTGTCGAATTCAGGCTATGCCACATCGCCTCGTAAAAAACCTTATCATGACGCCCGGATTTAAGCAGCGCGGTCGTTTGGCCGACGGCCTCATCCGACAGGTAACCCGTCAATCGCGTGAAGGCCGGATTGATGCAGACAATCCGGTTGTCTTTATCAGTCACTATAATGGCTTCCTCGAGCGTCAGAAACACAGTCGCAGCCAGTTGCAATTCTTGCTCGTTACGTTTTCGTTCACTGATATCCGACACGGCAAGAAGACACGAATCACCCGTTTTGTCGGCAATGCCCTCGACACGTACCCATTTTTGATCGTTACCGATTTGTAAAGTCATCTCGCAGCTGTGCGAATCGGTATTCGCAAACACCTTTGCCAGAAAATTTTTAAAGAGAAGTTGAAATATATTGGTTACCCAATGGGCAAAATTTTGCCCACATAGAGCGGAGCGCTCAATAGCCAGTAATGACTCGCTACGAAAATTGGCCTGTTGAATGATGCCTTTGCAGCATAAACTAAAATAAGCAAGCGGCGCGAAGTCGAACAGTTCGGTAAAGCGTTCCAGGGCTATTTCAGACTGAAGACGCGCTTCCCGCAACGCTTCATTCTGCATTTCCAACTCGATTTGATGGACTTGCAATTCGTGCACTAACCTTTTTTCGTCGATCGCCACTCCTGCGGGCGACGCTTGTTTAACAGCAAGCCGTTGTTCCGCGCGCCAGCGTAATTCATCTGAATTATCGGGTTGTTCATTCGGATTGATCATTGAGAGCCCTTAATTTCGCTTCCAGTTGCTTGGTTTCGGAAATATCGATAAAAGTAATCACCACGCCGTCGATTACGTTGTCTTGGGTTCGATAAGGCATGATACGCACCTTGAACCATCGGTTACCGGCGGCTTCGACTTGTTTTTCGGCAAAGACCAGAGTTCGCAGCACTTCGTGCGCATCTTCCTGAAGTTGCGGATAGTCCAGATCGGTCACGAGGTCGGAAAGCGGCCGCCCGACATCGCTGCTGATCAGCTTGAATATACGACTGATATGTTTGGTGAAACGCCTGATATTAAGGGCGCTGTCCAAAAACACCGTGGCAATGTCCAAGCTATTGAGTAAATTATTCATGTCGTTGCTGACCCTCGACAGGTCGTCTACTTTTGCTTGAAGCTCCGCATTCACGGTTTGCAACTCCTCGTTTAAAGACTGCATTTCTTCCTTGGACGTGGTCAATTCTTCATTGGATGACTGCAATTCCTCATTGGTCGATTGCAATTCCTCATTGGCGGAGCGCAACTCTTCTTGAGAAGACTGCATTTCCTCGCGCAAGGTTTGTATATCTTCATTGGCATGTAGAAGTTCGATCTCCAGCGTTTTCTGTTCCTCACTCGTCGATTTACGGGAGCGTTTTCTGGCCGGCAACGGAGACGCATCGTTAAACACGACGAATAACATTCCGTTTAACGCCACTGGCTTTCTGATTACTTGAACAGCCAGATTAACTATTTGCGTTCCGCCATTGGTGCCTACCGTCAAGCCTTGCATATGAATGGCTCCGGTTTGGTTCTGCGCTTTTCTCAATGCGCCGGACAAAATATGGCGCAGTCCGTCACGGGCCATTGCGTAAATATTCCAGTTAGCTTTGCCGGCGGCAGGCTCCAAATACTTACCGGTACGTCCGTTAATGTAAAGAATGTCTCCGTCAGCATTGACCAAAACGGCCGCCGGCGAAAAGTGTTGTAATAAAAATTGATCCGCCAACGTTTGCAGATTATCGATCACGGGCGGCTTATAGCCGCCAGGTGCTTGCGAAATTACCGAGGAATGCTTAGTCGGAAAATCGACGTCCAAATTCCGCCGAAAACTTTCAATACGGCGGTAAAGACGTGATTTATTGTCGACCACTTCATATAAATCCCTGAAACCGCTAATCGTTTCGGAATTACCGAGCAGCAAGATGCCATTTTCGGTCAGCGCATAATGGAACAGCGGGATCAGTTTTTTTTGCAATTCGGCATTGAGATAAATCAACAAGTTGCGGCAACAAAGAATATTCAACTTGGTAAAAGGCGGATCCATGATGACGTTCTGCGGCGCAAAGGTCACCATCTCGCGTATTTCCTTGTTGATGCGATAGCCGTTGCCGTCGATGCTAAAAAATCGGCTTAAGCGGTCTTCGGAAACATCGACGGCAATATTGGCCGGATAAAAACCTTGCCTAGCCTTATCGATCGCATCTTGATCGAGATCCGTGGCAAAGATTTGCAAGGTCATTTGACGTTTTGATTGGATTTGCGCCAAGGCTTCCTTGAACACGATGGCCAGAGAATAAGCCTCTTCGCCTGTCGAGCAAGCCGGCACCCAAGCCCGCAGGTCCTTGTTTGTCGAAGGATTGGCCAATAGCTCGGGAATCGTGTTGGTTTTGAGGATCTCCCATACCTCCGGATCGCGAAAGAAATTGGTTACACCGATCAATAGCTCCTTGAACAAAAGATCGAGTTCCTGCGGGTTTTCGCGTAGATACCGCACATAATGAGCTATCGCATTAATTTGATGCAAGCCCATGCGGCGCTCGACGCGGCGAAAAATAGTGTTTTTTTTGTAAAGCGAAAAATCGTTGCCGGTTCTTTCCCGAAGCAGAATCACAATTTGCTCCAAGCCGCTTTGCGATTTTTCTTCCAACTTCGTTTCGGGCGCGGCCAATAAACCACGCGGGTTATGCTTGAGATAAGCATAGATACGCCCCCACATTTCTTGTGCCGGCACAATGATGTCGGCCAGTCCCGCATCGATCGCGCTTCGCGGCATGGAATCGAACTGAGCGGAATCCGGGGTTTGTACTAGGGTGAGACCTGCGTTTTCCTTTATGGCACGCATACCTAAAGTACCATCGGAGCCCATCCCGGAAAGAATCACACCGATTGCCCGTTCATGCTGATCGTCGGCCAAGGCTCGGAAAAAACTGTCGATCGGCAAACGCAACCCACGAGGCGCGACCGGATCCAGCAAATGCAGCTTACCGTGCAGGATAGACAAATCTTTATTGGAAGGAATCACGTACACCCAATTGGGTTTAACCTGCATGCCATCGCCAGCCTGGGTAACCGTCATCGGCGTGACGCGCTGCAATAATTCCGGCAGAATCCCTTGATGCGTTGGGTCGAGATGCTGAATGACGACAAACGCCGCGCCGTTGATTGCCGGAATCGGCGTAAAGAATAGTTCCAGGGCCTCCAAACCTCCTGCCGACGTACCTACCCCGATAATAGGCGGATTAGAACTGCCGGTTTTGGCGGATACCTTTCTCTCCGGGGTGGTCGTGTCCGGTTCACCGACGGGTGTATCGGTTAGTCTTGATGGAGTCGAGCTGGATTGGTCGGGAGTAGATTTAGTCATTGTTGTCTAATGGGTTAGATTAAATTGACTGTCAATCATATCACCGCATTTTCAGTCATCGGTGCAAAAACAGCGTTGTCTTAACTGCTTCTCTTAATTTGACTCCACGAAATCGAATATTTTCATCACTCAACCCCAGCAATTCCCAAATTGGAGATCAAAAAGGGTGTGGGGTATGCTTGGCGAGGATGTCGGCAGCTGGGCAGATTTTTGCTCCTGCAAAATCTGCATTCACGCCTTCCATGGCGTTTGCAAATTTTTGCTCCTGCAAAATCTGCATTCACGCCTTCCATGGCGTTTGCAGATTTTTGCTCCTGCAAAATCTGCATTCACGCCTTCCTTGACGTTCGGGCTGCCGCCAAGCTTCCATGGATGGGTTCACGGCGGTCCTCGGTAGGCACATCCCATACCTTTTATTATTAGCCGGTTTTTCAATCAAAGGGGATTATTATGTGCAGCCATCCGCCAGGTTAAAAATGATAATGTGCACCTATGCCGACATACTCCACTTTGTCATTGTAAAACTGCCCACTGGGCGAGTAACCATTAAAGTATTCCACAAGCAACTGAAGCTTCCGGCCCAAGACTTGTAAATTTTCAAACTCGACGCCGGCTCTGGCCGATACATCGGTATTCCATTTGTTTTCTTCAAAATTTTTCAGGTCGACCGCAATGATGGGACGCATGTCGGCAAATTCCATGCGCCAAGGGCTTCGAAATTCAACGCCATATTGAGCAGACCATATTTTGAGGTCGTCAGGCTCTCTGTGAAACAGCCCGCCTCCACCGCCATAAATGCGCACGCCAAAAGGAAGCTCATAGGAAAGCCTCAAGTCCACACCTTCGTAACTAAGGTTTACGCGCTCGAATTTTGTGCCGATTTGTCGTAACAAAAATTCGTCGCCAAGATGAGAACTCTGATGGTAAATGCGGCCGAACGCTGAAAACTGGCCAACCCGCATACTGGAATAGAGCGACGCAATGAAATCGGTATTGACCAAATCGGTCGATTCGGCTCCCAAGTTGAAATCGCTAAACACCGAGGCCTGAATGCCCGTTTCCCATTGCGCGGAAGTTTCTCCGAAGTTTGCACGATAAAACGGGATGGTTTCACCGAAGCTGACCGATCCTATGTCCTTGCCGTCAAAATTGTCATTCTGGTAATTACGGTAGGCGGCTGAAAAATGCGCCCAGCGAGGATCGGCCAGCAACGGCTTGAAAAGATGACCGCTCGGCAGTAGTCCTGTCGGTAAAATAATCTTATCGGTTGCCGATACGGTCTCATCTCCCGGAACCTGAAATTCATCGGCAGGTACGCTAGCCTTTGCTTGCGATATTTTTACCGCATTGACCCCTGGAATTTCGGACAATAGTTGTACCGCTTTAGCACGATCTGCGGCTTTTAAATTCCCTACAGGCAATGTAATAACGCCATCGCGGACATTTAACGGCGGCATATCGATTTTTAAACCCTGTTTTAATACGCCGGCCGCATAACCGGCGATGTATGCGTCATTCTGGGCTGCGGCATTAGCCAGCGTTGCATGCAATACCATCAAGCCCATAATTGCCGCCAATCGATAACTCTTCATTATTCCGCGCTCGGTGCAGTTTTAACAATCAGATCGCTTTGCACTGATTTGACATATTGCTGATTGACTGCAATTTCCAATGCCCTGTCGACATCTTGCTGGGAACCCACCGTACCGCTCAACTTCACGATGCCGTTAACGGTTGTTACCTCAATTTGGGATGCCTGAAGCATCGGATCATTGACCAATGCGGCTTTGACTTTTAGGCTAATGACCGAATCGTCGATGTACTCACCGGCCGTTTGAGCTCTGTCGATTGCCGCCTCCTTTGCGCGTTCAAGTTCTTGTCCTGCCGCCTCTGTCGTTTGTTCAATTTCATCTCCGGCTTTTTCTAACGCTTCTTTAGACGCTTCAGTCGACTCTTCGATGTACTGCGTAGTTCGATCGGCTTGTTGATCCAATGACTCCTTGGCGGCCTCTAGCTTTTGCGTTGCATCGATTCGCGATTGTTCGATTTTTTTCTCTCCCTTTTCATACGCTCGATCGATTTTTTGCCCGGCTTTTTCAGCGCTTCCTTCTTCTTGTTGGCAACCGGACAATCCGAGAACAACGGCTAATAAAGCCGGCATTAGAACTTGATCCGCCAAAGCCATATGTTTGTATTCATTGATTGTTTTCATGTGTGATTCCTTTTTATCTTTTAAAACAGTATGCAACCGATATAGCCGCACTCCCGCTTCGTGTTGAAATAACGTTTAAAATCTAACATTAAAACTAGGCGCGGTCTGTTCGATAACGAACATAAAACAGGATTGTCTAGCGTGAACCGGCTTTTCCATCGTTCCAACGCTCTGCGTGGGAATGCAGCCTGAACCGCTATGCGGTTCGGTGGCTTCGATAAAATCCATGGCTGCTGAGCATCATTGGCTTCGATAGTCGCGACGAAGGCGTCGCTCCCACAAGGGTTCCGAAAGCTCTGTGGGAGCGATCCCCTGATCGCGATTTCGAAGCCGGGTGCGTTAAGTAACAATAAAGGGTATCGAGGTCACATTAGCCAAGTTGCCAATACACAAATTATACCTTTCGCACTTCAAATTTCGGCAGTGCTAGAGGAGGCGCCTGGGTGTCCGGTCGATTTTCGCTCCTCGGCAATTGCTCCTGCATTGCCCTAATACACGCCATCCGTGGCGTAATGCAAAATCGACATTCACGCCATCCATGGCGCTCACAAAAGCTTTGCCAGCATGGAGCTGGCATAGAGTAAAGTGGACGTATTCACGGCGTCCTTTGTCGGACACCCCGGTGCCGAATTTTGATCTACGACGGGTATAGCTTGAATCGGCTTTTTACCTACCACGGCTAAGGTTAAGATATACCTCAAATCTTATGGTTGCATTAACAATAAAACCCGCTTTGATAACGGGTTTTTCGTTAATTAAATTTAAGATGCTTTGGAGAAAATACGTTTATTACTCCTCGATCCAAATCAACTCGACACGGCGATTTTCGGATCGTCCCGCTTCCGTGGCGTTATCGGCAATCGGCTGTGTTTCACCGTAGCCTTTCGCAATCAGTTTGTTGGCGACACCTTTTCTTTTGAGGTAATCGACGACTGAGGCCGAACGGCGTTGCGACAATGCCATATTGTAGTCATGACTGCCTTCGCTGCTGGCGTGTCCCTGTACTTCAATGTCATTGGATTGCGGATGAGCAATGAGATTTTGCGCGACGCCATCCAGAATTCCTTGGGCGGTTGGCGTCAGTTCCTCTGAATCGAATTTAAAACCGACGCCCTTCAATACGAGCCTGATTAAACAGCCTTTAGCGTCGACTACGCCGCCTTTGATAGTGTCGGGACATTGATCCAGGCAATCGTTTACGCCGTCACCGTCCGAATCGAGAGTCGCGCAATCCGTAATGGCAACCGGTTCGACCCGAGTATCGGCTCGCTGCGCGAGTGTTTTCGGCTTATCGCCGAACGGAATGACAAAACCCACGTTGACCGTCATATCATGAAATTCGTCCGTACCGGGCTGTACATGGGCATTGAGATTATTGTTATATCGATAGCGCACATCGCTCCGGACTAAAAGGTTGTCGTGCAATTCATAAGAAAAACCTACGCCGGCTTCGCCAATGATACCCGCTCCGCAATTACCTGAGACACAGCTGTTCATACCGCCCACACCGACGACCGTATACGGCGAAAATTTATCGCGAAAGAAATAATACTGTAAGTCCGCAGTACCACCGGTTAGGCTCCAGGCGCCATTCGTACCGTTAAAGCCTTCATAGAAGCCTTTCAATTCGACATTGAAATGCTCATCGATGATTTTACCGAAGCCCATTCCGCCGCCCCAACCGTTGCTTGCACTTCGATCGCCACCGGTGTCAACGTATGATGCGAAAGGCGCGATATACCATCGATCGTCTTGATAGTGATCGTCCCAGCGATCGGATCGATAATGATCGTCGGCCTGAACCAGCGGCTGCATACTCATGCCGGCTAATAAAGCGATTGCGAATAAATTGTGTTTCGGCATGGTGTCTTCCTTATTGAAGTAAATATGAATGAGAAATGATAAAACCCGTCAATGATTTGCCAAATTCCGTTAAAACATGGTGATTCAACGCTTCAGCAAATCATGTTGCTAATAAACCTTGTTAAGTAGCTTAATCGCAACATTCGGTTATCGTCAGTGCGTTACCGCACATAGCGTCCTTTCCGAATAAAATATTTATTAAACCCGTATCGCGCATTCGATTCATCGACTCCGATTGTCCTGCCCAATCTAAATAAACAGTAACTCAAGTTCTTCTATTTCGTTCAGCCCCTGTATTTAAAACACTTTAGAATTTGGCATCCCCTTGAAAAAATTTTGTTTGCGTCGGTAATTGAAAAGACTTCTGCGGGACGGGTTATTTAACCCGTCCCCAATGTTTCGGTTTGCCCTAAACATTTCGGCTAACTTCGGCCAAAGTCAAAACGTTTAGGACGGGGTTGCAAACCCCGTCCTGCTAGGGAAAACTCTTCATTCCCGCATGCCGACTCATTTCCTTATGTACGCTAACGAACTGAATGTCTTCAGTTTTAATGTTAGAGTTTTTTAAAGTTTGCGCGTGCATAAGTCACCGAACATGTATTTCAACGAGATAGAACGCCCAACCGTTAATCGTATCTTTACACCGTGCGACTCCTGATTTGAGCGAAAAAATCGTCTAATAAACAACAAGGTGCGGGGTATGTTTGGCGAGGAGGTCGGTAGCGGGACGGATTTTTGCTCCATGCAAAATCCGCATTCGCCCAGCATCTTTGACTCATCTTAACGATTATGAAGATGCGGTATCGCCGCTGCAAATGAAAGTATTTTGGGCATCTCCCAACATGACTTTCAGAGTAACGATCATGAAGAAGCTATCATCACCCCGGCAAATGAAAGCGCTGGGGTGCTTAGGGTCGGAACCGACATTGTTTTTCATATCGAAAAATTAGATAAAGAGTCCCAATCTACGAACTTTCAAAGTAACAGTTGTACGATTTTTCAGTAAAACAGGAGTACATAGAGTGGATAACGAAAGAGAGGAGAAAAAGTGAACTCACTTGACAAAGACTTTACAGCGGGACTCATGGAGAATTGTAATCCTCCTTGCCTTTCGCTTTACCAACCGACTCATCGGAACCATCCGGACAATCAGCAAGATCCGATCCGGTTCAAGAACCTCGTGAAGGCACTGGAAGAGTCGCTCCTGCAACAATTCCCGAGCGACGAAATCCAGCCATTGCTGGAACCCTTCCTGGCACTGGCTGACGACCGCAACTTCTGGAACTGCACCCATGACGGATTGGCTGTGCTGGGCGCGAAAGGCATATTCCGAGTCTACAAGCTCCAGCGGCCGGTAGCCGAATTGGCTGTTGTGGCGGATAGCTTCCACACCAAACCTCTGGTGCGGATTCTTCAGTCAGCCGATCGTTATCAGATTCTTGCTGTGAATCGCCACAAGATCAAGCTCTTCGAGGGAAACCGTGATGCTTTGGACGAGATCGAGCCGGCACTGGGTGTCCCGCGGACGTTAACCGAGGCGCTGGGAGAAGAATTGACCGAGCCACACCAGACCGTCGCCTCATACGGAGGTGTCGGTGGCGGGCACTCGCCCATGCATCACACTCACGGAGGGAAAGAGTCTGAGGTGGACAGCGACGCGGAACGCTTCTTCCGCGCCGTCGACCGGGCGGTCTTGGAGCACCACTCTCAGCCATCGGGCCTGCCGCTGATACTGGCGGCGCTGCCGGAGCATCATCATATTTTTCACGACGTCAGCCACAATTCGTTTCTGATACCGGAAAGCATCGATATCCACCCGGATGCCCTGTCGTCGACCGATGAACTGCGCCAGCGCGCTTGGCAGCTTATCGAGCCTCGCTATCTAACGCGCCTGACCGCACTGGTCGAGGATTTCGGCAACGCTAGATCCAAGGGACTCGGTGACGACGACCTGACCCAGGTCGCCAAGTCTGTTGTAGAAGGGCGGGTCGCCACGCTGCTGATCGAAGCCAGCCGTGAAATTCCAGGCCGGATCAATGCAACGACCGGCGAAATCGCATTTGACGACTTGGAACATCCCCAGGTTAATGACCTGCTCGATGATCTAGGAGAATTGGTCCTGAAGATGGGCGGACAAGTGGTCGTGGTCCCCAGCGAACGGATGCCGACGGAGACTGGAATAGCTGTGATCTACCGTTATTCTGACTGAAGTTTTGATAAACATTGAAGGAACCTGATTAGCAAGTTTCTTCAGCTAAAGGCCAAAAACCAGCATATCCCTAGCAGGACGGGGTTTGCAACCCCGTCCTAAACGTTTTGACTTTGGCCGAAGTTAGCCGAAATATTTAGGGCAAACCGAAACGTTGGGGACGGGTTAAATAACCCGTCCCGCAGAAGTGGCTACGACTGGCCTCTGCTCGGACAATTAGCTTCAGCAAGCTGAAGCATCTTGCTAATCAGGTGAAGGAATGGGCAGAATACCAAAAAGAAGCGTTCTTACGCGTATGAGACTGAGAAATAATGCGCAGATACAGATAAAAAGCATTCTTCACCATGAAGGCAACGAAGAAAAGACTCAAGTAATTCATGTTCTTCATGGTTGTTCACTATCTAAAGCTTTAGCCGTCTCGTATCTCCTCCCCCTAACAACTCATAAATATATAAGTAGGCAAACACATGCATATTCAGATCAACACGGATAGCAACATCGAGGGCAATGATGCGTTGACTCAACAAATTGAAGCCCTGGCCAGAGACACCCTTGATCGCTTCAGTGAACAAATAACACGGATAGAAATCCACCTGAGCGACGAGAACAGTGACAAGAAATCCGGCACTGGAGATAACCGCTGCCTGCTGGAAGCTCGTCTCGCAGGTCTCCAGCCGATTTCAGTGAGCGACCAGGCTGCGACTCTGGAGCAGGCTGTCGACGGTGCTCTCAAGAAATTGAAGCGATCATTAGACAGCACCCTAGGACGATTGAACAACCGCTAAAAATGGGTGCGCCCACTTAAGAGACGGGACGGATTGAAGTTAAGACTCAAAGTTGCCCCATCTTAAGAACCAAGATCATCATCGGAACTGACGGCTGGATACACTTGAGCCGCGTTGAAACCCGCATACCTGCTACCAGCCGGCAAGGAGCTGGGCGCCCCCTAAGGCGAGTCTTGCCTCGTAACGTACCTCAAAAACTCGGAGTACCCGAGTCAACCCTCACTGCCATTATACCTTTCGCACTTCAAATTTCGGCAGTGCCTAAGGAGGCGCCGGGGTGCTCGGCAAAGGCTTTGCCAGCATGGAGCTGGCATAGAGCCTACAGGGACGTATTCACGGCGTCCTTTGACGGGCACCCCGGCGCCAAATTTTGATCTCCGATGAGTATAAGTTAAGGGTAACCCGTCATTCAGCCATGGACTGGCGGAATCCAGTGCCATGGATGGCAAGCTTTTGAGGCACATTAGAGCCTGAATACGAGCATTAATTATTTCTGTGACTGCTTAACTTAACCTGATTAGCAAGTTTCTTCAGCTAAAGCCCAAAAACTAGCATATCCCTAGCAGGACGGGGTTTACAACCACGTCCTAAACGTTTTGACTTTGGCCGAAGTAAGCCGAAATGTTTAGGGCAAACCGAAGGGTTAAATAACCCAGCAATTCCCAGTTTGAGCAGTTTCGCCGATTTTAGGGTGTGGGGTATGAATGTCGCTGAACTTCTGAAGCGGCAAATTGCTTCAGCCGAATGTGTGATAGCGTACAGACTATGGTGCCGATTCGTACAATAATTTCTCTCACATAACTCAATGGAGACTCATTATGCCCCTGCCTAATAACTCAACTGCTGACGAATACGCCTTGTCCTTACAAACTTCAGCTAGCGCAGTATCGTGGAGCGCTATCTTGGCAGGCGCTACGGCAGCCGCTGCTCTGGCGTTAATCCTTTTGATGTTGGGGACGGGTTTAGGTCTGTCCTCGGTATCGCCATGGGCGTACAGCGGCGTCAGCGCAACAACTTTCGGAGTATCGTCCATTCTGTGGTTGACCTTCACGCAACTCGCTGCTTCGGGGATGGGGGGGTACCTAGCCGGCAGGCTGAGAACAAGGTGGATTGCAGTACATACGGACGAGGTCTACCTCCGTGACACCGCGCACGGCTTTCTGGCCTGGGCCGTTGCCGCGCTGTTAACTGCTGCGCTACTCACTGGGGCGTCTGGATTCATCGTTAGCGGTGGAGTTCAGGCTGGGACCGCTGTAGCTGCCTCTGTAGCTGGTGGAGTAGCCACTGGAGTCGGAGCCGAGGCTGCGAAATCCGACAGCGAAAGCGAATCGATGGGTTACTTCGTGGATTCGCTGTTCCGAAGGGAGATCGGCACAACTCCATACTCCTATACTTCTGCCGAAAGCGATTCAGCACAGAAGGCAAGGTCTGTCGGGTCCGCTTCCGAAATAATCCGCATCTTCATGAATAGTATTCACACGGGCCCTCTGCCTGCAGAGGATGTGCAGTATGTCGGACAGGTTGTCGCGTTGCGTACCGGCACGAGTCAACAGGACGCTGAAAAACTGGTGAGGGATACCTATGCTCGCGCACAGACAATGCTACATGATGCGGAAATTGCTGCGAAAGAAGCGGCTGACAAAATGCGCAAGACTTCTGCCTATATGGCGCTGTGGTTCTTCATATCGCTACTCATCGGTGCGTTTGCTGCCAGCTACGCTGCAATATTCGGTGGTCAGCAACGCGACATGTACTAGCCACTACAACTCTTTAACCGTTAAAGAAGGAGACAAGCAATGCGTTCAATACTTTTGTACTTTCTCGGTATTCCCATACCCATCATCATTTTGATTGCTCTATTCCTATAATAGTCGTCTCGTGAGACAGACGTCGTGATGGAACGGAGAAAGCAGCATCGAAATAAGACGGGTAAGTAACGCGCATGGAATAAATCAGGGATATGTAGGTGCGAATTCATCCTCGCACTTGTGGAAGTTATTTTATGCAGGTTCCTAAATTCATCAATCCACTCAAGTTTGCACAGCAAAAACCGCTGACTCAAAAGGTGAGCAATTAAAAAATAAAACTGGCAGGGATACCATTCAATTATCGTGACTGTTCAGCATATGTGGCTGGGTAGGTTGTCGGGTATCGATTTATAAGGCTGTCTGTTGCAGTCAGGTCTTACAAGGACTTATTCACGCGTCCTTAGAAATTAATGCCCGACACCTTTTATATACCCATCGCACTTCAAATTTCGGCATTGACGCATGGAGGCGCCGGGGTGTTCGGCAAAGGCTTTGACAGCAGGGATGCTGTCACAGAGCCTACATGGACGTATTCACGGCGTCCTTTGACGGACACCCCGGCGCCGAAATTTGACCAGCAAAGGGTATATATAAATATTATGTTGACCAATTACCAATTAGCCTTAAAAAGAAACGCTCAAAAGCGAGGAAATTACAATGTCTACACGATTACAGTTAGTACTTTTCAGTTTAACCGGTAGCCTAATACTGATAACCGGTACCGTACAAGCTGAACAGAATACCGCCATCTATTTGGCTGACGGCCCCAGTTCGTACCTGGAAAATACCGAGCGCAATGTTCGCGACAGGGATGATGCTAAGTTAACCCCGGAAGATCAAAAGGAATCCAAAAGTGATATCGACATCACGGCTACCATCCGTCAAGCCGTCGTTAGGGATGAATCGCTTTCATTCAATGCAAAGAATTCAAAAATCATTACTCGTCATGGAGTCGTGACTTTGCGCGGGCTGGTTGAAAGTGGAGCCGAAAAAAATAGACTGCAACAAATCGCCACACAAACACCCGGCGTAGTGCAGGTAGATAATCAACTAGAAATTAAAGCGCCGTAAAGGCCCAGGAGAACGACATGAGTAAAGCAGTTTTTTGTATCGCCCAAAATATCGATCATGCAGAAAGCATAGTTAATGACCTGAATGCCGCGGGTTTTTCCCACAGCGACATATCAGTTTTGTTTCCCGACAAGTCCACCACCCAGGATTTTGCACATGAAAAGAACACCAAAGCGCCGGAAGGGGCTGCTATTGGAGGAACAGTGGGCTTTGGCACCGGCGGTGCGCTCGGTTTATTAGCCGGAATTGGCGCTTTGGCTATTCCAGGCGTGGGCCCCTTTATCGCCGCAGGACCCCTTATGGGCGCCTTGAGCGGAGCCGCAGTTGGCGCTGCCGCTGGAAGTTTGACGGGGGCTTTAATCGGACTGGGTATCCCGGAGTATGAGGCCAAACGCTATGAAGGAAAAATCAAGGGAGGTAGTGCCTTGATTTCAGTCCATACGACAAGCAGCGAAGAAGTTGATAAAGCGAAAAAGATCTTCGAGCAGGCTCATGCAGAAGATATTTCCTCGACTGGGGAAGCGTCAGTTTAAGCTTGCTGCTGCTATTGCACGTAATCAAGAAATAATCACCTAGGAGTTTTATCATGCATAACATAGAAACACTCAACAAATTTCTGAAAGATGAATTGTCTGCAACAGAAACTTATCAACAGGCGCTGGACAAACTTCATGAAGATGTCGTCCTTAGCGAATCGGAGCATCTAAGGACCATTTATGAGGATCATAAAGCGTCAGCTTCCAGTTTACAGTCACTCATCATTCGACTGGGAGGAACTCCCTGTGAAGATTCAGGAGCCTGGGGAACTTGGGCGCAAATAGTCCAGGGAGGCGCTAATCTGCTGGGTA
Source organism: Methylotuvimicrobium buryatense 5G (assembly GCF_000341735.1). Classification (GTDB taxonomy): domain Bacteria; phylum Pseudomonadota; class Gammaproteobacteria; order Methylococcales; family Methylomonadaceae; genus Methylotuvimicrobium; species Methylotuvimicrobium buryatense. Next base: position 122,733 of record NZ_KB455575.1, on the reverse strand, counting down.
AAGAAACGGCGCTAAAGTCTTTACAAAGCGGAGAAAAAAGTGGCGCAGAAGCTTATGAGGAGGCGTTGCAAGAAACTGAGCTGCCTTCAGAAATTCGCTCTTTGATTGAAACGAAGCTACTACCTGCTCAACAAGAGCATATTCGAACTTTGGATCGGCTTATAGGCGTGGAAGCCGATTAGATTTTCCAGCCCTTAGTACGCAGTTGTTAAATAAAGAAGCCAGCGTGAACTCAAATTGATTCGCGCTGGCTTTATTTATCCTGATTAGCAAGTTTCTTCAGCTAAAGCCCAAAAACCAGCATATCCCTAGCAGGACGGGGTTTGCAACCCCGTCCTAAACGTTTTGACTTTGGCCGAAGTTAGCCGAAATGTTTAGGGCAAACCGAAACGTTGGGGACGGGTTAAATAACCCGTCCCGCAGAAGTGGTTACGACTGGCCACTGCTCGGACAATTGGCTTCAGCAAGCTGAAGCATCTTGCTAATCAGGTAAGTTTTTGAAGTTTTTTATTGGAGTCACTTATGTCTATATTTAATGCTGAAGATTCAACAAGATCAAGCCTGGATCGCGTTCGTAGCTCCACCGCTTCCCATGTCAACGAAGAAATAGATCTTCAAACAGATTTAAATATTCAAGAATATAAGAGCAAAAGCAAGGCGGAAATTCTTGAGCGTATTCAAATGCTGGATAAGGAATGGGATGTAGAGCGAGTGCTTGAAGTCAATGCCTCTACTTTATCCCTAACCGGTCTGATTCTTGGTTTAACCAAAAATCCGAAATGGTTATTTCTGCCCGGCATTGTTTTGCCTTTTCTATTGCAGCATGGCTTGCAGGCTTGCAAGGATGGTGCCCCCCCTTACCCCTCTTACGACGGTTTGGTATCCGTACCCGAGGAGAAATCGACCGGGAAAAATACGCGCTTAAACTCCGGCTAGAAAAAAACTGAGTTGAATAGAAGACTTTATGTACGATATCGCACCGACTTAAATCACGCACTAAGTTTATGATTAAATTGACTTGATGGACTCATATATAGATTTATGCTTTAGCCGTATCGAGTCAATATAAAGCTGATCGCACTTAGTAAATAAAGGAACCTATTATGAAAACCGATAAAAACATCAACGAAATGTCTAATGCTATAAATGCCGCCCCATCGAAGGCAACAGTTCGACAATGGTTTAATTTCTTCAGTCTCCCTATCTGGACGGCAATTGCCATGAGTATCAGCCTAGTCGCTGCTACCCAAACTGCAAAGGCTGAAAACACTTCCGGCGCGCAAAACTCACAAATTGATAGAAAAAGTAAACCCGTTGCTAACTCTAAAGACGGTGCAGGGGCATTGCCCACATTTGCTGAGGCTGATGTCAATGGCGATAACTACATAACTAAAGATGAATTGAAAAATTATCCTTATCTATTGCAAGTATTCGACAAAGTCGACGCAGGTGAGGATGGCAAGTTGGAACAACATGAATACCAAAACCTGATAACTGAAACCAAACGGGAAGGTCAAGTTCGGTAAATCGCGGGATTAGCATATTTACCTGGCGTCTTAAAACAGGCTTTTATTTTTAATTTTCCAGGCCTAATAATTTCGAGTAGCCTGAATGGGATCTAAATTCATTATTTTATCTGATTAGCAAGCTGAAACATCTCGCTAATCAGGAGCAACCATGAAGCTGCAATTAATCAACATCCGTGACGCGGTAGTCGATACTTTTTGGTTTCTACCCGCACTGATGGCGTTGCTTGCCGCAGGCGCGGCTTTGGCTACCATTGCTATTGACTCTGCCGTAGGTGATGCGTGGCTACGCAATACAAGCTGGGTATGGTTGGGAGGACCTGAAGGCGCGCGTAGCGTGCTGTCGGTTATTGCCGGCTCAATCATGACGGTGGTTTCAATCGTGTTCTCGTTAACGGTGACCACTCTGGCGCAAACGTCATCGCATTATGGGCCGCGCGTACTCAGGAATTTTACCGCCGATCGCGGGGTTCAATTTACACTCGGTACGTTTATCGCCACCTTTATCTATTGTCTGATGGTGTTGCGAACCGTGCGTTCTATCGAAAATAGCTTCGTGCCGTATATTTCAGTGAATATCGGCATGCTGTTGGCGCTGGTTTCGATGGCCGTGCTGATCTATTTCATTCATCACATTTCGCAAAACATTCAAGCCGAGAATCTGATCGCCAATGTGGGAGAACAATTCCTGGAATCGCTGCCGGTTTTATTCCCCGAAGGCATCGGCCGACCCAGCGACAATACCTGCTCAGAGCAATTGCCCGATGACAGTCAATGGCAAGCCGCGGATATTGTGCTATCCGCGGCAACTGGCTATGTGCAGGTCGTGGACGATGAACAGTTAATAAAGTTAGCGACGCAACACGACTTGATGCTGCAATTGGCAAGGCGCCCCGGCGGTTTCGTGACAACGACCTCGACGTTGCTGCATGTGCTGCCGCGTGCGCATATGAATCCAGATATCGAGCTTCAATTACGAGACTGCTTTAGTCTCGGAGTCCACTGCACGCCTCATCAAGACGCAAAGTATATGATGCAGCAGATGGTGGAAATCGGTGTTCATGCGCTGTCGACGGGCATCAACGAACCTTTCACCGCCTTGGCCTGTATTGATTGGATAGGCGCATCGCTATGCGGCGTGGCAAGACGCGAACTCCCCATGGCGCTACGTCAGGATGAACACGGCCGCTTACGCGTGATTGCTTGCACGCTCGATTTCGAGGAGCTGACCGATACCGCTTTTGACCAGATTCGTCTCTATGGCGCCCGCAATCCGGACGTGATGCTGCACCTTCTTAAAACCATCGGCGACATTGCGTCCGATGTGCGCCGAGACAGTGACCGCAACGCCTTAGTCCGACATGCTCAGCTGGTTGGTGAAGACGCAAGCCAAATCGTTAACCTAACCGACCGCCTGCGCGTAGCCGACCGGCTTCAAGAAACATTGATGACTCTGGTCCAGAGCCTTAGGAACGAGCATGAAATAACTTAGACAACTGTTTTGGAAGGGGGGTTGGTGGCTCGATTGACAGGTGTCGGCGGCAGGGCAGATTTTTGCTCCTGCAAAATCTGCATTCACACCATCCTTGGCTCTTAGCTGCCGCCAAGCCCCCATGGATGGGTTTACGGCGTTCCTCGACAGGCATAACCCACACCCTAAAATCGGCGAAACTGCTCAAACTGGGAATTGCTGAAATAATCTCCCTAATCCCTCTTTTTCAAAGAGGGAGACTGAATATTTATATACCTTTTACTCGCTCCATTTCCATAATTTTCAGCGATGGTTCTATCTCCATTGCCATGATTTTCAGATATGGTTCTAAGTTGATCGCGCTGGCGCAGGCTACCAAACCGCAAAGCAAACTGGCGGGTAAACTCGGCCCCAAAAAAGAAGATCTGCGCGGAATAATAGACCCAGAGTAACAGGGCGATTACTGATCCTGCTGCGCCAAAACCTGAGGTTACGCCGCTGTTACCCAGGTAAACCCCAATGACGTATTTACCAAGACTGAACAAAAAGGCCGTAAACAGCGCACCGAACCAGGCATCCTGCCAAGCCAGCGGTGCATCCGGCAGCATTTTATAAATCACCGCAAACAAGCTGGCAATGACCCCAAAGGAAATCAACCATGCCAATGGAGACAGCACCAGAGCAGCCAAACTCCAGAGCCCACCGAAGACATACTGTTTAAATACCGCCAGAGCGGTGCTGATGACCAGCGAAACCAACAATAAAAACGCTAAAACCAGAACCAGGCCAAAGCACACAACCCGGGTTTTGAATAGTACGCTGATAGAAGAGGCTTGAGGTTTATCGGTGCCCCACATTTCATCAAGGCTATCCTTTAATTCAACGAATACGCTGGTAGCCCCCAGCAGCAGCAGGAGCGTAGCAACGACCGAAGCGATAACCCCAGACTCGGAGTAGTGCGCGGCGGCCAGCACAGCACTGATAGCTTGGGCGCCATTGGGTCCTACCAACGCTTGCATCTGCGTAATAATTTCTCCTTGCGCCGCCTCTGCACCAAAGAAATAGCCTGCCACTGCAATGGTCAACACCAAGATGGGGGTCATCGAGAACAGGGTGTAAAAAGCCACGGCAGCCCCCTTACTGGCAGTGCGATGGGCCAACCAGGCGGCCAGCGATGGAGACAGTAGTACGTATCCGCAACGCATACCTTTGATTACAGCTGAAGAAGCCTGTTTTAATGAAAGCCCCTTGAAAAAATTAGTTATGTTCATAAGCATGATGCATTACCGCCCGGCATCGGCCGAGGCCGAGGAAACGTTTCGGTGCAACGGCTTGCCATGCACATCGGCGCTGTAATTTTCGGGTAATCGCTTTTCCATGTGTTTCATTTGTTGGCCTTTTTATACCCATCGTAAATCAAAATTCGGCATCGGGGTGCCCGTCACAGGACGCCGTGAATACGTCCATGTAGGCTCTATGACAGCATCTATACTGCCACGGACACCCCGGCGCCTCCATACGCTAATGCCGAAATTTGAAGTGCGATAGGTATAAATAAACATCCTTCATTCACCAAATCAAGCAGGCTAAATGCCCAGGGCCTGGATAATATGGCTGCAAAATATATAGGGCAAAATAATTACAGTCTGTTCGGTAACGCACTTACAGGGAGGCTATCGCAAATGTATAAAGGACTTTCCACCCCTATTGGTAGACCGGATCAGTGCTAACGACCGGTGACAATGACTCCGATTGGACAGGGATAATCCGCGAGGAATGTTCTACTCCAAATATTATACCCGTCGTAGATCAAAATTCGGCGCCTGGGTGTCCGCCAAAGGACGCCGTGAATACGTCCAGGCTCTACGCCAGATCCATGCTGGCAAAGCCTTTGCCGAGAACCCCGGCGCCTACTCTAGCACTGCCGAAATTTGAAGTGCGAAAAGTATAATCATCCTCAACACGCAGGGGTCACACTAAAAAATAAAGGAGCAATTTTGCATCATGCCAATAATACCTGAATGGAAAGCTCTCTATTTCCTCTGCCGCCTCGCAGTTGGTTTGCTTTCGTTGGTGTTGATCTTCGCTACCGCAGTCCCTTTACTTCGTAGCGACGCCTGGTGGATACGTGTCTTTGATTTTCCGCGCGTACAGATTGCCGCCCTGATAGGGCTGACGCTGGTAGGCTATGCGGTGCTGCATCTTTATGGGCCATTGCGGCCATGGGAATACGCGCTTGCTGCGATGGTCGGATTGGGACTCGTCTGGCAACTCTATTCCATCGCTCCCTATACGGCGATTTATTCCAAAGAAATGTCGGACAGCCACGCCGTAGACGACTCCAACCGCATATCGCTTTTGATCTTCAACGTGCTCTCCGATAATCGGGAAGTGGCAGCGCTGCGCGACCTCATTCGCGATAACGATCCCGACATCATCCTGCTAAGCGAACCGACTCAGTGGTGGCTTGAACAGCTCGCCGGCCTGGAAGACGACTATCCTTACACGCTATTCCAACCGCAGAAGAATCATTACGGAAAGCTGCTTTATTCCAGACTGGAGCTGGAAAATCCAGAGATTCGGTTTTTAATTGAGCCGGAAATTCCGTCGATTCGCACCAAGGTGCGGCTCCGGTCTGGAGCAGTCGTGACCTTCTATGGTGTGCATCCTCGCCCTCCCGGCCCCAAACGTGCCGACGATGGGGAAGACGGCGGCGTCGAGGAAGAAGACGAAAAAGAAAACGAAGACGGCGAACGCGAAGACTCAGATATGCGCGATGCCGAGTTGATGCTGGTTGCCAAAGAGGTAAAGGAACTTGGGGACGTTCCAGTCATCGTCGCCGGTGATCTCAACGACGTAGCATGGTCGCACACCACGCATCTTTTTCAGCGGATCGGTGGATTGCTCGACCCACGGGTGGGCCGGGGGTTAATCAACACCTTTGACACCAAAAGCCGCCTCCTGCGCTTTCCGCTGGATCACGTCTTCGCATCCCGGCATTTCCTTCTGGTCGAGCTGCGTAGGCTTCCCGACATCGGATCCGACCACTTTCCCTTGTTCGTGGTTCTCGACTACGATCCCGGGGCTTCCGTGGCAAACGAGGAACTCAAGCCGAACGCTAGCGATGAACAAGAAGCTGACGAAGCCATCGACAAAGGAAAGTCTAACGGCTGACAAGTCATGGGAGCGTCGACCCCGCGGAGCGATAAGCGGAACCGGAAGCGCTTATCTACCCGCACCGTTCGCGGCCGGGTAGCCGCTTCGACAAATTTGCCCCGTTCCGCTGACGAATAACCTGGGTGATTTGCTATGTGCGAAGCCGTACAGACCGATGCCATTCTTGTGTATATATTTAAAAACAGGTAATGCTTCTCAAACCTTACCTGAGCTACCGACTGTAGAATTATTAATTGTTCTCGTTCAGACTTTCAGACTATTCCAACCGGAGAAAAGCTATGATAAATACCGACCAAATTAAACCTGATATGCCCGTTGTCTGCTCCCAAGACGGTCAGTTTGCCACAGTCGACCATATGGAGGGACAGGATACGATTAAGCTGAAGAAAGATAAAACCGGTAATCATCATTACATTCCGGTAAGTTGGGTAACCTCAACTGAAAAAGGTATGGTTAAAGTAGATCGACCAGGTGACGAAGCGATGGCAGAATGGTCAACAATTTCGCCAAATTAAATAGAAGAATGACTTCGCGCCAAAAAACAGACTAAAGGCGGTGTGGCTACTTGCTTTTATTGAGAAACTGAGACTTAAAAACCACAGCGTAAAAGAATTGGCAACGCTCATTTTTAGGGTATAAATTCCGTTAATTGGACAGTTAATATGAAGCCGATCAGTAAAATTTTTTTCAAAGGGCTAATCGCTGTTATTCCCCTTACCCTCACTCTTTATTTGCTTTTCTGGTTTGCCGGCACTGTAGAATTGTGGCTGGAACATATATTCAAATTTTTCCTCCCGGACAGCTGGTATATAAGAGGCTTGGGGCTTGTATTAGGTCTTCCTCTCGTGTTTTTTTTCGGAGCCTTCCTGGAGTCTCGAACTTTCCTAAGACTATTCAATAATTTGGAAGAACTTATTGTCCAAATTCCTATTGTTAAAAGCATTTATAAATCAATACGCGATATCAGTTCTCTTTTTTCTAGCGGGAGCAAAGGGCAATTTAAACAGGTAGTTTTGGTTAAAGTACCTCACGACACTGTTCAACGAATAGGGTTTATTACTCTTACAGATTTTGAAGATGTTTTACATCCTTTTATTCCCGATGACCAGATTGCCGTATATTTACCATTAAGTTATTCGATAGGTGGCGGCACCACAATTATCATATCTCGAGAAAATGTAACAGAAATAGATATGTCTATTGAGGATGCTCTGCGTTTTGTTGCAACAGCGGGAGTTGTTGGCAATGCAAAAGATGATGAAAAAGATCGTTGAAGGGTTTGATTTCGCCCAAAAAGGAGTACTTTGAACTTAACTTTGGAGATTGACAACGTTCTAAGTTATTTTTCGTTTACTTGTCTGGATTTCTAGTCCCATGATGTCCCAACAGGTAATAAATAAAGCGGCAATAATGGGACCAAGTACAAACCCTGTTAAGGAAAACCAGGCTAATCCACCCAAAGTGGATACCAGTACCAGATAATCCGACATCTTACTGTCTTTACCTATCAGCCGTGGCCGAAGAAAATTATCTATCAAACCGATGACTAAAATACCGACACCCAAAACGATAATTGCATTTAGCGTTTGACCTTGTAAAAATAAAATTATCGCGGCGGGTGCCCAAATTAGCGTGCTACCTATCGGTAATAAAGATAAAACTATCATCAACATCCCCCATAAAAATGCAGCGGGAATACCTACAAACCCAAATAACAATCCTCCGATACTGCCTTGAATAACAGCGACGATTAAACCGCCTTTAACAGTCGCCCTAGCTACACTGGTAAAACGCTCAAATAATTCTTTTTCAATTCCGTCACCTATAGGGATTAGTGAGATGAGTTTTCTAATTATATGATGACCATCCCTCAATAGAAAAAACAAAATGTAGAAGGTCAAAGAAAATTGAACGATTAGAGCTAACAGATTCTGGGTCAATCCTGGGACTTGTTGTGCGATATATTTTATTGCTTGTGCAACGGCATTCCCTGCGGAGGCGCTTATCTCGTCAACGCTTAATGCTTCCATATATGAAAACTTATTGAATATTGGCAACAGAAACGCAAGAGTTTCTTGAAAAAATATTTGGGGATTAATTTCCCCGCCTTGAATTTTTTGATAAAGGATTGTACTTTCCTCGGTAATCATCAAAGTGATGGTCAGCAAAGGAATAACAAAAACCAGAATAATCATTATCATAGTTAAAAGTAACGGCAGTATTTCCGAATTTTTAAAATATTGTCTAATCCGCTGATAAACAGGATCAAATACTACTGCCAGAATGATGGCCCAAAAACAGGCCAATAAGAAATCTTTAATCAATAAGAAAAATGACACCGTTACTAACAATACAAAGGTCAGAAAAAGAATATAAGGGGTATTATTTTGCATTGGAAACAAGATTAAGAAATTGAATCGATTCGTAAGTATTTAGTTCCCCTCTTTGAAAAAGAGGGGAAGCCAAGTCGCCGTCTTGTTTTTGATGCATGAGGTGACAATTACAGCCAATGGGGCCTTTATACATACTACACTTGAGCACATTCATTTTTGTGGCCCTGAAATCTTAAAACCAAATTACTCGCCATCCTGAACCTTTTGATGGAAAAACCTCACCATCCAAGCTAAAGGCAAGGCGTGTATAAGGTTTGGATTGAGGTCGTGAGGTTCAGCGCAATCCTCAAGGGTGACGTCTCAGTCATACGTTGATTACCGGCAACAGTACTACATTTGGTAGTTTGGCGCTGGGTAAGTTCGCCAAGGATAAAGCCGACGCCAGCCGCCAGGAGTATAGTGGCCGGTGAGGTTAACTCTCAAAGGATGTTTCCGACCAACATGTCGGTGCTTACTTCGCCCCTTCGTTGACGGTTCACTAGCTCTCGAGCATAACTTCTCCGTATCTCGCTGCCCAGAGGGCGTGGCCTGAAAACGCCGAACGGTCGCGGAAAATTGTGGATAGCGGCTCTTACGGTGTATCACGCCTAAAAGTTGCATAAGTACGAGTAGCAAATGCAAGTAGTATGGCGCTACTCGTTGCCATGACGTCATAATCCCTCGACAGGCATACCCCACACCCTAAAATCGGCGAAACTGCTCAAACTGGGAATTGCTGCCTAAATACGGCGAATTTTTTCATACTAAAAATTACTGGGTTTTAAGCCTTGCTCTTGCAAAGAGTAATCCTGATCTGCGCTGGAAACCCGCACGCAACCTTATAATGCCATTTATTCCGGCCAGAACTCAGAGTTCATGACCTGATCGAAATCCCACGGGCATGATTCAGGAAACACGTTCAATATCCCGGTTTCGTTCTCTGCAATGCGCGCCGCATCGGCCCATGACTCCGCCCAAAACTCAGCGTTTTCAAGTTCGGGTTTTAAACTATGGGTTTTATTGAGCCTGCGCAAAATCATATTGCGCTGGTCTTTGATCGTTCGTTCCCAGCTTTTACCTCGAGGGTTGGGCTGATACCGCCATTTAATTAAGTGTGCAAGCAACACAGCCATTCTATTTTCAAATTCACGTTGCTCACTTTTGCCCACGTCTTCAATCTCATCCGCAATATGTTCAAGGTCGAGCAAGTCAAAACGGCCAGAACGAATAAACGCGGCTTGTTCATTTGCCTAGGCTATTACGTCGGTTTCGTAGCTTTGCATCAGTACTTCCCTTGTGTATCTCAATAGTATTTAGACCCTTGGAGAATACTACTCAAAAGCTAATAAAACAACCCTAATTGAGACAGAATAAAGTGCCTCAACAGAACGACTCGTATAATCGCTTCACTTCAGAAGTCGCATGCCTATTTCTTCGTCAGTGTACGGCAACGCACCGATCGCGAACGAAATTCCCGATAAGGTTCCCAGCAGTAAGTTCTTGCAGTGAATTGGGATTCTCCAAACCACTAACCCAAGTGAGTTTATGACGGCAACCATGGGTTTACGGCGTTTCTTGACAGGCATACCCCACACCCTATAATCGGCGAAACTACTCAAACTGGGAATTTCTGGGGTTTACGGTATTTCTCTAGCACCGAGCGAAAAGTCGTGGCAATGTATGGTGACGCACCGATGTTTTGCTCTACTATTGTTAACAATTTAGCTGAGGGGCTATCATTTTCTCTTCCCATAGCGATAAATGGCGAATACGACAACGGTGCATACCACACGACAAGTTAACTTTGGAGGCTACATGTTTTTTCAGCGTTTGAAGACACATATCCCGAGCGTAGTACACTACTATGTCGGCCATCTAAGGGGGAACCTCCCGCTTTCCCACGGACTGCGAAATCGTCGTGCTATGCAACATGGGCACCGCTCGAGCGTATCCGCGAACATCCTCAATCGCAATGGCTTTACACACATCCACAACATGCTTGGCGGAATATATACCCATCGCACTTCAAATTTCGGCAAAGGCTTTGACAGCAGGGATGCTGTCACAGTGCCTACATGGACGTATTCACGGCGTCCTTTGACGGACACTCCGGCGCCGAAATTTGACCAGCAAAGGGTATACACGTGGGAAAATCTGAGTATCCCGCTCGAAAAACCCGACGAAACGAAGGAGGTAAAGTGATCATGCAACATGTATCGGGTACATGGTCTCCCTACCTCGTCGGCATGCTGATCGGTCTTCTGTCAATGGCGACCTTCTATTTTTCCAACAAGCCGTTGAGCGTGTCGACCGCTTACGCCCGGCTGGCAGGACTGCTCGGAAACCTGTTTTACAGGGAGCATACCGAAAACCTAAGGTTTTATCAGGACACGAAGCCGAAGATCGAATGGGGGGTGATGCTGGTGCTCGGTATGCTCCTCGGCGCCTTCATCGCGGCAGCCACCAGTAGCGATATGACTACCGCATGGGTGCCCGCCTTGTGGGAACACCGTTTCGGTCCTTATATCTCGCTGCGTCTCGGAATGGCGTTTGTGGGCGGCGCGATCATGGCATACGGAGCCCGGCTCGGGGGCGGCTGCACCAGCGGCCACGGCATTAGCGGCGCACTACAGCTATCGGTGAGTTCGTGGATCGCGCTTGTCTGCTTCTTCGTCGCGGCCGTCTCGACCGCCCATCTGCTGTATCGCCTCTGAATAGTCCGATGAATACGCCTCTAAACCCCCTGCCCGAGAATGCCTCACCGGCGCTTGTGATCCCGGCGAAGGCACACGAAAAAAATGGCACGGACGACCCCAGCAAACCGGATTCAGCACGTCAACTCGTGCTCGGTCTTCTATTCGGCGTCGTGTTCGGCTTCCTGCTGCAGAAAGGAGGCGTGGCAAAATACGAGGTGCTGATGGGCCAGTTCTTCCTCACGGATTTCACTGTCATCAAGGTCATGCTCTCGGCAATCATCGTCGGCATGCTCGGCATTTTTTCCCTGCGCGCCCTTGGCCTGGTCAAATTGCATGTAAAGCCTACGCGCTACGCCGCCAACATTGCAGGAGGACTGCTCTTCGGTGTCGGGCTCGGCGTGCTCGGCTACTGCCCGGGGACCAGCATCGTTGCGCTGGGTCAGGGCAACTACGACGCGATCGCAGGTATCCTCGGCCTGATGGCGGGCAGTTATTTCTATGCTGAAACATCGGGCTACCTCGCTTCGACGATCGAGAAAATCGGCAACCGCGGCGGCATCTTACTGCCGGATTTGCTGGGGATGCGTCTCGCTGTTTTTCTTGCGGTGTTCGTCCCTCTGCTCATCCTGGGCCTGTGCGTCATGGCAAAGCTGGCGCCATGAAAGTACGTCCATCCGGTTACGGAGGATCCAGTGAACATCTTTTACTTTGGCCTGGCAGGCATTTTCTCTTTCGCGGTATCCTTTGACGGGCACCCCGTCACCTCCTAAGGCTCTGCCGAAATTTGAAATGCAAAGGTATATTCTGAGATGAAAAAGCCGGATAAGCACAACAAAACCGATTGTAAAATCAAAAAACTACGCCTAAGCAATCATTGGAATTATTACGTCGACATGCCTTATCGATCAGGTTGGCTAGCGCACAGAATTTAAGGGGATTTTTCATGCAGTCATTTCAATGGGGGGAAATGTATCTAACCGGATTAGAAGTTGTTGACGAGCAACATCATAAATTGGTGGATATGATAAATGAGTTTGGCGAGCTATTAACAGAAAATAAGTTAAAGCTGGACGATATCGAGAGTTTGTTGAGTCGGCTGGCTGATTACGCTCAATATCATTTTCAAAATGAGGAAAAGATTATGTTGGAGTTTGGGATTGATGCCAGACATTTTCAATTCCATAAAAAAAATCACGATATATTTATACAGCAAGTGCTTGAGATGAGTTCAGAGCTTCGTTTTGTAGCTGCAGTAGGTGCCAAGCAATTATTAAAATTTCTGACGAATTGGCTGGCCTATCATATCCTGGGTGTGGATCAGGATATGGCGCGGCAATTGGCCGCAATACAGACCGGCGCTTCCGCCAATGACGCTTATCTGGCAGAGGAAACAAATCGTTTACAATCAACAGAGCCTTTATTAGCGGCATTGGTGTGCTTGTTCGAACAGTTGAGCGAGCAGAATCAGGCTTTACTGGAAATGAACAAAACGCTAGAAATGAAAGTTCAGGAAAGAACACAGGCCCTGACCGATGCCAATGTCCAGTTGGAAAAAATTGCCATGACGGACGCGTTGACAGGACTACCCAATCGCCGTTATGCCATGGGTGTATTGCGTCAACTTTGGGATACGGACTATAGCCCGACCTCATCCTTGGCGTGCATGATGATCGATGCCGATGGTTTTAAACAGATTAATGACAATTATGGCCATGAATCCGGCGATATTGTGTTGCAGGCTTTGGCTCGGGAGTTGAATCATAGTGTTAGAAACGACGACATTGTTTGTCGGTTAGGTGGTGATGAATTTATCATTATTTGTACGGATACACCGTTAAATGGGGCGATGTATTTAGCAAAATTGGTAAGAAAAGTGGTTGCCGAAATGAGAGTCAAAGCTGGAATGGGAGTTTGGAAGGGTAGCATTAGTATCGGCGTTGCCGTTCGGGATCAGGCAATGGAAGGTCCAGATGCTCTTTTAAAGGCTGCGGATGATGGGGTTTATATGGCAAAACACGATGGTAGAAATTGCGTCAGAAGTATTCAGGTTGCAACTAAAGATTAGTGCTTAATTGCATAAATAGGCGATATAAAATTCAATCTTAACATATTGATTATAATTGACTTTCTATTTTCACGAATTATCGCAATTAAGCATTAGCATGTGAATGTTGGGAGATTAGCTCATGGATAGTTTCACAACCAAAACCAGCCTGTAGTGAACAAATAATTTCGAACAACCCGAATGGTCGCACAGTGGCCAATTGGGTCAGATCGTCAATGGCTGCTTTCAATGCAAAAGCTGGGTTACGTGTTGTTAAAACGAGCACCCATGGTTAATCCTTTGCTTGACGTATCATTTTCTGGCAATCGATGTTTTGAACCTGGCCAATATCTATTGGTGGGAGCATCATAAGAGTAGATAAAGGATTAATTGAAAATTTTGGGTTTAAAATAGTACCGGAAAAATTTAAGGTTGAACGCAGGGTAAGCGGACTAAAATCACGAGGGTAAGGGGTTATAGCAAGCTCAAAAGTTTCGTTTTTAAATGACAGATGGCTATTTCCGCGAATCACACTATCCTGGGTATTGAGCAATAAAGTTTTTGCCTGGGCAATTCCATTTTTAATATCGACATCGACAACGGCGCAGTAAATAGGAATTTGAATATCTCCCAAGATATAAAAGCCAAGAGCTTGGAAAATATCTAAACCTATCAACTCAACTATCAACGCGCTAATTTTGCCATCGACTTGCACTAAATAAGCTTCTCCATTGGAGCTTGAAAGTATATCTTTAAGCGAATTGCCAGACCCTTTTATTTTCAATTTGCCGTTAATGTTCCCCAACGTTTTCTCAATGTCATTAACTTTCCTGATAAGCTTGCTCAAAGACAGATCAATCACTTGAATTTGAATGTCAACCTCTGCCGGGTCAACAGATCCATAAGCTGACATCCAAAGGTCCACCCTGCCCTCGTCAATTCCGAAGGTGACAGGTTCGAACTTCAATACTCCGTTGTTGAGCGATAATTTTCCGTCAAAATTTGTTAGTGGAACGTCCTTGTTAATGATATTCGTCGCACGAAGTCGAGCCTTACCATTCGCTGCACGAAGTTGTTTTAGGTTGAAATGATGATCAGGTATCAAAGAATCATCTTCCGTATCAATCTGATTTGGAAGGTTAGGTTCGCCGCCGATAAATCCGCTTAAATCTGCAAGGTCAAGTGTTTTGGCGAACAAGTCCATATCGAAATGCAAAGGTTCAAGTTTTGGATTGATTAGGACTGTTCCTTGCAAATCACTTTGGCCAATTTCACCCTTAAAGTGGTCAAAACGCCAAGTGGTATCATGACGGCTTAAATTTCCCGCTATTTTATAGGCTGGGCTGGGCGGTAAAGGGATACCGGTTAGAGGAAATAATTCAGAAATATCAGGCCCTTTGATTGAAAGGTTAAGCTTAAGATCGGGTACCTGCAGGGGATTACTCACTGTGCCGCGAATTGCTATTTCAGTTTTGCCAAAAGCCATATTCAACTTGACAGGATAAGGTTTCTTTACTGAGCGCAATTCTGAATATGAACCAGCAGAAGCTTGCAGATTTAGCGTTTTGTGTTGGTAACTTCCCTTACTCTCAAGGATAATCGGCAGTTGCCAGCCACCAGAGCCTTTTAAGACATCTATTTCCCCTTCAAAATTCATGTCACGGATTTCATCATAATATTGAAATCCTCCAGAAATAATATGCACATTTTCTAAAATAACCGGTAACTCAAGCACGTTTGAATCCGCTTTCCGGTCAGAAAAATTCCAGTTAGCATCACCTTTCTTATTTTTTAATAAAAATAACTTTGGCTTGCTAATGCTTAAATCATTAATAAAGATATCGCCATCAAATAGCCTTAGTATGGAAATTTTTAATGACAATTGATCGATTTGTGCAACATTTACAGGCTTCGCCCAAGCCGTATTTTTGATGGAAATATTATTAAGCGTCAGTTCAGGCTGCCAGCCTATTTCCAAAAAAGTTTCACCTTTTATATCAAGTTTTAGCTTTTCGGTATTAACGATAGTCTCAATAAACCTTGTTCTAACGGTATTGGAATAGCCAAAACTTAGTAGAATACTTCCAAAGGCAAAGAACCCGATGAGTAAAATGACTAATAATATACGGGTTATGGTTATCAGTTTGAAGTTCATTGGCTCTATTTATACCTTTCGCACTTCAAATTTCGGCAGTGTCTAAGGAGGCATTGGGGTATTTGGCAAAGGCTTTGCCAGCATGGAGCTGGCATAGAGCCTACCGGGACGTATTAACGGCGACCTTTGACAGGCACCCCAATGCCGAATTTTGATCTACGAGGGTATCAATCCTAACGGAAACTGGATTAGAACAAATGAATAAATCTCAATAATGCCACCTTTAACAACCCAGATGCTTTTAATACTTAACGCACGGCAGTTAAAGGTGGGACACATCCTGTGGCAGGTGTATTCATCAAGCCAGTGTTCTGATTTTTGTTTCGCGGGCCCACTGACGGGTCTTGGCAGCGGCAATAAAGCTAAAGCGATCCAGGGTATCGATGGCAATCACACCGGCGTCTGGTTCGATCCCCGCTGTTTTTAGCAAAGCATCCCCGCCCTTGTCCACGCCAATTGCTTTAAGATGACCGAAGGCGTCGCGCGCGAAATCGATGGCGGCGGCTTCCTTGCCCAATAAAGCGGCGGCTTCGTCGGAGAGAATGATGGCGACCGCGTCGAACATCACCGACGGCGTTCCGGCTAATTGCCCGTCGACTTTCAAAAGCGAGCCATCGGCGAGCTTCGCTTCGCCAATTTTAGCGGCGATAATCTTCACTTTTGCGCCGGCTTCAGCGACCGCCTCTTTGACCGCTTCGATGGTGACCGCGTCCGACCCGTCCGCTATCAATATCCCGACTTCACGGCCCTCAAGCGTGCTCTTCATCTTGCCGATAAGTTGCAGCGCCGGGGATAGGTCTAAATCCTGAACGGCAACAGCAGTAGTAGGCGCTTGCGGCAGCTCGACCATACCGAGCCAGTAGGCAACCCGTTGTGCGAGGCCGTCTTCGATATGGCGTAGGTGACCGACCATAGCCTCACGGATATGCGGATGCTCGACCTTCGATAATTCAAAGACCAACGCCGAAGCTATATGCGCCTGTTCATAGACCGATTGACTGCGATAAAACTGCCGTGCCTGACTGTAATGATCGGCAAAACTCTCCGCTCGAATCCTCCCCTTTACGCCACTCTCGGCCAACGCCGCGCTGTAAAAGCCTGCCTCCGGTTGTTCGCGCGGAGAATCTGCCGCTAGGGTATTCGGTTCGTAGGACACGCGTCCGGTCGGCTGCGCCATTTGCATATGACCGTCGCGCTGGTGATTGGCGAACGGACACTGCGGTGCATTGACCGGTATCTGGTGAAAATTCGCCGACCCCAGACGGGATAACTGTGTGTCCAGATATGAGAACAATCGCCCCTGCAATAACGGATCGTTCGAGAAATCGATACCGGGCACGACATGGGACGGACAAAATGCCACCTGTTCAGTCTCCGCAAAAAAATTGTTCGGCCAGCGGTTGAGCACCATGCGTCCGATAACTTGCAACGGCACCCATTCTTCCGGTATCAATTTGGTCGAATCGAGATGATCGAACGGGAAGGCATCGGCCTCTTCCTGGGAGAATAGCTGCACCGCCAATTCCCATTCCGGAAAATCCCCGGCACTGATCGCTTCAAATAAATCACGGCGATGAAAGTCGGGATCGGCGCCGGCAATCTTGACCGCCTCGTCCCAGAGGGTCGATTGCAAACCGAGTTTCGGCCGCCAATGGAATTTTACGAAGGTCGATTCGCCCGCGGCATTCACCAGACGAAAACTATGTACGCCAAAACCCTCGATCATCCGTAGCGAGCGAGGCAAGGTGCGGTCGGACATGATCCACATCACCATATGCATTGCTTCCGGTGTCAGAGAGATATAGTCCCAGAAAGTGTCATGCGCCGTCGCTGCCTGAGGAAAGCCGCGGTCGGGTTCCATTTTCACGGCATGAACGAGGTCGGGAAATTTGATGGCATCCTGAATGAAAAACACGGGGATATTATTGCCGACCAAATCCCAATTGCCCTCTTTCGTGTAAAATTTGACGGCGAAGCCGCGAACATCGCGGGGAGTATCTCGCGAGCCGGACCCGCCTGCTACGGTTGAGATGCGTGTGAACAGGGGCGTTTGTTCGCCAACTTCAGTCAGCACTTTGGCGGTCGTGTATTGCTCCAAGGATTGGGTCAGTTCGAAAAAGCCGTGTGCGCCGGTACCGCGGGCATGGACGATACGCTCGGGAATTCGCTCATGGTCGAAATGGGTGATTTTTTCCCGTAGGATGAAATCTTCCAGCAACGTCGGACCGCTCGGATTGGCTCTCAGGGAGTTCTGATTGTCGGAAATCGGCAAACCCTGATTGGTTGTCAACGCCGGTTGATCGCCGGTGGCCGTCTGGTGCCACTCTCCGCCGCTACCGATTGAAACGGTTACTTCTTCCGGCCCGGACTTTGCCGGTTTGCCCTTGACGGGTTGAGACCCTGTATTTGCTTTAGTCATTATGAATCTCCAATTGATTTTCTGCGACGGCAGCGTGTTGCCGAGGCGCTGTGGGTAATAAACCTAAAAAGAGCAGTTGAGAGCCTCAAACTACCGTTCGCCCTGAGCCCTTCGGTTACGCTCAGGAGAGCCCCTTCGGCTACGCTCAGGAGAGCCATGTCGAAGGGTGAACGGTAGTTTGAGGCTTCACCAGGCCGGTGAAAGTGTTGTAGACCCTTCATGCTTAGACTTTGCTCAGCACGAACGGTCTACAACACATGCCAACTGCTCTTTCTAGGATAAAAAGTCACTTTTAAAAAACGGTCTCGCATTGGAAGATTAAGTCCGAGCAGCAAATGCAAGTACTATGGCGCTACTCGTAACCATGACGTTATGATCGACGAGTTCAAGCACGGCGGCTACCATGAGTCCTAGCCAGGCACCGATCAGCAACGCACCAACCATCACTCCTGTCACGATCATGTCCACCAAGCCATTGCCCACCCGCTACGTCTCCAGAGCAAAAGGCCGGAATCGATCGAGGGTTAGCCCGCGCAACTAATGCCCTAGCGGTTGCTCTTCTTTCAGCACGCCGGAACCGCTCACCGTATCACCGCGCGCTGCAGCATGCCCGAAAGTTTCATCCTCTATACACCTATCGCACTTCAAATTTCGGCATTACTCCCTTTTGATTGAAAAACCGTCTAAGAATAAGAGGTATGGGATGTGTCTATCGAGGACCGCCGTAAACCCATCCATGGGGGCTTGGCGGCAGCGATCCCTGCTGCCGACATCCTCGCTAGCCATACCCCATACCTTCATAAAGTTAACTAATTTTTGAGTATAAAGGGAGTAGCGTATGGAGGCGTCGGGGTGTTCGCAAAGGCTTTGGCAGCATGGATGCTGTCATAGAGCCTACATGGACGTATTCACGGCGTCCTTTGACGGGCACCCCGACGCCGAAATTTGACTAGCAAAGGGTATAGTATCCGGATCCATAAGGTTTGACGGTTTACCGAGCGCTAACCACGCGACTCAGCAGAAAGCCGGCCGCCACTGCGATACTCAGCGATGTTATAGGGTTGTCGCGAACATAACCGCGGCAATTTTTCATCAATTGCTGCTCGGTTTTTTTCAGTTGCTCGCCTTTTTCGCCAAGCGTTTCCGCAACCTGGCTGGTTGCATCGGCGATATTATCGTAAGCCGCATGTGCGGAATCGGATACTTTGTCTTTAATTTCCATTGTATTTTCCTCGTCTATTTAAGTTGTTTTTCATTCTTGTCTTTCTTCGCGACTCCCGCGCCAATGCCAATATCGGCTCGGGAATTCATCAAGCCGCTGGGTGGCCTAAGCAGGATGCGCTGTCGGCAACACTCAACGCGATTGAGCTTTCTTGGCCTTAAACGGCTATTCGGCTTCGCCTCTCTCCGCCAGTAACTCGCGCTTGCGTTGCATCAATGCTACACCTAGAGCGTCTATGTCCACCCTGGCTTTCTTTGCCTTGGGAAACATTTTGTCCTCTACTTCCTTTACATGATGATCGAACATTTCGCCGAGCACGGTAACCGTTGCGTCGTAGTGATCGTGTGCCGGTTCCATAGCATGTAATTGCGCGATGAGGCTCTTGACTCCGGCATGCTCTACGTGAGCTTCGTCCATCAAATCGTTGTCCTTGATGACGGCGCGAACCGCCGGGTAAAAGATTTTTTCTTCGGCTTGGGCATGTATGGTCAGCGCCAGGCATATCGCCCGAACCGCTTCTGCTTTTGCTTTATCGGTGCCGTCGCCCTTGGCGAGTTTGGCAAAATCCGCAAACAGTTTTTTTACTTTCTTGTGGTCTTCAGTGAGTAACGCGATGGCGTCATCATCGTGTTGCTTGGCGGATTTAGGCATAACTTTGTCCTCAGAAAATCTAAAGGTCTGACTTGGGGGCAAGTCACACGGCTCTATACGGCAGCGAAATGTAGCGGGCTGTCAACCTCGCAGGACTGGCTCGGAGGTATGCCCCCGGGCGATAGTTCGTCTCGTTTGCCGTTATATTAGGACTGTCTGTCCGCTAAGTCTGTTCGTTATCAAACATATACCCATCGCAGATCAAAATGATTTTCAAAAAAACTGAGTTTGGGCAGATAAAACAATCATCTTCAATGTGCGACACCGCACCGACTTTAAGACCATTTTCCCGGAAACTTTATTCTAGCTTGCATCATGATGTCTTCAATCAGCCTGTTTGAATGTAAGCCAGAGTCGATGAAAGATTCCGTTTGTGTTAGGTAAAGTGGTGATCATTTGTTAAATCACTGGGATAAATCCGATTCCAAACAACTTATTTCGAAAAAGAAACAGTCACTATTTAGGAGCTCACTATGTCTACACGATTACCGTTAGTACTATTCACTTTAACCGCTAGCCTAATACTGATAACCGGTACCGTTAAAGCCGAACAGAACACCGTCATCTATTTGGCGGCCGACTCCAGTTCGAAAATGGACAATACCGAACGCAATGTTCGCGACAGAGATGACGCCAATTTAACCCCGGAAGATCAAAAAGAATCCAAAGGTGATATCGACATCACAGCTACCATACGTCAAGCCGTCGTTAGGGATGAATCGCTTTCACTCAACGCAAAGAATGCAAAAATCATAACTCGTCATGGAGTCGTGACTTTGCGAGGACTGGTTGAAAGTGAAGCAGAACGTTTGACACTGCAACAAATCGCCACGCAAACACCCGGCGTAGTGCAGATAGATAATCAACTTGAAATTAAAGCGCCGTAAAGGTTCTGGAGAACGACATGAGTAAAGCAGTTTTTTGTATCGCCCAAAGTACAGAGCAGGCAGAAAGCATTGTTAATGACCTGAATGCCGCAGGTTTTTCCCACAGTGACATATCAGTTTTGTTTCCCGACAAATCCTCCACCCAGGATTTTGCGTATGAAAAGCACACCAAATCTCCGGAAGGGGCTGCTATTGGTGGGTCAGTGGGTTTAGGCACCGGCGGTGTGCTCGGTTTGCTAGCCGGAATCGGCGCTTTGGCTATTCCAGGAGTGGGGCCCTTTATCGCCGCCGGACCCATTATGGGCGCCTTGAGCGGAGCCGCAGTAGGCGCGGCCGCAGGTGGGTTGACGGGGGCTTTAATCGGACTGGGTATTCCGGAGTATGAGGCCAAACGCTATGAAGGAAAAATCAAGGGAGGTAGTGCCTTGATTTCAGTCCATACAGGAAGCAGCGAAGAGGTTGATAAAGCGAAAAAGATCTTCGAGCAGGCTCATGCAGAAGACATTTCCTCAACTGGGGAAGCATCTTGCTAATCAACCTTAGTTCGGGATATACCCTTTGCTGGTCAAATTTCGGCGCCGGGGGGTGTCCGTCAAAGGACGCCGTGAATACGTCCATGTAGACTCTGTGACAGCATCCCTGCTGTCAAAGCCTTTGCCGAACACCCCGGTGCCTCCATACGTCAATGCCGAAATTTGAAGTGCGATAGGTATAAAAATACAGTATTCCAAATAGTTAAGGTGGTCTCAGGTAGCGCTGAAAGAAGTGTGCGCAGCAGGGATGCTGCGCTCAAGCCTTGTATGATTAATTTGAATGAATCGTAGCCAGGAAACACTTTTCACACCACTCTCACGATTATCCTTTCCATTTCCAGTGACGAATTTCCGGCATATCCTCGCCATGCTTCCTGATGTATTGTTTGTGTTCGATGAGCTTGTCTCGCATGGCTTGCTTGGCGTAGGCAGCCCGAGCTCCCAATTGCGGGAGGCGGTCAATGGCATCGCCAAACAAATGAAACCGGTCCAGGTCGTTCAATACCGTCATGTCGAAGGGCGTAGTGGTGGTGCCTTCTTCTTTGAAACCGCGCACATGCAGGTTCGAGTGGTTACTGCGACGATAGGTCAACCGATGAATGAGCAATGGATAACCGTGGAAGGCGAAGATGATCGGCTTATCCTTGGTAAAAAGTAAATCGAAATCTTTGTCGCTCAGACCATTCGGATGTTCGCTTTGGGTCTGGAGTTTCATCAAATCAACTACATTAATCACCCTAACCTTCAGCTCTGGGAAATATTCCCGCAACAACTCGACGGCGGCCAAGGTTTCTAGCGTCGGTACGTCGCCGCAGCATGCCATGACAACATCCGGTTCGCCATCCTGATCGTTGCTGGCCCACGGCCAAATACCCAAACCAGCGGTACAGTGTTTAATTGCCTCATCCATGTCTAACCACTGCAGAGAGGGTTGCTTGCCGGCAACGATAACGTTGACATAGTTGCGGCTACGCAGGCAATGATCCGTTACCGAGAGCAGCGTATTCGCGTCGGGCGGCAGAAAGACACGAATGACTTCCGCCTTTTTGTTCACGACATGGTCCATGAAGCCTGGATCCTGATGACTAAAACCGTTATGATCCTGTCGCCAGACGTGCGAAGAAAGCAGATAGTTCAAAGATGCAATCGGGCGGCGCCATGGAATCTGATTCGAGACCTTGAGCCATTTGGCATGCTGGTTGAACATCGAATCAATGATGTGGATAAACGCTTCGTAGCAGGAGAAAAATCCGTGACGCCCAGTCAGCAGGTAACCTTCGAGCCAACCCTCGCACTGATGCTCGCTCAATATCTCCATCACCCGGCCATCAGGGGCAACATGATCGTCGCCGGGCACAATTTCCGCGGTCGAACAACGGTTCGTCACTTCGAACACAGCGCCCCAGCGGTTTGAATTCGTTTCGTCCGGACTAAAGATACGGAAGTTTTCAGGGTTCCGTTTGATCACGTCGCGGATAAATTCCCCTTGCACTCGGGTGGATTCGGCCTCCACGTTTCCCGGCTTGGACACCTTAACCTCGTAGTCGTGAAAATCAGGCAGATGCAGTTGCTGTAACAAGAGCCCTCCGTTGGCGTGTGGATTGGCGCTCATGCGCCGCTCACCGGCCGGCGCCAATTCAGCCAATTCGGCAACCAATTTCCCGGTCTTGTCGAACAATTGCTTCGGATGGTAGCTTTTCAACCACTTTTCCAGAATCTTCACATGCCCCGCTTCACTCATGTCGCCCATCGGAACCTGATGCGATCGAAATGTTCCCTCGGTAGGTTTGTCATCGACTTCCTTAGGGCCGGTCCAGCCTTTCGGTGAGCGCAAGATGATCATAGGCCAATTCGGACGTTTCTTGAATCCGTTGGCGCGGGCTTCAGTTTGGATGCGTTGGATCTCGCCGACCACAGTGTCCAGCGTAGCCGCCATCAGCTGATGCATCGCCATCGGATCCTCGCCTTCGACGAAATACGGCGTGTAACCGAGGCCACGAAACATCGCGTCCAGTTCGTCATGCGGAATGCGCGCCAAAACCGTGGGGCCGGCAATTTTATAGCCATTCAAATGCAGGATGGGCAACACGGCACCGTCGTGGACCGGATTGAGAAATTTATTCGAATGCCAACTGGCAGCCAGAGGACCGGTCTCTGCTTCACCATCGCCGACGACACAAGCAACGATCAGATCGGGATTGTCGAACGCTGCCCCGTAGGCATGCGACAGCGAATAACCCAGCTCGCCTCCCTCGTGAATCGAGCCCGGTGTTTCAGGTGCAACGTGACTCGGTATGCCGCCGGGGAAGGAAAACTGTTTGAACAGCCGTTTCATCCCCGACTCATTTTGGGCGATATTGGGATACACCTCGCTGTAGGTACCCTCTAGATAGGCATTCGCCACCAGCGCGGGTCCGCCATGCCCCGGCCCGGTAATGTAGATTACGTTTAGATCATGCATCTTGATAACACGGTTCAAGTGGACGTAGGCAAAGTTTAGCCCCGGCGTCGTGCCCCAGTGCCCAAGCAGGCGCGGTTTGATGTGCGCCTGCTTGAGCGGCTTCTTCAACAGCGGATTGTCATAGAGATAAATCTGACCAACCGATAGATAGTTTGCTGCACGCCAATAGGCGTCAATTTTCCTCAGCAATTCAGGATTCAGAGTTTGTGTATTCATGGTTTATTGTCCTGTGTTAAGCGCGCCATAGGGAGTTTCTCGGTGCTACGTTCTTCGGCCTGAGCGGCGCACAAGCAAGCGCCGAAGATAAAAATGCACCCGAAAAGGTAAATCCACAGCAGTAAAGCCATGATCCCGCCGAACGCCCCGTAAACCGCATTCAACGTGGCGAAGCCCTTGAGGTAAACGAAGAGATGTTCCGCTGCGTACAACATTGCCGTAGCGCACAAAGCGGCAATCCAGACTTCGGCAAAGCGCGTGGGACGGCGCTGTATATTAAGGAGAAGGACAGCGTGCTGTGCCGATAGTCCTGCTTCTGAAGATTTGAGCTGTACCTGCATTTCCTCGGCAGTGCCTGAGGAGGTGCCGGGGTGTTCGGCAAAGGCTTTGATAGCATGGATGCTATCATAGAGCCTACATGGACGTATTTACGGCGTCCTTTGACGGGCACCCCGGCACCGAAATTTGACAAGCAAAGGAATATGCACAAAATAACTTATACAAGTAGTAGGCTTTGTGGCGGTTTGGTGACTCGCTTGACAGGACGCCGTGAATACGTCCATGTAAGCTTGACGGCAGCTATCCCTGCCGCCGACACCTGTCAATCGAGCCACCACCCCCCCTTCCGACAGTTGTCTAAATTATTTCATGCTCGTTCCAAAGGGTATAATTACTTCAACGGGAATGCGTCTTGGAAACCGTCTCATCGATCCAGTATCCTTGGCAACCGTAATGTTGATACAGTTCTGTCTCATAATCTCTGGTCAGCAGAGATTTCTCCGTATATTCCGGTGACTGTTTGATGGTCTCGCATGAAAGAGTAATGAAAACTGTCAACTCACCCCAACTAACCCGCTCAATCCATTTCGGTGAAACCAGGACCTTTTTTCCCGGCCACCAGTTTTGCGTATCGATGATTAAATAACGAATTGCCCAGGTCTCATCATCGATAATAAAATCCTCGACATGACCAATATTTCCGTCAGTAGCTTGAATGTTATGCCCCATCACATCGTGAGTACTGCGCAAATTGGGATCCCACTCTTCTTCATCTTGTTTTAGTTCTTTCCATATCTCAGGGTCATGCACAATGTAGGGATAAGATCCCCACATATATGAGCCGTTCCAATACATCGGCCATCCGTAATACCCGTAGTAGTTCTGTTCGAATTGTCTCGAGACAGGCTTGTCACTATCCAAGGATGGGCTGTCTTCAATCTGCTTTTTGGTCAAATTAATGGTGATGAACTGTTCTTCTTTATTCACTGCGGCCAACGCATACGGAGAGATCAAAACCCGTTTGCCGGTAAGCCAGTTGCCTGTGTCGGCGACCAAATAGCGAATCGTCCAGTACCGGTCATCGAAGTAGAATTCTTCCACTTCCCCTATTTCCCCATCGAGGCTGTGCAATTTGTAACCTTTTAGTGTTTTGGCTATGTTGAGCATGGTAGTAGTACTCCTGGTTTTTTTGAGTTTGATTTTGCAAACTATTGTCGTCCGACTGACAGTCGCACTAGAAAAATCGCTACTTTTTTATTCACACCTATACCCATCGCAGATCAAAATTCGGCGCCGGTGTGCCAGTCAAGGGACCGCAGTGAATACGTGCCTGTAGACTCTCTATGGAATATGCACAAAATAACTTCTACAAGTAGTAGGCTTTATGGCGGTTCGTTAACTCGCTTGACAGGACGCCTGTGAATACATCCATGTAGGCTTGACGGCGGAATCTGATTGCCATGGATGGCATGAATGCAGATTTTGCAGGAGAAAAAATCTGCCCTGCTGCCGACATCCTCGCCAAACACACCCCACACCCTTTTTGATCCCCAAATTGGGAATTGCTGGAACTACACTCGCCATTGCAGAACCAAATATACTGTGAACTTGAGTTGTCGGATAAAAATCGTCCCAAAAGAGATAACCGGTTGAATCGACGCAAACAATTTGGCATTTTTTCATTTGCCGGAATCCCTTCCTTTGCAGAGAAATCTACTCACTACCGTCGTTTCGGTAGCTTCAGTTATGCAGTATATAAAGAGTGAACCTAACGGTTAACATACAAAAAATCGACCTCGAACACTGTACGCTAACCAACATAGCCACTTTCACTGTGCAAATGCATAGCTAGACTTTGTTCGTTTTGCTACGTACATCGCCTCATCGGCGCGCTTGATCAAATCGAATACGGTGATGCCGTCCTTCGGACATATCGAGATACCAATACTCGATTTGATGATGAGTTCCCCGATGCTGAGCTGACAAGGTGCTGCAATCACATTCGCGATCTTTTCCGCAATAATCTTGACGCCATGAATGTCTCCAAACTCCATAAGCAAATACAAAAACTCGTCTCCCCCGTAGCGGCTAACTGTATCGACTTCGCGAGTATACTGTCCTAACCGTTCGGCAATGATTTTTAGCACGGCATCCCCTACTTCATGTCCGTGTGTATCATTAATGTCCTTGAAATTATCAAGATCGACGAACATCACTGCTAAATTCCAACCATAGCGTTTGGCCTGGGCTAATCCATGCTCCAGCCGGTTGACAAACAGCTCGCGGTTTGGCAAACCGGTCAAAGGATCATGAAAAGCCGCATGCCGTGCGGCTATCTCAGCTTGGGTGACCATGTTCAGCCGTTGTTTCAATAGGTGGTGCACATCAACCTCTACCTCCAACGCCTGATTCACTGATGATAGCTCGTCTACTGCTTGCCCCATCTTAGCTTCAGTCGCTTCGTTCTTTTCAAGCAGGTCACCAGCTTCTGCCGGAAGACTATGAGTATCGGCTATTTCCCTACCCGCTGTGTTGACCGTCGACAATTCTTCGACACACTCTTCCACTAAGTCTTTTATGTCTTCGCTTTGCTCGAGCAGTCCGCCCAGGGACTTGGTTTGTAATGCCCTTTCAGGAGATTTTGACTTTGGGTTGGTTTTCATGGTCAATATTTCTTTTTGGCTTGTTGTCAAATGATTGGTTATGTCGCCCGGTAGCCTTTCAGTCATACTGGATGCGATCAACCCTTTATTCTGTGCAAGTAAGTCAATGCCGTCTGTGCGGTAGCAAACATAACTCAATTGAGCACAACTTCTATGGTTTCCGACGAACGACTCTCTTTTAATTGAAAAACCGCCTAAGAATAAAAGCGCGGAGTGTGTTTAACGAGGATGACGGCGGCAGATCAAATTTATGCTCCTTGGCAATTGCTGAGGAGCATAAGAACCCTGCCCGATTTTTTGAGCAACGATTCTTTTAGTATGTTCGCTAACGAACCGACACTAGCAACTTTTACGATTAGAATTGACTCAGGGTTTTGGTGAACATATACCCATCGCACTTCAAATTTCGGCATTGACGTATGGAGGCACCGAGGTGTTCGGCAAAGGCTTTGACAGCAGGGATGCTGTCACAGAGCCTACATGGACGTATTCACGGCGTCCTTTAACGAACTCCCCGGCGCCGAAATTTGACTAGCAAAGGGTATACATACATCCCTACCCTGCAATAATGATAAGGAAAAACGCCACCGGCGTTTAACGAGTCCTTCTTCATTTAAATTTTTCAGCTTGTATACCTTTCGCACTTCAAATTTCGGCAGTGCCTAAGGAGGCACTGGGGTGCTAGGTCGATTTTGCTCCTGCAAAATCGACATTCACAGCGTCCTTTGACGGTCACCCCGGCGCCGAACTTTAATCTACGATTAGGTATAACAGCCTCAATAAACCATTCACACCGAGACTGCCGATAAGTGTGTAGACGATTATCACGTATGTGATTCACACCCACCGCTTAAGGCGGATAATTTGGAGATTTAGCCATGAAACAATTTATTAGATTATTTACCGCATCTATTTTGGCCCTGACATTATTGTCAGCGGTCGGTTGCGCAACGACGGAAAAACGTTCAGGAACCGGCGAATATTTTGACGACAGCGTCATCACCACTAAAGTCAAGGCACAGCTATTAAATGAGCCCAATCTGAAATCCGCCCAGATCAATGTTGAAACCTTCAAGGGCGTCGTTCAACTCAGTGGTTTCGTGAATTCCCAGGCCGATATTAATAGAGCGGTCGAAATTGCACGTAGCGTCAATGGCGTACAGTCGGTTAAGAATGACATGAGACTGAGATAAGGAGCTCTAACATGGAAACATTTGACAAAGTATCACACTCAGCTCATGAGGCTTTCGACAAGGTGGCCGATGCAACCAGCCATGCGGCAGAAGCAATCGGTAAAAAAGGAGAGCAATTTAAAAATGCTGAGCAGCAAATGGTCAAGAATTGCCGCGGTTATATCCGCGAGTATCCGATCATGTCAGTGGGTATTGCGGCAGCGGCTGGCTTTTTGCTAAGTCGACTATTAAGCAAATCACCCAATTAGCCCATCAAGTATCATGAGCCAACAAACCACAAACTTATGTCGATTCAAATTCAGGAGTAATCCATTGTGGAAACTATAGACAAAGCAGCCAGTTCAGCGCATGAGACTGTCGACAAGATCGCCAATGCAACCACGCATGCGGCTGAAGCCCTTAGCGATAAAGGTCAGCAACTGAAAAATGCAGAACAGCAATTACTCGAAAATTGTCGATGTTATGTCCGCGACAATCCAATAACATCTCTGGGTCTTGCGGTAGCGACCGGTTTTTTGTTAAGTCGCGTCATTAGCGGCCGTTAGATCTTTTTTCATGAACGCTAATGCAAAGAATGAGGCTATAGAACAACAAACATCCTCGCGCGCCTGCCCACCTCCAAGTGAAACCGCCATTCTGGAAGACACTCAATCGCTATGGCATGAATTACATGGACTTGCGTATGATCGCTTAAGACTCGCTACGCTTGAGACACAGCGGGCGGGTCAGAGTCTGGTGACCATGATCATTTCAGGGGTGATGATTTCTCTTTCTCTGAGTAGCGCATGGCTGGGAGTCATGGCGGCAGTGGTAGTGGAACTAATCGAAAAAGAGGTCACGTTGAGTAGCGCCATTCTCCTTGCCGTCGTTGTCAACTTGCTGATCGCGTTGATTCTCTTTAACGTGATACGCCTAAAGACACGCGATCTGGGGTTTCCAGCAACTCTCCGCAGTCTTCAACCGAGACACAAGCCATCGGGGCAAGGCGTGGAGTCATAATGGTTGTCTATCGTCAAAAACAAAGTGTGTCTAGATCGCTGAAGCATCGGATCAGAGATGCGGAGGCGCAATTATTGAATCGTCAACGGAAAATCGATACACGCTCTGCAACGCTTATCCGGGATATCCGCCAACAAATAACCGCTCCGTCAACCTTGCTGTTGGCGGGCGGCATCGGCTTTATCATTGGCGAACTCACCAAGCGTCAAGACCTGAAATGCCGAGACACCACCGACAAACCGGTCGCTGCCGAGACATCACCGCTGAAAACCGCGCTGAGCCTTATGGGTTCGATGCGCACTTTATACACGGCCCTATTGCCTTTAGCCTGGATAATAAAATCCTCTCACCAACCGGGCGAAACCAAGTCACGGGACAAGAATATTCATCGCAAATTTGAATAGCCTGATGCGTCGACGGGAAACCCAAATGATGGACGTTAACTCTTTTTGCCCGCGTAAAGCAACAATACTCCACCGACTAAAATTGAAGCCACGCCGGCCCAAACCGGTACATTGACCGTTTCGGTATCTTTAACCGTTAGCTCCAAAGGGCCAAGCTTGGCCTGCTGGGTTTCCTTGGTATAGCTGAACTGGCCATACGCTAAACCCAAGATTCCGGCTATGACCAGCACGATTGCGATTATCTTGATTGAATTCATTTCGCCCTCTATTCATACTAAAATATCGTTCGACTTCGTTAATAAACCCTAGTTATACCTTTCGCACATCAAATTTCGGTAGTGCACAAGGAGACGCCGGAGTGTCCGACAAAGGCTTTGCCCCAACATGGATCTCTGGCATAGAGCCTAAATGAACGTATTCATGGCGTCCTTTGACGGACACCCCGGCGCCGAATTTTGATCTACGATGATGATATGGACTCCTCACTCTGTATCAGGCTCTGCCATAGCTTGGTTTCTTTTAGACTTTCGATAAAACAGGGTTTCCATTACGATGGCTGCAGCCTACAAGACTCTTCGGCCTTGTATGACGCGCAACACGATCAAAACAACCGCGAGAACGATCAGAATGTGAATGAATCCACCCATGGTATAAGAAGACACCAAACCCAATGCCCAGAGGATAATTAAAATAATCGCTAGTGTTTGAAGCATTGTAATTCTCCATTGAAATTAGTTATTTGTCGGCGATAAAAATTGAAATCGAGCCAACGTTTCGGTAAGCCGCCATTTTCCGGCTTATTGTATTCGTATCAATCGTCTTCGAGCTCGTCCTTAATATCTTCCTTTGCATCGCCATAACCGGATTGAACCTTGCCGATGTTCTTTTGAACATTTCCTTCTATCTCCATGCCTTTGTCGTCGAATATCTTGCCGGCAACTTCTTTGGCTTTGCCTTTGGCTTCTTCGACTCTGCCTTTTACTTGATCTTTGTTCATGAGTGTCTCCTTATTAAAATAATATAGCCATGAATAAAGCCCAGTATCGAAACTCTATATGACTGAGTACAGATGTTACCTACAAAAACGAGAACAGTCGGTGCGGTAACGAACAGATAGCTATCTCTATAAGATAGATAATGAAAGCTTGATAGGTAAGATTTCTGATGGTCTACGCACAGAGATATTACGTTAAATCAAATATTTACCATCAAAACCAGTATCCTCTACCTAAAAAGCGGGAGGAGCTAAACGATTAACAAATAGTTGTGAACGATTGTATACCTTTCGCACTTCAAATTTCGGCAGTCCTTAAAAAGGCGTCGGGGGGAGCTCGGCAAAGACATTGCCAGCATGGATGCAGGCATAGAGCATGGATGTATTCACGGCATCCCTCGACGGGCCCCGGTGCCGGATTTTGATCTACGATGAGTATATGAATTTTGAAGTTTAAAAAATCGATTATCGACGAATCGACTTGACAACCAAAAACTAACAGCATAACTGGTCGGATTATGAGACATTGATCAGTTATCGTTTCCCATAAACCAGGCGCGCATTCACACACAGAGTTCTGTTATTAAAAAGCTGTCTGTGCTATTATTCGCGTTTTTTAAAAGTTAGGATCAAGTACATGGCAAAAGAAGATCAAATCGAAATGGAAGGTAAGGTTGTCGAAACCTTACCGAATACGATGTTCAGGGTTGAACTCGAGAATGGACACATCGTGACCGCACACATTTCCGGAAAAATGCGTAAGCATTACATCCGTATTCTGACCGGCGATAAAGTTAAGGTGGAAATGACGCCTTACGATTTAAGCAAAGGAAGAATCACCTTCCGGATGCGCTAATCCCGCGCAAGTGCGGGATTAGCGAACGATAACCGCTAACTTTTTTCAGAAACAGTCAATTCCTTACTTTCTATTGCAAAAGCCAGCTCATTGTTTTCGACATAGATTCGGACATTCCCGCCCCGCACCAATTTACCAAACAATAAATCATTAGCCAGCGGTTTCTTGATTTTCTCCTGAATCAAGCGCGCCATCGGCCTTGCGCCCATTTTCGGATCGCAACCGTTTTCGGCAAGCCATAATCTCGCTTCAGACTCCAACATCAGCGTGACATGCTTCTCGGCCAACAAAGCTTCCAGTTCGAAGATAAATTTATCGACCACATGACCGACAATCGAAATATCCAGAGGCTTGAACTGAATTACCGCATCCAAGCGATTACGGAATTCCGGAGAAAAACTTTTTTCTATCACCTTCATGCTATCCGATACATGATCCTGCGAGGTAAAACCGATTGATGCACGACTTCCCTCTTCGGCGCCGGCGTTTGTGGTCATAACCAATATAATGTTACGAAAATCGGCTTTGCGACCGTTATTGTCGGTTAGCGTGCCATGATCCATCACTTGCAATAATAGATTGAAAACATCAGGATGCGCTTTCTCTAACTCGTCCAATAAAAGCACGGCATGAGGATGCTTGGTCACTTGCTCGGTCAGCAAACCGCCTTGATCGAAACCGACATAGCCCGGAGGCGCGCCGATCAGCCTCGATACGGTATGGCGCTCCATATACTCGGACATATCGAAACGAATCAATTCGACACCCAGCACTTTGGCTAATTGACGAGTGACTTCTGTTTTACCCACGCCGGTCGGTCCCGCGAATAGAAACGAACCGATCGTTTTTTGTGTATCCCTAAGCCCTGCACGCGACAGTTTGATGGCTGAAGCGAGCGCCGAAATTGCCTCGTCTTGACCGAAAACCAGCATTTTGAGATTTTTTTCCAGCGCTTCAAGCTTCTCAACATCATTGGATGAAACCGATTTAGCCGGTACTCTGGCCATTTTCGAAACGATTTCCTCTATTTCCGGCGAATCGATAATTGGTTTACGCTGATCGGTCGAAAGTAAGCGTTGACGCGCGCCTGCCTCATCAATGACATCAATGGCTTTGTCCGGCAGATGCCGGTCGGTAATATAGCGGTCCGATAGTTCGGCGGCTAAACGTAAAGCATCCGCCGTATATTTAATATCGTGATGCTCCTCGAACCGCGATTTCAACCCTTTCAATATCAGAATGGTATCTTCGACCGAAGACTCGACAATATCGATTTTCTGGAAACGCCGCGCCAATGCATGGTCTTTTTCGAAAATTCCGCGATATTCTTGATAGGTTGTCGAACCGATACAACGCAACTGACCGGAAGCCAATACCGGCTTAATCAGATTGGACGCATCCATAACTCCGCCGGAAGCGGAGCCAGCGCCGATGATCGTGTGGATCTCGTCGATAAATAATATTGCTTCCGGCTGCCTTTTTAGCTGGTTAACTAATGCTTTCAAACGCTTTTCGAAGTCGCCTCGATATTTGGTGCCGGCCACTAAAGCGCCCAGATCCAGCGAATAAATCACATTGCCCATCAGTACATCTGGGACTTCTTCCTCGACGATTCGTTTTGCCAAGCCTTCGGCAATTGCGGTTTTTCCGACGCCGGCTTCCCCGACTAACAACGGGTTGTTTTTACGCCGGCGACATAGCACCTGTATGGTTCTTTCAACCTCGAGTTCGCGCCCAATCAACGGATCGATCTTACCGAGCCTCGCTTCCTCATTCAGGTTGGTCGCATATTTTTCCAACGGACTTTCGGATGTATCGCCGGCCGCACCGCTCGTTTCCGGATCTCTTTCCATATCGCGCTCTCGCTCCGATTCTATCTTCGAAACACCATGGGCCAGATAATTGACGACATCGAGACGGGTTATATTCTGCTTATTCAACAAATAAACCGCTTGCGAGTCTTGCTCGCTAAATAATGCAACAAATAAATTAGCGCCGGAAACTTCTTTCTTATCGGTCGCCTGGACATGGAATACAGCCCTCTGCAATACCCGCTGAAAACCGAGTGTCGGTTGCGTCTCGCGCTGTACGCCCTCGGGAATCAGCGAAATCGTATCGTTGATAAACTGCGTCAGTTCATCGTGCAGCTTTTTGAAATCGCACCCACAGGCCCGAAGCACCGCTACGGCACTGGCATTATCCAACAAGGCCAACAGTAAATGCTCGACGGTAATAAATTCATGCCGCTTCTCGTGAGCATTCTTAAAGGCGAGATTTAAAGTAATCTCCAACTCTTTGCTTAACATATTTCCTCCGACCTACGCGATTTCCATCGAACACATTAAGGGATGGTGGTGTTCCCGAGAATATTCGTTGACCATGCATACTTTTGTTTCCGCGACATCCTTAGAATAGGTTCCGCACACACCAACTCCCTGAGTATGCACCTGTAACATAACTTGTGTCGCTTTATCCTCGGACATATTAAAAAACTCCATTAACACTTCAACGACAAAGTCCATCGGCGTGAAGTCGTCATTTAATAAAATAACCTTATAAAGGGGTGGCCTTTGCAATTGAGGCTTAGTCTCTTGAAGAGCCAGTTCGCCATCATTGTCTTTTAACGGGTCAAAATCAGACATACTTTTAACAATTCTAAAAGAATCAAAACGACTTAGAGTTTACCATAGTGAGCGCGCCTGTAAATTTCAATCTTTCACAACATAAATTCACCAAATCAAGTAAAATGTAGCGCTTTTTACAAACGAGTTTGCCGATGGTCTGGAAACCCCATGTCACCGTTGCAGCGATCATTGAAAACGACCAACGTTTTCTGCTAGTCGAGGAAGAAACATCCAACGGACTCGCATTCAACCAACCCGCGGGGCATTTGGAAAAAGGCGAGGACTTAATCAACGCGGTTAAACGTGAAGTGAACGAAGAAACCGCCTGGCAGTTTGAACCTGAATACATCGTTTCAGTTCAATTATGGCGAAGAAACCCAACTAGCCCAAGTTTTCTGAGAATTTGTTTTGCCGGCCATTGCCATTCTTTCGACCCCAATCAACCTTTGGATGAAGGCATCATCGCGACACACTGGTTAACCCACACCGAAATCGTCGCCAGAAAAGATCGTTTACGAAGCCCTTTGGTATTGATCGGCATTGATGAATTCCTTTCCGGCAAACGCCATCCTTTAACCTTAATTGAATCCTTTCTCGACCTGGATACATGAATAAACACATCATCGTCGGCATGTCAGGCGGCGTAGACTCTTCCGTCACCGCATTGAAACTACTTAAAGAAGGCCATCGAGTCACCGGCCTGTTCATGAAAAACTGGGAAGAAGACGACGGCACAGAATATTGCACCGCAATGGCTGATTTGGCAGATG
The DNA here is from genome assembly GCF_000341735.1 of Methylotuvimicrobium buryatense 5G. Taxonomy (GTDB): domain Bacteria; phylum Pseudomonadota; class Gammaproteobacteria; order Methylococcales; family Methylomonadaceae; genus Methylotuvimicrobium; species Methylotuvimicrobium buryatense. The sequence goes on along the minus strand of NZ_KB455575.1, from coordinate 88,121 downwards.
CTCAACAAGTCTGCGATAAACTCGGCATCGAATTGAAAACCGTCAATTTCGCGGCCGAATACTGGGACGAAGTGTTCGAAGTCTTTTTGTCCGAATTCAAGGCCGGACGCACGCCGAATCCTGACATCCTGTGCAACAAGCATGTCAAATTCAAAGCCTTTTTGGATTATGCGCTCGAAGACCTCGGCGCCGAACATATCGCGACCGGCCATTACGCGCGCGTCCGCGAACAAGACGGCGAGTTCCAGTTATTGAAAGGCTTGGACCCTAACAAGGAACAAAGCTACTTCTTGTATGCGATGGGCCAGAAAGCCTTGTCCAAAACATTGTTTCCGATCGGTCATCTGCACAAACCGGAAATCCGCGCCATCGCCGAAAAGGCTGGGTTCGCGAACAGCCGCAAGAAAGACAGCACCGGCATTTGTTTCATCGGCGAACGTAAATTCAAGGACTTCCTGCAGCGCTACCTGCCGGCCCAACCCGGCGAAATGCGCACGCCGGAAGGCCAATACATCGGGCGGCACCACGGCCTGATGTATTACACGATGGGACAGCGCCAGGGACTCGGCATCGGCGGCGTCAAAGACGCGCCGGACGAACCCTGGTTCGTACTGGACAAAGATCTCGACAACAACGTGCTGATCGTCGGCCAAGGCCACGAACATCCCTTGATGATGCACACCACGCTCGAAGCCGGACAACTCGACTGGTGCGGTAACACGGGGCTGACCGAGACGCTACGTTGCGCCGCGAAGACCCGTTATCGCCAACCCGACCAAGACTGTATCGTCGAACCGCTGGACGACGGAAGCCGCGTCAGAGTCCGTTTCGATCAGCCGCAACGCGCGATTACGCCGGGCCAGTCGGTCGTGTTTTACGACGGCGAAGTCTGTCTAGGCGGCGGCATCATCGAGACCAGAAAGATGGAACGTGACTATTCAGCGCATGCGGTAGGTTGGTGTCAGGCATTGATTTCTAAGGACGCGTGAATACATCCCTGTAAGCTCTGACTGCAACGTCCTGTTGCAGACAGCCTTATAAATCAATGCCTGACACCTTCTCATACATGACTTATGCTGAATAATTACGATGGAACATTAATTTTTTGAGTTTTATTTTCAGGATACATTAACAATGACCCATACCGCCCTTACCGCCATTTCCCCGATCGACGGCCGTTATGCCGGCAAAGTCGAAGCCTTGCGCCCCATCTTCAGTGAATACGGCCTGATCCGTTTTCGCGTGCAAGTCGAAGTTCGCTGGCTGCAAGCCCTGGCCAAGAATCCACAAATTTCGGAAGTTCCCGCTTTTAGCGAGAACGCGAATAGATTAATGAACGACTTAGTCGAGCAATTTTCCGAAGCGGATGCACAGCGCGTCAAAGACATCGAAAAAACGACCAACCACGACGTCAAGGCGATCGAATATTTGCTCAAAGAAAAGATCGCCGGCAACGCCGAACTTGAAAAAGTCAGTGAATTCATTCATTTCGCATGCACATCGGAAGATATCAACAACCTCTCCTACGCCTTGATGCTTAGCGAAGGGCGTCAATTAATCATCGGCCAAATCGACCAATGTATTGAAGCGATCCGCAGGATAGCACACGACACGGCCGCACAACCGATGCTATCGCGCACACATGGCCAATCGGCCACCCCAACCACGGTCGGCAAAGAATTCGCGAATGTCGTTGCGAGAATGCTGCGCCAGAAAAAACAACTGGAAGCAGTCGAACTGCTCGGCAAGATCAATGGCGCGGTCGGTAATTACAATGCGCACTGTGTCGCCTACCCCGACGTCGATTGGAGCGAATTTTCGAAGAACTTCGTCGAATCGCTAGGCCTAAGCTTCAATCCGTACACGATACAAATCGAGCCGCACGACTACATCGCCGAATTCTTCCATGCGCTGTCGCGTTTCAATACGATCTTGCTCGACTTCGACCGGGACGTTTGGGGTTATATCTCGCTGGGCTATTTCAAGCAAAAAACCATCGCAGGCGAAGTCGGCTCGTCGACGATGCCGCACAAGGTTAATCCGATCGATTTCGAAAACTCCGAAGGCAATCTCGGCATCGCGAACGCTGTATTTAGCTTTCTTGCCGAAAAACTCCCGATTTCCCGCTGGCAACGCGACTTAACCGACTCGACAGTACTGCGCAACATCGGCGTCGGCATCGCACATACCAGCATCGCGATTCAATCGACGCTGAAAGGTATTTCGAAGCTAGAACTCAATAGCGATGCGCTCGAGGCCGACCTGAACGCGAATTGGGAAGTGTTAGCCGAACCGATTCAAACCGTGATGCGCCGTTACGGCATCGAAAAACCCTACGAAAAACTGAAGGAATTGACGCGCGGTCAACGCATCACGCCGGAACAAATGCGCACGTTCGTCGAAGGACTAGATATACCGCAGGATGCGAAAAATGCGCTGCTTGAATTGACGCCGCGAGCGTATACCGGTTACGCCGAACGATTGACTCGAAAAATTTAAAATTCCGGCCCCAAGTCAAACGAGCGGTAACTCAAGAAACTAAGGATTTCGTGATAAATAACGTCCTGGAACTATGGGCTTTGTTGAGAGTTCGGTAACTCGCTTGGCAGGACGCCGTGAATACGTCCGTGCAGGCTTGACGTTTAAAAGTGATTTTCACTTGAGGGCTGATGAAAATCAGCCCTTTTTTTCAATCCGGTTTCCAAGCAAGTCAATTCGCATGCTTCAACTGAGCGAAAAACATCTATACCTTTCGCATCAAATTAGGTACTGTTTAACGTAGGTACTGCCGAAATTTGAAGCGTGATCCATACAAACATTCCAATTTTTCATTGACCGGAACCTAGCATACCTGCTCGAACAATAAACGCATCAACCAAATCCAATCCTTCGCCGGTTTTCAAATTAGTAAACACAAAAGGCCGATCGCCGCGCATTTTTTTCGCATCGCGATCCATCACCTCCAACGACGCGCCGACATAGGGTGCTAAATCGATTTTGTTAATCACGAGTAGATCCGAACGTGTGATACCCGGGCCGCCCTTGCGAGGAATCTTGTCCCCCGCCGACACGTCGATAACATAAATCGTCAAGTCGGCCAGCTCCGGGCTGAACGTCGCGCTCAGGTTGTCTCCTCCGCTTTCGACCAACACGAAATCGAGATTGTCCCAGCGTTCGCATAATTCTTCGACCGCGGCCAGATTCATCGACGCATCCTCGCGAATCGCAGTATGCGGACAACCGCCGGTCTCGACTCCAAGAATCCGCTCTTCCGGTAAAGCCTGACTACGAATCAAAAACTGCTGATCCTCACGGGTATAAATGTCATTCGTGACGACACCGATTTCGAAATCGTCGCGCATGCGTTTGCACAATGCATCGACCAGCGCGGTTTTTCCGGAACCGACCGGACCGCCGATACCGACTCTTAAAACATGTCTATCGCTCATTGTTATTTTCCACTCAATAAAAAGTTAACAGGATCATTAATCCTAAATTCGGCAGTTTAACCATGAAGCACATGAATACCTTTCCCAACAGAGCTCCATCCTCGGATCAAGAACGAAACAAGCGCGAATATTGCATTTCATGACGGCTGCTGGCCAACGCGAGACCGAACGCACTACCGCCGATATCGTCGTCGGCAATCAATAAAGCTTGATCGACTACAGCAGGGAGCATTCGAGCCAATTCGCCCAACAAGCGCTGGCCAGCCACTTGACCCAAAGGCACCAATTTAACTGCACATACAACCTGGTTTTCTAGCCAACTCCAAACATAACCTAATAACGCATCACGCATCGTTATTTGCCACTGCACGGCCGCCAATGCGAAAAGCGCCGCGAGCGTGGCGTCGGGTCGACGTCGCCAGTCTCTGGCTTCGTCGATATTCAAGTCGGTCAATAATCGCGCGAGAGCTTGTCCGGTTTGCTTATCCTCGAATCGAAGCTCAGCGGTTTCGCGATAAGCCTTCAAGACCTGGCTCCAACGCGAAACATTATCGAAATCGCGACTCTGCCAAGCCGTATGTAAACGCACCAAAATCGGTAAATCGATATACTGTAAACTGTTGTCTAACATACCGGAAAGCCATTCTTCGGCATCTGCGTCGTTTTTGATCAAACCGTCCTCGACCGCGCCTTCGAAACCCTGCGAATAACTGTACATGCCGATCGGCAAGCCCGGACTCACTAATTGCAACAGGCGCAGCAAGGCCAGATCAGTGATCATGGCCGTGATAAGCGCCGGCTTCCGGCTCGAACGGCAATTCCGCGTGGGTCACGGTCAAACCCAAGCCTTCGATCATGTGATCGAGTACATGATCGCTCAAATAACGCAATTCGCCCGGCAATATCTGCAACGAGACATGGCGGTTGCCCAAGTGATAACAAGCGCGCGCAAACCGCAATGGTTCGTTGCTGCGCACGACCGACAACGGTTCTGGGGCGGCGTCGACCAAGACATTGAAGCGGTCGGGCCCGGTCAGCACCAATCCAGAGCGAAGCAAATGGCCGCGCGGTAAAAACAGGCAGACTTCTACGCCGCCTTCTGTCACGGCATGGAAACGGCATTTCTGCCTCGTTTCGAAAGGCAGCGTCAGCACATCGACGGGAGTCACGTCGGAACTAGCAAATTCGGTAAGTTTCAGCATAATCTCAAAATAGAAAATAACGTTGAGCGAAGGGCAACACGTCCGCAGGCTCACAGGTAAGCAACACCCCATCGGCGCGAACCACGTAGGTTTGCGGGTCGACTTCGATGACCGGTTGATAATGATTATGTATCATCGAATGCTTGCCGACCGAACGCGTCCCGCGAGTAACGCCGATGCGCTTCCCGAGCCGAATACTATCGGCCAGCCCCGCGACGACAGCCGCTTGCGGTAAAAACATCATCGATGTCGACGCTGCAGCTTGTCCGAACGAACCGAACATTGGCCGGTAATGAACCGGCTGCGGCGTCGGAATCGACGCATTAGGATCACCCATCGGCGCGGCAGCGATGAAACCACCTTTCAATATCAAACTGGGTTTGACTCCGAAAAAAGCCGGCTGCCAGAGCACCAGATCGGCTAATTTACCGACTTCCACCGAACCGACCTCGTGCGAGATACCATGGCTGATCGCCGGATTTATCGTGTATTTGGCGATATAACGCTTGATACGGAAATTATCATGGCTTGCATTGTCCTCCGGCAAACTGCCGCGTTGCACCTTCATCTTATGTGCGGTCTGCCAGGTTCGGGTGATCACTTCGCCGACGCGCCCCATCGCCTGGGAATCGGACGAAATCATTGAAAACGCGCCGAGATCGTGCAGAATATCCTCGGCCGCGATCGTTTCGCGGCGGATGCGCGATTCGGCGAATGCGACATCCTCGGGTATGCCCGGATCCAGATGATGGCAAACCATCAGCATGTCCAGATGCTCGTCGACGGTATTGATCGTATAGGGCCGAGTCGGATTTGTCGACGACGGTAGGACATTGCCCTGACCGCAGGCCTTGATGATATCGGGCGCGTGGCCGCCGCCGGCGCCTTCGGTATGGTAAGTATGAATCGTCCGGCCTTTGAATGCGGCGATCGTATCTTCGACGAATCCCGACTCGTTCAACGTATCGGTATGGATCGCGACCTGCACGTCGAAACGTTCGGCCACCGACAAACAACAATCGATCGCGGCCGGCGTCGTCCCCCAATCCTCATGCAATTTCAAACCCATCGCGCCGGCGCGGATTTGTTCTTCGAGCGCTTCGGGAAGACTCGCATTGCCCTTGCCGAGCAGACCAAAGTTCATCGGCAATCCGTCCAAGGCCTGCAGCATGCGGTGAATATTCCACGGCCCCGGCGTGCAAGTCGTCGCATTGGTGCCGGTCGCTGGCCCCGTACCGCCGCCGAGCATCGTCGTGACGCCGGACATCAGCGCTTCGTCGACCTGCTGCGGACAAATGAAATGAATATGCGCGTCGATGCCGCCGGCGGTCAGTATCTGCCCCTCCCCTGCAATGATCTCGGTGCCGGGGCCGATGATGATGTCGACACCTTCTTGCACGTCGGGATTGCCGGCCTTGCCGATCGCGGCGATACGGCCGTATTTGATGCCGATATCGGCCTTGACGATGCCCCAATGATCGACGATCAATGCATTCGTAATCACCAGATCCATCGCGGTTTGCGAGCCGGCCTGACTTTGACCCATGCCGTCGCGAATCACCTTGCCGCCGCCGAATTTGACCTCGTCGCCGTAGATCGTCAAGTCCTTTTCGACTTCGATAAACAATTCGCTATCGGCCAAACGCACGCGGTCGCCGGTAGTCGGACCGAACATATCGGCATAAGCCCGACGGCTTAATTTACTCATGACTGTCCTCCAACGCGCCCATGATTTGCTGGCGAAAACCGTAAATTCTGCGCAATCCGGCAAATGGAACCAATTGCACTTCGCGTTGCTGACCGGGTTCGAAGCGCACCGCTGTACCGGCCGGAATATCGAGCCGGTAGCCGCGTGCCTTGTCGCGATCGAATTTCAAGGCCGGATTGGTCTCAAAAAAATGATAATGCGAGCCGACCTGAATCGGACGGTCGCCGCTGTTCGCGATCAGCAGCCAGATCGCCTCGCGTCCGGCATTTATTTCAAGATCGCCGTCGGCCGTAATGATTTCACCGGGAATCATGCTATCTCCTATTCGATCGGATTATGAACCGTGACCAGTTTGGTCCCGTCCGGAAATGTCGCTTCGACCTGGACTTCGGGCAGCATTTCGCAAACGCCGTCCATCACGTCTTCTTTGTTCAACAGCGTTCTACCGTATTCCATCAATTCGGCGACGGTTCGCCCGTCCCTAGCGCCTTCCATAATCGCGGCCGAAATATAGGCGACCGCTTCCGGATAATTGAGCTTCAAGCCTCTATCCTTCCGCCGTTCGGCCAACAATGCGGCCGTAAAAAGCAGTAATTTGTCTTTTTCGCGTGGTGTCAATTGCATAATTTATCCTTGATATCGGATTTTGTATTCACGTCGCCCAGATGCGCGGCATACAAGCTTTGCGGCCCACCGTCGCCTCGCGAATCGAAGCCCAGACTTCGTTGAAGAAATCGCGCAGTTTATCGGCTCTATGATCCAATGCGCGGCAAATCAACAAATCATCTATGCATGTGACGCCGCGTCCAGGTGCGTCTCCGATCATGTTTCGCACGATCTCCAGAACTTCTGTCGAAGCAGGATAAGCAAACAAGGTTCCGCAAGTCGAATGACGATTCATACCCCAACGTGCCGCGAAGGCTTGCGCGTCGAGACGCAAACGCTCCAAATAAACCGGCTCGTCTTCCAGCGCTATGCGCCAATTCAATAAGGCTTCACCCAGCTCAAAACCTTCGCCGGATGCGGGACGACCCAATACGATGATTTCCCATGCGATGAACCGCGCGCCGGCACCGATATTAATCGTCGTGGCAGACATCAGCCGCGCGCCTTCGTAGACGATCGTTTCTTGCGGCAGCCATTCCAAGACCGCATTTTCTTCGATCGTCATCGCGACCGACTGAGACGCGCTGCCGCCTTCACTGCGGTAAAACTTACCGGCGGCCGGCGTCGTGATCAATGCATGACTGCCGTGTTCGGCTTTGACTTCTATCGTCAATTGGTCTCCGGCAACGACGCCGCCAGGCGGATGCAACAAATACAGATGACACACATCGCCTTCGGGATAAAACGGCCGCTGCACGGTCAACGGGCCGCGATGAGCCCTGCGCCGCAACACCGTTCTGCTTTCGGTCTTCGTAAAGCCCAGCGACAACTCGGCCCGCCAACTCTGACACGAATCGATTCCGGCTTCCTTTGGCGGACCTCTGTCGCTGTACACTGGTTCAAGCACCGAGCAATAGCGTCAAACCTACCGCCGCGCACGAGACGGCGACAGAGGCTCGGGTCCATTTCAAAATCACGGGGCTCAGTAAACCTGTCGCCAAGCCGATGCCGTGCAACGAGGCGGTTGAAAGAATAAAGCCCAAGGCATAAAGAGTCCGGTCCGCATCGGGACCGATTTCCAATGCATGCACATAGCCGTGGCTCAATGCGAACAAGGCCACCACAAAGCAAGCCTGCGTCAACGAAATGCGCCAGTCGCGCAGCACGATAATTCCCGAGACCAGTACCGACAGCGCCACCCAAAATTCCGGATAAGCCACCGAAATACCGGCGAATGCCAACCCTGCCCCGAAAGCCATGGCCGTCAAGAAACTCAAGGGCAATAACCAGCGCCCCAGCCCTCCAAAACAGAAGGCCCAAAGACCGACCGCAATCATCACGAGCAGGTGATCCGGGCCGAGCAACGGATGAATAAATCCTTCCCCGAATCCATGATCCGCACCGATACCGAGGTGTGCGAATGCCGGTATCGGCAATAGAAATATTGCAGCAATTCCCAATTTGAGGATAAAAAAGGGTGCGGGGTGTGCTTGGCGAGGATGTCGGCGGCAGGGAGCCGCCGCCAAGCCCCCATGGATGGGTTTACGGCGTTCCTCGACAGGCATACCCCGCATCCTGAATACGGCGAAATTTCTCAAATTGGGAATTGCTGGAAATATTGAAGCGAATAGCGTAACAGTGTGTTTGTTGTTTATCATCATTTTCACCTTAAGATAGTTGTTTTATCTCGCGCAGAGTTTTTTCTGGTTCCCACGGTCCTCCGTGGGAACCCATATCGGGGCATATTTACTCGCCCCAGATCTGCATTTCCACGCCGGAGCGCTCATCGTTATCCATAAGTCAAAAATTACCGTTTTGCAATCTTAGCCAATGAGGCCTCGATACCATTTTTTGTCGCCCAACGTTCCCGACTTCGAAATCGCGATCTGGGGATCGCTCCCACAGAGCACCCTACCCCCTTGTGGGAGCGACGCCTTCGTCGCGATTTCGAAGCCACTGATGTTCAATATCCGCAGATTTATCAAACAGCACCGTTGCCGGGTATACGATGACCTTTGTTCAGCAAGTTTACCGATATTTGTGTATAACAATGAGCGCCCGAGAGTGGGAAAGAGAGCAACTTTCCCGGCTCCGAAATCACGATCTGAAACTTCGCTACCACAATGCGTGCCGATGTGCTTTTACCATCGTCACACCGTCAAATAGCGCTTGACCTTCGTTTCGTCCAATTCGTCCATTCCACCCGACGCGACGCTGCGTCCGCGTTCCAGGATACAGAAACGATCGGCGACCTTGCGCGCGAACGGCAGTTTTTGTTCGACCAGCAGCACCGTGACGCCCATTTCGCGGTTAATTATTTTGATCGCTTCACGCACCTCATTCTTAACCTCGGCAGCCTCCTTGACTAACGGCGTTTTAATGCCTTTTGCCTTATTAAGCCGAATGATCACGTCGCCGATTTCGCTAACGATGTTCGGCTGTATGCCTTCTGTCGGCTCGTCCAGAATCAGCAATCTCGGATTGAGCACCAAGGCCCGCCCGATCGCCAATTGCTGCTGTTGGCCGCCGGACAGATCGCCGCCGCGTCGCCCTAACATCTGCTTCAACACCGGGAATATCTCGAAAATATGCTCCGGCACTTTTTTAATGCCGTGTCTACGCGCTGCGCGCAAACCGATTTTCAGGTTTTCCTCGACCGTCAGTAGTGGAAAAATTTCACGGCCTTGCGGCACAAAACCGATGCCGAGTTCGGCGCGTTGCTCGGATTTTAGTGGTGCGAGATCGACGCCGTCGAACAGCATTTCGCCGCTGCGCACTGGAATCAGACCCATGATGCATTTCAGCAAGGTTGTTTTACCGACGCCGTTGCGTCCCATCAGGCAAACGCACCCCCCTTCGGGCACCGACAATTGCAAGTCCCACAGCGTATGACTCTCGCGGTAGTATTGATTCAATGAATTGATGTTCAGCATTAGTCCCCCAGATACACTTGGATAACGCGCGGGTCGTTTTGTACTTCGTCCATCGTGCCCTCAGTCAATACCGAACCTTCATGCAACACCGTGACCTTGCGTGCGATCGAGCGGACGAATTCCATGTCGTGTTCGACCACGACAATCGAATGCTTGCCCTGCAACGACAGCAGCAATTCGGCGGTGCGGTCGATTTCCTGATGCGTCATGCCGGCGACCGGCTCGTCGACCAGCATTACCTTCGGCTCCTGCATCAACAACATGCCGATCTCCAGCCATTGCTTTTGTCCATGCGACAAGATCCCGGCTTGTTGTGCGCTGTGTTCGGTCAGACCGATCGTCGTCAACACCTCTTCGATACGATCGCGATGCTCGCCGTTCAGCCTTGCAAACAGCGCCGGCCAGGCGCCCTTGTCCGCCTTCATCGCCAATTCCAAATTTTCGAACACGCTCAAATTTTCGAACACGCTCGGTTTTTGAAACTTGCGGCAGATGCCGGCTTGAGCGATCGCCGGCTCGTCCATTTCGAGCAAATCGATGGTTTGCCCGAAAAACACAGAACCGCTATCGGGTTTCGTCTTGCCGGTAATCACATCCATCAGCGTCGTCTTGCCGGCTCCGTTCGGTCCGATCAGGCAACGCAGTTCGCCGTTGTCGATATATAAGGACAGATTATTCAAGGCCTTGAAACCGTCGAAACTGACGCTGACATCTTCAAGATAGAGTATCGTTTTGTGCGACACGTCGAGTTCGCCAGGCTTGACCGGCTTTCTAACGAAATCGAAGGTTTTGTAACGATCCATCAACGGCTTGTTCATGTATGCATCTCCTCGCGTTTCTTAAGCAACAAGCCTGCCAAGCCATTCGGCATGAATACCGTTACTAAGACGAAAGTCGCGCCCAATGTAAACAACCAGATTTCCGGAAGTAAACCGGTCAACACCGTTTTACCGTAATTGACCAGCATCGCGCCGATGATCGCGCCGTACAGCGTACCTCGCCCGCCGATCGCGACCCAGACGACGATTTCCAATGAGTTCAATGGCGAAAATTCGCTCGGGTTGATGATGCCCACTTGCGGAACATACAACGCCCCGGCGAGTCCGGCCAGCATCGCCGCAAACACGAATATCCATAGCTTGAACATTTCGACACGATAGCCCAAAAAGCGCACGCGCGCCTCATGATCGCGCACAGCGGTCACGACACGACCCAGTTTGGTGCAAGAAATCCATCTTGACAGCAAAAATGCACCAATTAGGGCAAGTCCGGAAATCATGAATAGTGCCACTCTGACCGCTTCGGATTGTATGTTGAAACCGAGAATGTCCTTGAAATCGGTCAGGCCGTTGTTGCCGCCGAAGCCCATTTCATTGCGAAAAAACGCCAACATTAACGCATAAGTTAAAGCCTGCGTAATAATCGACAAATACACGCCTGTCACCCGCGAACGGAATGCGAGCCAACCAAAAACGAACGCCAACACACCCGGTGCCAAAAACACCATCGGCAGCGCGAACCAGAATTGATCGAAACCGTACCAGTACCACGGGAGTTCTTTCCAGTCTAAAAACACCATGAAATCGGGCAAAACCGGATCGCCGTAGACGCCTCGCTCACCAATTTGGCGCATCAAATACATCCCCATCGAATAACCGCCCAATGCGAAAAAAGCGCCATGACCGAGCGCGAGGATGCCGCAATACCCCCAAACCAAGTCGAGCGACAAGCCAAGCAACGCAAAAGTCAAATACTTGCCGAGCAAAGAAACGGTATATGCGGAAAAATGCAGCGCCGAAGCGCTTGGAAAAATCGCATTGCAGAGCGGCACCAGTACGATCAGCGCGATCAACGAAAACAGCACGACATTCGCCGTCTTATCGTTACTGAAAAATAGGCTCCCCAAAAATAGACTCTTCATGCTCATGCCTCCGCCGCTCGGCCTTTCTGCGGAAACAATCCGCGCGGGCGTTTTTGAATAAACAGAATGATGAACACCAACACCAAAATCTTCGCGAGCACCGCGCCGGCATGCGGTTCTAGCATCTTGTTGGCGATACCGAGCGAGAATCCGGCGACCAATGTGCCCCAAAGATTGCCTACGCCACCGAATACGACCACCATGAATGAATCGACGATATAACTCTGACCCAAGTTTGGTCCAACATTGGTGATCTGACTCAACGCGACACCCGCGACACCGGCGATACCCGAGCCAAGCCCGAAGGTCATCGCATCGACCCGCGCGGTCGGAATACCCATCGCTTTGGCCATGTTACGATTTTGCGCGACCGCCCTGACTTCGAGACCGAGCCGCGTCTTCTTAAGAATTTGCAACAGCGCCGCGAATACCAACAAGCAAAACAGCACGATGTAAAAACGATTCCAAGTCAACGACAGAAAATCGTTAATCTGCCAAGATCCACTCATCCATTCCGGCGTCGTGACGCTTCGGTTCAGCGGCGAAAAAATCGAACGTACCGTTTGCTGTAAAAACAGACTGATGCCGAAAGTGGCCAGCAAGGTTTCGAGCGGACGCCCATATAAAAACCGGATGATACCGCGTTCGATCGCGACGCCGACCAAAGCCGAAATCATGAACGCCGCGGGAATCGCTAGAATCACCGACAGACCGATATGATTGGGCATGATTTGTTGCATCACATAGGTCGTGTAAGCGCCGAGCATCATCAATTCGCCGTGCGCCATGTTGATCACGCCCATCACGCCGAAGGTAATCGCCAAACCGATCGCAGCCAGCACCAACACTGCTCCGAGGCTCAGGCCGAAAAACATCGTTTCGACACTGTTGTAGAATTGCAATCTCGCTTCAATTTTTTTCAACGCGGATTGGGCTTTTTTTCTAACCTCGACGTCCTGTTCGATGAAATTGCCGGCGCTATCCTTTTCGACTAGAACACTTAGCCGGTTATAGGCTTCGAGACTGTTATATTCCTTCAAGGTATCCATCGCGTCCAGACGAACCGATTTGTCGTTATTTTGCAGATCGTTTAGTGCAAAAATCAGACGCATCGAAGAGAGCACATCTTCGTCTGATTCGGTCGATTCGTACTCCTTCAACAATTCCAGCGTTTTCGCGTCGGCTGTCTTGACCATCGCATTGACCGCAGAGAGCCTGACCGAAGCATCATCCGATTGCAACTGAAGAAGAGATATTTTCTTGCGTAGCTTGGTGCGCAAACTGTTGGTAATGTTGACTTTCGACAAGTCAGAGCGCTCGATAAGACCTAAATCGGCTCCGGTCGACGCCTCGGCGATCCGGTAGCCTTGTCCGCTTTCGGTAGCGATAACCGCCGTTTGCTTATCGCGTAACGCATATAAGCGACCATCCAACAAGGCTTCCAGAACCGGTAAAGCCTCGGGGTGTCCGGTCACGCTCAGTTGCTCGCTTGCCTGCTCGCGTTCCTTCATACTACCGCTAATTAAGCGCGCCAGCGCATCGGCAAACGGATCGAGAACCGTTTCGGCTTGCTGTTCCGAGACTTCCTGACTTTCCGCCGTTTCAGCGGTCGACTCATCCAACGCAATACCGGGCCGGACGCATAGCATCAATAAAGCCAACAACGACATCCGCCATTTGAACGAATCCGCTTTCATAATAATTCCTAAAATAAATGATCAATCGTAGGGCTCGCACCGCGTAACTTTGCAAACGGTATGCGATACCAGTTAAGAATATATACCCTTTGCTGGTCAAATTTCGGCGCCGGGGTGTCCGTCAAAGGACGCCGTGAATACGTCCATGTAGGCTCTGTGACAGCATCCCTGCTGTCAAAGCCTTTGCCGAACACCCCGGCACCTCCACGCGTCAATGCCGAAATTTGAAGTGCGATGGGTATATACTCTTTGCTAATCAAATTTCAGCACTATGCAGGACGGGGTTTGCAACCACGTCCTTAACATTTCTACCATGCCCAAAGCAAATCCAAACGTTCGGAGCGGGTTGAATAACCCGCCCCGCGCCTCAATCCTTATCGGAACAACTACAGCTATTAACGAAAACAAAGCCTTTTCAGGGAGGAAGTTATTTTGGGCGAAATCTTAAACTTAAATTCGCACCCTACTCTCTACTTCAATATTGCCCGGTCAATAATTTTGCCCGGAACATTTTTTTGTTTCGGTATTGAAATTGCCGCACATGATCGGAGGCGTCCAGTCGGCAATGATCGGCTTACTCTCCGGCAGATAATCCGACCAGGCATCGCCCGGAACCAATTTATTGGTTTGCCAAACGGTCAAGAACTGCCCGTCTTCCTGAATTTCGCCGATCAATACCGGCTTGGTGATGTGATGGTTCGGCAGCATTTTTGAAATACCGCCGGTCAAGTTAGGAGCCTCGACGCCGATGATCGCCTTTTGCACTGCATCCGGGTCCGTCGTTCCGGCCTTTTCGACCGCCTTGACCCACATATTGAAACCGATGTAATGCGCTTCCATCGGATCGTTGGTTACGCGTTTCGGGTTCTTGATGAACTCATGCCATTGTTTGATGAATGCAGCGTTCTTGGTCGTATCGACACTCATGAAATAATTCCAAGCGGCTAGATGACCGACCAACGGTTTTGTATCGATGCCAGACAACTCCTCTTCGCCGACCGAGAACGCGACGACCGGAATGTCCTCGGCGGAAACACCCTGATTACCCAATTCTTTATAGAAAGGAATGTTGGCATCGCCGTTGATCGTCGACACGACCGCCGTTTTCTTGCCGGCCGAACCGAATTTCTTGATATCCGATACGATACTTTGCCAATCGGAATGGCCGAACGGCGTATAGTTGATCATAATGTCCTTTTCGTCGACGCCTTTGGCTTTCAGATACGCTTCGAGAATTTTGTTGGTCGTGCGAGGATAAACATAGTCGGTCCCTGCCAACACCCAACGTTCGGCGCCGAAGTCGCTCATCAGATAATCGACGGCCGGAATCGCTTGCTGATTCGGCGCGGCACCGGTGTAAAACACGTTTTTCGACGATTCTTCGCCTTCGTATTGCACCGGATAGAACAACAAGCCGTTCAATTCCTCGACGACCGGCAACACCGATTTACGCGAGACCGACGTCCAGCAACCGAAGATCGCCGCAACCTTATCCTTGGTCAAGAGTTCGCGCGCTTTCTCGGCGAACAAAGGCCAATTCGAGGCCGGATCGACGACGACCGGCTCGAGCTTCTTACCGAGCAAACCGCCTTTTTTGTTCTGCTCCTCGATCAGCATTAGCATCGTATCTTTGAGCGTGGTTTCGCTAATCGCCATCGTGCCCGACAGCGAATGTAAGACGCCGACTTTGATCGTGTCTTCAGCTGAAGCATTCGGAGCCGTAACCGTTAAGTACGATGCAACGGCTGCAACGCTTAGCAATTTAAGATTTTTCGATAGTTTCTTCATGGTATATTCCCGATGTAATTGAAATTAGATTTGGTACTGAAAGCCAAGAAGGAAGGCATTGACTTGGTCGCCTGTCGCATCGTCCCTGTAATTGAGCCCCTTAGTCATCAAATCGCCGTATTGCCAACTTAAACCGATTCGTGCGTTATGTCCGTCGATGACATAATTCACCCCGGCCTCGAACATATTCCGATCCGGACTATTTTTCGGCATGACGTTGACATAACGAACGAAGGGTTGAAATTGGCCGATACCGATCGTTTGCGGAAATAAATACATACCACTCACGTCATAGGCATTGCCTTCGAACATCGCAAACCCGCCCCCTGCTCTTCGGCTGGCCATGCTGAAACCATTGATTCCGTAATTCTTATATTCGCCGTTCAGAGTCACGACACCGCCGTTCCCCAATACTTTTTCGAGTAATAAATCGATCGCCGTACCCCTGAAATTACCGGCATCACCAAGGACACCAGCGCCATCTTCCTGATATTGATTAGAAACCGCCAAGGTCAGAATGTCGCCCCCCTTACCGTAATAGGTCCCCGATGTGTAGTAACCGGGATTTTTTTCGACTTCCCAGAAGTTAAAAGCCAAGCGTTGCGCATAGAGCAGATTGTCGTCTTTATTCGCGCCGCCTCTTAACCCTTGGAAAATACCTAACGCGTATTGAACGCGGCCGTCCCAAACAGAACCCCAAAACGTCACACCGTCGTCACGGCCGAAAGAACCCGCAGATGTTCCGTCATTACGTATCGTCGTATTGAAATCGGCCGGCTCGAACGGCGTACCGCTAATCCGGTCGCCGGTTACATAAATGCTATGCACGGCGCTATAAAACGGTCCGTTCATTTCGCGGCGCTCGGCCGGCACGAGCATGCGCCCGACCCACAAATTCGCCATCGGATGAAATTCGAATTTACCGATTGCATCCAATAATCGAAGCTCACCGCCTGAATTACAGGTTTGACATTCCGAGTTGATTTCCAACTTGATGTATTCGTGAATCTGAGCATTCAAATACAAACGCATGTTATCGACGAAAAAGTCGTTCGACCAATTACCGTCCGCAACCGACTCGACCGAGGTAAAGCTTGTCCGTAAACCGGCACCGAGGCTTAACCATTTGGTTTCGTCGATTTTAAAAGTCGCACCTGCTTGCGACTCCTGCACATGACTTAGCGATAATGCTGCAAAAAGTAGATACGTCAAAAAACCGTGTTGTCGTTTGTGGCTGCCTAGCTTGTAAACAGTCGTCATGATCATTCCCCCTAAGAGTCAAAAAATGCACCGGTTTATACCGGCGCAGCCGAATAAGGCTGAAATCGATTATTCTTTGGCGGAAACATTTGAACAATCAGTCAAATGACTCATTAGTTAAATGACGTATAGAATTATTCTTTGTCGAATGAAGGGAGTAAAAAGCGGTAACAAGTGGAAAAATTCGTTATAGAAACAATTAATCTAAAAAAAACATTTCACTTCGAATAGCAAAAAACGGTCGTTAGACGGTTTTTCAATCAAAAGGGAGTAAGCTATATTAACCTAACGATCATGAAGAAGCTTTGGTCACCCCGGCAAATGAAAGTACGAGGGGATGATTAGGGTGCGGTCACTCGCCCGACAGGACGCCGTTAATACGTCCATGTAGGCTCGACGGCGGCTCCCTGCCGCCGACGCCTGTCGATCGAGCAACCGCAACCTCTTAGGAACCGGCATTTTCGTTGCTGAACTTTTGTATATCGAAAAATTAGATAACGAGTCCAAATCTACGAACTTTCACAGTAACAAAAGATGCCTTAAACAACGATAGTCAACTTGCCCAGGATTCATTCTATGAACGCTCCGTCAACGGACGCAAAAATTCAGCCCGTGTTACTACTCGTCGACGATGAGCAGAATATACTCAAGGCGTTAAAGCGCTTGTTCCGTTCCTGCAACTATACGATTCATACCGCTGAAAACGGTTCGGAAGGCTTGGTGCTGTTAAACCAAGAGCCGGTGGACTTGATCCTGTCCGACATGCGCATGCCGAAAATGGACGGAGCGGAATTTCTAGCCAAGGCGGCTGAACAATGGCCGAACACGGTGCGTATTTTGTTGACCGGTTATGCCGACATCGAATCGACGATCGCGGCTGTCAATAAAGGCAAAATCTATAGTTATTGCAGTAAGCCCTGGGATGATAACGAGCTCAAAATACTAGTACACAATGCGCTTGAGCAAAAATTCATTCGCGATGAACGTAACCGCTTATTCGCCATCGTTCAAGACCAAAACGAACAACTCAAGGAACTCAATGCTCATCTCGAAGACAAGGTTGAACAAAGAACAGGGCAATTGAAAAAATCGTTGGCGCAAATCGATAAAGCCAACAAAGCCTTAAAAAAACAATATACCGACTCGATTAAAACCTTTGCCCGAATTATTGAAATGCGGCCCGGAATCAAAAGCGGTCATGCCAAATTTTTTGCGGAAAATGGCCGAAAGATAGCGCGGCTCATGGAATTGAGCGATGAAGACATCAACAACGTGATGTATGCCGGACTGTTGTTGCAAATCGGCAAAATGAGCTTACCCGACGAGCTATTGAAACAGCCGCTGTTTTCACTTTCTTGGCATGATAAAAAGCGCTATTACAAACATGCCGAGGAAGGGCAAATGATGCTAAGAGACATCCGGCAACTCCAAGAAGCCGCTTCGATCATTTATCACCAGTATGAACATTACGATGGTTCAGGCATGCCGAAAGGCTTGGTCGGCACAGAAATACCGATCGGCTCGCGTATCCTCGCGATAATCAGGGACTACATTTCCTATCTCGACGGCACGCTAACCGGTGAATCGTTACCGATCGTTCAAGTCAAAAAGCATATTGAACTGAAAAAAGGGAGCCTCTATGACCCCGATGTCAGCGATATCTTTCTGCAATACTTGCCTGAATCGGAAGAGGACGATAGGCCGATAATCGAAATGTCCTGGACTCAATTGCAAGCAGGAATGGAAGTCGAGGAAGTCTTGTGCAATGATTTACTGTATTTAAAAGACCGGATACTAACCGAAAAAAACGTAAACGATATTTTCAATTTACGAGAAAACGGGGGGCAATTATCAATCAAAGTCCGATTAGGCAATAAATAGGCTATGTTCGCGTTAATAGCAGAAATTCATACGACGCCAATTTCGAAACTTGAAGACTGTAGGGGACGCTGTGCGTACCATCATTCTAGAAAAAGCATTTCACCATGAAGATCATAAAGAAAACATTTAGGTAATTTCTTGAAATACTTCATGTGCTTCATGGTGAAACTGCCGAATTTAGGATTAAGTTTAGGTAAACCCGTCATTCCGCCATGGACTGGCGGAATCCAGTGCCATGGATGGCAAGCTTTTGAGACACACTGTGGAGCCTGAGTGCAAGCACTTCTCGTTCCCACCGCTCCTGCGTGGGAATGCATACCGACCTTACCTCGGCAGCCAAGCTATGGGTTCCCACGGATTCGTTTGTATAAAACTTTCGCTCACCCAAGAGTTTAGCGGGAATGTTTAGGTGATCTCGTGAAATACTTCATGTGCTTCATGGTTAAACGGCCGAATTTAGGATCATTGTGCCTTGCGCCGACATAAGGTACGCGCAGCGTACCCTACGATTCGCTTTAAATCTTCCTGATTAGCAAGATGCTTCAGCTTGCCGGAGCCAAATGCCCGAGCGGGCCAGTCGTAACCGCTGCGACTTCTGCGGGACGGGTTATTTAACCCGTCCCCAACTTTTCGGTTTGACCTAAACATTTCGGCTTACTTCGGCCAAAATCGAAACGCTTAGGACGGGGTTGCAAGCCCCGTCCTGCCAGGGATATCCTGGTTTTTGGGCTTTAGCTGAAGAAACTTGCTAATCAGGTAAATCTTTAACTCCGTTATTCATATTCATCTTCATTGATGATGATCGAACCGTCCGCGGCCCAATTGACCTTGGTAATGCCGGGTTCTTCGGCTTCCAGTGCTCTAAGAATAGCATCTTGATCTTTCAAAAGCGCTTGCTGCCTTCGTACCTGATCGGCTAAGTCCTTATTTTCTTGCAATATTCGTTTATGCTCTAACGCAACTGCAACCGCATTGATTATTTCAAGATTATTCCAAGGCTTATTCAGAAACCGGAATACGCCGGCTTCATTGATCGCATGCTGAGCACTTTCGAGGTCGGCGTAGCCGGTCAGAATCATCCGCATGGCATTCGGTTGCAACTTAATGAACTTCTTTAGAAACTCAACACCGTCCATGCCCGGCATTCGATAATCCGAAATCACTAAATCGAATTCGATTTCTTTGGCTAATAGTAATGATTCTTCCCCACTCTGCGCGGTCACTAAATGATAATCCCGCAAAATCCTGGATAAAGCCTTGAGAACATTTTGTTCGTCATCCACCAATAAAATTTTTGCCGCATCCTCGTTCATAATCCACCCATTTAAATCATCCTTTGCCAAAATTAAGCGATACTTATATAAAGTCCAATCGATAAAGTAAACTTAGAAACCGAAGACCCACTAAGGAATATGCACAAAATAACTTATACAAGTAGTAGGCTTTGTGGCGGTTTGGTGACTCGCTTGACAGGACGCCGTGAATACGTCCCTGTAGGCTTGACGGCGGCTATCCCTGCCGCCGACACCTGTCAAGCGAGTCACCAACCCCCCTTCCGACAATTGTCTAAGTTATTTCATGCTCGTTCCTAAATATCAACGACAAGACGGCTTCATATTGGAAAACCGCATGACCGATCAAAACTTACACTTTCTCTATCGTTTTTTATTCGCCGATAATAACGTCATCGAGTTCGCAATTGAAATCGATCAAAAAACGATGAATTTTACCCGTCCCCAACTCACTGAGCCGCCATTCTGGACCGAGCTCGAATACCACCAATGCAGTAATTGCACCTTGGCAAAGGAACATTCACCGCAATGTCCCGTCGCCGTCAATTTGCAGCCGCTTATGGAGTTATGCGGCACGCTGGTTTCTTATGAATCGGTCGCACTAGATGTTATCACACCGGAACGAACAATCAGCGGAAAAACCACGATGCAGCGGGCATTAAGCTCGTTGCTGGGTTTAATCATGGCGACAAGCCCTTGCCCTCATACCGAACATTTAAAACCGATGGCGCGCTTTCATCTACCCTTGGCCAGCGACGACGAAACAATTTACCGTAGTACATCGATGTATTTGCTGGGTCAATATTTCAAGTATAAGCAAGGTCTTGAACATACCTTCGAATTGGATGAACTGATGCAACGTTATCAAAACTTGCAAATCATCAACAAAGCCCTTGCCAACCGTTTTAGAGCGGCAAGCACCGAGGATGCCACCGTTAATGCCATCATCCTGCTCGACTTGCTATCACGTTCGGTTAGCTGGTCTATCGAAGATGGACTCGAAGAAATTCGCTCTTTGTTTCAAGGCTACGGGATCAACACCGAAACGGATTAAAATCAGCGTAGTCTCAATAGGGCTAGAAATTAATTAAGGACTTAGTCATAAAGAACTTCCCTTAATCCTAAAAAGTGGAGTTGCATGTGTTGTAGACCGTTCGTGCTGAGCCAAGTCGAAGCATGAAGGGTCTACAACATTTTCACCGGCTTGGTGGGACGAGGAACGCCCATAAGCGCCAACTTAAGAATCTAAGTATTTGATTAAGCAAGACTAACGCCACCTCCCCGACCTTCAATAATGAGTTCCAAAACACGATCCGGCAAACCCTGAAGCTTTCTCTTGCGCGGACGTTCACAAAGGCTTTTTACGTGGTCATCAATAAAGCGCTTATTTTTTGGAAAACAAGCCGTAAGTCCTGCCTTGATCTCATTGGCGATCGTGCGCCATAAACGCCAATGGGTAATCGAACGATCACCGTCCATTGTGGTGGCCGCCCGGCCGAATCGGCGCTGCGCTATTTTTTGAGTCACTGCAGCAAACAGTAACTTGCCGTGCAAATATAAATCCGCCAGCTTGCTGTCTTTTCGGGCGCGTAGCCGGTCGATATCGAGCAAGCTCTTTAGCCGCTTTATGACCAGCTCCACTTGCCAGCGAACCCGGTAGAGCTCAGCGATTGATTTCGTGTCGAGCAGCGCTTCGGGGAGCGAAGTAAAAATCAACACCCAGCCGCTCAGCATCAAGGTCTTTTGGCTCGCCGTGCGACCTTTATCACGCGCGCGTTGTTTCGCTTTGCGGCGTGCTTGCGCNGCCTGTTCCGGCGGTAACGGCATCGCATGCACCACGCCTTCAATACGTTTGTCTTGATGGCACAGATAAACGGGTATCGCACCCGGCTGACCATTCAAATCGCGTATGCGCTGTTCCCAATCGATTTTAACACCTTTCGGTTCGTTGCACCGTTCGTAAAGCGTCATGCTGTGTGGATTGTAGCGCAGTACGACGTGGCCGCCGCGATCAATGAGCGGGACTAAAGACTTCGGTTGGTTGTAGCCTCGATCAACCAACGCGACATCACCTGCAGTCAACTGATAGTGATCCAAGCTCTCGCCGACTTTATCGGTCGTGACGTTGACCTCGCGAAGTGNNAAGCTCATCAAGTCGATCGCCACATGCAAGCGATACGTTGTTTCTTTCGCGCCGGGTTCTTGCACGGTCGAACCGTCAATCACAATGAAATTCAAGGAGCCATTGTTGATCTGTTTATCCAATCCGAACACACGCTTCAGTAACGACTTGATCCACACCACGCAGGCCGCCAGTCGCTTGGTCACCGCCGTGTCGCTCAAATAGCCTTGAAGCTTGGCAACTTCGCCGGCACAGCTGCGCAACGACAAGTCCTGTCCGCAATACAACAGGACTAACTGCAATAATTGCAACGGTGATCGGATTTTCCGTGCCCGTGCAAACGCCTGTAATTCATAGGCCTGCTCCTGGAAATCTGCCGGGAGCTCTTGCAAAAATTCATCAAAAGGCGTATCTGTTAGCTGTGGCTGCTTCATAGGGATTTTCACTTTCGTCGGTAAAAATACTCTATGTTGTGGCCACACTTTTATTTTTCAACTACAAATCAACGTTTTATGCCTTAAGTTGGCGTCTATGCGAGGAACGCCCCCGATCTCCCCATTAGCTCATACTGAACTTTTACGCACACATTAAATCCGAGCCGCGAGATTTTTCAAATATTCGGCAAAATCGTTTTTCAACTCTTCATGTAATAAACCATGCTCGACCGTCGCGATTAAAAAGCCGAGCTTGGAACCGCAATCGTAACGCTGTCCTTCAAACTCATACGCCAAAACCTGCTCGTCATCCATCAATGCGGCGATCGCATCGGTGAGTTGAATTTCTCCACCCGCGCCTTTTTTGGTCCGTTTGATTTTTTCGAAAATAGCCGGCGTCAAAATATAGCGTCCGACGACCGCCAAATTCGACGGCGCTTGCTCCGGCTTGGGTTTTTCGACAATCAACTTCACATCGCTTAGTTTTTCCGAAACCGGTTCTGTCTTAACGATGCCGTAACTACCGGTTTCCGAAGGATCGACTCGCTCGACTCCCAAAATACTACTGCGTTCCTGATTGAATACGCTAACCATTTGTCGCATACATCCACGGTGTTTGTCTTCGATTAAATCGTCGGCCAAAATGACGGCAAAAGGCTCGTCACCCACGATAGGCCGCGCGCAGTAAACCGCATGTCCCAACCCCAGCGCTTCGGACTGTCGAATATAAACGCAGGAGACATGCGGCGGTACGATATTTTGTATCATCCGTAAAGTCTGAATCTTACCTTTCGCTTCCAACTCGGTTTCAAGCTCGTAGGCTTTGTCGAAATGATCGACAATCGATGTTTTGTTCCGGCCAATCACAAAGATCATCGTATCGATTCCTGCGGCGACTGCCTCGTCGACTGCATATTGAATCAACGGTTTATCGACGACCGGCAACATTTCTTTCGGACTAGCTTTGGTGGCCGGTAAAAACCGGGTGCCTAAACCCGCGACCGGAAATACGGCTTTCGTGATAATTTGTTTCATCGATATCTCCCGTTAATGAAATTAAGATCTAAAAATTTTGGCTGGCGGGTTATAAACGCTATCGCATCGATAACCGACGAGGTCGCTCGGGCCTACAATGAATCAAACCCAATAAGCGCCAACTTATTAGTGCTTATTCTGTGGTGGGTTTGCGGCTTTATTCGTTATATCGGCATAGATGCGAAGCTACGCGTTGCCATCCCTGGTACTGGCTTCCGCCAATCCCTGGCGGAATGACGCGTTATTTCCTTAAGTTGGCTTCTATGGAATTAAACCCTACCATATTGATCCTGAAAACGCACAATATCGTCCTCGCCTAGATAGCTACCCGATTGCACTTCTACCATTTCCAAAGGAATTACGCCGGGGTTTTCCAAACAATGCACGGTACCCAGAGGAATATAAATCGACTCGTTTTCGGCCAACAGAATCTGTTGATCGCCCTTGGTGACCAAAGCGGTGCCTTTGACAATAATCCAATGTTCGGCGCGGTGATGATGTTTCTGCAAGGATAACTTGGCACCCGGCTTGACCAAAATCCGCTTGGTCTGGTGACGTTCCCCATTATCGACCGAATCGTAATGCCCCCACGGACGATAAACCTTGCGATGCAAATCGGCTTCACTGCGCTTTTGGCTTTTCAAAAAATCGACGATCGCTTTGACTTCTTGCACTTTGTCCTTGGTTGCGACCAATAAGGCGTCATCGGTTTCGACAATGACCAGATCCTGAACGCCGATTGCTGCAACCAATTTATCTTTTGAATACAAATAAGAATTTTCGGTGTCGATCGCCAAAACATCGCCGAAGACTGCATTGCCCGAGTCATCTTTCGGCGTCACGTCCCAAAGAGCCGTCCATGAGCCTACATCGTTCCACCCGGCATCGAGCGGAATAACGACGGCATTGGCGGTTTTTTCCATCACGGCATAATCGATCGAATCGGCCGGACAGGTCGAAAAAATATCCTTACCGATACGGGTAAAGTCCAAATCCTGCTGCGCCGATTGCAGTGCTTCTCGACAGACCTGCAACATCTCGGGATTGAATTTCGCCAATTCGTCGAGATAAACGCCGGCTTTGAAAGCGAACATGCCGCTGTTCCAATAAAAATCGCCGCTTTCGATATAACGCTGCGCGGTTTCCGCATCCGGTTTCTCGACGAATGCCGCGACTTTAAATGCCTCGCCCTGTTGCGACTGCGAACGTTGTATGTAGCCATAACCGGTTTCAGGCTGTGTCGGCACAATACCGAAAGTCACCAATTGCCCTTGCCGAGCCAAGGTATCGGCGGCGATAACGGCTTGATGAAACGCGGCGCAATCGGCAATGACGTGATCGGCCGGCAAGATCAAAAGCACGTCGTCGGAAGCGACCGATAAAGCCGCCATCGCGACCGCAGGCGCGGTGTTTTTGCCGACCGGCTCCAAAATGATGGAGGCCGGTTTGACGCCGATTTCCCACATTTGCTCGGCCAGCATGAAGCGATGATCTTCATTACAAACGGCGATTGGAGGTTTGATATGTTTGAGTCCATTGAGCCTCAGCACGGTTTCCTGAATCATTGTCCGCTCGGAAACCAGCGGCAGAAATTGCTTAGGATATTGTCCGCGAGACAACGGCCACAACCGGGTGCCCGAACCGCCGGATAAAATAACAGGTATCATAGGAAAATCCTTGGTAATGATAAATTTTTAGTAACTATTCAGCGCATGCGGTAGGTTGGTGTCAGGCATTGATTTCTAAGGACGCGTGAATACATCCCTGTAAGCTCTGACTGCAACGTCCTGTTGCAGACAGCCTTATAAATCAATGCCTGACACCTTCTCATACATGACTTATGCTGAATAATTACAATTTTTACAGACAACGATAAAGATTATAGCGGGTTTATCTAACCTTTTCTCTTAGGCAGTTGGTATCGCGCCGGCTTTTGCCTATACTTTGCCTTCCATTGTTTATTATTTAAGGAAAAACGCATGCGCTTCGATGTTTTCAATGGCGATGCCGACGGCATTTGCGCCTTAATTCAGCTTCGGCTTGCCGAGCCCGTGAACGCCCAACTGGTGACCGGCATTAAGCGCGATATCGATTTGCTCGAGCGAGTCGACGCTCGAGCCGGCGACAAAGTCTTGGTCCTGGACATTTCATTGGAAAAGAATCTGCCCGCGCTCCAGCGCATTCTGGATCAAGGCGCCGAAGTATTCTATGTCGATCATCACCGGTCCGGCGATATACCCGATCATACCGCATTAACCGCTCTGATCGATACAGATGCCAATGTCTGCACCAGTATACTCGTCGACCGTTATTTACAAGGACGCTACCGGGAATGGGCCATCACGGCCGCATTCGGGGATAATCTAGATCAACCGGCCATGCAATTGGCTAGCGGACTATCCTTGTCCGAAATGCACACCGAACAGCTCAAACAACTCGGCATCTGTATCAATTATAACGGTTACGGTAGTTGCGTCGAGGACCTGCATTTTCCGCCCGACGAACTGTATTTAGAAATGGCCGGTTACCCGTCGCCTTTCGATTTTATCAATGATAAAGCTGAAATCTATCATCGATTGGTGGATGGCTATGACAATGACATGGCATATGCCAAAAACATCGCATCGGAATACAGCACAGCCTCAGTGGCGGTTTTCATCTTACCGGACGAAGCTTGGGCCAGACGCATCAGCGGCGTTTTCGCCAACGAGTTAGCCAATGCTCATCCCGACCGCGCGCATGCGATACTGAGCCATAACCGCTCGGGCGGCTATTTAGTCAGCGTCAGGGCTCCGCATACTCATAAAACCGGCGCCGACGAACTATGCGCGATGTTTCCTACCGGAGGCGGACGCAAAGCCGCGGCCGGCATCAATCATCTACCGATAGAAACTCTCCCGCAATTTATCGATCGCTTCGAAACGCATTATTCATCCTTTCGTTAATTCATTCCCATCAAATCAATATGACTCAAAAAAGCACCGATACCGTTTGGCATAACGCCACCATCACCCGTAACGACAGAGAAAAACTACATAAACATAAAAGCGTGATACTGTGGTTTACCGGCTTGTCCGGTTCGGGAAAGTCTACATTGGCTCATGCCGTCGAAGACTATTTGCACCGTTATGGTTGTTCGACCTTCGTTTTGGACGGCGATAATGTGAGACACGGCCTTTGCAGCGATTTGGGCTTCAGCGATGAGGATAGAGTAGAAAACATCAGAAGAATCGGCGAAATGGCCAAATTAATGATTGAAGCAGGTGTGATTACATTAACGGCTTTTATTTCACCATTCCGCGCAGACCGAAGTTCCGCACGGAAATTGGTCCCTCACGGCGATTTCATCGAAATCTACTGCCAATGCCCGCTGGAAACCTGCGAACAAAGAGACGTGAAAGGGTTGTATAAAAAAGCGCGTGCCGGCAAGATTCCTTTTTTTACAGGTATCGACTCGCCTTACGAGGAACCCGAAAAACCCGAGCTGATAGTCAATACGCATGCACTCTCGCTGGACGAAAGCGTTCAAGCCGTGATGAAACTGTTGTTGCAACGCAGCATAGTAAGGCCCGGTTAACGCTTAGGATTTCATGGATAAATAACATCTTGAAGCTATGAGCTTTGTTGAAGGTTTGGCAACTCTTTGGCAGGACATAATTATTCAGCTCCCCCTTATCGTTCCCACGCTCCAGCGTGGGAATGCAGCCCGAGACGCTCTAGCGTCTCGTACCGCTGGAGCGGTACTCAGGCATTCCCACGCAGAGCATCACTGCCATTAAGTTAAGCCGTTCGTGGTGAGCCTGTCGAACCATGGACGGCTTAACTTATCGACCCAGGATTTTTCCATTCACCCTTCGACAGACTCAGGGCGAACGGAAAAATCCTTAACTTAATGGCAGTGACGCAGAGCATGGGAACGATAATTGCCGGGGAGCTGAATTGTTACGGCTGGACTGGGTTTGTTTACAACCCAGCCCGAAACGTTTCAACCATGGCCGAAGCAAGCAGAAACGTTGGGGACGGGTTAAATAACCCGTCCCGCAGGATACTCATGTGCCTTTAATACTTTGCCTAGTCGCATCCATTCAATCTGCCCCCTTCTGCAATCCCTGCTTGGGTGACGATTAACAGCATTCATGGGATCTGTTACGTTCCGATTTTAGCTGAAGCTTGTTAGTAATCAGGAAACGAATTGATTAAGCATACCCTTGCGGATTTCGGCTTTGCCAACGCCAAGTATCTGCAACCATATCTTGCAGATTTTTTTCGCTATACCATCCGAGTTGCTGTTGCGCAAAAGCCGGGGCGGCATAGCATTCGGCGATATCGCCGGCCCGTCTTGGAACGATTTTATAAGGCACCTTTTGACCGGTAACCCGCTCAAATGCTTGAACCATATCAAGAACACTGTAGCCCTTGCCGGTACCCAAGTTAAACGCCGTGCAAGCGGCTTGATCGGCCGGACAAGCAAACAAGGCTTCAAGCGCTTTCAAGTGGCCTTTCGCCAAATCGACAACATGGATATAATCCCTAACGCCGGTACCATCATGCGTTGGGTAATCGTTACCGAATACCGACAACTCCGTCAATTTACCGATCGCCACTTGCGCAATATAGGGCATGAGATTATTCGGTATGCCATTAGGGTCCTCACCGATCAGACCGCTTTCATGCGCGCCTATCGGATTAAAATACCGCAACAAAGCAATTTTCCAAGGTGCTGCCCCGGAACCCTGCAACCGATCCGCAGCCGATAAATCCCTCAAAATCTCCTCGATAAACAACTTGGTTCTTCCGTACGGATTAGTCGCCGACAACGGGAAGCTTTCTTCGATAGGCACTTTATGCGGATCGCCGTAGACCGTCGCCGAAGAACTGAATACCAGATTTTTGACTCCGGCCTCCGCCATCGCTTCGGTCAACACCAAAGTACCGTAAATATTATTGTGGTAATACTCCAAAGGTTTACTGCACGATTCCCCAACCGCCTTGAGTCCGGCAAAATGAATCACCGCATCGATGTTGTACTCATTGAAAACCCGGTCCATTCCGCTTCGATCTCTAATATCGACTTGATAAAACGCAAGGGATTTACCAGTAATTGATTCGACTCGGTGCAACGCTTCCAATTTACTGTTCGATAAATTATCGACCACGACGACTTCAAAACCGGCCTGAAGCAACTCCACACAAGTATGACTACCGATATAACCGGCACCGCCGGTCACTAAAATACATTTTTTATTCAAATCAACCTCTCCAAACTCCTCACCTTTCATCTTTCATCTTTCATCTTTCATCTTTCATCTTTCATCTTTCAATATAAATTCTCACCTAGCCCCCTTCCCCCAAACAACAATTTCAATCGTATGTAGAATGATGCTGATATCTAAAAATAAACTGTAATTTTTTACGTAATAAAGATCGTATTCGAGTTTCCTAATCGTATCGTCTTCACTAGCTCCGTATTGGTACGATATCTGCGCCCAACCGGTAATCCCCGGCTTAACACGATGTCGTTCGGCATAATAATCGATCCGTTCAACAAACCCTTCGACGAATTCGGGTCGCTCCGGCCTGGGTCCGACGAAGCTCATGTCGCCTGTTAACACATTAAATATTTGCGGCAATTCGTCGATACGGCATTTCCTAATGAAAGCGCCGACTTTAGTGATCCTATTGTCCTTTTCTTGAGCGAATTGCGCGCCGTTCTTCTCGGCATCGACGACCATGCTGCGGAATTTAATGACTTCGAAGTTACGATTATTTTCGCCGACTCGGACTTGCCGATAAAAAATCGGCGCCTTGATTCCGCTTTCGATCAAAATTGCGATCGAAGTCATTAACATGAAGGGCCAGGCCACCGCCAATAAAATCAAACTAACCACAATATCGAAAAATCTTTTGCCTATTGACCTTAACCCGCTGACCGCAAAACCATCCGAAAATAGAAACCAACTCGGATAAACATTCGTAAGGGAGATAAGGCCTTGTTCACGTTCGTAAAAAGTCACTAAGTCGATCACATCGAAACCCGACATTTTACAATCGAGCAAAGTAGTCAACGGCATACCGCGGCGCCTATCATCGATCGCTAAAACGATCTCATCGATATTCAAATCATGAGCGACCTCGTTAAGCGATTTATCTTGCTTGATCAACAGCGCTTCATCGATGCAACACATTTCACCGGGCAAAGCCACGAAACCGGCAATATTAAAGGACTTATGCAAATATCCGGAATTCAATTCGACCAATTCTTTTGCCTTATTGCCGCTACCGACGACCAGCACTTGTTTTTTAATCCTATCGATTTTTGCATAGCGATAAAAAAAATACCGAATTAGCATCATGCCTAAAAAGGCAATCACGATAGAGACGCCCAATACGCTCCGCGCGATTAAAAAATTGGGGAAAATGTAATAAATCGACACCACGACAAAGATGCCGACGCCGAAGCTAAAGCTGACGCGCGCCAATAAGTCGTATTCGTGGATGCCCAAATTTCGCCGGTACAATCCCAGCGAGATATTGCATAACGTAAAAATAGCCGCGAAAATCAGACTGGCATTAACGATATCGGATTCCGAATACCAGGAAGGCTGATAAAGAAAACGTACCTGACTACCCAGGTACATCGCGAAATAAAACATGATTGCTTCAAAAACGAGCAACCATAAAAACGCGCTAGAAATGTAATGACGAAAAATCCTGATCATATCGATTGCCGATAGTCGGTTTCAAAACGGAGAGTTATAGAGAATTTATTCACAAGCTTAAAAACTTCAAACCATAATGGTATAGGGGTTAAACAAATTTACACGAAAGACTCGACGCAACAAGTGTAGCCCCATAAACCGGCAACGGCAAAATATCTTCCACCTTCACCGGGACAGTGGGCGGTAAGCGGTAAGCGGTAAGCGGTAAGCGGTAAGCGGTAAGCGGTAAGCGGTAAGCGGTAAGCGGTAAGCGGTAAGCGGTAAGCGGTAAGCGGTAAAATGATCCGGCATTTTAACCACTTGTCAATCCCTAATTTCCTCTTTCCTCTTTCCTCTTTCCTCTTTCCTCTTTCCTCTTTCCTCTTTCCTCTTTCCTCTTTCCTCTTTCCTCTTTCCTCTTTCCCCTTTCACCTTTTTCCCTACTTTTCAACCTTATTCAACAATTGCCTCAAATAAACCGAAGGTATCGCATAAGTAATACCGCTAGGCTGGGAAAGGACCTGCTCTTTGCTTTCCTTGACGAAAACCTTGTTGATAATACCGACCACTTCGCCGGTTTCAGGGTCGTATAATGGGCTGCCGCTATTCCCCGGATAAGCCGTTGCATCGAGTTGAAAAACATTGTAAGGATTACGTAAACGCTTAAGCATTTTTGTGTTCAATTGCCTGGACTGGATAACCGGAATCGCCATCGGCGTAATAGCCGACACGATTCCTCGATGCGTCACCGGAAAAAGCCCAAGCACCATACCTATCGGATAGCCGGTAAAGGCATACAACTCCCCTTCCTTCACTCGACCGGAATCGCCAAGCCTCATCGCGGGTAAACGAGCATTACCGGACAGCTTCAGTATAGCCAAGTCATGTTCCGGGGCGATCGCAACCTGTCTTGCTTGAACCATTTGATCCTTACCGCCACGACGAATAAAAACCGCTAAGGACTCCAAATGCCCTTCATCCAATTCCTTTGCTACCACATGTGCGTTGGTAACAACTAAACTTCCATCGCCAACGGCAAAACCGGTACCTAAAAAAAGCCCTCTAGGACTACGCGTTCGCTGAAACGTCCCGACGACGACAATGCCGGGCTTAATTTTTTCAATCGTGGCAGGTAATGAATCGGATGCTAAACTTAAAGCCGACCACATCACACCGAAAAACACCGCTACAACAACCCCAAAAAAACCATAATTTCGACGCCGACTATTCAAATCAATTCTCCAATTCAACTCAATGCCCAATCTATCATTTTCGCCCATATCCAAAAGCAGCCCTATTCACTATTCACCTTTCACTGCTAACTGCTAACTGCTAACTGCTAGAATACTAACAGCGCAATCACAAACGTCTACTAAAAAATCGAACTTATGAACAGAAACGATAATCAAATTACCCGAAGCTTGGTAGCACTACGATTATTCTGCTAGCATGTGCAACGCTTGGATCGTCATAATCGGAACCCTCTATCGACTCGGTTAAAAAATATGATCAGTTATCCTCCTCATTTATCTAAATCGGCTCATTCAACCGAGACCCTCGCGCTGAGAGAAACATCAATGCTTTGGTTATGCGCCGGCTTGTTGATTTTGGTTTTTGCTCCGACAATATTTTGGCTTATCGAACGCTGGACGATGAGCGTATGGCATAACGGACACGGCATCCTGGTCGCCTTACTGGTTATTTATCTAGTCTGGGGAGAATTAAAAAAACGTAAGAACTTACCGAGAAGCGCTAATCCTTGGGGGTTTGCGATACTACTTCCGGCGCTAGCTGCGCATATGCTGGATACCGGCATGCATACCCAACTATTGTCCGCCGCCGCACTTTTTTTGGCACTACCGGGACTTGCACTGTTGTTTCTGGGCACCGAACGCAGCAAAGCCATTATTTTTCCATTGGCTACGCTCTTCCTCACTCTGCCGATACCATTGGTATTCACCGAATCGATACACATGACGTTGAGAATCATCGCCACGAAAAGTGTGGCGTGGTTACTCAAATTATTCGGCATTCCGGTTTATTCGTACGGAACTGTTCTGCAAGTTGAAAACGGCGTACTGCAAGTCGCCGACGCCTGTAGCGGCTTTTCTACGCTATATGCGGCAATCACGATCGCGATTTTAACGGCGTATTTCTGCAACAGCATTCGCCGACGAATCGTACTGCTACTCATTGCCGCACCGCTGGCCGTTGGCGTTAATATCGTTAGAGTGCTTGTACTAACTCTGCTAGTCAACTGGTTCGGCTTGGATGTATTAAAAACCTCGGCACATGAAATTTCCGGTTTAATGACCTTTATGATTGCACTACCGATTATTTTCATAATCGGCCAAAACCCTCCTGAAACTCCGCTGGCAGAAAATTAACATGCTATCCGCCCGTTATGCATTGCCTGTCTCGTTGATCCTTTCAATTGCCTTAATACCGACTGTCATACACAACTATTTTGGCTCAACGGATCTAGACAACCGCTCGGTACAAGCCATAGAACAGGAGCTAGGCCGGTTCAGTTCGCATCCGACCAAAAGAAATCCGAACTGGGGGGAGCTGACCTTCGGTGCCAGCGAGTGGATCGAACGCAGTTACCAAGACGGCGTAAGCCATCCGGTACGCCTATTTGCCGCACGAGCCTTCGATCATAAACGCCTCTATCATCATCCCGAACTGGCGCTGTCCTATGGAGGCGACTTCGAAAACCAAGGAGTAATCATTCTTCCGGGAGAACCTCGCATTCCGGTTAGGATTCTTCGAAGCAGAAGCGGAAAAGGGCTAGTTGCTTATGCATTACATTACCAAGACCGCTTTATCGATAACCCGATTCTGCATCAGATTCAAGAGTCATTGAAACTGCTGATAAGCCCGAGAAAACCGATCACATTATTTTACGTCTCCGATATCCATACGCCTATTGATCAGGATTTTCAAGACACACCGACTGCTATGTTGTTGCAAAAAACCATAGCCGACTTTCTAGCTCAGCCTGAATAGAATTAAGCTTTAAAACGGTTTGAAGCTTGTTGTTGCTTGATTAGCAAGTTTCTTCAGCTAAAGCTCAAAAACCAAGCCAGCCTTAGCCGCAGCCACTTCTGCGGGACGGGTTATTTAACCCGCTCTTAACGTTTCGACTTGCCTTAAAAATTTCGGCTTACTTTGACCAAAGTCGAAACGCTTAGACCGGGGTTACAAACCCATACGCATCAAGCTAAAAACGGCCAACCCGCATCCCGCTCTTTCCCTGGCTGAAGCTCTCATCGTTATATACCTTTCGCACTTCAAATTTCGGCTGTGCCCGAGGTGGCGCCGGGGTGTGCGGCAAAGGCTTTGCCAGCATGGAGCTGGCATAGAGGCTACATGGACGTATTCACGGCGTCCTTTGGCGGACACCCCTGCGCCGAAATTTGACCAGCAAAGGGTATACATAAGTCAAAAATTACCCTTTTGCAACCTTAACCAATGAGACCTCGATACCATTTATTGTGACTTAACACTTTCGGCCTCGAAATCGCGATCAGGGGATCGCTCCCACAGAGCGTCCACCGCTCTCTGTGGGAGCGACACCTTCGTCGCGACTATCGAAGCCAGTAACGCTCAAACACCAATAGCCTTTCCGGACAACACAACCATTTAGCGCTCGGTCGCTACTTTTTGCACAATTATACCTTTCGCACTTCAATTTTCGGCAATCCCTAAGGAGGCGCCGGGGTGCTCGGCAAAGGCTTTGCCAGCATGAATGCTGGCATAGAGCCTTGTACATGGATGTATTCACGGCGTCCTTTGACTGGCCCCCGGTGCCTCCTTAGTCACCTGCCGAATTTTGAAGTACGAAAGGTATACTTAAGTTGGAAGTTCATAGGCGCTTTTATAACCGAAATCGACGGCTGTGTTCAGGATCGGCTGTAACCTTTTTATTTAGATGAGTTTTTTTAATAAAACAAATTTACCCTGAGGAGGGGGTGGTCTAATATTTACTAGACGGCCGATACACGATTCAAAATCGACTAGGATGACAAACTCCCTCGCCGCGAGTTCTTTAATGGTTTGTCAGAACTTTTTTCATTACGCAGAGCCCCCAAGCTGTCATAATAGGCTCAATAACCGATTAGATATAGAAATTATGATGCGTTTAACTTTAACTTACAGCTTGCTAATTATTCCGGCACTCGCATTATCGGCTCCGCCGCCCATTTTAATGAATATTCCCGACGTACCGGATATGCCGGCACCGGTGCAAAGCGGCCAAGTGATGGATCCTGACCAAACGGTAATACGCAGAAGTACGGAAACCACCGAAGCCATTCCCGATATACCGGATGCACCGATGCCTGTCGAAAGCGGCGAACCCATGGAACCCGATATCACCATCATTCGGCGAGGTAAAGAACAAATACAGGAATATCGGATCAACGGAGAGTTGTACATGATCAAAATCGTTCCCGATATCGGCCCGGCTTATTATTTGATCGACACTGACGGCGACGGCACCATGGACGTCAGAGAAAGCGATTTACATCGCGGCACGCGAATCAATCAATGGAAATTGCTTGAGTGGAACTGATCAAAGACGCCAAGAAAGGTGCGCATCGCGCACCTTTTCAAGACGCTGAAACAAACAGAATAACCGAGAAATGGCGCGCGATGCGGCGCCCTACAAATGATCGAACTTTTGTCAGATGTGGTTTACGGAAAATGAAATCGTCAACGCAAAAAGACATCCATGCCGACCCGCTCCAGCAGTACCTTAAGATACGCTTCGGCCTTGCTGACTTGCAGATTTTCAAGCGGATTGAAATCGTCGGTAACGATTAAACCCCCTTCGGCCATCGAATAGCGCCGCTTATTCAATAGCCTCAGCATTTTTGAATTTCCCTGCTCTGCATCATAAGTATCTACACAACTTTTCCTAAAAATTTCTGAACGGTTGCTTTCAAGCTATACCTTTCGCACTTCAAATTTCGGCAGTGCCCGAGGAGGCGCCGGGGTGTCCGACAAAGGCTTTGCCAGCATGGAGCTGGCATAGAGCCTACATGGACGTATTCACGGCGTCCTTTGACGGACACCCCGGTGCCGAATTTTGATCTACGATGGGTATATCCAATTCTTCTTGAGAGTAGGCATCCGCTGAAAATCTTGGAAACGGAGCGTTAGCGAAGTGAAGATTTTTAGTCCCCGATAGCCGTAGCGCCGGGTGTTTTGCCGGAGTCTGCGCGAATAGCGCAGGCGGAGGCAAAATACAAGGCATCGCGACACGGCGTAAAGCCATTTGTGGGAGTGCTACGGAGCCGCATCGAGTATACGATGATGTGGCGTAGTGGCACGGACGCAGGGCGAATCGGGGCCGCCGAAGGCAATAATCGCCAAGTCATTTTTCGCTGCTGAAATCGGACGGACCCCATTTCAGCTGTCGCGAAAAATCTTGGCGCGCTTGCATGATTTCAAGCATGGAGAGGAAGACCCACAGCCCCGACAACAGTGCTGGATTGGTAAACTCCTTTTTGTGGCGCATTTGCCTGCCGCTGAGTTTGATCAGAAATAGTCTTAATTCAGCCGCTTCCTTGCTTTTGTCGGCAGCTATGGCCCAAACCGTAACACAGGCCATGCTAGCGACCAAGAGGCGTTTGGCAATGGCCAGGGCTGATTCCTGTTGCCACGATTCGAGGTGGTGGCCTGCCGACTTGACCAGTTTGAAGAAACACTCGATTTGCCAGCGCCAGTAGTACCATAGCGCAAGGGTCGAAGCATCAACGTCTTTCACATTGGTCAATAGCAACCATTCCGCCAACACATCACCCTCGTCGGACAAGACGCGACTAACCACCAGCCTAGCCGCTACAGGAATGCCAGGCACAGCCGGCTTTTTGCCTTTCTTCTGACTCGGTTTGGCGGGACGGGTTAGCGTCACGTCTGTTTCCGCCACCCACTGCCAATAAGTCTGACCATGATAACTGACTTGCCGAGTCTTGCTGAACGCCAGTTCTTGCGCCACGGCTTTACAAGCCATGGGCTTGCCCTGGTAGTCCACATTAGGATTATCCTTGACGCGTACTAGCCAGTGGCTATCCGCCGCTTCCCAGCGGCGGATATGACCCACAGAATCCCCTTCTCGGTCAATTAGGTGTACTAATGGCTTGGCAAAACCTTGTTCGTCCAAAAACTGGATGCAGTCGCTAACTTCATCCAGATGATGCTTGACGGGCAAGCCGGGCTCGGGATCGCCGTAGGTGGCATAACTCCCGTCAGCACTCACTAATCGCTGCGCCACCGGCGCCAGCGGTTGCCCGTTCTGATCGCTGACAATCAGACTGGTTTGCAAGTCATAGTCGACATCCGTCTCATGCGTAATAGCATACGTATCGGTTTTGTTATACCCTTTGCTGGTCAAATTTCGGCGCCGGGGTGTCCGTCAATGCCGAAATTTGAAGTGCGATAGGTATAGTATGTTTGTAGTTCAGGTGTGACCAATCATGCTCACATAAGGCCTACTGGCTGCAATGCTCGGCGATGCCTTCATGCATTGCTGAAATCAGCGGCTCCTGTAATTTCGACAAGCAAACCGATTCATTCTGATAAAATCGCCAAGCGGCTTGAGTGCTGGCGAAACTGCTGATCTTATTCGGCAACGCCTTCAAGCCTGCGCTCAGGCGTTCGCTTGAGTTTATGTGTTCAAGTACCAATTACTGATGGCGATTGGCGAGGCGTGGGTCTATACCCGTCAGTGTTTTTTAAAATCATACGATATCATGCCATTTTTCTGGAAAACTTGTGTAGATACTTATGGCTAGAGAGGAGAGCTCGGAGCCCGTGGACAGAGCGTGGATAACCCTGATAAGTGAGATTGATTTAACCGAGTGCACAAGATTGCGGAGGCAATTAAATAATCATTGATGACAACAACAGGTCAGACCGGTGTTTTTACAACCCGTTATACCCATAGGTTCTTAAGAAACCGTTACGATGATTGAGGAATAAGCGCGCGGATAGATTCATCAGGAGTCCTGAGGCAATAATGCCTCTGTATGAGACCGGATATATGACGGCAATCTTGATCTCTGTTTTGACATCAATTTTTGAAAACTTGGCTTGCAGTAAACGAGGAGTCCATACATGGGTATATCACGAAATACTTAGCTAAGGCTAAAGCCACCGATAGTTTTCATCGGTATAGTCAAAATCAAAAAAAAGCCGTTCTTGTCAATCTATTTTTACCAGATTGATTAATATGAGGTATAATTGCGAGCTTAACTCCCCTCCGCACCACGCGTCTTAAATTTACCCACAGGCTTTGCATGTCCAACGATGTTTCCTCTTTTCCAACTTTTCGTGAATTAGCTCTAATCGAACCGGTGCTTAAAGCATTGGATGATGTCGGCTACGAATCGCCTTCCCCGATTCAGGCTCAAACCATTCCTCACTTAATGCAAGGCAAGGATGTTCTAGGCCAGGCACAAACCGGCACCGGTAAGACCGCAGCTTTTGCTTTACCGATATTATCCCGCCTCGACCTAAAAAAAACCGAACCGCAAGTTTTAGTTCTAGCTCCCACCCGCGAATTAGCCATACAAGTTGCCGAGGCATTCCAGCGCTATGCCGCGCATTTAAAAGGTTTTCATGTATTGCCGATCTACGGCGGGCAAGACTACACGACGCAACTTCGCCAGCTCAAACGCGGCCCGCATGTTATCGTCGGGACTCCGGGACGGGTCATGGATCATATGCGTAAAGGCACGCTAAGACTGGGTGAATTAAGCTGTTTGGTACTCGATGAAGCCGACGAAATGCTACGCATGGGCTTTATAGACGATGTCGAATGGATTTTGGAACAAACCCCTAAACAACGCCAAATCGCGCTGTTTTCGGCAACGATGCCGGCACCCATTCGCAAAATCGCGCAAACGTATTTACATGACCCCGAGGAAATCACGGTCAAGGTCCGCACGTCGACCGCCGAAACGATACGCCAACGCTACTGGCTAGTCAGCGGAGTTCATAAACTCGACGCACTAACCCGCATTTTGGAATCGGAAACCTTTGACGGCATCATTATCTTTGTACGCACCAAAACCGCGACGGTCGAACTGGCCGAAAAACTCGAAGCGCGAGGCTATTCGGCCGCGGCAATCAATGGCGATATGTCGCAAGTACTGCGCGAAAGAACAATCGCGCATTTGAAAAACGGTAAACTGGATATTCTAATCGCAACCGACGTGGCAGCGCGCGGCCTTGATGTCGAACGGGTCAGCCATGTCATCAACTACGATATCCCTTACGATACCGAGGCCTATATTCACCGTATCGGCAGAACCGGACGCGCAGGGCGCACCGGCGACGCGATATTGTTTGTCGCGCCGCGCGAAAGAAGGTTGCTCAGCAATATCGAGAAAGCTACCCGACAAAAAGTCGAAGAAATGGGCCTGCCTTCGACTGAGATTATTAACAACAAAAGAATTGCTCGTTTCAAACAACGCATTACCGATACACTGGCCGCAGAAGAATTGAGTTTTTTCATTCAATTGATGGAACAGTACCAAATCGAACATAACGTTTCGGCGATCGAAATAGCCGCAGCCTTGGCAAAACAAGTGCAAGGCGAAACGCCGCTGCTGATGAAAAACCCACCCAAGAAAGAATCGGAACGCCGCGAACACAAAGATCATAGAGAAAATGACTCGGGCAATGAAAGGAAGAGCAAACGCAAACCGACACCCGACATTGAAATGCAAACCTACCGTATCGAAGTCGGCAAGGCTCATGGCGTAAAGCCGGGCAATATCGTCGGCGCTATCGCTAATGAAACAGGGCTCGATGGGGATCATATCGCGCGTATCAAAATCGAGGAAAATTACAGCACCGTAGAGTTACCTGCAGGTATGCCCAAGGATATTTTCCAAGAATTGAAAAAAGTCAGAGTTGCCGGCCAGCAATTGAATATTTCCAGGATGGGCGAACCGCTGAAAAAATCTTTCAAGGCCAAAAAACGAGACGGTTCCGATAGCAAACGAAAAAAAACTAAGTCCGATAGCTAAGGATTCGGCTGTTCGGTTGGCAGGTGTCGGCGCCTCACTGCCATTAAGTTAAGCCGTGATAGAAATGAGTAATTTTTGCATTCAAGTTCTAAGGCACCTTAAAAGCTTGCCATCCATGGCACTGGATTTCGCCAGTCCATGGCGGAATGACGGAGTTCCCTTAACTTAATGGCAGTGGTGCCGGGCCTGTCAAGCGAGTCACAGAACCGCCGCAAAGCCTACTACTTGTAGCAGTTATTTTGTGCATATTCCTAACTTTATGAAGGTATGGGGTGTGGCTAGCGAGGATGTCGGCAGCAGGGATTGCTGCCGTCAAGCCCCCATGGATGGGTTCACGGCGGGCCTCGATAGACACATCCCATACTTTTTATTCTTAGACGGTTTTTCGATCAAAAGGGAGTAAGTTAATTTTTCCACAGACACCCCCCGCCCGCTTTTTCAATCGCATCCAAACGCTTTTGATGCTCGGCAGCTTCGACAACATCACAATGAATCACTTTTAGCCTGGGGCGATCGGAAGACAGGCGAACAATGATCGATGCGCCTCCAGCCGACTCTTCCCTCGGGTTTTCTTCATCCAACAATGAAGCCTGTCCGCCGGTCATCAATAGGTAGACATCCGCCAGGATTTCCGCATCCAAAAGCGCGCCGTGAAGATCGCGATGACTGTTATCGATGCCGTAGCGCTTGCATAAGGCATCCAAACTGTTGCGCTGCCCGGGATGTTTTTTTCTGGCAAACGTCAAGGTATCGAATACCGAGCTGTAATTCTCGACAATTCCGGTCCCATTATTCAATAAGCCGAATTCATGATTTAAAAACCCAACATCGAATGGGGCGTTGTGAATGATCAATTCGGCATCGCGAATAAAATTGATGAAGTCTTCGACTATCGAGGAAAACAACGGCTTATCGGCCAAAAACTCATTGGTGATTCCATGGACCTCGACCGCACCGGCATCGATTTCCCGCTCCGGATTAATGTAGACATGAAAATGTCGACCGCTTAGGCGACGATTCAATAATTCAACACAACCTATCTCGATAACACGATGCCCTTCTTGCGGATTAAGCCCTGTCGTTTCGGTATCCAGCACGATTTGCCTTATGGTCGGCTTACTCATCACACATCCTCCCCGATGTGAAAACATTGCCGGATGAAGTCGGCGATATCCCCGACCTCTTCAAAACAAACAGAATGCGCCATCGGATATTCTTTCCAGACTACAGAATAGCCGATCGATGTCAATGCCTCGAAAGCCGCTCTGCCCGATTCACGGGCAACGACGTTATCGAACGAGCCGTGCGCCATCATTATCGGAAGCGATCGATTTACCTCGAAAAGCGCCGGAACAACTTCAGGCCATGTCGGTAAATAGCAAGAAAGCGCTAAGATACCCGCCAACCGATGCAGACATTTCAAGCCGGCATCAAGTGCAATCACGCCGCCTTGCGAAAACCCGGCCAGCAAAATATTTTCGGAAGGCACGCCATCTGCAATTTCCCTGTCTATCAATTTCAAGATCGACGCCGACGACTCGGCAATACCGGCCTTGTCAACTTGCCGTTCCAATGACATATCCACAATGTCATACCAAGCCCGCATGGCCATTCCTCCATTGATCGTAACCGGGCGCACCGGCGCATTAGGAAAGCAAAATCGAATCCCCAAATCATCGGGCAGCCCCAATTCCGGAACAATGCCCTCAAAGTCATGCCCATCGGCCCCCAAGCCATGCATCCAAATAACCGTATACCGATGCGGTGCTCTAGGAGCAATTTCGACCCAATCAATCTCATCCATCATACTTTCAAATCCCCTTCACCATTCACCATTCACCATTCACCTTTCCCCTTTCCCCTTTCCCCTTTCCCCTTTCACCTTTCATCTTTCCCCTTTCCTTACCCAAACCTCAAAATCCGCACTCGTCATCGGCCGAGAAAAATAATAACCTTGAAACACTCGACATCCCTTGTTGTACAGAAAGTCTCTTTGCGCCTCGGTTTCGACCCCCTCGGCAATAACATCGATTCCGAGATTATGCGCCATATTGATGATAGTCTCGATAATGACGGCATCGTTGAAGTCGGTAGTAATATCTCTGACAAAACTCTTGTCGATTTTTAATTCGTCCAGCGGCAATTGCTTGAGATAGGTCAACGACGAATACCCCGTCCCAAAATCGTCTATCGAAATTTTCACACCCAATTGTTTCAAGGCACGCATTTTTTTGACCGTGTCATCGATATTATCGATCACAACGCCCTCGGTTAATTCGATAACGAAACGTGAAGCCGGAACCTCATATTGACTGATCGCTTCGGCAATTTGATCGACGAAGTCTTGCTGACGAAATTGCTTGGAGCTGACATTAATCGAGATGTGTTGAATATCCAAGCCGTTATCGAGCCACTTTCGCATTTGCATGCAAGACTCGCGAAAAACCCAGATACCCAGTGGCACGATCAAGCCCGCTTCTTCGGCAACCGGAATAAATTGATCGGGGGAGATTAAACCTTTTTCTTTATGCTCCCAGCGAATCAAGGCTTCCGATCCGGATAGCCGTCCTAAACGATCGGTTTGCGGCTGGTAATACAAAACAAAATCCTGATTTTCGATTGCCGAACGTAACTCTTTTTCTAAAAACATTCGGGCATCGGCCGCTTCTTGTATGCTTTGATGAAAAAAGCTTATCGTATTACGCCCTTTAGCCTTGGATTGATACATCGCCTTATCGGCCTGTTGCAAAATCTGATTGGCCGTTTGACCGCTATCCGGAAACAAAGCAATACCGATACTCGGCGAGCAATGGTGCTCGAAATCGTCGAAAAAATATGTTCGGTTTAATGCGCGCCTTATTTTTTCGGCAACATGTAATGCCTCATCGCTGGCAGCTTCGAGACTGCGTTTATTGGCATGAATCAATATGACGAATTCGTCTCCGCCTAGTCTTGACGGTATGTCTTCTTCCCTGAGCGAATCCTTCAAACGGTTCGCAACTTGAATCAACAATTCATCCCCGACATGATGCCCCAACGAATCGTTCAACACTTTGAATCGATCCAAATCGAGAAAAATAATAGACCCGAAAGTCCCTTGGCGTTTACTCACAGCCAATTCGTTGGAAAGCTGATTGACCAGTAAACGGCGATTGGCCAGAGCTGTCAGCGGGTCATAAAAAGCAAGATCATGAATCTCATTTTCCGCTTTCTTTTTCTCGGTAATATCATAAAAAATTGCGACAAAATGCGTCGTATCGCCTTGTTCATTCTTAACGGCCGTGATCGTTTGCCATGTCGGAACATTTTCTCCATTCTTGCGCCGATTCCAAATTTCACCTTCGAATTTGCCAACTGTAAGTAAATATCGCCAAAGCTCGTCATAAAAATCATTATCATGACGGTCAGACTGTAAAATCCGTGGATTCCGCCCGATCACTTCATCGGAACTAAAACCGGTAATTTCAGAAAAGGCATGGTTGACGCGTAAGATATTGCCGGCACTATCCGTAATTAAAATACCCTCATGAGTTTCAAATGTCGTCGCCGCCAACCTTAACTGGCTTTCGCTCTCCGCGAGACTGGCATTACTCCGCTTCAGTTCCAAGGTCCGCTTTTTAACTTCTTCCTCCATCCTTAAGGTCCGTCCGGACAACATCAATAAACCGATACCGGTCAACCCTGTGAACGAAAACCCACCGAGCAATAACCACCAGACACTCCACGATAAATGTCTATGAAAAAATTGCCCGGAAGGCTCGTAAATAATATACCAACCGCGGTCTCCGACTGTTATTCTCTCCGCAACCCTTAAAGGAATATCGATGACTTTATGAACCGGTCTCTCTGGAAAATTGCTAAACAACATTGAGTTATGATCGGATATTCGAATCAACAACTGCATATCCGGAAGGTTGCTCAAAACTATCGACACGAGATCGTCGATGCGAAACACCGTCGCGGCAACGCCCTTAAAATGTAGCCGCCTGGATTCTACGGTATCCACCGGTTGAAAGCGCTCATAAACCGGGGAATAAATTACAATCCCGCTTTTGTCGGCATGACCGTCCTGCACCAACTTGAGCTTCCCGGTAACGGCGGTCGCCCCGCGATCCCTTGCACTCTCGACCGCGCT
Source organism: Methylotuvimicrobium buryatense 5G (assembly GCF_000341735.1). GTDB lineage: Bacteria > Pseudomonadota > Gammaproteobacteria > Methylococcales > Methylomonadaceae > Methylotuvimicrobium > Methylotuvimicrobium buryatense. The sequence goes on along the minus strand of NZ_KB455575.1, from coordinate 44,919 downwards.
TAATGCTATGGGGTTAACTAAAATATCATAACCCAAAGCCTTCTCGTTACCGTCTAGCGGTTCAAGAAAAGTAACCGGCAAATAGCTGGCGCGGGGACCTGCCGAAACCATTTGCCCGGATTCCTCAGGTTCGCGTATTGCAAAGCCTTCATTTTGCGAATTTTCGAATCGTTCCCGCTCCGTTGCCGGCACATGAGCCATCCACTCCAACGCTACTAGACCTGGGTGCTTATCTAAAAGGGGAACGGTAAATATTTTAAAACTCTCTTTGGAAATGGGACCGGCGCTATCGAATAACCCTTTTAGGATCTCATTGGTACCTATATGATCTTGAATCAAGACACTGAAAGCATGATGAAACAACATCGCCTGTCGATCAAAGAACGACTTGATTTTTTGAGACTCCTGCCTATTGGCGTATTGAAAAACGCTAACGACCAACAGAAACAGCAACCCCAACGGATAAGCCACATAGTTGCGACGCACCCTCCATGAAGATCTTGGCTCCCCAATCAAAGTCAGCACAAATGGAGTAAAAATCAACACTCCTATCGTATCGCCAATCCACCAAGTTCCCCAGCTCAACCAAATATCATCACCGGTAATCACGCCGCGCGCCCACAGAGCTGTAACGCCGACAGTCGCCGCGACCAAACAAGCTAACGGCCCGCCCAATAGCATGAAGCGCAAGATGCTTCGATCTTCCGTTAACGGATCGCCGATGCCGACCCACCGCTCGATTAACGTAGCTCCGACCAGAGCTTGAACGCAGCAAGCCACACTGACGACACTCCCGATCACCATGGAGCCAAGAATCATTTCGGCTGAGGAATGATCGAGAAAAGCATACACCTGCACAAACAAAGCGCCGAAAAAAACACCTGCCAGCACTCTTACCCGGTAGACCAATATCAATGCTAGTGCGATACCCGAAGCCGGCCACACAGGACTGACGCCGCTCGGCGGGATCGCCAACAGGGTACCAAGACAACCTCCGGCAATATAACTGAGCGCGGCAACCGCATTGAGAACAAAATTTTTTCCATTAAAAAAACTTTCACCGGAAACGATATGAGAAGAGTCGACACGCTGAAACAAATTCATGCTCTCTTTAAAGAATCGATGCCTTGATTAGCCAACCGGTCTGCCGTCTCGTTGCCTTGATCGCCGGAATGCCCCTTGACCCAAATCCACTCGACCCGATGCTTAGCCATCGATGCATCGAGACGCCGCCATAAATCGTCATTCTTTACCGGTTTTTTGGCAGCCGTCAACCAACCTCTTATTTTCCAATTCGGCATCCATTCGGTGATGCCTTGTAGTACATATTTCGAATCGGTATATATCTTGACGGAACAAGGACGTGTTAACGCTTCAAACGCTTGAATCGCAGCCATAAGCTCCATTCGATTATTCGTCGTTTGCGCTTCGCCGCCGAATAATTCCTTGGCCGACCCTTTATAGCTTAGAAGGACCCCCCAACCGCCAGGGCCGGGATTACCGCGACACGCACCATCGGTATAAATTACAACGGACTCAGTCATCTTTCGTTAAACGCTGCGACGATTCAAACCCGTTCAAAATAGCCATGCGAGGCTGCTTTAAGGCTTTGGAATCTAGTGGAATAAGTGTGTATCGACGTTTGATGGCCCTGATTGCGTAGGCAGTGGCCCGCAACGAGGATCTTTCAGATTTAGCATTTGCAGGATTGGAACGAACCGAATCGATACTTAAATCGGCAACCGATTTTGCTTCGAAATTAAGCAGCTTTAACCAATCCAGCACTCTTCTCTTACTGATAAAATGTCCGGCCCACGAATCCGCCATTTTCTTTTCCCAAAGATATTGATAGCGAACCCAAAAGCTCCACGGATTAAAATTAATAATCAACACATGACCTTCCGCTTTTAGCACTCGTTCGATTTCACGCATCGTTTGAAAACGGTTCGCATCGAATTCCAGCAAGTGAGGCAATAAAATCAGATCGACGCTATCACTCAGTATAGGCAAGCAATAAGCTTTAGCCTTAATTTTAAGCGCACCATCGCATCCTAGATTATTGGCATCTAAAATCGTAAAACCGTTATAAAGCGTGCAGTCAATAAATTGATCCTCCCAACCCAAACCGCCTATTTGCAGCACTTTTTGTTTGCAACTGACCGTAATCGAACGCCGAATATATTCGGCTTCAACCTCTTGCAGCATTTTTCCTCTCGGCGTTTCATACCAAGAGAATAAAAAATCGCGCTTCATAAAATCGGCTCAAAAAAATTTAATTACAGTGAATTATGATAAAAACGGGCTATACTACTCATTTCGTGCAATGAATTTAAGATATAGATATGCCTAAGACTAATTCTAACAGGTCATTGACGCTTTTTTCGTTTTTGATTTTGACGCTCTCAGCTGGTTGTACTCAACAACCGACCAAAAGTTCACTTAGCATTAGCCAAAAACCGCCGCTCGTCAAACGAGATGATTACAAACCACGTCTAAATAAGCTTAAGTTCGCCAAGTCTAAAAAAGAATCCTTATTTAAATCTGGCAACCATAGTATTTGGGAACGTTTGGTCTCGCTTTACGCATTGCCGGAAGTCGAAAATGAAAGGATCGATAAGGAAATTAATTGGTTTCTTAAAAATCCGGAATACTTGATGCGCGTACAAAAACGCGCCGAACCTTACTTGCATTTGATTTTAGAAGAAATCGAATCAAAAAACATTCCCGGCGAACTGGCTCTGTTACCGGTCGTCGAAAGCGCATTCCGGCCCGACGCTTACTCTCCGGCACACGCCTCCGGACTTTGGCAATTCATTCCGGAAACCGGTCGTTTATATGGTCTGAAACAAAATAACTGGTATGACGGACGCCGCGATGTTTATGCCTCCACTCAGGCGGCAACTAAATTTTTAAAAGACCTCAGCGATAATTTCGAAGGCGACTGGTTACTCGCGCTGGCCTCCTATAACTGGGGCCGAGGCAACGTGCAAAAATCGATAGACAGAAATCTGGCTCAGGATTTGCCTACCGATTACTGGTCGCTAAAAATGCCCAATGAAACATTTAACTATGTGCCGCGACTTTTGGCTGTTGCGAAGATTTTTGCTAACCCGGATCAATACAACATTCCGTTGTATGAGATTCCCGATCAGCCTTATTTCGAAGTCGTCGACCTGGACACCCAACTCGACTTACAAAAAGCCGCCGAACTCGCCCAAACCAGCGTCGACGAAATTAAGCGCTTGAACCCGGCCTTCAAACGCAACGCTACCGCACCAAACGGTCCGCATCGTTTATTGATACCGGTCGATCAAGTGTCGATCTTTAAAGAGAACCTAGCCAAGCTTCCGGTTGCGGAACGCTATACTCAAGCACCCGCACCGGTAGTACCGGACAACGCTCGCGTCAAAGCCGTCACTAATCAAAAAATTAAGCATACAATCCGCCCCGGCGAATCATTAGGCTTAATCGCTCGAAAATACCAGACCTCAGTCGGCGCTATCCGCACGGCTAACCGTCTTGGCAAAGCCGATCATATCCAGTCGGGAAAATCACTAATCATACCGACAAGCGGAAAATCGACCGTTGCCGCCAAGTCAGCGCCAACCACTGCAAAACCAGTCATTTACACGGTCAAATCCGGCGATACTTTCTGGAAAATTTCCCGGCAATTTTCGGTTAGCACTCAAGAAATTTATCAGTGGAATAAGTTGAACGCAAACTCGAATTTAAAAGCCGGGCAAAAATTGACGATCAATAAAGGCTCACAAATCGTTGCTAAAGCCAATCCCTCTTCACAACCGATTAACTATACCGTCCAACCCGGTGATTCTTTGATGCAAATCTCGCGAAAATTTAAAGTCCCGGTTAGCGATTTGTTGAAATGGAATTCGACCAGCGTCGACAAGATTTTGAAGCCGGGTCAGCAACTGAAAGTATTAGCCGACAAATCGACTTAGGATTTGGCCCAATTTAGAGAATAAAGGCAAGAACAACGGTATTGCCCTTGCCTTTTTTATACATCCTTGTTTTGCAAGCGCGGAACCGCCGCCAATAATTCGCGGGTATAGGCATTTTTTGGATTCAGCAGCACCTGCTCGACTTCACCGTGCTCGACGATCTTGCCGCGATACATCACCGCTACTTCGTCGGCAATTTCCGCAACGACACCAAGATCATGCGTAATAAATAAATAACTCACGCCTTGTTCTTTCTGTAAATCCTTCAACAACTCGATTATTTGCGCCTGAACCGAAACATCCAACGCGCTAGTCGGCTCATCGCAAACAATCATTTTCGGCTGCACGGCTAGTGCTCTGGCAATACAAATCCGCTGGCGTTGACCGCCTGAAAATTCATGCGGATAGCGATGCGCGCTATCCGGCGGCAAATCAACCCGCTCGAGCAAGTCAATCACTCTCGCATGTCTATCGACTGCATCAACCTCGGGATACAAGGCTCTAATTCCTTCATCGATAATCTCACTAACCAACATTCTAGGGTTCATCGACGAAAACGGATCTTGAAACACGATTTGAATATCGGCCCGCTTGCGCCGCAAAGCCTCACCGGTCAGCTTATTCAATGCTATGCCGTCCATGATCACCTGCCCGGAATACGCAGGAATCAAATTCAATAGCGACTTGCCGAGCGTCGTCTTGCCGCAACCCGACTCGCCGACCAAGGCCAAGGTCTTGCCATGTTCAATTTCGAAGCTAACGCCATCGACGGCCCGAACATGGCCGACGACTCGCTTAAAGATCCCTTTTCTAATGGGATAATAGACCTTAAATTCATCGATCTTCAGTAGCGATGGCTTTTCCTCTCTCTTATGACCGAGACAACTATCCATCGACGGCAAGGCATCGAGCAATTTTCGCGTATAAGGGTGCGTGGGATTTTGAAATATCGAAGCGCTCCGCCCAGTCTCGACGATTTTGCCTTTTTGCATCACGGCAATGCGATCGGCCATCGTCGAAACCAATGCCAAATCATGACTGATCAACCATAACGCCATGCCGGTCTTATGTTGAATCGCCTTAAGCAACGCCAATATTTGCGCCTGAATCGTCACATCCAGTGCGGTCGTCGGTTCGTCGGCGATCAATAAATCGGGTTCGCCCGCTAAGGCAATCGCGATCATGACCCGTTGCCGCTGCCCACCCGATAATTGATGCGGATATTCGCCGGCCCGCTTTTCGGGTTCCGGAATTTCAACCCGAGTCAATAATTCGATGACGCGTTGCCGAATCGCTTTTTTCGTCATCGAGAAATGCAATTTAAGCACTTCGGCAATTTGTTCGCCGACCGTCATCACCGGGTTAAGCGATGACATCGGATCTTGAAAGATCAATGCAACCCGCCGACCGCGAATTTTGCACAATTCATATTCGGCCTTGCGCAATAGATCGACGCCATTCAGGTTGACTTCATCCGCCACGACGCTTGCATTGACCGGCAATAACCGCAATATCGATAACGCGGTAATCGACTTACCGGAACCCGATTCGCCAACGATTGCAAACGTTTCGCCGGCATGCACCTCGAAGCCGATAGCATCGACCACCGGATTATCGGAGCCGAATTTGACTGTTAGATTTTTAACTTCAAGAACGGGGCTTCGGTTCATCCCATGCGCCTCGGATCGAATGCATCCCTGACCGAATCGGCAAATAAATTGGCAGCGAGTACTAGCGTAAACATAAATAAGAACGATGCCGTCAACGACCACCAAACCACCGGCTCGCGCGCCATTTCAAGCCGGGCACCATTAATCATATTCCCCCAACTATGCGTGGTCGGATCGACGCCGATATTGATATATGACAACACCGCTTCGGCCAACACCAAAGAACTAAAGTCGAGCACGACCGAAATCAATACGATATGCATCACGTTCGGCAAAATATGCCGAAATAATATAATTCTTCGTCTGACACCAAGCGCCGAAGCCGCCTGCACATATTCCATCTCGCGTAATTTCAGCGTTTCGGCGCGCAGCATACGGCATAGTCCTGTCCAACTGGTCACACCCAAAATTATGCATAAAAACAGTAGCCTCATATCGGCGCGAACGATCAAGCTGGTGAACTGTTCTTCATTTTTCGCCATATAGACCTGCACGACCAGAATCGAGGCGGCAATCAACAACACACTCGGAATCGAATTGAGAGTCGTGTACAAATATTGAATCGTATCATCGACCCAACCGCGAAAAAAACCCGCAAGAATACCGAACACGATTGCCAGCGGCAGCATAATCAGCGTCGTTAGCGTCCCAATAACGAGCCCTGTTCTAATGCTTTTAATCGCCTGGTACAACACATCCTCACCGACCTTATCGGTACCTAAAACATGATAATAGGACGACAACTCAAGCAATGTAGCGCACAACGTCACGATCCAAAAAATGGTCCAAGCAACGGCCTTGGCTGAAGCTTGACTTATTAATGCATTTTGCCGATGCCGAAACTTTTGCACCAATAAGACAAGCACGATAGCCGCTGGAATTGCACTTTTAATAAAGCCGAAAGACGCCTTCATTAAAACATCGTAGAACAACTCGGATTCCGGATCATCCAAATGAGCCCCGCCGTATTGCAATCGCGGATAGGCCCATACCGGACCGCCATCTTCGAGCACCATTAACTCTTTGCCGAAAAGATGGGCCGCAAATGGTGCCGAGTAGGTTTTTTCTCCATGCAAACGAATCGGCGACAGCCATTGATCCAAAACACTGACGATTTCATTGGAATCTTTCGAATGAAAATGCATCGAGTCAAGCAAACCCACCGCCACGAAAAATAGCAGCACGGTCAACGATACCATGCCGGTCTTACTCGTGCCTATTTGCCTTAACGGCCTTGTCATTCGAGGGTTGCGCAGCATATAAACCGACAATACGATCATGCCGATCAGCAACACAAAAATAAGCGCATCGGTCCATAAAACAACCATTATGACAACCTGACTCTAGGGTCTACTAAAGTATAAGAAATATCGGTCAATAACAGCCCAAAGATATAAAGCACCGAGCCAAGAAAGACCATCGACCGGACAATCGCAAAATCCTGACTGTTGATCGCATCGATCGTATAACTACCCAGGCCAGGAATACTGAAAAACGATTCCATGATCAAACTTCCCATAAATAACAACGGCAGCACCACGACCACGCCGGTCAAAATAGGTATCATTGCGTTTTTTAACACATGCCGAAATAACACTTGGGTCTCGGACAAGCCTTTGGCTCTGGCGGTTCGTACATAGTCCTTTTCGACCTCCTCCAAAAACAGCGTTCTGTACCATCTCGCGCCGGAACCGATGCCGGAGAGCACACCGATGACTATCGGCAGCACTATGAATTTCAACGCTTGCAAGCCTCCATCGTAGCCGGAAATCGGCACCAGCTTCAGCACCTTGCCGATAAAAAACTGTCCGCCGATGATATAAAACAATGACGATACCGACATCAGTACGACACAAAGCACAATACCGCCGAATTCAAGATAAGATCGGCGAAACAAAACCATTAACAAGGCTACACAAATATTCGTGATCAAACCCAGCACTAAAGTCGGCAACGCCACAGCCAAACTGGGCCACATCCGCTGTTTGATATCAGCACCGATATTACGACGATCGCTGTCGGAAATTCCGAAATCGAACCAAAACAAACCGGCCGATTTTTGAAAAAAAATCGTTTCAGTGACCTTGCCTGCCCCTCCGGCCTCAGCGTTCCATAACAGCGGTAAATGATAACCTCGCTGCTGCTTCCAGTTTTCGACGGCTTGCTCGGTGACATGTTTGTGCCCGAGTTGCATACGCGCCATATCTTCGGGGCTATTCACGACGAAAAACAACACAAACGTCAGAATGTTAACGCCCAGCAATAGCGGAAATGCATATAAAACTCGTCGGATGATATATTGAATCATCGCTAGGCCTCCAAAACCTTGTAGATTATTGAAAACTAATGAGCGGTTGCTCTGATTTTACGGCGATAAGCAATCACCGCCGGTACAATCAGTACCGCTAACAACAATAAAACCAGCACAATAGGCCAGAAAACCGGCTGATTCCATTGCTGTCTTTTTTCGGTCCGGGTAACTGTATCGATGCGAACGTACTTTAAGCGATTATTCGCCATTAAATTCGGCTTCACATTTTTATACCACTGGTGATAAAGAATGAAATCTTTCGGATAAAAGCCGAATAACCACGGCACATCATAACGAACTTGTTCTTGTAATTGCTGAATCAAGCGAAAGCGCTCGTCCGTGTTATCCATATTGCGCATTTTTTCGAATATGCGATCGAACTCCGGATTTTGGTAATTACCGGTATTTTCCCCGCCGAATTGCACCTTTCCGTTTGGTCCATAAAGCAGAAAAAAGAAATTTTCCGGGTCAGGGTAATCGGCATTCCAACCCCACATATAAATTTGCGCATTGCCGGCACGCATTTTTTGTTGAAAACGATTGTAATCGGTCCCGCGTATGACCAATTTAATTCCTAATTGTCTAAATTGTTTGCGAAACCAGTTCAATCTGGACCGATCATCGATACCCGACGAGGTCGTATCGAAATACATAATCAAGGGTTGGCCGGTTTTGGGGTCGATCCCCCCGGGGTATCCGGCCTCAACCATTAATTGACGAGCCGCCTCAATATTCTTTCGCTTTGGCCTGCCGTCCACCCAATCGTAAACATAGCGATTGAGCCCTTCCTGCCCTTCGGCATAGCCGAATATACCCGGCGGCAAAACGCCCTGCGCGGCTTCGCCGCGACCATTCATGAATATCGAAATAAATTCCTCATAGTCGACCGCGATAGCGATCGCTTGGCGTAACTTTCTAGCCTCATCGGACAACCCACCGACTAGGCTATCCAGCATATTGAAGCCCATATAATAAATTGCGGTCACCGTCGATGTTTTCAATTGAATGCCTTTTTCTTCCATCGAGCGGGTCAAACCCACTTCGCCGCTGCCGGAAAATTGCACGGCTTGGTCGAAACTATCGGAGGCGATACCGGATGCATCATAGTAACCTTGCAAGAATTTTTGCCAGTAGGGAATCGTTTCCTTTTCCAGCGTAAATACGACTTTATCGATAAAAGGTAAAGCCTTGCCGGCATCTTCGAGCAAACCTTGCTCGCGGTCTTCCGGCTCACCTTCGTCGGGATAGGCTTCGAAACGAAAATTGGGGTTTTTTTCCAGTACCATGCGCCGATTCGGATTGTTTTCCGCCAATAGAAAAGGTCCGGTACCGACCGGGTACCAATCGAGCGTGATGTTTTTTTCGATCAAACCATCCTGATGATAAAAAACATCGGCTTCCCAAGGCATCGGCGCGAAAAACGGCATCGCCAACCAATAACTGAATTGCGGATACTTGCCGTTGATTCGAATTTTATAACGGTACTTGCCCAACGCTTTCACGCCGGAAAGTTTTCGCTTCATTAATTCACCGACTTCGACATCCCGGGTAGCCTCGTAAAACTCATCGAATCCGACAATATACTGCTTCATTAATTCAGCGATCGGCGATTGAATTTTCGAATAAGCCAGGCGCTTGATTTGATAAACATAATCTTCAGCCACCAACTCTCTAGTCCCTGACTGATGGAAATCAGCCAACGCAGTGATGTGCGCTATCTCCGTATCGCTCAATGCATGATATCGATACGTTCCGTCACTGTTTTTGGCAAACGCCGGATGCGGCTGATAGCGAAGTCCCGGTTTGATTTCAATAAGATAATCGGTAAAGGCAATATGCGCTTCCGCAGCATTTTCAGGTAATGGATTGCCTTCGACATCAAGATAGACTACTTCCGGCATGTGCATCGCGGTCAACGGTACCAATTCATAAGGCCTTTTGAGGTAGTGATATTGAAATGGCGGCTCATATATCTGTCCGAGAAACGTATATTCGTTAGCGCTATAGGAAATCGCCGGGTCCAGATGCTTCGGCCGCTCGGTAAATGCAGAATAAAGCACCGCCAAATCAGCGTCTTTTTTGGAATAAGGATTATTTAATTGCGAGATATCGCAAGCACTTAAGAATATGGCAGCAATTCCCAGTTTGAGCATTTTCGCCGATCTTAGGGTGAGGGGTATGCCTGTCGAGGAACGCCGTAAACCCATCCATGGGGGCTTGGCGGCAGCTAAGCGCCAAGGATGGCGTGAATGCAGATTTTGCAGGAGCAAAAATCTGTCCCGCTGCCGACATCCTCGCCAAGCACACCCCACACCCTTTTTGATCCCTAAATTGGGAGTTGCTGAGAATATGGCAAATGCCGACAAAACTGCTTTTACACCAATAGTTTTAGATTTTATGTTCATCAGCAGCGTATTCATCCACAAAAGGCTGGACATCAAATTAACGGTTAGAGATACTTTGCGTTATTCTAACAATAAACCAATGGAGAGATAATATGGGTTTCATGCAAGGCAAACGTGTCTTGATTGTCGGCTTGGCCAGCAACCGCTCAATCGCTTGGGGTATTGCCAAGGCAATGCACCGTGAAGGTGCCGAACTGGCATTTACGTTCCAAAACGACAAATTGCAAGAACGTGTCGTCAAAATGGCCGCCGAGTGCGGCTCCAATATTACTGTCGAATGCGATGTCAGCAATGACGACCATATCGAAGGCGTATTCAAGGAACTAGGCAAGCACTGGGATGGACTGGACTGCATCGTGCACTCGGTGGCTTATGCGCCTAGAGAAGCGCTGGACGGCGATTATGTCGAAGCCACGACCCGAGAGAATTTCCAAATCGCTCACGATATCAGCTCTTACAGCTTTACCGCACTGGCTAAAGCAGGGCGGCCGATGATGAAAGGACGCAACGGCGCCTTGTTGACGCTAAGCTATCTAGGCGCGGAACGCGCGATCCCGAATTATAATGTCATGGGGGTCGCCAAAGCCAGCCTGGAAGCCAATGTACGTTATATGGCCGTCGCCTTAGGCGCCGAAGGCACCCGTGTCAATGCGGTTTCAGCCGGCCCCATTAGAACGCTGGCAGCTTCCGGCATCAACAATTTTAAGGCGATGCTGAGTAAAGCGGCTGATACCTCGCCATTGAAAAAGAATGTCACCATTGAAGAAGTCGGCAACGCTGCGGCATTTTTATGCTCGGACTTGGCTTCCGGAATCACCGGAGAAATCACCTACGTTGACGCCGGCTATAACATAGCCGGTTTAGCTGCATCCTAATCCTTTCCAAGGATAACGCAGTCAAAAAAGGGAGCTTTAAGCTCCCTTTTTTTATGCCGTTTTAAAATCCGATAAGGCAACGCTTTTGCTAAAACGCTGCCTCAATATCCGGTTTCAATCATTTTGACCGGATAGTCACGTCGGCCTTTTCTTGCAAACTAGCCATTACCGCACTAAATAACGACTGACCTAACGCATTAGCAATATTTTTGGTTGCCAATTCCATTCGTTTTTTGTCTTCTTCAGTCATCATGCCATCGGTAACACTCTGCAGACTCACCAACACTTGATCGCCGTTTCTCAACGGCGCGACAAAAAGATTCGGCTGATCGGCAACAGGTTTGGCTGCTTTAAAAACAGCCTGCAAAAGCTCGACAGGAACTTCAGTACTGGTGCGCGACAAGCCTGTTATCGATTTGTGACTAACATCGCTTGCTTCTTCGGCTAATTTTTTTAAGTTCTCGCCGGCCATTGCACGGTTTTTAAGATCGAAGACGCGCTCTTCAGTCTGCCGCCTAGACTTCGACAACAACAACGCTTCGATGACGTCATCCCTTACTTCAGCGAGTTCGCGCACAGTAGCAGGCTGATGATCCTTGACATGCAATACGACCAATCGATCGCCTTCCAGCTCGAGCGGCTCGCTGTTATTGCCTTTCAAGACATCTTCGGAAAATGCTGCATTACGAACCAAGTGTTCCGCGGCGATTCCTTCGCCTTGTTCACGGGTAAACAATTTTGTCGTTTTAACCGTCAACCCTAAAGCGTCCGCTACTCCGAGTAAATCTTCGGAATGCTCGTAGCTGAACTCCGTCAGTGTTTGCCCGAGCTCATAATATTTATTTTCGGCTTCCGTTTTTTGATAGGATTGCTTCACTTCATCCTTAACGTCCTCGAAAGACTTAGTTTCTCCGGGAATCAGTTCAGTCACTTTAATCAGGTGATAACCGAAAGCCGACCTAACAGGCTCGGAAACCTCACCCAACTGCAGCGCGCTCGCCGCATCCTCAAAGGCTTTTTCCATCACGCCGGCTTCGAACAATCCTAAATCACCGCCGGATTTTGCCGTTAATTTATCATCGGACAAGGCTTCGGCAACTTTAGCAAACGACTCGGCTTGCAGTTGCTGTTTCGCTGCCTGAGCCTTTGCCAACGCTGCTGCATCATCGGTTTCGCTAGTCACTGCAAAGAGTATATGGCTGATTTTTCGGCGCTCTTTAGTGCTGAAAGTTTCCTTTTGCTCTTCATAAAAGGCACGCAATTTATCGTCAACAACTTCGACTGCATCGGCAAGCTCATTTAGCGATAACTCGATATAATCGACCGAAACTTGCTCGGGAGTACGATAATTATCTTGATATTGCCGGTAAAAAGCTTCAATTTCTTCTTCGCCGGGCTGTTCGTCAATCGGTTTGACCGAAACCGTCAGATATTCAATATCCCGTAGTTGATTTTGAATTTTAAAAAAACTTTCAACATCGTACGGCGTGGCAAAACTGCTATCAACGACCGCATGCTGAAACTGCTCCATCATCAATGCATTCTTGATTCTGCCTACAAATTCGATCGAAGACATGCCCTGGGAACCCAGCAATGCTTGGTATTGGTTTTTATCAAACTTGCCGTCAACCTGAAAGTAGTCCAAAGATTGAATAAAATCTCTAGCCGTTTTATCCGTTATCACCAGGCCTTGCGATTGCACATGCTGCAAAAGCACTTCATCTTGAATCAATTTTTGCAGCGCTTGCTGCTTAAGCGTTTCCTCGTCGATATCCAAACCTTGCAAACTTTGACTGAATTGAGCATAGGCTTTAGACACATCGCGTTGAAAAAAATCTCTATCGCCGACCGATGCAACCGGAGTTTCTTTTCCAACATCGAGATAGTTTTGAATTCCCCATAAAGCAAAGGGTACTGTGATTGCGATCAGAATGACCCACGAGAACACGCCCTGCGCTTTTTCTCTTATCTTTGTCAGCATATGCTAAATCCTTAAATAAAAGTAACTTGATTTGTATGAACACTCATGTACATTGATTTTTAGGCTACCGCCAAACTCCCACTCGACCCCTTTTAGGATTTGGTGATTAATAACGTCCTGGAACTATGAGCTTTGTTGAGGGTTCGGTCACTCGCTTGGCAGGATGCCGTAAATACGTCCTTATAGGCTTGACGGCGGCTTTCCCTGCCGCCGACACCTATCAATCGAGTTACCGAACCCTCCCTAAAATAGGGAATTTATTTATACCTTTCGCACTTCAAATTTCGGCAGCGCCCGAGAAGGCGCCGGGGCGTCCGGCAAAGGCTTTGCCAGCATGGAGCTGGCTAGAGCCTACATGAATGTATTTACTGCGTCCTTTGACGAGCGCTCCGGTGCCGAATCTTGATCTACGATGGGTATACGACCGAATCCTTAAACACATGGTAGATCAAAATTCAGCACCGGATACCCCCGTCAAAGGCCCAGCACCTAAATTAACTATAGCCAATGAACTATTGAATTTAGGTACTGGGTTTAGACCCTATGCTCCCTCAGTTAGCGTTAGGTGAGGGAGCGCATGTTCTTCAGGTACTGCCGAAATTTGAAGTGCGTAAAGTATCTACTGAAAAATCGCTCAACTTCTTTAAAGATGCGGGTGACTTTCGAGGATCCTGCACCTAAATTATCGAAATTCGGTCCCACAACTAAAACGTTTGGAATTTAGGAGCTGGCGAACCCATTCATAGGAACTTGGCGGCAGTCTGAACGCCATGACCCAGCACCTCCAAGAAATTAGCCGCTTTTTCGATCAGATCGGAGTAATAGCTACCTTCAATCAAAGCAAAAAAAAACCCCGAACCGTGAAACGGCCCGGGGTTTTATATTTGGCGGAGCGGACGGGGCTCGAACCCGCGACCCCCGGCGTGACAGGCCGGTATTCTAACCAACTGAACTACCGCTCCTAAGTCTGTGGTGGGTGCTGAGGGGATCGAACCCCCGACCCTCGCCTTGTAAGGGCGATGCTCTCCCAGCTGAGCTAAGCACCCGACTAAAGAAGCACTAGTTTACAGCATCTTTTAAAGATTTGCCAGCTTTAAATGTAGGAATTTTTGCAGCACTAATGGTAATTTCTTCACCCGTTTGCGGATTACGTCCTTTGCGCTCTGCTCTTTCCTTGACAGAAAACGTACCGAAACCAACCAACGCTAAAGAATCGCCTTTGCTTAAAGCTGTTGTTACCGCACTTAAAAAACCATCTAAGGCACGACCGGCATCCGCTTTCGTTAATCCTGATGAATCCGCGATAGCATCAATAAGTTCAGATTTGTTCATTATTCCCCCTAGGAAATTATTAAAGTTAATTGCATAAGCAAAGCGCTTATTTTCTTATGTAGCCCCCCGCTGCATAAGAAAGCGAACATTTATATCAACACGACTCATAAAGTGTCAAGCTTTAAACTCTACAGACCAAGTATTTTCTGGTTTCAAGCACACTTTAACAAAATAAATGCTTATTAATGCGCAGTTACATTCTGTTTTTTTGCTTTAGCGGCTGCTTCGGTTTTTTTAGCATGTTCAACCGACTTTTTCTTACCGCCCGGAACCGGCATGTACTGCAACGCTTCGACTAAGACCTCATCGATCCAGTGTACACATTTAATCGCTAGCTTTTCCTTGATATTCGCCGGAATCTCGGCTAAATCTTTTTCATTTTCCGCCGGAATCAACACCGTAGTAATGCCTCCGCGATGAGCAGCCAGCAGCTTTTCTTTCAAGCCGCCGATAGGCAACACTTCACCTCTTAATGTGATCTCCCCCGTCATTGCTACACTAGCCTTGACAGGTATTTTGGTCAACGCGGAAATAATCGCGGTACACATGCCGATACCGGCACTGGGCCCGTCCTTCGGAGTCGCGCCTTCAGGGACATGAATATGAATATCGTTTTTTTGAAAAACTTCATTATCGATATCTAGCACAGCCGCACGACTTCGAACCACCGTCATCGCCGCCTCGATAGACTCTTTCATCACATCGCCGAGCTTTCCTGTTGCAGTTTGCTTGCCTTTACCCGGAATAACAGCCGTCTCAATCGTCAGCAATTCTCCGCCAACCTCGGTCCACGCCAAACCGGTCACTTGGCCGATTTGATCATGTTCTTCCGCCAATCCGTAATTGAAACGCCTAACGCCCAAATATTTATCCAGGTTAGTCGAATCAACTAATACCCTAGCATCTTCTTGTTGAAGCAACAAATCCTTAACAACCTTACGGCAAATTTTAGAAATCTCTCGCTCCAAGCTTCTGACACCGGCCTCTCGTGTATAGTAACGAATAATATCCCTAACTGCCGATTCGGCAATATCGATTTCTTTCTCTTTCAAACCGTTATTTTTGATTTGCTTGGGAATCAAATAACGCATCGCGATGTTGATTTTTTCATCTTCAGTGTAGCCGGCGAGACGAATAACCTCCATGCGATCAAGTAACGCCGCCGGAATATTCATCGTATTGGCCGTCGCTACAAACATCACATCGGACAGATCGAAATCCACTTCCAGATAATGATCCGAAAAAGTGTGATTTTGCTCGGGATCGAGAACCTCTAACAATGCCGATGCCGGATCGCCACGAAAATCGGCAGCCATTTTGTCGATTTCATCCAACAGAAACATGGGATTACGCGTCTTCACCTTAGCCAAATTCTGCAGAATCTTGCCGGGCATGGAACCGATATAAGTACGCCGGTGCCCACGAATTTCAGCCTCATCCCTGACCCCGCCCAAGGCCATGCGTACATATTTGCGGTTGGTTGCGCGCGCAATCGATTCGCCCAACGAAGTCTTACCGACGCCTGGAGGGCCCACTAGGCATAAGATAGGCCCCTTTAAGCGTTTAACTCTTTGTTGCACGGCCAAATACTCAAGAATCCTTTCTTTAACTTTTTCAAGTCCGTAATGCTCGGCTTCCAATACCTCTTCCGCTATTTTTAAATCATGCCTGACTTTGGTTTTCTTTTTCCATGGCACATTAACCATCCAATCGATATAGTTACGCACCACAGTCGCTTCGGCCGACATAGGCGACATCATTTTCAACTTATTGAGCTCAGCGGTCGCCTTCTCTTTCGCTTCCGCCGTCATGCCTGCCGCATTGATTTTCTTTTCGAGCTCTTCTATTTCGTAAGGCGCATCGTCCATTTCGCCCAATTCCTTTTGTATCGCCTTCATCTGCTCATTCAGATAGTACTCCCTTTGGTTTTTCTCCATTTGTTGCTTGACGCGCCCGCGAATACTTTTCTCCATTTCGAGTAAATCTACCTCGCCCTCCATCAGCGTCATCAATGCTTCCAAACGCTGCTGAATATCGGACAATTCCAAGATCGTTTGTTTATCGGAAACTTTCAGCGTCATGTGAGCCGCCACAGTATCGGCGAAACGCCCCGGATCGTCGATACCGGCCAACGCATTCAACACCTCGGGAGGGATCTTGTTGTTCAGCTTGACATATTGATCGAAAGATCCCATTGCAGTACGCTGCAATACTTCCTGCTCTTGCTCGGACATCGTAATAATGTCATTAATCTCGGATACCGAGGCCGAAAAATAACCGCCGGAAAATTCGTATTTATCCACTTGGCAGCGCTGACTTCCCTCCACTAGCACTTTTACGGTTCCGTCAGGCAATTTAAGCAATTGGAGAATATTCGCCAATGTCCCCACCTGATATAAATCGGTGAAATCCGGATCATCGACTTCGGCTTCCTTTTGTGCGACTAAAAGCACTTGCTTGTTATCCTTCATTGCCGAATCGAGCGCGACAATCGATTTTTCCCTTCCCACAAATAATGGAATTACCATGTGCGGATAAACCACGACATCTCTTAACGGCAAAACCGGTACGATCATTTTTGTTTGATGTATAACTGTCATTTCAATAAGCTTCCGCAAAATGGGTCATTTATTATTTCTCTATACAGCTAATATAAGGCCACTTATTAAAATAGCAAGTTCTGAGCGAATAACCATCGCAATTAAGCAAAAAAAAGGCTTTATATGTTACATATAAAGCCCTTTCTTATTCTGAGAAATATGCTATACCCTTTGCTGGTCAAATTTCGGCGCCGGGGGTCCGTCAAAAGACGCCGTGAATACGTCCTTGTAGGCTTGACGGCGGCGACTGATTGCCATGGATGGCATGAATAGAAGTCCTGCACCGAAGTTTAACTAGCAAAAGAGAGATCAGGAATCCGAAGCCGCTTTTTTTATCTCGGATTCATAAACCAAAATCGGCTTGGACTCGCCAGATATCACGCCCTCATCCACAACAACCTTTGTGATATTTTCCGCTGACGGCAGCTCATACATTGTATCCAACAGAACGTTTTCAACGATGGTTCGCAACCCTCTTGCACCGGTTTTTCTTTCCATAGACTTGCGAGCGATGGCATGTAGGGAATCTTCTCTAAATTCCAGTTCCGCCCCTTCCATTTCAAATAAATGCTGATATTGCTTAATGAGCGCATTCTTCGGTTCGGTTAAGATCTTGACTAACGCTTCCTCATCCAATTCTTCAAGCGTTGCAATTACCGGCAGACGACCGACAAACTCGGGAATCAAACCATACTTGATCAAATCCTCCGCTTCGACTTGGGCAAAGATTTCACCGACATTCTTGTCGTTATCTTTGGCCTTGACCTCGGCGGAAAAACCGATACCGCCTTTCTCGGAACGGGCCTTGATCACGCGATCTAATCCTGCGAATGCTCCGCCTACGATAAAAAGAATATTCGCAGTATTGACTTGCAAAAACTCCTGCTGAGGATGCTTGCGACCGCCTTGCGGAGGCACTGAAGCTACGGTACCTTCGATCAGTTTCAATAACGCTTGCTGTACACCTTCACCGGAAACATCACGAGTGATCGAAGGATTATCGGCCTTTCGAGAAATCTTATCGATCTCATCAATATATACGATACCCGATTCCGCTTTTTCGACATCGTAATCGCACTTCTGCAGAATTTTTTGAATGATGTTTTCGACATCTTCGCCGACATAACCGGCTTCGGTTAATGTGGTCGCATCGGCAATCGTGAACGGAACATCCAGCAATCTAGCCAACGTTTCAGCCAGCAGTGTCTTTCCGGACCCGGTCGGACCGATTAGCAGAATGTTACTCTTCGCCAATTCAACTTCATCTTTTCTGGATTTGCTGCGT
The DNA here is from genome assembly GCF_000341735.1 of Methylotuvimicrobium buryatense 5G. Lineage (GTDB taxonomy): Bacteria > Pseudomonadota > Gammaproteobacteria > Methylococcales > Methylomonadaceae > Methylotuvimicrobium > Methylotuvimicrobium buryatense. Next base: position 26,501 of record NZ_KB455575.1, on the reverse strand, counting down.
AAACGCTTATAGTGATTATAAACCGCAACAGCCAAAGTTTTTTTAGCCCGTTCCTGACCGATGACATATTCATCCAGCACGGTTTTAATTTCTAACGGTTTCGGAAGAGAACCATCGCCTTCTGAAGAATCATCCAACAATTCATCCCTAATGATATCGTTACACAACTCGACGCATTCGTCGCAAATGTATACCGAAGGGCCTGCAATCAGTTTTCTGACTTCATGCTGACTTTTACCGCAAAAAGAACAATAAAGAAGCTTGTCGTCATCTTTACCGCTTTTGTCATTACTCATAAATAGACTCCCACATACCCCAAGACTGAAGTATTCGCATCAATCGATTCAGTAAAAAGGATATCCCGAACATTAGCAAATTGTTATTTGATCGTTTCGCCGACACGACTGGTCAACACCTTATCGATCAACCCATATTCGACCGCATCGTGAGCACTCAAGAAGTTATCTCTATCGGTATCCAACTGAATCTTTTCGATGGGCTGCCCGGTATGTAAAGCCAAAACTTTATTGAGCTTCTCCCTGATTGACAGAATCTCACGAGCATGAATATCGATATCGGAAGCCTGCCCTTGAAAACCGCCTAAAGGTTGATGAATCATCATTCGCGAGTGAGGCAAACAAAAGCGTTTACCTTTCGCACCGCCGGTTAACAATAATGCCCCCATACTGGCGGCTTGACCAATGCACATCGTGCTGACATCCGGCTTGATAAACTGCATCGTGTCGTATATCGACATACCCGCGGTCACCGAACCGCCCGGAGAGTTAATATAAAGATGAATATCTTTATCCGGATTTTCCGATTCGAGAAATAATAACTGCGCAACAACTAGATTGGCCATGTAATCTTCGACTTGGCCTACCAAAAAAATCACGCGCTCTTTGAGCAATCGGGAATAAATATCGAACGAACGTTCGCCCCGAGCTGTCTGTTCAATGACGATAGGGACCAAACCGCCGGCCGCCTGTGGCTGCATGTTATTATTCAACTCATTTCGATAGTGCATTTGCATTCCTAAGATCTGTTACTTCTTGCCCATGATAGCATCGAAACTGACTTTTTCATCGGTGACTTTCGCTCTTTCGACAATCCACTCAACTGTTTGGTCTTCCAAAACCAATTGTCGTATTTCATTCAGACGATTTTCATCGGAATAATACCAATTAATAACATCCTGAGAACGTTCGTAACTTTGCGCCATATCTTCAATCGTCGACCGCACTTTCGCTTCATCGACTTTAATATTGTTGGCCTGAATAACCTCGCTCAGAATCAAGCCTAAAGCAACCCTTCGACGCGCTTGCTCCTCAAAAACATCCCTCGGTAATTCAGATTCGTCTAACTTGCGGTTTTGCTTTTTAGCGTTTTCAGCGTAAGGCTTGATTATTTCCTCGACTTCCTGATCGACAAGCGTTTTCGGTAATGAAACCGAAATATTGGCATACAAACTATCCATTACGGCAGTCTTAAGATTATTACGCAGCGATTGTCTCAATTCCCGCTCCATGTTCGCCTTGACATCATTTTTGAAGGTCGCCAGGTCGCCTTCTAGAACTCCGTAATTTTTCAGAAAATCGGCGTCTATTTCAGGAACAACAGACTCTTCAACCTTGGCTACAGAAACTTCAAATTCTGCGGGCTTTCCGGCCAACTTGGCGTTGCCGTATTGTTCGGGGAATGTCACGGTAAAAGTTTTGACGTCGCCCGCACTCAAACCAATCAGATTGTCTTCGAATCCGGGTATCATTTTGTTGGCGCCTATCTCGACAGGATAGTCGTCTACTTTGCCATCGGTAAAATTTTCGCCTTCGCAAACACCTGAAAAGCTAATCCAAACTTGATCATTAGTTTGAGCTGGACGCTCTACAGGGGTCCAAGTTTTGTTTTGATTTTTGATTTGCTCGATCATGGCGTCAAGATCGGCTTCCTCGACAGACGCAACCTTCCGGACCACTTCGATACCGTCAATTCCTTGTAAAGAGATCTCGGGATACACCTCGAACTCCGCCGTGTATTGAAAACCTTCCGACTCATCGATAGGTTGAATATGCGGGTATCCTGCCGGTCTTAAATTTTGTTCTTGCAGAGCTTCAAAATAAGTCGACTGAATCAAATCACCGGCGATTTCTTCTCGAACTCTATCTTTGAACATTTTTTTAACGACATGCTGAGGTACTTTTCCCGGCCGAAAACCATCCAATTTGACTTCACGCGCCAAGGATTTAAAACGATTTTCCATTTTCTCCTTAACAATTTCTTCTGGCACGCTCACGGTCATTTTTCTGCTTAATTCCGATGTTTTTTCGACAGAAACCTGCATTTTTTACCTCAGCTATTTTGATACGATTGGATTAAGACGCCTGACAAAGGCTTAAGACTTGGAAAAGTTAACGTTGAGAACGCTAACTTGAAATGTATGTATTTAGAATTTAATTGGTGCGAATGGAGAGACTCGAACTCTCACAGGCTACCCTACTGGAACCTAAATCCAGCGCGTCTACCAGTTCCGCCACATTCGCACATCAAATGAACGCGGCATTATATTCGATATACGCTAATATACAAACCTTTTTTTAAAACCATTTATCTTAAATTCGACAGTTTAACCATAAAGTACATAAAGCTCGTGAAGGACTTGAAGAAATTATCTAAATATTCTCGCAAACCTTTTTGGTGAGCGAAAATTCCATACAAACGCATAACAAGTTATTGAATTAACTTCTTATTCTTCATAATCTGCATGGTGAAATGCTTTTTTTATAGGATAAACGTTATGATAAACAACGAAACTAACATAATGATTCATGAGCAATGACACTCCACAAATCGTCATCGCCCGATTTTCGCAACACAAACTAAAGAAAAAACGTATGCATGATTTAACAAAGCTCTTGTTTTCAGCGCTGCTGCTCCATGGCTGCCATAACCTGCAAGTCGACACCGTACCGTTGTTCGACGATTTGGGCGACCACCGCTATCCGATCATTACATCATCGACTGCGGCACAACGCTATTTCGACCAAGGATTGATTCTAACCTACGGTTTCAACCATGCCGAAGCGGCACGCTCATTCCGTCAAGCCTATCGCTTGGACCCGAACTGCGCCATGTGCTATTGGGGCGAAGCGATAGCACTTGGACCGAATATTAATACGCCGATGGACCCAAGCACTGCCCCACAAGCCTATGATTCGGCACAAAAAGCGATGACACTCGCCGATTCGGTCTCCGACAAAGAAAAAGCCCTGATTCAGGCCTTAACCAAACGTTATGTACAAGAGGCGCCGACGGACCGGGTATCGCTCGATGAAGCCTATGCGGCGGCTATGCGCGAAGTGGCTCAACGCTTTCCTGACGACGCCGTCATCCTCTCTCTATTTGCCGAAGCTTTGATGGATTTACATCCATGGGACTTCTGGACCAAACAAGGCGAGGCCAAACCGTGGACAGCGGAAATCGTATCGACCTTAGAACAGGCCCTGGCTATCGATGCCAATAATCCGCTCGCCAATCATCTGTATATTCACGCTCTCGAAGCCTCACCGTTCCCCGAAAAAGCGCTTCCGAGCGCTCAGCGCCTGCCGTTCTTGGTACCGGCTTCCGGCCATTTGGTACATATGCCGGCGCATATCTATATCCGCACCGGGCGCTACCGCGATGCGATTTTGGCCAATCAGCAGGCTGTTAAATCCGATCACGGCTATCTGAGTCACAACCATACCGAAAGCATCTATACCCTCGCCTATGTCCCGCACAATTATCATTTTTTATGGGCTGCCGCGATCAAAACCGGACGCAAGGCATTGGCAACCCAGGCGGCCGCCGATACCGCAGCCAAGGTCAAACCGGAATTGCTGCGTGAGCCGGGACTCGACGGCACCTTGCAACATTTTTCCTTGATCCCGCTTTACACTCAAGCCTTGTTCGGTGATTGGGAGGCGATACTGCAAGAAACTGCCCCGGCTCCCGACCTGCTTTATCCGAAAGGCATATGGCATTATGCGCGCGGATTGGCTTTACTCAGAACAGGTCAAGCCGAACCGGCCCGTCAGGAACTGGCTCAGCTTGAAAAAATCACGAACGATCCAGCTATTGCCGAATTGAAAGTGTTCGATTTAAATCCGGTCGCATCGCTGTTGCGAATCGGATCGGATATTCTGAGCGGCGAACTGGCTGCCGAAACCCAGGACTACGACAAAGCCGCCGCCCATCTCAAGCACGCAATTGAACTCGAAGACGGCCTCAATTATACCGAACCCAAGGACTGGTATTTGCCGCCGAGGCAGGTTTTGGGGGCGATTTTACTCGAAGCGGGCCGGCAGCAAGAGGCCGAACTCGCTTATCGCGAGGATTTGCGGCATCATCCTCAAAACGGTTGGTCATTGTTCGGGCTGGCGCAAAGCTTACGCGATCAGCAAAAAAACCGGGAAGCCGATGAAATCGATACTCAGTTCCGACACGTTTGGGCGGAAGCCGATGTCAAACTGACCGGTTCGCGTTTTTAGAATCCCAAGGAGTACCGCCAATGCGCTTCGGACAAACGATTTGCGCGGCCTTCGTAATTTCTATCATCGCCCTGATCTGCCACGTCGTTCTGGCCGAGGAAAACGCCTTGGTTGCGCCGTTGAGGCGCGCCGAAAGCCCCGGGTTCGTGGTGTTGTCGCTGATCCAGTCTTGGGCCTTGGCATTGTTGTTCGCCTACGGCTACGGCAGCAATTCCCAATTTGGGGATCAAAAAGGGTGTGGGGTGTGCTTGGCGAGGATGTCGGCAGCAGGGGCAGATTTTTGCTCCTGCAAAATCTGCATTCACACCATCCTTGGTGCTTAGCTGCCGCCAAGCCCCCATGGATGGGTTTACGGCGTTCCTCGACAGGCATACCCCACACCCTAAGATCGGCGAAAATGCTCAAACTGGGAATTGCTGCGGCTACGGCCGTTTCAACCGAACCGGTTCGGTATCGGAGGGCGTCGTTTACGGGCTCTACTTTGCGCTGCTGGCGGGACTACTCGTGGATCTGAATCAATTCATTCTTTATCCGATTCACGGAAAAATCGCGCTGTATTGGTTCCTCGGCGGTTTGGTTGAATTTTCGATCTACGGAGCATTTATCCCTGGTTTTTCAGATTTTCCGGTTCGCTTTGTCGAGGTATGGGTCGATGAAATCACACGAAATCATAGAGTCGGTCATTCATAGAGGCGGATGCCACTGCGGCAAAGTACGATTCGAAATCGAAGCGCCGCCGGAAATTGTGGCGCACGATTGCAATTGTTCAATCTGTTCAAAATCCGGATTTCTACACCTGATCGTTCCCGCCTCACGGTTCCGGCTACTGACGGATCGAAACAATCTCGCATGCTATGCCTTCGGCAGCGGTATCGCCAAACATTGGTTCTGCAAAACCTGCGGAATCAAATCCTTTTACGTGCCGAGATCGAATCCGGACGGCTACAGCATTAATGTTCGATGTCTTGACGAAGGCACAATCACTAAAATGACAGTTGAGCCTTTCGACGGTAAAAACTGGGAAGCGAATGCCTCGAGTTTGGCGAGTCTTTCAAATACAGCCTAGCACCGAAATGAGCAATGGCCCGCTGCCAATGACAATATCCGTTTTCATGAGACAAGCGTCCGCAAATCCCCATTTATACCCTTTGCTGGTCAAATTTCGGCGCCGGAGTGTCCGTCAAAGGACGCCGTGAATACGTCCATGTAGGCTCTGCGACAACATCCCTGCTGTCAAAGCCTTTGCGAGCGCCATGGATGGCGTGAATGTCGATTTTGCAGGAGCAAAAATCGACCGAACACCCCGGCACCTCCATGCGTCAATGCCGAAATTTGAAGTGCGATCTGTATAAATTCCTCGGTAAAAATGAAATCTATTTAATTTCCAAACGCTTGGCCAAGCGATGCAAGTTGCCTCGATCGACCCCAAGACGACGGGCCGTTTTCGCCCAATTCGATCCCTCTTCGAGATAAGCAGTCCTTATCAATTGCCGTTGAAAATCATCGACCGCCTGCGACAACGAAACGTTTTTGACATCAGGCATGACCGTCTCGACTTGTATAGTTGCCTCATGCTTCTCTGCGAGATCCAAATCGTTAGGCTCAAGTATCACCGAACGCCCCCTTATCGACGAGGCCCTGAGCACCGCTCGCAAGATCACATGCTCCAATTCTCGAACATTGCCCGGCCAACGGTAACTTTGTAGAACTTCGACTGTTTCAGCGGCCAGTCCTGCGCGAACCAAACCTAAACGTACCCTGGCCTGATTAAGAAAATACCGGGCCAGCACAGCAATATCGACGATACGTTCACGCAGCGGGGCGACATGCAGTGGATAGACGCTCAGTCTGTGATACAAATCGGCGCGAAAACGGCCTGCCTTGACTTCCTCGGCCAACATTCGGTTCGTGGCGGCAATGATCCGCACATCGGCTCGATGACTCTTGTCGGAACCGATGCGCTGGATTTCGCCGAATTGCACCGCGCGCAACAATTTCGCCTGTATCGTCAACGGCAATTCGCCGACTTCGTCCAAAAACAGCGTGCCGCCATTAGCTAATTCGAATTTACCTGCGCGGTCATTATTCGCGCCGCTGAAGGCCCCCTTCACATGGCCGAATAATTCGCTTTCGGCCAAGGCTTCAGGCAAAGCCGCGCAATTGACATAAACCAAGGGCTGATCGGCTCGCGGCGAACGGGCATGAATGATACGCGCGATGACTTCCTTACCGACCCCCGTTTCGCCTAGCAGCAGAACGGTCAAATCGGAACCGGCGACGATATCGATCTCGCCGCTCAATTTCCGCATTGCCGGGCTTTCACCCAAGGTTTGATTACTGCGCTGTAAGCTCTCATTGACCAGCTCGCTAGCGACCAATTCACGGTGCTTCGCCAACTGTTCCAAGCGATTGATATACGATTCATATCGCAGCGACACCGTCGCCAAGGCCGCAAAAATACGAAACACGCTGTCTTCGATATGATCGAAGGCACCGGCCTCCAACGAATCCGCGGACAGCACTCCAAATAGAGTGTTTTCATTATATAAGGCGCAACCGACACAGGCATGAACCCCAATCGTCCCATTGGCATCGTTACTTAGCAGACCATCATAAGGATCGGGCCTCGGGTCGTTGACCGGGAACCTAACCGGGGCCCGTGATTGCATGATGACCGATAAGCGCGGATGAAGCTCCGGTTGAAACTGCATATCGAGGACCTTGGGTACCAAGCCGCGTGTCGCGACAGGGATCAATAGCCCGTCTTGATAACGCAACAGGGCGCACGCATGATTACCGGTAATTCTGGCAAACACGTTCAAAAATTCGGTATAACGCTCATTCATCGACAAATTAGCGGTCAAGGTGAGCACTACTTCACGTATAGCATTATCCATTTCAATAATCCCAGGCTGATCCGATAAAATACCGTGTTATTTAGACTCGTTTCGAGTCAATACGACACATCCCTATTCTACAACGATCATCTACAGCCTATGCAAGACTGTTCAGTAAATCTTTTTGGTATACGTCAAACCTCACTCCATCGACAAGTGTCATTATGACAACAATCACTAACACACCACAAAAAATACCTTATTATTCAATAGCCTGAAATTTGGCCTAGTAATTGCTTCCATATCCATCAAGTCATGCCGGAATACCCCAGTCGACGCGATCAACTGTTCTCCCCATACCGAAATCATTCACCGGCACCGATATTTATAGCAACCGAATAATTCAAGACAGGAAATCACCGATGTCAAAATCAATTTTGAACACGGCGCTAAGCCCCAACACAAACAATAGCCATGACTTCGATTACCGCGCGCTCCTTACTCGTTTCGGCAAACCGCGGCGCAATCGAATCGGCAGTATCATGACCGGTATATTCATATTACTCCTTCCCTTAGTATTATCGGGTTGCCAAGCGCCGCCGATCAAGGCGCCTGCATACAAAACCGCACAATTACGCCAGATCCTCGTCGTCCCAATCGAAACGCCGCCGCTCGAAGTCATTCCCGATCCCATCGACAACCGCCTACCGGTGCAGCGTCACTTTCGGAACATGGAGATCGCAACACCCTTGACCAAAAAGATCTATCTCAATCCGGGCAAGCTGCTAGTCTCGGGATTAATCAGCAACGAAGATGTCGTTACCGAGTTCGCCCCCGACATAGAACAAGACGCGCATCGCCCGTCACTCTCGCCCCTCGGTCAAGACTATTGGCTACCGAGCCAGGCTTTGGCTGAAAACCTAGTGACGCAATTGACCTTTAACAATATCAAATCCCAATTGAGTAGCCATTATTACCGGCTACCTAGCCCCACAGCTCGGTTCAGTAGCGACCCGGCCGACTGGCGCAAATCGGTTGCGCAGTGGTACGAACAAACGCAATCCTCGATCGACTACCGCTCGCTAAAGGAATCGGCCGGTTTTGATGCGGTTCTCGAAATCGGCATCGGACATTACCGAATCTTCGAAGGTCAAACAGCGCTACAAATTCTCATGCGCTTGGTCGATCCGGCCGACGGCACGGTTTACGCCAGAACCAGCGCAGAAACCTATACGGTTTCCGGCTCGTCGCAATCCCTACTCGGCAACGAAGGCCAACGTTTCAAACAACTGATTACCGATATGGGCATGCGACTCGTCGACCGCGGGCTCGGCAACATCGGGTTGCCGCTTCGGAAAACGGCTCTAAACCCATCTAAAATACCCTTCGTCGAAGCCCCGCCGGTCAATACACAATTTTATTAGCCTTGCCTCAATATGTTGATAGATTCGCCCCCTCCATGCTTTAAGGATTTGGCCGTAAATAACTTCCCTATTTTAAGGAGGGTTCGGTTGCTCGATTGGCAGGTGTCGGCGGCAGGGAAAGCCGCCGTCAAGCCTACACGGACGTATTCACGGCGTCCTGCCAAGCGAGTGACCGAACCCTCAACAAGGCTCATAGTTCCAGGACGTTATTTATTACGAAATCCTAAGCGGCAATGAGCATCATTTACGCGAAACGCCTGAAAGGATGGCGCTTTGTTTTGTTCAACGGCTGCCTGGGCTTGAGCCATGCATTGGTCCTATTCAATGCCGGCGCCTACATCGCGATGCTGCCCCGCGTCGCCGGCGGACTCGGCATTCCGTTGAGCTATGCCACTTGGACGCAAACCGACTATATGATCGGTTTGGCGCTAGCCTTTCCGGTCGGCGGCTGGCTGTCGCGGCGCATCGGCGAATACCGCCCCTTTGTCGCGGCCTTTACGGTTTTTGCATTGGCCTCACTCGTTTGCGCCTACAGCACGTCGTTCTATGTTTATTTGGCGGGGCGTATCGTCATGGGTTTTGCCGGCGGACTAACGCTGCCGCTCGGGCAATCGTTGCTGATCAAGGAATTTCCGGATAAACGCAAGTCAATGGGCATCGGCGTCTGGAGCCTATTTACCTTGACGCCATTCACTTTCGCGCCCCCCTTTGGCGGCTGGATCGCCGACACCTTGGGCTGGCGCTGGCTGTTTTGGATCAACATTCCGGTCGCGCTCACGATTGCCGGAATAGTCGGCGCGCTGCTCTATCAGCGCGGCTACAAACCGATCTGGCGGCGCTTCGACTTCACCGGCTTTATCTTAATAGCCGTAATTCTGGGTTGCCTGCAAACGATTCTAAATCTCGGAAACGACTGGGATTGGACTAACTCGCCGTTGATCGATGTCTTGATCATCGTCATGGCGATTAGTCTCGCCTATTGGATCGTTTGGGAGCTCGGTGCGCGTTACCCGTTTTTGGATATCGGACTGTTCGCGCATCGCAACTTCACGATCGGCGCCCTATCGCTGTTTCTGGGCTTTCTGTGCTTTCAAGGCCTGTTGTCGATGCTGATCGTGCAACTGCAAGTCACCCTGGGCTACTCGTCATGGTTGGCGGGACTGGTGTTTCTGCCGATGGCGATTTTCGCGAAACCGATGGGCGGCCTGTTCCATGAAATCATCAAGCGCTTCGATGCCCGCTTACTGGCCTCATTTAATTTACTCGGCTTCGCGGCGACCTATTTCTGGCTCAGCCGCTTCGATGCGGTCGATGCCTATGCTGAGCTATTCTGGCCCAAACTATTGGAAGGCATTTGTCTAGGCAGTTTTTTCGTGCCATTGACCGCGCTGATGCTGCACGGCCTGCCGCCGGAACGACAATGGCGAGCCGTCGAATTGGCCGGACTGATGCGGATTGCCGCAGGCGCGTTCGGAATCACGCTGCAAACCATCATCATCTATCAACGCAAGCCGCAGCATATGACCCGAATAGCGGAAGTCCTGACGCCGCTCTCCCCTCGCTACGATCAAGCCATGGAGCCCTTGCTTGCGACAGGGCTGTCCGAACGGCAGGCCTTCATTAAATTGGCTAAAATCGCAGAACGCGAATCGGTGCTGAACGCCATGAATGACGCTTATTGGCTGGCCGGCTGCCTGTTCGTCGGCTTGTCGATCTTGGTTTGGCTCGCCTATCCGACCCGGCAACCGGCCAAACCGACGACCGCTCGCGCGCTAAGGCGCAAGGCGCAAGAAGCCTTATCGGAGGGCCCATGAACGGCAAACCGGTCAAACACCGCACCGCTAGCGCCTGTCTACTGAGTTGTACGCTAGTGATAGCCGGCTGCGCGTGGTTTCCCGAAAGCACCCAACGCGCCAAGATGAATCCGTTACCCGAGATCGACCAAACGCTTAGCGAGGCGCAGCGGAGGCTACCGGCGACCGATCGATGGCCGGACCCGGCTTGGTGGGACATCTTCAACAATCCGCAATTACAAACACTGATCGAAGCCTCGCTCGAAGACAACCCGGATCTGAAAACCGCCACGGCTCGGCTAAGCCAGGCTCAGTCTATGGTCGATGCGCAAGCCGCCGAATTGTATCCGACCGTCCATGCGAACATCACATTCAATGCCCAACGATTTTCCGCGAACAGCGTGCAAGTCAAATTCGCCGGAGAAAACTTCCGGCACATGCTGATCAACCCGTTGATCTTGCGTTATCACCTGGACTTTTGGGGACGCGACAAAGCCGCGTTGCAAGCCTCGGTCGGCCGCGCCGTTGCCGTCGAAAACGAACTGGCCGACGCCAAATTATTGTTGTCGGCCACCGTCGCGCAAGCCTATTTTGACCTGAGCGAAAGCGCCGAAAAACTGAAACTGGTACAACAAATCGTGCAACACAAGGAAGCATTGTTAAAGCTCGAACAGACCCGGCTCGAGCTCGGTTTGATCGAACGCTCCGTCCCGCTGAATACCGGAATCGAATTGAATGCGGTCCGGGAAATCGAAGCCGCTCTTCGCGCCAAGGTCGACGTACAGCGCCATTTGCTTGCGGCGCTCGCAGGGCGTGGCCCCGACTGGGGACAAAGCATCGCGGTCGATCCCAGCTTGTTTCCGAAACGCTTGAACCTACCGGCCGACCTGCCGTTGAGCCTGCTAGCGCACCGTCCCGATATCGCCGCGGCCAGACTGCACGCCGAAGCCGCCGCCGAAGAAATCAAAGTCGCCGAAACCGCATTTTATCCGGACGTCAATCTAATCGCATTTACCGGCCTGCATAGCGTTAGCATGACCGACGTGATACTGCAAGGCGCAAGTCTGGCCTATGCCGTCGGACCCTCGATCGAGTTTCCGATATTCGAAGGCGGCCGTCTGCGCGCTAATTTGACTTATCAAGAAGCCACCTACGATGCGGCGGTGGAACGCTATAACGCCAGTTTGCTACATGCCGTACAAGAAGTCGCCGATGCCTTGACGCGCCGGCAGGAGGCCGAAGCCAGACTCACCGAGCAGCAACGTTCGCTGGAGGCGGCACAAAGCAATGAAAGTCTCGCGCAAACCCTCAATCGAGCCGGACTCAACAATCGTAGCGATTTGCTGGAAGCTCGAATTCAGGTTTTGGATCAACGCTACCACTTGGCGACGCTCGAAAACGAACGCTTCAAAACCGCCGTGCAACTCTTTAAAGCCCTGGGCGGCGGCTATACCGAAAACGACAAACTATGACGACAGCCGTACCCCAAAAAATCCGTCCGAGAGAAATCCTCCGCAAGCGTAACCGCCGATTGAAAGGCGTAACACTGGCGATATTGCTGGCCGGCTTGAGCTATTTCGCCTATTGGTGGTATATGAACCGGGATTGGGTTAGCACCGACGACGCCTTCGTCGCGGGACATCTGATCACGGTCAAGGCATTGACCGAAGGCATCATCGTCGAAGTCGCGGCCGAAAACACCCAGGCCGTGCAAGCCGGCGACTTATTGGTTCGCCTCGACGGCAACCATGCCGAAGTCGCCCTGCAACAAGCCAAGGCCGAATTGGCCGAAACGGTTAGAAACATCGTCACGCTGAAAGCCCAAATAGACACGCTCAATCATCGCGTCATTGCTCGGCAAGCTTCGTTGGCAACAGTTCGCCACGATCTGAAACGTTACGAAAGCGCCCTCTTCGAAGGCGCAGTATCCGAACAGCAAGTGCAAAACGCCCGCGACCGGCTACGCGAACTGGAAGCGGCAATTAGCGAAGCCGAAGCGGAAAAATCGGGCATTCAAGCACAACTGCTCGAAACCGACATCGACAGCCATCCGTCCGTCGAAAAAGCCAAAAGCCGTGTCAAAAAAGCCTACTTGGATTACCGGCGCAGCAACATCTTCGCGCCGGTGTCGGGTTATGTTTCCAATCGCCGCGCGCATGTCGGCGATCATATCAAGTCCGGTATGCCGTTAATGGCCATTGTGCCGCTCGACGAAGTCTGGATAGAGGCCAATTTTCTCGAAACCCAAATCGCTTCTATCCGCCCCGGCCAATCCGCGGAAATCAAGATCGACGCTCACGGCGGCGAAAGACTATACCATGGCACCGTGCAAGGCCTAAACCCCGGAACCGGCAGCGTATTCGCGGTACTGCCGACCAACAACGCCACCGGAAATTTCATTCATATCGCCGAGCGCGTGCCGGTCCGCATCGGCCTTGACCCGAAAGAAATACAAGAACACCCGCTGCAACCGGGACTATCGACACTAACCCGTATCAACATTAGCGAAACGGGCGAGCCGCTCTTGACCTCGAACGCCGGCACCCGAACCGAGTTTTATCGCACCACGATCTACGACAACGAACTGGAAGAAGCCGAACGATTGATCCGCGAAATCATCCATATAAATCAACCCGCCAACAATCACTTAAACGAATAATGATGAATTACGTGCGATTCTTAAAATCATTTCACGAAAATCGGCTAAGTCTCACTGTTGATTAGTTAATTCCAGTTACCCACAAAACCTGTGGATAACTCTGTGCATATCTTGATAATGAAAGCTTCTATGCCGCGTAATTATTACGGTTTTGTTAAATTGATCATTTTTTATACAGGCCTCATATTTTCATTAAATCAATAACTTACGAAGCAACACCGGTTTCCGTAAGTCCTTGATTTATGAATTTCGGCCCGAAAATCGCTAATTTCGCCTGGTGTGTATAAGCCGGTAGCGGTCAAGTCATTTTTTGATTTTTTTACTATCGACAAGCCTTAACTTAACTGCAGCAGTTAGTCCACTAAAGCCACGAAATACACGAAAGTAATCAGCGACATACTTTATTCCCTTGAATCACCCATCGGATGAACAGTTTAGAAAGCATAACTATTTAAATATTATCGTGATTTTTGTGTATTTCGTGGACAAAACGCTTTTTTTGGATAAAGTTATGCCTTTCGTGCTTCAAACTTCGGCAGTCCCTGAGAAGGCGCCGAGGTGCTCGGCAAAGGCTTTGCCAGCATGGAGCTGGCTAGAGCCTACAGGGACGTATTCACGGCGTCCTTTGACGGGCAACCCCTGCGCAGAATTTTGATCTACGAGGGGTATAGCTAAATTTTGAGTATATGGGAAATAATAAATGAACCGGGCGCTTAGTCGTGCCGGTGGAATCACAGAAACCGCCCGGCATAAACCGGGCGTTTCCGTGTGGAGCTTTTGTCAATCGCAGTTGAACGGATGTTCCAGCATGATGGTTTCGTCACGGTCGGGACCCGTGGATAGGATCGCTACTTTGACGCCGACCAATTCTTCGATACGTTTGATATAGGCTTTCGCGTTTTCCGGCAATTTGTCGTATTCGGTCACACCTTCGGTGCTATCGCTCCAACCCGGCATTTCTTCGATGATCGCTTCACAAGCCTGATAACGATCGGCGCCTAACGGAGCGGTTTCGGTGACTTCGCCATCCAGTTTGTAAGCAGTACAAATGCCGATTTTTTCGAGACCGTCGAGCACGTCGAGTTTGGTCAGGCAAATGCCGGTTAAGCTGTTCAATTGGGCGGATTTGCGCATCGATACCGCGTCGAACCAGCCGGTCCGGCGTTTTCGACCGGTCGTCGCACCGAACTCATGACCTTTCACCCCGAGATGCTCGCCGATGTCGTTCATCAATTCGGTCGGAAATGGACCGTTGCCGACCCGGGTCGAATAAGCCTTGGTAATACCCAACACATAATCGAGATTCAACGGACCCACACCGGTACCAGTTGAGGCGCCTCCGGCCGTCGTATTGGATGATGTCACATAAGGATAGGTCCCGTGATCAATGTCGAGTAATGCGCCTTGTGCGCCTTCGAACAATATTTTTTTACCGGCGTTTTGATACTTTGAGAGTACGTCGCCGACATCGGCTAACATCGGCTTTATTTGCTCGCCTTGAGCCAGAACTTCGTCGAGTGCTTGGTTGAAATCGACCGCGTCGACTTTATAATAATTGGTCAGCATAAAGTTGTGATAATCGAGCAATTCGTTCAACTTGTCACTGAAGCTGCCGACATCGAATAGGTCGCCGGCGCGCAAACCTCTACGTGCGACTTTGTCTTCATAAGCCGGACCAATGCCGCGCCCGGTAGTACCGATGGCTTTGTTACCGCGCGCCAGTTCGCGAGCCTGATCGATCGCGACATGAATCGGTAAGATTAATGCGCATGCCTCGCTAATCAGCAGTCGATTCTTGACCGAAATACCGGCCTTTTCGAGAATCTCAATTTCTTCGAGTAAGGCATTCGGGGCCAATACCACACCGTTACCGATCATGCATTGCACGTCTTTTCGCAGAATACCGGACGGTATCAGATGCAAGACTGTCTTTTGCCCTTGAATGACCAAGGTATGACCCGCATTGTGGCCGCCTTGAAAACGGACAACCGCATCCGCCTGATCGGTCAGCAAATCGACCAGTTTACCCTTTCCTTCGTCACCCCATTGAGTGCCGATGACTACAACATTTTTTCCCATGATGATTCCAAATTAAGCGATAGCTTTAACAACCCAGTCGGTATTTTTTTTTTCCAAAATCGAGGTGTACCCAAGTTCTTTGTAGTTTCCGGTCTGTCCGGGCAATTCACGGATGACGGTCCTGCCCTCGGCGCGTAAATCCCGGATTTTTTCGGCCAACTCGCGGTTATCGGTAGCAGGAGCAAAAATAATTTCCGGCCGCTCAAGCGGAATAATATCCTTACTCAAAACCGACAATAATTTTAAATCGGCGCTAAATCCGGTAGCGGGCCTAGCCCGTCCGAATACTTCACCGATATTGTCATAACGTCCGCCTCTAGCTATCTCGCGCCCTACGCTCGGCACGAAGGCCGCAAACACAACGCCGGTATGATAGCGATATCCTCGGAGTTCGGCCAAATCGAAACTCAACGGCAAATCAGGAAAAGCTGCCGCCAATTGATCGGCAATCGCTTGCAAATCTGCCAAGGCCCGTTTTACGGCATCGCCGGCATCGGCAAACACGACTCGTGCTTGCTCGAGTGTTTCGTAACCACCATTAAGTTCCGGCAACCTGAGCAACATTGTTTTCAGTTGTTCATCGAGAGCTAATCCTTCGATGAGTTCTCGGATTTCCGGCCGCGCTTTTCGCTGCAACGCGTCGAACAATGCGGCTTCGTCGGCATCGGTCAATTCAGCCTGTTCCGATAAGGCTCGATAAATACCGACATGCCCTAAGTCGAGATGAACGTTTTTCAAGCCGGACATCGCCAACATTTCCAACATCAACGAAATCACTTCGACATCGCTCTCACGGCCTTCGTGGCCGTATAATTCTGCACCGATCTGCATCGGGCTCCGGGTTTTTTCCAACGGGTCGCCGAGCGTATGCAATACAGTACCGACATAGCATAAGCGGGCCGGCGCACAATTATTAAGGTTGTGTGCATCGATACGTGCAACTTGCGGCGTCATATCGGCACGAATACCCAACATTTCACCACTCAGTTGATCGGTTAATTTAAAAGTTTGGAGATCCAAATCATGGCCGGACCCGGTCAACAGAGAATCCAAATAATCGATCATTGGCGTAATGACCAGCGAATAACCCCAACACGAAAAAACATCCAATAACTTCCGTCTGAGGTTTTCCAGATGCTTGGCTTCAGCCGGCAAGACCTCTTCGATACCGTCGGGTAAAAGCCAAGTATTTTTTTGTTGCATTTTTTACGTATCCACTCAAACAAAACGCCCCGTAAAGACGGAGCGTTAGCATTGTCAATTGTCCAATCGAAGTGATTGAACGTTATATTAGCCAGTCTTTATTTCTGAGACTTGAAGTACTTAAAGAATTCCGATTCCGGGTCAATGACCATCAAGCGATCAGGATCGCTAAATGTCTCTTTATAAGCATTGATACTACGGTAAAAGCTATAGAATTCAGCATCTCTTGAAAACGCTTTAGCATAAGTATCGGCCGAAATCGCATCGCCTTCGCCTCGTAGTTTCTCGGCTTCTCTAAAGGCTTCGGCAAGAATTACGACGCGTTGTCTATCGGCGTCGGATCGAATGCGTTCAGCCGCCTCGGAACCTTGAGAGCGAAACTCCCTAGCTACCCGTTCACGCTCGGCTTCCATCCTTCTAAATACAGAGCTACTGACATCAGGCGGTAAATCGATACGCTTGACTTGAACGTCAAGGATTTCGAGACCTAAATCCGCTGCTATCTGCGTGGTTCTATCAATCAAGATTTGCCGTATCGCTTTTCGGTCGGTCGCAACTAACTGCGTGATATCCCGTCTACCGAATTCGCTGCGGAAGGCATCCTTGATAATCTGATCCAGTCTTAAATTAGCCTGATTGATATCACCGCCAACTACGGTATAAAAGGCCTTGACATCACCGATTCGCCATTTAACAAAAGAGTCGACGATTACGTTTTTCTTTTCAGCGGTCAAAAAACGCTCCGGCGATGTATCCATCGTTTGAATACGACTATCGAACTTTTTGACATTGTTGATGATTGGCCATTTGAAATGAATTCCAGGCTCGTAATCGTTTCTGACAATTTCACCTAATTTGAATTTAATCGCTTTTTCGGTTTCCGATACGGTAAAAACGCACATCAACCCAACGAACAAGATTGCAGCGACACCGATTAAAATTTTATTCAAAGTCATTAGCGTCCCCTTCCTTCACGTCCGCGAGTAGTGGTTCGAAAAACCGGATCGATCGGCCTAGTTTGCGTCACGCTGCCGGCTTGAGATTTTTGCGCGGTTTCATCCGTTGGAGATTGTTTAATTATTTTATCCAATGGTAAATACATCAAGTTATTACCGCTTTTAACATCGAGGAAAACGGTATTGGAATGGGTCAATACGCTTTGCACCGATTCGATGTACAAGCGCTTACGCGTCACTTCGGGAGCCTTTTTATACTCGCCTAGCAAAGCCAAGAAACGACTCGCCTCACCTTCCGCTCGAGCTATCACCTGTTGTTTATAACCTTCGGCTTCCTGCATTTTTCTTGCCGCGGCACCACGCGCTTTCGGAATCACATCGTTCGAATAAGCTTCCGCTTCATTGATTAAACGCTGCTGATCTTCACGAGCCTTGATCGCATCTTCAAACGCCCCCTGAACTTGCTCAGGCGGCTGGGCATCCTGCAAGTTAACACTGGTTATTTGCACGCCGGACTTATAAGAATCCATGACGTCCTGAATTTCCTCCCGGATTTGCGCCACGATTTCGGTACGTCCTTCGGTCAAGACAAAATCCATTTTACTTGAGCCGACCACACCACGCTGAGCCGCTTCGGTCACCTGTTTTAATGTGATCTCAGGGCTAACAACGTTGAACAGGAAATCCTTCGCATCCTTGACTTGATATTGCACAGCCAAACGAACATCGACGATGTTTTCATCTTTAGTCAACATCAATGCTTCTTTTGGGACCGACCCCAACGTTTGCTGAGCACCTCCGCTACGATAACCGACTTCGATAAAACGTTGCCGTCTGACATTGACTAATTCAACGCTTTCGATCGGTACGGGAATGTGCCAATTCAAACCGGCCTGCGTCGTTTCGGTATATTTACCAAAACGCGTCACGACACCGTGATTACCTTCATCGACGATATAAAAGCCGCTTAACCCCCATAGAACGACAGCACCTCCGATGAGAAACCCGAAGCCTTTCATTGATGCGCCAGGCGAACTGCCGCCGCCACCGCCACCGCCGCCAAAAATTCCGCCGATCTTTTCCTGAAGCGCTCTGATCGCTTCATCCAGATCCGGAGGGCCTTTATCGTCTCCTCCACGACCGCTCCAAGGATCTTTTTTACCGCCGCCAGGCTCATTCCAGGACATAGCTATGCTCCGTTTGGATTTTCTTAAATTAAACATTAAAAGATGTCTATCACAGTAAAATAATAAACCGGTGATACGAAAAATCATCATTCGTAACCGATTTAATTACTCAATAAACCTATAAAATTAAACAAATTTATTTTAATTCTCACGTTTTGAGCTTGTTCTTGATGACCGATTCCGATAAAAAAGGCCATTACGAAGAGAACAATAAACGCTTAGTTTACAGATAATCATTAATTCGGGGATTATCCTAAAAAAACCACTATTATACAAACCTGCTTATCGAGATTAGAATATTCATTCTAAGCCTCCAACTTATCAACCGATTTCAAAACACCCAAATGCTTTTTATCGATTTCGACCAGTAGCTCCCATCCTCCGGTAGCGCTCACTTCTTCCTCGAGGACCGTTCCTAAACGAAAAAGCTTCGCTCGAACATCGCCTTGAGTAGGCGAAAGATTGATCTGTCGTCGCACTTTGCTGGAAGCAAAAATTTCGGCTAACACCTGGTAAAGCAAATCGACACCGACACCGGTTTCGGCCGATAACCAGACTCTCAAGGCATTGCCTTCATCATCCCTATCGACATGCGGCTCAATATCCGGCAACAGGTCAATTTTATTAAACACTTGCAGCTGCCTAATTTCATTCGCTTCGATATCCTCTAAAACCTGGTTAACTTGTGCGATGGTTTCATCACGGTCTTCGGCATTGGCATCGATCACATGCAGCAGCAAATTTGCCTCGCTGGCCTCTTGTAACGTCGATCTGAAAGCGGCAACCAACTCATGAGGCAAATGCCGAATGAATCCGACGGTATCGGCCAAGACAATTTCAGCGTTATTAGGCAATGCGCATTGACGTAACGTTGGATCGAGGGTCGCGAATAACTGATCGGCCGCATAAATTGCCGCACCGGTCATCGTATTAAATAGCGTCGACTTTCCCGCATTGGTATATCCGACCAACGAAACCGACGGAATTTCGGCTTTCTTACGCTTGCTTCGCCCTTGATGACGCTGTTTGGCGACTTTCTCCAAGCGGCGTTGAATTTGCTTGATTCGAATCCCCAAAAGCCTACGGTCGGTCTCGAGCTGCGTTTCGCCGGGCCCCCTTAAGCCGATGCCCCCTTTTTGCCGTTCCAGATGCGTCCAACCGCGAATCAGGCGCGTGGATAAGTGCCGTAATTGAGCCAATTCGACTTGAAGTTTGCCCTCGAAGGTTTGTGCGCGCTGCGCAAAAATATCCAAGATTAAACCGTTGCGATCGACCACACGAACTTCCAACGCTTTTTCGAGGTTGCGCTCTTGGCTCGGTGACAAAGGGTGATTAAATAAGACAATATCGGCCGAATAATCGCTAATGGCCTGCTTGAGCTCCTCAAGCTTTCCGGTACCGATAAAATATTTCGAATCGGGACTTTGCCGGCTACCGGTCAACACATAAACCGGATCGGCTCCGGCCGACTTAGCCAACTCTTTCAATTCCGAAAGGTCTTCGGGTGAAGTATGTAAAGTGAGGTGAACGAGCACGGCCCGTTCACCGGCATTAGGACGCTCAAACAATCAAGCGCTCCTTGTATCGTTAATCTTCAATGAGTTCGTTTTCACGGGTGATTTTGACGGGTTTTCCTGGCACGATCGTTGAAATGGCATGCTTATAAACCATTTGGCTGACCGTGTTCTTTAACATAATGACATATTGATCGAACGAATCGACGCGACCTTGCAGTTTGATTCCGTTCACTAAAAAAATCGATACAGGGGTATGCTCTTTTCTGAGTGTATTTAAAAAATTATCCTGCAAATTTTGCCCTTTCGACATCCGCTTTCTCCTTATTATTTTCAGCTAGCCTAAATAAACTATGAATACACTATACCAATACTTTTCAGTAAGTCTAACTTAATTCATAGACCATTTTAACCGGTTTTTAATACTCTTGGACAATTATTAACCAATGGCACACAGATCGCCCTCAGCAATCAAGCCTGCCTGGAGTTTTTTTATTGTCAAATGCCGGCTAGATTCAACACTGATGATTGTTTAATCAAAAATAATCCTATAGGGAAAATTTTCAATAAACAACTTTTGAACGACTATGTAACAATTTTTCCCGGCACTTAACAAAGTCATCATAGCTTTCCAAAAACTTAATCGGTGATACCGATACCCTAATTTCGCGCATATCTAAGACCGTCGATGCCCGCACATAGACAAAGGTCGGTGCGTTGCCTCGCAATAATGCATCGAGCATATCTTCCGCCGCGTCGCCATACACACTGAGACGATCAAAATCTCGGCCATGCGCGGCACCATCTAAATAAACCGCATGATTAGGTGACGCTAGCTCGTTATGTATCCAAGGCGCCGTTGCTTCGGTGACATTCGCCTTAATGATATCGGCCTTAACTCGTCTTTCCTGCAATGAGAATGCTAACTCAGACCCGGCTCGATGACTAAACACCGCCGAGCCATAATTGGGAATGGTTTGTTTAAGACGGCATTCCGATTGACCGCTTTCCACATCCCATTTAGCCTCCATCATAGGTACTTCATAATACTCGGCATAAGCCTTTGCAGTCGAAACAATCAATAATAATACAATCAACCCACTATAAAGTTTCATATTCATAACCCGGTCGTTTTGTCCATATACGGATGGTATCGGCAAACTAGGCGGATTATTTAAACTGATCCATGACAAAATCCTCGACTACCTTGACGAAACACTCGGGCTGTTCGGCATGCAACCAATGCCCGGCATTCGCAATCGTTGCGACAGCCGCGTTAGGGAACAGTCCCGAAATGGCTTCGGGTCGAAAATAAGCGGAATTTTCTCCGGCGATAAACAACGCATCTCCGGTAAAACCCGCCACCCCCTCGACCGAAGGAAAGCCGACGATATAATCGGCCGACTGTTGACAATAATCCAGATTGATTCGCCAAGTATACTGCCCATCCCGCAGTATTAAGTTTTGCAATAAAAACTGCCTGAAGCCAATATCGGGAATCGCCTCAGACAAAAAATCGTCAGCCTGCTTACGATTCGAAAGCGATGCCAAAGGCAAGCGGTCAAGCGCCTCGATAATACGATCGAAATTGTGCCTATAAGCGACCGGCGCAATATCCGCGACTAACAAACGCGACACCCGCTCGGGATTGTTGAGCGCAAACCACATCGCGGTCTTGCCGCCCATACTATGCCCAAGCAAGGTAGCCGATTCCAAATCCAAACAATCCATGAATGCCGCCAGGTCGGAGGCCATCAGCGGATAATCCATCTGCTCGGCATGCGGCGATGCGCCATGATTACGCTGATCCGGCACATAAACGCGGAAACGCTCGGACAAACGCTTGGCAATTTGCCTCCAATTGCGTGACGAAGCTAAGAAGCCGTGCAAGATGACCAATGGCGGCGCGCGCTCATCGCCGAATGCTTCGTAATGTAACTGAATATCGCTCATGATTATATAAAACTGAATGCGGCACCGATCAAGCCGCCGAAAACGCCTCCCCAAACCACAAGCCAGCCCAAGTGTTGACGGATAATGGTCCGCACGATCTCCTTGACTAACTGAGGCGTTAATTGATTCAAGCGTTTATCGATAACTGTCTCGATTTTATCGACAATATCCTCGCCAATCTTATGGGCGTCCAAACTATGATGTAAAGCCTCCTTGAAGCGCTCCGAATCGACCGTTTCGGTCAAAATGAGCTTCATTTTCTCGGTAAAAGGCTCTTTGAGCGGCTTCAGCGCCTCTTCTCCACCCATCATCATCAGCATGCCGCCGAACGAAGAGTTCATAATCGAAGCAACAAGACCCTCGTAAACCCGTTCATAATCGACTGCATTCAGTATCGGCTCTAAATTCAATACCTTGCCGCCCTCCCGCTCTTCTTTTTCGATAAATTGCTCGATATTTTCGACGGTAAAAAACTGTTGCATCATCAGCAACTTGATCGACGATTTAAACTCCTCGAAGCGATTAGGTATGACACCGGAGCCATATAACAACGGCACTTTTTCAAACAACATATGCACGGCCAACCAATTGGTAATCGCACCCGACAATGCAAAAAAACCGACCGCCTTCGTTAAATCTTGTTGTACCGGGCACACATAGCCGGTAACAACGATCAAAACCGCCAGCAAGTTCGTGATTAAACTTTTGTTGAATAACTTTTTCATGATGATTTAAACAATAATAATCTTTTCAACGGACGCAGTATCCGGGAGTATGGGGACGATATCATCGGTTTCAAGCCGTTTAAACATATTGCCCGGCACACCAACCCGACGACCAAGCCCATTGAAAGTTATAACCGCCGAGCCAACCGGTCACATCGAGCACTTCGCCGATGAAATACAAACCCGGCACATCATGACAGCCCATCGTTTTCGATGAAATCGCGTTACAATCGACGCCGCCCAGTGTCACTTCGGCGGTGCGGTAGCCTTCCGTCGCGTTCGGTTTGATCGTCCAATGGCTGATACAGTCGGTAATAGCATCGATTTGAGCGGCCGATAAATCCGCCATATTACTATTCAGCAACTTTTCCTCGATTAGACAGGCGAGCAAACGTTTCGGCAATAATTCGGCCAGCATGGTCTTTAACGCAGCTTTTGACTTTGTCGTTTTAAGCTGCCAAAGATGCTCGGCAAGATCGGTCTCGGGTAATAAATCGATCGTCAACGACTGTCCGGGACGCCAGTAATTCGAAATCTGCAGCATCGCCGGCCCGCTTAGTCCCCGATGGGTAAACAACAAATTCTCGGTAAAACTTTGCTCGTAACAACTCACCCGGCATAACAGTGCGATACCGGAAAGTTCGGACAATCGCTGCTTGTCATCCGGTTGTAGCGTAAATGGAACCAGGCCCGCCGAAGTCGGCCAAACTTTAATACCGAATTGTTCAGCGACTTTATAGCCGAAGGGCGACGCGCCCATTTTAGGAATCGACAGACCGCCGGTAGCGATCACCAGCGAGCGGCATAAATAATTTTGCAGCTTGGTTTTAATCAGGAATTGTCGATCGGAACGATGCTCAATGGCTTCGATGCGGGTATTCAAGTTAATGTCGACACCCACCGAATCGCACTCGGTCAAAAGCATATTAAGAATATCCTTGGCGCTGTCATTACAAAACAGACGACCGAATTCTCGCTCGTGATAAGGAATGCGATAACGCTGAACCCAATCCAGAAAATCCCATTGTGTAAATCGACTCAAGGCCGATTTACAAAAATGCGGATTATGGGAAATATAATTGTCCGGTTCAACCGAATAATTGGTGAAGTTACAGCGCCCGCCTCCAGACATCAGAATTTTTTTACCGGGCTTTGCGGCTAATTCCAACACTTTCACATTGCGCTTGCGCTTACCTGCTTCGATGGCACATATTAACCCGGAAGCGCCCGCACCGATTACGACGACATCGGTTTCCACCATAGTTGATATCCGGAAAAAGCGGCGAACTATACAAGAACCGCAATCAAATCACCAGACCTCGAGTCAATCGGAGTGAAAAATTAGCCTTGTAGGATATGCATAAGCGACAAGCGCACTTGAAAAAGCGAGACCGCCCCACAATCACCCTTAGAAACTTTTTTGTTCGGTATAACCCTCCGGCTCATGCATGACCACAGCGCCCAATTCGGCGAATTGAAACAAACGCATTGCGCGTTCGCCGTTATAATCGAGCACTCGCAAAGGGCGATCCGCACTTAATTCTTGTTCGGCCTTTTCGAAATGATGTCCATAGCGCTCTCTGGCCAACGGCACAGGAATTTCATAGGCGACAAACTTTTCTACGCCCTTACCTGCCAGCACTGCTAAAAACGACTGATCGTCGACTTGCGAACGATCCGTCAACACGACCATCGTGCCGCTACCGGAGAATAATAAAAATACTTTCATCGTTTAAGCCTCCCGAAAACCCGTAAGCAACATCCTCAACCGGAGGTAAGAATAATATGACAAGCTTGCGCATGCTCGGCTGCCGTTCGGCCGAGATCGGTCAAATATCCGCCATCCGCTTGCGTTACCAAGCCTTTTTGGTACAAACGCGCTACTGCATCAATTACAGAGGCATCCGCATCCTTATGAATTTTGATTCCCTCGAGTGTCGTCGTCAGATTGTAATGCAGCAAAATATTGAGTTCGTCCACTAATTCTTGTTTGAGCATGTATGTTCTCCATTTATTATTAATATCATTAGACCACAGAATAAGCGGTAAGCGGTAAGCGGTAAGCGGTAAGCGGTAAGCGGTAAGCGGTAAGCGGTAAGCGGTAAAATGATGCAGTATTTAAATCGCTTGTCAAGCGCCGATTCACCTTTCACCTTTCACCTTTCACCTTTCACCTTTCACCTTTCACCTTTCACCTTTCACCTTTCACCTTTCACCTTTCACCTTTCACCTTTCACCTTTCACCTTTCACCTTTCACCTTTCACCTCTATTACATCCGCTTAACGAACCGATCAAGGCCACAACTTTCTCCAAAGCCCCTCTGTTGTCTGCAACAAATTGCAATCCCTTTTGGGCCAATGCATCACGCGCCGCTCGATTTTGATAGATATTACCTACATTAAACAGGATTTCCGCTTCGTTGTAACATTGAACCGCTGCTTCAGCGGCTAAGACATTGGATTGAATTTCTCTGAAATTATCCATGTAAGGACCGAACATCACCGGAACTCCAAGCGCCGCCGGCTCTAAAATATTGTGCCCTCCGACCGGCACCATACTGCCGCCGACAAAAGCCAAATCGGCAGCAGCATAAAACAGCTTCAATTCGCCCATGCTGTCCAACAAAAATACATCGGTTTCATCCGCACATTTCAACCCGGACGAACGGCTTATCGGTTTTAAATCATTGCCGGCAACCAGACGCTCGACTTCGGAAAACCTTTCAGGGTGACGAGGCACAAGCAATAGCAGCAACTCAGGTATAGAGGCTTTGAGCTTCGGATAAAGGCTTAAAAAAATCGCTTCTTCGTTTTTATGCGTGCTGGCGATAATCCAAACAAAACGTCCGGCGAAGTATTCCTGCTTCAGCTGCTTACCTCGATCCAGGAATTGCGGATCGATATCGATATCGAACTTCAAATTGCCAACCGCTTGAACACGCTCTAGTTCCGCGCCGATCGACACGAATCGTTCGGCATCCTCCTGCGTTTGAGCGGCAATTTGACTCACGCAAGCAAGCGCCGGCTTAATCAGGCTCGGAATTTTGGCGTAACCGCGCGCGGATCTATCGGACAATCGAGCATTGACAATGCATAACGGAATATCCTTTGCCGCACAGGCTGCAAATAGATTGGGCCAAATTTCGGTTTCCATGACAACGCCAAGCTCGGGCTTGAATGCGGCAATAAACCGCGCGACCGAACCGGGCGTATCGTAAGGAAGGTAAACATGAGTGACAGAATCGGCCAATACAGCCTGAACACGCGCGGAACCGGTCGGCGTTGTCGTGGTAATCAGAATCTTTTTTGCGGGATAATCTTGCTGAAGGCGCTTGATTAACGGAAAAGCTGCCTCGACCTCTCCGACCGATACGGCATGAAACCAGATAAACGGACCTTCGAAACGGCGCCGATACAGCCCAAGTCTCTCCCAGTAACGATTACGGTATTCGGGCGCCTTAATGCTGCGCCAAAGCAATCGCCCAAAAATCAGCGGCAATAATAAATAAAAAACGGCGGAATAAATAACTCGCACGATATTTAGCCTTAACATTCCGGAAAAAAGGGAGGACACTACTTCGTTTAATCCTAAATCCGGCAGTCAGTCCACGAAAATTACGAAATACACAAAATTAATCATACGAT